>CAVZRC010000004.1:0-4270418 GCA_963777695.1 uncultured Planctomycetota bacterium
CAGCGGCCCTTCGCGAATCATGTGCCGAAGGGCCTCGGCGTCCCGCGGACCGGGAGAAGCCGGCCGGATGGCATGAGTTAACATCAATTCCGCGCACCGTGGCGGCCCAGAGGGATGTTCGCCTTTGCCAGACATGCCGACGAACCATGAGGCGGCGAGACAGATTGTCGCCCGGCCGGCAGCCAAACTGTCGCCGACCCGACTGCGGTGTTCTCGGACCTCGGCCGCCAGGATGCCGGCCAGTGGCACGAGGGAAGAGAGCGGGATCGGGCGCGGGCCGCCGGGTCTGGCTCCTTGCCGGTCCCGCGCCCCGTCGGCGATTACGGCGGCATGTGATTTGTACGTCGGTCCACTCCTCTTCGGCGCGCCGGCGTGCCGGCCCATCGTCGCACGAATCCCGGCCAGCTCGCCCTTCCCCGCCGCTGACACGGGCCCCGAACCTGGTCTGTACCCGAGGAGGCGATTCGTGATGGTCAACCATTCGCCGGCCGCACCCCCGGTGCAACGTCGCAGGTCGGCGATCGCGGCCGTCAGCGTGAGGCGCTGTCGCGGGGCGGACGGAAGGAAGACTTGGTTAACCGGATCGTGGCAGAGACCGAGCGGGGAATGGTCTAGCCTTGCATGAATGGCGATACCGGAGAGATCCGTCGCATCCCCACGCGGCTCCTCATCCTGGGATTCGTCCGGTCGGACGATCGAGGTCGAGTGATCCAGATAAACGACTCCCATCTCGTGTCGCCGGCTTCCATCCGACCCGGATGCACGCGACGGGGAAGCCATGATCTCCCGGTTCCAGGCGGTGAGGCACCTCGTTTGCGGCCCTCACGCAAGTCATAATCAGGAAAGCCGAACGGCCTGAATCGGAGGCTACATCCGACATGACGATCACCCGGCGACGGCGAGCCACGATGGAAACCGACGGCCACACTCGGAATGACGTCAAACTGGCCTTGTCCGGGTTCGTTCGCGTGCGAGGGGCGAGAGAGCACAATCTCAAGAACATCGACCTCGAGATCCCACGCGATGCCCTGGTCGTCTTCACGGGCGTTTCCGGCTCGGGCAAGTCATCGCTGGCGTTCGGCACGCTCTATGGCGAGGCGCAACGACGGTATCTCGAATCGGTCTCTCCTTACGCAAGGCGTCTGTTCCACCAACTGGGCGTCCCCGAGGTCGATGAGATCGACGGCTTACCTCCTGCCGTGGCCCTGCAGCAGCAGCGAGGTTCGCCATCCACGCGCTCGTCCGTCGGCAGCGTCACGACGCTCTCCAACCTGTTGCGGATGCTCTATTCGCGCGCAGGGGACTACCCTCCCGGGCAGCCGATCCTCCATGCCGAGGAGTTCTCGCCCAATACCCCCGAGGGGGCGTGCCCGGAGTGTCATGGCCTGGGCCGGGTCTACGCGGTGACCGAGCGGTCGATGGTGCCGGACGACTCCCTCACGATCCGCGAGCGGGCCGTCGCCGCCTGGCCGACCGCCTGGCAAGGGCAGAATCTGCGCGAGATCCTGATGACGCTCGGCTACGACGTCGATCGCCCGTGGCGGGACCTGCCCCGGGAGGATCGCGATTGGATCCTCTTCACCGACGAGCAGCCGACCGTGCCAGTTTACTCGGGATTCACCGCGGAGGAAGTGCGCAGGGCACTCAAACGGAAGGAGGAGCCGAGCTACCTGGGGACGTTCGTGAGCGCCCGGAAACACGTCCTGCACACCTTCGCGACCACGCAGAGCCCGCTGATGAAGAAGCGGGCGCTCCAGTACATGCTGAGTCGCGACTGTCCGCTCTGTGGAGGGAAGCGCCTCCGCCGCGAATCTCTGGGTGTCCGGTTTGCCGGCCTCGACATCGCCGAGATCTCGCGTATCCCGCTGGCCCGGCTCGCGGGGATCTTGCGTGCTTACGCGGACGGGACGGCCGCCGGGATGACAAAGCTGGAGACGGAGCATCCGGAGAAAGTGATCGTGATCCGGCGGATCGCCCGGGACCTCGCGGGGCGGCTCGATGTCGTGGTCGACCTCGGGCTCGGATATCTCACGCTGGAACGGAGCACGCCCACACTCTCGCCGGGCGAACTCCAGCGACTTCGTCTGGCCACGCAGGTCCGCTCCAACCTGTTCGGTGTGGTCTATGTGCTCGACGAGCCTTCGGCCGGGCTGCATCCGGCCGATACCGAGTCGCTCCTGCGAGCCCTCGACCGCTTGAAAGCCTCCGGGAATTCCCTGTTCGTCGTCGAGCACGATCTCGACGTGATCCGGCACGCCGACTGGATCGTCAACGTGGGCCCGGCGGCGGGCGAGCAGGGCGGCTTCGTGCTCTACAGCGGGCCGCCCGAAGGGTTGCGAGCCGTCGAGGACTCCCGGACCCGACAATACCTCTTCAGGGATCACACGCTCCCCCGGCGGGTGCCTCGCACGCCCAGGGGCTGGCTACGCCTGGCCGACGTCACGCGCAACAATTTGCACCGAGTGGAGGCCGCGTTCCCATTCGGATCCTTCACGACCGTGACCGGTGTCTCGGGGTCGGGCAAATCGAGCCTTGTGAGCCAGGTTCTAATCGAGCTGGTCGCGGAGAAGCTCGGCCACCAGCTCCCCCGGACGAGGAGGAAGGCCCGGATCCGGAGCGAACGGCCGTGACTACGATCGATGGCCGGATCACGGCCGGGCTCGAAGACATCAAACGACTGGTGAGGGTCGATCAGAAGCCGATCGGGAGGACGCCGCGCTCGAATCTGGCCACATACACGGGGTTGTTCGACCACATCCGCAAGCTCTTCGCGGCGACCGAGGCCGCCCGTGCCCGTCACTACGACGCGGGTCATTTCTCGTTCAACATCGCCAAGGGCCGTTGCGAGAATTGCGAGGGCGAGGGCTCCGTGATGGTCGAGTTGCTCTTCCTGCCGAGCGTCTACGCCCCGTGCCCGGTCTGCCACGGGGCCCGATACAACGAAGATACGCTCGAGATCAAGTACCGAGATAAGTCCATCGCCGCCGTCCTGGGGATGACGGTCGATGCGGCCTGCGATTTCTTCGCCGCAGAGCCGCAGGTGCTCCGATCTCTCGACGTCTTGCGAGAGGTCGGGCTGGGCTATATCCGGCTCGGTCAGCCCGCGACCGAGCTCTCCGGCGGCGAGGCCCAGCGGATCAAGCTCGCGAGCGAATTACAGCGAATCCAGCGCGGCAACACGCTCTATGTCCTCGACGAGCCCACCACGGGGCTCCATCCGGCCGACGTTGATAAGCTCATGTCGCAGCTCGACCGGCTGGTGGAATCCGGCAATACGGTCATCGTGGTCGAGCATGAGATGAGAGTTGTGGCGGCGAGCGACTGGGTCATCGACATTGGCCCGGGCGCGGGAGACGAGGGTGGCCGGATCGTCACATCCGGGCCGCCCGCCGAGGTGGCGAAGGCTGGGGTGAGCCGTACCGCCCCATACCTGGCCCGATTCCTCGGAGATTCGGCCAGCGGGGCCGCCCACGCCCGTAGCCGGTAGAATTGGGGAGCCTCATCGCCCGGGCATCGTCAGGCCGGACCATCGCCGATCGCTGATCGAAGAGCCTGGCCCGACAGCACCAGCGATCCATCGCGACGAACCGCCCCGACTCGCCGACCGGGAACTCAGGCCCGCGTGAGGGTACCGCTCAGGACGGCCGCCAGGCTGCCCGCCTGACTCGGGTCGAGAGTGAACGTCCCGCCTTCGAAATCGGGTCACGAAACAGAGATGCCTCGGCACATCGCCGGCCACGAAGACTTCGAACCGGCCGGGCCTGCCTGCCTCCGCCTGCAACAAGACGTGATCGAGGGTCCGGGCGGGCCCCATGGGTTGCCTGGGCTCGTCGCGATCGACCAGATACGTGGGCAGGAACTCCGGCAACTGCAGGGCCAGCGCACACCTTTTGTAAGTTGTTCATAATCAAGGGCTTGCGATCCAGCGGACATCTGGCTACAAATCGCAAGTCGTTGGTTCGTAGGGACTTGTGAAATGTAGGCGCTGGCCCTGAGCATCAGCCCATATCCGACAGGATCCTGTAGGCCGCCGTCCGGTCAACCTCCGCGTAGATCTGGGAGGTTCCCAGTTCCGAGTGAGCCAGCACCGCCTGGCTGGCCTCGCGGCCGAACCGACGACGGATCTCCGTCGCGGCGCTGTGTCGCAACTGGTTCGGGAACCAGATCGGGACGCCCAGCTTCTCGCACACCCGCCGGATCGCCTTCCGGTAGCTGCCGTCGTCGTAAACCTCACCGGGCTGACGCGTGGGATTTGTCCCGGGACGAGGCGCACGTTGTGATGGCGTCAGTGGCGACTTCCGTCGGGCGCGCTGATTCATGCGTCGCTGTTCCTCCGCTCGCCGAGGGCTGAACAGATAGCCGGTGGGTGCAACATCCAGGTAAGGACGCAGGAGCTCTCGCGCACGCGGGCCGATGAAGATCTCCCGTTCCCGCTCGTGGTGCTCGGACTTGTGCCGCTCGGGTCTGTAGATCCAGCACGTCGGGTCGGACATGTCGATGTCGGCGGCACGCATCAGGACGACTTCCTGGGGCCTCATCCCGGTCAGTCGCTGGACCCGGACCATCGTCGCGACCGTGGCCGGGAGGTGGGGCAGGACCCGGACGACCAGTTCATCCAGAACCGGATGGACTGGCGGCTTCTCCCTGGCTCCGGTCCGCCCCCTGTCGCAATCCGGCCACAGTGGCAATTGCCTGGTACGTCGAGATCGGGACCAGTTCGTTCTCGGCCGCCCAGGCGAACATCCGCTTGATCCGGCTGACCTGACGGTTGATGAACGTCCGGCACAGGCCGCGATCGATCATGGCGTGCCGGACCGCCTTCAAGGCCAGCGGGCCGAAGTCCCTCGCGTTGGAGTTGCTGTAGAGCTGTCGCAGCGGCCGCAGGGCCTGCCGGATAGTGTCCTGCTCGCTGGTCGGCTTCCCGGCCTTGACGTAATAGCGAAGGACGTGGTCCCAGTAGGCCACCATCAGTTCGTCGATCGAGATGAGGTCGGCTGGATCGCACGCGGGCTGGGGGGGAAGTCGATGGTTGGCCAGCCATTCTGCGAGCAGGCGGTCATAGGTCTCTCGACTCTCGGCCGAGTCGAGTCGAGTCGACCGAGATAATGGTCCTTGCCGCTGAGCGTGACCACGGCCTGACCCGAGGGTTTGTGATGGCGATACGAGGGCATTCGTGCGGGCATGGTGGGGGACCCTGAAAGCCACGATCCGGTAGACTACCGGATTTTTGAAGGCTCCTGGGCCGCACTGCCCGACGCGGACAGGTATCCTAAATCAAGGATTCGGCGAAACTTGCGTCCAATCGGGGCGACAGGATTTGAACCTGCGACCTCACGGTCCCGAACCGTGCGCTCTATCCAGGCTGAGCTACGCCCCGCAAATGGAAGGTTAGAACGATCTTAGCGAACTGGCGGCTTCTGTCAATCGCATCACCTTTCGGAACGCGTCGGGCCGGGCTTCGAACGACTGGCCTTGGTGTCGGGAAGACCGGACTTCGGAGCCGAATCGAGGGAGGGCGCGTGTTGCTCGAGCGGGGTCTGGACGCCGGTCATAAATCGGTGCCAGTCGCGCTCCAGGCCGTCGAAGTCGGGGCCGAATGAGCGTCGGAAGGCGTTGAAGACGCGATCGCCGCGGGCCGATTGGAGCAGCGCACCGCCGTCGGAGTCGACCTCGGGATTGCGCAACAGGTCGATGAAGGTCAGGAATTGCTCGGGATGCCGGGTGCGCAGGTAGTAGACCAGGGCCCAGGCCTGGGCGTAGAGGTCCCGCTGGTAACCCCGGCCGAAGCCCGCGTCGCGGACCAGCCGCTCCAGTCCGATCGGCGTCGTGATCCTCCGCCAGTCGGTCAGCCTCAGGTCGTGGGCGCGGCTGATGCCCGCCCATCGGCCGCCGCGGATCACCTCGAATTGCGCCGCCAGTCCTTCGTGCATCCAGTAGGAGAACGCGTCGTGTCGCGGCACCAGGCCGCTGTCCACCGCCAGTTGGTGGATCATCTCGTGCGCCGCCGTGCCCAGGTCCACCGCTCGCCAGTCGAGATCCAGCAGTGCCGTCCGGTAGGCGACTTCCCGCTCCAGTCGGTCGAACGATCGACCGGCCCTCCGCCCGACTCACATTCCGCGCCGGCTCCTCCGCCAGCTTGATCCGCAACCGGCCCCGCGCCGGCATGCCATCGATCGCCTCGGCAAGCCGACGGACCTCCTCCCGCCGCGACGACAGGAGATCGCGGGCCCGCGCAGCTTCTCGCTGCTCCGCCCGTCATGGGCCACGACCGCGTCCCACGTCGGATGATAATAGCCGCTCGTCGTGGCGAAGGCGTCGGCTTCTTGTCGGTGTAGGAACGCCAGGTAGTCCTTCCGATCGGCGAACCACGCCGAGACCAGCCGATGACGCGGGACCCTCAGCTCGATCCCCTGGGCGGCGAATAATATGTGGAATCCCGTGAGTACCCGCTCCAGCAGCGCGACCCGCTCGATCGCCTCGGCCTCCGGATGCTGATGCAGCAGGATCACGTGCGGCCCGCGCACCACCCGCGTCTCGATCCCCAGCGCCCCGCGGAACGCCGCCAACTCCGGATCCTCGCACGGCAGGTCGAGCCGGTCCATCAGGGCGACCATCCGGGCCGTCGGACCGTGCTTCGGGTCCATCGCGTGCAGCGCCCGCAACTCGGCGGCCACCTCCATCGTCAGTCCGTTCTCGATGGCCCACCACACCGCCGCATATCGCGACGCGAATCCTCCCGTGCTGGCCTCACGCCGTCTCGACTCCCACTCCGTGGCCGGCCAGAACCCCGGGACCAGTTTGACGATGTCCTCGCGCAACAGCGCGACCTTCCCATCCGGCATCGCCAGGACCACCCGGTCCCTCTCGACCTTCACCGGGAGCTGCGCCTCACCCCCCTTGCGGAAATAGATCAGATCGGCCCGGCTCGCCCGATCGGTCACCACGATCCCGAGGCATCCCACCAGGGTGGTCCAGGCGAGGATCTTCGATCTGGGCCAGACGCGCAAGTCACACCCCCGCTTCTTCTCCGCGTCAGTATGACACGGACTCGCCACCAAGCACTCAAGCACGCCCCGAAACGGCCGGCGTCCGAACACGGGTCAGGATACGGCCATGGGGACTTGATTGTCAACGCCGAGTTGACGTTCTAGCTTTGAGTGAAAGCCGTACGCGATGCGCCGGGGAGTGTGAATGGCCGGAGATCGGAGGCCGCGCACGACGGATTACGATGGCGATCCCCGGCCATTCTCGTGGCGGAGCCGCCCGGGGAATTCCATGCTCAGCGCGCAGGTCGACCGCAACCTCCTCTTCAGCATCGAGGCCTTGCAAAGGGACGTCATCGACCGCGATGAGTTGATCGACGCCATGCTGGAGTGGGCCGATCATCCGACCCGGACGCTGGGCGAGGTGCTCACCACTCGCGAGGCGATGACCAGCGAGGAGTGCCGGTGGCTCGAGTGCCTGGTCAACCGGCGGCCCGAGTGCGTCGCCGAGGACAGCCGGGCGGATTGCTACGCGATCTCGCCCTCCAGCGCCGGGATGCCACGGAGTGGCGACGCACCGCCAGGTGGAGTGCCCGTCGGCGACACCGTATCGTCCTGGAGTCCGGCCGATCGGATGGGGGCCGAGATGGCGACGGAGCCGGGGGCCGTCGAGTCCATGACGGGTCGATACCAGATCCTCTGGCCGCATGCCCGGGGGGGATTGGGCCAGGTCTTCGTCGCCCAGGACACCCAGCTCCACCGTCGGGTCGCGCTCAAGGAGATCCAGCCCGAGCATGCGGCGGACCCGGTCAGCCGCGAGCGGTTCGTGGTCGAGGCGGAGATCACGGGGAACCTGGAACATCCGGGGATCGTGCCGGTCTACGGGCTGGACTGGCGTCCCGACGGCCGGCCGTTCTACGTGATGCGGTTCATCAAGGGTGAGGACCTGGCGGCGGCGTCCCGCCGGTTCCACGTCGATGAGGCGCCCGATTTCTCCGGTCTGGAGTTCCGCTGGCTGCTGCGGCGATTCGTCGACGTCTGCAACACGATCGCATATGCGCACAGCCGGGGCGTCTTGCATCGCGACATCAAGCCGAGCAATATCATGCTCGGGCCGTTCGGCGAGACGCTGGTGCTCGACTGGGGCGTGGCCAAGCCGCTGGGACGGCCGGATCCCGGGCCGACGCCGGCAATCCCAACGGACCTGTCGCCGCTCTGGCCCAGCTCGGGATGCGGCTCGACGGTGACGGTCACCGGCCAGGCGGTGGGGACGCCGGCCTACATGAGCCCCGAGCAGGCCGCCGGCGACCTGCAGGCGATGGCCCCGGCCAGCGACGTCTACAGCCTGGGTGCGACGCTCTATGTCCTGCTCACCGATCGCCCGCCGTACGTGGGCGACCCCGTCGAGGTCCTCCGGGACGTCCCCCGGGGCCGTTTCGATCCGCCGAGGGCGATCCAGCCTCGAGTCCCGAAGGCCCTGGATGCGATCTGCCGCAAGGCGATGGCGACGGAGCCGTCGGCGCGGTACGCCTCGGCACTGGCCCTGGCCGACGACGTCGAGCGATGGCTGGCCGACGAGCCAGTGACTGCCTTTCGCGATCCCGGCTCGGCCAGGGCCCGGCGATGGGTCAAGCGGCACCGGCCGATCGTCGCCGGCACCGTCGCGACGGTCGTCGTGACGATGCTGGCCCTGGGGCTCGCCGTGCCAATCCTATCGATCGCCTGGCGGAACGAGGCCGAAGCGCGCCGCGACGAATCCCGGCAGCGCATCCTGGCGATCCAGAAGGCCGAGGAGGCCCAGGACCAGCGCGCCCGGGCCGAGAAGGCGCTGAAGTTCCTGGTCGAGGCCTTCCGCAAGCCCGATCCCGCCGCCGATGGCCGATCGCTCAAGGTCGTCAACCTGCTCGATCGCGCCGTCAAGGACCTCGACCGCTCGATGACCGATCAGCCGGCGATGCGGGCGACACTCTACAACGCCATCGGCGAGACCTTCTCCGGACTGGGCATGCCGCGCGAGGCGTTCGCGGCCTTCCAGCGGGCCCTCGAGATCCGCCTCCACCAGATGGGAGCGGACCACTCCGAGACGCTCGAATCCTGCCAGAACCTGGCGATGGTCTACCAGGATGAGGGCCGGCTCGACCGGGCGATCCCCCTGCTCGAATTGACCCTCGAACGCCGTCGGGCCACGCTGGGCGACGACCACGTCAACACGATCGAGTCGATGAACGACCTGGCCGTGGCCTACTGGGAAGCCGATCGGGCCGCCGAGGCGATCCCCCTGTACGAGGCGGCGCTCGCGCGAGCCCGGACCCGGCTTGGCCCGGATCATCTCCACACACTGACGATCATGGATAACCTGGCCGTCGCCCTCACGGCTGCACACCACCCCGATCGAGCCATCCCTCTCCACGAGGCGGCCCTGGCCGGGTTGCGCGTCAAGCTCGGCGACGACCACCCCACCACGATGGTGGCGATCAGCAACCTGGCCAGGACCTATCGCGCCGGCGGTCGGCTCGGCGAGTCGATCGGGCTGCTCGAGGCCACATCGCAACGATTACAGGCCGAGCTGGGCGACGATCACCCCACGACCCTCACCGTGATGAACGGCCTGGCCGGGGCCTATCACGACGCCGGCTCGGTCGATCGGGCGATTGCGATCTCGCGCGTGGTCCTGTCGAGGCGGCGGGCCAAGCTGGGCGACGACCATCCCGACACCCTGCTCTCGATCTTCAACCTGGCGGAGCGCCTCTCCGATGCCCGACGGCCCGACCAGGCGACCCCACTGCGCGCGAGTTCCTCGATCGCGCCGGAGGATCCCGGGACTCCCGCCGGCCAGGGTGCGCGAGGCCATTCCCAAGGCGAGCCAGCTCCTCGAACGTCGACCATCGCGGCCATCGACCGGGCAGACCCCGAACGCCGAACATTCGGCGACCCCACCCGCCGCACGCCCGTGACAAATCGCAAAACCCGCCGCAGCCCCCCGAATGCCTGTCGCCCGAGAGCGCCGGCCTACGAAACTATTCCCGACAGCGACGCCACAGGAGTGTCACACGCTCGAATCGACTTCTCGGCCGTCGGGAGGAAGGATGCTGGTACTGAGTCGGAAACCCTTGCAAAAGATCATGGTCGGACCGGACATCGTGATCACGATCGTTAGGATCGATCGCAACCATGTCCGTCTGGGAATCGAGGCACCTCCGGACATCCCCGTCCTGCGCCAGGAACTGGCCGCCCGACCCACAAACGCTCAACCCCCGCCCCTCCGGGCCAGGAAGCTGGCGGATTAATCGGAGTCTGAAGCGACGAGACCGGGACGACTGGCCGCGGATGACCGGCGCGGAGGCACTCCTGGGGGCTCCGCCAGCAGGGCCGGCTCCGACCCGAGCCAGCCACCGTTAGGACGTACGACTGGCCTCGAGTGGCTGGAGTGCAGCCCGGAGGGCAAAGCCCTCAGGAGTGTCGGCGGAACACCGGGGCCGACGATCCAACGCCCCGTCTCGTCGCTACAGTCTCTTCATCCCACCCAGCGGCACCGGCGGGAGCATTATTTCCTGCGTCACCGGGGAGTTCGGGGCATATCGCTTCGAAATCGCGCGTATCTTCGTCGTGCCGGCTGCGACGTGAAGATACAGGAGGAGTTACTGCGGGACAGCGAGATGAATGCGCGGGGCGTGCGGCATGTCTCGGCAAGGTGAAGTGCCGTAGAAGGATCGCGGCTCGTTCAACCCCTCCAGATGGCCCAGGCCGCGAGGCCCGCGAGGACGACAAGGACGAACGACAAGAAGCCCGTGCTGTCCAGAAACTTACCCACGAACGCCAGGGGATTTTCGTTGCTTGCCACGGGGGAACCTCGCCTAAGGCCATGCGGCGCAATGGAAACTTCGCATATTTATTCTAACAAGCCGCCAACAAGAAAGGCATAAAAAAATCCGAAAATTCCAAAAATATTTATTTGATCTAGCGAGTTGGCGATGCCGTTCGTCGCATCCGCAACACACATCTCTAAGCCCGCGCGGCTCATCACTTTTCCGTTGATCGAACCGGCGGGAGCACCGGCGGCGTCAGCTCGATGATCCCGCGACCCGACTTCCAGGGCGGCATCGCGATCAACTCGGTCAATCCGGGTGGCATCTCGGGGCGGGTGGTCCCGGACGTCGCGGCGCACGCCGAGTCGAACGGCAAGACGACCGGCGATTACTGGGTCCTGGACGGCCAGGGGGGCCCCAACGAAGGGACCAGCACCGCGGCCCCGCTGTGGGCCTCGCTGATCGCCCGGATCAATGCCGTGCTCCAGAAAGAGAAGGGGCCGGGCAAGTGGGCCGGCTACCTGACGGCCGTGCTCTACCAACCCGGCGCCGATGGACAGCCGATCGGTTCCTCGGCCTGCAAGGATATCTTCTCGGGCGACAACGTCTCGGCCCCCGTCGGTGGCTACTTCGTCGGCCCCGGGTACGATGCCGTGGCCGGCTGGAGATCGCCGATCGGCAGCACATTGCTCGACGCCCTGCGAGCGATCGTTTGAGGATCGCGGGAGCCGGGCTTCGACGGCCCGGCTCCCGGGCCGGAGGGTCCCCGCGGGCCGGAGCCATCCGCAGACAGGCGCGTCTCGCCGAACACCACCGCGCACTCGCACGTGATCACGGTCGTGAGACCGTGGTTCGGACGGGGCCTACGGACCTCCAGACTCGCGCATGAGTGCGATCCGGCCAGCCGATGGGATCGGGCTGACGCCCGAGGTCGGTGTCAGGGAAGGTCGGTGACAGATCATCATTTGGGAAGGTCGGTGTCAGGGAAGGTCGGTGTCAGGGAAGGTCGGTGTCAGATCATCATTTCGAGGGAAGGTCGGTGTCAGATCATCATTTCGGGGGAAAGATGATCTGACACCGACTCCTCCCCTCATTTCGGGGGAAAGATGATCTGACACCGACACCTCCTGACACCGACTCCTCCCACCGACTTCTCCATTAGGTGCAATACCGTTGAATGAGCGTTAACGATTGAATCTGCTGCGACTTGAGTCAACTCGTTCCCACGCTCCGCGTGGGAATGCCGTCCTGGACGCTCCGCGTCCCGCGCGATTCCCGGCCTCGATCGGGGCCACCACGACGCAGAGGGAGGGACCTTCGGATCAGAAGACTCCGCTGGGTGGCGCGGCACCCCTTCACCGCCCTCCTCCTCCTGACCGGCGTAGAGGCGCTGGGCCGGGGCGCCGACCCTGAATGACTCCAGGCATAACCGGATCTTCGGGCCGATAGTCTTACTCGACTCCTTGGGATAATCGAAGATCAGGGCCACTTGTGCCGGGCTGTTCTTCTCGCCGAGGATATAGATCTGGACTTCCTTGGCGGTCAGGTCCAGAGTGGTGGCCTTGAAGTTGTTGGCCTTCTTGGGATCGGACTTCAGCTTGGCGCATCCGTGCCGTAGGCGCCCTTGATGTAGTCGAGCACGTCGGCGGTGAAGTCGCCGCGGACCGTCGCGGGCGTGTCGGTCGTATTGGGCCCCTTCTTCTTGGGAGCGGCCCCCTTGGGCTTCTCGACGCGGGCCAGGACGTGGAGGCTGGCCGGATCGCCGATGAAGCTGGTGGCGATGTCGAACTTCCCCTCCTCGACCGGGGCCAGTCCGATCTCCTTGGTCGGCCCCTTGAAGGCCAGCGGGGGGCGGATATAGATGTTGGAAACCGCGAGGTTCGTCTTGGCCTCCGGCGGCGGCTCCAGGTTATCATTGAGCTGCTTCTCATAGCGCAGATCCTTGATCCTCTGTTCGAGCCGACGATCATAGTCGGGCGAGCAGCCGAAGACCAGGAAGATACTGGTGCTGGCCAGGAGCCCAAGGATCCGTTTCATCGTTCACCTACCTCGTTCATGCGTGAGCCACCACCGGCCCGATCGTTCCGGTCATCATCCAATTTCGGTGCGAACGGGCGGTCTGTCAAGCGGGCCGCGGCGAGGTTTCGACGGGGAGCCGAGATGTCCCTCAACGATTCGATCGAGCCAGGATCCGCCCCCGCACCCGAGGATCCCGCGCCGGTGATCCGGACCACGGGGGTGGTCCAGATCATCGCGATGGTCAAACCGTTCCGCGCCCAGGCGGTCCTTGATGCCCTGGGCTGCCTCGGGATCCTCGGCGGCACCGTCCGCGAGGCCATGGGCTACGGCCGGCAGAAGAATCGCCTGCATCAATACCTGGGCAGCGAGTACAACACGTCGTTCGTGCCCAAGGTCGAGCTGAGCGTGTTCGTCGAGGAGGCCCTCGCGCCGGTCGCGATCAAGGCGATCGTCGGCCAGGCCCGCACTGGGCGGATCGGCGACGGTAAGATCCTGGTCCTCCCCTGCTCGGGCGAGTTCCTGAGCTGGTAGTAGCCGAGGGTGGCGGATGATGGGTGGCGAGTGGCGGGAAGAGACGACGGGCGCAGATTGCCTCTTCCCACCACCCACCACCCGTCAATGCGGCGAGTTGATCCACAGCACGCGTCGGAACCGGTGCGGGCTGCGCGGTTCTTCCAGGTCGATCAGGATCTCCGCGGGGACGACGCCGGGGTTCTCGGCCTTGAGCAATGCGTAGCGTCCGCAGTGCTCGAACCATCGGACGATGGGATTTCCGTCCAGCCAGACGACGACCAACTTCTTGTGGAGCTGGCTGACGTCCTCCTCGCGCGAGGAGTAGGCGACCGATGCCCCGTCGGCCAGGATGGGTGCCATCGCATCGCCCGAGACGCGGATCAGCCGGTTCTCGCGCTGGGCGGCGAGCAACTCCTGGCGATTGTGGAGGCCGGCCTCGTGCGGCGGGAGGTCGTGACCGGCCTCGTCCAGGCCGTCCCCATCGGTACCGACGGCGCCGTTGAAGAAGATCGGAGCGGTGACCGATTCGTCGTCCGCCGGCGCGGGATGGGGCGATCGCTCGCTCTCCAGCAGTTGCAACGCCGTCCTCAGCAGCGTGCTCACGGTCATCGCGGGCGTCGAGGATGTGTCCTGGCGCGACGGGCCGCTCGGGCGGAACTTCGGCCCCTTCCCGTGCAGGAGCCAGGCCGGCTCCACCGAGGTGAGCTCGATGATCTTCAGGACGACCTCCGCCGGGACCGTCACTCCCCCCTCGTAGTTGTACCAGGTCCGCACCGGGATGGCCAACCGCCGGGCCATCTCAGGACCCCCTCGATCTCCGAATAACTCCAAGCGTAGGGCCCCCAGCCGCTCGGCCAGGGCCAGCTTGGCACGTACCGACTCAGGAAGCGTTTTGCGACGAGCCATGACGAGATCCCAGAAAGTTGTGCACGATCAAGTTCCAGCTCGCGATGACACGTGGACCGGCCCATGTGATCGAGCGCCTGAAGCTATTTAAGGCGATTCTCCCGTAAAAATCAACAATGCGTCCAAAAAATCACTGGGTTTCTTAAAAAAAGGGTCGCCATGGCGATTTAGATCAACATTCGAGATTTGAAGGTGGGGTGGTGTTCGGGCAGAGGCTATGTTGGGCGCGGGTCTCTCGACTCGCGCCAGACCGATCCATGATGACGGCTGCCGGGGCCGTTCCAGCCCGATCTCTGCCGGGTCCGGACGGGCCATCAATCCTCGTCGAGGTTGAGATCGAGGAGGAACTGGGCGACGGCCTCGTCCTCGACCTTGGGCTTGGCCGCCGATTGCGGGGCCTCCTTGGGCGCGGCGACCTCGACGACCGGTTTCCGGTTGCCGTCGCCCTTGGGAGCGGGTTTCGCGGGCGCCGAATCCGGCTCGGCCAAGGGGATGGAATCGAGCTCCGGCTCGACCACCTCCTCGTCGAATTCGATCTCGAATTCGTCTTCCTCGCCCATGGGTAGGGCCTCGACGACGGCGGTATCGCCGGGCTTCCCCTCGGAGGCCGGCGCCTCCGGGGAGGGCGCCATGGCGACCGGCTTGCCGAGCGTCGCCACCCGGAGGGTGATCCCGCCCACGGTCAGCTCATCCCCGACCTTCAAGGTCTGCTGGCCGGAGACCTTCTTGCCGTTGACGAACGTCCCGTTGGAACTACCCAGGTCCTTGAGGGTGAGCTTGCCCCCGACATCGAAGAGCTCGCAATGACGGCGGCTGACCAGGGACGACTTGATGCGGATCGCGCAATCGTCGTGGCGGCCGAGACAGGTGACGCCGTCGGCCAGCTTGAGCGTCGTCGTCGCGCTTCGGCCCTTGACGACCTGGAGTAGATAATTCATCGTACGTTCGTCCCGATCGAGTGCTCTGTAGCCTTGCAAGGATGCGGAAGAGATGGGCGTCCCTAATAAATTATCCTCTGGCGCGCCGCGACGCAAAGGGTAAGGCCCGTCGCCCTGCCCGTAAACGCGGCATCCGCGCCGCCGAGGCCCGCGGCGCGGGTCGAATGGCGGGCGTTTTGGCGGAAGATGGCTTGCAAATCGGGGTGGCCGCCCTATACTGAAATCGGTCCCGGATGCGGCCAACCGGCGGATGATTCCGGCCCGTCGGCCACATCACGAGATCCTCTCGGTCAATGCGCGGGAGTAGCTCAGTGGTAGAGCACCACGTTGCCAACGTGGGTGTCGAGGGTTCAAATCCCTTCTCCCGCTCTTGTATCGATGCCATCCCGGGTTGGCGGCTTTCGCTTGAGCGCGTCGGTTGCGTGGTGGCGGACCAAGCCACCCCAATCTGATGTACCCCGAGGAACCGCCTTTGATGAGCACCGATGACCTGGATCCCGAGGCCGGCACCACCGTTTCGGTCGAGGACCTTCCCGATCCGAACGAGACCGAAGCCTCCAAGCCCGATCTGGACATGGCCGTCGAGATCACCGATGTGGGCCCGTGCAAGAAGCATATCAAGGTCTCGATCGCCCACTCCGAGATCAAGCGGGAGTATGCGGAGTCGCTGGAGAGTCTCCGGAAGGAGGCGGTCGTGCCGGGATTCCGGCCCGGCCGCGCCCCCCGGCAGTTGATCATCAAGCGGTTCCGCAAGGAAGTCTCCGATCAGGTCAAGTCGCGGCTGTTGATGTCGTCGCTCGAGCAGATCGACAAGAATTATCAGCTCGACCCGATCACCCAGCCCCAGCTCGACGTCGCGGCCATCGAGTTGCCCGAAGACGGCCCGATGGAATTCGAGATGGACGTCGAGGTCCGGCCGCAATTCGAGGTCCCCGACTACAAGGGGCTCTCGCTGAAGCGGCCGGTGCGATCGATCACCGACCGGGAGATCGACTCCGAGCTGAATCATTACCTCGAGCGTCACGGGCAGATTGTGCCGAAGCTCGAAGGAACCGCCGAGCTGGGCGATTACGTGACGGCCGACCTGGTGTTCCTCCGACCCGATGGCGTCGCCCTCAGCGAGGTCAAGGAGACCCAGTTCCGACTCCAGCCGGAGCTGCGGTTCCAGGACGGGTCGATCCCGAACATGGGCGCGGCCGTGGTGGGCGCCAAGCCGGGCGAGACGCGGACGGTCGAGGCCAGGATGGGGACCGCGGCGCACGACACCAGGCTGCGGGGCGCGACGCTCAAAGTGGAAGTCCGCATCCATGACCTGAAGCAGGTCCGGCTCCCCGAGATCAACCAGGCGTTCCTGAGCTCGATCGAATTCGAGAGCATCGGACACCTTCGGGAGGCGGTCCACGACGCCCTCAAGCGACGCAACTTCTCGCAGCAACGGCGGGCGCTCCGCCAGCAGATCCTCGGCAACTTGCTCGGCAAGACACCGTTCGAGCTCCCCCCCGAGCTGGTGTCCCGCGAGGAGGCCAATACCATCCGCCGGCTGATCGGCGAGCTGCGACAGCAAGGCATGTCGGACGACGACATCCGCGCACACGAGGCCGAGATCCGTGCCAACGCCCACGAATCGACCCTCCAGTCGCTCAAGGAATTCTTGCTCCTGGCCAAGATCGCCGAGGCCGAGGGTATCTCGGTCGGCGAGGCGGACGTGGACATCGAGCTCGAAGGGATCGCTGAACGGACCGGCGAGAGCGTGCGCCGTATCCGCCCCGGCTCAGCAAGGAAGGCGTGACCGAAGACCTGACGACCCAGATCCTGGAGCGCAAGGTCCTCGACCGGATCCTCCAGTCGAGCACGATCGTCGATGACGTCGTCGCCTCGGACGAGCCCGAAGCCCGGGTCGAGACCCTGGACCACACGGCCGATGCCGGGACGGATGAGCCGCCGACCCCGGAAGCGACCGCGGACGCGGCGGGGACGGAGACACCCGCCGAATCGTGAGATCGGATGACCCCGCCGGGAATCGGCATGCGGCCGCCGCCGATCCGTCGCGCGACCGCCGAGGTCCTCCCGTTTTCCACCGGCGCGTCCGACGCCGGTCGGCTCCGGGTCTGTTGCCGGAATTCGAATCTTCGATCGATCAAACTGGAGTGGAGTGGCCGATGTGGGATCACGCCCCGTCGGCCGGATCACCGATTGCGAAGGACCCCCCCATGCCTCGCGAACACCCGCTCGCCGAACCGACGCTACAACGCTATCGCGACTACGCACGACAGCGCCAGATGACCCTCGGCGACCTGCTCCTCGAGAATCGCATCGTCTTCCTCGAGGGCGTGATCAACGACGCCGTGGCCAACCTGACCGTGATGAAATTCCTGTTCCTCCAGTACGAGAACCGCACGCAGGGCATCAGCTTCTACATCAACAGCCCCGGCGGCAGCGTGACCAGCACGCTGGCGATCTACGATACGATGCAGTTCATCGAGAGCCCGATCGCGACCTATTGCATCGGCCTGGCCGCCTCGGGCGCCGCGGTCCTGCTCGCCGGCGGCACGAAAGGGAAGCGGTTCGCCCTGCCGCACTCCAAGATCATGATCCACCAGCCATATGGCCAGGTGGGCGGCCAGGTCTCCGACATCGAGATCCAGGCCGAGGAGATCGTCCGCAGCAAGCAGGTGATCAACGAGATCCTGGCCAAGCACACCGGCCAGCCGATCGAGCGCGTCGCCAAGGACACGGAGCGCGACCGCTACCTGACCGCCATCCAGGCCAAGGAATACGGCCTGGTCGATGAAGTCGTCGGCCGGATGACCCCCGACAAGAACGTGCCGGTGTCGGTCACCTGAACCCGGACGACCGCCGAAAACCCATAGGTCCCCACGAGCGAGCAGACATCCCGCCGCCGCGATCCCCATGGGAAACCCCGGCCCGCGGCCGACGGCTCCTTTTCGAGAAGGGCGTATCAATCATGCCACTGGTCCCGATCGTGATCGAACGGAGTGGTCGTGAAGAGCGGGCGATGGATATCTATTCCCGCCTACTCCAGGACCGCATCATCATCCTGGGCTCGGCCATCGATGACACCGTCTCCAACCTGGTCGTCGCCCAGATGCTGGTCCTGGCCCACCAGGACTCCAAGGCCGACATCCACCTCTACATCAACAGCCCCGGCGGCAGCGTAACCGCCGGCATGGCCATCTACGACACCATGCAATGGGTCTCCTGCGACGTGGCGACCTACTGCATCGGCCAGTGCGCCAGCATGGGCTCGCTCCTGATGGCCGCCGGCCCAAGGGCAAGCGCAATGCCCTGCCCCACAGCCGGATCATGATCCACCAGCCGCTCGCCGGCATGGAAGGGACCGCCACCGAGATCATGATCCACGCCGAGGAATTCATCCGGATGAAGAAGCAGCTCAACCAGATCTACCAGAAGCACACCGGGCAGACTCTCGAGCGGCTCCAGGACGACACCGATCGCGACCGCTTCATGTCGCCCGAAGAGGCCCGCGAATACGGGCTGATCGACAATGTCGTGGACCGCGAGCCGATCATCCCATTGAATCCGAATCCCATCCCTTGATAGCAAGGAAGCCGGGTATCGGGATCCTGCCCCGAAGGGGCCGAACATGTAGGGGCTGTTCACGCTTGGGTATCGCACACTTGATACGAGCCCGAAGCGCGAGCGAGTGAATGCTTCCCGGGCATTCACTCGCTTGCGCTTCGGGCTCGTAGGACTCCGCTTCGTGTCGAGCTGTGCGCAATCCAATCGTGAATCGATCTAGCCCCCGCACGCGCGAGACCGTCAGTCCGCGAGCTTCACCTCCACCGGGGCGCGCTCGAAGTTGTCGGCCGTCATCAGGACTTGGGGTTTCATGGCGCCGAGGGCGGCGATGAAACGGTCGGGGATGATCTGAAGACGGGCGTTGTAGAAGGTGACGCTATCGTTGAAATAGCCCCGAGCAAGCGCGATACGCTGTTCGGTGTCCACCAGGTTCTGATGCAGATGCCGGAAGGAGCTGTTGGCCTTGAGTTCGGGATAACGCTCCCGGATGGCACCGACGATCGCCGTGGCGGCTTGCGGGTCGGGCCCGGGTTCTCCGGGGCGGGTGGCGATCAACTGATTGCGGAGGTAGGCCAGTTCGTCTTGTAACGTTCGTTCGTAGTTGCGCATGCCTTGGACGATGGCCAGGAGGTTGGGAATGAGGTCGTGGCGACGCTTCAGTTGCACGTCCACATTGGCCCACGCCTGCTGGACCCGACGCCGGAGCGAGACCATGCTGTTATAGACCATCCCGATCCAGCCCAGCAGCCACGCCACGACGAAGACCGACCCGACGCTGACATAGAGGGTGACATTGTCCGCGATGGGGCGATGCCGGGCCGCGTCGCGGATCATGAAGCCGCCGGCCGCGAACACGACCCCGAGAAGACCGATGAGCCAGAATTGCCAGGCAAGGCCGCGGCGCACCTGTTCCTGGCTGCGCGTCGAGATCAGGAAGGTCTCGGCCTGCGGGGCGTGCGCGATCTCCGGTGCGACCAGGTCTTCGCGTTCGCGAGCCTGACCGACCACATAGAGCGGGGCATGCAGCGGGATGGCGTACTCGACGAAGCGGCGGCGGTGGTCGGAATCGGCGACGGCCCTGGCCGGGCCCTTGTCGTAGTAGAGAGGATCGCCGCGCCCGCACGAATAGTCGAAGGTCGTCACGGCCTGGACCTCGGCCTTTTCCGGCTGGATCCGGATGATGCCACAGTCATCGTGGAGGTAGAAGGGGATCGTGTCGCCGCCCTGTGCGACCGTCGTCGAGCCGCTCTCGGTCCGCGTCCGCGTCTGGGTGTTGCCTTGACTATCGGTATACGTCTCCGTGACCGTGCGCGACCAGTGCTCGTCCACTTGCCAGTGATAATAGACGCAAGCTTGCTCGGCGAGAAAGCTGATGAGCGGCCGTTCGACCTCCGCGGTGCCCTTGAGGGCCACCAGGCCGATGAATACGCCGGTGGTCTTGGAGGTGGGCAGGTCGGAGACGAGGCGATGGCGTCGACCGGCACGCAGGGCCAGGAACAAGAACAGCCAGGCCAGTAGACCGCCGAGGGACGGCAATCCATAAGTAATGAACAGATTCTCGTTCACTGCTCGCGTTGCTCCCGCTGATTTCTTCGCCCCGATGATTCCGAGATCGGCCTGCCCCGGGCTCGGGTCGTGAATCACGGAGCCGCTTGTTCCCACTCGTGCCCTCTTCGACTCCCGCCGGTGGCATGCTCTCGGGCGAGCTCCGCGACGACGTCCTCATTGGCCTCGGGGAATCGGAGTGCGGCGAGTTGGTCGGCCGGCACCCACCGGAAGCCCGTGCCCTCGGCCGGCTCGGAAGCCGGATCCTCGGTCGTGCAGTCGTAGAAATGCAGCTCGACGAGGCCGTGCGGATATCGGTGGGTCGTGACGCGGCGGAGCGATCCGACGACGACTGCGCAGGCCGATCTCCTCCAGGCATTCGCGGGCCGTAGTCCGGGCGAGGTCCTCGCCCGGCTCGCACTTGCCACCGGGGAATTCCCAGTAGCCGGCATAGACGGTCCCCGCTGGCCGCCGTCGCACCAAGAAGCGGTCCTCGCGGCGGATGACCCCGATCCCCACCGGGATCGGCTTTTCGGGAGGCTCGGTCATAGGCGTTTCAGCTCGTCGTCGTTGAGGAGCGCGGCGGCCAGCTCGGGATTGGCGGCCTGGACCTTGCCCAGGATCAGCGCCTTGACCTTCTCGATGGCCCGCCCGGGCGAGCCCATGACGTTATAGCCGCAATCCACGTGGAGGATCTCGCCGGTGATCCCGCTGGCCAGGTCTGAGAGCAGGAACATCCCGGTGGCGCCAACCTCTTCGCGGGTGATGTTGCGGTCCATCGGCGAGGCCATCTCGTAGAGCCCGGCGAGCTTGTCGAAATCGCCGACGGCCGACGCGGCCAGGGTCTTGACCGGCCCGGCGGAGACAGCATTGACCCGGATCTTCTTCGGCCCCAGGTCGAATGCGAGGTACTTGACCGCGGCGTCGAGAGCCGCCTTGCAGACGCCCATCAGGTTGTATCCGGGCACGACCCGCTCGCCGCCGAAATAGGTCATCGTGACGATCGAGCCCCCCTCGGGCATCGACTCGGCCGCGTGCCGCGACACGATCGCCAGCGAGTAAACGCTGATGTCCATCGCCGTCTTGAAGCCCTCACGCCCGGCGTTGACGAACGGACATTTGATGTCCTCCATCGGCGCGAACGCGATCGAGTGGAGGACGAAGTCGAGCGAGCCGAAGGTCTCGCGCCTGCGAGAACACCCGGGCCACATCCTCGTCTTTCTGGATGTCGCAGGGGGTGACAAGTTTGGCACCGATGGGATCGACCGCCTTGCGGACCCGGCGCTCCATCTTGTCGCCCGGCAGGTGGGTGAAGCCGAGGTCGGCCCCTTCATCGTGGAGCTTCTTGGCGATCGACCAGGCGATGCTGAAATCATTGGCAACGCCCAGGATCAGCCCTTTTTTCCCCGTGAACAGTCCCATGCGCCGGTCCCTTCTCTAAGTTCGGCAGTTGGCAGTGAATCTCGGAAACCTGGCAGTAGGTCCGGTCACTCGATCGGAGAGGCTATGGATTCGCAGTCATCGCGAGCGAGTTGAGCAGACTGCCTACTGCCTACTGCTTACTGCCTACTGTATTTGAGTACGATACCCGGACTCGCCAGCCGGCTCAACTGGAACCTACCTCGCGGAGATCGAAGGGGGTGAGCACGTCGGCCTCGGTATCATAGACGGCGCACCAGCCGTCGCAGACGGCGGCGACGACCACGAGGTGGCGTCGGTCGCGGTCGAACCGGATCGGCCGATCGCCCGACCAGTCGAGTGGGCCCTCGGGGGTCACGGCCCGCCATCGGTGGAAATGACCCACGAACATCCGGTGGTGGGGGAATGAGCTCGAAGTTCCGCGCGAGGTCCTCGGCGGTCTCGGGGATCGGCTCGCCGTACCATGGCTGGGTGATATCCGTGGGATCGAGGCAAGGCAGGACATGGCCCAGGAGCACGCCTTCGACCTCCTTGCGGGCCTCGAGCGCCGCATGTAGTCGAGGCTCCTCCAGTCGAAGATCCGCTCGACGGAATCGCCCCGGCCGGCGAAGAGGCCGAACTCGTGGTTGCCCCAGACGCCCTCCACGTCGGCCTCGCGGAGCAGGTTGACGGCCTCGGCGAACCGCGCCCCGGTCTCGAAGATGTCGCCGAGCGTGAACAGCCTGTCGACCCCTTCCCGGCGGCACCGCGCGATCGACCGAGACAGTCGATCGACGTCCTCGTGGATATCGGCCAGGAGCCCTATACGCATCGGGATGCTTCCTCCCCAGGGTCTCGGCGCCTGGCGTTGAAAACAACCAAATCAATTCCGTGGATGCCGTGTCGGTGCGGGGTCTCCCGACCCGTGCCCGACAATTGCGGCAGAAACGCGATGGATTCCGTTTTACAATCTAACCCTGCAACAACGATTCCCGATCGGGCCTGGCATCCGAAAGCACGATCGCTGGATAGTATAGCCATTGCAGCAAGACTTCGAGACGCTTGCAAAATTCTCTCGGCGGCGAGGTGGTGGGACGATGGTTCGAGGGCCGGCGGGCAACCCGAACGGACCGGGATTCCGGGCCTGGCTGACGAAGCCTCGGCGATACAACGTGACCGTCGAGACCTGGACCTGGCTGGCCGTCGCGGCCGGGGTGATCGTCCGGCTGCTGGAATACGCCACGTTCCGACGGCTCTACATGGATGAGGCATCGCTGCTCGAGAATCTCGATGCCCTGTCGGTCTTCGACTTCCGGACGGTCTTGACCGAATACCAACTGGCCCCGCCGGGGTTCCTGGTGCTCGAGCGGCTGATGGTCCGCTTGCCGCTGAACGACGTGCTGGAGGCCCGGCTGTTCCCGCTGATCTTCGGCATCGCCTCAATGTTCCTGTTCCGATCGACGGCCCGACGCTACCTGACCCCCCGCGCCGTCCCGATCGCGACGGGACTCTTCGCCCTGGCGGACTGGCTGATCTATTACTCGGCAGAGATCAAGCAGTACTCGTGCGACCTGATGCTGACCCTGATCGCACTCCAACTGGCGGCCTGGGCGGGATCGGAATCGGGATCGGAGTCGGAGTCGTCCACGGCCTCGCGCCGGCTGATAGCGATCGCCGGCTTCGGCGTCGTCGGGGTCTGGTTCTCGTATCCGCTGGTCCTGGTGCTCGCGGGCGTCGGGACGTACCTGATCGCGGTGGCGGCGAGCCGCAAGGCCTGGGGCCAATTCCTCGGCCTGGCGGCGATCGGCATGGCCTGGTTGGCGAGCTCCGCGGCGTGCTACGCGATCTCGCACCGAATCCTGAGCAAGGAGCGCTTCATCTGGGACTGGTGGGACTTCGCCTTCTTGCCCATCCCCCCGCGTTCATTTGCCGACGTCGCGAAAGACTTCTGGGCGATCCTCAATGCCTTCGACAGCCCGGCGAGCCTGTTGACGCCTCTTGGAGTGGTCCCCTCGGCGTTCCTCGCGATGGGGCTTTTCCTACTGGGAGGGGTGGTGCTGGTGCGGCGATGGCCGGGTGGACTGTATCTGCTCGTGTCGCCGATCCTCTTCGCGCTGGCGGCCTCGGCGCTGCACCAGTATCCGTTCCACGGCCGGCTGCTGATCTTCCTCGTCCCCTCGTTCCACATGCTGGTCGGCGAGGGGGCCGTGGCCTTGACCCGTCGCGGCGGCCGATGGCTGACGCCCGTGATGGCCGCCCTGCTGCTGTTCCAGCCGGCTTCCGACGTCCTCTGGCAGCTCTTCATCCCGACGCCGAAACACGCCGGTTACGACTCGCACGGCGACCTGCGCCCGACCTGCTCGATTATCTTGAAGCGCAGCGCTCCCACCGGCGTCCGAAACCATGAGTCGACACGACACGCCCTCGGCCTTCTCGCCACCCAAAGCCGGATGGATCCTGGCCGGGATCGCCGCGGTCGCGACCGGCCTGCGCCTCTACCAACTCGGCCGGCTGAGCTTCTGGTACGACGAGGTGGTGACGATGCGACTGGCGCGGGCAGGAAGCCCCGCCGCCTTGATCGCACGGCTCTTCGAGATCGACGCGACCCGGGCGCCGCTGCATCCATTGCTGCTGGAGCTCTGGACGCAAGCCTTCGGCCCGTCGGAGGCCGCGGCGCGGGGGTTCAGCGTCGTCTGCGGCGTCGCGACGGTCCTGGTGATCTTCGCGATCGCCCGCGCCGCGTTCGACACCCCGACGGGCTTCTGGGCCGCCTGGCTGGCGGCGCTGAGCCCGGCGTTGATCGTCTACGCGCGCGAGGCCCGGATGTATGCCTGGCTGGTCCTGGTCACCGGCCTGAGCTGGTGGCTATTGCTGGTCGTGCGCCGCGGTTTGGCAAGTGGCGAGTGGCAAGTGGCGAGTGGCGAGTTCGAGCCCCTAACGATCGAAGTGGGCACGCGCGGGGCCCCCCCCCAGTCCCCCCTTCGTAAGGGGGGGAGAAGGAACGCTCCTACGTCCCCCCCTTACGAAGGGGGGGTCAGGGGGGGTGCATTCGCATCACATTCTGGTGCGTATGCAACTCACACGCTGGGCGCGGGTCTCCTGACCCCGCCCGGGGACCGACCGAAGGTCTCCTGGCCCCTCCTTGCTGCCTACGCGGTCAGCCTGATCGCCCTGATCTATTCCCACCCCCTGGGACTGCTGATGGCCGGGACGCTGGCCCTGGCCGCTTTGATCGCCTTCGGCTCGTGGCGTCGATGGCTGGCCGTCCACCTGGCCGTGGCCGCCGTCACCGCGCCATGGGTCGGCAATTACCTCGATCATCCGCCCGAATTCCTGAGCGACCCGCCGACGCTCCGGTTCCTGCTGGGCACGCCGATCGGGTTCATCGGCGGCGACTCCCGGGTCTTGGTCGGCCTCGCCGTGGTGATCGCATGGGGCATCGCGCGACGGGTCGCAGCCCGCGACGACCGCGGGCGTTGGCGGATCGTGCCCGGCTCCTGGATCGCCCCGGTCTTCCTGCTCCTCTGGTTGATCCTGCCCCCGCTGGCTCTTTACCTCTACTCGCGGATCGTTCATCCGATCTTCGGCCCGGCGCGATACACGGTCTTCGTGGCCCCGGCGTACCTGATCCTGGTCGCAATGGGCCTGACCCGTCTGCCGGCGGCGGTCCGGTATCCCCTGGCGGTGGCCCTGACGATCCTCGCCGCGTCGGAGCTCGGTTCGAAGGTCTATGATCCGGCGCTCAAGGCCGATTGGCGGGGCTTCTCGGCCGCGCTCGCCGCAAGGATCGAAGACGAGGGCGGGGTCGGGAGACCCGCGCCCGGCGCCTCGACCCTGCTGATCGTGGCGACGACCAATCCGGATCGGAACGTCGAGGTCGAGACGGCGCGGTATTACCTGCCGATCGGTTGCGAGGCGATCGCCCTCAACGAAGCCACGCCGGATCGACTCTCCCGGACCCGTGCGGGCGAGGTCTATCTGGCCATCGGCACGCGAGGAGGCGTACCGGCCATCGCGGTCCCGGACCGGGTCGGCCCTTACCGATTCCGCGCCGACCGAAGTTATCCCGGCTTAATGATCTACCGGGCCGAGGACTGATCGCCTCGGCCGTTGCGGGGCGGCGGGCTCGGCGGCCTTGGGCGCCTCGACCTGGGCGGGAGCTTTGGGAGCCTGGCCCCCAGCAAAGTCCCGGGCGGGCTCCAGGACGGGCAGCGCAAGGCTGTCGAGGTCCTGGTTGAATGCCGAACGGGCCGACTCGAGCGCCTTCTGGGTCGCGGCGCCGATGCGGAGGCTCCGCTCTTTGTACTCCTGTGGGATCGAGCCCAGTCCGAGCATCTCGACCATGCGGAAGGCCCCCTGGACCTGGGGATCCTCGGCGATCTCCCGGCCCGCCTCGGGCCGGAGCTCGTCGGGCCGGACCGTTGCGGTCCGGAACCCGAACGGGACCCAACGATCGCCCCCGGCGCGGACCCATAGCGTCGAATCGACCGTCACGCCGCTCATGTCGGGCGCGATCGCGAGTCGCGTCACCACGGCGCCGACCCGGCCCTGGGCCGCGACGGCTTGCAGCTTCCCGACCATCGGGTCGGGCTGGCCCTGCGCCTGATCCGGGTCGAGGAGCCGTTTCAGCTCCGAGATGGCCGTCGTCAGCCCCATGGCATTCATCGGCTGTTCGCCGGCTTTGGTGTCGGGGATGACCATGTCCTGGAACCGGAGGAAGCGAAGGTCCGTATCGATCGCGACCTCGGTGGCCGCCCGGCGGCCCAGCCAGAACGTCTCCGACTCTGCAACTATCGGCAAGAGGCGGTCGAGCGGGGCGGGCGCCGCCTTGCCCGCGGCGTCGGCGGAGTAACCGCGCGACTCCAGCGCGTCCTTCATCTGGTCGACCGACATCGCCTCGGGATCGGGCAATTCGCCCAGCCAGGCCAGGCGGAGCAACCGTGTGACGGCCGCCGGTCTCCGCGCCATCTCGCGGACCTCGAGATGCGGCAGCCGCACGCTCACCAGGGTCGATCGCGCGAGCGCCTGCGGATCCGCCAGCCGCGTCCGCTCCCGGTCGATCCATTGCAGGATGCGGTCATCGGGCCCGCCCCCCGCCGCGGCCGAACGCTCCCGGCGCCAGTCCGCCAGCCGCTTCAGCCGCAGCTCCGCCGCCCGGTGCATCGCCGGGGCCGTCGATCGATCCCACTGCGCCAGGTGACCCTTGAGGTGCTTCTCCGCCCAATCCCGCCGCACCAGGAACTCGACCGAGCCGCGGGCACCCGACGTCAACGCGGTCACCAGCCCCATAACAACTGAGCCGTCCCGGAGCGTGATCCGGTCGGCGACGCCCTCTGCCCCCGCGTCGCGAGGTCCTTCCACACCGATCAGAGAGAGTCCCAGGATCAGGGCATGTCCGATCATTGCGGATGTTCCTCATTCCGAGAGGCCGTTACACTGAACCAGACAGTCGCCTGCGATCCGGCGAGGCTGCTCTCAATTATAGGCAGAAGCAAGGCCGGCCGGACGAGGCAAGCCCGGTTAATTCTGACCATCGCCGGAGATCCGACCCTGATGACACCGCTTGCGCTCGATCCCCTGGGCGACCGCGCCTACATGGCCCACTTCGCCGTCGAGCGCGACGCCGCCGGCTGGGCCCTCGCCGTGCGGGGCCGCCAATGGCCTGGGGTCGTCAACGTGGTGCTCGCCTATCGATCGGTCGCGGTCTTCGCCGACCCGGACCGGGTCGACCTATCGGACCTGGAGTCGCGCCTCCGCACGATCGTCCCCTCGGAGGAATCGGACGAGGAAGGAAACCGACTTGTCATCCCCGTACTCTACGACGGGCCCGATCTGGACACGGTGGCCGAATGGCTGGATATAAGCACCGATGAAGTGATCACTCATCACATAAGTGTTGATTATCACGTCTTCGCAATCGGCTTTCTTCCCGGGTTCCCTTACTCGGGTTATCTCCCCCCTGCCCTGACCGGACTGCCGCGTCGCGAGGCCCCCCGGCTCCGCGTACCGGCCGGCTCGGTCGCCATTGCCGGTCGACAGACGGGGATCTATCCCGGCGAGTCGCCCGGCGGCTGGCACCTGCTCGGCAGGACACCCCTTTGCATCGTCAACCTGGACGATGGCTATTTCCCGATCCAGGCCGGCGATCGCATCCAGTTCCAGCCGATCTCATCCGACGATTTCGAGGCCCGACGCCATGATCGCCCCTGAGAATCCAAGGCCCGATGGACACCCGACGATCGACCTCAACGCCGACCTCGGCGAAGGCTGCCCCAACGACCGCACCCTGCTCGGCCTGGTCACCTCCGCGAGCATCTCCTGCGGCGCCCATGCCGGCATCCCCGAAGTCATCCGGCAGACCCTGCGCGACGCCCGGGATCGCGGAGTCGTGGTCGGCGCCCACCCCGGCTATCCCGACCGCGAGCATTTCGGCCGTCGCGAGCAGGATCTGACATTGGACGCCGTGCTGAACCTGATCCGCGAGCAGGTCGCGACCCTGTCGGCAATGGCGGCCGAGATCGGCGTGCCGGTCAGGTTCTTCAAGCCGCACGGAGCCCTCTACAACCAGGCCCAGCGTCAGGGCGAGATCGCGCGGGGAGTCGTCGCCGCGGCGGTCGAGCTGGGCCTCCCGCTACTGGGGCAGCCCGACACCTTCCTGGCGTATCTGGCCTCCACGCAGCGTGTCCGCTACATCGCCGAGGGATTCCCCGACCGCCGATACCGCGACGACGGCTCGCTCGTCCCGCGCGGCGAACCGGACGCCGTGCTCCACGACCCCGCCGAGATGGAAGCCCAGCTCGTCCGCCTGACCGCGGGGCGCCGCGTCGAGACGCTCTGCATCCACGGCGACGACCCGCGCACCGTCGCCAACGCCGAGCTCGTCCGCCGAGTCCTGGAAAGCCATGGGATCAAAGTCGTCGCGAGTCGCGAGATGACTTCGAAGACCCAGGCTGACGAGCTGTACTGAATCGCCACTCGCCACTCGCGACGCCGTTATGAGCCTGATTGTCATTGACCCTGGTTTGAGCACGACCGTGCAGGACGCGGGCCGGCCCGGTTATCGCGGGTGGGGTGTAGGGCCGGGCGGGGCCTTCGACCGCGGATCGGCCGACCTGGCCAACGCGTTGGTCGGCAATCCTGCCGGTTGCGCCGTGCTCGAGTTGACTCTGACGGGCGGCATCTACGAGGCCGCCTGCTCGCTGGCCCTGGCGCTGGCCGGCGCCCCGATGGAGGCGAAAGTCGTCGGCTCGGACGGCATCGAGCGATCCCTCCGGATTCCATCGAGCCTTTCGCTCGAGACGGGGGACCGCCTGGTCCTGGGCCGCACGCGAGAAGGGGCACGGACGTATCTGGCGGCCCGAGGGGGATGGCAGACGCGGCTCCGACTGGGGAGCCGTTCGTCGGAGGAGCGCATCCGCGCCGGCGACGTCCTGCCGGCCGAGCCGGGAGGCATCCCCACGCGATATCCCGCCTGGCCGACATGGCAACCGCCGGCCGCCGAGCCGTTCCGCATTATCGACGGTCCCGACGGCCGATCCCATGTGGGACTCGACGAGGCATTCTGGTCCGACCGCCGTTTCCGCGTCGGCTCTCGTAGCGATCGGATGGGGTTGCGCCTGGAGGGCGATCCGCTGTCCCTGGCCTCCGACCCCGAACGGCTCTCCGCCCCGGTGGCGCCCGGCGCCATCCAGGCGGCGGGCGGTCAGCTCATCGTCCTGGGGATCGCTTGCGGCACCATGGGCGGCTATCCGCACATCGCCCACGTGATCTCGGCCGATATCGATCGACTCGCACAGCTCAAGCCGGGCGATCACATCGCCTTCCGTCGTGTGACCCTCGAAGACGCAGGGATCGCCGATCAGCAGTCACGCCGAGCCCTCAAGACCTTCTCTAACCGCATCTCGACCATGGCGCAGGACTTTGGGGCAGCGGGCAGTATGGACCGGGCCGGCCACAATCGGTCCTCATCACTGCCTATTGCCCAAGAGGTTGCTCTTGCCCGATTCGCGGACTTGCGGTAAATCGACGGCCTATCCTTGATCGTCGGGTCAGGGGCATGTCACGTCTCCCGCGGGTCAGCGGGTCAACTGGAGCGCGGGGAAGGATTCCCGGGCTCGCTATCGAGGTTGTCCGATGCCGCACGATCGCCGCACCTGGCGGACTTCTCTCATCATGATCGGCGTCGTCTGTTCGACCGTGCCGATCGGTTGCATGAAGCCGTCGATCCTTCGCCCGGGAAGCGCTCCGTTGCCGGAACTCTCCCCGACCGCAGAGCCGCAACCCGGCCCGCGTACGGTCGCCGCACCGGCTCCGGAAGCGAATCCGGCGGACGGGCCGCAGGCCGGCGCGCGGCGACCCCCGCGTCAATCGGGCAAGTCCTTCGTGCGAACTTGCCCGCCGAACCGAGCCCGGTCGCATCGGACCCGAGCGTGCTCCAGACGGGTGCGCCGACGTCCCCACCTCCCGGCACAGGGCCTGTGATCGAGCCCCAGCCCGCGACCGCCCCGGTCCAATCCGGCGACGACCTCAAGCTCGAGACTCCGCCCTCGAAAACGCCCCTGCTCGACGCCGAGATCCGTCGGGTCGAGGACTTGACGCAGCAGCACTTCGAATCGACCAGCCAGGCCGAATCGCCGGCCCAGCCGTCCCTGGATCCACCGGTTCGTCCCCTGCTCGACCTTGAGTCGGCGAAACCCGCGGGGCACGCCCCGGAGGCAGGCCCCACCCCGGCTCCGAAGCCGGTGCCCGTCGATCCGATCGGGGCGCTCGCGGAACCGGCCCGGATGCCCATCCTCTTCGCCCCGACACCGGAGGACCAGTCCCCGTCCGGATCGAGGATGACCGTACCGGTGGTGGCGGACGGCAAGGGTGTGAAGCCGGCCGAGCCGACCGGTCTCGAGACGGCCGACGACCCGCGGCCCGATCCGACGAACGCGGAGAGACGTGAAGCCAGGCAGGACGAATCCCTCGAACGTGTCGGAGACACGCCGCGGACCGATGAGGCCGCCCGGGCATCTTCCCCGCCGACCTCGGATCGTCCGCAACCGGGCATTGCCGAGCTGCGGCTTTGCAGCAAGGTGAACGGATTCGGTTCGTTCCAGCCCCTCGACCCGACCGCGCTCAAACCCGGCCAGCTCCTCCTCGTCTACTGGGAGATGAACGGCCTGGAGTACGAGGCCCGCGGCGATGCCTTCGTGACGCGGCTCTCGACCCATCTGGAACTCCGGCCCGAAACGGGGGGCCCGCCCGTCTGGGAGCCGTCGCTGCCGACCGTCGTGAAGGTCTGCCCGCGTCGCCGCCTCGACAATTTCGCGAACGCCTGCCTCAGGCTGCCCGGCTCGCTCGAACCGGGCTCCTACCGCCTGCGGCTGATCCAGACCGACCTGGTCGCCGAACGCACCTCCTCGGCCGAGATCCCGCTGACGATCGCGCCGTGACTCCCGCCGAGCGACCGACCGATCAGACCGAGGATACCCGGGGCGATGAATGCGTCGTAATCCGCGGACGCCGGCAAGAGTGATCATCCCGGTGAGGCCGATGACGATCGACGCCGATTCGGGGATCGAGGCTCGCTGGATTCTCACCGATCCCGGCGTACTGACGAACAGGCAATCTTCATCCGACGCCCCTCGTCCCGAGAGACTCAAGTGACGGTCCTGCGATCGCGTCCTATTCCGTTTCATCCCAGGGAAAGGCCGGATCCGAGCTTTCGGCCCTTCGACCGCACGGCCAGTGTCAAGTCGAACGCGGTGACGGTACCGACGCCGGTGACGTCGGCGGAGAGCGGCGTCCAGCCCATGGGCGACGTGTCGCCGATGCTGGCGGCGATCTCGTTCAGGTCGTTCTGGTCGACGATTCCGTCGCCGTTCACGTCTCCCAGTAGTCGGTCGAAGTGGTGAACGGCGGCCTGGCCGCCCGGCGGGTCGATGTCCACCTCGTAATAGCCGTCGGCGGCCGTGGTCTTGGGATTGCCGCCGATGCCGCCCGCGCCAAAGTCGATCTCGATCGCATGGTCGATCACGCTGAGGGTGGTCGGGCTCGCGAGTGAAACGGGGGACTTGCTCGAGGTATCGCCATTCAGGTCGAACTTGTAGATCTGGATGTCCGGCGACGGGGTGCCGATCGAGTCGACGATCGAGGTCAGCTCGCCACCGCTCTGGCCGTCGCTCTCGTTGAACGCGATGTCGAGATAGCGGACATAGGACCGGCTCGGGCTGTCGTGCTCGACCGTGAAGCCGGTGACCTGGAGCTGGCCGGGCCGGGCGAAGACCTCGTCGGCGAAGGTCACATTCGGGCCGGTCGGGACGCCCTGGAGGTTGCCCGCGGAGTCGAGTCCCATGCTGTAGAACGAATAGGTGTGCGACCGGCCATCGGTGAGGCCCTGGTAGATGACCGTCGAGGAGTAGTTCCCATGGCTGTCGGCCGCACCGGCGGGGATGGGATCGGGGCCGACTTCCTGGTAGGCGCCGCCATCGACCGAGACGTACACCTCGAAATAGTTTAGCAAGCCGCCGCCGGGGTCGTCGCCGGAGAGGTTGAGGGTGAATGTGCCCGTGGCCGTGTCGATCGTGCTGGGGTTCGGCCCGGTCGAGCCGTTGACTGCGGTGACCGGCGGCGTCAGGTCGGGGAGATAGGTGCTGGCCTCGATCAGCGGCGTCTTGCTCTCGGCGTTGCCGGCGACGTCGTGGGCGATGCTGTAGAAGGAATGGGTCGTGCTGCTCTGGCCCGTGAAAGTGGCCGTCGGATTGGAAGCTGGTACGTTCGTCCAGAGCGACCAAGTTCCACCGTTGGTCGAGGTATAGATGTCGTACGACGCCACGCCCGACGGCGGGCTGCCATTCGCCCCGTCCGGGTCGTTGCCGGTGGCCGAGACGGCGAAGCTGAGGCTCGTTTCGCGCACGGGCAGCGGGATGACGTGACTGACCGGCGGGGTCGTGTCCACAAGCCAAGACGTCGAGAGGGTTCCGGAGCCGGCGTTGCCGGACTGGTCTTGGATGACGGCGGCATTGATGGTCAGCGTGTACGTTCCCTCGGACGTGGTCAGCCCGGCCAGCCCGACGATTTGGTAGGTCGAGCCCGAGACCGGCGCGGTGGTCACGGCGTCGGTGATCAGGCTGGGGCCGCCGTTGACGCTGAGGCTCAAGGCCGAGTCGGTGAAGGTGCCGAGATTGACCGGCCTGCTGAAGGTGACGTCGATGGAGGAGACCGCCGTCTTGCGCGGGTTGGGGGACACAGCCGAGATCGAGGTTACCGAGAGGGGCGAAATGACCACGTTGATCGTGCTCCGGGCGCTCGCGGTGCTACCTCCGATATCGGAGATGTTCACATTAACAATATAATCATCTGTTTTAGCGTAGTTGTGCGGCCCGACCACGGCAAACCCGCCGCCGGCCGCTGCCAAGACAGTCCCGACCGAGCTGTCGCCATCGCCCCAAGCAATGGTCGCCGACAGATCGACGAGACCGTCGTTGGGGTCGCTGTCAGTAAACGTGGCGACCAGGAACGAGGCCAGCACGCCTTCGGTGCCGCTCGAAGTAGTGCCGGTCGCCCTCAAGGCACTGCGCGTGGCGATCTTGGCCACGAACGCATCGCTAGCCCCGCCCCCGTAGGTCTGCTGGAAGGCCCCTTGAGTGATGGGGAAATCGCTCGAGCTGATTTGGCCTGTCAGGTAGATGTCGCCTGAGGCATCGATGGCGGCGCCTTGGCAGAAGTCGTTGCCACTTCCCCCGAGGTACGTGGAGACGAGAAGCGCGGCGCCGCTGGGACTGAGCTGGGCCGCAAAGGCGTCGTAGCCGCCAGCGTTGGCTGCCTGGAGCGGATTGACGGTCGGAAAATCGGCGGAGCCGGTATAGCCCGCGACGTAGGTATTGCCCGCGCTGTCCACGGCAACAGCATAGGCGGAATCCGCCCCGCTACCGCCGAGGTAGGTGGAGTAGATCAGCGCCGTGCCCGTGGTGTTGAGCTTGGTGACAAATGCGTCGGAAATGCCGCGGAGGGTCGGCTGGATGGCATTCGCGGTCGGGAAGTCCGTGGAATAAGTCTGGCCGACCACTTCGGCATCGCCGGAGGCGTCCAAGGCGAGGCCGGCCATCTGCTCAAAGCCGCTGCCGCCGAGGTAGGTGGAGTAGATCGGCTCCGTGCCGGTGGCATTGAGCTTGGTTACGAACGTGTCCCAATTGGTCGATCGATCTCCCGGGTTCACGCCGCCGGCATTACTGGCCTGGAAGGCCCCCGGGGTGGTGGGGAAGTTCGTCGATCGGGTATCGCCTGCCACATAGAGGTCGCCGGAGGCGTCCAGGGCAATATCGCTGGGAGTATCATAAGTACTGCCGCCCAGGTATGTGGCGTAGATCAGTGCCGTGCCGCCGGGATTCAATTTGGCAATGTAGGTCTCGTAGGAACCACCCGGGTAGGTTGGCTGGAATGCACCCGCCGTCGTCTGATCTCCAGGTGCGGCGGTTGCAGTGGTTTCGACCGCGACGTAGGTGTCGCCCTCCTTATCCACCTTGATGGCACGGCCGACGCTCTCGCCGGCACTCTCGCCTACGAAAGTGGAGTAGACCAAGGCCGAGCCGGTCGCATTCAACTCGGCTACGAATGTGGTCTCATAGCCACCAGGCCAAGTCGCCTCCAAGGTGCCCGGTGTGGTCGGGAAGTCCCCCAATGTCGTCCCTGTTACATAGACGTTGCCGGATCCGTCCACGGCAACGGCACTGCAGTAGTCGTACCCGCTGCCTCCGAGGTAAGTGGCCCACACCAGCACCCCGTTGGCGTCGAATTTCGCGACATATCCGTCGGAGCCGCTGTCATTGAATGACTGTTGGAATGCGCCGGCGGTCGTGGGAAAATTTGCCGACCAGGTACTTCCGACCACGTACGAGTTTCCCGAGGCATCCACAACAATCTGGTCGCTACCGCTTCCCTGGGAGCCGTCAAACCCGCTCCCACCGAGGTAGGTGGAGAAGGTCAGGCTGCTCGGGCAGGTCCGGTTGTGTAATCGCTCGAGAAGCGGCCAAGAACGACGGCGCGCGGGCGACATCTTCCGCCGACGCTTTCGCGCCGACCGGCCGAGAACGAAGGAGGGAAACAACGGTCTAGGGTCGAGGCGCATGGAGAGCTCCAGGCAAGACGCGTATGTTCCGAGGCCCACTTTCATGGCAAGTCTTCAGACACGTCTCGTTCTCGTCGCGAGCGCGACGAAGGAATCGATGGCCGCGAGAGCGGATGAAAGAGCTGACGTTGGCAAGCTCATCGCGCGGAGCGACCGGGGACGACGGAGAGTCACATCGAAGCACTCCTCAAATCGTCTGCTCGTTGAACCTCGGGGGAGAGGACGGTACAGTGAACCTGCACCCGCGGGCTCGTCGACGAACGACATCCGCTCCGCCCGAGCACGCTGCCTTTCGGCCTCCGCCGGTAGAACGTCCGAGGCGATGGAAAACGAACATGGAAGACCAGGATTTCGACAGATTCTCCGCAGACCTCCGTGCGGGCGATGAGCGAGCCGCGGCCGAATTGGTCCGGCGGTACGAGCCCTATCTGCGCCACGTGATTCGCGCTCGCCTCACCGATCGGTGCCTCCGCCGCGTCTTGGATTCGCTCGACGTCTGCCAGTCCGCCCTGGGCGAATTCTTCGTACGCATGGCCGACGGCCGCTTCCAGTTTCAAGACCCCGACCGATTGCGTGCCCTCCTGGTGACGATGGCCCTGAACAAACTCATTGACCGGGCGCGGCACGAACGGCGCCATGGCGGCGGGCTGCCGGACAATTTTGATACGCCCGCTCCAGGGCTTCCTCCGGACGAACAGACTCTGCAACGCGAGCTGGCCATGGCCATCCGCGGTCGGCTCTCGGAGCGGGAATCCTGGTTGATCGATCAACGCGTGCAAGGCCGTACCTGGATCGAGATCGCCGCGGTCGACGGGGGACGGCCCGCCGCCCTGCGCATGATGTATGCCCGGGCGCTGGCGAGGGTCCGCCGTCAATTCCCGGAGGAATGTTGCCATGTCCCATGAGGCACCGCCGGACGACCGACAGCGGGACGGCGAGTCGCCCGCCTCGGGAGGCACCGCGCCTGGCTCGGGCGATCCGATCTTCGAGGCCTTGCTCGACGAGCACCGCCACCTCTGGCAGCAGGGCGAGCCGATCTTCGCCGCCGAGTACCTCGCCCGCGATCCGATCTTGCAGGCCGATTCGCTGAGGGCCGCCGCCCTGATCTATCAGGAATTCGTCCTGCGCGAGCAGGGTGGCGAATCGGTTGATCTCGCCGAATACGCGGCCGACTTTCCCGAGTACGCGGCCGAGCTTCGACTGTTGCACGACGCCGATCGTTTCGTGCAGCGGTTGTTCGCCGATGCGCCGGGCGACGTGGCCCTCGGGCGATTCCTGGGCGAGTTTGAGTTGCTCGAGGAGATCGGCCGGGGCGGCATGGGGATCGTGTACCGTGCCCGCCAGAAGGGCATCAACCGCCTGGTCGCCTTGAAGACGCTCTCGGCGGGCAAACTCGCCTCGGCCGTTAACGTCGAGCGGTTCCGCAACGAGGCGCGTGCGGTCGGCCAACTCCGGCACCGCAATATCGTCTCCATTCACACGGCCGGTCTCGACGACGGCCGACACTTCTTCACCATGGATCTGGTCGAGGGCAAGAGCCTCGCGGAGCTGGTCCGCCACGGTCCCTTGTCGCCCTCGCGCGCGGCGGCCTATGTCCGGGCCGTCGCCCTGGCCATCCATTACGCGCATGAGCAGGGCATCCTCCATCGCGACCTGAAACCGAGCAATATCCTCATCGACAACAGCGATCAGCCGCGGATCACCGACTTCGGACTGGCGCGCTGGTTGGCGGGCAACTCCAGGTTGACGCTGACCGGCCAGGTGCTGGGGACGCCGGGGTACATGTCGCCGGAACAGGCCGCCGGCCACTGCGACCAGATCGGCACGGCCAGCGACGTCTATGCCCTCGGCGCCATCCTGTATGAACTGGTGACGGGCCGACCGACGCTGCTCGCCGACACGCCGATGGAGGCGCTGCTCCAGATCGTCCGGATAGAGCCCATCCCGCCGCGCCTACTGAATCCGCGCGTGCCGCGCGATCTCGAGACGATCTGCCTGAAATGCCTGGAGAAGGAACCGGGCCGGCGTTACGCAAGTGCCGGCGACCTGGCCGGCGACCTGGAGCGATTCGGCGACGGGCTGCCCGTACGGGCCCGGCCGATCGGCAAGGCTGGCCGGCTCTGTCGCTGGTGCCGGCGCAATAAACTCCTGGCCGGGCTCGCGGCGGTCGCGGCCTCTTCCCTCCTGGCCGGCAGTTGCGCCTCGACTTACTTCGCGGTCCAGGCGAACCGTCGCGCCGACGAGGCCGTACGTGCCCGACTCGATTCAGAGTACAGACTGTATGTCGCCGATATGCGACTGGCACAGCGCGCCTGGAACGAGAACCAAGTGCCTCGGCTTCGCGAGTTGCTCGATGCTCACCGACCCAAGGACGACGGCGACATCGATCGGCGCGGGTTCGAGTGGTATTACCTCGACAACCTCTGTCATACCGCACGGCTCACCCTCGATGGGTTCGGGCAAGAGGTCCACGGCGTCGCCTATAGTCCCGACGGCAACCTCCTTGCCGCGTGCGGGCGCGACCGAATGCGCATCTGGGATGCCGCCACCGGCCGGGTGCTCCACGACCTGTCCGCTCCCGACGGTGCGATCCATTGCGTGGTGTTCAGCCCGGACGGTAAGAGACTGGCCTCCGGCAGGGATTCCGCCCTCGACATCTGGGACGCGATCGACGGCGAGGCCCTGATGACCCTCCCGCGCCCCGCCGGTGCGGTCGTCAGCATCGCATTCAGCCCGGACGGCAAGACGTTGGCCGCGGCGGGGCTCGCCGGAGAGGCTATCGCTCGGGACGACGCCTCGGGGCGAATCGCGCGAACGCTCCTCTCGGATACCGGGGTCGAGTCGGTGGCCTACAGCCCGGATGGGAAACGGCTGGTCGCGGCCGAACGAGACGGCAAGATCACCGTCTGGGACCTCGACGGCAAGAGGCGGCCATTGACCCTGCGAGGATACGCGCCCGCCCTCCCGCGCTGGCATTCAGCCCGGACGGTGGCCAACTCGCCTTCGGCTGCCAGGACCACGCCGTCCGGATCTGCGACGCTGCCAGCGGTAAGGAACGACTCGCGCTCAAGGGGCACTCCGGTCACGTCAATGCCCTCGTTTACAGCACGGATGGGCGGCGGCTAGCTTCCGTCAGTGACGACCAGACTCTGCGCGTCTGGGACCCCGGCACCGGCGAACCGATTCAGATCTTGAGGGGTCACACCGGCGGGGTCCGGGCCGTCACCTTCAGCCCAGACGGCAAGCGGCTGGCCTCCGGCGGCGCGGACGATACGGTGCGCGTCTGGGATGTGGCCCGCGACCAGGAGGCGCTCACCCTCGAGGGCCACTCGGCAGAGGTCAACGACGTCGCCTTCAGCCCCGACGGGCGGCGGTTGGCCACGGCGAGCGACGACGGGACGGTCTGCGTCCGGGACGCCGCCAGTGACGGCAAGACCCGGACACTTCAAGGCCACCGCGGCCGGGTCTTCGCCGTCGCTTTTTCCCCGCTCGGTACGCGCCTGGCCACGGCAGGACTCGACGGCACCGTCCGCATCTGGGATGCGGACGAGGGCCGCTGCATTTCGACCCTGGAAGGACACATCGGCACGGTGTGGGCGGTGAGGTTCAGCCCCGCCGGGGACCGGCTTGCCACGGGCGGAGACGATGGCACGCTGCGGGTCTGGGACTCGACAGGCGGCAAGGAGCTCTTCACATGCAAGGGTCGTCTCGGCCAGGTCAGCGGCGTGGCTTTTCGGCCCGACGGCAAGCAATTCGCTTCGGCGTCCTGGGATTACACGGTGCGAATCTGGAACACGGCCGATGGTCGGGAAATGCGGAACCTCCAGTGCAGCACGTCCCCGGTCTGGCGAGTGGCCTACAGTCCCGATGGCCGGCGCCTGGCCGCGGTCTCCAATGACGGCACCGTGAGGATCTGGGACATCGATCGCGGCCAGGTGTTGCACACCCTCCGAGGCCACACCGCCGAGGTCAGCGGCGTGGCCTTCAGCCCCGATGGCACCCGAGTCGCCTCCGCCGCCTGGGACGGTACGGCGCGCCTCTGGGACGCGGCCCGCGGCCAGGAATTGCTCACCCTCAAGGGCCGGACCAGCCGCGTCTTCGCCGTCGCCTTCAGCCCGGATGGCTACCGCCTGGCTTCCACGACTCGAGAGGGAGTGGTCCACATCTGGGACGCGTCGCCGCGGGGAATGACCGATGGCTCGAGGACGAGCCGGGAATAAGGAGACTTCGGAAACGATCGTTCCACGGCCTCCCAGGAACCATGCCCATGCGAGGGATGGGAAGCCGTCATCACCGGCTGGGCCAGATGGGCCGCCTCGCCGTTTGGTGACCGGATTCGGTTCGTTCCAGCCCCTCGACCCGACCGCGCTCAAACCCGGCCAGCTCCTCCTCGTCTACTGGGAGATGAACGGCCTGGAGTACGAGGCCCGCGGCGATGCCTTCGTGACGCGGCTCTCGACCCATCTGGAACTCCGGCCCGAATCCGGCGGCCCGCCCGTCTGGGAGCCGTCGCTACCCACCACCGTGAAGGTCTGCCCGCGTCGCCGCCTCGACACTTTCGCGAATGCCCGAATCCGGCTGCCCGGCTCGCTCGAACCGGGCTCCTACCGCCTGCGGCTGATCCAGACCGACCTGGTCGCCGAACGCACCTCCTCGGCCGAGATCCCGCTAACGATCGCGCCTTGATCCTCGACTCGCGATCTTCGGTGCCCAATCCGTTTGGTGGTCGAGACCGGCGAATGCCCGCACATCTCGACGCTCAGGTCGGGGGCCGTCCTCATCCGCCCGAAGGCTCACGGTCAGCCCGGGGAGGGATATCCGGAGGATCGGCCCGCTCAACGTCGTTCAGAACTGGTCGGCCCCGATGACTTCACCGCCGGCGCGGGTGGAGAGGGAGCTGAAGACCTCGGCGTCGATCGACTCCTTGAGGAACCGCACCGACCCGTCGCAGAACACGAAGTTGCACCCGCCAGGGTGCAAGCTCCAGAAGTTGTCGACGGCGGCCGACTTGCTGTTGGGCACGACGACCCACGTATAGCCTCCGGGCAGCGTCGGCCCGGTGTGGGCCAGGACCATCGCGTAGGACGGGCGGCACTCTTCGTAATCCCTTGCGGGCTTGGTGCAGAACTCGGCCGAGGGGACGACGCCGACCCAGGTCGCGTCGGAGATGGTCCGCGACCGCTCCCCGGCCATCATGGTCAAGCTCGACCCGTCAGTGATATCGCGCAACCCGACACGACTGTTCCGGAAGAACACGCCGTTGTTATCGGAAGGCCAGTCCGCAACCTGGAACTGCCCGGCCGAGGCGATGTACTGGCCGGGCGACAGGTCGTTGACCAAGATCTTGCCGGAGCTGTCGCTCAACCCGATCGGCCCGGCGCCGTCGGAACTCGGACAGAGGTAGATGGACAAGTTCGATGCCCGGACGGTTTGCGAGCCGGGGTCGGTGATCGGCAGGTTGAAGTTGACCGCATCGTAAAGCGGGGCCTGTTCGATGAACTGGAGGACCATCGTCCCCCAGCCCCACCCCGGTCCGAACTCGAGGTCGGTGGGTTGATGACCTGGCACGATGCTGAGATACCCCGGCGGGAAGCCTCCCAGGGTGACGTAGTAGTTGTGTATCGCCAGGCCGATCTGCTTCAGATTATTCGCGCATCGGGCGCGACGCGCCGCCTCGCGCGCGGCCTGAACGGCCGGGAGCAAGAGGGCGACCAGGATGGCGATGATCGTGATCACCACCAGCAATTCGATAAGCGTAATACCGCGTCGGTGCGAGGGTCGGGACGGGTTCATGGTTTCGCTCCTGTCTTGTAGGCCGATGGATCAATGCGCGTGACGATCCGGGCGGCGTGGCCCTCAAGGGCGCAGCGCCGGGACTTTACCGCTCATGGGGCCTTGGTCAAAACAGGAAGCGCTGGAGCCAGGCGAGCCGCCCGGCCGCCGTCACCGGCCAGCCCGCCGGGCACCGACGTTGGCAGATTACGGCGACGGGTGGATCCTGGACCAGGAAGGCTGGCGCCGGGATCAGGCTGTCAAAGTAGGGCAATAGGCCGTCGTAGGAGGTGTCGGCCAGGAGGGGTAGCGACAGGATCAAATTGTCGAAAGGTTCCGCCAGGTTGAATGAAGGGATGGGCTCCGGATGGGAATCCGCCCCGAGCAACCCCTCGTGGGCGACTCCGCACGCCGCATCGATCCGTACCGGCGGTTCCTCAGCCGCACCCGCCTCGCTCAAGGCGAGGCCGATGAGGAGAACAACCAGAGTCAGTGACGCTTGGATCCATCGCATGGTCCGATCTTACCCGATGCCGTCAGGGTCCAACAGAGGGTCTCGCCGGTCTTCGGAGCCCCGGGGTCACGAGGGCGGGTGCCTTGGCCAGGTATCGTGGATGGGTCGATGCCGTTGGTTTGCGGGGGAACAGTTGAGTACGGGGGCCGCCCTCCAGTTGATGGCGAGCCATTTCTGGAAGCCGAAACTGGAGATGATCACCCTCTCGTTCGCGACCGGCCAGCGAGTCGCGGGCTTCTCCCGCGAGGCCTGGGAGCGGAAGCTGATCCTCGACTTGAATCCGGTCTACAACTGGCCGATGACGGAAGATGCCGCCTGACGGATCCTGTGCCCGCAATGGTTGCCCAGGCCCTTTCTCGGCGGCCAAACACCCGCTCAGGACGAATGCCCGTCGATCGCATGAGGAGCCGACAGGATCGGCTCGGATGGGTGGGCCATCCCGCCGTTCGACGCCACCCCGTTTCCATCCAAGCCGTGGGCCGCGGCGACCGGCTCCTTGCCTTCGCCGAACCACCGGATGACGTAATAGAACACCGGGGTGAGGAAGATCCCGAACGCCGTCACGCCGAGCATGCCGCCGAACACCGCCGTCCCCAGCGACCGACGCATCTCGGCACCGGCCCCCTCGGCGATCACCAGGGGTAACACACCGAAGATGAAGGCGAACGACGTCATCAAGATCGGCCGCAATCGGAGCCGGCACGCCTCGATCGTCGCTTCTCGCCTCGGCACGCCCGCGTCCTGGCTCTGCTTGGCGAACTCGACAATCAGGATCGCATTCTTGCTCGCCAGGCCGACGAGCACCACGAAGCCGATCTGGGTGAACAGGCTCACGTCCATGCCGACCAGGTTCACGCCGATCAGCGAGCAGAGCAAACACATCGGCACCACCAGGATCACCGCCAGCGGCAGCGCCCAGCTCTCGTACTGCGCCGCCAGCACCAGGAAGACGAAGACCACCGCCAGCCCGAAGACGCCCGTCGCCGTGTTGCCCGCCTGGAGCTGCATGAACGCCAGCTCGGTCCAGTCCGACGCCATCGACCTCGGAAGTTCTTCGTCGGCGATCTCCTGCATCATCGCGATCGCCTGCCCCGAGCTCGTCCCGGGCGCCGGATTGCCCGTGATCGCCGTGCCTGAGTACATATTGTACCGCATCACCGAGACCGGGCCGCTGGTGTTGCTCACTTCCAGCAGCGTGGCCAGCCGGATCATCTGGCCCTGGTTATTCCGCACCTGGAGCTGGCGGATATCCTGCGCGTCGCCGCGGAACTTCTGGTCGGCCTGGATGTTCACCTGCCACGACCGGCCGAACTGGTTGAAGTTATTCACGTAATATGAGCCCAGGTACACCTGCAACGTGTTGAACAGCTCGCTCACCGGCACGCCCAGCGCCATGCACTTGGTCCGGTCGATGTTCAGGTACAGCCAGGGCGTGTTCGCCCGCGAGCTGTTGAAGAGCCCCTGGAGCCCCGGCGTCTTGTTGCCCCGCTCGACGATCTGGTCGCTGATCCGCTGCAAGGTGTCCACGCCGAGATTGCCGCGATCCTCGATCATCAGCTTGAAGCCGCCGGTCGTGCCCAGGCCGTCGATCGGCGGGGCCCCGAACGCCGTCACGATCGCCCCGCGCACCTCCCGCTGGCACCGCTGCTTCAGGACCTCGGCGATGGCGTCGGCCGACAGGTTCGGCCCGCGACGCTTCTCGAACTCGTCGAGCATCACGTAGAGCGAGCCCAGGTTCGGCGCGTTGGCGTTGAGCAACAGCGACTGCCCCGAGACGCCGACCGTGTGCGCCACGCCCGGCGTCTCGCGCCAGGGCCTCGATGCGGGCCATCATCCGCTGGGTGCGCTCGGTCGCGGCCGAATCGGGCAGTTGCACGTTGAGCAGCAGATAACCCTTGTCCTGCTGCGGCACGAAGCCCGTCGGCGTACGGATGAATTCCCAGTAAGTCAGGCCCAGGAGACCGCCGTAGAGCATCAGCACGATCACGCTGACCCTCAGCACGCCGGCGACGATCCGGCCGTAGACGTTGGTCATCATGTCGAAGAGCCGGTTGAAGCCGCGGAACAGCCAGCCCAGCACGGCGTTCACCGGCCGGATAATCGCCAGCCCGACGATCAAGCCCGCCACCAGGCCGGGGCTGAAGGCGGCCGCGTCGAAGATGTAGGACATCCATCCCGTGTCTTCCGCCAGCTCCTCCGCGCTCATCTCCGGCAGCCAGCCGAGGTGGACGAACTGGCCGATGACGAAGTCCTTGGCATACCAGAGCGTGAGCATCCCGCCCACGATGCCGAAGATCCACCAGGGCAGCGCCTCGCGCTTGAACTCGTGGCCGTGGGCGCCTTCCTCGGTCTTGAAGATCATCACGGCGCGGGACGGCGTCATCGTCAAGGCGTTGATCGCCGAGATGATCGTCGAGACGGCGATCGTCACGGCGAATTGCCGGAAGAATTCCCCCGTGATCCCGCCCAGGAAGCAGCACGGGATGAATACCGAGCTGAGCACCAGCGTGATCGCCAGCACCGGCCCGGTGATCTCCTCCATCGCCTTGATCGTCGCCGTCCGCGAGTCCAGCCCGGTCGCGATCAGCCGCTCGATGTTCTCCAGCACGACGATCGCGTCGTCGACCACGATCCCGATCGCCAGCACCAGGCCGAAGAGGGTCAGGTTGTTCAGGCTGAAGCCCATCGCCGCCATGATCGCGAACGTGCCGATGAGCGAGACCGGCACGTCGATCATCGGCAGGATCATCGCCTTCCAGTCCTGGAGGAAGATCAGAACGACGATGCCGACGAGGATCACGGCGTCGCGGAGCGTCTTGAAGACCTCGTTGACCGACTCGTGGATGAACGGCGTGGTGTCGTAGACGATCTGGTAATCCAGGCCGTCGGGGAACCGCGTCTTGAGCTCCTTCATCTTGGCGTAGACGCCCTTGGCGGTCTCGAGCGCATTGGAGCCGGGCAACTGGTAGATCGACACGGCCACCGATGGCTTGCCGTCGAGCGTGCACGACTGGTCGTACTGCCGCGACCCCAGCTCGACCTTGGTGGCCACGTCGCGGAGCCGGACGATGCCCGTGGCCTGCGACATCGAGCCGCCCTCGCTGTTCGAGCCGCCCTGATCGGTCGCACCTCCCTGGAAGTCCGACGTGGTCGGCTGCCGGGCGCCCCGCCGCCCTGCATGGACGGGACCAGGTAGTTATTATCGCCGGCCTTGATGATGATGTCGCCGAACTGGTCCGGCTCGACGAGCCGGCCCAGCGTGTTGATCGTGAGCTGGAATTGCTGGCCCCGGGGCACCGGCTGCTGGCCGATCTGGCCGGCGGCGACCTGGAGGTTCTGCTGCGCCATGGCCGTGACCACGTCCATGGCGCTGAGGTTCATCGCCGCCATCTTGGCCGGGTCGAGCCAGGCCCGCAGGCTGTAGTCGCGCTGGCCGAGGTAGGTGATCCCCGCCACGCCCCTGAGCCGGCCCAGCTCGTCCTTGATGTAGATCGTGGCGTAATTGCTCAGGAACGTGTTGTCGTACCGGCCGTCGGGCGAGATCAGGTTCACGATCATCATCGTGTTCGGCGACATCTTCTTGACGGTGATCCCCTCGTTCTGGACCAGGGCCGGGATCACCGGCAGCGCCAGCGAGACGCGGTTCTGCACCAGCACCTGGGCCATGTCGGTGTTCATGCCCAGGCGGAAGGTGACGGTCAGCGTGTAGGTGCCGTCGTTGGTGCATTGCGAGGACATGTAGAGCATGTTCTCGACGCCGCTGACTTGCTCCTCGATCGGCGCCGCGACGGTGTTCCGCACCGTCACCGCGTTGGCGCCCGGGTAGATGGCCGTCACCAGCACCGTCGGCGGCGTGACCTCGGGATACTGGGCCACCGGCAGCGTGAACACGGCCACGCCGCCCGCCAGCACGATCACGAGCGAGAGCACGATGGCGAAGACCGGACGGTCGATGAAGAAGCGCGAGATCACAGGTCATTCCCTCCGGTCGTGTCGATCGGTCTGCCCTTGAGATGCGGCCCATCGTCGATGCCGACCTCGAACGGCCCCGGGTGCCCGTTCGCGTCGATCGCGAGGCCGTCGCCGTTCGCGTGTCCCGCCTTCAATCCCCCGGCCGTCGGCGCATCGCCGAGATCCGGGGCACCCGCCCTCTGCGACCGCAGCCGGCTGAAGATATCCATCAAGATCAGCATCAACATCATGCCGGCGCAGGCGCCGATCGTCTGGGACCACTCCGAGTGGACGATCTTCAGCCGCTCGAGCAAGTAGCCGATCCCCAGGCCGATCCCGCCGCCCGCCAGCGTCGAGCCGACCCATCGTGTGGTCTGGGCCGAGAACAGCCGCGTCTCGCTCAGTCCCTGGATCACCGAGAAGAACACCGGCGTCAGGAAGATGCCGAAGAGCGTCACGCCGACCATCCCGCTGAACACGGCGATCCCCAGCGACCGACGCATCTCCGCCCCGGCGCCGGAGGCCACCATCAGCGGGACCACGCCGACGATGAAGGCGAACGACGTCATCAGGATCGGACGCAGCCGGAGCTTGCACGCCTCCAGCGTCGCCTCGTACCGCGGCAGGCCCTCCATGTGCTTCTGCTTGGCGTACTCGACGATCAGGATCGCGTTCTTGCACGCCAGGCCGACCAGCACCACCAGGCCGATCTGCACGAAGATGTTCACCTCCCGGCCGGTGGATAGCACACCCAGCAGCGAGCAGAGCAAGCACATCGGCACCACCAGGATCACCGCCAGCGGCAGCGCCCAGCTCTCATACAGCGCCGCCAGGGCCAGGAAGACGCTCACCACCGACAAGGCGAAGACATACATCGCCGTGTTCCCCGCCTTGATCTGGAGGAACATCACCTCGGTCCACTCCGCCTTCATCGACAGCGGCAGGATCTCGTCGGTCAGGCGGTTGACCGCCGCGATCGTCTCCCCCGAGCTGACCCCGGGCGCCAGGCTCCCCGTGACCTGCGCCGACGTGAACAGGTTATACCGCGTGACGCTGACCGGCCCGCCGACCTGGCGCACCTTCACCAGCGTGCCCATCGGCACCATCCCGCCCCACTTGTTCCGCACCTGGAGCAGGTTGATCTTCTCCAGCCGATCGCGGAAATCGCCGTCGAGCTGGACCGTGACTTGCCAGTGGCGGCCGAACTCGTTGAAGCTGTTGACGTAGAGCGAGCCCAGGAACATCGACAGCGTCTGGTTCACGTCGTCGAACGACAGGCCCAGCGATTCGGCCTTGGTCCGGTCGATGTCCAGGTAGAGCTGCGGCGTCTTGGAGCGGAACTGGGTGGACGCGGTGGCCAGGCCCGGCTGTTTCTTCATCGCCGCCACCAGTTCGTCGGTCTCCCGCTGCAAGTCGACGAACCCGCGACCGCCCCGGTCCTCGATGATCAGCTTGTAGCCGCCGGCGGTCCCAAGGCCGGGAATCGCCGAGGAATTGCGCACGGCGACGTCCGCATCCGGGACCTTCGCCTTGAACTCCTTGCGCAGCCGGGCCATGATGCCGTTGGCGGTCAGCTCCGGGGCCTGCCGCTCGCCGAACGGGTCCAGGACGATGAACATCGACCCGAAGTTGGATGCGTTGGCCTGCAAGAGGAACGACATCCCGGCCAGGCCGACCGTGTGCGCCACGCCCGGCGTCGCGAGGCAGATCTTCTCGACGAGCGCCACCTGCTCCTTCGTGCGCTGCAACGACGCCGAGTCGGGCAACTGGACGCTGAGGATCAGCCGGCCCTGGTCCTGCTCCGGGATGAATCCCAGCGGGGCACGCTTGAAGGTCCCGTAGGTCAGGAACAGCAGCCCGCCGTAGATCATCAGCACGATCACGCTCATCCGGAGCGACCTGCCGACGATCCAGCCGTAGACCTCGGTCATCCCGTCGAAGAGCCGGTTGAACCCGCGGAACAGCCAGCCGAGCACGGCGTTCACCGGGCGGATGATGATCCAGCCGACCACCAGGCCGATCGCCAGGCCGGCGCGAAGAATTCCCCGGTCGCCGTCCAGGAGAGCTTCTTCAGCGCCTCCGCCCCGCCGTGCCCGTGCAATGCCGACGACAGTCCCAACGGCCCGGCCAGATATTCCGGCCCCAGCCAGAGCGATACCATCCCGCCGAGGATGCCGAAGGACCACCACGGCAGCGCCTCCCGCTTGAACTCGTGGCCGTGGGCGCCCTCCTCCGTCTTGAAGATCAGCACCGCCCGCGACGGCGTCATCGTCAGCGCGTTCACCGCCGAGATGATCGTCGAGACGGCGATCGTCACGGCGAACTGCCGGAAGAACTGCCCGGTGATCCCCGTGATGAAGCAGCACGGGATGAACACCGAGCTCAAGGCCAGCGTGATCGCCATGATCGGCCCGGTGATCTCCTCCATCGCCTTGATCGTCGCCGTCCTCGCGTCGTAACCCTTGGCGATCATCCGCTCGGTGTTCTCCAGGACGACGATCGCGTCGTCGACCACGATCCCGATCGCCAGCACCAGGCCGAAGAGCGTCAGGTTGTTCAGGCTGAAGCCCAGCACGCCCATGACCGCGAACGTGCCGATCAGCGAGACCGGCACGTCGATCATCGGCAGGATCATCGCCTTCCAGTCCTGGAGGAACACCAGCACGACGATGCCGACGAGGATCACGGCCTCGAACAGGGTCTGGATCACGTCATTGACCGACTCGCGGATGAACGGAGTCGTGTCGTAGGCGATGTCGTAATCGACGTCGTCGGGGAACCGCTTCTTGAGCTCCTCCATCTTCTCCCGCACCCGGTCGGCGACGTCCAGCGCATTGGTGCCGGGGAGCTGGTAGATGCTCAGGCCCACCGACGGCTTGCCGTCGAAAGTACACGACTGGTTGTAGTTCTGGGCGCCCAGCTCGACGCGGGCCACGTCGCGGAGCCGGACGATGCCCGTGGCCGGCTCGCCCGGTCGATCCTTGCCGACCTTGACGACGATGTCCGCGAACTCCTCCGGATTGGTGAGCCGGCCCAGCGTATCGATCGGCAACTGGAAATACTGGCCCCGCTCGACCGGGAGCTGGCCGATCTGGCCGGCGGGCGCGTCGATGTTCTGCTCGCGGATCGCGGCGGCCACGTCCATCGCGGTCATGCTCCGCGACGCCAGCTTCTGCGGGTCGAGCCAGGCACGGATGCTGTAATCCCGCTGGCCGAAGTAGCTGATGTCCGAGACGCCATACACCCGCAACAGCTCGTCCTTGACGAAGATCGTGGCGAAATTGCTCAGGTAGATGTCGTCGTATCGGCCATTCGGCGAGAACAGGTTGACGATCATCAGGTTGTCGGGCGTCCGCTTCCGGATCGTGATCCCCTGGTTCTGGACCTGAGACGGCAACTGCGGCATCGCCAGCGTGACGCGGTTCTGCACCATCACCAGCGCCGAATTCACGTCGGTGCCGATGTCGAAGGTGACCGTCAGCGAGTAGGTGCCGTCGTTGCCCATCTGCGAGGACATGTAGAGCATGCCGTCGATGCCGTTGACCTGCTGCTCGATCGGCGCGGCCACGGTGTCGGCGACCACCGGGGCGCTGGCCCCGGGATAGCTGATCGACACCGAGATGCCCGGCGGCACGATCCGCGGGTATTGCGCGATCGGCAGGAAATACAGCGAGATCCCGCCGACGAGCGTGATGACGAGCGACAGGACGGTCGCGAAGATCGGTCGATCGATGAAGAATCGCGAGATCATCGGCAAACGCCCCCCTACCTGGCGCCGGCTGGTTTGGTCGGGGACGACGCCGGCTTGCCGGATTCCGTTTGCGGGCTCTTGCGCGTCTCCGCCGGGGGGAACACCGACTTGGCCGGCCCCGTCCAGGGGGCGGTGGCCTTGGCGGGCTCCGATTCGGGGGGTGCCGACTTCTGCGATTCCGACCCGGGCGATGCTTGCTTCCGCGACTCCACCGCGGGTGATGCCGACTTGGTCGATGGCGGCGCCTCGCCCGGGGCGGGGCCGAGCGTGGGCATGGGCACCGACTCGGGCTTGACCTCCTGCTTCGGCCGGAACTGCTGCAAGGCCCCGACGACGACCCGCTCATCCCCCTTGAGGCCCTCCTCGATCACGCGGAGGCCGTCTTCCTGGAGCGCGCCGGTGGTCACGCGCCGATACTGGACCTTGTTCTCGCCGTCGAGCACGTAGACGAATTTCTTATCCTGGTCCGACCCGACGGCCCGGTCGATGACCAGCATCGCCCGGTGGGGGCGCCGATCGGCAGGCGGATCCGCACGAACCGACCGGGCGTCAACAGCCGCTGGCCTCCCGACGGCGCCGGGTTCGGGAACACGCCCCGGACCAGGATGCTGCCCGTGGTCGGGTTGAACTGGTTGTTGATGAAGTCGATGTAACCCGCATGCGGGAAGCCCTCCTCGCCCTGCAACCCCATGAGGACCGGCATCTTCTTCCGGTCCTTGAACGACTTGATCCGACCCTCGTTGGCCACCTTGCGCAGCCGCAGGTCGGTCGGCTCGTCCATCTCGAAATAGGCGTACATCGGGTCCACCGACACGATCGTGGTCAACAGCGTCTGGTTCTGGTTGACCAGGTTGCCCAGGGTCAGGTAATACCGACTGATCTGGCCGTCGATCGGCGCCAGGATCCGCGTCCATTCGTGGTTGATCACGTAGAGCTCCATGCTCTTCTTGAAGGCGTCGACGCGGGCCTGGGCCTCGTCGACCTGGGCCTGTTCCTGGTCGAATTGCTGCTGGCTGATCGAGCCCCGCGACAGGAGGTTGATGGCCCGGTCCCGCGCCAGGGTCGTCTTGGCCAGTTTGAGCGACGCCTGATATAGGTCGACCTGGCCTTGGGCCTGGTCGACCTGGGCCTGATACGGGCGCGGATCGACCACGAACAGGAGGTCGCCCTTCTTCACCTCCGCCCCCTCCTCGAACGGCATCTCGACCAGATAGCCCGAGACGCGCGGGCGGATGTCCACCGAGTGGACCGCCTCGGTCCGGCCGATGAAGTCCACATAATCGGTGACCTCGCGGTCGACCGGCCGGCTCACCGGCACCGCCGGCGCCTCGGCGGCCGCGACCTTGGGCTTGTTGGCCTGGCAACCGCCCGTCGCGGCCAGCAACAACGAACTGGAGAATCCCAGGACGAGAAAACGGCCGATCATCGATGCCTCACGCGGGGTAGGATTTTCGGGCAGGTCCGCGATCGTCTGCTCACGCCAGGCTGGCCTCGCATGCCAATCCTGTTCCAGCATCTTAGCACGGACCGGCAGCCGATCCGCTAGAACCCGATCCGTCGCCAAACCTGCTCGCATCCATGCGCCTAGGCGAAAAACGGAAGCCGCAATCACCTCTCAGGAATCGGCGTCTCGCCTTGCACATATGGCCGAGATTATCCTAAAGAAATCATCCTAAAGCGGTCGGGATGTCGGTCGCAAGTCGGGCCATTATTGTTGCGTAAAAGTTCGATCGAACCCTTCATGGATTTTTCAGATTCCGACCGGCCGCCATCGAGAATTGGCGGAAGTAGCGATCTGCCAATCAGTTAGACCTGAGATCCATGTCGTCATCGTCCTGCAAGGAGTACTTTCATGCCGGCAGAAACTTCGGCTCCTTCGCCGCGACGACCGCGCCGGCGATCCTGGATCACGCTCGGCCTCCTCGGCGCGTTCCTGACGGCCGTGGGCCTGTTCGCGGGCGGAGCGCGCCCACCATCGATCGAGCTGTTCCCGAAGGTCGAGGGGATCAGCGAGGCCGACGTCCGCCTGCTCGACGAGGTGAAGAAGATCGGCGGCGAGGCGCATTTCATGGAGCGGACGCCCCGCTTCCTCGGCCTCTTCGGCGGCCACGACTCCCTGGCCTTCAGCTTCCAGGGCAAGTCATTCGACGACGCGGCCCTGGCCCGGTTCGTCGCGACCTATGGCGATCGGGTCTGGGGACTCTACCTGGCGAACACCGGGGTCACCGACGCGGGGCTCCGCCATCTGGCGGCCCTGCCCTCGATCGAGCATCTCGGGCTCGGTAAACTTGACCTGCGTGACGACAGGCACCCGCCGAGCGCATTCACCGACGCGGGCCTCGTCCACCTCAAGGGCTTGACGACCCTGGAGTCCCTGGACCTCGGCGGCCTGCCCATCACCGACGCGGGCCTGGAGGCCGTGAAGGACCTCCCCAACCTCGGAGCGCTGTACTTGCAGCATACACGGGTGCGAGGGCCCGGTCTCGGCCGGCTCAAGTCGCTACCCGGACTGGCGCTCGTCTACCTCGACGGCAGCGCGGCCACCGACGAGGGCCTCGCCGCACTGGCCGGGGCGACCAATCTCCAGATCCTTTCGCTCTCCGGCGTCCCGCTCACGGGCCGGGGCCTGCTCCAGTTGAAGGGCCTCTTCAGGCTCAAACGGCTGGACATCAAGAGTTGCGGGATCGGCGTCGAGGAACTCGACGAGTTCCAGGCCGCGCTTCCGGCCGTGGAGTTCGAATGAAGACCAACGTCGTGGCAGACCGGGATCGACTTGCGGTCTTCCAAATCTTCCTCGCGATCGTGCTCGATCACGGCATCCGGATGCCGGCCCTTGAACATTTGATCGGCAAGGTGTCTTGCTGGATCGGTCATCTCTGGCCAAGCTTTCGGAAGCACGCGGGAACGGGCGTCACACATCGCCGGGTCGCATTCCAGGAACACGGTGACGATGCCATGATCTTCCTCACCCTCTCGATATCCCTCCCATCTTCCCGTGGTATAACCGACCGCCCCTTTTGCTCACATGCTCCTAGAAACTGATTTGAGAAATTGTAGCGGAAGCGGTCCGGGAATTGTAAGGGTTTTTGAGAGTGTGATCGGCGATTGATGTAGGCGGGGGGCTCCCTACGCCCCGGCCCGGACTGATACAATTGAACCGGCTCGGGGAGAGATGGACGCCGGGCACTATCCTTCGAATGCGGAAAGAGGACGCTCATGCTCTGCGCCACGATGTTCCTCTTGCTCCTGGCGGGTGACTTGCGGTCCCAGGATACCGATCCCTACGAGTCGGCTCTCGCCGCTGCCATCCATCATTTCGCACGCGAGGGGAATTTGGATCACCTCAAGGCGATCCTTGAGAAGCATCCCCTCCTGGTCGACGCCGCGGAACCGTACCCGCCGGGCCATAAGCCCTATTCGACCGAAGATTACACCCCCCTTGCCTGGGCCGCCGTCCGAGGTCACACGGCAGTCGCAGATTACTTGATCCGACGCGGTGCCAACGTTAACGCGGCCGACGGCGCGGGTTGGACACCTCTGCACCTGGCGGCTCGAGGAGGCCACTTAGAGCTGGTCAAATTGCTGGTCAAATGCGGGGCCGATGTCGGGGCGAAGACGGAGGCTCTCCCTGCGACCTCCTCCAATTCTTTACCGGGTTCGCCACCGGTCGCCCCAGGAGAGCCGATCCGGCCCCCCGTGAGATATCCCGCCATCCCAAGCCGCACCGCGCTGGACTGGGCCGATGCGATGACGCACACGAGTGTCGTCGAATACCTCAGGTCGTTGAGAAAGTGAGCCGTTGATGAGGCCGCACCACCCGTCGTATTACTGCCGTCACCACCCGTGATTGGTTCTTTCTGAGCCCCCACGAGGGGCGAACAGCCAAGCGAGGCGCCCGCCTACATCAATCGCCGATCACACCCGTCTTAGACTCACCTCTACGAAGGGCAATCTTGAGAGAGGGTCATGGGGTGACCTTCGCCAGCGCCCGGCCGACCGGGACGATGTCCACCGTGTCGATGGCGATGAGCCGTTCCAGGAGCCGGTCGAGGTAGGTCGCGCGCATCGGTCCCCATCCCTCGTCGTCCAGACCATGCGTATTGAAGATCATCCAGCCCGATTCGCCGGCAAGTAAGTCCTTGATCTCGCGGTCGAGGGCCTCCTCGCAGTTGCCCGGGCCGAAGCTGGCGCACGTCAACTTCGTCTGCCCCTTGTGGGGCAGCGGATTCCGTCCCTTGAACCCGGTCCGGAACGCGCGCACCTGGTCCGGCAGCCATCGCTCCAGTTCCGGCGTGGAGGCGCTGAACGGGAAGTTGAAGATCGCCCGCTTCACGTCGAAGCCGTCGAGTTTCTCGCGGAAAATCTCGAGGCAACGACGGACCAGCTCTTTGCCCCGCTCGAATGACACCTCTTGAAGGTTCTCGTGGCGGTGTCCGTGGGGCATGATCTCGTGCCCCCGATGCTTCAACTCATTCCAGAGCCCGAAATCGCCCAGGGGATGCTTCCGGATATACGGGTCGTCCGGGATGCCCGTCGCGACGACGTTGAGGCACGCGGAGAGCTTGAATTTCTCGAAGATCTCCGCGGTGCGCACGAAGGACTTCTTGAATCCATCATCGAAGCTCAGGCTGACGAGGTGCCTCTTGCGTGGCGGGTCCGCGGCCGATGAGAATCCTCCGCCGATCGTCGCGCCCAGGGCAGCAGTCGCCACCGCCGAGTTGAGGAACTCCCGTCGCGAGGACAACATCTTGGCTCTCCTGGATTCGGGTCGCGAGCGAAGGCCCGCCCGGCGACCGGATCGGCCACCTTCGACTCAACCCGATCGTAGACGGGACCGGCGCGACGGAAAAGGGGCCGGCAGCGAAGGCTCCGCCTTTTCTTCGACGGGCGTTTGCCTTATCAAGAGGTTCTCGATGGCTCGCCGCCGCATCGGACGGGGCGTCCGACGGCTTGGTTGGCGTCGTCGAACCTGACAATTCGTTTGAAGGGAGATTTCCGATGGACGATCGCATGGCCGGCCTGGTCGGCGGAATCACCGGAGGGGTGATCGGCGTGATGGGGGGACTCATCGGCACCTATTTCAGTATCAAGAATACGAACGGACCAAGGGAACGCGCGTTCACTATACGAGCCAGCATCCTCTGCTGGCTCGGAGTCTCGGCTTTCCTGGCTGGCCTCTTCTTGCTGCCCTTGCTCTGGCGCTCGCTGGCCTGGGTCGTCTACATGCCGTCGCTGTTCTGGTTCGTCCGATGGGCCAATCAGAGACAGGCCCGGGCCAAGGTCGAGGACATGACCCGCGGCAATGAACCGTTGTGAGGATGCGGCTTGCCGGACGCCGACGCTCGATCCGTCGAAAGTGAGCTGTCTTCGAACGAAAATTCGTAGGCGATCCGGCAAGCTCCGCCGCGATCGCTAGTCGATGCTCGAGGCCGACCGCCGGCGACGACGCAAGGCGCAGGCTGCGCCCAGGGCCCCGGCGATGCCGGCCAGCACGAGGCTCGAGGGCTCGGGCACCGGCGTCAGCAAGAAGGCATGCTCCATCCCGCCGGCGGTATAGCCGGATCCGACGATCTGGCCGGCGTCGTTGATCGCATTGGCGGACGTCACGTCGAAGCCGTTCGCGTTGACGACGAGGCTGTTCAGGTTGACCATCGTCCCGCCCTGGTCGAGGAAGGCCCGCGTGTCCCCGTTGGCGAGGAAAGAGAAGCCCACGATCTGGCCCGAGTCGTTGATCCCGAGGGCCTGGCTATAGAACGACCCCAGGGTGCCCAGGTCGGACATCGATCCGCCCGAGTCGAGGAACGCGTGATAATCCCCGCTCGCGGTCGTGGAAACGCCGACGACCTGGCCGGACGCATTGATCGCGTCGCCCTCACTATAGGTCCCACCCAGCGAGCCCAGGTCGGTCATCTGGCCCCCCGAATAGAGGAACGCATGATAGACGGCGTCCCCGGCCAGGCTCGCGACGCCAGAGACCTGGCCGGATTGATTGATCGAGGTGGCCTCTCTGTAGGTCCCGCCCAGCGTGCCCAGGTCGGACATCGTCCCGCCACTGGAGAGGAAGGCGTGCTGGGTCGAATTGCCGTCGATGTCGGAATAGCCGACGACCTGGCCGGCGTTATTGATCCCGAATGCCTGGCTGTTCGTACCCCCCAAAGTGCCGAGGTCGGACATCGGCCCTCCCGAGTAGACGAAGGCGTGCTGGATCTCCATCGGGCCCGATCCGCTGCCGGTGACATCGGAGTAACCGGCGACCTGGCCGGAATCGTTGATCCCGGTCGCATAACTGGACCGTCCGCCGAGCGTGCCGAGGTCCTGAAGGCTCCCGTTCTGGTATGAGGAAGGCGTGCGAGGCCCTGGCGCTCGGGATATCGGACCAACCGGCGATCTGGCCCGAGGCATTGATCCCGTTCGCGATGCTCTGGGCATTGCCTCCCGTGCCCAGCACGCCCAGGTCGGTGAGAATGTACTCTCCGGCATGAACCGGCGGCCCGGTCGAGACCGAGACGTACGCGAAGGCGATGAAGCCCATCAGGATCGATCCAGCTCTCTTGATCATCGTCGAGATCTCCTCAAGGACAAGTTTGACAAGACTTTTCGTCACAAAGGCCGATCGGAAACTCCGGCGCATGGGGGGTCCGCGGCGCGGATCCGTGGATCCCCGTCGTCGAACGGACGCCGGCGAAAGCCGTTGCATCGGTCAGGCGGGGCTCACCGCGACGTCGGGCGTGCCCCGGCGGAGCCCAGGTCGAACAGGGATGCGACCTCGGCCTGGAGTTGGGCCACCACGGGATCGGGGGAGCCCGGCGGCGCGTCGGTTCGGGCCGATGCCCGCTCGTACCATCGATGCGCCTCGGCGGGATCGCCGAGGTGCCATCGCGCCACGGCGATGGCGAGCCAGTCGCAGCTCCGGCCTCCTTTGCACAGCCGCATCGACTCTTCCAAGGCCGCCTGCGCCGGCCCAGTCTCCGGCGCGCAGTCTCGCCAGGCCCAGCGTGTTCCAGTAGGTCGCGACGCCCGGCCTGGCGACGACGACATCCTCGGCCATCGCGACGGCCCGCGCCGGGTCGCGAGCTGACGGGTCCCGGCCGGTCGCCAGCAGCCAGGCCAGGTCGTTCTTGGGCGCGGACCCGCGCCGGGTCGATGCGCCAATGCGCGGAGGAAGAAGGCTTCGGCCTCGTGGAGGAGCCCCGATTCGCCCAGCACGATGCCCAGGGATTCGCACTCCATGGCGGTCTCGCGGCGGGAGCGCGGCGAGGTCGGATCGGCGCGGAGCATGGCCTCGCGGATCTCCAGGGCCCGCCGCTGCATCGATTGGGCCTCGACAAGCCGGCCGGAGGCGAAGAGCCGGCTCCCGAGGTAGGAGAGGGCCGATGCCCTCAATCCAGTGTAGACCGGGGCGGATGGGAAACCGGCCACGACGCGGTCCCACGCCACGACGGCTCGCTGATAGAACGGGATGACCCTCTCGGCCTGCGCCGTCCCGCAATACGTCTGCGAACACATCCGCGCGAACAAGGTCGCGATCTCGTGACGATCGCGGGCGAGGCCGGGGGCGCCGACGGGGATCGACTCGATCAGGGCGACGGCCCGGTCGTAGGCACGGCCTCCCTCCTCTTCTCGACCCTTGGCGTACATCACGTCGCCCAGGAGCTTGTAGACCTCCGCCAGGGTCGCCCGGTCGGCGGCCGACCGGGCCGGCTCGCCGCCCGGCATGGCCAGGGCATCCCGCAGGAGCGACTCGAGTTCCTCCGTCCGGCGTGCCACCACGAGGGTGCCGCACAGGTAGACGGTGTTGCGGAGCAGCCGCCGGCCTTGCCTGACGCCCCCCGCGGCCGCACCTCGGTCGAGTTCTACGGCCCTACGCAAGGGGCCTTCCGCCCTGAGCACGCGGCGGTTGTTGTAGAGGAGCCGGCCCCAGTCGCCGAGGACTTCCGCGTGCTCGTCGCGGCCGATGGCCTCGCCCCGGCGGACGGAAGTCGCCGCCAACTGGTCATCGGCATTCCGGTAAGCCGCATCGGCCCGGTTGACTTCTCCCGCCCACTCCCAGGCGGCGGCGAATCGGCGATGGGCCCGCGCCATCGCCCGCCAGGCGTCCGAATCCTCGGGATTGCAGGCGGCGAGGCTCGCGTAGGTCGCCAGCGTCCGGCGTTGCAAGGTCTGGATCTGCTCCACGCGGGCCGGTTCGAAGCCGCCGTCGTCCCGGTCGGAGGCGAGGAAGAGGTCGTCGAGCAACTGGAGCGAGTCGTCGAGTGCCCGGACGGCGAGCCCCAGATTGGCCCGGGTGGCGCGACTGCTCTCGCCAGAGCAAGGCGACCCCCGCAATCAGCGCGACGACGACCAGGACGACGGCCGACGCGGCGGCCGTCGCCGAGGCGCGATGACGCCTCGCCCATCGGGCCGCGTAAACGGCCAGCCCGGGCCGACGCGCGAGGACCGGACGGCCATCGAGGAAGCGCCGGAGGTCCTCGGCCAATCCTTGCGCCGATCGGTATCGGTCGTCCGGCTCCTTGGCCATGGCCCGGCAGACGATGGTCTCCAGGTCTCGGGGAATGCTCGGGTCGAGTCGCATCGGCGCGACGGGTTCGTCCCGCGTGATCCGACGGATCAAATCCTGCCGGTCGCGGCCGTCGAAGGCGGGCGCGCCGTGATCAGCTCGTAGAGGGTCGCACCCAGCGAGTAGACATCGGTGCGCGCATCGAGCACGCGGTGGCCCAGCGCCTGCTCTGGGCTCATATAGCGAAGCGTCCCGATCAGGTCGCCGGTGCGGGTGATGTCCCCCTGCCCCTGGAGCCGCGCCAGGCCGAAATCGACCACCCAGAGGTGCCCCGTGGGCTCGACCAGGAGATTCGCGGGCTTGATGTCGCGGTGGAGGACGCCGAGCTGATGGGCGTGCTCGATCGCCTCGGCCGCACGCTCGGCGAGGCGCGCGGCCTCGCGAACGCCCGGCCGATCCGCCCTGCGGACCAGATCGGCGAGCGAATGGCCCTCGACGAACCGCATGGCATAGTAATGGACGCCTTGCTCGCAGCCGATGGCATAGACCGGGACGATGTGAGGGTGGTCCAGGGACGACGCGACCAGGCACTCGACCTGGAACCGGGCCAGCGACCGCGATTCGAGGGCCGCGGCCTCGGAGAGCACCCTTCACGGCCACCCTGCGCCCGTTGACGGCCCGCTCGGCCTCGTAGACGATCCCCATCCCGCCGCGGCCGACCTCACGGACCAGGCGGAATTCCCCCAGGACGCCCACGCCCGGCGCCCCGAGGGGTGACGCCCCCCGGGCCAAACCGCTGATCAGCTCCAGGGCCGGCACGAGGCGGCGGAGCGTGTCGGCATGCTCGGGGTGGGCGGCCACGCAGTCATCGAGGTCCACGGACCGGCCCTCCTGGAGTTGCGCCGTCAGCTCGTCGATAAGCAGCCCGAGGGCCGCGTCGGGGTGGCATGCCGAGACGTCGGATGTCCGGGAGATCGCCGTCATGGCCGTCCCCCCGATTGACCGAACTCGCCGTCGAGCAGCTCGCGGAGCCGGCGGAGGGCCCGGACGTGGCGTACTCGCAAGGCACCTTCGCTGATCCCCAGGACCTCCGCGGCCTCGCGCGTCGTCCTCTGCTCGAGATGCCTGAGCGTGAGCAATTCGCGGTCGCTCGAGGACAGCCGCGTCATCGCGTCCTGCAAGGCGGCTCGCAGTTCGCCCTGCTCCATCTCGCGATGGGGACCGCGATCATCCCATGGGGCCATTTCCCCCTCCCCGAGCCCGATGTCGTGCCGGGGCGGCACCTCGAGTGCCACACTCCGACGTCCGGCCCTTACATGCTTGCGGTGTAGGTCCACGAGCCGATCGCCGGCGAACTGCCGCAACCAGGACCCGAACGGCAGCGCGGGACGCTTGAGGTAGCCGGTCATCGCCCGCGAGGCGACGATCAGGACATCCTGGACGACGTCGGAAGGGTCCAGGCGTCCCCAGAGTCGGCGATCGAGCCGGGCGGCGATCATGGCCCGAAGCCGGCGGCGGTAGCGAGCCAGCAACCCCTGCCGCGCGAGGTCCTCGCCCCGCCGGGCTCGCTCGATCAAGTCTTCGGTATCCGATCGCTCGGTCTTCGCCATCGTCTCGCCTCCGTACCAGAGACCCCGCAAACCACCGTCAGACGTTACATCCGACCGGAACAATTCTCTACTTTCATCCGGGGTGGGGATCATCCCAGGACCGATCGCCGAAACGAATCCCGCCCTATCCCACGGCCTCATGGCTTTTGCTCAGATTGTCGATGATAGACGACCGACTGGAATGATTGTGCTCACTGTAAGTAGGAGCTGATAGATCGTCCCGAACCCGACTGGCCGAGAGTAGAGAGGCGCCTCATGGCACAGTCTGCGTTACGCCCCTTGATCCTTGCATGCACGATATCGATAAACCTCTCGGCCTACGCCCAGGATGTCGGCACACGCGTGCCGGAGGGTTCGGCCGGCTCCGCGACGGACCAGCCGGCCTCGAGCACGGACCAGCCGACGCCGACCCCTGGCGACCGCACGCCAGAGGAGCCGGCCCCGGAGAAGCCCAAGAAGGCCCCGCCGGAGAATCTCCACGAATGGCTCCTCGGTCCGCTCTCGCAAGAGGAGGATCGCGACGGGCCGATCAACACCGATCGCCCCACCTTCACGCCGGCCAACACGGTCGTCCCGCGCGGACGGCTCCAGTTCGAGTCGGGCTGGACCTTCAACGGCCTGAAGAGTTCCGGGACCCGCTCGTACGTCTACGACTTCCCCGAGCTCGCCATTCGCTACGGCCTGATGGATCGGGTCGAATTCCGGATGTTCTGGCTCGGGCAGGACAACTCGCAGGCGACGTCGTCGAGCCCTCGAGCCCGCCGGAGCTCGGTCAACGGCGACAACGACATGGAGGTCGGCCTCAAGTGCCAACTGTTCCCCGGCGATGAGGAGCGGAAATGGATCCCGACGACCGCCCTGATTACCTCGATCATCGCCCCCACCGGCGGCTCATCCCCCTATTCGTCGGAGACGGTCGAGCCCTACATCACCCTGATCTATGGCTGGAGCTTGACCAAGAAGCTCTCGCTCGGCGGCAGCAACGGCTACCTGGGGATCCGCGAGCAGGGCGCCCCGTACCAGCTCCCGCATTCCTACAACTACCAGCGATATCACCAGTCGATCGTCTCGTTCTACTCGATCACCGAACGGACGACGCTCTTCTACGAGTGGTATATCCTGATGTTCACGAACGCACCCAGTAATCTCCCCCGGAATTATATGGACGGAGGAATACTCTACCGGTTCACGCCGAATATCCAGGTTGACATCCTGCGCCGGCTTCGGCCTCAGCGGCCGGCCCGACGATTTCTTCACCGGCACGGGCTTCTCGGTGCGATTCTAGAGCGCTTCACGATTGGGTAGCGCACACTGGATACGAGCCCGAAGCGCAAGCGAGTGCATGCTTTCCGGGGATTCACTCGCTTGCGCTTCGGGCTCGTAGTCGTGTCGAGCTGTGCGCAGACCAATCGTGAAGCGCCCTATAACCCGGGCCCGCTCCTGTCACGAAGTGGGCAAAGGGCCGACGATCACGCCGTCGGTGTCCGCGGCGAAGATACCCGCGTAATCCGAATGATAGACATGATTACTTGTAACAACTTCGCCGGTTACCGTCGGTTCGGTCGGCATGGGCAATGGATCACCCGCCGCGGGCACGGCCAACAGGGCCGGGGCGAAGCTAGGGTTGATGGAACCTCCAGGCAAGACAAGTTCGTTCGTCGGGATGCCGGCATCCGCGAAGGGTGGCCCCGTGTCGTTGGACAAGGTGGTCGCGGACCCTGCGAGCCCGACCTGGATCGTCCCGGCCGGCTGAGGATAGGTGCCGTTGTAGGGCTTCACGCTGGCGGCAAGGACGGAGTCGATCAGGTTGCCCACGATCTGGAAGTGATCGATGATGCCCCCGGCTATGTAGTTGCCCTGCGAGTACTCGCCCGCGACGATGCGGGTCGGAAGGCCGGCGGGATTCGTCGGCATGTCCGACTCCACGTTTCCCCCGATCGTGAGATTATCGATCTCGGACCCGGCGAGGATCTGCGAGTCCATGACGGCCACGGGTCCATCCGGCCCGATGTTCCACGCGTTCGAGCCCGTGCCCGGCGTACCGCCGTCGATCAGGATTCCGGCCGTGATCAGGCTGTCGGAGATCCCGTTCCGGATGTCCAGGCCCTGGATGTTCTTGGTGACGTCGAGATCGACGTCCGTCAGGCTGAACACATTGTTCCCTCCGCCCAGGACCGTGAGTTGTCCGAGATCGTCGCCCACGACGACATCCGCGCCTCCCCTCGCCGAGGATGATGCCCGTGACGGAGAGGTTGCCGAGGTCGCCCGCGACGTCGATCTGCCCGCCCCCGGACGTCTGGAGATTGTTGCCCACCGAGAGGGTGCCGAGACTGCCGGCGACCGAGATTTCTCCCAGCCCCGACGCTTCCACAGTGCCGCCGACGGACAGCGTACCGAGGTCTCCGCCAACCGAGAGCTCACTGCCGGAGTCCACGGTCAGGTTCCCGCCGACGGTGTCCGCGGCAACCACGCTCGACGTGGCCGCGGTCCCGGTGGAGGTGGCGGTACTCGAGGTCGTCCCGCTCGACGTGGCTCCGAGGTTACGGCCGACGGCGAACTGGCCGCCATCGGTCAGTGCCAGGTTTCCCCCGATGGCGACCGAGCCGCTCAGGTCCCGTCCGATGGCGATCCGGCCGCCGTCCAGGTCCACGTCGTCGGTCACGGCGAAGGATCCTGTCAGATCGTTGGACACGTCGATCTGCCCCGTCTTACCCAGGCTGACACCCCGGTTGATCGTCAGTTGGCCGAGGTTTCCGTCGATTTCGATCTGGGCCTCCGGGCCGAGGGCGTCGAACGCCAGCGACGTGATCGGGCCCGTCAGGGGCGTGAGGCGACCGTCGAGGTCGGTCGTCGTCAAGCCTCCGAAGAAGCCGAGTCGCCCCGTGTGGACGTTGATCCGTCCGATCTTGAGGGGGCTATTCGCCGCCCCGGGGTATGCCCCCAGCGCCGTTACCGTGACCTGGCTGTCCTGAGTCGTGCCGAACAGGCTGATCGCGATCGATTTCGGATCGATCCGCCTGGTGAGGACCTGACCCGGCCCGCTCAACGAGATCACGTTGACCACGCCGTCGGACTGGACCCGATCGAATTTCCTGCCGAACGGCATGAAGAAGGACAGGAGCGGGCGCCGTTCCAGCGGCTCGAGGCCGGGCCTCGTCCTGGAGTGCCGGCAAACGCGCCTCCGGGCGTCGGGGCGGCCGCGGGACAGGAATGGATTCCGGATGGCCCCGCGTCCGAGTGTCCCCACGTTTTCCTCCGGCGAGAATTGGGACAAGTGAGGAGTTCTCCTTCCCGGGTCTTCGATCCTCTCATGGCTCCCACGGTCCGGTTCGATGTCGATCCGATGATCACTCGGTTCTCTTCGATTTGGTGGATTTCTTCCCTTGAGCGGTCCCCGTCTTCTTGGGGCGGTGCTTCGGCTTCGCGGCATGAGTGGTCTTCGCGGAGGCCGTCTCGTGAGTCGCGCCCGAGGGAGCCTTCTTCGCAGCCGGCCGGCGTGTTGGCGCCGGGGCCGCCCCGACGACCATGATCGAGGAGGATTCGAAGGCCAACGCCATCGTGTCGCCGGGGTCGCGCAACTGGAAGGAAAGGTCCCTCTGGATGAGCTTCCCGTCGGGAATATTCAGTTTGACCGCGGGGAGCGTGCCGCGGACCGCCGCGAGGACCTTGAGGAGGACCTCGGCGATGAGATCCTGGGTCGGATTGCCATCGTCCTGGAAGAGGCCGGCCTCGGCTTGACCCGGCGTGTTCCCGGCGAAGACGACCACGCTCGAGTTCTTCAGGTCCACGGTAATCTTCAAGTTCTTCACGCTCGTCATCGCGATACCCCATGATCCGCGCCATCCCCGATCGGTCAAGGGGCCTGTTGACGCAGTTGGTTGAACTGGATCTGCTGCAACTGGAAGTTGACGCGACCGATCAGGTCTTCAGTCGTGGGGAGTTGTGGCCGCTTGTGCTGGAGGAAGACCCTGGCCTTCTGCGGGAGCGCGGCGAACAGCCCCGCTTTATCGTTGTCGACCGTGATCGTGATGAGGTCCGTGTCCGAGGAGGTGGAGCCCCCGATCAACCGCGCGGGGAACTGTTCGTGTGCCGCATCGCTATCGAGGACCACATAGCCCGCATCGGAAGGCAACTTCTTATCCAGCCTCAAGGTCAGCTTCCTCGATTTCCCGGGTGCCAGGTTGTTATCCGCGTCATTGACGAGTTCGTTCACGTTGACGGTGAAGAACTCATCCGGCGCGAGCAGGGACTTGCCCCGCTGGGCGGTCGTCAGCAGCGACAGCTTGAAGAAGAGATCCTGATACTGCACGGGGACCCAGTAATATTTGCCATTACATTTTCTGCAAATATGAGCCATTCCCGGTTTGGGAGGGTCGCTCGTGACCATCAGACTGCCCGGATTCTTCTCGTCATCCAGGAATTCGAGGTAGGCGTCGTAGACCTCGTTGACCGTCGTCACGGGCGCGGCCGCGATGGTCACCTGGTTGGCGTTCATGTTGCCCAGATTGCCCGTCAGGGTGGTCATGATGGTCCGTGTCGCCGCCAATGTCGCGGCGGGGATCGTCAGGAGGCTATTCCCCGTGACCGCCTGGGAGTCGCTGCCGGAGATCGAGTTCGTATTCGTGACCATGGCCGTCGCCTGCGTGTAATCGAGGTGGATGATCGGCAACCCGTTCTTGGCCCGAACGAGGTTGTCCATGATCTGGTTCGTATACAGGTCCAGGAGCGTGGTCCGGATCAGGTCGTGATCCTTGTGCACCTGATGGACGGCGCATCCGGAGAGCGCCGCCCCGCACAACAAGAGCGCGATCACGCGTGGAATCACGGTCAATCTCCCGAGTCTAGGGACGATCGCACGGCCCCCGGTTCAAGAGTCAGAAACCTTTAATGGCCAAGAATCTCGGATCGGGGAGAGCCGATGATCCCAAGTCGCTTCCCGAAAATCTCTTGCAGCCGATCGGCGATGGACGATCGGGTTGATTCCTCGAGGACCCAGGACCCGACACAATCCCTACAGACAGGAATATCGTATATATCGACGCGGTACATCATTCGTTCTGAGCACCCGTCCGCCAATTCACCCTCCGACAAACACCGATTGACCGGCGAGGGTGGTGGAGGACCGGGCCGCCCCGGGATGACTCCCGGGGCGATCGCGGACCAACCTGGAAGTGATCGGCAGGACTTCCATCCCGCACGTCACGATGGAGACAACAGCGTCTCCCGAGGTTCCCGAGGAACCATCGAGCTCGTTCGCCAGGTCCTCGACCCGGCCCGACCGGCAGCCTGAGCAGGCCATGGGCAAGTTGCCCGGAGCGGCCCGTCCCGTTGATCTCCTGGCGGCGGCTTCACTTCGCCTTCAACTTGTCCTTGAACACGGCCCGCAACTTATCGACCTTGGGCTTGATGATGACCCGGCAATACGGCTGCTGGCCATTCTCGGCGAAGTAGTTCTGGTGATAGTCCTCGGCCGGATAGAACGACGCGAACGGGACGATCTCGGTGACGACCGGCTTGGCGAACACCTTGGCGTCTTCGATCTTCTTCTTGTAGAGCTCGGCGAGCTGCTTCTGCCGTTCCGAGTGCGTGAAGATCACCGACCGGTATTGGGTGCCGACGTCGTTGCCCTGCCGGTTGAGCGTCGTCGGGTCATGCGACCGCCAGAAGACCTCGAGCAGCTCCGGGTAGGAGATCACGGCCGGGTCGAACGTCACCTGGATGACCTCGGCGTGCCCGGTCTCGCCGGTGCAGACCTGCTTGTAAGTCGGATTGGGGACCTGGCCGCCGCTATATCCCGAGACCACCTTCGACACGCCCTTCATCTGGAGGAACACGGCCTCGGTACACCAGAAGCACCCATTGCCGAAGGTGGCCAGCTCCTCCTTACCGCCGGCGGGCGCGGGCTTGGCCGCCCCGGCGACCTCGTCGGGCTTGAGAACCGGGAAATCCTCGTGCACTTTGGACCCTCCTCGGTTTTGAGCGGCGACCAGGATCGTCGCGACCAGGACAACCGAGCTCGCCAGTATCGCCTTGCGCCACATGGATGAACCCCTCGACGGATCGCCCCGATAGTTCGTGTCGATGATGCAGTCCGGCACACTCAGTGTTCGCGGAAAGTCCATCTCGTCAAGTTGGCGCGGTGATTTTTTCGCCCGGATCGCCAGCACACCCACGCACGCATCCGGATTGCTACCGCGCGGTGGGCGTCCTTGATGTTACAACCCTGCTGATCAGAAAGCAGCCGGTCAGCGACCAGACGGGCTTGGCCTGCGACAGCGGGCTATTCCTCGGGTCTGATCCCGAGGGCCTTGATCCGCGATGCCAGGGTCGTCGGCTTCATGCCGAGCCGGCTTGCGGCCCCCTGGACGCCGTAGATCTTTCCCCCAGAGGAGGCGAGGGCGGCGCGGATGTTGTTCGCTTCGAATTCGCGGACTTCCACGTCGGTGAGGATCCGCCCCGGCGCCTCGACTTCTCTCGATTCGATGCGTCGCTTCGACGTCTCGACCGGGAGATCGAACCTCAGTCGGCCATCGGTGGCGATGATGCACGCTCGTTCGAGCACGTGCTGAAGCTCGCGCACGTTTCCCGGCCAACGATACGCCTGGAGCTGCTGCACGTTGGCCAGGGTCAGCCGCGGGCGAGGACGGCCGAGTCGCCTCGCGAATCGATCGAGGAAATGCTCGGCGAGCAGGCCGATGTCTTCCGCCCGATTGCGCAACGGCGGCAGTTCCATCGGGAATACGCTCAGCCGATAGAAGAGATCCTGCCGGAAGCGACCAGCCTCGGCTTCCGCTCGCAGGTTCCGGTTGGTGGCGGCGATGATCCGCACGTCGACACCACGCGTCCGATCCTCGCCGATCCGTTCCAGCTCTCCCTCCTGGAGCACGCGCAGCAGCTTGGCTTGCAGGTCGAGGGGGATCTCGCCGATCTCGTCGAGGAAGAGGGTCCCGCGATCCGCCAGTTCGAAGCGGCCGGCACGGTCGCGCAGCGCACCCGTGAAGGCCCCCTTGGCATGCCCGAAGAACTCGCTCTCGTAGAGTTCCCGGGGGATCGCGGCGCAATTCACCTTGATCAGCGGCCGGTCGGCGCGTCGGCTGCGCCGGTGCAGCTCCCGCGCGACGACCTCCTTGCCGGTCCCGCTCTCGCCAAGAATCAGCACGGCCGAATCGGTCGCGGCGACCAGTTCGATCTGGCGTACGACGGCCGCCAGCGTCGGGCTTTCTCCCACAAGGTCGCCGAACGATGCGGTCTGCACTTCTTCACGGAGGTACGCATTTTCCTGCTCGAGCCGCTCCTTGAGCGACGCGATCTCCTCCAGCGCGCGGGCATTGGCGATGGCGGCGGCCAGGTGATCGGCGATCATCCTCAGCCATTCGAAGCACGACGCACCGGGCCGATCGCGCGCGAATAATCCGAGCACGCCCAGCACGCTCCCGCGATGTAACAGCGGATGGCCGACGAATGAGGTGATCTGCTCGCTTCGAAGCCATTCGGGCTCGGCCACCCAGGACTGATCGTCGTCAACGTCGGGAACCTCGAGGGACCGCCCCGTCACGGCGATCTGCCCGACTTTGCGCACCCCGAGCGGAAAGCGACGGAACGCCCCGTCCAGACGGTCCCACGCCCTCGCTCGCGGATCCGCGGAATGCCCCGCGCCGGCGACGAGATGCAAGCAGCGGTCGCGACGCTCGCATTCGGCGGCGAACCGACACCTCATACAATCGTCAGCCAGCGGCGGCCGGATCAGCCAGATGCGCACCAGGGCCACGGCGGGCCCTTCGGCGAGACGCCGCACCGCCAGCGGCAACAGATCCGAGAGCTGATGTTGTCCGGCCAGTTCCAACAAGATGCTCCTAGGATCCTCGACGAGCATCGGACGTCCCCGGTTAGCTTTACGCCATCACGACATTTCGTCGAAACGCAACGAAAAATCGTTTATCAACGATATCTCGCTGCACGTCAAGAAGAAAGCAGAATGTCGCAAATAATTACAGGATAACAATTTGCGACCTATCCTCAACTCTGGCACGAAACGTGGATCTTGTTCGACTTCGACAGGCAACATGCGACGGTCACTATGACCCCTCAAACTCGAAGGAAGGTGAATCATGTCCCGTTTCGTGCAAGTCACCCCGGAAACCGCGACTGGTAAGGCCAAGGAACTGCTCGACGCGGTGCAGAGCAAGATGGGCCTGGTTCCCAACATGACCCGTGCGATGGCCAACGAGCCGGCGGTCCTGGAGGGATACCTGGCATTGAGCGGCGCGCTGGGCAAGGGGAGCTTGTCGGCGAAGCATCGCGAACAGATCGCGTTGGCGGTGGGTCAGGCGAATCATTGCGACTATTGCCTCGCGGCCCACTCGACGATCGGCAAGATGGTCGGGCTTTCCGCCGAGCAGATCCTCGACAGCCGTCGCGGCACGGCGGTCGATTCCGAGACCGATCGGCTGATCCGGTTTGCGCGGAAGCTGGTCAACGAACGAGGGAGCGTGAGTGACGCCGATATCGACGAGATCCGCGCGGCCGGATTCGACGACGCGGCCATCGCCGAGGTGGTCGCGGGCGTGGCCCTCAATATTTTCACCAACTACTTCAATCAGGTCGCCGGCACCGACATCGACTTCCCGCGGGCGGAGCCGATCCCCGACTAATCCAGCGAGAAGGTGCGTCGGGATCGAGACGGCCCCTGCCCTCCAGGTGCCGCCTCGATCCACACTCAAGCAAGGGAGCCGATCCATGGGCAACGAATTGCAACCTGCAAGCCCGCAAGCGGTCATCGTGCCGCCGTTCACGTTCGAGACGGCCACCCGGAAGGTCCGCCTTGCCGAGGACGCCTGGAACTCCCGGGATCCCGATCGCGTGGCCCTCGCTTACACGGAAGATTCGATCTGGCGGAACCGGAGCGAGTTCGTCTCGGGCCGCGACCAGATTCGCCAGTTCCTCGCGGGCAAGTGGCGTCGCGAGCTCGATTACCGGCTGGTGAAGGCCCTCTGGGCGTTCACCGACAACCGGATCGCCGTCCGGTTCCAGTACGAATGGCACGATGCCGATGGCGGCTGGCATCGCAGCTACGGCAACGAACTGTGGGAGTTCGACGATCGCGGACTGATGCGACGCCGCGAGGCCAGCATCAACGACGTGCCGATCGTCGAATCGGACCGCAAGTTCTTCTGGCCCGCCCCCGGCCCCCGGCCGGCGGACCATCCCGGCATCGCCGACGTCCGGTAACCGCGGCGATGCGGGCCTTCCCACGGGCACGTGTCGGCCCGCCCATTGATCGGAGACGAAGGCAGACGCCCCCGGTAGTCGCCGGGTAGCGGCCGTCGGGCGAGACGGCCACCGGTCGCCGCCCCACATTCGGATCCTTCGTCGCCCCGGATCCAGGTCGATGAAATCGACAAATCCGTCAGAAACAGGTTGCAAGTCACTGCGTTTCGTAGCACGATGCTCTCTAGCTCGCTGACGCGGCCGGGCCCATGCGGTGCCGGCCCGATGAGCGTGACGAGGGAGTCGATGATGAAAGAGGCATTGATCCGGTGGCTCACGGCGATCGCGACCGACAGCCGGGTGCTGGCCGATTATCAGGATGACCCGACCGCGACGATGGCCAGGTTCGGGCTGAGCGAGCGCGACATGAAGGAATTCGTCGCAAGCCTACGGGAACAGTTGTCCTCGACGGCAGACGTCGCCGCTGCTGTGACCGAGGATGATATGCTCACACACTGAGCGGCGGATCGTCCGCGGCCATGGCCAGGCCCGAGAGGCTTGACCGTCATGTCATGTCTCCAGGCTGGATGGAGTCGGGCCCATGTCCGGAAGTACGAGACCGGAGCGAGGGTCGCTGGTCGCCGTGGGGACGGGACTTTGCGTCGTCGGCCAGCTCACGGTAGAAGCGATGGCCTGGATGCGACGGGCGGACCGATTGCTCTACGTGGTCACGGACCCGGTCGCCGGGGCCGTATTGGAGGGGCTCAATCCCGGGCGGGCGGAATCGTTGCGGGGCCTCTACGTCGACGGGATGCGTCGGAGCGAGATCTATGCGGCGATGGCCGAGCAAGGCGCTGTGCTGCGTCAGGCAAGGGCACCTGACGTGCTTCGCCTGCTACGGCCACCCCGGAGTCTTCGCGAACCCGATCCATCACGCGATCCGGCGTGTCCGCGAAGAGGGCTATCAGGCGCGCATGCTCCCGGGGATCTCGACGCTGGATTGCCTGTTCGCGGACCTCGAGATCGATCCCGCGATCGACGGCTTGGTCTCATTCGATGCGACCGACTTCCTCTTCAACGAGCGAGACGTCGACGCATCCGCCGGGCTGATCCTCTGGCAAGTCGGGGTCATCGGCGATCCGCATTTCCGCGCCAATGGATACGAACAGGATCTGGTCTCCAAGCTCGCGGAGCGACTCGCCCGGTTCTATCCGGCCGGACACCTCGCCTACATCTATCGGGCGGCCTCGCTCCCCTGGGAGGAGCCGATCATCGCGCCGATGACCATCGATTCCCTCGCAACGCAGCGGCTGAGCCCGCTCGCGTCGGTCTATCTCCCTCCCGTCGGAGCCAAGCCCACCGCCGCCATGGAGCGGACGCCGATCGCAGCGATGCCCTCGGCTCGAGATCGCGATCCCAACGTCAACACTCCTTATCTCGCCGATCCCTCGAACCCGAGGAACTCCCGATGAGCATTCTCAGTTATCCTCGCATCCACTTCCGGGGTACGATCACCCTGAACGCGGCCACGGCCAACGACGACGACGTGGTCGTCGCGATCGATCGAGAGAGGGTGAAACTCCTCCCCGTGCTCGCGAATCGGACCGACGCGGATGCGCTGGCGTGGCTGACGGCGGGCGTACCCGCGATCAGCATCATCAATGGGTCGACGTTCCAGTATCTGCGGGCCGGCTGGAACCCGTTCGGCGACCTGACGGCCCAGTTCGTCGATGTCCGGGTCTGCTCGACCATCGATCCCGACGGCGTCCGGAGCTCGGTTGACGCCCTCGTCGGCAGTTGGCTCGGGCTCGAAGGGATCCCCGGGCGACGCCGACGATCCGCCTTCCAAGCCGAAACTGTGCGATCTCGACCCATGCGGTACCGTCCTTTGCCAGCTCATCCTCGGGGGCTTCCGGATCGGCGATACAAACCTCGGCCTGGCAGCCACCTGCGACAGGAAGGCGTTCGGACGCTGGGTCTCGTTCCGTAATGCGACGAAATACCCCGGGGAGCAGAACTACCCCGGTGGCGGCGCCGTCTGGCAGTTCACGATCTCCAATGATGCCTTGACCTACTATCAAGAGGATAAGTACCCTTCGGCGACCTTGAAGGCCCTCAAGCTGGCGGCGAATCAAGCCAAGGGGATCGTCGTCCAGTTCGCCACCTATCAGCTCATTCCGACCTTGAGTGACGTCGAACTGATCGAAAGCCTTCAAGGCCCCCAGAACACGACCAGCAATCCGGCCAAGGGGATCGTCGTCGGGACGGTCGGCGTCTGGGAGGAGGGGGAGTCGGCCACCGTGCCCGCCGACCGCATGATGCCGGCGCCCTGGAGCAGTCCCTCCTTCAGCAGAAGGTCGGCCCGGCCGCCGCGTATCTCGGGCCGGCGACCGCCCGGGTCCAGCGAACCGCGCGATCGTCTCGCTCAACTTGATCTCCGCGTTCCCGGAGGACGGCTACCAACACCCCCTGGTCAAGGCCGATTTCGGCCGGGTGCGGCTGGGAGTCATCCCCGAGGGGTCCGACGATCCGGTCGCGATCAGCGAGCCGATCGACTACGATTATCGGAGTTATGAGCTGACCTCCGGCATCCTCGATGTGCCATACGAGATCGATCGCGACACGCTGGAACAGGGAACCCTCGTCCTCCTGACGGAACCCGACGAGGAGGGCGACACCCTCCCTATGCTCGTCGAGAGCGAGCGTGCCGTCACGGTCATGAGCGTGGGGCCGGAAGATGCCGGCGTCTATCTCGACGTGAACGAGCAGACCACGGTCTCGATCGTCGTCACCGAGCGCGGAGGCCCCCCGACCGAGGATGTCGAGGTGACCCTCTGGGAGTACCAGTACGTGACCAATCCCGCCGGCCCCAAGACGCGGCGCTCTCGGTGCTGCACCTGGTCGGAGGGGGGATTCCCCTGTGTCACAGGCTTGAGTTCGACCCGGTGATCGCGTTCGCGGCGGGCCGGACCGATCCGTACGAGTTCACGGTGAAGGGCCTGGCCCCCGGCGGCGCCCTGATCGCGTTCACGCTCGACGGCAACCCCCCGCCGGGACGATATCCTTGGCGCAACACCTCCTATGCGGGTTTTCGCGTGCTACCCGACGACGACTACAGCCATCACGACCACAAGACGAGGGTGGGCTGGCCCTTCATGTACGAGCATGTCTTCCGATACTATCGCCTGATCTATCCCGCCATGTCGAACGTGGTCCCGTTCGACAATCAGAAGGCCATGGAAAGCGCGTCGAAAACGATCGTCGAGTTGACCGACCCTTCCATGAAAGCGAGCACGCGCGTACATGCCGGTGAGTCGCGATCTCTCGACCGGCAAGAGGTGCCTGATCGTGGAGTGGCACAACGCCCTAGGGGCTAAAGCGCAAGGTCGCCAAGGTCGCTGCCGGGCGGCGTTATTTCTGGCCGTGAGCGGAGGGCGAGGCGCCCATCATGGCCGGTCGGGCCGAGCGGAACCGGCCCGGGGAATCGGGCCGCGATCGACCTCCTCCTCGATCTCGACCAGCAGCTTGCGGAAGTCCTCGCGATTGCGGAGCGGCTTGAGATCGTCGTCCTTGCTCCTGACCCCTTCGCGTTGTTGCGGCTGGAAGAACAGCCCGGTCTCCTTGGCTTCGCGGACAGTTCTACCGCACGGGCGCGGCAGCGCTCGACAAGGATCTCGCGGTCGGCGCCGGCGGATTCCGGGACCTTGTCCGAGGCCACCGAGAGGCAACACGCGGCGAACAGGCGGGCCAGTCCCGAATCCCCGGCCCCTTTCAGGGCGTCTTCCAGCAGCTCGACGGCGAGCCGATGATCTCCCGCCAGCGCGATCCTCATCGCGTGCATCGCCTCGATGAGCGAGTGGTTCTCGGCGAAGACCGGGACATCCGGATGTTCCCGGACCAATCGCACGGCATTGCTACGCACCCGATCGAGGATCATCCGGATGCGCCCTTAAGCCGGGCATTGAAATAGGACGACGCGATCACGGCACACGCATCGACAAGGTCCGCTTGCACTTCGGTGTTGCCCGGCTGGCCTTCGGCCTGCTTCTCGAAGTGCATGATGGCCTTTTCGAAGAGGGTGATCGCCCCGTCGATTTCCTCGATGTCGCCGAAACAGATCGCGACCCCGACGAGCATCATCGCCTTGGCCCGCTCGCGGACGTAATCGGCCGAACTCGGGTGCTCCCGGACGAGCCGATCGCACCGCTCGCGGGAGGGGTCCAGCACCCGTCGTGCGCCGCTCGGGTCGCCCAGCTTCAGGCAAAGGAGCCGACCGCGCCGGTTGAGGGAGGCGGCCAGGCGGTAGGAGACCTCGGGCGGCGATCGAGGATCGGTCTCGAGGCTCAGCCCACAACGGCGGCGGCCTGCTCGTAGGCGGAGTTCGCCTCATCGAGCCGATAGACGCCCTCGTAGGCCAGGCCGAGCGCGTCGAGCGATCCGCCAGGCCATGACGGTGTTCGGATCTCCTGTCGGGATCGTCCCTCGCGAGCATCTTGAAGATCGATCGGGCTTCGGTCGCGGACGGGATCGCCGATCCGGGTCGCCCAGCATCACCGAGATCAGGCCGAGGCGCAGGCCGCAGCGCGCTCGCTCCGCGGAGACCTCCGACGCGCCGGCCTGGACATCGCGGAGTTGCTTGATCACCGTCTCGGCTTCCGTGAGCACCTCCTTGCGGAACCGCTCCAGGCCGAAGGTCTTGAGGCTGGGGGCCTCGGCCACGCGGGTGAAGAAGCGGTCGACCGCGTGCAAGGTCAGCGAGAGCTGCTTCTCGGTCTGCGATCGGGCCGTGGCCTCACGGCTGTTGGCGACCCGCAGGAGCGCCGTCGCGACGCCGAGGCAGACCGTGGCCACCAGCGATGTCGCGAGGGTCGCCGTCACGAGCGTCCGATGGCTCGAGGCCCAGCGCCTGGCCTTGATATTCCACGACTCTCGATGCACCGAGACCCGCTCGCCTGCCAGGAATCGCTGGACATCGTCGGCCAGTGCCAGGGCGCTCGGGTATCGATCTTCCCGGCTCTTGGCCAGGCATTTCAAGCAGATGGCTTCGAGGGCCCCCGGGGCCTCCGGGACGATGTGACGCGGCCGGACGGGGGTATCGGAGACGGCTTTCCGCAGCACCTCGTCCCTCGTGCCGCGGAACGGGGGCTCGCCGGTCAGGATCTGGTAGAGGATGGCCCCCATCCCATACACGTCGCACCGCTCGTCCAGCTCGTCGATCCGGCCGAGGGCCTGCTCGGGGGCCATGTAAGCCGGAGTCCCCATCACCGAGCCGTCGATCGTCTCGTCGCCCATACCTTCGGGCAGCCCGACGACCATCGGGGGTGGCACGACCGCCTCGTCGCCGGGCTTCGCGCCGGCAGCCCCGACGACCTTGGCGAGCCCCCAGTCGAGCACGATCACCTCGCCGAAGTCGCCGAGCACGATGTTCTGGCCCTTCAGATCGCGGTGGATCACCCTTCGACTGTGGGCGTAAGCCACGACCTGGCAGGCGACGACGAACGAGCTGAGGAGCTTCCGCAGATCGAGGGCACCGGTCCTGCCTCCCTTGCGCTTGGCATGGAAATCGGCCACGGCGGCGCTCAAGGTCGGGCCCTCGATGAATCGCATCGTGTAGAACGGCCCGTCGTCATCGGGCAGGGTCCCGAGCTCGAAGACGGGGACAATCCCCGGATGCTGGAGTTGCCCGGTGATCCATGCCTCTCGGAGGAATCGCCGCGGATCTCCGATTCGCGACCCCCTCCTCCTTGAGCCGCTTGAGGGCGACCTCGCGACCGAGCTGATGATCGCGGGCACCCAGACCTCGCCCAACCCCCCCGCCTTGTGGAAACGCGACAGGCTATAACGCCGCACCGCGCTCGACGGGCCAGACATCGGGGGCCGTCAGGAAGTACGGCAGATACGACGGCGTCGCCCCGTCGCTCTCCTCCGGAACGACGCGGGCTCGGGGCGGGCGAGCACTCTCGTCGCGGGCCGAGGACGTGGGCAATCGCGCCGTCCCGCTCGATCCGACCGGGCACTCGGAGATCCGCGTGCTCGCCCCCTCGCTCGGAGGTCGGGAGAACGCCTCGCGGATGATCGGGGCGTGGTCGGGGAACCTTCGAAGAATACTCGCTCTCGAGCGGCTCCTCGCCCCGGCCTCGCCGCGCGGCGAGTTCCAGTGCGACGAGCAAGCAGAGCTCGGTGGGCCGATCGGACATCGCCAATTTCGCCAGGCAGGATTCGATCGGCACTGCACCACCCTGCCGCAGTATAGCCTCCAGGCGGTCGAAGATGCCCAGCGCATCATGCAGCAAACTCTCCTGCCGAGTCTCGTCGTCCCCTCCAGGCATCTGCACCTACTCCATCTCGTGAACGAGTCGCGAGCGAAATCCTGCGGAACGAACCGGAATCCCGTGAACGCTCTTGCATGAGGACTTCAGGCGTTCCCAACCATCGGCCGCCCGATCGGGTGCGATCACGGCGGGGGACTCGGACGCCCCGGAGACTTTCCAATCGGTGTCTGGCCGCCGGAGCCTTCGAGGCGAGTGGTACCCTCCGGAATCCAGGCGGTCGGCGAGTTCGCGATCGGGCCGCCGACCGGCAGCCCCAACATCGGAGGACCCGTGAGGCTCTCGGGCAAGTGTATCCCCGCTCACAATACTCGATGCGATTAGCCCCTTCAGGCCCCTCGATCCTACCCGATGCCGTCGAGATTTGCCGCACCCTACCGCTCATCCCGGGACGGAATGTCGGGACATTCGAGCATCGCCCCCGCCGACCGACCCGTCGCCGATCCACGGCGCAATGTTCTATTCGGGTGCGGGCCATGGCAATGGGTGACCGGTCGGGATCGATCGAGGGCCAATTATTCGGGCACGCATCGAGGGGGGCGACACAACTCCGGATCGTGGCCGTTGTCTTCGAGAGTGCTTGCGCGTCTTGTCAAAACGCGCAACCTGAGAAACAATGGTCTAATCCGGTCAACCTCATTCGGGCAAGCCAACGAGGGTGAAATCATGTCAGGTATCACGCGGACGCCTGGTCTGTCGCGGGCGGGTGTCGTCTTATTGACGGTGCTCTGGCTCGCCCCCATCGAAATCCCCCTGTTTCCAGCATTGCCCGGCGTCGTAAGCCCGGCCGCGGCCCAGGATTTCCCGCCCCAGGATCCCGGCGGCCAGGACCCGGACGACATGGACGCCATGCCTCGACCACGCGCCAAGGCGGCTCGCAAGAAAGCTCGACTCCCCGAGAAGGGGGCGGTCAAGAAGGCCGAGGCGAAAGCCAAGACCAAGAAAGACGCGAAGCCCGTCGCGTCGGCGGCCGATCCGGGGGGCCTCAAGTTCACCCAGGACATCGCCCCGATCCTCGTGGCGAATTGCGTCGGCTGTCATAGCGGCGACCGGCCGGGGCTACGCCGCGGCAAGCTGGACCTGTCAACCTTCGATAAGCTCCAGAAAGGATCGGAGCGCAAAGTCGTGGTCGGCGGCAACCCGGACGGGAGCGAGCTGGTGCTGAGGGTCAAGGGCGAGGGCGATGGAGCCCGGATGCCCCAGGGCGGCCAGAACAGCCTGTCGGAGGAGGCCGTCGCCAAGATCGCCCAGTGGGTCAAGGAAGGCGCCCGGCTCGACGCCGGTTTCGAGCCCAAGGCACTGCTGAGCTCCTATGCGGCATCCCCCGATCAGGTGCGACAGAAGGAGCTGGCCAAGCTTCCGCCCGCAGAGCGCGACAAGCGGATCGAGGAAGTCGGCAAGGAACGATGGAAGCAGGCCAATCCCAAGCTGACGCCGGAAATCGTGGCCGGCAAGCAGTTCATCATGTTCAGCAACCTGCCGAAGGACCGGGCGGCCAGCACCATCAAGTCGATGGAGACGCAGTACCTCCAGCTCAAGCGATCCTTCGGCATACCGGCCACGGAGTGGGTCGAGAAGGTGAGCCTCTACGTCTTCAATAGCCGGAACGACTTCATCGAGTTCGTCCGCACAGTCGAGGCCCGCGACGTCGATCCCGAGGAGCAGACCAGCACCAAGCTCGCCATCCCCCAACCTTATATCGCGGCCATCGACCCGGCCGGCGGCAAGAAGGAAGAAGCCGCATCGAAGCGCAAGGCCAAGGGGAAACGGAGCGAGGAGGGCGGAGGCGCGGATCGGTCGCTGCTCGGGCTGCTCACCGAGTCCATGGGCTCGGGCGTCGTGACGGCGACCTCGGGCAGCTCACCACGATGGCTCCGCGAGGGAATCGGCCTCTACATGGCCTCCGTCGTCAACCGCGGGAGCCCCTACTATCAGCAATTGCGGCACACCGCCGTCGCCAATTTCCAGCAGGGCTGGGAGACCAAGGCCGGCGAGACCCTGGGCGCCGTCGACCAGATCACCTACGCCGACCGACGCGCCGTCAGCTTCGCCCTGGTCGAGTGCATGATGAGGTCGGACTTCAGTCAAGGCTTCCCGGCATTCTTCCACGGTATGCTCGAGGGCCAGGGGAAGCTCGATGAGATGCTCAAGAACGTCTACAACGGCAGCCGCCAGGAGTTCCTGACTTTCACCGGCGAGTGGATCGGCGCCCATTACGGGAACCTCCAATGACCGGCAGTCAACCCGAAGCGGCCCCCGGCCTGCTCCCGGATCCGGACGGCTACTTCCTGCCCGCCGGATCCGGGTCGCGACACGTCATCTTCCCGGGCGTCGAGATCCGCACGACCGCCGGCAAGGGCGCCATGCTCTCGGTCGTCCGCTTCGAACCCGAATCGGTCGTGGCCGACCATGCCCATCCCCACGAGCAGATGGGCTACCTCCTCGAAGGACAGCTCGAGTTCACCGCGGGAGGCGTCACGCGCCTCCTCGGGCCCGGCGACATGTGGCGCATCCCCGGCGGGGTCGTCCACCGCGTCCGCGCCTCGAGTCAGCCCGCCCTGGCGCTCGACGTGTTCCACCCCGTTCGCGAAGATTATCTTTGAGTGATTCGAAGGAATCCCATGCCCCGTGTCGTCGTCTTCGGATCGAGCAACACGGATATGACGGTGCGCGTGCCCCGATTGCCGTCGCCGGGGCAGACGATCCTCGGCAGTTCGTTCACGACGTCGCCGGGCGGCAAGGGGGCGAATCAGGCGGTCGCGGCCCGGCGCGCGGGGGCCGAGGTCGTCTTCGTCACGGCCGTCGGCGATGATGAATTGGGCCGGCAGTCGCTGGACCTGTATCGGCGCGAGGAGATCGACGTGAGCCATGTCCGGGTCGTCGAGGGGGTCGCGTCGGGCGTGGCGCTGATCTTCGTCGATGACCATGGCGAGAACCTGATCGGCGTCGCGCCGGGGGCGAATCACCGGCTGACTCCGGACGACATCGACCGATTGCCCGCATCGTTATTTCGCGAGGACGACGTTCTGCTCGCCAGCCTGGAGGTCCCCCTGGAGACCGCGAGCCGGGCCCTGAGGCGAGGCTGGGATGCGGGCATGTACACGATCCTGAACCCGGCGCCGGCCCCGGCGCTCTCGGAAGCCGAGGTGAAGGAGTTGTTCAAGGGTGTCATCGCGATCACGCCGAATCGTGTCGAAGCCCTGGCTCTGTCGGGCATGACGCCATCCGCGGGGGACGAGACCGACTGGTCGGCCTGCGGCTTTCGCCTGAAGGAACTGGGACCGGCGGTCGTGTTCATCACGCTGGGATCCCAGGGCTGCACGGTCGTCAACGCCAAGTCGTGCCTCGTCCCCGCGCCCGGGTCGAGGCCGTCGACACGGTCGGCGCCGGCGACGCATTCAATGGCGCCCTGGCGGTCGCGCTGATGAACAAGAAGCTCTGGCGGCTCTCGACGGCCGCCGCCTGGGCCAACGCCGCCGCGGCGCTGGCGATTACCCGGCCCGGTGCGCAGGCAGCCCTCCCATTCCGCGACGCGATCGACCGCCTCGCCAGCCAAGGCAAATTGGACTGACTGAGCACACGCCTCCTGATGCAGAGGGACACGATGATCTTGCAACGACCCGAGATGGGCTGGTGCCTGTTGATCCCGATGGCAGCCCTTCTCTGGCTGGGCCTGGGAGCCGAGCGGTGCGCGCTGGCGCACGACCGCCCGTCCGGCCCGCTGTACAAGACCCGATCGGCGGTGATCGCCCGCCAGGGGATGGCCGCGACCAGCCAGCCGCTGGCGACCGCCGTCGCCATCCGCGTCTTGCAGCAGGGCGGAAACGCCATCGATGCGGCGATCGCCGCCAACGCCGTGCTCGGGGTGGTCGAGCCGATGTCCTGCGGGATCGGCGGCGACCTGTTCGCGATCGTCTGGGACGCGAAGGCGAAGAAGCTCATCGGCATCAACGCCAGCGGCCGCGCGCCGGGGTCCGCCACGATCGAGCTGTTCCGCTCGAAGGGGCTGACGAAGATCCCCGGCCACGGCCCCCTGAGCTGGTCGGTCCCCGGTTGCGTCGACGGATGGGACCAGCTCCGCCGCCGGCTGGGCACGAAGGGGTGGTCCGAGCTCCTGGCGCCGGCGATCGCCTATGCCGAGCTGGGATTCCCCGTCAGCGAGATCATCGCCGCCGACTGGCACGCCGCCGAGCCCGGCCTCCGCGAGGTCCCCACCTCGGCCGCTTGCTATCTACCCGGCGGACACGCGCCGGCGGTGGGCTCGGTCTTCCGCAACCCGGGGCTCGCCCGCTCGCTCCGGACGATCGCCCAGGACGGCCGCGACGCGTTCTACAAGGGACCGCTCGCCGACGCGATCGTCCGGTATTCGCAATCCGTCGGCGGCCTTTTCAGCCACTTGGACTTCGACGAGCACACCAGCACCGAAGTCGAGCCGGTCTCGACCAACTACCGGGGCTACGACGTCTGGGAGCTGCCCCCCAACGGCCAGGGGATCGCCGTGCTCCAGATGCTCAACCTGCTCGAGCCGTTCGACCTCAAATCCATGGGGCCGAATTCGGCGGAGGCCTTGCACCTGATGATCGAGGCCAAGAAGCTGGCCTATGAGGACCGGGCCAAGTTCTATGCCGACCCCGAGTTCGTCCGCGTGCCGATCGCCACCCTGATCTCCAAGCCGTATGCCGATCGCCGTCGGGCCGAGATGAAGACCGACCGGGCCAACCTCCGCCCGACCGCCGGCGAGCCCGCGGGCGCCGACACGATCTACATGACCGTGGTCGACCGCGACTTCAATTGCGTCAGCCTGATCCAGAGCAATTTCCACGGCTTCGGCTCGTACCACGTGCCGGGCGACCTGGGCTTCGCGCTCCAGAACCGCGGCAGCCTCTTCGCGCTGGACCCGAACCATCTCAACCGGCTGGAGCCGCGCAAGCGGCCGTTCCACACGATCATCCCGGGCTTCGTCACCCGGAACGGCCAGCCCTGGCTCAGCTTCGGGCTGATGGGCGGCGACATGCAGGCCCAGGGCCATGCGCAGGTGCTCTGCAACATGATCGACTTCGGCATGGACGTCCAGGAGGCCGGCGACGCCGCACGATTCCGCCACTTCGGCTCCTCCGAGCCGACCGGCCAGCCGGCCGACGGCGGCGGCTCGGTCGCGCTCGAGTCGGGGATCCCCGCCGAGGTCCGCCGCACCCTCTCGGCCAAAGGTCACCGCGTGGTCGACTCCCCCGGCGGCTTCGGCGGCTACCAGGCCATCCGCATCGACCTCGAGCGCGGCGTCCTGATCGGCGGCTCCGACCCCCGCAAGGACGGTTGCGCGATGGGCTATTGAGCCGCTACGCCTTACCTGACCAGCGGCCGGACCTCGACCTTGCGGAAGAGGATCTCGGCCCCTTCGGACTGGAACATGATCTTGCCCCGGGTGAGGCTGGAATTCGTCCCGATGTTGACGACGTAGCCGTTGAGGATGGTCGTGATCGAACTCCCGTCGCAGACGACTTCCATGCGGTTCCACTCGCCGGCGGGCTTCTCGACGTCGCGACGGCCTCGGAAGCCGAGGATGTCTTTCCAGGCCGGGTCGCGGCCCCACCAGTTGTATCGGACCGAGGTGAGCGTGACGGGCTTCCCGCCCTTTTCGAAGTAGATACTGACGATCCGGGCCCCGGCGCGTCTCGCAGGTCATGCTCGGCTTCGACCGGCCGGCGACCAGGATGAAGTCGCCGCAGCCCCCCTCGATGATCTGGCACTCCTGCGACTCCATCCAGTTGCCGCCCGCGGCCCCGTCCGGCCCGACGCAATGCACCAGGATGCCCGAGTCCCGCGCACTCGTCTTCCGAGGGGCCCAGGTCCGCTCGCCCCACTTCCATTCGGTGATCAGATGATAGTCATGGAACACATCGGATGTCGTCAACCCGCCGAACTCCTCCCCCGAGATGTCGATCATGCCGTCGCGCACCGAGAAGACCTGCTTCGGGTCGACGCGCCCGCGATCTCGCACATAGGGATAGAAGCCGGTGAAATCCTTGCCGTTGAACCGGAAGATCGGCTCCCCCGACCGGATCGTGGGCAATTCCCGGGCAAAGGACGGGACCTCGGGCTCCGGCTCGCGGCCGTAGGCCGACGACGCGAGGCCCAGGCCAAGCCCGGTCAGCATCGCGGCGAATCGGATCGCAAGATGTGGGGGCATGACGCGATCTCCGGTTTCGGCGGGCGAGTGGCGAATCCCACTCAATGGCGCTGGCGGTGGATCGCGGCGCCCTGCTCGCGGCAGATCGCCTCGACCCTGGCCAGGACTGTCTTGTCGGGGCAGCCAATCGACAGGATCATACCCTGGCCGCCTTCGATCTGTTCGGGCGGGGTGACGCCTAGCCGGTCGTTCGGGACACCCAGTTGCAGCAGGATCTGGATGACCAGGTTCCCCTGTGCCGAGTTGTAGAAATAGGCGACGACCCGGGGCATGCTCTCGGCCTTTTCGACCAGCCCGGGCCGGATCTGAGGCGTTTCCATGGCGAGCCACTCTCTCTTCGTAGGGTGGGTGAAACCCACTGATATCCAGCCATTTCTCGAGATTTCTCGCCGAAGACCATCTCGTGACCACGGTCGTGAGACCGTGGTTCGGACGGGGAACCTCCAACCTCGCACGTGAGTCCGATCCTCGCTCCGGATCGGGCTGACGCCCGAGGTTGGAGGACCTTCGTCCCGTCCGAACCACGGTCTCACGACCGTGGTCACAGGCTTGGTCTCGTATCGTCGGGTGGCGTTCGGCGAGGAGTGTCCATTTCTCGGTGGGTTTCACCCACCCGACTCGGTACTGCCAACTGCCTGGTGCGAAGCCAAGTTTGACGTACCGCGCAGCGATTCGCAAGGCGGCTCCGGCGACACTCCGAGTACGATGGTGGCCCGTTCGTGGCCAAGGTTCCAGTGGATTTGTTACGATGGGCCGAGCGTGCAAGCCGCACAGAACCAGCGGAGTCCCACCATCCCATGCCGATTCTCTTCACGAACCTGATCGTCGTCCTCGCGACGGCCGGGTGGACTCCGCCGCTGGAGCCCCTGGGCCGATTCGACGCGAAGGCGATCCCGGAGGCGTCGGGGATCGTCAAGAGCCGGCGATTCGCGGGGATCTTCTGGGTCCACAACGACTCGGGCAACGCCCCCCTGCTCTTCGCCGTGCGGGCCGACGGCCGGATCGTCCGCCGGTTCCGGCTCGCCATCCCCAACCTCGACTGGGAGGATATCGCGATCGACGACCAGGGGCATCTCTATCTGGGTGATATCGGCAACAATACCGGGCTGCTGCGGACCCGCGTGATCTACCGGATCGACGAGCCCGACCCCTCATCCTCCGAGGTCCCGGACAGGCCGCTGGCCGCCGCGGCGGCCGTGTCCTACGCCCTGCCCGCATCGAATCGGTTCGATTCCGAGGGCCTGTTCATCGACCGGAAGATGGCAATCCTGGTCACCAAGTATCGAGATGGCCGCGAGGCGGAGTTGTTCGCCGTGCCGATGGAAGCCGCGTCGCCGACGACGACGAAGGGCCGACCGGTCGTGGTCCCGATCGACCCGAATGGCCGGCTCCCCGGCTTCACCGAGCCCGCCACGGGCGCCAGCCTGAGCGAAGACCGCACGCTGCTCGCGGTCTGCTCGTACGCCGTGACGCGCGTCTACCGTCGCGGCGTACGATCAGCCTGGCAACTCATGGCCGAAGTCCGATACGATGCGACGTCGATCGAGGGGATCACCTGGGACGGGCGTGACCTGATCCTGGCGGCCGAGGAGGGGCTCGGACTCTATCGCCTGTCCGAGGCCACCTGGCGCGCCGCGACGCCGAGGACGGGCCGGGACACGGGGACGCCGAAGGCGAAATGATGGTCGAATCGAGCGATGTCGTGATCGTGGGCGGCGGGGTGATCGGACTGTCGATCGCCTATGCCCTGGCGCGCGAGGGGATTCGTCCCACGATCCTCGACCGCCGCGAGCTGGGCCGCGAGGCCTCTTGGGCCGGGGCCGGGCTGATCCCCCCGATCGCCGAGCATGCCCCGTCGAATCCGAATCCGATCGTCGGACTTCGCTCCTGGAGTTCGCGCCTATACCCCGACTGGACGGCCGCGCTTCACGAGGAGTCCGGGATCGACACCGGCTATCGTCGCACCGGCGGCGTGGACGTCGCCTGGACCGATCGCGAGGACCAGGCCCTCCGAGCCGCCGCCGGCCATTGGCGCGCCGAAGGGATCGCGTACGAGCGGCTGGCCCCCGGCGATTACGCGCGGGTCGAGCCGGCGCTGAACCCCGAGCTGAAGTCCGTCTACTACCTGCCCGACCGGGCCCAGGTCCGCAACCCCCGCCTCCTCCGCGCCCTGATCGCGGCCGTCGAACGCCGCGGGGCCTACCTGGCCCCGTGGCATAGCGTCGAGGGATACGTGATCGACGACGGCGGACGTGTGAAGGCGATCCGGACGAGTTCCGGGACGATTCCGTGCGGCCTGGTGATCGTGGCGGCCGGGGCGTGGTCCGGCCCGATGCTCGAGCTGATCGGCGTCCGCGTCCCGACCCCGCCCGTGAAGGGGCAGATCGTTCTGCTGAAAGGCGATCGACCGCTGATCGGCCGCATCGTCGAGAATGGCAAGAACTACATGGTCCCCCGCGACGACGGCCGGATCCTGGTCGGGGCCACCGAGGAAGACGCGGGTTTCGACACGCGTCCGACGTTCGAAGCCACCCGAAGCCTACTCGGTGAGGCTATCGTACTCTGCCCGATCCTGAGCCAGGCGGCGGTCGAGGCGACCTGGGCCGGCCTCCGGCCGGGGAGCGTGGACAGCAAGCCCTACATCGGGCGGGTTCCCGGCTTCGACAACCTGATCGTCGCCACCGGCCACAAGCGCGCCGGCTTGCAGCTCGCGCCGGCCACCGCCGAGCTCGTCGCCGACCTCGCCCTCGGCCGGACTCCGCGCCTGGATCTCGGACCTTTCCGACCCGATCGCCAACCCGATATGATGGCCGAAGTTGCGTTTCGATCCTGAGCCGTACGCAGAAGATCCACGGCGATCCTCGTCGGATCAAGGGGGTGGCCCGCCGATGCCGAGTCCTCGAATTCGCCTGACCGTGCGACGGTCAATGCTTGCGGTCGCTCTGCTTGCCCTACCCTTGGTCTGGTTGGGCGACCGGACGCGAGAGCGGCGAGGGCATTGCTTTGAGCTCGCGGATCGTGAAGCGAAGCTCGGGGCCGAGTATCGCAGGAATGCGGGAGGCTCTGCCGATATGCTCAGGCTCGCCGCCTGGCACGAATTCCAGAGCAAGGAATACATGCTGGCGGCTGACGAGCCCTGGGGACCGATCCCCCACTCCCAACCCGGTCCACCGATGGGCTGGATACCACTCGCTCGGGAGGAGATCCCGAATCGATGAGCGACAACGCCGTTGTCTCGATCGGCATATCAAGCCTGCGGTCGTGGTGCCGGCGTCCGCAATCAGGTGCCCGCCGACTTGCCGGCCGGTTTCGGGCCGGGGAGGGACGGGACGAGCTGTCGCAGGAGGTTATACCAGAACTCCGCCCCCATGGTGAGTGCCAGGGACGTGATGATCAATCCGAGGAGTTTATAGATGGCATCGAAGAACTTCTGAGAATTCGAGGGATCGACGATCCCCTTGATCGTCTGACAATCGTCCGCCGTCCACCTCAGGCGGACGTCCAACCGCTGCAACGAGGCCACCCCGGCGGCATCTGATGGAGGACTCGCCATCGGAGACGCTCCCCTCGGCAGGGCCGGCCCGTTCGCGGCTGGCGCATTGGCCGGCACGGTCGCGAGTTGCACGGCCTCCTGGGTGACGAGCGTCCGCAACGCCTGGTCCTTGACGAGGCGGTTGGCCATCTGGAGTGTGTCGGCATTCAGCAGCAGCGTGACGACGAGACCGATGACGAACAGGACGAGCTTCGTCTTATTCCGGAATTCGACCGAGACGCGGTCATTGACGGAACGGAACCAGTCCTGGATCGCCTGGTTGACTGCTTTCGGATCGAGGCCCCCGCGCTTGCCGAGGCGGGTGAGGAAGGACCGGAGCGGAGAGTCCGGCAGATCCTGCACCAGCAGAGCCAGGGCCTGTGATGTGGTCAAACTCCGACCCAGGCCGAGGACGGCCTCGGTCTCCCTGCCGATCGCATCGAGGAGTCGGGCCCGGACATCCGGCTGCCCCGACGCCGTGGCCGCGCCCTGCAATGCCTTGAGAATAGCCTCGCCCTGGCGAATCGTCTCGTCCAGGCTCAGCCCCTTGAGCGCATCGATCCGCGTCGACAGGTCCTTGAAGAGCGCATCCCACCTTGCGAGCTCCGGCCCGGCGAGGGCGATCGTGACGGCGCCCTGGATCGATTGGATCGCCGCGAGGAGTCCCTGAACGAGCTGTGGGGTCTGATCGGCCGAGGCCTGACTTGCCCCCGCCCCAGCGACCGTCGTGGAGGTCCCGGTTCGACTCGACGCACCGATCTTCCCCGAGGCCAGATCGAGCAACACATCGGCGAATACGGACTCATCGATATAGCCGCCCGCGGGCAGCACCAGCCCCGTCTTGCCTCCGCCCGATGACTCAGCCGCCTTCGTCTTCGATGTGGAGGAGCCGCCGGCGATCCGCGGATCGGCGAGCAGCGAGGACAGCAATGACTCGCCCCCCTGGGGCGAGTGGCCGGCCATCTCGCTGAGGATGCCGACGAGGATCCGCCCTCGTCGCTGCCGCCATTCCGAGAAGTACTGCGTGATACCCGAACACACCAGGCTCAAGGCGATGTAGAAGACGCAGAGGCCGAGGGCGAGCTCCAGCACGGTCGAGCCTAGCATGCTTCCTCCAGCAACTCGCCAACGTGAGACGTGAAAAATCGAATCACAGGTCTTACTCTACCGGATCCGGAACATGCGTAATAGCGACACGATCAGGCCCCTGTGGCCGCCACGGCCGGGACCGCCGAGGTCACCAGCCACTCCACCTGGTCGTCGCTCTCGAAGAACCGATCCAGCGCGTCGGCGAGGTCGAGATTCTCGACCAGGAGCGACTGGCGATCGAACGGCCGGCCTTCGTCGGCGCCTGGAGATACGCGGCGATCACCGCGTCGAGCCGATGGTCGGGCGGCTCGGCATCCTCCGGGAATGGGGGCCCTTCGTCGATCATCGCCCGGGCCTTACCGGCCCTCCCCGGGGTCTTCGAGCCGGTCCCGAAGCGTGCCGAGTCCCCTTCGGAGGAGGCCGGCCGCGGCCGGCGGGCTGATGCCCATGATCGATGCCGTCTCGGCCAGCGAATGCCGCTTCAGATGTCGCAGCTCGACCGCCCGACGCTTATTCTCCGGCAAACCCGCCAAGGCGTGCGCCAACCGCGCCAGTTGCTCGTGCTTCGAGGCCCGCTGACTCGGCGACGACTGGACGGCCGCCAGCCATTCCTCGAGTCGCGCCGCGGAATCGTCGAGCGACCGATCCTGCATCGACCTCCACTTACCCCGGTCGAAATGGCGGATAGTATCCATCAACACCGAGGCACAAGTCTTGCGCAGGAAGGAGAGGCGTTCGCCCTCGCTCCGATTCGCTCACGGCCGTGGAACGAGGTGCTCGCGAACGAAGGCCCGGAACGACCTTACCCAGTCGATCGGCTCGGCGATTCGGCCTTGCTTGAGAAATCGCGCAACGAATGAGACCGAGAGGGTGGGGAAGTTCCGGCCGGTCCTCCTTCTCCGATAGGTCCCATTTGCTTGGAGATGGAGGAACTGGAGAGTTCGGCCCTCGGACCGCCAGACTTCCGGCACGCGCAGCGCGGCAAAGATCTTGATCCGATCGAGCGATGTGCGGGTGACGTTGACTTCGATGATCATGTCGGGAAGAGGATCGGTGTTGAGATCGAGTTGACGTTTGCCCCGGACGCGCCCTGCGTTATCCCGGAGCCAGTAACACTTGTCGGGCTCGCCGCCCTTGGCCAAGTCCTGGCGCTTGAGCGTCGTCGTGTCACCCCCCATGACGGAGATGCCAAGTTCTTCTCCGATGATATCGACCATGCGGCCGAGGAGGTAGGCATCGCTGTTGTGACCAAATGACGGCATGAAGACCTCCATTGTCCCCTGGTCATAGGTCACGCGGATCGGGCGTTCACCCACGATCCGAAGCATCGCCTCGTAGTCGCCCCAGGTGACGTCATGAAAGACAACACCGGTCGCGGCGGGCGTTCGCCTTCTGGTACCTGCTGCCGCCGTCGCCATGAACAACCCCCTCTCCACTGGAACCTCGCTCAATGCGGCAATTCACCCGGCTCGCCGGCTATGACCAGGACCTTGCCGGCGGCGGCGAGTCCCAGCGCGATGCTCCGCCCACCCAACTGGCACACGACGGCGCCGGCCTCCGGGCGGTTCTCCAGGAGGACGCCGGTGGCGCGGAGGTCCAGGCCACACTCGCTCAGGTAGCGCAGGAAGGCAGGGTCCTGATCCATCACCCGCGCGACGCGGAACGGCTGGCCCGGCCGGCATCGGTCCAGCGGGGTCCCCTCGATCTCGGCCAGCGACCCGTCGGCGCGGGATCGGGTCGCCGTGCGGGTTGACCGCCGGATGGCCGAGATAGTCGTCGATCCGATCGATCAGGCGCTCCGACGCGGCATGCTCCATGTGCTCGGCTTCCTCGTGCACCTCGTCCCAGGACATCTTGAGCGTCTCGACGAGGAACAGCTCCAGCAGGCGATGCCGGCGGATAATCTTCAAGGCGAGCCGCTGGCCCGACTCGGTCAGCCGTGCCCCCTCGTAAGGGGTATATGTGGCCAGGCTCGCCTCCGAGAGGGTCTTGAGCATCCCGGTGACCGTGCCGGGCGACACGTTCAGCGCCTGTGCCAGCTCGCCGGTGCTCACGGCGTTGCCGGGCTCGCCCCGCGCGGCGATCAGCGCGATCCTCTTGACGTAATTCTCGACCGTTAGACTGGCCACAGCTTCTTCCGGGCTCGCGACCCGGCTCGATGACCGCGGGACAAATCCGAGGCGCCCCGACCCCACGCCCCGGACGGGCCATTTATCCTACGTCAGTCACCCCCCCCAGGCAAAGGGCAGGCGTCCGTGTCGGATCGAGATGGATGGGACAGGGACCTTTGGAAATCGCGCGGGTTTCCTGGTATGTTCGGAGACACCGCCCGGCGCTCCCGTCGAGCCCGGCCGGCGTTGCTCCCCATGCATGTCGCGTCGCCCCGAGAGGAGGACACCGTGAAGGCATCCGCATCCAGGGCCAGTGCCGCCGGTTGGTCGATCGGCCGGGGAGCCGTCCTCTCGCTGATCCTGGCCGGCTTGGCCTCGGCACAGAGGCCCGACGCCGAGCCGCTCGCGCGCTACTTGCCCGCCGAAGGGCTGGCCGTCCTGTTCGAGCACCAGGGGCTCGACTCCCAGCCGGATGCCTGGAAGGGCACGGCCGCGTACAAGATGCTCAACGAGACCTCGCTCGGCGCCATGCTCGAAGACGTCGCCACCCAGGCCATCGACCGCGCGCTCCGGACGGCGCCCGCGGCGCCGGTCACCGGCAAGGAGGCGGTCGCGTTGCTCATCCACCTGGCGCGGAAGGGGTTCGCCGTCGGCGTCCTGGCGAATCCCCGACCTCCCCAGCCCAGGGCCGTGGTGGTCGTGATCCGCGACGCGGACAGGAATGATGTGTTCAAGCAAATCATCGGTCGAATCCCGCCGCTCAACGAGCCCGCCGCGAAGCGCGTCCGTCAGGCGGGCGGGCGGACGGTCTGGGTGTCCGACGCGCCGCCGTTCCGCTGGTGGTACGAGAAGGATGACTTCGTCTTCTCGATCGCCCCGAACGGGGACACCGACCCGATCGCCGACGTGCTCGACGGCAAGGCCCCCGGCGCCCTGAAGCACCCGGCATACGTCGGATTGTCCAAGCCCGTACCCGGCCAGATGCCGGTCGGCATGTTCTTCGTCGACCTGGCGATGTTGGTCGATCGCTCCGTGATTCCGCCCCTGGCTGGTCGGGCCGCCGAACTCGCCCTCGACGGGATTAATCGCGTCGAATCGCGGTGGGGCATCCAGGACAAGGGGCTGGTGATCGCAGTCGCCGTCCAGGCCCCGCGGCCGAGGAAAGGGATCCTCGCCCTCTTCGACCAGCCGCCGATGGGTCCCGGGACGAAGTTGGTCGCGCCCCGGGGCGTGACCAGCTTCGCACTCCTGTCGGTCGACCCGATCCGGTTCGGCGACACCGTCATGGCGATGATAAAGCAGAACGTCCCCGACGCGGCGGCCTCGGTCGGACAGATGGCCGCGCGGTTCCGGGAGCGGACCGGCCTGGACCTGCGCGACGACCTCTTGAGCAAGCTCGGCCCGAGGATGGCCGTGATGTCCCCGGGGGGCGGGGGCGGGAGCATCTTCGGCATGTGGTTCAACCCGCCCGAGGTCGGGCTGGTCGCGGAGGTCAAGGACGCCCGCGGTTTCGCGACCGCCGTCGATCGGCTCATGATCGCCGCCAACCGCGAGCTCAAGGCTGCCGGCGCGATGGTCCCACCCCAGCCCGGCGAGCCGGTCCAGCCGGGCACGGAATTCGCCGAGTTCCGCAAGCTCAAGGCCCCCGAGTTCGGATATATCCTGAGCATACCCCCCTCGGTGCTTCCGACGCCCGCCGGCCTGCGGCCGACGCTCCTGATCGACGTCGAAGGCGGCAAGATCGCCCTGGCGACCACCCCGACGACGGCCCGCAAGCTCCTGCCGGCGCTGGAACTGAACGGGGCCGAAGTCAAGGCGGACCCGGGACGCGACACGGTGCTCTTCATCCAGTCGGACCCGAGCGGCTCGCTGCCCGAGCTTTTGGCGAACATCCCGTCGCTGGTCCAGTTCATCGGCTACTTCGCGGCCAATCAACCCCGACCCGGCGCACCCGGCCGCGGCGGGCCTCCGTTCCGACTCCAGCTCGACCCGGACGCCATCCCCGACGTCGAGGCGATGCGATCGCACCTGTTCCCGTCGAAGTTCACGGTCGCCGTCGACGACGCATCGATCCGACAGTCGTCCTACCTGGCATTCCCGTTCCCGGCACCCCAGATGAACGTCGGGGCGGAGGCGCCCGTGCTGATCGCGTTGCTGTTGCCGGCCGTGCAGGCCGCCCGCGAGGCGGCGCGTCGGGCCCAGTGCACGAACAACCTGAAACAGATCGGCCTGGCGCCGAACAATTATGAGAATTTGAAAGGCGGTTTCCCTGCGGCAGCGATCGTCGACAAGCAGCGGAAGCCGCTACTGAGTTGGCGCGTGGCACTCTTACCATACCTCGAAGCACAGTCGCTCTACGACAAGTTCAAGCTCGACGAGCCCTGGGACAGCCCCCATAACAGGGCCCTGCTCAAGGAGATGCCGGACGTCTACGGCTGCCCCTCGCGGAACCCCGCCGGCGAACCGGGGATGACGGCGTATCGCGTCTTCTCCGGCCCGGGAGCGATCCTCGACCCGACCCGACCGACGCCGCTCGCGCAGGTGACCGACGGGACGAGCAACACCCTCCTGGTCGTCGAGTCCGCCGAGGCCGTCCCCTGGACCAAGCCCGAGGAACTGCCGTTCGGGAACGCCAGGGCCCTCCAGGGGATTCCCCTGTTCGGCGCCGGCTCCAAACACCCGGGCGGATTCAACGCCGCGTTCGCGCACGCATCGGTCCGGTTCATCAAGATGTCGATCAGCCCCCAGGTGTTTCGTGCCCTGATCACGCGCGCCGGAGGCTAGGTCATTGGCCCGGGTGGCCCGTAGTCCGAGGGACCGCCATTCGTTGAAGTTCTCCACCGACGGCCAAGAGCAACCCGATTTGACGAGGATCCCGAGGCCCTATGAGCCTCGTCGTCCACGATACCGAATCCGGTCCTGCTCGCCACACGCCGCGCGATGTCGAGTCCTGTCTCAAGATACGAGACCATCGCTTATAGGTCCCCCGGCCGCTATGCTATGGCGAGGATGGTCGCCGTCGGCGGCGGCCGGGCCCGATCGGCGGGGCCAGAGAGTGCGCCCGTGGTCGAGCGGTGGGGCGGCCAGAGCGAGGGCCTGATCACATGCCGGACGGATGCGATCTCGACCATGATGTGTCGTTCTCCGACGATTCGACCGCGCGCATCGTCTCGATCTGCGACCAGTTCGAAGCCGAGTGGAGGAACGGCCGGTCCCCCCGCATCGAGGACTACCTCGACGGCACCGAGCCCGACCTCCGCGATCGGCTCTTTCACGAGCTGATTGCCATCGAGCTCGAGATCAGGAGGAATCGGAAGGATATCCTCTCGCCCGACGAGTATCTCGAGCGATTCCCGGATCGGGCCGCGGCGATCGCCGATGAGTTCTTGCCCTACACGCCCGGCCATGACGCCCCGGGATCGGGGACGGAGACCCACCTATCGGACGACGACGATCCGGCGACGTTCGACCGAGGAGCTCGATTCCGACGCGTTCTCTCCCGACCGGGAGACCGACGTGTTCGCCGGCGATGCGAAGCCTCGCCCGAAGCCCGCCCCGGCGGATCCCCTGCCGGCGCGGTTCGGCCGCTACCTCGTCCTGAAGCTGCTGGGCAAGGGCGGCCATGGCTGCGTGTACCTGGTGCTCGACGAGGTGCTCAAGCGACTCGTGGCGGTCAAGGTCCTCCACCGGGCGCTCTTCCGCTCGCAGAGGCAGGTCGAGCTGTTCCTGGCCGAGGCCTGCATCGCCGCCGGGTTGAGACATTCGGCAATCGTCCGCGTCTACGACGTCGGCGGCTACCTAGGCGATGACGTCTACGTCGTCTTCGAATATGTCGAGGGGCGTACCCTCGCCGCGGCCTTCAAGGCCGGGCAATTCCCCCCGTCATGGGTCGCGGGCCTGATGGTCAAGGTCGCCGAGGTCGCGCACTTCGCCCATCGCGCGGGCCTCGTCCATCGCGACCTGAAGCCCGCGAATATCCTGGTCGACGGCCAGGGCCAGCCGTACATCGCCGACTTCGGCCTTGCGTTCCGCGAGGACCTGGAGCACCTCCGCGCCGGCGAGATCGCCGGGACCCCGACGTACATGGCCCCCGAGCAGGTCCGGGGCGAGACGCACCGGCTGGACGTCCGGACCGACATCTGGGCGATGGGCGTGATCCTCTACCGAGGTCTGGTCGGCAAGGTGCCGTTCGCCGGGCGGACCCGCTCGGAGATCTTCCGCGCCGTCCTCGAGGACGAACCGAAACCACCGCGAGAACTCGACCCGGAGATCCCCCGCGAGCTCGAGCGGATCTGCCTGAAATGCCTGTCGAAGCGGATGGACGATCGGTACGAGACGGCCGCGGAGCTGGCCGTCGACCTGAAGAGCTGGCTCGGCGGGCGCGAGGCGGGCGGGGGGACGCCGCGGATCATCTCGAAGGGGCTCCACGCCTTCGACGTCGAGGATGCCGACTTCTTCCTGACGCTGGTCCCCGGCCCTCGGGACCGCGACGGGATGCCCGAGTCGATCCGCGCCTGGAAGCGTCGGATCGAGGAGCCGGACCCCGCGCGGTCGTTCGCCGTCGGGCTGCTCTACGGCCCATCCGGGGGCGGCAAGACGTCGTTCGTCAAGGCGGGGCTCGTGCCGACGCTCAAGCCCCACATCCGGCCGGTCTACGTGGAGGCCGCCGCCGTCGGCACCGAGGGCCGGCTGCTCGACGGCCTGCACCGCGCCTGCCCGGACCTGCCGGCCGGCTGCGGGCTCGCCGAGGCGGCCGCGGCCATCCGCGAGCGGTCGGCCGCACCGGGAAGCATGAAAGTCCTCGTGATCCTCGACCAGTTCGAGCAGTGGCTCCAGGGCCACCCGGGAGAGACCGACGGCGAGCTGGTCCGCGCCCTGCGCCATTGCGACGGCCCCGGCCTCCAGGCGATGCTCCTGGTCCGCGACGACTTCTGGATGGCCACCACGCGGTTCCTCCGGGCGCTGGAGGTCCGGCCGGTCGAGGGGCACAACTCCGCGGCCGTCGAGCAGTTCGACCCCCGTCACGCGCGGCACGTCCTGGCCGAGATCGGCCGGGCCCTGGGCCGGTTCCCCCAGGCGGCGGGCCCGGACGAGTCCCGGTTCCTCGAGAAGGCCGTCAAGGAGCTCGCCGCGGCCGACGGCCGCGTGATCCCCGTCCGCCTGACCCTCCTGGCCGAGACGCTCCGGCGGCGCGACTGGTCGTCGGCGACGCTCCGCGAGCTGGGAGGATTCCAGGGGATCGGCGAGCTGTTCCTCGAGGAGACGTTCTCGGCGGAGACGGCCCCGCCGGCGCACCGCCAGCACCAGCGCGCCGCCCAGGCCGTGCTCGCGGCGCTCCTGCCCGACCCGTCATCGGACCTCAAGGGGCGACTCCAGCCGTCGGCCAAGTTGCGAGAGGCCGCAGGCTACGCCGACCGCCCCGACGACTTCGCGGCGCTGATCTCCATCCTCGACCACGAGCTGCGGATGGTCACCCTGGTCAACCCGTCGACCGCCAAGATCGAGAACGGCGCCCCGGCCGCCTCCGTCCCGGAAGCCGCCGGCGAGACCTATTATCAACTCACGCACGACTACCTCGTCCCGCCGATCCGCCGGTGGCTGACGCGCAAGCAGACCCGGACGCGACGCGGTCGGGCCGAGCTGCTACTGGCCACCATCACCGCGTTCTGGCGCAACCGGCCCGAGCGTCGACGACTCCCGACCCTGTTCGAATGGCTGAGGGTCCCTGGGCTTCACCAGCCCCCGCACCTGGTCGGCGGACGAGCGGCGGATGATGGCGGCCGCGACGCGGTCTCATCTGTCGCGAGGGGCCGCGGCCGTGATGCTCGGCGTGGCCCTGGGCTACGCGGCCTCGGTCGTCCGCGATCGCGATCGGGCCAATCACCTGCTCGAGCGGACGCTCGCTGGTGACTACCGGAACCTCCACGCCAACCTCGCCGAGCTGGCCCCGTATCGCGAGCTGCATCGGGCGACGCTCGAGGCCGTCGAGGCCGGCGCGATCGCCGAGGTTGCGGGCGACGACGAGACCACCCGGGCCCACCGCCGACTGATCGCCGTGGCCTTGCTCTACCACGATCGGCCGAATCCGGGCCGCGCCGCGTTCCTCCGATCGCGGCTCGAGGCGGCCCCGCCCGACGAGGTGGTGGTCATCTGCGAGGCCCTGGCCACCGACCGGGAGCAGGCCGGCCTCGACGCGATGCGGCGGGTCGTCCTGGACGATCGGGCCAGGCCGGATGCGCGGCTCCGCGACGCCTGCGCCCTGTCGAGGCTCGCGCCGGACTTCGACGCGAGCCCCGCCGCCGCCGCGGTGTCGGAGGCCCTGATCTCGGAGGACCGCGCCGCACCCGCGCTGGCTCAAGATGCTCGCCCCGGCCGCCCGGCGGTCGCTCATCGGCCCGCTGGGCGAGATCTGCTGCGACCCCGACCGCCCCCCGCCGGTCCAGGCGGCCGCCGCCGAGGCCCTGGCCGAGATCCACAAGGCGGGGGACGCCGATGAGGTGCTCGCCTTCCTGCGGGGGGTGCTGGACCGCCGCCTCGACGGGCCCTGCGACGAGTCGCGCATGGACAACCTCGCCGCTCGCCAGTCCGTCGCCGCGATGACCCTGGCCTCGCTGGGCGATCTCGATACCTTGTGGCCGCGCCTGTCGCATTCGGGCGACCCCAGGCTCCGCTCCTTGCTGATCTGGCAGCTCGGCGCCCATGGCCTGCCGACGCGAGTCCTCCTCGATCGGCTCGCGTCGCCGGGCGTCCCGCCGATCGAGCGCCAGGCGCTGCTCATGGCCCTGTCCGATCCCCACCACCTCGCGGCCGCGACCGCCGACATGGACGCCGTCATCGAGGCGGCGCTTCGCCTCTATCGCGACGATCCCGATCCCGGCGTCCATTCCGCGTCCGAGCTCCTCCTTCGCCGATGCTCGGGAGACATGGCCGTCGCATCTTGCGATGAAGGGCTGAAGAATCCGGTCGTCGGTGCGGGAATCCGGCGATGGGAGCGCGGGCCCAACGGCCATACGTTCGCCGTCCTCCCCGCCCCGCTGGACTTCCCCATGGGCTCGCCCGAGCATGAGGACGGCCACGACAAGGAGGAGCGCCTGCACTACCGGCGGATCGATCGGTCGCTGGCGGTGTCGACCAAGGAGGTCGGTGTGGCCCAGTTCCGCGATCTCCTGCCGGATCTCTGGAAGGCGATCCAGCGGGACGATCGGACCGACGGCCCGGCCAACTACGTGAGCTGGTACGACGCCGTGCGATACTGCAACGCGCTCGACGCCAAGGCCGGACTCCCCCCCAGCCAGTGGTGCTATCCCGAGTATCCCGGGCCGGGCATGGTCATCTCCGAGGAGGCCGTTGACCGGCCCGGCTTCCGCCTCCCGACCGAGGCCGAGTCGGAATACTTCATCCGCGCCGGCACGGAGACCGCCTGGTCGTTCGGCCATTCGGCGGTGCTGCTGCCCCGTTACGCCTGGACCTCGCTGAGCCCCCAGGATTTCGCCCCGCCGTCCGGCCGGCTCCTGCCGAACGACTTCGGGATCTTCGACGCCCACGGGAACCTCTGGGAATGGTGCCAGGACGGCGCCGGGCTGTCCACCCTCTTCCCCGACTGCCCCAAGCCCGCCTACCCGATCGGGACCCGGGAAGGACCCGCCAGCGACCCGGGCCAGATGGAGGTCATGGCCCAAGACATCCCCGGCATCGACACATGGCGGATGGTCCGGGGCGGGGCCTTCGACTTCACCCCGAAGCGATCCCGCTCGGCGAGCCGGGATTGGGCCGGCCCCGACTATCGGACCTTCCGCGGCGGCTTCCGGGTCGTCAGGACGATCCCCCCGGAAAAGCCCCGATAGCTCGTATCAGTCTCGATCGACCGGAAACATGCTTGACAGGCCAACCCGGTCCCCCCACAATCCATACCTCGGAGAGGAAGGCGTGGGATGCCTCTCCCCGTACGCCGATGCACGCCGGCCACCGGAGTTCGACGATGGATATCACGAATCTTCAACATGACGCCATGACGCTCGTGGGTACGGTCGCCTTGCCGTCGCCCTACCCCGCATCCGGCGCGGCGTCCTTCGTGCTCACCGACCGGGACGGCGACGCGGTGATCTACGTCAAGATCGTCCAGGTCGTCAACCCGAAGCGGATCATCACCCGGTTCGTCAAGCCGGAGGACGTCCGTGCGATCCGATGCAAGCCGGAGGATGATGAGGTCGGCGGCCCGGAGACCTGGCCGCTCGCCAGCCCCGCGGCGACCAAGAAGGCGATCGAGGCCGGAGAGAAGGCCATCGTCGCCCACGCGAAGAAAGCCGGAGTCAAGTACCTCGAGGAGCCGTGGTGCCCCGCGGCGATCCTCTACGTCCTCGAGGCGGCCCCGGTCCTCCATCGCCACGAGGCCGGCGTCACCGCGGCCGTGAGCGCCGAGTCGCTCGACATGGCCACGGTGGCCGGGATCGGCTGTTGCGGGTAGAGAGACCGATCGTTCGTACCATCGATAGGGCCGCGCGAGACCCGATCGAGCGTAGGCCGGGCCGGAGCTCCCTGATGGCCGTCAACCTCATCTTCCTGAGCCGCGACCTGTCGCCGCCGCGGGCCGACGTCGCGCGGGGTCTTGAGATCCAGCGCGGGGTCGAGATCCGCGTGCATCGCGTCACCGGTACGGCGCGGCCGGATGACCCCAACCGATGGGAGACCATCGCCCGGGCGCGGAACGAGGCGAAGCGGCTGGGGACGTCCCCCTGGTTGATGTATCTGGACGACGACGTGGTCCTCGGTCCGGAGTGCGTGGCCCGGCTGGTGGAGGGCCTGTCGCGGAGGCCCGGCTTCGCGGCCATGGGAGCCGATTGCGCCGGCGAGATGGCCGGCGGCGCGTGGAACTGGGATTATCCGCCCCATGTCGGGATGGCCTCGACGCTGTTCCGCCGCGATCGGCTGGCCGCGGTGAATTTCCGATGGGAGCCCGGGAAATGCGAATGTCGGTGCTGCTGCGATGACCTCCGCCGCGACGGACTCGGGATCGGCTATCTCCCGGGAGCCCTGGCATGGCACAGGCCGGTGGCGAAGTCTCAAGAGCCTCCGCCTTCCACCCAGATCGGAGGCGCCAGGACCTGCAACGACCAGGCGCCGGCCGCGGCCATCGGTCGCATCCTGGCCGCGTTCGACCGGAGGCATTACGACCGGTTCCGTCGTCAGTTCATCCCGACGCTCCGCGCCTCCGGCAATCGCGAGCCGGTCACGGCCCTGGCCTATGGCCTTCATCCCGGTGAGCGCGCGGCTGGAGGCGGCGGGCGTCGAGGTCGTGGCCATCCCCAACAATGGGATCACGCCTTGCCTCCGACGCGTCGGCGACATCGCGGATGTCGTCGCGCGCTGGCCGGGAGAGACTCCCATCGCTTACTGGGATGCCGGCGATATCCTGTTCCAGGGCCGGCTCGGGCCCCTCTGGGACGTCGTCCGGGACCGGCCCGATCGGCTTCACCTGGCCCGGGAGCCCGTCACGATCGGCGAGAGCCCGCTCGTCGCGAAGTGGACCGAGACCATCATCGATCCGAAGGCCCGACGCCGGGCGTTCGAGCTGCTCTCCACCAACCCCTATCTCAATGCGGGATTTGTCGCCGGCACGGCGCACGCCTTCGCTCGCCATCTCCCCGAGGTCCGGCGCCTGCTCCATTCCGGCTCGCTCGTCGGCACCCGCGACTGGGGCGACCAGACGGCCATGAACCTCTACTGTCATTCGAACCCCGACGCTTGGAACGAAGTCCCCGACGGGTGGAACTTCTGCGTCGGCCTCCGAGACCCGCGCTCCTATCGAATCCGGTCGGACGGACGGATCGAGCGACCGGGCGGCGACCCGGTTCAAGTCATCCACGCCACGGCTGGAACGCTCGGCTTCTGGAGTCATGCGTTCATCCAGTGACCGGCTCGACGTACGCAACTCGCGCGGAAACCGGGCTAGCCCCTGGCGACGCGCCGTTCGCCGGCGCATGATATCGCGAGACGGCGATCGATCGATCCGGACCAAGGAGCCCAGCGGATGACCCCGATGATGACGCGAGCGGGCCGGCCAGTACGATGGCTTCTCCTGATGGGGGGATTATGGGCATGGGGCGGAAGCGTAGCACGGGCCGATCCGCCCCCGACCGTCGTCGCCTCCGGTCGCTCGCCGATCCGGATCGCCGTCAGCTACGGCCGCGACCTGGGCGAGAAGCCGATCGATGGCCGGTTGCTCGTACTGCTCTCCACCGACGACAAGGGAGAGCCGCGGTTCCAGGTCAACGACGGGCCGAAGACCCAGCAGATCTTCGGGATCGACGTCGACGGCCTGGCGCCCGATCAGGACGCCGTGATCGATGAGAAGGCGCTGGGCTACCCCGTCGAGAGCCTGCGAGAGGTCCCGCCCGGCAAGTACCGGGTCCAGGCCGTGCTGCACAAGTATGAGACGTTCCACCGCGCCGACGGTCATACCGTCAAGCTCCCCATGGACCGCGGCGAGGGGCAGCAGTGGGCGCGGCGCCCGGCAACCTCTACAGCACGCCCCGCGAGATCACCATCGAGCCGGGGGCGTCGGCGACGATCCGCGTCCGGCTCGACAAGGTGATCCCGCCGATCCCCGAGCCCGCGACCACCAGGTACATCAAGCACGAGCGGATCCAGAGCGAGCGGCTCACGAAGTTCTGGGGCCGGACCATGCACCTCGGCGCCCACGTCCTGCTGCCGGAGGGCTTCGACACTCATCCCGAGGCGCGATACCCGCTGGTCATCTTCCACGGGCACTTCCCCCAGACCTTCGGCGGCTTCCGCGAGGAGCCGCCGGATCCGGACCTCAAGCCCGATTACAGCGAGCGGTTCCACCTGCCCGGCTATAACCGGATCACTCAGGAGCTCTCCCATCAGTTCTACAAGGATTGGACGGGCGCCAACTATCCCCGCATGATCATCATCGAGATCCAGCACGCCAATCCCTATTATGATGATTCCTACGCGGTGAACTCGGCCAACCTCGGGCCGTACGGCGATGCCATCACGTACGAGCTGATCCCGTACCTGGAGAAGAAGTACCGATGCCTCGGCTCCGGGTGGGCAAGGTTCCTCTACGGCGGGTCGACCGGCGGCTGGGAGGCGCTCGCCGTCCAGATGTTCTACCCGGACGAGTACAACGGCTGCTGGGCCGCCTGCCCCGACCCGATCGACTTCCGCGCCTACACGGTGGTCGATCTCTACAACAATAAGAATGCCTACTTCGACGAAGGCCCCTGGCACAAGGTCCCCCGGCCCGGGATGCGCAACTACCTCGGGCACATCAGCTCGACCCTCGAGAGTACGAACCGGCACGAGCTGGTGCTGGGGACCAAGAGTCGCTCGGGCCAGCAGTGGGACATCTGGGAGGCCGTCTATTCGCCCGTCGGGCCGGACGGATACCCCAAGCCGATCTGGGACAAGCGGACCGGCGTCATCGACCACGAGGTCGCCAACTACTGGCGCGAGCACTACGACCTCGGCCACATCCTCAAGCGCGACTGGCCCAAGATCGGCAAGAAACTCGAGGGCAAGATTCATATCTACGTCGGCGACATGGATAACTACTACCTGAACAACGCCGTTTACCTCGTCGAAGACATCCTCAAGAAGACCAAGGACCCGGCCTACGGCGGCGAGGTCGCGTATGGCGACCGGGCGGAACATTGCTGGAACGGCGACCCGGGCCGCCCCAACGCGATCAGCCGCCTCCGCTACCACCAGATGTTCGCCCCCCGGATCGTCGAGCGGCTCCTCAAGACGGCCAAGCCGGGGGCCGACGTCACGAGCTGGCGATACCAAACGGGTGGCGGGTGAAATCGCCTTACTCCGGGCGTCCGGTAGGGTGCTCTGCGAGCACCGATCCTGGTCGTGTCGGCGAATCTGGTGCTCGCAGAGCACCCTAATTTCCTTACGAGACCCGCTCCAAGGACCAAGATGATGCGGTATCCCATCGCGCTTCGAGTCGGACTGCTGGCGGCGTTCTGGACCTGCTGGGGATCGCCGATTTCCGGGGCGGCACCGGTTTCGTCGACCCCCGTGCCAGTGGGCGTCGCGGTGGTGGATATCACCCCCGATTACCCGATCCGGATGGTCGGCTACGAGTCGCGCAAGACCGAGTCGGATGGGGTCGTCAGCCGGCTCAAGGCCCGGGCGCTGGCGATCGGAGACGACGGTGACTCCAACGTATTGGTGGCCGTCGATAACTGCGCGGTGAGCGCGAAGATCACGGAGGAGGTCGCAGCCCGCCTGAACAAGAAGGTGGGGCTGAAGCGGGAGCGGTTCGTGATCTGCTCGACGCATACGCACTGCGCCCCGGCCCTAAGTAGCGGGTTGGACTTCATCTTTGGCAATGCGCTCCCGCCCGACCAGAGGGAGCGGGTCAACCGCTACACGAAGACCCTGACCGACGCGATCGAGGCCGCCGCGCTGTCGGCGTTGAAGGATCGCACGCCGGCGAGCCTGGCCTGGGGCCAGGGCCGGGCCGGTTTCACGGCCAATCGACGGGTGCTCAAGAACGGAAAGTGGGTCGGCTTCGGCGTCAATCCGAACGGGCCGGTCGACCCCAGCCTGCCGGTCCTGATCGCCAGCGACCCGGCCGGCAAGGTCCGCGCCGTCCTGTTCGGCTATGCCTGCCATTGCACGACGCTGGGGGGCGAGTTCAACAAGATCTGCGCCGAGTGGGCCGGATACGCCTGCGATGACGTCGAACGGCAGTCGCCCGGCGCCGTGGCGGTGGCGATCATCGGTTGCGGCGCCGACGCCAATCCCGAGCCGCGGCGCAACCTCGACGATGCCAAGCAGCACGGCGCCGCCGCGGCGGCCGAGGTGAATCGACTGATCGCCGCGAGGTCCGGCCTGACGCCGCTGTCCGGTCGCATCGAGGGCCGATTCCGCCGGATCGAGCTGCCCCTCGAGCCGCTGCCCGACCGGGCCGCGATCGTGGAGCGTACCCAGCGACGCGGGTCCGAAGGCTTCCTCGCCCGGACATTGATCCAGCGGCTCGACCGCGGCGAGACCCTGCCCACCAAGGTACCCTACTGCATCCAGACCTGGTGCTTCGGCGACGACATGGCCATGGTGTTCCTCGCCGGCGAGGTCGTCGTGGATTACGCGCTCCGGCTCAAGTGGGAGATCGATGCCGAGCGGCTCTGGATCGTCGCCTACAGCAATGACGTGCCCTCCTACATCCCCTCGCGGCGGATCCTCAGCGAGGGCGGATACGAGGCCGATTCCTCGATGATCTATTACGGCTATCCCAGCCGCTACGCCCCCGAGATCGAGGATCGCATCATCCAGACCGTCCACGACCTGCTCCCGTCGCCGTTCGACGGGCCGAGGATCAAGAAGTAATCACGCAATCGAGCTGGAAAATCCCTGGATTCGCGCGTCATCTGCGATCCAGTCGCTCATCGATGGCGCGGAGGGCGGCCAGGGCGCCGGACGGGATCGCGATGTGTCCGGCGGGGATCTCGAGCTCGCGGGGGTTGATGCGGATCAGAGTACCCCCGGGCTTCTCGGTGAAGTCCTCGCTCATGATCCGGATCGTCGGTATGGCCATGCCGGCGCCCATCTCGACGATGACGACGCGAGCTGAGCCGAGGCCGTCCAGCCAGGCGCCCATCCGACGCTCCTGGGCCTCGGTCCGCGACGGCTCCCAGCCCCGGTCGCCGAACATGAGGATGTTCGGCCGGGTCGGTCCGGAGCAGCCCGGGCAGGCCGGCATCGGAGGGATCGCCCTCATGGTCTCGAGGTCGATCGCGACTTCGAACGGATCGGACGGGAAGATCCCGATCCCGCACCGGGACAGGCATTGCATCCCGTCGATGGCCCCGTGCACCTCGACGACACGGCCCGGGTCGAAGCCGGCCCGCTGGAAATGGCCGTCAACGTTCGAGGTGAACACGAATCCGCCGTGTTCCATCCGGTCGGCCCACCGGCGGAGGATCGCGAACCCCTCGTGCGGCTCGGTCCGCCGATAGAGGCCCATGCGGTGGCCGTAGAAACCCCAGGCCAACTCCGGGTCGTCGACGAACCATCGCGGGTTGGCGATCGCGGCGAAGTGGAGCCCGAGCCGCTCGTAGGGCGGATAGGCCCGCCAGAAGCCCTGGGGGCCGCGGAAGTCGGGCAGGCCGCTATCGACGCCCATGCCGGCCCCGGCCCCGATCAGGATCGCATCGGCCCCGGCGATCGCCGCCGCGGCCCGGTTCAGGAGTTCGTCCGTCATGAGAGATGACTCGTTCGATAGGCGAGGGCGAAAGGAGACTCACGGCCGATCCCAGGCGGCGTTCAGGCGTTTTCCGCCTTGCGGCGCGCGATTCCTCACCGGCGCGACCCCGATCGCGTTGATCACGTCCTCGGCCTCCTCGGGGGTCAAGCCGAAACACAGGAGGAACTCGGCGACCTCATCCTTCCTCCGGGGATCGATCCTGTGGCCGCCCCGATAGAGGGTGAACTGGGGGATCGGTTTCCCGCCGATCAGGCCGTGACTCATGTCAAACGTATAAGTGACTGTTCCACCCATGCTGCGGCAGAGCCATGTCGGCAGGGCCGCCGTTTCGCTCCATGGGTTCGAGATCAGCATACCCTCCAGGCCGCTATTCGTGAGGTATTCGAGGATCTCCGACTTCGTCAGGGGGGCCTGCGAGATCGAGTCCGCCTCCATCTCGGACTCCTCCGCCATCCAGTCGTACGGCTCATCCGGATCCTGAGATAAGCTGAGGTGATACCATCTTCGATTATGGTGTGGGCTGATCGCCGGGACTCTCGTGATCGTGCCCCAGACCTGATCACCGCCCAACTGGAACTGGACCCGTTCCCCGACGCGATACTTGGCTCGCAGTCTGCCATTCCTGGACGTCATCGAATAGTCTCCTCTCCACGCTCACCAAGGCGAGCTGCCGGTGATCGACCCGATGTGAATGCGCATCACCTCGTCAAAACTGTAAGCCAGATTCTCACAGACCCGTCGCCAGTCGGTTACATGTCGGAGACGAAGCGATCGCGTCGCGAGTAGTTCGGGATCATGATGGGCGATCGCGTTCCGCCACGCATTGAGTTCTTGCAGGGATTTCCGCCGGGTTCGATTCCGCTCATCGAGCTCGTAAACCCTGTCCCAGAACTTGAGCCCGAACCGCCCGAAATCCGAGCCGATGTTGCCGGGATTGGGATTCCCGGCATCGAGCTTGCGACCCATTTCCAGAGTGATCCGCAAGCCGGCGCGGGCTCCGACTGGCATGATCCATTCTAGCAGCCGGTCCATGCATTCGTCGTGGAGCTCCCGGCAGAATCCCTGGAATTGCGACGACAGGAGGACCGCGTAGGCATAGTTGAGTTGCTGGGTTGCATGACGGCGCCCCGGAGCCGTCCCGCCCACCCTGCGGTGGGCGGCCTCGATCTCGTCGAGTGCCTTTTTTCGATCTGTGAGCCAGAATTGCAGCGGTTGAGACGGCATCGTCGATGGGAACTCAATGGTAACTCGGTGCTTGGCACGAGACCCTGCCCGCTCCTACGCCAGCAATTCCTTGCGGATCTTGGCCTCGCCCTCGGGGCCGATCAGCTTCTGATTCAATCCCTGGTAGGCATACGTGAGCTTCCAGGCGTCGAGGCCCAGCAGGTGGAGGATCGTGGCCTGGAGGTCGTGGACGCTGACGGGATTCTCGGTGATCGAATAGCCCAGCTCGTCGGTGGCGCCTACGGTGATGCCCGGCTTGATGCCGCCGCCGGCCATCCAGATGCTGAAGCAGTGCGGGTGGTGGTCGCGGCCGAGGAACTTCGAGCCGCCCCGCGCCTCGTTCATCGACGTCCGGCCGAACTCGCCGCCCCAGATCACCAGCGTCTCCTCCAGCAGCCCGCGCCGCTTCAGGTCCGCCAGCAGGGCCGCGATCGGACGATCCACATCCTTGCACTTCTCCGGCAGGTGCTTGACGATGTCGTCGCCGGTGCCGGTGCCGTGGCAGTCCCAGCCCCAGTCGTAGAGCTGGACATATCGCACGCCCCGCTCGACCAGCCGGCGGGCCAGCAGGCAGTTATTCGCGAACGACGAGGCGCCCGGGTTGGCCCCGTACTCCTCTCGGATCGATTCCGGCTCCTGGCGGATATCCATCACGTCGGGGACAGCCATCTGCATCCGGAACGCCAGCTCGTACTGGCTAATCCGCGTCAGCGTCTCGGGGTCGCCGAATTCGGACAGCTCATATTCGTTGAGCTGCCGCAGCGCGTCGAGCGTCCGGCGACGATCGGTCCGATCCATCCCCTTCGGATCGCTGACGTAGAGGATCGGGTCGCCGACGGACCGGCATTGCACGCCCTGGTAGACGCTGGGCAAGAACCCGGTGCTCCAGAGGGCCTTGCCGCCGGTCGGGTCCGTCCCGCCGCTGATCAGGACCACGAAGCCGGGCAGGTCCTGGTTCTCCGTGCCCAGCCCGTAGGTGATCCATGAGCCCATCGCGGCCCCGCCGTTGCGCGACGTTGCCCGTGTAGAGGAACAGCTCCGCCGGGGCGTGATTGAACTGATCGGTCCACATCGATTTGATGATCGCGACGTCGTCCACCGCGCCGCGGAAGTGCGTCCAGAGCTCGCTGACCACGGCGCCGCTCTGCCCGCACTTCTCGAAGCGGTACGGCGAGCCGAGCAGCTTCGGGTGCCCCTTGATGAAGGCGAACTTCTGGTTCTTGAGCAGCTCGTCGGGACAGGGCTGCATGTGGTGCTTCACGAGCGCGGGCTTCTCGTCGAAGAGGTCCTGCTGGGGCGGGCCTCCGGACATATGCAGATAAATCACCCGCTTCGCCCTGGGTGCGAAGTGGGGCGGGCGGGTCGCCATGGGGTTGTCGACGGAGGCCGGTTGCGGGCCGTCGCCGCGAGCCTCGCCGCCCCGGTCCATGAGCATCGCCAGCGCGATGGCGCCCAGGCCGGTCTGCGACCGCTTGAGGAACTGTCGACGGGTCTGGGCCCGCGCCTGCTGCCATCCCAGGGGGAGGTTCTGGTCCACGGCGATCATCCTTTGGTCAAGACGCTGTCGAGGTTCAGGAGGACGTTGGCGACGGCCGTCCATGCGGCCAGGTCGGCGGGATCCATCCCGGGCGGGAGCGGGCCGATCGGGTCGGTGGCCAGGGCCGCCGCGGCCGCGCGGTCCTGGCGATATCGGACGAGCTCGGAATCATGCAACGACACCAGCGGCCCGACCTGATCGGGCCGGGGGGGACGGCACTGGCAGAGTTGCAGGGCGTATCGGACGCGCGCCGCGACGTCCGTTCCGCCTTCGCGGACGATCCGACGCGCCAGGGCCTGCGCGGCCTCGACGTAGACCGGGTCGTTCATCGTCACGAACGACTGGAGCGGTGTATTCGTCCGGACCCGCTTGATCGCGCAGATCTCGCGACTGGGCGCGTCGAAGGTGGCCATCGAAGGGTACGGGACGGTGCGCCGCCAGAACACATAGAGTCCGCGGCGATACCGGTCCTCGCCCTGGCTGGTCGTCCAGGTCCGCTCGCCGTTGAACGCGGCCTGCCAGAGCCCGGCGGGCTGGAGCGGGAAGACGCTCGGCCCGCCGACCTTGCGGCTCAAGAGCCCGCTCAGGGCCAGGGCCTGGTCGCGGACCATCTCCGCCTCGAGCCGGACCCGAGGCGCCTGCGCCAGCAGCCGGTTGCGCGGGTCTCTCCGGAGCAACTCCGCCCCGACCTTCGACGACTGCCGGTAGGTTGCCGAGGTGACGATCAGCCGCATGAGGGCCCTGGTATCCCAGCCCGAATCGCGATAGCGGACGGCCAGCCAGTCGAGGAGCTCGGGGTGACTGGGTGGCTCGCCCTGGGTGCCGAAATCCTCCTCGGTCTCGACGAGCCCGGCGCCGAAGACCTGGGCCCAGTATCGGTTGACCGCCACGCGCGCCGTCAGCGGATTCTTCGGGTCGATCAGCCATCGCGCCAGACCCAGGCGGTTCGCCGGTGCACCCGTCGGGTACGGATGCAAGGCCCGGGGCACGCCCGGCTCGACCGGATCGCCGGGGTCGAGGAAGTTCCCCTTGCGCAGGACGCGGCTGACGCGACGGCGATCCGTCGGCAGCTCGACCATCACGGGCACCGTCGGGACCTTGGGCCGGGACTTCTCCATCGCGGCGAGCTGATCGCGGATCGGCTTCGACTCCGTCGCGGTCGTGCGGTCGATCTTCGCCCGCAACGCGGCGACCTGGGACTCGAACGCGCGGAGTTTGGCGGTGTACTCCGCGGTCGGCGCGGGGATGACCGGGCTCTCGTCGGGCTGGTCGTTGTCGGCCGACTGGTTGAAGAACGCGTAGAAACGATAGTACTCGTCATGCGTAATCGGATCGAACTTGTGGGAGTGACACTTGGCGCAGCCCAGCGTCAGCCCCATCCAGACCTGCGCCGTGGTGTCGGCGCGGTCCTTGATGGCGGCGACGCGATACTCCTCGTCGTCGGTGCCGCCCTCGGTATTGGTCATCGTGTTGCGGTGGAAGGCGGTGGCGATTCGGTCGTCGAGGCCGGGGTTCGGCAGCAGGTCGCCCGCGATCTGCAAGAGTGTGAACCGATCATACGGCAGGTTGCGATTGAAGGCGTCGATGACCCAGTCGCGGTATCGCCAGATATTCGGCCGGAGCGGGTCGGAGCCGAGGCCGGCCGAGTCGGCGTATCGGGCCATGTCGAGCCACATCCGCGCCCAACGCTCGCCGTAGGCCGGGTCGTCGAAGAATCGGTCGACGGCCCGCTCGTAGGCGTCGGGTGACTGATCGTGGATGAAGCGCTCGACCTCCGGGGGCGTCGGCGGCAACCCGCGGATGTCCAGGCTCGCCCGACGGAGGAGGATGTAGCGATCGGCCTCCGGAGAGGGCTTCAATCCTTCTTTCTCCAGCCGGGCAAGGATCCAGGAATCGATGCCGTTGCGGGGCCAGGCCGTGTCAAGGACGGCGGGAATGGGCAGGGACTCTGGAGGGATCCAGGCCCAGTGCCGGGCATAGTCGGCGCCTTGCATGATCCATAGCCGCAGGACTTCGACCTCGGCCGGGGCGAGGCGGTTGCCCGACTTCGCGGGGGGCATACGGACCGTCTCGTCGTCCTCGGTGATGCGGAAGATCAACGCGCTGGACTCGGCATCGCCGGGCACGATCGCCGTCTCGCCGCTCTTGAGCAGCTTGATGGCCGCCTCGCGCACATCCAGTCTCAACCCTTTGGCGCGCTTCGCCTCGTCCTGGCCATGGCAGGCGAAGCAGTTCTTCGCCAGGATCGGCCGGACCTCGCGGTTGAAGTCGACTTTGCGCTTCGATGAGGCGTCCGGCTCGGTGGCCGATGCCGGGGTCTCGTTCCGGCCGATCACGAGCACGAGACCGACCAGCACTCCCACGAGATGAGTACGGAACGGGATCCGCGGCGAATTCCGCTCGGACTCGGGTCCGCGGTTTGAAATGCGATTCATCGTGGGTTCTCGCAACGGTGTCTTTTCGGTTCGACGGTCGTCGGTTGGCTGGTTCGCTCTCGGGCGGGCGGCATCCCTGAGCACCTCGGGGCGGGTGGTCCGGTGCATCCATGCGGGTCGGCTCTACCTATTGTTCACGATCGCCAGCGTTCACTCAAGATGCGGCTCAGGGGCCGAGATTGGTAAAGACCCTTTGCTTGAATTCTCGTAGAGTGGATTCAACCCACCATCCGGGCTTGGTTTGCGGTGGGTCACACCCACCCTGCATCTGAGGGAGTTACCAAATCTCGGCCCATGAGCGAAGAGGAGTATGCCCGGATCGCTCCACGCTCGGATTGCGCAGACCAGGAACCAACCCCGACGCGTGAGCGTGGGGGATACCATCGGACCTTCGCCGAGTCGTTGGGGTCGGGGCGATCCGCCCGTTACGGGATCAGCCGATGTAGCCGCTCATCGAACGGGCTGCCGAGCATCGGCTGCAACTTCGTGCGGAATTCCCTGGTGTGGGCGGCGGCCAGGTGGTCGTCGAACGACTTGCGGTCCTCCCAGACCGTGACGACCGTGAAATGATTCGACCGCGAGAGATCCTGGAGGACCTCGACGCGCACGGCGCCGGCGTCCTTGCGAGTGTCGACCGCGAACGTCTTGAGTAGCTCCTTGCCCGCCGCGGCATGGGGCGGGATCACGTCGACGTGGGTCGCGACATAGATCCGCGCCTCCGCGGGCGCGGAGGCCGGGCCGTCGCCATGGAGCGCCTTCCAGGATAGGAGGACGACGGCCGTGAAGAACAGCGATTTTCGCATGACATGGCCTCCGTGTCGCCCGCGAGATTTCCCCGAGCGGATGACCTCAACGCGCGACGAACAGGGCGAGGTTATTCTGGAGCGGAGTGACCGCCATCGATGACCAGTTCGACCTCGGGCAGGCCGGGCAGGTCCTCCCAGAGGATCTCGGGGAGCGCCGAGTCGTGGAAGCGCCGCCGGGCTTCCCATTCGCTCGTCAGGTCCAGCGATTTATAGGCCACCCTCAATGGATGCCAGCGCGGATAACGCTTCACCGTGAAAGGGTCTACGTGCACCGTGTCGGTCCTTCCTTGTGACGCCGGAACCAGATCGCGTCGTATCTGAACCTCGTGCCTGTATCCACGCGGATCGCGGCGTCGGACTCGGCGCTATCAACTTCCCGATGGGGAGAAATGCATCCCGGCCGGTCTCCCTCCGCGCATTCATCCGAAGTCCGAGGATTTTAGCAGGCGGCGGGCTTTCGCGACAACTTGCTTTCACGCGACCACGCGCGGATTTTTCCGCGACGGCGAAATCCGAGCGAAGAGGCCGGGAGAACGGCGGAGACTGGGCCGTCTCCGCCGCGTTCGAAGGACGGCGATGGTTCACGGACCCGCGAATCCCTCGGCCGCAAGGTCCTTGTAGAACGACGCCCAATCCGAGCAGGGCAAGACGCCGAGCTCATGGTAGAGGGCCGAACGATCGGCGCGGAATGAGGTCCAGAGGGTCACCAGCCGGTCCTCGGTCTCCCGGATTTGGGTGTCGCTTTCCACGACGCCGGCGAGTAACTGCGATCGTCCGGAGACGACCGCCGTTGACGGAGAGAGCAGTCGTTCGAACGATTGGTCCGCAAGGCGCCTGGCCAGCTCGTAACTCCGTTTCGCCCCCGCGTAAGCCTGACGCGTCTCGAACAGGTGTCGGATGCGACGTCGGACGCGCAGCTCGAGCTGGGCGTCGGCATCTCGGGGATCCTGGCCCTTCTCCGGGCCGCCCCGGTTCTTGATCGCGAGTCGCACCTCGTTCGCGAGCACGTCCTCGCCCGGCGGTGTGTTTTCCACGTCCGCGCCGAGGATGGTATGGCCGTCGATCGCGACCGTACCGAGAACGGGAAACTGATGCGAGAGCTTGCGTAGCTGGTTGAGGTTCCGATCGGGCTGCTTTTGCCAGTCCTCGACCGCTTTGATCGCGGTGCGGAACGCCGCGAGGCCCTTGCGGTCCGGGATAACCGGGCGCGAGGCGCGAGGCCCAGCGCGACCTTGAACTCATCGAGCCGGTCTCGGAAGTCGCCCGAGTTCGTCCGCCAACCGCTGACGCTCTCGTTGCAGCGATGCCGAGACCAGGTGAACGTCGAGCTGGCTCAGGCCGGCGGACGGCCCCTGGATCAGCTCCGCGACGAGTTTCGCCAGGCCCTCCTGGTGATCGATGTTCCGCCCCGCATTTTCGATTTTCTGGAGCCGGCGCAGGAGGTCGAGGTAGTCCCCGCTCGGGTCGCGGAACGACGCCACGGCACCGGCGGCCAGGAAGTCCTTGCGGAACCGATCGAAGTCGGCGACCCCCAGGCGAGCGGCCCGTTCGTCGAGGGCCTTCGGGTCGATCGCCTCGACGAACCCTCCGCGGACGTCGCGGACGCGCACCAGGGCCAGGGCGTAGACGCGTTCCCAGGTCAACAGCTCCATTCGGCTGCCCGGCGCCAGGCCGGCGACCTCCTGGTCGGATATCACAGGAACCGGCACCAAGATGAAGTCGTCGATCGAAGCTGCTTCGCTCGGTTTCATCCGCGGGTCGGGACCGTCGGGTCGCAGGGGCTCGGCGGCGACTGCTGGGTCCAGGTTCGCCGGTCGGGGAGGTTGGACCGATGGGGGCTGGGCGAAAATCGCGGCCGTAGCGACGGCGCACAGGCCACAGGCCAGCAGGCTACTCGAGATAATCCGCATGAGAATGCCTCCGATGTCCGAAGGGGAGAATCCTGTTGCCGAAGGCCGCACGTCGCGATCGCCCCGCGCGTTGAGATCACTTCGCCGGCGCCGCGCGTGCGTCGCCGGGCTCGATGCGGAAGATCGCTTGCCCGTCCTGGAGGACCGCTCCGGCCCCCATCGGTGCCAGATAGCGGACCCGGCCGCCGACGGGGGACGCGACCTTGCAGCGCGGCATCTCGCGATCCAGGCGTCCGAGCACGGCCCGCTCCCGCTCGAGCGTCGCCTGCCTGGCCAGCTCGCGTGCCTTGGCGGTCTCGACAGCGACGGTCAGCTCCTTGATCGTCCGGTTCTTGCCGAAGTTGACCAGAACTTTCCGCTTGCTCTGTGCCTGCTCGAGCGCAAACTGGGCCTTCTTGAACGCCAGCTCATCCGCCACCTTCGCGGCCATCGACTGATAACCCTTGTCGTACATCCGCCGGGACCATTCGAGGGTGTCCTCGGCGTGGAGCAGACCGGTCTCGGCCAGCTTGATATCGCCCTCGGCCGTGGCCAGCTCCTGGACGTAAGTCCCTTGCCGGTACTCGGCGACGGCGAGCTCGGCCAGCTCATGGGCGAGCGTGGCGGCCCGGAGTTCGGCCTCGGCACTCGCGACGGTGATCCGCTGGCTGCCCAGCCGCTCCTGCAATGCAATCGTGTCGAGACTGCAAACCTCCGCCCCCTTCTCGACCCGCGTGCCATCGGACTCGCAGGAACGGACCGTGATCCGGCCCTCGACGGGGTTGAAGACGAAGACCTCGGCCCTCGCCCGGCCCGACGCCTGGCCGACGTTCCGGTCCTGGGCCCAGGCGATCGCGCCGGCCAGGAGGGCCGCGGAGCCGACGAGTGCCCCGAGGCGCATCAATTTCGATGACATGGCCCCTCCCGCGATCAGCGTCCCGGGTCCGACGAGGACACCGCCCTCCGGTGATCCCGGCCTCGGACCCTAATGGAATAGGAGCGATATTGCCGGGCGACCTGGCCGGTATTGTCGCAACTTTGAGCCGCGGCTTGAACGGCCGACTCCGAGCCGCCGCCCGATTCGCGACAGGATGATATCGGAATCACTCCGCGCGCCGGCGGGATCGACTCCCAGTCGTGCAAGTGGGTGGCGATCGATGTCCGAGAGGACTAGGATAACCTGGGCCTGGTCGTATCTGCCGCGATCGATCGGCGATCGCGGGCCCACCCTCTCGGCTGCGGAGCATGCGATGCCGCTCGACATACTGGTCATCTACGGATCGGTCCGACCCAATCGTCAAGGGATCAAGGCCGCTCGCTTCATCCTCGAGGCCTGTCGCGGGCGGGGCCATCATGCGTCCCTCGTCGATCCCGCCGAGGATCGGCTTCCGCTGCTCGAGAAGATGTACAAAGAATACGAGCCGGGCCAGGCCCCCGAGGTCCTCGCGCGACTGGCGGGACAGATCAAGGCCGCCGACGCGTTCATCATCGTGTCGGGCGAATACAACCACAGCATCCCGCCGGCGCTGTCGAACCTGCTCGACCACTTCCTGGAAGAGTATTTCTGGCGGCCCTCGGCGATCGTGTGCTACTCCGCCGGCGCGTTCGGCGGCGTGCGGGCCGCGATGCAATTGCGGGCGATGCTGGGCGAGCTCGGGACGCCGAGCATCCCCTCGATCCTGCCCGTGCCTCGCGTGCAGGACGCCTTCGATGACGACGGCCGCCCGCATGATCCGGAGTACCCCAAGCGGGCCGAGCGATTCCTGGCCGAGCTGGAGTGGTACGCGAATGCCTTGAAAGCCGCACGGGCGGCGGGCGTGCCGTACTGAACCGGCCGGCCAGCTTCAAACGATCCGTCCGCGTCTATCGCATCGGAGTCACGGCTGATCGGCCTTCGCGTCGGGCGTCGGGTCGTCGAGCGACCTGGTCTGGACGAGCATGTTCCCCCGGGCGTGGGCCAGCGTGATGCCGGCCGCGTTGGCCAGCTCGCTGGCGACGACCACCGACCATCGGGCCGATTTCCATTGCCGCGAGCGCGGATCGTAGCTTTGTTCGCCGGTCACGGTATAGGTGCCGTCCTTGATGAAATTCCCGACGACGGACCCCTCGGCCTTGAGCACGCCCGAGACCTTGACCTGGATCAGCCCTCCGCCATCGGCGGTGCGGTCCTTCGACTTTTCGAACCGAAGGATGCCCCTGGCCGTCTGGCCGTGTCCCATCGCGAGCTGAGTGGGGGCCTCCCACGCCCCGACGTCGCTGGGGATGGGCGTATGGATCGAGAGGAGCGTCTCGATGACCGCGTGGAGCGGCCCCTCGGACCGGATCCGCCGCGCGAGCACATGCGAGCGGTCGTCGAGCAAGACGGACGCCGCGGTCGTGTCGAACGTCCTGAGCAGCTCCTGCAAGGCGGGCGGCGCGTCTCGATAGGAGACGTTCACGATCGGGGCGTCCGGCCGGATCCGGCCCTGGAATCGCGACCGGTTGATCCGCGATTCCACCATCACCTGACCGGCCTGCCGGAAGGTCATCTCCGACGCGTGGATCGCGACGTCCACGGCCGAGGCGGCTCTCGAAGTGGCGTTGTCGCCGCCTTTCTTCCTGCCCTTATCGACCGCGCCCACTCCCTTCCGGCCGGCCTTCTTCTTGACGTCGCCCTCGCCCTCCGCCTCGCCGACCCGACTCCGGGCGTTGACGAGGTACTCGACGCGGGCCAGGTAGTCGATCCGGAGCGGGTCCAGTCCGACCTGGGGCAGGAAGGTGACGGTGTTGTCCCCCTCGATCGACAACCGGTATTGCCGGCCGGGGGGGAGCGAACCGGCCTCCGGTCTCGCACCGGCCTCGAGGATCCCGGCCGCGGGGATCAGGAGGCACAACGCCGCGATCCTCGGACGCATGAAAAATACTCCCTCGGTGCTGCACTCTTGTAAGGTGGGTGAATCCCGCCGATATTAACCATTTGCGGATGAACGAGGCTCATCGGAATCAAGGCGTTCACCGGCGGGTTTCACCCACCCTACTCGGACTTCTCCGCGTTGCCCCCGACCCGACGTCGGATAGCCTACTGGACCCGCCCCCGGACCGCCTCCGGCATGCCGTCGATCTCCTCGCGAGACAGCGTACCATCCTTGTTCCGGTCGAAACGACCCAGCGCGTCGCGGAATCGCTCGGGGATGGCGACGCCTCCCGTGAGGCGTCGGAGCGGATCGCCGGGCCCCCGGGAGTCGCCCACGGTCACTCCTCCCAGGAGGGCCGCCCCGAGCCGGTTGCCGCGCATCGCGACGACCTTTCGGAGGTCGGACATCGTCTCGGTGACCACCTGGACGCCCAGCAGGCACATCTCGTCGGTCGTCTGCTCGCCCCATCGCACGCGCCTCGGCGGCCGGCTCGGGTTGCGGGGGTTGTCGGCGGAGTTGTCGTAATAGGCGTCGAGCTTGATCACCGAACCCTTGGCCAGCTTGACCGGCGAACGGTACTGGTACTGCCCTTGCCAGTTGAAATCCCAGTCCTTGATCCAGATCAGCGGGATCGTCGTGCCGTCGGGCGACTCGGCGACGACCTTCATCTCCTTGCCGATGTAATGCATATGCGGCGCGATGCCGATCGCCTGGACGTCCGCCGGCAGCGGGTCGCTCTGCGCGGTGACGTGATAGCGCTTTTCTCCGGCCGGGATGTCGAGGCTCCGGGTCCGGACGGCGATCCCCCCGGCGATCTTGCGGGCGGGCGTCCGGGTGAAGTAGATGCCGACGACCGACTCGTCCGTCTCGGGCTTCCCGTCGGGGTGGTAATGGATCTGGAGGACCAGGTCGCTCCCCTTGCGGAGCAACTTGCCGACCCCGTCAGGCAACAACCTCGGCATGGCCCCGGGCGCCCATCCGCCGAGTCCGCCGGTCGGGATGACGCCCGGTCCGCCGAAGCTGGCGTAGCCCGGGCCGGGATCGTCGGCGTCCTTCCTGCGGGCGGCGCCGGTGCTGTCGAGGTAGAGCAAGGCGTGATGGACGACCTTGCGGTTGCCCGGCCGGAACTCGACCGCCGCGACGGTCCGGTCCGAATCGATCGGGATCGGGATCACGAAACATCGATAGGCGTCGCGACCACTCGCCGGCACCGCGAACGCCTCGCCCGCCTTCAGCACGAGGTCGGGCGTGCCGAGCTGCCAGCCCTCGGGGAACGTCGGGGCCGGCGGCAGGTCCTTCGCGTCCCCCTCGGGTGCATCCGCCTCGACCCAATCGGCGATCTTCCGGATCTCCTCGTCGCTCAGGCGCCGTTCGTCGTGGAACGAGCCGAAGCCCGGCTCGGCCTTCCAGGGGGGCATCCGGCGGCTGGTCGTGATCTCGCCGAGGAAGCTCGCACGCTTCGCGGCATCGCGATACGTCAGGAGCGAGAACGGGCCGATCTCGCCGGGCCGATGGCAGCTCGCGCAGTTCTTCCAGAGGATCGGCGCGATCTCCTTGTTGAATGTCGGCACCTCGGCCCTGATCTCGCCCGCCACCAGCAACCATGCGAATGACAGGATGCCGATCACGCGTTTCATCGGAGGGCTCCATGCAGGATTTCGGACAGACACGTCAGAATCGGAATCTCTTGCCAGTGGTGTAACCCGGAAATCCGCCGAAAGTTTCGAATCTTCGGAGATCGTCCGAGGAATTCGCGCGGTGGGTGCAACCCGCCGAGGAACGTCCCGACATCGGTCGGTTTCAACTACGCCGATAGGGAATCGCCGCCGTCCTCGGACTTGATTAAACCCTCTCGTCCCAGCCTTTGGAGATCCCAATGATGCATGAAATAAACGCCGATCTCGAAAAAACCACGTTTAAAAATGGCTAGTTGACATTCGTCTCGACTGAGTTATCCTAAGCTAACTCTGCAAGGAAGCATTCCGACAAGGAAAACCCTTGGAGTCCTCCGTCTTCATTCCGCAGTTGCGTTTTGATCCGAATTCTCACGATTGAGTCCGAGTGACTCAGGTCGAGGGGTCGATCGTGCGCATCGGGTCCTGAAATCCTCCTGTCACCGCCTTCGAGTTCCTGACGAAGGCGGCGCGAAGAGGGTGCGCGCGCGGCCTCCCGCCCTCCTCGAAGCGATTGCGTCGGTCAGATCGGAAACCCTTTTCGGAGCGCCCGCGACCTCATCTTCGAGCGGTTGTGCTCCGACGCTCGCCGCGTTGCTCCAGAATGTGTCGAAATCCACCACGAGATTCAACGGAGCCAAACTATGCGCAGAGATCGCCGCACGGCCGCCCGATCGTGGTCCCTGGGGACCGCCCGCCGCTCGAATCGTCCGGACCTGGAGGCATTAGAAGGCCGGATGCTGCTCTACTCCACGCTGGGCGACATGTGGACGTATGACAGCCGGATCACCTACAGCTTCATGCCCGACGGCACCAGCGTGGGGGGCGTGGCGAGCTCGCTGTTCGCGACACTCAACGCGGTGACCCCCACGGCGACCTGGGAGGCCCAGTTCGAGAACGCCGCGTCCTTGTGGGAGGAGGCCGCCAACGTCAACCTCGCACTCGTGCCCGACGGCGGCGAGGCGGTCGGCACCAATGGGGACCAGCAAGACGACCCGCGGTTCGGCGACATCCGGATCGGCGCCGTCCCGCTGGGACCCGGCATCCTCGCCGAGACCTTCCTGCCGCCGCCGGCCAATGGCGGCACCGATGCCGGCGACATCCTGTTCAACTCCTCGGAGCCCTGGGCGATCAATTCCACGTACGACATCATGACCGTGGCGGCGCACGAGTTCGGCCACGCGCTGGGGCTGGGCGAGTCGACCGTCTCATCGGCGGTGATGTACGGCACCTACGACGGGACCAAACAGGTGCTCACCAGCGACGACATCTCCGGCATCGATTCGATCTACGGGCGCACCAGTACGACCGGTTCAACACCGGAGGCACTCGGAACAGCTCGTTCTTGAACGCCACCAATATCACGTCTTACATCAATGGCCAGGGCCAGATCTCGCTCTCGGGCCTGGATAATACCACGCCCAACGATGATGAGTGGTATGGCGTCACGGTCCCCTCCTCGACGACCGGCCAGATGAAGATCTCGGTGCAGACGGCCAACCTGAGCTCGCTGGCACCCGAGCTGATGATCTACAACTCCTCGTACAGCCTGATCACCAGCGCCTCCTCGACGTCCACGGCCGGTGTGACCATCTCCGCGACGCTCAGCGTAACGAGCGGCCAGAAGTACTACTTCAAGGTCCTGACGGCGGGCTCGGGGACGGTCGGGACCGTCGGCGCCTACGGCTTGCTGGTCAACTTCGGCTCGCAGTCGCAGTCTCCGGTCGCGCCGCCGGATACGGTGGTGACCCAGCAGCCCGACGGCGGCGGCGGCACGATCAATAATGCACGCCTGGCCGGCGCCGCGGGCGATGTCGGCGCCAGCGCGACTGGGACGACCGGCGACCGGCAGGGCCATGGCAAGGATCTTGCCGCTCGGGAGCAAGCGGTCCGGATCAAGATCGGCGGTCTCACCGGGCTGGTCGACGGGATGGACGCCTCCGCGACGCGGCCGCACGGAGGCCGGGCCCTGGTCCTGGATCAGGTCCGTGTCAGTCGCAAGCTGGACCGACTCCACCGAGGCCCCCTCGGCGTGCATGCGGATCCGGCTTGATCGGGACCAACTTCGGGCGTGGTCATCACGGGTGCAGGGCCGGGAGATCCCGGGGGCCGACGCTCCCGGGTCGTCCCGGTGGAAACGCACGGTTCACGGGGAAATGACCCGAGTGTCGGCATCTCCGACGCGCCTGGCAGGCCGGATGACGATTTCGATGTCCCGATCGAGGGCATTCAGGAACCGAAACAACCGGTCGATCGAGAAGCCGTCGAGCTTCCCTCGCATGAGGGCAGAGATCTTGGGTTGGTCGATGCCCAGGAGACTCGCGGCCTTCGCCTGAGTCAGCTTTCGATCGGCGATGATGTCACAGATCCGCTGCACGAGTTGCGCCTTGGCGAGCATCTCCTCGGGGTGCTCGAAGCCCAGGTCCGCAAAGACGTTCCCGCTACTCTCCGCGACGGCGATCTGAGCCTCGGCCCTGGTTTTCTTCGGCTCTCTTGTTCCCATGGTGTTCCTCCGCACCAGATCCCCCATTCTCTGTCTCTGCTTGGGGTTGCGCCGGGTGATACCCGAACGGCATAATGAGGTTGCCAACGGTTGCGCACCGATTGATTTCCAGGCGAACCCGAAGACGCAAATACTCTCGATCTTCGCCTCACCGGCACCTGCTGTTCAAGCTGATGCCCTCCGAGTCAACTGCGGAGGCCGAATTAATCCGGTCTCGAAGGAGATTGCCAGCGTTGAACTGATCCTTACAAATGTCTTCCTTCCGTCTAGTCGATGTCCTTGGTATCCTCATAACCGGCAATTACTCCTGGTCGTCGCAAGAAAGGAGCTGACCTCAATGGCTAAGAAAAAGACGATCGACAGGGCGACTGGACCCGCGATTTTCACGACTCTCCCTCGCCCGACTGTGCCCCATTTCGATGTTCCGTGTATCTCGTTCTTACAGGCGTCAGAGACGGTCGTGATCTTTGTCATTAACGCCAAGCGCCTGTGGGATTTAGTTCAGATCAACAAGCGAGAAGATGACAAAGATGAAGGATATCAGAGGGCACTTTCGCCGCGCGGGCTGATGCCATCGCCCGCTTCATCGACAAAGGCAACATCATGCCTAGTAGCATATTGATATCTTTCGACCATGCGGACCTGCTATCGGAAGGTCACATCCTCCGCATACCCAATCGACCAGACGCGGGGTGGGTCATCGACGGCCAACATCGACTTGGGGGTGCGCATCGGGCGGCCAGGGAGTTAGAAATCCCGGTTGTCGGGATCATGAATCTGAATATCGACGAGCAGATCAACTGCTTCGTTACGATCAATCGCGAGCAAAAAGGTGTGCCAAGTTCTCTCTACTATGAGCTGCTGAAACATCTTCCGGGATCTAGGAGCGAGGCAGAACTGGCCAAAGAACGCGCCGCCGACATGGCCACGGAGCTCAAGATCGACGAGACCTCGCCGTTCTACCGCGCATCGTGACGACCATCTCACCGAAGAAGGGCGAGTTGTCGCTGACTAACTGGGTCAGGAAGATTGCCCCATTGATAAGGCTCGGTTCGGGACGCCTCTCGATCTACTCTCCCGAAATCCGAAAGGGCGTCCTGAACAACTATTATCGAGCGTTGGCGACCGTATTCCCACGCGAGTACAACCGCTCGGACACGATCTTCTTCAAGACGCTCGGCTTCGGCGCCCTCATGAACGTACTTCCATACTTCCTCGATCTGTCCATGCAATTACATAATGGTTTCAGGCTCCATGATGCGATCGATGTCTTCAAGCGCGTCGAGCACTTCAACTTTTCCGATTGGCATGAGCGAGGGTCCGGCAACGCCGCGGAGTCGTTGGCTGGCGCGGATCTGACAACGGAACTTCAGGCAGTGATCGCTGACACCAAACAAGCTCAGTTGCGTGTGGAGTGATCTACCTTGGCGGAAACACCGTGGTGGGAGAGGAAAGCGTCCAATCTTATGGCTCGCGAATGGCGAGACATCAAGAATGCATGGCTTGGATACATCCCAACCATCGACCCGCCGGGCAGGGTGCCCGATTCACCATTGGCCGATCTGCCGACTCTTCGATCTCAAGTGGTCGATGTCGGGCAGCAACCCAAAGAGGTGATGGAGGAAATCGTCGGTCTGAGGGAAGGCGTATTGATCGAGGGACTTTTCCTCTTGCACAAGGCGGCGAATGTCTTGGGCTGTGCGCAGGTCGATGTGGCGAAGGGGCTCAGGTCTTGGGCCTTGTCGAACGCATACCAATCAGCTTTCTTCTCGATGAAGTCGATCACTCATATCCTGGGTGTCGCCGTCGCGGAGGTTCAGAACAATTCGATTCTCATCGACATTTGGAGGCCGCCGCAAAGAAGACGTAAGGGCGGTACGGGTTCCACATATAACGTACTTCTGCAGAACGGCAAGCGATTCGAGCACCGCCAAATGTGGGCAATTTTTCAGCGTATGATTCGAGTCACCAAGGGCTTGGAGACCGTTCTCACCAAGGAAAACGCCACGGCGCTCATTGAACTAGACATCAGCGATTTTGCAACTCAAAGAAACTCCTTGCACTATCGGATTGCCTGGCCTTTCAACGACTTGCATCGATGTGTCGTCAAGCCGGGATTCGGTGTTTACGAAGGAGGTATCGTGGACGGAACCGCACTGAGCGATCTGGAAAGAGACGACTTCTCCATCGTGCTCGGGATCGTGCTTCTGAGGATGGGCTATCGCATGGTCTATGAGATCGCGCGAACGGCTACTGGCCTTAATTCCGAACTGGATGTTCTGAGGAACTGGCTTCGGGGAGACTGCCATCCGATTTACCAACGTTCCTGTCCCATCGAATAATTCATGAGACATGAACATCGGCCGCAAACCCTTCTCTTGCAATGGTGGAAATTGGTGGCGGTCAACTCTCTTTCAGAAGCGCGAAGATTGAGAAGAGCAGGACGGCCCCAAGAGCTTCGGAGCCAGTCAGGGCGAGGCACTATTTTCGTCGGGGTGTAAGGGGATTGCAATCGCGGGCGTCTTCGCCTATGCTGAACCCCTTAAAGTGGAAGTGATGTTTCATCAATTCGGCCTCGACGAGAGGGCCGGTGGCATTGGGGCGTGAGATGGCGATCACGAAGGAGAAAAAGTCGGAGATCATCGGCACCTTTGGTCGGGGTGAACAGGATACGGGGTCGCCCGAAGTGCAAGTCGCCTTGCTGACGGCCCGGATCAACCACCTGACCGGTCACTTCAAGACGCACGCCAAGGATCATGCGAGCCGCCGCGGGCTGTTGATGATGGTCTCCAAGAGATCGAGCTTGCTGAAGTATCTGCGGCTCCACGACCGGAAGAAGTACCTTGAAGTGATCAGCCGGCTGGGAATCCGCAAGTGACAGCCGGGCGGCGGGTGTCGGCCAGCGGCCATCTCCTGTCGTGCTGTCGCTTCCTCCCGGTCGACCCCGGACCCGGGTCCGCATGGCCCAAGAAGCCGCAGGCTTCGAGGTTCCGGGTTTCCCGCCGAGAGTCTCCCTGACTCGACTCGTTCGTGAAATCCGCGGTCCGGCTCGTACCCGTTCGCCGGAGTGGCTTCTCCCGGTCGCGAATCCGCGATCCGATCGATCACAATCGATCGGATCCGGCGGTCGCAGGATGAAGTCCGATGAGCGACCGGCGGCAACGCAGCTCAAGGATCGACGTTCGGGAAGTCGGCCGGTCCGATCCGATCGGACCTCGTCGTTCCCACAATCCTCCAATTCCACCCCCACGGCCTCGTCGGGCGGGTGCTCGTCGAGCACCATTTCCCCCAGGTAGGGTCCATGTCCAGCACCTTGATATCCCGCAAGCTTGTCGAAAAAACCATCGGCGGCAAGAACATCAGCATCGAGACCGGTCATCTTGCCAAGCAGGCCCACGGTTCGGTGGTCGTCCGCATCGGCGATACCATGAGTCTCGTCGCTGTCGTCGCCGCACCCGGCCGGGAGGGCCTCGACTTCTTCCCGTTGACCGTCGATTACCGCGAGAAGACTTATGCCGCGGGCAAGTTCCCCGGCGGCTTCATCAAGCGCGAGGGCCGGCCGACTACCAAGGAGATCCTCACCTCGCGGCTGATCGACCGGCCGATCCGGCCGCTGTTCCCCGACACGTATCGCGACGAGGTCCAGATCCAGGCGGGTCCGATCTCCGCCGACCGCTCCAATGACGCCGATGTGCTCTCGATCATCGGCGCCTCGGCTGCCCTGGTGCTGGCGCGGGTGCCGTTCAACGGCCCCATCGGCGCCATCCGGGTCGGCCGCGTCGAGGGCCAGCTCGTCGCCTTCCCGACCGCCGAGGAGCTGGAGAACAGCGACCTCGACCTGATCGTCGCCAGCACGGAAAAGACCGTCGTGATGATCGAAGGCTTCGGCGAGGAGCTGCCCGAGGACGAGATGGGCGACGCCATCATGGCGGCCCACCAGTTGAATCAGGAAGTCATCGCCCTCCAGAAGGAGCTGGTCGCGGCCCTGGAGCTACCCCCGGTCGAGATCCCCGCGGCCCAGCCCGACCCGCTCCGTCAGGCGATCTATGCCCGCTACGGCGAGCCATTCCGTCAGATCAAGCAGATCGTGATGAAGGCCGAGCGGAATGGCGCCACCAAGGCGCTGCTGGAAACGGTCATCAAGGAGCTGGTGCCGACCGCGAGCACGTCCCCGGCGCCCCCACGGTCGCCCCCGGTGCCGAGTCCAAGGCCGGCGAGCACGACGGCGGCGAGGCCGCACCGAGCCCGGTGCCGGCCGACACCCCGGTCACCGCCGCGCGGATCAAGTCGGCCTTCAGTGCGGTCGAGGAGCGCATCGTCCGCGAGCTGATCCTCGACGGCACGCGGCCCGACGGTCGCGGGCCCAAGGACCTGCGATCGATCAAGTGCGAGGTCGGCCTGCTGCCCCGCGCCCACGGCTCGGCGCTGTTCCAGCGCGGCGAGACCCAGGCGCTGGTCACCACCGTGCTGGGCACCACCGCCGACGAGCAGCGGATCGACGGGATCATGGACGAGTACAAGAAGAAGTTCATGCTCGACTACAACATGCCGCACTTCGCCGTCGGCGAGGTGCGGCCGATCCGCGGCCCCGGTCGTCGCGAGATCGGCCACGGCGCGCTGGCCGAGCGATCGGTCGCCCCGATCCTGCCCCCGCCCGCCCGGTTCCCTTATACGATCCGCGTCGTCTCGGACATCCTCGAGTCCAACGGCTCGAGCTCGATGGCCTCGGTCTGCGGCGCCACGCTCAGCCTGATGGATGCCGGCGTGCCGATCAGCGACCCGGTCGGCGGGATCTCGATCGGACTGGTCCAGGATGAGGAGGCCGGCCGGCACATCCTCCTGACCGACATCATCGGCGACGAGGACCACTTCGGCGACATGGACTTCAAGGTCGCCGGCACCCAGCGCGGCGTCACTGGCATCCAGCTCGACCTGAAGAACCAGGGGATCACCGAGCCGATCATCCGCGAGACGCTCCTCCAGGCCCGCGAGGCCCGGCTCGAGATCCTCCGCGCCATGCTCCGCTCGATCAAGCGGCCGCGCGAGGAGATCTCGCCCAACGCCCCACGGCTGATCCAGATCCAGATCAACCCCGAGAAGATCGGCCTGATCATCGGCCCCGGCGGCAAGACGATCCGCCGGCTCCAGGAGGAAACCGGGGCCAAGATCGACATCGATGACGACGGCGTCGTGACGCTCTCCAGCCTCGAGGCCGCCGGCGCCGAGGCCGCTCGCGACAAGATCGTGGCGATGACCGAGGGCGTGCAACTCGGCCGGATCTACGAGGGCCGCGTGACGTCGATCAAGGAGTTCGGCGCGTTCGTCGAGATCCTGCCCGGCAAGGACGGCCTGGTACACATCAGCGAGATGTCCGACGGGTATGTCTCGACCGTGTCCGACGTCTGCCGGGTCGGCGATGTCATGCTGGTCAAGGCGATCGCGATCGACGACCAGGACCGGGTGAAGCTCTCGCGGAAGGCCGCCCTGGCCGAGCGCGGCCAGCCCGACGAGCTGGCGAGCCGCACCCGGCCCCCCGGCGCCGGCGGTGGCGGCGACCCGCGCGGGCCCGGCGGTGGCGGTCCGCCGCCTCCTCGGCGGCCGAGCGGCCCTCCCGATCGCGACCGGGGCGGCTATGGCGGCGGCGACCGCGGTGGCCCGCCGCGCGGCCCCTCGCGACCCTGACCTGTCCGTCGGACGATCGGGCCGATGTCTGCCAGCCTTCGCGTCGGCTCGGAGACACCGATCGGCCCCGTCTCGTCCGAAGTTCGGCTCCCGGCGAGATCTCCCAATGGCGAACCTGCTGTCGAGCACCGTTACGGAAGTCCCGATCCAGGCCCCGAGGACTGCATCCGCACCCGAGGCCGACGGGACCGCCGCGCCGGGGGATCCGCCCCGTGCCCATCGACGAACGATCGGCCGGGCGAAGTCGAATCCCCCCTCGCGACGGTCGAGGCCGGCGAAGAGGCAGAGATCACGCGTCGGCTCCGGGCCCAGTATGCCGAGATCTCGCTGCTCGCCGGCGGCCTGGCCCACGAGATCCGCAACCCGCTCTCCACGGTCCAGATGAATCTCGACCTGATGGCCGAGGATTTCCAGGATTCCGAGACCCCGAGGGATCGTCGCGTTTTCGAGCGGGTCCAGCGGCTCCGCCACGAAGTGCATCGGCTCCATGGCATCCTGGAGAACTTCCTCCGCTTCGCGTGCGTCCAGGATCTGAAGCTCGAGGCCGTGGACCTTAACGAGGTCGTCGGCGAGATCTGCGACTTCTACGAGCATAATGCCGCATCGAAGTCGATCGTGATGCGGACTCAGCTCGCGTCCGACCTGCCCACGATCGAACTCGACGTGGACCTGTTCAAGCAGGCCCTGCTGAACCTGGTGCTCAACGCCGACCATGCCATGCCCTCCGGCGGCGAGTTGATCCTCAAGACCCGCCGCGAGGGGCGATGGATCGTCCTGGATGTGACCGATACGGGAGTCGGGATGACCGAGGAGGTCCGCGCCGGATCTTCGAGGCGTTCTTCTCCACCCGCGCGGCCGGCAGCGGCCTGGGGCTGCCGACCACCCGCAAGATCGTCGAGGCCCACGGCGGGACGATCCACGTACAGAGCGAGCCCGGAAAGGGCTCGCAATTCACCATCCGCCTCCCCGCCGGCTGAGGTTCGATTGCTTGGCCCCGTCCGGACTGCGAGAATGAATCATCGACTCTTACCAGACAGGGCCAAATCGCAGCCTGTGACCACCCACGTGAGTGCGTGGTCACGCGATTAACCTTCGGATGCGTGGTTGAATTTCTCTCCGACCTTCTTGCCTCATCGCTCGCGAGAAAGGGCCGATGGACCAGCAGATCCGCGTCCTGGTGGTCGACGACGATGAGCCGCATGCGCACGCGGTGGCGGAGAGCCTCGAGCGCGTCGGCTACGACTGCGTCGTGGCGACCAGCGGCAGCGAGGGGCTCCGGCTGATCGAGGAGCAGGTCTTCGACATCGTCATCACCGACCTGATCATGGACGGCGTCGGCGGGATGGAGGTCTTGGCCAAGGCCAAGCGTGAGCTGCCCGACGCCGAGGTCGTGATCCTGACCGGCCACAGCACGATCAAAGCGGCCGTCAGCGCCATGCAGGCCGGCGCCTCGACGTATCTCACCAAGCCGCTGGACATCAGCGAGCTGCGGACCAAGGCCGACAAGGCGTCGCAGTCGCAGCGGCTCCAGCGCTCGAACCTCGAGCTCCAGCGGCAGCTCAACGAGAAATTCGGCTTCGAAGGCGTCGTCGGCAGCTCGCCGGCGATGCATAGCGTGATCGCCAAACTCCGGCAGATCGCGCCGACCTCGGCGTCGGTGCTGATCACCGGCGAGAGCGGCACGGGCAAGGAGCTGGTCGCCAAGGCCCTGCACATCAACAGCCCGCGCAAGAACAAGCCGTTCGTCCCGCTCAACTGCGCCGAGCTGAGCGAGAACGTGCTGGAGAGCGAGCTGTTCGGCCACGTCAAGGGGGCGTTCACCGGCGCCGACCGCGACCGGATCGGCCGGTTCCAGTACGCAAACGGCGGCACGCTCTTCCTCGACGAGATCGGCGACATGCCCGTCTCGATCCAGGTGAAGCTACTCCGCGTGCTCGAGACCGGCGAGATCGTCCGGGTCGGGACCAACGACCCGACCAAGGTGAACGTCCGGCTGATCTCGGCCACCAACCGCGATCTGGCCGACGCGATCGCCCAGGGGGAGTTTCGCCAGGACCTCTTCCACCGGATCAAGGTCCTGAGCGTGAAGCTCCCGCCGCTGCGCGAGCGCCGCGACGACATCCCGCTCCTGATCGACTCGTTCCTCAAGGAGTTCTCGGCGTCGCACGGCAAAACGATCGGCTCGCTGACGCCGGCCGTGCGCAAGGTCCTGATGGGCTACGCCTGGCCGGGGAACGTCCGCGAACTTCGCAACGTCCTCGAGAGCATGGTCGTGATGGACGCCGACGGCGTGATCGATGTCGACGACCTCACCGAAGACCTCCAGCAAGTCGCCTCAATCAGCAAGGGGGACGGCCAAGGGGGCGTCGACATGCTCGTCGGCAAGTCGCTCGAGGAGATCGAGCGGCACTACATCGTCGAGACCCTCCGGCTCACCAGCGGCAACCGCGAGGAGGCATCGCGACTCCTCGGCATCGGCGAGCGGACCCTCTATCGCAAGCTGAAGGAATACGGGATCGGCTGACGGATCCGGCCGGTCATCTACTTGAGGATCGCCGAGTAACCGATATTGGTGGAGATGCCGTCGAGCGACTCGATGGCGCCGTTGACGGCCACCTCGACCGTCCCCTTGTAGGGCTTCGCGAGGTCGATCGTCACCGTGTCGTTGGAACCGTTGTCGCTGACGCTCCGGATCTTCAGGGCTTTGGTGAAGACCTCCTTTCGTTTCTTCTTGGTGCCCTCGAGCACGCGATAAAGTCCGAGATTTTCGGCCGAGGCCGTGTTGAGAGCCTGGTTGAAGTTGACGGTGAAACCGGTGACGCCCTTCCTGGACTCGACCAGGCTGGCAATGCCCGTGACCTGCGTCGGCGTCGGAGTCGGGGGCGTCGGCGAAAGGATCGGCTTCGTCGATGGCCCGGTGACGTCGATGGTCATGGGCGCGGAGGTGACGCCGCCGCTGTCCGCCTGGATCGCGTAGCCGTTGCCTGCCTTGTCGAGTGTCAGTGCCGAGAAGGCGGCCACCCCGCCGGAGGCGTTCACGGTGAGCGTGCCACCGAGCGAGGCGCCGCCGGGGTTGGTGGAAAGAGCGACGGTCACCGGGCCGTTGTAGGCGGTGTTGACAACCCCCTGGCTGTTCTCCACCGCGACGGCCAGGACGAAATCGGCCCCGACCGCGACCATCGTCGGTGGCGGGGAGGTGACGACGAGTTCGAGTGTCTGCTGGGTGATATTGCCACCGCTCGAAAAGGTCGGCTGGCCGTTCGTGCTGCCGGCCGGTCCGGCGACACCGCTGGCACCGGCGGGTCCATCGGCGACGGAATTGCCCGCGAGCTGGGGCACGCCGGGGAGTCCATGATCGGCGTATCCGCCGATGTTGGCCGGGCCGCCGTCGCCGCCGCTACCGGCCACGCCGCCATCGCCGCCGTGCACAACACCGCCGACCGTGGGGCCGCCCGGGCCGCCGTGCCCGCCGACGCCGGGAGTCTCCGTGTTACCGGATTGCGTCATGCCGGCGAGGGTCAACGAACCCCCGATGACATAGAGGCCGCCACCGTCGGCGTTCCCGCCCGCGCCGCCGGGACCGCCGGCCCCGGCATGGGCATCGGCCCCGGCATTGCCGTTGACACCGCCGCCGCCGCCGTTGCCGCCGGGACCGCCGTTCAGGCCGCCGGCGCCACCGGGGCCGCCGTGACCGCCCTCGCCGCCGGATCCACCCGGCCCACCGAAAGCCGAGGATTGGCCGGAGCCGCCGAGACCGCCGGCGCCCCCGATGGCCGAGTTGTCGCTCAGGGTGTCGAGCGTCAAGGTGATGGTCCCGCTGGAGACGGCGATCCCGCCGCCGGCTCCCAATCCTCCCGATCCTCCGGCGCCGCCGACGGCGACGGCGCCACCGGCTCCCCCGGCGGCCCCTGCGCCACCGGCTCCACCCGAGCCGCCCGCCCCGCCGTTCGTGCCGGTCCCACCGAGTTCGCCATCGCCGCCGCCGCCCCCGGCGCCGCCCTCTCCTCCGATCGGCGGGGTGACGTAGCGACTCGCCCGACCGCCCCCGGCGCCGCCTCGGCCACCCTCGGCGATGTTATGCTCGATGGTCGATGTGGTCGCGCTCAGGCTACCTCCGGCCACATAGATGGCCCCCCCCAGGCCCGCGCCACCCATCCCGCCGGCCACATTCATGCCCGAGGCGCCGCCGTTGCCACCCCTCCCGGCGGCCCCCCCTGCCCCGCCGCGACCGCCGATGGCGCTGCGCCCCCCTAGACCGCCGTTGCTGCCGCCTCCTCCCTCGCCCCCGGCGCCACCGATGCCCCCCGCGCCCGCGACGTCTCGGCCCCCTTGCAAGCCGCCGCCGAAGCCGCCGGAGGCGACATTTCCGAGGAATTGAACGGCGTTCAGCGTGGCATTCCCCGCCGCGAGATACAGGCCGCCGCCGGCTCCCATACCGCCGTTGGCCAGGAGTCCCGCACTACCGCCTCGACCGCCGGCGCCACCGGCCCCGCCGTCACCGCCGGCGCCGCCGTCGCCGCCCGAGCCCGCGGTGGCATCGCCACCATTGCCACCACGGCCACCGTTGCTGCCGGCCCCGCCGGCGCCGCCGTTGCCGCCTTGCGCCCCGGCGCTACCACTCTTGTCGGCGGCGTTGCCACCCAGGCGCGATGTCGTCGGAGATCGAACCGCCCGTCATGGTCAGGGAGCCGGTCGCGATGTAAAGACCACCGCCTTCGGCATTGCCACCGCCGGCGCTGGCACCCGCATTGCCGCCGGCGCCCCCATTCCCACCGGCACCGCCGTCGCCGCCGTCGCCGCCGATGGCTCCCGGGGCGGTCATATCAAGCCCGTTGGCGCCGGGATCGCCGGCACCGCCCTGGCCTCCGCTCCCGCCGTTGCCGCCCTGGCCGCCGTAGCCGCCGAGTGCCTGATTACTGCTAATCTGCGCATCGACCAGCCGCACCTGGCCGTCCGCCTGGTAGATCCCTCCGCCGGCACCTGACCCGGCCGCGCCGCCTGCCCCGCCGGCACCGCCGGGCGCACCGGCGGCACCCGAGTGCCCATTGGCGCCATTGCCGCCCGCTCCGCCGTTACCGCCCGCGCCTCCCTTGGCGGTATTCGAGCCGATCTGCGAATCGGCCACGGTCAACTGACCGGTTGCCAGATAGATGGCTCCGCCGCGGGCGTTGTCGCCAGGGCCGCCGGAGGCCCCGGCCTTGCCGTCGGTCCCCGCAGCACCATTTGCACCGTTCGCCCCCGAAGCATAATTGCCGCTGACCCGCGCGTTGCTGACGGTCACCTGGCCGCCGTCGATCAGGATCCCGCCCCCCAGCGCCGCCGGGCCGCCGAGTGCACCTCCGTCGTGCGCATGACCACCCTTGATCTCGAGGTCCTTGAAGACCACGGTCAAGCTCGCCGTCCCCGTGCCGAGGATCTCGAAGATCCGCGCATTCCAGGAAGGAGAACCGGCGATGAGCGTCCCCGAAGGCGACGATCCCTGGCCTTCGATCGTCAGTGACTTCGCGGTGCCGGTTGCATTGTCGATCTCGAGTTGACCGGTGGGCGAGTCGGTCAGTGTGATCGACGCCGTCACATTGATGGTGTTGGCACCGGAGCCGTTGCCGTCGGCCGAGGTGATGGCGCTGCGCAGTTCGGCCTCGGTCGCCACGTTGTAGGTACTCGGCACGATCCGGGATTCGAGTCCCTCGAGGAGCATCGGGCGAGATCGCTGTCGACGCAGGCCCGTCCGACGAAGGGCTCGGCTTCTCGCGAACATAGCTTCTCCCATCAAGGGCTCGCGGTGAGATCGGGCGACGAAGAGACTGACGATTCAGTCCACTCCTTCTTAAGCTCCGCGAAATCGTCAGTCGGACAGGGCGGAAGAATTTTCTTCGAAATCCTCTCGGAGGACACCCCGAATACCCCGAAATGCTCCGGGATCCTTTGCGGATCGTCCGGTCTTGTGATAGATTTACGTTCACTCCTACGCGATGGTGACATCCCGATGGACTTCACCGGCTCGATCCTCGCGAGGTCCGTCCCGCCCGGAATTGGCGGCGCTCGATGGGATGATGTCAACTGCGATCATCCGAACCTGCTGGACCCGAATCCAGCTCGGCGGCCCGGCCGTCGGCGTTGCCCCGCCGCTTCTTCTTGATGGGATCCGACGGGTAAGAGACGGTGGTTTCGCGTGCTTTCGAGATGTGCTGATGACTCCGCGACCGGCCATCGCTCGGCGTCCGATGATGTCCCAGGCCCGCGGAAAGGCGACGCGGGGAGGTCTCGTTAACCCACAACTCCGGTGAATGCCATGTCGAGGAGCGCTCCCGCGATCGAGGTCGTGCGCCGGTTCTGGCAGCTCATGGCCTCCAACGACTTCCACGCGGTCGAGGCCGTCCTCGCGGATGAGTACGTCCTCGAGTGGCCCCAATCCCGGGAGCGCATCCGCGGCGCCGAGCGGTTCGCCATCATGAATTCCGAGTACCCCTCCCACGGCCCGTGGGTCTTCACGATCAATCGCCTCGTCGGCGGGGAAAATGAGGCCGTGTCGGACGTCAGCATCACGGATGGGGTCCAGACGGCCAGGGCCATCTCATTCTTCACCATCGCAGACGGCAAGATCGCGCACCAGGTCGAGTTCTGGCCCGAGCCTTACGAGGCGACGCCCGATCGCAAGCACCTCGTGGAGGTCATCGAGTGAGCCGTTTGCCGACGGCGTGGACCGAGGGGCGCGAGCCCGACGGTCAGGGCGAGACCTACCGTTAACGCCCCCTTTCACGGCGCCTCCGTGGCAGGGCGATCGTGACGCCCGCGGTGGCCAGGCACGCCAGGACCAGGGAGGAGGGCTCGGGGACCGACGCCGCGACGATCTCGATGTACGTGTAACCGCCCGAATCGACGACCTCAAACGTGTAGCCCGACGGTATGGTCAGGTTGATCTGGCCATCGGCGATCATGTTGTCGATCGTGCCCACCCAGTTGCCGTACTGATAGTCCTGCCAGCGGAAGCCCCACCCGAGCCCCGTGAAGCTTAGATCCATCCGGCTGGTCGAGTCCATCGTCAGACCGAAGAGATACAGCTTGTAGTTGAGCGTCAGCCCGATCCCGTTCACTTCTTGAACGGTGAGCACCGAACCACCCGTGAGATCGATGAACTGATTGACGACATCTCCGCCATGCAGGGTCAACGAACTGCCCGCGGTGCTGTTGCCGATGTCCAGGGTACTGACCGTCACCCGCCCGAGGTTGGTCACGCTCACCGTCGAGAGACCCTCGGAGCCGACGCTCAACGTATTAGACGTGATCGCGTGGCCCTGCGCATCGAGCGTCGATCCGCTGTCCTGGATGAAGAGGCCGAAGCTCAGCGTCAGGTTGGCTCCCAGGGTCAGCGTGCTGCCGGATTGGACATCGACGGTGGCGGTGATGTTGCCGGCCGCGGTGGTCGTGACGGTTAACGCACCCGCCAGGGTGATGTTGGCGACCGTGTCCGATGTGCCGAAGTTGAACGACTGGTCGTTGCCCAGGAAGAAATTGGTGAGGCCGATCGTGCCGGGGTTGCTCAACATGACGGCCGAGTTGACGTCCCAGCCGAGTAAGAGCCCGTTGGCGGTGAGAGAATGGCCGTTCATGTTGAAGGTCGAGCCGCTGTCCTGGACGTTGACCTGGCCGCCGCCGATGTTAAGGTCGGTGCCCAGGTTGAACGTGCTGCCGGTCCCGACGTTGATGCTGCCCGTCACGCCCCCCGTCGCGGTGGTTGCGGCGGTCGCGCCGTTGGACAGGAACAAGTTGGTCACGCTGCTGTTGAGCGCGGACGAGCCGCCACTGAGGTTGAAGTTGGTGACCGTATCCGATGCGTTGATGTTGAAGGTCTGGCCGTTGCCCACATAGAGGCTGCCGACGTTGATATCGCCCGGATTGCTCAACGTCACGGGCGAGGTGCTCTCCCACCCGAGATAGAACGAGCCGGCCGTGAGGCTGTGGCCGTTCATCGCGAGGGTCGAGCCGCTGTCGCGGAGGTCGAGGGTGCCCTGGCCGAGGTTCATGTCGGCGCCCACGTTCAAGGTGCTTCCGGTTTATATGTAAACATAATTGTGCATGTTTCCGGTCGCCGTGGTATCGGCGATCGAGCCGGCGAGGACCAGCGTGCCCGCGGAATCTCCGGCCCCGAAGGATAAATTGCTGGCGTTGGAGAGGATGACGGTCTGTGCCGAGAAGGATCCGCCGGTCCCTTCGACCAGGCTGCCGGCGCCGCCCTCCTGCGCCGATGGCGAGGGTGTAGGTGACGGTCAGCACGTTGCTCCCGAGGTCGAGGGTCCCCGAGGTGCCGTCGTCGTAGCCGAGGTTCACGTTTTGGGCCGACTGGGCCTGCGTCAGGGTGACGGTCGCGACAGCGGCGGCCCCGGCGGGATACGTGCTGCCGATGTAGACGTTGTTCGATGAGTTCGGGACGGTCGTGCTCGACCAGATCGTGGGATCGTTCCAGGCCCCGCTACCCGAGGCGCCGGTGTCTTGACCCGATGCCACGGCGGTCATCACCGCCCATGTCGCGGCAAGCATTGCGATATCCCGGATCAATCTGTTCACGATCGGCGTCCTTCCTTGAATCTCGAGAGATGAGGCGACCCCGGCGCCGAACCCCCGGCGGCGAGAGGCGTCCTCGCGGGATTTGAGGCCGATCGATGCGAGACCTGTCGGCTCGAGGCGCACGGCGATCGCTGGGGGACGATCCCCGCGATACGGACCGGAATTCGTTGGACCCTGATTTCTTCGTTGCGACGTTCGTCGAATGGACAGGGATCGCCGACGTATGGTCGGCGATCGGATGAGACGCAGTCAATGATTAACGTGCGTTAAGGGGGGATCGTAAGCGATCGGATGGGCGGAAGTCAACGATCCACGTCGGAACGATCGAACCAACCTTCACAAATCCTGAACGATTCGAGCGCCGTGTCGTAGCGTACCGTTAACTGCGGAACATCAACCCAAGGATCCGCAGACGGAAACGACTCCGGAATGAGAGGGTTTTAGAAGCGCCAACGACTCAGCGGGTCGGATCGGCGGAACTTGAGCCCCCGATGCAATGCGTGGGCATCAGCCTCGAACCTGCGAGCTTCGCGGTCAGGGATCACGGCCGGGAATGGTCTTCGAAATCAACACGGAGACCGGCCCGTCCCGCCTATGTGAGGAGGGACATTCGATCGAGGCGGCCGGAGCTCCTCGCCAACTACGGCCGAGCATTCGAGCACGCATTGACGACTGTCGCAATGCGCCCGTGTGTCCTCTGTGCGGGTTGAGGGGAGTCCCATGGAGGAAAAATGGGAAGGGCCGCGGCGCGGGTTGTGCAAGTCTTAAGTTATTACCAGGTGCCGGATCCGCGGGGAATCACATTTGACGCGAACGCCCTCGTCACGACGACCGCGGGGATCCACCGACCGGCGGGCAAGAAAGGGCGGTCAAGAGCAAGAGGCGAGGCCGATGAATTGCACTCAGTGCGGCGAGGCGCTCTTCTCCGCCCTCGAACGAACGCGGGGCGTCTGCGCCTCGTGCTTCCTCTCTTACAAGCCCGAGCGGAAAGTGGAGGCGATCGGGCAATCCTCGGGCTCGCCAGCTCAAGCGTCCCAGCCGGCCGAGAACGGGGGTCAGCCTCCGGAGCTGGCGGACGCGGGACCATCCGGCGAGGCTACCGCTTGATGCCGGCCCGAGCCATCCTTGAGGCGACACACGCACGCCGGACCGGCGACGTGGCTTCGACCTCAGCGCCAGTGATTGAGCACGTGAATCTGATCCGGGATCGGGACGCCCGACGATTCCAGGTTCTTCAGGGCGGTCGCGATCCCGCGTTCCGTCAGGTTATTGCGGGGATCGTCGTCGAAGCGGACGACGAGCAAACCGGGATGATGACCGCCGCAGGCGATGATCAGCTCGTGCAGGTCGGTGAAATCCTCGTGATCTTGGGTGAGTACGGTCCGATCCTGGCTGACTGCCCAGGTCAAGAGGCGCGGATCCGAGGCAGACAGGAGTCCGACGTCGTCGGCCAGCAGGACATCATGCCCTGCCGCCTGGAGGCGGGCGGCGAGCCGTCGGCTGCTCATGTTCTCGTCGATCAGCAACTTCATGAGCGCGCGGGCCGGTCGAGGCCGCGTGCCCGGATGTCGGCGGCTTCGCGCGCCCGCTCTTGCGAGATCAGATCCCGGTTGCGAGCGACGTAGTCGAGAGCCTCTTGGACCGCCTCCAGCGAGACACGGAAGTCCCGAGCGAATTCTTCGGGGGTCATCGGATCGGGCCCGTTGATCCATCCGTCAACCACGGAGGCGCGGATCCGCCGTCCCTTGAGGAACATCTCCCGGTAATTCGATCCGGGTCGGTGTTCCAGGTGCTGATAGGTCGTTTCCGGTGTCGTGGATGCAGCCATTGCCGATTCCTCCATTTTCCCGTTATCCTACGCGGGACCGGCCACCGAGGCAACGAGAGATCCTTCGATTCGGTCACAGGAATGGCCGATCCGGTTCGCCGGGTTCCATCCCGCGACAGGCGAGAATCGGTTAAGCTGGAGTCGATCTTCGCGGCGGCTCTCTCCGGATTATCGTCATCTGGTCGGCAAGCTTTGACCCGTGCGAAAGCCTCGCGGCAAAAAACCTGTCACCGTTCCCACGGCCGAGCCGGTCGAGCCTTGGCCCGCGATCCAGGTCCGCGGCGCGCGGGTCCACAACTTGCGGAACGTCAACGTCAACCTACCGCGTGACCGGCTCGTCGTCCTGACGGGCGTGAGCGGCTCGGGCAAGAGCTCGCTCGCCTTCGACACGATCTATGCCGAGGGCCAGCGCCGTTATCTCGAATGCCTTTCGAGCTTCGCCCGCCAGTTCCTCGACCAGCTCGAGCGGCCGGATGTCGACGCGATCGAGGGCCTGCCGCCGACGGTGGCGATCGACCAGAAGGCCGGGTCGCCCAACCCGCGGAGCACCCTCGGGACGATCACAGAGATTTATGATTACCTCCGACTGCTGTTCGCCAGGGCCGGCACGCCGCATTGCCCGACGTGCGACACGCCGATCCGATGCCAGACCCCCGAGCAGATGGCCGACCAGTTGATGAAGCTCCCGGCCGGGAAGAAGGTCCAGCTCCTGGCCCCGCTGGTCCGCGATCGCAAGGGGCAGCACCTCGATGTCTTCCAGGCCATCCGCCGCGCGGGGCTGATCAGGGCCCGGGTCGATGGCGAGCTGGTCGAAGTGACCGAGACGCCTCCCAAGCTGGCCAAGACCAAGTCTCACAGCATTGAGGCGGTCGTCAACCGGATCGTGATCCGGGACGGGATCCGTCCCCGGCTTGCCGAGAGCCTCGACCTGGCGCTCAAGCTCGCCGACGGCCGCGTACTCGCCCTGATCGAGGCCCCGCCGGGCTGGGACGAGCTGTTGCTCAGCATCCACTTGAGCTGCCCGACCTGCGGCACGGGACTCCCCGAGATCGAGCCGAGGACTTTCAGCTTCAACAGTCCCCACGGCGCCTGTCCGGCCTGCCAGGGGCTGGGATCGCACATGGCATTCCTGACCGAGCTGGCCGAACCCGACCGATCCCGGTCGTGGGACCAGGGGGCCGTCGTGCCCTGGGGCCTGCTGGCCGAGGACATGAAGGATCGCGCGACGCTCGACGCGGCCATCCGCGAATTCCTGACCCGCCACAAGCTCGATGGCGCGAAGCCGATCGATTCTTGGCCCGCGGAGACCTGGCGGGCGTTCTGGCTCGGCGAGCCGAAGGGGACGTTCCCGGGACTCGCGACGGCGCTCGATCGGGCTTACGAGGAGACCACAGATGAGGGGCTCCTCAAGTCGCTCGACACCTATCGCGAGGAGGTCGTCTGCCCGGCCTGCGACGGCAGCCGGCTCCGGCCGGAGGCGCGCGCGGTCCGGGTCGAGGGGCGGTCGATCCAGGAGCTGACCGCGATGGCCATCGGCGAGCTCTTGAACTTCTTCGAGGCGATGCCATCGGACCCGGTTCGCGATCCGGTCGCCGCGCCGCTCGTCGGCGAAATCGTGGGGAGGCTGCGGTACCTGGTCGAGGTCGGGCTGGATTACCTGGCGCCGGGACGGGGCTCGGACACGCTCTCAGGCGGCGAGCTCCAGCGCGCCCGGCTCGCGGCGCAGCTCGGCTCGGGATTGGTCGGGGTCTGCTATATCCTCGACGAGCCGACGGCCGGGCTCCATCCGCGGGATACCGATCGGCTGATCGCCAGCCTGCGACGACTCCAGGAGCTGGGCAACAGCGTCCTGGTCGTCGAGCACGACGCGGCGATGATCCGGGCGGCCGACTGGGTCGTTGACATAGGCCCCGGCGCCGGCCCGGACGGCGGCGCGATCGTCGCCGCGGGGACCCCGGAACAGCTCGTGGCGGCCGAGGGCTCGATCACCGGCAAATACCTCGGTCCGGGGTCCGAGATCGCGGCGAGACCGGAGGACCGCGGGCGGCTGGCTCGCAGTCCCGGTTGGATCGAGATTCGCGATGCCGCGGTCCATAACCTGAAGCATGTCGACGCCCTCATCCCGATGGGTGCCCTCACCTGCGTCACGGGCGTGAGCGGGTCGGGCAAGAGCTCGCTGGTCCATGACGTGCTGGCGCGAACCGTCCGACGGGCCTTGCACCGATCGGATTGGGGGGGGTGTACCCCATCATCCGGCGCTTCGGGCCAGCTTCCCCCCGCGGGGGGCGAGGGATCTCCACCCCCGGTCACATATCCGGTCCAGCTCATCCAGGTCGACCAGAGTCCGATCGGGAGGACGCCGAGGTCGACGCCGGGTACCGCCACGGGGGCGTTCGACGAGATCCGCCGGGTCTTCGCGATGACCCGCGAGGCGAAGATCCGCGGCTACGGCGCCGGTCGGTTCAGCTTCAACGCCAAGGGGGGCCGGTGCGAGGTCTGCAAGGGGCTGGGGCGTCGGCGGATTCCCATGCACTTCCTCCCCGATCTCCATGTGACCTGCGAGGAGTGCGGCGGCAAGCGGTTCAATCGCCAGACGCTGGAAGTCCGCTTCAAGGGGAAGTCGATCGGCGACGTGCTGGAGATGCGCGTTGACGAGAGCCGCGCGTTCTTCGACGCCGTGCCCCGGGTCCTGCGCGGGCTCGACGCGATGCACGACGTCGGGCTCGGATACCTGACGATCGGCCAGTCGAGCACGACGCTCTCCGGCGGCGAGGCCCAGCGCGTCAAGCTCGCCGCCGAGTTCGGCCGGCCGTCGGAGGGTCATGCCCTCTACATCCTCGACGAGCCGACCACCGGGCTGCATTTCGCCGACATCGATCGACTCCTCCGCATCCTCCACCGCCTGGTCGACCGGGGCCACACGGTCGTGGTCATCGAGCATCATCTGGATGTGATCGCATCGGCCGACTGGGTGATCGACCTCGGCCCCGAGGCCGGCGAGGCCGGCGGCCGGATCGTCGCCATGGGGCCCCCGGCCGTCATCGCCGCCTCCGAGGAAAGCCGGACCGGTCTGGCGCTCCGCTCACGGTCGCTCGCGCGGTAAAATCAGTGGGAGCTTCAACGATCGATCCCATCGTGTGATGGAATCCCGATCGATTCCATTTCCACGCTCGCCGGAATAAAGGGCGCGCGCCGGAGACTCTTTATTGCGATAAGTCTGTCGAACCGGAATTCTTTCCCGACCGCAATCCCGGCCCGAGGCTCTCCGAGAAACCCGGACTTGGCGAGGAAGCCGACCTGAACATGCGAGACCCCATGAGCCAAACTCCATCCGATCCGCGTGGAACGGACATTCATTCGCGAAAGGTCCCCGGCCGATTGCCGCTCGTCGCCGTTCCGCTGGTATTACTCGGACTGTCGCTGACGGCGAGTCTCCGCGCCGGGCGGATTCAGCTCGAGCCGCCCTTGCCGGCCCCAACTTGCTCATCATCATCGCCGACGACCATCGCGGAGGCTCCCTGGGGATCGAGGGCGATCCGCGCAAAGTGACGCCGAACTTGGATCGCCTGGCGCGCGAAGGGATTCTGTTCGAGCGGGCCTATTGCAACGCGCCGGTCTGCACGCCAAGCAGGCAATCGCTGATCACCGGCAGGCTCCCGCACGCGATCGGGGTGACCCAGCTCACGACCCGGCTTTCCGACGATGTCCTCACGATGGGCGAGTGGTTCCGCGACCGGGATTACGGGACCGTCGCCATCGGCAAGATGCATTTCAACGGCCCATCTTCGCATGGGTTCACCGAGCGCATCGATACGGCGGAATGGGAGAGCGAGCTTCACGCCCATCGTCCTCGGGGCGGCGATCATCGGCGTCCGTGGCGGCCGTTCCAGGATCCCGCCGCCTTGTGGCTCAACGCCGCGCGACACTCGACGGGACTTCCCGCCGAGTCGATGCAATCGGCCTACTTCGTCAACCGCGCCCTCGACGCCATGAAGCGGCAGGGCGGGCGACCGTTCGCGATGGTCGTCAGCTTCTACGATCCGCACAGCCCGTTCAATTTCCCGAGGGGCTGGCGGAAACAGATCCGGCCCGATCAGTTTCCGGTGCCGCCGGTCTCGGAGCGAGACCGCGAGGATCAGCCGGCCATCTTCGCGTCGCTGACGCCCGACGAGGTCCGCGGCATCAACGCGGCCTATTACACCTCGCTGGCGTTCGTCGACTCGCAGGTCGGCCGGCTGATCGACGGGCTCGATGCCTTGAAACTCTCCGAGCAGACGCTGGTCGTCTACCTCGGCGACAACGGCTACATGCTCGGCGAGCACGGGCGGTTCGAAAAGCACTGCTTCTACGAGCCGGCCGTGCGGATCCCGATGATCCTGCGATGGCCCGGCCATCTCACCGGCGACCGACGGATCCCCGGCCTGGTCGAGATGGTCAACGTCCTGCCCACGATCCTCCACCTCCTCAACCTGCCGGCGCCGCCGGGCATGCAGGGGATCGACCTCGAGCCCTTGATCTCCGGCAAGCCCGGCGCGTCGGGGCATGACTTCGTCTTCAGCGAGTACCTCGAGAATGAGGAGGCGATGGTCCGCTCGGAGCGCTTCAAGCTGATCGTCGGCACCGGACGGAGGCAGCGGCAGGACGGCTACGAGACCGGCAGGCCCCTGCCGGGCCCTTATCAGCGGCTGTTCGACACGGTCGCCGACCCCGGCGAAGCCCGGGACCTCGGCGAGGACCCGGGCCACCAGGCGGTGAAGGACGACCTGCTCCGGAAGATGTACCTCCGCATGGTCACGACCCGCGAAGGGCTGGAGCCGGTTCCGATCGGCCTCTCGCGGCTGGAGACGATCCACTGGTGCCTGATTCCCCGCGATATCCGGGTGCCGAGCGGGAAGGCCCCATCACCGTAATCCACGAAACCGGAAATCCGGGACCACGACCCGGGCGTATCCGACGAACACCGACCCGAAGCAGATTCGAGATCGAAGAGATTAGAACACGAAATACACGAAATACACGAAATAAATCAATTCCATTTTTTATAAATTCAATCTTATCAAAGTATTGTAATACTCTTGACCCCGATTTTCTCATTCTTTTTCGTGCATTTCGTGTATTTCGTGTTCTAATCTCTTCGATTTGGATTCAACCCGTTTTCTCCAGCAGCATCGACGGATCGCCGATCCGTGCGGCCCATGGGCCGAGATTCGCGGCCTCGTGGAGTAGCGTGCGATGTCCACCGTTCCCTCGCGTAAGGAAACATCATGAGTCGCTCTTACGAAGCTGAGCGAGAGATCGCGGTCCGAGCGGTGCACGAGGCGGCGCGGTTGTGCCGGGCCGTGGCGGCGGAGATCTCGCCGGATGTCCTGGCCAAGAAGGACAAGAGTCCGGTGACCGTCGCCGATTTCGGCAGCCAGGCGATGATCTGTCGCTGCGCTCGCCGAATCGTTCCCCGACGATCCGATCATCGCCGAGGAAGACGCGGCCGAGCTGCGCCAGCCCGAGAACGCGACGCTCCTGGACCAGGTGTTTCGGCAGGTCCGCGCCGTCCGGGGAGGCGCCCTCTCTGCCGATGACGTCTGCCGATGGATCGACCGCGGCGGGACGAGCCAGTATCGCGACCGGTTCTGGACGATCGATCCGATCGATGGCACCAAGGGGTTCCTCCGCGGCGAGCAGTACGCCGTCGCGCTGGCGCTCGTCGTCGAGGGGCAGGTGGTGGTTGCCGCCCTAGCGTGCCCTGGGTTGGTGGCGGGTGGACAGAGTCGCACCCAAGGCGATGCGGGATCGATCTTCTTCGCCGTGCGCGGGCAGGGCGCGTTCGTGGTTGCGGACACGCCTGGGACGGATCCGCCTCTGCCCATCCGGGTCAGCGATCGGGACGACCCGTCGGCCGTCCGGTTCTGCGAGTCGGTCGAGTCCGGTCATAGTGCGCATGGCGATGCGGCGGCGATCGCCGATCGGCTGGGGATCACGGCCCCGCCCTTGCGGATGGATAGCCAGGCGAAGTATGCGGTCGTGGCGCGGGGCGAGGCCGATATCTACCTCCGGCTCCCGACGCGGGCGGACTACCTCGAGAAGATCTGGGATCACGCCGCCGGCGCCCTGATCGTCGCCGAGGCCGGCGGGATCGTGTCCGATATTCACGGCCGGCCGCTGGAGTTCCATCACGGTCGCGAGCTGGCCGTCAACCGAGGCGTCATCGTCACCAACGGCCGGCTGCATCAACGCGTCCTCGACGTCGTACGGGCGGCGGGGATCTCGTCTTGATCTTCGGAGGGCACGAGGAGCGGACGTCGATGGACGCGATCGGCGAATGGTGGGAGACCATCGTCGGGGGCCGTACGTCGTATCGGCTGACCCGGTCGGTCTTGTTGCGCGCGCTGGGGGTCGTCTACGTGTCGGCGTTCGGCTCGCTGGCGGTGCAGCTCGACGGACTGATCGGCTCGCGGGGCATCCTTCCCGCGGCGGAGTTCCTCAACCGCGCCGGCCAGGTCCTCGGCCGGGGGCCGGCGACCTACTGGCAACTGCCGACTTTGTTCTGGATCGATGCCTCCGACCGGGCGCTGCACGGCGTCTGCTGGGGCGGGATCGGGCTCGGCGTCCTCGTGGTCGCCGGGATCCTGCCCGGCCCGTGCCTGGCGCTGCTCTGGGTATTCTACCTCTCGTTGACCACGGCCGGCCAGGTGTTCCTCGGCTATCAGTGGGACTCGCTGTTGCTCGAAGCCGGGCTGCTGGCCTCGCTCCTGACCCCCTGGGCCGCCCGACTCGACCGCGACAACGATGCGCCCAGGCCGTTCGCCCTCTGGATGTTCCGCTGGCTGGTCTTCCGCCTGATGTTCGAGTCGGGCGTGGTCAAGCTGACCAGCCACGACCCGACCTGGTCCGCCTGGAGGGCCCTCGATTACCACTACCAGACCCAGCCGTTGCCGACCTGGACGAGCTGGTACGTCCACCAGATGCCGGCGTGGTTCCACCTCGTGTCCCTGGCGTTCATGTTCTACGCCGAGCTCTTCGCGCCGTTCTTCATCTTCGGGCCGAGGCCCTTCCGTCGCATCGGCTTTGCGAGCCTCGTGCTGTTGCAGGCCCTGATCGCGGCGACCGGCAATTACGGGTTCTTCAACCTCCTGTCCGCGGTCCTCTGCCTGTCACTGCTCGACGACCGGGATTGGCAGGCGCTCGGCGTGTTGGCCCGGAGGATTCGCGGGACCCCGGTATCGAAGACCACGTCTCCTTCGCAGCCCGAACCCCGCGTCCGGCCCCTCGCCGCGAGGATCGTCGTCGGCGCGGTTGGGGGAATCCTCATCGTGGTGACGGCCGGGCAGACGCTGGAGACGGTCTGGCCGTCGGCGGTCGTGCCGGTCCCGCTCCAGGTCGTCGGCCAGTGGCTCGAGCCGTTGCGCAGCGCCAACGCTTACGGGCTGTTCCGGGTGATGACCACCGAACGGCCCGAGATCACCGTCGAGGGCAGCGACGACGGCGTGAGCTGGAGGATCTATCGATTCCGATGGAAGGCCGACGAGCTCGACCGCCGCCCGCGGTTCGCGACGCCGCACATGCCCCGACTCGACTGGCAGATGTGGTTCGCCGCCCTTTCGGGCGATTGCCGCTCCGCACCGTGGTTCCTCCGGTTCGAGCAGAGCCTTGCCCGCGGCACGCCCGAGGTCCTGGCACTCTTGAGAGAGAATCCGTTCCCCGACCGACCGCCTCGATACCTCCGCGCACGCCTGTCCCTTTACACGTTCACCCGGTGGGGCTCGAAAGATTGGTGGGCCGCCGAGGATGTCGGGGTGTTTTGCCTGCCGATGGGATCGGCGGCCGGCGATCGAAACGAAGGTGGGTGAGGGCGGCGGCGGGGGTGAGACCGAGCGCCGGAGTGTTTCGAGCTGCGTCGCTTCGGAGCCCCGACCGGCGACCCGGCTAATGGCGAGTAGCGAAGCGGCGGCCACAATTTTGTGGCAAGCTGCGTGCGCGTCGTTATAATGACGCCGGTCGTGGTGGGCTGGGGTGTCGCGGATCGTCCCGATGTCGTGGGGTGCGCCACGAACCCGCGCCTGGGCTCCCGACGGTCACGTCGCCCAGGGGCCGCGGGGACACGCTCGCGGCGCGACGGCATCCGAACCCTTCTTGCGATCCGCCGGCCGAACACCATCTCGGAGACGCGCCGTGACCAAGTCCTCTCTCGCCGATCCGGCCGAGCGTCGCGAACGGATCGTCCGGGCCGGGTCGCTCCAGGCCATCCTCAAGGAGCCCGACGGCCTCGAGCTCCTCGAGGCCGAGGCGGCCGACCAGGACGAGAGCCGCAAGCTCATCACCCCCGGCCAACTCGCTTACCTGGTGGCCGTCTATCGCGAGCTGGGGCGCCCGGGCGCCCGGCTGGGCCTCTTCTTCAGCACCGACGACGTGATCCTCGTCCCCGGCTTCCTGGGCAGCTCGCTCACCGACGAGACCGGCGGCAACGGCCTGATCTGGATCGATCCGGGCCTCGTGCTCCCCGGTGGCGGCGCCCAGCTCTCGGACTTGAGGCTCGCGCCGTCGGCCAAGGATCAGCCCGACCACGATGCCGTCCCGGGAGTGCAGATCGAGGCGCGGGGGACGATCCCGGCGATCTACGACGTGATGTGCGCCGACCTGGAGGTCCGACGTTATTCGGTGCAGGTCTTCCCATTCGACTGGCGCAAGGACGTCGGGCCTTCGGCCGACCTGCTGGCCGACCTGATCCGAGGCCGGCTGGGGCGGAAGCCCCGACCGTTGCACATCATCGCGCACTCGCAGGGGACCCTGGTCGCCCGGCGTGCGATCCAGAACCTGGGCGACGACCAGGCCCACCGCCTGGTCAATAACCTGGTGCTGCTGGGGCCGGCGACCTTCGGCACGTTCTCCGCGGCCTTCGCGATCTCGGGCAATGCCTCAACGCTCGAGACGATCCGGAGGCTCGGGGTCCAGCTCCCCGCCGATTTCCCGGTCGTGCTCCAGTCGTTCACCGGGCTCTACCAACTCCTGCCCTGGGACAAGTCGCTGTATGTCGACGGGTTCGACCCGGAGAAGGCCGGCGATTGGAAGGCGGGCGTCGACGCGAAGCGGTTGGCGTCCGGGTTCGGCTGGGCCGAACGGATCGACACCTCGTTCTTCGACGAGCGGACGTCCATCATCCTCGGCGATGTGCCGACGGTCGGGAAGGTCAAATTCGTTCGACGGCAAGCTCGCGGCCGCCGAGATGGTGCCGGGCGACGGCACGGTCCCGGACACCCTCGCCCGCCTGACGGGCGTTCGGACGTATCGTGCCAGGGGTGCCGAGCACTCGGTCCTGCCGCTGCAGCTCTCGGTCATGTCGGCCGTGCGGGCGATCCTGCGGGGCGACGCGCCCGAGGCCGGCGAGAATATCGGCCCGGCCATCGCGAAGGCCCGCGCCGCGGGCGAGGAGGCCAGGGGCGATGAATTGCCCGTCCTCAGGGAGCCCGTGCCTCCCGCGCCGGCCCCCGCCCCGGCCGCCAAGGCCCGTCGCCCCACGCCCGACGATCGGCCTCCGATCCGGGTCGAGCCGCCCGCGCCGCCCTGCCGACGACTCCGCGTCTTCTCGTTTGACCCGCTGCTGGCCACCAAGCTGGACACGCTCGAGATCGCCGAGATCACCATCGAGGTCGCCTGGGAGCCCGACGGTGAACTGAACGAGGGGCCCGTGGGCGAGTACATCGAGGTGATCGACTACGACCCGGCGAGCCGATGCTTCTACGCGCCGGTCGACCTGAGCCTGCCGAGGCTCACGGCGCAAGACGGACTGCCCGCTTCCGAGTCCAACCCGCAGTTCCACCAGCAGATGTGCTACGCCGTCTCGATGGCCACGATCGCCGCGTTCGAGAAGGCGCTGGGCCGCGTGGCCTTGTGGGCGCCCCACCTGGAGCGCGATGCCCAGGGCGAGGTGATCCCGGGCCGGTCGGCCGAGTCGCAGTATGTCCGCCGCCTGCGGATCTACCCCCACGCCCTCCGCGAGGCCAACGCCTACTACGACCCGGATCGTCACGCCCTGCTCTTCGGCTATTTCCCCTCGCGCGGGCGGCGCGGCGGCGACACCCTCCCCGGCGGGACGATCTTCACCTGCCAGTCGTTCGACATCGTGGCCCACGAGACGACCCACGCCCTGCTCCACGGGCTGCACCGCTATTACCTCGACCCGAGCAACCCCGACCTGCTCGCCTTCCACGAGGCGTTCGCCGACGCCGTGGCGCTGTTCCAGCACTTCTCGCAGCCGTCGGTCCTCCGCAGCCAGATCGCACGGACGCGCGGCGACCTGTCCCAGGACAACCTCCTCGGCCAGCTCGCGGTCCAGTTCGGCAAGGCCCTGGGCGACGACCGCGGGGCCCTGCGGCGCTACATCGATACGCCGCCCGACCCGCAGAAATACCTCACGACCGACGAGCCGCACGACCGCGGCGCGATCCTCATGGCCGCGCTCTTCCGCGCGTTCCAGAACATCTACGCGAACCGGTCGAAGGACCTCTACCGGATCGCCACCGGCGGGACCGGCAAGCTGCCCGACGGCGACATCCACCCCGACCTCGTCAACCGCCTGGCCGACGAGGCGGCCAAGTCGGCCCGCCATATCCTGACCATGTGCGTCCGCGCGCTCGACTACGTCCCGCCCGTGGATTTGACCTTCGGCGAATACCTCCGTGCGCTGATCACGGCCGATTACGACCTGGTGCGCGACGACGATCGTCACTATCGCGTCGCCGTGATCGACGCCTTCCGGAGCTGGGGGATCTACCCGCCCGACGTCAACGTGCTCGACGAGGCGGCACTGCTCTGGAGGCCGCCCTTGAAGTACGAACGCGAGGTGCTGTGCGGGATCCTGGACGAGCTCAAATTCACCGACTGGACGCTCCGTGCCGATCGTCGCACCATCTTCCTCGAGATGGAAGAAGGCCGGCGCAAGCTCCGGAGCTGGCTCTACGCCAACGCCCGCGAGACGAACCATGATGAGGGGCAACTCGGGCTGCTGATCCTCGGCAAGCACCACCACAGCATCCCCCGCAACAGGCGGGGTCAGCCGAAGTTCGAGGTCCACGCGATCCGACCGTGCAGTCGGATCGGGCCCGACGGCCAGCAGCGCGTTCGACCTCGTGGCCGAGATCGTCCAGCGCCGAGCGGGGTACTTCGACAAGGGTCTCCAGACTCAGATCGACTCCGCCACCACCCCCTGGCTGTTCTCCACCTACGACGACAACCCCAGGAAGCCCCACGGCAAGCTCCCGAGTCCGCCCGACTTCTGGTTCCGCGGCGGATGCGCGCTGATCATCGACGCGATGAGCGGCGACATCCGCTACTGCGTCAGCAAGTCCGTGCTCGACGACGAGCGGCTCGACGCGCAGCGCGCATTCGAGCAGACCGGGGCCCTGCCCTCGTCGGCCGCCACCTACTTCGGGTCGCGCGACCGCAATCCGTTCGCACTGCTCCACACCGCTGACGATTGAAGCGGCCCGATCCGGCCCATCGTCCTCGACCCAGATCTCGCACCCGAGGCCCGCATCGCCCACGCCGAGGAGTCCACCCCGATGGCCAAGAGACCCGCCCCGAAAGCGTCTGGCAAGAAGGCGAGCCCGAAGCCGGTGAAGCCCGTCGGCAAGGCGACGCGCCCGACGGCACCTCCGAAGGATGCGGCGGCGACGGGATCGCCCGCCGTCACGATCCGCATGTACTGCCAGGGGCTGGGCGATTGCTTCCTGCTCACCTTCAGCGACGCCTCGAAGGTCAGGCCCGCGCGGGTGATGATCGATTGCGGAGTCTTCCTCAACACGCCCGGCGAGCCGGCGCGGATGCGGGCCGTCGCCGAGGATATCCTGAAGGAGACCGGCGGCGAGATCGACCTCCTGATCGTGACGCACGAGCACTGGGACCATATCGCGGGGTTCTCCCACGCCAACGACATCTTCGAGAAATCGTTCCGGTTCGGCGAGGTCTGGCTCTCATGGGCCGAGAACCCCAACGACGCCGACGCGCGTGCGATCAAGGCCGACCTGGGCAAGAAGAAGGCCCGGATCAAGGCCGCCCTGAGTATGGCCCGGGCGCAGCTCGGCGCGGCGGGCGCGACGCAGCTCCACGAGGACCTGGATTCCTCCGAGAGCCTCCTCGGCTTCCTCGGCCCGGATGGGGGGGCAGCCGGGCCGGGCCTGGCCGCCGCGGCCGGCGGTGGGCGGATGGACCTGGGCACCACCATGAACTGGCTGCGCGCAAGGTCCGCGCCAGCGACTTCTGCTCGCCCGGTCAGATGCGGACAATCCCCGGCGCCGCCGGGATCAACGCCTACATCCTCGGGCCGCCGCGGGGCGCCTCGCAGCTCCGCAAGATGGATCCCAGGGGCGATCAGGGCTACTCGCTGATGGCCGATCGAGTGTCGCTCCTCGGCGCGGTGGACGCCCTCCTCGCCGGTGACGGTGCGTCGGGGAAGTTGCCCCCCGGCCCGTTCGAGCAACATTACCGCGTGAGCATGGAGGACGCCGCCCAGGATCCGTTCTTCCGCCAACGCTACGGATTCCCCGGCGACCCGCTGGCAGACCCGGTCGCCGAGTGGCGGCGGATCGACTACGAGTGGCTCGTCGGTGGGCTCAGCCGGCTGGCACTCCAGCTCGACGTGGGCGTGAACAACACCAGCCTCGCACTGGCCTTCGAACTCCCCGACGGCCGCACGCTGATCTTCCCGGGCGATGCCCAGATCGGCAACTGGCTCTCCTGGGGCACCCTCACGTTCAAGGTCAAGGGACCGGGCGGACGCGACACCGATGTCACCTCGAAGGACCTGCTCAACCGCGCGGTGTTCTACAAGGTCGGGCACCACGGCAGCCACAACGCCACGATGAAGGTCGGCGGCCTGGAGGAGATGACCAGCGGCGACCTCGTGGCGATGATCCCGACCGACCAGGCGTACGCCAGCACCAAGCGGCCCCCCAAGACCGGCTGGGAGATGCCCGCCCATGGCGTCAACGAGGCCCTCCAGGGCTTCACCAACGGGAGGATCATCCGCGCCGACCACGCCTCAGCCGACCAGCTCGACGACGAGGTTGACGAGACCGCCCGCGCGTCCCGGAGCTGGACGGATTTCCTGGCCCGGGTCCGATTCGACGGCAAGTTCCCCGCCGAAGCCCAGAAGGCGGAAAGTCCACTCTATGTCGAGTACACCATCCCCCTCTGAGCTTCCGCGTTCAGGCGTGACGGATTACGGAGCGTCATCCCGGCTTGAGCGGCCGGGGCACCTTGGGCATCGAGCGGATCCGGATGCCGGTGGCGTCGAAGATGGCGTTGCCGACCGCCGGGGCGATGCCGGCGTCCGACGGCGCGGTTGACCACATCCGGGTCGTTCTTGATACCAATCTCGTCGGCACACTCTTCGATCTTCCCATGGCTCGCGGGATTCATGGACTCATCGCGGGAGTCATCGATCGGGCCGGGGATGCGGGTCGTCGAGATCGTCGAGAGGACTCGACCGCCTCCATCGACATCCCCCGCCATCAGGATCGGGACGGCCGATCGGCGTGTTGATTCCGGGAAACATAGCAGGCGGAAATCCCGGGACCGCGGGGGCTCGCGCGTTCATGGGCCGATCCCATCGGGTTGCATACAGAGCTTAAGTTCTTTTGATCCGATCCGAGGAGGGGGCGACTCCAGCAGGCGGCCCTCGCGGGAGCCAAGTCCCTCCGGCAATCTCCGGCAGGATGCCCGCGCTTTATAACGCGATGCAACGACCGAACTGAACCATTAAGAATCCGTGAACTCCGACTCGATTGTTCCGACGTGGATTGTTGACTTCCTCAGGTGGGTTCGCTTACCATCCCTCGTAACACTCGTCAACGGTTCACGTCGGTTCGCTGACCATCGGTCGGCAACCCTCGTCAGTTCGACGAACGTCGGAGGCGAGTAAACCAGGGGCCGCCACTCTCCAGACGAGATCGCGGATGGGTCGTCCGCGAGCGTTCGCCTTGGGCCGGAGAACCGTTCAGCCGCGAATCGATCGATGGGGATGAGGAAATGGCCCCATCCGCCGGTGCTCCCTGCGCATGTCACGGATCGCGCGGGATTCCTCGTTTTCTCGAACAGAGGGAAGGATGCAGATGGTGAGAATTCCTCTCAAGACATGTGGGTTCTTTGTACTTTTATGGTCCATGGCAGGTGTCGCTTCATTTGGTCAAGACACCGGCGCCATGTCCAACGGGAACTGGAACGACCCCACGATCTGGACAGGCGGGTCCGTCCCGAGCTCGTCGAGCAACGTCTACATCGGCAGCACGTACCCGACCGGGGGCGACGCGACGGCGACCGTCACCTTGACGCAAGCCCAATTCGCCGACAACGTCTACATGGGCGACGGCAGCGGCAGCTCCGGGACCTTGAACCTGGGCAACTCCTTGCTGACCATCACCAACACGCTCTACTTCGGCAAGAATGCCGGAGGTGGCACGATCGTGGAGGGGACGAACGGGTCGTTCACCGCCCAGACCGTCCATGTCGACAGCCAGAATTCCCTGACCTTCGGCGCCCATGACGTGGCGAAGAACTTGACCCTCTACTCCATGTCGAGCACACCATCAGCGGGACCAACGTCACGAGCAGCATCCTCGACTACACCGGCAGCACGCTCAAGCTGTCCGGGGACACGACCATCGGCGGCGCGCTCTACGTCGAGAATCCCGGCTCCACTTTCAACATGAATGGCCACTCGCTCAACGCCGGCTATCAGGTCAACTTCGGCTACAACAACGCCGGGAATGTGACCATCACCAACCGCGGCGCCATCACGACACCCACCCTCTACGTGGGCAACGTGGGCCCTTACGGCAGCCGGACGTTCGATCTCATCCAGAACGACTCGGTCGGCACCTTGGAACTCAAGAACGTCGTCAGCACGCTCAACAGCAGCGTGTCAACCCTCATGTTGAGCGCCCAGTCGGTCGCGACCACGACGGCGACCGGGAGCGTCACCAGCATCGCCGAGATCGAATCCGGCAGCAAGCTGATCCTGGGCGCCAACTTGAATCTCGGCACCGCCGCCAACACCGGCCTCAACATCCAGGACGTCAACTCAAGTCTCGACGCACAAGGGCACTCGCTCACGGCCAATCTGGTCTACATCGGTGTGGCCGGCACCTCGGCCGTGACCGTGTCGAATCTCGGTCTCGTGACGGTCAACTCGCTGGAGGTGGGAAATGGCAGCCTGATCACCCTCCACGGTGGGGATACGATCAACACCTCGATCGCGCTGAGCGGCGGCTCGGTCCTCACCGTCGAAGAGACGAACGGGACCGGCCTCACCTTCAACGGCGCGTCGCTCGGCAGCCTCACGATCGACCCGAGCACCATCAGCCTGGACTTCACGTCGAATTCGCCATCGGGCTGGGACTTCCGCTGGAAGGACCCCAACGGCGGCGGGAACTGGGTTTCCACGATCGAGAGCCTGATCGGCTCCGGCCAGATCACCGGCGCGAACGGCTACAGCGTCTACGATTCGGGGGGCTACACTTACATCGGCACGGCATCGGTCCCCGAGCCCTCATCGATCGTCCTGGCGTGCCTGGCGACCCTGGGCGTCACGGTCGCCATGGCACGGCGTCGCCCGCTCAAGCCGACCCACCCGAAGGACGCAACGGCCCGGGTGTCATGACTCGCCGCCGGGGCCTCATCCCAGCTTGAGCGGCTGGGGCACCATGGGCATCGAGCGGATCCGGATGCCGGTGGCGTCGAAGATGGCGTTTCCGACCGCAGGGGCGATGCCGACGATCGGGGTCTCGCCCGCCCCGGCCGACGGTAAGTCCTTGCGGTCGAGCAGCACGACCTCGATCTCGGGCGCGTCGCGGAACCGAGGCACGCGGTACTTGGAGAACTTGGGGTTGAGGATCTTGCCGTCCTCGTAGGCGATCGCCTCAGTCATCGCCCCGCCGAGCCCCATAATCATCGCGCCTTCGACCTGGTTCCTGAGGTGGTCCGGGTTGACGATGGCTCCGCATTCGAAGGCGCTGACGGCGCGGAGCACCTGGACCTTGCCGCTCGATCGGTCAACGGACACCTCGGTGCAGGTGGCGACGTGGCCGCCTTTATCCAGTCCGACTGCGATGCCGATCCCCCGGTCGGCATCGGACTTCCGTCCCCAGCCGAACGCCTTCGCCGCGGCCGCGAGCACGGCGCGGAGACGCGGGTCTTCCAGGTTCTTCAGGCGGAATTCCAGCGGGTCGATGTGCACGGCATGGGCCAGCTCGTCCATGTGCGACTCGCGGGCGAAGTGGTTCGCCGTGGCCGCCAGCGCCCGGTAAGACCCTTGCCGCAACGGCGAGTTCGAGGGATGGGGCTGGCTGACCTGGTTGGGCACCGCATACGGCGAGCGGATCCCCGACCCGCCAGAGTTGTAGTTATGGAATTCCCAGGCGGTGAGCTTGCCATCCCTGGTCACGCCGCTAACGACCTCGATGACGCCCGCGGGCCGGAAATAAGCCCAGGTGAACTCCTCCTCGCGCGTCCAGACGACCTTGACCGGCCGCTTGGCCTCGCGCGCCGAACCGTGCCGCCTCGACGGCCGCTTCCACCGTGTGCTTGCCCCCATAGCCGGAGCCGGTGTCCGGCACGATCACGCGCACCGCGTCGTCCGATAGACCGAACGACCCCGTCAGCTCGCCGCGCACCCGGAACGGTCCCTGCGAGCCGGTCCAGACGGTCAGCTTGCCGTTCTCCCAATGCGCCACCGCCGCGCGGGGCTCGAGCGGGGCATGCGCGATGTAGGCGACGGTGTACGACTCCTTGAGGCGGATATCGGCGGCCTTCAAGCCGTCCGCGATCGAGCCGAATCCTCCATTCGCGCCTCCGAAGCCGCCGCCTTCGCCACCGCCGCCCCGACCGCCCTGACCCTGGCGTGCGGGCTGTTTCAGCACCGTGAAGAGGTCCTTGCTCGAGATCGGCGGGCCGGGCTTCCATTCCGCCTTGAGCGCGGCCAGTGCCTTCGTCGCCAGGGACTCGCTGGGCGCGGCCACGCCCACGAAGTCGCCGTCGCGGACCACGATCACGTCCGGCATCGCCCTGGCCGCGCCGGCGTCGAGCGCGGTCAGCTTGGCGCCGAATGAAGGCGGTCGCAAGACCTTGCCGTGCCACATGCCGAGGAGTCGGACATCCGAGGCGTACTGGTGCCCGCCGGTCACGAACGATCGGCCGTCAACTTTCGGCACGGAGTGGCCGGCGACGGTCCATCGATCGGCGGGCGTCGTCGGCACCTGGCCGGAGACCGTCCTGGTGAGCTTGCGTCCCTTCGTGAGCTTGCCGAAGGAGAGCGTCTCCTTCGTGCTGGCGCGGACGACGGCGCCGTCGGCGACGGTCAGCTCGGAGCGGTCAACCTTCCAGGTCTCGGCGGCGAGGTCGAGGAGCATCTCGCGCCGCGGCGGCCGCGCGGCGGAGCTGCGGGGCCATGCGGGGCGTGGACATGCTGCCGAACGTACCCATGTCGTACGGGGTCAGTTGCGTGTCGGCCATGACCATGTGGATCGAGGATATGGTCGCGCGCAGCTCCTCGGCGACGGCTTGGGCGAGGGAGGTCCGGATGTTCTGGCCCACCTCGGCCTTGCCCGTATAGACCGAGATCCGGCCGTCCTCGCCGATGTGCAGCCAGGCGCCGAGGTCCTGCGGCCCCGCCTGGCCGCCCCGGCCGCCGCCCCCGCGTTGTCGACCGCCGGGCTGTTGCGCCCGGCGTCGTCGGCATCGCGATCCAGCAGGCACAGGACGAGGAGGCCCCCGCCCATCGCCTTGAGGAAGTCGCGGCGGTCGAGCTCGAACCGGTAGGCCGGCCCTTCGAAGAACTCGTAGCGCTCGGGCTCGATCGCGATCTCGCCCTCGAAGTCGATGCGGTCGTTCATCGGCTCGCCTCCTTCACCATCGCGGCGGCATTGCGCAGGGCGTCGATGATCCGGGGATAGGTCCCACACCGGCAGATATTCCCATCCATGTACTCGACGATTTCCTGTCGGGTCGGGTTGGGGTTCTCGCGGAGGAGCCCGACGCCGGTCATGATCATCCCGCAGGTGCAATAGGCGCACTGCATGGCGCCGGCGTCGAGGAAGGCTTGCTGGAGCGGGTGGAGCTTCCCGTCCTTCTCCAGGCCCTCGATGGTGGTGATCTCGCGCGCGGCGACGACGCCGAGCCGGGTGATGCACGATCGGGCCGGCGCACCGTCGAGCAGCACCGTGCAGGCGCCGCAACGGCCCTCGCCGCAGCCGTACTTGGCGCCGGTCAGGCCCAGGTCGTCGCGGAGCACGCCCAGCAGGTGCCGCTCGCGATCGGCCTCGACCTTGACCGTCTTGCCGTTGATCCGCAGTTCCTGGACGTCGGGCATGTGGTTCGTCCTCACATCAAGGAGTGGTTTCAGGGATTCTGCACGAGACTCGGCTCGGGCTTCAGGGCGTCGAACAAGATTCCATGATCGCCCGGGAAGGGCTTGCGATGATCGTGCTTGTTGTTCGCGATCTCTCGCGGGATTTCTTCCGGAAAGGCCGTACACCGCATGACATGCAGTGACGCCATCGCTTCGAGATCAAGATGCCGGCATCGCAAACATTGAGGACTGATGCTCATGGATAAGGTCCTCGGAATTGGTCGTGGAGGCGGAGGATTTCTTCATCGTACTCGATTCTCGCCCACAGGCCGGCATAAACTTTATCCACAAATTCCTTGACGTTCGATGCCGCCCGGTAACTGACCTTCTTTGCGACCGTTCTTTCCATGGGAGATAAATCGGCGTCCCAGAGCGTCCGACGTCCAGCGTCATCCAGAAGTCGATAGTAGGCGGCATGCCCCGGTTCGTGGCGCACGATATGGAGCTTATCATCGGTGCCGTAGAGTCCCGGGAATCGGCGTAGGAAACCCCCCATATCGGCCCAGGCCGTGTGGTCCGGATTGAATACGATCAGGTCGCACAAGTGATCATACGCCGCAATGATATCCAGGCGCTCGAAAGGATCGTCGAATAACCCTTCCAGGAAGCCACGAGCTTCTCGGATCGGGATCGCCTCGACTCCCCGTTCCTCCGCGATCTTGATCGCAGTCCGGATCGCCGCATGGATCTTGCGGCGGAGCTTGGGATCTTTGGGTCCCCAGGGCCCGCGGGCCAAGGCCGGCTCGGCTTTCACTCTGACGCTCAATAGTCCGTCCGATCGCCGGTTCATTCCGTGGATCGATCGCCGATTCCGCCCCCCATCGGGCCACGGCTGCGGGGGAGCATGCACCGCCGGCCATGGACCGAGATTTGCTACCTCATCATAGCGTCAGAATCGATCGGATCGCACCGGCTTAGAATCCGGCGAGGCCGGTTATGCCTTCACGGCGAGGATCGCGTCGAGCGGCGCCGGGGTCTTTGCCCCCGACACCTGGGAGAACCCGACCTGTTTGAGCAGGGATTCGTATTCCGGGAAGCTCCGCTCCTTGCCCTCGGTGCAGGTCAACATGTTCAGGTTCTGCAACTGGGCCCAGCGGGGACCACGCTTGTCGTCGTCCAGGAGCTTCTCGGCGATCAGCAAGGCCCCGCCCGACGGCAGCTTCTCGTAGATGCGCGTCAGCAGTTGGATGACCTTGGGTTCCGACCAGTCGTGGAGGATGCGGCCGAGTGCGTAGAGGTCCGCCTCGGGCAGGGGATCCGTGAAGAAGTCGCCGGCCGTCGAACTCGATCCGATCCGCTTCGGGCGCGGCGCCGGTGATCTCTTTCGCCAGGGGGATGGCGCCGGGCAAGTCGAAGACGACGGCGTGCAAATTCGGGTAGCGATGGCAGGCGGCGATCGCCAGGTGGCCGGTCGCCCCGCCCAGGTCGACCAGCCGTTCGTACTGGCCCAGGTCGAACGCCGTCACGACGTGCGGCGAGCTGATGACCCCGTAGCCATGCATCCCCATCAGGAATTCGCGGAGGGCCTCCTCGGTCCGGAAGAAATGCGAGAAGATCGGTCCGTCCCAGCCGAAGGTCTGCTGCCATCGGTGGGTCCCCTCCCGGATCGCGCCTTCGAGATTGCCCCAGAGCTTCCACATCACGTCGTTGGAATAGCCGATGTAGCCGGTGAGCCGCGACGGGCTCCGCTTGCAGAGATACGCCGAGGCGACCGGCGTGTTCTCATACTCGTCGCCTCGGCGATCGAGCAGATGCAGCCCGATGCAGGCGTCGAGCAGTCGTTCCAGCGCGTCGGGATTGACTTCGAGCCCCTCGGCCAACCCGGTCAGGGATTTCGGCCCCTCCTCCAGCGCGTCGAAGATGCCCAGTGACACGGCCGCGAACATCGCCTTGGAGCGACGGAAGGCTTCGAGGAGCTCGAGGATCACGCCGGGGTCGGGCTGCGAGGTGTCGCGGATCACGGTCGGTCATCTCCTTGATATCTTGCGTCAATGCGCACCGGCGATGTCGAAAGCCGGATGCTCGGGCATCTTCATTTTCAGCGGCAGCACTCCCCGGGGTCCAGAGGAGCTGGCGGGCATGCCTTCCCATGCCTGCAAAGGGGAGGCCAGGGACATTCATCCCGGGGTTTCCCCGCCCTGTGACGGCTGGGCGAAGACGATCAGGTTCCCCGAGGGCTCGCGGACGCCGACCTCGGTCGTCCCGTAGAACGTCGATCGCCTCGGGAAGACGAGTTCGAGCCCGGCGAGACGGCGTTCCACGTCATCGATGTCCGAGACCTCGATGAACAGGGCGATGGAGGACGGCACCCCCGAGATCGTCTCTGCGAGCGCCGGGATATCCTTCCTGACGCTCTCCCGGCTCTGGTACATGACCTCGACGTTGCCCCGCGCGAGGATCACGAATCCGAGGCCGTTCTCCTCCGGGACCTCCACGGTCTTCTCGAAACCCAAGCGATCGATCCAGAAATCGAGGCAGGGCTCGATCCGCTCCACGACCAGAACCGGAGTCAGTTTCTTCATCGCGAAACCCCCGAACGATCGGACAAGATCGACATTGGCCATGTGCGTCTGTATACAACAGCCAGGCCGAGGAATCAAGCGGGTTGATGAATCCGAGCCCGGTGGTTGTCTAATGGGGTGGATGGCGGCCGCGCACGGTTTCCTCTTGTCGAATCGCCAAGATCGAAGGCCGATTCATCTTCAATGCCGAAATGGTGGCCCGGCCAGTTGGAGTCAATCCGACGACCAGAATGCCATCCCAGCGGAAATGGACGGCCCATCGCTGGCGACGTGGATGAAATAGAGGGATCTTGCGACCGGTTGCGGGATCCGGTGCCGATCGCCGCGCTTCTTTCCGAAGGGAGCAGGATACGCAGGCCAGGGCCAGGTTGTCGCTCACCGTCGGCCCGTCAGAAACCCTGGGTAAGATGTGGTCGATGTGAAAGGTTGCCTCTTGGCCATCCTGGGAGAGACCACAATACTTACAACGGCCTTTGGCCCGCTTGACGACGAGGCGTCGAAGTCGGGCGGAGAGATCGCTCATGAACGGCTTGCGGCCCGCTCGGCGCGCAATCGAAGAAGCGTCAGGAATTCCGCAAGATCGACCAGGCCCTCGGCCTCTGCCTGCTCCTCGGTGGACAAGACCTGGCCACGGTCTTGTCGGTCCAGCAATCTTTGCAGTCGGGCGTCCACCGCCGGAGGCAACCGAAAGCGCGACAGGTCGTCGGGCATCTCGAACTCGACCGCTACCATCTGGGACATGGCTCTCTCCTCGTACACCTTACGAGTTCGCTATCGTACCACGACGTTGGCACCCCGACCATCATCGAGCATGCACCCTACTCGAACCGCAGGTGCATCACCGACTCGCCCGAGTCGCGGAGCTCGATCAGCGAATCGATGCCGATCTCCAGGTGCTTCCGCACGAACTTCTCGGTCACCGCCCGGTCGCTGCGGCTGGACTTGACGCCCTCGGGCGTCATCGGGCTGTCGGAGACCAGCAGCAGCGCCCCCTTGGGGATGTGGTTGACGAACCCAACGATGAAGATCGTGGCGGTCTCCATGTCGATCCCCTGGGCGCGGATCCTCTTGAGGTAGTCCCGGAACGCGTCGTCGTGCTCCCACACCCGGCGATTGGTGGTGTAGATCGTGCCGGTTGAGTAATCCAGGCCGTGCTTGACGATCATGGCCGAGAGGGCCTTCTGGAGGCGGAACGACGGCAGGGCGGGGATCTCCGGCGGCATGTAATCGTTGCTGGTCCCCTCGCCGCGGATGGCGGCGATCGGCAGGATGAAGTCGCCCACCTTGGTCTTCTTCAGGCCCCCGCACTTGCCCAGGAACAGGACCGCCTTCGGCTCGATCGCGGCGAGCAGGTCCATCACCGTCGCCGCCATGGCGCTGCCCATGCCGAAGTTGAGTATCGTCAGATTCTCGGCCGTCGCCGACTGCATCGGGTGCGACCGGCCCACCACCTCGACGCCGAACCGCTCGGCGAACATGTCTACATAGTTATGGAAATTGCTCAGGAGGATGTACTTGCCGAACCCATCGAGCGGCCGCCCGGTGTACCGGGGCAGCCAGTCCCTCACGATCTCGGTTTTCGTCTTCACAGGCTCGATTCCTCGGCTCGGTAGTGGCTAGATCGCTTCGGTAGGGTGCTCTGTGAGCACCGATTCAAGGTGTCACGGGAGATCGGTGCTCACGGAGCACCCTACAGACTGGATACCAGTGCCGATACATTCATGCTTCCGGCAGGCGAAACCTTTCATACTCGCGGCCGCGAGGGTCGCCCAGGATGTGGTCCATCGCGATCGAGTCGCCGACGAGGATCAGGCTCGAGGCGATCGTGCCGCGGTCGCCGCCCGCGACGACGATCCGGTCGTCGCGACAGATGCTGCCCGCCGAGACCTCGAAGGGGCGCGGTTCCAGGTTTTCGGCGACGAATCGGATCCTCAAGTCGCGGGGATCGTCGAGGTCGAGGTTGGTCATCGCGTGGATCCCGGCGCGAGCCCGACGACCGAGACCCGCCCGGCGCCCGGGGCCTCGACGACGAAGGTCGCCTCCGCGCCGGCGATCAGGTAGTTGCAGCCGCCGAAGCCGCCGCGGGTCAGCTCCTCCCGGGCAAATTGCGACGCCGCATCGGGCCGGTCGAAGCCGAGCAGGTCGACGGCCAGCAGGCCCCGCGAGCGTGTCTGATCGGCCCAGGCGAGCTCGCCGTCGCTTCGGTTGGTGACCGCCACGGCGATCCCCGCCTCGTTGACACCCAGCCATGTCCCCATCGCCGGGAACGTGCCGTCCGGCCCGTGGTCGGCCCCCGCCAGCAGGGCGCGGAGCGACCGGACCCGGCAGCAGACCGGCGCCGTAATCGGCCGGCTCCGCGATTCCTCGCGATTGGCGCCGATCATGATCGGGGGGCAACCGTCGATCCGGTAAGCGATGAAGACCAGGCACATGGGTCCGCCAGACGCCTCAACTTGACTTTGCCAGAAACCCCCCGATCCTACATCATGGCGATTTGTAGGCCAGGCTTTCCAGCCTCAGTACTTCCCGAATGAACGATTTCGGCGTGTCACGTCACAACCGACTGTGGGACATCCCTTTCGGTTGCGACTGTGAGAACCAAACCATATAAGCTTTCGGCCACTTGCTCCAGCCACAGCAGCATCCGCTCCACCCGCAGCCGATCCCAGTTGTACCGCCGGCACCCCCGCCGCGGCGTTGACAGGACCACGTGATGCAGCCACACCCACAGGTTCCGCAGCAGCAGGCCGATCGCCACGTAGAAGAACCGCACGTTGAACTTCTTCGTCGTCGTCCGGACCCGGCACTGATTCATCTGCCGATAACTGGTCTCGATCCCGAACCGCTTGCGGTAAGTCGTCTTGACCCAGTCCACCCGCTTGGGGGTGATCCCCCAGTAGGCGTACACCCAGGTGTGCCATTTCTTTCGTCCGTGCCGATCCGTCGTCCGACCTCGCTTCACGCAGATCGACACCCGGGCGGTGGCCCGGCCCTTCTTCTTGGGGTCGCCCACCATATGGGTGAACCAACCGCTCTTCTTCATCAGCTTGAACACCATCGAGCCGCTGGGGCCCTCGGGATGATCGGCGGAGCGACCGTGGCAGGTCACCGGCATCAGGAACGGCCGGCGTGCCCGCTGCAAGTAGTTGATGATCTTGGCGTTGTAGAAGCCGCGGTCCAGCAGGAGCAGACCGGGCCGCAGCCCGGCCTTGCTCACCAGGAGCAGCAACTCCTGGAGGACATCCTTGAGCAGATCGGAGCGGGTCACCGGGGTGACCGCCAGGGTGAACCGCTGGCCGTGGAGCAGGACATAGGCGGTGGCGTAGGCGAAGAACGAGCGGGTGCCGGCCTTCTTCTCCGAGCGGTAGATCTCGAGATTGTCCAGACGATGTTCGCCATAATAGGGGATGAGGGTGAGGTCGACGCAGATGCGGAGCGGTCGCTTGCGGCGGCGGCGGATGGCCTTGGGCAGGTGGGCGCGGAAGGCGGCATTGACCTTGCGCTTGAGCTCTTCGAGGCAGAAGAGGTTGGCGTACAGCGCGTTGGCGTAGCTGGTCTGGCCGGGGCCGTCGGCCAGGCGGTCGCAGGTCTCGGAGATCGAGGAGATGCGGGCCGCGGCGGCGAAGAGGACGGTCAGGAGGATGGTGGCGGTGACCTTGCCCTTGCCGCGGAGGTCGAGGTGCGGCTGGCAGAAGTCGATGGCGAAGCGATAGACTTGGGCGGGTGTCAGGGTGGTGGTCAACTTGCGCATAGTAGCCTCCGTGATGAAGGGTTTCAGCACAAGTCATTATCGGAGAAGTGTTTGAGTTGGCCATCCCCTGCCACCCCTATAGCCCGCAAATTTGGGAAGTACTGAGCCTGTCCGTTCGGGCCGTGTCGGGATGTCGGGCCGGAAAGCCCGACCTACGAGGTATCAAGGAGACTGCGGATGAACCGGCGGGCCCTCGCCGAGCTGTCGTTGGGGCACTTCCTGATCGACCTGTGCCAGGGGGTCGTCCCCGCCCTGGCACCTTTCCTGGTGGAAGGGCGCCATTTCTCGAGTGCGGCGGCGGCGGGCCTGGTGTTCGCGATCAGCGCGACCTCGTCGGTGGTCCAGCCGATCTTCGGCCAGCTCGCCGATCGGCTGGCGATGGCCTGGCTATTGCCGGCGAGCATCCTGCTGGCGGGTGCGGCCCTGGCGTTCGGGGCGCAGGCGACGCATTATGCGGTCGTGCTGGCGGCGTTCGGGCTGAGCGGCCTGGGGGTGGCCGCCTTCCACCCCGAGGCGGCCCGCAAGGCGAACCTCGCCAGCGGCGACCGCCGGACCACGGGCATGAGCATCTTCTCGATCGGGGGCGGCCTGGGCTTCGCGATGGCGCCCGCGGTGACCCTGGCCCTGGTCGTGCCCCTGGGCACCGCGGGACTGCTGGCCCTGCTGATCCCGACCGCGATCATCGCCGCCCTGCTGGCCGGGAGCTTCGGCAAGGCACCGGACGCGGCCCATCGCGCCGGCGCCGACGGGGGGTCCTTCGAGGGCCGCGACGATTGGCGCGCGTTCTGGATCCTCAGCGGGGCCACCATCTCGCGATCGATCGTCTTTTATGGCATCAACACGTTCCTCGCGCTCTACTTCATGGGCCGATGGCATCTGTCGGCCGCGGCGGCGAGCCGGGCCACGGTCGTGTTCCTGGGGACGAGCATCGTCGGCACGCTGCTGGGCGGCGTGCTCGCCGACCGATTCGGCCGGCGGACCGTCATCCGCACCGGGTTCGTCGGCGCCGCGGTCTTCCTGACGATGTTCTTGCAGACGCCCGAGCGGGGCCCGGCCATGGCGATGCTGGTCCCCCTGGCGCTTTTCATGTTCCTGCCGACCAGCGTGCTCGTCGTGCTGGGCCAGGAGTACCTGCCGCGCCGCGTGGGGATGGCCTCGGGGGTGACGCTCGGCCTGGCCGTGAGCGTCGGTGGGATGTGCGCGCCGCTGCTGGGCCGACTGGGGGATGCGTACGGCATGGGTCGCGTCTTCGCGGTCCTGCTGGGCGTGCTGGCGCTGGCGGCCGTCCAGACCTTCGCGCTGCCGCCGGTGGGCCTTCGCGACCGCGACCGGCGTGCGGTCGAGGCCGGGCGGGAGCTCGACGTCTCGACGGTCACGGCCGGTCGATGAGCAGCGGGAGATAGTCCCTCGCCGCGTCGGACAGCAGGTCGCGATGCATGCGCAGGGGGTCGTTGAAGAAATCGATGCCGATGCCCGTATCCTGGAGCCGTGTCGCCATGAGGTCCAGCGCCTTGGCCTCGTCGCGGATCGACTCGGCGAAGGTGATCCGCCGGCCCTCGCCGGGCTCGCCCAGTAGCCGGGCGAAGTACTGGACCGCCAGGTTCTGACTCCGCGGCAAGGGCGATCCCAGGATCACCACCGAGAGCCCCTTCCACTCCTCCTCGGACATCTGCGCCTTCCAGGCGGCGACCTGCCGATGCATCGCGTCGAGCTCCGCCCGGCCGGCCTCGGCGGCGTTGGCCATCACGAAAGGCGTCATCCGACGAGCGAACGCCACGCGATCCTCCCCGCGACATGCTCGGGAATCGACCACCAGATCCAGGAACTTCACGCACGACGCGATGATCTTCCGCTGGCGCCCGACCTGCTCGGGATCGAGCCCGAGGGATCCGAGGGTCGCCTCCGCGTTCGCGATCAGCCCGCGGTATTGCCGCAACTCGCCGACGATCGCGTCATCCAGCGGCGCGTCGCTCGCGCGGGTCGCGAGGATCACGTCGAGGGCCAGGGGGATATGTGCGAACGACTTCAGGACATGATAGACCGCCGGCGTATAATGGGCCCCGACCCGCTGCCCGCCCTTCTTCAGGACGAGGCTGTCTCCCTCGACGAGGATCACCGGCCCGCCCCGCGCCAGCGTCGCCTCCTTGGCCTTCTTGTAGGCGGCGCGGAACGCGTCGTTGAGGGTCGCCAGCGGATCCTCCGTCGTCGAGGCCGGCTCGACGTGGGTCGCGGCTGCCCCAGGTCCCGGCAACTGCGACACGGCGGCCGATGCCATCGCGAGCATCAGCGCGACGACGATGCACAATTTCAGGGCGACGCTGGAAACGAACATCCGGCTCGATGACATGGTCCCGGCTCCCGACATCGCGAACTCCTGATCCCTTCTCTCGATGGATACCATGCCCTATCATTGCGGATCAAGGTCGCGGGCCATAGTCCGGTCCGGGGATCGCGGATTCGACCCGAGGAGAGCGAGCATGGAGATCGCGAGGATCAGGAAAGCCATCGGCGTCACGATCATGATGGGCCTGGCGACGACCTCGGCGCGGGGTCAGGAGGATCGAGCGGCCCCGGAGCGCGCCGTGCGAGCGGTGCTGGATCGTCAGGTCGTCGACTGGAACAAGGGGGACCTGGACGGATTCCTCGGCGGTTACTGGAACTCGCCTAAAGTGGTCTTCCAGTCGGGAGGCCAGCGATACGACGGCTGGGAGGCGATGCGGGACCGATACCGTCGCCGGTACCAGGCGGAGGGCCGTGCCATGGGCCGGCTCGAATTCTCGGCCCTCGACATCGAGCCGTTGGGTCCCGAGGCGGTCCTGGCACGGGGACGATGGCGGCTCACCATGCCCGAGGGCACAAAGCCGGGCGGCCTCTTCACGGTGATCTTCCGGAAGCTCCCCGAGGGCTGGAAGATCGTCCACGATCACACGTCGGCCGAGGAGTCCCGGCCGGCGAGCCAGTAAGGAAGGGCGAGTTCGCCGCGAATATCATACGTGGACTGCGACCTTGGGGCCGCGGACGATTGCCGCCAGCACGAATCCCGCGAGCAACCAGCCGACGACCTGGTCGGTGGCCTCGGCGACGGTGAAGTCGGCGGGAAATCCGTACCAGTTCCAGTAGGGTACGCTGATCGTGAGGACCCCGAAGGCGCCCAGCAAGGTCACGAACAGGACACGTCCCCAGTAGCCGGAACGAACGAAGGACAGCAAGAATGCGGCCAGCAGCGCGGAGGCCACGTTGGTTGCCAGTTCGGTACCCAACTGCCGGGGCGACACGGCCTCGCCGCTCGAAGGCCGGATGATGAGGACGCCCACCGGGCCCTGCTTCACCTTCGCATGCCAGGCTTGCCTCTCGGAGTCCGATGCCTCCCGACTCATGTCCAGGCCCGGGAAGAAGTAGAATCCCGGCTCGTGGATGTTGTCGCGCATCGCGCCGATCACGGCGTCTTCGTTGGAAATCTGGGAGATGCCGATCTTCCCGAGCGGCAGGACCATGTGGGCCAGCGCCCCCCAGAAGAACACGACGATCCCCGCCAGGATTCCGCCGGCTACAACCTTCGCCATGGTTCGCCCTCCCATCGATATCCCGACGTAACGCGAACCGCCACGGCACCGAGTTGCCGGGCGTCGCCATCCGTCGCGACACGGCACGTCCTAGTTCGGCCTTCAGTCCGCCCGATCGGCCTGTCCGTAATGATCGGCGTTTACGGACCCGGCTCCCCAGCCGATCTTTGCGGATTGCATCCCGGGAGACATCAGTCCGGGTGGCGTGGGTCGGCCGGGCCGGCGAGCGGCAATAGGGACAGCCGGGCGTCGCGCCAGGCGTTGAAGCCGCCGCGCAGAGCGAAGGCGCGATAGCCCCGGCCGCGGAGGAAGAGCGCCACACGGGCGCTGGTGCGCTCGTCCGGTCAGGTGCAGTAGGCGATGACGTCGCGATCGCGGGGCAGCTCGGCGTATCGGCCCTCGATCTCGTCGGGCGGGATGTAAATCGCGTGGGGCAGCGCCCGGTGATCCTGATCGACGTGGGCGGACTGCCGCACGTCGAGGACGGTGAGGGGGTCGGCGCGATCGATCCGCCCCTGGAGCGTCGCGACGTCGACCTTGAGGTCGTCGGCGGGCTGGGCGATCGAGAAGGGGGCGACGGGGGTGCCGGGCACCAAGGCGGGGACATAGCAGGCGTGACAGGCCGGCAACATCCGCTCGAAGTCGCGGAACAGCTCGGAGTTCTCGATCGCCCTCGCCTGGCGCACCAGCGGCTCGATCTTGTCCCAGACGGCGATGGCGTGGCTGCCGATCGTCGTGAGGATCTCCTGCTCGTTCACGAACCCGAGCCGGACCAGAGTCCCGACCCGATCGTAGAACCCGCCAACCCGGTGGAACGCGATCTCGCCGTTGTCGCAACGATGCTTGGCGACGAAGCTCGGCCAGTCCTTCTCCTGGAGCCGGTGGACCAGCCAGAGCTGCGCCTCCATGAAATCGCGGTCCTGCCAGTTCGTGAACAGCTCGGAGGTCACGTGTAGATACCGATCCTGCCGCTGTCCCTTCAACTGGTCCCGCACGTAGATCGCCGTCAGGATGTAGGTGATCGTCGAGATCACCCCCGCGACCGCCGAGATCACCGTCCAGATCATGGAATCCCTCTCGATCGCCCCCGACCTTCGCCGCCAGCCCGGCCGCGTCACGGACCGCTTGTCCTCAAAGAGACGATAACGGCGATGGCGGGCAGGGGCAACCCAGAGTTGTGCTCGGGGGTTCCTTGAACGACCGGTGACAATCCGGTAACCTCATCCGCAGTTCGATCCGCATCTCGCAGCCTGGCAATTCCCGGGAGTTCATCGACGTGTCCTGGAGCTCGCTCGGCAGCATCATCGCGCCGGTACTCTTGATCCTGGTCGGCCCACTGGGAAGCGGGTGTTCCCGCGCCGGGGAGGACTTTTCCGCACTCGGCGGGAGGATGGACACCCTCCTACGCGAGGAGCTGACCCGCGACTGGTATCCGCGATCCGTCGACCGTCAGCGAGGGGGATTCCACCAGACGTTCGCCAGGGACTGGTCGTCGTCGCCGGACGGCGACACGTTCCTCGTGTATCAGGCCCGGCTCACCTGGACGGCGGCGGCCTTCGCCCGCTATTCGCCGGCGCATCGCGAGGAGTTCGCCGGTTACGCCCGCCACGGGATCGCCTTCCTTGACGGCATGATGAGGGATAAGGAGTTTGGCGGCTTCCACTGGATCCTCGACGCGAAGGGCCGGCCGGACCCGAGGCTCGGCGACGAGAAGCACGCCTACGGGATCTCGTTCGTGATCTACGCCGCGAGCGAGGTCCGCCACGTCACCGGCGACGAGTTGGCCCTCAAGGTCGCCCGCGACGCCTTCGACTGGCTCGACGGGCACGCGCACGACGCGAAGAACGGCGGCTACTTCGAGGCCCTGCGGCGCGACGGGACGCCGATCCTCGCGCGCGACGAAGGCGCGCCGATCGCCCGCCGAGCGGACCGGGTCGGCATCTACTACGGCTTCAAGACGATGAACGTCCACATCCACCTGCTGGAGGCGGTCGCCGCCTTATCGCGGGTCGACCCGCGTCCGGTGGTGAAGGAGCGACTGCGGGAGTTGCTCGCCATCGTCCGCGACAAGATCGCCGTCGAGCCGGGCGCGTTGAACCTGTACCTGACGCCCGACTGGCGCGCGATCCCGGCGCACGACTCGTTCGGCCACGACGTCGAGACGGCCTACCTGCTGGTGGAAGCGGCCGAGGCCCTGGGAATCCCCGACGACGCGAGGACCTGGCAGGTCGCCCGCAGCCTGGTCGACCATGCGCTGGACTGGGGCTGGGACGACGAGCAAGGCGGCTTCTACGACAAGGGCGAATCCTTCGGCGCCCCCGCCTGGGACCGGAAGAAAGTCTGGTGGACCGAGGCGGAGGGCCTCAACGCCCTGCTGGTGATGCACCGCAAGTTCGGCACGAAGACCGACCGCTATCTGAAGGCGTTCCGGAAGCAGTGGGACTTCATCGAGAAGCACCTGATCGACCCGGTCCACGGCGGATGGTACTCCGAGACCACCCGCGACGGCACCTTGATCGGCGACGGCGCCAAGGCCAACCCCTGGAAGGCGAACTATCACACCTCGCGCGCCCTGATGAACGTGGCGACGCACCTCAAGTGAGCGCAACCCGGCTCATCGAAGGGTAAGAGAGAGCGAAATTCACACCGATCGATTGCTGGGAAACCAGCCTGTTATCGCCTAACATGTTGTCCCGGCGAGATCAGAAACGCACATACGAGCCCGACGCGCCAGCGAGTGCGTTCCGGCGGGGGCCATCAATTCCCTCGCTGGCGCGTCGGGCTCGTATGCGACTTTCTTGCTCGCCAGGGTAATATCTCGGAGCGTGATCTTGAGCTGATAGACCGCATCTGACTTCTTGACGGGCTCTGCCTCGGGCCTGGGCTTGGCGGCCCGTTTCGCGGGTGGCTTGCTCGGGGCCGGGGCCCCTTCGCTGCTGGTCTTGCGTTTGGCCATGGTCTTCTCCAGGGATCAAGGCACTCCGGTGATCCCATCGATCGTGATCGAGAAGCCGAGCTGGCGCGACACGCGATTTGCCATCTCCTGTGCGTCGAAGAGGGCCGGGTTGTCCCGATGAAGGCCATCGAGGAGGGCCTCGAGTCGCTTGCCCACGCGGTCGTTGACGGCGCGGCTGCTCTCAGACAAAAACTTATCCGTACGTATGATGTCTCTCTTGGTTAACCTCAAAACCCGATCCGGATTCACCGTCCCCTTGATCAGCATCCGGAACTTCGCCGCGTCGGAGCCGGTTATCACCCCTACATTGTGCGTGATCGTATGCCGAACCTGCCAGAGGATTGAGAGCGTCCCGGCCCTTCTTCGCTCCGGAAGGGGCTGTTGATTCTCCTCGGGAAACAGGTTTTCCCAGTTGTCTCCGAACGGCGACTTCAGCAGGCGTTTGAATCGATCATTGATGCCACGGTTTGTCAGCCAGGTATCGGATTCGCAGAGCGCCTTCCCGACGGAACCGGCCGAGAGGTGGAAGGCGAGTTGGCCACCCTTGGCTGAGAACTCCTCGAAGCGATCATCGCCCACGTGACGGACCAGGGCATCGATGCATACCGAGGCAAGCTCTTTCAGGAAGCGCTCGAACGATTCGATCAGGCTCGCCAACACCATCCGACGCAGATGAAAGATATGCTCCTCATAGGCGGATCGCGATAACCCGGCGATTGCCAGTTGATAATCGACGAATCTCAGGAGTCCGGTGCTCGATGTTGCCGTTTGATCGAAATGGAGGATCGGGCAAGTCGACTCGGCCGACAGCGGATTCGTGTGTCGGACGATCTCCTCAATTTGCCGGTCCAGATCCGTCCTGGGGTTCGCCATCCTCTCCCTCCCTCGCATCGTCGGAGAATGTCTCGGCGGCCACCGTGTCCTCGGAGAGGATCCACACCTTGTCATCGCCCTCCCATGAAGCGAAGAAGTCCCTGCTCTGGTATCGGTTCTGAGTGTCGGCGAGAAGCGGGAGATCCTGACCGGTGATTCGCCGGCCATCCTCGATCCCAACCGTCCTCTCCGTAGCAATGATGAGGTTCTTCTCCATCTGGTGTAACACGTTGGCGAGTTCGTCGTTCGGGCAAGGGAAATGGACCTTTCCGAGCAAGGAGAAATCCCCATCGATGAACCACCAGGTCCCTGGCTGGCTGTCCAGCCACTGGGCGAGATCCTGACTCGAAATCACGAACTCGTGCTTGACCATGCTCATTGCTGGAAGCCTCCCAAGCGGACAGAATGAGTGCAATTGCATTCTACCCGAGACCCGAATGCCCTGCGACCGGTCTTCGATGCTCGCCTTCGGCCGACACGGACCTGGTTACCGGGGTTCGGAGCATCGGGCCGATGAATCGGTCATCTCACCAGGAACCTTCATGACCGCGCCCAAAACCCTCGCAACGACCGGACGAGAGAATCCCCGACTCCGCGACATCTCCGCCGCGCAGTGGAAGTCGGGCCTGGCGGCGTGGCTGGGATGGCTGTTCGACGGCCTCGATATGCACCTCTATACCCTGGTCGCGACGCCGTTCGTCGCCGCACTGCTCGACCTGTCCGACACTCGAGACCCTCGCGTCCGCGCCTACAGCTCGTGGATCCAGGCGGCGTTCCTGCTCGGTTGGGCGCTGGGAGGCGGGCTATTCGGCCGGATCGGCGATCGATTGGGGCGGAGCCGGGCGCTCTGCCTGACGATCCTGACTTATGCCCTGTTCACAGGGCTGTCGTCGGTCGCGCAGACCTGGTGGCATCTGTTGATATTCCGATTCCTGGCCGCGCTGGGGATCGGCGGCGAGTGGGCGGTGGGGGCCTCGCTGCTCTCGGAGACCTGGCCCCGGCGTTGGCGTCCCTGGATCGCCGCGGTACTCCAGTCCGGCGTGAACGTGGGGATCCTCCTGGCCTCGGTCGCCGCCTACCTGATGGCAGGCACGAATCCCCGGCTGGTCTTCCTGATCGGCGTGCTGCCGGCGTGGCTGGTGCTCTGGATCCGTCGCGAGGTTCCCGAGCCCGATGAGTGGAAGGATGCCGCCGCGTCGGCCGGCGCGCGGACGCCCTCGATCGGCGACCTGTTCCGGCCCGGCCTGCGCGGCACTTCGATCCTCGTCATCCTGATCTGCTCGTGCTCGCTCACCGCGCACTGGGCGTTCATGTTCTGGTCGCAGTTGCACCTCTACAATCTGCCCGACCTCGAATCTTGGCCCGAAGCCGATCGGCGCAAGCTGGTTAGCGTCGCGATGGTGCTGGTCATGCTCGCCTCGATCGCCGGCAATTTCGTCGCGGCCTGGGTGGCCCGACGGATCGGCGATCGCCGGACCATCGCGATCATGAGCCTGGGCTACTGCCTGGCGATGGTCGCGACCTACGCCGTGCCCCGCGACCACGCCAGCCTCTTGGTCCTGCTGCCGGCCATCAGCATCTTCTCGGGATTCTTCGCGCTCTTCACGATGTATCTGCCGCCGCTGTTCCCGACCTTGCTGCGCACGACGGGCGCCGGCTTCTGCTACAACATCGGACGCGTCGCGTCCGCGGTGGGCACGATCGTCTTCGGCCTGGTCGCGACCGTCCACGACTACCGCACGGCCCTGATCGCCGCCGGCTGCCTCTTCGTCCCCTCGGGATTGCTCGCCCTCGGCCTGCCGGACCCGGGCGAGGACCGTCCGTGATGGGGACCGGCCGACCGAGGCGGCCGAGCCCCTCCGCATCCTGGCCCGCTCATCTCGGGGTGAACAACTTCGTGAAGCTGCCGAGGAGACGACGGCCGCCGACCATCTGCGGATCGATCTCCGGGATGCTCAGGCGGAAGAGTTCTTCCAGGCTGCGACGGAAGCCCCAGTCCCGGGTGAGCGCGCTGAGCCGATCGAACTCGGACTTGCTCATGTAGCCGCGGAACACCAGCTTGCGGGCGTCGGCGTCGAAGTAGATGCGCTCCTGAAGGTCGGGCGGGAACTGGTAGCCGTCCGGGAGCTTGTCGAGTTTGACGAAGTGATCCATGAGACCCCCCATCAGCGTCCAAGACGAATCGTCGGATTCGGAATCACGTTTGATCGGTGAGGATGACACAGGATCGCCCGATCTGCTCGGACCGCACCGTCGCGCCAGGTCGGATCGGCCAGACCCGTCGCGACCATCGATCTGATCGATCGATATCATGATCATAGCGTCGAATTTGTCGGAACGGGACAATGCACACGCCGAATTGCGCCCGGGGAGGTTGACGCATCGGCATTGGGCTCTCATCAGCTATTCGAAAATGTCGGGTATCTCACGTCGGATTATCTCAACCGGTCTCTTGTTCGTCCAGGATGCAGTGCCGGGAAGACGGATCGTGTTGACTTGCGGGCCGGGCGTGCCTTGGTGGAAAATGACGACTCGATCGATCGTGGCAAGGAAGACAAGGGGCGAGGGGCATGCGTATGGACGCGCTGACGATCGGCTGGGAACATCATCGGGCGGGACGGCATGCGGAGGCGGATGACGCCTGCCAGGCGATCCTCCGGTCCGATCCGGAGGACCCCCGCGCCTGGCACCTGCTGGGCGCCTTGCAGCTCGGCCGGGGGCGGCATGGTGAGGCCGAATCCAGCTATCGCCGCGCGCTCGCCGCCCGATCCGACTTCGCCGAGGCCCACGTCGACCTGGGTGCCATCCTGGCGATGCAGGGCCGGCTCGACGAGGCCGTCGCCTCGCTGCGCCGCGCCCTGGCCCTGGCGCCGGACTCGGCCGACGCCCACAACCATCTCGGCGGTACGTTCTTCCGGCTCGGGCGCCGCGACGAGGCCGTCGCCAGCCTGCGCGAGGCCGTCCGATGCGACCCCAATCATCCGATGGCCCCGTCGGCCCTCGGGTTCGTCCTCTCGATGCAGGGGCGATACGCCGAGATGGCCGAGGTGTTCCGATCGCTGGGGCGGATCCGGCCCGATCACCTGGTGGCGCATCTCCGGCTGGGCGAGGCGCTCGTCAGCCTGCGACGGCTCGAGGAGGCATTGGCTTCCTTCCGGGTCGCGGTCAACCTGGCCCCCGACTCGCCCGAGGCGCAGCTCGGACTCGGCATGGTCCTGCTCGACCTCGGTCGGCCCGAGGCATCGCTGCCGGCCCTCCGCCGGGCCGCGGAGCTGGCCCAGGACCGGCCCGAGGCGAACACGATGCTGGCCCGGGCCCTCCGCGCCCTCGGCCGGTTCGACGAGGCGCTGGACTCCGCCGATCGGCGCTGAGGCTCTCGCCCGACGATCCCCAGGCGTACCGCGACCGAGGCGTCTTGCTGGATGACCTCAGGCACTGCGAGGATGCCATCGCCAGCTACGACCAGGCCATCCGCCGCGAGCCGGGGCACGCCGAGACGCATCTCAACCGGGGCGTCGCCCTGGTGAAGCTGGCCCGGTACCCGGAGGCCATCGCGGCTTTCGACGAGGCCCTCCGCCGACAGCCGGACTACTACGAGGCTCGCGGCAACCGGGCCGCGGCCTGGCTCACGCTCGGCGACTTCGAGCGGAGTTGGCAGGGCTTCGAGGAGCAGGTGCGACATCGCAACCGATTCGCCCCCTTCCGCCCGGAGCAGCTCTGGATGGGCGAGCCGCTCGCGGGGCGGACCATCCTTCTCCACCCCGATCAGGGGCTGGGCGATACCATCCAGTTCATCCGGTATGCGACGATCCTCCGGTCGCGCGGGCGCGCGTGCTGGTCGCGTGTCAGGATTCCCTCGCCCGGCTCGCGGAGACCTGCCCCGGGATCGATCGGGTCATCACCCAGGACGACCCGCTTCCGGATTTCGACGTCCACTCGACGCTGACACGGGTCATGTGCCTGATCACCCGGTCCGTGGAGGCGATCCCCGCGCCGATCCCCTACTTCCGGGCAGACCCCGCACGGGTCGACCGATGGCGGGACCGGCTGGCCAACTGGCCGGGCTTCAAGGTCGGCATCGCCTGGCAGGGGAACCCCAAGCATAGCCGAGATCGCGATCGGTCGTTCCCGCTGTCACTTTTCCAGCGCCTGTCCGGGATCGAGGGCGTCCATCTCATCAGCCTGCAGAGGGGCGTCGGGACCGATCAGATCCACGCACTGGCGGGACATTTGCCGGTCATCGATCTCGGTGACGAGGTGGACCCCGGCATGGCGATGATGGAGGATACCCCGGCCATCATGATGGGCCTCGACCTGGTCATCGCCCCGGATACTGCGGTGGCCCACCTCGCCGGGGCGCTGGGCGTTCCGGTCTGGATCGCATTGCCATTGGGTCCCGACTGGCGCTGGATGCTCGATCGCGAGGATAGCCCTTGGTATCCCACCGCCCGCCTGTTCCGCCAGACCGAACTCGGCTGCTGGGAGCCGGTCTTCGATCGGATCGCCGCGTCGCTGACGGAACGGGTGCGGCTGGCGTCAACCTGAGCCGTCGCCATGCCGGACCCTCGCCCCTTCAGGGGACGGGATGCGACTTTACTCGGCGCCCCGTGGATGTCGCGTCTTCAAGACCTCCGGCCCGACGCCGAATCCGAGGTACCGGGCGAATCGCCACTGGCGATACCGCGCGTACCAGCCCTGCCGTGCCTTGTCGCGTGTTCGTCTCGTCCGGGTTGCGTCCATCGTCCTCTCCTCCTCAGTTGGTTTTTTCCCACTTTCTACGTCGGGCCGATGGGAATCGGTCGCGCGGGTTGTCGGTTTGTGGGCCTATGTTCCGCCGGCTTGTCATCTCATGGCGGAAGGCATCTTTCTCGTCCTGTCATCGAGCCCCTTTCTATAAAGGGATATGACTTTTTGAGCGGCTCGTCGGACAAAAGCGGTGATGGACCCGAAAATGACGCACCCCGATCAACCGCGTTGGACTTCGGGACCGGGCGGAGACTGGCGAACGGGGAAAACCAGGGTTAGGATCACACCCGACGGTTTTTGAGGATCGCGGCCGCAGGCCGACGGTGTAAACCCTGATGAGGTGCGACGATGAAACGACGAAACGCCAATCGACTTCTCCTCCTGGCGGCCATGGGCCTGGTCGTGGTCACCTCGCTCGCGATCGGGCAGGCACGGAGAAACGGAAGGTCGGCTTCAAGGACACGCCGATGCTCCCGGGCGGGCGCTGGCACGTCCACGACAGCGACCGGCCGCTGCCGAAGGTGATCACACCCGGGACGTGCAGCACCCAGGACGAGCCCGGTCGTCCCCCGTCCGATGCGATCGTCCTGTTCGACGGCAAGGATCTTTTGAAGTGGCAGACCGGTCGAGGCCAGCCCGCGGCCTGGACGGTCGAGGGGGGCGCGATGGTCATCAAGTCGGGGGCCGGCGAGATCCGGACCCGCGAGGAGTTCGGCGATTGCCAGCTCCACCTCGAATTCACATCGCCGGTCCCGCCGAAGAGCAATGATCAAGGACGCGGCAACAGCGGCGTGATGTTCTTCGGCCGATACGAGATCCAGGTCCTCGATTGCTACGAGAACCTGACCTACGCCGACGGCCACGCAGCCGCGATCTACGGTCAATATCCGCCGCTGGTGAACGCCTCACGGCCGCCCGGCCAGTGGCAGACCTACGACATCATCTTCACCGCGCCCCGGTTCAAGGCCGACGGAACCCTGGAATCCCCGGCGTTCGTCACGATGCTTCATAACGGGGTGCTCGTCCATAACCACACGGCCCCGATCGGAGCGATGGCCTATCGCGCCCTCGGCAAGTACACGCCCCACGGACCCAAGGGGCCGATCCTCCTCCAGGATCACGGCAACCCGGTGCGATTCCGCAACATCTGGGTCCGGCCGATCAAGACTTACGACGAACCATAAGGGCAGCATCAAAAAAGCCACGCGTGGAACGGAATCCATGCCGTTTTCGGGCCGGTCGAGCGAAACGGAATGGTTTTCGTTTCGTATCTCATGGCGGGAGATCCGCGAGAATTCTTGACCAGAAGGGCCGGCCCATGATCCGATGCCGCTAATCTTCATGGGACCTTCGTTGCGGCCCAGTATAGGACACGATGCGCCACACTCGGGCCTCGCGACCGTGGAAAAATGGAAACTTTGTTAAAAAACCTGGGCGAATCCGGTAGAATAGTACACGTTCTCCGCTCGGCCGGACCGATTTTCGCTGATTACGTAGCTGGGTGCATGCAAAGCATGGAGACCGGCGATTGAGTATTCGGATGTCCACAAAAATGGGACAGTTTCCTCACCGGATATGGTTGAGCGTCTTGGTTCTCCTTGTGCTGCCATGGGTTACGCCCGAGTGTCACGGGGCGGAGAACCCGGCGTTGGCGCGGTTCGAGGAGCATATCCGGCCGATCCTGGTCGATTATTGCTATCAATGCCACGCCCACGGATCGAAGAAAGGTGGGGTGGCATTCGACGAGATGGGGGCAAGCGAGTCGTTCCTGAAGAATCGCAACCTCTGGTGGGCGGTGCTCAAGAACGTCCGCGCCGGGATCATGCCGCCAGCGGGGAAGGCCCATCCCGACTCGAAGGAGATCGCGGACCTGGCGGATTGGATCAAGCACGACGTCTTCGGCAGCAATCCGAGTGAGCCCGATCCGGGCCGGGTGACAATCCGCCGGCTCAATCGCGTCGAATATCACAACACGATCCGTGACCTGATGGGGATCGATTTCAAGGCGGAAGAAGAATTCCCGCCAGACGATACAGGTTACGGCTTCGACAACATCGGCGACGTGCTCACCGTCTCCCCCCTCCTGCTCGAGAAGTATTTCCAGGCGGCGGAAACGATCGTCAAGACCGCCGTGCCGAAGGTCTCGAAGTACATCCCCGAGCGGACCTATCGCGGAGCCGAGTTCCGGGGCGAGGAGCGAGGACTCAACGGCGACCGGCTCGATTTCTCCAGGGCGGCGAAGATCGCCCGAATATTCGCCGCCGAACATGCAGGGGATTATCGACTTGTGCTCGAAATGGCCGTCCAGGACAATTCCCGGCCGGATCCCGGCCCCTGCACGGTCGTCTTCATGGTCGATGATCGCGAGCTGATGCACGAGTCCTACAGCCGGAAGACGAGCAAGACCTTCTATTATGAAGTCGCCCAGAACCTCACGGGCGGCGAACATCGATTGAGCCTCGAGATTCGACCGCAGAAGCCCGCCGGACTCGCGGCCCCAATCCCGGTGGATCCGGTGCAGGAGCGCGCGTCATCCTGGGTGGCGCGGCCGTCCAGGCCGCGCTGGATCGTCAGCGAGACCGGAATTTCGTGCCCGATTTCCGGCTCGTGTCGGTCCGGATCGAAGGCCCGATGGATCCCAAGTTCTGGTTGCGGCCGTCCGGTTATGGGCGGTTCTTCCCCAGGGACGAGCCGCCCGCGGCCGATTCCGACCGCCGCAAGTATGCTCGCGAGGTGCTGGGCCGGTTCGCGAGCCGGGCCTTCCGCCGACGCGCCGACGATCGCACGGTCGATCGCCTGCTGGCGATCGCCGAGAGGGTCTACAAGCTCCCCGGCAAGCGATTCGAGGAGGGGATTGCCCAGGCCATGGTGGCCGTCCTGGCCTCGCCGCGGTTCGTGTTCCGCATCGAGTCCGTCGAGCCCGGTCAGCCGGCGAAGTCCTCGGCCCTGATCGATGAATACGCGCTGGCGTCGCGACTCTCGTATTTCCTCTGGTCAACCATGCCCGACGACGAGCTGTTCGCGCTGGCCGAGGCGAGGAAACTGCGGGCGGAGCTGCCGAATCAGGTCAAGCGGATGCTGGAAGACAAGCGCGGCCGGGCCCTGACGGTGAATTTCGTCGGACAGTGGCTCGAGGTCCGCGACCTGGATGGGATTTTCTTCAACGAACGGGCGATCCTCCGTCGCGAGGGCATCCGGCTGCGGGGAGCCGACACGGAACGCAACGTCCTGACCCGCGACATCCGACGGGCCATGCGGAGCGAGACCGAGATGGCCTTCGAGTACGTGTTGCGGGAGGACCGCAGCGTACTCGAATGGATCGACAGCGATTACACGTTCCTCAACGATCGACTCGCCAAGTATTACGGGATTCCGGGCGTCGAGGGGAGCGAGATCCGCCGGGTGACCCTGCCCAAGGATAGCCCTCGCGGCGGGGTCCTGACGCACGGGACCGTCCTTGCCGTGACGTCGAACCCGTCCCGGACCTCGCCCGTGAAGCGCGGCCAGTTCATCCTCGACAACATCCTGGGCACGCCCGCGCCGCCGCCCCCGCCGGATATCCCGGCCCTCGAGGACGCGAAGAAGAACGCCAAGGGTCGCGAGCCGACCACCCGCGAGCTGATGGCCTTGCATCGCAGCCAGGCGATGTGCAACTCGTGCCATTCCCGGATGGACCCCCTGGGCCTGGCGCTGGATAACTTCAACCCGCTGGGCACCTGGCGCAACGCCGAGAACGGCGAGAAGATCGACCCCTCGGGCCGGTTGATCACCGGCGAGCCGTTCCGGGATATCCGCGACCTGAAGCGGACCCTCAGGGAGCGTCATGGTCGCGACTTCTACCGATGCCTGACCGAGAAACTCCTGACCTACGCCCTGGGCCGCGGGCTGGAGTACTACGACGTGGAGACGGTGGACCGCATCGTCGAGCGTCTGGACAAGGACGGCGGACGATTCTCCGCCCTGTTGATGGGAGTGATCGAATCGTCGCCGTTCCAGAAGCGTCGGACCGTCTCCGCCGCGTCGGCCGAGACCACCGCCTTTTCCCCGGAAACCCACCCCACACGGACCCATCCATGAAATCCGACCATCCGCAAGATGCCTCGGCCCTCCGCGCCCAGCGGCAAGCCAGCCTGAGCCGTCGCCACTTCCTCAAGGGGGTGGGGGTCTCGATGGCGCTGCCCGCGTTCGACTCCCTGCTCTCACGCGGTGCCGGTGCTGCCGCCGCGACCGCCCTGCCCGCGACCAGCCCGACCGGCGCCCCGATCCGGATGGCGTTCGTCTACGTCCCCAACGGCGTCAACCTGTCGAACTGGTGGCCGAAGAAGGAAGGGAAGCACATCGAGCTGAACCAGACCATGCAGCCGCTGGAGCGGCTCAAGGGTCAGATTCAGGTCATCTCCGGGCTGGACCAGATCAACGCCACCGGCGGCAAGGACGGTCCCGGCGACCATGCCCGCGCCTGCGCCACCTTCCTGACGGGCGTCCGGGCGAAGAAGACCGCCGGCGCCGACATCCATGCGGGCATCTCGATCGACCAGGTGGCGGCGCAGCGGATCGGCCACCTCACGCGGTTCCCCTCGCTGGAGCTGGCCTGCGACGCCGCGCGGAAGTCCGGCAACTGTGACTCGGGCTACTCGTGCGCCTACCAGTTCAACCTGTCCTGGTCCTCGCCCTCGCTGCCCCTGGCGCCCGAGCCGAATCCCCGCTTCGCCTTCGAGCGGCTCTTCGGCTCCGGACCGTCGGCCGATCGCACCAGGAACCTGCTGCTCCGCCAGGAGCAACAACGGTCGATCCTCGACTTCGTCCTGGAGGACACCCGGTCCTTGCAGGGCGAGCTGGGCTACCGCGATCAGCAGAAGCTCGACGAGTACATGACGAGCGTCCGCGAGATCGAGCGCCGCATCCAGGCCGCCGAGCGGTTCCGCGACGTCCCCAACCCGGCCGAGGACACGCCGGCCGGCATCCCGGCCAGCTTCCTCGAGCACGTCCAGCTCATGTACGACCTGATGTTCATGGCCTTCCAGACCGACTCGACGCGGATCGCCACGTTCTTGCTGGCGTATGAGTCGAGCAACCGCACTTTCCCCGACATCGGCATCACCGACGGCCATCACAACCTGTCGCACCACCAGAACAAGAAAGATAACCTGGAGAAGATCGCCAAGATCGACCTCTGGTACATGACCCAGTTCGCCCGGTTCCTCGAACGACTGGAAACCGCCAAGGACGCCGACGGGACTTCGATCCTCCACAATTCGATGATCGTCTACGGCAGCGGCAACGGCGACGGCAACCGCCACAACCACAACAACCTGCCGTTCCTCATGGCCGGCCGCGGCGGCGGGAACCTGTCGAAGGGACAGTATCTTAAGCTCAATCCGCAGCCGATGAGCAACCTGTTCCTGGGCATGCTCGACAAGGTGGGCATCCAGGGCGTCAACCGCCACGGCGATTCCACCGGCCGTATTGATTCGATCTGACACGGACGACGCGGGGCTCGCGACCATAGCGGCGAACCGGCGGGGCCCGGCGATCCAGGCCCCGCCCATCATCCCTCTTGCATTGCGCGGCGAGCGGCGTTCGGGTTCCGTCGCCGGGGTGAATCGATCCGCGCGAGCATCCCATCGGAGAAGACCACAAGGATCTCCTCGGGCGAGTTCGAGAAGAAGCAGCCGACGGGCGGGGCAAGGTTCGGGATCGGCAGCGAGCGTGCCGGCTGGCCCACGCCGGTCTTCAGGCTGAGCCAGTCGATCCGCGTCCGCGACACGGCGACGACCGTGTTCGACCCGGATCCGAATCGAGCGGCCGACAGGTACGTTTGATCGGTCCTGGCCGCGCCGACGAGACGACGGAGAGCCGTCCGGCGTCCACGTGGAACTCGGAAACGTATACGGAATTGTCCTTGTCGAGGCCGATGAGCTCCACGAACGGTAGGCCGTCGAGCCACGCGACCGAGGCGCAGCCAGCGGTCGGGAACCGGGCCCCGCGGGTGACCAGATGGACTCACACCGACAGAGCTCGCGGCCTGCCACGCCGATCAGGATCCAGCTCGGACCGTCGTGTGTGAGCACGTGCAATCGGCCGCTGGGAGAGCCGATCAACGGGCCGGCGGGGATCAGGAGTCCGGTCGTTGGGGGCTCTCCCGAGGAGAGGTGGAGCGACAACCTGGAGTGGGGCATCCAGGAGGCCGCGTCGACGATGAGCAGGTCGTTGCCGTTGCCCAGGCCGACCAGCCAGTCGGGCCCCCAGGACAGGATGGGGGTCAACCACCCCCCCATCACGCCGGGGAAATGGCCATCGGGGCCGGCCCGGAAGGTGCCGTCGGGCCGCCGGAGCGAACAGGAGAGGATGGCCGAGTGCTCCGTCACGTGGAGGGCGACGACCGCCTGGCTGTCTTCGTCAACCGCCAGGGCGGAGGCCACCCCGGGATTCATGGACACCGGCATGACCTGGCTGGATCCCGCCCGGAACCCGACCACCTTGCCGTCGTCGAAGCCGACGAAGACGTCGCGCGTGGTCGAACGCCTGGACCACGGCGGTGACCGTCCCGCGGCCGATCCGGATGAGGTTGATGTTGTGGTGGGATCCCGTCGACGGATCCCGGACGGGGAATCGGTCCTGCTTCTGCGCGGCGGTCGCGGCGAAATCGGCGTCGCGGATCACGGCGGGCGGCCAGGTCGAACGAGGCGCCGAAGAGCGTGGAGATCGTCGGCGGGACGGCGCAGGCCGGTCATCGCATCGGCCTGGAGCCTCCAGGCCAGGGTTAGCAGGGACCGGTCGCGCACCTCCTCGGCGTAGGGCGCCATGGCGGGCGTCGCCCGGGCCATCATCGTCGTCGTGTTGTAGAAGGTCTCGGCGTCTCGGTTGGAGCCGATCGATCGGAAGAAGGCGTCGGCCTCGTCGAGCAGGCCGCGGATCGGCGCGATCTCGCCGAGCTCGCCGTGGATCAGCGCCAGCTCGACGGCGCAGAGCGTGGCATTGCTGGCGGGCGCGCCGCCCCATCCCTTGCGGAAGTGCTCGATCGCCAGCTCGGGACGGCGGGCGTGGACCTTGAGGATCGTGCCGGCGGCATGATAGTCGGGGGGAGTTGCCGCCGCGGCCCGGTCCGCGGCGACCAGGTATTCGGCGACGGCCGCGTCCTCCTCGCCGATCCGGCGGAGCAGGTCGCCGGCGGCGGTGTGCTGGCCGAGCTGGCGATAGAGCTCGATGGCGCGGTCGGCGGCGCCGGCGGCCTCGAAGGCCTTGGCGGCGGCGGCCGGATCGTTGACCTTCTTCAGGTAGAGGATCGCCGCGTCGCGATGCAGGCCGCCTCGCTGGAGCGCCTGGGCGGCCATGCGGTCCTCGCCCAGGAGCTTGCCGTAGATGTACGCCGCGCGGCGGAAGTCGCCCTGGCGGATCGAATGCTCGGCGGCCTTGCGATATTCGCGGGTCAGCTCGTCCATCAGTTGGGGCCGGGCGCCGCCAGATCCCGATCGACTGGCCCCGCCCTGCCCTGCCGATGAGCTCCATGAGGTTATAGACCGCACGGCTGAACGGCAGCCGATTGCCCCACCCGACCCACGAGTGCCCGGGGTCGGCCGGCGCCATCGAGAAGGCATGCTGCAAGGCCCGCGACGGATCGCCCTCGCGGAACTCGTTGATCAGCTTCTGGACCAGCGAGGAGTGATCGATCCACTCCCACTGCATCTTCTCGCGGAGTGCCGAGAAGCCGGCGCCGGCCTGGCCCATCATCCCGCGGAGCGTGTCGGCGAGCCCCCGGACGCCCGGCAGCAGCCCCCCGGCCGACGCGACGCCGGCCCCGGCCCCCTGCCCTTGGGCCTCCTCGGTCGTCGGCTCCTCGTCCCCCTCCTCCCCGGGACGATCGAGCCGCTCGGTCCGGTCGCCGGCGCCGCGCGACCGGCCGGCGGAGGTCCTGTTCCAGTTCCCGGTAGAGTTCCTCGGGAGGGACTTCGGGCGGCTCCCAGCCGATCCCGACGACCCGATCGGCGAGCCTGTGCGGCTCCGGCAGGGGCGTCCAGCCGCGCGTGCGGCAGCGGCCTGGCGATCACGAGCTGGCCGAGATCCATCGCGGCGCGGCGATCGAAGCCGGAGGATGCGGCCCGCCCGGCAGGAAGACCAGGCCCCCGTCGCGCACCAGCCCGGCCGCCTCGTCGTCGAGGAGGGCCGGGACGAGCACCGCGTCAACGGGCAGGTAGAAGTCCGTTGCCAGCGCTCGGAGTCGGGTGGCGCCCGGGATCGGCACGGTCGGCGGCCGATCGAGCTTGAGCAGGAAGCCGCCGGCCACGTCGTGGACCCGGCCCGACGGGTCGAGGCCCAGCCGCGTGCAGACGGCCAGCAGCGCGGACACGTCGCGATCGGGGAGGAACAGGGCGACCGCCGGCCGCGAGGGCGCGGCCGTTGCGGAGCTCGAAGGCGACCTGGACCGTCATGGGCGGCTTCCTCCTCGCCCGCTCGGCCGACCGCATCGCGGCGGCGATCCGCTCGGCGGCATCGGGCGTCGGCTCCGAGCCGATCAGCCGGCTCGAGCCCAGGCGCGTCCCGTCCGGCATCCAGGCGGCGAACTCGTTCCCCGATACGAAGAACATGGCGATCAGCTCGACCGTCCCGCGCCCAGGACCGCCAGATGATTATACTGGTCGATCAGGATCCGGAGCCCGGACATGCTCGACGACCTGGAGGAACCGGACGCGATCCTGATACGAGCCGCCCTTGATCGGCGGCAGGCTCCGCGATTCCGCGACGCCCCCGCCGAGATCCTGGAAGATCCGTTCGGGGTCCCGGCGATCCACCTCGAGTCGACCCCGGTCCCAGCGGATCAGGCACATCGCCTGGGGACGCCTCGGCCCGCCGAGGTCGAACTCGCGCACCAGCAAGCACGACCGGCCCATCGAGGCGCAATGGATCCAGACCTCCTCCCGCGGCGTGACGAAGACCGGCGGTCGATCGCCGGGGACGTCGCGGACCTCGACCTGCTGGTCGCTAAGCCGCCGGGCGAAGCGACGGCCGTCCCGGGCCAGGGCGAACAGGCTGTCGGCCGGCGGATGTTCCGAATCCGAGAGCGTCCCCAGCACGGCCGCGCGAGATCGAGATGAACACCGTGGCCGTCGCCGGCATCCCCTTGACCCGGATCGCCAGCACATCGCCCCCCTGCCGCGTGCAACTGATCCGCCCCCCCTTCAGGGCGGGCCCGCCGTCGGACAGGGGCGTCAAGGACATGACCTGGCCCGATCCCTGACGGTACTCGAGGGTCCCGGTCCTGGCGTCGAGCCGGACGGCGCGACAGCTCAGGTCGGCCCAGGGGTCGCTGGGGGTCGTCAACAACTGGGCCGCGGGCAACGGATAGGGTGAGAGCCCGGCGCGGGCCCGCTCGGCGGCGAGCACCGCCCGGGACCTGGGCCCCCCGAGGCCCTGACCTCGGCCAGGTCGATCCGACGTGCCAGGCGGAGGGCCAGGTCGATCGCCACGCAGGGCTGGCCCGCATCCGCGGGGAGCCCGGCGATCGCGTGCAGGTCCGCGTAGTAGAACCACGAGACCGCCGACTCGCCCGTCGCGGGCGATTCCGCGGTGAACCTGTGCGCCCGAGAATCCCCACTGATCGAGCCGGTGGATGGTACATGACCGGGTCGGGAAGTCGTAATGCGCCAGCACCGGGGAGCCCTTGCGGCTGCCCACCAGGACGAAACCGCCGGCCACCCCGATGACGGTCCGCACCGGCCGCATCACTTCGCCCTCGATGATCGGCCGGGGGAGGATCTCGGCCTCGGACCCGTCGATCGCCGCGGTGAACAGCAGCCCGTGGCGGCCCGCGACGAGGATCCGGCCGCCGGCCTCGTCGAAATCGATGTGACGGCAGAGCTCGCCATGGAGCGCGTTGATGCGATCGAGGATCCCGCACGCGAACGGGAAGGGGATCGGATCCAGATCGCCGGCCCAGGGTTTCGCCTTGGCGAGGCGCATCGAGGCCGACACGGGCCGCATCGGCTCGGCGAGCGTCCCCAGGTCGACCCGGCTCCGGCCCAGCTTGACGGGCCAGCCGCGCCTGAGCTCGCTCAGCTCGACCTCGCCGCCGGAGTCGACCGACACGGCGAACAGCCGGGTCCCCGCCCCTTCGGCGACCCGGCGGGCGGCGTCGGCGACCTCGGGTTCGGCCAGGCTGCGCGGGTGGGTCAGGAGCACCACGTCGCGGGATCCGGCGGCCCCAGACCGGAGCAGTCGGTCCAGCATCGCGCCCGGTTGCGGCGACATGTCGCTGGACTCCAGGAGCTCGGCCAGGGCCTCGCGACCCAGTCCCGACAGGTCGACCGGCTCGCGGCCATCGCCCGTGGTCATGATCTTGGTCGGGATCCGACGCCGATCCGCCTGGCGGCCCAGGGCCATCGCGGCGCCGGCCAGGACGAGCCGGACATCGCCCCAGGTCCGCACGCCCTGATCGAGCAGCAGGACCAGCTCCTCGACGGCCGGCTGTCGCGGCGCGTCGCGGTGGAAATACAGCAGCTCGCGCTCGGCGAACCGTCGGAGGAATTCCTCGTCCTCCAGCGCGAACTGGATGGGCAAGATCTGCTCGGGCGATCCCCGCGTCGTCAGGTCCGAGTAGCCGTCGATCTGGAGCTCGGACCGATCGAGCCGGCGTGGAGGCAGGCTCAGCGCCCCTTCGAGCCGGCTGACGACGCGGGTCACGCCGGCGAGCCGCGGCCTCTGCTCGACCTCGGAGAGGTAACCGGGCAGGCCCAGGGGCGGGACCGGGACCAGCCGGTCGTCGATCGCTTCGACCGGGGCGCGGCCGTGCTTGAGCCAGTGCCGCACCGCCTCGTCCGACAGCTTGTCCAGCTCGTCGACGATCCGGGTCTGGAATTCGGAAGGCTCCAGCGCCGGCTGCTCGGCGTAATCCATGGTCCCGAGGGCCGGATGGCTCAGGACCATCTGAGGGATCCAGCTCCCGCCGTTGAGCAGGTCCTGGACGTGGGTCAGCTCGGGAGGATCGGCGACGCCCGGGATCTCGCGGCAGAGCCAGGCGCACAGCGCCGGCGTTGCGGAGCGGGCTCCGCAAGTCGCGGAACTGCTCGTTGATCCGGTGCAGGCGATGGATCTCGTCATGCTCCTCGGCGCGCTCGCCCAGGCCGATCAGATAGAGGATGTGCAGCACGCAGCCGAAGGCGAGGACCGATCGGCCCGGCGCCAGCATCCCGTCGAGGAAGCGGGCGATCTCGGCGGCGAAGGCGAACGTCCGGCCGGCGTCCGGGCCGCCGAGGAACTCGACCGCCTCGCCGTATTGCGCCCATCGGAGCCCGCCGAACGATCGGCAGTACGCATCCGGGATCTGGAGATAGAGCGCCGCGCGTCGATGATTCATGGCCGACGCCCTCCCCGGAGCCGGCCCGACACGATGCCGGCGCGGGCAAGGCGGATGCCGGCACGGCTCAGGGGCCGGAAGGCTCCGCGCGGGATCCGCTCATAGCCCGCGTCTTCCAGGATGACCAGGTCATCCGGCGACGCCCCTGCGAGCCGCCGCAGCGCCGACCCGGAGAGCTCCGGGTCGGCGCGGAAGCCGAGCGGGATCATCACATCCATCCCCCAGTAGCGCGTCCCGCCCAGCGATGCCGGCAGCGACCCGCCATCGCCGAGCACCAGGACCTCGACCAACTCCGTCCCGCCGTGGGGGCCGGGGACCCACGTCCCCATCAGCGAGGCGATCCGCGCCGAGGTCTCCTGCTCGGCCCATTCGGCCAGCCGATCGAGCCGGCAACACACCATCGCGGCCGGACGTGCTAGCCCCCGCGCGTCTCGCACCACGCGCAGCGCGATCGGTTCCGGCGACGTGTCCTCGGGCGCGGATGCCGTCATCGGCCTGGGGAAGATCATCCGCTCCAGCGGGACTCCGTCCGAGCCGTCGCCGATCGGGATGCGGAACTCCGGCAGGGACTCGCCCGGCCGATACCAGTGGCCATCGTGCCTGGCGAACATCTCGACGCCGGGGAGCGGCAGCAATCGCTCGATCATCACCCGTCGCGTCGAATCCGAGTCCGCGTCCCATCGGATCCAGGCCCGGTCCTCGCGGACCGACAGCCGGATTCCCGGCAGGCGGCGCAGGTCGGCCAGGACCGGCAGGTCCGCCGCCGGAATGCTCGCACAGCAGACGTCCTGCCATCGTGGGGTCATCGCCATCGTCGTCCCGGAAAGTCGCCGTCGAGGAGGCACACGCGAGAGGATGAATCGGACGGCCCGCGCGAGGTGTGCCGGCCGACCCGAACTGGACGATCCATTTCAGCATGTCGGCGACGCGTTTCGCCAGGTGTTCGCGGGCCACCCGGCTCGACGCGCCGAGCCGCGAGAGTCGTGGATCATGAGTTTCGGCACCCCGATGGTGGATCCGCTCGTCGAGCACGGTGAGCGGGTTGTTCAAGATCGCACTCTGGGTTTCATCGAGTCATGTGCCGACCGGCGCCGGACGGCGTTCTTGTGAGAGGGATTCCTTTTCCGAAGTAATCAGCAAATGCGACTACCGGCCGGGACGATCCGAGCGGATTCCACAACACCTTCGAGATTGACCTCGTCCTGAACACGTGTGCCATTCTGGCAGATGGCTTCGTTCCGACCGTCTCGCCCAATCCCACGGACCCTGCCTTTTCGGCAGGTGGCTTCGTTCCGTGTGTTTTCTTGGTCGTCCCTCTCGCCACGATCTCCCACCATGCCAGCAGACAATCTCGGCCTGGAATCTCGCACGACAAGAATCCAGGCACCGCCCCAGCACATCCGGAACATATTACCCAAAATTCCCAAACATGCCTTCGTTCGTTCGATTTCTCATGCGCGGTGACGGGATCGTCGCAATATCCCCTCGGGCGACTCGACACTTTACGCGACAAAGCGCCGAGATTTCGGCGCCGATCACACGGCAAGCCAGCTAGATCGCCCCATGCGAAGGTCAGGGAGGGGTCAAGCTGGACTGCCCCGGAATCTGGGAGGTTTGAGGTGGCCCTACCGTGATTCATTCCACATCCCGCCTTCGCCTCGTTGTTTTGGAACGTTTGCGCACCCCGAACCCTAACTTCAAGTTTCGCACTTTTGAGGGGCAGCTACTGATCAGAAAGATACGTCGGTTTCCTTGCGGTTTATTGGTTACTTGTCCAGGTTACCCGATCTCGACAAGGCACCAAGGCAAGGAAACCGACCCATGGAACTTACCGCCTCGTTCGTCGATCTGCTACAGCAGTTCGCCCCCGTCTTCACCGCCCCCACCTATCGGACCTTCGTTGCCATCCTTGCCGGATGGGTCCTCTCCCAGCGGCACCGATTCATCACCGAAGTCATCTTCTCCAGCGGCAATGTCGGCAACGGACATTGGTCGCGGTTCCATCGCTTCTTTAGCCATGCCGCCTGGGACATCGATGCCTTCTCCCTGGCCTTGACCAAGCTGGTCCTGACCATCCTCGCCCCCGGCGCCCTCCTGATCTTCACCGTGGATGACACCCTCTGTCGCAAGCGCGGCTTGACCCTCTACGGCGTCGGCATGCATTACGACCCGCTCATCTCGAGTCGCTCCAAGAGATTGGTCAGTTGGGGACACGACTGGGTTGTGCTCTGTGTGATTATTGTTCACCCCTCCTGGGCGCCCACCAAGGTCTTCGCCTTACCCATCGCCGCGCGGCTATACATCAACCGCCAGGGACTCACCAAGGGAAAGAAAAGCCGCGAGGAATCCTCCAAGGCCAAGGCCGCTCCCAAGGCCAAGACGAAGGCCGCTCCCAAGGCCAAGACGAAGGCCGCTCCCAAGGCCAAGACGAAGGCCGCTCCCAAGGCCAAGACGAAGGCCGCTCCCAAGGCCAAGACGAAGGCCGCGGCCGCTCCCGAGGCGAAAGCCAAGGCCGCTCCCAAGACGAAGGCCAAGGCCGAGACGAATTCCGATCATCGCACCCGACCGGAATTGGCCCTGGAGTTGATCCATCTGGTGGCCCGCTGGTTCGCCGATCATGAGATCCTCGTCCTCGGCGACAGCGCCTACGGCGGTCAGAGCATCCTCTCGCATCTGCCGACCAACGTCCATCTCATCAGCCGTGTCCATCCCAAGGCCGCGCTCTACCGACCGGCGCCCCCCAAGGCCCCGAGGACCAAAGGACGGCCGCGCAAGAAAGGAGATCGCCTGCCGGGCATGACCGAGTGGGCGGACGACTCGAACCGGCCCTGGACGCAACTCGTCTTCGACCAGTTCGGCTTGCATGCCGCCCTGGAGGTCAAGACGATGCAAGCCCTCTACTACAAATCGGGCGGGGACCGACTGCTGACGATCGTCCTGGTGCGCGACACGGAGGGGAAGCGTCCGGATCAGATGTTCTACAGTACGAAACGCGAATGGACGGCGCGTGAGATCCTGTCGGCCTATGCCCACCGTTGGGCGACCGAATGCACATTCGAGTATTGCAAGCAATTCTTGGGATTGGAGGATCCGGCGAATCGCCTCCCCAAGGCCGTCGAGCGGACCGCACCGATGGCGATGTTCATCTACAGCCTCGTGGTGGTTTGGTTCCATCGGACCGGTCATGAATCGGTGCGTTTCCCCGTCCGGCCCTGGTATCCGAAGAAGGCCGAACCGTCGTTCGCGGACATGTTGACGACCCTGAGGCGGCTGAGTTACGAGGAGAAAATCGAGGGATTGCTGACGGACCCGATATCGCTGAAAGCCTGGCTTTCCCAACTCACCGAGCTTCTCAGTCGCACGGGGTGATCCAGCCTTCCGCCGAGAATTCCCGGGCCACGCACGACATCGAGAACGATCAACCGGCGGGAATTTCAACCGCAGGACCGCTCGTGGTACGCTCTCAAATCGCGAAACTTGAACTAACAGGTTGACCTGACATCCTGGATTATAGAAACATCCGATGGCTCCGCGCCTTGTGACTCACGAAAATCCCTAGCGCCCGCCAATGGGTGCGCCAAGACAGCGGTGACCAGCCTCATTTTGCTATGCCTTACCTCTCAAGCTTGTCCAGACGCGCGCACCATCTGGCGGACGCCAGGAGATTTCCCATGGTCTTGGTTCGGCGAACCGAGAGTACTGCGAGGCCGTGGTGCCGCTGCCGAAGTACTCGCCGGGCGTCGCCTGAAGGGATTATAGCGGACAGGGCGACACGGGCGGTCGTGCGACGGCCCACCTATCCTTGATTCCGGCAGACCGTTCGTGACTCATAGAGTGGGTTGTTCCCCAGACATTGGCGGCGACACGAGGTGAATCGGGTCATCGTTAAAAAGTCGCCGGCAAGGGCTCGGCGTTCCGTGACCGGTCGCGGTCGAAATCTGTGATCGGCGATAGCCGCTCCCAACCGAAAAGGCCAAAGAGATCGCAACGACTGGCGACCGTCAACGTGATCGGATCGGCGGAATGGCGAAAGCGACGAGCCTGACAGAACAGTTGGAAGCGAAGGACGGCCCTTACCCGAGGTTTCCGGTCGCAGACCTCTTGTTTGACGTAAAGAACCCGCGGCTCGCTGAGTACGGCACCTACGACAAGACAACTCAGTTCGATCTGCTGAAGATCCTCTGGCAGAAGATGGCGATCGAGGAGGTCGCCATGTCCATCGCTTACAACGGCTACTTCGTCCACGAACCCGTTTTCATCGAGCAGCACGGCAAGGATCTGGTGGTCATCGAGGGGAATCGACGCCTGGCGGCCGTTAGGCTTCTGTTGGATAAGAGCCTGCGAGAGCGGCTCCGCGCGACGGACCTACCCGAGATCAGCAAGGAGCGGCAGGAGGAGTTGCAGACGGTCCCGGGGATCATCACGACGCGCGAGGAAGTCTGGCGCTACCTCGGCTTCAAGCACGTCAACGGGCCGTCGAACTGGGGCTCCAACGCGAAGGCGCAGTACGTGGCGATGGTCCATCACGACTACGGTGTGCCGCTCGAGGACATAGCCAAGCAGATCGGTGACTATAACTCGACCGTCAACCGCATGTATCGCGGCCTCATGGTGATCGATCAGGCCGAGAGAGCCGGTATCTTCGATCGCCGCGAAATTTCCAAGCCTTCTTTTTATTTTAATTATATCTATACTGCTATTGACTATCCAGGCTTCAGTTCCTTCCTCGGGCTCGACTCGAAATCAACGACTCAGCGGGAGCCTGTGCCCAAGTCGAAGATCAAGCAGCTCGGCGAGGTTCTCGAATGGCTGTACGGCAACAGCCAGAAAGACAAAGAGTCGCTGATCCACTCACAGAATCCCGACCTGAAGGTGCTCGACAGCATCCTGGGCAGCAAGAAGGGGGTCGATGCACTTCGTGATGGCTTCCCGCTGGGTGTCGCCAAGGACATCAGCCTGGGTGACGAGAAGCTCTTTCGACAGGCCGTTCAGCAGGCCAAACAGGAGTTGCAGAAAGCGCACGGCACGCTCAGCACGGGCTTCAATCCGAGCGATGGCGAGGTGTTCCGGCTGGCGACCGACGTGGAAGAGCTGGCCAGCGACCTCGTGAACGGCATGGTCCAGAAGCGAAAGAGAGCGAAGCGGGACACTGACAGGGAAAAAGTCAGCGATGAGTAGCCTGCTCTATGTGGGGTCGGGTGACGATGAGATCGTCGAGCACGCCGATTGGGTCGAGGCCAGCACCCTGTTTCGGGCCGATGGCACCATATCCCAGGAAGACCTCGCGCGCGCCATCAACGTGGACCGTTCGGTGCCCCAGCAAAAAGCGCGTCTGTTGGCGCAGGATGCCTTCGAGGAGCTGGCTGACCGCATCGAGTCCTGCGGCGAAAACCCCTACCCGAAGGTATCCTCCTACCCGTTCGAGCTGATCGATGGCAACACAGTCCTGCAGAAGAAGCCGGCGGACCCGGCCCACCCGGATGCCGGGCTACTCTACCTCTTCCTGCTCTTCCTGACACGTGCCGACATGAGTTCGACAGGCGCAAGAAGTCCGTGCTCGACCCGACCAAGGCGTTCGAGCGGCTCTGCGCCGACGTGCTCAAGGAGTTCTGGGGCGGCGAATCAACCCATTCTGACTGCATGGTCTTCGGTACGGCCAAGGTGGCTGCACCCACGGCCGCGGCGAAGCCGAAGCCCAAATCGAAGGCGAAGGCGAAAGGGGCAGCGAAGGGCACCACAAAAGCGACCGCGGACGTCAAAGCCTTCCCCCAGAATATCAACCACCTGTGCTCACTGCTGAAGGAAGGAGTGGGCTGGAAGACGGCGCGCGCTTCCCCAAGGCCGGCGACGGCAAGCTCGACGCGATGGTCTATCGAAGGTTCCGCGACAAGCGGGCGGGTGGGCTCGTAGGCTTCGCTCAGTGCAAGACGGGCATCCACTGGCGCGATCACTTGTCCAAGCTCTAGCCGCGCGGCTTCTGCGGCAATTACATGCTGTCGCCGCTTCTTATCGAACCGTTGCGCATCTACATGGTCCCGCACCGGATCATCGCCACTCGCTGGGAAGAGGACACACGCGCCGGCGGGTTGCTGTTCGATCGCTGCCGAATCGCTCACTACGGCAGTTTGATCGAGGCCGAAAATCTAGCCGCGTGCCGGACATGGCTCAACGAAGTCTTGGCGGGAGGCACGAAGGCGCCATGAGGCACCGCTTCCATGCCATCTGCCCGTACTTCGCGATGTTTCCCGAGTCGTTCGCGGAACACTGGATCGAGCGCCTGACTAAGCCGGACGAGGTCGTGCTCGATCCGTTCAGTGGCCGGGGAACGACGGCGATCTGCGCCCTGCTCATGGGGCGGAGAGCGATCGCCTGCGACGTGAACGACGTGGCGTTCTGCCTGACGCGGGCCAAGACATGTGCGCCGAGCTTCTCGGCCCTCAAAGCTAGACTGACGAGGCTGGCCGCCGGCTTCGATGCCGCGAAATGGTGTGCTCAGGCGCGAAAGAGCCCGGAGTTCTTCCGCTACGCCTTCCACAACAGGACGCTCGCTCAGCTCCTCTACCTGCGAAGCACGCTTGGGTGGAAGCGATCCGGGTCGGACGGCATGATCGCGGCACTTGTGCTCGGCTCCCTCCACGGTGAGATGGACAAGTCCTCGTCATATTTCAGTAACCAGATGCCGAGGACGATCAGCACGAAGCCGGCGCATTCGGTCCGCTTCTGGCAGGAGCGCGGGCTGGAAGCCCCTGAACGCGACGTGTTCGCCCTGCTGCGGAGCCGCGCGGAATATCGCTACGAATCCGACCCGCCGCGCGGCGAGGCGATGGTCCTGCACAGGGACATGCGGGAGCTGCCGCGGATTACGGACGATCTGCCCGCCCCGATCAACTGCGCGATCATGTCCCCGCCCTATCTGGACGTGACCAATTTCGAGGAAGACCAGTGGCTGCGGCTGTGGTTCTCGGGAGGGCCTTCGCATCCGACGCGAGGCCGCGTATCACGAGACGATCGACATGAGACAGCGGATTCGTACTGGCGGTTCATCGCCGACATGTGGCGATCCATCGGCCAGGTGATGGGGGATCGGGCCAATGTCGTCATCCGGCTGGGAAGCCGCCTGACGCCTCCCGAGGAGTTGCAGAAACTCTTGGTGGCGAGCAGCCGGTTCTCCGGCCGGAAGATCAGGCTCGTCTACCAAGAAGTCAGCGCCCTCAAGAATCGCCAGACGGATGCCTTCCGGCCCGGATCGAAGGGATGCGCGGTAGAGGTGGATTGCCACTTCCGCTTCATAGGCGGCAAGTGACGCGAAACGGGGACGTGACGCGAAACGGGGACGCAGCGAGTTTTTCAAACTCGCTGCGTCCCCGTTTCGCGTCCCAGCTTGAATCCTCGGGTGGGTCCCGCTGACGCGCTCAGGTTGGGTCGGGCGTACGAGCCCAGTCCCAAGCGGATGACACCGGCGCTGTTGGATCGCCTGACCCACGATACGTACAGCTTCGAGAGGAATGGAGGGAGGCACCGCTTCCGCGAGCCGATGAAAACGAAGGAGGGTCGGAAAGCCGGGTGAGACGTAATTGCCGCTCCTGCCCAGAGCGGCCATTTTGAAGACCGAGGTGGGTCAATTTTACGCGCTCAGGGTGGGTCAGTTTCTCGCGCTCATTTCCATCTGGTCAATGGCGCGCGATTCGACGAGCCGCTGGGCAACCAACTGCCTGACTACCCAGGCCTTTGCCGCAAGACCGCCGCAATAGGTGATCATGAGCAGGGACGGGAAGAAGTAGCCCTCCGGATAGCCCTTGCGGCTCGTTGCCCAGGCTGTAAGGAACCACGGCCCGACGAAGGCGAGACCGACGGCCGCCCCCTTGGCGAACGCCGTCCAGTAAGCTCGTCGAGTCATCCATCGACGCATACCCTTGTTCGACATGCTCCCGGCGTCGATCCCGTACAGTTCCGATAGCCGCTTCGATCGCATGAAACCTGGCCAACATCTTAACGGATAGGCGAGCGTGACGCAGGCCCCCGCCATGGCCAGCACCGGCAGGATGAAGGCAACCATCAAGAGCGAGGCGAACTGGAAGCCCTGGGAGCTGCCGGGCGGGTTGATCGCAATCGCAAGGGCGATCGCGAAGAGAAGAAGGCTGCCCGCGATGATTCCGAATGCGGTGAGCAGGTTGCGTCGGACTTCGGCGTTGGCTTCGGGTGTCAAGTCGAGCACGGCAACTCCTTGTGACCAAGGACCGTAGGAGTATAACCCACCGGAGGCGTGGCAGTGAAGAATTGGGCGTTCCGGCCAAGGTGAAGGGGCCGACGGCGTGCTCCGGGGTCGCTCAGTTCGGCCGACCCGACTCAATCATGTCTCATCCCATCGCTCGCTGCTTGAGTCTGGGCAAATAACCATGTTTCGGGTCGTGATCGGGTAGGCCGCGAAATTCGTTCGCCCGAATGTTTGCTTCATCGAGGAGGGCGCCCACGAGATTTCCCGATTTCAGACCCTGCGTCCCGATGAGGTCGTGCCTGTCGAAGTCATCCGGATCGTCGCTGACGGTCTGGCCTGAAATCGGGTCGCTCGGGAATGTCCCGTCGATGAATAGCCTTAACTGGCCGACATGGGCGAACGTCTCGCCTGCGAGAAAATTCCTCACGCCTTGCTCAATTCCAGACAGGAGGTTGTTGAAGCTCTCGGGGATATCTCGCGGGAACGAAGGCGATGCGGGGAGCTTGACCGGCGGTACGTGCGGAATGATGTCATAATTATTGACGAATCGGAATGTCATTTCGCCGAGCTCCTGGTCATAGGCGCCGGAGAAGACGGTGTCGCCCACGCGCGGCTGGCCATAGGTGCAGACGGCAGCGGCCCTGTCCCTGAACGCCGCCGCGGCGAGCACGGCGATGGCTCCGCCCAGGCTGTGACCGGTGAAATAGCATGTGGCGTCGGGGAAGGCCTTGAGCGCGTCTTCCGTATCCTTCCTGACCGATGAGAAGGCCCGCCCGAAGCCGCCATGGACTGTGCCCGGGAGCCCGTTCAACTCGAGCTGCGCATAGTTGAGGTCTGCGGCGACTTCCGCGAGCATCGTCGGTTCGGTGCCACGGTAAGAGATGAATAGAGGGCCGGAAACGCCCAGCTGCGCCGCGAAGCCGAAGGTGTTGTCACCGGTGAGAAAGTGTGCGTCGCCCGGGAATCCATGCTGGGCGAGGAACGTCCGTATGCCATCCGATCCGGAGTAGGCGAGCAATGCGAGTGTGCCGAGGGCGAGCGAGTTGACCGGACTATCGGCAGGCACTGAATCGTCGAAGATCCATGCTTCGCCGGGATCCGGTCGCTCTCCGAGAAAACTGAGGAATATGTCCATTCGGTCGGGATCGCTCGACATGGTCGGCCTCGATCTAGGGAAGAAATTGGATCGAAGGATCTAATTATTGCCGATAGGTATTCGAGGTACAAGACCTCCTTGGCTTGGAGGGGATTAGGATTGGGCATCCCGGGCCGAAGGAGGCACGCCGGCGGAGGAAGGCGGCACGGGAGGCGAGTCGGCCGGTGGGCTTATGACCGCCGAGCGGTTGCCCGAGCCGTCGGGCGGCCGTATGATCGACGTTGGCCCGGGCGGAGTATAGGGCTCCGTGGCGACACAACCCGAGCGCCGACCCAGGGGCCAAGACCGAAAAGGGGACGGCACGATGCCGCTCCGTCTTTACCCTTCGGGGTTGGCACCAAGGCGGCAAATCGTCCCTTCCTGATCCGATGTACACTCTGCCTAATCTCCCAACCCCGGTTTCTCCATTTCACTCTGAACCATTACACTTGTATCGTTTGCCGAACGGGACGGTGAACTCCGCCAGGACTGTTTGCATGCTCAAGAAGCTCCAATTAATTAAGTTCACAGCATTTGATGATGCTACGCTCGAGTTTTCTCGCGGCGTCAACGTATTTATCGGGGCGAATGCGACCGGTAAGACGCATGTGATGAAGCTCGCTTATTCCATAATCAGGGCTTGGGGGAGTCTCAAGGTCGAAGAAAGTCCCGGATCTCGGATCCATCGCAAATTCCTGGCGGAAGTGCTGACAACAAAGCTAACCGCGGTCTTTCGTCCCGATGAATGGAGGATCAGTCGTCTGGTTCGGAGGGCTCGGGGGAGAAATAAGGCGACGATTCAACTCGACTTCGATGAGGGCGGGGTTCGTTTTTCGGTGACCACGACCGGCGGGGTCAAAGTGATGGAACTCGAAAGAGCGACGCTGCCGACGACGATTTTTCTACCCCCTCGCGAAGCGCTCTCGATCTATCCCGGGTTCCTCGCGGCCTACCATAATCGGGAGCTCGCCTTCGACGAGACGTATTACGATCTGTGCTTCGCCCTCAGCGGGGCGCCGTTACGAGGTCCGCGCGGCGAATCGGCCTCATTGCTGTGGCGTCCGCTCGGAGAGCACCTGCACGCGAATGTGACGCTTCAAGGCGATCGATTCTACCTCGATTCGGAAGACGACGGCCTCATTGAAGCCGATCTCGCGGCCGAGGGGTTCCGCAAGATCGCCAGCCTGATGCACTTGATCGCCAACGGCTCGTTGATGAAAGACGGCGTGCTCTTCTGGGACGAACCCGAGGCCAATCTGAACCCCAGGCTGATCAAGATCGTGGCCGATTTCCTTCTCCGCCTCGCCGCGAGCGGGGTTCAGGTCTTCGTTGCTACCCACGACTATCTGCTGACGAACGAGTTGTCGCTGAATGCGGAGTACCACACAACGGCGGCCGGTGAAGCCCCGATTCGCTTTTTCGCCTTCAGCCGAGGCGAGAGTGGCGGGGTCGAGGTCCAGTCCGGCGGGACGCTCGCGGAATTGGATCGGAATCCCATCATGGAGGAGTTCGAGGCCCTCTACGAGCGAGAACGTCGGTTGTTCTATCAAAATGATCGGGTCGAATGAGGGCCAAGCCGTGCTGAAGACGATCGTCGAGGGTCATCTCCGCTTTCAATTCGACGACTCCTGGTTCGCGATCAAGTACGATGATCATCGCGATTATCGAGAGCGGATCGAACGGCTGGACGGGACCAAGGCCGTTGATTTCGTGGCCGTCTATATGAACGCTCAGCTCTTCCTGATCGAGGTGAAAGACTTCCGTGGGTTCCGGATCGAGAATCGTGAGCGCGTGACGGACGGACAACTCGCCCTCGAGGTTGGCCAGAAAGCTGCGCGATACCTTTGCCGGGATCGTCGCCGCTCATCATAAAGGGAATGAAGACGATTGGGGACCGGCGGTGAAGCGGATGGGATGCCTTGAGACGCCAGTTCGCGTCATCCTCTGGCTGGAACAAGACCTCCCGCCTGGCCCCCGTGGTCGCAGGCAGAATCAGGCATCGGTCCTGATCGATGCCTTGAAAAATCGACTCGAATGGCTCACGCCGCGCATCCTGGTCGTCAGCCTGGCGACCGGCAATGCGCCGGACGGTCTCCGGGTCACCAATCTCCCGAGGTCAGGTCACGCACCTTGACGGAACTTCAATGTCTGAACAACCTCGCATGACCCCGGAGACGGCGATACCCGGTGAGGGTCAGCCGCATCTGACCTCTCGCTCGTGGCATGTCAGTTACCGCCATGAGGACGGCGATCTGATCCGGCCCTTCTATGTCCCCGCGCTGGAGTGCGCCGTCCGGTACGACCGGATGACGGGCTATTTCAGCGCCGATGCGCTGGCGTTGGCGGGGCGTGGGATCGAGCGGCTGATTGCCAACGGCGGCACGATGCGGCTGATCGTCGGCTGTACGCTCGATTCGGACGAAGTCGAGGCGATCGAGCAGGGCTATGACCTGCGGAAGATCGTTGAGAAGTGCCTCGTGCAGGTTTCGCTCGCGCCACCCGATATGCAGGCCCGGAACGGCCTGGCGACGCTGGCCTGGTTGGTCGCCCAGGGGCGGATGGACGTCAAGGTCGCCGTGCCGATCCATCCGGACGGTCAACCGGTTCCGATGCATGGCCTCTATCACGAGAAAGTGGGCATCATCACCGATAGTGCCGGCAACCGGCTGAGCTTCAGCGGGAGTATCAACGAAACCCGGGGTGGCTGGGTCAACAATCGCGAGAGCTTTCACGTCCACTGCTCCTGGGAAGGGGAGAGTGAAGCGGCCCACGTCGCCGACGAGGTGGCTGCATTCGAGCGCCTCTGGCTGGACCAGGCCAAGACCGTCAAGGTCCTCGATTTCCCCGAGGCCGCGAAGAGCAAGCTCCTGGAGTTCTTGCCGACGGGGGACGATTTGAAGGCGATCATCGAGGGTCGAGACGCTGATCCGAAGTTCCAGCTCCGATCGGGTCATGCGGCCCAGGTCGGCCGGTTCGATTGGTCGAAGTCACCTTCCGGGTCGAGCTCGATCCAGACCACTGGGAGTGTTCCGGCCGAGGAGATGGGTCCGGAACCGGACTTACCCAATCGGCTGTTGCCCGAGGAAGTCCGCGGGTTCGCCTGGAGTTACATCGTGAACGCCCCCCGGATGTGGAACGGAATCCGCGTCGGGGAATGCACCTCGACGGTCAAGCCGTGGCCGCATCAGTTGCGCACATTCGCCCGGATGTATCAGGGCTGGCCGTGCCGGCTGCTGGTGGCCGATGAAGTCGGCCTGGGGAAGACCATCTCCGCCGGATTTTTGATCCGCCAAGCCTGGCTCGCAGGGCTGGCGAAACGCATCCTTCTGATGGTCCCGGCTTCCCTGATGCAGCAGTGGCAGAACGAGCTCTATGAGAAGTTCAACCTCAACATCCCGATTTACGATGGCCAGAGGCTATTCTGGCGGAAGACCCACGGCGCGGGTGGTCCACTCGAGCGGAAAGTCGGCCGGGTCGAGTGGCACAAGGAACCGCTCGTGCTCTGCTCCAGCCATCTGATGAGGCGACGCGACCGCGCCGACGAGTTGCTCGGGGCCGAGGACTGGGACCTGGTCGTTCTCGATGAAGCCCACCACGCCCGACGGAAATCCCCGGGCACTCCGCAGGAAGGCGGCCCCAACCGGCTCTTGCGGCTGATGCAAGGATTGAGGGACAAGGCGAAGTCGCTGATCTTGCTGACGGCAACCCCGATGCAGGTCCACCCGGTCGAAGTCTGGGACCTGCTCAACCTGGTGGGGCTTCCTCCTCGCTGGGCTGTCGACAAAGAGAACTTCCTCCGATACTTTCAGCTCGCTTCGGGCAACCCGAGCCAGTCTGAGCTCGAATACCTAGCTGACCTTTTCCGGGACGTCGAGGCAGCCTTCGGTTCCGCCGATGAGGCATTCGTCGGCCGGATCGTCCCGACCGCGACGGCGTTGACTCGCCAGCGCATCCTCAAGGCGCTCCGGGACACCAAGAGCAGCATTCCGCTCAAGCGGCTGAGCGCGGTTGAGCGCGCGGCCGCGCTGGAGGTCCTCCGGCGATTCAGCCCGATCCGACATCGCATGTCGAGACATACGCGGGAATTGCTGCGCCACTACCACAGGAGCGAATTGCTGACGACCCCGATCGCGGTTCGCGAGGTCCGGGATATCGCGGTCCAGATGACGCCCGCCGAGCGCCAGTTGTATGAGGACGTCGAGGATTACATCAGCACGACCTACAACAACGCCGTGCAGGACCAGCGTTCATCCGTCGGGTTCGTGATGACGATCTACCGGAGGCGGTTGGCCAGTTCCTTTTTCGCCCTCCGGCAGACGTTGACCAAGCGGCTCTCCAACGAGCAACTGGCCTTCGCCGAGGAGGATCTCTCCCAGGACGAGCTGGTCGAAGAAGTCATGGATGCGGATGAAGCGGCCGAGATCGCCCGGCGCGGCCGGGTTGCCGAGGAACGCCAGAGCATCCAGGGGCTACTGAAGCAGATCGCGAAGCTCGGGACCGACAGCAAGGTCCGCCGCCTCCAGGAGGAGATCCATCGGGCCTTCGACGATGGCTACCATTCGGCGATCGTCTTCACTCAATACACCGACACGATGGACTTCGTGAGAGACCACCTGGTCTCGGGCCTGGAGGGCGTGCCGATCGCCTGTTTCTCGGGTCGAGGCGGCGAGATCCGTGACCTCGCAGGCTACTGGAACGAGTGCAGCAAGGAGCAGATCAAGCGGAAGCTCAAGGACGGATCGATCCGGCTGCTGATCTGCACCGATGCGGCGGCGGAGGGGCTGAACTTCCAGACCTGCGGCGTGGTCATCAACCTGGACCTGCCCTGGAATCCGATGAAGCTGGAGCAGCGGATCGGCCGCATCGATCGCATCGGGCAGGCGTACCCGACAATCCGGGTGATCAACTTCGGCTATGAGGACACGGTCGAGACGGACGTCTACTTCGCCCTCGGACATCGGATCAACCTCTTCCAGGGGATCGTCGGCAAGCTCCAACCGATCCTGTCGAGCCTTCCACGGGAATTCGAACGGGCCGCGCTGGAGCGGCCCGAGCATCGCGAGGCGGCCCGTCAGCGGTTCCTATCCGATGTGGAGGGCCGGGTCGAGGAAGCGGATAAGTCCGGGTTCGACGTGGACGATATCGCCGGGGAGACGCTGGACGCCCCAGAATTACCCCCGCCCGCTCTCACGCTCGCCGACCTGGATGCCGCCCTGAACCGCCCGGATGTCCGCCCCGCGTCCGCCGAGTGGGATCGGCTCGACCCGGGCTCTTACTCGCTCCGCCTACCCGGGATGAAGACCAAGGTTCGGGTCACCACCAATGCTGAGGTCTTCGACGACCATTTCGAGAGTCATGACTTTCTGTCACCGGCTGGTGCACTGTTTCAGCGCATGGCGGGGGAGGTGGGTGCCGGAGAGAGTCATGCCGAAAACCTGCAGGGGCCCTGCTGGATAAACCGGCCGGCCGAAGATGGGGCCGACCTGGAGATGTTCGTCCGAACCGCAGCCCGACCGAAGCGAGTCGGCTCGCTGGGCGAGCTGCTGGAAGCCCTCGATTGATGATGAATACAGATTCCAGATTCCGAATGACAGATCTCCGGAATCCTCCTCATCTGGGATCGGACATCTCCAATTCCCAATGCTGCGCACACGGCGCGGAGACGTCAAGGAGGAAGACTCTAACCGATCCATTTCAGCAGGTCGGCGACCCGGTTGGCCAGGTGATTGCGGGCCGACTCGTCGTCGACCCAGGCGACGCGATCGGACAGCTCGGCGAGCTGCTCGCGGACGCGGGCCACGGCCGCCAGGCCCAGCGATCGCGACTGGACCTCGGCTGCGATTGCATCGAGCCGTCTCGCCAGCTCCTCGGCGTCGACCCGGTCCGGGACCCTGGCCAGCGGGTGCGAATCGGGCTGGCCGGCATGCGGCGCGATCACGCCGGCGACCAGCGCGGCCAGCGGCGCGACCTGTTCCTCCCGATCCCAGACGTAGCGGAGCACCCAGAAGTCCGAGACCTGCGCCTCGGCTCGGCCGCAGAGCACGGCCGAGGCGGCCACCAGCTTCAACACCTTGACGGCGCGGCGGTCGGTCAGCGCCACGCCCAGGTCGCGCACCCTGGAGACGACCTCGGCGTATCGCTCGACGATCCCCCCCAGTTGGACCCGGTACACCTCGCCCGCCAGCGCCCGCAGGTCGGCCGAAGTGACCGAGGATTCCAGGGGTTGGGCCCGCTCCAGCTCCCAGCCGGCCGTCAGCAGCCGCGGCATCTCCTCGCGACGGAGGTTGTCCACATGACAGCGGAGCAGGAACCGGTCGAACAGGGCCCGAAGGCCCTCGTCCTCGGAGAGGTGGTTCGAGGCGGCGAACAGGGAGAGCAGCGGCAGCTTGTGCGTCTCGGCACCGCGGCGGTAGATCCGCTCGTTGAGCACGGTGAGGAGGTTGTTCAGGATGGCGCTATTGGCGTTGAACAGCTCGTCGAGGAAGATGAATTCCCCCTCGGGGAGCATGCCGGTGGTCACGGTGGCGACGGTCCCCTCGCGGAGCCGGACCAGGTCGATCGGGCCGAAGACCTCGTTGGGCTCGGAGAACCGGGTCAGCAGATATTCGAAGTAGCTCCCCCGCACGGCCCCGGCGAACTGGCGGATCAGGGCCGACTTCGCGGTCCCGGGCGGCCCGTGGAGGAACAGGTGTTCGCCGGCCGTCACCGCCAGGGCGATCAGGTCGACGACCTCGTCGCGACCGACGAACCGACGCTTGAGCGGCTCGACCACCTCCGACCGGAGCCGGCTGACTGCTGGATTCGCCATCGAGTGCCCCCTCCTCCGTCGCGATCGCCGGGATGACGACCCGACCCCGATTCGTCGTCGAGTCACTCGCCGACCGGCGGCGGTCAGCCTACTCCTGAAGTGCATCCAGGTTCATGTAATCAGGGAATGCGACGGCCGACCGAAATCTCCGGGCGAATTCCGCGACACGTTCGGCGATTGGAGTCCACCCGGGTCGATCCAGGTACCATCCCGGCAGGAGGCTCTGCCCCGCGAATTCGGCATCGTATGATTTTCTCGCTGAACCACACCCTATTCATCATATACGACCTGACGCCGCCATGGATGACATTCGGGCGAGAAGGATCAGGAAACTCGACGCCGAACCCGAGGTGATCGGCCCCGCTCGCGGGGCCATCGAGCATGTCGACCCGAGGCATCGCCCGACGCGGATCATCGCGCCGATCTGCACTCTTTCTTACCATCTTACTCACGGGCAGAAAAGTAATGTCAGTCGGAACCGGGTTTACGTAGACTCGAGTCTATGAGAACCCCAGGCTCACCCGAAGAACTGGAATTTCGACGTCGCCTCGCCGTCCAAAGGATCCGGGAAGGATATTCGGCCGACGAAGTCGCTGCCTTCCTCGACGTCTCGCCTCGGACGGTTTGGCGTTGGCTGGCCCTCGCTCGCGAGCAGGGCTCAGAGGGATTGTCGGCTCGACCCGTCTCTCGGCGCCCTCGCAAGCTCTCCCGCGCCCAGGAGAAGATCGTCCTGCGTGGGTGCGAGGCAGTCCTACGGAGCACGGATTCGACGCGCGCGGCCCCGGCCTTCCTGGCCGATGTCTCCTCGGCCTTCCGGCGGATCAGTTCCGCCAAGCGAGGGAGTTGACCCACGCCCCGCACGCGGTCCTGGAGATAGGCCCAGAAATTCACTCCCAACTCCCGGCACGTCTTCTTCAGGCCGGCGAACGTGTCCCGTGCCTCACGCCCCGACTCGCTCCGCGTGCTCCCACTGGTCTTCCGCTTCTTCACGTAGTCCCGAAGAGGGCTCTCGCTCAGGTTGGTGTGCAAGGGGATCTCAGGACGATCGAGCGCCCGCGAACAACGAAGCCCGATGCGCCCTCATCCGCTTGAGCGCGCCATCGATGCTCGGGAAGCCGGTCCGCTGGGCACATAAGCGGTCGAAGCGGGACACGAGATCCCGCCGCTACGATGGCTCGGGACGCTGCCGATATGCCTTGAGATCCTGGTAGAGTTCCCAGTTCGCCTGCCGCACGCGCTCGATGGCCGCCCAGTGTGCTTCGCTGTACGGGATCATTCGCGACAAGGGCCGTTCCGCATGGATCCAGCAGGCCGCGTGCACCAACACGTCGTACTGCCCCGCCCCGTCGCTGAGGATCGCCAACTCCAGCGAGACTCCATGAGCGATCAGGCTCCCCAGCAACGCCCCCTCGGTGGCGATCCGCACATGCCCTGGCCGGGCGATCGCCGAGAGATGCGGCCGGGTCTGCCAGGCATCCGTGTCCGCGAACGCGGACCGACCCCGGGAGAGTAGAACTCATCGCCCAGCTCCTCTCAAAAGGTCCTAAAATCAAGGACGACGGGTCGAACCGGCGGGGTTCGTTGTGCGCAAGCGGGCAACAAAGCAGATCCTGATGGTACGGAAAACCGAGAAAGTCCGACGCGAAATCGCGCAAACGAACTGTCGTGAAACCTTGATTGCACCCAACCCAATGAGAGTGGCGGATCGTGCATGCACGGTCGCGGGCGGCATGCCGTCAAGCGAAACGCAATGAACGAACTATCATCAAACCTTGACTGCACTCGACCCCAAGAACGCGTCGAATTGTGCGTGCATGGTCGCTTCCGCCGACGCTGATTTTCAGAGGAGCCCTCATGCCGTTGCGTGGCACCCCAACCGATGAAAATGGCCCAAGGACGCACTATACTGAGCGAGTCGCTGCGGCGATCCGAGGCCGCCTTGTGTTTGGTGCCATTGAGCCCGTAGACGGAGCCTGGCCCGGATGCGGGGCACCCCCATCCTGGGCCTCCGGCAACGGAGAGCTCGCATAGCAAGCTGCTATCAAGTCTCTCGGGACGTATCCTCGCCGCAGGGACAACATCTTCATAGCAACCCATCGGCGTCCTAGACCGGCCGGGATCCGGCCTGTTAGATTGATCGAGAGGCCCCTATCGAGGAGAAACCCGAGATGGCGATGGCGTTCGGTCTGACCTTGATGCTCACCCTGACCGGCCAACTCCTGCCGGCCCCGCCATTCCAGGAGGATGCCGCCGCGCGGCTGACTTACATGAAAGACTCGGTGGCGCCTTACCGCATCCACCGGGCGGCCGCCGGATCGACGCCGTTCCGACTCATGGCCGACCCGATCTTCCGGCTGGACAACGCGGTGACGAGGGTCAAGGATAGCGCGATCTTCCTGTGGACCGATGCCGAGACCGGCCGTCCCGAGGCGACGATCCAGATGTTCCGGGACCCCATCGGGATCTGGCTCCAGGACTGGACGTCGCTGTCGCCCAGCCCGATCGTGGCCGAGACCCGGTCGAAAGCGCTGTGGCGGCCCAAGCCGGGTGTCGCGTTCCGACCCATGCCGGAGGCCCCCACTCCGGCGGCGACCGCCCCGGCACGGCTCCGCCAGATGCGGGCCCTGGCCGAGGAGTTCTCGGCCACCGACGATTTCCTGGGCGCGGGGTGGACTCAGCTCCGGCTCCTGCCGAAGCCCTGGCTCCGCTATGGCAAGGCCGGCTCGGGGGTCGAGGATGGCGCACTATTCGCCTTCGTGCTCGGGACCGACCCTGAGGCCGTCCTCATGATCGAGTCCCGGCCCGACCCGGCCGGCGGCCTGCGATGGGAGTATGCCTTCGCCCCGATGACCTCCTTCGAGGTCAGGGCCTCCTGGAAGGGGAAGCCGGTTTGGACGCACGCCTGGCAGAAGAGGGCCAAGGACACCACCGATCCGTTCTACGACATGGAATACTCGCAGGAGCCGAAATAATCCGGACCTCCGCCCACGGGACCTCGAGACGCATGAAATCCTCCCATAACGAGATGCTCGCGGCCCTCGTCGCCCTGGCCATCCCGACCATCGTCCTCCCGAGCCTACTCGATAGCCCATCCGCCCTGGCCCAGGTGATCGAGCCGGCGTCCTCGGCGGTCCTCCCTTTGCCGGCGACGGACGCGCTGGGTCGCGCGATGCCGATGCCGGGCGAGGTGTCGGGACCTCGGCCGGATCGGTTCGTGGGGATCTTCTACTTCCTCTGGCACGACAATCGAGGCGGGAAGCGAGCCGAGGGGGACGGCCCTTACGACATCGCCAGGATCCTGGCACGCGATCCGGACGCCGTCCATCACCCGCGCTCCAAGTTGTGGGGACCGATCGGTATGTACCATTACTGGGGCGAGCCGCTCTACGGCTATTACCTGAGCACGGACCCCTGGGTGATCCGCCGGCATGCCCGGCTGCTGGCGGACGCCGGGGTCGACACGCTGATCTTCGACACCACCAACGCCGAGACCTATCCCGCCGTTTACTCCCGGATCTGCGAGGTTTTCGAGGAGATCCGCGAATCGGGCGGGCGGACACCCCAGATCGCGTTCATGGTGAACACCAAGGCGGGGGAGACCGCCCGGCGGGTTTACCAGGACCTGTACAAGCCCGGCAAGTTCCGCCGTCTCTGGTTTGTCTGGCAGGGCAAGCCGTTGCTGCTCTGCGACCCGGCCGAGGCCGACGCGGAGCTTCGGGCGTTCTTCACGCTCCGGAGGGCCCACTGGCCGTTCACGATGGTCAACACCCCTTACGCCTGGCACTGGGAGGCGACCTACCCGCAGCCTTACGGATACACCGATGATCCTCGGCGCGCCGAGCAGGTCAACGTCTCGGTGGCGCAGAACCTCCGCGTGAGCGACGGCCAGCCGACGAACATGAGCCTGGGAAATGCCCGAGGGCGGAGCTTCCACGACGGCGCCCGCGACACCTCGCCCGAGGCCGTCGATCGGGGCGGGAATTTCCGGGAGCAGTGGAAGCGGGCCTTCGAGCTCGACCCGCCGTTCGCGATGGTCACCGGCTGGAACGAGTGGATCGCCGGCCGATGGGGCAACCCCGAGACCTCGGTCGAGTTCGTCGACCAGTTCGATCGAGAGTATAGCCGCGACATCGAGCCGATGACGGGCGGGCACGGCGACAACTACTATTATCAGCTCGCCGCCAACATCCGTCGCTATAAGGGAGTCTCGGCGATCCCGAAAGCTTCGGGCCCCACGACGATCGATCTGGATGGCGGCTTCTCGGCCTGGAAGGATGTGTCGCCCGAGTTCCACGACGACGCGGGCGACACGAGCCCCCGCGATTTCGACGGCGCGGGCGGGACGCACTATGTCAACCGCTCGGGGCGGAACGACCTGGTGGCTTGCAAGGTCGCCCGCGACGCGAACCACGTCTTCTTCTACGCCAGGACGCGGGCCAACCTGACCCCTCTGACGGGCCGGCACTGGATGGAGCTCCTCCTCGACGTCGACCGCGATCCCCGCACGGGCTGGGAAGGCTTCGACTTCATCATCAACCGGACCGTCGAGGCCGACGGGACGACCTGGCTGGAGCGGAACGTCGGCGGATGGCGATGGGAAAAGGTGGCGAAGATCCGCGTCCACGCGGCGGGCGCCGAGCTGCACCTCGCCGTCCCGCGACCGGCGATCGGCCTCCCCGACGGACCCGGCGGCCTTGCGATCGACTTCAAGTGGGCCGACAACCTCCAGCATCCGGGAGACATCCTCGACTTCTACCTGAGCGGGGATGTCGCCCCGGAAGGCCGGTACAAGTTCCGCTACGTCGCCGATTGAATGCGATCCTTCCGATCCATGTCCTCACCCTAGCCCTGGTGATGATCCGAATTCAGCCGCGGATTTGCGGCCTGCAAATGGCCCGCCCGCCGAGGCCACGGCCCTGGAAAAGAGATTGCTGGGCGGATAACATGCTCTCCCGTCGGATATGCCCGGCGGCAGGGCGTGTAGAGAACGCGAACCGGGGAGGGACGACGATCAAACTCGATGAACTCCGGCGCACCGTCGCGGTCGTCGACCCGGCTGCGATCCTCGTTCCTGCCCGGATTCTTCGCCGGGCGATCAAGGTCGACCGCGGGCTCAACTGGCTGGGAGGCGCACGTCCGACGTGCTACGTGATCTCGGCCGCGGCGCTGGGGGCGATCGTCAACGGCTCGGAATTGGGACGGCCGCCGGATGCGGCATTGCCGTCAATCGCGACTCCTGATCGAGCAACCGGAACCCGAGGAGCTGGCGAAGGCCGACCCTGGTCGCGTCCTGACCGAGATCTGGCGACGGCTGTTTCGCGCGCGTCCAGGCCGAGCTCGGACGGGCGTTCGAATCCGGGGAGATCGACGGCGCCGAGCTCGGCGCGGATCGAGGCGATCGGCCGGACCGAGTTCGAGGAGGCCCGCGATACGCTCCGCCAGGACGGCCTGTTATTGCCGCCGGTCTCCGACCGGTCGGCGTACACCGTATTCGCATCCGTGTTCCTCGAGCTGACGTCCTTCGAGCCATCGGCGCGGTCGAGCATCTTTCCCGCGATCGAGTGCCCGGCCGACGTCGAGACGGTGCTGGCCCGGGACCTGGACGCGGGGGCCCTCCTCACCGGGACCCGTCCGGCCGGCGCCCTCAGGCGACGACGCCGGTCGAGGAGGAAGACGGGTTGGAACCTGCACTCGATGCGGCCGAGTTCGAGGTGCGGCCCCGGGGACGCGCCGGATTCGGGGATCGATTCCGAAAGCTGGCCGCCCGGGCGCGGTCGGCCACCGAGCGCGGGAATTCCGTCCGGGCGGCGATCCTCTGGACGCGATCGGCGCGGGGAGCCGGCCCGGAGGCGGGCGAGGCCGAGCGTGCCGCGGCTCGGGCGGCGATCCGTCGGCTCGCGGTGCGAATGCAGAAGGCGTTATTCGTCCAGAAGGGAGAGGCCAGCCTCTGGGTCGAGGCGTTGAGCCCGCTGCTCCCCCGGGCCGCCCTCGGATTCTGGTCGCCCGAGCGTCGACTGCTGTACGACCTCCAGAACGTCTGCCTGGATCACGAGCGCGAGGTCTTCCGGCTCGAGCCGATGGCCTGGCTGTTCTCCATAGGCCGTCGCCCGTTGAAGCATCCGCTGCCGCACCTCCGCGAGGTGAGCATGTCGAAGCACCTCCGCACCGCGACGAATCGACTGCGCCGGGTTCGGCTCGCGCGCGAAGCCCGGAGCCGGCTCGATGGACTGATCCGCCCCGCCGTACACCGGAGCGAGTTGGCTCTTCGCCAGCGGTTCCGACCGCCGATCGAATCCACCCTCGCATCGGCGGGGGTCCGGCCGGCCAACCTCCCCGAGCGCGTCGCCTACCACAAGCTCGTCGAGGAGATGCTCGACCCGATCGTCTCCCGAGGTTTCACGAGCCTGGGCGACCTCCGCGACGCCATCTCGCGGGGAAACCTCAAGGCGCGCGACCTGAGCGGGCCGGCCGAATTCTTCCGAGGTGACCGGCTGCTCCAGGCCGACCGCATGCTATCCGAGGCGCTCGCCGGCGTCCACCGCAGGGGGGAGGTCTATCTCCGCTGGCTCCAGCGATTCAGCGTCCTGGCGTTCGGCACGCCCGCCGGGCGGTTCCTCACGCGATTCCTCGTGCTCCCCTTCGGCGCGACGTTCGTCCTGCTGAAGGGGCTGGAGGAGATCGACGAGCTGGCGATCGCCCGCCTGACGGGTCACCACACTCAACTGGTCAACGCGTGGAGCATCCTCCTGCTCGGCATCGTGGCCCTCGGGATCATCAACTTCGTGCAATTGCGCCGCGCCTTCCTCGCGAGCCTGAGGGTAACCGGCCGGGTGCTCCACGTCATGCTGCTGGAATGGCCCGCGCGGCTGCTCGATCATCCGCACTTCCGGCGGCTGATCGAAAGCGCGACCGCGAAGGCGGCCTGGCGGTTCCTGATCAAGCCGGGGCTCATCACGGCCCCGGTCTGTGCGATCGTGGGGATCCCCGGGTACTCGCCGACGACGGTGTACGCGGTCGGGCTGTCAACGTTCCTGGCCGCTTGCTGCCTGTTCAACACCGCTGTCGGGCGGACGCTCGAAGAGATCGCCCTCGAGCGGATCTCGCATGCGTGGCACGGCATGATCTTCGGGGTAATCCCTGGCCTGTTCCGGATCATCATATTTACGTTTGCCATCTTGATGGAATGGGTCGAGCGGGTCTTCTACGCCGCGGACGAGTGGCTCCGATTCCGCGAGGGACAGGGGCGCGGGATGCTCGCGATCAAGGCCGTGCTGGGCCTGATCTGGGGCGTGGTGGCCTATGCGGCGAGGATCTATGTGAACCTCCTGATCGAGCCGCAGATCAACCCCATCAAACATTTCCCCGTGGTGACCGTCGCGGCCAAGATCCTGCTCCCGTTCGCGATCAGCCTGACGCGCCTGTTCGCGGCGCCGTTGACGCCATTCCTGGGGGAATTGATCGGCAATTCGATCGCGGCGACGACGGTGTTCTTCCTCCCCGGGGTCTTCGGATTCCTCGTCTGGGAATTGCGATCGAACTGGAAGCTCTACGAGGCGAACCGGCCGCCTTCGCTCGGCCCGGTGGCGGTCGGGAGCCACGGCGAGACGGTCGTCCGGTTCCTCCGCCCGGGATTCCACTCGGGCACATTGCCGAAGCGATTCGCGCGGCTCAGGCGAGCACGGCGGGCGGGTCGGGATCGGGCGGCGCTGAAACATCGCGAGGCGATCCACCACGTCGAGGAATCGGTCCGACGGCTCGTCGAGCGCGAGTTCGCCGCGCTCCTCCGCGAGGGCCGTTGCCTGGGGGATTGGTCGATCGAGCCCGGCTCGATCCGCCTGGCGACCAATCGCATTCGCGTCGAGATCCTGGCCGGCGAGCGCGACCGGCCCAGCCTCTGGATCGACCTCGAGGAGCGCTCGGGGATCCTGGCGGCCGGGGTCTCGCAGCCGGGGTGGCTCGATGGCCTGGGCCTCGAGCAACGGCGCACGCTGGCCGACGCAGTCGCCGGGCTCTACAAGATCAGCGGAGTCGAATGGGTTCACGAGCCCGGCGATCCGACCTCCGTTATCACGACCGCGGCGGCTAGCCTCGATGGACTCGATGGGTCCGTGATCCCGGTTAACTTTGCCGACGTCATCATCCCCTGGAATGACTGGGTCGAGGTGTGGGAGTCCGAGGGTTCACGAACCGCGGAGGCCGGCGAGCCCATCTGGCGGGCTGGGGTCCTTCCCGAGACCGGAGCTTTGCTCGCGCGGCGTGGGCAGGGATGAGTGCCGGTGCTCGCGAGCCGCCGAGCGCGACTTGCTCCATGGCCCGGTCGAGGCCGCGGGCCGCGTCACCAATCCCTCTGGTCATCGCCGGCCGAGGCGGGCGGCGGCTCTTCGGGGAGGCGGCGGCTCTGGGCGGCGCGGATGTTCTCGAGGGCGGCATCGAGCCGCTCCTCGGGCGATTGGCCCGTTGCCCCGGGCGGTGTCGTCCGGCCGCCGCCGGCCCCGCCCGGACGACGACGATTCCTCGGCGGCCGGTCGCGGCCGGCGGACTTCTCGGCATCGTCGCCCGGACTCGTACCGTCGGCCGACGCGCCGTCGTCGGGCTGGCCGTCGGATGTCGGATCGTCGCCGTCGCGGCGGTCCGAGGATTTCTTCCGGTCCGGCCGGCGCGGCGAGGACGGGTCGTCGGAGCCCTCGCCCTGCGGCATCGCGGGGGATTGCTCCTGCTTGGTAGCGAATTCGCGATTGATCGCGGCATCGGCGCGGACGACGTCGAGGCCGGCGCCGCGGGCCGTCGAGCCGATGCATTGGTCGTAGGAGGCGATCGCCGCCGGGATGTCGCCAAGGGCCAGCGCCGTGTTGCCCAGGGCGAAGTCGATCTTGGTCCGCAGGGCGGAATCGGCGAGCGGTCGCGCCTCGAGGTAGCGCCGGCGGGCCGCGTCGTACTGCTTGAGTCCGAAGAAGACGGCGGCCGCGTTGTAGTGCGGAACCGCGGCGTTCGGGGCCAGCCGCGCCGCCGCCTCGAACGCTTCCAGGGCCTCGGCGAGCCGGCCGGCCCCGTAAGCGGCCCGGCCTCGTTCCACGAGTTCCGCCACCCTCGCCTTGGGCGCGGGGGTGCGGGTCGGGGGGGTCGGGGGGGTCGGGGCGCTGGCGAAGAGAGACGCCGGCTCCCACCACCGGCCACCCACGACCCGAGATCCGCCAGGCCGGGCGGCCCCGGTGACCGCGACGGCCAGCGCGATCGCGAGCGAGGCGCGTCCCAACGTCCTGGCCGACTTCCGCCATGACCAGCCTCCGCCCCAGGAGAGGCCCCCGCGCCACGACCAGCCGCGTCCCGGCGGCCAGCAGCCCGCCATGAGGCACGTCAGCGCGGCGGCCAGGAAGAGTGGGAACTGATCGGTGAGGTCGCGGATCCGGCTGGTCTCCCGGTGCCGGCGCCGCCGGCTCGATCCGCGTCCGGTACAGCGTGCCGAGGTCCGCCGAGGCCAGGCCCAGGCGGATGACCACGCCGCCGGTCTCCTGGGCGATGGCCTCCAGGGCGGTGTCGGACCGGCGGGAGACGACCGGCTCGCCGCGATAGACGAGCGGCCGATCGCCGGCCCCGGACGGGACCGGGTGGCCTCGCTCGGCGTCGCCGATGGTGACCGCGTGGACCACCACCTCCTTCTGGGCCAGCCGATCCAGGCGGGAATGCCACTGATCGGCGAGGTCCTCGCCGTCGGAGAAGACCACGATCGCCTGCCCCTCCGCGTGCTCGTCCCTTCCGATCACCTCGAGGGCCGCGTCCAGGCCGGCACCGAGGTCGGTGCCGCCGGGCCGGACGGAGCCGGGTTTCAGGCGATGCAGCGTGTCGATCACGGCGCCGAGGTTCTCCGTCAGGGGACAGAGCCGCACCCCTCGGCCGGAGAAGGCCACGACCGCCGCGCGGTTGGCCGGCTCGGGCGCCAGGGCGTCGACCAGCTTCTCGGCCGCCTCGACCGCCACGGCCAGCCGATTGGGCACCGCGTCCTCGGCACCCATACTCCGGCTGACGTCGATCAGCAGGACCGCGTCGTGGCCCGGCGGGGGCGGAGGACCCAGGCGGCCCCACCTCGGTTGCGCCATCGCGACGATCAGGAACCCCGACGCGATCAGCAACCACAGCGTCCCGTCGCGCGGCGCCCGGCCGCGCTGCGCCAGCGCCTCCCAGGCGCGGCGACGCCGCAGCCGGCCCCGGATCATCCACAGGGACAGGAGGCTTAGCCCGACCAGGAGCCAGAGTCGTTCGGGATGGACGAAGCTCACGGTTCTGGGAATCCGAAAGAGAATGCGTCAGGCCGGAAAGCCTGAACGACGGGATCGATCACTCAAGGCATCCGCCGCAGCCGGCCCTGGGCGAGCAGCCGGTCGAGGACAAGCAGGGTCAGGGCCAATCCGGCCCAGGGTGCATAGTGTTCATCATATCGCGTGAGGATCCGGCCACGAACCGGGCTCTTCTCCAGCTCGTCGATTCGCTTGAACACGGCGGCCATCGCGTCGGCGTCGGTGGCGGTGAAGGCGGTGCCGCCGGTGAGCTCGGCCATCTGCTTCAGGAGGGGGAGATTCGGCCCGGCGACTTCCGCCATGACCGGCTGTTGCGTCTTGGGATCGACGCCGTGGCGGATGCCGCCGGCCTGGCCGACCGCGATCGTGTGCAGGATCACCCCCCAGTCGCGGGCCAGGCTGGCCGCCGCGACGGGGTCGTATGGCCTGGGGACGGCCGGCTCGTTGTTGCCGTCGGTCAGGAGGACCAGGACCTTCTTCCGGGGGGCGGTCAGGAGCACCGCCTGGAGCCCTTCGATGACCGCGTCGCCGATGTTGGTCCCGTCCTCCGCCGGCCGGGCCGGCCGGAGATCGCCGAGGTTCTCGACCAGCATGGCGTGATCGAGCGTGGGAACGCAGACCCAGTCCTGATAGTTGGCGAAGGCCATCGCGCCGATCAGGTCGTCCGGACGGCCCTCGACGAACCGCTTGAAGGTCAGCTTGGCCGCGTCGAGCCGGGACATCATCAGGGTGCCGCGGTCCGCGGGGAAGTCCTGGGCCTTCATGCTCGAGCTCTGGTCCAGCATCACCACGATCGCGACCCCCTGGCCGGCGATCCGCGTCTCGCCGCCGACGGTCTGAGGCCGCGCCAGCGCCACGGCCAACCCCGCGATGGCGAGCCCGCGCAGCCAGGCCGGCAGCGCCCGAAGCCAAGACCAGCCGGGCCGACGACCGCTCGGGAACCCCTCGAAGCCCGGCCAGGTGATCCTCGGCCGCGACCGCTCCAGCAGCCAGGGGATCGGCACCAGCACCATCAGCCAGAACCACCACGGATGGACGAATTGCACGTTAGTCATTGGTCGAGTTTGTCATTGAGCATTGGTCATTGGTCAAATGACCGATGACCGAAACGCGATGGCTCGTGCGAGTGCGGTTTCGGAATCGGGATCGAGGACCGTCAGGTGGCCCATCTTCCGGCCCGGGGCGGCGGTCCGCTTGCCATAGAGGTGCAGCGAGACGCCCGGGTCGGTCGCAGGGCGATGTCCCATCGGGGCTCGCCGCCGGACTGGACCCACAGGTCGCCGAGCAGGTTGACCATCGCCGCGGGGGTGACCAGCTCCGTCGAGCCCAGCGGCAGGCCGCAGAGGGCGCGCACTTGCTGCTCGAACTGGCTGGTGTAGGCCGCCTCGATGGTCAGGTGTCCGGAGTTGTGCGGCCGCGGGGCGATCTCGTTGACGAGCAGTTGTCCGTCGACGGTCAGGAAGAACTCGACGGTCAGGACGCCCACGGTCCCAAGGGCCTGGGCCGTGCCCAGGGCCAGGTCGCGGGCCTCCTGGGCGACGATCGGACCGACCCGGGCCGGCATCACCGTGCTATCGAGGATGTGCCGCTGGTGGTGATTCATTCCGACCGGGTAGCACACGGCACGGCCGTCGTGGGCACGGGCGACCACGACCGAGACCTCGGCGGCGAAATCGACCCAGGCCTCCGCGACGCAGGGCGGCCGACCCAGTTGGTCCCAGGCCCCTGGCGCCCGATCGGCCCGATCGACCCGGATCTGCCCTTTGCCGTCGTATCCCGACGCGGCCGTCTTGAGGATCACGGGCAGCCCGAGCACCCGGACGGCCTCGTCGAGCTCCGGCCCGGTGCGGACCGGCCGCCAGGGAGCATGGGGGATGCCGTGTCGGGACAGAAAGGACTTCTCGCGGAGCCGGTTCTGCGCGACCCAGAGGGTCTGCCAGCCGGGTCGCACCGGACGTCGATGGGCCAGCCATCGCAGAGCGGGGGCCGAGACGTTCTCGAACTCGACGGTCACCGCCTCCGCCCGATCGGCGAACGACCGCAGGGAAGGCAGGTGGTCGTCGCGGCCGATGACCGTCCAGTCGGCGACCTGCGCGGCGGGCATGTCCTCGGCGTCGCTCAACACCCCGGCGCGATATCCCATTCGCTGCGCCGCCTGGATGAACATCCGGCCGAGCTGGCCGCTGCCGATCACGCCCAGCGAGGCCGGTGGAAACAGGGGGTCGCGGGACGCGACGTCCGCTCGATCCGGACGCATGCTCATAACGGCGATTCTCCCACGGCGTCGGTCTGGGCCTGTCGGAGCCGGGCCAGGGCCGCCCGGATCGCCGGATACCTCGGCGCCAGGATCGCGGCGGCCAGGATCGCGGCGTTGGCGGCGCCGGCCGGGCCGATGGCCAGGGTGCCGACCGGCACGCCCCGCGGCATCTGCACGATCGACAGGAGCGAGTCGACCCCGCGGAGCACTTTGCTCTCCACCGGCACGCCCAGGACCGGGAGGATGGACATGGCCGCGAGCATACCCGGCAGATGCGCCGCCCCTCCCGCGCCGGCGATCAATACCTCCAGGCCGCGCCCCTCGGCCTCGCGGCCATAACGGAACAATCGTTCCGGAGTCCGGTGCGCCGAGACCACCTTCGCCTCATGGGGTATGCCGAGCTCGGCCAGGACCTCGCAGGCATGGCGCATGGTCTCCCAGTCGGACTTGCTGCCCATCACCACGCCGACCATCGGTGCTTCGCGGATCTCGTTCGTCATCTCGTCCCGGGGGAAGGGTCGCCGGAAGGGTCTGGTTCCTGAGGGTTAGTTCGACGCGCCGGGAGAATCGGGGGTTCGTCGTTTCGGTCGCTCCTTGGCCCACTGGTCGGCGAAGGACAGCAGCCGAGCGACGTCGAGCTCGAAGCCGGGGAGCTGGGGTGGGGCGTATTTCTGGCCTTCCGGGATGAGGTGCTCCTCATCCTTGTCGCCGCCGAAGACATATACCGTCAACGAGCGCCGGAAGCGATCGACGACCCAGTACGCCTTGACGCCGATCTCCCGATACTCCGCCCGCTTGGCGACGTAGTCCCGATCCTGATTGACCTTGCCCTTCGAGACGAACTCGACGACGATCGTCGGCGTTTCGTCTTCCTCCGGCAGCCGTCCCAGGCCCGCCCAGATCGCCCGATCGACCCGCCGACGGTTAGTCTTGGTCTGGATCTCCTCCTCGGGCAAGGTCGCGTCAATCGACGATCCCTGAGCATGATTTTCCTTGTATTGATAGAGCCAGTAGCCCAACTGCTCATTGGGATGACGCTCCTGGCGGGATGGAGTCGGTGACACGACAAGCACTCCATGGATCAGCTCATAGCGCCAGCCCTTTTCGCCGCGGGCGCGGTCGAATTCCTTGCGCGTGAGCAGCATCCCGGCCGATCGGGGACCGAGCCGGAGCCGGCGGACCTTCGGTGCGACGGTGGCCATGCGAAACCCTCGTCCCTGGACCATCCAAATCTCGTGCGTGTCATGCGATTCCTCCCCGATTGTACCCCAATCCCGGGACCGGGACGACCCGACTTCACCAGGCTGAATTGACCGAGCGGGGGCCGGGGGGGACAATAAGCTCCTTGGACCGATCGTGATTGCGATTCTGGAGGTGATCGATGCCCTCGCCATTTCCCGGGATGGATCCGTATGTGGAACACCCGCGCTGGTTTCACGGGTTGCATGACAATTTGATTACCTACATCCAGGAGCAGCTTCAACCTCTGCTGCCGGCTGCCTATTACGCCCAGGGCTGCCAGCGCGTCTGGTTCGGAGTGTCGCGGCGCCCGGTCGAACCCGATCTCAAGCTGCTGCGGAAGGCTGAAGTGGCGCGACGGGGTCAAAGTCAAGGCGGGGTGGCCCTTGCCGAACCCGTAGTGGAGACCAGGTCCGAAGCCAGCCAGCCGGTCCTCATCACCGTCGAGGACATCGTCGGCGATGAAAACATCGAAACATTCCTGGAGATCCGCGGCGTTTGGGGAGGCCAGGATCGCCTGGTGGCCACCATCGAAGTCGTGAGCCCGGCCAACAAGACCCCGAGCCACTCGGGCTTCTACAACTATCGCAAGAAGCAACGGCAAGCTGCCGGCCAGGTCCACCTCATCGAGATCGATTTGTTGCGCGGCGGGACGCATGTCACGTCGGTCCCTCACCACGTCGCGCGAGAGAAGGCCGGCCCGTATGATTATCACGTCTCGGTGCATCGCTTCGACCGACCCAAGGATTATCTCGTCTATCCGATCCGCCTGGAGCAGCGGCTGCCGGTGATCGTCGTCCCGCTCCTTCCGGAGGATCCGGAGATGCTCCTGGATTTGCAGGCGGCGTTCACTCGGAGCTACGACTTCGGTCCCTATCGCAAGGCGATCCGCTATGGCGAGGACCCGATCAAGCCGCGGCTGCGGCCCGAACAGGCGGATTGGGTCCAGAAGACCTTGAAGGCCGCGGGTGAGGGCGAAAGCTCCGCTCCCGAGCCGGCTAATCCGCATCCAACCGACGAGGCATCAGGGAAGAAGGAAGGTTCATGACTCAATCGGAAATCCGAATCGGCGTGATCGGCTGCGGGGGATTCGGGCTCTATGCCCTCCAGCAGTTCGCCCAGGTGCCCGGGGTGAAGCTGACCGGCATGGCCGGCACGAACCGGCAGGCCGCCCAGGCCGCGGCCAAACGGTTCGGCATCCCCGATATCGAGGAAGTGGACAAGCTCCTGGCCCGCGACGACGTCAACCTGGTCTACATCGCGACCCCGCCATTCCTCCACCATCCGCAGGCGCTGGCGGCCCTCGAGGCGGGCAAGCACGTCATCTGCGAGAAGCCGCTGGCGATGACCGTCGCGCAAGCCGACGAGCTGCTCGAGGCGGCAGGGAAACGGGACCGGCTGGTCATCGCCAACCTGATGCAGCGGTATAACCCCGTGTACGATGCGGTCGGGCAGTTGATCCGATCGAAGGTGATGGGCGAGGTCCTGCACGGTTACTTCGAAAACTACGCCTCCGATGAAAACCTGCCGCCGGAACACTGGTTCTGGGACCGTTCCAAGAGCGGCGGGATCTTCATCGAGCACGGCGTGCACTTCTTCGACATGCTCGACGGATGGCTGGGCCCCGGCAAGGTCGAGGCCGCCCAGCGCGGGATCCGGCCCGGATCCTCGCCGCCGATCGAGGAGCATGTCCACTGCACCGTGCGATACGCCCCGGACATCCTCGTGAATTTCTATCACGGCTTCCACCAGGCCGGCCGGATGGATCGCCAGGAACTGCGCCTCGTCTTCGAACGCGGCGACGTGATCTTGTATGACTGGGTCCCGACCCGGGTGCGCATCCACGCGATCGCCGACGAGGCCCAGACCCGCGCCCTCTGCGACCTCTTCCCCGGCGCCAGGCTGGATGTCTCCGCGAGCTACTCGCCCAGGGACCGGGCCTGCCAGGGTCGCCACAAGACGCTTGACGTCTACCAGGCGATCGACCTCTCCTGGGGCGACGGCACGAATAAATCCCAGCGCTATTGCGAGCTCCTCCGCGCCATGATGGCCGACCAACTCGCCTGGATCCGCGACCATGCCCACCGCCGGAAGATCACCGAGGCCAACGGCCGCGACTCGCTGGCCGTTGCCATCGATGCGGACCGCCTGGCCACGGGATGAGGCGTCGGAGCTTCTCGACAGAATCGCGTGCCGAAAGAGCGGATCTCCTCGCGCAAAGGCGCCAAGCTCGCGAAGGAAGAAAGGAGAAGCCGCGCGATGCGGCCTAACCAAGCCGTATGGCGAGAACTCCATCAGATTCCTGAATCGATTTCGAGAGATGAACATTCAACTCTTGTAGGACGGATTGCGTCTTCCTTTGCGAGCTTGGCGCCTCTGCGCGAGGAATCTTCATCCTCTTGAGTTTCTTCGCGTGGGGAAGGAGTTGACGATGCTGCTCCATAGACACTTCGAACGGTTATTGCTGGGTCCGGCCGACCTGAAGCCGTCGCACGACGACTTCGAGGTGGTCGGAGTCTTCAACCCGGGTGCGATCGTCGCGGGGGACGAGGTGATCCTGCTGGTCCGGGTGGCGGAGCGTCCGCGGGAGCGTCGCCCCGGCTTCACGGCCTCGCCGCGATGGGTGCCCGGCGAAGGCCCGACGATCGACTGGCTCCCGGACGATACGATCGATGTGCTGGATCCCCGGGTCGTGAAAGGCAAGTCCGACGGGCTGGTGCGGCTGACGTTCATCTCGCACCTGCGGGCGGTGCGATGCGGCGACGGCCGGTCGGTCCAGGAGGTGTCGGACGCCCCGTTCTTCCCCGATTCGGAGATGGAGGAGTTCGGGGTCGAGGACCCGCGGATCACGGCGTTCGGCGATCGGTATTATTTCACGTATGTCGCAGTCTCGCGCCACGGGGCGGCGACGGCACTGGCCTCGACGACCGACTTCCGCGCGTTCGAGCGGCACGGGATCATCTTCTGCCCCGAGAACAAGGACGTGGTCCTGTTCCCGGAGAAGATCGGCGGGGAATACGTCGCGCTCCACCGCCCGAACGCGGCGACGCCGTTCTGCCGGCCCGAGATGTGGATCGCGCGATCGCCCGACCTGATCCACTGGGGCCGGCACGAGTGCCTTCACGGCGGCGGCGCCGAATGGGAGACCGGCCGCGTCGGCGCGGGGACGCCGCCGGTCCGCGTCGACGCCGGGTGGCTCGAAGATCTACCACGGCAACCGCAAACCGACCCGCGCCGGCGAAGTCGGGATGTATTCGACGGGTGTGTTATTGCTCGACGCCGACAATCCGGCGAGGATCCTCCGTCGCACGGCCGCATCGATCTTCGAGCCGACGGCCGATTTCGAGCGCAAGGGCTTCGTGCCGGATGTCGTCTTCCCCACGGGGATTGTCGAGAAGGAGGGCTCGTTCCTGGTCTACTACGGTGCGGCCGACTCAGGCACGGCGGTCGTGGAATTCGACCGCGAAGAGTTGCTCGCGAGCGTCGGCGGATGAATCGCGGCGAGAGACCCGGCACGCGCATCGCGATTGAGTAATCGCAATGTGCGGCCCGGAATCGATTTCTTCACGGCCTCCCAGGGGAGCGGGCCGGCGCGTCAGGTCCCGCTCGCACGAGCGGCCTGGAGGGCGGCGAGTACGGCAGCTCCCTTGGGGCTGCCGAGGCCGGTACAGGCGTCCCAGCCCGTCGTGGCATCGTAGCCGAGGTTCTCGCTCCCGCCCTGACTGCTGACGCGATTGTTGCCGATGGCGATGTCGTTGAAGATTTGCGGATTGGCATACAGGTCCGCATTGACGAATCCGACCGGCTTCCCGATCGTCTGGTTGATGCGGGCGATCAGCGCCGCCCAGAGCGGGGCCACGGCACTCGTCCCGCCGACGACCTCCGGCTGCCCGTCCACGCGGATGAGATAGCCGGAACTCGAGTCGCCGTTGCCGGTGACATCGGGAACCCCGCGCCCGGGCCTCCGCCGTTCACCGATGCGGGCATATTGAGGCTGGCCTGCCACGACGGCGGCGGGGTGAAGACATCGCTGATGCCGCCGCCGACGGAACCGAAGGAGTCCACCTGGGGGTCCGTGTCCGCAAAACCCTGGTTCCACGCGCCTTCGCCGACCAGCGTCGTGCCCGAGAGATTGATATGGGTCGCGCCGCACGCGAGCACCAGCGGGCTGGACGAGGGGAAATCGACGTGTGCCTGTCCATCCCATTCGTTCGGCCCCATGTCCGCCGCCCCGTTGTCTCCCGAGGCGACGAGGACGGTGATATTGAGACTCCGAGCGTCCTCGAGGGCCGACTTGAATGCGTCGAGGAACTGCTGGGTGGCCCCGTCCTCCGCGCCGCCCCAACTGATCGAGATCACCGACGGGTTGTTCGCGGTGTCATGGACGGCGGTGTGGATCGCGTCGGAGAAGTCGGAGTCCATCGACTTGGCGAAATAGACGACGAGTTTCGCCCCCGGCACGATGGCCCCGATGACCTCGATGTCGAGCATGACTTCCCCGTTGGCCGCGTTGGGGTTCTGGAGCGATCCCGGGTCGTTGTTCGCATCCACCGAGACGGCCTGCACGGTGGGATGGGTCGTGAGGCCGATCCCGTTGAAATAGGTCTCCAGGTCGCCCGGGCGGAAGCCTCCGCCCAGCTCGATGATGCCGATCGTCTGGCCCGCGCCGTCGCCGGGGGGGAAGTCGTAGAGGTCGGCGACCGTCAGCGGCGAGAAGCCCATGAAGGGGGCCGCGGCGGCCGCGGGTCGAGCCTCGCCGACGGGGAGCGGCCTTCGCCTGACGAAATGGGGCCGGGCGAATGGGCGGTTGTCGAGCCCGAGGACGGCGGTGACGATCCCATCGAGCTCCTTCGGTATGCCGATCATCCCACTACGTCCGCGGTAGGTGAAATGCGGATGTTCGTAGCGTCCCAGGCTCACGTCGAAGGCCGCCTCGAAGGCCTTGACGGTCCCCGAGAGTCTCACGACCCGCTTGGCCGGGCTGGAATCGACCACGACCAACGCGTGCTGGCGGGCGAAGTCGGCGACCTTCGCCAGATCGCCCGGATCGGCGCCGTAACCCTTCTCCAGCTCCTCATGGGTCAGGCCGCGCGGCGGCATCCCGTCCTCCAGGGGTGCGCCCGGCTTCCTCCGGACATACACCGTGACCTCCAGGCGCTCGTCGGGATGTGCCGGACCGACCAGCTTCGCGCCGGGTGCGATCCGACGTTCGCTCGCGCGAAGCACCACATAACCTGACTTGGCAGCCATGAGCGTATCAACTCCTGGATGAAGGACGGCACCGACCCCTGTCGGAGAATCTCGACAGGGTACTTGCGCAAGCGCGCTCAATTGATCTGAAATTTGCCGTTCTCCCAAGGGCCCTTCTATCAGTTCCCGAGGGCACTTGCAATGGGCGAGGCTTTCCAGGGCGAGGACGAAGGCGATGCGGGAGCTGAATCGTCATGTGTTAGGAATCTCTGGATACTGGCGGGCGGCGTCGGGCACGACTATAATCCCGGAATTACCAATAACCTTTCGGGAGGGATCGTTCATGCGTTACTGGCTCGCGTTCGGTTTGATACTCGTGGGCGGGGCGGCCGCGATGGCCCAGCCCCCCGAGAAAGTCGCCTCGATCGAGGGCGTGACCGAGTACCGGCTCGCCAACGGGGCACGGGTGCTGCTCTTTCCGGAAGCGTCGCGGCCCACCGTGACCGTCAACCTGACCGTGCTCGTGGGCAGCCGACACGAGGGCTACGGCGAATCCGGCATGGCCCACCTGCTCGAGCACATGGTCTTCAAGGGCACGCCCTATCACCCGGAAGTGCCCAAGGCGCTCCGCGATCACGGGGCCAGCTTCAACGGCACCACCAATAGCGACCGTACGAATTACTTCGAGACCATGCCCGCCAGCGACGAGAACCTCGAGTTCGGCATCGCCCTCGAATCCGATCGCCTCGTCAACAGCTTCGTCAAGCGAGAGGACTTGATGTCGGAGTTCTCGGTCGTCCGCAACGAGTTCGAACGCGGCGAGAACAACCCCGGCTCCATCCTCAACCAGAGGATCCGCGCCGCGGCCTACGAATGGCACAACTACGGCAAGTCCACCATCGGCAGCCGGACCGACATCGAACGCGTGCCGATCGAGAACCTGCGAGCTTTCTACAAGAAGTATTATCAGCCGGATAACGCCGTGCTGATCATCGCCGGCAAGTTCGAGGAGGGGAAGGCCCTGGCCCTCGTGCAGAAATACCTCGGCTCGATCCCGAAGCCGACGCGCAAGCTGGATGCCACCTACACCGAGGAGCCGCCGCAGGATGGCGAGCGCACGGTCACGCTGCGACGGGTCGGCGCCGTCGGCTCGGTGGGCGTGGCGTACCACGTCCCGGCGGCCTCGCACGCCGACTGGGCGCCGCTGAGCCTGCTCGGCGCCATCATCTCGCAATCGCCCAACGGCCGGCTCTACAAGGCCCTCGTCGAATCGAAGCTGGCGACTAACGCGTCGGCGCGCTCGGATGACTCGCACGACCCCGGCCTCTTCTCCGCCTCGGCCTCCTGCGACCCGGAGAATCTCGACGCGGTGCGCGACGCCCTGGTGAAGACGCTCGAAACCCTCGGCGACGTGCCGTTCACTGAGGGCGAGGTGAGCAAGGCGAAGGTCCGCGAGAAGCGGGACGCCGAGATGCTCCAATCGAACAGCCTGGCGATGTCGCAGGCGCTAAGCTCGGCCGCGAGCCGCGGCGATTGGCGATTGCTCTTCATCCAGCGCGACCGGGTCGACGCCGTGACCGCCTACGACGTCAACCGGGTGGCGAAGACCTATTTCCAGAAGCCCAACCGCACGGTCGGCGTGTACATCCCGGCCAAGGAATCGACCCGGCTGGCCGTGCCCGCGGCCCCTTCCATCGACGTGGTCGTGAAGGATTACAAGGGCGGCACCGTCGGCGAGGCGGGCGAAGCCTTCGACCCGTCGCCGGCCAATCTGGACGCCCGGATCAAGGTCGTCAACGCCGGCGGCCTGAAGGCCGGATTGCTGCACAAGAAGAATCGTGGCGAGACGGTCTCGCTCGTGCTGACGCTCCACTACGGCACCCCGGCATCGCTCAAGGACCAGACGGCCGCGGCCGGCATGCTCCCCGGCCTCATGATGGCCGGCACGAAGAAGCACGATCGCCAGGCCCTCCGCGAGGAGCTCGATGCGCTGGGCATCCGCATCTCATCGGGCGGCGGGGGTGGCGGTCGCGGCGGTCGCGGCGGTCGCGGCGGCGGAGGTGGCGCCGGCACCCCGGGGCAACTGACCTTCTCCGTCGAGGCCAAGCGGAGCACGCTCCCTCGGGCGCTCGAGCTGCTCGGCGAGATCCTCCGCGAGCCGGCCTTCCCCGCCGAGGAGTTCGAGACCTCGAAACTCCGCATGGCCTCGATGCTCTCCGCCGGTCGCACCGAACCGGCCGCCCTGTCGCGGAACAAGCTCAGCCGCGCCCTGTCTCCGTACGCCAAGGGTGACGTGCGTTACGTGCCGACCCTCGAGGAGACGATCGACCGCGCGAAGCATGTCACGCTCGAGCAGGTCAAGGACCTCTACGAGACTCAGATCGGCGGCTCGCACGCCGAGCTGGGCGTCGTCGGCGACTTCGACCCCGAGAGCACGCTGCGACTCGTCAAGGAGATCCTGTCCGGTTGGGAATCGAAGACGCCGTACGAGCGGATCGATCACAAGGTCGGCGAGAACGGGACCGGATCGAAGGAGGACATCGTCACGCCGGACAAGTCGAACGCGGAATACCTCGCCGGACTCTCGTTCCCCCTCTCCGACGGCGACCCGGACTACGCCGCGCTCCGGATCGGCAACTTCATCTTCGGCGGCAGCACGCTGGCCTCGCGGATCGGCGACCGGATCAGACAGAAGGACGGGCTCTCCTACGGCGCCACCTCGTCGTTCACCGCCTCGTCCCGCGACCCGGTGGCCCAACTGACGGTGACCGTCAGCACCAATCCGGCGAACATCGACAAGGTCACCGCCGCGGTCATGGAAGAACTCCATCGGTACCTCAAGGACGGCCCGACCGAGAAGGAAGTCGCCGATGCCAAGCAAGCGTTCGTCGAGTCCCAGAAAGTGGGCCGCACGGGCGATGCGGCGATCGCCGGGCAAATCGTCTCGAACCTGAACACGGGCCGGACGTTCGCCTTCGCCGCCGACCAGGAGAAGGCCATCCTCGCACTCACGCCCTCCAAGATCGCCGACGCGTTCCGCAAGCACATCGACCCGCAGAAGCTGGTCATCATCCGCGCGGGGGATTTCCAGAAATAGCCGAGAACCGGCCGCGTGAAGCGACTCGCGAACGTCCCTTCACGCGATGACATCAAGTCTGCTGGAACGGGGGGCATCGCACGGCTCGACAGTTGTCGAGACGTGCGATGCCCCCCGTTTTCGCTCTCAGTTGTGTCGATCGAGGGGGATTGGGACCGGAAAACGCCAACTATTACAAGAGCCAAAACGAGCTAATTATCGAGGAAAAACCGCATAAATTAGCCTATCTGTCTTTTCCTATACCACCCAGATCGCGCCGTTTGTTGCCGACTGATTTTCCGGTCCCATCAAACTTGAAAATCGATTCTTTGAAAAAAGGTCCCTTGCAATCTTCTAACCGAGATGTCAGATTCGAGAAGTACATTATTTGGCCTTGAAAGAATACGTGGTTAATGTCCCCATCCGAGAGGCGACTCGGTCAGTCCGCCGAGACTTTCTTGTGAGGGACCGCGTCATTGCTGCTGCGAGAGGCCTGATTGGCCGTTCAATGGGAGTCCGTGAGCGATATGCTTCGCCCATCCGCCCGATCTCCGGAGACCGTCGCCGGTCCCGAGTGGGAGCTGCTCCTCTGCTCGGCCCGCACCTCGATGGACGAGGGCCATGCCGGGCGGATGCGGGACCTCGTCCGGGGAGACATCCAGTGGAGATGTCTCGTCAAGCTGGCGATCGATCATCACGTGACGCCGATGCTCTATCGGAGCCTCGCCACGGTTTGCCCGGAGGACGTCCCCGTGGCGACGCGCTACCTGCTCGAGAGGGCGTTCGCCGCCAACTTCGTGCGCAACTGCGCCCTCGCCTCCGAGCTGATCGAGCTCTTGAGATGGCTGGAGTCGCATGGGATCCCCGCCATCCCCTTCAAGGGACCGACCCTCGCCTCCCTGGCCTATGGCGGCCTCGAGCTGCGGCAAGCCGGCGACCTCGACGTCCTCCTCCGGAGGCGGGATGCGTTCAGGGCGAAGAGTATGCTGATGTCCCGCGGATTCCGGCCTTATCATGATTCGAGCGACGAGCTGCTCCTGGGTCGCAGCCATCATTTCCGGCTGGATCGGCCGGATGATCCGCTCTCGATCGAGATCCATTGGCGGCTCATCGAGGATCATTTCTGTTTCAACCTGCGAGAGGAGGGCCTGTGGCGAAACGCCTCGTCCGCCCGGCTCGCGGGCGCGCAAGTCCCCTGCCTCCCGACGCCGGAATTGGTCCTGTACCTGTGCGCCGACGGGGCGAAGCACTGCTGGCAGCGACTGAGCTGGATCTGCGACATCGCCGAGCTGATCCGGTCTCAGCCGAGCCTCGACTGGGGGCTCGTCCGGCACCGGGCGCGGGCGATCGGTGCCGGTCGGATGCTCTCCCTGGCCCTCCTGCTGGCGCGAGACCTCCTGGACGCCCCGATCGCCGACGGGATCGACGCCGACGCGACGGTGAGGGAGCTCGCGCGGGAAGTCCGCGAGCGGCACCTCCCGCTCGCCGAAAAAATCCAAGAGTTCGCGGAGGTTTGCGCGTTCAACATCCGGGCGAGGGAGCGGCGTCGCGACCGGCTGCGGTGCCGTGCCCGGCTCGCAGCGTTCGGCCTCCGGCCCAATGAAAGGGACCACGATTTCCTCCACCTGCCGCGCCCACTCGCCTTCCTCTACCACGGAGTCAAGCCAGTCCGACTGGCGGCCAAGTATGCATCGCACCCGTTGACCTTCCTGCGGATGGCCGGCGGCATGCTGGGGATCTCGAGCGGGAGGCCGCGGGCCCCGGATGGCGTCCAATCGGGCTCGGCCGAGTAAGTTTACGAACGCATATTTCCGATAGATCTATGCGCAAATGATACGTGATCGAATCCCGTATGCCGTGCGACCGACGGATGGGCCGGCTTCCGACGGATGGACCTCGAACTTCGCCGCGTGACTTGCTCCCGTGAGGTCATGGCCATGAACGCTGTAATCCGAGAATCCGACCACTTCGAATTGAATCGCTCCGAGGTCGCCATCAAGATCATCGATGGAGAGGCCGTCGCGATCGATGTGCTCACCGGGAAGTACCACGGGATGGCGGGCACGGCGTGCGACATCCTGAGCCTGATCGGGCTCGGCCTCAGCCCGGGGCAAATCGCGGATGCCGTGGAAGACCGTTATCCGGACGCGAAGGGCCGAATCCGAGGGGATGTACTCCGATTCGCGGCCCAACTGCTCGAGCAGCGGATTATCCTCCGAAGTGATGAGCCCGGCACGACTTCTGCCATGACAGCGACATTCGATGACGCGACTTATACGACCCCCGAGCTTGAGACCTATGACGACATGGCCGAGCTCCTGGCCCTCGACCCCCCCATGCCGACCGTGCTGGATACCCCTTGGAATGGCGAGGTCTGGTCCCGTTAGGGTCCTGATGGCTCCGGACTCCCCGGGGATTACCGATGCGGTTACTGATCTTGAGCGATCCCTTCTGGCCGGGCATCGGCGGCGTGGAACGTCTTGTCGTGCCCCTGGTACGATACCTCGCGGGTCGAGGCCACGAGGTCCTCGTCCTCACGGGTCAGCGCAAGACCGACTCTTGCCCCGAGGCCGATCTCTCGGGGGCGACGGTCATCCGCCTGGACACGTTCGGTACGCTCGACCGGAAGGATCCGCGCGAGATCCTCGGGATCCAGTCTCGGTTCGGCAATGTCATCCGCGAATTCGAGCCGGATCTCCTCCACCTGTTCGCGGCGATTCACTCCGCCTACTTCTACTCGCGCAATTACCGGAAGATCCGCTGTCCCATCCTCTACACGGAACAGACGGGCTGGTTCCGGCTGGATAGCCCGAATTCGCTGCAACGCCAGGTGATGGGCTCGGCGGACTGGTATTCGACCTGCTCCCATGCGAGCGCCCGCACCATGTTGCGGAATTTCCCCGGGATCGCGTCGCGGACCTCGGTGATCGTCAACGGGATCGATCTCCCCGAAGAGGCCACGACTCCGATGCCGCCCGCATCCGCGCCGGTGCTCCTGTGCATCGGACGACATCACCTGGATCAGAAGGGATTCGACGTCGCCCTGGCCGCGATGCCGGCCATCCTGGGGCGTCATCCGGACGCGAGGCTGGTGATCGCCGGCGATGGGCAGGATCGTCCCCGCCTCCTGGAGCTCGCCTCGGAGCTCTCCCTGTCGGCCCATGTCGACTTCCCGGGCTGGGTCCACCCCGATCGGGTCCAGGCGTTGATCGGGCGCTGCTCGCTCATGATCGTCCCTTCGCGATTCGACCCCTTCGGTCTGGTCGCGGCCGAGGCCGGGGCGGCGAGTCGGGCGTGCGTCGCGTCGGACGTCAACGGGCTCGCCGAGATCGTCGAAGATGAAGTGACGGGCCGGCTCGTCCCGCCCGAAGACCCCGCCGCGATCGCCGAGGCCACGATCGAGCTGCTCGATGACCCCGAGAAGCTCCAGGCCATGGGGGAGGCGGCTCGCGGGCGCGTGGAGAGGCTCTTTCGATTCGACCGATTCAGCCGCGAGTATGAAGATCTCTATTCCAGGCTCATCCGAACGATCCCGGGGTGTGAACATGACCGATAATCCGGCGATCCCCATCCTGGACGATGCCGAGCGGCGCTATCGGGCGATGTCCCGGGCCTTCGAAGCCGCCCGTGAGGCCCCGGCGGGCGGCGCGTCGGAGTTCTCCATGCTCCTGAGCGGCGTCCCCGCGCGGCTCCGGATCGCCGGTCGGGCACTCGCCGCGCGGGTCGTCCGGCCGTTCCGTCATCTCGAGGCACCGCACCCGAGCCCGTCGGCCCGGCTTACGATCGATCTCTGGGACCAGACCGAGACCGGAGTCGCCTGCGACGGCTGCGCGATCGACGAGTCGCTCACTGCCTGGGGAGAGTGGAAGTGCTCGGCGGATGGGCGTTTCCTGGTCCATCATCGCCGCACCGCGATGGAGATCTACGACCGGCGAGACCGGCGAATCCTCGGCTGGTCGATCGGGCCCCTTTTCGTGTCGCACCACGAGCGAGGCCGTCCGCTGCTCAAGCTCTTGATCCACTGGCACCGGGACAATCGGACGCATCTCATCCACGGGGGATTGGTCGAGACCGACGGCGTGGGCGTGCTCCTGGTCGGCAAGGGCGGATGCGGCAAGAGTACGACGGCGATGCTCTGCACGCTCGACGGGATGACGTTCCTCTCGGAAGATTTCCTGGCGATCGGCCGCGGACCGCTCGGCGAGTATCTGGGCTACAGCATCTACGGCTCGGCGAAGCTCCATCCCGATCACCTCGAGCGTTTCCCCCGCCTGAATTCGGTCGCGCTGCCACCGGAGCATCCCGAGGACGATAAGTCGCTCCTCTTCCTGGACGACCTACCCGGTGCGAAGATCGGCGTTCAGGTGCCGATCGGGGCCGTCGTGGCGCCACGCATCGCCGACTCGGACGGATGCCGATTCCATCGGATCGGCTCGGGCAAGGCCCTGATGGACCTCGCCCCGAGCACACTCCTGCTGCTGAACGCCTACGGGCTGGGCGTCGGCCGGGGAGAAGTCATCTCGCGACAGATGGACGGATTCGGCGACCTGTTGAACGCCTGCCCCTGCTATCGCCTCGACCTGGGGCGCGACACGGGAGCCGTCGCCCCGGCCATCCGCGACATCGTTGCGGATGCCCGGCGGTCGCGGCGCGCCGGGCCGGCGATTGGGGCGACGTCCGCCTTCGGAGACGTACCGAGTTCCCAGAAGTCAGGTCGATAGAGCGCCGCCGCCGGATCGTTTCGGGCGAACGCCGAAGTCGGGAGTCGCCACCGATGTCAGGACCCGAGCCCAAGCCCGGCGACGAGAAAATCACGAACGCCGGCTGCATCCTCACGCTGCTCAGCCTCTTCGTCATCTTCTGTTCGGCGCTGCCGATCCTCCGATGGCGCGACCCCGCCGGGCAACACCTGCCGCGCGAGGTCGCGATCATCACGCCCTTGCTGCTCGGCGCCGGATTCCAATGGATTGGCTCGGCGATCCTGCGGCTCTTCGGGCTGAGGGTCCTGACCAGGGCAGGGAAGGAGAAATCCGACTGGCCCGGGTTGTGAGCCGATTCCGCGGGTATCCGGCGACGAGCGACAAGTCAGAGGGGACATTATTGAATGGCATGGAGAGCAGATCGGTCTATGGTTGTTTTTTTCGGAAACACATGGCTACAATCTGGATAAGTTGCGATTATGAACGGCGTCCATCCGAGGATGAGTGGCGAGACCGAATCGCGATCCGGACCATCTCACCACGGAGAGTCCCCAAGGCGGAGGGCTGCACCATGAAAGGCGCCGAAGTCTCCTGCGTGATCCCCGCCTGGAATGCGACGGAGACGATCGCGAGGACCATCGCGAGCGCGCTGCACCAAACCGTCGCACCCCTGGAAATCCTCGTGGTGGACGACGGATCCACCGACGACACGGCGCAGGTCGTCGGCTCGATCGGCGGTACGGTCCGACTCATCCGGCAAGCCAACGCCGGCGGCGAAGCGGCGCGGAATCGGGGCATCTCCGAGTCGTCCGGCGAATTCATCGCGTTCCTGGACGCGGACGATATCTGGCTGCCGGAGAAGCTGGAGCGGCAACTCGCCGTCCTGCGAGGACGGCCCGAGGTCGCGATCGTCGGTTGCCTGGTCTTGAACGTGGGCGACCCGGATGACCCCTCGATGGAGGCTCAGCTCCGGCGATACGGCGGCCGACCGGTGCCGGGATGGAAGGCCAGCGAGATCGTCGCGCGTCGCGGTGCATTCGAAGCGGTCGGATTGCTCGACGGCTCGCTCCGTCATGCCGGGCTGACGGAATGGCTGCTGCGATGCGAGCAGGCCGGCCTCCGGCGGTTCCTCCTGGAAGAGACCCTCGTGGAGCGCCACCTCCGTGCCGGCTCGACCTCCACCCAGAAGACCGCCGGCGGGGCATCGGCGAACCTCGACGAGTACCTTGGACTGGCGCATCGTCGGGTCGTCGCCGGCCGGATGCGTCGGTCTGGCGCGGGATGAGAGTCCCGTTGAGGCGATCGGACCGATGCGAAACGTCCCGCTTTTTGATGTCGTCTCCACGATCCTGCCGGGCGACTCGGTCACGGCCCTGTTGCAGGCGACGCTCTGGCCCGGCCCCGAATCTCGAGGGGCCTGGGAGCGATGGCGACGGGCGACCGGGTCGTTCGCCGGATTCCTCCGGCTCGATCGCTCCGGGCTGAAGCGGATCCTCCCGCTCCTCGAGTACAACCTTCGCCTCCATGGGACCCCGATGGACGGCGAGGCCGGGCCGATCCTGCGGGCGGCGGCCCTCCGCGAAGAGGTCCGCTTCCGATCGTTCTCCACCCATGGGCGGGCGGGACTGGATGGCCTGGCCGCCGCGGGCGTCGAGCCGATCGTCCTGAAAGGCGCCGCGGCCGCCGCCTTGTATTACACGTCGCCCGGCCTGAGACATTGCCACGACCTCGACGTCCTCGTCTGCTCCGGGCGGATGCCCTATATCGCCGAGTCGCTCGCCGCGGCGGGCTTTCCCACGAGCGAGCTGATCGCCCAGACGCCGGGTATTCGCTTCATCCATCGGTCGGGGCTGCCGATCGAATGCCACGCCTCGCCATTCCGCTCCCCGTGCTATCCCGTCAACCTGGATTCCCTGAGGGCACGCGGCCGATCGGCGGTCATCCTCGGTTCGACTTGCCGCGTCCTCGGCGCCGGAGACATGCTCGCCCATATTTGCGGGCACGCGTTGGAGAACCCGAGGCGACGGAGCATGACCTGGTTGATGGACGCCTACCTGCTCATCGACCGCGAGCCAGACCCCTGGCCTTCGTTCCTGGAAGCGGCGACCTCGATGCGGATCGAGCTCCCCGCCGCCGTGATCCTCGCCTATCTGCGCGATCGCCTCAAAGCTCCCGTCCCCGATGCCGTCCTGACCCGGCTGCGACGCGAGGCGGCCGCGACGACCGCCGATCTGCGTCGGGCCGCCATCGCCGCGGCGTGCCTCGCGGGCGATGGGGGCGCCCGGAGACTCTGGCGCGCCTCGGGCTGGACGTCGCGATTGGCAATCCTCCGCTGGTTCCTCTCCTCACGGAACCCACTTCGGATGGACGGTGGAGACCGCCAATCCTTCCGCATGGTACAATCCTGGCTCATTCCAGGCCGGAGGAGCGGAACGACAAACCGATGAATGAATCTACACGCCTTCTCGACGATCCGGGCCTTCGGCTCAATCGTCGGCATTTCTTCTCGAGGACCAGCCTGGGGATCGGCGGTGCCGCGCTGGCCTCGCTGCTGTCCGAATCGCCCGCGGGTGAGACGAGCCCCGACGCACGGAAGGCGATGGCGTTGGCGATCGATCCGGACAGCGGGGGAATCCTCCCCGCGTATCACATCCCGCCGAAGGCCAAGCGAGTGATCTCGCTGTTCATGAGCGGCGGCCCGTCGCAGCTCGACCTGTTCGACTACAAGCCGATCCTCAACCGGATGAACGGCCAGGACCTGCCCGAATCGATTCGGATGGGTCAGCGGCTGACGTCGATGTCGGCCAACCAGGCGACCCTGCCCATGGCCGGCTCGATCTTCTCCTTCGCCCGCCACGGGCAGTCGGGCGCGTGGGTCAGCGAGCTCCTGCCGTACACGGCCCGCATGGTCGACGACCTCTGCATCATCAACTCGCTCTACACCGAGGCGATCAACCACGACCCGGCGATCACCTTCTTCCAGACCGGCTCGACGATCGCCGGCCGGCCGTCGATGGGGTCCTGGCTGAGCTACGGCCTGGGCTCGTCCAACCGGAACCTGCCGACCTTCTGCGTGCTGATCAGCCAGAAGCGGCCCGATCAGCCGCTGTACTCCCGGCTCTGGGGCAACGGGTTCCTGCCGTCGATCCATCAGGGCGTCGAGTTCCGCGCGGGGGCCGACCCCGTGCTCTACCTCGAGAACCCGCCGGGCGTCTCGGCCGCCGGGCGTCGCAAGATGCTGGATCGGCTCCGCGAGCTCCACCAGATCGAGTACGACGCGACGCTCGACCCATCCATCCAGGCCCGGATCGCCCAGTACGAGATGGCCTACCGGATGCAGACCTCCGTGCCCGAGGTGACGCGGGTCTCGGACGAGCCCGACCACGTCTTCGAGCTCTACGGCCCGGATTCGCGGAGGCCGGGGACGTTCGCCGCCAATTGCCTGCTCGCCCGCCGCCTGGCCGAGCGCGACGTCCGGTTCATCCAGCTCTATCACCCCGGCTGGGACCATCACGGCGGACTGCCCGGCGGAATTCGCCAGCTCTGTCGCGAGACCGACCAGGCCTGCGCGGCACTCGTCCGCGATTTGAAGCAGCGCGGGATGCTCGACGAGACCCTGGTCCTCTGGGGGGGCGAGTTCGGTCGCACCAACTACAGCCAGGGCAAGCTGACCGCCGACGATTACGGCCGCGACCACCATCCGCGATGCTTCACCGTCTGGGCGGCCGGCGGCGGGATCAAGCCGGGGATCACCCACGGCGCCACCGATCCCTTCGGATACAGCGTCGCCACCGACGGCGTCCACGTCCACGACTTCCACGCCACCGCGATGGCGATGCTCGGCGTCGATCACGAACGGCTGACCTACAAGCATCAGGGGCGCTATTACCGCCTGACGGACGTCGCCGGCAAGGTCGTCAAGGGAATTCTCGCGTGAGGGCCATCGATCAATCGATTATATGCCTATCGCGGCGGATATGCCCAGGTGCGACGCTATCTGCGTAAGCATCGATGCCGGCATCAGGAAACCTTTATCCCGCTGGGACATCTCCCAGGCCGACGCCTCGGAGCCGATTTCGGGCAAATCCACGTCGATTTCCCCGACGGTCGCCGGCTCGTGCCCTTCCTGGTTACGGCCTGGGCCTACCCGGACGGTCTGATTCCGCGCCGGCCGTGGCGCCGGACGCCGAAGCCAGCGGCGCAGGTCCGGACGTCGCAGCCCGAGGTTGCCTTTCACGACCGGAGAGCATCAACGAAAAAGCAATGAGCAAAAACAAAATGAAAATCTTCTGTATTCATTTTGATTTTGCCTACTTTTGCTTCCTATTCCTGCTCAGCAGTTCCAGGCTCAACCGCGAGCTGCTGACGCAGAGGGTCTGAATCGTCGCCTGCCGGTCGCCGTCCAGGTAGTGCAGAGAGACCTGCGCCTGGCTCCGGCCCTCGAACGCCTCGCGCCAGTGCCAGACCTCGCACGCCCAAAACACGATCATGTCCCCCGGCTCGCACGCCACCGGGTTGCCGTTCATGAACATCGGCCAAACGTAACCGGGCCTGGTCTTGCGCACCTCGCCCACCTCATGGCCCAGCGACAGGATCGCGGAGATCTTGCAGGCGGACCGGTCGCGATGCCGCTCCAAGACGTCGCCGTGCTTGTTGAGGCGGCCGTACGCGAAGCCGGGCCGGAGCTTTCTGGAGGCGATACTCTCCACCGCCGGCGTGGCAAACTCCAGGATGCACTCCAGCAAGCAGTCGCCGTAGAGCGACATCGTTCCCGCGAGCCTCGTGTCGTCCCAATTCCCTCGACCGGTCTGCAGACTCAGCCACAGGTAACGGTAGGCGACCGCCAGGAGGGGGGCGCAGAGGAACCTCTTGACCAACACGTAGCCGTCTTCGGCAAAGCGGTGCGCCAGCTCGGGAAGGTCCCGGACGGCCGGCGCACCGAAAAAGGACAGTCCACCGGGCAGGGAATTTTCAGGCCCGGCCTGCCGAACGAACTGCTCGGCGCTTGGTGTGGACATGGCACGTTCTCCATGCGACGACCCTGGCCGGGCCGACCCTGGGGCGCCCGGCGTTCTTCACGACGGGCCGCCGATTGTCACTTCGCACTGAATTTGCCCCCCGCACAGGGGTCCTGGTCAACGCGAACGCCTCCTACGACCTGGGCCATGTCTTCCTCTGACAGTTCCCCCACCGCGTCGGGTTTGCGCGGCAGCGTGAGGTGATGAACCTGGGCGGTGTCCTCGATGACCTGGACCTTGCTGCCGGGCGGCACGCGCACGCCGTGCTCCTGCAGCACGGCGGCCGGGTCGGCGAGCAGCCGCTGTTTGAAGGCGTCGTCCTCCCAGGCCCACGCCACGATTCGTCCCCATGCGTCGGTCTGTTGCTCCAGCTTCATGGCAAATCCTCCTCAGGAAAAAAGAAACCCGTCGCCCGCGGCGTTGCTACAGTAACTTCCTGCAGCAGGCCATGGGAACCTCCGCGGCGGGCCGCCTGGCCCGCCCAGAATACAATGCGAGTAACCGGAGCCGAACCCGTAACGATTTTTCCCGAATAGTGATCGTCAGTTCAGAAGGTGGTACCGAATTTGAATCTGAGACCTCCTACGACCTGCGCCATGTCTTCCTCTGACAGTTCCCTCGCCGCGTCGGGCTTGCGCGGCAGCGTGAGGTGATGAACCTGGGCGGTGTCCTCGATGACCTGGACCTTGCTGCCGGGCGGCACGCGCACGCCGTGCTCCTGCAGCACGGCGGCCGGGTCGGCCAGCAGCCGCCGTTTGAAGGCGTCGTCCTGCCAGGCCCGCGCCACGATTCGTCCCCATGCGTCGTTCTGTTGCTCCGGCTTCATGGCAAATCCTCCTCAGGGAAAAAGAGCTAAGAGGCCCTATCTTCTTGGATGCCGACCGCTAGAAAACAAGGGGTTCCGACTCATTTCGTTCGGGCCTCTAGAGGTATATTCCGCACTGGAGGCCTGCGCGAGGACAGGAAAAAAGGCAGCCGGCCTGGTGATCAGAGATGGACTCGGCATACCCGGCCGATATCGACGCCAACAGTGACCGCGAAAAAGGCCGATGCCTGCGATGGTCGTCCTTGTCGCACGCCTCCCGGACCTATTCCCGGCGACGGTCCGGGTTGGGGATGTCCCGAGGGGCGTGGAAGTGCGCCTCGTTGTCGGGCCGTAATGCGGTCATGGGAGCCTCCGCGGCGGGCCGCGAGGTCGTCCAGAGCACAATGCGATAAACCGGGGCCGAACACGTAACGATTCTTTCCGGGTCGGTCCGGGCCGGTGGGCGGACATGTGGTCGATCGCCACTCGGAGCCAACTTCGGGCGTGAGCCCAGTCCTCCTCGGCCATGGGGGTGGAGACGCCGAGCGCGATAGCCGCCTGCTCGGCGGTAAGGCCGGCGAAGGAGCGGAACTTGAGCAACCCGGACACGCCGACATCCGCACCACCGAGGTCTATTTCCTCCGCCAAGAGGAAGACGCCGAGGTCGCGGCACGGAAGATCGGGATTCGCATCGTGCGATCGAAGCCCGACCCAACAGGTCAAGCCACCGCCGAAGCGCATGGGTGATGCCGAGAAAGGGCATTGAACTGAACTGCTTAGCGGTAGGGTCGGCGGCGCGTTGCGTTTAGCACCGCGCGGTTTGGGCTTCTGGTAAGCTCTCCTTGATCCCGTTGACCCCGGCACGCTATTCTCGGGGGCATTTCCCAGGGCGGCAGTCCACCGGCCGACCTCGCCGTGCTCGGCAATTAGCCCAGACTGCGCCCCCTACCGCGGCACAATTCAATCCACTCTTAAAATAAAGGCCGTGCCCACGCGGCTCAGTTCAACGGGATTGTATCCGGAGGGCCGCGATGGCCTGGAATGAGGCGAGGTCATACGCCGGCCCTCCGATACAACTCGCTTCATGATTCGGCTCTGACCCCGGACTGCGCGCATGCGTGCAAGATCCTCCTGGGCCTCCCGTTGCGAAAGCGATTATCTACGCCGGATCCTAGGAATCCGTAATCCGTAATCCGGAATTCGGAATCTGGGATCCGATTCGTTCGCAAGCTCCGAGCCTGGGTTGCGACGAATGGCTTCGAGTCGGGGAAAAAATCCGAGGTTCCCGATTGAGGGTTTTGCGTTATCGGTGGTAACCTTGAGGGACTCTCCAGAGATCCTTCGTTAACCCACTGTGGACAATCCGATGCAGAGTGAATACGAAACCTCGACGGGCTCCGACCCGCTCAAGGTGGTTGCCGATGCCCTGGACACGGCGGTCAAGGCCACGAAGGACGGAGCCGAGAAGCGCGAGAAGCGGCCAGCGAGGCAGTCCCCGCCGCCGGTGAGTTCCTGTCGCGGGCGGCTTACAACACCTGCTACGCGATCTCCTATGGCCTCGTCTTTCCGACGATGCTGCTCGTCCACTCGATCCCCAAGAACAACGCCGTCGTCCACGGTTTCATCGATGGTGCCCAGGCCGCGAAGGACTCGGTGCAAGAGATGAAGTCCAAATCGGAGACGGTCCCGACGGTTTGATAGGATCTCGGAACTCGGAACAAGTCCTCGCCGCCGGGCTCGGCATCGGCTCCATCCACGCCGCCGGCCGAGCCCCCGACACGGCAACACCCCCTCCACCCAAGTCGCCTCGACGGCCTACCGCGGAGTTTCCCGCGTAAACCTCGGCGGATTGACGCGAGCCCCCAGTTCATGGGATGCTCCGATGACGGATGTCACACCACCGGAAACGACCTGGGACGCCAGGCGTTGACCCGGGGAGGGTGGGCACCGATAATTTCGAGGTCGATCCGAAGCCGATCGAGGCGTGATCGACGTGCGCCCGGGGCGTACGGATGTCCGTTGAGGGCAAGCGGCCAGGGAGACGCGAAGCCTTGAAGTTCCTCGGCCAGGCGAAGAAATTCCTGCAAGATCTCGGCAGCGAGCCGCCGGCGAAAGTCCAGTACTTCAACGTGTCGTGCGCCTCGGGACATCGCGTCCGGGGCGAGCGGACCGAAGGGTACCAGGCGATCCGGTGCCCGGCCTGCGGAGACGGCGTCTTCGTCCTGCCCCGGAGCCCGCTGCCGGAGCCCGCGGCCCCGCCGCGACCCGCCGGGTCGAAACGCGAGACCGCCTGGGCGGGCGATCGATTCGTCGAAGAGGGCCCGGTCGAATTGACCGATCTGCCCCAGTCCGAGGTCGACCTCGCCGATCGCCGGCCGGCCCAGGGCGAGGTCGAGATCATCTGGGACGACGAACCCGCCAGTCCCCCGCCGCGTCGCAATTCGTTGACGTCCCCGGCGGACGTGCCCGATGATGATGCACCGCAGGCTGATCGTCGGACCGCCCCGGATGGCGAGCCGCGACACGCCGAGGCGCGGACCTCTGACCCCGCGGAAGGACCGCGGCGCACTCGAGCGAAGCCGTCGGACCGGCCCACGCCCACGGCGCCGGGCTCCCGACCCGAGCCGACCGGACCATCGGCCGACGCCCCTAACGGCCAGGGCGACCGCCGGCCGGCTCCCGCCGCGGCCCGACGGCCCCGATCCCGCCCGACGCCCCCCGTGATCCCCGAACTCCGCGTCGCGCCTCGACGACGGAACCGCCTCGGCCTGATCTTCCTGCTGCTGCCGCTCCTCATCATCGCCACGGTCGGCTGGCGTCTCTGGACGCAGCGCCGGCAGGACTACCCCCTGATCGCCAACAAGGGGCGGCTCGAGGGGATCCCGGCCCTCGATGCGGGCGAGTTCGAGCAGGCCTACCAGCTCCTCTCCGCCGCCCGGACGGCCGTTGACGCCCTCGGCGGCGCCGTCGAAGGCGCCGATGAGATCCGCGATGCCGCCAAGGAGGCCGAGATCTTCGTCAACCTTTGCAACGACTCGATCGAGGACATGCTCGCCGAAGCGGCACGTACTCCACTCAATGTGTGGGCGGCCAAATTCGACTCGATCTACAAGGGCCGCTCCTACATCTTCGACACCACGATCACGGCCGTGCCCCCGCAAGGGAGCACCGAGGGCTACGAGGTCGAATACCTGGTCCTGCCGCCGGGCGTCTCGAGCCGCTTCGGTGATGGCACCGCCGCCGCACGACCCGATGCGTTCGCCCGCATCGACCTGACGGGCTTCGAGCTCTTCCGGCAGGGTCCCAGCAAGGGCGATCCCGTCACGTTCGGTTGCCGGCTTGCTTCCCTAGGATTCGACCTCGACAAGAAGGAATGGGTCGTGCACCTGATCCCCGATAGCGGCGTGTTTATGAAACATCGCCGGGCGCTGGAGGCCTGCGGGCCGGCGCACCAATTGATCGACGTACCACAAGAGGAAGGGCAGCGGTGAAACGACGGATTCGAGTCGTCGGTGCCCTGGTGCTCTCGCTGTCGGGATGGACCGGCATTGCGATGGGTCAGCAGACCGTCGAGCCGCCGGACCTGGAGCAGAGGGCCGACCTGATCGGCCGCGAGGTCGTCGTGGACGACCGGGTCAAGTATTACGTGACGCGGAAGGGATCGGAGGACGACGAGCTCGAATTGAAGCGGACCTCGGTCAGCTTCCGGATCCCGCGACGGCTCCGCCCCGCCGAGCCGCCGAAGGCCGGAGTGGTCGTCCAGGGCACCCTGAAACGCGACGGGAGCCGGCTGATCGTCGAGGTGTCGAGCCTGAAGGTCATGCCGCCCGATATGGAGCGGCTGGAACGCGGGTTGGCGGTACTGGGGCCCCGCGACTTCGCGACCCGCAAGGCCTGGGCACGCTGGGCCGAACGCCGCGCCACCGAGTTCGGCGAGGAGAACGGGCCGCTGATGAGGCGCGCCAAGGAATTGGAGGCCGAGGTCCTTCGCCTGGAGGGCGACCTGAAGCGCGTGGGCGTCGATGCGCCCCAGGAATGGCTGGCGTTGGCCCAGGAGGCCCGCCGCCGGAAAGTCGCCGAGCCCGAACCGTCGGCCCAGGCCCATCGAGCCCTGCGCGCCAAGCTCGCCGCGGCCAGGAGCGCCGACGAGATCAGGGCGGTGATCCGGGAGATCGAGGCGTTCTTCCCGTCGGCGTCGAAGGATCCGGCCTCCGGGCGGGTCAACCTCGGGCGATGGGAAGCAGTTTATGCCGACGACCCCGCCGGGGCCTATCGCGATCCGGCGGTCCCCGCCGCCGTCCGCATCGCCTTCGATCGCCGGTTGTGGGGCGACGCCCAGGCCCGATCGCTGGAACTCGAGCCGATTCCGGACCTCGCCTCGGGCATCGCCCTGTCGGAGCGGGCGGCGAGCCTCCTCCCCGAGAAGTCGGACCTCCCGGCTCGATTGCTGGAAAAGGCCATCGGCAAATTCCGCAAGGAGGTCGGCTCGCTGCGGCTCGACGAGGTCAAGGCTCTGGCGGACGCCTATCGCGAGAAATTGCGACAGCCCGAGGAGTCGCGGAAGGTGCTCGGCGAATGGCTGGCGATCAAGCGGGCGCGGCTCAGCGACACCGATGCCGAGGGTCCGGTGTCGCTGGCGAAATACTACGAAGATCTCCTCCAGGACCGCGTCACGGCCGTGGAATTGCTCCGTAGATCGTGGAAGATCGACCCCACCTCCCGCGACACCGAGGAGGCATTCCGCCTCCGCGGCTTCCGGAAGATCAAGGACGAATGGGTCGATTCCGACCCCAACGCGGGTGCCGACCCGGCCTCCGGCCGGTCGAATCCCACTCGCCCCATAACCGCCACCCAGGGCCTCCTCGGCCTCACGCCGGACGAAGTCCGGCTCAAGTTAAATGGCAGGCCCACGCGTGTGAATTACGCCTATTCCCGGGGCCAGCTCATCGAGCAGTGGATCTATCATCTTGACAACAATTCCGCCCGTTATGTAAACCTTCTTCACGCACCTGGTGAATTGAAGCCCCGGGTGATCGCCGACTATACCCTGCCGCGAATCAGCCGAAAGGGAGCGATCGGCTCGGCCCGATGATCGTCCTGACCGATCCCTCGATGAGCACACTCAGGCCCCGCTATCGAATAATGCACGACTGGATGTCGTCATCCCATCCGCCTAGCGAACGGAGTTGGACCGACCTTCGCTCCCCTGCCCGATCGGCGTGAGCCCAGGCCCGAGGCTTCTCCTATTTCCCTCGTTGTCCCGAAATCCAAGGTGGCCCAAGTCGAAAAGAATTTTTGGAATTTTTGGCAACCCCTTGGCCCGACACGGCGTATTATTTCTGGGGATGGCCGGAAGCGGTCACCATCCCTTGTCAATGGCGCATAATGTGCTAGAAGAGAGGAAACGTCCGGGGTTTGGTCTTACTCCCGTGACCATGGGATGTCGCGGTGGCAAACTCGTCCAGGCCCCAGCTTCCCCAGTACGAGCTATCATTCTAAAATCGTACGATTTTTCCGAGTGCTCGCGTTGACTGGGAAAGGCTGGCACCACGGGTCTGTCGGACCGATTCCGACCACCTATGATCCGCGACCGATGTGCACCAGGAGGTGTTTCATGGCCCGCAAAGATGCCTTGCTGAGACTGACGAGCCGGCTGATCGCCCGAAGAGATGCACTGCGCAAGGCCCTCAACGGCGACCTCGACAGCTTCCGGAAGTTCTCCGAGCTGAGCGTGGTCGGCGATAATGTTGACGCAGCGGTTGATTCGGCGAATGATGAAATCTGCTCGCAGCTCGTGGAAATCGAGAGCCGAGAGCTCGGCCAGATCGAGCATGCCCTGCAACGGATCGGCGCCGGGGTTTACGGCCGATGCGAATACTGTGGCGGCAAGATCTCCGAGGCGCGGCTCAACGCCCTACCCTACACCAATAGCTGCATCGACTGCCAGCGCGAAAACGAGCGAGCTGGTCAGACGAGGGCCCTGGAGCCCGACTCGAAGCGGTGGGCGAAGGTCTATGAGAAGCCTTCGGAGGAAGGCGAGAGCGACTCCCAGATCAATCTGAGCGATTTCGAGATGGACTTCAGCGAGTCTCGCTGATCGATCGAATCGACCGGTCGCCTCGACCTGAACTTGCGTACCGCCGGACCCCATCCGGCGGTTTTTTTTTCCCAATCGGCGAGAAACGTAGCAGGCCCCTTTGATCGCTTGAAGGAATTTTTACAACACCGGGTAAAACGCGAAGCACTCGTCATCGAACGCATGACTCCATCGTGCGATCGTCAAGAATCCGAGGACCCGAGGACCAGAAGACCACGTTCTGCTGGAACGCTCTTTGACTTGGCCTCGTCGCGGGCAGTATAGTAACGGGGTGAGCGGCCGAAGGTCGATGAAGAAGGGACGTTCGCGGCCCGGCCGAATGCTCCGGCGCCCTAAGGACGTCTCTGGCCTGGAGTTCCGTCAATGCTCTCGCGATCCTCTGCGATCATGCTTTCCTTGACATCCCTCAGCGCGGGGGTCCTGCTAGGGATCGTCCTGGCTCGCGGAGGGCCGTCTGTCTCCGCACAGGTCGCGACCCTCGATCGCGCGGACCCGAAAGCGATCGCAGGCTTGCAGCCGGCTCCCAAGATGCCCGCCGCGTCGAAGCAGCAGGATGACGCGATCTACGAACACCTGGCCAAGCAGTATGACAAATTCCAGCAGATCGACCGCACTTTCGAGCTGGTCGCCCGATCCGTCTCGCCCACCGTGGTGCATATCGTCGCGCAGAAGATCGTCAAGGCCGAAGAGGGTCGGCGATCTCGGCAGTTCGAGGAGACCGGCTCTGGCGTCATCGTCCGGAGCGATCATGGGCCTGGACTCTACGTCTTGTCCAACTATCACGTCGTCGAGAATACCAAGCCGTCCAAGATCCGGATCTTCTTGAAGGATGGGCACACGCTCTTCCCGGAGAGGGTCTGGAGCGACGAGAAGGCGGACATCGCGGTCCTGAAGCTGAACCGGGACGATCTGCCCGCGGCTCGGATGGGGAACAGCGACGAAGCACCCGTGGGTAGCTGGGTGATGGCGTTAGGGAGTCCGTTCGGGTTGATGCAGTCGGTCAGTCAGGGGATCATCAGCGCCCGGGGCCGGCACATGGAGGAGCTCCAAGACGTGGAGAATCAGGATTTCCTCCAGACTGACGCCGCGATCAACCCGGGCAATTCGGGCGGTCCCCTGGTGAATATGAAGGGCGAGGTGATCGGCATCAACAACTCGATCGCCTCCAATGGCGGTGGCAACGAGGGGGTCGGTTTCAGCATCCCGATCAACCTCGCCCGCTGGATCATGAACGAGCTGATCTCGAAGGGCCACGTCATCCGCGGTGCGCTGGGCGTGGTCCTCCAGTCCGAATTCCGACAGGAGCATGCCGCCGATCTGGGCCTGGACCGGCCGCGGGGCGCCTGGATTCGCGGCGTCAACCCCTCCTCGCCGGCTTCGAGGGCGGGGCTCCGCGATGGCGACGTTGTCCTCCGCTTCAACGGGGTCGTGATCACCGACCTGAACCACCTGATCAATTCCGTCTCGATGGCGCCGATCGGGCAAGCGGCCGAGGTCGTCGTCTGGCGCGATCGGCGCGAGTTGACGTTTCGCGTGACCGTCGGCAACCGCGAGCATACGTTCACCCAGGTGGCGGGCGAGGCGGAGAAGGACCCGACCGGGCTGGTCCGCCGCCCGAATCGTCCCGATGCGGCGTCCAGGTTCGTGATGGGCCTGGAGATCGCGACGCTGACGCCGGAGCTCGCGCAGGGTATGGAACTGCCCGAGAGCTGGCGCGGTGCCCTGGTGCTCAATGTAGAGGCCGACAGCCCGCTCGCCCAGCGAGTGCGGCCCCGCGACGTGATCTCGGCGATTGACAATCAGGCCATCCAGTCCGCCGATCAGGCCGTGAAGATCCTCACCGAGCGGGCCGATCATGTACCTTCGGTGATCAACCTCGACCGCTCGGTCAGGGGGCGGATCGAACGGCAAACCGTCCGGTTGCCGTGATGGCCCCCGTGATTGCCTGCCTCCGTGCGGTCTCGAGCGGCTCGAAGTTGTCGCCCGACGATGTCGCACGCGCGGTTGGCTCCTTGCTGGAAGGCGAGGTGTCCGAAGCGGTTACGGCCGCATTCCTGACCGCCTTGCGGATCAGGGGAGAGACGGCCGACGAGCTGGAAGGTGCGGTCCGGGCCATACGAAATCGGATGATCCGATGGGAGAGCGGTGTCGCCCCGGATCGTCTGCTGGACACGTGTGGGACCGGCGGCGACGGTGCCGGCACGGTGAATATCTCGACGGCCGCGGCGATCGTCGTGGCAGCCTGCGGCGTGCCGGTGGTCAAGCACGGTAATCGGGCAGCCACGGGCAATTCGGGCAGCTCGGATGTGCTCTCGCGCTGGGCGTGTCGGCCGATCCGGGGCCCGAGGTACTCTCGCGGTGTCTGGCGGATCTGAACATTGCATTCCTGTTCGCCCCGAGATTCCACCCCGGATTGAAGTCCCTCGCGGCGGTCCGGCGCCAGCTCCCGTTCCGCACCCTGTTCAACCTGGTCGGCCCGCTTTGCAATCCTGCCTGCCCGGCGTATCAGCTCGTCGGCACGCCCGGCGAGGCCCAGGCCGACCTGCTGGCGGCCGTCCTGGGACGGCTGGAACATGTCCGCCGCGCCGCGGTGGTCACCGGTTCGGACGGGCTTGATGAGGTCACCCTGGACGGCCCGACACAGGTCCGCGTCGTCGAATCGGGCACGGTCCGCCTCGAAACTTGGCAGCCGAGCGACTTCGATCTGGAGAACTGTCCCGCGGATGGATTGCGGGTGAGCGGTCCGGAAGAAAGCGCCGAGCGGATTCGCCGCACGTTCGCGGGCGAGCCGGGACCGGTCCGCGATTACGTACTGGCCAACGGCGCCGCGGGCCTCTGGGTCACCGATCAGACTCCTTTATCCGAGGGGGTTTCGCGCGCCGCGACGGCGATCGACTCGGGAGCCGCAGCTCGATTGCTGGCGCGATGGTCCGAGGTCAGCCATCAGGATGCTGGCGCATAGATGGCAGGAGATGCGGAACTAGCACGATATCGTCCAGCAGTTCTTCCGAATCCTTGGAGGACAGCCATGATTGGCGAGCCCCCTATCTGCATATGGTGCAAGCATTACCACCGTTCGGGCCCGACCCCATGCGATGCCTTTCCTGAACTGATCCCGGACGAAATCTGGTTCCACCGCAACCCTCAACTGGAGCCCTTTCCAGGCGATCACGACATCCATTTTGAGCTGGACGAGGACCGCGACAGGATTGTCCGCCTTCCCTCAGATTTTCGACGGTTGCTCCGCAAGAGAGTCGGTTCGAGATGACCTGGAGCCAGGAATCCCGCTTTCACGAGTTCGAAGCGATGGCGAAGCAAACCAAGGCCGCACGGGTGAGGCCCGCGGTGAGAGAGTCCGCCTCCCCACTGATCTTCGCCAGCTACTCCGGGCTCGCGCCCGATCGCGATGAGCCGAGGCCGGGGATCCAGAGCTCTTCATAGACCGAGTATCCGCCGGGCTTCATGCCGAGGGACTGGTAAGTCCGCTGTGCCGGATGGTTGGCGTCCTCGACGTAGAGGCGCAGGCCGATGACGTCGGGGAGCGACCGAGCCTCGTCGCGGATCCGTCGATGCAGGGAGCGGAAGACGCTTCGGCCCCGGAAGTCCCGGGCGACGTAGACGCTCTGGAACCACCAGATCCAGCCCATCCGCCAGTCGCTCCATTCGCGAGTGACGGCGGCCTGTCCGATCACCTGCCCGGGATCGCCCGCCTCGGCGACCCAGTATCGGAGCCGATCGGGATCAGCCAGGGCGCATGCGACCCCCGATTCGAGCGTCGCCAGATCGAGCACCTTGTGCTCGGTCTCCAGCGCCAGTAGGCGGTTGTACTCGACGATCACCGCCAGGTCGTCGGGAGTCGCCGATCGGATCCGGTGGGGCGAGGTCGTCTCATCCATCAGGGGCGATCACTCCGTCGGATCCGTGCGCGTCGGCTGGCTTCCTGGAGGACCCGCTGCTCTTCCTCGGTCAAGCCGGCACGGCCTTCGCGCGCGATCTTGGCGAGGACTTCGTCGAGCCGGGCATCGAGCTGCTCCTCGGGCAAGACGGAGACCGAGGGCGCCTTGCCGGCGCCGGCGACGCTGGACGAGGTCCGCGCCGGATTGGGGGTGCGCGGCCGGGCCTGATCGTAGGAGACCGGCGAGAAGATGCGGAGCTTCGGCCGGAACGGCCGACCCATCTTCAGCCGCGACCATCTCAGGTCGAAGTGCTTGAAGACGACCGCGTACGCCATCCCGGCCAGGTGGGCCTCGACGGCGACGTTCGGCCTGCCGATCTGGATGCCGACGTAGGGCAGGAGCGGGATGACCAGGTCGATTGCCACGATCATCCACATCGGCATGGGGATGAAGAAGAACACGATCTCCCGCTTCGGGTAGAACAGGGCGAAGAGCATCACCACCGCCAGGACCGCACCGGAAGCGCCGATGGCATGGTGGAACGAGGCCAGAGGCAACGGCGTGCCCTGGAAAACGAACGCCTTGATCAAGACCCAGGCCAGCATGCTCGCGACGCCCGCGCTGAGGTAGAACACCAGGAAGTCCCGGCTGCCGTAGAGGCCCTCCATCTCCCGGCCCACGATCCAGAAGAACATCATATTGAAGATGATGTGCATCGGATCGGCGTGGCAGAAGTTGGCGGTGAGGAGCTGCCAGAGGCGGAAGCGATGGAGGGTGAACTCCGGCGAAGCGGCCAGCCATTCGCTGGTGAAGCCCGTCTCGTCCCAGTGGAGCATGCCCTGGCCGATCAGGAAGACGCCGGCGTTGATCAGGATGATCCACTTGCAGACGGGCGTCTGGTTCCAGAACCAGTTGGAACCCCCCGATTCCCCCCGATAATACTCGCGGTCGTAGATGCCCATGACGACTCCGCTCCGGCGGGACGAGATGCCCGCTCGCGCACCTGAAGGCGGGTCGCGACCGATCCGGTCGTCCCTTCGTCCCTCATCTCATCATCGGACTCGCCGACGAGACTGTCAACGGCGCGAGCGATTCATTCGCAATCGATGCGATCGGCGACCTCGCCCGGGCGAGGTTCGGCGATCGCCGCGGGTCGAAACGACGTGGTTCGACGAGCCGGCCCGGCCGGTCCTATTGCAACGCCTCGATGGCTTCCCTCTTGGTTCCATACATCGGCCAGACCATATCGAGGGCGGTCACTCGCAGCAACTCTTGAGTCTTGTCATTGACGCCGGAGAGGGCCATCGTTCCCCCCTGCGCCAGGACCAGTTTCCAGCACCGGATCAAGAGGGCCAGGAACATCGAGCCGAAGAAATCGACCCGGCTCAAGTCGAAGACGATCGACGGATTCTCCTGGCGGCGCAGCGGCTTCAGGATGAGGTCGGAGACGAGCTCCTCGAGGCCGAACTCGATGCGCTCCAACTCCTTGGTCGCCGTGATCACCGTCAGTTCGCCCCGGCGCTCGATGGTGAACGCCTCGTCGGAAGTATTGGATTCGTCGGGTGTCATCGCGGGGGCTCGAGACGGTCGGGCCGGATCGCCTGGGGATATCGCCAGGCGTGCCGACCCCTGACCACTACAGTAGGATTTTCCCATCCCCTCGACAAGCCCATAGCCGGCCCATCACGCCGAAGGACGGCAATTGGAGAAGGCACGGACCACCTCGTAGAGGTCGTTGCTCACCAGCAACTCGTCATCCTCGAAGTCGCGCAGCCACGTGTAATTGTCGCGGTAGGCCTGGGCCAGCAGCGGATACAAGTCGCTGAGCCTGATGGAGATGACCGGGTCGTTGATGTCCTCTCGTTCTTCCTCGGGATGCGGGAAGACGCGCAGCCGCGCAGTCGCCATAGATTTCCTCCTCCACCTCGCGGTCCTGTGCTGTTCCTGGTGCCCACACGGGAGATCCTCCCGCGGGGCTCGTTCGACGACCGGAGAGTTAGGCGACGTAATCTCGGTGGGTACCATCATGGACCTCCCTATCCCTGATCCGGCATGCCTTAGGATCGGATAAAGTGAGCCGGGAGGATCAACCTATCCCGGAACAATCTCGAGGCGGGTCGTCACGACCATTCTGCGGCGATCGACGACGAGAGGACGCGGTCGTGAGACCGAGTCTCGGACGTCGAATCACCGCCCACGCACCCCGGCGCGACCCCTCCGGATCGGGCTGGCGCACGAGGTTGAGGGACCTTCGCCCCGTCCGAACCACGCACTCACGTGCGCGGTCACCCTCGACACATCTGAAAGCGATCCTGGGCCCACCATCTACACGCCGGCGCGGCCGTGGAGCGGGTCCCGATCGACGATCGACGACTCATCGGTGCGCGGGCGGGCGATCTGGACATGCGGCTCCGGCGGGGTCCGCGATCCGGGCTCGTAGCGGAGTGGTAGAGGCGGCTCGGGGTCTCGGGGCGACTCATCGAACATCCGGCTGACGTGCAGCTCGTGCGTCGGCACCGGGATGACGATCCCCTTCTCGGCGAAACGCCGCTGGATCTCCGAACAGAGGCGGTGCCGGACCGGCCCGACCAGGCCGGGGTCGGGGACGAAGGCATAGAGGGCGAACAGGAGTGATGACTCGCCGAAGCCTTCCAGGGCCGCCGTCGGCGCCGGGCTGAACAGGACGTCGGGATCGCGACGCGCCACCGAGAGCAGCAGGTCCACGACCTTATCGGGCTCGGTCCCGAACGCGACCCCGAACTTGATCGGCACGCGAAGGATCTTGTCCTTGTGCGTCCAGTTGACCAGGTTGCCGGTGATGAACTCGCGGTTCGGGACGATCATGCACTGGTTGTCGCCGTTGATGATCGTCGTGGCACGGATGTGGATCCGGTCGACCCGGCCGGTCGTGCCGGCGACCGTGACGGTGTCGCCGATGCGGATCGGCCGCTCGAGCAGCAGGATGATGCCGCAGACGAAGTTGGAGAGGATCTCCTGGAGCCCGAAGCCGAGCCCGACGCCCAGCGCCGCCAGGACGACGCTGATCTTGGCCATGTCGAGCCGGATGGCGCCCATCGCGGCGATGGTGGTCAGCGCCAGGACGGCATACCGGCAGAGCGTGACGACGGCGAAGCGGACGCCCGGATCGTCGGGCATGCGGTGGAACAGGGTCAGGGCGAAGAAGGTGCTCATGTATCGCCATGCCAGGGCGCCGGCCAGGATGAAGGCCGCGGCCTCGGTCAGGTCGCCGATGGTCACCGGCGACTGGTCGTCGAAGGACCACACGGCCTGGTTGAGCAGGAACCGGGCGAAGGCCGGATCCAGGTCCCAGAGCCAGGCGACGACCAGGAGCCCCAGCAAGGTCAGGGCCCAGGCGCCGAGGCGGCACAGGCCGGCGGCGAAGTCCTCGGGCTGGACGGCGAAGTTGGCCGGATCGTCGGGCTCCGCCGATCCGCCGGCCGCGTCGGGCCCCGAGGCGGGCCGCCGCGACCGCCCTCGCATCGCGACGCCCGCGGCCAGCGCGAACGCCCAGGACCGCCGCCTGGGTCGTGCCCACCGCTCGGCATGATGAACGACGATCCGAACGAGCACGCGATAGGCGGCGATGCCCAGGACGATCACCGCCCCGGTCTGCGAGCCGCCGACGGCGATCCGTCGGGCGGAGAAGCTGTAACCGCGCGCGTCCAGGACGATGACCGCGGCGACGGCCGACAGGACCAGCGCGGCGGCGATCCGGCGCCTCCGGCTGAGCCAGACCAGCCCGGCGCGGAACCGCGAGGTCGCCGCTCTCCCGTCGGTGGTCGTCGACCGATCGGTCGAGCCATCCGCCGCCGGCGCGTCGGCCGTCGCCTCCGCCGGATCGATCGCGAACCAGCCCAGCAACGCTGAGCGCCCTCGCAGCAACCAGAACCACGTCCCCCAGACCGACACCTCGAAGGCCAGGATCAAGAATCGGCCGAAGGCCGGGGCGTGCAGCGTGCGGCCCTCGGGCATGATGAGGCCGTTGTCGAGCAGGTAGACCGGCAGGATCATCGCCGCCGCCGCGATCACCACGATCCGGCCGGCCCGGCCGAGTTGCCGGGCCACCGGCGCGGGGATCTCCAGGTAGCACTCCGCCCAGCCCGAGGGCCGCGTCAGCCACTTCAACAGGCCGTCTACGAGGACGGCCAGCGACACCCCGACCAGCGCCGCCGAGACCAGGATCGCCACGCTCCTCGGCCAAGGGGCCTGCCGTGCCGTGTAGGCCAGCAGCAGCAGATACGACGGCCAGATCGCCGCCGAGGCCGTCCCCAGCGCCAGGGAGCGCAAGCCTCGCAAGCCGCTTTCGCACTCGACCGTTCGCATCGCCTCACCCATCCCCTGGCCGTGGCCTGGATTGCGGATTACGCATCGCGATTTACGCATCGCGGATTGCGGATTACAGAATCACAGAATTTCGCCTTCAAGATCACTTTATATTGGAATTCGCAATTCGTAATCTGCGATCCGCGATCCTGCACGCCTTGTCAGGCCGGCCCGGCCGGTTGAGTCGGCAGGAGGTCTCGCTCGATCAGGGCGCGCAAGAACCGCCGCAGCCGGAAGAGCCCGAACGGCAGGACGAGCACGCCCAGCGCCGCGGTTACGAATTCGGCCGAGGCCCGCCCCCAGTGCCGGGGCCCGACGACCTCCTGGGCCAGTCGGGCCAGGGCCTTGACCAGATGGTTTAGCTCGCGGGCCCCCTGCGCGATCGTCCCCAGCCCGATGGGCTCCTGATCGCGGACCCAGAAGATATGAGTGCGGATGAATCCGTATTCCTCGTCAAGGATGCCCAGCCGGCGCGAGATCTGGTCGAGCGTCTGGGCCGTGCAGTCGGTGAGCCGCTCCAGCGACGCCCGGCGCCGCACCAGGAGCGCCCGGTGCTTCTGCTCGAACTCCTTCAGGAGTGCGTCGCCCTCGGCCCATCGCGAGGGAGGCAGGCGTTCCTGGAGCAGGTCGTGCTCGAACCGGTCATGCAGCGAGTCCTGGAGCAGCTCGATCTCGAGGTTGGTCAGGACGTCCTCGTAGAACTGGAGCCGCGTCTCGACGACAGCCATCTCGTTGCGGAGCAGCCGCTCGCGCTCGGGGCCGATCCGGCGAAAGTCATTGGTGAGCCGGATCGCATCGAGTCGGCTGACCCGGCCGTCGTCGAGCAGGGCCTTGATCCGCGCGAAGTCGGCCATGGCGTGGTCGGCCCGGCGGCTCTCCTCGTCGAGCGTCGGCGGCGAACTGGTCACCTCCGCCTGCTCGTTCTTGATGACCTGGGCCTCGAGTTCCAGCAGGTCGGCCAGCCGGTGGGCGTGGAACCGCTCCAGGACATCCTCCGATTCCCGCGCCGTGTTCTCCTCGTGGGCCGCCTTGGCCTTGAGCTCGCTCTCCTGCTGTTCGGCCGACGCGCGATAGCGCCGCTGCATCAGCTCGAGCGACTTCTCGAGGACCTGGATCCGCGCGTGGCAGACTTGCAGATTCAGTTCGCGAACGCCCGTCAGTTTCGCCTCCAGGGCCAGCTCGGCCTCGACGGCCTGGAGCCGGAGGATCTCGACGCGGGACTCCCATTCCAGGTTGACCTGCCGCTCCTGGGCCAACTGGCGCGAGCGGTTCGTCGTCGAGCCGGTGATGGCCTCGCGCTCCGGCCCGCGGGCCTTCAACGAAGTCACCCGCTGGAAAAGTTTGTCGCGTTCGGTCCGGCGTGTGTTCTGCAAACCCTCCCAGTTCACCACCTCGGTGCGGAGCGCCTCCAGCCTGGCGTTCCAGTCCTTCAGCTCCTTGATCGCCGCTTCGAGGGCGTCTTTCATCTCGGAGTTGAGACGTGGCGAGCCCCCGGCCGGGAGTGCCCGATAGGGCGGCGGCAGCAGGGTTTCCGGCCGGGCGACCGACTCCGTCAGGGCGGCCTGGAGCCGGCCGAGTTCCTCCTTGGCGTCGGCCAACTGCTGCTCCGGGCTCCGCTCGGGATTGGTCGCCTTCTTCAGGGCCCTGGATGCCTTGTCGTACTCGTCCACCCACCGCAAGCGGACCTGGAAGACCTCGCGGAGTTGCTTGTCCATCGCCGATTCGACCGTGGCGACGGCAGGCGCGGCGGACGAGGGAGACGTTGACGGGCCGGATTGGCTACCGACGCCGGAGGGCGTCGTCGCCGTCGATCCGGAGGTGGCGGCCGAGTCGAGGGCCTTGAGCTGCGCTTCCGTCTGATTCCTCGCGGCGGAGACATCGACCTCGGCGGCCCGCGGCAGCCCGGAGACCGCCGAGGGATCGGTAGGCCTTATCGCAACTTGCGACTGGACTTCCGGCTGGGATTGCCGCGCGAGGCCGGCGATCGGTGCGGCCAGTATCGAGACGACCGCGAGCAACAGGGCCGATGGACATCGGATCATCCCTCGCCGACGCGAAGGCGCGGCCGACGCGGACTCCGCCGCGACGGCCCGATTCGTGGATCTCGGCATCGTGCGGGCTCCCTCCCGGCAGACAGGGGATCGCTCAGAAATGGCGAGCACGGAGTCACGCGCCCTTGAGGAAGGGCGAGGCTTCGTCCGGGCCGACGTCGCGTGTCGGCCCGGACGAAGCGTCGATCTCTCGGGGCTCTCCCGTGGCGCGAAGGGCCGTAGGGTAGCCCGAGGGACCCGCCCCGACAAGAGGAAATATAAAGTCCTCGTCGCTTCTTCGCTCGCTTATTAGCCCTTGACCTGACCTTCCACGGCTCTATCATTGGAGCGTCCCCGATGCAGTGTGTTGGATTGAGGATCAACAATCAATCTCGATCGAAACACCCCCTTCAAACCATCCTGGAAATGAACCGATCCGGCGCACGATCGCATGACTCTCGGCTTCTGAAGCGAGACTCGCGGTTTCGTCCTGCGCCCGGAGACCGGTCGAGGGAGCGGTGGGTCGTCGTTTTCGAGTCGGATTGATTCGGCAAGGATGAGTTGGGTAAGGATCGGTGTCATGCCAGCCCGGACACGCCCTGATGCGTTGAAGAGAGCCAAGCCAAGGAGAGCTTTCGCATCCGGCCATTCGGGCCCGGAGGAGTTCCATTGTGCCCCGTCCTGTAAGTCCGCGAGGCGTTGAACAGGAGCTTCCGCGACTGGGATTGGCGACCTGCTCGTCCGGTCCGGAGCCTTCGGTGGTGTCCCTGGCGATGCTGGCCGGGTTGACCCAGAAGCGTTGGCGAGTCCAGCATTTCCGGACACGCGCCTGCCCGACGGCCACCGAGGCCGTCGGGCAAGTGACCGGGCTGCCGGGTCGTCACCTCGATGCCTGGCTGATGCCCGGTCCGGTCTATACGGGATTGTTCGCCCGGGCGGCGAGTTCGGCCGAGGTGTCGGTGGTCGAAGGGACGCTCGAGACCCCGAAAGCGGTCCGGTCGACCATTTCATGCGATCATCCCGGCGACATGCGGCCGATCGCCGAGGCGCTGGATCTGCCGATCATCGCGGTGATCTCGTGCCGAGGGAGCGATTCCGAGGCATTCCACTTGCCGCAATTGCCCGACGGGGTCGACGCCGTCCTCCTGGACGAGCTGGACGACCCGACGGTCCTGCCGCGACTGAGACGCCTCGTCCAACTGACCACCGGCCTGTCGGTCGTCGGCGCGGTCGAGGCCATGCCCGAGGTCCGTGCGGCGCTGGAGCGGGTGCCGCGCGACGGCCGCCTCCCGGACGACTTGATTGACGCCCTGGCCTTCGGCTTCCTCAAACATGCTGATTTGCCGGCGATTCGCGACCTGGCCCGCCGCCATCCGTTTCGGTGCACGGCGCAATGCTCCGGTCTATCGGGCCGGGGCCGTCGTCGCTTCCGTGTGGCCTACGCGCAGGACGAGGCGTTCGGCCGCTACTTCCCCGACACGATCGAGGCTTTGGAGGCGCTCGGCGCCGACCTGATCGAATTCTCGCCGCTGCGCGACGAGGCCCTGCCGGAACGGGTCAACCTGGTGATGATCGGCTGCGGGATACCCGACGACCACGCCGACGACCTGGCCTCGAACCACAGCATGATGGCCGCGCTGAGGGAGCATGTCTGCCTCGGACGGCGGATCTATTCCGAGGGGGGCGGGACCGCCTACCTGGGACGTCGCATGTTCATCCGGGATCGCTGCTACCTCGGCGTGGGGATCCTGCCGTGCGATGCCGAGCTGCTCGCCGATCCGCCGCCGCCTGCGCCGGTCTCGCGAGAGTTGCTGCACGACTGCTGGCTGGGTAAGCGGGGGACCACGGTCCGCGGCTACATGAGCAACCGATGGAAGTTGATCCCCAGTGCCGAGCCGTTCGGATGCCCGAGCTGTTTCGGTGCCCTCTCCGCCGAGAACGATTGGTTCTATCGTCATCATGCCGTCGGCAGCCTGCTACACCTGCACCTCGGCGCGCTTCCGGACGTGGTCGCCGCCTTCGCCGGCCCGCATCGCCCCTCCCTCCGTCGGCCCTCGGCCCGGGGCCTGGCCGAGCGCGAGTCGGACCGCGCCTGGGACTGCAACGATGGTCAAGATACGTCCGAACCCTGACCCTTGTAGCGTGGGTGAAACCCACCGCGATACAGCCTGGCATCGGTGGGTTCCACCCACCCTACACAGGCCTCAGTGAGAGGCTTCGGGCTCGATCTGGGCTTCGATGAGCTTGATGTTGCTGCGGAGCCCTTCGCTGTACGGCTGGATCTTCAGGCCCCGGCGCAAGGTCTTGAGGGCCTCCGCCGGGTGGTTCATCTCGAGCTGGCACTGGACGAGTCCGCCGATCGCCCCGAAGTGGTAGGGGTTGCGACTCAGCACCCGCTGGCAATCCAGGGCGCTCTCGGCAAAACGCTTCTGCTGGAAGTAGATGATGGCCCGCTGGTTATAGGCCTCGGCAAACAGCGGGGCCTCGACGATCAGGCGGGTGGCCAGTGCCTCGGCCTGATTGAGCTGCCCGGCCTCCATGAGTTTCGTGACCTCTCGAAGCGTCCGATTATCCTCGGGCGTGCCGGCTCGGAACCAGACGGACCAGAGCGCGCCCTCGGCGAGCTGGCGCACGAGGGGATCACCGTCCCGCAGCGCCCGGCCGAGCACGGCGTTGCTCGTCGGGAATTCGCCCAGGAAGCCCAGCGACACCACGGAAGCCCGGCGCGACGTGACCGCCGACGAGTGGGTCAGGATCTCGCAGAGCGACTCCTCGGTGTATCGCGCGGCCACGCGACTGCGGAAAGTATCGATGTCGCCGTCCTTGAGCAGCTTCTGGAAGTACGCGACGAGCAGTGTCGCCGTGTTCGCCTCGCCATGGCCGCCATACCCGATCCGCAGGCGATTCGAATCGTTCCGGGCCCAGGCCGACGGAGGATTCCAGCAGGGTACACAGGCCAGGAGCAGGCCCAACAAGGGAGGCCACGCCCATCGACGGTGTTTATTCCGGTTCGACCCTGACCGAGTAGCCGCTTCGGGGAGATCCCAAGGAGGTATTGATCCCGCCATGCCATTGTCTCCCGGGCCATCAGTCCGTGCGCATCGGGTCCGCGATCACTCAGTCTATCAAGGCCGATGCCTCGCTTCCAGGACTCTTCGGGGCATCCAACGACGGATCCGGCCGGAGCGAGAGGACCGCCGCGAGCGGGAGTCGGAGGAGTCCCGAGTCATTCGAGTCCTCATCGGTGCCCTCTGCGAGGGCGAGCGTCAGTCCGTTCCGCACGTCGAGGTCGACCAGCCGACCGGTGCGGGGTCCCGAAGGGGTCGCGACACAGACCAGGCGCCCGAGATGCTCGCTGCGGGCACGCCACGAGGCGTTCAGGGTCTCGCAGCCGGAGGCGAGGCTGGCGTCGTACCAGTGGTCGAGCCGTCGGATCAGGTCGCGGGCGACCTCGGAGCGATCGACGGTCGTGCCGTCGCGTTCGATCCGCAAGGACGTGGCGCCGGTGCGGAGGTCCGCGGGGAAGTCGTCGCGATCCAGGTTGACGTTCAAGCCGATGCCGATGACGACGCCGCGGGCCGGCTCGCCGTCGCGTCCGTCCTCGGCCGGCCGGGCGGGAGGCGTGGCGCGTTCGACCAGGATGCCGGCGATCTTGCGGCCGTCGACGCGGACGTCATTCGGCCACTTGATCCGGGCCTCGCGGCCGGTCCAGGCCGAGACGGCCTCGGCCGTGGCGACGGCGCCCAGCGCGGTCAGCCAGGCGCAGCCGAAGGCCGACTCGGGCGCGGCGGAGGCCAGCTCGGCGGGCGGGAACAGCAGGACCGACATCAAGATCGAGGAATGCGGCGGTGCCGTCCAGGACCGGCCGCGACGGCCACGGCCGGCGGTCTGCTCCTCGGCCAGCACGACCAGCCCGGCGTTGGCCGACGACGTCCCGGCCCGCGCCGCCAGGTCATTCGTGCTGGAGACCCGGCTCCAGGCGGCGATCCGACGGCCGATCCATCGCGTCGCCAGCTCGTGCTCGATCTGGTCCGGACAGAGCCTCGCCGCCGGCCCGGCGTAGGCCGCGCCCCGGTAAGGATGCCGCTCGATCGCGAATCCGAAGGCGGCCAGGGCATCGAGGTCGGCTCGCACCCGATCGGCATCGGGGCCGAGCCCGTCCAGGGGTAGATACTCGCCCGCGGCGGCGCGCAGGCGATCCAGGAGCGGGATGTTCAACGCCGCCGTGATGGATGCGGTTTCAGACACAATCCGATCCCCTCACGAGCCGAGGTCGGCGGGTTGGTCCTGGGGTCTACCGGCCCGTTCGGAGGTCGGCTCGATCTCCAGGTCCAATGCCAGATCCAGGGCCGGAGCCGAGTGAGTCAGCACGCCGACGCTGATCCGGTCGACGCCCGTGGCCGCCAGGGCCGCGACGGTCTCCAGGGTCACGCCGCCGGACGCCTCGAGCCGGACGCCGGGGGCCACGGCGTCGCGACGCCGGACCGCCTCGGCCACCCGCTCGGGCCCCAGGTTGTCCACGAGGATGATGTCGGGCCCGGCGCAGGGCCACATCGAATTGATCGAGCGTATCGACCTCGATCTCGATGATCGTCCCAGAAGGCACGTTGGCCCTCGCCGTGGCGAGGGCCGCGAGGATCGGGTCGGTCGCCCCGGGACCGGTCGCCGACGCGAGCCACGCCAGGTGGTTATCCTTGATCAGCACGGCGTCATAGAGGCCGAGGCGGTGGTTGAACCCGCCGCCGCATCGAACCGCGTATTTCTCCAGCGACCGCCAGCCGGGGGTCGTCTTGCGGGTGTCGTAGATCGCCGACCGGGTGCCGGCGATCGCCGAGACGTAGCGTGAGGTCAGGGTCGCGATCCCGCTGAGCCGCTGGAGGAAGTTGAGCGCCATGCGCTCCATGGCCAGCAGCGACCTCATCGGACCGGCCAGCCGCGCGACCATCATCCCCGGCTCGAGCCGGTCGCCGTCGGCCCGATACGACTCCCATTGCGCGATCAGTTCGAACTCGGCGGCAAGGCGCTCGACGACCGGCAGGCCGGCGAGCACGCCGGGCGAACGCGCCACCAGCCGGCCGGCGCCCATGGCCTGGCTGGGGATCGTCGCCGTCAACGTGATGTCGCCGACCTGGCCGAAATCCTCGGCCATCGCCATCGCCAGCAGTTCCTCGACGTTGCGCCGCTCCCGCTCGCCGAATTGGTATCGAGAACTGCTCATAAATAATTATCCGCTCGAACGCGCCGATCCTTATCCTTACTCGGAGTTCTTGGCTCGCGCCTTCACGGCGGACTTCATCTTCGCCTGCATATGGGCGACCCCCGAATTCGTCGGCGATTCCGTGATCGTGACGCTGACCTCCACCGGGCTGTGGACCTCGTGCTTCAGGGCGGCCGCGACGGCCGTCGAGATGGCCTTGCGAACCAGGTACTTGGGCGTGTACAGCGCGAGTGCGGCGAACTCGCCGACGCGGGCCATGCGGACCTGGTTGTCCTCGTGGGTATACCCGGCCTGGATGAAGGGCCGCTCCGTGACGATCTCATTGACCGCCTCGTTGCTGGCCGAGGTGCTCATGAAATCGACCGAGAAGACCATGGTCGGCTTCGGATCGGCCTTGAGCCGAGCCATCAGGAGTTTCTGGCCGGTCGCACTATCCTTCGCGAAACGGATCTCGTCAACCGCGCCGATCCCGGCGGCCTTGAGGGCCTCGCGGAGCGCCGCCACCCGATCGGGGATGAAGGGGTCGCCGGCCGTGTTGATCAGGAGGAGGGCGCCCCCTTGGGATCCAGCTTGGCGTTACTGGCGTTCCGGATCGCCGCGGCGACGAGCTGTCGGGCCGAGTCGGCGAACGGCTGGGGAGCCACCAGGATCGTGGAGGGCGTCGCCGAGGTCCCCGGATTGGTCGCGACGCCGGCCATCGGGCGGCCGAGCAAGACGACGGGCACTTTCGCCGCATGGGCCTCCTGGATGGCCTTTGCTAGGTCCGGATCGCCGGGGTCGCCCGGATCGACGATCATGGCCTGGGGATGGCGCGCGATCGCCTCGCGGACCAGCGTGGCCTGATCCCTGAGGACCGCCGGTTTCGGCCCTTGTTCCGGGTTTTCTTCGCCGACCACCGTGATCCTGAGCCGGGCCTTGTCGAGCCCGGCTTGCATCCGCGCGGCCGACTTCTCGGTCTCGATCTCATCGATGTCCCGGCCGCCGCTCAGGATCAGCTCGATGCTCTTGACCCCGGTCGTCGCGGCGGCGAGCAAGTCCGGAGCGGATGCCCCGGGCGTCGGGGAAGGACTCGGCGCGCGGCGCCCGAGCTCCCTCGCAATTCGGGCGGCGGAGGCGACATGAAATCACCGTCGCCACACCCGCCCGACCCCAGGGCCATTATCACCGCCGCGACCCTGAACCACGATCCGTTATTCGAAACACGAAGTCTTATCGGCATGAAAGTCTCCCCGGATAGTTGCGAGTGGCGAGTGGCTAGTCATTACGAATCAAATGAGTGGCTAGTGGCGAGTGGCTAGTCATTAAGAGTCAAATGAAGCCATCTCCGCTCCGCTCGGGCCACCCGTTCCGAAGCGGCCTCCCGGAGATCCCGTTCTTCCTTATCATACTAGCCACTGGCCACTAGCCACTAGCCACTACGACGCCCAAGCCACGATCATTGACCTCGTGCGGCCCTTGCCTTCTTGCCCTTGGCGCAGGCGCGTGCGCCCTGGGCCTGGGGAGAGGCGGCGGGGCGTTTGGGGCCGTCGCCGCGGGCGGATCGGAGCTCGAGGATCTTGTCGCGAAGGGCGGCGGCGCGTTCGAACTCCAGCTTCTCGGCGGCCTCGAGCATCTCGGCTTCCAGCGCGGCGAGGTACTCCTCGTTGGCGTCGGTCGTCTCGTCGCGGCCGGCGGCCTTGCGGACGATGGTCTTGGCCTGGATCTCCTCCTCGATGCCGCGGCGAATCGCCTTGACGATCGTCTCGGGCGTGATGCCGTGCTCCTTATTGTAGGCCAGTTGCAGCGCCCGACGTCGGTTGGTCTCGTCGATCGCGCGTTGCATCGACTGGGTGATCTTATCGGCATAGAGCACGACCTCGGCGTTGACGTGCCGGGCCGACCGGCCGATGGTCTGGATCAGCGAGGTCTCGCTGCGGAGGAAGCCCTCCTTGTCGGCGTCGAGGATGCAGACCATCGAGACCTCGGGCAGGTCGAGCCCCTCGCGGAGCAGGTTGACGCCGACCAGGGTGTCGAAAGCCCCCTCGCGCAGCTCGCGGAGGATGCTGACCCGCTCGAAGGCATCGAGCTCCGAATGGAGCCACTTGCACCGCAGGCCCTGCTCCTTGAGGTATCGCGACAGGTCCTCGGCCAGCCGCTTGGTCAAGGTGGTCACAAGCACGCGCTCGCCCTTGGCGGCGCGGGTCTTGATCTCCTGGAGCAGCGCCGGGACCTGCCCCCGCGCCGGCTCGACGCGCACGACCGGGTCGATGAGTCCGGTCGGCCGGATCACCTGCTCGACGACCTCGCCGCCAGACATGGCCACCTCGTAATCGCCGGGCGTGGCCGAGACGAACAGCCGCCGGTCGAACTTCTTCTCCCACTCGTCGAACCGCAACGGCCGGTTATCGAGCGCGCTGGGGAGCCGGAATCCGTGCTCGACGAGGGTGCTCTTGCGACTGAAGTCGCCGGCGAACATCCCGCGGATCTGGGGGACTGTCACGTGCGACTCGTCCAATAGCAGGAGGCTATCGGGCGGGAAGAAGTCGAGGAGCGTGTTGGGCGTCTCGCCCGGCTTGCGGCCGGTGAGGTGCCGAGAGTAATTCTCGATCCCCGAGCAATAGCCGACCTCGAGGAGCATCTCCATATCATAACGGGTCCGTGCCCCGAGTCGCTGGGCCTCCAGGAGCTTGCCCTGCTCCTTCATCTGCTTGAGTCGCTCCTCCAGCTCCTCGCCGATGGCCTCGACGGCGCCCTTGATCCGCTCCTCGGGCAGGACGAAGTGCTTGGCCGGATAGACGTACAGGTCCTGATGCGTCTCGAGCACGGAGCCGCTGACCGGGTCGATGGTCGCCAGCCGCTCGACCTCGTCGCCGAATAGCTCGATGCGGTAGCCGATCTCCTCGCTGGCCGGCCAGAGCTCGACGACGTCGCCCCGCACGCGGAACTTGCCGCGCTCGAAGGACACGTCGTTGCGGTCGTACTGGATGTCGATGAACTTGAGGAGCATCTGGTCGCGATCGATGACGTCGCCCACCTGGAGCCGGACCATCATCTTGCGGTAGTCGTCGGGCGAGCCCAACCCGTAGATGCACGAGATGCTGGCGACGACGACCACGTCCTCGCGGCTAACCAGCGCGCTGGTGCAGGCGAGGCGGAGCCGCTCGATCTCCTCGTTGATCGCAGCGTCTTTCTCGATATAGATGTCGCGCTGGGGGATATACGCCTCGGGCTGATAGTAGTCGTAATAGCTGACGAAGTAGCGGACGGCGTTATGAGGGAAGAATTCCTTGAACTCGGCATAGAGCTGGGCGGCGAGGGTCTTGTTGTGCGACATGACCAACGCGGGCTTGCCGTGCTGGGCGATCACGTTGGCCATGGTGAAGGTCTTGCCCGATCCGGTGACGCCCATGAGCGTCTGCTGCTTCTTCCCCCGGCGGAGTCCGTCCACCAGGCTCTCGATGGCCGCGGGCTGATCTCCTGCGGCCGGGTACGGGCTCACGAGCTGAAATTTGGACATGGATGGTCCATCCTGAAGTCCGAAAGGACGGCCTGTAACTCCATACATTATTCGCGAGGACAGCCCTCATGCCAACGGCAATTGAATCCGCGCGGCGTGGACGCGGCCCAAGGAGCCTGCATGCAGCCTGGCGAGCACGTCCTGCGTGAAGATCACGTGAAGAATGGCTTCGTTCCGCAAGTCTTAGGTGAGGCGCCGGGTTCGTTCGTCGAGATTTGGTTTCATCGGGCTCGGTTCCGCACGCCATGAGCGACACTTTCTGTGCTCGATTCGCGCACCCCGAAATGCGCCTGTTTGATCAGACATCCGGGATTATAGAAACCTTCAGAGCCTCGCGGTGGTGGTTTCTGGAAAATCGATGATATCAGAGCGGCGGCGAGCGGAAGGGCGCGAATTTCAGGTAATTGTCCGCCGATCTCGGGCATCAATGCCTGAGAATCGGTTCAAGTGGACCACATTATTCGTAGCGATCATGACGGTGTCCCCGGGGTCGAAGGCCGTGGCAGCCATGCCGGCGAGGATGCAATCGGCGTCAAGAGAATCGGGGCTCGCGGTCGGAATCCCTCGTTGTCGAACGTCAGCCCAGAACGCAGCGGCTTGGAGCATGGCGGAAGTGCTGATCGGCAGATAGAAGAAGCGAGCCTTGAGCCGGTCGAGCCGCCCAATCCCCGACGCGACGTGGGCTCGAACTAGTTCGCGGCGCAGCTCGTAATCGGCGATTACAGGCAGGACGATCCGCGCCTCCGGTCATCTCGAGTCTGGCGAGCCAGGCGAGGCACTGCCGCACCTCGGTGATACCGGGGCGACGAGCGGCCAGTCCCAGCGGACCCGAGTCGAGAACGATGATCCGAGCCACGGTCAGTACAGTCCTTTAAACAGAGGGCGATGCGGCCGGCCGGCATCGATACTTTGGTAGACATCCCGCCAGTTTTCGTCCGTGTCGCTCTCATCGGTGATCTGGTGAAGCACCTTGAGCATCCGGAGGACGGCCTCGCGCCGGGCGGCTACCTCCTCATCGGAGATCGGGAGCATGCGTCCCGTCTCGGGATCGAGAGCCACGGGGGGAAAGGTCGGGATCGGGCCAAGCTCATCGAATAGTTCAGTCCCTTCGATGGACCGGGGTCCGTTCGCACCGCTCTTCACGGCAGAGTCGGATTCCTCTGTCGCAATGGTCTCACTTCTCTCCATGGCGGATAACTCCCCCATCCAGCGACCCGTGGTTGTGACGACACGCTTCAGGATATCCCCGCCATTCTCCTCATCGGCAACCGCACGGCCTCGACCCGGCCCAGGAAGCCTGCATGCCGCCTAGCGAGCGCGTTTTGTGTGAAGATCGCGTGAAGAATGGCTTCGTTCCGCAAGTTTTGTGTGAGGCGCCGGGTTCGTTCGTCGCGCTCTTGAGGTCGTCCTATCCAATTTCGCATGGCATCATCGCCGTTTCCTTCGTTCGTTTGCGCACCCCGAACGCCGCCGGTTCGACCCGTCATGCTGGATTATAGAAACTCTTGAGGGTTCGGCGGCACTCGGTTCCTGAGAATCCATGAAGACTCTTCCCGTTGTCTGTTAGTCAGGTGACCTCGGGCACGAACCATTTGATCACGGGCTGGAATCGGTGACGCGTCGGCTCACCGCAGTCGATCCTCAACCACCAAAGAGGGCGCTATCGCCAGGGCCAGCGCGTACATTTCGCAAGATCCTACGAACCAAGGATTTGCGATTTGTGATCGGACGTCCACAAGATCGCAAGGCACTGATTAGAAACGACTTACAAAAGGTGTGCGCTGGCTCCGCTATCGCTGTGCGAGCGGCCTTCGAGGGTCCGGCGCATGGCGCCGGTGGCGCTCGCGGGTCGCGATCGCTCAAGCGCGAGCCGCTCCATCACGGGTGACTGGTACGGCGACCCATTCCAGATTTGTTGCCTCGCAGTTCAAGCGACTAACATCCTTGAATCGGACGACATGGCCAAGGGGTCGCGGGCCGACGAACGCAACCAGGGCGAGCTCGGCCTGTGGCCGGCTCTGGAATCGTCCCCGCTCGTCGTAGTGCGTAACGACCATGTCGCCATCGGCGTCCACCACCGTCGGCACACGCTTCCATTCGTCATCTTGGGCCGATTCACGTCTGGGTGGACCAGAGGATGTTCTGCCGCTGGGCGGACATCGAGATGGACTCCCTAAAGAGAAGCCAATCGTCCCACCCACCCACTCGTGATGATGCCGAGCCAATAAGACCTTAATGCTGCGGCCAGAGGCCAACACCGGTGGACTAGATAAGTCGCACCCATTTTTTCCTCACGCCTGCCAGATGGTGCGCGCGTCTGGACAAGCTAGAGAGGTAAGGCATAGCAGAATGGGGCTGGCCGCCGCCGTCCTGGCGCACCAACTGGTGGCGCTAGGCATTTTTTCATCGACCGATCACCATCTCGGAGTTACAATAGTACACTGGAATGCACACCGAATATAACCAAGTTCGACTCCTGCCATGACCAAGAAAACTGCGACTACCAAGGAAACTGGCGGCGGCGGCAATATGTTCGAAAGCATGGTGGCCGCTCGATTTATGGCGATGATGATCGCCGGACACCCGCCACTAGACGAAGAATTGGGCGTGATTCGTCTTATTGAATTCCAGACCATTGCAGACGGTTGGCCATTGGACGATCTCGTCCTCACGTTACGCGGCCCGAGGGGCAATAGCCGCTTCGCCCTCTCTATAAAAAGCAATCAACAGATTAGAGGGAATCGCTTCCCGATTGAATTCGTAGAGGCTGCCTGGGAGCTGTGGCTCGGCAGACATACTGCCGACTTTGATCGATCGCGCGACCACCTCGGGCTGGTGGTCGGTAGCCTGGCCCCCATAGTGCGCGTAGCTTGGGATGGACTTTTCAACGAAGCCCGAGACGCCGGCCCAGAGCGAATTCTTCACCGTCTCAAGGCGAGGGGTGCGAAAAACGATATCCAGCGGAACCTTTTCAGAAGTCTTACTTGTAAACTACCTGGAGAGACGGTGGCGGAGGTCGAGGCCGTCTTGCTAATGACACGGATTCGGGTCCTGGATTATGACTTTGGCTGCGATCACTCCATCGCTGAGCAGATGGCTGTAACCGTCTGCCGGGATGTTCTAGAGACTCAAACGCGAGTTGAAGCCGCCGACTTGTGGGAGAGGTTGCAGGGTATCGCCCGTAAACTCAACCCGAATGGCGGTACGCTGGATTTGGCGGGACTGATTGACCGGCTTCGTGGAAGTTTCCGACTCAAGGAGTATCCGGATTACGCTGCCGATGTTCGCCTGATCACAGAATTAAGTTTACAAAGACTTGAACAAGTCATTGATAAGATTGGCGATTCAGTAAACATTGATCGAACTCTGGAACTGGGCCGTATTTCCTCACTCCTCAATGACTACCGATGCGTGGCTTTACTCGGCGAGTCCGGGGCGGGAAAAAGTGGCCTGGCTAAGACTCTCGTGAAGGATTGGAAGTCGCAGGGGCCTGTCGCATGGTTTGACGTGCAGATGCTCGACGAGTCGAGCCTGACGAGTGTTGAATGCAACCTAGGCCTAGGCCATTCCTTCAGAAAAATCCTTCCCAATATCAACGCGAGGAGTTCCTTGCTCCTTACTTTCCGTAGGTGGCCGCGACAATTTCCAGCTAATTTCCGCGGCGTGCTGACGGGGCGTGGGAGCCAGATTCCACGGACGCGGTCACACCGGGTAACTCGGCAACTCGACGAGCCCCTTGCCGCAACGCACCGGGCGCCAGACCCGCGCATGCCACGTCGCTACGTCGGCCCCGGGCCGCCATGGCCGCCCGCTCTCCCCTGCGACTACCCGATTGCCAAAGACCCCGCTCCCGCCAGCAAGTTTTCGCAACCTCGCGCCGTTCGTCAACAGCTCGGACCGCGCCGACCCCCTCGTTTTGATATTAGCCAAATTTTATGCTTGCGACGTAAGTCGAGTCCGACCCAACTTACGTCAAAAGCCATTGTCATAACTCCAATAACATGATCTCTGCAAAATTTCTTCCGACTTGACGATCCCTCGCCCCGTTTGGTCCACTGGTCGCACATCCGCCGATTTCCTCTGACCAACCTCGGGGTGATCCGCCATGTCCGAACCGAAGCCTTCCGACCGCTCGTCTCCCCCACCGCGCCGCCCCAAACGGCAAGTCGTCCCGGGCAAACACGCCCAGGCCGACGGCCTGGAACTCCGCTCCTATGACGTCGGCGCCCTGCCGCTGCTCAACCGCATCGTCGAGCGGATGCAGTTGCGGCGCATCCTCGGCGAACATCTCCCCAGCGACGACGCGCGCACCGAACTCCCCACCGTGACCGCCTTGCTCGTCCTCTTCGCCAATCTCCTCATGGCCCGCCAGCCGGTCTATGGCGTCGGCGAGTGGGCCGCCCTCTTCCCCCCCGATCTCTTCGGCCTTCGCCCGCAGGACCTCAGCCGATTGCACGACGACCGCCTCGGGCGCTCTCTCGACCGCATGTTCCAGGGGATCGGGCCCACCTTGATCATGGCCGTCGTCCGCCATGTCATCCGGGAGTTCGCCATCAGCCTCGATGAGTTGCATAACGATTCGACCACCGTGTCCTTCTACGGCGCCTACGACGCGGCCGGCCAGGAGAGCGAACAACGTGGACGACCGACTCACGCCATCACCTGGGGCCACAGCAAGGCCCGGCGCCCCGATCTCAAGCAACTGCTCTACATCTTGACGGTCACCAGCGACGGCAGCGTGCCGGTCTATTTCTCCAGCGACAGCGGCAACACGGTTGACGACGGGACCCACATCGGGACCTGGGACTTGCTCCGCGAGCTGATCGGCGGCGCCGACTTCCTCTACGTGGCCGACTGCAAACTGGCCAGCAGCGAGAACCTGGGCCACATCGCCACCCGAGGCGGCCGGTTCGTGACGGTGCTGCCGCGCGGGCGAACCGAGGACGTCGCCTTCCGCCTCCGGCTCCGCACGGCGCCCGCGGCACTGACCTGGACGCTGTTGTATGCCCTGGCCGATGACCACGGCCACGTCGTTGACGAGGGGAGCGTTCCATTTCTGTAGGCTCACGCGGCGATCCCCACGTCGTTTGTAAGTGCTTGCCTCTCAAGATGGTTCCATCGCCCGGCCTTGTAGTACGATCGCAATAAGAGGACGGCCTCCGCACTCGTCTTATGCCAGTAGATGCTCGGCCCCTTCAACCGCAGGTTCACCACACGGCGAATCGCACTCTCGATCGCACCACTGCCGATCGGCAACTTCAACCCCGCCACCCGCGCGTAGTCCATCCGACCTTTGCCGATGTTCCGTTTGAAGTAGTCTCGCTCCCGTCTCAATGCCTGGCCGGGGCGGGAACCACACGCGGTATCGATCGCGGCTTGCACCTCCTCGACCTTTCCTTTGAGTAGGTCTCGCCGCTGGCGACCGATCCACGCTTGACGCTCCGACGCCGTCCAGCGGCGCTGTAAGGCCGCGATCTTGCCCAGATGCTCCACCGCATGATAGAAGTCCACTAACTCGCTGACCTGTTCCGGTTTGACCCCCAACCGCCGCAGCAGCGCCCCGACCCGATTCCAGATCCAACGGGCCCCATCGGCGACGAACAGGACCTGGTCCGCTGTGGTGATCTGCAATTCGCGCAGATAGAACTCCATCAATTTGAAGATCGCGTCGGGACCGCCCAGGGTCCCATCGATGACCGCGAGGAAGTCCCGGTCCATCTCCCCCTTCTCATCGACCACGTAGATGATCAGCAATTTCGGCTCGCGCCAGTCGGTGCGATAGCGGTTGCGCCCTTGGCCGTCTTGGGACCGCGCTTGGTCGTGCGAATCCGAATCCGACCGCCGTCGGTGGAGAGGACGGCGCGACGGCCCGCGACGCTCTCTCCCCAGTTCAAGTTCCCCCCGCGCTGAGCGGCACGGGCCCGCATGGCGAACCGATAAGCGATCGCCCGAATGGTCTTGAGGTCCAGCGGTTGCCCGCGATCGGATAGGACCCGCTCGACTTCTTCCAACGAACCGAGCATCGCCACCAACTTGCTGACCTCCGAGGAGATCGCCGCCGTGCAGCGGTCATGCACGCCCCAGATCAGGAGCATCGGGTACATCCCTTTACCGGCCTTGCCGCGTTCGCAGTTGCGACTGAAGTAGGGCGCCGGACGATGATCGGGCCGCACGCGGTCCGAAGCGTGACATCGCGTCGGCCTTGATCCTTGATCGTGTGGCCCGCCCCTTGAGCGGGGTGCAATCGCGCCAGTGCCAGTGATTATGCGGCCTTTGAGTTCTTTTCCTTCGCTGTAGTCCGTTGAGTCCCCATCCGGAGTGTCGGCTTCGAGCCCAGGTAGGATTGATACACCTCGCTCCAGACCCCACTCAAGTGGATCACTCTCAGGTCGGTGATCCATTGCCCACCCTCCTCCTTCCAGCTCATCCCCGACTGCTTCAGCCGCTGGGTGAACACCGTCTTGCACGCCGCCTCCGTCACACCGCTGCCGATCGGCACGTGATCCCGCCGGTAGCCGGCGTAATCCAGCCAGCGCATCCGCTTCCGCAAGTAGGCGTACGCCGTCCGGTATTGCTCGCGCTTCGCCGTCGGCATGATGATCCGCCGTCGCCGGATCGCCGCCGCCGAGTGCAACACCCGGTAGATCCCCCGCGGCTTCCTCTTCAACCATCGGCACATCTTTCGCGCCCAACTCGACCCCTTGCGCGCGTCGGAGAACAGGGCATCTGCCAGCTTGGAGATGTATTCGCTCGCGTGATAGAAATCGATCACCCACTGCCATTTCAGCCGCCGGCCGGGGTGGTGGGGATCGCTCATCCGCTTGAGCACCCGGCGGTAATACTGGGTCTGGTGGTTCCCCCCGTCGGTGATATAGGCCAGCCGCGGCGTCGGTCCGGTCCATCCCCGCAACACGGCCTCGATCAAGGCGGTCAATTGCCGCGACAAGGTCCCCTGGCCGGGCTCGGGCATCCGCCCCAGATAGATCGTCCCCAACCGCCGCCCGGCGCGATCGTGGACCGAGACGGTCGCCGTGGCCCCCTCGCGGTAACACGCCTGGCCTCGCATCGGTAACATCAGCCCGTCGCGGCCCACGGCCAGGACCGGCTTGCGGTTGCCCGAGGACCGGTCCGCCTGCTTCAGCCAGCCGAGGAGTCGGTCCACCTGGGCGTCCTGGCGGTGGGCTTCCATCCCCGCGGCCATGTCGGCGATCACCGCCCGCAAGGTCGCCACCGACCATCGGACCGCATGATCGTCGCGCAAGGCCGTCAGCACCGCGTCCTGGGACAGGGTGACCGCCGCGCGGGCGGCGCGCTCGGCCAGAGCCGGCGTGGCCCGGCCGGACTCCAGGCCCAGGTGGATCTCCAGGGGGAAGATCGACGGCTCCACACCATGGACGTCCTGGTACAAGGTCCGCCAGAGGATGATCGTGCCGAAGAGGGTGGCGAGCGAACGATTGGGAGTCTTGGAGCGACGGCGATACCGGGTCCCGCCCGACTCGATCTGACCGGGTAGGTCGCGGCAATCGTGCGGTTCCAGGTGGTTGTAGGTCCATTCGACGATGATCCGACCGAGTTCGCGAAGGAGCTCTTGCAAGGAGGTCTCGAAGCGATGGGTGATTTGGGGCGTATGATCGGCCCGGCGGAAGGTGACGATGAGGCGACCGATCTCGGTAATGAGCGGGATCAGTCGCACGGTCAAGGCCGACAAGGAGGTGGCGAAGTGCGTTGTCAAGAGGGGCTGAGCACACGTAAGATGGTCCATCGGGGTGTCCTTTTCTGGCGAGCAACAGAGCGTGTTTGATCCTGTTACTTCACAGAAAAGGCACCTCGACTTTCAAGTGATCCGCGGAGCGAGTCGGCCGACTCAAGCCACCTCGCGGTCGAAAATCATCAGACATCGGCTCAAAATCGTGGCACTGGCGCGATTGCACCCCTTGAGCGAAGGAGCGGGCCTGGCGGCGGTTCTCCGAATCGTCGAGGGCGGCTTGCGTCGCCTCGGCCACGAGGAGGGCCGCCAGTTGGTTGGTCAGTGCCGCGATCGCACGCTCCAAGGACTCGAAGTCTTTGGCCGTACGGATCACGCGCCCATCGCGGCGTTTGGTCTCGATCTGCTGCTGGACATCCCGGATCTCGGCCCGAATCTCCGCAAGACGATCGCGCGGTTGCTCCGCAGTCTTCTCGGCCTTTCGCCTTGGGCCGGGTTTGCGCTTGCGCATGGTCGTTCCCCTTGCCACGGGTGTAGGAAAACGACGATTATTGGCGAGGGTGTAGGAGAAGAGAAACCCCCTCCACGGCACCGATTCTTTCGGAATGCTCCCGTCAACGAGTTGTTCGCCTGCGGCGACGACCATGTCCATTCCGAAGGCTACCGGTTGCTCTGGTATCGCAGTACGCGCAAAGCCGAGCAGGACGAGTCGCGACGTGCCCGGTCGATCCAACGGGGAGTCGAAGCCCTGGGCGACTTGCGGGAACGCCTCCGCGGTCCGCGCACCCGGTTTCGCGAGCGGTCCAAGGTGGAACAGGCGGTGACGGCGGTCTTGGCCGAGGCCGAGGCGAGTTCCTGGCTGCAGGTCGAGATCGAGGAACAAGAGGAAGAGACGTTCCGCCAGGCGACGCGGGGCCGGCCCAACGAGCAAACCAAGTACCTGAAGGAGACCCGACCGCGGTTCACACTGACCTGGAAGCTGAACGTCGAGGCGATCGCGGAAGCGGCGCACGAGGATGGCGTCTTCCCGCTGCTGACCAATGACCGCAAGCTCAGCGCCACCGAAGTGCTGCGGGCGTACAAGCGCCAGCCGCTGCTGGAAAAGCGGTTCTCGCAATTCAAGACCGACTTCGCGGTGGCGCCGGTGTTCTTGAAGAACGTGGCGCGGATTCAGGGTCTGCTGGCGGCGTATTTCTTCGCCTTGCTGATGCAGACGCTGCTGGAGCGGGAGTTACGCCAGGCGATGGCCCGGGCCGGTGAGGCGTCGTTGCCGTTGTATCCGGAGGATCGGCCCTGTGCGCGTCCGACGACCCATCGGTTAATCGAGGTATTCTCGTCGATCCAACGGCACGAGGTCCGGGTCGGTGACGGGGAGGCTCAGGTGATGGTGACCAAGTTGACCAAGGCGCAACGGTCGATCATTCGCCTGCTGGGCCTGGATCCACGGACCTACGGGCAGGTGTAGCCGCGTCGCCCGGGCCGCCGGAAAATGCCGGGAAATTCCCGCGGCCACCTGCGGAAAGTAAGTTGCTCGTAATCGACGGGTTGGATCGTTTCTCACCAAACGCCCTCAATAACGCGGCACAGCTTCTAAAGATGATCCGCCTCGACGCCGAAGGCGGACCGTGGCGAGTTGTCCTCACATGTGAATCAGAAGATTGGGAAGTTCTTGCAGCCTTGCTCCTCCGGCGGGGTGTCAGCATCCAATCGCTTCGGACCGAACTGGTTGATTTCCCCACAAAGGACCAACTGAAACCAGTCTGGGAGGCGTTCCCGAACCTTCGGCCTCTTAGCTTGCATCGTGAGCTCGCGAGTGTTCTTCGTAACCTCCACATTCTAAATGTGGTCGCCTCGCATGCCACGCAGACGGTGGGCATCGTCTCCGATCGCTGGGTAGGGTTGTCGGATGTCATCCGATGGTTCTGGCGGGATGTGGTCTTGGGCGAGGAGAAAGCCTACGCTCGTTCGCGCCTGCTCCAAAAGCTTGCCAGGAACGAGGCTGAGGGAACCACTCCTAGACTCGCCGTTTCGGAACTCACGGACGCGGACGTATCCGTATTTGGGGAGTTGGTGAAAAAGCGAATATGCAGGGAGCGTGACGGGAGAGTGTCTTTTACTCACGACCTCTATGGCGACTGGGCGCGACTTCAAGCATTGATTCCTGAAACAGGCAATCTCGCCGAGTTTCTTACCGATCGCATTACCATTCCGCGTTGGTTGAAGGCCGTCCGACTACTTGGCATTGACCTCTTGGAGAAGCGACCGGGTGACACTACCGTGTGGAGCGACGCGGTCGCGCGGCTCCGGATCGCTGTCGGGAAGTATGATCTGCGGGCGGACTTGCTACTTGAGTCGCTTGTTTTCGCAGCAAATCCGACACCTCTGTTAGAAGCAGTCTATCCGACTCTTGTCGCTGACGGAGGAGTGCTTCTCCGTCGCCTTCTCAACCGTTTCCTCTACGCCGCAACACTTCCGAATCCGGCTGCGCTCTTGCTGATTCGGGAGGGCGGCGAAGAGATGAGTTCAATCGCGGCGACGACGGACCGCGATCCCAACTGGCCGTATTGGCCGGCCATGCTTTCATTCTTGGCATCGCATTCGGCTGAGGTTGCTACGCTTGCACCAACGGAGGCTGCCCGTGTTGCGAGCACTTGGCTTCGGAAGGCCCCAAGGACCTGGAGATGGCGAGCAGAAGCCGCCAAACTGGCAGTAGTCGTCGCGATGAGTTTCTTTGCGCGGGAGAATCGCCGTTACGATCCGGAGAACAAGGAGTGCGAGGCGGTACTCGTTGCGCTTGTCGCGGCGTGTATAGAGCGCCCTGACGAAGTCGAGTCTGTCCTCCTTTCCATCTGCAAGCGAATACGAATGCCTGCAAATGCGTTGACGGTTGTAAGCAGCGAGATATCGAGGAGGTCATTCACAGTTGTTCCGTCCTTGCATTCGCGAACTGTCCCGCTTTCCCCTCCTTGGCCTGATGGCCCTAACGAACGAGTGGACGAGACAGTTGGAACCGTCTTGCTGGGCTCTGGCACGCTAAACCCGATGTTCCCTACGCGCCCGTCCTTGGCTCGCGAGGTCATCCTCGCTCTAACTATCATGCATCCCGTCCGGGCCATAGCCCACGAGCATTACTCCCCTCATCAGCGTGACCATGGCACAAAGTCCCCACGGGACTGGCATGCACGAATGTGGCATCGCGGTCCATTCCTTGCATTCTTGATGCAAGCGCCGGAGGAGGGCTTAGACACCATCATTCGCCTGGTCAATCACGCAACAGAACGGTGGGCGGAATCAGTGGTTCGACGTTGGCCAAAGAGGGTTTCGTTCACATTCACAGTCGAGAGCGAGTCTCAGAGTTGCTTGGGGACGAGGATGTCTATTTCTGGTACTACAACAGTCAGAACGGTGCGGACTCCGTCGTCTGCGCCTTGATGGCACTTGAAAAGTGGTTCTACGTCAAACTCGAGAAGGGCGAGTCGGTGATCGAGCCGATCGACGCGATTTGGAAGAACGCCCGATCGATCGCGTTCTGTGGCATGCTGAGTGCCGTCGGACGCAAGCACCCAGAGCTGTTTGAAGGGCCTCTGCGGCCCCTTCTCGGCATGTGGATAGTTCACGTCTGGGAATTCTACAGCCATGGTAATGCACTCAGGGGAGCAGACTTCCACACGGGCTTCGCTCTGAGCAAGTGGTCCGGCTATGGGGAATACATGTTCAATATCGCGCGCGATTGGTATCAGATGCCTCATCGCAAGACAAGTTTCAAGGAAATCTCCCTGAATCTCCTCCTCCGAAGCACATCTCTTCGCCCCTTTTTCGTAGAAGTGCATAAGCGATGGAGCGACGAGCTCGACTCGCTACGGAGACGGCCCTCAAGCGCTGACATGAGGTATCTCGAGAACCTGACTAGGTGGTTCGATTTCAACAACTGGAAGACTCACCAGGAAGGTGACAAAACGATCATCGATTATCCATACTCGGATGAGGAAGAGCAGTCAATCATCGAAGATTTGAAGCAGCGAGAGTTACAAGGTGCGTTCTCGGACTTCCCGTTGAAATGTCGGAGAATGCTCGATGAAGACAATTCTCTTAGCTCCTCCGAATTAGAGACTTTCTGGAATAACATGGTAAGTTTGTCTGAATACTCTGATTTCGGCGACGAGAGCTCTTTCAGTACTGTGGATGATGTCGCGATCGGAGGAATGGCAGTCCTCTATGTACTTCACTCGGATTGGCTGGAAGCGCATCCCGAGCGTCAAGCCTGGTGTGAACATAAGCTTGAAGAGTGGCTCTCGTCCCGACCTCATCGTGAGCCCCGCGAGTCGAAGGTCACTCTTTTTCATTATCGATCTGACTCGTTCTTTGCGGAAATTGCGGCTGCAGAATGGGCGCGAGATCCGGAAGACTCTACCGCACGATGGTTTGTTGCCGACATAGCGATGAGCTTTCAGTATGATGTGGTTGGCATACTCATGCGAAGAGCGACTCGTGAGCGAGCTCGGCTTGGTATCGAGTACGATCGGCTTCAATCGCTGATTATCCTTTGGGCGGCACTGTGCGACATCTGGCACTGGAACCACTCGAACCAGATACCTTGGCCTAGAGCCGAGAACTGGTGCAGGCGTGCAATCAATGCTTTCGTGGAGAAGAAGATCTTGCCACGTCTAGATTCCTGGAAAAAGCTGGCTCAGGCATCGAACCGTCAATCAGCGAAAATGCGATTCAGGAGGGCACCTGATCGTCCAGTCGATCGGCGAACTGATAAGGCTGCTCTCTCAGCTTTTCTTCGAGCGAGAGACCGTTTACGACGGGTTCGACCTGGACTTGATCAGAGTCGCGTTCCAGAATCTGCCGATCGTTGTTCAGGCGGAGTCAAGGGAAGAACACATCCATGCTATCGTTGCTCACCAGAACCTTCTTGGCATCACTCTGCGCCGTACTGCGATTCGGCTCCCAGAAAATCACTATCTTCATGACGACTACGGTCACACCAACGAGTTCGATCGCTGGATTCTGAAGAGAACTGCGATCCAGGTTGCGAAGCTTGGACCCGGAGATGAATCCGCGTCTTTGTGGAAGCCCATTCTGGCCCTCGGTCCTGAGGGACACTCCTGGATTGAGTCTTATCTGCAAGACTGGTTCTCCAGCGGGTCTGGGGCCGCTCCGTCGGTCGAGTCATTCTCGATTAGCTGGCGAGACCACATCAATTTCGCTCTGTCTTCGCCACGCTGGACGGGTTCGGATGGCGAGCACCTACATGAGTCTAGAGGCTTGTTGACGGAGCTTATGGGGCTCGGGGCATTCTCCTACAAGGTTATCGGCGATGTGAGATTCAGAGCGACCATCGCGTCGATGTCGTCGCTGTATGGTGATTGGTCTTCGCGATGCTTGAAAGGAGGAGACGCGATCATAACGTTCCCTCGTTTCCTGCGTCTACCTTCCGCAGTAGACTTAATCGAAAGCGGCATTGGCTGGATCTACGACGCCGTTCGCGATTATGATGATGCCGATTGGGAACAATCCACGCGGGAGAAGGCGGAGTTGATCGACCTGATCGAGCATTGGTGGAATGCATTAGGCAAGAAGTCCCCTTCGAGCCAGGCCACCAAGAGTCCGGCTATGGGATTGTTGAAGATACTGGCTGACCATCATCATCTTCGTGCGTTGGAAATCCAAGACCGCATTGCCCGTTCATAGTGAGCGGGTCGCAACGCTAGTTTTCTCACCTGATTCGGCTCTCCTCACTGTGTTGTTTGAGGAGTTGTGTTCGGCCTTGAGCCGGATCGCCCTCATTCACTCGAGCTTAACGATCTGAGTGAACGTGTCGTTGGTGGAATTTTGAGCAAGATGGGCTTGTGAGCGATGATAATCCTCTTACGGTATAGAGGTCTCTTGCAGATATTCTCTCCAACTAGCCAGATGGGCTTACCGGGCCTGATGGTCTTCCGGCGCGGAGTTGACGAACTGGTCTGTAGTCCCCACAGGGAGCGTGCGGCGTATCGTGAGACCGTGATCGAGCGCCTGAGGGCGTCCAGCGATCCGATCGCCTATCTCAGCGAGCTGATCGACCATTGCACGATGAGGGGTGGCCCGGAAGGGCTGGACATCGGGATCGACGTGCTCTCTCAGTTTGGCGACCTGGTCTTGCGGTATGCCCGCGAATTCTGGAAGCAGGAGGTGATGCGGTGGGATGTCGAGGAGAATTCGCGCCGGCATCACTTCAACGATGATGCCTGGTACATCTTGCTCCGCGCCGCCGCCCGCTCGGACCTCGATCCCTGGCAGAAGGTCCAGATGCTGCTCGATTACTCGATGGATGGCCCCAGGAGTGTCCGCGAAGCTGGCGTCCGCGCCTTCGGGGATATGGGCGGGGCGGTTGCGACGCGCCTGCTCCGTCAACTGAGGGAATCCGATCCCAGCCCGTCGATCCGGGAGGCCGCCACCGAGGTGCTTGAGGACCTGGAGGGCTGATCAGGAGTGGAGATGAATCATGGCGATGTTTCCCATCGGCGAGGGCGATGATGCAGCCGAACGCATGGCGGAGATGTTCGGCCCGGCCCAGATTGACCACATGATCCGTCAGGCGGTGCACTTCTGCGGGGTAGGACTGCCGAAGGAGCGTCGCTCGACCGATGAGGTCGAGGTGCAAGTCCGTCGCATCGTCGAGCGGGCCCTGCGGGACTTCCGCGAAGATCGTGAGGCATTCGGCGAGACGTCCGGCGCCTGAACAAGAGTTGGGCTGCCATAAGTTCTGGACCGCTGGCGGTGCTCGCGTTCGCGTGATACGATGATGCTATGAGGCGGCGTGTTTATGTCGAGACAACTGTTCCCAGCTACCTGACGGCTTGGCCGAGTCGGGATCTGGTCCGCGCAGCCCACCAACAGATCACACGAGAGTAGTGGGCGAATCGGCATGCGTTCGAGTTGTATTCGTCGCGACTCGTGGTACAGGAGCGTCAAGCAGGCGACCCGCAGTCGGCTGCGGATCGGCTGGCAGCGTTGGCGGATGTTCCTCCCTTGGAACAGACGCCCGAGGCGGCATCGTTGGCCGAAGCGTTACTGCGTGGAGTCACGCTGCCCGAGCGAGCCTCGGCGGACGCCCTCCATATCGCCATCACAGCGGTTCATGGCGTTGACTACATGATCACATATAAACATAACAACATATGCAACGTGACGCTACGGCCGCAGATCGAAGCGGTGTGCCGCGAGGCGGGTACAAGCCGCCGCTGATCTGCACGCCGGAACAGTTGCCGGCCGGGGGATGGGACGATGAATGAGGACAGTGTATTGCAAGAAGTATGGGCGGCGCGGGACGCGTATGCGTGCTCTCATGGCTATGATGTGCGGGCGATGGTGGCCGACCTCCGCGAGCAGGATGACCGCGGCGACTGGCCGGTCGTGCGGCTGGCCCCCCTCCGTTCGGCCGTCCTCGACACCTCGCAATCCGGGCCTGAACCGGCAGTGCAGCGAACCCGGCCCGACGAATCGGCTACCGATCCATCGTAGCTTTCTCCCGGCGAGCCGGGCCGCTGAATTTTGCGTCAGGTGGCCCTGGCCTCATGGCCACTCGTCGCTCGACGATCGCCGGTCCCGAGAGTTTTCATTGGCGTCGCTCCAAGGCTCGCCCGCCTCACACTCGGCGGGGCGATTGGCGAGGAGTGGCTGATCCGACACTTCCCACCGAATACCACAACGTGAGCACGGTCGTGAGACCGAGGCTCAAACGTGGGCCCTCCAGCCTCGCACGTGAGTACAACCTTCGCACCGGATCGGGCTGACGCCCGAGGTTGGAGGACGTCCGTCCCGTCCGAACCACGGTCTCACGACCGTGGTCACCTGTCCCGTCCGAACCACGGTCTCACGACCCGTGGTCACGGCCGACGATATCGCCCCGTCCGGTGGTATTCGTCGCTTCGTGTCGAAAAATGTTGCCACGGAGATCCTTCGGCGCGAAATCTGCTGCGATTGATGCAAGGCCATCGCGTGTTCGGCCTGATGGCAGGCCCGGGCATTCCACGACGTGTCCGTCTTCGGAACCCGGTCAGACGTGATAGGCGGTGTGAACATGCCGCAGCCGGCCGTTCAACTCGCGAAGGTGACGTGGTAGAACCAATTGAGGGCCTGCCCACGACCGCAAGGCCCCAGCAGTCCGGGAGGATCGAATGGCAGAGACGGGAGATGATCGTCCATGCTGATCCGGATCGGTTTCGAGATGCAGTTCGAGATCCCGACGCCCACCCCGATGCTGCTCATGCTGGGGCTCCGACCCGAGCGGGAGGCGTCAATCCGGCGTCCCGGCGGGCTGAGGGTCGAGCCGGAGGCGCCCGTCCAGTGGTACACCGACGGCTTCGGCAACCGTCCCGCGCGACTGCTGGCCCCGGCCGGCCGGCTGATCCTCCGCGATGACCTGATCGTCGAGGATGACGGGCAGCCCGACCTCGTCGCCCCGGATGCGAGGCAGGTCCCGGTCCAGGACCTGCCTCCCGACGTCCTGGTCTACCTGCTCTCCAGTCGGTACTGCGAGGTCGATCGCCTCACGGACATCGCCTGGAATCACTTCGGGGGCTCGCCCGAGGGCTGGGGCCGTGTCCAGGCGATCTGCGACTGGGTGCATCGCAATGTCCGGTTCGACTACATGACCGCACGCCCGACCAAGACCGCCCATGACGTCTTCGAGGAGCGGGTCGGGGTCTGCCGCGATTTCAGTCACCTGGCGCTGACATTCTGCCGATGCCTGAATATCCCGGCCCGGTACGCGACCGGGTATCTCGGCGACATCGGCATCCCCCCTCAACCCTATCCGATGGACTTCAGCGGCTGGTTTGAGGCCTACCTCGACGGGCGCTGGTACACCTTCAACGCGCGTCACAACGTCCCCCGGATCGGCCGGATCCTGATGGCCCACGGCCGCGATGCGGCGGACGTCGCGCTGACCACGTCGTTCGGGACGACCCGGTTGGAGAAGTTCGACGTCTGGACCGACGAAGTCTCCGAGCACGAGCTCGTTGGGGTGCAGGAGCGTCGCCCTCCGGTCGGCTGGACTGCGACGTCTCGGGTGTGATCGCCTCGCCGACCGGAACGGGATCGTGTATCATCGGACACTCACCCGGCCCGCCGGGTCGGTCCATCGAGTCGGGCAGGAGAGTTTGTCGCGATGACGTATTGCCTGGGCATCAAGACGAGCGAGGGCCTGGTCCTGGCCTCGGACTCTCGTTCGAATTCGGGGGCCGACCAGGTGAAGGTCTGTCGCAAGATGCACACCTTCGTCCGACCCGGGGAGCGGGTCTTCGTCCTGCTGACCAGCGGCAGCCTTTCCTGCTCGCAGTCGGTCATCACGCTGCTGGGGCGCGACTTCGACCGGGGTCTCGGGCTGGCCTCCGCCGAGACCTTCTACGACGCCGCCCGCGTCGTGGGCGACCAAATACGCTACGTGGCCGACCTCGATCGCCAGGCGCTCGAACAGGACAAGTTCTCGTACAACGTCCACGTGATCCTCGCCGGGCAGATCCGCGACCAGGACCATGACCTCTACCTGGTCTATCCCCAGGGCAATCCCCTGCGGGCGACGGAAGACTCGCCGTTCCTCCAGATCGGCGAGTGCAAGTACGGGCGTCCCATCCTCGACCGGGGTGTCCGATACGACGGCACGACGCTGGACGACGGGGCCCGCTATGCGCTCATCTCGCTCGACTCGACCATGCGCTCCAATGTGACGGTCGGGCCGCCGATCGACCTGCTGGTCTATTCGCGCGATGACCTCTGCATCGCGCGCCATCGGCGATTCCACGCCAAGGACCCCGATTTCCTCGCGATCCAGACCCACTGGGAGCAGGCGCTCCGGAAGGCCGTCCAGGAGATCCCTCCGATCCACTTCGACGAACCCGGCCCGGCCGGAGACGCGTCGGCTACGCCCCGCTGACCCGACCATTCTGCGAGCAGGCGGTCAACAGCAATTGATCGAGTGTGATCGCGGTGGGTCGGTTGCCGCCGGCCAGGACCGCCATCACGGCGAGGATGACCGACGGATGCTTGCGATTGACCGAGGAGCGCGGGTCCTCCAACTGTTCGAAGGGCCGTGCGACCTCGTCCGGACCGATGCGCCGAACATCCGCCATGGTTCGTCCTCCGTGGATCGTTTCAAACGGAGCGCGATGGACAACCATACACAAAGGACCACTAAAAGGAAAACCGACCCAGATTGCCCATTCTAGCCGAAATTAGCGCTAGCCCACCGGTTCCACTCAAGTCGAACAAGTCCGAGAGTTTCCCTCGGAGGGTCATGCACGAAATTGCGCAACTCGTTGTTTCAGAGTGCGTTCGGATTCCCGACCGGTCTCATCTGTTACGATCTTGAAAATTATTTCCAAAAAATCGTCCGACGTGTGTTCGGTTTTGGGTCCTCATGGTCCTAATAGGTAGGCCGATGGTGCCATCGCCGCGGGACTTGGATGGCGACCGGATCGATTTCGAAGCCTTCGAATGGCGTCCTGACAACGTGATCCGTCTCCTTGGAATGGCCGGTAAGGTTCTGGCTCGACGCGCCGGAGCCGGAACTTTTCTCGACGTCCCAACTGTCCAGTTTCGAGTCGGGATCTAGGTAGGTACGTAGCGAGTTGGTCGAGCCGTTGAGGCACGAATCCGAGACAATTTAGTGTTCTTTTGTTCGCATATCGAGCCATTCACCTTGATGAAGGACCAGGAGCATGCCGATTCGCGCGCCATTCCACGGCGATGGACGAATGCCGAATGCCGGCGTCACGAAGCTCTCGCGCCACTCATCGCGCCCGAGGGCAGCGCGGCAACGAAGGCTGTCGTCGGAGTTAGAACGCCTGGAAGACCGGGTCGCGCCGGCGACGGGCTTGTCGGCGAGCACTCAGCAACTGATCCAGGCCTACGGGCAGTTGCCGCTCAGCTTCGAGGTCAACGACGGCCAGGCTGATTCCCAGGTGCAATACCTGACGCAAGGCACCGGTTACTCTCTCGATCTCAACGCCCTAGGAGCGACGCTCAGCCTTCAGAAGCCATTAACGGTATCGGCCGGTACGTCAACAGCTTCATCCGGTGGCGATGGGGCGACCCTCGCGATGAGCTTGCTCGGTTCCGATCCGAATGCGGCGGTTGCTGGCGAGGATCAGCTTCCCGGAACCAGCAACTACTTCGTCGGGAATGACCCCGCCGAATGGCACACGAAGATCGCCCAGTATGGCCAGGTGGAGTACCAGGATGTCTATCAGGGCATCAACCTGATCTACTACGGCAATCAGCAGCAACTCGAGTACGACTTCCAGGTTGCTCCGGGGGCGAATCCGTCCGCCATACGGTTCGGCATCCAGGGCGCCGAGAACGTCAGCCTGGAGCAGCAGGGAGACCTGGTGCTGCACACGCCCACCGGCGACGTGATCCAGCAGGCTCCCGTGATGTACCAGGATGTGAATGGCGGGCGCCAGCCGGTCGCGGGCCAGTTCCTCCTGTACGGCCAGGATGAAGTCGGATTCCAGGTCGGCTCCTACAATCACGACCTGCCGCTGACGATCGACCCGATCCTGAGCTACAGCACCTACCTGGGGGGGGCCGCCGGCGTCACCGGCACGGGCATTGCCGTCAACGCCTCGGGCGATGCCTACATCACGGGCTCGAGCCCCCAGGGTGCCTACGTCATCAAGCTGAACCCGACCGGTACGTCGATCCTCTACAGTAGTTACTTCGGGACGAGTGGTAGCGGCAACAGCATCGCCGTGGACAGTTCGGGCGATGCCTATATCACCGGCGCGGCGGGAGCGAGTTTCCCCACGACGGCCGGGGCCTACAACAGGACCTACCAGAGCGGCCTGGCCGACACATTCGTGACCAAATTGAGCGCGGATGGAACGGCACTTCTGTATAGCACGTACGTGAATAACTATAGCTACGGCTATGGCATCGCCGTGGACGCTTCGGGCGACGCCTACATCACGGGTGTGACCTACCGCGGGACTTACCCGACGACGCCGGGTGCCCTCCAGACGGGCTTCGGCGGCGGTGGCGACGACGGGTTCGTGACGAAGCTCAACGCCACCGGTTCGGCCCTGGTTTACAGCACGTTCCTCGGAGGGAGCGACGTCAACGCCGGGCAGGGCATCGCGGTGGACGCCCAGGGCGACGCCTATGTCACCGGCTACACCGGGTCCACGGATTTTCGCGTGACCAGCGGGGGATTCCAGACTTCGAACCAGAGCGGCACGCAGGACGCGTTCGTCGTCAAGCTGAACCCGGCCGGCTCAGCCGAGATCTACGGGACGTACCTGGGCTCGACGACGAGCAATCTCAATCCTCCCACCTATGGACAGGGCATCGCCATCGACGCGTCGGGCGACGCATACATCGTCGGCTCCACGCAAGCGACCGATTTCCCCCTGATCACGACCGGTGCGTATCAGACGAAACATGGCAATGACGGCGGATACGATGACGCCTTCGTGACCGAGCTCAATCCAAATGGCTCCGCGCCGGTTTACGGCACCTTCCTCGGGGGCAGCGATGACGATTTCGGCACCGGTATTGCCATCGACGCCCAGGGAGATGCCTTCGTCACGGGCTACACGCCGTCCACGAATTTCCCCGTCACGTCCAACGGTGTGCAGACCACCTACGCCGGTGACACCGACGCGTTCGTTGACGAACTCAACCCGATCGGCAAGACCCTGATTTATGGGAGCTACCTCGGAGGCAGCAACTACGATGAGGGTACGGGCATCGCGGTGGACCAGTACGGTCAAGCCTATGTCGTGGGCTACACCAACTCCTCGAACTTCCCCACGACGTCGGGTGCGGATCAGACCCATCTCGGCACGGCCAACACGAATAACGCCTTCGTGGTCAAGCTCGGTAAGGTCGCGCCAACGCTGACCGCGAAGGCCGGGGCCACCGACGTCGTCGTCGGCGATGGCCAGAATCTGACCGCTTCCGCGACCCTGTCCGGCACCGCCAGTGGCACGGCAATCGGTTCGATCACGTTCAGACTGTACGATCCCAGTAATAATCTGGTGGATACCGAATCCGACCAGGTAACCGGTAACGCAACCTACAGCACCCTCGTGGGCTTTTTGCCGACGGTCGGCGGCGTCTATCAATGGCAGGTCAGCTACAGCGGGGATCCGAACAATCTTCCCGAGACCGCCGGCGCATCGCAGACGGTCAACGCAGCGCCCACAGTGACCACGAATCCCACCACTCAAAGCGCCGACGACGGACAGAGCGCGCCCGTCTCGTTCAACGCCGCCGCCACCGGCTTTCCCGCACCGACCGTGCAATGGTACGTCGTCCAGAATGGTAACCCCACGCAACTGAGCAACGGAACCACTTACAGTGGTGTCACCACGACGACCCTGACCATCACCGCGCCGTCGGCCTCGATGAATGGCGACCAGTACGAAGCGATCTTCACGAACTCGGTCGGCTCGGCCACGAGCAAAGCCGCAACCCTGAACGTGGACTCGGTCAGCGCGTTGATCAGCGAGTCGGTTGATGTCGGCAAGAATGTGAGCTTCGCGGCGACAAGTACTTTCTTCGCCACCGACCAGCCGAGCTGGCAGGTCAGCACGGATGGCGGAGCGACCTATCAGACATTGTCGGATGGCGGTCCCTATAGCATTCAGACCGATTCCGTCAACAAGACGACGACATTGACCATCACCGACACCACATCGTCCCTGAACGGTGACGAATACCGGGTGGTCTTCACGAACGCGAACGGCCCCATCTCGAGCAATGCCGCGACGCTGTCCGTGAATGATGTGATCACGACGCAACCGAAAGACCAGTTCGTGGATGCCGGGCAGAATGCGACGTTCACCGCGGACAGCGGCTACGCGAGCGATGGCGTCCAGTGGTTCGTCATCCAGAATGGGACGGCCACGCCGCTGACCGACGGGCCCAGCTACAGCGGTGTAACCACCATCTCGCTCACGATCGAGGGCGCGACGGCGGCCCAGAACAACAGCGAATATGAGGCGGTCTTCACGCCGATTTCGTCGACGCCCACCTCGACCCCGACCACGGACCCGGCTTTCCTGAGGGTGGACTCGATCATTACGCAGCCGATCGATCAATTCTACGGGATCGGCCAGACGGTCACATTGACGGCAGTGACCTCGTTCTTGAGCGTGCCCCCGCCGGGACTCACCGCCGACACGGTGCAGTGGCTGGCCAGCACCGACGGCGGCAAGACCTACCAGTCGCTGACGAACGGCGAGCAATACAGCGGCGTCACGACGGGGCAACTCCGGATCACGGGCGCCACTGCCGACATGGCCGGCAACGAGTATGAGGCCGTGTTCTCGAACGCCTTGGGGACATTGACCACCGGGGTCGCCGGCCTGATCCCTTATCCGCTCTCGGACAGCGACTCTTCGCCGAACTCGGTCCAGCAAGACGCCGCGAAAAACCAGACGGTCGGTGTCACCGCTGCCACGGCCCTGAACAGCGGGATCGGCATCACGTACACCCTGATCGACAATGACGGCGGCCGTTTTGCCATCAATCCCACCACGGGTGTGGTGACGGTCGCGAACGGCAGCGCGATCAACTATCAGGACGGCAGCTACACGATCGACGTCCAGGCCAGCGACCCCGGAGTCGCCACGGTGACGGCCGTCTTCACGATCGCCGTCACCACCCCTTCGCTGGGAGTACCCGCGGATATCGATCCGGGTCCGAATAGCGTGATCGAGACGGCGGTCAGCGGCACCCCTGTGGGGATCACCGCGCAGTCGGCCGGATACCTGGTCACCTACAGTCTCACAAACAGTGCGAATGGGCTGTTCGGCATCAATAGCACCAGCGGCGTCGTCACAGTAGCCAACGCTCCGTTGCCGAGTTATTCGGTCGCCAATCAATACGCGATCACGGTCCAGGCGACCGATGGCGTGGGCGATACAACATCGGCCTCTTTCATCATCAACGTGACGAGCGCCGCCGCGAACGCCATCACGATCGACGGCTTTTCCGTGACCAATGCGAGCGTGAACGGATCCAGTATCAACGGCGATGCGATCTTGCCACTGGCGTCGGGCACCGTGCACCTCGTCGGCACCGTTGTGGACGGTCAGTACAGCCTCAGCGGTTCCCCTGCCGGCGTCAACCTCGATGGCGTCACGCTCGGTAGCGCGGCTTTCACCTTGACCAACACCAGCCTCGGTCTGACCGGCACGCTCAATGTGCCTCTGCTGGGAAGTGTCAATCTGTCAGGGACCGTCCAGGACGCCAACGATTACAGCCTCGCCGTGGTGGGATCCCTTCCTAGCATTGGCGGCTTCACCCTGACATCTGCGGCGATTACTCCGAGCTTCGTGGGATTCGGCTTCAACGGAGATTTCAATTTACCGGTACTCGGGAGTGTCACCCTGAGCGGGACGATCCAGAGCGCCGGGAACTTCACGCTGAGCACAGTCCTCCCCTCCGGGGTCACGATCGACGGCTTCTCGCTTTCGAACACCACTATCACGCTGAACGCCGACGGCCTCAGCGTGAGCGGAACGGCGAGTCTACCGGTCGTCGGTACGGTGAACCTGACCGGTTCGTACCAGGGCGGCCAGTACACTTTGACCGAGAATCTTCCGACGATGTCCCTCGGCGGGGTCGCCTTGACGAACAGCATCGTCACCCTGGGAACCAGCGGCATCAGCCTCAACGGTGATGTCAGCGTGCCCCTGGTGAGCGGTGTCGCGATCGACCTGAACGGTACCATCCTGGACGCCGCTCATTACAGCTTGAGTGCCAGCGTCCCGAACTTTACCCTGGGCGGCATCGCGCTGACCATCCCCACCATCACTCTGAACAGCAGCGGCATCTCCCTCCAGGCCACCACCGTCAGTCTGCCCCTGGTCAATCAGAGCGTGACGTTGACTGGCACGATCGAGGACGCCACCCACTTCAGCGTGAGCGTCACGGTACCGAACCTCAATATTGGTATCGCCTCGTTCACGAGCGCGGTGATCACGCTCAGCGACGCCGGGATCGGCCTGACCGGCAACGCCGACCTGCCCCTGATTGGAAACAACATCTCTCTGACCGGCACGATCCAGGATGCCAGCCATTACGGCTTCGGCATCTCGGGCATCAGCTTCTCCGCGGGCGGCTTCTCCGTTAATGACGTGGATCTCACGTTGAGCGACAGCGGACTCTCCGTACTCGGCGATGCGACGCTGCCGGTGATCGGTACCATTTCGCATTTGCAGGGGTCGATCCAGGACCCGACCCATTTCAGCCTCAGCACTCCGCCCCGAAGCGTGACCATCGGCTCGTTCACCCTGACCGACGCCACGGTCTCCCTGAATGACACGGGCTCGGGCATCGCGCTCACGGTCACGGGCGATGTGAATCTGCCGCTGGTGGGCACGGTCCAGTTCACGGGCAGCATCGACCCCAGCGGCACCCTTTCCATCTCCAAGCAGTTACCTTCGTTCTCCCTGGCCGGCGGGCTCGTCAAGTTTACCGGCGGCACGCTCACCCTCTTCACCGATCATGTCCAGGTCGCCGCCGATGTGAGCATCGCGCAGGTCGGCGATGCGCATTTCACAGGCGACATCGACGCCGACGGTAACTATGAGCTCGACGCCAGCGCCAGCCTCAACATCGCGGGCTTCTCGATACCGGCGTCGAGCACGCCCGATCTGAAGCTGATCAACGGCCAGCTCGATGTCGGCTTCGACTACGGTATCCCGGGCCTGGATCAGTATCTCAGCGCCGGCGGCGACGACGACAGCGTCTCCTTCAGCGGCACGTATTCGTTGAATGGCCAGTGGTCCCTCACGGCGACCGCCCATTACACGTTCACGATCGGGCCGGTCGTCGTGACGACCGAAACCCTCACGTTGACCAACAACAGCCTGACGCTGGGCGCCCAGGGGAGCCTCCTGGACCTCGGCCCGCTCGCCGAGGGCGACGTCAGCATGACGATCTACGCGGACGGCTCTTTCGCCGCCACGGTCACGGTCGATTCGACCATTGCGAACTTCAGCTTCGGCAAGGGCGTGGTGACGTTCGGAGACCACAACGCGACCAAGACGCTGATCACCACCCTCGATGCCACAGCCGTCGTCCCCATGTTCCCCGCCGCGATCGACGTGAACATGCACGGCTACTGGGATTCCACCGGGAAATACGACTTCAAGGGGACGGGCAAACTCGATCTCATCGGGGTCACGCTGGCGAATGTCCAGTTCGACATGAGCGACCTCAATGGGCCCTCGGCGTTCTCGTACTCCGCCAGTTGCAACTTCGGCGTGCTCGATGCCAGCCTCAGCGGCACTCTCACCGAGGACGGCCAGGGCGGCTTCAGCGGCTCCGTCCACCTCACGGGACATGTCCTTGGAGGTCCTAGTGATACGCTCGACGGCACCTTCGATTCGAACGGCGACTACGATTTCAAGGGGAAGAACGACTTCACCGCCGGGCCGCTGACCCTCGCCCAGGCGCAATTCGAGCTCAGCAACACGCATGGGCTTGTCATCAAGGGCGCATGGCACTTTGGAGTCCTCGATGCGAACGCGACGGTCACGGTCCAGCCCGAGGGGAACGGCTTTGTGGCCGGGGTCAACGCCACCGGCACGGTCTTCGGTCAGGACATCGAGCTGAAGGGGAACATCCATAGCAGCGGGGCCTTCGACCTGACGGGCAGCGCCGCCGTCGGCCTGGGGCCCATCTCGCTGACCTCCGCGAGTTTCGACCTGGGCAACGAGACCGGAGCGACCGTGTTTGCGTTTTCCAATGCCTGGAACTTCGGTGTCTTCGCCGGGAACGTCACCGGTGCGATCACCGGGACCGCCCAGAACTACAACGTCGCCGTGGATGCCTCCGGCAAGGTCTTCGGCCAGGCCCTGACCACCGATCTCACGGGGAATATCAACACCGCCGGACAGTTCGATCTCAAGGGGACCGCCGCGGTCGGGGTGGGCCCGATCTCGATGGCCTCGGCGACCTTCGAGCTCGGCGATCTTTCAGGTTCCACCATCTTCGCGTTCGGTGGCGCCTGGAACTTCGGCGTCTTCGCCGGGAACGTCACCGGTAAGATCACCGGAACCACGTCGAGTTACGATGTCTCCGTGGATGCCACCGGCAAGGTCTTCGGCCAGGTGCTAAGCGCGGATTTTACGGGCGACATCAGCAGCTCCGGGCCGTTCGATCTCAAGGCGTCCGCCAACGTCGGCCTCGGCCCCATCTCACTGACCTCGATGGGCTTCGAGATCAGCAATCAAACGGGCTCGACGGAGTTTTCACTCAGCAGCTCGTTCAATTTCGTCGTCTTCGCCGGGAGCATTAAGGGTACGATCACCGGGACCACGTCGAGTTACGATGTCACCGTGGATGCCACCGGCAAGGTCTTCGGCAAGGCGCTGAGCACCGATTTCGTCGGCTACATCAGCAGTGACGGTAGCTACGATATGGTCGTCACGGCCGGAGTGGACCTGGGCCCGATCACGATCGGTTCGGCGTTCTTCCAGATCAGCAATACCGGCGGCTTCTCATTCGGTGGCGGGTGGAACTTCGGCGTCTTTTCGTCGGCGAACATGACGGCGACGGTTACGGGCTCTTCCGGGAATTACGATGCGAATGTGATCGCCGACGGCACGCTGCTGGGGAACACCATTCATCTGAAGGGAGACATCTATTCCAGCGGCGCATTCAAGCTGCAAGCCACCGACAACGTGAACTTTTTCGGCGTGTCGCTGATCTCCGTCAACATCGGCCTCGTCAGCACCCAGGGATTCAGCCTCAACGCGACCTGGGATGCTCCGCTGTTCCAGGGGACGCTGGGGGGATCGATCACCACGAGCGGCGAAGTGAGCATCAAGGGAGGTGGGATTGCCGGTCTGGCTGGCTTCGGCCTGAGCGTGGGTGCCACGATTGACTTGAACCCCGCGAAGAACTCCTATCTGGTCAACTTGACCTCGACACAGGACGTCTTGGTGGCCAGGGTGGGTTTCGAGTCCAAGGCCCAGTGGACGTCCGGATCGTTGCCTCAAGTCGCCTTTACCGGAAGCGCCGACATCGGCGGCATCCTGGCCAGTCTGCTCAGCGGGCACGTGAGTTTCACCATCGGCACCAACACGATTGGATTCCAGGGCAAGGTGAGCATCCCGAAGATACCGGCGGCTTCGCTCAATATCAAGAGCGCGACCATCGACGGAGCCGGGGACCTGACCGGGATCCCCGACATCGGGAACATCTTCAGCCTGAAGAACCTCGAGGCGGTCGCGGCGCAGGTCTGGCATGGCCTGGATGCAGCCTGGTCCGACGTTGCCTCGGGACTGAACTCGGTCCTCAACGTGAACGACTCGGACGTCGTCAATCTCCTCAAGGCGGCCGGCGCGGGTCCTGCCGACCTGAGCAACGCCCTCCAGACCGCATTCGGCTGGTCGGGTCAGCAACTCTCGAATTTCCTGGGCTCGGCCGGCGGCGCCGTCAGCAGCGGCGTTCAGAACGTCGGGAGCGTCATCACCGGAAAGAAGCACTTGAGCCTGGGTATTCCGGAGGGCAGCCTCGTCTACTTCGACGCGAACAAGAATGACACGCTGGATCCTGGCGAACCCTGGGGATATTCCGATTCTCAGGGCGACATCACGTTCCAGGTGCCGACCTCCTTCGATACCAACGGCAATGGGGTGCTGGACGACAGCGAAGGACAATGGGTCATGGAAGCCGGCACCGACCTGTCGTCCGGCCTTCCGCCCGTGGGCCTGGAGATCGCGCCGGCAAGCTGGAGTGTCGTGACCCCGCTCACCACGCTCGTATCCACCCTTTCCAATAGTTATGGATACAGCATACCGGACGCCACCACGCTGGTCCTCCAGGCCATGGGGTTGTCCTCGCAGATCGACCTGAGCACCTTCGATCCGGTTGCTGCGACGCTTGCGGGCCAGGCGAATGGGCCGATCGTCGAGGCGGTCCACGTGCGCGTGGAGGATACCATTGCGATGGTGTCCGCCCTGTTCCGAGACCCGTCGAATCAGCCGACCGACATTACGCTGGCCGACACCGTCGAGGCGGACCTGGCGGGAATGGTCGCACAGTCGACTTCGGCCCTGAATTTCGACGACTCCGCGATGATCACCACTCTGATCCAGGATGCGGAAACCAGCACAGGCATCGCCCTCAATCGTGATCTCGTGGCCGGCGCCGCCAGCGTCATCGCCGGTGCCAATCAGCTGATCGATGCTGTCCCCTCGACCGCGAACTTGCAGTTCCTCCAGGGAGTCGCCAAGGTCAAGTCCGTCTCCCAGGGCACGGTCGCGAACGACCTGGCGAGCGCCGCGACCGGGCTGATCAGCATCGATACGATCGAGGCCCACGACACCGGCGCACCGCTGGCCGCGGCCATCGCCGCCACCGCGACGCCGCCCGTCGTGATCGTTCCGCTGAATATCTCCGTCGCCGCAACCAGTCCCGATGGGGCTCCGGTGAACTTTGCCAGCAGTGCCTTCGACCTCGCCGGTGAGCCGCTCACCGTCACGTCGAGCTCGACCTCCGGCAGTGAGTTTCCACTGGGAGTGACGACCGTCATCAGCTCGGCGACGGATTCGCTGGGCGATACGGCGTCCGCCGCGTTCACGATCACGGTCGCCGACACGACGCCTCCGTCGCTCTCGATTCCGGCGAACCTGGTCTTCGAGGCGAATACGACGGGTGGCGCCAATGTGACGCTGCCCGAGGCGACCGCGACCGATCCGGTTAACCCGAACCCGACCGTGACCGAAGACCAGACATCCGGCTTCTTCCCGATCGGCACCACGACCGTCAATGTGACGGCCACGGATGCCGCCGGCAATGTCAGCACCGGCATCTTCACCGTGACGGTGCAGGACACCATGCCTCCGGCGATCTCGTTGCCGGCTAACCTGGTCGTGGAGGCGAACACGACCGGCGGGGCCAACGTCGTGCTCCCTCAGGCCACGGCGATCGACGTCAACGACCCGAACCCGACCGTGACCGAGGACAAGACCTCCGGATTTTTCCCACTCGGTACGACGACGGTCAACGTGACGGCCGCCGATGCTTACGGCAACACGAACACCGGAGCGTTCACCATCACGGTGGAGGACACGACACCGCCCGCGATCGAGCTGCCGTTCAATCTCACCATCGAGGCGAATACGATTGGTGGGGCCACGGAGACACTCCCCCCCGTGACGGCGACCGATGCGGCCGATCCGAACCCGACCGTGACCGAGGACCGATCCTCCGGATTCTTCCCGCTGGGTACCACGACGGTGGACGTCACGGCGGCTGACGCCTCGGGAAATACCAGCACCGGCGCGTTTACGGTCACGGTCGTGGACACGACCGCGCCGACCATCGCCTTGCCGAGCGACCTCGTCGTCGAGGCGAATACCACAGGCGGGGCCAGGGTGACGCTCCCCGCCGCGACGGCGACCGACGTGGCCGACCCGAACCCGACCGTGACCGAGGACGAGTCCTCAGGCTTCTTCCACCTGGGTACCACGACGGTGAACGTCACGGCGACCGACGCCTCGGGAAATACGAGCACCGGCACCTTCACAGTCACCGTGGTGGACACCACCCCGCCCACCCTCTCACTGCCAGCGAATCTGGTCGTCGAGGCGAACGCACCGGGGGGAGCCATCGTGACACTCCCGCCGGCAACGGCAATCGACGTGGAGGACCCGAATCCGCTCGTGAACGAAGACCACTTCTCCGGCTTCTATCCGCTCGGCACGACGACGGTGAACGTCACGGCCAGCGACGAATCCGGCAACGTCGCCACGCGCGGTTTCACGGTCACTGTGGTGAGCACGACTCCGCCCACGCTCACATTGCCCCCCGACGTCGTCGTCGAGGCCAATGTGAAGGGCGGCGGCGCCCAGGTGTCACTGCCCTCGGCAACCGCAACCGACGTGGCCGACCCGAATCCGGCGATCACCTACTCCCCAGGGTCCGGCTTCTTCCCGATGGGCGTCACGACGGTGGACGTGATGGCGGAAGATGCAGCCGGCAATATCACGACCGGAAGCTTCACGGTCACCGTCGAGGACACTACCCCGCCCACCCTCTCATTGCCCGCAAACGTTGACGCGACGTCGAATACACCGGGCGGAGCCATCGTGACGCTGCCCCAGGCCACGGCGACCGACCTGGTGGACGCCAACCCCGTCGTGACCTATGACCACAGCTCCGGGTTCTTCCCGGTCGGCACGACCCTGGTCACGGCCTACGCGACCGATAAGTCCGACAATACGAGCACCGGGACCTTCGAGGTCATCGTGGCCGGCGCCCCCACGACGTCGGCCCTCGTGGGCGATGTCCCCAGCACCGCGACGTATGGCGACTCGTTGAGCTTCACCCTGACGGTGTCCTCGGGGGTCGGTGCGACGATCCCCGACGGCGCGACCGTCGATCTCGAAGACGCCAGCAACGGTAACGCCATCGTCGGCACGGGCACGCTCTTCGCCGGCGCGGCGACGATCACCCTCTCGCATCTGAACGTCGGCACGCATGAACTTTTCGCCGCCTACGGAGGCGATGCCACCAATGCCCCCAGTCAGTCCGGCACCGCCGGCCTTTCGGTCAGCCCGAAGGCCCTGGTCGTCAGGGCGGTCCCGACCACCAAGGTCTACGACGGTACGACGAGCGTGACCACTCTGCCGGTCGTGATCGGTCTGGTGGGCGGCGATACCGTCACCGGATTGGGCGAGACATTCGATTCGCCGCAGGTGGGCACGGGCAAGACGATCTCCGTGGCGCCGTTCACGATCGACGACGGCAACGGCGGCCAGAACTACACCGTCTCGACAGTATCCAATATCACAGGAGCGATTACTCCGGCGCCGTTGACCGTGGTGGCCGATAACCAGGCGACGCCCTACGACGGCTCGCCCTTCACCGCCTTCACCGTCCATTACCTCGGACTGGCCGGCGGCGACACGGCGGCGGTGGTCGATGGGTCGCCGACCTTCGGTGGAAACGCGGTGGGCGCCGTGGCCGTGGGCACCTACACGATCACGCCGGGACTCGGGACACTCTCGGCGGGGAACTACATCATCAGCAACTTCGTGAGCGGCACGCTGACGATCCTACCCGATCTCACGGCGTCCGTGTCGCCCGTCCCGGCGTTGACCGATATCGCAGTCTCCGAGGTGGACGTCACCTTCAATGAACCGATCGACACCGGCAGTTTGATCTCGGGCGCCTTGGTCCTCACCGACGACGGTTCGGCCAACCTCATCGACGGCGGCGTGACGATCTCGCCGGTCTCGGGCGCGGGCACGGCCTGGACATACGCAATCGGCGGACTGTCGGGGCTGACCGCCGCCGACGGCCTCTATAACCTCACCGTCAACGCCGCCGACATCCAGGATCAACATGGCTTCGCCGGCGTGGGCACGTCCTCGACCTCCTGGCTGATGGACACGACCCCGCCCACAAGCACGGTCTCCAGCTTGCCCTCACAGACCACTTCCACGAGCTTCCTGGTCTCGGTGACGGGCACCGACCCGAACGGACCGAACAATAGCCCGGCCTCGGGAGTCGCCTCGTTCGCCATCTACACGGAAGTCGATGGCGGCAGCTTCTCATACTGGACCACGGTCACACCGGACAATCCCTCGGCCCAGTTCACGGGCCAGGCCGATCACACTTACGGGTTCTTCAGCATCGCGACCGACAACGCAGGCAACGTCCAGGCGACCCCCACCACCGCCCAGCAGACCATCCAGATCCTCACTCTGAGTGTGACCTCGATCGCGGCGGTTTCACCGAATCCGAGGAACACATCGGTAGGAGCAGTGGACGTCACCTTCAGCGTGCCGATCAACACCAGTACCTTGACGCCGGGCGCCCTGACGTTGACCGACGATGGTTCGACGAACCTGATCGATAGCGGCGTAGGGATCACGCTTCGCACTGGCTCGACTTACGAGATCGACGGCCTTGGTGGACTCACCGGCGCCGAGGGCCTCTACACGCTCACCGTCAACGCCGCCGACATCTCCGACGTCTACGGTAACCCGGGGATCGGGACTGACACGGCCTCCTGGCTGATGGACACCACGCCGCCCAACAGTACGGTCAGCTCGTTGCCCACTCAGATCGCGGCCACCAGCGTCGAGGTGTCGGTCACCGGGACCGATCCGAGCGGGTCTGAGGACGCCCCGCCCTCGGGCATCGCGTCGTTTGCCATCTACACCGATACCGATGGCGGAGCATTCTCTTTCTGGACCAGGGTCACACCCGCGGATCCCTCGGCCCTCTTCTCGGGCCAGGCAGGCCATACCTACGGCTTCTACAGTATCGCGACCGACGACGCCGGCAACATCCAGGCGACCCAGACGGCCACCGTCCAGACGCTGTTGACAGGTCCCACGGTGTCAATCAATAGCGTCTCGATCGTCCTCGATTCGCCCGGATCAACATCCGTCTCGGGAGCCTTGAATCCGGGCGACGAGCTCGCGGCGTACCGGATCGACGGAACGGCCGGAGAGCAGCTCCAATTTCATAGCGTCTCCACGTCGACGACGAACGGGACCTGGTACGTCCTGGGACTGAATGACCAGGAAGTCGCCGGAAATACACTCGGTTCAGACTTCGCAGCGAGCCTACCTGCCACAGGTCCCTACTACCTCGAACTCGTCGGCAACACGACCGGCGCCATTAATTATTCGTTCCAGATCTCGAACGCGACGACCTATCCAACGATTTCATCCAGCGGGTTCGATACTCCGCAAAGTGGCACATTGGACCCGGGCGCCTCGACCAGCTTCACATTCACCGCGCCGGCCGGATTGCCCGTCTACTTCAACAGCCTGGAGCGATCCTATTCGCCGGTTAGCGTGTCGTTCACCGACCCGAACGGCCACACGGTTTTCTCGAATTACTACGTCTCGTCCAACGAAGGCCCGTTTCTCCTGACCGCCTCCGGGCAATACACCCTGACGCTGACGAACGTCGGCGACTCGCCGAATCCTTACAGTTTCAGCATGTTGTCGCTGCCCGATACGGCGACGTCGCTGGCGTTGGGGGCGACCCAGACCGTCACCGGAACGCTCGATCCCGGTTATACTACAGGAGTTTATCGTTTCCTCGGCGCCGCGGGCGAGCGCGTCTTCTTCGACAACAACCAGAACGATGGCGACCCCGTCAATTATGTGTTGATCCGACCGGACGACATCCAGGTCTTCAACATCAACTCGGCGAGCGACGGCGGGCCACTGACCCTCACGGAGAACGGCACTTATTACCTGCTGGTCAACGGCGAGTCGTCATCGCCGATCGGCTACCAGTTCCGGCTGACGGATACGGCCAACTCGCCCCTGACGTTCTACCGCCCGATCGACGGCTCGTTCAGCTCGGCCACGGGAAGCGACGTCTACACGTTCACAGGCACGGCCGGGGAGCGCGTCTACTTCCAGGATCAGGGCGAATCGAACGGCTATACCGGCGCCACCTGGGACCTCTACGCGCCGACCAACGTGGCTCTCACCGGGACCTGGTTCGGAGCCGATCTCTCCGCGACCTTGCCCGCCGACGGTACTTACACCCTGGTCGTGAACAACTATCCCTCCTATGGAACGTCGTCCTACACCTTCGAGGCTTTCGTCGATGTCGAACCCGACCGCCTCGTTGACCCTGGGCCAGTCGGTCAGCGGCACGATCGCCGACCCGGGCGACGAGGCGTCCTACACCTTCCAGGGCTCGCCCGGACGGACCCTCTTCTTCGACAGCCTGGGGGCCGATGGCGGACTCGAGGCCCTCCTCACCGGCCCCGAGGGGACTCAGCTCTTCAACAACTCCGCCAGCAACGCCGATGGGCCATTTACGCTCTCCTGGCAGGGGACCTACACGCTGACCATCTCCGGGAGCGGGGCCTCGACGGGCTATTACGCGTTCACGCTGGCGGATATCACCAAGCTGGCCACGACGTCCCCGATGCCGTTCGACACGCCGCTGGGCGACACGTTCGCGACCGCGACGGCGGCGGATGTCTACCGGTTCACCGGCACGGCCGGCGAGCGCGTCTATTTCCAGGATCAGGGCGAATCGAACGGCTATACCGGCGCCCTTTGGGACCTCTACGCGCCGACCAACGTGGCTCTCACCGGGACCTGGTTCGGAGCCGATCTCTCCGCGACCTTGCCCGCCGACGGTACTTACACCCTGGTCGTGAACAACTATCCCTCCTATGGAACGTCGTCCTACACCTTCGAGGCTTTCGTCGATGTCGACCCGACCGCCTCGTTGACCCTGGGCCAGTCGGTCAGCGGCACGATCGCCGACCCGGGCGACGAGGCGTCCTACACCTTCCAGGGCTCGCCCGGACAGACCCTCTTCTTCGACAGCCTGGGGGCCGATGGCGGGCTCGAGGCCCTCCTCACCGGCCCCGAGGGGACTCAGCTCTTCAACACCTCCGCCAGCAGCGCCGATGGGCCCCTCACGCTCTCCTGGCAGGGGACCTATACGCTGACCCTCTCCGGGAGCGGGGCCTCGACGGGCCATTACGCGCTCACGCTGGCGGACATCACCAAGCTGGCCACGACGTCCCCGATGCCATTCGACACGCCGCTGGGCGACACGTTCGCGACCGCGACGGCGGCGGATGTCTACCGGTTCACCGGCACGGCCGGCGAGCGCGTCTACTTCCAGGATCAGGGCGAATCGAACGGCTATACCGGCGCCACCTGGGACCTCTACGCGCCGACCAACGTGGCTCTCACCGGGACCTGGTTCGGAGCCGATCTCTCCGCGACCTTGCCCGCCGACGGTACTTACACCCTGGTCGTGAACAACTATCCCTCCTATGGCACGTCGTCCTACACCTTCGAGGCTTTCGTCGATGTCGACCCGACCGCCTCGTTGACCCTGGGCCAGTCGGTCAGCGGCACGATCGCCGACCCGGGCGACGAGGCGTCCTACACCTTCCAGGGCTCGCCCGGACAGACCCTCTTCTTCGACAGCCTGGGGGCCGATGGCGGGCTCGAGGCCCTCCTCACCGGCCCCGAGGGGACTCAACTCTTCAACAGCTCCGCCAGCAACGCCGATGGGCCGTTCACGCTCTCCTGGCAGGGGATCTACACGCTGACCATCTCCGGGAGCGGGGCCTCGACGGGCCATTACGCGCTCACGCTGGCGGACATCACCAAGCTGGCCACGACGTCCCCGATGCCATTCGACACGCCGCTGGGCGACACGTTCGCGACCGCGACGGCGGCGGATGTCTACCGGTTCACCGGCACGGCCGGCGAGCGCGTCTACTTCCAGGATCAGACCGACAGCGGCTCCTGCTGCTTCGCGACCTGGAGCCTCTTCGGGCCGGCCAACCAGAACCTGACCGGCAACCAATGGTTCTATCAGAACCTGTCCGCCACCCTACCCAACGACGGCGATTACACGCTGGTCGTGTACGACAATCCCGGATCTGGACCGTCGAGCTACAACTTCGAGGCATTCGTCAACGTCGACCCGACCAGATCGCTGACCCTGGGCCAGGAAGCCGACGGCACGATCATGGACCCGGGCGACGAGGTGACCTACACATTCCAGGGCTCGCCCGGACGGACCCTCTTCTTCGACAGCCTGGGGGCCGATGGCGGGCTACAGGCCCTCCTCACCGGCCCCGAGGGGACTCAGCTCTTCAACAGCTCCGCCAGCAACGCCGATGGGCCGTTCACGCTCTCCTGGCAGGGGATCTACACGCTGACCATCTCCGGGAGCGGGGCCTCGACGGGCCATTACGCGCTCACGCTGTCGGACATCACCGACCTGGCCGAGACGGCGCCGATGCCATTCGACACGCCGCTGGGCGACACGTTCGCGACCGCGACGGCGGCGGATGTCTACCGGTTCACAGGCACGGCCGGCGAGCGCGTCTACTTCCAGGATCAGACCGACAGCGGCTCCTGCTGCTTCGCGACCTGGAGCCTCTTCGGGCCGGCCAACCAGAACCTGACCGGCAACCAATGGTTCTATCAGAACCTGTCCGCCACCCTGCCCAACGACGGCGATTACACGCTGGTCGTGTACGACAATCCCGGATCTGGACCGTCGAGCTACAACTTCGAGGCATTCGTCAACGTCAACCCGACCAGATCGCTGACCCTGGGCCAGGAAGCCGACGGCACGATCATGGACCCGGGCGACGAGGTGACCTACACCTTCCAGGGCTCGCCCGGACAGACGTTGTATTTCGACGGTCTCGGTGCGGATAGCGGCCTCTATGCTGTCCTCGCCGATCCCGAGGGAAACACCATATTCAACCAATCCGCTGGCAACGACGACGGCGCGTTCACCCTGGGAGTCCTCGGCAGCTATAGCTTGACGGTCTATGGATCCGGAGCCGCGACCGGCAATTACGATTTTGTCCTCGACGACACCTCACGGTCGCCCGAGCTGTCGCCGGCCACGACGACGACCATCAACTCCTCATTCGCCGGAACAGGTACCGCGATCTATCAGTTCCAGGGCTCGGCCGGTGAAACCGTCAACCTGACCAGCGATTCATTCTCCTCGACTTCGGGCAGTTGGTATATCCTCAACCCCGACAACCAGTACGTCGGTGGCGCCGGTTTCGGGACCAGCTTCTCGACAAACCTGATTATCTCGGGCACCTATCTGCTGATGCTGCAAGGCAACGACAGTTCCGACGCGACCATCGGGGCCTCGTTCGACATCTCCGCCACGACCCCCGCGCTCGTGACGCCCGCCGGGCTGGACACACCGCAGAGTGGGACCCTGGATCCCGGCGATTCCACGACCTACACGTTCACGGCCCCGGCCGGCTCGATCATCGACTTCAACAGCCTGGATCGTTCGTTCGGCCTCGATGTCATCCTGACCGATCCCGAAAATGACACGATCTTCTCGAACAACGCATCGTACGACCAGGGGCCGTATGTCTTGACCGTCCCCGGGACGTACACGTTGACCCTGTCCAATCCCAGTGGATCGACGTATCCTTACGCTTTCAACATACTTTCGCTACCCGATTCGGCGACGACGCTGACCCCGGGCGCGACCCGGACAGTCGCCGGGACGCTGGACCCCGGCGCAACGACCGCGGTCTACCAGTTCCAGGGGACAGCCGGCGATAATCTGTTCCTCGACAACCAGCAGAATCCGGGCGATCCGGTCAATCTCGAACTCTACGATCCATCTAATAATCAGGTCTTCGATGTCAACTCCTCCAATGATGCCGGACCATTCACGTTGACATCGAGCGGCGTGTACTACCTGCTCGTCAACGGTGAAGTCTAGCGCTCCGATCGATTACCAGTTCCGTATCACCAAGACCACGGACGCACCGTTGCCGTTCGGAACTCAGGTGGACGGGTCGCTCGATCCGAACACCGCGGCGGACGTCTATAGCTTCAGCGGCACGGCCGGCGAACACGTCGCTTTCCAGTCGACAAGCCAGTCCAACGGCTACAACGGCGCCTACTGGACTTTGTACGGCCCGAACAATCATGCGATCACCGGCAACTGGCTGGGATCCGACCTGTTCGCCACCCTGCCCGCCGATGGCAGCTACACTCTGGTGATCGCGAACAATTCGGGTGAGGGTCCATCGACATACAGCTTCGAGGCGTTCGTCAGCGTCGCGCCGACCAACGCGCTCACACTGGACACCGAGGTGACCGGTACGATTGCCGACCCGGGCGACAGCCACAGCTACACCTTCCACGGCGATGCCGGCCAGACCCTCTACTTCGACGGTCTCGAGTCGGATCGCGGCCTCGACGCGTATCTCTACGATCCCAACGGCAACCAGGTCTTCAACAACTTCTACAACGGCATCGGCAGCGATGTCGCCCCGGCCACGCTGACGTTCACCGGCACCTACACCCTGACCATCTACGGCGGCTCCTACTACGCCAACTACGGATATACGGGCAGCTACGACTTCATCCTGTCCGACACGGCCAAGGCCGCGAGCCTGCCCTTGAACACACCGGTGACCGGGACGCTGGCCACGGGCCTGACGACGAATCTCTACCAGTTCACCGGCTCGGCCGGCGAGGTGATCTTCTTCCAGGGCTTGGCCGACGCGCCATCCAATGGCGCCCAGGCGTATCTCTATAATCCGGCCAACAGCCAGATCACCAACTTCTGGATCGAGAACGATTCTCAGGTCACGCTGCCGTTCTCGGGCACCTATCTCCTGGCGGTCGCGGGCACGGGCAATGCGAGCGGGTCGGTCAGCTACAGCTTCGAGGCGTTCGTCAGCGTCGCGCCGACCGACGCGCTCACACTGGGCACCGAGGTGACCGGTACGATTGCCGACCCGGGCGACAGCCACAGCTACACCTTCCACGGCGATGCCGGCCAGACCCTCTACTTCGACGGACTGGGGTCGGATCGCGGCCTCGACGCGTATCTCTACGATCCCAACGGCACCCAGGTCTTCAACAACTTCTACAACGGCATCGGCAGCGATGTCGCCCCGGTCACGCTGACCTTCACCGGCACCTACACCCTGACCATCTACGGCGGCTCCTTCTACGCCAACTACGGATATACGGGCAGCTACGACTTCATCCTGTCCGACACGGCCAAGGCCGCGGCCCTGCCCTTGGACACACCGGTGACCGGGACGCTGGCCACGGGGCTGACGACCGACCTCTACCAGTTCACCGGCTCGGCCGGCGAGGTGATCTTCTTCCAGGGCCTGGCCGACGCGCCATCCAATGGCGCCCAGGCGTATCTCTATAATCCGGCCAACAGCCAGATCACCAACTTCTGGATCGAGAACGATTCTCAGGTCACGCTGCCGTTCTCGGGCACCTATCTCTTGGCGGTCGCGGGCACGGGCAATGCAAGCGGGTCGGTCGGTTACAGCTTCGAGGCGTTCGTCAACATCGCGCCGACCAACGCGCTCACACTGGGCACCGAGGTGACCGGTACGATTGCCGACCCGGGCGACAGCCACAGCTACACCTTCCACGGCGATGCCGGCCAGACCCTCTACTTCGACGGTCTCGAGTCGGATCGCGGCCTCGACGCGTATCTCTACGATCCCAACGGCACCCAGGTCTTCAACAACTTCTACAACGGCATCGGCAGCGATGTCGGTCCGGTCACGCTGACCTTCACCGGCACCTACACCCTGACCGTCTACGGCGGCTCCTTCTACGCCAATTACGGATATACCGGCAGCTACGACTTCATCTTGTCCGACACGGCCGCGACCCTGCCCTTGGACACACCGGTGACCGGGACGCTGGCCACGGGGCTGACGACCGACCTCTACCAGTTCACCGGCTCGGCCGGCGAGGTGATCTTCTTCCAGGGCCTGGCCGATTCGCCGTCTAATGGCGCCCAGTCGACCCTCTATAACCCGGCGAACAGCTCGATCACCAACTTCTGGATCGAGAACGATTCTCAGGTCACGCTGCCGTTCTCGGGCACCTATCTCCTGGCCATCGCCGGCACGGGCAATGCGAGCGGGTCGGTCGGTTACAGCTTCGAAGCGTTCGTCAACATCGCGCCGACCAACGCGCTGACCCTCGGAACCGAAGTGACGGGCGAGATCGTCAACCCGGGCGACTCGCACACCTACACGTTCCACGGCGATGCCGGCCAGACGATCTACTTCGATGGACTCGCATCGGGCCCGGGGCTCTACGCGGTCCTGTCGGATCCCCACGGCAACCAGATTTTCAGTAGCTACTACCGTGGAATCAGCAGCGACGAGGGCCCGGTCACGTTGATGTGGACCGGCACGTATACCGTGACGGTCTACGGCGGGGCCTACTACGGATCCAACGGATATACCGGCAACTATGATTTCTTCCTCTCGGACGCGTCGAAGGCGACCAGCCTCTCGCTTGGCACGGTCCTGAACGGCGGCCTGGCCACTGGACTGTCGACAAACCTCTATCAGTTTAATGGCACGGCCGGTGAGGTGATCTTCTTCCAGGGCCAGAGTGACACGCCGGCAAACGGCGCCCAGGCGACGCTTTACAACCCGGCGAACAACTCGATCGTGAATTTCTGGATCGAGAATAACTCTCAGATCACCCTGCCGTACACCGGGACGTACATCCTGGCGGTCGCCGGTACTAACGCGGGTAATAGCTCGGTGAGCTACCGCTTCGAGGCCTTCCAGAACGTCGACCCGACGACCGAACTGACACTCAATTCCGAGGCCACGGGCACGATCCAGAATCCCGGCGACTCGGCATCCTACACCTTCACGGGATCGGCCGGCCAGCAGGTGCAATTCAACGGGCTGACGCCCGGCTCGTCCCTATACGCCGTCCTGACCGATCCCGAAGGGAACACGGTCTTCATCGGCGCCTACTGGTGGCAGGGAGGCAGCCTCGGGAGCAATGCCGGACCATTCACACTGAGCGTCGCCGGCACTTACACCCTGACCATCCTTGGCGATGGGGCCGCAACAGGCGATTACGACTTCCGGCTGCTCGACCTGGCCTCCGAGCCGGTCCTCCAGGTTGGCACGACCGAGGCCGTCTTGACCGTCACGCTTTCCGAGGCGTCCGCGGAGCAGGTGCGCATCGATTACGCCACCGCCGACGATACGGCGACCGCGGCCGGGGGCGATTACATCCCCATGAGCGGCGTCCTCCTCTTCCAGCCCGGGCAGACGACCGCGACGATCGCCGTGCAGGCCATCGATCAGGTAACCACAACCGCTACGGATTTCGATGTGACTTTGTCAAACCCCATCGGCGGCACGATCGCGCAAGCGACCGGGGTCGTGACGATCGAGCCCAACGGCATTGGAACACTCGAGGGCCAAGTCTTCAACGACGAGAATGGCAATGGGACACTCGATGGCGGCGAACCCGGTCTTTCCGGCTGGACCATCGACCTGCTCGATATCGCGAACGATGTGATGGCCGCGGCGACGACCGATTCGAACGGCGACTACACGTTCACGGGCGTCGCGCCCGGATCTTACACCGTCGCCGAGGTTGTGAACGGCGGCTGGGACCAAACCTCGCCAGCAACTCCGGTCACGTACTCGGTGACGATTTCCAGCGCCCAGACCATCATGAATCTGAACTTCGGCGACTTCCAGACCGTGACGATCAGCGGTCAGGCGTACAACGACGTTACTGGCAGCGGCAGCTTCGCGGCGGGCGATTCGGGCCTCTCCGGCTGGACGATCAATCTGCTGAACACGTCCACCAATGACATCGTGTCGATCACCACCGACGCGAACGGCGACTTCTCGTTCATGGGCGTCGGCCCGGGTACCTATTCCGTCGAGGAAGTGACCCAGACTGGCTATGTCCAGACCTCCGCACCATTTTCCTCCAGTTTGAAAACCTTCAGTGGCCAGAATATCAACGGCCAGCTCTTCGGCGACTTCCAGCTCGCGACGATACAGGGCGAGGTCTTCAGCGATCGGAACGACGACGGCGCACTGGACGCGGGCGACCCGGGCCTTACCGGCTGGACGGTGCAACTCCTCAATAGCGATAGCCAGGTCGTCGCCACGACGTCAACCGATGCCAGCGGAGATTACACGTTCGACGAAATCGGTCCGGGTTCCTACAGCATCCAGGACGTGCAGCAGTCCGGCTACGTCCCCACGACCGCGGTTTCCCTCACCGTCACCGTGACCAGCGGGCTGGTCTCCACGGGCAACGACTTTGGCCAGTTCCTGGTGCCGACGCTCACGGGCGAGGTATTCAACGACCTCAATGGGGATGGACAGATCGAGAATGGCGAACCGGAACTCGCCGGCGTGACCGTCCAGTTGTTGAACGGCGCCGCCGAGGTCATCGCGACCACCATAACCGATTCCAGCGGAGATTACACGTTCACGCTCTCCAGTGCCGGGACGTACTCGGTCGCGGAAGTGGTCTCCTCCGGCGCGATTCTGACAGTCCCTGCTTCGGGCTCGTATACGGAGACCCCTGGCGCCGGTCAGAGTGTGGCCAACCTGGATTTCGGCGACTTCCAGTCCGTGAGTCTCAGCGGCACGGTTTACAACGACATCAACGGCAACGGCACACTCGATGGCGGTGAGCCGCGGCTCTCCGGCTGGAAGGTCAATCTGCTGAACGGCTCGAACCAGATCCTGGGGACAACCACCACGGATTCTCAGGGGAATTACCAGTTCAGCGGCGTGGGGCCGGGTACCTATTCGGTCGAGGTGGTCCAGCAGACCGGTTACGTGCTGTCGAGCATTCCGGCGGTCTACAGCGAGACGACGATCAGTGGTCACAACAACTCCAACTTGAGTTTCGGCGAGTTCCAGGCCGTCACCTTGGGCGGCGAGGTGTTCATCGACCTGAGCGGCGACGGCACGCTGGAGACGGGTGATGGCGGCCTCTCCGGCTGGACCGTCAATCTGGTGAACGGCGCGAACCAGAGCATCTCGACGACCACCGACGCGAATGGCGACTATTCGTTCAGCGACGTCGGCCCCGGCACTTACACGATCGCGGTGAGTCCGCAGGCCGGGTATGCGACGACCACCGTCGCCTCCTACACCCAGTCGACGACCGGCGGCGTGGATGTCTCGGGATTCGATTTCGGCGAGTTCCAGACCGTCACCGTCAGCGGGGAGGTGTTCAACGATCCGAATGACAGCGGCAAGTTCGTCTCGGGCGACACCGGTCTCTCCGGCTGGACCGTCAACCTGGTGCAAGGCTCGCAGGTCGTGCAAACCACATCCGGCCTGGATGGAGTTTTCTCGTTCAGCAACGTCGGCCCGGGGAGCTGGACTTTGGAGGCCGTTCAGCAAACGGGCTGGGTCGCGACGAACTCGACTGTCGTCATAACGCCGACCAGCGGCACGAACATCTCGGCAGGGAATCTTGGCGAGTTCCAGACGATCACTCTCAGCGGTCAGGTTTTCGATGATGTCGCCGGCAGCGGGACGTATGCCTCCGGAGACGCGGGCCTCGCTGGTTGGACTATCGACCTGTTGAACAGTGCGAACAACGTAGTCGACAGCGCTCAGACCGACCCGAATGGGGATTACAGTCTGACTGGATTCGGACCGGGCACCTACATCATCGAAGAAGTGCCCCAGAACGGATACATCCAGACGACGGCGCAGTCGTTCTACAGTGTGACGACAGTTGAGGGCCAGGACACCACGGGATTAAACTTCGGCGACTTTCAGCTCGCGACGGTGGGCGGCGAGATCTTCGCCGATCTCAAGGACGATGGGACCTTGGACCCGGGCGACCCGGGACTGGCCGGCTGGACGGTCAACCTCTTGAGCGCGGGCAACATCGTTGCCACCACCATCGCCGACACCGACGGCGATTACTCGCTCACCGGCGTCGGGCCGGGGACCTACGGCGTCGCCGAGGTGCTCCGGCCGGGATACGCCCAGACCGCGCCCGCATCGGGGGGCTTGACCGTTACCACATCCAGCGGTGCCGCATTCACCGCGAACGACTTCGGAGTCGTCAAGACAGTCGCCCTGGCCGTCTCGGGTCTGGCCACTACGCCGCCCTCGGGGCTGCAATCGGGCTCTAGCCTGATCGTCCAGTGGACGGACACCAATACCGGCTCGCTCGCGGCTTCGGGGTCGTTCACCGACCAAATCGTCATCACGAACACCACCACGGGCGACGACCTGGCAACAGACTACATCACGTACAATGCCGCGAGCCGTGGAGACCTGGGCGCCGGCGCATCGGCGACTCAGCAATACGACTTCCGACTCCCCGATGGGAACGCCGGCGTCGGCCAGATCCAGTTCACGGTCACGGCCGATTACGGCCAGGACGTCTCGACCCCGGATGGCGAACCGAATCGCACTGCGACGCTGATCGAGACGTCGAAAGCCCTCCCGCCGGCCATCTCCTCGGTCGCGGCCCCCACTCCGAACCCGAGGAATGCGCCGGTCAACTCGGTGGATGTCACGTTCACCGAAGCGATCGATCTCGCCACGTTCACGACAGCCGCCCTGAGCCTGACCGACAACGGCAGCTCCAACCTGATCACCGGCGCGGTGACCATCAGCCTGGTCTCAGGTTCGACCTATCAGATTGGCGGCCTCTCAGGCCTGACGATGGCCGAGGGGACGTACGTGCTGACCGTCAACGCCGCGGGGATTCGGGACCAGGCCGGCAACTTCGGCACGGGCATGACCTCGGCCACCTGGCTGATGGACACCACGCCGCCGACGAGCACAATCGGCACGCTGCCCACCCGGACGTCAATGACCAGCTTCCTGGTCTCAGCGAGCGGCACCGACCCGAACGGGTCCAACGGCGGCGCACCCTCGGGCATCGCCACGTTCACCCTCTACGTGTCGAAGGATGGCGGGGCGTTCACGGCGTTCGCCAGCGTGACGCCCGCGAATCCGTCCGCACCCTTCGTCGGCCAGCCCGGCCACAGCTATGGGTTCTACGGCATCGCGACGGATAACGCCGGCAACGTCCAGCCGACACCCACCGCCGCCCAGCAGACCGTCCAGATCCTCCCACCACTGAGCATCTCCTCGATCGCCGCCGTCTCGCCCAACTCGCGCGACACCGCCGTGGCGAGCATCGACGTCACCTTCAGCGAGCCGATCAACAGCATCAACCCGGGCGCGGGCGCCTTGACGCTGACCGACAACGGTGGGGCCAACCTGATCACGAGCGGCGTATCGCTCACCCTCGTCGAGGGTGACACCTACGCGATCGTCGGCCTGGCCGGTCTGACCGAGGCCCAGGGGAATTACACGCTGACCGTCAACGCCGCCGACATCCAGGACCAGTATGGTATGCCTGGCACGGGCACTCTCTCCACTTCCTGGCGGATGGACACGACCCCGCCCACCAGCACCGTCAACCCGCTGACGGCTCGGGGCACCAGCCTCACCTTCGCCGTCTCGGTCACCGGCTCGGATGGAGGAAACCCTCCCTCGGGTGTCGCGTCGTACGACATTTACTCGGCCACGAACGGCGCCAAATGGACACTCTGGACGAACGTGCCCGCGTCCAACCCCACGGCCAACTTCACGGGCCAGAGTAACACGACCTATTCCTTCTACAGCATCGCCATCGACCGTGCCGGCAATGTCGAGAACAAGACGCCGGCGATCGAGGCCAGCACCTATCTCCCCGATCTGACCCCGCCGGTCACTTCGGTTAACGGCGCGACGGGGACCAATCCCAGTTCGGTCAACACCAGTACGGGCACCTTCACCCTCGACGTCACTGGCAGCGACCCCGGCGGTGGCATCGTGACTTACTTCGAGGTCTTCGTCTCGGTGGATTCCGGGCCGTACACGATGGTCAACGGCACGGCGATCTCAGCGGGCCCGCCCGACGGTCAGGGGAATAGCCACGCGACCATCCCCTACCAGGGTCTGACCGATGGCAATAGCCATACCTACCAGTTCTATAGCATCGGCATCGATAGCGTCGGCAACGTGCAGTCGGCGCCTCCGACTCCGAACCTCGTCCTGACCGAGACCTTCGCCCAGCCCTCGTCGCTTGGGGTGACGAACCTGATCGTCGAGAACGGCGCCGTCGAGCGGTCTTACATTCGGTACCTCGACATCGCCTTCAACCAGTCAGACAGCCAGAGCGGCAGCGAGCTCACCCAGATCGCCGACTCGATCCGTATGCCGTCCTCCGACATCTTGATCTACAAGTACGACCTCAATGGCGATGCGTCGAGCAAGACGGCCGTCTCGCTTTCCAACGTGGACGTCGCTGTCATCGACCACGCCATCGAGCTCGACTTCGGCTCGAACGGCCTCGGCGGTAGTCCGAACTCGACGGCCGCCGACGGCTATTATGAGCTGGATATCAAGCTGCCCGACGGGCAGACCGCCGTGCATCACTTCTACCGGCTGCTGGGCGACGTGACCGGAGACGGAGTCGTCGACCAGCACGACCTGAACGAGGTCGCGGCCGAGATCGGCCTGTCGAGCCAGTCGGGGATGTCGCCCTTGGACGCCTCCGTGACCGGCGACGGCACCGTGTCGGCGCTCGACCTGTTGCTGGCCACGCGCTCGAAAGGCCGGAAGCTGGGCTCGGGTCTCCCATTGGGATGAGTGGACTCGTCCGAAGACCAGCATCGAGTGGTTTTCTCGCGGACACATGTCGCGGAGAGTGAGCCAACCGGCAACAATTCGGACTCGTAGCAAGGGGCCAGCTCGCCAGGAACGCGTCTTCGACAGTGAGCGGACCCATTCCTCGCCACACCGACCAGCCTCAAGGAGTTCCTGTCATGTCACGACGAGCGTGGGTCTTGTGGCTTGCCATCACTATCGTCGGGTCCCCCATCTCGGCGCGGGTGCGTCCACGCTCAGGCGGCTGCTCGCATCCGCCGGGATCGAGAACGTCAACGGGATCACGGCCGACCTGATCCGCGCGGCCCTCGGTCGGATCGTCGCGTCGGGCAAGTCGGCGGGGACGGCCAATCATGCGATGAGCGCGGCGTGCGGGTTCAGCCGATGGCTCCACGAGGACGCCAAGCGGCTCAAGGAAAATCCGCTCATCGGGAGGTGGAAGAAATACAGCGAGGATGCCGACGTCAGGCACGAGCGGCGGGACCTGTCCATCGTCGAGCTGGCCCGGCTGCTGGAAGCGGCGACGCGATGCAGCCCGATCATCGCCGTCCGCCCCAACAAGAAATCCAGGCGGGCGCAGGTCATGATCGACGGTCCCGAGCGGGCGATGGCGAACCGGATCGCGATGGGGACCGAGTTCCGCGCGTCGGAGATCCGGAGCTCGACACCGGAGAGCTTCGACCTCGGTCCTGAGCCGACCATCACCGTCCGGGCCGCCTACACCAAGAACGACAAGGATGCCGTCCAGTTGATCCGCCACGACCTGGCCGATCTGCTCAGGCCATGGCTGGCCAAGAAAGAGCTTGGCAAGCCTGGCCTGGTCCTCCCGGAGAAGACCGCCAAGATGCTCCGCGTGGACCTGGCGGCGGCGGGCATCCCCTACGAGACCAAGGATGGCGTGGTCAACTTTCACGGATTGCGTGCAAGCTACATCAGACACCTGATCGAGTCGGGGGCGAGCCCCAAGACGGTCCAGGAACTGGGCCCGGTACAGCACGATCAATCTCACGATCGGGCGATACACGAAGACCGATGACAGGCGGAAGCGAGACGCGATCGAAGGGGCGGGTTCCGGCGACAAGACGACCTAATGACGACTACCAGGTTCCTTCCAGGATCACCGGATTCTCTCGATGTGCAATCGCCGATGCCTCTCAGGCTCGTCCGATTCGTCGCAAGTGTTACCAGAAACGTCTTTACGGATACCAGGTTCTCTCAAAGTGTAATGCCCCCCGTAGGACTCGAACCTACAACCCGCTGATTAAGAGTCAGCTGCTCTGCCAATTGAGCTAGGAGGGCCAAGACGGCCGGTGAGGTAGGAAATCCTATCATGACAAACGGCCCATCGGTTTGCAAGACATCAGGAATTCTAAAAGCCGAATCGCCAATTCGACTGGACTTTCGACAGATTTCATCGGCATTTGGCACGGTCGCCACGCGGTGTGGTTCGGCTCGACGACCCCCGGCGCCACCTCCGTTGCATCATGTGGGGCTTCGGCGAAACTCTCCACGTCGACCAGTAGGATCGGCACGGCAGGAGTGCTATAATTCATTCTGAGACCTCGCGTCAGGCCGCCCTTGGCGCATCGAACCGGAGCAAGGAGGCTAGAGCCTCTCGTCATCATCGGCTCGGCCAGTCCAGGGCATCCTGAGACTCAGCCTACTGTTTTCCGAAATGGGATGGGTCGAGGGCTGTGATATCGTTCGGCGGCGAGTCCGCCTGGGCTCAGGACGGGACGGGGGCCAGTGATGCGACGGGACTTGGATGACGTGATCCAGGGTTGGCCCTATGATCCCGAGCCCGGGGAAGTCCTGGCCCGTGAGGTCCGCGCCGCGATGGCCGTATGGTCTTGCAGATCCGAATCGAGCTGGGCGTGCTCCAGCTCGAAGTCGGAGGGCGCCCCGACGGACTGCGACCCCACGGGTTCTCAACCTATCTCGATTACTTGCGACATAACGCGGCCAGTCGGGGGCAGGCGCCGGGGGTAAGGCCCCTCCATGGATGATGTCGGCACACCAGTGCTCCGAGGCCGACCGCGAATTCATCCAGTTCTATCATCGTCGCGTCGCCTGGCTGGCCCTGCGCCGGTATGACAAGGCCATCCACGACGCCGACCATACGCTCGCCTTGATGGACTTCATCCATCGACACGGGCTCGAGGAAGACTACATCGGCTCGCACGAGCAGTTCCGCGGTCCCGTCCTGTTCCACCGCACCCAGGCCGCGACCGCCCTGGCTCTGGAACGTCGACGACCCGAGGAGGCCGTCGACGCCCTGCGAGAAGGGGTCGACCGCCTCACCGCCCATCAGCGATCCTGGTGGGAAGAACACGACCCGACCGAATCGCCCAACCCCGCACTCATCGATACCCTGCGCGGCATCGAGCAGGAGATCCGCAAGAACTTCTCCGTCGAGAAGACCCTCCGCGAACAACTCGATGAGGCCGTCGCCGCCGAGGACTACGAGCAGGCCGCTCGCCTCCGCGACAAGATCCGGGATCAGACCAAGGCACGGCGATGATTGGTCAATGGCTATTGACCGATGACGAATGAGACCAATCCACACGCTCGGCGGGGACGACCGGCCCTTCGACGCAGACGCGCCGCAGGTCGGTCGAGCCGTCGGGTTGACGGATCGGTGCAACGCAACTGAAGCACACGCCGATCCCGCAGGCCATGTGGTTCTCGAGTGAGACGTCGCAGGGGACCTCGTAGCGGTCGGCCAGGTTCCACAGCGCGGCGAGCATCGCCGGCGGTCCACAACCGATGACCTTGGCCGGGCGCTCGCCCCGAGCCAGGCGGCGGGCCAGCAGGTCGGTGACGAAGCCGTGGTGCCCCGCGGTGCCGTCGTCGGTCGCAACCTCGACCGCGATCCCGGCGTCGCGGAAGTCGTCGAGGCCGGCCAGCAGCGCGGCCGTCCGTGCTCCATAGAGCAGGGTCACCGACGAAGGCGGAGGCAGCCGGGTGGCATCCTCGTCGTCTCCGGGCTGCCCTTGCCCGATGGGAGTTCCAGCCCGCTCCTCGTGGTAGCACTCTTGTCCGAGCCACCAGCGGCCGAGGGCCAGGAACGGCGTCTGGCCGATCCCTCCGGCCACGAATACGACCGGGCCGGCCGCGGGCCCGCCGAAGCCGTTGCCCAGCGGACCCCAGATCGACAGACGATCGCCGGGCCGACGTCGGGAGAGCGCGGCCGTCCCCCGACCGACCACAAGATACACGACGTCGAATGCGACCGCGGCACCGGACAGGTCGCGGACCACGTCGTAGAGCGCCAGTGGACGGCCGAGCAACGGATCCGTCGCACCCTCATCGCCGGGCCGGATCATCACGAACTGGCCGGGCCGGATCGCAGCGGCGATCTCCGGTCCACCCAGCCTGAGCCGGTACGTGTCGCGCGCGATCGACACGTTCTCGAGGATCGGCACGCGGCTGACCATCGGTCGATCAGTCATGGGTCGTTGCCGTCCTCCTCGGGGCTGACGTCACGAGCTTTACGATCTCGTGTCTTCGAGACTTTATGTTACTGCTCGTCGTCACCGGCGTCATCGTCATAGCTCGATGGGCCGAGGCGGGGGCCCAGCGGCCCGCGAGCGGGCTTGGGCTTTCGGGCCGTCGGACGTTTTCGACCCGCCGCGGGCCGGCCCGTGCCCTGGGCCGGAACCGGCTCGTCCAGTCCGATGATCAGGCGACGGCGTGGGGCCTCTTCGGGCTGGGGCAGACCCGGGCGGACGGGCGGGCGCTTGGGGCCGCCGGCAGGTCGCTTCACCGCTGCGGCAGGTCGTCTGGAACTGGAAGCGGGCGGCTTCGAACCGGCGGCCGGTCCGGTCGTCGCCTTGACAGGAGGGACTGTCTCGGGCTTAGAACCGCGGGCTTCGCGAGGAGGGGGCCCTGTCTGCGAACCGGCATCGACGGTGCGGCCGCGCGCCCCCCGGGCCGGTGGACCGACCTGGTGATCGGCATCGGCGCTGCGGCCGCGCGCCCCCCGGGCCGGTGGACCGACCTGGTGATCGGCATCGGCGCTGCGGCCGTGCGCCCCCCGGGCCGGTGGACCGACCTGGTGATCGGCATCGGCGCTGCGGCCGTGCGGGCCTCTCGGCGGCGGACCGACCTGGGAGGCCGATTGCGGCGGGCGCCGCTGCTGGGGACGAGCCGGTTGGGGACCGTCGTGTGCCGCGCGGCCCCGGGGCCCGGTCGGGCGTCGAGGCGGGCGGCCCTTGCCGGCTTCCTCATCGCGTGCGAGTCGGGTCACCTCGCGCGACGGCCGGGGTTCCTCGCGATGCTGGGACCGCGCCTGGTCCGCCTGGCGATTCTGTGGACGAGGGCGGTCATCTCGTTGGCCATCGCGACGCGATCGACGCGAGCCCTCGGAGTCGGGGAATCCGGGTACCGATACGGCGATGCCCGAGGCCACCTTGCGGAGGAGCTCGACCTCGTGATGCGAGAGCGGCCGGCACTCGCCGACGGCGAGCCCCTTGAGCGTGATCGGCCCGACCGCGACCCGGTTCAGCGTCATGACCTTGTGGCCGAGCTTGGACAGCATCCGGCGGATCTCGCGCTTCTTGCCCTCGGCCAGGACGAGTTCCAGCAGCGTCGCCTGGCCGTGGCGGCCGGCGATCCGGGCCCGCTTGGCGCGGACCTTGCCGTCGGACAACCAGACGCCTTCGGTCAGCTTCGCGATGATGTCGACCTCGGGCATGCCGGCGACGAGCGCCCGGTACATCTTCTCCACCCCGAACCGCGGATGCGCCAGCCGGTTGGCCAGCTCGCCGTCGTTGGTCAGGATGATCAACCCGGTGCTGTCCTCGTCCAGACGCCCGACGGTGTAAACACGCTCGGGGATCTCCGGCAGAAGGTCGACGACCCGGGGACGGCCCGAGGGATCGAAATTGGTCGAGACGTATCCCTTGGGCTTGTTGACGGCGAAGTAGACGATCTGCTCGAGCCGGATCGGTTCGCCGTCGACGGCGATCCGGGACGCGGCGGGATCGACCTTGGTTCCGAGCTGACGGACGATCTCGCCGTTGACCGTGACCCGGCCCTGGAGGACCAGCTCCTCGCATCCGCGACGGGACCCCAACCCGGCCTGCGCCAGGACCTTCTGGAGCCGCTCCGGCTTGCCCGGCTCGGCCGGGAACGTCCCGGTCCGGGTCCTGGCCTGCTCCCGACGGGCCGGGCCGGCCTTGGGCCTCGGTGGGCCCGATCCGGCTGCGCCGGGCTTGCTCGCGGACCGGTGCCGCGGACCCGGGCCGCTGCCGGGTCGCGGTCGTTGCCCCGGACGGGACGAATTCGATGACTGGCCCTTGGGGCGGTAAGGGCGATGATTGGCCATGACTCAGTTCCATTCCAGCCCGGCGATCGCCGAGCCATCAAGGCGCCTCCGGCGGGCGCACGATCGTTCTGTCCGATGCTCCGACGGCCGGGCCGGCGGCGATCGCTCCATTATCGCCCAGGAGTGCCATGCTTGAAACCCCCCTGGGGCTGCAAGAGCGAAGCGGCTCGGCCGGCGTGGGGCCGATCGTGGCCAAGAGAGCCGCTCGCACCGATCAGTACTGGTCGGAGCTGACAACCTCCCCGCCGGCCCGAGTCGCGAGCTTCTGGTAGACGCCCAGGGGGGTACCCGCGGCCATCTGCCAGATGCAGGTCCCGTCGGAGGCGTTGGTGGCCGTGATGCCCGACGGGACCCAGGTCCCCGGGACGATCTGCCAGGATTGGACCGTGTCCTTGATGAAGTGGACCGAGCCGTCGGCGAAGCACATGTTGACACCTCCGGGGTGGAAGCTCGACGTCGAGCCGAAGAAGATGCCGACGCCGCCCGTGCAGTTATAATACGTGCCCGCGTACGGTTCCGGGTACTTCCGTTGCGGGTTCGGCGAGTACATCGCGTTCGACCTCGGTGTCGCCGTGGTCGCCGGCGAACCAGTGGTGCCACCACGGCTGGTCGCTGGGCGCGATCATGCCGTGGGCCGTCTCGCCGACGAGGAATGTGTTGCTCGTGCCGTCGGTGATCCCGGAGATCTTGGTCGCGCTGCCGTTGTAGAAGATGCCGAGCGAGTTGGGCTGGGTCTGAGGGATCGAGGACAACCCGTTGACCGGCCAGCTATTCCAGATCCCGCCCATGGCCGCGTAGTTCGTGTAGAAGACGTTGAAGCCGTTGGTCTGCGGCATCGGGCCGTCGAAGTAGGAGCTGCCGAGGACCCCCTTGATGCCGGCCGTCGGGTCGCTCGGGCACCAGAGCGTCGAGATCGCGATCGCGTCCATCGTCAGGTTGACGCCCTGGTAAGTCCCCAGGCTCTGGTTCCAGCAGTTGTACGTATTCCCCTGTTCGTAATACTGGCTCATCTGCACGTGGATACTCGCATCGACCCAGGACCAGTTCCCGACATAGTTCTGGAACTTGCATCCCTGGGGGAAGCAGACGTTGGTGCTCTCGTAATTGGCGGCGGCCAGCCCGATCTGCTTGAGGTTGTTGGTGCACTGCGCCCGCCGGGCCGCCTCGCGAGCGGCCTGGACCGCGGGCAGGAGCAGTGCGATCAGGACGGCGATGATCGCGATGACGACCAGGAGTTCGATCAGCGTGAAACCCCGGCGAAGACGCCTCGGTCGGGTGGACAAGCTCATGTGATGATCCCTCATGAAAGTGGGTTGGAGCATGGTGGAGACGGGTCTCATTCGGCGCGTGGACTATGGGCAGGGCGGCCGCTCGCCTCATTTCGTCTTGGCTTCCTGCAAGGACTTCGCCTGACCCGGGCCGCGTGGAACCTTCGGAGCCGGGGTGCCCTTCGTGGACGGCGACGCCTGGACGACATCGGGAGCAGTCTTCGGCGTGGAAGACACCGACCCGGATTCCCCGTCGGAGCACCCCGACGACGCCGCGGCGAGCAGGAAGAGGCCGCGGGTGACGAGTCCCGGTCGAGTGCGCGTGAGTTCGGCTTTTCTCATCGTTTGGATGCCCTTCGAAGAGGTGGTTCGGGGCGATGCCGGCAAGGATGGCGACGACGACCCGGCGACGTGCGAATGCCCGGCGGGCTTCGGGGCCCGGATCGATCGGGCGGCTCCGACCTGGGACCTTAGCGACGGCGAATGCCGTTGACAGGATGAAGCCCACGGTCGGGTCGATTCAAGAAGTTGTCGCGATCAGACCGATTCGTCCCGCCCGGATCGCGAAGCCCGGATGCCGTGTCGAGAATGCCCCGTCCTGGCGATGTCGAGAGAGGAGAAGAGGAGGACTTCAGGCTCGCGTTGTTGCAAGATCGAGATCGTCATCTCCGACGTCCCGCCAACAAAAGCAATCTTCGTGCCAGCGACAGGCGGCCGAATCGTCTTCCGCAACACCTTATTTTTCAGGGACTTAGGACAGACCGCCGCCGGCCAACACCTAGGAGCGAAATGATCAGTTGAGGCCGAAAACCTCGGCAATCGTGCCTTCTCCTATGACACTCAGGGACAGCGGTAGCTGAGATGAAGCCTTTCATCGACCCAGGCCGAGGCGGACTGGATCGGATCGGTGAGCCTCGCCCGACCCGGGATCGGAGAGATCCGTACAAATCGGAGGTAATGACCTCACCGCTGTTGATCGCCGAGGGCCTCTGCCACGCGTCACTCCTGCCTTCAGAATGGTGTTATGATTGGGCGATGGTACTACGACTCCCACCAGGTTAGTCTGTTACAGCAGTCCGACGAGACCCTCTCCGATCCCTGGTCCTCCTTGGAACACCTCGTGTCCGGTAATGAGGGAATCCCGATGAAGCGAATGGCAAAGTTCTCGCGCATCCTCTGGATTGTGACGGCGATGGCAGCGACCGCCTCCCCGAGTTGGGGGCAACCCGGCGGCACTTCCCCGAAGGCCCGGCCGCGTCCCGGCCAGCAGAAGACAGTCCGCGATAATGCGTCCAATGCGAAGGGTCCGCTCGCGGACGCGGATTATCGCGCCTTCGCGAAGGCCATCGAATCGGCGATCGCGTCGGGGAAGCAATCCGCGTTCGATGCGCTGATCGATTGGGACTCGCTCTTCAAGACGATGGCCGCCGGCCTGGACATGACCGCCACGATGCGAGAGCAGGTCCTGGGTGAGCTCAGGCAGGAGGTGACCAATGAGAGCGGGATCACCGGCCAGCTCGTCAAGAACTCGAAGAATGGAGGGACTTTCCACTTCCTCCGCACCCGGCAGAGCCGCGGGCGACAGGTCGTCCTGTTCCGGATGGTCCGGCCGATCTCCGAGGGGGGATTCAACTACTTCGAGTTCGTCCCGGCGCGATCCCCCGATGGCGTGATCCGTGCGGTGGACCTCTACGTCTATGCGAGCGGGGAGTTCTTCTCGGAGACGCTCCGCCGCGCCCTGCTGCCGCTGATCGCCAGCCAATCGCGGTCTTTCATCGACAAACTGCTGACCCGCGAGAAGGATTACGTCCAGGATTTCCCCCAGGTCGTGAGTGCCACCCAGCTCATGAATCAAGGGAAGCCGGCCGAGGCGCTGGCGATCTACAAGAAACTGCGCCCGGAGACGCTGAAGAATAAAGTGGTCCTCCTGAATCGTATGCGGGCGGCCCAGGCCGTCAACCAGGACGAATACGGCAAGGTACTCGAGGAATACCGGAAGTGGCATCCCAACGACGCCAGCCTCGACCTGATCTCGATCGACGCCTGTATCCTCAAGAATGACATCGATGGGGCGATGAAGGCGATCGACCGCGTGGACAAGCTGATCGACGGCGATCCTTACCTGAATATCACCCGCGCGAACATCCGCGAGGCGACCGGCGACCTGGAAGGGGCCAAGACATTCGCCAAGCGGGCCGTTGACCAGGAACCCACGCTCTCCGTGGCGTATTTCTCCCTCGTGGGCTACTCCCTGAGCGAGAAGAAGTACGACGACACCCTGACCTATCTCAAGGAGATGGATCAGAAGTTACACTTGCAATTAAAGGACCTGAGCACGGTGCCGGCGTACGCCGGATTCGTCAAGTCGCCTCAGTATCAGGAATGGCTGGCCTACCTCAAGAAGAAGGACCAGCCTCAGAAGGCGAGCCCGCCCCGGCAGCCCAATCGTCCGACGCGTAACCTCCGGAATCGCCCGGGCATGCAGAAGCCCGGGTCATGAAGGCGGTCCGGCCGGCTGCTGCTGCGACAGGCAGTGCAGGGTCCCCAGGCCAAGCACCAGGTCGAGGCTGTGGACCCCGACGACCTCGCGATCGGGAAAGACCCCTGCCAGGGTATCGAGCGCAACCCGATCGGCGGGGTCGTTGAAGGTCGGGACCAGGACCAGGCCGTTGGCAATGTAGAAGTTCGCGTAACTGGCCGGGAGCCGCTGGCCATCGAAGATCACCGGCCGGGGCATGGGCAACGTGATGATCCTCAGCGGCTCATTATCCTGGTCGCGCTCGTCCTGGAGTCGCATCAGGTTCTGGTCGAGCGGCTCGAAGTTGGGATCGTCCGGATTGAACTCCACGACGGTGACGACCGTCGTGGGGCCGACGAAACGCGCCAGGTCGTCAACGTGGCCGTGGGTGTCGTCGCCGTCGATCCCCCGGCCCAGCCAGATGACGTGTCGGATGCCCAGGTAGTCCGCGAGGATCCGTTCCAGGCCCGCGCGGTCGACACCGGGGTTGCGGGCCTGGACCTCGCCGAGCAGGCATTCCTCGGTCGTCAGCAGGGTGCCGCGGCCGTTGACGTCGATCGCGCCCCCCTCCATCACGACCCGGACCTGCTCCCCCCCCTGCTCCACCCGGGGCACCCATCGACGGAGCCCCAGCCACTTCGATATCCTGCGCGGCAGGTGGCGATCGTGGCGATAATTGTCGTACTTGGCCCAGGCGTTGAACTTCCAGTGGATCAGCCCGACGCGATCGCCGGCCTCAGCCGTCGCGTCGTCCTTGACGACGAACGTCGGCCCCGAATCGCGGAGCCAGACCCGGTCCGTGGCCGCCTTGAAGAATCGGACCCGATCCGGGTCGATCCCGACGGAGTCGAGCCTGTCGGCCACCCGGCGCTGCATGGCCCCGTTGCGGACCACGATATGGACCATCTCGACGCGGCTCAGCAGGCGGACGATCTCGGTGTAGACCCACGGGGTCGGCGAACTTGCCGGGCCAGTCATCCCGGTTGTGCGGCCAGGCGATCCAGGTGGCCGCGTGCGGCTCCCATTCCGCGGGCATCCGATATCCGAGCGAGGCGGGCGTCCGGGTCTCTTCCATGGCTCTGACTCGTCGATGGGCTCGATTCCAATCCGCGACCGACGAGTGTATGCAGAAGCCCGACCGATCGCAATCCGCTGCGATCAGGCGCCTCGGCGTCAGGGGGTCCGGATCGGGATGCCATGCCGCCGGAGATACTCGAGGACCGGAGCACGATTCGCGTCGAGGAGGTCGGACAACTTGAGGCGGAGCGGTTCTCGATCGCGATACCGGAACTCCCATACTGCGTCCTTCCTCGAAACCTTGCGCTGGGCGACCTCCTCCTCGATGTTGACGATCGCCTCCAGGTGATCGAGCGAGATCCGGTAGACGGTGGGCGCGAACCAGATGCCGCCCCGCATCGTCAGGGCGTCCGGGGCGACATGAATGGACTCCGCCGCCATCCCGGGAATGATGAGGAGCGGGACCATGAAGGACGCGAAGAAGACGCCGGCGGCGTACCGGCCGCCGATTTTCTTTCGCCAGAACCAGCCGGCAAGCGGCATGACGACGATAAAGGCGACGACCCAGACGACGTAACGGCCCGGCGCGCTCTGGAGCGTGAGCGATCCATCGGCCGCCTGCGTGATGGAAGCCGCCGCGAACCATCGGTTGTAGAGATTCACGAGGAATTGTGGCACTTGGATGGATCACTCGGGAGACGCGAGACCAGCCGTCGATTCAACGGCCACGGAGACGGCCCTCGCGGCGGAAATCGCCGGGACGATCCCGGACGATCCGGACGTCGGGGACCAGCCGGGCTCGAGTCTCGACCGCATCCGTTAGTGCCGTTGCGATCTGGCGCGGCAACTTCAGACCGAATCGCTGTCGCACCAGGTTGAGGTCCCTCTTGTTCACGAAGCCGTCGCCGTTGATGTCGGCGAAGGTCATCGACGAAGCGGGCCCCAGGCCCAGCTCCTCGGCGCGGACGTCGAAATAATCCTGGCGGTTGACCACGCCGTTGTCGCTGAAATCGCCCGGCAGGACGTTGAGCTGGCCGGTGAAGGTCTTGATGTTCGCGCCGGAGATCGTGAGCGTGATCCGGTCCGACGCGGTCATCGCTCGCGAGAGGAAGACGGCATAACTGGTCCCGTTGGTGGATATGCCCACCGGCTGGTATCCGAGGCCGCGGGCGCTGCGGAGCGAGATGTTGGACGTGGTGAAGGTCTCGGCCTGGCTGAGGGTGATCTGGATCACATCGATGCCGAGCCAGGGGATATCGGTCACGCGGCCCGACGGCAGCAGCAACCCGCCGGAGGTGGACGGGACCACCAGCGCCGCGGTCTGGCTGCCCCAGACGACGTTGATCCCGGTGACCGTAGCCGGGGTGATGATCGGCGGGACAACGGAAGCGGTATTGGTCAGCGAGAACGAAACCGGACTGGTCGAGCCGAGGACCGAGGCTGTCACGCTGTAGCTGCCGGCCGTTCCATTGGCGATCGCGGTCACCTGCGCCTGGCCGTTCGAACCGATCGTCGCGGTGGCGGCGCCCAAGGTCGCCGAGGCGCCCGAGCCCGGCGCGGTGTAGTTGACGATCCCGCCCTGGACCGGATCGCCGTCGGGGCTCGCCACGACCACCGCCAGCGGATGGGGGAACGCCGTGTCGACCGTCGTGGACTGGGTTCCGTCGCCGGAGACGACGGTGATCGTGAAGCCGCGGTCCTGGAAGGCTCCGACGTCGATGCTACCGGCGGACCGGGAGACCCCGCGCTGGTCGGTCGCCGGGACGGTGATGCCCGCGATCGTGCTGCTCCCGGTTTCGATGGCCGGGCTGCCCGGCAGGACGGCGATGGTCTGTGTCGAGCCGCCGTTGGACGCGAGCGAACCGAGCACGGGGTTGGCGACACCGACCTGATTGCCGTTGGTGCCCTGGGTCAGTCCGCCGGAGCCCCCGGTGCCGATCAGGTTGTACGCGCTCGACGCCGACACCGTTCCTCCGCTGGCCAGTACGATGTCGCTGGCCGTCGTGCCGCTGCCGGTGGTATTCATGGCCACGATCGTGTCGTAGAGGGCGGCCGAGCCGCCGACGACATCCAGGCCACCCCCGGACGCGGCGTTGTCCGCGATGGTCGTGCTGATGGCGGTCAGCGTGGCCGGCGAATCGTTGGAGATGCCTCCGCCACCCAGGGCCGAATTACCGGCGATCGTGCAGTTGGTGAGCGTCAGGCTGCTCGAACTGTTGTCGATGCCGCCGCCGTTGCCGGACTCGGCCGAGTTGCCCGATATGGTGCTATCGGTGATCGTCGCCCTGCCAGCGTTCTCGATCCCGCCGCCGTTGCCCGGGGCAGTCGGATTGGCGTGCATCACCATGTTGCCCGATATCGTCGAGCCGGTGATCGTCAACGTCCCGGTGGTGTCGATGCCGCCGCCCGAGGCGCCGAGTGCCGAATTGCTGGAGAGTGTGCTGTCGGTGATCGTCAGCGTGCCGGAATTGTTGACGCCGCCGCCGGAGGCCGAGGCCGTGTTGCCGGTGATGGTGGAATCGGTGACGGTAAGGATTCCGGCATTCTGGATACCGCCGCCGGAGGTCGCCGATCCGGACGAGATGGTCAGGCCGGAGAGCGTCGCCGTCACGCCGCTCGACACCGAGATGACCTGGACCGCACCGCCGCCGCTGATGGTCAGCAGATCCGAGCCGGGGCCGTCGATCGCTGCGGACGCCGAGGTGCCGGTCAAGGTCAGCGAGCCGAGCGAGGCACTGAGCGTGATCGTCTGGGATGTCGCGAAGATGCCCGAGGTGTCGAAGACGATCGTGTTTGGCGTGGTGCCCCCCGTATTGGCCGGGTTCGCGTTGGTGCTGAAGTCGGCCCAGTAGACGGCCGTCGGCAAGGTGCCGGCGTCCAGCGAGTCGGCCGTGCTCGTCACCTCGAAGGAGGAGCTTGCCTCGTAGGCGCCGATGTCGACAGTCGAACCGGCATCAAGCCCGGCCGGTCCGCGAATCGCACCGCGCTGGTCGGTGGTCGGGACGGTGACGCCGGAGATGCTGGTGCTTCCCGCGTCGATGGCCGGGCTGTTGGCCTCCAGCGCGATGGTCAACGTCGGCCCGCCGTTCTCGCCCAGCGTGCCGAGGCCGATACCGGTGAGGCTGGTCAGGACAATATTGCCGGCGGTCCCGTTGGTCAGTCCGCCCGAGCCTCCGGTCCCGATCAGGTTATACTTGCTCGATGCCGACACCGTGCCGCTTCCCGAGGTGACGATATCGCTGGGGCTGCCGCCGGCCGTGTTGGACGCAACAATCGAATTATCCAGCGTGACGGTGCCGTCGGCGGCTTCCAGGCCGCCTCCGAGATCGTTGTCGGCGATGGTCACGTTGACGGTCGTCAGCGTGCCCGTATTGTCGATGCCGCCGCCGTCGCTCGTCGCCGTGTTGGCCGCGAACGTGCTATTCGTGATGGTCGCCGTGCCGGCGTTCGCGACGCCCCCGCCATTCGCGGCCGAGTCGGCGGTGAAAGTCACACCGGTGATCGTCAGGGCGCCGGCCGCGACGTTCATCCCGCCGCCGTCCTGGTTCGCCGAGTCGCTCTCGATCGTCACATTGGAGAGTGTCACGTTGCCGCTATCTTCCTCGATTCCGCCGCCGGTATTCTGGGCGGAGTCCTCCAGGATGAATCCGCCGGTGATTCTCAAGGTGCCATCAGCATTGTCGATGCCGCCGCCGACCAGGGCCGTACTGCCGCTCACGGTGCAGTCGTTGATGCCCAGGGTGCCCGCATTCAGGATACCGCCTCCGGTCGTCTGGCTGGTGCCACCCGTGATCGTCAGGCCGTCGAGGGTCGCCGTGACAACGGTCCCGACCGAGAAGACCTGTACATTGCCGCCGCCGCTGACCGTCACGAGGCTCGCCCCGAGGCCGTCGATCATCTCCGGGCCATCCGCCTCCGAGAGCGTTAGCGTGCTGGTCAGTGTGATCGTCTGCGAAGTGGCGAAGACGGTCGGATCGAATTCGATCACGCTGCCGGCCGTGTTGGTGTTCGCGTTGGCCTTGCCGACGACATAGACGAGGTCGCCGGTGGTGCCCGAGCCCGCGCCGGTGGCGGTCGTGGCGTTGACCGTGTAGACCGTCGGACTGCCCGAGAGCAGGACGCGACCCTCGAGCCCCTCCAGCACCCAGGCTCGTCCACCGACCCCGGCGCGACGAGGCCGTTGCCTCGGTCGGGGCTGGGATTCCCCGGAGGACGACGTCGGCCTCAGCATTAACCCGCTCAGCAATCGACGAACCATGGAGCGACTCCTCGGTCGAGAATTCCTCGCAGTCGCGATCGCTCGGGCGGCGACCGGTCGTCGCATGCCCGCCCCGCTCGTGGCACGAGGGAGACCCGGTCGGCATGAAAAATCCCTCCGACCCAGATGCCTGGAGGCCGCTTCGCACGAAGCCGAGAGGGAAAGCTCGCCGACGAGAGCCGATCGGAACATTCACGGACATCACCCAGTCTGTCCGCCGGAGGGACTCTCATCAAGGGGGCTCCAGACCTTGATGCACGGGTTGATGGAATTGACTACGGATACGCCGATTTTTCCGGAAGTGCCGAGGCGCACCCTATCCCCCTTCCCTGGAACGAGAGGTCGGGCGCCGGCCGCGAATGCGGCCACGATTCGGTTGCTCCAACGGCGCGACGGGACACCTCGCCGGGTGGATTCGCCGGACGCTCGGAACACAGTCTCGCCTTCCCACGAAGTCCGAGCGATCGACGACGCGAGACGAAGGTCTCCGGGTGGTCCGGGAGACGATCGGAGGGGACCGGAACCGGCTGGCAGGCGGGGGCCGGTTCTCATCCTCATGTTCGGCGACGGGAGATCCCGGCGTTAATCGACGCGCGCCTGGGCTTCCTTGTCGGCACAGACGCGCTGCCAGAGTTCTTCGCGGTAGACGCCGACCTCGGTCGGGGCGGTGATCCCCAGCCGGACGGTGTTGCCTTCGATCGCGACGACGGTGACCGACATCTCGCAACTCGGCACCAGAATACGTTCTCCCAGCTTGCGGCTGAGGACGAGCATGGCAGTTCCTCCTTGGGTTAGTGCTCTTCGCCTGTCCCGGCTGTCCCGAACGATGACTTCATCAGTAGACGATCCGCAAATCGCGCCCGACACCGAAGACCCTACAACATCAAAGCGTCGTCGGTGGACTGGGATTATTCCGGACTCCGTCGTGCGCGACTTCAGCGGCTGCCGGCCATCGAGAGCATTCTCTCTTCTTGATACGGCCTGATCGGTCTTCGTGACCGGTCCTGTGCCGCATACGCATCCCAGGCCGCTCGCCACCGCGCCCGGGTCCGGACGCGACCGAAACCCACGACGCCCGCCACCACTGCCAGGGCGAGGAGCCCCGGGAGCAGCCATGCCTCAAAGGATACGCCACCCGACAAGGCGCCCCAGGGCACCACGACCGCCAACGTCCCGACCATCACGATTCGTGAGAGGAGAAGCTCCCCTCGACCATTCGAATTCCGACTCTGCTGGCTCATTGATGATTCTCCCGGTGTGAGTTCGTGCTTACTTACCAAATATTCGGAAAAATGTCCGCGTCGAGGATTTTTCGCTCGGGCGACCCGGCCGAAGTCGCGTGATTGGCACGATGCGGCCGACCCTGAAATCTATCCCGTCAGGATCGCGAGGGCTTCGGGGTTGTAGTATCGCAGGATCGCTTCATCCCGCACGCCCAGGCCGCGGAGCGAAAACCAGACGGCCTGCTCGATGAGCATGTCGCGAGGCACTTCGTAGTCAACGATCGGCGTGGCCGGGATGAGCGACAGCATGATGATTTTCGCCAGGTGTCTGGCAAAGATGGCTCCGAGCCTGGGGAGTACCGGACTGTAAGATGCCTCGCCCGCTATGACCGACGCCTCGAGGCATTCTTCGACCTTGCGCATCCAGCCGGCGAGGCTCCTCTGGAAGAACAGGCGCGCAAATTCCCCGTCTTCCATCAGGCTTCGCATCATCAGGCGATGATGGAGGAGCGCCTCCTCATGGCCGGTGCACTTGCCGCCGACCGTATTCGATACCATCAGGTGGACGATCAAAACGAGGGTCGAAGTCGATGGTTCCAGGGCGTTGACGCGTTCCAGCTTCTCCGGATCCTGCTCGCTGGAGCAGAATCGTTGCATCGCCAGGTACAGCTCTTCCTTGTTGGGGAAGTGCTTGAATAAGAGGGCTTCCGAGACGCCCGCCGCCTCGGCGAGTGCCCGCGTGGTCGTCCCATGAAACCCCTTCTCCGCGAAGACCCTCCGGACCGCTCGGATGATCGCCTCGCGACGCTCCTCGCTGGAAAGCTTCATGCAGGATTTCATAGAGCGTTTTCCCTTCCTCTCACTCGTGGTAAGTTTATACTCACTTACAAGGACTGGTCAAGGGCCCATCTTCATAATTCGGGCTCGAACCGATCACCAGCAACCCGCGCCGGGATTCTATGGCGGGGGTGGCCCGATGATCGCACACGGATTCGCCAGGCTCAGCCGTCGAGGAACCGCTGCGTGATCGGTGCATAGGCGTCGATGCGACGATCGCGGAGGAAAGGCCAGTTGCGGCGGGTCTCTTCCTGGAGCCTGGGGTCGCAGGTGGCGATGAGGATCTCCTCGTCGGCGGCCCCGGCGCGGGCGAGGACGCGTCCGAAGGGGTCGGCCAGGAACGATCCGCCCCAGAACTCCAGGCCGCCGTCTGACGATCCTTCGTGCCCGACCCGGTTGACCGCCGCGACGTAGACGCCGTTGGCGATCGCATGCGAACGCTGGATCGTCTCCCAGGCACTCGACTGCGAGGCGCCGAACTCGTCCTTCTCGGCCGGATGCCAGCCGATCGCCGTGGGATAGAAGAGGATGTTCGCACCGCGCAACGCGGTCAGCCGGGCCGCCTCGGGATACCACTGGTCCCAGCAGACGAGCGTGCCGACGCGGGCGTGGGCCGTCTCGAACGCCTGGAAACCCAGGTCGCCGGGGGTGAAGTAGTATTTCTCGTAGTAGAGGGGGTCGTCCGGGATGTGCATCTTGCGATATCGGCCGCGGAGCGTGCCATCGGCATCGAGGACGATCGCGGTGTTGTGATAGATCCCGGGCGTTCGCCGTTCGAAGAGCGAGCCGACAACGACCATGCCGGTCTCTCGCGCGACCCGGGCCAGGGCGTCGGTCGTCGGGCCGGGGATCGGCTCGGCCAGGTCGAACCGCGCGGAATCCTCGACCTGACAGAAATACTGGGTGCGGAACAGCTCGGGCAGACAGGCGACCTGCGCGCCCCGCTCGGCCGCCGTGCGCAACATCGCACAGCCCCGGCCCAGATTGTCCTCCGGGTCGACCGAGCATCGCATCTGGATCAAGCCTACTGTGAATTTGTCATTAGTCATTGGTCACTGGTCATTGGTCACTGATTTGAGGGGACAGACGGGGACGAGAGCAGATAAACCGCGAACGAGGCCAGCCAGTGTTCGCCCGCGTAGTCGCCGCTGGCCACGTGCTCGAGGGCCGACTCGGCGTGTCGGGCGGCGGACGCGACCAGGACGGCCCGGGCCGGGTCGTCGGCCGGGAGTGCGGCGGCGATCCGGCCCATACACCATGCGCGGCTCAGGTTCAATCCGTCCAGGTGGACGAGCTGGGGATCGGTCCGGTCGGTCACGGTGGCGGGGTTGAGCAGCGCCTTCGGCTCGCCTCGGGCGGCTCCCGGCAGGAAGCGGCCGAACCAGGCCCGGAACTCGCCCGAGGGCAGCACGCGACGCATCAAGTCCGCCTCGGTCAGGCTGGGCGAGAAGAAGTCCGCCCCGCTCGGCTCCCAGTGCGCCGGGGCGTCGACATCGGCGACGAAGTAGGCCCGCGCCCGCTCCTCGACGAGCCCTCTCAACTGGCTATCTCCGACGGCCCGGGCATAGTCATGGGCGAACGCGAGCCCGAACGCGGTATTCGGATGGACGCCGGTCCGGATCGGATAGGTCTGCTTCGGGAAGAAATCGAGGTGCCGGGCCACGATCACGTCCGCCAGCTGCCGGATGTTCTTCGCCCAGGCCTTTGCCTCCGGGTCGTTCCAGCCGTACAGCTCCTCGGCCAGCTTGAGGAGCCAGGCCCAGCCGTACGTCCGCTCGAACGATTTGCTCTCCTTGCGGGCGAAGTAATCCGCCTCGGCCTTGAGGTTCTCGGCCGTCAGGTGCTCCCCCAGGACGGCCCGGATCTCCTTCGCTTCCGGGAGGTCCGGGAATAGGCGGATCAACCGGACGAGCATCCAGTGTCCATGCACCGACGAGTGCCAGTCGTAGCACCCGAAGAACGCCGGGTGGAGGGCCTTCGGGCCCTTCACATCGTCCGACCCGCCCATCACATGGTCGAGCTTGTTCGGATACTCCCTGCTCAACCCCTTGAGTGCCAGGCGGGCGAACGCGGACGCCCGCTCCTTGGTGAGGGCTGGCGTCGGCTCCGCGGCATGATTCGGGCTCGACATGACGATCATGGTCAGGATGAAGGCGGCGGCAAACGGCGCCGGGAAACGGGAGGTCACTCGAAGTCGCTTCATGAACCAGGGCCTCTCTCCACTGCCATGTGACCGGGCGGATCGATCTCCTCGGACGCCCATCGTACCCGGCCGCGGCGGCGAGGACACGACCCAGGAGATGGATTCTGGCAGGGAGAGGCTCCGCCCGTACCGGACGTGCTCGGGAGCGGAGACTCCAACGCGATCGTGGGACGACCGAGTTGGAGTCCTGGCTTCAGCCACTTGGGCTCGCCGATCAATATCGGTAATGATGCGGATACCCGCGATACGGCCCACCACGGTAATAACCGCGGCCGCCATAATATCCGCCGTAGTAACCGCCCCGGGGCACCACGACCGGCGCGGGGACGACGACCGTCCTGGGCACCACGACGGCTCCGGGCACGACGACCGGCCCTCCCACGTACGGATAGGCCCCATAGCCGCCATAGCCACCATAATATCCGCCGCCGTAGCCGCCGCTGAACCCGAATGACGCCGCCGGGCTGCTGAACCCGAAACCGTACCCTTGGGCACGCGCCGGCGTGGCCCCCAGGCCCAGCGTCCCGGCGGCCATCACTCCGGCCAGCATCATCGATCGACCGATCGCCTTCATGGTCATGGTCTCCTCACTCGGTGTCCTGTTGTCCTCGGTTGTTCTCGGAAGCGGGTGGCTCCCAGCCCGAGTGGCGTGTGCTGCGAGACACCACCCCTAAATACGTCGTATCAGCGAAAAAGGGGCGGCTCATGGGTCGAATTCAGCATCGCCCGATGCACGCGTACCGGCGGAGTGGGTGCAACCTGCGATCTGGCCAGAGGTTACGGCGGGTTTCGACCGCCCTACATTGGGGCACTTTATCGAATTTCGTCGCTTGAGCCCGGAATTCATTCCGATTGCTTGAGCGCAAACCCCATCGTGGAGACAATGGCTCCGGGAGACGCGCCAACGACACGAGGATTTCGAACACGATGATCGACACCGGGATCGACGGGGATGGGGATTCGTCGGACGCGGATCATTCGGCGACGGACCGACCGGTCGAAGTGCGTCGGCGGGCGATCCTGAAGGGCCTGGCAGGTCTGGGCATCGGCAGCGTGACCTTCCGTCGTGCGATGGCGGCACAAGCGGCGCAGGCCGGACGGGTCACGCCGGAGATGGTCAAGCAGGCGGAATGGATCGCCGGGGTCGATTTCAACGACGAGGAACGGGCCAGCATCGCCCGATCGATCGATCAGAGCCTCCGATCGTTCGCCGAGCTACGCGCGGTCAACGTCGGCTACGACGTCGCACCGGCCCTGACCTTCTTCCCCACGCCGCCTCGCCCTGCCGCGTCGATCCAGCGGAACCGCGCGACGCCCATCGCTGGCCCCACGCCCAGGCGGCCGGGTGCGGACGAAGAACTCGCCTTCCTGACCGTGACCGAGCTCTCGGCACTGGTGCGGAGTCGACAGGTCAGTTCGACCGAGCTGACGCGGCTCTATCTCGGACGCCTCAAGCGGTTCGACCCGCTGTTGAAGTGCGTCGTGACGTTGACCGAGGAGCTGGCGTTGAAACAGGCGGCCCAGGCCGACCGCGAGATCGCCGCGGGCAAGTATCGGGGCCCGCTCCACGGGATCCCCTGGGGTGCCAAGGACCTGATCGCCTATCCGGGATATCCGACGACCTGGGGCGCGACGCCCTTCAAGGACCGCGTGATCGACGTGACGGCCAGCGTGGCCGCTCGGCTGGAAGAGGCCGGCGCCGTCCTGCTGGCCAAGCTGTCGCTGGGCGCGCTGGCGATGGGCGACCGATGGTTCGGCACGCAGACCCGCAGCCCGTGGGATCCCCGGGCCGGCTCGAGCGGATCGTCGGCCGGCTCGGCCTCGGCGGCGGCCGCTGGGCTCGTCGGCTTCGCCATCGGCAGCGAGACGCTCGGCAGCATCGTCTCGCCCTGCCGCGCCTGCGGCGCCTCGGGGCTGCGGCCGACCTTCGGGCGCGTCAGCCGGCACGGCTGCATGACCCTCTCCTGGTCGATGGACAAGCTCGGGCCGATCACGCGCTCGGTCGAGGATTGCGCGCTGGTGTTCGACGCCATCCACGGCGCCGACGGCCTCGACATGGCCGCCGTCGATCAGCCCTTCGACTGGCCGCCCAGGGCCGACCTCGGCTCCCTGAAGGTCGGCTACATCGAGCAGCGAAGCCGCCCCGCCGACGAGCGGGAGGACCTGAAAGTCCTCCGCGAGCTGGGATTCGAGCTGGTGCCGATGACGCTCCCCGAGGAGCTCCCCGTGGATGCCGTCACGCTGATGCTCGGGACCGAGGCCGCCGCCGTCTTCGACGAGTTGACGCGCAAGCACATCACCGAGGGGCTCAACTCGTGGCCGGCGACGTTCCGCCGCGGGCAGTTCGTGCCGGCCGTCGAGTACCTGCGGGCCGCCCGCGTGCGGACCAAGCTGATGGCGGCCATGGCCGAGCGGATGGCGAAGGTGGACCTCTACGTCGGCACCGGGCAGGACCTCTCGATCACCAACCTCACCGGCCATCCGACCGTCGTCTTCCCCATGGGCTTCCGCGACGTCAACGGCCGCGCCCGGCCGGGCTACATCACCTTGACCGGCCGGCTGTTCGACGAGTCGACGTTACTGGCCGTCGCCCACGCGTTCCAGCAGGCCACCGGCGACCACCTCCGACGGCCACCCCTCGAGCGATATCTCTCCGAGGCCGTCGCCGGCGCGCTGTCCGAGCGGCCGCGACAGGCCATTGGAGACTAAGGACCAGGCTGGGAATAACTTCATGGAATTCGCTCCCACATCGATTCCTGGTTGGAGTTCCGCCTTCAGGCGGTCCTGAGTTTGGAATCGAAGACCGCCTGAAGGCGGAACTCCAACCAAGAGAGGCAAATTCGGGAAGTTATTCCCGGCCCGTTCCTAAGCGCAGACTCGGGAGGCAAGGCGCGGTGAACGGGAGGATCCGACGACCTCGCGAGTCGCGGCGTCGGATCGAGACCACCCGAAACAACTTAAGTCGCACTTGACAACCCGTCGCCAACGCATTACACTTCTCTTGTGGATCTCTCTTGAGATGCGAGAATTCGAGGGGCTATGACCTGCAAGAGCGTGCCCAACCTCGGTAGTCGGCTCACCCCCACACTGGCACTCCTGGTGGCGGTGGTGAATCTGTCGATCTGGCCATCCTGGTCGGTCGGCGGCTCATCTCCCGATAGCAGTCGGCCCCAATTCGGAATTACCACAAACCATTGCTCCCCCCTCTCCGTGAAATCGGTCGGTTCTCATCTGGTGAGGGCCAAGGCCCTTCCTTCAGAGAATGACGAGAAACTGAACCGGACGGTTTGTTCCACTTCCTTGTCCCTCGATCGACCTTCCGTCCCTTCATTCAAGCCGGACTGGCACATCGTCACTCTGGTTGAACACCGCGGGACGCACCCACTCCGTTGTTGAGCCTGCGCCGGTATCGCATCTACGGATGCCTGCTCACTCGAGGATTCAGGCGGATTCCGTCTTCGATCCGTTGCGGTTCTTGCCTGCTGGCACTCCGATTGCGTACTCGAACGCCATGACTGATTGAACCGATCGTGGCGGTGAGAGCTGGCGATCAGCATCCGATACCGTCGGAGCGTGACCTCGCGCGTTACCCTTGGCGGGTGATGCCGACGTTTTCGACCCCGGGGCGGTTCGTCGGCGATAGGGAGCGGTCTATGGACTCCTCCTGGACGGATCATGCCGAAAGCCTAGGCATTCTCGATCATCACACCCGCTTCGTCGCCTTGATGCGTGACGAATCCCGAATTCATCGATTATGACTTCCCTCCCCAGAGGGTTACTCCCGCTTGGATCGTGGAGCCACGCCACGTCACTGAGATTATGTTCACACGTCGGAACAGATCCGGGGGTCGCCGGGTGGCGAGCTCAACAATCACATCGGGAAACGGTTTCGCAGATCGAGTAGCGAATCAAGACCACAGGACCCGCGCTCTACATTTGAGTCGGCGAGATCGGGTCTATCAGGAATCGGCTGGGAGTCCAGGCCAATGAATCCGACCGTGATTGCGATGCGGCGCCCGGTGACGACCATGATGATGGTCGTCGCCCTGATCAGCGGCGGGGCGCTGGCTTACACCCGCATGCGGGTGGACATCTTCCCGTCGCTGAACGTGCCGAAGATCTACGTCTTCCTCGACTATATCGGCATGAGTCCCGACCAGATGGAGGGATTCATCGTCAACCAGCTCGAGCTGTATTTCCAGTACGTGGACGGCATCCAGGATATCAACACGCGGAACATCCAGCAGGTCGCCCTGACGGAGCTGGCGTTCTTCCCCGGGACCGACATGGGCCAGGCGATGGCCCAGGTGGTGGCCATGTCCGACCGGGCCATGTCGTGGATGCCCAAGGGCACGTTGCCGCCCATGATCATGCGCATGGACGCGGGCAGCGTGCCCGTCGGCTACCTGGTCTTCGAGAGCAAGGAGACCTCGCTGGGCGCCATGGGCGATTACGCGCAGAACGTCATCCGGCCGCTGGTGCAGAAATTCGTGCCCGGCACCGTCGCAATCTCGCCGTTCGGGCCGAACATGCGGTCGATCGTCATCAACGTCGACCCGCACAAGCTCCTCGACTACAACCTGACGCCGCAGGAGGTCATCCAGGCTCTGGCGAAGGGCAACACGATCATCCCGGCGGGGAACCTGTACATCAAGGATTCGATGCCGGGCGTCGCGAACAACGCCACGGTCGTCAACCCGAAGGAGCTGGGCAACATCCCGCTCAAGCTGGAGAAGAACGTCTATCTCCGCGACATCGCGACGATCCAGGACGACGTGGACATCACCTACGGCTACGCGCTGGTCAACGGCAAGAAGTCGGTCTACCTGCCGATCATCAAGAAGGACACCGGCTCGACATTGACGGTCGTGTCCGACGTCCACAAGGCGATGCAGACGTTCCGCGACGCCGTTCCCAAGGACGTCTCGGTCAACTTCGAGTTCGACGAGTCGCCGACGGTGGTGGCGGCGGTCGAGAGCGTGGCGACCGAGGGCATGATCGGCGCCGGCCTGACGGGCCTGATGATCCTGCTGTTCCTCGGCGACATTCGGAGCGTGATCGTCGTGGTGTCGAACATCCCGCTGGCCCTGCTGGGCTCGCTCTTCGGGCTGTGGATCACCGGCAACACGATCAACATCATGTCGCTGGGCGGCATGGCGCTGGCCATCGGCATCCTCGTGGACGAGGCGACGGTGACCATCGAGAACGTCCACGTGCAGATGGGCCACACGCAGAACGTCGCGACGGCGGTGCTGCACGCGAGCAACGCCACGGCGGTGCCGCGGCTCCTGGCGTTGTTGTGCATCCTGTCGGTGTTCATACCGGCTTTCATCATGGGCGATCCGCTCCGGTCGCTGTTCATGCCGCTGACCCTCGGTGTCGGCTTCGCCATGATCTCGTCCTATCTGCTGTCGAGCACGTTCGTGCCGATCCTGTGCGTGGCCCTGCTCAAGCACATGGGCCACGGGCATGGCGAGGAGGGCAAGCCGGGCCTGTTCGACCGGATGCTCAAGGTCTATGGCGGGATGGTGCACTGGTTCGTCCGGCTGCGATGGCTGACCGTGCCGATCTATCTGGGGGCGTGCGGCCTGCTCCTCTGGGTCCTGGGGCTGCAAGTCGGCACCGAGCTGTTCCCGCAGATCGACTCGGGGCAATTCGTCCTGCGGTTTCGGTCGCCGCCGGGCTCCAACTATGAGCTGACGCGGCAGATGGCCGTGAAGTGCCTCGAGGAGATCGAGCGCGAGGCCGGCGCGAAGAACATCATGATCTCGATGGGCTACGTCGGCCAGGTGGCCCCGAACTTCGGCATCGACAACATGGTGCTGTTCATGCGGGGGCCGGATGACGGCCAGTTGCGGGTCGCGCTGACCGAGACCAGCGGGATCAAGCTGGCCAAGTTCCGCGAGACGCTCCGCAAAGTCCTGCCCGAGCGGGTGATCCCCTGGCTGGCCAAGCGGCTCGAACAGGGTGGCCTGTCGGCGGCCGAGGCGCAGCGCGCAGGCCGGCCAGGCGACGTTCGGGTTCGAGCCGGGCGATATCGTCAGCTCGGTGATGAGCTTCGGCTCCTCGACGCCGATCGCGGTCCGGATCGTCGGCACCGAGCTCAAGATGGTGCGGCAACACGCCGAGAAGATCGCCGCGGGGATGAAGAAGATCCCGTTCCTCCGCGACGTCCAGTTCGTCCAGACGCTCGACTATCCGACCGTCGAGCTCAATATCGACCGCGAGAAGGCGGGATTGAGCGGTGCCACCGTCGAGGACGTGGCCCATGCGGTGGTCATGGCCACCGCCTCCACCCGGTTCGCCAACCTCAACTACTGGATCGACATCAAGACCGGCTTCGACTACCTGGTCCAGCTCCAGGTCCCGGCCTTGCGGATGGAGAAGCCGGAAGACATCGAGACCCTGCCGATCGAGTCGGTCAACCCGCTGGTCAACCTGATGATCCGCGACGTGGCGACGGTCCGCAGGGGACTGCGACCGGGCGAGATCGATCGCGACATGTCGCAGCGCTACCTGACCCTGACCGCGAACGTCGAGGGCGAGGACATGGGCCGGGCCTCGCGCCAGGTCGCCCAGGCGATCCAGGCCGCGGGCGACCCGCCCCGCGGAGTGCGCGTGGAGACCATGGGCCAATTGCCGCCGATGCTCGAGATGTTCCAGTCGCTGGGCATCGGGCTGGGCGTCGCCGTGTTCGTGATCTTCGTGCTCCTCACCGCCTATTTCCAGTCGCCTCGACTGGCGTTGATCTCCGTCGGCGCCGTGCCGGGGGTGCTCGCGGGCATCGCGACGATCCTGTTCTCCACCAACACCTCGCTGAACATCGAGTCGTTCATGGGCTCGATCATGTGCCTGGGCGTCTCGGTGTCGAACTCGGTCATGCTGGTGACGTTCATCGAGGAGCACTGGAAGAAGGGGATGGCCGCGGCCGCGGCGGCGATCCTGGGGGCCAGCGAGCGGTTGCGGCCGATCCTCATGACCGCCTGTGCGATGACTGTGGGCATGGTGCCGATGGCCCTGGCGCTGGAGCGAGGGAGCCAGATGCAGGCGCCGCTGGGCCTGGCGGTCATCGGCGGGCTGGTGATGTCCACGTTCGCGACGCTGCTGGTCGTCCCTTCGATCTTCGCGGTCGTGATCGGCAAGAAGGTGGCGATCTCGCCGTCGATCTACCCCGATGACCCCGAGAGCTCGCACTACGACCCCAACGTCTACGCCGACCCTGGCCAGTCCGGACATTCGGCCGACCACGGCGCGGCCAAGCCGCACGGGGTGGCCCACCTGCCCGAGCCGCCGCACCCGATCACCGACGAGAACGGCTCGAACCCGGATGCCGGCCCCGCGCCGGGTGCCGGATGGGAGGCGGCCGAATGAATCCCCTGACCTGGAGAAGCCGGATGGACTTCGGACCTGGAAAGACCACGAGGGCGGCCGCCGGCCGGCGCCGCCCCTTTACCTGGAGTTGTTTCATGCGCCGCGCCTTTGGGCCCTCGAATCGGGATCGTCACGCCATTTCCGGCTGGCTCTTGTTCGGCTTCCTCGCCGCCCTGGCGGTGCCCGGCTGCGGCCACCAGGACAAGATCGTCTTCAAGAACGACGAGAAGCCCCCGACCGTCCAGGTGATCCAGCCGCAGGTCCGGAACATCGTCCGGGTCGTCGGCCAGCCCAGCTTCATCGAGAGCTTCGAACGGACCGCGATCTATCCCAAGCCGTCGGCCTACATCGAGAAGTGGAACGTCGACATCGGCGACAAGGTGAAGAAGGGCGACGTGCTCGCCACCCTCTTCGTACCCGAGCTCGTCGAAGACCACGAGACGAAGGAGGCGAGCATCGTCCTCGACCGGGAGCGGATCGCGCTGGCGCAGGAGGTGGTGAATGTGGCCAAGGCCGACGTCCAGGCGGCCACGGCGCGCCTCCAGGAGGCCCACGCCATGCTCGACAAGTACCAGGCCGAGGTCGACCGCTGGGATTCGGAGGTCAAACGGCTCAAGATGACCGGTAGCGTGGTGGACAAGCAGGTCTTCGTCGAGTCCTCCTACCAGCTCAAGTCGAGCCGAGCGGAGCGCGACAAGGCGAAGGCGACCATCAAGCGGGCGGAGGCCGAGCTGCTCTCCAAGCGGTCCTCGCTCTCCAAGGCCGAGGTCAACGTCCGGGTCGCCGAGGCCGACCTGAAGGTCGCCGAGAGCGAGGCCCGGCGGCTCAAGGCGTGGGTGGGCTACCTCACGCTCACCGCGCCGTTTCCTGGCGTGATCACGGCGCGCAACGCCAACACGTTCGACTTCGTCCTGCCCAATACCGGCGACCCGTCGGCCAACAACCGGGCCTCCAACATCTCCAGCGGGGGCGCCGCGCCGATCTACGTGGTGGACCGCACCGACATCGTCCGGATCTTCGTCAACGTCCCCGAGCAGGACGCCAACTTCGTCCACATCGGCAGCAAGGCCACCGTGCTGGCCAAGGCGTATCGCGACACGCCGATCCCGGCCAAGGTCACGCGTACGGCATGGGCGCTGAACGCGAAGAGCCGGACGCTCCGCGCGGAGATCGACCTGCCCAACCCCGGCAGCCAGCTCCTGCCCGGGATGTACGCCTACGCCAAGGTGATCATCGAACGGCCCGGCGTGCGGGCGCTGCCGCTGGCGTCGATGACCTACAGCGGCGAGAAGGCCTATTGCTGGACCATCGACAAGGGGCATGCGGTGCGGACCGAGGTGCAGACGGGCGTCAGCGACGGCGAGTGGATCGAGGTCACCGATCGTCAGAACCTCGAGGTGGCCGACGGGGCCGAGCCCTGGGTGCCCATCGACGGGACCGAGCAAGTGATCGTCGGCGACCTGACGCTCCTCGCCGACGGCGTGCCGGTGCAAGTCGCCCCGGTCGCCGGCGGGACGACCCTCGCTAGCTCCACCGCGACCCCCACCGCCTCCGATCCCTCGACCAAGGGTCGCCCGGCGAATCCGCCGCCGGCATCCGGACCGGTCGAGGCGTCGAATGCCCCCGCAGGCAAGCGAGAAAATGAAGTCTATCGCGATTGACGATCGGATCGGGCACGCGGATCCCCCGGTCGCGAAAGGGGGATCCGCGGGAGGCCGTCGGCCGATGCTCTCGCGGGCGTGGGCCGCCTCCCAGTTGCAACATGACGCGTTGACGTTCCATCGAACCGAGAAGGCCGCGACGGAGGAAGCTCCCATGAGTCAGTTACAAACAGAAGTCGGCTCGAGCATCGTGGCGGTTTATCCCGACCACGCCGCGGCCGAGGCCGCGGTCCGGCAACTCCACGAGGCGGGGTTCCCGATGGGCGACCTCTCGATCATCGGCCGCAACTTCCAGACGACCGAGGAGCCGGTCGGATTCGTCAGCTCCAGCGACTATGCCGCGGCCGGGGCCAAGACCGGCGCGTCGTTCGGCGGCCTGCTCGGGCTGCTCGTCGGCTCGGCGTTCCTGGTCCTGCCGGTGGTGGGTCCGGTCGTGGTCGCCGGCCCGCTGGCGGCGTCGGTCCTGGCGGGGATCGAGGGGGCGATCGCCGGGACGGCGCTGGGCAGCCTGGCGGGCGCGCTCGTCGGCTGGGGGGTCCCGAAGGAACGGGCGATCAAGTACGAGACCCAGATCGAGGGGGGCAAGTTCATCGTCGTCGTCCGCGGCGCCCCGGAGGTCGTCGGCCGCGCACGGACCTTGCTCGCCCACCATGATTCCGAGCATGACGTGTACGAACCGGAGGCGTTGTGATCGAACCTGGTGTGACGCGACGGTAAACGTCCTCGGCCTCGATGTTTCGAATTCCGCAAGATTGATGGTCCTTCTTTCCAGTCAACGGTCTCACGGGGGTTGTGACGTGGAGCGAATCAGACGCCTGTCGCCGGGCGATCCACGACTTCCCGACACGGCACGCCCGGCATTGCGTCTATTCGACGGGAGCTCTGTCATGCGCCGCGTCCGCTTTTCCGCCATTCCTCATCGACCGGCCCAGGTCCGTCGGCCGGTGTCCTGGCTCCTGTTCGGTCTCCTTGCCGCCCTGACGGCGCCGGGATGCCACCACGAGGAGGAGAATCACTACACCAGCGTCGGCGAACCCCCGACTGTACGCCTGGTCCACCCGGAGGTCCGGAACCTCGTCCGGACGGTCGGCCAGCCCAGCTTCGTCGAGAGCTACGAGCGTTCGTCGGTCTATCCGAAGATGAATGCCTATATCCAGGAGTGGAAGGTCGATATCGGCGACAAGGTCAAGAAGGGCCAGATGCTCGCCACGCTGTTCGTACCCGAGTTGGTCGAAGACCATGGTACGAAGATGGCGACCGTCGTCCTCGACCAGGAGCGCATCATGCTGGCCAAGGAGGTGGTGGTGGTGGCCAGGGCCGACGTCCAGGCGGCCGAGGCACGCCTCGAGGAGGCGAAGGCGGAACTCGCCGGCTACCGGGCCGAGGTCGACCGGTGGGACTCGGAAGTCAAGCGACTCACGGAGGAAGTCAAGATCGGCGTGGTCAATCCCCAGGATCTCCTCCAGTCCACCAATCGCTCGAAAGCGAGCCTGGCTTCTGCGGACGCGGCCAAGGCGACCGTCATGAAGGCCGAGGCCGAGCTGCTGTCGAAGGCGCCTCTCTCTCCAGGACCCAGGTCGACGTCCGGGTCGCCGAGGCCGACCTGAAGGTCGCCGAGAGCGAGGAGAAGCGGATGAAGGCCTGGGTGGGCTACTTGACGCTCCCCGCGCCGTATGATGGCGTGATCGTGGCCCGCAACGCCAACACCTTCGATTTCGTGCTGCCCACCTCCGGCGATCCCTCGGCCGATATGAACTCACCCAACCTCTCGCCAAGCGGAGGTGCCGCGCCGATCTACGTGGTCAACCGCACCGACATCGTCCGGATCTTCGTCGACATCCCCGAGCAGGATGCCAACTACGTGCAGATCGGCTCCAAGGCCAGCGTGCTGGTCAAGGCGTTCCGCGACCAGCCGATCCCGGCCAAGGTCACGCGTACCTCATGGGCGCTGAACGTTAACAGCCGGACGCTCCGCGCCGAGATCGACCTGCCCAACCCCGGCAGCCAGCTCCTGCCCGGGATGTACGCCTATGCCAAGGTGATCATCGACCGGCCGGGAGTGCGGGCGCTGCCGCTGGCATCGCTGATGCGCGTCGGCGAGAAGACCTTCCTCTGGATGTATGAGGACGGCCATGCGAAGCGGTTCGAGGTGCAGACGGGAGTCATGGGCGACCCACCTCGCGATCCGCTCAAGGACGTGCAGATGATCGAGGTCACCAATCGACAGACCGCGACGACGGCCGGCGGCGAGGGATCCTGGGTGCCGATGGACGGGACCGAGCAGGTGATCCTGGGCGACCTGTCCGTCCTCGCCGAAGGCGGCCCCGTGTCGATCGCCTCGTCAACCGGCGAGACGAACGTCGCCAGTTCCGCGAATGGACACGCCGAGGCCCGTTCCCCCAGCTCCGGCCATCCGACGGATCAACCGCCCGCGCCGGTGCCCGTCAAGGTATCGAACGGTTCGATCAAGCAGCTCGGGGGCAAATAGTCGGAGCCCGCCGGAACGTCTCGAAGCGGCGGCATCGCCAGACCCTCTCGGGCCGATGGTCCGAAGCGGGTCTCCAGTCCACCGACATGAACCTCGCCGGGGGGAGATGACGCCCCCTCCGTTTTCCAGTCCCCTGATTCGATCATTCGGAATCGGGCTACGGCGTTGTCGGCAAGTTTCCTCGAATCCTTGAGGTAGATCCCATGAACTCGCGCACGCGAAAGACATCGTGGTTCGTCTCGGGCCTGCTCCTTCTCGCCGTGGTGTCGGCGGGCCTTGCCGCGGCCGTGGCCCAGCCCAAGAGTGAGACTTCGAGACCGGAGTTGGACACGGGCGAGGCAACTTTCGAATTGCTGGGGAAGGACAAATTTGTAAACATCAACAACATTGCTTATACAAGCGATGGGGACGGAGTGTTTGACATCTTCTTTGCATGCTCATCCGCGAGAGGAGAAGATGCTCTGAGGTTCAGAGACGCAAAAGATATCATAAACGCAAGATCCTATTTCGAAGACGAGAAACGATACGCAAGACATTTTGTGAAGCTCAATAAGTACTGTATCAGCCTGAAAAATATCGCGTACATCGAATCCAAGGACGATTCGGTGATTGTATTTTTCAATGCTCGAATCTCGGATGCATTTGTTGAGTTGAGGTTGTTCGGTGCGGATGCGGAAGGTTTCAGGAAGAAGATGCGAGAGTTTTGATCGAGTCACGATTCGCTCCGCCTCGTCGAGCGCAATCGGATCGCCGGCGCGATCGTCGAACGTGGTCGTCTTCGGGCTGTTGTGGCCGTCGATGGCCCGGGCGTTCGGCGTTCCCGATGGTGCCGCCGCGTTCCGGGCAGGGGGCATTCCGGTCGTTCGGGACGTGTGGTTGACGATAGCGTCCGACAACTCCCCGTTGGCTGGGCGCCTCGCTCAAGGCCGCGTACGACCCGGGAGGCGAGCCCACCCTCGAGAGATCGGCTCAATAGCTCGCCGGAGGAGGCCCATTGCCCACTCGCGGCAAGTAGGCGGGCCGTTCCGTGTCCACGGGCTCGATGTTGCCGGGCGGATGGAGGACGGAGATCTCGCGGGCGGGGTAACCCAGCGCGTGGAACAGCTCGAACTGCGCCATGTTGTACTCGGCCACCGTGGTGAAATACTCGTTGAAGGCCAACTGCATCAGCTCGAGGGCGTAGACCGCTTCCTGCGGCCGGTTGACCAGGACCAGGATGTCCTCGCCGAGGCGCGTGGTCTGACGGAGGCCCTCGAAATTGCCGTTGAAGGTGATGATGGCCGTTCGGACGGCGCGATCGGCCTGCATGACGCGGGCCGTCGCCGACTGGAGGCGAGCCTGGGCGGCGGTCACCTCCTTCGCCACCATGTCCTGGGTCCGGAAGAGATCGACGATCTCCTTGGACTGCTCGCCGCGCTGCTGCTTGACCCGGGCGAGGTTCCCCACGCCGAAGGCGTCGAACTGCCAGATTAGCTGGAAGCTCTCGTCGGCCCGCCCGATGAAGTTGTTGAGGCTGCTGTTGGGGCCGAGGCCGAAGATCCCGGCCTGGATCAGCATGCCGGGGGTCTGGAAGCCGTTGATCATGACGATGGGGAGGAATGGCCGCACCTTCTCGCGGCGGATCCGCTCCTCCGCCGCCAGGACCTGCGCCCGTTGCGCGGCGATCTCGGGGCGATTGGTCAGGGCGATCTTGTGCAGCTCGGGCAGGGATGTCGCGGGGTCCATCAGGGTGATCTGGAGGTGATCGTGCTCCATCGGGTCAACGACCGAGCGGGGGTCGAGCCGGAGGATCTGGGTGAGATTGGCGCTGTTGACCCGCCACTCCTGACGCTTCAGGGTGGCGCGTTGCTCGAGGTCGGTGACCAGGTTCCGCGCCCGGTCGACCTCGACGACCGGGACCAGCTCCTTGCTCAACTGTGCAATGCGTTGGATCAGGTCATGTCCCCGTTCGACGCAGTAGAGGTCGCCGGCATACATTCCCCGATACTGATGCACCTTGAAGTAAGCGTTGGCGGTCTGGAGCAGCGAGTCGTTCTTCGCGGACTGGATCTCGAAGTGTCGAGAATTCAGGTTCTGCCGAGCGACCAGGGGCTCGAAGATGACATCGGTCAGGGCGACGAACTGGGTGGCACCGGCACCGGCGATGAAATAGTTCACGCTCGAGGCCGTCATGACGCCCTTGTTGATGTCCGGGCCGCCGCCGTCGTGTCGCGAATAGTTGGCACCGAAGACCAGGGTCGGGACCCAGAGGACCTTGGCCCGCGTGAGCTGGGCCTCGGCGATCCAGACGCTGGCCTGCGCCGCGGCGACGATCAGCGGTCGGGCGTCGGAGAGCCGCAAGGCCGTCGCCAGGTTGATCGGGTAGCGAAGGTCGGTCTTCTCCATCGGAGCCGGCGGCAACCTCAAGGCCAGCTCGCCGGCCATCGGCGCGAGGGCGGCGGTTGAGGGGGTCGATTCGCTCGGCGTCCGACCGCCGCCGGGCGCCGGCCGGGTCGCCCGGGGCGTGGCGGGAACCGGCAGTGGCTGGGCCATGCCGCCCGTCGGGGCCGGCTGGACGACCCCGGATGCCGGCGCCTCGGCCGCGTTCGATTCGCCCGACTGTCCGAAGCGACGCGGCGGCGGGATCGCGACCCGGCGAACCGAATCATCTCGTGACTTCGATGCCCTCGGATCTCCGGGGCGCCGGGGCGGCGGTATGGTCGCCCGGCGTACGTAAGCGGTCGGCGCGTTCGATCGGCTCGACGGTGTCAACGTCGGCGAGGGTATGGGCGGCGATTGGGCGCCGCACGTCGCGGGTCCGACCCAGCAAAGTATCAAGGCCAGGATGAGTAGCATGCGCCAGTCGAATCGTTCCATCATCCAACCCCTCTTTACCAACGGGTCCCTTGATACGATGACGACGCCGGCTGCTCCTCCAAATCCGATTCATTGGATTCATCGGCTAATCGTGGCAGGGAGGATCATGCGAAATAAGCGTCCGCTAACGAGCATGACGCATTCTAGATCCGTACGATTTCTGACATTGGCGAAGAATCGGAGGGCCAATGCAGTCCGCTCTCGATCTGGGGGAGTCGGTAGTTGCGCAGAATGCGAACGACCCGGACAAGGCCGGAGAGGGGCCTTGACGGGTCGTCGAGTCGGTTCTCCCCGGAGGGCGCGGGATCAGAAGCGTCCGCCGTAATCGATCCGGTTGGTATTGGCGGCGACGAGTCGGTTGATCGCCGTGTCCGGCATGCCGAATGGGGGGCCGACTCCGTTTTGAGCACCCTGGCCATAGGCCACGATATAGTCGAGCTGCTTGGCGAAGGTTGCGGGGTTGTAAGTGATCCGCTGGAAGATCGCGGACGGGCCCGGCACGAGCGTCGTCGAGGCACCGCCCAGGTCGAACTGGAATCCGCCGCGGACCTGGTTCACCGGATAATATTTGTTGGTCAGGACATAGAAGACCAGGAATTGATTGGGCTTCCACTCCTGACTTCCCGTCAGGATCGGATAAGCGCTGGCCCTGGTTTGATTCGTCAGTCTCACGCTGAACCCGCTGCTGGACGTGAACGTCTGGGACGTCCCGTTCTGCACGGCAACGTACATGATGTTGTAGACCTTGCCCGGCACCGGTTGCGTCCCCTGGGCGAGCACCTGCTGGAAGGGCGGATACAGTTTGACCTTGTAACCACCGGTGGGGTTGGTGATGCGGTATCCGAGGAACCGCTTGGGTAAGGACGTTCGCCTGGGCGAGATGACCGGTGCCCCGGGCGATGACTGGAAATCCGCCGGACTGTGGGCCGCAGCGTGCGATCGGGCCCCGAGGGTCGCGACGTGCGCCGTCACCCCACCCGAGCTGGGCAGATCCTTCTTTTCCAGACGCTCGAGGCCAGGACGGAATTTGATCGTCGGCCGTCGATGCATGAAAGAACTCCTTCCTGGCAATGGAGGACACCAACCCGACCAATCCTAATACGTCGGCAATCTGACCGGAGTTCGATCATGCCTTTTGATCCGGCCGTTCCGGGGACCCACGGGACGGTCGGCTCGCGCCCGGCCCTTGGTGGAGTCGGGCGGTCGGCCGAGGCCCCATCCTGGAGGAGCCCGATCTTTATCGGGTCGCCGGAGGAGGACCGTTGCCCACGACGGGCAGATAGGACGGCCGGGAGGTGTTCAGCGACTGGAGGAATGGGAGCTGGAGGGTGACCGTATGCTCCTTGCCATCCTTCGCCTGGAGAACGTTCAGATTGAGGGTGTTGTTGGACATCGCGTTGGCCATGATCCAGGCCAGGTTTCCGGACTGTTCCGTATGATAGCCGTTGATCGACAGGATGACGTCGCCGGTGTGAAGTCCGGAGTTGGCGGCGATGGTCTCGGGGAGGAGATTCTTGATCTTCATACCCCTTGAGCCGTCCGCCAGGACCACCGGGTGGGCCTGCATCCCGAGGTTGCCACCTTCATCGACGGGCCTGGCAGGCACACCGACATCGACGCCGGTGGGCCGGAACGTCGTCGGGCCGGCCCCGGGGGGCGGAGCGGGTGGGTTGAGGGGCCTGGCGGCATCGGGACCGACTCCTCCGGGCGGGGCCATCGGGACCGATCTGGAGGGATCGGTCGGCGGAGGCGCGATCGTGCCAGGGGGGACGAATCGGGTCTCGGGGACGACATCCCGAGTGCTTCGGAAGGGATCGTTAGGTTGAGACCCGCTGGCGGAGCCGGTCGTGGCGGCCGCGGCCGTGTACGGGGCGAAGTAGGATTCGGGATAGGGAGCCGGCCCGGTAAAGCCGGCGAACCCGCCATCGTTCGGATAGCCGGGGCCGTAGCTGTTGACGGGGCTCAGCTCGGCATAGCCGAGTTCGGGCCCGCCGTAATAGGGGAAGGGTGTGATCCCGCAGAACCGGTTGAGGCAAGGCCAGGTGTGGGGATAGCCGGGGCCGCCATAATGCGGGTAACCGCCTTCGGCGCCGACGCCCGGCGCAGAGCCTCCATAGCCGTATCCCTTGTGGAACGACAGGCCAAAGCCGTAGTAGCCCGAGTGGAGACCGGGCGGCCCATAGCCCAGGGTGCCCATGCACCAACCGCTCTGTGGGTGCTGGCCGATGTCGTGCGTGTGGATCTCGTGTGGCACCACTTCGGATCCGTCGTCGCCTGCGATGGCCGATATGCCGGAGGAGATCCAGATTCCCAAGGCCCAGGCGAGCGCCATCCGGCGGACGATGCCGCCACCCCGCACCAGTGAAATCATTGGCGTAACCCCTCCCTGAGTACGTGTCGAATCCGCATCGGGGACTCGGCGGGTTTCCTCCCTGAGGCCAGCCCGGTCCCCGGACGAGGCGGCTCATGCCCCGCTTTTCGTTTCTATATCATAGATTTTCGACCGATCGGGACCCAATGGGGATCGAAGCGACAGCTCTCCGCGGGACGCCGAACGCACAATCGTTATGACCCACGTATTCCTGTCATCCCGCTCAAGAGATCGCAGGCTCGAGGTGCTCGAAGACATCGAGATGCTCGGAGGCATGGGGATCGATCAAGGTGCGGGCCTGGGCGATGATCTCGGGGTTTCCGCGTACGACGACGAGGAACTTGCCCGACTTGACATGTGTCTCGTATTTGATCGCCCTCTCCTTGGGGACACCCCAGCCGACGAGTGCGCCCGCCAGGCTGCCCAGCGCCGTCCCGGCGATCGCGCCTTCGATCCCCGCCAGTAGGGCCGCCTCGAGCGGGCCGGCGACGATGATCGGACCCACTCCCGGCAGGACCAGGATGGCCGCGCCGACGAGCAGGCCGAGCAGCCCGCCGAACGACGCCCCGGTCTTCGCCCCGGCCGACGCATAGTCGCCGGCACTGACGAATCCCACCGGTTCCTCGGTCATCTGGAGGTCGCGGCCCACGATCGAGAGATCGCCCATCGCGAAACCCGAGCGGTGGAGTAGCTGAATCGCGCGTTCGGCCGCAGCGTGGTCGGGATACACCGCCACCACACTGGAACCAACGAGAGCTGTCGCATGACTCATGTTAGTGTCCTCTGTCGAGATGTTGAGCGACTTGGGAGACTTCAATCGATCGTCTTCGGAAGCCCGAGATCGGATCGGCAGATCAGGACCTCGATGCGGCCTGCCGGATGAAATACCGCGGCCGAGAAATTGGTCGAGGAGCGGTTGAACGAACTGGCGTATCTTTGGATGATGCCATGACCCAGGCCGTCGCTGCTATCTCCAAGGGGAGCCCCATCTTGGGCGAAGCAGCTTCGGCGAGGGGTAATCCCTCGTAGTCCAAAGGCTAGACCGCACGACACAGGCTCGCATATTCTACAAACCACGAGGCAGCTTTGAGAAGTGTTCAAGCTGGCCATCTTGGGTCTTGGGATGCCCCGAATCCGGTTTTCTGTCAAGCATCGATCCGGACCGTTCCGGCGAACGACGCCCTCGAGACCTCCGAGCGGCGAGGTCTCGATAGCGTCCGGAAACGGGGCCAGCCAGGATGAAGGCGAGCGTCTCAGCGGGACGCCGGCGGGGGCCCGTTGCCCACCGGGGGCAGGTAGTTCGGGCGGGTGGTGTCCACCGGCTCGATGTTGCCGGGCGGGCGGAGGTAGCTGATCTCGCGGGCGGGATAGCCCAGGGCGTGGAACAACTCGAATTGCGCCTTGTTGTAATCGGCGACCGTGTCGAAGTATTCGTTGAAAGCGACCTTCATGAGCTGGAGCGCGAAGACCACCTCCTGCGGCCGGTTGACCAGGACCAGGACGTCGCCAAAGCGCGTGGTCTGGCGCAGGCCCTCGAAGTTGCCGTTGAAGGTGATGATGGCCGTCCGCAGCGCGCGATCGGCCTGCGTGACCCGCGCCGTCGCCGACTGGAGGCGGGCCTGGGCCCTCGTGACGTCCGCCGCCACCTTGTCCTGGATCTTGAATAGATTGATGATGGCCAGCGACTGCTCGCCGCGCTGCTGCTTGATCCGCGCCAGGTTGCCGATGCCGAAGGCTTCGAACTCATAGAGGAACTGATAGCTCAGGTCGTCGCGACCTTGCCACTGATTCATGCTGGTGTTGGAGCCGAGGCCGAAGATGCCGCCTTGCAGCATTTCATAGGGGGTCTGGAAGCCGTTGATCAGGATACTGGGCATGAGCAGGCGGCCCCTCTCCCGTCGGATCGTCGCGGCCACGGCCTGGACCACCGCCTGATTCGAGGCGAGCTCGGGGCGGTTGGTCAAGGCGACCGGGATCAGGTCGTCGAGCTGCCGGGCGGGGTCGAGCAGGGTGATCTGGAGGTGATCGGATTCCATCGGATCGACCACCGATCGGGGGTCGAGCCGGAGGACCTGCGTCAGATCGGCGCTGTTGACGCGCCACTCCTGGCGCGCCATCGTGGCCTCCTGCTCCAGGTCGGCGACCAGGTTGCGCGCCCGATCTACCTCGACGACGGGGACGAGTTCCCGGCTCAATTGCGCAATCCGCTCGATCAGGTCGTGGCCCCGCTCGACGCAATAGAGGGTGCCGGCGAATCGACCGCGAAATCGATGCACCTCGAAATACGCCTCGGCTGTCATCTGCAACGCGTCGTTCTTCGCGGTCTGGATATCGAAGTGTCGGGCACTCAGGACCTGACGCGCCACCAGGGGCTGGAACAAGGCATCGGTCAGGGCGACGTTCTGCGTCATGCCCGCACCGCCGTAGAAGAAGTTCACGCTCGGTGCGGTCATGATGCCCTTGTTGAAGTCGGGTCCGCCGCCGTCGTGGCGGAGATAATCGCCGCCGATGTTGAGCTGGGGGACCCAGAGGACCTTGGCCCGCGTGAGTTGGGCTTCGGCGATCCAGACGCTGGCCTGCGCCGCGGCGACGATCAGCGGCCGGGCGTCGGAGAGCCGCAACGCCGTCGCCAGGTTGATCGGGAATCGGAAGTCGGTCTGCTCCAGTGGCGCGGGGCAACCTCAAGGACAGGTCGCCCGCCTGCGGCGCGAGGGCCGAGGCGGTCGGCGGGGTCGGTTCGGTCGCACCCTGGACGCGATTGGGCGCCGGCAAGGCGGCCGGGGTCGATCCGCTCGGCGGTTGATAGCCGCTCGGCGGCGCCATGGAAACTCGAGGTGTCGGGGCCGTCGATGAGGGCATGGGTGGCGACTGGGCCGCGATTGGAGCGGGCTCGATCCAGGATATCAGCAAGGCCAGGACGGGGATCCACGGCCAGGCGGTTCGTTCCATCATTCACACCCCTCTCCATCACAGTGACCACGGCGCGATCACGGTATCGGCCGCACCGACAATGCCGGATGTTAGAGATTCATCGGCTAGCCGCGTGGAAAGGATTATGCGAAATGGGAGATCGGCAGACGGCACCCGGCTGCTCGACCTCCCCAAGACTTGAAACTCGTTCGTTCCATCGGCCTACTCGGCTGCACGTCGATTACCGATCAGAGTTGCCGCGATCGCGATGGCCTCGAGGCGTTGATCGGGCGTTTCCAGGCTTTCCGCCAGTCGAAGCGCACCGGCGACGTCGCCGTGCTGGCCGAGCTCTCTCACCAGGGCAGTTAACTGGAAGTTGCGCTGCTGTACAGGGAGCGACCGTGCCCTGCGGATGACTTCCTCCACCTCGCCGAGTCGGACCCGCAATGGCACGGAGAGCTCCAGCCTCTGATGCTCGGCCCACCTCGGCTCGACCTCGTACTCGTAATCGACGAACTGGCTGGCGATGGTGGCCATCGTGCGACGGGTTTTTCCCATGTGCGCCTGAGCGTCCTTCGGCTCCTTGGCCTCGGCGCACTCCAGCGCCTGGCGGATCAGCCGCTTCGCCGTCGGGGTATCTGCGGTCGCATCGTGTCCATCGGCCAACTTCTGCAACGCCCTCACCTTTTCGAATGGTGGATAATCCCGGATGGACTCCACCGTGTGGGCCGCGGTCGCCAGGTCGCCGGCCTTGACCTGGAGCTCCGCGAGCATGGACAGGCTGCGCGACCGCAACGGCTCGGCCTGCGAGAGGGCCGCCACGATGGCCTCACGAATCAGACGACGGGCTTCGTCCTGGTATCCACACCCGAGTTGATTCCGGGCGATCACGATCTGGGCGACGATCCTTTGATCGGGCGCCTCGGTCGGCGCTGGCGAGGTTTATCGCTCGATTCATCCCCTCGGTGGCGGCGGCCCGGTCGCCAGCATCGGCCTGCAACCTGGCGACGATCGCGAGGGTCCCCGGCTTGATCGCGTCGTAGAAGCCGTCGCTGGGACCGGGAAAGTCCTTTCGCCTCACGTCAGGGATCGCGTCGGCGGTCTGTCGGGCCGGGGCGAGCTCGCCCGCCTTGGCTTGCAGGTGGGCAATCGTCGAGAGGATGCGGGCCTGGAGGAGCGGATCCGGGATACCTCGCACCACCTGGACGATCCTCGGCAGCTCGCGCCGGGCCGACGCGCGGTCATTGAGCTGGAGCGACTCGGCACCGATCGTGATCTTGATCGGTCCAAACCAGTCTTCCGGGAAATGCTGGTCGGCGAGCGATCCGAGGATCTCGCGGAGTGCTGATAGCTTGCCGTACGTGCCGAGTCCCCGCATCAGCTCGAGCGCCCCGTCTAATTCTCCCATCCGTGTCATTGCACTCGCGATGTAGGCCATCGCCCTCTCGCGAACTTCCGGATCCGTGAGCCGGGAGGCCGCCTGGCGTGCCTCATCGATGATCGCCCTGCCCTGAGCCGGGTCTCCGGCCTTGAACAGTTCCGTCCCGAGGCCAGCGAGTGCCATGACCTTGAGTATGTCCTTTTGTGATCGGATCGCCGCGACGGAGCGATCCAGGAGCACCCGGGCCGCTTCGCGGTCGCCCAGGGCGATCCGCTCCCGTGCGATCATCATGAGGAGTTCGCAGGAGACCAGCGGCCCGACCTCGTGGTTCTCTCGTCGGGCTTCCCGGCCATCCCTGACCATGTATAACTCCTGGACCTTGGAGAATCCCGCGAGTGAGTCTACGAGTCTGACTGCTCGATCCAGGGACTTGCGCGCCGCGACGAGATCGCCCGCTTGGCGCTGGAGCCTCGCGACTTCGGGCAAGATCCCAAAGATCTCCATGTCACCCCAGTCATTCTTCTTGAAATCGAAACGATCACAGGCCTCGGAGACCCGATCGAGCGTCTCGAACGCCGTGGTGCGTTCGCCGATTTCGACCTGGGCCTCGCCGATCGAAATCAGTGCCATCAATTTCATGCCGCGTCTCTCGGCATCCGGGCCGGTATCCGCCATCGCATCCTTGGCCGCCTTTTGCAACGACAGGCGCAACGACTCCCGAGAGCTCTCCGCCGACTTCGGCGGGGCCGCCTGTGTCCCCAGCACCAGCGTCAGCCCCACCAACATCGCTCCCACCAGGCCGAGTCCTTCCGGCATGGTCAATTTCATCGAACGGTCCTCCATGTTCAGGATCCGACGGATCCGGGCCATGATCTGGCGATCGGCCATGGCCATCACGGGCACGGCGGGATGTCGTCCTCGATGAGTGCCCGAGAGGGCCACGAGCATCTCGACATAAGCCTCGGGCCGACCCGTCCGGGTCACGACCAGTCGATCGCAGCAGAGCTCGCGCTCGAGCCGCACCCAACCCGAGAGCCACCAGGCCACCGGGTGGAAGAACAGCAGCGATTCCACGAACCGTTGCAACAGGTTGACGAGGTTGTCCCGTCGCTTCAGGTGTGCCAGCTCATGGAGCAGGACCATCTCGAGTTGCTCGACGCTCCAGCCCGCGATCGCGGCGGGCGGCAGGAGGATCAGCGGGCGGATGACGCCGATCAGGATCGGCGCGGCGATGCGATCGCAGACGGCGACGCCGACTTTACGCGCCATCCCGAGCGAGTCGGCCAGCGCCCGGCAGAGTCGCGGGACCTCGCCGGACTCGACGACCCGGCTCGACCGTCGGATCCGCTCGACGCCGACAAGCCCCGTGGCGAGCAGGACCATGTTGAGCGGGACGCCGGCCAGCCAGAGCCAGGGGAGTCCGACCGCGAGGCTCTCGAGCCGGGCACGGAGACTTCGACGATGGTTGTTCGTCCGCTCGTCGAGCACGACTCGCGGCTCCGTCGGGCGAGGCCCGGGGATGTTCACGGCCGCAACCGACCGCGTCGGCAGGTCGCCCGAGACCATCGACTCGACACGAGGATTCGGAATCGTTGCCGGCTCGAAGACGCATGCGAATATCACCACGGGAGCGATCGTCAGCATCCCGAGGCCGATCAGTGCCATCGCGTAACGGACCTCGGGCCGGGCCGACCGCGAGAGCCGTCGCACGAAGGCGGCCACCAGGCCGATGGTCGTCCCGACCCAGAGCAGGTGCAGCATCGTCCAGCCCGCCGCCGTCCAGGCCGGCGACGCGGTCATCGAGGTCGCGTTCATGACCTGACTCCTTCCTGCGACGCGGACGACTTCCGATCGGATCGGGCCTTCAACATGTCCATGATTTCCTGGCATTCGCGTTCGTCGAGGTCTCCTTCCTGGATCAGGTGGGCGACCAGGCGGCGGGCCGAGCCGTCGAACACGTGCTGGACCAGCTTGCCGAGCAGGCCCGAGACGGCCGTCCGGCAACTGACCCTCGCCGACCAGAGATAGCCCCTCGGCCCGTCCTCGCGACGGACCAGCTCCTTCTCGAGCATCATCTTGAGCATCGTGGCGACGGTCGTCGTCGCCACGGCCCGGCGAGTCTGGAGCGCCGAGTGGACCTGCCCCAACCCCGCCGGACCGATCTCCCACAGGACTTTCAGGATCTCCAGCTCGCCGTCGGTCGGCTGCCGGCTCGCTCGCCTGGCCATCGTGGCACCCCCTCCATGGTGAATCCTCCGTAACGCGCCTGAGAGCTTGTGATGAACTGTTAGCCCGGATTCCTCGGCATTTCCGACTGTGGCCGGGGTCTGTGACCCCGGGAGTGCCCTCTCCGGCCTCACAGAGGCCGGCCACAGCGGACGGGGAGTTCATGACACGCTCTGACGGAGCGATTTCTATAGAAATAGAAGGCGTGGGTCAAGTGCAATGAGATCAGGCGGGGAGCTGCGGAAGTCCACGACTCGCGAGGGCGGGAATCCGGATCATCGGTCAGGTATGCCGCCGATGACTTCGGTCGTGGTGGACCTCCAACACCTCGGCCGGGCGGCGAATGATGTCTTGAGATTCCGCGACGGACATGGCCGACGCGACCGATTTGGCCACGGAGGGAGCGGCCGCCAGGCTCCTGCGGCTGACGAGCTGACTCCTCGAGACGCCCGGCTGGAAGATGTTGTAGTAACCGAGGTATCTAACATAAACGAACTTGTTCACCACCCTCGGCTCGAGCAGCGAGAGGGTGGCCGTGCCGTTGACGACCGGGGCCGCCTGGTAGAAGGCACGGCCGTTGACGAAGAACACGGCGGTGCCCTCCGTCGTGCCCGAGCCGGGCGGAATGACGCCGATATCGGCCACGAGCTCCGCCGCGACGATCTTGCCGTGCGTGTTCCGGACGGCCTCAACCGTCAAGGTCGGGGCCGTGCCGGCGCTGGTGATGTACTGGGAGATGGCGCCGGAGGCGCTCGCCGCGAATGTGGAATCGCCCGAGTACACGGCCCCGACCGAGTACAGCCCGTAGCCCAGCGTCGAGGTGGTGAAGGTCGCCACGCCGGAGGACGCGAGCGTTCCCGTGCCGATCGGGGTATCGCCGGTGTAGAAAGTGACCGTGCCCGTCGGAGTGCTTCCCGAGGAGCTGACCGGAGTGACCTGGGCGGTGAACGTCACCGGCTGGCCGGCCGCGGCCAGCGGGCTGGAGCTGGTCACGGTGGTCGTCGTCTGCTGGAGGGCGACGATGGTCAGCGTGCCGGGCACGTCCGCGGTGGTATAGTTCGCCGAGCCGCCGCCGCTGATGTCGATCGCGTAGGTGCCCGCGGCGCTGGTCGACGTCGCCGTGGTGCTCAGGCTCGGCGCCGTGGTGACGCTGTCGCCGGGGAACAGTCCGGTCGCCGTGTAGGTCAGGGTGGGGATCGCCTGGCCCTGGTTGATGGTGAAGGAATTGGCCGTCAGGGTGAGCGGAGCCGGGGTGATCGTCCCGGTCAGGCCGGTCGGCTGGGTCAGGACATAGTCGCCCGCCTCGGCGCCCGTGAGCGACAGGTCGGTCACGGTCACGGGGATGCTCGTACCGACGTCCGGGCTGGAGTAGGTGGCGGTGTATCCGGTGGGGCTCACGGCGACCGAGTCGCCGCTCAAGACGCCCGTCAGGACCGCCGAGCTGGTGTCGAGCGTGGCGGTCGTCGAGGCGTCATAGGTCTTGGACTCCACCGTGATGCCCGAGACGGTGAGCGCGACCGGGGCGACGGTGATCGTGACGGGTGTCGTCGAGGTGCTGCCGGCATATGTGTCGGTCGAGGGATCGGGGATGTAGACGGCATAGACCTGATGCGGCGAGCCCGAGGCATTCAAGTCGACCGAATCGGTGGCGATCCCGCTGCCATTCAGCGCGACGGGTGAGCCGAGCTCGGTCCCGCCCTCGGTCGGATTGCCGTCGTAGAAGGCGACCGTGCCGGTCGGCGTCCCATCGCTGCCGGTCACCGTGGCCGTCAGCGTGACCGACTGCCCATAGGTGATCGAGGAGGATGACGTCGCGATTGCGACCGACGAGGACGACGAGACGTTGGTCAGGACGACATCGTCACCGCTGGCCCCGCCCTGGTAGGTGATCCGGAAGATCGAACTGCCGAACTGGATCTCGCCGCCCTCGAGGTCGCCGGCAAATATGCCGGAGACGGGCGAAGCACTATTGTTCTCGATGATCGTCAAGGCGTCGCCGAGGGTCGGCGAATAGCCGCCGCCGATGGAGGCGTCCAGCGTGGCGTTGCCCAGGGCGACGGCACCGCTGGCGACCACCTGGCTGTAGCCGGTGACCCCGTTACCGGGTGAAGTGCCGTCCAGATCGGCGACGAACTTCGAATTACTGTCGAAGGTCAGGCTGCCGGCGGTCAGCATGCCCGGGCTCGGGCTGTGACCGGGGCTGACCGTCCCGCCCACATTCGTCACCCCACCGACCGTGCCGTTGCCTCCCACCACGCCCTGGAAATTGTCGACTGTGCCGACGGTGTTGTCGACCAGGAGGGTCGTCGTGGGGCCGTTGATCGTCGTGGTCCCTGAGTAGCTCGTCGCGCCTTGCAGATCCAGAGTGCCCCCGCCCGAGACGTTCAATTGCGTCGAGGATGTCGCGGAGTCCAGGGTCAAATCGAGGGTCCCGCCACTCGCGACCGAGATCGTGTTGCCGGCGAGGTCGATGTCCATCGCGGTTGACGTTCCCGCCGTGTAGGTGGTGTCGAGCTTCGAAGCCACGACGACTGCATTGCCGGCCAGCGTGTATCCCGATGCCTCGATCGTGATCGAATTGAAACTTGTCCCGGCCGGGAAGTCGTTCGAGGGGCTCAGGTTGGTCGCGTTGGCCGGGAATAGGAGGTCATAGCCGGGCAACGGCTGCCGTGTCACCGGCCCAGTTATCAGGGGTTGTCCAGTCGCTGCCGACGGCACCGGTCCAGGTTGACGTCCCGGTGGATGGCGTCAGCCGCATCTCGAGCCCTTCCAGACGCGGACGATGGACATGGCGGCTGACAGCACCAAGGCCCCGGCGCCCTCCAGCTCGGCGCCCGCGACCGATCCCTTGCCTCGCCGACTCGCCCCAGAAGAAACCGAGCATGAATGCGCCCCTACCCTTGAACCCCGACCACCGACCCGACCGCGATCCGCCCTACCGCCCGACGACCAACATTCCTCGACTCGCCCAACCGGCACTCTGGACGTAACGCGACACGGTCTGAATCGTTCCGTTGACTCGCCATCATCTCCCGACCTATACCGGCTGGTCTAATCGAGAGACACGACCACCCATTTCGGGCAGGAGCCGGAAAGACATTCCCTACCAGTCTATCCGCGCCAACGAGAAAATGGGGGACTTGGCGACTTTGGACAGAGATGCATGGACGGCCCGGATCGAATATGGCGTTTTTGTCGATTCCTCCAATTCGTGCATGCTATCACTAACTGGAGAAGCCTTAGCAAGCTGGTTGGGGGTCTGCTCTAGGGCGGACGAAAGAAAATAACTGGTCCACTCATTGAGGCATTGGTGGTAGACTATCGGCCTTGCTCAAGGAGGCCGAACCATGGAAATCACAGCAGGGTTGCGCGACTTGCTGACCGAGACGGCCGAGTCGCTGTCCGGAGCGGAACGTCGCCGCTTCATGGCCAACACTCTCAATAAGCTCCGACTCGGGCAACGCGAAGCCGCATGCCTGTTCGGCTGGGGCCGGGATACGCTCCGCAAGGCCTGCCACGAGATGCGCACGGGCCTCACGTGCGCCGATGCCTTCTGCCGCCGCGGACGCAAGCCGATCGAGTTCCATCTGCCCCATCTCTTTGACGACCTTCGTGGCCTGGTCCAGGACCATCTTCAGACCGACCCCACCTTCCAGACCACCGGCTTGTATTGTCGCTTATCGGCCCCCGAGGTCCGCAAGCAGTTGATCGAACGCGGGAGCTACACCGACGAGCAGTTGCCTTCCGTCCAAACCATCGCCTCCAAGCTCAACGCACTGGGCTTCCGCCTCCGCACCGTCGTCAAGAGCCGACCCCAAAAAAAGTGAAGGAGACCGATGCGATCTTTCAGAACGTGACCGAGGCCCACCGCCGTGCGGCGCGCTCCGAGGAGACCCTCCGCCTGTCCTGTGACGCCAAGGCCCCGGTCATCATCGGGCCGTTCTCGCGCGGCGGCAAGAGCCGCCGGGGCACCCGGGGTGCCGATCACGACTTCAAGCCGTGGGGAAAATTAACCCCCTTCGGCATCTTCTTACCCGATCAGAAAGAGTTAAACTTCTATTTCACCTCCTCGAAGGTGACGAGCGATTTCATCGCGGATCGGCTCGAACAGTGGTGGCTGGGGAATCGGGGACGCTATCCCCGGATCCGCAAGTTGCTGCTCGACCTGGATAACGGGCCGGAGAACCACAGTCATCGTAGCCAGTTCATCTATCGGCTGGTGCGATGGGCACAAGCGATCCAACTGACGGTGGAGCTGGTCTACTATCCGCCGTATCATAGCAAATACAATCCGATCGAACGCTGCTGGGGTGTGCTGGAGGTCTACTGGAATGGGGAACTGCTGGACAGCGAAGCGGCGGTCCTGGGTTTCGCCGCCAACATGACCTATGCCGGGAGACATCCGCATGTGGATCGCGTGAGCGCGACGTACTGCAGCGGCGTGCGCCGGAGTAGCGCCGAGAGGAAGATGTTGGAAGGGCGACTGACGCGCCTGCCGAGCTTGCCCAAGTGGTCGGTGACCATCGCGCCGCCCGAGCCCGGTGCGATCATCCTCCCAAGTTGAAGGACCGGCCGCACGCGTTCCGGCTTCCAGAGACAAATGTCGGATAGCTGCCGGGTGGACCAGTTATTTTCTTTCGGCCGCCTAGGACGAGGTCCCACCGCTTTCGTCGATGTCATCTCTGAGGCCCTCGACCGATCGAAAAGCGCACGCCATCAGAAGCCTTATCGCTACTTGGATTAGGTCGTTGCGCAGGTTACCCAATCCGCATGGCTAACACGAGCGCAAGCGGGCTTGCAGCGGGTGCCGCTGGCCCGTTAAGATCTTGGTTTCAGTGGCTCCGTAGCCAAGTGGTAAGGCGACGGTCTGCAAAACCGTTATACGTCGGTTCGACTCCGACCGGAGCCTCTTGCCCCCCTCTCCAACCCAGACACGCACGGACGCGCCGAATCCCGTCAATATCCTTCACTCCACACGACTTGCGACAGCCCGGCAAGCGATCAATCCTCCGACGAACCGCGCCGAGATGTGCCGGCCTGCGTAGGGTCGAGTCTCTCGGATACCCCCAATTCACCCCACGATCTTCCGGGAGGGGATCGGCCGATGAGGTCATCCTGCCGGATCTCGCGTCGATGCGACCCACCTGGGGATGCTCAGGCTCGGGTGGGTCTTCGACTGGCAGTCGGTCGAGCGTGATGCTTTGGTCATCGAGGATGAGCGTGGGGTCATGTTGGCTGAGGAGCTGTACGGCGACGTGGACAACAGAACCTATCGCGTCGTGGCGTTTCGGTGGCCCGAGAGTGAGGATCAGTAGCGGCTCCTGACCATCCGCGAGAAGCTGCGGGTTGGAGCAATCGAGCGTGCGGGGGGACCAACCATGACGACACATCGAAGCTCATGCGAACCACATCCTGCCCTTCGGGTTCCCGGACTTCCCGACCTCGGACTTCATCTCCTTGGCTTCCTTCGTTCGGGCCTGTGGCCTTCCAGACCCCGCCGGCTCGACATTCAGGATCGGCGACGCTTCGGGGACCTCCCCCGCGCCGATCGTGCCGGTGGGCAACGGCATTTCCGTCGGCATCGGCGCAGAGCCACCGCCGACCGTCCCCGTGCGCCGGCCGAATCCGAGCCGCTCCATCAAGGTGGGTTTCTTGGGCGTGCCGCAACTCTCGCAGGAGACAGGAGCGGCCGATCGGCGGGCTTCGTGCGTGTTCGCGCAGCCGACGGACATGACCAGGGCGAGTATCAGGATGGTTGTGCGCAACATGATTGATTCTCGTGGTTGGAGGGACGCAGCGGATCGATCATCAATGGGAGACGCTGCCTTCGACGACCACTTCGGGTTGGGCCGCGGCATCCCGCCTGGCCTTCTGCCGACCGAACTTCAGCCGGTCGAAGAGGCTGGGATTTTCCGCGATGATCCGCGTGTCATGGGCCGTCTGATCGGAATCGCTCCGCTGACTGGCCCGGGAACCGGTGCATCCGCAGGTGGCAATCAAGATAGTAAGCAGAAAGAAGGCGCGCATGGCGATATCCCCGAATCGGCCGGCTCGGCTCCCCTCCGGGGACGGCGCGGCGGGCGAGGGTTATCCGGCAGACCTGCCGGAACTCGGATGCGACGATCGAGATGTCGGGCGGTCAAGATGCGATATCGGGGTGGATGGGCGGATATGGAGCATCTAGCGTGCCAGACGGCAACCGGCCGGAATTTTTCGATCGGTGGACCTTGTCCGTATCAGGTAGCGGCGCAGCCCTGGCCGGCAACCCGATCGATGAGGCCGATACGCTCGACGAGGCCCGGCGGCTCTATGACCTTTCATGATTCTGGGAACTTAGACAGCCGTAATTTGAGGTTAGCATTGGTGCCCGTGCTAGTTCCGGGTCTCGAGATAGATCTTCATCTGTTCCAGAAGCTGCTCTATGGTCCGGCACTTGTGGTTTCACGTCACGTTCGCGTTCTACCTAAACCTCCCAGAATCGCGTTAACCTCCCGGTTGGAAAATCCTCTCGCTTCGAATCCGAGGGAAAGGACGACAGGAATCTCGTCGAGAATCAGGAGGGAAGCCAGTTGAATGGGTGAACGCAAGAGACCTCCCGGCGCCGAACTTCGAGGTCTCTGGCAGGAATGGCCGGACGGCGATGTCCGATCGCGTTTGCGGGACGCGAGGGCTTTGGTATGATGCAAGACGTTCCCCTGTTCAATGATGAGGCGATGCGTTCGATTCCGCCACCAACAGAGAAGGCCCTCGGATGTCCACGATCGGCGACCAGGACTTCATCGCTGGGTTCACGACCCGATGCCAGATTATCGTCGGGGCGTTGATCACGGGCGTCGTGGTTTTCCTCGGGATCGCGACGTTCCTCGCCCAGCAACAGCCGGCAGCCGCCCGGCCGGGTGCCGGAGCAATGGCCGTCGCCGTCCAGGGCAAACCGGCGGACGCCAAGCTCAACGACCGGCCCAACGCCGGCCAGGATGTCGCCTCGATCCTCACCTGGCTCGCGGTCGGCCTGGCCGCGGTGATGATGCCCATGTCTTTCGTGGTGCCCGGACTGATTGCACAGCAGAACCGGCGGGCGATCGCGGCGGGGACGTGGAGTGTGATCACACGCGGACGCCCGGCGATGGAGGTCTCCAACGAGCCCCCTCTGACCGACGCCGGCAAGCTGGCTATCGTTTACCAGACCCAGCTCATCATCGGCTCGGCCATGAACGAGGGCGTGGCGTTCTTCGCGGCGATCGCCTACTTGGTCGGCAGGGACCCGATCGCCCTGGGGCTCGCGATCCTACTCCTGGGCGGGCTCATCGCGCGGTTCCCGACCAGAGATCGCGTCGCGTCCTGGATCGATCGGCAGGAGGAACAGCTCATCCTGGACAGACAAGCCGTCATTTGATGAATCGTCCCGGCGACACCCGCATTCCGATGGCTCGACCGAGTCCCCCCCCGACCGATCCGAGGAGAACGCTTCGATGTCCAGCCAGCCGATCAACCACATCGCCCACGAGCTCATCGACACGCCCCTCGCCGTGATCGTCGAGTTCCTCAGTCACGAGATCTCCGATCCCGACCATTCGTCGGAGCTCAGCCGACAGCTCGCGGCACTGGTACGGCCCGACCTGCCCAACCGATACGTTCTCGATTTCGATAAGGTCCGCATCTTCTCGAGCACCGCCTTTGGCGCCCTCGTCGGCTTCGTCCTCAAGATTCGCAAGGCGAACGGCCTGGTCCTGCTCTGCAACATGGACGAGTTCGTCCGATTCGGCGCCGATATCATCCGGCTGGGGGATTATGCGCCAATCGTCGCCGATCGTCAGGCGGCCCTCGATCGGCTCTCGGCCACCGAGTCCGCCACCAAGGTCGATTTCCTCTCGTAGTCGCCCCGGCGCCCCGCCGAGGCGCCGCGACATCCGGCGCCGTCGGCACCCTGGACGCTTCGGCAGTCACCTGGGTTAGGATAGAGCCACCAGGAGGCTTCGCCATGAGCAGCCATCGATACGACGATCCTCGGGAGGAAACATCGTCGGTGCCGCCCGGCGGGTCCGGGGCGGCCGGGCGATCCCGACCGCGGCCCCGCTTCCAGTCGATCATCGCGCTGGTCTTCTCCTGCGGGGTCTTGTGGTGGACCATCCAGGCCGTGCTGACGGATAATCCCACGGCGAAGGATGCGATCCGGGCGATGGGCTCCTGGAACGCATCCGAGCGCGTGGGCGCCATCCAGGAGCTCGAGATCTCCGGGCTAGGTCATGGCAAGATCGCGATCCCGCCCCTGGTCGTCGCGCTCGGCGACAAGGATGCCCGTGTCCGGACCGCGGCGGCTGCGGCCCTGGGGCCGATCGGCAGCGATACCGCCTCATCCGGCAAGGAACGCGAGGCCGTCGGCGCGGCGATCATGGCCCTGCTCGGCTCTTTGAAGGACTCGGATCCTTCGGTGCGGGCCGCCGCGGCCAATGCCCTGGTGACCCTACCCGTGGGAGGAAAGCCAGGGGTCACCGGTCCCTCGGTATTCGTCGATCCCGCGGAGGTCGTGGCGATCCTGGTCGAACGGATGAGCGATCGCGACACCCTGACACGACTGGCGGCCATCCAGATCATGGCAGCCCTCGGACCCGAGGCCGCGGGCGACCCTCCGAACGAACTGGTCGCGGCCTTGCGCGACGAGGCAGCCAGCGTCCGAGCGGTGGCCATCGTCACGCTGGGTAGCTTCCCGCGCAACCTCGACGCGAGCATTCCGTCGGTCTTGCGGATGATGGGGCACGACGAGCCGATGGTGAGGTCGGCCTGCGCTTCGGTCCTGACACGGCTGAGCGTACCGACGAACTACACGGCGGCCCTCGTGCCGGAATTGATCGCGTCACTGGGCCATCCCGACCGGCGGGTCCGGGCCGTGGCCGGCTACATGCTCCAGAAGCTCGGCCCTTCGGCCCGAGCGGCGATCCCCGCGCTGATCGCGACGGCCCGGGAACCGCGAGTCGCCGCGGCCACCGGCACGGATCTCTCGAGCTGGTTCCCGGACCTCGTGGCGATCGAGGCGCTAGGGCAGATCGCGCCGAGGACCGAATCGGGCGGCCAGGTCGTCGCGATCTTGACCGAGATCGTGAGAGCCGACGCCCCCGACCAGTGGAGGGCGGCGGTCGCGGCCCTCGAGGCATTCGGCCCGGACGCCGCCTCGGCCGTCCCCGAGTTGATCCGCACGCTGCCGAAGAGCATCGTCAAGGACCCGAAGTACCCCGATCCGTCCCGCGTGACGTCGGCATTGAGCCGGATCGCCCCGGGCACGAAGTCGGCCGGCGAGGCCGTCGCGGCCCTCGTCCCTTTATTGCGAGCCGGAGACTCGGAGGTTCGCCATGCCGCGGCCGACGCCCTGGGGGCGTTCGGCCCGGGTGCCGCGTCGGCCGTACCGGATCTGATCGGGATGTTGAAAGGGTCCAACGAGGCCGAGAGCTCGAACGTGGCCGATTCGGTCATCAAGGCACTCGGCCGGATCGCGCCGGGGACCCCGACGAGCGGCCGGGCCGTATCGGCCCTCATCGATGCCTTGGATTTCCGATCGCCGTTATCCAAGAGATCGGAGGCCGCACGCGTCCTGGCATCCTTCGGCGCCGAAGCCGCCGATGCAATCCCCCATCTCCGCGCTGGTGAACAAGCCGGTCGCGAGGGACCGCTCGAGCGCGCAGGCGATTCAGGTAGAGAGCTGGGTCCGCTCGAACGCGCAAGCGACGCTGGATCACCTGCTCAAGGCCGGGGGGGACCGGAAGTGATGCGAGGCCCGGACGACCCGACCCGGCGAAAGAGGGTCACGCGGCTCCGGATTTGCAGTTCAATGCCGGTTGCGCACTATCCTGACGCGAGCCGGCGCCCCATTCGCGAGGGCCGCGTCGCCTCGATCGAACGCTCAACTCGGATGAGGAGGCTAACATGAGCAACGTCCCACGTCCCAACAACCTTCCGAGCCCGCCGCAAGAGGACGTCGTCCCGGAGGACGTCATCGCGGACGATGCCCAGCCTGTCGGCCAGACCGATTACCTCGACGACATCGACGAGGCGCTGGAGGAGTCGATGCCCGCGAGCGATCCGCCCGCCTGGACGCCCACGAGCTCGATCGGTCCTCCCGCACACGAGGCGGATCGAGCTCGCGACTAGAAGGACCGCGGCCGGCCGTCCCGATCGTGCGGCCGGCCGTGGATATCGACGATCGGGCCGATTTCAGGATTGGGCGGGCTGCTGGCGCTGAATGCTGGCGTGCTCCTTCTCGGCCTCCTTCTCCTTCTCGTAATTCATGGCGATCGGCTTGATCATCTTGAGGTGTTCCTTGATCTTCGGCAATGCCTTGAGGGCCAGGGCCTTCACATCGCCATCCATGCCGCGCCTGGCCTCGGCCTCGAAGGTGGCGACCGCCTCCATGTGGACGACGAGCTGGGCCTTGGCATAGCACTGATCGAACTCCTCGCCGGAGAGGCCGGCGAGGCTCTCGGCACAGAACTGGGATCGGGCGTCGACCGCCTGCGGCACGGGGATCCCCTTCCTGTCCACCAGCGCCTTCAATTCGGCATTCATGCGCGAGTGCTCTTCGATCATCATCTGGCTGAACCGCTTCAGCTCGGGGTCGGTGGCCTTCTGGTAGCCGAGCTGGCTGAGAGTGACCTCGGTCAGGCCGCCGTCGGCGGCCGCCGCGGCGAACAGGGCGTCGTTGACGCCGGCCGACTGGCCGACGAGGACGGGGCGTTCGCCCTGGACGACGGTCCGGCCCTGGAGCGGGACCACATTCGGAGACTCGACCTGAATCCTGCCCCGCGCCGGGGGCGAGGTCTGGGCGGGTGTCTGGGCGTAGGCGAGCGTGGCGGCGAGGATCGCCACGGAGGCGGCGAAGGTCAGAAGGCGTGACATGGACTCTGCTCCGTTTTGTCAGACCTGTTCTTCTCTGGTTCCGGATCGACGGATTTCCCGGGGGCATCACGAGACGCCGAGGAGATGCCCAGCACCTTCGCAATCGATTCGCCCGGCGCCGTCGGTCGCACTGAGATTCTGCAAAACCCGCGCCCATACTTCGCTCTCCGTGGACGTCCGCCGGTGCGTCGCGCGGAGCTGGGCCGACCTTTCGACCCCCTCGAAATCCACGGGGGTTGCGGTCGTCGGCAACCGGCAACCCGCTTTCCCGCGAGTTTGTTATCTGACACAATGTGCCGGTAATCCCTGTCGGCCCGCAACGGGGACCGGCGCCGCGGCTCGCGCGGCCCGCGTCCACGAGCGATCCGGCCTGCGAGGGGTCGGGTTTGTCTGTCACGTCGCAACAACGCTGGGGAGCATCGTCATGAATCGTCGCGAGTTCCTACAGACCGGGGCGGCCACGGCCGGCCTGGCGCTGTCGCCCGCCGGTTACCACGTCGCGGGCGCCGCCGCCGCGGAGACGAAGCGAGTGGGGCTGATCGGCACCGGCTGGTACGGCAAGGCCGACCTGTTCCGGCTCATCCAGGTCGCGCCAGTCGAGGTCGTCTCGATGTGCGACGTCGATAAGAAGATGCTGGCCCAGGCCGCCGAGATGGTCGCCACGCGCCAGGCCTCGAAGAAGCCGCCGCGGACCTACTCCGACTATCGCGAGATGCTCAAGGAGAAGGACCTGGACATCGTCCTGATCGCCACGCCCGACCACTGGCACGCCCTGCCGATGATCGCCGCCGTCGAGGCCGGGGCCGACGTCTACCTCCAGAAGCCGATCAGCGTCGACGTGACCGAGGGCCAGGCCATGCTGGCCGCGGCGCGGAAGCATCGGCGCGTCGTCCAGGTGGGCACCCAGCGTCGCAGCACGCCCCACCTCATCGAGGCCCGCGACCGGATCATTCGCGAGGGGAAGCTCGGCAAGATCGCGATGGTCGAGATCTATTGCTATTACCACATGCGCAACAACTCCAACCCGCCGGATACGGCCCCGCCCGACTACCTCGACTGGGAGATGTGGACGGGGCCGGCGCCGATGCGTCCGTACAACCCGATCGCGCACCCCCGCGGCTGGCGGGCGTTCATGGAGTACGGCAATGGGATCGTGGGCGACATGTGCATCCACATGCTCGACATGGTGCGCTGGATGCTCGGGCTGGGCTGGCCGAAGCGGGTCAGCTCGACCGGCGGGATCCTGGTCTCGAAGGGGAGCAAGGCGAACATCACCGACACCCAGACGGCGACGTTCGACTTCGGCGACCTGCCGGTCGTCTGGGGGCATCGCACCTGGGGTGAATCGGCCGACCCGAAATATCCCTGGGGTGCGACGATCTACGGCGACAAGGGGACGCTCAAGGCGAGCGTGATGGGCTACGACTTCACGCCGATGGGCGGGGGCACGCCCATCCACAAGGAGGTCAAGTACGAGCTGGATGAGTACCCCGAGGACCGGACCGAGAAGGACCTGGAGCGGCACGTCGCGCCGGCGATCCGCGGGCACATGAAGGACATGCTCGCCGCGATCGCCTCGCGCGGTCGCCCGGTGGCCGACATCGAGGAGGGCTACATCTCGACGTCGAGCTGCATCCTGGCCAACCTGGCGATGCAACTCGGCCGGACGCTCACCTGGGACCCGCAGGCCGGCAGGGTCGTCGGTGACGACGAGGCCAACCGGCTCCTGACCCGTCCCTATCGGGGCCCGTGGGTCCATCCGGGACAGGCGACGGGGTGATTTTCGGTCGGCGGCCGGCGATGAGGAAGACTCGGCGCGATCGTTGCTGTCTGATAGGATCAGTTGGACGAGGGGTCGGCGATGATCGACATCATCTTGCTCTGGGACTTTGAAGACGAACCGGACGGGAATGTCGCCCACATCGCCGAGCATGGGGTGACCATCGAGGATGTCGAGGAAGTCTTCGCCGACCCCGACGCCGAGACCCAAGACAGTCGTAATTCGACGCGTTCGATCACATTCGGCGAGACGCGAGATGGACGATATCTCGCCGTGCTTTGGGAAATGGCCAACGAAGATCCCTTGATGGGGTATCCGATCACAGCGTATCCCGTACCCCGCCCCCGATCACGGAGGTGATCCATCATGAGCGTCCATCGACTGCACCGAAAGATCGAGCGGACTCCCGAAGAACAGGCCGCGCTTCGGGCCGAGCGGGATCGATTTCAGGCCGACGCCCGAGTCAGGATGATCTGATCGCATCCGGCGAATGGGATGGCCCGCTCCCACACGGCCTTTTTCTCGCTTACATGACGACAGCACACGCTTTGAAACGAGAGCGGGAACGATTGGGTTGGACGCTTGACGAAGCCGCCCGTAAGTCCGATCTGGATGAAGCGACGTTAAGTCGATTGGAACAAGGAAAGTGGGTCGAACCAACGCTATTGCTACTGTCACAGTACGCCGATGCGCTCGGCATGAGGATCGAGATGACCCCGGTCAAGCTCGGGGCGTGAACCGTCGGTCTCCTGACTATGCCTACCGAGCAAATCAAGTTTTCTCGGGTCAAGTTACTCCGGCTACGACGGCCGGAGCCCGGCAAGATCGCATCGACGTCGATCTTGCCCGTCTGTGAGAATCGACTCGACTGACGTGGACATCGTCAGCGCTCGCTTCCGAGAGCCTTGACCTTATTCGTAAGTTGCCCGTTTCTCCGAGTGTGTGACGGATCGCATCGGAGAAGTCAGGGCCAACCGGTCGAAGGGTCCGGAGGCCCGGATGGCCGTCCCGAGATGATCCCACGGGCTCGGCCTCTACAAGCTTCGCGCGATGGTCTCGACAACCGGCGGGTGCTGGAGTCCGAAACAGCGATCGGCCCGGTCGCCGCGGACGTGTAACCTGAGGAACCCTCCTGCGATGAGTGCTCGCGAGAGGTCGGGTGCCCATCGCCGGACCACCGGGGCGAGCCAGCCGGCGGCGCGCGACAATGCGGGTTCAAGGCGATCAGGCAGGGTCACGATCCGGCGCGGCCAGCCCGTGATCGAGGCGACCACCGCGGCCAGCTCGTGGTAGCTCAGGTACGGCCCGAGCACCGCATAGCGCTGGTTGTTGCCGCCGGCGACGAGCGCCCTCCGGTGCGCCATCGCCAGCAGGCCCGCGTCCACGATCGGGATCCCGCCGTCGGGCAGCAGGGCCACGAGGCTGCGCGCCATCGTCCGGACGATCGTCGTGGACGTCGGCTTGGTGTCGCGCGGACCCATCACCATCCCCGGACACAGCGCGATCGTCGAAAAGCGAGCCGTCCCGGCTGCGAGGACCAATCGCTCGGCCTCCCGCTTCGATCGCGTATACGGGGAGTCAACCCGATCGAGATTCCACGCCGAGAACTCGTCGGCGGGCTCATCGGCCGTGCCGGAGGCGATGGTGTAGAGCGTGGACGTGTAGACGAAACGCTCGACGCCCGCCTCGCGAGACTCGACCAGGAGTTCTCGCGTCACATCGACGTTGATCGCGCGGCTGGTGCCGAGGGCATCGAGCCCGAGGCTGACCCAGCCCGCCGTATGGATCACGCCGCGGATGCCGGCGAGCGTCCGGCGACGGGTATCGGCATCGCGCAGGTCGCCGATCACCCACTCGATCGGCGGGTCGTGCGGCTCCAGCACCGGAGGACGCCGCGAGACGCCTCGCACCCGGTGACCGGCGGCGGCCAGCGAGCGGGCGACATGGCCCCCGACGAAGCCCCCGGCGCCCGTCACCAGCACCGGCCAGTCGGAGGGCTCGGGCTCGCGTCCGTCCCAGGGGGACACCGGCATGCGCCGGGACCTCTCGTTCGGGTCACTCCCCTGCGTCATCGCGAACTCGGGCGGGGCAAGGTCGGGTCGGGTTGCCATAAGTAGAGGAACGTCGGCAGTCGGGATCGGTCCAGGCCAGGATAGCTGAAGGGGATGGCCTCGTTCAAGGGAGCCGGACTGGGCGTGATGGCGTAGAGCGAATGGGCGGGATATCCGGATCGGTGGAGGAGTATGACTTCCGCGCCGGAGATGCCGGCGAGGTGCTCGGCCTCGGCGATCGCGTCGTGTATGTAGCCCAGCCGGTTGACCAGGTGTAGATCCATCGCCTGAGAGGCGATCACGACGCGGCCGTCGCCGGCCACCTGCTGGTCGTGGGCGGTCATGGCGGTACGACGGGCCTTGACCCGACGGTGGAGGTGATCGCGGTAGGCGTCGGCCATCTGCTGGATCATGGCCCGGGTCTCGTTATCGAGGGGGGCCGTCACGGTCCCCATGTCGATCCGGGCGCCCGCCTTCACCGGGTCGGCGACCAGGTTGAGCTGCGCCATGGCATCCTGGAGGTTATAATGGTTGAAGACCACGCCCAGGCCGCCGGTCAGGGCGGTGGGATGGGCCACGATCCGGTCGGACTCGACGGCCACGAAATAGGCGCCCGAAGTGGCCAGGTCCATCAGGCAGGCGACGACCGGCTTGTGGGTCTCGGCCTTGAACTGACGCAGTTCCTCCGCCATGACGTCGCAGGTGGTGACGCTGCCGCCGGGGCTGTTGATCCGGAGCAGGACCGCGGCGACCTGAGGGTCTCGCGCGGCGGCGTCGAGCTTGTCGCGGAACCCCGCCAGAGGATTGTCGCCGACGGCATAGAAGCTGCCATAATTCTGGTTCAGGAGCACGCCGTCGACGTCGATCAGGGCGATCCGCGGCTGCGGCGACTGTCCTCGACCGGCCCGGACAATCGTGGCCGACATCTCGCCGGGGTCGACCGCCGAGGGCAGCCTGACTTCCACGGCACCCTTGACCGTCGCGTCGGCGGCGATCCCAGCATCGCCCCGGAACGTCGCGGCGATCGGTATGGCATGGCCGCAACCGGCCAGACCTGCAACCCAGAGACCGGCCAGCAACCCGAAGAGTGGCAGGCACCGGATTCGCAATCTCCCCGCGCGGTGGTCCGGCATCGCTGCACCTCCTTGCGACGGTGGGCGCGTGGCCCCAATGGTACGTCCTGCGATTAGTATCGGCCGGACCATCGGCAAACTTGCTACAAGCAGTAGTCAGTTGGCATCTGCCTCCAACGAGAAAGGACCAACAATAATGAGCAGCATGACCCTCGTAATCGTGATCGCGGTCATTGGCGCAGGCCAGGCCAGGTCGAGTCGGTACACGCCAAGAACACGGTGTATCTGGATGTGCTCCAGAAGGGCCTGAAGATGGATGGGCAGGTCGTCAAACTGCCGGTGCCCCGGCTCCGGGACGACGAGGAGCCCGACGCCCGGCGCGCCGAACTGCGGGAGGTGGCCGGCTCGGATCGAGCCCTGGAGGACCTGCTCCGCGACTCGGTCACGGCCCCGTATATCATCAAGGTCCGGGACGTCAAGGCGGAGGCCGCGACGATCCGGGTCGCCGATGTCTGGTTCGTCGTCCATGCCGACATCGCCCAGGTCAACCCGGAGAAGGAAGCCGCCCGCTCCGATGGCAAGGCCGTCGAAGCCGGCAACATGGCCGTCCAGACCCGACTCCTGAAGGGCGACACGCTCCGCGCCGCCGGGATCACGCCGCCGGCCAAGGCATCGGGCCTGTCAACGTGGTACACTCATCTTCATGGCCGCCTGCTGGGCCGCATCGAGATCGAAGTGACCAACCAGGTCGTGGCGTCGCGTACCGACGACTCGATCGTGATCGCTTCGCGGACCGACCCGGCGTTCGACAAGCCAGGACCGGATGCCAACGGCTGGAGGACGATCGGGACATCAGGCAACGACAAGGCCGAGGGTACGCTCAAGCCCTATGCGGGCGGGATCAGCTACTCCAAGATCAGCCGCCTCGGCTTCAAGCCGGGCGGCACTCCTGGTCGAGATCCACTCCGCCTTCATCGAGCCCAACGAGTGGTTCCAGGGAGGCGCCGATCCTCCGCTCGAAGTTCAGCGTCATCGCCCAGGACCAGATCCGCACCCTGCGCCGCGAGCTGTCACGACGTCGCGAATCTCACTGACCCCTTCCCTGTCAGGCCGAATCCATGCTAGCATGATAGCTCTGGAGACCCGGGCTCAGGCCCGGGGACAGGTCTGAATCCGGTCGGGACGTAGAAGCCCCTGGAATGCTGGAGAGATGATCCGATGTGGGACCGCCTGGTTGGAGTTGGCTCGATGGCCCGTCGTGCGAGCGAAGGCGATGGTTTTCGGGGGCGTCGGCGAAGCCGGCGGCCCCTCGCTGAGGTCCTGGAGGATCGACGGTTGTTGACCGCGTCGCTCCAGCCGATCGCCGACTTCAGTGTCCCGGCCCAGCAGGGGTATACCCTGCCGCTCGACGGCAGCGGCACCACCGACGATCAGACCTTCACGGTCACGCAGACCTCCGGCGATGCGAATATCACCGCGAGCGTGGCGACTGGTCCGTTCTGGACGCTCAATACGAGCTACACGGACCCCAGTAACTCCGCGAACGACTTCAGCGGCCAGTTGACCTTCCAGCTCTTCCAGACGCTGACCCCCAACACGGTCTCCCAGATCGAGCAGTACACGAACGACGGGTATTACGACAACACGAACTTCATCCGGATCGCCAGCGGATTCCCCGGCAAGACGGATGACATCGTCCAGGGGGGGACGACCACGGCGAACGAGAGTTCGGCTAGCGGGCAGACCGGGACGCCGTTCCTCAACGAGAACGTCCAGCAACTGGCCTTCACCGGTCAGGATCAACTGGCGATGGCCAATGCCGGCGTGAATACAAACCTGCCCGATTCCACCCAGGGCGTGAACACGAACGATACGCAGTTCTTCGTCACGACGACCGGCTCGCCGAACTCGGTGCTGGGCTACGGATACACGATCTTCGGCCAGTTGGTCGCCGGCGTCGATACCCTCACGCAGGTCACGCAAGTCCCGCTCCAGGACCAGACAAACCCCGGTTATAACAACGAGCACTCCGAGCCCGTCAACCCGGTGGACATGACCTCGGCGTCGCTCTCCGATGGGAATCCCAACGGCGTCCTGCTCATCGATACGACGCAGGCCACCGCGGGCGAATCGGCGACATTCATGGTGACCGCCACCGATCCCACCGACGGCTCGACGGTCAGCCAGTCGTTCACCGTGACCGTCGGCGCCTACGCGGGGCCGACCGACCCGGCCATCGACTTCAAGCCGCTCGCCAGCCCGGTCACGGCGACGGCGCCCGGGGGTAAGGCGACGGCCGTTACGCTAACCGGCAAGGACGGTTATCCCGATAAGACCAAGACGGGGACGCTGACGTACTCACTGGTCTCGCAGCCGAGCGACGGGACCATCACCAACTTCGACGCGACGACAGGTACCTTCGATTACACGCCGAATCCGGGCTTCACGGGCACGGATACGTTCCAGTATGAAGTCCAAGAACTCGGACCGGCGCCGCCGATCAGCTCCTCGGAGAATGGACCGGCCGTGACCACGACCAGCGATCCGACGACCGTGACGATCACGGACACGCCGACCGCTCCGACGATCACCTGGGCCATGCCTTCGAGCATCCCCTATGGCACGGCACTCTCCGCCACGCAGCTCGACGCGACCACGACCGTACCGGGGACCTTCACCTATTCGCCGCCCGCCGGGACGATCCTGCCGCTGGGCAGCAACCAGACCCTGTCGGTCAGCTTCACGCCCACCGACAGCGTCGATTACAGCGATGCTTCCGGCTCCACGACCATCGATGTGACCCAGGGGACCCCGACGATCACCTGGGCCAAGCCGTCAAACATCGTCTATGGCACCGCGATCGGCGCCGCGCAGCTCGACGCGACCGCCAGCGTGGCCGGGACCTTCACCTACTCGACGACCGCGGGCACAATCCTCGATCCCGGCAACGGCTGGACCCTTTCAGTCAGCTTCAAACCCACGGACACGACCGATTACACCACCGCCAGCGACGCGACGTCCATCAGCGTGGAACACGCAACGCCGACGATCACCTGGGCGGCGCCGGCGAGCATCGCCTATGGTACGGCACTGACCGCGGCGCAACTCGATGCCACGGCATCGTGGACCGTGGGCGGGGTCGCGGGCAGCGTGGCCGGGACCTTCACCTATTCGCCGGCCATGGGAACGGTCCTCCAGCCGGGTAGCCACACCCTGTCGGTCATCTTCACGCCGACCGACACCACCGATTACACCACTGCATCGGGCACCACCACCGTCGAAGTGACCAAGGCTACGCCGACGATCACCTGGGCCGCGCCGGCGAGTATCGTCTATGGAACGGCGCTCACCGAGGCGCAGCTCGACGCGACCGCGAGCGTGCCCGGGACCTTCACCTATTCGCCGCCCCCGGGAACGGTCCTCGCGGCGGGGAACAACCAGACCCTGTCGGTGACCTTCACGCCCACGAACTCGGCCGACTACACCACGGCCAGCGACGGGACGACCATCAACGTCACGCCGAAGACCGTATCAACCGGCGGCTCGCCCACGCCGACACCGACCCCCACGCCGCTGGTGACCATCGCCGGAGTCCAGTTGGATAAGAATAAGAAAGGACAGGTTACCGAGATCGTGCTGACCCTGAGCGGTCCGGTCGACGCCGCCGAGGCGGTCAGCACGGCGACGTATCACCTGGCCACGGCGGGCAAGAATGGATCGTTCACCGCCAAGAACGCACAGGTCATCAAGCTGAGCTCGGCCGGCTACGACGGGGCGAATGACACGATCGCGCTGGTGCCGAAGAAGCCGATCGCACTGAGCAAGTCCGTGCAGCTCGTGGTCTACGGCGGCGCGTCCTCGGGCTTGCAGGACAGCCTGGGCCGGTACATCGACGGCAACCACGACGGCCAGGCCGGCGGGGACGCGGTCGGCATCCTTTCCAGGAGCGGGGCCAGCATCGACGCGGTGGCGATGGGGGCCCCTCCTCTATCTTCGATCTCCGCGATGAACGCGATCGACGTCCTGCTCGCCCAGTCGGCGTCGGACGGGCTGGTCCATCATTCCGCGGCCAGGAAGCTTCGGGGTTGAGAAGGCGATGGACATTGTCAGGTCAACCGATCGCCTTGGCCTGCCAATGTTGTGCCACCATGATGAAGAGATCGGCGGCCGCCTCGGACTCGAATGCCCGGAGCGGGACGGCCAGCACGGCGAACTCCTCATCGGTGAAGAACACCAGGTAACCCGAGGACTTCCCGAGTTTGCGGATGGTCCGCCAGGGTCGGATAAACGTCCTCCCGTCCTCGAACGTGTGTTGGCAGCCTTCCGCATTGAGGGTCAAGGTCTGCTCGGTGAAGAAGCCCGCTTCTTCACCTTGCCGGATCGTGCGGCGCTCGGCGTTCCGGATCAGCCAACGGAACAACATCAGGCCCGCCCCCGCACCGATCGCGAGCCCTACGGGTCGCGAGCGATCCGCGACGGTCCCGATGAGCCAGCCGATGCCGGCACCGAAGATCGTGAAGAGGACGGCCGCATAGATCGGTGCTCTCGGGTACCGATTTTTCATGTGGAGACGATGCATCGTCCTCAGATCCTCGGGCTCGAGGTGGTACGTCACCGCCCAGGTCGCCGCGGAATCCGACTCCGATGCCATGCTGGCCATCCCGTATTCGCAGGGTGGGTACTATCTCGCTCGTTCTCCGGCATTCGCCACCTGGGATTCCTTGGCGCGGGCCTTTTCTCCGGCGCGAAGAGGATCTTGCGGAGCATCTTCTTCGAGCTCCTCGGTATCGACGCTGATGGGCCGATTGGCGACGGCCACGAGCTTCTCGCCCAGCGGCTTGTTCACCTTGAGCTTCTGGCCCGGCGGGAGCTTGCGCATCGCGAACGACCAGGAGATGGGAACCATGCCGAGCAGCTTCTTCGCCTGGACGTCGAGCTCGCAATCGAAGGTCGTCTTGGCCGCCAGATCGATGACCTCGGGCGGCGGCGTCTTGTTGATCGCCCCCGGCCACATCGACCAGACTCCCACGCGGAGCCGTCCCGTCGTGGGATCGACGCAGAACGCGTAATAGAGGTCGAACCTTTCGATGCTTCCCGTGGACGACCAGGGTGGTCGGTGCCCGGAGCAGGGCGAAGGTCGAGGTGGACGCGATGATCCGGGCCTCTACCAGCTCCGATTCCGCGGCGTCGAGCACCATCTGCTCGACCGTCGAGAGCTTCAGGCCCAGGGCTTGCACCCGGTCGGCGGTGACCACGATGTCTTCCTTGGGGCCGTCGCGGCCGGGGACGCACATGCCGATCCCGACGCGGGCGAGGATGAACTCCTTGTCGAGCCCCAGACCCTGGACGTCGGCGAGGATGGCCGTCCGGAACATGGTCGCGGTCTTGGTGGCCGCGGTGGGCAGGGTGTCCAGGTCGCCCGATTTCAACTTGGGAATCGACTTGATCACGGAGTGAGTCCACCCCTCCGGCGGCGTCTCCGCAATCCGCGTCCCCGCCGACAACTTCACCAGTTGGGGCTTGCTGCCGATCATCACCCGTGCAAGCGAGATGGCCGTCCCGATCCCCGCGCCCTCGCAAGGGACGGAGCCGGCAGCGCCGAGGATCGCCAATAACGTCGCGATCCAAGTCCCGCGCCGAAGACTGTCATCCGTGAGCATTCCGATCCTCGCCATTCGTCCCCTCCCCTCATGAGAGGCAAATCCCGATCCGTGGGTCACTTCTCCCGCTATCAGTTGTCGCGACCGCAATTTATCACGACGCCCCGGAAAGATCATCCGCAGCTTCTCGACAATCTTTACGATCCGCTCGACCTGCATCTTCCACAATAGCACATCGCCCAAACCTACATCGCATTTTACCCAGAGTCTGGCGAGGACCGATCGAGCCCTCGGTGTCGTAGAATGGTTGGGAGAGTCCTCTGGGTCTTCTCAAGAGCGACAAACGGGACATCGAAGGAGGGAATTTGGAGCAAGTCGTCGTGTACGTAATGCCTTGTCCAGTCTCGCCTAAGCCTACTTCTTGCTTTCCGAGGGGGCGTCCACGTGCCGGCTTTATACTGGGGTTCTGGCACCGATAAACCGATCAAAGTTGAACGGACCCACTTCGAGCATGGATTCGCGAGATTGATCCCACCAGATGTTCCTCGAGTTTGGATTTCCTGGACAAGAATATTGCCGAGATTTTCCCTATCTTTTCTAAGCGAAACAAACTCCACAAGTAACCCAGCCCACGCCTTCTGTCAGGTATACTTCCTTGGCAGTCTGGTAACCTGGGAGGCATGAATCGGTGAAGAGACGCACCCCGCCGAGCAACGTTCGCGAAACCGAGGGGACCGACGCGAAGGCGGACGAGCCGAGCGAGCGGCCGTCGGACATTGCCGTCATCGGTATGGCGTCGGTCTTTCCCGGCGCGGCCGATGCCGAGCAATTCTGGTCGAACACAATGCGCGGGGTCGACGCCATCACGGAGATCCCGTCGGACCGATGGGACTGGCGGCTCTATTACGATCCGGACCCGAAAGCGCCCGATAAGATCATCTCGAAGTGGGGCGGGTTCCTACCCGATGTGACCTTCGACCCATTGAAATACGGGATGCCTCCCTCGAGCCTGCCGTCGATCGAACCGGCGCAGTTGCTGGCCCTGGAGGTCGTCCGGAGGGCGCTGACGGACGCCGGCTACGCGGAACGGGCGTTTCCTCGCGAGCAGACGGCGGTGGTGCTGGGCATGGGCGGCGGCGCGGCGCAACTGGCGATGGGATATGCATTTCGCTCTTACTTGCCGATGCTCGACACGGTCATCCCCGGCGGCGGCGAGCAGGCGCTGGCGTCGTGCAAGGGACTCTTGCCCGAGTGGACCGAGGATTCCTTCCCCGGTTTCCTGCTCAATGTCACGGCGGGGCGGATCGCCAACCGACTCAACCTGGGTGGCGCCAACTACACGGTCAACGCGGCCTGCGGCTCGTCGCTGGCCGCGGCCGCGCTGGCCGTGCGGGAGCTGGAGGTCGGCGCGGCCGACATGGTCATCCTGGGCGGCGTGGACACGGTCCAGAACCCGTTCACGTACCTGGCATTCAGCAAGACGCAGGCGTTCTCGCCGCAGGGCCGGTGTCAACCGTTCGACGCGGGGGCCAACGGGATCGTCATCAGCGAGGGTGTTGCCGCACTGGTGCTGAAGCGCCTCGCGGATGCCGAACGCGACGGCGACCGGATCTATTCCGTGATCAAGGGCGTGGGTGCCTCCAGCGACGGCCGCGCGCGGGGACTGACGGCGCCGGTAGTCGAGGGTCAGACTCGGGCCATCAACCGGGCTTACAAGAAAGCCGCGGTCTCGCCGGCGACGGTCGGATACGTCGAGGCGCATGGGACCGGCACGGCGCTGGGCGATGTCGTCGAGATCGAGGCGCTGGGCGAGGTGTTCCAGGCCGCCGGCGCCGAGCCTCGCGACTGCGTCGTGGGATCGGTCAAATCGCTGGTCGGTCACACCAAGTGCGCCGCCGGGCTCGCCGGGCTGATCAACGCCTCGCTGGCGCTCTATCATCAAGTCCTGCCGCCGACGATCGGCATCGAATCGCCCAACCCCAAGCTCGACCTCCAGGAGGGCCCGTTCCGCCTCTGCACCCAGAGTCAGCCCTGGCTCCATCCGCACGAGGACCGACCCAGGCGCGCCGGGGTCAGTGCGTTCGGTTTCGGCGGGACCAATTTCCACGCCGTGCTCGAGGCGTATGATGGCAATACCGGCCCCGAGCCCGCCTCCGCACTCGCCGAATGGCCGGTCGAGCTGATGGTCTGGGAGGCCGACCAGCCGGGCGCGCTGATCAAGTCCATCGATCGATTGATCTCATCATTGAAAGCAGGATCGCGCCCGGCGCTGCGTGAGCTGTCGGACGCACTGATCCGCGCCCGGGCGGAGGGTGCGACGCTTTCGAAGGTCCCGGGAGGCGAGCGGGCGATCCTTGCCATCGTGACGGGCTCGCACGACGACTTGATCGACAAGCTGACGCAGGCGCGGGGGGCGATCGCCGAGGGTCGATCGGCGTTCGAGGATCCGCGCGGGGTGTTCTTCGCGGCACTGCCGGAGTGGGCGGCGAGCCGAGTGGCGTTCCTCTTCCCGGGACAGGGCGCGCAGTCGCCCGGCATGCTGCGAGAGCTCGCCGTGGTCTTCCCGGAGGTCCGCGGGGCCTTCGATGAATTCGCGCGGGTGGTCCTGTCGCGGGGCGGGCCGTCGCTGGGACCGGTCATCTTCCCGCCGCCCGCCTTCGACGATTCGACGCGTGAGGAATCGCGGCGGGCCCTGATGCAGACCGACGTGGCCCAGCCCGCGATCGGTGCGGCCTGCGTTGGGATGCTGCGGTTGCTCCTCGGCCTGGGCCTCGAGCCCGACATGGTCGCCGGCCATAGCTATGGCGAGCTGGTCGCCCTCCACGCCGCAGGCGCGCTGGCGACCGGGGATCTGGCCGAACTCTCGATGGAGCGGGGCCGGCTGATGCAGGAAGCCGGTCAGGCGGCGAGCGGCTCGATGGCCGCCGTCATGGCCGGGCCCGAGGCCGTCGCGGACCTGATCGGCGACATGCCGGATGTCGAGGCCGCCAACTGGAACGGCCCGCGACAGACGGTCATCGCCGGGCCGAGCGAGTCGATCCGGCGGGCGATCCAGGTGGCCTCGGCGCAAGGGATCGTCGCCCGCGCCCTGCCGGTCTCGTGCGCCTTCCACACGCGGATGATCGCCGGGGCACGCGAGCCGCTGGCCCTCTTCGCCCGCGACCGGATCCGACGGGCGCCGGACCGGCCGGTGTACTCCAACCTGGACGCCGCCCCTCATCCCGCCGACCCGTCGGCGATCGCGAGCCGGCTGGGCGATCATTTGGCCAGCCCCGTGCGGTTCGGTGAGATGATCGACGCGATGCATCGCGACGGGGCGCGCGTGTTCGTCGAGGTCGGCCCGGGGGCGATCCTGAGCCCGATGGTCGAGTCGGTCTTGCACGATCGGCCCCACCTGGCGATCTCCTGCGACGCGACGTTCTCACCCGGCCTGTCCACCCTGCTCCTGCGGCTCGCGCGACTCCTCGTCGCCGGGCTTCCGCTCCGGATCGATCGGCTGACCGAGGGCCGCGTCCGACGCCGACTCGACCTTGACAACCTGCCGGCCGACGGGCTTGCGGAGCCGGCCTCCGCGTCCACCTGGCTCGTCAACGGCAGCCGTGCGCGGCCGATCGCCGCGCCCGAACCGGCCCGGCTCGGCACCGGTCCCGTGTTGCCCATGACCGGACTCGGTCCCAGGCCGGGTCCGCAAACTCAGCCGCAACCGACCACCGCGGACGCTCCGGGCACAAGGACTTCGACTCTCCCCGTTGTCAACAGGCACCCGGCGACCCGCAATGGCCGGCCGGTTCCACCCGCCGCCGCATTCGCAGGCTCATCGCATCGCGAGGGGCTCGTGCCCTCCCCTGCCATCTCCCTGCGAACCGGTCATGGCAAACTGGATACACCCATGACGACCAAGACCTCGACCGCTCCGTCTCAAGTACCCGGGCCAGGACAATCGACGCCCCACGCCGATCGCGTCATGGAGTCCTTCCAGAAGACCATGCAGGTCTTCCTTGACGTCCAGAAGGCCACGATGCTCGCCTACCTCAACGCCCGAGGTACCCTGCCGACGGCCGGCGGACCGGACGTAGGGTGCTCTGTGAGCACCGATTTTGAGAACGGAGCCATCGCAAACGGGCACGCGGAGCGGCACGAGAACGGTGCGGCTCACATCGCCATCTCGCGACACGTCGAGCCGCCGCGAATCATTCCGCGGCCTTCGGTCAGTCCGGCACCAGCCACGGGAGACCACCGCGAGCAAGCCTACAACCACAGCACGGCATCCCAGCCCAACGGGAGTTCGGCCTACCGCAACGGGAAGCCCTCGATGCCCCAGGCGATCAAAACGGAGGTCGAGGCGCCCGCTCGTGTGGTCGAGAGCCCGCCGCTGGATCGCGCGTCGATCACCGCGAGGCTGCTGGAGATCGTCCGCGATCGAACCGGCTACCCGATCGAGACGCTCGGGCTTGACCTCGACATGGAGGCCGATCTCGGGATCGATTCGATCAAGCGTGTCGAGATCCTGGGCAAGCTTCGCGATGAGTTTCCGAGCCTGAAGGGCCTGTCGGATTCGGCGGAGGTCATGGATGCCTTGACCCGGGCACGTACACTCGGTGAGACCGTCGATCGGATGGCGGCCCTGGCCATGCCTTCCCCGCTTGCGGGGGAAGATGGCCCAGAGGGCCGGATGCTGACTCGAACGAACTCCCCCCCCAACCCTTCCCCGCAAGGGGGGAGGGAGACAGATGCCGAAACACGGCGCGTGCTGGAGGTGGTCGAGGCCCCACTTCCGCGACAACGGTTCGGCCTGATGCCGGGCGGCCGGATCGTCGTGACCGATGACCGCCGGGGCGTCGCCGAGGCGCTGGCGATTTGCCTGGAAGCCACCGGCGTCCACGTCGAGCGAGTGGGCGGTCGCGATCGGCCGGTCGAATGGACGTCGCCCGCGGCGATCGATTCGGTCCTCGACGGGATTCGGTCCCGAGGGCCGATCGCGGGGATCGTGCATGCTTTGCCGCTGGGCCAGTTCAACCTCAGGCGATCCCTCCGGCCCATGCTGGTCGGAGCGGACCGGCGAGGGAGTCAAGGGGTTATTCTTGCTGGCCAGGGCGACGGTCGCTGACCTGGAGGCCGCAGCGAAGGCCGGCGGATCTTGCCTGATCGCGGCCACCGCGCTCGGGGGCCGATTCGCCTCCGCGGGCAGTACCCATGCCGAGTTCTTCCCGGGGCATGGCGGAGTCGCGGGGCTGGTCAAGACCCTGGCCCGCGAGTGGCCGATCGTCCGCTGCCGGGTCGTCGATCTCGCGATGAAAGATAAGGCCGAGACCCTTGCCGGCCGGCTGGCCGACGAGGTCTTCGCCGGCGACGGCTGGGCAGAGGTTGGTTACGACCAAGGTCGTCGCATCCGCTTGCATACGGTCACCAGCCCGCTGCTACACACTGATTCGGGCATCGAGCTGGAGCCCGGCGAGCCAATCGTGATCACGGGAGGTGCCCGCGGGATCACGGCCCTGGTGGCTGCCGAGCTGGCGCCATCTGGCGGCCGACGCTCCTGATCGTCGGCACCACCCCGCCGCCGGATCAGGCCGAGGCCGACGAGACCGCGGGTCTCGGCGGAGAAGCCGAGATCAAGGCCGCGCTGCACGCCCGGCTGAGAGGCGAGGGCCGGCCGGCCGGGCCCGCCGAGATCGAGGCGTCCTACCAGGCGATCCGACGTGCCCGCGAAGTCCGCGAGAACCTGGCGATCCTGCGCCAGGCGGGCGCGGCCGTCGAGTATGCGCGCGCCGACGTACGCGACCCGGAGGCGATGGCCGCCGTCCTCGACGGCTGGCGTGTCCGGTATGGCGACCCCGTCGGGCTGATCCACGGGGCCGGGTTGATCAAGGACAAGCTGATCCGCGAGAAGACCCTCGAATCGTTCGACCGCGTCCTCGGCACGAAGCTCGAAGGGGCGCTCAACTTGCTCCGGCTGGTGCGCCCCGAGTCCCTGAAATTCACGGCCATGTTCTCGTCGATCGCCGGTCGGTTCGGCAACGTGGGCCAGTCGGATTACGCGTCGGCCAACGAGGTCCTCAACAAGCTGGCCCACTGGCTCGACCGGCGCTGGCCGGGTCGCGTCGTGTCGGTGATCTGGGGGCCGTGGTCGGGCGTGGGCATGGTCTCGCAGCTCGAGGGCCACCTGGGTCGCCAGGGTCTGGGGATGATCGCGCCGGAGGTGGGCCGGACCCTGCTGGTCGACGAGCTCCGTCATGGCCGCAAGGGGGACGTCGAGATCGTCTACGCCGGCGGGCTGGGGACGCTCGAGGAGCCGCTGGCATACGAGCCGGCCCCTCCGCGGGCGGAGGCCGTCCGATGAGCGGGCCCCGTCCGATGGAGATCGCCATCGTCGGCATGGGCTGCCGGTTCCCCGGCTCGGAGGACCTCTGCGCCTACTGGGAGAACATCCTCGCGGGCAAGGATTGCATCCGCGACGTACCGGCCGACCGATGGGATTCCTCGACATTTGTGGACCCGTCCTCGACGGCCAATGACCGCGTGCCGTGCGGCCGGGGTGGCTACCACGACGCACCGATCGCGTTCGATGCCGCGTCGCACGGGATCATGCCGAGGTCCGTCGAGGGCGGGGAGCCCGAGCAGTTCCTGGTCCTCGACGCCGCCACGGCGGCGCTCGACGATGCTGGCCTGACGCCCGACGACCTGAAGGGGCGTCGCGTCGATGTCGTGATCGGCCGGGGGAACTACTTCAACCGCGGCAACCTCACGCGGCTCCAGCACGGTCGGATCGCCAATCAGACCCTTTCCATCCTGTCGGCCCTCCATCCGGAGTGGACGGAGGCCGATCGCGAAGCCGTGCGGGCCGAGCTGAAGGGTGGGCTGCCCCCGTTCGAGGCGGCCACGATCGCCGGCCAGTTGACCAACGCCACAGCCGGCCGCGTCGCGAATCGGCTCGACCTGGGCGGCGCCGCGTTCGTGGTGGACGCGGCCAGCGCCTCGTCGCTGGTCGCGCTCGACCTGGCCGCCCGCGCCCTGATCGAGCGTCGGGCCGACCTGGCGATCGTCGGCGGGGTCTATGTCGAGGCCGACGTCGACTTCCCCCTGGTCTTTCGCCAGTTCGGCGCGATGTCCCCGTCGGGGACCGCGCGGCCGTTCGCGGCCGACGCCGACGGGATGCTCTCGGGCGAGGGCGTGGGCGTGGTCATCCTCAAGCGTCGCCGCGACGCCGAGCGCGACGGCGACCGGATCTACGCGGTCGTGCAGGGGGTGGGCCTGGCGAGCGACGGTCGTGGCCGGGGCCTGACCGTGCCGAGCGCCCGCGGCCACGCCCTCGCGATCCGGCGGGCCTATCGCAAGTCGGGGATCGATCCCGCGACGATCATGCTCATCGAAGGACACGGCCTGGGCGTTCCGGCCGCCGACCGTGCCGAGCTGCGAGCGCTCAATGCCGTCTTTCCTCCTCCGCCGTACGGGCATCGGGCGCTCGGGGCCGTCTCGTCGATGATCGGCCATGCCATGCCGGCGGCGGGCATGGCGGGCCTGATCAAGACGGCCCTGGCCGTCCATCACGGGGTCATGCCCCCGACCTTGCACGGCGAGAAGCCGCACCCGCTCCTCGACCCCGCGAAGAGCGCCTTCGCCCTCAACTCTTCGACCCGGCCGTGGATCCATCCCGACCCGGACGCGCCGCGACGGGCGGGCGTCAACTCCTTCGGGTTCGCGGGGATCAATGCACATGCCGTGATCGAGGAGCATCCGCCCTCCGCCGACGGCGAGGCGCCCGGCGGCTTCCGCCGGTGGGAGACCGAGGCCATCCTGCTCTCGGCCCCGGACCGCGCCGGCCTGGCGGAGCGAGCCCGAGCGCTGATCGCGTGGGTCGGCGCTCATCCCCGGGGATCGCTGAAGGACGTCGCGTATACGCTCAATTGCGCCGATTGTCCACAGTCCGGCTGGGCGAGGATGGGCGTGGTGGCCTCATCACTCGATGACCTTTGTCACAAACTCGACACGATGTTGCCCCGGCTGGGAGATCCCTCGTGCCGCATGGCGGGCGACGGACGCGGCACATATCACTGGGACGAACCCCTCGCGGGCAAGCTGGCCTTCCTGTTTCCCGGAGAAGGCTCGCAATATCCCGGGATGCTCGCCGACCTCTGCCTCCATTTCCCGGAGGTCCGCAGGCAGTTCGAGATCGCCGATCGCATCGCCCTGGACCTCGGCGACCCCATACCGCCAAGCGAACACTTATTCACAAGTCAATCTCGCGAAAGCGACGCGATCTGGTCGGCGGCCACGGGGGTGAACGTCGTCCTCAACGCCCAGTGGGCGTTTATCGCGTTTTGACCCGGCTGGGCCTGAGTCCGGACGCGGTCGCCGGCCACAGCAGCGGCGAGATGCTGGCCCTGGCCGCCGCGGGTGTCCTCGATGTCGACCGCGAGCTGGAGCGGCAACTGGGCCGGCTCGGGGCGATCTTCCGCGGGTTCGAATCGGACGGCGAGATGCCCCCGGCGCGGCTCGTGGCCGTCGCCGCCGGGCGGGACCGCGTCGAGTCGATCATCAGCGACCTGGGCGTTTCCGACGTCGGCGTCGCGATCGACAACTGTCCGCACCAGGTCGTCCTGGCCGGCCCCCCGTTCGAAGTCGATCGGGTCGTCGGCCGACTGCGCGGAGAACATCCTGCTGGAGGTCCTGCCGTTCGCTCGGCCCTATCACACGCCGAGCTTCGTCGCCGTACTCGATCCGATCGTGCAATGCTTCGATCAATTGACGTTCCGGCGGCCGAGTCTGCCGATCTACTCGTGCGCCATGCGCGGGCGGATGCCGGAAGAGCCCGAGGCGATCCGCGAGCTGGCCGTCGCGCAGTGGACGCGCACCGTCGCATTCCGCGAGACGATCGAGTCCATGCACGCCGACGGCCTGCGACTTTTCATCGACGTGGGCGCCCGCGGCAATCTCGCCGGCTTCGTGCAGGACACGCTCCGCGGCCGGCAGTCGTTCGCCATCGCGGCGAACGTGCCGCGGCGGAGCGGACTGACGCAATTGAACCACCTCGTGGCCGCGCTCTTCGCCCAGGGGGTCTCGTTCCGGCCGGGCTACCTGTATGTAAGGCGACGGCCCCGGCTTATCGACTGGAGTGAGCCAGAGTCGCCCCGCCGGGCGACCGTCGCGATGAAGCTCGGGTTCCCCGCGATGAGCCTTTCGGAGGCGACGATCGATCGGCTGCGTTCGCTCTCGGAGACCGCCGACGCTCCCACCGGGTACTCGTTGGGGGCCTGCCTTCAGGCGGCATCCCAGGACGCGGACCGCCTGGAGGCGGAACTCCAACCGAACGAGGCCCAACTCTTCCCGCTGGATTCCCGCTTCTGGGTGGAATCTGCCATCGCGGACCGGCTGAAGCCGGAACTCCAACTCTGGAAGGCGATCCCGAGTGTGGGCGCCCACCCTGCGACGGCGACCGAGGTTGACGACGCGATGATCGCCTTCCAGGAAACGATGCGCGTTTTCCTCGAGACCCAACAAAAGGTCATCGCGGCTTATCTCGCCAGCCCGAGAGCCGCCTCCTCGTCGGAGGTGGAGGACTCGGGCGATTTCCATTTCTATACCTCTTCCGAGCCACTCCGTAACGAAGGCAATGGGTTCCCGACGGTCTCGGGCCAGGAGCTCGGGCCGTGGGTGGGAGACGTGCATCGGTTGGTCGCCGGGTCGGAGCTCGAGGCCGTCTGCTGGATCGATCGCCATGGCGATCCGATCGCGGAGAACCACACCCTGGGCGGCCGTCGCGTTTCGGCACTCGACCCCACATTGATGGGGTTGCCGGTCCTGCCTTTCGCCGTGATGGCCGAGATGGCCGTCGAGGCGGCCGCGCTGTTGGTCGCGCCGGGGCTGGTCCTCACCGGGCTGAATCAGGTCCGGGCGGCACAAGTGGGTGCGGTACGAGTCGTCGCCGGTCTGCCTGGAGTACCGCGGTCATCGTGTGGAGTCGGACGCGGATGAGCGGGTCTGGATCGGGATCTACAACCGAGGCACCGACGGCCAGGCGGAGGCCACGCGGCCGGTGTTCGAGGCTGTCGCGGTCTTCGAGCCGGCCCCCCCTACCCCGCCTCTCGCCACAAGCTGGAAATTGAAAGACGCCGCGCCAGAGCCGGTTCACGGCCGAGTCGATCTATGACGAACAGTGGCTCTTCCACGGCGCGGCCTTCCAGGCCGTGGTCGAGGTCGGGGCCATCTCGGCGAAGGGCATCGACGGGCGGCTGCGCGTGCTTCCCTGGGAACCCCTGCTCCGGCCGGGCGTGCCGCCCCGGCTGCACACCGACGCCATCGTGATCGACAATTTCACGCACCTGCTCGGCTGCTGGGGCCTCGACGAGCTGGCCGATCGGGGGGACGTCGTCTTCCCGCTCGGCATGGAGGAGCTCCAGGTCTTCGGCGATCGGCCGCCGGTCGGGACCGACGTGGACTGTCGGATCGCCATCCTCGAGATCGAGCGGCACCGCATCCGAGTCGAGGCCGAGATCGTCCGGCCGGATGGCACCGTCTGGATGCGGATCCGCGACTGGGACGACTGGCGGTTCCACTGGCCGGGCCGGTATCGCGACGTCTTCCGCCAGCCTCGCGACATCTTCGTCGGCGAGGAGCTGCCGCTGGGCGATGCGAGTTCTCGCGCGATGGCCGTGTGGCTGGCGCCTCCCGCGGACATGGGCCGGCCCGTCTGGCGCGATGTCCTCGAGCAGACCCAGCTCGGGCCCGAGGAGCTGGCCGCACACCTGGCCCTCGGCGGCCCCGAGCGACGGCGGTCGCACCGGCTCTGGGGCCGGGTCGCCGCCAAGGAAGCCGCGCGGCGAATCTGGCAGGCCGAAGGCCGGCCGTCGATTTATCCGGCCGACCTCGCGGTCGTCGCCGACGGGCGCGGGCGTCCCCGACTGGTCCGCGTCGATCGGCCCGACGACGATTCGATGCCCGCCATCTCGATCGCCCACGCCGAGGGTGTCGCCGTGGCGATCGCCGTCGGCAACCCGGCGCTCGCGTCGGCATCGACGTGGAAGCGATCTCCGATCGACCCGACGGCTTCGAGAAGACGGCGTTCACGCATCGAGAGCGAGCGCTCCTGAATCGATGCGGGGTCGCGGACCGCGCCGAGTGGGTCACGCGATTCTGGTGCGCCAAGGAAGCCGCCGCCAAGGCGACTGGCCTCGGCCTGGTCGATGGGCCGTCCGGTGCGGAGGTCGTCGGCGCCGACGCAACGACGGGCGTCGTCCACGTCCGCCTCGCGGCGGACGCGCGCGGCGGAGACAACCCACTACGCGTCATGACGGCCCGCAGGGCCGAGTACGCCTGGGCCTGGACCCTGGAAGAAGGAGCCCGACCGTGATGACTGTCCCCTCGCGAGCCGACATCCTGAGTGACGTCGGCGACATCCTCGCGGACCGCCTTGGGGTTCCTTCGTTCACCCGGATCGATGAGGACACCCGGTTCTTCTCCGACCTGGGCCTGGCGTCGATCGACGCGGTCGTCCTCAGCGAGGCGATCCAGGAGCACTACGGTCGCCCCCTGCCCTTCCACGACCTGATGGCGGAGATCGGCCGGCGAACCGATCGGGACCTGTCGATCGGAGAGCTCGTGTCATTCGTCGGCAAGAACCTTTAAGTAGGGTGGGTGAAACCCACCGATGTTTACCACCTTGAATCGGTGGGTTTCACCCACCCTACGAGGTCTCGGGGCTGACGCCCCGAGCTATACGATCCCGCCCCCGTTCGGGGGCTGAGAGGCCGGGACCGCATCATGCCCAAGATCCACGCGAACGGACTGAACTTCCACTACCAGCAGGCCGGCGAGGGGCCGGACGTCATCCTGATCCACGGGGTGACGGGCGACCTGTCGATCTGGTTCTTGTGCCAGGCGATGGGGACGCTCGCCCGGTCGTTCCGCGTGACCGCGTACGACCTCCGCGGCCACGGGTATAGTGAGGTGCCGCCCTCGGGGTACACGTCGGCCGACCAGGCGGGCGACACCCTGGCGCTGATGGACGCCCTCGAGATCGACCGGGCGATGCTGGTTGGGCACAGCTTCGGCGGTGTGATCGCGATGCACGCGGCGGCCCTCTACCCGGACCGGATCGAGGCGGTCGTGCTCTCCGACCCGAGCTTCGCGGCGCTGCGACACCTGGAAGACCTGGGCCGTTGGGGCCACTGGCAGAACTTCCGCGAGGAGGCCGCGCAGGCGGGCGTGACCCTTTCCTCGGAGCACTGGTACGACCTCGCCCGCTTCTTCGACCAGGTCCTGCACCTCGACGGCGAGCAGCTCCTCCGCTTCCGCCAGGCCGTGGGCCTGCCGGGCCTGAATCGCCTGCTGCGACTGGCCACGACGACGTGCGGCGAGGATGCCAAGGCGGTCGCGGGGCTGACCGAAGAGCTGATCTTCAGCGTGACGCAGCCCGTGCTGGCGATCTTCGGCGAGTTCTCCCCGTTCCTGGCGACGGCCGACCACCTCGCGGCGCACCTGCCCCACTGCGTAAGCCGTCGCGTGCCGGGGGCCAAGCACCGGGCGCCAGAAGAGAACTCGGAGACGTTCGTCGAGATGGTGTACGAATACCTGATGACGGTCCAGTCCTCAGCCGAAGTCGCGAGGCCGAGCCGATGAACGTCAAACCGACCGTCCTGCTCACCGGCGCCGCGCATGGGATCGGCCGGGCGACGGCCATGGCCCTGGCGCGTCGCGGCACGCCCCTGGGATTGATCGATCGCGACGGCCCGGCGCTGGCGGCCCTCGCCCAGGAGCTCGAGGACTCGGGCGCGACCGTCGCCGAAGCTGTGGCGGACGTGACCGATCGCGACGCCATGCAGCGGGCAGTGGCCACAATCACGGCCCGGATCGGGCCGATCGAGGTCCTGGTCGCGTGCGCCGGGATCGGCACCCTGACCCTTGTCCCCAACCTGGATATCGCGACGCTCCGGCACACGCTCGACGTGAACGTCGTGGGCGTGGCGCAGTCGATCGAGGCAGTCTTGCCGGGGATGGTCGCCCGGGGCCGTGGGCACCTCATCGCCGTGGCCAGCGTGGCCGGCTATCGCGGCTTCCCGTGGATGATCTCCTACTCCGCGTCGAAGGCCGCGCTGATCGCCTACCTCGAGGCGATGCGACCCGGCTTGAGCCGTCGGGGGGTGACCGTGACGACCGTCTGCCCCGGGTTCGTCCGGACCCGGCTCAGCACGAACGTACCGTATCGCCAGCCGGTCAAGATGATCGAGCCCGAGGACGCGGCCCGACACCTCGTCCGCGCGGTCGAGCGCCGGCCGCGGAATTGCATCTTCCCCTGGGACATGCGGATCGGCGTGGCCATCCTCAAGTACATGCCCGACCCGTTCTTCGACCGCCTGATGCGATGGTACGGCCCCAAGGCGATGGACGTCAACTTCTAATCAGGAGCATGCCCGCGATGATGGTGATTCCGTCGCAAGACACGGCCCTCGATGATTTCGCGTCGATCCGGGATCTGGCCCGCTGCCTGGACTGCGGCGCGAGGCTCCAGGATGCGCCGGGGTGTCCGCGATGCGGTCGTTCTTATGTGCTCCGCGACGGGATCCTCGAGGCGATCGGCCCGCTTTCGGGCCGCAATCGGACCGTCGCGGCGTTCTACGACGGCCCGGGCTGGCGGCGATTCAAGCCCTGGGAACAGGGCTTCCTCATCCTCCAGGGCGGCGTGCGCAGGGCTCGCATGGAGATCCTCCACCACGTCCTGACGAATGCTGTTGGGCGCTCTCAAACCCTTGCGCTCGAGGTCGGGATCGGCGACGGGGCGAACCTGGCGTTCATTCCCTCAGAGTGGACCGTCCACGGCGTCGACATCGCCCGGACCCAGCTCGAAGCCTGCATCCGCCGCCATCCGGTGATGACCGGGCGTCTGGCCCACGCCGAGGCCGAAAGCCTCCCATTCGACGACGCGACGTTCGACGCCTGCTGGTCGGTCGGAGGGTTCAACTACTTCCGCGACCACGAGGCGGCCCTCCGCGAGATGCGACGCGTGACCCGGCCCGGCGGCCCGGTCGTCGTCGCCGACGAGGTCCCCGGCCTCCACCGCGCCGGCCTGGGACACCTCCTGGGCATCCCGTCATTCGACGCCTGGTGGCTGAGGATGCTCGGGCTCGACCGCGAATTCGTCGAGATGGTGCTGGGTTTCGACGGCGACCTCGAAGCCCTCGCCCGTCGCGTCTGGCCGGATGCGGTGCGGCATCGGATCTGGCACGGCATGGGATATTGTCTCGTGAATAGATCCAATTCTTGAATTATCGCCGATTCGATCAAGGAGACCCGAGATGTCGACCATGAGCCCGGATCACGTCGCGACCTCGCACTGGGAGACGGACTGGGACGTCTGGCGGTGCCCGAAGTGCCGGGGTTCGCTCCGGTACGACCATTCGGCCGATGCGATGGCGTGCGTCGCGTGCGAGGCGCGGTTGCCGATCGAGGATGAGGTCCTCCTGGCGAACGAGAAGACGACGGACAACAACGAGGTCGCCCGGGAATTCTACGACAGCCCACTCTGGCCCAAGTTCCGGTTCTGGGAGAAGTTCACCTGGTTCTGCAACGGCGGCGAGCGTCGCGCGCGGAACAAGGTCCTCAGTCACCTGCCCCAGGCGGCGGGACTCGACCTGCTCGACGTGGCGATCGGGGATGGCGTCTATCTCGACTGGCTGCCGAAAGATTGGCGGATCGCGGGAGTCGACATCTCGCGATCGCAGCTCGAGGCCTGCCGCCGCCGCGCCGCCGGGCGACAGGTCTGGCTGGCCCAGTGCGAGGCAGAGGCGTTGCCGCTGGCCGACCGGCAGTTCGACGCCGTGCTCAGCATCGGCGCATTCAATTACTTCAACGACCCCGAGGGCGCCCTGCGCGAGATGGTGCGCGTGGCGAAGCCCGGCGCGCCGATCGTGATCTCCGACGAACTGCCCAACCTGACCGACCGCATGCTCGGCCACAAGCTGGGCTTCCCGGCGGTCGATCATTGGATCGTCTCGAAGCTGATGCACCTGGGAGATGCGTTCACCGAGATGGTCGAGCGTCATCGGAGCCTCGACGTCCCCGCGGTCGCCGCGAAGGTGCTGCCCGACGCGGAATTCATCCGGATCTGGCATGGCGTCGGTTATGTCCTCGTCGGGCACGCGCCGGCGTGAGCCGATTGCTCCTCGAGGCATGAGCGAGGGATTCCTCCGAGGCGTTGTTCGAACCCGCGGGCACATCACCGCTCCAGGAGTTGGTCGTCGCCGAGCCCCGGCGTTCCCTAAATCTGTCCGCGACTCCTAGTTTTATAACCGTAAGAATTATAAACTGTTGAGATCAGGTTCGTAGTCGCAACTGCGGATCCTTGGATTCGGGACTTACGTCGAACCGGGGCTGCAAAGGCACAAATCTCGAAACCCGGCTTGCGCTCCCGGAGAGCGACTAGGCTCTGTCTGAGTAATGGTTTTTCGGCTAACATGAAGGTAGAGGTTTCCGAAAGGAGGCCCACCATGCGACGCCGCTATGAACTCAATCCGCGACTCTGGGGGTGGATCGAACCCTTCCTGCCTCATCCGACCCATCACGGCGGACGGGGACATCCCTGGAAGGATCATTACACCCTCATCAATGGCATCCTCTGGGTCTTGCATTCCGGTGCCCCTTGGCAGGACGTCCCGGAACGCTATGGGCCCTGGCAGACCGTCTTCGATCGCTTCAATCGCTGGCGAAAGGACGGGACCTGGACCCGCATCGTCACCCGTTTGCTCGACCACCTCGAGCGACACGGCCGGTTGGGCCGCGACCTCTGGTGTGTCGACGCCACCATCATCCGGGGCACGCGTGCCGCCGCCGGGGCGAGAAAGCATCCGGACCAGCCGTGCATCCTGGCCGGGCCCAAGGCGGCGCAACTCACCGAGCCGCCCGAGCATGCGCTGGGCTACTCCAGGGGCGGCTTCGGGACCAAGGTCCACCTGTTGTGCGACCAACGTGGGAGTCTCCTGGGGATCTATGTCACGCCCGGCCAAAGCCACGAGTCGAAGGTCTTCGAGACACGAGTCGAAGGTCTTCGAGACGGTGGTCCGTCGGGTGATGCTGCCGCATCATCGCGGTCAACGCTTCTGGCCGGATCGGATGGCCGCCGATAAAGGCTACAGTTATCGCCACATTCGGCGTTGGCTCAAGCGGCATGGGATCCATGGCGTCATCCCGACTCGAAAGGATCAGCCGTGCGACCTGGGATTCGAGAAGGCCCAGTATCGACGTCGGAACATCGTGGAGCGTGCCGTGGGTTGGTACAAGGAATGCCGCCGGTTGGGGACGCGGTACGAGAAGCTGGCCGTGAACTACGTGGCGTTCTGGTTGGTCGCCATGATGGAGAAGAATCTTCGCTTGTTAGGTTTCTCAGACAGGGCCTAGCGACGTCGGACGCCGTGCCCATTTGATTCGAGGCATGGCCCCAATTTATCGCATTTTCCTATGACTATTTGATTCTAATCAGTCGGGTTACGCTGCGTTCCGGAGGCCCGTTCGTGACTCGAGTACACGACGGGGAGGGTCCTGCCGGCGCGGGTACCATGAGCCCATCCGGGATCACGCCAAGCATCACCTGCACCACGCAAACGATTAACGTATCTATGTTTACTTCAACTTGGATGTGTCCTAATGTGCTCCCTGATTCTGATCCTCTCCCTGGCCTGCATGACGCCCGAGGATAACGCCGGAGACGAGGGCGTGTTAACCTTCGTCGAGACGAGCCAGAAGCTGAACGTGTCCCAATTGCTGTACGGATCTTTTGATTTCGACTCGCTCGATGGCAAGTCACCGAGTCCGGCCCACGCGATCCGGGGCGAGATCGAGTCTCCGGTCTTAGCCACAGGTAGTTATGTTTTCGACGAACATAACGCGGTTTACAAATGCAAGCACAAAGATAGCGACATCCTGGAAGGCACGCGCGCGACATCCGACCAAAGTTTCTCTTTCTTATACATGAGCGTGCAAATATTGACTGATGGAAAGTACACGTGCCTCGACTTAGGGACGACGGCGGACCTCTCCCAGAAAATCGTTCGCCATTCTGTGCAGGTATTCGAAGACGCGAACCAATCACGCTTCCGGCAGTATCGTGCTTTCACCGAGCCAGTGGGCCCGAAAGCGGAGAGGACCAGGCTAACGGGCGACATCGCCGAGTGGAAAAACAAGAACATAAAATTAACAAACGTAGACCTCAAGCACACAGTCAATGGTTGACACATGGTACGAATCGTGTTCGGACTCGCGCAAGGTTGCAGTCGTGCCTATATTGTTGACCCCGAGCGTGGCTCACTTCCCATCGAGGCCGAGGATCGAGACGAAGCGGGAAGGCTGCTTTCCTCCACGATGCTCACCGATCTGGTCCTTTGTCAGGATCGCTGCTGGCTCCCGAAGACCAAGACTTACTACAACGCGAGGAACGGAAGGGCGAGGATCCTGAGAATCGTGAACTTCGACGTCCACCGCAAGCCGACGGCCTCCGACTTTCACATGGAATTTGATGAGAAGGTGGACATTCCGGACCCGGCGAAGAAGCTTGTATATAAAGAAATGAGCCGTTTTTCGTTGATCGACCGGCCCGATTCGAAGTCCGGCGCCACGCCGGCGCGATTCATCGATCCTCCGAGCGTGGGAAGCGTCCGGCCGACCGTGATGCCGGGGGAACGGGACGGATCGTATGTCGGGCCGATCGCGATCGGCGCCGGAGCCCTCTTGCTGATCGCAGCGGTATTCTTCCTCTGGAAGAGGTATCTGCGATGATCGAACCCCGACCTAGCTATGAGTCAAGCGAGTCGCCAGGAGGGTTCACCCTGATCGAGCTCATGGTTGTGCTGGGCATTCTTGTCATCCTCGCCGCCATCGCATCTTCGGCGGTGCAATCCTCACGCGAGGCGGCGAGGCGTCTTCAATGCTCGAACAATCTGAAACAAATCGCCCTGGCGATGCAAAACTACGTGGCGGAAACCGGCTTCTTCCCACCGATCGACTGTCGTTCGTCGCTGGCTGGCCTTGGTGGCGTCATGCCATCGTTCCACTATTACAGCGCCTTTTGCCGGATACTTCATCTGCTCGAAAACCGACCCTTGTACAACTCGATCAATTTTTACCTTGTCCCTGACTCGGCCGCGGCTTTGCTCTCCAATCAGACCGCAATGCTAGGCAACGTCGGCGTTTTTCTGTGTCCATCGGACCCCGATGGGGCGGTGCGCGGATATGGCCGCGTGAATTACCGCTGTAATATCGGCGTAACTTACCGCTTCGCTCCCGGGCATCACGATCCAAATTCCTTGGCGGGGCCATTCACAACTCATTTTGTCTACACGCCTTCCTCCTTCGTTGACGGACTTTCGAACACGATCGGGATCTCGGAACGTCTCCAAGGCGATTGGATGAAGGGGGCGTTCAAGCAGGGAGGTGATTATTCCCTGTCACCGTTCGGGACTTTCCCGAAGGATGTATCGCCCGACGGGGCGATTGACCTTTGCAACTCAGTTCCACCTAATTATACCATCGAATCTCGCGGCGGTGAGAGTTGGTTCCTTTCGGGTTTTCACTTCACCAACTACAACCACCTCCTTACCCCCAACAGTCGAAATACCCAGTGCGCGTTCGATGACCTGTTGGAGCCGATCCATAGCCGAATCATTCATGAGGGAGTCTTTCCGGCAACAAGTTCACACCCCGGGGGTGTCAACGCTTCCGCGATGGACGGAAGCGTGCGGATCATCAAGGACGGAATCCATATCAACATCTGGAGGGCGTTGGGAACGCGCTCCGGGGGCGAGGTGGCCGGCATCCCCGATTAGTCGCCTGGAAACGGATAGCGAGTAACTTCTTGATCTCAAGTTTGTGGTGGCTCATTGCGAGCCTCGGGCCGACGACACGTCCCGAGCCGAAGATTGACCGCCGTATTTCGGCGATGCGATACCTCCGGCCGTCGAAGCCGCGGTCGCCCCGTTTGGATTCAGGATTCTGGAGTTGCATCGACCGGGCTTCTCGGCGACATTGGGTATACGTCCCGATTCTACCGGGATCGGTATGAGAGATGGTGCGAGGATCTCCCAAGGTAGGTCGCCGACGCAGAACGCAAGCCCCTACCGTGCAAGAACCTCGTCGCGTCGCGTGAGAATGTGGTGGAGCTCGGCGAGAAGTGTCGAAATCCCTCCGCATCCGGCAAGGCATCGGCTATGTTCTCGCCGGGCTCGCGCCGGCGCAAGCCGAAGGCTTCACGACATGCGACCGCCGGATCGGGTAGAATCGAGGTCGGCCGGAGGACGAGTTCGATCGCGATCGATCGAGGCTCTCCGGCATCTTCGAGGAGTCGATCATGCCCTACGATGACACCAAGATCGTCGGATTCTTACGCCAGACCCACGACACGACGCTGCTGACCGATCGGGAGAAGCACCTCGTCGGCCTGGCCGTGACCATGACCCGGGGTTGCCAGGTCTGCACGCGGAACCGCATCGAGAAGGCGCGGGCCGCCGACATCGGCGACGACATGCTCAACGCCCTGGTGAGCGTCGTCTCGGCGGTCAACGCCGGGGTGACCGCAGCCACGGCCCGCGAGGGGTTCCGACTGGCCGACGCCGCCGCAATGGAGGCGGAATGCACCGACCTCTGCTCCGCCGAAGTGGGTCGGTAATCCGGTCGGGTGGCTGGGGCCGGCGCCCAAGGAGTTCCGGTGGAAGCCGGCGGGTCCGATCATGGTCACGGCCCTTTGCCCCGCCGACCGCTGAGCTCCGGTAATTCGTCGATCAATCGATCACGGATCAGCCCGTACGTTCCGTCCGGGTTGCCGAGGGGCCCGGTGGGATCATCGCGCAACGACCGCCAGATTTCCTTCCCCTGGTATTGCACATACAGGCTCGAGATCGAGAGACGGACGGCCCGGTAATGCCACACCGCCTTGTCTCCATCCTTGATCGCCTCCAGCACGAGGATGATCTCGGGATCGGTCCCGGCGTCGCTCACGAAGGCGAAGATGGCCCCTTCGATCAAGTCGCCGCCGGTCCCCTCATACCGATACAACGGACGCGGCAAGAGTCGCAGTTTCCATCGGCCGCCGAGGTCGTCGACCGTGCGGGCGGTGAATTCTCCGGCCAGGTCCCGCATCTGGCGCGTGCGACGCGCCGCCGTGGGCTCGGGGGCCGGCGCGTCGGGGAGCGGCAGCAAGGGCACCGAGGCCCCGGGGAGCCATTCGTGCTGGGAATCCTTCATGCGCGGGAAGAGCCGCAACGGCCCGAGGGCATGAAACTCGTGCATGATCACGCGACGGTCGTCTTCGGGATTCGAAAAAATCCCGCCCACCGCCACGGGACGTCCCTCGAAGGTCCACACGAACATCGCTCCGCTCTGGCCGTTCGCCCGAGAGGCGTTCGTCCACCGATAGATCGGCTCGGATCCGATCTCGGCCTTCTTCGTCCGCGCCGGGTCCACGAAGATCTCCCACCGCTTCGCTTCGTCCCGATGCAGCGCCAGTAATTTGGCGTCGATCTTCGCATTCGCCCCGTCATCCGCGGCGCTCGCTCCCCCGGCGAGAAGTAGGAGGGCCAGGAGCGTCATCCGATTGCCATCCATCGTGGTCTCCCTGGAGCACCGCGCCGGCTGCCACCCCGGGCGCCGGCGGCACGAGTGCGACTGAAAAGCCAAAGAGGCTTCACCAGACCAATTCGAGAGGGTGTTTCACCATGACATAATCGCATCCGAATGCAGAAATCACGCCGAAGGCGACGGAGGCGATCATGAGCACGGTGCCGAGCCAACGCACGAGCCGATGGGCCCGCCAGCTCCTCGAATCGAACAAGAGCCCGAGCGGGACGAACAGGAATGGGACGACAGGGAGGATCAGCCGGGCCGAATAGCACGTCCCGCCCCACCATTACGCCCAGCTTGCCATCAATCCGCCGTAGAGCAGCGTCGTCGACGTCATCAGGAGTGCGTCGCGACGATGGTGCTGGAACCAGTCCGGGAGGACGAGGGCCGACAGGTAGAGAGCCGGAGAGACGCACAGGAGTCCGTGTTGCCACGAGAACATCAGGCCGGTCGTCCCGGCGATCGGCGATCCGGATTCCCATTCCTGCGCGTTCCTGGACCAGTCTCCGTACATTTGCTGATTCCAATACATCAGGAGCAATACGGCCCCTGCAATCGGGAGCGTACACTCCCAGGCATGCCGCCACTGGCCGCGGACCAGGGCGTCTACGATCAGAGGGAGGGCGATGAGGCCGAACGGGGCCTTGATCAGGATGCCCGCGCCCAGGAGCAAGCCGGCGATGGCGTAGTTGTCCGCCCGCAAGGCCAGCGCGAACGCGGCGACGGCGAAGAACGCCAGGAATGATTCCGAATACAGCACCAGCCCGTAGTGCCAGAGCGGACTTCCCAGGTAAGCCACCGTGGCCGCGGCCAGGAGCTGCACGGGGGTTTTCGTGTAAGGCTTGACGAGCCAGCACCAGGCGCAAAGCCCCCCGACGGTCGCCAGTCCGCTGCAAGCGATCGCGGCGGGTTCGACGAGGGACGTCCCGCGGAAGGCGACCAGGAACGGGGCCAGCAGGAACGCGAGACCGACCGGATGCTGCGAGTATTCTTCTTCGCGCACCGGTTGACGGCCCATGTCCCCATTCGGGGTGGGTACCGGATGACCGTCTTCGTCCTTGTCCCATCGGTCGGCATCCATCTCGAATGCCTGCCACCATTTCACGAGCTGGTCATCGCGATACCAGTTGACATGATGATCGAGCGGCTTTCCGGCGAACTTCCGGCCCGCCTGGAGGCCCCCACGGTGCACGTCCCGGTAGTTATTGGCGAGGTCGAAGTCGCCGTCGCCGATCGCGCTGTTGATCAGGACCAGATAATGGGGCTCGTCGCCGGTTTCCACGACCGGCAATCCGAACGAGAACGGCTTCTCGACGCATCGAGACACGCACAGCGGAGCGAGCAGCAGCAGGGCGATGCACGCGATCCCGCTCGCGAGGCTCGATCCGGAAAGCGTGAATCGTCGCATGGCAACGTGCGCCCTTCGATTGAGGGAGTCACATAGCGGTCTCTGTGGGTTACGGATCAGGTCGCACGACTACAAGTATCGCCGATCGCGGCAAGTTGTCAACGAAATCCTTCGGGACGACGACGTGGGTCCGAGGGCGGATTTCCCGCCGGATCGGGCTGACGCCCGAGGTTGGAGGACTCGCGTCCCGTCCGAACCACGCACTCACGTGCGTGGTCATAGGCTTCGATAATCGCGGGAGGATCCGCCCATCCGGCCGGTCAGCGACCGATTGGTATGGGTGTGGCTCGGCTCTCGGATTATCATGGATTTGAGGAGCTTCTGTTCTTTACGAAACCGTCCCTGGCCACGAAGACCTCGGGTCGTGCAAGGACTGATCCGTGCGTTTCACCACGCTGATCGCCAAGAACATCCTGAACCGGCCCGTGCGGACGGGGCTCACGGCATTCGGGCTCTCGATCGCCATCTCGGCGGTGATCATCCTGGTCGGGATCTCCTGGAACTTCGAGCGGGCGTTCATGGCGATCTACCAATCGAAGAAGATCGACCTGATCGTCGTCCACGCGGGGAGCAGCAACCAGCTCTCCAGCAGCCTCGACGTCGGCCTCGCAAATCGGCTGGAGACGATCGAGGGCGTGGCCGATGTCGCGCCGACGCTCGTGGACACCGTCGCCTTCGAGGAGCAGAACCTGGCGAGCGTGCTGGTCAACGGTTGGGTCCCGGAGAGCCTGCTGTTTCGCGGCATCCGCGTCCTCGACGGCCGGGCGCTGAAGCCCGACGATGACAAGGCGGCCATGCTCGGGCGCGTGCTGGCCTTGAACCTCAGCAAGAAGGTGGGCGACACCATCGACGTCTCGGGCGAGAAGTTCCAGGTCGTGGGGATCTTCGAGAGCGAGAGCCTGTTCGAGAGCGGGGCCCTGGTCATCCCGATCAAGACGCTCCAGAAGATGATGGGACGCGAGGGGCAGGCCACCGGGTTCGTCATCACGGCGAAGGAATCAGACCGCGAGTTCCTCGACGGCCTGAGGAAGCGAATCGAGGCGGCGATCCCGAACGTCGCGGCGACCCCCGCCCGCGACTACGTGATCGGCGACACGCAAATGCGACTGGCCAAGGTGATGTCCTGGACGACCGCGGCGGTCGCCCTGATCCTGGGGGCCGTCGGCATGCTCAACACCATGCTCATGTCGATCTTCGAGCGGACTCGCGAGATCGGCATCCTGAGGGCGGTCGGCTGGCGGCGGCGACGGGTGCTGGCGCTGGTGCTGGGCGAAGCCCTGCTCATCGCCATGTGCGGGACCTTGCTCGGCGGCCTGATGGCGGTCGCCGGCCTGCGGGCCGTGACGCTCTATCCCTCGGCGCGCGGCTTCATCAACCCGAACGTGCCCCCCGAAGTCCTGGTGCTGGCGCTCTTCATGGGGATCGGCCTGAGCCTGCTCGGCGGCCTCTACCCGGCCGCGCGCGCGGCCGCCCTCGACCCGACCGAGGCCCTACGCTATGAATGACCGCGAACCGGATGCTCTCCCGGCCGGGACAGCAATCCTCCGGGCCGAAGGGCTCGTCAAACACTATACCGACGGGAACGTCCAGGCGCTCCGCGGCGTCTCGCTGGAGGTCGCCGACGGCGACTTCGTGGCGATCACCGGGCCCAGCGGTTGCGGCAAAACCACGCTGCTACACCTACTGGGCGGCCTCGATCGGCCGACCAAGGGTGAGGTATATTACCGGGGCCAGTCGCTCTCCCGGCTGGACATCGACGCGTTCCACGCCCGCGAGATCGGCTTCGTGTTCCAGTCGTTCCATCTGATGGCGACGCTCACGGCGATCGAGAACGTCCAGATCCCCATGTTCGAGGGCCCCTGGCCGCGTCGCGAGCGGGCGGGGCGGGCCGGGAAGCTCCTCGATGAAGTGGGGCTGTCCCACCGACGCGGCCATCGGCCCAGCCAGCTCTCCGTCGGAGAGCGGCAGCGGGTCGCCATCGCGCGGGCGCTGGCCAACGATCCCTCTCTGCTCCTCGCCGACGAGCCGACCGGCAACCTCGACAGCAAGAGCCAGGAAGAGATCCTGCGACTGCTCGACGAGATCCGTGTCCGGCGCCGGCTCACCATGGCGATCGTCACGCATAGCCACGACGTCGCCCAGGCCGCCGACCGCCGGATTCCCATGAAGGATGGTCAGATCCAGGACCCATGATGGCAATCCTCGCCCGCTATTGCGACGCCCGATTATGGACGTCGATCGCCTGAAATCGGCCGCTGTCGGGCTCCCAAGTCCTCGTCCTCGGCTTCCAGGCCCAGACGGCTCGGCTCCCGACAGGAGAACGGGTCGCAAGACTGGTAACCGCCCGGTCGATCGCGATGCACCAGGGGCGTTTGGCCGTCGAACTTCCGGATATAGGCGACCGCATTGAGGAAGAGCTTCCGCGCCTCGGGCGTCATGTCGGTGGGGGATGCCGAGAAGCCCCAGAGGAAGAAACTGCCCTGGCGGGCCAGCGCGATCGCCCGGGGATTCTTGCTATTGAGTCCCGAGGCGATCCGCTCGGTGTCGGGCGAGTCTTCGAACCCATCGGGGTCGTAGATCAGGCCGGGATCGATCGCGGGAAACGCCCTGTCCTGGACCTTCCAGACCTTCAAAGTCTCGCCACCGCGATGACGGGCCACCTCGCAGACGACCCCGGCGCAGGTCGTGACGACGCCTGGGGTCCAGACGGCCGCCGAGACGATTGCGGCGAGATGGGCGGTTCGGACGCCCGGGCTCCGGAGGCCGGCGATTGCTGGACACCGCAGGACGAAGCGGACTCCACTCACCAAGGCCGCGGCGACGATCAGCAACAGGCCGAGTCCCAGCAAGATCCCGCCGGAGGACGCAGGCTCGTCGCGGTACTGAGGGGGTAACGGGCAGTCGTCAAATCGGAGATCGACCGGGAACGGACCCCGGAAGATCTCGTGCGAAGCCGCGATATCGTGGGCCGCGCCTTCGAGGCATAGACACAGACCGGCGGCTTTCAGGCGGAGCGCATCGGCGACGGAGCCGCCTGCGTGCCCGATCAGGATCGCGGGGCGATCGAAGTCCGTAGGCAGCCGGGGCGGAGTCGGGATGTCCAGGACGCCGGCGTGCGACGCGATCCGACCGTCATGGTCGCGAGGATAGATTGAGGTCCAATCGAAGAGGATGACGTCGTAATCGCGAGCCTGCTCGACGGTGAATGTCCGAAAGTCGGTCGTGGCGACTTGCCGGACTTGTGCCCGGAGGAAGGAGCGAAAGTCCTCCTCGCGGTCGCTGCCGGGATGTCCCGCGTAGAGGACCTTCACGTCGAGGAGCTCGGCGGCGGCGGTGGGGCGTGCGCCGAGCAAGGTCGCTGCCAATGCCAGGGGTAGCCACGAATGGCGCATCATTCTGATCCTTGTTCGTCGACGCGTCCTCCTCAGGGCTCGACGCGCCTGAGGTAAAGCCATGTCCCCGCCACGAAGCACGAGAGGCCCACGATGGCCATCGTGCTCGCAGTCCAGTAGAGGCCGATCGCATTCCCCGAGCCATCCGCGGGCCAGCCGAGGTAGTAGTTCGATGCCTGGATCCCGACTGCCACGAGCAGGGTGATTGCCATGCTGAAGCCCACAGCCGTCAGGGGCGTGTCAACGGTTGAGGAGCCCAGCCAGGCGGTCCCGAAGACCAGTACGCTGGTGGCCACGACCGCGCCGCAGAGGGTGCGCGTCATCTCGAAGTTCATTGCATCGGAGCTGGTGAGCGCAGGCAACAGGGCGAAGGCGACGAGGAGATTTGTGGCCCAGACCAGGGCCATGAACGCGAGCGCAACGGCGGCCTTGCTCGCGATGATCCTGGCGCGCGACGGTGGCAGATAAGCGAGGAACTCGGCCGACCGATCCGACCGCTCGCGTGCGATGGCGTTGGCGCCGAGTAGGAGCAAGGGCAGGATCGTGGCCTCCAGGCTGATGGTGAGGGCGGGCTCGAGCATGAACGCCCATCGCAACCGCGCCGCCACCCTCCAAGGCACGTTGCCGAAGCAGAGCCAGAGGACGCCCACGAGGTAGGGTCCGAGCCAGGTGGCCACGCCGAGCGCCAGGACCAGGGCGTTCAAGCGGCAATCCTTCCAGAGGAGCGACTTCATGGCGACGGCCTCCGACCCTTGACATAGTCCTTGAACACTTCTTCCAGGCTGAGGTCCCGCACGGCGATCGCCTCGACCGGATTCTCGGCCCGGATCCGCTGCACGACCTCGGACGTGCAGCCGCGGACCGTCAGCGACCACTCGCGCCGCTGGAGGCTCTGCCAGATCATTCCTTCGGGCTCGGATCGGGGCAGGCAGCCGTCCCGTAGCACGGCGCTGACACGCTTGGTGGACGCCAGGAGCTCCTCGACGCCGCAGTGGACCAGCAGGCGGCCCTCGTAGAGGATCCCGACCGAGTCGGCCAGGCGGCGCACGTCGGCGAGTGTGTGGCTCAAGAACAAGACCGTGCACTGTCGCTCGCAGAGCGTCCGGACGATCCCGTCCAGGAACTCATCCCGCGCCAGCGGGTCCATCCCCGACATCGGCTCGTCGAGGACGAGCAGGTCGGGCTCATGCGCGACGGCCAGGATCAAGGCCAGCTTGGCGAGCATCCCCTTCGAGAGGTGCTTGACCCGCTTCTTCACGTCGAGCTCGAACAAGTCGAGCAGTTGGGCGCAATAGGCGTCGTTCCATGTGTCATAGAACGACCGCACGAAGCCGATCACCTCGGCGACGCGCATCCATCGGTAGATATGATGGACCTCCGGCACGTAGCCGACCCTCTGCTTGACCCGCGCCGGCTCGGCGGCGACGTCGAGCCCGAGGACGCGCGCCGAACCGGACGTCATCGGCAGCATGCCCATGATCATCTTGATCGTCGTGCTCTTGCCCGCCCCGTTGGGACCGACCAGCCCGAACGTGCTCCCGGCGGGGATGCTCAAGGACAGCCGATCGACGACCGCGCGGCCCGAGTATCGACGGGTCAGATCGGTCAGCTCGATTGCCGGGCCTAGCCCTTCGTCGCCACTCATTTCTTGCCCCCTCCCCCTCGCGGCACGAGTCCCATCGCTTGATCGAACAACTGGCGGAGGCGACGCGGCGGGATCTCCGCATTCCGGCCGACCTCGATCCCCCGCCGGAACGCCTCGACGACCGCCGTCTCGTCCGGGCTCCGCGCCGTCGAGACCTCCCGCTGTGCGACGTACATGCCCACCCCACGCCGCGATTCGATCAGGCCCTCCCGCTCCAGCTCCTCGAAGGCCCGCTGCACCGTGTTGGGGTTCACCCTCAACTCGACGCCCAGCGACCGAAGCGACGGCAAGGCTTCCCCGGGTCGCACGACCCCCAAATTCACCGCCGACCGGATGCCCTCGACAATCTGCAAATAGATCGGCACATGACTGTTCGGATCGATCTTCAGGTCCATCTTTGCCCTCGCTGCCTTAGTGCACTAGTGCAGTCTAGGGATCAGGTGCCGAGTCGTCAAGGGTCGGGCCGGGAAAAGTCGAGAGTGTAGGCGAAGATCCCGGCCATCCGACGCTTCTCTTGCCGATGACCAATGAGTAAGAACCTATTCCTGTAGGGTGGGTGAAACCCACCAATTCTTTCGGCGAATAGGCATTCGGTGGGTTTCACCCACCCTACTAGGATAGGCTCTAATGATCAACCGAGCGTTCGAGGGTCACGGCGATCAGGTACGGGTCGCAGATGGTGCGGGAAGACACGACGTCGATCGTGGCGATCTCTCGGTCGGGATGCGGGTTGGTCCAGGTGAAGGCGAACAGGCGGATTTCGAGCTTCTCGGCCTTGCGCCCGTCAACCATCTCATTGCTGCCCGTCCAGGCGATCCGGGCGGCGGTGGGGTCGTTCTTCTGCGAGGGGTAATGCCACCAGTTGACGAGGTTCCGGCCGTAGACGATCGGAATCTTCTCGCGGGAGCCATCGGCATACTTGATGAGATAGTTGCCGATCTCCGTCCCCGGCTCGGCCTGCTGCTCGGTGCCGTGGAGGATGTGGAGCTTGGTCCCCCTCGCGCCGACCTTGATCCCCGCGACGGACTCCGGCCAGTTGGAGGAGACCTCTCCCTTGACCTGGACCAGCTTCTCGTCGATCCGGAAATACGAATCGGCCAGCTTGTGGACCCCACGCGGCAGGCGGTCGAGATTGTTGGTGTCGCCCGCGGGGGCCGGCCCGTCGGTGAGATAGTTGTTGCCGTACGGGGCGAGGTCGACGAACGTCAATCGCGGTCGGAGTTCGGGCGGGATCGGCTCATCCTCGATCAGGGCGGACTGGTTGCGTGCGTTCGCGTCCGGCTGGAAGCGATAAGTCAGATCGACCTCGTCGCGATCGGCGGGGATGATCGCCGTCTGTGACTCATATCGCGGCCGGCCCAGGACGATCGAGACCGGGTTGCGACGCATCCCGGTAAGGACGAACGTGCCCTCGCGATCGGTGGCGACCGAACCGAATTGATCGAACGAGATGCCGGGGTGGCTCGGCGAGATGTCGCGGCCGACGCGGATGCCGGCGATCGGCCGGCCTTTGGCGTCGCGGACGCGGCCGGTGACCGTGCGATGCTGCACGGCCGCAGCCTCGGCCTTCAGAGTGGTCGTGGTCTGAACCGTCTTGATTTCCGTCATCATCTCGACTGGCGCGCGCGACCAACGGCGGGGGAGCGACGACCGCCTTCGCAGCCGCCGGGGCGGGCGCGGCGCCGGAGCCGGCGGTTGGGCGGCGACGGCCACGGCGAATTCTCGCACGAAGGCCAGGGCCCGCGCGGGGGCGGGGGCCGGCTCAGGGGCAGCGACCGCAGCGGGGGCAGCGGCCATCACGGCGCGTTCGACGATGATTCCGGGGCCGCCGACGATGATTTCGGCGCCGTCGATCGCGAGGCCGTCCGGGGGGGGCGGAGGGACGCTGTCGAAACTCCCCGCCGGCGGCTGGAGCAGGCAGAGCGGGACGACGTCCCCCTGCTCGGGCACGACCACGACCCGTCGGCACATCCGGCTGGCGGAGATGTCATCGATGAGGTAGACGAACTGCTCGCCGGGCGGGACATGGAACGCGAACCGTCCTTTCTCGTCGGTCCGGGTGCCCATGATGCCGGCCCCCGACCGGGGCACGGCCGTCCCCTGGCAGCCGACCTGGGCGTCGGCGATGGGCCGGCCGCTCGCGCGGTCGATCACGACGCCGCGCAACGGGCGGCCCTCGACCACCGACAGCGAGGCCGTCGCCTCGGACCCGACGCGGACTCGGACCCCCTCCACGGCCGTCGCCGTCGCGCGAGTACGGCCGGGCACTTCGAGCAGGAGCAGGTTGTAGACACCCGGCTCCAGCCCGCCGACCGCGAAACGGCCCCGGTCATCGGTCACGGACTGGCCCCAGCCGTCGTTGAGGACCTGGGCGTGGCGATCGATGAGCTGGGCGGCGACCGCGGCGCGGGCGACCGGGTTCCCGGTCGTCGCATCGGTCACCTGGCCGACGATCGCGCCGGCCGGCTCGAGCGTGGAGGGGCCGACGGTCTCGGCCTTCTCCGACACCTCGATCGTCGGGCCGGCATATCGGGGATGCGAGGCCCGCAATCGGGCGCGGGTCCCCGGCGGCAAGGCCAGGGCGAACTTTCCATCTGGGTCGCTTTCCACCATGCCGATCAGCGGTTCCTTGCCGCTCAGGTCCTGATCCATGAGCCGGTTCGTCGGATGGAAGAGCGACTGGACGGAGAGCCGGGCGCCGGCGATCGGCTTCCCCTGGCGATCCACGACCGATCCCTGAACCCGTCGCGACAGCGGGAGGAGCTTCATCACGATGGCGATACCCTGAGTCCCGTCGTGATACGCCCGGGCCGGATCGCCCACCTGGGCCCAGGCGACGGCCTCGCGTCCGCGCGAGGCGGACAGCACGGCGCCTTCGACGGCGATGCCGGCCGGGATGGTCAAGCGGCCGTCCTTGTCCGTCTCGAACGACCGTCGCGGTCGGCCGGGTGCCGCGACCTCGACGGCGATCTTCGGCACGCCCGTGCCCTGCTCGTCGATCACGCGGACCTCGAACGGACGCGTGTCATCCGGGGCGCCGACTCCGAGGGTCACGGCGATCATCAGCATCCCCGCCATCGCGAACGCCACTCGCATCAACAGTCCTCGGATCATGGCTCGTCTCCTCTGCTCGGTCGTCGCCGAGGCGGTCTCGGCAGTCGAAGGGTCCTCCCGCGATCTTATGACAGGACGGGGTCGAATGCCCAGAGGATCGCGCGTGGAATGGCGACGTCGATTGGCGGCCGTCGGAAGCCGCCGGCCCAGCGGCAAGGGGCTTGGCAGCGCGCCCCGCGACTGGCACACTACGAGATCGACCCACCCACCGCCACATTACGGGAGACCCGAACCATGAACCGAGGCATGAGGCAGTTGACGATCGCCGCCCTGGTCCTGATCGGCTCGACGACCGCGGCCATGGCCAGCCCGCCGGACTTGAAAACCCTGCCCATCGGTGCCGACGCGCCGGACTTCCGGTTGCCCGGCGTCGACGGCAAGACCTACAGCCTGAAGGACTTCGCCGACGCCAAGGTGCTGGTCGTCCTCTTCACCTGCAACCACTGCCCGACGGCGCAGGCCTATGAGGGCCGGATCGCTCGCATGGTCGCCGATTACCGCGACAAGGGTGTCGCCGTCGTGGCCATCTCGCCCAACGACCCGGCCGCACTCCGGCTCGATGAGCTGGGCTATTCCGACGTCGGCGATTCGTTCGAAGAGATGAAGATCCGCGCCAAGGATCACAATTACACGTATCCTTACCTCTACGATGGCGAGACCCAGGCGACCGCCAAGGCGTACGGCGTCCTGGCCACGCCGCACGTGTATATCTTCGATTCCGGGCGTAAGCTCCGCTATATCGGCCGCTTCGACGACGCGGAGGTCAAGGCTGTCAAGTCGCACGACGCCAAGAACGCCGTCGAGGCGCTGCTGGCGGGCAAGCCGGTCCCGGTTGCAACGACGCGCGTCTTCGGCTGCTCCACCAAGTGGGCCGAGAAGCAGGCCGATGCCCGCAAGTCGCTGGAGAAGTGGGATGCCGAGCCGGTCGCGCTCGCCCCGATCGACAATGATTCCGTGGCCAAGCTCGCCAAGAACGACTCGCAGAAGCTAATCGTGGTGAACCTCTGGGCGACCTGGTGCGGCCCTTGCGTCGCCGAGCTGCCCGAGCTGGTCACGCTGAACCGCATGTATCGCGTCCGGAAATTCCAGCTCGTCACGATCAGCATGGACGATCTCGCCAAGCAAGACGAGGCGCTCCGGGTCCTCAAGGAGAACCACGTCGCAGCGACCAATTACATCCTCAGCTCGGGCGATCGCGACAAATTCGCCGAGGCCCTCGACCAGGAGTGGCCCGGGCCGGTCCCCTACACGATCGTGATCGCGCCCGGGGGCAAGGTCGTCTATCGGAAGACCGGCCCGATCGACCCGCTCGAGCTCAAGCGGGCCATCGTGACCAACGTCGGGCGGACCTATTGACAGTGTGTGAGACCGCGGTCACGTCACATGACGGGCGATAACGCAAAACGCCCGTGGGGGAACCGGAATCCGGATTCCACCACGGGCGACGTTTTTCCCTTTGACGATCAGACAGAGTTGTGGCGATCAGCGGCTGAAGAGGGCCCGAAAGAATCCGCCGAATCGTGGCTGGGTCGTTTCGGCGGGGCCCGAGGCGATCATCGGCGCCCGGCCCGCCTCATACTGGGCGACAGGGCGGAACGTCGGGGGCTTCGAGGCCAGTCGGCTGCCGAAGGAGCTGCCGCCGTTGGCCAGGTCGATCGTCCGGATGTTCGACTCGGTCACGTGCGGGTTGTGGCCGCCCCATTGCGATTCCACCAGCTCCAGCACGTTCAGCGGCGTGAACATCGCCTCGCCGCCCACCGAGATCCAGTCCGAGGCGTACGGGTTGGTCTCGTCCACGCGGCCGTCCATCCCGTAGACCAGGGTGTAGGCGTAATTGACGACGCGATCGGTGTTCTCCTGGCCGTTGAGCATCGAGCCCGAGTTGGCGTGCAGCTCCAGGTCGATCCGCACGGCGCGCTGGCCGCGCCCGGGGATGGCGTGATAGGTCGCGACGTACTTGTAGAGCCCGTGATTCCAGACCTCGGTCATCGTACCCCGGGGCGGGAACCCGCGGAGGTTGGCCAGCAGCGCCTTGCGTTCGCCCCGGATGTGCGCCTCGAGCATCGCATGCACGCGGGAGACCTTGTAATCGGTCGCGTCGGGGCCCGGCCGGGGCGGGCCGGGCGGGATATCGACGGCATAGTCGCCGATCCGGTGGTTGAGGTGGTTCTCGCCCAGCTCGGCCCAGAGGGCCTTCAGCTCGTCGACGGTCATGCCCGAGCCGGGTGAGGGGATGGGCTCGTTCAGGAGGATCGAGGCCACCGCACCGCCCAGGCAATGGCCGGGCCATCGGGAGACGCCGTTGGTCTGGCTGAACGCCGCTTCCCATTGCCGCGCCGAGGTGCCGAAGATCTGGTCGTACTTGAGCAGGGGCGACTGGGTCTGGAACATCGTCAACTGGCCGCCGTGCTCGTTGTCCGGCCCCAGCCAGAACAGGTCGTCGTAGAGGTTCGGGAACCAGGTCGCGCCATCGCCTTGCGATGGCTGGGTCTCGAGCAGGCCGTTGGGGCCGGCGACGACGATATCCTGACCGGGCGGGATGTAGCCGCCCGGCGTGGCGATCAACTGGTCGTCGCCCTTGACGGACGAGGTGTCAACCCGCCCGTTGCCGCCGGCCCAGGGCTCATGGATCGAGTCGGCCTTCGTCGGCCAGTAGTAGAAATTCCAGGGCTTCTTGACGCTCTGTGCGACCTGGACGAAGCTGGTCTGGACCGTGTAGGGACCCTTGGCACCCTCGACCTTGAACGTATACCAACCCTGGTGATCGACGCCGACGTCCTGGCCGTTGACGACCGCCGCACCGGTGGGGCCCTTGAGGTCCACGACCTGACCCGAGGTGGCCGTGACCTTCAGTTCGCCTCCGAACCGCGTCGGGACGTAGACCCCGTAATAATGACCGCCGTCCTGGCCATCCAGTGCCCCCCCCAATGGGACCGTCCTGGCGCTCCCCCGCGCTTGCCACGGTCGTCATGCCAATCGTCAAGGCCAACGACCAGAAGACGGACCCACCAAGCCGCTTACCGATGCGCATGCTACCTCCCTGTGATCGGTCTCGAGTTCCACATCATGTGATAGCGCCGTCGCCCCGGCTCTCGATCCGCGATGGATTCTTTCTCGAATGCGAACCGCGGCCAAACCCTGCTCGACCGGACGCCGATCAATTTCCCCACTGTTGGTTCGGCTTTGTGATCGTATCCGGTCGATGCCAATTCGCCCGCCAGATCGCCGTGCCGCTCGATACTCGTCAGAGACCCTAGAATGCGCGAGGGCGTCAAAACCGCCTTGCCGTGGGGAACCGTCATGAGGCGCAGGAGGTTTCGCAGGCCGACCGGGGCAGTCCCGGTTGACGGGGCACGAGTTGATCTCCTCAACTTTTTGGCCCGGGAAGACTTGCAGCGAAGACCACGCGCAGTATCCGACGAATGAACGGCCGTCAGGAGACAATCTTCATGGCCATCGGATCCCAATCGATTTCCCGCTTCTGCCGGTAGCTCTCGTTGCAGAGCAAGGCCGGGGCCGCGGCGCGGAATCCGAAGACAGCGTCCTCGTAAACGGGCTTGCTCTCGCGGACCGACCGGAAAAAGTTCACGAAGTGGTCGAATCGCTCGTCGTAGTCCTTCGGGACGACGTACTTCTCCGACGTCTTCGGCTTCCGTTTCGCGGCCGACTCGGGGCGCTCGGCCATGTACTTCTTGGCGAGCGCCTCCTGCTGGGCGTTGGAGAAGGTCTTGACCGAGTTGTAGCCCTTGAGGAGCTGACTGGCGGTCGCGTGCTCGATCCCCACGCGGGTGAGGGTCAGGTCGCGGAAGCTGACGTCGATCACGCCCTCGGTGCCGACGAAGCGGAACTGGGTGGCCCCGCCGCCGCCGTCCTCGAAGTCGGTGACGAGCGAGAGGGTGAAACTGCCGTGGGCCTGGGTCTCGGGATAATCCAGCAGGCCCATGATGATGTCGTAGACATCGCGGCCGTCGTCCCAGTAGCGGCGCCCGCCCATGGCGGCGACGCGGGTCGGTCCGATGGCGCCGGTCGCGTGGTGGATGCCGGTGATGAGGTGGATGAACAGGTCGCCCGCGACGGCCGTGCCATAATCCCAGTAGTTCCGCCATCGGAAGAACCGCACCGGGTCGAACGCCCGACGGGGCGCCGAGCCGAGGAATCGGTCCCAGTCGATCGTCTCGGGCGAGGCGTCGGTCGGGATCGAGTACTGCCAGGCGCCTGTGTCGGAGTTCCGGTTGTAACGCGCCTCGATGGCGTGGACCTTGCCGACGGCCCCCGAAGCGATCAGCTCCTTCACCTTGTCGTAGACGATCGAGCTGGCGAACTGGCTGCCGACCTGGAAGACGGCGCGCGTCTCCTTCTGGGTGGCGATGACGGCCGGGCCTTCCTCGACGCCGCGGACCATCGGCTTCTCGCAGTAGACGGCCTTGCCCGAGTTCATCGCGTTGATCGACATCAGCGCGTGCCAGTGGTCGGGCACGCAGATCAGCACGGCGTCCACGTCCTTGCGGGCGAGGATGTCGCGATAGTCGACGCAGGTGTTGACCCGGCTGCCGAAGACCTCCTTGGCGTGAGTCCGGCGGCCCTCGTAGAGGTCGCAGGCGGCAACCAGCTCGACCCCGGGGACCTTCAGGGCGGTCTCGGTGTCGATGAACCCGATGATGCCCATACCGATCGTGGCGATCCGGATGCGATCGTTGGGGCCGGTCGGCCGGATCGGTTCGACGGTGGGCTTGAGCTCATGGACGTCGTCGGCCAGCACGGTGGTGGCGATGGTCGCGGCGGCAGATGTGGCGGCCACGGACGTGAGGAACGATCGGCGCGTGTCGCGAGCGGGATGGTGCATGGTGTCCTCCCTCGAAGTGGAATCGCTCCCGATGACCGTGCGCCCGCGTCTCCACGGGCCGGTCCCGGGCTGGATCCGTCCTAGCATAGGTCGCGTCGTGGTCGAAAGGAAGATACCGCCGTTACCGAAAGGAAAGCCGAGCATCGACGACAAATCGTCGATGCTCGGCCGGCAGGGGTATACTGCGGACGAAGTGCTAGCAGCCTCCGTCCATCCCGCCGCCATGGTCCTGGATTGCCTGTCCCGTCACCAGGTTGAAGTACGGGAAGGTCGCGGTGCTGGTACTCCCCTGCGCGGCGAGGACGGCCGCCCAGTCGGTGTTGATGGTCGTGATGTCCGCCGAAGTGATGTTCGAGGACGTGATGGCCGCCGCAAGCGCGTCATAGGCCGTGGTGAGGTCCGTCGTCTCCTGGGTCGTCGGCGAGCTGGTATAAAGGGCCTCGAATTCGCTCAGGAGCGTCGTGTCGCCGGCGAGGGTCGTACCGGAGGCATAGTCGGTCACCAGGGTGTTCTCGAACGACTTGAGCGCCGAGGCGCTGGAGGGAGTCAGGCCGTCGGTGGAGAGCGTCTGGAAGGCGGTCGCGATCGCGGCGAGTTGACCGACGGTCGTATCCGACGAGGACTCGATCGTCAGGATGTCCGACCGGAGCGTCGCCATGGCCGCGGAGAGCGTGGTCGAACTCGTCGAGCTGGTCGAGGAATCGGACGAACTGGATGTGCTCGTCGTACTCGTCGAGGCCTTTGCCGTGCTCGCCGTACTCGCCGTGCTCGTCGAGTCGCTCGCCGTGCTGGCCGAGGCATGCGCGTGGTGTGCGGCGGCGTGCAGGTGGGCGACCGCATGGTGGGCGATGCTGATGTGGGCCGGCGTCACGCGCTCCTCGAGGCTGTCGCAGGAAAGGACCACTTTCCTCGGCAGCCGGGCCCGCTCCACGCGGGAGTTGCCGCGTCCGAAGATCAGTTCCCGCAAGATGTTCCTTCGAAGTTCCATCGGGTCTTCTCCTCAAGTCAAGGTGTCCGAATCGTCTCGTGCGTGAGAGGAATCCGCCCCTGAGACGGGGCCATCGACAGAAATGACCGGCGCGAGGTTTACGTGTTTCTGAAGGACATTCGAAGCTCGGAGGGATGGGACAACACGAACCTCGGCCACCGACCGGCAACCCGCCAGGCCTGACGGCACCACCCGTCCCTCCGGTTCCTGGCGGGCGGGTATTCGAGAGGCCGCCCCACGTCGCGAGCCTCGGGCCGAGTCTCGCTCGACTCGATTCCGTGTGGGCGGCCATAAGTTCAAACGTAACTTTGTGAATCGGGCGCGCAAGACCTTGTAAATTCCGGGATACGCTCGGCGCCGACCGCAGAATCTCGTAAGTCGACGATGATCATCGCTTCCGCCTCGCCAATGGCTCTCGGATCGCGAGGTAATATCCTCCGGACGTCAGGGCGACCGTTGCGACGAGGAGAGAAACACCGAACTCGCTGCGGTTTTCTTGCATCCCATCCGGGTCGGCCATCGGTTCCAGCCGCATGGTGGGACTTTCGCCGAGCATCTCGATCACCAGGTCGAGATCATCCGGCGAGCGGTCGATCGATGACGGCCAGGGACAGACCTCCTCGACGACCGGCGATCGATCCACGGCCCATGAACGGGCCGCCGTCCGAGTTGCGAGCGGAGCATCGTCCCCGAGCCAGAACGATTGAGGTTGGGATTCGCCTCCGGAGATCCGGTCGCTCGGGCTGGACTGCCGCGAAAGCTCCTGTCCGACGGAATTCGTCGTCGCTGAGACCGGCTGTGATTGCTGGGCAGCCGGGTTTACGGCCGCGATCACCGACGCCTGGTCCGTGGACGTGGAAACGGACAGGGCCTGCGATGAATCCGTGGCTGTGGCCGTCGTTCGACTCGTGATCGAGGAAGCCGCCACGCTTTCGGAGGTTGATCCCGTATTCAATAAGACGGAGGCCGTCGCGGATGCAGCGAGGCTCACCGATTCGACGGCGACCGTGGACAGGAGGCTTTCATGGCGGACCTTCGTCGCTACGGTCCTGGTCTTCTCGACCTTCTCGCGCTTGACCCTGGTGTGGTGAGTCTTTGTCTTCTTGATGCTCACCTCTTTCTTGTGATGCGACGTCGAAGTCGAAGTCGGAGATGTCGTCGTGGTGCCCGAGGAGGTGGTTGACGAAGTCGAGTTCCCCGAGGAGCTCGATGTTGTCGTCGAGCTCTCGGACACGCCGTTGGCCGCGAGGAGCCCGGCGATCAACTGGTCGGCCTTGGGAGTGCCCAGTCCGGTGACCAGGTCGTATCCCGCGGTCGCCGAGTACCCGTTGTTGCCGGAGGTGATGTCGTTGAAGTCGGAGCTGGGCAGGGAATAGAGGTCCGTCAAGACCTCCGAGGTGCTGAGCGTCCCGACGCCGCCCGTGGCGAGTCCCTGGTCGGCGATGGCGACCAGGCCGGCCCACGCCGGCGCGGCGGCGCTGGTGCCCCCGAGCTGGAACCAGCCGGACTGGCCGTCGTAGGCGATCGAGTCATAGACCGCGACGCCCGTGTCCGGGTCGGCGTCGAAGGAGACGACGGGGGTCGTCCGCACGCCATCGCTCAGGCCGACGGACCCGAGGGTCGAAGTCTGGTAGGAGGGCTCGGATTCGTAGCTGGAGAACCCGCCGGTGCTGTCGCTCCAGCCGGATTCCGAGACGTAGGTGCCCTCCGAGCTCAGCGTGAGCGTCGTGCCGCCGACGGCCAGCACGTTCGGCGAGACCGATGGGTACTCCGGCCCGTACGCCGCCCCCGAGTCGCCCGATGCCGCGACATAGGTCACGTTCTCGTGGCCCGAGGGCGTCGTGAACACGCCGTCATACGCGGTCTCGCCCGCGAACTCGCTCGACCCCCAGCTCATCGAGACGACGCCCACGCCCGCGAGGTCGCTGGCGTAGCTGACGGCGCCGAACAACGCGGAGAGGCTGTCCGACGACGCCTCGACCAGGACGATCTTCGCGTCGGGTGCGATGGCGTGGGCCCACTCGACGTCGAGGGCGGTCTCCAGCGCCCAGCCGGCGTCGACCGTCGTCGCGCCCAGGTTGTCCACGATGAAGGACGGCGGCGCGGCCAGGCCGAATTCCGCGTCGAACGCCGCGAGGTCGGACGCGATATTCGGGTCCTTGTAGGCGTCGACGATCGCGATCGTCTCCCCCGCCCCGTCGCCGCTGACGGTCCCGCCGGAGAACGTGATCCCGCCGATCCCATAGGCCGAGAGGATCTCCTCGGGGGTCAAGCCCGTGGGAGATGTCGAGTTGAACCGAGAGCACGTCCAGATCGGTGTGGGCGATGATCTGGTTCGAAGTCACGGAGGTCGTGGCGGCCGAGAGCAGGGCACGCTCCTCCAGCCACTCGCAATCCAGGTTGATCTTGCGAGATCGGCGCGCACGAGACCCCTTGCCGGCGGCCTTCCGGCCGGCGCGGAACAAGCTCAAGATGTTCATACCCCGCCTCAGTTCGGTGTCGAAACGCAGGTGTGCGAGGGCGAGCCGCGTGCCCGCCGAGGGCTCCTAGCTTCGAGACCGCTAGATATGAGTCTCGGTACACGAAACGATTTTGCTGCCGCGATGGTCATCGAGTCCGACGGGACCGCGAGGGGGGCTTTGGCTCGGTCGTGCCCCCGTCGAACGGTCGGGTTCCGTCGAGAGCGCTTCACGCTTGGCTTGCATACACTCGAGGTGCTCGACTCAAGAACCCCCCTGCCCCCCCTTCGTAAGGGGGGGACGGGAAACGGGCCGGTCCTCTTCAACGTCCCCCCCTTACGAAGGGGGGGCAGGGGGGGTTTTCGCATCCGCCAAGGAGTGTGCGCGACTCAATCGTAAAGCGCTCGAGGTCGAGGCCAATTTGCCGGACTCGGTCGTGATCCGAGCCGCGGCGACGCGGGGATGTGGCGATCGTTCGGCGTCACGCGTCATCCGGTCTGGGCCGCAGCGGACTCCCTGAGCGACCCAGGCCGAAGAGTCTCAAGCTCCCAATCCCCACAAAGGAAGACACGCGATCCGCGGGGCAAAGCGCGCGCGGGATGGTTAACATTCTACTCAATTGTGAAATCGTTCACGCGAGGGGATGCTCGCACTCATCGCCACGCGTCCCTCCGGCGCGACCAGGGAAGGATTCCGCTCGAGGGCATGAGGGGATCGTGCAGGGGACCTCCGGGTGCGGTATGATCGAGGGTATCCACAGGGAGGTTCACCCCGCGGCGACGACCTCTCGCATTTCGAGCACTCGTGACGAGGAAGGGGCGGTCGAAGATGTCCCAGGGCGCCAGGCACCACTTTCCGACCGTCGTCCGCCTCCGGGAATGCGTCGTCGCGATATCGAACTGGTTCGTGCGCCGTCGCCGCGAGATCGCGCGGGCGGTGATCGCGACCGCCCTGATCCTCGGCGTCCTGTACGGCTGGCGGGAATACCTGGTCGGCACCCAGCGCGATGCCGTCGCGGCGATCGAGCGCGGGGGGAAGCGTCACCTATGACTGGGAGTGGCGCAACGGCCGTCCCTTGCCGCCGGGCTCGAAGCCCCCCTGGCCGGCGTGGCTCGTCAAGGCCCTCGGCCGCGACCTCTTCGGGCATGTCGTCGCCGTCAACCTCCTCAGCCGGAAGGACGCTGCCAACGACGCCCTGATGACCCAGGTCGGCCGGCTCGAGCGACTGGAGAACCTCATGCTCTTCGACACCGCCGTGACCAACGGCGGCCTGGCCCACCTGCGAGGTCTCACCGGCCTGAAGAAACTCTACCTCCACGAAACGGCCGTCAACGGACCTGGATTGGTCCACTTGCGAGAGATGGTCAATCTGGAGGAACTCATGCTTCCGCAATTCGACGCCTCCGACGCGGACCTGGCCCAGCTCGCGGGCCTGACCCAGCTCAAGATCCTCAGACTGATGGGGGAGCGGATCACCGACGCGGGGCTGGCCCACCTCGGCTCGATGACGATTATGGAGGAGTTGAGCCTACGCAATACGAGCATTACTTCTCTGGAACCGATCCGGGCGCTGACACAATTGCGGCAGCTTGATCTGGTCGGCTCGGCGATTGGCGACGCGGGCCTGGGCCCCCTCCGCGATTGCCAGAAACTGGAGTTGCTCTGGCTGGGCCAGACCCGGGTTACCGATGCGGGGATGGCGCAGCTCGCCGCCGTACCCAATCTGCGGATCCTGGACCTCAGCCGGACGGGCGTCGGCGACACCGGGTTCGAGTCCATCTGCGACCTTCCACGGATCTCATATCTCAATATGTATGACACGAAGGTATCCGACCCTGGCCTCGCAGGAGTGGCCGATAAGCTCGGTCGTACCGCGCTCCGGAATCTGGTCGTCTCCGGTCCGAGGGTCACCGAATCGGGGATCGAGTCGTTACGCAAGAAGGCGCCGGGAGTGAGTATCCCCCCGATTCCCTCGCGATGAGAGGCCCCCTGTCGATGGTCGCTTCGGAATCCGATTTGCGATCACATTTTGGATTCTGGGAGTGGTACTGGCCGAGCTCGCATGACGGCGACAGGTCTCGCCAAACCCGCCCGGCCCGAGACGGTGAAGCGCGTCAATTGGCGTCCGTCCCCCTCACCCCGGCCCGCCCGGCGTCTCAGTGGTCCGTTGCGGTTCGTCGCGGGCGCGGCGAGCGGGATGATGATCACTGAGAGTCTGTCCCGGGAGGGTCGAAATCGGTCGTGCAGAGTGCGTGAAACAAGAAGAATTTTTCAACCACGGAATCCACGGAGATACACGGAAAAGAGGATCCGGATGAATTTCCTTCCCCAATCCGTGCCCGTCCGTGTTTTCCGTGGTTAAGAGGATTGATGATGATTGCGAGGACCCAGCGGTCCCAGGCCCTCTCGGGGTTTACACCCACACTCAACGGTCCGTTCTTGCTCCCGGGACAGACTCCGAGTGGAGCCATTCAGATCACGACGCGATTACGCCCCTCGTGCTTCGCGCGGTAGAGCCGCTCGTCGGCCCGCCGGATCAACTCTTGCGGCGAGAGCACCTCGTTCGCCTGGGTCGAGGCTACGCCCAGGCTGATCGTGATCGTGTATCGACGACCTTCGAAGAGGAACCGGTGGTCCTCGACGGTCTGCCGGAGGTGCTCGGCCAGCTCGGCCCCCGACGCCGGATCGATCTCGGTGAGGACCGCCGCGAATTCCTCGCCGCCGTAGCGGGCCAGCAGGTCGTCCCGGCGGACCTCGGACTTGAGGCGGCCCGCCAGCTCACGCAACGTCAGGTCGCCCGCGAGGTGGCCCATCGAGTCGTTGATCGCCTTGAAATAGTCGATGTCGAAGAGGATCAAGGTCAAGGGCCGGCCGTGCCTCGTCGAGCGCACGAGCTCGCGATGGAGATAGTCCACCAGGTATCGTTTGTTGTACAGGCCGGTCAGGGGATCGAGGATCGCCAGACGGTAGAGCTCCTCGTGGTAGTCGGCCTCGACGTTGCCGCCGGCCAGGAACCGGAACAGGCAGTTGCCGACGCGGATGTAATCGCCGTCGGCCAGCGGGGTCAGCTTCGCGGGCGCGTCATTCACGAAGGTCCCATTGGTGCTGTCCAGGTCCGTCGCCAGGTAACGGTCGACGTCCAGGTCGAACCGCGTATGGCGGCGCGAGACCGAGTAATCCTGGACCGTGATGTCGCAGTCTTCATCGCGACCCAGGATGGTCGTCCCCTGTTCCAGTAGGTGACGCGTCCCCATCCCCATCCCGGTCGGATAGATGTGGATCAGGCAGGCGTCCCGGCAGGTCTGCGACAGGGGCCGCTTCGACTCTACCTGCTGGGTCACCGGCTGGGTCCGCTCGGCACGCCCACCATGAGCGAACATATCGAACACGCCTCCCCACGAGTACCGGCTGATCGCGTGAATTCGATGCACAACTCCCTCACTAAATCTAGTTCACATCGAACCGCGCGGCGTCCATAGAATCGGATTCACGACCGCGGGACGGAGGATCTCACTCAGGGCGCTTCGCGGTCGTCGCCATCAGTCGCGTGAACCGGGGATCCGACCGGAGCACGGCCAGGTCGGGATCCTCGTCGGCCTTCTGCCCCGAGCCGAGCGACCGCGCCCGACTCAGGAGGTCGAAGGCCACGTCGAAGGAACGGGGTGCCGGGGATGCTCCCGCGGCGCGGGCCGCGACGCACGCGGCCGCGTAGAGCGTCTCGCCGGAACCGGGCTCACGGTCCAGGCACCGGTTGATATCGCGCGCGGCCCGATCCCAGTCGCTTCGTCGCGAGAGGAGCACGGCCCGATAGCGTCGGGCCTCGATGAAGCCCGGGTCCGCCTCCAGGGCCCGGTCGAAGAAGGACAGGGCCGTGTCGAGATCGCCGCCACCCATCGCCAGCATCGCCCGGCCGTAGAGGGCCTGGGGATGTCGATGATCGATTCGAAGCACCTCGTCGAAGGCCGCTCGCGCCCGTTCGGGCAGCCGGGCGGAGACCGCGAAGCCATAGGTCCAATCGAGGCGGATGCGGGCCGGGTCGGGGTACGGTGCCATCGCGAACGCCCGCCGGAACGCCGCGTCGGCCTCGGCGTGCCGTCCCAGCGCCTCCAGGGCCAGGCCGCGGCCGGCGTAAAGCGAGGCGTCGCCCTGTTGGTCCATCGCAAGCGCCCGGTCGAAATCGGCGAGTGCCGGCCCATAGTGCTCGAGCTCCAGGCGGGCCAGGCCGCGGTTCGACAGGGCGGCGACGAAGCCCGCGTCGCGATCCAGAGCCGCCGTGTAGTCGTCGATCGCGTCGGCCTTGAGCCCCATCCGATCGAGCACGTAGCCCCGATTGAAATAGCCCCAGGGGTGCTCCGGCCACAGGCCGATGCAGGTCCCGAAATCGCCGATGGCGCGGGCATATTCGCCCAGCTCCATGTGGCAGATCCCCCGTTGCATGGCCGACCAGTAATGGCGAGGCTGGAGGTCCAGGGCCAGGTCCAGCTCGGAGATCGCCCGGCGGTAATCGTCGGCGCCGCCGCGGCGGGAATGCGAGATCGCCAGGAGGTAATGCTCGCGCGCGGTGGCCGCGGGGATCGTGCCGGCCCGGTCCCGGGCGATCCGGGCCCGGCCGGCCTGGCCGAGCTGGTCGAGATAGCTGGCGCGATCGAGCCAGAGCGCCCGGGAGGGGGTCGGGCCGGGGATCGCCTCCGCCTCGTCGAGCAGGGAGAGCGAGCGGATCAGGGTCGGCCGATCGTCCGGGGCCAGTCGGACCCGGGCCCCCGCCAGCAGGAGGAGCAGCTCGCGCTGGTCCTCGGCGAGCTGGCGGCGATCGTCCGCGGCCAGGTTGATCCAGTCGGGATGCGCCTCGCGGCGACGTCCATCGGGGAGGTCGTACAGGGCCAGGGTCTGCTCGCAGGCCGCGATCCCCGCTCGCAGGTGGTCCTGCCGGCCCACGGTCGTGTTGACCAGGCACAGGGCGCGGACCGCGCCGGCGTCGTGGGCCCGCTTCCGCTCCCGCGCCTGGGCCTTGCCGAGCCTCGTGCTGGCCTCGGCCAGGTGCGCGCGGGCTCCCGCCAGCGCCGCGCCGATGATCAGCAGGACCACCGCCGCCGCCGCCAGGACGGAACCGGATGTCGTCAGCCGGGGATGGCGGCGGAAGAACTTCCGGACCTGCTCCGCCCGGCTCAGTTCCGGGGCATATCGCAGCGGGCGATCCTCCAGGAAGCGGCGGAGGTCGTCGGCCAGATGGTCGCCCTGCTGATACCGCCGCGACGGATCGGGGTCCAGGCATTTGCGCGCGATGCTCTCCAGGCTCCAGGGGACATCGCGGCGGCACCTGCCGCAACGACGGGGGGTTCCGGCTCCGCTCGACCACCATCGACTCGAGCTGCGTGGTGCATGCCGAGTAGCTCCCGCCTTGCTCGAACAGGTTTCCGCCGGTCACCATCTCGGCGAGGACCAGTCCGAGCGAGTACACGTCCGACCGCCGGTCGACGCGCCGCATCAGGTCCGGTGTGCAATCCCGCAGGGCGACGAGGTGCTCCGGGGCGGCGTAGGCCACCGTCCCGCCGAGGATCGCCTGGGCGGTGCTGTCGGCCATCTCCTGGGCCACGTTGAAATCGAGCAGGAGGGGCTGCCCCTCGGCGCTGAGCAGGATGTTCGACGGCTTGACATCGCGATGGAGGATGCCGCGTTGATGGGCGTGATGGAGCCCCTCGGCGAGCTGGGAGACGATCCAGGCGGCCGCCTGGCAGTAGCCGAGGCCGCGCAGGAGGACGATCGGCGTCTGGGCCGCGGCCGTCGGCTCGGGGGAACTGGTCCGGCCCCCTCGCCGCCCGCGCGGTCACCGATCCCGCCCCCGGGCGCCGGCGCGCCGACCTCTTCGAGGGCCGCGACCAGTTGCGCGCCCGCGGTCGGTCGCGTCGTCCGGCTCCAGAGTTGTTCCAGGATCCGCGAGAGCGGAGCCCCGCCGAAATAGGGCATGCAGACAGCCCGAAGACCGGCCCGCTCATCCTCGTGGACGGAGAAGATGGGTACGATGTTGGTGTGCTGCAACCGGGCCAGGGTGTGGTGCTCGGTCCCCTCGATGGCGGAGACCTTCAGGACCACCGGCCGGCAGGCCAGGTCCGGCTGCTCGGCGAGATACACCCTGGCAAAGGCCCCCTGGCCCAGCGACTGTCGGAGGCGAAACCCGAACAACTCCTCCCCGTCCGCCGGGAGCCGCAACAGGCGATGAGGGCGCCGTCCTCCCTCGCCCGGCGCCCGGATGAGATCCTCGAGGCCGACCGGGTCGCCCAGGTCGAGTTCCGCCGGAGCGTGTCGGCCCGCCGCCCGATCCCCCTCCTGTTCGCCGGGCCACTCGCGGTCCCGATTCCAGACCTCCGCGAGGTTGGGCTCGTCGGGCCGGATCTTCCAGGTGCGCTCGCTATCCTCCGGCCGACGTTCACTCATCGGTCTCTCCTGGCCCGCGTGGGGCCCGACGAGACCGTCGCGGTCTTACCCCAGCCGAGCCGCATCGTCGCGACCGGCAGCGGACCGAGTCTCCGAACCGTCTGGAATACCGTCGACGGCGAACGGCGAGCGGTCCCGAGCACGGTCCTCGTCGATGGCTCCGGTGCCGGTCCATGGGGAGCCGATTCGGGCCCCGACCCCCGGCATTCGGCCCGGCGGCGATGCCTTCGATGTCCCGCGTAGAGTACCGTCGCCAGGCCGGTGGAGGCGATCACGATCGACCACATCCGGGACCAATCGTACCCGTCGTGGTACCCTTCGGATCCGGAGGGGAAGTCCCCACCCCGCACGTAACCCGCATCGACCGCATCGACGGCCGGCCCCGCGATCGCGAGGGATGAGAACTCGGTCGCGATCGGGATGCTCGGCGGCTTGGGGTCGCTCGTGGCCGCGTTGACCAGGAGTTCGCGGACCATCGCCGTCAGCCAGCCCACCGGATCCGGGAGGCGGATGGGAACGGCGTCGACCCGCGCCATCTCAACCGTCGTTGTCTCTGGCTCGGCCCCCTCCGGATCCGGAGGAGTGCCGCCGCCGACCTCGCCGTGGCCGAGCAAAGGGAACGAGGTCCCTAACGCGATCAGTCCGGTGGTGATCGGCGACGTCGGGCCGGTGGTGACCGACTGGGCGAGCGGGTTCGGACTGGCCGGCCCGCCCTCGAATCCGCTCACACCGCCCACCGAACTGGTGGCCAGGATGACCAGGCCCAGCGACGATCCGCCGACGAGATTCGTGGCATCCGCGGACCCGGATGGAAGCTCGATCGTACTCTCGGGCTGGGACGAGCCGGTGGCGGGCGACGCGGGTGCCGTGCCGCCCGACGGTGGCGTCACCGTCGGAGGTGGGGAGACCGGCGGCGGCGGCGGCGCGCCGTTGACGTCGATGTCGGGGACGTTGTCGTCGCGTCGCCGCTGAAGCGGATCGCGACCGCGGGCGCCGGTCCCGAGAGCAACGGCGGCGCGTTGTCGTTCGCCGATTCAGGAGATTCAACGCGAGCTGGTAAGAGATGCCGGCCGCCTGGCGCCGGATCCCAGCCGCTGACCATCAGCAGATAGGTCCCGGGGGCGAGCTGGCCATAGAGCGCGGTCGGGCCGATCGGGCTGAGCGGCAGGATCTGCCCCGAGGAATCCATCAGCGTCAGCGTGACATCCTCGGGCAGGCTGGCGCCCGAGAGCGAGAACAAGTACGACCCATCCTGGATCGTCTGGAACTCGTAGACGTCCGCCGTATCCCGCGGAGCGGAGGTCGGATCCTGGAGGAAATCGCGAGTGATGGTGACCCCGGCCGCGAGCTCGTCCGGGAAGAGGACGCCGAGATCCTGCGGGTCCTGGATCGCGTCGTTGGTCTCCTGGTCGCTCCAGTCGAGCGGGTTGCCCCCGATGCCACGCGAGGGCCCGTCGACCGCGAACGAGACCACATAATCGCCGTCGGGTTCGTTGCCGACGAGTTGATTCCCCCCGAGGTCCGTCATTCCGGCGGAGCCGGAGAGGTGGAGCTGATAATCGCCGTCGGGCAACCCGTCGAGCATGAGGAACGTGGCCTGATTGGTCGTGCTGTCGTAGGACTCGAAGCGGGGATAATACTCGGTCTCATCGGCGCCCTCGATGTAGACCGATTTGAGGGCGTTCTCGCCGGTCACCTGATACGTCTGGTAGGCCAGTTGGGCGATGTTCACCGGCTCGTTGAAGGTGACGGTCAGTTGCGTCGGTGGCTGGGCAAGGGTCGCGCCGTCGGCGGGGCTGGTCGACACGACGTGCGGGGGTTCCGGGGTCGGCTGGACGAGCACATTCAGCACGTAAGGGCCCGTGGTGAAGCCATTCTGGGCACTGCCGGGGACGTTGGGGTCGAGGACGCCGTAGCTCCCCGCCGGAAAGCCCTCCAGGGGCGACGGCGTGTTGAAGCCGTCGGCGACGGCGAGGTAATAGACCCCGGCCGTCAGGCTCGCATACAGGGCGGAGTCGTCGTAGAGCGGCTCGAGATACCCCTGGGTCGTCTCCACGGGATCGTAGGTATTGTTGTCTCCCGCGACGAACTGGAGACTGCCATCGCCAGGCTCCTGTTCGAAGAGGCTGACGCCCGGGATCCAGCGACGAGTCGATGCGGCCGGCGAAGACCTCGGCCACGAGCGCATAACGGCCCGGCCCGGTGACCGTGAACCGATACAGATCCACCTGGTTCGCCGAATTGAACGGATTTTCGGGCGTATTGGGCACGAATGGGTCGACGCCGATCGCGCCCGAGACCTGCACGAGCCCGGAGGCGGTGAGGTCGCCCAGGTCCCGGGCGGTGGCCGGGGTGTCGTCCGGGTTGTTGACGGCCATTCGACCGTCGACCCCGCCGACCTGAAATGTGTACGAGAAGTCCAGGCCGTCGGGATTGGCGGGATCCGCCCCCAGGTCATTCCCGTCGGGGTCGGTCACGACGACCGAACCGTCGACGCTCTGCCCGGAGAGGAGCACCTCGTAATCACCGGGGCCCAGGGGACTCGCGGGGAAGAGTTGGAATTCGTTGATGCCTTCATAGTGCCGCACGGTCCCGGGATCCGGATCGATGGGAGCGGGATCCTCGACCGCGGGGGAGAAGTTGATCGGATCGAAGAGGTTGAGCGCGACTTGCTGGGCATCCTGGCCGAATGATCCGTCCGGGCTGTAGAGCAACCGCACCGTCTGGCCGGGGATCAAGGTCGAGGGATCGAGCGGACCGCTGAAGTCGATCCGGATCGCCAGAGGAGAGTTGTCCAGGACGGAGAAGGGTGCGGGATCCTCGCTCAAGGCGATCGGGCCGCTCGCCGGTCCGAGCGCGGGGTCGTCGACGTCGGCCTGCAAGTCGAAATCGCCCGTGCTCCCCGGGAGGCCGCTGTCGGCCAGGAGCGGATTGAAATCGTCGTTGCCTGCGCCGCTGACCGCGAGGTAGTAAGTCCCCGGCCCTAGGAGGTGATCGAGCGTGGTGGCGCCGCCATCGGCCGGCGGATCGACTTGATCGACCAGGCGATGGCCGTCGGGATCGTACGGGTCGCCGAAATCGTAGGGGTCGTTATTGAAGAGGCTGAGGACGCCCTCGAACGGGGTGTCGCCCGGCTGACGCCCGAGCTTCGCGATCATCAAGGCGGGTTGATCGAGCGTGAAGGTGTACCACTCGACGTCCGCGGCGCCCGCCGGGCCGTCGCCGATCGAGCCGGATTCCTGGAGGTCGGCGCCGGCACTCGGATGCCCCAGCTCGATGGCGGCATCCAGAGTCTCGTTCGGCGGATCGGCCGCGGCGCCCCCGGGGCCCATCGCGAACGCGACGGCCATGAGGGTCCTCGACTCGAGGCGCTCGACCCGTAGCCGCGCCCCGGCCCGTCGTGCCGGCCGCAGACTCGACGGGATCCGAGGGGTTGGCAGACCACTCGCGTTCCGCATGCCCGCGATCATAGGTGATGACCCTAACGTTGTACGTGACACCATGCCAACGCTTCGGCTGTAGCCGGGGTCTATGACCCCGGAATCGACCCCCCGGCCTCACAGAGGCCGGCTATAGAAGAGGTCCGGCTTCATGAACATATTCCAGGAGCCCCGGCCCCACGATCACACCATGATCGTGATGGGGTGAGACGGGCTGCTGATGTTGCCGAGTTGGTTAACCGCCTCGAACGTGAGCACCTGGCGGCCGGCCGAGAGCGTCGGGGCGGAGAACGACCAGCTCCCCATGGAATTGACGAGGGCGACCCCGATGATGACACCATCATCGAGCACGGCCACCTCGGAATTCGGCGTCGCGAGCCCGGTGATCGTGGGCGTGGCGGTGGTATTGAAGGACCCGTCGACGTTGATGCCGAGGATGCTGCCGATCGAGAGGAACGCGGCGGAAACGCTCGCGGCCGGGGCCGATGTGGGCGGCTGGACCGGGATCACGACCCGGGCCGCCGAGAGGATGCTGACGTTGCCCGCGACGTCCGTCGCTTGGGCGGTGAAGCTGTACGAGACGCCGAGGCTCAGGGCATCGTTCACGGACCAATCCCAGTCGCCGGAACTGTCGGCGCCCACGGTGCCTACCTGTGTGGACCCCTGGTAGATCGCGACATAGCTGTAGGGCTGGGCGGTGCCGTAGAGGACGGGGGTGCTGTCGGTCGTGCTGTCGGTGACCGTCCCGCCGGTGCTGCCCAGCAAGGTCCCGTCCACGACGCCGGCGATGATCGGCGCCGACGGCGGCGTGGTGTCGATGGTGATCCCGTAAGGATAGGAAGACGGGCTGACAGCCCCCTCGCAGTCGATCGACGTGGCGGTGAGGATGTAGGTGCCGTCCGCGAGGGCCGTCCCCGTGTTGTCGAACGACCAGTTGCCCTCGGCGTTCGCCGTCGTCTGGCCGACGAGCACTCCATCGATGTAGACGTTGACCGTCTCGTTGTTGGCCGCGATCCCTTTGATCACGATCCGGTTGACGTCGGTGATGCCGTCGGAGTCGCTGGAGCCCGTGTCCGGGCTGATGCACGTCACGGTGGGCGCCGCGTCGTAGGCGACGTCGTCGGTGGAGTTGACCTGATTCGGCGAACCGCCGCCGCCGTGCAATGGGGTGCCGTTGGGGTAGGCGATGACGGGCGAGGGCTCGGTGGGCGGCACGGCCGCGGCGTTGAAGCTCATGCCGAGGGCGTAGTCCCCCGTGCCAATCTGCGTCGTGTTGGCCCCCTGGACCTCGATATAGAGCCGCTCGCCCGCGGTGACGCCTGTGAGGGGCACCGTGGGTGCCGAGCCGGAATAGCCTGTGCCCGTAGCCGCGCCCAGGACCGTCGTCATGTTGGAGGCGTAGACCGTCAGACCGGGATCGAGCAGGCTCAGGCCCAGGCTCTGCGCCGTGACCTCGAAGAGGCCGCTCGTCCCCGACGGCACGTCCACGCTGAAGAATTCCTTCTGGCCGGCGGTGGCGATGTCGAGGTTGTACTCCAAGGCGGTGAACGTGGACATGTTGATCGTGCTATCCAGGTTGCTCGCCGCCGAAATGGTGGAATTGGAGCCGAGATAGGTGTCGGTCGACCGCGGCAGGTTGGAGCTGTAGATGTTCCGGATGCCCGCGATGTCATCGGACGCCAGCGCGGTCTTCGCCCCGTCGTAGGTCGGATACATGACGTCGAGGCCGCTGGTGCTGCTCTCGCCCAGGCCCAGCGCGTGGCCGAACTCGTGGGCCGCGACCGTGAACAGGTCGTAGGTCGAGCCGATGTTGAATGGCATGCCGGTGTTGAAGTCGATGTCGCCGGCGACCGAGAAGTTGTTCACCGACGGCGGGTAGCAGGTATAGGCCAGGGTCGAGTTGCCGAAGTTGTAGCCGCCGATCCGGATGTCGCCGAAGTCGGGGTCGCCCTCCTGATCGGCCCCGCCGCCCGAGGCCGCGCCGTCGTCCGAGACGACCTCGAAGTTGATGTTCGTTTGCTGCGCCCAGAGCTGGGCCGCCTGGAGGATCACGTTCTCCCACCGGCCGTCGAGATTGGCATTGCCGTTGAACGTGCCCTGGAGGTTGCTGGTGACTCCGCCGAGGTTCGTTCCGTCGGGTACGAAGCTGATCGTGATCACTTCGGGATTCATCCAGGCGTTGCCGGTGTTCGAATAGAGGACCACGCGGGTCTCCAGGGACTCGAGGACCGGACGGCTCCTCCGCGACGAAGTACGCCGGGCCGGGCGAGTACCCGGATGTCCCTTGAACCAACCAAGAAGGTTTTTCATGAGGATCTCCAGATTTGATTGTAATGCGGTCTGAATGCATGAACATATTTGCATTCGACGACTTCAGGACGGTCGTCGCGGGTGACGATGTCGGCCGTCGGCGCCAGGCCCGGGGCCGCGACTCCGATCGGGTCGCTCTCGCGAGATCGGACGTGGCCGGCGTGCACCCTGAACGATCGGCGCCGGGGCCCCGCGGGTGAATGGCCAGGACGGGCGCATGCGAAGTTGGGATTCACGGGGACAGCCCCTGGACTTCAGGTCACCGACTGCGGGATGGAACCCGAGCCATCCGCGACGAGCCGTTCACGATCGGCGGTCTCATCACGCAGTCCTTCGGCAACCTGGCGAGCCGCGGACGTTGTGAACGTTCCGACGGCCCCATGGCTTTGCGTCCCCGCCTCACGACGGGTTTGCCCTTGCGAAGATGTAGTGGAGGGAGGTTTCTCCTCGCCCTCACTCGAACCCTATGTCCGGGAAAACGCGGCGGCCCGGAGTATTGCCATAAGGCATCGACGTGTCGCATCGCGACAACACCCCGTCGCCGGGGATCTACCACGTCTCCGCCGTCCGACGTCGGCGGACTTCGCGGATCAACCGCGATTTCGCGCCCAGGCCGTTAGCATATGGAGCGGCATGACGAAGAACAGGAGGATGAACGAGATGAGCTGTGCCGGGGAGGACAAGGGGTCCTTGCTTGGCGCCACGATGAGGAAATGGGCGCCGGCGAGGTAGATCGCGACGATGGCGATGAACTCGATCACATCCTTCAGATTCCATCGCCGGCGCATGACAGGTCCTCTCATCGGTCGGGTCATGCCGGCGGAATCTTGGCGTGGGCCTTCGGGTCGGGCTCTTCGAGGCGGAGGCACCATCGGACGGCGTTTCGGAGCAACCGCTGGTACATGGGGTGCAGCAACGCCTCTCTGGTGTGGCCGTTGGCGAGGTGGCAGAGGCGGCCACGGCCCGGCTCGCGGACCCATCCGGCGGCGGCGACGACCTTGCTATCATCGGAGCGGTTCCTGAGGAGCAAGTGGACGCGCCCATGGTCGTATGGGGGTGTATGCTGCTCGTCGGCGACGAAGAAGGCCCCGACGCCCCGCGTAACCGGATGGTCCGGGTCAACGACCTCGACGCGGAACCGCTCGAGCGGACCATGGCCGATGTAACGGCCTCCCACCAGATCGAGATACCGGCCGCCCGGGGGATAAAGCCCCATGCCGTTGTGGAGGTTGAGAAAACCCCCGCCACCCTCGACGAAGTCCACCACGGCCTTCTCCTGCTCGGCGGTCATCCAGGTGTAATTCGCGCGGCCGTCGCGGTCCGGACGCTGGAGGCCGTCGCGGAGGATCACCAGGAGCCCGACCTCGGCCAGGTTCTTCGCCGACAGGGCATTCACATCCACCGTGAAGTGGGGGACGACGCCCGTGGCCTCCAAGGCCGGTCGCAGGCCCTCCTCGATGTGGCCGGGCTCGTGGGGCTGGTCGCCGATCAGGATCAGGGCGTGGGGACGGCGATCCGTCGCGGCCCGAGGCCGGCCGTGGAATGGGGCGATCGGGACGGTCAACTCGCGGTAGACGGACGCAATGTCCTCGGCGGTCGGGTTGTCGTAGGGCATCCAGACGAGCTCCTCGATGGGGAGACGGATCTGGTCCTGGAGGCCGACGAGCGGCCGTCCCTGCGCGATGTGGTAGCCGACCTGCCGGCGGAGCTCGGCCAGGAATCGTCGCTGGCGGGAGAGGACCTCCGGGCCGCCCCACGAGCCGAAGCCGGGGACGACGCGTACCGGCGCGAGGGCCTCCAGCCGGCGGAGCGCCGCGATCCACAGCTCCGTATCGCGGCCGACCAGCGGTGCGCACGGGCCGTTGTAGACCAGCGGACCGGGGAAAAGCACCGCCCGCTCCGGCAGGTGGACGACCCCGGCACCCCCTTCGCCCGCGAATTGGTCGATCGGCAGGAAATCAACCGGCATCGTGGCGTCGCCGATCGGCATCACGTCGCTTCGTGCCTGCACAATCGAGGGGTCAAATGCCCCGACGGATCCCGGGGCGGCGAGCAAACGGGCGCGGGTCACCGGCGAGGTCAGGATGCGAGCGATCCCCTGCTCGAGGAGTGATCGGATGAGCGGCAAATCTCCGTCCTGGAAGTGCGTCAACACGAGCTTCCGGGCGGGCCTGCCGGTGGACGCGGTGATGAGGGCCAGGAATTCGGTCGCGGGCAGCCCACGCGGGAGATCGATCAGCAACGTCTCCTCGGCCAGCGTGACCCAGCCGCAATTGGCGGATTGGAATCGGTCCGAAAAGCCGGCCGCGTGGACCCCGGCGCGAGCTGGTCTCGATGAGGCAGAGACCCGTTGGTTAACGGCTTCAAAGGAGCCTCAGCGGTGACCGCCGCCCGCGCCGACGGCGCGGGCGGACGATCATCGCCGCTCGAGCTCGGTACGATCACGACCATCGCGAGGACGATCCAGAATGATCGATAGAATCGCGACATGATGGGACTCCACGGGTGAGGTGCCAGGGAAGGTATCGTGTGGCAGGTCGATGCGACGGCGGGGTCCGGCCTCGATCGGCATCATACAGGGCTCGGACGGGTGCCGCAAATGGTCTCCCCCGCGGAGTTGAGGGCGACGGTCCTCGATCCGGAGACTTGCTGTGACTCGATCCCTCGGTCAGGATCGGCGGTGGCTTGACGGGACCGTGTTGGGCTGCTGCAATCGCCTTCCAGGTGGCCAGGAACCGCACCAGGACGCTCGTTCCCGGGTGTCATCCGGGAAATGTCGGCTCGAACCCAGGAAACCGCGAGGGCGTGTCATGAAAAGGTCCCTCCTGCTTTGGACGATCGCCTTGTTCGCCCTCGCCGGGTCCGACCGGCTCGCGACCGCGGCCCAGGACTTCGTCTGGGTCGAGGGGGAGGAGCCGGCCTCGGCGAATGCCAGGCCAAACACCGCGGGCTGGGGACACAAGGAGTTCCTCTCGGGCGCGCGGTGGCTCAGCATCTCGATCGACGCCGACAAGGTGGACAAGGAGGTCCCCGAGGGCGGCATCCGGATCCGATACGATTTCCGCACGAAGGCCGCGGGGGCCTACGAGGTCTGGGACCGCATCGGCTTCGAGTTCGCCCGCTCCGCGTTCTCCTGGCGCCTCGACGGCGGCGACTGGACGACGGTGAACCCCGACGAGCTGACGACAGACCTGATGGAAGTCGACTTCTTCTGCGAGGTCGCCTGGCTCAGGCTCGGCGAGCGGACCCTCGCGGCGGGCGACCACTCGCTCGAGATCCGGCTCGACAAGGGCAAGACCAGGGACGGGAAGGCCGACCGGATCCTCTACGCCTCCGACGCGCTCTGCCTCTCCCGGGGCCCGTTCTTCCCCAACGGCAAGTTCAAGCCCGGCGACGACGGCCGCGATGAGCAGGACAAGGAAGCCGGGCGGACATCGTACGCGTTCCCCAGGCTGGACGTCGCCGCCCAGGTCTCGCTCCCCCTGAAGGGCCTCTGGGAGATCTGCCGCGACGACGAGCAGGCGCCCGGCGAGGTCGCCGAGCCGATCGCGGCCTTGCCGGCCCACCCGTTCTGGCGCGGGATCGCCGTGCCGGGCGACAAGAACGCGCTCCGCCCCGACCTGGTCTTCGCCCACCGGCTCTGGTACCGGACGCGGGTCGACTTGCCCGACGGGGCGAACACGAAGTCTTGGTTCCTCGTCTTCCCGCAGAACAGCCTGAACACCACGGTCTTCGTCAACGGGACCTATTGCGGGTTCGGCAAGGACCCGTTCGCGCACTTCCAGGTCGACGTGACGAAGGCCGTCAGGCCGGGCGTCAACGAGGTCTGGGTCGGCATCCGCGACGCCTGGTATGCCCGTGCCGCGAACCCGGACGAGCCTTTGAAGCTCCGCAAGACGTTCAACCTCCCCAGGAAGTTCTTCCACGACGGGTTCCAGGACCTCGCCTACCCCGTCTGGAGCTCGCCCCAGTCGGGCATCCTGCTCGACCCCGTCGCTCGTCGCGGCCGGGCCGGTCTACGTCTCGGACGTCTTCGTGAAGCCGTCGGTGGCGCGGAAGGCGCTCGCCGCCGAGATCACCCTCAGCAACCCGAGCGCCGGCGAGTCCTCCGGCGAACTCCGATGGGAGGCGGTCTCGGCGGCCACCGGCGCGGTCGAGAAGGTCTTCCCACCCGTGCCGTTCCAGGCCGCGGCCGTCGCGGAGCTGACGTTGGCGGCGGTCGGCGCCTGGGCCAACCCCAGGCTCTGGTGGCCCGACGAGCCGAACCTCTACCGGCTCCGGACCACCCTGGTCGTCGGCGGCAAGGCGATCGACGTGAGGGAGACCCCGTTCGGCTTCCGCGAGTGGAAGGTCGAGGGCAAGAAATTCACCCTCAACGGCGTCGTCTGGCACCTCTGGGGCGACCTCGTCGGCGTCAACTCGAACAAGGAGGAGTGGCTGGCGCAGTATCGCAATAGCGGCCAGCGCCTGATGCGGCTGGCCACGGCCGGCCAGGGAGGTGAGGCGTCGGGCTGGATGGGCCTGTCGCCCGACGAGGCGCTCGACTTCTTCGACAGGAGCGGCGTCGTCGTCCGCCGCAACAGCACGCTCGACGGCGAGGCGATCGGCTACATGTTCACCGAGAACGACCCGGCGATCCGCAAGAAGAACGGCGGCTCCGAGATCAAGGGCGACCTGTTGAGGAACGTCCGGGACCAGTTCGTCGCGCAGGTCAAGGGAGAGCGGAACCACCCGAGCATCCAGATCTGGTCGATGGAGAATGAGTTCGCTTATATCAACCTGATCAACCTCCTCGGGAATAGCCCGAACATGGACGCCTACGAGCGCGAGGAGCAGAAGATCGCCGACGCCGTGATGGCCGCCGACCCGACGCGGACGGTCATGGCCGACGGCGGCGGGGCGTTCAAGGCGAACACGATGCCCGTCCACGGCGACCATTACGTCGCCACGCTCGACGCGCGATATCCCGACCTCGCCTACGACGCCTTCCCCGAGGGAGGCGGCCGCGGCCGATGGCGATGGGATGAGGCCCGCCCGCGCTACATCGGCGAGGACTTCTTCGCCAGCGGGATCAACCCGGCCGATTACGCCATGTGGGGCGGCGAGGCGGCCTTCCAGGGCAAGGCCCAGGCGCGCGGGGCCGTCGCCTTCATCTACCGGATGCTCATGGAAGGCTACCGATGGGGCGGCCACTACGCCGGCTGGCACCTCTGGCTCGGCGACGACGCCCCCGGCCAGTACGGGTCGAGCCCCTGGCGCGCCGCATTCGTCCGCCAGTACGACTGGACTTTCGGCTCGGGTCGGAAGGTCACCCGCACCTTCGGCCTCTTCAACGACACGCAGTATCGTGAGCCACTCACTTTCACCCGGACCCTCGCCATCGACGGCTTCCCCGCCCGGACGAAGGCCACGACCCACCACGTCGCGCCCGGGACGCGCGTCGCGTTCGACGAGGAGCTCGAGATGCCCGCGGTCGGGGACCGCCGCGAGGGCGACGCTCGTCCTGACGCTGGCCGCCGGCGGCAAGGAGGTCTTCCGCGACGCCAAGGCCGTCTCCGATCCTCCCCGAGCCCTGGGGAGGAAGCCGGGACTCGCAACCGAGGATGCCCGGCCTCCGCGGTCTGGCCGTCCTCGACCCCGGGGGCGGGGTCTCCGCCTACCTGAAGTCCAGGGGTGTCCGATTCGCGACGGTCCTCGGCCTCGACGCCCTGCCCGAAGATCGGCAAGGCCTTGCTCGTCGGCCCCGACGCGATCGACCGGCAGGAGAGTACGTCGAGCCGGCTCGCCGCCTACGCCTCCTCCGGTCATGCCGTGATCGTCCTCGAGCAGAAGGAGCCGCTGAAGTACCGGTCGACTCCCGCGGGCCTGGAACTGGCACCCGCCACGATGCGCAACGAGTTCGGCGCGGAGGTCTCGATCGCCGAGGGCCGCACGGCCTTCATCGAGGACGAGGGCCACCCCGCCTTCCGCGGCCTCAAACCCAAGGACTTCATGACGTGGGGCGCCCGACCACATCGTGTATCGCAACGCCTACGTCAAGCCCGCCCGCAACGGCCGATCGCTCGTCCAGGTCGGCCCTCGGCTCCAGAACACGGCGCTCGTCGAGGTCCCCGTCGGCAAGGGCCTGCTCGTCCTCAGTCAGCTCGAGATCGGCCGGAAGCTGTCGACGAGCCCCGTCGCCGGTCGGCTGCTGGCCAACCTGGTCGATCGCGGCCTCTCCTACAAGCAAGAGTTCCGGAACGTCGCCGCGGTCATCGACCAGCCCGGCGCTGGCGAGGGCCCTCGACGCGATCGGCCTCCAGTACACCCGGCTCTCCGACCCGATCCAGGCGATCTCCGACCCCGATATCAAGCTCGCCGTCGTCTCCGCTACACCGGCGAACCTCAAGGCCCTCGCCGCGAACCGCGACAAGATCGAGGCGTTCACCGGCGGCGGGGGCTACCTCGTCCTCCACGGGCTGACGCCCGAGGGCCTGACGGATTACAACAAGGTCGTCGGCGTCGAGCACCTGATCCGCCCTTTCCGCCGCGAGCGCGTGACGTTCCCCGCCGTGCGTAACCCGCTGACCGCCGGGCTCACGCTGGGCGACGTCGTCATGCTCTCCGGCGAGCGGATCAACAGTTGGACGGCCGATGAATACGTCGCGTCCGACGTTTTCTCGTATGTCGTCGATTACGACGAGATCGCCCCGTTCGCCACGTCGCCGTTCCTCGCCTACAAGAACATCACCAACGGCTTCGTCGGCGCCGACGGCTGGCAGCTCATCATCGACTTCCCCGCCCCGAAGGACGGCAAGCCGTTCGACATCCCGATCGACCTGCCTCGCGCCGAGACCGTGACCGAATACACCCACATCGCCAGCACCAACTACTGGCCGACCACGCGGGTCAACCTCGTCTTCGACGGCACGGACACGCTCGAATTCCCGATCAAGCCGAACAACGAGCCCCAGACGTTCGCGATCGACCCTCCCCGCACCGCGAACGCATCTCACCCTCCAGATCGCCGCGTGGGACCCGGTCCCCGGCAAGGGCACGAACGTCGGGATCGACAACATTTACCTGCGCGTCAAGCGATCGCCCGAGTTCCTCGCGAAGGTCAAGCCGATGCTCAACATCGGCGGGCTGATGCAGTACGTCCGCGGGGAGGGCGGGATCGTCCTGTGCAACCTGCTGCTCAAGGACGCCGAGGCGGTGCCGGTCAACGTCGCCAAGAAGCGGGCGATCCTGGCGACCATCCTGGGCAACCTCAAGGCGCCGTTCGCCGGCGGCAAGTCGGTGATCGCCGGCGCGGGCCTGGCGTATGCCCCCGTCGACCTGAGCAAGCAGGCCAACCAGTTCCGCAACGATCGCGGGTGGTTCGGCGACCCCAAATTCACCTTCGCCGCCATGCCGACCGGCGACCAGACGTTCGCCGGCGTGACCTACAAGGTCTACGACTTCCCCACGTCGCCCGTGCCGACGGTCGTCATGCTCGGCGGGCCCGGCGTCCCCAACGGGCTCAAGGACGAGGTGAAGGGCATCCCCGTCAACCGCAAGGCCGACGCCCTCTTCTTCCTCCAGGCGGCTCGGATCGACCGGCGCCGCAACGATCAAGAGATCAAGGAAAAGAAGACGTATCGAGATCGCCCGTTACGTCGTCCACTACGCCGACGGACTCAGCGTGACGGTCCCCGTCCATGCCGAGACCGACGTGGAGGACTACCGGCAGCGGTCACCGGCCGCGATCCCGGGGGCCCAGATCGCCTGGGTCAGGCCTTACGAGGGCTCGGACCTCTCGGCCGTCGCGTACTCGAAGCAGTGGGACAACCCCCGCCCGGGCGTCGAGATCCGGGGCGTCGACCTCGTCGCCGGCCCGGACCGACAGCGGGGCGTCCTTGCGCTGATCGCCATCACCGCCGCCACGGCGAACCCGTAGTCGAGGGGCCGATCATGAACGAGGCACGTCAGGGGAGTCGTCCGGAAGAATCGGGCCACTTCCTCGCGGAATTGTGGGCGACGTTCGCCGCGCGGGCGAGCCGGCCGGCGATCGTCTACAAGGACACTGCCTGGAGCTATGGGGATCTCGACGCGAAGGCCCGACGTTGTGCCGGCCGGTTGAGGCAACTGGGGGTCGAGCCGGGTGACCGCGTGGCCGTCATCACCTCCGAGAAGCTGCCGTTCCTGGCGGCCCACCTGGGGACGCTCTACTCGGGGGCGATCTCCTTGCCGCTGAACCCGCGGTTCACTGCCGACGAGCTGCGGTACTTCCTCCAGGACAGCGGCGCACGGGTCGTGGTAGCCGGCAAGGATGAGCACCCGGTCGTCGAATCCCTGCGCGGCGAGCTGCCCGAGCTCAGTGCCCTGCTCTCCGACGCCGAGGCATGGGAGGCGCCCGAAGCCGATCTCCCCGAGCCGGCGATCGAGCGCGATGCCGCGTGCCTGATGCTCTACAGCTCGGGGACGACCGGCCGGCCCAAGGGCGTCTTGCACGACCACGCCAACCTCGCCTCCAGCCTGAGGGCGCTGCAAGCCTGCTGGCAATTCACGCCCGACGACGTGCTGGTCAACGTCATGCCCTTGTTCCACATCCACGGACTGTCGTTCGCCACGCATCTGAGCCTGCTCACAGGATGCTGCATGCATATCGAAGACACGTTCCACCCGCGCCGGACGCTCGATGTGGTGGAGCGCGGCACGGTCTTCATGGCAATCCCGACGTTCTATTACACATTCCTGGACCGTCCCGAATTCCGCGAGGTCGCCGCACGATGGCACGACGTGCGGTTGTTCACCTGCGGGTCGGCACCGATCCGGCCCGAGGTGCTGCCGGAGCTGGAGTCGATCCTCGGCCGGCCCGTCATCAACCGGTACGGGATGACCGAGGCGCACGTCATCACCAGCCTGCCGCTCGGCGGACCCTGGCCGCAGGGCTCGGTCGGCCTGCCGCTCGACGGCATCGACCTCCGCGTGGTCGATGACGCCGGCGCGCCCGCCGCCCCGGACGACGTCGGCTCGGTGCAACTCCGCGGACCGAACCTGTTCGCGGCCTACTGGCGTCAGCCGGAGGCCACCCAGGAAGCCTTCGCCTCGGGTTGGTTCGACACCGGCGACCTGGGTTTCCGCGACCCGGCGGGATTCCTGACGCTGGTCGCTCGCAAGAACGACCTGATCATCACCAACGGCTTCAACGTGTATCCCCAGGTGGTCGAGCGGGTGATCAACGAATGTCCCGGCGTCCGCGAATCGGCCGTGGTGGGCCTCCCCGACCGCAAGCGCGGCGAGCGCGTGGTCGCGGCCGTCGTCCGGGCCGACGAGTCGCTCTCCGAACGCACCCTGCGCACCTACCTCGGCGATCGGCTGGTCGACTATCAGCGGCCGGCCGACATCGTCTTCGTCCCGGCCCTCCCGCGCAATGCCATGGGCAAGGTCCTCCGACGCGAATTGCGCGATCAACTCGGCAGTGGCTAGAGCGCTTCACGCAACTCTTGCCCAAGGTCCGTAGGGTGCTCTGTGAGCACCGATCCCTTGAAATGGCTTGAATTGGTGCTCACAGAGCACCCTACGGCAATGTCCGAATGCGGAGCCATTTTTCCCGAGGGATTATGATGATCGATCTCGCGTGGGTGTCGCTGGCGGCCTTGGTGGTGGTAATCGTGCTGAGCTGCACGACCTCGGTCAATCCGGGGTTCGTGTCGCTGGCTCTGGCCTGGGTGATCGGGATCTACCTGGCGCCGAAGTGGGGGCGTCATTTCACGATGGGCGAGCTCCTGGGCGGCTTTCCCACGGACCTGTTCCTCACCCTCGTCGGCGTGACGCTGCTGTTCAGCATGGCACGGGGCAACGGTACGCTCGACAAGGTGGTGCGCGTGGCAGTGCGCGGGTGCCGGGGCAATACCGGGTTGATCCCGATCCTGTTCTTCGGGCTCTCGTGCGGGATCGCCTCGATCGGGGCGGGCAACATCGCAACGGCCGCCTTGATCGCGCCCTTGGCGATGGCGGTCGCGGATCGTGCGCGGATCCCGCCCTTCCTGATGACGATCATGGTGGCCCACGGCTGCATCGCCGGCGCGCTCTCGCCGATCGCCCCGACGGGGATCATCGCCAACGTCCTGATGTCCCGGATGGGCCTGTCGGGATTCGAGCGTCAGAACTACCTGGCGAACCTCCTGGCCAACACCGCCGTCGCCACGATGGGCTACCTGGCCTTCGGCGGCTGGCGGCTCTTCGGCCGGCTTCACGACGACGGTCCGGCGGAGGGCACCGCGGCCGAACCGACCGGGGCGATGGCCCTCTCGCATCGGATCACCCTGGCAACGATCGCGCTCCTCGTCGTCGGCGTCGTCGGCCTCGGACTCCACGTCGGGATGGGTGCGTTCGTGGCGGCGGTGTTACTCACCCTGGCGAAGGTCGCCGACGAACGGCCGGTGATCCCGACGTTACCGTGGAGCGTGATCATGATGGTCTGCGGCGTGACCGTCCTGACGTCGCTCCTGGAGAAGACCGGGGGGATCGACCTGTTCACGACCATCCTGGCGCGGTTCGCGACCGAGCGATCCGTCAACGGGCTGATCGCGCTCGTCACGGGTTTGATCTCGGTCTACAGCAGTACGTCGGGCGTGGTCCTGCCCGCGTTCCTGCCGAGCGTCCCGGGGCTCGTGACCAAGCTCGGCGGCGGCGATCCGCTGGCGATCGCCTCGTCGATCCTGATCGGCGGACACCTGGTGAACGTCTCGCCGCTCTCGACCGTGGGCGCCTTATGCATCGCCTCGGCACCGATCGCGGCCGACCGCCGGCTGCTGTTCAACCAGGTCCTCGTCTGGGGCCTGTCGATGTCGGTCGTGGGGGCGTTGGGTTGCCATCTGGCCTTCGGATGACGATCGACTTCGTCGGTCATCCGTCATGGTTATCGAACGACCAGATCGGACGCAACCGACGGAATTCCGGCTAGAGCGCTTCACGATTGGTTTGCACACAGCTCGGCACGGGAGGATCATACAAGCACAACGCGCCAGCGAGTGCATCCCGGCAAGCCATGCACTCGCTGGCGCGTCGAGCTTGTGTCAAGGTGTGCGCAACCCATGCGTAAAGCCCCCTAGCTCAGTGCCGCTGCTCGACGATGAGGATCTCCGCCAAGGACGCAACCACAAGAGTAACCCCAGCCCGGACAGGGAAGAGAGGAGCACGATGACCCACTCCCTCCAACCCGATCGTCTCGGGGACAGGACCAGACCGGTCCATTCGCTAGAGGAGAACAATGATCCTTTATCCATGACGCGGGTACGCTCGATGCCATTGAATACCTGGACCAACTTGCCGGTGTGTCCTACCGGTCGGACGACCACGTAATGGCCGCGCTTGAGGAAGGCGATCACCGGGCCGTCCAAATCCCGAGCGGGGTCCTTGAGTCGGACGCCTGAGAGACGAAGACCGCATGCCTTCGCCGCGTCCCTAAGTTCCAGCATCGAATAACCGGCCGGCGGCATGGCGGGGAGATGCAAGCCGATCGCGGCGAGCTCCACCGGCCGGCCCTCGATCCTGAAGAGATGATAGAGCGCCAGGGTGCCGCAATCGAAGGTGTCCTTTTCAGGCTCTTCAGGGTGTGCGGACTGGCCGAGCACGCGGCAAGGAGATACCATTGCAATGGCAGACAGACAAACCAAGACCGATCTCAGTCCCTTTGATCGGATCATCGTGCCTTCCACTTCCACACGCCGGCGCCGACGAGCAGGGCGATCCCTACCGACGGAAGCCCGAGCGAGAGGACATTGGACCAGATGTCAGAACCTTGCCCGGAGCCGGATGCTTCCAGACGTTTCGCCTTGCTGTCCGCATCGACGAGGGCCTCGTCTAGCCGCTTCTGCACCCCCTTTGGGTCGATCCGAAGCGCACGAGGACGCTGTTTTTGAAAATCCTTGAAGTCCTTAAATTCTTTAAAGTCTTTATATTTTGACGCATTTGATGTGACCGTCAGGTCGGCGTCTTTGAGGCCCTGATTGAGGACAACGGAGCCGGCCACGAGCTTGTGAGTCTCCACGACCATGGATTCCCGATGGTACACGATGCTTTTCCCATCGTCCGATTGCCACAAGAATGTCTCGTATTGGCCGGAGACAGGCAACCAAACGGGAGTCCCCTTGGAGTCCTGAAACTGCTGGAGTTGGATATTCCGCGATCGTGCGAAGAGTTTCCCTTCCCGAAGACAATCAACCTTCAGGGGATGGCCACCGCGCTCCAGATCGATCCACATGCGGAGGCGATCCCGGTATTCCGACGGGCCCGTCCCTTCGAAATCGATGTCCGCGCGAAGGCATCGGTGGCCATCAATATCCTCCCACCCCTGGAACTCATATCGATAGTTCTCGGGATCGGTCATGCCGCCGAAGTACCAGAGGAAAAAGAATCCATGCGGAGACGCCGGGGGGCGCACCGGGATCGGCCTCGCATGGTCGGTTGAACTTCGACTTGGGCGGAGGGGGACTCGCGCTCAGGCGGCTCCTGTCGGGCACTGCGGTCAGGGAAGCGAGGCCGCCCAGGTTCTGATAGAGCGAGTGATATTGCGGGCTGTCGGCCTTGAGACCTCGCTTGGTGAAGTCCAGGAACTCGGCCCCATCGGCGCGGTAGCTGTATCGACCATCGCAGTTGTAGGAGATGCCGTCCCAATCCGCCTCATTGGCTCGTGCCCCCTCTCCAGGGCGCACATGGCCCTCGTAAACGAAGGTGACATCATGGATCGTCCCCTGAAGACCTCGGAGTAATTGGCCGAACCGGACCGCATCGACTTCGGGATCCGCCGTGAGAGCGATCAGGCCGAGGCCCAGCACGGTTGTCCACATAGTCTCCTCCTCGCGAGTTGGGGTGGGTCCAGTCTCGAGAACGATACGCCGAATGCCGATCGGATCCGCGACATGGTGGTCGCGCGGCTGACACGCTTAGGATTGCCATGGATGAGGTCCGGCGGCTCGACACGAGCTCGTGCGAACGCCGAAACCCTCGCTTGCGGGGCAAGACTCCTTCGCCGCTACCGGGACGTTCAAGCCGATCGCAACCGAAGTCAATGCGTATAGGGCGGACCTCGCCACGTCAACTTCCGGGGCCCCCTGCCCTGACAGCGCCCGGGCCGTCACTCGCCGCTGGGTTCCTGGCCGTAGAACTCGACGGTGTTGAGGCAACGTCCTATCACGGTCGCGAATCCTGAACACTCTCCTCTGTTACACTTGTAAGTGGCCATGTTGAGAGTCAACCCATCATTGCATGCCGCGGGACCCTCGCCGAGATATCCCGGGGGGATTTCGTAGGGGCCATCAGAGACAGCGGTAGTGGTTACTTCATAATCTGTACAAATCATGCAATAGGTTCCTTGTACCGCCCCAGTACAGCCGCCGCACGAGCCGTCCACGTAGCCGTTGTTCAGATTCGCACCGGCGCACGAATTACAGCCATAGTACCACACGTCCTCATCGGATCCCCGAGAGTCGGATAGGACTCGCTCGGCGCACACCTCCCGCCTCGGGGACAGCAAGCTTGACGATGCAAGCACGGCGGCCAACCAAAGCGCGACCACGATCCGCTTGGACGAGAACATGAGACGATCCTCCTTCGAGACGTACCGAAAAGAAACCTCGACCCTCGTCAACCGATGCGATATCGAGCGGCTCGCCGGGCCGAACGTGGCATTAACAATCGATCAGTCCACAAGCTCCCCTCCACTGCGTGTGCCGAGCGCCCGCCAGACGGCCAGGCTGATCGACGAGCTCACCCAGCGGCACGAGCCGTCGCCCATCAGGGCGTTGACGCCGCCGGGGTGCCCGCTCCGCGCCGTGGCCATGCCCGGCGCGGTCGTGACCGACAGCTCCAGACAGTCGGGAACGGGGCCGTTCGGGGTCTGGCCATGACAGTAAAGGGTCTGCTCCCGGCCGAACCAGAACCAGTAACGGCCGGCGTCGGCGTAAACATCCTTCGCATCGGGTCGCGCCACGATCTGGCACATCTTCAACTGGTCGTCGGCGGTGGAAACATAGCCGTGGGACCACCAGAAGTCGCGATCGGGGGCCGGTATACCTGCGAGGCCCGAGCCGCGCAATCGCTCGCCGAAAGCGGCCGTGTGGCTCATTCCGTCCTGGACACTCGCCGCGCGCACCAGGCCAGTCTGGGGAATGAGTCCATTGTTGCTGTCCGGATGCATGATCGATGTTCCGTGCCAGGGGCCGACCCCGACATTGCACCGGTAGTTCACCCCCGATTCATCCAGGAGGCCACCGTCCGAGGGACAGAGGAAGAGCGCGATCCGCATGTTGATCGCGGTCTGGTTCGCCGCGTTGGCGGCCGCCACGTCTGGACTCACGACCTTGGGTGACGTGCCGGAGGAGAAGTTGATCGCGTTATAGAATGGAGTCTGGTCCAGGTAGGGTAACAGGCGAGAGTGATGCGAATAGAAGCCGTGGTAATAGGGGGGGCCGGACTGCGGCCTCGGAGTTCCGATCGGCTTCGTCGTGATGCCGATCGGGAAGCAGCCGAAGTCCTGGTGGTAGCCATGGACCGCCAGACCGATCTGGCGGAGGTTGCTCTGGCAGGCCGATCGCCGGGCGGATTCGCGGGCGGATTGAACGGCCGGCAGGGTAAGGCCGATCACGATGCTGATGATTCCAACGACCACCATCATCTCGATCAGCGTGAAGCCAGGTCGGCCGGCGGGATATCTCATCGCTCACCCCCCATTCGTGGATGCGGAGAACAAGAGCGTCACAGCCACACGCGATTGGTCTGGGTGATCCGTGGTGATCGTGATGTCGGAGATGTCACCCGACTGCACCTTCGAGGCGTCGACCAAGAGGCCGAGGCGGTGCATGCGACTCGAATCCGTCGGAAGGCTGAACGGCCTGGCCAACGGCCCTTCAACCTTGAGGATTCGGATGTCACGCTCCTCCGACGCGACGACAACCGTCACGGGGGCCGGCTCCCTCGACCGCCTGATGACCAGGCCGGAGGGAGACACCTTGACCCTTGGCGTCACCTCCCAGGTGGTGACATGGCTGCGTGTCAGGCCGTTGGACCATCGGAAGTGGATCTCGCCCTGGCGGCGTCCTGTCTGGGATGACGGCAACAGCTCGACGGCGACGTCGCGGGTCGCCTCAACGATCCCGTCAGAGATGATCGTCTCCTGCGCCTCGCGCTGGAGAGCGGCCTTCATGGGCCCGCCTACCGTCACGCTGTCGGGAAGGCCGAGTCCACCGGTTTCCATCCGGCGGCATGTGAGGCGATAGATCCGTTTGCCCGGCTCGCCGATGGCCAGGTGATGTGTAGGCGACCCCTTGTCCTCGATCTGCCACTCGGGGATAAGATGAACGCCGATGCCGAGATGACGAATCGGTGCGGCGATCGAGTCGGTCGCCACCACGAAGCCGATGTGCAATCGGCCCGACCGGTTCTCGGTCTTGACGACAACCGGGACTTTGACCTCACCTCGCGGCGGGATTGTCCCGGGGAGAGGACCGATGGAAGAGCAGCATGGGAGGGATGAAGACGCCTTGAGAAGATGGATCGGGCGATCCGAGGGGTTCGTCAGCGTAAACTCATGTCGAAGAACCTGGCCATGAGCCAGAACAGGACCAAGGTTTAATTCCTGAGTTCTGTACCCTAAGGGATTCACTCGAACCACGTTACGATTCGATGATTCATCAGATTCCGGGCCATGGGTTGACGTGATGCAACCGGACCAGGATATCAGCAGAGCAGAGCAGAGCAGAGCAGAGCAGAGCAGAGCATCCCGGCCGCCTCATGGGAAAGCTCCAAGAGTGTCGTGATCCGCGACCTACCGGCGTCCCTACCCTAGACAAGCGACATTCTTTGACGTCTGGCCCTCCCCTGTCAATAAAAATATTTGTCAACTTGGTGGAATCCGCATGCATTCTTCCATATTAATGGCCCGTCGATCAACGTGGCCACCAACACCTTCGCCTTGGGGTTCATGTCGAGCTCGGCGACCGCCGACCCCTCCTCGGGGTTGCCGAAGCGAGGGTGCGATCATCGACACGCCCCTTCCCCTCTGCCGCTGACTGATGTCGAGGCGCTTCCCAACGCCGCGGTTCATGGGCGGTGTGATGCGGCGCGTCGAGTTCCTCGAACGTGACTTGCTCATCCACGATCATGGCGAGGCTACGAGTCGCGGTGTCGACTGCGCTCTCACCGTCCACAGCACGGGAGCCAGGCTGGTGGTGGTTAGAGCGTCGCGACGGGGATCATCGCCAACGGCCTGACGTCGCGGATGGGCCTGTCGGGATTCGAGCGTCAGAACTACCTGGCGAACCTGCTGGCCAACGCCGCCGTCGCCGCGACGGGCTACCTGGCCTTCGGAGGCTGGCGTCTCTTCGGCCGGCCTCACGACGACGGCCCGGCGGAGAGCACCGCGGCGGAACCGATCGGGGCGATGGCCCTCCCGCATCGGATCACCCTGGCAACGATCGCGCTCCTCGTCGTCGGCGTCGTCGGCCTCGGGCTCCACGTCGGGATGGGTGCGTTCGCGGCGGCCGTGGTACTCACCCTGGCGAAGGTCACCGACGAACGGCCGGTGATCCCGACGTTACCGTGGAGCGTGATCATGATGGTCTGCGGCGTGACCGTCCTGACGTCGTTCCTGGAGAAGACCGGGGGGATCGACCTGTTCACGACCATCCTGGCGCGGTTCGCGACCGAGCGATCCGTCAACGGGCTGATCGCGCTCGTCACGGGTTTGATCTCGGTCTACAGCAGTACGTCGGGCGTGGTCCTGCCCGCGTTCTTGCCGAGCGTCCCGGGGCTCGTGACCAAGCTCGGCGGCGGCGATCCGCTGGCGATCGCCTCGTCGATCCTGATCGGCGGACACCTGGTTGAACGTCTCGCCGCTCTCGACCGTGGGCGCCTTATGCATCGCCTCGGCACCGATCGCGGCCGACCGCCGGCTCCTCTTCAACCAGGTCCTCGTCTGGGGCCTGTCGATGTCGGTCGTGGGGGCCGCGGTTTGCTATGTGGCATTCGGATGACGACCCGTTTCATTTTGCTGAGCTCGCAGTGAACCTCAACGGAATGCACCGTGTCTCCTGGTACGAGGACGCGTCTGTCGATTGCGCCGATTGTCCGTCTCTCATCACCACCAGCCCGAGGAGGTGTGCCATGCGACCGAGATTCGACGACGATCGGCCCTGCTTTCGAGTCCATGTCCAAGCGACGTCGGGGGTATCCTGAGCGAGGCCCACGTCAAGCGGGGCCACAGGATCGTCCACGGGGACAAGGAACTTCACGAGAAACTCGGCCGAAACGACCCGTGCCCGTGCGGCAGCGGACTCCTGTTCAAGAAGTGCTGCCGCAACTCGGGCTGCTTTCGACGGGGTGGAGCGGGACCACTACGAGCGATAGGTAAGATGGAGGGGCCGGAGTCTGACCGCGATTCGACCCGGCCCGTCTCCCGAATGGCCCATGATGCCGTATCGTGGCCACGATCGGCTGGGAATCCGTTATGAATCTTGGCGATGAATTCCTTGCCGAGGTGTCATCTTGTTCGGGCCGCAGGATGGCGAGCAGGAGGGGACGTAGCGATGAGCATGACCGTGAGGAGCTTCGAGTCGGGAGATCTTGGCGAGTGGCTCCGCATGCGACGAGCTCTCTGGGAAGACTGCCCGGACGACGATCAGGTCCGGGAGATGGAGCTGCTGCAGCGTAGCGATACGGAGGCGGTGTTCTTCGCCGAGCGGCCGGGCGGCGGGCTCTGCGGTTTCCTGGAAGCGGCCCTCCGCTCCAGGGCCGACGGTTGTGATTCGACCCCGGTCGGCTACATCGAGGGGTGGTACGTCGATGTGGACGTGCGACGTCGAGGCGTGGGCCGGGCGATGATCGAGGCGGCGGAAGCCTGGGCACGAGCGAGGGGATGCCGTCAGATGGCATCCGACGCCGAATTATGGAATGAGGTCAGCCATCAGGCCCATGGGGCGCTCGGCTACGATGAGACCGCCAGGCTCGTACTCTTCAAGAAGGAGCTGGTCTGAAGGCGAGCTGATGCGGTGGCGCACGTTTCACGGGGGGACTTGGCGATCTCCAGGGCTCGTTCCAAGGCATTCGACGCCCATGAGTCATGCACAGCTCCCGCTCATCACGAAGTCCAGGCCGAGAGGCCTCAACCGTGGCCGCGAGCCGAGAGCAACGTGAGCAGCGCGTCTTGATCGAGGGGCTTGATGAGGTGATGGTCGAATCCGGCCTCCTTCGAGCGCCGGCGGTCCTCGTCCTGTCCGTAACCCGAGACGGCGACGATGACGGCGTCCTTGCAAGGTTCCTCCTGCCTGATCCGGGCGGCGACCTCGTACCCGTCCATGCCGGGAAGTCCGATGTCGAGGAGGATGAACTCGGGCCGGTGCCCCCTGGCCGCCTTGAGGGCCTCCGGTCCGGAGTGGGCGGTGGTGACCTCGTGGCCGAGCAGCTTCAGGAGCCTCGCCATCCCGCGGCCGTGTCCACGTTGTCGTCAACGACGAGGATCCGGGCCTTCTTGCCCGCGGCTCCCGACGGGCCGCCCGCACCGGTGCCCGAAGTAGCGGACCCAATCGCCGCGGGGAGGCGGATGGTGAACTCGCTCCCCTTGCCGGCCCCCTCGCTCTCGGCCGTGACGGTGCCGCCGTGCATCTCGATCAGCTTCTTGACGACGGTGAGCCCGATGCCGAGCCCCCCCTCGCTACGGGCCAGCGAGCGGTCTCCCTGGGCGAAGAGCTCGAACATCTTCGGCAGCTTCTCGGCCGGGATGCCTACGCCCCGATCCCGGACCGAGATGACGACCGCTCCCCCTTCGTTGCGTGCCGTGATGCGGATGTGCCCCGCGTTGTCGCTGTACTTCGCCGCGTTGTTCAGCAGGTTTACCACCACCTGCTCGATCCGCGTCGGGTCGGCGTCGATCCAGAGATTCCCGCGGTCGATCGAGACCTCGAGCGTGTGTTTCCGCTCCTCGATGAGCGTCCGCACCGTGGCCAGGGCGCTGTCGATGATCGGCGTCGCGTCGATGAGGTCCTTCCGGAGCTGGATCTTCCCGCTGCTGATGCGGGAGACGTCCATGAGATCGTCGATGAGCCGCGTCAGATGCTTCATCTGCCGCGCGATGACCTCCATCGACCAGTCGATGTGCTCCTGGAGGCCGCTCCGGGTCGACAGGGTGACGGCGCTGGCGATCGCCGCGAGCGGGTTCCGCAGCTCGTGGGCGAGCATCGCGAGGAACTCGTCCTTCCGCTGGTCGTTGGACCTCAGCTCCTCGTAGAGCCGGGCGTTCTCGATGGCGATGGCCGCGATCCGCGAGATCTGGACGAGGATGGCCTCGTCGTCATCCGTGAACAGGCCCTCCAACTTGTCCGCGAGCTGGAGGAGACCGATGCTCTTGCCGTTGCGGCCGACGAGCGGGACGGAGAGCCAGCCGTTCTCGGCCGGGACCACGAGGGCGACCTTCTCCAGAGCGGGCCACCGTGGGTCATTCCGGAGGTCGTCCTGGGTCAGGCGGACGGGCTGGATTTCCGCATTGGCCGCATCGAGGAGCGTCGTAACCTCGGTGCCGGCCGGGGCCGGCTCGTGTGCCCGCACGGTCGGCGTCGAGATGAAGCGGATCGGCCGGGGATCATTCGCATCCAAGACCATGCTGGTGGCGGCCTGCCTCGCACCGATGATCGACCGGGCTTCCTCGGTTACGAGGCCGACGACCGAGTCGACATCGCGGGCCGCGTTGATCCGCGTCGCGACCTCGGCGAGCTTCTGGAGTTGAATCGCCCGCCGTCGCGTCGCCTCCTCGGCCTGCTTCCGCCCCGTGACGTCGCGGGTCGAGCCCGCGACGGCTTCCACCGTCCCGTCGGGGGCCAGGACCGGCATGAAGATGTACTCGTAATCGCGAGCGCCGGAGGGGCCGGTGAACGGCGTCTCGTCCTGCACCGGGCCTCTCGTCTCGATGACCTCCCGGATCTGCCGCTGCAATCGACCCGCCAGCTCGGACGGATAATCCAGCTCGAAGAAATCCCTGCCGATCACCTGGTCGGAACTCTTCTGGAGGAGCGCCAGGAGGGGCCTGTTGAGATACGTGAACCGCCCGTCGAGGTCGAAGGTGTACAAGAAGTCCGGTGAGTTCGAGAGGGCCGTGTCGAAGAGTCGGGCTTGCAACGCGATGCGGGCCGTCAGCTCCTGCCGTTGCGCCTCGGCCATCACTTTCTCGGTCTGGTCCCTCACAACCTTGACGAACCCGCGAAGGGCGCCGTCCTCGCCTTTGAGCGACTCCATGCTGCCGCTGGCGTAGAAGCGGGTGCCATCCTTCTTGATGTGCCACCGCTCGTCGCTGGCCCGCCCCTCGGCGCGGCAGACCCGCATTTCCTTCTCGACCCTGCCGGCCGAGCGGTCCTCGGGCGTGAAGAGGATGTCGGCGCCCCGGCCGATGATCTCCCTCCCGTGGCCGAAGACCTTCTCCGCCCCGGCGTTCCACTCGGTGATCCTCCCGTCGAGGCCGAGCGTGAAGATCGCGTGGTCGGTGACATTCGCCATGATCAGTCGGTGCCGCTCCTCGCTCTCATGGATGACCGCCTCGGCGTGGATCCGCTCGCTCGCGTCCTTGAAGTAGACGGAGCCCGCCCCGGCCGAACGCTCGGCGTCGAGTCTCCGGAGCCGGATCAGCTCGGTGACCTCCTCGGCCTGGTGGATGATGTGCGTGACCCGGCCGTCGGCGTCGAGCACCGGGTAATTGAACCAGTTCCAGTGGCGGACCTCGAACGCGCCGCCCTCTTCCGGAGGCCGGCGGACGTCGTACCTCTGGGAGGTTTGCTGATCGGGATTGCGCGTCTCCAGGACCCGCTCGATCGAGGCCCGCAGATTCGTCTGCCCATCGGATGTCGGATCGTGCGGATCGCCCGGGAAGACTTCGAAGAGCTTCTCTCCGAGGATGACCTCCCGCCGGACCTTCGTGGCTCGAACGAACGCGTCATTCGCGGCCACGATCGTGAAGTCGGGCTCGAGCACCAAGATCAGGTTCGGTGACGATCGAAGGAAAGCTTCCAGGTCCGGCGTCGATGGGGCGTTCTTCATGAGTCGGATCGGAGAGGAAGGACGAGGGCAGCTCGCATGGACGAGCGAGTGCATCGATGACGAGATAGTCGAAACCTTGGATGTCCCGAATCTCACCGGATCATTGTAGACGGTGGTCCTCCGCGTTACAAATCCTCGCCATCGTCCTCAGAGTAGAGACAGCGGATCGAGAGGCGGTCGAAATCCGGCTGTCATACGAACTCGCTCACCCTCGCAGCTTCCGAGACGAAGGTTTCCAGCGTGATCAGCGCCCGCCCTAGCCGATCGGAGACGATGGCGCTCATCGTCGCCCGCGACCTCCGGGCGACTCTTTCGCCCTCGGGTCCGTCGCCGCACTCGTTCGAGTCGCTCGTGGATCCGGGCCTGTGCGAGGGCATCGGCGGCGCGATCCTGGAGCGCCCGCTGTCCCTCGGCGATCGCCTTCACGCCCACGAACCGGCCCGTGGGATCGGCCGCAGCCAACCGTCCGAATCGACCGGCGGGACGACCTGACGCGTCTTTCATTGAGGCCAAGACCCGCTCCATCGACTTCAGCTCCGGCTCGATGGCATCCAGGAATTCGATCAGGCCCTGTCGCGGGGAAGGTTCCTCGGCCGGACGCGAGCCTTCCGATGGCGGTGCCTTCTCCGCCAGTTCGCGGACCCGGTTGCGGTCGATCACGTCCCCCTGCCTTCCCACTCTTGCACGAGCCTGCTGATCATTTCGATCGACGATCGTCCCGGTGCATTCCGACAGGATCCTCGTGGCGAATCCGTCACGATCCCCGGACCGTCGAGATCCATGATAGCCGGTCGAGCCCTCCCCGGCCTGGTGTACATCATGCCAGAAGGGACTGGTTCGTCATTTTCCGTCCCGGTCGTCGTCATCGTCATCGTCGTCGAGATCGCGGGCCATGCCGGGTTGCTCGCCGGGGCGGCCGGGGTACTCGCGCGTCCCCTTGTAGATACTAAACCAGGTGATCCGGTTCAACCAGTAGGGCTCCGGTGCGTCGAGGTGGCTCCAGTCGAGCGAGCGCGTCTTCTCGAGCCAGTAGCGGTCGGCCTCGGTCATCGCCTGGCCCGAGGGGTTTCGCTCGTCGAGCGGGACGTTGTTGGGCGTGGTGCGATAGGGCGTCAGGTCGAGCTCGTCCCGGAAGCAGGCGATCATCGGGTCGGAGACCGAGTCGAACTTGTTCATCGGGTCGAGGCCGAGCATCATCTCGATCGATCGGATCATGTTCGTACCGGTGTAGAACGCGGAGTCGACCGTCCCGCGGCGGTTGTAGGGGCTGATCGCCATGAAGGGCGTGCGGTGGCCGTCGACGTGGTCGGGGCCCGACTGGGCGTCGTCCTCGATGACGAAAATGCACGTCTCCTTCCACTGCGGGCTCTTCGAGACGGCCTCCACGACGCGGCCCAGCGCCAGGTCGTTGTCCGCCATCATGGCGCGCGGGGTCGGATACTTCGGGTCGGTCCCCTCGCTGTGGTCGCACGGCAGGCTCATGATCATCAGGTCGGGGATCGAGTCCTTCCTGCTGAATTCCTCGTACTCGCGGATGAACACATCGGCGCGGAACTGGTCGCTCTGGAGCAGCGGCCAGTAGTGGACCTCGCGGTTGATGAGCGGCTTGAGGCTGGCGACGGTCGTGTCGGCGGTGAACTTGAAGCGGTGCGTCCCCTTGATCCGATCTTCCCAGACCTCGAACCAGTCCTTGGGCATGGGGTCGTAGGTCGCGAGCTTGTCGTCGCAGAACTCGCCCCAGACGCGGACCGATCGCCCTTTCTTGAGCGCGGCGTCCCAGAGTGCGCCGCCGTTGGAGATCGACATGGCGCAGTCGCCGTCATCCGGATAGGTCCGGGAGTAGCCGACGTAGAAGTGCTCGAGGTAGTCGTTGGCCAGGCACTGGGTGGACCAGGCGTGTCCGTCGGCGCTGTTGGTCCCGCTGACGTATCCGTTGTCGAACAGGGTGAACTCGCGGGCGATCTTGCGGTGGTTGGGCATCACCTTCTCGCCGAGGCTGCAGAGCTTCGGGTCGCCGTTGCCGACCGGCAGGTCGCCGAAGATCTCGTCGTAGGTGCGATTCTCTTTGATGATGTAGAGGACGTGCTTGATGGCCCCGTTGTAGACCTTCAGCGGCGGACGGCCGGGGCTGGACTCCCATCGATTGTCCTGCGCGACGACCTCGGTGGCGCGGGCGAGGTCGGCCGAGAGGTCGATGACGCGTACCGTCCCCTGGAAGTCATGGGCATTGCCCGGCTTGCCGAGCGTGGTCCGGCTCACCGAGCCGTTGCCCTTGGTGTTGAGCACGAAGGCCGACTTGCCGTCGTGGCTCAGCGCGACCGCGGTGGGGAAGTAGCCGGCGTGTCGGAACCCGCGGACGCGGCCCTCGGCGAGGTCGATCTCGGCCACGGCGTTGTCGCCGCCGTCGGCGACGTACAGAGTCGAGCCCTTGAGCGCCAGCGCGTTGGGCATGCCGCCGAGGACCCGCAAGGATCCCCATCGCAGAGGGATCGTCCGCGTGACCGATCCGGCGTTCAGGTCGAGCTCGCTGACCGAGTCGCTCATCGCGTTGGCGACATACGCACGGGTGCCATCGACCGCGATCGCCGTCGGATGGATACCGACCTCCACATGCCGGGTCGCGCCCGTCTTCAGGTCGATCAGGCTGACCGTCCCCGAGGCCGGGGCGCCCCGGTCGTCGACCACGATGTCGAGGTCTTGACTCCTGGCGGTCCGGTCGCCGGGCTTCGGGATCCGGCCGCCCCAGTTGCTCACGATCAGCGTCCGCTCGTCGTCGGAGAGCCTCGGCTCGAACGGCAGCGTCTCGACCGGATATTCGCGGACGAGGTTTCCTGTCTTCACGTCCACCTCGGCGACCTCGTTGCGATTGGCCATGGCCACGAAGAGGCGCCTGCTATCGCGGGTGATCGCCATCCCGCCGGGGACCGGATTCCCCCGAGACCCTGCGGGTTGCAAGCGAATCCTGGTCCCGGGAGTCAGCCTCCCATCCTGATACGCGAAGGTTTGCACATGACCCTGGTCCGTGCTGGCGAAGAGTTGGATACCATCCGACGACCAGATGAGGCCGCGAAATCCGGCGGAGATCCTCGGGCCGAGCGGGACACTGGTTCCCTCGCGGACGCCTCGCGCATCGGCGAGGAAGACCTCGGACTTGTTCAGGATCGCGAAGAAATCACCCCGTGGATGAATGGCCAGGTCGATTGGCCGTCCGGTAAATGCGATCGCGCCTGGCTCGATCCGCTGCCCCGTCGAGACGAGGAAGCTCCCGTCCGGCTGGCGGCCCATCCAGAGCGGCGCGCGAAACGCCATGCTGGCCCCCAGGCAAGCGATCGCGGCGGATCCCAGGACCATGAACGATCGCTTCGTGGTCATGCTGTGTCTCGAAAGATTCGGCGGCGGCAGGCACCTTGAGGTCGCGTCGATGTTGCGAAAGGTGATGATAGAGATCGACAGGGATGAGAACAAGAAAAGATTCCGCGAAGATTTCGGTCCTCCCGCACTTTCCGATGATCCAGGGCCGCCAAACGGCACATGAGAACGAGATGGCCGAGGCCGTCACGGCGGAGTATCCGCGATTCGTGTTTGGCTGATAATGTTGACACGGTGGCGAACCCGGCCTTGACGGGTTGGCGAACCGTATCGGGTAATGGAAACCTTAAGTTGCGCGTTGCGAAGCGCGCGGTTGCTCATGTGGCGATGACTTGGAGGTGTGTCCTGACTATCCGTTCTGTCATCCACGGCGGCAGTAGAGTTCCGATGCGAGCCGGAGCGAACGACCTCGATTCACCCAGCCCCCGGGCGGCGCCGATCCTGTCCATCGACGAAGTCCGCTCGGTGGTCTTCATCATACGCTGCGCAAGAGTGGTCGCATTTCTCCAGCGGTTCGTGCCCGAAAGGTACTTGCCACCGAAGGAAGACAGAATTCCGCCCTCGTTGTTGAAACGACTGATTCGCGAGCTGAAGAAGCTCACTCCCAAATGGAAATGGACTTCGTCCGCTCGAGAGCTTCCCCGGTCGCCCGCCAAGTTAGGGGATGAGTTGTTCTTCGCGATCACTGCCCTGCGCCTGAGCCGCCTCGAAATCTGGCGCGCCGGATATACGGATTGCGTCGCAGCCTTGGACGAGGCGTATTCACTCCTGTATGCGATAGGAATCAGCATTCGAGAAAGGAAACGCCGGTCCGGAGGGCGGCGTACTGATTAGGCGCGTTCGCCCCGTGTCGTCAAGACGCGCTCGCGGGGCAGGCGCTTGGGCAGATTCCGGCGACCGCGCCATCGCCGGGTGCGAGAGTGCGTTCCCCGGTCTTTCTCAATATCGGTCGCCCCCGAACACCTCGCCGCCCGCGCGGGTTGAACAGGGCGGCGAAGACCGGAGGGTCCACGGTCTCCTTCACGAAGCGGACCGACCCATCGCAGAACAGGAAATTGCACCCGCCCGGATGCAGGCTCCGATAGCCGCTCGGGCCAGGCTGGCGATCGTTGGGGACCTGAATTGCGGGGAAGACCGTATCGCCCGTGTAGCCGGGGTCTGTCGCAGGGCCGGCGTTGGATAGCGTGAACGACGTTACTGCGAGGTCGCACACTTGCACCGGCCAGGAAGGTCCCGTGCAGTTGTTGGCCAGGAAGCCGCCGGACCAAGTCGCCTCCGAGAGGTCGCGCGATCGCTCGCCCACCAATAGCGTCGAGGACATCCCGTCGGTGATGCTGGCCGCCTTGACCGCGCTGTTGAAGAAGAAGATCCCGCCGCACGCCTGCGGGAAGTAGAGGGGATTCTTATTGCCGGCCGAGCCGACGTAATTGCTCGGAGCGAATCGATCGAACATGAAGGATTGGGACCCATCCTGGAATTGGGTTTCGACCAGTCCACCCCGCAACGAACTGGGGCAGAGGAAGACTGCCAGCGTGGTCGTCTGGACCGTCGCCGTCGCCTGCGTGGCGAAGTACTGCCCCAGGAGGTCGCCGGGGACGAGCGGGCTCTGCTCCAGGAAGCCGAGCAGCCTGGCGCCCCAGCCCCAGGCGGGGATGTCCAACGTGGATCCCCCGTCGATCCACCCCGGAGGGTACACGCCGTAGACCGAGGAGTAGTTCTCGAGCGCCAGGCCGATCTGCTTGAGATTGTTCGTGCATTGCGCCCGCCGCGCGGCTTCTCGAGACGCCTGCACGGCGGGCAGAAGCAGTGTGAGCAGGATGACGACGATCAGGATGACGACGAGCAATTCGATCAGCGTGAACGCCCGGCGGGATCGAAGCGTGTCGGATTCTCTCATCGGGAACCTCGCGGTCGAAAGTGACGACCCGGGGGCTTCTTGTCTCATCTCCGTCCCTCCGGCATCGTCACAGGGCGTGCCTCTCTCGACACCATTCCGACTCGGACGACTTGTGCCACTTGCAGACGGCGTAACGAATCGAGTAGGGTTCCGACCTGGTCCTGGACCTCCCGGTCATGGCGGATGACGAGCGACATCGTCTCGGGATCGGGAGTGATCCTGCCGATGCCCCCACCGTCCTCCTCCCATGTCCCCGGAGCGATGTGCGTCGTGATCGCGTCAATCAAAGACTTCATGTTGACTTTAATTGGTGCGTTGCGAAGGCAGTTTGGGGGCAGGATCAGGTCGGCGACTTGATAAATCCGCGGCGCGATGAACGCTGCTTTTCCTGCACTTCCCTTGATTGGTCTTCCCCCTTCTGCTTGGCGGCGAGTGGCCGACGTTTCCCCTGCTTCTCCGAGACGAGCCGCTGGAAGTCGTCCTTCTGACCCGGTTCGACGGCCTGCGCCCGGTAAGCCAGGCCGGTCCCGCCCGCGGCGAAGGCGGAGGCGACCACGAGCATCGCCGTGGCGACGTTGATCCTGGACAGGAGCATCGACTTCATCACCTCCCGCGTCAGGGCGGCGACCCCGGCGGGGACCACCCCCGTCGACATCACGCCCCCGACCGCAACCAGGCTCGCGGCCCGAGCCGTGGGACCGATCAACGTCGTCGGCACGCTGGCCGACGCCGACTCCCGGGCCAGAAGCACCGCCGCCGCGCCGGTCGCCAGCGTCGTGCCGGACCGGGCCAGCCGGCTCGCCAGCAGCGCCCTGCCCCTCGACAGGCGACTCGACACCGTCCCGACCGGCCAACCGAGCTGGCTCGCCACCTGCCCGCGGGTCATGCCCTCCAGGTCGCACAGGACGACGGGCATGCGGTACTTCTCGGGCAGGCGGCTCAACTCCCGGTCCAGGCGTTCGGTCAGGTCGCCCCTACGGCCGTCGGGCTCGACCGCCAGCTCGGGCATGTCCGACACCTGGACCTCCCGTGCCCGCCTCTTGGCCCTCGTCGCCCTCGCTTTCATGGCCGACTGGTACGCCACCCCGTAGAGCCAGTTGCCGAGCTTCTCCCGATGGGCGATCGAAGCCGCCTTGCGGGCGAGGACGAGGAACGTGGACTGGAAGGCATCCTGGGCATCGTGATGATCGCGGAGGACCCGGCGGCAGACTCCCCAGACCATCGGGCCGTGGCGCCGGACGATCGCCTCGAAGACGGCCTCCTCCCGCCGTTCGGCGAAGCGATCCAGGAGTTGCCCATCCGACAGCCCGCCGAGACAACCCACTTCGAAGATGGTCTGAAGCTCGCGGACCGCCGAGTTCATCCGCCGTCCCTCTTCTCATCGCCCCCGTTGGTCGGGCTCGCTCGCCCCCTACCTTCTTACTACCCGGTCGAGTTCATTCTCATCCACTTTTTTTCTTCGAATCTCCCGTAGGCGCCAGGAGCCCGGTGGCACGAGCGGCGGCGCCGGGGACGACTTTCGACAGGCCCTCGGTCGGGAACGCCGTGTCGCGCCCCATAGCAACGACGAGGCCCCCAACCCGTTGGTGACGTCCCAGGGGCCTTGGATTATGGAAAGGATCCGTCCGAGGCGCCGGCGATCCTCGCCGGGAAGAGGTCGATCGGCCGTTGAAAAGATAGGCCCTGACCATTCGGCCTTTCGGCGCCGATGTCGGCTTCGGGCGCGCCTATCGGATCACTCAGGCGGCTCTCGACCCGGTCCGCCTCAACGCTCGGGTGGACCTGTCTCCTGTCGCGTCGGCTGTGTAAGTTTGCCGAGGCCGGCCGCTGGTATCCGGCCGCCCCGGCTGGCGGGGTTGTTGACCTACCGAACCCTTCGTGTTCCCCTCAGAGCCTCGATAAGCAGCCCAGCGAGACACTCCCGCCTTATCCTTTCGCCGGGCTGTCTCTAATCATGGCACCGTGCGTGAGTGATTGCAAGAGCGGAATCCCGAATTCGACCTGAAATGGCCGATTTTCTCAGGGTCTTCATCGGAGACCCTGAGATCTCGGGAGATTGCTCGGTCGCATGAAACGGAGCCCGACGTGAGTGGAATTCACGATTCTAGACCAGGTCCTGCGCAAGGAACGCGCCGGTAAATCCGTCGTTGGGGAAAAATCCGAGACGGTTGAGGGGTTCGGCGTGAATCCGTCGCATTGTTCCTGGAGTCAGTCGGAAAGGGTCGTGAGTCGGGACGGTTTCACAAGTCCCTGGTCGTTGCCGACGACCTCGCGACCTCCTTTCCTCCGGAGCCTCTCGAGACGCTCGGTTCAATCGGTTTGAACCGAGATCGCGGTGAAACGGTCTGAATCCGGTCGATCCCATGGAGTCTCCGGCAATGCAACGCAACCATCGCTCACGCTCTTTCGCGCCCGCACTGAACCCGCTCGAGGGTCGTGCCTTGCTCTCGGGCCTCACCTCCCATGCCGCGTCGTTCACGAAAATGTCCAGCGCGGTGTCCCTGATGGATGAAGGGGTCTACGTCAAGCACAATCACTTGAAGTCGGTCAACCTGACGGCAAAGGTCACGTCGAAGTCCGGCATGCCGACGGCGACCGGCACGGTGACTTTCGAGATGGTGATGCCGTCCGGCATGAAGATGCACGGGATGAAGCCGGGGACGACGGTCCTCGGGACCGAGACGCTCGGCGACGGCAAGGCGACGCTGACCGGCGTCATGCCCAAGTTGGTGCTCAAAATGCCGATCACGGTCGTCCACAGCGGCGATGCCAATTACGCGGGGAGCACGGATTCCCCGACGCCGGAGACGAAGGCGGAACTCATGAGCATGACCATGAGCATGGGCGGCATGACCATGAGCAGCAAGGGCATGGGCGGGATGAAGATGTAAGGTTCATGGCAGCCTCGTTCGATCGCGGCCGTCTCCGCATCGCGGATCCCCAGCGACGGTCGAGCCGCGATCGGGCGGAGCTTCAACCGAGGATCGCTCGAGCCCGACTCCAGCCCGACGCGTCTACGAGGGCCATGCCCTCGGACCCTCGCCGACGCGTCGAGGCCCTCGATTCAGGCACGCCGGGCGTGCCGCACCCTCTTGGGCTCGATGACCTTCGTGGCCAGGCCGAGTCGCTTGAGCACGAGGATCACGCAATAGGTGAGGTCTAACTCCCACCATCGGTGCCAGACGGATGCCGCGGCGGGGTCGTGGTGGTGATTGTTGTGCCATCCCTCGCCGAGGGCCACCACGCCGACGAACCAGTTATTCCGGCTGCTCTCACTCGTCTCGTAGTTGCGATAGCCGAAGAGATGGGTGAGAGAGTTGACCGACCAGGTCACATGCCAGCCCAGCACGGTGCGAACCAGGCCCCCCCAGACGAACAGGCTCAGGCTGAACCGCAGGGCGCCCAGGGCGGTCCCGGTCGTCATCCAGCCGATCACGGCGCCAAGGACCGAGTACATGAGCAGGTGGGCGAGATAGATCGCCGGGCCCAGGTAGCTCTTCTCGAACCGCATGTAGAACGGGTCTTTGAGGATGTCGGAAGCATACTTCTGCAATGAGCCGATGGTCCGGGTCGCGGTGTTGTGATAGAACAACCAGTCGAAGTGCGACCAGAAGAAGTTGACCAGAGGGCTGTGCGGATCCGACTGCTCGTCGGAGAAGGCGTGATGCATCCGGTGGACGGTCACCCACTTGGCCGGCGTGTCCTGGAGGGAACACTGCGCGAACAGGGCGATGCCGTGCTCGAGCCACTTGGGCACGACCAGGCTGCGGTGGGCCAGCAATCGGTGGTACCCCAGAGTGATCCCCAGGCCATAGAAGGGCACGCCGAGGATAGCCAGCGCCAGACCGGTCCAGCTGAACAGCCAGGGGATGAACGCGGCCAGCGCGGCCAGGTGGATCGTCACGACCGTGATGATATAGAGCCAGACGGGCCGGTCGAGACGAACGGTGGCCGGTCGAGGCAAACGGGCGGGCCGCTCGCCATCGTTCCTCGGCGCGAGGGCCGTGACGGGCTCCCCAACCTCCTGTACCTGTACCGGACCGGCGTAGCTCATCGGATATCAATCCCGTCGATCAAATTAGTCTGTTTACCAATCGTCGTCGCCGGTGACGAAGCCGGAGACGGGTGCTCGGCGAGGTGGGCAGGCCTGATTTGCGCAGGAGGGTCCAAAGTTTTATCGGTCATCGTGTCCCGTCGCTCCACCGAATGCTACTCATTTTATCCATGCACGGACGGAAAATGCGACGTCCCAGGATAAGATTGTGCAAGATCGAGGCGTTGATGCGCGACCGGCCGAATGGCTGCGGATGTCTGATGGGAGTGGTTCATGCCCAAGTTCCGCCTGCCGACCCTGACGATGACGACCGACATCGTGATCTTCACCATCCGCGACGAACGACTGGAGATCCTGCTGATCCAGCGGGGGAATCCGCCGTTCCAGGGGGACTGGGCCCTGCCGGGCGGCCTGGTCGAAGAAGATGAAGACCTCGATGTCTGTGCGATTCGCGAGCTGGAAGAGGAAACGGGCGTCGCCGACGTCTCGCTCGAGCAGCTCCACACCTTCGGCGCGCCGAAGCGCGACCCGCGCGGGCGGTTCGTCACCGTTGCCTATTACACCCTGGTCCGGCCCGATCGCCTCAAGCCGAAGGCGGCGTCGGATGCGGCCAACGTCCGCTGGTTCGCCGTGGATGACCTCCCGACCCTGGCCTTCGACCACGCCACGATCCTCGCCATGGCCCGCCGACGCCTGCGGGCCAGGCTCGACGAGTCCGCCGCCGCCTTCGGCTTCCTCCCCAGAACCTTCACGCTGGAGGATTTCCGCACCCTCGTCGAGGTCGTGTCCGGAGGGCGGGTCGATCCGAGGGGCTTCCGTCGGCGGGTGATGGCGCTGGGGCTGGTCGAGGAGACGGGCAAGACACGGCCCGGGGCCGGTCGCCCGGCTCGGCTCTACCGCGTCCGGCGTGGGGAGTCCTCGTGAGGTCACTCCCTTCGCTCATCCCGCTGATCTTCGTTCGAGACGCGAACGATCACCTTGCCAAAGTTCTCGCCCCGCAAGAGCCCGATCAGGGCGCGCGGGGCATTCTCCAGGCCCTCGACGATGTCCTCGCGATACTTGATGCAGCCGTCGCGGACCAGGGGGCCGACCTCGGCGAGGAAGTCCGGTTGCTGGTTCGCGAAGTCGAACACGAGGAAACCGCGGATCGTCAGTCGTTTGACCAGGACCTGGCGCATGAGCAGCGGGATGCGATCGATGCCGCTCGGCGGCTCGGTCGCGTTATAGTGGGCGATCAGCCCGCAGATGGGTAGCCGCGCGAACGCGTTCAGCAGCGGCAGGACGGCGTCGAAGACGGCACCGCCGACGTTCTCGAAGTAGACGTCGATTCCCTTGGGGCAAGCGGCCTGGAGCGCGTCGGGGAAATCGCCCCGGCGGTGGTCGATGCAATCGTCGAAGCCGAGCTCGTCAACGACGTATCGGCACTTGCGCTCGCCGCCGGCGACCCCGATCGCCCGGCAGCCCTTGAGCTTGGCGAGCTGGCCCACGACCGATCCGACCGCTCCCGAGGCCGCTGCGACCACGAGGGTCTCGCCGGCCTTCGGCTGCCCGATGTTCGCCAAGCCGGCCCAGGCGGTCAGGCCCGGCATGCCGAGCACGCCCAGGGCCGTCGAGATGGGCGCCAGACTCGGATCGAGCTTGCGGACGCCGCGGCCGTCGGATACGTCATATTCCTGCCATCCGCTGAAGGCGTCGACGACATCGCCGACCTGGAACGCGGGGATGTTGGACGCCTCGACCCGGCAGACCGTGCCCCCGCCCATGACCTCGCCGATCTCGGTCGGGGCGACATACGACGGCCCGGCGCTCATCCGTCCCCGCATGTAAGGGTCCAGCGAGAGATAGATCGTATGCAACAACATCTGCCCCGGGCCGGGCTGCGGCACGGGCACCTCGACGAGCCGGAAGTCGGATTCCTTCGGCTCTCCGTGCGGTCGCGCCGCCAGCACGACCTGACGATTGATGAGGGTGGACATCGTGGTTTCTCCCGATGAGGCCGGGCAATCGGTGGATCTTCCGTTTGAAATCCGGGTCGAAGCCGACCATGATTGTAACGGTCAGGGGGACGGGATGCCCTGGTGTTTTCGAGCCGCGGGCGATTTGACGCGAGGTTACCATGGGCAAGCCATACGAGCGATTGGACGAGCGGCTGGCCGATTTCATCCACCGGCAGCACATCTTCTTCGTCGGCACGGCGCCGAGTTCACCCGAGGGGCATCTGAACATTTCGCCAAAGGGGCTGGACACCTTCCGCATCCTCGGACCGAGGACGGTGGCCTACCTCGACCTGGTCGGAAGCGGGATCGAGACCGTCGCGCACCTGCGCGAGAACGGCCGGATGACCATCATGTTCTGCGCCTTCGAGGGCCCGCCCCTGATCCTGCGGCTCTACGGCCAAGGCCGGGTCGTCGAGCCGGGCGATCCCGAGTGGGATGACCTCATCGACGGGTTCCCCCGCCAACCGGGGGCGCGTTCGGTGGTCATGCTCGAGGTGGATCGGATCGCCGATTCGTGCGGATTCGGCGTCCCCGCGTATGAGTACCGCGAGGAGCGCGATCAGTTGACCAATTACGCCTGTCGAAAGGGCCCAGACGGCCTGGAGCGTTACAAGGCCGAGAAGAACCGGAAGAGTCTCGACGGATTGGACGGACTCCGGCGGCTCCGAGACGCCGAATGATCCGAAGTCTACGGCATCGCTAACGGTAGTTCAGGCTTTCCGGCCTGACATTCAAGGCACGTCAGGCCGGAAAGCCTGACCTACTTTCTTGCCGGCGTAATATGCTCGAACACGTCATGCCTCTCAGGGGTAGCCGGAAGCTGGAGCTCCAGGAATACGGAGATCCCTGCGGCCATCCCGTCCTGTTCTTCCACGGCCTGGTCGGGTCGCATCACCAAGCGTCCTACGTGAGCGAACGGGCCCGGCGTGAGCGACTGCGGATCATCGCCCCGAACCGGCCCGGCGTGGGCGGCTCCGAATTCGTGACGCGGGCCAGCGCCCTCGATGCCATCGAGGACGTCGAGGACCTCGCGGCGGCCCTCGACCTGGATTCGTTCAGCCTGATCGGGATCTCCGGCGGTACACCCTATGCACTAGGGGTCCTCTTGAAGCTGGGACATCGCGTCCGGACGGTGACGATCATCAGCGGGATGGGGCCGATGCGATTGCGCGGCGCCCTCCACGGGATGGAGCGACGCCGTCGCCTCTTCCTCGGGGCTGGCTCGCGATACCCGCATCTGGCGCTAAGGGGGTTCCAGGCCGGCGCCGACCGATTCCAAGCCGACCCGGAACGGTTCCTCAAGGGCCTCATCAGGACCTGGTCGGCCCCCGACCGGCGACTCTTCGCGCGACGCGAGGTCTTCGACCTGTTCTTGAAGGATCTGCATCAGGTGTTCACCGACGGCAACGGCGCGGTGGGGCTGGCGCAGGAGCTGACGTTCTATCGGAATTACGGCTTCTCGCTCGAGTCGATGCCCGCGAGCCATCGGGTCACAATCTGGCATGGGCTCTCCGATAATATCGTCCCGCCCGCGATGGCCTGTAAGATGGTGCACGCCTTGCCCAACGCCGAGGCCCACTTCGTCCCGGGAGGCCACTTCATGGCCATCGATGCCGCCGAGCAGATCATCGCCCGGTTGAGACAGCTCCTTGCTTGAGCGGCAGGGCCTCCGCCCGGGTCGGTGGCGTGCGGCCCGTGGACGGCGGGCGGAAGTCGGAGCGCTCTTCCCGATTTCGGTCGCGGTCCTTCGTGCGATCGACCGGATCAGAGATCGACCCGATCCGCGACGGATCGGAAGCCTCGTGCGGCGGATCGGAACGGCCTTGCGACCAGCCGCAGGCCCCGGGAGGCGATCCGGAGCGGGGCGCGGCCAACCAGCAGGATGAACCCGATGGTGGCGACCAGGGCCGAGGCCAGGGGAAAGGTCAGTTCCGGGGCGAAGTAGGCGAAGCTCACGCGGGAAGTCTCCCTTGTCGATAGCGATCGCAGACTCGATGGGGCGCCTCGCTCAGAGTCCGCCGGGTTGCGTCGAGGAATCGGGCTCGGTCGGTTTCGAGTCGTCCGCAGGCGGGCGAGTCTGGACGATGGCCTGGAGCCTGCGCCTGTACCTTTTCAGGTAATCTTCTTCCGTCCCGGGCGCGACGGGGTCATCGGTCAGGACCCGGAGGATCGCCTGCCGGAAGCCGCTCAATGGGGCGGAGAAGTCCCGTGAAGTCCGGAGGACGTTGATCGATTCCCCCGGGTCTGTCGCCAGATCGAATAGTCCTTCAACCCCGCCACCGTCCCGGATGTAATGCCAGCCCTTGGACATCAACGACATCGTGTAGCCTCGCTGGGTCGGCCCGCGACCGCGCCGGGGGTCCAGCGCGATCGTCAGGAAGTCGGCCTCCGAGAGGGCGGGCGTATCCGGCGGGCGTTCCGCGCCGATCGGATCTCGCCAGTGCGCCGCGAGCGACCCGCCGGGAAAGGGCGAAGCGGTTGACATGCCCAGCAGGTCGATGATCGTCGCGGGCAGGTCGCGCAGGCTCACGGGCTCGGCGACGGCGCGGCCCGGCGGGACCGCCCTCGAGAGGATCAGCAGCGGGACGTGGGTCTCGTGGAGGTACAGGCTGTAGCCATGGTTGAACACGCCGTGCTCGCCGAACTCCTCGCCGTGGTCGGAGGTGACGACCACGAGCGTGTTTTCGAGCACGCCGCGACGGTCGAGCTCGTCGAACATCGCCCCGATCTCCTGATCCAGGTAGGCGATGCAATTGTCGTAGCCGTCGCGATTGAGCGCCACGTCCCGCGGGCTGATGTGGGTCTTATCGATGTCCCAGTAATTCAGGAGCATCCGGTATTCGCCGCGGGATTCGGGCGGCACTCCGAATTTCGCGGGATGTTTCCGAGGGGACAGGAACGGTTCGTGGGCGTCCATGTAGTTCAGGAAGGCGAAGAACGGCCGATCACCACGCCGTTGCCGGGAGAGCCAATCGAGGAAGGCGCCGTTGATCCCACGGGCGTCCCGCGATCGGTATAGCAGCCATTTGCGGCCGTAGAAGTCGTCGGGACTGAGGACATCCATCAGGACGTTCATGGCGAACCAGCGGCCCGGCGCGGTGGTGGCCAGGATCGTCCACGGCGATAGCACGAAGTCTTCATAATGGGCGAATCCGCGGTCGAGCCCGCTCTCATAACTGCAATAGCTGGTGTTCGCCGCGAACCCCGCGGTCAGGTAGCCCCGCGCGGCCAGGAACTCGGCCAGCGTGGGATGGGGCGTGTCGAGGACGAGGTGCCGGTGCGAATTGAGCTGGTAGGGCCACCGGCCCGTGAAGAGGGTGCAATGCGAGGGAAACGTCCAGGATGACGGTGCGGAGGCCCAATCGAACCGCAAGCCCCGCTTCGCCCGGCGTGCCAGTTGGGGGGTGGTGTCGCGCGAGTAGCCATAAAGGCTCAGGTTCTCGGCACGGACGGTGTCCATGACGATCAGGAGGACGTTGGCGGCGCCGCTCGGCGGGGCGGGGAGGCGAGCCAGGGCGCGATACTCGGCCACCGCCCGGCCGCCGGTCGTGGCCGCGGCGATGACGACGAGCAGCCCCGCGAGCCCCGCCAGGCTGAGACGCCCCCAACGCCGGCCGCGCGGGCCCAGTCCCGCGACCGCGCGGCTGATCAGACGTCCCGAGCCGGCCGCCAGCAACAGGCTCGCCTTCCCGGAAAGGGGCAGGTTCAGCAGCGGCCCCCAGATCGCCAGGGTCGCGAACAACCAGGCCGTCGCCCGAACGGACACCAGCCCGGCTCGCAGTCGGTTGAGGCCGGCCACCAGCAGCCCGGGCATCATCAAGATCGTCAGGTGCGCCACCGGGACCGCCCACGGGAAGTTCCGACCTTGCTGGTAGAAGACGGTTGCATGGAGCACATGCTTCGACACGAACATCCCGCCCAGGTCGAGGTAGCCGGCCGCCAGGCCGAACCAGGCCGCCAGCGACAGCGCCCCCAGTGGCGACAGCGGAGAGGGGCTCGAGGCGATCGGAATCCCGTTTCCGGCCCGGGCGGGGCGCATCAAGGTGTCTCCTCGGAGCTCCTTCGCCATGGAGCCCCGGGATGTCGCCGGGCCCTGCCGATGGCTGTCGGGCATTCGCAACCGCTCGGAACCATCATCTCCTACGATCGTCTCGATGTCTATAACTTCGGTGGGTGCCGAAGCATGACCGTCATCTCGGCCGCGGCGAAGGCTGCGGCCGGCTCTCTCGAGCAACTCGGAAAGCCCGCCGATCCGAAGATTTCAACGACCCGCTACGAAATGGAGACGACGCATCGAGTGGCGGAGCTCCGACCGACCATTCCTGTAGGAGGCGTCACTGCGGCGAACGATCTCTTTAGTAGTACGTCGATGAAAAATCCGTGTCGCTTCCCGGGACTGTGCTATTGACGTCCCCAAAATGCAATGGCTAAATTAAAGCCGCTCGAACGGACTGCATTCGTTTTCATTTGAGGGTTATCTTAATCAATTAGGCGCAACGCCATCGAAGCAAGCGCCGAGACCTTCCGAGGTCGAACTGATCGAGCCGGCATTCCATGCCGAGATCATCCCAATGCAGCGATTGTATTATGCCTGAGACACGGCCAACGGAAGCGTACGGCTCTCAAGAAAACTCGGATTCGCGAGTAGAAGAGAACGTCGAGATACGATTCCTGGGCCGGTCCTAGTGCCGTTGAGAAGACGTGGTTTCCTTTCTCGGACGATGGGCCTTTGCGCCGGCTCGTTCACTTGATATCCTCTCCAATTCGGGGTGAACAGTACGGCAATCTCGCAATCGTCATCGCACTCCACCACTTGAATTGCTTCATAATTTCTTCTACACTCTCCTCTCCCCAAATTATTTCATCCATGGGATATCTCCCCCAACAGACCTGAAAGACGACGCACGTAACGCGCTATCGATCGCCTGGAACCGTCCTCCATGACCGGCCATTGAGCCGGTCGCGAGTCGTCTCATTCCGTCGACAACTGGCCCTTGCCCGGCCTCCTCTCCCGCCGGGGCTTCGAGTCGAGGAATTTGGACGGAGACGAGTCGAGGACAATGCGGACGCATGATTCATTCCACAGAGGAGTAGATTGCATGAACCACGGCAAGCGATTGGTTTCCCGGTCGGTCGTCGGGCTGTCGTTGGCCTGCTTCGCCCTGGCAGGCTGTGGCAGCGAGACCGCCGACACCAAGTCCGAACCGGTCACGGTCGGGATTCCGACCAACCGGGGCCCGGTGAGCAGCAAGATGCCCAGGAAGGGTGAGCCGGCCAAATCCAAGTCGACGGAACCCGCTGCACACTGAGCGGCACCGGCTCCGACCGAAGGGCCGCCGCCGGGATCCCGGCGGCGGTCGAAATCCGACCGCTCCGCGAGAACACATCATCGGGACCTCACGCCGGGACCTCTTCCGCCCCGCACGACGATCCCGCGCCGTCGCCATTGCTACGATCGTTCGTCCGGTTCGGTTTCCGTCCCGTCAATCCATCGATACTCCGCTGAAGAAAGGACCGCTTCTCATGCATGACACATCTCGTGATCGGCGCGCATTTACATTGATCGAGCTGCTGGTCGTCATCGCGATCATCGCCGTCTTGATCGCGCTCCTGCTGCCGGCAGTACAAGCGGTGCGCGAGGCGGCCCGCCGTGCCCAATGCACCAATAACCTCAAGCAACTGGGCCTGGCGGTGCACAATTACCACGCCACTTACAACTGCTTCCCGGCCGGCTCGCTCTGGCCCTGCTCCACGGTCGATTTCGGCAACGGCAACCAGGGTGCGTGCTGGGGCTGGGGTGTCGGTCCCTTGGTCCAGATCTTTAATTACATGGAGCAGACGACCCTGTACAACGCCTACAATGCGGGCCTCGGCGTCTGGGGTTCTCAACCGGGCAACTCCAGCGGCCCGACCCTCTGGTGGGGCAACACGACGGTATTCTTCACGCAGACCTCCGCGTTCCTCTGCCCCTCGGATTCCAAGCAACTCCCCGCTTCATCCCAGCCGACGGTGGTCAATTACGGCGGGAATTATGGCGGCCCGTTCGCCATGGGCGGTTTCACCGGGACGATCATCCCGGACGGCAACCCCGGCAGTTGGTCTACGGGCGATGTCAACAATTTCTTGCCGACGGTGAGGACGGTCGGAGTCGCGGCGGTTACCGATGGGACCAGCAATACCACGTTGTGGAGCGAGCAGCTCACGCCGCCCGCGGCCAATCCCGTGACCGGAACGGGCAAGAACAACGAGAACCGCGCCTTCTTCAACGCGAACGCGCCGAACACGACGCCGACCGCGGCCGGCGTCATGCAATTCCTCGCGGCGTGCAATAATCTCCCGCCCGGGACCGCCGCCCAGAGTTCGAATATGGGCTACCAGTGGTGGAGCACCTTCCCCGGCTACGTGAACAACAACTATAACCATGTCGGCACTCCCAATTCCCGGCAGTGCCAGAGCAGCTCCAACGTCAACCCCTGGGGGATGGACGTCTACGGCACCGCCTCGCCCAACAGCTTGCATCCCGGTGGGATCAACGCGGCCTTCGCCGACGGCTCGGTCCACTTCATCAAGGACTCGGTTAACCCGCAGACCTGGTGGGCCCTCGGGAGCCGCGCCAACGGAGAGGTGATCAGCAGCGACGCCTATTGATCGCCGCGCGATGAATCGCATCGACAACCGGGAGGGCCTGGAAGCAGGCCCTCCCGATCCACATCGGATACCCGGAGGCGAGCATGGGGCGGCACACGTGCTGGTCCCGAGCCATGATCCGTCGCCTGGCGGGAGCGGCGATCGTGCTCGTGGCCCTGGCGCTCCTCTTCCTGGCCGCAGCTCGGTTCCGGTCTGGCCTCGCCCGCCCGCCCACGTCCTCCGGTGCGATCGATCCGGAGGCGACGGCGATGGACTGGGTCCGCCGGGGCAACGAAGCGATCCGCCGGCGCCGACTCGGCGAGGCGGAGGATGCGTTGGAGCGGGCCAAGCGGCTCGATCCCGCACTGGCGGAGGCGCGACTGGGGCTGATCCGCATCCACGTGCTGCGGATGCGGCGCGACGAGGCGCTGGCCGAGTTCGCCGCGCTGGCGGACCTCAGGGAGCTCGATTTCGACGAGGCGTTGCTCTGGTGCCAGATCCACTGTTCGATCTGGTCCCCGGAGAAGGTGGTCCCCCAACTCCGAGAGCTGCTCGAGGCCTCCCCGGATGATCGCGGGGTCCGCCTGGCCCTGGCCGAAGGCTGCCGACGGCTCGGTGGGACGTCCGAGGCCCTCGAGGCCCTCGAGATGCTCGCGGTCCTCGGCGAATCCGATCCCGATGCCCGTGCGATCCGGGCGCGGCTGTCGATCGACCAGGGCGACCTTTCGACAACGGAGTCGATCCTGTCGCTCGGCCCGGCCGACCATCCCGACCTGGCCGAGCTGCGCGGTCAACTCGCCATGTTCGGTCGCGATGCCCGGACCGCCGTCGACCGCTTTCGCCGGGCATTGGCCGCCGAGCCCGATCGTCGTTGCCACCTCAACGGCCTGGCGCAGGCCCTGCGGCTCGCGGGCCAGGACCGGTTGGACGAGTCCTTGCTCGAGCGGATCGGGCTGCTCGACGCGCTGATCGATGGCGTCTGTCGCGGCGCCGAGATGACCCACCGCGACGACCCGCTGCTCTTACGCGACCTGGGGGCGGCCTGCGAGGCCCTCGGACTCTCGGCCGAGGCCCGCACCTGGTATCACCTGGCCCTCAACCGCGACCCGCTCGACCGCGAGACTCAAGCTGCGCTCTACCGTCTCCGCACCGCCTGCTCGAGGCCAGCTCGCTAGTGCGATTTACGATTGAGTCGCGCACACTCCTTGGCGGATGCGAATACCCCCCTGCCCCGCCTTCGTAAGGGGGGGACATAGAGGCGGACCGGGCCGTTCCCGTCCCCGCCTTACGAAGGGGGGGCAGGAGGGTTCTCGCAGAGCACCGTACGAGCCTTCCCATGTCCGATCGAGCGTGCCCGATGAATCCTGAGAGCGCTCTATCGGTCGGCCGCTTCCAGGGCCTCCCATCGCTCGAAGGCCGATGCCAACTCCTGCTCAACGGTTTCCAGCCTTGCATTGAGCGCGGCGATCTCGCCGCTGGCCTTGCGATAGAAGCTCGGGTCGGCCATCGTCTGATGCAGTCCCGCCAGCTCGGTCTCGAGCTCCTCGATCCGGCCGGGCAGCGCTTCCAGCTCTCGACGCTCCTTGTTAGTCCGCTTGCGGGCCTGTTGCGTCTGCGACGGATTGCTCGCCACGGCGACGGTCGTCGCCTTCGTCTCGGCGAGGACTTCCGCCGGCCGCTGGCGCAGGTAATCGTCGTAGCCGCCCTCATATTCACGGACGCGACCGTACCCATCGATGGCCAGTATGCTCGTCACGACATCGTTGAGGAACGCCCGATCGTGGCTGACCAGCAGCACGGTCCCCTGGTAGTCGACGAGCAAGGTCTCCAGCAATTCGAGGGTCTCGACGTCGAGGTCATTGGTCGGCTCGTCGAGGACGAGCACGTTCGACGGCCTGGTGAAGAGCTTGGCCAGCAGGAGTCGGCTCCGCTCGCCGCCGGAGAGGAACTTGACCAGGCTGCGCCAGCGCTCGGGGGGGAACAGGAAATCCCGCAGGTAGCCGATGACGTGCCGCGACTGGCCGTTGATCACGATCATTTCGTATTCGCTAACGTTCTGCTGGACGGTCTTCTCTTCCTCGAGGGTGGCCTTCAACTGGTCGAAGTAGGCGACTTCCAGATTGGTCCCGTGACGGATGGTCCCCGTCCCCGGCGGCGACTGGCCGAGTAGCAAGCGCAACAGTGTCGTCTTGCCCGAGCCGTTCGGGCCGATGATGCCGACCTTGTCGCCGCGCATGATGGTTGTCGAGAGGTCCCGGATGACGGGCCGGCCGTCGTACGCGAAGCCCGCGCCCTTGGCCTCGATGACCAGGGTGCCCGACCGCTCGGCTTCCTGGACCTGGATGGAGGCCGTGCCCTGCCGATCCCGACGCTTCTGGTGGGCCTCCCGCATGGCCTTGAGCGCCCGGACGCGTCCTTCATTGCGGGTCCGCCGGGCCTGGATGCCCTTGCGAATCCAGACCTCCTCCTGGGCCAGCTTCTTGTCGAACAGCTCGTTCTGCCGCTCCTCGGCGGCGAGCACTTCTTCCTTGCGCCTGACGAACGTGGCGTAGTCGCCCGCGAAATCGTAGAGGTGGCCCCGGTCGAGCTCGACGATCCGGTTCGCCAGTCGGCCCATGAATGCCCGGTCGTGGGTGACGAAGATCAAGGTGCCGCCGTAGCGGAGCAGGAAGTCCTCCAGCCACTTGATCGCGTCGATGTCGAGGTGGTTGGTCGGCTCGTCGAGCAGGAGGACGTCGGGATCGGCGACGAGGGATTGCGCCAGCAGCACGCGCCGCTTCATCCCCGACGAGAGGCTCTCGAAGGGTGCGTCGGGGTCCAGCGCCATGCGGGAGAGGATCGCCTCGACGCGGTAGTCGGGCCCGTCGTGATGGTCGATCGACTTCGGCAGCCCCTCGGCCACCACGCGCGCGACCGCCAGGCCAACGCCTTCGGGGACCTCCTGCGGCAGCCGGGCGACGTGGAGTCCCTGCTGGCGGAGCACCTGCCCGTCCTCGGGCTCGAGATCGCCAGCGATGAGGCGCAACAGCGTGCTCTTCCCCTCGCCGTTGCGGCCCAGCAGGCAGACCCGCTCGCCGCGCTCGACCTGCCAGTCGACCTGATCCAGGATACGCGGGCCTCCGAACGAGAGGCTGACGCCCCGCAGGCTGAACAATGCCATGAACGCGACTCGTCCTCGTGTGACCGCCGGATGTCCGACATCGCCCTGATGATTTCCTTGGAACCTTCCGGTCATCCCTCCCAGGGTAACACACCGAAAGGCCAATCATCGAGCCGATCTCTCCGGAGGATGGCATCGCGGGACTGCGCCATGAGGACCGAGGAATTCGGTCGGAAGGTCTTCGCCGCCGTCCTCAGCGGCAGGCCAGCGAATGCGATGCGGCAGCTTGACGGCTCTCGCAGTGTTCGTCGAGGTAAGTGGCATACGATCTGGCGATGAACTCGTGGCTCATCAGGTCGCCGGTCCGCCAGGGGTCCTTCGACTCGTCCTCCCAGATCCAGAGCCGTCGCGATTCCTCGACCGCTTGCCCGTCGCCGTCGAGATTGCCGAGGTACTCGGCGAATCCGGCGATCAGCGGGGCGGCGAGCCTGGACCAGGCCCGAGGGTCGTGGCCTTCCGGGCTGCCCCAGGATCGCCACAGGCTGTCCAGGCTGACCTGATCGCCGCCGAAGAACTCCACCTGCTGCTCGAGGGCCAACCGTGCCCACTCGATCGTCCTGACGTTCATCGCGGCAAGCCTCCTGCGTTCGGGTAGGGATGGTTCGATCACGTCGACCGGCATGATCACGCGGGTTGAGCCTCTTCGACGAAGACCTTGAGGTCCCGGGGCGCGACGAAGACCGTGGCGCCGACGCGGGGATTCAGGACGGCGAACCGCTCGCGCGTGAGCTCGACCCGGACGCCGGTTCCGTCGGCGAGCTCGACGTTGACCCGCACGAGCGAGCCCAGTGGGATCACCCGCGATACCCGCCCGGGCCAGGCCGGCGCGCCGTTCCGCTGGTAGGTCAGGTCGAGGTCGTGGGGGCGGACATACACGGAGACCGGCTCGCCCTGTCGATCGATCCGCGACGCGCCGTACAGGCCATCCTCGCCGACCGCGAACGGGGCCGTCAGGACGTTCACCGAGCCGAGGAAGCCGGTGACGAACGGCGTGGACGGATTCTCGTACAGCTCCTGCGGCGGCCCCATCTGCTCGACCCGCCCACGGTTCAGGACGATGACCTGGTCGGAGACTTCGAACGCCTCCTGCTGATCGTGGGTGACGAACAGGCTCGTCACGTGGACCTCGTCGTGGAGCCGTCGGAGCCAGACGCGCAGCTCGTCGCGGACCTTGGCATCGAGGGCGCCGAACGGCTCGTCCAGCAGCAGCACCTTGGGCCGTGGCGCGAGGGCCCGCGCCAGCGCCACCCGCTGACGCTGACCGCCCGAAAGCTGAGACGGATACCGACCCGCATAACCGCCGAGCTGCACCAGCTCAAGCAGCTCGTCGACCCGTGCGCGGATCTCCGCCCTGGGGAGCTTGCGCACCTTCAGGCCGAACGCGATGTTCTCGCGGATCGTCATGTGGCGGAAGAGCGCATAGTGCTGGAAGACGAACCCGACCCCGCGATCCTGGATCGGCACGGCCGTGGCATCCTCGCCGGTCAGCTCGACGGTACCCGTCTCGGCGACCTCGAGCCCGGCGATGATCCGCAGGATCGTGCTCTTGCCCGACCCCGATGGACCCAGCAACGCCACGAGCTGACCCGTCGGCACCTCGAACGAGACATCGTTGACGGCCTGGAAGGCGCCGTAGCGTTTCGAAAGATGGCGGACTACGATGCCCACGATGGCCTCCTCATGATACCGACCAAGGAATGCTCATGATGTCTTCCCCTCATGGGCGTCCAGTCGCCTGCGGATCCAATCCATTCCGACGAGCAATACGAACGACACCGCGGCCAGCACGAGGCTGGCGGCGTAGGCCCCTTCGGGATGGAAGCTCTCGATCCCATCGTGGATGTACAGGGTCGCCGTCTGGGTCTGACCGATCAGGTTCCCCGATACAACCAATAGGGCGCCGAACTCGCCGAGGGAGCGCGCGACCGTCAAAGTCACCCCATACGCGACGCCCCACCGGATCGAGGGGAGTGTCACGCTCCAGAAGGTGCGCCAGGGTCCCGCGCCGAGCGTGTAAGCCGCCTGTTCGTGTTCGTCACCCAGCTCGCGGAGGATCGGGACAAGCTCGCGGACCACGAACGGCACGGTCACGAACAGCGTCGCCAGGATCATGCCCGGCAGCGCATAAACCACGCGGAATCCGGCCGCCTGGAGGCTGTGCCCCAACCAGCCTTGCGGCCCGTACAGGACGACCAGCATCAGCCCGGCGACCACCGGCGAGACGGCGAACGGCAGATCCACGATCCCGTCCAGAAGCGCCCGCCCCCAGAACTTGTGCCGGACCAGCACCAGCGCCAACGCGATGCCGAAGACCGTGTTGATCAGCGTCGCCAGCGCGGTGATCCCCAGCGAGAGCCCGAAGGCCCGGAGCACCTCGGGCCGGCTCAATAGGCCGATGAACGGCCGAAGGCCACCGGCGAAGACCTGTCGCAGCATCGCCAGGCTCGGCACCAGCACGAGCAGGCCGAACCAGCCCAGGACCGCCCCGATCAGCAGCCATCGGCCGATCGGCAAGGTGCGTCGGGCCGACAGCGACGACGGCTCCGGCCGGGCGGACAGCCCGATCGCGTCAGTGGCCATCTTGAGCCCCCCATCGTCGCTGGACGCCGTTGATGCCCAGCAGGATCAGCAACGAGACGCCGAGCAACACCGCCGAGACCACCAGCGCCCCGTGTCGGTTGCCGCTCTCTACCTCGCCGAAGATATAAAGCGGGGCCGTCTTGGCCGACATGGGCTGATTGCCGGCGACCATCACCACGCTGCCGAACTCGCCCAGCGCCCGGGCGAACGAGAGCGCCGAGCCGGTCAGGATCGACGGCCACAACGCGGGCAAGGTCACCCGCCAGAAGGTCGTCCACGCCCCCGCCCCGAGCGTCGCCGCCGCCTCTTCCTCCGCGCGATCCAGCTCCATCAGGACCGGCTGGACGCTCCGGATGACGAACGGATACGTCACAAACAACAGCGCCAGGATGATCCCCGGCTGGTGATAGATCACCCCCCAGCCGTATCTCCCCAGGATCGTACCGATCACGCTCGACGGCCCATACAGCACGACCAGCATCACGCCGGTCACGACCGTGGGCACGGCGAACGGCAGGTCGATCAGCGCATTGACCAGCCCGCGACCGGGGAAGTTGTACCGGACCAGCACCCACGCCGTCGCCGTCCCGGTGATCGCGTTGATGACGACCATCAGGGCGGCCGTCAGGAACGTCAGCTTCAGCGCGTGCCAGGCAAAGGGGTTGCGCACCGCCTCGGCGAACGCCGACGCGCCCGGCCGGGCCGACTCGATCACGAGCGCGGCCATCGGCAGCACGACCATGACGCCGAGGTACAGCAGCGTCGTGCCGCGGAGCACGAGCCCGGTCGCGCCGGTCCTTGAGCTGAGCAAGCCCGTGGCCATTTCCCCGATTACCTCCCCGACCCCTTGGACCCGGTATTGGCGATGAAGATCGACGTCCAGAGCCCCTTCGGTCCGTAGAGCTCGTCCTCGATCTTGGCCCACCCGCCCAGGTCGGCCATCGTGAACAACTTGGGCGGCATCGGCTGCGCCTGGGACGGCGGGGCCACCTCGGGCCGGACCGGCCGGAAACCGTACTCCGCCACGATCCGCTGCCCCTCCTCCGAGAGGAGGAACTCCAGGAACGCCTCGGCGACCTTCCGGTTGCCGTGCGACTCGACCGAGCCGTCGACCACCGCCGCCGGGCTCTCGATTAGGAGCGTCGAGGGCGGGATCACGTAGGGAATCGGCGCCCCCTCCTTGTTATGGAGCAGCAATTCGTTCTCGTAGGTGACCGCCACATCGCCCGTCCCGCGCTCGGCGAAGTTGGCCATGCTCTGGCGGCCCGACTGGTCCATGTTGATCACGTTGGCCTGGACGCTCGCCAGGAAACGACCGACCGCGGCGAGGTCGGGCTGTCCTCCATTGGCCTCGCGCGAGGCCAGGTAGGCCGACCCATAGATGGCGTTGATGTTCCACCGCGCCCCCCCGGACGTCTTGGGATCCGGATAGAGCACGCCCACCCCGGGCCGGGCGAGGTCGGACCAATCCTTGATCCCCTTGGGATTACCCGCCCGATGGCCGATGACCACCAGGCTGTGCGTGACCATACCCTTGAACGGCCCTTCCTTCCAGGCGGATTTCACGAGACCGGCCTTGACCAGCAAATCCATGTCACCCTCGTGCGACAGGATCGCCACATCTGCGTCCTGTCCCGAGACGATCGCCCTCGCCTGGGCACCCGAGCCGTTATAGGATTCTTCGAATTCCAGCTCTCGGCCCGACTGACTCTTCCATTTCGCCTTGAAGGCCGGGAGTATGCCGTCGTGCATCACTTCCTTGACGACCGAGTACGCCCCAATCCGAAGCACATCGGTGGTCGCCGAATTCGTCGAGCTACATGCGGGGATCGATCCCAGTAGCACCACGAGACCCAGCCCATACCTCATCCTTGCGGAACCCGACATGCGTCTCATACTCCCATAGCTTCCAATCCGCGTCATCCCTAGCACCCATCCATGATGAGTGCCCGCCACTCGATGAGGGCACGGCGTCTTCGAGATCCTAGAACACGCGATTGATATTTCGCAATTCGACCGAGATTGTCAAGATTACTTCGCATTATCTTGACCGAATTAGTGAAGTTTGCGCGACGATCGGGCTCGGGTCACATCACCAGTGCCTTCCCGTTTTCGCTGGAGTCCCGCCTTCAGGCGGTCCGGGCGCGTTCGGCCGACCGCCTGAAGGCGGAACTCCAACCTTGCTCTCCGCGGGATTGACAACAGAGCGTATCCGGCACGCTCGTCACTTGGCCTTGTCGCGAGACGAAGCCGGCGGCCGACGGAACGTGACCACCTCGGTCAGGACGCCCTCGCCGGGCTTGAATTCGGTGGGGCGGTCTCCGTTGAAGCCGCCGGTGCAGACGACGAACGACTCGCGGTCGAACTTGTAGATCCCGAGGATCGCCGGCAGCTCTTGCTGATCGGGTCCGTTGAACTTGATCCAGTCCACGGTACGAGGCGAGGTGTTCTCATCGATCTTCACCTCGCCCTGGGCCCGCAGGTTGAGCCCTTGCCGCGTGGTGACGACCGCCTCGACCCGCTTCCCCTGGATCTCCAGGGCGACACGGAGCTCGCGACGCTGGCCAGCCTGCGCCGTCCATTTGCCTTGTAGCCGCCCGAGGTCGCTCTCGGGCGCGATCGTCTCATTACCGGCATGGGCCAGCATCGGAACGATGCCGAAAATCATCCAGGACAAGCCCAGCCGGAGGAAAAACTTGGTCATCTCAGGAGCCCTCGAAACAGGCAGTCACTTGCCTTTCCGTCGTGGATGGTCATACCGAACGAACGTACGAGATGGACTGGAATCCCGGCGCGGTCTCACTGCCGGGAGGTGGTCTTGAGCCAGTCGGCGACCTGTTCGCGCAACTCTTTCGTCAATTCGGGATGCTGGGCCGAGAGGTCGCGCCGTTCGGCGGGGTCGCCGACGACGTCGTAGAGCTCGGGCTTGCCGCCCTCGATGATGACGAGCTTGAACCGGCCGTCCATGGCGGCGAGCTGTCGCGCCCCCTCGGACTCCCACTCCCAGAAGAGGCGGCGTCCGACCGACTTCGTCCGGCCCGTCCAGACGTCGAGCTGGTTGACGCCGTCGACGTGCCAGGAGGAATCCGTCTCTCCACCCCCGGCCGCGACGAAGGTCGGGAGCAAGTCGGTCAAGTGCATCACGTCCTCCGAGACGACGCCCGCGGGGATCCGTCCGGGCCAGCAGGCCAGGCCCGGCACGCGGATCCCGCCCTCCCAGACCGTCCGTTTCTGGCCTCGGAACGGGCGATTGCTGTCCAGCGCGGCGCTGGTGCCCTGGTTGCCGCTCTCGAACGTGGCCCCGTGATCGCTGGTGAAGACGACGAGCGTATCACCGCCCAGCTTCAACCGTTCCAGGGCCTCGACGATCCGGCCGACTTGATGATCCAGCCGCGTGACCATCGCCGCATACGTCGCCTTGAGCGGCCGGTCCGGATCGGCCTCGGGGAACTTCCCGCGTTGCTTCTCCACCTCGTCGGCCGGCGCGTCCACGTGGAAGTGGGTCGCGATCGGGGCCAGGTAGAGGAAGAATGGGGCGTCCTTGCGTCGCCCCAGGAATTCTAGAGCACGATCGGTGATCAGGTCGTCGAAATACCCGGAAGCCGGCACCCGCTTGCGACCCTCCCAGACCATGTCGGGGAATTTCTCCCAGGCGTCAACCGCGTCGGTATAACCGTAGAACTCATCGAATCCCTGGTCCTGAGGATGGACATACCCCTTCTTCCCCGCCCGGGGCTTCCCGTGATGCCACTTGCCGAACAGGGCCGTGGCGTAGCCCTTCGGCTTGAGCGCCTCGGCGATCGTCACTTCCTCGGCCGGGAGATCGTCCTCGTTGCGGCGGACTCCCGAGTGGATCGTATACTTCCCCGTCAAGAAGGCCGCCCGGCTCGGCGCAGACCACGCCTGCCGTGTACAGCCGACGGAAGGTCGTCCCCTGCTTGGCCAGCCGATCCAGGTTCGGCGTCGCCCACTCCGTCCGGCCGTTGAAGCCCACGTCGCCCCAGCCCAGGTCGTCGGCCACGATCAGGATGATGTTCGGCGGCCGTCCGGACTCGCTGCCCGAGGCCACGCCCAGCCCCATCGACATGGTGACGCCCAGCCACGCCAGTGACGCTCTCACATAACCCGCCGTCGATCGCTTCAACCACTCCATGGCGACCTACCTCGTGGACGCGAACCAGGTCCGGATCGCGGTGCGGCGAAGATCGCTCCCCACCCCGACACTACTACGATCGTCCCCGGCCGATTGGCGTCTTCAGGGTGCTATAGTTTCTTCATCGGTTCAAGCGAAAGCCTCGGATTAATCGAAAAACACTATTCCGACCGGATTAGTCGGAATTACCGACAACCAGTCTGAGCTTCCGGAGGAAGTCAAATTGAATCGTCGCGACCGCCTCATGGCCGTGCTGACCGTCCTCTCGTCCCTATTTCCGATGGCCCCAGCCATCAGCCAGCAGGGGGCAACCGACCCCCTGCCCTCCTGGAACGACGGCCCGGCGAAGAGAGCGATCGTTGACTTCGTCCGCGCGACCACCGACAGGGCGAGTCCGCGATATGTCCCGCCCGAACAGCGGATCGTCACCTTCGACCACGACGGTACGCTCTGGGTCGAGCAACCGATCTACACCCAGGCGATGTTCGCGCTCGACCGGGTGAAGGTGCTCGCCCCCGGGCACCTGGAGTGGAAGGACCAGGAGCCATTCAAGGCGATCCTCGGCGGCGACCGTGAGGCGATGGCGAGGTTCACCATCCAGGACTTCGCCCATCTCGTCGCGGCGACCCATAGCGGCATGAGCGTCGAGGAGTTCCGGTCGATCGTGAAAGAGTGGCTCGCCACCGCCAGACACCCTCGATTCCACCGACTCTACACCGAGCTGGTCTATCAGCCCATGCTCGAGGCGATCCGGTATCTACGAGATGCTGGCTACAAGACCTACATCGTGAGCGGCGCCGGCCAGGAGTTCGTCCGGGGCTTCGCCGAGACGGTCTACGGCGTGCCGCCCGAGCAGGTGATCGGCACCGCCGTGAAGACGAAGTACACCTATGACAAGGACGGCAAGCCGATACTCGTGAAGCTGCCGACGATGCTCCTGGTCGACGACCATGCGGGCAAGCCCGAGACGATCAACCTGGTCATCGGCCGGCGTCCCTACGCGGCGTTCGGCAACTCGGACGGCGACCGGCAGATGCTGGAGTGGACGCAGGCGGGCGACGGCGCGCGGCTCATGATGCTCGTCCACCACGATGACGCCGCGCGCGAATACGCCTACGGCCCGAAATCCCACGTCGGCACGTTCTCCGACGCCCTCATGGCCGAGTCGAAGCGGCGCGGCTGGACCGTCATCAGCATGAAGAACGACTGGAATCGCGTGTTCCCACCCCGGCAATCGCCATGAGAATAGGTTCTTCCTAGAAAACGTACGACAAAAAAATTCTTTCTCAACCATGGAAATCACGGACCTACACGGAACAAGATTCAATCCGGATTCTTTTTCCGTGTAGGTCCGTGATTTCCGTGGTTAAAATGTCTTTGATTTCCTCGATTTATTCCAATTCGCATGATCCTTGGTTGCTTTTTCAACTCCGTCTCGCCGTGGCCCGCTCAGACCAGCAGCTCGGCCACCTTCGAGACGATCTCCTTCGGCGGGATCGCGGTCCCCACCAGGGGGATCATGGGCAGAAAGGCGCCCGTGACCAGCACGACCAGGGCCTTCTTGTCGAGGGGCAAGATCTGCATCCGCTCGAAGCGGTCGTAGGCGACCGCGATATCGGCGAGCTTCGACACAACGGTACATCTCGGGCGTCAGCCCGACCCGCGCGACGTTTCGCGGTTCGATCGAGGCGGCAACCTGGCACCATTACGCCGCCCGTGCTATCGTTGCGATCGTCCCCGGAGACCCTGACAGTCGAGCCGCCGGAGATACTCGATGACGATGTCCGACCGCCAATCTCGTCCGTCCTGCCTGGTGCTCCATGGCCTCGGCGGGGGCCGGTACGAGCTGGAGCCGGTCATCGCGGCCCTGGAGGCCGAGGGCCTGCGCATCTCGACGCCGGTGCTACCCGGCCACGACGGCCCCGGGCCGGTCATGCCCGCCTCGTGCTGGCGCGACTGGGCCGCCACGGTCGAATCGAGCTTCGACGAGCTGGCGGCCGGGGGCGGGCCCGTGGTCGTCATCGGCTTCTCGACGGGCGCCACCCTGGCCCTGCATCTCGCCGGCCGGAGGCCGGTCGCACGGCTGGTGCTGCTGGCCCCGTTCCTGGCGATCCGTTACAGCGGCCTGATCCCGTTTCGGCCGGCGACCGTCCTCGGGCTGCTCTCTCGCGTCAGGCCGGACCTGCCCCGACGCGGCCCCGCGGTGCGAGACCCCGCGATGAGACGATCGGTTGCGGGCTCGGATCGCTTCCGGACCTTCAGCGTGGGCGCCGCCCTGAGCGCCCTCGAGCTGATCGAAGAGGTCAAACCGATCATCCCGCGGATCGCCGTCCCGACGCTGATCATCCAGGGCCGGCGCGATACCGTGGTCGAGCCCAGAAATGCCTCGGAGCTTCACGAGAAGCTCGGCTCCGCGGAGAAGTCGCTGGTCATCCTGCCACGCTCCGACCATCTCCTCGCGCTGGACCACGAACGGGAGCAGGTCATCGCCTTGACGCGGGACTTCGTCCTCGCCCGGCCGGATCCTTCGACGCCACCGGTGACCGATTGATCCGAAATTGGCATACCGACCGGACCGCGATCGGCATGCCGCGTGGTCGATTGCATCACGCCGGGCGATCCTCGGCCCCGATCTCGCCGAACTCGGCCGTCTCGCCCTTGCCGGTCTCGCCCGCGATCGGCCGCTTGCCGACCAGGCCGACGAGCAGGAGGATCCCCGCCATGACGCCGAAGGCCCAGATGGCCGGGACGAGGAAGGTGGGCTCGCCGCCGGGCGTCTGGGTCGAGAAATCGATCTTCTTGCCAAAGTCCTCGAAGACGACCAGGAGCGCGATGATGATGCCGGCCAGCGAGCCGCCGGCGATGAGGCCGGTGGACATCAGGGTGCCGGGGCTCGTCTCGGCCTCCTCGGGCGTGAACTGCCGCGGCGCGATCGACGAGCCCTCGGAGCACGCCTCCGACGAAGATCGGCAGCGTGGTCGCCAGCGGCAGGTAGACGCCGACGGCGAACGCCAGCGCCGAGACCCCCGCCAGTTGCATCACGATCGCCAATACGGCGCCGAGGATCACCAGCCCCCAGGGGAGCTCCTTGGACATGATCCCTTCGATCAGGGTCGCGAACAGCCGGGGCTGCGGCGGGTTGAACTTCTGGATCGGCGTCCCCTTGGCGGTCTTGGTCATCCGTCCGCCGATGCCGGCGTCTTTCAGGTGGATGGCCTGTCCCGAGTCGTCGGTCAGATACTTGCCCGGCTGCACACCGGGCCGGGGATTGATCACCCACCAGACGTGGTAGGTCTTCCCATCGGGTCCGACGTCGGTCCCTTTCAATTCATCGGCAGGAGCCTTGATCTTGGGCAGCTCGGCAGGATCTTCGGAATAGGTGGTGTAGGCCGCGTTCAGGAGCAGGAGCGTGCCACCCATGACGACTGCCGAGACCAGCGCCCCGACGAGGATCGCGATCTGCTGCTTCCAAGGGGTCGCACCGACCAGGAAGCCCGTCTTGAGGTCCTGAGAGGTCGTCCCCCCGTTGGACGAGGCGATGCAGACGATCCCCGCGATCGACAGCGCCGTGAGTCGATACTCCGGCCCGACCCAGCCGAGCAGGACGAAGATCAGGCAGGTCAGCAGCAGCGTGGCGATGGTCATCCCGGAGATCGGGTTGGAGGACGAGCCGATCACGCCGGTGATCCGCGAGCTGACCGTCACGAACAGGAAACCGAACAAGCACGATCATCGCCCCGCCGATGAGCTGACCGGTCAGATCTGGTGGGGATCAGGGGACTCGCGGCGATCGGCCGCCACCAGGCCGAGCGAGCCGAGGATGACCACCGCCATCGGCAGGTCGCGCTCGGTGCGGGGCACGCCCCCCTCCTCGGCCGATCGGCCCGAGCGGAGGTCGCGGAGGCTGCCGGTCACCGAGGCCACGATCAGCGGCAAGGCGTTGAGCATGCTCAGGATGCCGCCGGCGGCCACCGCGCCGGCGCCGATGTATCGGACGTACTGCCTCGAGATCTCACCGGCGCCCATCTCGGCGATCCGCTTCTGTCCCGGCGGCAGGACGTTCGGCAAGTTCTCGCCGAAGTAGGCGATCATCGGCACCAGGAGCAGCGCCGTGAGGATGCCGCCGCCGACCATCACCGAGGCGATCCGCGGCCCGATGATATAGCCGACGCCCAGCAGCGCCGGCGACGGCTCGAGCGAGACGACGGCCTTGTTGTATCCGGAGATGCCGGTGATCGCCTTCTGCCATTCGCCGGCCCAGAATTTCGTGGCTTGCATCAGGATCTGGTAAATGAACCCGACCCCGAAGCCCAGGAACACCGTCCGAGCGTTCGAGCCCCCCTGCTCGCCGACGATCAGCACCTTGGCGCACGCGGTCCCCTCGGGATAGGGCAGCGCGCCGTGCTGCTTGACGATGAACGCCCGGCGCAGCGGGATCATCATCAGGATGCCGAGCAAGCCCCCGAGCACGGAGACGAGCATCACGCGGGTCCACTCCATCTCGTAGCCCAGGAGCATCAGGGCCGGCATCGTGGCGCCGACGCCGAAGGCGATCGACTCGCCCGCCGAGCCCGCCGTCTGGACGATGTTGTTCTCCAGGATCGTCGCCCGGCGGAATCCGAAGGCGCCCGACAGTCCCCGGAAGATCGTGATCGACAGCACGGCCACCGGGATCGACGCCGACACCGTCATGCTCACCTTGAGGAACAGGTACAGCGACGACGCGCCGAAGACGATGCCCAGCAGCGAGCCCAGGACGACCGCCGAGAAGGTCAGCTCGGGCAATTCGGCCTTGGCCGGGATGTAGGGCTGGAACGTCGCTTCGCCGTTGGTTGCGGGGGCGGACATATCCTTGGATGCTCCGTCGAGAAAGGGGACTCGGGCACCGGGCGATCCGGGCCCTTCGTATTGCCGGTCAGGTCAACTTGGGCTCGGGGCGGGTGATCTCGGCGAGTCGGCCGGCGATGTCGCAGAGCACGTCGATCATCCGCCGGCCGCCGTCGACGTCGAAGATCAGCTCGCTGGGGTAGAAGCCGAGCGTCTCGAACGTCTCATCATAGTAGGTCTGGAGTCGGCGGCGGATCACCTCGTCGCTCATGTCATCGAGCCGGTTCTCGCGCAAGGCGCGGCGCGGAGCCGTTCCATCGCCATGACCGTGTCATCGATCTTGAGGTGGAAGATCTGGAGCACGTCGATGAACCCGGCCAGCCGCTCCGCCTGCGAGTAGCTGCGGGGCATCCCGTCGAGGATCAGCGTATGCTGCTCGGGGATGATCAGTTCCTGCATCTCGAGGATATTCAGGTGCCGCTCGAAGATCCGCACGGTGAGGTCGTCCGGGACCAACTGCCCTCGCGACGTGTATTGCTCGATCTCCTTGCCGAACTTGCCGTTCCGGGGGATCTTGCGGAACACGTCGCCCATCGAGATATGGATGAATGCGGGGAGCTGGCCGAGGACCGCCCCCTGAGTCCCCTTGCCGCTGCCGGGCATGCCGAACAGGATGATCGAGCGGTACCTGCGACGTTCTTCCATCATGTTGGGTTCCTGACGAGGATCGGACGCGGTGATTCTCAAGGTCGTTTGAGCGCGGCGAGCCGGCCGGCGATGACGCAGAGCACGTCGAACGGCGCGTCGGCTCGCGTCGACCTCGAGGACGAGCTCCTTCGGGTAGAGGCTCAGCGTCTTGAAGGTCTCTTCGTGATAGGCCTGGAGCCGCCGGTGGATCACGTCTTCGCTCATGTCGTCGAGCCGGTTGTCGCTCAGGGCGCGAGCCTTGAGCCGTTCCACGACCTTGTCGTTGTCCATGATCTTGAGGTGGAAGATCTGGACCACGTCGATGAACCCGGCCAGCCGCTCGGCCTGCGCGTGGCTGCGGGGCATGCCGTCGAGCACGAGCGTGTGCTGATCGGGCATGATCAATTCCTGCATCTCGAGGACGTTCAGATGCCGCTCGAAGATCCGCACGGTGAGGTCGTCCGGGACCAACTGACCTCGCGAGGTATATTTCTCGATCTCCTGCCCGAACTGGCCATTCCGCGGGATCTTGCGGAACACGTCGCCCATCGAGATATGGATGAAGCTGGGGAGCTGGCCGAGGACCGCCCCCTGAGTCCCCTTGCCGCTGCCGGGCATGCCGAACAGGAGGATCGAGCGGTATCTGTGACGTTCTTCCACGAGCGGGGTCCCCTTGAAATGCTGCGGCCGTCCGCGAACGATGCGAAAGGCCGGGATCGCCGCGTCACGCCGATCCGGGTTGACGGCGCCTCCGGGAGGCGAATCGCGTCGAATCGAGTCGAAGATGGGGTGCGGCGGTGGGAGACGACCTGACGAGAGGACGTCGGCTAACCCGTTCGCCGTCGCGATTCCGTTGAGTTTGACATAGAAAGCTTACCCAGAACCCCGGGGTTAGGCCAGAGGCGCGCACCCAACCTTCGGCGCCTGGCGAAACCCTCGACACGGGCCGACCGGAGCTGATGAGAACGACCATGCAAGGAACACGGATACTCCTGGCCCGCCACGCCGAGACCTCGGCGCCCGATCGGTTCCACGGCGCCGAGTCCGACATCGGCCTGAGCGACTGGGGCGTCCAGCAAGCCGAGTTGCTGGGCCAATCGCTCAAGGACGCCGGCGCGACGGCCATCTATTGCTCGGCGATGCGCCGGGCCGTCGACACGGCCGCCCCGATCGGCCGCGCCTGCGGCCTGGAACCGGTCATCATCGAGGGCCTCCACGAGCGCCGAATCGGTCCCCTGAGTGGCGTATCGCGCGAGGAAGGCTGGGCGACCTATGCCGAATCCAAGGCGCGATGGATGGCCGGCGACCTCGAATTCACCCATCCCGGCGGCGAGTCGTTCGCCGCGATCGGCCGGCGCGTCTGCCCCATCTTCGAGGAGCTGGCGATCCGTCATCGCGGTGGGACGATCATCGTCGTGGCCCACGGGGTGGTGATCCGCGTGATGCTGACGGGCCTGGTCGCCGGGTTCGCGCCGGCCGACTTCGATCAGATCGCGATCGACTTCGCCTCGGTGAACGACCTGTGGTTCGACGGCATCTCCTGGACGGCCCGCGCCCTGAACCGGGTCGTCGCCCCATCGGACGCGCGGCCGGTCGCGTGATCGTCGGCCCTTTCAATCAGCCGGCCCGAACGATCCGGTCTCGAGACTTTCCTCGAGAATTCGCCGGCGCCAGTAGCCGGGATCGGCTTCGATCTCGGAGAGGAAGCGGCGGGCGATCGGCTGAGGCGGACGCTTACCCTGCTCCCACGACCGCACGGTGTTGACATTCACCCCGAGGAACCCCGCCAGCACGGCCTGACTGGCCCCGACCGACTCTCGCACGCGCTTGACGTCGTCGGGCCGATAGTCGCGCGGGGCCGAGGGAATCTTGTAGGTGTGGACTGTCAGTCGCGGGCTCTTCCGTCCTTCCGACCGGAGGACCTCGGTCGCCTCCTCGATCGCGGCCAGGATCCTCTGCCCCGGCCGAGGTTCCGTCGCGGCTACTCTGGACCGTCTTAGCCCGATGGACGCCGCGGAGCGGACTTCGCTTTCGAGGTCTTCATCGGATCTCTCCTCATTCTCGCCGTGCGAACTCACGATGGAGTTCGGTCTCGAACGCCTTCAACGCCGGCCAATCGCGCGGGCCTGGGTTGGGGACAGGCCGCTTGCTCATTCTTGCCAAAGGCCACAAACAGGGCGATGGTCCCATAGTCCGGGAAATACGCATAGCAGACCCGGTACGCACCACTCTTGCCCCTCCCCGAGCCAGGAGGCGTGAACCGAACTTTCCGCAGGCCGCCGGTGTGCGGGATGACAGGAGCTTTGTCTGCGCACTTGAGCACCTCCCGCTCCAACGCCCGCAAGGCTTCGTCCCCGAGTCCAAGCCGCTGCCAATCCCGCAAGAACGTTGGAAATTGGACGAAAAGCAAGAGTCTCGGAGGACCGAACGCTGCCAACGATCAAGTCTCTTGTCGCTTCGAAAAGCTTAAGTCGTCCCGATTGCAATTGTGGTACACAGTACCACACTCGAAACGCCGATCCGCATCGGGCGACGATCGTCTTTCCAAATTCTCCCGGATGAATTCTCGTTCAAACTTCCGCCAGCGACTTGTGTGTAGTTTGTAGGACCCTGTTGACCATGAGCCGCCGAAGGCGACGCTCCGGCCCAGGAATCCGCGGCCGAGGTTGAACCGACTGGCCATGCGCGAGATTTCCGGGCATTCGCAGCCGATTGCCTCGCGGCCTCATGCGACACCGCGAGAATCCTCGTACGGCCCCGACCGCAGGACGAATCCCGTCTCGACGGTCGGCGCCCCGACAGACCATGCTCATCAGGAACCATCATTCATGAATGACGAACGCACCTCAACGTCCATCAACCGGAGGCTCGTCCTCCTCGTCGCGGCGATCCTCATCGGCTCGAGCCCGACGTACGCTCAGAACGGCGCCATCGGCGTCGCCCTTCCGGCGAAAGGGATCGCCATCGACGGCGACCTGGGCGACTGGCCAGCCGGTTTGCAAACGTTGCCCATCGAACGCATCGAGTACGGCGACAAGCTCGGCGGCAAGGACGACCTGAAAGCCCACTTTCGACTCGCCTACAACCCGGCCGAATGCGCCCTCTATGTCGCCGTCGAGGTGCGGGACGATTCCATCGTCCTCGACGGCCCCGGAGACACCTCGTGGAACACCCAGGATGGCTGCGAGCTCTACATCGATGCGGCCCATGCCGGGGGCGGATCGCCCGTCATCCAGTATGGCCGGTATGGCAACCGGAACCAGGTCTATGGCCCCCTCGAGGGCCTCGACAAGAACGTGATGGTGGCCGTCGTACGGACGGAGAACCGGATCGTCTACGAATGGCGCGTCGAGGTTGGCGTCGAGCTGGATCCCGACCGGGCGATCGGGTTCGACGTCTCGGTGGCGGATAAAGACAAGGACGGCTCGTTCTCGTGGGCCGCATGGGGATCCGGGACGCAAAAGCTCGACATGCCCGACCGTTGCGGGGAGTTCATCCTCGCCAGCCCCGAGACGCGATTCGGCGAGGTCTCCGGTCACCTGGCCTGGAAAGACCCGTCCCGGTCCGCCCTGCCCTCCCGGGTGCGAATCCAGTCGTCGCGGATCGCACCGCTCTGGCGCAACGCAACCGTGGATTCGTCGGGGGCCTACCAAGCCACGACCCTCCCCGAGGGTCCCTACTCCATCCATGCCGTGGAAGTCGCCCGACCTCCGCGTCGACGCGAAGACGGGCGTCGAGATCCGGGTCGAGGCCGGCCGGCCGACGACGGCCGACCTCCTCCGCGTCACGCCCATTCCCTGGCCCGGCCTGATCGGCTCCGAGGGCGTACTTCACCGTCCCGGTCCCATCAATTCCGACGAGCTCGACCGCTTCATCCGGGCCTATCTCGACTACTTCAAGATCCCGGGGATCTCCGTCGCAGTCATCAAGGATTTCGAGGTCGTCTACCACCGCGGTCTCGGCGTCAAGAACATGGCGACCCGCGAGCCCGTCGGCGATGACACGGTGTTCGAGGCCGCGTCCATGACGAAGCCCGTCTTCGCCTACACGGTCCTCCGGCTGGTGGACCGAGGCGTCCTGAAACTGGACACCCCGCTCTACGCCTACCTCCCCTATGAAGACATCGCCCATGACGAACGTTACAAACTCATCACGGCCCGCATGGTGCTGACCCACCGGACCGGATTCCCGAACTGGCGGACGGGAAAGCTCGACATAAAATTCACCCCCGGCACTCAGGTCTCGTATTCCGGAGAAGGCTTCGTCTACCTCGGCAAGGTCGTCGAGCGGCTCACCGGCAAGAAGCTGGTCGAGCTTTGCCGTGAGGAGGGGTTCGCGCCCCTCGGGATCGAGAATGCCTCCCTCGTCTGGAACGAGAACGTGGCGCGCCTGACCGCCACGGGCCATGGCGTCAACGCACCGCTGGCGAAAGGCAAGCCCGACCAACCCAACGTGGCCGCCAGCCTGCACATCGACGCCGGGAACTACGCCCGGTTCCTGATCTCGGTCCTCCATGGCAAAGGGCTCTCCGGGCCGACCCTGAAGGAGATGCTCCGTGCCCAGGTCGAGGTTCCGGATCGGAAGGGCTCCTCGTGGGGGCTGGGGATCGCGATCGAGGAAACGCCCCTGGGCACGACCTACGGGCACGGCGGGAGGAATCCCGGATTCACGAGCCAGTCGGTGATGTTAAAGGATCGGGGAATCGGATACGTCTTCCTCGTGAATAACGACGATGCCAGCAAGATGGACAACGTCTTGAACGCGTACTTGATCGCGGGCCAATCCGGCCTGAAGAATCCCGAGCCCATCGCGCACAAGGTCGCCAAGGTCGACCCGAAGCTGTACGACGCCTACGTCGGCCGCTACGAGGTCGGTCCCGCGATCATCGTCACGTTCACGCGCGAGGGAGATCATCTCATCGCGCAGGTCGACCACGAAGGCAAGACCGAGGTCTTCCCCGAGTCGGAGACCGTCTTCTTCCTCAACCCGCCCAGCGATGCCACGGTGACCTTCGTCAAGGATGACAAGGGCAAGGTCACTCACATCGTCGTCCACCGTGATGGACAGGATACGAAGGCGAAACGGCTCGACCGCGAGCCGAAGTCTGACGCAGCCAAATAGTTGCCCGACAAGAATGTGACGAGAGCGGATATCGTAGTCCATCCGCTCTTCTTGCATCGCGTCGATCGTCCACTCATCGGGACGGAGATTGCGCCAAGGAGATCGCCGAACGGCGGGCCTCGATGGAGCACAAGGACGGCGGATATCGGACCGGCCGGTCGTGATAGGCCGGTCAAGCCGCCGCCTCGTCCTTGACCGCCCCGCCGTTCTTGAGGGCTTCCCACTCCTCCCACGAGTAGAGGACCTCGCGGGCCGATCCGCTCTTGTATTCGCCGACGATCCCGTCCTCGGCCATGAAGTCGATCAGCCTCGCGGCTCGGCCGTAGCCGATCCCCAGGGCCCGCTGGAGCAGCGAGCAAGAGCCTCGGCCTTCGCGGATCACGATCTCGATGGCCGGCTCGTAGAGGTCGTCGCGTTCCTTCAGCGCCGCCCCGCGCTCCTTGCCACCGCCGCCCCCGCCGACCTGGAGCTGGAGCAGCTCGCGGCTGAACTCGGTCGGATAACGCTCCAGATACTGGCTGATCCGCGTGACCTCGCCGTCGGAGACATACGTCCCCTGGGCGCGGATGATGTGCGAAGTGCCCGGGATCAGGAAGAGCATGTCGCCGTTGCCCAGCAGCCGGTCGGCGCCCATCTCGTCGAGCACGACGCGGGAATCGCTCCGGCTGGCCACCTGGAACGCGATCCGCGCCGGCAGGTTGCCCTTGATCAGACCCGTGACGACGTCCACGGTCGGCTTCTGCGTCGCCAGGATCAGGTGGATGCCCACGGCCCGCGCAAGCTGGGCCAGTCGGACGATGTGATGCTCGGCCTCCTTCTCCGCTGTCATCATCATCTCGGCAAGCTCGTCGACCACGATGACGATGTACGGCATCTTGGTCGGGATCCGTTGCCGCTCCGCGTCGTCCTCGGGCGCCAGCCGTGCGTAGATCTCTTCAGGCGTCAGCTTGTTGAAGGAGCTGATGTTCCGCACCTCGGCCCGGCGGAGGAACTCGTAGCGCTCGTCCATCTTCTCGCAGGCCCAGGCGAGCAGCGACTCGGCCTTCTTCATGTCCACGACCACCGGGTGCATCAGGTGGGGGATCCGCTTGAACTGCGAGAGCTCGACCTTCTTGGGGTCGATGAGGATCATCTTGACCTCGTCGGGCGTGCGGGTCATGAGGATCGACAAGATCATCGCGTTGAGGCAGACCGATTTGCCCGTCCCGGTCCGGCCGGCCATGAGCAGGTGGGGCATCTCGGCGAGGTCGAAGACCAGCGGCTGACCCTTGGCATCCTTGCCCAGGAACAGCGGGATCCGGAGCCCGTCGAAGCGACGCTCCACCCCGGACATCACGTCGCCCAGCCGGACCATGTGGCGGTGGTCGTTGGGCACCTCGATGCCGACGGTCGTCCGGCCCGGGATCGGCGCGACGATCCGGACGCTCGGCACGGCCAGCGCGATCGCCAGGTCGTCCGCCAGGCTGATGATCTTCGACACCCTCAGGCCGGCCTCGAGCTCGATCTCGAACTGGGTGATGACCGGCCCGGTATCGATCTGCACGACGCGGACCTGATAGCCGAAATCCAGCAGCGTCCGCTCCAGGAGCATCGCGCGAGCATGGACCTTGGCCTCGTGCTCCTGGATCGGGAAAGCCGCCGGCGGCTCGAGCAGCTCCATCGAAGGAAGCCGGAACGGCGAGCCTGGCTGTACCGGTGCCGCGGGAGTCGCCTCTCGCACAGGGGTCGTCGAAGACGGGATCGGCCCGCGCGGGCCCGCGATCGCAGGCGCCGGCGAGAATCCCGGCTGGGCCGCCGCGTTGCCGTTCACCATGATCGGCGGATGGACCCGCGTCTCCGGCGGCGAGGCGGGATCTTCCAGCATCACCGGATTGTCCCAGTCGCCTCCCTTCACCAGGCCCAGCGCCTGGGCCCCGGCAGGAAAGGACGACGGCTGGACCGATCGGCCTAGGCCCAGTCGTCCCCGGAACCACCCGCGCGCCTCCTGGACCGGCCAGGCGATCAGGACGTCGTGGCAGAGCGCCAGACCGACGATCCCCGCGAACACCAGGACGAGGGCCAGGCCCACATTGCCCAGGTAGAGCCCCAGGAAGACGGCGATGAGCGCCCCCAGGAACCCGCCGCTGCCGACCGGCGGGCTGGGCATGATCGTCGGCGCCAGCTTGTGAATCGACCCCGCGGCCACCAGCAGGACCAGCAGGAATCCGATCGAGGGACCCAGCCGCTCGGGGACCTGTCGCCGACGGACCAGCAGCAGGTTGATGACCATCAGCGCGGGGACCAGCAGCCAGCACGACCAGCCCAGGCTCGTGAAGAGGAGATGCGCCAGCACGGCACCGACCGGACCGCACGGATTGGTAGGAGGGTCATTGGCCGGCTCGGCACCGCGGCCGGGCGGATCCGCCGGGTCGTAGCCGAACAGGCTCAAGGCCAGGAAGACGATCGCGAGCCCGAAGGCGATGAGCGGAGCGGATCGCAAGGCACGCCGGTGCACGTTCATGGAACCCCCTGGGTGCGCATCCCTCCCCCATCAGGGGGGAGGGGGATGCACCAGGGCTACTCATCGGCCTGGAAGTTCCAGGGCTTGCGGATTCGGCGGCGAAGTCCCGCGCCGGCGAGGCGGGCCTTGATCAATCTCTCGGTTGGGTAAGATCGATCGTCTCGCCGCCCATCTCCAGCTCTTCGGTCGGCTCGACCGTCTGGAGCTTGCCCGACATGTCCAGGTAGATCTTCTCCTGCATGATCTCCTGGATCACGATCGACATCTTGTCGGCGCCCCTCATGTTCGACCAGCGGCGGCGCGCCCTGGTTCAGCGCGATCATGCGCTTCTGGATCAGCGTCGAGAGCTTGAATCGGCCCCCGACCTTGTTGACGATCTCCTCTTCCTTCAGCTCATCAATCATGGTCTCTCCTCGCTCCACAACCACTCCGGACCAGGATCCCGGCGAGCTCCTCGACGGCGCGGTCCAGGTCGTCATTGATCACTTGCACGTCGTATTGCGGGGCCAGTTCCAGCTCGCGGCGGGCGTTGGCCAGCCGACGCTCGATGCTGGCCTCGTCGTCGGTCCCCCGGGCCCGCAGCCGAGCCTCCAGGACCTCGAGGCTGGGGACATGGATGAAGACCAGGAGGGCATCGGGGACCTTCTCCCGGACCTGGAACCCGCCCTGGACGTCGATCACGAGCGTCACGCAAAACCCACGCGCCATCGATCGGCGGACCGGCTCGGCCGGGGTCCCGTAGAAATTGCCGTGTACCAAGGCGGACTCGAGCAGGTCGCCCCGGGTTCGCTCGAACTGCTCGGGCGTGAGGAAGTCATAATCGCGACCCGATACCTCTCCGGGCCGGGGTCCCCGGGTGGTCGCGGACACCGAGACCGTCAGCCGGAGTTCGGGATGGGCCAATAGCCGATGGACCAGCGTACTCTTGCCCGCGCCCGAGGGGCCGCTGATCACGACCAGCCGACCGGGGGATCCCGATCCTGATGCGGGCGACCCGCTATCCCCATCTCCCCCATCATTCCACATTTTGGACCAACTCGCGAATCTTTTCCAGGAGGGCCTTGACGTCGACCACCGCGCGACTGATCTCCACGTCGCTGGCCTTCGAGCCGATCGTGTTGATCTCCCGACCCATCTCCTGCACGAGGAACTCGAGCTTCCGGCCGCTGCTCTCGGGCTCCTCGATGATCGCGGCATACTGCGCCAGGTGGGCGCGGAGCCGGACGAGTTCCTCGCTGATGTCGCAACGATCGGCGAGGATCGCGACCTCTCGGATCAAGTCCTTGGGCTCGACGGTGACCCCCTGCTCCAGCACCAGGGCCTGGACGCGATCGGTGATCCTCTTCTGATACGCCTGGACGACCATCGGAGCCCGATCGGCGATCCGGCCCAGGTGATCGCCGATGGAACGGCCCAGCGCGGTCAGCTCGGCGGCCATCGCCCGCCCCTCGCGGGCGCGTGCGGTCTCCAGGGCGTCGAGGGCCTGGGCGACCACCCGGGCGACCTCCGGCCATTCTTCGCTGGGCGAATGGCCGGGCGTTCGGACCTCCTCGACGACTCCCGGCAAGGACAGGAGCTGCGACAGGTCGATCGGCGCCGTCACGGCCGCGGAGCCCTGCATACCCCGGAGCTGGTCCCGGTAACTGGCCAGGGCCACGAGGTTCAGCCGGTAATCCTCCGGGCGTCGCGGGCGATCGACCCGCAGGATCACCTGCACCGTGCCCCGCTTCACCCGCTCTCGCACCAGTTGCTCCAGCGCCGATTCCATCGCCGCGAACTCGTCACTGATCTTGGCGCTGAGCTTGAAGTGCCGATTGTTCACCGTCCGCATCTCGACCAGGACCGTCCACCTCGGGTCCTGATGCCGAGCTTCGCCAAAACCGGTCATACTCAGTAGCAAGTCAGCCTCGATGATTCGCGGTGTCTGGGGATACCCAACTTCGAAGGATCGGCATTTACTTCGGCGTCGATGCGGGCTTGGCCGGAGGTGTCGCCGGGGTCGATGGTGCGGATGCGGGCGCGGGCGTGGTCGTCGGAGCCGCCTTGCTCGAGGTCCCCGCCGGGGCCGACTTCTCGGGCTCCGGCACGATCACCGGGATGTCGGGGAGCGGGGGCATGTCGACGCGAGGAGTCGAGATCGGTGCGCCGGTCACCGGGGACTTCTGGATCGGCGGCGGGGCGTCGCCGGGTGCCAGGTCCGACTCAGCCTTCGTCTTCGACTTGCCGGCGGGAGCGACTTCCTTCGTCACGGCGGCCGGGGTGTCGGTATCGAAAGCGGAACGCCTCCGCGTATTGGTCAGGACGACGAGGATCATGGCCGCGACGATCCAACCGGCGGCGAGGCCGATGGTGATCTTGGTGAAGACGTCGCCCGCCTTGGTCCCGAAGGCACTCGAGCCGCCAACCCCGCCGAATGCACCGGCCAGGCCGCCCCCTTTGCCGCGCTGGATCAGGATGATGCAGATCAGGAAGAGCGAGCTCACGACCATCAGGACATTCAGGAAGCCGATGATGAAGTTCACCACGAGATTGATCCCTAAGTTAAGCTGTAGGGTGCTCTGCGAGCACCGTTCCTGCGTGTCGGCTCGATTCGGTGCTCGCAGAGCACCCTACGGAACTAGCCACTCCTCTGAGCATCCCTCGCCGCGCGGAAGATCGCCAGGAAGTCGTTGGCCTTGAGGCTGGCGCCGCCGATGAGGGCCCCGTCGATGTCGGGGCAGGTCAGCAACGCGGAGGCATTGTCCGGCTTGACGCTCCCTCCGTACTGGACAACGACGCGGGCCGCAGTCGCCTCGCCGAATTGTTCCGCCAGCCGCCCGCGGATATAGGCATGCGCCGACTGGGCCTGTTCGGGGGTCGCCGTCAGGCCGGTCCCGATGGCCCAGACCGGCTCATAAGCCAGCACCGTGCCGGCCATCTGCTCGGGCGAGAGCCCGGCGAGCGAGCCGGTCAACTGGGTCGCCAGGACGGCCTCGGTCTTGTCGCCCAGCCGCTCGTCCTTGGTCTCGCCGATGCAGACGATCGGGATCAGCCGGGCGGTCAAGGCCGCGTGCAGCTTGGCGTTGACCTGAGCGTCGGTCTCGCCCATGCCGTGCCGGCGCTCGCTGTGTCCCAGGATGACGTGCGTACAACCGGCGTCGACCAGCATCGCGCCGGAGACCTCGCCCGTGAACGCCCCACCGGTCTCCGCGTGCATGTTCTGGCCGCCCAGTCCGATGGGAGACCCTTCGAGGACAGTGTCCACCGCCTGGAGATAGACCGAGGGCGGACAGACGATGACATGGACGTCGGCCACCGAGCCGACGCCCACCTTGACCGCCTCGGCCAGGCCGATCGCCTCCGACCGCGACGGTGGGTTCATCTTCCAGTTCCCCGCGATCAGCAAGGTGCGCATGTCGCCGGCTCTCCTGTACAGACGTAGATCGACCTGCCGAGCAGGTCCGCGAGTGGTCGGATTTCGTCCATCAGTCGGTCGAACTGGTCGGGGACCAGGGCCTGCGGCCCGTCGGAGAGGGCCTTCTCGGGGCAGCTATGCACCTCGATATGGATGCCATCCGCGCCCGCGGCCACAGCGGCACGGGCCATCGGCGGGATCAGGTCGGGCCGGCCGGTCGCATGGCTCGGGTCGACGATGATCGGCAAGTGGCTCTGCCCCTGGATGTTGGGCACCGACGACAGGTCGAGCGTGTTCCGCGTCGAGTCCTCGAAGGTCCGGACCCCGCGCTCGCAGAGGATCACCTGCCGGTTGCCTTCGGCCAGGATGTACTCGGCCGACATGAGGAGATCCTTGACCGTGGCGCTCAGGCCCCGCTTGAGCAGGACGGGCATCCGCGTCCGACCGCATTCCTTCAGGAGGTCGAAGTTCTGCATGTTCCGCGCCGATCTGGAGGATGTCGGCGTAGCGTTCGACCATCTCAACCTGGCGAGGGTCCATGACTTCGGTCACGACCGGCATGCCGAATTGCTCGCCAGCCGCCTGGAGCATCCTCAGCCCGTCCTCTCCGAGCCCCTGGAAGCTATAGGGGCTGGTCCGGGGCTTGAACGCCCCGCCGCGGAGGATGTTCGCCCCCGCCCGTCGGACCCGCTCCGCGATCTCGAACAGCAGCGATTCCCCCTCGATCGCGCACGGGCCGGCGATCACGGCGAGGTGGCCGCCGCCGATCTTGACCCCCTTGACCGAGAAGACCGACGCCTCGGCGTGGAACTCCCGGCTGGCGAGCTTGAACGGCTTGAGGATCGGCACGACCGTCTCGACGCCCGGGATCGCCTGCAACGGCTGGACTTGCAGCTTATCCTCGTCGCCGATGACCCCGATGATCGTCCGCGAGACCCCCTGGCTGAGATGGGGCGTCAATCCCAGGGCCGCGATCCGCTCGAGGACGTGCTCGACGACCTCGGGCGTGGGGTGCGGCTTCAGAACGATGATCATGCGGCATCCTCAAATGCAGGAAGTAGGAGGCGATCTCGGGAAATCGTCGGGGGCGGCGACCCTTCGCAATGACTTCGGGCCGGCGATGATCGTTCGCCTCGCGGAACGAGCGCTCCTACCGGGGAAGAACCGATCAGTGTAACGTCTTCCCGCTTTTCCGGGAAGTGCGATTTTTGGGGTTGCTTCCGGATATCCGGACACCAGGTATTGGAACCGGCGACTCCGGACCATCTCGACCAGGATCCAAAAAGTGGTGTTGCGCTCCTACGAATTATTGTATGAGAACACCGAATCCAGGCTTTCAACGTTCGACCCCATGCCCAAGGCATGAACTGAGGTCGTCGATCCGACACGAATCGAGAATTCCATCGACCAGTCCCGCCGGCCCGATGTGATCGTAGGAGATCTTTCCTTGCGATGAGGCGATATCGTCTCATCAGCTCGCCCTTATCTCGCCACCTCAGCGGGAGTTCGGTCGCACGCCCGCGGATCTTCACCCAATACCGAGAGCCGGGCCGAGGGCCCGATCCCTGCACCAGGAGCCACCATGAATAGGCCACGACGAATCACGAGCTTCCATGTCCTCGAGCCGATCCTCCGACTCATCACCCGGGCGAGTCGCCGCCGCGTTACGGACGTCGGCGGGCGACTCCTCACGAGCAGGACCCGCATTTCGCCACGGTTGGACCCGCTCGAGGGACGGATGCTGCTCTCGACATACACCGTGACCAGCACCGCCGACACCAATACCTCGGGCACTTTGCGGTTTGCGATCAATGAGCTCAACCAGAGCGGCGGGAGTTCGAATACCATGAATTTCAACCTGGGCTCGGGCGCGCAGACGATCGAAGTGTTGTCCCAGCTCCCGGGGATCTCAAAGCCGGTGACGATTCACGGGACCGCGAGCGGCGGGGTACCGCAGGTCTACCTCTCGGGCGCATCGGCCGCCGGCGGTCCGAACGCCCTGCAATTCAACTCGGGAAGCTCGGGCTCGAGCGTCCAGGATCTGGGGATCGTCGGCTTCGCCTCGAACGATGCCATCGTCATCTCGTCGAACGACGACAGCGTGGTCGGCTGCTGGATCGGGTTCAATTCCTCGGGAACGGCGGATCCCAACTCAACCGGGATTGCCGTCGCCGCCTCCGGTGTGACGATCGGCGGGACCACGGCCGGCTCCGCCAACATCATCTCCGGAAACTCGTCCGACGGAATTGATGTCTCAGGGGCCTCCACGATCGAGGGCAACTTCATCGGCACCAATGCGGCCGGCACCGCCGCCGTGTCGAACGGTCAGTTCGGCATCGCCGCGGAAGCTACGGGCGTGACGATCGGCGGGACCGCCGCGGGCGCGGGCAATGTCCTCTCCGGAAATGTACAGGCCGGCATCATCGTCTTCGCACCCTGCCTGGTGGAGGGCAACCTGATCGGCACCAATGCGGCCGGTACGGCCGCCGTCGGTTCTCAATCGGAGGGCATCGCGACGTTCGCCCAGGGTGCGACGATCGGCGGGACCGCGGCGGGCGCGGGCAATGCCATCTCCGGAAGCAGCGGAGCCGGCGTCCAGTTCTCGGCACCCGCGCTCCTGGAGGGAAATCGGATTGGCACCGACGAGACCGGGACGTACGCCGTGCCTAACTATGGAGGCGTGGTCGTCGGCTCCCTGGGCGGCACGATCGGCGGGACCGCGGCGAACGCGGGCAACATCATCGCATTCAATAATGTCTATGGAGTCTCGATCAATTCTGGCACAACCGGCACCTCGATCCGGTACAACGCCATCTTCAGCAACGGCGGACCGGGCATCGAACTGGCCTATTACGATCTCTTACCCAACACACCCAACGGAGCCCATAACACCCCCATCCTCACGTCGGTCGGCGTCGGGACCATCTCGGGCACGCTCAACGCCGCGCCCGACGGCACCTACATCATCGACATCTACGCCAACCTGGCCAGCGACGCCTCGGACTCGCGGCCCCAGGGGCGTGACGACTTGACCTCCGCGACCGTCCAGACCAACGCCGCGGGCGACGCGGTGTTCAGCGTCCCGTATACGGCCGTCCCGGGCTTGCCGATCTTCACCGCGACCGCGACCGACGCCGCCGACACGACCTCGGAATTCTCCCCCCGCTCGGATTCGCGCTCAACGCCACCGGCGCGACGTTCGCGGCGACGACCGGCGTCGCGTTCCAGGGGACCGTCGCGACCTTCACCAGCGCCGACCCCGCGGCCACGTCGGGCGATTTCACCGCGACCATCGACTGGGGCGACGACTCCCCGAGCACCGCCGGCACCATCGAGGCCGCCCCGGGCGGGTTCGTCGTCGTCGTATCCCACACCTACACGACCGCCGACCCGGTCACCCAGGTCACGGTCACGATCACCGACGCGACGGGCCATGCCACGGCCACGGCCGACGGTCTGGCCGATGTCGCGAATCTCTTGATGCCCGTCAGCCAGTCCCCCGCCTTCGTCGCCGGTACGCTCTAAAGCCGCGTCGTCGCCAGCTTCACCGACGCCAGCCCGCACGCCTTCCCCGGCCAGTTCGCCGCCTCCATCCACTGGGGCGACGGTTCTGCCAGCTCCGCCGGAGTCGTCTCGGCCGACGACTCGGGCTTCGACGTCACCGGCTCGCACACGTACAACTTCGCCAGTCCCTCCACGGACACCGAACCCGTCACCGACACGATCACCGGCGCCAAGGTCACGATCGACTCGATCGCCACCATAACCCCCGCGCCGATCACGATCCAGCCCAAGAATTTCTCCGTCAAGGGGGGCACGCTCTTCTCGGGGAACATCGCCACATTCACCGACAGCGACCCTCGCACCAATCCCGGTTTCTATAGCGTCACCATCAACTGGGGGTATGGCACCCCCGCTTCGACCGGGGTGATTACCGGCACCAACCCGTTCACGATCGCCTCGTCGCACACGTTCGCCCCGTTCCAGGATATCGACCTCGTCACCATCACCGTCACCGACGTGAACCTCCGGACCGCGACCGCCGTCGATCGAGCGGTCGACCCGCCGGCCGTGCTCGACGTCCAGGCCGACGGGCTCACCTTATCGCCGGATAAGCCATTCGTCGGCACCGTGGCGACCTTCACCGACAGCGGGCCGGCCGAGCCCGCCGGCGATTACCGGGCGACCATCGACTGGGACAAGGGGCGCAAGACCGCCGGGATGATCATCGGCAACAACGGGCAGTTCGTCGTGACGGCCAAACACAGGTTCGCGAGGTTCTCGGGTTCCAGGCCGGTGTTCGTCACGATGACCGACATCACGGACGGTCGGACCGTCAGCGCGAGCGAATCGGCATCCTACGCCGTCCACAAGACCAAGGTGGCCGAGGCGACTCATCCCGAGAAGGGCGCCGTCAAGCGGATTCGTTGATCCCCTCGTAGCGATCTGTGATCTCCATCATTCGTGAATGCGGAGGAATCCTCGTGAATCATCGACTTTCCCCGGGCGCCTGTGCGTTGGCGCTCGTGGCAGCCATGCTGGGTGGGACTGCCGCCCATGCCGACTCGGTGCTCGTGGCGGACGCCGGCACGGGCAACATTCTCCAGTTCGACGCGGCGATGGGCGCCCCGATCGGGGGCGGGCCGTTGGTGGCCGCCGGCAGCGGCGGGCTCACGTCGCCGGCCGGCCTGGCGCAGGGGCCGGGGGGCAACCTTTTCGTCGCCAATGCGACCGACTCCAGCATCCTCGAATACACCTTCCAGGGGACGCCGATGGGCGTCTTCGTCGCGGGGAATTCGGGGGGGGCTGCAAGGGCCCACGAGCCTGGTGTTCGGGCCCGATGGGAACCTCTACGTCGCCAGTTACGCCACGTCGAGCGTGCTGGAATACAACGGCACAACGGGCGCCTTCATTCAGTCCTTCGTGCCCAGCAACGCGGGCGGACTCGTCAATCCCGAGGGGATGGTCTTCCATGATGGCGATCTCTACGTCGCCAGCCAGGGGACCAATCAGATCCTCGAGTACAACGCCACGACGGGGGCGCCGATGGGAGCATTCGTCACGGCCGGCGCCGGGGGCCTGTCGTCGCCCAACGGGTTGGCCTTTGGGCCGGAAGGAAACCGCTATGTCGCCAGCCAGGGATCGGGCTCGATCCTGAGCTATGATGGGACCACGGGCAATCCGCTGGGGACCGGAACGTTCGTCGCCGACGGCTACGGCGGACTGAGCGCGCCGGCGGATCTGGCCTTCGAGTCCAACGGCACCCTGCTGGTCGCCAGCGGCAGCGGCGACATCCTCAGCTACGACAGCTACGGGACGTTCCTCGGCGACCTCGTGCCGGCCGGGACCGGCGGCCTCGTCGCGCCGACCCGCCTGCTGATCGTACCCGAGCCGGGCTCGCTGACCTTGTTCCTCGTCGGCCTGATCATCGCAGGCGCGGCACGAGGCCGAGCGGCCCGCCACGAACAGAACTCATAACAGTTCTGATCGCGCGGAATCCTCCAGCCGGGAGCAGTCGGCGATGTCGGAGCATCGACGGGGACGCTGCCCCATCGAACGCTTCAGGCCGTCTAGGATAGCTCGCCCCGCGGTACGTCCGCGCCTCCCGGGAGGCAACATTTCGGTTCGACATCCTCGGCCTCTCACGGGGAGCACGACTCCCGGGTTTGCAACACCTCCGGATGTTCCCGTTCTCGGCGGTATCGGGCCAGGGCGGAGGACAGGATCCGATGATAGATGAAGCTGCCCGGCGCGGGGCCGCGTGAGGGGTCGAAATCGCGGACGGCCTTGCAGGCCAAGGCGACCCACTCCGACTCGAGCTCTGCTCGCCAGTCGCTCGCGGTCCACCCGGGAGGGACCGGCCATGAGCGGGTGCGGCGCAAGCAGGCGTCGCGGATCCGCGGCCAATCCGGCAGCCGACGAGATAGCCAACCGCTCGCATCCGGTCCGTCGCAGGGGGTCGCGGAGCCGGCCGAGGATTCGCGATCATCCTTCATGGTGGGAGCTCTCCCTAAGGAGTGAGTCGCATCGAAGATCGATGAGGGACCGGGCTGTCCGCGACCAGGGGCCCCCTGACGGTGCCCGCCGCGACGACGGATTCGTGATGCCGGCACCCTGCCCCTCGGTCCGGAGGAAGTCCGCTTCTTCTTAAGTAATTCGTCCGGGCGCAACACGACTTTTCCCCATCTCTGTGTTAAGCTCGGTCCGTCCTCCGGACGCCACCTGCAGGGAGAGTCGTTCATCTTGATCAGGACTCGGTCCCGCGAGCGCAAGACGATTTCGACGCAATGGTTGATAAAGGCAAGGACGACACCTCGGTCACACTCCTCGGCCGGATCCAGTCCGGCGAGGGCGCGGCGTGGGAGCGGCTGACGGGGCTCTATACGCCGCTGGTCCGATATTGGTTATATCGCTGGCGAGTCTCCGAGGCAGACATCGACGACCTCTCGCAGGAGATCTGGCTGGCCCTCGGGCCGACGCTCGGCGGCTATCGGCCGGGCCCCGGTCGATCGTTCCGGCGCTGGATGTGCGCGATCGCGCGGCACAAGACCGTGGACTGGTATCGGCGACGGGCCCTGAAGCCCGATGTGGCCGCCGGTGGCAGCGTCGCGCTCCAGAGACTCGGGCAGGTCGCCGGCCACATCGAGCTGGACGACTCCGAAGACCCGGGCGAGCGAGAAGATCACCGAGTATTGCGACGAGCGCGGGCTCACCCCCGAGGCGAGGCTCGAGCTCTTCCTGCCGGTCTGCCAGGCGATCCAGCACGCGCACCAGAAGGGGATCATCCATCGCGACCTCAAGCCCAGGAATATCCTGGTCGCCGAGGTGGACGGCCGTCCGACCCCGAAGGTCATCGATTTCGGGATCGCCAAGGCGACCGATCGACGGCTGACCGAGGAGAGCATCGGCGAGACCGGCGCGGTCCTCGGCACGCCGAGTTACATGTCGCCCGAACAGGCGGATCCGGCCTCGAGCGACATCGACACCCGGACTGACGTCTACGCCCTGGGCGTCACGCTCTATGAGCTCCTGACCGGCTCGCACCCGTTCGACACGGGCCAGTGTCGCGGGGTAACCGCCCTGGAGATGCTGAGGATCCTCCGCGAGCAAGGCCCGGCGCGGCCGAGCAGCCGGCTCGGCCAGACGGCCGAGCTGGAGAGCATCGCCGGGCGCCGGGGCATCGAACCCGGCCGTTTGCTCAAGTGGCTGCGACGGGACTTCGACTGGATCGTGATGAAGGCCATGGAGACGGACCGCGATCGCCGCTACCAGACCGCGATAGCCCTGGAGGCCGACATCCGACGATACCTGGCCGACGAGCCACTCGAGGCCCGCCCGCCGAGTCGCGGCTATCGGCTCCAGAAGTTCGTGCGACGCAACCGAGGGGCCGTGATCGCGGCCTCGATGATCCTGCTGGCGATGGTGGGCGGCGTCCTCGGCACCTCGATCGGCCTGATCGAGGCCCGGACCCAGGGCCGTTATGCCACGGCGGCGCTCGCCAGGGCCCTCGCGGAGGCGGAGGGCAACGAACGGGCCCGCAAGGCGGAGGCCGATCAGAGGGCGCTCGCCGAGCAGGCCAATCGTCGGGCACTCGACGCCTTGATGTCATTCACCGACGACTTGATGGGCAAGTTGCTCGGCGGCCGGCAGAAGCTCAATGACACCGAACTCTCGGTCTTGCGGAACGCACAGAAGTAATGGGAATCCTTCGCCCGGTCCAAGGGCGAATCGGCCGAGGCCCGGATGATCCGCGCCGACGGGGCGCTCCAACTGTCTCGAGTCCAGGAGCGGCTGGGATTGTATGCCGATGCGGTCGCCAGCGCATCCGCCGCCGCGGAGCTACGAGAAGGACTCGTGTCGGAGTTTCCCGATGATCCCCTCCGTCGGTCCCATCTCGCCGAGGTCCACAACCGCCTGGGCTGGCTGCTGCGCGACGGTGGCTCCCGGGCCGAGGCCGAATCGCATTCCCGCCGGTCCATCGCGATCCTGTCGAATTTGGTCGCGAGTTCGACCATCCGAGCAGGCGGATCGCCGCAACCTGGCCCAGTCCTTGACCCTCCTCGCCGCGCTCAAGTGCGATCACAAGGAGTGGTCCGAGGCGGAGGCGCTCTACCGCGAGGCGATCACCATCCAGGAGCAGCTCATCCGCGACGACCCCGGCTCGCACGATTATCGGGAGGAGGAGGCCGCGAGCCACTGGAGGCTGGCGATCGCATTCCGACGCTCCGGGCGGCCGATAGAAGCGGGACAGGAATATCGGAACGTCATCGAGCTCGAGGAGAAACTGACCGCCGAGTTCCCATCCAATCTCCTCCATCGATTCGAATTGCCCCGACTCATGCGCGAGCTGGCGGTCTTGCTGTCGGATCATGGGGATGAGGCCGGGGGCGCCGCGATATTCCCGAAAGCCATCGGCGCGATCGATCGACTGGCGGCCGAATATCCGTCGATGCCGAACTATCGGCTCGAACAGGAGCTCTGCCTGATGAGCTACGGCAAGTTCCTAGGCGAGACCGACAGGCCGGTCGAGGCGTCCGAGCAATTCCGCAGGGCCATCGCCGTCGGGGAGAAGCTGGTCGCCGAAGACCCCGCCGGCCCGTGGTACAAGCACACATTGGGCTTGAGCTGTGGCTATTTCGCCAACGTGATCCGCGACGGCAATAACCCCGCCGGAAGCCTGGAATGGTACGACAAGGCGCTTCCCCTCTTGACCGAAGCCTATCGGCGGGATCCTCGGGAAGACCTCGCGAATTCCGCGCTCTACAAATGCCACGGGGACCATGCCCGTGCTCTCGATCTGCTCGGGAGACCCGACGAGGCCATCCTGGAATTAGACAGGGCCATGGGAATTGCCCCGGCGTCGATGAAGCCCGGAACCCGCGCGATCCGGACCATTTCCCTGGTACGAGCAGGCCAGCTCCAAGAGGCACTCGCCGAGCTGGACGAGTTGACGAGATCCGACTCATCGGACCCGAGTTTTCACCATGACCTCGCCCGCGCCTACGCCCTGGCCGGAGCCAACCTCCCCGCCAATGCAGTCGAGTTCGGCAAGCGTGCCATCGAGCAACTCGAGAAGGCGATGGATGCGGGATTCCAGGACCGGAAGCCGATCACGAACAACCCCGACTTCGCCCTCCTTCGCGACCGGGCCGACTTCAGGAAACTGCTCGCCCACCAGCAGGAGAAATGCCCGCCCAGGACCGCAAGGCACCCTCGATGACGAGAGAGACCCGAGCTGGCAGGCTCGGGTCTCTCGCAGAGGGAAGGCTCGCATTCGTCCGGCGTCCCCGACTCACCATTTCTTCCAGGAGTCCGGCACGTAGGAGGCGACCGATTCGGGGACATGCTTGAACCGATCGGGCAGGTTCCTGAGGTGATCGGGCAGGTGCTTGAGCCGACCGGGCAGATCCTGGATCGCCTCCGGGGCATACTTTTCGAACCAGCTCGGTTCGCGGCGCGAGATGAGCAGGGTCACGAACAGGCCGAACCCGAAACCGAGGCCCAGGCTGGTCAGGACCGTCGCATAGGGGTTACGCCCGACGAACTCGCCGACTTGACCCAGTTCGTCCGAGCCCTCCTCGGATCCCTGGCCCTGGCGGCTACCGTTGCCGTAGTCGCCGCGACGCTCGTATTCCCCGGCGTAACCGCGCTCGGCCTGCTCCGAGAAAGGCGCATGAACGCGACGGGAGTGATTCCTCATGGCCATCTGAAAACTCCTTTGCCCTCGGGCAGAAAGGTTGCGTTGGAAGCCCAACCATTGCTACCCCACCGGTGCAAAGGCCATGCCAGACGTCGCGGACGCGCGGCACCTGGCGGCTGTTATCCCGATGGGCCAAGGCATGGGGTTTGCGGAGCTGAATGCATCTCGAAGTCGGACCGAATGGAAATCCGGGTCGAAGGAGCCGGAGGGAACCATCCTATCAGGAACACCAAGAGGACGGATCATGACGACATTGCAATCGGATCTTTTATCAAAGAGCAAGCATTCTAATGTGGAGAAGGCGTTGGCGGCGGGCCGAGCCGGGGGCCATCCGGCGAGCAACGTCGGCGAGGCGGAGCGATGGGTCTCCGGGGCGGCCGGCGTGGCGCTGCTGACCCACGGGTTGAAGAAGGGGTCGCTCGGCGGCCTCGTGCTGGCGGGCCTCGGCGGCGGCCTGCTGTTCCGCGCCGCGACGGGACGCTGCGAGCTCTATCATCGGCTCGGCGTCAGCACGGCCGACCGCCGCCGGGTGGGCTTCAAGGGGCTCGGTGACGTCCATCGCGGGATCCTCATCAAGAAGAGCGTCACGGTGGGCCGACCCATCGACGAGGTCTACCGATACTGGCGCGATTTCACCAACTTCCCCAAGTTCATGCAACACCTCGAGAAGGTCGAAGTGAAGGACGCCAAGCACTCGCACTGGGTGGCCAGCGGGCCGATGGGCCGGACGGTGGAATGGGACGCCGAGATCTTCAACGAGAAGCCCGATGAACTGATCGCCTGGCGGTCGCTCGACGGCTCGCAGATCGACCATGCCGGGACCGTCCGGTTCCGCAAGGCGCCCGCGGATCGGGGCACCGAGGTCCATGTCGAGTTGAATTACGAGCCGCCAGGCGGCCGGCTCGGCGCGGCGATCGCCTGGCTCTTCGGCGAAGAGCCGAGGATCCAGATGGAAGACGACCTGCTCCGCTTCAAGCAGATGATGGAGGCCGGCGAGATCGCCACGGTTAACGGGCAGCCCAAGGGCCGTTGATCCTCCGCCGAGAACGATACGCACGAAATACCCCGAGGGAGATCGCATCATGCGCGCCTTGTGCTGGCAGGGACCGAACCGGGTCGGCGTGGAGACCGTCCCCGACCCGAAGATCCTCAACCCCCGCGACGCCGTCATCAAGATCACGTCCACGGCGATCTGCGGCTCCGACCTGCACCTCCTGGACGGCTTCATCCCGGCGATGGAGCCCGGCGACATCATGGGCCACGAGTTCATGGGCGAGGTCGTCGAGAAGGGCCCCGAGGTGAAGAACCTCAAGGTCGGCGACCGGGTGGTCGTCCCCTTCACGATCGCCTGCGGCCGCTGCTTCTTCTGCAATAAGCAACTCTGGTCGCTCTGCGACAACTCGAACCCCAGCGCCAGGATCGCCGAGACCATGAACGGCTTCTCGACGTCGGGGATCTTCGGCTATTCGCACATCTACGGCGGCTATGCCGGCGGCCAAGCGGAGTACGCCCGCGTCCCCTACGCGGACGTCGGCCCGCTCAAGGTCCCCGATCATCTCAAGGATGAGCAGGTCTTGTTCCTCTCGGACATCCTCCCCACTGGCTACATGGCGGCGGAGAACTGCAACATCCAGCCGGGCGACATCGTGGCGGTGTTCGGCTGCGGGCCGGTCGGCCAGTTCGCCATCGCCAGCGCCTACCTGCTGGGCGCCGAGAAGGTGATCGCCATCGACCGCATCCCCGAGCGACTCAACCTCGCCCGCACGAAGGCGAAGGCGGAGACGATCAACTACGCGGAGGTCGACGTCCTCGAGGCCCTCAAGGAGATGACCGGCGGCCGGGGTCCCGACTCGTGCATCGACGCCGTGGGAATGGAGGCGCACGGGATGACCCTCGACGCCTGGTACGACCTGGCCAAGACCAAGCTGATGATGGAGACCGACCGACCACACGCGCTGCGACGTGCCATCCAGGCGTGCCGGAAGGGGGGCACGGTGTCGATCCCGGGCGTCTACGGCGGACTGCTCGACAAGTTCCCCATGGGGATGGCCTTCGCCAAGGGCCTGACCCTGAAGATGGGCCAGACCCACATGCAGCGCTACATGAAACCGCTGATGGACCGGATCGAGAAGGGCGAGCTCGACCCCACGTTCATCATCACCCATCGCCTACCCCTGGACGAAGCCCCGAAGGCTTACTACACCTTCCGCGACAAGCAGGACGAGTGCATCAAGGTCGTCCTCAAGCCTGGTGGGGTGAAGCGAGGGAACGAGGCCGCCCAAGGGTCGAAGACCGCGGCGCTCCAGCCAAATTCCTAATGCACTTAACGGCTCCAATTGCGCACACCCGAGGCCAACCTGAAGCGTCAGCGAGGCGATCGCCTACGGAAACCCGCGCTGACGCTTCAGTTACGTAGGAATGGCATCCGAGTCGATCTAGGTGCAAACCGAGCGTGGATAGATCTCAATAAAGGATCGCGGCGATTCCTCAGTTCTTGAATTCGCCAATAGCAAACGCTGACGATCATGCCGAGGCCAGCGAGCACGAGGCCGGAGGGTTCGGGGACGCTGCTAATGAGCAACCCATCTCCGTTGTTCCAGAGACTCGAGACCTCGCTCGTGGTGAGCGTGCGATTCCAGATGGCGATCTCGTCCATACGCCCGTCGACGGCGAAGTCGCGGCCGTCTTGCGCGTCACGTGTGCCGATGAGCAAGGGGTTGGGAGAGGATGAGATCGCCCCAACGGCATCTAAATTCCCCTCCGTCCCCATTTCCTCGGCGTCCCCTTTTCCGCGATCCGATTCGATGCAGGGCGGTCTTGGCGGGTCGCCGAGGTCTCGTTCAATCAGCGGCCCGGCCAACGTCGTCTTGCGGCACGAGTCGTTGAAAGAACCACGCCGAACCCCAGCGTCAGGAGCACGAGGCTCGACGGCTCGGGCACGGCGGAGGCCGTGAAGTTCACCGCGCTATCGACAGAGTATGAGAAAAGCCCCGAGGTTGTGGCGAAATGTCCTCCGGGACCACCATAGGCCGATAGCGGACCAGCGACATCGACGAGGCTGTAGGTATGGAAGAATTGGCTTTGGATTTCGAGCAGGCCCCCGAACGTGAGATATTGGCCGGGTATGTTCCGATCGAGAACCATCTGAACGGGTCCACCGGAAATGAGTGTGCCGATGCCCACGACCGTGATCTGGGGTGACACCAGAGCGACGCTCTCGAATCCCCCCCCCGAGGAACTGGACGTTCGCGGTGTCCGCGTAACCCGAGAACATGATTTGCGTACTAGGGATGTAGTGATCCGTATAAGGATCAGACCCGAGGTCGGCGATCCCCGTGAACGATGCGGTGTAGGTGATGATCTCGGCGCCGGCCCGATCGGCCCTGGTCAGCACAAGGCCGAGAAGCACGAACACGAAGACACTTGAAGCGGTTACTGATCATGGATGTTTGCTCCTTGAAGTGATCAAGCCTAACCCGAAAATTTCACACGGCACGGAAAAGGGGACGCCTCTTTTCCGCGTCCCACCCTTTTCCGTCAATAATTCCCTCCGTCCCCTTTTCCGCGCGTATGACTATTTCAACGGTATTGGGGTTAAGGGCGCCCCCGTCAGCGCCCGATCAGCCCGCAGGCGACGGCGATGGCGGACATCACGAGCGTCGTCGGCTCGGGGACCGAGGATCCGATGATCATGGTGATGCTGTCGGAATCGGGACCACTGCCGAAGCTCCAGATGTAGGAGCCTGGCGTCAGTCCCAATGAGGCGAATGTGGCGTTGTCCCACATGGTGGTGTTCGAGAGGGGTGTGCCGGAGACGTACCCGGATGGCAAAAGGAGCTCGCCAAGGCCGACCCCCACGTAATCGCCAGAGCTGCTTGACGCGTAAGTAATACCGCCTGGGCCGACCGTGTTGAAAGCTGGGCCAACGTACCCGGAAAACAGGAAGTAAACCGCGTCCGTGAATGTCCCGAGAGCAAATTGGGGATACCACGGCTCGATGAACGCCGGGTATTGACCGGATGCTCCCAGGGTGAAGTCTGTAATGTCGATCGTCCCTCGTCCCGTGGCCACGACATTGCTGCCGACCTGATTGATTGTGATTATGAAAGCCGCATCGGCCCGACTGGTGAGGGTCGCGAGAACCAGAGCAGCCGTGATCGCAGTCGATCGTCTTATATTCATGACGAGATCTCCGTAGCAAGGGTGTGAATGATGTTGCCTGGCAGGCGAGTACGAGGGAATCGGTCGGGTATCACTTCCCGGTCATGACGCTTCGTTGGAGTTCCGCCTTCAGGCGGTCTTCGGTTTCAGGGTCGTGGAAAATTGTGGAAAATGGAACATCCCAAATCATTAAGCAGTCTGCGTAATTTGGAGAAGAGCGTCCCATCCAATTTTCCCAGACTGCGTCGAGAATTGGCGTAGTCCGGTTTTCGACCCCACATTCCGCTCCCCCTCGCTACTGAGGGCGCGCGCGGGCCGGGCGCCTGTTGCATAGTAGGGGCAGAACACTTTCAATTTGGCAGCGGCCTAGCACCTTCAGGACCATGGTGCCGGCTCTGGGTTTCAAGGGCTGGGCTCGGCAGCGAGCCCGGCGTTCCGTGTCTCGTTCCTTGCGGTCGGTTGTCCTCCTTCGTGTCGGTCGGGGTCATTCAATCGATCGAGTCTCGGCATCGTGTCCCACACCAGGACCGTCTTGTCGATGCTCCCCGTGGCGAGGTGGTGGCCATCGGGCGAGAAGGCCACGCTGATCACGCCGCCGGAATGGCCGCGGAGCGTGAAGACTTCCTGGCCGGTCTCCGTCTCCCAGAGCTTGACCGTCCGGTCGAGGCTCGCCGAGGCGATGCGACGGCCGTCGGGGCTGAAGGCGACGGCCGTGACATTGGACCTGTGGTTTCTCAGGTTGAAGATGCGTCGGCCCGTGTCCGCATCGAACACCCGGACCTCGCCGGGCTCGCGGTCGGCGGGATTGGAACAGGCCGCGAGCCAACGGCCCGAGGGATCGTAGGTCAGCATCCCCGCCATCGTGGAACCCGAGTCTCGGGGGATGGGGCAATCGAGCCGAAATCGCTCGCGACCGGCAGCGAGGTCGAGGATCCTCACCGTGCCATCCGTGAAGGCCGCGGCGACCTCTCGCCCGTCAGGACGATAGCAAACAGCGACGGATTGGACCACCGCGTTTCCGCCGAAGAGCACGGAAGACGCTCCCGTTTCGACGTCCCAGAATCGGAGGGTCCCATCCAGGCCCGTGGATGCAATCTGGCGGCCGTCCGGCCGGAAGGCGATCCCGAAACAATATCTTTGATGGCCGGCCAGGGTCCTGAGCAATCGGCCGGTCGCGATCTCCCGAAGCGAGATGCGGCCCCGCTCGTCCGTCTCGGCGAGGACCTTGCCATCGCCACGCATCGCCATGCTGAGGATCCGTCCGGGATGGCAGGGGTAAGAGTGGATCCTCCGACTACCCTCGGCGTCCCAGACCGTGACGCTGCCGTCCCAGGATCCCGAGGCGATCGTGGAACTATCCGGGAGGAACGCCACGAACGGAACCCAATTGGCATGGGGGAGCGCCGCGAGGGTCCGACCGCCAGATCGTCCCAGATTTTCACGGTCCCATCCTCGCTCGCCGAGGCCAGCCGCCGACCGTCCGGGCTGAACGCGACCCCGCTGACGAAGCGGCTGTGCCCGCGCAGCAGGCCGATCTCGTCGCCGGACCCTCGATCCCAGAGCCGGACCGTATTGTCTTCCGCGGCGGAAGCGATCCGGGTGCCATCGGGGTGGAAGGCGACCGCGCGGACGAATGACTCGTGTCCGCGCAGGACATCGACCGGCCTGCCCGAGGCCACATCCCAGAGCCGCACGGTTTTATCTAATCCGCATGTGGCAATGTAACGGCCGTCCGGGCCGTAGGCGACGTCGTTGACATCCCGATTGTGTCCCCGGAGAATCGCCGTCTCGAGCAGTGTGGTCGCATCGAAGAGTTTGACGATGCCATCGGTGAACGCGACGGCCAGTTGCTTCCCATCGGGTCGGAAGGCGACGGCTTTCGTATGGTTGTCCGAGAGGTTGACGGAGCCCGCGAGCCGGCCGGACGGGACGTCCCATACCTCGAGGAATGTGAAGGACGCATACAACGACAGGGAGGCGAGCTGTCGGCCGTCGGGACTGAACGCGATGTCATCGACGGCGGGGTGGTGGGTCCGCATGACGGCGGCGGGCTCACTCCCCATCCGCGGCGGCCATCCCGGTGTCGTCCTCCAGAGGTTGATCACGGCGGGAATGCGCCCGCCCTCGCTCGAGCCTACCGCGGCCATGGTCCCGGATGGGTCCACGGCGACCACGCGAACGCCGACCCCCTGCCGGCTCTCGATCACACCGCCCGTCTCGGTGTCCCAGATCGTCCATCGGCCAACCCCTACGACTCCATCCTCGGTCGGGGCCACGGCCGCGGTGATCAGCCAGCGGCCGTCGGGGCCGAATGCCAGGCTATTGATCGGGAGACCGCCAGAGTTCAAAGTCAGTCGTTCGAGGTGGCAGAGTCGCAGGCAATGATACCATTCCCAGCCGCGGCGATTGGGCGGGCACTGGTCGAGTAGCTCTCCGGCGAAGGCCACATTGTTCAGGGACCACTCGGCATAAGCCCTATTGACCAGACTGATGTAAAGCTGCCGCTCCCGGGCGGTGTAGGTGGCGTCGAGCTCGCGCGACCGCGCATTGGCGAGGTCGCGTTGCTCGTTGGCCCGATCCAGGTTCGCGATGGCCCGTCGGCGCTGCTGCTCGATCAGCACGGTGCTGATCGCGAGGCCGACGATCGTCAACACGATCATGATGGCCGCCGAAGCCACGACCCCGCGATGCCGCTGCGCCCATTTCGTCGTGCGCTCCACAAAGTTCGGTCGCTTCGCCAGGATCGGCCGGTGCTCCAGGAACCGCCGGAGGTCGTCGGCCAGCTCCTTCGCCGTTTGATAGCGCCCGGTCGGCTCCTTCGTCATCGCCTTGAGGATGATCGTTTCCAGCTCACGAGGGATCGAGCCGTTGAGCTTGCGGGGCGTTCGCGGATCCTCATCAGCGATCTGGCGAAGCAACTCCTGGCGGTCTCGACTCTCGAATACGGATTGCAAGGTCAAGAGCTCGTAGAGGGTCGCGCCGAGAGAATAGATGTCGGTACGCGCATCGATCATGACCCGCTTACCCGAGGCCTGCTCCGGGCTCATGTACCGCAACGTCCCGATCAGGTCGCCGGAAACCGTCAGGCCGCTGTCGCTCTGGAGCCGGGCCAGGCCGAAGTCGGTGACCCAGAGGCTGCCCTTGGCGTCGACCATCAAGTTCGCCGGCTTGATGTCGCGGTGGATGATCCCTTCCTGGTGCGCGTGCTCCAGCGCCTCGGCCGCCTCGACACCAAGCCGGGCCACGTTGCGGAAGTAAGCTCGGTTCCTGGTCGAGGGGCTCGATGGTGATGTCGTGACACGTTCGATGGGCCGGGATGACGCGTCCGGGGGCGAGGTGTTGACGGAAGCGGGGGATCTTTGCTCACCGGGAGTTGGAGTCCCCGCTTCAGCCGGTCCGGATTCCGCAGGAAGGCGGGACTCCAGCAAGAGACACTCGGTCGGGCCGGTGTTTAGAGACCCTCGCCCGGCGCTCCCCTCTCGAATCTTCTCCGTCCCCTCGAGCCGCCGGAGTTCGCGGATGATGTCGGCCAGGGTGCGACCTTCGATGAACTGCATGGCGAAATAATGCACGCCGTTCTCGCAGCCGACCCAGAAGACCGGGACGATGTTGGTATGGTGCAACTGCGCCGCGGCTTGGGCCTCGGTCTTGAACCGGCGGAGCTGGGTCGGATCCATCGCCGCCGCGAACGGCAAGACTTTCAGAGCCACCCGACGGCCCAACGACATCTGCTCGGCCTCGTAGACGATTCCCATGCCGCCTCGGCCGACTTCGCGGAGGATGCGGAAGTCGCCCAGGACGCCCAGCTCGCCCGCGAGGGGACTCAATCCGGGAGAGACGCCCAACGCCGCCAGCCTGCTGGCAGAGACCCCGAAATCGGCCATCACCGCGATTGCCGGGAGCAGTCGCAGCAGCGATTCGGCATGCTCGGGATACTGCGCCAGGATCGCCTCATAGTCGACCGCGTCGCCCGCCTGGAGCCGGTTGGCCACCTCCTCGATCACGTCGTCGAGGAGGCCCGAATATCCATTGGTCATCGCAGGATCGTGGTCGGAGCGGGACATCGTCGTTGCTCCTCTCCTCTCGGTTCGGTTCGATTCATTCGGGTGATTCGTCGAGAATGACGCGCAGTCGCTCCAGGGCCCGGCGATGCCGCGTCTTCACCGCCGGTTCGCTGATGCCCAGGACCGCGGCGATGTCCTTGCTCGTGAGTTGCTCCAGGTAGCGCAGCACCAGGACTTCGCGGTCGCGCGGCTCGAGCGCATCCAGCGCGGACCGTACCCGATCCCGCAGCTCGGCCGCGAGTAGGCGGGCACTGGGGCTGCTACCCGGGTGGGCCAGCCGCTCGGCCAGGAGCGACGCCGATTCGTCGGCGACGTCCCCGATCCGGAGCTGCTCACGCGACACGCTCCGGCGCCGGGTCTGGAGGTGGTGGCGATGGAGCTGGATCAATCGCTCCCAGGCGAAGTGACGCAGCCACGGGTAGAAGGGCAACGGCCGGGTCTTCAGGTAGTCCGACAGGCTGTGCGCGGCATCGGCCAGCGCCTCCTGCACCACGTCCGAGGGATCGACTCGGGCCGCCATCCGGCGGTCGATGCGGAGTGCGACCATCTGCCGCAGCCGGCCTCGATGCCGTTCGAGCAATTGCTGCCGGGCCTCTCTGTCGCCCGTGCCGGCTCGCTGGATCAATTCTTCGGTGTCGGGCTGCTGCGTCGCCTTCATCGCGTCCTCCCTACTTCGGGTTCTGCGAAACGAGGCGAGAAGGTGACAGGTCTCTCCGGAAAAATCCCAAAAACCGTGCTGCCGGTGGTGATGATAATCGGCTCGATGGCGAAACGCCACGATGGCGACTGGCAAGGCCGTGGGGAAAAATCCTCGGCTGGGATCCCGAGCGCCCTTGGATCGGCCGAGGGAGCCGATGCTGGTCGGGGCTGAACCTGGTAGAATACGTGACCTGGAAATCATTCCCGACCCGTTCCGCCGTAGGATGTCCCGGCATGCCCTTGAAGATCGCGGCCTTCCCCAAGTGCTACATCGACCGGATTGCCGGCGACCGGACCATGTCGGTCTTCGACTGGATCGCGATGGCCCGCTCGCTCGACGCCGACGGCCTGGAGATGTACGACGGGTTCTTCGACAGCCTCGAGCCCGATTACCTGGACCGGGTGGGCGAAGCCATCCACGCGGCGGGCTTCGCCATGCCGATGCTCTGCTGCTCGCCCGATTTCACCAATCCCGACCCGGATGCCCGGAAGCGGGCCGCCGATCGCGAGGCCGAGCTGATCGCCGCGGCGTTTCGCCTGGGCGGGCCGCGGACGGTCTGCCGGGTGCTCTCCGGTCAGCGCTATCCCGAAGTCAGTCGCGGCCAGGGGGTGGAATGGGTCATCGAGGGGATCAACCGGGTCTTGCCCGTCGCCCGCGAACTTGATGTCGTCCTCGGCCTCGAGAACCACTACAAGGATGGCTTCTGGACCTATCCCGAGTTTGCGCAGAAGTTGGACTTGTTCCTCGAGGTGGTCGCCGCGATCCCCGATCGCGACCATTTCGGCGTGCAATATGACCCGTCGAACGCGATCGTCGCGGGCGACGATCCGATCGCGCTCCTCCGCGCCGTGGCCGACAGGGTCGTCAGCATGCACGCCAGCGACCGGTATCTGGCCGAAGGCGCAACGCTCGACGACCTCCGCCAGACCGACGGCACGCTGGGCTACTCGCCCAACCTCCGCCACGGCGTCACCGGCAAGGGGCTCAATGACTACGATGCAATCTTCGGCATCCTGGCCGAGCATCGCTATCGCGGTTGGATCAGCATCGAGGACGGCATGAACGGGATGGACGAGATGGCCGAGTCGCTGGCGTTCCTGCGGCGCATGGCCGCGCGTTATTTCCCCGATTGAGGCCAGGTATGGATCGCGTGCGGACCGCGCTGGTGGGCTGCGGCAAAGTCGGTCAGATCCACGCGCAGGCGCTCGGCTCCCTGGCGGAGTCGGAGCTGGTGGGCGTCTGCGACGTCGACGGGGCGCGAGCGTCGGCATTTGCGGCGCAATACGGCGGGCGGCCGTTCAGCGACGTCCCGACGATGCTGCGCGAATCCGGTGCCCAGGCGATCTGCATAGGGACGCCGCACCCGCTCCACGCCGAGCCGGCGATCCAGGCGGCGGAGGCCGGCGTCCACGTCCTGGTCGAGAAGCCGCTGGCCGCCGCGCTGGGAGACTGCGACGCCATGATCGCCGCGTGCGCCGGCACAGGGTCAAGCTGGGGGTGATCAGCCAGCGGCGATGGTACGAGCCGGTCCTCCGGATGAAGTCAGCGATCGACGCCGGCAAGATCGGGCGGCCGGTGCTGGGCACGTTCGTCATGTATAGCTGGCGCGACCCGTCCTATTATCGGTCGGACCCCTGGCGCGGGCGTTGGGACACCGAGGGCGGCGGCGTGCTCGTCAACCAGTCGCCGCACATGCTCGACCTGCTCGGCTGGCTGATGGACGACGAGGTTGCCGAGGTCGGCGGCTACTGGGCGAACCTGAACCATCCTTCAGTCGAAGTCGAGGACAGCGCCGTGGCGATCCTCCGATTCCGCGGCGGCGGACTCGGCTCGATCGTCAGCAGCCTGGCGCAGAAGCCGGGGATTTATACCAAGGTGCACATTCACGGGTCCAGCGGCGCCTCGGTCGGCGTCGAGACCGACCGAGGCGCGACCTTCATCGCCGGGATGTCGGGGATCTCCGAGCCTCCGCTCAATGACCTCTGGACCATCCCAGGCGAGGAAGACCGGCTCGCGATCTTCCAGGCCGAGGATCGTGCCCGGTTTGCGACCGTTGACGCCGTGAGCTATTACCACATGCTGCAAATCCGAGACTTCCTCCGTGCCATCATCGAGGATCGCCCGCCCCTGGTGACCGGCGAAGACGGCCGTCGTGTCGTGGAACTCTTCCAGGCCATCTACCGGTCCAACCGAGAAGGCCAGTCGATCAGGCTGCCCACGACGTGAGGCATACACGTAGCGATCGTTGCGGTGCTCAGCCCCTCAAGACTCCAAGACGTTGCCAGAGAGCGCCGTGGCGATCTAGACTGACGGACGGTGGATTCCGATCGACGACAGTCCATAACGAGAGGGGAGATCATGCCGACCAAGGAAGAAGAAATGATGGAATTGGCGCACAAGCACTACGAAGTCGAGGAAGGCATGACCCACATTTTCCGGCTAGTCGGGACACCTGAGGCGGAGATCAATCCCTCGGAACCGATTAAGCTGCTGGAAGTGAATGAGTCCACGATACCCTCGGGTATCCTGCCCCTTCACTTCGGACCGCTGCCGAGCGCGGGTTTTCATTATCCTTCGGTGATTGTGGAAATCACCCCGGAGGAGTATCAACAGGTCCAATCCCATGAACTGAAACTTCCGAACGAGTGGAAAGTCGGCGATCTGATCCCCAGGCCGTTGGTCGGGGCCAATCGATGAGCCACCCCGCGGATTGGGCCAAAGGCTACGCACGTCAGGCGGACGCCGACTTCAAGGCTTGGGAGTATTATGAACAACACCCGGAAGCCATCGCTGCGGAATGTCACCGACTGATGTTCCTCCAGATGGCCTGCGAGAAGCTTTGCAAAGCGTACCTCATCGAGCAGGGGACATCGCCATCAGCCGTCCAGACAAGTCATGCTTTCGTGGCGAATCCACTGCCGGGTATCATCCGGCAGCAGGTGGTCTACTTGAAGCGGGATCTCAAGGGTATGCACCAACTCTTGAGAGACGTGCGACATCTGGCGAACGAGATCGAATTATTGAACCCCGCGGTAGATCGTGCTGGCCGACGTCCCGATAATTGCGAGTATCCTTGGGAAGATGGGAATGGTGACGTCCATTCGCCATTGGATTGGAGCTCCACCGTGGCTCGCCTCCGCATCGCTCCTGGCGGTCGAACCTTCTTGAAACTCCTTCGTGCGGCGATCGATCGCTTTCTCTGACTTGATGGTTGGAGACCTATCGCATCCGGGCAATAGACGCTCCTACCATCCTTTTCTGAACCCCGAGGCTCGCATGGAAAGACGAAGACGTTGCTGCGGGCCCCGGGGCCGGCCGCTCTCTGATCGATGCGGCATCCGATTTAATGGGCCTTGGCCGCGCGGTTCCGCTTGCGGGTCTCGGCGGCCTTCTTCGCCGAGGCGGAGCGCTCTTCGGGGGTCCGGGACGCCGAGGCGGCCCCGCCCTTCTTACCCCCCTTCTCGCTGGAGACCTTGGTGTCGGGCTTGCCCCGGCCGCTGCCGGACTTGTTGCCGCCGCCCGACTCCTTGTTCACCGTGGCCCAGGCCCGCCGCTCGGCCTCGGACTCGGGGACCCCGCGATCCTCGTAACCCTCGGCGATGTGCTCGGCCTTGCGCTTCTGCTTGTCGGTGTACTTGGATTTATCGCCCTTGGGCATGGCTTCCTCCGCAATTCAACGACGGGAACAGATAACGAGTGACCCACTTCCGATCAACGTTCTCTAGCAGATCGCGTGCCAGGCCGGCATCCAAATCAATTCACAATTCTCTTTCGAGTCGAGGCTCATGAGGGCCGGACTGGAGAGCGGTCACTTCGTCACCCTCCGGCACCGCGCCCGCGTCTCCCGAGTCGCAACGCGCGACGGCGGCCTTACCCCGTTGCTGCGAACCGCCCACATCGCTACAGTTGCGGTAGCGGTATGACACCCGTCGGATAGGGCGGCTTCGGATCGTTCCGAGGCAGTCCGTTGACCATTGCGGATCGGGAGGCTTGCTATGCGTTGGACCCTGAGCGTCTTCGCGACAATCGCCGCGTGCCTGACCTCGCCCGGCGCGAGGGCTGATGAGATCCTGAACATCGGCGCCACCGCGCCGCCGTTGGCGGTCTCGGGCTGGGTCAAGGGGGAGAAGGTCGAGCGGTTCGAGCCCGGCCGGACCTACGTCGTCGAATTCTGGGCTACCTGGTGCGGGCCTTGCCGCGCCAGCATTCCTCACCTGACCGAGCTGGCCCACCGTTACAAGGACAAGGGCGTCCGGTTCGTCGGCGTCGATGTCTGGGAGCGGGATACCAAGCTGGTCAAACCGTTCCTCGAGGAGATGGGCGACAAGATGGACTACAGCGTCGCGCTCGACGACGTCCCCTCGACGGGTGATCCCAACGACGGCGCGATGGCGAAGACCTGGATGAAAGCGGCCGAGGAGAACGGCATCCCGACGGCCTTCGTCATCCACGACGGGAAGATCGCCTGGATCGGCCACCCGTTGAAGCTCGACGAGCCCCTGGCCAAGATCGTGGCCGGTGACTGGGACCCCGGCGCCCTCGCCAAGACTCGACTCGCGGAGAAGGCCAGGGAGCGGAAAGCTTCGTCGGTCCGCGAGAAGCTCTTCGCCGTTTATCGTTCCAAGGACTACAAGGGCACCCTCGCCGCCCTCGAGGAGGCCACTTCCGGCGACCCGGAGCTGGCCGAGGAGTTCGCTTCGCTCAAGTTCGCAGCCCTGTGCAACGGCGGCGACACCGAAGCGGGCCTGGCGCTCGGAGAGAAGCTGCTGGAGGCCAACCAGGACAAGCCCGGCGCCCTGAACAACGATTTCTGGAGCGTGATCAACCCGCGGCTCCAGAAGAAGCCCGATTCCCGCGTCGCCCGGCTCGCATTGCGTGCGGCCCGACGCGCCGTCGAACTCTCCAAGGAATCGAACGCGGCGTACCTCGACACGCTCGCCCAGGCCCTCTATTGCATGGGGGATCCGGAAAAGGCCGTGACGATGGAGGAGAAGGCCCTCAAGCTCGTGGAAGCGGAGGTCAAGGATCCCTCTCACCCGGCCCTCAAGTCATACAAGGACAGCCTGGATCGGTATCGCAAGGCCGTCGCGGCGAAGGCCGATGGCCATTGACGAGATGACGCCAGCGAATCCCGGAGCTCCCGATCCCCGGCGCCCTCCGATCTCTCCATCGCTCGACCCGAGCGAGAAGGCGACCCTGAGGCGCCGGGGATACCTCACAACTCTCCCTTGAGCCCCAGCTCGTGGAAGTAGTGCTGGACCTTGTCCTGATTCTCCAGCAGCCAGTCGATCGTCGGCTCGTGGCGCATCGCCTTGCCGATGGCCTTGGACGTCGCCTCGCGGTGGACGTCGAAGAGAGCCTTGTGGTCCAGGTCCTCGACCTTCAAGACGGCCGGGTCGAGCCAGACCGAGTAGATGATCCCCAGGTCGTTGACCTTGTCCCTGGGGATGTCGCCGGCGCGGACCGCGTCGAGGACGCCGTGCGCGATCGCCGCCTGGACGGTCCCCATCAAGATATTCGTGTACTTGCCGTTCTTGACGGTCACCTTGGTCGCCATCACCGGAAGCGAGGGGGGGGCGATTTTCCGCAATCTGTTTCAGTTTGGCGACTTATGTCATTCTGTATTTCTTGTGTGCTCTATGTTTTCCACGATTTCCAGGGTTTAGCGTGCGGATTCCATGTGGAGCTAATTGCTTATTCGGTGAATGCGATCCGCGGATTACGCCGGTTCTAGCGGCAGAGCCTTGACAGACGCATTCACACAAACTTACTTTGGAGATCGCAAGCGGGGACGCCGGAGTTCCAAAAGATGTCGAAGGAATCCCGGGGTGGATCATGGGTGATGGACGGACCGATGGGAAGACGCGGCGCAGGGTGATCTATGTTCTTAAGATCATTGCATTCGCTGTGGTCTACGGCTTGATCAAGCATGCGATCTGGGGGCCTTCGAAGCCGGCTATCTTTCCTTATCACCGCCTCGTCGAGTTGAGGTACGAAAACGCGCGCCTGCGGCGACTTCTTGGAATGCCCCCGGCGCAGGAGGCGGCGCAGCCGCCGGATATTATGGCAATCGGAAAGCCCATCCCGGCTGACCGCCGAGCCGAACACGAGGCCGAGTTACGCGCATACCTCGCACGACTGGAACTTGAGAATCTCCAGCTCCGTCGAGCCGCTGGCTTCGCGCCCGACGTTAAGATACCTTGGGGGCCTTGGGAGGATGGCGCTAATTCCCAGTAGCCATTGACTTGGCGTCCGATACCTCCACACCGCAAGAGGGAAAAATCATGACTCCTACATTCAAGAAGGCGTTGGAAGCGCTGAAGGACGAGATCAACGTCAAGACAGGCTTGTCTAATACAAGCGACCGCCGCAAGGCTATTGAGATGTTTCAATGGCTGTTGGATGTTGGCGAATCTGCCGATCAAGATGCCATTGTCACGCATCTGATGAATGAGAGTGTTCCAGACGATGTAGCTCTCGAAATCCAGCGGCTATACGAAGCCTTGAGTGCAGCTCGTCGGATCAAGGGGAACAAATGGTGGTCGGATTAAGTCCCTGAATCACAAGGTGGGACTTCGATCATACGGATCACGCGACTTCCCGCTCCGGCCAGAAGAAGGAAGCGATCAAAGGGGTCAAGCGATCAAAGGGGTCAGGAGCCGATTTTGAGCGATCAAAGGGGTCAGGAGCGATCAAAGGGGTCAGGAGCCGATTTTGGGAGAATCTCGCTAATAGCCAGCCTGGCTGATGGTCGTTGCATTGCAGCCGATGTCTGAGAGGAATCCGCGGAATTCGGCGTTGATGTGTTCATCGCAACGGTAGACGAGGAACTCGACGTCCTGAATCACTTTGAGCACAGTGCCGCCCTTGTCCAGGGGTTGAGGCGATATCCTCGGCCGGTCGCAGTTATGGATGCAGTCGTGTCGACGCTGGAAGATATCTCGGAATCGACCCTGCAATTGCTGGTTCGCCAGCTTCCTCGCTTCGTTCTTTTCCGCGGGAGCCATCGCCATGTAGCCCGTTCGGGTCACACCGAAGAGGCGCTTCTTCGCATCCGAGTGGGTGATCCAGTTGTCGAGCAGACCGCTGAAGAACCGTTGATTCTCCCGAAAGAACTTGTTGAAGAGCGTCTGGACAGTCGACAGGCTCAGGACGTTCTCCCTCTCCATCATCTTGCGGGCGGCCATTCGCCAGCGCCAGTTCGGATTGGTATAATCTTCCAGGATGGCCCGGATGGGGAACTTGATCTCATAGAAGAAATCGGGCAGGTTGATCGTGGGCTGGCGACTCTTCGAGCTGACGGCCGCGGCGATCAGATCCGTATAGGCATCGCAGAAATACGCATCCAGGGCGCCGACGGCGAACATCCAGGCACTGCGCAGGAGGTCGGAGCAGAGCATTTTCTCAGAGGCTGTTCCCCGCGGGAGCGAGTCCGCGTGCGCGACGAGGGCCTTGGCTCGTGCGACATCTTCCTGAAAGTGCTGGATGGCAGTGGCCGGCACGTCATGTTTCCGTCGTGGGGATCGCTGGCAGACGCGTATTCACTCCGCGTAACGGAGTTCCGGCTCGTTATAGCGGATGACCATATCCTCCTCATCGAACCAGACATTGCGATCCGCGGGGAACACGACGTTCCAGAGGTCGACGATCTCCTCCGTTTCGATCCCCCGGCGGATGTGGTCGACGACTCCACGGGCCAGGGGCCCGAGGGCGGCCCCGGTCGCGTCCGGGGCCTCGCGATCAGGGAACAGCTCGGTATAGATTTCCGCGAGGTCGTCGGAGGGTGCTCGTTCGATGGCCTCGACGAGCCTATTGACCGCTTCGGCCTTCGTGACGACCGGCATGCGCATACCTCCGCTTCAGTTGTCTCGTACTTCCGATTTCTCGGCGCATCTTACCACCTTGCCCGATGGAGGCCAATAGGCGGCATGAGGGGCATGATTAGCCATGGACACCCCGGCGTCCTTTTCTACCGACAAGACAATTACAGCTCTCCCTTGAGCCCCAGCTCGTGGAAGTAGTGCTGGACCTTGTCCTGATTCTCCAGCAGCCAGTCGATCGTCGGCTCGTGGCGCATCGCCTTGCCGATGGCCTTGGACGTCGCCTCGCGGTGGACGTCGAAGAGAGCCTTGTGGTCCAGGTCCTCGACCTTCAAGACGGCCGGGTCGAGCCAGACCGAGTAGATGATCCCCAGGTCGTTGACCTTGTCCCTGGGGATGTCGCCGGCGCGGACCGCGTCGAGGACGCCGTGCGCGATCGCCGCCTGGACGGTCCCCATCAAGATATTCGTGTACTTGCCGTTCTTGACGGTCACCTTGCTCACCATCACCGTCGCCGGCCGGACCTGCACGTCGCTGCCCAGGATCGCGAAGACGCGGGTGTGGCCCTTGACCTGGTCGCCAATCAGGTTCGCCAGCGCATGGCCGACCGGGCCGTCCAGCTCGCCGATCACGACCTCCGGCTCGGCGCAGAGATAGTCCTCCGCCCCCTCCACCAGCGCCTCGCCCGTCCGCATGATGATCCGTTCGCTCATGATGTCGCCTCGATTCTCCGGGGATCCCTTCGGACTCGCTGGCCGTCCATTTCGCCCGAGCAAAGTCCACGCTCGACAGTATGACGACCCGGGCGAGCCGAGGGAATCGGTCTGGGACCGGATCGCCGGAGGGCGTGTTGTATCCCATACCCGCATGATCTAGAATCAATCGAGAATGCTCGGGGACTTTTTCGAAAGCGGCCGGGCCCGCTCGCGGTCTGACGAGAACCGATCGCCATGGATTACGATGTTGTCATCACGAACGGTGTGCTCATCGGGGCCGAGGGAGAGACGCGGGCGGACGTCGCGATCAAAGGAGAGACGATCGCGGCGATCGGCCCGGGGCTGGCCTCGGGTCGACGCGATGGCGCGGAGATCATCGATGCGATGGGACGGTATGTCATCCCGGGCGGGGTCAACGTCCACGTCCACCTGGAGCTCCCCTTCTGCGGGACAGTGTCCAGTGACGACTGGAACACGGGTACCCGCGCGGCGGCGCGGGGCGGCGTGACGACGGTGATCGACTTCGCCATACCCTATGGTGAGGAGAGCCTCCTCGACGCGTACAACAACTGGATGGCCCGCGCCAGGCCCAAGGCGTGCGTCGATTACTGCTTCCACATGGCGATCACGAACTGGGATCGTCACGGGCCCGAGATGGAGAAGCTCGTCGGGATGGGCTGCCCGACGTTCAAGGAATTCATGATCTATGCATCCGAGGGCTGGCAGTCGGACGACCGCGCGATCTTCAATACGCTGGAGAAGTGCCGCGAACTCGGGGCGATGCTGCTGGTCCACGCCGAGTCGAGCCGGGTGCTCGACGAGCTGATCGCGCGTCGCCACACGCCCGAGCTGATGAAAGAATATGGGGCGAGGCTGCACCCGATGACCCGTCCCAACTACATCGAGGCCGAGGCGATCCAGCGCGCGATCACCTGGGCCGAGGTGACCGGCGGTCGACTCTACATCGTCCACATGTCAACCGCGGAGGGGACCGAGCTCGTCAAGGCCGCCCGCGCACGCGGAGTGGATGTCTACGCCGAGACGTGTGCCCAGTACCTGGTGCTCGACGATAGCGTCTTCGATCGCCCCGACGGCCACCTGTTCGCCTGCTGCCCGCAAGTCAAGAAGAAGGAGGACGAGGAACGTCTCTGGAAGGGGCTGAAGGAGGGCGTGGTCTCGGTCGTCTCGACCGATACCTGCACCTTCGACCGGGAGCAGAAGGCGCGGTGGGAGGGGGACTGGACGCGGATCCCGATGGGATTGCCCGGACTGGAGACACTCTTGCCGATCGTCTTCACCCACGGCGTCCTCGAGGGCCGGCTCACTCCGTCGGAGTTCGTGGCCAAGTGCTGCACCAACCCCGCCAGGATCATGGGCCTCTACCCGCGCAAGGGCGTGATCGCCGTCGGGAGCGACGCCGACCTCGCGATCATCGACCCCGAGAAACGGATCGTCGTGGACCATGAGACGATGGAGACCAACGCCGACTGGAACCCCTACCAAGGGTGGTCGCTCGCCGGCTTCGCCGAGACCACGTTCTGCCGAGGCCGGAAGATCGTCTCGGACTACCGGTTCGTCGGCAAGAGCGGCTGGGGCCGTTGGCTGCCACGCGAGCGGGCCGGATCGCTTCATTAGTCCACGAAACCGCCGGGTAAAGGCCCATGGCCCGGACAGTCCCGCCGAACACCGGACCGACGCGGACTCAAGATCGAAGAGATTAGAACACGAAATACACGAAATACACGAAAAATTAAAATCATAAGACGTAATAAATTGACACCGATGCATCTTCAATCTTAATTATTTTTCGTGTATTTCGTGTATTTCGTGTTCTAATCTCTCCTTTCGGAATCGATTTCCGTGGTTTGCCGTATCGACGGGTCGCGGATTCTTGGGGCAAATGGGCCGCTACTGCGACTCATTGGAGTAGAGGCGAGTGATCGGAAACGCGCCGCTCCGGCTCGCCACTCGGCGCCTTTCCGACATGCGGGAGTCCTTCATGTTCCGGGCCGGTGAAGAGCATTCTCTCGACGAGTTGACGGCGCAGTTCGGCGAAATCACGCCACCTATGGGGGGCGATGAGGCGCGTGTCGAGGCCTCGCGTTGCGTGTTCTGCTTCGACGCGCCATGCACGCGGGCCTGCCCGACGCACATCGACGTCCCGCGGTTCATCCGCCAGATCCTCCATCGCGACGAGATCGGCGCGGCGATGACGATCCTCGACGCCAACATCTTCGGCGGGAGTTGCGCCTGCGCCTGCCCGACCGAGGTCCTGTGCGAAGGTGCCTGTGTCGATCACATGCTGATGAAGGCGCCCGTGCAGATCGGCCGGCTCCAGCGGTTCGCCTGCGACGCCGCCGAGGCGCGAGACGTCCGGTCCTTCGAGGCGGGCCCGCCGACGGGCAGGCGGGTCGCAGTGGTCGGCTCGGGGCCGGCCGGGCTGAGCTGCGCCCACGAACTGCGACGGCTCGGGCACGACGTGATCGTCTTCGAAGCGAGGGATGTGCCGGGCGGCCTGGATACGCTCGGCATCGCCGCCTACAAGATCTCGACCGAGTTCGCGCTGGCCGAGATCGAGCGGATCCGTCGGATCGGGATCGCGATCGAGCTCGGCCATCGAGTCACGGGCGACGAGGTCCGGACGATGCTCGACACGTTCGATGCGGTCTTCCTGGGCATCGGGCTGGGGCGGACCGCGCCGCTGGCGATCGACGGCGAAGACCTGGAGGGCGTCTGGGAGTCGCTCGACTTCATCTTCCAGACGCACACCCGTCCGTTCACCGATTGCGTCGTGGGCCGGGACGTGGTGGTGATCGGCGCCGGCAACACGGCGATCGACGTCGCGACCGCCGCCCGTCGTCTCGGAGCCGAGACGATCACCATCGCCTACCGGCGGTCCGAGGCGTTGATCCCCGCCTTCGCTTATGAATACGCGCTCGCCAGGTCGGACGGCATCCGCTTCGAATGGTTCGCCCAGCCAGTCCGCATCATCGGCGAGGGCGGCAGGGCGACGGGCGTCGAGTTCCTCCGCACCGAGCTCGAAGAGCCGCGTTCGCGGTCCGGCCGCGTCCGGACCTTGCCCGGATCGCAGTTTACGCTCACCGCGGACATGGTCGTCAAGGCGCTCGGCCAGGAGCCGCTCGCGGACCTGCTCGCCTCGCTGCCCGATTTCCGATGCGAGCGAGGTCGAATCCTGGTCGATCGTGCCACCTGCGCGACGAGCGTTCCCGGTCTTTATGCAGGCGGCGATTGCCTCCGGAACGGGGGCGAGGTCGTCGATGCGGTCCAGGATGGCAAGATGGCGGCGAGGGGCATCCACGCCGCCTTGATGAGGGCATCGGCATGATCGACCTGTCGATCGAGTTCTGCGGGGTCAAGGCGCCCAATCCCTTCTGGCTGGCGTCCGGGCCGCCGACGAACTCGGAATACCAGGTCCGTCGCGCGTTCGACGCCGGCTGGGGCGGCGCCGTGTGGAAGACGCTCGCGGGCGAGCCGATCGTCAACGTCTCGTCGCGGTACGGCGCCGTCGATTACGACGGCCGAAAGGTGATGGGACTCAATAATATCGAACTGATCACCGATCGCACGCTCGCGGTCAACCTCAAGGAGATCGCGAGCGTCAAGAAGTCGTATGCGGACCGGGCGCTGTTCGTCTCGCTGATGGTCGAATCCACGCGCGCGGCATGGCACGAGATCACCAAGCAGACGCAGGACGCCGGCGCCGACGGCATCGAGCTGAACTTCGGCTGTCCGCATGGCATGAGCGAGCGCGGCATGGGCGCGGCGGTCGGCCAGGTCCCCGACTACACCTGCATGATCACCGGATGGGTCAAGGAGGTCGCGACGATCCCGGTGATGGTCAAGCTGACGCCGAATGTCGGCGAGGTGTCGGCGATCGGCCGTGCGGCGGTCCAAGGCGGTGCCGACGCGATCTCGTTGATCAATACGATCAACTCCATCATGGGCGTGGATCTGGATACGCTCGCCCCCAAGCCGGCGGTCGGCGGTTACGGCAGCCACGGCGGCTATTGCGGTCCCGCGGTCAAGCCCGTCGCGCTCAACATGGTCGCCGCCGTCGCGGCCGATCCCAACGTCAAGGTCCCGATCAGCGGCATCGGCGGCATCCAGGCCTGGCAAGACGCCATCGAGTTCCTCCTGCTCGGGGCCAGCTCGGTGCAAGTCTGCACGGCCGTCATGCATTATGGATTCCGGATCGTCGAGCACCTCAAGAGCGGCATGGAAGGCTGGATGCGCGAGAAGGGCTACCGGACGATCGCCGACTTCGTCGGACGATCCGTGCCCCGGATCAAATCATGGGGAGACCTCGACCTGAATTACAAGGTCGTCGCCCGGATCGCCCAGGAGAAATGCATCCATTGCGGGCTCTGCTACATCGCCTGCGAGGACGGCTGTCACCAATCGATCCGCCTCGATCGGGTCACACAGTCCGACTACCTGTCGGCGCGGGGCTCGCGCAACGGGGCGATCCGATCGGGTGGGTATGAGGTGCTTCCCGGGGCCGGAGACGGCACGATCAACGTCTTCACGATCAAGGAGGATACGTGCGTCGGCTGCAACATGTGTAGCCTGGTCTGTCCGGTCGAGGGCTGCATCACCATGCAGGAGGTGGACACGGGCCGGCCGCCGATGAGCTGGAACGAATACCAGGCGAAGCTGGCCCGGGGCGAGGTCACCCCGATTCCGCCGCAGCAGCATGTCTGAGCCGAATCGTAGGGTGCTCTGCGAGCACCGATAGGCTTCGGGCGCGAGATCGGTGCTCGCAGAGCACCCTGATATGGTTGACCCAGTCAAGAGCACAGTGCTGATTTGCTTTCGGATTTTTCTTCCCTCAAGGCTCTTTTCTTTGGATCCATGGTGACACGCTGGCAGCGGCCGCGTCGTAACGGGTCGCTGTCGGCATCTCGATCGTGTCTCCCGAGCGAATCACCTGCGGGGATCGATCTTCTCTAGCTCTCCTCCTGTCGGCGGCCGGGGGGACAGTCCAAGGTGAGATCGTTACGACGGTGGATCATTCTGATATTCGCGTGTTGGTTAACGCATGACTCGATCCGTCAGGGGCTGCCTCTCTCTACGTGCGGGCGTCGGCATCGAGATGCCGGCCCAAGGGTGCTTCGAGGATCCCCCCTCCCGTACACTCTCCCGGGACTATCCCCCCGGCCGCCGGACTCTCAGGGCCCGTGCCGGTATCCGACGCCTCACGATCCTAGCCGGCCAGGAGAACCTCCTCATGGGCGATCGCCCAGATGAACCCGACCAACTCCCGGGCCACGGCGACGACCGCCTGGCACGCCGGCTTGTTTCGACCCAGGAGGCGATTGAGGCGTTCGTGCAGTCGCTTCTGGGCCTTCCAGGCGATGGTACGCACACCCGGCGAGACCGGGTCGTTTCGCAGGCGGATCGCCTTGCTCATCCGCGGCTGGCGGCGGTAATGCCAGGCCGACTCCACGACGATCCGACGGACGTGGCCGTTGCCCGTGCGGGTGATCCGCCCCTGGCGGCGGCTGCCGCCGCTGGAGTGCTCCGAGGGGACCAGCCCCACGTACGCCATCAGCTCGCCCGGCGTCGCGAAGCGGCGGAAGTCGCCGATCTCGGCGACCAGCGTCACGGCGCTGACCATCTCGATCCCCCGCAGGGCCTGCAAGGCCACGACCAGCGGCGACTTCTCCCAGGCCGCGGCGGCCAGCCTCATCTGGAGCGTGAGGCGGGCGACTCGGTCGCCCGCCAGTTCGACCGCCTCACGGTAGTCGGCCAGGACCTGCCGTTGCGCCGGCTCATCGAAGTCCTGCTTGGCGACCCAGGCCATGTAGGCGGGGTTGAAGGTCGTCTTGCCTTGATAGATCCTCCCCTGACGCAGCAGAAACTTGGAGAGATGATGACGTGTGACACGTTCGGCGCACTTGGCGTCGTCGCGCGACCGCTCCAGGTCGCGGATGGCCTCGGTGGTCTTGTCGGGGACCCAGATGAAGGTGAGATCTCCCGAGCGGAGGTAATGGGCCAGCTTGGCGGCGTCGCGTCGATCGGTCTTGATCCGGCACCCGGCCTGGATCGGGACCATCGAAGGGGCGACGACATGACAGGTGTATCCGGCGGCCTTGAGCTCTCGGTAGAGGCCGTAGCCGGTCGGGCCGGCCTCGTAGCAGCAGATGATCGTCTCCGGCGGTCCCAGGCGACGGAGGGTCTTGAGGAGCGTAGCGAGGTCGTTGGGGATCGTGGACAGGATCTTGGCCGACAAGTTGCCGTCGGCGACAGCCAGGGCGATCGTCTCCTTGTGGACATCGAGTCCCACGGAACGCGTTGTGTTAACATGGTTCACGGACCAGTCCTCCCGGTGTTGGCTCTGTGCTGAACGCGACGAGCGTCCAGTGTAACCCACGATGGCGTGAGCGACTGGTCCAACCATATTGTCTACAAGGCACAAGGGCACCGACCTGGTGCCTCACTCCCGCTCAGCGATTAGCGTCAGTACCTCGTCCAGGCAATCGACCAGGAAGTCCGCATCGTCGCGGGTGAGGCACATCGGGGGCTTGATCCGGAGCGTATTGCCGAACAGCCCTCCCTTGCCGATCAACAGGCCCCTCTCCTTGCATAATTCCAGCAGGTCGACGGCCTCGCTCGAGGCGGGTTCTTTCGACCGTCGGTCGCGCACCAGTTCGACGCCGAGCATCAGGCCCATGCCCCGGACCTCGCCGATCAGAAGTTGACGTTCCTGGAGCTCCAGGAGCCGATTCTTGAGGTGCGTGCCGACGATCAGGGCGTTCTGCTGGATGCCCTCGCTGTCGATGACCTCGAGCGTGGCCAGCCCTTGTGTCATCGAGATCGGGTTGCCGCCGAATGTGTTGAAGTGGATCCGGTTCTTCATCACGCGGGCGATCTCCGGTCGGGTGACGCAGGCACCCAGCGGCGCCCCGTTGCCGATCCCCTTGGCCATGGTGACCAGGTCGGGCGTGACACCCCAGTTCTCGAATCCCCAGAAGGCCGTGCCGGTCCGGCCGAAGCCGGTCTGGACCTCGTCGGCGATGCACAATCCGCCGTGCCTGCGGACGATCTCGTAGACGATCTCGAAGTATTCGCGAGGCGGCGTGACCGTCCCGCCGACCCCCTGGATCGGTTCGGCGATGAAGCAGGCGACCTCGCCGGGTGTCTCGTACGTGATCAGGTCCTCGACGTCCCGCGCGCACTTGATGTTGCAGCTCGGGTACTCCAGGCCGAGAGGGCATCGATAGCAATAACCCGGCGCGGCGTGTTTCACGCCCATCGTCGGGTTCGACTTGAACTTCCAGGTCCCGTGCGCGGTCAGGCCCATGGTGGCCTGGGTCCCGCCGTGGTAGGCGTTCCGCAGGCTGATGACCTCGGTGTTGCCGGTGAACTCCCGCGATGCGAGAATCGCCAGCTCGTTGGCCTCGCTGCCGGAGTTCGTGAAGTAGCTGACCGTCAGGCCGCTCGATTCGGGCATGTGCTCGGCCAGCTTCTTGCCGAACAGGCCGATCGTGGGATGGAGGTAGAGCGTGGTCGTGTGCTGGAGCCGGCCGACCTGCTCGCGGACTCTTTCTACGACCTTGGGATGACAGTGGCCGACCGAGACGGTGACGATCCCGGCGAAGGCGTCGAGGTACTGCTTGCCGGTCTCGTCCCAGACGTATTGCATGTGGCCCTCGGCGATCAGCAAGGGCTCGCGGTAGTACGTCAGAAGGCCGGGCGTGAGATACTCGCGGCGCATCGCGAGCACCTCGTCGCGCGACGGGCCGTCATACGGTTCCGGCGTATGCGGAGAGATCGGCAGCGAGGCCAACGACGTCGTGCTGTTCGGGTTCGTCCTCATTCCAGTTTCACCCCTTCGATCACCGAGCCTGCTCGATACCCGAATGCGGCACACGCCCTAATCAAGGTCCTTCGATGACTTCTCGGTCAGCTTGCCGTCTATGAACGTAAGAAAGATTCGGCGCTTTCCCTGGGCCATCTCGAGCCTGGACGAGAAGCCCTCGCTCATCTCACCCCTGGTCATCACGCCGCCGAGAGCCTCGCCGACTTGCGAAAACGTCATACCGACCTGGAGTTTCTCATAGGCAGCCCTGGTCAGGATCGGGGGCTCTTCGGACTTGATCGCGATCGTGAACGTGATGTCGGGTCGGTCATCCTTGACGCGGAGCGAATTCTCATGGGTGACCTCAACGTCCTTGGAATCAATACCGGGGAATGCGATTCCGGTCGTCTTCTCGTTGATGGTCACGGCGTTCGGCGTCGTGAAGATGCTCCAGATTTTCACCTGGGCATTCTTGTCTTTCGCGACGCCGTCGGCCCTACGCTTCCAGGAGACGTACAACCAGATGGCGATGCTAAAGACGGCCAGGAGGATCAGGATGCGGATGAGTACGAACCGTTTCACGATGGAGCTATCCTCGGGATTATGTGATCAGAGCTGGACGATCGGGCCATACGTCTCGGGCCGGCGATCGCGGAAGAACTGCCAGGTATTGCGGACTTCGCGGATCAGGTCGAGGTCCAGGTCGGCGATCACGATATCGTCGGCGTCCCTGCAGCCGACGGCGAGCATCTGCCCGCGCGGGTCGCAGAAGTAGCTCTGGCCGTAGAACTCGCCGATGCGCCAGGGTTCCTCGAATCCGGGCCGATTGATGGCGCCGATGAAATAACCGTTCGCCACGGCGTGCGCGGCTGCTCGAGCTTCCAGAGGTACTCGGATAGCCCGGCCACCGTCGCCGAGGGATTGAAGACGATCTCCGCCCCGTTCAGGCCCAGGCATCGTGCGCCCTCCGGGAAATGGCGATCGTAGCAGATGTAGACGCCAACCTTCCCCACTCGGGTCTCGAAGACGGGATAGCCGAGGTTGCCGGGCCGGAAGTAGAACTTCTCCCAGAAGCCCGGCGGGCAATGCGGGATGTGCATCTTGCGGAACTTGCCGAGGTATCGGCCATCGGCGTCGATCACGGCCGCCGTGTTGTAGTAGACCCCGGGAAGGTCCTCCTCGTACACCGGGACGATCAGCACGATCTCGTGTTTCCTGGCGATCTCGGCCATCAGTCGGATCGTGGGTCCGTCGGGCACGGGCTCGGTCAGCTCGTACCATCGCGATTGCTGCTCGGCGCAGAAATACGGGCCGTAGAACAACTCCTGCAAGCAGACGACCTGCGCCCCCTGCTCGGCGGCCCTGGCGATCAGCCCGACATGCTTGTCGATCATCGCCTTCTTGACGGCGGCCACGGGCGAGGTCGCGGGCTCGCAGAGCGTGGCCTGGATCAGACCGCCTCGGACGATGCGCGACATGACGTTTCCTCTTCGGATGGCAAGCCAGGAAATGGTGACGATGCTACATCAACGATGCGTCGAATTCCAGTCCGGGCGGGCCTGATTCCCGGGCTCGGGCCTACTGGCGACGATCGGTCCGATGTTAAGATATTTGTGCGAATCCCTACCAGGAGACCGGCCCATGGCCACGACCCAGCCCGAGTCGAAGATCCACGATCGTGTCAATATGCTCATCGGAGGCCGGTGGGAGGCGAGCCGGTCGGCGCGGAGCGGTCCGGTCTACAACCCTTCGACCGGCGGCGTGATCGCCACGGTCCCGTTCTGTACGGCGGACGAGGTCGATCGCGCCGCGCGATCGGCCGCGACGGCGCTGCCCTACTGGGCCGAGACGCCGGTCGTCGAGCGTGCGCGGGTGATGTTCCGGTTCCGCGAGCAGCTCGCGGCGCATGCCGAAGAGCTCGCGAGCCTGGTCACGCGCGAACACGGCAAGACAATCGCCGAGGCGCGGGCCTCGGTCCAGCGCGGCATCGAGAACGTCGAGTTCGCCTGCGGGGTCCCCAGCCTGTTGATGGGCCAGTCGTTGGCGAACATCGCCCGGCAGGTCGATTGCGAGACGGTCCGCCATCCCGTTGGCGTCTGCGCGGGGATCACGCCGTTCAACTTCCCGGCGATGGTCCCGCTCTGGATGTTCCCGATCGCGATCACCTGCGGCAACACGTTCGTACTCAAGCCATCGGAGAAGGTGCCGCTCTCGGCGGTCCGGTTGGGCGAGCTGCTGATGGAGTCGGGGTTGCCCGAGGGGGTGTTCAATATCGTCCACGGCGACCGCGAGGCCGTCGATGCGCTCCTGAATCATCCGCTGGTCCGCGCGGTCTCGTTCGTCGGCTCGACCGACGTCGCCCGGCATGTCTACGAGACCGGCACGCGGAACGGGAAGCGGGTCCAGGCGGCCGGCGGGGCGAAGAACCACCTGATCATCATGCCGGACGCCGACCTCGACCAGGCGGTCGGCGCCCTCCAACTCTCGGCGTTCGGCTGCGCCGGCGAGCGTTGCATGGCCGGCAGCGTCGCGGTGCCCGTCGGCAAGGTCGCCGACCCGCTGGTCGATCGGCTCCGTCAGGCTGCCAGCCGACTGAAGGTCGGCCCGACCGACGGCGGCGCCGACGTCGACATGGGGCCAGTCATCACCCGCGAGCACCTCGAGCGTGTGGCCGGCTATCTCGACATCGGCCACCACGAAGGCGCCGAGATCGTGCTCGACGGCCGGTTGACCGTGCCCAAGGGCGAGGGTTTCCTGATCGGGCCGAGCGTGCTCGACCGCGTCGCGCCGGCATGCGGGTCGCGCGCGAGGAGATCTTCGGGCCCGTGCTCTCGGTCATCCGAGTCGACGACCTCGACGCCGCGCTGGCCATCGGCCGCAACTGCACCTACGGCAACGGGGCGTCGATCTTCACGCGGAGCGGCTGGGCGGCTCGCCAGTTCAAGCAATACTTCAACGCCGGGATGATCGGGATCAACGTCGGCGTCCCCGCCCCCATGGCCTGGTTCCCCTTCACCGGCTGGAACCGCTCGTTCTTCGGCGACCTGCACATTCAGGGGACCGAGTCGATCCACTTCTACACCCAGCAGAAAATGACCATGACACGATGGTTCGAATCGCCCAGAGACTCGCACTACGACCCGGTCTGGAAGACTGGCAAGGGGTGAGGATGCAACCAGCTCGATCGGGAAAGTCGTAGATCATGTCGCTGGTGGGAGATCGGGGCCCTGGATCGAGAAGCGACCCTCATAGCCCTTGCTCGGAGTCCCGTGGACTTCCTCGAAGATCACCTGGCAGATTCGCAAGCCTTGAACCAGTCGGACCTTGAACGGACCAGTATTCCAGATCTCGAGCTGGATGGGATTGCCAAGGAACGTCGGATCGTCGGGGCGGTATCCGAAACCAGCATGAATCGTCGGGGCTGTCACGTGGACACCGATCCCGATCCTGGCGAGGCTGCTCTTCCCTTCGACACGTGCGGCAATCCGAGAGGTTTGGGGAAGTTGGAGCTTCTCGATCGTCCACCCCAGGAGGAACATGCCCGGCTCGATCTCGAACCCGTGCGAACAATCGACTCGGATGGCGAGAGCACTCGCCAGGGCCGTTACATCAAAGTCGGTGACCGCGGGATCGATCGTGGTCTGAGCCCCCAGTCCTGCCAATGACTTCCAGACTTCCAACTTTGCGTCCAGCCTCAGGTCAATGGCCGTGGACGACCAGATATCAGGATCTGACGAGTCAGGTTCGGGCGTGATCCTGATGAATTGTCGCCTCAATGCCGCGAGAATCTCTCGATCAGAAAGGATCATGCCATCGTCCCGGAGAAACGCCGAAGGTCGGATCGTCGCACCCAGAGCCGATTGATACCCCCGTCGGATTCGTGAGGCAACTCGACCAGGGCGAGGGCCTTTTCGTGATCGATACCGACGACCCCGATCGGCATATAATACCGCCCTTCCTCCGCCGTGATGAACCCCTCTTCCACACGGAGGTGATGCCTGCGGTTGAAAATATCCTTGACGGTGACGGTCCTCTCGGAATCGCGAAGACCTGGACCGACTTCGCAAGGGATTTCCGCCATGATTTCTGTCTCCCGATCTGGTCAACGAGAAAGGATTGTGTATAAAGGAACACTATCACAGCTCCTGCCAGGTTGCAATGTCAAACCGGCAATCCCTCACTTTCAATCGCCAGACGCGGCCGCGTGATTTTCATCAGAATGAGATAGCACAGCGCAGAGAGCCCGAAGCTCATGAACCAGGCGTAGTGATACATCGAGATCCAAACCGGGGCAACCTCGAGCAACCCGATGGTGCCCAGGAATCCGGGTACACACGGCGCGATCCCGATCACCAGGGCGACGATCGCCGCGGGGTTGAATCCGCGGGCATACCAGTAGGGTCCCCTGCCCTGATAGAGTCCCTTGAGGTCGAGCTCGGTCCGGCGGATCAGGTAGTAGTCGGTGATGAGGATGCCCCCTACCGCGCCCAGCAGTGAGGAATAGGCGACCAGCCAGGTGAAGATGTAGCCCGATGGGTCGGCGATCAGCTTCCAGGGCTGGATCAGGATGCCCAGGACGCCGGTAATGAGTCCGCCCGTCCGGAACGAGATGAGTCGCGGCCAGAGGTGGGAGAAGTCGTTCGCCGGGCCGACCACGTTGGCGGCGATGTTGGTCGCCAGCGTCGCCAGGCAGAGCGAGGCCATGGCGACCGTCAGGACCCAGGGATTGCGGAACTTGGTCAGGAGGTCGACCGGGTCCCAGATCGCCTTGCCGTAGATCCGGATCGTCGCCGAGGTGACCGCCACGCCGATGAACGAGTATAAGGCCATCGTCATGGGCAAGCCGAGCGCCTGGCCGAGGACCTGGTCGCGTTGCGTCCGCGCATACCGGGAGAAGTCCGGGATATTCAGCGAGAGCGTGGCCCAGAACCCGATCATCCCCGTCAGGGCCGGGATGAAGAACGCCCAGAACTGGCCGGCCTTGGGACCTCCCGCATCGAACTGCGAGGGCTGCGACAGCATCGGCCCGAATCCCTCGGCCTGCACGTAGGCCCAGGCCAGCAGCGCCAGCCCCAGCGCGATCAGGAGGGGCGCCTTGATGTTCAGGAGGAAGCGGATCGACTCGATCCCCAGGTAGATGACGAGGATGTTCACCGCCCAGAACGACAGGAAACAGACCCCCTGGGCGGTGTTGATGCCAAGCCCGGAGATGCTCGGCTGATCAATCCAGGCCGGGTTGTAGATGGCCAGGATCTTGTAGATCGCCTCGCCGCCGATCCACGTCTGGATGCCGAACCAGCCGCAGGCCACCAACGCCCGCAACATCGCGGGGACGTTCGCCCCAAGGATGCCGAACGATGCCCGGCAGTAGATCGGAAACGGGATGCCGTATTTGGTCCCCGCGTGTGCGTTCAGGACCATCGGGACCAGCACGATCGTATTGCCCAGGAAGATCGTCAAGACCGCCTGCCACCAGTTCATCCCTTCGGCGATCAGCGAAGAGGCCAGCATGTAGGTCGGGATGCAGGCCGACATCGAGATCCACAGGGCGGCGATGTCCTTGACGCCCCACCGTCGCTGGTCCTTCGTCGTGGGGGCCAGGTCGGCGTTGGCGTGAGGGGAGTCGCCCGAAAGCTCGGGCTCGGCGATCGTTGCGCCGGGTTTCAGGGTCGCTTGTGAATCGATCGGCTCCACCTTCGAAGTCCTCCGGCTCATTGTGGGTTGGCCTCTCGGGCCAACCGGGACGTCTGCGTCGATCCCTGGGAGTGGCTCAGAACTTGAGGAAACGCTGCTCGCGGACATCGAACACGCCCCGGGCCGTGATCCGCAACTCCGGGATGACCGGCAGGGCCAGGAACGAGAGCGTACCGAACGGGGCCTCCAGGGGACAGCCGAGGGCGCGGGCGGCATGATTCACTTCCGCGAGCTGTCGACAGACGGTATCGGCGTCCTCGAGCGAGAGCAGGCCGGCGACGGGCAGCGAAAGGAGGGCCTGGACGCTCCCCTCGGAAGCGGCGACGAACCCGCCGCCATGCTCGGCGAGGGCCCGGGCGCAGGTGAGCATGTCGCGGGCGTTGGTCCCGGCGATGATCAGGTTGTGCGAATCGTGGGCGACGGAGGAACCGAGTGCTCCGTCATGCGTCAGGCCGAACCCGCTCACCAGCCCCAGGCCGACCCGGCCCGAGGCCCGGTGCCGCTCGATGCTGGCGATCAGCACGACGTCGCGCTCGGGGTCGAACGCCCAGTGGCCGGCGACCCGGCGGACGCTCCGCCGAGTGTGCCGGGTGACGATCTGGGCGGGGACGATCTCGATCACGGGACAGGTCTCGTGCTCCAGCGGCAGGCGGAACATCGCCTCGTCGAGCGGAGGCAGTTGGACGGTGTTCTTGTGCGCCAGCTCGGGTACATCATCGAGATCCAGGCAACGGCCGTCGCGCGCGGCGACGCGGCCGTCCTTGATCACCGTGCGGACGCGGAAGTCCCGCAAGTCCTCGACGAGGACGACGTCGGCGCGGTAACCGGGCGCCAGGGCACCGCGGTCGACCAGCCCATAATGCCGGGCGGGGACGTAGGAGGCGTGGCGGACGGCCACGGCCGGCGCGACGCCGGCGGCCACCAGGCGGCGCAGGAGGCCGTCGAGGTGGCCATGGTGCCGCAGGTCGTTCGGGAAGATATCGTCGGTCGCGAGACACCACGATTCGTCGAGCTCGCCGTCGACCAGCAGGGGGAGCAGCGCGTCGAGGTTCCGGGCGCTGGAACCCTCGCGGACCTGGACCAGCATCCCGAGCGCCGCCTTGGCACGCGCCTCTTCCACAGTCGTCGATTCGTGGTCGGAGCGAATGCCGGCGGCGACGTAGGCGATCAGCTCGCGGCCCGAGAGCGACGGGGCGTGGCCGTCCACCACGGCCCGGGCCGTCAGGGCGGCCTGGATTTTCTCCAGCAGGTCGTGCTCGGCGCCGAGCAGGGCCGGGATGTCCATCACCTCGGCGAGGCCCAGCACGCGGGGCCGGGCCAGCAGCGCGCGGACCTCCGCCGGGCCGAGTACGGCTCCGGAGTCTTCCCAGTGCGTGGCGGGCACGCACGACGACGCGGTGAAGAACAGGTCCAGCGGGAGCCCCTCGCTGGCCCGGGCCAGCATGTCGATCCCCCGGACGCCCAGGACGTTGGCGACCTCGTGCGAGTCGGAGATCATCGCCGTGGTCCCCATCGGCACGATCAACCGCGCCAGCTCGACGGGGGTCAGCAGCGTGCTCTCCAGGTGCATGTGCGCGTCGATCAGCCCCGGCAGCAGCACCAGTCCTTCGGCCGAGATCGTCCGGCTTGCGCGCGACTCGTAGCATCCCACGCCGGCGATCCGACCGTCGGCGATCACGACGTCGGCCGGCTCGACCCGTCGGTTGAAGACGTTGACCACCTGGCCACCGGCGATCAAGAGGTCGCCCGGCTCCTGGTCGAGCGCCACCCTGATCCGGCGGCGGGCGGACGAAACATCGTCGAGATCGAGACTCACGATTCAAGGCCCTCCCGAACACGAAATGTCGCCTGAACAGAAATCAATACGGTTTGAACACGAAATACAAGAAATACACGAGGAAAATGAATTGCTATCAAAATTGCGATCGTATTTTTTCGTGTAATTCGTGTATTTCGTGTTCAAACTGCATTTGATTCTCGGATTGTCTTGTCGGAGTGGCCGATCCTGTCGTCTCTCCTGAGGAGAGGTTGATGGTTCAGTACGACTGGCAGAGGCCGGCCTCGCGCCACTCTTTGAAGAGTCCCGCGCATTCCTCGCGGAGTAGGCCGCCCTCGACCTTGAGCGGGCTGCGGCCCATCTCGGCGAGGCGCCGGGCGTCGACATGCAACTCGCAGAAGCCGGCGCCGGCGGCGTCGGCGATCGTGGCGCCGTAGACGACGCGGTCGATCTTCGACCAGTGGACCGCCGAGAGGCACATCGGGCAGGGCTCGCAGGTGCAATACATCTCGCAACCGCCCAGGTCGATGGCTTCCAGTGACCTGGCCGCGCCGCGGATGCAGTTGACCTCGGCGTGTGCCGTCGGGTCGGTGTCCCGCCATACGGTGTTGTGGGTCGCGGACAGCACCGATCCGTCGCGGACGATGACGGCCCCGAATGGCGACTGCCCGGCGGCGATCCCCTCGCGGGCCTTGGCGATGGCCAGCGACATGAAATACGGCTCAGTATTGGGCTCGTGCATGAGTCTCGGTCTCCACATCCTCGACGATCGCTCGAGGTTCCATCATTATTGACGATCTTCCTCGATCACCACAACGTGACCACGGTCGTCGCAGGACGTTCAACCGGATCGACGATCGGGCACGGCATTTCCATATCCCCCTTGCTCCTGAGCCCGTACGGCGTGACCACCGATCGCGTCAGTGATCGGGCAGAAGGTGCTTGTCGTCCGTGAAGGATCGGCTTACGATGTGCAAAGGTTCGATGAAAAACGTGTTTCGTCGCGATGAACAGTCGAACATTGCTTTGGATCGGATTTCGCCGGTGAGTCCGACGATCGGTGGATAAAACGTCAACCAGCCATCAAAAGAGGGTGAAGTGATCGTTCCGAGTACTCGCGAGCCGGGCAGGAAGTTCAGGCCGTTCGACCTTGGCGTGTCGGGACATTGGTTACAGCGGTCCCAGGCGCGTCCCCCCGCCGAGTCGATTTCAACCCGCGAGAACTCGCCCTGATCGAGCGGATCAAGCGATTGAAGCGCGATGCGGGCTCGCACTCCCCCAGCGCCTGGACGCTCGCCAAGCTGATCCCCGAGCTTCGGCTCAAGGTCGACGCCTGCTTCCTGTCCAACCCATATGCGACGAACCTCTTCCTGATGCACTTCCACCGCGAGGTGATCCGGCCCCGGAAGCTCCGCGCCTTGCTGGAATTGTATCCGTCGCAGAACCGCGTCATCGCGGCCAAGCTGGGGGGCGTGCTGGAGCTCGAGAACGACTCGATCTTCGTCGGCAACGGCGCCGTCGAGATCATCCAGGCGATCCTCCACCGGTTCACTCGGGACAAGATCCTGGTGAATCTCCCCACGTTCTCGCCCTACTATGAGTTCGCCCGGCCCGATACGCAGGTGGTCTTCAACGTCCTGCGCAAGGAGGACGACTTCCACTTCGACCCGGCCAAGTATCTCGAGCTGGTCCATCGCGAACGGCCGGACACCGTCGTGCTGATCAACCCCAATAATCCCGACGGCGGCTACATCCCACACGCCGTCATGTTGGATCTGCTGGAAGAACTGCGCCCGGTCCCGAACGTGATCGTCAACGAGAGCTTCATCCATTTCGCCACTGAGGGTCACGGATTCGCGTATTGCAGCGTGGCCGACCAGGTCCGGCGGTTCCCGAACGTCACGGTCGTCAAGAGCATGTCCAAGGATTTCGGCGTCGCCGGGATCCGGGCCGGCTACGCGGTGATGGCGCCCGCCAAGGTCAAGGCCCTGCTGGATAACGGCCACCTGTGGAACTCCTCGGGCATGGCCGAGTACTTCTTCGACCTGTATTCCCGGCCGGACTTCCAGGAGCGTTACGAGCGAGAGCGCGTCCGGTTCATCCGGAATTCACGGCGGTTCTTCGGCGCCCTGGCGAAGATCGACGGCCTGCGCGTCTATCCGACGTCGGCGAATTTCGCCCTGGTGGAGCTCCAGAACGGACTCGGCGCCGAGGAGCTGGTCTGCAGGCTGCTCATCCGCCGCGGGATCTACACGCGGACCTGCGACGACAAGCAAGGCCTGGAGCCCGGAAAGTTCCTCCGGATCGCCGCCCGCAACCGACCAGAGAATGCTTATATCATCCGGTCGCTGCGACGGCTGATCGGCTGACTTGTAGAGTGGATGAAATCCGCCTGGCAAATGGCTGAACATCGGTGGGTTTCACCCAGCCTACAAGAACCCCGGGGCCTCCGCGTGAGATCGGTCTCTCACTTCGACCTCGGCACCGGCCGGGTCGCCGCGATATACGCGAAGAGGTCGCGGATCTCCTGCGGCGTGAGCGGATCGAGCTGACCTTCCGGCATCATCGAGGTCGCGGAGCCCTTGATCGCCTCGACGTCCTCGCGGGGCAAGGTGATCCGCTCGGAGGCGGTCTGGATCACCAGGGCGCCCGGCGTCTGCTCGCGGAGGATTCCCGAAACCAGGCGTCCGTCACGGGTCGCCACCGTGCTGAGGGTGTAATCTCGGCCCACCGTGGCGCTGGGGTCCAGGACGTTTTCGAGGATGTAATCGGGATTGGCCCGGTCGGAGCCGGTCAGATCCGGGCCGACGTCGCCCCCTTCACCGAACAGCCGATGGCACTGGGCGCAGATGCGTCCGAACAAGGCGCGACCGCGGTCCGGATCGGGGGTGGGGAGATCCCTCGACCCCAGGATCGTCTTGTACTTGCCGATCAGCGGCGCCTTGTCCCGCGCGGTCGGCCGGAGCGTGCCCCAGGTCTGCTCGAGCGCCCGGGTCAAGGCCGGGATCTGGAACGCGAGGATCTGTCGGGCGATCGTCGTGTTCAGGTCGCGACGAGGCACCGAGCCCTTTCCGACAGCATCCAGCAGCGCCGAGGCCCACGCCGGGCGCGAGGCCAGAGTGGCGATCGCGTCGTCGCGCTCGCCCGACGAGAGCGTCGCATAGCGGCCGAGGATCGATCCGGGCGTCGTGGGGTCGTTGTAGGCCGCGAGTGCCCGGATTCCCGAGGCGCGGAGATCGGCGTCATCGAGCAAGCGGAAGAGCACCGGGGCCAATCCGTCGGTGCGGCGCTCGACCAGGTTCCGGAGCGCGAATTGCCGCGCGGCGGGCGATGCGGCGCGGTCCTCGACGACCGAGCGCAGGCCGGCTTCGGCCTTCGGGTCGCCGAAGAGCAAGCCCAGCGCGGCGGCCTTGGCCTTCACATCAGGATCGCCTCGATCGGTCAGCGATGCGAACGCGGACGACCAGCCCTCCGGCAGTGCGACGCGCTTCCGGCCCGCGCAAGCCTCGAGGATGCCGTCGAGCACGTCGCGGTGGAAGCCGGTGTACGACTCCGGCCGGGATTGGAACGCCGGCATCAAAGCGGCCAGGCCGCCTTCAGCATCCGCGTCGATCAGCCGACGCGCGATGAACCGGCAGATCATGGCGTTCCGGCAGCGACCTAGCAGTGAGACCGCCCGCGCGCGGTCGCGCGGGATCAGCGGCTCCAGACCATACCAGATCAGGAGCGCGTGCTCGCGAGACGTCCCGTCATTGATGAAGACAGCCAGGTCTTCGGCCAACCCCCATCGCTTTTCGATCGGGATCCGCCGGAGCGCCGAGGCCAGGTTGAGCCGGACCAACGGGCTCATCTCGATCGGATTCTTGGTGGCCTCCCCATGGAGCCCCCCCGCCATCCGCTCGAGTTGCTCCAGGACCTCGGCCGAAGGGGGTCCGGCGTCGACGCAGAGTCGGACGCCCCAGGCCCGGATCTGCGGGAGGTGACTGCCGAGCAGCCCCAGCCGGGCCTTCTCGTCCAACCCGCCGGTGGCGTGGAGCGTCCAGTTCGCCCGGAGTTGGTGCCGGACGTCCGCATCGGTCTTGAGGATCTCGCGGAGGACGCGGTGAGCGCCGGCCAGATCCTTGCCGGCCGCGGCCCGCTCCTGGAGCAGACGCCGCGCCGTGCGGACATACCACTCGTTGGCGTGAGTCTGGAGCTTCGCCAGGTCTTCGTCGCCCTGCGCGGCCAGGTCGACCTTCACCGGACGGGCGTCCCCGTACGTAATCTTGAAGATCCGGCCGTTCTCGCGGTGGGCGTTGTCGGCGTCGGTCTCGTGGCACTCGCCGATATCGGACCAGTCAGTGAGGTAGACGCCGCCGTCGGGGCCGTACTTGAGCTCCATCCCCCGGAACCAGGGGTCCGACGACTGGAGGAAGTCCGGGCTGTGTCGCGCGATGATCTGATAGCCGTCGTCGATGCGGTCGAGGCGGTCGTTGTTGACCCGATGGCCGTGGATATTGCAGGTGAAGAGCGTGTTGCGATACGACTCCGGCCAGTTGTCGGCCAGGTAGATCATGCCCCCGACGTGGGCATGCCCGCCGCCGAGCACGCCATGCTGCTGGCCCGAGCGCGAGTCCTGCCAGCGCCCGCCGGCCCAGTGGAGGTGATCGGCACAGGTCGTCATCAATTCGTAGACGAACGGCGTGAGGTCGTTTCCGTACATGCGCTCGAAGTGCGAGCCGGGGATCACGCGGAAAAGGTGCGGGATCACGCAGTTGGTGATGAACGCCTCGCCGTAGTCGTCGAAGTCGAGCCCCCACGGGTTGGTCGTCCCGTGCGCGACGACCTCGAAGACCTCGCGCGTCGGGTGATACCGCCAGACGCCGCAATTCATCGGCGTCCGCCGGTCGGGCGGCGTCCCCGGCTTGCCGACCTGCGCGGTGGCCAGGATGCCATGGCAACCCCAGAGCCAGCCGTCGGGACCCCAGTGCAAGGCGTTGAACAGGTTGTGCTGGGCATTGATATTCCAGCCGTCGAGCTTGACGATCGGCGCTCCGTCGGGCCGGTCGTCGCCGTCGCGGTCGGGGATGAAGATCAGGTTGGGCGTGGCGCAGACCCAGACCCCGCCGAACCCGAGCGCGATGCCGGTATAATTGGTCCCACCGTCCGAGAACACGGTCCGACGATCGAATCGGCCGTCGCCGTCGGCGTCCTCGAAGATCAGGATGCGATCCCGGCCGCGCGGGCCGCCTAGCCAGATCGGATACGAATAGTTCTCGACCACCCAGAGCCGCCCGCGATGGTCGATCGTCATGGCGATCGGCTGGACGACGTCGGGCTCGGCGGCGGAGAGCGTAACGCGGAACCCGGGCGGCACCGTGATCCGCTTCGCCGCTTCCGGCTGCGGGGCCGGGGCGCCCGGCGAGACCTGGGCCGCCGCGGGAACGCCCAGACCACAGACGATGCCTCCCAATGTGATCCTGCTGAGGATAACGCCGAGCCGAAATCTCATAGCTCCCTATCCCTCCACTGCACGCAAAGTGATTCCAAAGATGGCCATAGCCGTAGCGTTGATCCGGGCCCCGGATCATGCCGGGCGATTCGCTCGTTCAGGAATCCGATCGTACCAGAGAGGCTCCACGAACATCACACTCCACCCGGCTCCAGCGACCGGATTCGACGCAAGGCCACGCCGGAGGCACTTCCGACCGCCAACTCCTGGCAGAAATGAGCCTGGCCCGCAGATGATCGCGCCGTGACCGCAGCCGGGTGGCGCCTTTCAAGGGATCTCTTGGGCCGGTCCTGACGGCCGTTGTCTAATGGGGGCTGGCGAACATCGAAGGCACGAAAGCTCCCCTGTCACCGGAGTTCGAGTGACGGCGATCGAGCAATAGTCCCCATCTCGTCCTGTCTACCATCCCTGCCCCAAAGATTTCGCGCGAACCCGCCATCCAGCACCCGCGTCTGTTGGGGCAGATGCAGTCACAATTATTATGGGCGGCTGGTCTAACGGGATGACGCCTGGTTTGCACCCAGGAAGTCGGGGTTCGATTCCCCGGCCGGTCCACTCGCTCGCCTCGGTCGCGGTTTGACGGTACGGCGATCGGTCCGAAGACGGGCTCATTTCCTGGCCTCGATCTTTGACGGAAGGTAGCCGGATACGGTTGGCCGGGCCGCTTTGCTAAAGCGGTTTCCCTACGGGGAATGAGGGTTCAAATCCCTTGCCTTCCGCTCGCTCGTCCTGATCTGTGGAGAGGACGATCACGCCTCGGCGGCACCACGCTCGGAGAAATTGCGCTCCTTCCGGAGGTTTGCTGTCGAAATCGCAGGGGCTCGACCGTCATGATCGTGGTGGCGGAGCATGGTGCTCGCCCATGACCATTACGGAGGAATTCGATGCAATACCTGCTGATGCTCTACTCGAACGAGGGCCGGTGGTCCGAGATGACGCAGGCCGAGCAAGAACAGGGCGTGGCGGCCTATCGGGCTTTCACCGAGGCGCTGACGCAAGCGGGAGCCCTCAGGGGCTCCAATCGCCTTCAGACGAGCTCGACCGGGACGACCGTTCGCGTCGCGGACGGCAAGTCGCAAGTGCTGGACGGCCCTTATATCGATTCGAAGGAGCAGCTCGGCGGTTATTATCTGATCGAGGCGCCCGATCTCGATGCCGCGATCTCGTGGGCCGCGCGATGCCCCGGCGCCAGTCACGGCATCGTCGAGGTGCGTCCGATCTGGTGTTATTCATGACCGATTTGGAGAGCCCTCCCGATGGCGACGGGTCTGCCCGTGGCATGGCCGACGCGGTGGCGCGTCGCAGCTACGGCAAGCTCGTTGCCCTCCTCGCGACCCGGACGGGGGATCTGGCCGGAGCCGAGGACGCGCTGTCGGAGGCGTTCGTCTCGGCGCTGGAGACCTGGCCGCGGAAGGGCTGTCCGTCGAACCCGGAAGCCTGGCTCCTGTCCGTCGCACGGAGAAAGGTCATCGACCTGGACCGGCGACGGCGGAGCCGCGAGATCGACGTCGAGCCGATGGATCCCCACGCGGAGTGGCTCGATCCCGCCGGGGCCGATGCGGCCATCCCCGACCATCGCCTCGCCTTGATGTTCGCCTGCGCGCACCCGGCCATCGATCCCGCGATCCGCGCGCCTCTGATCTTGCAAGCCGTGCTCGGACTGAACGCGGCGACGATCGCCTCGGCGTTCCTCATGGCTCCCGCGGCGATGGGCCAGCGACTCGTGCGTGCAAAGAACAAGATCAAGCAAGCCGGCATCCCGTTTCGGCTCCCCGATCGCGAGGAGCTGGACGGCCGGCTGGATGCCGTACTGGACGCGATCTACGCCGCGTTCGCGGAGGGCTGGACCGACCCCGGCGGGACCGATGTCGCGCGCCGCGACCTCGCCGAGGAAGCCTTGTTCCTCGGCGGACTCGTGGCCGAGCTCTTGCCCGACGAACCGGAGGCCCTGGGCCTGCTCGCGCTCATGCTGCACGCGGAGGCCCGGCGCCGCGCGCGGCGGGATGCGCGAGGCGAGTACGTGCCGCTCGCCGAGCAGGATATCTCCCTCTGGGATTCGCGGACGATCGGATCGGCGGAGGCGATGCTCGTCCGAGCAAGCGCGATGGGCTCCGTCGGCCGCTATCAACTCGAGGGGGCCCTCCAGTCGGCGCATGTGCATCGCCGCCGCACGGGCCAATCCAACTGGCCAGCGGTCGTGCAACTCTACGACGCACTGCTGGCCCTCTCCGGATCGCCGGTGGTCGCGATCAATCGCGCGCTGGCCATTGCGGAGATGCAGGGCGCCGACGCCGCCCTCCGGGTGATGGAGGGGATCGCCGCCGATCCGCGGATCGCCGAATACCAGCCCTACTGGGCGGCCCGCGCGGAACTCCTGGCCCGGATCGGGGCAGATGCGGAAGCCTGTCGTTCCTATGAAATCGCGATCGGCCTCGAGCGCGATGCCGCCGTCCGCCGCTTCTTGCAACGGCGTCAGTCGGTCCTGATGCCTTGATCATCCTTGAGACGGAAGAGGAGCGGACATCGGGGGATCGTTCCGGAATCCCCCAAGCTCCGACCCGGGACCGGCAGGGATCGCGACCGAGACGGATGAGTCTTCCGAATCCTCCGTCTCGGGCCGATCTCCATGCCGCCGCGGCCGGCTTATCGTCGGCAGCCGCGGCCGGCTCGCCGGAGGCTTCACGGCGGTGTCAAGTATCCCGAGAAGCTCGAGCTCGCGTTGGGTTTGGCCGGGACGTTCCAGGTCGTCAACAGGCCCGTCGTGCCGACGTACTGTGCGTAACTTCCGGTGGCCTCCGTGACGACGACCGGGACTCTTTGCCTCGTCCGTTTCCCGACCTGGGTGACGGAGTCGGAGCCGAGAGTGAGCTGGATGCTGCCCTGGCTGTTGCTGAGATACGCGTCGCCGCCCTCGACGATCGTGCCCGAGATCGTCGCCGACCCATAGCCGGTGAGTCGGGCTTTCCCGATCCTCCCCGTGAGGTCCGGGGTCAATTCCGAACCGCCTTCGATCGACGTGTGGCCCTTGAAACTCGCCGGGACCGTGCCCGGCGAGCGGCTCATGTCAACGACGTGGGCATGGGGAGAGGCGATGGCCAGGCCCGTGCTCATCGTCAATCGTCCTTCGATCGCCTCGAAACGGAGGGACCGATTCTGTCTTCGACGGATTGGGTTCATGATCGTTGGCTCCAAACGGAAAAGGTTCTGATCACACGGTGCGCGTTCAAGATTCTCGCCGGGCCGATCGCGCCCTTCGATCCCGGCCGTGCGGACAACCCCGGCTTCCTGGCCGGAAAACACCCATCGGCCGTCATTCGAACTGCAGGGCTTCGATCGGATCGAGTCGAGAGGCTTTCCACGCGGGGTAATAGCCGAAGATCAGGCCGACGGTCACGGAGACCGAGACCGAGGCCAGGATCGCGATCAGGGAAGGTTCGGTCGGCCATCGGGCCAGCAGACGGACGAGCACCGAAGCGGTCCGTCCGACGGCGACGCCGGCCGCTCCCCCGAGGAGGCAAAGGACGACGGCCTCGACGAGGAACTGGCGGAGGATGTCGCGGGATCGCGCGCCGACGGCCATGCGCAGGCCGATCTCGCGGATCCGTTCGGTGACCGTCACGAGCATGATGTTCATGATCCCGATGCCTCCGACCACCAGCGCGATCAGGGCGACGCACAGGAGCAGCCCCGCCACGAGGCCCACGGTCCCCTTGACGGCACGGACGACCTCGGTGAAGTCGCGGACGGCGAAATCCGCGGGTTCGCCGGGGGCGATCCGGTGGCGATGGCGCAGCACGCGCGCCACCTGCTCCATCGCGGCCGGGATGTCCTCGGTCGAGGAGGCGCGGACCAGGATCGAATCGACGTTGGATAACCGGTACAACCGCGGAGTGTCGAGCATCTGCGTCGGGGAGAGGCTCGAGAAGAGCGAGGCATGTCCGCCGGGGTAACGCCGATTCCTCACACCGACCAGGGCCGACGGATCCGACCAGGGGCCGTCCGCAGGGCCGGTCGAGGTTGCCGTCTCGGAGCTCACCCGGAATTTGACCGTCGTCCAGGGTGCCAGGAGCAGGTCGTCCTGATCCTCGCCGATGATGTCGGCGCCCTTGCGACTCAGGACGCCGACGACCCTCAATGGCACGTCATTGACATACACCTCCGCCCCGATCGGCGACTCCTCGCCGAACAACTCGCGCGCGACCGTCTGGCCCAGCACGCAGACCATCGCGACGTCCTGGACATCGCGCTCGGTGAACGATTGCCCTTCTTCCAGGTCCTCCCACTCCCGGACCCGGAGGTATCCCGGCGTCGTGCCGATGAAGGTGCTGGGGACCCAGTTCTTGTTGCCGTGGACCACTTGCCGGCGGGCGAAGACCATAGGGGCCAGGCTGTCGACGTCCGGGCATTCGTGGAGGATGCTGTCGGCGTCATCGGGGGTCAGGGTCTTGACGCTGCCGCTGCCGAGGCTGACCCCGTTGCGCGAGGCCGCGCCGGCCTGGACGACGATGTTGTCAACGCCCGTCTTGGTCAAGAGCGAGCGGATCGCCGACCACGCCCCCGTGCCGATCTCGGCGATGGCCAGTAGCGAGCCGACGCCGATGATGATGCCCAGGGTCGTCAGCGCCGACCGCATCGCATTGCGTCGGATCGAGCGCAACGCCGTCGAGGTCGTCCGCGCGAAGAACCGCAGGTCTTCGCCCGCTGTCTTGCGCCCGGACGTCGAAGGGTCGAGGGTCGGCCGGGGTGTCATGTTCGATTCGAGGGCCACATCCGCCGCCTCGAGCCCGCATCCGTCGGCCGATGTCGGCCGATCGACCGGGGCATCGTCGTGGTTGAAGACCAGCCTGTCACGCATCCCGATGATGCGATCGGCATGGGCGGCGACGGTGGGATCATGCGTCACGAGGACGATGGTCAGCTCGTCCTCGCGATTGAGCTCGCGGAAGAGCACGAGGATCCCTTCGCCCGTCTTCGAGTCGAGGTTGCCGGTCGGCTCGTCGGCGATCAGCAGCGAGCATCGGTTGATGAGCGCCCGGGCGATCGCGACGCGCTGCTGCTCGCCCCCCGAGAGCCTCGCCGGCTCGTGGTCGGTCCGATCGCCGAGTCCGACCCGCTCCAGCAGGGCCCGCGCCCGCGCCCGGCACTCGCCATCGGCGCAGTCGTGCGAACCGTAGGCCAGGGGCATCATGACGTTTTCCAGGGCCGTCAATCGGGGCAAGAGATTGAAATTCTGGAAGACGAATCCGATCTCGGCGCTCCGCAGTCGCGACCGCTCCGCCTCGCCGAGGTCCGTGACGTCCCGACCATCGAACCCGTACCGGCCGCGGGTCGGGCGGTCGAGGAAGCCGAGGAGGTTGACGAGCGTCGTCTTGCCCGATCCCGAGGCCCCCATCAGCGCGACCATCTCGCGCCGATCGATCGACAGAGAGACGCCGCGGAGGACGGGCACGTCGAGCGCGCGCCCCCCGTGTAGACCTTGTGGACACCTTCCAACGCAATGAACTCCACGATCGATTCTCCTGGGCCGGCGGTTTATTTCTTCGGCGACTCGCTCCACGTATGCGGCAGGATCGACAGGGCGTCGGCATCGGCCTCGGTCCGGTTGGCGGCGACGACGACCTCGGTGTAATCGGTCAGCCCATCCGCGGCGATCTCGGTGACGACGCCATCCGAGAGGCCAACGCGCACCTCCACCGGCCTGACCAACTCCCCCTGCCTGATCCAGAGGTACCCTCCGGGTTCGCCGGCGGAGGCATACGAACGGCCGGGGTCGCTGCCTGTCAACGCGCGCTTGCGGAGGGCCATCGCATACGTCGTGCGCGCCTCCGGGATCACGTCTTGCACGCGAGGCTGCCAGCGGAGTGCCGCATTGGGGACCAGCAAGACGCCACGCCGGACGCTCACCTCGAACTCGAGCCGTGCCGTCAAGTACGGCAGGAGGCGACCGGCGGAGTTATCCACCGAGACGACCACGGTGTAGGTCACGATGTTCTGGCTCATGCTCGCGTTCAATCGGATCTGCGAGACGGTCCCGTTGAATGTCTCGCGTGCGAGGGAGCTCACGGTGAACCGGACCCCCTGCCCTTCGTGGATCGAGCCGATATCCGTCTCGTTGACCGACGACCAGATCTCCAGTCGGTCGAGGTCCTTCGCGATCAGGAAGAGGCTCGGGGCATTCGGGCTGGCGACGACGGTCTGGCCCACATTGATCCGGCGGTCGAGGACGATCCCCTTCACGGGTGATCGGATCGTGGTGTAGGCGAGGTTGACGGCGGCCTCCTCCAGGTCGGCTTTGGCGACGAGCAGGCTGCTCCGGCTCACGGTCAGGGCGGCCTTGGCCGACTCGAAATCGGTCAGGCAGGCGTCGTATTGCTGCGGGGAGATGAGGACCGTCGCTCGGGCCTTGAGCTTGTTCGCACGGTCCATCTCGCGGTCGGCCTGGCGAAACTTGACCTCGGCCTGCTCGATATCGGCCTCGGCCTTGGCGACACGGCCGCTCGCCTGGTCGAGGCGCGCCTGGTACAGCGCCGCGTCGAGCCGCGCGAGCACCGTCCCTTGCTCGACCCGCGAGCCGTAGCTGACGGACTTGCTCGGGTCGCGCGGGTCGGGGGCGAAGCTCTCGATCCGGCCGGCCACCTGGGCGCCCACGTCGACGAGCTCCCGGGGCTCGATCGTGCCGGTTGCATTGATCGTGGACCGCAAGTCGCCACGCTTGATCCGGGCGGTGCGATAAGACACGAGCCCGTTTTGCGCGTCGTTCCAGCACCAGACCCCGACGGCACCGCCGCTCCAGAGCAGGCCCAGCAATAAGAGTAGCTTTTTCATCGATTCAAGCTCTTTCCGGGCCGCTCAGGCCCAAGCATCGCCCGCTCGCAGGGCCGACACCTCGAGGAGGCGACCGTCCTGGGGGCGAACGATACGGTCGGCGATGTCGAAATATCCCTCGTCGTGGCTGATGACCAGGAGCGCCTTGCCCTCGGCCCTCAGTTCAGGAAGCAACTTCTCATAAAAGAACTCTTTGAAATAGGAGTCCTGATTGGCGGCCCATTCGTGGAGGATGAGGATCGGCCGGTCCTCGAGGCAGGCTCCGAGCAAGGCCAGCCGGCGCCGCTGCCCCTGCGAGAGGTCGGTCGTGGAGAACGAGCTGTCCCGCACCGAGACCTGGCCCGCCAGTGCGAGGGTTTCCAGCCCATCGCGGGCGCTCGCCTCGATCCCATCCCGGCCCAGCCCGCGGAGGTCGGGGAAGAGATGGCCGTCGGCGAAGACGACCGAGACGAGCTGACGATACGCCTCGCGATCCTCGTCACCGAGATCCCGCCCGTCGAGCCGGAGGTTGCCCGACTCCGGCGCAGAGCCCCGAGATCAGCTTCACCAGGGTCGTCTTGCCGCTGCCGTTTCCCCCGGCCAGGATGACGATCTCTCCCCTCCGAAGGATCAGGTCGACGGGTCCGAGCACGAAGCCGGCGTCGTCGTGCCCGTCGCGATAGCCGAACCTCGCGGCTTCCAGGCTGGCCGAGTCGTGGAACGCCAACGTCCTCGACGGTGCATCGGCCGCCTCATGGCGCCGTTCGAGGGCCGGGAGCAGTGCTTGAACCTTCAGGAGCGATGCTCGCGCCCGGCCCACGATCGGCAGCCAGGTGACGATCGTGTCGAGCGGCGTCATCAGGTACAGGACGACGAGGACGGCCGAGACCAGCGTCGGCCGCGAGATCGGCTCGAGGTGAGGGAAGGCGAAGAGCAGCACACCGATGAAGCCGAAGAACGCGATCTGGCTCCCGCCTTCGGCGACCGCGAAGCGGCTGAGGCCGCGGACCATGTCGCGGCGAACGGAAGCCATGGTGGGCTCGAGCGACTCGGCGAGGTACGACGCACGGCGCCCGCGATGGAGCTTCAGCTCGCGGAACCCGTCGATCAGGGTGCGGAAATGGCCCACGAGGACATCTTGACGCTCCCGCGCCCGCCGGAGTTGCTCGACGCCGCTGGCCGAGAGGATCACGTAGGCCACAATCACCAGAGCCCCGAAGAACACCCCGCATATGAAGATAGACGGTTATATCAATGCGATATATGCGATGGAGGCGATCACGATCGGGATGTTGATGCAGAGATGTGGGACGCCGACCATCGCATTGGCGATCAGGACAATGTCCTCGGTGAGCGCGGCCAGCAGGGCGGAGGTGTCGATCGTCTCGAATTCGCGCAGGGGCAGGTCCAGCGTGCGACGGACGATGTGCAGGCCGAGCTTCGCGACCGCCTCCTGCCCGAGCTTCACCATGCCGACCTGGCCGATGATCCGCGCCGCGGCCGACACGAGACAGAGCCCGGCGAAGGCCCACGCCGTGGCGGAGGATGCGGACGGTTCGCGCCAGCTCGCCCTGGATGATCGCGATGAGCGCGATGCCGGCCACGCCGCCCACCACTCCGGCGATCGCCGAGAGGATCACGATGCCCCGCGAAGACCGGAGCAAGAACTGCACGAGATTCATCGAGGATCGACCCCTTCCTTTGTGCTTTCGAGACGTTCGATCTCGGCGGAGACGATCTCGGCCAGCCTCTCGACGGCCGGAGGCCGCATGATCGTGTAGTGATCGCCGGCGATCGGATAGGTCGTGACGCCTCCGGAGACCAGGGAGTTCCAGCCCCGTGTTCGAGCACCCTCGAGGTCGTCCCGGCCGGATCCCGCCCGGACCAGGACGACGCGGCCGGAGTAGGTCCGCGGCCGGTAACCATCGAGGGCCAGACGGTTCGCCCGGAATACGTCGTGGAGTCGCCGCAGGCGCTCAGGCCCGATCTCGCGGGCCAGCTCGCGACCGACGACCGATTGCTCGATTGCCCCATGACCGATCGATTGTGGATCGAAGGCAAAGAGCCCCTCGATTGCCGCGCGGGTCTCGCGACCCGAGGCCCGGACCAGGTCGGCCGCGAAGGCGAGCAGGCCCTCGCGTTCGTCGAGAGGATGCGGGGCACGCTCCGGCGCGGGCACCGAGCAATCGATCAGGAAGACCGTTGAACACCTCGTGACCCGCCGCGACGGGCTGAGCGGCCATCTCGAGGGCCACGATGCCACCCATCGACCAACCGCCGAGGAGATAAGGCCCATGGGGAAGCTCCTCGCGAAGGGCTTCGACGTAGCGGGATGCCATCCGCACGAGGTCCGTCTCCGGTTTCTCTACATCGTCAAGGCCGGCGGCCTGGAGGCCCAGGACAGGGCGAGTGCCATCGAAAGAGCGGGCCAGATCGTTGTAGCAAAGGATGCCGCCGCCGATCGGATGCACGAGGACGAGCGGCCGGCCGGGACCCGACGCGCCAAGATCGACGAGCGTCGAACCGTCTCTTCGAGATGGCCGGCTCGCGAAGCCGGGCGGCGAGATCCTCGATCGTCGCGCCGAGGAGCAGGTCCGAGAGGGCCGGCGATCGTCCGAACCGCTCCTCGATCCGCGCCGCCAGCCGGACCGCCATCAGCGAGTGTCCGCCCAGGTCGAAGAAGTCATCCGTCACGCCGATCGGACGGACTTGCAGCAAGTCCTCGCTCCATCTCGTCGTGAGGCAACACGACTTCTCGAACCATCGGGGATGCATCGGGCAGGGATTCGGACAGCGTCCGACGATCGACCTTGCCGGAGTGGGTCCGCCGCATTGCCTCCAGGACCCGGAATTGCGACGGGATCATGGGGCGCGAGAGCCGGAGGCGGAGGAATCGTCGGATCTCGGCGATGGCGGGAATCTGCGCGGCGTCGCCAACGATGTAGGCGATGAGGCGATGGCCGTCGGCACCATCTTCCCGGGCGACGACCGCGGACTCGCGAACCCCGGGGCAGAGGGCGATGGCGGCCTCGACCTCGCCGAGATCGATGCGGAAGCCCCGCACCTTCACCTGGCCGTCGCGGCGACCCAGCAGCTCCAGCACGCCCCCTTCTCGCCATCGGGCGCGGTCGCCGGTCGCATACATCCGCGAGCCGGGGCCGCCCAGGGGGTCGGGCAGGAATCGCTCGGCCGTCTGACCGGGGCTATCGACGTAGCCCCGCGCCACACCGACCCCGCCGATGAACAGCTCGCCGACCACGCCCGTGGGTACCAGCTCGCCCCGCCCGTCCAGGACGTAGGCTCGCACCCCGGGCAGGGGCCGGCCGATCGGCACCGGCCCCTCGTCGCTCGAGGCGATCCAGGGTCCCTCGAAATACGTGCTGTCGATGCTCGTCTCGGTCAAGCCGTAACTGTTAAGCACGCGGCCCGCGCGTCCCACCAGCGAATGCAGACGACGGTACAGGCCGCTGTGAAGCGTGTCCGAGCCCACGGCCAGCAGCCGGAGCCCGGCCAGGTCGCCGCCGGTCCGCTCGAGGTGAGCGGCCAGGGGCTCGGCCAGGGCGGGGACGAGCTCGAGGCACTCGATGCGCTCGCGGCGGATCAGCTCCGCGAGCGCCTCCGGGTCGAGGAGGACCTGGGGAGGGCAAGCGATGAGCGTACCCCCCGTGGTCAAGGCGCGGACCCAGTCGCCGGTGAACACGTCGAAGGCGAAGCCGGCGGACTGGAGGTGTCGGAGCGGCGGCCGGCGGAGATCGTAGGCGTCCTCCCAGGCGGAGGCGATGTCGAGCAGACCGCGATGAGGGACGAGCACGCCCTTGGGACGCCCGGTGGTGCCCGAGGTGAAGACGACATACGCGAGGTTTTCGTCGCAGACGACGGCTGCCGGATTCAGAGGGTTTTCCGCCGCGATGGTATCCCCTTCGGCGTCGAGATCGATCCTCAGCGCCGCGGTCTGGGGGGCCCGGCGTTGCGTCCCTTGCTCGACGATCACGATGGGCACGCTGGCGGCGTCGAGCATGTCCGCGAGCCGCGCCCGCGGCATCGAGGGCTCGAGGGGCACATACGCGCCACCGGCCTTCAGCACGCCGAGCACGGCGACGATCCGGTGGATCGGATCGTCGAGGACGAGGCCGACCCGGACCTCGGGCCCGAGGCCCCGGGCGCGGAGGTAATGGGCCAGTCGATTTGCACGCGCGTTCAATTCGCCATACGTCAGACTCTCCCGGCCCGCGATCAGGGCCAAGGCGTCGCGACTGGCCTCGGCCTGCGCCTCGAAGCGGCCGTGGATGCCCGATCGCTCCGTCCGATCGAGTCGATGCGGCAGGTCGCCCGCGCCCGTTCGCGTGCGACTCCACGCCGCGACCTGCAGGCGTTCGTCTCCGGACAGCAACGGTAGCTCGGATAGCCGCCGCTCCGGGTCGGCGACCAGGCCCTCGAGCAGTCTCAGATAATGGCGCGAGAATCGTTCGATCGTCGGGGCGTCGAACAGCTCGGTATTGAACTCGATCGAGCCGAGGAAGCCCTCGGGCGAATCGGCGAATCCCAGGGGCGAGGTCGAATTTTGCCGTGCCGGTCCCCTGGTCGGCATTGAAGGGGGAGAGGGTCAGCTCGGTCGGGACCACGTCGGGAAAGGCATTGTTCTGGAGGACGAACATCACCTGGAAGAGGGGAGAACGCCCGGCATCTCGGTCGGGGCCGAGGGCGGGGATGAGGACCTCCAGCGGGATCTCCTGGTGCTGGAATGCCTCCAGGGCGGTCTCTCGCACCCGGGCGAGGAATTCGCGCGCCGGAGGGATTCCCCGAGAGGTCCGCGCGGAGCGCGAGCATGTTGACGAAGTACCCGATCAACGGCTCGGCTTCCGGTCGAGTCCGGTTGGCGACCGGCGACCCGACGGCGAAGTCGTCCTGTCCGCTCCATCGGCCCAGGAGGACCTGGAAGGCCGCCAGCAGCGTCATGAACAGCGTGACGCCCTCGCGCCGGCAGAGGGCGCGGACCGACTCGGAGAGTTCCGGATCGATGACCACCGGGATCATGGCCCCGCGCGGGCTCCGGATCGGCGGCCGTGGCCGATCCGCGGGCAGCTCCAGGGGTGGCACGCCCGAGAGCCGTCGCCTCCAGCTTTCGATCGCGGTCGTCCACGCGCCGTTTCGGAGCTGCTCGCGCTGCCAGAGCGCGAAGTCGGCGTACTGGATCGACGGCTCGGGCAGCGGCGAGGGGAGGCCCTGGCGATCGGCCTCGTAGAGCGCCGCCAGCTCGCCGGCGACGACGCCGAAGGACCAGCCGTCGGTGATGAGGTGGTGCATCGTCAGCAGCGCGACCTGTTCGCCCTCTGCCAGCCGGAGCAGGCTGACGCAAATGAGGGGTCCGCTGGCCAGGTCGAACGGTCGACGGGAATCGTCGATCGCCCGGCGACGGGCCTCGGCCTCCCGGTCCGCGAGCCGTAAGGTGGTCAGGTCCACGACTTGCAGGGCGATCCGGAGTTCCGGGAAGATCTCCTGATGCGGCGTGCCGCCGATTGCGACGAAGGTCGTGCGGAGCGACTCATGACGGCGGACCAGCTCGTCGAGGCTCCGCTCGAGCGCGCCCAGGTCAAGCGGTCCCGCGATCCTCACCGCCGCCGTGACGTTGAAGGTCGGCTGCCCCGGCGCGAGCTGATCGAGGAACCAGAGGGCCTCCTGGGAGAAGGAGAGCGGCCGGGGACCGGCGCCGTCGATTGTTCTTATCGAGGCAGCCTCAGATCGCGCGGCACCGCGCCGAAGAGCCTCGACCCGCTCGGCCAGTCCGGCGACCGTCGGGCGCATCGAAGAGGGCGCGGAGGGGGATCTCGACGCCCGTCGCATCGCGGATCCGCGAGATGACCTGGGTCGCCAGCAGCGAGTGGCCGCCGAGGTCGAAAAAGTTATCGAGGGCGCCGACCCGCTCCAGTCGCAACACCGCCTTCCAGGCCGACGCCACATCTTCCTCGGCCGGCCCACGAGGGGCCACGAACGCGGCATCCGGGCGCGTCGGCCCACGCTCGGGATCGGGCAGTGCCTCTCGATCGACCTTGCCGTTGGGCGTCAGCGGGAAGCGATCCAGCACCATGAATGCCGATGGGATCATAGGTTCGGTGAGCGAGCCCTTGAGGAATCGGCGCAGTTCGGCGTCGTCCGGTGGAGTCCGTCCCTCCGGGATCGTCACATAGGCGACCAGGCGGCGGTCGTCGGGCCCGTGCTCGCGTGGGACGACCGCGGACTCGCGCACCGAGGGGTGGCGCACGAGGGCCTCCTCGATCTCGGCCGGCTCGATCCGGTACCCGCGGATCTTGACCTGGCGATCCACCCGGCCGAGGTATTCGAGGTTGCCGTCGGACTGCCATCGGGCGAGGTCCCCGGTGCGGTAGAGGCGCCGGCCCGGCTCCGGGGCGAACGGGTCGGGGATGAACCGTTCGGCGGTCAAGGCGGGCCTGCGGAGATATCCCCGCGCCACTCCGGCACCGCCGATGTACAGCTCGCCCGCGACGCCGGTGGGCACCGGTTCGAGATCCTCGTTCAGGACATAGAGGCGCGTGTTGGCGATCGGCCGCCCGATCGGGATCGGGCTCGAGATCGGCCGGTCGGTCGGCACGCGATAGACGCAGCAGCCGACGACCGTCTCGGTCGGCCCGTACTCGTTGATCAAGACGGTCTCGGGCGCGTGGCGCCGCCAGAAGGCGACGTGCTCGGGCGTCAGTGCCTCGCCGCCGATCACGAAGGCACGGGTCCGGCCGCCGGCCTCGCCGGGATCCAGTTGATCGCCGAGCCATCGGAGATGCGCGGGAGTGATCTTGACCAGGCTGTAGTCCCGCGACCGTCGGAGTGCCTCGCCCAGTTGCTCGACGCCCAGGTCGTCGTCGAGCATGCCGACGCGACGGCCCGCGACCAATGGTGCGAGCAAGGCGGTGATCGTCAGGTCGAACGAGATCGACGAATGGACCGGCGCCCCTTGTCCCTCATGGACGGCGTAGGCCCGCGTGCACCAGGCCAGGTAGTTTGCCAGGCCGAGGTGAGGAATCATGGCCCCCTTGGGCCGGCCTGTCGATCCCGACGTGTAGATGACGTAGGCGAGGTTGTGAAGCCCCGCGCCACCGGGGAGGTTCCCGTCCGATTCGTCGGCGATCGTCGCCCAGTCGCGATCGAGACAGACGACCTGGGCCGACGAGGCGGGGAGCCGTCCGACTAAATCCTGCTCCGTGAGGAGGACCGAGGGCCGGGCGTCATCGAGCATGAAGGACAGCCGATCGACCGGATAGGCCGGGTCCATCGGCACGTAGGCGCCCCCCGCCTTGAGCACCGCCAGCAGCCCCACGACCATGGCCGACGACCGGCCGGCGCACAGGCCGACCAGCGTCTCGGGGCCGACTCCCAGGCTGCGAAGGTGACGGGCCAGTTGGTTGGCCCTGGCGTTAAGCTCGGCGTAGGTGAGCGGTTCGGCGGCACAGGTCAGGGCGATGGCCTCGGGCGTCCGCTCCGCATGAATCTCGATCCAGCGAGGAACGCACCTCAACTTCGCTCGGGGTCGGCGGGATACCTCGTGGGCTTGACGCGGCATCAACTTTTCGGGAGAACGAGCGACGGGTGAACGGGTTGCACTATTCATGGGTCGCGACCTCCAGGGAGGAGATTTCGTAAAGCGAGGAGTGCGCGTCGTCGTCCGGCTCATCGAAGGTCAAGGCGAAGTCGTCGATCGCCGCGTCGTTCCATCCCACGAGCAGTTGATTCCGTTCATCCGGAGTGAGCAAGCTCAGCGCGCCGATCGGCCGATCGGGATGGGCGATGATCTCACCGAGCAGGATCTGGTAGTGGGCCAGCATGCGATCCACGGTCGCGGCGTCGAAGAGGTCGGTGCGATACTCCATCGTGAGTCGCAGGCCCTCCGAGACCTCCCAGGCGAAGAGGGTCAGGTCGAATTTTGCGGTCCGGCTTGGGAGTTCGATCGGAGTCAGGAGGAGCCCCGGCGTTCGCAATGCCGGCATCGGGGCATTCTGGAGGGCGAACATCACCTGGAAGACCGGGGTGCGGCTTGCGTTGCGATCGGGATGAACGAGGGTCACCAGCCTGTCGAAGGGAACGTCCTGATGGGCATAGGCATCCATCGCCGTCCGGCGGACGCGACGGAGCAACTCGCGGAACCCGGGATTGCCCGAGAGGTCGCCGCGCATAACGAGGGTGTTGACGAATAAGCCGATCAGGCCCTCCAGCTCGGTGCGAGCACGCCCGGCGATCGGTGATCCGACCGCGATGTCCACCTGGCCCGAGTGACGGTGCAAGAGCACCTGGAACGCGGCCAGGAGCGTCACGTACAGGGTCGCGCCCTCGCGTCGCCCGAGGGTCCGCACCGCGTCGAGGGTGCCCTTCGGCACGATCGCCGATCGTTCGCCGCCCCGATGGCCGGCGACGGCCAGGCGGGGCCGGTCCGTGGGCAGCTCGAGATCGGGCAGGCTCGCGAGCTGGTTTCGCCAGTAACCGAGCTGCGCCTCCAGCGCCGGTCCCTGGAGCCAGTCCCGCTGCCAGACTGCGTAATCGACGTACTGGACCGGCAGCTCGGGGAGCGGAGACGGCCCGCCCAGTCGGAACGCCTCGTAGAGCGCCGAGACCTCACGGATCAGGATGCCGATCGACCAGCCGTCGGAGATCGCGTGATGCATCGTCACCGTCGCGATGTGCTCGCGCTCGCCCAGTCGCAGCAATCCGGCGCGGATGAGCGGCCCTCGCGCCATGTCGAACGGCCGTTCCGCCTCTTCGCGGATGCGGCACAGGGCATGCGCCTTGCGCTCATCCGCGGGGAGGCTGCTGAGGTTCTCCACGGCCATCGACAATTCGAGCCTGTCCGCGACGACCTGGTGCGGAACCCCATCGACGGAGACCAGTGTCGTCCGCAAGGTCTCATGCCGGCGTACGACCTCGTTGATGGCCCGTTCGAGTGCCATCGTGTCGAGGTCGCCCACGAGTTTGGCGGCGGCCGGAAGATGATAGGCCGCTCGGCCCGGCTCCAGTTGATCGAGGAACCAGAGCCGCTGCTGCGCGAACGAAGCCGGTCGCGGAGCCTCGCACGAGAGCCGTGCGATCGTCGGTGCCTGGGACGCGGCCCCATTCGCCATGGCGTCCTCGACGACGCGCGCCAGCCGCGAAACCGTCGGTTCTTCGAGGAAACCCTTCAGGGATGCCTCGACATCGAACGCGTGACGGAGCCGCGCCAGGAGCTGGACGGCCAGGAGCGAGTGGCCTCCCCGCTCGAAGAAATTGTCGTGGACACCCGCCGGTCCGCCGCCGAGCAGCTCGGCCCAGATCTCGGCGATGGCCTGTTCGATCGGCCCTCGAGGCGACACGAAATCGGCACCCGGAGAGAGATTTGACCGACCGGTGTCGGCGAGTGCCAGGCGGTCGACCTTGCCGTTGGGCGTCATCGGCAAGACGTCCAGGGTCGCGAAGGTCGAGGGGATCATGTATTCGGGGAGCTGGCACCGGAGCCATCGTCGCAACTCGGACGCGGTGGGCGGATTCGTTGCGATGCGAGGGACGATGTACGCCGCCAGGCTCATCTCCTCGCTGGAATCCGGGCGGGCCACGACGACCACATCGCGGACCTCGGGGTGTCGGCCCAGCGCCGCCTCGACCTCGCCGAGCTCGACGCGGAACCCGCGGATCTTGACCTGATGATCGATGCGTCCCAGGCATTCGAGCGTCCCGTCGTGCCGCCATCGCGCGAGGTCTCCGGTCCGGTAGAGCCGACCGCCGGGCTCCGTCCCGTACGGGTCGGGGATGAACCGCTCGGCCGTCAGGTCGGGGCGATCCCGATAGCCGCGAGCCAGCCCGGCGCCGCCGATGCAGAGCTCGCCGGTCACGCCGACCGGGACGGCCCGGAGCCGCTTGTCGAGCACGTGGAAAGACGTTTTGGCAATCGGCCGCCCGATCGAGATCGGGCCAGGACCCGGCTCGACCCGCCACGCCGACGACCACACGGTCGTCTCGGTCGGACCGTAGAGGTTCCAGAGCACGGCCCCCTCGTCGCTCAGACGATCGGCCAGCGCACGGGGGAGCGCCTCGCCGCCGCAGAGCATCGTGAGCGTCGGCTTGCCGCTCCAGCCCGCTTCCAGCAGCGATCGCCACGTGGCCGGCGTCGCCTGGAGGAAGGTCGCCCGCGATTCGTCGAGCCGAGCGGCGAGTCGGCTCGCGTCGGCGGCCACTTCGCGGTCGATCAACTCGACCTGGCCGCCGACAATCAACGGGAGCAAGAGCTCGAGCGCCGCGATTTCGAACGAGAGGGTCGTCACGGCCAGCAGCGTGTCCCGCTCTCCGATCGAGAGCAGGCCGGGCATCGACTGGAGCAAGTTGTCGAGCGCGCCGTGACTGACCTGGACGCCCTTGGGCCTGCCGGTCGATCCGGACGTGTAGATGACATAGGCAAGGTTTACCTCGGATGCCCCCCCATCGACATTCGCGTCGTTTTCGATCGCCGGCCAATCGCCGTCGAGCCGCACGACGCGTGCATCGCAATCCGGCAGGTCGCCGCGCAGGTCATGATCGGTCAGGAGGACCCCGGGACGGGCGTCGCCGAGCAGGAACTCTAGCCGATCGACCGGATAGGACGGGTCTATCGGCACGTAGGCGCCGCCGGCCTTGAGCACGGCCAGCAGACCCACCACCATCGACGCGGACCGGCCGGCGCACAGGCCGACCAGTACTTCCGGTCCAACGCCGAGGTCGCGGAGGCGGTGTGCCAGGCGGTTGGCGCGGTCGTTGAGCTCGGCGTAGGTGAGCGGCCCTCCGACGCCGGCCACGGCGATGGCGTCGGGCGTCCGCCCCGCCTGAATCTCGATCCGGCGATGGACCAGACCAGGGCGATCCCGTTCGGGATCGGCCCGGTCCCGAAGCAAACGTGCGACCAGCTCACGCTTCTGCTCCAGGCTCAACCCGACACTCTGTTCGGCAAGTTTCATGATGAGCACCTCATTCGTTAGCGAAGTTGAGCGATCAAGGCGTCGAGTTCGTCGCCGGTGAGCCGATCGAGGTCGAGGTCGTCGAGTTGTGGCTCGCCAGCGGAACCGTTCGAGGGACCGATCTGCTGTTCTGGGTCGCGATCCAGCATCGAAATCAGTTCGGCGAGTCGCCGATCGGGCTGGGCCGCCATCGCCTCGAGGATGGCCCGTAGGGATACGAGGATCCGCTCGATGGTGCGGGGATCGAACCGGTCGGCGTCGAAGCCGATCCGGAGCTCCAACTCGGTGCCGGGTAGGACGGTGACGGCGATCGGGTAATGGGTCCGCTCCAGGTATCGCGCCGACTCGATGCCCAGCCGGTCGGCCCGTTCTTGCAGCGAACCGACGAAAGGCAGGTTCTGCACGATCACGATGCTCTCGAACATCGGCATTCCGGGCGGGACCTCGCTCCAGGTCTGGATCCGCGAGAGCGGGACCGCTTCGAATCGCCGCATCTCGACCATGCTCGCCTGGAGCTCGCGGAGCCACGGGACGAGCTCGGAGTCCTCGATCACCCGAGCCCGGAGCGGCAGGACGTTGATGAACATCCCGACCATCGACTCCACCCCGGCGAGCTCGGGCGGACGTCCGGAGACGGTGACTCCGAAGAGCACGTCGTCTCGCCCGCTGTACCGGCTCAGCATCAAGGCCCAGGCGCCCTGGATCAGGGTGCTCAGCGTGAGCCGGCGCGATCGTCCGAGTGCCTGAATCGCCGCCGTCACGTCCGCCGACAGCGCAATCTGGCGTTCGACGATCGCCTCGGACGATGTGCCGAGCCGATCCGGTGAGGGACCGATCACATCGAGCGGTGTCGCCGCGGTAACCCCGCTCAACGACTGCCTCCAGCGCGCTTCGGCAGGTCTGTCGTCCCGATCGCGCAGCCAGGCGACGTAATCGCGGAACGGCCGGACCGATCTCAATTCGGGCTCGCGCCCTCGGCGGATCGCCTCGTAGATGTCGAGCACCTCGTGGAGCAGGACCGAGAGGCACCAGCGGTCGATCGCGACGTGGTGGATGCTCCAGACGAGTTGGTGCACATCCTCGCCGAGCCGGAACAGGGCCAGTCGCGACAGCGGGGGCCGGGAGAGGATGAGTCCGCGACGTCTGTCTGAGCCCATATAGGCCGTGAGTCGCTTCTCCTGCTCGAGCGGTGCTAGCCTTCGCCAATCCTGGTAATCCAAGGGGTGATCGGCTCGACTGTGGACGACCTGATAGGACGCGCCGAGATCGGTCCAGTGGATGGTTGACCGCAGCGTGGGGTGCCGCGCGATCAGGCGATGCCACGACTCTCTGAGGGCGGCCAGGTCGAGCTCGCCCAGGAGGCGACACACGAACTGCTCGACGTATCGGCCCGCCTCGGGGTCGGCGAGGGTATGGTAGAGCATCCCTTCCTGCACGGGCGTCAGGGGATACAGGTCCTCGATGCCTCCGCCCTCCGCGAAAGCGCCTCGGACCGACTCGAGGTCGATGCCCCGGGGAGCCAGCTCGAACGGCGCGACCACGGACGCCGAAGTCTCGCTCGAGCCCCGATGAGTCGAGCCCGATTCGGCCGCCGCGGCCAGGTCGGCGACGTTCGGGCACTGGAAGAGTTGGATCGGGTCCAGGACCAGACCGGCTTGCCGCGCCCGCGACACCATCTGAATGCCGAGGATCGAGTCGATGCCGAGCTCGAAGAAATCCTCGTTCACGCCGACGCGGTCACGGCCCAGGAGGTCCGCCGTGATCCCGGCCAGGATCTCCTCCGCGATCGTACGAGGCGGGGCATATTCGATGGACGAGCCCTCGTCGCCGAGCATGGCGGGTGGTCGGAGGGCCGATCGGTCGAGCTTGCCGTTGGGCGAAAGGGGTAACGCTTCGAGGAAGACATAGGAGGACGGCACCATCGGCTCGGGCATGCGGCCCTTCAGCCAGCGTCGGAGTTCCGAGGTCGTGGGATAGGACACGATCGCGGGTACGATGTAGGCGCCGAGCCGTTTCTCACCGAGGGGATCCTCATGGACCACGACGACCGCTTCGCTCACCCCCGGGTGCCGCGCCAGGACGGCCTCGACCTCGGCGAGCTCGATGCGGAAGCCCCGTATCTTCACCTGGCCGTCGCGGCGACCCAGTAGCTCCAGCACGCCCCCTTCTCGCCATCGGGCGCGGTCGCCCGTCGCATACATCCGCGACCCGGGCACGCCGTGGGGGTCGGGCAGGAACCGTCCGGCGGTCTGACCGAGACGGTTGACGTAGCACCGCGCCACCCCGGCACCACCGATGTACAGCTCGCCGACGACCCCCGCGGGGACCGGCTCCGCCCGCCCGTCCAGGACGTACGCCCGCGTCCCGGGCAGCGGGCGACCGATCGGGACCTGACCGTCCCGAAGGAGGGACTCCGGCGGGTCCGCGAAGCAGGTGCTGTCGATCGTCGTCTCGGTCAGGCCGTAAGAGTTCACCACCCGGCCGCCCGGTCCGACCAGCCGGCAGAGCCGCCGGTACAAGCGAGTGCGCAGCGTGTCCGAGCCGACCGCCAGGAGCCGGATGTCGGCGAGGTTTCGATCCTGACCTTCGAGATGCGCCGCGAGTGCATCGGCGATGGCCGGGACGAGCTCGAGGCACTCGATGCGCTCGCTTCGGATGAGATCGGCCAGCGCCTCGGGATCGAGCAGGACCCGGCGCGGGCAACCGACCAGGGTGCCGCCGGTGGTCAAGGCGCGGACCCAGTCGCCGGTGAAGACGTCGAAGGCGAAGCCCGCGGCCTGGAGGTGGCGGAGCGAGGGCCGGCGGAGGTCGTAGGCGTCCTCCCAGGCGGAGGCGACGGTGAGGAGGCTGCGGTGGGAGACCATGACCCCCTTCGGTCGCCCGGTGCTTCCCGAGGTAAAGACGACATAGGCGAGGTTGCCGCCGACGACTCGCACCGATGGGTTCTCCGAGTCAATCTCCGCCATCGATTCGAGGAGGGCCTCGAAGTCCACGGCCGGCGTCGCACCGTCCGGGAGCCGGTCGCGTAAATGATCCTCGATCACCAGGAGGCTCGCCCCGGAATCCTGCACCATCGCCGCCAGCCGATCCGCGGGATGATCGGGATCCATCGGCAGGTAGGCCCCGCCGGCCTTCAATACACCCAGCAGTCCGATCACCCTCGACGGCCATCGCTCGAGGTACAGGCCCACGACCGACTCCGGCCTCACGCCCAGATCGATCAGGCGATGGGCCACGGTATTGGACAATCGATTTAACGCATCGTAGGTCAACGATTCGTCGCCCCAGGCCAGTGCGACCGCATCGGGCGAGCATCCGACTTGCTTCTCGAATCGATGATGGGTGGCGAGGTCATCGTGGGGAATCGCCGGTGCCTCGGCCCAAGCTCCGAGTAATTGATGCCGCTCCGCTGAAGAGACCAGCGGGAGATCGGCGAGCCGGCGCCCGGGTCGGCGACGATGGCTTCCAGGAGGGTCCGGAAGCCATCGGCCAGGCGATCGATCGATCGATTGCGCCGCGAACAAGTCGGTGCTGTATTCGATCGTAACGCAGAGGCGATCGCCCTCTTTGGCGGTCATCATCGCCAGGTCGAAGAGCGCGGTCCCTGTATCGAGTGCGATCGACTCGGCGGTGAGCCCATGCAGGTTCAAGCTCGCGCCGGAGATGCCCAGAGCGAACGGAGCCAGGCCCTCGTCGTCGAGCCGATGGGCTTTCTGATGGGCGAACATGACCTGGAAGAGGGGTGGCCGGCCGGGATCGGCATTCCCCTGGAGGCGACTGACGAGGAGGCTGAACGGATAATCTTGATGTTCCAGACCTCCGGCGACGGTCGTGCGCACGCGGCCCAGGAACTCCTCGAAAGCGGGATTCCCCGAGAGGTCACCCCTCATGGGCAGCATGTTGACATAGTAGCCGATCATCCCCTCGAGTCCCGGACGGGTCCGTCCCGCCACCGGCGAGCCGACGAGGACGTCGTCCTGGCCGCTGTATCGACCTATCAGGACCTGGAACGCGGCCAGCAAGGTCGTGAAGAGACTCACCCCGCGCGATGCGCCCAGGTCGGTGACCGCCCGGGTCAGGTCGGAACCCAGGTCGAAATGCTTGACGGCACCTCGATAGCTCCGGACGGGCGCCCTGGCGAAATCGGTCGGCAACTCGAGCACGGAGAGGGGGCCGGCGAGCTGCTGACTCCAGTAGTTCCAGTGGCGCTCTCCTTCGTCGCTGGAGACCATGGCGTGCTGCCATCTCGCGAAGTCCGTCGAGCTCGAGATCGGCCCCGGGCGACTATCGGCACACCCGACAAGCTCCTCGGCGTACGCCTTGCCGAGGTCGTCGACGAGCACGGCGGTCGATCAGAAGTCGGCGATGATGTGGTGTACGACCAGGAGCACGACGTGCTCCGATTCGCTTCGCCTCAGGAGATGGAGCCGGAAGAGCGGGCCGGCCTCGAGGTCGAAAGGACGACGCGCCCGCTCCTCAAGCTCGTCCTGGAGTTCGGCGTCGTCCAGGCCGGACACATCCTCGACCGGGAGCCATTCGCCCTCACGGAGACCGAACGAGATCGCGTCGAGGACGCGGACCGTGGGCTTCTCGTCGACGACTGCGAAAGTCGTCCGCAAGGCATCCTGTCGAGCGACGACGCGGCGGCAAGCGCGCCGGAAGGCGTCCAGATCCAGCTCCGCGCGGATCGTCGCGGCACCGGTGATGTGATAGGCGGCACTGGTCGTCGCGAACTGATGTGCGTACCACAGCATTTGCTGACCGTACGAAGGCCGATGTTCCGGCTCCTCCGGTGCCGTCGTTGCGGGTGTCTCTGGCGATGGAGATCCATCGCGACGCTCGATTACCCTTTCGGCCAGCTCGCGAATCCCCGATCCTTCCATCAGCATCGACAGCGGGAGCACCGCACCGAGGCCGGTCTCGATCTCGACCTTCAGCTCCATCGCGGTCAACGAGTCGAGTCCCAGCGACATCAGCGGTCGATCGGGATCGACCTTTTCCGGGGCCAGGCCCAGGACGTCCGCCACGCGACCTCGGAAGAACTCGATGAGCCGATCTCGCTCATCGCATCCCGTCGCCAGGGGCTCAACATGGTGCTCGATCGGCGGCGGGCCGTGGCCATTCGATAGGCCGTTATTATGAGGAAGCTTGCGCGAGGCCCCGTCTTCGAGCCAGAATCGTTCGCGCTGCCAGGGATAGCCCGGAAGCCGGACGAAACGGCCGGCGGGCGAGACCTTCGACCAATCGATGTCGAATCCTTGCGCGTAGCGGGAGGCTGCCGACGATCGCATCGTGCCCGATCCCGAATCGCCCCGCCTTGGCGCGTCGAGGACGAGCGGACTCCCTTCGCTCGAGTCGAGGCGGGCCGGTAGCCTTCGCCCTTGAAGGATGCACCAGTGCGGCTCACCTCGCCGGAAGGCGTCTAGGGCCTCAACGGCCTCGTCCCGGCTGGAGACGACGAGCGCCAGCCGGTGGTCGTGGTGCCCTCGCCGTGCGCCGGCCGTGTAGGCCACGTCGCGGAGGTCGAGGTCCCGCGAACTGTCGGACAGGGCGGACCGCATCGCGTCGGCTAGGTCCCAGAGGGCCGACGGGGATCGCGCCGAGAGGGGGATGACCACTTCCTCGGGTTCGCCATCGTTGGCAACGAGCCGAGCATCGACGCGGGTCGGGGCCTCTTCCAGGACGAAGTAGGCATTGGTGCCGCCGAACCCGAACGAGCTGACTCCCGCCAGCCCCGACGGCCGGTGTCAGGCCAATCATCGAACTCGCGCTGGACCCGCAGCGGCAGGTCCTCGTAGGCGATATGGGGATTGGGCCGGGAGAAGTGCAGGCTCGGCGGGATCGCCCGATGATGGAGCGCCAGCGCCGTCTTGATCAGGCCCGCGACCCCCGACGCCGCCTCCAGGTGGCCGACGTTCGTCTTGACCGAACCCAGGGCGCAAGGCCGGTCAGGGCCGCGGCCCTCGCCAAGCACGGCACCCAGGGCCGCGAGCTCGATCGGGTCGCCCAGCAGGGTCCCGGTGTCGTGCGCCTCGATGTAGTCGACCTCTCCGGGAGAGACCCCGGCCTGCCGGTAGGCCGCGCGGAGGACGGCCTCCTGCGCCGATCGGTAGGGGGCCGTCAGTCCGTTGGTCCGGCCGTCCTGGTTGACCGCGCCGCCCCGGATCACCGCGTAGATCGGATCGCCGTCGGCCAGGGCGCGTGAGACCGGCTTCAGCACCACCATCCCCGCCCCTTCGCTCCGGACATAGCCGTCGGCCGCGGCGTCGAAGGTCCGGCATCGACCACCCGGCGAGAGGAACCCGGCCTTGGCGAAGTTCGCGAAGACCTCCGGAAGGAGGATCAGGTTCACTCCGCCCGCGACGGCCAGCTCGCATTCGTCGTCGCGAAGGCTTCGGCAGGCCATGTGGACCGCGACCAGTGAGGAGGAGCAGGCCGTGTCGATCGCGAGGCTGGGACCGTGAAAGTCGAAGTGGTGCGAGATCCGATTGGCCGCGATGCTGTCGGCGCTCCCGGTGATCCGGAAGCCGTCGCTCGGGCCGCCGCGCATCGCTTGAAGCTGGGCGTAGTCGTTGGTAGAGATCCCGACGAACACCCCGACGGCCGTCCCAGCGAGTCGTTCGGGGACCTGGCCGCCGTCCTCGAGTGCCTCCCACGTCAACTCGAGGAGCATCCTGTGCTGGGGGTCGAACAGCGCCGCCTCGCGGGGAGAGATGCCGAAGAAGTCGGCATCGAACCGGTCGATCCCCTCGACGAATCCCCCGCGCCGGGGGACCTCTATGTCCCCGAGTGCCTCGACGTCCCACCGCGACTCCGGAATCGGGCCGACCCCCTCCACACCGTCGCGCAACAACTTCCAGAACGCATCAGGCCCCGTCGCGCCCGGGAATCGGCAGCCGATTCCGACGATTGCGATCGACTCGCAATGCGGGCCATGCCCCGTCTCGGGTCTCCGCCGGTCGTGCTCCACCGGCGGTTCGCCCGCGAGGAAACTCGCCAGCGCGTCGATCGTGGGATGGTCGTAGACGAGCGTCGGGTCCAGCTTGCGTCCCAGCCATTCCTCGAGCTCGGCCGCCAGCCGCACGGCCTGGAGCGAGCCAATGCCGAAGCCGGCGAGCGGCCTCCGCGTGTCGACCTCTTCAGGCCGGATACCGAGCGGGCCGGCGACCTTCGCCGCATCGGTACGACCGAGAAGACCAACGGCCTGGCTAGGCGACGTGGCCGCCGTTTCACTCATTTGCGCCCATTGTGCAACATTTTCAAGAGTCCCATCCAGGAAGCCGTCGCGGCAGGCGTGGCGCCGGACCTTCCCGCTCGACGTCTTCGGGAGACTGAGCCTCTTGATCAACCGGATCGCGTGGACCTCGACGTAGTGCTGCTCGGCTACGGCGCGGCGAATCGCCGTGATGATCTCGTCGATCGTCGTCGGGTCGGGAGTACGCTCGACCTCCTGGATGATCGCGAGTCGCTCCTCGCCCTCGCCCTCGATCGCGAAGGCCGCCGCGGCGCCGGCGAGGAGTGCGGGGTGGCACCGTTCCGCCGTCCACTCGATGTCCTGCGGATAGATTTTTCGCCCGCGAAAAATGATCATGTCCTTGAATCTACCCGTCACGAAGAGTACGCCGTCTTTCAGCGACCCCAGGTCGCTCGTCCGGAGGAACGGCCCTTCGCCGTCCACGAGCCTCGCATCGAAGGTCGCCTTCGTATCCGCCGGCCGCCCCCGGTAGTCGAGCGCGACGCTCGGGCCAGCGACCCAGATCTCGCCGACTCGACCGTCGGGGCATGGGTCGCCTGTCGCGGGATCGACGATCACGACACGCTGGCTGTCAACCACTCGACCGCTCGCGACCAGTCGCTTGGACGTTGCGATCGTGGGGGCCTCGGAGACCTCACCGTGTTCGAGGGCCGCGCCGTCCACGTGAAGTATGACGGGCGGGCAGGCCCGCGGCCCTCCCGAGACCAGCAGCGTCAACTCGGCCAGTCCGTAGCAGGGCAGGAACGATTCTCGGCGGAATCCGGCCGGCTCGAACGCCGCGGCGAAACGGTCCAGGGTCTCCGCGCGGACCGGCTCGGCGTCGTTGAACGCGACGCGCCACGAGCTCAGGTCCAGCCCTGCGCGCTGCTCGGGCGTCGTCTTCTCGATGCAGAGCTCGTAGGCGAAATTCGGCGCGCCGCTGATGGTCGCCCCGGTGCGTGAGATGGCCTCGAGCCACCGGATCGGCCGCTGGATGAACGAGACCGGCGAAAGGAGTGTGCTCGACCCGCCGCAATAGAGCGTCTGGATGATGCCGCCGATCAGGCCCATGTCGTGGAACATCGGCAACCAGAAGGCGCCTCGGGCCTCCGGGATCGAGCCGAAGGCGTCGTGGATGAGTGAGGAATTGTGGATCAGGTTGCCGTGGGTGATCATCACGCCCCGAGGTGCCGTCGTCGAGCCCGAGGTGTACTGGAGGATGGCGAGCGAGTCGGATCGTGCCCCCGGGTCCGTCCAGCGGCCAGCCGGCTCATCGCGGTCGCCCGCCCCATCGTCCGTGAGGATCCGTTGCACGTCACGGAGCTCCGTCACGCCGATTTCCCAGCGCACGGCGTCCTTCGCCAGCGAGGAGCAGGTCAGGACCGCGGAGGGCTCGCAGTCGGCGACGATGGAGCGTAGCCGGGTCATCGGCCGGTTGGGCCTGGGCAGATGCGCGGCGACGGCCACGACCCCAGCATAGAGGCACCCGAAGAACGCCTCGATGAACTCGAGCCCCGGCGGGTAGAAGAGTAGTGCACGACCGCCGGTCAGCCCGAGGTCCTGCAATCGGGTCGCCAGGGCACGTGCATGACGGTCGAGCTCGCCCGGCGTGAGCGTCGCCTCTGTGCCGTCCTCGCGATCGGGCAGGAAGTGGAACAGGTCCGAATCGGGTTGGCGGTCGGCCCGACGCCGCAAGAGCTCGACCAGGCTGACCGGGTCGGCGGAGGTTTCGTCGATGCGGATCATATGATCAGACTCCATCGGCCATCGGCTTCCTGAGGCTGAGCGGACGCATATCCGTCCAGACCTCCTCGATGTGCGCCAGGCACTCCTCCTTGGGCCCCTCCTTCCCCGACTCCCTCCATCCGGGCGGGAGGTCCCGGTCGGCGAACCAGATCGAATACTGCTCTTCGTCGTTCAAAACGACTTTGTATGTCATGTTTTCTTGATTGTTCATCGAATCCTCCTCGCTCTCGATCGCTCGTTCCGCTTCTCGTCGGGTGCCGAGACTCGTCCAGGGACCATCGATGAAATCGATGGCCGAGTGTCCCGGTGCTTCGGTTTCTCGGGTTGTCGTGGGACGGACGGGGACCGTGCTGCTCCGATCGACCCTCGATGGACCGCGGGCCAACATGAAGGACATCGTCGCGGTGACATTAAGCGCAGCAGGCGGACAGCATACCTCGCATCGGACGGACAATGTGTCTTGCAGAGTCTGTCGAGCGGCCTATCGTCATCGTTCGACATATCCCGGAAAAAGTGACACGCATCCAGTTCTCTGACGCTGTGTCAATCTTTCGGAAATGTGGGAAGAGCAACCGCCGTGCCAACCACGAGACATCACAAGAAAACGTGTCGATTCTGCCGATTTGGACGCGCCAATCCGGTGCAAATCGAGCGGGAATTCGCGGAGGAGATCGGCTCGAGTTCCTGCTCGAGGATCGGCCACCCCCGCATCGTGGTAGCGGATTTGCCCATGAGGACGGAAACCGACCCGGGGCAGACGGCCCCACCTCCACGATCACCGCAAGGTGAGGCCCGTCGCCCGGCCTGGCTCAGGATGGGACCGAGCGCGGAGATCCCGGCCTCGCGGTGCGCGAGCCTTGCGCCACGATCCGGCGTCGCGCCATGTTCGCGGCCTCTGCCTTCGTCCGATCGGTCGCGTGGTCGTGATGGACTTGATGATGGTGCTTCGGGTCGACGCCGATCGGCTTCGTCGGCCGGATCGCGACCGTACGCGAGCGCCGGCCCTGGCCGCTCTGGCTCATCGGAGACGTCGTCGTGCTCGCCACCAGGTCCGTGATGAGCGACGGTCCGTCGGGCGAGCCGAGGCCCGAGGCGATGTTCGCGGTCGCGCCGGCGGAGTCGGAGCCGAAGAGGTCCCAGAGCCAGGACGAGAGCCCCCCTCCCGGAGTGGAGGGGCTCACGCTGTGGAAGTCGCTCGCGGGAAGCGCATAGAGGGCCGGTCAGGTCTGCGTGGGACCGTCCAGGCTCCCCTTGCCGGCGAGGGCGCGGCCCTGGTCGACAATGGCGATGATCCCCGCCGAGACTTCTCGCCGAACACCACAACGTGACCACGGTCGTGAGACCGTGGTCACGGCCGACGATCTCGCCCCGTCCTGTGGTGTTCGGCGAGGCCTGTCCTTTTTTCGCCCCGAATCGAGGCGTGCCGCAACAGAGGCATGGGCGCCGTTGTGCCATCATTCATACCGACCGCGCGGGGAGTAAAGCGGGCCCGGAAGTCCCGGTCGGACGGATCTCGATGGAGAGCTCGGCGGCCTCCGGTCGGCCCGGTGGGATTCTTCAATAGTCACTCGCACCTTCCTACAACAAATCCAAGTTCGTCGGGCATCGGAGAGCGATCACTGTGGAACGACCCTTCGAGTCTGCCACGCGCGTCACCTTGTTGGGTCGGCGCCGGGCCGACCCCAACGAACCGGCCGCCTGGGCCGAGTTCGTCGCGTGCTACGGCCGGAAGATCTACGCATGGTGCCGCGCCTGGGGACTCCAACAGGCCGATGCCCAGGATGTCACTCAGGAGGTCTTTCTCAACCTGTCCGCCCGCATGCAAGAATTTCGATACGACCCGAGGGGCAGCTTCCGGGCCTGGCCCAAGACGCTGACGCACCATGCCTGGCAGGATTACCTGGAACGACACCAGAGACCGGGTGCGCTGCCGTGACCGAATCGGCCATCGAGCAGCTGGCGGCCATCGAGGCGCGCGACGACCTGGCGCGTCGGCTGGCCGAGGCGTTCGATCAGGAATTGCTGAAGGAAGCCGCCGTTCGGGTCCGGATTCGCGTCGAGCCGCGGACCTGGGATGCGTTCCAGTTGCTGGCGATCGAGGGAAAGCCCGGGGCGGACGCGGTCCGACAATTGAATATGAAGGTGGCGACCGTGTTCGTGGCCCGCAGCAAGGTGCAACGCATGCTCCGCGAAGAGGTCGAGCGGCTGGAGCAGGGTAGCCCCCGAACTGTCCAGGAACTGGGGTCCGAGATACGGTGAAAGTTGTCAAGCCGCATCGGTGTTCTAGTCTAATGGCTAGAGGCAGCCCTCGAGTATGACGTTGACGCGGTTCTCCCTCCCGGCCGGGCGATACGCCAAGGTAAAGCAACTCGGGCCGCTCGATGCATCTTTCATTCGGAGCGGCTTACGCCGATGAGAACATTCTTCGGTAGGTCATCGATCCGGCGCCAGCTCTCCCGGCAGCGAACGCGTTCCGCCGCGATGAGACGGCAGCAGGGCGGTCTCGAGCTTCTTGAAGGGCGCTTGATGCCCTGTAGTTCGCCCGCGCCGTTGCCGGGCATCGGCTCCCATGTCCGAGACGTCGTGATTCAAACCTATCAGACGCTGGTGGGCCGGATGCCGACTCTTGCCGAGCAGAATCATCTTCTCCGAATCGAGGCCAACGCGGGCCAGAATTCCCTCGTGCCGGCGATCGTCGCCACGCGTGCCTTTTATGATCTGACCGCGAATGGCGATGCGAACGGCTATGTGACGTTGGCTGCGGCGACGCTCGATCAATTCCCCGGCCGAGCTGAGGTCAATCATTTGGCGCGGCAGGTTGTCGTTCACGGTGCCGATCCCCAGGTCTTGAATCGCGTGGTGCTGAGGCTGAATCCTCCCGGATCGAAATCGCCGTATCCCACCGGCCAGACTAACCCGTTGTACACATTGCTCAAGCAGGATGTTCTCATCAATGCCGACTATTACAGCAGCACGCCGAGCATTCTCGGCGCATCGCTCGGGTTCACGCATATTCTGGGCGTACCGGGTTTGAATGGCACGACAACATCCGACGAAATGCGGGCGCGTAAGGCCGGCGGTTCCTGGGAGACGCTCAGTAGTCCCTATGCCAGCACCGCGTCACTGCGGGCGTACACGTCCGATGCTTCGGTGGGCGGCATCGCGACGAACTATGGCTATCCCTTGAAGTACACCGATGGCTTTCCGATCGAGTTTAGCTGGCCCGTACTTCCGAGTTCGGTCGCGGGGGACGACTTCCGCGTCGTGCTCAACACCGGTCAGGTGATCACCCCGCTGGCGGCATCAATCACGCCGAATTTCGAATACAACGAGCGAAGCACGGTCGTGATCCTTGGCTATTTCGGGAACCGGATTGCTCCTGGGCAGCCGGGTGCGATTTATCCCGTGAAGCTGGAGGTGGCCCACTCGCGTACTCCGCTGAAGCTGGTCGGTCCGGGGGGCGTCGTGGTCTCCGCGGCGGGGCTTGCCTACGGAGACGGCAGCACGCCGATGACTGCCTACAATCCCGGGTCGGGACCGAAGCTGGTCGCAGCCAAGCTGGGCGTGATGTCCACTGCCGGCGAGTCGGCGCCCAAGCCCTTCTCGAATGCTCTCCCCAATGACGGCGTTGCGCTCTACGGGTCGGCCGCGCAGTACCGGCTTCGCGTGTTCACGAGCGGGGGGTTCTCGCCGGATGGGGTCCGGTCGGTCTATCCGACGGACTACTCGCGATTCTTCCGGATCGAGACGGTCGACGCCGACGGCGTGGTTCTTTGGCTGACCCAGACCGGCGTCCCCTACCAGTTGCCGAGCGGCACGATCACGGTGGTTGGCCTCGCGGACCTGGGACCGGCCCAGTCCAGCTACGATGACTCCTATGTTGAGGATCACGATAACCAGATCGACATCGTGCTTTCGGGAGACGAAGCGGCCATCGCCACCATCAAAGCTGTACAGATTCCCGCGTCTGGAGGCTATTCACCTTTTTACAACCCCGGGGGACCGGGGAATAACCCGACCCCGGGTGCCACCTACAGTCAACCTGGGCCGAGCCAGACGGAATCGGTGCTCAATGCGCTCGCCAATCCCATGACAGTTACGTACATCGCCCCTGACGGCACGATTGCGAAAGCCGCGATAGGCGATCGCTCGCGATCGTGAACCGCAGGATCGACATCGGTGAGCCGGAGGTCTTTCGAAAGCTCCGGGGCGGTCAGACACCCCGACTGGGGCCGGTGAGAGTGCTCGGATCGCACGTGTTCGACCGACGCACGCGCGCATCGGTCCGGTCGAGGCTCATTCCAGGCCGTGGGAGCTGGTCTTGAACGCATACTATGAAACTTATGCCGAGTTCGGCATAACTATCAGGGGTGCGCATGTTCCGCGAGGATCCGACGGACCTCGCGGATCACGGCCGGATGGTCCTGGCACAGATGGCCGGATGACACCAGGGACTCGGACGCCACCCCGTCGAGATGGGCGCTCTCGTACGGGACCAGGCCGTCGCTCCCGCCGGCCCTGGGCGGATCGTGCTTGTCCGGGATGATGGAATGGGCCTTGATCGTCGGCGAGAGTCCCAGCTCATCCAGGCGCATCAGGATCGGCGATTGCCACTCCAGTTCGTCGATGCTGGTGGGCAGGCCCTTGCGGAATCGCTCGGTGAAGAAGTCCGGACCGTTGCGGGCGATGAGTCGGTGGTGGGAGGCCCGCAGCGGGTCGGGGAGGCGGACGAGCCGCGAGCCCAGGTGCTCCAGGCCGCCCCGGTTGACGCGACTCCCGCGGTGCGGCGTGGCGATGAAGACCACGCGGCGGACCTCCTTACGGGGCTTGAAGATCAGGGCGCGGCGGAAGAGCTCGAGATCGCCAGGCTCGCCCGCGAGTTCGTTGACGGGCCGATCGCTCATGAGCCGCCACAGCCGGATCCCGCTGTCCTGGACCATCATCTTGGTCAACAGGCCGCCCATGCTGTGGCCGACGAGGACCATCCGATCGAACGCCGCATCCGTGCCGTCGGGGTCGAATTTCCGCCGCACGTCATCCAGGTCGCGCCTGAGCAGCGCGGCCGAATGCGGGATCGGGTCGCCCGTCGAGTAGCCGAAGGTCCAGAACTGATAGCGGTCGCGGAGTGCCGCATCGGCCTCCAGACTCTCGATCATCCGGGCCCACGACCAGGGGCTCGCCCACAAGCCGTGGACGAAGACCACGGGAGTCTTTCCGCGCCCGTAAGGCCCGAGGAGGGACAGGCCCGTGGGCTCGAATCGAAAGAGACTCGCGACATCGGTATTCACCCTCGGCGACGAGCGGCCGGGCGCCTTGCGCGAGTGTTCGCCTCCCGACGGACTCTGGGGACACGCTGAAGTCGCCGCGATCAGTACCACGATCGCGACCGAGGACCCGATGACACGCATAGCCCTGGCCTCCGACGATCCGATGCGACTCCACGGCAATCGAGACCGGTGCCGGGCGATCCCTACGGTCGCAACGACACCCGATCGCGCCTTACGATGGATCGAAGAACAAAGTTGGGAAACCCGCACTCGCACTGGGCGAGGGCGCGGCGAACCTAAGAACGACGGATAATACATCAATCCCCCGGGGCCGGAACATGGGGAAGGCGCTCGATTGTCCGCCATCCGAGCGGAGGCGGTCGTCGATCATGACGACAGCAATCGGCGAGACCTGATGGAGTGGGATCCGATCTCTCGGTCGGTATCGTTCCTATGGGATGGATCAGGAGTAGCCGGCCCCGGGCGGAGCCCGCAACCCCCGAGCATCCTTCGCCGCGCACCCTCCAAGAAGAGTTGACCAGCCGCCCCTCGCTATCGGCCATCGACCGGGCCATGGTATGGACATGGTCGTGAATCACCAGGTGGAACGGGGTAGAACCGCGCCTCGCCGTGATCCCGGCGGACCTTGAGGAACCGCCGGAGCCACTCGAGGGGGTCAAGGCGAAGAGATCGGCCGGCTCACGAGCTGATGAACGCTTCGATCAGCCGCTCTTCGGGATAATAGGTCAGCTTTTCGATCCAGAGATCGGTCAAGTCGTGCCCCCAGACGCCGTATCGCTCCGGGTGCTCGTAGATCCGGTCGTACTGGTCGGCGAAGGCGCAGCAGATATCCCACAGCGGCCAGAGTTCGTCGTCGCCCGTCTCGATCGTGAAAATCATCGGGACCTCGATCGGGTAATCGATCAGGCCGCGGACGGTGAGTGGCAACTCGCCCAGGCTCGCCTCGGTGATCGCCTCGGCCGCGGGCAACCAGGTGCTATCAAACCATCGGCCCTTCCCGCCGCCGTCGTAAGTCAGGATGACCAGCTCGCTCTCGAAGTGCCCGACCATCTTCCGGCCGGCGATCTCGAACGGGCCCCAGCCGGGCGGCAACATGGGCCCTCCCTCGAGCCGTCCCTCGTTAAGCAGCGCGTGGAGTCGCTGGGCCTCCGGGTCGGGGTCGATGAGGGACGCCGCGGCTCGATCCTCGTCCTCGAAGGGACGATTCATGAAGACCGGCCCGGCGTGCGAGCGCAGGTACGCCATCACGTCGCTACGGGACGCGCCGGCCTCGGTCATCAGCCTCGCGACGCGGATCGCCATCGCCTCGTCGCGATCCATCGGCGGCTCGCGACCGAGGGTGCGATACGCCCCGATGAGCACGGTTTCCGGATCCGAGGCCGATCGGATCGCCTGGGCCGCCACCACCGCCATCGTCAGGATGTTAACCGGGTCCATGTGCCTTCTCCGCGAGCGATTGGGGCCGGGAGCGATGGACGGCTGTCCGATCTGGATCATGATCCGGATCATACGGGGATACTGTTCCATACCATCCCGGCATGACAACCGCAAGTCGGGCCGAGGCGGGAACGGAAACGTGGCGGAATCAAGAGTATCGCCGGATGTCGCGAACCTGCGCGGCCGGATCGGTGTCATACCATCATCAGAATCGGGAAGGATACACGGGAAGCCCACGAGATTTTTCCGGAAAAGATGATCTCGGCAGAAGCCCTCGGAGTGTGACGGATTCGCACGCGACCCTCCGAAGGTCGCAGACCAGGTTCGACTCCTGGCGAGGGTACTGGACGTGATCGGATCGGCCGATGATCGAATGGCCGACTCCCTGCGAGTGTGTCGGGCGACACGGCGGTCTTCGAAGCCGCAAGGCCGGGTTCGATTCCCGGGTGGGGGATTGCGATCTCAGTCGGTGGGCCTCAACTTCGATCATCGCCGCCCGGCGAACTCGCCGCGATCGGTGCCTCTCGGTCGACTCATCCCGGGGCCGCACCCGATCGCGGCGGCAACAGATCGAACACCCCGATCGGGCGTGGGGTCGCCTCCTCACCAACGTCCCACCGGGTGAAGGTGACACCCCAACCTTCACCCTCCAGCTCCTGGAGGAACCGGAATCCCAGCTCCCGGAAAGGGTCGGCGAGCAGGATCCGTCCCCGGCGCGAGGTTCGTCGCGAAGATCCGGCGGAGGTGCGGATGGAGCGACTCGCCGTAGAGGACGTCCGAGCCGATGATCCAATCGTACCGACCGGCGTCGTCCCACGCGGTCCAGTCCGCGAGGCGATAGGCGATGTCATCGACTTCGTTGCGCACGCCATTCCGCTTGCAGAGCTGCATCACCAGCTCGTCCCGGTCGGTCTGCACCACCCGGCCGCCGATCGACGCCGCGACGATCCCCGGCAGCCCCATGCCCGCCCCGAGTTCCAGGATGCTCCGCCCGCGGAAGATTTCCGCTCGCGTGACGATCTCGTGCGAGAGGGCGATGGCCGAAGGCCAGAGTGAGACCCCGTACGGTAGCCGGTTCGTCTTCAGGACGATGGCATGCGTCTCGTCCGCGTCGGTCAGGACGGCGCCCGTATGCAGGACCGTCCATTCCCGGCCGCCCTGGCGGAGGCGGTAATCGAACAGCGGGAACTTGCCGGCGGAGGTGTCCAGTCGCAGGTCTTCCAGGTCGCTCATCGGCTTTTCGCATCAACGTGAGTGCTTGTCGTCCGCGAACGACGGCGGCGAGTTCGATAGGCCCGCGGCGGACATCACTCGGTGGAGGGCGGCGATGGTCTCCGCCGAAGGCTTGAAGTTGCCGGGCCGGTGTCCCTCCGCGATCGACATCGGGGTCCATCCGTACTTGTCTTTGCGGTTCCAGACTTCGATCCGGGCCCCCCTGTCGGCGAGGAGCTGCACGACCCTCGGGAAGCTCTTGTAGGCCGCGCCATGCATCGCCGTCTCGCCGTTGTCGTCGACGGCGTTCACGTCGTTGCCGAGCTCCAGGGCAAGCTGGACGGCCTCGATCGCCTCGTCCTCGGTCCCGGCCTCCTCGCCGGGGGCGAGGCAGCCCAGGCCGGCCGCGGCCATCAGGGGCGTGGCGTGGTCGGCATTCGGCAGCCGCGGGTCGGCGCCGAGCTTGACCAGCGTCTTCATGTACGGGACGTCGGCCGTCATGGCGGCCATGAGGAACGGCGTCGCGCCGCGACGGCCGAGGACGCCTCGCCCCGACGCGCCCCGCTTGAGCCGCGCGTTGACGTCCGCCCCGTGCTCGACGAGCTTCTCGACGAGCTGGAGGCTGGTCAGGTTACCGGAGCCAGTGGGGGCGGGGTCGCCGCTCTCCTCGTCGCCCCGGTTCGGCTTGCGGACCCAGGTCAGCGTGTGCATCACCGTGAAGCCGGAGCGCTGATCGTTCGGGTCGGCGCCCGCCTCCAGCAGGGCGACGGCCAGCTCGAAGTGTCCGTTCTCGACGGCCAGGATCAGCGGCGTCGTGCCCCGGGCGGGAGCCCGGCCCGCTGTTTTCCTGGGCTGCATGGCCTCGTTGACGTCGGCCCCCGCCTTCAGCAGGATGCGGACGACGTCCGTCCGGCCTTCTCGCACGGCGAAGCACAGCGGCGTGAAGCCGGAGGGCAACGGCGTGCGGAAGTCGGCACCCGCCTTGAGGAGCACATCGACGACCTCCGAATGACCCTCGGCCGATGCCCACATCAGGGCCGTCTGACCGCGATGTTCCCTGGCGTTGACGTCGGCCCCGCGTGAAAGCAACGCCTTCACGGGACCGGGCTTACCCGTGCGTGCGGCGGTCATCAAGGGCGTCTCGTCGCCGCGGAGTTTGGCGTTGGGATCGGCGCCGGCGTCGAGCAAGAGCTTGACCATCGCCTCGTTCCCGTTCCGGCAGGCCAGCGAGAGGGGCGTCACGCCGTATCGGTTCGCAGCCTTGACGTTGGCCCCGGCGGCCACCAGGAGCTTCGCCGTCTCCAGGTCGTCGTGATGGGCCGCCCAGTGCATCGCCGTCATGCCTTCGACCTGGGCCTGGTTCGCGTCGACGCGATGTCGATGAGGGCGCGGACACGCGCACGATCCTGCTTCTCCGCCGCGTCCGCCAGGGGGGTGTCGGCGGCGAGCGATCCCGAAGCGGCCAGGAGAAAAAGAAGGCCGCAGACGCCCAACCGATTCAGACCCATCGCGATCCTCTCCTAGAATCAATACCGCTAAAGTTGGTCATAAACTCGTTCCCACGCTCTGCGTGGGAATGCCAGCTACGACGCTCTGCGTCGTGCTGGCCCCGATCGCGCCCAGGGGACCGTCAGGACGCGGAGCGTCCGGGACGGCATTCCCACGCAGAGCGTGGGAACGAGTTGGTGCATGTCGCATCAAATGGAATTTACATCGAGAGCGGTTCGAAGAGGTCGTCGAGCTTGCCCCGGCTGTCGGCGAATGAGTCGAGGCGGACGCCCACCTTGTCGAGCAGGGTCAGGTGGAGGTTGGCCAGCGGCGTCGGGGTCGCGTAGCGGATGTGTCGCCCGCCCCTCATCTTGCCGGCCGCGCCCCCGGCGACCAGGATCGGCAGGTTCTTGTGGTCGTGCAGGTTCGGGTTGCCCATCCCGCTACCGTAGAGATACAGGCAGTGGTCCAGGAGCGAGCCGTTCCCCTCCGGCGTGGCCGCCAGCTTCGCGAGGAACTCGGCAAACAACGACACGTGGAACCGGTTGATCTTCGCCATCCGGGCGATCTTCTCGGGGTCGTTGCCGTGGTGCGTGAGCGGGTGGTGCGCATCGGACACGCCGATCTCGGGATAGGTCCGCGAGCTGGTCTCGCGGGCGAGCTGAAAAGTGATGACCCGGGTAATATCCCCCCGCAGCGCCAGCACCTGGAGGTCGAACATCAGGCGGGCATGTTCCGCGTAGGAGGCCGGTACGCCAACGGGCCGGTCGAGGTCCGGCAGGGCGTTGTCCTTCGCGTCGGCCTCGGCCTTCTGGATGCGCCGTTCGACCTCGCGGACGGTGTCCAGGTACTGGCCGACCCGGGCTCGATCCGACGGGCCGAGCTGGTTCTTCAGCCGGGCGATCTCCTCGGTGACCGAGTCGAGCAGGCTGGCCCGCTTCCTCAGCGCGGCGCGGCGGTCCGCGGGGCTGCCACCTTCGCCGAAGAGCCGTTCGAAGACGATCCGCGGGTGCGCCTCGGACGGCAGCGGGGTCGTCGGCGACGACCACGAGAGGTTGTTCTGGTAGACACACGCGTAGCCGTTGTCGCACTGGCCGACGGTCGAGAGCAGGTCCATCGACATCTCGAGCGACGGCAACGGCGTGTCCTGGCCGATTTGCTGGGCGGCGATCTGGTCGATCGTCGTGCCGAGGTAGTAGTCCGTGCTCTCTGTCAGCTTGGCCCGGGCGGCGCTCAGGAAGGCGGCGTTGGAAGTCGCGTGCGTCCCGGGGTAGGCGTTGGCCAGCTCCAGGTTCGTGATCGCCGTCACGTGCTGCTTGACCGGGTCCAGCGGGCTCAGCGTCGGGGATAGCTCGTCGAGCGTGTTCGCGCCCGGAGGGGTCCATCGGGTGACGTCGCACCCCATCGGCATGTAGACGAACCCCAGGCGACGGAGTCGGGCCGGCGCGGCCGGCGTGCCGGCCAGGGCCGTCATCGACGGGATCATCGCGTCCAGCAGCGGCAGCGCCAGGGTCGTCCCCAGGCCCCGGAGGAACGTCCGACGCGGGAGGGCCTTCTTCGTGACGATCATTCGGATGTCCTCATCTGGAACGGCGTGCTGGTTGCGATCCCAACGATCAGCGACGAGAAGCGATAATCCTTCGCGCGGGAATCGCGGACGATCCTGCGAATGGCCGGTGCGTCGTAAAATTCGACGCCCCTTCCCAGCGCGAAGGTCAGGAGCTTCTCGGTCAGCGTGCCGACGAAAACCTCGGGGCGATTCAGGAGGGCCCGTTCGAGGCCGGTCACGCCCTCGAACCGGGTCCCATCGGGCAGGCCACCGGTCGCGTCGACGGGCCGGCCTTCCTCGAAGGTCCGCCAGCGTCCGACTGCGTCGAAGTTCTCGAGCGAGAAGCCTACGGGGTCCATCAGCTTGTGACAGCCCGCGCAGGCGACGTCGGCCCGGTGCTGGGCCAGCCGTTCGCGGACCGAGAGGGCCGATGAAACCGTGTTGTCCTTCAGCGCCGGCACGTTGGCTGGAGGCGGGGGCGGCGGCGTGCCGAGGAAGTTCTCGAGGATCCACTTGCCGCGGATCACAGGCGACGTGCGGGTCGCGTAGGAGGTCACGGTCAGGACGCTCCCCTGGCGGAGCAGACCGCCCCGCATGCTGTCGTCGCCGAGCTCGACGCGACGGAAGTGGCTGCCGTAGACGTGCGGGATGCCATAGTGCCTGGCCAGACGCTCGTTCAGGAACGTGTGGTCCGACTTCAGCAGGTCGAGCACGCTGCGATCCTCGCGCACGACGCCCTCGAACAGGAGCTCCGTCTCCCGGCGGAAGGACTGGCGCAGGTTGTCGTCGAAGTCGGGGAAGAGGCGCAGGTCGGGCGTGATCGAATCCAGGTTGCGTAGGTGCAGCCACTGGCCGGCGAAGTTGCTCACCAGGCTCCGCGAGCGCGGGTCGGCCAGCATTCGGACGGCCTGACGTTCGAGCACCTCGGGCTTGCTCAGCTCGCCGCGCTCCGCCAGGTCGAGGAGCTCATCGTCGGGGATGCTGCTCCAGAGGAAGAACGAGAGGCGAGACGCGAGCTGGATGTCGGGGATGCGGTAGGCCGAGCCCGGCGCGACGCCCGGCGGGTCCGGTTCGATGCGGAAGAGGAACTGCGGGTTCACCAGCACCGCGCTCAGGGCCATCTCGATCCCCGCGTCGAAGTCGCCGCTCGCGCGGGCGGCCCGGTACAGTTCCATCGGCTTCTTGAGGTCCGCGTCGGTGGCCGGCCGACGGTAGGCCCGGCGGATGAGCGTGCCGAGGATGCGGCGGGCACAGGCTTCCTCGTCATGCGTCCCCTTCGGCTCGCAGATGAAGATCCGGCGGCGGCTGGGCGTGTCGCCGTGGCCCCTGGCGGCATAAGGCCCGGTGATCGAGACCTGGTAGAGCGCCGGCGCGATGCGAGGGTGCCGGTGCATGTTATAGTGGGCCTGGTAGGGCTGTCGCCTGGTCTCCAGTAGCGAGGAGGAATCCTTGAGGAAGGTCACGCCGAGATCGTGCGGGCCGGCCGTCGCCCGGATGCGGGCCCTCAGGTGCGCGTCGGCGGTCTGATGGTCCGTCTCCGATCTGGGAGGCGTCAGCGTGAACAAGGCCCTTCGCTCGCGATCCAGCAGCACCTCCAGCTCATGCGGCTCGTGAAGGCCCTCGACGTGCTCGTTGCGGTCCCGCGACAGGCGGAGCTGGATCTCGTAGTCGCCATCTTGAGGAAACGTGTATCGGATCAACGCCCCGCCGCGCGTCCCGATTGGCAGGCCGTCGACGTGCTCCTCCTGGGTGAGGTCCGGCCGGATGCGGATCGTTTCGCCTCCGGGCGAGCGGCTGGCGCCCCCCGTCGCCAGGCGGCTGATCTTCTGCGACGCGGTGATGTAGCGGTCCAGGAGCGTCGGCGAGAGGTCGCCCACCGTCACGTTGTCGAACCCGTGGCTCGACTCGTCGGACGGCAGCAAGGTCGTGGCGTCGATATCCAGCGCCAGGATGTCGCGGATGGCATTCTGGTACTCGGTCCGGTTGAGCCGCCGGAAAGTGTCGGTCCGGCCGGGTTCGGGTCTTCCGGCGGCCTCGCGGTCGAGCGAGCCGGCGAGCAGGGCGATGAAGGTCTCGTACTTGCGACCGGTCGGTCGCACCTCGCCCTCCGGCGGCATCTGGCGAGCGACGAGCCTCCGCACGACCTTCTCCCATGCCTTCGCGTTCCGGCCCACTTCCTCCGAGCCGATCGCGTCGAGGGCCAGCCCCGCCGTCTTGTCGTCGCGGTTATGGCATGTGATGCAATAAAGATCCACGAACCGGCCGATGGCCTGGTGCTCGTTCGAGCCTCCCGGCGTGGATGGAGGCGCGTCTGGCTGTCGGGCGACGCACGGACGCATGAAGCCGCCGACCAGGAGTAGGATCGTCATCCCGCAGAGGCTGAGCGTTCCCCACCGGTTCATGAGGCCCGGCTCCGAGATCGATGACCGATGAGACAACCGGCCTGGGTGCGGTCGCGCCGCGAACGATCGGACCGGCCCCGGATCGGTGAGGCGCCCCGACGGGACGTCTCCTGGTTTTGCACGCACGCGAAGCCCGATTCTACCATCGGACGGATCTCAGGGATATGCAAGGCAGGCCGCAACGGCTCGACTGGCAGCATTGCCTTCCAAGGGACATCAAGAACAGGCAAAATGGATGTCGGACCGGGGCATCTTCCCCGACGCTTCGGCCGTTGCCGGAGAGTGACCCTGGGTTTGGGGTGCCGTGACTCATGACATACCTCTTCGCGCAAAGCGGACTTTTTCAAGTATCGATTGTTTTCATGTATTTCCTTTACGGTCTGCCGCTTTGCGCGGCGATCGCGATGGTGGCCGCGATCGTGATCCCCCTCATTCGCAATGAGGGACGGGCCATCGAGTCGCGGAGGACGATTCGCACCTTCGCCATCTTCCTCAAGGTCTTCAGGACGACGGCCCTCGCGGGCGCCGCCCTGGTGGTCGTGGCCTGCATCTGGGCACAATTCGCCATTGGCCCGAGGTGATCCGGTTGCGATGGCCTGCGAGGCCGAAGGAAGACAGCCCCGGGAGACGACCCGGGGCTGCCGACGACCGTGCGACTCGCCGGCGCGGTGCTCGGCTGCCTCAGCGGGTCGAGGCCGCGGCCGGTCGAGCGGCCGGGCGCTTGGAACGCGAGCGGCCCGGTACCCATCGCCCGCCGAAACGGTCGGATTGCCGGATCGCGATCTGGTAACCGCCCAGGGCCACGGCGGCCACGCCGAACATCGTCGAGGAGGGAGACCAGGTCTCGCTCGCCTCATCCGGCCGATCGTCGACGGAAGACGACGACTTCAAGGGCGAGCCGGGGAGCAGGTCCCACCCGGCGAGGTCGAGCACGGCATCGAGGCCGGTTTCGGAGATCCCCGGCCGGGGCCGGACGCGGCGCGTCCTTGTCCCTCGGCGGCGGGGCCGCCCCGTCCGCGGGGGCTTCCTTCGGCGCATTGGGCCGGAACGGTTCGATGAAATCGAATCCGCCGGGGACCTGGGGCTCGTGCTTGATCGGCTGGCCGAGCTCTTGCTCGGGCGCGTCGTTGCTGCTGCCCTGGCCGAAGTGCGTCGGGGTCGTGGGGGCCTCCTCGGCCGCCGCCGTCGCGAGGATCGCCTGCGTCGTCACCGGGGTGGTGCTCGCGCCGAGATTCGGCACGAGGAGCGGGGGCACGACGATCACCACGATCACCGATCGCCCGTTGAATGAGTAGGCCGCCAGTATGGTCGGAGTCAATGGTGTGATCGACGAGTTCGAGGTTGAGGATGATGTCGAGCCGGTCAACGTGCTGCTCCCATTCCCGCTATTCGTCGAAGACGGGGGCGAGACCGGATTGAGCTCCCCCGGGAAGACCGGGAGCAGGCTGTGGGTGTGTCCCGTTGTGGTCGTGGTCGTGAGCGTGCCCGCGCCGCCGGTCGATACCAGTGCGGGGATCAGGAGATTGGCCCGAGGACTGCCGAGGCCGGTATTGCCCGTGCTGAAGGCGTTGAAGCCCGAGGCGAGCGCGGGGCTATAGAGCGTGGTCGTCAACTGGGCGTTGGTCAGCGAGCCCTTGCCGGCCTGCGCCAGTCCCTGGTCGGCGATCGCGATCAGGCCGGCCCACGAAGGGGCCCCGACGCTCGTGCCGCCGACGACTTGCCAGGGCGAGTTCCCGGTCCCGACGGAGTTGTACACGGCGACGCCCGTGCTCGGATTGGCGTCCCATGCGACGTCGGGCGTGGTACGGCCGGTCTCGTAGGCACTCGACCCGCCGCCGCTGGCACTCCAGGCCGTCTCGGAGCTGTAGGCGCCGGTACTGCTCACGTTCAGGGTCGTGCCGCCGACCGCCAGGACGTTCGGCGAGGACGACGGATATTGGACCGTCGAGGAATCGCCCGAGGATGCCACGAACGTGACGCCATTGTGTCCCGCGGGCGTGGTCAAGACGCTGTCGAAGGCCGTCTCGCCGATGAACTCGCCGGTGCCGAAGCTCATCGAGACCACCGAGACGCCGGGGAGCGAGGCGGCGGTGGCGGACGCGCCGAAGAGGTCGGTCGTGTCCGGATACGCCTCGACCAGGTCGATGCTCGCGCCCGGCGCGATCGCATGCGCCCACTCGACGTCGAGCGCCGTCTCGAGGGCCCAGGCCGCGTTGGCGGTCGGCAATCCGGACTGGACATACTGCGTCAATGACGGCGGGGCGCTGAGCCCATACTGGGCGTCGAACTTGGCGAGGTCCGAGGCGATGTTCGGGTCGTTGTACCCGTCGATGATCGCGATCGTCTGACCGGCCCCGGTGCCGGTGACCGTGGCCTGGTTCACGCCGTAGGCCGTCTTGACCTGCGCGGGAGACAGGCCCGCGGGCGTCGCGGAATTCAGGGTCGTCGTGCTGGAGACGCTCGGTTGCACGACGAGCGACGCCGGCATGGCCCCCACGGTGGGGCCGAAGGGGATGGCCGAGACCGAGAGGAGCTGCCGGGTCTCCAGGTAATCGCAGGACGGGGCGAAGTGCCGGAGTCGGCCCGGGCGTCGTGCCGAGAGGGCGCGGCAATGCGCCCTTTGAGAGGATCTCAAGGTGATCATGCGCTGCCTCATCAAAGATGACGTTCAAAGACTCGGACGAAGAAAGGTAATCTATCGTGCCGTTCCGCGGTCCTCTACAATAATAAAACTCGATCGGCTTTGACCAGCCGCTCGGGCTCGCAATCAGCAGCGCGGCCCTCGAACGGCCGGATCCCCACGGGATCGATACGATCGACTCGGGGCGACAGACTGCGTCAGTCTCCGCGCCTCGAGGCGCCCGAGCTGACCCGCCCGGTGATCGTCCGCGACTCAACCCATCCTAACGACTATCTGGCGAACTTCATGATTCATCCCTGGCACGATGTCACCCCTGGTCAGCGGCTACCCTTGGAATTCAACGCCCTCGTCGAGATCCCGATGGGGTCGAGCGTCAAGTACGAGCTCGACAAGCGCACGGGGCTCCTGAGGCTGGACCGGGTGCTCTATTCGGCGGTCTACTACCCGGCGAATTACGGATTCATCCCCCAGACCTTCGCCGAGGACGACGATCCGCTGGACGTGCTGGTCCTCTGCCAGGAGGCGATGTATCCCCTGACGCTCGTGCAGGCCCGGGCGATCGGGCTGATGACGATGATCGACGGCGGGAAACCCGACCACAAGATCCTGGCCGTCGCCGTCGACGACCCGGAGTTCAATAGCTTCCGCGAGGCCTCGGAACTGCCCCCCCACCGGCTCATGATGCTGCGACGCTTCTTCCAGGACTACAAGCTCCTGGAAGGCAAGTCGGTCGAAGTCAACGAGTTCCAGCCCGCCGAAAAGGCACTGCCGATCATCGAGGAGTCGCTCCAGCGCTACAGTCAGCTCCGGCGCCGCGGCTTCCATTGAGGAAACCGGCTCGGAATGTCTTTGTAGGGTGCTCTGTGAGCACCGGACCGGCGTGATTTTCCGCATTTGGTGCTCACAGAGCACCCTACGAGACCGATGTGCAATGACTAGATGGCCATCGCCGTCGCCGGGGTGTGCTGGGGAGTGACCTCTTCCTCCAGCCGGAAGCATCGCCAGCCGTTGGCCTGTTCGATGAGCAGGATCACCGGCTGGCGCCGCTCGGCGATGCGCTGGATCACCGTGCCCACGCCCGTCTGGCCGGTGTTCATGATGAAAGAGACCGTTTCGCCTACCGAAATCGATACTTGCATGAGCGCCACCTTCCATGGAGACTCTTTACGGGGTCCCAGCCGCGCCCCGACGGAATGAAACCTTATAGTGGACTTGAGAAATTGTCAGGGGCAATTTCTGGAAGAGTTTGAACTGCAAACGAGGAAACGACTTGCCTTCGATGGAGGAAGACGGTGATTCCTTCGCTTCCAACGCTGGGCCCTGGGGTTCGCAGGACACCCGCGAGTCCGATCGAGCGAGAGGATGAACGCGACGCAATGTGCTCTTGCACGAAGTGCTTGACGCGAACGACACGGCGTCTACAACGATGAATGTTGCGGGACACGCGCCGATAAACGCAGTAGTCCCGTGTTGTACGTTTAAGATGTCCGGGTTGACGTCCCCTGCCGACGGGCCTCGGTAGGGTTTCGTTCGTCGTCCGTCAACGATCCGTCCGGAGAGGCTGGCCGTCCGGAGTTCTGCGAGACTTGCTCGCGAGGGCAGCGGTCGGACTGCGCGGATCGGTCGCGGGATTGGGGTACATGGCATGTCGTCTTCGAAGCAGGTTGTGATCATCGGGGCCGGGCCGGGTGGCCTGGCCAGCGCGATGCTCCTGGCCGGTGCCGGTTTCCGCGTCAAGGTACTGGAGCGTCGCGACCGCGTCGGCGGTCGGACTTCGGCGATCGGCGGGGACGGCTTCCGCTTCGACCTGGGTCCGACGTTCTTCCTCTATCCCCGCGTGCTGGAATCGATCTACGCGGCGGCCGGCCGATCGCTCCGCGACGAGGTGAATCTCGTCCGGCTCGACCCGCAATATCACCTGATCTTCGGCGCCGGCGGCGAGCTGAAGGCCACGCCGGACGTCGCGCGGATGCAGAGGGCGATCGCACAGCTCTCGCCGAGGGACGCCGCGGAATTCCCCCGGTTCATGGCCGAGAACCGGGTGAAGATGGATCTCTTCCGGCCCATCCTCGAATCTCCGTTCCTCGGCTGGAGCAACCTGATCTCGCCGCACCTCCTCAAGATCCTGCCCCGGTTGCGGCCGATGCACTCGCTCGATCGCGAGCTGAGGCGCTATTTCCACGACCCTCGCGTGCGGCTGGCCATGACCTTCCAGTCGAAATACCTGGGGATGTCGCCGTTCCAGTGCCCCAGCCTCTTCTCGATCCTCTCGTTCCTCGAGTACGAGTATGGCGTGTACCACCCGATCGGCGGATGCGCCGCGGTCACGGAATCGATGGCCGAGATCGCCCGGGAAATGGGCGTCAGCATCTCCCTGGAGGACGACGTCCAGGAGATCCTGTTCCGGGGACGGCGGGCCGTCGGCGTGCGGTCGCGATCGGGGGTCCACGAGGCCGACGCGCTGGTGATCAACGCCGACTTCGCCCGCGCCATGACCCGGCTCGTCCCCGACCAGCTTCGACGCCGATGGACCGACCGCAAGATCGCCGGGAAGAAGTTCTCGTGCTCGACGTTCATGCTCTACCTGGGCATCGAGGGGCAGTTACGACCACCTGGCCCACCACACGATCCACCTGGCCGGGGACTACCTGCGGAACCTCCGCGAGATCGAGTCGACGGCACGTCCTGTCGGAGGATCCGTCGTTCTACGTGCAAAATGCCTGCGTGACCGATCCCTCGCTGGCCCCCCCCGGTTGCAGCACCCTCTACGTCCTGCTTCCGGTCACCCACCAGCATGCGAACGTCGACTGGAAGCAAGAAGCGCCGCGATTCCGCGAGCTGGCCCTGCGGCAACTGGCGAAGATCGGCCTCGACGACGTCGCGTCGCGAATCCGCTTCGAGCGGATGGTGACGCCGGCCGACTGGGATGTGGACCACCAGATCCATCTCGGCTCGACGTTCAACCTGGCGCATACCCTGTCGCAGATGCTGCACCTCCGCCCGCGCAACCGGTTCGAGGACCTGGAATCGGTCTACCTCGTCGGCGGCGGCACGCATCCGGGGAGCGGCCTGCCGGTGATCTTCGAATCGGCGCGGATCACATCCCGGCTCATCGGCCAGGAATTCGGCATGCCGGTCGCGACCGATGGGGAGGGTGAGGTCCGCGAGGTTGATAGCCGGAGATTGGCCGCCGCGGAGCAGCCGCGGGGCGAACTCATCGAGGTCGGGTAATCCGGGCGTCACCTTGACCGGAGCGGTGCTCGCAGAGCACCTTACGTTCCTGACGACCGACCACTGCGATCATAGAGGCATAGAGCATGGGGGCATCGGCGATCAATCGGATCGGCATCATCGGCGGGGGTCTGGGCGGGCTCGCGTCGGCTTGCACGCTGGCCGCGCGGGGTTATGATGTCGTCCTGTTCGAGAAGAACGGCTGGCTGGGTGGCAAGGCGGCGGTCCTCGAGGTCGAAGGCTACCGCTTCGATATGGGCCCGACAATCCTGCTGATGCCCTCGGTATTGAAGCGGATCTTCGCCGAGGCCGGCCGCGACCTGGCCGACGAGCTGGACCTGATCCCGCTCGACCCGCAATGGCGGTCGTTCTTCGAGGACGGCTCGACGCTCGACCTGCACGCCGATGCGAGGCGGATGGCCGAGACGCTGGAATCGTTCGCCCCGGGGGGCAAGGCGGCCCGGGGTTATGAGAAGTTCCTGGACCTCTCGGACCGGCTGGACGACATCTCGAATCGCTATTTCTTCTGGCGATCGATCGGCGGCCTCAAGGACATGTTCGACCCGTTGACGGCGGTCAGCCCGGGTACGCTGGGCGACGTACTGACGATGCGGCCCTGGAGCACGGTGGGGGCGACGATCCGGTCGTTCGTCGCCGACACACGGGTCGCCCAGATGCTCGACCACTTCACGCAGTACGTCGGCTCGTCGCCGGACCTGTCGCCGGCCGTGCTCTGCGGCATCGCGGCGATGCAGACCGGCGAAGGGGTCTGGTATCCCCGCGGCGGCACCCGCGCCGTGGCCGAATCGCTGATCCGGCTGGCCCGCGACCTGGGCGTCGAGCTGAGGACATCCGAGGGCGTCAAATCGATCCAGTTCGACGGGACCGGGAGCGTCGCCGGGGTGATCACCGACGACGGTCATCGGGTGCCGTTGTCGGCGGTCGTGTCGAACTCCGACGCGGTGCGGACCCATCGCGAGCTGCTGGGCAATCATCCCGCCGCCCGGAAATTCGAACGTCGACGCAGCTATGAGCCGGCCTGCTCGGGGGTCGTGCTCTACCTGGGACTCGACCGTCGTTACGAGCAACTGCTGCACCACAACTTCGTCTTCTCTCGCGATCCCCACGAGGAGTTCGACTGGATCTATCATCGCGGCGAGCCGGCCCCCGACCCGACCTGCTACGTCTGCGCCCCGGCGGCCACCGAGGCCGATGTGGCACCGTCGGGCGGCGAGGCGCTCTACGTGCTCGTCCACACGCCGTATCTCCGCCCGCACCACGATTGGAACGCGCTGTTCCCCGGCTATCGCCGCACGATCCTCGACAAGCTGGCGAGGACGGCCGGCCTCGACGACCTGGAAGGCCGCATCCGGGTCGAACGCTGGCTGACGCCGCAAGATATCCACGACCGCTACCGGGTCCTCGACGGCGCGATCTACGGGCTGGCCAGCCACGGAAGGCTCACCGGGGCCTTCAAGCCGGCCAACCGCAGTCCGGATATCCCGGGGCTCTACCTGGCCGGCGGGGCCGCCCATCCCGGTCCCGGCATGCCGATGGTCCTCATGTCGGGCTGGATCGCCGCCGATACGCTCGATCGCGACGGGGTCGTGATGACCGTCCGCGAACATGCTACAATTCCCCTGAACACGCGCTGAGATCCGACGGCCGAAAGGTGAGGTGGCGCGATCAGACAGGAACCGACCCTGCCGCACCGGTCGCCCCGGCTGTTCGGCCTGTTCCGCCGTTATGCGAGGCATTATGTCTCGCGGCAGTTCCACGCGGTCCGCGTCTCGAGGCGTGGCCCGGTCCCGGAATTGCCGCGACGGCCGACGATCGTGGTGGTGAACCATCCCTCGTGGTGGGACCCGCTGATCGGCCTGGTCCTGAGCGAGTCGATGCCCGAGTGGCGGGTCCATTTCGCGCCGATCGAGTCGCAGGGGCTGGCCCAGTATCGTTTCCTGGAACGGCTCGGCTTCTTCGGGATTGATACCGCGAGCCCTCGCGGCGGCCTGACGTTCTTGCGGACGGGCGTGGCGATCCTGTCGCGACCGGAAGGGGTCCTCTGGATCACGGCGCAGGGCGAGTTCGTCGACCCTCGGGATCGCCCGATCGTACTGAAGCCGGGGATCGGCCACCTGATCCATCGATTGGAGGGCGCCTTGATCGTCACCCTGGCGATCGAGTATCCCTTCTGGAACGACCGATGCCCGGAGGTGCTGACCCGGTTCGGCCCGGTGATCGCCGTCGATTCGGGCCGCTCGCTGCCGCCGGAGGAATGGACGGCGATCGTCGCGGTTGCCCTCGAAGAGACGCAGGACGGACTGGCCGAAGAATCGCGCATCGCGCGACCCCGAGGCGTTCGAGATCGTGATCGGCGGGACAGCGGGCGTCGGCGGGGTGTATGATATCTGGCGGCGGCTCCGGGCCGTGCTGGGCGGCCCGCGGTTCCAGGCGGAACATGCCGCCCGGCCGTCGACCGCCGTGGCGCTCCGGCCGGTCCCCGACCGAGGCCGGACTCCCAACGGATGACATCCCTGTGCTCATGCTGATCTGCCTATCTCTGCTCCTGTCAGGCTTGCCGGCTTACCTGTTCTGGAGGAACCTCCGGATCCTGCTCCCGCCCCCGGCCCCGATCGCAGGGGAAAGACGGCCGGCGGTCTCGGTGTTGATCCCCGCGCGTAATGAGGAGGATGCGATCGGCCCGGCCGTCTCGGCGGTGCTGGCGAGCCAGGGCGTGGATTGCGAGGTGCTGGTCCTCGACGATCGTTCCGAGGACGACACGGCGGCGATCGTCGTCGCGATGGCTGACCGCGACGACCGGGTCCGGCTCATCAACGGGCCGGAGCTGCCGTCGGGCTGGTGCGGCAAGCAGCACGCCTGCTGGGTCCTGGCCCAGGAGGCGACCCACCCCCTGCTCGTCTTCCTCGACGCCGACGTGCGGCTCTCGCCGGATGCCCTGGCGCGGATGGCGGCCTACCTCGAGGCCTCGGGCGCCGACCTCGCCAGCGGATTCCCGCGGCAGGAGACCGTCGGTCTGCTCGAGAAGCTGGTCATCCCGCTGATCCACTTCATCCTGCTGGGCTTCCTGCCGATCCACCGGATGCGACGGAGTCTCTATCCGGGATTCGCCGCGGGCTGCGGCCAGTTGTTCATGACCAGGCGCGACGCCTACGAGCGGGCGGGCGGACATGCCGCGATCCGATCGACGCTCCACGACGGCCTGAAGCTCCCCCGCGCCTACCGACTCGCCGGGCTGCGCACCGACCTCTTCGACGCCACCGACCTGGCCGTCTGCCGGATGTACCGGACGGCCGGTGCGGTCTGGAACGGGCTGGCCAAGAATGCCGGCGAGGCACTGGCATCGCCCGGCCTGATCGTGCCGATGTCGGCGATCCTCCTCGGCGGCCAGGTGCTGCCGACGCTCCTGCTGGCCGCCGGCCTGGCGTCGATCCCGCACGCCTGGCCGTCGTGGATGGTCGGCCTCTCGGGCCTTGCGGTGGCGGCGTCTTATTACCCCAGGCTGGCCGCCGTGCGACGCTTCCGCCAGTCGCTCCTCGGCGCTTGTTTGCACCCGATGGGCATCCTTGTGCTCCTGACGATCCAGTGGTATGCCTTTGCGAGGAACATATCTGGACGGCCCGCCACCTGGAAGGGCCGACCCTATGTGGCCGGCCGGGTCCACGAGTTCGACGCGATTGGAGCAGCCGATACGATGAAGAAGCGGCCCCCCGCATCCGTCCCGGTCGGTGAGAAGCCGATCAATCTCACCCAGGTGCTCAAGCTCGGTGGGTTCGTCCAGAGCGGTGGCGAGGCCAAGGCGGTCATCGCCGAGGGCCTCGTCCGCGTCAATGGCGAGGTCGAGCTGCGGAAGCGTCGCCAGATGAAGGTGGGCGACACGATCGCCCTCGAAGACGGGCCGACCATCGTGCTCACCCAGGGTGGCGATCCCGAGGTTTGAGACAACGCCTCAGCTCAGAGCTTGTGAAAGGATCGAATTACAGATCGCGGATTCCCAATTGCGAATTCGTAAGCCTTTGATGATTCAGGCTTTAATTCTATTTACAATTCGCAATCCGTCATCTGGAATCGATTGATTCACAGCCCCTCAGTCGAGCTTCACCTCTCCGGATCGGACGCATTCCAGGTCGGCCAGCGCGGCACAGCCGGGCGGGAGCTCGGCGTGCTCCACCAGCATGTCGGCGATGTCGTCCTTGATCGAGAACCGCGGCCCGCATCTCGTGCAGACCAGCGTGTCCCCCTCGCGGCGCAACGGGGCTTTTCCCATCGGGCAGGCCAGCAGCGCCAGCATCTCTTCATTGATCATCGGGTCAAATCCTCCTTCATGATCGCTCCTGGAGCGACCTCCGGCCGGACGTGGAGAGGGATCGCGGATTCCAGATTACGGATTCCAAGTCGCGGATCGCATCACGGAATTTACGGATAGCGCGCCAGGTGGTCTTCCGCAATTCGCCGATTTACGGAATAATAACTATTCGCGTGACGGACGTAGACTGTCCTCCCCCCCGGTTTCGTCCAAAGTCGGCTCGAACGCACCTCGCTCGCCTGGCGGATGTACCAGGATGGTCCACACTTACGTCGTTCGATACGGTCGGATGCGGTTCCTCGGCGAATACACCGGCCTGGCGGGCCAGCAGCACCCGCGGGGCCAGCGGGTCGTCGTCCGGAGCGATCGCGGTACCGAGATGGGGGATGTCCTCTGTCCGGTCACGGATCGCACCAAACCCTTCATGCCGGACCGGCTCCATGGCGAGATCCTCCGCCTGGCCACGGCCGAGGACGGCGATCTGGAGGCGCGGATCGCCGAGGATCGGGATGCCTACTTCGCCACTTGCCAGGAGCTGGTTGCCAAGCGTCGGCTCCAGATGGATCTCGTTGACCTCGAGATCATCCACGGCCGCGAGCGGATCGTCTGCTACTACCTGGCCGAGAAGCGCGTCGATTTCCGCGATCTCGTCAAGGACCTGGCGCGGGCCTTGCGGACCCGGATCGAGATGCGGCAGATCGGCGTCCGCGACGAGGCGAAGCTCCTGGCCGATTACGGCGACTGCGGCAAGCCGGTCTGCTGCAACACGCACCTGACCCAGATGCCGCCCGTCTCGATGAAGATGGCCAAGATCCAGAAGACGACCCTGGACCCGTCCAAGATCTCGGGGCGGTGCGGACGGCTCAAGTGTTGCTTGCGCTACGAGTACGACACCTATCGCGAGATGGAACGCGGCCTCCCGTCGGTCGGGTCGATCGTGACCGTCGCCGGAGGCCAGGGCCGAGTGGTCGCCCAGGAGATCCTCGCCCAGAAGCTCGTCGTGGAATTCGAGGACCGGCGCCGGATCATCGTCGGGCAAGGCGATATCCTCGGCGTCGAGTCGGCCAAGGGCCGGGATGGCTCCCGCCCCGCACGCGGCCACACACACGACCACCCGACCGCTCTACGCCATGACGACGACGATCACGATGACGATGACGATGAGCCGACCTCCGGCGAAAGCTGGGCGAATTCCCTGCCTTAGTCCGACACCTCTTCCCCGATCACCCGGCCCCACGCGGACCCGACCCCGTTTCAGAGGATATCTTGTCCCATGAGTCTTCGCGACCAACTGCCCCGGATCATCGCGTGCGACCCCCGCTTCGGGATCGAGGCCTACGCGTTCGTCCTCGAGTCGCTGCACCACGCCAGGCTGCATAAATTGAAGCCGTTCGATCGGGACCGCGACGAGGCGGGGACCAAGGCGGAGAAGAGCCCCCGGACCCGCAAGCCCCGGCCCCGTCGGCCGAAGCCGTCGGGACACGTGACCGGCCGCGAGCTCTGCGAGTCGGTCCGGAAGCTGGCCCTGAGGCAGTACGGCCTGCTGGCCGCGACCGTCCTGGCCCACTGGGGTATCCGTTCCACCTCCGACATCGGCGATATCGTCTACAACATGATCGCCACCGGCGACCTGGAGAAGACCCCCAACGATTCCCGCGCCGATTTCGATAACGTCTTCGACTTCGAGACCGCCTTGCGACCCAAGCTGGTCCTGGCCCGCGAAGACGTCGCCTGATCGACTGCGCCCGGCAGGCCGGAACGGGCCTGGCCTTGTCTCCGGCCGGCAACTCCCATACAGTTCAATCAGGAGGCCCAGGATGAAGCTGATATCCCCACGTATGCGCTTCGCCGCGGCACTGGTCATGTACGTCGGATGGGTCGCGGTCTTGACCGTGATGGCGGCGACATCCTCGACACGCCCCACGGGGCACGTCGCCGCCCCGGCCGCGACGGCTCCTTAGCGCCCGCCGCGCGAAGGATGGGAATCCCGGCCATGGCGACCAAACCGACTCGGCTCCAGCAACAAGCCTGCGACCTCCTCGCCGAGGCGCTCTTCGCAATCACGGAGGCGTATCGCCTCGATGGCCATGGGAGACTGGATGCCGCAGACCTTGACGAACTGGCGAGGCGGCTCGCGTTGGTTTCTTCGGCGTTCCCACTGGAGCAGATCGTGGTCAGGGCGATCGAGCGTCGGGCGAAGGCCCTGAAACTCTCCTCGAAGCGCCGTTAACCTGATCACGCTGGCCGAGGATGCCGTGAAGCCGTTGCAGACCCTCCGGCTGACGGATGATGAGTTCGTGGAGCTGGTCCGGAAGCTGGAAGAGGATCTGGGCGGGATCTGATGGCGGCCACGGCCCATCCCGCTCGATCAGTCCAGAAACGCCACCTGCCGCATGGCGATGGCCTGGCCCTCGGTGTTCATCAAGACGCGGTGCCAGCCGTCGAGCGTGATGGTCTTGTGATCGGCGTGGCGGATGCGCCCGCGCACATGGACGTTGGCATTGCGACGCATGACTCTCCAGCCCCAGTTCCGGGCCTCGGGCTGTCGCTCGAGCAAGCGGCGATAATCGTCCTCGGCGAGGCCGTTGCGGAATCGCGAGCAGACGTAGGCGTTCTCGCCTCCCGAGCGGTAGCAGAATTCGGCGCGATGGGGCTTGCTCCCCAATCCCCGCGTGATCGGCTCGTCGCGGAGGATGAGCGTCTCGTCGACCTTGAGGTCGGGGGCGGGGACGAAGAACCATTCCCCCTGACGGTGGTAAGCCGCGTTCTTGCGACGATTGCGCTGGTCCCAGCGCAGGCCCAGGCGGCCCTGGATCGCCCGGACTTCGGCCGGCTTGAGCGCCTCCTTGGCGGCCCGGACGGTCCCGACCGGCGCCGACTCGGGCACGGCCGCGACGAACCAGTGCCGCTCGTCATGGCCGCAGAGGAACTTGCTCTTCTCGACACCCTGCCGGACCATCAGGAGCAGGTGCCGATCCGAGGGCTGCACATCCAGCACCTCGACGCTTGCCTCGGAATCCGATCCGCCGATGATGGCGAAGAACTCCCCCTTGCCGTCGCTCTGGACGTTGAGCCGGACGCGGCCGTCGGCCGGATCGTCGCGGACTCGTCGGACCCGAACGGGCCGCTCAACACGCTTGAGCCGGGCACCGATGCGGATAAACTTGCGCTCGAGGATGTCGGGAATCATGATAATGCCTCCGGGTGTCATGATGGAGATTGGACACACCGCTCGAGGCGAAGGTTCGGCTTCTTTTGAAGAAACGGAATGAATTCCGATCTACGATCGCCGTGGTCAGATCGAGAGGGTCCCGACGTGTCGTCCCCGCCCGCGAAAGGGGTCGGACTGGTGGCGACGTTGCTTCAACTCCTCCAGAGCCGCCAGCCGGGGACGCAGTTGTTCGAGGACCTCGGCGATCGACCAGACCTGATAATCGTGCCCGTCGAAGCCGACATCGAGCGCCGCCCAGGCGTCGGCGTCGCGCACGGGACAGGCTGCGGGATCCTTGTGATAGAGCGCGTGGACATGCCCGTAGAGATGGACGTTGGGCGACTCGATCGAGCCGTGGTGCTGCCCGTTCCAGGTCAGCATCGGGTAATGGTTCAACGTCATCTTCACGCCGTTGACCCGGATCTCGACCTGATCGTAGGTCGCCGAGAAGAGGTCGCGGATCTTCCGATCGTCGTGGTTGCCCCAGACGAGGAAGACCGTTCGGCAATGGATCTGGTCGCGGAACCATCGGGCATTGCGGGCGTAGTCCTTGCCGCTGCCGAAGACCCAGTCGCCGAGGCACCAGAGGACGTCGCTGGGGCCGACCCGGGAGTTGATGTTCGCCGCCAGCCCCCGATTCATGTTGTCGACCGACTCGTCGCTGATCCGCAACGAACGGAGATCGCTCCCCTCGGCCTCCAGGGCCAGGAACGCCTCGCGATCGGCGGGCGTCATGAACGCCAGCCGTCGGCAGTATTTCAGGATGTTCGCGTGAAATGCGTGGGGATCGCTGCAAAAAAACGTAGCCATCGTTCGGCCTCTCCCGGCCCGATTGCCGGATGTCTGTGTCCTTCTCTTTAAGTCTTTAGACATGGTAGCCGTCGCGGTGGTTCCCGCGAAAGTCGGTCGCCGCGCTCCTGTTATTTTCCTAACGGAGCATCTTGCGGGCCGTATCCGGGGCGAGTATGCTGTCGCCAACTGTTAGATCATTCACGGGAGGATCGGTAGCATGGCCCGTCCGGCATCGGAGACCCTGACCGGCCGCGAGGCGCAGGTGATGGACGCGCTCTGGCGGCTGGGGGACGCGACGGCGGAGCAGGTCCGTGCGGCGCTGCCGCAGCCGCTGCACGACTCGACCGTGCGGACGCTGTTGCGCGTCCTGGAATCGAAGGGGTACATTCGGCACGAGGCCCGCGGCAAGTCGTTCGTCTACCGCGCGGTGATCGGCCGTCAGAAGGCGCAGCGACACGCCCTGCGTGACCTGATGGGACGGCTCTTCGGCGGGTCGGCCGAGGACCTGGTCCTGCGACTGATCGAGGACGAGACAATCACCCTGGAACAGCTCGATGAACTGCGCCGATCGGCCTCCGAGCCACCCCGGCGGGCGGGCGGCCGGCGCGGTCGCGGGGATGAGGGCCAAGGCCCAGGAGGTTCATCATGATCGGCTTCCTCAACGAGGCGTCTCCGGCCATACTCGCCGTCGCGATCGATGCGTCGCTGTTGATCGTGGCGACGTTGATCGGCCATGCGATGTTGGGGCGACATCGGGCGCTGGGCCGATCGGTGCTCGGGAATGCCTGCCTGGCCGGACTCCTGGTGCTACCCGCGGCGAGCTGGGCCTTGCCACGGCTGCGCCTCGCGGTCTTGCCGACGCCAGGAGTTGCCACGGTCCAGGCACCGAGCCCCGCCCGGGATGTCTCCACCCTCGAAGAGGACAAGGAGGCCGAAATCCTGCCATTCATCGACAGTCCGATCATTCGGACCTCGCCACTTTCCGTCGATCCCGTCGCAATCGATAGGCCCTCATTCGATGATTGGAACGGACGGACGATCGCCGAGCCAACGACGCCACGATTGAATCCTTCCGGACTCGTCGTCGGTGTCTATCTGGCGGGCGTGGCGCTGATGTTGGTGAGGTTGGCTGTGTCGATCGCGGCCATCGCCCGGCTGCGACGTCGGTGCCATCCCGCGACGGACTCCGTATGGTTGGCAACGCGGGATCGGTGGAGCGCCTGGCTCGGAATCAATCGCCACGTGGATCTGCTGACGTCGGATCGCATCTCGGTCCCCATCGTCGTCGGGTGGCTTCGTCCGGGAATCGTCCTGCCACAGTCCCTGGCCGAGATGGTGTCCCCCGACCTCGTGGATGCGATCCTCCTGCACGAGCTGAGTCATATCCGGCGGGGGGATTTCGGCTGGAACCTGGTGCTCAAGCTCGTGCAAGCCGTCTACTGGCCGCACCCGTTCATCTGGCCGCTCGGCCGGATCATCCGGGCCGTCCGCGAACAGGCGTGCGACGACCTGTGCGTCTTCGCGATGGGCGGCGCCCCCGCATACCGAGCCTCGCTGATCGCGGTCGCCTCGGGCCTGGACCGACGGCCCGAGCCGGCCCTCGGGCTGGCCATAACGCACGCCACGAACCTGGAGAGGCGGCTCTCGTGGATCGACCGCAGCCGAGGTGCCTCGCGATGCCTGGCGCGATGCCCCGCCCGGCTGGGCGTCACCGTGGCGGTCGTGATTCTCGCCGGCCTGCTCGGCTCGATCGAGCTGGCACACGCGACGACGGAGGCCCAGGGGGAGGCACAATTCCCGCACGCTGTCACCGGCGAGAAGTCTGAGCCCGACGAGCCGATCAAAGCAGAATCACAGCAGGCGGTCTCGACTGGTCAAGGAGAGGCCATCGTAAATCTGAGGCGGTCGCTGTCGATCACAGGGCGGATTCGCGACGCCGCGACCGACAAGCCGATCGATCGGGCCCAGGTCGAACGTCGGCATCGTGGACCCGGAGACCGGCCATGTCTCGTGGAGCCCGAACCCGCGCGTCTTCGTGTCGCAGGGGCGCTTGCAAGCCTCGCTGGACGCCGAGAAGGCCCACGCGTACCGGCTCCGGATCAAGGCCAAGGGCTATGAGATCTTCGACTCGCTGATCTTCCGCAGCGGCGAAGGGCCGGCCGTATTCGACGCCAGGCTCACGAAGACGGACAAGCTCGATGGCATCGAGGTCTCGGGCATCGTCCTCCAGCCCGATGGCCGTCCGCTGGAAGGAGCATTGGTCACCCTGACGTACCCTATGACGAGGACCAGGGACAAATCCGTCCTGCCTACCGTCCACATCGAGAACGGCACGCTCATGCGGAGCGGGAATCCGCCGATCGTGCAGACGGATCGCCATGGCCGCTTCAGGACCGAACGCGAACCCGACCCGGACAGGAAATACTGGGCCGTGGTCGTCGTCCACCCCGAGTTTTTCGCCGAGATCAATCGACCGGCGTTCGAGGCCAAGGCGACGATCACGGCGCGGCCGTGGGGACGCGTCGAGGGATTCGCCCGGATCGGGGATAAGCCGACGGTCGGCGTGACCATCGAGTACCGCGGCGATCGGATGGGTAATCACGATGTCCCGCATGTCTTCGACACGGGCCGGACGAAGGCCGACGATCGGGGCCACTTCGTCCTCGAACGTGTCACACCCGGTGACGTGCGAGTGACCTTCATGTTCGGGAAGAACCCCTCGGAAATGCAGGCGTGGTCCAACGGCACGCTTGCGGAGGTCAAGCCTGGCGAGACGGCCCAGGTCAAGCTGGGCGGCCGAGGTCGGCCCGTCGTCGCCAGGATCGCCCTACCCCCCGGATTCGATCCGAAGAAGGATTACACGGCCAACTCCCAATTCGAGATCCAGAGCGACCGCCCAAGAATTCCTTACCCGAAGGACATCTTCGCGCGCCGCGACGACGCGTCCACCACCTGGGCCAAGCGATGGTGGGCGTCCCCCGGGGGCCACGAATACCGGCGTAACTGGTTCAGGATCGTCCAGGCTAAGCTGCAATCGGACGGTACGCTCCGAGCCGAGGATGTACCGCCAGGGGAGTATCGTTTGAGACTAGTCTACAGCGCCGACCCGATCCACCTCAGCCGACGACCTCCCGAACGGATGCCGCTCGCGACGAGGCAGTTCACGATCCCCGAGGGGCGGGATGGCGAGTCGTTCGACCTGGGCACCCTGCGACCCTTGCCGAGGAAGCTGCTCAAGGTCGGCGAGCCGGCGCCGGGGTTCGACGTCGAGGCGCTCGACAGCCGTCGGCTCAAGCTCCAGGACTTCCGCGGCAAGTACCTCTTGATCGACTTCTGGGCGACCTGGTGCGGCCCCTGCCTCGCCGAGTTGCCCGAGCTGAAGGCGATCCACGATCGCTTCAGCGTCGATGAGCGATTCGCCATGCTAAGCCTGAGCCTCGACGCCGACAAGGAGGCCCCGCGCACGTTCGCGGCCGAGAAGGGCCTGCGATGGACGCAAGGCTTCCTGGGCAACTGGATCGACGGGGGCGCCCAGGAGGCGTATCGCGTCGAGGCCATTCCGTCCTACTTCCTGATCGGCCCGGATGGCAAGCTGAAGGCCCAGGGCCTGCGGGGAGTGGCCCTCGAGGCGGTGATTGCCAACGCGTTGAATGAACCGTGACGGTGGGTCTTCAGTTGACGGGCAAGCGGACGAACAGGTCCGCCAGGTGGGATTCGTAGGATTTCCCCTAGCGCCCACCAGACGGTGCGCGGTCCTGGGCGGATTGCACAAGATAGGCAAGAGTCGATCCGGAACGATCCGGCAGTAGGGGCGTGACTTTGCCGGCCGGATCGAGGAAAACACGCACGATGAACCCCCATAGTACCAGTATGGAGTTCCATCGTGCGTGACACCAACGGCCTCAAGACTACCATCGACCTTGGCCCGGTCAACTGTGAGGGCCAATCGCTCTCACTGGATCTCGAGCTTCACATGGCCTTGCCCCGGCCCGACCAGGACGAGCATCTCCCCGACCAGATCGAGGCCTTCGTCCATCAGACCGGTCTGGAAATCCAGCGCCGGCTCTTCCGGGTCCTCATCGAGAAGGCCGACCAGGAACTGGTCCTCCGGCGACGCCACGGCGAAGCCGGCTGCGGCATCCAGCGCCGGGGGACACGGCCCTTCACCTTCAAGACCATCTTCGGTGAGGTGAAAGTCCAACGGTCGCGAATCGCCCACAACCGTGATGGCTCGATGGAGATCCCGTCGGCGACGGCGTGGGACACCTCGCACCAACTCGCCATCACTCAGAATCTCCGCGATGCCGTCTGCGATCAGATGAGCGATCAATCGGCCGGCCGGAGCCGCGCCGACATCGGCCAGGCCGCCGGAGACGAGGATCTGCTGGGGCGCAGCACGATCCTTGAGATCGTCCATCACGAAGGTGAACAACTGGTCGCAGCCCAGCGCCGGCGTGCCCAGACGATCCTGGATGGAGCCCCCGAAGACCAACGGGCCTTGCTCGGCTCGCCGACGGCCGAGGCCGTGCCGGAAGAGCTCAGCGACGTCCCGCCGTGCGACGATCCCGAGGAGGCGCCGGACCAGTGGGAGCCGGTCCAGGCCGAAGGGATCGCGACCGGCTTTCCCGGATGTGAACCGGCGTCGCCGGTGGCCCGAGCCAAGCCGCGCCAAGTCGATCCGGGGTTCGTGATCGTCGAGCCCGACGAGGTCAAGACCAAGGCGCAACCGAGTACGGGTCGCAAGGAAGTGTGGACGTATAGGGCGGTGGTGCTGGTGGCCGGCTTGCGGTATGCCTTCGCCGAAGCGACGGCGGAGGGCCTGTGGCTGCAAGTGGGAGCCCTGCTCCTTGAGTTGGGCGTGCTCGGCGGACAGCGGCAGTTGTTGGTCCTGGGCGACGGCGCCGCGTGGATTCGGACCTGGTACGAGGGCTTGGGGATCTCCCCCAAGGCCATGATCCTCTGCTGGTGGCACTTGCGGAAGCGATGTTATGGGTACTGAAAACAAAGGACTGGAGACAGCGCACTCGGCTCTGAACCCTCGGGCTGAAGTTGCCGGTGCGGCGCTGCCCGTTGTACAATAGGCCATGCAGCGGCGAGGCGGTCGAACTCGCCGCCTCCGGCAGCGTCAAAGGGACCGTACCGGCTATGTCACGGCTCCCGCTCACCGGGCCCGTCGCCGACGAGTGTGCCGCCGTCGTTCGCGGGTTCCTCGAGGCCATGACCGCATTCGAACGGCACCTGCTGGAGCTCCGCCCCCTGCGGCCGTTCGGCTTCTCTGACTTCTCCGAGCAGCGCCGCGATGACGGACGGGTCGTCAACTCCGGCTCCTCCGGAATCGAGGACGAGGCCGAGGGCCGGCCTGAGGAGGACCTCGTCCGGTTGATGCAGGGGGACGACCTGACCGACGCCGAGAAGGACCGCGTCTTGCGGGTCGGCGTCTTCTACGACGACGTGATGGCGCGGAAGCGCGCGATCTACGAGCAATTCTGCGCGTGATCCCGGAGGCCGAAACGAGCTGGTACAACCACTCCGACCCGCCCGCGCATGACCCCGTGCGGAACCGCATCGCCACGATTCGCCGACTGGCACCCGAGGATGTCGTTGTCCTGTTCGAAACGGAGACCGAGGCGGGGTATCCTGCTGACCCTGGGTATCACCTCCGGCCGGTATCCGGGCGCTGGTGGATCAGCTCGGCCGTGAATTACCGGGAGGAGGTCTGCCGGCTCGTCCCCCCGCCGTCTCGTCCGTTCGACGAGGCAGTTCGCCTGGCGGTGTATTCGCCCGGCGCGGCGGCGATCGCACGAGCCCGGCGGATGCTCGAGATCATCGAGGTCGCCCCCCTCGTCCAGGCCCTGGAGGAGCACGGCGGCGACTTCTTCGCGGCCTTGAAGAGCGTCCGGGCGGAATTCGAGCTCGACGAGCGGGGGGCTTGCACCCTCCTGAGCCTCACGTAAACGGCTGTTACCGACGCGGGGATGGCCTGCCTCGCCGGACTCACCGAGCTTCGGAAGCTGCACCTCGGGCCGAAGATCACCGACGCGGGCCTGGCCCACCTCGCTGGGATGACGAAGCTCCAGGTACTCGAATTCCACGCGGGCCACCAGTTCCCGCAAGTGGACGGCTCGGGCCTCATCCACCTGGCCGGGATGAGCGAGCTGGAACGCCTCAACCTGGGCTACTTGCCGCTCACCGACGAAGGCATGGCCCGGATGGCCGGGCCGGCCGGGCTCCGCGAGCTGCTCGTCTACCACACCGAGCTGACCGACGCCGGGCTCGCCTGCCTCGCCGCGCTGCCGAACCTGGAGGAACTGCACGCGTATGAGACGAAGGTCCGCGGCCCGGGCCTACGCGCGACTCGTCGCGCCGGAGCGCCTGCGGGTGCTCAATCTGTCCCAGACCCCGGTGGACGACGCCGGCCTGGCGCACTTGTCCGGCCTGACGGGGCTGGTCGAGCTCAACCTGAGCGAGACGCACGTGACCGACGCCGGGCTGGAGCATCTGGCGCGCCTGTCGAACCTGAAGGAGCTGGCCCTTCCGGACGACGGGGTCACCGCACAGGGGCGCGCCTGGATCTTAGCCGCGCTACCGGGTTGCCGGGAAGAGGGTCCAGGGACGGCCTGATATCCCGCTGGGGCGTGCGGCCCCGGGGAATCCGAAACTCATGGCGTTGGCCGTCAACGACGGTTCCCGCCTGGATTCCTTTCTCGGCGGCCTTGTGATCCGCGTGGAGGGCGCCGGCGAGCGGTCGCCTTCCCCGCTACCCGACGACTCACGCCCCCTACCAGGCTCTTCCGATCTATCGATCGCCTTGGGCCATGCGCCCTGTCAGACGGAGCCGCTGCCATCGGCGGCGACGCACCCAGTAGAAGAGGATGGGGAGGAACAGGTCGATGACCTCGTCGGCCACGAGGATGCCGCCGAGGACGGGGGCGGCCATCGGCCGGATGATCTCGGACGCGACGCCGCTCGACCAGAGCATCGGTGCCAGGCCGATGACGACGGTCCCTTCGGTCAGAAGCTTGGGGCGGAGTCGATGCACGGCGCCGTCCAGGACCGCCTGCCTGAGCTCGCCCAGGGTCATCCGCTCGAGCCCGCCGGCCCGCGCGACGGCCTCGCGCAGGTAGACGAGCATGATGATCCCGGTCGACGTCGCCATGCCGAAGCAGGCGATGTAGCCGACCCAGACCGTCACGGAGAACTTGAAGCCGAGCAACCACTGGAAGAACAGGCCGCCCGCGATCGCGCCGGGCACCGCCATCATCATCAGGGCGGCGTCGGCGAGGTCGTGATAGGTCCAGTAGAGGATCGCGAAGATCAGGGCGACGACGACGGGCACGACCAGGGTCAACGTCCTTCGCGCGCGCAGCTCGTACTCGAACTGGCCCGTCCACTCCAGGAACACGCCGTCGGGCAGCCGGGCGTCGCGGGCGACAGCGGCCTTCGCCTCCTCCACGAGGTCGGACGCGTCGCGGTCTCGGGCGCCGAGCCGCACATAATTGCGCAAGAGCCCATTCTCCCCCTTGATCGTCGCGGGGCCCTCGACCACCGCGATCTCGGCGACCTCGGAGAGGGGGACCTGATGGGGCGGTCTCGAGGACGAGCCCGGCCCCCGCGCGGTGCCATGGGCGGTGACGAGGAGATCGCGCACCGACTCCTCATCCTCGCGGCGGGAACGGGCGTAGCGGACGACCACGGGATGCCGCTCGCGGCCCTCGACGGTCGCCGAGACGACCTTGCCCGCCAGGGCCGTCTCGATCACCTCGTTGACCTCGCCGGCGCGGACGCCGAGCCGGGCGGCCCGTTCGCGGTCGAGGCGGATCTCGATGTAAGGCTTGCCCCGTACCGGGTCGGCCACGACATCGACGGCGCCCGCGATCCCCTTGACGACCCGGGCGACCTCCTCGGAACCCCGGACGATGTCCTCGAGGTTGCGTCCGAGGACCCGGACCCCGATCGGCGTGTTGATGCCGGTCGCCAGCATGTCGACGCGGTTCTGGATCGGCATCGTCCAGACGTTGGTCCAGCCCGGCATCTTCACGGCGGTGTCCATCTCGCCGCTCGAATCCGGTCAGCTCGTCGCGATCGGCCTGCCAGAGCAGCAGCCGACGGCCGAAGTCGCGCGCGAGCTCATCCTGGATCGCGTCGAGGACCGGCTGCGGCTCCAGGATCGGCGCCGAGGCCGAGCCTGTGCCGTGGTGATGCTCGGACGAAGCCGGGACGGTGGCGCGTTGCGGACTCGGTCGATGCGGCACGGAGCCGTGCCGACGCGGCGACGATGCGCCGCGACCGCCGGGTCGATGATCGTCGCGCGCTCCAGGAGCTGATCCATCACCAGCCGGGTGAAGATCGGCGCGGCGCGCGTCATCAGCTCGACATCGAGCTGTTCGACATGACGGCGCCACGAGGGGATCAGCCGCGCCTCGGCCGCATCCGACGGATTGATCGAGCTCGGCGTGAGCCCGGCCGATGCGCGGACCAGCTCCTGGTTGCGGTGGTAGGCATACTCGCGGCTGGCGGCATCGAATCGCGCCAACGCCGCCGCCACCGACTGCTCGATCAGGGATTCGCCGTCCTTCGCCTCGACGACGTGTCGCGCGACGAGTGCGTCAAACACCGCCCTGCCCTGCCCCTCGGCATCGGCCGCGTGGAGCTTGCGACGCGGCCAGAACTCGCGGGGGCGGAAGTTCACCATGGTCTCGATCATGTCCATCGGGGCCGGATCGGTCGGCGTCTCGGCGCGGCCCGCCTTGCCGACGACCATGTCGACCTCGGGGAACCGGCACAGGACCATGTCGCGTGCCTTCAGGTCGTCGACCGACTCGGTCACCGAGGCCCGGGGGACGGTGATCGGCATGTCCATGACCATCCCCTCATCGAGCGGCGTCAGGAACTCCCGCGCCAGCGGCGTCATCCTCGTGTCGGCCGTCAGGGCGACGACCACCAGCAGGACGAGACCGACGACGGCACCCCATCGGCTCGCGGCGAGTCCTGCCGTCGTCACCATCGCCAGGGCGAGGATGCCCAGGAAGATCGGGCGATTGCCCAGGGGCGCGAAACCCAGGAGGAAGGTCACGCCCAGGATTTCCGCCAGCACCGCCGGCCGGTCCATCAGGTAGGAGAGGACCGGTCGATAGACCTCGATCACGCCGCGGACCAGCGGATTCTCCCGCTCGGACCGCAACCGGCCGCCGATGAACAGCGTGCAGAGCGCCGGGACCAATGTGATGGCCAGCACCGCGACCGACGCCAGCGCGAAGGTCTTGGTATAGGCCAGCGGGCGGAACATCTTCCCCTCGATGCCGCCCAGCGCGAAGACCGGGAGGAACGACAGCACCATGATGCCGACCGAGAAGACGATCGGACGGCCGACGGCCAGGCAGGCCGGCAGCACGACGTCGCGGACGTCGCCCCGCACCGGCTCGTCGCCGAACCGCTCCCTGAGCCGGTGCATGACGTTCTCGGCCATCACGACCGACGAGTCGACCAGCACGCCGATCGAGATCGCGATCCCGGCCAGCGACATGGCGTTGGCCGGGATGTCGACGAGGCCCGACCGACGCAACGCCGCCATGATCGCGAACGACGACAGCGCCGCCAGTGGGATCGTCGCGGCGATGACGAGCGATGTCCGCACGTGGAGCAGGATCACCAGGACGCACAAGGATGCCGAGAGCATCGCCTCGAGGACCGTACCGCTGACCGTGGCGATAGCGCCTTCGATCAGCGGAGTGCGGTCGTAGAATGGCACGATGCGGACGCCCTGCGGCAGGCCGACCTGGAGCTCGCGGATCTTCGCCTTGATCCGCCGCGTGACCTCGAGCGGGTTCTCGCCGTAGGCCATCAGGACCACGCCGCCGACGACCTCGTTGCCGTCCTTCTCCAGGACGCCCCGGCGGAAGCCGGGGACGACGGCGACCGTGGCGACCTCCGCGAGCCGGACCGTCCCCCCGCCCCTCGCGAGCAGGACGACGTCCTCCAGGTCGCGGACCGCCCGGCGTGCGTCGAACGAGTCGTCGCCGGGCCGCGGCGACGCCCCCAGCCGGCCGACGCCCCGCACCACGTACTCGGCGTTCCCCTTGTGCAACACATGACCGCCGGTGGCGACGTTCGACTCGGCGACCGCGTCGAGGACATCCTTCAAGGTCACGCCGAAGACCCGGAGCCGGTCCGGGTCCGGAGCCACCTCGTATTCGATGGGAAACCCGCCGACGCTGGAAACATCCGCCACGCCAGGCACCGAGTCGAGCTGAGGACGGACGTACCAATCCTGGACGGAGCGGAGCCGGCCCAGGTCGAGCCCGCCGCCCTCGACGGTGTACCAGAAGATCTGGCCCGTGGCCGGCGCATCCGGCGCCAGCTCGGGCACGGCTCCGGCGGGCAATTGCCCCTGCACGCGGGCCAGTCGCTCGGCCACGCGCCGACGCGCCTCGCCGATCGCGACGCCGTCCTCGAAGATCACGCTGATCGTCGAGAAGCCGACGTCGCTGGAAGACCGGACCACTCGCACGCCAGCGATCCCGCGCAGGCCCATGGTCGTGCGGATAGGTGACCTGGTCCTCGATCTCGCGCGGACCGTGCCCCTTCCATGCCGCGAAGACGATGACCTGGTTCTCCGACAGGTCGGGGATCGCGTCGACCGGCGTGTCATACGCGGCCCAGACGCCGAGCGCGGCCAGGACCAAGCCGGCCGCGACGACGGCGGCCCGGTGGCGGATCGAAAAGGTGATGATCGCATCAATCATGGGCAGGATTGTCGTGTTATGTCGCCGTCCATGGCTTGACCGGGTTGATCTGGCCACGACCGAGGGTGCGACGAGACGGCGAAAGTGCGGTATTCCCCGCAGGGGTCCGGACACACCAGACGTCGGCGATGAGCCATTATCATCCCATACCAGCCCGGTGGGAACCCGCATCCCGCCGTCGGTACTCACCGCGACATTCAATCCTTGACCTAGGATAACTCTAGGGAGGCGTGCCCCGCATCCGACGATGGAGTAACCGGGGTCCGGTGAGCCGTACGAAGGGACGGCCTTGCCGCGAACGCAATGGTCGCCGAGAACTCGTTCTCAACTCGCGAACGGGCTGCTACAGGCTTTGACCGCCATTCCCGCGGACCTCGCGCATTCATCGAGTGCAACCGCCGACGAAATTGGCCCGGGAGTCGCGCCGAGATGATTATCCCGCGGATTCGTTGACCCGGCGTCGGACGCCGAATCCAGGACCGACGAACTCGCGGAAGTCCCAGAACTTTCACCTTGATGCAGAGGCCCCGATGCGATTCCCCCTCATCTCCCGCCGATTCTTCCGCGGTTGCCCTGACGGCCTTTCGATGGCGGATCGGAGAGGGACCTCGGGCGACCGGGCCCGGGGCCGACGAGCGAGGATGATCCACCTCGAATGGTTGGAGCCCCGGTCCCTGCTGAGCGGCACGCCGTCCCTCGAGGCGAACCTGGTCCTGGCGACGTCGGCGAGCCCCGCGGTCACCGGCACGCCGATCTCGTTCGGCGTCACGGCCCTCCCGGCGTACGACGAGCCGATGCCGACCGGGACGGTTCAGTTCGAGGTCGATGGCGTCGACCTCGGCACGCCCGTGACCCTGGCGGATGGCACGGCGTCCAGTAGCATCGACTCGGCGCTCGCGGCCGGTGTCCACGAGGTTACCGCCGTCTATTCCGGAGACGTGACCTATGCCGACAACTCACAAGGGCTGGCGCAGACGATCGCGAGTCCCACCTCGTTGACCGGCGCCACCTATACGGTCAATACCCTACACGATTCGGGTTCGCCCACCGGCTCGGGCCTGTCGGGCGACCTGCGGTACGCGATCACGATGGCCGATGCCAACCCCGGCAGCCGGATCATCTTCGCGGTGACGGGCACGATCCACCTGGCATCGAACTTGCCGGACCTGAGTGCCGACGTAACCCTCGACGGCCCCGGCACCGCGGACCTGACCGTGGATGGGAGCGAGGCGTCGGACGAGGGCAGCATCCTCGACGGTGTCTTCAATGTGGATAACGGAGTGACGGCGAGTATCTCCGGCCTGACCATCACGGGGGGGCATGAAGGTCTCTACGGCGGCGGCGTCGCGAACAGTGGCACACTGGCCCTGACGGATTGCGTCCTCACCGGGAATACATCGAGCAACGGAGGCGGCGGCCTCACCAACTTCGGCACTCTCACGATCACCGATTGTAACATCAGCGGGAATACCGGCCAAGAGGGCGGGGTTCGAGACGATGGCCCGATGACGATGAGCGATTGCACCATCAGCGGGAACACGGGGATCTTCGCGACCATCCACAGCGCCAATTCTGAGAGCGTGACCACCCTGACTGATTGTCTAATCTCCGACAATTCGGGCAAGTACTATGCCGGCGTACGCAACGATAACTCATCGGACGGGCCGTCCTCGATCGAACTGAAAGACTGTACGATCACTGGGAATTCGACCACAGCCACGAACAGCGGGGGTGCTCTCTGCAATAACAGCGGCACGATGACGGTCACCGGCTGCACCATCGCCGACAACTCGGGTGGGGAGGATGGCGGCGGCATCTCCAACGGTGCCACAATGATCCTGGCCGACTGCACCATCTCCGGGAACACGAGCCAACTGGCCGGCGGTGGCATCGAAAACTCCGGAACGCTGACGTTGACCGGCAGCACCGTCTCCGGAAACTCGGCCTTGTACATCGACGGCGGTTACGAGGGTGGCAACGCCAGGGGCGGCGGCGGCATCTACAACGATGGCACGCTGACGCTGACGGATAGCACTATCTCCGGAAACACGAGCCTGGACAGTGGGGGCGGGCTCCTCAACGATGGGACGGCGCTGTGCGAGAATTCCACCTTCTACGGGAACTCGGCTGCCAACCTGAGCGGCGGCATCTTGAACTACGACCCTCGCGGCTCGAATGGCCTTCTGACCTTGACCAACTGCACGATCTCGGGAAACGATGCAACGAAAGGTTCTGGAAGTGGCATTTGCAACTATAGCTATTTCAATCCCTACTACCTCGACATTCCCCCGGCGTTCGGTGACATCCTACTTTCGAATTGCCTGATCTCCGGCAACACATCCAGCGACATCGAGGGCCCCGTCGATTCCAAGAGCGCCAACAACCTCATCGGCGACGGCGACGCGCTCACCGGGATCAGCAACGGAACGCAAGGAAATCAGATCGGGTCGGCCACGGGCGACGGCGTGATCGACGCCGAACTGGGACCGTTGGCCTTCAACGGGGGCCCGACCGAGACCATGGCACTGCTGGTCGGCAGCCCGGCCATCGGCGCCGGTGACGTGGACCTCGCCGTCGATCCCTCGACCAGCGCGCCGTTGACGACCGACCAGCGCGGCGCCGGTTTCCTTCGGACTTCCGCGGATTCCGTCAACATCGGTGCCTGGCAGGGTCAGGCGAGCCCCGCGACCGCCACGCAGTTAGTGCTCGCCGTACAGCCGCCGGACATGGTGGACCTCTACGGCGGCTTCGGACTCTCCGTCATGGCCGAAGACGGATCCGGCACCCTCGATACCTCGTATGACGGCCCGATCACGGTGGCACTGGAGAACAATCCGGACGGCGCGTCGCTCGGCGGGACGCTGACCGTGATGGCGGTCGACGGCGTGGCGACCTTCTCCGGCCTGACACTGGACAAGGTAGATGCCGGCTATACCTTTCAGGTCTCCCATGGCAGCCTGACATCCGCGACGAGCGATCCGATCAGCGTGGCGCCCCTGGCGGCGACCCACCTGGTGATCGCGGACGAACCGCCGGGGAGCGTCGCCGCCGATAGCCCCTTCGGGATGGTCGTGGATGTCGAGGATGCCCTGGGCGACGTCGCGACGGCCTTTCAAGGCATCGTCACCCTATCAATCTCCAGCAATCCCGGCGACGCCACACTTGGCGGCACATTGAGCGTGACGGCGGTCAACGGTGTGGCGACCTTCACCGGGCTGTCGGTCAACCTGACGGGCGACGGCTACACCCTGCTCGCGTCGAGCGACGGCCTGGCCGTCGCGACCACGACCTCTTTCACGGTGTCTCCCGCGATACCGACCCAACTCGTGATCGCGACCCAACCGCCGGGGAGCCTCGCCGCGGACAGCGTCTTCGGGCTGGTCGTGGACGTCGATGACATCCTCGGGAATGTCGCGACCTCGTTCCAGGGCACCGTAGTCCTGTCGTTGTCCAGCGATCCCGGCGGCGCCGATCTCGGCGGGACTCTGAGCGTTCAGGCGGTCAACGGCGTGGCGAACTTCGACGGCTTGACGCTCGACCAGACGGGCGACGGCTACACCCTGCTCGTCTCGAGCGACGACCTACCCGACGCGACCACCGACGCCATCGATGTGACATCCGCGGCGGCCACCCAACTGGTCGTCCGGACCCAGCCACCGGCGAGCGTCGATGCCGGCGACGGCTTCGGGCTGGTCGTGGATGCTTACAGATCGGGCGTCCTGGACACGTCTTACGACGGCATGGTGACCGTCCAGATCGACAACGAACTCGACGACACTCCGCTCGGGGGAATCCTGAGCGTGCCGGCGGTCAACGGCGTGGCGACCTTCACCGACCTCGCCATCGACCAGGCGGGCGACGGCTATACACTCATCCTGAATAGCGACATTTACTCCTATACGACCACCAGCGACATCAACGTGAATCCCTCACCGGCCATTCACCTCGTCGTCCAGACCCAGCCACCGGCCGGCCTCGTCGTTGACACCGACTTCGGGGTGGTGGTGGATGTGGACAGCGGGGACGCACTGGACACGTCGTTCGATGGCACGGTGAGCGTGCAAATTGACAACAACCCCGGCGACGCGGATCTCGGGTACAACCTGAGTGTCACGGCGGTCGATGGCGTGGCGACCTTCACCGGCCTCAGCATCGATCAAACTGGTGACGGCTATACGCTCGGATTGAGCACCGATGTCTCCGACGCCACGACGACCTCGGGCGCCATCGATGTGATACCCGTGCCGGCCCCCCAACTGGTCGTTAAGACCCAGCCTCCGGACAGCGTCGTCGCCGGCAGCGGCTTCGGGCTGGTCGTGGATGCGGACCTCGGAGACGCCCTGGACACGTCGTTCGATGGCACGGTCAGCGTGCAAGTCGATAACAACCCCGGCGACGCCGATCTCGGGGGCACTCTGAGTGTGACTGCGGTTGACGGCGTGGCGACCTTCGCCGGCCTGACGCTCGACCGGGCGGGCGACGGCTATACGCTCTATCTGAGCAGCGACGTCTACGCCCCGACGACCACCGACGCGTTCGATGTGACGCCCGCGCCGGCCCCCCAACTGGTCGTTAAGACCCAGCCTCCGGGCAGCGTCGTCGCCGACAGCGGCTTCGGGCTGGTCGTGGATGCGGACCTCGGGGACGCCCTGGATACCTCGTTCGATGGCACGGTGAGCGTGCAAGTCAACAACAACCCCGGCGACGCCTCGCTCGGGGGCACTCTGAGCACGACGGCGGTCAACGGCGTGGCGACCTTCGCCGGACTGACGCTCGACCAGGTGGGCGACGGCTATACACTCTACTTGAGCAGTGACGTCTACGCTCCTACGACCACGAACGCCATCGATGTGACGCCCGCGCCGGCCCCCCAACTGGTCGTTAAGACCCAGCCTCCGGGCAGCGTCGTCGCCGGCAGCGGCTTCGGGCTGGTCGTGGATGCGGACCTCGGAGACGCCCTGGACACGTCGTTCGACGGCACGGTGAGCGTGCAGCTTCATAACAACCCCGGCGACGCCTCGCTCGGGGGCACTCTGAGCGCGACGGCGGTCAACGGCGTGGCGACCTTCGCCGGCCTGACGCTCGACCGGGCGGGCGACGGCTATACGCTCTATTTGAGCAGCGCTCCTGATACACCTACGACCACCAACACCATCGACGTCACGGAACCGCCCGTGCCGAACGCTCCTGCCTCGCCCCGACTGGCTCCGCAGAGCGACACCGGGGTCAGCGATAGTGACGGCATCACCCGGGACAACGGCTCGGCGGGTGCGCCGTTGACCTACACGATCTCCGGCGTCAGCCCGCTCGACGGCTTCGCCTTCCTGTATGATGCGACCAACGACAGCCCCCTGCTGCTCGGCTCGGCGCAGGCGACCGATGGCACGGCCACCATCACGCTCGGCGGCGGCAACAATCTCCCCCTGGCCGACGGAGTCCATCGGATTGCCGCGACCGACGCGTACACCTTCGACAGCCCTCAGAGTGCCATGTCAGGATCGACCTCGATGACGGTCCAGTCGAGCCTGACAATTACCGGCACCACTCCGGCCGGCGGCGTGTCCGTCACCGCGCTGCCCGACGGCCAGGTGACCATGACCTTCAACCATCTCCTGGCCGGCCTGTCCGACGGCGGGCCGGCGCTCGGGCCCAACGACCCTGGCGCGTTGACGCTCACACCCAACGGCGGTCCTGCGCTGACGCTGACGACGACCTATTACGCCAATGAGAATGGTACGTCCACCATCGTGATTACCCCGGTTTCTCCGCCCGCGGCCGCCATCGAGACGCTCCACGTTGACGCGGGCGCGTTCGCCGACCTGGCGGGCAATGGTCTGAGCGCCCCGAGTGCAGGCCCCTTCTCGTTCACCGTGACCGGTCCGGCCGATGCCCCCGTGGTGATCAACCCGATTCCGTCCCAGACCGTGTCGCCCGGCGGTTCGATCGATGTTCAAGTGACTGCCAGCGACCCCGATCTTGGCCGGACTCTCGTCTATAGCCTGTCTGACTCGGCTCCGGCCGGCGCCGAGATCGATCCGAGCTCGGGCCTCATCACCTGGACCCCGAGCCTGGCCCAGGCGGGCACCTACAGCATCGCCGTGACCGTGGCCGTCCAGGGCGAGCCGGGCGTCACCGACACGGCACCGCTGACGATCGCCGTACTGTCGCCGCCGCAGGTCATGAGTGTCAGCACGACCCAGCTTACGAAAGGCCGGTCCAACAAGGGCACGAGTGCGATCAACATCGTCTTCAGCGAACCCATGAGCCCGTCGGCGAGCGGGTCGAGCTTCTTCGTGCTGGAGACCCCGACCAAGGTCCACGGCCACAAAAAAGGGGGGACCAAACTCGTTCCCGTAGGCTTCAGCTCCCAGTCCACCGGAGCCAATAGCGTCCGATTGACGCTCTCAAAGGCGTCGAAGCTGCACCTCACGTTGATCGTCCGAGGCGCCGTTTCGGCCGCGAACGGCCTGTCCCTGGGCGAGGACGACACGATCATGGTGCAATGAAGCGACCGGAGCCGAGGTCGAATGCAACGCGTAGCGGATCGTCCCTGGACGACCGGCCTCCGAGCCCTGTCAGCGTCGCTGGCAAACGAGCAAACCTCTCGCGGAACGCCGCCGCATCCCGCGGCGCCAACAACGAGAAGGCCTCTATTTCATGGACCGGGAAGCTTCGCCAGGAACTTCGCCGGCTCCCGCAGCAGCTTCGACTCGCACGCGCCGCAACAAAGGAAGACGACCCGGCCGGAGACAACCAGTCGCTTCGGAGTGCCCATCGAGCCCAGCGCCATGCCGGTCACGGGGCAGAGCTTCTGTCGCTCCGCAAGGGCGCGGTCCTCGTCGCTGGTTCCACGGGGCGGCGCGACGGGTGCGGCGGCATATCCGGCCGCTGAGGCGGTGCGATCGCCCCGGGCGGCGCCGAAGTAGCCGGCGGCGAGGCTCGGGTTCAGCCGGGTCTCGGCGTCGAGCAAGAACGCGCCGGCGGTCGCGATCTTCTGGCCCGGCTCGAGACCGCTCACGACCGGGTACGAGTCGCCGCAGCGCGGGCCCAGGACCACCTCGATCCCGTCGAACATCCCGGGCATGCCCTCGACGAAGACGACCCTCCGAGCGCCGGTGTCGATCACCGCCGATTGCGGAACGGTCAGCACCTGGTCGCGGGGGGCATGGAAGACCACGCGGGGGCGCAGCTCCATCCCGCCGCACGGACGGCAGACGGACCCCGGACGGTCCGCGGTGACATCGGGATGCATCGGGCACCACCATCGCACCCGTTCCAGGTCGCCAAGCACACGGCCCATCCGGTCCTTGCCGTCGATCGGGCAGCGACCCGCCTCCACAGCGATCGTTTCAGGATGGTCGTGACAGACGTAAATCCGCCCAGGCTCCCCGGGCTTTCGCGCGAGCGGGTCTCTCGGCATGGTGCGGAAGGGATCGGTGGCCGCCACGGTGATCCCGAACCGGACCACGGCGATCAACCCGCCGCGGAGCGCGGGCGGCGGCTTGTCGATCGCGATCGTCGCGCGCGAGAACTCCCGGCCGTCCTCCACATCCCGGACCAGGGCGCGAACCCGTGCGGCAAACGGTCCCTGGCCGGGTAGGTCCGCACTCGCGACCTCGACCGACTGGCCCACCTCGACCCAGCCCGCCTGTCGCGACGGCAGCTCCACCACGATGGTCGCGGAATCGCCGTCACGCGCGATCGGCCCGGTCGTCCGCCATTCGCGCTCCAGGCGGCGATAGCCCACCGGCGAGGTCTGGATCCCCGCGAGCTGGACCCGGTACGGCGAGAGCTGCATCCGCGCCACGACGCCGTCGGGCAGCATCACGGCCTCGCCGCGCCGGCGACGCACCAGCGCCATGTTGCACACGCCGCAACGGCCCGGCCAATCGGACACGATGCCCGGGTCCATCGGGCAGAAATACTCCGTGTCGCTCGAGACCGCGTGCTGGTCGATGCTCTCGACCGAGGCCCGGCGCGTCAGCCGATCCCAGTGATTCCGCAGGATGTCCCAGCGGCCGACGACCATCGCGGCGACGACCAGCACGATCGGGATCCGCAGCCGGACCTCGGCCAGCCGGAAGGCCGACCACGCCCAGGTTCCGATCGGGCCGGCCTTCGCGCGAGTCATCCCGCCGGGTGCGGCCCCTACTCGTCGAAATCGGAGCATCACTCATCGCTTCCTGGGACGTCCCGGCGAGGACTTCGGCTTCTCCGGCTCGGGGCCGTTCCCCATGTCGATCATCTTCTTGTAATCCGGCTCGCTGAAGACCCAGACCGGATCGCGGCCGTTGACGATGTAGCGGACGTCCTGGACGGCTCCGGCCTTCTTCATCGTCAGCTTGACGGGGAACTGCTTGGTCCCGTCCCCCGGGTCTTCCTCTTCGCCGATCTCGAACGCCTCGATCTGCGCGCCGCCCTGCCACGCCGTGTCGGCCACGTGGACGGGCGGCTTCGCATCGATCGTACCGCATGGCTTGCCGTCGCGCCAGGCGGTCAATGCCGCCTCGAGCGAGGACCGGGCCTCGTCCTTCGTCGGCGTATAGCGCGCGTGGCCGGTGCCGTCGCAGCCCACGAGCACCATCAGCCCAGGCGCGACGAGGACCAGCCCCAATAGCCTCAATCTCATCGTCCGATTCATCGTCGATTCTCCCCTCTTGGATACCCGCCGATCGGTAGGTTCAGTACGAGTCGGCGGAGACCACCTCGCCGTTGTTCCGGGTCCCGAGGGCCCGCCAGGCCTGGATGCTCACGCTGTTCTTGATGAAATGGACCGAGCCGTCGCCCATCATCAGGTTCGCGCCGCCGGGATGTCGGCTCGACGGGGGGACCTGCATGGCCATGTTCGCCATGTTGCCGGGGAACGTGGGCGCCGCACACGTGATCGCGTTCGGGGGCGCCACGTGGTTGTACAGGGTGCAGCACATCTCCCCCATGACCCAGCTCATCCCTTCGCGACTGGTCAGCGGCGGCGCCGTGTTGATGGCGAGCCCCTGGCAGGCCAGGAAGGTCGCATTGACCGATGTCTGATTGGGGAACACCAGCATGTCCGTCTGGGGATTCGCCGAGCCCGTGCCGCGGATCTTCTCGCTGAAATACGCCGTATTGCTCGTGCCGTCGGTCACCGAGGCGACCCGCACCGAGCTGTTGTAGTAGAAGATCCCCTGGGGCAACTCGTTGGGGGCGATCGAGCTAGGAAAGTTGTCGCTCAGGTCGCATGCCCAGGTCTGCTGGTTGCACATGTAGTTGTTTCCGCCCGGCCAGCCCGAGATCGGCGGATTGTCGGACGGGCAGAGGAACGCGGCGACCTGGGTCACACAGGCCGTCATATTCTCCCGGTTGGGATCCTGATACGGCGGCATGAACGGCACGGCGCCGGCCATGCCGGGGGTCTCCGGGGGCAGGTTGAAATTGATGCTGTTGAACAGGTTCCCCTGCTCGATGAACATCAGCAGCGAGCTGTGGGCCGACCAGCGTGCATAGCCGGCGGCGCCGGGGACCGTCGGGCCGTAGACCAGGCCCTTGCCCGACGGATACAGCTTGAAGGTGCTCTCATAATTGGCGACGGCCAGGCCGATCTGCTTGAGGTTATTCGTACATTGAGCCCGGCGGGCGGCCTCGCGAGCGGCCTGGACGGCCGGGAGCAACAGCGCGATCAGGATGGCGATGATGGCGATCACGACCAGTAGCTCGATCAATGTGAATCCATTTCGGAGCGTCTTCATGATTCCCCCCTTGCGAAATAGAGACGACGAAGAATACCACGCGGCGGAGCGCGGCCGGTTGGAAGGGATAGGCGATGGACCGTGAACGAGGCGCCTCGACCATGCCGGGACCGACGCGCGGGATCGGCGTGCGGCGACGCGGTCGGAGACACCGGTCTCGCCTGGCGGACGAGCGTCGCCTCGACGTGGCATCCCACGAGTCGATACGGCTCGCTCCTCGATACACCCTGCAATCGGCCTCTGGGGATGGGATCAGCGAGGGGCCATCATGCGGGGAGGGCGCTCGATCGGTACGGCGATCCGGGCCGGCCACGGGCGATCCGGGAAGACGACGATCCCATCGGACGAGGTGGCCGACGGGCGAGAATCGGCCGATAGGTCGCCCCAGAGTTCCACCCGGACCGCAATCGTATCGGAGGCGTTGATCGGAAGTTCGGGTGAGCGAGAACAGGCCCCCCCCGCGCATGGCGATCGTGGCTCGCCTCGCTCAGGGACTGAGGGGTCGAGATCGGACTTCGGCTCGCCCGCGTGGAAGATGGCCAGGTCGTTCATGGAACCCGAGAGATCGGCGCGATGGACCCAAGGGAACTCGCAGCCGGCGCGATTCCGACGGCACCAGCGCCAGGGCAGCCGCGAGCATCAGCCATGCTACGGCTCCCGTTCTCGCCCATCGACGTCGGCGCGTGCGCATCATTATGATCGATCGTCTCGATGATCCAGAACACGTGACCCGCGAGCTTATCCCCGGCGAGAAGGTCCTGCGCGTAGTCAAGCTCTCTCGCCGGCGCAATCGAAGCTTCATTGGGAGTTGACTTGTCCACTCAACCTTCCAAATCTAGCCCGAGCCGGTCGGAATCGCAAGCGGGCCGGCGGAAAATGTTCGCGACGGGAGCGATTGGCTTGCGGGCGATGACCGCGATGGCCGTCGCCGTCCTGGTGGGTTGCAACGGGTGGAACGCCTCGCCGGCCCCGCCGGGGTACCTGCCGGGATGGGCCGAGGCGAAGCAGTCGCTGGAAACAGCACTTGGCGCGTGGCGCGACGCCCCCATGCCGCCGCCGGATCCGATCGAGACGTCCGGCGTGATCTTCGTGGACAAGCAGCGCCGGCCTGGACAGCGACTCCGGTCGTTCGCGATCCTGGGGCAGTCGGAGCTCGAAGAACGCCCGGCAGTTCACGGTTCGATTGCAACTCGACCCGGAGGAGTCGCCCCAGCTCGTCCGTTACAATGTCCTGGGGCGAAACCCGGTCTGGGTCTTCCGCCTGGAGGATTACGAGCGGATTTCCCACTGGGAACACCCGATGGACGAGCCCTCGGCCGCGACCGCGACCGACCCGGTCGCGAAATAGGACTGGTGGCGGAGACCTCGTCGCGGAGCATCCTTGCGACCGCGACGAGATCCAGGACCGGCCGATTCGCTCGGCCGGCCTTCCGCCACCAGACCTCGGTCTCCATCCCGGCTCACGGGCCGCAAGCCGCGCCGACATCGCCGCCCGCGGCCGACGCGCCCTCGACGCCCTGGTCTTCGCGGCGATGGCGAATCCGGGCGTAGATGACGCCGTTGAATACGTTCAAGTCGAGCTCCAGTCCCGAGGCCTCGCCGGGGATCGTCGTCTCCAGGTAGAGGTATTCCTCGTCCTCCCACTGGTCGAGCCCCTCCGCGGGGGGGCTCGTCGGGGCGGGTCGCTTCCCGGGGATCCGCTCGAATCCCGCCAGCAGGAAATTCAATAAATAAACTAATGTCCGCCGATCGGGGTCGTCCGTCGCGGCCGGCTTCGGAGGGGCCGCCGGGACGTGAGCCCGTCTGGTCGCGCTTGCCTTGAACATGCTCTGGTCCTGTTCTCCCATCGGGACTCGTCCCCCGGCCCGATACGCCGCCCCGGCGGCCCTCGCCGGGGACCGCTCGCGGCCCGGCGCCCCGCCGGCATCGCCATCCCGCCCCCGGATCACACAACTAATCATCGCCGGAAATATTCGTGTTTTTCATCAATCTCAAGATGAGCGGGACGAGCTCCGTCCCCAGCTCCTGATTGAGCACGAAGCCGTCGGCGCCGGCCGTCTCGGCGGCGCGGCGGTACTCGGGCTCGTCGTGGAACGACATGAGGACCACGCGGGGTGCCCATGGCTCGGAGATCACCCGGCGGGTCAGCTCGAGGCCGTCGAGGCCGGAGATCGTCAGGTTGACGACGACGAGGTCGGGCCGGTGGAGGATCGCCATCCTCATCGCCTCGAGTCCATCTCGTGCGCGGGCGACGATCTCGATCTCCGGGATCTCCGCCAGGAACCGCGACAGGACGTCCAGCAGCAGCGCGTGGCCATCCACGAGGAGCACCCGACAGCGCTTCATGGGACGTACTCCGCGGTGCTTACTCGTCGCCGATGGAAGCCGCCCTGCTCGCTCGATGGGATCGGGCCCGGGGTATCGCGGGCGATCCGTCTCGGGTACGCTCCGCGCAGTCGAGCATCGCTCGCGACGTCGCGTCGACCCAGTCTCGGGCATCGACGGCCTGGGCAACCGGACCATCGTCGCGAGGGCGATCATCCCGGAGGAAGCGAAGGATCCGCGACCGCTTCACCAGCGTACGAGCCCGATGCGCCATCCCCAGGACGACATTGCAATCGGGCTTCGCCAGATAGCATCGTGCGCGCTCGTCGTCGAGGGCCAGGGCATGGAGCTCAAGGAATAACCGCAGCAGGCTCGGCGCGAATGGGTCCGCGGAGGCCTCTCCCCGGCAACCGGCGTGCGCGGGGGCCTCACGACGTGCCGAGGGCCGCGAGAAACCGCGGCCGGACGATTGTGAGAGTCGCCCGGGAGAACTCTGCATCCTGCGACGGGGCGCATCCTGTGAGTTCGGGTTCTTCATCGATACCTCCCGCTGGTTGACCGAGGGAAATGACTCCGGGTCATCTCGACCGGGGGCAGTTCACGGCGACGTGATCCCACATCCCCCCCACTCGAGGCAGTCCGCGACTCGGTCGCCAAGTCGCTCCTGCACGTCCAACATTCTGGCAGAAGCCAACGCTCCTGTCCTTCCGGAGCTCCCTGAGGAGGGATCAGGAAATCTCCGAGTGGCTAATGAACCGAGGGTTGCCCGCGTTGAGGAACGACACGACCGTCTCGTGCTCCTGGCTGATGGCGCCCTGATCGATCGCGTCGTCCGGATCTCGTCCATCGTCCACCCGTCCTGCGGTCGTCCTAATGTACGTCACGTCGCCCGGGTGCTAGACTGTCAATGTCGGTCACTTGCTCGCGACGAATCGGAGGTGTCATGCCGGGCAATTACCTCTGGACCCCGACGCCGGATGTCATCGAGCGGGCGAACGTCACCCGGTTCATGAGGCGGCATGGGATCGCCGATTACCGCGAGCTGATCGATCGATCGACGGCGGATATCGCCTGGTTCTGGGGCGCGGTGGTCGAGGATCTCGACATCGCGTTCGACCGGCCTTACGAGGCGATCCTGGATACGAGCCGGGGGATCCCCTGGTCGCGATGGTTCGTCGGCGGGTCGATCAACCTGGCGCATCAATGCCTCGATCGCCATGCGTGCTCCGCGCGGCACGACCGGATCGCCGTGATCTGGGAAGGCGAGGACGGGGCCATCCGCCGGCTCTCGTACGCCGAGCTGCACGCCAACACGTGCCGGCTGGCCGGGGCGATGCGACGGATGGGGATCGGCCGGGGCGACCGCGTCGGGCTCTTCCTGCCGATGGTGCCCGAGGCCGTCGTCGCCTTCCTGGCGTGCGCCAAGCTCGGCGCGATCAGCATCCCGATCTTCTCCGGCTTCGGCGCCGCGGCGGTCGCGGCCCGGCTCGAGGACGGCCAGGCCGTCGCCCTGATCACCGCGGATGTCTCGTTTCGGCGAGGGAAGGCGATCCACCTGGAGCCCGTCGGCGCGAGGCCGCCGACGCCTGCCCGAGCGTCCGCCACGTCGTCGTCGTCCGGTCGCGGCGCGGGCCGGCGAAGGAGGCTGCCGATCCCGACGGCCGGCACATCGACTGGGACGCGATCCTCGCCGCCGAGCCGGGCGAGTATCCGTCCGAGCCGCTGGACCCCGAGACGCCGATGATGATCATCTACACGTCGGGCACGACGGGCCGGCCCAAGGGGGCCGTCCACGTACACGGCGGGTTCCTGGTCAAGATCGCGCAGGAGGCGGCCCACCAGGCCGACATGCAGGCGGATGACGTCCTCTTCTGGGTCACCGACCTGGGCTGGATCATGGGCCCCTGGGAGCTGGTCGGCGCCCTGGCCGCGGGCGGGACCGTCGTGCTCGCCGAAGGAGTGCCCGATCACCCGGCACCCGACCGGCTCTGGTCGATGGTCGAGCGGCACGGCGTCACGATCCTGGGCGTTTCGCCGACATTGATCCGCGCCCTGGTCAAGTACGGCCTCGAGCCGGTCCGGTCGCACGACCTGGGCCGGCTGCGGATCCTCGCCTCGACGGGCGAGCCCTGGGACCCCGAGTCCTGGCGATGGCTATTCGAGAACGTCGGCGGGGGCCGGCTGCCGATCATCAACATCACGGGAGGCACCGAGGTCGGCGCCTGCCTGCTGTCGGCGTTCCCGATCACGCCACTGAAGCCCTGCGCGCTGGTCGGCCCGTCGCTGGGGATGGCCGTCGACGTCTACGACCCGGACGGACGGCCGATGCGCCAGGGGGTCGGCGAGCTGGTGTGCACCAAGCCCTGGCCGTCGATGACGCGGGGGATCTGGGGCGACCCCGAGCGTTACCTGGCGACGTACTGGTCGCGATGGCCGGACGTCTGGGTCCACGGCGACTGGGCCTCGATCGACGCCGACGGCGACTGGTTCCTCCACGGTCGCAGCGACGACACGATCAAGGTGGCGGGCAAGCGGCTGGGTCCGGCCGAGGTCGAGTCGATCCTCACGGGCCACGAGGCCGTGGCCGAATCGGCCGCGATCGGCATCCCCCACAGCATCAAGGGGGAGGCGATCCTCTGCTTCGTCGTCACCCAGCCCGGCCACGCGCCCAGCCACGCGCTCTGCGCCGAGCTGTGCGAGCGCGTCGCCGAGGGCCTGGGCCGGTCGTTCATGCCCGAGGACGTCCGCTTCGTCGCCGAGCTGCCCAAGACGCGCAGCGGCAAGATCCTCCGCCGCGTCATCCAAAAAGTGGCGACCGGCCAGGAGCCCGGCGACCTCTCGACGATCGAGAACCTGGGGGCCATCGAGGCCATCCGAGGTGCAGAGTGATCGGACTCGAAGGCGAGTCGGTTAGGCAGCCCCGAACCGCCGGGGTCGGGCTGGTTACCTTATTCGTTTCTCCTGGATATGTCCGGTGTGCTATTGAGCTTGTTACGAACCCGGCCGTTTGAGATCGTCCTGACCGATCAATTCTGTGACGAGGAGCTCACCCTCGGAGTCGAGGAACGGCTCGTCGTCGGTCGGCTTTCGGAAGCGGACGAACTCCTCGTCGCCGATCTGCGAAGTGTGGCCCGCCTTGAGGGAGGCGCCCGACTCGCGAAGGTATGTGAGCAGGTTCGAGAACATGTCGAAGTATTTTTGCCCCTCGTGATGACCCTCAGCATGTCCGGCGAAATCGGGCAGGCCGAATAGGGGCGCCCCATAGGTTCGCATCCAGACTCCTTCGATCCCCTCGACATCGTATTTCACGAACCCGCAGAAGAGGATCGGCAACGGTAGAGTCCGGAGGATCTCCAGGGCATCGCCGCCGATGTCCTCGCCGGAGAGGGCGGTCGCGGGGAAGGATGTGTGGGCGGCCTCATTGAGAACGACGATCGCGCCAAACCGCGCGAGCACCCCGACGACCGCGGCCAGGGCCACGTATTGTTCCAGCGGCTCGGATTCGTATCCCGCATAATGCAGCAGCAGGTGGCTCCTATGCGAGAGTGCGCGTTCCTTTAACTCTTGCGCGTAGTGCGACGGAGCCACGCACATTTCCACGGCTCGGGCGGGCATCGGTAGGTCGAACCCAACCAGTCGGATGACGTGCTTTCCCCAACCTGCGAGCCCGAATACCGTCCCCTTCTGGCTAAGCTCGGGGGCGACCTCACACCGGGCCCGTGCCATCGACGGGTGGTACGACCGAAGTCCACTTGCCAGTCCATCGGGATCGAACAACAAGCGATCCGCGAAGAGCACTTGCAAGCTCAGAGGATTCTCAATCTTGGGATTGGCGACGAGCCGCGATTCACGGGCGCCTTCATCGTCCTTGCCGAAAAACCGCGAAAATATACCCATGATCGACTCCACCGAGATCGGTTTCTTGAAATCGCCCTCGAGGTTTCACCCGGATCGATGGGTTGGCTCCGAATTCCTCCCTACTCATCAACTCTCGATGCAGTCGCTCCTCGGGTAGGAGCCGAGGATATCGAGGCGCTCGCATTTCTTGCGGGCGAGATCGAGGGCCTTCTGGAGCTCCGGCTCCTCGACGTGGCCTTCGACGTCGATGAAGAACAGGTAGGCGGGGTCGCGGTCGGAGCCGGCGCTGGGGATGGGGAACGACTCGATCCAGGTCATGTTGACGCCGAACTTCTTGAACGGCGAGATCGTCTCGAAGAGCGACCCGGACTCGTTGGCCAGGCGGATCATGATCGTGGTCTTGTCGCGGCCGGTCCGCTCGGCGGCACGCTCGGCGATGACGGCGAACCGCGTGACGTTGTGCGGCTGATCCTCGATGTTCTCGGCCAGGATATTCAGCCGGTACGCCCCGGCGGCGGCCCGGCTGGCGACCGCGGCGGCGAACTCCTCGCGCTGGGCCAGCTCGGCGGCGGCGGCCGTCGAGACCACCGGGATCGACGCGGCCTGCGGGACGTTCTTGCCCAGCCAGTTCCGGCACTGCGACAGCGCCTGCGCCTTCGAATAGACCCGACGCACCTGGCCCCACTCGCAACGACCTAGCAGGCAATGATGGATGCGCAGTCGCACTTCCGCCCGGATCTTCAAACTGGGCAGCTTGATGAACATGTCCAGGGTGTCGGCGATCCGGCCGTCGGTCGAGTTCTCCAGCGGCACCAGGCCGAACTGGACGTGACGGCGATTGAGCTCCTCGAAGACCGCGGCGATCGAGCCGACGGGGACGTGCTCGACGGCCTCGCCGAAACGCGCGACCGAGGCGAGATGGCTATAGCTGTGCTTCGGACCCAGGTAGGCCACACGGAGGGGGCGCTGGAGGGCCCGCGAGCCGCTCATCAGCTCGCGGAAGATGATCCGCAGGGTATCGGTGGGCAGTGGGCCCTGGCTGGCCGCCACCGCCTGCGCGATCACCTCGTCCTCTCGCGCCGACGACCAGATCTCAAGCCCATGCTCGTTCTTGACTTGCCCGATCTGCGTCGCGATTTCCGCGCGACGATTCAACAGCTTGACCAGCTCCTGATCGAGCCGGTCGATCTCGCCCCTCAAGGTCGCCAGGGTCGGGGGCGCGGGGCCGGCGGCGCCTTCGGAGCGGCGGGCGGATTCTTCGAGCCGGAGCCCGTGGCTTTGCGTGGCGAAGACTTCCGGTTCATGACACGTCTACTCGTTGAGAGGCCATCCGAAGAATCGAACCCCCGTCGGGCGCATCGCCGTCCCGGGCCCCATCGGTTTCGAACCCGCCCCGACAGCCAGGCCGGATCCCCCGACCGCCCGGCCAACCATGCGGATCTCCAACCGACCGGCCCGCCAATATCGGACGCAAACTTTTCCCCGATAAGTAATTCAAAGCATCGGACCACCGCTGTCAAGCCCGAGATCCATGTTTTGAAGGCACACTTTCCGCCAGGATGGGCAGTCTCGATACCATCCTGATGATTACCGGCCGAGACCGCAGACATACACCCATGATATAACGCGCGGGCCGAGTCCAGATCCTAGCCTTATTGCCGTCATCGACAGGCACGCCTACTATTCCCATCCAGGGAGGCTCGACACGGGTTGCTTGCTCCCGCAATCCCCGCCGGTCGGCCCATTCCTGGACGCGTTTTGACACCCTTTCGATTACCCGATAGGAATGATGAGCATGCACAGGCGAGAATGGATGCAAACGGGCCTCGGGATGGCGGGCGTGCTGCTGATGGCGGGACGGACGCGGGGCGACGAGCCCGTCGACGATTCCGATCCGGCACCGCTCATCAAGAAGCTCGGGCCCATGATGGCCAAGATTCCGATCACGACGGCGGAGGTCGCGCCCGGACTCCACCTCATCCAGGGTCCCGGCGGCAACATCGCCGTGCTGGGCGGACCCGACGGATCGTTGGTGGTCGACGCGGGAGTCCCCGTCCGCGCCAGGGAGATTTATGAGACGGTCAAGCGCGTCGGGGGAAAGCCGGTCTCGGGGCTGATCAATACGCACTGGCATTTCGACCACGCGGGGGGCAACGAGGTCTTCGGCAAGGCTGGGGCAATCATCCTCGCCACGGCCACCACCCGCGAGCGACTCTCGACCGATCAGTACACGGAAGTCTTCAAGATGACCACCCCGGCCTCACCCGCCGTGGCATTACCGACGATCTGCGCCGACACGATGACCCTCCATGTCGGCGATGAGACGATCCGCCTTGCCGCCGTCCCCCCCGCGCACACCGACGGCGACCTGATCGTCCACTTCACATCCCGGGATGTGATTCATACGGGAGACCTGTTCAGCAACGGGTTCTACCCGAATATCGACGACTCCAGCCGGGGATGGATCGGCGGGATGATCGCGGCGGCCGACCGGATCCTCGAGATCGCCGGCCCGAAGACGAAGATCATCCCGGGACACGGGCCGATCGGCACCGCGGACGATCTCGCGGCCTTCCGCAAGATGCTCGTCACGGTCCACGATCGCCTCGCCCCGATGGTTGACGCCGGGAAGACGGTCGAACAGGCCATCGCCGCCAGGCCGACCGCGGACCTGGATTCGACCTGGGCGAAGGGTTTCTTCACCGGCGGCATGTTCACCCGGGTTGCCTACGAGGGACTGCGGAAACACCGGTCGGACAAGAAGGGCTAGAGCTTTGACCGGCCGGCACCCGCCCAGCCGGATTGATCGAGACGTGGACGTCGAGATGGGATATGGCCGGTGCACATCCGAGCCATATCCCGATCCGGGACCGGGCCGTCAGCCGCACCGGGCCAGGCGGCTGGTTTCCTGGGCATGCACGCCGGGCTCGAGCCCGCACCGAACCGGGCCGGACTCCGAGGGATCGTGGGCGACTCGCCCCGAGCAGGCCCCGACGGCGTGATCGAACTCGGCGGTCGAGCCGGTCGCATCGGCGCGGGAGACGGGGGTTTTGGCGACTTCGCGGGCGACGGGCCGTCGCCTCGCATACGACGGGCCGCAATCGGCGGCGGATCCCTGGACGAGTTTCTCGATGGCCACCTTGGTGATCTTGCGCACCCATTCCCGGGTGACGCCCAGCCGTCGGCCGATCTCGTTGTAGTTCAGGGGCGGCTCGTTGCCGAGGCCGTAGCGGAGGATCAGGATCGTGCGCTCGCGGTTGTCCAGCCGGCTCATGCGATCGAGCAGGTAGTTACGCTCGTCGTCGGCCTCGATCATCGCGTCGGGCGCCTGATCCGCGTCCATCATCTTCGCGGCCAACCAGAGGCGCGGGCCCATCGACATCCCGCTCTCCAGTCGTAGCCCGCGGGCATGGCGCGCCTTGTCCACGAGGTTCCTCTGGTGCTCGTTCAGTCCCATCGTCGAGGCGACCTCGTCGGTGGTCGGCGCGCGGCCGTAGGTGCGGGCGAGCGACCGCTCGGCGCGGCCCCATTTGATCAGCAGACGGAACACGTGTGCGGGCAGGCGGATCGTGGCCGTCGTGTTCATCAGCGCCGCGAGGATCGATTCCTTGATCCAGTACGTCGCATACGTGCTGAAGTGCGTCCCGACCTGGGGGTCGAAATCCTCGGCGGCCCGGATCAGGCCCAGGTTCCCCTCCCCGACCAGGTCGTCCATCATCAGGCCTCGGCCCACGTAATGGCGCGCCACGCGGACCACCAGGCCGAGATTCGCCTGGACCAGGAGGTTGCGGGCCTCGCGGTCGCCGTCGGCGATCCGCGACGCCAGCAGCCGCACCTCGTCACGAGAGAGCCGATGGGCCAGCTTGCCGTCCGTCATCGGCGACGGCACGGGGGCGGATTCACATGGGGCCGCATCGATAGGACGGATCATGAGGTCATCTCCTGAAAAGGATGCTCAGCGTCGGAGCCCTATGAGTTCGGTCACGTTGCAGAACACGATCGCAACGACTGCGAAGGTCATGAAAACGACCCGACCTGGTCGCACATCGCGGCCATGAGCGATTGGCGCTGGGCTCCCCTCCCGAGCGGCCCTCGCCGCGGTACCGTTCCAATTCACACCCGACTCGCAGGCAAGATCGAACATCGATGTTCTTTCCTTTCCCTGGAATGCCTAATCAGGCGACCACCGCCCGCTCAGTGCTTCGACGCAACCAAGTTGAGTAACATAGTACATTAAGGCGTCATGCTTTTTCAAATGGCCTTTTCTTAATAAAGCATCAGGAAATTCCTGATCGACCCTAGGGGAAAACGCGGGGCGAACCGCGTTCGCCGCGCCCTTGACAATCGCGATCGGCAAGCCGGGCGTACGCGCGCCGTGGAGAATGTGCTAATATGACGCGACGCGGCTCGTCCGGGGTCTCGCCAGAAAACAACGGGGAGTGAACGGCGATGCAAATCACGTGGGGCACACGGTGTGCAGCCATCCTGATGGTGCTTCTCGGCCCGTGTCCTCGAATGCACGGCACTCTCCGGGCCGCGCAACCGTCGTCGCACCCACCGGGCCTGGAGCGCGAACTCGCGCGGGGCTCATCGACGACCTTGACGGTCCCCGCGCCCGCTGAGGCCAGGCTGCGATCGGTCCTGATCGCGATCGAAGGGCCGGGTCGAATCCCGCCGGGCTCGGCGCTCGAGGCCGGCGTCGAGCCCGTCCCCGCCCGGGCCGGCTCGACCCGGATCCGGACCAAGTCGCTGCATCTGGGCGATCCCGACGTGGCCTGGATCATCCGCCAGGATCGCGGCGAATCGTTGCGGATCGGGGTCGTGTGGCCGACGGATACGGGGTCGAAGGCTGCCGAGACCGTGCACGTCGCGATCCGGATCGCGGAAATGGGGCCGGCGGACGAGAGCTCGAAAGTCGTCGGCGAGGATTCCCGCATCGTCGAAGGCGTGGCGTTCGAGACCGAGCCGAACGACACGCCGGAATCGGCCTGCCGGCTGGTCCTGGGGCAGACCGTCTACGGCATGGCCGACGACCGAGCCTACCTCCCGACGGGCGAACAGCCGGCCGAGGAGGCGCAGGAATCGGGCGTCGACTGGTACACGTTCACGTACGAAGAGGAGAGCCCCCGGCTCGCCTTCTTCGCCCTCGACTTCGTCGACCGGGACATCCCGCCGGACGTGCGCGTGTACCAGAAGAAGGACGGCCGGCTCGTCGAGTACACGGAGGGGATCGACCCCCAGAGCCTCCAGCGCGAGCGGCCGCCGAGGCCGGGGGCCAACAAATTCACCACGCGCGTGATCGCTCGGGGGACCTATTTCGTACGGGTCGACGCCTGCCAGCCGGACTATCAACTCCGGACCAAGCTGTTCGACGTGCCCCCGTACCTCAAGGCCGTAGACGCCGAGAGGGCCTCGCCCGAGGCCGTCGCCGCATCGGCCCGCAAGGCGATCCGCACGGCGATGGATTTCCAGCTCCTCGCCGGAGATAGCTGGCACGCCAACACACCCCGCAAGGGTCACCCGATGGACCGCGTGGCCAACTTCCACCACGAGACCTCGACCTGCGTCGCTTGCCATCCGACCCATTTCACGACCCAGTCGGTCCTGGCGGCGGTCAAGGCCGGCTACGAAGTCGAGCAGCCGTTCGCGCTCCAGTTCCTCACCGAGCGGCTGGCGAATAACCCGGTGCCGTTCCACGGCCATGACGGTGCCCTCTGGGCGCGGATGATTCCGGCGCCGGCGAATGTGCTGTCACGGCTCTCGACCATAGTGATGGATTATGAAGACCATGTCGCCGGCGCCCGCCGGGACAACCTCCATCGCGGGATCGCCGAGTTCCTGAAGCTTTATTATGACGGGCGGACCGCGCTGCCGCCGGACGAGAGCAATGGGAACAATCCGGTGAGCCGGTTTAAAGTTGCCACGGATAGCTGGCGGCAACTCGACGAAATGGCGCGGCGGACCGGCGACCCGCGTTACGCCGAGACCCGGGACCTCGTCGCTCGCCTCCTGCCGACCGGCAAGCCGGCCAACACCCGCGACCTGGCCGCGCAGACGATCGGCCTCTGCCTGCTCGATCCGAAGCGGCAAACCCTCGCCGGGCCGATCGAAGCGAACGTCCAGAGGCTGATGTCGCTCCAGCGGCCCGACGGGCACTGGTCGGTCAAGTTCGACCCGAGCTATCCGATCACCGAGATGCAGACGGGGGAAAGCCTCTATGCCTTGACCCTCGCGGGCCGTCGGCCGGACGACCCGTCGATGCGACGGGGGATCGTGGCGCTCATGACCCGCCAGCAGGCGTTCGGCGGCTGGTTCGACCTCAACCCGTATGAGCAGTTCCGCACGCCGTTCCGCGAGACGCAGTGGGCCCTGATGGCACTCTCGACGCTCTATCCCAGCCCGAAGCCGCGCACCGACGGCTGGAACGGCCCGCTCGGCCCCCAGCCCGGGACGCTCCGCGCCGGGTCGCCGGCCACGCTCATCCGCGACCTGGAGCGGATATGGGACGTCCCCGCCGCCGAGCTCCAGCGAGCCATCATCGCCCAGCTCGGCCACGAGGCGCCGATGGTCCGATACGCGGCCTGCCGGACGCTGGGCCGGATCGGCGACGCATCGGCGATCGAGGGGCTATCCAGATGCCTCGGCGACGAGAGCAAGGTGGTGCGTCGGGCCGCGGCCGACGCGATCCGGCTGCTCGGCAATCGGCTCAACGGCTCGACCCGGCCGGGCCAGACCGAGGCGCAACGCCTCCTCGTCGACGGGCTCCGCGCGGCCCTCGCCTCGCCCGACGACCGGAGCCGCCGCGGCGCGACGCGGGTCTTCGCCGCCCACTTCCGCGAGTTGTCGCAAGAGTTATCCCTGGCCGACGCGATGCTGAGACGGCTCGACGATCCCGACCCGGTCGTCGCCATGCAAGCGATCAAGGGGTTGTGGCGATGGTGGTACTGGCGGTCCGAGCCCGGCCTGAGGAATCGGATCGAGGACCGGTTGATCGCCGGGCTGGCCGAGCCGCGACACCCTTGGGTCCGCCGCAACCTGATCGAGGCGCTCTACATCCTCGGCGACGACAACATCCGCTACCTCGACAACAACTGGATCCCCTCGCTGGCCCGCGCCGAGGACCGCCGTCGCGCCACCGAGGGCCAGCACGCGACGGTCAACCGTCTCGGTGACAAGTTCGTCGGCGTGCTGGAGTCGGGGAACCGGCTCCAGCGCGAGGGCGTGCTCCGCGCGATGTCGGAGTTCTTCGAGCGGCCGGTGCTCGGCGGCCGGGTCGGGAACGACCTGGAGCCGACGCTCTTCCACGGCGAGACGGCCGCCCGCCTGGCGAAGTCCCTGACTGCCCGGATGTCCGACCCCGACCCGACGATCCGACGGCTGGCGATCCAGGCCCTGGTAACGATTCGCGGCGACCGATCGGCCGACCTGGCCCGGTCGGTCATGCGGCGGCTGGGCGATCCCGACGCCGCCGTCCGCACCTGGGCCGGGACGATGACGAAGGAGTTCTCGCTGAAGGTCGCACCGGGCCGTCTCGAGCCCGAGACGATGGCGATGGTTGACGAGCTACTCGCGCAGGCCGGATCCGGACGCCCAGGCCGCCGCGCTGGGGGTGCTGGGCCGGATCGGGTCGGTCGCCGGTTCGGACGCACCGGCGACCAAGGTCCGGTCGTACATCGCCGTCGCGAATCCGACCGTCCGGGCCGCCGCGCTGACTACAGTGCGGTCGTTTCCCGTGCTCTGGGTCGAGCGGCCAGTCCGCGAGGCCATCGAACGCGGCCTCCGCGATGCCGACGCTCGGGTCCGGGTCGCGTCGATCCGCATGGCGCTGGAGCCGAGATCGAAGATCGCCGATTCCGCGCTGCGCAAGGCCCTCGACGATCCCGACCCGGCCTCTCGAATCGCCCTGCTCGACCGGATCGCGTCCGAGGACCGACTCCGGGGCGACCTCCGGCTGATCGGCGTGATGAGCGGCGGCCTGATGGCCGAGGATGGCGGCGTCCGCGAGAAGGCGCTCCAGCTCATCCAGAAGAACCCGGCGCTACTGTCCAACGGGGAGCTCGAGAACGCCCTGCGCGAGATCGCCCGCACCGAGACCGCCGGCCAGCGGCATCGCGAGATCGCCCGATCGCTGCTGGCGTCGCGAGGCCGATCGAGCGCAGGCGACGGGACCGCCGACCGGCTGGACGTCGCCTTCTTCAAGGCCAGAGTCCTGCCGATCTTCAACCAGATGGGCGAGGACGGCCAGAACTGCATGGGATGCCACCGCTCGCACACGATCTTGCGGATGATCCCTCCCGGCAAGGAGGGCGACTGGTCGACCGACGACGTCCGGGCAAATTACCGATCGGCCTTGCGCGTCGTGAACCTGGCCCGACCGTCGGATAGCCTGCTCCTGGGCAAGCCGACCTGGGAAGCCGCCGAGGAGGCCGAGGCCCAGAACGACCCGACGAAGAAGGCCCACGCCGGCGGCGTCCGATTCGAGCCCGGCTCCCGCGAGTACCAGACGCTCCTCGACTGGATCAACGGCGCTCGGCTGCCGGCCGGGCCCAGGAGCGCGTCGCGTTGACATCTCGGACAACCCAGGGTTAGGGTAAATCGTGCAGGAGTTCAATGGGGAGGACACCATGAGCCAGCCGATTGCATTCACTCGCAGCCCAGTACGCTCCGACCCATCCGTGATGGGGGGGACACTCGTCTTCCGCGCGAGCCGCGTCCCGGCCCAGACCCTTCTCGACTACCTCGACGACGGGTACACGCTCGAAGAGTTCCTCGAAGATGTTCCCGTCCGTCGACCGTGAGGACGCCAAGGAGTTCCTACGCCTCGCGAGGGACGAGCCCGATGCGCATCGTCCTTGACGAGAACCTGCCCCGGCCTCTATTGCAGATCTTCGACCCGGCCCACCAGGTGGCTACGGTCCAGGATCTCGGCCTCGCGGGAACATCCAATGGCGCATTGCTCGCGCAGTTGGAAGGCAACTTCGATGTCTTCGTCACCGCCGATAAGAACCTACGGTATCAGCAGAACCTCGTGGGCCGCAGTTTGGCGATCGTCGAATTGCCGACGAACCGGCTCCCGATCCTCATCACGATGACGGCCGAAATTGTATCGGCGGTGACATCTGTGCATTCCGGTTATTACGTTCAGGTCGCGTGGCCTACACTACCGTGATCCGAAAGTGCCGTCGCGGAACCTCCCGACATCGGAGCCCTGATATCCTGGATCCCGAAAGTCGGCTGCCAACCCCCGAGGGTCCTGGAGGATCGCAGTGAAGTTGGAGGCCGCCAAGAGCCAACTCGCAGAAATGTCAGAGCGACATGACCCCGCTTTCCTAGAACGCGTTGACATCAATCACTCGGTGATGCCTTCTGGCACCGCCGACGCTCCCGGGTTCGGTGCATGGCGAACGCTGCTACGGCCAGCGCCATCACCGCCCAAGATCCCGGCTCGGGGGCGGACAGGATGATCGGATCGGACGAGACGCCATCGGGAGTCAGGAGGAGGGTATCCTGTATGTGAGGGTTGTTTCCCTGAGTAACCTCGAGTAGGATTCGACCCTGGTCATCGATGGCGAGCGGATACTCGACATAATATCCCTGCACCGCCGGCGAATTTGAAAGATTAATGAGAGTGTGAGAGTTGATGTTATAAAGGACCGTATCGGTCAAGTTGTTGCCCTGATACGGTACCCCACCATGAGCCATCTGCCCGAGGACCTGATTCAGATTGTTCAGCCCGGTTACTGAAAGACCAGCGACCGAGGCCACGCCGTATTGCGGCCAGTCCCCAGACCACATGATCATGGGCGAACCCCAGGAACCATTGGGATTGTGCTGGACGTAATAGGCCACATCCGAGCTTAAATCATTGACTCCCGATGCGTTAACCGCGACAACGATCCCGTTGGCGTTCATGATCGGCTGTAACGCCACGCTGAAGGGATCTTTCGCATTTTCGGAAGAATTGCCTCCGTACGGCACCGGAACGGGCACGGGAATATTGGTCTGATACGGGTTCAGAGCGGTGGTCTCTGGCGACAGGCTGAAAGGATAGACCGTTTGCCCGTTTGAGACGCTCACGATCGGGCTGCCGTTCGCGGAGGCAGACAGTATCTGATTCTCTTGATTGGCAGCGAATTCGAACGGGATCACGCTGCCGTTCGCGGCCGTGAAAGTCGTATTCCCCGAACCGAGATTGGTCACGGTGTAGGTTGGCGGACTTGGGTCGGCGTGGGCAGTCGGAACCAAGGCCGCAAGTGGCGCAACCGTCATGATGAGTCGGTAGCACGTCCGAAAGCTGGAATGTCGCACGGCGTTCGGCCCTCCCTGGCCGGGTCATTCGGAGCGCGGGCGCGTGGAAACCTCATCCTCAAGGAGTCCGCATGATATGGCGATCGTACTGGCCTGTCAATCGCGGTGTCGTTTGCCCTGGTCCACTGCGTTTCCCCGGCACGGGAAGCGCACCATCATCCCGGCTTCTTGAACAGGTCGAGGAACCGATCCTCGTATTCCCGGTAGAGGCCGAGCCGATCCAGGTCCCGCTTGAGCTCGTACGCCTTCGAACGGTCCTTCCGGGCCTGGCGGAAGAGCTGTTCGATGCGATTGCGGTCCTCGGGACCGGCTTCCGATTCCTCGTCGGTGCTCGGCTCGAACTCGCCCGACTCTTCGTCCGATTGAGGCTGCTGCGATTCGAGGGCCTCCTCCACTTTCTCCAGCAGTTCGCTGAGCTTCTCCTCGCCTTCCTTGGCCTGTTCGGTCAGCTCCTCGAGACCGATGTCGATGCCCGCGATGGTCTTGAAGGCTTCCAGGACGGCCAGCGAGGCCTTGGGGAAGGGGAGCTGGGCGAAGATGTGCGGCATCTCGCCGAGCAAGCAGGCACCTCGCAGGTGGTTCTCGGCCGCCACGCCCAGCAGCACGCCGTTGAGGCCGCCGATCTGCCCATCCTCGAGGATCTCCAACTCCATCGCCTTCAGCTCGGCGAGGCTCTCCTCGTCGGTCGCGGCGACGAAGACGCGAGAGGGGTGCTCGGGATGCATCGGGGTCGCCATCGCGGCGAACGTGTAGACGCGCACCACGCCGAGCTGGCGGGCGAATTCGATCAGCCGATGGCAGAACGCATACCGCCCCTTGGGCGGCTGGGCCTCGCCGATGAATACCACGATGTCGTGATCGCCGCGGGGGTCCTTCCAGACGAAGAACCGGCTGCGCGGCAACCGGCCGGTCCGGATCAGGCCGCCTTTCACCTCGACGTGCTCCACGTCGAATAGCTCGTGGGCCGACAGCTCGGCCAGGATGTGCATCTCGAGTTTGGTCACCATGTAGTAGCCCGCACTGATGGCCACCTGCCCCATCCCCGGCCAGACCGCGACCAGCCACGGCTTCGTCAGATTCAACTCGTCCGGCATAAATCAACCCCCTTGTTCGCGACGATCAGCCTAGGATCATGGCATCGGAGACGTGCCCAAGACAAGACCCAAAGCCACCTTTCGGCGCCGTTCACTTCCTCTCGCAACACTTTCCCGTCTCGGAGCGTATAAGACGGGATGACCAGCAACGACCGCGCCCCGTCGCGGCCAAATCGCCCACCGATCAAGCAATCGATCGGATTCGATCGCTGGGATGGGCATACCCGCTGGCGCGCCGGCGTCGTATCGACCGAAGGTGATCCTGCGGTATGGGATGTGCATTCTATTCAGGGTTCGGACCGGCAAGGAAGAACTGTTCGGTCGGCACCCGTCAGGATCGATGATCGCCCGCCAGGAGAAACCGACAACGGGACGGAATCTCCTTCGAACACCGAACGCCTGCGACGCGATCTCCCACTCATGACGCGATCGCCAAGGGGACTCGTCGGAGGCGACACGAGCCACGGTAGAGGATGACCATGAGACGGTGCACTGCATCTTCCCCGGGATCGGCCCTGGACCCGATCGGGCGCGAGCCGGTACCCGGCTATCGATTGCTGGAGCGGGTCGGGGTCGGTGGCGCGGGCGAGGTCTGGTCGGCGGAGGCACCCGGCGGCCTGCGGGTCGCGCTCAAGATCGTCCGCCTATCGGGGCCTCTCGGTCAACGCGAGATGACGAACCTGCGCATCCTCCGCTCGATCCGCCACCCGAACTTGCTGGCCTACTTCGGCGCCTGGCAGGCCGACGGCCGACTGATCATCGGGATGGAGCTCGCCGATCGCTCGCTCTGGGACCGCCTCGCGGAAGCCCGCCGGGAGGGCCTCGCCGGGATCCCCCTTTCCGAGCTCCTGGATGCCCTCTTCGAGACCGCCAAGGTCATCGATTTCCTCAACGAGCCCCGCCACGAATTGGCCGGGCGATCCGACGTCGCGATCCACCATCGCGACATCAAGCCTCAGAACATCATGCTGATCGGCCAGGGCGTCAAGGTCGCCGATTTCGGCCTGTCCTGCCTGGACGATCAACACACCACGGCGCAGAACCTCGGGCTGACCTTCGCCTATGCGTCGCCCGAGACCTTCCGCAATTGCCCCGGGAGCCGGTCGGACCAGTATTCCCTGGGAATCTCCTACTGCCAGCTCCGGGCCGGACGACTGCCGTTCCTGGGACCTCCGGCATCCGTGATGCTCGGCCACCTCAGCGGCGAGCCCGACCTCTCCGCACTGCCAGAGCCCGAGCGGACGGTCCTCGGGAGGGCACTCGCCAAGGATCCGGCAGGGCGATGGCCGGACTGCAAGTCGTTCGTCCGGGCCCTGGCCCATTGCGCCGCGATGGGAGCCCCCGAGACCATCGCCGCCGCCACGGCCGACACCCCGGATGAGTTATCTACGTCGCGATCGATCCTGATCCCGCCGCTCTCCGATTCATCCGATGCGTCGATCTCCGTCCCGCCCGACTCGGGATCGTCGGTCGATCGGAGTGTCTATTGCCTCGGCGACCCATCGGTCCCCTCGGATCCCATCGACGAGCGATCCGGCACGCCCACGGTCGTGCTGGCCGAGTCGTCGATGGTGCAAGTTCCCCGAAGGACGCCCCGCACGATCTTCGTCGCGGCCTCACTGATCGCCGCCTGTCTGACCGTCTGGTCCTTGTCGTGGAAGTTGACGAGCCGGGCAGCGGATCTCTCCGAGCGCCTCGATCTTGCCGACACCCACCAGGCCGGGCGATCCCAGGACGAGACTCCATCGCTCCGCCGATCCTCGATACCGGAGACCCGCCCGGCCGGGATTCCGGCGCCCCCGATGCCGCATCGCGGGTCTTCCCACCGACCCGCTCCGTGGATGGCGAGCAACTCGAACGCCCCCGCTATCTCCATCGATCGGGAGGCCCTCAAGGGGGCTGCGACCCGCGTCCTCACCCGATTCTTTATGATTCGAGCCCGGCTCTCGTGGGAGTTGGCCGGCTATTTGAAGCGACTCGATGATGCGATCACGGCCGATACAACCTCCCCGACCATGGTCGCCGGGACGGCGGTCCCGGACCGACCCGCACCACCTGCTGACGTGCCCGCGCGAGAGCCGCAACTTACCATGCCCGAGACGTTACGCGTGGAGGCCGGTCGGAGTCAGTCTATCCCGATTCTGATCGCACCCAAGCCCTTCGACGGCCCGGTGACGGTCCACTTCGAGGGACTTCCTTCGGGCGTCTGGCTGCCGGACCTGACCATCCCCGCCGGCCACACCCGCGCCGAGGCCCAGATCCGGGCGAGGGCCGACGTGGCCTCCGCCATGGTGACCGTGGGCGTCGTCGCCCGGGCCGGCTCGCGAAAGGCCACGGCCCAGGTCCGGCTCGAGGTCCGTGCGAACCCGGCCATGCTGCAACGCACAAGGGGGCATACCTTGCTCGCGTGCGGGCGTCCCGCCGAGGCCATCGCTGCCTTCACCAAGGCCCTGGAAGTCGGGGTGTCGGATCCGCTCGTACACAGCAACCGCGCCTTCGCGTACAGCCTGCTGGACCGCCACGACCTGGCCATCGGCGATTATACGGAGGCCATCCGCCTCAAGCCCGACGATCCGGACTTGCGGTACCACCGTGGCATGGCCTTCCTCAACCGAGGTGACGACGTCCCAGCCCTGCTCGACCTCGACACGGCCATCCGTCTCGATCCTGGTCACGCGCGAGCGTACAGCGCCCGCGCGAGGATCCATCTCAAGCGAGGCGACCTGGCCCGGGCGCAGGCCGACAGCGAGCGTGCGGCCCGGCTCATCCAACGCGAAGGGACGTCCGTCGGGACCGGATCAGGAGAATCCAGGCCCCGGACGGCCCCTTGAGGCAATTTCGTCCTCGGGAGACCACGAAGCGAGCGCGGCGGCGGCCCGCGAGAAAACTTCGTGCCAGTCGTCGAGGCGCGACTGACGGAACAGGCGGATCGTGGGGTACCACGGGCTATCGTCGCGACCGATCATCCATCGCCAGTCGCTCCGCGCCGAGATCATCCCCCACGCGGGCCGGCCCAGGGCCCCCGCAAGGTGGAGGACAGACGTATCCACACTGATCGTCAGATCCAACTGCGCGATGGCGGCCGCCGTATCGGTGAAGTCGTGCAGCCGGTCGCTCAGGTCGGTGACGACGGCCGGCCCGATCGCCGGGTCGCGAACATCGCCCGCGCGCGTGCCGACTTGCAGACTATAGAAAGCAACATCGGGGAGGGCGAAGAGTGGGGCCAGATCGCGCAAGTTGCAGGACCGATGCCGATCATTGAGATGCGTCGGACTGCCGGCCCAGGCGAGCCCGACCTTGAGGCGTGGATTCGGGACAGGAGCCGGCCCCAGGTCCAGCGACCTGGGTTCCGGCTGCAAGTACGGCACCCGGGCCGGGACGGTCTCCAGCGTCGTGCCCAGCACGTGCGGCAGGCTCATCAGCGGGATATAGGAGTGGAATTCGGCGACCTGGACCGTGCCTGGCCCACGCAATTCGGCCACCTCCGGGATCGACCGGAAGAGCGGGGACAGGTTCTCCGGGCAGAAGAAGAGGAGGCGATCGCAGCGCTCGGCCGCCATGGGGAGATAGCGGACGAATTGCATCGCATCGCCGGCGCCTTGCTCGCTGTGGACCAGCAGCGTCCCGCGCAACCGGCTGCCATCCCAGAGGGGATGCGGCACGCGGAACGGGGTGAACCGGCTCGTCTGCCATCGCCATTCGCAACGCGCGAAACCTTCCGGGAATCGACCGAGCCGCAGCAGGAGCATCCCGAGGTTGAATTGAGCATCGGGGAACTGCTCCTTCAGCGCGATCGCCTTGCGATAATGCGCCTCGGCCGCGCCGCGGAGCTCCAGCCGCTCCTCCAGGATCGCCAGGTTGTTGTAGGCGCCGGCCATCCGGCCATCGCGCGCGATCACCTCGATGAACTCGATCCAGGCGGCCTCGGACAGCTCCAGGTCCCGGTAGACGACGCCCAGGTTGTAGCGTGCCTGCACCGATCCGGGGGTGAGCGCAGGGCGCGCTCGAAATGCCCCCGCGCCGCTTCGAGTTCGCCCCGCTCGTAGCTCTCGTTACCCGCCTTGAGATGTTCCGCGAACGCATCCGCCATCATGCTTTCCCCGCATCCTGCAACCTCAGACGCCGTCGGCAGCACCGGCCGCGAGCTGACCCGCCTTGACGATCCCGCCCTGCATCACCGCGATGAACCGCGACCGATCCTCAAGGACGGCGATGTCCGAGAGCACGTCGCCATCGACGATCAGCAGGTCGGCCAGCTTGCCCGGCTCGACCGTGCCGAATTCGTCGGCGCGTCCCATGATCTCGGCGCCGGTCCGGGTGGCGCAGACGAGCGTTTCCATGGGCGTGAACCCGACCGAGCGGACGAAGAACGTCAGCTCCTTCGCATAGTCCCCATGCGGATTCCAGGCGAACCCGTAATCGCCCCCCATACCGAGCCGGCCGCCTGCCCTGAGGATCATCCGGGCGCTCTCGGCGCCCCCCTCTAGGGTCTCCTTGTGGCCGTCGACGACGACCTGCGGCATGCCGAACTCGGGCCCCCGCTCGATGCTCGCATACTCGAACTGGAGGGCCGGCACGACCGGTGTGTTGCGCTCCAGCAGCAGGTCGAGCGCCTCGGCGTCCATGAAGGTGCCGTGCTCGATGGCGTCGAAGCCGGCGCGGAGGGCGTTCTTGATCCCCTGGGTGGCGCGACAGTGGCCGGTGACCTTGCGATGGTAGTTGTGCGCCTCGGAGACCACGGCCGCCATCTCTTCGAAGGTCATGCAGAGGGTGTGATGGTCGGCGGTATCCGGCGCCGCGGCGTCGCCGGTCGGATAGGTCTTGATCCACTCGGCGCCGTCCTTGACCAGCTTGCGGACGGCCTTGCGGCCCTCGTCGGGGCCGTTGATCAGCAGGATCAGGCCCTCCATGCCGAGCTTGAGGTGCTCGGGGTTCCAGTCCATCAGCCCGCCGGCTCCACAGATCTCGCGACCGCTTGCGGCCAGTCGAGGGCCGGGAATCAGGTCCTCCTCGATCGCCTTCTTGAGCCAGACGTCGATATTGTGAAGGCTGCCGCCGCTGCGGGCCGACGTGTATCCGCATTCGAGCGCCAGCCGGGCGTTGCACGCGGCCAGGATGGTCACGTATTCCACCGGATACTTGATGTCGAGATCGGCCAGCTCGGCCACGTTGAAATACGTGGGATGGAAGTGGGCCTCGACCAGTCCCGGCAGGATCGTCCCGCCTCGAGCGTCGATCCGACGCGCATCGGGCGGGGTCTCGGGGGCGCCTCGAGTCGGACCCGCATAGGCGATCCGGCCGTCCTTCACCATGACGGCCGCGTCCGGGACGGGAGGTGCCCCGGTCCCGTCGACGAGCTGGCCGTTGACGATCAGCGTGATCCCCCGGGCGGTCTTCATGGTCGAACCCCATTGGACGCGAGTGGTTGACGGCGACTCCGCCTTGCCCCTGCCCTACCCTCCACGACCGGATGAAACTCGACTCTATGAGCCCAACTGACGGCTGTCAATAACGCGGGGCTTCCGCCGGTCGCATCGCCCTCTCGTGCGTCGCCGAGTCGGGGGCCTGTCCCTTGCGAGGGCCTCCCGCTTATACTGAACGCGGGCAAATTCGAGAAACTTTTTATTTTCATCACCTCATAAACGTACACGAAAAGTTGACGTCATGACGGAAAGAAGACCGCTGGTCGAGGACATCCAGAACTACGCCCAGAACATCGTGGATACGGTGCGCGAGCCCCTGCTGATCCTCGACGCGACGCTGCGCGTCCAGTCGGCCAACCGCGCCTTCTACCAGACGTTCCACGTCTCGCCCGCGGAGACCGAGGGCCGGCTCATCTACGAGCTGGGCAACGGCCAGTGGGACATCCCCGACCTGCGGACCCTGCTCGAGGACATCGTCCCCAAGAGCTCGGTCTTCGACGACTTCGAGCTCGAGCACACCTTCCCGTCCATCGGCCGCAGGGTGATGCTGCTCAACGCCCGCAAGCTCCAGTCGGGCCACCACGGCGAGCTGCTGGTCCTGGCGATGGGCGACGTGACCGAGCGCAAGCAGGCGGAAGAGGCGTTGCTCAAGGCCGGCGCCCTGCAGAACGCCATCTTCAACAGCGCCAACTTCTCGAGCATCGCCACCGACGAGAAGGGCGTCATCCAGATCTTCAACGTCGGCGCCGAGCGCATGCTGGGCTATATGGCCGCCGAGGTCATGAACAAGATCACCCCGGCCGACATCTCCGACCCGCAGGAGGTCATCACCCGCGCCAAGGCCCTCAGCGCCGAGCTCGGGACCACGATCACCCCGGGCTTCGAGGCCCTGGTCTTCAAGGCCGCGCGCGGGATCGAGGACATCTACGAGCTGACCTACATCCGCAAGGACGGCAGCCGCTTCCCGGCGGTCGTCTCGGTCACCGCCCTGCGCGACGACCAGAGCGCCATCATCGGCTACCTGCTCATCGGCACCGATAATACCGCGCGCAAGCAGGTGGAGGCCGAGCGCCTCCTGCTCGACCAGCGCGTGAGAGACCAGCAATTCTACACGCGATCGCTCATCGAATCGAATATCGACGCGCTGATCACCACGGACCCGCGCGGCATCATCACCGACGTCAACAAGCAGATGGAGGCGCTGACCGGATGCACGCGCGACGAGCTGATCGGCGCGCCGTTCAAGGGATATTTCACCGACCCGGAGCGGGCCGAGGCCGGCATCAAGCTGGTGCTGGGCGAGAGCAAGCTCACCGACTACGAGCTCACGGCGCGCGCCCGCGACGGCAAGGAGACGGTGGTCTCCTACAACGCGACGACCTTCCACGACCGCGACCGGAAGCTCCAGGGGGTGTTCGCCGCCGCCCGCGACGTCACCGAGCGCAAGCGGTACGAGCAATCGCTCCAGCAAGCCAACCGGGCCAAGAGCGTCTTCCTGGCCAACATGTCGCACGAGATCCGCACGCCCATGAACGCCATCCTCGGGTTCTCGCAGTTGATGCTCCGCGACCGGGACATCACCCCCCGACAATGCCAGTACCTGGGGACGATCAACCGCAGCGGCGAGCACCTCCTCGCCCTGATCAACGACATCCTCGAGATGTCCAAGATCGAGGCGGGCCGCACGACCCTCAACCCCTCCACGTTCGACCTGCCCGTCCTGCTCAAGGACCTGGAGATGATGTTCCGCGTCCGCACGGATGAGAAGAAGCTAGCGTTCTCGGTGGAGATGATCGGCGATGTCCCCCAGTACATCGTGACCGACATCAACAAGCTGCGCCAGGTGTTCATCAACGTGCTGGGCAATGCCGTCAAGTTCACCGAGCAGGGCGGCATCGGCGTGCGCGTACACGCGGACCTCGACGGCGCGACGGGTCCTTTCCTCCGCGTCGAGATCGAGGACACGGGCCCCGGCATCTCGACGGACGACCAGGGCAAGTTGTTCCGCCATTTCGAGCAGACCAAGACCGGCCAGCAGGCGGGGACCGGGACGGGGCTGGGCCTGGCCATCAGCCGGGAGTTCGTCCGCCTGATGGGCGGATCCATCACGGTCGACAGCCAGGTCGGCGCAGGCAGCGTCTTCGCCATCCACCTGCCGTTGAAGGAGGGACAGGCCCAGGCGGTCCAGGCGAAAGACAGGCCCCGGCATGTCCTGAGTCTCCAGCCCGGTCAGGCGACCTGCCGGGTGCTGATCGCCGATGACATCGAGGATAACCGCCAGCTCCTGGCGCAGCTCCTGGCCCCCGTCGGGTTCGAGGTCCGGCTGGCGACCAACGGGGCGGAGGCCGTCCACGAGTTCGAGGAGTGGCGGCCCCATCTGATCCTGATGGATTTCCGCATGCCGGTGATGGACGGCCATGAGGCGATCCGCAGGATCCGGGGCATGGCCGGCGGCAACGATCCCAAGATTATCGCCGTGACCGCCAGCGCGATGGACGAGAACCGCCAGGAGCTGCTGAGCATCGGCGCCGACGACTTCCTCAGCAAGCCGTTCCGGGAAATCGAGCTCTTCCAGAAGATTCACGCCCATGTGGGCGTGGAGTACGTCTACGCCGAGCAGCCAACAGACACGCAACGGGAGGAAGCGGCCGAGCTCACGCTCGAGTCCCTGGCGGGCTGGCCGCAAGACCTCATCGACCCGATGCGTGAGGCCGTCATCACGGCGGACCTGGACCAGTTGCTGGCGAGCATCCAGGAGGTCGAAGCCCACGACCCCCGCATCGCCCGGGCGCTGCGCCGGCTCGCCGAAGGCTTCCAGTACGAGAAGCTTCTCGACCTATTCACGACGGAGGTCTCCATTGAAGCCGGAGCAGCCTAGGAGTGATAGCGGGCGACCCGCCAGCATCCTGGTCGTGGACGACACCCCCGCCAATCTTCAGGTCCTGGCCGGAATGCTCAAGGATCGCGGGTATAAAGTCCGCCCGGTCCCCAGCGGCAAGCTGGCGCTGCTGGCGGCGCGACGGATCCCCCGGACCTGATCCTGCTCGACATCAATATGCCGGAGATGAACGGCTACGAGGTGTGCGAACGCCTCAAAGCCGACGACGCCCTCTCGGGGATTCCCGTCATCTTCATCAGCGCACTCACCGAGCAACTGGACAAGGTGAAGGCGTTCGCCACCGGCGGGGTGGATTACATCACCAAGCCGTTTCAGATGGAAGAACTGCACGCGCGCGTCGAGACCCACCTGAAGCTCCGCCGCCTGCAAATCGAGCTCGAGGGCACCAATGCGCGACTGGCGAAGGCCAACGATCGGATGTCCCACGACCTGAAGGCGGCGGCGAGGATCCAGGAGACGTTCCTGCCCCGCGAGGTACCGCGCGTCCCGGGCATGGAGTTCGCCTGGATTTACCGGCCGTGCGACGAACTGGCCGGCGACGGACTGAACATCATCCCGCTCGGCGATGGCAAGGTCGGTCTTTACGTCCTGGATGTCAGCGGCCATGGCGTCGCATCGGCCCTGTTGTCGGTGACGATGAGCCGTCTCCTCTCGCCGCCGTCGGAGCCGTCCTCGATCCTGATCGTGGATGGAGACCGTTGGGATCGGTCGACCATCAAGCCGCCCACCGAGGTCGCCGCGCACCTGAACCGGCTCTTCCCCTTCGACGCGGCGACCGAACAGTTCGCCACGATGGTCTACGGGATCCACGACTCCGCGACAGGGGAGTTCCGCTACGTCTCCGCCGGTCACCCCGGCCCGGTGCATCTGCCCGCCGGCGCCGATCCGGTGATCCTGGAGAGCCCGGGGTCCCCGATCGGCCTGGCCGATGAACCCTACGAGGAGCGATCGGTCCGCCTGGCCGCGGGAGACCGACTGTACCTCTACTCCGATGGCGTCCCCGAGGCGATGGACCCGTCGAGCAAGCCGTTCGGCGATGCCCGATTGCTGCAAGCGATCGGCCGAGGGCGATCCGGATCGCTCCAGGAAGGGATTGCTACCCTTTTGGGTGAGGTTGCGAGGTGGCAGGGAGTCGCAAGACCTCATGATGATATCTCCGTCCTGGCGGTCGAGATCTCACTGGGTCTATTAACCCTTCAGGGGAGTCGGTCAGGCTTTCCAGCCTGACGTTCCGCAATGTGCGGTCAGAGCTTGGGAAAGAATGAGAGTGCAGATTCCGAACTCCGAATTCCGGAGCCATAAAGCCCTGGTGCATCAGGCTTTCTTCTTATTCGTAATCCGGTGGCGGCCTACACACCGTCATGCTCCAGCCAGAATTGACGTCATCTCCTTGAGGGGATACGATCGTAGTGAAAGGAGTGCAGCTCCCCATGGAATGGGACGTCCTCTTCGATGACGAATTCGCGGCGTGGTTCGGTGGCTTGGCAGAAGCATTGCAGGATGAAGTCCTAGGCCACACGGCACTCTTGCGAGAGCATGGCCCGCAACTCGGTAGACCTTACGTCGATACGGTGGAAGGGTCCGCTTTCACCAACATGAAAGAACTCCGGGTTCAATTCCGCGGTGATCCGTGGCGCCTCCTCTTTGCCTTCGACCCGAGTCGGGCGGCGATCCTCCTCGTCGGCGGCAACAAGCGTGGTGACAAACGCTGGTACAAGAAACAGATACCGATCGCCGACGAGCGATTCAGGCAACACCTGGAAAGCCTGGAACAGTGAGGGAACTCATGGCCATCCGAGTCGATGATTATATAGCCAATCTGCCGAAGGAGAGGCAGCAAGCCATCGCGAAGCGGGCGGCGGAATTGATCGCCGAGGAAGCCGCGCTGCGGCAGCTTCGAGAGGCGCGCCAACGATCGCGAGCAGAGGTCGCAAAGACGCTCCACATCAAACAAGAGGCCGTCTCGAAGCTGGAACGCCGGACCGACATGTATCTCGCCACGCTGCGGAGTTCGATCGAGGCGATGGGTGGCGAACTCGAGATCGTCGCGCGCTTCCCGAATCACTCCGTTCGGATCACGCAATTCGAAGCGCTCGATCAGGCGGACGCGAGCGAAGCGATGCCGAGCCGGTAAGCAATTTCATCAGGCCACAGTCGATTCGGTCACCTGAATCATCCTCATTCCGACAGGATCTCGATCTCGACCCGCTGCCCGAGCTTCAGGGGCGTGGGTTCGCCGAACTTGACTTTGAGCGGGAGCACGCGGGCGTCGATCGGCCGCCCGGGATCCTCGGGGCGGATGCGACGGGCGACGACCGAATCCGGGATCTCTTCAACTTTCCCCTTCCAGGACGATTCCGTGAAGCCCTCGGCGGTGATCCGGACGTCCGCACCCAGCGCGACTCGGCTCGTGTCGAACTCGTCAACCTCGGCCTCGATCCGCATCCGGTCGAGATCGGCGATCGTGACGATCCTTGCCGCGACCTCGACCGTCTCCCCGGCGTGGACGTGCCGCGCCGTGACGACGCCGTCGATCGGGGCGACGATCCGCGTCTTGGCGATCAGCGCCGCGATCCGGTCGCGCTCGGCCAGCGCCGCGGCGCAGCGCGCCCGGGCCGCGTCGAGGCCCCGGAGGTTCACGTCGAGGTTCTGGACGGTCCCGGCGTTGCGGGCGATCAGCGACGCGTCGCGGCGGGACTCGCGGTCGAAGAAGTGGATGTCAGCCTCCGCTTCCATGGCCTTCGCGTACGCCAGGGCCTCGTCGGCCTTCAGGTCTTCGGCGTTCAGCTCGGCGATCAGGTCTCCCTTGCGGACGACCGACTTCTCCTGGACGTTCAACCGGACGATCCGGCCGGCCGACTCGGTCCCGACGACGACCTCGGCGCCCGGGTACGCGACCACGCGCCCCTCGGCGATCACATTGGGCGCCGCGGGCGGTTTCGACGGGCCGGCGTGTCCGGCCGGCGGTTGGGTCCCGGGCGAGGCCCACGCGGGCGGCAGCTTGCCGAGTGTCCCGCTCTGCACCACGACCGCCGTCGTGAGGAGCGACCCCGAACCCAGGAGAACCAGCCGCATCAGGAATCGTGCAGTCATGATCGAGCCCCTTCAGAATGTTAGTCTTGCAAACGCCACGAGGAACGACGGCCTGTCTGGATCGGCCCTTCAGTTCAGGATGACGCCGTCACGGATCTGGGCGACGCGATCGGCGACGCCGCGGACCTTGGGGTCATGGGTCACGATCAATAGCGCGCGGTCCTCGCGCCTGGCCAGGTCGCGGAAGAGTTCCAGCACCTGGGTGCCGACCTGGGAGTCGAGGTTGGCGGTCGGCTCGTCGGCGAGGATGATCGGGGCGGACCCGGCCAGCGCCCGGGCGATCGCCACCCGCTGCTTCTGCCCGCCGGAGAGGTCGCGAGGCAGGAACCGGGCGCGGTCCGAGAGCCCGACGGCCTCGAGGACCCGGGACGCCTCGACGCTCGCGGCCTTGCCGCGCATCCCCTTGAGGTTCAGGGCGTACTCGACGTTCTCGGCCGCCGTGAGCGCGGGGAAGAGGTTGAATTGCTGGAACACGAAGCCGATCGAGGACCGGCGGAACCCCGGCAATCGCTCAGGCCGAGTCGGATCGACCTCGCGGCCCTCGATCGCGACCCGCCCCGAGGTCGGCGTGAGCATGCAGCCCAGGATCGTCAGGAAGGTCGTCTTGCCCGAACCCGAGGGGCCCTCGAGCGCCACGATCTCACCTCGAGCCAGGCTCAACGACGCCCCCTTCAAGACGGAGACCGACTCAGAGCCTTCCCGGAACGTCTTGACCACCCCGGTCGCCTCCAGGACCTCCATCGCATCACCTCCGGAAAAAGGAATCATGCGGACCGGCCGACGCGCGCACCCCGTCTGTGACCGCGAACGCCACGGTCCAAGATCCTTCCTCGGCGACCCGTCCGTCAGCCGCGGAAGACCAGGGCGGGGTCGAGCGAGGCCACCCTGCGGAACGAGATCGCCGAGGCCGCCAGGCACAGCGCGAGCGTCCCGCCGAATACGTAGATCGACAGGCCCGGCGTCAGGATCAGCTTGAGGTCCAGCCCGGCCATCGCCGGGCGCAGGCCGTAGGCCATGGCCGTCCCGAGCGCGAACCCGACCACCGCGGCGATCGCCGCCTGCTTCGCTATGATCGCGTAGATCTCCGCATTGCCCCCGCCGATCGCCTTGACGGTCGCGAACTCCTTGATATGTTCCATGGTCGAGGTGTAGAGCGTCTGGGCCACGACCACCACGCCGACGAGGCAGCCCAGGAACACGGTCATCACCATGTTGAGCCCGAGCCCCGTGTTGTCCGTCCAGTACGACCGCGACCGCCTCGCCCACTCGTCGCGGGTCCAGACGTCGTTATACGGCAGCCGCGAGCGGATCGCCGTACGGACGGCCTCGCGATCCGTGCCCGGGGCGAGCTTCACCAGGATGTAGGTCGTCCGGTTGTGCAGGCTCTGGCGATCGAGCGACTGGGCGACGCGGTAATCCAGGAACGCGATCGGGTTGGTGGTGAACGACCGCGCGCCCTCGGTCCGGCCGATGATCTCAAGCCGCTGTCCGTTGATCTCGCGATAGTTGCCCACCGCGAACTTGCCGAACCGCTTCGTCGCCGAGTCGTCCAGGATCATGTACTTACCGCGACGGAGGTTCCGCGCGTCGCCCGAGTTGACCCGCCAGGGGATGTTCCATCGCGTGAAGTCCTCGAGGGCGTAGAGCACGGCGTTCTCGGTCGCGCCGGTCGGCAGCGCCACGCGGCCGAACCAGACGATCAGGTTATCGGCCCTGGCCACGCCGGGCACCGAACGGACCCGCTGGACCAGCGTCTCGGGGAACGTGTTCGAGAAGTCGACATTCGGCGTGTTGCGGGCCGAGATCCACAGGTCGGCGTCGATCCGTTCGATCGTCACCGACGCGTTGGCCAGCAAGCCCTCGAACAGTCCCACCTGCACGAAGACGAGCGTCACCGCGAACGCCACCCCCGTCACGGTGATCAGGAACCGCACCTTGTCATACAGCAGAATCTTGCTCGCGAGGTCAACCATCGCTCACTTCTCCTCTCTCAGGAGCCCGCGGATCGTCGCATCCACCATCAATTTCGCGGTCAGCTTCACGGGTCGGAACGACAGGCATGGGTCGTCCCCCTTGGTCAGGTGGAGCGAGACCAGGCCGTGGACCCCGCTCCAGAGGACCTGGGCGACCGCGTCGGGGTCGTCGCAATCCTCGCGGAACCGGCCGGCCGCGATCGCCTCGGCGACGGTCGCGCGGAGGAACGCGTACGCGTCCTGGTCGGGGTTGCCGCGGTCCATGGCGAGGTCATCGGGACCGGGCACCGGATGCGGCGTCATGAACATGAACCGGTAGTGGTTCGGGTTCGCCATCGCGAATTCGACGTAAGCCAGCCCGGTCTTCCGCAGCCGCTCGACCGGGTCGATGACCTTCGCCATCCGCTCGAACCGCATCCGCAGCGCCCGGAAGTCCTCGTCGCAGATCGCGAAGATCAGGTCTTCCTTGCTCCGGAAATGATTCAGGATGGTCGGCGCCGTGTATTCGATCGATTCGGCGATCATGCGGAGCGTGACCTCCTCGTAAGGGCGCGAGACGAAGAGCACCCTCGCCGCGTCGAGGATCTTCTGTCGCAACGCAAGCTTCTCCTCCTCTCGACGAGATTTCGCCGTCACGATAATCGCCCTCCCCTTGCGATCCGGCCTACTAACATCGTTCATCGACTTAACGTCGTTAATTTACCTAACGACGTTATCGACGTCAAGTGGCCGCGCCCTTGAATCGAGCGGAGGAAGTCGGACGCGAAGGGGCCCGATGCGGATCGCGTCGGCTTCTGGGATAATGCGGCTCATGGGGCCCGGTACGTGAGCCGAACCTCGGCATGGCGGTCCTCGGGCGCATCGAGTGTCGCAGATCGGAGCCACGACATGGCCGACGCCGCTGAAAGCCACCTCCTCTTCGGCTTGATCGCGCTGCAGGTTGGACTCATCGACCAGGGGCAGCTCGTCGCGGCCTTCCAGGCCTGGGCCCGCGACAAGGACCATGACCTGGCCGAGCATCTGACCACCCGCGGCGCCATCGACGCCGCCGACCGGGCCGCTGTCGAGGCGCTTGCCGCGCGCCATCTCAAGAAGCATGGCGACCGGGTCGAGAAGAGCCTGGCGGCCATCGGCGCCAATCGCCCCATCCTTGAAAATCTGACTCGAGTCGGCGATCCGCAGCTCGAGGTTTCTATCCGTCAAGTCGGCTTGTGCTCGGCCCAGACCAGCCGGGATGCCGACCGCACGGCCACCTATTCCGTCGGATCGGCGACCTCCGACGGCCAACGATTCCGCGTCCTCCGGCCCCACGCCAGGGGCGGCCTGGGCGTCGTCTTTGTGGCACTCGATGACGAACTGCACCGCGAAGTCGCCCTGAAGCAGATCCTCGACCAGCACGCGGATGACCCCGTCAGCCGGCAGCGGTTCCTGCTCGAGGCGGAGGTCACCGGCGGGCTGGAGCACCCCGGCATCGTGCCTGTCTATGGGTTGGGTGCGCACGGCGACGGCCGTCCCTATTACGCCATGCGGCTCATCCGCGGGGATACGCTCAAGGAGGCGATCGGGCGATTCCATGGCGATCGGGCGCTGGACCGGGACCCCGGCCTTCGATCGCTCGAGTTGAGCAAGCTACTGCGGCGTTTCCTCGACGTCTGCAACGCGATCGAGTACGCCCACGGGCGAGGGGTGCTCCATCGGGACATCAAACCCGGGAATGTCGTCGTCGGCAAATACGGCGAGACCCTCGTGGTCGACTGGGGCCTGGCCAAGCCGACAGGCCAGTCGGACCCCGAGATGGGCGAACGGACCCTGGTGCCGAGCTCGGCCAGCGGGAGCGTCGAGACGCTCCCGGGTTCGGCGCTGGGGACACCGGCTTACATGAGCCCGGAGCAGGCGGCCGGAGAACTCGATCGTCTGGGCCCGGCCAGCGATGTCTATAGCCTCGGCGCGACGCTCTATTGCTTGCTGACAGGCCAAGCCCCGTTCGAGGGTGATGACATCGGCGTGGTGCTGCGCGGTGCAGAAGGGAGACTTCCCGCCGCTTCGCCGCCTGGATCCGCGCATCGACAAGGCCCTGGAGATGGTCTGCATCAAGGCGATGGCCCTCAAGCCTCAGGACCGTTATCCGACCGCGAAAGCGCTGGCCGATGATGTGGAGCGATGGCTGGCCAACGAGCCGGTCACGGCCTGGCGCGAGCCATGGACAGTTCGGGGCCGCCGCTGGCTGGTCCGCCATCGCTCGCTCATGGGGGCCATCGCCATCGCCGCCCCCGTGGCGATCGTCAGCCTCTCGACGATCGTCGCGCACGAGCGGCTGACCAACGGCCAGCTCGCCGCGAACAACCGGTTGCTGGCGGCAGCCAACCAGGCCGCATCGCGATCCCGCGATCGGGCCGAGGAACGCGAGGACATGGCCTTGAAGGCGATCGATAACTATCGCACCGTCGTCGAGTCGAACCCGGATCTCCTGACCCGGCCGGACCTCAAGCCGCTCCGCCAGCGCCTGCTGGAGGCGCCCGGGGCTTCTATCGCCAGTTCAAGGACGCCCTGGTCCGCGAGGGCGCGATCCTTCCAGTCCGTCGGGGCTCGACGACAAGTTGATGCGCGCCAATTTCGCCCTGGCCTGGCTCAACGCCGAGTCCGGGACGCCGGCCGACGCGCTCAAGTCTTACCAGGAGGCCGTTGACATCCTCGAGCCGGTCGTCGCCCGCACCAACGACCCTCTCAAACGTCGCGACCTGGCCATGGTCTACAACAACCTCGGTAACATCCAGATCGAGATGGGCCGGTTCGACGAGGCCCGGGTCACCCATGAAAAGGCGCTGGGGCTGCGTCAGGGCCTGGCCCGGGAACTGCCGGAAGAGACCGATTGGCTCTTCGATTTATCTTACAGCGAGCACAACCTGGGCTGGCTCGACAGCAAGATCGGCCGGCCCGAATCGGCCCTGGACCATTACCGCCGCGCGACTGCGATGCGGGAGGAGGTACTCGAGCGATCTCCGACGCAAGTCTATCGCCGGGCCGACCTGGCCACGACCCTTTGCAACCTCGGATTTGTGATCGGGTCCACCGGGCGTAAGGACGAGGCGCGGGACGTCTATCGACGTGGGATCGCCCTGCTGGAACGGTGCGTCGCCGAGCAGCCCAATGTCGTCGGCTTCCGTTTTAATCTTGCCCAGATCCTTCGCAGCTTGGGCGAGCTGCTCGAGGGCAACGACGCCCGCGCCGCGTTCGCCAAGTCAAGGGCACTCGGCGAGGCGATCGTGGCGGAGGTACCCACGGTCCACCGCTATCGATCCGAACTGGCCATGACCCTGATGCTGGCCGGAAGCCTCGAACGCAATGCGAAGGACTTCAACGAAGCCATCGTATTGCACGAGCGGGCCGTCGCGCTCTGCGAGATATTGGCACGCGAGAACCCCGACGTGGTCCAGTATCAGTTCGATCTGGCGGACAGCCTCTCGCACTTCGGACTGACGCTGGTTGACGCCGACCGGCCAGGCGACGCGATCCCCCTGGATGAGCGTGCCAAGGAGGTGTACGAGGCCGTCTTGCGGAAGAACCCGGCGGACATCGCGGCGACTTCCCGACTTGCCGGCCTCTACAACAATCTGGCCATGGCGCTGGCCAAAGTCGGCCGTCACGAGGAGGCCATAACCGCTGCGCGCGAGGCCATCGCCCTCGAGCTCACCTGCCTCGAACGCGACCCCATGACCGCCCAGTATCGCAATTGGCTGAGCAACCACTATCAGAATCTCGGCAAGTCGCTCCGCGCACTCGGGCGGAAGGAAGAGGCTCTCGCGGTGTCGCGCATGCGGTTCGAGATGCTCAAGCGATCGCCCACCGAGCAGCGGGATGAGGGCATGCATTACCACGCGGCATGCGAAATGGCCCAGCTCGTGCCACTGGTGGGTCGCGGCAAGCCAGAGACGGAGCTCACTAACGCCGAGCGCCTCGAGCGACGGGAGTACGCCGACCGGGCCGTCGAGGAATTCCGTCTCGCGCTCGCGGATGGCTTCCGCGACCTCGCGTTGTTCGTACACGACGAGGATCTCGACCCGATCCGCGATCGCGCCGACTTCCAGTATCTGCTGGCTTCGGCGATGGACCGACTCTTTCCGGCCCAGCCCTTCGCTCGGGCCGAGTGAGCGGCTCAATTGAGATTCGGTCTGCGTTGACCCGGAGCGAGACGAACGTCTACTTGGTCCACGGATTCGCGATGCGCGGCGGTGCGGTTTCGGATCATTCCGGCGCTTGTACCTGCTCGGTCAGTTCGATCATGACAGCCTCCGTTCCTGCATCATACAGCCTCTGCATACCTCCGACCGATCAGGGCAAACCGAGCGGAATCGGTTCGCTGAGGACCGACACTTCGGACTGTTGACGACAGGTCCGGCACCTCCTAACCTGCATTACGCGATGCAGCTCGACACTATGAGCCTTCGCAGCGACCGTCAGGCGCGGCGCGCTTCACAACACCGATCAATCACCGAGGAGTAAACCCTAGATGATGATTCTCTCACACGGCGATGGGCTGCTCCACCGTCGGTCCCTGGTCTGCCCAGCCGCGTTCCTTTTCGCCCTGGCGGCGTTCGCGAGCACCGGATTCGTGCCAGGTCTGCCTGGCCGGACCGCGAAGGCGGCCGATTCCGCGGATCGGCTCTTCGCCCGCGATAACCTCATCGCCTGGTGTATCGTCCCATTCGACAGCAAGAAGCGTGGGCCGGAGGAACGCGCGACGATGCTGGAGCACCTCGGTTTCAAGCACTTCGCCTATGACTGGCGGGCCGAACATATCCCCACGTTCGACGCCGAGATCGACGCCCTCAAGAGGCACCACGTCGCCCTCGACGCCTTCTGGGCCGCGGGCGAGCTCAACCGCGAGACGCGCATCATCCTCGACGCGCTCAAGCGGCACGGGGTGAAGGCCGAGCTCTGGGTGCTCCTGGATTTCGGGGCCGATCGCGTGTCAGGCGCCGAGCAGGAGCGTCGCGTCGAGGCCGCCACGGCCAAGCTCCGACCGCTGGGCGAAGAGGCCGCGAAGATCGGCTGCTCGCTGGCCCTCTACAACCACGGCGGCTGGTTCGGCGAGCCGGAGAACCAGATCGCAATCATCGAGCGATTGAAGGCGCAAGGTGTCACCAACGTCGGCATGGTCTACAACCTCCACCACGGCCACGACCACCTCGACCGCTTCGCCGGACTGCTGACGAAGATGAAGCCCCATCTCAAGGCATTGAACCTCAACGGCATGGATCGGGGCGGCGACCGGGTCGGGCGGAAGATCCTGCCGCTGGGCCAGGGCGCGCTGGACCTCGATCTGCTCCGGATCATCAAGGACAGCGGCTATCGCGGGCCGATCGGCATCCTTGGCCACACCGACGACGATGCCGAGCAGCGGCTCCAGGACAACCTCGACGGCCTCGACTGGCTGCTGCCCCAGCTCGAGGGCAAGCCCGCCGGCCCGCGGCCGAAGCCGAGGACGCCCGTACCGCCGCGCCCGGCCGCGACCGGTTCGACGACGCCTGCCGATGCGAACCTGGTCGCGTCCTTGATTGGCGACGCCCGCAAGGACGGCGACCCCCGGCGCGGGGCGGCCGTGTTCGGCTCGCCGAAGTTCGCCTGCCTCTCCTGCCACAAGGTCGACGGCCAGGGCGGTTCGGTCGGCCCGGACCTCACGACCGCGGGGCTCTGCATCAAGCCCGAGGAACTCGTCGAATCCGTCCTCTGGCCCCGGCGGAAGGTCAAGGAGGGTTACTCGGCGGTCGTGGTGGCCACTGTCAACGGCAAGGTCCGTCAAGGCTACCCGCAGGAGGATAGCAAGACGGAGCTTGTCCTTCGCGACCCGGCGACGGCCGATCCGATCCGGATCGCGAAGTCCGAGATCGAGGCCGTGCGCACCGAGGGCACGTTGATGCCCGACGGGCTGGCCGCCGCGATGTCGTCCGACGAGCGCCGCGACCTGGTCCGCTTCCTGCTGGACCTCGGCCGACCGGGGACGATGACCGCCGGCCACCGGCTGCCGCTCGCCCATGCACCGGCCCCATTCGCCTTCGACCGGGCGCCGATCCAACCGGAGCGATGGCCGAGCTGGCAACACCCGGTCAACCGAGAACGGGTCTACGATTTCTACGCCAAGGAGGCGGAGCACTTCGCGAAGCAAGCGACCGTCCCGGCCTTGCTACCGCAGTTCCCCGGCCTCGATGGCGGAAAGAACGGACACTGGGGCAACCAGAGCGATGCGAACTGGATGGACTTGCGGTGGAACGCGACGGACCTCGGCAACCTGCTCTGCGGCGTCTTCCGGGCGCAGGCGTGACCGTGCCCAAGGGCGTCTGCGTCCGGCTCGGTGACCGGGGCGAGCTGTCCGCCTGCTTCAATCCCACGACCCTCTGCTACGAGGCCGTCTGGAGCGGCGGATTCGTCCGGTTCTCGGCCGTCCGCCACGGTCTGATGGAGGGCCTGATCCTGGACGGCACCCCCCTGCCCCGCCCCGAGGGCAAGGCCCCCGATCAGCCGTTCGTCTACCACGGCTTCTACCGCCACGGCAATCGGATCGTCTTCGCCTATCGCGTCGGCGACGTCGAGATGCTCGATGCCCCCTGGGTCGAGGACGGCCGATTCACGCGTACCTTCGCCCCGGCCGACAAGCACCCGCTCGCCCACTTGACGCGCGCAGGAGGTCCCCGACGTTGGCCGCAAGTCCTGAAGACCCGAGGCTCGATCGGCCGTCATGGTCCCTATGCGATCGACACCATCGAGCCGCCGTTCCAGAACCCCTGGAATGCCCTGCTCTTCTTCAGCGACCACGACTTCCTCGCCGATGGCACCGCGATGGTGACCACCATCCAGGGGGACGTCTGGCGCGTCGAGGGTCTCGACGAGACGCTCCAGAACGTCCGATGGAGCCGATATGCCTCCGGGTTGCACCAGTCCCTCGGGCTGGTCGTCGCCGAGGGTAAGGTCTACGTCCTCGGCCGGGACCAGATCACGCGGCTGGATGATCGGGACGGCAACGGCGAGGCCGACTATTACGAGTGCTTCAGCAACGCCTACGACACCTCGCCCGCCGGCCACGACTTCGTCTGCGGGCTCCAGCGCGATCCCGCTGGTCGCTTCTACACCGCGTCGGGCAAGCAAGGGTTGATCCAGATCTCGGCCGACGGCCGATCGATCCGGGTGATCGCTACCGGCTTCCGCAACCCGGACGGCCTCGGGCTCGCCCCCGACGGCACGCTGACGGTCCCGGCCTCCGAGGGCGAATGGACGCCGGCCTCGATGGTCCACGAGATCCGGCCCGGCGGCCATTACGGCTACCCCGGCCCGCGTTCCGGCACCCCTCCCGACCTCCCGCTGGTCTATCTACCCCGCGGGCTCGACAATTCCGCCGGCGCACAGGTCACGGTGCCGGACGACCGGTTCGGTCCCCTCAGCGGACAGATGCTCCACTTCTCATTCGGGACGGGCACTTATTTCTTGCTGCTTCGCGAGAAAGTCGGGGGCCAGCCCCAGGGCGCGGCCGTGCCCATGCCCGGCGAGTTCCTCTCGGGGTCGCATCGGGGCCGTTTCAACCCGAAAGACGGCCAGCTCTACGTCTCCGGGATGACGGGCTGGGGCACCTATACGCCACTCGACGGCTGTTTCCAGCGCGTGCGATACAACGGCGACCCGGTCCAGCTCCCGATCGAAATCCACGCCCACGAGAACGGCGTGCTGGTGCGCTTCACCCGCCCGCTCGATCGCGAGGTTGCCCTTCGTCCTCGAACTCAATTCGCCCAGGCCTGGAACTATCATTACGGCCCGGGATACGGCTCGGCCGAGCTCTCCCCGAGCCACCCCGGCCAGCCCGGCCACGACGTCATGACGATCCGATCGGCCCACGTCCTCGCCGACGGCCGCACACTGTTCCTCGAGATCCCCGATCTGCAACCCGTCAACCAGATCCACCTGCACCTACGCCCCGATGCCGGCGATCCGATCGACCTCTTCGCCACGTTGCATCGACTGGCCCCGCCGTTCACCGGCTTCCCGGGCTACCGGCCCGAGTCCAGGACGATCGCCGCGCATCCGATCCTCGCCGACATGGTCGCGCTCGCATACAGGCCGGCGCCGAACCCATGGAGCGGGCCGATCCCCAAGGCCCGGTCCATCACCATCGAGGCCGGCAAGAACCTGAGCTATACCGTCCGATCGTTCAAGGTCCGCGCGAGCGAGCCGATCAAGCTGACGTTCATCAACCCGGACGTCGTGCCGCACAACTGGGCGTTGATCAAGCCGGGCTCGCTGGCGCGCGTCGGCGACCTCGCGAACAAGATCATCGCCGAGCCCGATGCGGTCGCTCGCCACTACATCCCCCGGTCCGACGACGTGCTGGTCTATACCGACATCGTCGGCCCCGAGGACCGGTTCTCGATCTCCTTCCAGGCACCCAGCAAGCCGGGACGTTATCCGTATCTTTGCACGTTCCCCGGACACTGGATGGTGATGAATGGGGAGATGATCGTCGAGTGAATCGGGGTAGCCCCGTCCAATAAGATAGTTACGAGAGGATCTCCGAGTGCGACGAGTGCGAGGTACGGTATCATGGCCAAGACATTCGACGAACTGGTGAAGCGAACCGCCTCCAAGAAGACCCGAACGCGCGAGGCGACTCGCGCGAAAGAACTCCTTGGCGAAACGCCCCTTGCGATAGAGGGGGAACCCATGTCAACGACCAGGAGTCCGATTCGACCCTCCTCCCACGTGGTGAAGACTCCGGCCGTCAACTCCGGAGATCAGCGGATCGTCATCCGGGCCGTCGGCTGGGATGTCTATGATTGCCTCTCCGAGGCGATCGACGAAGGGCAACACATCCGACTCGCCTATGATGGGGAGGACTTGGAGATCATGACGACCGGATACCCTCACGAGCGCTTCAAGGAGATGCTCGGCAAGGTCGTCGCGACGGTCTCGCGAGTCCTGGAAATCCCTCGCAAGTCGGCCGGGGAGACGACATGGAAGCGGCCCAAGATCAAGCGGGGACTCCAGGCGGACGAGTGCTACTACTTCGACCCGGAAAAGTTCGCCGTCGTGGAAGCGGCCTTCGCGCGAAAATCGAAGGACATCGCCGACTACCCCGACCCCGATCTGGCAATCGAGATCGATCTCTCAGGCCCGCAGATCGATCGCCCCGAGATTTACGCGAAGCTCAAGGTCACCGAGATCTGGCGGTTCGACGGCGAGTCCCCGGTGATCGAACAGCTCCAGGCCGATGGTTCCTACCTCCCGGTCAAGTCAAGCCGGTTTCTACCCATACGGCCGGAAGATCTCACCCGATGGCTGATCAACGAGCCTTATGATGACGAGATCGCCTGGGAACGGCGACTGGACCAGTGGGCGAAGCGATTGCGCCGAAGGAAGAAGTAGAGCGTTAGCCCTCGCCACCGATCGGGTCGCCCGGCGGGCTCAGCGGGGGCTCGGCGCGTCGATGGGTGGCGTCGGGTCGGTTGAGGAACCGGCGGATCTCCTGCGCGATGGCCCAGCCCTGGGGGTCCTTGAGGAATGAGGCATCCCCTCCGTTGCCGGCGCGGATCTCGATCCGATCGGCGAACGACCAGAGCGCGTGCAAGACCACGACCCGGACGCGAGGGTCGGCGGACTCGTCGCAGGCCAGGCCGATCAGTCGGTTGACGACGAGCCATTGCACGCCACGCGCGACGGCCCCCGCACGGCCGTCGCCCGCGGGAGCGTCGCAGGTCTTCCAGACGAGCGTGTTGACCACGTCATCGAACCCGGGAGCCTTCGCGTCCCGGGCATGGGACTCGATCAGTCGCGCGGCACGCTGGGGATTGAGCAGGCCGCTCACGGCGAGGTCCGCGGCGGTCACGGCGGCGGCCACCGGGTCGAACACCAGGCCGGTCTTGCCGGCGAACCGTTCGGCGGTGCCATCGGGACGGTTGAACGCCTGCGGCGGGATCTGGTCGAGCAGTCGTTCCGGGAGCAACAGCGCCTTCGGGTCGAGCGTCTCCAGGACCGCAGCAAGCGCATCGCGCTGGCGGTTGGCCGGCTCGATCGGCGTGATCGACGACGGGCGGACCACGGCGCCGTCCTTGACGGCATAGGTGTACCGGACGCCCCCGAGGACCTTCACGGCCGCCTGGAGCTGATAGCGGTGATGTAGATACAAAGGCAAGAGCTTGGTTTCCAGGTCGGAGAGCGGGGCCCCCTCCGCAAGCTGGTCGAGGCCGAACCGTTCGAGGCCGATCGCCCGCACCTTCATCTCATGGCGGAGCGAGGCGACGGGGTCGTCGCCGTTATCCCAGAGGTTGGCCAGCGGGTGCGCCGCGCCGGCGGGGCGGGCATCGGCGTCGGACAGGAACAGCAGGCCGTCGGCAATCCCCTTGCGGACGACCTCCCCGAGCGCCTTCGCCTCGTCGGCCCCATCGGGGAACTGGCCGTAAGCATAGCGGACGGCGAGCAGGTCATACGCCCCGACCCCCTTGGCGTAGGCATCGGAGAGGTCGAGCGTCTTGCCGTCGCGGATCTTCACCAGGGCGCGGGGTAGTCCATCACCGAGGCCCGGCCGCAGGCGCTGGCGGCGAAGTTGTGGGAGAAGCCGAGCGTGTGCCCGACTTCGTGCGCCGAGAGCTGACGGACGCGGGCCAGGACCATCGCCGCCGGCTCGGCGGCCGGGTCGAACCCCGCCAGGTGCTCCGCCCCCGGCCCGGCCCCGGCGGCACAGGCCCCTCGCGGCGGCTCGGCGATCGACAACCCGGCGCCGATCAGGGCGTCCTGACGGGCGCGCAGCGAGTCGAGGGTCACCCGTCCCTTGAGGATCTCGCCGGTCCTCGGGTCGATCACGCTGGTGCCGTACGACCAGCCCCGCGTCGATCGGTGGACCCACTGGATCACGTTGTAACGCAGGTCCATCGGATCGGCGTCGTCGGGCAAGACCTCGACCTTGAAGGCGTCCTTGAAGCCCGCCGCCTCGAACGCCCGGGCCCACCACGACGCGCCCTCCACCAGCGCCGACCGCACCGGCTCCGGTGCCGCCGGGTCGACGTAATACACAATCGGCGCGACCGGCTCGCAGACGGCCGCCTTCGGGTCTTTCTTGATCAGCCGGTGCCTCGCGATGAACTGCCGCTCGACCGGCTCGGTGAACGGCGTGGCGAAGTCGTAGAAATCGACGGTGAACACACCGACGCGAGGGTCCGCCCGCCTGGGCGTGAATCCCGATTTCAGCGCCGGCAACTCGACGAGCGAGTGCCTCTGACGGACGGTCACCGCCCTGGCCGAGGCGGCCGTCTGCGCGACGAGTCGGCCGGTCTCGCCGTCGGCGCCGAAGGTCAGCAGCGCCTCGACCTCCGTGTTCTTGGGGAACCCCTTCGTCCGCCCGGGTTCGAGGGTACTGCGGTCCTCGTGGAGCCTGTAGGCCCCCTGCTTCGCCTCCTTCAGACGCTCGGCCACGCCGTGCGCATCGCGGAGGAAGAAGCCGGTGGCGTCCACGAGCACCTTGCCCGCCTCTTCCGCCTCGACCTTGAATCCCCAATGCACCGACGGCGCGAACGACTCGGCGACCGCCCGCCGTTCGACGGCCCGATCGGTGATCGCCCGGTACTTGTAGTTCGTCTCGACCAGCAGCACCTTCGGCCCGACCCGACGGAACATCACCACCCGCGACTCGCCGAGCTGCCCGCGGTCGAGCCCGACAGGATTCGAGCCCAATCCGGTCGCCAGCGCGACCTGATAGAGGAATTCCTCGTCGAACCGCGCCAGCTCCATCCAGAGCTTCCCTTTCGACTCGTCCCAGTAGAGCGGGACGAACCCGCTGATCTTGCGGAGCCCGGCCGTCTTCGCCGCGATCGTCGCCAGGACGTCGGTCGCCTTCTCCGCCGTCGCGGCCTTGGCGGCCGCCTTCTTCGGCAATCGGTCCTTCTTGATGCAAAGGGCCATCGACCCCGCCACGGTGACGACGTCGTAACGCCCCTGATAGCCGATCAGCAGGTGCGCCGCCCAGGGCTCCATGCCGTAGTCCTTGGCGAGCCAGGCGGCCATGTCGCTGGTGGCCATCTTGAGGCCGTTGTCGAGGGCGCTGGCGAACTCGGGCTGCGAGCCGATGCTGATGATCTCGTCGGCCGTCTCGACGCGGGGCCCGGCCAGCTTCGCCCCCTTCTTCAGCTCCACGGCGAATTCCACGTCCATCGATGTCTCGATGCCGGTCCCGGTCGGCTCGCCGTCGGCCTGCAAGGCATGGCCGTCGCCGACGAACAGCAAGCCGCCGGGGTGATAGACCGGCAGAGACACGGTGGCCCCCTCGCCGATCTTGTTGTAATCGAGGTTGCCGCCGTAAGGGCCCGAAGGCCCCGACGTCGGCGCGAAATCGCCCGCCGGCGCAACGCCGATGCACCCGAGCATCGGTCTCGCCGGGAACTCCATGTCATGCACCTGGCTCTTGGGCGTTCGGAGCCGCACGGTGTTCGCCTTGCGGTCGAGGTCCCAGGGCACGAGCGTCGTGCGCCCCTTGATGACCAGGTCCGGATGGATGTCGTTCGGATAGATGTGTTCGACTATCTCGGGCGTCAGCGAGAACAGGCCGAGCCGGTAGGCGGACCAGCCCCAGTCGCGATTCAGCCGCACCTTCTTCAGCGTCACGACCAGCGCGTCGCCAGGCTCGGCCCCCTCGACGAAGAACGGGCCGGTGAGGGGATTGAAAGGCTCCGATCGCTTCTGATCCTTCTCGTCGAGCCCCGCCGAGTCGAGCGTCTTCGTCGAAACCACCTCGCCCGGCTTGATCCGCTTCAGGACCGGGTGGGCATGGGAGAACGTGCGGTAATAGGTCGTCGCGACGACGTTGGTCGGCTCGTCGGCCATCGCGGAGGCACCGAGCGCCAGGAGTGAAACGGCGAAGGCGATTCGAGTCATGCGGAGGGTCCTGAATAGGCCATGATGAAGCCCGATCGATGGGGATCAGGCCGGACATAGGGCCTCGGATCGACCGCATCATCGACCGCTTCCAGGTTGGGGCGATTGTCGCCGGTCGCCAGTATATCGCGAGGCATGCCGAGTCCGATAGGACCGGGACGTCCGGATGACCTTGCCGCGTCGGGCCGTTCCGCACCGGATGACGTGGCATGATCGCCTCGACCTTGACCGTGGATAGACTCCGCTTATGAGCAATCAAGTGGACGACACGGCCTGCCACGGAGTTCCTCGAAATGCTGGCAACTTGTTCGTCGGCGCAATTAGAATACGACCGCGAGTCCCGCCCCGAGCCGATCGGCGGAGAAATCCACCGCATCCGAACTGGCATGCCGGGTCGTGTTGCCTCGGAGCCCTCGGGCGGAAACCCTCGTCAGGAGCATTCGGATGTTCGTGAAGACCTTGATTGGTCCGTGGTCCTCGTTCGGTCGTCAATCCCTCGTGTTCGCAACCCTGGCGATCGTGTCGTCGGGGATGACGGCGCATGTCGTCGCCCAGGAGCCCGCGGAAAAGACGGTCGGTGAGAGGATGAAGGAGTACTGGGACAAGCTGATCGCCAAGATGGAGTCGAGTGCCAAGGCGGCCGGCGACGAGTACCACAAGCTCAAGGACGAGGCCGCCAAGCAGTCCGGCCCGGCGCGGGAGAAGCTCGCCGCCGAGATGGAACATCTTAGCAAGAAGTGGGCGATCGCCCGCGAGAAGCTCGCCAACAGCATCGAATTGCGGATGAACTCGCTCCACGACGAGGTCCACGAACTCGAGGAGAAAGCCGACAAGGCGACCGGCCCGGCGCGAGAAGATGAAGGCGGAGGTGCACAAGCTCCACGAGGAATGGACGGCCTCCCGCGCGAAGATGGAAGCGACGCTCTCGGCGAACCTGAAGTCCAGTCGCGAGGAGATCGAGCACCTCAAGGAGCACGCCTCCACAACCGCGTCGGACGCCAAGGCCAAGCTCGCCCCACGGATGGAGCGGCTCAAGGCCGAGTTCCACAAGAACCGCGACAAGCTCTCGGCCTACCTCGAGGCCGACCTGGAGCACACCAAGGCCGACCTGAAAAAGCTCGGCGAAGCGACCACCAAAGCCACCGAGTCCGCCAAGGAGAAGCTCATGAAGAAGTACCATGAGCTGACGGCCAAGCACGAGGATCTCGCCAAGGAGAAAGCGGCCGACGACGCGAACTGACGCGCGATTCGCGATCGAGCGATCGCAGCACGCGGCCGACGACGCGATGGGCGGCTCGGATCAGCAGGGGTGCAAGGATTCGAACCCTGTAGACGAGTGTTGGAATCTCGCTGCTCTCCCAGGAGCACACCCCTGTATGGAAGTTCGATTCATCGAGGGCGTTCGGCGGGAGTTGAACCCGGCGCCTTGAGATCCACAATCTCATGTGCTACCGCTACACCACGAACACCGACAGTAATCACGGCCTTCCCTTTCGGTCGGGCCGGAGCGGAAGGGGCGGGAGTTGAACCCGCAAGGCTCATCGCTCGCCCGCTTTCCAAGCGGGTCCCGTCGCCAGTCGGGTAGCCCTTCCGTGCCGAGAAAATCGCAGATATCCACGAATGGTCCCGGGTGGACTCGAACCACCGGTCTTCCCCATGTGAGAGGGACGTCTTCGCCGCTAGACGACGGGACCCGACCGAGTCAAGACACAGCATTACCCCGGCCAGGATTCGAACCCGGAACACCTCGTTAGAAGCGAGGGATGAGTCTCCATTTCACCACCGGGGCGAAGGACCGAATCCTTGGATATCAGTGATTTCATGTCACTCCATGAATTCCGCGGATTGCGATGAATTCGCCGATATTCTCTTGTCTTATCGCCAAGGCCACGACCGGTTTGCCGACGCCATTCACTCGGTTAGACGCCACACCCCCGAGCGATGTTCGCGCCCGCTCGGCGAATTCCCGTGAGGCCATTCTTGCGGCTCAGAATCGGGTTGCGAACCTCAGGGCCGAGCAAAGGGTCTGTATCGGAAGCGAGTTCGGACCGTTGTCGGGTGGGTGAAACCCACCGAGACAGCCTCGCACCGCTGGGTTTCACCCACCCTACGAGCGCCGAAGGGTTCGAGTCCTGGTCGGGCCAACCGTCCCTCATTAGAATTGAGGGAGTGATTTTGGCCCCTGTCGCTCCCAATGCTCTCTATAGACAAACCGCCCATGGCCAGAATCAACATATCTCGCCTGCGACAACTGGAAGCGGATCGGCTCATCAACATCCAGCGGCATCCGGATTACCCACTACTCATCTCCAATTACACCCAGCAATGCCAATATTCCGCCGCCTGGGACGACTATACATTGATCTGCCGCGGCCTCATCACCGACCTCGACGGCGAGCTCGTGGCGCGGCCGTTCCCGAAGTTCTTCAACTTCCACGAGCACGCCAACCCCAAGCTACCGTCGATCGACTGGCGGCAGGGATTCACGGCCACCGAGAAGATGGACGGCTCGCTCGGCATCCTCTTCCCGGCGGGCGGCCGACTCCACATGGCCACGCGGGGCAACTTCAGCTCGAAACAGGCCAAGGAGGGCATGGCGATCTTCCGCGACAAGGGCTATGACCGCTTCGCCTACGATCCGGAATGGACCTACCTCTTCGAGATCATCTACCCCGAGAACCGGATCATCCTCGATTATGGGGGTCGCCGCGACCTGATCCTGCTCGACGTCATCCACAACGATGGCCAGCATTCGCTGTCCTACGACGCCCTGACCGGGATCGCCGGCGATATCGGCTGTCCGGTCGTGCGACGCATCCCGCTGGACTCGGCCTCCGAGCCCGCCTTCCTCGAATTCATCAGGAATCCCGCTCCGAATTCCGAGGGGATCGTCGTCCGCTTCGACGACGGCATGAGGGTCAAGGTCAAGTACGAGGAATATATCCGCCTTCACAAGCTCCTGACCGGCGTCAATGCGCGGCGCATCTGGGAATGCCTGAAGGACGGCGAGGCCCTGGAGGACTTCCTCGACGATGTGCCCGACGAGTTCTATGCGTGGGTCAGATCGATCGTCAAGGATATCAACGCGAACTTCGACAGGGTCCACGCGGAGGCTCTCGCGATCTTCGACGGGACCCGACAGCGGCTCGGCGAGGCCAGCCGCAAGGACTATGCGGCCGAGTTCACCGGGCGCGGCCGACTCTCGTCGGTCCTCTTCGCGATGCTGGACGGCAGGGACCCATCGGCGATCATCTGGACCATGATCAGGCCCGAGGCGAGCTTGCCCTTCCTGATGGAGGGCTGAGAGGGGTGTGTCGCCATCGGACCACGGGACGACGTGTTGCGCCGGACTTCGCGCCCCGTTCGAGTAGCACGGGTGGGAGTCGAACCCACAGACATCAGACTCTCAGCCTGACCGCTATGCCAGTTCGCGTACCGTGCCGTCACCTGCGTTCGAAAAGATACTCCGAATTGCGGGCCCGGGAGTCGAACCACGGCTTCCGAGCTTATGAAACTCGGCTGGGCGCCGGCCCGCCCGCAAGGTCTCAGGCCCCGGTATCGATCCGGGCCGGCCGGCCTTATGAAAGCCGACGGGGCACCTGCCACGCCTGAGTCGAATCGCAATAGCCCCGAGGGGAATCGAACCCCCTTTTCCACCTTGAGGGGGTGGCGTCCTGACCAGTAGACGACGAGGCCGTTTGAGCATCAATGGGTGGTGGAGGAGTTGAACCTCTCGCCTTCCGCCTCACAAGTTAATGGCGGCGGGTTTACAGCCCACCGTGAGGAGCACCACCCGGGTCGAGACTTACGATGGCACGAGTGGGAGTCGAACCCACAGTTCACCAAGGTTTGAGCTTGGCCGCTTTGCCGGTTTGCGTATCGTGCCGTCCTCCAATCCGATCCAATCTGGTCTGATCCAATCCAGCGCCCCCGATGGGATTCGAACCCACGATCTCCACCTTGACAGGGTGGCGAGCACTCCGGGCTGCTCCGCGAGGGCTTGAAGCGAAATCCGAATTCTGGAAAAACGTTACGTCATTCTACAAGTTCCACAGATTGCCATAGGTTGGCCTGCTTTGTCTCCATTTTGTTTGAAAACGGGTACTGAAATGGATACTAGATTCTCGCCGCCTCAGCCTCCCCGAGCCTATCAAACAATAAGGCCCAATGCTTTCGACACCGGGCCTTTAGACTTCGGGAGGAATTCAAGTGAGGCGGGGCGTCAGCATTTCTGGGGGTAGAGCGTACAAGGATTCGCCGAACGTTCGGCGGATCGTGTCGCATCCTGATCCACATATTGCCGTAAACACCAGCCGCTCATCTCTGCCTCGCTCTCAGGTCCTTTGGTCTGTCGCTGACCATTGAGTTGTATATCAGGCAGACGCGGGTGCCGAGAGAGATGTTCGCGCCCGCTCGCCGGATTTTGGAAAGCTCGCTCACCGTGACGGGTTCATCATGGTCCCGATTAGGATCACCAGGGGGGGGATGGTCCCAGGGCAACTCCGGCGAGGCCCAGCGACGGCATGGCTGGCCCTGCGCGTCGACGGCGATCCAGTCGGGGTGTGCCCCGCGGACATCGTCGTAGGTCGCGTGCGGGTCGGTCCGCGCCAGCAGGACCATCCCCAGCTTCCGGCAGCCAGCGACCAGCTCTCCGAATGGGTCGCGCTCGTCCAGCCAGCGGCTGCGGTGGTGGAAGGGGACCTCGGTGGGATAGTAGGCCACTCAGCCACCGGCGACTCAGGCAGGTTCCGTCGCTATGGGAGCGGCGGAAGTAGTCGAGCCAGAAGTTGAGGTCGAACGTGCCGGGGTCGTCCTCGACCAGCGTGAGCTGGGCCCAGCTCATCGGGCGATCGACCCAGCTCGGAGCGGCCGCGAGAGGGAGTGGGGGATACCCGGGTGGAAATGAGCGCATAAAAGGGGTTCTCCCGCACTTTTGATGATCCAAGAGCGTAAATAGGTTGTCTCACTTCTGGGTTGGTTCTCTGGTCTCACCTCATTCGGAGGCACTCGGTGCTCCTGTCTCAGCTTCTGCGCGCCCGATCGGCAGTCGCCTGATCCGTACCGATTTCGACGACGACACTCTGACTCTCGGGATCGCGACGGCGAACCCTCACGCATCCTGTCCCAGCTGCGGCCACGAGACGTGGCGGGTGCATAGCCGCTACGATCGCCACCTTGCCGAGGAACCGATTTTCGGTCATCGGGTCTGTCTCCTGATGACTGTCCGGCGATTCTTCTGCTCGGGGTCGGAATGCCCGCGCCGCATCTTCACCGAGCCGCTCGATGGCTTCGCCGCCTGAACTCCATCGGCAAGGGATGCCGATCCGACAGATCGCCCGAGAACTCGACATGTCGCGGAAGTCGGTGCGTCGCTACCTCCGTCGCGAGCAATGTCCCGACTGGAGACCCGGTCGGGACACACGGTCGGGCATGGACGCACACCGCGAGTGGATCGATGCGCGCATCGCCGAGGGACGGATCAACGCATCCGAGTTACATGGTGAACTCGTGTCGAAAGGAGTTCGAGTCTCGTATGCCATGGTCCGTCGCTATGTCACCAAGCGTCTGGGACGGGCCGGCAAAGCACGTCACCGGGTGAACGCGGCCCAGCCAAAGCCCGCCCCACCACCCTCGCCGAGGCAACTTTCATTCGATTGGATCCGTCGCCCTGAGAAACGAACGATCGAAGCTCAGAGCCGCCTGGACAAAGATCCGAGGGGCCAGCCCCGAGCTGACAGCCGCCCTGGACCTTGCGGACGACTTCGCGGCATTGATCCGTAAGCAAACAACCGGCACGTTGACGGAGTGGTTGTCGCGGGCCGAAGGGAGTGCCTGCCCTGAAGTCCGCCACTTTGCCGAAGGCATTCGCCGCGACGAGTCGGCGGTGAACGCGGCGGTGACAACGCGATGGAGCAACGGCCCGGTGGAAGGTCACGTGAATCGACTGAAGACGATCAAACGGCAGATGTTCGGCCGTGCCGGATTCTCCCTGTTGAAGGCCCGCGTTGTGAGCAGGGAATAAACGAGACGATTGGCCGTGATCAGTCAAGATGGGGGCTTCGTCATCAAAAGTGCGGGAGAACCCCTTTTACGCGCTCATTTCCAGATCGTATGGCCAATCTGACCGTGGCGGAGAAGACGCACTGACGAGACCGCATCCAGGCGAGGATCGACCGGCGGATCGAGGCGATCACGGCCGGCGAGCCCGGCCTCATGGATCGGATCAAGCGGGAGGCCCGAGGCCGGGCGCCGGCGACCCTCGGCCTGGCCGACTTCCAGGCCGAGCTCGACCAGGTTGCCGAGCAGCGGGTCGAGCTGGACCAGCGCGACCGGCTGGCGCGACGTGACATGCTCGCCCGCATCCGCGGGGTAGCCGTCGAGGACGTCGAGGCACGCTACTTCGGATCGCTCGACCCCGAGGTCTCCACGGCGATCAGCAAGCGGCTGGTCGTCCACGAGGAGGAACTGCTGGCCGGGCACGAGCTCGGCCGCCGGGTCCTGGAGCTGCGGAGCCAGAAGGACAACCTGCTCGACGTCGTCTGGCTGGCGACCTCGCCGTCGCAGGTGCGCGAGGTCTGGACCCGCATAGGGAAACTACTCGGCGACGAGCCGAGGGCCCTGGAGCGCGAGGCGCTGGCGATCGCACCGGCCGGCGAGGAGGATTGAATGAGCCGACCCTATCCCAATCGCCGCCGCAAGCGCCCCGGCCGACGGCCTCACCATCGTTATCGCGGCGGTGGTCCGCCGGTCGGCCGCCGAGGCTTCCAGGACTTCGGCGGGCGGCACATCTATGACCTGGTCTTCCCCGGGATCCGCGGCCAGGATCGCCGGAGGTTCTTCAACCGGGTGAGCGGCGGCCTGGTGCTGGCGATCGGCCTGACCGCCGCGTTCATCGGCCTCGTCTCGTCGGGGCTCCCCGGCGCGATCCTCGGCGGACTCGCGGCGGCCGCGCTGATGGTCTACTCGCTGAAGAGGCATCGGTTCTTCCGGCTGTGGTGTGATCGCTGCGTGATCGGAGGGCTGGTCCCGGCTCCGGCCCGGGCCGGCCTTCGCTTCTTCTTAGCTTTCGGAGAAGCTCGGACTCGATGAAAGCTTGGACGATGACACGGCTCCGGAGCGTTAGCGGTCGGCTCCTGATCTCGCCACAACTCAACCCAGGGACAGTCCAGTCCCCAGCTTGCGGTTCTTCGACCGCGTCGCCAGCAGGAGGTCCAGCGCCGTCACCGAGCCGTCGCCCGTCACGGCGGCGCTCAAGGGCGCCCAGCCCATCTGCGAGCCGTCGCCGATGCTCGCGGCGATCTCGTTCAGGTCGTTCTGGTCGACGATCCCGTCGCCGGCCACGTCGCCCAGCAGCCGGTCGAAGTGGTGCACGGCGACTTGACCGCCGGGCAACTTGATGTCGATCTCGTAGTAGCCGTCGGCGGCCGTCGTCGTCGGACTGCCACCGATGCCGCCCGAGCCGAAGTCGATCTCGATGGCGTGGTCGATCAGCGTGAGCATCGTCGGGCTCGATAGCGGGACGGTCACCTTGCTCGACGCGTCGCCGTTCAGGTCGTACTTGTAGATCGTGATGTCGGGAGACGCCGTCCCGACCGAATTGATGATCGTCGTCAGCTCGCCGCCGCCCTGGGCGTCGCTCTCGTTGAAGCCGAGGTCGAGATAGCGGATGAACGACCGGCCCGGGCTGCCGTGCTCGACGGTGAAGCCGCTGACCTGGAGCTGACCGGGCTGGGCCAGGGCGAAGACCTGGTTGGCGAAGGTCACGTTGGGGCTCTTCGGCGCACCCTGGAAGTTGCCGGCCGCGTCGAGCCCGATGCTGTAGAACGCATAGCTGTGCGACTGGCCATCGGTGAGGCCCTGATAGGTGATCGTCGAGTGATAATTGCCGCTGCTGTCGGCAAAGCCGGCCGGGATGGCATAGGGGCCGACTTCCTGGTAGGTGCCGCCGTCGACCGAGATGAAGACCTCGAAATACTCCAGGGCGGCGCCGCCGGGGTCATTGCCGGTCAAATCGAGGGTGAAGGTACCGGTCGTGCGATTGAGCGTAGTAGGGTTGGTGCCGGTCGTGGCGTTGACGGCGGTGAGCGGCGGGGTCAGGTCGGGGAGATAGGTGCTGGCCTCGACGAGCGGCTTCTTGTTCTCGACGTTGCCGGCGAGGTCCGTGGCGATGCTGTAGAAGGAATAGGTGGTGTTGCTCTGCCCGGTGTAGGTGGCCGTCGGATTGGAAGCCGGGACGGTCGTCCATTGCGACCACGATCCCCCATTGATCGAGACGTAGATGGCGTATGAGGCGAGGCCCGAGGCGGGTCCGCCATTGGCCGCGTTCGGGTCGGACCCGGAGACGGAGACGGTAAAGCCCACGGTGGTGCCGCGGGCCGCCAGCGCATTGATCCGGCTCGTGGGTGCCGTGGCGTCCGTCAACCAGGAGGTTGAGGCCGTGCCGGTGCCGGGGTTGCCATACTGGTCCCGGATATCGGCGACATTGACCGAGAGTATATACCGGCCCTGGGCCGTGGTCAGCCCGGCGAGGCCGCCGATCGCGTAAGTCGTCGTCGTGCCATGGACGAGGCTCAGGGAAACGCCGGCGTTGATCAGATTGGAGCCGCCGTCGTCGGTCAAGGTCAACGCGCCTGGGGCCAGGCTGCTGGTGTCGATCGGGACGCTGAAGGACACGTCGATGGCCGAGACGATCGCGTTCCGCGGGTTGGGAGTTACGGACGCGATCGAGGTCGAGGTCAGGACGGGAACGACGGTCTCATCGAAGGGGGTTGTGGTGTTCTGATTGAAATTGCCGTCCCCGCTGTAATGCGCGACGATCGAGTCGTCCCCGATCGGCAGGGCGGAAGTGATGATCGTTGCCTGGCCGTTGATCAAGCTGGCGCCACCCAGGTTGGTCTCGCCCTCAGAAATGGTCACAGTGCCGCTGGGTGCGGGCAGCCCCGTCGTGATCGCGGCGACACCGACGGTGAAGGTGACCGCGTGGCCAGAGGTAGAGATTGGGTGGTCCACCGTAAGTCCGATCGACACATCCGCCTTGTCGATCTCCTGGGAGCCAGAGAGCGTCCCGCTGCTGGTATTGAAGCGGCCGCTGTCGCTGGCGTAAGCGGCGGAAATCGTGTGATTGCCGACAACCAGGGCGGAGGTGGTGAGAGTGGCAAGTCCGCCGAGCACGGTCACGGGAACGCCGAAGGGATTGCCGTCGATCGAGAACTGGGCGGTTCCCGTGGGTGGGCCGCTTCCGACCTGATCGGAGCTGACGGTCGCGGTGAAGGTGACCGGATCGCCGAGCTTCGACGGGTCCTCACTCGATTGCACGGTGGTTGTCGTGTCGATGGTCGGGTTGACAACCACGAGACTCGAAATGGCCGAGATCGGGCTCGGGGCATAGCCGGCCCCATCGCCGGTGTACTGGGCCGTGACGGCGTAGCTGCCGGCCGGCTCGGTGATGGAGAGCTGGGCCGTGCCGCCGCTGAGCGGTACCGCAACGCCGTCATCGGAGCCGTTGACGAGGAACTGTACGGAGCCGCCCGCGGGAGGGCCGGTTGTGGACGAGACCGAGGCGACGAACGTGACCGACTGGCCGACGATGACGGAGGCTGCTCCCGGGGTGAGGTTCGTGGCCGTAGGAGTCGCGGTGAGGGTGAACGTCCTGACATAGTCGCTTCCCGGCGTGCCATCGCCCTTGCCGTCGAGCCGCAGCCCGGAGAGGTCATGGATGCCGGTATCGGGCGCCCCGAAGATGGTGAGCTGGAATGTTCCGATGGGGAGGGTTCCCCCCGGCGTGCTGAGCGAGAGGGTGACCACATCCGACCCCGGAGTGTACTGGGGAGAGGTCGTGTAGCGGATGTCGTCGCTGGTCCCGAAGATGCCGTCGGCGCCGGCCCCGATCAACTGATACTCGGCCGGAGCATTCGCGTCGATCGGGTTGAGCGGCTCGCTGAAGGTGACGTCGATCGGACCGGGTTCAATGGAGGTGCTGCTCCCCGACTGGATCGCGGTGGGGTCGGTGGAAACGACCGTCGGCGGGATCGTGTTGAGGCTCGACCCCTGGAATTCATAGGCGCCGATGTCGATGAAGCCCGGCTTGAGCGTGTAATCGACGGAGTCGGCGTCGGTGAGGGCCGATCGCCCGTCGTAGGCCGAGAAGAGGCCGACTGCGCCGTTGCCGTAGGAGAGGCCGACGGTCGGAGAGATGCCCGTGTTGCCATCGCCGTAATCGAAGCGGATGCGTCCGTCCTGGAAGAGCGTGACGGCGAAGTTGACATCGCTCCCATCGGCCTCATTCGTGGCATCCCATCGGATCGTCACCTGTCCAGATTGCGTGGTATCCACAAAAATATCATTGCCCGAACCGTCGGTCCGGATCGCGCCCCAGAACGGGGCGATGATGCGTTCGCTCAGGAGCCTCGCGTCGCTATTGTTGCTGTCGGAGAAGTTATTGCCGCCCAGGATCAGGTAGCCCTCCGAGGAGACCGCGATGTATGAGTAGCTGCCGTCATAGAACGGGAAGGCGAAGGGGAGATTGAGGCCCCAGAGGGCGTTGACCCCGCGCCAGCCCTGCGCCGTGCCGCCCTTTGTAAAGTCGCTGGAACCCAGGTCGGTCTCGAAGTAATCGGGCGAGCCGGCGTTCGGCGTCCCCGGGTCGTCCTTGCGAGCAGAGCCCGCGATGTCGGTCGCCGGGGCGGCCCAGGAGTCGCCGTGGTCGATGGCGGGCGAGCCCGCGGACAGCGCGAAGTTGTCGTCCGCGCCGCCGTCGTAGCCGCCGTCGGCGGGCGAATAGCCGAGGACGTGGTCGGCGCCGCTCGGGTCGACGAACTTCGGGTCGCCCGCGACCGAGTTGGCGTCCTGCGACGTCGCGAGCTGCCAGGCGGCCAGGGTCTGGACGTTCCCGCCCCAGTAGCCCACCTGGGCATTGGCATTGTTGCCGGTGCTGAACAGGTTGTCGTTGCTGTTCAGCCCGACGTGGCTGTCGTCGGCGACGTAGAGGTCATAGCCGGCCTGGACCGAGAGGATGTTGTTGCGGAGATCCACGTTGGACGCGCCCGACAGCTCGACCGCATCGCCGACGTCCTGGACGACGGTGTTGTTGGCGATGATCCGCCGGCCGTCGCCGCCGCCGACCACGATGCCCTGGTTGGTATTGGCGTAGACCAGGTTGTCGATGATCGGTCCCGAGCCGCTGGTGTACATCCCGACGGCATTGGAGAAGATGTCGTTGCCTTGCACCGTGTCGCCGACGAAGGAGATGATCCCGTAGGCGGAGCTGTTATAGACGCGATTCGAGGCGATCGTGGAGCCATAGCTGTCGTCGAAGATCCCGACGGTGTTGCCGTGGACCGTATTATCGGTGACGACGGCGTAGTAACCGACGTCGATGCCGAGCCCCCAGCCGCCGATCGCGTTGGGGACGGCCGTGCCCGACTGGCCGAAGACCTCGTTGCCGGTGGCCGTGACGTCCGTGCCGGCGATGATGCCGAACGCGGCATTATCGTGCACGACGTTGTCGCGGATCACGATCCCAGCCGCGCCCGGGCCGGTTTGGTTGGAGATGCCTTCGATCCCATCGAAGTTGCCGTAGACCTGGTTGTCGCTGATGATCGTATCCTGTCCAGACACCAGGATGCCCAGGGCGGAGTAGTTGCCGTCGTTGTTGTGTACCTTGTTGCCGGTGATGACCGCCCCGTCATTCCCGGTGTTGATCGCGATGCCCTCCGTGACATTGCCGAAGATGTCGTCGTTGGAGATCGTCAGACGCTGGCTGTTCGCCGAGGCCAGGGCCTGGATGCCGACGTCGGCGCCCGTGATCGAGAGGTGATCGATCGTGACGTCGGTCGCCCCTGCCAGGTTGAAGTTGACGTTGTAGCCAAGGGTCAGGTTGCGGTCGATGAGGGCCGTCGCGAGGCTCGGGCCGACGATCGTCAGGCCGCTCTCGGACGGATCGAGGTCGATCGAGCGGGTGAGGACATAGGTTCCGGTATCAACATGGATCGTGTCGCCGGCGCCGGGGTGGTAGGCGGCGATCAGGGCCGGGAGGCTGGCCATCGGATGGGCCGGGCTCTTGCCGCTGGCGTTGTCGTCGCCGGGTGCGGTGGTGAAGACGTCCCCGGCCGTCGAGCCGTCGTTGACGTAGAAGTCGTGTCCGCCTTCGGCCAGGAGAAACGACCCGGAGTACCCTTGCGGGTGCGTGCCGTCGTTCGAGGTTATCCGCAAGATGTACTGCCCCGGCGCCAGGCCGATCGGGACGGCCCAGGTGAAGTCCTGTCCGTCGGGGGCGGCGTCCGCGATCCGGATCGCCTTCGTCGCGTCGCCACCGGGCAATACATCGATCCGCGATGTGAGAGAGCCGACCGGTGTCACTCCGGCGACGATCCAGGAGATCGTGGCGTCGCGGCCGGCCTGGACCTTGTAAAGGTTGCCGGGCGAAAGCACCTGCACGGACTGGGCGGGGCTGGCGGTTGACCGGGATGTGTTGCCGTATCCGCCGATATCGACGCGATCGCCGTTGGGGCTCGGCTCGTTGAGGTAAGGTGAGACCGGGTCGCCGGCATCGACGTCCGGCGAGCCGAGCCGGAGCTGGAAATTGTCGTCGAGGCCGCGGTCGACCCCGGCGGTCGCGTCGTAGCCCAGCACGCCGTCGGGACCGGCCGGGTCGATGAACCCTGGATCGGACGTCAGGCTGTGCTCGTCGAGCCCCGACGCATGGAACCAGTCGGCGAGCTTGGCGAAATCCTGCCCTTCCCACTGGCCGAGGACGCCGGTGCCGGTGACGAACAGGTCGTTGTAATCGCTGGAGAACCCGATCTCGCTGTCGGCCGACACCGTCAGGGCATATCCGCCCTGCGCCTCCAGGATATTGTTGCTCACCCGGGTGTTGGACGTACCGTCCTGGACCTGGAGCGCGTCGCCGGAGGACTGGATGACGGTATTGTTGCTCACCTGGGCATAGGAGCCCCCATCGACGAGGATTGCGGCCGAAGCATTGGCGTAGACGAGATTGTTGAGGATGAAGTACTGAGACGAGACCACGAAGCCGTTGGAGAGCGCGAGTCCTCGGATGCCGATCGCGTTGGAGTAGACGTCGTTGCCCTGCACGGTGCCACCGGACGCACCAATGCCCACGCCCTGATTGTGGTAGACGCGGTTATCGAGGATGTTCCCGCCGCCGACGATCCCGTTGGCGTTGCCGAAGACGATGTTGTCCTGCGCCGTCCCGCCGTAGAGCAGGATGCCCTCGGAGACGGCGCCGTTGATCACCTGCCCGTAGACCGTGTTGTCAATCGCCAGGCCGCCCCCGTCGATGATGCCGGCGGAGACGTTGGAGTAGGCAGTATTGCCGGAGATGACCGTGCCCGGGCCTCCCGCATTGATGCCGGTGCCGTTGGCGTAGGCGGTGTTGCCGGTGACGGTGTCGCCCGGGACGTTCGTCCCCGGATAGGCCTGGATGCCGTACTGGGGATTGTCGTAGACCGTGTTGTTCGAGACGGTGATTCCGTTGCCCGACGAGGAGATGCCGATCCCACCGTTATCGTGGACGAGGTTCCCGGTGATGGTGCCGCTCGTGATCGAGTAGCCGGAGATGTCGATGCCGTACTCGGCGATCCCGTAGATGTCGCTGTTGGAGACGGTCAGCCCGAAGCTGCCGGTATCGTGGACGGCGACGCCGTCGTACGCGTCGGTCATGCTGAGGTGATCGAGTGTGACGCCTGTGGCTCCGGCCAGCTCGAAGTCGTAGGCGCCGTAGATCGTATTGCCCCGGTCGAAGAGGGCTGCGGCCGTCGAGGGGCCGACGATGCTCAGGCCGCTATCGGGAGCGTCCAGGACGATGTTGCGCACGAGGTGGTAAGTCCCGGCGTCAACATGGACGACGTCGCCGGCGCCGGGGTGGTAGGCGGCGATCAGCGCCGTGAGGCTGGCCATCGGGTGCGCGGGGTCCTTGCCCGAAGCAGCATCGTCCCCGGGTGCCCGCGTCAGGTCTCCGGGATTGACCGTGCCGTCGTTGATGTAGAAATCGTGCCCGCCGTTGGCGACCAGGAACTCGCCGGCCGAATAGCCGACCGGGTGATTGCCGTCGTTTGACGTGATCCGTATCGTGTACTGGCCTTCGGGGAGATTGGCCGGCACCGACCAGTCGAAATCCTGTCCATCGGGAGCGGCGTCGGCGATCCGGATCGCCTTCGTCGGATCGCCCCCCGGCAGGATGTCGATCTGAGAGGTCCCGAACTGGTCGAGTCGCGAGGCGATGTCTGCCGGAGACAGGACCTTGTTGTAGATCGCCACCTCGCCGATGGCGCCGGCGAAGTCGGTGTCTCCCGCCCAGTTACTCTTTCCGATGTAGTCGTTCGTACGGACGACGTTGAGCGGGACGTCGATATTCGCCGAGGCGATCAGGACGCCGTCCTTGTAGATCGACGCGGCTCCGGTGGGCGAGATGGTGGCGGCGAAGTATTGCCACCTGTTCAGCTCGAGCGCGCCGGGTGCGTAGACGAGGTTTCCGGCGTAGGGTCCGTTGTAGACCTGGAGGAACAGGGCGCTCGAGTTGCTGTACTGGCCGAATACGATGTTGTCGGAGGCGGCGCCGTTGCCGATGTCCAGCAGGCGCTCGTCCGATCCATAGGCGGTGGGGAAGACCCACATCTCGACCGAGAAGCCGGTCGTGAAATCGGCCAGGCCGGCGGACGGCAGCGTGACGGATCCGGTGACCCCGTCGAACGAGGCGGCGGTGGTAGGCCCGGAGGCCCTTCGTGGGGGATATCCGAGGGTGACGCCTCCCTGGTAGGTGGCGTCGTGACCGTTGCCCGAGGCATCCACGGCGACGGTCGAACCCGGCGCGTCGCCGAGTCGATAATAGTCGACCGGCGCTTCGGTCAGCACCTCGCCGCTGTAGTAGCTCGCGGGCGTCACCCCGGCGACGAGCCAGGAGATCGTGGCATCGTGGCCGTCCTGGACCTTGGTCAGCCCGTCGGGCGAGAGCACCTGCACCGACTGGGCGGGGCTGGCGTTCGCCTCGGCGGTGTTGCCGTACCGGCCGATGTCGACGCGATCGCCGTCGGGGCTCGGCTCGTTGACGTAGGGCGAGGCGGGGTCGCCGGCATCGATATCCGGAGAGCCGGGCTGGAGGTGGAAGTCGTCGTCGAGGCCGCGGTCGACCCCGGTTGTCGCGTCGTATCCCAGGACGCCGTCGGGGCCGGCCGGATCGACGAACTGCGGGTCGGACGTCAGGCTGTGTCCATCGAGGCCCAACTCGTAATACCAGTCGGCAAGACTGGTGTAGTCGCGCCCTTCCCACTGGCCGAGGATGCCGGCCCCGGTGACGAACAGATCGTTGTAATCGCTGGAGAACCCGGCCTCGCTATCGGACGAGACGGCGAGGGCATGACCGCCCCGCGCTCGAGGATATTATTGCTCACCCGTGAGTTGGACGTCCCGTTCTCGATGTCGAGCGCATCGCCGGTGATCTGGTCCACGGTGTTGTTGATCACCTGGGTGTAGGAGCCTCCCTGGACGAGGATCCCGGCCGAGGCGTTGGCGTAGACGAGATTGTTGGAGATCAAGTACTGGCTCGAGACCACGAAGCCGTTGGACAGGCTCAGTCCCTGGATGCCCACGCCGTTCGAATACACCGCGTTGCCGAGGGCCGTGCCGCCGTAACGGAGCAGGATGCCGTCGCCGGAGTTATCGAAGATGTGGTTGTCCTCGATGAGGCCGTTGGAATCCTCGGCAATCCCGGTGACATTGAGGTAGACGGTGTTGTCGCGTACGATCCCACCGGAGGCCCCGATCCCGAACTGCGACCCGTAGGCCGTATTGTAGGCGATCAGGGCACCGCTCCCATTAATCGCCGCCCCGGTGGCATTGTAGGCGGTGTTGTTCTCGACTGTTGCACCCACGCCGTTGACGTCGATCGGATAGGCCCCGCCGTACGCGGTGTTCTGGCTGATCTCGGCGTCGGTGGCGGAATTGGCCTCGATCCCGAAGTCGTTGTTCTCGAGCAGGTTGTTCGTGACCCGGACGTTCGCCGCCCCAGAGATGTTGATCCCCGCGCCGCCGAAGTAGTAGGGGAGGAAATTGTCGTGGAGGAGGTTGTTCGTGAGGACGGCTCCATCGTCGGATTGTCCGATGGCGATCCCGTCGGAGCTGTTGCCGTAGATGTCGGAGTTGGAGACGGTGAGGCGGAGGCTGCCGGCCCCCGGGAGGGCATCGATGCCGATGTCGGCGCCGGTGATCGCGAGATGATCGAGCGTCACGTCGGTGGCGCCCGCGAGGTCGAAGACGTGGCCGCCGGCGGTGGCGAACATCCGGTCGAGGACGGCCTGGCGGCCGGGGTAGGCCGTGTCGTTGTAGCCCTCGATGGTGACGCCCGAGTCGGCGGCGGTCAGCGGGATGTTGGCGGTCAGGTCGTAGGTGCCGGCGTCAACCCGGATGACGTCCGTGCTCCCCAGGTGGTAGGCCTCCAGGATGGCCTGGATCGAGGCCTTGGGCGTCGCCGGCGACAGGCCGTCGTTGCCGTCGTCGCCGGGGCTGGTCGTCCAGTCGCCGGGGTTCACCGTGCCGTCATTGACGTAGTAGATGTGGACCGGGGCGGTGATCGTGAAGGTGGAATCGCTCTCGCCGGTCGTGCCTCCGGCATCGTTGCGGGTCACGCTGATGAGGTAGTTCGACCCGGGAGTGAGCGAGTCCGGGATCACCCAGGTAAATTGGCCGTCGTTCGGCGCGGCGGCGGCGATCGTCATGACGAGGGTGGAGTTATTACGCGACTCTTGCAGCAGGTCGATCGTCACCGTACTCCCATGCGAGACGTTGACGAGGTCCTGTGTCCGCCATCGGATCGGGAAGGACTGACCCTCGGGCCAGACCTCGCCCCCATCGGGGCGGAGGACCAGCACGTAAGGGTCGGGGCTGATCGAGGCCTGGGCCGTGCCGCCATAATTGCCGAGGTTGATGAAGCCTCCGTTGGGCGATGGCTCCAGGGCGAACGCGTCGGCGGCGTCGCCCCGGTCGATGGTCGGCGACTCGCCGAGGTCCGCCGTCAAGGTCGCGGTCGGGAACACGGGCAGGCCGGTGATGAGGCTGGTGACCGGGGCGAGCGAGCCGCCGTGGAAGCTCCCCTGGAGGCCCTGCGGGTGGAAATCGTCATCGCGGCCGTCGGTGGCGTGGCCGCCGTAACCGAGGATGCCGTCGGCCCCTTGCGCGTCCACGAATAATGGGTCCTGCGACAGGCTATCACCATCGATGAAGGTCGCGTCCTGCCAGTCGGAGAGGGTCGGCCGGGCCACCCCTTGCCATGAGCCGACGGCGCCAGCGGCCGTGACGTACAGGTCGTTGTAGTCGCTGGTGAACCCGAGCTGGCTGTCGTCGGAGACGTTGAGGTCGTAGCCGTCCTGGGCCCAGAGGATGTTATTGCGGAGATGGACGTTCGACGACCCGCCCTGCACCCGGACGGCGTCGCCGCCGGCCTGGTCGATCGTGTTGTTGACGACCTCGTCGTCGTCGCCCCCGGCGACGATGAGCAGGCCCACGCTTGTGTTGGCGTATACCAGGTTGTTGGCGATCACGGCCTGGGCGTAATAGCCGAGTGTGTCTCCCTCGATGCCGATCGCGTTGCTGTAGACGACGTTATCGAGGAGGATGCTGGCGTAATCGACGTGGATTCCCCACTGGGTATTGTGGTAGACGCGGTTCCCATGGATCGTGGCGCCGCTTGGGGCGACGATGCCCGTGTCGTTGTTGTACACGTCGTTGTCGATCGCGGTGGCACCGTAGAGCAGGATCCCGGCCGCGCCGGGCGCACCTGGCCGAAGACGCTGTTGCCGGCCACCTGGACGTTGCCGCTGGCGTAGATGCCGGAGGCGACGTTGTCGTAAACCAGGTTGCCGCGGTCGTCGTCGTCGCCGTCGGTGGCGAGGGAGGGGTCGCCGATGACCATCGGGACACCGTTGGTGTCGATGGCGACGATCCCGTAACCTCCGTTCGCGGCGGACACGTCGCCGACGATCGGGGCCGATCCCGTGTTGGTGAGCACGATCCCGCTGCCGGCATTGCCCGATGCCAGACTGTGGTCGAGTCCCAGGACATTCCCGGTCACATCGATGCCGTCGAGGCCATCGGCCGTCGCGACGAGGTGGCTGAGCGTCGCCCCATCCGAGCCCGCGTCGATCCGGAATCCTTGCTGGCTCATCCCGGTCGCGGTCAGGTAAGACGCGTTGAGGTTGGTGCTGTTGTTGTGGACCCAGAGGCCGATCTGACCGCCCATCAGGGTCAGGTGAGCGATCGTCATGAAGCTGGCGTTGTTCAGCTCGATCACCGGGGCGACGATCAGCGGATCGGCGAGCTGGAAGACGACCTGCTCGGTGGGGTCGCTCGGGCCGATGAAGGTGAAGCCGGCGTCGTCGCCGATCCCCAGGGTGTTGGAGAGGACGATCGGGGCAAGCAGCTCGTAATCGCCGGTGTTGACGTAGAGGGTCTGGCCGGGGCCGAGCTTGTAGGTCCGCAGGATGTTGTTGGGGTACGGTTTGGGGGCGTCCGGCGTCTTGCCCGTGTTGCGGTTGCTGCCGACCGCGGTGCCGAAGGCCAGGTCGTCGTTGACCGTGCTCGCGTCGTTGACATAGAAGGTGTTCGTGTTCTCCGGGACGGCGAATGGCTCGGTCGAGCGGTCGAAGACGGCCGGCTGGCCGACGAGCGACACCTGGATGTGCAGACCGTGCGTCCCATAGCCGATCCCGCTGGTACTCGGGGTCCAGGAGAACTCGCCGGTGTCGGCCGTGGAGGGGGTGATGTTCGCGAGGAAGGCGGGGCCGTTGGGGCCGTCCTGGTAGAGGTCGATGCGGATCGAGGCATGGCCCGGGTTGTTGTAGGTATTCCAGAGGATCGTGTGCGGTACGTCCTCCTCCCAGTCGGTGTAGAGGTCGGGGAACCGCAGCGCGATGTGGGCGGTCGTGCTCTGCGAGAGCTCGCTCAGGGCATTGCCGTAGGCTCCCTGGTCGGGCGCCACGGCGGAGGCCTCGACCCGGAGGAAGGCACCGTCGAGGAAACTGTTGTCGTTCGTACCGGTCTGGCGGTCGGCCTCGAATCGGTATTCCAGGAAACGCGTGCCGACGGGGATCGCCAACCGATCGCCGACCAGCTCCCAGCGGTCGTCAACGTTCTGGGCCTTGACCGTGTCCTGGCTGATCTCGGTGTGGGAGGCGTCGAGGAACGTGAGGGTGATGAGCCCCTGGGCCGGCGGGGACTCGGCGGCCGATCGGACCCGGCCGCCGAAGACGGCGAACAGGCCGGGACCGTCGATCTGGCCGGCGGAGATGCCGTCGGCGACCAGGTCGACCGTCTGCTCGGCGAAACCTGATGGAGTGCCACCCGCGAAGAAGTACTGGCTACCCTCGAACGGGGCCGGGGTGCTCGCCCGGGTCGTGGCCGAAGGGTTGGTATTCCAGCCGCCCAGGCCCTGTTCGAAGCCGGGGTCGATCAGCAGGTTCTGGTCGGTCGACGGCCCGGCCAGGTCGGTGATCGGATCGCCGGCGTCGATGGAGGGACTCGAGAACCGCTGGCCGACGACCAGGTCGTACACGCGGAAGTCGTCCAGGCTGGCGTCGAGGAAGCGGGGCTCGGCCCAGCTCGGGTTGACGACGGTCCGGCCGATCGAGTGCAGGTCGTACAACGCCACGTCCGCCTGCCAGTCCAGGATGTCGTCGAAGTCGATATCCCAGTGCACGAGCTTGCCCGCGCCGTCGGCGTACAGGTCGTTGTAATCGCTGAAGAACCCCTGTTGACTGTCGTTGGAGACGTTGATGTCGTAGCCGCCGCCGGCCCAGAAGATGTTATTGAGGAGCTGGACGTCGGCGGAGCCGCCGGCGATGTCGACGAGGTCGCCGACGGCGGAGTCGAGCGTGTTGTTGACGATCCGGACGTCCGTCCGTCCCTCGACGTCGATGCCCGCCTGGGTTGTGCCGTAGATGAGGTCGTGGGCGATCAACTGGCCGTCGGTCGCCAGGATGCCGACAGCTCCGCGCGTGATCCGGTCGAATTCGATGGGGCCGTCGAATTCGATGCCGACGCCGTTGGCCTCGAAGACATTGGCGTGGTCGAGGTCGCTGGCGACCAGGGACCCGGAACCGGTTACTCCGATGGCATTGTCGAAGACGTGCTCGTCCTGCATCACGCCGGTCAGATGAACGCCCGTGGCATCGTCGAAGACCTGGTCGGGCGAGCCGCCCGCCACGAAGCCGAGGCCGTTCACCGTGTCGGCGACCGTGCTGACGATCCCGGTGGCGTCGTCGTGGATCCGGTTGTTGGCGAGCGCCGCGCCGGCGTTGTAGTTCACTCCCGCGTTCGCGTTACGGATGTCGTTGGAGCCGATCGACCCGGCGAAGGGGGCATCGATGGCAATCCCGATGGTCGCGGCGGTGATGGCGTTGCCGACGATCTGCCCGCTCGCCGGGACGGCCAGCTCGATGCCGGTCCCTTCGCCTCCGATGCGGTTGTCGCGGATCTCCAGGCCCGAAGACTCGCCGACGACCGCGATGCCCATCGCGCCGGCCGTGATGACGTTGTGCTCGATCGTCACGACGGCGACCCCGCCGCCGAGCGTGATGCCGGTCCCGGAGACGGCGATCGCGTCATGGACGACCTGAATTCCTGAGCCGCCGGTCAGGGTTATTCCCGTCCCGGACACGATGTCGTCGGAGAGCGTCACCTGGCTGGCATCGGTGAAGGTCACGCCGCCGGAGAGCGTCAGGTCGGACAGAGTGACGCCGGAGAATCCGGTCCCGGTGACCAGGCCCGAGATCGTGGTTGGGGCGCCGGTCGATCCGAGGATCAGGACTCCCGCAGGGACTGAGGACAGATCGACGGGGCCCGCGTAGACACCGCTGTCAACCAGGATCACGTCGCCCGCGTGGAGGGGATGTGCCTGGTCGTTCAGGACCGCCTGGATGGTGCCCTTGGGCGTGCCGGGCGTCAGGCCGTCGTTCGTGTCTTGACCGGGGGCCGTGCTGAAGCTGTCGCCGGCGGTGCTGGCGTCGTTGACGTAGTGGATCGTGCCGAGGTCGAAGGTGTTGCCGAGGACGTCGATTTGCGGTCGGCCCGAAGAAGCGTCGGTCCAGCTCACGAAGGGGTGCCCGGCGGCATCCACGGCCAGGGCCGGCGCCTGGGGGGAGCCGAGGCGATCGTCGATCCCGCCGGCTCGGGCATCGCCGGGGAGTTCTTCCGCGAACGCCGAGCCGTTCCAAAGCGTGGAATAAACCGCGACGGCATTGCCCGGGAGGGTTGGGAATTCGTTGTCGAGCCAAGCAAGGTAGAGCCGGCCACCGTTCGCGGCGAGCTGGGGACTCGTCGCATCGCCCGGGCTGTGGGAAACCCCGGTGCTGCCGCCGGCCAACGAGCCGGCAGCCTTCCAGACGCCATCGGTGAACGCGACCGCGTCGACCTGGTCGGCTCCGCCGGCGTCGTCCTGCCAGGCGGCGAAGAGCGTTCCATTGTCGTAGGCGAGGCTCGGGGCGCTCGCATGACCCGAGGAGTTGCTCAACCCGAGCCCCGAAGCCGAGCCGGCCAACTCGTTCCAGGCGCCTCCATTGGATTGGCGCAGGTCAATCTGCGACCGCGCGCCCACGACCTGTGTCCATGCCAGGGCGACCTTCGTGCCGTCGGTGGCCAGCGCGAGGCCGAGGACATCGGTCGCCGAACCCGACACGCCCGCACCGGCGGCGGATCCGATGCCGCGGGCGACCCATGCGCCGTCGACGAACTGCTTGACGTAGACGTTGACGACGCCGCCGGAACCGTCGAGCCAGGCGACCACGGGGCCGGTCGCGGTCTCGACGATCGTCGCGTCGTCCGCCGCGCCCGTGCCGCTGATGCCGCCGACGGCGAGCGAAGTCCCGAAGGCGACCCAGCCGCCGAGTCCACCGTTGGCCGTCGGGTCATATCGCGCGACTTCGATGTCGCTGGACGTGCCGTTGAACGCGGTGAAGGCGACCAGGGGCTGGCCCGTGGCGTCGAGGGTGATGCTCGGTCGGCGGGCTGCCGCGAAGGTCCCGCTGATGCCGCCGCCATCGGCGCTGCCGGCCAGCTCCTGCCAGCCCGAGCCGGATTGCCGCGCCACGTAGATGGCGTACCGGCCGTCCCTCGAGTCGGACCAGGCCACGTACTGGCCGGTCGTCCCGGCGGCGATGCTCGATTCGATGGCCTGGCCGGGGCTGTCGCTGAGGCCGCCGTCGCTGGCCGACCCGGCGAGGTCGGTCCAGCGCCCCTGGGTGTCGACGCCGGTCGGCAGGGTCGCCGCGACGTTCGCCAGTGAAGGCGGCCAATCGGTCGGGGCCGGGATCGGCCCCGGCGCGGGCGGGATCACCGACCCCGCGGCCACGATGTTGACCTGCTTCCCCGGCCCGCCGCCGCTGATGACGTCGGTCCCCCCCTGGTTGAAAATCACGTCGTTGCCCAGGCCGGCGACGATGGTGTCCCGGCCGGACCCGTAGATGTCGTCGACATTACTGGCGGTGTCTTCGCTGTCGATGACGTCGGCACCGCCGCCGACGATCAGGTCGTTGCCGCCGCCGCCGTGGATCGTGACGTTGCCGCTGCCGCCCCAGATGGTGTCGTTGCCGGGCCCGCCCGAGATGAGATCGTTGCCGCCGCCCCCCTGGATCAGGTCGTTTCCGGCCCCGCCGGAGAGGGCGTCGGCGAATGGGGAGCCGTAGATTTGCGTGTCGCCGGAGCCGGCCGCGATGGTGTCGCCGGCCCCGTTGATGCCGACGAGGACGTCGGTCCCGGCGCCGCCGATGAGGGTGTCGTGGCCGGTCCCGCCGTCGAGATAATCGTCGCCCGAGCCGGCGAGCAGGACGTCGTTGCCCGACCCGCCGTAGAGCCGGGCGATGCCCGAGTAGGCGGTCGCGTCCAGCCTGTTGTCGCCGGCCCCGCCGCCGATGACGGCCGACGCGATCCCGTCCAGGAGGAAGCGGGCCCCGTTGGATCGCGACAGGCCGGTGTCGGTCAGGACGGCGTCGGCGTCGATGGCCGAGATCACCTTGTCGAGGCCGCCACCGCCGTCGAGGGTCGCGGCGCCGGTCCAGGCGGAGACGTCGAACGAGTTGTCCCCCATACCCCCCGTCAGGAGGACCTGCTGGATCGAGGTCAGGCCGACGCTCACGCCCGTGGAGAGCTGGAGGTTGTCGTCGCGAAGCGTGAAGTCCGCGTCGGCCGTGGCGGAGACCTGGTTGGCCCCCGTACCGCCGTCGAGCATCAGCGGCGCGAGGATCGTCCTCGACGCCCGCGCGGCCGCGGCCGATGTTCCTCCCACCACGAAGGTATCATTGCCGGTACCGCCGCGAACGAGCGAATTCCCGCCGATGGCCTGCACGTTGATGGTGTCGTCGCCGGGGCCGCCGTTGACGAGGGTGCTCCCGGCATCAGTCCCGGCGATGGTGAAAACGTCGTCGCCCGATCCCAGCCGGACATTGACGGAGCTCATCGCGAGGTAGGTAATCCCCCCATCCATCCCCAGGCCGGTCAGGGTCGTCGCCGTGAGCGTTCCGACCTTGCCGACGGTGCTCGCCGTGTCGTCGACATTCAGGAGATTCGACCCGGCACCTCCATCGAGGATCATCGGGCCATCGATCCGATCGACGATCTCACCCGCAGGGCCGGCGGAGTCGCCCACGAGAAACCGGTCGTCGCCGGCTTCGCCGAGAAGGCTGGTGACGACGCCAGCGGGCGAACCCTCGACCTCGAACGAATCTTCACCCGCGCCGCCGAGAAGGGAGACGGCCGTCAGGCCGGTGGCGGCCTTCGTGTAGTTCACCTCGAAGTCGTCGGCCGGGCCCGGCCCGCCATCGACGACCAGGCTGGTCTTGTTCCTGAAGTCGATGTAGGTCCGATCGTTAACGGAGACGAGGTCGGAAGACGTGTAGGAGCTGTCGATGAGCTGGATCGAATCGGCGGCGTCGGTCCCGTTGACCGTGAAGAGGCCGACCGGGACGAAGTCGGCGACGTACATGGCGCCGACAAGGGTATAGGTCACGCCGACAGGGCCTTTGAAGACGAGGTCCCCGCCGGAGTTCCCGGAGGCGGCGTCGGCGGTCTCGGTGACGGCCGGGCCGCCGCCGCCGTTGACCCAGAGGGTGCCGCCGTCCTGGTGGTTGTCGAACAGCACTCCGCCCGCGGGACCGAAGAGGGACCCCGGCGGGTTGTGGACCTTGAGGATGGGGTCGCCGCCGTTGCCCACGAAGCGGAGGGACTTCAGGGTGTCGAAGTCGATGATCGGGCCGTCGTTCAACTGGAGGTTACCGGCCGCCGTGCCGGTCGCGTTGACGGTCAGGTACTCGCTGGGGTCGTCGCCGCCGGCCGTCACGTTGCCGGCGTCGGTCAGGATGATGGTGCCGAGGGTGTCGAAAGTCAGGGGTTGAGACCCGGCGACCGCGATCGTGTGGTCGGTGATCTGGACGTCCCGGCCCTGGGCATCAAGCATCAGGACACTGCCCGCGACGTCGGGGCCGGTCTGGAGCGTGATGGGTAGGTCCGGGACCGCGGCCAGGGTCGCGGCGGAGACGCTGATGGTGACGCCCCCGGTCTTGGTGTCGTTCGATCCCGGGTCGAGGATCACCTGGCCCGTCGTGCCGACGGTCGCGGCCTCGAAGGGTACGCCGCCGATGGTGCCGGAGATCCGGAGCAAGCCGGCGCCCGGGGAGTCGAGGTTCAGGGTATTGCCGCTGCCGGGGGTGATCAGGGTGAAGCTGCCGGCGTTGTTCGCCAGGACCGGGCTCAGATTTGTGAACGTGATCGAAACGCCGTCGGCGACGACCAATCCGTTCGGGCCTCCGGCAGGCGAGTAAACCGTGGCCGAGGACGTCGGGTTGACGTCATCGACGACGAGGCTGTCGCCGAGCGTGGAGTGGCCGGGGCCGCCGTCGAATTTAATCCCGCCGGGGATGGCGAAGACGCCGTTCCGAAAGTTGACCGTCAGGGTGTCGTCGCCCGCGCCGCCGTTGACGTCGATCGTCCCGATGGACGTCCAGGGTAGGGACTCTTCCGTCTTGCCGTTGACGACGACGTCGAGCAGGAGCGGGTTGCTTGGGTCGAGGATGAGCGTGAAGTTGTTGTCGGGGTGCGCGGAGTCGCCGTCGCCGCTGACCTGCAAGACGCTCGGCTGGCCGATGATCGAGCCGATGTGGGGGATCTTGTAGGCGCTCCGGCCGAAGGTGCCGACGACGAGGACGTCGTCGGTGAAGTCGTAGAGGAGCGAGGTGACGAGGGCGTTGGGGAGGTCCCGGCCGAACTTGATCCACGTGGGCTTGCCGGCGATCGTCAGGAGCTCGTAGATCCCGCCGCTCGACGCCCCGGGGGCGGGGACGCCCGCGGCGGTCATGGCCGGCTTGCCGCCGCCGATCAGGAGGTACTGCTGGCCGTCCTCGGCCTGGACCTGCTCGATGGAGCGGGGGTCGCTGGTGAGGCCCTTGAGATTGTAGGTCAAGGAGACGAAGTCGGTGGGCTCGGTGATGTCGGGCGTCCACCAGACGTCGCCGTTGCTGTCGGCGACGTAGACCGACTTCCAGTTGTAGCGGTCGGCGATGATGGCCTGGATCGTGGCGCCGTGATAGCCCGCGGATTTGAAGAGCGGCTGGTTCGCCGCGAGGCGGACCCAGAGGGTGGAGCCGACGCCGTCGAGGATGTAGTCGGGGTTCTCCTGCGTGCCGATCCGGCCGCCGTAATAGAGGGCCGTATGATCCCCGGCGCCGAGGTTCCCGCCCGCCGGGATGGTCGTCAGCTTGTTCGCGGTGGCGCCCCCGTCGAACGACTCGTAGAGGTTCGAGTTCGTAGCGAGGATGAGCCGCTCGCTGTCGGCGCCGGCCCCGTTGACCCGGATCGGGGCGATGAACGGAAGGCCGGCCGCCCCTTCGACGTTCGCCAGGGAGTTCGGGCCGGACACGCCGTTGACGTCCCAGTAGCGCGGGATGGTCTCGTCGCCGTCGTCCTGGTAGAAGTGAGCCCCCCCGTCCGCGCCACTGCTGAAGTCGGCCTCGTACCAGATGTTCACTGACCCGTCGATCTCCTTCGCGGCCACGTAGCCGCCGTCGCCGCCGCCGACCTGGTTCCACTGCAACTGGTCGTCGCTCGGTTGATAGTTGGTGCCGTTGTCCTGGGAGCCGGCGTAGATGACGTCGGCTTGGTTGTCATAGGCGACCGAGAATACCTCATTGATAAACATGTTGCCGTTGAGCGAGGTCCAGTCGTGGGACGTCGCGCCGAATTGCCCGGCCCCGGTGAACCGGTAGATGCCGCCGTCGCAGCCGTCGAAGAGGTTGCCGGCGGCGACGACCAGGGTCCGCGTGTCGGCGTGCGGGTAGCCGTTCACCGGGCCGTCGTGGTAGCCGGTGATCGGCTCCCAGAACGTCTGGTTGAGGCCGGCATTGTAGTATCCCTGGAATAGGTTGCCGTCGGGCGGGTTGGACCCGCCCTTACTGTCGCCGCCGATGTAGAGGACGTCCTCGGAGTTGGGGTCGGCGACGATCGCCCCCTGGGTGTTCATCTGGCCGCCTGGGTCGATCGGGCCGTCCTGATCGCTCGGGACGCCCATCCACTGCCAGGTGGACCCCTGGTTGACGGACCGGAAGATGCCGTAGAAGTGGTTGTTTTGCCCCTTCTGCAAGGGGTCCGCCTGCACCAGCGCCGCGTAGACCTCGTCGCCGTCGGTGCCGTCGTGGACGGCCAGGTCGATCCTGGTCGACTGATTGACGTTGGTCGGCTGGTTGACGTTGTTCATGCCCGGCTGGCCGCTGGCGAAGCCGTTGAAGGCGCCGTTGTTGTCGGCCGTCCAGTGGAGCGGCAACTGGAGCGCGTAGAGCGTGCTGCCGTGCGGGCCCGGGCTGGTGGTCGCGAGGGTCGCGCTGAAGACCCCCTGGCCGGGGACGGCGGCATAGAGGACCTCGCCGTTGCCAACGACGCTCTGCGAGAGGACAAGGCTGGTGACTCCAGACTTAGGCGGCAAGCCCGGGACGGCGGACCCCGCCGGGCCGTTGTTCGGCCGGTCGGACTCGTCGGTCCATGTCTGGCCGCCGTCCTCGCTCAGGAAGACGCCCTGGTCGGTGCCCGCCAGGACGATCTGGGTGTCCAGCGTGCCGTCGAGATTGAAGCCGGTGGGCACGATCTGCCGGACGTTCGCGCCGGCGAGCCCGCCGGGCTTCATTGTCGTCTTGTCGGGGTTGACAACCGTCGAGAATTCCTGCTTCCCCAGCTCCTGCCAGGTATCGCCGCCGTCGATGGTCCGGAGGACGCCCGTCAAGGCGCCACCGTCGCCGCTGTAGCTGCTGTTGTCGCCGATCCCCGCGTAGAGGACGTCGCTGCTGCCGGGCAAGAAGGCGAGAGAGTTGATCGAGAGGCTTGGGAACTGGTCGGTCAGCGGCGACCACTCGACGTGGCCGCCTTGGTTGACCGCGTTGAGGTCGTCGGTCCGCCAGACGCCGCCGTTGACCGACCCGATGAACCCCCGAGAGCTGTCGTTCGGGTCGATCGCGATCGCGTCGATCGCTCCCTCGACCTCGCTCCCGCCAACGCCGCTGTTCGAGACGCTGGAGTAGTCGCTACCGGCGATCGGCCCCGGGCCCTCCGCCTGGTAGTCGGGGATGCCCGTGAGTGTTACCGTCAGGAGGGTGCGATCCTCCAGCAATTCGCAGCCGAGGGTCGAGTTCGAGCGACGGGCCGGCCTTCGGCGGAGAGGTTTCATGGTGCGGCTTTCGGAGAGCGAAAGAGGTTTCATGGTGCGGCTTTCGGAGAGCGAAAGTGGATCGATGGCATCAATTCGCAACAGCTCCCGCGCGGCTCAGGCCAGACTTGCGCGGGTACGGTCCCGGGCCTCGCCCCAGAGCGTGCCGTCGGTAAAATCCAAACTGGTGAATCCGAATTGCCCGTCTCCCTGGACGTCGCCGTCGAGCGGGATGTCGCGCGGGCCTGCGAGCTGGTCCTTTCACGGTGTCACTCCGGATGATTCACGAGTGTGCCGACCCGCGGATGATATGCGGTCCCCAATCGGGGCCACGGGCCGGACGAGATGCTGATTCTGGCCGCCTAATTAAATTATGTTCGTTTATAAATATCGATTCGCCGGGGCGATGCCCCCAACGGCAAGGGTGCTCCCCGCTCCCCGACGGGATCAGATCGGCCGGGCGATCCGTCTCCTGCCTCCCTCGCATCTTGCGTGGATCCTGGCGCCGTCGTATCGGGCCATTCGGCATTCGACGGTCATGTACCCTTGGAATTGCGCGCCAGGCTCTCGGATCCACGCCCGGATGAAAATATTTCAACGCTCTTGGAGGTTTCTCTTCTCGAAGTCCTGGAGGGCTTCAGGGTTACGGCCGGGGAGATGCGGTCCGTGTCTGCCCGCGTCATGCATGAGCACGTGGTTGAAGCGTCAACAGCTAATCCGGGGAAAACCGCACCGGTCTATCGTGTTCGCGCCGATCTCGGTGAAATGGAAGAGATTCGGAGATTTTCTGAGTATGGATCGCCCCGGCGCGCGATGACCCTCCCTGTGACTCCACAAATCGATCCCGAATGCGATGCTCCGCCGGGGCACCCCCTGGACGGTGCCGCACCGGACGAGCAGCAGCCCCTGGGCCGCCTGTTCATGGAACACTGGGACCGCCTGCACCGGATGGTGGAGCAGCGCCTCGACCGCCGCCTCCACAGTCGGGTGAACCCGTCGGATGTCCTCCAGGAATCCTACCGCGAGGCCGTCCGGTCGATGCCGGCCTACATGAGCGATCCGAAGATCCCCTTCTTCCAGTGGCTCCGCCACATTACCGGCATGAAGCTGATGGCGCTACATCGCAAGCACCTGGGCACGAAGGTGCGCGACGCGCGACGCGAGGTGCGTCCGGGTAGGGCCAGGCCGCAAACGATCTCGGTCGAACTGACGGCTCGGCCGGTCCGACGGCCGCTCCGACCGCTGGAGCGATGTCTACGGCCTGGGCATCTCACCCTACGAACTGCTGACGCTCCGACCGGCCTTCGATGACGGTCAGCAGTCCGCCCTGATCCACCAAATCCTGCAAGGCGCCCCGACATCGCCCCGCCACATCGACCGCCTGATCCCCCGTGACCTGGAGACGATCGTCCTGAAGGCGATGGCCAAGGAGCCGTCGGCCCGATAGGCCTCGGCCCAGGCCCTGGGCGACGACCTCCGGCGTTTCCTCGAAAACCGGACGATCCTGGCGCGGCGAAGCACCTCGCTGGAGCGGACGAGTCGTGGTGCCGCCGCAACCCGGTCGTCGCGGCGCTGCTGACCTCGGTCGTGGCCCTCTTGACATTCATCGCCGGCCATTACTCGGTCACGGCGACGCGGTACCGACACCTGTTCGAGCGCGCCCATGCCGCCGAGATCGACGGTCGCGAGAAGCTCTTCACGTCGTACGTGGCGCAGGCGCGGGCCAGTCGGTTCGGCCGCCGCCCCGACCAGCGGTTCGCGGCCCTCCGCGCCTTCACCGAGGCGACGAAGATCCGCCGCACGCCCGAGCTGCGCGACGAGGCCATCGCCTGCATGGCCCTGCCGGACCTGGACGAGATCCATCGCTCATCCGAGGTTTTCCGCGGCATCCGCCTGGCCTTCGACCCAAACCTGGAGCACTATGCCGGCCTCGACTGGGACGGCGCCGTGAGCGTCCGGCGAGTCGCCGACGACCGCGAGGTCCGTCGGCTGCCATCGCCCGGCCCGCTCCGCGACTGTTTCATCCTGGCCTTCAGCCCCGACGAGCGCCACCTCGTGGTCAGCTATCGGCTCGGCTCGAGTCGAAAGCTCAAGGTCTGGCGGCTGGCTCGCGGCGAGCCGGTCCTCACGGGCAATGGCCCGGCCATGGTGAGCGCGGCGCGATTCGCGCCCGATAGCCTGGGGATCGCCGTCACGCAGACCGATGGCTCTCTGGTCTTCCACGACCTGGCCTCGGGCCTGGCGGGGGCGCGATGGGATGTCGGTGCAGCGAAGGATCTCGCCTTCAGTCCGGACGATCACAAGCTCGCCGTGAGCCTCGGCTCCGATCCGCCGAAGATCAAGATTTGTGCCGTCCCGTCGGGCAAGGTCATCCGCGAGATCACCCCGCCCGCGGGTTGCACCCTCGCCTGGGACCCCGACGCCTCGACCCTGGCCGCGGCCTGCAAGGATACGCGGATCTATCTCTACGATGCCGAGACCGGTCGGCAGACCGGAGTCCTCGCCGACCACACGTCCATGGGGATCGGCACCACCTTCCGGCCGGCGGGTTCCCTGCTCGCCAGCAACGGCTGGGATGCGAAGTTGCGGATCTGGCGCCCCCGGACGGGTGAGATGCTCCTTGCTCTCTCGTCGGCGGGAGGCACGATGGATTTCCGCCGGGACGGATTGCAATTCGCCGCGCAGGCCCCGAACGGCGCCCCCGTCCTGTTCCAGTTCGCCGACGGACGAGAATACCGATCGCTGGTACGCTCGCCGGTGCGGCGACGAGATCATGCCTCGAGTTCGGCGATCCACCCGAACGGGCGGCTGCTCGCCGTCGGCATGTCGAGCGGAGTCGGTTTCTGGGACATCGATCGAGACGTCTCCGTCGGCTCGCTGCCGATCGGCACGACCGTGTCGCTCCTGTTCGAGCCCTCGGCGGACCTCGTGACGATGGGCCGGACCGGATTGACCCGGTGGCCGGTAGACACGGGCCCCGATGACCCGAATTCGTTCCGGGTCGGGCCGCCGGACCTGCTGACGACAACTCGAGGCGAGAGGAATACGCTCGGCGTCGCGCTCTACCGCCTGGGCCGATACCGCGAGGCGGTGTTGGAACTCGAGACGAGCCTCGCGACCACGTCACGCAAGTTCGTCCCGGTTGACCTCTACTTCCTGGCGATGTGCCAGTTCCATCTCGGCGACACCGACAAGGCGAAGTCCTGCCTGGAACAAGCCTGCGGCCTTCATGACGAGTCCCGCCTTGTCGGACTGGATATCGAAGAGAACCAGGTGTTCCGAGTCGAAGCCGAAACCCTGCTCGGAAATGAGCCCAGGAGACAGGCTCTTCCTCACCCTCGATGACGCCGGATATGACTTGCAGCGGGGCGTGATCTTGATGCTGGACGAGACGATCGTCACGGAGACGCCCCCTCTGTACAACTGCTACGGCCTCATCGGTGAGCAGGTGCGGGTGCCGATCAGTGGGTCGCACGCCAAGCGAGTGCTCCACGGGGCGATTAATATTCGCAGCGGCGATCTGGCGCTGCTGATCACCGACGACTGGACGCGGGATTCGCATGAGGCGTTCCTCCGGTTGATCCGTGCCCATTGGCGTGGTTGGAACCTCGTGGTCTTCGAGGATCGTGCGACTCAACATAAATCGGCTCGGGCCTGGCCCCGGGAGGACCTGAAGATCGAGACCCGGTTACTCCCGCAAGCGACCTCGGAATTGAATGCGATGGACCACCTCTGGCGACACACGAAGCGCGAGGCCCTGGGCGACCGGGCGACGCAGTCGATCGACGTTTCGGCGCAGGCGGCGTGTCAGTACCTGATCGACCTGAGCCCCCATGATCGCTTGCAGAAAAGCGGTATACTGTCGGGCCACTTCTGGTGAGATCTTTGATGAAAAAATACAAGAATTTATTTATGTTAATTTCTCCCCGGGATAGTTCCCCATGATTACGACGCCCAGAGCCTTGGAAACAGGGGGAAAACGGAGGCGGCTCTCAATAAACGGATGCCTAGCCTGGATTCCCATGGAGGGGAAACCGGCTAACAAATCGGCCGGCCGCATAACGATGCGATACTTCGTTTCGACGTTAGTTCTCAACTTTACACCACGCTCGGCTCGGGTGCCAGCATGACGTCATCCGAATACCAGCCGCAGTCGCTTGCCCTCGAGCCAGGGGACGGCCACATCGGTCTGGTCGAACCCCGCGGCGATCAGCAGCGGATTGTGCGCCCGCCTCTGGTACCGGACCACCACCTCACTCTCGTTGAGCGTGATCCCCGCCGTGGCATCCACGAAGTCACGGAACAGGTGCCGCGACTCGGCCGCCTCGTAACCCCGGCCGACGCGGACCGCGAGCAACCGGTACAGGCTGCTGGCCATCAGGGTCAATTGCAGGTCGCAGTCAACCTTCAGCGCCACCGCCGAGCTCAGGGCGTCCATGTGGAAGAAATCGATCCCGTCGGCGATGTTGTTCTCGATCACCATCCGCCGGGCGTAGCGGCCGATCAGGTGCGACGCCGAGCGGGTCAACTGGTTGGTCAAGAGCAACGTCGGTCCTTCGTGACCCAACTCGGCGATGGTCAACTGGCGGATCGGACCATCGTAGTCCGTCAATGTGACCTGGCGGTCCAGCACCCGCGGCGTCCGGTAGGCACGCGCGACATTTTCCAACTCGACCCGCCGCCATGCCGAGATCGGGGCCCGCGCGATCTCCGCGAGCCGCTTCGGGCTGCGCCTCCGCAACGTGATGAAGGGGATTCCCATCCGGTTCAGCTCGTTGAGCTTGGCGTAGGTCGTCAATGTGCAGTCGAAGATCAGCTCCTCGGGCAACCGTCCGGTCCGTCGCTTCCAGAACGCGACGAACCGAAGGACCTCGTCATCCCGCTGGTCCTTGCGCAACTCGGCGTTGGCGTAGCAGAAGACGCGGGTCTGGGCGTCCTGGGCCAGGAAGGCCAGGACTCCCTTCTGGCTGCGGCTCCGCTTGGAGACGTAGTGCTTCTCGACCAGCGCATCCTCGCCATGGAAGGGGATGGTGTGGAAGTCCAGGTCGAACGATGCCCCCCATCTCAACCCCAGGCGACCGACGGTGTCGGACCAGTGGCGCATCAACGGGGGATAGCAGGCCGGCGGGACCCGGCTACTGTATTCGGTCAAGAACGACCGCTTGGGGATCACATTCAAGCCGGCGAAGAGGGCCAGGCCCTCATCGAGCACCGAGCTCATGACATGGGAATGGCGCGCATTGCCGAAGAGCTTCAGGGCCAGGAGCGACCGGAAGGCGCAGGCCGCCGGGACCATCTTCGAGCCGGGGAGACCCGACCGCGCCAGGAGGGAGTCCAACCGGGCGTCGACCAGCCAGGGGAGGAAGAGGAACAGGCCGCCGAACTTGGTGCGGAGGTGGCGCGGCGACAGGTCAAGGCAGCGGACGTCGGCCATGTCGGCGATGACAGGGCGGGTCTGGTCGGGCCGTTCGTCGTCGGCGCGTCGCGGCAGCTTGGCGAAGCCCTCGTCCTTGAGGATCGCGGCGACCGCCGCCGGACTGAGCGGCTCTCCGTCGCCGGCCAAGGCGCGGCTGATATCATGGACAGAGAGGTTCTGCTTGCGCAGGGCGATTACCTGTTGCCGCAGCCGTTTCTGCTTGCCGGGTGGCCTCCCCTGGCGTGCAGGTGGTGCGAAGAAATCGCGGTCGGGCTGGTTGCGGAACTGGTGGACGAGGACGCGGAAGCTCCCCGGCGTGTAGCCAGAGCGAGCGGCGACCTCAGCCGATGGTAGGCGGTCAACGAAGAAGGCTCGGAGGGCCTCGTATTGACGATGGGTGGAGTTGGAAGGCTCCAAGAAGCGATGGGCCAGTGTTAGGCGGTCACTGGAATTATGGTCCATGTTGCCACGGTGCCAGCAAGGCGCGAGTGCGATTGCCGATGCGTGTTAGAAATAGAGGAAACCCCGGGATTTCAGGGAGAAAAGCCATTCAAGCATCGCATACGCACTTGGTGATTATTCGGGTTAGCCTTGTGGCATGGGTATCTATAGTTCTTGGGCGCCGATAACGATGCCAGCGAGGGAATACCTGGATTTTAGAGGGAATCCCGATCAGTTTCAAGCCGATTTGTTAGCCGGTTTCCCCTCCATGGGAATCCAGGCTAGCTATACTCAGATGAGCGGACCGAGAGTGGATCCAAGGCACTGACCTCAAGATTCCCCGTATTTTTCGGCTTCTTGGTCTCGGCGAAGGCCCAGATGAGGGTCTGCTTGTCAAAGAACTTCCTGCGACCTACTTAGAGCGCTTTACGTTTCGTTGGTATACGATTTGGACGGAGGAGTGGAAGTCCAGGCTGAAGGCTTCCGACTGGGGATCCGGCCGCGGCAAGAGTCGGGAGACCAATCCGGCGAGCAACTGCCACTCATCCTCTCGGAGAGCGCGGTACGAATAGTCGGTGGCGAAGGTCGCCTTGGGCGAGGATATTCAAGCCGGCGAAGAGGCCCAGGACCTCGATGAGCTGGAGCTGGATGGCGGGGACATGGCGTCGAGGGCCCGGAACTGCGAGTTCATTTCCCTCCGCGATAATCGGCGTCTTATGCGAGTTGGAGTTCCGGGGGCGGCATCCGACGATCATGGCCCCGAACAGGGCGCGAACGGATCGGCCGGGAAGGGCGGATCGAGGATGAGCCGCTCGGCCTCGCGGCGGAGCAGGCGGCTCGCTCGTTCGGCCCACCAGGCTTCGGACGAGGGCCCGGTGAGCCCGTCGGCCCAGGGCTCCGCCAGGATCGTGCGGGCCTTGACGCGGTCTCCGGCCTGGAATCGGGCCATCGCCAGGAACGCCAAGTCATCGGATTCGGCGATGCCACCGCCGACGGCGATCCCCTCCTCGATCCGCTCGATGGCCTCGGGGTATCGGCCCGATCGGAAGAGGACCTCGCCGAACCTCAGGATGAACGAACGCCGCAAGGCGCGGCGGTAGAGTCGTGAGGACGGGTCCGTGGCCACGGACCCGATCCAGCCCACGGCCTTGGCGTCGTCGCCGGTGCCACCAGGTCCCAGGACGCAGATGCGGGCCAGCTCGGCGGCGACGAGCCGCTCGCGGATCTCGGCGGGATGGCGGTCGCGTAGGATCGCGCAGACGCGGCGATATCCCGGCTCATCGCCGATCTCCAGGTGCGCAGTGGCGGCCTCCGGCCAGGCCTCGAACGGGACCGGGCCCATCGCGATGGCCCGGTCGTAGAGCGACGCGGCCTCGGCCCATTCGCCGGCCCGGCTCCGCTCGGCCGCCAGGCGGATCAGGAACGGGATGTCGGCGCCGAGTGTGACGGCGCGAGCCACGTCGGCCTCGGCGTCGGCCGGTCGGCCCAGGCCGGCGAGGGCCTCGGCGCGGAGCGCGTAGCCGAACCAGTCGCCGGGACGGGCCGCGACGGCCCGGTCGAGCAGGCGGAGGGCGTGCTCCGGGCGTTCGTTGATGAGGAAGTCGTCGGCCGCTTGCGCCATCCAGTCGAGGATGCGGTCGCGCGGGCCCAGCGAGAGGGCGCGGTCCAGGTCGGCCGCCGCCGACCGGGCGTCGCCCGACCACAGCCACGCCCGGGCCCGTCGGACGTGTAGCAGCCCATCGCTGGGCCAGGCGGCGATCAATGGGTCGATGTGCCGGCGCACCGCGTAGCCGTCGCGGAGCGCCTCGGCGTCGCGAGCCCAGGCTTCATGACGCGACGGGTCCGCGTCATCGGGGCGGCCGGCCGAGACCGACGGCCCGTCAACCTTCGACCGAAGGTCTCGCCAGGCCCTGGCGTCGAGGACGGCGATCTCCCGCGTGGAGTCCAGCTCGACGCCCATCCGCGCCCGGACGCGGTCGGCCAGCCGTTCGACCGGCTCGTCCGACCGCCCCGGGGCGAGGGCCCAGGATCGGACGGTGCCGCTGCCGCCCGCGGCGACGAGGGACCGGCCGTCCGGGCGGAAGGCGACTCCGATTCCCCGCCCGCGAAGCATCAGGGGCGGGGCGGCGGGCCGTCCGGTCGCCACGTCCCAGAGTCGCGCCGATCCGTCCTCGCAGCCGACGGCGAACGTCGAGCTGTCGGGGCCGAAGGCGCCCGCGTCGCCGAGCGGGGTGCCGTCGGCGATCGCCGGCGTGACCGGCCGGCCCGTTCCGACGTCCCAGACCCGCGCCGAGCCCTGGCTGAACCCGGTGATCAGCAGGTATCGGCCGTCGGGACTGAAGGTCAAACGGTCCACCTGGCCCCGCTGCTGGAGCGGCTCGCCGACGGCCTGGCCGGTGGCGACGTCGATCAATCGGGCCGTGGAATCGAACGACCCGGCGGCCAGGCGGGCGCCGTCCGGGCTGAAGGCCAGCTCGCGGACCGAGGACCGGAAGCGAATCGGGGCGGCGCGGCGATCATTGGCGGCCAGATCCCAGAGGAAACAATGGACGGCGGGCTCGGCCGTGCCCACTGCCAGCGTCCGGCCGTCGGGCGAGAAGGCCAGGCTGGTGACGATCGAATTCGCCAAGATCGGGGGACCGGCCGGTGAACCGGTGTCGGCGTCCCAGAGGTGGACGATCCCGGTGTAATCGCCCGTGGCCAGGAGCTTGCCGTCGGGCCGGTAGGCGATGGCCCCGACCCAGTTGATGTGCGGGAGCTGGGGAGAGGCCGGCCGGCCGGTCGCCACGTCCCAGATCCGGCAAGTACCGTGGGTGCTGCCCCCGGCACCGAAACTGTCGTCATGGGCGGCGATCGTCACGCGGCGACCGTCGGGCGAGAAGGCCGCCCCCTGGATGTTCGGCCATCGCAGTCGAATCGGCATCCCGACCGGCTGGCCGGAATCGGTCGCGACGAGGCGGCACGACCCGCGGTCGCCGAGGAGCAGGGCGTGGGAGCCATCGGGGCTGAAGATCGAGGCACCGAAATCGATGGTCCGCCCGGCTGCGGCGGTGGCCGGCCTCGTGGCGCCATCGGGCGCGTCCACCGGCTGGCCGGCCTCGCACGGGCCGACCTCCCAGATCCTGGCGGAGCTGTCCGTGCCGACCGTCAGGACGACCGAGCCGTCCGGGGAGAAGTGCGCGAGGCGCAGGGCGAGCCGATGGCGCATGGGCGACCCGATCGGTCGGCCGGTCGCCACGTCCCAGAGGCGGGCGGAGTTGCCGGAGGTGCAGGTCAAGATCGACCGGCCGTCGGGCGAGAAGGCGGCATCCCCGTAGATCCCGTCGGCGCGGACGGGTGCGCCGACGAGGCGACCGGACGCCGTATCCCAGATGGTCGCGACGCCGTCCGGGATGCGGAAGGCGACTCGCCGGCCGTCGGGCGAGAAGACCGCCCCGATCATGGCGCCGCCCTGTCGCGGCAGGGCCAGGAGCGGCCGGCGCGTGGTGGCGTCCCAGAGATGGGCCGAGCCGTCGTCCCCGCCGGTCGCGATCATGGTGCCGTCGGGGGAGAACTTGGCCGTCGCGATCGTCTCGTGGCGGATCTCCGGGCCGTCGGGCCGCCCGGTGGCGGCCTCCCAGAGCCGGGCCCGACCGTCCATGCCGCAGGTCAGGACGAGCCGGCCGTCGGGCGAGAACACGCATTCCCGGCAGGGGCCGGCCGGCAGCGGCGACGCGACCGGCCGCCCGGTCGAGACGTCCCAGATCCGCACCTGGCGATCGCGGCTGTAGGTCCGGAGGAGCCGGCCGTCCGGCGAGAAGACCACGGACCAGACCGGCATGCCGAGGTCGAAGGTCGGGCCGTCGTGCCGGCAGGTCGCGACGTCCCAGATCTGGACAATGCCGCGGAAGTCGCCCGTGACGATCCGCCGGCCGTCGGACGAGAAGGCGACGCAGAGGACCCTCTCCTCGTGGAGCATGGGCGGGCCGACCGCGGCGCCGGTCGCCGGGTCCCAGCATCGCGCCGTCCGATCTTCGCTGACGGTCACGATCCGGCGGCCGTCGGGGCTGAAGACGGCCATGCCGACGAGTCCTCCCGGGTCGAGGATCGCGCGGAGCCGGGGCGCCCGGGCCTCGCTCGCTTCGAGATTGGCGCGGACCAACCGCGAGAAAGCGGGACGCTCGGGCGGCGCCTGGCGCAGCGACTCGGCCATCCAGAGCATCCCGAGGTCGCCGTCGCCGCGCCGGGCCAGATCCAGGCCGCGCTCGAAGTTGAGCGCGGCGACCTCGGACTGGGCCCGGACGCGCAGGGCCGACTCGGCCGCCCGCGCTCGGCCTCGGATTGCGCGGTCTGGCTGGCGCGGTGGGCCTCGATGTTGGCGCGGATCGCCTCGGTGTTGGCCTGGTGCCAGAAGACGGACACCGCGGCGAAGCCGCCGAGGAACACCGCGATCAGCGAGGCGAGCAGGCCGGCGACGATGGGGTTGCCCGGCACCATCGGGCGCCGCGCTCCCAGGCTCCGGCGCATCGGGCGCGGATCGGGCGATCCTCGAGGAACCGCCGGAGGTCGTCGGCCATCTCGGCGGCCGTCGCGTAGCGGTGGGCGAGGTCGCGGGCCATCGCCTTGAGGACGATCGTCTCCAGGTCGCGGGGGATCGTCGGGTCGAGTCGGCGGGGACGGGGCGGGTCGTGGTGCAGGACCTGGTGGAGCAGCCGGGCGCGGTCCAGCTCGTCGAACGCCGGCCGGCCGACGAGCCATTCGTAGAGGGTCAGGCCCAGGCTGTAGATGTCGCCGCGGGCGTCGCCATGCCCGTTGATCCGCTCCGGCGCGACGTACCGCAGCGTGCCGAGCACGTCGCCGGTGTGCGTCAACGTCTCGGTGTCGAAGGTGTCCTGGGCCAGGCCGAAGTCGGTGATCCAGACCGTCCCCTGGCCGTCGAGGAGGATGTTCGACGGCTTGACGTCGCGGTGGACGATGCCCTGCGAGTGGGCGTAGGCCAGCGCCTCGGCGGCCTGGACTCCGATCCGGGCCGCCTCGCGGTGGTCGGGGATCGCCGCCGATGGCGGCGCCCCTGCCCCGGTCCCTCGGTCGCGCGGCGGTGGTCGGGGATCAGCGCGTCGAGCCCTCGGCCGTCGATGAACTGCATCACGTAATAGTGGTAGCCCTGGTCCTCGCCGACGCCGAAGACCGGGACGATGTTGGTGTGATGCAGGCGGCCGGCGGCCTTGGCCTCGCGGCGGAACCGCGACGAATTGCCGTGGTGCCGCATGACCTTCAGCGCCACGTGTCGACCCAGGGATTTCTCGATCGCTTCGTAGACGACGCCCATACCGCCCCGCCCGATCTCGGCGACCACGTCGAAGCCGGGTATCCGCGGGCGGGTGGGGTCCGGCCGGTCGGACGGGCCGGAGGATCCGGTCGAGGGGAGATTGGAGGATTCGTCGAGGGCCGAGGTGAGGGCCAGGATATCATTGACCCGGCCGAGGTCGTCCATCAGGCCGCGGAGCGTCTGCCAGAGCTCCGGGCTCTCCGGACAGAGGTCCTCGGGGGTGAGGGCCTGCCCGAGCTTGAGCCGCTCCTCCGCCTCGATGATGAGCTCGACCAGCCGCTCGTCGATCCCCATGCAGCCCCCCGCGGCGACGCCGGTCGCGTCCGAGGTCGGCGCGTCGGTGCCTGCGCTGCGGCATCGATCGCGACGGGCCCCGCGGCGACGTCATTCGATGGTCATCATCCCCGCCGCCCGCGGCAGGGTCTCCTTCAGCGCCTCGTACATCCGGAGCCGGGCGGTCGCCCAGTAGCGACGGACGGTCCGCTCGGTCACGCCGAGGTGGGCGGCCGCCTCCGACTGGCTCAATCCGTGGAAATAGAGCAGGTCCACGACGTCACGTTCGTTCTCCGGCAGCAGCTCGATCTGCTGATAGAGCTCGACCAGGCCGGCGGGCGGGTCGGTCCGCCCCGGATCCTCGGGATCTCCGCCGGGCGTCGGATCGGGGGAAACGCGCCCCCCTTGCGATCGGTCTGCTTGGCAAGGTCGAGCAGCAGCCAGCGGATTCGCTGGGCGGCGAGGCGGAAGAAGTCGTTGACGGTGCGCGGCTGGATCTCTCCTAGCGCCTGGTAAAGCCGGTAGGCGGATTCATTGGCGATATCGGTCGTCTGTAGGAGCGTCGGGGCTTCTTTCATCCGCGGAAAACTCTTGCGGAGGATGACCGCGGAAAGGTGACGCAGTCGCTCGTACGCGCGAGCAATCAACTCTTTCCGCGCCGACTCGTCGCCTTGCCGCATCCGGTCGATCAGGCCCTGGAGGGCGGCCGTGTGGTCATCGCGCATTCACAACCTCGCCTCGTCAACCGCACCCGGACCGAACTCGACCGGGCCCCGAGATTTCCACCATACCAGAGATCCCGAGGGGGGGGGCAAGGCCGTTCCTCCGAACGAATTGTAATGTTAGAGCATGGCGTCGCGAGTAGATTTCGATCCGCTGATCCCGGAACGGCTTACGTCGATCCGGCCGGCGGCGGGCATGTTTCTTTCGAAGAACGTGTCCGCCCCGATCTCTTAGCTGAGTGTACCGCTCGGCCTTTTTCGATGACGTGAAACCAAGGATGCCTACCATGAGCTCGCCCCGACGAAGGCCCGAGACGAAGGTTACGAAGTCCGCCGCCCGAACGCGCTCGCCTCTCGGCCCGCCGCCGGCAACGCCCCCTGGCGCTGGAAGTGCTGGAGGATCGCCTGGTCCTGTCGCATGTCGTGGCGGATCTCAGCGGGACGACGCTCGCGCTGACCGTCGTCCCCGACAACTCGGGGGACACGGCCACGGCCAACCTCTCCCTCGAGACCGATCAGGGCGGGCAGATCGAATACCATCTGGACGGCCAGGCCTATACGCCCGACTTCGTCGATGGGAGCGGGGCCACGTTCCAGGTGTCGGTCGGTCCCGTGACCGAGATCGACATCGCGGGCCTGACGGGCTCATTGCATTTCGATGGGTTCACGGGCAGTTCGGGGAACCTGGCGATCGAGGGGGACGGCAGCCTCGCGGTGACGGGGGACTTGACGGTCCCGGATGGGGATCTCGCCATCGGCTCGGGCCAGCAGGACCTCTCCGTCTCGGGCGACTTCACGGCGGGCGGCGGGGACCTCCTGTTCGGCTACACGATCTACACTGTCGCCGGGGAGGTCCCGACCGGGGCCGACACGGTCAGCCTGTCGGGGAACTTCGCGTCGCAGGGCGGGAATATCCTGGTCAATGGCTCGACGATCGACGTCATCGGGTCGGTCGATGCCTCGGCGGGCGGGGGCCAGTTGTCGATGGACGCCGGCGGCGCCGTCTCGATCCAGGCGGGCCTCGCCCTCAACGGCCGGGACCTCTCGATCGACGGCGGCGGCACGGTCTCGATCGATGGGGACGTCGCGACGAATGGCGGGGACCTGTCGGTCACCGGCCAGACGATCGACGTCGGCGACACGACCGGTGTGACCGTCTCGACGACGAACGGGGGGGACGCGGGCACCCCGGTTATCGGCTTACCCGGATCGGTGGACTTCCAGGCGTACACGATCACCATCGGGACCGAGGCGGACGGCGTGGCGCCCTCGATGCTGGACGCCGGCTCCGGCGGGGTGGCGGCGCCGATCACGTTGCAGGCACAGGCCGCGGAGTCGGTCAAGTTCGGGGGATACGAGTCCGGCGAAGTGGACGTCAACAACGCCACCATCCAGGGCGGCACCGTCACGATCGAGGTGAAGTCCGTGGTCACCGTCTCGTTCGATTCGGGTGATGCCGCCTCGACCGATCCGAGCGTCTGGGATGAGTTTACCGACGTACTCACCGGATTCGTGAACCCGCCGGATTTCGGCTACGCCAACGACACGACCGACGCCGGCGTGACGCTCGCCGACGGCGCGGTCATCGACGCGGCGACGGACGTGTCGATCACGAGCGACGCCGAATCGAATGCCAACTTCTTCGGCCTCGGTGGTCAGGCCCTGATCGCCCTCTCCTTGACCACATCGACGGCGAATATCGAGGCCGAGTCCGGCTCGGTCGTCGAGGCGGGCGGGAACGTGACGATCGCCACCACGACCGCGAATAATCAGTCGGTTTCGGGGGTCGAGTTCGGTCCCCTGGACACGTATGCCCCGGTGGATATCGTGGTCGCGGTCGCCAAGGCCAACTCGACGGCGACGACCACGGTGGACACGGGGCGCGGATCTCCGCCGGCGGATACGTCGCGCTCTCCTCGCTCAACGATAAAGACATCGACATCTCGGAGTCGGGCGGCGGCGGCACCGACGTCCTCGGGGCCGGGCTGGTCTACTCCTACGTGAACACGGACGCCGAGACGCACGTCAACGGCACGGTGACCGCCGACGGGACGGCGCCCGAGCCCTCGGGGGCGCCGTTCGCCTCGGGGGACGTTTCGGTCACGGCCGATTCCGAGCAGGAAGCGGACGAGGTCGACGACGACACGCTGGTCGGCGACGACTTCTGGACGCCGGCCGTGCACCCCGTCGTCGGCAATCTGTCGCAGCTCGGCAAGAGTTATGCCGTCCCGCTCGGCAACTCCGCCCTCGATCTCCTCAAGTCCATCCTCCCCACGTTTGGGACCTGGCTCGAAACCTTCGTGAAGTCGCCCGGTCTCTTCGACTCCTTGGAAAACTTCATGACGACGGGCTTCCCGTCCAAGATCGGTGGGGCGGCGAGCATCGCGATCGCCGACGTCCACAACACGGCGAACGCCGAGGTCGGGTCCACCGCCGTCATCAAGGCGCGCGGCAAGGTGACCGTCAACGCGACGATCAATGACCCGTACCAGGCACTGGCGGCCACGAGCCTGTATCAGCCCGAGACCGACGCGGACGGCAACCCGGAGTCGACGGACAATGTCGCCTCGGTGGCGGTGGCGCTGGGCATCTACCAAAATACGGCCACCGCCTCGATCGACGCCGGTGCCGTGGTCAACGGCACGAACGGCGTCGCGGTCGATTCGACCACGACGATCCCCTACGACGACACCTTCATCGATTATCAGGACTATAACGACGCTTCGCTCGGTTCGGCGTTCGCGTCGGAGTTCAAGCTGCTCATGGACCACATGAACGGCAACCTGGGCGTGCAGAACGGGCTGTTCACCAACTGGGCCCAGTCGGCCGGCTACGGCACCAGCAACACCGTGGCGGGCTCGGTGGACCTGGTGAGGATGGACAACACGACCACGGCCACGATCGGGGCGGGGGCCCTGGTCAATCAGGATCCGGAATATCGTCCCGCGCCGGGCAGCACCGACAAGCAGGACGTGACGGTCGACGCCGAGACCGACTACACCACGACCAGCATCTCCGGGCTGATCAACGTCTTCGCCAATTTGTCGCCGCTGGTGAATCCCGTGTACAACTCCGGCTATGACCTGACGCAGAACCCGTTCGGCGCCAGCGGGACGGCCACCGGCGAGGGCGGGTCGGTGCTGCTGACGGGCTACGACGACACGACGACGGCGACGATCGACGCCGGGGCGAAGGTGCATGCCGACGACCTGGACGTCAACGCCACCACCGACGGGAAGGCGATCCTGATGGCGGTATCGGGGAGCAAGGCCCCGGTCTTCGCCGCGTCGGGAGCGGCGTCGATCGACGTGGTCAGCGACACGACCACGGCCCAGGTCGACCCGACCGCCGACCTCGACGTCGTCGGCGATGCGACGGTCAACGCGAGCGACTTCACGTTCGCGCTGAACATCGGCGGCGACGTCGTGGAGGGTCGGCAGACGGGGGCCGGCATCTCCAGCGCGATCAACGTGGTGAGTCGCGACACCGAGGCCTCGATCAGCCCCACGTCCGTCGTGCCGCCGGGCACCACGCCGACGGCCGCCATTGAGATGGGCGGGAACCTCCAGGTCGAGGCGGAGAACTCCGGCCCGATCCTCGCCATCGGCCTTTCGGGGGCGTACGTCAGCAATTCATTGCCCACCGGGGCCGACGCCGACAGCGACGGCCAGAACGCCACGAACCTGAAGCAAAGCTTCTCGATCTTCAACCTGCCGGGCGTGCCGGGCCTGGCGAAAAATGTCCAGCCGAATAGCGGCTTCGGTCTGGCGGGTGATGCCGTGGCGAACGTCGTGGTGGACACGACGGAGGCGTACATCGACATCCCGTCGGGGACCGTCGCCGTCACCGGGTCGACGACGATCGAGGCGAGCAACCCGACCGACCTGATCTCGATCGCGGGGGCTGGTGCCCTCGTCACCAACGCGAAGAGCGACGCGGGCATCGGCGGGTCGTTCGCCAGCGACGTGCTCAATGGCGGCACCGACGCCTATCTCGAAGGCGCCGGCCTGCTCCGGTCCTCGTCGCTCGACATCGACTCGGACCGCTCGGGGATCATCGTCTCGCTGACGGCGGCGGCGGGCGCCTCGCCGGAGGCTGGCAGCGGCATCGCCGGGGATGTCTCCGTCAACGTCGTGCTCCAGACGACGACCGCTTATGTCTCCGACACGACGATCGACCTGGTCGGTACCGCGTCGGCGACGGTCGGTACCGCGTCGGTGACGGCCGAAGACACGGCCGAGATCTGGGCGGTCGGCGGGGCCCTCGGCTACGGGAGCAGCGGCGGATATGGCGTCTCGATCGCCGTGAACCTGATCGGGACGGACAATGCGCCGACGGCCACGACGGCCTACATCTCGGGCTCCGTCCTCGGCACGTCGGGCGGGACGGTGACCGTCTCCGCGTCGGACGCCGACTCGACGGCGGACCCCGGGATCTACTCGCTGGCCGGGGCCGCGGGGATCGCGACCGGCGAGAAAGCCGACGCCGACGGCGCCGGGATGGTCGGCGTGAACATCATCTTCCGGACCGCCGAGGCGTACGTCCAGGGCTCGACCTTCAACGGGGTCGGCGGGACGACGGGACTGGAGGTCGAGGCGGAGGACGATAATCTGATCGACGCCATCGGCGGGGCCGTCGCGGCGGGGATGGGCAACGGGATCGGCGCCGCTTTCGGTTACAACGAGATCCACGACACGACCTCGGCCGGGATGGACACCTCGACGGCGACGGTCACCGGCCCGTTGACGATCGACGCCGAGTCGGACTCGCGGATCGTCGGGGCGGACATCGGCGCGGCGGCGGGGCTCGGCGATGACTCGCTCACCGCGGGGGGCTCGGTCACGGTCAACGTGATCGATGGGTCGATCGATGCTTACCTGACCGGAGCGACGGTCACGGCGAGCGGCGATGCGGCCGTGACCGCTTCGGACAACGCCACGATCGTCTACGTGGCGGGCGGCGTGGCCGGGACGGTCGGGGACGCCGCGGCGGGTGTGGCGATCGGCTACAACCTGATCCAGGAGGCGATCCAGGCCCGGGTGGAGAATTCGAACCTCACTCTGAATGGCGGCGCCTCGGACCTGAGAGTCTCGGCGACGTCCGACCCGCTGCTGGTCGCCCTGGTCGTCGGCGCGGCCGGGTCCGACGAATACGCCATCGGCGGCTCGGTGGCCGTCAATTCGGTCGACGACACCCTCGACGCGCACATCTCCGACGATTCGTATGTCATGGCCACGGGAAGCGTCTACGTGACCGCGCCCGAATCGGCGAGGCTGATCGACGTCTCGGGCGGCCTGGGCGTCGCACCCGAGGGTACGGCGGCGGTCGGGGCGGCGATCGCCTACAACTACATGGGTGGCGGGTTCGATGGGCCCATGCCGACCCCATTCCCGCAACCCCCACAACCTCGAACGACATCAGCGCGACCATCGACGACTCGACGGTGATGGCCGGCGGCAGCATCACCGTAGGGACGGGGATCACGCCCCCCGGCAACCTGGCCGCGGGCCTGGACCTCGACACCCAGTCGTTCAACGCGGCGTTCGGAGTCGACGTATCGACCGGCACGATCACCTTCGCCAGCCCGCAGGACTTCCGGACCGGTGATGCCCTCGTCTACCACGACAACGGCGGCACGCCCGTCGGTACCGCGAAGGACGCCAAGGGGGATGTCACCCAGACGCTGCTCGATGGCCAGACGTATTACGTCATCGTCGTCAACTCGACCCAGATCAAGCTGGCGGATTCGCTGGCCGATGCCATGGATTATAGCGCGACCGACAACACGGCGATCCCGCTCGTTTCAACGGGGACGGGCACGCAGTCGCTGGTCAAGACCACGGTCGACCTGGGCGTGGCGCAGGTCACGGTGCCGGTGGCCGTCACGTCGCAGATCGTGGCGGTCACGCTGGGGGCGGCCGGCGGGGCGACGATCGACGTGGCCGGTTCGGTGTCGGTCAACTTCGTCCGCGACTCGGACCTGGCCGCGATCGAGGACAGCAACGCGACGAACGGGAAGATCGTCCAGGCCGGCGGGACGGTGACCGTGACGGCCGTCGATAGCTCGAAGATCGACGCCGGAGCCGGCGCGGTCTCGCTGGGGCTGGGCGATGACGGGCTGGCGGTCTCGGTCGGCCTCTCGACGGCTTACAACAATATTGCCAACAGCGTGCAGGCGGAGATCGACGACTCGATCGTCAGCGGGACCGGCAGCTACGCGGATGACATCCAGGGCGTGGTCGTGTCGGCCCAGTCGGACGCGAGCATCGTGGGCGTGACGATCGCCGGCTCGGGTTCGTTGGGGACCGACGGCGGACTGGGCTTCACCGGGGCGGGAGCGGTCTCGGTCAACACGATCGGCAACACGGCCGAGTCCGAGATTGGAGGGGATAGCGAGGTCACGTCGCTCAGCGGCGGCGTGTCCGTGACGGCCATGGATTCGTCGTCGATCAAGGCGATCGCCGGGGCCCTGGCGTTCGGCCTGACCCTGGGCGACGGGGGCGTCGGGATCGCGATCGGTGCCGGCGTGGCGGTCAATACGGTCAACGATACGGCCTCGGCGCTGATCGACGATTCGTCGGTGGGCTCGGCGTCGGCCGTGGACGTCTCGGGGTCGTCGTCGGCGACGATCCTCGCCCTGTCGTTCGGCGTGGCCGGGGCCGCCACGGGCGGCAGTGCGGCCGGCGTCTCGTTCGCCGGGGCCGGCTCGGGCTCGGGCAACACGATCACGGACACGGTCTCGGCCGAGATCGAGGACGAGTCCGGTGTCTCCGCCGACAACGGGGACGTGGACGTCGCGGCGACCGACTCGCCCACGATCACGGCGGGCGCGGGCGCGGCGGCGCTGGCGCTGGCCTTCGGGGAAACGGGTGTGTCGGTCTCGGTCGGCGTCTCGGCGACATCGAACAGCATCACCGACGCGGTCACGGCGCAGGTCTCGGCCTCGACGGTGGTGGCGGCCGGCAACGTGGATCTGACCGCGACCTCGACGGGCGCGGCGATCGGGTCGTACACGTTCGCCGGCAGCGTCGCGGTCGGCGTGGGGGTGTACTCGGGGTTTGGGGTCACGGGGGCCGGGGCCGGCTCGGGCAACACGATCACCGACACGATCGAGGCGTCGATCGTCGCCGGCAGCGTGGTGCAGGCACTCGGTATCGGCTCGGTCGTGCTGACGGCGACCGATGGGGCGGCGATCACGGCCGACGCCGGGGGCGTCGCGCTGGGACTGGCCGGCGGGAGCCTGGGCGTGGGGGTGGGCATCAGCCTGGGGGCCGCGGCCGCCGTCAACACGATCACCAACGCGATCAAGGCGATCATCGACGATTCGAACGTCAGCGCCGCGAATGGGGTGGATCTGACCGCCCAGACCACGGGGACGATCAAGGCGCTGACGTTCGGGATCGCGGGATCGGTGTCGGGGGCCCTCGGCGCCGGGGTCTCGGTCGCGGGCGCCGGGTCGGCCTCGAGTAACACGATTACGAACACGGTGGAGGCCCTGATCCAGGACCGTAGCGAAGTGACCGCCGGGTCGGTCCAGTTGGCCGCGACGGCCGGGGCGACGATCGACGCCACCGCCGGCGGGGTGGCGGTGGGAGCCGGCTTCGGGATCGGTGGCGGTGCCGCCATCAGCGTCGGGTTGTCCGTCTCGTCGAACGAGATCGGCGGTCCGGCGCGGCCGCCGGCGATACGGTCGAGGCCGCGATCGACTCCTCGAGCGTGACGGCCCTATCGGGACCGGTCGAAGTCTCCTCGTCATCCCAGGGGACGATCCAGGCCCTGGCGTTCGCCGGCGCCCTGGCGGTGAGCGGGGGCACCAACGCGCTCGCCGCCGCCGGCGCCGGGGCCACGACGGACGACAGCATCCGGAGGACGATCGAGTCCCTGATCGAGAACACGCTGGGCGTCCCCGACGCCGAAGCGACGTCCGCCGCCTACGTCACGGTCACGACCTCTGACCAGCCGACGATCACCTCGAACGCCGACGCCGGCGCCGTCTCGGTGGCGGGCGGCGTCGTGAGCAGTGGAGTCTCGGTCGGTGCGGTGACCTCGACGAACACCATCAATGATACCGTCACGGCGAATATCGACGACGCGACGGTCACGGCCGACGCCTCGGATGCGGCGAACGGCGACGGGGCTGTGAACGTCGAGGCCACGGAGGACGCGACCATCAACGCGACGCCGGTGGCCGCGGCGGTCGCGGCCTCAGCCGGCTCGAGCTTCGCGGGCGGCGGGGCCTCGGCCGACAATCGCGTGACGAATACGATCGAGGCGTCGATCACCGGGGGGAGCATCGTCACGGCGTCGCAAGGCGTGGATGTCAATGCCATGGACACCCCGACGGTCACGGCCAAGATCGTCGCCGTGACGCTGGCCGTCGGCTCGACGGCGCGGCGGTCGGGGCCACGACGTCGAGCAACACGATCACCGATACGGTCTCGGCCCATGCCGACGGCTCGACGGTGACGGCCGACGGGGGGGACATCGACGTGGACGCGACGTCCACCGAGAGTGTGACGGCCACGTCGATCGCGACGTCGGCGTCGATCAGCATCGGCGTGGCGGGGGCCGGGGCCGAGGCCAGCACGACGATCGGCGGGACGGATGAGGCGTACGTCGATGGGGGGGCCCTGACCGCCACCGGCGCCGTGGACGTGCACGCGACCGCGACGATGACCGCCAATGCGACGGCCGGCGGCGGCTCCGGAGGCTTGGCGGACGTGAGCGTGATGCAGCCGACCGCCACGATCGGCGGGACCGTCGAGGCCGATGTTGACGGCAAGACCACCGTCTCGGCCGCCGGCGGGCTGAGCATCGTCGCCAACTCGACGGGGGCCACGGCCGATGCGACGACCACCGTCGTCGGCGTCGGCCTGATCGCCGGCACCGGCGCCAACCCTTCGGCCACCGCTGATCCGAACACCCTGGCCTACGTCGGCGCCGGGTCGGTCGTCGATGCCGCCGGGAACGACGTGACGGTCGACGCCGAATCGACGGCCGAGGCCGACGCCGTGGTCGCCAACGACCTGGCGATCGGCGCGATCACGATCCAGGCGGTGACGATCACCGATAACGTCGGCGGCGAGACCTACGCTTACGTGGACGACGGGGCATCGATCACGGCCGGCGGACTCTCCGTGACGGCGAATGCCACCGACACGGCGCAGCCGTCGTCCAGCCTGGTGGGGATCGCGCTGGCCGGGTCGGTGGGGGCCAGCGGACTGACGGCGAACGTGACGCCCGACGTCGAAGCGTACGTCGGCACGGCGACCGGCGACGGTGAGCCCGAGACGACGATCGACGTCACGGGCGATGTGACGATTTCCTCCACGCTGGAGAACGCGACCACCCAGGCGACGATCGACGGCACCAACATCGGTGGCCTGGCCGCGGTGAGCAACTCGACGACCACCGCCACTCTCACGAGCACCACTGATGCCGAGGTCGGGTCGAACGTCTCCATCCTCGCGGGCGGCAGCCTGAGCGTTTCGGCGTCGGCGACCCAGTCCACCGAGTCCTCGGTCCAGTCGGTGACCGGCGGCGCCGTGGCGAGGAGCGGCAGCGGCGCGTCGGCGACCAATGACAGCTCCGTCACCGCCTCGGTCGGCGATGATTCGACGCTCGCCGCCGCCGGCGACGTCTCGATCACCGCGAAAAACACCACGACCCTGGCCAAGGCGTACATCGACAACAAGTCGGGGGGGATCGTCGTCGATGGCCGTCCCACAAGCACCCTCTCGGTGAGCGACCCCAGCTCGGCCACGCTGGGGACGGGCGACGCGATCCGATCGAGCGAGGGGGACTTCACCCTCCAGGCGGTCGGCGACGACGAGAACAACCTGGCCCAGACCTCGGCGGGTGCGGGGGGGCTCGTGCTCTTCGCCAATACCAGCAGCACCGCCACCGCGAGCAACCCGGCCACCGCGACCGTGGGAGTTGATACGACTGTCGCCGCCTTCGGCGCCCTGACGGTCCAGGCCGAGACCGACTCGATCACCGAATCCAAGGCCGACGCCGACATCGGCGGGCTCGGGACCAACGTCACGGCGACCTCCACGTCAACGGCCACTTCGACCGCGGATGTGAACGTCGACCAGGGCGCGGCGGTCTCCGGCGGCACGGTCAGCCTGCTCGCCGGCCCGCTCTCGACGTTCGGCCGGACGAACCTGGCCGATCCGACGTCCAGCGCCTCCGACTTCGGCGACGATTCGACCTCCACGGCGAATGTGACCACCGCGTTCTCCTCGCAGATCTTCGTCGCGGGCGACACGACCATCACCGGCGCCGGCCAGGTCAACCTCACCGCCTCCAACGTCGACGCGTCCTCCACCGCGCATCCGCATGCCACCTCGAATGCCGCTGGCGCCGATACCAATGCGAACGCCAATGACTCGGTGAACTTCGGCGCCAGTGTCCTGGTTTCTATCGGCTCGCAGATCGTCGCGGGGAGTCTCGCCGTGGCGGCGAACATGCAGGTCTTCACCATCGACACGGATGCGCAGACGTCCAAGGACGACATCCACGATGGCGGCAGTGCCACCAACACGACGAACATCTCGAATCTCACGAACGCCATCGAGTTCGGCGCCGACGTCACGATCACCGGTGCCGCGCCGTTGCTCCACATCGGTGCGCAGGGCCAGGTGATCGCGCAGAGCGGGGGCGTCACGTTCCAGCAGGTCGGCTCGAATCTCGTCGTCAATCCGATCGATAACACCAGCACCGGTACGGTCACGTTCACCACGGCTGGCGACGGCTCGTTCGACTACCAGAAGAACGACATCGGTGTCGTCGCGTACATCCAGGGCAACCCCACCATCCACTTCAGCCCGACCCTCGGTGCGGTGGACATCATCAACGATTCCCCTCTGAACCTGGTGGTCTCGGACATCGAAGTCGTGAACCCGTCGCCCAGCCCGTCGGTCAGCGTCTCCTCGCCGGATGCCCAAGGCTTCTCCTACACGACGGATACCTCGTCGTCGGTCGGGACGGCGATCCTGATCAGCAATACCTCGTCGAGCAACATCATCCTCGACGGGAGCATCGTGAACCCGCTGGGCAGCACGACGATCTCCGACGCGAACTTCGGGCAGACCGTCGGCGGGAGCATCTTCGGGGGCACGAGCGGGCAGAGCATCCAGACGGGCCAGCTCACACTGGTCAGCGCGGCGGGGAATATCGGCGGGAGCGGGGGGCGGATCGATGCCCAGCTCGTCCAGTCGTCGAGCGGTTCGCCCTCGTTGCAGGCATCCGCGGCCGGGGTGGATTATCTGGATATCTCGTCCCTCGATGAGACGAACGACCCATTGGTGGTCACCGGGACGGCGCTGACCGGCACCACGGTCGACGTGCGGTTCGAGGATGGGGCGACCACCACGACCGGGCAGCCCGCCCCGACGCCGTGGGCGAGCGCGTACGATCTCTCGGGCGTGGACGCCTCGGGACAGCTCAACGTCCAGGCCGGGACCTCGACGGCCGTGTCGGTCTCGCTGAGCGGGCCGGGCGATCTGAATGTCGGCACGGTGGCGTCGGCGCTGGGCGACGTCTCGCTGACGGCCGCGGGGTCGATCCACCTCGGTACGGTCACGGCGTACTACGGAACCGTGACCCTCGATGCCCAGGGCGGCGCGATCGAGGCGCCGGCCGGCAACACCACGACCAGCGTGATCGGCGTCAACGTCACGCTCGACGCGTCGGACTTCATCGGCCAGGGCCTCGACGGCGAGGCGCTGCGGATCGACTCGTCCGCCGCCTTCGCCGGCACCTTCGACGCGAGCACGCCCGGGCCCCTGACGATCGACCAGGTCTCCGGCGACCTGGACCTGGGCACGGTCAGCTCCGGGGGCCTGGCGACGCTCACCGCGGCCGGGGCGATCATCGACTATGCGTCGGCCTCGGGGGCGGTCGCCCTCTCGGCCTCCGAAGCGATCCTGACGGCCGTCCACGGGATCGGGTCGGCCAGCCTGCCGCTCCAGTCCGCGATCCTCTCGCTGACGGCCAACTCGGGCGGCGGCGGGCTCTGGCTGAACGATGCCGGCCCGCTGACGGTGTCGGCGATCAATGGGTCCGCCGGACTGCGGTCCGGCGGCGACCTCGACGTGACCGCGTCCGGGTTGTTGCTGGTCGATCAGGACGTCTCCGCGTCGGGGAATGTCACGCTGACCGGGACGGTCCCGGCGGCCAACGGCCAGGTCGTGACCGTGGCGGACGGGGTCACGGTGCAGAGCACCGGCGGCTCGGTGACGCTGCACGGGGCGGGCCTCTCCGGCCAATCGACCGCCGGCGTCGTCACGCTGGCCCCGCTCGCCGTCCTCTCGGCGGCCACGACGGTGGCCCTCGTCGGCGATTCGCCGGCCGGCAGCGTCATCAACCTGGAAGGCACGGTCGAGGGCGCGGAGTCGGCCTCGATCACGGGCGGCGTGGGCGATGACACGATCAACATCGACCGGCTGCCGGACGGCGTCCCGATCACGATCGACGGCGGTGGCTACTCCAGTGTCGGGAACACGCTGAACATCACCGGGACCGCCGGGCCCGACACCTTCAACGTCGCGCCCGGCCACGTGCAGGTCGTGCCGACCGGCGGGCCGTCGGTGACGATCCCCTACGTCAACATCCAGGAGCTGGCGGTCAACTATTCGCAGGACCCCGTGGTTGCCGACAGCCAGGGGGGCAACGACACTTTCAACGTCACCGGCGCCGGCGCGGCGACGGCCCTTTACGGCGGACCCGGGAACGACGTGCTGAACCTCCACGCGAGCCGGCAGTCGGGCACCGACATTCTGAGCGCCCCGGTCCGCTTCGTGGGCGGGTCGGGCTCGAATACGGCCAACGTGTTCGGCACCGGGACCGGCGACACGTTCGTCATGGCGAACGAGCCGACCCAGGACGGCCAGCACGTCGCGGCGCTGGTCGGCGCCGGGCTGCAATTCACCTACAGCGACCCGACCCCGACGTCGCTCCAGTTCAACCTGAATACCGAGGGGGGCAACAGCACGATCGACGTGCTGGGCACGGCCTTCCCGACGGTGATCCAGACCGGCTCGGGGAACAACACCATCGAGCTGGGCGGCTACGGGCCGGGGGCCGCGGCACCCGTCATTGCGCTCGACGGCACCATGCCGGGCGGCGAGGGCTCGATCTTCGCCGAGACGACGGCGCTGGCCCAGGCCGTGGACGGCGCGCTGAACTCCGCCAGCAACGCCCTGACTATCACGCCGCCGGAGGCCATCGGCGGCTTCAGCAACCAGGTCTGGACCGGGTTCCTCCAGGCGATCGACATCGACGGGGGGAGCGGGACCAACACGCTGGGCATCGACGATTCCGGCGATTCGCAGCAGCGCTATCCGGTCCTGGCCGCGACGACGATCCGCGGCCTCGGCGAGTCGGAGCCGATCGCGTTCGGCGGGATCGCCACGATGGCGGTCGACCTGGGCACGGCCGACGACCTGTTGACGGTCGGCGGCACCATCGCCGGGGCGGGGCCCGTCACGGTCAACGCGTCGCGTGGCTCGGCGACGGTGATCGTCCAGGGGACGTCGGCCCCGCTCGACCTGATCGGCGACTCGACCGCGACGACGGTCGAGGACACGGTCGTCTTCGACGCGATCAACGACCTCGCCTTCGACCCGGCGACGGCGATCGAGTCGGACGACGAGACGATCGATTTCGGCCAGCCGGTCGACCTGATCACCGGCCAGCAGGTCATCTACGACAACGGCGGCGGCGACAGCGTCGGCGGCCTGAGCGAGGGCCAGGCCTACTACGTGATCGTCACGCAGCGCCACGACCATCCAGCTCGCGGCGAGTGCCGAGGATGCGGCGTCCGGGATCCCGATCCTGCTCGACCCGACGACGGCGACCGGGACCGATCACACGCTCGACGCCGGCTCGGACAACGCCTCGATGCCCGATGCGTCGCTCGTTCGACCGCACGGGGGCCCACGCCGGCGACGCCGAGCTGACGGGCTTCGGGCCGATCGCGACCGTGGACTTCTCGGGATTCCAGTACGCCGACCTCAACCTCGGCCAGGGGATCAACACGCTGACCATCGACGAGGACGTGCCCAACCTCTCGGTCAGCACCGATCAGCAGGTCTTCCTCAACGGCGCGGTCGTGGCGGACGACTCGCACAACCCGGGGGATAACACGATCGACCTCGATCAGATCGGTTATTCGACCCTCACGGATGTCGGCGACGACATCAACGGCGGGGACGGGCAAAACTCCGTCATCGTCACGATTCCGGGGGCGCCGACCGACGCGAGCCAGGTCAACCTGAGCCCCTCCAGCCTCGACGATATCCCCCACAACCTCGATTTCCTCACGCAGCTCAGCCTCTCGCAGGTGTCGAACCTGGTCGTGGATAACTCCGCCTCCGCGACCGGGGTGGCCTGGGAGGTGAATAACGGCCTCCTGGGAGCGGACCTGCCCGGCTCGTCCGGCACCGTCGTCAACCTGCTCGATGTCGACGGCGCCTCGACCGTCCAGATCAAGGGCGGCACGGGCGTCAATTCGCTGGCCGTCGAGGACGACGACCCCACCGGCGCGACGATCAGCGACAACAGTATCAACTTGATCTCGGGCAAGGTGGTGCTCCAGCCGTCTACCTTCGACACCTACTACAACCTGAGCGACACAGGCCAGCTCATCAACTTCAGCGGGCTGACGACACCGGCCACCTATTACACCGCCGACCTCGATTCGGGGGCGTTCACGGTCGCCTCGTATGGCCCGGATCTCGTCATGTCGGGCGTGGTCGCGAGGGGGCGGACGACCGTTAACAAGCTGGACATCCCCAGCAACCTGAGCCTGTATGTCGGCGAGTCCGTCACCGGGCCCGATATCTCGGCGGGGACGACCATCGCGCAGATCAACTCGGCGTCCTCGATCGTGCTGAGCCAGCCGGCCACCCAGGCCGGGTCGATGGTCCTGACGTTCGTCCAGCCCGAGATCCCCGGCGCATTGGTGCCGGCCCAGTCCAGCACCAGTGCCGTGATGACGAGCACGCCGACCGAGTCGCTGACGCTCGAGGCCAATAACGGCAATCCGATCGAGAGCGGCCTGTTCACGCTCTACGGCGTCTCGTTGAGCGGGCAAGGCACGGTGACCTTCGACGCGACGACGGCCCAGGGCAAGGCGCTGCCGAGCGTCTCGTTCACGGTCTCGACGACGGCCGGGTTCCAGTTCTTCCAGTTCCCCACGACCTGGACGGCTCTGGCGAGTGTGACGTGGACCCCCGGGACGGTCCTCACGACGAACCTCGTGGCGAGCGATACGTTCTCCTACGTCAGTCCCGGGGCCGAGCCCACGAACGTCAGCTCAAATGACAGCACCCTGCTGACCTCGGTCAATTCCTCGACCCTCACGATCAACGGCGCCACCGGGGGCGAGTTCAACGGCACGCCGTGGAGCGCGTATCTTTACCAGGGCATCGCGTATTTCGACTTCCAGGGCGATCTGAACATCCCGTCGGGCTCCGTGGTCACGATCACCGGGACGTATGCCGTCGAATTCGTGGTCGCCGACAACGTCATCGTCGGCGACGGCGTGACTTTCGACGCATCGGCGGTCGGACAAACTGAGGGGGCCGGCGGCGGGGCCGGCGGGTACGGCGGCGGCGGCGGCACCGGCGGCAGCGCGGGCACGGCGGGGCCGGGCGGGCTGACGTACCAGTCAGGAGGCGACGAGACGATCCCGTTATTCATCAACGGGGAAGGGGGAGGCACCGGGGGATACGGATTGTCCGGGCACGGCGGCCAGTCGGGCCTGGGCGGCAGCGGCGGCGGTGGCGGTGGCGGCACGGCCGGCTCCGGCGGTAGCTCGCAAGATTCCCAGGAGACTCCGGGCACGGGTGGATCCGGAGGAAAGGGCGTCCTCCTCGGGGTCGGCCAGACGGGAATCGGCCAGAACGGCGGCAATGGCAACCCGGCCACAGGGACGGCCGCCGACGGCGTGAACGGGTTGGGCGGCCAGAATGTGAGCTCGGGCCTCACGCTCTCCGGCGGCGGCGGGGGTGGGGGCGGCGGCGGCGGTGCGGGCGGGGCCGGCGGCGGCGGCGGCGGCGGTGGCGGCGGCGCCACGTCCAATTCGTACCTGGTGGACGGCGGCACCGGCGGCAAGGGCGGGGCCGGCGGGACCGGCGGGTCCGGCGGGAGCGGCGGCGGCGGCGGCGGCGCCTTCGAGATCATGGCGTTCGGGCAACTCGTCACCGGGTCTCCGGGATCGACCGGGGATACCGTTGACGCCGAGGGCGGCGACGGCTCGGCCGGCATCGGGAGCTCGGGCAATGCCGGTAATGGGGGAGGGTCGGGTTCCAAGGAGGGAAATGCCCAGAGCGGCTCCGGTGGCATCAGCGGCTCCGGCACGGCGGGCGGGACCGGCGGGGCCGGCGCCGGCGGGGCCGGCGGCACCGTCATCCTCGACGCCTCCGACGTCGAAGGCGGCACCTCGGCGATCAACGTCTCCGGCGGCGATTCCGCCGGCGGCGGCCGCGTGGTTGACCTCACCAATACCGACCCCGTCGTGACCCTGGGTCGCGGCGAGTCGTACACGCTCGACATCTCGGCCACCGGGCCATCGTCCGTGACCTCCATCTACGATGTTGAGATCAATTGGGGCGACGGCACGCCGAACGTTCGACTGGGGCAACAACACAACTCTACCGTCGCACGCCTATGCCATCGCGGGCGTCTACCAGATCCAGGTCACGGCCTATTTCAGCTACGGACTGGACGGGAGCGGCTCCGGCTCCGAGGTGGTGGACGTCCTCTCCTCCAATGGCCAGACCAGCGTCAATGGCGGGCTGGTGGTGACCCAGAGCGGCGCCACCTTCACGCCGGTCGTCTCCGGGAACGGCAGCGAAACGATGATCGGGTCCGGGCCGGTCGGGAGCAATCCCTACGACCAGTCGGCGTCCACGCCGTACATCGCCGGCGTCGCCCCGACGGGGACCACGACCGACAGCAGCGGGCTCATCGGCGGCGCCGACCTCTTCGGGCTCGTCAGCGGTCTGGTCCAGCAGCAGGGCTCCGCGCTGTCGTCGATCGACACGATGGTCTCCGACGCGATCAGCAACGCGCCGACCACCGCGCTCGTGGCGGTGATCCGCGAGCACGCACCGACCAGCATGGCCAACTACGCCGGCGACGACTTCGTGCTCTTCATCAACCTGACCGACGCGACCCTGCCCGGCCCCGAGATCGGGCTATCGTTAACCGCGGCGGCCGGCTTCCTCAAGGCGCTCGAGTTCGGCGGCGATTCGGTCAACCCGGCCTTCGGCGGGACCGGCCAGTATCAGACGATCACCGGGCTACCGGCCGGCGCCGTCTGGGCGACCCTCGTCCCGTCGAGCGAGTTCGACCGCCTATGTGGAGGCGTCGCTCGTCGGCTGGCCGACCTCGCTCACGTCGCAATCCGGCGCGGTCCTGGGGGATTCCGCCCAGCCTTTGAGCGACTCGGGCGTGTACTACATCACCGCCGCGACGCCCGCGACCTCGGTGGGCGCCGCGATCCCGGGCCTCCAGGCGGTCGCGGTCAGCCCCGACGGCCAGACGGCCTACGCGGTCAACACGTCTCAGAACCTCCTGGTGGTGGCCAACACCGCCGACCTGACGCAGCGGCAGACATTCCAGGACGGCGTGCAGGGGGTCTCCGGCCTGGCCGGGGCCGTGGCGATGGCCGTCAGCCCGGACGGCAACGCCGTCTACGTCGCCGGGGGCACCGATGGCGAGATCGCGGTCTTCGCGCGGGCCTCGAACGGCGACCTGACCTTCGAGGGGGCGATCTCCGCCGGGATCGGCGACCTGACCAGCCTGGTGGTCTCCGGGTCGGCCGACAGCTCGACCGACCTGGTCTTCGTCGGCGGCTCGGGCGGCGTGGCGGCCTTCCAGGGGAATACGACCGGGGCGACCGCCGCGGACCAGCTCCAACCGGTCGCCCAGGACACCGGGATCGTCGGGATCAGCGACCTGGCCGTCAGCCGCGACGGGACCCTGGTCCTCGCGACCAGCCCCTCCGCCGACGCGGTCTACGTCCTCGACAGCTCGAGCCTGGCGACGATCGGCTCCTACACCACGGCGTCGGTGACGTCGGCGAGCGGCCTGGCACCATCGGATACGCTGGAGGGCGCCAGCGACGTGGCGGTCAGCGTCGATGACCAGTTCCTCTTCGTCACCGGCGCGACGAGCGGGACGCTCACGGTCCTGGAGCGAGACCTCGCCACCAACACCTTCACCTGGGTGCAGACGCTGGAGGACGGCGTCGAGGGGGCGCGGGGGCTCGCGGATGCGACCGACCTGATCGTCTCGCGCGACGGCCAGTACGTGTACGTCACCAGCGGCGCGGACAATTCGCTGGCGATCTACGGCATCCAGTCGGACGGGACGCTGATCCGCGACCAGATCCTGACGGGATCGCTCGGCCTGGGCGATCCGGGCGCCCTGGCCGGCGACGCGGCGGACGACGTCATCTACGTGGCCTCGCAGACGGGCAATGGCCTGGTGGGCGGCGGCCTGGCCTCGTTCGAGCCGGTCCCGCCGGCGGTCTCGGCCGGGCCGAGCTCGCTCACCGTGAGCTGGAGCGCCATGCAGACGGTCCACCTGACCGTCGGCCCCTATCAGAACACGATCAGCGAGACGAACTACGCCACCGTCGGCCCGGGGAGCACGACCCCGGCGACCCTCGACATCACCGCCGGCAACGGCCTGAATACGGTCGATTTGCTCGACGTGGACGGGACGACGACCGTGACGACCGGCAGCGGCCAGGATCAGTTCACGGTCGACGCCACGCACACGAAGACGAACCTGACGATCAACGCCGGCGGCGGCAACGACTATGTCGAGCTGGATCACGCCTCGACCCGAGACGTGATCACGATTAACCTCGGCAACGGCAATAGCACGGCGATGCTCGAAGGGACGGCCTTGCCGCTGCTGTCGAGCGTCGCGGTCAACGGCGGTACGGGCTACGACACGCTGCTGTTCGACGCCAAGGGCAACCCGATCGTGGCCTACGACAGCTCGGGCAACGTGATCGCCGATGACCAGCCGGCGCTGCCGAACGGCGAGATCCAGTCCACTGGCGGCACTTACGCCATCGTCGATTACACGCTGATCTCCAATATCCCCGGCTACGCCGGCGCGGTGGTCTCCGCGGGCGGGCCGTACACGATCACCGAGGGCCAGGACCAGCCGGTGACCCTCTCCGGGTCGGCCACGCCGGCCACCGATACCACGATCATCGGCGAGTCGTGGGACCTCAACGGGGACGGCGTCTTCGGCGACGCCACGGGGCTGGACCCGACGATCACGTGGGACCAGCTCGTCGCGCTCGGGATCGACGGGCCGGGCACGTATCGGATCGCGATGCGGGTGGAGAGCGACACCAACACGGTGACCGCCTACGCGACCCTTACGGTCCAGTCGGTCGCCCCGACGGTGACGGTCAGCGGCTCGGGGAGCACGACGCTGGGCGTCTCCTATCCGATCGCGTTCTCCGCGACGGAGGTCGCCGGGGTGAACTACGGCGTGACCGGCTGGTCGATCAACTGGGGCGACGGCACGACCACCGCGTTGCCCGGCGGTGCCACGGCGTCGCAGCACATCTATACCACGCCGGGGTCCTACTCGATCATCGCGACCGCGACCGACCCGTACGGCTCGTACTCGGGCAGCACGCCGGTGGTCGTCGCGGCGGGGAGCGACTCGGTCGGCGTCGGGGGTCCGTATGAAATCCAGACCGGCCAGAGCCTGACCCTGACGGCCGTCGCCGCGGGCACGCCGACCGCGTTCGGGTGGAACCTGACCGGCGACGGCAACTTCTCGGAGGCCACCACGACGACCGTGATCTCCGGCAATGGCTCCTCGACCGGCCAGGTGACGCTCTCCTGGGCGGAGTTGCAAGCCCTCGGCCTCGAAGAGGGAACTTACGGCGATGTGCGCGTCGAGGCCGAGTATGGCGACGGCTCCACGGCCACCTCGGCACCGACGAGCCTGGTGATCGATCCGACGCCGCCGTCGGCGACGTTCACCGGCACCAACACCGTGATCGGCGGATCGAGCTCGGTGTCCTTCACCAATCCGGCCGACCTCTCGAAGGCGCAGCAAGCCGACGGATACACGTACAGCTACGATTTCCTCGACAACGGCACCTTCGAGATATCCGGCAGCACCGACCCGACGGCGGCGGTCCCCGCCGACCTGCTGGCCCAGCCCGGATCGTTCGTGGTCCACGGCCGGATCACCGCCGAGGACGGGACGTACTCCGACTATTACACCAGCATCACCGTGGGCGACGCGGCCCCGACCGTCTCGGTCGGTCTCGACCAGGCGGTGGCCGCGGGCACGCCGTTCGTCCTCAGCGGCGTCACGTTCAGCGACCCGGGGTACGCCACGTCGGCCGGCTCGTGGGACTTCACCTCGACGATCGACTGGGGCGACGGCACGACCAGCGTCGGCACGCTGACCGTGACGCAGGGCTCGGCCGGCGTGCCGACGACCGGCATCGTGACAGGCACTCACCTGTACCGGCCCGACCAGGCCGACACGGTGACGATCACCGTCATCGACAGCGAGGGCGAGTCGGGATCCGCCTCGTTCCAGGTCACGGTCGGCCACCCGGTCCTGACGCTCTCCGTCGGCTCCGACCAGACCGTCCCCGTCGGCTCGACGTTCGAGGTGAGCCAGACGACCTTCACCGACACCGCCGCTCCCGACACGGACTCCGCGACAATCGACTGGGGCGACGGCTCGCCCGTCGAGACCGTGCCGGCGGCGAACATCTCCGAACCCGCCGCGGCCGGCGATCCCGGCACGATCGACGGCGGCCACATCTACGGCGCCCCCGGCACTTACACGGTGACCGTCTCGGTCGACGACGGCTACGGCGACACGCAGAGCGGTTCCTTCGAGGTCCAGGCGCTCGACGTCGCGCCGACGGTCGTACCTGGGCCGGATCTCCACCAGTCGCCGGGCGTCCCCGTCTCGCTCACCTCGACGTTCAGCGACCCGGGATTCGCGGCCAACGGCTCCGGCGTGACGTATTCCGCCACGATCGACTGGGGCGACGGGACCACCAGCCCCGCCACCGTGACCGTCACCCAGGGCTCGGCGGGCGTCCCGACCGTCGGGACCATCTCGGCCACTCACACCTACGCCCGCCATGGGAACGACACCATCACCGTGACCGTGACCGACAGCCAGGGCCTCCAGGGCTCGGCCACGCTCAACGCCCTCGACGTCCCGCCGACGGTCGTCGCCGGCCCGGACGAAACGGTCAACCAGGGCAGCCCGGTCGATGTCGACGCCACCTTCACGGATCCGGGCTACGAGGTCGGGGCCACGACCGCGAGCTACCCGGCGACGATCGATTGGGGCGACGGCACCACCAGCGTCGGAACGGTGACCCTCACGCCGGGCGGGCCGGGCGTCCCGACGGTCGGCACCATCATGGGGAGCCACGTCTACGACGATGCGGGCCAATACGACGTCACCGTCTCGGTCGCCGACGACGCCGGCGGGACCGCCCAGGGCTCATTCACGGCCACGGTGCAGGACGTCGGCCCGACGCTCGCGCCGCTGGCCAATCGGACATACGAGGTCAACGATCCGTTCCAGTTCGTGGAGACCTTCACCGAGCCGGGCATCGACGACCAGGACACCGTCGTCGTCGATTGGGGCGACGGGACCACCACGACGATCACGCCCGACTCCTTCCTCATCGGCAGCTCCGGGACCGAGACGCCGCTACTCGTCGAGCCGACCGCGACCAGCCCGGGCAGCATCACCCTCGGCCACGAATACGGCGACGCGGGACCTCACACGGTCTCGATCGCGATCACCGACGAGGACGGCCTGTCGGATACGGTGTCCGCGCTCTTCTCGGCCAGCACGAACGCGACGACGAGCACGACCTTGACCTCCTCGGCCCCTGGGGATACGTCGGCTTACGGTCAGCCGGTGACCTTCACCGCCGCGGTCTCGGTCCCCGGTTCCAGTACCTCGACTCCGACGGGGACCGTGACGTTCTTCGACGGGACCGCGAGCTCGGCCAGCCCGTGCCGTTGGCGTCCGTCGGCGGACTGTCGATGGCCTCGCTGACGTGGGCCGGCCTGACCGCGGGCTCGCACAGCATCACGGCCGTCTACTCCGGCGACGCCGCCGATCAGGGCAGCACTTCGGCCCCGCTCGTCCAGACGGTCACCAAGGCCGCGACCACGATGGCGGTCACCTCGTCGGCCAGCCCGGCGGTCTACGGCCAGGCGGTGACCTTCACGGCCACGGTCAGCCTCGGCGGGGCCGGCTCGACCGATATCCCGTACCCGACCGGGACCGTGACGTTCTCGGACGGCAACACGACTCTCGGCTTCCCGGTGACCTTGAAGACGGTTAACGGCGTGTCGAGCGCAACGCTGACCTGGAGCGGCATGAGCGTCGGGGCCGCCCACTCGATCCAGGCGATCTACCACGGCAGCTCGAATGTCGCGGCGTCCTCCGGCACGATGACCCAGGTGGTCAACCCGGACGCGACCGTCACCGTCATCGGCGCCTCGGCGGGGACGGTGTCGCTCGGCCAGGCGGTCACGCTGACCGCCAGCGTCCAGGCGGCCGCGCCCGGGTCCGGTACGCCCACCGGGACGGTCAAGTTCATCGATGCGACGACCGGGACGGTCCTCGGCAGCGTCTCGCTCTCCGGAGGGGTCGCCACCCTGAAGACCACCGCCCTGCCCCTCGGCAGCCAGCTCATCACGGCGACCTTCGCGGGCTCGTCGAGCTTCCTCGGCGGCAGCACCCTCGTCGGCGTGAGCGTCGCCGTGACCGGCAGCGCCAGCGAGGTCGCAACCAAGACGTCGGTCACCTCCTCGGCGACTCCCTCGGTCTACGGCCAGTCGGTGCTGTTCACCGCCACGGTGGCGGCGGTCGGCTCCGGAGCGCAGGGGTCTCCGACCGGAACGGTGGAATTCTTCGACGGGACGGCGCCGATGGGCGCGCCTGTGCCGGTGTCAACGACCGGAGGCGTGACGACGGCCACCCTGTCGTACGGCGGTTTGCCGGTGTCCTCCGGGAACGCGATCAAGGCCGTCTACAGCGGCGACAGTCAGTACAACGCGAGCTCCGGAGCGATGACCCAGCCGGTGAATCCGGCGGCGACCACCACCGTGCTCACGGACTCGGCCGCCACCATCGACTTCGGCCTGGTGGAGACCTTCACGGTTCGGGTCTCGGCGACGAGTCCGGGCTCCGGCATCCCGACAGGTACGGTCAACTTCCGCGAGGCCACGACCGGGATCGACCTCGGCACCGTCGCGCTCTCCGGCGGCGTCGCGACGATGACCACGACGATGTTGACCGCCGGCAGCCAGGCCGTGACCGCCACATACGGCGGCGCCACCAGCTTCCTCGCGGGCATCGCCGCCACCGCGACCGTCGCGGTCGTCCCGTCGATCTACGCCCTCGACCCGACCGCCGCCGGGGCGATCCAGGTCAACGACGGGGCGACCATCACCACGCCCGGCCTGGTCCAGGTCGACTCGAATTCTCCCGACGCCATCGTGGCCGGCGGCGACGGCCAGGTGAACGCCGCGAAGATCCAGGTAGTCGGCGGGGTCAGCGTGACCGTTGGGGCGGCGCTCGATCCCTCCCCCACCACGGGGGCCACTTCGATCCCCGACCCGCTCGCCAGCCTGCCCGTCCCGGCCCCGGGCGCCAGCCTCGGGGCGGTGGACCTGACCGGCGACGACACGATGACGATCGCGCCGGGCGTCTACAGCGCGATCGGGGTCTCGGGCAACGCCGTCCTCACGCTCGAGCCGGGCGTCTACGTGCTCGATGGCGGCGGGTTGAGCGTCACCGGCCATGCCTCGGTCAGCGGCACCGGCGTGCTCATCTACAACGCCGGGACCGATTACTCCGGCGGACCGGCGGGCGGCGGCTCCGGCGGACCGGTGGGGTCCCCAGGAAGCACGCCCGTCTTCGGAGCCATCACGATCGCCGAGACCGCCACGGTGCAGCTCACGGCCGCAACGACGGGAACCTATGCCGGCGTGACTATCTTCCAGGCTCGAAACAACACCCAGCCGATCACCGTGGGCGGGACGACCATCGACGGCCTCGGCACGACCATCGACGGCCTCGGCGGCACCCTCTACGCGCCGGTGGCGACGCTCTCGGTCGCTGAGGCGCATTGGACCCTGACCTCGCTGGTGGTCAACCAGGTCCAGGTGACGGGGACCGGCACGATCGGGACGGTCTTCGGCTTGGCGTCGATCGTGCGAGGCCCGATGAGCGTCATCGCCGCCGCCAGACCGTCGAACCAGGGCGGCGCCGTCAACGGCGGGATCTGGACGAGCTCGCTCGGATCCAGCCCGACTGCGATGGTCGCACGCTCGTCCACCGGATCGGGCCTGACGACGGCGGCCGCAGCCCGGTCTTCGCAATCGCGCTCGATCGGCCTCGGCGGCGCGTCGTCGCCAACGAGCTCCTCGGACCTCCTCGACGCGGATCTGCTGAATGAATTGGCCATCGGCGTCATCGGCAGCCAGGACGGTTCGACGTCGTCGGACAAGGCCAAGGCAATCGCCCCACAACAGGACTCGAGCGGACAGACTGCTTGAAAATCCGGCCCCAAGAACCCGATTCCTGCCACTTGGCCGCGCGGTGAATGGTCACCGAGCGGGCAAGTGGCGTCCCGCGTGGATCGATGACCACGCAACCGCCTGGAGATGTCTAAGATGAATGCGATTTTCCCTAGGGCGACTCGCCGGTCTCCTCGTCACGATGATCCTGGCGTCTCCCGCCGGAGCCGGCACTCTCTATTCGCAGCCTCCCACCGTGGGCAGCGGAGGGTACACCGTCTGGTATTCGTCGTTCTATGATGCCTATGGCGATTTCTACCAGGTGCTGGATAACTTCCAGGTCGGGACTTCCTCGACGATCCAGGCGATCAGTTGGCAAGGCATGTATCTCGACAACGCGAACGGCATGGTCACCAATGGCACCCCGAACGGTGGCGACTGGATCATCGGCCTGTACTCGGCCGGCGGTCCCGGCGATTTCCCATTCACCCTGGTGACGTCCGAGACATTCGCCGCGAGCAACGTGACCGAGGCCCTCGGCGGCCAGGCCAATTTTGGTTCGGCCACCGTCGATTACTACAATGAGATGGCACAACTACCGACGGGCATCGCTCTCCAGGCGGGCCAGACGTATTACCTGTCGATCTTCTCCAGCAACACCGAGCCTTCGAGTGCCTGGGGATGGATGTCGGGATCGGGAGGGGATGGCATGTCCTGGCAGTATGACGGCGTGAACGATGTCACGAATGTGCTGTCCAACGACGAGGCATTTACCCTGTACGGCGCCTCGGTCCCCGAGCCTTCGAGCGGTCTGCTGGCGGCGATCGGGCTGGCGTGCGCAGGAGGTTACCTCGCCCGTCGCTCGAGAGGATCGCGACGGCGGTCGGGCCGTCGAGCCGGGACGGGCGATCCTCCCGTTTGCTAGGATGAAGCCGGCGCACTCGTCACGGAGACGCATGGGCCGAAGGATGTCGATGGCTCTTCCGGAGGATTCGATGGGCACCCCGCTCGAGGCGCGATGACCGACCACCGCCTCGGCCGGCTCGATGCGGCCGAGAGCGGCTATCGGTCGGTGCTGGCCGCCGAGCCGGAGCATGTCAACGCGTTACATCTGCTCGGCGTGGCCCTGTGCCAGCGCAGGCGCGGGCTCGAGGCGATCGACTGGATCGACCGCGCGATCGCCCTCCAGCCGGACATCGCCGGCTATCACGGCAGCCGGGGCGAGGCGCTCCGACAGCTCGGACGGCTGGACGAGGCCGTCGCCGCGCTGGCCTGGGCGCTGGAGCTCGATCCATCGCTGATCCTTTCCCACAACAACCTCGGCGTGGCGCGACTCCAGCTCGGCCTGGTCGAACGGGCCCTGATGTCATTCGACGAGGCGATCCGGCTCGACCCGGGTTGCACCCGGGCGTGGATCAACCGCGGCGAGGCGCTCCAGGCCCTCGACCGTTGGGACGAGGCGGCGATCGCCTATCAGGAGGTGCTCGAGGCCGAGCCGGACAACGCCCACGTCCACGCCTACCGGGGGCATGTGCTTGTCCAACTCGGCGACGGCGACCGCCTCGACGAGGCCGAGCGACACTGTCGGCGGGCGATCGCGCTGATGCCGGGACTATCCGAGGCGCACACCAACCTGGGGAACGTCCTGGCGGCGATGGGTCGCGACGAGGATGCCCTGGCGTCGTATCGCACCGCGCTGAGGCTCGACCCCGACCTCGCTTTACCCTGGAACAATATCGGTTGCGTCGAGCAACGCCTGGGTCGGTTCGACGCGGCGCACGCGGCCTTCGAGCGGGCCCTGGCGAACGAGCCGAACCATCCGCGGTTCCACACGAACCTCGCCGGCCTGCTGGCCGAGCAGGAGCGGGACCATGAGGCGATCGAGCATTACCGGATCGCCCGGCGATGCGATCCGACGTTCGCCGAGGCATCGACCGGGCTAGCCCTCGCGCTCCTGAAGCTCGGTCGCCACGATGAGGCGCGGTTGGTGCTCGAGGACGCGCTCCGGCTCAAGCCACGCGTCGCGGAAATCCACCTCGGCCTCAGCCGCTTGCGCGCCGAGGGCGGCGATTTCGTCGGGTCGAACGCCGCGGCCAGGACCGCCCTGGCGCTCCGGCCCCGGTCGCCCGCCGCGTACTATCAGCTCGCGGTGAACCTCCGCGGCGAACTCCCCGATGTCAACCTCCGGGCCATGATCGAGCTGGTCGATTATCGGTATCTCGGCGACACCGCTCGGGCCGGCCTGAATTTCGGCATCGGTACCGTCCTGCACGCGAGGAGGCGCCACGAGGAGGCGGCCCGATACTTCGCGATGGGCAACGCTGGCCAGGCCGACGAGCGGAGGCGCCGAGGTCGGGCATACGACGCGGATCGACAGGCCCGCCTTTCCGCATCGATCGTCGAAACGTTCACTCCCGCCTTCTTCCGGGCCGTTCGGGGGCGGGGCAGCCCCAGTCGTCGCCCCATCTTCGTCGTCGGCATGCCCCGATCCGGCACGACCCTCGTGGAACAGGTCCTCGCCAGTCACCCGCGGGTCTTCGGCGCGGGCGAGCTGGGGTATGTCGCCGAGATCGCAGGGGAACTCGCGGACCCACGCCATGACGGTCCGCCCGGTCCGTACGCGCAAGTCATCGAGGACCTCGACGCTCGCTCGCTGCGGACGCTCGCCGACCGGTATCTCGCTCGCCTCGACGAGTTCGACCGCACCTCGGATCACGTCGTCGATAAGATGCCGTCGAACTATCTCTACCTGGGGCTGATCGTCGCGCTCTGGCCCGAGGCGAGGATTGTCGTCTGTCGCCGCGATCCCCGCGACATCGCCCTCTCCTGCTGGATGAACTTCTTCTCGCAACTGCGTTGGACCAACGACGTCCGGCAGATCGCGGAGCAGATTATCCTCCACGACCGTCTCCTCGCCCACTGGAAGGCCGTTCTCCCGGTCCCCGTCGTCGAGGTGGTTTACGAATCCCTGGTCTCCGACTTCGCGGCACAGGCAAGGCAGATGGTCGAGGCGGTCGGCCTGAGCTGGGATCCGGCCTGTCTCGACTTCCATTCTCTGAAACGACCCGTCCGGACCGCCAGCCTCCACCAGGTCCGGCGACCGATCTACTCCGGGTCGGTCGGGCGTTGGAGGGAGTATCAGTCTGTGTTGTATCCGCTGTTCGAGGCGTTCGCGCGGCACGGCCGTCGGTGCTCGATCCCGACCGATGAATGAGAACAGGGTGCACGAGTATGTCGGGAGCTTAAGAAGCCGCCCGCGGAGCCACGGGGCATCGTTTATTAATGAAACAATAAATGTAAGCGTACGGTAAGACCGGTCTTGCCATGGCTGTCATCCTGCTGGGTTGGTTCCGTTCCTCCGATCCAGGAGTCAGCTCATGGCACGTCCCCTGGCGACGACCACCGGTTTCCCGGCCATGGCCGGGATCAAGTCGACCACGACCAAGAGCCTGGCCGTCCAGCCCGAGGGGCCACGTCCGGGTGAAGCCGGGAGCCGCTACCTCAACGTCGAAGGGGGCAAGAAGGATCGATACGCCAGCTTCGGTGTGCTGCTCTTCGAGTTGCCGAAGGGCGGGGACCAGATGGGCGGTGTCGAGAAAATGAGCCTCCGGTTGGTCTAGCGCATCGCGCGATTCACGCAGGACGGAAAGGTGCGGTCCTTCCTCGCCGTGCCGGCGGATTGAGGGACCGACCCGCTGGCGGGGTCGAAGCTCGAGGCGGGCTCGTCGGGCGGCGTGGGCAAGGATGCGTTTAAGTTCCGCGGTCGAGAATGGCTCAGGAGGGATTCGAACCCTCAGCATCTCTCGGTCTGAACGAGAGTGGTCTGCCAGTTGCCTACCGAGCCAAATCTGTCTACCGATTGCATCGCGAGTCGTCAGGTCGAGCGGACGGGAGTGCCCAGGGTGGGATTCGAACCCACAGGCGCCCGGGTTTAAGCCGGGCCGCTCGACCGATTGGCGTACCTGGGCTCCTCCGACCGACGGAGTCGCTTCGAGGCGGAAGCCGTGGGACTCGAACCCACAAGCGGCTCGCGCCGCCACCTGTTTTCAAGACAGGCCCCTGATCCGGCCGGTTGGCTTCCGTCAACCCGCTACCATCCTCTTCAGTTCCGGGGGCTGGAATCGAACCAGCGGCCTCCACGTTCAGAGCGTGGCGTCACTACCATCAGCAACTGCCCCGGATCAAGCGTAAATCCCAATTTTCAAAGACTTTGCAGCTTTCCATGATTTCCACGATTTCGCATATTTTGCGCGGAAATCGGATACTTTTCCCGGATTTGGGGTACTGAAATGGGTACTGCGCGGCCGCTTATCCGACCGATGCGGCCAACAAAAAGCCCGGTCGTCCGCGACGCCGGGCCTCGAGAATCCGCCAAGGGTTCGGGGCGGGCGTCAGCAGCGATGGGGATGGAGCGGACTCGCCGATAAGTCGGCGGCTCGCATCGCATCCAGGTACTGCCGTGAATCCCGGCCGTTCAGCTCCGCCTCGTTCTCAAGGCCGTTCGTTTCGTCCGTCGCACACCAGGCAGACGCCGATACCCGGAGAGATGTTCGCGCCCGCTCGGGGGATTTTCACCGCCTCCAACCCTCGCCCTGATCCTGCGGCATGGGCGCGCCGGCTGCCGTCGTTTCCGTCCCGCTCGGCGCCCTCGCGGCGACGATGCTCCCGCCGATCCCGGCGGCGGTGATGGCCCCCCCGGTGATGATCGCCTTGACGGTGCCCGCTACGTTGGCGCGACCCGTCTCGCCCCGGCGGACGCTGTAACGTCCGGCGAATCCGTCCTCGGTGTCTTGCTCATCGGCCATACGCTCCCCCGCCGGATGTTCGAGGGGAGGATAGCATTAGCCCGGATGGATGCAAGTAGTTTGTTAAGCTTTTGTTGAATATTTTTTCTCTTGCTTCTGGGTGTGTCACAGACTCCACGGTGGCTGCGTATGAGTTTAGGGGTATGTTGTTCGACAATTCGCCCCTCTGCAACAGGTCGAAGCGGACCACGAGATGGATTCCGGCGATTCTTGCAGCAGCAGTTATGAGCAATCGCATGGTGGCATCTGTAGCGAATCAAATAACAGGAGATCAGAAAGCTATGGGAGCTAGAATGCGTTCTCGTAATCTAAACAATGGTTCTAAAGGGAAAACTCTTGAGGTAAATGCAAATCTCATTTCTGTAAAGAATGGGATTGGGAGCACTTATACGCAAAAGTATCTTGAAATAAGGGCGGTCAGCGATAGAAGCAATGGTACTGGCAGCAGAGGGGGGAATGTTGATGTTTATGAAACCAGCCTAATGCTCGATTTGTACGAGCGAGAAATACAAAAGATCAATGAACAAGCTATCGCCATAGGCATAAATATTCTGAGGAATTCTGCTCAATCAATTCTGAAATAATAGATATCTTTGGCGCCAGGAATAGCCCGGCTCGCCTCTAGGGTGATCCGGGTTTTTTTCTGCACTTCACTCTGCCCGCTGCCCACACCCGTCTCTCATCCCGCACCCCCTGCACTTCGTCGGATGCCGGCTAACCCGAATCAGCTCATGCGGATTCCGTCCCGCGCCCAGGGCGTGAGCAACTCGCATTCCTCCTCATCCCCTTCCCCGGTAGAATGCGGCCAGGAGGATGCCATGCAGACCGTGACCCTGTCCGAGGCCGCCCTGGCGAGATGCGCCTACACATGGAACAGAGCGGTATCCGCGTGGATGACGCCAACCGCGAGGCGTACCGCGAGCTGGCGCGCGCCGGGATCATGTACCCGGTGTCCGGCTTCGTGAGCGGGCCGGAGGCATATTTCCGGTTCACGGAAGCCGGATGGGACCGGCGGCATGAGATTCTTGGTTGCGCGAAAGAAAGTGCGTGATAGGATGTATGCGGGCTGCGGCGTGCTGGTTTCCCTAGCCGAGGTGGCGTGCCAGCTATGAACGATCGGCCCGCAGCCTACCTCTCCCTCAGCTTGCTCCGCTCCTCCTCGCGGATGCCCCGCAGCAGCTCCCTGGCCGCGTGGCTGATCGGCAGCGCCGTGTCCGGTGACATCTCCACCGCCTCCTCGTGCGTATAACCCCGGCTCTCGATGTCCTCGTGCGGCAGGATCGCCATCGCACGGGTCTCGACCGATGCACGCCGCAAGAGCTTGTCCGAACACACGCCGACGGGCTTCATCAGATCGTCGTTGAAGATGCCCGAATCCAGGTTCAGCCTGCCGCCCGGCGAATTGCCGCCGCCTTCGCCTTCATCCGGGAAGAAGGCTCGCCACTCCACGCCGTGCTGGCGGTCACTGGAGCCGATACGCAGCTTGTCGATGCCCATCTTCTCCATGAAGACCGCCGCCCACTGGTCCAGCGCCACGGCGTTCTCAATGGAGTAGGCGCCTGCCCCTTCAGCGTCGCGGCGGTCGGGCTTACGTGGCGTCATCAGGTCATGCCCGGAGGTGGCTCCTTGCTCATGTGCCGAGTCTATCCTGCCGCGAAGATTCACGCAACTTGATCCGCCCCGCATGCGACGAGAGGACGCTCGGGGCGGAGCCGTAGGGCCTATTCGATGCTCCGGGGATAGGAATCAGGATTCTTCAGCCAGGCGGCCGGTAGTCGCTACGGGATGAATGTCCAGCGTCTCGGCTTGAATTCATGTTTGCCGACCATGACATGAATCTGTTCATGGTCGTTTTTCAGGAAGTCGAGATAGGTTGCGAACAAGCCGGCTTCTTTGGGATACGGACTCAGGACGGCGCTGCAGTTTTCAGCCGTCTTGACCTAGAGCGCTTCACGCTTGGCTGGCATACACTCAAGCCTCTCGACTCAAGAACCCCCCCTGCCCCCCCTTCGTAAGGGGGGGACGTTGAGGCGGACCGGCCCGTTTCCCGTCCCCCCCTTACGAAGGGGGGGCAGGGGGGGTATTCGCATCCGCCAAGGAGTGTGCGCGAGTCAATCGTTAAGCGCTCTAGACGATCACCCCCACGGCTCGTCCGTTGCTCCGGCGCAAGCGCCACGCTTGCCGCCACTGCCAGGAGCAACTGCCCCGGAGTCGTCCTTCTCGGCCGATCCCATTCGGGAAGGAGGATTCGAACCTCCACCGCCTGATTCAAAGTCAGGGAGCCTTCCGGTTAGCCGATTCCCGATTCAATATTGCTCATTTTTTATTTATCTTTGTTTTACAGACACAGCGATCGGATCTCGGGTCCAGTACGGGATCGGGGATTCGAACCCCGGTTGCCTGGTTGGAAGCCAGGAGTCGTGCCGCTAGACCAATCCCGCAAGATCCTAGTCGTCCGCACCGAGAGCGGAAGGAGAGGGAGTCGAACCCTCAAGGCTCATCGCTCGCCCGATTTCGAATCGGGTGCCGTCGCCGATCGGCTTGCCCTTCCTGACTGGTTTCCACAGCCCACGGCCCATTATCGAAAGCACCGGCGGGAGGAATCGAACCTCCAATCGTCGCCTTAACAGGGCGCCGCCTTACCGTTAGGCCACACCGGTCTGAAGATCCAGTCGGGATGGCCGGATTCGAACCGGCGATCTCCTGCTCCCGAAGCAGGCGGAATAGCCAGGCTTTCCCACATCCCGAGTCGATCCGAGTGAAGTGCCCAGCGGGAGTCGAACCCGCACATCCGCCTTGGCAAGGCGGTAGGCTTCCGCTACATCATGGGCACACGTCAACCGCGTCTTCTTGTCAAAGAGACCAGAGCACCGGGTGGGACTCGAACCCACGTCGCCGCATTACGGGTGCGGAGTCTTCGCCGCTAGACCACCAGTGCCATCGAACGTCCGTCACGAGTGGGACCAGAGGGGCTCGAACCCTCACCGTCCTGGTTAAGAGCCAGGCGCTCTGCCGCTAGAGCTTTGGTCCCTCGTTCTGATCTCGCGCCACGCCGTCCTTGGATTCATCACAGTCGGCCCGGAAGGAGTTGAACCTTCGTCTCCCGGTTATCGGCCGGGTGCTCTGCCCTTGAGCTACGGGCCGCCCTGATCCGATGGCCTCGACTCTCGGCGCCGGGGGATTCGAACCCCTCGTCGCTCCCTTATAAGGGGAGTGCTCTGCCGCTGAGCTAGGCGCCAGTGGGGCCGGAGGGACTCGAACCCCCACCTCCCGGCTTAAAAGGCCGATATGCTGCCTTTACACCACGACCCCGGTGATTGATCCGCCGGGGTATGCGTTTGACTCGGCGCCCCATCCGAACACCTCACAGACCTTGCCATTGATCGTACAATTGTCATGGAGTCAGGGCGGCCGGATTCGAACCGGCGATCTCAAGCTCCCCGAGCTTGCGGATTAGCCAGGCTTTCCCACGCCCTGATCGTTGGCCGCGACGCCGGATCGTCGGAGTCGGACGGCCGTCCGATCGCGACATCAAACGACGAGGCCCGGTGGTTCTCGACACCGGGCCTTGAGACTCCGCGAGGGGTTCAGGACAGTCCGGATGTCAACAGCGTCGGGCATGGAGCGAACCGAGACTCGTCGGGAGTCCGGCGGGTTGCGTCGCATCCGGATAGCCCGGATTGTGTTGTATGCCTTCGACCTTCATCGCAGCCCCGTACTCGTGGTGAATCCAGTCCGGTCCGATCGCGACGTCCGGGCCACACCGGCCGTTTCCGTCGTGCCTTGTACCTGACAGACGCCGATGCCTCGCCGGATGTTCGCGCGAAGTCGGCGGATTCCCGGTGAGTTCTTTCGGATGATGCCGGGGTCTGTGACCCCATGGTCGAACAACCGGCCTCGCGGGGGCGGCTACATACAGAGGAGGACGAGGTTCGGAAGCAACGCTAATCCTTGATCTCGATCCGGGCTCGGTATCCCTCGAGTGCGGGGAGGGTCTCGAGCGACCGTCGGACCGATCTTCTGAGCCAGAACCGGCTCGGCTGGGCGACAATCACCGCGTTGCGCCCGGTGATGCGGACCTCGAAGTAGCGGACGTGATCCCCCAGGGTCTCGCGGATCTGTCGCTCGATCCGCCGCTTGGCGACGACCTCGGCACGGGTTTCGGATTCGGGATCCGGCCGGGAGTCGCCCCGAGGCGCATTGACGCGGGGCCGTTCCGGCGACGGGGCCGGCGGCGGACCGAAGAGTCAACCGAGCAATCCGGGTGCTCGACGCGGTGCGGGCTTCGGTGTGGACCGCTCTTTGTCTTCGTCCGGCGGATCGGACGTGGAGGCGCCAGGGGTTCGCCTCGGGATCGGGCGCGGGCCGGGCGGCCCGGCGGGAGTCCGCTCGGAAGACTCATCATCGAGGAGCGGCCCGATTGTCATCGGGAAAGAGTCCGGTCGCGAGAGTTTGGGCAAGGCGTCAACCGAGGGAATCCCGATCGATCCGGAGGGCGTAACCGAGAATGGCGACATTCCAGGTTGCGAAGGATTCGCGGCCTGGGGCCGCCCCGCGGTCTGGGGACGTGGGGTTGGCGCGGTGACTCCGGGGATCGCCAGCATGGGCCCGGCCTCGGGCCGAGCGGGAGCCGGCTGTGCGTCGCCTTGTCGGACCACGGCGGCGGGCCGCGGCGTCGCCGGCGCACGGGGTTGGGGTCCGTCCGCCACGGGCGGCTCCAGGGTCGGCGGCTCCAGCGACGGCGGTCCCTGGGCGGCGGCCAGGCCGGCGAAGCACAGGACGACAACGATCGACCGCACCGTCACCTGGATGGACATCCAAAATTCGTCCCGATACGAGTCATCTCGCGCGTGCATCGAAACGCCTCGACAAATTCATCGGCCGCAGCAGCCCCGAGAGATCCCTCTTTTCGACCGAATCGCTCCGCAATGCGGCATGGCCGGGAGACTCGCGACGAATGCGATGGGGATTACGGATCACGGATTCCAGATGACGAACTCCGGGTCGGGTCGCATCACTCCGTCCATGGCCGCGGTTGCCGACTCATGCAAGAGGCTCTCAATCCGAAGCCGGTTCGCTCGTCCCTTGTTAACGTGGGTCCGGCTTGATACCATGAGAGGATCAGTAATTTTCTACGAAGGGTCCCCCGAACCAAACCGAGACAGTCACGGTTCGTGACGATGCGGTCTCTCCCCTCATGGATGGTTCTGGTCAAGTCTCTCCCGTAGCAATATTAACAACGCACGAATTGCATGGAGAAGTCGTGAGCCGGTACGGCATTCGCACCGGAACGGCCCGATCGACGTGCAATTCTGCCTCGGCAACCGTCCTCGGTCACCTCTGGGAAGGAGCGGCATCATGGGGGTTCGGAAGGGCGGAGCCGGCGTGTTGTTGTGCGGGCTCATGGGGTTGGGGCTCGTCGTCTGCGTGTGGGGCGCGGTCGCCGTCGCGCAGGATCAGCGGCCCGCCCGCGAGAAGAATGCGAATGCGGGCCAGGTCACCACGACGAAGGCCACACCGACATACACCAAGGACGTGGCCCCGATCCTCCAGGCGAAGTGCCAGAACTGCCACCGCCGCCATCAGGTCGGTCCGTTCGCCCTCGAGACCTACGAGCAGGCCCGCAAGCGGTCGAAAGACATCGCCTCGGTGACCGAGGAGCGGTCGATGCCCCCCTGGAAACCGACACCGGGAGTAGGCCCCAAGCTCAAGCACGACCAGTCGTTGAACCACGCCGAGATCGAGATCCTGGCCGCCTGGGCCACGGCAGGCGCCCCGCTCGGCGACCCCAAGGACTTGCCGCCGCCGCCGAAATTCGCCGAGGGTTGGAAGCTCGGGCCCCCCGACCTGATCCTCGAGCCCGACGAGGGCTTCCCCATCGCCGCTTCCGGCCGCGACGTCTATCGGTGCTTCGTCCTGCCAACCAACCTGGCGCGTGATGCCTACCTGGAGGCGGTCGACTATGCCCCGGTCGAGCGCGGCGCCGTACATCACCTCATCGCCTACATCGACACGACCGGGATGGGACGCCAGCTCGACCGCGAGGACCCGGGGCCGGGTTACTTCTCGCCCGCCGGGTCGGGGGTCGATGCCGACGAATTGAGCTTCTGGACCGCGGGCGGCGAGGCCCACCGCCTGCCCGACGGGATCGGCATCCGCTTACCCGCCCAGTCCGACATCATCCTCCAGGTCCACTACCACCCCAGCGGCAAGGCCGGCATCGACAAGACGCGGGTGGGACTCTACTTCTCGCGCAAGCCGGTCAAGCAGGCCCTGCACTGGAACAACGCGTCGAACTACAGCCTCCGCCTGCCGGCCGGCGACGAGAATGTCCTGGTCAAGGCGAACTGGTTCATCCCGGTCGACCTCGAAGTCCTGGCCGTCTCCCCCCACATGCACCAGCTCGGCCGCGACATGCACATGTCGGCTCGCCTGCCCGATGGCCGCACCCAGAACCTGATCGAGATCGCCGACTGGGACCCCTCCTGGCAACACGCCTACTACTTTCAGAAGCCGATCTCGTTGCCCACCGGCTCGGTCGTCAATGTCGTCGCCCATTTCGACAACTCCGCACATGCGCGCAATCCGAACAGGCCGCCGAAGATGGTCAAGTACGGGCCCAACTTCGACGACGAGATGTGCGTCGGATACGTCGCCGTCGTGAAGAAGGGCCAGGACTTGACCGTGCCCGGCAGCCGGGACGATCTCTACGAGATCTTCCTCCGCCAGCGCGACCGGCTGATCCGCAAGCAGATGACCCGGAAGCCGCATTGACTTGCGGCCTCGGGGCGGATCTCCCCGTCATCCCATGATCCGCCGGAGGGTCGTCATGCCGGGCAGGAGGAAGTAGGCGGTGCCCCGCGATCGCACGAAGGGGCGGGGCATCGGGATCGAGACGGGACCCGCCGGGGTGGGGATGAGGAACCGCTGGCCGGGGACGCGGACGCCGTTGGACAGCGGATCGACCGGGATCGGGCCCTTGCCGTCGAAGACCGGGCTGAAGTCGTTGACGTTCATCCAGCGAATGATCTGCTGGAACTGCCGCTCGAGGCTCGAGCAGAGGAACAGGCCCATCAGTCCCCGATCCGCATCGTCATTCACCCCGGGGACCCACTCCGGCCCGTAGGACAGGCCGCGGCGCAGCAGCGGCGGCACGCCCTCCGTCGCGATGGCGCGGAGCGGTTGATCTCGGGGATTGGTGACGCGGATGTGGGCCGAGAACGGGCAGCGCAGGCCGTCCTTGTCGGTGGCCCGATACGCGAACTGATTCACCTCCCCCATCGATGGATCATCACGATCCGGGGAGACGGTCAGCGGGGCACCGCCGCGCCATCGGCCCACAAGCTTGGCCGCGAGCAGCTCGCGGGCCTCGGCGGGTGTCGGCACGGGGACCAGCTTCGCGGCCAGCGTCGGGGCGCCGGAGTCGAGGAACTCTTCGAAGGCCTTGACGTCCTGACTCAGCCAGCGGAACGCCACGTAGCCGCTGCCGCGGAACAGGTCTTTTGTCCGGGCGGGGTCGGGTTTCGATCGGATCTCCGACGTCGGGTCGCCGAGCAGGAAGTAGCGCCAGTCCACCTTCCCCGACGCGGGGGTATCGTTCTCCCAGTCAACGTCCGGCTGGCCGGTGCCGTCAACGTGGCCGAAGTGGACCCTGTGGCTAGAGAGCGTCGGCCCACCCAGCGGGAGGCCGTCTTCGCCCGTGACGAGGAGTTCCATACCCAGCTCGCGCACCTTCGCGAGGATTTCCTCCACGGCCGCGTCGAGCACGGATGGAGTCCGGGCGTAGACGAATAGCCCGGCGTGGAGCCGGGGATAGATCGCGTCATTCCCCTTGCCGTTCCACCAGGTTTCCGGCCTGTCCGAGTCCGAGAGGTCGCCCAGCGTCCTTGGGGAAGGCGGCGTCCGGAACTCGACCGGGAACGGGTTATTGAAAATCGAATCGGCGAGGACCAGCTTCGGGTCGATCGCCTGCAACAGCGACTCGACCCCGAGCACCTGCAAACCCACGTAGCTCAGCCCGAGGTTGAACAACGGCTCGGGTTTCGTGCCCGGGGCCCATGGTGCGCCGGTCGTGACCCGGGGGAAGACCCAGCGGAGGAACGATTTGCCCCGCGCCTCGTCGGGGAAGCTCAGGAACAGCAACCGCGTCAGGGGATAGTTGTAACCTCGAAGGATCAACCCCTGGACGTCCTGGCGATCGATTGGCATCGTTTCCTCCGCCGGTGAGTTCGGTATTGCATCCTTTACTTGGGCAGGCGGTCGGCGGGCAACAGGGGCAAGATCTCGCGGACCGCCAGGTCGCCGTACGCCGAGAAGACGAAATGATCCTCGGGGTCGTTCGACAGCGAGGCCCCCAGCGGCTTGATGTCCTTGTCCTTGGCGAAGGCGAAGAACAGGTCGCTGTCGGCGAGCATCTCCTTGAGCTGGTCGGGCGACGGGGCATCATCCGCCAGGGCGAAGACCAGGCCGAAGAGGTCGGGCAGCTCCTTCCGGAAGAACTCGGTGTAGGCCTGGCGGTCGCCGTCGTACTCGGTGAGGACCTGGATGTAGTGGTCGTCGATGACGACGATCCTGGCGAAGTGGAGGATCTGCGAACGCCTCATCGCGTCGGCGATCCGGCCTTGCACCGTGGGGAAGATCGCCTTGAATTGCGCGAGCTTCGTCAGGGTCGCCGCGTCTTGCTTGATCTTGAGTGTGAGGTTGAGCGAGTGTGCCATCGCAGTCGATGCTCCAGAGGTGAACGGTGAACGCGACACGAGAGCGGCTCGCGAAGCCGCCCCACGAATCGATAGACAGGATAAATGGGCACGATACACGGGACCGATCGCGATTGCGAGGATTATGCGGGATCGTCCCCGGAATTTCCTCGCGTGCGGTCTCCGGTCCCATCCGCCTCGCGAGGACCGGCCGCGAGAGTCGGGCCAACAGGGGCGATCCTCCGCCCGATCGCGGTCGAGTGGCCCCTCTCGTTACATCCACTTTCCCGCGACCGGACCGAAGCTGCCCGCTGCAAAATCGCGTCGGGTGCCCGGTTCGGCACGAGCACCCGAACGCTTCGAGATCCCTCCTGACCCATTTGCCCCATTTTCAAGAATACAAATCCCTGAAATTCCTTGGCGCTCGGGTATTCATTCGGCTTAGCAAGGAGACTCGGAATATCATCGTGATGAGAGCATCCGCACACCCATGACGATGAGCGGATTCGCTCAAATTCTTTCGGTCTTTTTCGATTTTCCTGGACATGAAGATCGGGATGCTGTGTCTTAATGTGGTCGCCTGGAGCACCCGGCGTGCAACCGGAGGCTACGACGCCTGCCCGATCCGGGCGGGCCGGGGCGCGTGACGATGGAAAGTCGAGCCTTCGATGAGTGCAAATTCCCCCGTATGTCCCAACAAATCCGTCGAAGACGACAGTAACACGGGCCACGTGGTGCTCGGCGACGAGCTCGCATGGATCCGCAAGCGTCGCGAGGCGGTGTTCCGCGAATACGATCATCCCAACTCGATTCCCCCGCCGCCGGATCGGCCGCCCGGGCAGCCTCCCGCCGCAGGCGAGGGATTCAGGACGCAGTGCGTGACGGAGGGACCGATCCTGCGGCCCGAGTCGAGCCCCGACCCGAGGGCGGAACGGATCCGGCCCGGCGGCGGGATCGAGGCCCCCGGACCCCTCGAGGATCATCCGGACGCCGACGGCCTCCTCATCTCCGCGCAACTCGAGGCGATGGACATGAACCTCGCGGGCCTGAGCTTCTCGGGCGGGGGAATCCGGGCCGGGACGTTCGCCATCGGATTCCTTCAGGGCCTGTCCAGCCTGAGGCTGCTGTCTCGCTTCGACTATCTCTCCACCGTGTCGGGCGGCGGCTACGCCGGCGGTTGGCTGGCGGCCTGGCTCTTCCGCGAAGGGCAGGCGAGCGGCCTGGATCATCCGCTCCGCAACGTCGAGATGCAGCTCGCCGTGAGCCGGGTGACCCAGTCCCGGGCGCGTCGCCGCTTCCTGAACGATCTGGGCGGCGACGATGGCCATGCGCACGAGAGCCTGGTCGTGGACGAGGAGCCCGAGCCGGTCCGGCACCTCCGCGAGTACAGCAGCTACCTGGCCCCCCGCCTGGGCCTGCTCACGGCCGACACCTGGGCCATCCTGATGACCTGGACGCGGAACGTGGCCATCAACATGATGATGCTCTTCCCCGCGGCGATGCTCCTGGTGCTCGCGGCCCGGGGCGTCGTCTACGCCTACGCAAACGTCAATCTCGACTTGATCAACTCGGGTTCGAGCCACTCCTGGTTCCGGATGGCCGCCGTGATGGCATTGCTCGCGGGGTTGGTCTCACTGGCCCGCGGATTCTGGAGTAACGCCTGCGCCCTCCAGGAATTCCGCGGGCCCGAGCCGACCGCGGAGTACGGCACGACCTTCCGGAGACCGGGGTGGGAGCCGAGGATCTTCTCTTCCGTGATCCGTCCCATCCTGATCGCGGCACTCCTGGTCACATCCACGATCCTCCCGCTCCTGAACGACCTCGGCGGGGGGGTGCAAGCCCTGGCCATGGGAGGTGCGAGCTCATCGTCCTGGGCGTCGGCGAGGATCTGGCTCGGAGAGCATCTCCAGTTCCTCAGCCTTCCCAACATCCTGCTGCACGTCGTGGTCTTCGGCCTGATGATGATGATCGGCTCGCTGCTCACGGGCAAATCCGACAGGGCCTCCCGCCGGAAGTTCCTCTCGGCCGCGTTCGCCGCCGGGGCCTCCGGGGGCGTCCTGTTCGGGGTGGCCGAATATTTCCTGGCCGACTGGGGCGGACACGGCGCTCGGACCTGCTCGCCACGTTCGCCGTCCCGATCGTCCTGCTGGTGCTGGTGGCCGCGAGCGTCGTCGAGGTGGCGCTGCTGGGACGATCGATGGCGGAAGCCGAGCGCGAATGGTGGGCGCGGCTCTGCGGCTGGTTCGGCATCGCGGCGATCGCCTGGATGGTGACGATCGGGACGGTGGTCTACGCCCCGGCCGTGCTCCTGATGGCCGGGCCCTGGCTCCGGTCGGCGATCGCGTCGGGATGGCTGCTGACCACAGCAGCCGGGGCGCTCTCGGGTCGCCTGGGATCGATGGCCCCTCGGTCCTCGAAATCGTTGGTGCCGCTGATCGCGACGGTCGCCCCGCCGGTCTTTGTGATCGGCCTGCTCGGGCTGGTCGCCTCGCTGGGCGCCTACCTGGTCAACGGCAACACGCCGACGCCGGCCGCCGGCGCGACGGCGGACACGGCCCGGATCTGGGCGACCTATCTGGTGGGGATCCAGGGCACGTCCTGGCTGAGCCTGGCGAGTTACGCCGCGCTCATGTACATCCTCTACAGCCTCGCGACCAACCTGATCGACGTCAACTTGTTCTCGCTCAATGCCATGTACGCCAATCGGCTGGTACGGTGCTACCTGGGTGCATCCCGACCCAAGTCGGAATGGCGAGGCCGTTGGGGCGAACACCGGCGTGACGTCCTCAGCGGTGCTCCGACGTTCGTCAAGCAGGTGCCGCGGGACCCGAACCCGGTCACCGGCTTCGACCCGGCCGACGACCTCTCGCTTGCGGACCTGTTCAAGGAGCGAGGCGACGGCTCGCCGGCCTACCGGGGGCCGTTCCCCCTGATCAACGCGACGCTCAACCGCGTGGCCGGCAAGGAGCTCGCCTGGCGCGATCGCAAAGGGGAGTCGTTCTTCCTCAGCCCGCTCTATTGTGGCACCAAGGAGACGGGCTTCTCGCGGTGCCCGGTCGGCGACGACGCGAAGAACCTGACGCTCGGCCGGGCGATGTCGATCTCGGGGGCGGCGGTCGACCCCAACATGGGCTACCTGCAATCGCCGATGCTGACGGCCTTCCTGACGCTCCTGAACGCGCGGCTGGGCTACTGGATGGAGCGGCCGGGCAAGCCGGACTGGAAGGCCGCCGGCCCGACCCTCGGCGGCGGGATGCTGCTCGGCGAACTCTTCGGACGCACCGACGCCAAGGGCGAGTTCGTCCACCTCTCCGACGGCGGCCATTTCGAGAACCTGGGCGTCTACGAGCTGATCCGACGCCGATGCCGATTCATCGTGGCCCTGGATTCGGGCGAGGACGGCAGTCCCTCGAGCGACAACCTCGCCACGCTGATGCGGCTCTGCCGGATCGACTTCGGCGTCCGGATCCAGATCGACACGGATCCGCTCCGGATGGCCGGCGACGGCCGGCTGACCTCGACTCACGTCGTGATCGGCCGGGTGCGCTACGACGACGTCGACAGCGGCCAGAAGGAAGGCATGCTGGTCTACATCAAGATCTCCCTGACCGGCGACGAGCCGCCCGACCTCCAGAACTATGCCGCGCAGAACCCGGACTTCCCGCACGAGGCGACCGACCTGAAGCAATCGTTCAACGAGGCGCAGTTCGAGGCCTACCGCACCCTGGGCGACCACGTCGCCCGTCGCGTGTTCGGCGAGGCCCAGCAGCGCCTGCTGGCCCAGCCGCTCTGGGCGGAACCCGATGCCGATCGGGAGTTCCGCCTGGGCAATCCCCGGCTGTTCCAGGCGGTGGCCCGCTCCTGGTCGGTGCCGCCGGCCTCGCAGAGCGCCGACTACATCCAGGGGACCCGCGACTGGATCGCGCTCCAGCGCGACCTGCTCAGGAACGAGGCGCTCGCCCCGCTGGCCTTCGAGCTCTATCCCGAGTTCGCACCCGACCCCGGGCCGCTCGACGACGCGGCCAGGGATCGCACCGGTCGGGCCGCCTTCCACGCCGTGGGGATGATGATCCAGATCATGGAGAACACCTGGATCGCCCTGAACCTCAAGTCCTACGTCAACCTGCCGATGAACCAGGGCTGGCTGAACACGTTCCGCCGGTGGACGACGACGCGGACATTCCATCGATACTGGGCGACCTATCGCTCCGAGTTCAGCCCCGACTTCGTCCGGTTCTGCGAGGGCTCGCTCCACCTCGGAGTCGCGCCGCCCCGGGCCGCGACCCTGGCCGAGCTCAAGGGCCTCGGCATCGCGACCGAGCCGACGCTGGGCCGACTCGCCGAGGAGTTCGCTCGCGAGTGGCCCGGCGAGACGCCCCTGAGGGAGCGCATCGATTCGCCCAGGCTTCGGGCCTGGCGCCGGCCTGGTGCATCGTCCAATCCCCGACGGGCCCCGTCGGCGACGCGCACCCGCGGGACGCGTTCGGCTGCGGCGTGATACTCGTTTCCCACGACCTGCGGAAGCCGGAGCGACCGGAGTTCTTCGTCTGGATCCGGCCGCCGCACCGCTCGATCGGCCTCGGCTCGCGCGTGGTGCCCGCGAGGCTCGAGGAGGTCGTGCAACGGCTCTCGGGACGCGAGTTGATCGTCCGTTATCCGCGATCGAAGGGGAACCTCCAGGTCAACCTCGAGCACGCGGCCTGGCGCAGGTTCTTCGTGACCTGCGGGTTCTCCAGGCCGGTGGAAGAGATGAGCGAGGCGACCGTCCTCCAGTACAGCCGCGTTGGAGACCACTGAGACCATGAAACGTCGCAAGAGATTGCTGATCGGACTGGGTGTCATCGTGGCGCTCCTGGCCGCTATCCTGGTGTTCAACGCCTTGAACGTCCGGTCGTTCCAAGAGCCGCCGCGCGGCAAGCCCGCGGCGACCGACATTGACGACGCCCAGAGAGCTCGGCACGGTTGCAGCAGGCCGTGAGGTTCAAGACCGACTCTTCCGACCCCGCCTCGGGCCCGGAATTCGACAAGCTGAAGGACTTCCTCAAGCGGGAGTATCCCCTGCTCCACTCCGATGCTCACGTCACCGTGGAGACGATCAGCGACCGGAGCCTGCTGTTCACATGGAAGGGATCCGACCCGAGCCTCGCCGCGGTCATGCTGACCGCCCATCTCGACGTCGTGCCCGTCAACAACGGGCCGATCGACCCGGCGAAGCCCGAGAAGAAGAAATGGGACCACGAACCGTTCGGTGGCGAGCTGATCGATGGCGTCATCTGGGGACGCGGGACGCTCGACGACAAGGTGAGCGTGCTGGCCATCCTCGAGGCGGCCGAGGGGCTGCTCCGCCGCGGCGCCCGCCCGACCAGGACCTTCTATTTCGGGTTCGGGCAGGACGAGGAAATCGGCGGCACGCACGGGGCCATCCAGATCGTCGCGACGCTGAAAGGGCGACTGGAAGGCAAGAAGCTCGAGTGCGTGGTCGACGAGGGGACCGCGCTCGTCTCCGGATTCCTCCCCGGGTTGAAGCGGCCGATCGCGCCGATTGGGCTGGTGGAGAAGGGTTATGTGGATATCAAGCTGACGGCCACAGGCCCGGGCGGCCACTCGTCGGTCGCGCACCGACCACACGTCCATCGGCATCCTCAGCATCGCGATCGAGCGGCTCGAGCGCAATCCGTTCCCCACGGAGCTGCCCGAGGTCACCCGCGAGATGCTGAACACCCTGGCCCCCGAGCTGGGATTCGGCCTGAAGCTAGTCCTCGCCAACCTCTGGCTCTTCCGCCCGGTCGTGGTCGCCCAGTTCGCGGCGGGTGGGGAGACGAACGCGACGGTCCGGACCACCGCCGCCGTGACCGTGTCCCGAGGGGGAGACAAGGACAACGTCCTGCCCGAGACCGCCTGGGCGATCGTGAATTACCGGCTCTTGCCCGGGACGACGCCCGAGCAGGTCCTCGAGCACGTGAAGCGGGTCGTGAACGACCCGACCCGGGTCAAGGTCGAGATCGATCCCAAGAACAATTTCCCCCCCTCGCATCAGTCCTCGGCCGACACCGATTCCTTCCGCATGCTCCGGCAGACCATCCGCGACGTCTTCCAGGAGGTCAACCCGATCGTCGTGCCGTTCCTCGTCACGGCGGGCACCGACGCCCGCTTCTACGAGGCGGTCTGCGACAACGTCTATCGCTTCCTGCCGATCCAGCTCAAGCCCGACGAGCTGGGGCGGATCCACGGCGCCAACGAGCAGATCCCGGCGAAGGACTTCGATCAGGTCGTGGTGTTCTACCGGGAGATCATGGAGAACGCGATGCGACCCGACCTGGGCAAGGGGAGATCGCCGGGGACGCCCGCGCCGGGACCGGGTCGCTGAACGGACCATCCATCCAGGACCAGGAGCCATCATGTACGAATACGTCAACGCCTGGAAGAACATCCGGTTCGACTGCGCGGGGATCAGGCAGCCCGGTTCGACCGAGGAGGTCGTCGCCCTGGTCAACGAGGCGCAGTCGGGATGGGTTGAAGCTCAGGCCGGTCGGCGGGCGACATAGCTTCAACAACCTGGTGAAGACCGGCGGATGGCTGGTGGACCTGGGCCGGATGAACCGTCTGCTCGCGGTCAACCCGGCCCGGGGCACGGCGAGCCTGCAAGGGGGGATCGTCCTGGGCGACGCGATCGAGGCGATCGGATCCCACGGCCTCCACTTCCCCTCGCTCGGCTCCTACTTCCACCAGTCAATCGCCGGGGCGATCGCGACCTCGACGCACGGCAGCACGCTCCATCACGGGACGATCTCCGACCAGGTTGTCGGGGTCGAGGCGGTGCTCGCCGACGGCTCCGTGATCGACGTCGCCGGCGACGATCCCCGCCTGAAGGCATTCCGGGCGTCGCTGGGCCACCTCGGCATCGTCACCCGGGTGGACCTGGCCTGCACGCCCGCGTTCTACCTCGCGACCGCGATCCGGCCGGTGCCCGAGGACGAGGGGTTCGCCACGATCGTAGAAGCGGCGCGGACGCACGAATATGCCAGCATGCTGTGGCTGCCCTATGTCCGGGAGACCTCGATCCGGATCCTCTCGCGATTCGACGCGACCGGCCGTAACGAGATCGCCCAGACGCGCGAGCGGGCGGCCGTCCGACGCAACCGCCTCACCAACACGGTCGTCAACGTCGGTGAGTATCTCGCGGGCCAGGCGTTTCTCCGCCTCCCACGGTTGCTGGGCCGACCGTATTCGAGCCTGATCCACCGCGCCTTCTTCGACGACGACGGCGTGACCGACAAGTCGTACAACGTCTTCCTCTACGACAAGTACCGGGAACCGACCTCAAACCACTACCTCCGGTTGATCTTCAACAGCGAATACGCGCTCGACGTCGCCGAGCTCGAGGCGACCTTGCGACAGATCCGCGATGTCCTGAACACCTTCGCGGCCCGGACACTATGCATCAACTATCCGAGGATCCACGTGCGCCTTCAGCCAAAGGAGCGACCGGACGCTGATCGGGCTCAACAGCGGCCGTGACACGGCGCACGTGGGGATCTACATCGTGGCCAGCATCCGGCACAAGCCCCAGATCCCGGTGGCCCGGGCGATCGAACAGGTGATGATCGACCACGGCGGCCGTCCCCACTGGGGCAAGTTCCGCTACCTCACGTCCGACGATTACCAGCGGACCTACCCCCACCTCGCGGAGTTCCAGGCGATGCGGGCCGAGCTCGATCCGACCGGGATGTTCTCCGACGGATTGGACATCTACCGGGACCTCGACAACTTCGAGAAGCCGCCGCTCCGCCGGATTTTCAGATCGCTGTTCGCCGGGGATACCTACACGCCCGTCCGCATCCTCTGAGCCATATCGTCAGCCTTCCATCGCGAGGAGACCTGCCATGCCCGACGTATTCTCGAAATTGCCCCCGACCGCGTTCCGGTGGATCTGGGGGATCGCGCTCATCCTGTTCGCGGGCCTGTGGGGGGCCCAGTTATACTACGGGCGGCATCTGACGAACTCGGAAGCCCCCCAGGGGATCGTCTCGCTCGAGCTGGCCGGCATGCAGGCGAAGACGCAAGCCATCCTCGACTCCTGGGGCCCGGCGGCGCGGGCCGACGCCGAGCGCGGGCTGTGGTGGGACCTGGCCTTCCTGGTGTCGTACGCCCTGGTGCTCTCGCATGCTTGCGGCTGGGCCGGACGGACGATGGCCGCCGTATTCAACTGGCAATCCGGGACGACGGCCGGCCTGCTCTTCGGTTGGATGGCGTGGGCCGCCGCCGCCTGCGACGCGGGCGAGGACGCGGGCCTGCTGGTGCAGCTCGCGTCCGGGTCGAGCGGGACCTGGTCGGCCGTCGCGCGCGGGTTCGCCATCGCCAAGTTCGCGATGCTGATCCTCTGCACGATCTTCGTGGCCTTCGGGGTGGTCGCCGCCGTGAAACCGCTGCGGGCCCACGTCCGATTCGCGGCGACTCACTTCGGCTACGTGCTGGTCCTGGGCCTGATCTTCGGGTTCGTCTACGGGCTGATCGGCACGGGCAACGGCATCCCCTCGCTGTTCTGGCACGATCACTTCTGGGCCCGGCTCGGGTCGAGCTTCGGCGTGACGCTCCTCCTGCTGGAGATCGGCGTCATCGTCTACTACGAGCAGCGCGACGACGCCGCCGGACTGGTATCCGCCCTGGCCGGCCCGCCCGGCTTCCCCGCGGGGGGGGCGACCGCTCGCACGAACATCGCGTATCTGTCCCGGTTCCTCCTCAGGGGCGGCCTCCCCCTGCTGTTCATCGTCGCGGCCCCCGCGATCTGGGCGCTGATCTTCATCGCGGCCCCGGGGATCGCGCCTTCGATCTTCGCCGAGGTCACCCGGACGCCCTTGCACCAGGCCGGCATCGCTCTCCATCTCGGGCCGATGTCGGGGGGCCCCGTGACCTGGCTGCTGGGCATCGCCCTCGGCGTGGCGGTCGCCGCGATCCTGCTCTTCATCAGCAGGCTACTCTACCGCAATCCCGATGCGGTCCTCGGCAACCCCATCCGATCGGTCATGACATTCTATGTGATATTTATTGCGATCTATATCATCATGGCCAACTGGCCGGCATACGAGTACGTCTCGCCCGCGATCGCCATCTGCGCGGCGATCGGGATCCTGGCGATGTTCTATGCGCTGATCGCCTACTTCGACGGGCTATTCTTCCCGGCGCTGTGCGGATGGTGGATTCCGCCGAAGGCGGTGTTCCTGGCGGCATTGCTCGCGCTCTTCGGGTGGGCGAACAACGACCCGTACAAGCTCAAGTTCCCGAACATGGAGCAGTACTACGGGGCTCCCGAGCCGCTCCGTGCGGACGTGGCCGGGCAATACTTCCCGATGGGCGGGCGGCCGGCGTTGCCGGCCGGCGGGGCGACGCTGATCACCGACGAGACGGCGTTCGCCGGCTGGCTCAAGGTCGTCGCGACCGGCGACGGCAAGAAGCCGAAGCTGGCGGTGGTCGTCGTCAGCGGGGGCGCCACGCGTTCGGCCTACTGGACCGCGACCGTGCTCCAGCGGCTCGAAGACGAGATCGATGGCTTCTCGAAGCACGTGCGGATCGTCGCCGGCGCCTCGGGCGGGATGCTCGGGGGGGCCTGCTACGTCCAGGAGCTGCGCGAGCGGGCCGGGGGGAGCCCGCCGAAGAAATTCCCCGACAGGGTCCCGGTCGACAGCATCACGCCCGTGGCCCGCAACATCGCCCTCCAGGAGATCTGGCGATCGCTGCTGCCGGTGCGATGGCCCCTCGATCGCGGCATCGTCCTCGAGCGGGACTGGGGACTGATCGGCTACCCCATCCAGGCCCTCGTGCCGCTCGAGGAACAGGGGAAGGTCCCCTCGATCATCTTCTCGCCGATGATGGCCGAGGACGGCCGCAGGCTCCTGATCAGCAACCTCGACCTGTGGGTCTTGTCGGGCGCCGAGGGCGGGATGATCACCGAGAATGATGCCGGCACTCAACCGCACGACTACTCGCTCTCGGCCATCGAATTCTTCCGGATCTTCCCGTTCGCCACCAAATTCGAGCTGGCGACGGCCGTGCGGATGAATGCCTCATTCCCGTTCGTCTCGCCCGCCGTGAACCTGCCCACCGACCCGCCCCGCCGGGTCGTCAACGCCGGCTATTACGACAACTACGGCGTCCAGGTCGGCGCCGCCTGGATCCAGAAGAACCTCCGCTGGCTGCTGGACAAGACCTCGGGCGTGGTCCTGATCCAGGTCCGCGACGCCGTCAGCCAGAAGGACCGGCTCGAGGTCAGCGATGCCCCGGAGGGCCTCCTGCCGACGATCGCCCGCGGGTTCCAGTTCTTCACCAGCCCGCTCGACGCCGCGAAGGAGGCCCGTTACACGGTCTCGGCATTCACGAACGATCAGGAGGTCCAGAACCTCTCCGATCTCTTGACCGATCGATACCTCCGGGACCGGCTCAAGCTCGACCCGACGAAGGCCACACCCGCGCAGTTGGCGGAGGCGAGGGCCTTCTTCACCACGGCAGTCTTCGAGAATTCGGCAGTCGTCTACTTCGGGCCGCGCCCGGCCGGCTCCTGGCCCGGGGACGAGGCTTCGGGGTCGATCCCGTCGAACGAGGTGGCCCTCGACTGGTATCTGAGCGACGCCGAGCGCGCCGGCCTCGACACGGCGATCCCGGCGATGCCCAAGCCGGGGAATCGTTGGAGCGACCCGAAGCAACGGCTAGCTCGGATCGCTGAGCTGATCGACAAGGTCGCCGTGACTCACGGCACGGATCGGGACAAATGGTTCAAGGAGCTCGAGCAGGCACGGAACTTCGAGCGGCTCATCCAGCTCAAGAAATGGTGGGCGGGGCGTTGAATGCGTCGGGGTGGCCAGGTCCGGGTCGAATCCAGTATGGTGGGGTTAGATTGACGCCCTGCGCCCGTCGTCCGAATTCGATAACAGGAGGGATCCAAAATGATGGGCCTCGATGCCGCCTTGCTCGGCGTCTCGCTCCTTCTGGGCGGGATGTCCGAACCACCGTCCATCACCGCCGAGGAATTTCAGGGCTGGTTCGATTGCGCCTCCAGGGGCGATCTCCGCATCCCGGGCCCGGTCGCGCGGCGAGCCAGGCAGTTCCGCTACGTCTTCATCGGCGGCTTCGGCATCGGTCGGATGCCGGGCTACTTCACCCAGAACGCCGACGAGTTGCACGCGCTCGGGGTACCCCGGCGAGCGATCCATTTCATCTATCCCGATTCGCACAAGACGGTCGAGGAGAATCGCGAGGCGATCCGCGACAAGATCGTCGGCATCGCCGGAGACCGTCCCGAGCGGCTGGTCGTGATCGCGCACAGCCAGGGCGCCTGCGACGCGGTCACCTTCGCCCTCCACGAGCCGGAATTCGTCCGCGACCGCGTCGAGGCGTTCTTCCTGGTCCAGGGGGCGTTCGGCGGGACCGGGCTGGCCGATTATGTCATGGGTGAAGGCGAGCCGATGGACGAGCAGATGTCTCGGCTCCATCGGTTCCTCGCGCAGGGGATGGGGTCATTCGTCCGCTACCTGTTCGACCACGGCAAGCACGGGGGATTGGCCGGGCTGACGCGAGACGCCTCGCGAGCCTACTGGAGTCATGCCCTGGAGGAACACGCGGATGCCTTGCCGATCGTCGGGCCGAAGGTCTTCTATGTCCAGGCGAATGTCCAGCCATCGCGGCTGAAGCTGTTCGCGAGGGCCATGGCGAGATATCTCGGGGCCTATTATGGACCGAACGACGGCGTCGTGGCCGTCGAGGACCAGACGCTCCCAGAACTGGGCACGAGCCTGGGGGTCGTGGACGCCGGTCATGCCGACCTGACCCGTCGATTCCCGTCGGGACGCATGGGACGTCGTCCCCGCAAGGCGCTGATGCGGAGCATCGTCATGGCGGTGGGACGGCCCGAGGCGACCTCCACAGCGGCCCGATAGCCAACGTCGCGTTGATACGAGCCCGAAGCGCCAGCGAGTGCATTCCGGCGACCGCCAATGCACTCGCTGGCGCTTCGGGCTCGTATGAGGATCGTGGTAGAGCCCACAAATCCTGGCCCAGGAGCCGAATCGTGATCGGATCGGGATCGCCGGCTGCATGGTAAGGGCGAGAGTTGGGGCGATCATCCGTGTCTGAGAAGGTCCGATCCGATGTCCAACATGCAACTCAGGGCCATTTTACCGCAGATCCACCGGCTGTTCTCCTTCGGGGTTACCGCGGGCCAGTCCGATGGAGAGCTCCTCCATCAATATTGCGCAGCCGGGGATGAATCGGCCTTCGCGGTTCTGGTGGCGCGGCACGGGCCGATGGTCCTGGCCGTCTGCCGCAATGTACTTCGCGACGAGTCCGACGCCGAGGATGCCTTCCAGGCCGTCTTCCTGGTCCTCGTCCGCCGGGCCGGTTCGATCCGGGTGGATCGATCCCTGGGAGGTTGGCTGCACGGGGTGGCGTTCAAGGTCGCCCTCCGGGCCAACGCCAGGGCCGCCCGCAGACGGTCGCGGGAGCGGACCGGCGTCGCGATCGATCCCGCCCAGGATCGGACTGCGACGGCGGTCGACCCTCGGCTGGCGGTCCTGCACGAGGAGATCGCCCGCCTCCCCGAGTCACACCGCCAGCCGCTGGTGCTCTGTCTGCTGGAAGGCAAGACGCAGGTGCAGGCGGCCCAGGAGCTCGGCTGCGGCGAGGCGACCGTCCGGCGCCGGCTGACCCGGGCGAGAGAACAGCTCCGCGCCCGGCTCGATCGACGCGAGGTCGGCGCGATCGTCCCCCCGATGCTCCCGACGGTCCCGCCTGCCTTGGCCGAGGCAACTCTCCGCGTCGCGGCCGGGCCATTGACGCCCCTGGCCGCCTCCATGCTGGGTGCCCTGGTCCGAACCCAGATCGTCCGGGTCGCGACGATCCTGATCGCGCTCGGACTCGGGGCCGCCGGCGCCGTGGGCGCACTCCTGGCCGGCAGGCATCCGGCCGCACAGGAGCCGCCGGTCGTCCAGGTCGCGGCCCCGCAGCCCCGGCCGGCGCCCGTCCAGGTCGTGCCGGTTCCACTCCCGCAGCAGCCGCCCGGTGAGGTCGTCGTCACCGGCCGCGTCATCGGGCCCCGGCGATTTCCCGTCGCGGGGGCGACCGTGTTCCTCCGCGGCTACGGCGTCCGACTCCCCGACCGAAAGGCCACGACCGACGCCGAGGGCCGATTCCGATTCACCACCGGGCACGAATTGGGATGGAAGTCCTCCGGTACGTTCCCCGGCCAGGTCGACTGGGGTGCCTTCCCCGACGCCGACGAGATCAAACATCTGAAGCCGAGACTGATCGCGGTCGCACCGGGATTCGGGTTCGGCCTGCCGCTGGACGGGGACGAGCTCACGCTCCAGCTCTGGTCCGATGATCCCATCCTCGGCCGCGTGACCGACCGCGAGGGCCAGCCGGTCGCAGGGGCGCGGATTCACGTCCGAAACCTCTACTGGCCCAGGCCGGGCGACGGCCAGGTCAAGAGCCTCGATCCCTGGATCGAAGCGATCCGGCGTGACTCGTACATTCAAGAGTTCATGAACACCGGCGCCAGGCTCTTGACGCCGATGGTCGAGTCCCTGGGAGACATCCCGGCCGCCCACGAGCCGATCGTCCCGCCGGTCACCAGCGACGCCGACGGCCGCTTTCGCCTCGCCGGGATCGGCCTCGAGCGGGTCGCGGAAGTCATCATCGACGGGCGAGACCTCGCGTCGAGCCTGATCGTGGTCGCAAACCGGCCGATCGAGAAGCCGATCTCCATCCCGGCCAAGCCCCCGGCTGCGAGGGACATCATCTCGAATACCTGGGATGACCTGACCGTCTTCGGCAATCGGGTCGCCTTCGTTGCCGGGCTGGGCCGCGTGATCGAGGGGGTCGTGAGCGACCGCGACACTGGCAAACCGCTCGCCGGCCTGGTCGTCCACGGCCCGTGGCGGAGCCCGCTCGAATATCACGCCTATGACCGCTTCCAGTCGAGCACCGACGACCAGGGTCGGTACCGGATCGAGGGCCTGCCCGTCCCGAGTCACGGCGAGTTCACGGTCGAGCCCCCCGAAGACCGTCCCTATTTCGGCGTCGCGAAGGAAATCGCGATCGAGCCCGGCCCGGGCGCGATGAAGGTCGATCTCTCGATCCGACGAGGCGCCTGGATCACCGGGCGGGTGGTCGACGACGCCACGGGCCAGCCGCTCCCGAGTTTCGTCCACTACTACCCGTTCACCGGCAACCCCGCGCTCCGCCAGGACCTCGACGCCGGGTCGCGCCCCGAGATGCCCGAGGTTCGCTCCGACAATGACGGCAAGTTCCGCGTCGTCGCCTACCCCGGCGGGGGGGTGGTCACTGCCATGACCCATGGCTACTTGAGGGGGATCGGAGTCGAGAAGGTCGCGAGTCTCAGGGATGAGCAGCAAGCGTCCCTCCAGTTGTATCCGCCCTACCGTTTCTCCGCTCAGAACGTCTCGGCGGTCAACGAAGTTGACGTGCCCGAGGGGGCGGAGTCGATCGGCTGGGAGCTGAGGCTGAAGAAGGGCGAGAGCCGCGAGGTCCGCGTCGTCGGGCCGGACGGCCAACCCCAGCCCGGCACGGAGGCGAGCGGGCTGTTGAACCAGATCGAGAACCCGATGACGTCGATTGCCGGAGACCGGTTCACGGTCGGCAACCTCTATCCCGGCGAGGCCCGCGCGGTGGTCGCCCGGCTCGTCTCGAAGAAGCTGATGGGCATGGCGACCATCGACACCCAGTGGCATGGGCCGGTGACCTTGCAACTCCGGCCCTGGGCGACGCTCACCGGCCGCCTGGTCGACGACCAGGGCCGGCCCCGCTCCAGGGCCGTCGAGATCATGCTCGACGACGGCAAGCTGCCGCTCCACACCGTCAACGGACGCGGCTACGACCGGCCCACGTTCCCGATCGAGCCCGACGGCCGGTTCCGGATCGAAGGGCTCGTTGCCGGCCCGACCTACGTCCTGCAAGTCCTCCAAGGCGGCGTCCAGATCATCGGCACCCCGGCCAAGGGCCTCGTCCTCGAACCCGGCGAGGCGCGCGACCTGGGCGACGTGAAAGTCGGACCATAATCGGCAGAAGGCGAGGTCAGCTCGAATGGGTTGGGACGTCGTTCCGGGGGCGCTCGATCGTTTCGCTCTTCATGCGGATTCCCATGATGACGGCACCGAGACCCGCGACGAACAACAGCGGCCCTTTCCAGACCCCTCCCTCGAGGTCGCTTTCCGGATCCTCACCAAGGAGGCCGCCGAGGAACCATCAGCGCCCCGAAAATCGCAGCCCCACCGCCGCTGAGGATCATACTGTATCTGAAACCCATCGAAGCAATGCCTCCCGCTAGCAGGTTTGCCCGCACCTCGGTAAGTTATCCGGGGATCGCGCCGACAGGCAAGCAAAATCAACCGGATCGCAACGTCTTCCCGCCCTGCCATCCATCCCCGCCGTTGGACTGATCCTGGCGTTGGATCTTTGGCAATCAATTGTTAAACTTGACAAGGAAGGGCAGACCGACGAGGAGTGATGCCACGCGGCAACCCGATCCAACATGCGGAGGTATCGGACGATGAGACGACGCGAGTTCCTCCAGGTGGGCTATTCGGGCCTGCTCGGGATGGGTTTGCCGGGCTTGCTGGCGGCGCGGGCGACCGGTGCATCTGCCAAGGCGACGGGTCGGGCGAAGTCGGTGATCGTGATCCTGCTCAGCGGCGGCCTGGGACAGCACGACTCGTTCGACATGAAGCCCGAGGCGCCCGAGGCCATGCGGGGCGAGTTCAAGCCGATCGATACGGCGGTGCCGGGCATCCGCATCTGCGAGCACTTGCCCGGCCTGGCGGCGCGGGCGGGTCGATTGGCGATCGTCCGATCGATGGCCCACCCCGAGGGGAATCACCTGGTCGCGGTCCACCGCGTGTTGACCGGCCAGCCGTCAACACCGCGCGGGGCGAGCGACCTCGATCGGGTCGCGTCCCGCAACGACTTCCCCTGCTATGCGTCGGTCCTGGACAGCGTGCGACGGCGGTACGACGGGATTCCCAACGGCGTGGCCCTGCCGATCCGGCTGGTGGAGGGCCCGCTGACCTGGCCGGGCCAGGATGCCGGCTTCCTCGGACCGCGGCACGACCCGTGGCAGCTCCGCCTCGACCTGAATCGCCCCGACCTCCGCGACGACAGCCTCGCCCTGCCCGAGGGGCTCGACGCGGATCGGATGCATCGCCGCCGCCACCTCCTGGGCCAGTGCGCCGTGCCGCCGGCCGGCGATGCGTTCCTCGACCAGCAAGACGCCGCGCTGGCCCTGCTGAGCAGCGGTCGGGTCGGCCGGGCGCTGGACATCGAGCACGAGGACCCGCGGCTCGTCGATCGATACGGGACGCACCTGTTCGGCCGGTCGCTGCTGATCGCGCGTCGGCTCGTCGAGGCCGGCGTGCCGATCGTCCAGGCGACGATGGGGATCGTCCAAACCTGGGACACGCACGTCGCCAACTTCCCGCGGTTGCGGGATGACCTCCTGCCCCCGCTCGATCGCGCGGTTTCGGCCCTGCTCGACGACCTCGGGGGCCGCGGCCTGCTCGACGAGACCCTGGTAGTGATGCTCGGCGAGTTCGGCCGGACGCCGCGGATCGCCCCGTTGACGCCCGGCGCCGTCCCCGGCCGAGATCACTGGCCGTTCGTCTTCCCGGCTGTCTTCGCCGGCGCCGGCGTCGTGGGTGGGCAGGTCATCGGCAAGTCCGACCGGCTGGGAGCCTATCCCGTGAGCCGATCGTTCGGGCCTCCCGACCTGGCCGCGACGATCTATCGTGCCCTCGGCGTCGACCCGGCGACCGAGCTCCGCGACCGGCTCGGGCGGCCGATCCGGCTCTGCAACGGCGAGGCGATCGCGCCGCTCTATTCGACGGCGTCGGTCTGATTCGAGGCCGTAGGGTGCTCTGCGAGCACCGATCCCGCTTACGCCGTCGAATATGGTGTTCGCAGAGCACCCTACGAGACAGGAGACGCAGCTCCCGAGACAGCTCTCAGGTCGAATCCGGGCTGCTCGGCGGACGGGTGCGGCGCGCGTCGCCGAAATCGAAGCGGACCTCGCCCCCGTCGAGCTTCAGCCTGGCCTCGAATTCCTTGCCGGCCTTGGACTGGAAGCCACGGATCAACGGGCTCTGGCCGTTCTTCAGCAGCGCCTGGGCCACGCGGACGCCGATCTTCTTGCCGGCGATCGTCTTCCAGATCGCGAACTTGCAACCCTGCTTCCAGCCACTGCATCCATACGACTTCGGCTGGTCGACCACGTCGGAACCGCACAGCGGGCATCGGCCCATCGCGACGGATGAGAAGCCGTTTGCCTGTTCAATCGGGCGCGGCGTCGTCTCCGAGGATTTCTCCTCGACCTCGACCTCGGCCGGGGGATCTTCCGAGGGAGCCGCCTTCTTCCTCCGACCCCGCGTCGCCGTGCCTTTCTTCCCGCCGGTGCCCGCGTCCTTCGCCGCGCCCGATCCCGAGTCCGAGCCCTTCCAGCGGCCAGCCGACCGGCGTCCAGCCTTGCCCCCCCGCGCTGACGACGGTCGCCGTTGGCCGCCGGTGGGGACCGGGACCTCGGTCAAGGTGCCGGCATCCATCAGATAAAGAATCACTTGCGAGGAGCCGTCGATTGTCAGGGGGGTCATCAACACCCGGCGCTGGAGCAGCTCGCGGACCTGGTCCTCGGCCAGCGTATGGCCGCGATACTCGCGCCAGAGGACGAACGGACAGCCGTCACGCCAGCCCGAACATCCGTAGCCTCGCTTGCCCTCGATCACCCGGCGACCGCATCGCGGGCAGTCGCCGAGCCGCGCCGGATCGATCGCCGTGGCGGCGCCCGAGCGGATCACGTCGCCCGTGTACCGGACGATCTCCGCCATGAATGGACGCGCCTCCGAAGCCCCTCGCTCGATCTCGCGAAGCTTCGCCTCCCAGTCGCCGGTCAGCTCCGGGCTCTTGAGGCTCCGGTCCTGCACGATCGCGATGAGGTAACGGCCTAGGTCCGTCGCCGCGAGTGACTTCTTGTCGCGCGTGATGTAGCCGCGATCGAGCAGCGTCTCGATGATCGACGCCCGCGTCGCCGGGGTGCCGAGGCCCCGCTCCTTGAGCGCCTCCTTGAGCTGCTCGTCGTCCACCAGCTTGCCGGCGGTCTCCATCGCCCCGAGCAAGGTACCCTCGGTGAACGACTTCGGCGGGCTCGTCTCGCCGCGACGGACGAACGGCTCGTGGGGCCCGCTCTCGCCGGGGCGGAACTCGGGCAGCTCCTGTTCCTCCTCCTTCTTATCATCGTCCTTGCGGGGATAAAGGACTGTCCAGCCGGGATCGACCACACGCACGCCGCGGGCGCGGAACGGGACCTCGTTGGAGGTCGCCGAGACCGTCGTCACCTCCTTCACGCAGGCGGGGTAGAAGACGGCGATCAGCCGCGTGACGACGGCGTCGAAGACCTTCTGCGCCGGCGGCGTCAGCTCGCCCGGCGACTTCCCGGTCGGGATGATCGCATGGTGATCGCTCACCTTGGCGTTGTTGATGATCCGGCCGTTGAACGGCAGGGCTTGCAAGTTGAGCTTGCCGATCTCCGCCGGCTTGAGTGGCTTCAGGTCGGCCAGGATGCCCGGCACCTGGGCCTTCATGTCGTTGCCCAGGTAGCGCGAGTCCGTCCGCGGGTAGCTGATCAGCTTCTTCTCGTAGAGCGCCTGCGCGGTCTTCAAGGTGGCATCCGCGGACATACCGTACCGACGATTCATCTCCCGCTGGAGCTCGGTCAGGTCGTACAACTGGGGCGGCTGGACGCGCTCCGGCTTGCGCTCGACGCCGATGATGGTGAAAGGATGCCCCAGGACGCGCTCGAGCAGGGCCTGCGCCTCTTCCTCCTTGGGGAATCGGTCGCCCGCGAATTTGAAGAGGACCGCGCGATATTTCGTCAGGAGCTCCCAGAATGGCTCGGGCTTGAACGTGCGGATCTCATCGTCGCGGTGGACGATCATGGCCAGGACGGGCGTCTGCACCCGGCCGACGCTCCACAGGATCCCGCTGGCGCGGTGGCGTACGGTGTAATATCGGGTCGCGTTCAGCCCGACGACCCAGTCGGCCTCGCTGCGGCATCGCGCCGCGGCGTAGAGTGCGTCATAATCGGAGAGCGGCCTGAGTTTCCGGAAGGCGTCGCGAATGGCCGACTCGGTCAGCGAGCTGAGCCAGAGCCGTCGCGACGGCTTGCTCGTGCATCCGACCAGTTCCTGGATATACCGGAAGATCAGCTCGCCCTCGCGGCCGGCATCCGTGGCGCAGATCAGCTCGTCCGCGGCGCGGAAGAGGCGACGGACGACCGCGAGCTGCTTGCGCGACCCGCCCTCATCGATCGACTTGAGTCCGAACCGCTCGGGGACGAACGGGAGCGACTCCAGCGACCACTTCTTCAAGGCCGGATCGTAGTCTTGCGGTTCCTTCAGTGTCGCGAGATGGCCCAGGGCCCAGGTCACCTGGTAGCCCTTGCCTTCGAAGTAGCCCTCGTGGCGCGCGGAGGCGCCGAGGAACGACGCGAGCTCTCGCGCGACCGACGGCTTCTCGGCGAGCACGACTTTCATGGACCTCTGAAGTCTCCGCGGGTCCGCCCGGTTCCTCCCGATCGATCGGGTCTTCTATTCGATTGTACAGACCGGCGCGGACGGCGAGAACCCTCCCGGTCCCCCGAGTCGCGGCTCATTCCGGCCGGGTCGGCAGCGCGCGGTCGATGTCGTGCTGGATGTGGCTCCGGATCGCACCCTCGAAGAGCTTCCAGGCCAGAGGGATCGACCCCTGGATGTGGAGATCGCGGTCATCGTACCAGCATCGGACCTCGTAACCCGAGCCGGCGAGCGTCGCGGAATGGCCATCCTCGGCCCAGTCGAGCCGGTGAATCCAGCTCGAGAACCGCGATTGGGTCTCGCGGATCGCCGACTGGAATTTCGCCTGCGCGAGTTCCGGAGGCTGACCATGCGCGATCGTGATATCCAGGCGTGCCATTCCGACCCGTCCTCCTCCCGGCCACGGCCGGGTTTGCGCGTTGACACCCATCTGTGACCGAGGATTGACGCAAGAGCGGTGCCGTTCGTCGCATGGCGCCGCGGCCCGTCGCGATTTCGATTCGGCCGCGCCTCCTCCTGGCATCATTTTCGCAGTATCCTACAATCTTTACGAGGGATAGACCTGGTATTCCGTCGTGATTGAGAGCCGGTCCCGGAACCCGGATCGGACCGTTGTAGGGTGGGTGAAACCCACCGAGAGGGCCTCGCGCCGGTGGGTTTCACCCACCCTACGAGACCGAAGGAAAGCAACGATGAATGCACAGGCTGAACTCGACCGAACCCAATTGACATCATACGAGAACGAGCAAATCCAGGAGATCGCCGCCTGGAAATCGAATCCGCCGAATCCCTTGGCCGAGCTGTGGAAGCGGATCACAGAGCCGGGGGCCAGGTTGATCGACAGGCTCATCCCCGACCGGCTGGTGAGCGGGGCGATCGAGAAATCCTTCGACGCGGCCGAGAAGCTCGACAACGCGGATGACATCAAGCATCGAGCGGGCATCGCGGATCTTGCGGAGCTGAAGCACCGGCCGCTGGAAGACTGCGACCGGCTGGCCGGTCAGGTCGGCAAGAACGCGCTGGTGCTCGCGACCTTGGAGGGCGCCGCGACGGGCGCCGGCGGCGCCCTAACCACGCTGATCGACGTGCCGCTGCTCTTCGTCCTGTCGCTGAGGACGATCCTGCGGATCGGCCACTGCTATGGATACGCACCCTCGGGTCGAGAGGACCGGCAATTCCTCCTGGGGGTGCTGGTCACGGCGCTCTCCGGGACGCCCGAGAGCTGGCGGGAACGGATCGATCGGCTGCACCGGATCGAGGAGTTGCTCCTGGAGGAGACCCAGGAGGCGATCCTCACCGAGGAATTGTCGTCGTTCCTGTTCCAGCTCGAGATCTTCGAGGAAGTGCCGGGCGTGGGCGCCATCTCGGGCGGCCTCCTGAACCTGGTGTTCCTCCACCGGGTCAACGAGACGGCGCGTCGGGCATTCCAGGAGCGCTGGCTGCGGGACAACGGCAAGGTGGAATCGATCGCACCGGCCCCGGCGCACCCGCGACACCTGGTGACGGGCTGGGGCGGTGTCCTGGGCCGCTTGGCGTATTCGGGGGGCTTCTCGCTCGGCTACGGCGTGGCGCTGCCGGTTTTCGTCGCGGCCGAGTTGATCTGGCCGCTCGGCAACGCCCTGACACGCGGCATCCGGTCGAGCACCGCCGCGGCCAGGCAAGGCATCGCGAGGTCGATGCCCGGGGGCTGGGGCGAGACGGCACCGGCGATGGCCGATGGGGAAGCGGCCCTGGCGCCGGCATGACCGGCGCTGATTTAGCGAGTCGGGAGGCACTTCACCGGTGGAAAAGTCGGTGGATCGCCATTTTGGCGAACTGCATTAGCCATTCCGACCGGCGCGTCTCCTCGAGGTGGCGCGAGAGCGTCTCTTGGATGCCACCTTCGCCCCAGTTTTGCCCGTGCTCCAGGTAGTCGAGGAACGAGGCGCCGGTCAGTCGGGTGAGATAGGCCATCGTCACGGCCTGGACGAGCCCGCCGGCGGCGAAACCGAGCGGGTTGAACTTGAAGACGCCGGCCACCACGCTCGCGGCCGCCTCGGCGACCCCCAGCTTCAAGAGGGTCTGCGCCATCTGCTGACCGACCTTCTCGATGAACTCCGACGTGAGCGGGACGCCGTAGACAGCTGCCATCTCGCTGAGCATCCGGAGTTGCACGGCACCGACGGCCATCGGCCCGAGGGCGAGGACCGGGTTGGCGAACGCGGTCACCGCCGCCAGCCATTGATGCCGGTCGATGATCGCCGCGGCCCGCTCACTTCGTTCGCGAACGATCCGCTCCCGATCGGCCTGCTCGCGCATCCGGGCGCGGAGCAGGAGGTTGCCGGCCCGGAGCGAATCCCCCTCGCGCTCGAGCACCGACGCCACCCGGCACTCCAGGGCCTCGAGGTCGGGCGGGTCTTCCTCGATCAGGGTCTCGGTCGTCCCGTCGAGCCTGCGGGCGCGGACCTGGACCGGCGCCGGTGCGGCGGCGACCGCCACGATGTCCTCGGCCGGGACGAATCCCGCCAGACGCTCGCGCAGCTTGGCCATGATGGCCTCGCGATCCTCGTCGCTGAAGCGGTCCTTCTTGTTCAGGGCGACGATCAACCGCTTGCCTCGCCGCGACAGCTCGAATACGGTCCGGCAATCGGCGCGGGTCAGGTCGTGGTCGACGACGAACACCAGCAGGTCGGCCCGGGTCGCCAGGTCCATGGCCTCGACCTCAAGGGCTTCGCCCTCCGGCCCGGCCTCGCCGAGCCCGGGAGTATCCGTCAGCAAGAGCGCCCCCTCGACTCCCTCGACCACATGGGTATGTTCCCGGCCACCGCGGGTCGTCCCCATCGTCGCCCCGGTCTCGCCCGCCGACCGGCCGAGCATCGCATTGATGAGCGAGGTCTTTCCCACCGGCCCGGTGCCCATCACGACCACGCGGAACTCGTCCCTCGAACCATGACCCGCTTCATCGACCATGATCATGGCCCCTGTCCGATCGCTGCCCCGGATCGAATCGTCCTCCGTCGTGTCGGGTGCGATTTCGGTTATCATAGAATAGACCTCACGTGCTGACCAGGCGGGCAACCATTGGCAGCCGCCGTGCCTTGCCCGGCCCCGGGCCGGAAGATAGGACCGAGTGAGAGAGGACCGATCATGATCCATCATCCCGCATGTCCGGCGATCGCCCGCTCGGTCGAGCGATTCCGGAGCGATTTCTCCAGGCGATATCCCGAGCGATCCGGGGGACGGTCGATGCGCGTCGCCGATCGGCCGGGCGCAGCGGCACCGACGAGCGAGGCCGATGTGCGATTGCAGGAACTGCCCGCGGAGATCGGCGTGCTGCTGATCATCGTCGGGACCGCTGGGGTCCTGCTGCCCGGCCCCGTCGGATCGCCGTTCCTCCTCGCCGGTGGGCTGGCGCTCTGGCCCTCGGGATTCCGGAGGGTGGAGCGATGGTTCATGAAGGTCGCGCCGGGCATGTATGAGACCGGAATCCGGCAGATCGAGCATTTCTTGTCCGACCTGGAGCGGCGCTATCCCGGTTCGACCGGGGCACATTGAAGGCCAGGATGACGCCCGTGCGCGCGACGTTGCGCGAAGTCGGTCGGCGAGACCGGCGCCGGCATCTTTATTGCATTACCTTTGAAATCGTAAAGAGCCAGAGCGTTTTGTTCCCCTCATCGGACCTCCGGCCGCACGTCCTGTCGGCCGCGGGCGGCCCCGTCGGGCCGGGTGAAAGACGCTGGAACGCGCCTGTGGTCGGCCTCTGGCACGACTGCTTTCGAAGGACCGGATTCCCGGGCTATTGCATCCCGAGGGACGGACAGATCCGTGAGAGGGAGTCAATGATGATCGACGCGATCTCCACAATCGAGCCACGCGCGGTCGAGCGGCCGGACATCGAGCTCCTCCTCGATGGCGTGAAGAATTACGCGATCTTCCTGCTCGATGCCCGGGGCGTCGTGCTGAGTTGGAACGACGGCGCGGCCTCACTCTTCGGCTACCAGCCCCCCGAGGTCATCGGCCAGGACTTCGGGCGGTTCTCGATACCGGAGGACCTCCGCGTCGGAAGGCCCGCGGAGGAATTGCAGCAGGCCGAACGCTCGGGACAGATCACCTGCGAGCACTGGCAGGCCAGGAAGGACGGGAGCCGGTTCTGGGGATGCGCCGTGACGACCACATTGCGCGACGAGCGGGGCGAGCTCAAGGGGTTCGTCAAGGTGCTGCGCGACGCCACCGACCGCAAGCAGCTCGAGATGGAGCTCCGCCGGCAGGCGGAGGAGCTGGCGGATGCGAACCGTCGCAAGGATGAGTTCCTCGCCATGCTGTCCCACGAGCTGCGCAACCCGCTGGCGCCGGTCTTGAACTCGGTGCAGGTGCTGCGCCAGGCGCCTCACGATGCCATCCTCGTCGAGTTCGCCGGCAGCGTGGTCGAGCGCCAGGTCCTCCACCTGGCCCGCCTGATCGACGACCTCCTGGACGTGACGCGGCTGACCCACGGCAAGGTCCGGCTCCGTAAGGAGCGGATCGATCTCCTGCCGCTGGTGCAGAAGGCCGTGGAGAGCATCCAGCCGCTCATGCGGGAGCGGGGCCACGAATTCGGCATCCGGGTCCCGGGCCATTCGATATGGATCGAGGCCGACCCGGTCCGCCTGGACCAGGTCCTCGTGAACCTGCTGAAGAATGCCGCCGAGTTCACCGAGCCGGCCGGTTGGGTCGAGCTGGCCGTGGAGGAGGATGGCCGCGACGTCGTGATCCGGGTCCGCGACGATGGCATGGGGATCGCCCCCGAGCTCCTGCCCCGCGTCTTCGACCTGTTCGCGCAGGCCGACACCTCGCTGGACCGCAGCGGTGGGGGCCTCGGCATCGGCTTGACGATGGTCAAGAGCCTGGTCACCCTGCATGGCGGTACCATCGACGTCCACAGCGAGGGGAAGGGCCGCGGGTCGGAGTTCGTCGTCCGGATGCCGGCGTCGTCCGGGCCGCCGGAGGCCGCCCAGGCTCCCACCCCCTCCGAATCCGTCCCCGGGCCGCTCCGCATCCTCGTCGTCGATGATAACGTCGATACGGCGTCGAGCCTGGCGATCCTCCTGCAACTGCACGGACACATGGTCCAGACGGCACATGATGGCGCCTCGGCGCTCGAGGCCTCGCGGTCCCAGTCCTTCGACGTGATCCTCCTGGATATCGGCCTGCCCGAGATCGATGGTCACGAAGTCGCCCGCCGCATCCGCAAGCGACCCGGCAACGATCGGCCGTTCCTGGTCGGCATCAGCGGTTATGGATTCGATGCCGATCACCGCCGTGCCCGGGACGCCGGATTCGACCTCTATCTCGTCAAGCCTGTGGATCCTCAACAGCTCGAGAGGCAGCTTGTCGAGCTGGCGATCTCGCGTTGATCGAGCTGGAGGAGATTCTCTGTCCAATGGATATTCCGCCGGAGGGTCCGGATCGGCGATGAGGCCGGCTGTTGCCGCTGAGGACAAAGTGAGGAGTCTCGAGATTTCGTGGACTAGATTTATCTAGAGACGAAATTCACCCCCCCCGAGAATCCCCATGAACTCATGCTTAGGCTGCTCTCTCCCGACCTCGATCCCCGAGTCGGGAACGCTTGGCATCGTCCCTCCGCTGACGCATACCTCGAGAAATCTCCGGATCGCCCTGGAGCGGGCGCGGATTCCGTGCATGGAGCCGGCCCCCGGCCTGCTGACCGTCTCCCTGGCCCCCGGCCTTCTCCAGCGGCTCGCGGAGGTGCTGGGGCACGCCTTGACCCGGGCGGAGCTGCGCGACACGCGATCGCTCATCCTGGCCGAAGGCAAGCCGCTGACGCTGGCCGACCTGGTCAAAACCCAGCCACTCGGATCGCTGTTCGCCCGCACGCACGGCGAGTGGTTCACGCAGATGCTCCGAGAGAACCGCCTGACCTGTTTCTTCCATCCGATCGTCGTGACGGAGGATCCGAGCGAGGTTTTCGCCTACGAATGCCTGCTCCGAGGCCAGGCGACCGACGGGACCCTGATCTCGCCGATCGAGCTCTATGATGTGGCTCGAGACGCGGAGTTGCTCTCCAACCTGGATCGCGCCGCCCGCCTTACGGCCATCAGGACCGCGTCGGAGCATAACCTCGATTCCTCCGGCACCCGGCTGTTCATCAACTTCAACCCGACCTCGATCTACGACCCCGTCTATTGCCTCCGATCGACGGTCGCCGCCATCAACGCCACCGCGTTCAATCCCGAGAGGATCGTCTTCGAGGTCGTCGAGAGCGATCAGATCGAGGACGTCGAGCACCTGGTCAAGATCGCCGACTACTATCGCAGCTCCGGGTTCAAGATCGCCCTGGACGACCTCGGATCCGGCTATGGTTCGCTCAACCTGCTCGGGCTGCTCAAGCCCGATTTCGTCAAGCTCGACATGCAGTTGATCCGCGGCGTGGATCGGGACCCGTTCAAGGCCGGGATCGTCCGCAAGCTCCTGGAGATGGCGCGCGACCTGGGCGTCGCGACCGTGGCCGAGGGGATCGAGACGGAAGAGGAATGGGCCTGGGTCCGCGAGCATGGCGCCGACTATGTCCAGGGCTACCTGTTCGCGAGCCCGGCCAGTCCCCCCCGCGACCGAGGCTCCCGGCCTCGATCCGTGAGCCGGCGACCTCCTCGTGCAATCGATGTTCATGACCTGCATGGATAGTTTTCTCGCAGCTCCACGATCAGGCGGCGACCCCGGCCCAGCGGACAATCTCGGTACCGAGGAGGACCAGGCCCACGCCCGTCGTCGAGCAGGCGAACCAGATCCAGAGGTCATCCCATCGGGTGACGATGTAGTAGGCGGTATAGAAGGGAATCACCAGATAGAGGAAGCCATAGAGGAAGTCCTCCTGGAACGCCCCGTAGGCCCCCGCCCCGAAGCCGGCCATCACCAGGATCATGCCCAGGACCAGCAGGATGCAGCCCGCGATCACCGTCCCATTCGGGACCAGCGAGGCGACCAGGCCGAGGGTGATCGCGGTGCCGATCCCGACCCGGGTCAGCCATCGCTGCCAGGGGAATGGCATGGACTTCTTCCGGGCGCCGCCGGGGTCTGGACTCGGTCGCGTCGCGCACGGGCTTTCGTGGGGAGGCATTCCCCTCGCCACCCCGAGACCTGACGAATGTCGAGTCTTGAGGCGGTCGCATCGCGACGAGGCCGACTGTGGATTCGACCGGCTCGTCCAGCGCGTAGCCTTCGGGCTCGGGCTCGCCGGGAGTCGGGATGGTGAAGAGGTGCCCGCAGTGCTTGCACCGCGCCTGCCTCCCGGCGGCCGAGCCGTCCACGGACCCGCCCGCGGCGCAGGAAGGACAGGCGAACGCGATCAACATGGGGCGGGCTCCTCCGGTCAGACGGCCATGGATGCTCAAATCCTCGTGAACGCGCATGCCTCAAGCATGGACGAGGGCGCGATCGGGGATCGCCTTGACACGGGCCTCCGGCACATCCCGGTGCACCTTCACCGGGATGATCGAGAGGACGTGCCGCACGGCGCTCAGCGACTCATTCGCCGCGTCGCGGGACAGCGGTTCGGTGCTCACCGCGACCATCCAGTGCCGCTTCAGCTCGGCGACCACGCCGAGGGTCGGCTCCTTGAGGATCCCCTTCTTGACCGCCACGTGGATGACGTCCTGCGAGTTCGCGGGGTCGGTCACGATGCCCCGGTTGAGCAGGACTTGCCGCAGGCGGGCCTCCAGGGCGCGCCACGACTCGACGACGCAGAGGTCATAGTGCTGGCTGTCGAACAGCTCCCGCGCCCGGTTGAGCGATTCGATCTCCTGGTTTGCCAGTTGCGCCATCTTGGAGACCCGGTCCTGCTCGCCGAGCCGATGTCGGATCCGCCAGGCGATCAACTGCGAGAAGGCTACCCATCCCGCGCCGAGCCCGAGCGCGACCGCGGGCGCCGCCCACGCGACGTGGGAGACGGCGACCTGTTCGGCGAGCATCGCGGAGACGTACAGTCCCGCGTAGATCGGCACGATCAGGATCGCGAGGGCATAGGTCGAGTTCCCCGTCTGCTCGCACCACGAATGCGGGCGGTCGTTCAGCAGCGTCACCGCGTAAAGGTAGACGCACAGGCTGAGCAGCCCCGACGTGAGCGAGTAGACATGGAAGACTTTCAGGTTGTAGCCCAGGTAGACGAAGCCCCAATCCGCATAGCGGTCGAGCAATGGGTGGAGGGCGAACAGCGTGCCGAGCAAGGCGAGGGCGAACGTGATCTTGAGCTTGGTGAATTCGGTCATGGGGCGAGCCCCGATATGCAACCGAGAGCCGCGTCCGAACGGACGCGCCGATCAGTCGGTTGAGGAGTATTCGTCGGACCGAGCCGGAGATTGGCCGAATTCGCCGCGATCCCGCCCGCCGCTTCGTGGGACGCTTGACGTGTGTCGATCAGCTCTTCAATTCCAGCAGTGCGATCTTCTGGTGTCCGACCGTGTAGGCCCGGTCGCCGGCCTCATTGAGGGCGAGGTCGTGGACGTACATCGGGACCTTGATCTGCGAGAGGACTTTCCTCGAAGTGGGGTCGCAGAGCAGGAAGAAGCCGTCGCTGTAGCCGCCGGCGGCGAGCAGCCAGTCGCCCCGGGGGTGGAATTCCAGGTGTTCGACGAGTCCCTTGCCCTCGCCCAGGAACTCGCAAATCCGCCGGCCCTCGCGCCAGTCGAACAGCTCCACGCGGGGCTTGCCTTCCAGGTGGTCGATGTTGCCGATCTTGCCGATGCCACCCACGGCGAGCTGCGCTCCGTCGGCCGAGAAGGCCAGCGCACGAATGCCGCCGATCGAGTGCCGGCGCTGGACCGGGTCCCAGGTGTAGAACCCGGGCGCCTCGACCTTGGCGAGATTCCGGCCGGATTCGAGATCCCAGATGTTGATGTGGCCGACCTTGTCGCCGGTCGCCAGCAGGCGGCCGTCGGCCGAGATCGCGCAGGCGTAGAGCATCGAGGAGAAGTCGTGCGGGGTCTTCTCCTCGTGGCCGTGCAACTCCTGGATGAGCCGGCCCGACGCGACGTCCCAGAGCCGGCAGACCATGTCGTCGGCGACGCTGGCCAGGACCTTGCCGTCGGGCGTGGCGGCCAGGCATCGGATCCACTTGCGGTGCGCGTTGACCGTGCGGACCTTCGAACCGGACTCGGTCTCCCACCAAATCAGGCGGCCGTCGTAGCCCCCGGAGACGAGGGTCGTCCCGGCCAGCGCCAGGCCGGTGACATAGCTGTCGTGCCGGCCCAACTCCTTGGGCTCGGGCTTGTCCTTGTCCAGGTTGAGATCCCAGACCGCGAAGTCCGACCCGCCGAAGAAGAGGTGCCCGGTCCGCGGCTTGCATGCCAGTGCGAACACGATCTCCTTGCGCGAGAATTCCTTGATGACCTTGATCTTATCGGGGCTCGCGGCGTACATCGGCGGGACCTCGGGATGGGTGGGTTCGGACGGAAACACCGGGCGGGCGATGAGATTGCGGATTGCGGATTCCAGATTGCAGAGACTCAAACGATTCGATCGGATATCTGGAATCCGCAATCCGTAATCTGGAATCGCTCGCCTATGCGAGCACATCCTTGACGGGTTCGGTGCCGGAGTCGGTCAATGGGACGGGGCGAGAGCCGACCATGTAAGATTTCTGGTGATCGATGCCGAGCGCCTGGTAGATGGTGGCGAACAGCTCGGCGGGGCCGACCTCGCCTTCGACCACCGTCCGGCCTTTCGGGTCGGTCTTGCCGTAGACCGAGCCGCCCTTGATCCCCGCGCCGGAGAGCGTGGCGCTCCAGGCGGAGGCGAAGTGGTCGCGGCCCAGGCTGGGGTTAATCTCGGGCGTCCGGCCGAACTCGGCGAGCGTGACCACCAGCGTGTTCTCGAGCAGCCCGCGCTCGGCGAGATCGTCGAGCAGCGCCGCCATGACGTGGTCGAGCTCGGGGACCATCTCCTGGTGGGTCTCGAAGTTCTGGCCGTGGCTGTCCCACCAGGCGCGGGCGACGCGGACGAACGGCACGCCCGCCTCGATCAGGCGGCGGGCGGCCAGGGCCTGCTCACCGAACTGGGTCGGCCCGTATCGGTCGCGGACCCGCCGCGGCTCGCGAGAGATGTCGAAGAGCGCCTCGCTGGCCATGAGCCCGCGGACGCGCTCATAGGCCACATTATGGCTGCCCAGGGCATTCGAGCCCGCCCGGCCCCGGGTGAATCGCCGGCTCATCAGGTCGCGGAGCTCGGCGCGCTGATAGTGGTCGTTCTCGGTGATCTCGTCGAGTCGGCGGAGGTTCTCCGGGATCATGCTCGTCGTGAGGGACATGGGGGCGTACCGCTCGCCGAGGAAGCCGGGGGTGCCCGGCGCCATGCCTCGCCCTTCGGTGGGCGAGTAGAACGTGACGTAGTCGGGCACCTGGCTGTGCGCCTGACCCAGTTCGCGGGCGAGGACCGCGCCCATATCGGGGTATCGCACGCTGGGGTCGTCGCGACGGCCCTTCATCATCAGCAGGGCGCCGCCGCCGTGGTCGCCGTTCTTGGTGTTGAGCGATCGGATGATGCAGGTGTGATGCATCCGCGCTGCCATCTCCGGCATCAGCTCGGAGATGTGGATGCCGGGCACCGAGGTCGGGATCGACCGGAACGGGCCGCCGGTGGGCGTGCCCGGCTTGGGGTCCCAGGTCTCGAGCTGGCTCGAGCCGCCGGCCAGCCAGAGCAGGATGACGTGCTTCTGATTCCGCTTCAGCTCGTCGGCCAGCACGGGCGAGCTGAGGACGTTCAGCGCCGTCATATCCGCCGCCATGGCCGCGCCGCCGACGGCGAGCGAGCCGAGGAAGCCGCGGCGGCTGAGGGCGTGTTCGGGCGAACCACAGAAGGGCTTGCGACGCGTCTCGGCCATGGGTTTCGCTCCGGCGTTTCCCGACGAGCGGGTCGGTGGTTTCGGGTTCGTGGAATCAATGGTTGAAGCGGAATTCCGCACAGGTGAGCAAGGCCCAGACGAGCTGTCGGCAGGCTTCTTCGGGTCGGTCGGTGCGCCGAGCGAGGTAACCGATCAGGATGCGTCGGTCCTCGTCGTCGGGCGGCCGGGAGAGCACGTTCCGGACGGCCAGCTCGATCTGATCGGCGGGGTCGGCGATCTGCTTGAGGCGTCCGACCAGCCGGCCGTCGCCGTCGGAGAGGAACTCCTCCGCGATGCGCTTGCCATTGCTGAAGAGCAGGGCTTCGGAAACGCCGATCTGGATGTCGCCCCCGGCAGTACCGAAGGTGCTCGCCATCCCCCGGGCTCCGTCCTCGAGGGATGCGATCCGCTTCTCGAACGCTTCGGACTTCTCGATCGCCGGCAGGTTGGCCGGGTCGGCGGTCGCGATCCGGAGCGAGCAGGCCAGTTGCATCGGCGTGAGGGGCCGGACGTTGGCCACGGCGAACAGCGACGGACGAGGCGAGTCCTCGCCGTCCCACTGGCTGCTCCGGGCATAGCCGCGGCTCAGGACCAGGCCGCGGATCGAGCCGGCGGAGGTCGTAGCCGTGGTCGATGGTATCGCGGGCCAGCCAGGCCAGCAGGTCGGGATGGCTGGGCGGGTTGGCCGAGTGCATCTGGTCGAGCGGCATCACCAGCCCGCGGCCGAAGAGCCGGTGCCAGACCCGGTTGACGATCGCTCGGGCGAAGAATTCGCGCTCGCCGGGCTGGAGCGCCACCTCGACCAGGCTGGCCCGGGCGCTGAAGCTCGGCGACGGCGGCGGGACTTTCTCCTTCTGGGCACGCTGGAGTTGCTCCTTCTCCTTCTTCCGGTCGGGGCCCTTCGTGTCGGGCTCGGCGATCTTCCGGCCGGTCAGGAACATCATCCGGGCCTGGCGCTCGACGCCCTCGGTCGTCTTGAATTTGACCGTGCCGTAATCGTGTTCGCCCAGGAAGCCAGCATTGCCGGTGCCGTTGACGAAGGTGCGGTCGAGGAACGCCTTCATCCCGTAGAAGTGGTCCTGCTTCCAGTCATCGACCAGCGGGTGGTCGTGGCACTGGGCGCAACTGATATTGACCCCGAAGAAGGTCGAGCTGACCTCGGCGGTGAGCCGGTCGGTGTCCTTGACGCGCGGGCGGAGGTAGTCGGCGGCGGCCTTCTTGACCTTGTCGGTCTGGTCGGGGAGCATCACCTCGCGGAAGATCCGATCCCACGAGGCGTTCTCGCCGACGGCCTTGACGAGATAGTCGCGGAGACTCCCCTTCTCGCCGGCCATGAGCATGGTGTCGAGCTCGGTCGCCTGGTGCCGGACGAACCCGGGCGACGCCATCAGGCGATCGATGAGTCGCGCCTTCTTCTCGGGGTCGGTCGATCCGGCGTAGGGCAGCGACTCGGCCGCGGTCGGGATGCGGCCGGCGAGATCGAGCGTCAGCCGGCGCACGATCGTGGCGTCATCGGCCGTCGGGGCCGGCTTCACGCCTTCCTTGCGGAGGGTGTCGTCTAGGTAATGGTCGACGACCTCCGCGATCGGACGGTCGGGGGCGACCAGGTCGGCGGCCCTCGTATCGGGATTGCCCATCGAGAGCATGGAGGCAATCACAAGGGCCGGGCGAAGCATCCTCATCGTGGATTCCTCGTGCTCGTCGTTCTCCGGGCGGGGAAGCAACGATCTGGCCAGGAGGGGAGCCCCGGGCGATGATCTCTTATGCCATAACCAGTCGGCTGGGTGGGCAACAATTGTTAAACTACCGGGTTTATGGAGCCGCCGCCACACTTTTTTCGGCGATCCGAGCAAATGGATCGACGTGAGCAAGCCATCGCTCGCAGCCATGCACGCTCGGACGGGCGTCGTACGCAAGGTGTGGGGTCAGGGCTTGGCGATCGGCTCTTCGTTGCCCCGGGTTGCACTCCTCGGAGATCTTGCGGCAGGTCCCCATATCCGATCACCAAGGCCAGGAATCATTTCGAGCCGAAGTTCCGGAGAGGTCGGTCCATTTTCTATCTTGCTGTTCAATTGTTCGCGTCATGGTCGGCAATCACCCGATCGCCTGGAGCGAGTGGCTCCCGGGTCGTGTTGAAGAGTTTTCACACGCGATCCCTACGTCTATAGAATGCCACAGCTTTACAAAAACATAAACGCTACCTCGCGCCTGGCGGCCGTTTTCCATCCCGAAATCTCAACAACGGCGGCAGATACGCAAAAAGAAAAATTTGGCGTTTTTCCCAGTTCATACTACCGCGCCGGATGGACCATTCGTCGGAAATCAGTGCGGACTCCGTCCGCCTCGGACCGCCAACATTCTTCGTGTGAAGCCGAGGTCCGGCCCCTCTTTATTGTGTAGTGCGGAGGATGCAACGGGTCGGGGAGCGAGCGAATCATGGCAACCGGGGGATCGGGGATGGCTTTGCAGCACCTTCGCGACCTCTTCCGGAGTGGAACGGTGGTCGGCTTGACCGACAACCAGCTCCTGGCCCGGTATGCCGCCTGCCATGACGGGCCGGCGTTCGAGGCGCTGGTGGCGCGTCACGGACCGATGGTCGTGGCGACTTGCCGCGCCATCCTCGAGCACGAACATGACATCGAGGACGCCTTCCAGGCCACGTTCCTCGTGCTGGCCCGCAAGGCCGGCTCGGTCCGCGCCGGCGATGCCCTTGGCGGCTGGCTGCACCGCGTGGCCTATCGCATCGCGGTACAGGCGAGACGCGAGGTGAAGCAGAGGCGTCGGCGCGAGTCGGAGATTCCGGCGATGGAGATCTCGGTCACGACCGGTCCTGGTCTCGATATCGACCTCCGCCTGATGCTTCACGAAGCGATCGAACGGCTGCCGGAGCGCGAGCGACTGCCGGTGGTCCTCTGCGACCTGGAAGGACTCACCTACGAGCAGGCCGCCGTTCGCCTGCGATGGACGGTGCCGACGCTCTGCTATCGACTGGCCCAGGCCCGGAAGCGGCTGCGCCATCGCCTGATCCGATGCGGCGTGACCGCCACGTCGCTGGGAATGGTGATGGCCTCGACGCGCGAAACGGCGACGGCCGCGGTCCCTGCCTCGTGGGCACGGGCGGCTGTCGCGGCGGCGACCGGCGGGCCGACCTCGGCGGCGGCGGTCGTTTTGACTCACACCATGATCAGGGAGATGCTCATGACCCAGCTCAAGATCGCCTCGATGTTTGTCCTGGCGGCGACTTCGCTCGCATGTGTCGGCGTCATGGCCCTGGCGGAGGCATGGCCCGGGCGCCCACAGGCCATGCCGGCCGCAGCCCAGACGCGGCCGACAGCCGGGGACATCCCCGTGCCGAAGGCCGAGTCGGTCGCGACGATCGAGGTCCGCGGCCGGGTTGTGGGACCTGACGGTCTGCCGTTCGTCGGGGCCAAGGTCTACTCCTACCGGCCCAACCCGCGCCCCGTCGATCTCTTCCCGGCACCCCCGCCGACGCCGGACGCAATCAGCGACGCCGACGGACGCTTCCGATTGACGAGTCGCCGACCCGGGGCTCCTGACCGTCGCGGCGCTATCCCGCGGATTCGGGCCGGCCTGGACGACATTCACCGCGGGCGACTCGGCCAGGGACCTGACCCTCAAGCTGGTCCGGGATGACGTGCCCATCGTCGGCCGGGTGATCGACCTCGAAGGCCGGCCCATCCCGGGCGTGACCGTACGTACCCTGGGTCTTTACGCTTCTCCCGGCGAAGACCTTTCCGATTGGGAGGCCGCGATGGCCAGGGCGAAGGACCTCTACGACGGTGCGATGGGCAAGTTATCCGAGAACCTGGAACTCTTCCGCTGGAGTCAGGACACGGCCGTCACGACCGGTCCCGACGGGCGGTTCCGCCTGACCGGCCTCGGCCGGGAGCGGGTCGTCTCGCTCTGGATCGAGGGGCCGACGATCGCCACCGAGCTCGGGGATGTCCACGCGCGGACGAAACCCGGCCCGACCTACCGCCTCCCCATGCAGCGGGACAAGCTCGAATACGGCACGAGCGTCTTCCACGGCGCGACGTTCGATCACGTCGCGGCACCGACGCGGCCGATCGAAGGCACCGTCCGCGACAAGGACACGGGCAAGCCGCTCGCAGGGATCTCGATCTGGAGCCTGCGTTTCGCCGGCAACGTCGTCAGTGGCCGGAACCACGTGCGGACGACCACCGGCGCCGACGGCCGGTTCCGCCTGATGGGGATGCCCGGCGGAGCCGGCAACGCCATCACGGCCGTCGCCGGGCCGGTCCTCCCCTACCTGGGCGCCAGTGCTGAAGTCCCCGACGGAGTCGGCCCGGGGCCGGTCACGGTCGACTTCGCGTTGAAGCAAGGTGTCGCGATCCGGGGGAAAGTCAGCGACAAGTTAACGGGAAATCCCGTCCCGGCATTCGTCGAGTATTTCGTCTTCGTGGACAATCCCCAACGCGCCGCGGTGCGACGCTTGCACGGGATCAGAAGCTCGACGCGACCCGACGGCTCGTTCGAGCTGGTCGGCCTACCCGGCCGGGGCCTGGTGACGGCGAGGGCCTTCAAGGACGATTATCTCGTCGGCCGGGGTGCCGAGGCGATCGCGGGTCCCCGCGTGCAGGGCTGGTTCAACACCGATCCCCACATCTGCCAGCCGGAATTCACCCACGCGGTCGTCGCGATCGAACCTGCGGAAGGTATCGAGTCGATCACCTGCAACCTGGCCCTCGACCCGGGAGAGTCGCGGGCCGGGACCGTGGAAGGCCCCGATGGCAAGCCCGCCGCGGGTTGCGTCGCCCTCAACCTCCACCCCGGGACGATGAGCTCGGACCAGGTCACGCTGACGTCCGACGCGTTCCCGCGCGACGGCCCTGGATCCGAAGCAGTCGCGCCCCCTCGTTCTTCCGCCACGAGCAGAAGAAGCTCGCGGCGATCGCGATGGTGAAGGGAGACGAGGATGGGCCGCTGATCGTCCGACTCCAGCCGGCAGGGACCATCTCCGGCCGACTCATCGACGAGGACGGCCAGCCGCGGCGCGGGGTCAAGATCAACGTCCTTTATACTCAAGGTCGGTTCGGCCCGGGCTATTACTGGCCTCTGGTCGAGCCGGCCATCGGGGAGGATGGGCGGTTCCGGATCGAGGGGCTGATCCCCGGGGTTGGCTATGACCTCGGCACCCGCGTGAGTGGCGACACCTTCCTCGGCAACTTCGCCACCGGCCTGACGCTCCAATCCGGCGAGGCCCGGGATCTCGGCGATGTGCGGGTCCGATCGAAGTGACCGGCGCCTATTTCATAGGTGCGGAGAACGGGGCCGTCGTTTTTTCGCAATTGTCGAAAATTCCGGTTGACTTTCGGGTTTTGCGAAAGTAGATTTCCTCGGCAAGAGGTGTCGAGGGAAGCAAGATGCGGATCATCTCGCGGGCGAAACTCCGGGAGTTTTGGGGAAGGCACCCTGAAACGAGAGACCCGCTGAATGCCTGGCATCGCACAGTCGAGCAGGCCGACTGGTCGACACCCCTCGACGTTCGCAACACGTATCGGCGTGCAGACCCGATCGGGGATGAATTTGTCGTCTTCGACATCTGCAATAACAATTACCGGCTTATTGTTCGCGTGGATTACGAACGCTCGATCGTTTATATTTGGGACGTATGCACCCATGCGCAATACGACCAGTTGGACCTGAAGGCGATCGACGAAAGGATCCGGCGAGAAAAGGCCCAGCGTGAAGCCAAGCGGCGTCGCTGAGGACGAGGCGCCTCGGCATGACCTGGTGTGCGGAGTCTGACGTGGCACGAGCGGTCAAGAATGCCCAAACGATCCCCGAGCAGAACCGCTACCTCGACCTGGTGCGGAGCTTCCCCCTTCGCCCCTTGCGGTCGGATGAGGAACTGGCGCAAGCCATCGGTGTCATCGATTCCCTGATCGGCCGCGGAAACCTTGATGACGGCGAGCAGGATTATCTCGACATCCTCACCGACATCGTCGAGAAATACGAGGTCGAGGAGCATCCCATGCCGCCGGTCTCCGATGCGGCCATGCTTCGCCACCTCATCGAGGCCCACGGGATCACCCAGACCAAACTTGCCGCCGACGTCAAGATCTCGGACTCGACGGTCTCCGAAATCCTATCGGGCAAGCGGGATCTGAACCGCCGCCAGATCGGCACGCTGGCGAAGTATTTCCATGTCAGCCCAACCGTCTTCTTCGCTCGGGGCTGAAGAGGAATACAACCTCCGAATCGAGAAATCCCATCTCGACATCTTAAGCGTTGGCCGCTGGGGTGTGGGAGCAAATCCGTCGGAACGATCCCCAGCATGGCGCATCGACAGCCTCAAGTCGGGGCCGGTGACGACTCGCGTATACGCGGTCGGCCGAACTGGAAGTCCGGCTCCGAGGGACAGGCAATGCGGACCCAGGCCCGACGATCAGGACGACGGCTTCGTGCCCTCGTTTGCAAATCCTTGTGATCGGCAGAACTTCCGGAGATCCCTTCCCAAGAAGCCACCCGCTCCGAACGTGGGCATCGGGGAGCAAAGATCGGTCCGATGCGCTCCGGTTGCCGGAGCTCACTCGCTCGGTTACCTCGCTGCCGACCATCCCCGGCCGTTCCGGAGAACTTTATTTTTTTCTGCCGTTTTGGGACTCCTGGTTGTACGAGAAGTTGTGCCTCCAATCTCCTTGATATCGCCGTCTCGTTGACGGGCTACTTTCGATGGATTCTCGATGGGCTCGAGACCAGGGATGCTGTGCAATTGCATCCTTCTTCTCGCCGGAGTACGGAGTGATTGCATGGTTTGGCTGAAGCGTAGCACGTATTTGGTATTCCTGATGGGCTCCTGCCTGCTGGCGGGGACCTCGACCAGCCTGGCCGGTACACTCGTCAGTTGGAATTTCGGCACGGCCGTCGTAGGCTCGGGCAGTACCGCCACCGGTAACGCCGACCTCGTAAGCCCAACGTACGTCAACTCGTCGTTGAGTTCGAGCTGCACGCTGGCCCGCGGCGCCGGGTTTACCGCGGACAATCTGCAAAATCTCCCATACTTCGGGCCCGCCCCGGGCGCCTTGAATACGTACAATAGCGTCTCGCCGACCGACTTGGCCACGGCGCAGGCCGACAACTTCTACGTCCAGTTCACGGCGACGCCGAACTCCCCGCTGTCGCTCACCGAGCTCGACTTCGTCGCTTACCAGCAGCTTCCCCACGCGAGCGCAACGATCGCCGTGCTCTACGACACCGGCTCCGGCTACACACTCGCGGGCTCGGCCAGCAACATCAGTTCAGGATGGATCGGTTCCCCTTATGAAGTCAGTCTGAGCGGGATCTCGGCATTGCAGGACCTCTCCGGTCCGGTGTCATTCCGCCTCTACTTCTACGGCTTCGGCGCCTACGAAGACCGCGGGCTCGGTCAGACCGGCAGCATGTATATGGCCCCCGATATCAACGGGATCGACCTTGCATTACAGGGCAGCTCTGTGCCCGAACCCTCGGCGATGATCCTCGCGGCGATCGGTGCCGTGGGGGTGATCGGCTATCGTCGAGCCAATCGCCGGACTTACTCCCGTCCGTGAACCGCCGCCAGGACCTCCTCGGCCCGCGACGGCTTGGGGATGGTCGATTCAACTCCGTCAGGGCAGGATGTCGGCCACCGGGATCTCGCCGATCACGACGCCGTCGATCACGACCGACAGCACATGGCCGGGCGCCAGCACCTCGTGCGACCGATAGCCGTCAGGGCCGGGATCGGAGTAGACCTCCACCTGGCCGTCGTCTACGTCCACGATCCAGTAGACCGGGATGCCGCCGGCCGCGTAGATGTCGGCCATCGCCCGATCTTTATCCAGGCTCGATACGCACACCTCGATGACAAGGGCCGCGTCGGCCGCGTCGGGATAGCGCCTCCGGTAATCCCGCGGCGTGCCGCGCACGACCGCGAGGTCGGGCGCGGGATGCTGACCTGCGAGGGGATCTTCAGCCCGTTCTGGACGCGAGGATACCAGCCGGCGAGCAAGATCGCCCCGATGGCAAGGAGGATGGCGTCGCAGACGAAGCCGTGCTCGGGCGATTCGGCCATTCGGTTCACCACGTATCCGTCGATGAGGTGGACGTCGTCGTGCTTGGCGAAGAAGCCGGAGGCGATCAGCGACTCGTATTGCTCCAGGCTCATACGGTAGAGCGGCCAGGGGATCCGAATCGGGCCCGCCGGTTGAGTCGGCATCGACGCGAGGGTGGACATGGGATTCACTCCGACCGAGTGTCTTCTTCCTTGCGCGGCGGTGATGGTCCGCAGATCAGCATGGGTCGCCGATACGTCCATTGACTCACAGGCCGGCCGGGACGTCAACATCTTCCGGCGGCCCGGCCCGGATCCGTGTGACCGAGCGAGCCCCGGCGGGCCGCGATGATCGCCGAGGTGCCGGCTGACACCGGCCTCATCGCACCATGTGCTCGCGTCGCAGCCAGCCGTCGCCGATGCCTTCGAAGTGGCCGAAGATCCAGTCGCCGTTCTCGGAGAGGACCGTGAACTCGGCGCCGTCCTTGAGGGGCTGGTCGAAGGCCGGTTCGTAGTCCTTGCCGATCCCCTTGCGGGCGATGGTCTCGTGGGTGACGACGCCATGCCCCGACCCGGCGACCTCGGCATAGGTCAGGCCGGCGTCGAGCCCCAGGACGGATGCGATGAGGACGATCGCCGCGCCGATCCAGTAGGCGCGAGGCCGTCGGAGGAGCAGGGCCGCGGACGCCGTCATCGCCGACAGCAGGAAGCCGGCGAACGCCCCGTACGCCTTCTCGGGGAACGATAACCAGCGGCTCCAGAACAGCACGTGACTCCACCACGGCGGGGGCGGCTCGGGCAGATGGCCGGGGGCGACCGAGAGCGCCTGTCGCAAGTTCGCCTCGAGGTAGGAATCGCGGGGGCGATACGGCTTGGCCTTGCGGTACGCCGCGATCGCCCGGCCATACTCGCCCGCGCGGAAGTACGCATTCCCCAGGTTGTAGTAGACGGCCCCGTTGCGGAACCCGTCGGCGAGCAGCGATTCCAGCAAGGCCGCCGACTCGCGGTAATCCGCCGGGGTCTTCGCGGCATCGAAGACCTCGAGCGCGCGCACGAACGTCCGCTCTCGCGTCCCCGGCTCCGCGGCGCGGGCCTCGGTCGGTAGGGCGAAGATCATTGCGATCAAGATCGGGACGATTCTGTGCATCGCTCAGGCACCCCGTTCCAGGTGGCGTGCCAGGCTCGGGATGAGTCGCTCGGCCGCTTCGATCATCGCCGGGGCCTCGGAGGCCATCCCCGAGCCGTATTCCGCCGATTCGATGGCTTCCAGCAACCGCGTGACCTCGGCCCGATCGACGGCGGGGACGGCCGTTCGGGCGAGGGTCGCGTCGGCCTCCGACGCCGTCAGGCCCTCGGCGACGACGTTCCGCATGTCGGCGATCAACCCGACCAGGGCCGACCGGATGGCCCGCAGAGCCTCCTTCGAACGGCCCTCGGCGAGCATCTTGCGGGCCTCGGCCAGCTTGCGCTCGGCCGTGCGACGGGCGGAGCGTCTCCGCTGCCAGACGACGTCGCCCGACTTGCGTCGATAGGCCGAGACGACCGCGATCAGGCACGCCGAGACGCACCACGAACCCCCGGCCACCGCGGCCAGCGCGACGACGTCAACGCGCTGGTCCTTCAGCTCCGACGGATCGGTCACGTTCTGAAAGATCCCCTGCTCTCTCGACTTGATCTCCGGAGTGCCGGGGCTGGTGACCGACCCGACGAGCTCCGCCGCGTCCAGGCGACTGGCCGCCGAGACGCTCAGCGCGATCGGCTGCGTGGTGATCTCCGAGAACGTCTCGCGATCGGGATTGAAGACGGTGACGGCCAGTGAGGGGATCGCGACGTCGGCCCGCTTCGGTCGCAGGGCGTAATCGAATCGCTTCGCATCCCCCTCCTTGCGGCCGGTGGGATTCTTGTCGAGGATCTCGAAGTCGGCGGCGACCTGGGGATTGGCCGTGAGGTCCGGCGCCGCGATCAGGTCGAGCGATCCGCTGGACGGCCCTCGGCGGAAGTCGAGCGTGAGCGTGAGCGGGTCGCCCACACGCAACGCGGTGGGGTTGGCGGTCGCGGCCAGTCGGTAATCGCCGATCCCGCCGCAGAAGGTCGCCGGCCGAGGGGCCGGGACTTCGCGCACCTCCAACGACACCGCGGGCGCGATCGCGACCAGGCGCCGGACGGTGTAGGTGCTCTCGCTCATCGCGTCCACGAACGACCCTTTGACGATCGCCGGGCCGAGCGTATAGGTGCCCGCCTTCTCGGCGGTGAGCTTCCGCTTGAGCTCGTAGACGAAGTAATCGACCGGCCGTCCATCGAGCCCCTTGCGACTCTCGCGGCCCCGGTAGAGGTTGAAGACCGCCGCCCTAGGGCCGTCGAAGAACGAGAAGGCGCTGTTCCGCATCGTGACGTCGTTGAGCGTGAATCCGCCGCTATCCTCGGCGAGGAGCTTCTCGAGCCATCGGGCCTTGTCCTCGCCGGCCAGTCCGGCCGGGGGATCGACCCAGTTGACGTCGATGTGCGGCGGGCGTCGGCGGAGCGGGGCCACGGGGTCGCGATCGGGGTCGTCCGGCAAGGGCCGCACGAGCACGCGGAGCGTCACCTCCAGCGGTTGCGTGGGATAGACGCGCGTGCGATCCGTCTTGATCTCGGGGATGACCACGTCCTGGGCTTCCGGGGCGATCACGTTCAGGGCCAGGGTGCGGCCCGAGACCGTCTTGCCGCCGATCGTCGCGGTCGGGCCCGGGATCGTCAGCCGGCCCGTGCGCTTCGGCGTCAGGCGGAATCGATAGGCGTGGCCGAAGCTGTTCTGCTGCGAGACCCGGCCATTGATGATGGTCATCGACGACTGGTTGCGCGACTCGTTGCCGGTGGCGACCACGTCGAAGTCCGCGCGGAGGGCGGACAGGTCCGGCGTCGGCGGATTCTTCACGTTGCGGACCTCGACCAGGTAGTCGACCCCTTCGCCGATGAAGACGTCGGTGGCATCCAGCTCGACCGCGATCTCCGGTTCGTCGGCGGCGCCGGCCCGCCCGGCGAAGAGCAGGAGCGCCACGACGGCCAGGCCGGTCATCACAGAGTTGGCATGTCGCATTACCAATCCTTCTCCACGGGCGCCCTGCCGAACACACGGGCCTTCATCGTCCGGTCGCGTTCGCGCTTCTCCTGCTGACGTTCGCGGACCCTGCGCAGGGCCTCTTCGATCCGATCGCGCGAGACCTGCGGCTCCGACTTCTTCTGGTCCGGCTTCGGCTCCTCGGACTTCTTCGAGTCGTCTTTCTTCTGCTGATCCCGGTCCTTCTTCTCTTGATCCTTCTTTTCCTGGTCCTTCTTCTCTTGATCCTTCTTTTCCTGGTCCTTCTTCTGTTCGTCTTTCTTCTGCTCGTCGTTCTTCTGCTGATCCTTCTGATCCTGCTTCTTCTGGTCTTCGTCCTTCTTGTCCTGTTGCTCTTGCCGCGGCTGGGCCTTTTGAATCTCCTCGAGAATCTTACGTGCCTCCTCGGCCGGTGGATAGGCCGCCCTGGCATCCTTCTGCTTGAGTGCTCTTGTTGTCCGCTCCATCTGCTCGACGGCCCGAGGCGCCAGCTCGATGGCCTTCTGATAGCCGGCCTTGATCAGCTTGGGATCGACCGGCTTGGGCTGGCCGGCTCCGGCATCCTGGGGATCGGCCTTCCCGGAGGCCGGGGCGTTTCCCTTCGGTTCCGGAGCGGGAGGCTGTTTTTCCATCCGTTCCAGCTCGGCCTCGGCCTTGAGCTTGAGCAATTGGGTCCGCTTGAGCGTCCGTTGCTGGACGTCCGCGAGCGGAGCCAGTTCCTCGCCCTCGGACCCGATCGTCGCGGGCGCGGTGGCTTGCGGCGCGCCTTTGGATGTCGGCGTCGTCTTGTCTCGATGCGGATCATCCTTGGCGAGTCCCTTGTCATCCGACGGCTTCGAATCCGATGAGGACTCGGGCGGCGCGAGGGTCCCGGCGATACGCGACTGGTCGGCCAGGTCGCGAGCCAGGAGGGGCTGAAATGGGATCACGGCATCCCAGATCTTCTCCAGGTCGTCGATCGCGGCTTGCTGATCTTCGGCCGCCGTCGCGGCCTGTCGGCCGTCGAGGTTACTCGACGCCGAGGCCATCTTGTCGCCCGCCGCGGTTGCCCAGTCCTGGAGCAGCTTGATCCCCTGCTCCAGCTCGCTCGCATTCGCTTGCGGAGCAGGCCCGCCCGGGGAAGGCTTGGGCGTCAGCTCGGACTGGATCTTCTCCTTGAGCGGGGGGATCTCCTCCCGGAGCTCATCCTGGAGGCGTTTCGGCTCGGCGAATGCGTCCGCGGGCGAGGTCGCCGTGAGGGACTTGACCGATTCCCGCAAGGCCCGCTGGGTCTCGATCAAGAATTCCAGGAACGCCACCAGGTTCGTCTCCTGCCGACGCTTCTCTCGGTCGCGGGCCTGCCAGCGGTCGGAATAATACTTGACCCACTGTCGGACGAGCTCGATATCGCGGCGGGCGTGGGCGTTGTCCGGCTGCAGGTCCAGGCAGTGGCGGAACGAGGCGACGGCCGCCTTCAACTGGTCGAGGATCTCCGGGCGCTTGTCGGGCGCCACGTCTTCGGGATGCTCGCCCGCCAGTTTCCTGGCCTCCTCGGCCGAGAGGGTCCCCAGGTTGAAGTGGGCCGATGCCGCCAGGGCCTTGTCGTGCGCCAGGCCGGCCTTCAGATACCATTCGCGTGCTTGACCCACGTCTCCCTTGCGATGCGCGGCGCAGGCCTGGTCGAACGCGGCGATCGCGGCCTTGGCGGCATCCGCGGTGTCGAATTGCTCGCGGGCCGCCGCGAACCGGTCGCGCGCCTTGTCGAAGTCGCCCTTGCCATACCAGCTCAGTCCCTCGCGGACCGCACCCGTCGGGTCCTCGGCCCGGCCGATCCCCGCGAGGGACGCGACCAGGAGGATTGCCGTCGCGACCGGCACGGCGGGTTGTGCGGACCGGACGCCCCGACTCGTCTTCACGCCGACGGCTTTCTCCGGCCTTTCCGCCGGAGACTTCACCGCATTCGGATAGGGGCGCGTGAACGCGTCGGCCAGCAGGGCGAGCAGCGCGATCGCGAGGAAGATCTGGAACTGGTCGGCCCGTCGGATCCGCTTGCGGGCCTGTTCCTCGCCGCCGCGACGGCCCTGGAGGTACTTGGCGTAGAGTTCTCCCAGGTCGTAGGCGCGGGTGCCCACGGGCACGTAGACCCCGGTCGTCTTGAGCGCGATCTCCTTGAGGAGCGAGCCGTCCAGCTTGCTCCAGACTTGCTGGCCCTGATACTCCATATACGATTTGGCCGCGGCTCCTTGAGGGATCCGGGCGCCATGATCGGCGTCCCCGAGGCCGACGGTGAAGATCGTGACGTGGTGCTCGGCGGCGACCGCGGCGGCCTCGAGGGGATACGACTGCTGGTCGTCGCCGTCGGTGATCAGCAGGATCGCCTGGTCGCGGTCGGCCCTGGCCTGGAAGACCTCGAGGGCCTTGCGGATCGCGTCGCCGATGGCCGTGCCGCCCCGCGGGGCGCTGTTCGGGTCGAGCTCGTCGAGCGAGCGGCGGAAGGCCTCGTAATCGACCGTGAGCGGGCATTTCACCACCGCCTGTCCCGCGAAGGCGATCAGGCCCACCCGCTCGCCTTCGAGCCGGTTGACCAGCGCCGACACGTCGGCCTTGGCCCGGCCCAGCCGGCTGGGCGGGACGTCCTCGGCGAGCATCGATCGCGAGACGTCGATCAGTACATAGAGGTCGCTGCCGCGGGGGATCACTTCTTCAAATTGCGTCCCGAACCGAGGACCGGCGAGGGCCATCAACCCCGTGAGGAGGGCCGTCTCGCGCAGGAGCAGTTTACCCCAGAACCGGGCCCGCGAATCCGGCGGCAGGATCCGCGACCACATCGCCTGGGCCACGAACGCCTCGGCCGCCCGTCGCCGTCGGCTGCGCGAATACAGCGAGAGCGCCAGCCAGGCCGCCGCCATCGGCAGGATCAAGTAGAGCCATTCCGGATGTTGCCATTCCATCTCTGTCCTAACTCCCTACGGCAGCGAACGAAACCGGGTCTCCGACAGGACACCGACGAGCAGGATCGCGGCCAACCCCGGCGCCGCGAACCAGCCGAATAGCTCCGTATATTCCGAGTACTTCGTCTCCTCGAACTCCGACTTCTCCAGCTTGTCGATCTCGGCGTAGACCTGGGCGAGACCCTCGGAATCGGAGGCGTGGAAATACTCGCCCTTGCCGGCCTGGGCCATCTCGCGCAACAGGTCTTCGTCGATGCGAAACTGGGCCGGTACCAGCACGCGGTTCCCGAACTCGTCCTCCTGGGGGATGGGGACCGTGCCGCTCCGGCCGATGCCGATGGTATATAATTTGATCCCCGATTCGGCGGCGATCCCGGCCGCCTCGCGCGGGTCGACGACCCCGGCATTGCAGTCGCCGTCGGTGAGCAGGATGATCACCTTGCTCTTGGCCTTGGCCCCGCGCAGGCGGTCGACCGCCACGGCGACGCCGTCGCCGATCGCGGTGGCCAGCTCCTCCCTCAAGGCCTCGGCATTGATCACCCGACCGCGACTGTCTCGGATCGGCCTCGGGATCTGCAAGCCCTGAACGATATCGACCAGGGCGCCGTGATCGAGCGTCAGCGGGCACTTGCTGTCGGCGAACCCGCCGAAGGCGACGAGGCCGATGAGGTCGTCCGGTCGGCCCGACAATCCGCTCGCGCGGGAGCCGAGCACGAATTCTTCGATGACGTGCTTGACGGCATCGAGCCGGCTGACGTCGCGGCCGTTGAGCTGGAAGTCGATGGCCTCCATCGAGCCGGAGACGTCGAGCACCATCTCGATGGCGATCCCCTGGCCGGAGATCCGCGATTCCGCCTTCCCCGCCTGCGGACGGGCCAGCCCGGAAATCATCAGGCACAGGCCCAGTCCGTACACATACGGCAGCCCGCGTCGCAATCGCTGCGCCATCGTGACGGGGAGGCCCCTCAGATCGGCCACGCTCGAGAAAACCGCCGCCGGCCGCCGCTGCGGGCGGAATCGCCACCAGAGCGCGCCCACCGCGATCGGCGCCAGGATCAGCCAGAACGAAGAGTAGAATCGTAGTGCGTTCACGGGACCGACCTTCAGGAGTGGCTAGTCGCTAGTGGCTAGTGGCTAGTCGGAGATGCATTGATATTTACTAGTCACTAACCACTAGCCACTTGTCACTAGGATTAAGATTGACGAACTCGTGGGCCCGCGAGATCGCGTGTTCGATCTGCCCCTCGCCCGGCTGTTGCCCGGCGTACTTGATCAGGTCGGCGGCCTCCAGGAATTCCGCGAGCTGGACGGATCGATCCGGCGGGAACGCGGCCCGCGAGCGGATGTCGCGAAGGAATTCCTCCGTCGTCTGCTCGGGTGCGCGGATTCCGGTAGTGTCCTCGACATACTGACGGACGATTCCGGTGAGTCGCAGATAGAATTCCTTGACCATCCCACGCGCGGGGAGATTCTCCGCCAGCAGCCGCTCGAGGGCCGCACGCGCGATCTCCTCGGGGGTCTGGCGCGGCGCTTCAACCTGCGGTCGCCTCCACCGTCGCAGCGCCAGGACGACGAGTGCCACCGCGAGGACGGCCAAGGCCGACCCGACCACCCAGCCGATCGCGGTCGCCTGCGACACCGGCTGCGGCGGTACCATCGGTTCGAGATTCGCCAGGCTCGGCGCCGCGTCCCCCAGGTCCGACGTGACGTTGACCTCCATCGGATCCGATTCGATCAGTGCCGGTTCGCCGCGCCGTTCCGATTTCGCACGCTTGTCCACGAATTCGACCGACACCGACCGGATCAGGTGCTTGCCGGCAGACGCCGGCTCCAACTGGTAGTGGAAGCGTCGAACGTTCTTCTCGCCGGCCGCCGGGGGACGCTCGCTGTAGTCGCGGACGAGGAAGTCGCCCACGGCCTGGCCGAACGCCGGCGGCTTGATCTCGACATCGGGCTGCGCCTCGACCGTGACGTCCATCTCTACCAGGTCCGACAGCCTCGGCTCGCGCGGGGTGACGCTCACGGACAGCTTCACCGGCCCCTTCTCGGCGGAGCGCTCGAGCGCATTTCCCGACCCGGACGGCGACGCGTCCCCATCCTTTCGCATCAACCCGCAGCCGGCGAGCAGGGCCGAGCCGACGAGGACGCAAACGAACGCCGCTCCATGCCCCACCCGCATTTTCGACGGGTATCTCTCCGTTCCCCCCCTTGCGATCGGGGGGTTGGAGGGGGTCTGGGTCAGCCGGCTCCTCCGTCGCGCATCCTCTCGACACGCGCACACAGATACCCCCCCGAACCCCACCTTCACAAGGGGGGGACGAAGATGGATCCTCGCTCGAGGGACTATCACGATCATCGTTGTCGCTCACGCATATGGAAGAACTTCTGCAGGCTGACGGCGTACGGCTGATCGGTGCGGATCTCGAGTCGGTCGACGTTCGCCCGGCGGAGCCAGCCGGCCAGCCGTTGTTCCCGCTCGCGCGCCGCCTTGGCGAACAGGGCCCGGACGCGAGGGTGTCGTGTGTCGAGCTCGAGCAGCTCATCGGTCTCGGCGTCGCGCAGGGTCAGGAATCCGACGTCCGGTACGCTCGATTCGCGCGGGTCGCCCATCGTCACGGCCACGCAGTCGTGCCGCTGGTTGGCGATCGCCAGGCGCGCGAACAATCCGGCCCGAGGAAGTCGCTCATCACGAACACGACGCAACGCCGGCGCTGGACCCGGCCCAGGAAGTCGAGGGCCTTGGAGATATCCGTCTGCGCCTTGACGGGCTCGGTGGACAGCAGCTCGCGGATCAGCCGGAGCACGTTCGCCCGTCCCTTGCGGGGCGGGATGTACTTGACCACGTCATCGGTGAAGAAGAGGAGGCCCACCTTGTCGTGATTCCGCAGCGCGGTGAACATCAATACCGCGGCCACCTCGACGGCCGTCTCCATCTTGCTCAGGCGGAACGAGCCGAACGAGCCGGACGCCGAGATGTCGACGGCCAGGATCACCGTGAGCTCGCGCTCCTCGCAGAACGTCTTGACGAACGGCGTCCCCGCCCGGGCGGTGACGTTCCAGTCGATGCTGCGGATCTCGTCGCCCGGGACGTATTCGCGGACCGCGTCGAACTCCATCCCGCGCCCCTTGAAGACGCTCAGATACTCGCCCGCCAGCAGGTCGTTGACCTGTCGACGGGCGACGATCTGGATGCGACGGACCTCTTTCAGGACATCTTCGAGTTGTCGTGTCGCCATGGGAGTGATGATTTCAGGGCACGGGGACCGATTCGAGCACCTTGCGGATGACGTCGTCGGACGTCGTCTCCTCGGCCTCGGCCTCGTAGGTCAGGAGGACGCGGTGGCGGAGGATGTCGGGGGCCACGTCCTTCACATCCTGGGGCGTGACATAGGCGCGGCCGACGAGGAACGCGTTGGCCCGGGCGGCCAGGCACAGGTTTATCGACGCCCGCGGCGAGGCGCCATACTCGATCAGCGGCTTCAGGTCGGCGAGCCGGTACTTCTCGGGGTGCCGGGTCGCCGAGACGATGTCCAGGACGTAATCCTTCACCTTGTCGTCCAGGTAGATCGAGTCGGCCGTCTGCTTCATGTCGGCGAGCTGCGACGGTTCCAGGACCGGCTGGACCTCGCGGCGGAGACCGTCCAAGGCGACGTCGACGACCTTGCGCTCCTCGCTCATGCTCGGATAGTCGACCACCACCTTGAGCATGAATCGGTCGACCTGGGCCTCGGGCAGCGGGTAGGTCCCCTCCTGCTCGATCGGGTTCTGGGTGGCCAGGACGAGGAACGGCTCCTCGAGCGCGAACGTTTCGTCGCCGATGGTGACCTGATGCTCCTGCATCGCCTCCAGCAGCGCCGACTGCACCTTGGAGGGCGCACGGTTGATCTCGTCGGCGAGGATCAGGTTGGCGAAGATCGGCCCCTTGCGGGTGCTGAAGGCCCCCTCCCGGGGGTTATAGATCAGCGTGCCGATCAGGTCCGCCGGGAGCAGGTCCGGCGTGAACTGGATGCGGTTGAACTTGCAACGGATCGCGGCCGCCAGCGCCTTGATCGCCGTCGTCTTGGCCAGCCCGGGGACCCCCTCGAGCAGGACGTGCCCGCCGGTCAGCAGCGCGATGAGTAGCCGCGACAGCATCACGTCCTGACCGATCAGGACCTTGCGGACCTCCGTCTTGACGCGTTCGAGCTGGTCCGAGTACTGGAGGACCTGATCCTTGATCTTCTGGATGTCGACAGCCATATGCTCCGATCCAACCTCCCGATCTCATTCCCGATTCGATCGATCGGCCGCCAATCCTCGGGCGTCCAATAGACAAACGTTCCCTACCCGGAACCGACTTGCGGCCCTCCGGTGAAAGTATAGATAAAGCCGGTCGTTCTGTGATACGCAAGTCCGGTTGCCAAGGTTCGTTGTCAGGGTGGCACAGGCCTCGCGATCGCACCACATCCAGGATGGAAGAGGAGGACTCGTCGAGCGGAACGAAGAAGAGATCGATGAATCAGCTCGACCAAAGATTCGCCAGTTCGTCCAACTTACGCCAATAGACAGCGACGTGCCGGTTCGGACCCCGATGAGGATGCCGGAGTGCTCGTGTATTTGGTAGAAAGGAAGAGCTTTGTTCAGTAGGCGGTGGTGAGCGTCTTTCCGAGCGCTACATGACGGAACCAACTGAGCCCGTCTTGAGGAGGGCTTTGCGATGTTGACGGGCGAAACGGGATTGGGGATCGATTCCGATGCCGTGAAGCGCGAGTGGTTGGGCCGCCTGGACACCCTCGTTGACGAGGTCAAGGGCTGGGCCCAGGCGTCCGGCTGGCGGACCCGGCGGATCGAGAAGACGGTCACCGAACGCGGTCTCGGGACCTATCGAGTCCCCGTCCTGCTGATGGAGAAGGACACGGTCGAGGTCGTCCTGAACCCCGTCGCACGCTTCGTCCCCGATGCCAACGGGGCCGTCGCCCTGTATGAGGCGCCGGCCTACGATGACATCGCGAGCCTCTACCTCGAGAGCGATCATTGGGTCCTGCATTACGCTTACCGGCCCGGCCCGATGGCGAAGGGAAGCCTCGTCGAAATTGAGCCCAGGCCTTATTCCGAAGAGACGATCCGTACGATCCTCGACGGAATGGCCGCCCATGGCTGAACGCCAAGTGTTCATCGACCGGGTCAAAGGCGCGGTGCGGGAGTGTTACGTGGTTGCCGCAGCCGTCGGCCACTACGGACAGGCCGTTCGATCCGAGGAAGCCCAACTGCCACGTGAGACATCGCCCCGCGACCTCGTCACGGCGGCCCACCAGGTTGAGGCGACGTACGTGATCCGGATGTGGGCTGAGTTCGAGACGGCGCTCCGTTCGTATCGTCGTCACATCATGGGAGACCCCGATGACCGAATTAATACCAGTAACCTCATCGATTGGACAGCGGGGCTCAAACGAGGCCGGGCGATCTCGGCGGACGTCCGGGATGACTTCCACAAAGTCCGCGATTATCGCAATCACCTGGTGCACGAGGGCGACGACCAGGCCCCGCCCGATCGGGTGGCGATCGATGTGGCCCGGACCCGACTCAACACCTTGCTTCACTGTCTGCCCATCGAGTCGTGAAGTGGCCCCAGCTTCTTGACCACTCGACCGGGGAGTTATTTGTTAAGTGCCTCCCGGTGCGTGATCCGAGGCGAACGCTGCGCATGGCATGTCATGACGATGCTTGTCCGGTGAGGATTGTACGGTCCCGTGCGCTTCTGTGATAATAGGTCCGATGCGACGTTCCCTTCCACGTCCTGATCCGGTGATGTGCCGCGGCTGGGCGTGCCCGGGACTGCGTTGCCGCCAGGGCCCCCGACATGACCGCTCCCGCCGACCGTCATCTCCTCTTCGGAATGCTCGCACTGCAGAACGGCCTGATCGACCAGGGTCAGCTCGTGGCCGCGTTCCAGGCCTGGACTCTCGAAAAGTCCAGGAGCCTGGCCGACCACCTGCAAGTACGCGGCGACCTGGACGCGGACGACCGAGCGGCAGTCGAGGCGCTGCTGGCGCGGCACCTCAAGCGCCACGACGACGACGTGGGAAGGAGCCTGGCCGCGGTCCCGGCCGGCCGGTCGACGAAGGAGAGCCTGGCCCGGATCGGCGACCCCGACATCGAGGCGACGCTCAACCACGTCGCCTCCGGACATCCCTCGACCCGCGTCGAGGACGACGATCCCGACCGCACCGGCAGCATCTCCGTCGGCGCAGCCACCAGCGACGGCCAGCGGTTCCGCGTGCTCCGGCCGCATGCTCGCGGCGGGCTGGGGGCGGTCTTCGTGGCCCTGGACGCCGAGTTGAATCGCGAGGTGGCACTCAAGCAGATCCTCGACCACCACGCCGACGACCCGACCAGCCGCCAGCGGTTCTTGCTGGAGGCCGAGATCACGGGGGGGCTCGAACACCCCGGGATCGTCCCGGTCTACGGGCTGGGCACCTATGGCACCGGCCGCCCCTACTACGCCATGCGGTTCATCAAGGGCGACAGCCTCAAGGAGGCCATCGAGCTGTTCCACGGCGAGGCGGCACGCAAGGGTGACGCGGGCCGACGGTCGCTCGAGCTGCGCAGGCTCCTGGGGCGATTCACCGACGTCTGCAACGCGATCGACTACGCACACAGCCGCGGCGTGCTGCACCGCGACCTCAAGCCGGCCAACATCATCGTCGGCAAGTACGGCGAGACGCTGGTCGTCGACTGGGGCCTGGCAAAGCCTCTGGGCCGGGTCGAGCCGGGGAGCGACCTCCGAGAGCGGATGCTGGTGCCGAGCTCCGCCAGCGGCAGCGCCGACACCCTGCCCGGCTCGGCGATGGGGACCCCGGCCTACATGAGCCCCGAGCAGGCCGGCGGCGAGCTCGACCGGCTCGGCCCTCGCTCGGATGTCTACAGCCTCGGAGCCACCCTCTACTGTCTCTTGACCGGCAAGCCCGCGTACGAAGGCCGAGACGTCGGGGCGGTCCTGCGCCGTCCAACGGGGCGACTTCCCGACTCCACGCACGCTCGACCCCACGATCGACCGGGCGCTCGAGGCGATCTGCATCAAGGCGATGTCGCGACGCCCGGAGGATCGCTACGATTCGTGCAAGGCCCTGGCCGACGACATCGAGCGCTGGATGGCCGACGAATCGGTCAACGCCTGGAAGGAGCCATGGAACCGGAAGCTGGTCCGCTGGCTGACACGCCACCGCACCGCGGTCACGGCCGCCGGCGCCGCCATGCTCATGGCCTTGGTCGGGCTGGGCGCCGTCTCCGGCGTCCAGGCCCGGGCCAATGGCGAGCTGAAACGAGCCAATGACGCCCTGTCCACCGCCAATGCGCGCGTCGTCCAGGCCAACCTCCAGCTCGAGGAGGCCAACGAGAACGTGACCAGGGCCAACCACGACCTGAAGGCCGCCAACGTCCGCGAGCATGAGCGGTTCGACCTGGCCATGGAGGCGATCAAGCTGTTCCATGGTGATGTCAGCAAAGACTTGCTGCTCAAACAGAAGCAATTCGAGACGTTGCGTGCCAAACTGCTCCGCGGCGCGGCGGATTTCTACGGCAAGCTCGAGGGTCTTCTCAACGATCGGCAAGACAAGCCATCGCGGGCGGCGCTCGGCCGCGCCTACGAGGAACTGGGGCGGCTCACCTTCAGCATCGGCGACTCCCCGCGAGCCCTGGAGGTGTTCCGGAAGGCGGTCAACGTCCGCCGCGTACTCAGCCAGGAGCCGGATGCCGACGACGCGATCAAGCTAGACCTGGCGCGCACCATCAGCTCCAACGGAGAGCTGCTGGAGGGGATCGGCAATCGAACCGCGGCCATGGCCGCTTACGAAGAAGCGCTGGCCATGGTGAAGCGCCTGAAGCCGGCAGACGCCATGACCGAGCCGGTCTACCGGGTCGAGGGCCGGATCACCCAGAATATCGGCTGGTTGTACCACCTGATGGGCCAGGAGGATGCGTCGGTCCTCTGGCTGCGCAAGGCGTGCGAGATCCTCGACAAAGGGATTGCCTCCAGTCCTGGCCGGCCCGGTTCCCATTCCGACCGGGATTCTCGCGCGTTACTCGGGGCCACCCTCAACGCGCTGAGCGGGCCCCTGGGCGCCTTGCGCAGGTCGTCCGAGACCCTGGCGGACCAGTACCGTGCCCTCGAGATCCAGCGGAAGCTGGCCCTCGAGACCCCCGAGGATCCCACGGTCCTCTATCATGTTGCGCTCACCCAATTCGATATCGGCGGGTCGCTTCGGGACTTGGGCCGCCTCTCCGAAGCCTTCTCGGCATATCGAGAGGGGCTGGATATCCTGGAACGGCTGATCGGCGAGTCCCCCGCCATCATCGAGTTTCGCAGGTTGCAGGCACGATGCCTCAGTGGCTGCGGCGACTCGGCAAGAGAGCTGGGCCACACATCCGAGGCCCTCGCGTATTTCCGTGAAGCGAGGGGAGCCTGGAAGCGAGTGGCCGATGCGAATCCCGCTCGGTATGCCGATGGCCTGGAGGTGGGGATCTCGCACAGCCGGATCGGCTGGCTGCTTTTCGGGACGGGCCAGGCTGAGGAATCCATCAAGGAATTCGAGGCCGCGCGGGCGGTTTATCAGAAGCTCGTAGACAGTTTTCCGCCCCAGGATGTGCACCGGACCCGGAGCGAGCTGGCGAACGTCATGATCAACCTCGCCGAGATCCAGCGCAGGCAGAAACGTCTGGCCGAGGCGAGGGGACTCTGCGACCGTGCCATCGCGATCCTGGAGATTCTGGGCAAAGAGTATCCGGCGATCCTTGACTACCGCGCGAATGGGCGAGTGTCTGCTGCGATCGGGCCAGATCAGGCTGGGCGCGGGAGACGCTCCGGGCGCGGCCGCCGACTGGCGCCGGGCCCTCCTCGTCAACCAGGACCTGCCGCCCCGCACGGGAGAGGAGGCGATGTTCGAGGCCGGCTGCCACGCGATGCTGTCGTCGGTCGCCGGCGTGAGCGGCTCGGGTGTGTCGGCAACGGACGGGCCGTCGGAAGTGGAAAAAGCCATGGCGATCCTTCGCGGCATCCTTGCTGACGACTACCATGCCCCCGAGCTCCGGACCGAGTCCTGCCTGGAACCGCTCCGCGGCCTGCCAGAGTTCCAGCTCCTCATGCTGGACGTGCCCTTCCCCGCAAGCCCTTTCGCAGGCATCAATTAAGCGGACCGACGCAGCCGGGCAATCAGCGGACGGGACTGCCTCCGAAGAAGTTGGACACGGGTCGGAGACCCGCACCGTACCAAGCCCGAGCAATCGCCGGATTGCCACGATGCCACCATGGCTGAATGCAAGGCCGGATCGAGACGTTATTTTCCTGGCGCTGGGACGGCCGAGGCGCGGTACGATAGATCCCCACGACGCGGATGGGCCGCATCGGCGGAGGGGCGAGTCGATGCCCGAGGGCGACGAGGGTTCGGTCACGGCCTGGATCGGCGACTTGAAGACCGGCGGGGACGCCGCCGTCCAGCCGCTCTGGGAGCGTTACTTCGAACGGCTCGTGGAATTGGCCCGCAAGCGGCTTCGCGCCGCCTCGCACGCGGATTGCGACGAGGAGGATGCGGCGCCGGGCGCCTTCGATAGTTTCTGCCGCGGGGTCAAGAACGGGCGGTTCCCGCGACTGGAAGATCGGGACGACCTCTGGCGGATCCTGGTGATCCTCACCCGACGTCAGGTCGCCGATCAGATCCGGCACAAGATGGCCCTGCGCCGGGGCGGGGGCCGGGTCCGCAGCGAGTTGTCGCTGGAGGAGGACGGGGGTCGCCTCGACCAGTTGCCCGGTCTCGAACCGACCCCCGAGTTCGCCGCGTCGCTGGCCGAGGAATTCCGACGCCGGCTGGAAGCCCTCGGCGACGAGAAACTGCGGCGGATCGCCGTCTGGAAGCTCGAGGGCTACACCGCCGACGAGGTCGCCGCTCGGTTAGGATGTACACGTCGGGCCGTCCAACGTAAGCTCAACCTGATCCGCCGCGAATGGTGCGCCGAGATGTAGTGCTCCCCGAATTCACACCGGTGCATCAGAGGCCGCAGCATGACGGCCGGCCCGGTCGCCATGCTACAGTCTCGAAAATGGGGAGCAGCCCACGCATCCCCGATGTTGCCCCAGGCGGTACAATAATCCGGGTGAGTACCGAGCGAGAGCGGGCGTCGAACCGGTCGCGGGCATTCTCGGCTTTCCCGGGCGAGGTTTCGGCGTGCTGGCCGGGCGCCTCGGGATTCGATAAATCGAAGTTGAGTCCGATCGATCGGGATTCTTTGCATTCGGACTGATACCAGGTGGAGATCTATAATGAGTCTTTCCATCGCCGAAGCTCTCGAACAGGTTGAGCTGGAACCCGGCCACGTCTATAGTTGCCAGGTCAAAGGGCATTGGGTCGAGCTGCGGGTTCTCGAACAGGGTCGCGATCCGAGGTCATTGCTGATCGACGAATCTGATATCATGCTTGATCCGTGGGTGGAGCTACCTCGACCTAAGCCGTCATTGACTGTCGTGGGCAAGTTCGCTCCGCTTCCCCTACCCCATATCCCCGAGATGCCCAGGGATGAGGATGAGTTATGATTTACGGGGAGCCGAACGGTCGCGAACCGATCGACCAGGGTGACATTATCGACGGTTATCCGGTGCTATTTCTGAAGGGATTCGATCTTGACGGAGGCCGTCCGCCACAGATCGACGTGTCCATCAGTCGCGCCTTTGTCTTGACGCGGACATGTGACCTCGCCAATCAGAAGGCCGTCTCGATCACCCTCGCCGTAATACTCGATGCACAGGAACTGATCGATCAGGGCGTACTCAAAGCCGCCGACGTGCGTGGGTCGATCCGAGCTGGGCGAGTTTTCGGTTGGTATTTCCTTCCGAAGAGCGAGATTCATGGCCTCCCGGAGATGATTGTGGACCTTCGACAACTCCACACCGCGGAGATCGAGATTCTCGCCGCCCTCTGCGAGAGTGGCCGGCGCCGCGCACGGTTACTCTGTCCCTATCGCGAACACCTCGCCAAGCACTTCGCCGATACATTCAGCCGCATCGGGCTTCCCGAGCCGTATCGCACAGATTGAATCACCGCATCGGAACCGGACCCGGCCACATGAACGCACGAGCGACCCTTGATCATCTGCTGGAGCGGCTCTCCGAAGACCGGCTACGTCAGTTGGTCGACTTCGCCCGTTTCCTCGCGAAAGAGGACGAGCGAATGGTCTGGCAACGATTCGGACTGGCTCAACTCGCGCGAGCCTATGGACCCGACGAACCGGATTACTCGGAAGCCGATCTCAAGCCGGTTCGCGAGACATGAAGCCAGGCAAAGTCAACTTGACCGACTCCTCACTCGGCTCGCCGATCAGCCGCGGCCCAGCGTCGGCTTCACAACTTGCGACAAAGAGAATTCCCAAAATTGACCATGGATCATTCGACAAACCGCCCGCTGCTGGGCCTGACGATGGGCGACGTGGCGGGCATCGGTCCCGAGGTCATCGCCCTCGGCTGGCTCGACCCGAGACTCCATGACCTGGCCCGCCCGCTCGTGATCGGCGACCCGGCCGTGATGGCCCGCGCACTCGAACTCGTCGCGCCCGGCGAGGCGATGCGGGTCCAGATCGTCGCCGCGCCCGAGGAGGCCGAGCCTTCTCGCTTCGTCATCCCTTGCCTGCCCGTGCTCGGCGACCACGGCGATCTTTCTCGCGTCGAGCCGGGCACGGTCGACGCGAGGGCCGGCCGCGCCGCGTTCGACTTCCTGACGACGGCCATCGACCTCGCGCTGGCGGGCCGCATCGATGGCATCACCACGTTGCCCCTGAACAAGCAGGCCCTCCATCAGGGGGGTATCGACCACCCGGGTCATACCGAGATCCTGGCCGAACGCTGCGGCGTCGCCGATCACGCGATGATGCTCTATCTCGAGACGGATGCGGGCGATTCCGGGAGCACAGGCTCGGGCCTGGGCGTGGTCCACGTCACGCTGCACGTCGCGCTGCGGCGGGTGTTCGAGCTGTTGAGCCGTGAGTCGATCCTGTCGAAGATCCGCCTGGCCCACGAGGCGATGCGGCCCATGACCGGAGGGCTTCCGCCCCGGATCGCCGTGACGGCTCTCAATCCGCATGCCGGCGAGGACGGGCTCTTCGGCGACGAGGAGGAGACGCTCATCCGCCCTGCCGTCCTCGCGGCCCGTCGCGAGGGCCTCGACGCGAATGGGCCGTTCCCCAATGATACGCTCTTCTATCACGCAATCGGTGGCGCTTATGACGCCGTCGTGGCGATGTATCACGACCAGGGGCATATCGCGCTCAAGACCATCGGCTTCCAGAGGGCCGTCAACGTGACGCTGGGATTGCCGATCGTGCGGACCAGCGTCGCGCATGGTACGGCCTTCGACATCGCCTGGAAGGGCCAGGCCGATCCCTCCAGCCTGATCGCCGCGGTGCGCGTCGCCGGGCGGATCATCGCGGGCGGCGGGTCGGATCGATTTGCTGACGCGGGACACTGACCATCGTCGCTATCGCCGGATGATTTCGACCTCGACCCAGTTGGTCTCGGTCGACCCGGGCCAGACGGATCGGACGTCGGGATCGGCCCAGCCCAGGCCGGGATCGGCCGAGAGCCGCACGCGCATCCGACGGACTCCCGGGCGCTCGATCACGCCGTCGGGCAGCGGCGGAAGCGGCCCGAGATCGAACCGGCGCACGATCGTCGGCGGGGCGGCCGGATCGAGAGACGGCACGCCCTGACCGCTCACGATGAGTGGGCGGCCCGGGAAATGCCTCGGGGTCCCGTCGAATTCGATCGCGATCGCATGAGCCAGGTCGCAGGAGAGCGGCGTCGTCACCGCGAGGCGCGGCGGATTGCGGAGGATCCATTCGCCGCCGAGCGGCAGTTGGCCAGCCGGCTCGTCGCTCGCCTCCGCGATCAGCTCGAGTCGGATGGCCCTCGCGACCGACTCGTCCCGCACCGCGTCGGGCAGGTTCAGGATGGCGTCGGGGCGGAGGATCGGGTCGAACTCGAAGTTGAACGGGACGTGCGGCAGCTCGATCTCCCAGGAGCTGGATAATCCGGTCGGCCGGACCCGGCTCTGGAGGACCAGGCGATGGGGACCGTTGGTCGCGAAGTCGTCGGGGATGATCGAGAATTCGACGCGACCCGGCCCGGCCTTCCACGGGGAGTATTCCTCCATCGCGGCGCGGCGGGCGCCCAGGATGCGGTGCGACCACTCCAGGTGATCCGGGCCGACGGATCGATCGTCGTCGACGAGGAACGGGACCTCGATCGTCACGGCGATCGGGATCTCGACGTGGAGCGCGCGAGGATAACGTCGACGGGCCCTCCAGGTCACGGCGTAACCGCGGCGGAGGATCGCCTGCTCCTCCTCGGCGACGAGCTGGTCGTCGCGCCAGAGCCGCGTCAGCGCCCGCCCGGCGGCCATCCGCCTCGACTCGGAGTCGGTCGAGCTGAAGATGCGGAGCAGCTCCCAGGCACCGGACCGCCCGAAGTGGGCGACGGCCTCGATCTCGTCCGGCGTGACATCCGGCGCGCCGAGGCGGCCCACGGCCTTGTTGGCCCGCATGGCCCAGCGGAGCCTTCGACCGCCGCCGATGATCACGACGGCGGCCAGGACCATCCAGACCGCCGACTTGGGCTCTGCGAGCCAGTTCCGCCTCGGCCTGACCCGAGATTCGCCGCCCGGTCCGGCCGGCCGGCCGGGGGATGCGTCAATCCCGACCCCTCCGGATGCCTCTCCCGACCGATCCGCGTCCGACTTGCTCCGTTGCCGCATCGTGATCTCGGGTAAGTTGCGAGTGGAGAGTCGCGAGTGGGAACGTCGCCGGACACCGATGACCATCGCCATCACTCGAAAGTTCAAGAGATGGTGTCAGAGCGGGCGGCCCGGGCCGACCAGGGGCACGCGTGCTGAGTTGGAACGGGGTGAGGGCACAGAGTCCTCGGCGCCTCGACGTTTCTTCGGGGCGCCTTCGAGTTTCTGCGGCGGATCCTCGTCCTTGCGCGGGGCGTCCTCCTCCATTTCCTCGACGATCGTCGGCTTGCGCACCCGGGGGCCGTCATCCTTCTCGACGGCGAGGTAGTCGGTCAGCTCGTCGAGGGTGTCCTGCACATCGTGGATCTCGCGGTGCATCGCCTGGAGCTCGGACCGGACGCGGTCCAGGGGCTCCTCGGCGCCTTCGCGATCGGTGATGATCAGCAGGTTATCCTCGGCGACCACGTGATAAGTTAGCCGGACCTGGTCGAGCAGGAGCTTCAGGCCCGTCTTGAGCCGGACGCCCTCGAGCTCGAGCTGGACGGTATCCTCCGGCTCGACGTCCTGGCGGCCCATCGCCGCGATGTCGAGCACGACCGGCACCTTGAGGGTCTGTTTCAGATGGTTGCAGACTTGCAAGAGTGACGTCGGGCGCGCGAAGGGAAATCGATAGGGACGCACGAGCTGGTCGTGGACGGACGAAGCGGTTGGGCGGTCCGCCGCCGGAGATGGAATGGTCGCAGGGTCGGCCACCACGAATGGAGCATTCGCGGGCCTCGCGTCGTCGGCGTCCGGTCCGGCCGGAGGCGCGTTCGTAGCCGGCGTCGCGGGTTTTCTCTGGGCCTGCGCATGCAAGATCAAGCGATTCGAGGCGACGAGCCCGAAGGAGACGCCAACCAGGAACATCAGCCAGGGATACGACTTGCGGATCATACCGGTCCTCTCGGGTCGAGACACGGACCGGCAGGGAACAGCCCGGCTACGGACGAACGCCGACCGACCGGCCTCCCCTGACCCTCGTGCCGGAATTATTGTATCGTCGCCGACCAGGAGCGACCAGCGAGACTGATCGGCAGCCCTCCCGAACGTTCGATCCGATCCGTTACCGCGATACGGGTTCACTCGCGCCTTGAAAACGGCCGCCGACTCGGGCCCCGTGAGAACGGATCAGATTTTCTCCACGATGAGGACTCCGTGCTGTGCATTCGGAGCAGGAGTGCCGTCGAAGGTGATGCGGATCTGATCGATCACTCCACTGAGGCCCAGCAGGTTCTTGGTGGCCAGCGCCTTGTTGGGATCACCGATGAAGTAGCAAGGGAATTGATACTCGGTCGCATCCATCCCGGGTATGCGGGCCCGGAGGATCCCGGCGCGAACCTCCAATCCTCGAAACGTCAAGCCGGACACCGGCCGCCTGGGAATCGGCAGGTCCATATCCTTGGCATCCGCCGCTGCCATTGTCGTCATCTCCGTGCCCGGATCGACCAGGAAAACGACTGGTTCCCATGTGCCCTGGTTCGTCTTGATCGTCAGATTCAGTTCGGGATGCAGGACCACATCGCCGGTGGTCCTCAACTTCTTGTGAGCGAGGGGTAGGATCAGTCGCGACATTTACACCATGCCGATCCGGACATCTTGCCGCGTCTCGGGTGGATGTTCCTTGCGGAACCTGTTGGCCTCATCCCAACCCACCGCCAGGACTTCGACGCCGCCGGGGACGCGACGGGAGGCCACGTAGGCGCCATCATAGTAGTATTGGAGCGTCAGGTCGTCGAGCATCTTTTGCTTCGCCTCCTGTGTCGCGTGGACGTTGTAATCCCGGGCGATACGAGCCGCATCCTGCGCGACCACCTCCACCAGTTCCGCCGGCACGGGCAAGAGCCCGCGCGGCTTGGGGAAGTTGGGATCGTTAGCTGGCAAAGTCATATCGATGAAATCACTCGACATCCGCGAGTCTCCTGATCCGAATGCCCCGAGGTCCCACCGCACATTGTCGGGGATTCGAATGTCCACGACAATACCGCCGTTGGGGAGGTCGCGCGTGTCGAGGAAGAGGACCAGGCGGGGGGTTGGACAGGAGATCGATACCGGCGTCGGCGATGCTCCGTGTGATCATCGATCCTCCCGAAAGTCATCGTATCGGGTGAGGAACCCGTCCGCGAAGCCGTAGACTTTCATCAATCCAAAGATGACTCTAACAATTTGGCAATCTTTCGTGAGCGTCGTGATGCTCCAGAAACATCAACCCACCCGCCCCGCGCGGAGCGTCGCGTCGATCTCCTCGCCATGCGGAAAGCCGAAGTCGAGGCGGTCGAGGACCAGCGCCGACGCGGCCGACGCCCGCTCGGCGGCAGTCCGAATCAGGCCCTCGTCCACCACGCGGGTTGTCGCAATCCATCGCTGGTCGAGCAAGGTCTCGAGGAACGTGGACGCGAATGCCTCGCCGGCGCGGTTGGTGTCGCGGGGCGGATGGTCGCGGGGGAAGGCCGGGATGTGGAAACGCCCCGCGCGCCGCCCGGTGTGGTGAACCGCAGTGTGCTACCCGCGGCACCATCGGTCACGATCAGGATCGAGACGAGCCGGGCGACCTCCTCGTTGGTCTCCAGTGCCTCCCATTCGCGACGGTTGCAGCTCAGGACATCGATCGCGGCGGCGAAGCTCAAGATGTGGCAATCGCCGTCGAGCATGTTCCGCGTCGTCGGCGCGAAGAATCGCATCCGTGCCCCCGGCGCGAACAGGATCCCACCCGCCAATCGGTTCGGCATCGAAGCGACCACGCGCAGGTCGCAGGGCTCCGCGGCCGGAGGGGTCAGTGATTCCCGTGTCAGTCGCGCATGGCAGCCGCGGAAGCCGATCGGCAGCTTGTCGCCGTACTCGCCGCTGGTCACCAGCAACGTCCAATCGGCCGGAGAACCGGGTACGCGGATCGGATGGTGGTCCACGCCATATTCATGCAGCTTCCGGACGATCGTCCGACTGTCGGGATCGGTTTCCGCGCCGAGGGCGCTGTGGAGCCTCCCATGAAGGGCGGCGGCGTAGCCGGCTCCCATCCCGCCCAGATCGTCCTGCCACGAGAGGCCCCGCACAAACCGGCGACCGGACAGACCTCGGCGGATGGCCCGATCGCAACGGACCACTCCCATCGGGCCGGGCCAGTCGGCCGACACCTCGATCGAGATCGCGTATCCCTCGGGATCGACCAGGTCGAGCCCGGGATTGGCCCCGAACTCGCAGACGCCGTCCAGGCTCTGATCGAGGGGTGGGCCGAGCGCCGGGTCGATCAGCGGTCGGTTGACGCGCAGCACCCGGTCGAGGTACGCCGGGCCGAAAACCTCGACGCGACGGCCTGGCATCGCTCTATTTCCTTCGGTCCGGGAATCGGGGCGGCCGCGGCCAGGCGAGCCGCGCGTGGTTCCGCCCGCGATGAGACCTCGATTATACTCGATCTTTCGGTCGATGGGCCCGGCGCGGGCCGTTTGGAACGAGACAGAGGAGAGGACTGTTGACGACGGAAACCGAAATCCTGGTGGAATCGCTCGATCATCCGGTGGACAACGCACCGGTCCGGACGCTCCAGCACAAATCTCTCACGATCGAAGGCTACTCGCGGGCCGCGGTCCAATCCTACTGGCGGATCCCCGAGCTGAAGCTCGGCTTCGACATGGGGGCCCAGCCCTGGTCGTTCATGTCCACGCCGACCTGGTTCGTGACCCATACGCACCTCGACCACGTCGCGGCCCTGCCCGTGCTGGTCGCCCGCCGTCGGATGATGAAGATGGAGCCGCCGACCATCTATCTCCCGGCCGAGGCCGTCGAGGGCGTGGAGGCCCTCTTACGCGCCTTCCAGCGGCTCGACCGGGGCCGGATGCCGGTGAACCTGATCGGACTCAAACCGGGCGACGAGGTCGACCTCTCCCGCGAGCTGGTGGTCAAGGCGTTCGCCACCAAGCACACCATCCCTTCGCTGGGCTTCCTCGTCTGGGAGCGACGCAAGAAGCTCAAGCCCGAATACCAGGCCCTGACCGGCGAGCAGATCCGCGACCTGAGGCTCTCGGGCGTCGAGGTCTCGGCCGAGATCCGAATCCCGAAGGTCGCCTATCTTGGCGACACCGCACCCCCCGGCCTCGACGCGACGCCGGAGATTTACCGGGCGGAGATCCTGATCCTGGAGATGACCTTCGTCGCGCCGAATGAACGCGCCGCGGTCATCCACAAGTTCGGCCACACGCATCTCGAAGATATTTTGCTCCGCGCCGACAAGTTCGAGAATGAGGTGATCATCGCGTCGCACTTCAGCACCCGGCTGCATCCGGACCAGATCCTCCGGATCGTCGAGAAGCGGCTTCCGGACTCGCTCAAGGGTAGGCTGAAGATCTGGCTGTGAGGAGGGGCAAGATGGCCCGTCCGAGTCGTGAGCTCGGGGACCATCTTGTCTCTTCACGCCCGCAGGGCCGGGACGTTCCGGCCCGCCTTCGGGGTCAATTCTGCGAGGGAGACCCGTACCGACGCCCGGCTTCCCTCGGCCCGAGGATCCGATCGCCTCTCAATCGAGTCGAGGTGCGGAGGGCCACCTGGTATCCGCCGACGACCACGGCGGCGGCCCCGAAGAGCGGGGAGAGTCCACAGGCGGACCGAGCGTCTTCGACGGACTCCTCGGCTTGCGAGGACGTGACGGCCGGCAGGGCCGCGTCGATCAGCTCGAGGCTGGCGGCGAGCTGGAGCCGGGCGATGGCGGGATCATTCGGGGTCAGGAACGCGGCGGCGCCGCTCCCGGAGCCGCCCGAATTGCCGCCGCTCGAGCCGCCGGGCGCACCGCCCTGCCCTTGCTGAGCGGGAGCGCCGCCTTGCCCTTGCTGGCCGGGAGCCGCCCCGCCGCCTTGTGACGGGGACGAGGTCCCCTGCGATCCCGAGGTCGCACCCTGCTGTCCCGAGGCCGCGTCCGGCTGCCCCGCGGTCCCGCCAGGCTGTCCCGCGGTCCCGGCCGATTCTCCCGAGGTCCCGGCCCCGCCCTGTTGTCCGCTCCCGCCGGGATTCTGCGAGGACTGGACGCCTTGTTGCCCGGGGGCCGTGGCGTTCTCCGCGGGGGAGCCTTGCTGCGCCGCGGGCAGTCCGGTCGGCTGCTGCGCGGCCTGGGAAGGCGCCTGGGCCGGCTCGACCTGGTCCATCAGCGCCGGGCCTTCCGGTCCGACGGCGACTGGCTGCTGGCTCACCGTGGCCCCGTTCTGAGCACCGACCCCCTGCCCTTGCCCGAAGTGGTTGCCCGCGGCGCCGAATTGCGTGAACGAGGGCGGCCCGCCCTGGGAATTCGGGGTCTGGAGCAAGGTCGATGCGGTCTGGGCGTTGGCGGTCAGGTTCGGATGGAACACGCCCGGCGGTTCCGGGACCGGCGTGATCCAGACGGTGCCCAGGATCGGCGTCCCGTTATTGAGCGGGGTCTCATTGCCGGTGATGCTCGGCGGCAGGATCGGGCTAATCGGCAAGGACAGGAGACCCGACGACACCGAAATCGGGCCCGGCGATTCGTAGACAGTCGTGACTGCGTTGTCCAGGTTGCCGAGGAGTCCCTGGACCGGCAACTTCGATTGGATGAACTGGACCGAACCGATGCCGGTCGTCTGGACCGTACCGCCCGAGCCGACAGGGCCGATCGTGGTGGCCCCTGCAGTCGCGCCCGGAGTCGCACCGATGGCCGCCGGCGCGGTGGTCGTGGTCGATGTGGTCGCCTGGACCGCCGAGAGGAGCTGTCGGGGCTCGAGCCAATCGCAATCTAACGCGAAGTGATTGGACCGGCGCGGCCGGGTGAAGGGATCGGTTTGCTCGTGCGAGAATCGAAGCAAATCCAAGGTCGTCATTGCCCACCTCATTGATGTGGTTCGTCCGCTTGGATACGGGAGCCCGTGCGAGTTTGGGTGATTCCACTCCTTGCCGCTCGGTTGTCGTCGCGTCATTGCCCCTGGGTTCATGATACGGCGATCGATCAGCGAATCGACTCTTCCACAGAATTGCATTATTCATGCCCGTCACGAGGCAAACCTGGCGGTGGACTTATCGTCGCGCCCCGCCGCCGCATGGTCGAGGCGGCCGCGAACGCAACCGAAGGGCTGCAGATCGGCTTCGAGCGGAGAAGACCGGCTGAAGCCGAACCTCGAACCCGTCGATGGGCCTTCCTGTACACTCGATCCACAGCCGTCCGAATCGCGCCATGCTTGATTTTCTCGGGATTCCGGGATTTCCTGGACTCGACGGGATTGTTTCGGGCGTCCTGCTGCATTGTTCTCATAGAGCGATCGCCGGTGTTCGAGAGGGGCAGGCACATGGGGAGGGTTCAACCGGGGACCGCCTCGCGGGAGATCGACAGTCTCTTTCGCGACGGCGTGGCGACGGGCCTGACGGACCAGGAGTTGCTGGAGCGGTTCGCGGCGGGCCGCGACCGGGCCGGGGAGGTCGCGTTCACGACCTTGGTCGCCCGGCACGGGCCGATGGTCCTGAACGTCTGCCGACGGATCCTCCGCGACCCGGCCGACGCCGACGACGCCTTCCAGGCGACATTCCTGGTGCTCGTCCGGAGGGCCGGCTCGATCCGATTCGGGAAGACCCTGGGTCCATGGCTCTACGGGGTCAGCGTCCGGGTGGCCCGCCGGGTCCGGGCGGTCATTGCCCGCCGGTCCGCGACCGCATGCGATGCGGATGCCCTCGAATCGATCCCGGACCGGAGCCCGGCGGGCCATGCCGGGCTCGATCTCCGTCTGGCGATCGATGACGCGCTGGCCCGGTTGCCGGCGAGTTTTCGGGCGGCCATCGTGCTCTGCCACCTCGAGGGGCTGACCCACGAGGAGGCCGCCGAGAAGCTCGGCTGCCCCGTGGGCACGGTCCGCAGCCGGCTGTCCCGAGGGCGTGCCCTGCTCCGAGGGCAGCTCGAGCGATCCGGGCTCGGCCAGTCGGACGTCGCCTCGCGGACGGACGGCGAGGCTGCACCGCCGGTCGTCGCCGCACAACTGATGGAGACCACGGCCCGAGCCGCGTCGCGACTCGTGGCGGGCCGGCCGCTGGCCGAGATCGTCCCGGCCCGGCTCGCTGTCATAGTCGCAGGACTGACCCGTTCCATGATGATCTCCAAACTCGCAACCGCCGCCTTCTTGCTCGCCGTGACGGGCTTGGCCGCGTGGGGCGCCGCCGCGGGCCTCGCGGGCCCACAGTCCTCCGAAACCCGGGCGACGCCCGGGCCGGCCGAGGGATCCGGTCCCAGCCCGCCGTTATTGACGGTCGCCGCAACCCAACCACCTGCCGATGCCCCCAAGACGAAGAAGGGGCGGCGTGGGGACGCCGATGCGAAGCTACCCGACGACTTCCCGCCGTTCGTCGTGAAGACGGAGCCGAAGCTCGGCGAGGCCGACGTCGATCCCGCGCTCCGCGAGATCCGCGTCACCTTCAGCAAGCCCATGCTCGACAAAAGCTGGTCCTGGACCCAGGGGAACGTGTACGCATTCCCCGAGGTCGATGGGACGATCCACTACGAGAAGGATATGCGGACCTGCGTCCTGCCGGTGAAGCTGAAACCGGGGACGACTTATGTGATGGGGATCAATGGCGGGCGGTTCCAGAACTTCAAGGATCCCGGCGGTCGGCCGGCCCTGGACTACGCGCTGGGATTCCGCACCGGGGCCGCCCGTTGAAGAAAAGGATGGCGCAGGGAAGGTTGGTCTCAACCGCCTTCCCGCGTCTTCCATCCCGCTCATGCATACTCGGGACGGATCGTCCGGCGCGATCGGTCAACCGCCAGGAGGCGGAACTCCAAGCTCAGTCCCCTCGCGCGTAACGGCCTTGCAAGATGTTCACAGCGGTGATCGAGAGGCGAGCGCCCGTCGCATCGCACTTCGCCGGGGGACCAGCTATCATCGTGGAGTCACTTTTACGCGTCGATTCGCTCGAGCCCGGAGGGGCGCCATCATGACATCCCGCGAGTTGGAGACGCTGTGGGACGAACACCTCGCCGGTGAGTTCTCCACGAAGGACGTCGAGGCCACGCTGGCGACGATGGTCGAGGACGCCTCGGTCAACCACGTCCCGGTCCACACCGGCGGCCGGGGCAAGGATGAGCTCCGGGCCTTCTATCGGGACATCTTCATCCCCTCGTGGCCCGATGACCTGGTGTCGACCCCGGTCAATCGCGTCGTGGGCGACGGGCAGGTCGTCGACGAGATCCGGATGAGGTTCACCCACGACCGGCCGATGGAATGGTTCCTGCCAGGCGTGCCGCCCACGCACAAGGTCGTCGAGATCGATATCATCGTCGTGGTGCAGTTCCGCGGCGACAAGATCGCCTGCGAGCGGATCTACTGGGACCAGGCCACGGTACTCCGCCAGGTGGGGTTGTTCGAGGTGTAACCCACGCCGAGCTTTGTGTCAGGGCAATTCACGCATGGAATGCGCACTGCTCGACACGAACTACGCTCGGATTCACGAGAGTCCCATAGGGTGCTCTGCGAGCACCGATTCGGTCCGGCGTGGAGGATCGGTGCTCGCAGAGCACCCTACAGCCCTTGCGCAAACCGAGCGTGAATCGCTCTAATATTCGCCTCGCCCGAACGTCTCTATCGGTAGAGGCGATTGCCTTGCCGGGTGAATGTCACTGGCAGACGGCGCCCGACATCCCCAAAGGTGACAAGGAGCCTGACGATGGACAACCTGACCAGACGTGGGGCGATCGGTTTCGGCATCCTCTCCGGTTCGGCGCTCTCGGCGACGCTCGGTCAGGCCGGCGCGGGTGAGGAGAAGGGCGTGATCTTCGCCGACAGCAAGGACGTGCTGTTCAAGATCAAGGACGTGCTCCTCGATCGCATCGACCGGGACGGACGGACGATCGCCGCGACCTTCGGCGATCGAGACAGGCCCCTCAAGATGACGAACCTGCCCCTCGGCAAGGATATCAGGATTCGCGTGTCCTATGTCTTCCCCGGCGTCGTCAACAACGTGCCATTCGATTGGGATCGCCTGGAGAAACTGGCGGGCAAGCGCGTCTCCATGATGCTTCGCGCGGGGTCGAACGGGCTGTCGGTCGATTCGGTCGCCACGGCGAACGACTGATCCCGCGGCGATCGCCCGACTTCGCGCCGCCACGGTCCCAGCCACGCGCAGGGCTGTCTCCGGTGTCGTAGCCCATCGGTCCGTGGCCGGATGCGTCGGGCTTATTGTCAGGTCGCCTCGAGAGGGGGGGGTTTCCAGGATGCTCGCCCTGTTGTGGACACTCTGGAGAGTCCTTGTCGGCTTGATCATGATCGCGCTGAGCCTCCTGGTGCAATCCCTCCTCATGCGCCGTGCGCCGTTCGTCTGGGGCGGTACCTGACCGTCCGCTAATGCTCGCCATGCGACATCATGCGGGCGACCGGCTGCGTAGCCGGAAGATGCGCGAGTGCGATCTTGAAGATGACCATCAGGGGGACGGCCAGGCACATCCCGACGATCCCCCAGGTGAGGCCCCAGAAGGAGAGGGCCAGCATGACGGCCAGCGGGCTCAGGCCGACGGCCTTGCCGGTCATCACCGGCTCGATGACATACTCGATCAGGACGTGGATCGCGATCAGCAGGAGCGAGAACACGATCGCCTTCGTCGGCGACTCGAACTGGAGTGCCGCGAGGGCCACCGGCACGGCGCAGGTGGCTATGCTGCCCAGGTAGGGCACGAACCGGCCGAAGAAGGTCAGGACGCCCCAGAGCACGGCGCCCTCGAGGCCGAAGCCGAGCATCAACAGGGTCGCGGGCAGGGCGACCAGCAGGTTCACCTTGACCTTCACCGACAGGTAATCGATGACCCCCTCATTGATCGAATGCGCGACGTCGAGGATCCGCGCCGACCGGCCCGGCGCGAACGCGGCGCGGACCTGTCGGGGGAACCGGGCCGCCTCCTCCATCAGGAAGACCATGTAGAGGCCGACGATCATCGCCTCGGCGGCGAAGTTGGCGAAAAGGGTCAGCAGTTGGCCGAGGTACTTCTGCGCCCGTTCCAGGGAGATCGCGATAGGTTGCCTGGGCTCGGACCGCGCCAGCGCGGGGAGGTACTCGTCAGTATATCGCGTCACCCGCTCGGCGAGTCGCTCGGCACGCGCCTGATAGCTCGGCATGTCCTTCCAGACGGCAGAGACGTTGACGTATACCATCCGGCCGATCACGTAGGAGCCGGTGATGAGCCCCGCGCCGATGATCACCAGCGCGATCCCCGGCCGGAGGTATCGCTCCAGCCAGATCCGCAACGGCATGATGGCGTAGCAGAGCAGCACGGCGATGAAGACCGGCCGGAGGACGTCTCCCAGCGTATTGAGCAGGTACAGGGCCGCGGACGCGGCGACCAGCCCGTAGGTCACGCGCAGCAACAAGCTCCCGCCGGCGATCTCCGGCGCCGGCTCGCCGGCCGCCGTCGACGGTCCCACCTCCATCGCATCGTCGGTCGCCGATCGGATCTCTTGGGCTGGATTCATGGCTGCGATCGCAATGCGAAAGGGAAGATGACCTGGCCTCGCCACGTCGTCGGGGCACATCACGACGGTCATCTTACCAGATCGGGCCGATGCGGCGATAAGGGGGACCTTGCATCGATCGGACTCTTCGAGCTGGACAGGGAACCGGGATCGACTCAGGAATTCCTACTTTACGCGGATTGTGGTAGGATATCGCGCATGGGCGAATTATCGAGAACGAAAGGGATGTCCCGGAACGAGTCGCCTCGAGCTTGGGAGCGAAGCTGAGATGACTGAATTTCGCGCGTACGATGAGTTCGTTAATTTCATCGCCGCCGGGCCATCTTCGGAGCTCGTCGCGACATTCCGCCCGTCCGAGATCACCCGCCAGCGCGTCGCCGACCTCGTCGCTCGCGAGAAGACGACCGGCTTGACAGTTGAAGAGACCTCGGAGCTCGACCATTACGTCCAGCTTGAACATATCATGCGGCTGGCCAGGGCTCGCGCACGGCGGCACCTGACCCCATGAGCCAGACGTATATCCCGGTCGAGCTGCGACGGCTGGTCATCAATAGGGCCGATCGGTGCTGTGAATACTGCCATATTCACGAAGACGATACTTATTTCGGATGTGAAGTTGACCATATCATCAGTGAGAAGCATGGTGGGCCTACTGTCGCCGAGAATCTGGCCTACGCCTGCCTCGTTTGCAATCGAAATAAGGGGAGTGATCTCGGGTCCATCCTGGAGCCGGGCGGTCGTTTGATCCGGTTCTTCAATCCACGCATTGATCAGTGGGGTGAGCATTTCTCACTCGATGGGGTCCTCATCAGGCCCCTGGGCCCGATCGGCCAGGTCACCGAGCGCATCTTCAAACTGAACGACATCGAGCGACTCATGGAACGAGAGGCATTGCGAGCCGTGGGCCGGTATCCCGGCGAGTTGGCTTCGAGAAAACAGTGACAATGCAACATCTCGATCGGAGAACGGCTCAAGCGAAGTTGACGTCGGACGATCCCGTCCCCGGGTTGCCGGCACGAGCCGCGATCATCTCGCGTTCGAGCCGATCGGGGGACCAGGCCCCTTCGTGCAGCGAGGACAGGGGACGGCTCCGGATCGCTCGCCCTTCCAACTCAGGAGGCATCTGCGGCCATCGGGCGACGAAGGTGCCGGCCGCCGCCCCCTTGCGGGCCGCGATCCAGCTCGGCTTCGGGCCGTCGGTGGTGAACCAGTCGCCGACCCGTTCGAGGTCTTGCTGGCTCTCCAGGCGGCCGATCAGCTTGGTGCTGCAATTGCCGAAGACGTTGTAATCGACCGAGCGCGGGCTCTGGGTGCAGAGCAAGCAGGCGACTCCGTACTTGCGGCCCTGGGTGAACAGGCGAATTAGCGGGTCCTTGGCCGCCGGCTTTCGCCCGCCGGCCGGGATGTAGTCTCGGGCCTCGTCGAGGTAGAACAACAGGTTGGGCCGGCCCGGCGTCGTGTCGAGCGACGTGATCATCCATCGATAGATCTCGGCGGCGAGGGCGGCCAGGAAGGCGTGCTTCTGCTCGTCGCCGGTCAGGGCGTTGAGGTAGATCACGTTCAGCGGCGTCTTGCCCGGGGCGTCGGGGCGGCACATGGCCGCGAGGTCGAGCCTCGCCCCGCCGGTGAAGAGCCCGGCGGCCGGGCCGACTCGCAGGCCGTTGAGCTTGCGGGCGAGCTTATCGCGCTCCGCCTTCTTGATGAACGACTCGGGATTCTCCAGGCCGACCGCCGACGGGTCGGACGTCGCGGCGACGATGGTCGCGAGGTCCACGTCGCGACCGCCGTCGTCGGAGACCAGCGATCGGAGGACCTGGAGCAGGAAGGTCTGTTGCGAGTCGGTCTCGCCGCCGATCTTGGCCAGGCCCACGAGCTGCGCCGCGGCGGCGCCGAGCATCCCCTCGTACTCCTCCTCGCGACGGTCGGGGTCGTCGATCCGCGTCAGCTCGCCGCGACCGGCCAGGCGGATCGGGTCGAGGCAGAGTCGTCGGCCGTGCGACGAGCCGGGCGTCCAGATCCTCGGCTCGACGCGGTCGAGGAACGCGCGGCGGAGGACCCGATCGTCGTCGGAGAGGCCCGACGGCTCGGGCGACGGGCGGAGGAACTGGACGAGGTCCCCCTGCGGGTCGACGGCCAGGACGGGCACCCCGAGGCGGACGGCTTCCTCGGCGACCACCTTGGCCATCCAGGTCTTGCCGCTGCCGGCCGCACCGACCACCGCGACGTGCGTCGGCAACGCCGAGAGCGGCAGCCCGACCGCCAGGCCTCCGTCCGCCGTGGCCCCGATCCGGAGCGCATCGGCCGGGGGCTCGGTGTCAGCGATGGCCGGTTCGCGCTCAGCCTCGATCGCCCAGGAGCCGGCAGGGCCGGTCACCTCGCGGACGTCGACCGCAGGCTCGGCGACGGTCTTATGGATCGCGGAGTCGGTCCAGTGGCGGAGCCGATCGCCCTCATGCTTGGGCCCGAGGCGTTGGTCGCACTCGCCTTGCTTGTCCCACTTGCAGACCGGGCAACACGAGGGTTCGCCGGGCGGCTTGAGGCCCGTCCCGGTCGTCTCGTCGTAGCGGACCCACTGCGCCATCGAGGCGAGCAGGTTGAAGAGCCTGTGTCGATGGCCGTGGACCTGGTCCCACGACAGCTCGACCATCTGGCGATTGGGGTGGAGGTAGAGTACGGCGACGTCGGGCTCGGTGCGGTGCTGGACATTGTGCATCAGGGCGTAGAGCGCGACCTGGAACAGGTCATTGCTCGGCTCGCCGGGCGGCGTCAGCTTGTAGTCGATGATCCGGTGGTGGGCCGTCCGCCAGTCGTAGAAGACGTAATCGAGGATGCCGGTGACGCGCACCGGCTCGCCGATCGGACCGACCTGGAAGGTCACATCGACGCGGCGTCGACGGTCGCCGAAGAGCTGGTCGAGGATCTCCGCGGCCGGCTTGCCGCGCGACCGGGCATCGCCGACGATGTCGGCCAGCTCGCCCATGTAGATCTCGACGGCCCGCACGAACGCCTGCTGCTGCGCCGGGGACTTCGCATACAGCGAATCGAGATTGACGCAGTTTCGGTTGAGGAAGGCGCGGAGCGGCTTCTCGATTAACCTCGGGTTGGGGTCGCCGCCGAGGGCGTCGCGGACGTCGGGGGCATCCAGGGCCTTCTTGTTGAACGCCTCGACGGCGTTGTGGAAGAGCGAGCCGCAGGCCGTCTCGACCTGGGCGTCGCTCGCCTTCCACAGCCGGGTCATCGCCCGGTTCTTGAGGCCCTTGCGCCGGGTGTACTCGGCGTCGAAATACGAGATGCGCGGGCACGTCGCCGCCACGCGGACCTCCGAGACACTGAACGTGGCGATCGCCATGGGCGACTACTTCTTCAAGAGGAGGTAGAGGTCATTGTCGAAAGGCGTGGCGTGGACCACCTTGTCGGCGTGCATGCGCTCGATGATCGTCTTCATCTGCGGCCACGCCGCTTCCCAGGGCGCCGGGCGCGGGCATGTCCTCGACGTAACCTTTGGCAAGAGCTTGCGCCGTCAGACCCATCTTCCAGGCGAGTTGGGCCACGATGTACTGACGGACGTGGGGCTCGTCGAGTTTGATTTCCTTGATCTCGATCACAATGACCGGCGGTTCCTCGGTCAGCAACGGGCGGAGCAGCACGTGCTGTCGAAAGCGGTCCTGGCGATGATGCGAGGCGATGACCTCCGCTTCCGCGACCGCTCGCGGTTTCCCTTTGGGAGCTTCGATCTCGAGGTCGGACGACTTGGCCATGCCGATAACACCCTGCAAGGCGTCGAGCTTCGCGTACTGCTCGAAGGTGAGCTTGATATGTTCGAACCTGTCGAGGCCGAGCTTTTTCAGGTCGCGGTAATATTCGGAGCCTTGCGCACCGACCTTGAGCGGCCGGCGTTCCTCGTCGGTGACGAGGAGGCGATGGTCCGGCGGATGGTCGTCTTCCAGGAGGCGTCGCAGCCCGGACGTGGCCGAGAGGCCGACGTTGGTCACGAACATCACGCCGGTCTTGAGCTCGCGGCCATCGGGCTCGCGTCGCTCACGGACCAGCAAGTCGTAGGGCGGCAGCTTGCCTCCCACCTTTTTCATGCGCTCGATGCCCTGGAACGTGTAGGGCAAACTATCGCCTCGGCAGTGGGCGAGTAATCCTTCGACGAGGCCGGCCAGGTTGCCGGCGTCGGGAGGAAGGCTGCCCGGCTGGAGCCGGTGTTGCGCGACTTGTTCCTCGATCTTGCGGTCAACAGCCCGATCGATGGCAGCCTGGATCTGCTCCGGGGTCAGATCTGGTTGCGACACTACGATTCCAATCGGATGCGGCCAATTCTTGATCCAGACTTCGCCTCCGAGGCGAGCGATCTTGGGTTGCTCTTCGTCCCAGGCGTCGCGCGCCATGGTGAGGATGTCGCGGGGCCGGAACTCGATCCCTCCCGCGAGTTGCTCATCGAGCCATGCCCGGCCGAGGGGAAAGAGTGTGTCCTCGTGAACGCGACGGCGGACAGCTTCCACCTCCAGAAACGGGTCGTGGAACCGTTCCAACCGCGCCTCGAGGATTTTCCGTGCATCGGAGTGCAGTACACGTTTCAGCTCGACCTTGTACTGGGCGATCCGATCCCAGGCGGCCTCCGGAATCACCTCATATTCGCGATATCTGAGGAGAGCCTCCTTCACGCCGGATGTGATAACCAGCAAGTTTGAGGTGTGGTCGATGAGCGCGTGGAGGAACCGCGAGAGTGGCTTGATCTTATCGGCATCGAGGTTCTCGAACTGGTCGATGCAGAGGACGAGCGGCTGGTGGCTCACCAGCGCCAGTTGGGAGAGTGCCCGCAGGACTTGCTCGAGGTCGTGGTCATCCACCAGCATCAACGGTTCCTGGCCGTCGACTTTGAAGCCGAGGTGCGCGGCCAGTTTCGGATCGACCTCGTCGCCCGAGAGCCAGGCGATCGCCGACGAAGCCAGGAGACGTCTGGCGGGGTCATCGGCCTTCTCCGGTCGGGCATAGCGCCAGAACTGGAACAGTATGTCGTAGATCGCGCTGACGTTTGGCGGTTTGACGAAGTAAGCCCGGTAGGCGTCAACTGCCTGCTTGAGCTTGTCTTCGATCGTATCCGTCTTGACGCCCGCAGCCTCGAGCGCATGGCGGATGCCGCGGTCTACGAACCGGAACAAGGGCGTCTGGTAGAGCGGGCCCTGGCCCCCCTCCGACAGTCGGCTGACGACGTACTTGAGCAGGTAGCGGGGCAGGCGCTCGGGATCGGCGAGGATGTTATGCAGGTAGACGTAGCAGGCCCTCGGCCCGCCGGTTTCCGAAGTCTCGCCGGCCCATCGGTAGAGTCGGGAAAGGAGATGGCTCTTGCCGACGCCCGCGCCGCCGAGCAGGGCAGCGCCGATGCCCGTCTTCGACATCATCGCCTTGCCAGCGAGGTCAACCAGGCGATCGAAACTGGCGGCGTGGATCGCCGGCACGTCAACATCGTAGGATGAGGGCTCGGTGATCCGGTTGGCCGTGAAAGGGTTGGAATCCCGGATGGCGGCGCGATCGCCGTCCAGCCGGGTCGCGACGGGCTCGATGCGCTTGGACTTCTCGATCTTGGTGGCGTGCGACATCGGCGTGACTTACCTCCGTGATGCATAGACCAAGAGTGAGCCCAACTCGCGCACGCCGGCCTCGCGCTCCTCGTGCGTGAGCGAGCCGTAGAGTCCTTCGGGGCTGTCGAGCGAAAATAACCCGTCGATGCGAAGCTGGCGAAGACCGGCGTCGAACTCGTCGTGGCTGAAGTCGGAAAGGGCGTGCCGCAGTTCGGCGAGTTTCACGAAGTTTGTCGAGCCGTTGCGGCGGTCGAGCCGATCGAAGGCATCGAGGAATGATCGAGCGAACTCGCGGCTCGGAGTTGGGCGCGGAAGGCTGGCCGGCGTAGCCCCGACGACCTGGGACGGCGACGTGTGGCCATTGGCAGGAGCCGTCCGTGTCGGGGCCTCGGGTCGCAGATTCTCAACCAAGAACAGAAGCGGCTTTCCTTTGACCATGACCCAGGCGACGTCCGGCGGCAGGTTCCGGTCGGCGACACCTCGATCCAATGCCTGATCGAGGGCTCCCTGTAGGTTCACGATGAATCGCTTCTTCAATTCCGCCGTGCTGAATGCCACCGTCTCGATCGTCTCGCCTTTGGACTTGCTCGTCACGGGGCTCAAGGCGAACCGCAGCAAGGCCGGCATGATGTTCGAAAGTCCCTTCTCGATGTCCTCCGTCAGCGCAACAGGAGCATCGAGGTTCGGGCCCTTCCCTTTCTTCGCGACCACGATGGTTCGTTCGGCCATAATTTCGTGGCTGGCGGCCTTCGGGACAAGCTTGTCGGATGCCCTCAGCTCACAGAGTTCGGCCAGCCGACGAACGGTCGGCGGATAGGCGGGACTACCCAAATGGCGCTGAGATTCCAGGACCGCGAGCATCCGTCTGGCCAAGATCGCCTCCGGCTTCGGCTCGTCCCCGTTGAAATACACGGGGGAGTCGAGCGATGGATTACCGCCCACTTTCTCGGTGACGATGGCCTTCGAGGTGAAGTCCTTCTTCTTGGCCGCCTTGACGATCAGGTCATGTGACGGGGCACCATCGCAGAGCTCGCCGAGGTGCCGCAGGGTCGGAGGATACGCATCTCCTCCGAATTCCCGCTTGGAGATGAGTAGTTCGAGCATGCGTTCCGCCAGCAGGGCGGCGGGGTCGGGTTTCTTCGCTTTGGCCATGGATGGGCCTCGATTCTCGGGAACGTGCCACGACATCGCGGCGGGGAGGATTGGACGGATTCTCAAAGTGGCCAGCGAGGACGCCCGGCGCGCCCAAGGCATCGTCAACTTGTCAACTGACTTGACCATGTCTTCAAAGGCTGCGCGCGGCCGCGGCAACGACGCCCAGGGGAGTGGACGACGATCTTAGACATCTCTTGGTCGAGCTTCTGTTTTATTACGACTCACCTGGCGATGCAAGCGACTTGTCCCGGAAAAATGCAACGACCCATCCTTGGTCGGTCGCTCAGGGTGCTCCGCTGGCGTCGGGATCGGCGGCGTTGCCGGGATCGGTGCTCGCAGTGCACCCCACAAGACCATCGTAGAAACGCTCGGAGCCAGACCGACCGAATCGTTGGTTTGCATTGATGGTTTGCCGGTCGTGGGTTAGGATCCATTCCAGGCAATGCCGCTACCGCAAGCGTGAGGACGGTTGTTATGAGGTTCGCCATCCTGGCCACTTACACACCCCGGATGACCACGGACATGCTGATGGCCGTCCCATTGATCCTGATGATCATGTTCGGCATCACCTTGGTCGGCATTGGTGGGTACTACCTCATTCGGGTCGTGGGGGCCTCGCTCCAGGGCAAGCCGTATCAGGCCTTGCAGAAACGAGCCATCGCCTCGATCCAGGCCGGCAATCTCGGCTGGATGGCGATCGTTTGCGGTCCCCTCTTTGGATTATTCCTTTACTTGCTGACTTTGCCTGTCATGTTCACGCTTCCGGACTTTACTGTCATTGAATTTGGGAAAATGATCCTTCTCATGATCGGAGTCGGTGCGGTCGCTGGGGTCATCGCGGGCGGGGCGTTCTGGACGTGTTCGGCCCTCATGAGGCCGGTCCGCAAGGCGGTGAACCGCCTGCGGGGCCGCGGTGTCTGGGATCCCGAGCTGGATGGGTTGCCGTGAGGTCGCGACCGCTCCGTGGCCGATCCGCTAGACAAGGGGAAAGCGATGAGCCAGCATGTGGTCCTCCTGGGCGACTCGATCTTCGACAACGCGGGATATGTCCCCGGCGGGCGCCCCGCGGTCATCGATCAGGTGCGCAGCCGGCTGCCGCAGGGCTGGTCGGCGACCCTGCTCGCGAAGGATGGTCACCTCATCGACGACGTGCATCGGCAGCTCAAGGCGCTGCCGGACGATACGACCCACCTGGTCCTGAGCGTCGGCGGGAACGACGTGCTGCGCCAGATCCCGATCCTCAGGGAGGGCGTGGAGACCGTCGGCGACGCGCTGCGGTTGCTCCTGGAGAGTCGCGCCGAATTCCGGGAAGACTACCACCGGCTGATGGAGGCGATCCGGGATCGCGGCCTGCCCACCGTCGTCTGCACGATCTACAATCCCTGTTCCGACGACGACGCGTTCCAGCGGGCGTCCGTCGCGGCGCTGTGCCTCTACAATGACGCCATCATCGACCGTGCCCGACACTTCAAACGGCCCGTCATCGACCTTCGCGTCGTCTGCTCGGATATCGCCGACTATGCGAATGAGATCGAGCCGTCGGCGGCCGGCGGGGCGAAGATCGCCGAGGCGATCTGCGGGCTCGTCACGCGCCACGATTTCGCGAGGCGCGAGACGGTCCTGTTGCCTTGAACGCGGCGGTCGGGTAGCCCGCGTAGCGCCGGTTGCTGTGATCGGGAGACCCGAGCCCAACGTTGCGACTTGAAGCAACCTTCTATTTTGACGCGGGCGATCCGCCGACTGCCGGCCCTTGCACAAAACGCGACCTCATCAGGACCCAGCAATTCGGGTCGAGAGTGACCGACGTCGGCGGCTTGTCGGCCTTGATCTCGAAGTGGTGCTGTCGCCCGGTCAGCTCGATCTTCTCAATCCGAGGCTCGGCGGAGCCCTCGGCGAACACGCCGATCTCGATGGGCAGCCGGTAGGGGTCGCCGGGCTGGGCCTGGGTCAGCTCGATGTCGATGCGATGCGCCTCGGGATTATAATGCCAGGTCCCGTTGACCTCGGGCGAGCCGGGCCGCTTGAGCCACTGCTGGAAGAACCAGCCGAGATCCTGGCCCGACGCCTCTTCCATCACGCGGCGGAAGTCGTCGGTGGAGACGTTGGCGTCGCGATATCGGCGGTAATAGTCGCGGATGCCGGCCCAGAACGTCTTCGTGCCGACTCGGGCACGGAGCATGTGGAGCGTCCAGCCGCCCTTCTCATAGATCAGGCGGTTGAGGACCTGCCGCATGTCGGCGAGGTTATCGTGGAGGATGGCGAGCCGTGGGTTGCGCTTCTCGAGGTTGAAGATGGCGTCGCGACTCCGCTTCAGTCCGGCCACGAAGGCGTCGCGGCCTTCGTCGTGCTCGAAGAACAGCAGGGTGAAGTAGGTGGCGAAGCCCTCGCTCAGCCAGACGTCGTCCCAGTCGCGCTCGGTGACGGCGTCGCCGAACCACTGGTGGGCGACCTCGTGGGCGACCAGGCCATCCACGTTCCGGCCGGAGACCGACCGCTCGCCGTAGAAGATGGCGCTGGCGACCTCCATCCCCCCGTTGATCCCCGCCGCCTGGACCCCGGCCAGCTTCTCATACGGATATGGGCCGATGTGCTCGGAGAAGAACTCGAGCACGCGACGCGCGGGATTCTCCAGCGCCGGGACCCCGGCGACACGGTCCTGGTGGTAGACCCAAGTCTCGAGCGGGACCCCCTTGACGATGCCGGCGTGATGCGCGGTGAACTGGGCGACCCCGACGGCAGTCAGCCACGAGGCGATCGGGACCGACTGCTTCCAGTGCGTGAGTCGACGGCCGTCGCCGAGGTCGGTCTCCTCCTGGAGCAGGCCGTTGGACACCACCTGGTAGCGCGGGGGCCGTGACGAGGACTTCGCTGGTCGCCTTGTCGTAGGGGTGATCGATCATCGGCAGCCATCGCCGCGCGTTGTCGGGCCAGTTGTCGCTGAAGAACGTCCGCTCGCCGTGCCGGTTCTTGCCGATCCGCAGCCCGGCCGACGGCACTCCGCGATAGGCCACCGTGAACGTCCGACGCTCGCCCGACTTCGGTGATGGGTCGAGGGTGATGCGAATCCGGTCGCCTTGGTGCTCGTACTTGACGGCGGTGCCACCGGACTTCACGCTCGAGACGGTCATCCCCTTGCCCGATGCGGGCGTTGCCAGGTCGAGCGCGACCTCCTTCACGCCGTCCTGGAGGAAGCGGAGGTCGACGTCCGCCTCGCCGTCGATCTCGTCGGTCTCGTCGCGGAAGGTCAGTCGGAACGTGTAATGGATCGCGTCGATGCCCGGTTGGCGCGGATAGGTGTCGGCCGGGCATTGGGGGGAGATGATTGTGATGCCGATCAAGCATAGCCAGAGAATCGGCCGGAACCGAGCCATGTCCATGGGGCGTCTCGTCTGTCTTTATGGGAGTTGGTGAAATCTTCCGTCCGAGTCGATCCCCAGACGTCTCTCGGGCACGGCACCTGCCAGAATACGCACACGGCGCGGATGATTCCCGCGTTCCTCGGTGATCATAACCGACTTGTCGTTAGCTTCAAATGTGTAGAGTGCCGGCCGCGCGTGAACTTCAGAACCCTCGAGGCATGACAGGTCCAATTCCAGGAGGATTTTGCGAACCGATTCGGCCTGGGCCGCGTCGAGGGGGATCGCACGCTCTTCCAGGATCACGAAAATCTGTTTCAGATTGGACATGCACGCCGTCCTCTGGGCGACCACACCCTTGAGCGACCTGGGTGGACAGGGGAATAAGAGGGCGAGTGAGAAGGCGAGGAGAGCGAGGACAACGACTGCGATGAAATGCCACGAGACGAATCCCGCGCGATGGCCTGTGAAGTCCGATCTTCTCGAGTCGAGTCTCATGGGCGCTGGAACTCATTCTCAATGGATTCCCACGACGGAGGGATACACGACAGCGCATGAGTATCCAATATGAGCCTCATTCCATGTACTCGCGAAGCTCTTCGAGCGTCTCGTCAAAATCGTCGGGAACGACGAGCAGTCCTTTCAAGCTGCCGGCTTTCGGCACTCCCGTAACCGGCGGACGGGGCAGGCTGGAGGCGAGCCGATAGCTCCGCCCGCTCTCCGCGCGGATCTCGACCACGTCCCCCGCCTCGACGGCACCCAGCAAATCCGGCAGGCGACGCTGGGCTTCCTCGACTGTTACCTGAATCATGGCTCTTCCTCCCGAAGTCCCATTCCGATAGCCTCCCTCATCTGAACAGACGATAATCGGATGTCTCCACCGTCGCCGAGCAATGGTCTTCACTGCGCCGGAAATGCCTGGAGCATCCCGCCGCGTCCCACAAGCTTTTCGATGTCGTCGAGCTCGCTCGGCAGGAAGTCGGTGAAGTTCTCGTAGCCCTTGTCGGTGATCGCGATGACATCCTCATAACGGAGATAGATGTGCTCTTCGGGGACGCGCAAAGCCGGGTCGATCGAGAGGACATGCCCCGGCTTCAGGACGCCGCCGGTATAGCGACCGTCGTCGTGGACGGCCATGCCGACCGGGTGGGAGAAGACGCCGCCGCCGGTGTCGACCAGCCGGTGCGCGGCGTGTTCGTAGATCGGCTTGGAGAATTTGGTGCGTTCGAAGACCCCTGCCATCGCGGCCTTGGCCTCGTCGCGGATCGCTCGCGGCGCGACGCCCGGCCGGATCCGCGTCAGGACAGCGTTGCGGTAGTCGAGCACGAACTGGAGCAGCTCACGTTGCGAGGGGCTGTACTTCCCGTTGACCGGCCAGACGCGCGCGATGTCGCTGGTGTAATAGTGGTACTCGGGGGCGAAATCCATCAGGACGAGGTCGCCGTCCTTCAACTGTGCGGTATTGCGGTAATAGTGCATGTTCCAGATGTTGTCGGTGCCGGATGCGGTGATCGATCGATAGCCCTCGAGGCGCGCGCCGCCGGCCAGGAATACATATCGAGCGACGGCGTCGAGTTGGTATTCGAACACGCCCGGGCGGCTGCTCTTCATGGCTTCGATGAGCCCCCGGCCGGCGAGCTGCGAGGCCCGGCGGATCAGGGCAATTTCGCGAGGGCTCTTCACGGCCCGGATCTCGTCCAGGATCGGCGTGAGGTCGCGGACCTCGCACTTCGGGAATCGGGAGCGGAGCAGTTGCGCCAAATGGGCTTCACGCGACGCCCGGCCGTCCCAGGCGTCGGAGGCGATGGCGGCGTTCGCCGACCGCAGCTCGTCGCGGCACTCGGAGTTCCGCTCGGCGGGAGCGAACGGGGTGTAGAGCACCGCCACGGAATCGCCGAGCCGTCGCTGGAGCCCCTCGCCGGCCAGGTCGCGGGTGCTCGCGACCGAGGATACGCCGGTCAGCCGCTTCACCAGCTCGGCGTCGTCGGCCGCGATGACCTTGCCCTCGGCGCTCTCCAGCCGGGCGTCGCGCGGCGGGAGGTAGAGGCTGGCCTTGCGATCCTTCCCATCCAGGATCAGATAGGCGTGCGGCGTCTCGATCCCGCACAGGTGGTAGAACTCGTTCGACTGGCGCGGGAACAGGAAGCCCGTCGTCTTGGGGGTGCCCTGGATGATCGCGACGCCGTGGTCGCCGATCCGGTCGAAGACGGTGTTCCACCTCGCCCGGAACTCCTCGGGCGGGAAGTCCGATTGATACGGCGGAGCCTGGGCAAGGAGCATCGCCGGGTAGGCCAGGATCAGGATCCCCGGCCAGAATGGGCGCGGTTTCATCGCAGAATCCTCATGCGTCTGATGAGACCAGGGGTGTCGGATTTCGCCCCGAAGGGACACTTACAAGGACAATCCGCGTGGCTCCCCTGTGAAACGAATCGGGATCGTCGTTTTCTCGTTCAACCGTTGCACCTCGATCATGCGCTCGAGCGGCGGCCGCATGCGAGAGCCCTCCGAGAGGCCCAGTTTCAGCCGCCGATCCCGGTCGTTCCAGGCGAGGTCGATGCCCATCCAGTCGCCTTTGCGATAGCCGAACGACTCGCCGTCGTCCTCGTAGAGGAGGAATCGCCCGTCGGCGCCGGGATAGACGCGGAGCGTCAACGGGCCGTCCGCATTCTCACTCGTGAATTGCTTGACCGGTCCGATCGGGAGGATCGTCCCGGCGCGGACGTAGAGCGGGAGCGTCTCGAGGTCCACGGCGCGGGCGATCTCGCGGCCGCCTTCGAAGGGCTCTCCGGTCCAGTAGTCATACCATCGGCCTCGGGGGAGATAGAGCCGTCGGGTCGTGGCGCCTTTCTCGGTCACGGGTGCCACGAGGATGTTGGGACCCCAGAGGAATTCGTCGCCCCGGGCTCGGCCGACCGGGTCGTCGGGGTCGTGCAGCCAGAGCGCCCGCATGATCGGCAGGCCCGTGAGGCAGCACTCGCGGACGACACTATACAGGTAGGGCATCAGCCGGTATCTGAGCTCGAGGTACTTCCGGCAGATCGGCTCGACGGCCGCGTTGTGCAGCTCTTCCGCGCCGGGGTTGGCGGCATATCCATAGTTGCGGATCTCGTTCGGACCCAGCTCGCCGGTATTCCAACCCCAGGGGAGCCGGAGCTTCCACGTCCGGCCGTGCGAGCGGAAGAGCGGGCAGAAGGCACTGAACTGGAACCATCGGACATAAAGCTCGCCCGTCAGGTCCTTCGTCGGCACGAAGCCGCCGGTGTCGGTGCCCCAGTAGGGGATGCCCGTCAACGACGTGTTGATCGCAACCGGCACGTGGGTCTTCAGCGTCTCCCAGGCGGAGTCGACGTCGCCGGACCAGAGGAACCCCGCGTAGCGCTGCATGCCGGCGTATCCGTTGCGGTGCAGCGCGTACGGGCGCCGATCGGGCCGGTCGCGCTGCGGGCCCTCCCAGTACATCCGGATCCTCGCCAGTCGCGAGACCGCGTCGAGCGGGTCGCCCTCGTCGGGCCACCAGCCGTCCACGCCGAGGGCGAACACCTTGCGATGTGCGTCCCAGTAGCTGGCCGCCTTCTCCTCGACGTCGTGTCCCGGCTCGGGTGGGTCGCTCACGGTCCCGCTCAGCGACTTCGAACGGATCACGACGTGAGGAACCACGTGGAAGTGCATCGCGTGCAGCTCGTCGAGCATAGCCTTGGGATCGGGGAACACCGAGGGGTTGAAGGCGAACGACCCGTGGCCGGTGTTCCAGCCCGACGGGCAGAAGCCGGTCCCGAGGTAGATGAGCGCGTCGCAGGGGAGCTTCTTCTCGCGAAAGGTCCTCGCGATGGACAGGATCTCCTCGCGGCTGGCCAGGGTGCGATGCGACTGCTGGTAGCCGAGCGCCCAGAGTGGCGGCATCTCCGGATGGCCGGTGAGCCGGGCATACGCCGCCATCACTCGCGACGGCTCGCGATCGGTCACGAGGAAGAGATCGATCGGCAAGGCCGAAGCCGGGCCGGCCGGGGCGAACCGGCCCTCACTGCCGAACCGGCCCTCCGTGCCGCTCAAGTCGAAGGTGCCGTATGGCTGGTGGACGAACATCGCCCAGCCGGACGTGCCGATCAGCCAGGGGATGGGCACCCGGCCGCCGTGCGTCCGCAGCCGGTATCCCCCCTGCCCGCTCCGCATCCGATCGGAGGCGCCCGGCGATCGAATTGCGGGCCGCCCTCGCCGAAGCCCAACACCGGACCGTCGCCCAGTAGGAAGGTGAACGCGCCGGTCTCGCCATCGACGCGGATCTGCTGGATCAGCGCGCCATCCGCCTCCTCGATGCGGATCGTCAGCGGATCGGACGCGACGGTCAGCTTCTTCCATTGGGTCCCGGGCGTGTTGGACAGGGCCTCACCCTGGTCGGTCAAGTGGATGATCGGCGCATGCCACTCTTCCTGGACCAGCGATCCGTCATGAGGGATCGGCCGGGGTCGGCCATCCTCCAGCGGGATCACGCTGATCCGGATGATCCCTTCGATCATCGTGACGGCGACCTCGACCGGCTGACCCGCGACCCGGAACCGGGTATCCGCACCGGCCTCGGTGGTCGCACCGAGGAGTGGGATCGCGCCCGAGGCACCGAGTCCTTTCAAGGCCGTCCTTCTTGAGATCGGCATCGTTTCCTCCGGGGATTCGCGATCGGGGGCGGTGCTGGGGAAGAATGTCGTGATCTGATCGGGCCGGGCCCGTTCCCCGTTTGACGAGTCGCGTCGTCGATCGACACCCGGCCAATAGCCTAGCGGCGACGATGCGATGTGGCAACAATATGATGAAGAGCGGTCGAAGCGGCGGATGCCGCATGGGAAGCGAGTCCGAGCCTTCATCGTCGCGGGGCCCCGGGCTTCCGGCACGGAGATTGCTCTGGCGCGGATCGCGGAAGTCCTCATTCGGAGTGTTGCTGGCCGGGGGGAGTCGGGGGCCAGGTCGGAGGGCAGTATCGCCGATGGCGACGGACAAGATTCAGATCCGGCACGTGCTCTTCCTCCCGGCAATCAGCACTCCGAGGAAGGAGGCCTGGCAGCCGAGGGCCGATATCTATCGGATGGCGGGGGGATGGCTGGTCAAGTTCGAGCTGGCCGGAGTGCGCCTCGAGGACGTCAAATTGACCGTGCGCGGGTCCATGCTGACCGTGCAAGGGACACGGCGGGACGTCTATCTCCACGAATGCCTGGACTGCCACAGCCTGGAGATCGCGTATAGCCGGTTCGAGCGGAGCCTGGAATTGCCGGGGATGTCCGAGGACGCGGAGATAATGGCCTCGTGCCAGGACGGCATGTTGATCGTGCGGATCGTGATGGAGGGTCGATCGTGATGAGCGCGAATGCGTCGAGTACGGCCTCCGACCCGGGGGCCCTGACCTCCCTGCCGGTCCTGCCGATGAAGAATACGGTCCTGTTTCCCTATCTATTCTTACCGCTATCGGCCGGGCGTCCCACTTCGATCGCCGCCGTCGAGGCGACGCTGGCCAGCGAGGACAAGACGTTCGTCGCCGTGGCCCAGCGCAACCTGAATTCGGAGAGTCCCACGGCGGAGGAAATTTACACCGTCGGCACCCGGGCCGTGGTCAAGAAGATGGCCCGCTCCGCGGCCGGGATCGAGCTGCTGGTCCAGGGCCTGGAACGGGTGACCCTCGTCTCGGTGGATCAGGCCGAGCCGTATCTGCGGGCCCAGGTGCGCCCCTCGCCACTGCCGATGGACGAAGGGCTCGAGGTCGAGGCCCTCCATCGCGCCGTGCTCCAGCAAGCGGCCCGGGCGATCGAGCTTTCCCAGGCCGGGGGCATGGTCAACATCGACCAGATTGCGGCCCAGGCACCGGACCCGCTCGTGCTGTCATTCCTGATCGCCTCGATGCTCGGCCTGGACGTGCCGCGAGAGCAGGCCCTTCTCGAAGCGTCCACGCGGGCGGTCGCCCTGTCGCTCCTCAACGAATACCTGGCCCACGAGCTGCGCGTGCTCGAGCTGCGCCAGAAGATCACGAGCCAGGCCCAGAGCGAGATGACCAAGCAGCAGAGGGACTACATGCTCCGTCAGCAGCTCCAGGCGATCCAGGACGAGCTGGGGGAGTCGAATCCGGAGAAGGCGGAGGCCCAGGAGCTTCGCGACCGCGTCACGCAGGCCGACTTGCCCGACGAGGTGCGGAAGGAGGTCGAGCGCGAGTTGGGGCGGCTGGAGCGCATCCCGTCGGCGTCGCCCGAATCGCAGATCACCCGGACGTATATCGAATACGTCCTCGAGCTCCCCTGGCGACGGAGCACGGTGGACGTGCTGGACCTCGCGAATGCGCAGCAGGTGCTCGACGAGGACCACTTCGGCCTGGAGAAGGTCAAGGAGCGGATCATCGAGCACCTGGCCGTCCTGAAGCTCAACCCGCAAGCCAAGGCGCCGATCCTCTGCTTCGTCGGGCCGCCGGGCGTGGGCAAGACCTCCCTGGGCCAGTCGATCGCCCGCGCCCTGGGGCGCAAATTCGAGCGCATGAGCCTGGGCGGCCTGCATGATGAGTCGGAGCTACGCGGCCATCGCCGCACCTATGTCGGCGCCATGCCCGGCCGCATCCTCCAGGCCATCCGGCGGGCCGGAGTCAACAACCCCATGCTCATGCTCGACGAGGTGGACAAGCTCGGGCAGAGCTTCCGCGGCGACCCGACCGCCGCGTTGCTCGAGATCCTCGACCCGGCCCAGAACGCGACCTTCCGCGACAATTACCTCGACATGCCATTCGACCTCTCGCGGGTCTTCTTCGTGGCCACGGCCAACACCCTGGACGTCATCCCGGCGCCGCTTCGGGACCGCATGGAGATCCTCTGGCTCTCGGGCTACAGCGAGGAAGAGAAGCTCCAGATCGCCACGCGATACCTGGTCCCCCGGCAACGGACCGAGACGGGACTCGCGCCGGAACAGCTCACGATCGCCCCGGAGGCCATCCGCCGGATCATCGGCCGCTACACCCGCGAGGCCGGAGTGCGCGAGCTGGAACGCATGCTCGCCCGGGTGGCGCGCAAGGTCGCACGACGGTTCGCCGGGGGTCAGACACAGCCGGTCGCGGTCGGCCCGGGAGACCTGGGCGAACTGCTCGGGCCCGAGCGGTTCTTCCTCGAGGAGGCCCGCAAGACCCTGGAACCGGGCGTCGCCACCGGACTGGCCTGGACCGAAGCCGGCGGGGACGTGCTGTATGTCGAGGCGCGGTTGCTCCCCGGCGCGGCGGATTGCGCCTGACCGGTCAGCTCGGCGATGTGATGCGCGAGTCGGCCCGGGCGGCGCATAGCTTCGTCTGGTCGAACGCCGAGCAACTCGGCATCGACCCGGACGTATTCCGACGCGTGGGGGTGCATATCCACGTGCCGGCGGGTGCCGTGCCCAAGGACGGCCCCTCGGCGGGCGTCACGATGGCCTCCGCGCTGACCTCGCTCTTCACCCGGCTGCCGGTCCGCAGCGACACGGCCATGACCGGCGAGATCACGCTCGCCGGCCTGGTCCTGCCGGTCGGGGGCATCAAGGAGAAGGTGCTGGCGGCCCACCGCTCGGGGATCCGCAGGATCATCCTCCCGGCCGCCAACGAGAAAGACCTCCAGGACCTGCCAGCCTCCGTCCGAGGAGAGATGGGATTCGTCCTGGCCGATCGGATCGAGCAGGTCCTCAAGGCCGCCATCCCCGAACTCGGCCCCCGGCTGGCCGCCGCCCCGGCGGCCTAGGGCGTGCCGTGAACTTCTCTCTTCTGTAGCCGGCCTCTGTGAAGCCGAGGAGGACGTCCCCGGGGTCACAGGCCCCGGCTACAGCCGGAAATGCCGAGAAATTCGGGGATCGAGATCTCGTCAGATGTCCGCCCTCGCCGCTCAGTTTCGGCCGGAGGTCGGTACATAGAACTTCCAGGTCGTCGTGTACTCGGGCGTGAGGGCCTGGTTGGTCAGCGAGGCACGGATCATGTCGACCGGGATCGCGTTCTCCTTCAGGACGGCGTCGTGGAAGGCGCGGTCGGTCATCTTGCCGGATTCCACCAGCTCGCGATGGAGCGTCCTGAGCTGGAAGCCGCCGAGCAAATAGGCCGCCTGGTAGAGCGGGCCGTACGAGGTCGTGAACGATCGGCGGACTTCCGCCGTGGCGTTGTCGCGCTCGTGGCCGACCCGATCGACGAGGAAGTCGATGCACTCCTTCGGCGTCATCTTCTCCAGGTGGAAGCTCAGCGAGAAGATGATCCGGGCGCATCGGTGCATCCGCCAGAACAGCATGCCGACGCGGTTCTCCGGCGACTTGGCGAACCCGCGATCCCAGAGCAGCAGCTCCCAGTAGAGGGCCCAGCCCTCGACGAAGAACGGCGTGTTGAACAGCCGACGGTACGTCTTGTACCGCGAGCCCATGTAACCCTGGAGGTGATGGCCGGGGATCAGCTCGTGGTGGACCGTGGCGCGGGAGAAGTGGATGTTATTGCCGCGCATGCTCATCATCTTGGCATCGTGGGGCATCGAGCTGGTCGGGTACGAGACGGTGATCGTCTCGCCGCCGGTGAAGAAGGGATTCACGAGCTGCGCCTCGGGCGACATCATGGTCATCCGCCAGGATTCGCGGCAGAGCGGCGGGATCGTCACCATGTTGTTGGCGTCGAGGTAGGCGATCGCCTCGACGGCCAGGTCGCGGATCAACGCCGGCTGCTTGCCCGGCTCGACGTGGAGCGTCTTGACGCGCTCCAGGGCCGCCTTCCAGTCGTCGCCCAGGCCCATCTCGCGGGAGGCTTTCTTCATCTCGTCCTCGCACCACTTCAGCTCCTTCTGGGCGAGGTCGATCAGTTCCTCGGGCGTGTACGCGATCATCTCGGACTTCAGCTCGCTGAGCAATGCGTCGCGGCCGATCGGGGTGCCGACGATCTCGCGATCCCGGTCGAGGGTCGTCGCGGGCGCCTCGGCCGTCCCGGCTGCCCCCGCTCGCCCGGCGCCCCCGGGAGTACCACCACCACCGCCGGCACCGCCACGGCCACCGAAGCCGCCGCCTCCGCCCCCCCCTGCCCCTCGCCCGCGACCGCCGCCGCCGGGGCCGAGGTCGGCGCCGAGCCCGACGCCGAGGCGCCGAACCGCTGGCGGAGGAAGGTGGAATACGACGTGAGCGACTGGTCAGCCACCTTGTACGGCTCTTGCATCCACCAGGTGAAGAGCGGGTCATAGCCGTCGTAGAAGCCGAACCAGGTCCGGAGCGTGTTCCTCAGGCCCTCGACGGCCGCGAGGGCGCGGTTGACGGCCCGGTTCCTTGCCAGGGCGTTGCCCTTGATCGGCTCGCGACCCGGCCCGGTCCGCTCCAGCGCCCGCCTCGCGTCGGCGATCTCCTTGTTCAGCCGGATCAGGTCATCGGCAACCTTCGACCATTCCATCGGCTTGAGGTCGCGCCTCGCCGCGTCCAGCTCGAGGATGATCGGCGCGAAGGGGACCAGCGGCTCCCACTCGGCGGCGCTCGCGGGTGCGGATCTCGACCTGTCGCAGCTCGTGGGCCAGGTGGTTCTTGAGGAGCAGGTAATCGACCTTGCCGTCCTGGCTTAGCCGGTCGAAATCGATCGAGCCGAGCTGGTCGAGCCACTGCGCGGTGAAGCCGCGGAGCCGCTCGTCGCGGATCGGCGAGCCCGCCTGGGGCGCCGAGCGGAGCATGCTGCCGCGGTCGGCCTCGTAGCGCTCGATCGCGCCGCGGAGCTCGCTCCGGTCGCTGAGGTCCGCCAGGTCGAGCGATGAACTCGAGCTCGACGGCTGGCCATTGGCCGGCTTGCGAAGCAACCCGTCGCCGTCGTCGAGGGAGACCCGCGCGGTGTATTCATCGCGGCGGGGCTCGGTCCCGGCCGGCTTGGCCTCGCTCCCGAGCAGGTGGCGGACGAAGAAGTCCCGCATCCGACGGACGCCGTACTCGCCGCCCATGCCGTGGTTGGCGTTGGGGACGACCAGCAGCTCGAAGTCCTTGTCGGCCTTGACCAGGGCGTCAACCAGCCGCATCGTCGATTCGGGGGGTACGTTCGTGTCCATCTCGCCGACGATCAGGAGCAGCTTGCCGCGGAGGTTCTTGGCGTTGTCGATGTTCGACGACTCTCCATACCAGGGGCCGACCGGGTATCCCATCCACTGCTCGTTCCACGAGGCCTTGTCCATCCGGTTATCGTGGCAGCCGCAGGCCGAGACCGCGGCCTTGTAGAACTCGGGGTGGAACAGCATGCCGGCCGTCGAGTTCTGGCCGCCCGCCGAGGTGCCGTAGATCCCCACTCGCGTCAGGTCGTACGAGGCGTATTTCTTGCCGACGGCCTGATGCCAGAGGATCCGGTCGGGGAAGCCGGCGTCCTTGATGTTGTGCCAGCAGATGTCGTGGAACGCCTTCGATCGATTGGCCGTGCCCATGCCGTCGATCTGCACGACGATGAAGCCGAGGTCGGTCAGCGCCGCGGCGCGTCGGGCGGGGCTGAAGTCCTTCGGGACGAAGGAACCGTGCGGGCCCGCATAGATGTCCTCGATGACGGGGTATTTCCGGGCCGGGTCGAAGTGCTTGGGTCGGGAGATGATGCCCCAGATGTCCGTCTTGCCGTCGCGGCCCTTGGCCACGAAGACCTCGGGGGCCTCCCAGCCGCTGGCCTTCAGGGCGGCGATATCGGCCTCCTCGAGCTTGCAGACCAGCTTGCCGTCGGACGTGCGCCGCAGCTCGTGGACCGGGGGCATATCCACCCGGCTATAGGTGTCGATGAGGTAGCGGCGATCGGGCGAGAGCTGCACCGCGCGTCGGTTGCCGTTCCCCTCGGTCAGGGCGACCAGGCCGGTGCCGTCGAAGTTGACGCGATAGTATTGGATGAAATACGGGTCCTGGTCGGGGTTCATGCCGCTGGCGCGGAACCAGACCTGCCGCTTCGCCTCGTCGATCCGCTCGACACCCCGGACGACGTAATCGCCCTTCGTGATCGGGTTCTTGAAGGCGCCGGTCTTGGCATCGATGAGATAGAGGTGCCGCCAGCCGTCGCGCTCGGAGGCGTAGATCAGCTCGTCGGAGTCATCCAGCCAGCTCACGGTCCTCAGGCCCAGGCCCTCGCGGTGGGCCGTCCAGATGAAGGTCTGGCTCTTCTCGTCGATGAGGTCCTGGGTCTCGCCGGTCTGCGAGTCGAACCCGGATCAGGCGGAATCGCTGGTGTCCGCGGTCGGTCTTCTCATAGGTGAAGTGCCGGCCGTCCTTGTCCCACCGCGGTTGCGGCGCCCCGAAGTCGATCGGATCGAGCTTGGGACGGATCGCTTTCTTCGCGGCCACGTCGAAGAGGTTGAGCTCGTAGACGGTGAACTTGTCGCCGGGGAGGGGATAGGGTCGCGTCCGGAGCTTGGCCCGGCCTCCTTCGGGGGGCGACGACTGGACCAGGTAGACCTCCTTGCGGTCGCCGGGCTCGATCCGGAAGGCGACGATCGTCTTCGAGTCGGGCGACCAGGAGATGCGGCCGTAGGACAGCCCTTCCTTGCCGTCCGTGCTGAGAGCGATCGCCTCGGTCTTCCCCTCGGCGCGGACGAAGACGTTATGGTCCTTGACGAACGCGGCCCAATGGCGATCCGGCGACCGGACCTGGTCCGATGGCGACGGCCGTTCGGGGCCCTCGGCGGAACCCTGAGGGCGCCTCGGGCGCGAGGCCGTCTCGTCGGCGGGGGACGTCGTCGCGGGCATCGACTCGCCGGGCTTGGCCTTGGCACACTCGTAGGAATCCAGCCGGCATGTCCACGTCGCATCGCCGGCGCGGAATCGGACGGCCTTCGAACTGTTGAACCAAATCGACCTCGTCGAAGGGGAGATGATCGGCCTTGTAGACCTGGCCGCCGGCCGCCTTCGAAAGGCCGGCGGCGAGCTTCGCATGGTCGAAGGCCAGGGCACGCGTACCGCGGTCGGCATCGACGAGGACGAATTCCCGGGCGCCGCCGGGCAGGTCGTTGCGGTACCAGAAGCGGCGATTCTCGTCGAACCAGTGCGGGGCGATCCGCATCTTGAAGACCAGGGCGTCGCCGGGAGTCTGCCTCGCCCCGCGCTGTTGCGGCGCCGGCGAGTACCAGGGATCGTCCACCGGGGTTGCGAAGCTCTCATCATCGGCGTCGATCGCCGACGGCACCGAGGGCGCGGGAGCGCTCACCGGTTCGTCGGCCCGGGCCTGGCGGACCAGTCCCTCCGGAAAGGCCGGCAGGCTCGCCAGCGCGAGGAGAATCGAGCGGAGACACGGCTTCATCATGGTTGAGTTACCCGAAAGGTGGAGCGCCCTTGTTGGTTGGATGATCGTCGCCGGGTCGTCCGCGGTACGATCCGGCCCGGAACCTGATGCGACTTTGCAGCAAGCGGAGAGGAATATCAATAATCCAGATTCCAGATCGCGGATTCCGGATTAGGGATTCCGGCTTGCGAATTCCGGAGATCGGCCCGTAATTCTCTGGAATCCGCGATCCGGAATCCGCAAATTGGAATGCGCAAGCGAGCGAGACTATTCACACGAGGCGCTGATGCACCGACTCTTCCCCTTCGGATTCCCGTGGCCGACCGCGATAGATCTGACGCTGTTCGTCGTCGCGGCGGCGATCTACGCGATCTTCATGCAGTACGTCCTGGGGGGCGGGATCATGTTGGTGGCGGGCGCCCTCGTGCCCGGGGTACGACGGCGGCTCGGCGGTCGGCCCCGGCGGTCGGGCCTGGCGGTCATCGTGGAGGTCCTGCGCCAGTCGATGCCGATCATGCTCATCCTGGTGATCGTCGCCGGGATCGCGCCGCTCCTATTCCTCCGACTGCTGTACCATCGACCGTTCGGCACGGGCAACCTGCTCGGCTACCACCGATTCTTGCTCATGACGCCGGCCCTGATCGCAACCGCCGGCCTGCTCTACTGGATCAAGATCCGGCCGATGACCGAGCGGGGTCCGTTGCGCGCGCTCGATGGTGACGTCCCTGGTCCTGGCCGGCCTCCTCGGCACGGCATGGGCGTGGACGGAGGACCATGTCATGAGCGTGCATGACATGACATGGAGCGACGTCTATGCGAGCGGCCGCTGGTTCTACCGCGACGCGGAGATGTGGCCGCGGCTGGGCTACGCGATCACCGCGTCGTTCCCGACGCTGGCGACCGTGCTGGCCTGCCAACTCCACCGGGGGCGCCGACGCCTCGAACCGGTCAACCTGGAGCTGGCCGCGCAGTTGAACTCCGCGCGATGGCCATCCTCGGCCTGGCGACCTCGGCCGTCGAGGCCTGGCTCTGGGTGCTGGCGCTCGACCCGCCGGCGCGAGGAGCGGTCCTCGGCATGCTGGCGATGCCCTACGCGATCCTCGCGGCAGCCGGCGCGGGCATCCAGGCCGTCGGCTGGCTGACCGTCAAGTCCGGTTCGGATCTGGAAGCCCGACGGCTCACGATCCTCTTCGCGGGCGTCGTCCTGACGATCCTCGGCGCCGTCGTCGTCCGCGAGGCGCGCCGACTGGCCGCGGTCAACGTCGAATCACTCCCCGACGCCCGGGTCGGCAGCCTGGGCGTGTTGCTGATCGCCTCGATCCTCACCACCGCCCTGGTTGTCGCTTGCGTGCGGATGATCCGGCGAGAGCCGCGGTCGGTGCATTGAACGGACGACACGCCCCCACCCGGTCGTCGATGTGTGCCAGATGCCTTCCATGCGTCGGGATTCCCGGAGAATCCTCGCCTCTCGGGGACTCCAATAAATCTGGCTGGACGCCGAAAACCTGATAAACTGACCGCCTCGATCGCTGTTCGAAGAATCGAGCCGGAGCGAGGATCGACCCGACCGTCCCCCTTTTTCGCGAGGATCTGCGATGTCGCTCGACGTGCAAGCGAGCCAGCCTGAGCTGGAGGCCACGATGCTGGACACCGAGCCGGCGTCGGCGGACGCACCGGCCCCGGATGCGATGGGCGTCTACGACGCCGAGCTGGATGCGGTGCGACCCGGCGCCGAGCCGGTCAAGGCGGCCGAGCGATTCTTCGCGGTCAACGTGCTCCGCGGCTTCGCGCTGCTGGGCATCCTGGCGATGAACATCGTCAACTTCGGCTGGCCGGGAGCGGCCTATGGCAATCCGATGCGAGGCGGCGGCTTCGAGGGGACCGATCGCGTCGTCTGGTTCTTGAACCATCTGGTGTTCGAATTCAAGATGATGACGATCTTCTCGATGCTCTTCGGCGCGGGGCTGGTCCTGATGGATCAGCGGGCCGCGTCGCGCAAGGCGTCGGTGCGAGGGGTCTATTATCGACGCGTCCTCTGGCTGCTCCTGATCGGGCTGGTCCATTCCTACCTGATCTGGAACGGCGACATCCTGGTCCTCTACGCCGAGTGCGGGCTGTTCCTCTACCTGTTCCGCAACAAGACGCCCCGTACGCTGTTCATCCTGGGGTTCTCGGCGCTGATGGTCCTCGTGCCGATCGTGCTGGGCTTCTCCGCCGGGCTCGACTACATGAAGGCCGCCGCGGCCCGCGTCAAGGCCCAGGAGGCGGCCGGGCAGACGCCCAATCCGACCGACAAGAAGCTCGCGGACATCTGGACGAAGAATATCGAGGAGAACTTCTCGCCGACCCCCGAGCAACGCGCCAAGGACTGGGACAAGGAGATGGGAATCTATCGCGGCGGCTACTTCGGGATCGTCAAGCATCGCGCCGGCCAGCTCATCTGGGGCCAGACCCTCGGATTCCTCCTGGGCGGCGGCCTGTTCGCCGGCGGCCGGATGCTCATCGGCATGGGCCTGATGAAGCTGGGCGTCTTCTCCGCGGCGCGCTCCCGGCGGACCTACTGGTGGATGGTCGGCCTGGGCTACGGCATCGGCCTGCCGCTGATGGTCTTCGACGGGCTCCAGTTGATCCGCCATGAGTTTTCCTCCGAGTACATGCTGCACGGCGGGATCTTCTACAACGCGTTCGGCAGCCTGATCGTGGTGATGGGGCACGTGGGGATGCTGATGCTGATCGTGCAATCGGGCGCCCTGGGCTGGCTGACCCGTCGGCTGGCCGCGGTCGGCCGCATGGCGCTGAGCAATTACCTGACCCATTCGATCGTCTGCACGACCCTCTTCTATGGCTATGGCTTCAATCTCTTCGGTACGATCAATCGCACCGGTCTGGCCGCGATCGTCCTGGCGATCTGGATCTTCCAGCTCGTCATCAGCCCGATCTGGCTGAAGTCGTTCCGCTTCGGGCCGGCCGAGTGGCTCTGGCGATCGCTGACCTACTGGCGGCCCCAGCCGATGCGGGTCGCCCCGGCTGAGCCGGCGGCCCTCGCGGCCTGAACGATCTTAGAGCGTACTATGAACCTCTTTCTTCTGTAGCCGGCCTCTGTGAGGCCGGTGGTTCGCCCCCGGGGTCACAGACCCCGGCTACAGCCGAGAATGCCGGGAAATACACGCTCTGATGGACTCAACTCCTCCACCCGCGATCGAGGCCGTCGGCATCGGGCGTCGCAACCCGAAGGCCGACGGCTGGCTGATCCGCGACGTGAGCTTGACGCTCAACCCGGGCGATCGACTGGGTATCCTGGGGCCCTCGGGCGCGGGTAAGACCGTGCTCCTGAGGGCCCTGGCATTCCTCGACCCACTCGATTCCGGCTCGATCCGATGGCGCGGGCGGAGTATCTCGGGCGATGCGGTGCCTGCTTACCGCAGCCGGGTGATCTACCTCCACCAGCGGCCCGCCCTGCTCGACGGCAGCGTGGAAGACAACCTGCGGCTCCCGTTCTCACTCGAGGCCCATCGCGAGCGGCGGTTCGATGCGGGACGCGTCATCGACTGGCTGGGCCGGCTGCGCCGCGATCGCGGGTTCCTCGCGAAGCCGAGCCGCGACCTCTCCGGCGGCGAGGCGCAGGTCGTCGGGCTCCTCCGCGCCCTCCAGCTCGACCCGGCCGTGCTCCTGCTCGACGAGCCGACCGCCGCGATGGACCCGGACACCACCCAGATTGTCGAGGGGTTGCTCGACGCCTGGCGGACCGCCGATTCCAGCGGGCGTGCCCTCGTTTGGGTCAGCCACGACCGCGACCAGGCGCATCGCATGACCGATCGTCAACTGTTCCTTCGGGCCGGGCAGCTCGAATCCGAGGAGCACTCCTGACATGGGCCGACCCTACATCGAGCTGACCTATGGACAGGTCGCGCTGGCCGCGATGCTGATCCTGATCAACGGGGCGATCTCAATCGTCTTGAAGCTCGACCTGGAGCGCAAGCTGCTGCTCGCCGCCGCCTGCACGGTGACCCAACTGCTGCTGATCGGCCTGGTGCTCGAGTGGGTCTTCCGGGTGAACCGATGGTATGTGGTGATCGCCATGATGTCGCTGATGACGCTCATCGCGGGGGTGGCGGCCATCCAGCGGACCAAGGTCCGATACCCCGGCATCTGGCGGCGGAGCATCGCCGCGACGTGGGTCAGCTCCTGGCTGATGGCGGCGGTCGCGCTGGGCGCGATCGTGCAAGTCCGCCCCTGGTACACGCCGCAATACGCCATCCCGCTGTTGGGGATGATCCTGGGGAACACGCTCAACGGGGTCTCGCTGGGCCTCGACCGTCTGGGCACCGAGCTATCCGGCAAGCGTGACCAGGTCGAGACCCTGCTGGCCCTCGGGGCCACGCGCTGGGAGGCCGCCCATCGACCGATCCAGCAGGCCGTGCGGACCGGGCTGATCCCGACCATCAACGCGATGATGGTCGTCGGCATCGTTAGCTTGCCCGGGATGATGACCGGCCAGCTCCTGGCCGGGACCAGCCCGGTCGAGGCTGTCAAGTATCAGGTCGTGATCATGTTCCTGATCGCCTCGGGGACCGCGATGGGGACCGTCTCGGTCGTCCTGCTCAGCTATCGCAGGCTCTTCAACGAGCATCATCAATTCCTCGACGCGCTGCTCTCATAGGGCGCCCACGCATGCGTCGCACTCGGGCCCCTTGAGTGCCTTGCAGGTCCGGGTCTACCTGGCGGGTCCAATCGGTGCTCGCAGAGTACCCTACGTAAATCTTCACGCTCCGTGAATCCTTGATCGATCGGGATTGGGAAATTTCACCTCACTTCCGTCATCTTGCGCATCCGAACGAATGACCGCCCTTGCCGCCCGCCGTCGGCGTCCGAATACTAAAATGAAGCTCCCGTGAAACCACTCCCATCCCAGCGATCGAGAGGATGATGCGATGATTCGCTCAATGCGCCCGCGTCGAGGGTTCACGTTGATCGAGCTCCTGGTGGTCATCGCGATCATCGGGGTCTTGATCGCGCTGTTGCTGCCCGCGGTGCAGGCGGCGCGGGAGTCGGCGAGGCGGACGCAGTGCGTGAATAACCTGAAGCAGTTGGGTCTGGCCGTGCAGAGCTACCTGACGCAGCAGATCGTGCTGCCGGCGCAGACGACTCAGAATACCTCGGTCCTGTCCAAAGGGGGGACCGCGACCGTCAACTGGTGGACATCGTGGACGGCGAGCCTGCTGCCCCACATCGAGCAGCAACCGTTGTACAACGCGATCAACTTCAACGCCCCCATGCTAGAGATGACCCCGCCGCTCTCGGGCGCCAACACGACCGTCGGGCTGATCACGATCAGTACGCTGCTCTGCCCGTCCGAGAGCCTGCAAAGATCCCCGGGCTTCTCGTTTGCATCCACATCGAGCGGCTATTCGGGCCAGTTCGCGGTGAGCAACTATGCGGGCAACTATGGAGGGCCCCCCATGATCAAGAGTTGCAGCGGCACGATCGTACCCAACAAGGTGGTGAACAACCTGGTCTTCAATCTGATCGCGAAAGCCGGCGAGACTCCGCCGCCGACCGGCGGTCCGGTGCGGAGCCAGTCGATCATCGACGGGACCGGGACGACGGCGCTGCTGAGCGAGCATCTGCTGGCGAATAGCAATTTCCAGTCGCCGAGTACGATAGGCGTCACGCCGGGGGGGACCATCGGCAAGCGCACACTGTTCCAGGTCCCGTACAACGTGGTGCTCGATCAGGGGAGCACGACCAACGCCCAGGCCTTCGTGACCGCCTGCAAGGGCTTGCCGGGGACCGCCCAGGCGACGTTCGACGGCAGTTTCGGGGCCCAGTGGCTCCTGAGTGCCGATTTCGCGACCGCGAATAACGCCTATACCCACTTCATGACGCCCAACACCATCTCCTGCACGGGAACTCCGGATACGTCCACTTATATCTCGAATACGACCTGGGGCGGGATCGGCGCGGCGATCACCGCGACGAGCAACCATCCCGGCGGCGTCAACGTCGTATTCGCCGACGGCTCGGTGAAGTTCGTCAAGGATTCGGTCAACCCCCAGACCTGGTGGGCGATCGGGACCCGCGCCAGCAAGGAGATCGTCAGCGGCGACGCGTATTGAACGACCGACATCCCTACCGGGCCGGCGTCGCCGAGGGGATCGCGCCGGGGAACGCGAAGGCGTACAGCATCACGATGCCGCCGACCAGGCAGGCCAGCGCAATGCTGTGCTTGAAGACGAACTGGAAGATCGCCGCTTCCCGGCCGACCTGCCGGGTCGCGGTGCTCGAAGACGACGATCGACTGGGCATCGATCATCTTGCCCATGACGCCCCCGCTCGAATTCGCCGACGCCATCAGGATCGGGCTGATGCCCAGCCGCTCGGCCGTGACCTTCTGGAGGTTGCCGAACAACGCGTTCGAAACCGGCGTCGGTGCCCGTCAGGGCGACGCCCAGCCAGCCGAGCAGGGTGCCGAAGAAGGGGAACGCGGGTCCGGTCCGGGTCAGGCTCAGGCCGAGGACCGTGTCCATACCCGAATACTTCGTGACGTAGGCCAGGCCGACCATGAAGCTGATCGCCAGCAGCGACGGCGCCAGGTGGATCGCCGTGCGGCCGAAGGTCCGCGCGATCCGCGCCGGGCTCATGCCGAGCCCCATCGCCGCCAGGACCGCGCCGAGCAGCACGGCCGTGCCGGGCAGCGAGAGCAGGTTCAGGTCGGCAATCGCGTCCTCGGGTGTTGCTTCAGGGACGACCGGCGAGACGCGCACGACCATCCGATGCAACAGCGGCACCGGCTGCTTCAACCCGCCCAGGGTCAGGTAGGGCGCGATCTTGGGCTGCGTCCACACGAAGATGAACACCGAGGCGAGGAGGAACGGCGACCATCCCTTGAGGACCGTCCACGTCGAATGGCGGCGGGTGGTGTCGATCGCGTCGGCCCCCGCGGCGGGGTTCTCGCGGATGGTCGCCGGCTTCCACACCTTCAGGAACGCGACCATGATCAGTAGCGAGAACAGGGCGGCGATGATGTCGACGAGCCCGGATTCCTGGTAGTTGGACCAGTAGAACTGCATGCCCGCGAACGAGAGCCCGCTGACGGCCAGGGCCGGCCAGACCTCGAAGGTCTCGCGCCAGCCGACCATGGTGCGGACCAGCCAGAAGGGGAGGATCGCCGAGAGCGGCGGGAGGATCCGGCCGGTCATGGCGCCGAGGGCCGACTCGGGCAGCGCCGTGACGCCCGCCAGGATGCGGATCGGGTTGCCGACGGCCCCCCAGGCCACGGGCGCCGTGTTGGCGATCAGGCAGAGCGTCGCCGCCTGGAACGGGTCGAAGCCGAGCCCGATCAGGAACGAGCCGGCGATCGCCACCGGGGCCCCGCCGCCGCCGGTCCCCTCCAGGAACGCCCCGAAGCAGAACGCGATCAGGATCAGTTGCAGCCGCTTGTCCGTCGAGAGCGCCGCGATCGACTCCTTCATCACCTGGAACTGGCCCGTCTCGACGGCGATGTTGTAGAGGAAGATCGAGGCGACGATGATCCAGGCGATGCGGAGCAGGCCGAAGATGACGCCGTGGATCCCCGCCGCGGCGACCATCGTCGCCGGCATGCGGAAGACGATCAGGGCCAGCGCGACGGCCATCAACATGCCCGCCAAGGCGGCGATCCAGACTCGCGTCTTCAGCACCACCAGCGCGAAGAAGAGCGTCACCACCGGCAGCGCCGAGACGAGCGTCGACAAGGGCCAGGCGTGGAGGGGGTCATAGTCTTGGGACCAGGTCATTGGCTGCGGGGCTCCTCATCTCGTTCTGACTTCACGGCCGGATCACCGTGCCGTCGCGACGCCGGGTGGTGCCCCATCGGAAGTCGAAGGGCGGGTCGTCGGAGACGGGGAACTTCGCGGCCAGTTTCTCGTCGATATCGATGCCCAGGCCGGGGGCCTCGTGGGCGTACATGTAGCCGTCCTTGTGCTCGGGGCAGCCGGGGAAGACGTCGCGGGTCTCGGGCGGGAAGATGTAGCCCTCGTGGATGCCGAAGTTGTGGCTGGCGAGCTCCAACGCCAGTTGGGCGGCGTGGGCGACCGGCGAGGCGTCGCCGGGGCCGTGCCAGGCCGTCTTGACGCCGAAGAACTCGCAGAGCGCGGCCACCTTGCGTGCCATGCTCAGCCCACCGATCTGCGAGATGTGGATGCGGATGAAGTCGATCAGCCGCTCGGCGATCAGCGGCAGGTACTCCTGCTGCGTGTTGAAGAGCTCGCCCATCGCCAGCGGGATGCTCGATTGCTGGCGGATCAGCCGGAAATGGTCCTTCTCCTCGGGCGGGAGCGGGTCCTCGAGGAAGAACAGGTGGTATTTCTCCAGCTCCTTGCAGAGCTGGACCGCCTGGCTGGGCGTGATCCGCTCGTGGACGTCGTGGAGCAGCTCGATCTCGTCGCCGAGCGTCGTGCGCAGGTGCTCGAACAGCTTCGGCACGGTGCGCAGGTAGGGACCGGGCTCCCAGATATTCTTCGGCTCGGTCGGGCCGACGATTTCGCGGTTGGTGGGCTCGTTGGCGAGGCGAGTGCCGTAGGTCGCCATCCCCGGGATGCCCATCTGGATGCGGATATGTCGGTAGCCCTTGGCCATCGCGGCCCGCGCGTTGTCCTCGACCTGCTTGATGTCGTTGCCGCTGACGTGGGCGTAGAGCGCGGCGGCGAACCGGCACTTGCCGCCCAGCAATTGATAGACGGGCATGTTGGCGCGCTTGCCCTTGATGTCCCACAGCGCCATGTCCACGCCGCTCATCGCGTTGAACAGCACCGGACCGTTCCGCCAGTACGAGCTGACGTATGAGGATTGCCAGATGTCTTCGATCTGGTCGACGTCGCGGCCCACGAGGAAGGGCTTCAGGTACTTCTCGACGGCCGTCTGCACGACGCGGGCCCGCTGGGTGAACGTGGCGCAGCCCAGGCCGTAGAGGCCCGGCTCGCTGGTCGCGACCTTGACGATGACCAGCCGGACCCGGTTGGGCGCGGTGAGGATCGTGGAGATATCGGTGATCTTCAGCGGGGGCAGGCCATGAGTGGGCGTGGATGACTCAGCCTTGGGCTGGGCCGCCGAGACCTGACCGGAGAGTAGGTCGAAGCAGCCGGCCGCGGCACCGGCCGACAGGCACCCCAGGACGTCTCGGCGTTTCATGATGGCGCGCTCCTCCCACCGGGACCGCGAGGGGAGATCGGGCACGACGCCGCCCCCTCGGCCGATCGCGGCGGAGGCCAATCTAACCCGTGCGCGGGCCCGCCGCAACGGGCTGGCGGGGAGGCGCTTCAGTCGCTTCGGTCTTGAGCCGACCTTTTCTTGTTCAACCGGTCGAGCCACCACGGCAAATCGGAAGGACCCTTCGTGTCTTCGGAAATCTCGCATAGCCTCTCGGGATCGGTCGGCCGGTAATTTCGCGAGTAACGCCGCCCGCCCGTGGAATGCTCAACATACTGATCCCAGATCCAATCGATCGTTCCAAGATCCACTCGACCATTCAGTCGTCGGTCGAACTCCTCGAGGAAACGAGATCTCTCCGCCCGATCGAATGTTTCATAGGCACCGTAATTCCCGTGGAGCTGCCAGGTCCAGTGTATGCAGAAAGCCCATCGATCCGGGCTGACGTTCTCGGGTCGCTTCTCCGCGAGCCTCAAGATGCGATAATCGATCTCTCGATACCAACGCGAATGGTGGTCGTGTACGACGATTGTGTACACGATGAATCCCGCGAATGCGAGAGCAGCCGTCGCCGGGATGAGGCATCCGAGATATCGCCATGAGGGGATTCGGATCGTCGCCATCGGATGGCTGCCGTGGTCTCTTCGAGTTGATATCAGGCGAGTTCGACGCGATCGTATGGATGACGACCCGATTATCCGACCGTCGGGCTTCCCGCGGGAACACTCAAGTGATCGCCGGTCCCCACCCATTCGACGTCATGGGTATCCAGGATGCGACGCGCTTCGGCCGATTGGAAAATGACCCGCAGGAACGCGTCCATCGAGCCGTCCTGGATTTGCGCTCCCGCCTCCCAATGAGATACGCTGAACTCGGGGATTCGAAGCAGGCTGGCGAGTTGTTTCTGGGTTAACCCCAGCCCTTCGCGTTTTTCTCGGATCTCGATCGGAGAAAGCAGCCCCACCGCGGAGCGGAGCGCGTCGCTCAACCTCTCGCACGCGGCCTCGTTCAGGTAGATCTCGCCACAGTTCCGACATTGAAGCACCGGAAAGTCGGCGACAGAAATCGCATGCTTCCGACCGTCGTGCTCCATCTCGACCGCGTAAGACGCCAGCGTAGTTGGAGCGACGGCCCGCTCGCGGCAGATCATACACTTCGTAGCGGGGGGAACAGCCATGTTTGAAATCCAATCATTATCTTTGAGTATGAGCGCGAACCAGCGTGACCGTCGGGAACTCGGGATCGTCGTCCGTCAACCTCATTTCGACAAATAATCCATTCTTGAATCCCGTGACCGGGAGAATGACTTTGTAGTAGAAGCGATGATGGTCCCGCCACCCCTCGCGCTTTTCCGGGACCTGCCTCACGACCGAAGAAGGCGGGGTAGCGGTTCTGACAAACTGAATGACCGCCCTCAGGATGAACTCGGGTGTAACTCCCCGGAGTGCCGTATCGTCAAGAACGAGCTGGGCGCCCTTCTCGTGCCAGATCACACAATTGCCCAGTCCATCCTGCAATGCCTTGACGACGAGGGCGTGTTCCTCGGGATCGTCCATCAATCCATGGCCTCAGCCTGCCCACGACCGGCTTGTGAAATCAGGAAGCGCGTACGTGTCGCACACGAGCCGACCCGGTTATGAGTTCGAGGATTACGAGATCCTGTTTGGGGTCGAGCTCCGATTACTGTATCCCCGTCCTCAATCTTAGTCGGATCAGGGAGATCGCTCAAGCCAGGGAAGCGCTCGACCTCATTGAATTCCGGCGGGAGCGATGACTCACACCGTGATAAACAGCAAACCCCACGACCCGGCAGTCGGGTTCGTGAGGGCTACCAGTCTCGGAAGGGAATACGCTTCACCATCATTCGAAGATTTCCCGGGTCACATTGCCGGCGACGTCGGTCAGTCGGAAGTCTCGCCCGGCATATCGGTAGGTGAGCTTCTCGTGGTTCAGTCCCATCAGCGCCAGGAGGGTGGCGTGGAGGTCCGTGGTGTGCATCTTGCCTTCGATCGCGTGGAGCCCGTACTCGTCGGTGTTGCCGTAGGAGAAGCCCTTCTTCACGCCCGCGCCGGCCAGGATCATCGGATAGCCGGTGATGTTATGATCGCGGCCGTCAACGCCCTGGGCGGTCGGCAGGCGGCCGAACTCGCTGCCGAAGATGACCAGGGTCTCGTCGAGGAGCCCGCGCTGCTCCAGGTCGGCCAGCAGCGCCGCGGCGGGCTGGTCCACCGCGGCGGAGTTGCGGATCAACCCCTGGTGCAGGTTGGTATGATGGTCCCAGCCGGGTTGCGCGATCTGGACGAACCGCACCCCCGCCTCGCTCAGGCGGCGGGCCATCAGGCACTGGCGGGCGAAGCTGCCGGCCGGGCCGGGCTTCACGCCGTACGCGTCGAGCACCGCCTGCGGCTCTCGGGAGATGTCCAGCAACTCCGGCACCTTCCCCTGCATGGTGAACGCCAGCTCGTAGGACTGGATCACGCCGTCGAGCTGGTCCGGTGCGCCCGGCGTCGCCGCCAGGTCGCGGTTCATCGACTGGATCAGGTCGATCTGCTTGCGTTGCAACGTCCGGGCCGTCTGCGCCTCGAGGTTCGCCATGTAGCCGCTGTCGTTGATCTTGGTCCCCTGGAAATGCGCCGGGAGGAACGCGCTGCCGTAGTTGGCCGCACCGCCGAAATTGGGCGTCGGGTTGATGGTCACATAGCCGGGGATGTCCTGGTTCTCCGTCCCCAGCCCGTAGAGGAGCCAGGCGCCCAGCGACGGCCGGGTCAGCGACGCGATCGCCGTGCCGGTGTGGAGCTGCATCACGGCCTCGGGATGGGCCGGCGTGTCGGTGTGCAGGCCGCGGAGGAAGCAGAGCGAGTCGACATGCCGGGCCATGTGCGGGAACAGCTCGGAGACCCACGTGCCGGTCTGGCCATACTGGCGGAACTGGAACTTCGACCCGGTCAGGACGCCCCCGCCAGGGCCGACCTTGCCGTCGTCCTTCTGGAGCTGCGGCTTGTAATCCCAGGTGTCCATCTGGGAGATCGCCCCGTTCATGAACAGGAAGATCACCCGCTTCGCCTTGGCGGGGAAATGCGGGGCCTTCGGCGCCAGCGGGTTCTCTCGACCCGGAGAAGCTCCCGCCGCGACCTCCCTGCCCAGCAGGCCCGCCAGGGCCAGGTAGCCGAATCCGGTCCCGGCGTGCTTCAGGGCCTGACGACGAGTCAGCCAACCTGCGGGCGTCGGATCGAATGCTCGGTTCGACATCGAATGGTCCTTCATATCTCGGTGGATGGTGCGGCATGCCCCCGCCGATGGGGGCTCGGGCCGGATTATTTGATGTATCGGAATTCGGCGCTGCCCAGCAGGGCCTGGCAGAAGCTGGCCCAGGCGGCGGTCTTCGCGTCGGCCGCCCGGACGACCTCTTCCTTGACCGGCTCTTCCACCGGCGGGACTTCGTCCGGGTTCACCGGTAGTGCCGGCCGCTTCGCGGCCGTCCGCGGCTCGTCGGTCGCCGCCTCGGGGCTGCGCGGGGCATCGCCGGTCGTCGATGCGATCGATTCGCTCGCGGCGGACTCGTACTCGGCCACATAGTGTGCGGCCCGCTCGACCTCGGCCGGCGTCGCCGCGCGGCCAGTCGTGAGCCGGTAGGCCAGATCCACGCGGGCGACGTCGTCGAGGTCGTCGCGATGCAGCAGCCGCTCGGCCAGGTCCAGGGCTCGACGCCGTACGAACGGGTCGTTCAGCAGATAGAGGGCCTGGGTGGCGACCGTCGTGTTGTCGCGACTGCCGGTGACCATGCCTTGCTCGGCGAAATCGAAGACCTCGAGCGATCGCGGCGTGATCCCGCGGAGCAGGGGCAAGTAGAGGCTGCGGTGCTTGCTGGCCGCGGCCTCGGCCAGGATGCGACGCGCCAGCGGACCGTTGTTCGGCAGCTCCACAACTCTCAGGGTCCTGGCCAGACGACGTCTCGGGGCGGCGCAGGTCGAGCTCTCCGGCGGCGGCGAGGCTGGCGTCGCGGATCTCCTCGGCCACGAGCCGACGAGGCGCGTGACGCCAGACGAGGCGATTGCCCGGGTCGACCAAAATGTTCCGCTCCGAAGCCTCCGGGCCTAGCCGGTAGGCTCGGCTCAGCACGACCCTCCTCACGAGCCTCTTGACCGACCAGCCGTCGCGGACGAACTCCGCAGCCAGGTGGTCGAGCAATGCGGGATGCGACGGCCGGTCGCCCATCACGCCGAAGTTGTCGACGGTCGTGACCAGCCCCTGGCCGAACAGGTGGCGCCAGACGCGGTTGACCATCACCCGCGGGGTCAGTGGGTTCTCGGCGCTCGTGAGCCATCGCGCCAGCTCGAGCCGGCCGCTCTGCCTGGGGTTGACCGCGGGCACGTCGGAGACCTTGAGGACGCCGAGGAACCCGCGCGGCACGACCGGCCCCAACTTCTCGGCCTCGCCGCGGATGCGGATCTCGGTGTCGCCTAACCGTCGCGGAATCGCGGACGCCCAGCACGACTTTGCCTCCGTTGGCCGAGGGGTCCGTCAGCGCGAGGAGCTGGTTCTCGAGCCGGTTCATCTTCAGTCGGGCGATGGCACGCTTGGGCCGGCCGTCGGGGCCGGGGACGTCGCCCGCCGGGTTATCGACCAGCTTCTGGAACTCGGCCTTGGCCTCCGCCGCGGCCTTCCTGGCCTTGTCGATCTTCTCGAGCGTCGCGGCATCCGGCAGGGCATCCGAACCCAGCTTGACCAGCATCTTCGTGTCGTAGTAGTCCAGGCCGCCGCCGCCCATCTTGTTCCGCAGGCCGGCGCAGAGGTCCGAGCTGCGGAAGATTCCGGCCAGGGCGTAATAGTCGGCGGTCGGGATCGGGTCGAACTTGTGGTCGTGGCACCGCGCGCAGCTCGCCGTCAGTGCCAGCACCGCGCGGCTGACCGTGTCGATCTGTTCGTCGACATTATCCATGATGAACCGGACCTTGAACCGCTGGTTGACGTCCTTCACGCCCAGCGCCAGGAATCCGGTCGCGACCAGGTGCTCGGCCCGCTCGGGCTCCGAGCCGGCGGGGAGGAGGTCGCCCGCGATCTGCTCGCGGATAAACCGATCGTAGGACTTGTCGCGATCGAACGCGTTGACGACATAGTCGCGATAGCGCCAGGCGTGGGGTAGCGGCAGGTTGCGGGAGGACCCGGTCGAATCACCGTACCGCGCCACGTCGAGCCAGTGACGGCCCCAGTGCTGGCCATAGGCCGGCGAGGCCAGCAGTCGATCCACGACGCGCTCGAGCGCAACGGGCGACGGATCCGCGACGAAGGCATCGATCTCATTGGGGGTCGGTGGCAGGCCGGTGAGGTCGAAGGTCACCCGGCGAATCAGGGTCAACCTGTCGGCGTCGCGGACCGGTTCGAGGCCGTCTCGCTCCAGCCGCGACAGGAGGAACCGGTCGATGTCATTAAGAGGCCACCGCTCATCGTGCACGCGGGGGACGGGTCCCGCGTTCAGCGGCTGCCAGGCCCAGTGGGTCTTGCGGAGGTCCTCATACTTCGCGTTCGGCTTGCCGAGGCTCAGGACCGCCGCCGCCTCGACCGCCGGCCATGCCGCGCCGTCCGCGATCCAGGTCGTCAGGTCGGCCACCTGTTCGGCCGAGAGCGGCTTCTTCGGCGGCATCTTCGGGGCGCCCTCGTCGTGACGCACGGCCTGGAGGAGCAGGCTCTCGTCGGGCTTGCCGGGGACGACGGCCGGCCCGCTGTTCCCGCCCTGGAGCAGGCCGTTGCGGTCGTTGACCCGCAGGCCGCCCTTGGAGTTGGTGTCGGCCGAGTGGCAGGTATAACAGTTCCCCACCAGCACCGGCCGCACCTTTTTTTCGAAGAACTCCACTGCCGCATCGTGCCGCGGGGGAGTCTGTGCCGAGACCGTCGCGGCGGCCGCGTTGACGATCGCGAACGCGAGAATGCCGACGATACGAAACCGATCTGCCATGGTTCTGTCCATATCGCTCGATGAGGGGAACCTGCGTGCCGCCGCCGTGGATGTTGTCAGTAGGAGTCCGAAGAGATGACCTCGCCCTGGGCGCGGGAACCGAGCGACCAGACGGTCTGGAGGTCGGTACTGTCCCTGAGGAACCGGACCGAGCCGTCGGCGAGCAGGACGTTGCCCCCGCCGGGGTGGCGACTACTCAGCGTCCACATGCCGGGATTCCAGAGCGCATTGTCCGAGCCGGTATCGACGCTGCAATTGGGGATCTTCGGGTTCGGCGCCAGCACGATGTTGCCGAAGCTGAAGCCCGGCAGTCCCCAGGCCCAGCCCATGCCGAGCTGCGAGGTGTGGTTCGACGTCCGGTCGGCCGTATTCGTCAGGCCCGCCGCGCACTGCTGGATCCATCGCTGGAACGGCGCCGCTCCGGCGGGCAGCTCCATCAGGGGCGTGTTGCGCGACACGCCGGGAGGATACGCGCCGACGAAGACGATATCGGAGGGGACCGTGTATTGCGCGTTGTTGCCGTCGCCGACGACCCATTCGCCGAAGGCGATCGTGTTGCTCGTGCCGTCGGTGATCGCGGCGAGGGTCACGGGGGAGCCGTAGCCGGTCGCGACGTAGGCGAAGATGCCGTTGGGCGGGCCGCCCGTCTGGGCGCTGCTGAACTCGAGGCCCGACCCGACCGAGGCGAAATAGTTCACGCCAGGCGCCGTGCCCGTATAGGCGGTGATCGCCGGCCAGCCCGGAGGCGCGTCGGACGGGCAGAGGAATCCGCCGATCCGGGTGAAAATGGCCGTGGTGTTCGACCACATCCCCGGTGCGCCGTTGATTACGTTGACCGAGAAATTGGCGGCGTTGTAGACGGTCGTCTGTTCCAGGTACGGCAGCAACCGCGCCAGCGGTCCGAAGCCGCCGTTGGGGATGGTCGTGGTACCTCCGATGGTCCTCGTGTCGAGGGCCGCCGGCGGGACGGTCGTATTCACGTCGATGTAGTTGTGGAACGCCAGGCCGATCTGCTTGAGATTGTTGACGCACTGGGCCCGACGCGCCGCCTCCCGCGCCGCTTGGACCGCCGGCAAGAGCAGGGCGATCAGGACCGCGATGATCGCGATCACGACCAGCAACTCGATCAAGGTGAATCCGCGCCCGACCGGCGCGGGCCGGCCCTTCGATTTGACGGACAGCATGCGAAACTCCAACATGTCCGGGCCGCCTCCGGCCTGACCGGTCGGCGATGCGCGGGGGTCGAGATCAACATGCCTCTCGTTGTCGAGTCGGCCGGACAAGAAACACCGAGCCGGCCCCTCATCGAAGCCGACGCTTCTCCACGCGCTCGATCTGGACGATGACGCCATCCTGAATGATCAGGCGGACCTCGCCGTAGCGAATCCCCTCGACGGCCGACCGCACCTCGTCCGGCTCGAAACCCCGGGCGCCCGCGGGACGGATCGTCCGCTCGTCATCATGAGCCGAATGTCCCTGGTATGACATACTCACCTCACCACATCCGGCTTTCACGCACCGGCCTCCCCGTTCCATCGCGAGAATCACCCGTCTTCGCGTCTCTTCCGCACGATTATCGGCCCGCGAAGTCGACCGGTCAAGACCATTATCGACAATCTCGACCGATTTAATTGACTTTGGTTGGCGGTTTCTTGGGAAATGCGACTTGGCAGGGGACGGGCGGGGCTCGTCTCGACGACAGCGATGATGGCTTCCGGAGTCCTGGTATCAGGGGGGCTCGACGCGATAGCGATGGCCGCCGGTCAGCAGCAAGACTTCGTTGCGCGGGTAGCTCTGGATGACGTCGAAATTGTTGAGGACATCACGTCCGAGGATGCTCAGATCGGTCGCCGTGGGATCGGTGAAGGCCGCGAACTCGCCCCGAATTCGGGCCGGCTCCCCGCGATCGTCAGTCAATCCCACGACGGTTCTCATGAGCACAGACTCGGATCCGCCTCCGATGCCTTCGAGGACGAACTCCTCCGTCGACGGAGTGGTCGGAAAGCCGAGTTCCTGCAGGAGCCCTGCACTGAAGACGTTCCATCGGCGCCCGAGTCAATTAGGAACCATCCGGAATAGGAGACGCCGTCAACGCCTTCAACCTTCGCATGTATGACGGGGCGCATTGCACCATCGTCACAGTATCGCCACTCACCGACGATTCGCATAGATTCGAGGCCCTCGGCCGGGGAAGACGTACTGACCAAAGGAGCCGTTATCATCGGAATGAGCGGCCCGGGCGATGGCCTGAGACTCCTCGATTGTGTCGGCTATGAAAGCCTCCTGTCCCGCCACGGTCAAGAACCTCCCTCTCGCCTGGGGCAGCAGATCGGGCCAATGGGCTTGCAGCCAGTCGCTGTTCCGTTGGAATCGCTCGGACTGAGCCCGAGACTGGGCGATCCGCTCCGGATCGATCTCGATATCGAATGTGAGGTGATTCTCCTTCATCGGCGTGACGCGCTGGACCCAGTAACCATCGTCGTCGGGATGGGCGGCTCGGGCCATGTCCAGGGCCTCCTGGTAGGTGTCGGCAATGAACAGTTCCTGGCCGGCGACCGCCACGAACCTCCCGCACTCACGAGGGCGAAGGTCGTCCCAGCTGGCATTCAGATAGTCGAGATTGCGCTTCAGCCGGCGGTCGTGATCGCGAGCGCGTTCGTAAGCCTGCGCTCGTTCCAACTCGGCCGGGTCGGTCGCGATTTCGAGGGTGACGGAATTCTCGCTCATGATCGGGCTCCTTTGATCCGGTATTCCTATCTTCATCGTAGCCCGACCACATCTTCATCTCAAGCCAGGATAGCCTTGACCGGATGGTGCTCCTCGACGCCGGTGAGGCGCACATCGAGTCCCTGGAACTTGAAGCTCAACCGGCGATGGTCGACGCCAAGGCAATGGAGGATCGTGGCGTTGAGGTCGTGGATGTGGACCGGGTCGGACACGACGTTGTAGCCGAAGTCGTCGGTCCGGCCGTGGACGACCCCGGGCTTGATGCCGCCGCCGGCCATCCAGATCGGGAAGCACTTGGGGTGGTGGTCTCGGCCGTAGTCGTCGCGGGTGAGCCGGCCCTGGCAATAGATCGTCCGGCCGAACTCACCGCCCCAGATCACCAGGGTGTCCTCGAGCAACCCGCGTTCCTTCAGGTCGGTCACCAGCGCATACGAAGCCTGGTCAACGTCGCGGCACTGGTTGGGCAGGTCGCCGGGGAGGTTGCCGTGCTGATCCCAGCCGCGGTGGAAGATCTGGACGAACCGGACGTCGCGCTCGGCCATGCGGCGGGCCAGCAGCGCACAACGGGCGAAGGTGCCCGGCTTGTGCACGTCGGGGCCGTACTTGTCCAAGACGTGCTTCGGCTCATTCGAGATATCCGTCAGCTCGGGGACCGAAGTCTGCATGCGGAATGCCATCTCGTACTGGGCGATTCGGGTCTGGGTCTCGGGGTCGGCGAACTGGCGGAACTCCTCCTGGTTGAGCCGGCTGATCGCGTCGAGCGACCGGCGTCGCGTGGCGGCGTCCACCCCCGCGGGGTTCGACAGGTACAGCACCGGGTCGCCGCCGGAGCGCAACGCCACACCCTGGTGCTTGCTGGGCAGATACCCCGAGCCCCAGAGACGGTTGTAGATCGCCTGCGCCTCCTTGCGACCGGTCCAGCTCGCCGTCATGACCACGAAGGCGGGCAAGTCCCGGTTCATCGTGCCCAGGCCGTAGCTCAGCCACGAGCCCAGGCTGGGACGGCCCGGGAGCTGGTTCCCCGTGCAAATATAAGTGACCGCCGGATCATGGTTGATCGCCTCGGTCCAGACCGACTTGACCAGGGCCATCTCGTCGACGATCTTGGACGTCCAGGGCAGCAGCTCGCTGACCCAGGCCCCCGACTGTCCATGCCGGGCGAACTTGAACTTCGAAGGCGCGATCGGGAACCGGGACTGGCCGCTGGTCATCGTGGTCAGGCGCTGGCCCATCCGGATCGAGTCGGGCAAGTCCTTGTCGAACATGGCGCCCATCGCCGGCTTGTAGTCGAACAGGTCCATCTGAGACGGGCCGCCATTCATGAACAGGTAGATCGCCCGCTTCGCCTTGGGCGCGAAATGGGGCAAGCCGGGCAGTCCCCCCGCCGCGCCCGACGGGGCCAGGCCGCCGATCGGAGATCGATCCGCGCCGCGCGGCGCCCTCGGCCAGCAGGCCCGCCAGCGCGACGCTCCCCAGGCTGATCCCCGACCGGCCGAAGAAATGCCGGCGCGTCATCACTTCGATCTGCTCGCGAATCGGGTCCATCGGGGTCGCTCCTTTTATTGGTGATTACTGAGTGTTGCATGGAGAAGTTATGTTTTCCGCGGGTCGGGGGACGGAGCCCCCTCCTACCTCTGGCGGATTTGTAGGAGCCGGCTCCGTCCGGCGATCTCCGGCCCACACCGGCGACTTAACTTCTCCATGCAACGCTCAGTAGAACGCGTGATGAACCTTTGCTTGTCCTGTAGCCGGCCTCTGCGAGGCCGGGGGATGTCACTCCGGGGTCACAGACCCCGGCTACAAATGAGCATTGACCAATGACTATCCCTTGGTGATCACTTCATCGAGGTTCAGTACGACGTTGCCGATCATAGTCCATGCGGCTAGCTCGGTCGGCTCGACCCGGCCGTCCGCCCTGCTCTCGCCGACGGCGATCAGTTGCCTGGCGTCGTCCGGCTTGCTCTTGTAGTGGGCGCGGAAATCCTCGAGTGCCGCGCGGAGCTCGGTCAGTTCGCGGGCGTCGGGGCATCGTCCGGCGGCCAGTCGGAACAGGTAGATCAAGCGCTCCTCGGTCGAGGCGCCGGCCTCGCGCAGGCGGCGCTGGGCCAAGGCACGGGATGCCTCGACGAGCTGCGGCTCGTTCATCAGGAGGAGGGCCTGGAGCGGGGTATTGGTCCGCTCGCGCCGCACCGTGCACGACTCGCGCAACGGCGCATCGAAGGTGGTCATCTGCGGCGGCGCCGCGGTCCGCTTCCAGAAGGTGTAGAAGCTCCGGCGATGGACCTTCTCGGTGCCGGCGTCGGCCGTGAAGCGGGCCGTATTGCTCCCGGTGTAAGCGACGGCCTCCCACAGCCCCGAGGGCTGCGGCGGCTTGACGCTCGGCCCGCCCACCTTCTCGACCAGCAGTCCGGAGGCGAACAGCGCCTGGTCGCGGAGCATCTCGGCATCGAGCCGGTATCGCGGGCCTCGCGAGAGCAGGTGGTTGGCCGGGTCTTTCGCGAGCTTCTCGGCGCGACCCGCGACGATTGCCGGTATGCGGCCGACATCACCAGCCGCTTCATGAACCGCTTGACGTCCCAGCCGTCCTCGCGGAACGTGACCGCCAGCCAGTCGAGTAGCTCGGGATGGCTGGGGGGCTCGCCCTGCGCGCCGAAGTCCTCGGCCGTCTTGACGATCCCCGTCCCGAAGACCTGGAGCCAGAACCGGTTGACCGCCACGCGCGCCGTCAGCGGGTGGTTCGGCTCGACCAGCCATCGGGCCAGTCCCAGCCGGTTGAGCGGCGCGCCGGGCGGCAGCGGCGGCAGGAATGCCGGAACGCCCCGGCCCACCTTCTCGCCCCGCTGGTCGTACTCGCCTCGCTTGAGCAGGAATGCCGGTTTGGGCTCGCCGGCCTTCTCGCGGAAGACCAGCGTCGTGGGGAACTGCGTCTCGATCGCCTTCCGCTTCTGCTCGGCCTCCGCCAGCTTCGATCGCAGCGGCGCCGAGACCTCCTTCGTCTTGCTGTAGGCGTGCTCGACGAAGTATTTGCGCAGCTCCTCGAGCTGGGCCTCGGTCCACCGCGATCGATCGCCCAGGACGATCGCGCGGAGGTTCTCCGGCAGCCCCGCGGCGCCGGCGCCGCGATGGGCCACGGCCCAGGCGGTGAGCGAGTCGTAGAGCTGGCCGTCCTGGGGGATCATGGTCGTGATGCCGGCGTTGTCCCAGTAGACCGTTCCGCCGTGCTGGGTGAACGCCCAGCCGTCGATGACCGTCCCGGTCGCGAGCTTGAGGCTGGCGGCCGGCACCTCCAGCCGCACCCACTGGCCGGCGGCCGGCAGGACGCCCATCCGCAGCCGCTCGGGCGTGCCATCCTTGCCCCAGTCGATCGCGTTCTCTCCCCAGTATGCCGCGATGCGACCAGCCCGCCGCCGTATGCCACTGGAGCATCACCTCTCTGGGAGGCTTGTTCTTATCGATGAAGACATGGGCGAAGAGCGTGTCCCCCTCGCCGATCTTGAGCTTGTCCCCGGCGGTCTCCATCACGATTTGATCGAGCCCCCGGGCGGTGAGTCGGAGGGAAAGTCGGCCGCTCTGCACGGGATGGCCGGGCTTGCCGACGAATTCCCAGGGACGGCCTTCGGCCTTGGCACCCGCCGGCAGGGCGTCGTCGATCCAGGCGAAGTCGGCGCGACGGACCTCGGCGCAGGCCGCGGAGTCGGTCCTAGGGTCGTAGGCGGCCGCCGCGCGGGCGGCCTCGGCGGCGATCTGCTTGCGGAGCGAGGCGATCTCGCCGTCCAAGGCCTGGATCGTCTCGCGCTGGGCGGGCGTCGGCACCGGGACGACCGGCTCCCACTTCGCCGAGTTACCGTCGAGCGCGGGACCGTCGATGTTGTTGAAGAACGCGAAGAGCTGATAATAATCCTTCGCCCGGATCGGGTCGAACTTGTGGTCGTGGCACCGCGCAGCCGGTTGAACAGTCCCATGAAGACGGTGCCATTGGTGTCAACCTGGTCGACGATGTTGCGGACGTAGACCTCCTCCTCGATCGAGCCTCCCTCGCTGGTCGAGATCTGACACCGGTTGAAACCGGTGGCGACGACCTGGTCAAGGGTCGCATTCGGGAGCAGGTCGCCGGCGAGCTGCTCGACGACGAACTGATCGAATGGCATATTGGCGTTGAAGGCCCGGATGACCCAGTCGCGATAGGGCCAGATCTCGCGGTAGTTGTCCAGGTGGAGGCCGTGGGTGTCGCCGTATCGGGCGGCATCGAGCCAGAACCGCGCCTGATGCTCGCCGTATCGGGGCGAATCCAGCAGCCGATTCACGACCGTCTCGTAGGCCGACTCGGACCGATCCTTGAGGAAGGCGTCGACTTCCGGCAAGGTCGGCGGCAGGCCGGTGAGGTCGAGGGTGACGCGGCGGATGAGGGCGGTCTTGTCGGCCTCCGGCTCGGGCGCGAGGCCCTCGGCCTCGAGCCGCGCGAGGATGAACCGGTCGATCGGGTTGGCCGGCCACCGGCCGTCCTTGACGGCCGGCAATTCGGGCTTCTGCGCCGGCTTGAACGCCCAGTGCCGGGTCCATGAGGCCCCCTGCTCGACCCATCGGCGGATCGTCGCCACCTGATCGGCCGACAATTGCTTGCCGCTCTTCTTGGGCGGCATCACCCGCTCGGGGTCGTCGCTCTCGATCCGGTCGATCAGCTCGCTGTCGTCGGGCTTGCCCGGCACGATCGCGCGGCCGCCGCCCTTGAGCTCGGCGAACGCACCTTCCTGCGTGTCGAGTCGGAGCCCGGCCTTACGCGCCTTCTCATCCGGCCCGTGGCAGGCGAAGCAGTTCTCCGAGAGGAGCGGCCGGATATCCCGCGCGAAGCCCACCGGGCGCGGCTTCGGCTGGGTTTCCCCGGGCGATCCATCCGTATCCTCGGATCCGGGAGCGGCACCCACACCGCAGAGAGCGAGGATCATCATCGCGATTCGCAGGCGAGTACGAGATGCCATATCGACTTACCCCCTTACCATCGCTCGAGGCCCGCCGACGCCCTCGCGGGCGGGGCTTCAACGTCCCGTCTGGTATGCGACTCCGAGCGCGGTCCATCGTCCGGGACCCGAGAGTCATGGAGATCCGGTGTGGAATTGCCCGGACGAGCCCCGCGTTCGTACCTTCGGGCTCGCGGGAATGCTGTGAGGCTATCGTGGTCCGTTGAGGATCGGCCATGTCCCGATCCTCGCTCGATGACGGTTAACGCATCAACGGTGCACTGGCTGTAGGGTGCTCTCTGAGCACCGATTCGAGCCGTCAAGAAGGAGCGGTGCTCCGTGAGCACCCTACGGGGATGCATGCAGGTCTCTGGCCTTACATCACTATACGAGCCCCGGACTCGGTTTGAAAGACTGTTTAACAATTTCCGGGTCTCTGAAAGACCTCGAAGCCCTCGCCATCAGCCATTGACGAGGCTTTCGGCGGAGAGGCTGGATGTCGCCTGCTCGATGGCCGCCTCGAGCGTCGAGAGGTCGACCGGCTTCATCAGGTGGGCGGCGAATCCGGCCAATCGGCTGAGCTCCATATCATCGGTCGAGCCGAAACCGGACAGGGCGATCCCCACCACGGGGCGGGTGGCGCGGAGCTCCTGGATCAGTTGCAGGCCGGTGCCGTCGGGCAGCTCGATGTCGCTGATGATCAGGTCCAAGTCGGCGTCGGCCGCCGCCCGGCGGGCGGCGGCCACGCTCTCGGCCGACTGGACGTCGTGCCCCCTCCGGGCCAGGATCATGGCCAGATAGATCCGGGTGTCCGCGTTGTCGTCGACGAGGAGGATCCTCAGCGCCCGTGGGCCGGCGCGACCGTCCTGGGTCATCGGCTCGATGGTGGGGACGACGGCCGCGGCGGAGACGGCCGGCAACTCGAGGGTGAATGTCGCCCCGAGGCCCTCGCCGTCGCTGGCGGCGACGAGCCGGCCGCCGTGTTGCTCGACGATCGATCGGCTGATCGTCAGGCCCAGACCGAGTCCGCCGGACCGCCGGGCCGACGAGTCGGTCCCCTGCTCGAACAGGTCGAAGATCCGCGGCAGCGCCTCAGGCGCGATCCCGACGCCCGTGTCGCTGACCGCAATGATCAGCGAGGGGCCGGGCCGTTCGCCGTCGCCGTCATGGTCGATGACACCGTCCCGGGAACGGACCGTGATCGTGCCCCCCTCCGAAGTGAACTGGATCGCGTTCCGGACCAGGTTCCACAGGACCTGCTGGAGGCGGATCGGGTCGGCCTCGACATCGTGGTAGCGGGCGGCGAGGTCCAGATCGAGCCGAAGTCCCGCCGCGCGGGGATCGTGTCGGCAGATATCGAGGACCCGGTGGATCAACTCGTGCGCGTCGACGGCCTCGCGCTTGAGGTGGAGCTTGCCGCCGCGGATCCGCGTCAGGTCGAGGAGGTCGTCGATCAGCCGGACCTCCAGGTTGACGTTGCGCCGGACCATCTCCATCACCTCGCGGATCGATTCGGGCGTCTCGGGCTGCTCGATCATCGCGTCGGCGGTGGCGAGGATCGGCGTCAGGGGCGTGCGGAGCTCGTGGCTGAGGGTCGCCAGGAACTGGTCCTTGGCCCGGTTGGCCGCCTCGGCCTCGGCGCGGGCCGCCTGCTCGCTGAGCACGCGGACTCGCCCCTCCTCGGCGTGGCGCAGCGTGCTGATATCGCGCAGGACGACGACCCAGCCGGCCATCCACGAGCCGCCGAGACGCGAGATACGCACGTCGAATGCCGCGGAGAGCTTCGAGGCCGGCCCGTCCAACTCGAAGTCGGCCTCGACCTGTTCTTCGATCCGGGCCAGTCGATCCGCCAGCGACGGCCAGTCCTCGAAAGCCGCTACCGCTTCGGTCCCCAGGATCTCGCCGGCCTTCCGGCCGGATACGCGCTCGGCGGCCGGATTCAGCTCCACGATCCGGCCTTCGCGATCGATCACCAACACCGGGTCGTCCATCCCTTCCACGACCGTCGCCCACGCCACCGGGATCAGGTCCAGGAGTCGATAGCGGAACAGGCCCGGCAGAAAGGCCAGGCCGGTCACGGCGAACGCCATCGCGGCGGTATCCACGTGGATGAACCCGAAGAGTTGCGTCATGTCGATGATGTTCACCGCCCACGGCAGCAGCACCCCGAAGAGCATGATCGACGCCTGGTCGCGAAAGACCCCACTCGACCGATACACGGCCCCCATGAGGAGGGCCGTCGCGACCGCGACCAGGGCGTAGGAATAGACGAAGTGGGCCGTGAATCCCACGCCGTATCTCGGCATCGCGATCCAGAATCGGCCGATCAGCTCATTATCGATCGCAGTCCAGTAGAGATGGTGCCACGGGTTCGTCCAGGCCAGGGCGAGCAAGGCCAGCGACGGCGCAGATGGCGACGTATCGCCCGGATTCCAGCCATCGGATGTTCCCCGTGTAGAGGAGCACCGTCGCCAGCAGGCCCAGGATCATCGTCACGGCGCCGGTCGCCCTCAAGATGAAGCACAACTGCTTCCACGGCAGGTCAACGATCACCAGCTCCATCGCCTCGAACAGGGCCCAGGCCGCCTCCCCGATCATCATCACCGCGAAGGCCCGCGTCAGCGGCATCCGTCGCCGCCGCCAGGCCAGGACGGCCAGCCCGGCGGAGATCGCCACGGCGATCCCGAACGGTATGGCCTCCGGATTCGCTTGAAGGTTTATCATCCCGGCTCCGAACCCAATCGGTCCCACGCCGACGGTCGTCCGTCCCGGCGTCGCCTTCGAGAAGGGGGGCTACTCAGCCCGATCCGATGCGGGGTCTCATCAGGCTGAGCCGAGCATCATCACCCTGCGACAGGAAGTTCCAACGGCCTCGTTGCCCTCGAACTCGCCAGCACTCCATTGGCCTATCTCACCAAGGGTGGCCACATTCATCATGGCACCTCGCGGAATCACAACACGTTCATTCTATCCGATCGGCGGGGAAAATCGAGGGAGGGTCTCCACCGCTCGGAGCAACTTTTCGTGAGGGAACCGGATTCGACTGCCGGGCGGCGGTCTGCGGAACTCAAGTCATACGCTCACGGAAATTGCACGCTCACCGTTGATTTCGCAATAAGCATTATCGTAGTACGGAAGAAAGGCCGTCCTGTGACTCCCGACCGATCGCAGATCGTGACGGACGCGAAAGGCGCACTCGTCGTCACGGCCCACCCACCGGAATCCGAGACTTAAGTATGGATATTATCTACCGTTACGATCCCTACACCGCGATCGCCGGCCGCCAGCTCGGAGATCCCGACGACGCGATCGAGATCCTCGAACAGGGCCACCGTCGTTATGTCACGATCTTGACCCAGGTTCAGAAGGAGCTCGTCGGCGACCATTCCACGCATCAGGTCATCATCCCATCCGACCCGCTGGCCCTCGGATTCCCCCTCGAGTCGGCGCGGCCCCGGTCCATTCGCCGTTCGCCCTGGTGCTCGGCTGTTCGGACGCCCGGGTGCCGATCGAGCAGATCTTCGACCAGTCGCCGAACGACCTGTTCGTGATCCGGGTGGCGGGCAACGTGCTGGGCGTCGAGTGCCTGGGGAGCATCGACTATGCCGTCAACGTCTTCGGCGACGGCCTGAAGCTGCTGGTCGTCCTGGGCCACAGCACCTGCGGGGCGGTCTCCGCCGCGGTCAACTCCTACCTCGCGCCCAAGGACTATGCGAGCATCGCCTTCACGCACGCCCTGCGGTCGCTGGTCGACCGGATCCAGGTCGCGGTCCGGGGCGCGGCGACCGCCCTGGAGCGGGTCCGGGGAACGTCGGTGTCGGGCCATCCCGGTTATCGCGCGGCCCTGATCGAGACGGCCGTCTATCTCAACGCGGCGATCACGGCCTACGACGTACGACGCGAGCTCAACCCGCTCACCACCGCCGGCACGCGGGTGGTCTACGGGGTCTTCGACCTGGTCAAGCAGCGCGTCCTCGGCCGGCCGGCGCCCGCCGCGGCGGACCCCTCCGAACCGGCCCCGATCTTCGCCGACGTCCCCCGGGGCCCTGACGACTTCAACGAGCTCAGCACCGAGCTGGCGCGGAGCGTCGCCGCCAATCGGCTCCAGGGCGACGGCACCGAGGCGGTCGTTCGTTAAGGCCATGGATCGCAGGACGGAGCGGCCTCCTGCAAGAAAGCCTGTCGATTCATTGGCGCAGGCCATCGTCTGGAGTAGTCTGAGGCGGGACGCTTCGACGATCCTTCCCGCATCAGCAGCCCAGAGATTGCGAGCATGCACCTAGAGTTCGTCGTCCCAGGGCCACCGATCTCGAACCAATCTCCAGGCTCGAACCTCGAACAATGGCGGGCAACAGTCGAAGCCGAGGCGAAGACCCGGTGGAGCAAGGCGGTTCTGACCGGAGATCTCAAGGTGATTATTATCAATTTTCACCTGGGTAGTAAACCTTCTCTTGACGTAGACAATATGTCAAAACCAATATTGGATGTGATGCAAACCATTGTCTACGAGGACGATCGCCAGATCAGGCAAGCGGAAATCTCGCACGTACGAATCGACGCTCCCTTCGTCATCGTCGGCACCTCCAAGATCCTCGTAGATTCTATTCATGCGGGGAATCAATTCGTGTACGTGCGAATTGAGGACCCCGTGGAACCATTTCCCCTCCCGAAGTGACATCATGGACTTCGATAGAGAACTGAAGCGGATGGCGGACAGCTACGCGAGCCGGGGTTATCAGGTCACAATTCGGCCCACCCCGGATGTCCTCCCCCCCTTCGCGAACGATTTCCGCATCGAGATCCTCGGTCGGCGAGGGACTGAAGGCGTTCTCGTCGCGGTGAAGAAGGACCGTGATGACATGGCCGCGGACGCGAACCTGTCCCGTTACGCCGAGATCACCGGCCTTCAGAAGGGGTGGAGGTTCGACCTCGCCATCCTGGGGGCAGAGAACCCGAATTCCAGGGAGCTTGATGGCGCTCGAGATTTCTCGGAGGAAGACATCGAAAGGGCTTTCGATGAGTCATTGGCTATCGTCCGCCTCGGATTCCTTCGCCCTGCCGTGATTAACGCCTGGGCCGGTTTCGAAGCGGCAATGCGCCTGAGGCTTCGCGCGGCGGGCGAACGAGAAGGCTGGTGGTCGCAAATACGGAGCATGCTGAACGAACTCTACTCGAACGGGCTGGTCAACGTCGAGGAATTCCGCAAGCTGGAAAGTTTGTCTCAGGTGCGGACCCAGATCATTCACGGATTCGTCTCTCCCCTTGCTACAGAGGAAGGAGCCGTGCAGTTCCTCTGCGATATCGGGCGTCGTTTGATTGAAGGGTCTCAAACTGCCGACCTGCAAACCAACTAGGATCTGAGAAGAACCGGCTGTGCCTCTCGCTTCCTCAAAGGACCGAGGTCTGACGCATTGCCGCAAGCCGACATGACTCAACACCCCGGCCTCAACAACATCCTCCAGAGGGCGCGAGAGGAATTGCTCGACCTGTCCGCGCGGAATCGGCTGATCAATACCCCGAGGGATTCCGCCCGCGGCAAGAAGCTGGACATCGTCGAGGAACGGTCGGAGGACGTCTTCCGGCTGCTCGTCCGCGAACGCAAGGCCATGTCGTTCCTGCCGGGCAAAGGCGATGATCCGTCCGAGGCCGGCGATGGCCCGGTTCCCCCAGCCCTGTCCCAGCCCGACGAGGAGAAGCCGGCGGAGGGCACGGTCAACCCGCGCCACGGCGACCTCCGCCTCCAGACACGCCTCACCTCGGAGCGGCTGCAAACCCGGCTGCTCGACATCTACTACGACAGCCAGACTTATGAGCAAGAGCAGGGAATCAGCATCCTCTATCTGGCCGTCGGCTTCCTGAAGTGGTACGAGTCGCCATCCTCGGACAAGGCCCGCTTCGCACCGCTGCTGTTGATCCCGGTCAACCTCGAGCGCCCCTCGGCGAAGAGCCGGTTCCGGCTCCGCGCACGCGAGGCCGATATCGCGACCAACCTGTCGTTGCAGGCGAAGCTCAAGTCGGAGTTCGAGGTCATCCTGCCCGAGGTGCCCGACCTCGACGAGCTGGCGACGACCGCCTATTTCGAAGCAGTGGAACAGGCGATCGTCGACCAGCCGCGATGGGAGGTGCTCCGGGACGACATGGTGCTCTGGTTCTTCTCGTTCGCCAAGTACCTGATGTATCGCGACCTCGACCCGGCCAACTGGCCCGAGCATGCCGCCCTGGAGAAGAACCCCACGCTCTCGGCACTGCTCCAGGACGGCTTCCCCTCCGAGCCGCCCCTGTTCGGCGACGACGACAAGATCGACGCCTTGATCCCGCCGGAGCAGATGATCCACGTCACCGACGCCGACAGCTCGCAGGCCGTCGTGATCGAGGAGGTGAGGCGCGGGCGGAGCCTGGTCGTGCAGGGGCCGCCGGGTACCGGCAAGTCGCAGACGATCACGAACCTCATCGCCACCGCGGTCAAGGAGGGGCGGAAGGTCCTGTTCGTCGCCGAGAAGATGGCCGCGCTGGAGGTCGTCTACAACCGGCTGGAGCGGCTGGGGCTCGGCGTCATCTGCCTGGAACTGCACAGCCGCAAGGCCAGCAAGAAGGCCGTCCTTGAGGAGATCAACGGCACGCTCAAGCTCGGTCGGCCCAGGGTCGGCGGCTCGACCGAGCAGATCGAGGCCCTTGGCCGGATCAGAGACCAGTTGAACCATCATGCGTCGCTGCTGAACACGCCGATGGAACCGGCGGGGATCTCGATCTTCCAGATTTACGGCCGACTCGCCGCCCTGAATGAGCTCGTGCCCGAGACGATCGATTTCGAGCTGGTCGGCCCGACATCGTGGACCCGCGCCGAGTTCCTCTCCCGTCGCCAGGGCCTCGAGGACTTGCAGACCCACCTGAAGGAGATCGGCCGTCCGGGCGAGCATCCCTGGTGGGGCGTGGGCCGCGACACCCACCTGCTCCCCAACGACCTCAAGCAACTGGTCGGCCAGATCGATGCGGCCGTCGCGTCGCTGGAGATGATCGCGGATGCGGTCCGACGCCTGGCCGATGCCCTGGCGATACCCGTCCCGGACGCCTTGAGCCTGCGGGATGTCAAGCAACTGTCCGACCTCGGGCTCAAGCTCGTCAATGCCGCCGCCGATGGATCATCGACGGATGGGGGATCCCGCCTGGGAGAACCGTCGGGAGGAGATCGTCCGGATCGTCGAGCGCGGGCAGGCGATGGCGGCCGGCCGGTCGGCGCTGGCCGAGACCGCCTCGCCGCTCGCGTTCCAGACCGACCTCGAGTCCGCCCGTCGCGACATCGCGGCCCATGGCCACTCCTGGTTCCGCTGGCTCCGGGGCGATTACCGCAGGTCGACGGCCACGTTGCGGGGCGTCTTGAAGGGCGAATTGCCGAGGACCGCCGCCGATCGGCTGAAGATCATCGACGCGGTGATCGAGACGCAGGTCGCGACGAGGTCCCTCGACGACCCCGACATCGGCCAACTCGGCCGCGACGCATTCGGCACCTCCTGGAAGGGGACCCAATCCGACTGGGCGCGACTCGACGCCATCCTGAAGTGGGACGACGAATGCCGGGCCGCCCGACTGTCGGATGACTATCGGCTCATCAAGTCGCAACTGGATGAACCCGAGCGGTGTCAAGGACCGCTCGGGGTGCTGTCTCGGCAGATGAAGCCGGCATTCCAGCAGCTCAACGCGCTCTTCGAGGCGGTCAAGCTGAACCGGCTCGAAGCCTTCGGCAATGCCTCGCTCACGCCGATCCCCATCGAGGAGCTGTCCGCTCGCCTGCGATCGTGGCGGGAGAATCGCGGCGCGCTATCGCAGTGGATCGGCTACCGGATGCGACAGGGCCAGCTCAAGTCCCTGGGGCTCGACGCGGTGGTCGAGCGGCTCCACGACGGGCGGATCCCGTCCGACGCGGTTCTCGATCAGTTCGAGATCGCGTATTACGAGGCGCTCCTCCGCGACGCGTTCGAACGCCACCGTGAGTTGCGGGAATTCGCCGGCCTCACCCACGAGCGACGCATCGACGAATTCCGCAAGCTCGATCTGGCCCGGATCGACCTGGCCCGCGCGGAGGTTGTCAAGGCGCACCACGACGCCATCCCTCGCGGGACGGGCGGGGAGATGCGGGTCGTCCTCCAGGAGATCTCCAAGAAGCGGCGGCACAAGCCGATCCGGCAGCTCCTCAAGGAGTCCGGCACCGCCGTCCAGTCGATCAAGCCGGTGTTCATGATGAGCCCGATCTCGGTGGCCCAGTTCCTCGAGCCGGGCGGGATCACGTTCGATCTATTGCTCGTCGACGAGGCCAGCCAGATCAGCCCGGTCGACGCCCTGGGGGCGATGGCGCGCGCCCGGCAGGTGGTGGTCGTCGGCGACAGCAAGCAGCTCCCGCCGACGCGGTTCTTCAGCAAGATGCTCGACGACGACGGCTCGATGGACGACGATGAGAGTGCCTTCAACGCCGCCAACCTCGACAGCATCCTCGGGCTCTGCGTGACCCAGGGCCTGACGCAACGGATGCTCCGCTGGCATTACCGGAGCCGCCACCATTCGCTGATCGCGGTCTCGAACCGGGAATTCTACGGCGGCCAACTCTACGTCGTGCCGAGCCCCACGGCGATGCCGGCCGTCAACGGGCTGCACTTCCGGCTCGTCAAGGATGGAGTCTTCGATCGGGGTGCGACCCGGACGAACCGGGTCGAGGCCCGCGCGATCGCCCGCGCGGTCATCGACCACGCCCGCAACGCCCCCGGGAGATCGCTGGGCGTCGGGGCGTTCTCCGTCACCCAGCGCGACGCCATCCGCGACGAGATCGAGCTCCTGCTCCGCCAAGAGACCGGGCTGGATGAATTCTTCGCCGCCGGCCGGCCGGAGCCGTTCTTCGTCAAGAACCTGGAGAACATCCAGGGCGACGAGCGCGACGTGATCTTCATCTCGGTCGGATATGCGCGCGACGAATCCGGGTACATGGCCATGAATTTCGGCCCGCTTTCGGTCGAGGGCGGCGAACGCCGATTGAACGTCCTGATCACGCGCGCCCGCGAGCGATGCGAGGTCTTCAGCTCGATCACGGCCGACGACATCGACCTCCAGGGCGCCCGTTCGCGAGGGGCCTCGGCGTTCAAGACGTTCCTCCGGTTCGCGGCGACGGGCATCCTCGACGACCCGCGGCCCACCGGCGGCGGCCACGACTCGGACTTCGAACGCCAGGTGGCCGAGGCGATGGAAGACCTCGGCCACGAGGTCCATCGCCGGGTCGGGACGTCGGGTTTCATCATCGACTTGGCGGTTGTCAACCCGGACTGCCCGGGCCGTTACCTCCTCGGCATCGAGTGCGACGGGGCGACCTATCATTCCGCGCGGTCGGCCCGCGATCGCGACCGTCTGCGCGAGAGCGTCCTGCGGGATCGCGGCTGGCGGATCCATCGGGTCTGGAGCACCGACTGGTTCCACTGGCCCGACGAGCAGCTCCGGAAGCTCGTCAATGCCATCGAGGAGGCGCGGCTCGACGCGGGAGCCCGGGACGAGCCCGAGGATGATGAGGCGCCGACGGATCCCGATCCCGCCGAGGAGACGATCGACCGCATGGAGCCGGTCGAGGAGTCCGCCAACGGCGCCCTGCCGCCCTGGGTGCTCCCCTATGAGGAGGCGAGCTTCGGCGTCCCGAGCGCGACGGCGATCCCGGACACATCCGTCAACGCCCTGGCGAAGATCGTCGCCCGGGTCGTCGCGATCGAAGGGCCGATCCATCGCGAGGAGATCACCCGTCGCCTGACGTCGCTCTGGGGCCAGCAGCGGGCCGGCAACCGGATCATCGGGGCCGTGGCCGGCGCCATCCAGCTCGGGATCCGCAAGGGGATCCTCCAATTCGAGGGCGATTTCGTCCGCGACGCCCAGCGGCCCGAGATCCCCGTCCGATCGCGCGCCGAGGTGAAGTCTTCCAGCCTGCGCAAGCCCGAGATGCTGCCACCTTCGGAGATCGCCTCGGCGATCCGCAAATTACTGGTCGATCAAATCGGGTTGCATCGGCAGGAAGCCCCGGCGATGGTCGCCCGGCTCCTGGGATTCAAGACGACCACCCCGAAGCTGAAAGAGGCCATCGACGCCGTGGTCGCCGGGATGGTCGAGCAGGGCCAGGTCTCGGTACGCGATGGCAAATTGTTCCAACCCAAGGACTGAACTCTCGGAGCACACGAACCCTCGCCTTCTTCTCCATGTCGACCGTTCAGTATCATGGGTTGGAATCGTCGAAAGTGTGAAGTTTGATCCTCCCGGGGTAAAGAACGATGGCGAGTCGCTCGAAGCGAGCCCAGACCGCCCGTGAGACGCTCGACATCCTGGAAACGGGCGGCTATCTCACCCCGTCCGGCCGCCGCGTCTCGATCGGCGACACACTCGCGGCCGCGCGGGCTCGTTCGGTCCTCTACACGCCGGATCGACACGATGAGGTCGCCCGCCAGTGCGAGCCGATCCTCCGGGATTGCGTCGGCCGCATCCCGACGGCCTTCGAGGTCATCACCGCGACCACGCTGCACGCATCACGCGAGCTCCTCCGCGACGACCCCTCGTGGCGCATGTTGGCGCTCAACTTTGCATCGGCCAAGAACCCCGGCGGGGGATTTCTCAACGGCAGCCAGGCCCAGGAGGAGAGCCTGGCGCGGGCGTCCGGACTTTATGCCTGCATCGCACCGCTCCAGGCCATGTACGAGGCCAACCGCCGATCCTCGTCCTGTCTTTATACCGATCACATGATCTACTCGCCCGACGTGCCGGTGTTCCGCGACGATGACGACCTCCTGCTGGACGAGCCCTATGCGGTCTCGTTCGTCACCGCGCCGGCCGTGAATGCCGGAGTCGTCCGCGAAAAGGAACCCGGAAACGTCGCCCGGATCGAGCCGGTGATGCTCGCCCGGATCGAGAAAGTGCTCGCCTTGGCCGTCGCGAACGGGCACGACGTGCTGGTCCTGGGGGCCTGGGGATGCGGCGTGTTCCGCAACGACCCGACGCAGGTGGCCGCCGGGTTCGCCCGACACCTCCGTGACGATGGCCGGTTCCGCTCAGCGTTCCGCAAGGTAGTCTTCGCCGTCCTGGATCGCACCCCCGGCCGGTCGGTGATCGGGCCGTTCGAGCGCCACTTCGGCGCGACGGCACCTTGACAGCGAGCCGTTCCACGGCTTGTGGGAGCGGAATCCGTAGGGAATCCATTGCATCGACCCATGATAACAAAGCCGGATTGACACAAACCTTATCGTAGAGTGAAAAACATAGCCCCCCGGCTGGGGTCGTGGTACGATACCGCCTGTCAACTGACTCTCAGATTAGGAGGTCGTCCGATGTCTCGGACCATGCAGGAATTGGGGATCGATCAAATCAGCATAGAGGAACGCCTAGCCCTGGCTCAGGAGATCTGGGACAGCGTCGCTGAGGAGTTGGAACGCGAGCCGCTGACACTGGCCCAACGCCAAGAACTGGACAGGCGATTGGCGGACAGCATCGCCCGTCCGGATGCCGTGACCCCGTGGGAAGAGGTCAAGGCCCGCGCATTGGCCCGGGCGCGATCATGAGTCTGCCGATTGTCCTGCGGGACGAAGCGCAGGCCGAGTTCGATGAGGCGTTCGACTTCTACGAAGGCCAGAAGCGGGGCCTGGGAATTGCGTTCGCCGCGCGCGTGCAGCACGTGTTCGACCGGATCGGGTCAAACCCGTTGTTGCATCCCGAGGTCTTCGCCGACATCCGCAAAGCAGCGGTCGCCCGGTTCCCCTATCGAGTGTTCTACCGAGCGGAGCCATCGCGAGTGCAGGTCATCGCAGTCTTTCACACCGCGAGAGACCCGGTCATCTGGCAGAGCCGTGCCTGACGGATCGGTCGGGCCTGTGAAGACACGAACTGCCCTGTCGGCGCCGGCCCCATTGATCGTTTGACGACGCCGCGCGACGGATCCGGCCCGCTACTGCGTTCGACCGAAAGGATCATGCAACCGGATCGTGCATGCCAACCCGACCCGAGGACTTACGCATGCTCACCCCACTCCTCACGCTGCTCGCCCTGACGACGTCGAGCCAGCCGATCTCCCTCCACCCGGACAATCCCCACTACTTGCTCTTCCGCGGCAAGCCGACGGTCCTGATCACGTCCACCGAGCACTACGGTGCGGTCCTGAATGGGGACTTCGACGCCATCCCTTACCTCGACGAGCTGCACGCGAGGGGACTGAACCTCACGCGGACGTTCTCGGGCACGTATCGCGAGGTCCCCGGCGCGTTCAAGATCGAGAAGAACACGCTGGCCCCGACCCCCGACAAGTACATCGCACCCTGGCATCGCACCGACGTCCCCGGCGCCGCCGACGGGCGAAACCGCTTCGACTTCGGCCGATGGAACGACACCTACTTCGATCGACTCAAGTCGTTCGTGGCCGCCGCCTCGGACCGAGGCATCGTTGTCGAGTACGTCCTCTTCTGCCCGTTCTACGAGGAGAACCTCTGGACGGTGAACCCGATGAACGCGCGGAACAACGTCAACGGCGTCGGCAACATCGGCCGGAACGAGGCGTTTACCGGCAAACACCGAGACCTCCAGGAGAGGCAGGAAGCGTTCGTTCGAAAAGTCGTCCGGGAGTTGAACGCGTTCGACAACGTCTACTTCGAGATCTGCAACGAGCCGTATTTCGGCGGGGTGACGCTGGAGTGGCAGGCGCGGATCGCTTCGGTGATCGTCGATACGGAGAATAGCCTGCCCCACAAGCACCTGCTCGCCCAGAACATCGCCAACGAGAAGGCGAAGATCGAACGGCCCAACCCCGCCGTCTCGATCTTCAACTTCCATTACGCCACGCCTCCCCTCACGGTCGGCATGAATTACGGCCTCGGCAAGGTCATTGGAGACGACGAAACCGGCTTCCGGGGCATCGCCGACAAGCCCTACCGCATCGAGGCATGGGATTTCCTGGTGGCCGGCGGCGCCATCTTCGACCATCTCGACTACTCGTACACGACGGATCACGAGGACGGGACCGCCAGGATCGCCGACCCCACGCCCGGTGGCGGCGGGCCGGGGTTCCGATCCCAGTTGCAGTTCTTGAAGCGTTTCATCGACGGGTTCGACTTCGTGAAGATGGCCCCGGACTCCAAGGTCATCTCTCGCGTCGTCCCCGAAAAGACTTCGGCCCGGGCGCTGAGCGAGCCCGGGCAGGCGTATGCGATCTACATCCACGGCGGGACCAAGGTCGAGTTGACGCTGAATCTACCCGCTGGCCGCTACCAGGCCGAATGGCTGAATCCGCGTAGCGGGACGATCGAGAAATCGCAAGAGATCCAGAGCCGAGGCGATCGCGTCGAAGTGGCTTCTCCCCCTTACGAAGAGGATGTCGCGCTGAGGATTCGACGTGTCGAGACTCCTTGAGACGGCTATATTTCGAGTCTGTCTGGAAAGTCTCGAAGAGACGAAATCGTAAAGCTCGGGGCGTGAGCCCCGAGAAGACCGAGCCAGACAAACCCAGTTCCCGTGGAGCCCCGAAGGGGCGACATCGTCTACTGTGGAGTCATGGATTGTGTCGCCCCTTCGGGGCTCGGACCCGGCGGTTCCGGGATCTCTCCCGGTCCTGGGGTTGACACCCCAGGCTTTATGAGATCGCCTCTTCGAGGCTCCGGACGGACCTTCCGGACTGCCACTTAGATCGTACGCGGAGAGGAGTTTACCGACCATCATGAAAGTGATTCCGCTGAGTGAGGCCAAGGCCAATCTGAGCCGCTACGGCCGCCTCTGTCACGAGGAACCGGTGATCATCACGGTCAACGGCACGCCATCGTTCCATCTCGTCCCGCTCGAGAAGGATGACGACCTGATCGACCGGCTACTGGAGCACAACCCCAAGTTTCGCCAGAGCTGGAAGCCCGCCTCGACGAGCCGTCGGTCTCGGTCGAGGATGCGAAACGGCTCCTGAAATGAACGGGGGTCAACGCGACGGGTATTGAGGATTCCCCTCGGGCTCTTCAGCCATCGCGGATTCATCCTCGGCCGGGATGTCTGCCTTCGACGCCTCGGCGGCCGCGCGGCACGTTCCGGATCGCATCGACCATCTCGGGCGAGACGCGGACCTGCTTCAGCAGGACCTTGACCGTGGTCTCCTTGCCCTTGGGAATCCGTTGCGCGATATCGGCGAAGCTCTGATCGCAGCCGGGGCAGGCATGAAGGGTCGCGGTGACGAGCCCCGAGCCGTCGTCGACGAACGGGGTGGCGCGGAGCGCCGCGATCTGCGAAGGGTTATCCTGCTGGACGGCCTCGATCAGCAGGGTGGCCGAGGCCGTCGCGTGGTTGAACAGATCGGGCTGCTTCTCGCACCAGTAGCCGCACTCCTCGCAGAACGGCTCGGATGCGCTCGCCGCCGGGATGAACCCGGCCATCGCCGCCACCATCAGCGCCTCGGCGCCCCAGAGGATCCAGAGGAACGTCCCGGTGACCGTACTACTCTTGATCCGGACCCCCTGCTCGTTCCGCATGAACAGCGACCCGAGGAACCCGGAGTGTCCAGTCTTTTGGGCGAGGATCGGGTCGATGAACTTGGCCGGGTCGGCATCGATCTGGGTCAGGAGCGACTTTCGCTCGTCCGCAGGGAGTCCCTTGTTCTGGGTCACCATGGTCCGCAGTTCGGCGGCGACCGACGTGACCAGGTGGAGGTAATGGCCGTAGTGGACCAGCAGGATGCTGAGCAGGCCGCAGGCGAAGCCCACCGCGCCAATGATCCGGGGGTTGCGCATCCGGAGCCGCGTGACGGCGAAGGCCATGACCCCGCCGATGGCCGCACCCTGGACCAGCGGGGTGATCAGGACCAGCGTCGGGATCGGGCTCCATTCCCAGAGCCAGACCAGCGCCGCACCGATGACCCCGGCCGTCGTGCCGAGGATCGCGGTGATCAGGATCGATTTGGCGTCGAGCGGACCGGACGGGCGATAGGGTTGGCCGACGGGGATCATGGCATTATCCCTGAGAAGAAGGGGGTTGAAATGGTCTCTTGGTAATTCGCAATCCTTCATCCGGAATTGATTGATTCGCAGCCTTTCAGTCGGGAGGCTGCCAGATGCGTAGGCCGGACCATTCACCGCGACGGTCGTCTCCCTCCCGATCGGCGGGTTCCCACAAGGCGGCCAGGCGCTCGAAGCCCTGGCCGTCCCCGCGGCCGAGCGTGAACAGGTCGCCGTCGTGGAAGCCCCAGGCCGCCAGGAACGGCCCGTCCCGCCCGACGTCCTCGAGCGCCTCGGCCAGGATGAGCCCGCTGTAGCCGAGGAAGAGGGTGTACTCGGCGAGGTCATGGAGCCGCTTCCATCGCTTCTGAGAATAGACCGCCTTCATCTTCGCAAGCTCGCCGATGAGGTGACGCTCGCCGTTCCAGGTACATCGTCCCAGCCAGTCGGCATCGTTCGAAATAGGGATCGCAGACGTCGGCGACACCGATCTCGATGTTGGTGCCCTGGCCGTCGTCCATGTTGAGGGTATCGAGGCCCAGATAGATCCCGCGGATGGCCAGGTGTTCGCTTGCGACACTCAACTGTCCGCTGAGCCATTCGCGTGCCGACTCCACGTCGCCGGCCGGATCGATCGCGTCGAACTTGCTCCACAGTTGGCTCGGATACTTCTCCGAGCACAGGGCTCGCAGGCGGTCCCAACCCTGAATCGCGTCGGGGGCGGTCCGGACCGTTTCGAGGATCTCATCGATCGGAGGTGAGGCCATCGTCTTGGAGCCACCTGGAGGATAATCGCGTCGCCTCGGTCCCGCCGAGAACACGTTGAGGATTATATCATAGAGCGACGCGGCAGGGCCCGGGTCCGACACGCCGATGGTTCAGGCGTTCTGGACGCGACGTGTCACCGAGGTTTCGAGGTTGTCGCTGATGCACCCCCGGCTATGACTTCACGTACTCGACGAAACCGCGGAGGAATTCGATGCCTCCGAAGATGATCGCCCCCCAGGCGACGACGAACGAGCCGCCGCCGGCGCTGGCCGCCATGCTGTAGGTCAGCGTCGTCACGACGATGCCGGCGATGCCGCAGAATGCGCCGTACATCATCATCTTCTGGCCCTTCTCCCGGTGGGCCCTGGATTTCATCTGCTCCAGGTTGCTGACGACGGTCGCGGCCGCGTCGGCATCCAGCCCCCGTTGGGTCAGCAGCTTCTCGATCCCGGACGCGTCGACCCCTCTGCTCATCTGTTCCGCGGCGACGCTGTACACGGATTCGACGGCCGGCTCCGGGTCGGGCTCGCGCGGCTTGTCAACATTCTTCTGGCATGCCGGGCAAACGCGCCCCGCCATCGGTAGGACTCGCGTCGAGCAGTGCGGGCATTCCACCAGGACGCTCATGGGGCTGTCCCTCTTCGAACGGGATTGATCGCAAGGAGACCGGCCTGAGAAACGGACCGAGCGATGATTGTACCAGGAAACTCCGCCGCGTCCCCGGTCCGCCAGAGGGCGCGGTCCATCTTCCGAGCCGGGGCCCGGAAGGACGAGTCAGACGACGATCCCGCTGATGATCGCGGTCGGCAAGCCGAAGATCAAGGTCCCGAACCGGCAGGATGCGAGGCCGGCCGACATCGGCTCAGGACTCCCAGTGGCTGAGGAGATGCCGGGCATACTCCCAGGTCTCGTCGTGCTCCATCCGGAACTCAAATGGGCGAGCGTTCGTTTCGTCCTCGATGATCGCCGTGAGATATCGGTTCGCAACCTCGGGGTCGTAGACGCGATAGAGGAACTGGCGGGTCCCGGACCAGGTGATCCGTGCGAGGAAGAGGGCGTTCCCGTCGGCCTTGAAGTGCGCGTCGAACTGTTTGCCAAGCTGATCCAGCACCCCCCTCTCTTCGGGCGTCGGCATCCCGCGTTTCGCCAGTTCCACACAATCGACGATGATCGACAGTCGCCAGGAGAATACGACCTTGGGCTCGAAGTTCGCCAGCGCCTGGTTGACGACGCAGATGGCCGGCAGATCATTCCGCTGCCACTCGAGGATGGCGTAGACTTCATCCGGAATCACGACCTTGTATTCCACGGACGCCTCCGCTCGCTGGCGAAATAGCCAGGCGGACCGGCCCGCCGAGCCGCGCCATGATGACAGTACCATTCCAGGGAGGGGGCAGCTCTGCCGCGGCCTCAGGTAGGCTCGCCGCGCCGCTGCCAGCGCAGGCCCTTGACCAGGAGCCTCGACTCGATCGACCCATCCCACTCGATCTCGAAGCCGGCATCCTCCAGAACCTGCTCGATCCGGCGGCCGATTTCGACGCCCTGTCGATCATCGCCCGCGACGGCCCCGAAGGTGAGCCACAACTCGCCGTCCTCGACGACCCCCTCCAGGTCTTGGCCGTCGTAGAAGCAATAGCCTTCGATTCCCGACCGGTCGGCGCCGGCCTCGGCGTAGCGCTGCGAAACATCGGACAGGCCGTCCGACTGGGTCACGCCCACATTCTGCAAGGCGATGATCCCGCGATCCTCGAACGACGCGAACGCCCGATCGAGCCGATCGCAGTCGGTGATTTCGGGCCATCTCGCCTCTTCCGCGTGCTTCCTCGTGAATTCCCGCTCGATGCGGGCACGGAGCCAGACCGGATCGATCTCACCTGGCTCGAATACGGATTCGTCGAGAATCTCAAGGATCTTCTCGGGGCCGTAGAACCCCGAATCGACGTAACGGCGGATGTACTCGATAGCAACAGCTTCGTTGTCGTCCATACGCTCTCGCTCTCTGCCGACCTACTGTGGACCAACGAAACACTCAGGCCCACGGGTCACCTCGGATCACCGACGGCCCCGACCATCGCGAAGAGTTCGGCGAGCTGACGCTCGTCAGCGCCTCCAGCGCCCCACCGAGCTGCGATAGATCGGTTGTCGTACCTGGTATTGGCTGGCGGACTGGACGTGGCGCCGGGTCTTGTGGAATTCCAGGCATGCCGGGTCCCAGTCAAGCCCCAGCGCGTTGACCAGGCGACGCGACACACCCTCGAGGTCGTCCACCATCTCCTCGTAATCGACGTCGAGGACCGAAAACGAGCAGGGCAGAGCCGTGCGCCAGTAATCCATCAGTCGACGATACTCCGCGAACCGCGCGGCGATGTGATCGTACTGGTAGGCCCATCGGACCTCGACGAAGTCGGCCGCCCAGCACGAGAGGGCCACGTCGCGCGGGTCGCGTCGGCAGTGGATCACCACGGCCCGGGGGTACATCAACGCGATCAGCCCCAGGTAGAAGTAGTTCTCCGGCCTCTTGTCGATGATCCGCAACGACCGGCCGCCGTCGATCGCCCGGAGCCGTTCCTCGTGCCCCCGCGCCAGCTCGGCGACCTGGGACGGTCGGAGCCGCTCGGCGGCCTCAACGGGCGCGCCGGTCCACCCCACCAACTCGGGGATCGCGTCGAGACTCTCGCGGACCAGGTCGATCTCCCCGGCCCCGTAGACGTCGCGGTGGCTGGCGAGGACCTGCTCGATCAGCGTGGTGCCGGATCGGGGCATGCCGACGATGAAGATCGGCCGTCGCGTCTCGAGCCCCGCGCCGGCGAGCCGCTCGAAGAGGGCGGGCGTGAAGGCGTCGATGAGGGAATCGATGAACCGACGGTGGTCATCCGGATTATAGGGGACCCCCTTCAACAGGAGCTGGTACCGGCCCAGGGCGTTGGCACGGTCGAGCCAGGCCGCCGCCTGGGAAAACTCGCCGAGGCCATCGTGGACGTCCGCCAGGCCGAAGAGCAGCTTCAAACGATGGGCGGGCGAGAGGTTCGAATCTTCGAGCAGGCGGTAGATGGCCTGGAGGTCGGCTTCGGCCAGCGCGCCGCGGCGAAGGGCGGCGATGCGGGCCAGGGCCATCGCATGGGCGGGGTCGCACCGCAGGGCCACCCGGAAGCAAGCCTCGGCCTCGTCCTTCTCGCCCAGCTCCTCGTGGAGGATACCCAGGTTGTAGTGCGCGTTGGCCAGCTTGGGCTCGAGCCGGACCGCGCGGAGATAGGACGCCCGCGCCTCATCCGGACGGCCCTCCCGGTGCGCGAACGAGCCCAGCGTGTTGTGGGCCGCGGCGTTGTTCGGGTCGATGGTGAGGATGCGGTCGCAGCACCGCCGGACCTCGTCGAGTAGCCCGTAGGCGGAGGCCGCCTCTCCCAGATAGCGGAGGAACTCGATGGAATTCGGCTCGAGCTCGACGGCCCGGCGGAGCCAGGTCAGCCCCTCGTCGCGCCACTGGAGGCGGACTGCCACGAGCCCCATCCCGGCCGCCGCCGCGCCACAGGGTGGGGTCGAGCTCCAGCACCCGGGCGTAGGAGGCGCGGGCCTCCTGGTTCCGGCCCAGCACCAGCCAGACGTTGGCCAGGTTGAGGTGGGCCTCGACCAGGTCCGGGCGAAGTTCCGCCGCCGCCTGGCAATGCGGCAGGGCCTCGCGAGGCCAGCCGCACTCGAGGAGCAGCTCGCCGAGCCGGTCCCGCGCCGGCGCGAGCCGAGGGGCGAGATCCACGGCGCGGCGGAGATGCTCCAGGGCCGCGACCCGGTCTCCCATGGCGCGGAGGGCGATCCCCCAGTTGAGGTGGGCCTCGGCGTCGTCCGGGCAGAGCTCGATGACGCGGGCGAAGGCGCGGGCCGCGTCGGCCGGACGTCCCAGGGCCTGATACGCCATCCCCAGGCCGGCGTGATAGGCGGGAACGTCCGGCCGCGACGCCAGCGCCGCCTCGATCAGTCCCACCGCCTCGGCCGCTCGGCCCTGCTGCTGCCGCACCAGGCCCAGCAAGCACCGCGCGTCGGTGTCGGCCGGGTCACGGTCCAGAGCCGACTCGTAGAGCCGCGCCGCCCCGTCGAGGTCGCCGGCCTGATGCAGACGTACGCCTTGCTCCACCTGTACTTGCAATGTCCGACCTCCGGTCACCAACGCTCGACCTCCTTGAAAGCGTTCGTCTCAACCTCCGGCCGACACCTCCGCAGCCACGAAGTCGTGGGTACTGTTCTCCGGCCCCTCGTTGATGTATCGAGCGATCTTGTTGAGCGGCATCCGCATGGACTGGCCATCCGCCGTCACCAGCACAGCCCAGGTGCTCGGCCCCTCGGAGGCCCAATCCTCAGAGGTCATCGCCCAGCGTGCCCGGAGGTTCATGGTACGGCCTCAATTTGAACGATCCCACCAGCCCTCACGCGTGCTCGCAGGTCATAATCGACCAACAGTTCCATCCCAAGAAGGGGGTCAGTGTCGATTGCCTGAAGCAAGATCGAGCGTGGCATACCATCCCAAACAATGGTTGCGGCATAGATGTCGAATTGCTCGACTCTCCCGTCCGCCAGGATTACGCTGGCGCAGGAGCGCCAGGATAGACCCAGGCTCGCGATCATCGAAGGTGTCAATGTCAGCGAACCGGTAAATCCGGTGTCGAGTACGGTCTCGACATCCTGTTCCTGCCCCGCCGAGTCCCGCACCGGTAACCTGATAATCATCTCGTATCGGGCGTTGACCGTGCCGGTGATCATTCGACGACCTTGGGGACGAAACGCCCGCCGATTCGGTAGGCCGCTCGATGGCCGACACGGGCTAGCCAGATACGGGCACTTGGGATCCGCGTGAGCAATCGCTCTGTCGCAGCGAAGTCATTCCCGTTGATCTCGTAGCCGCCCGAATCGACGTCGATCGCGACGAACTTGTCTTCATCTTCCGGACCGAGAGCGGGCCGGATATCTCGGTCATAGATCTCGGTCCCTCGAAGGCATAAATCGTCGGAACGATCGAGTATCTCGTCGGCAGTCATGGAGCGCTCCCGGGAGTAAGTCCTCGGCCCTTTCGTTCACGATACCGGAAGCCCAAGAGCCTCACAACCCAGGGAGACCGGTGAGCAGGCCGGCATAATAGGCGACCTCTATCATTGCAAGAGGCATCCGCCCAAAATGGGTGAACGCGCGGCGCAAGCCTTCGGCGGGCGCCGCCCACCGATCCCGGCCCATGACACCCGAATCCAGGCGGATCATCCCAGATGACACCAGCGAAGAACATCTATTCACGGCTCGGGGTCAAGACCCTGATCAATGCCCAGGGGACGGTGACCGTCGTGGGCGGCTCGGTGATGCCGCCGGAGGTCGTGCAGGCGATGGCCGAGGCGGCCGGCTGGTTCGTCTCGATCCCCGAGCTGCAAGAGAAGGTCGGTGCGCGGATCGCCGGACTCCTCGGCGTGCCGGCCGCGATGGTCACCGCCGGCGCCGCCTCGGCGATCGCGGTCGCCACGGCCGCGTGCATGACCTGGGATAACCTCCCGGCGATCGATCGCCTGCCCGAGACCAACGGGCTCAGGAACGAGGTCATCCTCCAGAAGGCCCACAAGAGCCGTTACGAGGCCCAGATGTCCCTGACCGGGGCCAAGATCGTCTGGGTCGAGACCCGCGCGGAACTGGACCGGGCGATCAACCCGCGCACCGCGATGATGTTCTTCCTCAACCGCTTCGGGCCGCTGGGCCTCATCAAACGGGAGGAGTGGCTCAGGATCGGCAAGGAGCGCGGGGTGCTGACGTTCCTCGACGCCGCCGCCGACGTCCCGCCGATCTCGCGGTTCTCCGAGTCCATCCGCGAGGGGTTCGACCTGGTGACCTTCTCCGGCGGCAAGGCGATCCGAGGCCCCCAAGCCTCGGGGTTGCTACTCGGCCGCCCCGACCTGATCGCGGCGGGGCGACACGCCATCAGCCCCAGTATGGGCATCGGTCGCGCCATGAAGGTCGGCAAGGAGGAGATCGTCGGCCTGCTCGCGGCCGTCGAGCGCTACCTCAAGCTCGACCACGACGCGGAATGGCGCACCTGGGAAACCCGATCTTCGGAGATCATCGCCAGGCTCGCGCAGGTCCCGGGGATGAGCGCACGGCAGGAGGTCGCCGAGATCGCCAACCATGTCCCCCAGGTGGTCGTCGATTGGAGCAAATGGCACTCCCCGCTCACGGCCGAGCAGGTCATCCGCAAGCTCTGGGACGGCGATCCCCGGATCGCCGTCCTGGCCGAAGGCGAGCACGGGCTGCGAATCATGGTCTGGACGCTGCAAGGCGACGAGCATCGCATCGTCGCCGAGCGCATCCGGCAGGTCTTCGAGGAATCCGCGGGTCGGTGAAACATGGGGCCGATGCCGCGCGGGCATCGGCCCTCATCCTCACTTCTTCTTGACGCCCTGGAAGCTGACGGAGACCCACACGTCATCGCCGAGCATCGGCGAGGGCTTGCCGACGCCGAACTCCGAGCGCTTGATCGGGAACTCGGCGGAGAATCCGGTCTTCTGCGAGCCCTTCATCATGACCGTCTTGCCCCCCTTGAGCGTGAACGTGACGGGATTGGTCTTGCCGTGCAGCGTGAAGTCGCCGGTCACCTCGTAGCCCCCCTCGACCGGCTTGACCGACGTGCTGGTGAAGGTCATCGACGGGAACTGCTTGGTGTTGAAGAAGTCGGGGCTCTTGAGATGGCCGTCGCGGGCGGCGCTGTTGGTATCGATGCTCTCCGGCTTGATCTTCATCAGGAACGACGACTTCGACGGCTCGCTGGAATCGATCGTGAATTCGCCCGAGAAGTCGTTGAACCGGCCGAAGATCCAGCTCAATTCCGAGTGCGAGATCTTGAAGACGATCCCCGAGTGTGCCGTGTCGATGGTGTAATCCTCGCCGGTGGCGACCATGCCGAGCCCCAGCAAGGCGGAGGCCGCCAGCCCCATGGCGAACAGGTTCTTGCGCATCAGTCAACTCCCTTTCAACAAATGGATCGAAATACGTCATCCGGGAGGAGACGCGCGTCGCCGCCCGCTCCGGCCCGGCATCCTTCATGTTGGTTTAGTTCTAAACAATCCGGACGAGATGTCAAGGGGGTGGCGGGTCCTGGCGTTGTGGCCGGAGGCACTTGTCGGCACCCTACAGTAAGGGAGATGATGCGGAAGTCCCGCGATCATGCCAAGCGGCCGGAGAGGCGCTCCGCCATGAGGTACTCGAGTCGAGGCAAGAGAGGAGAATCGCGATGAGCGTGACCATACGAGAGCAAGGGTCCGGCACCGCCCTGGCCGAGGCCGAGGTGGGTCCGAGCCTGGCCAAGTACGAAGGCAACTGGTACTTCGATCCCGCCACGGTCAAGGCCGATGTCCTGCGGGTCACCGAGCGGACCTACACCTGTCCCATCAAGGGGACTTGCAACTGGGTCGATTACGTCGCGCCCGACGGCCGCACCGTCCGCGACGTGGCCTGGTTCTATCCCAAGGTCAACCCGGGCCACGAGCTGATCCAGGGGCGATACGGTTTCTACGCCGGCAAGCGGGGTGGGACCGTCGAAGGCAGTTGAAGGGCCTAGCCGGCCAGGGCCGTCGGCTCGCGACCGAACGAGACGAGCGCGGGCGATCCGCGAAGGGAATCCACGCAGGCCGCGTAAGCATCCCGCGCGCGCTCGAGGAGATCGGCCCGGATCGGGATCTCTTCCGGCTCGGAGGGATCTCTGACGATGCGGCCGGCCCGGATCGTCGCCGATGTGTCGCCGGTGCCGGGCCTGCCGGTCCTGTCGAAGATCGTGTAGGACTCGCCGAGCGGGCCGTCGAGGTTGAGGGCCCGTTCGAGGAATCGGAGGGCTTCGGCGGTGTCATCGAGCAGGCATTCGGCGGGCAGGAAGAGGCCACGCCTGCCCAGGGCCTCGAGGCGGGCACAGGTCGTTCGCAAGGTCTCGAGCCGACTCGTGTAATACGCCGCGGCTCGATCGGCCGTCGCCCGGAGATCGTTCTTCTCTTGCCAATCATGGATGCCCTGCTCGTACTCTCGGATCCTCATGCGCGTCAGGCTCGCGATCGATGGGCCGGGCTCGCGGACCACGAAGATCGGGATCACCCGGGCCAGCCCCAGCACCTTGTCCGACACGCCGAGCCAATCGTAGAGCACCTTGTCGAGGACGTACTCGCAATCAGTCCGGTAATTGCCGGCCTCGCACGCCTTCGCGTTCAATCGGTAGAGGTCGACGGCCGTCTCGTAAGGCAGCATGGTCTCGGCGTATCCGGCGACCTGCCGGTGACTCCCGAGGATGTGGCAGAGCAGCGTGCTGTAACTCCGGGCATGACTCAGGATCAGAAGATAGCGATGGAGCTTGAACAGGGACGGATCCATCAGGAGGATCTCCTTGCCCTGACCCTTCCGCACGAGCACTCGATCCATTGCCGGCTCCTTCATGGTCCGCGACCCCGCCGATTCGGCGCACCGGCCGAGAATCTACCAGGAAACCAGATGGGGGGAAGTCGATTTCTTGATGATTCAGGCCCAGGGCCGACATGGGCCAGGATCACTTTTTCCGGGAGCCTACTGGCTATCGCCGCGGACTGGGGTATCTTCATTGGTTAACCAGGGGAGATTGACCAATGCAGACGTACACCAAGTGGATCGTTCTCGCTGCCGCCTTGCTCGGGATGCCGCGCCCGCCGGCCGATGCCGCCGAGGCGCGGGCCAACGAGGATCCCAAGAGCCGAAGGAGTGTGGAGCGGATGGACTTCGGGAAAACGCCGGACGGGACCGCCGTCGATCTGTATGTATTGAGCAACGGCCGGATCACGGCCAAGGTGATGACCTACGGGGGAATCATCACGGAACTGCATGTGCCGGATCGGAAGGGGAAGACGGCCGACGTGGTCCTCGGCTTCGACACGCTCGATGCCTACCTCGCCAAGAATCCGCATTTCGGGGCCATCACCGGCCGGGTCGCCAACCGGATCGCCAAGGGCCGGTTCACGCTCGACGGCATCGAATACAAGCTGGCCCTCAACAATGGACCGAATACCCTGCACGGGGGGCTCAAGGGCTTCGACAAGGTCGTCTGGAAGGCCGAGGATGTCTCGGGACCAAGCGGCCCGGCCGTCAAGCTGACCTACCTCAGCAAGGACGGCGAGGAAGGCTTTCCGGGTAACCTCTCCGTTGCCGTGACGTACAGCCTCACGGCCGACGATGCGATCAAGATCGACTACGCCGCCACGACCGACAAGGCCACGCCGGTCAACCTGACGAATCATAGCTACTTCAACCTGGCCGGCGCCGAGTCCGGCACGATCCTCGATCACGAGCTGACGCTGGCCGCCGACGCCTATACGGCCTCGGATGCGACGTTGATCCCGACCGGCGAGATCAAGTCCGTCAAGGGGACGCCGCTGGACTTCACCAGCCCGACGGTCATCGGCTCGCGTTTCGACCAGATCAAGGCGGACCCGGTCGGATACGACGACAACTATGTCATCCGCCCCGACCAGAAGTCGCCGGCCTTCGCCGCCCGGGTCGTCGATCCCAAGAGCGGACGGATGTTGGAGATGTTCACCACCGAGCCGGGCGTCCAGTTCTACACCGGCAACTTCCTGGACGGGACGCTCAAGGGCAAGGGAGGCGCCGTGTACCGCAAGCATCAGGGGTTCTGCCTGGAGGCCCAGCATTTCCCCGACGCGGTCAATCAGCCCAGCTTCGCGTCGGTCATCCTGCGGCCGGGATTGACTTACAGCCAGACGACGATCTACAAGTTCTCCGCGCCTTGATCTCCCGAGATCGGACTCAGGGATGTAAGCTGCTCGTAACGTAGTCGCGTAGGGTGCTCTGCGAGCACCGATACGCGACTGTTCCCGGATCGGTGCTCGCAGAGCAACCTACGCGACTGAACATTGACCACTCGGGCGATATGCCGATGAAAGCCGTTGCCGTCCTGCCGGGTAAGCCGAATAGCGTGCATCTTCGCGAGATCCCGGTCCCGAAGCTGACCGACCAGCCGCACCCGCACGTCTGCCGAGTGCCCGAGGGTCGGGCCGTGCTGGTGAAGGTGCTCCAGATCGGCGTCGACGCCACCGACCGCGAGATCAACGAGGCCCTCTACGGCAACGCCCCCCCGGGCGGCGAGCACCTGGTCATCGGCCACGAGAGCTTCGGTCAGGTGCTCGAAGTCGGCGACAAGGTGACCGAGGTCAAGCCCGGCGACTATGTCTCGTGTACGGTCCGTCGACCGGGAGGGTCGCTCTTCGACCTGATCGGCCGGAACGACATCACGAGCGAGGAAGTCTATTACGAGCGCGGCATCAACCTCTGCCACGGATACTTGACCGAGACCTTCGTCGACGACGCGGAATACATCGTGAAGGTCCCGCAGGGGCTGAAGCACCTCGGCGTCCTGGCGGAGCCGGCCAGCGTCTGCGCCAAGGCGATCGAGCAAGCCTTCCTGGCCCAGCAGCGGCTCCAGGTTTGGAACCCGAAGCGGGCGTTCGTCATGGGGTCCGGCCAGATCGGCCTGCTCGCCACGATGATGCTCAAGCTGCGCGGGATGGAGGTCTACGCCCTGGCCACCAAGCCGGGGCCGCATCGCAAGTCCGAGATCGTCGAGGCTTATGGCGCCACCTATGTGAGCACCAAGCAGACCCCGCTGGCGGACCTGGTGAAGCAGGTCGGCAAGCCCGACCTGATCTTCGAGGCGACCGGCAACGCCGAGCTGTGCTTCCGATCGATGGAAGTGCTCGCCCACAACGGGGCCCTGATCTGGACGAGCATCACCGGCGGCAAGCACGACGTGACGATCGACGCGGCGAAGATCAACATCGAATGGGTGCTCGGCAACAAGTTGCTGGTCTCCAGCGTCAACGGCAACCGTCATCATTTCGAGCTGGGCATCCAGGCCCTCTCGCACGGCGAGCTGACCTATCCGGGCGTCACCGAACGGATCCTCACGCACCCCGTCGACGGCCTCGATCACTACCGGGAGATGATGAAGCTCCTGGAAGAGAAAGAGGCCCTGAAGGTCTTCGTGAACGTCGCCTCGTAGGACACTGTCCCGAGCCCAAGCCCGGACGGTCCGGTTGCGAATGACCAATGACCAATGACCAATGACATAGAGCGACAATCATGAGCGGCTTATCGATACGCAAGGACCCGTGCGACCTGGACTTCCTGGCCCTCGGGGCGATGATCCACCGGCTGGACCCGGGGATCATCCCGTTCCGCAAGGCGCGTTCGTTCGACATCCACGTCTCCGGCGGCGAGTACAACGTCGCGGCGGGGCTGTCGGATTGCTTCGGCCTGAAGACCGGCATCGCGACGGCGATGGTCAAGTACCCGATCGGCGAGCTGATCCAGGCGCGGGTCCAGGAGACGGGCGTCACCCCGTTCTACAAGTGGTTCGAGCACGACGGGGTACGCGGGCCGAACATGGCGACGGTGTACAGCGATCGCGGCCAGGGGGTGCGGCCGCCGGTCGTGTTCTACAACCGGGCGAATGAGGCCGGCGCGCTGCTCAAGCCGGGGGATTTCGACTGGGCATCGATCTTCGCCCGGGGCGTGCGATGGTTCCACTCCGGGGGCATCTTCGCGGCGCTCTCCGAGACGACCGCCCCGCTGATCATCGAGGGGATGCAGGCGGCCAAGGCCGCCGGGGCGATCACGTCGTTCGACCTGAACTATCGGGCCAAGCTCTGGAAGTCCGTCGGCGGCGCGGAGCGGGGCCAGCAGGTCATCAAGACGATCGCCGGCAACCTCGACGCCCTGATCGGCAACGAGGAGGACCTCCAGATGGGCCTCGGCATCGCCGGCCCGGACGTCGCCGAGCACAAGTCGAAGCTCGACCCCGAGTCGTTCTTCGAGCTGATCGACCAGGTCATCAAGCAATATCCGAATATCAAGCTGGTTGCGACGACCCTGCGCGAGGTGCATTCGACGAACCGGCATTCCTGGTCGGCCGTGTTGTGGCTGGACGGCCAGCGTTACACCATCCCGAAGCCGCTCAGCTCGACGTCGTGGACCGGATCGGCGGCGGCGACGGCTTCGCCGGCGGGCTCATCTATGGCCTGATCTCGGGGCGATCGCCCGAGGAAGCCCTCCGCCTCGGCTGGGCCCACGGGGCGCTGCTTGACCACCTTCCCCGGCGACGTCACCATGGCCCGGCTCGAGGAGGTCGAGGCGCTGGCCAAGGGCGGCTCGGCTCGGGTCCAGCGCTGAGATCTCGAGGAGAATGCACCGATGCTCACCGCCGAGGGATGTGCCGCGCGTCGCAAGCGGCTCTGGGATGCGTTGCCGTCGCCGTGCGACGTCCTGGTCGTGGGCGACCCGGCACACTTGACCTATTTCGCCGGATACGTGCCGTCGCCGTTCGTGTTCCGGACGGTCGAGTCGGGGGCGATCCTCCTGCTCGAGCCGGGCCGGGCGACCCTGGTCGCCGATGATATGGTGAAGGGCTTTCTGGAAAAAGCATTCGTCGATGAACGGGTCGCCCCCAGGTGGTACGACGGGCAGCACTCGGCCCCCTATCGCCAGGGCCTGCTCGTCGCCTCGACGCTGGGTGCCCTGGCGAAGATCCCGGGGAAGCGGGTGGGCATCGAGATGGCGGGCGTGCCGTCGGGGGTCGCCGAGGGCCTCCGCGCGTCGCGGCCGGGCCTCGAGATCCTCGACATGGGCCCGCTGATCCGGCCATTGCGGCGGTCGAAAAACCCGGACGAGATCGAGACCTTGAGGCGGTCGATGCGGGCCGGCGAGGCCGCGCAGGCCGCGGCGCTGGCCGAGGTCCGGCCGGGCATGACCGAGCTCGACGCCTGCCTGATCGTCCACCGGGCCGCCGGTGCGTCGGCGGGCGAGCCGGTGATCGTCTATGGCGACTTCGCCTCCGGGCCGCGCTGCTATCGCGACAAGGGCGGGCCGCCGACCTCGCGATCGATCGAGCCGGGCGACCTGCTCCTGCTCGACTTCTCGGTCATCGTCTCGGGATATCGAGGGGATTTCACCAACACGTTCGCCGTCGGCGGCGCCCCGACGGAGCGCCAGCGCGAAATGTTCGAGGCATGCCTCGGGGCCATCAAGGCGGGCGAGTCCCGACTGAAGCCGGGAGCCGCCGGGCGGGACGTCGATGCGGCCGTCCGCGGTCATTTCGCGACGCTGGGACTCGATCACGCGTTCACCTCCCACTCGGGCCACGGGCTGGGACTCGGACACCCGGAGCCGCCCTATTTCGTCCCCGAGAGCACCGATACGCTCGTCGAGGGCGACGTGGTTGCGCTCGAGCCGGGGCTCTACATCGACGGTGTCGGCGGAATGAGATTCGAGCGCAATTATCTCATCACGGCCGACGGATTCGAGACTCTCTCGAATCATGAGCTGCGGATCGATCAATGACCGTCTCGGATTGTTGAGGACGGTCCCGGTGGTTGCCTTCGATTCGACGGCGAGGCATCGCGATGGGATTCTTCGAGTGGTGGTCGGACCTCCCCGCGTGGCTCCGCTATGGGACCGCGCTGGTCTTCCTCGCGATCTCGACCGGACTCTGGTTCCTCGATCGGTTCTGGCCCTGGGGCTGGGTCGTGGGGATCGTATTGCTCTTGATGGCCGGCCCGTCGAAGGCCGAGAAGAAAGGGTATCACGACTTCTGAGCGACGATCTCCGAAGGTCCTTGTAGGGTGGGTGAAACCCACCAATGATCGGCTCATTACCGGTGGGTTTCACCCACCCTACAGTCGCCCGGGTGCGTTGCGGTAGTCCAGGGGCGGCTTCTGGTCGGGGGCGAGCAGCGATCGATAGGGCCACCCTTCGAGGCGGCGGCGATGTTCGGCCTTGGCGTCGCGGAGGACATCCGTCGCATGGAACAGGTCCCAGGCCGTCGCGGCCAGGGTGCGTGCGGCCAGGACCATCCCCTTGCGGCCAATGGTCGTCCCCCCCGCCGCGACCGCCTGCCACGAGTGCGCCGTGGTGCCGGGGACGAAACAAGCGGTCGTGAAGCCGGTCGTCGGCACGACCCAGGAGACATCCCCCACGTCGGTCGAGCCCATACCGGTCCGGCCGCTGTGATCGAACACGCGAGAAAGTCCCTCCAGCGAGGGGAGCGGCGGTTTCAGGGTCTGGCGAATCCGGCCGGCGAATTCGTCCTCGCGTTCGTCGTATTTCAGGTCGTTGAGCCGCGTCAGGTTCGACCGCACGACCTCGCCGAGCTTGGTATTGGGTACGATCTCCATGATGCCGCCCTGGTAGTTGGTTTCCAGGCGCGTCTCAGTGGCCAGCGCGCCGGCCTCGGCACATTTGACGAGCCGGGCATAGAGCGCCCGTACGACGTCGGCCTGTGGGTGTCGGATGTAGTAGTAGACCTCGGCGAATTCGGGGACGATGTTCGGGGCCTCGCCGCCGGCGGTGATGACGTGGTGGATTCGCGTGAAGTCGGGCGTGTGCTCGCGGAGCAGCTCGGCGGCGTGGTTGGTCAGCGCGACCGCGTCGAGGGCCGACCGGCCGGAGTCGGGGGACGCGGCGGCATGCGAGGCCGTGCCGTGGAACCGGAACTTAACGGCGATCCGCGCCTGGCTGGAGACGTCGCCGATCGCGTTCTCGCTGGAAGGGTGCCAGTGCAAGACGGCGTCGCAATCGTCGAATAAATGGTCACGCACCATGAACGCCTTGGCACTCCCCCCCTCCTCCGCCGGGCATCCGTAGAACCGCAACGTGCCCTTGAGCTTGCCGGCGCGGACCTGCTCGGCCAGGGCCAGGCACGCCGAGGCCGAGGCGACCCCGAAGAGGTTATGGCCGCAACCGTGACCCGAGGCGACGCCGGGCCGTGGCTGCCGGTCCGGGACGGCCTGCTGCGAGAGACCGGGCAGGGCGTCGTACTCGCCGAGGATGCCGATCACCGGCCCGCCCGATCCGATCGTGGCGACGAACGCCGTCGGGATGCCCGCGACGCCCCGCTCGACGCGGAAGCCGGCCGATTCCATCGCGTCGGCCAGCAGCGCCGACGACCGTTTCTCCTGGTAGCCGACCTCGGCCCACTCCCAGATCTGGCGGGCCATCTTCCATGAGTCATCCGCATGCGTCTGGATGAAGTTATCAATCGCCGCCTTGGCATCACCCTCGGGATTCGCCGACCCTGTTGCCATCGAGGGCACATCGAGCTTCAGGCCGAAATCCCCGGAGACGCGGCGACGCTCCCGCAGGTCGAATTGCTCGCCCGTCTTGAGGAAGTACGACCGCTTGCCGTCGTGGTCCTTGCCGTCGAAGATGCCGACGACGGTCTCGCCGATGACGAGGAAACGATCGCCCTTGACGACGATGGCGGAGGGCTCGTCGAGGCCGATCCCCAGCAGGCCGGGCTTCGCGTCGATGACCGCGGCGAGGTCCTCCTGTCGGCCGCGGACCAGTAGATGCTGATCGATGGCCACGCCGCGGAGATAGCCGAAACCCTCCTCGTAGCCCCTGGCCATCATGATCTCGTTGCCCTCGCGTGCCCCTCGGACGAGGTACGAGCCCTGGATGGTGGCCCCGGCCGACGTCCCGCCGACCACCCCGCCGCGGGCCAGGACGTTTTCAATCTCACGCTGGGTCCGCGTGCCCATATAAGCATCCACCAATCGCCATTGCCGACCGCCGCCGAACCAGACGCCCCGCGCCGTCTTGAGCGGGGCGACGAACGCCTCGGTGTCCGCCTCGGCCCGGTCGCGAGCGTGGAGCACGGTCACCTTCGACACGCCGAAGGCCCTCGCGAATCGATCCCGGGTGCGTTGCAGGCTCCCCGCGCGGACCTCGTCGGCGGTCGGGATCAGCACGAACTCGGCATCGGGTCCGCCCGCGAGGGCCACGAACGCCCGGACCGACGCCGGCCTCTGGCCGCCGCCGTCGATCACGAGCGTCCCGGAATGCGGGCCGACCACCGGGACCGGGCCGGTCTGTGCGAGCACGACCAGGGATAGGATCAGGGCCAGGGTCATGGATGGGGGTCTCCAGTGGCTAGTGGCTAGTGGCCAGTGGCTAGAGAAAATAGTGTCTTCTTGTTTGCCGCGGGTCATCCGAAAAAGTGGTTTCGCGAAATTCGTCTGTACTAGCCACTAGCCACTAGCCACTTCCTACCGGCTCAGCTCCTTGAATTCAATATTCCGGAACGTCACTTCCATGGCCGGGAAGCCCTCGCGGAGTTGCCAGCCGATGAGGCCCTCGTCGGGGACCTCGGGGAAGACCTCGTCAACGGTGGTGGTGCCGTTGAGCTTGATCGTAACGTGCTTGCCGACGCACTTGACCGAGTAGTCGTTGAACTCGGTCGGCTTGATGACATCCCGGATGACCTTCTGCTTGGGCAATCTCAGCCAGTGGCCCGGATCGCGCTCGCCGTAGAGGCCGCCCCAGAAGGGCTTGCTGATGGTGGCCTGCGGGCCGGCGACGGCGAATTTCTCGGCCTCCACGATCCGGCTGCGGAACTGCGTGCCGCTGTTGCCCTTGCCGTCCTTGAGCCGGAACTGGAAGGTCAGCTCGAAGTCCTTGTAGGTCTTCTTGCTGCACAGGTAGGTGTTGAACTTCAGGCCGTCGGCCGGCGCCTTGCCGACGATGGCCCCGTCCTGCACGCTCCAGTAATCCATCAGCCCTTGCCAGCCGTCGAAGTCCTTGCCGTTGAAGAATGCTTCCTTTTCGCCCTCCGCGACTGGGGCGACGCTGCGCAGCCCCACGCCGACGCGGCGGAACATCGGGTTCTCGCGGTCTCCGCGCGACAGGAGATAGGCCATCAGGTCGAGGATCTCGTCGCGGTCGAGCGTGTCGAGGAGCCCTTCGGGCATCATCGAGACGGGCGATGCTTTCATCTCCTCGATATCACCGCGCCGGACGTTGACCATATTGCCCGGGTCGAGCATGTCGGTGACGATCATCAGCCGGTCACTGTTGAGGTTGGCGATCCGGCCCGTGACGATGCGGCCGTCGCTGGTGGCGATGATCACGGCCTCGTACTGGTCGCTGATCGCCTTGCTCGGCACGACGATCGACTCGAGCAGGTCGTGGACGCTGAACCGGCCCGCGACGCCGGTGAGCTCGGGGCCGACGCCGCCGCCCTCATTGTCGAATCGGTGGCATGCGAAGCACTTGGCCGCGGCGAACATCGATCGGCCGTGGTCGAAGTCGCGGCCCTTGAGGCCGTTCTCGACCATGGGGACCAGCTCGTCGAGCGTCCATTTCTTGACGAACTTCCGCTCGGGGCTGACAGCGGCCGAGGCGGTCGGGGCCGGCTTCGCCTCCATGATCGGCTTGAGCCGGGCCTTCTCCGACTCGTCGAGGTTGGCCATGGCGTCGCGGCGGATGTTGGCGATGAAGCCGGGGAAGCTGTTGCCGCCCCGGAAAAGCGCGGCCCTGGGGAACCACGAGAAGAACGCGTCCCGCAACGCAGGGGTCCAGCCGGTCTTGAGCACGCGGAGCGCCCGGGCATATTCAAGCTGCTCCTCCTGGGTCGGCGCCTTGGCCAGCAGGGCGACGGTCTTGGCCGCGGCATCGGGCGCCTGGAGGTAGGCGAGCACCTGGAGGAGCTCGGTGTTGAGCTCGCGGCTGGTGGCCGGGTAGTGTGGGTCGAGCCGCTTGACGATCCGGTCAACGGTCGCGTCGTCGGGCCGGCCGAAGCGGTTGAGGACGACCTGGTAGGCGCGGAGCAGGTCGAGCTGCCGCGCGTGATCGAGCTTGCCCCATTCGAGCCGGTCGAGTGCCGCGAGGATCTTGTCGCGGAGGGCCGGGTCGGGCGGCGGATCGCCGTGGGGCCGGTGGGCCGGGTCCTGGGCGCCGACGCGGGTCAGGGCCAGCAGGGCGTTCAGGGCGGCCTCGGGGCTCGACGACTCGGCCAGGGCGCGGTCGCGCCATCGGGCCGGTTCCTGGAACTCGACGGCCACGCGGGCGGCCCATCGGACGAAGCGGTCGGGGTGGCCCAGGTACGGCCAGGCGGCGTCGATGGCCTTCGGCTCCTTGCGGCCGTGGAACCGCTCGAGTTCGTGCCGCAGGGCGCGGGCCAGGAAGGTGTCGCGGCCCTCGACGGGCACCGAGACGGCGGTCGGCTCGTTGCCCTCATAGGTCACGCGATAGAAGCCCGACTGCGTCATCCGGCCGCCGACCGCGAAGTACATCGCCCCGTCTTTCGGGTTGATGACTACATCTGTCAAGGCCAGCGGCGTTCCGGCGAGGAACTCCTCGAGCTCGCCGGTATAGCTCGCGCCCTGCGGCTTGAGGTGCAGGGCATAGAGCTTGCCGTAGCTCCAGTCGCAGAGGTACAGGGCCTCCTGATACTTCGACGGGAACTTCGCGCCGTAGCCGAAGGACACGCCGGTCGGAGAGCCGGGGCCGACGTTGACCACCGGCGGCAGGCTGTCGATCGTGTACGCCGGCCACTTGCCGGCGCCGTTGCGATAGCCGAACTCGGAGCCGCTTGTGACGTTCAGCACGCGCGTCGGCCGGTACCAGGGCGTGTTGACGTCCCACTCCATGTCGGAGTCATAAGTGAAGAGTTCGCCGTCGCGGTTGAAGGCGATGTCGAACGGGTTGCGGTATCCCATCGAGACGAGCTCCCAGAGCGTCCCGTCCGGGGTGACGCGGCAGATGTAGCCGCCGGGGGCCTTCTCGCTGGACATGAAGCCGCTGCCGTCGACCATCCTCGGCAGGAGGTTGTCCTCGCCCCAGACCTTCGGCACCAGCGAGCTGGAGGTCGCCGTCAGGTTGGTCGCGTTGCCGGCCACGACGTAGAGCGATCGGCCGTCAGGCGACATGATGACCGCGTGCGGCCCGTGCTCGCCGCCGCCGTCGATCTTGCGCAGGAGCTCGACCTTGTCGAGCCGGTCGTCGCCGTTGGTGTCGAGGACGCGATAGAGCCCGCTGTTATAGGTCCGGCCGCGGTTGACGACCACGTAGAGGCTATCGAAGGCCCAGAGCAACCCGTGGGCCTCGCCGATGGCGACGTCGATCGGCTCGACCTTGATCTCGGTGGCCTTGGCCGCCCCGCCGAGCCCCGGGGGCGTGACGCGATAAAGCTTGCCGTACTGGTCCGAGACGATCAGCCGGCCCTTGGGGTCGACCGTCATGTTGACCCAGGAGCCCTGCGTCTCCCTGGGGACCGAGTAGAGCAGCTCGACCCGGAAGCCCTTCGGCGCCTTGATCCGCGCCGCCGGGTTGGCGACGGTCTTGGGATCGGACGGCGGGACCGTTTCCCTCGGCCGGGCCGCGCGCTTGGCCTTCTCGGCCACCGGGGCGGATTTCTTGGGTGAGGCCTTCTCCTTCTCCGGGGCGGATTTCTTGGGTGAGGCCTTCTCCTTCTCCGGGGCCTGCGCGGCCGCCTCGGAGGAAAACCCGATGAGGAGGAATGCACACGATAACAGCCAAGTCACCACTCTCATCCGCCTTGCTCCCATAGATTCGGAACGGCCCCGCCGAGATCGAGAGGCCCTGGAACATCGATTTATCCAAAGAGGGCGAGCCCGCAAGACCTTGAAGCCACTATTTAGTCGCGTTACGGCCCGAGTCAAGGAGTTGCGTGGAAATCGTCCGAGGATCCGGGGTCCGCCGACGTCGGCCGATGGGTGGTCTGGGACGCGGCGTGCGAGTAGAATAGGCGTAGCTCTTCGGCGATAGCCTCTCAGGCCCGGAATGATGAGGTCCGGATGAATGACCGGTCGGGAGCACCCTGGAATCCGCGTCGGTTGGCCCGGCTGGCGGGAATGGCCTTGCTGGCCTTGCTCGTCCTCGCGACGGCCTACCTCGGCCCGCCGTGGTTCCGCGCCCTGGTCCCGGAGGCGATGCTGCGTCGCCTCGTCGTCCGCCTGCTGATCGCCGCCCAGGTCGCGTACGGCGTCCTGCTGGTGACCATGCCGGTCGTCTCGATCGCCCTGGCGATTGTCGTGGTCCGGCAGCGTCGGCGAGGGGTGCGTCGACCCTGGCCGGCGCGCGGGCTGGCGATGGGGGTCGGAGTGCTCCTGGGCCTGGGGTTGGCCGAGGCGGCCGCCTGGTCCTGGCTGGCCTGGTCGCGCGTCCCGATGCCCGCGCTCAAGACGCGTTTCCTCGACGCGGCGGCGGAGGTCACACGGTTCCCAGACGCGGCCGACGATCGCACGGTCGACATCCTGGTGCTCGGCGAGTCGAGCGCCCGGGGCGTGCCCTATCACGAGTGGCTGTCGGTCGGCGAGATCGTCGCCTGGAAGCTTCGAGAGGCGTTCCCCGACCGACGATTCCCCGTGGAGTACCTGGCCAGGCCCGGCCTGACGCTGGCGCAGGTCCACTTCTGGATGGGTAGCCTCGAGCGCCGGCCCGACCTGGTGATCCTCTACGCCGGGCACAACGAGTTCCAGATGCGTCATCACTGGGGCCACCCCGGCTGGCGCTACGCCGACGAATCGCCGCCGGCCCGGGTGATGCTGGCGAGCCTCGCCGCCGCGTATTCGCCGCTGTGCCGGTTCATCCAGCAGACGTCGGAGCGGTACCGGATGACGATCCCTCCCGCGAAGAGTCCCGGCCGGCAACTGGTGGACGTCCCGGTCTACACCGAGGCCGAATACGCGGAGCGTCGGTACGACTTCCACACGCGATTGGAGGCGATGGCCGCCTACTGCGAGCGGGTGGGCGCCTTGTTGGTGCTGGTGAGCCCGCCGGGCAACGACGCCGACTTCGAGCCGAACCGGTCGTTCCTGCCCCGCAGGACCCCGAAGGCGGAGCGCGAGGCGTTCGCCGAGGCGTTCCGGGCGGCGCAACAGGTCGCGAAGGCCGACCCCACCGAGGGGATCGCGGCCTTCGAGGCGCTGCTGACGCGCCAGCCCGGTTTCGCCGAGGCCCATTTCCGGCTGGCCCGGCTGCTCGAATCCCTGGGCCGCCGCAAGGAGGCCGACCGGCATTACGTGGCCGCCCGCGACTGCGACGGGTTCCCGATGCGATGCACGTCCGACTTCCTCGACGCCTACAACGAGGTCGCGTCGCGGCATCCCGGGGCGATCCTGGTCGACGGCCCGGCGGTCCTCCGCGGCCTGAGCCCGCGCGGCACGGCCGGGGACAACTTCTTCACGGACGGCCTCCATCCCTCGCTGATCGGCTACACGGGGATCGCCCAGGCGATCCTCCGTGGCCTGCACGCGCGGGGTGCGTTCGGCTGGCCGACGTCGTCCCCGGCGCCGGTCGTCACCGCGGCCGATTACGCGGAGCACTTCGGCATGGATGCGGAGAAGTGGAAGGGGATCTGCGAATACGCGGCGTGGTTCTATCAGCAGACCGCACTCATCCGGTTCGACCAGGCCGCGAGGTCGGCCAAGGCCGAACGGTACCGGAACGCCCGCGACCGGATCGGGGCCGGCAGCCGCCCCTCGGCCGTCCAGATGCCGGGCGTGGGGACGCAGATCATGGCCCCCGTCACCGGCGATCCGCGCCGGATCGGGGCAGTGGATCGGGGACCGTCGAGGCGATGACTGTGTCCGTCTTCCGCCGACCATTGCGCCGGTTTGCACTCTTTCACACCATTTCGCCGGGTCGCCATCTCCCATCTCCGAGGGCGGAAATGAGTTGGCGTTGCGTTCGCGAACCGGGCGTGCCGATCCGGCCGCGACGAGCGCGGACGATGGCATCGCATCGCCTGGCCGATGATGTCCCGACCGGCTGGATCGGTACGCTAACGAACGGCTTGTCATGAGGCTGCCTGCGGCTGGAGGTGATGGCACACGTTGCTCTAATATTAGAATGCCGCGCCTTTGCAATTTCATTAACGCATCGCGCGCGGATTCGGGCCTCCAGCGTGCCGAACTCCTGCCCACGACGTCACCTACGATTTTCGGAAGAACTTCGGATTTCCATACCGAGCTGGCCTTTGTCTCGTTCCCAGGCTCCCGCGGCCCTTGGATCACGGCGACGCGGAGTCTTGAGGATAGGCATCCGGAGGGCGTATCGGCCTCGAGCGATTCGCATTCCGCCTTCCCGGGCCGCCCGATAGAATGCGGCCTGGAGGGAACCGCCATGCAGACCATTTCCTTGTCCGAGAAAGCCGTCGCATCGCTCCGATTCCGCGTCAAGGGGTGGCGTTTCCCGATCAGGGATCGCGACCGGGACGCCTTCCAGGAGCTGGTATCCGCCGGGATCATGGAGCCCGACGGTGCCGACTTCCGCTTCACCGCGGACGGCTGGGCACGGCGGCAGGAATTGCTCCACGAGGCCGAGGACCGGATCGAACGCAATCGTTACGAGCCACCCGACTCGAGTGATCTGTCGGAGGCGGCCAGGGAACTGCTCCGCACCTGCATCGACGGCGAATATCCCGAGGGCGACGAGGACAACCGCCCCGCCTACCGCGAGCTGGTCAAGGCCCGGATCATGATCCCCATGGGATCCTTCACGACGGGCGACGAGTGTCTGTTCCGGTTTACGTATTGGGGTCACAAGCTCCGCTTCGAGCTCGCGGGAATCGATCGAGCGGCGGCAACGACGCGATCGGATGGATGAAAGCGGCGGCGACCGCCGCCGAAACCGGATCCGTGCGATCGAGGCTGATGCTGCGCCGATCCATCCGGCCGTCCGGTGCTCCAGCCCGCAACCTGAACCCCTCGCCACCCAATGGCCATCGCCGCGGCAATCTCCCTCGCGCGTTCGAGACTTCTCGCTCAACGCCACCATCAGGCATGAGATCGTAACCCGTGACCACGGTCGTGAGACCCTGGTTCGTACGGGGAACCTCCAACCTCGCACGTGAGTGCGATCCGTGGCACAGGTCTCCAGGCCGCGGCAGCCGCCCCAGGGCAAGAGGCCCATGCCACCTCCGGATCGGGCTCACGCCCGAGGTTGGAGGACCTTCGTCCCGTCCGAACTACGGTCTCACGACCGTGGTCACGGGCTTCGATTTCGCTCTGTCGGGTGGTGTTCGGTGAGAGCTATCGAAAAATCTTGAAAAATGCAGCGGCCGATCTGGCACTATGGAGTGTCAACCTGAAATCGTCCGGGGGATCCGATCGATGAATGCACGGTCCGAGGCCGATGTCCGATCGCTCGCTATCCTGTTCGATGTGGGCACGAGTTGCGGCCTGTCCGACGTCGAACTCCTGGAGAGGTTCCTCGACTCCTCCGAGGAGGCCGCCGAGTTCGCCTTCGAGGGCCTCGTGGTCCGCCATGGGCCCATGGTCCTGGACGTCTGCCGCAAGATCCTCGCCGATGCCCACGACGCCCAGGATGCCTTCCAGGCCACGTTCCTCATCCTGGCGACCCGGGCGAAGTCGATCAGGAAGCAACGGTCGGTCGGGAGCTGGCTCCATGGGGTGGCCCTGCGGGTCGCCCGCCGGGCTCGATCCGATGCTATGAGGCGAAGGGCGCAGGAACGGAGGATCGCCGAGATGACGACCCGGGACATTGAGGCTGGACCACCCAGCGAACCGGACGACTTCCGGGTGCTCCACGAAGAGGTGCAACGGCTGCCGCGGAAGTATCGCGAGCCGATCGTCCTCTGCTACCTCGAAGGCATGCCGCTGGAGGCGGTCGCCGGCCGTCTCGGCTGCCCGATCGGCACGGTCGGGGTCCGGTTGATGCGGGCGCGGGAACGGCTGAAGGACCGCCTGGGCCGTCGCGGGGTGTCGGCGGCCGATGGCCTGGTCATCTCATCACGGGACGGCTCGGCGATCTTGCCGGCTGCCTTGATTCGATCCACGGCGGGCGCGGCGGTTCGATTCACGTCCGGCGGGACCGTCTCGCTGGCCGCCGCCAGGCTCGCCAGCGAGGTCTTGAGGAGCATGGTCATGATCCAACTGGCCAAGATGTCCGCGGCGGTCCTGGCGGGGGTGATTGCAGCCACCTCCTACGGAGGGTTGGTTGTCCATTCCGAGATGCTGGCCCGGAGAAGGCCGGCAGGCGAACGAGTCCCTGATGGCGCACCATTCCGGATCGGTCAGAAAGTCGTGACGAAATACCAGGCGGCTTTGAGGGACGGAGATCAAGTCGTCGAAGATGGCTCCATGTTCCGAGTCTACGCGGTTGACCAGGTCGATGGCGAGCGGGTCAGGCTCATATCCGAAGATGTGAGCGGCTGGGTGCAGGCGAGTGAGATCGTGCCTTTGGACGAAGCGATCGACTTCTACACCAAGGAGATCGAGCGCAATCCCAATGGTGGTGCGGCCTATCACTGTCGTGGCCTGATCTGGAAATTGGACAGCCAGTATGAGAAGGCGATCGCCGACTTCACCGAGGCCATCCGCCTTGGTCCTCAAGCCTATACGACCCTCGTCGTCCGCGGCAATACCTTCTCGGAACGAGACAAGTACGACAAGGCCCTCGCCGATTTCACCGAAGCCATCCGACTCGATCCCGAGTACGTCCTCGCCCATCGCGGCCGGGCCCGCCTGCACTACGCGAAGAAGGAGTATGACAAGGCCATCATCGATCTGAACGAAGCGATTCGACTCGATCCCAATTATGCCGACGGATATTCCATGCGCGGTGCTACCTGGCTCGCGAAAGGCGAGTGGGATAAGGTCCTCCCCGATCTCGATGAGGCCATCCGGCTCGATTCCGAAGCAAGGTGCCGCGTACATCAACCGAGCCTGCGTCTGGATGAATAAGAAGAATTACAATAAAGCCATTAATGATTTGAATGAGGCGATAAAGCTCAGACCGGACGACGCCCTGGCCTATCTGAACCGGGGCCTTGCCTGGGCGAATTTGGAGGACGACAACAAGGCGATCGCCGACTTTGACGAGTCGATCCGGTTCGACCCGCAATCCGGCCCGGCACGCTTCAATCGAGGCCAGGCCTGGGCGCGCAAGCAGGACTTCGACAAGGCGATCGTTGACTACGACGCGAGCATCAGGCTGGATCCGAAGTCCGCACTGACCTATCTGAATCGGGGCCTCGCCCGGGCTAACGAGCAGGATTACGACAAGGCCATCGCCGATTTCACCGAGGCCATCGGACTCGGTTCGGTCGATGCGTGGGCCTACAATCAACGCGGCCGGGCCTGGGGCGACAAGGGGGAGAACGACAAGGCCATCGCCGACCTGAACGAGGCCATCCGCCTCGATCCCGACGAGGTCTCCGCCTTCTCCAATCGAGGACATGTCCTGACGGAGAAGAAGGAATTCGACAAGGCCATCGCCGACTACGACCAGGTCATCCGGCTCGATCCGGAGGACATCGACGCCTACTTCGATCGCGGCTTTGCTCGGTGGAGGAAGCGGGAGTACGACAGGGCGATCGCGGACTTCGATCGGGCGATTCGCCTCGATCCCAGGCAGAGCGATGCTCATGCGTTCCGCGGCTGGGCATGGCTCTACAAGGATGAGATCGAAAAGGCGATCGCCGATCTCGACAAGGCGATCGAGCTCGATGCGAAGAACGCGAATGCCCATGGTCGGCGCGCGTGGCTTCAGGCGACCTGTCCCGACGAGAAATACCGCGACCGGAAGAAGGCCGTCGAATCGGCCACCAAGGCGTGTGAGCTGACGGACTGGAAGGAGCCGAGCTTCCTCGAGATCCTGGCCGCGGCTGATGCCGAAATGGGCGACTTCGATGCGGCCGTCAAATGGCAGGCCAGGGCGAATGAGCTCTATACGGATGCCGAGGAAAAGACGAAGGGCGAGGACATGCTCGAGCGCTACCGGGAAAAGAAGACATACCGCGATGCAGAGACGTGATCGCAGGCATCCAGGGGGGGGGTATCGGACGGTGCAATCTGTCCGTCGCATACCGCCTCGGCTAGAATCGTCTCCTGCGCGGAAAGATGACGCCCTCCCGAGACGAAATGGCCGGGGATTCCACCAACCATGCGACGACCGACGATCCCGCTCCGACTCGCCCTCTGGCTCTCGATCCTGACCGGATTCTTGCCCGGAGGACGCCTCCACGCCGACGACGTTAAGGCGACCTCCGCCCCGCCGAAGGGCGAGGTGACCCGGTACACCTTCGACCATAGCAAGATCTTCCCGGGCACGGTGCGGGATTACTGGATCTACGTACCGAAGCAATACGACCCGGCGAGGCCGGCCTGCTTGTATGTCAATCAGGACGGCAGGCAGTTCAACGCCACCAATGTCTTCGACGAGCTGATCCACAAGAAGGAGATGCCCGTCGTGATCGGCGTGTTCGTCACGCCGGGACGTGTGAAGGCCCCGTCCGATCGGGCGATGGACCGGTTCAACCGCAGCTACGAATACGACGGGTTGGGCGACAACTACGTCCGATTCCTGCTCGAGGAGCTGCTGCCCGAGGTCGAGACGCGGAAGGCCGCCGACGGGCGGCCGATCCGGCTGTCGAAGGACGGCAATGACCGTTGCATCGCAGGGTCCAGCAGCGGGGCGATCTGCGCGTTCACGGCGGCGTGGGAGGGCCCGGATTCGTTCCGTCGCGTCTTCAGCTCGATCGGCACCTATGTCGGGCTGAGGGGTGGGAACGTGTATCCGACGCTCATCCGCAAGTATGAGCCGAAGCCGATCCGGATCTTCCTCCAGGACGGCAGCTCGGACCTGAACATCTATGGCGGCGACTGGTGGATGGCCAACCAGGAGATGGAGCGCGCCCTGATCTTCGCCGGCTACGAGGTGGACCACGACTGGGGCACCGGCGGCCATAATGGCGAGCATGCCACGCGGATCTTCCCCGACGCCATGCGGTGGCTCTGGAAGGGCTGGCCGGGGCCCGTGAAGGCCGGGGCCGGCTCTCAGCAGCTCAAGGAGGTCCTCGTGCCCGGCGAGGGCTGGACGCTCGTCGCCGACGGCTACCGGTTCACCGAGGGGCCGGCTGTCAACGCTCAAGGGGAAGTGTTCTTCAACGATATTCCCAATAGCAAGGCATACAAGATTGGCCTGGATGGCAAGGTCGCCCCGTGGCTCGCCGAGACGAGGCATGCCAACGGCCAGGCGGTCGGGCCCGACGGCCGGATCTACGCCGTCGCCGAGGACAAGGTCCTCGCTTATGATGCCGGCGGCGGCACGCCCGCCGTGATCGCCGAGGGGATCCGCGGCAACGACCTGATCGTCAACCACGAGGGCGGGATCTACGTGACCAACCCGAGCCCCGGCGGTCCCGAACCGAGCAAGGTCTGGTACATCAGCCCCAAGGGCGAGAAGCGGGTCGTCGATTCTGGTTTGCGCTACCCCAACGGCATCACCCTCTCGCCCGACCAGACGCTGCTCTACGTCGCCGACTACCGATCGCACTGGGTCTACAGCTACCAGGTGCAGGCCGACGGCTCGCTCGCTTACAAGCAGAAATACTTCCACCTGCATTCGCCGGACACCGCCGACGAGAGCGGCGCCGACGGGATTCGCGTCGATCGCGACGGGCGGCTCTACGTCACGACATCGATGGGCATCCAGGTCTGCGACCAGCCCGGCCGGGTCAACTGCATCATCCCAACGCCCAACGGCCGGATCGCCAACCTCTGCTTCGGCGGACCGGACTTCAGCACGATCTACGCCACCTGCGGCGATCGCGTCTACAAGCGGAAGGTCAAGGTCAAGGGCGCGAACGCCTACCAGGCCCCGACCAAGCCCCCGACACCCAGGTTATGATCTGCATCAGGAGAGACCAATCATGAATATCGCAACATTCTCGCGTCAACCCATTCTCCGAATCCTGGGCCTCGCGACCCTGGCGGTCCTCGCACTGGCCGCCGCCGACACGCGGGGCCAGGAGAAGTCCAGCAGCGAAGGGTGGATCTCGCTCTTCAACGGCAAGGACCTCGAGGGCTGGACGCCCAAGATCACGGGCTACCCGCTGGGCGAGAACTACGCCGACACGTTCCGCGTGGAAAACGGGGTCCTCAAGGTCGCCTATGACAAGTACCCCAAGTTCGAGGGCAAGTTCGGACATCTCTTCTACAAGACGCCGTTCTCGCACTACCGATTGCGGATCGAGTACCGGTTCGTCGGGAAGCAGTGCCTCGGCGGTGAGGGCTGGGCGTTCCGCAACAGCGGCGTGATGATCCACGGCCAGCCTCCCGAGAGCATGCGGAAAGACCAGGAGTTTCCGGTCTCGATCGAGGTCCAGTTCCTCGGGGGCAATGGCCGGGACAAGCGACCGACGGCGAACGTCTGCACGCCCGGCACGAACATCGTGATGGGCGGCAAGCTGATCACCCAGCACTGCACCGACTCGAAGGCGAAGACCTATCACGGCGACCAGTGGGTCACGGTGGAAGTCGAGGCCCACGGCAACGGCGTCATCAAGCACATCGTCGAGGGCGAGACCGTCATCGAATACGAGAAGGCCCAGTACGACGAGAAGGACGCCGACGCCCGTCGGCTGATCAAGGACGGCGACAAGATGATTCGCGGCGGGAGCCTCTCGCTCCAGGCCGAGAGCCACCCGATCGAGTTCCGCAAGGTGGAGATCCTGCCGTTGAAGGAGTAGAGCGAATCACCCTTCATCGGGGAGATACTTTCGAACACGATGGAGTTCGACGATCCATAGCTTGCCGACGATCGAGTCCGCGGCCAATGCGGCGATGAGCGTTTCCATGGCGACGTCGAGATCGTGGGGAGTCGGTTGACGGGGAAGGCGTAGCACGGCAATCCCGGCGTACTGTTCGGGTGGGAATCGAAAAGGATTCGAGAAATCCAGGTCGAGCGTGACCAGGCACCGTCCTTCCGCCTGGCAGACCTGGATGACTCTGGGGTCAACCGCCCCTGCGAGCCCCTGGTCTCTCACGGTGGCGACATCGTGTTCGGCCCGAATGAAAGCCTGCCTGCCGCGTTCGCCGAGATTCTCGTCTAACTTGACCAGCATGGCATCAGCCCTGAATCTCGACGAACCGTTCTCGGGACATCTCCGCGCCATAGGCAATGCAGGCGCGGATGTCCTCTGCTTCCAATCCCGGATAGTTTTCCAGGATCTCGGAGTTCGTCCAGCCGCTGGCGAGGAAGTCGAGGATCAATGACACCCAGATCCGATGTCCCTTGATACACGGCTTGCCAAAGCAGACGTTCGGGTCGATCGAGATTCGAGAGAGGACTTCATCACGTGACATTGGAACCTCGCTGCAAGGGGCTTCTGCTCGGAACCGGGCTGTCCAGTCCTTGATGAAAGCCCAATGACTCCGAGATTCGCCTCGTGCAGTGGAGTCACAAGGTCGATTCTACAAGGCGACCATCGAAACGGATAGCGCCCCTGCTCTTCACTTGCCCGGGATGTTGAGCCAGCCCCGCGACAGGTAATCGCTGAGCGTCAGCCCGAGCATGATCGCCAGCCAGAGGAACCCGGCTACGGTGATGATCTTCGTGAGCCGGCTGCTGTAGATCACGTGCATGAAGAACAGCACGATCAGCACGGCCTTGGCCGCGGCGATGATCATGGCGACCGGGAAGTGCAGTTCTCCCAGTGGGAGGTACGCGGCGCCTACGGTCGCGATCAGGAGGACCAGCAGGGCGATGAAGATCGCGACGCTGGTCCGCACGGGCATGACATGCGATTGGCTCATGAGTGTACATCAATCAGATAGAGCATCGGATACAGGAACACCCAGACGATGTCGATGAAGTGCCAGTACAACCCGGTCACCTCGATCTGCGTGGCGCCGCCGCCGGAGAACCATCGGCGATGCGACAGGTAGGCCATCACGCCCACCAGGCCGATGCCGACGATCAGGTGGATGGCGTGCAGGCCCGTCATGAAGAAATAGAGGACGAAGAACATCTGCATCCGGCCCGGATTCAGGTGCTCGGCCTGGACCTCGGCCACGTTCTTCTCGGGTAACTCGAAGTTCCAGCCCGGGATCAGGTGCTCGTGGTAGTCCGCCGTCCACTCGAAGCCCTTGACCCCGAGGAAGCCCGTGCCCAGGACCATGGTCAGGACGAGGTTGATCAGCAGCCACCGGTAGTCCCGCAACTGCGAGGCGCGGACGGCCAGCGCCATCGTCAGGCTGCTGAAGAGCAGGACCACCGTGTTGAAGAAGCCCAGCGGGACGTTCAGGTGCTCGCTGGCCAGGGCGATCTCCCGGGGGGAGCTCGACCGGTAGACGGCATAGGCCGTGATCAGGCCGCCGAAGAACATGACCTCGGTCGCCAGGAAGAGCCACATGCCGAGCGTGGATGCCTCGTCCTGCTGCTCCAGGTCGTCGAACTGGACTTCCAGGATGGCTTCGGCGTCGGGCGAAGCGTGCGCATGGGCACCCTCACCGCGATGCGGGGACAGCGTTTCCATCGAGGGCCTCGGCTCCTTCGGGGGAGTATTCGTAGGGTCCGGTCGTCACGACGGCGGCTCGTCGAAGTTGTGCACCGGCGGCGGCGAGGTGGTCTGCCACTCCAGGCCCGTGGCCCGCCAGGGGTTGGGGCCGGCGTACGGAGGCCGTCGCAGCGAGAGCAGCAAGTAGAAGAGCGGCAGCACGTAGCCGACCGCCAGGATCGAGGCCCCGGCCGTCGACATCACGTTCAGGACCTGGAACTCGGGCGGGTACTCGTGGTAGCGCCGCGGCATGCCGAGGTAGCCCAGGACGAACTGCGGGAAGAAGGTCAGGTTGAAGCCGACGAAGACGATCAACGCCGAGAGCTTGCCCAGAATCTCCGGGTACATCCGCCCGCTCATCTTCGGCCACCAGAAGTGGACGCCCCCCAGGTAGGCCATCACCGTGCCGCCGACCATGATGTAGTGGAAGTGGGCGACGACGAAGTAGGTGTCGTGGACGTGGACGTCGACCGCCAGGGTGGCGAGGAACAGGCCGGTCAGCCCGCCGATGGTGAACAGGCCGATGAAGCCCAGGGCGTAGAGCATCGGGCGTGTCGAGCCGGATCGACCCCTTGTACATCGTCGCCGTCCAGTTGAAGACCTTGATCGCCGACGGGATCGGCGACCAGGAAGCTGAGGAGCGAGAAGACCATGCCGGCGTACATCGACTGGCCGGTGACGAACATGTGGTGGCCCCAGACCAGGAAGCCGAGGACCGCGATCGCCGAGGCTCGAGAACGCGATGAACTTGTAGCCGAAGATCGGCTGCCGCGAGAAGCAGGGGATGATCTCGCTGACCACGCCCATGCCCGGCAGGATCATGATGTAGACGGCCGGGTGCGAGTAGAACCAGAACAGGTGCTGGAACAGGATCGGGTCGCCGCCCAGGGCCGGGTCGAAGATGCCGACGTGCAGCATCCGCTCGACGGCCACCAGCGCAGCAGCGTGATGGCCAGCACCGGCGTGCCCAGCACCATGGATCAGGCTGGTCGCGTACATGCGCCCAGACGAACAGCGGCAGCCGGAACCAGGTCATCCCCGGGCGCCCGCATCTTGTGGATCGTGACGATGAAGTTCAGCCCGGTCAGGATCGACGAGAAGCCGGCGATGAACACGGCCGATCGCCGCCGGCACGACCATCGTGTTCGAGAACATCGTGCTGAACGGCGTGTAGAAGGTCCAGCCGGTGTCGATCCCGCCGAAGATCAGGATGAACATGGCGATCGAGCCGCCGATCATGTAGATGTACCAGCTCAGCAGGTTGAGCGGGGAAGGCCAGGTCGCGGGCCCCGATCATCAGCGGGATCAGGAAGTTGCCGAGCACCGCCGGGATCGACGGGATCAGGAAGAAGAAGATCATCACCACGCCGTGCATGGTGAACAGCCGGTTGTAGGTGTCGGGCGAGAAGAGGACGTCGCCCTTGGGCGTCATCAGCTCCAGGCGCATCAGCGTCGCCGCGGCGCCGCCGACGAAGAAGAAGAACGTGATCGAGACCATGTACAGCATCCCGATCCGCTTGTGGTCGGTCGTCAGCAGCCACGACTTCAGCGTGTAGCGCCTGCGAGGTAGTCTTCGCGTTCCGGAATTCGGCGGCTCGTGGTCGCACTCATCGAGTCGCCTCCTTCGCGCCGATCGACTTGATGTAGGCGATGATCTTCGAGAGATCCGTCCTCGCTGATCCGGCCCTCGAAGGAGGGCATCATCGGCTCGTAGCCGGCGACGACCTCGCGACTTGGGGCAGGAGGATCGAGTCGCGGATATAGCGGTCGTCGGCGAGGGTGAACCGGACGTCGTTGCCGTCCTGGATCGGGACCGGCCGGCCGAAGACGCCCTCCAGCCGCGGGGCGTTGACGACCTGGCTGCCCCGATGGCAGCCGGCGCAGTGGTACTGGACGAAGAGCTTCTCGCCCTGCTCGGCCATCGACGGGCCGGCGCCCGCCTCCGCGAGCCATTGCTGGTAACTCGACCGGCTCCATCACGTCGACCCAGCCGCCCATCACCGAATGGTTCGTCCCGCAGTATTCGGCGCAGAAGAGGTGGTACCGGCCGACCTTGCGTCGGCTCGAACCACATCGAGTGTACGCGGCCCGGCAGGACGTCCTGCTTGATCCGGAAGGCCGGGACGTAGAAGCTGTGGATCACGTCCTCCGAGGTCATCGTCAGCTTGACCGGCCGGCCGAGCGGGACGTGCAGCTCGTTGATCTCGGCCCGGCCCTCGGAATGCTGCGAACTTCCACATCCACTGCTTGCCGACGACGTAGACCTCCGATGGCGTCGGCCGGCGGGTCGTAGACGCGGTAGAAGAGGACCGCGCCCCAGCACGAACATCACCATCCCGATGACCAGCGGGACGCCGATCCAGAAGATTTCCAACGTCTGGCTCATGAGCGGCGGGTTCGATCGGTCGACCTTCGAACCCGCGACGGTACCGGACCGCGAAGCCGACGATCAGGATGAAGATCAACGCGGTGAAGAACGCGGCGACCGCGAACTCGAAGAACGAGAGCGCGTCCACCTGCCACGCGTGGGTCGATGCCTGGTCGGGGAAGAGCGGGAAATTCCACATGATCTTAGCCTGTCTTCATAGTGGATGGTGGCTAGAGCGGCTCATGCGTGGGCGTAGGGTGCTCTGCGAGCACCGATCCCCTGTGCCGGCTCGAATCGGTGCTCACAGAGCACCCTACGGGACACCAGCCACACCTCCCTTGCCGCTACGCAGTCGTTCGCGGCGGAACATGACGAACAAGAAAGTGCCCAGGGCCAGCGCCGTGGCGGAGCCCAGGATGCGGCTCAGTCGGAGGATCGAGAGCGTATACTTGCCGCTGGCCGCGTCGTAGTCGTAGCAGAGCAGGAGCAGCCGGGCGATCGGCGAGCCGACCCGGCCCTCGGCCGCCCGCTCGAGCTCGTACTGGAGGTCTCGCGGCGAGTGATCGATGCCATAGAAGTAGCGGGCCGTCCGGCCGTCGGGGGTCACCACGACGAGCCCGGCGGCGTGGGCGTATAGCTTGGTCTCGGGGTTGTAGGTGTATCGGAAGCCGATGGCGCGAGTCAGGGCCTCGATCGACGCCACGTCGCCGGTCAAGAAGTGCCAGCCCGCCTCGGTCCCGGGCCGCTCGTAACGCTCCAGGTAGCCGGCCTTCTTCTTCGACGCCAGTTCGGGCCTCTCCGTCGGGTCGATGCTGAACGCCACGACGTCGAAGTCCTTGCCGGCGTCGATCGAGAGCGGCTTCAGGGTGCGGGTCAGCCCGTTCAGGACCTGGTTGCAGAGCATCGGGCATTGGTAGTAGACCGGCACCAGGATCACCGGCCGGCGGCCGAACAGCTCGCCGAGCGACCAGGTCGCGGCCCGAGTCGTCGCGGAAGTGGAGGTCCAGCGGCAGCCGGACGCCCAGCTTCTGGTCGAAGGCCACACGCGTCACGACGCTGTCCGACGGCGATCGCTCCTGCTGCTGCGCCCGGGCCGGGGCGGAACCGACCGCCGCGATCAGGGCCACCGACAGAATAATACGTGCTGACATTTTCATGGCTTACCGCCCTGTTTCGTCTCGGGTCCCGCCTCGTCTCGCTTGCTCGCGGGCGGGATCGATGTATTCGGGGGCGTGCCCGGCGCGGGCGGCGGGGCGGCGACCCGGGGCAGGCCGTTCTTCGCCAGGATCTCCATCGCCCGATCGACGGGATCCGCGCGATCCCGGCCTTGCGATCGACCCATCCGTAGCTGTCGACGTGCTTGCGTTCCTCGTCTTTCATCTCGACCAGCTCGGCCATGGGGTTCGGCTGGAGCCGGGGCGACGGGAACTGGTCGACCTCGATTACCTTCCGCGCAGGGGCGTCTCCCGCGACCGGCTTCTCGAGTGCGGCGAGGCCCTTCATTGCCAGCCCGAGCACGGACTCGACGACGATCACGGTGACGAACAGGGCGATCGCGAAGAAGATGACGCCCCGCAGCCCGACCCGATCGTGTTCGTGGCCGGGAGTCGCCCCCGGCACCGGCCCCCCCTGGGGCGATACGTCTTCCGCGTGCATCACGTTAGCCTCCGGCGTGCTCGATCGCCTCGTTGAGATTCTCGTCGTTGAGCGGGATCAGCGGGCTGGCCTTGAGTTGCCCGATGAAGACCGCCGCGGAGACGCCGCCGACGCCGAGCATCGCCACCAGGCTCATCGGCAGCTCGGCCCAGGGGAATCGCGGGCTGGCCGGGTCGGACGAGGCCGGGATGACCAGCCAGATCAGGTCGAGCCAGTGCATCGCCAGGATCAGGAAGGCCACCCGGATCAAGAGCCGCGACTGCCGCTTGCTCTCGCGGAACAGCAGCACGAAGAACGGCAGGAAGAAGTGGAACAGGGCCAGCGCCAGGGCCACCCATTGCCAGCCGCCTTGCGTCCGGCGGAGGTACCAGGGAATCTCTTCCGGCAGGTTGCCGCTCCAGATGATCAGGTACTGGGCGAACGACATGTACGCCCAGAGCATGGTGAAGGCCAGCATCAGGTTGCCCAGGTCGTGCAGGCGATCCTCCGTCACCGCCTCGTCCATCGGTTTCTTCGCGGACAGGAAGATGGCCACGGCGGTCATCATGGCTAGTGTAGACAACGCCTCGCTGACGCACACCAGGGCGCCGTAGATCGTCGAGAACCAGTGCGGCTCCAGCGACATCATCCAGTCGATCGCCGCGAACGAGCCGGCCAGGAACAGCAGGAGCAAGCCCGGCCCGCTGATCGCCTGGAGGCGACGGCTGGGCGCGTGGTCGCCGCGCCCGTCCTGGGCGGCGGAGAGTCGCTTGAGCAACAGCGCGAAGACGATCCAGATCCCGAAGTACACGGCGGTCCGGATCAGGAAGAAGCTGGGGTTGAGGTACTGGACCTTGACCTTCTGTTCCGGATCGTCGGCGAACGCGGCCTGTGCCCAGGGATAGAGTCGCGAGATCCCCAGGGCCAGGGGCGCGAAGAGCACGGCCAGGGGCAGGAGCGTCATCCCGCCCGCTTCCATCGGCCGGCGGACGATCAGTCCCCACGAGCCTCCGACCAGGTGGTGGAGCATCGTCAGGCCCAGGCAGCCCAGGGCGATCCCCACCCAGAAGACGTAGGCGACCAGGTAGGACGGCAGGAAGGTCTGCGGCCAGACCACGCAGGCGCCCAGGCTGACGGCCAGTCCCACCCCGGCCACGACCCAGGCCCGCGCCTGTAAGGCGTCGAGCTGGGTTCGCAACGCCTCCTCGGCGACTCGACTCGTAGCGTGGCTCATGGCTGGGTCCTCTCCGAAGATTTCTGGACTTCCTTGAGGATGATTTCCCAGTCCTGTACCGGCACGTCGCCCTTCTCCGCATGCTGGCTCAACTGGAGAACCCGGATATACGCCGCGATCGCCCATCGGTCGCGGGGCGGGATTCGCGATGCGTAGGAATACATCGTCCCGAAGCCGCGGGTCATCACGTCGACGAAGTGGCCGATCGGCTTCTTGCGCAGCTCCTCGCTGTAATACGGCGGCGGCGGGTTGAACCCGCGGCGGACGATCATGCCGCGGCCGTCGCCCGACTCGCCGTGGCAGGGGATGCAATAGATCTGGTACCGCTGCCGGCCCCGCTCGAGGACCGCCTTGTCGACCGGGAACGGGACGACCTCGGCGAGCCGGCCCTGCGACCAGCCGGTGTTGAACTCGTCCTCGGAGGCCCCGGCGGGCACGGGGCCTCGCACGTCCTCGCGCGGGACCGTGCCGGCGACCAGCGGCCGGGACGACGACCCGTTGTCGAAGAACGTGCTGGGCTCGAGCGGCTCGTACCGCGGCTGCTCGTACATCTCGCTGCGGCAGCCGGAGACGACGAGCAGCGCCAGGCCCCAGGCCGAGACCGTGCCGAGCCGTCTGATCCCTCGCCCGGGCGGGGAGAGGGTGGCCGAAGGTCGGGTGAGGGGGCGGGATCTCGCGTTCATTCCGTCCGTTCCGATCGAATCAAAATGGGACCACATTGATGGACTTCGGCTTGAACTTCTCGAGGAACCGGCGCGACTCCACCTCGTCGAAGAGCGGGTCGCGCGACTGCAAGCAGAGGAAGAACCGGTTGCGCGACGCCATCACGAAATTGGGCGCGTTGAAGATCGGATGGTGGGGCCGCGGCAGGCCATTCAGCCCGAGCATGCCCAGGACCGCCGACAGCGCCGCGAACAGGATCGTCATCTCGAACGTGATCGGGATGAACGCCGGCCAACTGTTGAGCGGCCGGCCGCCGACGTCGATCGGGTAGCTCAGGACGGCCGAGTACCACTGCATGAAGAACCCGGTCAATCCGCCCGTCACGCCGCCGATCAGGACGCAGGCGGCGATCCGGTTCTTCTTGAACCCCAGCGCCTCGGCCAGCCCGTCGACCGGGAACGGTGAGTACGCCTCCATCTGCCGGTAGCCGTGGTCGTAGGCGGCCTGCGTGGCCTCGATCACGTCTTCGGTCCGGTCGAACTCGGCGATCAGCCCGTACGGGCCGATCGGGTCGTGTGCCTCTTTCATGGCGCGGTCCCCCCGTGGGTCGGCTGCCCCGCATGCCCGTGCCCATTCGCGTGCTCTTCCTGCTGCTCGTGGACCAGCTCGCGCATCTCGGTGATCGAGATCACCGGCAGGAAGCGGATGAAGAGGAAGAGCAGCGAGACGAACAGGCCGATCGTGCCGTAATAGGTCGCGTAGTCCCAGAAGGTCCCGTGGTACATGCTCCAGGACGACGGGATGAAGTCGCGGTGCAGGCTGGTGACCACGATCACGTACCGCTCCAGCCACATCCCGATGTTGATGAAGATCGAGAGGATCCAGAGGAAGCGCGGATTGGTCCGGAACCGCGGCACCCAGAGGAACTGCGGGACGATCACGTTACAGATAATCATCAGCCAGTACGTGTGGGCGTAAGGGCCGCGCGGCCGGTTGTACAACTGGGCGAACATCTCGTAAGGATTCTGGCTGTACCAGGCCATGAAGGCTTCCATCATGTAGCCATAGCCGACGATCATGCCGGTGGCCAGCAGCACCTTGGCCATGTTGTCCAGGTGCTTGAGCGTGATGAAGTCCTGGAGCCCGAAGGCGGCGCGGAGCGGGACGGCGAGCGTCACGACCATGGCGAAGCCGGAGAAGATCGCCCCGGCGACGAAGAACGGCGGGAAGATCGTCGAGTGCCAGCCGGGCAGGATGCGCCACGGTGAAGTCGAGGGCCACGACCGAGTGGACCGAGACGACCAGCGGGGTCGCCAGGCCGGCCAGGAGCAGGTACGCCTTGCGGTAGCGATGCCAGTGCCGCGCCGAGCCTCGCCAGCCCATCGCCAGGATGCCGTAGATATAACGCGCCCAACGGTTCTTCGCCCGGTCCCTCAGCGTGGCCAGGTCGGGGATCAGGCCGACGTACCAGAACAGCAGCGACACCGTGGCGTAGGTCGAGACGGCGAAGACGTCCCAGATGAGCGGGCTGCGCCACTGCGGCCAGAGGCCCATCGTGTTGGGATACGGCAGCAGCCAGTAGAAGACCCAGGGCCGGCCCAGGTGCAACAGCGGGAACAGCCCGGCGCAGGCCACGGCGAAGAGGGTCATCGCCTCGGCGAACCGGTTGATCGACGTCCGCCAGTCCTGCTTGAGCAGCAGCAGGATCGCCGAGATCAGCGTACCGGCGTGGCCGATGCCGATCCACCAGACGAAGTTGACGATCGCGAACCCCCACATCACCGGGACGTCGATCCCCCAGACGCCGACCCCGCGGAACAGGAGCCACGAGATCGCCAGCATCAGGAGCATCGTCAGCGAGAAGCCGATGCCCAGGCCGAGGAACCATCGCCAGTTGTAGGGGCGGACCAGTACCAGCGAGCTGATCTTGTCGGTCACCGTGCCGAAGGTGTGCCCCGGCGCGAGGACCGGCATCGCCGGCGGGCCGTCGCCGTGGGACTCGGGTTCGATGGGCGTTTCGGGATCACCGTGAGCCATCGCGGGGGATCGCCTCAATCTCGGGGTTGGGATGCGGAAGTCGTCGGGTGGGTGGAACCCACCGATCACACGGGCGTGTCGCCGGGGGGTTGCACCCACCCCACGGATGGCGAAGCAGGCTTCCCGGATATCCTCTCGATTTCGGGGTTGGGATTGCGGAGCCGGGCCAGGTACGTCGTCCGCGGCCGGGTGTTCAGCTCGGACAGCAGCCCGTAATTGCGCGGGCTGGCCTTGGCCTTCGACACCGCGCTCTCCTTGTCATTGATGTTGCCGAAGACGATCGCACGCGTCGGGCAGGCGCCCTGGCAGGCCGTCACGACCTCGTCGCCGCCGACGGGACGATTCGCGATGTCGGCCGCGATCCGCGCCCGGCTGATCCGCTGGGTGCAGTACGTGCACTTCTCCATCACCCCGCGCGGGCGGACGGTCACCTCGGGGTTCCGCATCAGCTTCAGGCTGGGCGTGGACTCGTCGGAATACTGGAAGAAATTGAACCGGCGGACCTTGTACGGGCAATTGTTCGAGCAGTATCGCGTGCCGACGCAACGGTTGTAGACCATGTCGTTGGTCCCCTCGGCGCTGTGGACTGTCGCGCCGACCGGGCAGACGAGCTCGCAGGGCGCCTTCTCGCAGTGGACGCACGCCAGCGGCTGGAAGTCGATCGGCGGGTTGTCTTCCTCGGTGCCCTCGAAGTAACGGTCGATGCGGATCCAGTGCATCTCGCGCGAGGCCAGCACCTGGTCGCGGCCGACGACCGGGATGTTGTTCTCGCTCTGGCAGGCGGTGACGCAGGCGCCGCAGCCGATGCAGGCGTTGAGGTTGACCACCATACCCCAGGCGTTGCCCTCGCCGGCCTCGTGCTCCTTCTGCGGCTCGGGCTCATCGATCAGGCTCGGCCCGCGCTCGCGGTCTTGCTCATGCACCTGGGCGAAGTCGGGATCCTTGCGGTAGGTGTCGAGGGTGCCGACCCGGAGGAGGTCGCGGCCGTCCAGCCGGTGGTGATGCTGGGTGGCCGCCAGGCGATAGGGCCGCGACGTCTTGGCGATCTCCAACCCGGACCCGAACCAGGGCGCGGCGGCGGTGCGGAGCGGATAGACGTCGATGCCGACCGCGTCGCCGACCCGGCCGGCATGCCGGCGGCCGTATCCCAGCGTGATGGTGACCGATCGCTCGGCCTGGCCATGCATGATATAGGCTGGCAGTTCCATCTGCTTGCCGCCATAGCGGAGCTCGATGGTCCCGCTCCCCTGCTCGGTCTCCTCGATTCCGAGCGACTTCGCCAGGGCGGGGCTGATCAGCGCGGCGTTGTCCCAGGTCAGGCGGGTGAGCGGCCGGGGCAATTCCTGGAGCCAGGCATTGTTGGCGAATCGGCCATCCCAGACGGCCGGGTCGGGCCGGAAGACCAGCTCCAGGCCGGAATACGTCGCCTTCGCCGCGGGGGGGACATCCTTGAGCTTCGGCGTCACGGCCTTGGGCTTCCGGGCCGTGCCGGCGATCACCCCCTTGCGCAGCGCCTGCCGCCAGGTCGCCTCGAAGTCGCCCGGGAGGTTCTGGCGACGCCAGTAGTCGCGGACCAGCTCCAGGCCGGTGCGGCCGGGCTCGCCCAGCAGTAGCGCCAGGACCTCGATCGCCGTCTTGCCGCCGTAGAGCGGCGCGATGAGCGGCTGCTGGATCGTCGCGGTCCCGTCGAACGCCCTCAAGTCGCCCCAGGACTCCAGGAGGTGGGCCTCGGGGATGTGCCACTGGCAGAGCCGCGCCGTCTCGTCGTCGTACAAGCCGAGGTGGATCTGGAGCCCGACCCGCTTGGAGAGCAGCAGGTTGGTGAATTCCAGGTCCGACGGGGCGTCATAGGCCGGATTGCCGCCGAGGATGATCAGCGTGTCGACCCTGCCGGCATTGACGGCGTCCTTCAACTCGCGCATCGAGCCGGCGTGGTCGGCCGGCCCGGCGTCGACTCGGCTCGAGGAACGCGACGGTCTGGCCGATGGCGCCGAGGGCCTGGTTGATCAGGTGGGCGATCGCGTGGACCTCGGGCGGCTGGGCGTCGCCGACGATGACCAGTCCCCTGGCACCGGCGGCCTTGAGGTCGCGGGCCATGGCGGCGACCCACTCGACGTGCGGGACCAGGTGATCCGTGAGCGTGTTCTCGACCGGTACCGACGATCCCCCGACGCCGATCGCGCCGGCGATGGCCCGCGCCACCGTGGCGATGTCCCGGGCGGCCAGGGGCAGCCGGTGGTCGGCGGAGGCGCCGGTGATCGTCGGCGTGGGCTCGATCGCGTAGAGCCGATTCATCGTCGCCGACGCGGGCGTGGTGTCCGGCTCGGCGTGGCCCGAGATGTAGGACCGCGTGTCCTTCTCGGTCTCGCGACGGGCGGCGAAGGCCCGCGCGTCCTTGAGCCGGCCCGGGCCCCACCCGAGGAAGTCGGCGTCGAGCGAGACGATCACGTCGGCCTTGTCGAGGTGGTAGACCGGATCCAGGTCTTCGCCGAACGCCAGCCGGCACCCGGCATGCGCGGCCTCGCGGGAGACCGGCTCGTAGGCATGCCACTTCGCCTCGGGGAACTGCTCGAAGAGCCGGCGGAGCTGGTCGGCCAGCGTGGGCGAGGCGACCGGCGGGGTGAGGATGTGCAGCCCCGCCCCCTTCGACCGCCGCGCCGATTCGCGGACCCCGAGCAGGAGCGCCTCGGCGTGCTCCCAGGTCTCGACGCGCCCCTCGTGAGTGACCACCTGCGACCGGTCCGGGTCGTAGAACGAGAGGATCGCCGCCTGGCCGAACGCGTCGGTCGCGCCCAGGCTGGCCGGGTGGTCGGGGTTGCCCTCGATCTTGGTCGGCCGCCCCATGTTGCTCTCGACCAGGACGCCGCAGGCGAACCCGTCCATCGGGATCGCCGTGGTGAAGAACAGCGGCTTGCCCGGTACGATCAGCTCGGGCTGCTCGACGTACGGCACGATGTTCTCGGACGGCTGGATGGCGCAGCCGCTCAGGCCGGCCAGGGCCGTCGACGCCGCCATCAGCCGGAGGAAGTCGCGGCGGCTGGACGGGTCGGCGCCCAGCTCCGTCAGCTCGGCCAGATTCTGGTACGAATCGACCTCGCCGCCCCGGGCGTGCGCGTCGGAGCCACCGACGGCATCGGACAATTCGCCCAGGCTCCGCCAGAAGACCGGGCTGCTCGACAGGATCGGCAGCTCGACCGGGCCGGGGGTGGCGACGGGACGCATCGGATCACGGGGGGGTTCTTGGTTCATCGATGGCACACCGAGCAGTTCATCAGCCGATCCACGGGAATATGATTACGCTTCACCAGGTCGCGTCCGAGCTCGAGCTGTTGCTGTTGAGAGGGGGCATAGTCCATCTTGAAGATGTCCTTCTGCTCGCGGAGGTGCAGCTCGGGGTTGCGATGGCAGTTCAGGCACCATTCCATCGTCATGGGCTCGGCCTTCCACATGATGGGCATCTGGTCAACCCGGCCATGACAGCTCGCGCAGCCCACGCCCTTGTTCACGTGGACGCTGTGATTGAAGTAGACGAAATCGGGAATATTGTGCACCCGTGCCCACTCGATGGGCTGATTTTTTGCCAGGCTGGCACGGATTGGTTCCAGCATCTCGGCCCCCGTCCAGATCTGCGAGTGGCACGTCATACATGTGTGCGTCGGCGGCAGTCCCGCGAATGCCGAGGTCTCGACCGATGTGTGGCAGTACCGGCAATCGATCCCGAGGCCCCTCACGTGATGCTCGTGCGAGAACGGGACGGGCTGCGACCGGATCACGCCGACCTTGGTCTGGTAAGGCGATCGCAGGACCAGGTACGAGACGGCCACGGGGCCCAGCAGCAGCACGAACGACCCGAAGATCGTCAGCCGCGACAGGGTGTTGGCACTGGGATGGAAGATCTGCACGATCACGCTCTCCGCTCGATACGCCCTTGTCGCGCCCCGGCATCTTTCATCGAGGCCGCATCGCGCCGGCCCCTACGCCTGCAATAATTGGACCACTCTCAAGCCACGCCGCATCAGAATTCGGCAATTCCGTCGCCATCACTCTCGGGCCTTTCGCTGGCTCGAAAGCAGGGCATCGACGAGGAATATGCTAGCCGCTGCCGGGTGGTAGTCAAGCATGGCGCCGACGTAGCCGATATTCGGCCGCACGATCGAGGTGGCGCCGAGGGTCCTCATACGCACGTCGGAGGATCCGCCGGCCCGAGCTTGTAAGTCGTTGGGCGATTGGCTCCTGGGTGCGGTCCGGACCCTGGCCGGGGAGATCGGCAGGTATCGTCGGGCGGCCGGCCGATGGGCTTTGCGATTCGGCGCATTTTCCAGGAACGCCCGGGAATCCCTTTCCCGGGCGCGGGAACGCGAGGCGGGATGCTTTCTAACTCGCGAGAATTTGGCAGCCGATATTAACAAGTGAGGTTGCTCTTTCCTAAGGTCTACGATCGTGAGGCCGTGGTCCGGTCGGGGGAGCTTCGACTTCGCACGCGAGTGCGATCCGCGCCCGGATCGGGCTGACGCCCGAGGTTGGAGGACTTCGTCCCGTCCGAACCACGGTCTCACGACCGTGGTCACACGCGGCGACCTCGCTCGGGCTGGTCGAGTCGCACCTGGAGTCTTCATGCGGCGACCTCGCCCCGGGCTGGTCGGGTCGCGCCCGGAGTCTTCATAATGTCGTCTGGACTGTGCTCGCTCGGGGCTTCAGGACCGGCTCGCCGGGTAGGGATCACGAATGTCGCACTCTTTGCTCATTCCTCACGCTCGCGGGCCTGACGGTGATCGGCCCATCCTCCACGGCCGCGGAGGCCCCGAGGCCGAACGTCGTGGTCATCGTCGCCGACGACCTGGGCTGGGCGGACCTCGGCTGCTACGGCAGCACGTTCCACCGGACGCCGAACCTGGATCGGCTGGCGCGGACCGGGATGCGGTTCAGCGACGCCTACGCCGCCTGCCCGGTCTGCTCGCCGTCCCGGGCCGCCATCATGACCGGGAAGTACCCGGCCCGCCTACAACTCACCGACTGGCTGCCGGGACGGCCCGATCGGCCGTCGCAACGGTTGCTGCGACCCGCGTTCCGCCAGCAACTCCCCCTCGAGGAATTCACGATGGCCGAGGCGCTGAAAGCCTCGGATTACGCCACGGCCAGCATCGGTAAGTGGCACCTGGGCGGACCGCCGTTCTGGCCCGAGCATCAGGGCTTCGACGTCAACGTCGGCGGCACCGAGACCGGCTCGCCCCCGGGCGGTTACTTCGGCTTCAAGACGCCGACGATGACCGCCCGATCGGCGGACGAATACCTGACCGATCGCCTCACCGACGAGGCTGTGGCCTTCATCCGACGGAACCGCGACCGCGCCTTCTTCGCCTACCTGCCCCACTACGCCGTCCACATCCCGCTCCAGGCCAAGCCGGGGACGACGGCCCGGTTCCAAGCCGGAGACGCGAGCCGATCGTCGCAATCGAACCCGATCTATGCGGCGATGCTCGAGAGCCTGGATGAGGGCGTGGGCCGGATTCTCGCGACGCTCGACGAGCTGGCGATCGCCGACCGAACGCTCATCGTCTTCACCGCCGATAACGGCGGGCTATCGGTCAAGGAGGGCCCGAACACGCCGGCAACGTCGAACGCCCCGCTCCGGGCGGGCAAGGGCCATCTTTATGAGGGCGGCATCCGGGTGCCGCTGATCATCCGATGGCCGGGCGTGACCGCGGCCGACTCGGCCTGCGCGGTGCCGGTCGGCGGCCAGGATCTCTACCCGACGGTACTCGAGATCGCCGGGGTAAAGCCCGATCCGGCTCGGGTCATCGACGGCGAGAGCCTGGTCCCCCTGCTCAGGCAGGGAGGCGGCCTCAAGCGAGACGCCCTCTTCTGGCACTACCCGCACTATAGCAATCAAGGGGGCAGGCCGGGCGGCGCGGTCCGCCAGGGCGATCTCAAGTTGATCGAGCACTATGAGGATGGACGCCAGGAGTTGTACGACCTGCGCCGTGACCCCGGCGAACGGCACGACCTCGCCATCGAGGATCCTGGCGAACTGGGTAGACTCGGCAATCTGCTCGGCGAATGGCGTGCGTCAGTCGCCGCCCGGATGCCAACACCGAACGCCGCATTCGACCCGTCGAAACCCTGATTCCACTCGGGGTGTGAGGCCCGGCGATCGGGATAAGACTGGTCCCGGTGGAAGGGTGGTGGCCTCCACCGGGACCAGCTTCACCAGACTGACATCTCGGCTTCTCACCGAGGCTTGCATCGACAACCAAAGTTTACCAAACCACCCCCTGAATGACAAGGTGCGGTTTTGAGAATCTTGCGCCTTTAGTCCCTGGTGCACGACGGTGAGAATCCGACGAAACGCTTAACATAGCGATGATCGTCAAAGAATGCAAGAGGGCGACGAGGAAATCCGGGCATGATGGCTCGGCCCCGCAGCAGCAAGAGTCTCGACGATCGAACGTACACAACTGAATTTCATTCACTATCGTCGGAAGGGCGTAAAATCATGGCACAGTCGTTGCTCGCGGATGCCCTCCCTATTCGGGGCGGGGCCCTCGCTGGCCCTGCACTTGAGATCCTACGCGGCAACCGCGGATATCACGTCGGGCGACGGGGATGTTAGACTGGATTGCGGATTGCATGTCGGCTTCATCAATGATTAATGGGGAGCGGCCGCAGGCCGCGTCCGGATCCGTGGAGAACCGCCAATGAACCCCGGGGTCACGAGGTGGCCATCATCGCGGCGGCTGCTGGCCGGATATGCCCTGGCCTTCGGCCTCCTGGTGATCAACGCCATCGTCACGTTCTGGAACCTCCAGGCCATCGCCGCGGATTCCGACGCGGTGCACCAGACTCATGAGGTCATCGTCGGACTGGAGGCGGTGCTGTCGAACCTTCGGGACGCCGAGACCGGTCAACGCGGGTATCTGCTGACGGGCGACGAGCGATATCTCGAACCATACAACCAGGCCGCCTCGTCGGTCGATGCGTCGGTCGCCCGCCTGAGGGAGGTCGCGGCCAGTAACGGCATCCGACAGGACCACATCCGGAGCGTCGAGGGGGCCGTCGCCAACAAGTTCGCCGAGTTGAAGGAGACGATCGGGCTCCGCAAGGAGCGCGGGCCCGAGGCCGCCCTGGCCAGGGTCCGGTCCGATCGGGGGCGGACGCTCATGGAAGACCTGCGCGATCGGATCGGCAAGATGAGGGCCTGGGAGGATGCGATCCGCGAGGCGCGGCAGGCCGGCTTGCGAGGGGCGATCGCCCGGACGACCTTCACGTTCACGTTCGCCTCGGTCGCCGCCCTGGCCCTGCTCTTCGGCGTCCATCACGTGGGCGAGCGGAGTCGCAAAGAGCTGAAGAGGAGTGCCCGATGGTTCTCGACGACGCTCGCGAGCATCGGCGACGCCGTCATCGCGACCGACGAGGCCGGCAATGTGAGTTTCATGAACCCGACGGCCGAGCGGCTCACGGGCTGGACAATGGCCGAGGCCCGGGGCAACCCGCTCGGCACGATCTTCGGGATCACCAACGAGGAGACGGGGCTACCCGTCGAGAGCCCGGTGGAGAAGGTGCTCCGCGAGGGGGTGGTCGTCGGCCTGGCGAACCACACGGTGCTGACGGCCCGAGATGGTTCGGTCCTGCCGATCGAGGACACGGCGGCACCCATCAAGGACGACGACACGGGGACGATCCGGGGCGTGGTCCTGGTGTTCCACGACGTATCGGTCAACCGCGCCGCCGACCAGGAACGGGAACGGCTCTGTCACGAGCTGCGCGAGACCGACAAGAGGAAGGACGAATTCCTCGCCATGCTGGCGCACGAGCTGAGGAATCCGCTGGCGGCCATCGGCAACGCCGTCTCGCTGTCGACCCTCTCCGGGCTCCAGGAGCATATCGATTGGAGCATGGAGGTCATCAGCCGGCAGATCCGCCACCTCACGCGGCTGATCGACGACCTGCTTGATGTCTCGCGGATCACCCGCGGCAAGATCGAGCTGCGCCGGCGGGTCCTCGAAGCGACCCCGGTCCTCGAGAGCGCCGTCGAGACCGTCCGGCCGCTCATCGAGGCGCGGCAGCATACGCTCGATCTGGAGATCGACCGGGGCGAGCTGTGGGTCAACGCCGACCCGACGCGACTGGAACAGGTGGTGGTCAACCTCCTGAACAACGCGGCGAAGTACAGCGAGAACGGCGGCCGGGTCTGGCTCATCGCGGCGCGGCAGGGCGAGGAGGTCGTCATCACGCTCCGCGACCGGGGGATGGGGATCATCCCAAAGAAGCTGCCGGAGATGTTCGAGCTGTTCGCGCAGGGAGACCGGTCGCTGGCCCGGTCCGAGGGCGGGCTGGGTATCGGCCTGACGGTCGTGAAGAAGCTCGTCCTGCTCCACGGCGGCAGCGTCACGGGCCGGAGCGAGGGGCTGGGCAAGGGATGCGAGTTCACGGTCCGGCTCCCGGCGGCGAGGCGGCCCGCCGGCGTCGAGCCCACCCCGCGGACGCCCGAGGGACCGCCCGCGCGGCGATCGTCGCGGATCCTCGTGGTCGAGGACAACGTTAACACGGCCCGGGGCATCGCCCGGCTGCTGGAGTTGCTGGGCCACGAGGTCTGGACGGCACACAACGGCCGGGAGGCCCTGGCGATCGCCCGGGACCGCGGGCCCGAATTCGTCCTCCTCGACATCGGCCTGCCGGAGATGGACGGCTACGAGGTGGCGCGTCGGCTCCGCCAGGTGGAGAGCTGCCGCCACGCGGTGATCGTGGCCGTCTCGGGCTACGGGCAGGACGAAGACGTCGCCCGCGGCCGGGTCGTCGGCTTCGACCATCACCTCGTCAAGCCGATCGACCACGATGCCCTGCTGATGATCCTCTCAGGGGCGTAGGGTAAGGCCCGCAGCTCATCGGGACCACATTCAGTTAGGCCGGAGAGCCCCGGCAACGGCTCGTTCGCGATTTCGACCAAGCTTGACTTAGTACCGAATTGGGACTAGGATTCAGGTCATCATGGTGCGACGGAAAGCATTCACATTGATCTTCGATCCAGAGGTCAAGGATCATCTCCGCGCGATCGAGTCGAAATACCACAGCCTGATTGACGAGAAGATCCAAGAGCAGTTGCGATTCGAACCAGACAGCGAGACTCGGAACCGAAAGCCGCTGGAGCGTCCTGCTCCCGCCGATGCAGGTTGGGAGCTTCGATTCGGTCCAGACAACCGATTCAGGGTGTTCTACGAGATCGACACGGAGAACCACGAGGTCGTGATCTTGGCCATAGGCATAAAAGAGAAAAACCGCTTGTTCATCGGTGGGGAGGAAGCAGAGCTATGAAGATCGCATCCGTCGCGGACATCAAGGCACACTTCAGCGAGTATCTGAAAGATAGCGAAGATGGGGCCGTCGTCGTGACACGAAACGGCCGCCCCGTCGCTGTCATCCTGGGCACTGAAGACGAGGATGAGATCGAGCGGCTGATACTCGGCCATTCCAAGCGGCTGCGAGCGATTCTCGAAGAGTCCAGACAGCGAATTCGCGAAGGCAAGGGCATCCCCCACGACGAGTTCTGGCGGCAGGTGGAGGCGGAGACCGCCGCGGCCGCCGAGGCGGATCCCGCTCCGCCCAAGGAGGAGAAACCATCCGGGCCGTCGAAGCCCGATCGCGCCGGGCCCCGGAAGCCGGGCGCGAAAAGCCGGGGCGAAACGGTCGTGAGTGCGCGGGATCGGAAACGTCCTTGACGCCCGCGGCGCGATCGATCTAACCTGGGATCAGGAGCCGCTCGCGATCGGGCGGCGAGCCAGCGGCTACGGTAGCCCCCCTGTGCGGCGTCGAGGGACGCCGGCACGGGCGGGGCGTTTTCGTTGATGGATGGCCGCCGCGTGCCAGTCGGAGGACGGCGTTGATGGCGAAGCCTTTTGCGGATCGCGCCGCGGCCGGCAGGGTGCTGGCCGGGAAGCTCTCGGCCTATGCCGGGCGCGACGACGTGATCGTCCTGGCGCTGCCGCGCGGCGGGGTCCCCGTGGCTTACGAGGTCGCTACGGCGCTGCACGTGCCGCTCGACGTCTTCCTCGTGCGCAAGCTCGGCGCGCCGGGCCACGAGGAGCTGGCCATGGGCGCGATCGCCTCGGGGGACGTCGTGGTGATGAACGACGAGGTGCTCAAGGTGATGAAGGTCACCGATGAGGTGATCGCGGACACGATCGACGGCGAGCGCCAGGAGCTGGCGCGTCGCGAGCGGGCCTACCGCGGCGACCGATCGCCGATCGACGTGCGGGGCCGGATCGCGATCCTGGTCGACGACGGGTTGGCCACCGGCTCGACCATGCGGGCGGCAGTGACGGCCGTGAAGCGGCTGCACCCGGCGCGGATCGTCGTCGCCGTGCCGATCGGCGCCCCGTTCGACCTGTGCCGAGCTCCGGCCGATCGCCGACGAGGTCATCTGCGCCGTGACCCCCGAGCGGTTCCGGGCCGTCGGGATGTGGTACGATGACTTCAGCCAGACCGGCGACGATGAGGTCAGCGAGCTGCTGGCCCGCGCCGCCGGGGCGATCGCGGGTCGCGAGGAGGGATCATCATGAGCGGTGCCGGCGAACCGAGCGTCCTCGAGCGAGAGGTAGCGATCCCCGCGACGGATGCGACGCTCCGCGGGACCTTGAGGCTGCCCCACGGGGCTTTCGCCGCGGTCGTCTTCGCGCACGGCAGCGGGAGCGGCCGGCACAGCCCGCGCAACCAGTACGTCGCGACGGTCCTGGAGGAGGCCGGCCTGGGGACGCTCCTCCTGGACCTGCTCGAGCCCGACGAGGCCGACGATCGCGCCAAGGTCTTTGACATCGAGATGCTGGCCGGACGATTGCAGGCGGCGGCCGATTGGATAGCGGATCAGCCGGAGACGAAGGGGCTCCGGCTGGGCTATTTCGGCGCCAGCACCGGGGCCGGCGCGGCGCTGTTGGCGGCGGCCCGGGCGCCCGATTCGGTCGGCGCGATCGTCTCGCGCGGCGGCCGGCCCGACCTGGCCGGCGACGCGCTGTCGCGCGTGGCCACGCCCACCCTGCTGATCGTCGGCGGCGGCGACGAGGTCGTCCTGGAGCTGAACCGCCAGGCGTTCGAGCAGCTTACCTGCCCGGCGCAGATCGACATCGTCCCCGGTGCCACCCATCTCTTCCCCGAGCCCGGCGCCCTCGATGAAGTCGCCCGGATGGCCCGGGAGTGGTTCCACCATTATCTGATGCCCACGGCCTCCTGACGACCGGCGCGGGAGTCGGTCGGGCCGATGAGCGGTCGAGGTCATTGCCATGGAAACCCGGCGCTGTCCGAATTGCGATGCTTCGTCGGTCCTGGCTGGTGGTAGCATCCCGGCCTACCAATCGCCCGGCGTATTCTATTTCTCCCGCCCGGGACCCGACTCTTCCCGGCGAGACCGGGCGTGCCCCTGCGCGGTCAATTCCTCTGCTGCACATCATGCGGCCACGTCTGGACGAGCGTATTTCCGGGAGAACTCCACAAGTTCATCGAACAATGCGGCACCGAGCTGGCCAGGCAACACCTGAAATCCCTGCGCTCGGGCCGGGTCATGACTTGCCCGATCTCCCCCAGGTGCGCGAGGCGGCGACGCGGGTCGCGGAGATCGACGCCCTCATGCTCGAGGGGAAGACGGCAGAGGCGGCGCGGCGATTTCGCGAGCTGGCCGATACCATCTGGGATCAGGCCCACGATGCCGTCCGTCGCTGGCCGGACCTCGAGCGGGAGGAGAAGCTCGCCCTGTTCGGCTGGTGCCCGAAGGCCAAGATCCCGTTCGATGATCTGAGTTGATGCCCCGGGACAGGACCGGCCTACAAAGAAGATCCCCGATCCCCAGGACCGCGCGATGACCGACCGTAGCGTGCTCGAGCCTCGAGGCACTTTCGACCTCTCGCCGTTCCGGATCGACGGCGATCCGCCCCCGATCTTCGCGACCGATCTCGGCGCCCTCTTCCAGGGCGATTGCACGGCGATACTGCCGCGCTTCCGCGACGCGTGCGTCGACACGGTCTTCGCCGACCCGCCGTTCAATCTCGGCAAGGAGTACGGCGTGGCCGTCAACGACCTGCGTACGGAGGCCGAGTACCTGGAATGGTGCCACAAATGGATCGACGAGTGCTGTCGCATCCTGAAGCCGGGTGGCGCGTTCTTCCTCTATAACATCCCGCGCTGGAACATCGAGCTGGGACATCATCTGAACGCGATCGGCATGCAATTCCGCCACTGGATCACGGTCAGCATCAAGTTCGGCCTGCCGATCCGAGGGCGGCTCTATCCGGCGCATTACAGCCTGCTCTACTACACCAAGGGGAAGCCGAAGACGTTCCGGAAGATCCGCACGCCGATCGAGACCTGTCGCCATTGCGGCGGCGAGATCAAGGATTACGGCGGCCATCGCGACGCGATGAACGACCTGGGCGTCAACCTGATGGATGTCTGGACCGACGTCCCGCCGGTGCGTCACGGGAAGTTCAAGTCGTCCCGGCGCAAGGCGAATGCCCTCTCGACGAAGATCCTCGACCGCGTGGTCGAGATGAGCACGGTCGAGGGCGAGGTCGTGCTCGACCCGTTCGGCGGCAGCGGGACGACCTTCGCCGTCTGCGAGCGGAAGAACCGCCGATGGCTCGGCATCGAGATCGAGGCCGCCGACGTCATCATCGAGCGGCTCTCCGGCGGCGACCTGGGCTGTCACAAGAGCGAGGATCACGTGGAAGGTTGAGGCGATCCGATGATCCGTCTCCGCAGGCAGTACAATATGTCCACGTTCATGGGTGTCACGTTCACGCTGGCGATCAACTTCGCGTGGGTGCCCTGGCCGTGGTCGGGCGGCCTTGCGGCTGTCCTCGTCATTCCCTTGTTCGTCTCGGGGTTGACTTGGATCGATTGGCTGGTGATCTACGGCATCGTCGGTGTCTTCGGGACGCTGATCCTGCCACCCCGCGCGACCAATCTCAGGAGGAGGAGACCAAGGCCGGTCATCACCACGCGGCCTCCCATTACCGCTCCGAACGGCAGCCCCACTTCCTTAATAGATCCGGAATAACCTGGTGGCTGAAAGGCACCGACCGTCAAGCTGGTAGGAATGCGGCCGGAGAAACACGGAAGAACCGGGCGAGCTTGACCACCTGCTCCTTGGTGAGCGACCGACTCCGCTTGAGGACGGCGGAGATGGTGGATTGTGTCCGACTCTTCCCGCCGCAACGGGGTTGTGAACGGCGCCGGCACGACTACACTGGTGTTCGGTTCCGATCGGCGTATCGGGACACGGATTCGCCATGAGTCGAGCACCGATGAGACGGGGAGGAAAGGCGCCTTGCAACTCCAGGAGATGAGCTGGCCGGCGGTGGCCGGGGCCTCGAAGGACGTGCCGGTCGTGGTGCCGATCGCGGCCGTCGAGCAGCACGGGCGGCATCTGCCCGTGTTCACCGACAGCATGCTGCTGGGCGAGGTCGTCCGGCGCGCCTCCGAGGCATTGGGCGACCGGATTATCTGGACCCCCCTGCTCTGGCTGGGCAATTCGCACCATCACATGGACTTCGCCGGGACGCTCTCGGCCGCGCCCCGGACGTACCTCGATTTGCTGGGCGACCTGATCGATAACCTTGTCACCCACGGCTTCCGCCGGATCGTGCTGCTCAACGGCCACGGGGGCAACATCGTGCCGGCGAGCCAGGCGGTCTTCGAGGCCCGTCAGCGCTACCGGAAGCGGGACGATTTGCTCCTGCTGGCGGCGACTTACTGGCTCCTGGGCGGCAAGCCCAACCAGGTCGATCCGACGATCGTCCAGGATCAAATGGGGCACGCCTGCGAGTGGGAGACCTCGATGATCCTCCACCTGGCGCCCCACCTCGTCGGCGAGTTGGGAGCGATCGAGCCGGTGCCGCAGAATGCCTCGTTCGAGCCGGCCTCGCGCGGCTGGATCACGCGGGAGCGGAGCGCCGTCGGGCACATCGGCGACCCTCGCCGCGCCACCGCCGAGAAGGGTCAGGCGCTCTTCCGCATCTTCTCCCACGACGTCGTCACCTTCTTGGAGCGGGTGATCGGCTGGGATGGCCGTTCCTGGGATGGTTGACATGGACATGGACTCGAGCACGGCAGCGACGATCGACGAGCGGCGGGCCGGCCTCCGCGCCTGGGGCATCTGCGGCCTGCTCTTGCTGGCGACCATGCTGATGTACATGGACCGCCAGGCGCTGTCGCAGCAGAAGACCGAGATCCTCGCCGCGCTGAACCTGAACAACACGGATTACGGCCGGCTCGAGCTGGGGTTCGGCCTGGCGTTCGCGGTGGGCGGGATCGTCACCGGACTCATCGCCGACCGGATCAGCCCGCGATGGTTCTATCCGATCGTCTTGCTGGGCTGGTCGGGCGTCGGCTTCGCGACGGGCTGGGTCACGAATTACTGGCAGTTGCTCGTCTGCCGGTTGCTGCTCGGATTCTTCGAGGCCGGGCACTGGCCGTGTGCGCTGGTAACCTCGCAGAGATTGCTCTCGCGACGCGATCGTCCGCTGGGCAACAGCATCTTGCAGAGCGGGGCCTCACTGGGTGCGCTGGCGACGCCGATCGTCGTGTTGATGCTGGTCAGCACCGACGCGCACGAGAGCTGGCGGCTGCCATTCCGCGTCATCGGCGCGATCGGCGTGTTCTGGGTCGTCGGCTGGCTGGCCGTGATCCGGTCGAAGGACCTGGAGGTCAAGCCGAACGCGCCGGAGTCGGGCCCCGAGGACGACGGACTGAAGGCGGCGACGCAAGACGACCTCTTCGCCGGGGACCTCACGGCGCGACGCTGGACCTTCGTCCGACGGTTGCTGGCCCTGGGGGTCGTGGTGATCATGATCAACTGGTGCTGGCAGTATTTCCGGGCCTGGATGCCGGGGATGCTCCGGGAGCAATACGGCTATAGCCAGCAAGAGGTCCAGTACTTCTCGATCGCATACTACCTGGCGGCGGATGTCGGTTGCCTGGCGATCGGGTTCCTGGTCAAGTGGCTGGCGGGCCGGGGATTCTCGGTCCACGGGGCGAGGATGACGACCTTCCTGGCCTGCGCGCTCCTGACCGGCCTGAGCGTGCTGGCGGCGTACCTGCCCGCCGGCGTGGCTGTTCCTGGGCGTCTTGCTCGTCATCGGGTTCGGCTCGCTCGGCCAGTTCCCCGTCTATTATTCTTTCACCCAGGAACTGTCGGTGAGCCGGATGGGACGGGTCACCGGGACGTTGAGCTTCCTCACCTGGACCGCGACGGCCCTCGTCCAGGAGCCGATCGGCCGATGGCTGGATCGGACGCATTCGTATTCCGAGGTCACCTTCCTGGCCGGGCTGATGCCGATGATCGGCTTCCTGGCGCTCGCTGTTACTCTGGAACGCACCGAAGCCGAGCAAGGCCGTCGCCAGGGTGATCGATCCCGAATTCTGACCTGAATTGGTAATCCGGTGCACCCATGAATCATCGCCCCGGTCGCATCCTTCGTGGGATGGTGCTGCTCTTCCTGGTCTACCCGATGGCGGCCCGGGCCCAGGCCCCGCGCCCGCCGCGCGAGGAACAGGCCGCGTTCGTGCTGGCCGACCCGGAGCTGACGATCGAGCTGGTCGCCGCCGAGCCGGAGGTGGCAAGCCCGGTAGCGATCGCCTGGGACGAGGAGGGGCGGCTGTTCGTCGCCGAGATGCTCGACTATCCGAGCGCGACGACCTCGGGCCGGATCCGGATGCTGGAGGACCGCGACGGCGACGGCCGTTACGAGCGCGCGACCGTCTTCGCCGACGGGCTGCCGTTCCCGAATGGGGTCTTGCCTTGCTACGGCGGCGTGCTCGTGACCGCGGCGCCGGACATCTGGTTCCTGCGGGACAATGACGGAGACGGCCGGGCCGAGGAGCGTCGCGTGGTGCTGACCGGCTTCGGCGAAGGGAACACGCAGCTCCGGGTCAATGGGCTCACGTGGGGCCTGGACAACAGGATCTACGTCGCCAACGGCCGGAGCGACGGCGAGATCGGCCTGCCGAAGACCGTGCCGGATCCGGCCCTAGAGCCGACAGTCTCGATCCGCCGCCGCGACCTGCGGTTCTCCTACCTGGCGGCGTTCGGATCGGACGCTCGCACGCCGAAGGTCTTCGATGTCGAGCCGATCGCCGGGTTCAGCCAGTTCGGCTTGCCTCATGGCGACTGGGGAGACCGGTTCCCGTCGTGGAACACGATCCCGATTCGCCACGTCGTGCTCGAGCAGCAGGCGCTGGACCGCAACCCCTACCTGGCGGAAACCTCCTCGGTCGCGGAGATCCTCGACCCGGCCGACGGCGGCCGGATCTTCGGGATCAGCCCGGCGCAGGCTCGGTTCAATCGCGAGTCGGTCTCGTTCTTCAACGCCAGTTGCGGGCCGGTGATCGAGCGTGGGGGCCTCTTGCCGGCCGAGTACCATGGCAACGCCTTCATCTGCGAGCCGCTGAGCAACCTGGTCCATCGGCGCGTGCTCGAGCCGGCCGGCGTGACCTTCATCGCTCGCCGGGTCGAACAGGGCCGCGAGTTCCTGGCGTCGTCGGATCCGGCGTTCCGGCCGGTCAACCTGGCCAATGGCCCGGACGGTGCGCTCTATGTCGTGGACATGTACCGTGAGCTGGTCGAGCATCCCCAGTTCGTGCCCGAGCCGGCGCGGGGATCGGTCGACTTCCGCCGCTGGCACGACCGCGGGAGGATCTGGCGGATCCGGCCGAAATCCGCGACGGAGGCCGGCGGCCGACGGCCGAACCTCCGCAAGGCCGATGAGCGGTTGCTCGTCGCGATGCTCGGGAACCGCAACGCGTGGTGGCGCATGACGGCGCAGCGGCTGCTGGTCGAACGGGGCACATTCGAGCGGGTGGTCCAGGATAAGGGGCAAGCCTCGAGCGGGCCGCTGCTGCTCGCGACGCTGAAGGAATCGCCGAATGTCCTGGCTCGACTCCACGCCTTCTGGACGCTGAAGAGTCTCGGCCTCGTGGATTCGAGCGTGCTCGCCGGCCTGATCGCCGACCCGCACGCCGTCCTGCGCGAGCACTGCGCCTGCGCGTCGAGGCCGATTCCGTAGCCCGGCCGGTTCCGACGGAAATCCTGTGTGCGTTGTCGGAAGATCCCGCGATCCGGGTCCGGCTTCAGGCGGCCTTCCTCCTGGGCCAGCGCTGCTAACCTCGACCCGCCCGCCCTGGCCGCCCTGGGCGGATCGCCGCCCGCGATGCGGCCGACCACTGGATGCGGCTCGCAATCCTCAGCGGATTGGCCGAGACATCACTCGCGTTCATCCCGCTGTGCGATGCGATCCCGCCATCGGAAGGTCGTTCTCAGCTCCTGAGCCAGGCCGCCGCGATCGTCGGGGCCCGCGATCTCGAGGCGGATCGTGCCGGACTGCTCGGGATGATCGCCGACCGGGGTCGCGACAAAGGGACCGACGCGATGACCCTGCTCGCCGGGCTGGCCGACGGGTTGGAGCGTTCCGGCGTGCCGCTCCACGAGCTGGTGATCGCGCCGCCACCCGTGCTGAAAGGTCCGCTCGAACGGCTGGCCCCGCTGTGGCCGCTGGCGTCGGCGACGGCGACTTCGGAGGGTCCGGTCCCGGAGCGGCTCAGGGCCCTCGACGTGCTCGCGCGTGGCCGGCCCGATCTGGCCGAAGCGATCATCCCCGGCTTGCTGGCCGCGGACCGGCCGCGCGCGATCCAATCCGCCGCCGCGCGGGCCGTCGCCCGGATCGGGAGGCCGTCCCTGGCCGACACGGTGCTCGACCGCTGGGAGGGCCTTGCGCAGGCCACGCGGCGAGAGCTCCTGGCGGCGCTGGCCGGCTCACCCGCACTGGCCGAGCCTCTCATCCGTGCCCTCGAGCGGCAGGTGATCGCCCCGGGCGAGCTCGACGCCGTGACGCGCGAGGGTCTCCAGCAGATCGCCGACGCCGCGCTGCGGGCCCGCGCCTCGGCCGTGCTGGCGAAGTTCGCGCCGCCGGAGCGATCGGCCGTGCTGGCCCGCTATCAGGACGCGCTCAAGCTCCCGGGCGACCCCCGGCGCGGCGAGGCCGTCTTTGTCAAGAACTGCCAGACTTGCCATCAGCATCAAGGACGCGGGCATCGCGTCGGGCCGGACCTCTCCGGCATCGCGGGCCTGCGCACCCGACGCATTGTTGAGCGACATCCTCGACCCCAACCGGAATATCGAGCCCGACTTCGTCGTCCTCGCCGCATCGACACGGCGAGGACAGACCCTCTCCGGGCTCCTCGCCGAGGAGACCGCCACCACCGTCAAGCTCCGACGCGCCGAGGGGGTCGAGGACACCCTGCTCCGCTCCGAGATCGAGCAGCTCCGCTCCACCGGACAATCCCTCATGCCCGAGGGGCTCGAACAGACCGTCGGCCCGCAGGACATGGCCGACTTGATCGCGTTCCTCCGCAAGGGCGGATGATGGCCCCTTCTGAGCCCCAACGGGGCGACATCTCGCCCCGTTAGGGCTCTTGGTACACTCTTTCCGACCGAGTCCGCTCGACCTGGACGACCTTGATCCTGGCGGAAGTCTCATGACTGCCGAGGGGCACGCCGTTCAGGACGAAGTTCGTCGGCCCCATCCAGGCATTGCCCGGCTTGCCCTTGAAAGTGAAGGTGACGCTCTGTCCCGGCGCGATCCTGGCGTCGGACTTCACGTCCTTGACGACGTATTGGGAACCACTGTGGCTGACGAGCTTCGCCTTCGAGAGCTTGGAGAGCTTGTGACCGAAGTCGAGCTCAGCCTATTACGAAAAAGGTTCCTATTTCCTCACTCCTCACCGAAGGCCACCAGAAACCTGTCAATTACGAGCCGCCTGGCCATCAGACGATACTCGTCGCGGAAGGCGGATCCGACTCGACCACCGGGATTTTTTTTCCGGAGGGATTCCGGTCGAGTGGATCAACCACGGGGGCGGCACGCACGACCGGTCATCTCTCGGTCCGTCGCTCCCCGGCCGACCGCGGCGCATGCATGCTCCAACAACAAGGTCATAGCTGCGACGCAGGATTCCCGATTATCATCGGAGCTAGGAAGCGAGGGTTCTCCGAGGGAGATTCGAAGATCCGTGTCGGAGCGATCGCGCGACGTCTTCATGGGAGATCTCGATGGAGCTCGATTCGATCGATCCTACGAGTGCCACCCTGCTGGACCGCGTCGGCCTCAACCCTAACGACCAGGTGGCCTGGGCGCGGTTCGTCGGCCTGTACGGCTCCCGGATCCGCGGTTGGTGCCGGCAGTGGGGATTGCAGGCGGCCGACTCGGAAGATGTGACCCAGGACGTGCTGCTCCGCCTGGCCCAGAAGCTCCGGACGTTCCAGTACGACCCGTCCCGAAGTTTCCGCGGCTGGCTGCGGACGGTGACCCACAACGCCCTGGCCGACTTCCTCGCGGATCGGAGGCGCCAGTGTTCCGGCAGCGGCGACGACGATGTGTTGGACCAGCTCCGGAGCGTCCAGGCGCGCGACGACCTGATCGAGCACCTCAAGGACCAGTTCGACGCGGAGATCGTGGCGGTGGCCTGCGCGCGCCCGGGCGCGCGTCGAGCCCCAGACGTGGGAGGCCTTCCGGCTGACGGCTTACGAGGGGCTCTCCGGGGACGCCGTGGCGGAGCGGATCGGGATGAGCCGGGCGACCGTCTTCAAGGCCAAGAGCCGCGTCATGGAATTCCTCCGCGAAGAGATCAAGCGACTCGACGGGCCTTGAATGACGCTCGGACCGAAGATCGTCGGACGGAGCCGGCTCCTACGAGAGGCCGGCCGGAGACGTCCTTGTAGGAGGGGGCTTGTCCCCCGACCCTATGCAGCCCAATCGTGAAGCGCTCAAACTGTCGTTCGGGAAATGGTAGAGTGGCAGGCTGGGACCTATTCGTTTGTCGCGTCGCCTGGACTGCCGTCATGAACGAGATCTCTCTCGCGGAACGCGTCTCCCATCTGCGGCCGACGGCCGTCAACCGGGTCTTGCAACAGGCACGACAGCTCGAGGCCGAGGGGCGGAACCTCGTCTCGCTGATGCGCGGGCAGCCCGACACGCCGACTCCGTCGCATATCGTCGAGGCGGCGGTGCGGTCGCTGCGCGACGGCCGCACGGGTTATCCGGACAACCGGGGAGAACCGGCGCTGCGGCGGGCCGTCGCCGAGAAGCTCGGGCGCGATCGGGGACTCTCCTATGACCCCGACCGCGAGATCCTCATCACCGACGGGGCGACGCTTGGGGTCTTTGCCGCCCTGGGGGCCATGTTGGAGTCGGGCCGCGGCGTGATGCTGCCCGACCCCATCTATGACGCCTATGCCGGGCCGATCGAGATCTGGGGCGGACGGCCGACGCCGGTACACTCCGTGGTTCGCGACGGCCGGTTTACCATCGATCGTCGTGGTTTCGAAGCCGCACAGAGTCGCGACAAGGCCCCCATCCTCCTCAATACGCCCTGGAACCCGGTCGGCACGGTGCTGACGCGGGACGAGATCGAGGATGTCATGGGGTTCGCCCGGGAGCACGAGTGCCCGGTCCTCAGCGACGAGATCTACGAGTCGCTGGCCTACGACGGCCGCCGGCACGTCTCGCCGGCCTCGGTCTCGGACGATGCGCGGGCCCGCACCGTCGTGATCAACAGTCTCTCGAAGACTTATGCAATGACCGGCTGGCGCGTGGGCTACTGCGCCGGGCCGGAGCCGATCATCAAGGCGATGCTCCTGGTCTTGCAGCAGTCGAGCCGAGGGCCGGCGACGTTCGTCCAGGATGCGGCGGCCTGCGCGCTCTCCTCGGATCAGGACTGCGTGAGTCGGATGGCCCGGGAGTATCAGGATCGTCGCGATCGCGTCGTCGAACGGCTGCGCGGATCCCGGGCGTGGAGCCGCTCGTCCCCGAGGGAGGGCTGTTCGTGATGGTGGACGTCCGCGGATTGGGGAAGCCTTCCGAGGAGGTCTCGCGGTCCTTGATGCGCGACGCGGGCGTCGTCGTGATCCACGGCTCGGCGTACGGGCCGGGCGGCGAGGGGACCTTGCGTGTCTCATTCGCCGCCGGCGGGGAGACGCTCGAACGCGGGCTCGATCGGCTCCGCGAAGGGCTGTCGCGGATGGCGACGTGATCGCAAGCCCCAGATCGCAAATTCCGGATTTCGGATTCCAAATATGATAAAGTCGGTCGAATTGCCCGTGATCGATCGTTCGCAGGCGACTCGGGTGGACCTGCCGGCGCCTCCATCGGGAGCTGGCCGAGGCCATCGGCACGCGGGACGTCCGATACGATCGCCTCACGCGGGCGCTCTACGCGACGGATGCCAGCGTCTACCAGATTGTGCCCCTGCTGGTCGCCTTCCCGGGGAGCGTGGCCGATGTCGCCGCCGCGGTCCGGGTCTGCGCCCGGTTCGGGGTGCCGCTGACCGCCCGGGGTGGCGGGACGTCTCAGGCCGGCCAGTCGATCGGGCCGGGCGTGATTCTCGATTGCTCGAAGTACCTCGACCGCGTACTCGAGATTAACCCCGACGAGCGATGGGCCCGCGTCGAGCCGGGCTGCGTCCTCGACGAGCTGAACCGGGCACTCAAGCCACACGGCCTCCTGTTCGCGCCGGATATCTCCACCTCGAACCGCGCGACGATCGGCGGCATGATCGCCAATAACTCGTCGGGCGCCCGGTCGGTCCTCTATGGGAAGACGATCGATCACGTGCTGGGATTGAAGGTCGTCCTGTCCGACGGCAGCGTCGTCGACCTCACGCCGCTCTCGGAGCCGGAGGTCGCGGCCCGGTGCGCCCAGGAAGATCTCGAAGGCGCGTGCTACCGGACCGTCCGCCGACTGGCGGCCGAGCATGCCGACGAGATCGGCCGTCGCTTCCCGAAGATCCTCAGGCGCGTCGGCGGGTATAACCTCGATGCGTTCATCCCCGGGGCGGATCGATCGGAATTCGACCTCGCCCGGCTGTTCGTCGGCTCGGAGGGGACGCTGGGCGTGACGGTCGAGGCCCGGCTGAGGCTGGTGGAGTTGCCCCGCGCCCGGGCGACGCTCGTCGTCGAGTTCGCCGCCTTGCTCGAGGCCCTGGCGGCGACCCCGCTGATCCTGCGGCATCATCCCGCGGCGGTCGAGGTGGTGGACAAATACGTGCTCGATAGCACCCGGCTCAACCCCGAGGCGAGCCGGCTCCGCTCCTTCCTCCGGGGCGATCCCGCCGCCATCCTCATGATCGAGCTCTATGGCGCGAGCACCGAGGAGGTGGCCCCCCGGCTCGCCGCGCTGGAGCAAGACCTGCGCCGGGGAGGGTTCGGTTATCACCATCTGGCCGTCACGGCCGCCGTCGAGCAGGCGAAGGTCTGGAAGCTCCGCACGATGGCGCTGGGCCTCTCGATGGCCGAGAAGGGCGATGCCAAGGCCATCTCGTTCGTCGAGGACACCGCGGTCGCGCCGAACGCCTGCGCGACTACATCGCGGAGTTCCTGGACCTCATCGCGCGCCACGGGACCAGGGCCGGCGTCTATGCGCATGCCTCGGTCGGCTGCCTCCACGTCCGGCCGGTGGTCGACCTCAAGACCGAGGACGGCGTGCGGAAGTTCGAGTCGATCGCCGAGGAGGTCGCCGAGCTGGTCCTAAAATATGGCGGTGCGCTCTCGGGCGAGCATGGCGACGGCCTGGTCCGCAGCCCGTTCCAGGAGAAGATGTATGGCAGCACGCTGTACCGGGCCTTCCGCGAGCTGAAGCACGCGTTCGACCCGAACAACCTGCTGAATCCCGGCAAGATCGTCGAACGCGCCGCCGATGGCGACGAACCTGCGTTACGGGCCGAGCTACGTGACGCCCCCGGTGGCGACCACGTTCGATTTCTCGGCCGACGGCGGCCTGCTGCCGGCCGCCGAGCTCTGCGCCGGCGTCGGCGCCTGCCGGAAGAAATCCGAGGGGACGATGTGCCCGTCGTTCCAGGCGACCCGCGAGGAGAAGGACAGCACCCGCGGCCGCGCCAACCTGCTCCGCATGGCGATCACCGGCCAGCTCGGATTCGAAGGATTCACCGACCCGCACGTCCACGAAGTCCTCGACCTCTGCCTCGAATGCAAGGCTTGCAAGGGCGAGTGCCCGACCAACGTCAACATGGCTCGCCTCAAGGCCGAGTTCCTGCACCAGTATTTCCGCAAGCACGGCGTGCCCTGGCGGAGCTGGGTCTTCGGCCACGCGGCCGAGCTGGGGCGCGTCGGCAGTGCGCTGGCGCCGGTATCGAACTGGATGGCCCGAAACCCCCTGACGCGATTCGTGAACGAGAAGCTGCTGGGGATCGACCGCCGCCGCGTGCCGCCGGCCTTCGCGCGCAAGACGCTCGCACAGCGGTTTCGCCCCTCGACCGAGGAGCCGGGCCCTCCCGTATTGCTCTTCCCCGACACCTTCACGAACTACTTCGAGCCCGAGGTCGGCGAGGCGGCGATCGAGGTCCTACGGCGAACCGGCTGCTCGGTCACGCTCGGCCCGCCGGGACTGCGATGCTGCGGCCGGCCGTTGATCTCCAATGGCTTGCTCGACCAGGCCGTGGCCAACGCTCGCCACAACGTCGAGATCCTCCACGATTGGTCGCGTCAAGGTCAACCGATCGTCGCCTGCGAACCGAGCTGCATCCTGACGATCAAGGATGACTACCCGGCACTGCTCAAAGGCGAGTCCCGCGCCCGGGCCGAGGTCGTCGCCGACGTCTGCCGGACCATCGAGGAATTCATCGCGCCGAGGCTGAGGGACGAGGCCGGATGCCGGCCGACTCTGAAGTCCGGCCCTCGCCGCATCCTGCTCCAGTCGCACTGTCACCAGCGGTCGCTGGTCGGCGCCGGGCCGACGCTGGAGGTCCTCCGCGCCATCCCGGATGCGGAGGTGATCGACCTCGACGCCGGCTGCTGCGGCATGGCCGGGTCCTTCGGTTATGAGATCGAGCACTACGATGTGTCGCGGCGGGTCGGCGAACAACGGCTCCTGCCGGCGGTGCGCCAGGCCGATCCCGAGGTCGTCATCGTCGCGCCGGGGTTCTCGTGCCGCCTCCAGATCACACACTTCACCGGCCGCAAATCCCTCCACCCCGCCGAACTGCTGCGATCCTGCCTCTCTTGATCGTCGATTTGTTGTTTTTTCGCATCACGGGGCCCGCTGCCCCTTGACGCCTGGCCTGACGAGGTTTACTCTCATCTCGCATGATGAAATGATCGCTCGATTGAGGCCAGGTTACTTGCCGCGGCGCCCGGAGATCGAAGCGAAGCGGATCGGACCTGAACTCGGAAAAGCCCAAGACGATCGGTTTCGAGAATCGGATCAGCCTCGCTGGTCCCGCCTACCTCTCAGCCTTTCTCACCGTTTACGCCCACTCGAGAGAGTCGGACTACTGAACGCCCGGGTCAAGACCGCGGGCACTACAAATTCCTCCTTCGGAAAAGGTTCACGCATGCGAAGTGTCTGTGCAAGGATTGTTCTCGCCGTCGCAGTTGCCGGATTCGTATCTGCCGCCATCGGACAGGCCGGAGCCGACACCATTTCCTACGGCTTCCGAATCGGTCCGGCGTCGACAGAGCCGACTCAGGATTTCCCGATAACGGACACGATCCAGCAGTTCGCCCCTGCGCTGGGCACGCTGGAAAGCGTCGAGATCACCTATACGTCGAGCATCACAGCGACGTGGACCTTGACGAACTCGGGCGCACATCGCGCGACCGGTACGTTCATCACGACAACCGACATCGCCCTGACGACCTCGGGCAACCTGGTGGATCAGACCAGTAGTCCAACTACCGGCGATAGGTCTTACGACGTGGGGCCGCATAATTCGAAGATGTACGATGTGGCAGGCCACGCCCCGACGGACATGATTTACACGACCACGGCGATCCTGAGCCAGTTCACCGGGGCGGGGCTCGTGGGATTGACGGGTTCGGCCAGTGAGACCGACACGTTGACCCCGTCCACCGGCAGCCTGTCATCGTACTCGGTGTCCGGGACCGCGGACATCACCGGGCTTGTCACTTACACCTATGCCGCCGTCCCGGAGCCCTCGAGCTTCGTCCTCGGCGCCATCGGTACCCTGGGTGTTCTCGCCTGCGGCGCCCGTCGTCGCTCCAGGTCCTCCATAGCTTGAATCCCGACCGAGCTCGCGCCGCCCCGGTCCATGTCGATGGCCGGGGCGGTTACGGTGCTTCACCTCTCGATAGATTCCCCCTGCCTTGCCGGACTCTGGAAGGTGTCCTACTTCTCTCGTCCTTCCGCCCCGCCCGACGAATGAAGATCGGCCGGTCCACGACCATTGGCTGCATTTCGGAGCCCGGCCCCCTTATCTAGCTTTTCAATCCTACGGATATTAGTTGGATGGCGTCAGCCCAACGCCGGCGTGCTCCGCGTGACCCCGGATGTGGACGTCATCGACCAGGACATCGGCTATCGCGAGATCGCCGAGTTGTTCGGCTATGACATGGAGCATCACGCGAGCTCGCGACGGGTTGGCGAACGACGACTCGTGTCCTCGGTGCGCCAGGCCCATCCCGATGTCGTCATCGTTGCGCCGGGGTTCTCGTGTCGCCTCCAGATCACACAATTCACCGGCCGCAAGTCCCTCCACCCCGCCGAGCTGCTGCGATCCTTCCTCTCGTGAGATCCGTCCGGCGGTTCATTGCAAACCGGATTCTCGACTTTCTAGAGATTTTCTGGTTGTGCCCTGACGTTATCCCGCAATGTTCTACAATATTGACGGGATTAGAGTGCGATTTGCACCGGAATCAGCACTCACGGTTCCCAATCACCGGTTCGGTTTGAAGGCCGGTGCGCGGCGCATCCTGCTCCCATCGTACTGCCACCGGCGCTCGCTGGTCGGCACTGGGGAGGAACGCGCCATATTAAACTCGAAATCTCTTGCGGATGTGATCGCACAAGACGTCGGCTGTTACGACATGACACTGACGCTCGTCTATGGGATCGGTCAGGATGCGGTCTCGCGTCATGTCCGCAAATGACGGCTCAGTCCGGCGATATGTCGGGCCGATGGCGACTCCGTCACCGTCGAATTGGGAGACTCGTTCCGGCCACGGTTTCTGCGTTTCGTTGTACGCAAAGTCGTCCGCCCCGACGAGTTGTTGCGATCGAGCCACTCCTGAACCTGGCTTGATGATTTTTGACAACACAGGACGTGGTGCTTCTTGACAAATAACTGGCCATGGCTTAACTTGATCTGGCCGTATGCACGGATTGCCAAGTGTGAGGCAGCCTTTTTCGCCGGGTCGAGTGACGAGATCGTGGCGGCTGGGTCGGAGAGGATCTTCGTCGGCACGACGAGCTTGGAGTCGTTTTACGAACCCGAACTCTCGTCGCCGTAGCAACTTGCGCCGCCGCCTTTTTTAACTGCGCGGATTCCCGATGCCGATTCAGGCTCGATGATGGCTACGTTAAGGAAGTGACAATAGCCCCTCTCCATTCGGAAAGGTTTCGACGATGCGAAGTGTGAGCACCAGGATGGGTCTGGCCATGACGATCGCCGGATTCGCGTTCATCCTGCAAGGACGTGCCCGAGCGGACTCCGTTACCGAGCACTTCTCAAATGCGAGCGAAACCGCCATCACGGGTTTCCCGCTGACCTTCCAGATCCCGTTGTTTGCCCCCTCGATGGGCACGCTACAATCCGTCGAGATTAGCTACAGTTCGGACGTCACGGCGACCGCGACCGTCACAAATACAAACATGAGCATTTTCGGTACGACCACGGGTTCGGTCGATGCGGTCGTGACCCTGGGCCTCACGGACTCGAAGGGACTGATCCCGACTCTTCAGGGCCAGGTTACCACGACGACGCAAGACTTTTCATTGAGTACGCACCCCTCTCAGGCGACACTCTCGTGGCCGACGGGCGACACCATCATGTCGTCGTTGACTTACACCAGCGCGCCGATCCTCTCGGGGTACACCGGGACCGGGATGATCAGCTTGAGTGTCGCGGCGTCGATGGTGGCCCCGTTGACGATTACCACGGGCAGCGCCACGGACATGTTCTCGGGGACGGCGACCATCGATGGGACTGTGACTTACGTCTTCACCGCTGCGAGCGTCCCCGAGCCCTCGAGCCTCGTACTGGGTGCCGTGGGTACCCTGGCCATCCTCGCTTGTGGCCTTCGTCGTCGTTACAGGTCCGCCGTAGCCTGAATCCCGCCCGAATCGCGCCGCACCGGCCCTTGTCAACGGCCGGCGCGGCGATGGCATTTCGCCGTTCATCTCGAGATCCCTCCATCGCCGCAATCCCCGCCAGAGATCGCCTGGCCGATTCTTCGATCGACGTCTTCGATCAGATTGGCGGGGAGGTCCCTCTCCACAATCCGATCGCTGGGGGGCCAGATCGATCGGGTTCGTCCTGGATTCGATGACGATCCGGCCATCGGGCTGTTCGGCGCCCTTCCCCTTCGACTGGATCGACTCGCAAGCCACGCCGCTCGATGGCTCCGGGTCGTGACCCGGCCGCACTTCCTCCGATGCTCCCGGCCATCCCGAATGCGCGCGGGTACTCCCTTGCGGGGAATATCGGCCGTGCAGTAAGTTCTTTTGATGGGTCGAGTTGAATCGCGCCCTCCCCGCGAGGCGGAGTCCCGAGGGGTGCGACATCGGGCTGACGCTCGGGCCGGGTGCATGAGGCGGCTTCCTGGAAGGTCCCTGGTGATTCGCCGATGAATACGCACGATGGCGAGTCGGATGTCGCGCTGCCGCCTTCGGAATCTTCGGATGGGGAGACGGTCGTCCCGACCGAGGAGACTCCGGTCGGGGAGACGGCCGATTTGCCGAGGTCGGATGCGGCTCCATCGTGTGAAACGCTGGTCGAGGTCGACCCGTATGCGATCTTCGACCCGCCACGGAGCCCGGACGAGCGGGGCCGATTCGCCGGGTATCGGATCCTCGGCCTGCTCGGCGCCGGCGGGATGGGCCTGGTCTTCGAGGCGGAAGATCCGATCCTGCGGCGTCGGGTGGCGATGAAAGTGCTCAAGCCCGAGATGGCCGGTCCGCTGGTGAGGGTCCGCTTCCTCCGCGAGGCCCAGATGGCGGCCTCGCTCAAGGACGACCACATCGTCACGATCTACCAGGTCGGCGAGCAAGGCGGCCGACCCTACCTGGTGATGGAGCGACTCCGGGGCGAGAGCCTGGAGCATCGGCTGAAGCGCGAGCGATGGCTGCCCGTGGCCGAGGCCCTGAGGATCGCACGCCAGGTCTGCCGGGGATTGCTGCGCGGCCCACTCCGTCGGGCTGGTACACCGCGACATCAAGCCGGCGAACATCTGGCTCGAGGAGACGGCCGACGGCGACGGCGCGTATCGCGTCAAGATCCTCGACTTCGGCCTGGCCAAGCCGCTGCTCGACACGACCGAGCTGACCCAAGAGGGGGTCGTCGTCGGCACGCCCACTTACATGGCGCCCGAGCAGTTGGGCGGCCAGGCCCTCGACCCCCGCGCCGACCTGTATGCCCTCGGAGTCGTGCTCTACCGGATGATCGCGGGTGTGCCGCCGTTCGAGGCCCCGACCGTGCCGAAGCTGATGGCCGCGATCCTGTCGCAATCCCCGCCCCCCGTCTCGTCGATCCGCGTCCGGGTCCCGCAGCCGGTCCAGGAGTTGATCGACGACCTGCTGGCCAAGGACCCGGACCGTCGGCCTCCCGGCGCCTCGGCGGTCGAGAAGCGAATCCGGTCCATCGAGGAGCATCTGCCGACGGTGGCCGGGGACGACTCGGCCCCCATGGTCGGCGGCGATCCGACCGTCCCCGGGCGGCGGGCCATCGGGTTCGAGGTCTGGATCGGCGCCGTCGCGATCGCCGTCTCGATCGCCATCGGCGCGGCCGTGTTCTGGCAGAACCTGCACAGGGGTGCCGACGACGGGGCGGCCACGCCGGCCGCGACGAAGGCCGTCGCCTCCAAAGTAGACCACCCGAAGGCATCCGGCGCCCCCCGCGACGGGGCCGGGGCCATCACCGCCCCGGGCGTGTCGCCATCGGGGCTGCCGATCAAGGTCGGCCTGCTCCACTCGCTCACCGGCCCGCTGTCGTCGATCGAGCGGCTGATGGTCGAGGCGGAGGTCATGGCGATCGAGGAGATCAACGAGGGCGGCGGCCTGCTCGGACGCAAGGTCGAGTGGGCCATCGGCGACGGCCATTCCGACGAATCCGTCTTCGCCGAGGCCGCCCGCGACCTGATCGAGCGGGATCATGTTGACGTCTTGGTCGGCTGCCTCAGCTCGGGATCGCGCAAGCGGGTCAAGGTCGTCTGCGAGCAGAAAGATGTCCTGCTCTTCTATCCGATGATCTTCGAAGGGCTCGAGCAATCGCCGGACATCATCTACGTCGGGGGCGGCCCGAACCAGCAGCTCTTGCCGATGGTGCGGTGGGCGATCGGGTTCATCAACCCGCCCCGGCGCCGCTTCTTCCTGCTGGGCAGCGAGACGCTCTTCTCGAGGGCCGGCCAGGAGCTGTTCCGGGGCGAGCTGGCCAGGCACGGGCTCGAGCCCGCGGGCTCGAGGTCGCTCCCGATCGGCCAGTTGCTGGGATTCGACGCCGTCATCGATGAGATCCGCGACAAGAAGGCCGACATCGTCCTTGACACGCTGGACCTCGAGTCGGACCTGATGTTCTTCAAGACCCTGGGCCGCCTGGGGATCAAGGCCGACGACCTGCCGGTGTTCTCGATCTGCCTGGGCGAAGACATGCTCCGCACGCTCGACCGCAGGCTGATCACCGGGCACTATTCGGCCCTCAATTACTTCGAGACGATCGACACGCCCGAGAACGCCCGATTCCTCCGGCGGCTCCGCGCCAAGCACGCGACGCTCCCGGCCAACTCGGCCGTCGAGTCGGCCTACATCTCGGTCCTGTTCTGGAAGCGGGCCGTCGAGAAGGCGGGCAGCCTGGAATCGGCCAGGGTCCGCCAGGCGGTGGCCGGCATGGAATGGAAGGCGCCCGAGGGCCTGGTGCGCATCGACCCGAACATCTTCTACGGCGCGCGGGTGGCGCGAATCGGCCGGATGCGCGACGACGGGAAGTTCGAGATCCTCTTCTCCTCGCCCGGACCGATGGATACGTTCGTGTACCCGCCTCCGCATGGACCGGAGGGTTGGGAGACGTTCCTGTCCGGGCTGTCGCAGAGCTGGGGCGGACGATGGTCCGGCGCGACCGCGGCGCATTGAGCCCTCCGAGGAGCCCTCCTTGATCTCCTACGACCGCACCCGATGGTGGCGCACGGCGATCTCGTTCCAGGGCACGGTCTTGCCCCACACCCTGGGCCGGGTCGGGATGTTCACCCTGTTCTGCCTGGCGATCTGCCTGCTCGATGATTTCGTCCTCGATCGATACGGCTGGCCGCTGCCGGCGCTGGACCAGTTGGGCCATAGCGTGATGGGCGTGACGATGAGCCTGCTGATCGTCCATCGCACGAACTCGGCGAACACGCGGTTCTGGGAGGGTCGCACGGCCTGGGGTTCGATCGTGAACGCGTCGCGGAACCTGGCGCGGCTGGCCGGCGCCGCCGCCCCCCCGGCCGCCGACGTCGCCCGGCTGCTGTCGGCCTTCGCCGTCGCCCTCCGCGAGCGGTTCGCGCGAGCGCGACCCGACCGAGGCCCTGCGCCCTGGCTGTCGGGCCGGTCGCTCGACGACGTGGTCGCCTCGGCCAACCCGCCGGCCCGCCTGGCCCGATCGCTCAGCGACTGGGTCCGCGCCCGCAGGGCCCAGGGGGCCCTCGATCCGGTCACGGCCTCCGATCTCGAGCGACAGATTGCGGCCCTCACCGACGCTCAGGGCGCCTGCGAACGGATCCATCGCACCCCCATGCCCTTCATCTACGCCTCGCTCATCAAGGAGTTGCTGGTCCTCTACCTCGGATCGCTGCCGTTCGTCCTGGTCGCCAAGATGGGCTACGCCGCCCCGCTGGTCGTCGCCGTCGTCGCCCTGGGCATGCTGGGGATCGAGGATGCCGGCGTCGAGATCGAGAACCCGTTCGGCCTGACCCCCAACGCCCTGCCGCTGGAGGCCATCTGCACCACCATCGCCCGCGACTGCGCCGAGCTGGTCCGTTCGGAAGACTGATCGCGACGAGCGACCGGAACCACTCGCGTAGAGTGGGAGAAACCCACCACGAGGACACGACCGGTGAGACGCTCTCGGCCAGCAGCAGGCGTGTGACGCACCCGTGAATCTCACCGTCTTGGCCGGGGATCAGACGCCCAAGCCTTTCGAACCGGCCATCTCCGGGTCCCCGCTCCATTCGTGACCTACACTTGGATCGAGTGAAGGAGGTTCGCACGAGCCTCGTGTCACAAGGTAACGATCATAGAGGAGGCTGATTTCATGAGCGCGACCCTGGTCGCACACGTCGCGAATACGGGAGGGTCGGCCGTCGAGGAGTTCGAGATCTCGGTGGTCATGCCGTGCCTGAACGAAGCCCGGACGGTCGGACGGTGCGTGGATAAGGCGGTGCGGGCGATGCAGGACCTGGGCGTACGCGGCGAGGTCGTCATCGCCGACAACGGCAGTACCGATGGCTCGCAGGAGATCGCCCGGGAGCACGGTGCTCGGGTCGTCGAGGTCCCACGGCGCGGTTACGGCCATGCCCTGCGGGCCGGGATCGCCGCGGCCCGCGGGCGTTACATCATCATGGGAGATTCCGACGACTCGTATGATTTCGCCGCGATGGGTCCGTTCATCGAGCGGTTGCGGGCCGGCGACGACCTGGTGATGGGCAATCGATTCCGGGGTGGCATCCGCCCCGGGGCGATGCCGTGGCATCATCGCTATGTCGGCAACCCGGTGCTGACCGGGATCCTCAACCTCTTCTTCCACAGCCCCATCGGCGATGCCCACTGCGGGCTGAGGGGATTCCGCAAGGACTCGTGTGCCAAGCTGCACCTCCGCTCCCAGGGCATGGAATTCGCCAGCGAGATGGTCGTCAAGGCCAGCGTGAGCCGCCAGAAGATCTCGGAAGTCCCGGTCATCCTTTACCCGGACGGTCGCGATCGCCCCCCACACCTGCGCAGCTTCCGCGACGGCTGGCGGCACCTGCGATTCCTCTTGATGTGTACACCCACGTTTCTGTTCCTGTTACCCGGTCTGTTCCTGACCGTCATGGGACTCGTCGCGATCCCGGCCGTGATCCTGGCGGGTTACGGGGCCTACTCCCGGCCGCTCGGCCCCAATTTCATGTACACCGCCTCGCTGATCGCGATCAGCGGGTTCCATCTCCTCGTCTTCGGGTTCCTGGCGAAGTACTACGCCCACCTGATGGATTCCGTGTTCCGGGACGACCGGATGGAGCAACTCGCTCAGTTTTTCTCCGTCGAGCGGGGCCTGGTCTTGGGAGTCGTCTTGATGGCGATCGGAGCCACCCTCGGCGCCCCGGTCCTGATCCACTGGTTCCAGACCAGTGAGATCCCGTCCCCCGGACAATGGATCTTCGCCGGCACACTCTTCTGCCTGGGCCTGGAAGGCGGGGCCGCGGCCTTCCTGGTTGGCATCCTCAAGATGCCCCGACAGGCGTCCTTGGAGCGCCGCGTCAAGAACCGGGCGATGACGTCGGAGAGATCGGCCCCTCGGGGTGCTTGATGCGACTGCCGTTATCGAAGGAGGTCCGAAGCAATCGCGCCACGAGGGGAGTCGTCGGATCGGCAGGAGCACAGGGAGCATCCGAGCCGACTCCCCGTCACTCACGCTTCCCGGTCCAGTCCGAGAGGTCGCGGAATGGAGGGTGGGGATCTTGATTCATCAGGCTGATCACGCTGTCGCTCCGTAGCCCGGTAAACAGCCCCAATCGTTCGATCGTCCGGAGCCCTAACCAGACGGCCCGCCATGGCACCGGGATCAAGGGCCGAGGCTTGAGTCGGAAGGTCCGGATCAATTCTCGAACGACGTCATCGAGGCTGAGCGGCTCGGGATGGGCCGCGACGACGATCGCCTCCGCGGCATCCTCCGGCGGACGTTCGACCAGTTGCGACACGATGCAGGACAGCTCATCCGCCTCCACGGGATACAAGCATTTCACGCCGGCACCGATGACAGGCACGACCGGCAGCTTCTTGACCAGGCGCAACATGGTCCCGACGATCCCGCCGGGAGTACCTCCGCGGATCAAGCCGGGGCGGACCACCCAGTAGCCCCGCGCCAGGGCGGCGATCTCCGTCTCCCGCTTGACGCGCCCGTATTGGCTGCGGCACCCCTCATAAGACGACACGGTGGAGATATAGACCGCCCGTCGCCCACCCGCAGCCTTGAATGCCTCGAAGAGGCGGACGGTCCCTTCGTAATTGACGCGACGCATCTCCTCGTAAGTCTTCGGCCGGAAGTCGTAGGCGACATGGACCAGGGCCTCGACCTCCTCCCCGCGCAGGCCCTCGACCGAGATCTCCTCGCGGAGGTCGAACACGAGTTGGCGGCGTACGGCATCCCGCGACGGCCGACGTACCAGCTCGACGACTTCGTGTCCACGGCGTTCGATCCCTCGGACGATATGGGAGCCGGCATAGCCGCCTGCCCCCGTCACGGCAACTCGCATGGTCGGTAGTCCCTCCCCGATTCGAAGACGTCATGCCGAGGTCGCGATGCGATGGGCGTTGGCCATGATCGTATAGGTGATCGTGGTCGCCGGGATCGTCGGGAAGACCGAGGCGTCCACCAGGTGTATCCGCTCCCAGCCCAGGGGGCGGCCGAGTGTATCGCTCTGGAACCCCCGCGGATGATGCGACATCGGGAAGCTCCCCCCGGAATGGTAGCCCCGCCCCGGGTGCTCCACCTTGATCATCGGGACGATCGGGATGAATCCCAGCTCGCCGCTATGCCGGCGCAGTTTCCGCGCCATCGCCAGGACGACGGGCCGAGTCCGCGGGTTGATCGCGAACCGGACCCTCAAGTCCCCCGGCCCGCCATTCGCCGGCCGGCTCAGCGCGATCCCGAGACGGCTCGACTCGTCCGAGTGGAGGTAGCATAGCGCGACCATGAGACGCGAGAGGACCTGCCGGTCGAACGAAGGGGAGACGAGCGGGGAGGCCGAAGAGCATCGAATCGAACGCCCGACGAAAGAGATCGCTATAGGTATAGACTTGGCAATGCATGTTGTGAGTGCTGATCTGTGGATCGTCCACCTCCAGGTAGAGCTGGCAGAGCGTATGAAGCCGCTCGGTCGTGATTTCCCGAGTGGTACGCATCGCCGCGAGGGGGAGCAGCGTGTACTGACTGTCGATGATCTCGAGCTCCTGGTCGTAGCTCGCGGACGATTCCAGGACGATCCGTGCCGTCGGCAGGACCCCGGCGGCGAGGAAGCAGCGCTCGCCCGCGAAGTCGCGATGGGCTCGCGTGGTCACGTCAACCCCCTCGACGAGGACGCGGCCTCTCCGCTCGCTCAGTCTCTCGACGCGGACACCCGGGACATACACGAACCTCGGATCCGAAAGCATCTCCGCGACGGTGTCAGATGCGTTATAGATGAGTCGATAGGGGCACCCGTGGAGGCACAATCCGCATCGCCGGCAATGGCGAGAGCGCATGGCGATCCGGGAGTGGCCGAACCGGATCCCGGATCGCCGCAGGCGGTCCTTGCTCCGGTTCATCCGATCGAACAACGCGGCGGCCTGACGGGACGGGAGCGGTGGGTCGGGCGAATCCGAGGCGATCGGGTACTCCGCGGCGAGGTCGTCCGCGACGGCGGCGATCGGCATCCATCGGCCGACTTCGCGATAATGAGGCGCCAGGTCATCCTCGGCGATCGGCCACCGCGCCAGGTCATGGGCATTATAGGGCATCGTCGAGGCACCCCAGACGGTGCTCAGGCCGCCCCGGGCGAACGATGGCTTGAACGTGCCGTCGGGGATCGACAGGCCGAGCGACTCGGTCGCGGACCGGTAGGGATAATCGGAGCCATATGCGAGCTTGACCTGGATCCCCCTCGCGTCGGAGGGCATGTTCCCCTTGAGGGCCACGACCTCGGCCGGGTCCCAGTCCTCGACCTCGCTCGACCCGATGCGATCCATCAGCGCGAGCCGATCGGGCTCGAGGTCGAGCCCGACATCGATCATCGTCACGCGACGTCCCTGGGCCAGCAGCGCCTTCGCGGCGGAGACCCCCGCGGGACCCGAACCGACTACGAGGAACATGTGAGGGATCCCGGGGGAATGTCGGAGCAGCCATCCTCGAGCGTGTCGCCAGGGGCCGTATCCAGCGGGCGATCTCCCCAGGCGGCGGGGATCATCAGGATCAATCCCGACGCGGCGAGCAGGAGGAAGAGGGCTACAGTCCTCTCGATGTCGACCGGCCGTCCTCGGGCGTCGAGGCGGCGGAGGCTGGCCCACCAGGGGCGGAGCGAATCGATCACCATCGATCCGCGGTCGGACCACCACGCGCGGTAGGTATCCGTCACGTCGGGCGGCCCATCTTCCGAGGCCTCTCCCGAATAGACCTTGCCGTCCGGCAAGACCCAGGTGATCCACGGAAACCTGGGGCGGTAAGGTGGATCGTAATAGACGGGGCGCCGGTCGCCAGCCGCCAGGACCTCCACGATCTCTCGGGGGCGGTTGAGCAGGTGGGACATCTCCGGGTGGAAGTACAGGATAGGGATGCTGATGAAGTAATCGCACGGGAGTCCTCTCTTCAGGTGGAGCCGGCAGGGGTGGATGCTCAGCGCGCCGATCTGCACCAGCAGCCCGGCCACCAGCAGGGTCGCCACCGCCGGCCGTCGCATGACCCGGGATCCGTCGGGAGCCATGATCCACAGGACCGCGAAGATCGGCGTGAGATAGCGCGGGCCCCACGCGGTATCGCCCTTGAAGAAGGTGAGAGAGCAAATGAAGAGGACGAACACCGCGATGGCCGCCCAGAGCGACGAGTAGAACAACCTTCGCGAGCGATGCCGGGCCCGCAGGCCAAGCACGCAGATCCAGAGCGCGGGGTTGTAAAAGAAGGCCCCGGCGGCCGGACTGATCAGGAGGGCCGCCAGGGCGAAGGCGGGATCCTGCGACCATGTCGGGAATTGCTTCGCCAACAGCTCGGCGTGCCCCGCGGTCGACCCGGGAGGGAACTTGTACCAGATGTAGCCCTCGTACACGACCAGCCCGACGGCCATTCCCGCCGCGATGGCCGTCAGCCGGCTCCATTGCGACTTCCAGGATCCGTCGGGATCATACAGGGCGGCCATGACGGGCAGGACGAAGATGCCCAGCGGCTGCTTGCAATTGAACGACAACCCCAGTGCCAGTCCAGCGGCGACCGCCCCGGCGAGCGGATGAGTCGGCCGGCATCCCAGCGCGAGTGTCACGGCCAGTACCACCGCGGCCGAGCCGAGGATGTCGTCGAAGCTGCTGGTCGCGTAGTACCAGCTCTGCGTGCAGAAGACCCCGCCGGCCGCCCACAACGGCGCCGACCTCGGCCTGAGGCCCTGACGGCGAAAGTGCAGCGCATAGGTGATGGCCAGCACGGCACCGGCGACGGCACTCGTCAGCGAGAAGAAGAACTGGCGGCGGGGTTCGCTCACCGGCCCGGTGGCATCGGCGGCCAGGATCGCGACCACGCCCAGTACCGATTGAGGCAACCGATACTCGCTATAACGCCGGCCGCCGCGCCCGGGGAGGACCATCCACTCGATCTTCGGATCCGGGATGTCAACATCGCCGTGTTCGACGAAGCTGCGGGCGACCTCGTATCGCACGGCCCCGTCTGGGGAGTCGATGTCGCCCGGGCCCGACAGTGCCACCACCGCGAAGGCGCAGAGGAACAGCCCTGCGATCGCCATCGGCCACCGCATCATCGTCGATCCCTCCCGGGAATAGGGCGGTCGTAAACACCGACGACCAGCAGGATGAGCCCGAGCGAAGCGATCGAACCCAGGGCGATCAAACGAGCTCGCACACTCATATTCGGTACGTGATCATCGATATGACCCAGGCTGGCCCACCAGGGCCGGAATGAATTCAGCACATGGTGCTTGCGGACCGCCGCGGCCCCCACCTCGGCGAGGGGTCCGACCGTGGTACCGAGGTCGAACGATCGGCCCGGGGGGCTTGTACTTGGCCGTCTCCCCGCGGGTCGAGAGGACTTCGAGGACCTCGCGAGGGCGATTGACCAGATGGGAGGAGCGGGGGTGGAAGTAGATCGCCGGAAAACCCAGATAAGTCTTGAACGCCGTGCCACGTTCGACCTGGAGGCGGAGTGGGTCGAACGCTTAGCGCGCCCAGTTGCACCACCAGGCCCAGCACCAGGAGGGCGACGAGAGGCACTCGGCGTAGGCGGCCAGAACCGGCAGGGGCCAGGATCCATAAGACCGCGAAGATCGGCGTCAGATCGCGCGGCCCCCAGGCGGGATCACCCTTGAAGAAAGTCAGGAAGGAGATGAACACGACGAAGACGGTCGATGCGGCGGCCATGGCGAGGGCGAACGCGCGATCGGAATGGTACCACGGTCGGAACCCGACGATGCCGATCCAGAGCGCCGGATTGTAGAAGAACATCCCCGTCCCCAGGCTGCTCGCCAGCGCCACCAGGGCGAGCGACGGATCGTCCGAAAAGACCGGACCGTACGTCTTCAGGAGCTCGGACGGGTCGGGAGTGAACCCCGGCGGGAACTTGTACCGGTCGTACGCGTCGTACGCGGCCACCCCGGCCGCCAGCAAGGCCAGCACGATCGCAACCCGCCCCCATTGCGCCCGCCAACCGAGCCGCGGGACGCGCATCGCCGCCACCACCGGCAGCACGAAAACCCCCAGCGGTTGCTTGCAGTTGAAGGCGAGGCCCATCGCCAGCCCGGCGGTCAGGGCGCCCGCCAGGGGATGACGATGGCGCGATGTCAGCGCGACGGCGACCGCCAGGACCACGGCGGCCGTACCCAGGATATCGTCGAAGGAGCTGGTCCCATAGAACCAGGTCGGGGTGCAGAAGGTCCCGGCCGCGGACCAGGCCAGGGACGACCTCGGCGACTGGCCCATATGTTGGAATAGCGTCGCGTAGGAGATCGCCAGTACGGCACAGGCGACGGCGCCGATGAGCGAGAAGAAGAACCGACGGCGAGATTCGCGGACCGGCCCGGTGGCGTCAGATGCGAGGATCGCGGCCACGCCTGCGACCGATTGAGGGAATCGGTACGTCGAGTAACGCCGGCCATCGCGGCCGGGGAAGACGGTGAACCAGGCGTCCGGATCCCGGATGACCGAGTCTCCGTGCTCGACCAGGCTGCGCGCCACCTCATACCGGATATGGCCGTCGATGATGTCGATCCGCCCGGGACCCGACAACGCGACCACCGCGAAGACCGAAAGGAACAGACCTGCTCGAGCGATCCACCAACGCACCATCGCGCTCCCAACCCGGGACCGTGACTGACAGACGCTTCATCCCTACTACTCTAGGACATGATGGCGCCGGTGCGAATTCCTCGGGACCGCCACGGTCGCGTTCCGATCGCGATCGCTCGGCCCGGGGCTCAAGCGAAGAGTTCCTTGACGACCGAACCCGAGACGTCAGTGAGGCGGTAGTCCCGGCCGGCATGCCGGTAGGTCAATCGCGTGTGGTCGAGGCCGAGCAGGTGGAGGATCGTGGCATGGAAGTCGTGCACATGCACACGATCCTCCGCCACCGCGATCCCATACTCGTCGGTCGCCCCGTGGACGATCCCGGCCTTCACGCCGCCGCCGGCCAGCCAGGACGAGAAGCACTGATGATGGTGCTCGCGACCGGCGGCCCCGGGCTGGGCATTGTACGGCGTCCGGCCGAACTCGGTGGTCCAGACGACCAGCGTGTCCTCGAGCAACCCGCGCGATTTCAGGTCGGTCAGCAAGCCGGCGATGGGCCGGTCAACGTTCCGGGCCATAGGGACATGTTCCATCATGTTGCCGTGCGCGTCCCAGTTGTTCGACGAGCCGGAATCGATCAGTTCGATGAACCGGACTCCGCGCTCGGCCAAGCGTCGGCCGACCAGGCATTGCCAGGCGAAGCCGTCGGTGCGGCCCCGCTCGAGCCCATACAGCCGGAGTGTGGCGTCGGATTCGCCGGAGAGATCGAACACCTCGGGGGCCTCGCGCTGCATGCCGTAGGCCGTCTCGAACGACCGGATCCGAGCCTCGATCGCCGCGTCGGCCTGGTGATGTTCCAGGTGCCGGCGGTTGGCATCGGCGACCATCTCGAGCTCGAGCTGCTGGAGCGCGTCGGAGCCGGCCCGGCGTTTCACGTTGGCGATCGGGGTCGGACCGGGCTCGATGTGCGTCCCTTGATGGCAGCCCGGGAGGAAGTCCGAACCCCAAGTCTGGGTGCCGGCATAAGGGAGCCGGGGGGCCACCGCGACGAAAGACGGGAAGTTGCGGTTCTCCGTGCCCAGGCCGTAGCTGACCCAGGCGCCGAGGCTCGGCCGCGCGAAGGTGAACGACCCGGTGTGCATGCCGAGCGTCCCCTCGTAATGGTTGGTGTGGTCCGAGGACATCGACCGGATGACGCAGAGGTCGTCCGCCATCGACCGCATGTGCGGGAACAGGTCGCTCACCTCGGTCCCGCACGCCCCGCCGGGACGAAAAGCAAACTGCGGGCTCTTGAGGTACAGCGTGAAGTCGCCCGGCTTGCCCTGGAAGTTGTCGACCCGCACCGTCTTGCTCGCGCCGGCGAACAGCTTCGGCTTGGGATCGAATGAATCGACATGCGAAACACCCCCAGTCATATAAAGGAAGATGACACGGCGTGCCTTCGGCGCGAAGTGGGACGGCCTGGGTGCCAGGGGATCGTCGCCCGGACTCGCGGGCCGGGTGCCGGCCTGTGAAAACTCGGAGAGCATGACGTTCAGCGCGATCGACCCGAAGCCGCCAGCCGCCAGCCGGAGCGCCTCGCGCCGACTGGGGCGATATTGAGAGGGTGCCATGAAGTGTTTCTCGATTTGAAAGTCGGTCAGGCATTCCAGGCTGACTCCGGGGAAGTCAGGCTGGAATGCCTGGCCTGCGTGCACGTACTAATTTTCAATCAATGAACACAAATTCGTTTCGCGCGAACAGCGTCCGAGCGAAGGCTGACCAGCTCAACCGGGATTGCTCGCTGACGGCGACCCCATCAGCCTGGAGCTGCCGCCGATATCGCGCCAGGAAATCCCGGCCCTTCTCGACCTCCTGATCGAGAGGCTCGCGGGCCATCGCCATGCGATAGGCCAGCCGGATCCGATCGCCGTCGTCGGTGTGCGTCGCGAGCAGTCGTCGCGCGAAGCCCTGGGCCTGCTCGTGGACGAACGGGTCATTCATGAAGAAGAGGGCCTGGGTCGGCACGGTCGTGATCGACCGCTTCGCGGTGCTCGCGTTCGGGTCGGGGCCGTCGAACAAGGACAGGAACGGATGTCGTCGGTTGCGTTGCGTCATCAGGTAGACACTTCGCCGATTTGTCGGATAAACGGCGTAGAACGGGCCGTGCTGCGTGAAGTTGGTCCCCGGAGGGGGGAACGGATGGGGCCCGGCGGGCGATCGATCGAGGCCGCCGCCGAGCATCAGGATCGCGTCGCGGATCGATTCGGCGTCGAGTCGTCGCGGCGGGAACCGCCAGAGTCGTTCATCCGCCGGATCGATCTCGGCCGCATGGCTGTCGTATTCGCTCGAAAGCTGATAAGTCGATGAGAGCATGATCAACCGGTGCATCGCCTTGATCGACCAGCCGCCGGCCATGAAGCGGTGCGCCAGGTCGTCGAGGAGGCCGGGATGCGAAGGACGTCGGCCCCGCCTGCCGAAATCGTTCTCGGTGGCCACCAGCCCGTTGCCGAAGTGTCCTTCCCAGATCCGATTGACCATGACCCGGGCCGTCAGCGGATTACCCGGCCGGGTGAGCCAGTCGGCGAGCTGCAACCGGCCGCTACCCTCGGCGCCGTCGGCGAGCGAGTCGCCGCCGAGGACCTCGAGGAACCGCCTGGGAACCACCTCGCCCGGCTTCGAGGGCTCTCCCCGCTTCTGTATCCGCACGTCGTGCGGCGTACCCTCGGCCACGCCATACGCCAGCGCACCGGCCCGACGATCGAGCAACGCGGCGAGGCGTCGCGCGCGATCGTCCCGCCCCGACGCGCCGGACGATCCAGCGGCCAACGGAGCACCAACCGGGGGAATCGGAGCCTCGCGGAGCGCGATGTTATCCACGTCGAGTGCCGGCCGGACGCCCGCGACCGGGCCCCGGCCATCGAGCAGGATCGTGTCGATGGTGCCGTCCCACGCGTTCGAGAACGGACGGTCCGCGAAGGTCGTGACGTCTCCCGGTGCGCCGATGGTGCCCGAGAACATCCTCCGGTCCAGGTCGAGGACGAGCCGGAGGTTGTACCAGGTGCCCGGCTGGAGCGGTCGGATCGGCTCGGTCGAATCGGCCTTCCGCACGAGCAACTCCTTCGAGCCGACGAAGACTTCGACGGCCGGGGATCGGCCTGGCCCGTGTCCCAGAAAGATGCGATAGGTCCCCGGCCCGCCCGATTGCGGAGTGGCGTTGCGGAAGTCGATGTTGAAGTGCCGTTTGCCGCGAGACCATGGCGCGACGCGTTGCCAGACGCGGTGGTCGGACGCATCTTCGGGGAATCGGACGCCGACGGACCCGTCGATGTGCGTGAGGTTGGTGAACGGACTCTGCGCCTGCGCGATCACATCGGGAGTGCCCTCGAAGAACCAGGGAGTCACCAGGCAGCCGAGGCTGCCGCCGGAGGACGGCTTCTGGATCTCGAAGTCGCCGTCCAGCTCGTCCAGGGTCTCGAGGGTGATCCGGGGCGGTAGGGCCTTCTCCGCCTTCAGGGCGGCCGAGACCTCCGCGATCGATTCTCGCAGGGCTTCGGACTCGTCGCGGGGCCGGAGCGACGCCATCGATCGCATGTTCGGCTTCTGCTCCGACCCGGGGAAGGGATACCGCGTGCTGTCGAAGATGCCGTAGAGCGCGTAGTAGTCCCGGGCGGAGACGGGGTCGTACTTGTGGTCGTGGCAGCGCGCACAGCCGAGCGTCAGGCCGAGGATCGACTGGCCGAGCGTGTCGATCGTGTCCTGGATCGTGAGATGGTGGTAATTCTCCGAGTCGAAGCCGAAACGGCGCGACACGGCGATGAAACCGGTCGCCGTCACGAGGCGGGCGTACGACGGCCCGGGATCCTCTCCGGCCATGATGTCGCCCGCCACCTGCTCGCGGACGAATTGGTCGTACGGCATATCCTCATTGAAGGCCGCGATGACGTAATCGCGATACCTGTAAGCCTCGCCGACGGGATAGTCGGCGGTCTCTCCGGCGGTATCCGCGTACCGGACGACGTCGAGCCAGTGCCGCCCCCAACGCGCGCCGTAGGCTGGCGAGGCCAGCAGCCGGTCGATCACTTTCGCGAACGCGTCGGGCGATGCGTCGACCACGAACGCGTCGAGGTCCTCGGGCGTCGGCGGCAATCCGGTCAGGTCGAACGTGGCGCGACGGATCAAGGTCCGCCGGTCCGCCGGACGGACCGGGTGCATCCCCTTCTCTTCCAGTCCCGCCAGGATCCATCGATCGACCGGCGAGCGGACCCAGTTGCGATCCCCGACCTGGGGGGCCGGTGGCGGCCGGACGGGCTGAAAGGACCAGAACGATCGATCTTCGGCGGTGATCCCCCCGTGGCGGATGGTCGCCCCGCCGGCATCGTCGGGCCAGGGTGCGCCCTGGGCGACCCATCGGGTCAAGGTCGCGATCTGCTCGTCCTTGAGCCGGGAGTCGGGGGGCATCTGGATGTCCCCCTCATGCCGGATTGCCTTCACGATCAGGCTCGCCTCGGCCTTGCCCGGGACTATGGCCGGGCCGCTGTCTCCGCCCTGCATCATCGCCGTCCGCGAATCGAGCCGAAGGTTCGATTCCTGCTTCCCGGGTCCATGACACTTGACGCATCTCGCCGCCAGCAGCGGCCGGACCTGGTTCTCGAATTCCGCGAGCGCCTTCGGGTCGGCGGAGTTCGGGGTCTCGCGCGGGCTCACCCGATCTCGCGGTGAGCCCCGGCAGCACCAGGACGAGAGAGGCCAGGACGGATTGCAGGCTCCTGAGCATGGCTGTTCCTCGAAGACGCCGATTCCTTGCGATCTCATCATTATCCCATGTCGCAAGTCGGGGCTCAACTTGATCGGAGCCTTACTACTCGAGAAATCAGCAAGAGGCCGATCTATTGCGAGAGGATCACGACGCTATACGCGCCGATACCCACGTTGGCGTTGAAATTCAGCCCATCCTTGCCGCCCGGGTTGGCCGTCGTGTCGAAGCTATCGCCATTCGTGAAGGTAGGATCATAGATGCTCGCGCCGCTGTTGAACCGCACATGCCATGGCCCACCGCGCGGGAAGCCGATGTTCAGTCCCTTCAAGGGCACATTCGAGAAACTCGCCACCACGACGACGTCGTCGCCGGGACCGCCGTTTTCCCATCGGTGGTAGGCTAGCGTCTTATTGCCGTCGTCCAGGTGGAAGACGTTGAGGTTCTGACCCGTGACGCCCGCCGTCTTCCCCGCCAGGTTGCGCCGGAGGGCGATCAGATCGCGATACATCTGCACGATCCCTTTGATATTCGCATCCTCCGCCCGCGCGAAATCGACGTTGGTCGGCGTGTTGAAGCCGAACGGTCGCGTCTCGAGCATCTCCTGGCCCTGGAAAATCATCGGGATGCCGGGCGAGGTGAGCATGATCGCCGCGGCCAGAGTGGAACGCTTCTTGGCGAAGATGCTCGAGTTATTGTTGATATCAATCATTGCCGGCAAACGGGCCTGGCCGGGCGGATGGCCCACCTGATCGTGGTCTTCCGTGTAGACGACTCGAGAGAATACGTCGGCGGCCATCTTCCTCTCGAGCGCCGCCCTTGACGGCCCCGAGGTTCCGATCGGCATCATTGATCCCGGTCACCACGTCGCGCATGGTATTCACCATCGTGTCGTCCCACTGGCTGTTGAATTCGAGGCCGACCGGGCCCGTCTGGAGCGTGATATCTCCGGAGCTTTGCAAGTCCTCGGCGATGGTGATCTTGCTCGGTTGCTTGGGGTCGGTGTTGCGATAGGCGGAGTTGATGTCCCTGAGCAGCTCCGCCCCTTCGGCATTCGGCGTTCGCCCCGGGCCGGCCGTGCGGATATCGATCGTGTCGTCGAACCGCAGTCCATCGACGCCGTAGTCGCGGAGCAGCGACAGCGCGTTATCGATGATGTACTGGCGGACCTGCGGCCGGCCATAGTCCGGGCGAGGACCGTAGTTGGTGTTGGCACGGGCACCGCCATAGAGGAAGACCCCGCCGGGGATCTCCGGCGTCGTGAAGCCGCCGAACCCGTTGAGCAGATTGTTCCCGATCAGATGATTGTAGACGACGTCCACGATCACCGCGATCTGGCGCAGATGACATTGTTTGACGAATTCCTTGAAGTCTCCGGGCTTTCCATATTTGGATTTCACCGCGAAGAGCTGGACGGGATCGTAGCCCCAGTTGTGGTCGGGCGGGGTGTTGCCGGGGGCCAGGGGATCCTGGGTGATCGGGAGGACTTCCACCGCATTGATGCCGAGGCCCTTCAGGTAGTCCAGTTTCGCGACCGCGCCGGCGAACGTCCGATTGAACGTGCCGACGTGCAACTCGTAGATCACCATGGTATTGAAGGAAGGCACGGTGAAAGCCGGCAGCTTGAAGCTCGAGTCCACGATGACGGATTGGGGCTTGTCGTCGTTGCCGGCCAGGCCGAAGCCGTCGGGAAGGTCGAATCCGGTTAGTTGTTGCGCCCGCGGGTCGTTGAATTCACGCGCAACGCCGGCGAGCTTGATGGAATAGCGATACGTGTCTCCGGCCTTGGTGCCGGCGACCGTGCCGGTCCAGGTGGTATCCGCGGGGTCGGGGTGACCCGGCTCCCTGGACAGCGGCTCCACGGCGCCCCCATTGATCCTGACGCCAACCGCGTCCACGAAGGGAGCCCAGACGCGGAACGTGGTCGTCCCGTCGGCGTGCAAGGTCGCGCCGAGCGGATCGGTCGCTGACGCAGATTGTGTCGCACCAAGAAAAGCTGAAGTGAAGATCAGTAGGTACGTCGCGAAGAACCTCGCGAGCAGGTTCCTCGGACGAGGCCGGGCGGACGACGCGGGCATTGTTTCTGGCATCGGGTGCACTCGATTCCCGGATCATGGATGATCTCGTCCTCGGCGGTCGCCGATTCCGAAAGGACTTCATCCGAAAGGCGCGGGGATCAGTGTACCAATTGCCGATCATCGAAGACAATGGATTTCGGCCATATCCCCCGATTGCGGCCGGCGGTGCCCTGTCGTCGGTCGGCGAGATCGGCGACGAGAGGCACCGCACCTCAACCCACTTCCTCGACCTTCCCTTCTTCCGGGATGCGGTGGACGCCTTCTTGGCCAGGATCGCCCGTTCCTCCAGGATTTGTTGCACTGACGCAAGGGACTTGCGAACATCACGATCACTCGCCAACCTGATCGGGTGGGTGCTCGCGAGCCGATGCAACCCGAGAAAAGGACCGTCTCGAACCAGGAACGAGGCCGTATCATGATTGGTTTCTTCTGCCTGCCGTTGCTCCTGGGACTGGTGAGCCAGTCGCCGACACCGGCCGGGGACTCGCCCGACGATCTCAAGGCCCGTCTCGATTTCATGACGAAATCCATGACGATGCACGACATCCATGCGATCGACGAGCGAGGGGCCAAGTTTCGGCTCCGGGCCGAGCCGGTCCTTCGCTTCACGAACCCGGTCGGCGGCTCGCGGGATGGGGGTATGTTCCTCTGGCTCGACGAGGCGGGCCGGCCGGTCGTTGCGACCCAGATCTTGTGGAATCCCCGGCGGATCTGGGCGCAGGAGTTCTCTTCACTCTCCACGAGTCCCTTGATCGCGAAATCGGCCGATGGACGCGTCTGGAACCCGTCCCGGGGCGGCGTCTCGTTCCAGCCCGTTCCCGGCGCCGCGCGGCCCGCCGATACCGCCGAGCGGCGACTCCGGCAAATGCGTCAGATAGCCGAAGGTTTCTCGGCCGAGCACTATTACCGGGGGCAGACCTGGAACCAGCTTCGGCTGCTCACCAAGCCGCTCGCCCGATACGGAAAGCCGGACTCGGATGTCCAGGACGGCGCCCTGTTCTGTTTCGCCCTCGGCACCGACCCCGAGGTCCTCTTGATACTCGGGTCGCGGACGGGCAAAGACGGCCCGGACTGGCAGTACGCCTTCGCGCCGATGACGGGGTTCGAACTCAAAGCCTCCTGGAAAGGCACAGCGATCTGGAGCAAGCCGGCGGAGGCCAACGGCTCGGCGCGGGACCCTCGCAATACCTTTCATATCCGTCGCGTCCTCGTCGAGCCGGTCGAGTGATTTTCGGGTGGCCGGTCCCCCGAGTCGCTCGGGTGCGTCATCGTCGACCTTCCTGGCGGCCGTCATGCACGCGTGGATTATATATCGGCCTTGTCACTGTGGCCCCGACGCGATAGCATTAAATTTGGTGCAAATTGAGTGCAAGGAGCAGAAGGCCATGTTGGATATTAATAACGACATCAACTCACTCTCGAATTTCAAGCGGAACACCCCCGAGTTCCTCCGCCAGTTGAAGGAAACCGGCCACCCGGTCGTGCTCACCATCAACGGCAAGGCCGAGCTGGTGGTGCAGGACACCGTGTCGTATCAGAAGCTCATCGAGCTGGCCGAGCGTGCCGAGCGGATGGACGCCCTCAAGGCATCGCTCGACGACATGAGGGCCGGTAAGGTCGTCCCCGCCGACGACGTGCTGGCCGAGATGCGGCAGATCCTCCGGGGGAAGCAAGGCCGGTGACCTATCGTGTCGTCTTCACCGTCAGGGCCAGGGCTGAGGTCGTTGAGCAGTTCCGATACCTGGCCGACCGATCACCGGATGCCGCGGCACGCTGGTACACGGGCCTGGAGAAGGCCATCGCCAAGCTGAGCACGATGCCCGAGCGGCATCCCATCGCCGAGGATGAAACTGAGCAGCTCGGCATCACACTTCGCCAGATGCTCTATGGCCGCCGCCGTGGCATCTTTCGCATCCTGTTTTCCATCGAAGACGATACGGTCACCCTGCACTATGTCCGCCAAAGCGCCCAAGGCCCTATCGAGCCGTAAGTCTTACCGGTTTCCGCTTGCCTGTTCGCCAGTTATGCGATCACGACCTCGATCCCCAGCTCGCGCACGGTCTGCAAGATCTCGGGCGACGCGGTGTGGTCGGTGACCAGGCAGGTGATCCGGGTGATGGGCGTCAGGAGGTACGGGGCGACGGTTCCGAGCTTCTCGCCGGCCACCACGACGATCACGCGGGTGGCGTGCTCGAGCATCGCCCGCTTCACCTCGGCCTCCTCGCCGTCGAAGGTCGTCACGCCGGCCTCGGGGTGGATCCCGCGGCGCCGAGGACGCACGCGTCCGGGCGGAGCATGCGGTAGGCATCCACCGCGGTGATCCCCACGGCGACCCGCGCGGCCTTGAAGAGCCGGCCGCCGACGACGATGCACTCGGCTTTCGCGTGCCCCGACAGCACCTCCAGCGCCGGCAGGCTGTGAGTGACGATCGTCAGGGCCAGGTCGGCGGGCAGGTGCTCGGCGACCGCCAGCGGCGTCGTGCCGCCGTCGAGCGCGACGACCTCGCCCGATCGGAGCAGCAGGGCCGCGGCGGCGCCGATCCTTTGCTTCGCATCGGTCAACTCCTTCTCGCGCTCGGCGTACTGGATCGAGGTCGGCGACCGCGGCAACGCGCCGCCGTGGACACGTTGGAGGAGCCCCGCCTTGTCCAGCTCGCGGAGGTCGCGGCGGACCGTGTCTTCGGATACGCCGAGCCGTTTACTCAGGTCCGACGCGAGGATCTTGCCCTCCGACTTCAACACGTCCAGCAGCCAGCGTTTACGCTCGGCGGTCAGCATCGGCAGGTCTCCGGGTGATGCCGACAGCTTAATCACTTCTGCACGAAGTTGCAGCTTCGTTTCTGAAATTTGCGTGAAAATGCACGAAAAGCCTTGATCAATGTGGAGCTGGCCTTAAGATTGGGATGTCAACCGGCAATCTCACGCAAAATCGTGCAGACGAAGAGTGACCGAGGAGGCGAGATCGATGAAGATGACGACATTCCCTTACGCTCTGGCCGCGATCGACATCGATGACACACTGGTCGGTCCCGACAAGACGATCGGCCCCGAGAACCGTCGCGCGGTGGAGAGGCTGCGGGAGCTGGGGTGCCGGGTTATACTGGCCTCGGGCCGCCGACACGCGAATATGCTTTCCTACTGCGAAGAACTGGGACTCGACGACTACATCGTGAGCTGCCAGGGGGCCCGGGTGGAGCATCCGAGGACCGGGCAGGTCCTCCGCCGCGCAGTCGCTCGATCGCGACGACACCGATGCGCTGGTGGCCGAAGGGCTGGAGCGGGGCTACACCGTCTTGCTCTGGCTGGCCGAAGGGGTATTCGCCCAGGCCGAGACCGCGTGGGTCAACGTCTATCGCGGCGAGACCGGCAACGACCCCGTCTCGATCGCCGACTTGCGGGCGATGGCCGACCGACCGGCCGAGAAGGTCGTCTGGGTCGCCGACCCCGAGACGATCGCCGGGGCCTACGCGGAACTCGTCGGTCGCTACGACGGGCGGCTGACGGTGATGGTCACGAATGACTGGTATCTCGAAGTGACCGCGCGGGAGGCCCACAAGGCCGACGGCGTGGCGGCCGTGGCGGCCTCGGCGGGGATCGCGCGCGAGGCGGTGCTCGCATTCGGAGACGGCCATAACGACGTCTCGATCCTCGCCTGGGCCGGACTCGGCGTGGCGATGCCCCACGGACGCGCCTCGGCCCGCGCCGCGGCGAACGTCGTCGCGACCGACGGCGACCCCGAATCGGCCCTGGCCCGCGCGGTCGACCTCGTCGCGGCCGGGTTCGTGGGCTCGCCGCCGGTGTGAGAGCGTTGCTCCCGGCCCACGGAACCCCAGCCATCGGCCCGTGAGCCTCAAGGATGCACGGCGCGTCGATGCACAGACCGCGGGAGCGAAACCGGAAACCACTTCTTGAGATAGGCGACCAGCTTCGGCACGCAGGATTCACCGCCAAGGAACCCGATATAATCGTCGGGCCGCACGAGGACGATGGCCGGTCTGCTGCCGAAGCCGTCGAGGAAGTGAGCGTGCTCGTCGGACTCCTCGACCGGCGCGATCCATTGACTTCGGAGGAAATCGGGCCATTCGCCGAGTCCTTCCTGGATCCGTCGATGAAACTCCGCCGGATCGGCGACATTGACGAAGAGCAGCGTGACCATGGAGGGATCCAGCAATCGGAACAGTCTGACGGACCGGGGCGGTGCCATCCCCGGGGCGTGCCCCGAGCCCATCGCGGTGACCGTCATGTCGGGGATGCGATCGCCGGCTCGCAGGGTGCCGTGGTGTGCGTCCGTCTCCGACAGCGAGCTGTCGCGGTAATGGAGCGAGATCTGGCTCATGCGGGCCGCGCCCCGATTCTGCACGAACTCGGTGCCCACAACCAAGGGCGCGATGTGGGCGAACAGCGTGCGGAATACGGAGTTCTCGGAGCCGACGGCATCCGTGAGCGCTTCCGTCTTGGTGAGCACGTCGCGGATCAACGGCAGGCGGTCTTCTTCGTAGGTCGAGAGCAGCGCGGGTGCGGCCTTGCCCTGGATGACCATCGCCAGCTTCCATCCCAGGTTGATCATGTCCTGGATGCCGGTGTTCATGCCTTGCCCGCCCGCGGGGCTATGGATGTGAGCCGCGTCGCCGCCGAGGAAGACGCGTCCTACCCTCAGCTTGTCCGTCATGCGGCTATTGATCCGGAACCATGAGCTCCATTTCAGGTCGCTTAATCGTGCCGGGATATGCGATCTCATGTCGTACATTTGCTGGAGCTCGTCGAGTGCGGGCCCTCGGGTCTGGCTCGGCTTCATGGGGGGATCGCTGGCGATCAGGCGGAATTGGCGACCTCCCATGGGAAACATCGCCATAAACCCATGCACTGACGTAAAAATGTGCATGCCGGTCGCCGAGAGGTCGCCATCGACGTCGATGTCGCCCAACGCATAAACGTAATCGAGCGCCTTGCCGCGAAAATCGAGGCCGAGACTGGTGCGGATGATGCTGTGTGCACCCTCGGCGTCGATCAGGTAGGAGGCATCGAGTTCCTCGAGGGTCCCATCCTCGTGGCGCAGCGTCGCCGAGACGCCGCCGCTCCGGCCGGGGTGCGCGTGCGAGTCCGCCTGCGCGAAGGCGATCAGCTCGACGCCGCGCCCGATCGAGACGCCTTGCCGCGCCAGCTCCTCGCGCAGGATGCGTTCGGTCTCCGCCTGGGAGATGAGCAGGACGTAGCGGTATCGGCTGTCGATGTGCGAAAAGTCGAGATGGAAGAGGCGCCGGCCGTCGCCGTAGGCGCTGGCGGCAAGGCCCCGGTTGCCGACCTCCAGCATCGCCTCGGCGAGGCCGCGCTGCTCGAACAACTCGAGCGTACGCGCCTGCACGCCGATCGCTCGCGATGTCGTCGCCGGCTCCGGCAACTTCTCGACCAGTCGCACGGGAATCCCGAATCGCGCCAGCTCCATCGCCGCCGTCATCCCGGTCGGGCCCGCGCCCACGATCAGCACCGGTCTCGTCTCTGCGAGTGCCATCGCCCCTCCCTCGGTATTCTCACCGATTCGGAAGAACCGTCACGGTTGGGATAAAATATAAGATGCGGGGCGGTCAACGTAAACCTGCCGCGCCGTGGATTGCCGCAGCAAGCGGCGAATACCCGGTCCGGAGACCACTCGAGAATTTACGCATATCGCGCGCCGGCCCCGTAACGGGGAATGAGCGACCGACCTTGACAGGCAACCAAAAGGTTGCATAATAGGACGATGGACACAGACGTCAACAAGGTCTTCAAGGCCCTGGCCGACCCCGGCCGCCGGCTGCTACTCGACCGACTGCACGCGGAGAATGGCCAGACGCTGGGCCAGCTCTGCGAGCGCATGGGCATGACCCGGCAGGCCGTCACGAAGCACCTCAAGTTGCTGGAAGAGGCATCGCTCGTCGTCCCGATCTGGCGGGGCCGAGAGAAGCTGCACTACCTCAACCCGGTGCCGATCCACGAGATCGCCGAACGATGGATCGGCAAGTTCGAGCGGGGGCGCCTCCGCGCGCTCGCGGACCTCAAAGAGAGACTGGAAGGAGAGTCCGATGGCTGATTCACGATTCGTCTATGTGACCTACATCCGCACCACGCCGGAGAAGCTGTGGAGGGCGCTGCGGGACCCCGAGTTCACGCGGCAATTCTGGTGCGAGACCTGGCAGGAATGCGAATGGAAGCCCGGCGCATCCTGGCGCATGATGATCCCGGACGGGCGCGTCGCCGACAGCGGCGAGATCCTCGAAATCGAGCCGGAGCGGCGGCTGGTGTTCAGGTGGCGGAATGAATTCATCCCCGAGGCGCACGCGGACGGCTATTCGCGCGTAACCTACGAACTCGAACCCCATGGCGATTCGGTCAAGTTCACGCTCATCCAGGAGATCGACAAGCCCGACTCGAAGCTCATCGAGATGACGTTCGACCGGCTGGCCGGTGATCCTGTCGAGCCTCAAGAGCCTCCTCGAGACCGGTCAACCGCTCGAGGAGACTCGCCGATGGCCGGAGGGTATGTAAGCGGTCGGCGACCGCGAGCTTGAGCGCTCCATGCTCGGGTTGCATACTCACTGAGCGTTGCATGGAGAAGTTAAGTCGCCGGCGTGGGCCGAAGATCGCCGGACGGAGCCGGCTCCTACAAATCCGCCCGAGGTAGGAGAGGGCTCCGTCCCCCAACCCGCGGAAAACTTAACTTCTCCATGCAACGCTCGGTTACGGAAAGTGATGCCAGTGTCCCCCTGCCCCCCCTTCGAAATAGGGGGGATCGTACGACCCGCTCGTCCCAATCGCGGGCATCGTCGTTATTTGGGTAAGGGGCGGGCATCGTCGTTATTTGGGTAAGGGCTTAACGAATTTCTTGATCGCATCCTTGGCAATGGCATTCCCTAGTTTGACGCCATCATCCGCGTCGAATTGCCAGTGGACGCCGAGGTAGATCCGGCTGTCGGCATTGAGCCTCTCGGCCTCCTTGAATGAGCGGAAATGGGCTACCACGCGATCGCGAGGCTTCTGGGTCGGCGGCCCCGGCCCCGGCCCGTAATTCAGGCCGTTGTATTCGTCCGAGACGAACTCGAACGCGATCCCCTGGTCAGGGAAGTTGGGATCGGTGGAACTTGAAATAGAGCTGCATCGCCTGGAACAGCGCCCCGCCGAAGGTCGCATGCCCGGACGGATAGGCGGGGAACTGGGGCGAGAAGTTGCCATTCTTCCTCGGGGCATTGGTCGCCTGGGCACCGAGGGGCGTCCAGAGGGGGTCGCACCCGCCCTCCGGGGTGTCGTCCGCCTTCCGGGCGCGGAGATATGTCACGGGACGTGGGTAGAGGAAATGAAACTTTCCTTCCCAGGCGGCGAGGCCGGCGTCGGCGAGGGTCACGTTGAGGAAGGCCAGGTAGTGGGAGAATTCCTCGACGTGCTCGATCGGCTTCTCCCTCAGGGCGACCGAGGTCGCGATCATGTTGTACAGCCGGGGCGGTGCGCAGAGGTAAGCCGACGCGTCGTAGGCCCAGAAGATCCCGACGAACGTCTGGTCCTCATTCGGGTCGGAGGGAGGGGGGACGGTCGTCTTGTTGGGATCCTTGGCACCCGATCGATACGTCTCCGTCGGCCGACGGTCGCCGTCCGACGGGTTGGCGTTCGGGTCCCCCCCGAGCCACTTCGTCCACTTGTAGGCGGCGATGAAGGCCGGAGACTCGAAGGCCGGCGGGCCGGGGAGGAACTCCTTGCGGAACGCATCCGCCGAGGGGATCAGGAACGGCTTGACGCGGGGCCAGTTGCCGCCGAGCGCGGACATCTGCTTGCTGATCGGATCCACGTGCCACGTCTCGGGATTGTCGCTGGCGAAATCGCCGCTCGACAGGTCGGGCAGCTCCGACCGGTCGTTGCGACGTAGATCCAGGATGGCCTTCGCGGCCCTGGCCCCGACCTTGGCCCCGAGGGCGATCGGCGGGGCATTCGGGTCCTTGAATTTCTCCAGGGTGAGCTTGAGCGCGATGTCCAGGAGGACCTTCTTCTTCGGGTAGATGCTCAACAGGGTCTCGTACGCCGCCTGGACGATCGCGCGATTCTTCGCATGCCTGGCGAGGTCGGGCCGGCTCGGGAGGTTCGCCAGCAAGAGCTTCTCCGGGACGGTCAAGCCGTCGAGGATGGTGTCGCGCACGCCGTAGTAGCTCTGGTATTTGGGGTTGATCGTGTTCACGGCCTCGAAGATCGCGAGATGCACGATCGCCAGCATCCGGCTGGTCCGCGGCGGCCCGATCTGCTCGCCGAAAAAGGGCGGGGTCGAGCCCGGTGGATCATCCGGATTCGTGTGATCGAGGGCGGTCGCCTGCATCGCGACCTCGTTCCAGATCAACAGATAACCGAGTTCCGGCGTCTTGTCCGCGGCCAACGCCTGGTACGACCAGCTCGATTCGAGGAACTCCTTCAGCCTCTCCGGAATGTCTTTCGGGAGCGCCACGCGATTCTCCTGCGCCTCGAGCAGCACCCCCCGCTCCCGGGACGTCGCCTTGAACTGCCGCCCGTAGTCGTTCCGCTGTTCCGGCGTGATGTTAGGCTGCGCGACGGCATGGCCCGGGGCCAACGCCATCATCCCAGCAAGCATCGCGACGAGGCACTGTAGAAATTTTTTCATGTGATCTTCCCCTTGATTGGTTCGAGGGCTTCGGGAATCTGGCCGAGGCGCACGGCCGGTCCGGGCTCCCAGCCCCCCAGATCGACGCGATCGGCGCGGGCCTCCGGGCCCACGGAGGGACGCCGCAACCCGGTCCTGATGAGAGGCCGAATCCGACCCGCAAAGGTCTTATCAGGAAATCCCATCGCCACCCGAAAGCGGATGTATGGCGGATTTGTCCGATGAGTATATTCATACCCTCTAGGTCTTGTAAAGACGCCACCTATCCTCCGGGGCTTCGCCTCATCGGGCGATTTTTTTTGGAAATTATTGTCTTGCAAATGGCGGGGCTCATTCTTATAAACAATACGTTCTGGCGGGAGAATGCATGTCCAGAGGTCGATCGATGCCCGCCGGTGTGATATCAGCAGCGAATTCAGACGAGAATATCTTACCAGGCTCGCCCAGGCTCCATCGAGCCTGAATCCGCGCATCGAAGGGAGCGGCTATGTCGTCAGCAGAGCGAGGGCCGGGCGGCGCAGGTCCGGCGGACGCGCGTCGCGTCGATTTGCGCGACCGCCTGCATCCTCCTGGGGCACCGCGTAACGCTCGTCGCCCAGGAGGTCCACGTGACGACGCAAGGCGTACACGTGACGACCTATCACAACGATAACGCACGCACGGGCCGGTACGCCAAGGAGACATTCCTCAGGCCGGCCACGACCGGCGATCCGGGGACGGTGAACAAGGACGTCTTCGGCAAGGTCTCCTCCCTGAAGGTCAACGGCGATGTCTATGCCCAGCCCCTCTTCCTGTCCGGGGTGCCGGTCGATGGCAAGGCCGCCGACGTCCTGTACGTGGCGACCCAGCACGATAGCGTCTATGCGTTCGATGTGGGCACCGGCAAGCAGGTCTGGCGCACGCCCTTCCTGGATGGGCCGGCCGTCACGACGATCCCGATCGCGGATATCGGGGATTGCGATAACATCATGCCCGAAGTCGGCATCACGGGGACGCCCGTCATCGGGGTCGTCAACGAGAATGACCTGACCACGGGCACCCTGTATGTCGTGGCCAAGACCAAGGAGAAGCTGGCCGACGGCACCTTCGCATGCGTGCAGCGACTCCACGCCCTGGACGTCGTCAAGGGGAATGAACGGCCGGGGAGCCCCAAGCTGATCGCGTCGCAGGTCATCGGCGGCAACCCGATCCAGACCGTCACCATCGACGGCTCGGGGACGGGCTCGAACGATCCCCAGGACGACGGCAAGCCGGGCGACAACGACGGGAACAACCATGTGCGATTCTTCGCCCTGACGCAGAATCAGCGCCCGGGCTTGTTGCTCTCCAAGGGTGTGGTCTACGTCACCTGGGCGTCGCATTGCGACATCACGCCCTATCACGGCTGGATGATAGGTTACGATGCGAAGACCCTCGAGCTCGTCTCGGTCTTCAACGCGACCCCCAGCGGTGGTCGCGCGGGCATCTGGCAGAGCGGCGCGGCCCCGGCCGCGGATGCCGCCGGTAATATCTTCTTCTCGACCGGCAACGGGACCTTCGACACGGAGCTGAACCGGCCCAGGCGACCCAAGCGGGGGGATTACGGCGACTCGATCGTCAAGCTCGCCCCCGACCCGACCTCGACGCCAACGTCGCCTTCCATCAACGGCTGGGGGGTGAAGGTCGTCAACTACTTCACGCCATTCGACCAGACGATGCTCGGCGTGGCCCCCCAGGACATCGACCTGGGCTCCGGCGGCGTCCTGCTCCTCGACAACGACCTGGCCCCGGCCCCCCTGCTCGTCCAGGCCGGCAAGAAGGCCGTCATCTACCTGATCAATCGGAACAATATGGGCAAGTTCGTCCCTTCCGGCGATACGATCGTCCAGCGCATCCCCAGGGAGCCGTGCGATCTCTCGGTCGTCGGGGACGTCTTCGGCATGCCGGCGCTGTTCAAGGCGACCCTCTACATCGCCGGCGCACCGCTGCGAGTCAAGGACAACATGCCGATCGGCGGCAACCCTCTGACGCCGCAACCCGTCAAGGCCTTCCGGATCCGAGGCGGGCGGATCGACGTGACGCCGGCATCCCAGACGACCGTGGGCGTCCCATGGCACACCCACGCCCCGTCGATCTCCGCCGACGGCGAGCAGGCCGGGATCCTCTGGATCATCGAGTGCGACGAGGGCGGCGGCCCGGCGATCCTCCACGCCTTCGATGCGTCGGACCTGAGCAAGGAACTGTACAACAGCGAGCAGGCCCAGGTCGGCGGCATCCCGCGGGATCGGGCCGGCGTCGGGCTGAAGTTCACCGTGCCGACGATCGCCAAGGGCAAGGTCTACGTCGGCACCAGCGGTGGGGTCACCGTCTACGGCAAGCTCGGCAATCCATGAGCGGAGAAACTCGTATGATCGCTTACAAAGACGTCCTGATTTACCTCGACGCGATCGCGGACGCGACCGGCGGCAACATCGACGGATCGCCCCACGGCCGATGGTGGAAGAAGCCGGCCACCGACGCCCACGGCAACCCGATACCGGGTCAGCTCGTGAATCTCACGTATGATGAATTCAAATCCGGCACGGTGAAGGGCGGCGGTATCGTCCCGCCGGTACCGATCGTGGACCCGGGCACCGGGACGGACAAGAGCCAATCGTCCTTCTACCAGATCCTCCTCGGCAAGTACTCCTTCGGCGGGAAGACCTATCGCAGGATGCCCGATGGGGGCCCCTTCATCACCGATTCCGCCGCCGATTCCGGCACCGGGGACGGCACCACGACGACCCCGGGGTCGATCGTCTACACGCTCTCCGACGGCATCACCACGTTGACGGGCAAGAAGATCGAGGACGACCTGCTGGAGTGGCTCAAGGCCGGCGCCCCCGAGTAAATACACCCGCCCTTCGCCTCGCGATCCGGCCCGGATTCCGCGCGCGTCCCGGCGCAGGAACGATCCTTCCCACATCCAAGGAGCACCGGCCATGTCCTCCGTCGAAACCATGCTGGGAGTCCAGCCCGCCGCCCGCGACGTCGAATGGATCAAGGGCGCCCTGAGCTGCGCGATCAAGCTGGAGCACTCGACGATCCCGCCCTATCTTTGCGCACTCTGGTCGATCAAGCCGAGGGCGCATCCCTTCCGCCAGATCTTCAAGGGGGTCGTGCTCGAGGAGATGGGCCACATGGGGCTGGCGGCCAACATGCTCGCCGGGCTCGGCGGATCGCCGCCGATCGGCGACCCGGGATTCGTCCCGAGCTACCCCGGGCCGCTGCCGTGCGGGATCGTCCCGCAACACAAGCCCGACCTCATCATCCCGCTCCAGGGCTTCTCCGTCGCCGCGGTCACCGAGGTCTTCCTGAACATCGAGTACCCCGAGAAGGGGCCCGTGCCGATCGCGGAGGAGGCCGTGTGGGTCCCCCCGCTCACCCACTCGATCGGCGAATTCTACAACGCGATCCGGGCCGCCTTCCTGGCGCTGGACCCCGCCCCCACGTTCCAGACCGACAAGCAATTGACGGTCACGTTCGGCGGCAATCCGAACAACCTGGTATTCCAGATCACCTCGGTGGCCGATGCCGTCCGCGCGATCGATCAGATTCGCGAGCAGGGCGAGGGTACCGAGCAATCGCCCGACGCCGAGATGTTCGGGATGGAGCTGGCCCACTATTACAAATTCCTCCAGATCACGGAGGGCCACATGTTCGTCCCGATCGGCGGGGGCAAGTGGAAGGTCGGCGCGCCGATACCCCCCTTGACCCCCGCGCAAGTCTGGCCGATGGCCCCGGTCCCGGCGGGGGGTTACTCCGGCGCGGGCGTCCCGCCCGAGATCGCGGAATTCAACGCAACCTACAAGGGGATGCTCGCCAATCTGAAGCTCGCCTGGTCCCAGGGCGGCAGCACGGGAGAAGCAACCCTGGGAGACGCCGTCAACCAGATGATCGACCTCGAATCCCTGGCCGTGGCCGCGATGAAGGTCCCCATCGGCGCGGGGCCGCAGACGTACGGGCCTACGTTCCAGGACGCGTGAGGGAGCCGGTGCAGGGCGATTCACGCCTGGGTTGGAGACCGAGCGGTCAGATGATTTGCGAGATCGGCTCGGCGCCCTCGACGCCGACGAGCTTCTGGTGCAGGCCGCCGTAGAAGTAGCTCAGCCCGTTGGGATCGAGGCCGAGTTGATTCAGGATCGTCGCGTGGAGCCGCTTGACGTGGAAGCGGTCCTCGACGGCGGCGCTGCCGATCTCGTCGGTCTGGCCGACGCTGGTGCCGCCCTTGATGCCGCCGCCGGCCATCCACATGGTGAAGCCGAACGAGTTGTGATCGCGGCCAGTTCCCTTCTCGTACTCGGCGGTCGGCTGGCGACCGAACTCACCGCCCCAGACGATCAGGGTCTCGTCGAGCAGCCCCCGGCGCTTGAGGTCCTTGATCAGCCCAGCGATCGGCAGGTCGGTGTGGCCGGCGTGCTTGTTGTGGTTGGCGACGAGGTCGGCATGGGCATCCCAGTTATCGTCGTTGTGGGCCCCGCCGGAGTAGATCTGGACGAAGCGGACCCCGCGCTCCACCATCCGTCGGGCGATCAGGCACTTCCGGCCGAAGTCGGCCGTGCGGGGCCGGTCGATCCCGTAGAGTGCCAGGGTCTCGGGCGATTCCCCCGAGAAATCGACCGCCTCCGGCGCCGAGCGCTGCATCTTGAAGGCCAGCTCGTAGGAGGCGATCCGAGCGGCCAGCTCGGAGTTATCGGCGCGGGGGCGAGGTGCGCCTCGTTCTTCTCGCGGAGCCGATCGAGGAGGAGCCGGCGGGTCGCTCGATCGCTGCCGACGGGCGAGGCCAGGTCGTGGATCGGCGTGCCGTCGGAGCGCAGCACCGTCGCCTGATAGGCGGCCGGCATGTACCCGCTCGACCAGTTCTTCGACCCGCTGATCGGGCCGCCGGTCTTGTCGAGCATGACCACGAACCCCGGCAGGTTCTCGTTCTCGCTGCCGAGTCCGTAGGTGACCCACGTCCCGAGGCACGGATTCCCGCTCAGGAGCCGGCCCGAGTTCATCATCAGCATGGCGGAGCCGTGGATCGGCGACTCGGCATACATCGAATGCAGGAAGGCCATGTCGTCGACGCAGGTCCCCAGGTTCGGGAACAGGTCGGAGACCCATTTCCCGCACTCGCCGTACTGGCGGAACGCCCACTTGGGTCCGACGACCCGGCCCTCGTTCTTCTTGCCGCCACGGCCGAACGTCTTGACGGCGATGGTCTTGCCGTCCATCGGATACAGCTCGGGCTTGTAGTCGAACGTGTCGACGTGGCTCGGCCCGCCGTACATGAACAGGAAGATCACGCTCTTGGCCTTGGCCGGCATGGTCGGCTTCCTGGGGGCCATCGGATTCACGAACGGCGTGACGCCGTCGGCCGCGACCGCCTGCCGGCCCAGGAACCCGTCGCCGAGCATCCCGGCCAGCGCGACCGAGCCGAAGCCGCCGCCGATCTCCCAGAGGAACTCGCGGCGAGTACGACCGCAGAACGACGATTGGCCCTTGGTCTCTGGTCGTTGGTACATCGTTCGCCTCGCGAGTAACCGTGGTTCAGGCTGATTGAAAAGGCATCGTCCTATCGGGAGGGCCGATTCCTGTAGGGTGGGTGAAACCCACCGATCTTCTTATCTGGTATGCATTTGGTGGGTTTCACCCACCCTACGAGAACTCAATCCAGATACAAAAAGGCATTGGCATTGAGCATCATCAAGCAGTACTGCGACAGGGCCGCGTGCTCGTCGAGCTGCGATCGGCCCATCAGGGTCCGGACGAACTCCAGATCGTCGCGGACTTCGACCGGATCGGGATCGCGAGCCGCCGTCAGCCGGATGGCACGGCGGACCTGAGCGGCGAGATCGCCGGGCGCCTCGCGACGGAGGCGATCGGCGAGGTGTCCGGCCTGCTCGTTGGCGAACGCGCCGTTGAGCATGCCGAGTGCCTGGGTCGGCACGGTCGTCGTGTACCGTACCGGGCAACTGGAGTCGGTGTCGGCGGCGTCGTGCACCGCCAGGATTGGCACCAGCAGCGACCGCTTGACGTGCACGTAAATGCTCCTCCGCGCGGCCTCATCCGGCGGGGAGGTCTTCCATCCGCTCCCGGGCACGGACTGGCCGGCCATCACTTCGCGGGGGATCGGCGGATAGACGCTCGGGCCGCCGGCCTTGTGGCGCAACTCGCCGCTGACCGCCAGCATCGAGTCGCGGACCTCTTCGGCCGATAGCCGCCGCATCGGAAACCGCCAGAACCATCGGTTCGACGGGTCCGCGGCCAGCTCAGACGATGTCGCCTGCGACGACATCCGATAGGCGGCGGACAGGACGATGAGCCGGTGCATCGGCTTGATCTGCCAGGCATTCGCAACCAGCTCGGCGGCCAGCCAGTCCAGCAGTTCGGGATGGGTCGCCGGTTCGCCAAGTTTGCCCCAATCGTTGGGGGTCGGCACGATCCCCCGGCCGAAATGATATTGCCAGAGGCGGTTGGCGAGCACGCGGGCCGTCCGCGGGTTGCGGGGGTCCGTCAGCCATTCGGCCAGCGCCCGACGCTTGCCGCGCCCCTTGTCGAACGACCCGGTCCCCGCATCGAGCACCTCGGGCACGCCCGGCTCGACGGGCGGCCCGACCAGCGCCGGACTGCCGCGGAGCAATACGTGGGCCTGGTCGTGACCCCGCTCGGTCACCGACATCACCTCGATCCGCGCCCCGCATCGGTCGCAACCTTCTTGAGATTCTTCCCGTCCGGATGGGTCACGTCGATGAAGAACGCCAGCAGCCGGTAGTAATCGCGCTGGGGGATCGGATCGACCTTGTGATCGTGGCATCGGGCGCAATTCACCGTCATCCCCAGGACGACCTGTCCGGTGGTGGAGATGATGCCGTCGAGCGTATCGTATCGGGCCTGCGGCCGGTCGGCCGGCTCATCGTCCCAGATCCCCAGGCGGTAGAACCCGGTCGCGATCAGGGCCTCGGCCGAGCCCGGGTTGATCTCATCGCCGGCCAGTTGCTCCCGGACGAACTGGTCGTAGGGCTTGTCGCGATTGTAGGCATCGACAACATAATCGCGATATCGCCAGGCGAACGGCTTGGCCGAATCGCGCTCATATCCGTTGGTCTCTCCGAAGCGGACCAGGTCGAGCCAGTGCCTGGCCCAGTGCTCCCCGTATCGGGGCGAGGCGAGGAGCCGGTCGACCAGGTGTTCGTAAGCCTCGCGTCGGCCGTCGGCGAGGAAGGCGTCGATCTCCTCCGGGGTCGGCGGCAGGCCGGTCAGGTCATAGGTCAGCCGGCGGATGAGCGTGACGCGATCGGCTTCCGGCGCGGGCCGCAGGCCCTCCGCCTCGAGCCGGTCCAGGATGAACGCGTCGACCGGATTTTGGATCCTGCCCCGGTCCTTCACCGACGGGACCGCGGGCCGGACGACCGGTCGATGCGACCATTCCCGACGCGCCGCGGGGATCGATCGGGACACGGCCGGGGCCGGGGCGGGTGCGATTGCGGACGCAGGCGACGGCCGAGACGTCCAGGGGACCCCATCCTTGACCCATCGCGTCAGGATATCGACCTCGCCCTGCGGCAGCTTGCCGCCGGGCGGCATCTCGAGCTCCTGATAGCGGATCGCCTGGAGCAGGACGCTCTCCTCGGGCTGATCGAGGCTGACAGCGGGCCCCAGGTCGCCCCCCTTCAACACGGCCGCGCGATCGTCGAGGCGCAAACCGCCCTTGACCTTACCGCTCCCGCCATGGCACTTGATGCAACGCGCCGAGAGGATCGGCCGGACCTTCTCCTCGAAGAACCGGACCTGCTCGGCCGAGAATGCCTTCGGAGCCACGTCCGCCTTACCGCCCTCGCCGGCGCCGGCGATTGCCACAAGACCGGCGACCAGTACAGCCGCCGGGGCAAGATTCCGTCTCATCCGCCACCGACATCGCCTCATCGTGCGGTTCCCCTCACCCCAATTCCCCAGGCCATCACCAATTAGTTCAACAAGAATTCAACCTGGGGTCAAGGACAGGAGGCTCGGGTCCGGCCTCGCATCGCGACTTGACTTGCTATAATGAAGTATCGAGGCAGCCACGATTCCGGAGGCGAAAATGGACCTTCCCGTGAAGTTCCCGAGTGAGACCGAGGTGATCCTCGAAGACGTTGCCAGCTTCCGGGCCCTCTCGCCGGGAGATCAAGTTCGATGCTTCCTGGGCATGGTGAACGCCGGTGAATTGATGTTGAGAAACTCTCCGAAGGCAGCGTGGCTCGAAGAGTACTCGGAAGGGGAGGAACGTCTCGCGCAGCGAAATATCCGGGAGTTTATCGCTCGCCATGGATACTGACCCTGGGCTCCTGTCGGAAGAGCTGAACCGAGCCGTGAAGTCCCTCACCGAAGTCTTCGCCGCCCGCTCGATTCGGTACGCGCTGATCGGCGGATTGGCGACGTTCATGCGCGGTCGCGTCCGGTTCACGAAAGACGTGGATTTCCTGCTCGACGTCCCTCAGATCGCGCTGCCCGGTCTGCTCGACGACCTTGTGGAACGGGGTTTCACGCTCGACCCGGCTATCATCATCAAGGAATACGTTCAACATCATGTGACCGCGTTCCCGTTCGGCCGGATCAGAATCGACTGGCTCAAGCCCATCCTTCCTCTCTACGCGCATGCCCTTTCCGCGGCCGAGACCCTTCAATGGTCCGAGGGTTATCCCATCCAGGTGGTTACGCCCGAAGGGCTGATCCTCACCAAGATGGTTGCCTTCCGGACCCTGGACCAGTCCGACATCGAGACCCTGCTGACCGCCAACCGCGACACGATCGATATCGACCTCATCCGCAAGGAATGGGCACCTTTCGCGGAGACCGAGACCGAGCGCACGACATGGCTCGAAGCCACCATCGCCCGGCGAGTCATCCGCCGCGAGTGAGTTGGGGCTTGAAATCCGTGACCAGGCACGTCGCTCCAATCTCCCTCACCAGGTCCCCAATACCAGGGCCAGGAAGTCCGATCAGGCAGGAGATAGATAACCATGCCCGCAATCACATCCACGCCACCGATGACAGTAACTTCTCCATCGCCGCTCTTCCCCATGCGTAGCGGCCAGCGCATCGTCTTCCGGGGGGTGAGCCGCGACGCGTACGAATCACTGTCCAGGGCGATGAGCGAGGGTGAACACGTCCGGCTCGCCTACGACGGGGAGGACCTGGAGATCATGGTCACCAGCAACCTGCACGAGAGTTGGAAGGATCTGCTCGCCAAACTCGTGGCCGCGGTGACGATCTGGCGTCGCATCCCCTGCGTCAGCAACGGTGAGGCGACTTGGGAAACACCGATCCGAGGGATCCAGGCCGATCTGTCCTACCACTTCGACCCCGAGAAAATCCGGTTGGCGAGGGAAGCCCTGGCGCGCGGCTCGATGGAGCCATCCGACTATCCTAATCCCGATCTGGCGATCGAGATCGATATGTCCGGGCCCAAGGTCGATCGATCGGCCATCTACGCCGACCTCCGAGTCGCCGAGGTCTGGCGACTGGGTCGCAAGGGATTCGTCATCGAGCATCTCCAGGCGGACGGTAGCTATGTCGAGGTGCAGGAGAGCCGTTTCCTGGGGATCCGCAGCGCGGACATCCTGGCATGGCTGACCGCCGATGACCGTTTGGACGAACAAGCCTGGGGCCTCCGGTTGAACCAGTGGGCGATGGGATTGGGCCAAAAGCCCTGATCCAGACCGTCCCCAAGCCACCCCGCGCCGTGGAAGTGCTGGCGGTCGTCGAGTCGCGCGGCCGGGCCGGCTCGACGGTCAGCATGTCACAGGTCGCCAACATCGGGGGGTGTAAAGACATTCGGATCGCTCGGTCTTCCCCAGATCTTCGAGTCTGCGTCCAGATTCAGGAATATGCACTTTACGACGCCAGATCCCCGAGTCTGCGTCCAGATTCGGGAATGTCCACTTGACACCCCCTTTACGCCTTCACGGTCTTAATGACCGAGCCCGGTTCTCAGTAAAATGAACTGACACCGGTACTTGGACACCGGTACTTCTCGGTACTCCGGTCTACGGGGATGAGGACGGCGTTGACTTCGACCGCGAACGCCCACCGACCGACCTCACGGGGATCTTCCCCTCCGACGCAGGCGCCCTGGCGGTTTTCGCCGCCGGGAAGCGGATCTCCACCCGGCGGCCGAGGGCCGCGGCGATCCTGCGGAGCATCGCGAGGCTGTGACCGGTGTAGTCCGCGTCCTCCAGGCGGCTGATCACCGAGGCGGTCGTGCCGACCCGCTCGGCCAGCGCCTGCTGGGTCAGTCTCGCCCTGCTGCGTAGCCGGTAAATCGTCCGGGCGACCTCGTCCTCGGCGCGGATCTCTTCGAGCAACGCCTCCGACTCCGCATCGCCCTCCACGAAGCGTCGGCGGAGAATCTCGACCGCGTCGGTCGACTGCGGACCTTTCTTGCCGGCCATGCCATTCCTCCGCGAACGTGTGTCGAATCGAAGACAGGTACAGAGCCGTCGTCGCGATAGAAAACAACCTCGGTCCGCGGCATTGTCCATGACTCCCGGCCTCCGGACAGGCAAGATATTCGCAAATTTGCGAACATGAGTCAAGGTCAAAAATTCGCAATGTTGCGAAAGGATCGGGTGACCGTGACGATAGGTACGAGAGAGTTCAAGGGATGGGTGGAAGACCCGGCGGGGCCTTCGAGCCTTCGAGGCTCTACCAGACCCGCCGGGCCTGGTTTGCTATTCGGCCGGGCTCGCCCCGAGGGCGGCCCGACGCCGGACCTTGGCCTGGACTTGGCAATTCGGCACGCTCCGAAGGGACGCGGATCGAGCCTCCGGATTCGGGCGAGACGGTCGACCCCGATGGGCCGGCCGCCGCGAAGTGCTCGCGAGACGGAAGCCGTTGTTCCTGTTGCCGATGCCCGGCTCGTTCCTGTTGCGGTTGGCCGCGCAGGTTTGTCGGGTTGTTGTTGTAGCTGCCGCCCCGAAGGACGCGGTCAATTGGCCCGGGCCCGCGAAAACGGGTGGTCTCGAAAGAGACGAACCCGCAGTGTGTGGGTATCGGCGTGCCGAGCGTGGCCGATCCAGCTCCGGATCCGCGGCCCCACGTCAAGGAGGGTCATGGCGCCGCGTGCGAACGTGCGCCGCATCGCGCCAGTCGGCGGCGAAAGTCGCGGACGTTCTCCTTGGCCAGCAATCGATGGGTCGGGAAGACGCGAAAGCCCAGGAACCCGATCCCCTGGCTCGTCGGAAAGATGACGCTCTTACGGGGATGCATGGTCAGTCGCAACGAGTCCAGGAACGCGGCGATCCGCGATCGGACCCGGGCCAGCTCGCGCTTGTCGTCGGAGAAGACCAGGAAGTCGTCGCAATACCGGACGTAGCCCGCGACCCCCAGCCGATCGCGCACGAAATGATCGAGCGGGTCGAGGTAGACATTGGCGAAGAGCTGGCTGGTCTGGTTGCCGATCGGCATGCCCCGGCGGCGCTCCAGGGGCGTGAACAGATCGTCGCCGGGGAACCAGGCGACCACCGGCTCCTGCGGATTTCGAAGCGTCGATGATCCGGTCCGCCAGCCAGAGGACGTCCCGGTCCTTGATCTTGCGAGCGATCAACGACTTGAGGATCCCGTGGTCGATCGACGGGAAGAACTTGCGGATATCGGCCTTGAGCACATACCGGAACCGCCGCGCGTATTCCTGGCAGCGATCGACCGCGGCATGAGTGCCCTTACCCTTCCGGCAGGCATACGAGTCGTGGATGAACGATCGCTCGAAGATCGGCTCGACGATGTTGCACAGGGCGTGGTGGGCCACCCGGTCGCGATAGGGAGCGGCGCTGATCAGCCGTTGCTTCGGCTCGTGAATCGTGAACGCCCGATAGGCTCCGGGTCGGTAGGTCCGCGCGGCCAGCTCCTCGTGGAGCGCCCAGAGCTCTCTTTCCAGATGGAAATGATACCTGAGCACGCTCGGCCGGTTCCTTTTGCCGCGTCGGGCCTTCTCCGCCGCCTTCAGCAGGTTGGAGAACGCGATCAGGCGGGGCCACAGGTCGCCGTGACGTTTCACGGCTCGCGACCTCCCTCGCCCTTGCGCATCCAGCCCCCGACCATCCGGCCGATCTCGTTCACGGCCTTCGTCGCGAACTCGTAGCTGTTGCCCCGCAGGCAATTCAAGTCCTTGGCCAGCCGGAACTGGAACCGGAGCAACTCCAGACTCAGGTTCGCGGCGCGCAGCAGCGGCTGGCGCGGCTTCGAATACTTCGCCTCGATCAAGGTCTCCAGCAGTTCGTACAGCCTCCGATCGATCCGCTCTCCCAGCACGAAGCGATGATTCCGGGGAAATCGGCTCGTATGCTCGCTCGACCACTTCACCAGGTCATAGGTCTTGCTGATCACGAGCAACTCAGGATCGCCCAAGAATCACCTCCTCCCGATAAAAAACAGGTCTTTCTCACGAAAATCAACTGGCTTTTTGCGTTGACAAATTGTATAATGAATGTAGAGAAGTCACACATACTCCTTCGGAGATCTCTAAAAATGATCCGGTCTTTCGAAAATTCGGCCGCGCGACCCGCCTGCGGCGAGTCGCATTTTTCATCGGACGCCGATCCCCTCCCGCTCCAGGAAATTCGCGGAGCAGTAAAAGTGTAAAAATGCTCAGTAGTAAGTCCTCGCGAGACGGAAGCCGACGCTCCAGTTGCCGATGCCCGGCACGATCCTGAGGCGGTTGGCCGCGCCAGGTCCGTCGGGTTGTAGTTGTAGCTGCCGCCCCGAAGGACGCGGTGAATTCCTGAATCTGGGCCTTTAGGATCAACATCTGATGATGTCTTGTAATAACCTTTGTCGTAGCCGTCCCAGCACCACTCCCACACGTTACCATGCATGTCGAAGAGGCCGAACTTGTTCTCGCGCTTCTGGCCCACGGGATGAGTGGAATAGTTGCCGTTGATCTTCGAATTGCCGTCGTACCATGCATGTTCTCCCAGTTCCTTGGGATCATCGCCGAAGCTGTATTTCGCGGTGCTCCCGGCCCGACAGGCGTATTCCCATTCCGCCTCGGTCGGCAAGCGATAACCCTTGCCTTGCCAGTCGGGGACGGTCACGGTCGTCCCCTTGATGGCGTAGAAGGGCGTCAGGCCCTCCTTCTTGCTCAAGTCATTGCAGAATTGGACCGCGTCCATCCAGGAAACGGTTTCCACGGGATGCTGATCGGTGGATTGGTTCCCGACCGTGTCCTTGCCTTCGCCTGCGCTGGAGAAGTAGCTCGGATTCTTGTCCATGACGGCCTGGTACTGCGACTGCGTGACCTCGTGAATCCCCAGGTAAAACGCGCTGATCCGGATCTCGCGTTGGGGATGCTCGTTCGGGGATCCCTCCCCGTCGGGCGAGTCCCGCAGAAATGTGCCCGCCGAGATGAGCTTGAGTCTAATCCCTCCTACGCCAGTCGTGATCGATTCGGCATCGCGTGGGGCAGGCGCGGGCGGAGTCGGCACCGCTTTCGTGATTTCGGGCTGCGGTTCGGGCGAAGTGGTCTTCTCAAGTTTTGTAGTAGGGACGATCTTCTTCGGGTCAACGAGACCCTCGGCCGTGCCGTTGACGGTCGTGATGTAGACGACGATGCCGAGCATCGCGAAGAGTGCCAGCGCCCCCATCGCCACTCGGGAATGCCAGGTCCGCGGCCCTCCTGGCGAGTTCGGCGAGGCAACCGCACCCGGCTCGGGGGTGGTGCGCGGGGCCGGGCGTGCGCGGTCCTTCATCGGCTCGCAATCGAATCCGAGCGGTGCCGGGCTTGGAACCTCGTCGGGACGGTCACGCTCGGTCGTGGCAGTCGCGGGCGTGACCGACGTTTGTTGTCGAGGCGCCGGCGGTTCTGGATGGATGATCTTCCGAGGGTCACTCGGGGTCGCGTTGCCCGATGACGGCGGAATCATACTATCCATGAGGAGCCAGGATGCTTGGAGACTCCGGATGCTCGCCTCCTTCCTGGGACGTTCTCGCGTCAAGTGGACGAAGAACTCCTCATCGATCAGGCCCCGGCGACTCAATGCCTGGATGACTTCGAGGAAATAGTTATTACCACCGACACTCTGGTTCACGGCGGAAGCGATCTCCTGGTACCCATTCAGGGTGAGGAAATCCTTCAGCTCCGATGCCGTGAATGAGTGCACGAAGAAACCGTGGAGTCCCCGGATCTTTTCGTTCTCGGTCGCCATCGCCGAACTCGCTCTCCTGGCTTGTTGTTAGAGATCCTCGGTGTGCGATCCGATCGACAGGCGAGGCATCTTACCTGGTGGAGAGATCTCGAGCACCTTCTCGGCATCCTGCCGCGCATGGCTGACGAAGACCTGCGGCTGACTCTCGGCGGTCCTATCGGAAACCTGTCGAACCGTGATGCTCTCATCCCGAACGGGAGGCCAGAGAAACGCACGTGCGGAATTCCACACGTACTGTAACCTCCGAGATTGACCCATTTCCAGCCTCGTGCGACCCCCGGCGGCCGATCCGCCGAGGCAACGGCCACCAAGTAACCTTACCGTTGAGCCGACGCGATCATTCTATATTGGAATTAATTCGACAGTCAATTCCTATACGGGATTCACAACTCGCTGGCGGCAAGGAGCGACATCCCGGCCCATGACCAGGGTTTCACGACCGTCACGCGTGATGGTGCTCGGCGAGAAGCGCTGGATTTTCCGTCTTGCGATCGTGGCTAGCGATGGTATAATCCCTAATCGGCTGATGCACATCCGATCCCTATCGGGAAAGGACCGAGGTTCCGGAATCACCAACGTCAACGACAGGTCAGTGAATTGTTGGCGCTACCGGAGTGATCCACATGAGTGGAAACTGGCCCAAGGTGATTCGCGACCCGGTGCATGACCTGATCCCGTTCGAGGATAATCCGTGCGATCGCTTCCTCTGGGACCTGATCAATGCGAAAGAGTTTCAGCGACTGAGGAGGATCAAACAGCTCGGGGTGAGTGAGCTCGTCTTCCCGGCGCAAATCATAGCCGATTTGCTCATTCCATCGGCGTGATGCACACTGCAAGGTCGTTCCTGGCGAAGATCCGTCGAGTTCGCCCCGACTTGCTCGACGAAGATCGAGAAACACTCGTCCTTGCCGCCGCGTTGATCCACGATGTCGGCCACGGGCCTTTCTCGCATGCATTCGAGGCGGTGACCGGCGATCGCCATGAGGCTCGGACCCTTGAGATCATCCTCGATCCCACGACCGAGATCCACCAGTGCTTGACAAGCTTCAAGCCTGAGACCGACCTTCCCAGGAGGATCTCGCTTTTCTTCGACGAGAGCATCGAGGACGATCGATTGGTAGCCGCCGAGGTCCCTCCGCTCCTCACGCAGATCGTGTCGAGTCAACTGGATGCTGATCGCTTCGATTATTTGCAAAGAGACAGCTACGCGAGCGGCGTCGGCTATGGCAAGTTCGATGCGGGGTGGTTGATCCACCACCTCAACCTTGATCATGAGAAGGGGCGATTCTTCTTGAGCCGTAAGGCGATCTCGGAAGTTGAGAGATACGTTTTCGCCCGTTACCACATGTATCGAAGCGTCTACTTTCACAAGACGACTCGGTCCGCGGAAGTCATGCTGCGGCTCACTTTCAAGCGCTTCAAGCAACTGCTCGAACAGGAAGGGTCCGCTCCGGACGTGCAAACGATCCTCCCCGATGCACCTCCGAGTGTGGTCGCCGCTTTCGGAGGCCGATTGACTCTCCAACAATACTTGGCCCTCGACGACCACGCCCTGACGGAATTCTTCAAGATTTGCGCAAACGCCAAGGATGGGCTCCTTCGCGATCTCGGGTCGGGTTTGCTGAACAGGAAACTCTACAAGGCGATCGATGTCACCGACATCTCGCCACGATCCGTCGCCGATTACAGGGTCGCGGCCGTGGACAAGCTCAGAGGGCTCGGACTGGACCCGGAATACACGCATGTCGATGACAGTCCTTCAGACACGCCGTACAAACCGTACGACCCCGACGCCGAAAAGCTAGCCACCCAGATCTATATTGAGACACTCGCGGGCGGCCTGCAGGAGATCGGCCGGGTTTCCGAGAGCATCGAGGTATTGAAGAAAAAGTACAGTCTGCTGCGATACTATTTCCCCGAGCGGGTCAGGGAAGAACTCTCGTCGATCACCGCTAAATACGTGAAGTAAGGGGCCCAAGATGATCGAGAAGTTCCGATGGCTGGCAGCGGTGATCGCCGCTCATCCGAATCATCGCGTGGTTGGTCGTACCCGTCTTCAGAAGACGATCAATCTTCTTCAACGCCTGAACTTACCCACGAATTATGGCTACACCACTTATTTCTATGGGCCTTACAGTGAGGGCCTGCACGCCGACATCGGCTTGTTGAAGCATTACGGATTGATCGACGAGCAGGAGAAGACGGCCCAAGACGGCTCGACCTATTACATCATCTCGGCGACTCCCGAGTCCGCCCTGCCGAGCGAGATGGGTCCCTTCCAACCATTCGTCGACAAGATGTGCCAGGCCGATGCGGTCGTGCTGGAACTGGCGGCAACGTATGATTCGTTCCGCGCGATGGGGGCCAACCACGCCGAGGCCACCGAGCGGCTTCGGCGCAAGAAGGGCAACAAATGTCAAGGTGGCAATGAAGAAGCGGCTCTCGCATTGCTGCGCGACCTGGGCCTCCCGACAACTTGAGGCCCGATCCCTCGGCCAGGACCGCTGGTGACTTGACCGGAACGCTTCGTCCTGCTGGAATTTGCTGATCGGTGCCCAGTTCGGCGACCCGATCGCTCGGCCTCGGCAGCCCTCCGGGAAATGTCGGTCAAGCACCTACCTCCACGACACTCGCAGCCGACCATGAAATATCTCGCACAACTCTCCATCGCCGTCGCCTTCGTGGCCGCGGCCCATGCCGAGGACGTCAAGCGCAACATCCCCTACGCCACGCCCGCGAATGAGCGGCAGATGCTCGATGTCTACGCCCCCGAGAACGCCAAGAACTTGCCCGTGGTCTTCTGGATCCACGGCGGCGGCTGGGTGGTCGGCGACAAGACCAGCGTGGCCGTCAAGCCGAAGGCGTTCGTGGACAAGGGATACGTCTTCGTCTCGACGAACTACCGATTCCTGCCGAAGGTCAACATGGAGACCATCGTCCGCGACGTCGCGAAGTCGATCCGATGGGTCCACGACCATATCGCCGATCATGGCGGCGATCCGGGGCGGATCCTCGTCATGGGCCATTCCGCCGGCGCTCAGCTCGCGGCGCTGATCTGCACCGACGACAAATACCTGAAGGCCGAGGGACTCTCCCTGGCCATCATCAAAGGCTGCGTACCGATCGATGGCGACACCTACGACGTGCCCCTGATGATCCAGACGGGCGTCGCTCGTCGCAAGGCGCTCGGCCAGCCCGACCCGAAATTCGGCCACTACGAGAAGTTCGGCAACGATCCGATCAAGCACCGCGATTTCTCCGCCGTCAACCATGTCGTCCGCGACAAAGGCATCCCGCCCTTCCTGCTCCTCTACGTCGCCGACCATCCCGACACCGGCGCCCAGGCCCGACGGCTCGGCTCCGTGCTCGCCGAGGCTGGCGTCACCGCCAAGCTCTTCGGCGCCAAGGACACGAATCACTCCAAGATCGACGAAAACCTCGGCACGCGCGATGATCCGACGACGAAAGTGTTGTTCGAGTTCGCCTACGAGATGTCGAAGCGGCAATGAGGAGCGTGCGCGGGATCGTTGCGAATCGTGGCGGCTCCATCCAGTCCATCTCGCGAGAAAACCACGAACGGGGGCACATTCGACTTCGCACGAAAGCCTCGAATGTCCTAGGTTGAGAGAGGGGTCTTGCGACCCCGTGAAAATCCAGGCGAGAGCCGGCCGGGCTCCCGTTCGGACCGGCCTTCCACATTCGCGACGTGAGGAGGCCCACCGGACCGAAACGGCGGGCGAAACGATGCCCGCATCGCATGTTCCGGCGAGCCGCCACGGCGTCCAATTCATCAAGCACCCGCAAGTTGATGAGGAACGGCTGGATGACGAGCTGATCCTCCTGCATCCCAGGACACTCGAGGTCCGACTCCTGAATGAATCGGCGGTCGTCCTCTGGGACGCGCTCGGAGAATTCCCGACCGCTCGGGAATTGGCCGGCCTCCTGGACGAGGCCAATCCCGAGATCTCCCCCGACGAAAGTCTCGCGCTCGTCGTCGCATTCCTGGACGAATTAGCCGGAGCCGGATTTGTCGAGCGGAAGGAGCCGGTCTCAGGATGATGGATCCCAGCGTCACCGTCCTCATCCCCAGCTACAACCACGGCCGATACATCGAACAAACCCTGGGATCCGTATTCCGGCAGACCCTGCGCCCGAGGGAACTTCATGTCATCGACGATGGCTCGATCGACGACTCGGTCCGTGTGATCGAGCGCGTCTTCGCGGGCGCCCCTCCGATCCGATGCTCGCTCAGGGCCCGCGAGAATCGGGGCATTTCCCCGACCCGCAACGAGCTCTGTGCGGCGGCGACGACCGATTTCGTCGCCTTCCTGGATTCGGACGACCTGTACGCCCCGACTCGGCTCGAACGCATGCTCGCTCGTGCCCCGCGCTCCGACCTTTACTTCGCCTTCAGCGGCGTCAAATTCCTGTGCGAACTGGAAGACGGCTCGCTCGCCAATTGGCACGACTCGTACCGCCAGAGGCTCGGCCAGGGGATGTCGTTCCCCTCCGCCGGCTTCGCCTTGCTGCGATCCAACCTGGCCATCAGCACCAGCAACTTCCTGATGAGTTAACGGCTGTTCGACATGGTCGGCGGCTTTGACGATCGGGTCAAGATCTCCCAGGATTGGGATTTTGCCGTGCAGGCGTTGCGGTTCGTGGAGCCGACGTTCATCCCCGAGCCGCTCCTGACCTATCGAATCCACGCCCGAAACACTTCGCGCAACGCCCACGAGACGGCCAAGTCGGAAGCAGAGATCATCATCGACAAGATGTGCGAGTGGCTCTCGGAGGCCACACCCAACTCGATCGCACCCACACCGCGGAATTGGCCGCACTACTTCCGCGTCTTCGCCCACCTGAACAAGTCCATCGCCGGCCAGACGCTCGCGGCCCGATTGCTGACGGGATGCTCGGCGAGATCCCCCTCGACGGTGTTCAACCGGCGGCGAATCGAGGGCTATTCGCGAACTGATCTCCGCCACACGCGCCCCGGGATCGTTCCAGGACGTTTCCTACGACGAATTGATGATTCACTGCCACCGGAAGTGGAGTCCGATTCCATGAGCCGGCATTTGTTCGGAAGCCTGTCCTGGTCGGGCTATCGCCTGACGATCGCAGTCCCCGAACGACGATGGTTCGATTGGCTGTCGGATTTCACCGGCCTGGAAGTCGAGCCGCAGGAGACGCGAACCGAAGCCCCGGTCTTGCTCGTCATCGATGATCTTCACGTCCTGGTCGATGGCCGGGATCCGAGGACGTTCGAGAGCCTCGATGACCTGAAATCGTGGCTCTTCCTGACGGTGAGCGATGTCATGATCAGTCGCGGCGAGTTCACGGCACTCCACACGGCCGGCATCATCGCGGCCGGGCGCGCCGTCCTGTTCTCGGGTCCACCCTGGGCCGGGAAGTCCTCATGGGCCTTCGAAGCACATCGCCGAGGATTGGAAGTCCTCGGCGACGATCAGGTCCGCGTCGATCCGCAGACCGGGGTCGTGACCGGATTACCCCGGCCGATGAAGCGCCGACTCTCGTCGGAAATCGAGGGACACCCGCATTCTCCGCGCGGTCCGGGCCCGGCTCGACGGCGAATCGATCGCCCTCGAACCGCGCCTGACGACCGGCCTGGCCCCGGTCGATCGCGGATATCCGGTGGACCGGATCATTCACCTGGCCCGCCATCCCGGCCCGGGCGTCGAGGTCCAGGTCCTCGACAGATTCCGGGCCGTCCGATCGATCCTCGACCAGATGCGCCCTACTCCTCGAGGTTCCTGGCGGATGCCGCCGCCTCGGTCAGGATCCTGGGCCGACTGCCGAATATCCGCCTGAGCGTCGGCGACGGGCAGATCGGACCGGCCATGGATATCGCCCTGGATCTCACCTGAGACCAGAGCGACCGGCATCGGCGAGCGTGACCGAGAAGGCCGGTCCGGTAAAGGCCGGCCCTGGCGACATAGCGGCAGCGCGTGCCGAACGCCCGCAACTCCGGCCGGTCGACCTTCCTGGCCGCTACGCCGTCGGGCAATGAGACGGCGAATAACTCGGCGCGCCATGGCGGCCCATTGCTTCAAGTCGGACACATGGCCGAAACGATCCGCCTCGGCCAGGAGCCCCTGCCAGTCCACCCCATCGCCTCGGAAGGAGCAGAGATCGGCGAAGTCGAGCAGCTGACGCAAGTTGACGGATCCGATCATCGCGTCGAGATCATAGTCGGCATAGACCGCGACGTAACCGAACAGACCTTCGAAAGCATGGATCGCATTGTGGATCAGTCGATGGGCGTCACAGGGGAGCCGAGCGTCCCCGGCGGCGTTCGCGATCGGGATCGATGAGGCGAAGAAACCCTCGGCTTCCCGTGTCCCGCCCCCCGGCCAGGGCGTCTTGTGAATCTCGACGACCAGACCATCCGCCGGCCGGGTCAACTTGGGCCAATGGTGCTTCGCATCGGTATCCCAGCCTTCGGCGGGGACGAAACCGATCGAGCACAAGGTCTCGAATCCGAGGCGATCCTGGCCGGGCGGGGCGAGCAGGTCGAGATCGACCATGAACCTCGTACCCGAATGTCCGGCCGGCGGGTCGAACAACTGGCAGCCGCCCTTGAGGACCAGGGGCACGACCCCCCGCATTGAGCCTCGCGAACAGATCATTCGCCGCGGTTCGAAGCGCGGCATTGGCCCTGGCATTCCGCCAGAACTCCGTGCGCACTCGATCCCGCACGACCGCCGGCACTCCGGGGCAATCGCGCAGCTTCAACCAGAGAGCGGGGGCGACGTGCCAGTATCGTGCGAGGTAGGCGACCGACTCGGGATCGAGATCTCGGAGCGCGTCGCCGGCGACGACGGCCTGCGGTCTCAGCACCTCGGCGACGGCACGAACCACGCCGGAATCGAAAGGCGGTTGAGAGAGCAACATGGGATCGACCGTCGTGACAAGGCACCTCCGCGAACGCGCAGGCCGCCGGAGATGTCCGACGAATTCGGAACGACCGCCGAAAGGGCCCTCCGGATGGCTTGCCCACGGCCCGACGCGAAGTGCAATCCTACAAGACCGAAGCGCCGGCGAGGATTCGACGCAATCCATCTCGCCGACGCTCCGGGTTGGTATCGATACCCGACGTGAGCCACCCGAGTCTGGAGCGCCCTGAACGGAGCGGCCAGGGATGACGGAGCGTTACTAATCTCCGCATGCTTTGGGAGTCATCAGTGTGAGCGTGGCCACCAGGGGCGCGGCGACGATCGCCGATCGGCGCAGCCGCTCGACGAACCGACGTCGCGAGATCCCCTCCGGGGCCGGGTCGCTCGAATCGATCGACGGGACGTCGATCCTCTCGTTTGGCTCCATATTCGCGGTCTCCTTCTGACCAAAGGTCTCCATCCAAGAGCGGAACGGATGCTTCAACGCCACTCGAAACGTAGGTCTCATGAGGAGCCGAGTCAAACGCAAACCTGGGTTAACCGTCGCGACAGACACCTTCGCGAGGCCCCGTGATCCGGGGGAGGCGCCCGATCGATCCGGATCGACGGCCGCATGGAGTGGCCACGAACGGGACACCGGATGGAATCCGCACGCGATCAATAACCGGCGCGTGCCTTCGGGGTCATCAACGCGAGCGTGGCCACCAGCGGCGCGGCGACGATCGCCGATCGGCGCAGCCGCTCGACGAATTGACGCCGTGAGAACCCCTCCGGGGCCGGATCGCCCGACTCGTCCGAAGGGACGCGGGCTGTCTCGTTTGGTTCCATGGTCGCGGTATCCTCCTCACCGAGGGACTCTATTGAAGCGGTGAATGGATCTCTCCACACCACTCGAAACGTAGGTCTCATGAGGAGCTGCGTCAAGGTAAGGGGCCGTTCGAGCCGGATTGGGGGTGACGGGCCAAGGTCGTGCGAGTCAGGCCCAGGCCCTGACTCTCTCGGAGCAGGTCCATCGCCAAGCGGCCCTCGATCGCTCCCTTCGTCCGCACTCGGTAGACCGTCTTCTGCATCTTCCGGTACCGTCGGTTGCCCCGCTCCACCGCATTGGACGTCGCACCGAGCAACCGCTCGTCCAGGAACACCAACGCCTTCTCCAGGCCCTGCGACATCAACTTCTTCAAGACCGAGCGCAGTTTCCTGAACCGCTGCAACCGGGCCCGCAATGCGGCCAGCTTGGCCAAGGCCCTGGCCATCCGGCACCGGCGGTCGAACAGGCGATAGACCTCTTCCATCACGATGGCAAAGTGTTCACGCTTTCCGCCCGGTTTCTTTGCTATAGACTCGAAAAAAAGAGTAACCCGTCGCTTTAGAACGAGTGCTCGGATATCTTCTTTGCACTTCGAGCGATTCGCGGGCTTGATGAGGCAGGATTCGATCAATCCGTCAGGGGATCGACCCCACAAGGAAGGGTGACGATGATCGTGCGACCGGCCCGCAAAGGCTTGACCCTCGTCGAGACCCTGGTCGTCATCGGGATCATCGCTATCGTTGCCGCCATCACCATCTCGGCCGTCATGTCGGCCAGGGAGGCCGCTCGACGTACCCAGTGCCTCAATAACTTGAAGCAACTGTTGCTGGCGACCAACCTGCACCTCGAACAGAAGGACTACTACCCGAGGGAGGAGAACGGATACTCCGCCTTCGTGCTGATGCTGCCGTTCCTCGAACAGCCGGCATTGTTCAATGCCTTCAACCTGACCACGTCCCGGGACATCTTTTCCGGGCCGAATGATGTGAACTACACCGCCTACTCGACGGATGTCTCGACGTTCGTCTGCCCTTCGGAGGTCGCCCCGGATACGGCCTTCGGGCGTAGTTCCTACGGGGGCAACCTCGGGACCGGGGTCGGGAAATACCTCCGCCCGGACAACGGGCCATTCGCCAGCTCGTCGCTCGATCCGAAGATCCGCGACAGCCTGATCCGGGACGGGTTGGCCAACACGGTCGCGATCTCGGAGTTCTGCCAGACGAACGGGCCGAGGACGCCCAGGACCGGCCGCGCCGTGTTCCAACTGGGGGCGTACGGGGCGGGGCAGTTCGACGCGATGATCGCGGATTGCCAGAACGTTGACGTCAACAGTCAAGCGATGTCGCGGATATTCCGGGGTTTCTGTTGGGCGTTTGCTGGGTTGGACGACACATTATACGATCACAACATCCCACCGAACGGACACGCTTGCGCCTGCGATGGGGGGGCGACTGCGGGCGCCTGGACGGCCTCGAGCTACCACAACGGTGGGGTCAACTGTGCCCACCTGGACGGCCACGTCAGCTACGTCCGCGACGGAATTGCCATCGCCGCCTGGCGTGCGCTCGGGACGATGGCCGGCGGCGAGATCGTTTCGGACCAGTCCCTGTAACGCCCAATATCGAAGCCACAAACGAAGCCATGCCGCTGGCGTGTCTTCGCACGGGACATCCCCGGACGCCCCGGTGATGCTGCTGCTGATCGCGCATCAAATAATTAGCAACTGCCCCCTGATGAACCTCTTGACTCGACGCCGCATCCTCGCCCTCGCCCTGTTCGCCGCGTTCAACGCCCCCGTCTACCGCGGCCAATCGCCGAAGAAGGCCGACCCCTGACGCCGCCGATCCGGCCCGGATCCGGATCCAACCGCTTGAGGGAAACGACGCGACCGCATAAAACAGAGGCTCGGGCGACGCGTCTACCGATCGGGACAAGGATCAATGGGAGAGTCGTGATGCCGATTTCGCGTCTGGTGAAACCTCTGCTCGTCCTCGCCGCGACCCTGGCTCCCGGCCTCGTCTTCGGCCAGACACCGGCCCCGGTCGAGAACGTCTCATCGCTCCCGCCGCGTTCGCCCATCGAGGAGCGCAAAGCCCTGCACGTCCCGCCCGGCTTCGAGGTCCAACTGGTCGCGGCCGAGCCGGATATCCACAAGCCGCTGAACCTGGCCTTCGACGACCTCGGCCGGCTCTGGGTGACCGATACCGTCGAGTACCCGTTCCCGAAGCCGGCGGGGACGCCGGGCCGCGACTCGGTCAAGATCCTCTCCAACTTCGGGCCCGACGGCCGCGCGGGCAAGATCCAGACCTTCGCCGACGGCCTGAACATCCCGATCGGCCTGCTGCCGTATCCCTCCGGCCGCGAGGCGATCGTCCACAACATCCCCAACATCTACCTCATGAAGGATTCCGACGGCGACGGCCGGGCCGACGTGCGTCAGGTGCTCTATGGCATCATCGGGCATCGCGACACCCACGGGATGACCAACGCCTTCTCGTGGGGCTTCGACGGCTGGATCTACGCCTGCCACGGCTTCGCCAACGAGTCGAAGGTCCAGGGGAGCGACCAACGGCCGATCCAGATGAACTCGGGCAACACGTATCGGTTCCGCCCCGACGGCTCGCACGCCGAGTACATCACCCACGGCCAGGTGAACCCGTTCGGCCTGGCGTTCGACCCGCTGGGCAACCTGTATTCCAGCGACTGCCACAGCCGGCCCGTCTACCAGCTCCTCCGGGGCGCCTGGTATCCCAGCTTCGGCAAGCCGGACGACGGCCTCGGCTTCGGCCCCGAGATGGTCACCCACGACCACGGCTCCACGGGCATCGCCGGCATCGTCTACTACGCCGCCGACCAGTTCCCCGAGGCGTTTCGCGACAATGTCTTCATCGGCAACGTCGTCACCAACCGGGTCAACCGCGACCGGATCGAGTGGCACGGCTCGACACCCAAGGGGATCGAGCAGCCCGACTTCGTCTGGAGCGAGGACAACTGGTTCCGCCCGGTCAACATCGAGCTCGGCCCCGACGGCGCCCTCTACATCGCCGATTTCTACAACCGGATCATCGGCCATTACGAGGTGGATCTGAAGCACCCCGGTCGGGACCGCACCAGCGGCCGGATCTGGCGGATCGTCTACCGGGGAACCGACGGCAAGCAGGCCCCCCCTGGCCCTTCGACAATCGATCGGACCAAATCCTCGCTCGATGACCTGATCGCGGATCTCGGCCACCCCAACCTGGTCGTCCGGATGACGGCGGCGAACCAGCTCGTCGAGCACGCGGGTCGAGGTGAAGACGTCGTCGCGGCGGTCCGGTCCATTATGAGGCACGAGACCCCGGCCCGGAAACGCGTCCACGGGCTCTGGGTCCTGCAACGCCTCGGGGCCTTCGACGAGGATACCTGGCGGAATTGCGCGACCGATCCCGATCGCGAGCTGAGGGTCCACCACCTCAAGTCGCTGATCGACAGGAATTCGCTCTCACCGGCATCACAGACGTTGATCGTCTCGGCGACGACCGATGTCGACCCGTTCGTCCGCCGTTCCGCGGCCGAGGTCCTCGGCGCCCATCCGTCGCTCGAGAACATCCGCCCGCTGCTGGCCCTCCGCCAGAAGACGGCGGCCGATGACAGCCATCTGCTCCACGTCGCCCGGATGGCCCTCCGCGACCAGTTGAAAACCGCCGACACCTGGAAGGCGCTGGAGACGCTCAACCTCAACGAGCGCGACCTCCGGGACATCGCCGACGTCGCGATGGGCGTCCCTTCGACGGGATCCGCGGCTTTCCTCCTCGCCCACCTCCAGAAGATTACCGAGACGCCCCAGAACTGGCTCCGCTTCGTCCACCACATAGCCCGGTACGGGGAACTCGACCGGATCGGAGGCTTGACCGACCTCGTCGCCCATGCCGACCAGTTCGGCTATCGCGTCCAGGCCGACCTGATCAAGGCATTGCATCAGGGCTTCCAGGAGCGAGGGACGCCCCCCGTCGCCGAGATGCACCGGCTCGCCGTCGGCCACGCGCGATCGCTGCTGGGCTCAGACGACGCGGGGAAGATCGACCTCGGAATCGAGCTGGCCAGCGGCCTCCAGCTCAAGGAAACCCAGGACACGCTCCGGACGGTCGCCCTCAAGACGGCGACCGCCACGAAGCAACGATCGGCCGCGATGACCGCGTTGATGGCGATCAACGCCAGCGGCAATGATGCACTCGTCGCGAGCGTGCTGCGCGATCCCGCCGAGACGATCGAGCTGCGGGAGGCCGCCGCCGGACTGCTGGCGGCCAGCAGCAACGCGGTCGACCGAGCCGTGCTCGCCGAATTGCTCCCCCTGGCGCCAGGACGGCTCCAGACGGCGATCGCCGCGGGCCTGGCACGCCGCCGCGATGGCGCCGAGGCCCTTCTGAGTGCGATCGCCGCCGGCAAGGCCTCGGCGCGACTGCTCCAGGAGCAGCGCGTGGCAGTCGCGCTCAAGGGCGCAAACCCGCCGAAATGGGAGGAGCGACTCAAGTCCCTGCTCGCGGGCCTCCCCCCGGCCGACCAGAAGTTGAACGCGATGATGGACCGGCGCCGGGCCGGTTTCCGCTCGAAGTCACATCAGCCCGAATCGGGCGTCGCCGTGTTTGAGAAGAACTGCGCCATCTGCCATCAGCTCGGCGGCAAGGGAGCGAAGGTCGGGCCCCAACTCGACGGCATCGGCAGCCGCGGGCTCGATCGCCTGGTCGAAGATATCCTCGACCCCAATCGCAACGTCGATCAGACGTTCCGCGTCACCGTCCTGGCCCTGAAGGACGGCCGGGTCGTCTCGGGCCTCCTGCTCCGCGAGGAGGGCGAGATCCTCGTCCTGGCCGACGCGCAAGGCAAGGATGTCCGCGTCCCCAGGTCGTCGGTCGAGGAGCGCCAGACCTCGCCGCTCTCGCCGATGCCGGCCAACCTCGCCGAGCAGATCACCGAGGACGACTTCGATCGCCTGCTGGCCTATCTGCTCTCCAGACGCGAGCCGACCAACCCGCCGGCCGTCCCGGCCACATCGCGATAGATCGAGGCCAAGCCGAACCGGTAGCCGCATCTCCGCCTCGTGCCGCGCCCCGATCGGATGAATCGCTTCCGGGCGCGTCGCCGCGGATGATCCAAGGGGCCAATGCCTCGAGACACCTTTGAGGATGTAACGGATGATCGCCGCGATACGCAAGCTATGGACCGACCCGATGCTGGATCGAATCTGCCTCGGCGCGGTCCTGCTCCTGACCGCGACCTTCGTGGCGCTGGGAGTCGCCGACATCAGGACAGGTTTTTATGTATCGACAGATTCGTTCGTCTATCTGGGCACCGCCGATCGTGTCCTGGAAGGGAAGGCACCCTATACGGATATGATGCTGGCCCATCCTCCCGGCCTGTTGCTGGTGACCGTGGCGCTGGGCCGGTTGGGATTGGGGATGGCCGGTCAATGCGGCGCAGTTCTACGCGATCGGCGCCCTGATGGTCGGGGTGGTGGTCGGTATCGCCGCGTGGGCGGGCCGTCGCGGCTGGCAGACGGCGTTGATCGGCTTCCTGGTCATGGTCTCGTCGCCGCTCTATCTGGTGCACGAGGCGCAGGTCATGAGCGACATTCCCGCGGCCTTGTTCACGACCCTGGCCGCCGCCGTGCTCCTGGCGGAGGGCTGGGCGCGGTGGTCGCCTCGGGCGTCCTGCTGATCCTGGCCGCACTCTTCCGGCTCCAGAGCTTCACGGCCATGCCGGCCTTGATCCTCGTGAACTGGATGGTCCATGGCTGGAGGCGCGGGACGGCCCGGAGCGTCGTGCTGGTCGCCCTCGTCGTCGCGATCCAGGTCCTGGTCACGCTCGGCCTGCAAGCGCGGTTCCCGGGCTACTGGAACGCGGTCTACGGGTTCCACTTCAGCCGTGCCCGGATCAGCACAGGGCTGCGGGCCATGCGGGCCTACGAGACAATGCGCCAGCCCGAGATGCTCCTGGGATCGCTCGCGGCCCTCTTGCTGCTCGCCTCCCCCGATCGTCGTGTCCGCGCCCTGGCCGTACTCGCCCTGGTCACGACGCTCGCGACCTGCTTGGGCGCCAAATCGCTATTCAGTCACTATTTCCTCTTCTGTCTCCCATTCTGTGCCATCTGCCTGGGGATCGCGGTCGGGAACCAACTGGCGACCGCTCCCCGACGTTGGCCCGTCCTCCTCTGCGTCATGACGGTCTGCGCGATCCAACTCTACCCGTGTGTCAATCGCGTGCGGCTCGGGAAGAAGTTGCATGCGGAGTACGCGGAAAAGCTCGCCGTCGTCGAGCGAATCCCGGAGAAGGTCGTCCTCGCCGATCCGCTCTTCGTCGTCCTCGGCCACAAGTCATTCGTGGATGACTACTACTGCCCCGACTCGTACATACCGCTCGAAGGAGGCCGATTCGAGGAATGGGTGGAGGGATTATCCCAGAAATCCGAGGCCATCCTCATCGATGATCTGTTCTACGAGAGGTCGATCAGCGACCGGACGTATGAAGCGTTCAAGCGCGCAGGAAGCCGATCTATTTCACCACCCCCAAGATCCGCGCGGCCTGGGAGGGCCGGGCGAGCTCCCCGCCGCAGCCCGCGAACAACGCCGTCTCGAAGGAAGGGGGTCCGTGATGCGTGGCCGGAAGACCTCCCCGGGATCATCGGGGTCCCGCATCGAATGGACAGGCGATCACTGGCAGGCCGCTCCTTTCCATGCTATCATCGGAAATCTCGGGGCGTTGGCCTGCGAGTGAAATGTGTCTCCCACCCGACACCGGAGGCGATGGCGACAAGTGTCTCTCCCGGTCGATGAAAGACGGAGGATGATGGGCCGTCCGGCGAGTTCGATTTCCACAGGGCGAATCCCCACCGTCATCGCCGCACTCATCACCCTTCTGGGATTCGTGCCGACAAGCCTGGCTCAAGTTCGATCTCGTCCCCGAGAACACCTGCTCAAGATCGATGATCGATACCAACCCGTGCGGGGGATGAACCTTGCCTGGCTCAACGGATGCTACGGGCACGATTTCGGTCACCTCCCGGCACACCTCGACTGGGGAGTCGATTTCAACGCCGACGACCTCGACAAATACTTCGCCGACATGACTCGGATGAACGTCAACGTCGTGAGAATTTTCGTCTTCGAGTCGCTCGAAGGGCTCCAGTTCGATCGCAACGGCCACGTCGATAGTATCGACCCGGATTTGACCAAGAACTTCGACACGACCCTCCAGCTCGCCAGGAAGCACGGACTTCACCTCTATCTCTGCCTCGCCAACGATTTCCTCAAGACCTGTCGCAAGGATCACGTCCGCGACATCATCGGAGACGCCGAAGCGCGCCGAGCCTATCTCGAAAAGGCCGTCCGTCCCTTCGTCGCCCGCTACCTGGGCGATCCCGTGGTCTTCGCGTTCGACATCATGAACGAGCCCGAGCAGGACATCGCCGGGTCGAACGGCAACTGGACCGCCGACGGCCATACGTGGTCAACGATGAGATCCTTCATCCGAGACAATGCCACCTGCATCCACGGCATCGACCCCAATCGACTCGTCTCCTGCGGATCGGGATGGCATCCGAGAGGTGAGAACATCAAGGCTGGTCGATTCTCCGGGCTCGGGCTGGATTTCTACGACCTTCATGAATATCGCGACGATGGTCATCTCCCGAGCGTCTCCGAACTGGGCGTCAACTTGCCCGTCCTGGTGGGCGAGTTCGGACCTGATAACAGGGACGGCAAGCAGGATGACGACGTGCAAAAGAAGGCGGTCGAAGGCTTCCTCCGAAACGCCCGAGACGGCGGCTACGCCGGTGCCGCCTACTGGGATTATTCGTTCCCGAACGCCCCGATTCGGTCCAACCTCTGCATCCAGAGAGCGGGAGGTAGCCGTGAGTGGCGTCCCGCCGCGTACGTGATACGCGACTTCAAATGGGAGCGAACGTCACCGCGACCGGGAGTCGGGTCGCTCGAACCGGGGCGCAAGCCCTGAGCCGGGCCCAACACCTCCTCGCAGCAACCGGCTCTCCGCGGCACGATTTCGATCATCCCGAGATCACCCTCGATCTTCGTATGAAGGCCCTTTGACCGGATCATCCCCGGATCGAGCCATCGATTCGTCCCCGATCATCGAGAACTCCCGAAATCCCCTTGCAATCGAGTCCCCCCTTCGACGAAAGTAAGACGGACTGCGCCGTTGTCGTCAATCCGATGGCCGAGGTGAACGAGATCGAGCCGAATGACCTCGATGTCGTCGAGAGGGTCCGGGGGTCTCGAACGCGGGAGATTTATCGATGGCAAGCCCAGGCGTCTTTCGTCCCATCCTGCTCTTCCTGGCCCTGATCCCAATCGCGATGCCGCTGCGGGCCCACGCCCAGCAGCCCAAGGCCGCCGACGTCTTCGACGACGAGAAGGATAAGGATAAAGAGAAGAAGCCGGGCGATGCAAAGTCGGCCGGCGCCGCCAAGCCGCCCGCGGTCACCGATCGCGACTCGATCGGCTTCACCCAGGAGAACGTCGCCGCACAGATGACCGAGCTCGAGGAGCGGATGTTCCGGCTCTCCGAGGCACTCGCCAGCCTCGAGCCCGAGAACGCGTCGCGGCTCCGCCTGGCCCTGAAGTTCTCCCGCGAGGAGCTGATCCTCGACCAGATGCGCGAGACCCACAAGCTCTTGAAGGACGTGCAGCTCAACAAGGCGGAGACCGAGACCAAGGAGCTGATCGCCAAGCTGGAGCATCTCCGCAACCTGTTGCTGGCCGAGGATCTGGACTTCCAGCTCAAGCTGGCGCGGCTGCGGCAGATGCGCGAGACGCTGGGCCAGCTCGACCGGATCGTCAAGGAAGAGCGTCGCGAGCTGGGCTGGTCTCGATTTGCCCTCGATCAGCGCAAACGGCTGCCGAGGATCACGGCCCGACGGCCCGACCTGGAGGCGCTCGTCCGCGACCAGCAGGCCATCATCGCCGACACCAAGGACGCGTCGAAGGCCGGCGAGAAGTCGTCGAAGGAAGCCCTGGCGGCGATCCGATCACGCGAGGTGAAGCTTCGCAACGCCGCGAATGGCCTGGCGAACGACCCCATGTTCGCGGATCTCCAGCCGCCCCACCTGCGACGCGCCGACCCCAACTTAGCCGACGCGGCGAGCTCCCTGGAAAAGGCCGACGCCAAGGCCGCCGTCGCCGCCGAGGAGAAGGCACTTGAACTGGTGAAGAAGGAGCTCACTCGCCTGGACGAACAGGTCGCCCAGACGGAGCGGACGATCGACGAGGGCGAATTCCGCCGCCGCGCCGGGGATCAATCCAAGAACCGCGGCTCCTCCGAGAACCTCGAGGCGACTTCCGCCCGGCTGGGAGACGTCGGCGTGTCCCTGCGGAAAGACCTGATCCGCGCCGGCGCCTCGATGCAGTCGGCCGAGCAGCTCCTGGGCAAGGCCGCGGCCGAGGCGGCGGCCAAAGATCAGTCGGCCGCTCTGGAGGTCCTGGCGAAGACCCGCGAGGACTTCGCCCGTTCCATCGAGCGGCTGCTCGTCGTGCTCCGCGTCGAGCTCCAGGCCCGGCTCGTCGGCGACCTGACCGACATGCACGTGATGCAGACCTCGATCCGAGAGACGACCCAGGCCCAGGCGCCGAGGGTCTTGCAGAAATCCCGGACCGCCCTGGTCGCCGTGGCCGGGATGGCCAAGAACGAGGCGGAGATCGCCGAGAAGACCGAGAACCTGCTCGCCCTGGTCGAGGAGACCGAGTTCGGCATCGCCCTGCCGACGACACTCCGGATCTTCGGGCGCGAGATGCGCAGCATCGAGGGATGGCTCAAGGCCGGCGAGACCGGCGCCCGTACGGTCGGCCTGGAAACGCGCCTCGAGGAGGATCTGCTGGCGCTGGCCGAGGCCGTGCGCCGGCTCTCGCCCTCGACCCCCCCGCCGCCCGGCTCGCCCCTCTCCGACGACGCGCGAGAACGCGAGCGCGAACTGAACCGCCTCATCGCCGAGCTCAAGATGGTCCGGATGCTCCAGGCCCGGCTCATCGACGATACGGTGGTCGTCGACAAGTCGCGTGGCGCCGCCCCCACCCCGCCGCCCGCCATCCGACGCGAGGTCGAGACGCTCGAGGCCACCCAGGACGAGATCCGCGACGCCCTCGCGAAGATCGCCGAGCGGCTGCCGATCCCCGGAGCGAGCGCCGAGTGAGTTATCGGGCGTCATTCACTATGACCACGGGCGTGAGCCCATGGTTCGGACGGGGCCTTTGGCCCGCCAACCTCGCACGTGAGTGCGATCTTCGATTCGGATCGGGCTGACGCCTGAGGTTGGAGGATGTTCGTCCCGTCCGAACCACGGGCTCACGCCCGTGGTCACATGTCCAACCAACGAATCGTCATCCTTACGGCCGGCTGCCGGCCTTCGCCGCCACGGCGGCGCGGGCCTCTTCGACGTCGATCAGCCCGTCCTGGTCGCGGTCGAGGCGTTCGAACTGGTCGCGAGTGCCCAGGAACTCGCGGCGGGAGACGTCACCGTCCTGGTTGCGATCCATCTTCTCGAACCAGTCGGGCCCTGCGGCCCGGGTCGCGATCACCGATCGCGTCACGGGATTGACCATGCCCATCCCAGTCAGGCCGGAGAGCCCGCCGCGGTCGATGTTGACCTGGAAGTGATAGGGGATCTCGTCGGGCGAGACGCGGCCGTCGCCGTCGGCGTCCCATGACATGACCCGGTCGACGGTGCGCATCACCTCCCTCGCGCCGAGCCTGCGGTCGCGGTCCAGGTCGAGGATGCCGAAGATCGCGCGGCCCTGGTCGGCCGTCGTGACGACCAGCCGGGCGAGGGCGGCTTCGGCCTGGCGATCGGCGAATGCGATCAGCTCTTTCAGGTAGATCTTCTTGTCGCCATCCCGGTCGATGAACGCGGAGAGGCCGGCGAGCGGCGATTGGGGACCATTGATCGCGGCCAGTTCCTTGCCCTCGAGATAGCCGTCCTTGTTGGCGTCGGCGGCCTTGAACTGCTGCAGGAGGATGCGGTGGACTTGCTCGGCCCGGCCGTTCCCATCCTCGACGTGGACATCGAGCCGGATCTGTCCGATGGCGAACTCGACGTCGCCGTCGGCGAGTTGACGGATCTGCGTCCCTTTCGGCAGGGTGGCGCCGGCCTCCATCTTGATCGTCGTCCGACCGGGAGCCGCTTCGGAGAGGCTGACCTCGAGCGTCAGGTTGACCGGCGGGCCGGCGAGGAACTTTCGAAGCTCCTCCGTGTCGAGCATGTCGTCGCCGTTCTTGTCGGCGCCGGCGAAGGTGTCTGGGTCGATGGCGAACTCGGACGGCGACAGCTTGTTATCCAGCCGCCCGGGTACATCGCCCTTCCCCTTGTCGTATTTCTTGAGCAAGAGCCGGGCCGGCCGGAGCGTTGACTCGCCGTCGACCAGCTCGACGACCGGCGGGAGGGCAGTGAATCGGCCCCGGCGATCCGACGGGTCTTCCGCGAGGGCGGCGAACGCCGCGCTGGTGAAGGACTCGATCTCGTCGGCGCCGATCATCTCGTTATCGTCGAGGTCGAGCGGCCGGAGCGAGCCGGCGATCGCCGCCAGCTCGGGCCGGGTGAGCACGCTGTCCTTGTCGCGGTCGAGTTGCTCGAAGAGCGCGTCGGTACGCCCGGTCGGCTGACGCCCGACCTCGAGCCGGAAGGGCCCCAGGATCGGCCGGAGCCCCTCGGTCAGCTCATCATACGAGATCGTGCCGTTCTTCGGGCGGACGTCCAGGTCTTCGAGGGCCGGCACGGCCGAGCCGGTCGTGAGCCGGACGAGCGCGTTGAGGGTGGCCGGGTCGGCCTCCTTGGTCGTGAGGGTGCCGTCGCCATTGCGGTCGAGGCTCGCGTAGATCGTCCGGATGGAGTCGATCCAGGACGCCTCGAACGGACGGCCCTGCGACGTGACCCGCAGGCGGAGGAACACCGGCCGGGTCTCCGCGAGGAAGATCAGGTGGCGCGGATGCCGCTCGGCCGCGGCCGGCGCGGGCTCCTGGGGAGGCGCGGCGGCCACGGCGAGGGTCATCAAGGCCCATGCGGCCATCATCAGAGGAGTTCCTTGATGGGGTTGGCCTTCAGGTCGACGAGCCGGATCGGACGGCCATTTTCGACGGTGTTCTGCTTGCCCGGGTCGATCCCCAGGCCCTTGATCACGGTCGCGAGCAGATCGGGCACCGTGACGGGCCGGTCCTTGACCTGCTCGCCATCGACGCCGGTGTCGCCGATCGTCTGGCCGCCGCGGATCCCGCCGCCGGCGAGGACGGTTGACCAGGCATTCGGGAAATGGTCGCGGCCGGCGGTCTCGTTGATCTTCGGCGTCCGGCCGAACTCGCCCATCCAGACGATCAGGGTGCTATCGAGCAGGCCGCGGGACCTCAGGTCGTTCATCAGGGTCGACCAGCCGGCGTCGAGGACGCCGCAGAGCTTCTCGACGGCGTCGAAGTTCTGCGCGTGGGTGTCCCAGCCTAGGCCGTTGTTGCCGTCGACCGAGGAGAGCGTCACCTCGACGAACGGCACCCCGCGCTCGACCAGCCGTCGGGCCAGCAGGCAACCCTGGCCGAACGGGTTGTCGCCGTAAGCCTCCTTCACCTCGTCGGACTCCTGGTCCAGGTCGAACGCCTTGGCGGCCGACGACCGCATCATCTTCACGGCGCGTCGGTAGGCACTCTGGTGGCTGAACGCGGGGACGCCGGGGCGATTGGCGAGGAACTCATTTCCTAATGTGTCCATCAGCTCGAGCCGTTCGTCGGCCCGGGGCCGGCCGATTCCGCGTGGGACGTCGAGATCCTCGACCCGCAGCGAGGACGTCCCGTCGTTCATGCCGCCGGCCAGGTTCCGCTCGCCGACGGTCAACGGTGCGCACTTCGGCCCGAGGAAGCCCGAGGTGAAGGCGGCCGCATTGATCGCCCGGACCGGCGAGATGCTCACGAACCCCGGCAGCTCGGCCGACTCGTCGTCGAACTCGTTGGCGACCAGCGAGCCGAGCGTCGGGTAGCGGACCGCCCCCATGGGCAGGTAACCGGTCCGGAGATAGTAGGTCGCCCGGCCGTGGTCGCCTTCACGGGAGCTCATCGATCGGATGATCGCGAGGTCCTTGGCCTGCTTGGCGAGCATCGGCAGGTGCGGGCCCATCAGCATCCCCGGCACCGCCGTCTTGATGGGCTTGAACGGGCCGCTATTGGCGTGGCCCGGCTTGGGGTCGAAGGTGTCGGTCTGGCTGGGGCCGCCGGACATCCAGAGCAGGATGCAAGACTTGCGGCGATTCGGGTTCTTGGCCGTGTCCGCGGCCAGGGCCTCGATCCAGCCCGACGCGGAGACGCCGAGGGCGCCCGCGGTGGCGAGCCGCATCAACTCCCGTCGGGTCAATTGCGGGACATGGCGGTTCGGGCGACTCATGGCGACACTCCCTCTGCGCCGTGGGGCGCGAATCGAGCCAAGCGGAACAAGAACACTTCGAGGGCGCCGACCCGGTTGGGCCGGTCAATGATTCAGGTGGAACTCGGGCCCATTCAGGATCGCCCAGAAGATGTCGGCCAGGGCCTTGGCACGATCGTCGTCGGTCTTCCGACTCTCGACGAATTTGACGAGCATCGCCAGCTCGTCGGGCCTCGGGCGACGGGTGAGGGTCGCCAGGTAAAGCGTCTCGATCCGGCCCGGTGTCTCGAGGTAAGGTGCCTTGACGATTGCGCCGAGCACCCGGCCGGTCTCGGGATTCGTGGCGGCGTCGATGTACGACCCATTCATGATCGTCAGCGCCTGGATGATGGTCGTCTCGGCCTCGACGGGCCGTTCCTCGCGGCTGGCGAACAGCTCGAGAAAGCGGGCGCGTGCCTCGGGCGACTCGGCGCCGGTGGCCTGGGTGAGACTGTCGAAGAGCTGGACCGGCGAGATCCCCCGGACGGGCATCGCGGCGAACATCGGCGACGAGGATTCGGTCTGGTTGGTCACGCTCGAGAGGCTGTAGGCCCGCGTCGCCGTCAGGGCGCGGATCAGGAACTTCAAGTTGTATTCGTGCGCCCGGAACTGATCCGCCAGCTCGTCGAGCAGTCCGCCCAGGTCCGAACCGCCGGCCCCGTCGATGTCATCCACCGGCTCGACCAGACCGAGGCCGAAGAACCGTGCCCAGACGCGGTTGACCACGGCCCGGGCGAGATACGGATTCTTGGGCGCCGTGACCCACTCGGCCAGGATTTCGCGCGAATCGGCGCGAGGACGCCACACCGGTGCGGAACCATCGAGGTGGGTCGCCTTCACGACCTTCTTCGTCCCCGGGATGGTCAACTCACGGATCGGCGTGGCCGGTGTTCGCCGCATCACAACCCCGTTCTCAGGCGCTGGGGCGCCACGTCGGCGAAGAAGGCCGCGAGGCTCCAGAATTGCTCGCGCTTCCAGCTCGCGAACGGGTGATTGTGGCACTGGGCGCACTCGAGGCGGACGCCCAGGAACACGCGGGAGACGCCCGCGGCGAGGTTCTCGGGCTTGTTCTCCTTCGCCGTGTAGTAACCCACCGGAGAGGGGACGAGGCGGCCAACCACGGCGTTGGCATTCTGGGCGTTCAGTTTGGCCGTGAGGATCTCGCGGACGATTCGATCGTAGCCCGCATCCTCGATCACCATCTTCCGGAGCCACGTCTCGAAGTTGCCGGCGACCTGCCTGGCCAGGTCCTCGGTATCAGCCTCTGGGAGGAGCAGCCTGCGCCAGATTTCGGTGGCGCGGGTGGTGTAGGCCGGGCTGTCGAGCAGGCGTTCGACCAGCGCGAGGCGTTTGCCCGGGCTCGGGTCGTCGAGGAAATCGCGGGCCTCGGCGGCCGTCGGGATCTTGCCGATCAGGTCGAGGCTGACGCGACGCAGGAACTCGCCGTCGTCGGCGATCGCGGCAGGCCGGACCTTGGACTCGGCCCATCGCGCCGCGAGCACGGCGTCGATCCGCGCCGCCAGCGACTTCGCGTCCCTCACCGAATTCGATGGGCTCGTCCGCCCCCCGCGAGCGTCGGCCGTGCCGTCGGCACGGGCCGCGGCCACCATGAAAATGACGATGAGACAAGGTCTGATGAGATGCACGGCTGCGATCCTCTCGGTCCCGTTAAACGTGGAACGGATGATCTCCACCCCGGTTGCTGGGCGTCGTTGAAATGCGAGGCACCGATCGACCCGGGGATCGGGCTGACAGTCCGTCGATCAAACCCTCCGCCTCGAAGCCGGGCGTCGTGTCCGACGCGCATCGAACCCGATCCCGCAAGCTTCCGCCCCGATCACGTCAGGGTGGCGTACGGCCGGGCGACCCGTTGTCGGGCAATCCTAATAAATGAGTATCGCTCGCCCCGTGATGCTGTCAACGAGAATCTTCTGACATTTGTGAAATGTAGGGCCTTGCCGTCTGCAATGGTCTTGCGTGTTTCCGCCGAAATCGACATAATAGGCTATTGCCTGTCGGATGGCTTCCATGAGTGCAATCGGCGATGTGAGCCGTAGAGTCCTTTTCAATTGGATCGGACCATGAAGTATTGCCGACATTGCGGTCGGATGACCTTACATGTTAAGGCCGTCCCCTTGAGCCTTCCATGGCCATGGGCCATACTCCACCCTGTCTTCTGGCTGTTGGATCTGGTGCTCGACCCGCCGCGATGCCAGAAGTGCCGCGATTGGTGCCGCGAGGCGCGAGCCATGGATGCGAGATCGCGAGTGCGGTGATCGGCTTCCGGACGACGGGATTCCTTCTTGCCGCACGAGCGCAACGGTCGGCTCGATTCGCGCGGATCGGGACGTCCCCGCCCCTCGATCGCGCGGGACGAGTCATAGGGGTTTGCCGGGCGGCTGTGAATCAATCGATTCCGGATAACGGATTGCGAATCACGAATATATCTAAAACGCAGATCATCAAGGACTTACGAATTCGCAATCCGGAATTCGCGATTTATTATCCGATACTTTCACAAGCTCTGACCTGACAATCCCATCAGCGCCGCGGCACGGGCGCGATGCGATAGAGACGATCAGGATCGGCCGGCCTGCTTCGGGGATCGATCCTTGAGGCTTTTCCCTCGACACCAATCCCAGGTCGGACGGATCCATCGAATCCGGGCCAAGGAGCCGGATCGGACCGATCCCTCACGCTTCCCGCCCGAGCCACCTTCCAGGAGTCCGGCGCTCCAAAGGATTCCAACGATGTAGGTCCACATCGATCAAATCCCCTGCGCCTGATCGGTCCGACGCTCTTGCCCGCATGAAACTGAACGTCATCCTTGGCGACGGGCTTGCATGGCTTCGTCGCTCGACTTGAACAATATACCATCGCGACTTGCTTGGCGAGAACCCCTTTGGTACGGCGACGTACCATTCCAGTGATGTCCCCGATCACACGCCCAGGCTTCTCACCCCGTGACTTCGTGGCCGGTCCGGGCACCAAAGATGTCGCTCATACGGTCCGTCAGTCGTCCATGCCGGCGCAACGAAAGCGACCGTGGCTCTCTGGGGCCGGCCAGAAATTCGGAAGTGAATCGTGTAAGGTCCGGGCCGACTCGCTGTATCAGGAGCGGCGGCGGCGTGAATGGCACCCGTCGCTATCCATCATGAGGCCCTCGCACGAGGAGTTCCGACGATGAATACCCAGGAGTTGACCGAGAAGGCCTCCAAGACCTCGACCGAACCCCAGGCTATCGTAGCGACCGAGGCCAACACGGCCGGCGCGACTGCGAAGGAATTGACCGACGAACAGTTCGCCGCGGTCGTCGGCGGCATCCAAGGCGCCCACATCGGCTATCAAGTCGCGAAAAAGATGTAAGCAAACCGGGCGTCAACTCGGCTGGCCGTCTCCCCACGGAGGCGGTCCGGCCGTTGGCGTTGGTGATGAGAGGATGGTCCCGGCGACCGTAGATAGGGCCGGGCGACCGATCAGAAACGTCGCCCTTCTCCGTAATCCGGTAGGTCGCCGCGTCTCGGCAACCCTCCGAATCGATCCGGGCTATCGGGGTCAAGGCGTCGAGGCATCCGCCTTCGCCTTCCGCCTCAAGCGATCATCACCGCTATTTCGCATTCAGGACCGCAAACACGATCGCCATGGCGATCAGGCCGACGAACACGAGGTAGTAGGCCGGTTTGTCCGCGAGCGCCGGAGCCTCGATCTTTCCGCCTGGCCTCTTCATCGCCCCCGCACGAATCGCGAGCCTTCGGTATCGCCTCTCGTACGTTGACATTCGACGACCTTGGTTGATCTCGTCCCAGGTCCACTTCTCCATCCCGGGCGGCTTCGTCCGGCGAGGCATGGGGCAATCCTCCGAATCCAGGGTCCCATCGTAGACGTCATCTCTTCTGCCGTTTGTAGACCTCGTTGCCGCAAGCAAGAGAAAACTCGATCGTCATCGATCTCCACTCAACGCAAAGCATCCTTGATGAGTCTGGCCGTTCATCATATCGACGGCCAACCGTGCTGCAAGGTGGTAGTCACTCCGGACCGCCTCGTCGGGCCGTGATCGGCCCCACCCGATCATGGCGGTAAGGCCGACGCAGCGAATCGGCCGGACGACTCCCGACGGAGGCGGTGCGGCCGCTGGCGTTGACGGGCATCGATGCCCGACGCCGCGTCGGCGCGGCAATCGACGCCTTCCGGGATCGAAGCTCATCGATCGCGTGTCGAATGGGCACACGCGTGATGGTCGGTCCGATCGGCGTTCAGAATCCTCTGGCCCGGAGGCTCGGCAGCATCGAGAAAAGCGCCGCAAGTCATTACGGCGCATCTGCCCCCGCGGAACCATGGCCGTTCCACCTGTTGATGATGCCGGGGCCGGCCTTCTAGGAAAGGCCGCCACGGCTGGCGGAGTTGTACGGCTCGCCTGCCCTCATGATCAGCAAAGGCGGACGAGTCGATCCGGCCGACACTCCCGCCTTGCCGTCGCCGGACCGGACCAGTTTGCCAGGCTCGCGGATGCGCCGCAACGGCGAAAGACTCCGAATCAACGAGCGCACGAACACCCGATGATGGATTTCTCGAACATCGGCCCGGCGCGGGGTCCTTACCTCGACCGCGATTCCATGGGCGCCGCGATCGGCGTGATGCAGGCCCCGGACCACCGCACGCGAATCGGGATCGCCATGACCGCCGAAGCCGACCAGGACGGAGTCGCACGCCGGCGGTTGAAGGTCCGGGGCGTCGAAATAGCGAGACTTGGGTGGTCGTGGTCCGGGAGTCCAGGGATGCGGAATGCCGGATGGGGCGGTCTCAGAAGACAGACAGGTCCGGCTTTCGGTCGGCTGCGGAATCCTTCCTACGCCACCGATCCCAGGCCGGCAGAATCCGTCGAGTCGGCGCGATGAAACGGGGGCGGTATGATCTCTTGCGCTTCCCACCCGAGCCGCCTTCCAGGAGTCCGGCGCTCCACAGGATTCCGATGATGTATGTCCACATCGATCAAAGCCCCTTCGCCTGATCGGCCCGAGCGATGCTGCGGGGACGAGGTCGTCGTTTGCCTGGATGACAAGGCCTGGAGCGGATACGCGCGGCCAGACCGAGGCACGACCTTACGCAGCACCCTTCTGTAAAGGATTGTTAAGTACGGATTATGCAATCATTCTGGAGAGTTCTCACCGAGCTGTCAATGCATGACCGGACTGGATGTCACCCGAATAGGCAAAAGGGAGGTGGGAAGGTCTGGGCCGACCGGCTCAACTTCGGAGAGGTCAAGCTCGCGGAAAAAACTCGTGTAAGGTTCGGGCCGACTCGCAGTATCAGGGGTGCGGCGGCGTGGATGGCACCCGTCGCGATGCATCACGAGGCCCTCGCACGAGGAGTTCCGACCATGAAGAACCAGGATACGAACGAAACGGACATCAAGATCACGACCGACACTCCGGACGAAGCCGCGCCGAACGCTGCCGAGCCGTCGGAGGTCATGCGGGAATTGACCGATGAGCAGTTCGCCGCAGTCGTCGGCGGCGGCGGCGGTGGCGTCGGCCAGCACATCGGATCGGCCGTCGAGAGAAAGCACTAGGTAGTGCGGGCGTCAATCCGATCCGGACAACGCGGCGGGTATCCGTCGCCACGATCATCAAACCCTGTCACGAGGAGGTTGCGCGATGAGAACCGAGATTCGACCGAGAAGGACGCCAGGCACCTGACGACTTCCAGGCCAGAGGCGCCCGAGGGCGAGACGGTACCCTTGGCCGGGAAGAAGCTGACCGACGAACAGATTGCCTCTGTTGCTGGTGGCTCGTCGGGGGGTGATCGCCCCGGCTTCACGAAGGTCGAGATCACGTATTGAATCGTCGCGATCGCTCGCCACAACGAAGCGGCCGGACGTCTACCGATGGAGGCGATCCGGCCGTCGGCGTTGGCGGACCGCATCGCCCGGGTAGCCGGGACTGCGGCGAGGCACTAGATGCCGCCGACCGGATCGACATCCACCAAGACTGACCGGCTCACGACATCCATCAGGCTGCCGTCTCCCTTGACCTCGAACAAGCCGATCCGGATCCGGTAGTCGCCCGGCGGCCGACCGAGGTTACGCCTCCGATCGCAACGGCGAAGACCGGATCATGACGGTCAGCACTGGCTGCCGGGATCCGGCGCCGCCGAACCATTCCGGACGCGGCCGGGCGTAGCGTACCCGGCTTCATTCGCCCCGAACTCAATCCGGCCGTCAGCAGGGTTCCTGCACTTCATCGTGCGTCGGGCCGGTCGATTTGCCGCAAGTCCTTGCCTGGCAAGAGCTGGGGATCTAGGATTTCGAACCTAGCCGCGCGGCGTTGAGGAGACACTGGTCGGACGTTGCTAAGGCGTTGCTCTGCCTCCGGATGCGTAGAGCTCACAGGGAATGACATTGAATCAGAATTGGGCTCGCATGGGCAATATCTTCCCCTTTTTTTCCCCTGATGGGCCCGCCCGACCGCCCGACCACACCTGCTGAGCATCGCATCTCGAGTTGGGCTCCTCCGAGATGGTCATTCGCGACATCAGCCACGTGTTAGAGTCGCAAGTCCTCGGTCAAGTATCGGCGACGTCGAACTGATCGAACGCCGAAAGATCCGAGCCTAATCGGTTTATGGTCCCTGTGCCAGCACGGCGTCGGCAGCGAGCTGGACGTGGATCTCGCACATGCCAAGGGACACGCCGCCCATCCTTGGATTTACCCGCTGATAGCCACAGCCGCGCTTACTGGGGCACGGCAGAGCGAGTTGATCCGGATGCAGGCCGCGAACGTGGACCTGGGCGGTGGGGCATCACTATCCGCGAGCGGAAGTAGGCCAAAGGAAAGCGATCGACGCGCAGGGCCTCGCTGCAGTTACGCCCGTTTGCCTCTCCAATTGAGCCATACTGTGGGGGACACGGGCCTACTCGGACCGTCGGGCCACCCTCCGACGCGACTCAAGCCCGCCGCTTTCGCGGCAGTAGCCCTTCTTGCTGGTAGCGGCGAAGTTCCGCGTGACTGATCGCCCAGTCTTGGAACGCCCCGCGCCCGGATCCGCGCTTCTGAGCATTGATCCGGTCCAGCCGACACCATTCCCGGACGGTGAACTCGGACCGGTCAACCGCGCGTGCCAACTCCGCCGTCGAGTACCATTCCCACACCTGCTGTTGATCGACCAGGGAAGTCACCAGTCGCTCGATCCGCTCCAGTTGTGCTCTGATCTCCTGTTCCATAGTGCGTTTCTCGCTGTTCAAGCCCGACTTCCATGTCCTGTGGAAATCCCTGCCTATGGCCGTGTCGGGGATATCCGATTCGAAATCCCGTTCCCCTACCGACCAGGTCTCAGGCCAGCTCCGACTTCGCCGCCCAGGTCTCGGACCGGGATCCCAATGATCGCCCGAGGCAGGCAGCAATTGCGAACGCGATCGTCTGGACCGCTCGGGCTCCGATCGGAGCCCCGCAGTTGTGCCTCTAAACTCCTGGACCCGTCAAACCGCCGCAATACGAGTATGGCAAACCACGGCCGATGACGGTCCGAGGCTCTCGCCGTGCTGAGCAGACCGGAGCCGATCGAAGATGTTCGATTTCGACGAAAACGGCCCATTCCATGGAGTATCGAGTACCTTCAGAGGATCCGCGACCTTCTCCGACGGCCGAGGCCGCACCGCAGTCGGCCGTCAAGTGGATTCCGAATTGGGGCGGCGTTAATGTCCTTTGACGAGTTGGTCGGGAACTGGGAATTCGCTCGACTCGCGCTGTCCCCGAAAAGGACGAGGGGGAGACATTCCGACCGAGTTCCCGGGGGGAGCACGGGAGTAGGCTGCCCTCGACCTCGTCTTGAAACCCGTCGGATTCGATAGCAGTCCCGGCGCGGGGTCGGCCGACGGTGGCATCGCAAGTTCCGAGATCGCGCGACCAGGCGAGCCCGCGCAGATGGTTGACATTGCCATCTTCAAGGGCCTCCAAAGGACGGGCCGGAGCGGAGAAAGACCGCAGCGGAAGATGATCACAAACCGGAAGGTCGCCGGTCGATCCCGATGCCCGTCCTGGAGAGTCCGGTTGGCTTCGCACCGGCCCGGCGAACCGGAAGTTCGAATCGAGCGCCGAGGCAGTGAACCCGGGGGATCGGCGCCCAGGTCGCGATTTTCAGCTAAGCTTATGAGGAAGCCCCCGTAGGGAGCTTTGGGTCAAACGGACAAGCGACACTCCGCAAAGGCTCAACATCGCCTTCTCCTCCGCAGACACCCGGAATGCCAAGCCCATGGAGCCCTCGATCGAAATACGCCGGGGGCACTCGTAACCCAGCGGGGCACTCTCGGGATGCCAAGCCCAACGATTTCACCGGAGGAAGTCACGCCGGATCGCTCGAAGCTCTTCGGGTCACACGGCCATAGGCCGTGGTTAGAAAGCATTAAATAGTTTTTATTCCAAGAGTGTAGTGGCGATCTGATAGTCACAGGCCGGCGAACGGGTCGCGGGGGAAGCCCCGGTCAAGGATCAAGGCGCGGAAGTCTGGCCGTTCGCGGAGCGGGTCGAGGTCGTGATCGCGATCGATGAGGGCGAGATCGGTCATGCCGGCGGCGAGGGATCGCCGGAGCGATTCCATCGCCCGATCGGCCATGGCCTCGCGCTCCGAGGAGGACGGCGGCGTCGAGCCGGGCTCGACGACGGCGGTGAGATTGGCGTAGACACGCGCCAGATTGTAGAGATCCTGGAAGGAGGGCTGGCGGATGGCCTCCAGGACCTGGCGGGCCTCCTGGAGGGTCACTAGGGCCTCCGCGAGACGATGCTCGTTCCTCAGGGCGCTTCCGAGAGATATGAGAGTGCTTCCCAGTTCGCCGACCACCAGGCCATGTCCGGGCGCGGCCTGAATCAGGGTCCGCAACCGGTCGCGAGCCTGCCGGAGATCGCGGATCGCCTCGGCCCACAAGCCGCTCTCGAAGGCGGCGAAGCCGGACCGCAATCGCGTGCGGGCGCGCTCGAATTCCGCCGGGTCTGCGGTATCGGGGAGACGGATGACCGGGACAGCGGGCCGGATGTGCTCGCCCGCGGGGGCGAGGCCCAATACGGGGACGCCGGCGGGCGCGGGCCGATCCCAGGCCAGGCCGATCGACGTCAGGCCGTCGTGGAGAGCGCCAAGGTCCCAGAGATCGACGTCGCAATTGGTGCCCACGATGATCAGATGGCGGCCCTTGAAGTCGAAGGTCAGGTCTCGCGGAGTCCCGACCCACGGCGGGAAATCCAGCAGCGTCTCGAACGACATCGCGTCGCGCAGCACCACACGATGGTCGGCGCCACCGGTGGCCAGCAGGCGTCCGTCGGGGCTCAGGGCCAGGCACTCCACATTGCCTTCGTGCGCGCCCTCGAGGCGGGGGCCGGGAGTGAGGCCGAGGAGCGAGAGGCTGCCGATCGCTCCGCTTTGAAAACCAACCACCAGGCGGCTGCGCGCCCGATCGGCCACCATCCTACCGATGACCCCGCCCGCAAGCTCAACCTTCCGTTCCCGTTCATCCGACTCGAGGTTGAACAGGAATACCGCATCCCTACCGTGAGTCACCAGGCGACGAGGATGGTCGAGAAAGACGATCGACCGGACCTCGGAACCCGTCGCGAATCGCCGAACGGGGTGGTTGGTGGCGAGGTCCCAGACGACGACGTTACCCGAATCGTCGCCGCAGGCGAGCTGCCCACCCGTCGGATCGAAGGCCAAGGCCCAGACAATCCCCGGCACGGAGATCCGGGCCCGGACCTTGCCCGTGTCTCCGTCCCTGATGCTGACTTCGCGAGAGGCGGAACCTCCGATCAGCCAACTGGCCGTCGCCAGGAGAGCGCCGTCGGGGCTGTAGGCCAGGGAAGTGACCGCCCCGAGATCGGGCTCCATCGCGACCCGGGAGGGGCGGGATAAGGAGAGGTCCCAGGAGATCAACTCCGTGTATCCCGAAGTCGCGAACCGTTCCCCGCACGGGCGTGCCGCGACGCACCTGAGCTCGACTCGGTGGCCGGCCAGCCACCGCTGCACGCGGTGCCGGCCCGTGACCATGTGGAGGAAGACCTCTCGGGGCGAGCTCGTCCGCGTCGCGAGATAATCCCCCGCAGGAGACCACTGCACCCCACGCACCGCTTCGGAACTGGGGAGGATGGAGACGTTCTGCCCGGTCCGTGTCTCCCAGATCCGGGCGGTGTAGTCGAGACTCGCGGTGGCGATCCACTCGCCGTCCGGACTGAACGCCACGTCGAGGACGCGTTCGCGGTGGCCTCGAAGAATGCCGAATTGTTCACGCTTCGCGACATCCCAGAGCACTGTGGTGTGGTCGTCGAACGCACCGGCGAGCAGGGACCCATCGGGGCTGAAGGCGAGAGCCAGGGCACGCCCGTGGTGTCCGAGCACGATCGGAGGTTCGTCCGAGGCGATCGGCCGCAGCACGATGTCGGAGCCCTCCAGGCGAGCGAGCCATCGCCCGTCGGGGCGCAAAGCGAAGGGGGCGTCCTTGAATCTGTCAAGGAGGGTGCCCCTGGCCGCATCGTGTATCGTGATTCCGATGCCATCGGTCCAGGCCACCGCGATCCGTCGGCCGTCGGCGCCGATCGTCAGCTTGGTCGGCCGGCTTGATCCCTGGGTGATCGGGGCGCGGGTCGTAGGGATGCCCCGCGTGTCCGTGAACACGACGCCGCGATCGCGAGTCCCCACGGCCAGCCCCTGCCCATCGGGAAGGTACACCGCCTTGTCGAACCAGGATTCACCCACCGCCAAGCCCTCCACGGAGGACAGGTGACGGTGACCCGGCACGTCCCAGAACTTGAGGCCCGTCTGGCTGCCGGCGGTGAGGAGGGTCCGCCCGCCCGGGTCGAACGCGAACGAGCCGAGGTCTTCCGAGGGCAGCTCAACCCTGGCCGCAAGGTGGACGTCGGGTGTGCCCAGGGTGGCCGCGGCCTCGGCCCGAAGCTCGGGCAGATCGCGGCCTGGCATGGGCATGATGGCGAGTCGCGCGAGGTCACCCAGGGCCTCTTCGCGCCAGCCGGGCTGGTGCCCGGCCCGCAGCGCCTTCGCCTCGCTGAGGACGGCACGGTAGGTCTCGGCCTGGGCGGCCGCCCGCGATTTCCGCTCGTCCCGGGCCAGTTGAGCCATGCGGTTCGCGACGAGGAGCGAGGCGAGCGTGGTGAGGACCAGCACGGCGGTCAGGCCCGCGCCCAGCCCCGCGATGGTCGGGTTGCGGCGTGCCCATCGCCAGTATCGTTCCGCGGTGCGGACCGGCCGGGCCTGGATCGTTTCCCCGCGCAGGTGGCGCCGGATGTCCGACGCCAGGTCCCCCGCCGAGGCGTACCGCCGCGCCCTGTCCTTCTCCAGCGCCTTGGCCACGATGACGTCGACGTCGCCGCGGAAACGCCGGTCGATCGAGCTCAGTCGGATCGGCTCCTCTCGCTCGATCGCCCGCGCGACCTCGTGCATCGGGAGTTGATTGAGATGGTAGGGCAGACATTGTGCCAGCAGCTCGAAGAGGAGGACGCCCAGCGTGTACACATCCGAGCGCCCGTCGAGCCCGCTGGGGTGGGCGGTGAGCTGTTCCGGGCTCATGTAATTCAAGGTGCCCAGCAATTGACCGGTCCGGGTCAGGCTCGAGGTCGTCAGGAGGTCGACGGCCGTGACGTGGGCGACGCCGAAGTCGAGGACCTTGGGCTGGCCGGATTCCTCGACCAGGATGTTGCCGGGCTTGAGGTCGCGGTGGACGACCCCCTTGTCGTGGGCGTGCTGCACCGCGTCGCACACTTTGGCCAGCAGCTCCAGGCATGCCCGCGCGTCGAGAGGACTGCGGGCATACTCGTCCAGGGGCATCCCGCGGATGAACTCCATGGCGAAGAAAGGTCGGCCATCCTCACTCATCCCCGCTTCGTAGACCTGGGCAATCCCGGGATGGTGGAGCCGGGCCAGGATCTGGGCCTCGTGCTTGAAGCGATTGACCAGATCGATTGAGACGAGTCCGGAGCGGACCACCTTGAGTGCGACAATGCGGCGCGGGTTGTCCTGTTCGGCCTCGTAGACAGTGCCCATGCCCCCTTCCCCGTGGCAGCGGAGGATCCGATAACGGCCGACGTGCGGCGACCGTCCCGGCTCCGGGCTCCGCGACGTTGACGAGGTAGCGGACAGCGTCCTTGTCAACGCGCGGACCTTCAAGCTCGCCAGGAAGTTCTCGTCGTCATCCGCGAATCCGAATCGCGAGTCGTAAGCCAGCAGGTCTTCGACCTCGGCGCGGAGCCCGGAGTCGCCTCCGCAATGGGCCTCCAGGAAGGCGCCGCGATCCTCGCGGGGCAGGTCGGCCGCTTGTGCGAACAGGGTCCTCACCCGCAGGCGATCATGCACATTCATAGGTATTCCAGATGATTGCGGATGCTGATTCGTTCCAATGCCTATCGAGGCGAGCTTTCGCACGGCCTCCCCGACGGAGCCCGTGCGAGGGATCGGTTCATCTCGGCCTCGGACCTTGGAACGGATCACTCGGAAACCAGGCATCGAAGAGGAGCGACTCGGCCTCGCGACGGAGTGCCCGACAGATCATCAGATCGTGCCATGAAATCTCGTCAACCTGGTCGAGCTTCGGGACATCCCGATCGAAGATCGTGCGGGCGACGGTCCAGTGAGCGAGCGCCTGGTCGTCGCGGCCTTGCTTCTGGAGGGCCATGGCGAGCAGGAGATTCGCAGGGACGAGCAGGTTCCAGCTCCGGCTGCCGCGGGCGAGCGCCTGACGGAACCGCCCTTCGGCGTCGGCGAGGTGGTCCAGGCGGTACTCGGCCATGCCCGAGGCGAGTAAGTAATAAGGAAGGGTACCCACGTCCTCCGCTCCCCGATCCAGGGCCAATCCGGCGAGTCCGGCCGCCCGGCGGATCACATCCGGAGGACCCGGGAGGAGCAGGCACGCCTTGGCCGTACGCTCGGCGACTTGCGGATGATCGGTGGAGCCGTAGCGGTCCAGGAGCGCGTAACGGTGCCGGTCGTAACCGTCGACATCGCCGGCTTCGACGAACAAGGGCGCGATGCGGTACCAGATCGAGTGTTCTCCCGGGTCCGCCGCGAGTACCAGGGTCATGGCCGCGATCGCCTCCGGCCACCGCGCTTCGCGGACGAAATCGTCGGCCCGGCGCAGGCGACCGGCCTTGACCTCGACCGCTCGACGTTCCTGTTCCACCTGCCGGACCTGGCGGTCCAGCGACTCGAAGCTCCGCTCCCAGTCGCCGCGCTCCGCGAGCGCCCGCGTCATGGCCCGCGCGTTCTTCCGGTCCTTGGGCTCGACGAGGAGGCTGAGATAGGGCGACGTCTTCTCCTGAGATCGCTGCACCAGGAGGGTATTCCAGCCGGCGCGGAGGGACCCGGCCAAGGGAACTTTGTCTTGTCCAGCTCCAATCTCTTCAGCAGGTGCCGGCGCACCGGCGGCGATCGAAGTACCATTGAGCCAGAGCCGCGGCCTTGCGCCGGCGCCGATCCAGAGGATCACATCCTGCTCCCGAAGGGAGTAGATTCTCGTCGCGTACCAGGTTCCCTGTACCCCGGACATCGGCAGGAAGCCGTTGGGGTCGGTCGCCCCCGCGAGCCAGCGCGGGGCGGCCGGGTCTGCCGCGGTCCCGAGGCCGACCGCCGCCTCGAAGCGGGCCAGGATCAACTGTGCAGACCCTGGCCGATCCTCCGCCGCGACCGGGACGAACCACCAGCCGGGTTGAAACCATTGCGGCGCCTCCGTCCTGGCGTGCCCGGCGGCGTCGAAGTCGGAGGCGGCCCGGTCCCAGGCGCCGAGCCGCGACAGCACGGCGCCTCGCAGCGCGAGGTCGCTCACGGCCTTGGGATTCCGTGCGATCCGGTTATCGAGCCACGTCAGCAGCCGAGGCGAGCACTCGCGGCGGAATGCGACGGTCGCGGTCCAGACCAGGATGTTGCCGTACGGCTCGCCCGCCGCCAACCGCGTCCCATCCGGGCTCCAATCCACCGACATGAGTGGGTCGCCGTGGCCCTGCAGGGTGAGGGCCTCACTGCCGTCGCTCGCGTCCCAGATCCGCGCTGTGCCATCCTGGCTGGCGGAGGCGAGACGGCTACCGTCGGGACTCCAGCAGACCGCTTGGACCGGCCCGGTATGGCCGTGCAAGATCAGGGTCTCGGCGCCGGCATCCACGTCCCATACGCGGATCGTCCGATCTTGGCTCGACGAGGCGAGCCGCCTCCCGTCCGGGCTCCAACGGACCCCGGTCACGACGTGTCCGTGGCCGTGCAGGGTCTTCAGCACTTCCCCGGTGGCCACGTCCCAGATATGGATCGTTCGGTTTCGGTCCGACGAGGCGAGCCGGCTCCCGTCCGGGCTCCAGGCCACCGACCAGATCCACTCGTCGTGCTTGCGCAGGACACGCAGGGACACGCCGCTACGGGCATCCCAGATGCGGACGGTCCTGTCCCTGCTCCCGGTGGCGAGCCGGCTCCCGTCCGGGCTCCAGCAGATGGCCATGACCCCTTCGGTATGGCCCCGGAGCTGGTGCAAAACCCTGCCGGTGGCTCGGTCCCAGATGGTGGCCCCGGCGGTGGCGAGCCGGCTCCCGTCCGGGCTCCAGGCGAGGGCTCGGCCCGCATCGGACTGGCCTTTCAGCAGCGCAGGGGTGCCGGCATCGGCGTTGCCCCAAAGGCGCACCATCGGGTCGTCCGCGCCCGAGGCCAGTTGGAGCCCGTCCGGGCTCCAGGCCACGGAAAAGACGGTCCCGGAGTGGGCCGCCCAGGTGATCGCGTCGCTCGCCTGGTCGGCATCCCAGACCCGCACCGTCTGGTCGGTGCTCACCGACGCCAGCCGGCTCCCATCCGGACTCCAGCAGATGGTTTGGACGTCGTGCGTGTGACCGGACAGGCGCCGGGTTTCGTTGCCACTGGTCATGTCCCAGAGGTGGACTATTCCGTCGGAGCCGGCCGCGGCCAGCAATCGACCCTGAGGCTGCCAGGCGACCGAACTGACGTACCCCCTGCCATTGGCCAAGTTCTGGACGAGTCTGCCGTTCGATACATCCCAGATCCGGATGTTTCCGCCTTCACTGCCACAGGCGATCTGTGACCCGTCACGGCTCCAGGCCATCGATCCCAGCATTCGGCTGTGCTCCGTGAGGTCGCGGACTTGCCGGCCGCTGGCCGCATCCCAGACCCTGACCCTCATGTCGAAGTGGGCCGAGGCCAGGTGCGACCCATCGGGGCTCCAGGCGACGGCGATGACCCAGCCGCCCGGACTCGTCAGCACGAGCGGCTCCTTCTCCGCCTTCAGGTCCCAGATCCGGACCGTACCGTCCTGGCTGCAGGACGCGATTCGGGTCCCATCGGGACTCCAGCCCACGCCGCAAGCGGGCTCCTTGTGGCCCTTGAGAACCCGTTCTTCGCAGCCACGGTCCACGTTCCAGATGCGGACCGAACCGTCGCTATGCCCCGAGACCAGGCGCGTACTGTCGGGGGACCAGTCCACAGCCTCGACGCCCGCGGCCCGAGGACGCCACACGGCGATCTCCCGACCGCTGGCCGCGTCCCAGATCCGGATGGTCTGGTCCTGGCTCCCCGATGCCAGCTGGGTCCCGTCGGGACTCCAGGCGACGGCTCGGATCAGATTGCTGTGGCCGCGGAGGGTGAGCCGATTTTGGTAGTTCAAAGCATCCAGGTAATTCCATTCCCAGTTCCTTAGGTCCGAGGAGGACGCGTCGATCCGCCAGCGGTCGATCAACTCGGTCACGCGGCCAGGCCGCCGGGCAAGGCCCTCGCCTGGCCGGCGAGGTTCATCTGGGCAAAATAGAGGCTGCGCCGATTCGCTTCCGCCTGGCGCTGGGCCAGCGCCTTGGCCGCCTCGGCCTCCTTCTGGGCCTCCTGCGATTTCTGGTTGGTGAGAGCCTCCCTTCCGGCCAGACTCCGGAAGTACGTCGCGGCCACCATCGAGCCCACGGTCGTCGCGATCAGGACCGCCGTCAGAACCCCACCCAGGGTCGCAATCCACGGATTCCGCCGGGCCAACCGCCAGTAGCGTTCCGTGGTGCTGACCTTCCGCGCCAGGATCGCTTCCCCACGCAGGTGGCGGCGGATGTCCGACGCCAGGCCCCCCGCCGATGCGTAGCGACGCGTTTTGTCTTTCTCCAGCGCCTTGGCCGCGATGACCTCGACGTCGCCGCGGTAGACCCTGGCGATCGAGCCCAGCCGCAACGGCTCCTCGTGCTCGATCACCCGCGACACTTCGTGCATCGGGAGCTCATCGAGCTGGTACGGCATGCGTTCCGCTAGCAGCTCGTAGAGCAGGACGCCCAGCGCGTATACATCCGATCGACCGTCCAGACCGCTCGGATGGGCCTTGAGCTGTTCCGGGCTCATGTAGCTCCAGGTGCCCAGCAACAGCCCCGTCTGGGTCTGGCTCCCCGTCGTCAGGAGGCCGGCGACCGTGACGTGCGCGATGCCGAAATCCAGCACTTTCGGCTGACCCGATTCCTCCACCAGGATATTCCCCGGCTTGAGGTCCCGATGCACCACGCCCTTGTCGTGGGCGTGCTGGACCGCGTCGCAGACCTTCGCCACCAGTTCCAGCCGCGCCCGCACATCGAGGCCGCGCCCTGGGCATACTGATCCAGGGGCATTCCCCGGATGAACTCCATGGCGAAGAAGGGCCGGCCGTCCTCGCTCATCCCCGCCTCATAGACCTGGCCGATACCGGGATGCTGGAGCCGGGCCAAGATCTGCGACTCGCGCTTGAACCGTCTGATCAACTCGGGGCTCAGTCCGGAGCGGATCACCTTGAGTGCGACGATCCGGCGCGGGTTGTCCTGCTCGGACTCGTAGACAGTGCCCATGCCTCCTTCGCCGTGCCGGCGCAGGATGCGATAACGGCCGACGTGCGAGGGCAGCCCGTGCTCTGGTCTCCGCGGCGGTAATGAGCCATCGGACGGCCTTTCCTCGGGTGCGCGGACCAGTGGGCTTTTCAGGAAGTGATGATCGCCCAGTTCGGTTCCGAAGCCCGAGTCGTAAGCCAGCAGACCCTCGACCTCGGCGCGGAGTTCGGGCTCGCCGCCGCAATGGGCATCCAGGAAGGCGCCGCGTTCCTCGCGAGGCAGATCAGCCGCTCGCGCGAACAGCATCCTCACGCGCTGGCGATGGGGCTCATTCATAGCTTTTCCAGACGCTTTCACGTGGCCGATACGATCCGATCGCTTATCGAGGCGTGCCCTCACCCAGCCGCCGCGCGAGCCATGCCCGCGCATACCGCCAATCGCGCTTCAAGGTGCTGACCGACACGCCGATCACTCCGGCCGCTTCCTCGACGCTCAGTCCCGCATAATAGCGAAGCTGCACAATCTCGGCGAGATGCGCGTCCTCTGCGTGAAGCTCCTGAATCGCGTCGTCAAGGGCAAGCATATTGCCGCTCGGCGGTTCAATCCAGGCCAGACCCTCGGCCAGTTCGATCCGCCTGACCTGCCCTCCGTGTTTGACACTGGCCTTCTGGCGGGCCTGCTCGATGAGGATCTCGCGCATCGCCTTCGCGGCCGCTCCGAAGAAATGGCGACGGCCTTCCCAGCCGGGATCATGGTCCCGCACCAGCCGGAGATATGCCTCGTGAACCAGCGCCGTCGGCTGGAGGGTCTGGCCGGGCGTCAGTCGGGTCGTCAGCACCGCGGCCAGCCGGCGTAGCTCCTCGTACAGAACCGGCAACAATTCCGCAGCCGATTGGTTCGCCTCGGGTGGCTTTTGTTCATCGGGCTGAGTCATAAAAGAATTTCTCAGAATTTTGACCCCCCAGGGGCGCCGTTTTCAGATTGTAGTATAGCTGGAGGAATTCTAGGTGGTTCTGCGTCGAAGGCTGATGTTAGCCTCGAATGCACGACCCTCGACGCAGTGATTGTCGCAGGCTAAAGGATATCCCTGCAACGTCTCCTTTTCCACCCAAGTGTGGAATGCTCGTCTCCGTGCACTAACGAGTGGCGTTCGGTCTGCGCGCACGACTCTCAGGACGATCCCAGATACGCCGAGGCAACATCTTCTGTGACGTTCAAGGCCCCAGGATGCTCCGCGCCTCCCATTGCACGCCGAATCGGATGGCATTTGATGTCAACGCGTTGAGGCTCCCTCTGAACGAGTCGTTGGAGGGCCGTGTTCGTGATTCAGACAGCGACGGCCGTTCATCGCACACTTCGTTGCCTATTCAACACTCGAAGGAAGTCATCATGGCTCGCTGGCCCTGGACCCCGTCACGGCACCGTAAGGCGTTGGCTCCTCATCACAAGCGGGCCGGCTTGATCGGGCGCCGGCGGCAATTCAGCCCGCTCAGTCCGGAGCCTCTGGAGGACCGCACCCTGCTGGCCGTGACCGTGACTCCCTACCCGGGAAACGCCGCCGGCATCCAGGGGACCGTCGGCGACCAGGTCTGGCTGCGGACGAACAGTGCGGGCATCTTCCAGTACAGCACCGACGCGATCAACTACTCCAACCTGCCCAGTCTCGGCGGGGTCAACGATAATGTCACCACCGCGTCGGCCGCCACGATCACCCTGGGAGACATGGACCAGGTCCACCTGGTGAATGTGACCGGTCAGGGCAACGCCATCACCTTGCAGGCCCTGGGCGCGGCCGGCGGCGCCGGCGGCCAACTGGCGTCCCCCACGCTCCTGACCGTCCAAGGGACCGTCTACACCGCGGGCGGCGACCTGTCGATCCTTAACATGGAAGGGATCGAGGTCCAGAGCGGCGTCACCGTCTCGACGCGCGACATCGGTTCTTCCACGAACGACCTAAGCGCACCATCGGTCGGCAACTCCGGCACGCTGACGCTCAAGTCGGAAAACCCCGACACGCTCAACCCGATCCTGAACGTCAACTTCAACCACCCGCACGTGACGCTCGACTCGGGCGCCCACCTGCTGGCGCAGGCGACCGGCTCGTACACGGCGGGCGACGTGACCTTGAGCGCCCAGAACACCAACTACTCGATCGGCACCAGTTCCTTCAGCAGCATCTCCGTCCTGGCCCGCGAGGCCTCGATCAACCTCGACGGGGCCACCGTGATGGGCGGCAGCGTGGACGTCTCGTCGGATGCGGGGGACCTGGACCTCCTGCAAGAGCTCGGGGAGCTCGGCGGCGGCAACGCCACCTGGGCCCAGGGTCTCATTCAGAGCGCCTTGCCATTCGCCAGCGACATGCTCTCCCTGCCCATCTCGTTCCTCTTCAAGAAAGCGGATGCCACCGTCGAGCTGGGGCAGGGAACGGCCCAGGACTTCGCCACGACACAGGTGAATTCCGCGACCGGCGAGATCACCTTCTCTTCGGCTACCAACCTGAACACCGGCGACCCGGTCACCTACACGAGCAGCGGCACGGCCATCACCGGGCTGACCAGCGGCGCCACCTATTTCGCGATCGTCGATTCCCCCACCACCCTCCGGCTCGCCAGTACAGAGGCCAACGCGCTGGCGGACAAACCGATCACCAACCTGGGCGCCAGCAATGCCTCGGGCACGCAGTCGCTCAGCCCCGACAGCCAGATCGCCGGCTCCGACGTCGCCCTCGATTCGAACGCCGAGTCGGCGGCCGAGGGCCAGGCCATGTACTACGGCCAGTTCGGCAACAGTGTCGGGGGCCAGTTCGGCCTCGCTTTCGCCATCGCCGTCGGCATGCCGACGGCGCAAACCCTGGTGGACTCCGGGTCACAGATCAACAGCACCGGCGACGTGAGCGTTGAGTCGTCGGCCGATTCCACCACGATCAACGTGTCTCAGATCAGCCAGAACCTCGGCGCACTGAACAGCCTCGCAACGGCGGTCGGGGACGACTCGACCCAGCCACGCCAACAGCTCGCCGGCGCCATCGGCGCCAATGACCTCACGGCCCAGTCGATCGTTTCCCAGTACGCCAGCGTCGCTGCCGGCGGGAACGCCGACATCACCGCGGAGGGGGATAACGAGAATGAAAACACCGCCGACACGGCGTCGTACTTCGACGGTACTACCGGCGTGAGCCTGGCGTTCAACTTCTCGATGGCCAACATCCAGGCCTACGTCGATGGCACCGTGACCGCGGGGACGCCGAGCTTGATCGGCAGCCCGACTGAGCCGGTGAGCCTGACCTTCAATCCCTTTACCCAGGTGCACGGCTCCAACGACCCGACCGAGCCCAACTCGATCGACTTCGGCACGACCAACCCCAACTTGACGACCGGCGAGTCGATCGTCTACGACAGCAGCCTGGGCGGGGCCGTCAACGGACTGACGAGCGGCAAGACCTACTACGTCATCAACAACAGCGTCACGGGCGACTACCGCATCCAGCTTGCTCTCTCCCAGGGCGACGCCGTCGCCGACAAGAATGTCGTGCAATTCCCGCCCAACCCCACACTCTTCGATAAAGCGACCGGCAAGACGCTGCCGTTCACGCAGGTGGACGAGGCGGTCCCGTACCCGTTCGACCCCAGCACGGACGTGACCAACAACGCCATCGACTTCGGTTTCGCCGACGGCCTGACCACTGGTCAGGCCGTCACCTACACGTTCACCGGCACGTCGCTCTCCCCCCAGTTGAGCAGCGGCCAAACCTACTTCGTGGTCGTCATCAACAACACGACCATTGAGCTGGCAAGCAGCTACAACAACGTCACCGCCGCCACGCCGATCGTCATCCCGATCAACGGCGCAGGGGCGACGGGGACGTACTCGGTCGAGGCGCAGACCCCGATCGAGTTCGGGTTCAACGTCGCGTCTTACTTCAAGACCGGCGACCCCCTCGTCTATACCTCGGCCCCCGGCGAGTTTGTCGACGGCCTGACCTCCGGCACCACGTATTATGCCGAGATTGACCCGAACAATCCCGACACCCTGCTGCTGGCGGCCACCGCGGGGGGATCTCCGCTGTCCCTCAACCTGAGCCCCGTCCTCAACTCGCCCGACGGTTCGCAGACCTACACGATCACCTCCGTCGATTCCGGCTCCAGCTCGTTCCTGTTCGACCCGAGCCTCGGCTACACCTTCACCGCCGGCGAGCCTCTGGTCTACCAGGGCGCCCTCGGCACCACGATCCCTGGCCTGACCAGCGGGGCGACCTACTACGCCGTCGTCAATGGGACCGACCCCTACGCCATCCAGTTGGACAGCTCGGCGGCTCAGGCCCAGGCGGCGAGCGCCGCCGCCACCCAGCTTTCCAACGAGGAGACGCAGGCCGACACCCTGACCAACGGTAGCACCTCGGGCATCATCCTCTACCTGAATCCCCCCGGCACCAACCAGATCGTCTTCACCGACCCGGCACCCAATTTCTCCAGCAACGAGGCAGTGACGTTCAACCAGGTGGCGGGCGGCGCCATCGACGGGCTCACGAACGGCCACACCTATTATGTGATTCCGGTTGCGGGCGATCCGAACACCATCGAGCTGGCCTCGACGTCCGGCGGGCCGGCGAAGACGCTGGACCCCAGTTCGTGGCTAGCCGGCCAGACGGCGGGCGATACCCAGACCCTCGACCTCGTCTCCTCCGATCCGATCACCGGCACGCTGAATCTGACGATGGCCCCGGGCTCGGCGATCGCGACCGGCGACGCCTTCGTCTACCATGCCGCCGTGGGCAACGGCATCCAGGGACTGGTCGATGACATGACCTACTATGCCATCGTCCAAGCCAACAAGATGACCCTGCAAGTGGCGACGAGCCTGGCCAACGCCAAGGCCGGCAAGGCCATTGCCCTTTCCGCCACCTTCACGGACGCCAGCGGCAACAGCCTTCTGATCCAGACGGTTGATGGCCAGGCGAACACGGCCGGCTTGTACGCGCCACTCATCTCGCCCTTGCAGACCGGCGAGGCGGTCGTCTACAACGCCAACGGCGCGTCGGTTCCGGGGCTCAAGGACGGCAATACCTACTACGTCGTCAACGACCAACCAGGCGGCATCAACCCGATCAACTTCACCCCGAGCCAGGTGGCGACCGGTGGGAGCGCCATCACCGTACCCATGCACGGCTTCTACGCCGGCGAGCCCGTCACTTACACCGTCGCCGCAGGCGGCAACCCGATCGGCGGCCTGACCCCCGGCGACACCTACTACGCCATCGTGCTCGACGGAGACACCATCGAGCTGGCGTCGTCGCCCGCGAACGCCGAGGCCTCGCCCCCCCAGGCGCTGACCCTCGGCGAGACGGTCGCCAGCGGCAATCAGACGCTCACCCCGCCGTCGGCCGCCGGCAAACCGGTCACCTTCAGCCCCTCGCCGGTCGTCGATTCCGTGGCCGACACCATCTCCCTGCCCTCGAACGGCTTCGTCAACGGGGAGGCCGTCACGTACACCGTCTCTGCCGGCGGGACTGCGATCCAGGGGCTGAAGCCCGGGACCATCTATTACGTCATCTCCGTCGATGACAACACGATCCAACTGGCCAGCACGGAAGCCAATGCCCAGGCAGGCACCCCGGTCTACCCCTCCCTCAACGCCAGCGGTGCCATCGGCACCCAGACGTTGACCCCCGTACGGGGCAGCAGCACCGAGGCCGACTTTTCGACCAGCGCCGTCAGCGGCTCCGCAGACGCCATCAACTTGCCCAACCACGGCTTCACGACGGGCGAGGCTGTCACCTACACGTCCACCGGTACCCCGATCAACGGCCTGACGGCTGACAGCTCGACGCTCTATTACGTCATCGTCGTCAACTCCAACACGATCCGGCTGGCCGACAGCCAGGCGGACGCCCTGGCCGGCAACCCCCTTGTCATCGACCCCACCGTCGCCACGGGCAACCAGGTCTTTACGCCACAGGCGGGCGGCACCGCCGCGGTCACCGCCGAGCCGGCGGTCATCGGCATCCCCAACACCATCACCGTCGCCAATCACGGCTACGTCAACGGCGAGGCGGTTACCTACTCGACCACCGGCAACCCGATCGGCGGGCTCTCGAACGCCGCGATCTATTACGTCATCGTCGTCAATAGCAACACGATCGAGCTGGCTGCCACGGCGGCGACGGCCTACGCCGGCCCCGCCAACGCCATCGCCTTCGACCCCATGCTCGCCGGCGGCGAACAGTCGCTGGTCCCCGTGCAGATGCCCGTCATGGCGGCCAGCTTCAATCCCTCGGCCGTCCGAGGCGCCGGCAGCACGTTCACGCTCGCTAACCACGGTTTCGTCACCGGCGAGGCGGTCACCTACACGTCCACCGGCAGCCCCATTGAGGGGCTGGTCTCGGGGACGATTTACTACGTCATCGTGGTCGATAGCAACACCATCCGTCTGGCAGCCGACCAGGACGATGCCTACGACGGAGTGGCCCTGGCCGTCGATCCCACAGGCGCCAGTGGAACCCAGACCCTGGCCCCATCGCAGCCGGTGTTCCAGCTTGCGGCGTCTAGCTCCGACGCCACCGCCTCGAACCCGATCGTGTACAGCCTGAACGGTCCCATCGTCTTCGGCAACGTCGATAACACCGTCATGTCGGGCACCCAGCACACCCTCACCGCGACCGTGGCCGCCGGCATCGACATCAAGGCGAGCCTCGATAGCTGGGATCTCCCCACCTCCGGCAGCGGTCTCGGCGGCACGCCAACCCTGGACCTCCTGAGCGAGGGCCAGTTGAGCCCCCAGACCGGTAACAGCATTGCGAATGTCTTCGGCAACCACACGTCAACCACCGGCATCTTCAGCCTCTTCAAGGGAGGTGGGACCCCAAAAACGACAACGGAGACCAACCCCGTCGTCACCTCCATCTCGGGGGCGGACGCCCACGGCCATTACGCGAGCGGGACTCAAACGGACACAAGTATTGCCGGATCAGTCTCTGCCATCATCACCGATTTCGATGTGGACGCCGAGGTCGGGTCGGACGCCGTCCTCAAGTCTTATACGAACGTCGCGGTCGAAAGCACCATCTCGGAGAAAGAGCAGACCTTCGTCGAGGCCACCGTCTCCAAGCCCGCCGTCCATGGAAGCGGCCAGGACGCCTCGGGCACGTCGGTCGCCGTGGCTCTCGAGGTCGGCGTCTTCGTCGCGACCGCCAGCGCCCTGGTGGATCCCAACGCCACCATCGACGCCGCCGGCTTATTGGCGGTCAACTCCAGCACCACCTACCCCTTCGCCTTTCCCTTCCTCGACCCCACCGACACCAACGTGACGGAGACCCTGGGCTATGAGCCAATCGCGGCGCTCACGGGCCCGTTCCTCTCCGGTAACCTCGGCTTGCAGTCGTACCTGGTTAATAACTACACGGCCACCTCGTCGGGCTCGGCCGGGGGGCAGCCGCAGAACAAACTCGGGATCGCCCTGAGTCTCGCCGTCAACGTCTACGATAACAGCGCCGTGGCCACGATCGGTTCCGGGGCCAAGATCAATCAGAACCCGGCCTACCAGACGCCTACCCAATCGGTTGCCATCGGCGCGCAGACGACCATCGACGACGTGAACATTACCGGGATGTTCGAAGCGGAAGTGTCACCGGACGGCTACGCCGCCTCCCAGCGCCATGGGGAGGCCCCTCACGGCAAGGACCTGACTCCCGGAAACCTGGAGAGCGACTACGGAGAGCTCTTCTCCCTGCTCGGCAACAGCTCCGGCGGCAGCGGCCTCGGCGTCTCGGTCCCCATCACGGTCGTCACCACCACGGCGACCGCCGAGATCGGCAGCGGGGCCCTGGTGCACGTCGGCGCCTCGGGCACGCTCAGCGATACGGCCGACGACAGTAACTTCTTCCTGGTCCTGGCCCAGTCGGGCGGGCAGGCCAAGACGATGGGCTTCAGCGGCACCGTGTCCGTCATCATCGTGACGGCCGCCACGACCGCCCGGATCGACAGCGGGGTCACGGCCACCGGCGGGGGCGCGGTGACGGTCACGGCCAACGACGACAGCAACCTGATCAACCTCACCGGTGCCTTCCAGACCAGCCAGGAGATCGCCATCGGCATCTCCGCCGCGGTCAACGTCCTCGACCGCAACACCCTGGCGATCATCGGCGACCGGGAAAGCTGCGCCGACCGTCACCGATACACCAACGGGAAGCTCGACCTACGGCTCGTCCGCCGCGCCGATGGGCGCCATCACGGTCTCCGCCACCGAGACGGGCAACCTGATCACGTCGGCCATCGCGGCCTCCGTCCTCGATGACTCGCCGCCGGGCTCGGGTAGCAGCCCCGTCGGCAATCTCCTCGGGGGGACACCCCCCGAAGGCAACGTGAACAGCGCGGATTGGGGGATCGGCGTCTCCGGGGCCGCCAGTCTCAATCTCCTCACGTCCGACAACGTCGAGGCGTACATCAACGACGGCGGCCCTTTCTACGCCGGCGACGTCAGCGTGACGGCCAACAATGCCAGCCAGATCGTCTCCGTGACCGGGTCCGCGGCCGTGAGCCTGACAAGAGACCCGACGAGTGGCCTGGCCGGTTCGGCGAGCGTGAACACAATGAACGGCACGACCCGGGCCTTCATCGACGGCGCCCCCTCAACGCCGACGGCCTCACCCTTTCCGCGGAGCGGACCGGTTTCACCTTCGCGCTGACTGCCGGCGTCAAGGTGTTGACCGCCGATTCCTCAATCAGGAGCGCAACTGGCCGTCGCCGTCGCCGTCAACACGATGAGCGATGACACGGAGGCCTTCCTGAAAGACGCCACCGTGACCCTGGCCTCGGCCGCGCTCATCTCCGCGGAGAACGACGATCAGATCTGGGCCATCGACGGCTCCGCCACCTTTGGCGGAAGCAACGGCCTCGGTGCGGCGGTCAGCGTCAACGTCATCACCGACCACGCCCAGGCCTATATCCTCGATTCCACGCTCACCCAGAACGGGGGCGGCTTGGAGGTGTCGGCGACCGATGAGAACTTCGGCGCGATCGACGCCCGCATCATCGCTGTGACCGCCTCGGTCGGAGTCTCGACACAGGCCTCGGCCGCCGCTGGCACCATCTCCTTCAATCTTGTCAAAGACGACACCGAAGCCTACTTGTCGGGAACGACCTACACCGACAACGCGACGAGCCAGGCGGCGACGGTGACGGCCGCGGATTCGTCGTCCATCATCTCCCTGGCGGGCGCGGTGGCGGCGGCGATCGGCGAGGATAGCAAGAACGCGTTCGGCGCCGCCGGCGCTTTCAACATCATCACCGACACGACGACGGCCTACCTGGAAGGCACCGAGGCAACCCTGAAGGGCGACCTGGGCGTCACCGCCACCTCCACGTCCGTGATCGGGTCCGTGACCCTGGGCGCCGCCGTGGCCAGCGACAAGACCAGCGTGGCCGGCAGCCTGTCGATCAACGTGATCGCCGACAAAGTTGACGCCCACATCGCCCGGTCCCCGACCGCCGACTCCAAGAGCACCACCGGCAACGTCTCGAGCGTGACGACCTCGGACCTGGGCAACGTCGTCGTGTCGGCGACCGACGGATCTTTGATCGCCGCCCTCTCGGGCGGGGTGGCCGTCTCCCTGGGCGGCAAGGCCGGCGGCGCCTCCATCGGCTTCAACGGCATCACCAACACCATCACCGCCTACATCGCCGATTCCACGGTCCAATCCGCCGGTCCCGTCGGCGTGTCGGCCGTCTCGAGCCCGCTCCTGGTGGCGGTGGGCGCCGAGGGGGCCGGCAGCGGCGACAACACGAGCGGCGCGGGCACGCTCACCGCCAACGCCATCGTCAATACGGTGGACGCGCACATCATCGGCTCGACCGTCACGGCGTCCGGCGGCGATGTCACGGTGAACTCGAGCGAAGCCGCCTCGGAGTACGTGGTCGCCCTGGGCATCGCCGGCAGCAACGGCGGCAGCGCCGTGGGCGCCTCCATCGCCCTCAACTTCCTCGGCGGCCAGGCCCCGCTGGACCCCGGCCTCCTGGACTCCGACCTCGATATCAACCTCCTGACTTACAGCAACGGCGTCGTCCCCGGCAGCACGGCCGTCGGCGTGACCTCGGATGAGCCGATCCCCGTCGATGCCGAGATCGCCCTACCCAACCATGGCTTCGCCACCGGAGACGCGGTCGTCTACCATTCCGGCGCGGGCACCCCCATCGGCGGTCTGGGCGACGGCCAGACGTATTACGTCATCGCGGTCGATTCCAACCACATCGAGCTGGCCTCGACCAGCGCCGACGCCGAGGCCGGCAACGCCATCGGCATTTCCTCCACCGGCAGCACCGCCTCGAACCAGACCTTCACGCTCACGAAGCTGCAATCCACGCCGGCCGTGTCGTTCAATCCCACGAATTCCTCGATCGCCGGCAACGAGCTTTACCTGTTCAGCGCCACGCAGAGCAACGGCACGCTGATCGTCAATTACAACGTCCCGCTGCCCGGCACCGCCCCGAAGATCCAGGTGAGCGGCTCCGCCGTGACCGCCCTCTTCGGCGGCACGCCCACGACCACGAGCAGCACGATCGCCGGCTACGGTGCCGCCGCCGAGTCCACCACCATTACCGAGGGCAGCAACGACACCCTCGTGGTGATCGTCAACAACACGAAGCTCACCATCACGCTGGCGACGGGGACCTACACCCCCACCGCCCTGGCCGCCGAGCTCCAGAAGGAGCTCAACGGCGCCCTCTTCTCGACGGATGGCCTCAAGAACGGCGAAGAGCTGGTCTACGACAACCGCGGCGGTACCAGCATCGATGGCCTGATCGAGGGCGCCAGCTACTATATCTTCCTGGCCCCCGACAACGGGATCGAGCTCGCCGCCAGCCAGGCCGACGCCCTGTCCAATGCCCCCGTCCCCGTCACTCTCGGCCCCAACCTGGGGAGTGGCACGGGGCATACCTTGACGCCGTTGATGGCATCCCCGGCCGCCACGTTCGGATCCTCCGCCGTGAACGCCATCATCACCGACGGCAACGAGCTCGGCTTCGCCAGCGATCCCGGCCTCTCCACCGGAGAGCAGGTCACATACCACAGCAACGGCGGCGCCGGCATCGGCGGCCTCACCGACGGGGACAGCTATTACGTCATCTCCGTCGATTCGACCCACATCGAGCTAGACCCCTCGGCCGCTGACGCCACGAGCCAGGACCCGACCCAGATCATCAAACTGACCTCCTCGTCCGGCACCGGGACCTTCACGGTGCCCGAGCCGGCCAGCGGCGTCACGGCCTATATCGACAGCTCGACCGTGACCGCCACCAGCGGCAAGGTCAGCGTCCTGTCCGGTTTCAACAGCCCGACCACGCTGCCCGGCGCCACCACCCTGGATATCAACCCCAGCTCGGATGTCACGGTCAGCGATAACGCCATTCATTTTGCCAGTCCCGACGGCCTGACCACGGGACAGGAGGTGGTGTACCACAACGGCGGCGGCACCAGCATCGGCGGGCTGACCGACGGCCACTCCTATTACGTCATCGTGCTCGATCCGGACACGATCCAGTTGGCCGCGACCTACAACGACGCGGTGTCCGGGACGCCCCTCCAGGCGAACGTGACCGCGGTGGCCACCGCGACCGACAAGACTCACCCCAACCAGGTCACCCTCTCGCCCGGCAATATCGGCTTGTACACCGGAGAGGTCGTCGAGTACGTCGCCGGCAGCGGTACCCCGATCGGCGGACTGACCGACGGCAAGACCTACTACGTCATCGACGTCGACCCGACGCACATCATGGTGGCCGACTCGCTGAACGATGCCAATGAGGGCTACGCCATCCCCTTGACCTCCGCCGGCACGGGGACCTTCCTTCTGCCCACCTCGTCCACGCCGATCCCCTTGAGCTCCACCGGCACCAGCTCGCGCCAGACGATCACGCCGTTGAATAACACCGCGGGCTCGACGTTCGCTCCGTCCGCCCAGACCGTCACGCTGCCGGGCAGCACGATCCCCGTCGCCATGGTCTCCGTCACCCAGAGTTTCGGCAAGCTGACCATCACCGCAAACGATGGGCAGTTCCAGGTAACCGGGGGCGACGCGAAGACCGGCCTGCTCGGCTCGGCCCCCACGACCAGCGGCGACGCGATCACGGGGTCCGCGTCCGCCGACAATCTCACCATCACGAAAGGCAGCAACGACACCCTGGAGCTGTCCGTCAACGGCACGGGGATCGCGGTCACACTCGCCCCCGGGACCTACTCGGCCACCGACCTGGCCACGGAAGTCCAGACGGCCATCAACGCCGCGATCGCGGCCGATCTCTCCGTCACCGACGCGATCACCTTCGCCAGCCCCCACGGCCTGACGACCGGCCAGGAGGTGGTCTATCACAGCAACGGGGCCATGACCGTCACTCAAAACAATGGCACGCTCGTCCTCGATTCCAACGGCCCGGCCATCACGGTCGGCGGCAACGCCGCGATCGGCCTCTTCGGCAGTTCGCCCACGACCTCGAACTCGGGCAGCACGATCACCGGCTCCGGCGCCGCCAACCTCACGATTGGTTCCAGCAACGACACCCTGGAGGTGACCGCCAGCGGCACTGCGCTCACCATCACCTTGACACACGGGACTTATACCGCCGCCGCCCTGGCCGGCCTGCTCCAGCAAGCCATCAACGACCTCCCGGCCCTGAAAGCCATCTACGACATCGGCGGCCTGTCCGACGGCGACACGTATTACGTCATCAAGGTCAACGACTACACCATCCAGTTGGCCTCCAAGCCGACCGACGCCAACGCCGGCAAGGCCCTGACGCTCGACTCGCTGGGCTACGGCACGGGGCAAAGCGTCGCTCCGACCGAGCCCGTCTCGGCCCTCACCTTCGGCGCCTCCGCCGTGGCGACCACGAACCCCGCGGCCAACGAGATCGGCTTCGCCAACAGCCCCAACCTGGCCACCGGCGATGCCGTCATCTATGAGAACGGCGGCGGCACCAGCATCGGCGGCCTGACCGACGGTCAGACCTACTATGTCATCGACGTCGACGCCACGCATCTCGAGCTGGCGGGGACCTACGATGACGCCGTCATCAACCAACCGATCGCCCTGACCTCGCCCGGTACCGGCTCGAGCCAGAGCCTGGTGGTCAAACCCACCCAGCTCGAGCTGGCGGGCGTGGTGGTGGCGTTGCCCACCCCCATCAGCGGCCAGATCGTCAGCGTCACGGCCGCCGGCGCGGGGGGCACCAACAAGGCCGGCGCCGGCGCCGTCAACTTGAATTTCGTCCGCATGAACGTCGACGCCTACATCTCCGACAACGCGACCGTCAAGGCCGCGGGCGATGTGGACGTCGAGGCCAACGATACCTCGAAGATCGGCTCCGGCACCGTCTCCCTGGCCGTCGCGCTGGGCGACGAATCGGCCATCAATGCCTCGGTCGGCGTCAACGACATCGAGAACAGTATCAGGGCCTACGTGCAAGGGGCAACGGTCCATTCGACGGGCGGCGCCGTGAACGTCAACGCCACCGAGACGGCGCAGGACATCAACGTCGTGGTCGGCGGCGCCGCGTCCTCTGATAGCAACGCCTTCGGCGGCTCGTTCGCGCTCAACTTCATCACCAACACGGTGGACGCGCACATCGCCGCCGGCGCGGGCGTCGGCCTGGGAGGCACGCCCTCGGTGGTGACCGCCTCCGGGCCGCTGTCGGTGGTGGCCACCGATACGGCGTCGATCGCGACCCTGGCGGGCAACATCGCCGCCAGCCTGATCGGCAGCTTCGCCGGGGCTGCCGCCGTCGCCGTCAACGACATCCAGGACACCGACACCGCCATCATCGACGACTCGACCGCCACCTCCGGCGGCGCCATGCTGGTGCAGGCCACCTTCGCCCGGCCCACGGCGCTGCCGGCGGGCCTGGACGTGCAGATCGCCGCCATGGCCGTCAGCGGCGCGGGCACCGTCACGGGGAAGGCCGCCTTCGCCGGCTCGCTGTCGCTCAACTGGATCGACAACAAGGTCGAAGCCGAGGTGTCCAACATCGCCGCCTCCCAATCCATCACGGCCGGCGGCAAGCTCAGCGTCCTGGCCAGCGACGCCTCGACGATCGACTCCCTGGCCGGCGCCATCGCCATCGTCGGCATCGGGACCTCGGCGATCTCGGCCGCCGTGGGCGCCTCGATCTCGTTCAACTACCTGGGCGGCGATCCCAACGATCCCGGCTCCCCGAACCATAATCTCGTCCGCGCCGCCATCGAGAACGTCGCCGGCCGCCTCAAGGCCAGCCAGATCGACGTGAGCGCCTCGTACAACGGCGCGATCAACAACATCACCGTCGCGGGCTCGTTCGCGGGGGGCACTGGCTTCGCATCGGTCGCGATCGGCGGGGCCGTCTCGATCAACATTATCCACGACACCAGCGACGCCCATATCTCCGGCTCGCCCGACATCACCACCACGGCCGTGGGCCCCGACAGCCTGGACGTCACCGCCGTGGACACCTCGACCATCCAGGCGCTGGCGGGCGGCGTGGGCATCGCCGTCAGCACAGGCACCCTCGGGCTCGCCGCCGGGGTCTCGGTGGCCTCCAACGAGATCGGCAACACCACCGAAGCCTACGTGGATAACTCCACCGTGACCGCCGCGGGTGACCTCAACCTGACGGCCACATCGATGCCGACGATCAGGGCCCTGACGATCGGCGTCGCCGTCGCCGTGGCTGTGTCAGACGAGGCGGGGGGTGTCGCCGGCTCCGGGGCCGGCGCCGGCTCGGGCGACACGGTGCATGATACGATCCTTGCCTACATCAACAATAGCACCGTGACTTCCAGCGCGGGCGCGATTCAGGTCGAGCGCCACCGACAGCGCCGTCATCGAGACCATCGCCGGGGCCTTGTCGGTGGGGGTGGGCGTCGGTGACACGTTCGCTGTTGGCGCTTCCATCGGCATCTCGGTGGCCATCAACGACATCCAGGACGATGTCCAGGCTTATATCAACAACTCCACGGTCGGCACGACCGGCCAGGACCTGACCCTGACCGCGACCGAGTCGGCGACGATCGACGCCTGGACGATCGGCGGCGCCGCGGGCATCGGCGTGGGCGCCGGCGGCGGCTTCGCCGGCGTCGGCATCGGCGCCGCGGCGCCGGCTCCGGCAATACCGTCAGCAATGACGTGGATGCCGACATCGAGGGCAACAGCACGGTCACCACCACGGACAGCGGCGACGTGATCGTGACGGCCACCGACACCTCGTCCATCGAGGCCATCGCCGGCGGGCTGGGTGTCGGCATTGGCGTCGACGTCGGCGCCCTGGGCGGCATCGGCATCGGCCTCTCGCTGGGGGTGGCGGCGGCCAGCAACGACATCGCCAACACCGTCCAGGCCTATGTCTCCGGCTCCAAGGTGACCTCGGCGGGTATGGTGAAGCTGAGCGCGACCGAGACGTCGTCGATCCTGACCGTGTCGATCGGCGGGGCCGTCGCGGTCGGCGTCGGCACAGGCACCCTCGTCGGATTGGGCCTCGGCGTGGCCGTGGCCGGCTCGGTCTCGACCAGCACCATCGCCAACAATGTGGATGCCTTCGTCTCGGGCAATAGCAAGGTAATCGCCCTGGGTGGCGACGTCGCGATCGATGCCACCGACACCTCGTCGATCACCGCCGGTGGCGGCGGCATCGCCGCGGCGTTCGGCGTGGGCGGCGGCCTCATCGCCGGCGGGTTCGCCATCGCCGCCGGCTTTGCCGTCGCGGTCAACCTCGTGCAAAACAGCGTCCTGGCCTATGTCGACGATTCCAAGGTCGGCGCCACCGGCCACGACGTGAACCTGGCCGCGACCGAGACGTCGAGCCTGACGGCCGTGTCCGTCGGCGGGGCCGTGTCCGTCGGCGTGGGGGGGGCATCGGCGCCGGCGTTGCCATCGCCGTGGGCGTCGGTGCTTCGCTCAACACGGTCAACAATAAAGTGAAAGCCTACCTCGCCGACAGCGCGCAAGTCACGACCACGACCAGCGGGGATGTCAGCCTGACGGCGACGGATTCGCCCAACCTCGAAGCCATCACCGTGGCCGCCAGCGTGGGCCTCTCCGCCGGTCTGGGGGCCGTCACCTTGACCCTCAGCGCCGCCGTCGCCAATAACGACGTCGCAGACACCGTCGAGGCCTACAGCGACGACTCGACCATCAACTCCGCGGGCCAGATCACCCTCGACGCCATCATGCCCACGACGGCCATGATCCAGGCCACCTGCGTGGCGGCCAGCGTCGCGGCCGCCATCGGGGCGGGTGCCGCCATCGCCGGCGCGGCGCCAGCTCCACCAATACCGTGAACAACACGATCGAGAGCGATATCCAGGGCGCCTCCGCCTCCGCCAAGAGCACGATCACCGCGGCCGGGGACATCATGCTCACGGCCGGGGAAAACGCGACCATCAACTCGGAGATCGTGACCGCGGCCGTGGCGGTCGGCGTTCAGGGCGGCTCGGTAGGGATTTCCCTTGCCGACAACACCGTGAGCAGCGGCATCACCGCTTACGCGGATAATGCCACGATCACCTCCACGGGAGGCCAGATTTCGATCGGCGCGAGCTCTCAGGACTCCGTGAACACACTCTCGGTGGCTACGTCCATCGCGGCGGCCCTCGGCGGCGCCGCGGCCGGCGGCTCGGCCAGTGCCGACGTCAGCCCCATCGTGTCCGCGTATGTGGGCAGCGGGGCCACCTTGAACGCCGCCGGTGCGATCTCCCTCAACGCGACCACGACCAACGGCGCCTCGGCGTCGACGTATGGCATTGCCATCGGTTTCCTCGCCGTCGGCACCAGCACCGCGACCGCCTCGGCGGATGGCTCGACGATGGCCTACATCGATGGTGGGGTCACCGGCTGCGGCAGTCTGACGGTCCAGGCCACGGCCAACGATTCGTCGGATGCCCAGGCCACCGCCTTCGCGGGCGGCATCATCGCGGGCGGCGGCGCCGCCGCCGCCGCCACCACCGCACCGGCTGTGACTGCTGACGTCGATGGTAATGGTGCCATCTCATCGACGGGCACCGTCGAGGTCAACGCCCAGGATACGCCGGACGCCCAGGCCGACACCCTCGGCCTCGATGTCGGGGCCGTCTCCATCGGCGTCAATGACAGCACCTCGACCTCCGCCGGAACGACATCGGCCTACCTTGGCAACGGCGTCACGATCGTGGCCCCCTCGCTCGAGGTGGAAGCCGATCGGTCCCAGGACGCCAGCGGCGACCCGACGGCCTCCTCCTCCGCCATTGCGGGGAGCGGCGGAGTCCTCTTCGGTGCGAATGCGACCGTCAGCTCGGCCAGCAGCGGAGGGAGCGTCCGGGCGACCACGGGGCAGATCAACCCAACGGTCACTTTCACCGGAACACTGACGAGTGGCTCGAAGTCGGTCACGGGCATCACCAGCACGGCGGGGCTGGTCGTTGGCCAGATCGTCACCGGTGCCGGTATCCCCCTCGGGACGACCATTGCGAGCATCGTTCCTTCGACGTCGAGTACGCCGCCTGGCAGCATCACGCTTTCGACGGCCGCCACCGCGGGCGGCTCCCAGAAACTGACCACGACGAGCCCGATCGGGACCTTGACCATCACGGCCACCAACACGAGCGATCAGTCCGCCATGGCCACGGGTGTGTCGATCGGCGGCATCCTCGCGCTCGGGGCCTCGGTCGCGACCGCCAGCTCAAACGTCAAGACCCTGGCCCAACTGGGCCCGGATACGATCGTCGCGGGCACGATCAACGTGACGGCGACCGGGACCGACATCAACAACGTCACAAGCATCGCGGGCAGCGGCGGCCTGTTCGCGGGCGATGCCGCGGTCGGTAACACCAATGACACCTCGACGGTACAGGCGGAAGTCGGCGGTGATCTCTCGGCCGGCACGATCAACGTGAGTGCTAAGGACAATAGCGTATACGTGCCCGACGTCAGCTCCTGGAATTCCGCCGCAGCGGGCGCCAGCGGTGCGAGTGCGCAAAACAACGACACCATCAACGCGACGGCGATGGTCGACAACGGCACGACCATCAACGCGGCCTCCGCGGTGAACATCACCGCGCAGAACACCTACACGGAGAACAACGCCCCGTCTGAGGAAACCGTGCTCGCCGGTGCGGGCGGCGTGTTCAACGGGACCGCCGCGATCAGCACGTCCAATCTCGGCGGTACGGCGTTGGTCAAAATCGGAAACTCGGTGACCATCCTCGTGCTGGCCGCCGCGGCCGGCACCGATGGGATCTCGATGTCGGCCTCGAGCAACCTCAACACGACCGACCTCGTCGCACTGATCACCGGTGGCGGAATCGAGGTAGGCGGCTCGAATTCGACCCTCAATGCCAAGCCGGTCAACACCGTGTCCACCGGCACGGGCGATGGCTTCATGACCAACCAGAGCATCGCGATCGGCACTTACACCAATGCCAACGACACGAACACCGCCTACCTCGACACCTGGGGAGTGCTGGCGCGGGGGGTGATTCGTACGGAAACACCCTGGTGACGTCGGACCAGAACGTCACGCTGGGCCTCAACAACACGTTGACGGCCCTGTTTGGAAACATCGACCTGAACGCCGGGGATGGGCCCAGCTCGAGCGCGCCCACTCCCTCGCTCATGGGCGGTTATGCCAACGCGCAGGCGTACGTTTCCGGTGGAATTGCGGGCAGGGCCCACGCCGTGGGGACTTCGAGCTTCACGAGCAACTCCACACTCATCGTCGGCACCGGCGACCTGGTCGAGAGCGGAGAGGACACGAACCTGGCCGCCGACCCTGGTACCCTGACCCCGCTCGCCCAGGGAATCGGCGACGGCGATGTTTTCGGCATCCCGATGGATAACGGCACCGCCACGCCCACCCTCACGACCACCTCGAACATGACGATCAGCGGCAACATCATCGCCGGCTACGACCACCAGCTCGACATCACGATACCCAACGCCGGTAACGTTTCCGCAGACGGACAAACCAATTTCTACAGCGACACCCTCACGGACAATGGCTGGACGGTCCCGAATGTCAACAACGTATCTTCCATCATTCCTCCCGCGGGATACACGCCCTCCGCTCCGTTCACGGCGGTTTTTGATCCCGATTACAGCCCATCCACGGTCATTAATAATGCCTTCGGCAATGGGAGTACCAATAGTTCGATCCTGATCAACGGCAGCTCGAGCGCGAATGTCGGCGCCCTGGAGTTCGGCCCGCTGAATGCCTACGGTGGTGATGTGACGATCAACGCCGGCACCTTGCAGGGTTGGGGCTCGGTCACGGCCTATGGCGGACCCACGATTTCGGTTACCAACGACAGCCCCGATTACCTGGTCTTCAATACGATTAACATTCCCGAACATTCCGATGGCAACGTCTACTTCACCGGTACGGCCAATTCCGCGCCGCTCTCGATGAGCGTGAAGCAGGTCAACCCCGGCGCGCAACCGGTCGTGACTATCAAGGAGGTGTACGACCAGCCGGTCGGGAATCTGAGCAACGGTCCGGCCGTGGTCTTGACCGACGAAGTCGACAACCTGGCGGGGCAAGCCGCGATCACCGTCGGGAACAAACAGGGATCGCCTTCGGAATTGATCCAGATCGCCGCGATCAACGCCGCAGGCCGAGAATATCAGCGTATCGGGCGTCTACGCGGTGAGCGAGCCGAACGGAGCCGACCACACCAACGGTGACCCATCCACGATCGTCAACTGGAATTCATTGATGCTCTGGCCGGGAACACCGCAGGGCCAGATCCCTTCCGCCATCAACACGAACGCGAGCCTCGCCCTGGCGTACGCGATCAACTACGTCTTCGGTGGTCCGAGCTACGGCAGCAACGACGTGGCCTTCAACCAGGACTTCGTCAATCAGGCCGACACTCAGAATGCAAACCTACAGGGGAGCTACGTCTTCTACGGTGACGAAATTCCCTTCATCGGTTACGGCGACAACAGCTATAGTGACGCTCAGAACTTCGATACCAACACGCTCGGCGTGTCCGGATTGACCCCGATCGCGATCAATCCGCCCAATAATGACGGCGACGACGGCGACGGCTGGTTCCCGGCCGTTCCCATCGAGCCGCTGCTCATCTATGCGACGCCTCCCACCTCTTCCACTTCGACCAGCATGATCAACGCGCTGGATCTCATCGTCGATGCCCAGTACATCGACATCGACGGCTCGATTCAGATCGGGAATGCCGAGAGCACGTCGCTCAGTCTGCCGGCAGCGGTTGACTCCGAGATCGCCAGCGATCAGTCGGCCTACAATGCGGCTCCGAGCGGCACCTCGCCGTTGTACACGCTCAAGACCGCGACCACGATTTCAGCGGGCGACACGCCGATCACGGCGCAGTACAACGCGCAAACCAAACAGATTATCGTCAACAACGTGACCGCCTCCGGCGGTGGCTTTGTTTCGCTCGACGGTGGTCTCATCAGCACCGACGTGCTGGGAAACCTCACCGTGGCCGACGGCAACGGCCAGGTGACGATCGACAACGAGTCGGGTTATCCGCTCGTAATCAACAACGTGTCCGCCAGCACCTCGCAGACGTCGATCCCGAGCGAGGTCGATATTATCGACACGTTCAAGCCCTTAACCTCCCAGCAATCACTCTATGTCTACCATGCGGGAGGAGGTATCCTCGAGTACTCGGGCCCGGCCACCGCTTCGGTGCTCCAGTTGCAACAGGGAATTCCGAGCGGCGGTTGGTCCGGGAACACGGCAACTTACAACCCTGAGGTCGGCCTCCGCTGGACATGGCAGTACCAGGCGTACCTCTCCCGAACTGTCTCCCAAGCGAGCACCGCTGGTGGGAATTTCAATGGGCCGTCTTTCGTCGAGGCGACGCCATGGGTCTTCGATCCGTCCACCGAGTCGAACACGGTCGGTCCTTGGGGATACCTCGGCGGTCAATTGGATACGTCACTCGAAGGATTGCCCGGGCAAGTCCCATTCGACGAAACGATCTCGGGTACGACTCAAACTTCTTCAGATACAATCGAAGACATCTTCATGTACTACCCGGCCGGAGAGGATGGCTTCACCGGCCCGACACAAGAATTCCCCCCGGGGAATGGCTTTCCCGGGATCGATAACGGGAATCCGGTGGTCGTGTGGAATTACCTCTTTCCGGAGTATGCGTCGGTGACGCTGACCGACTCGGTCTACGCGTCCAATCCCATCGGCATCAACTTCACCGGGCCGGCCCTGAGCCTGGTCAGTATTACCTCGGACGCGCCCGTGATCCTGGCGGGGAACATCACCGACGCCGACGGCAACACCACGATCACGGCCCCGAGTGTTACGGTCACCGCCACCAGCAGCAGCGGCACGCCGGCCACGACCCCCACGATCATATCCAACAACCTCACGCTGAAGGCGACGGCCGGCGGTGTCGGGACCGCCGGGGCACCCGTGAACGCCAGCGTGTTGACGAACGGTGTCTTGAACGTCACGGCCAGCAGCTCGGGCGTGTACCTCAACCTCAGCTCCGGAGCGCTCATCGGCACGATCCAGGCCGGCACGAACCAGGCGCCGGAGGATGTCGTCCTGGATGCGACGGGTAGTCTCACTGCGGCGCCCGGCCTGCCGAGCGGAACACTCAACGTGTTCGGCAACAACCTGACCATCAATTCGTCGGAAGGCTCGGTCGGCACATCGTCCACGCCGCTCCAGATCCTGGCGCTGGGGGTCGCGAATGTGACGGCCCTGTCGGACGTCAACCTGAACCAGGGCGACCCCGACCTCCAGGTCGGCCAGATCATCTCGAAGACCGGCAACGTCACCCTCGATGTCCCCGCGGGGCAGATCGTAAACGCCCTCGGGACCGGATGGGCCCAGCAGCTTACCAATACGTTCAGTATGCAAGCCTGGCAGACCCTGGGCCTGCTCACCTCGTCCGCCTCCGAGCAAGCCGTGACCGAGCAGACCGTGACGGCCTTCGAGAACGAGGTCAACGCCGACTACGGGAGTTACTGGGATCTGCTTGACAACGGCAGCGTCCAGAATGGCAATCTCACCCTGAACGCCCAGGGAGTGGTGACTTACCACGGGTTGACGGCTCTCTCGCTGGGGATCGCCAATCCCGCGACCATCACCGCCGCCGAGGTGCAGACGTATGCCAACAGCCAGTACCAGAACCTCGTCACCTTCTTCAACCAGAACCTTGGCTCGAACTGGATGACCTTGCCGGACTTCCGAAACGCGCAACCCGAACTTCAGCTACCAGGCGACGTCACAACAGCAGAGCAATCTTACAAGCGGCACGGGCTGGACTCAGGCCCAATTGTCGGACGCGATCGCCTATGTGGCACTTGACCCGTCGGACGGCTCGCCGATCGGAGCCTCGACGCCCAACGTGGCCGGGGCCAACGTAAACTTGACATCGAGCGGGAACATCGGCCAGGCGGGGACACCCGTGTTCATCTCGCTGGCCGACCTGAAATCGGGCAACCTCACGGCGGCCCAGCGCGCGGCACTCTCGGACGCGACCGCCCCAGGCGATGTGCTCGAGGTCGGAACCAACGCACAAGGTCAAACGGTGACCGTTCCACTCGGCGAGGAGCCGCCCGGCTTCACCCTCACGGGGTATCAATTCTCGCCAACCGTGCAGCTCCTCATCTCGGCCAACAACCTCGTAAACGCCAACTCCGGTGGGTCGATCTATCTTCAGGGAACTTCCGAGAACTTGACCCTGGGCCAGGTGATCGCCAAGGGCACACTCAACATCACGGCCCTGGGGAGCGTCCTCAGCAGCGGCACGGGCATCCAGATCAGCACCCCTGGCAACGCCGTGCTGAAGCCCGGCACAGGCAGCATCGGGACCCAATCTGCACCACTCACGACGCGTGTCGGCGGCACGATCAGCCCGTACGCACCGGTGGGGGACACATTCATCAACCCGACCCCGAATAGCTCTCCCCCCTCGCTCGCCAGCCCGGCCACCAACCTGGCCATCAGTCCGAACACGGGCATCTCGACGGGCCTCACAGACACCGGCGCGGTCACCATCACCGGTACGCCGTCGGCGGCCGCCGAGACGGTCAACATCTACGACACGACCACCAACCAGGACCTCGGCTTCGCCACGGTGACCGGAACGTCGTTCAGTCTTCCCATAAATCTGGCCGAAGGCACTCATGCCCTTCGGGTGCGGGCCACATTGGACGGCAGCATCGCCGATGCATCCTTTACCGTTACGGTGGACCTGACCGCGCCCAAGAGCTTCGTCAACTCGCTGGCCTCGGAGCAATCCACCGATAGCTTCCCGGTTTCGGTCGGCTTCGACGACCCGGATGGTCCCAACGGTGCCCCGGACTCCGGGGTCGTGTCGGTCGATCTGTACGACTCCGACAACGGCGGCCCGTTTACCCTGTACCAGACCCAGACCTTCGCACCCACGACATCCGGCACGGTCACCTTCACCTTCGCGGGGCTGGACCGCAATACGTATGCGTTCTACAGCGTCGCCCATGATGCCGCGGGCAACATCGAGAGCGACAACGACGGCACGATCGAGGCCAGTACACCCATCCCCGACCTGAATCCTCCCGTTTCCCACATCCTGGCGAACAATCCGTCGTATTCCTGGAGCCCGTTCTCATCGTCCGAGTTCAGCGAACTCGCTCCGTCGTCATACGGCGACGGCGTCTACACGCTCAACTGGGCCGCCGCCGATCCCGACCAGAGCACCGGCGTTCCGCCCGGTTCGATCTCTCAGGTGGACATCTATGTCCAGATCGATGGTGGCACGCCTGTACTGATCGGGCAGGCCAATGCGGGCAAAGCCAACTCCAACGGAGTCTACTCCGGGTTGACCACGTACCAGGTCCTGGGCGATAGCAAGGCGCATCAGTACAATTTCTTCAGCGTCGCCATCGATTCACAGGCTGAACAGTATCAGGGTAACCTCGCGATTCCGGAGGCAAACCCCGACTACACCGACATTGAGACGATCACGCAAACGGCGACGACCGTCACAAGCGGCATTGGTAACGCCACCTCCGTAAACGCCAACGTCGGCCAGTCCGTCGTTTTCACCGCCGACGTCACCGCCAATAACCACACGCCTACCGACGGTTCGGTGGAGTTCCTAGTCAACGGCGTCCTCTACGGCAGCCCGGTTCCGCTCACCACCGACAATACGGGCACCGCGTCGATCACCATCACGGAGCCTCTGGGCACGTACACGATCGCGGCTCAGTACCTCGGCGATGCCCTCTATGCCCCGACGTTGCCGGCCGCGGAATCGACCGCCACGCTCACCGTCGGCCTGGCGGCGACATCCACGGAAGTGACGTCGCCGACGCCCAACATCGGCACCGGCCAGTCCGCCACCTTCACGGCCGCCGTCTCGTCCGGCAACAATAGGCCTCCGGACGGTTCCGTGCAGTTCCTGGTCAACGGCGTCGCCACTGGGAATCCGGTTGCGATCTCCAGCGGCGAGGCGAACATCACAATCCCGTTCTCGACGGCGGGCACCTACTTGATCGCAGCGGAGTACCTCGGCGACAACACTTACGCCGCCACGCTGCCGGCCGACGAAACGAGCCTCCAACTCGGCGTGGGACTGATCCAGACCAGCACCACGCTCAGCCCAGACTCGGCCACCGTCGCCTACGGCGATGCGCAAACCTACACGGCCACCGTCACCGCCGCCGATGGCAGGATCCCACCGGACGGTACGGTGTTGTTCCTGGTCGGCGGTTTTGCCTACAGCGACCCCGTTCCGCTCTCCGCCGACGGCACGGCACAGATGTCCGTCCAGATCTTCTACACCGGATCCTACTCGGTCCAGGCGGTGTACTCCGGCGACGACCTCTACGCCCAGAGCGTCTCGGAAACTTCCAACTATACGGTAGGCGTGCAGCCGGGCGCCGCGTACAACCTGGCGATCAGCCCAGGCACCTTCAATGCCAATGCCGATGTCGAAGGTTGGGTTACCAACACAGGCACGGTCACCTTGACCGGAAGTTTGTCCACGGCCGGGTCGACGGTGAAAGTGTATGACGACGCGTCCTTCAGCCCGAACCCGGTGGGACAGCTCACGGCGACCGGATCCACATTCAGCATGGTCCTGAACCTTCCCAGCGTCGCGTTCGGTTCTAAGGACGCCGAAGGCTTTCACCAGTTGGACGTGGAGACCATCTCACCCGGGTCGAACACCGCGATCTCGGCGCCTCCTGTTAACATCATTGTGGACCTCACCCCGCCCACCAGCAAAGTCAACGCGCTCGGCCAGACTCAGACCAGCGACAGCTTCCCGGTCTCGGTCTCTTACAATGACCCGGACCCGACCCAGGAGGGCGCGGACTCCAACGTCTCGTCGGTCGGCCTGTACGTCTCCGTCAACGGTCGCCCCTTCAGCCTCTACCAGACGCAGAGCATTCCGTATTCGGTCGATACTTTCGGCACGGCGACCTTCAACTTCGCGGGACAGGATCGCAATCACTACGCGTTCTACAGTATCGCCGAAGACAATGCCGGCAACATCGAGAACGACAAGACCGGCGCAGCCGAAACCAGTACTTACGTCCCGGATCTGAATCCACCCGTGACGCACGTCCTGGCGGCCAACCCATCCTACACCTGGAATCCATTCCCGACTTCCGAGTTCAGTGTGCTGACACCGTCGTCATACAGCGACGGAGTCTTCATGCTCAACTGGGCCGGTGCCGATCCCGACCAGAACAGCGGCGTTCCCGCCGGCTCGATCTCCACGGTGGATATCTATGTCGAGGTTGACGGCGGCACGCCGACGCTCGTCAAACAGCTCACTCCGGGCGCGCCGGACTCGAGCGGAGTTTACAGCGGGTCGATCACTTACGATGTGCTGATCGATGGCAAGACACACACCTACAGCTTCAATAGCGTCGGCGTTGATGACCAGAACCTGAGCCAGTCCGCGCCCGGCATACCCGACGTGACGTTCACCATCCCCGGCGTGGCGTCGGCCACGTTGACGGTGATCACTCCGGCAACCGACACCGTCAGCTACGGCCAGTCCGCCACCTTCACGGCCACTGTCTCCTCCAGCAACGGCACGCCTTCCGACGGAGACATCCAGTTCTTCGTGAACGGAGCATCCCTGGGCCTGCCGGTGGCTATCTCCAATGGTCAGGCGCAGCTCGCGCTGGCGGAGCCCGTGGGCAGATACACAGTCGCGGCGGAATACACCGGTGACATCGCGTATGCCGCGACGCTGCCGGCCGAGGAAACCAGCGCGGCTCTTACCGTCAATCCGGCGGCGACGACTACGGTCGTCACGCCGGCGACGGCCTTGGTCGCTCTCGGCCAGTCGGCGACCTTCTCGGCCAAGGTCTCCTCCGGCAACGGCACGCCCCCGGATGGCTCGCTTCAGTTCCTCGTCAATGGCGTGGCCTACGGCAGCCCGGAGGCCATCGATGCCAACGGCAATGCGACGCTCGCCATCTCCGAGCCGGTCGGTAGCTACACGGTCGCGGCCAAGTACACGGGCGACGCCAATTTTGCCGCCACTCTTCCGGCTGCCGAGACCAGCGCGACCCTCACCGTCAATCCAGTGGCCACGGCCACGGCCGTCACTCCGGCGACTGCGACGGTCGACTCCGGTCAGTCCGCCACCTTCACAGCCAACGTTTCGTCTACCAACGGAACACCGCCGGACGGGAGTCTCCAGTTCCTGATCGATGGCGTCGCTTTCGGCAGCTCGGTGGCGATCGACGCCAACGGCAACGCGGAACTCGCGATCGCCGAACCGGTGGGTGGCTACACCGTGGCCGCACAGTACACCGGCGACACCAACTATGCCGCCACGCTCCAGGGCGCCGAGACCGGCTCGACCCTCACCGTCACTCAGGCGGCGACGACGACGGCGGTCACGCCGGCGACGGACACTGTGAGCTACGGCCAGTCCGCGACGTTCACGGCTGACGTATCTTCGGCCACCGGCGCACCACCGGACGGCTCGGTGCAGTTCCTGGTCAATGGCGTGGCCTACGGCAGCCCGGTCGCACTCTCGGTCGGTGTGGCACAAGTCTCGATCCTCGAGCCCCCGGGCACCTACACGATCGCGGCGGGGTACCTCGGCGACGTCAACTACGCCGCCACGTTGCCGGACGCGGAAACCACCGTCACTCTCACCGTGATCCCGGTGGCGACCACTACGGTCGTTTCGCCACCAACGGTCACTGTCAGCCTCGGCCAGCCAGCGTACTTCGAGGTCAACGTCACCTCCGCCAATGGTGCTCCGCCGGACGGCTCGGCGCAATTCCTGGTCAACGGCGTGGCCTATGGCAGCCCGGTGGCCTGGGGAGGCAGCTCCGATAATACGATGACATTTGAGCTTACCGAGCCGGCTGGCACCTACACGATCGCGGCGGAGTACCTCGGTGACCCCAACTATGCCGCCACGCTGCCGGCCGCAGAGTACACCGCCACCCTCACCGTCAGTCAGGCAGCCAGCCCGTTACGTACGGAGATGGTGGTCACGCCTCAGACGACCTCCGTCAGCTACGGGCAGTCCGCGCTATTCACGGCCACCGTCACCGATACGCAGAACACGCTCATCACGCCGCAAGGTGGCTTCGTACAGTTCACCGTCAACGGCCAGAACTACGGCAGCCCGGTGCCACTGGGCAACGATGGCACGGCGCAGCTCGCGATCACCGAGCCGGTGGGCAACTACCTCGTCGATGCCGAGTACACCGGCGACACCAACTTCGCCGCCGCGCCGCTCGCGGATGCCCCCGCCAACCTGTCTGTCACTCCGGCCGCTACGGCCACGATGGTCACGCCGGCTACGACCACCATCATCCTCGGTCAGACGGCCACCTTCACGGCTGCCGTCACCTCCGGCGCCGGCACTCCCCAGGACGGCGACGTGCAGTTTCTGCTCAACGGCACGGACTATGGCAACCCGGTGCCATACGCTGGCTCCCCCAACAATCCGGCACAGATCACGATCACGGGCCAGTCGGCGAGCAGCTACACGATCGCCGCGGAGTACCTCGGCGACGCCAACTATGCCGCCACGACACCAGACGCAGAGACCACCGCGACGCTCAACGTCACTCTGGTGCCGACGACTACGAGCGTCACGCCGAGTACGGTCACCGTCGACATCTTCGACGATTCGGCCACCTTCACGGCTGCCGTTACCTCCGGTGAAGGCAGTCCCCAGGACGGCGACGTGCAGTTCCTACTCAACGGCCTGCCCTACGGTACTCCCGTCCCGTACTATGGGCCCGATGGCCCACTGGCGCAGATCACGATCGCGGGCCAGTCGCCGGGCAGCTACACGGTTGCGGTGGAATACCTCGGCGATTCCACCTATGGCGCCGGCACACCCGACGCGGAAACTACCGGCACACTCACCGTCTCCGCCTTGTTGCTGACGAACACCTACGTCTACGCCCCCTCCCATCAGACCACCGTCAACGTCGGCCAGTCGGTTACGTTCGAAGCCTATGTCTTCGCCGACCAGGGCAGTCCCACGGATGGGGAGGTGCAGTTCTTGGTCAACGGCGCGGCCTACGGCAGCCCGGTGGCGATCGGCCAGTCCAGCAACGCGCAGCTCGCGATCACAGAGCCGGTGGGTACCTACACGGTCACCGCCCAGTACCTCGGCGACGACACCTTTGCCGCGACAATGCCGGACGCGGAGACCGGCTCGACGCTCACCGTCAATCCGTGGGCGACGGCCACGGTCGTCTCGTCGGCTTCGGACTCCGTCAATGTCGGCCAGTCGGACGAGTTCTACGCCACCGTTTTCTCCGCCAACGGCACTCCTCCGGATGGGAGCCTGCAGTTCACGGTCAACGGCGTGGCCTACGGTAGCCCGGTGGTGATTGACGCGAACGGCAACGTGCAGCTCGCGATCACCGAGCCGGCGGGCAGTTACGCGGTCGCGGCGGAGTACCTCGGCGACAACAGCTATGCCGCAACCACACCCGACGCGGAAACCACCGCAAGCTTCACCGTTAGCCCGTGGGCGACGGCCACGACCGTCGCACCGGCTTCGGCCACCGTCGACTACGGCCACTCCGCCACCTTCACGGCCACCGTCGCCTCCGCCACCGGCTCGCCTCCGGACGGCTCTCACGAGCTGGTCCAGTTCCTGGTCAACGGCATTGCCTACGGCAGCCCGGTGGCGATTGAGGTCAACGGCAACGCCCAGGACCTGATCACGGAGCCAGTGGGCAACTACACGATCGCGGCGGAATACCTCGGTGATGCCAGCTATGCTGCCACCTTGCCGGCCGCGGAGACCAGCGCCGCGCTGGTCGTCACTCCGGCGACGACGGCCACGATCGTCACGCCGGGCACGGCTTCACTGAGCTACGGCCAGTCGGCTACTTTCACGGCCTCGCTATCCTCGTCCGCCGGCGTTCCGCCCGATGGCTACATCCAATTCCTGGTTAATGGCGCCCTGTACGGCAGCCCGGTGGCGATCGATTCGGGCGGCAACGCGAACATCGCGATCACGGAACCGGTGGGCACCTACACGGTCTCGTCACAGTACCTCGGCGATCCTAGCTTTGCCCCTACGCAGTCGGCCGCCGAGACGACAGCCACGTTCACGGTCACACCGGCAGCCCTGAACGTAATCGCCGCCCCGCAAACCAAGGTTTACGGTAGCGACGACCCCGCTTTCACCTACAAGGTCACCGGCCTGCAATTCCAGGATACGGCGACTGGCGTCCTAACCGGATCGTTGACCCGCGCCGTCGGCGAGACCGTCGCGGGCGGTCCCTACGACATCACCCTGGGCACGCTCGCAGCCGACGCGAACTACACGATCAACTTTACGCCGAGCACGCTCACGATTACCAAGGCCCACCTGACGGTCACGGCCGTCCTGTCAACCACTGACATCGGCCACGGCGACCCGGTGCCGATCCCGACGGCCAGGTTCAGCGGCTTCGTCTACTACGATAACGCCTCGGTCGTGTCCGGTTCGGCTGGCTTTAGCGGGCTGCCGACGACCTCCAGCCCCGCGGGGATTTATAGCGCCACCCCGATCACGACCGGACTCATGGCGGATAACTACGATTTCCCCAACATCGTCTCGGCCACGATCAACGTGCACCCGGTGGTCACAAATATCTTTGTAAAGTGGGGGTCGCAGAAGCTCTCGATCGTCGGCCTCGGGCGCGACTTGCCCTTCTTCGACATTATGGGCTTCGAGGTCGCCTACAGCGATCCGGTCAACATCAACGGTACCGGTGTGAGCCTCACGAGCACCGCGGGGGGCCCCGCCTATTCCCTGGCGAAGGTCGGCTCTGGTCAGGAAACCACCGACCAAACCTGGACTTTGCCGACAGCAATCGGCATCGACCGGCTGATGATGGCCCTGGACCAGACCAACACCGTGGCGTCGAACGCGCCGTCACTGAAACTGTTCGGCCTGGCCAGCCAGGCGTTCAGCGTGCTGCCCGGCGATTTCAACGGCGACGGCGTCGTGAGCTCGGGCGACATCACCGGAATCATCGACCAGATCGGCGAGGTGTACGACATATTCGCCGACCTCAATGGCGACGGCGCGGTCGCTGCGAACGACGCCAAACTCGCGCGGACCAAGATCGGCACGTCGCTCCCGCCCAACCATTGATCTTCCAGGCTCTACCCCAATCATCGAAACGGACTCTACCCAAAACTTGCATACCGTTTTCATCGAGGTGAATCATGGATCTGCGCTATCGAATCACGTCGGCGCCCTTCCCCGCCACCGCGCTGGCATTCGTTCTCGCCCTGGCGATGGGCTTTTTCGCGGCGGCGCCCGCCCACGCCGGTGGCGGACTGGTGCTGGGGATCGCCAACGGCACGGCCGTACCGGGCTTTTCAACTAATAGCTTCGACGTAACCATCACGAATACGACCACCGGCGGCGTGGACATCGGAGGCTTCTCGTTCGAGCTCGCCACCACTAACACCGACGTGACCTTCACCGACGTCACGACGGCGAGCCCCGAATACATTTTCGCGGCGAACAGTTACTTCGGTCCCGACATCCTGATTGACGCCGCCGGCAACAACGTTTTCGCAGGGGACAACTACGGGACTACGAACTCCGGGATCACGCTCGTCAGCGGCCAGACCCTCGACCTGGGTCATGTGGTGTTCACGCTGGACTCCTCGGCCCCGACGACACCGATTCCGCTCGCCTTTTCCGCCTACCCGGCGACAGGCGTGAACGACTTCGTCGGGGCAGATTACAACGATATTCTGTTCGGCCCGGATAACTCCAACTCGTTTGCCATTCCGGTCGTTGCCGCGTCGGTGCCTGAACCCGCGTCTCTGCTGATCGGCTTGCAAGGATTGTCCCTGACGTGCCTTGTCGTCGCGCGGAGCCGAGTGCGCAAAACCGCCCTGCGATAGCATCCCGTCATCATCGTTGGCATGTCCAGCTCGGAGGCAAACCCGGCCGAGCAGTTCCGCGCCGCCCACCGCGGGTCCACGGCGCGAATACAGTTTGGGGCGGCGCCCACGAGCGTAACACCCAGGCCCCGCCCCTCGATCCGTCGGCCTCCCTCGGGCTGTCCGCGGTGACGCGGAGTCTCGTCAGCGCTTTGCTCCGAGCCAGGCCATCCCGTCGGAGTTCCGGCTCGTCTTCAGGCGGGCCGTCTCGGCCAGCGCCTTGAGGTCGAGGGGAGCTCGACGCTCAGTTCGGTAGCGGGATCGAGCCGGAGGCGAATCGGACCTGTTCGATCTTCGAGTAGGGACCAAGATGAGGATCTGAGCGGACCAGCCATCGCTCTATCCTATTGGCTTCTGAGATGATGTCGTTCGGACACGATCCCGATGTTTCACTGTCTTATTCACCAAGTGTCACCACCCAATAGTTGTGCCTCAATAGTGCCTCCATAGGGGACAACTCGATACCATACGTCCGCCCGATGTCGCCCTATCGGGATGGTCCCAGGTTGTTGTGGCACTTTCCTCTAATGACGTAAACCCTGGAAATGAAAGGGGTAAGAAAAAATACTCTCGTAAGGTTCAGGTCCTAGCGCGTTTGCCACTTCGACCAACCCCGGTTTTCGACGCCGATGGCCGTCAATTACCGTGGCGTGAGCCAGGCTTTGGGACGACCACAAATCCTGCGAAGGTCGGCCCGGATGACCTCGAGCATTTGCGGGGTCGGAAAGTCCGCAGTTGCCGAGAAGTAGTCTTCGGGAATTCCCAGCATTTCCTTCATGGACCGACTTTGGGACGGCGGCGCATCGAGGAAGATGTCCGCAGCCATGTAGTCGATATCATCGAGAACCCTGAAGAGCATGGCTTGGATCATACCACTTGGAGGCGTCCTTGCTCCTCGCCTTGGGTAGCGTGGCGAGCTGATTTAGGTTGACCTCACGCGCGGCCGCGAGAACCAGTTCTCTCGGACACCCTGCGCGGTCTCTGGAACACGTGCCGAAGCCCGATCGCTGCGCGTCGATATCGACCGATATGAGGTAACGTACTTGCGCGAAGACGGCGGCAACCGCGGCCTCGTTCAGAGCTGTGAGATCAGGGCACGGCTCGCGCCGATCGTTAAGCCCCTTCGCAACTTGAGCCAGAAGGGCCAGCCGCTCCGGCTTGGTGAGACGATCGAAAGCCTTTACCTCAGTCGTGCCCGGCTCCTCGTCGTCCGGCTGTGATTCGATGTCGTCCCAAAGAGTTGACAGCCCGACGCGGAAGAGTTCCCATTCCGCGCCACGAAGTACCCGCGTACCCAGCGCTGTGAGCCACATAAGCAGCCTCTTCATTCTCCTACCATCGAACCCGCTCATCCGAACACCGAACGCATCGCCATCTGCTCCTGCTCGGGAAAGAGGTGACGATATCGCCGTCGCATGGCTTCAGTCTGGTGGCCCATCCAGGAATCGATGACGCGCTGGTTGACGCCCTTCAGCGCACAGTTGCTCGCGAACGAGTGCCGAAGCACATGATAGCCCTGGACCAGTTGCCAGGATGTGTCCTTTACGGCCGAGCGAAACGCCTTGGTCATCATCTGGCGCGTGAAGGGACGCCCGCCCTGACCGAAAAGCGTGTATGGACCACCGAGGTGGTTCTCATCGAGCCAATCTCGAAGGACTCTCCTGAGCACGTCAGCCATCGGCACAGTGCGAAACGTCATTTCGCGTGAACGATCGCGCTTCTTCTCGCGAATGGTGATCGTTCCGGCCTCGAAGTCGAGATCATCGACCCGCGAGCGCAGGATTTCAGACCGCCGCGCGCCCGTGTACGCGGCCAGGCAGAACGCGACATAGACCCACGGGCGTCCTTGCCGCGACCTAACGTGGTCGAGCAGCTCAGGGACCTGATTCAGGGTCAGGAAGAGGCTTCCCCACAACTCCTTCGCCTCGGCGTCGGTCAACCCGCCGCGCACGACCTGCCGCTCGATCTGCTCGCGCGTCTGAAACGGCGGCTTGGCTCGTCCCTTGGCGTAGTTGAGTCCCTTGCTCGGCGCCGGCCCGTCTACCAGGCCAAGCGGCCTCGCCCAGCGATTCCAGAGGCTTGAGAGCGTGCCGACCTCCTTCTGGATCGTGACATGGGAGATGGTTCGTCCGGATCGCACTTTCTCCTTTGCACGGGCGTTGACGCAGCACTGCAATGTTTCGATCGTGATTGAACGGACGGCGGTTTGCGGATCGATGAGCCGGAGAAGGTGGGCGATGTGGATAGTTTCGGTCGAACGCGTGCTGGCTTCCTTCACACCGGCGGGGTGCTCTGCATGGTAGCGCTTCAGGAGCTCGCCGAACTTGAGCGGCGTCTCCAGCACGGGCTTGCCGTTCAGCTTGCCCCCGGAAACCAGAAAACGCCCGAGGTCCGCTTCCAGAGGGACTTCCAGCAGCCCGCGATCGACGAAGCGCAGGCTCTCCTCGAGCCGGTCGAGGCAGGACCGAGCCTCCCGCTCGGGCATCTTGCCGAGCGAGTGGTAGCGGCGTTCGCTCTGCCAGCAGAAGACGATGCGGTAACGGCCGTCGTACCGTTTTTCCAGCGAGGCCATGCGTCATTTCCTCCACAGAATCGTATGTGTGGAGGCCAGCGACGCGAATGCAACGTGAACCCAATGTGTTCCCCTGTTTTTCCCCTGAAACGGGAAAGAGGAGCCAGGGCTCTTGCCATAACTCCTCTTCGCTTCGCAGCTTCGGTAAAGCTGGGGATCTAGGATTCGAACCTAGACTAAGTGATCCAGAGTCACTCGTGCTACCGTTACACCAATCCCCAATGACTACGGCGTTGGGCATTCGAACCGGACCATTGCATCCTACTTATTCGGGTCGAACCTTTCAAGACGGGGTGTCGTAGGTCGTCTCAGAGGCTGGGGTTGGAAAACTCGCGGAGCGGGAGCGTGACCGGTACCTGGTGGCGCGAGCTGCGCGCGACGGCCTCCGTAAATTGCATGTAGCGGACCCCCGTGCGGAAGTCGGTGTGGGTCACCGGGCTTTCGCCGCGGATCGACGCGATGAAGTCGGCCTCGACGCGCCAACCGCCTCGCATCGCCTCGGGTATGGGCAGGACGCGCAGCCCGTCCTCTCGACGTTGTGCGCCCCGGATCTCGTCGCGTAGCAGGTCGTAGATGAGCGTGCCCCCACTGCCATACAGCGCGATCGCCATCGAGTGATCCTGCCAGACCACGCCGCTGAGCCGATAAACGCCGCACGAGCCATCGTCCTGGGTGGTGAGGACGTGGACGCTATCCGGGGTACCGACCCGCATCTTCTTCCCTTGTTCGGGGTCGAATCGTTGCGGGATGATCTTCGAAGCGTAAGCCAGGACACGGTTCGCCGGCGCGACCCAGCGGAGCACCGTCTCATAGAGGATCCCGAGGGACAGCATGTTGAATCCGGAGTATCGGGTCATCTGTCGCCAGCCCAGCGGCGCCTCCGGGTCGGCGAGCTGATCGTTCAGCCCGTGGACGTGCAGCTCGCGGAGCTTGCCGATCCAGCCCGACGCGATCAGCGAGCGCATGTAGGCATCGCCCGCGAGTCCATACGGGCTCGGGACCACCATGGCCGTCAGGCGGGGCGATTCCAGGGCCCGGTCGCACATCCGCTGGGCCTCGCGCGCATTCATCGCCATCCGTGCCTCGGTCAGCACATGCTTGCCGGCGTCGAGGGCGGCGAGCGTCACCGGGCAATGCAGGTAGGGCCAGGCCCCGATCACGACGGCGTCCACTTCCGGATCGGCGACCAGGTCCTCCCAGTTGCTGTAAATCTTCGGGATGTCGAAGTCGCGCGCCACGCGGGCCGTCGTCTCGCGCTTGCGATTGCAGACCGCGATCACCTTGACGCCCGGCAGGCCCTGGAAGCCGGGGATGTGCCGCGTCCGCGCGATCTGACCCGCCCCGACGATCCCGACGCGAATCTCGCCCGAGCTCATCGATCGACCCACTCCCTAGTTGCATCCCGGCGCCGTCGCGTCGAGTCGAGTTGGTTCGTGGCTGTCCCTCACCGAATTCTACTCGCTCGGCCACCCACACGCGACCCAAGAGCCGCAGTGAGGCCCGTTATTCCGCGAATTGCGCGCCCAACCCCTCACGCAAGTCGCGTGCCCATTATGTCGCCTGTCGATCATGTCGGCGCGGTGCTCAGTCGCCGTTCCACGGCCCCTGGTCGACCGTCAGGCCGGGGGGATTGTCCACCGCGATCGGTGCGACGCCGCTATTATCCCGGCGACGCGGGCGCATCGGAGTATGATCGTCGCCGGCGTAATTGTTGAGGTACAAAGGCTTCGTGCCGGGGATCGCATATGTCGGCCGGGCCGCCTGATACGAAGCGTCCGGAGGCTGATTACGGAGCCAGGGCCACTGGATCCCCCCCGGCGATTGACATCCGGGCAGCAACGCCATCGCGAGGCCGATCCACACCAAGGCAAGTCTACGCGACCGCGATTTCATCCGTGTCATTCGGATCGCATCCTTGCAGTTCGAGTGCGGGTCTGTCGAGCGGCGGCGACCGGCACATCCCGTAAAGGCCGGCTGTCCCCGGCGCCTCTCCCGCCATCTTCCATGAAGACACCATCTGATTATCGGAAGAACGACCCTCGGTAGTTCGGTGAATCTCGGTCGGTTAAGATGATCGGCTGAGATTGAGCATGCGTCGGACGGCTGTTCCCGCGAGGGGAATCTGCCAAACATTCAGGAGTATTCACCATGCGGCGCTCGATGACCGGCTTCGTCGCGATCGCGGCCGGCTGTCTCTGGGCTTCCTCGGCGCAGGCCGAGCACGCCAAGATCCAGCTCGAAGTCTCCACGTCCCGCGACCACGTCTCCGCCTTCGTCGATCAGACGCCGCCGGAGTGGGGGAAGAACCCGCGGCAAGTCCTGAAAGCGAAGACCAACGAGCCGATCCGGATCCAGTACATCCTCACCAACGTCTATCCACACAAGACTTTGGAGAACGTCGTGGTCCACTTCTTCGTCGTCCGGCAGGAGAAACCCGGCCAGAAGGAGCTTCCCGACATGAAGGGTGACGTCGTGCTCGAGAGCGCCTTCGACATGGACTTCAAGCCCGGCGGGAAGGCCGGACAGCGGACCACACTCAAGATCGACACCCCGGCGCCTACCTGATCCGGGTCGAGACTCGCAATACGCAGAGCGATCACGAACACTTCTCCGCGGTTGATCTGGTGGTCGAAAAGCCCTCGAAATAGTGGCTAATGGCTGATGGCTAGTGGCTAGTGGAGACGAATCTCTTGAGACCACTTTTTCGGATTACTCAGGGCAAACAAGAGTACACTGTTTTCTCTAGTCACTAGCCACTTGCCACTAGCCACTACCTAGCCACTTGCCACTACGGAAGCACCGCTCGGAGAAATCGAACAAATCCTCAAGAGTTCGCACTCGCGAGCGGATCGGGAATCCCCCGCGCAATCGGTTCAAGCCGACGGGCGCGCCGCGCCGATCGAAAGGCTGTTGCCCGGCCGGGCGAGTCGGCGGTCCGGGCGGGGCTGACTTTCGTGGACGTCGCGTCGCGGTGGAACCGGATGCTATATCGATACTTGGGCCACCGGCTTCGGTTGTTGACCGGTCTCGCTACCGCCGCGGTCATCCTACTCGTGACGGTCGGCGGGGACGGCTCGGCTCGATCCGGTCCATCCACCTCGCCGGAATCGTTCTGGGCCCCGGAGATCGCCAGGGCGATCGCCGTTCGCGACGGACGTGCGACGTTCCGGCTCCCGGCTTCACGGCCGAACTCCGAAACCCTGGTGGTTGTATCGGCCCTGTCGCGATCCCGAGGCCCTTTCCCCATCCGGCTGGCGACGCGGACCGTGTCGAGCGCCTCGATCCCAACCCTCACCGATGACGGCCCGCGAGACAGGCCGAGTCTCGGCGTGCCCCCTCCTCCCCCGCCGGCCGGACCGATCGAACGCCTGCCGCCCCGAGAGCGGACCTTCTCCCTCATGGTCCACGAAGGCGATGTCGCCAGCCCGAGCAACTACGTACCGATTCGGGGCATACTCAAAGGGGTCGGGCGTCGGATCCAGGTCTATGTATCGTCCGAGGACGCCGATCGCGTCGATCGCGACCTCCTCAGGGACGTCATCACCGCGTTCGACGACCGGATTTATCCCCTGACCACCGCCCGCTTCGGCTCGGCGTGCGATACGGACGGCGACGGCCGGTTCACCATCCTGCTCTCGAGCTGGCTCGGCCGGCTCGCGGGCGGCCGGCACGCCGTTGACGGCTTCGTCAGGGTGGCCGACCTGGATGCGTCCGTACCCGATCCCTTCGGCAACCGCTGCGACATGATGTACCTGAACGCCGCGCTCCCGGCCGGACCTTACACGCGAGCCGTCGTCGCCCACGAGTACATGCACGCGGTCGCCTACACCAGGAAGTGCCTGCGGCGTGCCCGGAACGGCCTGCCGGGCCCGGAGGAGGAAGGATGGCTCGACGAGGCGATCGCACACCTCGCCGAAGACATGCACGCATTCTCCACTTCGAATATCGATTACCGCGTTAGCGCGTTCCTGTCGCGGCCCGAGTCCTATCAGCTCGTCGTTGACGACTACTTCGCGGCCGACCTGTTCCGCAGCCACGGCAACCGCGGCAGCACTTACCTCTTTCTGCGGTGGTGCGCCGACCGATACGGCCCAGACTTGATCCCCGCGCTGGTCCTCTCGTCGCGCCGGGGAGTGGCGAACCTCGAGGCTGCGACCGGATCGACATTCGCGGCTCTGTATCGGCGATGGTCTCTGGCCCTCTACTCGAGCGGGTTGATGCCGCCTGGGGAGAATCCGGTCGACCCCGACGACGGCTTCCTTTCAATCGACATGCGATCCCCCCGGGGCAACTGGGAGCTCGCCGGCCCGAGATGCCGTACCGTCGTCGCCGGCGGCCCGGCCGAGCAATGGAGCAGCCCGGGGACGAGCAGCCGCTTCTTCACGGTCGAGGGCCCCTCGGCGGGGGCCGTCGAGCTGGAAGTGGTCGGGCCTCCGGACGCCGAGATCCAGGTGACGGCCCTCCCCCTGGGGGCGGACTGGCCTCGCCTGGACCTATCGCTGAGCGCGCGGACCGGCCCCGATGGAGAGTTGCGGGTCATGGCCCGCGTCGCGGAGCGGCATGGCATCCCCGTCCGGATCTCGGCCTTCGCCTGGGAGCCGCTGACCCCGGGGCCCCGGCCGCATCCCGGCGGCTTCCGCTCAGGCCGGCTCGACATGCTGGGGGTCGCTTCCGCATTCGGCACCTCGGCCGTCCCCGCCGGCGGAGCGATCCATTCCCGGCCGATCCACCTCGTCGGAGTCTCGCCACAGACCGGCCCGATCGTCGTGAAAGTCCTGGCGACCGACGCCAGAGGACGCCGTGTCGGTGCCTGGGCCGACCTCAATTCCGAGGCGGACGAGCCCGCCGAGGGGCCCTGAGGATACCGGGACTGGTCGTCAATCGGTGACTTGAATTTCGCGGAGTTCCTCCTCGGTTCGAGCCGCTTCGTCGAGGCTTCTGGTGGATACCAGGGCTACCCGATCGCTGGTCGCGTGCTTGGACAGCGGCTGCAGGTGGTCCCAGCCGTCGATCTGCAGTTTGGTCGGATTGCGGCCGGAACCGAGGTCATCCTCCAAATAACGGAGATACTCGAACGTCGTGTGATCGATGAGGGGCACGGCCGGGCTCAGGTGCAGGCTGATCTCCCTCGTGGCGGAGGGGCGGTGTCCCAGTTCGCGAATCATGTGGAAGATGTTGAAACAGACGAGGGGGCCATCCACGAACAGATGGCACTTGTCGCCGTCGAGTTCCCGCCGGGTCACCGGATTGCGAAAGAGGCTCAGGAAGCGAGCGAGCGGGCCCGCGTTGACGGGCGCCGAGGAATCACCATCCCGAAGTGTGTTCCACAGGCCCAGGTACCACATGCGGATCACCAGCTCCATGGCGATGCCGGCGAAGATGCCGATGAGCAGGTCGGTTGACACGGTGACCAGGACGGTCACGGCGAAGACGAGCAACTGCTCCATCCCGATGTGCGCGACCTTCACCCAGACCTTCGGTCGGCAGAGCTTGAATCCGATGAAGACCAGGATCGCGGCCAGCACCGCCTTGGGCACCATGTTGATCAGGGGGCGGCCGAAGATGAGGAGAGTCAAGAGGAAGCAGGCGTTGAAGAAGTTGGCCCACTGCGTGCGGCCGCCTCCCATGATGTTGGCGGTGCTCTTGACGATTCCGGGAATGATCGTCAACCCTCCGACCATGCTCGAGCACATGTTGCAAGCGCCCATCGCGAGCAAGGTGCGGTCGGGGTCGGACCGGCGTCGATACGGGTCGAGCTTGTCCACGGCGGAGATCGTGGCCAGGGACTCGGTCCCGTCGATCATGACCAGGAGGACCACGAGATACGCCAACGGCCCCCAAAAGTGGTAATCGCCCAGCACCTTGCCGAATCGGGGCCAAACGATCCCGTTCTCGAGCACATTCGCGGGGACGTTGATCAGGTCCTCTGGGCCCAGGCGCAGGAACAACAGGCTGGCCAGCGTTCCCAGGATGAAGATCCACACCGGAGGCGGCATGAGCTTCAAGAGCCGCCAGGGGAGGGCGGCCAGGATAAAGAGGAGAGCCGTGCACGCGATCCCCAGTCCCAGGACCTGGAGGTTCATGGTCGTGAAGTGATGGGGTGCTTCCTGGAGCATGGGCCAGAACTCATGGGCTTCGAAGTTCAGGCCCATGAACAGGGGCAACTGCTTGGCGATGATCAGCAGACCGATGGCCGCCAGCATGCCCTCGATGGCCGCCGCCGGGAAGATGGCGCTGAGACGGGCCACCTTCAGCCTGGCGAGCACCAGTTGCACCAGGCCGGCGAGGCAAATGGCCACCAGCACGAGCGGGTAACCCGCCTTGAGCATCTCCGCTTGGCTCGCACCCTTGCCCACGTCAACGCTCCCCAGCCAGATCATGCCGGCGAACAACGGCGGCGCCAGGCCGGCGGCCGGGCCGCTGATCGTCACGTACGACCCACCGAGGAACGGTAGCACGAAGCCGGCGATGATCGCGGAGATGATCCCACAGATCGCCGTGCGCCGGAGGTTATGGCGATCCCCATCGAAAACGGCAGCGAGATCATCGACACCATGAACCCCGATCGGAGATCGTGGGGCCAGTGCTTCAAACCGGCCACGCCGTTGGTCGGTTTTTCGAGGCAGAGCGTGGAGTCGGTTTGCATGCGAGTGGGTCCTTTGGGTCTCGGTCCATTGAAGAGGAGGATGCGATCGGGAAACGGCAATGAAGGTCGAGTCGAGGCAGACAGAGGCGTGCTGTCCCGGCCGAATCCGGGAGACTCGTGTCTTCTTCCCCACCCGGCTCCACCCCACGCCATGGCCGAAATCGACTCGAATTCGTGTACCGAGGGCGTCCTCGGGCTTTCTATTGACAATACGGTAACTCGACCATACATTGTCCATCAATGTCACACCGTGTCCAAAACCGAGAGAGCCCGATGGATCGTTCGGGAGCTTGATCATTTGCACACTCGGTGGTGGAGCGTGCAAACTCCGCGCATCTTGTGGGAGACGCTCTGTGGGGCTACAAGACAGGGTTTCGCTCGCTGCGGAGATTCAGGATCGATTTCATGAACCTCTCCGTCCGTGATACCGCCGGCCTGTTGAGGGTCTCGGAAAAGACGATCTATCGATGGATCAAACTGCAAGTCATCCCGGCCTACCGGGTTCAAGACCAATACCGGTTTAACCGGGCGGAGATCTTGGAATGGGCCACGTCCCGCCGTTTGAACGTCTCGAGCGAAATCTTCGCGGAGCCCGAGGCGGAGGGTCAACCGATACCGTCGCTCCTTGATGCGATGGAGGCGGGAGGTGTTTATTACCGGGTCTCGGGTTCGGATAAAGCGAGCGTCCTTTTCGAGGTGGTGGAGCTCCTGCGGTTGCCGGAGGAGGTGGATCGCGGCTTCCTACTCCGCGTACTCCTGGCCCGCGAGGCGATCGCATCGACGGCCATCGGCGATCAGATGGCGATTCCGCACGTACGCAATCCGGTCGTGTTGCACATCGGCCGCCCCTCGCTGGCGTTGTGCTTCCTGGAGCAGGCGATCGACTACGGCGCACTGGACGGCAAGCCGGTGAACACGCTACTCACGATCATCAGCCCGACGACACGTGCGCACTTGCACTTGATGTCGAAATTATCGTTCGTCCTGCGCAATGCGGAGGTCCGCCAGGCGATCCAGCAACAGGCGACGCGACAGGAGATCTTGCAGCGGATTGGCCGGGCGGAACGGCAGCTTGCGGTCCAGGAACCCCAGGGGCTTTCGCGGGTCGAAGTCGATTCCTCGCCGCGGCCATCCGGGTGACGAGGCCACCAACACATCGCGGAGTTTGCTCCTCTATGCAACGCTCAGGCGAAGGCTAGTCCAATAAACCGCAAATAATGGCCGACGGACCTATCCGCCGAGCACCGGTCCAACGCGGACTCGAGATCGAGGAGATTGGAACACGAAATACACGAAATACACGAAAAATTGATTCAAGAATTCAAAAAATTCATCTATGCCTTCAAGCTGTTGCAATCCTTGTGTGCTTCTCTGTTTTCGTGTATTTCGTGTTCCAATCTCTTCGGTTTGAGGACAATTTCGTGGTCTCTTTACTCGAGCGAGCCGATCGATCCCCATGAACACCAGCATAGCCCGCGGGGGCGCGCGTCTCGTCGTGGGCGACTCGGGTCCGGATGACCACGAGCTGACCGCCATCATCGAACATGCGGCGCACCTGCTGCCGGCGCAGGGGCCGATCACGGTCTTCATCCACCACAACACGCTGCACGCCTTCGAAGACCTGCCATTCCACCAGGCCCTCAAGGAAGGGCGCGGGTCTTCGGGTGTCAGACCTACCTGGGCGAGGACCGATATCGGGATGAGTTGCGACGGGGTCGGATCCGCTTCTCGGAGTTGCAGGAGGTCCTGGAGCAGGACCTGGGCGAGGGCGCCCGCCAACCGATCCCGGGCTTCGGGACCAGGCTGGACTTGCGGCTGGCCATGCTCCAGTACCCGATGCGGTCCGGCCCTACGGAAGAGCTCCTGTGGTACGTGGCCGAGGCCGATGCCCTCCGACGCATACGGCCGGAGGTCTCCTCGACGGTCCGGAGCCGGATCGTCGCCGAGACGCGACGGTGGGTGATGCGCGATTTCCGGGGCGGGAACGAGCGGAATCACGCGACCCGGGCCGCAAGCCGTCGCCGGACCGTCCCATCGAGCCTCGTCGATCGGCTCGACCGGTTCGGCGAGTCGCGGATCGAGAGCTGGAGCGACGAGGAATGGGAATCGTTCGCGCTCCAGTCGATGTGGCGCCTCTGCTGCGACGGGGTGCGGGACCTGCCCTCGTACACGCCGATACCGCCGGCGTCGTTGCGCCACCGCGACCTGCTGATGGAGGCCACCGGCGAGGACGCCGACGCACCGGTCCATAACCTGCTGATCCGGTTCTGCGAGGTCTTCCTCGACCAGGGCCTGGCGGCCTGGCCGCTGCCGCACCGGGAGGATGGGTTCTATCGCGCGTTCTGCGCGTTGTACCGCCGGCCCGGCGGCCCCCCCGACCGTTGGATGCGCGGCCTGGCCGAGGAGCTGGGCCGACTCCAGGATCAAGGAATCAGCCCGCTGGAGTCGATCCGCGAATCCCTCGAGGTCCTCGGGGTCGCCGCGGGACAATGCGAGCCGTTCCTCAGCGCCACGTTCCTGGCGCTGCGGGGCTGGGGTGGGATGGTCGCGCAGATCGAGGCCCGAGGCGACCGCGTGGTACGCCCCGTCCCGCGCGGCAGCCTGATCGAGTTCCTCGCCATCCGGCTCCTGCTCGACCGATTCGCCCTGGCCTACACGGCTCGCGAGGCCCTGGGGTTCACCGGCCCACTGCCCATGCTGCGGAGCCTCGCGGCGTACTGGCCGCCGAGCGTCGAGCAGCGTGCCTTCCTCGCATTCCAGTTGGCCCAGGTCGCCGGCCTGCCTCCCGACCTGCTCTACCACCTCAGTCCCGATCAATGGGCCGCGATCATGCGGGAGATCGAGGCGTTCTCGACGCTGGAACGCCGACGGATCTTCCACCTGGCCTACGAGCGTCGATTCCGCACCCAGGCCCTCGACGCGATCGCCCTGCACGCCCGCAAGCCGGCGCCGACCCCGCAGCAGCCCCGGTTCCAGGCGGTCTTCTGCCTCGACGAGCGCGAGGAGTCCTTCCGACGCCATCTCGAGGAGCTGGCGCCCGAATCGGAGACCTTCGGTGCCGCCGGCTTCTTCTCGGTGGCCATCTATTACCGGGGCGCCGCCGACGCCCACTTCACGGCGCTCTGCCCGGTCGTGATCCGGCCGCAGCACTGGGTGACCGAGGAGGTCGGCGACCTGGAGGGGCCGGAGCATCGCCGTCGGGCGCGGACGCGACGGGTCCTCGGCACGGCGTCGCATCGGTTCCACGTCGGCACCCGCACCTTCGCGATGGGCGCCCTGCTGACCGGCGCCGTCGGCGTCCTGGCCTCGTTCCCCCTGGTCGCGCGGATCCTCTTCCCCCGCCTGACCGCTCGGTTCCGCCGTCGGATCGACCGGATCGTCCAGACGCCGACGTTCACCCGGCTCCGGCTGGAACGCGTCGAGCCCGAGCCGGGCCCCGAGCCGGGCCACATCGGCTACACGATCGCCGAGATGATCGACGTCGCCGAGCGACTCCTCCGCGAGATCGGCCTGACGTCGCGATTCGCCCGGTTGCTGCTCCTTCACGGGCACGGGTCCAACAGCCAGAATAATCCGCACAACTCGGCCTACAACTGCGGGGCCTGCGGCGGTGCCCGGGGCGGCCCCAACGCCCGCGCCCTGGCCCAGATCCTCAACGATCCCCGCGTCCGCGAGGGACTGACCCTGCGCGGCCTGGTCATCCCGGCCGACACCGTCGTCGTCGGCGGCTACCACAACACGTGCGACGACTCGGTGGCCTTCTTCGACACCGATCGCATCCCCGAGACCCACCTCGCGGAGTTCGATCGCGCCCGGACCCTGATCGAGCAGGCGTGCGAGCGCAACGCGCACGAGCGATGCCGACGGTTCTACTCGGCGCCGCTGACCATCACCTTCAAGGAGGCCCGCGAGCACGTCGAGGGCCGCTCGGAGGACCTGGCTCAGACCCGCCCCGAGCTCGGCCACGCCACCAACGCCATCACCATCGTCGGCCGTCGCGAGTGGTCCCGCGGGCTATTCCTCGACCGCCGCGCCTTCCTTGCCTCGTACGACCCGACCCAGGACGACGACGAGCACGCGATCCTCAACCGGGTCCTCTCGGCCGTCTTCCCCGTCTGCTCGGGCATCAACCTCGAGTATTACTTCTCGAACGTCGACAATCCCGGCTGGGGCGCCGGGACGAAGCTGCCCCACAATATCGCCTCGCTGCTGGGCGTGATGGACGGCTACATGAGCGACCTCCGCACCGGGCTCCCCTGGCAGATGGTCGAGATCCACGAGCCGTTGCGCTCGCTGTTCGTCATCGAGACGACCGCCGAGGCGATGACCCGGATCATGGCGAGCAACCCCGGGATCGGCCGGCTCTGCCGCAACGCCTGGATCCTCCTGATCCTCATCCACCCCGAGACGCGCGAGATCAGCGTCTTCGAGGAGGGAGACTTCTACCCCTACCGGCCCCAGTCCGACACCCTCCCCCGCGCCGCCTCCTCGGTCGACTGGTACCGAGGCTGGCGCGAGCACCTCGATTTCGCCGAGATCGGCCCGTGACGGCCCGGGCGCGGGAGGAGGAGCAGAAATTATGCCATCATACATAGAAGTTATGATATTTATTGGGGTCGTGGTCGTCGCCGGCCCGTTCCTGTCGACGATCGTGCTCGGCGTCTCGTCGATCCTGGAGCGGAAGATTTCCGAAGCCGCGGCGACGCGACTGCTCCAGGTCTCGGTGGTGGCCGGCCTGGTGGGGTCGGCGATCATGCTCGCCGCGATGCTGGCCACGGGGGCGCGGCACGTGGCGATCGACCTGGGTGCCTGGGTGGAGATCCCCGGCCACTACCATTTCTCGGTGAAATTCGTCTTCGACCGGCTCTCGGTCCCGATGGTGATCCTGTCGTTCACCCTGTCGGGGACGATCGGGGCGTTCGCCAGCAAGTACCTGCACCGCGATCGGGGCTTCAATCGCTTCTTCCTGCTCTACTCGGTGTTCGTGCTGGGAATGGTCGTGGCGTCGCTGGCCGGGACGATCGAGACCCTGTTCGCCGGCTGGGAACTCGTCGGGCTCTCCTCGGCGATGCTGGTGGCCTACTTCCAGGAGCGGCCGGCCCCGGCCCGCAACGGGTTGTGGGTGTGGGTGGTCTACCGGGTCTCGGACGCGTCACTGTTGCTGGCCGCGGTGGCCATGCATCACCTGGGGGGCGAGGGTGACTTCGACATCCTGCTCGGCTCCGCCGGGCTCTGGCCCGACGCGCAATCGTTCCTGCCGAGCGGACAGGCCCTCATCGTGGGCCTCCTGCTGGTGACGGCCGCCGCGGGCAAATCGGCGCTGATCCCCTTCTCGGGCTGGCTGCCCCGCGCCATGGAAGGACCTACCCCCTCCAGCGCCGTCTTCTACGGCGCCCTGTCGGTGCACCTGGGGGCGTTCCTGCTCCTGAGGGTGAGCCCGATCCTCGAGTGCTCGCCAATCCTGCCGGCCCTGGTCCTGACCCTGGGCTTATCGACGGCCCTGCTGGCCTACCTGGCCGGGAGCGTCCAGGCGGACATCAAGGCGGCGCTCTCGTTCGCCTCGCTCTCGCAAGTCGGCATGATCGTCGCCGAGATCGGCCTGGCCGCGGCGGTCGTCGCCGCGGCCAGGAACGACCCGTCGCAAACCGGGGTCGTCCTCATGCAGATCGGCCGAGTCATCCGCTACCTGGCGCTGATCCATCTCCTGGGCCACGCCTGCCTGCGGACCCTCCAGTTCATCCGGGCCCCGACGCTCCTCCAGGACTACAACGCCCTGGAGAATGCCATCGGCGACCGGCTGCCGCCCGGACGGGTCCCCTGGGGCCGCATGCGCGACGACGCGCGGCGACCTGGCTCTATCGATTGGCCCTCCACCAGGGCTATCTCGACGCGACGCTGTCGAATTATGTCGTCGTGCCGTTCGTCCGGACCTTCCGGTGGTTCGACCGGCTGGAACACCGATGGACCGACTTCCTCGCCGGCGCCGACTCGCGCGAGTCGCAGCCGGTCAAGGCCGCCTCCGGAAGGATCGAAGAACTCTCATGAATCCGCTCGCCTTCCCCTGGCTCGAGACGTCGATGATGGTCAGCCTCCTCGGTTCCCTCCTGGTGAGCCGGTTGCGAGAACCGGCGCGCGCCTACCGGTGGGGGCTGGCCTTCACCGGCATCGCGTTCTTCTGCACGGTCCTGGCCTGGCTGGGATTCTACCTGGGGATCCCCATCGATCAAGGGCTGGGCTTCAGCCCGCAATTTCGCCTCTTCGGGCGTCAGCTTTTCGCCCTGGACGAGCTGAATGCACCGCTCGTGCCCGCGACCTCCCTGATCCACTTCCTGATGGCGCTGGCTACCCCGCGCGAAGATGCGACGATTCTCGTTCACCGGCTCGCTGGCCGCGGAGACCATCCGGATCGCGGCGTTCTCCGCCACGGAACCCTGGCTGCTCATCGGCCTGCTGGCCGCGACGACCGTCCCGCCATACATCGAGCTGACCAGCCGGGAGCAGCCGACGCGGATCTATGTCCTGCACATGGCGTTGTTCGTCGGCTTGCTGGTGCTGGGCTGGACGGCCGTCGAGATCGGCGGCCGGGAAGCGACGCCCTCGGCCTGGGCGAGCATCCCGCTGATGCTGGCGATCCTGGTCCGATGCGGGACGGTGCCGGCACAATCCTGGGTCACCGACTGGTTCGAGCATGCCACGTTCGGGATCGCCGTGTTGCTGATGGCCCCGCTGACCGGCGTCTATGCGGCCGTGCGGCTCGTCCTGCCGATCGCGCCGCACTGGGTCCTGCACGGCATCTCGATCGCATCGCTGGTCACGGCCCTGTACGCCGCCGGGATGGCGGTCACCCAGACCGAGGTGAGGCGATTCTACGCCCACCTGTTCCTCAGCCACGCCTCGCTGGTCCTCGTCGGGCTGGAGTTGGGTACTGTCATGTCGCTCACGGCCTCGCTTTGCCTCTGGTTCTCGGTGATCCTGTCGCTGGCCGGCTTCGGCCTGACCCTGCGCCGTCGAGGTCCGATACGGCCGGCTCTCGCTGACCGGCTTCCACGGGCTGTATGAGCATTCGCCCGCGCTGGCGGTCTGCTTCATGCTCACCGGCCTGGCGAGCGTCGGCTTCCCCGGCACGCTCGGCTTCATCTCGACCGAGTTGCTGGTCGACAGCGCCGTCGAGGTCAATCCGACCGCCGGGGTCGTGGTCGTCGCCGCGGCGGCACTCAACGGGATCGCCGTGGTGCGGGCCTACTTGCACCTGTTCGCTGGGGCGCGACACGCCTCGACGGTCTGGTTGGGGATCGGCACGCGGGAGCGAATCGCCGTATTGACCCTGACGACCTTGATCCTCCTCGGCGGCATGTTCCCCCAGCCCGGCGTCACGACGCGGGAACTCGCGGCCGAACAGATCTTGAAGGATCGGAGGGCGCGACGCCTCGACGCCGAGCCCGATCCGTCGGAGACCGGCCCCCCGGTCGCGCCTGACCATGCGCACCCGACCCCACCCGTCGCGAATGCCGTTCTCAGGTAACGAACGAGGTTTATGTCGAGCATAGCGAGATCCTGCCGCAACCTGTCGGAGTTCCGCCTTCGAGGTATCCGAAGCATGGCCATCGGTCTGATTCAGTTGCCGACGCCGATCTCCTGATAGGGCTCGCCCGGCCGGTGCGGGCTGATGTGGATGGTCACCTTACGGTCGAGACGCCTGAGGAAATCGAGCAGCTTGTCGGTGGTGAAGCGGTCGAAATGCCCGTTCATCAGGTGCGACACCTCCGGCTGCTTGATGCCTAGCAGCGTCGCGATCTCACGTTGCTTGAGCCGTCGGTCGGCCAGGATTTTGTAGACATGGAAGCCCAATCGCGACCGCGTGAACAGTTCGTCGGCATCCTCGAGGCCGAGGTCCGCGAAGACATTGCCCGAGCTTTCTTCGAACTCAATGCTCGTCTGGTTGTCCTTGCTCATCTTCCGCCAGCTCCCTCGCCTCTCGATACCGCTGCTTGATCAGATCCACATCTCGCTTCGGCGTCGCGATGCCTTTCCTGGACTTCTTCTGGAAGGCGTGCAGCACATAGATGCTCCTGCCGAGCTGGAGGGCCACTACCGAACGGTAAGCCTCGCTGTCATGTCGGATGGCTATTTCCACGACGCCGCTGCCAATCCCCTTGAACGGCTTGGCATCCTTCGGCATCCCGCCATATTGCATGAGCTGGAGTTCGCCGCCGATGATCCTCCGCGCGTCCGATGGAAACTCCTGGATATTTTTCCTCGAGTTTCCCAGCCATACGACGGGCCGCATGACCGGCGGTTTTGCTTCTTCCTTTTCCGCTTCCGCCAAAGGTCCACTCTCCCGTTCTATAGGCGATTTACTATAAATTCAATCCTGCCCGGTAATCGGCTTCGCTTTTTCTGTTCCGTTGAGTCCCATGATCACGGGACCCGAGGAAGGTCCAACATTCCGTCCTCTTCAGGCGGCATCCGGGCGCGATCGAAGACCGCCTGAAGGCGGAACTCCAACACGAGCTCTTGCCCGACCCGTTGGAGTTCCGCCTTCAGGCGGCGTTTGGGCGTGAACCTCGGACCGCCTGAAGGCGGAACTCCAACTGCGGTCCCCGCGGGAATGACCGCTCTACAAGACGCTCGCCATGCAAGCGCACATCTCTCGAATCCGGTGCCGACGATCTCGCTCCTGCTCAACCCTTGATCGGTTGCGATCTCTCCGCGGCCATCATATGATGCGACCGCGAATGCTAGAAGTGGGCCGGGCAGGCGTTAATCGAAATTATTCCGGAAAAAGCGAAAAGTCGCGAAGCCATGCCGCCGTTTTGGGTTCTTCTATCAGTAGGAGAGGCGATGTCGAACACGCCCCCGCTCCCGTTGGAGGGCTACCGTGAGTATCTGTGCCTGCTTGCCCGGCTCCAGCTCGACCCGCGTCTACGGTCGAAGATCGACCCGTCGGACGTGGTCCAGCAGACGTTGCTCCAGGCGCATCAGGCCCAAGAACAGTTTCGCGGGAAGAGCGAGGCCGAGCAAATCGTCTGGCTCCGTAAGATCCTGGCCCGAGAATTGGCCCGTGCCTCTCGCGACCTCGGCCGCGGCAAGCGTAACATCGACCGCGAGCGATCGTTGGAGCGGTCCCTGGAGCAGTCGTCTCAGCGATTGGAGCAATGGCTGGCGGCGGACCAATCATCACCCAGCGAGCGCGCCGAGCGTAACGAGGATCTGGCAAGATTGGCCGATGCGATGGCGACGCTCCTGGACGATCAGCGCGAGGCGCTGGAGCTTCACTACCTGCACGACTTGCCCCTGGCCGAGATCGCGGTGCGACTCGATCGCACCCCCAAGGCGGTCAGCACCTTGTTGCGTCGGGGGATCATCAAGCTCCACGAGAAGCTCCGCCCGGGGAGGTGATCGATGACGCATCCGACCGACGAGTCCCCGACCGACGACCGGCTCGACGAAGTCATCAACACCTACCTCGAAGCCCGACAGTCGGGCCGAGAAACCGACCGGACCGCCCTCCTGAGCACCCATCCCGAGCTGGCCGCCGACCTCCGGCGGTTCTTCGACGCCCACGACGCGGTGGAGCGGATGTCCCGGCCCCTGCGCGACGTCGCGCAGGCGGCCCGGGTCCTCGGCGACGACCCGGACTCGGTCGATTCCCCGGACCCGAACTCGTCGATCCCGATGGAATTCGGGGCCTATGTCCTGTTCGAGGTGCTGGGCGCGGGGGGGATGGGGGTCGTCTACCGCGCCCTGCACCGCAGCCTGAACCGACACGTGGCGCTCAAGCAGATCATCGCCGGCCCGCTGGCCAGCGAGTCCGATATCCAGCGGTTCCGCAACGAGGCCGAGGCCGCGGCGCAGCTCGAACACCCGAACATCGTCCCGATCTACGAGGTCGGCGAGTACCAGGGCCGACGCTACCTGACCATGCGGCTGATCGAGGGCGGTAACCTGGCCGGTCACCGCGAACGCTTCCGCGACGACCCCCGTGCCGCGGCGCGACTGATGACCGTGGTCGCCGAGGCGGTCCATCATGCCCACCGTCGTGGATTCCTCCACCGCGACCTGAAGCCGTCGAACATCCTGCTCGACGGCGAAGGCCAGCCGCTCGTGACCGACTTCGGCCTGGCGCGTCGGATCGGCGTGGAGAGCACGCTGACCGGCTCGGGCGCGATCCTCGGCTCGCCGCCGTACATGGCCCCCGAGCAGACCGGCGGCCGGACGAACGAGATCACGACGGCGACCGATGTCTACGGCCTGGGCGCGATCCTCTACGTCCTGCTGACCGGCGGCCCGCCGTTCCAGTGCGATACGCCGCTGGAGACGATCCATCGCGTGCGGACGACCCTCCCCGAGCCTCCGCGCCGGCTCAACCCGCGGGTCGACCGCGACCTCGAGACGATCTGCCTGAAATGCCTGGAAAAGGAGCCGTCTCAGCGGTACACCTCGGCCGAGTCGTTCGGCGACGACCTCCGTCGCTGGCTGCACGGCCATCCGATCCTGGCCCGACGCCCCGGCACCCTACGACGGATCGTCCTGTGGGTCCGCCGCCGCCCCTACGCCTCCGCCCTGCTCGCGACCGCGGCGACCCTGTTCGCCCTGGGTTTGTTGACCGTCGTCTGGCAGTGGCGAACGGCGGTCGCGGCGCAGCGGAATATGGAAGTCGCCCTCTACGAGAGCCGGATCGCCCTGGCTGACCGAGAACTCTCGGCGGGCGAACCCGGCCATGCCCGGGAGCTGCTCGAGGATTGCCCGGCATCACTGCGCAATTGGGAATGGTTCCACCTCAGACACCGCCGCCGATTTGATGAGACCAAGCTCCAAGGTGGACTCGTTGCGATGTCCGTGGCCTATCACCCGACCGCCAGCATCCTGGCCACTGGCATAGGCGGGAACGCCATCGTCATCTGGGATACCACCGACGGCGGGATGAAGCAGTTGAAGACCCTGGATGCCCATGAACTTTCCACAACATCGCTGGCATTCAGTCGCGACGGTCGGCGCCTGGTCTCCGCAAGCTACGATAAGAAGGCAAAGGTCTGGGACACTTCCACATGGCAGGTCGTTTCCGTACTCGAAGGCGAACCCCTGGGCGGCATCTGGTGCGCCGCCTTCCATCCCGACGGCCGACAGATCGCACTGGCCGGATTCAACAAGTCCGTCGGCCTCTGGGATCCGGAGAGCGGCGAACTGCGAAACCTTGGCAATCACACGGATCGCGTCACCGGCGTGGCCTTCCACCCGAACGGCCGGCTCCTGGCCTCCTCCGGCGACGATGCGACCGTACGGCTCTGGGACATCGACACGGGTCGGGAACTCCGCACCTTCCGCGACCCGGGCCTGTTCGCCTGCATGTGCGTCGCGTTCTCGCCCGACGGCCGCTTCCTGGCCGCGGGCAATAGCGGCGGCGCCCTGACCCTTTGGGACACCGCATCAGGTCGAGAGGTCTTCCAACGGACCCGCCAGGTTTCGCCAATTCGACGAATGGCCTTCAGTCCCGATGGCCGAAGAATCGCTTCGGTCGGCGGATCGGATGGGCGTGTCACCATCTGGGATGCTTCATCGGGCCGGGTACTTCTGTCGCTGCACGGCCACAAGCCCGAGATCTGGGGTGTCGCCTTCCGCAGTGACGGCGAGCAGCTTGCTTCGGCCGGGGCCAACATGGTCCGGGTCTGGGACGCGACCCGTCGCGAAGAACTGCCCGAGCCTGGGCTATCCATCCTCCGAGGTCACTCGGAACACGTAGGCGCCGTGTCCTTCAGCGAGGACAGCCGTCGGATCGCGACCGCGTCCTGGGATCGCACCGTTCGGGTCTGGGACCCCTCGGACGGCTCCTTGGTTCAGACCCTGACCGGGCCGGACGGGGCATTGTCGTGCGTCGCCTACAGCCCGGATGGACGATTGGCCGCCTCGGGTCGAGGCCGGGCCGTCACGATCTGGGACGCCGCCGGGAAGTTGATCCACACATGGCCCGCCCATGAACGAGCCGTCACGTCATTGACCTTCAGCCACGACGGTCGCCTGCTGGCTTCGGCGGGTGAGGATGGCGTCGTCAACATCCGGGACGCGATCGAGATCGGGCAAGGGGCTGGAAGGAGCATCACTTCCAGGGGCTTCATCTACTCGCTGGCGTTCAGTCCCGACGATACTCACCTGGCGATCGGAAGCGGAATGGGCGTCGTCCTGCTCTATGATATCGAGGGCCGCCGGATCGCGAAGACCTTGAGGTTGAACATCCTGATACAGCACATCAAGGGACTGGCCTACAGCCCCGATGGCCGCTCTCTGGCCTTCGGCACGGAGTCGGAGGGCGTGCAGATCTGGGACTCCTCGACCGGCCAGCGAATCCGCGAGATCAAGGACCACGATGGGGAGGTCTTCGCCGTCGCCTACAGCCCCGACGGCCGCTACCTGGCCTCGGCGGGGAGGACCGCACCGTTCGAATCCGAGGACGCCTCGACCGGCACGCCCGTACACGTCTTCAGCGACGGAGTGGGTGGAATCTCCGGCCTGGCCTTCAGCCCCGACGGCCGCTACCTCGCCGCGACCAATGGAGATCAGACCGTGCGGGTCTGGGACCTCGTTCGTTATCCAATACCATCGAGCTTTCGAGAAAAACCCTGATCAATGTCATTGATCGTCACCACTTTTTCCCAGAGAACTTTACCGTTTCCGAGGCGCTGCGAGCAGATTGAGGGTTGTTAGCTCCAGCTTTCCGACTCGCTAGCACTGCTCAAGTATCTTCCAATCCGCTGGGTTCTTGAGCGATCTTCGTCGATCAACAACCCCGCCGCACCATTCAGGGGAGATGATCCCCGAGGAGATCAGAATGCAACCGTCGCCAAGAAATGTGATTTTCGTCTCTTTGACGGTCCTATTGTTTGCGGTGCTCGGGACGAGGCCAGCCGCCGCTGGTGTCGTTTATACAACGATCGTGGACACGAGCCAGGTGAACGCAATATACAGGGGCAACCTAGCGATCAGTGACAACGGCTCCGTGGCCTTCCTGACATTACCCGCCTCAGGTTTGCCCAGTGACTACGCGATCATGACCGGGAATGGTGGCGCTTTGACCACAATCGCAACTGGTTTTTCCAGCGGACTCGGCACGACGTTCTCAATAAACGCTTCGGGCACGGTTGCGTTCACGGGAAATTACGGTTCAACAACTGTGTTTACAGGTAATGGTGGAGCACTGACTACAATCGCAACTGCTTTTGTAATCGGTTTCATATCTATTAATAATAGTGGATACGTTGCATTTGCTACGCAAGCATATCCATCTTACGAACCTTCCTACATTTTCTTAGGCAATGGAGGGCCTCTAACGACGATAGCGACAGGAAATGTTGACCAAAACAATGTTGATCTTGCGGTAATCAACAACCATGGTATTGTGGCATTCACAAATGAAGCTACAAATACAATTTATGCGGGAACTGGAGGACAGCTCACGCCGATCGCCGGAGCCGCAAACGGCTTTGCCAGCGTAACGACTCTGTCGATAAACGATTCGGGCACCGTATTATTTCTCGGCACGCTGAATGGTGCCGCCGGCTACTTTACATCGAGCGGTGGGGGAACGTTCACAGAGCTCTTGCCAAATTCGGGTGCAGGCAACATAAGTCTAAACAATTCGGGCGAGATCGCTTATGAGCAAGGAAACGGGATTTTCTTATTGGATAAGGGCGTTACAACGGAATTGGTCAGATATGGATCCGAACTCGATGGATCAACGGTCACGGGTTTGGTCATGGGTTCGCGGGCCCTCAACGACTCGGGTCAAGTTGCTTTCTACGCTTCATTGGCCGACGGGCAGAGTGGGGTTTTCGTGGCGACCTTATCCGTTCCCGAGCCATCAAGCCTGGCGATGCTCGGAATCGGTTCGCTCGCCACGATCGGTGTACTGATCCGACGCAGCCAGCCTCGGCATCGCAAGCCGTAGTGCTGAGGGCACAGTGGGTGAACCCACGGGGAACAAGGGGACGAGCAGTCCAAGAAAGAGCGGCAATGCCGACGACTTCCGACGAGGGGCGGCAAGTCGTAGATGGATGAGACGTCGTCCTCGTTTCCGACCATTACGGGGCGATCTTTGTAATCCGACGCCCCTGATAGAAATGCCACAGGCTTGCACGGATGCCCCGTAGAACCCTATCGGAAACCCTGATTGGTGGCGATCCGCTGGTGGGCATAATTGAGCCTCGGCGATGCCAGCGCCAGGAATCGGATTCGCGCCAGGAGTGCGTCGTCGATGGGATCTTGCAGCAAGATTTCACCATCAGCGAGAGCTTGATCGAATTCGTCCCTCGTCCAGACCACCGCGGCGCTGAATGCGATCGTCGTCCGGTGCGTCACGAACGGATGATCTCCGACCTCGAGGATACAGGGGGAGGAAAACGGGGACGCAGCTAGATTGCGGAGGAAAACGGGGACGCAGCTAGATTGCGGAGGAAAACGGGGACGTGGTCCCCGACGACGGAGGAAAACGGGGACGCAGCTAGATTGCGGAGGAAAACGGGGACGTGGTCCCCGACGTGAGACCGACACCTCGTCGGCACCTCATGGTAGCAACCTCGGGACGCCGGCGCCCCTCAATGACGGTTGTAGATCGCTAATACGAGCCGAACGTTCCGGCTCGCGCCGAAATCCTTTTCAGGAGCGCAGTGAGCGAGAGATGGACCGGGGAATCGCGATTCATCCATCCCGAGCGAGGGATGGGAAACGCGGATGAGAGACCAGAACCGGGACGCGGCTCGGGAGTTTTCCGTTGTTGTCCGCCACAACTCGATCTGCGCCCGTATCGAAACCGGAAAATCGGCCTGGGACCCAATTCAACCCCAATCGACGACCCAAGGAGAAAATCATGAAGGTGACGAACAGCACTCAATATCTCCCGGCAATCTTCGGACGCTCCTCCAGAAATAACGCGAAGTCGGGTCGCCGCGATCGCCGCGTCAGACCGACACTCGGCGGTTCGAGTTGCGACGGTGTCGATGCGCTCGAGTCCAGGCTCGTGCTGAGCACGGGAGCCCAGTTCCATCTGATGGCCAGAGCCGCACCGGGCACTACGATGAAGAAGGCGTTCAACATCGGGACCGTCTCGGTCGGCGAAAGCGAGCCCTTCAGCAACTCAGTCGGGAAGCAAAGCCGGAGCAAGTTCTACGAGTTCGAGACTAGATCCCAGGAGGTGTTCCAGGCGACGCTCTCCGGATTGACCCATGATGCCAATCTGACGTTGATGGGCTCGAGCGGCCAGGTCATCGCCTCCACGACCAGCGCGGGTGCATCCAGCACCTCCGTCAGCGCGACGTTGAGCCCGGGAACCTACTTTGTGATGGTGACGGGTGTCAGCAAACCCAAGGTGAATTATGAGCTCACCATCAAGGCCAAGGCCCCCGCCGTTCCGGTTTCGAACAGCACGGGCACCCCTACGGGCACCAGCCCGACCAGTCCGCCTGCCTCAATGCCGACGATACCCACAAAGGGTGTTTACGGTATCTCCGTGACCGGGACGGCGTATTTTGGAAGCACCGCTTTCCCATCATCGGCGACTCAATATTCTCCGACCTCCAATTTCAACCTGGGCGGAGTCATGGTGTTGTCGCCGACGCTCGACCCCTACAACGCGTCGAATAACGGGATCAACCCCCATGATGTGATCTTTCATACCGGCCCTGCGAACAGCATCGACACCGGGGGCGCCGGCGTGCTCGAATACGCAACGAACACGGGATTGCATCAGCTCTTCGAAGGAAACGCTTCCCAGGGCGCCGATGTCAACGTGGCAACGGTGACCGAGAATGACTCGGCTGGGATGATCCAAATCCAGCCCGCCGCGAACGCGCTCGTGACCCAGTTGAATGTGATGTTTGTTGAGGGCGGCCTCTTTTCGAATCCTTACAGCATCGTGGCGGGCCAGATCGACATCCAGTTCTCGAACGGAGGTACTCAGGTGAAGGGCACGATCACACTCTACGGGCAAGGTCAGATTTCCGGCGGCAGCGTGGCGATCCAGGCAACGTTCCAGGGCTCACTGCAATCGTCCTGAGTTGCGCTTTGGTGGACTTCCACAGGGGAGGGACGAGCCGCGCAGACGCGGAGCTGCACGCACACCCGCGGGGGCGGACCAGGTTACGACGCCTACGGGATCTGCCCCCCGAGTCCCCAATGCTGCGATTCGGGATGCGCCTCGGGGCCGACTTTTTGGACTTGGGGAAGGAAAACGGGGACGCAGTTAGATCGGGAATCTCGCGTAGAGTCGAGGTGTGGCGCGGTTGTTTAGGTCGAGGTTTGTTTTCCCCCGTTGTCCCGCCCTTTCGTCTGCGGGTGTCCCACCATCTCGACCATGCCCCGTCTCCACACCCCGCTCATCGAACCGGGCAGGCGGATCTCCCGCACCCGGCTCTCGGACAGAACACTTCACTCCCGTCGCTCACGGACCGGTTACTCGCGGCAGCTTGCGGAGCTTCACCAATCCCAGATCCTGGTAGAGGTGACGGCTCGGGTATCGTGCGGGGAAAAGGTGGGCGGGGAAAAGGTGGCGGGCGGGGAAAAGGTGGCGGGAACCGTTTTTGTTCAGAGTCGTGGCCCAAGAGTACCGAAGGCGGACCCGCTGCGGCAACTGAGCTGGGGACTGCCGTCGAAGCAAGGCATTGCAACGGACCCGTCGGCGGCGGGTGGCTCAACTTGGCTTTGGATCGAAACGTTCACTGGATCGAGACGGGGAACACGTAGCCCTTGGCAGAAGTTCGGCTCACTTAGGAGACTTCTATGTGGTGGCTTGGCCCTGCAGTGGTGTTCGGGATTGCAACCCTCGGTTATTTATCCGAGCAGGTTGCGGAGTCGGAGCGCCAAGAGTCGCCATCGAGGTGCGATCGAGGCTCTCAAGACTTTGTGCGATACCGTGGACGAAGTGGGGGCTGCCTGGAGGGGCTTTTTACATCGTCTTCCTCGTCGTAGTCGTCGGATCCATCGTTGGGATGAACTACCTTGTGGTTCCTTGAGAGTCCATCCCCTACAATCTGATCCGCTGGCTCATCTGCGGATTACCGTTTATCTTCAATCAGTGGATGCACTTCTACGTCGATAGTAAACTCGACGCGGAACTCCCGGATGCAATCAAGTCTCCAGATCTCTTGCCGATGATGCGGACTCTCACTCTCGCAGCCGGATTCTCGGGTTTCGCGGTGTGGAAAAAGGTCGAAGAGATGAACGGTTTCAACGTAAGGGGGATTCTATCTTTCTTCGGCCTCGAAGAGATGCTCAAACTATTTGGCGTCGCCTAGAGGAGACTAAAGCGGAGGGGAAACGGCGACGCGGATTGGCCTGCCCCCCAAGATCTGGTCCAGGCCAATCATCGGCGAGTAGGCTCTCTTTCGGCGGAAGCTGAACAAGAAGAGCAAACCGACCGGCAAACCCGGGCTGCTCGGATTCACCTTCGACCTCGGCGCCCCGCTCGATCCGACGAGTGCGGACAGCTCGGCCAATTACCAACTCGACAGCAACACGACCAAGCGCATCAAGAAGAAGTCCCGGCGGATCATCCAACCGATCACGCGTTTCACCGTCTCCTACACCCCGGCGAGCGACTCGGTGAACCTGACGCTCATCGGCAAGCGGACGTTTCCGACCCGGAGGCCAGATCACGGTCATCAGCGGACCGTCGGGCGGGGTCAAGGGCCCAACGGGCACCGCGATCGGGGGGAATACGGCGTTCACCATCTCGAAGGGCAGGCTCGACATCGGACCGGCCTGAGCATGGATGCCGACACCGCCGGGTCGGTTCGACCTCGCGTGGGCGGAATCGGCCGAAGTAGGGGGTTGACCGCGACGGTTGAAACCGGAGGGCGGCGGCCCTGGACGGATCTTGACCAGGCCCGCCTCCGCCACTGACGCCCCCGCCCGGCCGGGTGCCGAGCTGCCCGCGATCGCCGCCCAGTCGGACTTATCGTCTCCGTCTCGGGATGCGGGATACCGTGAACCCTGGTGGCAAGGGTCCCCGCCTCCTGATGGTGAAGTGCTGATTAGGTCCGTCGAATGTCACGCAGAAATGGTTCAGGAACCCGCATCTTCCCCATAAGGCGAGATCGGTTCGCTCTCGATCGACCGCGACGATCGTCGGCCACGTGATCGTTTCCTTCGCGAGCGATATCCGAAGAGAGACGGGGAGGTACGCAACCGCATGCGTACCCCTCGTGTAGTCACCGAGGACTCCTTCGCCGAATGAGGTCCCTCTTACCATGTCGACGACGTCGTAGGGGAGGACACAATCATCGGATCCGATGTCGACGAGTCCATTCAGCAAGATCTCTTCGGAGTCGTGGTTTCTGCCTCGCACCGCGACAACCAATTCGGGGCACCAAATTGTATCCGAACTGTCGGTCGGCGAGGGTTCGACACGGTAAGGATTATAAGGGAATCTCATGATCAGCGAGCTTCGAAACGCCTGGAGCGAGGGACATGCCCATAAGTCACGCCCTTGGCGCCCAGCGACTCGACGGCTTTCGCCACCTCGGATAGCGTGTCGCCCGATGTAACAATCTGGCGGTCCTGCGTCCATGCCACCCACTTGCCAGCCACGGAGGTAGGGGGCGGGGGGTAAGCCGGGGACAGAATCCCGCCGGTGTACGTCAGCCGACTTTTCGGAGCCGAACTCCTGCGATGCGTCGGCCTCTTGTGTCCTGGTTTTTTCGGGGTCATGGCACCGCTCCTTTCGCGAGCAAGGATCGACACGTAAGCCTTCCGTGTCAAAGGACATCTTATCCGATGGGCGTCGGGAGTGAAACCGACCGGACGGCATGATAACGAACGACTCGCTCGGTTTCGCCCACCGCATCGAATCGTTCCCGAGCGATCATCAAGGCGCATGTCCATCCGTCGTCGCGACCGGGGCGATGGGGATCTCTCCATTCCCGGCGAGCATTTCGCCAGTCTTGGGGCCGGGCCTGAGGATCTCCGCCATCTGGCGCGCCAGGTCCTGGAACTCGAGCGGGTTCGTCGGCGCGTGGGCCAGCCGGACATTGGTATCGGTCGCCGGCGCCAGGGGATCGTTGGGCATGGTGACCTGGTGGTTCGACAGGTTGTACACCCCGTACAGGACTTCGATTTCCCGTCGTCCCGCCGTCTCGATCTCCTGGCGGAGTGCGAATGCCGCCTGCGCCGCATTGAGGCAGACCGCCGTCTCGATCAGGGCCTCGCGGAAATGGGACGATTGCCGCCCTTCCGGCCCCCACACTTCATTCAGGACGTTGGCGCTCTCGCGGACCGAGACGAAGATCTTCTGGAGGATCGACCGCAAGGCCGGCGAGGTCGACCGCGACCAGAACTTGAGCGGTTGCAGATAGGCGTCCACGGCCCCGCTCACGGCGCCGCAACCGCTGTGCCCGAGCACGACGATGACCTTGACACTCTCGCTCAGCGCCTCGACGGCGAAATCCACGCTCCCCAGGCAGACGTCGCCCAGTACGTTCCCGGCCACCCGGATGACGAACAGTTCGTTGAACCCTTGCCCGAAGATCATCTCCGTCGGCACTCGTGCATCCGAGCATCCGATCACGACCGCGAACGGCGCCTGCTTGGGAATGCCGCCCTGCTTCCGCACCATCCCGACCTCGAGGCCGTTGCACTGGACAACATACCTCGGCTCCTCGGCCACGGTTGCCTCTTGGCTCTGGCAGCTCGCCATCCAGCGCGCGAACATTCGGTTGCCGTCCTCCAGCTTCTTCCGCGCGACCTCCGCATCCGGCGGGGATGGCCTCGTGCTGGGATTCCTGGGATCGAACCGGTAAATATAATCGACTGTTTTCATGTCACATCCCTTCTCGACGGCGAGGGCTGGGCCTCGGTACTGGATCGCTCCGAGATTGTCCGGCGAGACGAGGTCCGGCGCGGAGGGGTGGGCGATCCCTTCGGATCGCGCGATTGTTGCGATATGATAGGGCAAGATCGGCCGTCCGGCAAGCGTCGCCGTGCATCGCGTCATGCTGGGAGATCGCGCGGATGAAGTCGCACACCGAGTATCTGACCTTCAACGTGCCCGCGCGGATGGACTTCATCAACATCACGCGCCAGGTCGAGGAGATCGTCCGCAAGAGCGGCGTGCAGGAGGGGTTGCTGCTCTGCAACGCCATGCACATCACGGCCAGCGTGTTCATCAACGACGATGAACCTGGGCTGCACGACGATTACAAGAAATGGCTCGAGGAGCTGGCGCCGTTCGACCCGTCCCCCCAGCGATACCGCCACAACCGCACCGGCGAGGACAACGCCGACGCCCACCTCAAGCGGCAGATCATGGGCCGCGAGGTCGTCGTGGCGATCACCAAGGGCAAGCTCGACTTCGGGCCGTGGGAGCAGATCTTCTACGGCGAATTCGACGGCAAGCGACCCAAGCGGGTGCTGGTCAAGGTCATCGGGGAGTAACACCATCCGCTCACTGCGATCCGATTCCCGGGATGGCCGGGGCGAGCCGCGGCATCCCGCCCTCGGCTAGCTTCCTCATCACCAACAAGGACACCCGCCGTCCGACCGCATCCGCCCACACCTCGCAGCCCCTTGGCGAGAAATGACCGTCGCCGATCCGGCCCATGAACAGGGGGTTGCCGATGATCGGCTCGTCCCGCCGGATGCCTTCGATCTCGATTTCCAGCAAGGCGTTCGCGAAATCATTGATGGGATCGAGGTAGAACGTCCCGGGCGTCCCCAGGATGTTGGAGACCTGGCCCGGGTAGTAACCGGCCATCTGAGGGCCCGTGATCTGGTTGACCCACGGGGCCGGGACGAACAGCCAAATCTGGCCGCGTGAGGCGCAATAGTCGCGGATCCGGCCCAGCCAGTCAGCGCCCCTCCTCCCAGTCTCCCGCCCGCCCTTGGAGCACGTCCTCAACATCGCCCGCGAAGTCGTTCGCGAAGAAGCTGACGATGACGAACTGCGATGAGAACTTCTTGTCGTACTCCACGAGCGAGAAATAATATTGCTCGGGCGAATAGCCGAGGTGCCCCGTATTGAGGATCTCCACGGGCCCTCCCAGCCGCCTCTTGAGGTCCCGTTTCAGGCATTCCGTCGGCGTCTCCTTGTCGCCGACGAACAGGCCCTGCATGTAGGAATCGCCCAGCACGATCCCGCGAAAAGGGGTGTTCATGTCGGGCTCGGGACCGCGCAGGCCCCACGAGTTGGTCGTCTGCGTCGAGCCCTCGACGATCTTGGCGCCGGTCCCCTCGACGATCCCGGGCGTCTCGGGCGTATCGGGGAGCTGGAGATAAGCCTTCACCGCCCCCTTGGCGGGGAAGTTGTAGATCCAGAGCGAGCGGACACCCGGCCGGAACCGGTACGATCGCCCCGACTCGTCGGCTTCGAAGACGGTCGAAGGCAGCATCACCGTGCGGTCGAAGTTCCCCCAGCGGAGCAGGACATGCTCGGGATCCATCCCGGCGAAGCGGAGGAGTCGCTGCCGGGCCTCGTCGTATTCGGCGAAGGTCGCCCCGAGCTTGGACCGGGCGCCGGCCATGTCGTAGTCCCGCTTCCGCTGCCAGTCGGCGTTGATCTCCTCGCGATCGGGCTCCCGGCCGACCGCCCTCAGGGCCAGCCATCGACCGCGCGCCGCCACCCAGTTGGCCGCATATCGGCCGGTGGGCAACGCCGACAGCAGGATGACGACCGTGCCGAGCGTCAGGACGGCGATCACGATCTTGAACGTGCGATCGATCGCCTTCGCCCGCTCGACGAACGCGAAGACGCGCTGGCGTTCCGGCCGGGTCCGCACGAGCCGACCGATCGCCCGATCCCATCGCGACCGTCGGGGCACCGCGGGCGTCTTCAACCAGAGTGGCAGATTCTCGCTCACCTCGCTCACGACGATCGGTTCTCCTGATTCCGCTGCGATGCCGCATCCCGCAAAGCTGTCACAGTGCCTTCCTCATGGTTCGGCCCTCTTCCAGCAGCAGGACGAGCCGTCGGCCAACGGACGCCGCCCAGACCTCGGAGCCGGCCGTCGAGAAATGGCCGTCGGGGATCTCGCCGTTGAACAGCGGACACCCCCGCGGCCTGCGGCCTCTCCGCTTGCCTTCGATGACCCGCTCCAGATGCGCGTTGATGAAATCGTCCGTCGGGTCGAGGAACATCGTACTGTTGATTTCCAGGCTATTGGACAGCGTCCCCGGATAATAGCCGGACCTTCGCCGGCCCAGCATATTCGGCTCGTAGGGGACGGGAACGAACACGTGTGGCCATTCTCGCGACAGGCAGAAGCGTGCGATCTTGTCCAGCCAGTACTTCCCTTCTCCCCAGTCGCCCCGCCCTCTCGTCGCCACTTGATGGATATCGCCGAAGTCGTTCGTGAAGACGCTGACGACCACGAAGTGGGGCCGGAAGCGGTCGGCGAAGTCGACCAGCGAGTAGTAGTATTGCTCGGGCGAGTAGCCCATGACGCCGGTATTCAGGATGGAGACCCGCTCCTTGAAGTGGTCCTCCAGGTATCGCCTCAAGCATTCCGGGGGCGTCTCCCGATCGCCGATGAACATCCCCTGCATGAAGGAATCTCCCAGGACGATCCCGCGCAACGGGGCCTCGGAATCCGGCTCGGGGCCGCGCAGCCCCCAGGAGTTGGTCGTCTGCCTCGAGCTCTCGACCGGGATGGCTGGGGTCCCCTTGATGACCTCGGCCAATTCGGGGCGGTCCGGGACGAGGAAGAACATCAGGACGCCGTTCTGGAGCGTCAGGTTCCTCAGCCAGATCGAGCGGGTGTCGGGACGGAGCCGATACGAGCGCCCCCTCTCATCGGCTTCGAAGACCGAGGACGGCAGCAGCAGGGTCAAATTATAATTGCCCCATCGTATCAGCCCGTGCTCCGGATCCAGCCCGGCATAGAGCATCAGGCGACGGTGGGGCGAGTCGGCCTCGGCGTAGAGGCTCTCGAGCGCACGCCGCGACTCCGCAATCCCCTTCTCGCGATAGCGGCGCCAGGCATCGTCGATCTCCTCGCGGGGCGTCGGCAGCCCGAGCGTGTACCGAGCGACCTGACGCGTCCCCGAGGCCACCGAGCCCGCGAGATATCGCCCCCTGGGCAAGAGTCCCAGGATCAGCGCGGCCGCCGAGCATGTCGCGACCAGGAGCGACCACTTGAACCACCGCTCGCGCCGTCGTGTGCGCCGGAGGAACTCGAAGACACGCTGGCGAGGCGGCTCGACGCGCCGCCATTGTAGGGACATTCTCATGAGCTCATGGCCGCGGAAGACTGGTTGGATACCTCATCGTGGGCCATCGTACACACATTCCCGATGACTTTCGACCGGTCCCACTTCCCACTTTCGGATCAGACCGGCGGAGACCAGTCCAAATCGTTCGCATCGGGCCATTCATGGCGTACTCCAACCCTCTTGCGAAGCACCAAGACCGTGTTATGACCGATTTCGGCCCATGCGACCATGCTCCTTGGTTGTTATTCATGTTCCAGGATGATACTCTATGACGGATCGAGCTGATCGCCGCAGAGACCGTGGCAGCCTTAGAGCTTGTCCGAGATCCGAGTAGGGTGGGTGAAACCCACCAGGAATTGCGTCAAGACAGGTGGGTTTCACCCACCCTACAGGGACCGGATGCCGTTCTCGGATAGTTACTCAGGCTTACACGCGGGCCGGCGTAGAATTGCGTCGTCCGGACTGCTTTTCGACGACGCAAAGCTCGCGACCATGGAGCATGAGTAATGGCGGATACGCCCCTGGTGAGTATCGTCATCGTCAACTGGAATCGCCTCGATGATGTGCGACGGTGCGTCCATTATCTGAAACTCCAGCATGGCGCCCGATACGAGGTGGTGGTCGTCGACAACGGATCGACCGACGGCTCCGCGGAAGAGCTCTCGCGGATCGAGTCCGTCAAGTTCGTCGGCCTGGATTCGAACGTGGGGCCGGCCAAGGCGAGGAATATCGGCATCGAGCATGCCTCGGGGAAGTACATCCTGTTCCTCGATAGCGACGCCGTCCTGGCCAAGGCGGCGCTGGCCAGGATGGTGAAGCGCATGGAGAGCGACCCCACGATCGGGATCGCCGGCTGTCGGATCATCAACGGCCTCACCCGCAAGATCGACCAGTGGTTCTACCAGTACCCGGCGTTGACACACGAGCGTGTCGAGTTCGACACCTATTCGTTCTCGGCCGCCGGTGCCATCGTCCGCGCCGAGGCGATCAAGGACGCCGGTCCCTTCTGGGATGATCTGTTCATCTATAATGAAGAGGTTAACCTCTCGATCCGCGTGCTCAGGGCCGGCTATCGGATCATCTACTATCCCAGGGCGCACGTCTACCACATCTCGTCGAGCAGCGGCCGGAGCGGGGCGGCGAACTACTGGAGGCTCCAGATCCGCAACTGGATCTGGATCTTCTACCGATATTACAGCCCGATCCCCTGGCCGTGAAGATCTCCGAGTACATCGTCTTGTATATCATCAAGGGCCTGTACAACGGGCATCTCCGCGCCTGCCTCGATGGGATCCGGGCCGGCCTGGCGAGCTCGTCGATCCGCCAGCGTTTCCCCGACAAGCTCACCCGCGAGGAGATGGACCGCATCCATGCGCTGGGCCGGCGGTACCGGATCCGGCTCGGGCGGGGTTGAGACACAGCGGCCGCGCGAGATGATCGATGCCAACGGGCGTCGTGGAGGGCCAGATCCGATGTTCGACGACCTGTTCCCCAGGTTGGGGATCGGCGAGATCAATGCCGGCGTGTCGATCGAGGGCGAGGCGCCAGGGACCGGAACGACCGTGATCCGCCCGATCAATCCGGCGACGGGCCAGCCGATGCCCGGGGTGCGCTCGGCCACGATCGAGCAATATGACCGGATGGTCGACCGGGCGCACAAAGCGTTCCGGAGCTGGCGGATGGTCCCGCCGCCGCGGCGGGGCGAGGTGGTCCGTCAGATCGGTATGGCCCTCCGCGCTCACAAGGCCGACCTCGGATTGCTGGTGACCCTCGAGACGGGGAAGATCCGCACCGAAGGCGAGGGCGAAGTCCAGGAGATGATCGACATGTGCGACTTCGCGGTCGGCCTGTCGCGCCAGCTCTATGGCCTGACGATCGCCAGCGAACGCCCCCGGCACCGGATGCTCGAACAGTGGCACCCGCTGGGACCCATCGGGATCATCACGGCGTTCAACTTCCCGGTCGCGGTCTGGGCGTGGAATGCCATGCTCGCAGCCGTCTGCGGCGACACGATGATCTGGAAACCGTCGCCCCGGACCCCGCTGACCGCCGTCGCGGTCCATCGCATCGTTCAACGAGGTCGCCCGCGCCAACGACTGCGAGGGCGTCTTCCAGCTCTGCGTCGGCGGGGCCGAGGACATCGGCGAGCGGATGCTCCAGGATCACCGGTTGCCGCTGATCTCCGCGACCGGGAGCTGCCGGCTCGGGCGACGGGTCGCCGAGGTCGTCGGACGTCGACTCGGCCGGACGCTGCTGGAGCTCGGTGGCAATAATGCCATCATCATCGCCTCCGATGCCGACCTCGAGCTGGCGACCCGTGCCACGGTCTTCGCGGCGGTCGGGACCGCCGGTCAGCGATGCACCTCCGCCCGCAGACTCCTGGTCCACGAGTCGATCCACGATCGGGTCCTGGATCGTCTGGTGGGGATCTATCGTCGCGTCCGCATCGGCGATCCCTGGGACGACTCCGTGCTGATGGGACCGCTGATCGGCGAGGGGGCCGTCGCGACGATGCTGGCGGCCCTCGACGCGGCCCGCCAGCAGGGCGGCGAGGTCGTCCACGGGGGGAATCGGCTCGCGCGGCCGGGATTCTTCGTCGAGCCCGCCATCGTTAAGGCGCGGCCGGACATGCCCATCGTTGGCGAGGAGACCTTCTCGCCCATCCTCTACGTGATGACCTATCGCACGATCGATGAGGCCATCGCGATCCAGAATGCGGTCGAGCAAGGCTTGACGTCCGCGATCTTCACCAACGACCTGCGCGAGGCCGAGCGGTTCCTCTCTCCGGAGGGCTCGGACTGCGGGATCGCCAACGTGAACATCGGCACCTCAGGCGCCGAGATCGGCGGCGCGTTCGGCGGCGAGAAGGCGACCGGAGGCGGCCGGGAGGCCGGGTCCGACGCCTGGAAGGCGTACATGCGACGCCAGACCTGCACGATAAACTATGGTAGCGAGCTCCCCCTGGCCCAGGGGGTCCGATTCGAAATCTCAGGGCCTTGAGGGTGGCCGCAAGTCGCTCGCCTTATCCGGTTTCCCCGGCCGCCTCGACCAGGCGTGCGACCCGTTCCGGATCGATCCCGGCGCGTCGATCTCCCCCGCGGCAGGCCGCCCCTCGCACGGCGAAGATCTCCGGCTCGAGATGACCGAGCCGCCGGATCGCTTCGATGTCCAGTGAACCGGCAAGCGCAAGGAAACGACCCGACTCATGGACCCGCGCAAACCGTCGTTCCCATCGACGATCGACGCCTTGCTGCCCCGATTTGTGCCACGTGTCGAAGAGGACGCCCGAGCAGTCTTCGATCTCGACGGCGGCCTGGATCACGGTATCCGGATCGGGGGCCTGCGCCCTTTCCCAATCGATATAAACGACGGCGACCCAGGACGGACCTAGCACCGTCGAGCCCGGCCGGCCCTCCGCCGTGGCCGCGAGCCGATCGCGGAGCTCTCTCCATCGATCAATCCAGTTCGCGCCGGCATCCGAGAGGCCGAGCTTGCGAAAAGCGATCCCCGCCCAGGGATCGACCGGGATTTCCACGTGCCCCGGCTCGGTCCATTCATGCAACTCGCCGAGGGCGACGCTCACGGGGATCGACGCCGGCACAGACCGGCGCACCTCGCGCCAGACCGACCCGTCCGCCCGCCCGAGCGGCCCCCGCGCCGGTTCCTTGACGTCGATGATCGAGGCGCCTCCCGCCAGGGCCGCCTCCGCCTCGATCGCCGATCGGACGCTCACCAGCAGCTTCGCCACGCGAAGATTCTCGGAGGGCTCAAACGTCGGAACGGATCTCGACTACCTTCAATTTGACCTTCGATGGACCGGACCAGGCTCGACCCAATCGCTCGGCGGCCCGCTCGAATACGGGGCCAAGGCCGAAGAGGATGGCCGTACCCATCAGGTCGGCAAGGACGGTATTCCGGAAGAAATTGTGTCCCAGCCCCGCGACGTAGCAGGCGATGAGGCCGGCCGTCGTCATCGGATAGAGGTGGCCTTCGGCCCAGGTCGCCAGGTTGGTCGTCAGGAAGAACAACGTAGACGCACCCACCGAAAGCACCGGGAGCAGCCAGATCGGCGTCTTCGGCCGCCTGGCAATCCGCCCCAGACCGGTCGTCGCGGCGATCGTAAGATAGACCGTCCATCGCGTCAGGGCCGGGTAAGGCCAGGGGTTGACGTATTCCAGGACCAGGTCGGAGAGGATCATCACGACCATCGGGACGGCCCAGGACCATCGCCGGGGAACCCGTGCTCCGGCATAGAGCGCGATCGCCCCGACTGGAACGAGGTTCCAGATATGGTAGGCTGGGGAAATCAGCCGGGTGATGATGCCAAGCAGGACGAGCGTGACGGCGGTCACCATGAATCGGGCCTCGCGAGAGCGTGTTGTGTCGAAGATCATAATCTAACCTCCGTACGTTCGGCTATCAACAGAGACTGCGGATTCGACGGGCCCCCACTCATGCACGCGTCCGCGAGATGGTCGCGACGATTTCCGATGGTGGCCATGTGCGCGGCCGTCCTGGTCGGGTGCGCCTCGGCCTCGAGTCGTTCCCAGCCGTTCTCGGCGTTCAGTCCGAGGCAAGAGCAGGCCGGAGAAGCGACTCCGGCGCCGGATCTCGAGGATCTCCGCGATCGGATCGTCGAGGCTCACAACCGGATCCGGACGGACGAACGGTTGAACAAACTGTCGACGAGCAAGAAGCTCAATGCCGCGGCCCAGGCACATGCCATGGACATGGCTAAGCACCGCAAGATGAGCCACCGGGGGAGCCGGGGCTCGACGCTGACGGATCGGATCAAGGCCAAGGATTATCGCTATCGACGCGCCGGGGAGAACGTCGCGGCCGGCCGGTTCACGATCGAGCGGCTCATGAAAGGTTGGATGGACAGCCCGCCCCATAAGAAAAACATCCTCGGAGGTTTTTCCCAGATCGGCGTGGGCTGCGCGATTGATGAAGACGGAAAACGCTATTGGTGCGTTAACTTCGGACTTCCCGCCGCACCATAATCGGCCGCCGACGGCCGTTCGGTCGGGTATGGTTGATCATCGACGCCGCTCACCTCTTCGAAATTCGACTCGGGTGCGCGCTTCACGTCGGTAAAGGAAGTGGACGATGCGTGGAACTCGCTGGCTCGCAATCAGTGTCCTGGCCCTCACGGCGGCCATCGGTCCCGGCTGTCAGACTGCCGGCACGCCGCGGGCGTCGACCGTCATCACGCCGGAGCCGGCCCTCAGCGACGGAGGACCCGTCGCCGAGAAGACCATCGAGACGACCCCGGTGAAGACGGTCTCATTCGCCGACCGCCATCCGCTCTTTCACAAGCCGAAGGAATACTGGGATACGGGCGGCGACAACAAGCTGGTGAAGGCGGCCAAGGCCACCTTCATCGGCGTCCCGGCCGGCTTCGTCGGCGAGGTCAAGCAGATCTTCGTGGGTGCGCCGCCCGAGACGCGATTCTGATCAGCCGTTCCGATCCGGGATCACTCTGAGCGAGTTGAACGACTTCCCTTCGAGCGATTCGAGGAAGGCCCCGCCTCCGGTGGAGACGTGGCTGACGCGGTCGGCGAGGCCGAACTTCTCGATGGCCTCGGCCGATTCGCCGCCGCCGACGGCGGTCACGGCCGGAGCGGCAGCCATGGCCTCGGCGATCGCCCTGGTCCCGTGTCCGAAGGCTTCGACCTCGAACTTGCCCATCGGCCCGTTCCACACGACCGTCCCGGCCTGCTTGATGATCGCCGCATACTCGGCGCAGGCGGTCGGGCCGATATCCATGCCGAACCAGCCCTCGGGGATCTCCTCGCGGCCGACGACCTTGGTCTCGGCGCCGGCCTCGGGCCGGTTCGCGACGAGGTGATCGGCCGGGAGGACCAGCTTCTCGCCGGCCAGTTCGAGGAGCTGGCTCGCGACGTCCAGCTTGTCTTCCTCGACCTTACTCTTGCCGATGGGGATTCCCCTGGCCTTCAGGAACGTGTAGGTCATGGCGCCGCCGATCAGCAGGCGGTCAACTTTCTTGATGAGCGTCTCGATCACGGCGATCTTGTCCGAGACCTTGGCCCCGCCCATAACGGCCACGTAAGGGTGTTCGGGGAAGCGGAGCAAGGTATCGAGGATCTGGAGTTCCTTCTCGACGAGGAACCCGATGGCGCGGCGGTCGGGCGGGAACTGCTCGGGGACGGCCACCATCGACGCCTCATCGCGGTGACAGGTGCCGAAGGCATCGTTGACGTAGCAGTCGGCGAGGCCCGCCAGCTTGGCGGCGAAATCGGGATCGCCCTTCTTCTCCCCCTTGTTGAACCGCACGTTCTCCAACACGACGATGCCGCCGGGCTCGAGCACGCCGCAGGCCGCCTGGGCTTCCGGCCCCACCGTGTCGCCGACCTTCAGGACGGGCCGGCCGATCAGTTCCTGCAAGCGGGCGGCGACGGTGTCCAGCCGGAAGGGGGCGTCCGACGCGGGATCGCCCGTTGGCCGGCCGAGGTGGCTGACGAGGATCAGGCTCCCGCCTCGATCGAGGATGGCGTTCAATGTCGGCAGGGCCCCGCGAATCCGACGGTCGTCGGCCACATGGCCGTCGGCGGTCTGGGGCACGTTGAAGTCCACGCGGACCAGCACTTTCTTGCCGGCCACGTCCAGATCGCGAACCGTTTGCTTGGGCATCAATTTTCCCCGGGTCTTCTCCACAGCCAAAAAGGCAGTGATTCTTGAAAGGCTCGTAGGGTGCTCTGTGAGCACCGAGTTCGGCAAACCACCCCGGATCGGTGCTCACAGAGCACCCTACAAGAGCCTTCCGATACTGACTCTTACAGGTTCCCCAGCTTGGTCAGGAGCTCGGCCGTCCGGTTGGAATAGCCCCACTCGTTATCGTACCAGCCGATGACCTTCACCAGGTTGCCGATGACCAGCGTCTGGTCGGGCACGAAGACGCAGGAATGCGGATTGCCGACGATATCGCTGGAGACGAGCGGGTCGGTGGCATACTCGATGATGCCTTTGAACGGGCCTTCGGCGGCCGCCTTCATCGCCCCGTTGATCTCTTCTTTCGTCACGTTCACCTTCATCTCGGCGGTGAGGTCGGTGACGGAGCCGACCGGCACAGGCACGCGGAGCGAGAATCCGGTCAGCTTACCCTTCATCTCGGGGATGACCTCGCCGACGGCCTTCGCGGCCCCGGTCTTCGACGGGATGATGTTCACGGCCGCGGCGCGGGCGCGATAGGGATCCTCGTGGACCTGGTCGGCGACGCGCTGGTCGTTGGTGTAGGCATGGATGGTCGTCATCAGCCCCTTCTCGATCCCGAACGCCTCGTGCAGCACCTTGACCATCGGCGCCAGGCAGTTAGTCGTGCACGACGCATTGGAGATGATCCGGTGATTCTTGTTCAGGATCTGATCGTTAACGCCCAGGACGATCGTGGCGTCGAGTTCGTCCTTGGCCGGGGCGCTCGAGCACGACGCGCTCGGCGCCGGCGTCGAGGTGCTTCTGGAGGGCGGCGCGGTCGGTGAACCGGCCGGTGGATTCCACCGCGATCTGGCAGCCCAGCTTCTTCCACGGCAGCGACGCAGGATTCGTCTCCCGGGTGATCGGGATCTCCTGGCCGTTGACCACGATGCTCTGCTCGCGGGCCTCGACGGTCCCCTTGAACCGCCCTTGTGTGCTGTCATACTTCAACAACAACGCGAGGTGTTTCGGATCCGAAAGGTCGTTGATGGCCACGACCTCGAAATCCAGGGGCCGTTCGGCCAGGACCCGGAATACCAGCCGGCCGATCCGTCCGAACCCATTGATCCCCACACGTAATGCCACGACTGACCTCCTCGTTCAACACGACGGAACCATGGACTCCACCCGGAGTGGTTATGCAAGCTCGCCCCAAAGCGTACCAGATGGCGACGCGTTTTCGTAGGACTTACCGGCCGTCCGCGGCGGCGACCCGCCTGTCCGGCCCGCGGACGACGATGCCCCCAACGGGCAACTTCTCAGCTGCTTGGCGGGTCGTCAGGATCATCGAGGTCGTCCCGACCTCACAATCTCGACGGATTTTACGGCGGAGGGCAAGGATCTGGCGAGGTGTCGAACGGGCGAGGCGACCGACGGGGAGGTGATCCGAAATCGATGAACGTTGATACGAGCCCCGAGTGCCCGCGAGTGCATTCCGGCGGCCATCAATGCACTCACGGACACTCGGGGCTCGTCTGAGGATCGCAGCTGCGCCCACCAATCCTGGTGCATGAGGCGAACGATCCTCGGTGGGTTGCACTCACCCTGCAGTGTTCTCGGACGACCGCTTACTTGGGCGTGGGAGCGGTCCCGCCGTCACCCGCGGGGTCCGCAAGGCCCGGAGCCGATTCGGGGATGACCGGATAGGCCATACGACCGCGACGAGCCCCTCGAGGGCGGCGCCCACGACGGGATAGCTCCAGCCGTTGATCCCCTTGAACCGATGCTCGCCGGCCAACGCGCCGGGCCCCGTTCTCGCCCGAGCCCGGGAATGGATGGCCCTCGGCCTCGGATCCCAAGCGACTCGATGGCGAGCTCGCCGTCAGCAGGGCGGTGCTGAGTCTCGTCCAGGTGCCATCCTCGCGCCACTTGCGATAGTAGTCGTAGCAGGTGCTCCACGGGGGCAGATCCTTGGGCATCATCCGCCATGAGCGGCCGGAGCCGACGACATAGAGGATGCCGTTGAGGACCTCGCGGACCTCGACGGATCGCGGCCGGCCGCCGGGCTTGGCCGACGGCAGCACGTCCTGGATTCGCTTCCACTGGGCCGGCGTCAAGTCGGTCGGATAACGCATGGTACTCATCGGCGGACACCCCGGAGTTTCGGAAAACTTGACAAATGTTCGATCTGCCGATCGCGTGAGGCGCGAGGACGTCCGGCCCCGCATGCGATCCTCATCATGCCGGAGCGGGTCCGGCATACTCGACGCGATGGCCGCGGGCCTCTCCTCGATCCATTCGCGGCGCGTCGAGCTCGGGACCGGTCGGAGGATCTCCCGCCTGGGCCGGCATCGACACGGTCGCCGACTCCTCCGATGTCGCATCGAAATGCCAGCGTCGATCGGCACCCAGCCGCAAGAGCCGATCCGAGTTCCACCGCTGTCGCTGGCTGGCCGGCGCGCCGTTTTCCTGGCTGAGCATCGACGCATAAACCATGGCCTCGCGGTCGAACGCGCCGCGACTGCCGGCGATCCAGACCGTCCAGGAGTACTCGATATCCTCGGTCAGCCTGCGGGCCTTCCATGGGACGCGCCTCAGCCCCCGGATCGACAGGCATAACGCATTGCCGCGGAGGCCAAGCGGGTTCTGCGACTGGAGCCCTACGCCCATGATGAATCGGATCGGGTTGGCCATGAGCCGGGTCCGCCATGACGATCGCACATCGGCGACGCAATCGTAGCACTGCATCCATTCCTGTCCGGAATCGAGGCCTTTCGCGAAGTTTCGCAGGAGGTCGGAGTGCATCGTGCTGTCCACGTTGACGACGACCAGGGCCTCCAGGGCGTCGAGCTCGCCCGACTCGTCCAGCTTGTCGATGACATATTCGAGCGCGTAGCCCTTGTCCGTGTGAGTCGCGTCGAATCGCTCGAGGACGCGGGCACCGGCCTGGCGTGCTCGCTCGGCCGTGCGATCGGTACAATTGTCGGCGATGACGAGGATCTGGACGAGTTCGGCAGGGTAGTTCATCGCCCGGATGCTCGCGACCGTGCCCGTGATGCCCTCCTCATCGTCGTGGGCCCGTACCACCACGAGGAACCGGTCGGGGGGCGAGGACATGCCGGGGCCCGAGCTCGCCCGCATTGCCCCCTCCTTCCGTCTTCGCAGAGCGATCCTCGTCAGGAGGAAGATGATGGAGAGCACGAGAGTTATGGAGAAACCCATGAGCAGGCGATCGGACAGACTCGGAAGACTTGCCATGACACGCTCCGCAACTCGATGGTCTTGTCTGATGAAAGAGGAATCCAACTCGATCCTTCGGACGCGCCCAATCTCAGCGTCGTCACCGAACGCCCGTCACCTGGCGATGCGACCGCGCCGGCATCCCCCGGCGACGGGGGTGCGACCCCGGTATGCCGTCCGGCGCGAGATATCCGCGGGACGGACCACCCACCGGGCGGCGCATCGCAATCTAAACACCCGGCACGTGAGACGGCGGCCACGTCGGCCCGCTCGACCGGGAGAATCCGGGCAATTCTGAGATGGGTGGGCGTCCTTGACCACCGGTCGGATTCACCTTTCGATGCAACGTTCATCCTTACAGAACGTAGATTGCAAGGTGCTCCTTTTCGTACAACCAGCTAGATTGCACGATCATCATTTTCTGGCACTTCTCGGCCAACACCACCAGGCCAGGGCGAGATCGCACCCTGTGAACACGCACGTGAGTGCGTGGTCACACAGTGGTCTTCGACCAGAAGTGTCAGAAGATCGGCATCCCGCGGACATGTCCGGGTCGAGCTCATCCGACCGCCGCGGTGATCTCGGAGAGTGCGTTGATGAACGTCTCGATGTCCTCCGCCGTCGTGAACGGGCCTGGGCTGAGGCGAATCGTCCCGTCGGGGAATGTGCCCAGTCGTCGATGGATATAAGGGGCGCAATGGAGCCCCGGCCGGACGGCGATGTCGAAGCTCGTGTCGAGGATGGCGGCGATGTCCTGCGGCGAGAGCGACTCGGGGGCGATCAGCGAGAGGGCCCCGACATGCGTCTCCGGATCCCATCGCCCGAGGACCTGCCAGCCGTCCGACTGACCGGACCACTCGACCACGCGGTGGAGCAGGTCGACCTCATGGCGTCGCAGATCGTCCGGCCCGCGCTCGGCGACCCAGGCGACGCCCGCGGCCAGGCCGGCGATCCCCAGGACGTTCGGGGTGCCCCCTTCGAGGGCGTAAGGGAGCTGGGCCGGCTGGGTCGGGCTGGAGGAGTCGCCGCCGGTGCCGCCCTCGCGCCAGGGCCGGATCCGGCCGTCGGTGCGCGGGCCGACATAAAGCGGCACCGGTCCCGGTCGGGCCGTACAGGGCCTTGTGGCCGGGGAAGGCCAGCAGGTCGATCGCCGTCTCGCGCAGGTCGATCGGGACAATCCCCGCCGACTGGGCCGCGTCGACCAGGAACAGCGCGCCGGACTCGCGGACGATCGCCGCGATCGCCTCGACGGGTTGGACGGTCCCGAGGACATTCGAGGCGTGCGTCATCGCGACGAGGCTCGTACCCGGCGTGATCGCCCGACGGATCGCCTCGGCGTCCACGTACCCGGCCTCGGAGGCGACCCGCGTCAGCGCGATCACCCCGGCCTTCGCGAGGGCCTGCAAGGGCCGGCTGATCGAATTGTGCTCCAGGTCGGTCGTCACCACGTGATCGCCGGGCTGGACGATCCCCTTGATCGCGAGATTCAGCCCGTCCGTGGCATTCAGCGTGAAGATCCAGCGTTCCGGAGCGGCCCCCCGGAAGAACTGGTTGAGCGCATGCCGCGCCGCGTCCAGGGCGTGCTCGGCGCCGATCGCCATGCGATGGCCCGCCCGACCCGGATTCGCCAGGCTGGTCCGGGCGAATCGGTCGAGGGCCTGGTAGACCGGCTCGGGCTTCGGGAAACTCGTCGCGGCGTTGTCGAGGTAAATCATGGGTTGAGTGGGGAGTGGGGAGTGGAGAGTGGGCAGTAAATGACGACTTCGCTGCGATAGACAGCGAGAAGTGGGAAGATCGTTACCGGGTGATTCGCTCAACGGGCAGTAACACATGGCCAATTTGTCTTCTGTCCCTACTGCCCACTCCCCACTCCCCACTGCCCACTGATCAATGCCCAACAAACTGAGCATAAAGCGTCCGCGCCTTGGCGATGTCGTTGGTCCCCTTGATGATGGCGCGGCCGTCGGGGAAGACGGTGAACTCATAGCCTTCGGCCGCGAAGCGGAGCATGAAGGCGTTGTGACGGACGTCTCCGAGGCTGGACAGTTGGCGGGCCATCTCGGCGAAATCCAACGGCTCGGATCGTCGGATGGCGACCTGGACGGCGTTCCGACCGCACAGCGAGGTCGTATGGGTCCCCATGCTCCCGTCCAGCCATTCGAATTGCCTTCGGGTGCAGCACGGGCAATCCACCTTGCCGAGCAGCCCGGCCACCTTGAGTTGCCGGAAGGTCCAGTCCCAGATATCGACCATGATCAGATGGTCGTTGAGGGCATCGAACCGGCCGGCCAGCAGCTTGATGGCCTCGATCGCCTCGAATGAGGCGATGACAGCCACGGCGGGGCCCAGCACGCCCGCGGTCTCGCACGTCGGGGTCATCCCGGGCGGGGGCGCGCTCTCGATCAGACACCGCAGGCACGGGGTCTTGCCCGGGATGATTGTCATCGTCTGGCCTTCGCTGCCGATCACCCCGCCGTAGATCCACGGCTTGCCCAGCTTCACGGCCACATCGTTGATCAAATAGCGCGTCTCGAAATTGTCGGTCCCGTCCAGGATCAGGTCGGCGTCGCCGACCAGGTTGACGATATTCGTATGGTCGATATCGGTGACGACGGCCTCGACCTCGATCGAGCTGTTGATCGCCCGGAGCTTGCGCGGCCGCCTCGGCCTTGGGCAAGTTCGCGGCGACATCGGCCTCGTCGAACAGGATCTGGCGCTGGAGGTTATGGGTCTCGATGAAGTCGCGATCGATGATGCGGATCTTCCCGACGCCGGCCCGGGCCAGGTGATTGGCCAGCACGGTCCCCAGGGCGCCGCAGCCGCAGAGGGCCACCCGGCTCTCCAGGAGCGCACGCTGGCCCGACTCGCCGAACTGAGGGAAACGGGTCTGGCGGCTATAGCGGTCTAGTCCGTTGTCCGTTGTCCGTTGTCCGTTGTCCGCGCGATCCGGCGCCAATCCCATGCCCATACCCTCTGTTAACGATCCGACGTTCTCTTCGATCCGAGACGGTCACACTGTGCGTAGCCGGTATCACAACGGACAACGAACCAAAGGCTCATCCGCCGGCGACGGCCGGGATGATGCTGACCTCGTCGGCCTCGGCGACGGGCGTGGCCAGGTCTTCGAGGTAGCGGATATCTTCGTTGTTCACATAGACATTGACGAACCGGCGCAGCTCCTCGCCGTCGAAGAGCCGCTCGCGCAGCGCCGGGTGCTGCGATGCCAGTTGGGCCAGGATCTCGCCGACCGTGGAGCCGGCGGCCTCCACTCGATCGAGGCCCCCGGTCTGGGGACGGAGCGGCGTCGGAATGCGGACGACTGCCATGGTAGGTTCCTGACGCGGCGGTGCCGCAATGAGATGACAGATTCCGGATTGCGGATTCCGGATTCGGGAACCGCCTTCGATCTCGAAATCCGGAATCTGATATCTGGAATCTGCTATCTGGAATCCGCGATGTAGTCCCGTAAGGTGCTCTGTGAGCACCGATTCAAGCCGACATACGGGATCGGTGCTCACAGAGCACCCTACAACCGTGCGAAGCTCATGCGTGGGCCACTCTACGCGACGCCGGCGGCCAGGGCCGGCGAGAGGGTGTCGAGGAGGGATTCGAAGTCTTCCATCGTCGGCTTGATGACGACGGGCCTGGGCATCCGCTCGAGCAAGGGTTCCTGGGTCTTGAGCCCGTTGCCGGTGACGCAGATCACGATCGATTCGTCGCGGCCGATCCGGCCCTGTTCGATCAGCTTCCGGGCGACGGCCAGCGTGACGCCGCCGGCGGTCTCGGCCCAGATGCCTTCGGTCTCGGCGAGCAGCCGCATGGAATCGATGATCGCGTCGTCGTCAACGTCCTCACTCCAGCCGCCGGTCTCCTGGATCAGCCGGGACGCGAAGAAGCCGTCGGCCGGGTCGCCGATCGCCAGGCTCTTGGCGATGGTCTGAGGGTTGCGGACCGGCTTGACCTTGGTGCCGCCGGTCTTCACCAGGGCCGAGATCGGGTTGCAACCGGTGGCCTGGGCCCCGTGCATCCGGGTCGTGACGGGTGCGTCGAGCAGGCCCAGGTGCTCGAACTCCTTGAACGCCTTGTAGATCTTGCCGATCAGGCTGCCGCCGGCCATCGGGGCGACGACGTGGTCGGGCGCCCGCCAGCCCAGGTCCTCGGCGATCTCGAAGCCGAACGACTTGGATCCCTCGGCGTAGAACGGCCTGAGATTGACGTTGACGAATCCCCAGCCGAAGCGGAACGCGATCTGGGAGCAGAGGCGGTTGACCTGGTCGTAGTTCCCGTGCACGGCGATCACCTTGGCGCCGTAGATCGTCGCGCCGAGGACCTTGCCTTGCTCGAGACCGTCCGGGATGAGCACATAAGCATCCAGGCCGGCCGACGCGGCGTTGGCCGCGACGCTGTTGGCCAGGTTGCCGGTCGAGGCGCAGCCGACGGTCTGGAATCCCAGCTCGACGGCCTTGGAGAGCGCCACGGCCACGACCCGATCCTTGAACGAGAGGGTCGGATGGTTGACGGCGTCGTTCTTGATGTACAGCTCGGAGACGCCCAGCGCCCGGGCCAGCCGGTCGGCGCGGACCAGCGGCGTGCCGCCGACGTGCAGGCCCACGGTCGGCTCGCCGTCGAGCGGCAACAGCTCGCGGTAGCGCCACATCGTCCTCGGGCGCGATTCGATCGCCGAGCGCGTCAGCGTCCGCGCAGACCTCGTCGTAGTCATAAATGACTTCCAGCGGGCCGAAATCCTCCGTGCAGAAATTCAGGGCTTCCTTGGGATACGTCTTGCCGCACAGGCGACACTTCAAGCCGATCGCAGTTTCCACGGACACCGGTGTCACTCCCGAGTTCACGATACCAGGAAGGCGGCCCGATCCGCGGTGCAACGCACCACGATGGGGCCTGTCCGCCGCGCCGGACGGGTGGATGGTCGGGGCCGGATGAGGATCCTCCCCTGCGCGGATCATGACCTATCCAGAGTGCTCGGCTCGATGCCCGTGCGGATGGGTGGGATAAGGAGGGTTGACGGCAAGCCACCCTGACGGCGGCCGGCCGTTCCATTTATCTTATCTGCCCCATCGGTGCCGCCTCCCAGAAAGGAAATCGGCCTGAGCCGATCGCGATCCCGGAAAACCGACACTGGGCGGGAGTTAGCACCAGCATTCGCCGGGATGGCGAACCGGTTGCTGTGGCGTCATCGGGCCCGTCCCTCAGCCACTCTGGATAAGATGCGCACCAAATTGTAAGTCCACTAACTGTAATGCCGGCGCACGGCCGACGTCAAGTCCCGAGCGACCGCGATCTCTCCCGCCGAGAAACCGGCTTGCCGCGATTGAGGGAGTCGAACGGATTGAGTAAAATGCAATGGGCAGGCCGCGTTCGCCTCGGTGATGCCGAAAGGGGAAGGTCCATGGCTACGAACAAGGCAAGAGCCAAGACATCGGGGGGCGAGGAGCCTGCGCCCAACAAGGTCCGCCCAAAGAAGGCCGTACCTGAGGAAGCCGTGTCGAACGGGCCGACCTCAGTCGCGAAGGTCGAGTCCGGGCCCAAATCCGGCAAGAAGGTGCCGCATAATAAGGATGCCCCCTTCAACGCGGAGACCGCCCAGGTCTTGCGCGACGCCGATGCCGGCAAGAACCTTGTCCACTACCCGAGCCTGGAAGCGATGTTTGAGGATCTGGGGATCTGACGTGGCGAAGCGCAAGTCCAAGCCCAAGGCCCCAGGTCCTGAGCCACCGCCACCCTGCCGCTCGAGGCAAAGCCGACCTCATTCCAGCAAGACGAGGAGCATCGAAAGAAACGCGTCAAGGATACGGGCATTCAGCACGCGATCCTCGAATCGCTTTGCGACCATCGTCAAGAGGATTTCCTCGACCAGCTTATCCTTGCGGACCTTGCATCGAAAGTAATCATATTCGACGCCGGCCTGCTGGCCCAGGCGCTTGGCGTGGTCGACCAGGGTCTGGGACTATTGGCAAAGGCCATGAAGTCTTTGCGTCGGATCTTGAGGACGTGCTCGACGAAGCCTTCGAGAACGTTGCCGTGGCTCACGAGCAGGTGGCCTTCGAAAGATGCTTCGGTCGAAGCCGTAGAACGCGGCGACGATCAAGTTGGTAATTTGGTGATGAAGCGCGACCGCGTCTTCGTGGCGTTTCCCTCCAAGGTCGGTGTCTAGACAACACCAATCTAGCAGCAGAATGCCGTTCTTGCTCTTCATTCTTGGTTGAGGCTCCGCCACGATTTATGACGGACACTCGGCCACGAACCTTGCCTTGCAAGGCGGAGAGGCTCGCTGAAATTAGCTCATCCCAAGAGTACTTCCTTGACAAGCGCCTGTTGGACCATTACAACTTCTGTGAAGGATGAGACGACATCTCTTGCTTGGCGATAAGCGAAACGGTCTCCTGTTTCAGAGGCAATCATGTCTCACAAGATAGGACCATTTCAGAATAAATCCCTACTCCGTGGGTTTGCGCTTATCGAGTTGCTAGTCACGATTTCAGTCATCGCAATTCTAGCCGGCTTGCTCATCCCGGCCGTCCAAATGGCGCGAGAGGCTGGACGCCGCGCCCAGTGTCTCAGCAATCTGAAGCAGATCGGTTTGGCCTTGCAGTCGTACGAGTCTGCTAATGGCATGTTCCCTCCCGGCCAATTGACGGACGGATATGGGACCATACGGAACAACTACTCGGAATTCTCATTCATACTCCCCTACCTGGAGCAGACCTCGCTATTTAACTCCATCAACATGGATTTTCACGGCATCGAGAAGGCGGCGGCGCCACTCCTAGCCAACCAAACGGCGAGGAATACTCGCCTCTCCGTTTATCTCTGTCCCAGCGACGGCGAACCGAACCACCTCAGCTCCTACCGCCTCAATCGAGGTCGATACGGCCATCGCAATGGTTCGCGCCTGATATTTGATGGCCCGTTTGGGATGGGCGTGATCCCTCGCGCATCAGCAATCACGGATGGCCTCTCAAATACAGCCTTCGTCAGCGAGCGACTCAGCGGCGATTTCCGGCCGGGATCGGAGGGCGTTCCTCGTAATATCAAGGTCCCGGATGCTCAAGGCGCCTCTGCGTCCAATGATGTAGGAGTGATTTCCATTTGTCTCGCATCTCCCGCGGCGTTCTGGGAATGCACGGCCGGTCGGTACTGGCTCTTTGGGGATTTCGTCAACACGGGCTACAACCATAACGGAACACCGAACGATCGTCGCCCCACCTGTGGGCCGTACAATGCGACGAGCCTACTGGGGGGTTCAGGCGGTCTGGATCCGCCAAGGTCATTCCATTCCGGCTCCGTTCATGTCCTCTTCGGCGACGGACACACCGAGCGGGTGCAATCGCGCCAGTGCCATGGATTATGCAGCCTCTGAGGTCTTTTTCTTCGCTGTAGTCCGTTGAGTCCCCATCGGGAGTGTCGGCATCGAGCCCAGGTACGATTGATACACCTCGCTCCAGACTCCGCTCAAGTGGATCACTCGAAGGTCAACGATCCATTGCCCACCTTCCTCCTTCCAACTCATCCCCGACTGCTTCAGCCTCTGGGTGAACACCGTCTTGCACGCCGCCTCCGTCACGCCGCTGCCGATCGGCACGTGATCCCGCCGGTAGCCGGCGTAATCCAGCCAGCGCATCCGCTTCCGCAAGTAGGTGTACGCCGTCCGGTACTGCTCGCGCTTCGCCGCCGTCATGATGATCCGCCGTCGTCGGATCGCCGCCGCCGAGTGCAACACCCGGTAGATCCCTCGCGGCTTCCGCTTCAACCATCGGCACATCTTTCGCGCCAACTCGACCCCTTCTGTGCGTCGGAGAACAGGGCGTCGGCCAGCTTGGAGATGTATTCGCTCGCGTGATAGAAATCGATCACCCACTGCCATCTCAGCCGCCGGTCGGGGTGGTGGGGATCGCTCATCCGCTTGAGCACCCGGCGGTAATACTGGGTCTGGTGGTTCCCCCCATCGGTGATATAGGCCAGCCGCGGCGTCGGTCCGGTCCATCCCCGCAACACGGCCTCGATCAAGGCGGTCAATTGCCGCGACAAGGTCCCCTGACCGGGCTCGGGCATCCGCCCGAGGTACACCGTGCCCAACCGCTGCCCGGTGCGGTCGTGGACCGAGACGGTCGCCGTGGCCCCCTCGCGGTAACACGCCTGGCCCCGCATCGGCAACATCAGCCCGTCGCGGCCCACGGCCAGGACCGGCTTGCGGTCGCCCGAGGACCGGTCCGCCTGCTTCAGCCAGCCGAGGAGTCGGTCCACTTGGGCGTCCTGGCGGTGGGCTTCCATCCCCGCGGCCACATCGGCGATCACCGCCCGCAAGGTCGCCACCGACCATCGGACCGCATGATCGTCGCGCAAGGCCGCCAGGGCCGCGTCCTGGGACAGGGTGACCGCGGCGCGGGCGGCGCATTCGGCCAGAGCCGGCGTGGCCCGGCCGGACTCCAGGCCCAGGCGGACCTCCAGCGGGAAGATCGACGGCTCGACGCCGTGGACGTCCTGGTACAAGGTCCGCCAGAGGGTGATCGTGCCGAAGAGTGTGGCGAGCGAACGATTGGGGGTCTTGGAGCGACGGCGATACCGGGTCCCGCCCGACTCGATCTGACCGGGCAGGTCGCGGCAATCGTGCGGTTCCAGGTGGTTGAAGGTCCATTCGACGATCATCCGACCGAGTTCGCGAAGGAGTTCCTGCAAGCGGGTCTCGAAGCGATGAGTGGCTTGGGGCGTGAGGTCGGCACGGCGGAAGGTAACGATGAGGCGACCGATCTCGGTAATCAGCGGGACCAGCCGAGTCGTCAAGGCCGACAGGGACGTGGCGAAGTGCGTTGTCAAGAGGGGCGCGGCGCACGTAGGATGGTCCATCGGGGTGTCCTTTTCTGGTGAGCAACAGAGCGTGTTTGATCCTGTTACTTCACAGAAGAGGCACCTCGACTTTCAAGTGATCGGCGAAGCGAGTCGGCCGACTCAAGCCACGTCGCGGTCGAAAATCATCAAACATCGGCTCAAAATCGTGGCACTGGCGCGATTGCACCCCACCGAGCGGGTCACAGATTCCGTCAGCCAAGCGCTCTGGACTGCGATTGGGACCTATGATTCCGGCGATCTTGGCAATTGACAAAGCCAGAGCGGTCGGTTCGCCTTGTCTGAGCGGGCTGGCATTCTATCAGCTCGTTCTCCATGATTTTATTCACGCAATTACACCAGGAGGTTACAGCGATGAGCATGAGAATGATGACGTTGGCCGTTTATTCCACGATCACCGTGGCTTTCCTGGGGGCGATTCTCGCGGTCGGACGGCCGGGATTCGCCCAAGCCACCCTGTCGCAGGTTGGTGCCTGCACGAGCCCGACTCAGAACAACTACTGCACGATGCCTGTCGCTAACAACCCCTGTAATCAAGTTCCGGGGGCCTGCTTCGATTACTTCCGTTGGTTTTCGAATTTGATAAACTGTGCTGACGTTCCAGGCAAGACCGTGGCCTGCGGAGCCAATGGAGTCTTGAATGGAACTGACTGGACCGGCTGCCAGGCGGGCTCCGTTCCCGGGTACGATTGTACGATGTCCGAGGCGGAATGTGGCACAATCGACACATATTGGGGAGCCACGTGTGATCAGGCAACATACTGTGGCAACGTGGCCATGCAGGCGTGTATTGGAAGCACACCTTACGACTGCCCCGGCGGACCATGAGGTTGATCCCGTAAGATCTCATGGGTGAGCGCATCTCTATCGCTCTCGAAACCCGACCGGCGAGTTCGGCCGCTGGGGTCGAAGCTCGCCTCATCTTCACTTCTACTGGATTCCACCTCGTTGCTTCAGGGTACGAGCAGCGGGCACGGGGTTATTCCGTCGGGCAGTTGCGGTCCCGGTCGTTTTTCACCCGCCTGCGTTCGTAAGAGTCGGAGGTGATGCGACATGACGATTCTCCTGGCACTTCTCGCCGTCTCACAAGTTCCTCCGGGTCCGCTCGACGCATTTCGAGCGAATTTCGCCTCCATTCGAGCCGATGTTGACTATACGTACGAATTCGGCTATGCCGAGTCCGCCACGATTGAAAACGGAAGGCTGTGGAAGGGCGAGCTTATAGGGTTCACCGTGCATCCGGATCGTGCTGTGCTGGGCCGTTGGTCCTACGACGGCATCACGGAGCGATATGAAGGAAGAACGCCCGAAGCCGCTCTGACGGAAGCGAGGAAGCGGCGTGGTAATGGTGAAATCCGGCCCTTTCGCACGGAGCCTTTCGAGCTCATCTACGACGGCGAAAGGGCAGCATTCCACACGCTCCAGGGGGAATCCGACAGCCCGAGAAGCAACATCCTCGTTTACTACCCAAGCCTGAGAGAGCCAAATGGGCTTGGTGGCGCCCCCTTTTACTGGTGGGGCAAGTGTCGATTCCCTATCGTCATCGAAGACGAATTCAAAGATGCGCGGCGAGAAAGTGCGCATCCGGTGGTCAATGGGTTTGCTACCGAACTCGAAATCTACACGAAGAACACGACGGGCCTCGGGTGCCTTGAGGTCTACTACGACCCCTCGATGGGCTACATCCCAAGATATATACGGATTACCGGACCAGGGAATCCGAGAGATCAATCCTTCAAGGAATTATACGTGCTGAACGCGCAGCCGTGTGCCGCAGGGGGGTTCGTCCCATTAGAGTGGTATGAGGTAAGCTATTATGTCGATGACTTTCGTCGTCACTACCCGACCTATGATTACAAGACTGTGGTCCGGCCCAGCTTCCATCTCGTCGGCCTCGGGCATTATAAGGCTGTACGGATGACCGACCGCAAGAAACCAGTTGCTCTGGAGAAAATGAAGGGAATCGCGAAAATATCAACCAGCGAGGGCACCGTGTCCCTCAATGCCGTTCCGGACCGCATGGGTTTCGCCGACCTCGATTTGCGTCTCCGCCATGCCTCGATTCGACAAAAGCGTTTAACTGCCGCCGTCAACATCGACGAGGCCAGGAAGTTCTCGACGCCTCCCCCTTCCGGAGTCGAATGGTACACCATTCTGGCCGTCAGTCTGTTGGTGCCGATGATCGCGATCGGTTTCTTCAAGTTACGCCGGCGCGGCCTCCAAGTCCTGCTGATCGAGCTGTTCATTTTACATACATGTATACATCATACTTATTATTATTAGTCTGAACAGAGAGTACGGCCTGAAAAAAGCATCAGTGAGCGTGGTGGGCGAGAACAGAGAAACGCTGAGTGAAGCCTTGGTGATATGGCAGCGTGTGCCTTACCTGTCGTCGATGCCCTCAAAGATTTATCTTGGGCCCGACCGATCCGAGCTTTCTTGAGATGCCCTGACGAGAATGTCGAGCTGACTCGTGTCCTCTCGGCTCCGCGGGGAATCAAGGCGGTCGTAAGTTCAACTCGCGAGGTGACCGTCACAGCGGAAGCTACCGCTCCCCAAGTCATTGAGGGGACTATCGAGATCGGAACCACCGCTAATGGCCAACCTCCCCTTCGTATTCAGGTCGTTCGATCTGCGCCGTTGGCTCACCATGAGGACAAGGAATGAGCACTTGACGGTAACGGCGCCGGTCAGGCAATTCACCTTGCAAGCGGACCCACATTTCCTCGGCTCTCAGTCGTCTGCACGGGAGCACGGATGGATCGCCCGAGGGGGTTGCTTTCGGGCATTAGGATCGGCCGAGTCTCCAGGAGCCGGAACCCGTCGCGGCCTTCGGTAATCTCGATCGATCGGTCGATCGGCAGGTCGTGGAAGACCTGACGCGACCGGCTGGCGGGCCAATAGACCTCCATACTCAGCACGCGACCCGCCTGACCGAGCCCGATGGTCATCGGAAACGGGTTGCCGCCGTAGCTCGACCCGCTGGTGACCTCCCGATGGCGAGAGTCCACCCCGCCTCCGGGTCCGGGGAGGTCGACACGGATCCTGGCACCGATGGCGGCGCGGTTGGTCTTGTCGCCCACCAGGCGGACGGTCAGCCAGTGGTTCCCGTGGCCGGGATTCTGGAACAAGGCGTTGTGGGCGCGGTCGCCGGGCGAGGCACCCCCGGCCTGGAGGAAGATGTCGAGGTCGCCGTCGCGGTCCCAGTCGGCGAAGGCGATCCCATGCCCCTTCTGGAGGTGGCCCGTGCCGGACGAGGTCGTCACATCCTCGAACCGCATGCCGTCCGACGTTCTTGAACAGGACGTTGGGCACGACGTAGCGATACTCGGGACGGCCGGTCCCGAGGTAGATGTCGAGGTATCCGTCGTTATCGATGTCGCCGAAGTTCGATCCCATGCAGACGAGCACGCGGTCGAGACCGGCCTCCGCCGTCACGTCGCGGAACCCGCCGGGCCACTCGTTGCGGAAGAGCCGGGGCCGCTCGCCGAGGGTCGGCTGGCCGAGATGGCTGCGGATCACGTCGGAGAGCCGGTTGCCGAAGTTGCACACGAACAGGTCGAGGCGGCCGTCGTTGTCGTAGTCCCACCACCAGCAGGCGAAGCTGGACAGCGGCTCGGTGACCCCGAGCGCCAGGGCGACGTCGGTGAACGTCCCGTCGCCGTTATTCCGGTAGAGGCGGTTCGGTTCGCCGTTATTGGAAACGTAGAGGTCGGGATCGCCGTCGTTGTCGAAGTCGCCCCACGCCGCCCCCTTGCCCCAGAGCTGGTTGAGCACCCCGGCCGAGGCGGCGACGTCGGTGAAGGTGCCGTCGCGATTGTTGTGATAGAGCCGGCCCAGGTTCCGCGGGTCGGGATGCTTGCGATCGAACTCGCCGACCATGTACAGATCGACGAACCCGTCGTTGTCGTAGTCGGCCCAGGCGCCCGAGTGGCAGGCGATCGGGGCGATCAGGCCGGCGGCGGCGGTGACGTCCTCGAAAGTCCCGTCGCCCCGGTTGCGCAGCAGCGAGGGCCGCTTGGCCCACTCCCAACCGCCTCGCAAGCAGCAGCACATCGAGGTCGCCGTCGTTGTCGTAAGTCGGCATGGGTCGCGTTGGCGGCGCCGACCTGATCGCCCAGGCCGGCCGATTTCGACCGTTCCTCGAAGGAGCCGTCGCCGCGATTGATGAAGAGACCCGGTCCTCGCTCCGGGTCGAGGTTGGTCAGGAAGGCATCGAGCAGGCCGTCGCCGTTGAAATCGTCGACGATGCAGCCGCCGGCGTTATTCTCGCCGAGGGCGTCGAGCCCCACCCGCGCGGCGACGTTGCGGAATCGGCCGACGTCGATCTTCGAACGGAACCGCTCCAGCGGGATGAGATATCGCTCGGGGACCTTCTCGGGATACTCGCCGAGCGTCATGTATGTGACATTCAAGAGCCATCGGACGCCGATGTCCTCGGGACGCTTCTCCAGGTAAGCGGTGAAGTGTCGGATCGCCTCGCGAGAGCCGGCCGTCTGTTGATGCACGGCGGACGGCGCGAGCGGGAAGATGCAACTCGCGTCGGTGCAACAGGCGATGCAGTTCTCGGACTCGCCCCGCCTCAGGGCGGCGACGCCCAGGAGCGCCTCGATGTTGGTGCCGAACAGTGCGGGCTGGGGCGGGTGGGTCTTTCGGGCCGCTTCGTAGGAGGATATGGCTTGCTCGAACCGTCCTTCGAACATGTGGAGGCCGCCGATATCGAGCTGGAGCTGCGCGGCCCGCACCGCCTCGTCGTCCGATCTCGGGGTACCGAGTCAGCCCGAGCCTCTCCTCGGTCCGCGCGATGCCCCGGGCCCCCCTGCCCTCCCGCGCCGCCCCCACCTGGGCGAGCGATGAGGGGTCGGTCTCGGGCTGCTCGAATCGGGTGGCGAAGAAGGTCCCGCTATCGTCGACCCAGACGTCGGAATAGAGCGGGACCTCCTCCGGCGGTCGCGGAAGCCGGAGCTGTGGAGGTCTCGGACTGCGAGGGGCCGCTCCCCGGGACACGAGACCGACCATCTGTCTCGGGCCGAGTCCGGTGAGCGCGGCAACAGCCCCGAGGCTGATGGTCACGACCACCGCGAGCACTCCCAGTAATCGGAGGAGGATGATGAATCTTCGACGCATGGATCTCGCGCTCGACGGAAGACGGTCCAGGCCCTGGACGCACGAGGACACGACGGGCGCCCGATCGTCCCATTCTCCGTCAGACGGCCTGCCCTGCAACCCCGGACCCCATCGATCTGGTCAACGGTCGAGCCGTGTCGTATCATCTCGTGATGAGTCCCCGAAGTCGGCCTCGAGTTCGGAATCGCTGAACCATGGGTCCCACCGAAGTCGCAACCCGATCCGGCCCGCCGACATCGCGGTCCCGCCGACGAGCCATCGCCGTGGTCGCGGCGATCGGGTTGGCCTGTCTCCTGTGCGGATTGTGGTGGCAGTCGTATCGTGCGATGCCGGCGCGACGGACGCGGGCCGCCGCCGCGCGAGGGCAAGCCTATCTCCGTTCCGGACGCCCCGACCTGGCGTTCCAGGCCGTCAGCGGCATCCGCGACGAGACGCCCGAGGCCGGCGAGGCGATGACCGTCGCCGGCATGGCCTTGATCCGCATGGGACAGTACCGCGTCGCCCGCATGGCGCATCGAGCGGGCCCTGAAGCTCCAGCCGGATCAATTCGAAGCGGCCGTGACGCTGGCGGAATTGAACCTCGATCTCGGCAACACCCCGCGCGGGGCCGAGTTGCTGGCCATGGCCGCCCGGCTGCGCCCTCGCGAGGTCGGCGTCTATCGACTGCTGGGCAAGGCCCTGGACGACCTCAGCCATCCGGCCGAGGCCTCCCACGCCTATCAGAAGGCATTGGAATTGAGGCCCGGCGACCGCGACGTTTTGATCGCATTGATCGGCATCCTGATCAAGAGCGGCCAATCCGATCTCGCGGCGCCCTGGATCATGAAGGCGATCGCGAAGCACCCCGAAGATCCCGTCGTGCTGGGCCTGGCGGCGCGGGCGGCGTTCGACGCGAATCGCATCGAAGAGGGCGTGGCGCTCGCCGATCGATCGCTCCGACAGGATCACCGGAATCCCGACGCATTGCTGGCGAGGGCGCGCTGCCGGGTTGCCCGGTCGCAGTGGAAGGACGCTCTGCCCGATGTGGAGCAAGCCGTAGCCGCCGCGCCGGACGACCTCGGCACGCTCCAACTGCTCGCCATCATCGAGACCCGCCTGGGATTGACCGACCGAGCCGCCTCTACTCTGGAGAAGAGGAAACAGGCCAAGGAGCGAGCGAGACTGATGGATGCACTCACCGAGGATCTCAGGGCGCATCCCGAGGACCCTTCGCTCGCCTTCAGGATGGGGCAAGTGGCCAGCGAGGCGGGATCGATCTTATTCGCCAGTCGATGCTTCGAAGCGTCGTTGGCCCTCGATCCGGATTATCGGCCGGCGCGCGAAAGCCTGGCCGCTTTGCGATTGTCCCACCCGGAGCTGGCGCGGACTCCTTCACAGCCGACGCCCCCGTTCCAAGCGACCCGCCCCTCCCACGATCGAACCGGCGCACCGCGTTGAGCCGTCTCGCCTTTCTTGACCCGAGACCGGGCGCATCGGCGGATGACCTTTCATGCCATCGACGGCGACGGTAGAATCGACGCGATTCCTCCGTGGGCGCCTCTCCAGCTCGCCGGGCCGCCATATCGAGATGTTGAATGAATCTCCGGCGGAGGAAGGTCTACCAGGGAGGTGGACCGGCACGGATTGTCGAGAAACAATGGATTGCGGGGCGGAACTCATGCGACCCACTTTCGACCAGATCCAGCACGCCGCCTACGATCGCTGGCAGCGCCGTGGGTATTCCCACGGCCGCGACCGCGACGATTGGCAGGCCGCCGAGCAGGAACTGACGTTCCTCCTGAATTACCGGACGATCGCCGAATACCACACGGACTCCGAGGATCCGAGGGCGCTGGGCAAGACCTCGCCCCGTCGTTGCCGATTCTGCGAGCGGGCTTTCGATCAGGCCGAGGTCGGACCCCCGCGACCGATCTTGCCGAGCGTGCTCGGGACTCGGTCGCAGTTGTCGGCCGAGGTCTGCGACGATTGTCAGGCGGATTGGCTGGACCCCCTCGAGACCGAGTGCCGTGCGTTCTGGGAATCGCTCAAAGCGGATGGAGCCGGGCTACACCTCCACGACGAGGCGCGAACCCGGCCGATCTTCTCGGTCGCGGTCTTCAAGTCCTTGATCGCCGGCGCCCTGCTCATCTTGCCCGAGGCCGAGCTCCCTTCGGTCCTCGATACGATCGAATGGGTGAGCAACCCCGACCACGACAGCGATGACCAGCTCTTCGCAGGGGCGCTCTGCCAGGTCTACTCCGCGCCGTTCCTGCACGACCGGTCATGGATCAGTCTGGCGAAGCGGATCGACGACGAGGCACCTCTGCCGAGCCTGCTCTTCTTCCTCGCCCACGGCGGTTTCATCATCCAGGTGCCCGTCCCGCTCTGCATGCACGATGAGGACCTCGACGGCCAGTCGGTGTATCAGCCCGAGCGCGCGCTGAATGGCGGCTTCGGCCCCGACTTCCAGGAGAGCCGACTGACGCTGTTGCCCTTGATCCTGTCCCGCAGGCGCCCGCGAACGGAGCGCCGGTATCCCCTGATCGCTTCTTGAGAATCACCTATGCCCGGCACGACGGCTCGCGGAGAGACATCCGGCCCCGGACCACCCCAGAAACCGGGCGCCGGCGCCGAGCCCGGCTGATCAGTGCCATTGCCCTGGCGGCGGTCGTGGCCGCCGGCTCCTCGGTCGTATGGAACGCGAACCGATCCGGGGATGTCACCGGAGAGGTCAGGACGATCCGACTGCTCACGATGGAACGACGATTCCCCCCCGAGGGGCGATATCCGTCGGACCCGTACATCGGCCCCCAGGTCTGCGCGGAATGTCATCCGGCTGAATCGGCGATCCATGCCCGATCGGGGCACGCCCACACCCTGAGCACGGCCAGTCGGCGGAAACTCGCGGGCCGCCTGGACGGGAAGACCTTCGCCGATCCGGAAAAGCCCGAAGTCCTCTGGAGCTACGCCTATCGCGGCGGGCAGTTGCATATCGCGCCAAGGCCGGGAGCAAGGTCGAGGAATGCGTCGCCGAATACGCGTTCGGCTCGGGCCAACACGCGACGACGTTCGTGAGCCTGGTCGATCCCTGGATTCCGGCGATCTTCGAGCATCGGATCACCTACTACACGAAACAACAAGCGGTCGGCCTGACGCCCGGCCATAACGCCCAGCCGCCCCCGCCGGGCCTGACCACCCTGGGGGGACTGCTCCCCCCTCAGGAGGCCCGGAAGTGCTTCGGATGCCACACGACCCAGCTCTCCGCCCGCCCGCCCCGACAGATCGACGAGCAGACGATGATCCCCAACATCTCCTGCGAGCGCTGCCACGGCCCGGGGCGGGCACATGTCGAGGCGGCCCGTCGCCACGCCCCGGTCGCCGAACTCGAGCTCCCCTTCGGACCGGGCCGTTTCACGGCCGACAAGTTGCTGACATTGTGCGGCACCTGCCATCGTCATCCGTCCCAGGCACAACCCGGCCAGATTCGGCCCGATGATCCCCACGTGGCCCGTTTCCAGCCGGTCGGACTCCTCCAATCGCGGTGTTATCGCGAGAGCGGCAACACGCTCAGTTGCGTGACGTGCCACGATCCCCACGCACGCGCCTCGAACGACCGCGCCTCGTATCTCGCGATCTGCATCTCCTGCCACTCGGGGACCGGGGCGACGCCGTCCGACCCCTCGGCCATCGCGGGCTCCCCCTGCCCCGTCGAGCCGCGCGGCGATTGCGTCAACTGCCACATGCCGCGCGTCGAGGCGGGCCAGAACGTCCTCTTCGCCGACCACTGGATCCGGATCCGACGCCCGGGCGAATCGCGATTGCCGCTCCAGGGCCCACCGGCGAACCTCCGGCTCCTCGACACACCCGAACCTTGAAAACCCCGATCGATCCGCCGGAGGTTCCCCGAACCACCCGGAACGAAACCCCTTGAGCGAGGTTTGCTGATGCGGCTGGCGCCGGGAATGGTCATCGCGGGAATCTGCGTCGTCGCGATCGCGCTGGGCGCCTACGTCTGGAAGAAGGGCTCGATCGTCCCGGGGACTATCAGCAATGGCCCCGAACCCGCGGCCACTAAGCGGTCGTTCCCAGCAGTCAGGCCCGGCCTCGAATCATTCCCCGACCCCAATGCACCCGAGACTGACTCCAGGGTCTTCATCGATAGCAATGCCTTCGATCAGTTCATTTTTGGCACGGCGCTCGCCTTCACGGGCCCGATCCGGGACGCCGGCTCGCTGGAGGAGGTGCGAGAGGCAGTCCGTGGGCGCGGACGCCGTGGCCTGGCCGCGCTCCGGCGCGATACGATTCGCTCCGCCCCGACTCGCCCGAGACGATTCGCGAGGCCATCCGTCTCGAGAAGTCGATCGCGGGCCTTCATCTGCACGAGGGCAAGTTCGCCGAGGCCGAATCCTGGTTGAGGCGGATCCTCGAACCCAGCCGGAGTTCGGAGGTGTCCGCCGATCTCCGGGCCGAGGTCCACGTCTTGCTGGGGATCGCCGCCCTGAGGCGGGGCGAGGTCGAGAACTGCCTGGAATGCGTCGGCCCGTCGAGCTGCATCTTCCCGATCGCACGCGAGGCCGTCCACACCCAGCAGGCCGGCTCGCGCGAGGCGGTCGAGCAATTCAACGCCTACCTCGAGCACGCGCCCGGCGACCTGCGCGTCCGATGGTTGCTCAACATCGCCTGCATGACGCTGGGCGAGTATCCCGAGAAAGTGCCGGCGGCGTACCTCATCCCCCTCGATCGATTCCGATCCGCTCGCGACCCCGGCCGATTCGAGAATGTCGCGTTGCGCGCGGCCTGGGCGCGAGGGGCCCGAATCTGGCCGGCGGCAGCATCTTCGATGATTTCGACGGCGACGACCGGCCCGACCTGCTCACGACCTCGATCGATGCCGACATGGGCGTCGCCCTGTTCATCAATCGCGGCGATGGCACATTCGAGGATCGTTCCGCCACGGCCGGCCTGGGCTCGCAGGTCTACGTCCTGAACGTCGCCCGCGGCGACTACGACAACGACGGTAACCTGGATGTCCTTCTCATGCGCGGGGCCTGGGAGCAGTCGGCGCGACTGTCGCTCATGCGCAACAAGGGGGGAGGCCGCTTCCAGGACGTCACCGTCGCGAGCGGCCTCAGCCAGCCGCTTTCGACCGAGTCGGCCGCCTGGGGCGATTACGACGACGACGGCCGCCTCGACCTCTTCGTCTGCGGCGAGTATCACAGCGAATCGCCCGACGCCGCCAACGGCTGCCGCCTCTACCACAACGAGGGAAACGGCACGTTCAAGGACGTCGCCGCGCGGGCCGGCGTCGTCAATGAGCGCGTGGCCAAGGGGTCGGCCTGGGGCGATTACGACGGCGACGGCCGGCTCGACCTCTTCGTGTCGAACCTGGACGCGCCCTGCCGGCTCTATCACAACGAAGGAAACGGCACCTTCCGCGACGTGGCCCCCGAGAAGGGCGTCGCAGGGCCTCGGCACAACCAGTCGTTCTCCTGCTGGTTCTGGGACTTCGACAATGACGGCCGACTCGACCTCCTCGTGAATGACTACAAGTCCGAGTTGGCCGGCGTCGTGGCCTATTACGTCGGACTCAAGGCCGAGGACCCCGGCCATCCCCACCTCTACCGGAATCTCGGGACGGAGGGATTCCGCGACGTGGGCGCGGAGCTGGGCCTCGACCGGCCGATCGCCGCCATGGGCGCGAACTTCGGCGACATCGACAACGACGGCTATCTCGACGCCTACTTCGGGACCGGCTGGATGTCCTATTCCGGACTGATCCCGAACGTGATGCTCAAGAACGTCGACGGACGTCGCTTCGAAGACGTCACCACCGCCACCGGGACCGGCCACCTCCAGAAAGGACACGGCGTCTCCTTCGCCGACTACGATGGCGACGGCGACCTCGACCTCTTCGTCGTCCTCGGGGGTGCCTATCCGGGCGACCGGTCCTATAACGTCCTCTTCCAGAACCCCGGCCATGGCGGCCACTGGCTGAAGGTCAAGCTGGTCGGCACCAGGACGAACCGATCGGCCATCGGTGCGGGGATCCAGGCCGACGTGAAAGGGCCCGATGGCCGCGTGCGATCGATCCATCGGACGATCGGCAATAACGGCAGCTTCGGCGGCAACACGCTCATCGAGACGATCGGCCTGGGCGAGGCGACCTCGGTCGTCCAGTTGAAGGTGAACTGGCCGGCGAGTCGCACCACGCAGACCTTTCGAGACGTGCCCGCCGGACAGGAAATCCAGATCACCGAGGGGACCGACGGATACAAGGCGATCGTGCATCCGCCCGCCCAGGCACCGACGCCATGATGAGCCGGTACCAACCGCCGATCCGGCCTCGAGATGACGGCTGATCATGCAAGAAACACCCTCAAATCGGACACGACCGCGCCCGCGGGTCTCGGTTGGACTGGCCCTGTTGCTCGCAGGCTTGCTGCTGGGCGTCGCCTATTTCCTCCATCGCGCGGGGTCCTCGTCGGATCGTTCCGACGGGGTGAAGCCGCTCCTGACGCTCGCCGCGCACACCCTCGCGCCGGGGGTCCACATCCTCGGCGGCCTCAAGCCCTCCGCGGTTTACGCGGTCGAGACTTCGGAAGGACTGGTCCTCATCGATTCGGGCCTCGAGGCCGTCGCGAGTCAACTCAAATCGGAGCTGGCCCGGCTCGGGCTCGATTGGCGCAAAGTGCGTGCCATCCTCCTGACGCACGCGCACGGCGATCATTCCGGAGGAGCCCAATACCTGCGCGAGACGACCGGGGCCAAGGTCTATGCCGGCGCGGGTGATGTGGGGGTCCTACGCGAGGGCGGGCCGCGAGAGGCATTCTTCAGCACGTTCTACATGCCGAATGACACCCCCCACCCGACCTCGGTAGACGTCGAGCTGCATGGCGGCGAATCCCTCGATTTCGGCGACGTCCGCTTCCGGGCGATCTCCACGCCCGGGCACACTCCCGGGAGTACTTGCTACCTGATGGAGCGCGCGGGCCTGAGCGCCCTGTTCGCGGGCGACGTCATCACCCGGCTCTCCGATCATGGCGACGCTCGCGATAAGGCCGGTACGCCGCTCGGCACGTACTCGGCCTACCTGGCGCCGCGCTACCGAGGCAACGCGAGGGACTACCTGGGCTCGCTCCGCCAACTGCGCACGATGCCAGTCCCGGACCTCGTCTTGCCCGGCCACCCGGCCGGCGACGCGACACCCCAGAGCCCCGCCCTGTCGCAACGACGCTGGGCCGCGCTCCTCGATGACGGCATCCGCGACATGGAGACGCTGGTAACCCGCTACGAAATCGACGGGGCCGACTTCCTGGATGGTCTTCCCAAGCCGCTCTTGCCAGACCTGTATTACCTGGGCGACTTCGATGGCCGGGCCGTTTACGGCTTCTTCGCCGCTTCGCGTTTCTTCCTCGTCGACGCCCGGGGAGGAGCCGGCCTCCTCGCATTCGTGAAGGCGCGGCTCCGTCAACTCGGCAGGGAGCCGGCGGAGCCGACGGCCGTCCTGCTCACATCGAGCGAGGCGGAAATCCGGGCAGGGCTCCGGGAAATCCTCGAGACATGCCACGCCCAGGTCGTTGCCCCGCCGGCCTCGATCGAGTCCCTGAGACGATCCTGCCCCGAGAAGACGGTCCTCCTCTCGGCGGCGGAGTTGCCCTCCCGGGGCTGGTTCCAGGTTACGCCCGTCCCACTCCGATGGCGCAGCCTCGCCACGGTCGCCTATCAGCTCGAATGGGCCGGGAAGAGGGTCCTGTTCCCCGGTCAAATCCCCTCCAAGCTCACGCCACTGTCCGTGGCCTCATTCGCTCCCGAGATCGCCTCGTCGCCATCCGACTCGCAGGACTACCTGGAATCCCTCGAGGCGATCCGAGGCATCCGTCCGGATCTCTGGCTGCCCGCGACCCCGAAGGATGGCCAGAATGCCAATCTCTACGATAACGAATGGGTTCGCACGATCGACGAGAATCGGGATATCGCCCGCTTCATCCTCTCGAAGACTGGTCGGAACTGATCGATCCGCGAGAGGTGGGCTTGCTAGCGATTCGTACCGACTCGCGTCGTGCGGTTCGCGGTCTCAGGAGGGAGCTGGGAGCGGGGGAAGCCGAGCTCGATCAGCCCGCGGCGAGCCGGCTGACAGTCCGGATCCAGCGCCAGTGCCGCCTGATAACTCTGGAGGGCCAGGGGCTTCATGCCCGCCTCGGTGGCCGTCCGCCCGAGCCGGCAGCGGGGCTCCGGATCATCCGGCTTCTCCAGGATCGCGCAAGAGCCCCTCGATCTGCTTGTTCCGCTCCTCGACGTCGCGGCGGCGCGCGAGCGTCGAGACCGCCCGATCCTTCATGCCCAGGTTTGACTCGATCGAGCCGAGTAGGCTGAGCGCCGACAGGTCGTTGGGTTCCAGCGCGCAGGCTCGCTCGGCTTCGGCCAATGCCTCCCGGGCATGGCCCCGGCGAAGTTGCACGCGGGCGTGGAGGACCAGCGTATCGCGCCGGTCGGGATCGACGGCCAGCGACCGCTCGAGGAGTCGACCGGGATCCTCGTCCCGACCCAGGTCGAGGATGACCTCGGCGGCCATCGTCAGGACGCGCGGATCGTCGGGCCGCTCTTTCAGCACGCTTTGCAGGATCGGCTCGGCCTCCGCGGAACGATGCGATCGGACCAGCGCCTCGGCCAGCCCGATGCGGGATTCCACGTGGCCTGGCAGCCGATCGAGGGCCTCCTGGAACGCGTCGATCGCCAGTTCGTAACGGCGCAGCGCAGGTAGACCAGCTCGCCCATCGCGTACCAGGGGCGGAAGTCCTTCGTATCGAGCCGGGAGGCATTCAAGAGCATCTGGAGCCCGCGCTCGGTCTCGAAGGCGCTCAGGTAAATCGCCGCCAGGACGCGGGCCGCCGCCGCATTGGGCCGGAGCTTCCACGCGCGCTCGAGGTGGCGGCGGGCCGGGACGACCTCCTCGAGATTCGCCTCGGCCAGCCCTCGGATCGTTAAGGCCTCGGCCTCGGCGGGGCTCCCCTTATCGATCCGGGCAACGGCCCGGATGGCGTGCCGATTCTGGCCGCCCTCAAGGTATCGGTGTCCCTCGGTGAGGGCTTCGGATTCCTGGCGACGGACGGAGGGCCATCGCCAGGGGGCTCGGTTGCCCAGATATCGATCGGCAACCGCCACGATCACGACCAGCGCGACCATCACGGTGATCGGGATCACCGCGGTGCGATGCGAGCGGGACATTCGACGCGACATGATCGCCTCACGAACCTGATTGCGGGCGCGCACAATCGGTGAGCCGGCGCCTCGGAAAAAAATTGGCGGCTGCTCACCGATCGGATCACCATCGACCTTGATCGCCGAGGTCGATCAATAGGAATCGGACGAGATCACCTCGCCCCCGGCCCGGGAGCCCAGCGACCAGATCACATTCATCGACGTGCTGGACTTGATGAAGCGGACCGATCCGTCGGCAAAGGCTACGTTGGCGCCACCGGGATGGTAACTGCTCAAGTTGATCATGCAGGCTGCATCGAAGTCGCCGCCCCAGGACTCCAGGTTGCAGTTGTAATAGGACGGGTTTGGGGCGAGCAAGGTCGTCCCCATCGTATGGCCGAACATCCCCTGGGCCCACTCGCGTCCGAGGTTGCTCTTATTCGTCTTCCAGTTGCTGCCACCGCCGGTCGAAGTGACTGCTGCAACCTGGCAAGCATTGAGGAACGCGGTGAAGTTCGACAACCCCGCGCTTGGCATGCTGCTCCCGGCCATCGTAGTCCAACCGCCGAAGCCGTTCGACGAGTTCGATAGGATATCAATCACATCCTGCAGGGAGAGTTGCGACGAGTTGAAATCACCCATCTTCCATTCGCCGAAGGCGATGGTGTTGCTCGTCCCGTCGGTCACGCCTGCCACTTTGATGGTCCCTGGATCTCCAGGACCGATGATGGAAAAGAGGCCCGGTGGCTGTGTCCCGCCGACCACCCATCCTGCCACGCTCGGTCCGACCGAGGCCCAGTAGTTGTTCCCCGGATATCGGATCTGATCGAAAGGAGCGACGCCCAGGCAGGAATACATGTTGCCGACCGGGAGTTGCGACGACGGGCAAAGGAACGAGTTCACCCGGGTCCCGATCGCCGTGGCCTGGGTGCCGTTGTCCAGATTATCCGCGGAGGCGATGCTGAAATTGATCGCATTGTAGATCGGGCCGCCTTCCATGTAGGACAGGACGAGGGCGTGAACGCTCCAGTTGCCCCAGCCGGAGTCGCCGGCGGTATTGTAGCCGGCGAAGCCGGTCTGGGCATAAGCCTGGGGATAAGCGCCGACGGCGGATTCATAATTCGCCACCGCCAGGCCCAGTTGCTTCATGTTATTGGTGCATTGGGCGCGACGAGCGGCCTCGCGGGCCGCTTGCACGGCGGGGAGCAGGAGTGCGATCAGCACGGCGATGATCGCGATGACGACGAGCAACTCGATCAGCGTGAAGCCGATCGGACGCCCTTGGGACATCGATTTGTTCAGTCTCATCAGCAAACTCCTCAGAAATGAAAAGATAATGCCACCGGGTCAAGCCAAGCTAGACCCGATCGACGTGGGCGCCATAGACGGGGGGTTACTACTGCCCTTTATTCATGGCCTTCTTGTACCGCTCGCCGGTCCCGTAGGTCTTGCCGTTCACCGTCTTCGGCACTTCGAGCTCCTTCTCGGTGGGAGGGGTGACGGGCCCGGTCGCCTTGGCGGGCTCGGGATTATCGGCCTGGGTGCAGCCGGCGAGCGACCCGAAGAGGGGACTGATGACGATGGAGAGGATGATCAGCGATCGAAACTTCAATTTCATCGGCGGCTTGGCCTCCTCAGCAGGGGGTTTGGTGAGACGAAGTTCGGCCTCCTCGCCGACCATCCGGATCGAGATTCTTATTGGAGATTGGTGACGAGCCGGCCAGGATGATGAGAATTCGAGCCTTTGCGAATGCAAAGGATAGCATGGCCTACCGAGAATGTTAAACGTTTTTTTTGCAGAAGTTCATTTCGCCTTTCGAGTGATCGCCCCGACGGGCTAGGACGCTCCTGACGAGTCCGAGCGCGTTATCTCTCGCCGGTCCGCCTTTTCCTGCTAGGATAGTCCTTCCGGATGCGATCCCGCCGAGGTTGCCGGGGCCTCGGGGGATTGTCCTCCTCCCGTTGTCGAGCGACGAGGGCCTTCCATGGACACCGACGCGATGCAACCGAACGACATCTCCATGCCGACGCCAAGTCCATTGGTGGGATCGGAGGGGACCAGTCCCCTGGGGTCAATCCCCCCGAGCCGAAAACTCCGCCTTCCCCTGTGGTTGATGACGGTTGGGGCCGGCTTGGTCGCCGGCCTGGTCTCCTGGGCGGGAGGCGAGGCGATGTTCGACCGATTCCGGATCGAGGACGAGATCATCTACCCGGAGAACTACAAGAAGATCAGCGGCTACGAGAAACAGAATGTCTCGGCCCGCATCCATGGCGACGCGGCCCATGTCGTCGAACGGAAGAAGGCGGCGGCCTCGTTCGGCCTCCTCGGGCTCGCGCTGGGGGTCTGCCTTGGCCTGGCGGGAGGATTGACGGCCGGATCCGGCAAGGCCGCGATCGTGGGTGCGGTCGGTGGCGGCATCGCCGGCTCGGTCGTCGGTGGGGGACTGTCTTACTCCGTCGTCCCTCTTTTCTATCAATACTTCGACCCCGAACAGGGGTTGATGATCCTCTTCTTCACCCACGCGGCGATCTTCGCCGGGCTGGGCGCCGCGGCGGGTGTCGGTCTGGGACTGGGGCTGGTGGATCGGTCGGCGCTGGGCGGCTCCCTCTTCGGCGGGATGTTCGGCGCGCTGGTCGGCACCGTCGCCTTCGAGACCGCTAACTCGCTGGCCTTCCCCCTGATGCGCACCTACGACCCGATCTCCACCGAATGGCTCCCGCGCATGCTCATCTATCTTTGCGTCGCGGTCGGCACGGCCCTCGTGGCCGGGCTGGCGGCCGGAGGCGGGACGCGGAAACCGGCACCCGTTCCGGCCGGCTGACGTGATTCCCGGCCGATCGCGGATCCGTCCCTCCTGCCCCCCCATCCCGGAGCAGCCTCACTCATGGCGGTACATCCGAGAAGCCGAAGCGTCTGGTGGCTCATGGGAGCCATCGCGGCCTTGGTCGCTGGTGGCGCGGCCCTCTGGGGCTGGCAGGGCCGACGCACCTCGGGGCTCGTCCCCCAGGCCCACACGGCATATTCCCAGGGCGAATGGGACCGGTCCGCCTCCCTGGCGCGGCAGCGGTTGAAGGAGGCTCCCAACGATGAGGAGGCCCTGCGACTAGCGGCCAGGGCGATGGCCCGCCAGGGTCGGCATCAACCGGCGATCGCGATCTATTCCCGGCTCGAGTTGCGGCTGATGTCGGCCGAGGACTATTTCCTGCTGGGCCTCGCCTTGAGTCGAACCGGCCGGGACGAGCTGGCCCTGAAGGCGCTGGAGGCGTCGCGGACGGCCGATCCCGATCGGCTGGAGACGCTCGACGAACTGGCGCAGGTCTATTTCCGGAGGGACAGGCCGGCGGCGGCCGAGGAGATCGCCGAGCGGCTCGTCCGCGAGCCGGGATGGGAAGTCCGCGGGCAGTTGCTGCTGGGGACCTGCCTGGCCGCGCACCATGATCCGGCCGGGGCGGCGCGCGCCCTGAGTCGTGCCTTCCGGCTCGATCCGGAGGGCAAAGCGGCCGCGCCTCAGCCGGTCGGGCCGCTCCGCATGCTCCTGGTGCGTTCCTTGCTCAAGTCGGGCCAACCCGCCGAGGCGCGACGGATGATCCCGTCGTCATCCGGCTCCGACCCCGAATCCGCATGGCTGCTCAGCCGTTGCTTCCTCCAGGAGCGCACGAGGGAGTCGGCCGCCGACGCGCTCAAGCATGCCGGGGACTACCGGGACCGATGGCCGCTCGAGCCCGAGCCGGCCCCTCACGTCGGCGCGGCGAAGTGCGGCTCGTGCCATCCCGAGATCTACCAGTCGGTGCTCGCTGGCCACCACGCCTCGACGTTCTCCCGCCCGCGCGATCCCGGAGCCCTTTCCTTTCCCGATCATCGCGTGACCGACCCGGCGGATCCCGGGGTCTCGCAGACCTTCGAGCCGGGCGAGGACGGCATCCGGGTCGAGACCCGGGTCGGCGACCAGGTCTACCGTGCGGTGGCACGGTATGCGTTCGGGTCGCCCGATCGTTACGTGACGCTCGTCGGGCCCGATGATCGAGGCCAACCGCGAATGCTCCGGATGTCCTCCTATCATTCGCCCAGGGGCTCGGGTTTGGACCTGACCAGCGGCGTGCCACCCCATCCCAAGGAACCCATTGATTTCCTCGGCAACGCTCTGATATCCGGCGACGGCGAGCGTCGATGTCTTGGTTGCCACACCACCAACTTCCACTCCATCGAAGCCCAGGCCGGGCCGGAGTCGGCCGACCATGCCATCGGCTGCGAAGCCTGCCACGGCCCCGGCGGCAACCACGTCCTGGCGCGTGAGGGCCATCTCGATGATCCGGCGATCGTCGCTCCCAAGAACGCCGGGGCCAGGGTGATCAACGGCGTTTGCGCGCGCTGTCATGGCCTCGCCCATGTCGAGAACGTCACCGGTGCCGTCGACGATCCCGCCTGGCTCCGATTCCAGTCGATCACGATGTCTCGCAGCCGGTGCTACACCGAGAGCGGCGAGGCACTCCATTGCGCGACCTGTCACGACCCGCACAAGAACGCCGAGACCGACCCGGCATTCTATGAGTCCAGGTGCTTGAGTTGCCACGGCTCCGGCAAGACTCCCTGTCCGATCAACCCGGCTAAAGGGTGCATCGCCTGCCACATGCCGAAAACCTGGGTGCAGCCGACTCATGCCTTCAAGTCGGATCACAACATCCGGGTCCACCCGCAGAAGCCCGGCGGCTGACGGCGATCGGCCGTGAACCCATCGGGGATCCGATGTTGGGCGCGGGTCTCTGACCCCGCCCGAGTGCCTGACCGGAGGTCTCACGATCCACCGCCAGGCGCCGAGTGCGGGCGTGCCCGGCCCGCACCGTACCGGGAGACCTTCGGTCGAGTCCACAGCGGGGTCGGAGACCCGCGCGAACCGGATTCATTTACAATTCGCAATCGGTCATCTGGAATTGATTGATTCCCAGACCCTCAGTCCCGCGCCAGGCAAACCAGGGTGATATCATCGAACTGGGGCCGGTCCGCGACGAATCCTTGCACGGCCTTGACGATCGGATCGCCGGCCGCGGCGGCCCCGCGTCCGGCGACGGCGAGGGCCTGCCGGAGGCGATGTTCGCCGAACCGATCGCCGGCGGGATTCATGGCGTCGGTGACGCCGTCGGTATAGAGGATCACCGTCTCGCCCGGCTCGAGCGTCGCCTCGGCGATCTCGTAGGGATAATCGGGCATGACGGCCAGCGGCAGCCCGGAGGCGGTCCGGCCCAGTTCCTCGAGCTGCCCGTCGCGGCGACGGATCATCGGGCAGGGATGGCCGGCGTTGACGACGGTCAGGTGATGACGCTCGACGTCGAGCACGACCAGCAGGAAGGTGATGTACAGGTCCAGCACGCCGCCGTCGTCGAACTGATGGTTGAGCTGGCTGACGACCCACGCCGGATCGTGATCGCCCTGGAGGAACAACCGGACCTCGGCCGAGAGCTTCGCGGTCATTAGTGCGGCGGGCATCCCCTTGCCGACAACATCCCCCACGGCGATCGCCCATCGGCTGGCGCAGCGCCCGCCTGCGCCGGCACGGGCAGCCCGAGCGGGAAGAAACCATAATAATCGCCGCCCACGTGCCGGGCCGGCTCGTAATACGCCCAGAACTCGTAGCCCGGCACCGACGCGGGCCGATCCGGCAGCAGCGCCTGCATCACCTGCCGGGCGAACAAGAGTTCCTGCTCCATCTCGCGCTGGCGGACCAGGACCTTGTGCAACTGCGCGTTCTGCACGGCCACGCTGATCTGCCCGGCGACGGCCACCAGGAGGTCGAGGTCGTCCTGCTCGAAACGGCCCCGCCCGTCGCGAGTGTCGATCTGCATGATCCCGACGGGCTTGCGATCCTGCCCCATCAGAGGCACGCACATCAGCGAGCGGATCTGGCTCTCCGACATGCTCTCGCTCTCGGGGAACTCCTTGGACAGGTCCTTCGACAGGATCGCCTGGCCGTCGTTCAGCACCCGGTTGAGGACCGTCTTGCTGATCGACAGCTCGCCGGCCGGCCCGGTCCGCGACCGGATCACCTCCGGCACCAGCGTGGTGCTCCCCGGCTCCCGGATTAGCACGAATCCCCGCTCGGCCCTCGGGAAGATCTCGAACAGCGAATTGAAGATCCGGTCGAGCATCTCGTTGAGGGCCAGCGTACTCCCCAACTCCTCGGTGATCAGCCGAAGCGCCCGCAGTTTGGCCTCGGGCTTGACCAGCGGCGAGAACTTATCGCTCTGGTTCAGCAGGTCGATCGCCGCGTAGACCGTCGACTGCTCCTCGTCCCCGTCCTGAATCTGCACAAAGCGGCTGCTGAAGCTCAGCAGCACCTCGCCGATCTGGATCGTCTGGCCCTCCTGGAGCACGACCGGCTGCGTCACCTTCTGGCCGTTGACATAGGTGCCGCGGGTGCTGCCCAGGTCCTTGAGCTGGAAGCCGCCGCGATGGCGGACAATCGCCGCATGCTTCCGCGACACGGACTTCGGCTGCAAGACCACGTCGCATTCCGGGTTGCGACCGATGATCGTGAAGTCACGCTCGAGCGTATACAACCGGCCAGTAAATGGCCCGCTGAGGATCTGGATCGTCGGGACAATCGTCTGCGGAGTCGTCATGGCGTTCTACGCGCTTTCGTCGCGCCTCCGTGGCCGAGGTCAGCTCACGACCGGTCCACCGGGCGCGATTCTAGCAGAAAATGAGTCTCATGTCGGCAAGGTCCCGGTCGTTCCGGCCGTCTCGCCCTGGTCACGGCCGGTCGGCCACCGCTCCGACCGGCCGACCTCCGGAAAGTCGCCCGATTCATTTTCTCCGAATATTCTATGAAAGCGATCAAGGTTCCGGCGGATCCTCCGAATCCCCTCCCGTTTCCTTTCGAAATGGAAGATCCAGTTACTTGACCGCGATCACACCGATCGTGAGTATAATCGCTGGCGACCGGAAAGTTCGAACGCAATTCGATCCCGGTCGGATTTCGGCGGGCCCTCAGGCTCGAGACATATCTTCGACCCCGGGTGATCACCTCAGCTTGACGGGGGTTCAGATGAGTACGATCGGATCGCTGACCATTTGCATCCGGAACCTGCGCTCTCCGGACGTCCACGCGCAGAACGAGGCGGCGCAGATCATCTGGGATCGCTTCGCGGCGCGGCTCCAGGCCCTGGCGCAAGCACCTCGACAACCGCATCCGCCGCCGGGAGGACGAACAGGATGTCCTCCAGAGCATGTACGCCAGCTTCTGCGTCGGCCAGCGCGAGGGCAACGCGTCGCCAGCCAGCCGCGAGGAGTTGTGGCGGCTCCTGGTCCGGATCACCCTCTGCAAGGTCGTCAACATCGCCAATCGGAACTACGCGGCCCGCCGCGACATCCGGCGCGAGAACTCCCCGAGTACGACGCTCTTCCCGCTCTGGATGCTCGACCATGTCGACCGCGCCCAGGTCGATCCCGAAGAGCGGCTGATCGTGCTCGAGGAACTCGATCGCCTCCTCCAGGGACTGCCCGAGAACCTCCGACAGATCGTCGTCTGGAAGGTCGAGGGCTTCACCAATGCCGACATCGCCCGCCAGCTCAACTGCACGGTCCGCTCGATCGAGCTCAAGATGCAACTCACCCGGAAACGGCTGGGCGTGGTCGCCCGACCGCCCCATGCGAAGGCCGAGGATGAGCCGACCGAGTGAGAGCCTATCGAGCGCGGGTCGGTCTCCCTCGCTCCTCGACTCACCCCGACGGCGTCGGTCCGTCCGGATCGCGTCGGCTCCCGAGCAAGAATTCGCCGACCGAGGTCTCCGCGTAGTAGTCGTTGCCGGCGGCCCGCGCGAATGCGTCGGAATCGCCGCAGCCCAGAGCACACGGTGCGAGTCCCATCGCGGTCGCCGCCAGGTACATGGTCTGATAGGCCACGCCGACGTGCTTCAGGATCAGGGCATAGGCGATCGAGGCATACTTCCACGCGATCCGAGGGACCCGTGCCGTCAGGACGAGCAGCACCTGGACGGTCTCGGCGGGGATCCCCGCCGAATCCGCGGCATCCCGGAGCAGGCCGTCGAGCTCGGCCGACGGGCCGACGATGCGGATAAGGCCGTGTCCTCGGGGCTCGTAGTAATACAGCCCGGAGTCGAGCCCGTCGCAGTCGGCGATGGCGGCGTAGAATTCCAGCTCGTAGAGGGCGCCTCCGGAGGGATAAGGTCGCGTAGCGATCGCCATCGGCAATGGGCCGTGCGGCGTCTGGATCTCGACCTCCTGCTCGTCACGGATCCGGGCGACCCGATACAGGAACTCGCCGAGCTGCCGGGCCGAGACCGGCCTGGGATTATACTCCCGGATGGATCGGCGGTCCTCCAAGACGCGGGACAGCGGCGGATCCTCCGCCGAGAGCCGATCGAGATCCGGGCGGAACAACCGGTAGAGCTCTCCGGCCGGCGCCGGCTTCACGGCCGGTGGCATCTCCATCCAGCCGACCAGCCGATACGTGGCGCCGGACGGAGCGTCGCACCGCCCTCGACGACTCCGGGCATGGAACAGCAGATCGTGAAACTCCCAGGCATCGCCCGAGGAAACCACCGGCCCGCCATCCGCACTCGCGAGTCCCGTACCGGCGTCCTCGACCATCCGGCTCGCGACCAGCAGGCGCAACAATAGGTGGATCGCATCGTCCGCGAGATCGACCACCCGGTCGCCCAGGGACTGTGCCGTCGACGGGCCGGCGAGGGCCGAGACCACGGCGGCCACCCGGGGATCGTGGAGCACGACCCGGCCATGGGCCATCGGTGATTCCAGGACCATCGTATCGCCATCGCGGCGCAAGTAGGCGAATCTCGAGAGCCGATAACAAGTCTCGGGCGAGCCTGCCGTTTCGTCCATCACGAACGAGGGCGAGACGCCCACCAGGCTCGCGAGGCGACATCCGGACGCCCATACCGAGCGGCAAACCAATCCGCGACCGCCCAGGTTTTGTAACGTATAGAACCAGCCGGCGAGCGCCTTGGGGCCGGCGGCAAGTACGAGGTCCGCCAGCAGATCCTCGTCCGCGCCCGGAGGGGCCAGACGGCCGAGTGCATCCGCGACACCCGGTCCGGGCTGCATCAGGACCCGCGAGCCGGCACCCTCGACGCACACCCGGCCGTCTTCGGCAGGAACGATCGAGACACCATCTCGCCACGAAAGCAGCAGCGACGCGACCAAAGAAGGACGATCTCCTGGCAGTCTCAAAGGAACATGGGGATCGGATTCAGCCCTTCCTCGGGCGTCGGAACGGATAGCCAGCCGAGCCGCACCGGCACGTCATACAGCCGGCCCGGTGCGTATCGCGCCCAGAAATGACGCAGGCCCGGCACGATGACCTTGACCACCGGCAGCCCGATCTCGGGGCGCGTCTGGTCCAGGACCATCATTTCCATCCCCTGCCCTTCGACCAGCGCCTGGCACGACCGGACGTCCTCGGCGACTTCGTTGGACCACGACCGCGGATACGACGAGGCACCCCGACGTCCCGCGTCGGGGTCTGGGAGCAGATACGGCTGGTTGGCCACGGTCGCCGATCGGAGCCAATCGAGCGTCTCCCGATCCTCGATGGATTCTTTCGCCCCGTGCTGGCCGGTCTTCTCGGGCAGGTTCGAAAGCATCTGGTTCATCTCGGTCACGGCCCGCACCAGCGCGACATGCGGATCGAGATGGGCGCCGAACCCCGGCATGATCCGCTCTTCCCCGCCATCGACCTCGCGAGAAATGGCCGCGAATACGGGTATCTCCAGGTCCGACGTGAGGTCGATCACCCACATTTCGCGACCATGTTCGTGCAGATAGGTGCGGACCCGGTCGAGATACGGGTCGGCGAAGCTCTCGACGTCGACCTCGGGGCGGCTGATGCGGTTATACCACCACATCGCGACGGCGTCGCGTTCCACCAGCTCGAGGAAGCCCTGGAGGACGGCCTCCTCGAGGGTATTCCCGGCCGCGTTGCCGTTGGAGTCGCCGATGCAGAAGGGCTCGCCGTCCGGCTGGGGCGCGTTGAAGTAGCAGAAGGCCGTGGGCAGATAACGCGACTCGCGTCGCGACAGCGACCAGACCGGCGTCCAGTCGATCTCCGCGTCGGGGTCCAGCGGCACCGGGACGAAGTGATAGTGCGACTTCCGGGCATTCCAGGCGTCGCGCTCGCGGAACTGGCGATCGCTGAACTGGAGACAACCGTTGAGCGGGACCGCCGCATCACCGAGCCCCCGCCCGCTGGCCCGTCGACGGACCTCATCGCCCCGGAAGACGCCGGAATAGCGCTCCAGCCCCTCGCAGAGCCCGCTGGCCCTCGCCTGCGAGTCGGTGGCACCCTTCCCCGAGCTCATGTTGCGCAGATCGCTGCGCAAGTGTGCGAGGCTATGGTGTCGCCGGGCGAGGTTATGTCCGGCGACGTACACATGCATCGGCCCCGCGCCATCGTGGGCCGATCCCGTTCCCTCGCCCGCGGCCGGCCCGACCCGTTCGAGCATGGAGACCGCGCCGGTGATCGGGCTGACGTGATGCCCATACCGCTGGAGCGTGACCTCGGGCAGGACCACGCGGTACCCGTTGTCTCGGTTGACCGCCTTGAGGCGACTCTCCAGCACGATCGGCCGGGCCGCCCTATCCTCTCGGACACCCGAACGATCCCCGCAGGCCGGGCAGTATGGCAGCCGGACCAGGGTGTGCGTCTCCGTCTTCCAGGAAGTCAGGTCGAGCGTCTGGACCTTTCCTTCCAGCGCCGGTAGCTCGCCGAGTACGATCCAGTTCGCGACAGCGTTGGCAGCGAGTCCCATCGCGGCCTGGATCGTGGCCGGCGATGCGGCGATGTCATCGGCGGTCGCGCCGGGATGTCCATTCCGGCCCGCGAGATAGGTCGCGACGGGCGAATTCATCCGGAGTCGCTGGGCCAGGCACTCCCAGCACGCCGTGGTAACGGGCCGAAACAGCGGACCGATCCAGATCTGCCGGCCAACCGGTCGGGCCAGGAGCCAGGGATGGCCGTCGCGCAGGGCATCCGCGTTGTGGCCGGCAAGCTCCGCGCGCCGATAGCCGTCGACGAGCACGACGCGAAGCCCCGATCCTGCCGACCCGTCCTCAAGCCGGATCCCCATGGCCTGGAGCATCGCGCGGAAAGGTCCCGCCTCGATTCCATGGCCCGTCACGCGGACCGGATTTTCCGACAGTCGACGGACCGCCTCACGCGGATCGACGCCCTGCGCCCACCACCATGCGGCCTCGTGATCCGGGACGATCGGCTCCTGCTCGCACAGGTAGCCCTTGGTCTCGAGCTGCCCGATCACGTAATAGATTTCGGCCGGAGAAACCTGACCCTCGAGCTCGTCGCAGACGTCGTCCGCGGATCGGCCGCCGCCGATATACGGCGACACCCGTTCATACAGCCGACCTCGCAAGAGCGTCTGGCTCCCGCCGGAGAGGACGAACGCCCCCTCGCCGGGAACGACCTCCACGCGCAGATGCGGCTTGAATCGTGGACGCTCCAGCATCAGTTCGCCGACTCCGAGTGGGCTCGCCCGTCTCGTATGTAGATGTCAGGTGGTCGAGGACTTGGAAAACGACCTCGGCCACCCCCGGATCCGGGCCATCACATCTTTGTCCGTTCCGTCAAGCGGTCCCGCAAAGCCCGCAGACGCCGCATCCACCGCATCGGCCGCAGCCGCAGCCGCAACGGCCACAGCGATGGCACCCGCCCGAGTAGCAATAGGCCACACCCACCGGGAGCAACTCTTCTTCCGAGAGCTCTTCGGGTCTGGGCGGCAGGGCAAGATAGAGAACCTCGTCGGTGCTCTCCATCTCGCAGGTCTCGGCCAGGCTCACAGAGACGTCGCGTGTCGTCTCGAAGCCCTGTTCGAGCAAGACCGACTTAGGATCGGCCAACAGGCGGTCTCGGAATGTGTCGTCGGCCCAGGCCCTGGCGATGATCCGACTCCACTGCTTGTCGGGAATCCGTTGCTGTTCAATCACGCTGTTCCCCCCTTTCGTCGACGGGCCTTCCGAGGATCGACTGGCCGTTCCCACAGCGGGACCGCCGAATCCCCTGGTGAGCTCCAAGTGCAAGCACAATGCAGACCGATCCGGCGATCATGCCTGATTTCGACCGCGCCGCGATCTCGACGACGTCTCCCGGCGCTCCCGAGGCCAAGCAAGCACGACGCCAAGATCCGTGCTTCGACACGATCGTGGTATCGGAATTGCCGCTTCCTCTGGTGCGGCTCGTCGCTCAATAATAGTCACCGAGAGCCATGGGATCGCAACCCCCGACCCCTGGCTTCCGCCGAAGGTGCTCGACGCTCCATAATGGCGACGGCTGTGAAACGTCCGCCCTTCAGTCTCCCTGTCGTGAGGAGGATGATGATGCGTAATGCTCGGATGTGGACCCTGGTCCTGGCCACGCTGATCGCTTGGTGCATGCCCGCTCGTGCCGCGGATGACAAGGAGAAGCCCGTCCCGGAGGAAGGAGCCATCGAGCTCGTGCTCCTGAGACACAAGGATGTCAGGGACGACCTGAAGCTCACCCATCGCGAAGCGAGGATGATTCATGAGTTCACCGAGGAACAATGGCGGAAGGCCCTGGAGATCGAGGAGCTGGCCGACGCCAAGGAGCGCGACCGGAAGTATGAGGAGCTGACCAAGCAGGACGAGAAGTTCCTCGAGGTGGTGCTCACGCCGGCCCAGCACAAGCGGCTCGATCAGATCACACTCCAGGTCGCCGGCCTCCTCTGGATCAAGCGGCCCGACATCGCCGCGGCGCTCAACCTGACCGACGAACAGAAGAAAAAGGCCGCGAAATACCAGGAGGTCGCCCGCAAGGAGATGGAAGAGCTCCTCCACTCGACCACCCGCCGCGACCGCCATGCCGAGTTGCGCAAGCTGAACGCGGAGTGCAAGAAGCGGCTCCTCGAGCTGCTGACCGACGAGCAGGAGGCGAAGTTCCACGAGATGATCGGCGTGCCGTTCCGCGGAGAGCTCCGCTTCGACGAGCCCCCGCTCGTCGAGGAGAAGTCGGCGAAGTGACCGCTCGGCAGTGATGACCATATCACCACGGCGAGCCAGGAATTCACATACGAGCCCGACTGCGCCAGCGAGTGCATGCGCTCACTGGCTCATCCGGGCTCGTAAGAACGGAGTTCACCAATAATCCCTGGATTACTCCTCATCGAGGACCCGGAAGTCCTGGGCTTCCGATAGCTCGTAGACCCGGATCTTGATGTCGTGGTGGATGATCCCGGTGACGGCGACGCGCTTCTCATCGCGATGGGCATCGCAGGCGCGCCTGTAATCGTCGCGGCGGAGGACGACCTTGACGCGAGCCGGCCGGCCGCCGACCATCGCGCGGATGATGATCTTACCGATGAGGTCGTCGAATAGCGATGGGATGTCGGACTGGAGGGCGTGGACTTTCCCCACGAATCGTTCCCGACGGGGCGTGGCCCGCTCGCGGAGCAAGCGGCCGGCCTCCTTGATGATCTCGAAATCCGACCGCGCGAAGGTGACGACCTTGGGCACATGATCGGGGATGCGGTCCCGGCTCCGCGACCAGCTCATGGCGATGTCCAGGCGGGACTGGTCCCCCTCGGGCCGCATCGCGACCATGGCATCGCACAGTTTGGCGCTCACCCCATTCTCGACGCCGCCGAGGATCGGGTCGAGGCGCGCGGCCCGGACCGCGTCATCCACGACCCCCAGGCTGCCCATCAGCCGGGTCGTGACCCGTCGGGCGAATGGCTCGAGCACATCCTCGAACGCCTCGTCGCCCGGCAGGGCCGCCTGTCTCAGCGAGGGCGGGACCGGGGTGATGATCGTGGCGACGAAACTCCCGCGCTCGGTCTGGCCCAGCCGGCAATTCTTGATGAATTCGTCCGGCTGTCTCAACGACATTTCCGGGTGGAACGCCTGGGGCCGGACCGTGCTGCACGCGGCGGAGAGCAGCATGTCGCGACCGCCCCGGAAAAGTCGAAGTCCCTCATCCAGCGGCAGGTTCCCCAGGGTCGCATCGGGGGCCGCGACGCGGAGCCGCAGCACGTCGCTCGGCGGCCCGGACAGTTCGTTCAGCACCTCGAAGAGCGGTCGACTCTCGACGACGGCGAGTGCCTGGACCAGCTCCGCCATCCGGACCGTGTAGTCCCCGAAGTCTCGCCGGAGCGGCAGGAGGGCTTCAGCGTCCCCGAGATCCGGTTGGCGAAATAGGGTCGCGGCGGGCGACGACTCGGCCGGGTCAACAATCCAGCCTCGGCTGACGAGGTAAAGTTGGACGTCGCGGGGGCGGAGCGCCTCGACCTGTTCTCGCGGCAGTTTGAGGGTGGAAGTCATAGCGGCTCCTTGCGGGCGGCCCTGCCCATCAGACTGCGAAGTCCCGCGACATCGAATACGTTGACGCGGGGCGTGCGGACCCTGATACTCCTCGTATTGTTCGTCTCCGGTTCGCCGAGCAGAGTGGCCCAATAGCCACACCGCCGCATGGCCAGCTCATCCTCGGTGTGTCGCAACCATTCCTCATCCGACTCCGGTACGTGGACGACGACCAGGAGACGAGGCACGTGGATTCCGGTGAGCCTTAGTTCATCATAATTCTTCCGTTTCAGCGGGTAAACAAGCTCCCGTTCCCGGAGCACGTCTTCGGACGTACACTTGAGCTGCAGGTCGACCTTGGGCCGAGACGGAACACCCTCGACGATCCGGCCGGAAAGGGTCATGTCCACACTGTCATCGTCCACCCCGGGAGTCGAAATCGAGAACCCCGCTACGGACGCGACCGCCCGGACGTAAGCGATGCTGAACTGCTCCTTTCGCTGGCTGATGTCCATCATGCCGACTCCTCCCGACCTTCTCGACAGGCATATCGTTCTTGCGGGGCTTTCGAATGGTGAGACTCCTCCCGAGTTGTAATATAACTCGGCTGGGGCGTCTCTCCATTTCCGGCTGAAGCAAGACACCGCCACGTACGCAATACAATCGTGAACCGTTCTAACGGACGACGGATTGTTGCGATTGCAGCATCGCGAAGAACGCCGAGAACAGGACGATCAGCAGGGCCGTGATCACCACGAGCTTATCGGCATAGAGCCGTCGCATGGTTGCGCTCCTAGACGAAGTTGTAACGTTCGGAATGGATATAGGCCAGCGACACGCCCAGTTCGGTCAGGGCCTGTTCGACCGCGTCCATCATCGCATCGGGCCCGCAGATGAAATAGTCCCGGCTGTTGCGGTCGCGCGGGAGGAGGCGCTCGAGCATCGGCTTCGTGATGCGGCCACGCTCCCCCTGCCAACCTTCCGGCGGCTCGCTGATCACATGCACAATGCTCAGATTGAGGCGCGGTTTCAACGTCTCCAGCTCCTCGCGGAAGATCACATCTTCCCAGGTCTTGCTGCCGTAGATGAGGAGTAACGACTGATCGTTGCCGCGGTCGGCCAGGGTGCGCAACATGCTCATCATCGGCGTGATCCCGACGCCGACGGCGAGGAAGACGTACCCGGGCGAGCGGTTGCGGTCGACGCTGAACGCGCCATACGGGCCGTCCAGGTAGGCCCGCTGGCCCACTTGGACGTCCTTGATCGTGGAGGTGAAATCGCCCAGCTCCTTGATCGTCATCGTCACCGGTCCGTCGTGCTCGGCGCTCGACGAGAACGAGAACGGGTGCTCCCGCATGCCGTACGGCCCGTTCCAGAGCGATAACCAGGCGAACTGGCCGGGCTGGAACCGGAATCCCGCGTGGCCTTCCGGTTCGAAGGCGAGGGTCCATGCGTCACCGCCCTCGGGTTGCACCGCGGCGATCCGATACGGGCGGCGCAGCATCACCAGGGGCTTCCACACGCGGACGTAGGCGAGTGAGCCGATCCAGAACGTCACAAGCAGGACCCAGAACGCCAGCTTCCACGGCGCGCCGATGTAGTTGCCCCACATCACGACGTGGGCCATCGCCAGGCCGACCGCCAGCACGGCCAGGACGCCGTGGAGCACCCGCCAGGCCTCGTACTCCAGGCCCAATCGCCGCCGCCAGACCGACGTGCCGACCATCGCGGCCAGCGCGACGACCGAACCGACGGCGCATTGCGCGCGCCAGGGCGCCTCGAGGACGTTCAATAATCGCCACATCTCGGGGCGTTCCCAGAAGATGATGAGGGGGTGCGCCACCAAGAGCACGATCGCCACCCAGGAGATCTGCCGGTGGAAGTGATACATGATGTCCAGGCCGTAAGGCGCCGCGAGATGGCGGAATCGGGCGGTGAGCAGGAATTGCATGCCCATGATGGACAGGGCCGCGAACCCGATCGCCACCGAGAAGTCCGTCCAGAAGCCGCGATCCTGCGGTGCGGGGCCGATCAACAGGATGAACAACGGTGTCAGGATCGAGAGCAAGTACATGCCGATCCAGAATCCGCCCTGGATGACCCGATTCATCGATGGCTCCTGTCGCACAACAAGGTGGAGACCAGCGCCGTCCAGCCCGTCTGGTGGCTCGCCCCGCAGCCCCGACCGGTATCGCCGTGGAAATATTCATAAAACAGGATCAAATCGCGCCAGGACGGATCATCGACGTACTTCTCGTCTTGGCCGTGACACGGCCGACGGCCCGCCGAGTCCGCCAGGAAGATCCGCGACAACCGGGCGGCGATCTCGTCCGCGGCCTCGCCCAGCGTTCGCAGGCGCCCCGAGCCGGTCGGGCACTCCACCCGGAACGCGTCGCCGTAATGAGCGTGGTACCGCCGCAGCGCCTCGATCAGCAGGAAGTTCACGGGGAACCAGACCGGGCCACGCCAGTTCGAGTTGCCGCCGAACAAGCTGCTGTCGGCCTCGCCGGGGACATAGTCGACCCGGTATTCTCCCGGCCCATCCCGGTACACGAAAGGCTGATCCCGATGGATGCGGGACAGCGACCGCACGCCGAAGGGCGACAGGAATTCCCCTTCATCGAAGATATACCGGACCAGGCGTTCGAGCCGTTGCCGCGACGGTATCGAGAGCAAGTAGGTCGGCCGGTCCAGCGCGTCCGCCGCGCCGGGCAAGTCGAGGTGTCCCAGGACATCGGCGCGATGCCGGACGAACCAGCCCAGGCGACGGCGGAACTCCGGCGCACTTTCGAGCACTTCGCGGGACAGCACCTCGACGGCGAACAGCGGGATCAGCCCGACCATCGACCGCAGGCGGAGCGGGATCATCCGGCCCGCGAGGTGCAAGTGGTCGTAGTAGAACCCGTCCTGTTCGTCCCAGAGCCCGGTCCCGTCGATGGTGTTGATGGCGTCGATGATCGCGACGTAGTGCTCGAAGAACTTGCTGGCCATGTCCTCGTAGGCCGGGTCGTAGCGGGCCAGCTCGAGGGCCATCATCAGCATCTCGGCGCAGAAGAAGGCCATCCAGGCGGTCCCGTCGGCCTGCTCGAGGTGGCCGCCGGTGGGGAGCGGACTCGATCGGTCGAAGACGCCGATGTTGTCCAGCCCCAGGAAGCCGCCCGAGAAGAGGTGGCGGCCCGTCGGGTCCTTCCGGTTGACCCACCACGTGAAGTTGAGGGCCAGCTTGTGGAACGCACGGGCCAGGAACCGGCGGTCCCGCCTCCCGGTCTGCTCGTAGACGCGACGACAGGCCCAGGCGTGGACCGGCGGGTTCACGTCGGAGAAATTGAACTCATAGGCCGGAACCTGCCCGCTCGGGTGCTGATACCAGTCGCGGAGGAAGCGGAGCAGTTGGTCCTTGGCGAACTCCGGGTCGAGGGCCGCGTAGGGGACCATGTGGAACGCCGTGTCCCAGACCGCGAACCAGGGGAACTCCCATTTGTCGGGCATCGACAGGACGTCGCGGGCGAACAGGTGCGGCCAATCCTGGTTGGGATGTGCGCGATGAGCCGGGGGGGCCGGTTGGGCCGGGTCGCCGACCAGCCAGTTGCGGACGTGATAATAGTAGAACTGCTGCGTCCAGACCAGGCCGGCGGAAGCCTGGCGCACGACCAGGGCCTCGTCCGGGCTCGCCCCCGGGGCGAGCCCGGCATAGAACGCGTCGGCCTCCGCGACCCTGGTGGCGAAGACCGATTCGAACTCGGCACCGAACGGGGGCGGGCCGGACTCGCCGGCCGATCGCAGCCGGAGCCGGATCACCGCCCGCTGACCGCCCGCGAGATCGAGGCAGTAGTGGGCCGCCACCTTCGTGCCGCGGCCCTCGGCGTTGACCGCATCGGCCCGCCCGTCGATGATGTAGTCGTGGAAGGCGTCCTTGACGAAGGGCGATAAGTTGGGTGCATCGAACAGGCGAGCGGTGTTCGTCTCGTTCCGCGTGAACAGCCACTCGGGCTGGCCTTCCGCATGAAGAATGTAACGTCCGAGCGTGGTGTGATCGGCCACGACGGCATTGCCCTCTCGCGCCAGCGTCGGCGTGACCCATTCCGCCTCGTAACCGCCCCCCCAGCTCCAGGTATTGCGGAACCACAGGGTCGGCAGCAGGTGGACGACCGCCGGTTCGGCGCTCCGGTTCGTCACGGTCAACCGGATGAGCAGGTCGGACGGCGTCGCCTTGGCATATTCCGCGGTGACGTCGGCATAGCGATCGCCTGCGAAGACGCCGGTATCGACGATCTCGAACTCGGGGTCGTGGAAACCCCGACTGCCGTTGACGCGAACCAGCTCCTCATAGGGGAACTCCGAGTGCGAGTACTTGTAGAGGGCCTTGAGGTAGCTCGCGGTCGGCGTGGCGTCGAGGTAGTAATAGAGTTCTTTCACGTCCTCCCCGTGATTGCCCTCGGGGTTGGAGAGGCCGAACAGCCGCTCCTTGAGGATCGGGTCGCGTTCGTTCCAGAGGGCGAGGGCGAAGCAAAGCCGGCACTCCTGGTCGGAGACGCCCAGCAGCCCGTCCTCACCCCAGCGATAGGCCCGACTCCGCGCGTGGTCGTGCGGAAAGGACCTCCAGCAATCGCCGCCGGGCGAGTAATCCTCGCGGACGGTGCCCCACTGTCGCTCGGACAAGTACGGTCCCCACAATTTCCAGGGGCCGCCCTCGAGTCCGCCTTCGGACAGCCGCCGGCGTTCCGCGCCGGTTTCCTGACCCTCGCTGCTCATCTGGTTCGCCCCTCGAATCGGCAGGCGGTTCGTCCGGCCTCGACCGGTCACATCCGGGAGACTCCCGCCGGGCAAGGATCTGCTCCGACCGGGGACCATGATATGAGCAAGGAGTTCAAGAAGCTATCGACCTGCGACCGAAGAAGGCGGCCGGACTGTGCTTCGATAGCATGCCAGCGAATTCTTCGAGACTGTAGCGACGAGACCAGCATCGTCGTCTATCGCCCCTGCGGGGCAAAATCCCATACTCGGTATCCTTGTTATAGACGCGCACTGACATAGACGGTGTTCTTGCCGTGGGCGATGGCCTTGCCGGCGGCATTGGACAGGAGCTGAGGGCCTTCAAGCCACCAGAGCAGGGCGTGGGTATCGAGCGAGAGCGTCATGGCTAGTCGATGCCGCAGGCGGTGGCGATGTCGGCGGGGAGGGAGTCGAAATCGTCGGCGATCCGCACGCGGCCCTTCCATTGGCCGCCGAGGCGTGGCGAGTGGTCGGTGTGGACGGGAACGAGGCGGACCATGGGCAGTCCGGCCTTGACGATGATGACCTCATCGCCGCTCATGGCATGCTCGATCAGCTTGGAGAGCTGGGACTTGGCTTCGTGGATGTTGGCGATTTCCATTCGGACCTCCTGATTTAGCTAAGGTTAGCTCATTTCACGGACTCTGCCAAGCCCTGCGTGCAAGCGTGCGTGCCTCGGTCCCAGGGTGAAATAAACCCTTTATCTACAGCAAAGGACGTGGTATTCTCCGGGCGATGAAAAGACACGCAGTCATGACCGATGCGAGGCGATGCCATGAGGCGATTCCGCCTGAGCACGTTGATGCTGCTGATCGTGATAGCAGCCCTGGGCCTCGCCCTGGTGGAGCAGGAGCGGCGGGCGGATCAACGCGCGGCCGAACTCGGGAACCTGCTCGCCGAGCCCTTGCCGGTGGTCCTCCCGACGCAACAGCAAGAGACCTTGAGAGAAAAGTGGTCGGATGACAATTATGGTGATGATGAAAACGATTCGATAAAACGATTAAATAGGCGAATTCGCGCCAAGTTATGATCGCGGAAGGAGACGGGGGTGAAAGGACGAAAAGGGGACAAAACGATAAAGGGGCTCGACTCAAGTCCGTGTGGGCTACGCGCCCCAGGCGTCGCTCCGGTCGCTGAGGTTGCCCCAGCCCATGACGGACACGCCGAACGTGCGTTCCGGGGGGGCCCCGTTATCATGGCGCATCCCCAGGCCGTGCCCCACTTCGTGCGTCGTGCCGCCTAAGACCAGTGACAGATCAAGATCCCGGCCGCCACGGCGACATTGAGCGAGCTGGCGCCGGGGCGCATCGGGATGGTGACGGACCGCCGGCACAGGCCCAGCCACTCGGGATCGATCCCCTCGTGCTCGTCGCCGAGGACCAGACCGAGCCGACGCGGGCGGTCGACGTCCCTGAACGATTCCGCTTCCGGATCGGCGACGGCGGCGAGGAGTTCCACTCCGGCATCCGTACCCAGTCGGCTTGCGACATCCGTCAACCGATCTTCGACGATGATGGGGAGCCGCAACACCGCCCCCATCGAGACGCGGAGCACCCGCCGCGAGAGCGGGTCGGGACACTCCGGTCCCGCGACGATCGCATCGATCCCGAACACGTCGCCGATCCGGGCGATGGCCCCGAGATTCTCCGGATTGCTCAGCTTGGGACAGATCACCAGGAACAGGCGACGTCCCCGATCCGCGACGATCTCCTCGAGGCTGGGCCACGGCCGACGCTCCCCGCAGGCCAGCACGCCCCGATGAAACGGGAACCCGACGATCGCGTCGATGAGGTCGTCGGGTACGACATACACGGGAACGCCCTCCGGCACGTCCACGGCGAGCTTCGGCTCGTGTCGCCCGGCGACCATCAGCGAGACGACCGGGAACCGGCTCGCCACGATCCGCTCAACCAGCCGTTCACCTTCGACCACGAACTGGCCCAGGCCGCGCGTCTGGTTCGTGGCCTTGAGCGAACGGTAGACGGCGATCCGGGGGTCGTCGAGGTCGTCGATCGGGATGCAGGGCATCGCAGCAGGTCCTCCGGCAGGGTCTAGAAACACCGCACCATCCTACGCGATTCTACGGGCATCCTGTTGGAGATCCGCTACAATCTCGTCAGTCCCGAGCCGATCGCCGGGGTCGGCGAGGGTGGATCGCCTTGACGCGTGAGGGGACTAGATCGTGTCGCGAACAGACATTAACGGACCGTTCATCGGTAGCTTCCTGATCGGAGTCCTGATCATGGGGATTGTCGCCCCTGCCGGCCTGGCCGCGGACCCACCTCGTCCCCGGGCGCGCGACCTCGGCATCGAGCCGGGCGTCTTCCCGCCCGGCCCGCTCAACGCGATCACCGACGTCGAGGGAGTCAAGGTCGGCCAGGTCACCCTGAGCCAGGGGGAGGATATCCGCACCGGCGTGACGGCGATCTTGCCTCACGGCGGCAACCTCTTCCAGGAGAAGGTCGCCGGGGCCGTCTTCGTCGGCAACGCCTTCGGCAAGCTCGCCGGCTCGACCCAGGTGGAAGAACTCGGGACCATCGAGACCCCCATCATCCTGACGAACACGCTGAGCGTCGGCACGGCGATCGAGGCAGTCGTCGCGCATACGCTCAAGGCGAAGGGCAACGCATCGGTGCGCTCCGTCAACGCGCTGGTCGGCGAGACCAACGACGGCGGCCTCAACGACATCCGCGCCCAGCACGTCCGCCGCGAGCACATCTGGCAGGCGATCGATCAGGCCAACGGCGGACCGGTCACCGAGGGCTGCGTCGGCGCCGGGACGGGCACGGCCTGCTTTGCCTGGAAAGGTGGAATCGGCACATCATCGCGTGTTCTGCCCGAGAGGTTTGGGGGCTACAAGCTCGGCATCCTCGTCCAGACGAACTTCGGCGGCGTGCTCACGATCGCCGGGGCGCCGGTGGGCAAGGCGCTGGGCCGCTACGAATACAATCCCGACGCGACGCGGGGGCGACTGCGCCGCGACCGAGCAGCAGAAATCGCCCTACGACGAGCTGAGCGGCGGCTCCTGCATGATCGTGGTGGCCACCGACGCCCCGCTCGACGCTCGCGACCTCAAGCGACTGGCTGCCCGGTCGATCTTCGGCCTGGCGCGGACCGGCTCATCCTACAGCAACGGCAGCGGCGACTACGCCATCGCCTTCACCACGTCGCCCGAGCTGAGGACCCGCCCCGGCGAGACCCGACCGGTCCCGCGCCGCATGCTCCCGACCGACGCGGTCTCCCCGCTCTTCCAGGCGGCGCTCGAGGCGACCGAGGAGGCCGTCTACAACGCCCTGTTCCGGGCGACCACGACGACCGGATCCGGCCGGACGCTCGAGGCGATCCCCATCGACTCGGTCCGCGAGATCCTCAGGCGCCACGCCCTGGGCGCTGAGATTTCGCGGACCCGGCTCGCCATGGGATTACTCGATTTCAGCATCGATTGCCGCCGCATTGTAGGTCAACTCAAGGTTGACTGGGACCATCGAATCCATGTCCAGGGCCAGTGGGAGCGTGGGCAGGATCGATCCTTCCGTCATCGATCGTCGCCAGATCGCCAGGAATCGTCCACCGGTCGCCGCAGGGTCGCCGACCCGATAACTGACCGCCATTGGAGCGGGCATCGGCTCCTGATTGAGCGACAGGTCCGCCGCGATCTCATCCGCAAAGGAGAATCCGATCGGCCGGCGATGCACGTCCACCAGGAGCAGGTGCACGGATTCGTGAAGGTAGGCGAGATAACGGGTCACGTAGGTCACGCGGGAGTCGGGTCGGTCCTTATTCCGAGGCGAGATCAGCTCGATGGCCGCGATCAGTCGTCCCTCCTTCTCAATCGACACGGATACGCCGGGTTCGAGAGTCGATACCGCCAGCTCGATGTCAGGAGCGAGTGAGAATCCCGAATCGGCATCCCTCTCGTTTCCCGAGGCAACGGCCTGGTTATTCGGCCTCTCAGGTCGCCGACGGATTCCGACGTCAGGACGCCTCGGAGGCGCTCCCACAGCCACGACGGGAGCCGAACCGATGAAAGCTCGGTACCCCGGCGGCAGCCTCCTCCTCAACCATTTGAGTAACTCGGCGATCCAGAGATGGTGCATCCCCTCCCATCCCGGCCGGTCGGTCCAATCGTGAAGCGGCATGATCGTCGAATCCCATTCAAGAAGAGCAAAGCGCTTCCCGGAAAGACAATCTCTAGACTAAAGTATACCATCACGGCGGACTGGATCGCATCCACTTTCCGCTCGTTACAGTCCCATTTCCTTACTTTCCGTAGGTAGCCTGGGCAATTTCTAAGAGCCGGCTCACTAAAGCATTGCCCGACTACGAAGTCCCCTTTTTCGACTCTCGGACGCATCCGTTGGGAGAGAGCGGGTGGCAACTCACCTGAGATGGGGAATGCCGTGATGCCTAACCATAAGTGATTGGAGTCCGCGAAGCCGGGCCTCCAATCCCTGGTCAAGAAGACCGGTAGCTTGGCCAGGCGAGAGCATCGCGCGTGCACGTGCAACATCAAATAAACAGTTAACGTTTCGATAACTTCTCATTCCGTTCGAGCGAGCCGGTCACGGGGATGTGAGGAGGGATTGCTGGGGGCTTGGCCCGGGGAGCAATCGACACTATGCTGATCGAGGACTCGAGGTGAATTGATGAACCGACGGGACTCGGGGCGAGTCCTGCCCACCCGCGCGAGCGGACCACCAAGGCAAGACCTGCCGCGAAGCGGCTTACTTGAACGAAGCGATCCAGCGGACCCGCCTGCGGCGGGCCGCTGATCTTCCGGGTAAGACCACAGCGGCTTGCCGGTTGCGAGGCGCGATGAACACGGATTCGTGCTGCATCCTTCTCGGTGGCGGTGGGGCTTGGGCGTTCGCCGGGCTCGCCGACCAACTCGGCCGCGCGCTGTGGCTCGATGTGTCGGACGTGCCCCGCGAGTTCAACTACCTCCTGCTCGTCGATGGCCTCGACCCGGCCGGGTGCGAAGGACTGTTCATCCCTTACCGCGCGATGCAACTCGCCGCCGACAAACGATTGCTCGCGGCGGCGTTCGCGGCCGCTGGGGTCCCGACTCCGAGGACCTTTCTGGTCGGATCGCTGGCCGAGGCCGAGCAGGTGCTCTCCGCGGAGCCGGGCCGGGAGTGGTGCCTCAAATTCCCGACCGGCTGCGGGGCGTCTGGACACCGTCGGCTGGTTAGCGGCATGACCCTGCCAAGCGGTTGGCCGCTTCCGCTGATCGTGCAGGAGTTCATCCGGCTCGACTCGCCCGAGGTGTATCGTACCTATGCCGCCGGCGGGCAGTCGTTCGGATGGGTCGTCCGCCGGTATCCGGACGGCGTGGAGCCCTCTCCGTGGGTGGCGCATGCCCGCGGGGCGCGATACGCCGCGGCCGGCCAAGTCCCCGCCGCCGCGACCGCCGCTGCGCGAGCGGCGTTGGAGGCGGTCGGCCTCCTGGATTCGTTCGGCTGCGTCGATCTGCTCTGCCGCTCGAGCGGGGAGTGGGTGGTGCTGGAGGTCGGCACCGATGGCGTGTTCAACCATGTCGATCGTGACCTTGGTCTGCCGGGGTTGGAGCTGGAGCTTCAGGTGCGTGTGGCGGAGGCATTCTGGTCGCGGTTCGGTGAGTGGCGGCCTTGGGGTCCCCACGGTTGGCATCCCCGGCACTCAATCCCGGCCTAACCAGGCGCTTCAGCGGATCCCGGCCACGGGCCGCGCTGCCTCGATCATCGTCGCCTCGCGGGCCGTGGCCGGGTCCGCTGAGCTTGGCGTAAGGCGGCTAAGGCGTGGTAATATGTGGTATCTTGCGGAACTTCTGTTCGCCGAGCCACCGCAGCCCGACCGCTCTGAGTATCGTAAGTGACGAACGGGGCGTTGCGCCTGACCGGGCCGCAAAGCCGGCCCAGCAGGCGACCTCGGTCGTTCGGCCTCAATCGAAATGCGGGAACAGAAGCTCTCTTGCCCGTGATGGAGAGGGTAGGGTAATGTGCAATTCATGAGCGTAGAAGAACTTCAAACCGCCGTCGCCCAACTCGCCGCCGAGGAACTCGATCGCTTCTCGCAGTGGTTCGAGGAGTTCCTGGCGGAACATTGGGATAGACGAATCGAGGCCGACATCCTGGCCGGTCGTCTGGATGCCGCCGGTCACCGTGCCGACGAGGAGTTCGAGGCCGGCCGCTGCACGCCGCTCTCGCCGTGAATCACTTCGCCACCCCGGAGTTTTGGTTTCATTATCGCCACTTGCCGGCCGAGACCCGAGAGTTGTCCGATCGATGCTTCGCAATGCTTCAAGTCGACCCACGCCATCCGTCGTTGCGTCTCAAGAAGGTAGGGGATTTCTGGTCCGCTCGCGTTGGGCTGCGTATCCGTGCGCTGGCGAGGGAGCGCCCCGAGGGCTTGGTCTGGTTCTGGATCGGCCCTCATGATCGCTACGAGCAACTGATTTCGCAATGACCGACACCGATCGCCTGCGGACCGCGACGACCTCACGAAGCGATTCAGCGGCCCCCGCGGATCTCAGGCATTAGCCGGCGGAAAGCATGACTCGATATGACGCGGTCGCTACCCCGTATATGTCCGAGATGCGGTAGCCTCAAACGCAGGATCGAGCGGTTCCAATATGCCTGGGTCTATCGGCGCTGGGGCGGCGCATATCTCGACGGAGTGTATGTCCACCTGTATGCTTCGCGGATATGGCTGGCTCACTGCAAGGACTGCGGCGCCCGCGTCTGGTATGTTCCCCGCCGGCGTGGTGCCCTGCGGGGCCGGGGCATCCGGTGGCTGGACCGGCGTCACCGACATCCCGAAGGCTAACCAGCGAGGCGAGTCGGCAGGCGACCGGGGCGTTGTTGTCGTGCCGCCGACTGAGTAGCATGAAGGTGGCAGTTCCCGTCAGGGCGAGGCGATTACGATGCTCACGTACAAGGCGGCCTACCAGTTCGTCGAAGGCGGCGTGCATGCCCATGTCCTGGACTTCCCGGGGGCCATCACATGCGGGATGGACTTGGCTGAGGCCCAGCGGCTGCTCGCCTCCGCCCTCCTGGATATGGCCGCGTTCGCCCTACAGCGTGGGGAGTCGCTTCCCCGTCCCGACCCGTCGCTTTCCGACCCGGAAGCGGACATCGAGGAGCCGATCCACCTCCACCTGCGGGCTAGCACGGGCGTTGAGGTGCGGCCTGCCGGGGTGGTGGTACCGTGACGCGGCGGGACCTGATCCGGCACCTGCGATCCCACGGCTGCGTGCTTGCCCGCGAAGGGTCGGACCACTCCATCTGGGAGAACCCGGCGAATGGACGGCGGTCGGCCATGCCCCGCCACCGTGAGATTCCAAACCTGACCGCCCGGGCGATCTGCCGTCAGCTCGGTATTCCAGACCCGTGAGGCCAAGTCAACCTGACCATCAAGGATTCGAGTCCGCGAAGCCGGACCTCCCATCCCTGGTCAAGAAGACGTGGCGCCACCGCGACGCGGCCCACACGGGTCACGCTTCCGCACGCCTTCGCCCGGTGACGTCTCAGACAGGCCGACATCGGCCCGGACGCGAGCTCGCCCCGGGTCTCGCATCGTGCGATGAGCTGTCGCAAGCGGTGGTCGCGACGACGAAGACTGCCAAATTCGGGAAGTACTGAGGTTCGAAGAGCACAGTACGTCGTACACATTTAAAGAGCTTCCGTGAGGAGTCGGCGATGAGCACCATTCTGGTGACCGGCGGGTCGGGCTTCATCGGCAGCCATTCGATCCTGCAACTCCTGGCCGCGGGCCATCGAGTGCAGACCACGGTGCGGAGCCTGAAGCGCGAGGGCGAAGTCCTCGCCATGCTGAAGGAAGGCGGCGCCGAGCCGGGCGATCGGTTGTCCTTGATCGCCGCCGATCTCGAAAACGACGCGGGCTGGTCGGAAGCCGTCGCCGGTTGCGACTACGTGTTGCACGTGGCGTCGCCCTTTCCCCCGAAGATCCCCAGGCACGAGGACGAGTTGATCGTGCCCGCGCGAGAGGGAACGCTCCGCGTGCTGCGAGCCGCGCGCGACGCTGGCGTCAAGCGCGTGGTGTTAACTTCCTCATTCGCAGCGATCGGCTACGGCCACTCGTCGCGGCAAACGCCGTTCGACGAGACGAGCTGGACGGACCCGAATGGCGCCGACGTGCTGCCCTACGTGAAATCGAAGACCCTGGCCGAACGCACGGCGTGGGAGTTCATCGCTCGCGAAGGCGGCGACCTCGAGCTCGCCGTCGTCAATCCGGTCGGCGTGTTCGGCCCGGTCCTGGGGCCCGACTATTCGACCTCGATCCTCCTGGTGCAGCGCCTGATGGACGGCGCCATGCCCGGCTGCCCGCGGCTTTCGTTCGGCGCCGTCGATGTGCGCGACGTCGCCGATCTGCACATCCTCGCCATGACCCATCCGGCCGCCAAGGGCGAACGCTTCCTGGCCGTCGCCGGCGATTTCCTGTCGATCCTCGACATCGCCAGGGTGCTGAAGCGTCGCATGGGCGCCTCGGCCAGCAGGGTGCCGACCCGGCAATTGCCCGACTGGCTGGTGCGCATCGCCGCGATGTTCGACCCCGCCGTGAAGCAGATCCTGCCCGAACTCGGCAAGACGAAGAACGCCTCCAACGAAAAGGCCAGGCGCCTGCTGGGCTGGGCGCCGCGCTCGAACGAGGAATCCATCGTCGCCACCGCCGAGAGCTTGGTGCGGCTCGGGCTCGTGAAGGGCAGCCCGAAAAAGCCACCCGAATAAAAGGATATCCTCCCGCTTGACTAACTCCCGCCGGGGGCATATAAAACCATTCGGTTAGATAACCGGTTGGATAAATACGCATGGCCGAGGATTCCCTGAGCACGATATTCGCCGCACTGGCCGACCCGACGCGACGGGCGATCCTCGCCCGCCTCGCCGAGGGCCCGGCCACGGTGAAGGAGCTCACGGCGCCGTTCGCGATGAGCGGACCCGCCGTCTCGAAGCACCTCCGCGTGCTCGAACGTGCCGGTCTGATCGCACGAGGGCGCGAGGCGCAGTGGCGTCCGTGCCGGCTCGAGGCGGCGCCGCTCAAGGAAGTTGCCGAATGGGCGGAGAACTATCGACGCTTCTGGGATGCGAACTTCGAACGATTGGATGATTATCTGCAACGCCTGAAAACACGGGAGGAATCTCATGAACGCGGTCAGTAGAGATGGGGCGGCTTCGCCTCCGACGCTGTCGGATCGGGAGATCGTCGTCACGCGCGTCTTCGACGCCCCGCGCAGGCTCGTCTTCGAGGCCTGGACCAATCCCGAGCACGTGCCGCACTGGATGCTCGGCCCGGAAGGTTGGACCATGCCCGTTTGCGAGATCGACCTCCGCCCGGGCGGTGCCTGGCACTTCGTCTGGCGTCATTCCGACGAGACCGAGATGGCGATGCGCGGCGTCTATCGCGAGATCGTGCCGCCGGAGCGGCTCGTCACCACCGAGTCGTGGGGCGGCGACTGGCCCGAGACGCTCAACACGCTGGTCCTCGCCGAGGAAGATGGCAAGACGACGGTCACGATCACGGTCCTCTACCCGTCGCAGGAGGCTCGCGACGCGGCGCTCGCGACCGGGATGAAGCAGGGCATGTCCCTGAGCTTCGATCGGCTCACCGATTACATGCGAACGTTGGCATGAATCTCCCGCGAGTGCTGCGCTCGACACCCGGTCGGAGTTCCCTTAGACTTGGAGGCGAAATGAGCTCGGCTCCGGAAAAATCCGGCCGATGATCGGGTGTAAGACCGATAACCTCGACGTGCCCGTGGAGGCCGACCAGGACACCCCATGGATAGCTCCCCGGGCATCGACTGGGATCACGTGAGAGAGGCCCAGTTCCCCGTGGTACGGAACTGGGCCTACTTCGACCACGCGGCGGTCGCTCCCCTGCCGCGGCATTCCGGAGAGGTCCTCCGCGCCTGGACCGTCGATCAGGAGCAGAATGGCGTCGTCAACTGGCTGGATCAGGAGCGTCGGCTGGAGGCGGCGCGGGATCGGGTCGCCGGGCTGATCGAGGCCCATCGCGACGAGATCGCCTTCATCAACAGCACGACGCAGGGAATCGGCCTGATCGCCGAGGGCTATCCCTGGCGAGTCGGCGACAACGTGGTGACCGTCGGCGAAGAATACCCGTCGAATCTGCTGCCGTGGATGAACCTGGCGAGTCGAGGCGTCGAGGTCCGTCAGGTCGAAAGCCGCGAGGGGCGAATCTGGCTCGAGGACCTGGTCGCGGCGTTCGATCGCTCGACGCGGGTCCTCGCCATCAGCCACGTCGAGTTCGCCACTGGGTTCCGCAACGACCTGGATGCGCTCGCCGAACTCTGCCAGTCGCGAGGGGTCGCGCTGTTCGTCGACGCCATCCAGGGCCTCGGGCCCTTTCGAATCGACGTGAGGCGGACGCCGATCGACTTCCTCGCCGCCGACGGCCACAAGTGGCTCCTCGGGCCGGAGGGCGCGGGGTTCCTGTACGTGAGGCGTGATTGGATCGACCGGCTCCGGACGATCGGCGTCGGATCCCATAGCGTCATCGGCTCGTTCAACGCCAATCGCGTCGAGCTCCGGCTCAAGCCGAACGCCCAGCGATGGGAGGGCGGGTCGTTCAGCATGCCCGGACTGCTGACGTTCGGCGCCAGCGTGGAGCTGTTCCACGAGTGGGGGCTCGATGCCGTCTCGCGGCGGATCCTCGACCGGGCCCAGGCCGTCCGCGAGCTGGCCGCTTCCGCCGGGTGGACCGTCTTCGGATCCCCTCGCGAGGCGGACCGATCGGCGATCATCGTCCTGGAGCGAGAGGGCGTCGACCCGGACGCCGCGGCGGTCGAGCTGCGTCGGACGCGGGGAATCGTCGTCGCGTGCCGGCGAGGCCGGCTGCGGATCAGCCCGCACGTGTACAACAATCACGAGGACCTCGAACGGCTCCGCGCCGGGCTCGAGGACATCCATTGAGGGACGCGATGGCCGCACACACCTCGGGACCCCTATCGCACGGCGGTGTTCACCGGCACCTTCGACCCGATCACGCTCGGCCATGTCGATGTGATCCGCCGAGGACGCCTGCTCTTCGATCATCTCGTCGTCGGCATCGGCGTGAATCCCAACAAGACTTCGCTGTTCAACATCGAGGAGCGGGTCGAGCTGGCGCGACTGGTCGTCAGCCGGTTCCCCAATGTCTCCGTCGAGTCGTTCGAGGGGTTGGCCGTCCAGTACGTCGCGCCGGATCGGCGCACGGGTGATCCTCCGCGGACTCCGGACGCTCTCCGACATGGAGTACGAGTTCGGGATGACCCTCACCAATCACCGGCTCGATCCGTCGATCGATACCGTATTCCTCATGGCGGACGCCGAGTACTCGCACGTCTCCAGCTCGCTGATCAAGCAGGTCGTGCGCTACGGGGGGACCGAGCGCTTCAAGCAATTCGTGCCCGAGGAGCTGATCGCGCCGATCGTGTCGAAGCTCGAGGGGGGCGATCTCCCTCGAGCGATGTGACACCGCTCACCGGCGCGCCGACTTGCCCACGACGAAGAGGGCGAGCAGGACCAGGCAGATCGTGCCGAGGACGCCGTCGAGCGGGCGTCCCTCGGACTTCTCGGCTCCGGGTGCTTCTTCCTGGGCACGGGCCGTCGTCGTCATCGTCGGGCTCAGTGCCAGCCCGAAGGCCAGGAGCATCGGGGCGATCCGTCGGGTGAATCGGGCGAGAATGCGTGTCATCGTTCGCGTTCCTTGACAGGGGTCGGTCGTCGGCAAGAATCGTGGGTCATCGGGAGCCACTCCCGCAGGGGCCGGACGCGTCGTCGGAAGGCACGTCGGGCCATCGCGACGGCCTTCCATGACGGCCCTCGCGAGCGGAGATGGGCGATGTACTCGTCGAGTCCGACCGCCCAGAATCGATACTCGCGTCCTCGGAATTGGTAGGCCCCGTTATCCCGGGGCAAGGGGAACGGCCGGATCGGCTCGGCGTAGGCGAAGGCCAGGATGGCACGGAACCCGGGCCCGAACATCGCCTGCCATCGCAACAGGGCGTCCAGGTCGTCCGTCGTGACCCAGTTCTCCCAGTCGCGCCGGCCGCGCGCGTTCTTGCTCCGCTTGCCCTTGACCTCGACCACGAGGTTGGTGCCGAAGCGCGGGTAGAGCAGGAAATCCGGGTTTTTCAGCCCCTCCTCGCCGAAGATCGCACGCTTGGCCTCGTCGACGGCCACGCAGGGGACGCGGAGCGATCGGATGAACCCTTCGAACGCCGCCTCGTAATGGTTGGATCGGTTGGCCATCGCCGTCGTGATCGGAGATCACCCTCGCCTTCCCCGCCGGGACCGCCTACGCTTACCGACTCCCGCCTGTCCACTCAATCTTCCGACTTCCGGCCCGGCCGTCAATGCTCCGGTGGGGATTTCGAGCCGTTCAGCGTCACGATGGGCAGCATTGGGCCGGTCGATGCGCGGCGACGCCGGGGGGAAGGATGGCCTCGGCGTATTCCCATATCTGTTCGGGCGTCTCGAAGAGCTTCTCGAACGACCATTCGTCGTCATACTCGCAGTTCGCTGTCGTGTAGTCGCGACAGATCTTGGGCCGGTTGAGATAGATCCGGCAATGGTCCTCGGCCGTCAGATACCGGCATCGCGTCATCACGAGGAGATACCACTGGGCTTTCTCGACATAGATCATCGTCTGGCCGTGGGCCAGGTACCAGCGGATGGCGTCGTAATCGTCCCAGGTCACCGGGTTGTCGATCGGCAGGGAGAAATAGCGGCAGCACTTCCCGGTGCAGTGGTCGCAGAGGCATTCGCCCGGCTTGAGCTGGTCGCGGCGGGGCTTCGTCTTCCTGGGCTGTCTGGTGGCTTTCACGGACCGACTCCGATACGCTCGATGCGGTTCTGGTGCGACTAGAAGGAGCACGCCCCGGCGAGGGCGGAAATATGGGCCTCGGTCGTGCCGCAGCAGCCACCGAGCAGACGGACGTTGCACGCGAGGAGCCGGGGGACCGCCCCGGCAAACGCGGACGGGGTCGAGCTCGCGTCCGGACCGTCCTCGTCCGATCCGCTCGGCTTGATGAGGAGCGGGCACGGTACGGCCCGATCCAGGCGACGGGCCAGCGCGATCGCCGGTTCGATGCCCGGCTGACAATTGATCCCGACCGCCGCGACCCCCAGGTCCAGGAGCCGCCGAGCGGTCTCCGCGGGTGGATCGGGCCAGTCCCAGAGGCTGGCGAGGATCGGCACCGGCACGTCGATCGCCGCCCGGACTTCGCCGATCGCGCGGATCAGCGGGCCGGCGCGATAGGTCTCGAAGACGATCGCGTCGACGCCCGCATCGAGCAGCACCGCCGCTTGCTCGGCCGCCGCGCCGGCTTGCTCGGCCGCCGAGGGCCCGATGTCGCCGACGACGAAGCCGATCGCCCCGACGGCCGTTCGCGCCAGGGCAATGGCCCGGCGATTGATGTCCGCGACGGCATCCGTCCGCCCGAATCTCGCCAGCCAGAACCGGTTGGCGCCGAAGGTGTTGCTGAAGACGGCCCGCGATCCGGCGGTCACGTCGCGGACGTGCAGGTCGAGCACCTCGGCCGGATGCGTGAGGTTCCAGAGCGACGGATCGTCCGAGCGAAGGTCCAGACCGCGGGCTAACAACCGCGTGCCCGTGGCAGCATCCAGGACGATCGGACCCCGATCCAGCGCGGCGAGAAATCGGCCAGCGACCGGGAGCCTCTCCGACCCAGGCCCGCGAGACGTCGTCATGGTCGAGTTGGGATCGGGAATGGCCTTGTTTACTCCTACTGCCCACTGCTTACTGCTCACGTGTTCTTGGTCCGATTGCGATAGCGCGTGCTGACGCGGACGAGGAACCGATTCTCCTCATCGCTCAGGGCCGAGCGGCCCTCGCGATGGATCTTCTCGAGGATCTCGTCCATCCGCCGTTCTTCGGCCATCTCGCGAGCCATCCGACGCTCGCGGCGCAGCTCGGATCGTCGTCGTCGCCACCGCTTCAAGGCGCTTTCCCGATGGGGGCGTACCTTGGCGGCGCCGGCCTCGAGGCTGGTATAGCCCTCGGAGAAATCGTAGCCGAAGACGCCGTCGTCGAAATAGCCGCCCTCTTCCAGCAGTCGGGCCTCGACGCGCACCATGACCTCGATGACAAGGGCCAGGAAGATGAGCGTCAGACCGTCGCTCCGCCAGCCGACGATGAGCCGCATCAAGCCGGCGAACCCGAGGATCAGCGCGAAGGCCCGGGCGGCGTAGAACGCATACGGATTGTCGCGCGACGAGACGACCGACGTACTACCCAGTACGGCACGGAGCATCCGGCCTCCGTCGAACGGGAGCGCCGGGATCAGGTTGACGAGCAAGAGGACCCAGTTCAGATACGCGAACCAGCCGATGATCCAGACTCGGCCGAGCGGATGGGCGGTCACCAGCTCCGTCCCCTGGTGGATCCAGGCGCGCCGATGGTCCCGCCGGATGCACTGGCGTTCGCGATCGTGTTGCCGAACGGGTTCCAGACGACCTGGGCGCCGGCCAGCAGGTTGAGCCCGACGGCCGTGCCGAGGAACAGGGCACCGCTGATGAACGGCCCGGCCATCGCGACCAGGAAATGCTCGCCGGACCGCGGGACGTACGACGGCCCGACCAGGTTACCCAGCGGCCAGAGATGAACGTCTTCCTGGTCGCAATCGAGCCAGTACGCCGTCGCCGCATGGGCCAGCTCGTGGATGGCCAGGGCCAGCAGCAGCAGTCCGAGCCAGCAGGCGGTCTGGCCGATCTCCGGGAGCTTGCCCTCCGAGGCCAGCACGACCGCCGACCACAAGAGTCGGAACGTCACGAAGAAGATCAGGAAGATGTGGACGCGGACTGTCGTGCCGAACCAGCGGCCCAGACTGATGGGGGACCAAGTCAAGGGATCGTTCATGGCCGGCCACCCGGTATGGGTTGCGAGCACCCACACGAGGGACGCTCCTCTCCTAAGACTTACTCTAGCAGCCTTCGGCGCCAGTCGCAACGGAAACGGCAAACCTCGTGCCGATTGTGAGCCCGGGAGCGCGCTCGTCCCGGGCCCCACTCCTTCAGCCGATCACCCTGTGCTAGACTATGGGATCGTGGTCGTGGAGACTCTTCGCGCGGATCTCGCTGGGCGGTCGTCATGGAGCCACTCTCGGAAGAGTCGGAGATTCGCGTGCCGGTCGACCTCGGACCGCGTTCCTACGAGGTCCGGGTCCTGACCGGCCGGCTGGACGGGTTCGGCCCGTTCGCACGCGACGCACTCGGGGCGAGCTGGGCCGGCCGGTCGTGCCGGTCGGCGCTGATCGTCACCGACGCACACGTGGCGGACCTGTCGGTCTCCCGCGGATACGAGGCCGCCTTCGCCGGGCTGGGCATCGAAACGAAGACCGCGATCGTACCGCCAGGGGAGGCCAGCAAGTCGCTCGCCTGCGCGTCTCGGCTCTATGATGAGCTGGTCGCGCGCAAGGCCGACCGCCACACGGTCATCGTGGCGCTCGGAGGCGGCGTGATCGGCGACCTCGCCGGTTTCGTCGCCGCGACCTATGCGCGCGGGCTCCCGCTGCTGATGGTCCCGACGACCCTCCTGGCGCAGGTGGACAGCTCCGTCGGGGGCAAGGTCGGGATCAATCATCCGGGCGCCAAGAATATCATCGGGGCCTTCCACCAGCCGGTCGGAGTCTGGATCGACACCGAATCGCTCGCGAGCCTGCCCGACCGCGAGCTGCGCTGCGGGCTGGCCGAGGTCGTCAAGTATGGCGTCATCCTCGACGGCGCATTCTTCGCGGAACTGGAATCGCGGGCCGACGAGATCCTCGGCGCGCCACGACGGGGCCTTGCGGCGGATCGTGGCGCGGAGCTGCCGCCTCAAGGCCGATGTGGTCTCCCGCGACGAGCGCGAGGAGACCGGGCTCCGCGCCGTGCTGAACTTCGGCCACACGATCGGCCATGCGATCGAGTCGGTCGCCGGATATGGGGGAGACTTCCAGCACGGGGAGGCCGTGGCCGTCGGCATGGTCGCCGAGAGCCGGCTGGCCCATCGGCTGGGCTGGATCGGCCCCGAGGCGGTGGCTCGACTCGTGGGACTGCTCGAGCGATTCGGCCTGCCGACGGCCGCGCCCGGACTGGACACCGACGCGCTCATCGACGCCATGGGCCGCGACAAGAAGAACCGCGGCGGCAGGATACGGTTCGTCCTGCCTCGCGCCATCGGTCATATCGAGTTGACCGACATCGCCGACGAGGCTGATGTCCGTGCGGTCCTTTCCGCAGTAGGCAGTGGGCAGTAGGCAGTGAAAACCCCGGATCGGACCTCGGAAACTCGCTCGTACTGGTTTCAACTGTCTACTGCCTACCACTCGAAGGGGAGCTGAGCTTGACCGAATCCGAACCGAATCCCGATGACCGGCTGCTCGATCTGATCGGCCTGACGATGGTCCCGGGCGTCGGGCCGCAGACGACGCGCGCGCTGCTGGATCATTTCGGGACGGCGGGGCGGGTGCTCTCGGCGAGCCGCGCGGAGCTTCGCGAGGTGGCCAACGTCGGCCCCAAGCTGGCCGAGAAGATCGCGAAGGCTCGCCAGGAATTCGACGCCGAGGCCGAACTGGCACTCTGCCGGCGCCTCGGTGTAGAGGTGATCCCGCGCGACAATCCGAAGTATCCCCCGCCGCTCCAGAACATCCCCGATCCGCCCGGTCTCATCTACTGGAAAGGACGGCTCGAGTCGCGCCGACCAGCTCGCCATCGCGATCATCGGCTCGCGCCGGTGTACGCCTTACGGGGCCCGGATCGCGGAGCGGCTGGCCGCCGGGTTGTCGCGGATCGGTTTCACGATCGTCTCCGGGCTGGCGCGGGATCGACGCGGCGGCGCACCGAGGGGCGATCAAGGCCGGCGGGCGCAGCATCGCCGTGATGGCCAACGGGCTGGCCTCGATCTATCCCCCCGAGCACGAGGACCTGGCCCGCGCCCTCGTCGAATGCGGGGGCCTCCTGAGCGAGATGGCCATGCGCCAGGTCCCCCTGGCGGGCCTGTTCACCCAGCGGAACCGGATCATCTCGGGCCTGAGCCTGGGCGTGGTGGTGGTCGAGGCCACCCCCCGGAGCGGCTCGCTGTCGACGGCGCGTCACGCGGTCGAGCAGAACCGCGAGGTCTTCGCCGTCCCGGGGCCGGTCGACAGCCTCAACAGCCGCGGCTGCCATTTCCTCATCCGCGACGGAGCCCGGCTGGTCGAGACCGTCGACGACATCCTGGAAGAGCTCGGCCCCCTGGTCCAGGAAGTGCGCACGGATCCGTCCGAACCGCCGGTCCGTCACCCGGCCGAGCTGGCCCTCACCGACCCGGAGCGTGCGCTCCTCGGACGACTCGACGACACACCGACCGCGGTCGACGAGTTGATCCGGCACACGGGGCTCACCGCGGCGCAGGTCATGGCCACGCTCAGCGTCCTGGAGATGAAGCGGCTGGTCCGGCGGCTTCCCGGGCCGGCCTTCGTCCGTGCGTGATCGGAATCTTTATATCGGCCTGGTCAGACGTTGAGCCGCGGCTCGATCCAGCGGATCACGTCATCGAGCACCTGCTGTCGGCCGAGTTCATTCAGGGGCTCGTGGACCATCTTCGGGTAGAGCAACAGCATCTTATCCTCGCTCCCGGCCCGGTCGAAGAATTCTCGCGACGCCGCGGGGTCGACCACGGGGTCCTTTCCGCCCACGATCATGAGAAAGGGTATCCGCAACTCGCCGGCGCGGGCGAGCAGCATCTCGCCGCCCTCGAGCATGCCGAAGAAGAGCGGGGCACTCATGCGATTGTGCCGCAAGGGATCGCTGCGGTGCTCTTGCTGGATGACCGGGTCGCGGGTCAGGTGGTCGGCCTGGAACTGGCTTTTCAAGGTGATCCACGGCGCGTATTTCCGGAGCAGCTTGCCCAGCCGGATCTTGTGCGGCGGGATCGCGAGGGCGATCCGCAACGCCGGGTTCGAGATGATCAGCCCCCGGAGGGGATCCGGTCCTCGAGGGCGAACCGGAGCGCGACCTGGCCGCCGTTCGAGTGGCCGAGCAGGAACCGCGGCAGTCCGGGTTCGCGTTGCACGAGCCACTCCATGGCGCTGGTCAGATCGTCAACCAATTCATCGTATCGCCGGACGATCCCGCGCCGGCCGGGGCTGGTGCCGTGGCCGCGCAGGTCGACCGCGACGACGTCGAGGTCGAGCGAGGCGCCGAGGGCCTCGGCCACGCGGCGGTAGGTGCCCCCGTGTTCGCCGAAGCCATGCGCGATGAGCATGGCCCCGCGGGGCTCCGCCCGGTGCCACCATCGGCCGCGGAGCATGAGGCCGTCGGCGGCCCGGACCTGGATCTCGCGGATTGTCGTCGTGGATGTTGCCATCCCGTACCTCGAGAACATATTCGGCTCGCTCCTCGAACCATCGGCCATCCTTGTTCGGGGATCCAGTGTATCGAACGTCTCCCCGGCGCCGAGCCCAATATCGCATCGCCCGCCGGACGCCGGGGAGGTGGGCTGCCCCGGTTACCGTCAAGCCTTCCGGACCTCGGCCAGCACCTTGCGGACCTGGGCCAAGCATGCCTTGATGTCGTCCGAGGGATCCTCCGGCTTCTCCTCGTACTCGATCGCCAGGCAATAGTCATACTTATTAGCGGCGAGGGCCTTGAGGAGGTCCGCCGTGCGGAGGTCGCCCTGGCCGAGGATCGTGAACGTCTTGGCGTCCTTGACGTCCTTCAGATGGACGCCGTAGACCCGCTTGCCGAAGACCTCGACCGCATGCACGGGGTCTTCTCGCGACCGCAAGAAGTGGCCCGTATCGACGCAGCAGCCGATCTTGGGGTGATGGTCCTTGATCGCCGCGGCGATCGCCTCGATCTTCGCGTAATGGCGGTCCTCGGGGCCGTGGTTATGGATGCCGACGGCCACGTCATATTCCTCGACCAGCCGATCGAGGATGTCGAAGGAACCGGGCTCGGGGCTGGCCGAGAGGTACTTCAACCCCATCGCCTTGGCAAACTCGAAGATCTTCCGATTGGCGTTGACGTCCTTGGTCAGCGGGACGACCCCATAGCCGATCACCGTGACATCGGCCGCCGCCAGCATCCGCTTCTGCCCGGACAACTTCTCGGCGTCCGCGCTCATCGGCACGTGTGCGGTATAGGACTCCCAGTAGTGCAGGCCGAGGTCCTTGGTCACCGCCAGGGCCTTCGACACGTCGGGGTGTCCGTCGCGGGTGTATCCCCGCAGGGAGTAGCTCTGGAGCCCCATCTTGAACGGATGATAGGGGTTGTCCGATTCGCCCGACCCGGCGCCCTGGGCATCGGCACGGCCGCCGAGGGTCATCGCCCCCACGGCCGTACACCCCATAGCCAGGATGCGGCGGCGAGTCCAGTCCCGTTCGCGTTGCGCTGATGACATCGCTGAGGTTCCTCCGAGCATCGTCCCCGCGGCGGTCGTTGGGACGATTGAGTTGATGCGAGTGATGATGGTCCTGGGTGGTCGCCCGTCGATCGGGCGATCCGCCTTGCGAGGCTATCTCAAGGAGGCGACGGGTTCCAGTACCCGCTCGTCGGACCGGGAAAGTCGCGTGCGGCGGGGGAGCACCCTTGAGACCCGGTTTGCGGCTCTGGTAAGATCTTCGACGATCTCATTATGCAATCGTTTGTCCATCTCGTGCGATGGGTTACTGAGGACTCGAGGGAGGTACCATGCGACCCCAATCCGAAGTCCTGGGCGTCTTGCAGCCGGTCGGCGGTGGCGACCCGATCCCATTGATCAAGGCCGAGCTCATCGTCGGCCGACGGGCTGCCTGCGACATCTGCCTGGATTTCGAGAACGCCTCCGGCAAGCATTGCGTGCTGCGGCTGCTCAACGGCGTCTGGAATATCCGCGACCTGGGCAGCACCAACGGCACCACCGTGAATGGCTCGCGGATCGCGAGCGAGCAGAGCATCATGCCGGACGATGAGATCGGCATCGCCGGACACCTCTTCACGATCGAATACGATCCGGCCGGCCCGTCGGCGTTCCTGACCTCGCGGCAGGATCTGGAGGTGGAAGACGAGGTGGTGCAGGAGCGGAAGCGGCACTCGCTCATGGATCTCGCCGGCCTGGATACGGACAATACCCAGGCAAAACCCAAGCGACCGAAGCGTGCCCCCGCGGTGATCGAGCGGCTGTCGGCCGACGAGGCGGAGTTCGACGACGCCGTTCCCCAGCATTTCAAGGCGCCGCCGAAGCCCGCGAAGAAACAACCCAGCGATGACGACTTCCTCAAGCTGATCGAAGAGGAAGTCGAGAAGCCGAGCTGACGAGGTCGCTCCGATCGGGATCGGCACCGCCCTGACGGATCTCGACAGGAGGCCGGAAAGCCCGTCTACGTCCAATTCGTTCGATGATCGACCGCGTGATCCGCCGGATCCCGGGCGAATTCCGCCCTTGCCATCTCCTTTCCACGCATCGAACGGTCCCGCGGTGTCGGTCCATCGAATCCGAGCGGATTTCCCTACAAATTGCGGTCAAGTCACCATCTTTTGACGCTCAGTTAGACAGTCCGGCCCATACTTGTACCCCGCGATCGGTGTCGACGACCCCTGGTTGGGAGTCGTCGGGTCGCGGGGACCTGGTGGGTGTCTTCGACGATTTCACATCCGAGGAGTTTGACGCCATGAGAACTTTGTTCCGAACGATGCTGGGCCTGAGCCTGGCCGCGTTGCTCACCAGCCCGGCCCTGGCCCAGGGACGTGGCGGATTCGGTCGCGGCGGCATGGGAATGGGCATGCTGCTGGCCAATCCCAGCGTCCAGAAGGAATTGAAGCTGGACGACGCGCAGGTCGAGAAGGCCAAGGAACACGCCGGCAAGATGCGCGAGAAGATGCAAGAGGTCCGCGAGACCCTCCAGGGACTCGAGCAAGACGAACGTCGGACGAAGATGGCCGAGATCAACAAGGAGATGAACGCGACGACCCTCAAGGACGCCGGCGCGTTCCTCAAGCCCGAGCAGCTCGCCCGGCTCAGGCAGATCTCCGTCCAGGTCCAGGGGCTCCAAGCCTTCAGCGATCCCGAGATCGCCAAGAAGCTGAACCTGACCGAGACCCAGAAGACCGACATCCAGGAGATCAACCGGGAGGTCCGGGAGACCACGCAAGGGCTGATCAGCCAGGACTCGACCCCGGAGGAGCGGGCCGAAGGGATGAAGAAAATGACCGAGGGCGCAAGGCCGGCCTGCTCAAGGTCGAAGCCAAGCTGAACGACGAGCAGCAGAAGGCCTGGAAGGAATTGATCGGCGCCCCATTCACGCTGGTCATGGAGCCGCGTCCGGGCAACTGATCCGGATCTTCCCACGATCTTTCGATAGATGTGGCGCCGAGCCCGCGAGCGAGCCGGCCCACGAGTCTGGCGAGATCCCCACCATCGGGCCGGGGATCTCGCTCGTTTTCGTTTGCGATCGAGATCGTTCCGTTCAACGGCCATCGCTGACTCGCCGGTCTCGCGATCACCGTGTCTTCGCAAAGTCCCATCCCGAACCCAACTCTGGAGATTGAACCCATGAGAACAATTTTGAGCGCAGTCCTCGGGCTGAGCCTCGTCGCCCTGCTGTCCGGTCCCGCCGCCGCGCAAGGGGGCCGAGGTTTCAACCGCGGGAGCCTGGGTGCCCTGCTCGCCAACGAGAGCGTCCAGAAAGAGCTGAAGCTCGAAGACAAGCAGTTGGAAAAGGCCAAGGAGCTGTCCGAGAAGTGGAATTCGGACATGCAAGAAAAGCGGGAAGGTCTGCAAGACCTCAGCCCCGAGGAGCGTCGGGCGAAGATGATGGAGATCAACCGGGAGATGACCGCGACGACCCTCAAGGCCGCCGGCGAGTTCCTCAAGCCCGAGCAGATCGCTCGCCTCAAGCAGATCACCTTGCAGCAACGGCATGCGCAAGCGTTCCTCGACCCCGAGGTCGCGAAGAAGCTGAACCTGAAGGATTCCCAGAAGTCCGAGTTCGAGACGATCGTCCAGGAGGCCGGCGCCGAGATGCGCACGATCTTCCAGGAGAACCAGGACGATCGCGAAGCGGCCATGAAGAAGATTCAGGAGCTGAACAAGAAGACGGCCGAGCAGATCGTGGCGAAACTCAATGATGAGCAGCAGAAGGCCTGGAAAGAGATGCTCGGCGCGCCGTTCGAGGTGAAATTCGAGGCGAACTGAACCTCCGCTCGTCGGACCGGTTCGCCAGGGCGACAGTCGGCAACCCAACCGCGATGAGATCCCGAATCTCCGGATTCGGGATCTCGTTTCGTTGATGGACGCTTCATTCGACCGTCACGCTCTTGGCGAGGTTGCGCGGCTTGTCGATGTCGCAGCCGCGAAGGCGGGCGACGTGATAGGCGAGCAACTGGAGGGGGACCACGGCCAGCAATGGCTGGACCACCTCGGGGGCATCGGGGATCGGTAGGAAGACCTCCGATAATGAGGCGACCGATTCATCGCCCTCGGTGCCGACGCTGATGATTGTCCCCTCGCGCGCCCGGACCTCTTCCATGTTGCTCAGCGTCTTCGCATGGAGCGACCCCCGCGGGGCCACGAAGACGCAGGGGGTCTCGCGGTCGATCAGGGCGATCGGACCGTGTTTCATCTCGGCGGTGGGATAACCCTCGGCGTGGATATAGCTGATCTCCTTGAGCTTCAGCGCACCCTCCAGTGCCACGGGATAGTGGATGTCCCGGCCCAGGTAGAGGGCACTGCGAGCGGATACGATCCGCGCCGCGGCCTCCTCGATGATCGGCTCGGTCTTGAGGGTCTCGCCGATCAGCGCCGGCACCGATTCCATGGCCTTGACGACCGCCAGGCCGTCGGAGAACGAGAGGTGCCTGAGGCGTCCCAGGTAGATCGCCAGCAGGGTCAGGACGGTGACCTGCGCCGAGAACGCCTTCGTGCTGGCGACGCCCACCTCGGGGCCGGCGTGGAGGTAGATCCCGCCGTCGGCCTCGCGGGCGATGGTGCTGCCGACGGTGTTGACGATCGCCAGGCTCGGGTGCCCCCGGCGCTTGGCCTCGCGGAGGGCGCCGAGCGTGTCGGCGGTCTCGCCCGACTGGCTGAGCACGAAGACGAGCGTCCGATCATCGAGCGGCGCGTTGCGGTAGCGGAACTCGCTGGCGTACTCGACCTCGACCGGCAAGTGGGCGAGCCGCTCGATCAGGTATTCGCCGACGAGCGCCGCATGCCAGCTCGTCCCGCAGGCGGCGAACACGATCCTCCGGGCGCGTCGGAGCTGTCGTACCGAGAGGTTCAAGCCGCCGAAGACGGCCGTGGCCTCGGCGGGGCGGAGCCGGCCGCGGCAGGCGTCGATGACGGTATCGGGCTGCTCGCGGATCTCCTTGAGCATGTAATGCGCGTGGCCGCCTAGCTCGACCGCATCCGGCTTCCAGTCGAGGCGATCGATCCTCGGCGTGATCGGCCCGTGCTCGAGGTGGCGCAGCTCGAAGTCGTGGGGCGTCAGGCGGACGACTTCGCCATCCTGCAGGAACGCGACGCGGGCGGTATGAGGCGCGATGGCGACCGGGTCGCTGGCCAGCAGGTGTTCCCCCTCGCCGAGGCCGACGACCAGCGGGCTGCCGAACCGCGCGCCGACCACCTCGCCGGGCCGACCGGGGCTGACCACCCCGATGCCGTAGGTGCCCTCCAGCCTCGGCAAGGCGCGCTGGACGGCCGCGAACAAATCGTCGGTCGACTTCGAGCTCGCGCGCGATGAGATGGGCGATGACCTCGGTATCGGTCTGGCTGGCGAAGACGAAACCCTGGGCCTCGAGGTCGCGGCGCAGGTACGCATGGTTCTCGATCACGCCGTTGTGCACGACCGCCACGCTGACCGCCCCGGCACGGCCGCCCAGATGCGGGTGGGCATTCCGCTCGGTGGCCGGCCCGTGGGTGGCCCATCGCGTGTGGCTGATCCCGCATCCGCCCGGCGCCGGCTCGCGGTCGAGCAACTCCTCCAGGGCGCGGACCCTCCCGGCCCGCTTCCGCACGATGAGCCGACCCGCGTCGATCGAGGCCAGGCCGGCGCTGTCGTAACCGCGGTATTCGAGCCGGCGAAGCCCCGCGACCAGGATCGGCGCGGCCTCATGACTCCCGGTGTATCCGACGATTCCGCACATGAGAACCTCCCTCGCCTCGTCTCCGCATCGGTCCAGCCGCGATCGACTGGGACTGACCAATGGAATTTTATTATAGTACGCTCGAGGCGTTGATATCGCGGTTGACCATGCAGGGGGAATCATGGAGAGGATCGACCGTGGCGCAGCCCGGATGGTCAAGACAGATGAGCAGGAAACCGATTTCGCCTTCTGGCAGTCCCGCACGCCACAAGAATGTCTGGCGACGCTCGAGCTGATCCGGAGGGAGTATCACCTTTGGAGGTATGGAACTCAACCACGATTTCAGAGGGTCCTTCGAATCGTCCGGCAAGAATAAAGTGACGTTGACAGTCGGTCGAGGCTCGGAGATAGTGTCGCCCGGACAGGACAACGCCGGGTGAATGGCCGGAGGCCACACCCGGTAGGAATCTCATTCGACTGCCATTCGAGTCAGACAACGGAGTACGCCCGCAAGGACGAGGGCCTGGCGTGTTCAACAGCCCGTCTCGCCTTGCGGGTCGATTCAGACCCACACACCCTCGGCGTACCAGGCGCGTCTCGAGTCACCATGGATGGAGCCTGCGATGCGAATACTCGTCACCGGCGGAGCCGGTTATGTCGGCTCGACACTGGTCCCGATCCTGCTGGAGCAGGGCCATCGGGTCCGGGTCCTCGACAGCCTGAAGTTCGGGGGCCATGGCCTGCTCCCGTGCTGTTCCAACCGCTTCTTCGAGCTGGTCAAGGGGGACGTCTGCGATCCCGCGACGGTCAAGTCGGCCCTCGACGGGGTCGAGGCGGTGATCCACCTGGCGGCGATCGTCGGCTATCCGGCGTGCAAGAAGGAGCCGCAGGTCGCGCAGGCCATCAATGTCGGCGGGACCGCCAACCTGCTGCGGCACCGCTCGCCCGACCAGAAGTTCCTCTTCGCCTCGACGGGGAGCATCTACGGTTCCATCCCCGATTACGTCTGCAATGAGGAGACGCCCCGCGCGCCGATCACGCTCTACGGCGAGACGAAGGCCGAGGCCGAGCAGATGGTCCTCGACGCCGGCAACAGCGTGGCCTACCGATTCGCCACCGCCTTCGGCGTCAGCAACCGGATGCGGCTCGACCTCATGCCCAACGACTTCACCTACCAGGCCGTCAAGAACCGCAACCTGATCGTCTACGAGGGCGGCTTCAAGCGGACCTTCGTCCACGTCCGCGACATGGCCCGCTCGTTCATCTTCGCCCTCGAGCGCTGGGGCGAGGTCAAGGACGACGTCTACAACGTCGGCCACGAGACCATGAACTTCACCAAGGAGGACGTCGCACGCAAGATCCTCGAGCATGTGGATTACTACCTCCACTTCGCCGAGGTCGGCAGCGACGCCGATCAGCGCAACTACGAGGTCTCCTACGAGAAGATCCGCAAGAAGGGCTTCGAGACCACGATCGACCTCGATCGGGGCGTCTCCGAGCTGGTCCGCGCCGCCAGGCTGATCGAGTTCCAGAACCCGTTCGCCAACGTCTGAGTGCCCGCCTGACGAAGCCCGAGCGTCGGTCGAGTAGGGTGCTCTGCGAGCACCGGGTTCTATGGTGTAGCCCGGAATCGGTGCTCGCAGAGCACCCTACCGAATCCTCGAGCCGGCTTCCCCGCGTGAAACTGCTCCGGTCGTGCGAGCGGCCTTGGGTCTGACATCGCCGATAAATCCTCAATGTGATCCGAGTCCATGGAGGGACGAGGGATGGTGAGCCGTCGCTACTGGTTTCGTCGTGGTCCGTCCGCAACGGGCGAGGTGCAGGCTCGGGCCGCAGGTATGCGGATGCCGGCCGAATGGATGCGAGGGCGGATCGACCCCGCGACGCGGCGTGTCCCGCCGGCGCCTCACTCGACAGACCCGGGCGTCCCCGACGGGGCGGGCCGGCGGATCCTCTTCATCAATCAGTATTACTGGCCCGATCATGCCTCGACGGCCCAGCATCTGACCGACCTGGCCGAATCGATGGCCGAGCGCGGCTATGAGTGCCACGTCCTGTGCGCGCAGGGCCGATACCAGCCCGGCGAGCCGAAGCCGCCGGCCTTCGAGATCCACGAGGGCGTGCGGATCCACCGGGTACCCGCGACCTCGCTGGGGCGTCGCGGCACCTGGGCCAGGATGACCGATTATTTGAGCTTCTACGCCGGGGCCATCATCAAGGCGCTGCTGCTCCCCCGGTTCGACGCGGTCGTGACCCTCACGACGCCGCCGATCATCGGCCTGATCGGCACCCTCCTGAAATGGCTCAAGGGGGCGCGGCACGCATACTGGAGCATGGACCTCCACCCGGACGCCAGCCTCGCGCTGGGGCGGATGTCGCCGGCCCATCCGGTCGTCCGGATGTTCTCCTGGCTGAGCGGCTTCGTGTACCGCCAGGCGGATCGCGTGGTCGTGCTCGGCCCGTACATGGCCGACCGGATCGCCCTCAAGCGCGTTGACGCGGATCGGATCGAGACGATCCCGGTCTGGAGCCGTCGCGAAGAGATCTACCCGATCCCTCGGGCGGCGAACGCGATGCGGAAGTCGATGGGCCTGGACGATGCGTTCGTGGCGATGTACTCGGGCAACCTCGGGCTGGCGCACTCGTTCGAGGAGTTCCTGGCGGCGGCCCGCGCGTTGCGGGATCGCCGCGACATCGTCTTCCTGTTCGTCGGCGGCGGGCCGCGGCTGGCCGAGGTCAAGGCCGTGCAGGAGCGCGAGGAGCTGACGAACGTCCGCTTCCTCGATTACGTGCCGCGGTCGCACCTGCACGTCTCGCTTTCGATGGCCGACGTCCACCTGATCTCGATGCGGCCCGAGATGACCGGGATCGTCGCCCCGGGAAAGCTCTACGGCGTGATGGCGGCGGGCCGGGCGGCCGTCTTCGTCGGGCCGGAGCACTGCGAGACGGCCGATACGATCCGGTCCGCCGGCTGCGGGGTGACCGTCGCGCCCGGCGACGCCGAGGGCCTGACCTCGGCGATTGCTCACCTGGCCGACGACCCCAGCCTGGCGCGGCGGATGGGCGAGCGGGGCCGCTCGGCCTTCCTCGCCGGCTATGAGCGGAACTTCTGCTGCGACCTCTGGTGCACGCTGATCGGCGACCTGGTCGGACGATCCGGGTCCCGGGCCCGCGCCCTCGTGCCGACCCGGCGACCTGCTCTCGCCGGTCGAGTCACGGCCCCGATGGCCTCGGCCGACCGTTGATCCGCATGACCGAGCGTTCCGTGATCCAAAGAGAGCGTGTAATGAACTGTTCGGCTGTAGCCGGGGTCTGTGACCCCGGGATCGAACTCCGGCCTCACAGAGGCCGGCTACAGAAAACGGAATGTTCATCACACGCTCTAGCCCCTTGTTCGACGAGGTTCAATCCGGTGAGACTCAGAACCTATTGGACTATTCCGATCCTGGCCGTACTCGCGGCCCTGGCGCCGGCTTCCGGCGCGGAACCGGCCGCGAGCGTCGCCGAGATCCAGGCCCGGCACGACCGTGCCTTCATCCGCGAGCTGACCGAGTACCTGGCCAAGAACCCGAAGGCAGCCGACCGCGAGCAGGCCTACGCGGCGCTCTTCAACAAGGCGATCGAGCACGACTGGTTCGCCGAGACCGAGGCGCTCGGCCGGCAATACTTGAAGTCGGACCCCGACGGGCCGGTCAAGGCGCTGGCCCAGATCATCCTGACGATGGGACGCGCCCAGGCCGGTCGCTACGACGAGGCCCTGGCGCAGTACCGCGAGTTGATCCAGGGACTCGACCCGAACGACCAGGAGGAGTTCGCCGCCAGCTTCTCCGATTCGTTCGCGAGCCAGGCGATCGCCGCGGGCGAGGTCGAGGTCGCCCGGCAGGTCTATTCGACGCTGCTCTCGCGGTTCAACGAGAGCCCGAACCTCCGCCAGAAGGTGCAGTCCGACCTGAAGCGGCTGGATCAGGTCGGCAAGCTCGCGACGTCGTTCGTGGCCGAAGACATCCAGGGCCAGGCCGTGCGGTTGGCTGCGTATCGCGGCAAGTACGTCCTGATCGATTTCTGGGCGACCTGGTGCGGGCCTTGCGTCGCCGAACTACCGCGGATGCAGGCAGCCTACCAGGCTTATCACGATGCCGGCTTCGACATCATCGGCATCAGCCTCGACGAGTCCAAGGCCGCCGTCGTCAACTTCGTCAAGACGCGGAAGCTCCCCTGGCGCAGATCCACAACGGCGGCGCGGCGACGGACCTCGCCGAAGCCTTCGGCGTGACCTCGATCCCCGCGACCTACCTGATCGACCCGGAAGGCACTATCATCCGGATCGACCTCCGAGGCAAGGCCCTCGAGGAGACGTTGGCTCGGCTGCTCAAGCGGACGGCGGCGACCACCGGAGCGCGGTGAGTCCGGGATCATGGTGCCTCGTCAGTATGTCGGATCGTGGCGTGAGGCATCGCCTTGCGGAGGGCTACGATCCGCGCCGGGGTCGTCCGAGTCCTGGTGAGGTCGATTTCCTTGAGCTGGCCGAGCTTGGCCAGGCGGGTCAGGCCGGCGTCCGTCACGCGGGTGCCGGAGAGGTCGAGCTTCTCGAGATCGGGGTGCGCGGCCAGCCGGGCCAGGCCGGCGTCGCCGACCCTGGTCCTGGCCAGTCCGAGGGCGCGTAGCCCAGTGGCCTTGCCGAGGTGGGCCAGGCCGGCGTTGTCGACGCGAGTCCCGGAGAGGTCGATCTCTTCGAGTGCGGTCCGGTCGGCGAGTCGGGCCAGCCCGGCGTTGCCGATCTTCGTGCTCGTCAGGCGGAGCTTCTGGAGCCTGGCCAGCTTCGCCAGGTGGACCATGCCGCCATCGGTCACCGACGTCCCGGAGAGGTCGAGCACTCGAATCTGGTTCAGCTGCACGAGGCGGGCCAGGCCGCCGTCGGAGATCCGAGTCCGGCCCAGGCGGAGTTCCTGCAGGGCGGCGAGCCCTGCGAGGTGGGCCAGCCCGGCGTTGCTGACGCGAGTACCCGCGAGGTCGAGGATCTCGAGGCGGTCCATTCCCTCGAGGTGACGCAAGCCATCATCGGTCACGCGGTTGCCGGAGAGGTAGAGTGCCTCCAGGCTGGCCATCCCTTCGAGGTTCTCCAGCCCGGCGTCCGTGACGGCGCAAGGGGCGATGACCAGGGTCCGGACGGCGGCGAATGGCTGCAAGAGAACGAGGTCCCGGTCGGAGGTCTTCGGGTCGCCGAGCATGACGCGAATCACCGGGGCGCCCGGCCGATCCTTGTCGCGCTCGACCCGGCCGATCCTGCGTTCGATCGCGGCGACCGCCCGACTCTGCTCCGGAGGGAGGGGCGGGATCCGGGCCGGTTTGGTGGCGACAGGGTCGTCGGCGGTCGCGATACCAGCAAGTAGGGCCACCAGCAGGAGGCCAGATGGCCGCCAGGTCCGGCGCCGGCCGGGCGAACTTGGATCACTCGCCGTTCGCATCGGGGATCCACTCCCTCAAGTCATCACGATCCGGGCTGGCCGACGTCGGGATCATGCGAAGACGGCGTGGTACCTCGCATCGGCACGGTCCGGGCCGATCGGGACGAGGAAAAGTGGAAACACGCCGATTTGGGGGTGCTCGACCCGATAAGTGTCCTGGAGCAGCCCCGGGCCCGATCCGCCGCGGAAGTCTAGCGAGAAGGCCGGTGTGGGCTCCGGCGCACTTCGGCCCGGACTGGCGATCGTCTGCGATCGGCTGACCTTGACCAGGTGAACGAGTTGTGACACCGTTCCGGATCCGGCGACGATCCGAAAGGCAGACCCCAGGTGTTGCTCGAAGATCGCCGCGCTCGTCCGGTCCAGGGGGCTCCCGGAGTTGCTGAGGAGGTCCTTGATGCCGTCCGCCGGCGCCCGAGTCACCTCGGGTTCGGGCACGGATTCCTCACCTCTCGAGAGCCACATGCGAAGGATCGCGCCGGCACCGACACACGCCGCCAGCCCGGAGAGGAACGTTCGTCGAGGGACCAATCCTGCGAGACGCATTGACGTTCTCCCTCCCGGAAGATCAAGGGCCGGTCCACGCCGCGCGCGGTTCAGTGGAGAGTCCGCTCGATCGAGGGACTGTGATCGGAGACGACGCATCGGCGACCTCCCTGGCAGTCCGAGACCGCCGGGCAACGCGGTCGGACCTCAGAACGCTGGTCATCATTCATACTCAAAATCATCCGGAGCATGCCTCAACGTACGGATATCCTGAACAGACCTTGGCGGATCGTCAACAAAAATCTCCGATGCGTCCTCGTTTTTTCCGAATGGCGCGGGATAGAACGTGGATCGCCGTCGCGATCCAGGAGCGACCGTTGCACCGACGATCATCGAACGGGCCGAGGGTCATGGCCCCGGCGCCGAGGCGCCTGGGCTGCTGACGCGCCCGAATCCGAACTGGTCGCCGGCCATGCTGGGCTCGCCCCCTCGGAAGTCGACTTCCACCATCTTCTCGCTCTGGACGTCACGCCCTGTCTCGTCCTTGAGCACCGCGACGATCTTTCGGGTGCGCGTGTCGATCACGTCGCCCGTCGACGGGTAAGCGAAGCGACCGTCGATGCTGAACGTGATCCAACCGGGCTGGTCGCGGAGCACGATGCTGGCAACCTGCTTCGGCGGCATGACCGTCGCGTCGAAGACGTGGATCCGGCTGTTGGCGCCGTCGGTCAGCCAGAGTTCCTTGTCGTCGGGCGTCAGGCCGATGCCATGGCTGGGACAGCCGTGCCGCTTGGTCGGTCCCTTCTGGAACCCTTTCGCTTCGACGCGGTACAGCTTCTCGCCGGTCCTGAGGTCGCCCACCTCGAAGCCGAGCAGTTCGTTGACGTTCACGAAGCAGAGTGTCTGGAGTCCGTTGATCGTGAACGGCCGGATGCTCGCGCCGAAGGGGCCCACCGAGCGGATGACCTGGTGGGTCTTCGTATCGGCGATCGTCAGGGATGGCGAATTCAGCCCGGCGAGATAGGCTTCCTTGCCGTTCGGGCCGACGATGGTGTTGTGCGAGCCCGACCGGGGGGTGATCCGCGCGATGACCGCGCCGTCCTCGGCGCGGACGACGTACCAGAGCGGGCCCTCGAAGGACGGGAGGAAGATGAGCGTGCCGTCCGGCGTGATCGACATCCGGTCGCAGCCCTGGTCGTAGGTCTTCTCCCAGAGGAGCTTCTCCGAGGCCAGGTCGAGGCACATCAACTGCTTGATCGTGCTGATGTAGAGGCGCCCGGTCCGGGCGCTGGCGCAGATCCCCTTGACGTTGATCGGGACCCCCTTGTCGTCGAGTCCCGCCGTGGGAATCCGCTTGAGGAACCGGTGTTCGTGGTCGATGTCGAAGACCAGCAGTCCGTGTCCGCCGTATTCGAGATAGTTGCGGATGCCCGGCTCGGCCACGTAGAGCCGCCGGGCCTCCGCGGTCGCGCGATCGTCCGCGCCCATCGCACGCGGATGAGACAGGCCGATCGAAGCGAACACATAAACAAACATAATTTTCGAGAATCGGATAAGTTCATGACGGGCGTTCATGACGACGGACCTCCTCAACGGTAGGATTCGCGGCCCTCGATCGGGTATCAGGCTCGAGATCGACGTCGGGATCGGATCGGAATGCCGAGGTTCAATCGGGAGCGGAGCGTGGGTCCCATACCATCGCGACGTGGATGCCGTCGATCCCGACGGGACGGAAGCCAAGGCGTTGGTAGAGCCTCCCGGCGCGATTGGACGACTCGACGTGGAGGCGGACCGACTTGCGGGCCTCGGCGGCCTCGTCCATCACGGCCTTCAGGAGCGCGCCGCCGATCCCCCGGTTACGATACTCCGGCAGCAGGCCGATATCCACCACGCTGATCGCGTCGTCGCCGCGATGCACGAAGAGGCGCCCGACCGGTCGGTCGCCGATGAGGATCACGTCATATCCCGAGCCCGGGAAGGCGTGGCGGTAGGAAGTCTGCTGCGCGCCGAACTGCATCGTCAGGAAGGCCGCTTTCTGGCCGTCATCCCAGTCGAGGAGCCGTAGCTCCTCCGCGCGGATGCACTTATAGACGCGGTAGAGGAACGGCTCGTCGGCCGCGATGGCCGGCCGGAGGCCGATCGGGCCGGCGATCGGCGCTTGCTCGGGTCCCATCGAAGATTCCGTTAACATTGCGATCTCGATCCGATTGCGGATTCTCGGCTTCGAGGGGATGTCCGAATCATCATTCGCCTCGAGGCCCACCCCTTCGGATTCGCGGTCCAAATCCTTTGGATCGATGTGTGGGTCCTTGACAGCCGGTTTCGGGTGTTATTAACTATGCTGATCAGAACGGCCGAGAACAAGTCCGCTCGGGTCGCATGATGGTCAAGTCGAACGTTTTTTGACTCGAGGCGGGGCCCGACCATTGCCGACGTCTCCAGGATCCGGAGCGGCAGGGTGACTCATGCTGGAGCCTTTGACGGTTTCCGATTTCATCGGACACGTGAATGTGTCGTTTCGTATTCCCCTGGAATCGGGAGAAGCGATCGATCTGGAACTGATCGAAGCCAGGACGATCGGCGAGGGCCATCGGTCGGATTCGCCCGGGATCCGCAAACAAGCGTTTTCCTTGATCTTCAGGGGCCCGCTCGACCGGTTGCTCCCCCAACGCATTTATCCGATCCAGCACCCCACCCTGGGCACGCTGGAAATCTTCCTGGTGCCCCTGGGGCCCGAGGGGGACACCAGGGGCCATCACTATCAGGCCGTCTTCAACTGATGGTGGTCCAAGGCGGCGCGGACGGAATCCGGAGTCGCTCGATGGCAGCCGGTTCCCAAGGTCAGCGGACATCGGGAGGTGATCAAGATGGCAGACCCTTTCCTCGGTGAAATCTCCCCGGTCGCGTTCGGGTTCGCCCCAAAAGGATGGGCGATGTGCAATGGACAGCTCATGCCGATCAACCAGAACCAGGCCCTCTTTTCGCTGCTGGGTACGACCTATGGCGGCGACGGAATATCCACCTTCGCGCTGCCCAACCTTCAGGGTCGCGCGATCGTCCATAGCAGCGACAACTATTCGTTGGGTTCGATCGGCGGCGTCGAAGGCGTGGTCTTGAATGTCGGTGAGATGCCGGCCCATTCGCACGCCGCCGGTGTGTTCCACACGGACCGGGACCGTGGGAACGCCGGCCAATCAGGTCTGGGCCGGATCGGCCTCCGGCGAGACGCTCTATCAATCCGGGGGCAGTCCCAACGGATCGATGGCCTCCGGCCTGATCACGGCGAATGGGAACTCGCAGTCCCACTCCAACCTCCAGCCCTTTCTGGTCGTCAATTTCATCATCGCGCTCCAGGGCGTCTTCCCCAGTCGCAACTAACGAGCGATCTCCCGGTCCCGGATGCCTCGCGAGCATGATCGAAGGAGCACGACAGTGGAGCCCTATCTTGGCCAGATCACGTTGGTCGCATTCAACTTCGCGCCGCTGGGCTGGGCGTTTTGCGACGGTCGGCTCCTGCCAATCTCCGAGTATTCCGCGCTGTTCACGCTGATCGGCACGACGTATGGAGGCGACGGTCAGACGACCTTCGCCCTGCCGAACTTGCTGAGTCGCATCCCCCTTCACCAGGGACAGAGCAATGGCGCGAGTGCTTACGTGATCGGACAGGCGGGCGGATCCGAGCAGGTGACCCTCACGAACGGTCAGCTCCCCAATCATACGCACCAGGCCCAATGCGTCACCGGGGGGAGTAATAGCCAATCGCCGGTCAACGCCATCTGGGCCCAGACCTCCAGCGGCCAGCCCTACAAGGGGAGCGAGACCGGATCGGCCAACATGGCCCCGGGGGCGATTGGCGTGGCCGGCGGGAATCAATCGCACCCCAATTTGATGGCTTACCAGGCGCTCAACTACATCATCGCTCTTGAGGGGATCTACCCATCCCAGGGCTGATCGACTCTGCACCGTCACCCCGATCGGGCCCTTGTCGAGAAGGAATGGCCGCCGCGGCCGTCAGACTTCGGCGAGAGAGTGAACCTTTCAGGACATGAAGGCGACCGCAGAGGAAGCGAACAGGAGACGATCCGATGCCTTCGACACCGTTCCTCGGCCAGGTGATTCCGGTCCCATATAACTTCGCGCCGCAAGGCTGGGCATTCTGCAACGGTCAACTCTTGTCGATCGCCCAGAATACGGCGTTGTTCTCGCTGCTCGGCACCTATTACGGCGGGGACGGGAGGTCGACGTTCGGCCTCCCGAATCTGCAGGGAAACGTGGCGATCGACGCGGGCCAGGGGTCGGGCCTGAGCCTATACGACCTGGGCGAAACCGGCGGTTCCGATTCGGTCACGCTGACGCTGAACCAGTTGGCCGCGCACACTCATGGCGCGCTCGCCTTCGGCAGGGTGGGCGACAACAATTCGCCCGCGGGCGCGGACTGGGCCAGGCCGGCCACCGACACACCCTACGGCACATCGTCGCCGCCGGGCGCGATGTCCTCGGCGGCGACCTCGCCCGCCGGCGGCAACCAACCCCATGAGAATCGGCAGCCGTACCTCGTCCTGAACTACATCATCGCACTGGTCGGGGTCTTCCCCTCCAGGCCTTGAGTCGAACGTGCGGGAGAATTGATGGCCAGCCCCACGGTGCCGCCGCCCGGTGAAGGGGGCTCCGCTACGATTCGTTGTGACGTCTCGGAGTCCTTCCCGGGCTGGCTGAGCCAGGCCGGTGGCTCGATCGTGCTGACCACGTATCAGGCGGGCAAGGTCGGGATGATCGGCTGGGACGGCCGGCAGGTGACCCTGTTGTTCCGCGATTTCGCGAAGCCGATGGGCCTGGACCTCGACGGCCCGCGGATGCTCCTGGCGACGCGCCATCAGCTCATCGAGTTGGCCGACGCCCCGCTGCTGGCTTACGAGTTCCTCGAGGGTCAACTGGGCCGGTACGACGCGCTCTACCTGCCGCGGGTCGCGTACGACACGGGCGATCTGAGCGTCCATGACGTGGCCTTCGGCGCCGAGGACCTCTGGATGGTGAACACGCGGTTCTCTTGCCTGTGCAACCCGAGTCGCGAATACAGCTTCATTCCGCGATGGCGACCCCCGTTCATCTCGGAAGTCGTGCCCGAGGACCGCTGCCACCTCAACGGGTTGGCGATGGAGGATGGCCGGCCGAGATTCGTCACCGCGCTGGGAACCACGGACGTGGCCGGGGGCTGGCGGGAGCGGAAGGCCGATGGCGGCGTGGTCATCGACGTGCCCTCGGACGAGGTCGTCCTGCGCGGGCTGACCATGCCGCATTCGCCCCGCCTGCACGAGGGGTCGCTCTGGGTGCTCAACTCGGGCGCGGGGGAGCTGTGGCGGGTCGACCTCCGCTCATTCCGGCACGAGGTGGTTTGCAGCCTGCCGGGCTACCTGCGAGGTCTCGGATTCGTCGGCTCGGTCGCCCTGATCGGCCTCAGCACGATCCGCGAGAAGCACATCTTCGGCGGTTTGCCCGTGCAGCCGCGATATCCCCGGTTGCTCTGCGGCGTGGCCGTCATCGAGTTGCAGACCGGCCGCCAGCTCGGGCTGTTCGAGTTCACCGAGGGATTCACCGAGCTGTTCGACGTGCGGTTCCTCCCCGACGTCCGGCGCCCCATGATCCTCAACGCGGAGAAGGAGGCGACGCGACAAGCCGTCACCGCGCCGGAGTTCGCCTACTGGCTCCGGCCCAGTGCCGTCGCGAATGAACCTCGTGGAGGCGATGTTGCGTTTTCGCAACCTGAAAACGTTGACCCAGACGAATAATTGATTGTATTTCGTTGTGTTGGGTCTTATCTTGATCAGACCTGCGTGCGGGATTCGAGTCAGACGCCATGGTGAGATCCGAACATCCTCGCGATCGGACATGGCCCGGTCACGACTCCAGCTCGAGAAGGGAAGGGACTTCTGATGAAATCGCCTCTCTCGCATCTTTCCCGGAAACACGATCAATCCCATCGTCGAAGCCGGGAATCCCGGCCCGGTCTGGAAGTGATGGAGGATCGGATCGTACTGAGTCTTGTCGCCGTCTCGACCGGCGCCACGAAGATCAACCCGAGTTCTTCCTTCGCCCAGACGACGCCATCGGTGGCCATGGATTCGAACGGCGATTCGGTGGTCGCCTGGGTCCAGGCGGCGAACATTAACCAGTATGACATCGACGTCCAGGTGTATAACCCGGCCGGCGTCGCCCAGTTATCGACGCCGGTGACGGTTAACAACACGACGAGCCTCAACTATCGCCCGACCGTGGCGATGGACTCCGCGGGAGATTTCGTCGTCGCCTGGCACGCTTATAACACATCTTATGTCGATACTGTGTACGCGCGCCGGTACACCCTCGACAAACCATTGCACGGCAGTTACTCCGTGACGCCCCAAGGTAGTCAGTTCCAGGTTTCGCCCGACGGCGCAGCCGGCTCTCTGGCCAAGGTGGCGATGGATTCCGAAGGTGATTTTGTGATCGCCTGGCAGGGGTACGACTCCGACCACCACGGCATCTTCGCGCAGCAGTTCAACGCATCCGGAACGCCGCAGGGTAATACCTTCCGGGTGAACAACCTCGAGGCGGATAGTCAAGTCGCCCCGGCGATCGCGATGGATTCCGCGGGCGACTTCGCGATCGCCTGGCAGGACGGCGGGCCGCTGAACGGCAATCCCGGTCAGACCGCGGGCATCTACTCCCAGCGATACACCTATAACGCCGGCTCGGGTGGCCCGACGGTGCATGGGGTCAACACCGCAATCAGCACGGCCGCCGGCGCGGCCAATCCTTCGGTCGCCATGGAGCCGACCGGTCAGTCCGTCATCGCCTGGCAATACACGCAGAAGGTCAACTCGCAGAACGACGACTTCACGGGCGTCGAGGCCCAGCGGTTCGATGCCAGCGGGAACGCGCTGACGGGCGTGGTCGTGCTCAGCACCCCCGAGGATTACGACCAGGGAGACGCCTCGGTCGCGATCGACAGCGAAGGCGATTTCGTCGTGGCCTGGGATAGCTATGGCGTGGGGGGGACCGAATCGCCGACGGCCACGATCCTCGCCCAGCGCGTCAACTCGGGCGGCACGCTGATCGGGCCGACCCAGTTCACACCCTCCACCCAGGGCGGCGACAACCAGCGCTTGCCGTCCGTCGCAAACGACCCCTACGGCGACACCACGATCGTCTGGGAGAGTAAGCCCAGTACGACCAGCGACAGCGGGAATGCCTATACCCGGCCGTACGACCACGTCAACGATGCCCCGACGATTAACACGCCCTCGAACGTGACGATCGATCAGAACGCGGGCCAGCAGACGGTCAACCTCACGGGCATCACGGCCGGCGGCGGCGAGACCCAGATGCTGACGGTCACGGCCTCCTCGAAGAACAGCGCACTCGTCAGCCCGTCCGTCACCTATACCAGCCCGAGCTCGACGGGTAACTTGACCTTCACCCCCGCGGCGAACAGCACCGGGACGGCCACCATCACCCTGACCGTGACGGACGACGGCGGCACGCTGCACGGGGGTATTGACGCGACGATCGTGCAATTCACCGTGACGGTGAATTCCGTACCGCCGACGATCAATACGCCCTCGAATGTGACGATCGATGAGAATGCCGGCCAGCAGACCGTCAACCTCACGGGGATCACGACCGGCGGGGGCGGGACCCAGACGTTGACGGTGACGGCCTCCTCGAATAACACAAGCCTCATCAATAATCCGACCGTCACCTACACCAGCCCGAACTCGACGGGCACTCTGCACTTCACGCCCACGGCGAACCAGTACGGGACGGCCACTCTCACCGTCACCGTGTCGGACAACATCGGCACGACCAGCGTGCACTTCACCGTGACGGTGAATCAGGTCGCCGCCACGGTCACCGCCGTTTCTGCCGACTGGGGCACCGTGGGCACCATCGCGCTACAAACCGCCGCGGACGGGCTCCGGCTCCAACCCGCGGGGCTCAACCCGAATCTCCCCTGGTACGATCTCCCCTGGTACGGGATCAACAAGCTCCAGATCACGCTCAGTCAACCGGAGACGCTCTCGCCGAGCGACGTCAGCGTGACGGGGATCGCGGTCTCCGGTTATACGGTGATGATCTCCGGCTCCGGGACGAACTACACGATCAAGCTCAATCCGGCGATCACGACGGCCGATCGCGTGACCGTGACCATCGCCAATGCGGGGATCGCGACGTTCACCCGGCGGCTCGATGTCCTCCCGGGCGACGTCAACGATGACGGCGTGGTCAATGGCCAGGACATTGTGCAAATCCGCAACGATTTTGCCGCCTTTGGCGTCGCGTACAACGTCCTTGACGACATCAATGGTGACGGTGTCGTGGATGTCGGCGATACCAACCTGGCGGCTCGCTTCATCGGCAAAAAACTTCCACCAGTACCCATCGGTTGACCGTCGGAGTGCATGGCACCGATCCGGCATCCGTTGCAACCTCAGGTGGGAAAGTCCCATCCGAGAGATCGCGGCTTCGTAGTTGAGGTGACATCCATGAAAAACCGAAGGTCCATCTGCTTATCCTCCCGCACTCGAGCGAGTTTGATGCTTGTCCGCCGATGGCACCTTCGAGCCGCGCTCATCGCGGTCGCGGTCGGCTTCGGGATCGAGGCGCCCTGCCGGGCCGATCTGATCATCGAGGCCCCTAACATTAGCGTCGCCCCGGGTTCCAGCGGATCGTTCGACGTCCTGATCAAGAGCACGGGCGGCTCTTTCGACGTGGCGCTCGACATCGTCGAGCTGTCCCTCAACGGTTTGAGCGGCGTCTCCTTCACGGGTGTCTCGATCGCGACGGCGACGCCTTATATCTACGGTGCGAACTCGGCAACGACTCAAGGTTCGGTGTTCACTTCCAGTACATTTCCGGGCACGCAGTTCGAAACGCTGGACTACCTCTATACGACCGGCGCCCAGACGATCAATTCCGGGGATGTTTTTGGCCTGGTCAACGTCCAGTATTCGGTTGACGCCAATGCGACGCTCGGGGCCTCAGGCACCCTTGCCTTCGGCCCGGATACCTCGTTGTTTGACGCCTCGAGCAATCCCGTTTCCGCCGGGACTCCGGATGGATCGATCACCATTGCCAATTCCTCCATACCCGAGCCCTCGACGGTGATCTTGCTGGCGATCGGATGCGCCTCGGTCGTGCTCCCTTCTGCCAGGCGGCGCGGCGCACGATCGGGGCGTTAATCCGAAGGGGCTCGGGCGGATTCGCGGCCCTCACGCGACCGGCTGCTGGCTCAGGGATCCTCGCGGCGCCCGCCGTCCAGGATCGGCGAATCCGATGCGAGTTCGTCTTGCGCCTGCTTCCGGCTCGCGGCTGCCAGGTAGACCGACTTGATGACACGCTTCCGCGCGCCGATCAAGAGGTAGTTGAAGACGAACGTGAACAGGAGTGCCGGCGTGATCGCTGCCCCCTGAACGGCCGTGGCGATCGACTCGTCGCCGATGGAAGCGACCATCCCGATGGCCGCCAGAGGGCTCAGGGCGAAGACCAGTTGTCCTGCCTCATTCTGCTGGCTCATCGCCGCCCATCTCATCGACAGGATCGTCCCCCCGACCAGCGGGAGCAGCCAGACCAGGAACAGGAAAAGGCCGAAGTACATCCTGCCTCGCCCCGCGAACCTGAGCAGGAAGTACTGGAGGGCCAGGCCGAAATACGCGATCACGAGGACGGTGGTCGCCAGCGCCAGGGGGAACGATCCCATCGGTTGACTGAAGGCCTCGCTCGGCTCGCCCGGGAACGCCCCGACGACCGAGCCGGCGGCCAGCGCGATCCCGGCCAGAAGCGCGAGGAAGATCCAGTTCACGGAGAGGTCGTCCCACCAGGGCAATCGGGATCGCCCCTGCTTCTGGGCACGCCAGAGGCCCTTGTAGTATTCGGCCTGGCTCGGGGTGACCATCATCGTGAGGAAGATCGCCGGGACGGCCAGGATGTAGAGTGCGGCGATCGCCCGGATGTCGTACCCGTCCTGTTTCCAGATCCAACCGAGCACCAGGGTCCCGACGGTCAGCATGGCGGCGATCGCCTCCGGCTTGGAGAGCGCGTGCAGCCGCGCCGATTGCATCTTCCGCCGGGCCGCGAGCAAGATGAAGAACAGCAGCGGGAGCTGGTAGATCAGGACGACCGGCAGCCAGGGGAGGTTGATGCCGAAGAAGTCGAGCCGATGATCGTTCTCGACGATGTTCACCGAGTAAGTCCCGCCGGACACGAAGCTGGCGCCGAAGAACAGGATGAACACGATCACGCCGACGACGCTCCCCGTCGGCGACTTGGCCCTGGAGGCCAGGGCCGTGAGGATCCCCAGGCCGTGGAAGGTCCAGGCGGTGACGAAGAGCATGATCATGAGCTGGATGAACCCGCGCGGGCTCGGGACGCCGAACGCCATGCAGAGGAGCGAGAACGGGAGGGTGGCGGCGAAGAGGAGGTATTCCCGGATCGGGGCGCCGAAGAGGAAGCCCAGCGTCATCTCGGCGGGCGTCAAGGGGGAGACGCGGTGGAAGTCGAGGATGCCCGAGGCCCGCGCGCCGTTGACCGAGGCACTGACCTGGGCCGCACCCATGATCACCAGGAGGATCGCCTGGAGGGCCAGCAAGGTGCCGGCCGCCCCGCCGCTTGTGAACTGATTGAGCTGGTATCCCCCCCAGGCGATGCAGATGCAGAGGATCACGACGACCACGAGCGACGTGGCGAATGCCTGCGGCCGGAGCCTCGAGCGCTTATGCTTGATGAGGATCGGATTGTCGATCCACTTCAGCAGGGTTTCCCAATTCATCTATGACAGCTCCTTGGATCCCACCTTGAGGAACAGGTCTTCGAGGTTATCCCGACGTCGGGCGAAGCCGGAGACGCGGACGCCCTGGGTGATCAGGGTCGCGAGCAGCTCGCTGGCGGCCTCGGCGTCGCCGCGGAACCGGAACTCGTAGGCATTCTTGCCACGCTGCTCGATCGGCCCGGCGCGATCGTCGGCGCCGACGATCCAGTGGAACAGCTCGGGTTCGGACAGTATCTCCACGGCGAGGAGCGAGTCGCCGAGGACGCGCTGATTGACCTCGTCGATCCGGCCGTGGACCACGATCTGGCCTTTCTCCATGATCGTGACCGACGTGCAGAACTCGTTCATCTCGGTGAGGATGTGCGAGGAGACCAGGACGGTCTTCTGCTCGTCGGCCAGCCTGCGGAGGATGTTCCTCAGGTCGATGCGGCCCTGGGGATCGATCCCGCTGGCCGGCTCGTCGAGCAGGAGCACCTGCGGGTTGGGGATCAGGGTCTTGGCGAGCATCAGCCGCTGTCGCATCCCGCGGGACAGCTCGACGACCATGGCCTCGCGCTTCTCGGTCAGCCCGACCATGTCGAGATGATCGGCCACGGAATGGCGGCGCTGCGAGCGGTTCAGCCCGTAGCTGGCGGCGAACAGGTCGAGGAATTCCCAGACCTCGAGGTCCTCGTACACGGGCGGGAAATCCGGCATGAAGCCGATGATCCGGCAGACATCCTTGGGATGCTCGCGGACATCCACGCCCATGACCTCGATCTCGCCATAGGTCGGCTCGAGCAGGCCAATCATGGCGCGCATCGTGGTCGTCTTGCCGGCGCCGTTGGGGCCGATCAGCCCGCAGACCTCGCCGGGCCCGACCTCGAGCGAGAGGTCGCGCACGGCGCAGGTATTGTCGTAGTCGACGCGCAAGTCCTTGATTCGAATCATCCCGTGTCCCTCATCGCCTGTTGCTCCACGACGGCCCCGGTCATTTCGCCGCCCCCGCATACCGGCGGGCGGCCTCCTGGATCCGCGATTTCAAACCGGCGAACTCGCTCGCCGACCACAATGATTCGCCCTCGTCGACGATGGCACTCAATTCATTCGTCAGATCCTGGATTTCCTTGAGGATGGACTGGCGGTTTCTCTCGTCACGGTCGAACTGGTCGATCTTACCGCGGACTTTCTCCTCGATCGGGATCGCCCGCTGGATGAGGGCGAGGATCCGCTTGACGTCGGTGCCCGGGGCCTGGTGCTGGAGCGTCTTCTCCAACCGATCGACCTCGGCCTTGCGGGATTCCGATTCGGCTTGCTTGGCCAGCTCCTCGGCGCGGGCCTTTTCGACTTCGGACTGGAGTTGTTTCAGTCGCCTGGGCCGGGCGTATTCGACCAGGAGCTTCTTCTTCGCTTCGGCCTTCTCCAGAGCGGCCAGGCTCCTGGACGCCTCCCGCTCGGCCGAAACGACCTTGTCGGAATAACTGTATTCGATATCGAGGTCCACGGCGGTCTTGTCCGAGCTTGCGGAGATCCGCGCGAGTCGATCCTTCGCGAACTCGACCATGTCCTGTTTCCGGCTCCGGTCCGAGCTGGCTTGGTGGATTTCCCCTTCGATGGTCGCCAGATCCTGGACGTAGATACCCTCCTTGTACTCGATCTCGGCAATCTCGGCGATTTCGCGAGTCAACTTGGCATTTCGATGATTGGCAATCGAAGATTCTTCGAGCCTTCGTATCTTCATGAGTTGACTCCGTAGCTCGCTCGACGGTGGTTCTTTCAAGGCCCGCTCCGCCAGGCCGATCAGCCTCTCGTAAACGTCGTTCAAGGCCCGCCGGGCCTGCGCGACGGGGAGTTGTCGTGGCACCTTCTCGGGCGCCGAGGCCTCGGGGCCGGATCGGGCCTTGTCATCGCCCCAGGCGGTTTTCGCCGGCGCATTCAGCATCGCGGCGGCGAGGAAGACGGAGGCCATGGTGACGGCGCCCAGGGCCCGGCATGCCGTCTTCTTGGATGCGCGTGATGAGAGCCTCATTTTCGGGATTACCTTGCTCGGATCCTTGGGAGGTGAGAGGAAGAAGGAGACTCAGGACCGCTGCTTTCGGCCCATGATCGCACAGCGAGATCTGCGCATTAATTCCCGAACAGCCTTTTGAGCATCGATGGGTTAGCCGCGCGACCCAGCCGAGATTTCAGGCCGTCGAATCGCGCCGCCGCGCTTTCCCCCTCGGCCCGAGCCACGAGCGAATCGAGCTGGTTCGAAAGGTCGCGAAGTGCAGACTGGAGCGTGTCCTCGGCCTTGCCTCTGGCGACCAGCCGGGTCAGCATCTCCTCGATCTCCTCCTCGATCGGGTACGCCTGCTGGACCAGTGCGAGGATTCGTACCTGGACGTCGGACAGCTTGGGCCTTTCGGGCATCCGCTTCGTCTTGTTGAGTTTCAGCTTTTCCAGGTCCCATATCGCTCGCTTGGCCAGTTCGTCGGACGTGGCCATCTCGATCGCGGATTGGAGTCGTTGGGTGCGGGAGCGCTTCGTGTATTCGAGGAGCACTTTCTTCCGGCTCTCGGCCGCCTCGAGTGTAAACGTCGCTCTTTGCTCCTCGATCTTGGGTAAGAAGACTGAGGCGCCGTACTTGTCCTCCAGCCGGAGACTCAGCGCCGATTCCTTCTTCAAGAGTGCCCTGATGCGGGCGAGCCGTTCCTCGGCGACCGGGCCGGCCTTGCGGGCCCTCTCCAGGTCCTCCTTGGCGGCGGCGATCTGAGATTCCGCGTCCGCCATCTCCCGGACGAGGGTCACCTTCTGGAATTCCTCCAGTTGGCTCTGGGCGATCTCACGATCGAGCTTGGCAGCCCGGTAACGAGCCTCGGCGGCGCGAACTCGGAGTTCGAGGGCGGCGACCGGCTCCTGGGGACGATCGCGATCTTCCACCGTCTCGAGCACCTGTTCAGCCAGGTCGATCAGCCGGTCGTCGTTGTGTTTCAGGCTGTGGCGGATGCCCGAGATGAATGTTTGAAATGACGCCTGGCCGGGCTCGGTTGGGGCGGGCCGGGATTGGCCCTCGTCATCGCCCCATGCGGGTCTTCCCGATCCGTATACGCTGCCGATTGCCAGGATCGCGGTGGCGATGATGATTGCGACCGACACGCGGAGTGAAGGCTTGGAACTGTGCCGGGGCGGCCCGTAGGGCGTGCCATCGTTGCCTGGAGGCGAGGGCGTTGGCGGCGTCATCGGTGAGTTCCTTTCTCGGTCGAGCGGATGTGAGAGGAAGAAGGGATTCGAAGATGCCGGTTTCAAGGCGAAGCCGTTACTTCGGGCGGGCGACTGGATACTGTTGTGCGGACTGGTGGATCTTCGGCTTCAGCCTGGCATACCGCGCCGCGGAGTGTGCGGCCTCGACGCGATCGGCGAGATTCCGGAGTTGATTGGCCAGGTTGACGATTTCCTTCTGGAGAGCCGGGTCGGCCTTCCCGCCGCCGGCCAGTTGCTCGACCTTGCTCACGACCTGCTCCTCGATCTGTATGGCCTGGTCCAGCAGGGCGAGGACCTGCCTCTCGTCGGGGGACGGCTCGTTGCTCTTGATCGATCGCTGGATCTTCTGAAGCTTCGACATCTCCAGGTCCAGCTCGGCATGCCTCGACAGCTCGTCGGAGCGTTCCTTCTCGATGTCGGCTTCCATCTCCTTCAGGCGCGTGGGGTGAGTGTATTCGACCAGTATCTTCTTCTTGCTCACGGCTTGCTCGATGACATACCCCGCTTTGATCTCCCGGAGCTCGTCCGCCTTGAGATGGTCGGTATAGATATAGACCAGGTTCAGGCTGCTGGCAGACTCATTCGCATACCTGGCGATCCGGCCCAGTCGCATCTTCGATTCCGCGGTGTTGGCCTTCGCCCGTTCCAGTTCGTCCTGGGCCAGCTTTAGCTCGCCGTCGGCGGTCGCCAGCTCCTGGGCGACGATGCCGAACTTGTACCCGGTGAGCTCGATCTCGGCGATCTCACGGCTCACCTTCGCGTCCTGGAACGTCATTTTCGCCCTCTCGATGGCGATCTTGTGGTTGAGCATTTGGTCTCTCAGGCTGTCCATGGTGTCGGCCATGCTGAGAGTTGACGCGGCGATCGGGGCCATACGATCCTGGTGCTGCTTCAGGACTTGCCGGAACTCCGCGATAAAGCCACTGGCGTCCGCCACGGCCGTCGCGGGGGCGTTGGCTTGATTTCGGGGCGTATCCTGTGCTCGGACGGACTGCTTCGCGCCGATCAGATGGGCGGCCGACGGGATCATCGCGGCCATCAGCATGACGGCGGCCACGAGGAACCACGGTGGGGTGCGGTGCCGACGGTGCGCGGGGGCGCCGCTTCCGGGGTCGGCGGGGATCGTCGGGAGAGGTGTGCTCATGGTCGTTTCCCTCCGGAATAGACGAGGATGGAACGCCAGGGGATCGATGAGACGATTATCTCTGGTAGATCGGCAAATAGCGATATTCCACCGTCAAGCCGAGTACGGCCATCGCCGTGCAGTAGGTCCGGCCGCCGGTGCGGTCGTGGGCGTCGTCGGAGAGCCAGCTCCCGTCCTTGCCCTGGTGGGCGAGCAGGATCGCGACGAGCTTGGGATAGTGCGTGAGGAAGTACTTGTCGCCCATCTGGAACATGGCGAGCGAGCCGTAATAGACCTCGTAGAAGAACGAATGGCCGGACCATCGGGGCGGGTGCTTGAGCAGGTACTCGGCGCCGGCGACGGCCTCCTTCGTCAGGTGCTCGCCGCAGATCTCGAGGGCGAGGATGCCGGTGCCGGTGCGGGGGTTGTTCGGCGAGCCGTTCGGCTGGTAGGCGAAGCCGCCTTCGCCGCGGACGGCGCAGCGCTTGAGGTAGTTGATCGCGCGGTCGATGCTCTCGGAGGGGACCTCGCAGCCGGCCGACTTGGCGGCTCGCAGCGCCATGAGCTGCCAGCCGGTGACGCTGATGTCGCTGTCGTTGCTGGTCGGCTGGTATCGCCATCCGCCGGCGTTATCCTTGTTCTTGGGGCGGTCCTGGGCCGACAGGATGAGCTTCACGGCCCGCGTCAGGGCCGCGCGGGATTGCTCGGCGATCTCGGGGTCATCGGTCATGCCGATCACCTCGGCGAGCATCAGTGTGCTGATGCCGTGACAATACATCGGGCCGTTGCTCGAGTTGGATGCGATCACGCCGTTGGCATGCTGATGGTCCAGGACGTAGCGGATGCCGCGCTCGATCGATTCGCGATAGGGCCCCGGCTCGCCCGGGACGTGTCCGGCGGCGAGGAATGCCATCACCGCCAGCGACGTGACCGAGGTCGCGGGGCCGAATCCGCCGGAGTCCCAGGCGCCGTCGGGGCGCTGGGCGGATCGGAGGTGTTCGAGCGCCCGATGGATCGCGACATCGGCGGGCGATGCGGGATCGCCTGCGATCGCGCGAGTTGGGTAGAGCAGAGGCGCGGCCAGAGTCAGGACGAGGAGAATAGCGGTTCGCTGGGAAGGCCGGAGAGTCGCGCCCAGTGCGGTAGAACGACACTTCTCGCTCAACACCACCGGACAAGGCGAGGTCGCAGCCTGTGACCACGGTCGTGAGACCGTGGTTCGGACGGGACGAACGTCCTCCAACCTCGGGCGCGAGCCCGATCTGACGGGTGCGCCCATCGCACTCACGTGCGAGGTTTGAGGGCTGCGCCCCGTCCGAACCACGGTCTCACGACCGTGGTCACTCGGTGGTTTTCGGCGAGTATTCCGTTCTACGACGCTCATCATTTGGCGGCTCCTGGCTCGGGCTTCCGATCGGCGGCGCCGGCGGCGATCTCGCGGAAATAGAGCTGGATCAGCCGGGCGTAGTCCTCGCGATAACGTCCCTGCGACGACTGGAGGATCTCGGTGCGGAGATGGCCCGGGAGCTCGCCCCAGGATCGGCCGGTCTTGCGCTTGATGGTTTCCTTGAGCTCGGTCAGGTCCGTGTTGACCTTGCTGCCGGGGCGGAGTTCGGGATCGCGGGGAGCCGGTGGGGGGCGTCGAGGTCGGTTCGGAGGGAGATGGGACCGGTGATTCGCCGTCGGCCAGCTCATCGGCCGGCAGCGATGGGCCGGCGAGCTGAGACGCCTTGGCCTGGGCGGCGGCCTGGAGGTCTCGGGCCGCCTCGCGCATCGCCTCGCGCGCGGCCGGGACGGCCCGGCCGGCCTGGTCGGGGTCGCGGGACTGGTCGAGCTGACGGGCGGCGCGGAGCATCGCGGCCCTCGCCTCGCCGATCGGCTGATGTCCGTCGGAGTGGGCCGTGGCGACGGCCTTGGCGTTGGCCGTTTGCTGCTCGGCGCGGAGCGCCGCGGCCAGGTCCTCGGCGAGCTGTGCGCCGCGGTCCACCATCTCGGAGGCCCGGCGTTGCGCGTCGCGGGCGTAAGGCGTCTGGCCTTGTGCCAGGTGGTCGGACGCCTGGTCCATCGACTGCGCCGCAGAGGCGCGGAGGTGATGGGCGGCCTCGAAGGCCGGATACGGGGCTCGATCGCTCAGTGGCCGGATGCGGTCGCGGAGCTCGCTCAGCGCCTCGCCCAGCGCGACGGCCTCGCGGCGGATCGCCTGCTGCGGCTCGACGTGACGGCCGAGCACCGCCTGCACTTGCTCGCGAATCTGACGCTCGCGGCGGACGAGTTCCTTCGCGGTCGCGAGGTGAGCCGGGTTCAAGGGCAGCTCGGGATCGTTGGCGCGGGAGGCTGGGTCCTGGCGGGCTTCTGGGCCGGCTCCGGCTTCGAAGGCTGGGCGGCGAGCCGATCGAGGGCTTCGGCCGCTTGCTTGTGGGCCTCGGCCATCGCCTCGGCGGTCGGACGTCCCGCTCCGCCGTGATCGTCGTCGATCCGGGCGGCTCGGTCGGCGAGCTCGGACGTCGCGCTCAATCCGGACGGCAGCTTCCTCCTTGTCCTTCAGGGGCAGCCGCGCGACCTCGGCGGCGATGGCCTTCTGGCGGATCGCGGATCGCGCCGGGTCGTGTTGCATGTCGGGGGCGTCGAGGGCCCGTTCGGCTCGGGCGAGGGCCGCGGCCTGTTTCTGAGGCGTCTGGCGATCCGCGAGGCGATCGGCCAGGTTCGTTGCGGCTTCGGCGGATGCTCGGACCGCGGCGACCGGGTCGAGCTTCCCATCGGCATGTGTCAGGGCTTGCGCAGCCTGCTCGGCCAGACGGACGGCCTCGGCCTGGGCGAGCGTCGCGTCGGGGACGTTCAGGTTCCGCATCGCGTTGGCGAGCCGGCGTTGATCCTCGGCCGCCGCGTCGCCCTTGGCGCTGCGCCAGGCCCTCCTGGATCCGATGCTGGTCGTCGGCCAGCTCGTCGGCGAGGTCGTCGGCGGGTACGCGGCCGTTGAACTTGTGGTCGAGGCGGTCCATGGCGGCGGCGCCTGGAGCTCGACGAGCGGCAGGGCGGCCCGCGCGGCTTCTCGCTTCGACGGGTCGTGGAGGTCCTTCAGGACATCCGCCAGCGCCGATGCGCGGCGGACGGCGCGGTCGCGCTGGGGTTCGACGCGAGGCTCGGGCTCCATCTCCTTGAGCGCGGCGACCGCCTTCGCCTGGCGGTCGGCGGCGTCATTGAGGCGACGGGCCAGCTCCTCGGCGGCCTTGGCGGCGGTGGCCGGCTTGTCGGGTCGGGGCTCGGTCTCGCGGACGTGCTGCGCGATCTGGTTGGACAGCTCGTTCATCGTCCGCCGCGCCTCGTCGAACTTCTGTCGGGTCGGCTCCTGGCGTCGCCAGGTGTCCGGCAGTTCGTTGGCCAGTCGTTCGAGTGCCTGCCGTGCGCCGTTCTTCCCCTCCTCGATCACCTGGGGCGTGAGGGTGGCCAGCGCCTCGGTGGCGCGCTTCGTCTTATCCACGGCCTCGCGGGCGGCTTCCTGGGGGAACTTGCTGCGACCCACCTTGCCTTCCGGGGGCTGGATCGATCTGGTCATCCGGTTGATCGCCTCCTCGCGACGGGCGAGCGACTTCATCCGTGCGTTCAGGGCGGCCTTCTCCTCGGGGTTCAGCTTGTCCTTGTTGCGGACGTCGCGGAGGGCCTCGTCGATCTCGTTATTGAGGGCGTACTGCCGGCGGAGGAGCCGGCCGGCGACGGCCTTGGGATCGGCCGGGACGTCCTCGAGGTCGCGGGCCAGGCGCCTCAGCTCGTTCTCGGCGCCGTCGAGGTTCTGGCGGGCCTGGTCGATGTCGCCGCGCTCGATCGGGTCGGCGGCCTGGCGGATCGCCTCGCTGTTGAGCCGGGACCGGCCGTTCTCGGCGAGCGGTCGGTTGACCTCCAGGGCCAGGCGCCGGGCGTCGTCCTCGAGGGCGCGCTGGGCGTCGGCCAGCGCCTTGAGCTCCGGGGCATTGCGGGTCGCGTCGGCCGCGCGACGCGATGCTTCGTGCTGGCGCTCGGCCAGGGCGCGGGCCTCGCGAGCGAGTCGTTCGGCTTCCTTCGCCTCGGCCTGGAGGAGGGCGCTGCGCAGGTCGGGGGCCTCGCGGACCAGGGCGTCGATCTCGTTGCGGACGGCGTCCTGACGGGCCTGGAGCCGGTCGAGCTGGGCGCGGTCGCCGGGGGCGTCGGCCTCGTCGGCGAGCTGTTGCTGCGCGCGGCCAGCGCCTGGAGCCGCCCGCCCTGGGCGTCATCCTTGCTCTGCTCGTTCAGCTTGCGATGGAGTTCCTCCAGTCGCTCGCCGACGGCCCCGAGCCGGTCTGTCGCCTGCTTGAGATCGGCGACGCGACGCCCCGGGTCGTCGTCTTGACGGGCGCGGTCGAGCATGGCGCGCGCCCCTCGGCCTCGAGCTCGGCGATCTGGTGGGCGGGCCGAGCGAGCGGTCGGAGCCGTGCGTCCTGGTCGAGGTCGCGGGCGAGGAGCTGGATCTGGTCGATCACCGTGCGCGCGTCCGCCTCGCGGCGCTCGACCGCCTGCTGGCGGGACTTGTCCCATCGGGCTTTGTTATCCCTGGCGGCCTCGGCGGATTCGCGCAACCGTTCGGAGTCTTGCCGGTTCGTGGCTGCGGTCTTCTTCAAGGCGTCGAGTTTAGCTTGCAAGGCCGAGCGGCGGAGACGGCCCAACTGGGCCAGCATCGGCTCGGCGCCGGCGACGATGGTGATCTCCTCGGGGGACGTCCACACGACGTTGGGACCGCGAGGGGCCGGCCGGTTGTCGGCGACCCTGAGCCGGTAGCTCAGGCCGTCGCCCGGCTTGAGTTTCAGGGGATGGAACGCCAGCGACGCCATGCCTCGGGCGGATCGCGAGCCGAGGACCTCCGACTTGATCGCGACATGGCCGGTCTCCGACGTGGCATGCGTCGATCCGCCGCGACGGATGGCATAGTGCAGCTCGATCGAGGCGACCGCGATGTCGTCGCGCGCCGCGACGGCGACGGACAGGGCATCCTCCGGGCTCGCCTCCTTCAGCCCTTCGAGACCTCGCCGGGTGACCGTCGGCGGCGCATCGGGCCGGACGGTGACCCGGCGCACGGATTCGGGAAGGTTGACCATTTCATGCTCGTCGCGAAGGGCCAGCGTGTACGGGCCGGATGCCTCGGCGGCGAGTGTCACCGAGCCGCTCCGACCGCCGACGGCCAAGGCTGCCGCGACGGGCTCGGGCTTCGTTCCTGCCGGCTTCGGCCATCCGACCTCGATGGAGCGGACGGGCCGGCTGGGCGTGATGTCGAGCGTGATCCGGCTGCCCTCCAGGGCGTCGATCCGGGCCGGGTTGCGGGCGATCGTGGTCGGGAGCTTGGTATAAGCCGGCGGCTCGACCCTGGCCGCGATGGATGTGACGGAAGGCGGTTCGAGAGTCGTGATCCGGTGCCGTTCGACTGGTTGCCTCTCCGCTGACGACCCGATAGGCGAACGATCGGCCGAGCTTCGGCAAGGTGAACGCGAATCGCCGCGCGGACGGATCCGATGACTCGGGACCGGATGCCGGAGGCATGGCGATGCGTTGCGGGCCGGCGTCCCCGTCCGCGGTCCATTCCAGCCAGGCGGATTCGGGCGTCGGGCCGATGCCGAGGAGCGGTCGGATGCCGGCCGAGACCGTCAGGTCGGAGCCGACCGCGAGGACCTTGTCGCCGGGCGCGACGGTCACGACGAACCGGCCGATGCGGTCGATGTCCGCCCAGGGCATCAGGAACCGGCGGGCGAGCGTCCCATACGAGTCGGGCCAGCGGGACGCGGGGCTCGCGATCAATCCGAGTACCAGCAATGCGCCGGCGAACCGACGACCGGCTCGCGACCACGAGACGGCCCCCGCGGGCTTCACCGTCCTGGCCTCCGCGACGGCTTCCTCGGCCAGGGCCGCGATCAGGGTCGGCGAACCATGCGGGGCGCGGCCGTTTCCCAGCAGCGCGACCGCTCCCGTCAGCCGCTCGCCGAGCTCGGGATGCCCGCGCTCGGCGACCGCCGCCAGGTCGAAGGCCCCGAATCGTCGGAACAGCGGCCGGAGGATCGTGAGGAGGAAGATCAGCCCTCCGATGGCCAGCCAGACTCCCCAGATCGCCCAGCGCGTGACCTGCGGCAAGACCCATGCGAGATCGGCCGCCATGCCCATCGCGGCACACAGGGCCATCACCAGGATCGTGGTCCCCAGCCCCCGCAGGCAGGAGGCCAGGCGGAGTCGCAAGCCGAGCCGGCCGAGTGCCCGTCGAATCGGGCGAGGAAGGGTCGCGGTCGCGTAGTAGCGACCGAGCGGGATCGTGGCTTCGTCCATCGCGATCATCTCCCTCGACCGGAGGCCGGCCAGTGCGCCAACGAGCCGAAAACGTCAGGAACCGACGCACCTAGCGTACGCCAGTCCGCCCGTCTCCCGCAATCGTCCGGCGACTCTCGGCGTCTTCGCCGAATCCGGTCCTCCCAGGGCGCCGCGCATCGCCCTGGAAGATCAACCATCTCGGTGGGCCTTCACCGGGGCCGCACTTGCTCTTTCGTGGTCTTGTCTCCGGCGGCCTCGAATCGCCGGTTCAGGTCGCGGATCACCTCCTCGGTGATGTCATTGTGGGGATCGGCATAGAGGACCGATTGCTTCAAGGCGGTCTCGACGTCGCTGGGTGCTGAGTCGGAGCGGGGGTCCGGCGAGACCTTGACGACGTAGTTCATCCCCTTGGCCTTGGCCACGGCGGAGATCGATTGCTGGATCTCGTGATGGAGCGCGGCCATGGCCCGGGTCTGTCGTCGAATGAATTCGACCTGCACCGATGCCATATCGGTCCCAATCTGCTCTTTCAGCACGGCGATCTTGTCATCCAGTTCGTTGAATTCCGGAGTGCCGGGGCTCAAGCGATCCCGTTGCGCTTTGAGCACCTCGATCCGTCTCCTCGTCGCCTGCTGTCTCTGGAACTCCGCATCGCGGTCGGAACCCCGTTGGTTGAGTTCTTTGACCTTGGCATATCGATTCATGACCGCGTCCATGTCGATCGACCCGAAGACCGCGGCGGGAAGGTGCGAGGTGGTTTTCGGTGGCTCTCGATCGGCGGCGCGATCCTGGTTCGGTGGGGTCGAGGCCGCGGGTTCGCGACGGCCGGCCTGTAGCCGCGGTCCATCCTCCTCCAGATGTCGCGAGGCGATCGCTAGCTCGCGGAGCTTGGCCCGATACGACGCCCGGAGGGTTTCATAGTCGCCCTGGACCTTCTCCAATCCTCCGAGCGAAAGTACCTCACCCCTCTGGGTCCTACCTGTCCGCTCCGCGTGCGCCTTGGTCCGATACGCATCCTGGACCTGCCTCTTGAGGAGTTGCACTTCCTCTCTCAGGAGTTCCACATCGAGGTTTTCCATGTCCCGCGCCACGATCGTGTCGATCGCGTCTCCCTCGTCGGAGGGCGGCGTCGGCCGCTTCGTCGCACCGGCTTGCACGAGACGGGTCTCGGCTTCGGGTGCCTGGCCCGACTGCTGGGCGATCACCGCGGCACCCGTCGCGAGCAGTCCGCAGGCGAGCAGGACGAGTCTCATCTTGGTCATGAACATGGCGTTCAGCGCTCCTTCCAGTAATAAGGCGACTGTCGCCGGGACCGCCCCGGTCGTGGCCGCCCCCGCCGCGATCGATCTCGCGGCCTTGACCGTCGCTTCGACCAGCTCGGCCGGCACAGCGGCCGTGGCCGATCGGGTCGTCGATGACAGGACCAGCAGGCCGACTGCCGGCGCCATGCCGCGTCGGATGAGCCGGCTTCGCAGGAACTCCCGGCCGCGAGTCAGACGGCTCTTGACCGTGCCGATCGGCCAGGAGAGGCGTCGGGCCGCCTGTTCGTGCGTCAGGCCCTCCAGGTCGCAGAGCACGACCGGCACGCGGCAGCGTTCCGGCAGGCGGTCGACCTCCTCGTGGAGGGCTCGCGAGAACTCTTGCCAATCGTCTCCGTCGGGGCTCGGCGTCGGCCTCGACTCCGCCGCGCGGCGCTCGTGTTCGCGGCGACGGGCCGCGGAGGCCCGGACCCGGGCGGCGACGCGATGGGCGACCCGATGGAGCCAGGGGCCCAGCGAGTCCTGCACCCAGAGCGAGCGGGCCTTCCGGACCAGGACGAGGAACGTGGCCTGGAAGGCGTCCTGGGCGTCGTTCGGGTCGGCCAGGGCATTGCGGCAGACGCGCAGGACCATCGGCCCGTGACGCTCGACCAGGGCCGCGAAGGCCCGCTCGGCGGATTCGCCGCCGCCGGTCGTAAACCTCGCCAGCAACTGGCCGTCCGTCAGATCCCCGATGGAACCCAGGTCGAAGAGGGTCTGGAGCTGCCGGAGGACAGCCCCGTTCGTTCGGATCGCCACCGCTCAGCCTCCTGAACCGCCTGCTCCCAGCGACGTCTTCACCCTGTAATCCCGCGGGAGTCGCCGGCGGTTCGAACTTTTTTCGGGAAATCTCGAGAAGCCATCTCAAGGTCGGCACCCAGTACCTTAGAGCGTGTTATGAACTCCCCGTCCTCTGTAGCCGGCCACTGTGAGGCCGGTGAGGGTGCTCCCGGGGTCACAGACCCCGGCTACAGCCGAGAAATGCCGGGAACCACCGGCAACCGGTTCATAACACGCTCTAATGGTAACGCCCGGGATCGCAGGGCGGATTCCACTTTCTTGAAGTAGCTTTCACCTCGGCCTGCCTCTATTCAGGGTAGGAAGGCCGAATCCTACGGCGGGGGAACTCATGGCGGGAACATCGGCGGGCGCCGTCCTGAAGCAATTGCGGTCGCTCTTCGCACACGGTTCGATCGGCGGTTTGAGCGATGGGCAACTCCTCGATCGCTTCGCCGCCCATCGCGACGAGGATGCCTTCGCCGTCCTGGTCGAGCGTCATGGGCCGATGGTCGTGCGTCTCTGCCGCCAGGTCATCGGCGACGAGCATGAGGCCCAGGACGCCGCGCAGGCCGCGTTCCTCGTGCTGGCCCGACGGGCCGGCTCGATCCGGAGGCAGGATTCGGTGGCAAGCTGGCTCTATCGCGTGGCCCGACGGATCGCGGTCCGTGCGCGGGCCGTGGCCGCCCGGCGTCGCGAGACGGAATGGCGATCCGCCTCGATGGCCGACCATGCTTTCGAGGATCGCGGACCATCGGTCCCGCAGACCGAGCTCTACGAGGAGCTGGACCGGCTCGCCGAACGATACCGGGCGCCGCTGGTGCTCTGCTACCTCGAAGGGATGACCCACGAGCAGGCCGCCCAGGAGCTCCGGTGTCCCGTCCGGACCGTCGAGACCCGCCTGATGCGCGGACGCGCCCGCCTTCGCGAGCGATTGATCCGCCGCGGCGTGGTCCCCTCGGCGGTCCTCGTGGGTGCGGCGCGATCGGCCTCGGCCGCGTTGCCGGCGGCATGGGTCGAGGTTGCGGTTCGATCGGCGATTGCGTTCTCGGGAAGTCGTGCGGCCGTCGTCGGGGTGGTCTCGACGCAGGCCGTCGTCCTTGCGGAAGGAGTGCTCAACATGATGTTCATCAAGAAGCTGTGGCTGGTCGCGACATCGCTCTTGATCCTGGGCGGGCTCGCCGCCAGTGGGGGCGTCTGGGCCCGGCAAGCCGCGGCGCGGAAGGCTCCGGAGGCCGCGGGTGTCGACCTGGCCGTTGTTCAGGCCAAGAGCGAAGAAAAGCCTCGCGAGCTGGCGCTGGACGACGGGGAGATGAAGGGCAAGAGGAGCATCGCGGGCGGGGGGCACGCGGTCCAGTTCGAGGCGCCCGGCGAGGGCTGGACGCTCACCGCCGTCCGGATCCACGGGTCGCGCTACGGCTATCCCGAGCCGCCCGACGAGGATTTCAAGGTCTTCCTCTGCGACGAGAAGTTCCAGCCGATCGCGGAGTTCGCGTTCCCCTACTCGACGTTCGAGCGGGGCGAACCCGAGTGGATGACGCTGGACGTCAAGCCGACCAAGGTGCCCAGGACGTTCATCCTGGGTGTCAACTTCAACCCGACCGGGAACAAGGGGGTGTATGTGAGCCACGACAAGGTCGGCAGCGGTAAGTCGTTCGTGGGCCTGCCCAAACAGAAGGCCCGGCCGTTCCGGCAAGGGGACTGGCTGATCCGGGCCAAGGTCGCCCCCGCGAAGGAATAATCGGGATCGATGCGAGCGGTCCTTCTCAACACAGCTTTCTCCAGCAAAAAAGATGTTAGAATAGGAGATATAGCAAAAGACAACCACGGACGCGGCACCGGCGAGACCTGCACTGATGAATCCGCTCGACATCTCGGTATCGTTCCCGTCCGCGGGTGTGATCCGCCTGCGGAGCCGCTCGTTATTCGTCGATGCCGACAGCCCGGCATGCCGGCAATTCCTGGAGCGGGTCTTCCAGGTCGAGGCGATTTCGGGGGTCACCATCACCGAGGGAGACTCCGCGCAGGCGGATCTGCGTTTCTCTTCGAGCAGCACCTCCTTTCGCGAGGTTGCCGCGCGGGTGGTGGCTGCGCTGGGCCGGGGATCGTAGACCGATGAGGGATCGATCGATCGGGTCGTGCGGGTCGCACCGGCGAAGGCCGCGCGCGATGACCGGGGGACGATCCGTTACCACCGATATGACTCGCTCGTGACGGGCTGGGAGATCCGGTCGGAAGTGCCCGGGCGGCTGCGGCTGAAGAACCCGGTGCTCTCCCGCAGGATCGCGCTCTGCCAGGCGATCGAGCGCGAACTGGTGGGCGTGCTGGGCGTCGATCGGTACTCGACGAATTCGATCACGTGCACGGTGCTCGTCCACTACGATACCCGGCAGTTGAGCCGGAACCAGGTGATCGAGATCCTCGACGCCGCACTGATGGACGCCGAGCAGCCGGCGGGACGCGATCTGCTGGATATCCACCTGCCCGTCTGCACGGCCTCGATCCCCCTGGCGGCCTACTCGCAGTTCGTGGTCCCGCCGTTGCTGCCGGCGGCCGCGGTGCTGGATGCGTACACGTCGATCCCGACGTTGAAAGAGGCGCGGCGGGTGTTCGTCGAGGAGAAGCGGATCGGCGTCGATGCGCTCGACGCGGTCGTGATGATCGGTTGCCTGGGGACCATGTCGATCTTCCCCGGCGCGGTCTGCTGCTGGTGCCTCAGCTTCGGCCGGACGCTGGTGAAGCGGTCGCGCGACCGATCGCAGAAACTGCTGCTCAACGCGTTCGGCAAGCAGCCGAGGTACGCCTGGCTCTGCCGCGACGGGACCGAGGTCCAGGTGCCGGCCGAGAAGCTGGTGAAGGGCGACATCATCGCGGTGTACACCGGCGAGGTCGTGCCGGTCGACGGACACGTGGTCAACGGCATGGCGGTGATCGACCAGCACGCCCTGACGGGCGAGTCGACGCCCGCCGAGAAGGGGGCGGGCGACCGGGTCTTCGCCTCGACGCTGCTCGTGGCGGGCGAGATCCGCGTCACGGTCGAGATGTCGGGGAGCGAGACGGCCTCGGCCAAGATCGCGCAGATCCTCAGCGATACGGCGGGGTACAAGATGACCTCGCAACACAAGGGAGAGCGGCTGGCCGACCAGGCTGTGCTGCCGACGCTCGGCGTCGGCGCGCTCGGGATGGCCACGATGGGGCCGATGGGCGCCGTGGCGATCCTCAACAGCGACCTGGGGACCGGCATCCGGATGGCCGCGCCGCTGGCGATGCTCAGCTCATTGACCCTCTGCGCCAGCAAAGGGATCCTGGTCAAGGACGGCCGTGCCCTGGAGCTGATGAACCAGGTCGATACCGTCCTCTTCGACAAGACGGGCACCCTGACGCGCGAGCGGCCCGAGGTCGGACGCATCATCGCGGCGGACGGATGGGACACCAATCGGATCCTCGGGTTCGCCGCGGCGGCCGAGCGGAAGTTCCACCACCCGATCGCCCTGGCGATCCTCCACCATGCGGAGGAACGAGGGCTCGCCCTGCCGGCGACCGACGACACGCAGTACAAGGTCGGTTACGGCATCACGGTCCACATCGAGGGGCACACCGTCCGCGTCGGCAGCGAGCGGTTCCTGGAGCAGGAGGGGATTGCGGTCCCTCCCGCCATTCGCCGCGCGCTGGGCGAGGCCCATCTCGAGGGGCACACGATGGTCATGGTGGCCGTCGGCGACCAGATCGGCGGCGCGATCGAGCTCCGGGCGGCGATCCGGCCCGAGGTCGGCTCCATCATCCGGGGACTTCGCGATCGCGGGATCAAACATATCGCGATCATCTCGGGCGACCACGACGCGCCGACGCGGAAGCTCGCCGAGTCGCTGGGCATGGACCGATACTTCGCCCAGGTGCTCCCCGCCGACAAGGCCGATTACGTGGCGAAGCTCCAGGCGGAGGGGTGCAAGGTGTGCTTCGTCGGCGACGGGATCAACGACTCGATCGCGTTGAAGAAGGCCGATGTCTCGATCTCGCTCCGGGGCGCGTCGTCGATCGCGACGGACACGGCTCACATCGTGTTCCTCGAAGGGGGCCTGTCGAAGCTCTGCGAGCTGAGGGACATCGCCCGAGACCTCGACCGCAACGTGAGCCGGAGCTGGTCGATGATCCTGGCGCCGAATCTGATGAACGTGTTCGGCGTGTTCACGATGGGATTCGGGATCATGACGTCGGTGATCACGAACAACGTCTCCGCCCTGGCCGCGCTGGCCAACGGTCTGCTGCCGCTCCGCAAGATCGCGCGGGCCGGTTCCGAGCGAGAGACGACGTCGACCATGCCGATCGCGAGGGATCTCGTCCGGCTGCCGATATCGCGAGCGGCGGCCATCCATCGCGCCGAGCCGGGCGTCGATCCGCAACGCGTGCTGGCCGAATCGGCGTGAATCACACCACCAATCAGGGCAATCCCAGTCGCTTCCGCGTGACCCACTCGATGGTCATGATGCCGAAGAACACGATCAGGGCGATGGGCTGATCCCAGAGCGGGGTCTCCTCGATGCGGGTGACGGTCTTGGTCCGGGCGCGGAGCAGAGGGGCGAGCTGGTCGGCTTCGTAGTCGTTGAAAACGCGGCCGCCGGTCGCGCCGGCGAGTCGGTCGAGCGGATCGCGCCGGCGGAGAGCTCGACGTCCTCGGAGGTCTGCCGCGCGATGACGTCGAGTCGGGCCTCGGGGGCCGGGTCGAGGTGGAGCGCCTCGGCCAGTTGCGGCGCGTCGAGGCGGATCGCGTAGGTGCCGACCGGGAGTGCGGGAGCCGTCCCCTCGAACGTACGCGACTGGCCGGCGACGGCGGAGAGCGGGACGAGCGCGGCCTCATTGGGCAGCGTGCGCGCGAGTCGGGATCGATCTTGAAGATTCGAGCGGCGATCAGGAGGTCGGGGGTGACGCCCGGGACGCCGTCGGCGATCCGCGCCTGGATCCTGACGTCGCCGCCTTCCTCGATTCGCGGCCGGATCGGGCCGAAGCGGACGAAGGCGTTGCCCGAGCCCAGCTTGCTCGACGTGGCCCAGCGCACCACCTGTCCCCAGAAGCGATGATGATAGGCGTCGCCGACGCGGTGTCTCCATCGCCATGTGCCATCGGTCCCGATCCACAGGACCTTTCCCAGTCCGTACGGCTGGGCGGCGATCGCGGCAGTCGTGTTGTCGGCACCGGCCGTGGCCAGCAAGGTTGCCCCGGGCTTCGGCCGGCCCGAGAGGACCCAGGGCAGCCGCGGGAGGCCGGCCCAGATCGATCGGTTCTGGGCGGGGTCGGTGGCGAGCTGGAGCATCGGCCAAGCGGCCGTCTCGAGGCTTGCGGTCGTCGGCAGCAAGGCGACGCCGGGGGGCAAGGCCGGATGCGCAGGGTCGGTCGCGGGCGGGCCGATGTCGGCGAGCCGCGGGTCGAGGATCGGTACGAGCTTGCGCGCCGTCTCTTCGCCCATCAGTGAGGCCCAGGATTTCGGGCCGGGGTTCAGGACCAGCGTGCCGCCGCGCTCGGCGACGTAAGATTCCAGCCGGGTCCAGGTCTCCGGCGTGAGGTCGGCCGGATCGACGTCGCCGACGATCACGGCGTCGAAGGTGCCGAGCGGGTCGGGATGTTTCTCCGAGGGATCGCCTCGGGCGGGCAGTGCCGTCTCGTACGTCGGCTTCGTCGCGCCGGCGGAGACCGGCTGATGGAAGACGACCGACGTAGCTTTCACGTGCGGGTCTCTTGCCAGGGCGTTGCGGAGGTAGCGGAACTCCCAACGCGCCTCCCCGTCCACGAGGAGGACATTCGCCTTGTCATCGGCCACCTGGATCATCGCGGTGCGCCGGTCGTTGTCGGGCCGGGTGTCGCCTTCGAGCGGCCCGACGGCGACGGTCAGGGCCGCGGTGCCGACTTGTTCGAGGGGGACCTGGAAGGTGACGACGGGCCGATCGGTGCGGCCGTCGGCCGGCGCGCGGACGGTCTGCCGCATCGGCGAGCCGCCCGGCCGGTCGAGGGTCACGGCGATCTCCTGGCCGGCATAGCCGTCGATCTTGAGCGTCGCCTCGACCCGCGCGACGTCGCCGCGGTAGACCGTCTCGGGCGCCTTGACCGCGGCGATCGCCGCGTCTCGGGGGGGACCGTCGAGCCGACGAGGATCGGGAAGACCGGGATCCCTCGCGCCGCGAGCCGATCGATGACTGGCATCGGATCGCCCGGGGCATTCTGACGGCCGTCGGTGATGAGGACGACGCCGAGCACCGGCGCGTCGGCCTCGCCCGAGCGGAGCGCCTCGGCCAGCACGGGCTGCCAGTCGGTCACGCGGCTCGATGGGTCGTCGGCCTTCGCGGGATTCTTCAGCAATGCGCCCAGCGCGGCGAGGTTTGCCGGCGCGGTCGTCCGGGCGAACGCGAAGGCATCGACGGCGTGGTCCGCGGCCAGTCGCGCGATCGGCGCGTCGATCAGCCGGCGCATGACCTCGCGGCGCGAGAGCTTCTCCACCGGTTCGCCGGGGCTGATCTCGAGGGACTGGGCGAGTTGCTGGCGCGCCTCGGCTGTGCGGCCGGGGTCGGCCGTCTCCATGCTCTGCGAGACGTCGACGGCGACGATCACGCGACCTCGTAGCGACTCCGTGAAGACCCGGGCCGCGATCGGCTCGAACAGCGCCAGCACGAGGGCGACCGCCGCACTCAGCCGCAGCGCGAGCAGGAAGAGCCCGGCGCGCCGAGAGACCAGCCGTCGCTCGGCGCGGTTGAGCATCCAGAGCAGGATCAGTGCGACGAGCCCGACGGCAATCCAGAACCCGCCCAGGCGATAGCCCGCGAGCACCAGCCGTCGCCCGCCGAACAGGTCGAACGTCATGGATCATGGACTCCTACTGACGTCCCTGGCTTCGGACGATCTTCCGGGTGAGGTAGAGTTCGATGCAGAGGAACCCGAGCGCGGCCAGGACGAGCAGCCGCCAGACCTCGTGCTTGCCGCCGGCTTCGGCGACCGAGAGTCGCGCGGTGAGGAGTTCCGGCTTGGTCTCGAATCCTAGGGGCCAGCCTTCGGCGAGCTTCGCGGCCTCGGCCGGTTCGAGCGGGCTCAGGTCCGATTCCCGGCCGTCGCCGGCCACCGCGCCATAGATGATCCCGCCGGGAGGATCGGGGAGCTTGAGGCGATAGACTCCGATGTCGCGCGTGTCGTCGAATCGCGCCTGGGCCGAATCCCCGCTGCGGATGACCTTGGCTTGTGCGAGCGTGCCGTCGGGCGTCTCCAGCGGAAGTGTGGTGATCCCCGGCGCAGGGGGCGGATCGAGCGGGATGATCATCGGCTCGCCCGCCCGGACGATCGCCGATCGCCCGTTACCGCCGGCCAGGTGGAAGATCCACTCGTGGGTCAGGGGGACGAAGTCGGGGTTGGCCGGCAAGGTGCCCGCCTCGGCGTCGATCGCCGTGGCCATCACCATGACGCGGCCACGGCCCCGCGGGCGCTCGACAAGCCAGGGATCGCCCGTGTCGAGCCGGGCCGAGACCGCGGCACCCGCCGTCGGAGCCAGCACCCGGTACGAGAAGAAATCGGCCTCGCCGAGCGGGGGAGCGTCGCCCTGGCCGAAGGGCGACATCAGCGGGCCGGTGAACGTCCGGGGCGCCGGGTGGGCGATCGTCTGTCGGGCCGTCGCGTCGCCCTTCCTGTCGCCGAGCCGGGCCGGCATCCAGCCGATCGCGCCGAGCGATGCGGCGTCGGTCCGGTCTCCGGGCGCGACCAGCAGTCCGCCTCCGGAGTCGACGAAGGCGCCGAGCGCGGACGTCTGCTCGGGGGTCAGCCGGTCGACGTTGGCGAGGACGACCACCTTCTGGCCCCGGAGGGCTGCGGCGTTGAGCTTTCCAGGCGCGATGACCCCGGCATGGACCTGCGGCGTCTCGTCGCCGGTCGGGGCCAGCGCGGCGCGGAGGAAGTCGGTCTCGCTGCCGAAGGGCTCCGCGGCCGGCTCGCCGTCGACCAGGAGCACGGGGATCGCCGATGCGACCTCGATCGGGATGTCGGATTCGTCGTCGCCGGGGAGTGCGTCGACGCCGTCGAGCCGGACGGTCAGCAAGTGGGACCCGGGGGTCGTGAGCGAACTCTGGAACAACAGGGGTGCGCGACCCTTCGCGGCGATCGGCCCGACGACCTGCGCGGAGCCAGCGACGGGGCGGCCGTCAACCAGCAATTCGGCCGTGCGGGAGAGCGGGCCGGGGCCGGAGTTCTCGACGGTCGTCGCGATGGCCAGCGGCAGGCCCGGCGTGACCATCGTGCGCGAGAGGGCGAGCGGACCGACCGAGCCGTTGGGCATCTCCGGAGATTCGCCGGCGCCGAAGGCGATCGACCAGATCGCCGGCGGGATCGGCAGCCGTCGGTGGAGGTCGCGGAGCAACGCCCATCGGCCCGACTCGCCAGCCCGCCAGGCATCGCGCCGACCGTCGGTCAGGACGATGACGGTGCGGCCGGGATTCCGCGTCCGGCCGAGGATGCGGAACGCTTCCACAAGCGCGGCCGGGATGTCGCTCGATCCGCGCGCGACCTTGATGCCGGCCAGCGCCTCGTCCACCCGGATCGGGTCGAAGCTCGGCGGGTCGACCAGGGGATGCGCGCGATGTCCGGCGATGAGCACGGCGATGGAATCGCCCGGCGCGACCGGCGGGCGAACTGTCGGGCCCAGTCGACGGCGCGGGTGCGCGGGGTCGTGGCTTCGAGCCGGCGGTCCATGCTCGCCGAGCCGTCGATGATGAGCACGATGTCGCGCGGCGGGGCCTCGCGGCCGAGCCCCGATCCCGAGCCGGCCGCCGAGGCGCAGGGCGCCCAGAAGGGGCGGGCCAGCGCCAGGGCCACCAGCGCCAGCAGGCCCATCCGCGCCAGCATCAGCAGCAGCTCCGCCAGGCGGATCCGCCGCCTTGCCCGGTTGCCGATGTCGAGGAACTGCATCGCGCCCCAGTCGATCACCGTGTCGCGGCGACGATTCAGGAAGTGGATGATCACCGGCAGGGCGGCACCGGCCAGGCCCAGCAGCATCGCGGTATTGAGGATCCCCCAGCTCACGCCGTCAGCCTCCCCTCCGCGACCGGGACGACAGGTAGTCGAGGAGCGTCTTCTCGATCGACTCGGCCGTCGATGCGCGATGATAGTCGGCGTTCATGGCGTGGATGCGCTCCTCCAGCCCCCGGCAGAACGCCTGGAATCGCTCCAGGTACTTCGCGCGGAGGACAGAGGGGTCGACGCGGAGGTCGTGACCGGGCCGCTCCAGGCTGCGGAACCGCGCCGGGCTGCGGAAGGGGAACTCCTCCTCCTCGGGCGCGATCGTGTGGAAGAACAAGACCTCGTGGTGACGGTGCCTCAGGTGCCGCAACGCCGAGGTCAGGTCGTCGAGGTCATCGAATCCGTCGGAGAGGATGACGACCAGCCCGCGACGGTGGATGCGTTCGGCCATCGCGTGGAGGATCTTGCTCAGTCGGGTCTCGCCGCCGGTCCGGGTCTTCTCGAGCACGTTGCTGACGACCGAGAAATGGCCCGGCGCCGACCGCGGCGGGATCATCGATCGGAGGGCCGTGTCGAACGTCACCAGGCCGACCGCGTCGCGCTGGCTGATCATCAGGTAGGCCAGCGAGGCCGCCAGCCGTCGCGCGTGCTCGAATTTCGACACGGTTCGCCCGGCGTACGCCATGCTCCCGGAGGAATCCACCACGAGGTGGGCCCGCAGGTTCGTCTCCTCCTCGTATTCCTTGACGTAATAGCGATCGGTCTTGCCGAAGGCGCGCCAGTCGATGTGCCGGATCTCGTCGCCCGGACCGTACTGTCGATGCTCGGCGAACTCGACCGAGAAGCCCTTGAACGGGCTCTTGTGCAGCCCCGACATCACACCCTCGACCACCAGGCGCGCAATCAGCTCCAGCCGGCCGAAGCGGTCCAGTGCGGTGGGATCGAGACTCGGAGATTGGGATTGGGGATCGAGCATGGTGACTACCAGAACAACCGGTTGGTCGCCTTCTCGGTGGCGGCGGGGATGTCCTCGAGCAGGCGGTCGATGACCTTGTCGGGACTGATCCCCTCCGCCTCGGCGTGGAAGGTCGTGACGATGCGGTGGCGGAGCACCGGCCTGGCGATGTGCCGGACGTCGGCGACGCCGGCATGGAGGCGGCCGTTGAGCGCCGCGCGGGCCTTGGCGGCCAGGATCAGCGACTGGCCGGCGCGGGGGCCGGCTCCCCAGGAGACGCACTTCTTGACCAGCTCGGTGGCCTCGGGCTCGTTGGGGCGGCTGGCGCGGACGATGTCGCGGGCGTACTGGAAGACGTGATCGGCCACCGGCACGCGGCGGACCAGGTGTTGCAGGGCGACGATCTGCTCGCCCGAGAGCGTGATCGATGGCGACGGCGACTCGTCGCCGGTCGTGCGACGGAGGATCTCCAGCTCCTCGTCGGCGGTCGGATAGGGCACGAGGACGTTCATCATGAACCGATCGAGCTGGGCCTCCGGCAGCGGATAGGTCCCCTCTTGCTCGATCGGGTTCTGGGTCGCCAGGACGAAGAACGGGTCGGGCAGAGGGTAGGTCGAGCCTCCGGCGGTGACGTGCCGCTCCTGCATCGCCTCGAGGAGGGCGGCCTGGGTCTTCGGCGGCGTACGATTGATCTCGTCGGCCAGGATCATGTTGGTGAAGATCGGCCCGGCGATGAACGTGAACCGCCTCCGGCCGGTCTCGGGGTCGTCCTGGAGGATGTCGGTGCCGGTGATGTCCGAGGGCATCATGTCGGGCGTGAACTGGATGCGGCGAAACGAGAGTTGCAGGATCCTCGCCAGGGTGCTGACGAGCAAGGTCTTGGCCAGCCCCGGCACGCCGATGAGCAGGACGTGCCCGCGGGCGAGCAGTCCCGTGAGCAGGTCTTCGACGACGCTCTCCTGGCCGATGATCACCTTGCCGATCTCGTCGCGGAGCCGCCGATAGGCGTGCGACAGCGCGGCGATTTGCGCGGCGTCGTCGCCGGACGGTCCGACTTCGGGCTGGGCGGGTGTTGTCATTCGCGAAACCTTGCTCCGGGAGCAGTATCCGTCAGGAATGCATGAGGTTTCAGGCTCACACGTCGAAGGATGGCTGTCAAGAGGCGGCCGATCGACGGGATCGTCGCGAGGACTTATGATCGAGGGGGACCACCACACAATCTCCCACTGATCGGACCCGGATTCATGGATGTCGAAAAAACGATCGAGACCCTGCTCGAAGGATATCCCGTGGCGATCGCCCTGCCCGTGCAATGGGGCGAACAGGACGCGTTCGGGCACGTGAACAACACGGTGTATTTCCGATGGTTCGAGTCGGCCCGGATCGCCTACTTCATGCGGATGGGGCTCGTCGCGTTCCAGGATGGCGATCGGATCGGGTCGATCCTCGCCTCGTCGTCGTGCGATTACCGGCGGTCGATCACGTTTCCGGACACGGTCCGCGTGGGGATCAAGGTCACCCGGATCGGCCGCACCAGCATCGGCTTTGCGCATCGGATCATCAGCGAGGCTCAGGGTCTGCTCGCGGCGGAAGGGACCTCGACGGCCGTCATCTTCGACTACGATGCCAAACGGCCCCATCCGGTCCCGGAGGCCGTCCGTCAGGCCATTGCGAAGATCGAAGGGCATGCCTCCTGAACGACGATCCGTAGCGACTGGGATCCGTCGAGGTCGAGATCGTATTAAATTTATCCACACATGATGATCCAAATCACATCGGCACGAACCGGCTGGGGTTCTTCGGGGTCCTGCACACCTGGGGCCGGACGCTGGAGTATCACCCCCATGTCCACTACGTCGTTCCCGGCGGCGGCCTGAGCCGCGACGGCGATCGCTGGCTGGCGTCGCGCGCCGACTTCCTGGTGCCGGTGAAGGCGCTGTCGATCGTCTACCGGGCCAAGTTCCGCGACCTGCTGGCGCACGGGCTTGCTGGAGGAGGTTGACCCGTCGGTCTGGGGCCAGGACTGGGTGGTGCACTGTCAGCCGGCGGGCGACGGCCGGGAGTCGTTGCGGTACCTGGCGCCGTACGTCTTCCGCGTGGCCATCGGCGATCACCGGATCGTCTCGTGCGACGATGGCCGGGTGACCTTCACGTATCGCCGCGTGGGGTCGAGTCAACGGCGGCAGATGACGCCGGAGGCGACGGAGTTCCTCCGGCGGTTCTTGCAGCACGTGCTGCCGTCGGGCTTGCCGAAGGTGCGCCATTACGGGTTCCTGAGCCCGGCGAGCGGGGTGGGGCTGGAGCTGGTGAGATGGCTGATCGCGCTATGGGCCGGGTTGACCTACGTGCTCCAGGCCCGTCGGGCTGAGAGGCCGTCAGGCGCTGGTCCGGTCCCGGGCTGTGCGGTGTGTGGCGGTGCGCTGGTGCGGCTGGGATTCGTGCCGGGAGCGTCGCCGGCATCCTTCGACACGAGTTAGCCGGATGAGAGTCACGCATCAGAGCCTGGGCCCCTGTCGCACACCGCGGCGAAGTCGCGGCCCGATCGGGGTGCGCGCCGGGTTGGGAAAGAGGCCGGTAGATGCCCTCCCTGGGCGGTCCTCGTCGTGGAGACCACGGCTTGCGACAGCTCGTCGAACGACGTGACGGCCCGCGCGAGGTCGCGTCAGGGCCGAAGTCGGCCTGTCTGAGCCGTCACCGAGCGAAGCCGATCGGAAGCGTTACCCATGTGGGCCGCGGTGGGGTCGCGCCACGGGCTTCTTGAACAGGGATTGGAGGTCCGGCTTCGCGGACTCCAATCCTTTATGGTTAGGCTGAGACAACTGTCGATATGCGGCTATGTTTCCGTTTTCGCATCCGATCCCGTTTTCGCATCCGAGGTTAGGCGGCACCGCTGCCCTCATCCTCACCCGATCACTTGCCGTACTTCTACAATAGCTTCTTGTCCAACTCCAGATACCGCGGAACCTGCTTCTGGATTTTGCGCATCTGCCAGCAGCTTGGCCACCTTGCCGGGTCCCTCGTCAATGATCTTCTGGCCGAGTGTCGCTACAATCTTCGCCCAGTCGATCTTCTCGATCACATTCGTCGGCGACTCGGGGTCGGACTCGCGGTCGATGCCCAACTCGTCGGCGACCGTGGCGCACCTGAGAGAGAAGTCAACGTACTCGATGACTTCCTCGTCGTCTACCTTATCGATGTCGATCTTCTCAAGGATCGCGATGGCGGCATCCCAGGTCTTGACCAGAGCCGCTTTCCGCGCCCGCTCGAACGCTCGCTTGTCGATGTCGGTCTGCTTGTTGTCGGCGAAGGCTGCCGCACCGAGCACTTGGGAGAGAAGCGTCAGAGCGAAGATTGCAAGCCGCATTGCTGTCTCCTTGTTCTTGCCGTCTAACCACTGTTTAGGCTCCCGCCCGGGCGTCTTACTTTCCGCCTGGACGGGCGTATAAACCCGATCTTCGAGTCGATTATGAACGAGAAGTCCGGCTTTTGCAAAGGTAACGTCCTGGATTATACAAACCAATCCCCGGAGACAAAGACGCCCGCCACCCGTCGACGGCGTCACGGTTGGGCCAATACCGATGACCGACTTTCTACCGAACGATCCTGGACGGCCTCTGACGGTGTAGCCAATTGTCCGCCGTGAGCATCCATGATTGATCGATCAACGGAATCCCTATCAGGCTTTTCCGGAGCCTAACGGCGCAGGGCCCTCAGAAGTTTCTATAAAGAGAGGTGTGGGGATCATCCTGTCGGCGTTCCCGGTGCGCAAATGCGAGGAAAAGAGCGACCCGGATGGAATGCGGAAGAATGCATGATATACACAAAATCCGACGAACGAATCCAACCGCGCGACCCAAACGATGCAGAAACGCGACGAACGAACCCAACCGAGGAGGCGAACCATGGCGCAATCCGACGAACGAACCCAAAACCGGGCTATCTGCGCAAAATTTTCCGACCGGGGTCGAGGCGAGTCGAGTCGTCACCCGAAACCCATGGAACAAAGCCAAGACTAGGCAATACTAGAAGAATGCAACGAATTTACCGGATGCGCAGATTAGCCCAAGCAACTGGATGATGGGATGGGCGCTTCCAGACGAGATCGAAAGACCCGTGACTACATGTAAGGTGCGGTGCGTTGGCGAACGCCACCCTCGAATCCGAGTGGGGACATCCATGCAACCCGACCCAGCGCCGCAGGCGGCGAATCGTCCCTCGGCCTTTCGGCTGATTCCCGGCGGGTCCTGGCACCCTTGTCTTCTCGAGAGGGCTAACCGGGGAGTCAATTGGGTCCTATTCCTGAGCCACGCAATGGCTTGCGGGATCGCCCCGGAAAATCGCCCGACCCGTGCGCGACACAAGACCGCGGATCGCATCTTTCCTGATAGGGGGCACCATCAGCAGCCGGATGGTACCGCTCCCCGGAGATGACGGCCCCTCGTCCGCCCGCCAGTCAACGCTTCATGAGGTCACACAATGTATCGACGAGCCCTCGCCGCAACGACGGCCTTGATGTGCTCCGCGATCCTCCTCTCCGGCACGATGTTGCCGCTGTCGGGAGCCCCGGATGACGGGGACGCCAAGGGGAAGGCCGCCGCCCCGGGCCTCTTCGGTCTGACGAAGGTCGTGCCTCTCCACATCGAGATCTCGGCGGACGAGTACGAGGCCATGCAGCCCCCGGCCCCGGCCGGCGTCCCGGGAGGCCCGCCTCCGGCCCCTCGGCCCAAGAAGCCAGGTGAGCGCGCCAGCGAGCGGAACCTCTTCGGCCTCGAGTTCCCCTGGGCGCGCGGGTCCATCACGGCGGAGGGCAAGACGTTCCAGGGTGTCGGACTCCGCTATTCGGGGAACGGCTCCTACTTTGCCTCCGCCGGGGGCCTGAAGCGCTCCTTCGTCGTCGATCTGGACCGCGCCGATCCTGCGGAATTCCACGGCCTGCACGGCATGCAACTCCAGGGCGGGGCACTCGATCCGACCAAGGCGCGCGAGGCCCTCGCCTTCGCCCTGTTCCGCGAGGCCGGCGTCCCCGCGCCGCGCACGGCGATGGCCGAGGTGACGCTCACCGTCCCCGGCGAGCATCAGAAGGCGTACCTGGGACTCTACACGCTCGTCGAGCCCGTGGACCGGGCGTTCCTGAAGGACCGCTTCGGCACCGACAAGGGCCTGCTCGTGAGACCACAGGGACTTCGGGGACTCGACTTCCTCGGCGACGATTGGGAGAAGTACCGCGGTCCGTACCGGCCACTGGCCGAGCCGACTCCCGAGCAGGCGAAGCGCCTCATCGAGTTCGTCCGCCTCGTCCAGCGGGGCGAGGACGGGTCATTCCGCAAGGAGATCGCCTCGTACCTCGATGTCGACAAGTTCCTGCGTTTCATGGCCGTCCAGTCGCTGATCGCGAACGCCGACGGCTTCTTCACGCTCGCATACAACTACGCCTTATTCCTGGACCCGAAGACGAATCGCTTCGTCTTCATCCCCGGCGATCAGGAGATGTCCTTCGCGAATTTCCTGATGATGGGCTCGGCCGACCAGCTCATGGACATGAGCCTCGCCCGCCCTTACGGCGCCCAGAACCGCCTGGCCGACCGTCTGCTCGCGATCCCGGAGGTTCGCGAGGCCCATCGGAAGATCGTCAAGGATCTCGCGACGTCCGTCTTCCGCAAGGATCGGCTAATGGCCGATGTCGCGGCGTTCGAAGGCGCCACGAAAGCCATCCTCGAACGCGAGGCCGCGGCGCGGGCCGAGCGTGCGGAGCCGCCCGTCGGCTTCGGCCCGCCGGGTGCTCCGACGGCCCCCGACCTGCGGACCTTCGCCGAGAAGCGGTCGCTCTCGATCGCCGATCAACTCGCCGGGAAGAAGGACGGCTATCGCCCGCAATTCAACTTCGGGCCACCGGGCAGAGGTACCCCTCCGACGCCGGTCGACGACAAGACGATCGGCGAGGTCGTCAAGGCACCTCCGGGCTTCAAGGTGAGCCTGTTCGCGGCGCCGCCGAGGGTGGGCTATCCGGTGACCTTGTCCGTCGCACCGGATGGCGCGGTGTACGTGGCCGTGGACGAGCAGGGATCGCTCGGAAGGACGCCCGGGGGCGGCCGGGTCGTCCGCTGCATCGACTCGGACGGCGACGGCAAGGCCGACCGCGTGAACGTCTTCGCCAAGATGGAGCATCCCCGCGGCGTGATCGCGCAGGACGGGAAGGTCTGGGTCCTGCATCCGCCGATGCTGAGCGTCTTCCACGACGAGGACGGCGATGGCACGTCCGACCGGCAGGAGGTGCTGGTCTCCGGCCTGACGACGAGCCTGATCGACGAGCGGGGCGGCGACCACACGACCAACGGCATCCGCATGGGCCTGGACGGCTGGATCTACATCGCCGTGGGCGACTACGGGTTCCACGGCGCCAAGGGGAAGGACGGCACCACGCTCTCGCAGCGAGGCGGCGGCATCCTCCGGGTGCGGCCCGACGGCACCGAGCTGGAGGTCTTCGCCATCGGCCTGCGCAACCCGTTCGCCATCGCGATCGACCCCTTCATGAACCTCTTCACGCGCGATAATACCAACGACGGCGCCGGCTGGGACGTGCGCGTGAGCCACCTGATCCAGACCGCCGACTACGGTTATCCGCTGAGGTTCGCCAACTTCCCCGACGAGATCATGCCGCCCCTCGGGGCCTACGGCCAGGGGGGCGGGACCGGCGCACTGTCGCTGCACGACGAGCGCTGGCCCGAAGCCTATCGCGGCGCCCTCCTCACGGGCGACTGGGGCCGGAGCGAGGTCTACCGGCACGAGTTGAAGGCCGCCGGCGCCTCGTTCCGCGCCAATTCCAGCGTCTTCCTCACCATCCCCCGCGCGACGGGCATGGACATCGGCCCGGACGGCCGGCTCTACGTGGCGAGCTGGCGCGGGGGCGAGGCGAGCGTCTACGTCGGGCCGCAGGTCGGCTTCCTCGCGTGCGTGGCGCCCCCCGGCTGGAGCCCGACCTCACCCGTCGATCCGAAGGGGATGTCTCCGGCCGAGCTGATCGACGGCCTGTGCGGACCCAATGCCGCCTCGCGTTTCCACTGCCAGCGCGAGATCCTGCGCCGCGGCCGCTCGCCGGAGACGACCCGCGCCCTCACCGATCTCGCGTCCGACGCGTCGAGACCGCTGCAAGGTCGCGTCGCGGCCCTCTTCGCGCTGAAGCAGGTCGACGGCACCGGTTCGCATGGCGTCCTGCGCAGGCTCGCGGGAGACGAGGCCGTCCGCGAGTTCGCGCTCCGGGCGCTGGCCGACCGCAAGACGGAGCTGGGCGGCGTCGAGGCCGCACCCTTCCGCGCGGCGCTGGCCGATCCGTCTCCCCGCGTCCGGCGCAGGCCCTGATCGCGCTCGGGCGATTGGGAGACCTCGGCGCGGCCCCCGCCATCATGCCCCTGACCTCGCGCCCCGAGGGCTCGACGATGCCGAAGACGAAGCCCGTGCAGGCGCAGCCCGACCCGGATCGGACCATCCCCCACCTGGCCATCCGGGCGCTGGTCTCGCTCCACGCGGTCGATGCCTGCCTCGACGCGATCGACGGGCCGCATCGCGAGGGGGCTTTCCGAGCCTTGAAGTCGATGCACAATTCCAGGGCCGTCGAGGGGCTCATCAAGAAGCTGTCCACGACCCGATACCCCGAGGCGCGCCGCGAGATCCTGGCCACGTTGGTGCGGCTCTATCACCGCGAGGCCGATTACGACGGGAGCTGGTGGGGCATCCGGCCTGACACGAACGGCCCGTACTACGACCCTCGCGAGTGGGAGAGCAGCGCGGATCGCCTCGGTGCTCAAGGCGGCCCTCCTCGACGGCGACGCCGAGACCTCGACGTTCCTCCGCGGCGAACTCGCCCGGCGGCGCGTCCGCTTGAAAGGGTTGCCGGCGGACTCGATGGCCGACCGGCCAAAGGCCGAGGAGGAGGTCCGTGTCCAGCTCGCCAAGGCCGACCCGAACAACCCGAATCAGATCGGCAACATGGCCTATGAAGCGGCGGCCGGTCGGGCACTCCGGGCGACCGGAGACGCGGGGCGAGGCCGGGCCCTGTTCACCTCGCAATCGTGCCGCGCCTGCCATACCGACGCCGTCGGCCAGACGCCCAAGGGCCCGCACCTCGTGGACATCGGCAAGCGCTACAGTGCGGCCGACTTGGTGGAATCGATCCTGAAGCCGAGCGCCAAGCTCGCGCAGGGGTACGAGGCGTACAGCTTCGCGATGGCCGACGGCCGGGTCGTCAGCGGATTCGTCGTGAGCGAGGGGGCCTCTTCCGTTCAGGTCCGCGAGTCGTCGGGCGCCCTGCGCGAGCTGAAGCGGTCGGACATCGAGGAGCGTCGTAGGCAGGAGGCATCGGCCATGCCGGAGGGGATCGCGGCGAACCTGACGCCCGAGGGGCTGGCCGACCTCGTCGCTTACCTCCGCTCCCTGAGTCCCTGAACTCGCCCCGGTCGATCGAGAGAGGAGCCTTCTTGTTCGGCGCGGGTCTCCTGACCGCTGCGGTGAACATCTCGCAAAGCCGTAATCCCTGCGGAGAGCGAGGTTGGAGTTCCGCCTTCAGGCGGTCTGCGGATGGCGCCGGACCGCCTGAAGGCGGAACTCCAGCGAATACCGGAAAGACCACCGTTGGAGTTCCGCCTTCAGGCGGTCCGAATACTCCGAAAAAATTGATGGAGAGAGGAGTCCTCGGATGTTAGGATTCTCGGCGCGAATGACGTTTGTGGTCATACTGCTCGTGGCGGCCTCGACGCAGGCACACGCGCAGGCCCAGCGGTTCCCGGCGTTCGACCCCGAGCGGATCTTCATGCTGGGCGATGCCGACCTCGACGGCCGGCTCTCGCTCGACGAGTACCGGGACTTCCTGCGCAGCTCGCCTCGCATGAGGGACGCGACGGCGATCGAGCCGATGTTCCGCCGGCTCGACGCGGATCGCGACGGGTTCCTCTCGCTGGCGGAGTACCGCAAGTCGTTCCCGCAGCGGCCCGGCGGCGCGACCGCGAAGGCGGACGCTCCGAAGGCGAAGCCGACGGGCGCGACGGCTGCCGAGGTCGGCATCACGCCCGAGCAGGAGCAATTCTTCGAGGCGAAGATCCGGCCGGTCCTCGTCACCCACTGCGGCAAGTGCCACGCGAGCACCGCCGAGAAACTGCGGGGCGGACTCCGCCTCGACAGCCGCGAGGGGCTCCGCCTCGGCGGCGACTCCGGCCCGGCGATCGTCCCCGGCCAGCCCGACGAGAGCCTGCTCCTCCGCGCGATCCGCTACCGCGACGAAGACCTCCGGATGCCCCCCAAGGGGAAGCTCCCGGACGCGGTCGTCGCGGATTTCGAGGCCTGGATCAGGATGGGAGCCCCCGACCCGCGGACCGGGCCGGCCTCGACGCCCGCCGGGCGCACGTCGGCCGATCTCGCGAAGGGCCGGGAGTTCTGGTCGTTCCGGCCGCCGAAGAAGTCCGCCCCGCCCTCGGTGAAGCGGACGGACTGGCCGCGAGGCGACATCGACCGCTTCCTCCTCGCGGCGCTCGAAGCCCGAGGACTGGCCCCGGTCGCCGACGCCGACCGCCCGAGGCTCCTCCGCCGGGTGACGTTCGACCTCATCGGCCTCCCGCCCACGCCCGAGGAGCTGGATGCCTTCCTCGCCGACGACTCGCCCGACGCCTTCGCGAAGGTCGTCGATCGCCTGCTCGCCTCGCCCCGCTTCGGCGAACGCTGGGGCCGGCACTGGCTCGACGTGGCCCGCTACGCCGAGTCGAGCGGCAAGACGAATTTCAGCTATCCCCAGGCCTGGCGCTATCGCGACTGGGCGATCGCCTCATTCAACGCCGACAAGCCTTACGACCGGTTCGTCCGCGAGCAGATCGCCGGCGACCTCCTCCCCGCCGCGGACGACCGCGAGCGGGCCGAGCAGATCATCGCGACCGGCTTCCTCGCCCTGGGCAGCAAGGCCCACGACGCCGAGAACCGCGGGCAGTTCGTCCTGGATGTCGTCGACGAGCAGATCGAGGCGACCACGCGCGCCTTCCTCGGCCTGACGGTCGCGTGCGCCCGCTGCCACGACCACAAGATCGACCCGATCCCCCAGCGCGATTATTACGCGCTATCCGGGATCTTCCGGAGCACGCAGACGTGCTCGGGCACGCTCGCGGGCGTCTTCCCGAATTTCAACGCCTCGCCCCTGATCGAGCTGCCGCCGGGCGCGAACGTCCCCTCGGCGGTCCCCGCACTCACTCGCGAGCAGAGGGCCGCGATGGAGGATCGCCTCGCCGCCCTGGTCCGCGAGCGCGACGCGATCCCCCCGGGCGAGGCGAACCGCGACCGGCTCCGTCGGGCCAACTCGATGCTCTCGACGCTCCGCCATCGCCTGCTCATCGACCGCCCCGGCGGTTCGCCCCGGGCATTCGCGATGGGGGCCCGGGAACGCGACGAGGCCGTCGATAGCCCGCTCTACGTCCGCGGGGAACTCGACCAGCCCGGCGAGGTCGTCCCCCGCGGGCTCGTCCGCGTGCTCTGCGACGATTCGTCCGCATCGATCCCATCGGGCAGCGGCCGTCGCGAGCTGGCGGACTGGCTCGCCTCGCCCTCGAACCCGCTGACCGCCCGCGTGATCGTGAACCGGGTCTGGCTGCACCTCTTCGGCCGGGGGCTCGTGCCCACGCCGGACAACTTCGGCGCCGCCGGCGCGCGGCCGAGTCACCCGGAGCTCCTCGACACACTGGCCGTCGAATTCATGAATGACGGCTGGTCGATCAAGGGGCTCATCCGGCGGATCGTGCTCAGCCGGGCCTACGGGCTCGACTCGGCCCACGATCCCCGGAACTTCGAGGCCGACCCCGACAACGCCCTCGTCTGGCGGATGAGCAAGCTCCGCCTGGAGGCCGAGGCCGTGCGCGATGCCCTGCTGTTCGTCGGGGGCCGGCTCGCGAACGGGCCGCCGGCCGGCTCGGCGGTGGCGCGCGCCGGCGAGGGACTGGCGATGTTCGTCCGCGTCGAGGGCCTGGACGCATCGGACACGCATCGGTCGGTCTACCTGCCCGTGGTCCGCGATCGGGTGCTCGAGTCGCTCGCCCTGTTCGACTTCGCCGACCCGAGCCTCGTGACGGGCGAGCGGGCGACGACGACCGGCCCGGCCCAGGCGCTCTACTTCCTGAACGGGCCGCTCGTGATCCGGCAGGCCGAGGCCCTCGCCGATCGCGTCCGCGCCATTGAGGGCGACGAGGCTCATCGAGTCGATCGGGCGTATCGGATCGCCCTCGCACGGGGGCCGACGACTGTGGAGCGGGACCGCGCCCTCGTCTTCCTCCGAGAATTCGCGGCACGCGCGGTTGGGAGTGATCCGGCAGGTGGGGCTTGGTCGGCGTTCTGCCAGGCTCTCCTCGCCGGCGCCGAGTTCCGCTATCGGGATTGAGTGGCCGCAAGCGTACACAACGTAGAGGATCGACCCGATGAACGCCTACGGGTTCACACGTCGCGACCTGTTGAAGAGAGTCTCCTCCGGGTTCGGCTACCTGGCGTTCGCCGGCCTGTCGTCGATGGCGGCCGGGGCGGGCCCGAAGGACTCGCCGCTCGCGCCGAAGGCCCCGCACTTCCCCGCCCGCGCCAAGCGGGTGATCTTCCTCTGCATGAACGGGGCGCCCTCGCACGTCGACACCTTCGACTACAAGCCCGAGCTCGCCTCGGCCGACGGCAAGGCGTCGGCCCGGCCGGGCCGCATCCCCGGCGCGAAGCTGATGGGCTCGCCCTGGAAGTTCCAGAAGCGAGGCGGGAGCGGGCTGTGGGTCTCCGAGCTGTTCCCCGAGGTCGCCGCGCACGCCGACGAGCTGTGCGTGATCCGCAGCATGCACACCGACCTCCCGGCCCACCCGGAAGCCTACCTGATGCTGCACACGGGCAGCTCGCAGTTCATCCGACCCTCGCTCGGGGCGTGGACGCTCTACGGCCTCGGGACCGAGAGCGACGACCTCCCCGGCTTCATCGCGATCAAGCCGACCGGGCGCAACGGCGGCGCCCAGAACTACGGCAGCGCCTTCCTGCCGGCGGCCTGCCAGGCGACCCGCATCGGCAACGAGGGGCAGCCCGTCGCCCAGGCCCGGATCGGCAACATCACGAACCCCCGGCTCGACGCTGAGGCCCAGCGACTCCAGCTCGACCTCATCCAGGCGATGAACCGCGACCTGATCGAACGCGAGCGGATTCACCCCGGCGTCGACGGGGTGATCGAGTCCTACGAGCTCGCATTCCGGATGCAAGGCAAGCTCCCGGGCGTGATGGACATCGCGGGGGAGTCGGCGGCGACGAAGGGCCTCTACGGCCTCGACGACCCGGCGACCGCGGATTTCGGCCGCCAGTGCCTGCTCGCGCGGCGGTTCGTCGAGGCCGGCGTGCGCTTCGTCGAGCTGACGCACGGCGACTGGGACCAGCACCGCGGCCTGAAGGCCGGCCATGCCGCAATGCTCGGGCCGTCGACCGGCCGATCGCCGGCCTCCTGACGGACCTGCGTACGCGGGGGCTCCTCGACCAGACGCTCGTGATCTGGGGCGGCGAGTTCGGCCGCACGCCCCACGGGCAGAACGCCGACGGCCGCGACCACAACAACAAGGGGTTCACCCTCTGGCTGGCCGGTGGCGGCGCGAAAGGCGGGGTCGCTTACGGGCAGACCGATGAGCTCGGGTACGAGGCCGTCGAAAACCCCATGCATGTCCACGACCTGCACGCCACGATCCTCCACTTGCTCGGCCTCGATCATGAGCGCCTGACCTACCGATACGCCGGGCGCGACATGCGGCTGACCGACGTCAAGGGGGTTGTTCACAAGTCGATCCTGGCGTGACGACCGCGGACGCGAGGCAAGGCCGAGCATTCCGGCCGCCAATCGCGTATGCTCCAGCGTTCCACACGTTCCTCCTTCTCGGTCCCGGAGCCCCTCCCATGCCAAGAGCCATCCTCGTCTGTCTTTCGCTCATGCTCGCCGAGCCCACGGCCGCCCAACAGCCGAAGAAGGCGGCCGGCCCCTCCCCTCTCCAGGTGGCGACCCAGCAGGATCACAAGCTGATGATGGAAGCGCTGGGAATCAAGTCGCTCCGCGAGGGCGCCAACGGCATGAACCGCAACGCGCCGAATGCCGCCAACTACGACGAATCGAAGGTGAAGTCGTTCACACTCCCCGACCCGCTCGTTTGCAAGGACGGGACCAAGGTCACGACCCCCGATCAGTGGTGGACCAAACGCCGTCCCGAGATCGTCGAGGACTTCGACCGCGAAGTCTACGGCCGCGTCCCCAAGGACGTGCCCGAGGTCAAATGGGAGGTCGCCGAGACGAAGCAGGAGAAGGTCGGCGACATCAGGGTCATCACCAAGAGGCTGGTGGGCCACGTCGACAATTCGCGGTGCCCGCAGATCGCGGTCGACATCCAGCTCACGCTGACGACACCGGCGGAGGCCAAGGGCCCGGTGCCGGTGATGATGGAGTTCGGATTCGGCGGATTCGGCCCCCGGCCGGGCGGCCCGCAGGTGAAAGGGGCCACGCCGAAGGCGACGCCCAAGGCATTTCCCCCCGGAGGCTTCGGCGGCGGCGGGCCGCCCTGGCAGCAACAGGTCCTCGCCAAGGGGTGGGGCTACGCCATCATCGTCCCCAACAGCATCCAGGCCGACAACGGCGCGGGGCTGACCAAGGGGATCATCGGCCTGTGCAACAAGGCTCAGCCGCGCAAGCCGGAGGATTGGGGCGCCCTCCGCGCCTGGGCCTGGGGAGCGAGCCGCGCCCTGGACTACTTCGAGACCGACAAGTCAGTCGATGCCAAGCAGGTCGGGATCGAGGGGCTGTCGCGGTACGGCAAGGCGGCGATCGTGGCGATGGCCTACGACCCCCGCTTCGCCATCGGCTTCATCGGCTCCTCGGGCGAGGGCGGGGCGAAGCTGCACCGCCGCAACTTCGGCGAGCTGGTCGAGAACCTCACCGGATCGGGCGAATATCATTGGATGGCCGGGAACTTCATCAAGTACGGCGGCCCCTTGACGCCGGACGACCTTCCGGTTGACGCCCATGAACTGATCGCCCTGTGCGCGCCAAGGCCCACGTTCATCAGCTACGGGGCGTCCTCGGGCCCGGGTGCCGAGGGCCAGTGGGTGGACCAGCGGGGCAGCTTCCTGGCGGCCGTGGCGGCCGGCCCGGTCTTCCGCCTTCTGGGCAAGAAGGACCTCGGTACGTCGGAATTCCCCGAGGTGGAGACACCGATCGTCGACGGCGAGCTCGCCTTCCGGCAGCACAAGGGAGGCCACACCACCGGCCCGAACTGGCCGACGTTCCTCGCCTTCGCCGACCGCTACATCAAGCTCCAGGATGCTCCGGAGTCGAGCGGGACCGCCGGCAAGTGATCGCGAGTCCGCCGATGACGGACCGCATCCCTCGCCTCCGCCCTGCTGGCCTCCTGGATCTGGCGATCCTGACCTTCTCCATCCGACTCTTGGAGGCAAGCCGGGCCGGCGAGCGGGGTATCGGAGGTCGCTGGGTGGGGGGAATTACGGCAGAAGAAATGCCGGTCCAACGGAAAAGGGCTCGCGGCATGATTCGCCGCGAGCCCTTTCGCTCCAAGGTGCCGAAGACAGGACTTGAACCTGCACGAGCATGGCTAGCTCACTAGGACCTGAGCCGGGTGCGGCGTGATCTCCTCGCTGGCGTCCCGGTGGCGGCGTGAGTACGATTCAGTCTCCGTCCGGAGAGACCAGGCCATACGGGATGGCCTGCCGTGTGGTCGGGGGGCCCGGCCGGGGGTGGGTCGAAAGGGGCCGTCAAGGCGCACGGACAGCCATCCGGCTTGACGGTCGCTCCGATCGCTTCGCTATTCCCCGGATTCGCGGCTGACTCCGCCCTTGTTCACCTGCCGGCCACACGTCGTCTGACCGTACCTCTGCGAGGGGCCTTCACATGCCGTTCAACCGCCGCATACTCGCCGTGGTATTGGCGGCCACGGCCGCGTCGCGCACCTCCGCCCAGGACGACGTCCCCCCGGCCGATTCCCGGCCGGCGCCGACGAACGCCCCGGGCCGCGACTACCCCCGCGGCAATCTGGGGATGATCGAGTAAGGGTCGAAGTTCGTCGGCCCGCGTGGCGGGATGAACGTGTGCAGTTCCAACAGAGGGGTACCGCAACTGGCTCGCCAGGCGGGGACTGATCAAGGCCGCCATCGGATCGTAGGGGACCAACCCCAAGCCGGGCGGTCGAACCGTGGCGGGCCAAATCCTCGAGGAGGGACCATCCGTGAGACGTCGAGCGATATTCGCGCCGTGGGGAACAGCCGTCCTGCTCCTGTCAACATGGGCCATGGCGCCGGGGGCGGCGGCGCAACCGCCCGGCGAGCGGACGGAACCGAGCCCGAGGGGCGGGCCGCGGGGAGGCCGGCCGCCGGGTTTCAGCATGCCGAAACCCGGACCGGTCCCGATCCCGATCCTGCCGGCACTGGCCGCGGCGAATGACACCTCGTTCTACGCCAAGGCCAACGTCCCGCACGGCAAGGTCGAGCAGGCGACCTACAGGAATCACGCCGGCAAGGAGAAGCGGATGCACGTGTACCTGCCGCCGGATTACGAGAGGGATGCGGACGCCCGGTATCCCGTACTCTACCTCAACCACGGCGGCGGCGACGACGATTCGAAGTGGACGAGCACCGACCCTCGCCAAGGCGGCCACGCCCAGTTCATCCTGGATAACCTGATCGCGGCGGGCAAGGCCAGACCGATGATCATCGCGATGCCCAACACCCGCGGCATCGCCTCGGGCGACCCGCCGAAGCCCGGCGATGACGACGCCGTCACCCGGGAGTACCTCAAGGACATCATCCCCTACGTCGAGGCCCACTACCGCGCCCGGCCCGGCCGCGAGAATCGGGCGCTCGCCGGCCTGTCCATGGGCGGCTTCGTCGTCATGAATACCGGCCTCTCGCACCTCGACACCTTCGGCGAGCTGTACGTCTACAGCTCGGGCTACTTCCCCGACAAGGTCCAGGCGTTCGAGGATCACTTCAAGCAGGTCCTGGGCGATCCGAAGACGAACGACGAACTCCTTCGTGTGCCCTTCTACATGGCCGAGGGCGAGACGGACATCGCGCTGCGGAACGGCCAGCGCACCATGGCGGTCATCAACAAGCACGGCGTCCGCAACTTCTGGGTCCTCAGCTCCGGCGGACACGAGTGGTCCAACTGGCGACGTTACCTCCACCAGACTGCCCAGATCATGTTCCTCGCCTCGGCTGGCGGGGCCGGTACGACTCCGCCTGCCGCCTCTCTCCGTACCGCGACCGTCGAGCAGCCGGCGTTCACCCGCACCGAGGACGTTGTCTACGGCCGTAGCGACGGCACCGCGCTGACGCTCGACGTCTTCAAGCCGGGGCGTCCTAATGGTCTCGCCGTCGTCCAGGTCGTCAGCGGCGGCTATTTCTCGTCGCACGAGATGATCCGGCCGGAGTCCTTCCGGCCCCTGCTCGGTCGCGGCTACACCGTCTTCGCCGTCGTGCCGGGTAGCCAGCCCCGCTACCAGGTGCCCGAGATCCAAAATCACGTCAATCGGGCGGTCCGCTTCATCCGCCACCACGCCCGGGACTTCGGCATCGACCCAGGCCGGATCGGGATCACCGGCGGCTCGGCGGGCGGCAACCTCGCGCTGCTGGTGGCGACCGCCGGGGACGTGGGCGACCCGCACGCCAGGGATTCGGTCGATCGCGAGTCGAGCCGGGTACAGGCCGCCGCGGTCTTCTTCCCGCTGACCGACCTGCTCAACTGGGGCCGGCCCGGCGAGGAGCACATCGGCGTCCGGGGCCACCCGACGCCGTTCAAGGCGGCGTTCGACTACCGCGCGATGGACCCCGCGAAGGGGACGATGGAGCGGGTCACCGACCCGGACAAGCTCCGCGCCGTCACCCGGGCCATCTCGCCGATCTACGCCGTCACGCCGGACGACCCGCCGACCCTGCTGATGCACGGAGACAAGGACGGGCTCGTGCCGTTGCAACAGTCCGAATCCTTCCTCGCTGCGCTGAAGGGGGCCGGGGTCGAGGCGAGGATGGACGTCAAGGAAGGCGGCGATCACGGCTGGCCCGGGATGGAGCAGGACGTGGAGCGGTTCGCGGACTGGTTCGACCGGTACCTCAAGAAAGATTGAGGGCCTGCGGAGGGATCGATTCCGGATAACTTATTCCAAATTCGGAGTCGAGCACTCGATTGTTTCACAGACTCCGAGGACGTCCCGCGCCTCCGGGATGGCACGGGCGGGGGGGTGGCATGCAAGTGCTCATCGCCGGGGGCGGAATTGGCGGGCTGGCCGCCGCGCCGTGCCTGCACCGCGCCGGGGTAGAGGCGACCGTCTTCGAGGCCGCCGCGGCGCTCCACCCGCTCGGGGTCGGGATCAATCTGTTGCCGCACGCCGTCCGCATCCTGACCCACCTCGGCCTGGGGTCGCGGCTGGCGGAGGCCGCCGTGGCCACCGCCGAGCTCGTGTACTGCAACAAGTTCGGCAGGCCGATCGGGTCGGCCGCCGCACGCCGGGCGATCGCGGAGATCCCGCCGATCGCCGCCGCGCCCCCCGCGAGGAACCCTCGCCGTGAAATCGATCGCATGTCGAATCTCCCCGAGTGTGCCGTTCGCGTCGCATACGCGCCGAGGCGCTATTCCCGTCGAGAGGCCACGGTTTGTCAAGCTCGCGGCGAGTCCGCAATGACCGATTATCCTGGACGATCGTCCTCCCGGCTCAAGCGGATCGGTCAAGCCGTTCGGGTCCTCAATCGGGATCCGGGACCTCGAGGTCGAGGACCAGCGAGCTGAGGCACTTGCCGTGCGCGTCCAACGCCAGCGACCGCGTGACCCCGCCGCACAGGGCGCGGTGGAGCACGAAGTTCAGGGCCCCGAGCCGAGGCAGGGCGTAGCGGACGACCTCGCCCGCGACGATCCCGGCTAGGTGGGCGCGCACGAGCTCGGCCGTGACGTACCGCTCCAGGTGCGGATAGTGCGCCGGGTCGTACGCGATCACCGAGACGTTGGACGTGTCGCCCTTGTCGCCCGTACGCGCGTGGGCCAGGTTGCCGAGCCTCATGTCAGGTGACCTCATAGTGGACGACCGGTCGGGCCAGATCCCGCGGCACGAGGGCCGAGAACATCGCGATGATCTCCCGGGCCGATTTCGTCACGCCGCCTCCGGCGGCGGGGCCGTTGGTGTAGAGCGCCTCCACCTCGTTGCCGATGCGGACGGCGTCCCGCAACGTGGACGTCCTGGCCGCCACCCGCGCGGACCTCCGAGGGGAGGGACCCGGCCGCGGGGCGCGCGGGCCCAGGATGGCGTCGTGCCCGATCAGGTCGCAGCGGATTTCCGCGGCGGCCACGCCGGCGAGTTCCAGCCGCCGGGCGACGACCTCCAGCGCGAGCCGGCCCCGCGCCACCGCGTCGGGACCGGCGTAGGAGATCTGGCCCTCCCCGATGAACCCGTCGCGACAGCCCACCGACGCCTTGAGCCGCACGGGCCGGGCGCGGCCGGCGCCGCCCCGGGCCAGGACGCGGTCGGGGCCCGCTTCGGTCAGCGTCACCCCGAAGAAGTCGGCCGTGACGTCGGGCGTGAGGTACGCGGCCGGGTCGTGGATCTCGTAGAGTAACTGCTCCTTGCAGGTCGCCAGCGTCACCAGCCCGCCCGAGCCCGGGACCTTGGTGATGACGGCCGTGCCGTCCTCGCCGACCTCCGCCAAGGGGAAGCCGAGCCGCGCCAGGTCGGGCACCCGCTTCCGGTCCAGGTCGGCGAAGTAGCCGCCCGTGACCTGGCCGGCGCACTCGAGGAGGTGGCCGATGACCGTCCCCTGTCCGAGCCGGTCCCAATCGTCCAGGCCCCAGCCGAACTCGTGGACGAGCGGGGCGAGGAACAGGGCCGGGTCGGCCACCCGGCCGGTGATGATGACGTCGGCCCCGCGGCCCAACGCCTCGAGCAGGGGCGGGATGCCGAGGTAGGCGTTGGCCGACACCAGCCGGCCGGCGAGCGCGGCGACGGGCTCGCCCGTCTCGAGGAGAGTGCAGTCCCCGGCCGCGACCTCCTGCAGGATGTCATCCCCGGTGACCGCGGCGATCACCAGCCCGTCCAACCCGTGGCGTCGGGCGACGTCCGTGATCACGGCCGCGCCCGCGAGCGGATTGGCCGCTCCCATGTTGGTCAGGATGGTGATGCCCTGGCGGGCGCAGGTGGCAAGGACCGCCTCCATCCGCTCCTCCAGGAGCGGGTCGTAGCCCCGGGCGGGGTCCCGCAGCCGCTCCTGCTGGGCCAGCGCGATGGTCCGCTCGGCCAGGCACTCGAAGGCCAGGTACTGGAGGTCGCCCCGCTCGGCCAGCTCGACCGCCGGCTCGATGCGGTCGCCCGAGTATCCCGCGCCCGAGCCGATCCGGATCGTCTTCATGGGGATGGTTCCTGGCCGCGAAGCTCGCCACGCTCAGAGGGGGAAGACGCCGAGGGCGACGCAGGCGAAGGTCATCAGGACCGAGGCGCCAAGGAGGTAAGGCCCGGCGAACTTCTGATGCTCCGCCAGCTCGACCCGAGCCAGGCCGACGACGAGGAAGGTCGCCGGGGTCAGCGGGCTGACTGGGAAGCCGGTGGTCATCTGGCCCAAGAGCGCCGCCTGGCCGAGCTGGACCGGGGGCACCCCCTGCAGCTCGCCGGCCTCCGCCAGCACGGGGAGGACCCCGAGGTAGAAGGAGTCCGGGTCGAACAGCAGGCTCAGGGGCATCGAGGCGAGCCCCAGCAGGAACGGCAGGTGATGGGCGTGCCCCGCGGGCAGGAGCCCGACGGAGGCGCGGGCCATCGCGCCGAGCATGCCGGTGCCCCGCATGATACCGGTGAACGCGCCGGCGGCCAAGAGGATGCTCGCCATCAGGAGTGCCGCCGGCGGCGCTGCGCGTCAACCCGGGCGCGCTGGAGGGCCGCGCCGGGATAGTTGATGACCAGCGCCAGGGCGACCCCGGCCATGAACCCCACGACGGGCTCGAGCGTCCCCGCCACCATCGACCCCATCAAGGCGGCCGTCAGGGCGAGATTGATCCAGAAGAGCCGCGGCCGCCGGAGGCCCCGTTCCGCCTCGGTCAATTCGCGCCGGGAGGCCGTGGCCTGTTCGAGGCGAGCCGACAGCCCGAGCCGACGCGACTCGCGTCGGCCGAGCCAATAGGCGACCGCGAAGACGTAGGCCAGGCCGATCGCCTGCACCGGGATCAGGGGGCGGAACAGCTCGGACGCGGGGATGCGCAGGGCCGCCGCGGCCCGGATCATGGGGCCCGTCCAGGGGAGGAAGTTCACGCCCGCGGCCAGCGAGGCGACGCCGGCGAGGATGCGCCGGTCCATCCCGAGCCGCTCGTACATCGGGAGCATCGCCGGGATCGTGACCAGGAACGTCACCGCCCCGGAGCCGTCGAGGTGGACCAGCAGCGCCAGGAGCGCCGTCCCGGGGATGATCCGGGTCGGCCGGCCGCCGGCGGCGCGGAGGATGCGGTCGATGATCGGGTCGAGCAGGCCGGCGTCGGCCATGATGCCGAAATAGAGGATCGCGAAGACGAACATGCCCGCCACCGGGGCGACCTCGCGGATCCCGCCGACGATGTAGGCCCCGGTCTTCGCCCCAAAGCCGCCCAGGAGCGAGGCGGCCGTCGGGACCGCGATCAGTGCGACCAGGGGCGACATCCGACGGGTGAGGACGGCGGCCAGCAAAGCCAGGATCGTCAGCAGGCCAAGGGTCGCGAGCATCGAGTCGTCTACCTCCGTGCCCATTGGGGGTCACACCGGGCCGTCCGGGATCTATCGCAGCACGTCGCTCGCCTCCGCCCTGGCGACGATGCGGTCGCGGTCGTCGGGTAGGAGGAACCCCGCCCGGAAGAGGGCATCGGCCGCATCCCGGACCGCGGCCACGTAGCCGGCGTGGGTCCCATAGCGCTCCTCGAGCGACGGGCGGCCGTCACCGGCCGCGATCCGCCCGGCCTTCGTCCGGTGGAACGGGATGAATGCCCCGAGCAGGCCGGCCAGATCGCGGACCTCGGGGTCGGCGTCGTAGTTGTACGGGAGATTCGTCCCGAGGGGCGACCGGTTCTCCACAGGCTGGACGCCGGCCGCCTCGTTGCCGTCCCCGTCCACGGCGGAGACCAGGATGGCGTAGTCCTTGCCCAGGTACGCCGGGGGGAGCCAGTCGGCGATCCCGGACTCGTCCGCCTCGTCGAACCGCGGCCCGAAGTCGAGCAGGCCGAGGCCGTTGTACCAGCCGCGGTAGCGGAATTCGGGGACGGGCCGATCCGCGCCGCCGACCGGGAAGGAGACGCCCCGCATGGCCGGATACCGGAGGTCCTCCGGCCGGACGAGCGTGCCGTCGGCGAGCCGCGGGATCCGGCTCGCGGGCGGCGGCTCGCCCTCGACCATCCACGCCTCCAGCCGCACCCAGAGAGAGCGCAGGATCTCGTCGAACTCCGACTGGACGCCGGACGGGTAGGCCGTGGCCGAGGGGTCCCAGGCCGGCGGGCGCGTGACGTGCTGGGTCCCGGCGAAGTAGTAGATGCGGAGGTCGTCGGGCTGGACGAGGTCCCTCGTCCCGCGGGCGTCCGTCAGGGCCGGGGAGCCCTGGAGCACCCACAGCTCCGTGCCGCTGAGGGCGAGGAAGGTCTTCGGGGTCGTCCTCGTCGCCGCGCCGCGCCGGAAGATGCCGCCGACATGGCCGCGGATCTCGTCTCGGTAATCGGGGGCGAATCCGCGGACCGAGCTCTGGCCGAACGCCCGGTGCTCGGCGCGCAGGCCGCCCCCGCCCCCGGGCGCGGCGAAGCGGGCGTTGAGGTTCGTCTGTCGCGCCGCGACGATCGGGAAGAGGGCGTCGAACACGCGACGCCCGTCGGTGTCCTCGTTGAAGCCCAGGTGCACGAAGGTCTTCAGGAAGTTCCCCGATTGCGAGACGCCGGTGCCGATCGCGAACCGGATGCGGGACCCGAGCGGGTTGGGGTGGCCCGCCCCGTCCTCGGCCTCATGGCGGAAGAAGGCGACCGTGTCGCGGACCGCCGCGAGGCCCAGCCCCATGACCTTCGGGTCCTTCGCCGTGTAGACCAGCTCGTAGAGGGACTCGGGCGCGAAGCCGCCCCGGAGCGAGACCCCGGCGGGGCCGGGCCTCCCCGGGAAGGGGTTGCCGGCGAAGTCGCTCGCGGCGAACGCCCAGTCGCCCCGGGGTATGAAGAGCCGGGGGTCGCCCTCGTTGCGGCGCCGGGTCAGGACCGCCGTCGGGTCGTCGAGGCGCGCCGGGAGATGGGGGACCTGGCCGCGGTTGTAGGCGTTGCCCTGCAGCGGCATCTCCGCGGGCCGGGTGCCGCGCCGGCCGACGAACTCGACGCGGACCGTGCCGCTGATCGGCGATCCGTCCGGATTCCGCGCCACCGGCACGTCGAGGGCGAGCCGGCCCGGCCCCCGGGGCACGTCCCCCTGCCAGGCGCCCCAGAGGAAGACCTCGCCCCGGGCGAGGAAGTAGGGGTCGGCGGCGATGGCCGCCCCGCCGCGGTTCGGGGCGACGTAGCGGAGGATGCCGCTGGCCCGGGCCGTGTCCATCGGCTTCAGGAGGACGAAGTCGGCCGCGTACTCGACCTTGCCGGCGGCGTTGCGGGGGGCCAGTCCCAGGTCGTTGATCATCCGGTTCCGCGGGTCGCCCGGATCGACCTCTCCGCTGATGCGGCCTTCGATCTTCTCGTAGAGCCCCGCGTCCCCGAACGACCGGCCGCCGAGCGTAGGCGCCTCGCGGCCGAGGATCTCGGCCCGCCGGACCTGCGCGACGGCCGGCGGGGCGCCCCAGGAGGCCATCCAGACGGTTGCGGGGAGCGCCGTCGAGAAGACGGACAGGTACGCTCGTCTCATGCGATCGACCCCCGGCTACGAGGCTGCGGTGCGGTCGTGGTCAGGGACGGCACTTTGCCTCGGTTTGGCGACGCCCACCTGCCGTGGACTTCGATCCACGGGCCCCGATCCGTAGACGATACCGTCGGCGAATTCGGCCCGGAGTGTCGGGCGCCGCGGACTCGCCTTGCCGGCGTCCCTCCGGCCCCCCCATTTTCCGGCCGAACGGCTCTTGAGCGGGATTCACCAACAGTATCATCTGCGACGGGCAAGCCATAGCCTGCAGTCCCTCGGGCTGACTTGATCGTCCGCTCGGTGCTGCGCGCTTCGGTCGGATCGACCGAGATGTGTCGGACCGTCGCACGTAAGATTCATAGATGCCGTGCCAGTCGCTTGGAGTCGATACATCAGTCCGCCTACTTCGCGGAGTGCTCGTCCAGGAACCGATAGCGAGCCCGATGGGCGTCGGGCTCGGCCCGGGTCCGCACGTCGATGTGGAGGACCTGGGCGTCGTCGCCGCGGTTGGCGAGCGGCCAGGTCGGCAGGCCGGGGCCGTTGGGTTCACCCGACTTGATGAAGTTGGCGAAGTATGCCTGCATGACCTCGGAGACCTTGTGGTCGTCGGGCGTCCAGGCGTAGACCGTATTGGTCGCGAGGTTGCCCAGCGCGTACTCGATCTCGGCGGAATGCACGGCGCCTTTTGCGGGCGGCATCCGGTTGGCCTTCGCCTGGGCTCCCTTCACCACCCCGCCGGCCAGGCCGGGGGCGGCATCGCCCATCTCGGGCCTCATCCGCGGGCGCGGGCGGGCGTAGAGGTAGCGGTAAACCGGCTTGCCGCCGGTCTTGCCGTGCAGGTCGGCCCACCGCCAGGTGCTCAGGCCGATGAAGAGGTCACCCGCCAGGTCGGTCGCCGCTTGCTCGACCTGCTCGTCGGTCGCTGCGTAGTGCTTCAAGACCGCCTCGGCGCGCTCGCCATACAGCTTCCGGACGGCCTTTTCGTAATTCGCCCGCGTCGGCTTCTCCTGCCCCAGGATCATCCGGTAGTTCATTTCCTCGGAGTTCCAACCGACCAGCAGGGGCACCTTGGCCTGCTCGGCTGCGGCGAAAACCTGCGCGGGCTGCTTGGTGAGAAACCAACCGTCGATGGCCAGCGGGAAGCGGCCGATGCGCTCGCTGGCGGTGGCCTCGAGCAGCTTCGCGGCCGGGATCGCGCGGAGGTCGGCCAGGGTCTTCGCCTCGAGCTTGGCGGCGAACTTGGCCCCGGACTCCTCCGCCTCGGAGAGCGGGACGGGCGACAGGGTCCCCATCAACGAGCCGCTCTCGCCGATGGCCCCGGCGATCAGGTCCTTCGACAGCGGTGACGCCATCTGGGCGCTGACCGAGACCGACCCGGCCGACTCGCCGGCGATCGTCACCTTGTCGGGATCGCCACCGAACGCCGCGATGTTCCGCTTCACCCATTGCAGGGCGGCGTTCTGGTCCAGCAGGCCGTAGTTGCCCGAGGCGTGGTGCGGCGACTCCTCGGTCAGCCCGGGGTGGGCGAAGAAGCCGAAGACGCCGAGGCGGTAGTTCACCGTCACGGCCACGATGCCCCTGCTGGCCATGCTCGCGCCGTCGTAGCGCGGCTCCGAGCCGTCGCCGGCCACGAACCCGCCGCCGTAGAAGTAGACGAGGACTGGAAGCCGCTCGTCGCCCGACTTCGCGGGAGTCCAGACATTGAGGTAGAGGCAGTCCTCGCTCATCCCGTCGGACCGGAAGTTCATGTCGCCGAAGATCGGCCGTTGCATGGCGCGGGCCGAAACGGTCAGTCCGGCGCACGCCCTCCCATTTCTTGACAGGCTGCGGGGGCTTCCACCGCAGGTCGCCGACGGGCGGCGCGGCAAACGGGATGCCCCGGAAGGTGCGAATCCCGCTCTTCTCCGTCACCCCTTCGACGACCCCGTCGGCTGTCTTGACTTGCTCCGCACCCCACGCGCTCGCCTCCAAGGCCGAGGCGAGCAGGACGGTCACGGCCCGGACCCAGTGCTGTCTCATCGCTGTCGTCTCCCGGCCGCGACGTCCCGGGATGTGCTGACCTCGGAGGACGAGCCCTGGCGAGGCGACTCGGGAGCGGCCCACAGGATGGTAAACGCCCCATCGGACCGACGCAACGGATGCGCCTCCCCCGCGGGTCCGGAGCCCAGTCCAGAGACCGGACGGGAGGACCCGACTCTTCAACTTTACAACTACGGCCGGGACGCTCTCCATATCAAAACCTGGTTAACACATTCATCTTTTTCTTGTGTAAATCACAATTAACGATTCGCCGCAATTTTGACCTGGTCTTCGGGACGGCTTTTCCGGAGCCTGGACGTGTTTGCGCGCTTCGGCCGGATCGGCGAATGGCCCTAGCTTAAGCGAAAACCTTTATTCCGTGCGATGGAGGTGTGGGACCATCAACCTCTGATGGGCCAGTCGCCGGAACGGTTCCTATCTATAGGTCCACGTAATGGGAAAGTACGGATCGGCGGACGGAGCCGCCTGCTGCAGGAAGAGCGACGGATCCGGCCCCTGTATGGGGCCCTGTCCGGCGACTGTCTGCTTTCTTGCGTGGATCGGAAACATACTCATTTTTTCTCACGTGGAACAGTGACATCCGACAAGTCGATCGTCTGGTCGGCCTGGGCCGTGAATTCGTGACCGCGGTACCGGTAGCGCGCCGCCGGGGATCAGGCTGACGAACGTCGCGCGGCCGTCGGGACCGGTGCCCAGGTTCCCATTGCGCCGGGATCCAGGTTAACCTGGAATTCCATGTCGGCATTGGTCGGCTTCGCGCCGAACTCGGCACCCGGCGTGATGATCAAGGTCATCATGCCGGGGAATTCGTCCGCTTTCCGGCCCGCGACCGGCTTGCCGTCGGGGTCCAGGAAGCGAACGCGAGCCGAGGCACACTTCTGGAGCTGGACCGTCACTGGCCCGGCCGCGGCCGACCTGCCCGAGATCTCCACGGTCGCCCCGAGCTGATGCTTGACGTCCAGGAAATGGAACGTGGACGGCGTGTCGGGGTCGCAGCCGGGTATCTCGAACCGGCCCTCGCGCACCCGGAGCTGAGGACCGCCGCCGCTGAAGGGGGCGAAGGATCTCCGATACCGGCTGTAGGGGACATAGGTTCGTCCCATCGCGAACGCCTCGGCGATCGGCGAGCCGTCCGGACCGATCACGCTCCCCCGAACCGTCACGCCGCGCCGCAGCCGCAGCTCGACCGGGTGCGTCGTCTCCTCGCGCGGCAGATCCAGGTGGGCCAACGCGTCGGGATACATATGCAGGTTGGGCCCCCAGCCAGTCCCCATCTCGCCGTGACTGGTCGTCACGTGGAGGTAGTCGTCGCCGGGCCCCTGGACGAGCAAGTGTCCCGGCCCGTGGGGGACATGCAGCGTGAAGGTCCCGTCGGGGCCGCTCGTGGCATCCCTGTTGTAGGACTGGACATACATCGGGTTGTTGCGGTGGGTCTGATAGTACGAGATGCCGGCGCCGGCCACGGGCTTGCCCGACGGCTCCTCGACGACCTTCCCGCGCAGGATCACGCCGCGCCTGAGCTTCACCTCGACGGACTGCTGGACAGCCCCCTTGGGCCAATCCAGGCCGGTCTCGCAGCGGATATACGGCTCGCCGTCCCCGGGATAAGCGACGATCTTGTAGCTCGCGCCCGGCCAGGCGGAGATCCGCACATGGCCTTGATCGTCGGTCCGCGCACCGGTGCTCTCCTGCCCGGCCTGGACGCCCACCCAGGCGCCGGCCATCGGCTTCCCGTAGTCACCGCGGAGGACCCGGACATCGATCACCTGGGGCGGGAGTAGCGGCATCGTCTTGGGCCGCGCTCGACCTTCCTCCCCGGCGGCAAGGACGAGTGACTGGCGTGCGAACCGCGGGTCGTCAATCTCGAGCGTGATGATCGCGCGTTCGCTGGTGCCCTGCAAGCGGAACCGGCCGTCCGGGCCGGTCGTGACCGGAGCCGGCCAGGACGGGACATCCCCCGGGAGACCAGGCCCATAGCCACGCCTTTGAATGGTCAATTCGCGAACGCGGACCGCGACGCCCGCGGCCGGTTGGCCGTGCACGTCGACCAGCCGGCCCTCGACGATCCGTTCGGGAGCCATCGTCACGGTCGCCTCCTCGCGCGACCCGTCGGTCTTGAGATCGATGCCGTCGAAGCCGAAGACGGGCGCATCGACCTCCAGGTAGAGGCGCTCCAGGTTATCGGCCGGGATCAGCGGGAACTCGACCCGGAAGCGACCGTCGGCGTCGGACCGGGCCGTCGGCACATGCCTGGGGGTCCCGGCGTCGCCGTCGCGGACCCACCGCGTCTCGGTGAACAGCACCAGCCGCGCGCCCGAGACCGGCTGGCCCTTCGGATCCACCACGCGGCCGATGACGGTGGCCCTGGCCGCCGGTTCCGCCAGCACGGGTTTGTCCTGGCGCGGAGGTACTGCCGCCGCGGTCTGGTTCCGCGGCGGGCCGGCCTCTGCGGACCGGGTCCCCGGCCGGGCCACGGTGCCGTCGGGCAACGGATCGCCGTTCGGGGGTTCCGCCGTCGTCGTGGACCAACCGAGCGCGACCGCGGTGAATGCCCCCGCGGCCGCCGTCATCATCAGAGCCGCGACGACCGAGGTCAGTCTCGCGAGGAACATCATCTTGAGCACCCTTTCCGCCAGGGACGAGACCGCCGCCGAGACGACAGCCGTCGCACCCGCTCCCGATGGATCGACCAGGGCGGCCCGGACCGTCGGTCCGATCAGCCGCTCGAGGACTTCGGCTTCGGCGGAGGGTCGAGCCAGGCCCGCGATCGGCCCGACCCCGAGCGTGACACCGCGCCGCTGCAGCCGCTCGCGGAGCATCTTCCGGCCCCGAGCGAGGTGAGTGGAGAGCGTGCCCTCGGGGATGCCGAACTGCTCGGCGGCCTCGCGCCGCGACTTGCCGTCGAGCTCGCAGGCCAACAGCGCGGCTCGGTAGTGGTGCGGCAGGCGGTTGAGCTCCTCGTCCAGGATCGGGATCAGATCATCCCGGTCCTCCGGGGCTTCCGAGTTGACCTGGGACATCGCCATCAGCCGCCTTTCTGCCGCGCGTTCCCGCACGGCCCGGCGCCGGGCTACCTTGGCGATCCGCACCGCGACGCCGTAGAGCCAGCTCGCCACGCGCTCCCTTCGGACGATCGACGCGGCTCGGCGCGCCAGTACGAGGAACGTTGCCTGGAAGGCGTCCTCGGCATCATGCGATGCGGGCAGCATCCGGCGACAGACGCCCAGCACCATCGGCCCATGGCGGGCGACCAGGGTCGCGAACGCATCCTCGGCGTCGGCCTCACCACGGGCGAGGAACCTTTCCAGCAGCTCGGCGTCGGTCCGGCCGCCCATCGTGCCGAGCGTATAGAGCGTCCGGATTTCCCGGAGCACGCTGCCGGCCGCTCCCCTGTCCATCGGATGGTCCTCCTCGATTCGCCGCTCGAACTCCCTATTGAGGATAGTGTCCCAGAGGGGGCGGCGCGTTCACGAATCGGGAGGAATCGCGAAATCGTTCGATCGCCGGTTCCCACCCCGGCCAGGCTGCGGCCGGCATCTCGCAGAGTAATTATATCCTATATTACAATGACTTATATTTAGATGTTCACTTTACGATTTAAAGCTAGTGTCATTCGTGTCGTCGGACCTAAGCTTTCAAAGATGGCGAGCATCGGCCATCATGGTCCGTGAGCTGCGATCGCCATGTGTTACGGAAGGCAGTCCTGGAATCACGCGTGAGCCGCAGCCGTCCCGTACTCCGCACTTTGCATGCTTCGGTCGGTTCGACCGAAGTAACCTCGGACCGATCGACTTCGGGGGCCTGATCGCCCGACGCATTGTTCGGCAAGGCCGCCGCTCCGCAGACTTCCGGAGGTCAGTCAGGACGTGCGCCCTTGTACTCCGCCCGGTGAGACCGGAACATGGCCTTCATGCGGCCATCCCGCCCCGGCGCCGGGCCTTGTGCTCACCGGGTGGCCCGCAGGCGATCAAACCGGTAGCCAAATGCAAGATCCCATCGCAATCCAGCTCTGGACGATCCGGGACGCCATCGCCGCGGACGCGGACGAGGCGTTGCGCCGGGTGAGGTCGGCCGGCTTCTCGGCCGTCGAGCTCGCCCCCCCGCCCCCCGGCCTCACGCCGGGGCGACTCGCCGAAAGCCTGGCACGTCACGACCTCGCCGTCGTGTCGATCCACGGGGACCTGCCCACCTTCGCCAGCATCGATCGGTGGTTGGAGATTACCCGCGAGTGCCGATGTCCCAGGATCATCTGGCATGGCTGGCCGCGCGACCCGCGATTCGACTCCGTCGTCGGCGTGCGCGACCTGATCGCGGCCTGCAACGCGGCCGGGGCGATCGCGCGGGATCTCGGGCTGCAATTCGGCCTGCACAATCACTGGTGGGAGTTCGAACCGGTCGAGGGCGAGATCCCGATCCGGCTGTTCAACGAGTCCCTGCACCCGGACATCTTCTGGCAACTGGATGTCTACTGGGCGCGGACGGCCGGCGCCGATCCGGCGGCCATCCTTAAGGAGCTGATGCCGCGCCTCGGCTCGCTCCACTGGAAAGATGGACCGGCCGCCCACGGTGAGCCGATGACGGCGCTGGGACGCGGGGTGGTCGATGTGCCGCGGATCCTCCGGGCCCTGACGCGCCCGGTTCAACTGGGTCATCGAGCTCGATGAGTGCGCCACCGACCCCCTGGATGCCGCGCGAGAGGGTCGCGAGTATCTGGAATCGATGAGCCGCTCCTGACTCCCGACCTCCGAAGAGGGCGACGCCGTCGGGCGAACATCGCCCACACCGGCCCGCCAGTCTGGTCGGGACGTGACCGACCCCGAGCCGCTGCCGAAGGGGCACCCGCTCTGGTCGCGCAACGTGATCATCACGCCGCATGGCGCCGGTCAATCGCCGGGTGGCGAGCGGCGGCGGCACGAGGTCTTCCGCGAGAACCTCCGCCGCTTCGTCGCGGGCGAGATGCTCCTGAACGTGGTCGACAAGTAGGTCGGCTATTGAGCGAGAACAGGATGGAGGTCGAGTCGGGACCGTGACGGATCGAACGACACCCACGGCATCGAGTATCGAACATCGTCTTCGGGGCGTGGCGGACATCGAGCTCGTGCCGGCCCCGCGGCTCCAGTAAGAGTTCATACGGACAAATACGCGCCGGCATCGTATTGGCGGACTCCAGCATCTGTCGGAGCGCCGTCAGTTGGGTCAAGTCGGCTCGCCTCGGGTGGCGTACCCGGGATCGTCCCAAACCGGTCCCTCAGCAACTTGACACTTTTTCCCGATCTTTGTCGCAGAAGGCGCGGTATCGGAAGTGGTCGCGCGTAGACTCTTGCCTGCTGCTCGCCTTATCGGACCGAGCCTCCGCGATCGGCCGCAGTGTTGTCTTGGTTGGCAACGAACCGTGCGTTCGCCGCTCGGACTTTGGCCGCCTCTTCGTCGTAAAGGAATGGTAGATAGACGAGGCGACGCCCGCGGGTCACGGCAGTCGCCTCGTGGAGCAGCGAGCAGGAGAACACAACCGCGCCGCCGGTCGGTGCCTGGTAAGTGCGTGGCCCGTATTCGGGGAAGCGCAGGTGGCCGCCTTCATATTCCTCCGCATTCAGGTTGATCGTGACCGCAAACCGGCGATGGGCCGTACCCTTGGTGGTGTTATCGCGATGCGGATGGAACCAATCTCCCGTCTTGGAGTCGTAGCATGCCACGAGATGTCGCTCGATCCGGGTGACGTGAAACTGGAACGCCTTGTAGATCTCGGGGACCAGGCGCCGTCGGATGCGGAACTGTGCCGACCGGGACACGGCCTCATCCTGGATAAAGTGATCCGTGCGTCGTCTGAAACTGTGATCCATCACGGCGACCGTCTTACCGTCGACGTCTCGCATGAATCCGGAATCCTGGCCGCCGGGCCGGTCGTAGAGGTCGATCAACATCTGGCAGAACTCCAGCTCGAAGACCCTTGACACCACGATAACCGGGGCGAACCCGGCGATTGTCTCAATAGGCGGCAAGCCGTCAAGTATGGCGAGGATTCGAGGAAGATGATCCGACCCATCGCCATCGATGGTGATTGCCGTCAGGGTTCGCAGGCTCGGGTCGAGAATCAGCGTGTGCGGTCGAGGGAGCTCGGCCCGGCCCTCGCGCGGCGATGCGCCGTACAGGCGGCTGATCGCCCGATCGAAATCCCGGAAGAAGATGATCCCGGGATACCGCCGGTCCATGCGGTTGACTCGCTGGTCGTCGGGGTCGGTGCTCACACCGAGGGAGCAGGCGTTTCGACCATCGAACCGTTCGTGGTTCAGGAACGCGTCGTCAACGATTCGACGATTCGCGGCCGAACTGAGGAAACAAAGGGCGACGTATCGTCCGGCCGCGGAGTGGAACCGGAATAGCGGATTGACCGAACTACTCGCCGTGAACCATGGCGCGGGATCGCCCGGGGCCAACATCGATTGGGCCTCCTACGCTCGAACTTCGGTTGAATCGAAATCTCTGAACCATTCTGAGGCTATTGGTGGATCGTTCGCAAGACGATGGTCCGGAGCCGCTCGGAGTTCGACGGATCGTTCTCGCCTTTGTAGCGATTTGAAGATTTCTCTAAGAATTTGTTGGCATTGATGCTGACCCATCGTTACCATCTTTTCCGGATGATTGTAACGGTTCCAGCCCCCTGGAATGCATGCACGGAATGGTGGGCTTAGGGAGTCATCCCAATACTGGTTCCGTCTCAGGTACGTGCCTTGGTTTCTCGACGGAGAGCTCCGTCGCCGAAGTGGTGAGAACGGCTGGGGGGATGTTACCTCGGTCCAGATCTCGGAGGGTGAGCTATTCGCTCTTCGTTCGGGCACTTCGCTAAGTTTCGCGAGCGCTCTGCACAGGACGACCGCAAGTCCCGTCGTCTGGAAGACGCAATATTCGACGATACTGAACAGTGTCACGAAATTGGCACATGTGGAGACGTAAAGCCAAGAGCGCTCTGGGCGTGGTCACCCTAGCCCTTACGCTCATGGTACCGACCCTCGAGCGGGACATATCGGGGCCAAGGGCCTGCCGAATCCGATCGAGAGCGGTTTGCGGACAATCCGGCTCGGTCCGGAAGTAACGGGCCAGGGCCTGCGCCCGCCGAACGAACCTGAGTTCGCAGGTAGTAGCCTCTACTGATTTGCACCGGGATCGAATCTCAGCCTCGGCGATCGAGGATTTTTGCACAAACCATTATTGAAGAAGTGTTTGGGCTGACTAATCTCAATAACCCATGTCACTTCCAGATCCGGGAAGTCTCTTGTGCAGGACGGGATCCTGTCCGATCCTGCGATGTCGTAGAAAGAGTCGCTCCGGGTTTTCGTCGTCCCGCCTTCCAATGGAGACACACCATGAGCCGCGACAGTCGCCGACGGGAGCGGGATCGGAACAGTCCGATGCGGCCGCGCCGCTTATTTCGACGCGGCAACGATTACCGCCCGGGGTTTGATTTCCTCGAGGATCGGACGCTCTTGTTCTCGAACGCGGTCAACCAGCAGATCACATCGACCGCGCTGTCCTTCCTCTCTCCGACGATCCTTGCCGACCTGAATCAAGCCAGCGAGGCGACCAGCGAAGGCAATCAGCCATTCGCCAACAGCACCTTTTCCGAGACGGCGGCCGATATCGATCTCAATTACCAGGCCGTGATCGGTGGTGCATCGCTCGACGCCTCGGCGTTCGGTGAAGTCCTGCACGAAGCTCAAGACTTCTACTCCGAGACGAACTGGGTCGACCTTGGCCTCACCGGGATGGTCGACACGGGCTCCGGGCCGTGGGGAGCCATGGCCCCCTACGCGATCCGTTCCGGCGCAATGCTGGTCGAGGGCACGAATCCGACGCCGTTCGGCGCGGGCTCGTCCGTTTCCCAGATCGGGTCGGTCGGCTTCGACTATCAGGTCACGACCGGCGAGAGCAACGCGTCGGGAGGCCCGATCACCTACCGGGCGGTGGTCTCGGCGACCCCGCCGTCGGCCACGCCGAATACGCCGCTGGGACCGATCGCGCTCGCCCTCGGCAAGGACAGCTATCCCACAGGCGGGACGCCCGGGCAGGTGCAACTCTTCAACCAGGCGTACGCCTTGGCCGTCTCCCAGACGGAGCACGAGTTCTATCGGCTGGTGGAGATGGTCCAGGCCGATGATCCGTCGCAACTGCCTGTGTTGCTCGGCCATTGGGTGAAGGGCGACTCGGTTTCCCAGGGGCAGTTCCAGGCGCTGATGGTCCAGCAGGGCCTGGCGGTCTCGGGGGGCACGGGTGACGTCATCGCCTTCGATCTCGGCGGAGTGCTGGGCCAGGCGCTCGGGGCCGCCGCCCCCACCACCGGGGCTCCCCTTCCGGTCGAGGTGATCATCAGCAACCTCCCGGCGGGAGCGATGATCGTCGACGCCAGCGGCTCTCCGCTCCTCGTGTCGAGCAGCCAGGCGACCGGTCCGTCGGCCGGCTCTTTCGAAGCGACCGGCAGCTTCTTCTTCCTGCCGCCGGTCTCCGGGACGTCCCCCGCTCAAAGCCAGGATCCCGCGACCCACCCCGGATTCGTCGGCGAGGTCAACGGGACCATCGCCCCGCAGGGCGGCACGCCCCGATCATTCACGATCGAGGTGGAACCGGGCTATTCGACCTCGGGGCCGGACGCCGTCTCGACCACCACGGCCGTGTCGTCGCTGGGTGCGCTCGACGTCTATCGGCTTCAACAGCGCCTGCTCTACCTGGGTTTTCCCGGGCCTTCGGGCCAACCCCTGACTCCCAACGGGGACCTTCAGGACGCGCCCACGCTCTGGGCGGCCGGGCTCTTCAACCATGCCGCGGCCGGTACGGCCACGTCCGATGGCAACGCCTCGTTCCCCATCCAGGCGGGCGCGACGATCTCGCCGCTCATCAACGATCCGAGTGCGCCGAGGTGGCAGGAATTGCCGGCGACCGGCGGCGGATGGGTGGACGTCAACGATCCGGATGATAACACCGGTTTCGCCCCCGAGGACTTCGCGACCAACTGGGCCGTGCAGGTCCTCAATGCCGCCGGGGCAAGCCTCGCGTCCGCCGACGCACCGATCCGGGTGAGCAACGCCAGCCTGGCGGGCGGAGGTGCCAACCCCGATCACCCCGACCAGCAAGCCGGGCTCAGTTTCGACGTGACCCTCCCCGCCGGCATGACGTCGGCGGCGATCCAGGCGCAATTGCAGGTCTTCTTCAACCTGATGGCCCCGTCGGCGAACGTCGCTTCCGGCGTCACCGTCTTTTCGATCACTTCGAGCGACCCCAGGACCTGGAACCTGGCCGGCCTTCCGGTCGTGCAGACGTCGGGCACGGCGGGTTTCTTCGAGGTGACCCTCCGGCCGCCGTCCGGGGGTACGGGCCAGGCGATCAACGGGGCCGAGGGCTCGGCGCTGGCGACCGGGCTCCAGGGCCTCGCCTCCTTCGCCCAGGAGGTCGACGCCTCCGGTCCGTTCGCCCAGGAGCTCCCGTTCATCGATACCACTCCCGGCATGGCGCTACCGCTGGAAGAGGCCATACAGCAAGGCCTCGCCGACGAGGTCGCCACCTATTTCGCCGCAGGCGCCGCACCCACGGCGGTCGGCCTGGAGAACTGGCTGGGCCGCCCGCAGTCGGGCGCCTTCCAGCTTTCGGTCGTCACGGCCGGCGACACGACCAAGTTCCCCACGACGGCCGACGCCCAGAACCTCTGGTTCCACGTCGTGCTGACGGCCGATCAGCAGGGCCCGGCGCAAGCGATCGACCTGGGTGCCGCCGCGGCCCAGCTCGGGATCGCCCTGGACCCGACCGCGACCATCTCCCTGGAGACCGCGTTGCGATTCGACTTCAGCTTCGGACTCAACCTCGTGTCGGGATCCTCCGATCTCGACAGTTTTTTCATCCACGCCAACTCATTCTCCGAGACGGAGACCCTTTCGACGAACCTCCCCGCCCTCGACGGCCAGCTCGGGTTCCTCGGTCTGCAAGTGCAGAATACGAGCCAGGTCCTGCTGGACGCGTCCGAGTCACTGAGTCTGCTCAACGCGGCGGGCATGCCCGAGGGGCGGGCCGATTCGATGACGCTGGCGACCTTGCAAGACACGTCATTGTCGGGCCTGGCCTCGATCCGGCCCGCGGCGGCCTTGACGTCGTCAACGGCACCGGCGAACGGTCAGATCGGCTCGACGGCGAGCTTCACGCTGACCATAGGGACGACCACGTCGGGCACGATCACGGTCGCCAATGATCCGAAGAACTCGAGCCTGGACGGCCTCGTGGCCGACATCAACGCCGCCCTGGCGGCGGCCGGCCTGGGGAGCACGGTCGTCGCCGAGCGGGCGGGCGGCGCTCAGCCTGGCGACCGTCGGGGCCGCCGCGGGCCAACCACTGTCGATCCAGTTCACGGCGGGCGACCCGACGGGAACCGTGCTCGGTTTCATCAGCGGGCAGGTCGCCCTGCCGTCGGGCGATGCGAGCGTGCGGCTGGTCGCCTCGGCGCACCTCGGGAGTTTCACGGCGACATCGAGCCCGTCGAGCCCGGCGATCATCATCTCGGGGACTCCCTTCGGCGGCTCGACTCCCACGGTCGCGGTCAACCCGAACTTCGCGGGCGTCGATGGTTTCGCGACCCTGACCCCCCAAGAGATGCTCGGCCTGTTCGACCAGTTCGGAGGGTGGCTCGACAACCTGCAAAGCAGCCCCTCGCTCGCGGTGACGCTGCCGCTGGTCGGGGGCCAGACCGTCGGCTCGCTGCTCGACCTGAAACAGGCGTTCGAGACCGCGGTGACAAACGCGATGACGGTCGCCCCGCCCGCGACGGCCCCGATCGTCGCCGCGGTGGGCGGGGGCGCGACCGGCGGCAACCTCGCGCCCGGCACTTATTTCATCGAGTATACATTCACCAACGCGGCCGGTGCGGAGACCGCCACGAGCCCCGAGTCGTTGCCCTTCACGGTCGCCGCGGGCGACGTGCCGAAGGTCACCCTGCCGGCCCTGCCGATGGGGATCACCGGGTACAAGCTCTACCTGGGCTCGTCGCCGGGCGGCCCGACCACGTTCTACGCGTCGGGAGTCGGGCCGAGCGTCCTGTCGGGGGCGTCCTCATTCACGGTCAACCTGTCGGGGGCGGCCGTGGCGAACGGCTCGACGCCGCCGGCCGGCTCGACGACGATGCCGGCCTTCGGCACGGCCCAGGACCTGGCCGCGGCCCTGGCTGCCGCACTCGATGTGCCTGCGTCGTCGATCGACCCGAACTACGACCCGACCTCGCACGAACTGACCTTCCACATCACCGCCTCGACGACCCTCCCCGCAGTCTCCGGGTCGCTGGCGCTGGGGTCTAGCCTCGGCGCGTTGGGCGGGGTCGTCCAGACGGGAGGCACGGTCTCGCTGACGCCATCGGTCTCGTTCGATACGATCCTCGGCATCGACCTGTCGTCGGCGACGATCCAGGGGATCTCCGCCGCCCCGACGCAGGGATTCCTCGCCGAAGGAGCGTCGTTCCAGTTGTCGCTCGGCGGCGGCCATCCGGTCACGATCAGCCTGGCCGCGACCCCGGCCATCGCGTCGAAGACGCCCCCCGCGAATGGCCAGCTCTCCGGCAACGTCCATTTCACGCTCACCGTCGGCTCGGCCGCCCCCGTCGCCGTCACCGTCGCACAAGACCCGAACAACTCCTCTCTCTCCGACCTGGTCAACGACATCAATGCGGCGCTCGGCCAGGCCGGACTCGGGCTGTCGGTGATCGCGAGGGACCTGGGAGGCGTCCTGTCGCTCTGGCCGATCGGGAATGCGGTCGGCTCGGCGTTGACGATCCAGATCCAGGCGGGGGACCCCGCCGCCACCAGCCTCGGGTTCGTGGACGGCCAGACGACCTCGACCCCCGACCCGTCGATCGCCGATCTGGTGAACGAGATCAACGCCGCGATCTCGACGACCGCCCTGGCCAAGGAGGTCACCGCGGGCTACAGCGTCTCGGCGCCCGCCATGATCGCGTCAACGACGGCCCCCGCGGACGGACAGCTCTCGGGCGACGCCCACTTCACCTTGACGCTCGGCTCCAGGGCCCCGATCGCCGTGACCGTGGCATCCGTCGCGAATAATACGAGCCTCTCAGCTCTGGTCAACGACATCAATGCCGCGCTGGCGCCGGCGCTGGCGGCGGCCGGCGAGTCGAACGACGTCGTCGCGGGCCTGGATGGTTCCTCGGTGACCCTCTCGACGGCCGGCGATGCCTTGCCGCTGCCCCTGACAATCCACATCACGCCGGGCGACCCGGCCGCGACCAGCCTGGGCTTCTCCGACGACCAATCCTCGTCTCCGACCGCCCTGTTGACCCTCGCGCCCTCGGCGACCGCCGCCACGTCGGACCTGGTCATCCATGCGAATCCCCTCGATCTGCAATCGCCGCCGACGGTCGACACGCTGGGGTTCCAGGACGGACAGACCGCCGTCGCCGGGACGCTCTTCGTGCGCAACCCATCGATCTCCGGGTCGATCCAGTTGACGGCCAGCGGGCTGAACGCCTCGGCGCAACTCGGATTCCTCGGGATCGGAGTCGTCAACGGCCAGGGGACCGCGGTGGCGAATGTCTCGCTTCAACTGACGGACCCTCAGCAGGCTGGCGACACCGGCGCGTCGAATCGAATCAATCTGTCGACTCTCCAGGCGGCGTTGTCCGGGATCGTGCTGACCGCGAGCTCCGAGGCGCCCGGGGACGGACAACTCCAGGGCGTGGGGACGTTCCAGGTGACGCTCGGCTCCGGGGCCCCGGTCAGCGTCACCGTGACCACCCCTTCGACCAACGCAACGCTGGATGACCTGGTCAACGACATCAATTCGGGCCTGGCAGCCGCGAACCTCGCGAGCCTGGTCGTGGCCGGTCGGGTTGGCGGCCACCTGAGGCTCTCGACCAAGGGGCTCGGCGTTGCCCCGTCGCTGACGATCGCCGTGGCGCCGGGCGACCCCGCCACCGCGCTGGGGTTCGCGAGCGGCCAGTCCGCCAGCGACCTCCTGGCCTCGACCCGCTACACGGTCACGGCTTCGCAACCCGTCCCCTCGAACGTGCAAATCGGCGGCTCGGCCAATTTCACCATAACCGTCGGTAGCGGGTCGCCGGTCGCCGTCACGGTCAAGACGAACCCGACCGACGCGACGATCGACGACCTGGTGCGAGACGTGAACGCCGGCCTGGTTGCCGCGGGGCTCGGCACGGAGTTCTTCGCCGGCCGCGCGGGAAGTAACTTGACCCTGACGGCGTGGGGTGTTAACGCCTCGGGTTTCACCCTGCACGTCGAGTCCGGCGATCCCGCCGGGTCGGTCCTCGGGTTTGCCGATGGCCAGGCCGCTATCACCCCGTGGTCGTCGGTCGTGCCGACTTACGTCTTGACCGCCGCGAACGCCGGGCCGGCCGACGGGACGATCGGCCAGGCGTCGGACTTCACCATTCAGCTCGGGAGCGGCAGCCCGGTCGCGGTGGATGTCCCGGCGGTCGCCGGCAACACGAGCCTCGACGACCTGATCGCCGAGCTAAACACCGCGCTCGAGGCCGCCGGGCTCGGGGGTAAGGTCGTCGCGGGAAGCGACGGCAGCCAGCTCACCGTGACGACCTCCGGCTTCGGGGCGATGCCCGTGACGATCGCGTCGGACCCGGCCAACAACCCGGAGTCGACCGACCTGCTGAACCTCCTCGGCTTCCACGACGGCCAGGTGTCCGACTCGCCGACGTTCGCCCCGACGATCACGGGCGATGCCCACTTGACGCTGCCGATCCAGGTCAAGCCGGACCCGCTCGCGCTGATCGCGCCGGGCACGACGCCGGTGATCTCGTTGACCTGGGCCAACCTGGCGGACCCGTCGTCGCTCGATCTGTCTTACAACAGCGCGATGGACCGGTTGCTCGAGCTGCGCGACGTGTCGGCCGGGGACATCATCCAGGGCCTGACCCAGGTGGGCGATTACCTGTCGAATCTCTCGGTATCCGGCGCGCTCGCGGCGAAACTGCCCGTCCTCAACGAGAGCATCGGCGACATCGTGGGGTTCGCCGGCCAGTTCCAGACGTGGGTGGGCTCATTCGCCGATGACCCCGGGGCGACCGTCCAGACGCTCCTGCAGCAGTTGGACGAAGCGTTCGACGTGCCGACGGGCAGCCCGCTGATCAGCCTGGGCCTGGACGACGCGGAGATCGTCGCCTCGGCGGCCGGGACGCTGAGCGGGACGGGCCATTTCACCTTGACCCTGGGCTCGGGCGCGCCGGTGTCGGTCACCGTGACCTCGACGACCTCCAACCCGAGCCTCGCCGCGCTGGTCGGCGACCTGGACGCGGGCCTGGATGCGGCGGGTCTCGCGGGTTCGGTCGTCGCCGGGGTCGTCGGGGACGCGTTGAGCCTGTTGACGACCGGCGCGGCGGCGGCCTCGTCCCTGGTGGTGCAGATCGCCTCGGGCGATCCGGCCGCGGCGCTGGGATTCGCCGACGGCCAGGCGGCGGAGGCGGCGATCAAGCTGTCCTTGAACCTCCAGGACAGCGTCAATACCACGCTACCGGTCGACCTCAACCTCACCCCGCTGAAGATCGCCGGGGCGACCAACCTGTTCGACGCCCACGATTCGGCACCGGTGAAGGTGCAAGCCGACGCCGACCTGTCGCTGGCCGTCGGCTTCGACCTGAACGCCGGCGGCAGCCCCGTCCCCTTCCTCTATGATTCATCATCCCTGAAATTCGACGCGAAGGTCTCGGGGACCGATCTGAACTTCAGCGCCGCGGTGGGCCCGCTGGGCCTGTTCATCGAGGGCGGGAGCGTCGAGCTGAACGACGGTACGTCGGATCAAGGGCCGGCGGTATTCCAGGTCACGATGGTCCCGTCGCCCGGGACGGCCGGACGGATCTCGCTGAGCAGCCTGACGCCATCGAGCGTCGTGGTCACCCTCACCGGCCAGGCCAATGCCACCCTCCCGGTCTATTTCCCCACCAGCTCGACCCCGCTGGGCGGCGAGCCGCCGACGAACGACATCGAGCTGAACGTCGGCGACCTGGGCGATATCGCCGATACCACGACGCTCACAGGCCCCCCGCTCGGATCGGCCATCTCCGGCATCGACGTCTCGACCGATCTCGACGCCGTGGAAGAGGGCTGGGACCAGGTCATCAGCTTCCTCTCCGGGGTGCTCGACACGAACATCCTCGGCTCCGAGCTGCCCATGGTCGGCAAGTCGCTCGGCCAGGCGATCGCGTTCCTCAATAACCTGCATGACACGGTCCTGGACCAGCTCGAGGCCCAGGCCGGCGCGTCGGCGGAGGCGCTGGGGACCCTGGCCGTGCAGACGGCGCTCGTCGAGCGCTGGGGGCGCCGGACTGGGGTGGCTGCTGGCGGCGAACGGGAGGGTGGCGACCTCGCCCGGCGATGTAACGGTCATCACCACGCCCGACGGTGGCGTCGAGTTCGAACTGAACCTGAAGGGCTCGCAATCCTCGACGTTGTCGGGGGGATTCAACGTCGGCATCCCGGGGCTCGGGTTGAGTCTCAGCGGCGACGTGAAGGTGGGCTACACGTTCACCCTCCAGTTCGGCTTCGGCGTCGACAAGACCGACGGGTTCTTCGTCGACACGAATAACCCGATCAATCCGTCGGATCCGAATCTGATGTCGCTCCAGTTCTCGGCGACGATCCCGGGCTTCAGCGCCACGGGCCGGCTCGGGTTCTTCGACGTCACGGCGAAGGACATCATCAACCCGAGCACCGGGATCGGCAGCAACTTCACGGGGACCTTGTCTCTGGGCATGAACGGCCCGTCGGCGCCGGCCGACGGCTACCTCACGCTGGGTGATCTCGACTCGGGCCTCGGGTTCGGCGACGTGGTCCAGGCCGCGCTCTCGGCCCAGGCCCACGTGGCGCTCCAACTGACCGCCGGGATCTTCTCGTCGGGGACGACCAGCTTCGACCTCGCGGCGGCGATGCCGCGGATCGGGACCGAGTTCCACCTCGACTGGGACTTCAGCCCTTCCACCGACGACTTCGACGGCTCCGCGCCTTCGGTGTCCTTCGACGACGTGGAGCTTTACCTCGGCGACTTCCTGTCGAACATCCTCGGCAACGTCCTGGGCGAGATCGACTCGGTCACGGCTCCCTTGCAGCCGATCATCGACATCCTGGACACGCCCCTGCCGGTGATCTCGCAACTCGCCGGGCGCGACTTCACGATGCTCGACCTGGTCGCATTGTTCGCCGATGACGACGACATCGGCTACATCCAGGCCGTGGCCGACGTGATCTCGCTGGCGCAGGACCTGGGGGACCTCGGCAGCCTGAGCTCGCTGGCGATCCCGGTCGGTTCGTTCAGCCTCGGCGGCGTTTCCGACCTGAGGACACTCTCCTCGCTCGGCGATGCCGTGCCTGTCGACGAGAGCATGGACTTCAGCAACCTCGGCGGGGCGGAGGAGGAAGCCGGGGGAGCGCCGGATCTTTCCTCCAGAGCGTGTCAGACATCAGCGGCGGCGGGTTCGATATCCCGATCCTCGACCATCCCTCGACGATCTTCAACCTGCTGCTGGGTCAGAACGTCCCGCTCATCACCTACACGATGCCCGACCTGGACGTCGGGTTCGGATTCAGCGAATATTTCCCGATCATCGGCCCCCTCGCGCCGAGCTCGCGGGCTCGCTCGGCGTGAAGATCCACCTGGCGTTCGGCTACGATACCCAGGGATTGCTTGAGTATGGGACCAGCCACGACCCGTCGGACCTGCTCGACGGGTTCTATATCAGCGACCGCGCCAACGCCGACGGCACGGGTCCGCTCGAGCCGCAAATGGAGTTCTACGGGGAGATCTCCGCGGCGGCCGAGCTCAATCTCCTGATCGCGCAGGCCGGCGTGGGCGGTGGGATCTTCGCGAGCATCGACTTCACCCTGGACGACCCGAGCGGCACGGGCAAGGTACGATTCTCCGAGATCGCCGCGAACGCCAAGCGCGGGGCACTGGACATCTTCGACGTCAGCGGCGAGGTTGACGCCTACCTCTTCGCCTTCCTCCGGCTCAGTATCGGGTTCGTCACGATCTACGACGACACGGTGACCATCGCCGACATCACCTTGCTCTCGTTCCACAACGATCCCGACAGCCCGCCGCCGCCGGCGACGCAGTCGGGCGGGACGCTCACCCTCAACACGCCGCCGGGGAACGACCGGATCAACGTCCTGCCGGTCCTCGACTCGTCGAACCGGCCGATCCCCGGGAGCGTCTACGTCCAGGCGTACGGCCAGAAGGTGCAGTACAATAACGTCACGGAGATCACCGACACCCCCGGGGGCACCGGTAGCGACACGATCACGGTCGACGCGCGGGTCACGATCCCTACGGAGCTCTGGGGCGGTTCGGGCAACAACTATTTGATCGCAGGAGGCGGCCCGACGACGCTCTACGGCGGCGCCGGCGTCGACACCCTGGTCGGCGGGTCGGGCCTCGATGTGCTCTACGGCGGCGGCGGCAACGACATCATCTCCGCCGGCACAGGGGCGGCGACCCTCGACGGCGGCGCCGGCGACGATCAGCTCACCGGCGGCCCGGGCAACGACTTGCTGACCGGCGACGACGGCAACGACACCCTGATCGGCGGCGGCGGCAACGATACCCTGGTCGCCGGGGCCGGCAACGACATCCTGCAAGGCGATGCCGGCAACGATTCGCTGGAAGGCGGCTCGGGCAACGACTCGATCTACGGCGGGACCGGCAACGACTCGATCTACGGCGGATCCGGCAACGACTACATCGAGGGCGATGATGGAAACGACACCATCACCGGCGGGACGGGCAACGACTACATCGACGGCGGCGCCAATAATGACTCGATCTACGGCGGCTCGGGCAATGACACCATCTACGGCGAGGCCGGCAACGACACGATCGTCGCCGGGATCGGCAACGACTACATCGACGGCGGGGCCGGTAACGACTCGATCTACGGCGGGACGGGCCTCGATACCATCTATGGGAACACGGGCGACGATTACATCGACGGTGGTCTCGGCGACGATACCATCTACGGCGGGACCGGCAACGACACCATCTACGGCGGCGGGGGCGACGACTTCATCGTCGGCGAGACGACCGAGACGGGCGACGGGCCGACGACCGACACGAAGCGGATCTACGGCGGCGTCTCGCCCAACGACCCGGCCGACAGCTCGCCCGAGAACGACACGATCTATGGCAGCCTCGGCAACGACACGATCACCGGCGGGGTCGGCAATAACCTGATCTACGGCCTCGCCGGCGACGACAGCATCGTCGGGCTCGGGGGTGACGACACCATCTATGCCGGGACGGGCAACGATACCGCGTTCGGCGGCGGTGGGGACGATTCGATCGTTGGCGGCGGCGGCAATAACTTCTTCGATGGAGGCGCGGGGGACGACACGCTCGTCGGCGGCGTCGGCAACGATACGCTGGTGGGCGAGTCGGGCAACGACGTCCTCTACGGCGGCGACGGCAACGACGTCCTCTGGGGCGGCTCGATGCAGTTCGCCACGAGTGCGGTGACCGTCCCGCCAGGCTACGACCCTTCCGACGGCGGCCAGGATCCCAACTCGGTCTTCGATTCCGGCTACACGCCGCCGATGATCACCCCGACGGCGGCGGATGGCCTGTCGATCGGCGGCAGCCCGACCGACGGCAACGATTCGCTCTATGGCGGCCCGGGCAACGACTCGCTATTCGGCGGCGGGGGCAACGACTATATCGACGCCGGGCCGGGCGATGATTACGCCGACGGCGGCGCGGGCAACGATTACATCAACGGCGGCATCGGCGACGACGTCCTCCGCGGCGGCGCCGGGGACGACACTCTCAACGGCGGCCCAGGCATCGACCAGCTCTTCGGCGACGCCGGCAACGATCAGCTCTTCGGCGACGCCGGTACGCTCGGCCTGCAAGGCAACCTCGTACCCTCGAAAAACATCGTCCTGGCCCAGGCCGCGACGTTCACGATCGACGTCGACGGTTCCGGTCTGGTCAACATCAGCGTCCCGCCCAGCGCCAGCCCGACGGGTTATGCCACGCTCGACAACCTGATCGGCGCCATCAACACCGCTTTGACCGCGGCGTACAGTCCGAGCCCCTCGCCGGTCACCGCCCGTCGCCTGGGGGCCCTGACCGACTCCAACGGCAACAACAATAGCCGCATCGCCTTCGTGCTCGCCGACGGCAACGACCAGGGGGCAATCGTCATCACCAATACGATCGTGGTGACCCAGGACCAGCTCGGCTTCCTCAACTCGCCGCCGGCCGGCACCGCCGACGCCCGGCTGGTCGGGATCCAGCAGGGCCAACGGCTCTGGGGCGGCGACGGCAACGACATCCTCTATGCCTACGCCGATTCGAGCGACCCGAGCCAGACCCTGCTGGGCGGCGACGAGTTGCACGGCGGCAACGGCGAGGACACGCTCTACGGCAACATCCGCCAGGACACCCTCTTCGGCGAAGCGGGCGACGACGTCCTCTACGGCGATTACCTCAGCGGGCCGAATTACGCGCTCAATCCCAACCCGGCGACCTTCGGCGGCAACGATACGCTGGAAGGGGGCGACGGCGACGACAGCCTCTATGGCGGCGGCGGCAACGACGTCCTCTACGGCGGCGACGGCTCCGACTACCTCGTGGGCCAGGACGGCGCGGACAGCCTCTACGGCGGGACCGGCATCGATACCCTGGTCCTCGACACCAGCGCCAGCTACCAGGATGTCTCGAACGACGTGTTCGACGGCTATCACGAGAACGACCCATCCCACGCGACCGACCCGCCGGCCGACCTGGCCACGGACGACGACAACGCCACCAACATCCTCGAAATCGACGGGACGACGGGCAACGATACGATCCTGATCAGCCAGACCGGCGCGGGGTACGCGGGCGGCGCCGGGCTGCTGTTGGTCAACTACGACGGTCGTCTGATCACCGCCAAGTGGCGCAGCAACCCGACCGCGGACAACCCGACGGGCGTACCGCTGATCCAGCAATTCGAAGTCGATGGCGAGGAGGGCAACGACAGGATCGAGTTCCTCACGACGGCCCAGGCGCAGGCGATGTACGACACGCCGCAGTCGCAGAAGCTCTACGGCTTCGAGGACAAAGGCGCCTCGGCCGTCGACGTGTCGCAGCTCTCGGCACGCAGCACCGACTGGGTGAGCGTCATCGACGGCGGCCCGGGCGACGATACGATCCAGGGGACGGCCGGCAACGACCTGATCGACGGCGGCCCGGGCAGCGATGTCCTCTACGGGATGGCCGGCGACGACCAGCTCTGGGGCGACGAGGAGAATAGCACGACCCCGACCGACGACTACGACATCCTCTACGGCGGCGCCGGCGACGACGACCTGATCGGCGGGTCCGGCCGGAACCAGCTCTCCGCCTGGAGCTTCGACCCCAGCCCCGTCCAGACCCAGTTCCACTTCGCCGATGGCCAGTCGGCGGCAATCGGCCCCGACGGGATCACTTACGAGCTGATCGGCTCGGAGGAAGCCCCGCCCACCGGCCGGCTGGACGACGACGCCATCTTCACGTTGACGATCGGCGATAACGCGCCGGTGAGCATCACCGTGACGGCCGCGAGTACGGCCAACAATACGTCGATCTTCGACCCGGCCGACCCGCTGGACCCGACCACCCTGGTCGGCGACATCAACCTGGCGCTCCAGGCGGCCGGCCTCTACGGCACGGTCGACGCGGGCGTCAGTCCAGCCGACCCCGCCGAGCTCGCCCTGATCCTCGTCGGCGGCGCGAAGGCCGGGCCGCTGACGATCGGCACGGGGGCCTTCGGCGTCTGGGTGGATCCCAACAATCCGGGCGTCGAGTACAATAATATCGGCACGAATGAGTACGTGGTCCCCGGCGCCCCGAGTCAGATCATCATCGATACCCTCGGCGACTTCCAGCTCGAGGGCACCGGGCTGAACCGCGCCCTCGGCGGGCCCGGCAACGACGATCTCTACGGCGGCACCGACCTCGACTTCCTCGACGGCGGGCCGGGCGTGAACGTCCTCTACAACCAGCAGGGCCAGACCTTCGACAGCCTCGGTTCGGCCGCCGACCCCGCCGAATGGCAACAGTTCGCCCTCCAGGAGCAAACTAACGAAGTCTGGTACTATAGCGGCACCAACCAGAATGACATCATCACCGTCGACTACGTCACCGAGCCCGGCGTCCTGGCCGGCCACCACCTGATCACCCGGCTGACGGACAACAACGGCAGCTACAGCTTCGACGCGCAGGTCCAGCTCGATTTCAACGCGACCAACTCGAACGGTGGCCTGGTCTGGACCCCGGGCAACACCTTCTTCGGCCTGTCCCTGCTCGGCTCGGCCGACGCGCCCCTGAATGGCCAACTCGGCGGCGAAGCGACCTTCTCGCTGAGCGTCGACGGTGACGCGCCGGTGGCCGTGACCGTCCCGAACGATCCGGCCAACACGAACCTCGACGGCCTGATCGCCGACATCAACGCGGCGCTGGTCGACGCCGGTCTCGGCGGCATCGTCTCGGCGAAACTCGTCGGCAACGCCGTCAGCCTGGTTCGCGTGGTCGGCGGGGCCGTCCCCAACCCGTCGCTCGAGCTCCTCGACGCCAACTCCGTGACGGTGACCGCGCTCCATCTCGTAAGCTATCAGCAGGGGGTCCAGGGTGCCGTGAACCAGTCGGACCTGAACAACCTGCTCCCTCCGGAGGGGGATTTCCAGGCGATCATCATCGACGGCCTCGGCGGCAACGACACGATCACGATCGGGCCGACCGTGCAGAAGTCGGTCTGGGTCGACGGCGGCGCCGGCAACGACACGATCATCGACCAGTCGGGTACCCCGATCCTGCCCGACAAGACCGACCCGCCGGAAGACCGCAACGACACCATCGAGCAGGCGTACGTGCTGACGCCGAACTCGAGCGGCCAGCCCATCCCCTTCGGCGGCGGCCAGCTCTTCACCGGCCTGACCCTGGACAACCCCACCGACCAGGACTGGTACGAGTTCTCGCTGGCCTCGACCGGTGCGCCGACGTCGGTATCCGTCACCAGCACCTCGCCCGACGACCAGATCACCCTGGAACTCTGGGGCCTGGACGCGCAGGGCAATTACGTCCAACTGGCGACGACCGCCGGGGCCACCCAGGCGATCGCCGGGATGGAACGCATCGACCTCGCCAGCCTTGGCCTGACGCCGGGGACCAATTACTGGCTGCATCTCTATTCGAACGATGTCACGACGATCTACCAGGTGAAGTTCTCGGTCCCCGACCTGGCGGCCTCGAGCACCCGGGCGGAGCCGTTCCCGCTGGTCGACGCCAGCGGCGTGCCCCCGGGCGAGGCGACCGGCCTGAGCCTCGACTCGCCCCTGGCGACGGAATGGTTCTCCGTGCCGCTGAATCACAATGGGACGTCGGCCGACTCGATCAGCCTGACGGCGATCGACTCGGCCGGCCCCGTCACGTTGACGGTCTACTATGCGAACGGCCAGGTGTTCCAGACGGCGAGCACCGGCGAGGATCCCACGGCGATCATAAACCTCGCGGAACTATCGGAGCAGACCCTCCTGATCAAGGTCAACGGGGACGCCAATATTCCGAACTTCCTGGCCGATTACGAGCTATGGACCGTACTGGACCAGTCGAACCCCTCCATTCGAGACCTCTCGGCCCCCGACCTGGCCGCGTCGAGCACCCAGTCCCAGCCGTTCCCGCTGGTGGATGCCAGCGGTGTGCCGCTGGGCGAAGCCACCGGGCTCACACTCGCCTCGTCGCAGGCGACTGAATGGTTCTCCGTGCCGCTGAACCACACGGGCACGTCCGCCGACTCGATCAGCCTGATGGCGATCGATTCAGCCGGCCCGGTCACGCTGACGGTCTACAATGCGGCTGGTCAAAAGCTCCAGACGACGAGCACCGGGCTAGGCTCGACGGCCACGGTCAAACTCCAGGGCGTGACGCCGCAGACCCTCCTGATCGAGGTCAGCGGCAGCGGGCCGGCCGATTACGAGTTGCAGACCGCCCTGGGCCAGTCGAATCCCTCCACAATGAACCTAGCCGGCGAGATCAATACGATCGACTTCTCGGCGGCGCAGACCCCGGCCTATGATCGCCGCGACGTCCTGCTGGGCGGCGACGGCAACGACACGATCACCGGCGGCCCGGGCACCGACTGGATCTTCGGCGGCGACGGCAACGACGTGCTCAGCGCCGGGTCGGGCCAGCATCAGGGAGACCTGATCTGGGGCGGCGCGGGCGACGATATCTTCCAGATCGTCCCCACGTCCCTGCCCGCCACGCTCGCCACCCAGGGCGACCTCAACCCCCTGGCCGTCGACTATTATCTGCCGACCTACAGCGATGAGTTCAATGGCGGCACCGGCGACGACGAGGTCCTCTTCCTCGGCGGCGACACCGACAACCAGGGCCGGCCGGTGCCCGACGACGTCGCCGTGCGGTACAACACCCTGCTCGGCCGATACGAATTCACCGCCCGCGTCTGGGACGACACGAACCAGCGATGGGCCATCGACCCCCAGACCGGCGACGACCTGCAATACTACGACTTCTTCCAGGTGACCAATGTTCAAACATTCGCGATCAACACCCAGGGCGGCGACGACGTGGTGCACGCCGATCCGGGCTACACGATCGACGCCGGCTACGCCGACCCGAGCACGGAGTGGGGCATCACCGAGCAGGACATCCGCCAGGGGGCGACGCTCGGCCTCGAGATCGACGGCGGCGCCGGCGACGACCGGCTCTACGGCTCGGCCGGCAACGATACGATCGCCGGCGGCGCCGGCGACGACGTGATCGTCGGCGGCGGTGGCGACGACCTGCTCAACGGCGGTGCCGGCGACGATTGGATCACCGGCGGCAGCGACACGCCGCCCGACGTCTACACGTTCACCGGCCCCCTCGGGACCGGCACGAATGACACGCCGGGCAACGCCTCCCCGCTCGATATCGACCTCTCCGGACTCCTCAACGGCCAGAACGTAACCTTCCCGTCCGATCCATCGCTCGACCCGAGCCTCCGGGAGGGCGACGAAGGCGAATGGTTCAGCCTCCCCACCCCGCTGGCCGACGAAGCCTTCGGGACGCTCGACCAGGCCCTGATGACCTCCTTGACGGACTCGCAGCTCGTCCAGCTCTCGTTCCTCGATCCGGCCGCCCAGGCCCTCATGACATACCTCAACACCTACCAGGAGCCATCCGGGGGCATGCGCCCGTGGGTCTTTGTCTACCCCGCGCAAGCGGTCACCGTCAATGGCATATCCACATACGAACCGGTCGACCAGTACAACGGAGTCCCCGACGAATACTTGATCCACGTGGTCAACCCCAATGATTACGCCGTGATCGCGAACTCGTCCCCGACGACATTTATCCTACCCGGTAGCGACGTCGCCAACTTCTCGATGACCGTCAACGGCGTCTCGATCCCGACGGTCGAGATCCCGAGCCAAGACACAATCACTAACAGTATTGGTGGGCTTGTCAACGAGATACAGAAGGCACTCAATGCCTCCTTGGCGGCGGAAAGCATTCCAGCGGGTACGGTCACGGTAGGCGTATACAGATCAAACGGGGTGCAGCAACTTGGCTTCTGGCTGATGTCGGGCACTTCGCTCGAGGTTACCGTATCGCCGACCGACCCGGCGTCTACCATCCTGGGCTTCGGAGAGCCCGGCACTCCAACGACCTCGACTGGCATGTATCTCCTCGGCCTCAGCGCAACGCCCGCCCCCATGGGCAATTACCAGTTGACCTTCCTCGGCTCGCAAGGGCTGGGGCAGACGACCGACATTTCGGTCGCCTCGGCCGACGCGACGCTCACGCCGACCGGCGTCGGATCGTCCTCGAACGGCCTCTCGCCACCGGTCCCGGTCAACATCCCGCTCGGCGACATCACCGGCGACGGCTACTCCGACTTCATCAGCTCGGAGCAGGACGCGCCCTATCAGGGATATGGGTTGGCGACGGTCTCCTTCGGCGGCGCCAACACGACCGCCGCGGCGCTCGCGCAGTTCTTCGCTGACGATCCAGCTCCCGGCGCCGCTGCTCCAGTCTTCGTACCTCGATGGGCAGTCGAGCATCATCGCCGGGGACTTCAATGGGGACGGCATCGCCGACATCGCGGTCGCCGTCTCTCCGGCGGCCCCGATCACGGGCGTCACGACCACACTGGGCTCGCCGGAGGTCTACATCATCCTGGGCCGACCCGATGCCTTCGGGATCATCGGCGCCGATACGCTGCCGGCCCAGCTCACGCCCCCGACTTCCGCCTGGTCGTTCAGCCTGAACCTCAACGGCCGGACGGGCTCGAACGGCCAGCTCGAGTGGGACGCGATCACCATCAATCCCGCCGACGAATCGGGCGTGACGACGCCGGTCGCGCTGGTCAGTCTGCTCAATGCCAAGATCGAGGCGACCCCGGCGCTCAACGGCCTCGTCGTCGCCGACCTGGTCGGCGGCAGCATCCGTTTGCTCCTGCTCTCCGGCCACTCGATCCAGATCAGCATCCCCACGCCGGCGACCAACCCGGCCGCCACCCTGCTCGGGTTCTACGGCGGCCAGATGAACGCCTGGAGCAGCACGATCAACGTGGCGCAATCGGCCGACGTGGTGATCAGCCTCCCGGCCGACGACGTCGGCCATGCCATCAACGTGGTCAACGCCGGCGATGTCAACGGGGCGATCAACCCGGCGACCAGCAAGCCGGTCGAGGACATCCTGATCGGCGACCCGAAGGACGACTCGGGGAACGGGGCGGTCTACCTCGTCCCGGGGAGCGCCACCTGGAGCGCGTCGAGCGGCCCGGTGAGCAACCCGGTCACGGCCGACGCCGCGAGCGACAATGGTCCCCTGGACCCCGACGTCTCGCAATACAACATGACGGTCACGCAGGGCACGAATTCCAGCGGCCAGCCATTGACCCTCTGGCACGTCACGACCGCCCGCGCAAACGACCCCGGCCATAGTGCGGCGACCAGCCTGTATTTCGGCCAGGGCGAGACCGCCACCGGCGGCGGTAATTACGATTGGGGACAGACGGCGGCCGGTCAGGCCACGTCACCCGCGATCAGCCTGAGCGGCATCTCTCCGAGCTTTCCCGTGTCGCTGACGTTCGACGACTTCATGGCGACCGAGGCCGACCCCACGGGCACTTACGACCAGGCGTTCGTGAACATCTCGACGAACGGGGGCACGACGTGGACCACGGTCATCCGCAACGCCATCCCGATCGACGGACTGGTGCTCGCCGACCACTCCAACGGCTGGCAACGCGTCGTCGTCCCGCTCGACCCTTTCCTGAAAGGCTATCGCGGCTCGATCCTGGTCCAGTTCAGCTTCAACACGGTCAACGCCTTGAATAATGACTACGAGGGTTGGTACGTCAACGACGACGTGCGTATCGAGGCCCAGCCCGTCGCGCTCGGCGCAGCGACCAACGGCTACGAGCTGACCGGGGCGAACGCGGGCGACGGGCTTGGTATCGGCCTGGCGGGCGTCAGTGCCGCCGGCCCCCTCGACTTCAACGGCGACGGCACGCCCGACTTCGCCGTGATGAGCAATGGCACGACGACCGACCCCGGCACGGTCTACGTCATCACCAGTGCCGCCAAGTTGCCCGCCTTGGGCGCGTCCTTGGCCGTGACGAACGTCGCATCGGTCGCGATCACCGATAACCTGGTCAATCCCAGCCAGTATGAGCTGACCGGCTTCACCCTCTCCGGGGCCGGCGACGTCGTGGGCCAGCCCGGGCCCGTCGGTGACCTGCTGCTCAGCAGCTCGACCACCAGTCTCCTGATCCCGGGCGCCGCCTCGCCGCCGGCTGCGGAGAACCTCAAGGCCGTCGCGATCCAGTTCACGACGGGCGGGCTGGTGCCGCTCGGCGACATCAACGGAGATGGCAGCGACGATCTCGGCGGCACGACGACCGCGACGTCGCCCGACGTGACGAGAGAGGACGGATCGGTCGTCAACCGCACGGTCGGCCAGGTCTTCCTCGGCGGGCCGGGACTCCTGACTCCGGTCATCAACAACGTGAAGACGGTCACTACTCCGCCCACTCTGGCCGTCGAGGACCTCGAACCGTTCACCCTCGGCCCGGTCGGCGCCCTGACCGGGTACACGTTGACCGCCAGCGCCGCGGCGCCCGGGACCGGTCAACTCGGCGGGGCGGCGGATTTCACCCTGAGCCTCTCCGGCGGGACTCCGGTGAATGTGACCGTCCCCGAGGACAAATCCACGGTCAACGTCGGCGGCCTCGTCAACGACCTGAACGCCGCGCTACTCCTCGCCGGTCTGGGCGACCGGGTGACGGCCGGGCAGGCCGGAGGCGTCTTGACCTTCTCATCACCCGTCCGGCTGACGATCGGCTTTGCGGCGACGGATCCCTCGGCGAATCTGGGCTTCACCAGCGGTCAATCCTCGGCGGCCAGCCCGGCCAGCTTCGACGCGGCCGATGCACTCGTCGGCGGCCAGTCGCATGTTTTCTTCGGCCGGGCCCTGACCCCCCAGCAAGCCGCGCCGAGCAACATCGGGCCGTCGCTCCAGGAGGACCTGTTCCAGTATCCGCTGGCGACCGCACTCCCCCCGGCGGCCACGACGACGACCGTGCTGACCCTCGGGCAGGGCCAGGCGACCGCCAGCGTCTCGACCGCCGCCGGCCTGTCGGGATCGACCGCCGGCGAGCGACTCTCCGCGGCCATCGACATCGGCGACTTCAACGGTGATGGCTACGATGATTACATGTTCACTGACGAGCCTTCGTCAACCTACGTCGGCCCGGTGATGAGCTACATCCTCTTCGGCCCGATCGACCTGTCCACGGTGACGGATGTCACCGCCCGCGCCGACCTGGTCGTCATCGACCGATACCAGAACATGGCCGCACCCGCCAACGCGCCGGCGATGGGCATGCCCGCCCTGAGCATGGGCGATATCACCGGCGACGGACACAGCGACCTGGTCTTCGTCGACGACGAGGTCAACGCGGGCGTCAATAGCTTCGTGATCCGGGTCATCCCTGGGGGCGATGTGGCGGCCCTGCCCCGCCTGCTGAACACCCTGCCGTTCACCGGCTCGTCGTTGCTCTTGAGCTACGCCTCCACGAGCATGACCGGCGTGACCGTGTCGTCCTGGGCGGCGACAAAGGCGGGCATGCAAACCAACGTGACGGCCCAGGTCCTTCACTGGCACGAGGCGGGCACGGACGATATCCTCGTCTCGACGACCCAGGAGACCCCGGGGACGGCCCTCGGCTATGTCTTCTCGACCGTGACAACTACCAACTCATCGAACGTCCTGGTCCTCACGCTCGCCCCGATCCTCGCGATGATGTCGAGCACCACGCCCGTCAACTCGAATGGCATGAGCACGGATAGCGTGACCGTCGTGGGCGACGTCAACGGCGACGGCCTGGGCGACATCCTCGTCACCAACACGACCTATGACCCTCCATACACGACCACCGGGGTGATCTACAATCCTTATCAGCAATCATCTTTGTTCCTCGGCGAGGCGGACCCCTCCGGAACGCTCATCGTCAAGTCGTTGAGCAACCCGGATGTGGGCTATTCGCCATACAATTCTACATATGCGGATCTCACAGACAAGTCGTTCGCACTCGGGGACATCAACGGCGACGGCTACCAGGACTTCGCCACAGTCCAGGAGTCCAGTTCGCAGAGCGAGTTGAGCGCCCTGGTCTTCCTGGGCGGCGCCACGCCATCCACGACGGCGGCCTACACCATCGACGACGACGGGCCGACGGAGGTCGGCGGGGTCCCGCTCCGGGTCACGCTCTCGGTCACCGCCGGCGACTTCAATGGCGACGGCAAGCCCGACCTGGCCGTCCTCAAGACGACCGACCTCGTCAATAGTAATACCCCGACGACCCCGCCGACCCCTTACAGCGGGCGGCTCTACATCTTCTGGTCGATCACCGACCCGTCCACGCCGCACCAGTTGACCCTGTCCGAGGCCGGCACGATCATCAACAGCGACTCGACCACCGGCCTGCTCGACGCGATGTCCTCGACGCCGGGATTGGACCTCGACGGCGACAAGATCAGCGACCTGCTGCTGGGGGCCGGCGGCGCCAATATCCTCTCGGGCACGACGGGCGCCCTCCTGGCCTCCGCCGGCACGGTGTACGCCGCCTACGGTGCGGCCCCGACGTACAACCTGCCGACCGATCCCGCCATCCTGGAGAACGACACGATCACCGGCCAGGGATACTTCCTCATCCCCAACTCCGACGGTACGCCGTTCTCGGTCTCCGACTCCCAGACCTTGATCGCCCCGACGGCGGCCCCCGCGAACGGCCGGTTCACCGGGACCGCCGTCTTCCAGATCGCTTATGGTACGAAATCGACGACGATCACGTTCGCGAGGGGGTCCGCAAACGCGACGCCCGCCGACCTGGTCGCCAACCTCAATTCCGCGCTGAGTGCCGCCGGCCTGGGCTCGCTCGTCGTCGCGGGATTGATGATCCAGGGGGGCGAGAGCCTCCTGACCCTGTCGGCGGAGAGTACGGCGGCGGCCCCCTTGACGATCAGCTACGCCGCGGGCAATCCGGCGGCCAGCCTCGGGTTCCTCAACGGCCAGTTGACCGCCAACGCGACGAGCCACTACACCCTCGAAGCCTCGACCGTCCTGACGGCGTTGGCCCCCGCCCCCGCGGGCGGGCAGCTCAGCGGTCCGGCCCATCTCTCGCTCTCTCTCGGATCGGGACAGCCCATCTCGTTGACGTTCACCGCCAGCTCCTCCAACTCGGCCTTGAGCAATCTGGCGACGAATATCAACACCGCCCTGGCCGCCGCCGGGCTCGCCGGCGAGGTCTCGGCCGGCACCTCCGGCGACCTGCTCACCTTCACGGCCCTGGTCTCGACCGCGGCCCCGCTATCGATCCGTTTCCCGGCCGCCGACCCGGCGGCCGAGCTGGGGTTCAACAGCGGCCAGTCGAGCGCCGATCGCTGGTACGAGTTCACCACGCTCGGCGACGGTGGCCCCGGCGACTCGCTCCAGGTCACCCCGGGGCCGGCGACCACGACCACGCTCCAGCCGATCCAGGCCGGCGTCGTGGCCCCCACCGCCAGCAACGCCGGGACGACGACCGCCATCGGCAGCCCGACGGGCCAGGAGGGGGGCCTGGCATTCGACCTCTCGGCGGTCCTCGCCGACATGAGCGACCCCACCGATCTGCTCCAATCCGCCACCCTGAAACTCGCTTACTCGTCGATCGCCGATAACTTCCCAACCGCGTTGAGCCTCGGGTCGCACGCCGTCGTCGGCAACCAGCTCTTCTTCGCCGCCAACAACGGCCTCTGGAGCACGACCGGGACCGTGGCGTCAACCGTGCCGATCACGGGCTTCACCGGCACGCCAGCCCAGTTGACCGCGGCCGGCTCCCTCCTGTTCTTCGTCGTCAACAACCAGCTCTGGGTCAACAACACCGCGGCGACGTCAACCGTCGCCACCCTGATCACCACGCCGACCCTGACCGGAGTGGGCTCGCTGACCGCCGTCGGCAGCCAGCTCTTCTTCATCGCGAATACCGAGCTCTGGACCAGCAATGGGACGACGGCGGGCACCGCCCTCGTCCCGTCGTCGCGCACGACATCCATCTCGAACGTCACGGCACTCTCCGGCGGCGTCAACATCGCGGGGACGCCCACGCTCTTCTTCGTGACCACCACTCCGACGACCCTGGCCCAGGCGCTCTACGAGGTGCCCGTATCCTCCTCGCCGATCCAGTACAGCGGGCCAATTAACAGCTACACCTCCTTCAGTTGGCTCGCGGTCGCAGCACCTGGCCAGGGCCAGTCCAGCGGCGCCCTCTACTTCGTCTCGAGCTCGCTGCTCTATACCACGAATGGCACGACGACGACCGCGGTCGATAATAATAGTGGCCAGCAGGTCAACGTCGGCACCGCCAACCCCTTGCTGACCAACGTGGTCGATGCCACCGGCTCCAGCGACATGTTCTTCGTGTTCAACGGACAGCTCTGGAAAGCGGTCGGCACCGCGGCCTTGGCCGTGACGACGACGCTCATTCAGAACGCCGACCCCTCCCAGCTCACCGCATCGGGAGGCAAGCTCTTCTTCACGGCGAATACCGGGACCGGACGCGGAGGCGAGGGGACCGAGCTCTGGGTCTCCGACGGGACGATCAACGGCACCAAGGTCGTCAAGGACATCAACCCGGGTGTCGCCAGCTCGAACCCGATCAGCCTTACCGATGTCAACGGGACGCTCTACTTCGCGGCGAATGACGGTATCGACGGGATCGAGCTCTGGCAGTCGAACGGGACGACCGCCGGTACCGTCCTGGTCAAGGACATCACGTCCGGGGGTGCCGGGTCGTATCCCAGCAATCTCGTCAACGTCGACGGGACGCTCTTCTTCACCGCCGACACCGACGGCGGACAGGTCCAGGGCGGCCTGCAATTCGGCACATCCGGGACCGACGTCGCCAACGGAGTCACGACCGATTCTTCGGGGAATATCTATGTCATCGGGACGACGACGGGTCCGCTCTACGGCAAGATCAGCAGCGGCGCCACCGATACCTTCGTTGCGAAATTCAGCCCACTTGGCGTAAAGATCTGGGGAGTACAGTTCGACAACGGTGCGAATTCCAGCACCATCGGCTACGGAATTGCCCTCGATTCTTCGGGCAACATCTACATTACCGGAGACTATTCCGAAAGCGGCGTCACCCACGGGCTCGATGCCTGGGTCGATAAGCTTTCATCGAGCAATGGGTCCGCGACCTGGGGCAAGGTCCTCTTTAGCAGCGGGGACGATGTGTCGCTCTCGATCGCGGTGGATGCGAACTCGGGCAATCCCCTCATCGATATCGCCGGGTATACCACCGGATACCTCGGGACATCGACGGGGACCAACAAGGGGAATGCGGACGCCTGGGTCGGCCAGTACAACAGCTCGGGCACCCTGGAATGGGTCCAGCAATTCGGGACGGCGGGCGTGGACCAGGCCCTGGGTGTCGCCGTGAATTCGGCGGGTAACATTTACGTCGTCGGCACCGCGGCCGGGGCCATCACCGGTTTCTACCAGAACCTCTCCGGCTCCACGGCCCCCGCGGCCTTCGTGGCCGAATTCTCCCGGTCGGGCACCCTCGGCTGGGGCGACGAGTTCGGCACGGGGACCCTGGATACCGCCCAGGCCGTCGCCGTCAACCCGTCGGGCAATATCGATGTCACGGGCCTGACCTATGGCACGCTCGCCCCCTCGATCGCCGGGAGCGGATCGGGCGGCGGCGACATCTGGCTGGCGCAGTTCAGCCCCACGTTCATCCCGTCCAGCACCACCGGCCCGAACTGGATCAGGCAATTCGGTACATCGGCGTTCGACCGGCCCAATGCCCTGGCGGTCAACGCCTCGGGCAACATCTATCTCACAGGGTATACCGAGGGAGCGCTCGGCGGCCCTTACCTGGGTGGCGACGCCTTTCACGACGACGCCTGGGCGGCCGACTTCTCCAGCACGGGATACCCCGTGTGGCTCCAGCAACTGGCATCCGCGGGCGATGACGACGGCCAGGGCATCGCCGTCGACGGCTCCGGGCAGGTCGATATCGTCGGCTATACCGACGGCTCGCTGGAGGGTACCTCGCTCGGCGGGGACGACGCCTTCCTGGCCCGACTGGACTCCGTGGGTCTCGAGCTCTGGATGAACAACGGCACCGCGGCGGGCACCTCGCGGGTCAGCAGCCACCTGGGGACCACGATCACCGTCACGCCGCTGCTCGGCGAGGGGTCCGACACGGTGACCGCCGGCGTGGCGACCGCGGCGCTCAACACCGCCGAGGCGCAGACCATCGCGGTCAACGCCACGTCGGGTGTCAACTCGATCGACTTCAGTGCCGCCCTGCGTGCCAACCTGGCCGAGGGCCATACCCGGTTGACGTTCCTGGTGACCCTCGGGGCGTCGGACATCACCATGGACGTGCAGGACTCGCTCTTCAGCCCGATGTCCACCGTCGCCGGACAGACCGGGTTGACCATCACGAGCGGCCCGGCGGGGGTCGTCGCCGACGTCTATAACGCCCAGGGGAGCCTCGTCGCCTCGGGGCAATCGCTCGTCGATCTGAGCCAGTTCGACGCGGGGACCTATTACGTCCGCGTACGACCGGCGGCGGGAACGCTGACGTCGCCGATCCCGTTCCAGATCACCGTCAACGCGCCCCAGTCGGGACAGGTCCGTGATGCCTTCCACGTCGATCCGTCCGACCGCAACACGATCTCGGGGGGCGACGGCAACGACACGATCATCTCCGGCGGCGGCCTCGACGAACTCTTCGGCGATGGCGGCGACGATACCTTCTTCGCCAACCCGGGCGAAGTCCGCGACCTCGTCACCGGGGATACCTTCCTCGCCCGTCCCGTCTCTGACGGTGGCCCGGGGGTCGCCCCGTCGTTGATCGATCCCGTCGTCACGGCCGCGATCATGCCCGACCCGATGCTCCGGCTCGCGGTGGCCCGCGCGCTGGGCATCCCGGTCACGCTCGGGGCCAATGGCGCGTATATCCCCGCCCGTCCCATTTACGTCAGCGATCTGGCCCAGCTCACTCAGCTCGATGCCGGCGATTACGGGATCAAGGACCTCGAAGGGCTCCAGTTCGCCACCAACCTGACGACGCTGGACCTGTCCAACAACTCGGGGATCACCGATCTCACCTGGCTGGAAGCCGGGATCGCGGAATCGGGGCCGCTGGCCGGCTCGCCGATCGGCATGGCGAAACTACGCTACCTCGCCATCGACAACGATCCCGTGGGCAACAACGCCATTGCGGTCCTGTCGACGCTCGTCGGCCTCCGGGGCCTCTCGATGGACAACACCGGCCTCACCGAGCTGGGCAGCACCAGCATCGCCCTCATCGGCTCGACGGACCTCCCCGCCAACGGCCAGCTCAGCGATCAGACCATGCCCAGCGGCGCCCCCGTCACAACCGCGTCCTTCAAGCTCTCGGTGGACGGGGCCGTCCCCGTCCCGGTGACGCTCAACATCGTCAACACGGCGGAGGACAAGAGCGCCGCCGACCTGGTGGCCCAGGTCCAGTCCGCGCTCAACGCGGCCGGGCTGAGCCTGAGTGTCCTCGCCACGCTCGTGGGGGATACACGGATCGCGCTGACGCTGGCCTCATTCTCCCCCGCGAATACACTGACCATCGAGGACACGAACCTGGTGGCCCAGGACCAGCTCGGCCTGGCGAATCATGAGACGGCGATCGACGTCGGCTCGCTGGCGGCCCTCACCAACCTCCAGTTCCTGAGCTTCGACAATAATTCGGTCGGCCTATTAGCCGACGCGACCGTCGTCGGCCAGACCGACCTGACGAACTTCGTGCCCGCCCTGGCCCCGCTCGCGACGATGACCAACCTGCGCGTGCTCAGCCTCCAGAACAACCAGGTCGCGGACATCAGCCCGCTGGCAAACCTGTCCAGCCTCCAGTTCCTCGACCTGAGCAACAACCAGGTGAGCAACATCGACGCGCTCACCGGCGCCTACGTGACGAACAACCTGGACCCCGGTTACGCCGAGGTCGGCCCCGGCTGGACCGGCAACCAGGACCCCGCCGCGTTCGACGGCGACTATCGCTTGCTGCCCGGCGGCGATACCTCATCGCAGGCGGTCCACACCTTCAGCGACCTGCCCGCCGGCACATACAACGTGCTCGCCACCTGGCCGGGCCAGGAGTCGCGGAGCACGCAGGTCATCTACACGGTCGATAGCGGCGCGGCGGTCCTAGGTAACTTCCCCTTCTTCAATACGGTCACTCCGACTTCGGCCCCGATCGCGCGCACCACATCCTATCAGCTCACGATCAACACCGACACGCTGACCATCACCGGCGGCAATCCCAGCGACCCGACCGTTCGACCGCAACGACCTGATGGTCAAGAAGTTCACGGCCACGGTGAGCGACGGCATCGCCTACTTCTACTTCCCCGGCGACCTGGTCATCGGCCCCGACACGATCACCGTCACGAGCAGCAATGCGCTGGAGATCGAGGTGGGGAACAATGTCACGATCGACCCGAAGGCCACGTTCAATGTCTCGGCGAACGGGATAAACTCCGGGCCTGGTGGAAGCTCCTCATCGAATGGCAACGATGCAGGGTACGGCGGAAGCTATGGGGGTTTCAACTCAAATGGCGGTCAAAATGGTCAAGGCGGCTACTATTTCCAGAGTACCGGCGATTTTACCGGAGCTTCAGGAACGACCGGTCTGAACGGGACGGTTGGCGCGGTTGGTCAGACTGGCTCTCCCGGTTCGTCGTCAGAGACCTCGCCGGGCGGCCTCAATAATCCGTATGGTGGTGGAGCATCTGGGACCGGCGGTACGAATGGCGGGACAGGAGGATCTGGTGGGCCGGCCAACGCAGTTCCTAATAATGGCGGAGCAGGTAGGCCGGTCCAATACAACGTAAACAAGGGAGCGACGGGTGGTTCAGGGGGGCCGGGTCAGACTGGAAATCAGGGAGGCCGCGGGGGACCTGGTGCTAACGGCCAGCCGGGTCTGGGCGGGACGAACAATCTTTCAGGACTAATAATCTCCGGAGGGGCTGCCGGCGGTCAAGGAGGAGGCGGTGCCGGGGGTGGCGAGGGTGGACAGGGTGGTGGCGGCAGTGGCGGCGGCGGGGGCGGCCAGGGAGCCCTTACACGCCCCGGTGGTGCTGGAACCGAAGGCTACGCCGGGCTTCCCGGTTATGGCACTAATTACGGCGTCTATAGTGGTTACGGTGGCTCAGGAGGCTCGGGCGGCCCGGGCGGGAACGGTGGTGAAGGTGGTGAGGGAGGTGGTGGGGCGGGGGCTCTTGAATTCGTTGCTCTTGGACAGATTTCGATCGGGGTATCGACATTCCTGGCTGAGGGAGGCCAAGGCGCACAGGGGCAGGCAGGAACTGCGGGGTCTGGCGGTTACACGGGCAATAGCGGCGGTCCCGGTTCCGGCACAGACAGCGACCCGACTCAACATGGTGGAGACGGAGGTGGGGTCGGGCCGGGCGGCACGGGCGGCACGGGCGGCACGGGCGGCACGGGCGGCACGGGCGGACCAGGCGGCGGTGGCTCCGGCGGGACTGTCCTGCTGGTCGGTTCCGATGTCGTCGGGACCACGACCGTCAACGTCGCCGGAGGTGCTCCGGGAGCGCCCGGAGGAAACGCCGGTGGCACGGGACGGGTGATCGTAGGCACGAACACCACTTCCGCTTTCACGCTGTCCTCGGGCAGCACCGCGGGTGTGGTCCCGCAGGCTTACACCGGCTCGACGGACGCCAACCCCTTCATCGCCGACAGCCCGCAGACCCCCGATATCGTCGGCTTGGCGGGCGGCGCCGACGCCTACGGGCTGCTCGGCGTCGATGCCGCCACCCTCATCAACACCGCCGTCACCGCCAACGCGCCGGCCGGGCGCAAGCCGTCCTCATGCGCGTGCAAAACATAGAGACCGACGGCTTCACGCAAGACTATAGCGGCTACGACATGCTCATCTTTGCGAACCTGTCGAGCCAGACGATCGCCAACCCCATGCTCGGCGTCGGCGGGGCTCTCTCGCCGACCGGGAGCTGGACGGTGTCGTCCACATCGTCCTCGAATCCGATCTACGGCGTCGGGGGCGTGCTGAATCCTCTTCTCATCGGCGGCTACGCGAATAACCCGATCTTCGGCGGCAGCGGTCCCCAGAAGCTCGCGGACCTCGCCGCGGGCGAAATCTATGTCATGCTCGTGCCGCACACCGCAGAATCATTCAACGCGGCGGGGACGGCCGCGGACGGCCAGAAGATGGTCATCACCGCCGACCTCGAGGACCAGCAACTCACCTACATGGTGGACCCGAGCATCAAGCCGGTCTCCACGACACTGGCGACGGTCGACCAGGTCTTCAGCCCGCAGGGCCCCTCGCTGGGCGGCGTCACGTGGCAGACGCTCGGCACTTACACCTCGACCACCGGCACGATCCGCGTCGCGATCAGCAACGCCGATACCGGGAACGCAGTCGCCGACGGCATCGAGGTGGTCCGGCAAGGCTCTGTCATGCCGGACCTCCTCCAGCTCAATCTCCAGGGCGATCCGCTGGGCAACGACGCCAGGGACTTCCAGGTCGGCACGCTCGCCGCCGAGATCCAGTCGCGCGTCTCGAATGCCCCATCGACCACGATCCCCGAGACCGTCCTCTACGAGTCGGATGCCAATCCGCCGACGCTCACGGCGCAAGGACCCGTATCGCTCCCCTCGGGCCAGATCTCGACGACTGTCACGCTCGCGGCCGACGAACCGGTGACTTTCTCCGCCCAGAGCGGCGACGCACACGTGACCGTCTCCATCTCCGGAGACGTGCTGACCCTCACCCCCAACGAGCCCGGCTTCAAGGGGACCGTCCCGATCCTGGTCACCGCCACGGATCCGTACGGCCGGACGGCGCGCGAGTCGTTCGACTTCAACGTGGACATCGGCGCGATCTATGGCACGATCACCCCGAGCACCGACTCCGATCCCCAGCAGTTCGAGGGCGTCACCGTCTTCCTCGACACCAACGGGAACGGTCTGCTCGACCCGGGCGAGCCCACGACCATTACCGACGCGAACGGCGACTACTCCTTCACCAATCTTCCACCCGGCACGGCGAACGTCGCCGCGGTGGTCGCGAACGATGCTAGCTCGCAGGTCACATTCCTCTTAAGCTCGCAGGGTAGTCAAGGCTCCGATCCCAGCTCGCTCATCTCGTTCGATAATGCCGTCTACTTCGTCGCCGATGATGGACTGACCGGTCAGCAGCTCTGGCGGTTCGACGGGACGAACACGACCCGGATCACCGACATCACCGCGGGCCCCTACGGGTCCGAGTTCGAAAACATGATGGTCGTCGGGAGCGACCTGTATTTCACCGCCTACGATGGGAGCACCAGTTGGCTCTACCAATACGACGGGAGCCGTCTGACGCAAGTCACGACCAGCAAAGCCGGCGGCGCCAACCCCTATGACCTGACTGTGCTGAACGGCGTACTCTACTTCATTGGCCACGATAATAGCGACGATTCGTGGCTGTACGAGTACAACGGGACGGCCCTGACCCAGGTGACAACCTCGGCGTCCGGTGTCTCCTACCCCTATGATCTGACCGTGATGAACGGCGCCCTTTACTTCATTGGCTACGGCGGCGATGGCAATGGCCTGTACGAGTACGACGGAACGAAACTGACCCAGGTGAACACCTCGGGGCTAGGCATCACATACCCCTATCAACTCTTCGCCGACGACGACACGCTGTACTTCGCCGGATACGACAGCAATTTCGATTCCTGGCTGTACAAATACGACGGGACGAGCGCGACCCCGGTGACGACCTCCGCGTCCGGCGGCTCGGACCCCCAAGATTTCACGGACGTGAATGGAGACCTCTACTTCGAGGGGCATGACAGCAGCGGATCGCTCTGGTTGTACGAGTACAACGGGACGTCCGTGACCCAGGTGCCTGGCGCCACGCTCGACGCGAACTCGGCCCCCGAGTTTTTCGCACTCAATGGCATCCTCTACTTCGCGGGCGAAGACAGCAACGGCAAGGAGTGGCTCTACGAGTACGACGGAACCAATGTGACCCCGGTGACGACCGCCGCGAGCGGCGGATCCGATCCGAGCAACCTGTTCGCATTCGATGGGGCGTTGTACTTCGAAGGGAAAGACAGCAACGGCGAGCTCTTACTCTACGAGTACCAGGCCACGGGCGTGACCCCGGTGACGACCGATGCATCGGGTACCTACCCCGGCGATCTCACGATCTTCGACGGAGACCTCTATTTCGGGGGCTATGGCAACGACGGCGGCGGGCTGTACAAGTACGATGGGACGAAGCTGACCCAGGTGACGAACATCACCACCGGCGGCATCTTCACCTATGACCTCACGATCGTCGATGGCACCTTGTACTTCTCGGGGTGGGGCGAGTCCACCGGCTACGAGCTATGGTCCTACCACGGGACCGACACCACCGCTTCCCTCGTGGCGGATGTCAACGTCCAGCAGGCTCAGCCCGCGGACATGGCCGTCTTCAACGGATCGCTCTATCTAGTCGAGGATGGCGCATACGGCAATTCGCTCTACCAGACCAACGGAACTGGCACCTCAATCGTGAGCGACTCCGAGACCGGAGCCACGGTCGAAGGGCCATCTCAGCTCACGGTGGTCAGCAGCACGCTCCTCGCTTTCGAAGCACAGGACAACTCGGGCTATGAGTGGCTCTATACGTACGACGGGACTCATATCAACCAGGTGACATCACCCACGCTCGGCGGCTCGAATCCCGTCATACTCGACGTGATCGACGGTGTGGTCTACTTCTCGGCCGATGACAGCAACGGGATCTCCTGGCTCTATAGCTACGACGGGAACAACTTGACGCAGGTGACGAATTCGATGTCGGGCGGCTCGAGCCCATCCGCTCCGATCGCCGTGGGGAACGTCATCTACTTCAGTGCCGAGGATTCCAGCGGAGATTCCTTGCTATACGAGTACGACGGGACGATGGCCACGCCAGTGACGTCGATCGCGAACGGCGGCTCCTCGCCGACCGACCTCGTCAATCTGGATGGTGTTCTCTACTTCCTGGGGCTCGATGACAACGACTCGGGCTGGCTTTACAGTTACGACGGTAGTAATCTGCTACAGGTCGCCCCGTACTCGTCAGGCCCGACCAATTACGGCCAGCTCGTCGTCGATGGTTCCACCCTGTTCTTCACCGACGAGGACAGCGATGGAGTCAACTGGCTCTATGAAGTCATCGACGGGGCCGTGAGCCCGGTGACCTCGGTCGCGACGGGGGGCTCGACGCCGACCGACCTCACCGTGCTCAACGGCATACTCTACTTCGTCGCCCAGGACAACACCCTCACCGATTATCTCTTCGAGTATGACGGCAACAAGGTCACCCAGATCACCTCGTCGAACCTCGGCTCGTCCCCGATGGATCTGACGTCGTTCGCGGGCGACCTGTTTTTCGTGGCCGCGGATTCGACCCGGGGCGAAGAGCTCTGGAAGTACGACGGTACGACCGCCGACCAACTCCTCGATATCAATCCCGGCCCGGCCACCTCGGAGATCTCCGACTTCACCGTGGTCGGCAATGAGCTCGACTTCGCCGTGACCTCCGTGGCCGACGGCGTGGAGATCTGGAGGACCGACGGAGTCGATGTGCACCTCGTGACCGACCTCGATCCAGGCGATATCGGCTCGGGCGTGTCGGACCTGACCCCTTACGACGGGTCGCTCTATTACGTCGTGCGCGATACCCTCGGCAATGACGAGCTCTGGCGAACCTTGAACTTCGTCGGTCCGGTGTCCGTCGCCGTACAGACTGACCAGCCGACGACCGGGGTCGACATGGGGCCGGCCCGCGTGCTCTCCGTGGGACCGGATGAGATCGTTAACGAAGATACGCCCGTCACATTGACCGCCTCCTTCAACGATGGATCGTCAACCACTGGAAGGACTTTCACCTACCTCTGGCAGGTCACCTCGAACAACGGGCAGGTCATCTCCGGTGGCACCGGCTCATCGTTCACGTTCACCCCCGATGACAACGGTCCCAACGACATCCTTGGCGACTATGTCGTCACGCTCACCGAGACGGTCACCAACTCCGCCGGTTCGATGCAAACCTACACCGATTCGGCCACGATTCTCGTCAAGGACGTGCCGCCGACGGTCGGCCTGGGGCCCAATCAGACGGTCTCCGAAGGGACCGCCGTCAATCTCGTCGCGAGCTATAGTGATCCGGGACCGCTCGACGTCCCGCTTTCCTACGCATGGCAAGTCACCAACTCCGCGGGTCAAGTGGTCGCGACCGCAACGACGACGTCACCAGACTATTCGTTCACTCCGGCCACGTTCGGCACCTACACGGCGACCGTCACGGTCGCCAACAAGGATGCGTCGGGCACGGCGCAGGCGACCATCACCGCGACCGACGTCGCTCCGGTCGTCTCACTCCCCTCGACCGCCAGTCTCGATGAGGGAGTCGTCTTCGCCGAGTCGGGGAGTTTCTCCGACCCCGGGACCGATACGTGGACCGCGACCATCGACTTCGGCGACGGCTCCGGGCCGCAACCGCTGGCCCTCGAGGGCAATCAGTTCAGCCTCAGCCACGTTTATGCGTTGGAGCCCGCACCTTACACCGTAACTGTCGTCATCCACGATAACGGCGGGGCCTCGGGCAGCGAGCAGACCGCCGTCACGATCGTCAATGAGCCTCCGGTCGTCTCCATCAGCTACCCGACGACCGGTGGAGGGACGAGCTCCAACCCGACGATCGCAGCCGACGCGGGGCAAGTGATCACCCTCGCAGGGTCCTACACCGATCTCTATGCCAACGATGCGCCGTTCAAGTTCGACTGGCATGTCACCAGCACCAACGGTCAGGTCGTCTCCGACGGTACGAACTCGACCTTCAGCTTCGTCCCCGCGGAGAATGGCGATTACACCGTCACCTTCACCGTGACGAATAACTATGGAAGTGCCGGCTCTACTTCGACCACGATCATTGTCGATAAGACCACTCCTACGATCACCTGGTCGAACCCTGCCGATATCACTTACGGCACGACACTCGGTGCGACCCAGCTCGACGCAATGGCCTCCGTCTCTGGCACCTTCACATACACCCCCGCGGCGGGAACCATTCTCGATGCGGGACCGGGACAGATTCTGACGGCGACTTTCACGCCGGATGACACTACCGACTATAACTCGACGGTCGTGTCCGTGGTCGTCAACGTCAACCAGGCAACTCCCGTAATTACCTTGCCCAACCCCGCCGACATCATCTACGGCACCGCACTGGGTGCCGCCCAGCTCGACGCAACGTCTTCCGTACCCGGCACGTTCACCTATACGCCTGCTGCTGGCGTGGTCTTGAAGTCCGGCCGGGGCCAGACGCTCTCAGTCTCATTCTCCCCCACCGACTCCGCCGATTACACGGACATCTCGTCCTCGGCGACGATCAACGTGGATCAGGCCACCCCGACCATCTCCTGGGCCAGCCCCGCGGACATCACCTACGGCACCGCCCTTGGTACCGCCCAGCTCGATGCCACCGCCTCCGTCCCGGGCACGTTAACTTACTCGCCCGCACTGGGTGCGGTCTTGAAAGCGGGCGCGGGCCAGACCCTCTCCGTCTCTTTCACCCCCACCGACTCCACGGACTACTCAAGCATCTCGGCCACAACGACGATCAACGTGGACCAGGCCACGCCGACCATCTCCTGGCCCGACCCCGCCGACATCGCTTACGGCACGGCACTCGGTGCCACCCAACTCGATGCCATCCCCTCCGTACCCGGCGTGCTCTCGTACGTTCCGGCCGCGGGCGCGATCTTGAAGGTCGGCGAAAACCAGATCCTCTCCGTCTCGTTCACCCCCATCGACTCCACCGACTACACGAGTATCTCGGCCACGACGATGGTTAATGTGGATCGGGCCACGCCGACCATCTCCTGGCCCGACCCCGCCGACATCACCTACGGCACGGCACTCGGTGCTACCCAGCTCGATGCCATCCCCTCCGTACCCGGCGTGCTCTCGTACGTTCCGGCTGCGGGCGCGGTCCTGAAGGCCGGCAAGGGTCAGATCCTCTCCGTCTCTTTCACCCCCACCGACTCCACCGACTACACGAGTATCTCGGCCACGACGACCATCAACGTGGATCAGGTCACCCCTACCATCACCTGGGCCAACCCGACGAATATCGTCTACGGTACGGTCCTGTCGAGCACGCAACTCGATGCGACGGCCACCTGGACGGTGGACGGCGCCAATGAGAGCCTGGCGGGGACCCTCACCTACACGCCAGCCGTGGGGACCGTCCTGGGAGTCGGCAACAAGACGCTCTCGGTTACCTTCACCCCCACGGATACCACCGACTTCCTGACCGTCTCCGCCACGGTCACGATCGACGTCACCTCCTCGACGGCGTTCGTGAAGAAGGACACGACGACTCAAGGTAACTGGCAGGGTATCTACGGCGCGCAGGGTTATGACCTCGTGGGCGGTCCCTCCAGCCTGCCCTCCTATGTCACCGTCACCCCCTCGAACGAGTTGGAGTATACCTGGACCACGACATCGACCGACCCCCGCGCCTTGCAGTTGCCCGGCTCGTCCAACCGAATCGCGGCCGTCTGGTATTCCTCGACGAGCTTCACCGTCGCCGTGAATTTGTCCGACGGCCAGACGCATGACCTGGAGCTCTACTTCGACGACTGGGATAACAAAGGTCGGGCCGAGACGGTACAGATCAGCACCCCCTCGGGGACCCTGCTGTCCACCGAATCCATCTCGTCGTTCGCCAACGGCGTGTACCTGGGCTGGCAGGTGACGGGCAATATCATGATCACGATCACCAACACGGCCGGTCAGAACGCCGTACTCAACGGACTGTTCGTCGAACGCGACGACCCCAGGCGCGAGATTCATCAGGTCGGATACGACGACGCATGGCACCTGGGAGAACGTGTACGGGGCGCAGGGCTACGATATCGTGGGAGGCCCTTCCAACCTGCCCTCCTACGCCACCGTCAAGCCCTCGGGCGCATCGGAATATACCTGGACCACCACATCGACGGCGCCGCAAGCCTTGCAATTGCCCGGCTCGACCAATCGCATCGCGGCCGTCTGGTACTCCGCGACGAGCTTCAGCGTCAACGTGGGCCTGACCGACGGGCAGGAGCACGACCTGGAGCTCTATTTCGACGACTGGGACAACAAGGGACGGGCCGAGAAAGTGCAGATCAGCACCGCCTCGGGCACCGTTCTGTCAACCGAGAACATCTCATCGTTCGTAAACGGTGTGTACCTGAACTGGCAAGTGACGGGCGACGTGGTGATCACGATCACCGACACGGCCGGTCCGAACGCGGTGCTCAACGGCGTTTTCCTCGACCCGACGATCTCGACCGCCAGTTTCATCGGGTCGGATACGACGACGCAAGGGACCTGGGAGAACATCTACGGGGCGCAAGGTTACGAGATCGTGGGCGGCCCGTCCAGCCTACCCTCCTACGCCACCGTCACGCCCTCGGGCGCATCGGAACATACCTGGACCACCACCTCGACCGACTCCCGTGCCTTGCAGGTGCCCGGCTCAACCAACCGAATCGCGGCCTTCTGGTACTCGGCCACCAGTTTCACCGTCTACGTGGACCTGACGGATGGCCAGGCCCATGACCTGGAGCTCTACTTCGACGACTGGGACAACGAGGGTCTTGCCGAGAAGGTTCAGATCAGCACCCCCTCGGGCACCGTGCTGGATACCGAGACGATCTCGTCATTCGTCAACGGCGTGTATCTCAACTGGCAGGTGTCGAATAGCGTGGTGATCACGATCACGGACACGTCCGGCGCGAACGCGGTGCTCAACGGCCTGTTCCTCGACCCGATTACATCCGCCCCGGCGGGCACCGCCAGCTTCACCAGGACCGACACGTCAACACGAGGGACCTGGGAGAATGTCTACGGATCGCAGGGCTACGAGATCGTGGGCGGCCCATCCAGCCTGCCCTCTTACGCCACCGTCGCCCCCTCGGGCGCGTCGGAATATACCTGGACCACCACCTCGACCGACGCCCGCGCACTCCAGTTGCCCGGCTCGACCAACCGCATCGCGGCCGTCTGGTACGCCTCGTCGAGTTTCACCGTCGCCGTGGACCTGACCGACGGCCAGGTCCATGACCTGGAGCTGTACTTCGACGATTGGGATAGCAAGGGACGTGCTGAGACGGTCCAGATCAGCACGGCCTCGGGGGCCCTGCTTTCCACCGAGGCCGTCTCGTCGTTCGTCAACGGCGTGTATCTCACCTGGCAAGTGACGGGCGACGTGGTGATCACGATCACCGACACGGCCGGTCCGAATGCTGTGCTCACCGGCGTTTTCATCGACCCGATGAAGTCCGTGCCGCCGGCCACCGCCAGCTTCATCAAGTCGGATACGACGACGCGAGGGAACTGGGAGCGCACCTACGGCTCGAATGGCTATGACATCGCGGGGGGTCCGTCCAGCCTGCCCTCCTACGCCACCGTCAACCCTTCGGGCCCGTCGGAATATACCTGGACAACGACATCGACCGACCCCCGTGCCCTGCAAGTGCCGAATTCGAGCAATCGCGTCGCAGCGGTCTGGTACTCCGCGACGAGCTTCAGCGTCAACGTGGACCTGACCGACGGCCAGGCGCACGACCTGGAGTTGTACTTCGACGATTGGGATAACAAGGGACGGGCCGAGAAGGTCCAGATCAGCACCGTCTCGGGGACCGTGCTCTCCACCGAGACGATCTCGTCGTTCTCCAACGGCGCCTATCTAGACTGGCAAGTGTCGGGCAACATTGTGATCACCATTTTCGACGCGGCCGGCGCGAACGCGGTGCTCAATGGCCTGTTCATCGACTAGCCCGGATGCCCATGGAGGGGAAACCGGCTAACAAAACGACCCGTTCGGACCGGGAGACAGCCTCCATCGATCCGTTAGTTCGTGTCCGTCCGGTGAAGTGCATCTACAAAGCGGTTGAGGGGCGTGGGATGATGTTCGGGGCACCGTCTGGATTCTTGCGCCGAGCTCGGCGCGCACGCTCACCCCGCCCCGCGCCGGACCGGGGTCGAGACGGACCCAGGGCGGGAACGAACCGGAAGGACGCCGCCGACAATCGCCCCGCGCCGGTCCGGGGCGGTCAACCGGTCCCGTCGTCGCTGGCCCGGCGCAACTCCTTCCAACGGTCCGGCAGCAATTCGTCGATCCGCTTCGCCGGATGCGTGCTGATTCGATCGAGCACATCGCGGAGGTAAGCTTGTGGGTCGATCTCGTGGACCTTGCACGTCATGCACAGGCTCATCAAGACGGGCGCCGTCTGTCCCCCCTTGTCGCTCCCGGCGAATAACCAGTTCTTGCGGCCCAGCGCCACCGGTTTGAATGCACGCTCACTCGCGCCGTTGTCCAGCTCGAGGAACCCGGCCTCCAGGGGACGCTTCAGCGCCTCCCAATGGTTCAACGCATACTGGATGGCTTCGCCGATCGGGCTCTTGGGCAAGACCTTGGGCAGCTCGGTTTGCAGCCAGGCGTGGAACTTGTCGAAGATCGGCCGCGATCGCTCGGCTCGCAGTTCATGCCGCAGGGCCACGAAGGCCTCGTAATCGGTCGGCGCTCGCTCCTTGGCCTCGCGCTCGACATCATAGAGTAGGCTGATCCATGCCAGTGCTTGATGGGACCGTTGCGGGTCACTGGCCCGCGCCTCGTAGAACTTTCGCCGGGCGTGCATCATGCACCCGACCTCGACGATCGCGCCCGATTTGTAGAGGCGATCGTAGGCCGAATAGGCGTCGGCCTGGAGATAGCCCTCGAAGTCCTCGAAGATCTTCGCCGGCCCGGCGGCGCCGCGGTCCGGCGTGTAGGTATAGACGGTGTAAGGATGGTCATGGTCGCCGATGGAGACCCAGAGCCGGCCGGTCTTGATCCCCTTGCCGTCGTGGTCCTGGATCGGTACCGTCGTGTCGTCATTCTGGACGACCCTGGACATCAGGACCTCGGCCTGCATCCGCTTAACGATCGGCTCGAGCAAGTCGGCGGCGGCGGCCATCCAGTCGCACATCGTTGACCGCGATAATACGACGCCGAACCGCTTGAAGATCCCCTCGAGGCGATAGAGCGGCAAGTGATTGGCATATTTACTGGCTACGATATGAGCGATGAGCCCCGGTCCGGGCAGGCCCTTCTCGATCGGCTCGGGGAGCCTGTCGGCGATGACGACGTTCGCTTCGCAGGTCTGGCAGGCATACTTGGGTCGGATGTGTTCGAGGACGACCAGCGACGCCGGGACGTATTCGAGTTGTTCGCGGACTTCCTGACCGATGCAGGCCCGCCGGGCGCCGCAGTCGGGGCAGGCGCGTTGTTCGGGCGGGACATCGTGCAGGACCGGCTTGCGGGGCAGGCTCGCCGGCAGCGGCTTGCGGCCGTGGCCCTTCTTCGGCGAGGGACTCGGGGTGGGCGCCGGATCGGCGGCCGGCTCGCGGGTCGAAGCGGGCTCCGGCGCCGGCCGGGCCTGCGCCAGGATCTCCCGGGCGAAGAGCAAGAGCTGATCCGGGTCGATCCGCCCTGCCACCGTAGCGGAACGAGAGCCGGTACTTCTTACCGCGTTGCTCGACCCAGCCCATTGCGAAGCCCCCTTGGTCTATCGCAACGAGAATCCAACGCGGAAGCAAGACTGCTCCCAATTTCGGCGGGAGCATGAAAAAGAGACTTACGCCCAATCGACGTAAGTCCTTTGTTCACAATGCCGAAGACAGGACTTGAACCTGCACGAGCATGGTTAGCTCACTAGGACCTGAACCTGCCGCGTGTTGATGGCATTTATAGGGCAGAAAAAGGGCTGTCTCGCAAAAAGCCTTTGTTTCGTGGTTAAAGTCGCCCCGAGCATAGGGCATCCAGAGGGTATCAAAAGGGTGTTCTTGTGGCCAGTGCTGGCGGAAATTTGGCGGAAAAGAGACGCGCTAGCCTGGATTCCCATGGAGGGGAAACCGGCTAACAAATCGGCCGGCCGCATAACGATGCGATACTTCGTTTCGACGTTAGTTCTCAACTTTACACCACGCTCGGCTCGGGTGCCAGCATGACGTCATCCGAATACCAGCCGCAGTCGCTTGCCCTCGAGCCAGGGGACGGCCACATCGGTCTGGTCGAACCCCGCGGCGATCAGCAGCGGATTGTGCGCCCGCCTCTGGTACCGGACCACCACCTCACTCTCGTTGAGCGTGATCCCCGCCGTGGCATCCACGAAGTCACGGAACAGGTGCCGCGACTCGGCCGCCTCGTAACCCCGGCCGACGCGGACCGCGAGCAACCGGTACAGGCTGCTGGCCATCAGGGTCAATTGCAGGTCGCAGTTGACCTTCAGCGCCACCGCCGAGCTCAGGGCGTCCATGTGGAAGAAATCGATCCCGTCGGCGATGTTGTTCTCGATCACCATCCGCCGGGCGTAGCGGCCGATCAGGTGCGACGCCGAGCGGGTCAACTGGTTGGTCAAGAGCAACGTCGGTCCTTCGTGACCCAACTCGGCGATGGTCAACTGGCGGATCGGACCATCGTAGTCCGTCAATGTGACCTGGCGGTCCAGCACCCGCGGCGTCCGGTAGGCACGCGCGACATTTTCCAACTCGACCCGCCGCCATGCCGAGATCGGGGCCCGCGCGATCTCCGCGAGCCGCTTCGGGCTGCGCCTCCGCAACGTGATGAAGGGGATTCCCATCCGGTTCAGCTCGTTGAGCTTGGCGTAGGTCGTCAATGTGCAGTCGAAGATCAGCTCCTCGGGCAACCGTCCGGTCCGTCGCTTCCAGAACGCGACGAACCGAAGGACCTCGTCATCCCGCTGGTCCTTGCGCAACTCGGCGTTGGCGTAGCAGAAGACGCGGGTCTGGGCGTCCTGGGCCAGGAAGGCCAGGACTCCCTTCTGGCTGCGGCTCCGCTTGGAGACGTAGTGCTTCTCGACCAGCGCATCCTCGCCATGGAAGGGGATGGTGTGGAAGTCCAGGTCGAACGATGCCCCCCATCTCAACCCCAGGCGACCGACGGTGTCGAACCAGTGGCGCATCAACGGGGGATAGCAGGCCGGCGGGACCCGGCTACTGTATTCGGTCAAGAACGACCGCTTGGGGATCACATTCAAGCCGGCGAAGAGGGCCAGGCCCTCATCGAGCACCGAGCTCATGACATGGGAATGGCGCGCATTGCCGAAGAGCTTCAGGGCCAGGAGCGACCGGAAGGCGCAGGCCGCCGGGACCATCTTCGAGCCGGGGAGACCCGACCGCGCCAGGAGGGAGTCCAACCGGGCGTCGACCAGCCAGGGGAGGAAGAGGAACAGGCCGCCGAACTTGGTGCGGAGGTGGCGCGGCGACAGGTCAAGGCAGCGGACGTCGGCCATGTCGGCGATGACAGGGCGGGTCTGGTCGGGCCGTTCGTCGTCGGCGCGTCGCGGCAGCTTGGCGAAGCCCTCGTCCTTGAGGATCGCGGCGACCGCCGCCGGACTGAGCGGCTCTCCGTCGCCGGCCAAGGCGCGGCTGATATCATGGACAGAGAGGTTCTGCTTGCGCAGGGCGATTACCTGTTGCCGCAGCCGTTTCTGCTTGCCGGGTGGCCTCCCCTGGCGTGCAGGTGGTGCGAAGAAATCGCGGTCGGGCTGGTTGCGGAACTGGTGGACGAGGACGCGGAAGCTCCCCGGCGTGTAGCCAAAGCGAGCGGCGACCTCAGCCGATGGTAGGCGGTCAACGAAGAAGGCTCGGAGGGCCTCGTATTGACGATGGGTGGAGTTGGAAGGCTCCAAGAAGCGATGGGCCAGTGTTAGGCGGTCACTGGAATTATGGTCCATGTTGCCACGGTGCCAGCGAGTGCGAGTGCGATTGCCGATGCGTGTTAGAAATAGAGGAAACCCCGGGATTTCAGGGAGAAAAGCCATTCAAGCATCGCATACGCACTTGGTGATTATTCGGGTTAGCCTTGTGGCATGGGTATCTATAGTTCTTGGGCGCCGATAACGATGTCAGCGAGGGAATACCTGGATTTTAGAGGGAATCCCGATCAGTTTCAAGCCGATTTGTTAGCCGGTTTCCCCTCCATGGGAATCCAGGCTAGGATCGAAGCGACGGGCTGCGGGTGCGGAGCCGAAAATCTCGCTGCGTCCCTGTCTCCTTCGTCTCCGGGCGCGGGCTGAACGGGAATATCAGCGGAAAACTAGCTGCGTCCCCGTTTCGCCTCCCGGGCTGAACGGGAATATCAGCGGAAAACTAGCTGCGTCCCCGTTTCGCCTCCAGCTGCGTCCCCGTTTCGCCTCCTAGCTGCGTCCCCGTTTCGCCCCCCCTGCGGAAGCGGATGCGGTGGCTGGATTACTCCGATTACCGCCGGGATCACTTGCCGATCGGCAGCGGGGTGACGGAGGCGGCGTGCAAGACGGTGTTCATCCTGGCCTGCTCCCCATTTCCTGGTCCAGGGATAATGGGAATCAGGGGTGCGGGTGTTCATCGGGATTTGGCTCGGCCGGCGTCTCATCAATAGGCGTGCACCTCTCGCATCGAGCGGCATATTCCGCAGGGGTCTGGTAAGCCAGCGAGCTGTGCGGACGTTCGGTATTGTACTCCCCCTTCCAGAGCGTGCCCAACGCCTGCGCCTGGGCCTCGCTCTCGAACTCCTCGCGGTTCAGGAACTCGTCGCGCAGCTTGCTGTGGAACGACTCCGCGTAGCCATTCTGCCACGGGCTCGCCGGGGCGACGTACAACGCACCCGAGCCGGTGGACTCCAGCCACGACCTCACGGCCTCGGCGGCGAACTCCGGACCGTTGTCGCTGCGGATCCGATGCGGTGGCCCTCCGCGCCAGATGGCCACCTCGGCCAGGACCACGCGGATCTCCTCGGCCGTCATGCCTCGTCGCGCCTCCAACGCCAGGCATTCACGAGTGTATTCATCGATCAGACTCAGCCACTTCAGGCTCCGGCCATCGCTGGTCCGGTCGAAGATGAAGTCCCAGGTCCAGACGTCGTCCTTGCCCCGCGAGGGCCGGAGATGACAGGCGTTCGCGTCCTGGCCATGGGGTCGGCGAGGCTTGATCTTGGCCGGCTTCCCGGCCAGTTTCAGCCCGAGCTGCCGCCAGTGGCGACGCACCGTCTCCTTGTTGACCGACCAGCCCTCGCGTCCGAGCATGACCCAGATCCGGCGGTAGCCGAATCGCGGATGGATGCCCGAGAGGGCCTCGATCCGCCGCGCCAGAGCCGCACGCTCGTCGCTGATCACGGGCGCGTAACGGAGGCTGGACCGGGCCAGGTCCAACGCCCGAGAGACGCGCCGCTGCGAGACGCCGAAGCGATCGCGGACTTGACCGGCGATGAGGCGGCGGCGGGCGACGGTCATGGCTTTTTTTTCAAGGCCTCCTGGAGCATGCGGCGGTCGAGGGCGAGTTCGGCGACGAGGGCCTTGAGCCGGCCGTTCTCGGCCTCGAGCTCGGATACGCGGAGCTGTTCATTCGATGCCGGTTCCTCCTGGAGTGCCTTCCAGCGATAGTAGGTGGTCGATGAGTATCCGACCTTGCGGCAGGCCTGGCCGACGTTCAGGCCCGCGTCGAGGTCGGCCTGGACCTCGCGGAGGATCTTGGCGATCTGATCTGGTCCGGGTCGTTTTCGCATGGGTCGCTCCCTGGCTCTCTGCCAGTTGTACGACTCCCATTAAGACTGGACCAGCTTTTGGGGGGCAGGCCAGACCCCGGTCTTCCGGCCTCAATCCCCCCCTCTCTGCAATCAAATACCGCACCCGCCATGCTCACAGCGGGAGGATCTTGCCCACGAGCTCGCGGACGAAAGGGGAGACATTGGTGAGAACCTGGAAGAAGCAGACGACAAGTGCTGCCATGCCGGCCCACGCCCCCAAGGCCACCGCGCCGAGGAGCCGGCTCGTCGCGTGCTTCCAGCCGTAAAACGGCTTCAGCACGCTGTTGCGGGCATAGTCGAACGCCGTCCAATACTTCGAGTCCGGCGCGGGGGTGTCCGATTCCGTTGGCTCGATCGCCTTGACTGCAGCATTCTCCGGCGGTCCGAGCCGCCGCTCCACCTCCCGGAGCACCCGCAACCCCTCCGCCAGCAGCTTCTGCTCTGCCGACTCCTCCGCCACTGGTGCCTCGATCCGCGACGCCCAGAGCACGCAGACAGCATAAAATGCCCCGAACAGCCCGAGCATCCACCCACCCGTCCGCCACGGCCGAACCCCGAAGCCCCAGGTGACATACGACACCCGGTCGAGCAACGTCCCTTTTACACCCCTCATATTCATCAATCGATTCTGATATGTGGCCTCGTTCATCGCTTCGAGGTTCCCGGCGTTGCGGAACGCGAGTTCGAGGCTCTCCCAGACCTCCGGGTCGCCGTCGGTGGCAAGCTGCCCCTGGGTGAGTTGGTCAGCATTCAGCACCGCGCGCTTAACGAAGAGGACCCGGTCCAGGTTCAACCCGTGGGCCGGAAAGACGGTGTCGCCGAAGAAGGCCGAGTCCTTGAACACCGCCTGGCGGAAGCTGACGCTCTTCTCGAAGCAGGCTCGCGAGAAGTCAACCGTGTTCTGAAAGACCGCACCGCTGAAGTCCGCCTCCTCACATCGCAAGCTGCGAAAGCTCACCGGCTCGTCACAGAGCAGAGGGCGTGTCAGCCGCGGTGGCTGTCAACGAGTCGGCGACAGATTCATGGGGAACAGTAGCCTTCGCACGTGGACTCCGTCGAACGATGCGGGCCCGAGGAAGTGGACTCCGTGCATAACGAGGGCGCTCTCGTCGAGCCCACTCGGCGGGCCGGATTTGAAGCGGGCGTCGGGGTCGGGAATTCTGTGCAGCCCGTCGAACAGCGTCAGGCCCGGAAACTGATTGTGCGTGAACAGGAGCCCCGACACGATTCCGACATCGCGAAAACTGACCGAGTCGCGGAAGACGGCGTCGTTGAAGCTGGTATCCCCATCAAATCGAACGCCATCCCAGGAAACATCCCGCGCAAACGTGCATCCATCGAAATTCGCATCTGCGTTGAAATGCGTCCTCATGAACGTCAACGGGCCGAAGAACTGCGCCTTGTGAAAGGTGGCCGTGTGGTTCGCGACGAGCGAGTCTTCACCGGTGATCTCTACGTCGAGGAAGTCGGCGTCTTGGTCGAACTTCGCCGCAGAGAACTCAACGCCGTTCTCGAACGATGTTCCATAAAAGGCGGCACGCTGGAAGAATTCCGCGCGATTCGCACTGACTCGCCCCTCGACGCGTTCGCCACCCTGAAGCTGGAACGGCCCGCGCACCTTCGCACCATCGAGGAGAATCTCGCCCGTGAAGAGGCCCCTTCCGACGTTCAAGCCACACACCTGCTTGTTGCGCAGGTCGAGCGTCCCGTTCAACACAACAACTCTCCAGGAAGATCGTTTGGCCCTGGTTTTTCGGATGCGACAGCATTTCTGCGAGATACTTCCCCGAGATCGTCTGTTTCTCGAATTCGAAGTCCTTCCTCTCGATCCGGGCGGGATCTTCCATGAGACGCGGGTACTGCTTCGCATCCTTCGGCCGCTCGCTTGACCCAGTATCGGCGCTCTTGGTACCCGGCACCTGGGCCTGCTGCGGCGCTGCTTCCGCGCGAAGGCTTGCCACCAAGCAAAGAAGTCCGATCAAGCCTCGGCCAACGGTGCTCATGAGCATCCTCTTCGGCTCGTGCTCGGGGAGCTTCGCCGGGTGGAAGGCAAGCATCATTCGTGTTTTCTGAAGCCGCAAGAAGCTAAAACCCAGCCTTGTCATTAATCGCCACTTTACCCCGGCCTCTCATCGGCCGCCAGCAGCCGATTCGGCCTGCCCTCTGAATCGATCAGGTCCGGTACCCGTTCCGTGCTGTCCGGTTGGAACCTTCGGGGGCGATCGGACCGAAGCAGATCAGGGTTATGTCGTCGAACTGAGCGTGTCCCGCCGAGAAATCCTCAAGATCCCGGATGATGGACTGCCCAATGGCCTTCGGGCCGTCACCGGCGCGGCTCAGCCGGTCGCGCAGCCGGGGATTCTCCGTCGAGTCGTACCTTTCCCCGCTACCGCTGCAGGGCGGTGAGGGTCAGACCTAGTTTCTTGTTGTTTCCGGTCCGACTGCCTCGCAGGGCTGCCGAGCACCGGCTAACCAAAATGAATTGGAGTCCGTAAATCGGGACCTCCAATCAACCTAATGCCTTGAGAACATTCGGCCGCAACGATGAGGTTGTAGGAGATAGCGTTTCAGGTTGCTCGGCCCAACGCAGCTCCAATGCTACTCCAACTCTTGCGGAAAAATGGCGGAAAAACGAATCCGCACCTGTTGCTCGAATCGACGTAACTAATGCCGAAGACAGGAGTTGAACCTGCACCCCCCGTTAGAGGGACTAGGACCTGAACCTAGCGCGTCTGTCCATGGTTGGCATTGGCAACACATTGCGTTGGTACTGGAAATGGCTGTTTTCCCGGGAGAATCACGGCTTTCTTCTACGGGTCGCATTGTACCCGGATTGGGGTGACGCGGCCAGTCCTGCTACCAGATTGCTACCAAAGGTAGCACCATGGAAGTCTGGATCGGAGGGGTCGCGCCCGAATCGCCGAATCAATCCACCTCCCCTACCCTCGGCCCTGCCTGGCGGCCATCGCGGATGCGTCCGCCACGCGCATATCATCGCTGTGGACGAATTCGATGCCCGGTCCATAGCAGGCGGCCAAGTCGCCCTACAAAATCCGGGCTGCTTACCGGCAATCCCCCGCCTTGCGATACCCGGCCGCCGCCGCCTGCTCAGGCGAATCGAAAGTCACCCGGTTCTTCTCGCTCATCACCGCCGCCGCCCGGCAGGTCGGCTTGTGATAGACGTGGCTGCGCCGGTCACCCACGACGGCCGCCGTCTTCGGGATACCTTCACCATGCCGCCAGTTCCAGGGAGGCACCGGGTTCGGCTGGCTCCACAGCCCGATGCGGGCGGCCTTCGCATCGGTTTCGAGCCGGGCCAGCTCAGAATCGCGTGGCGCGTACTGGCGATACCACCAGGCCATCCCCTGCTTTACCATCTCACGATTCATCGAGCGGCCATCCGGCAGGATCACCTCGGCGACCGTGCGGCCATAGCGGTCGGTGTCGCGGGTCCGGATGGTGACCTGCTTGCCGAATGCGAGACCTGAGGCAGCCTGCTTCGCCCGGCTGCCGAAATCCTGGCCGGTCTCCGGAGCATCGATCCCCCAGAGCCGGATGCGGTGTTGGGTCTTGTCTGCTGTGAGCACCGTGATCGTGTCGCCATCGGCGATCCCGATGACACGGCCGGCGTAGTCCGCCGCGCAGGCGGGAAAGGCTAAGACCAGGAGAAGGAGGAAGAATAGGCGACGCAAGCAGGAAGTTTACCTCGCATATGATCGCTTGGCCAGATGCGGCCGCCGGGTGCCGATCCTCGCGGATCGGGGGTTCGTCCGTCAAATCCGCTGGCCGATCAGCACCGGCATGCGTAGCGACCCGGTCATGATGCGATAGTAATGGCTCGCCGGTTCGCAGATCATGTAACAGACGGCAATACCCTTCTCGTCCGGGACCAGGATGCCGCGTATGCCGACTTCGATCAGGAACCACACGCCCCGGCGTTCCAGCCCGTAGCTGGCCGGAATGTCCACCGCTACCGCTTCCGTGCCCGCCCAGCCGCCATCCATCAAGGTAGCCTGCCACGTCCATCCCGTCCGGGGAAGCACACGGCTCTGACCGCGTCCATTTCCCCAGCGCACGATCTGGAATTGACCGTCACGCCAAACCGGCAGGCGGGGGTTACCGTGGCGATAGAGGAACCGGTATTCCGGTTTGTCGCCCCGGCTGTAAAGCCTGCGGCTCAAGTCCTTGCGCCCTGCCAGCTCCGTAGGCATTTCGCTTCCTGCTAATGCGATTCCAAGACACACGGCTTTGCTCGGCGAGTCTCCCTTGCGGTGGTGGTTAGTTCAGAGTATACAAAGGTTTATGAAGCCGTCAATGGTCGGGCACCTGGACGCGGATTGCTTCTACGTTTCGGCGGAGCGGGTCCGCTACGAGCATCTGGTCGGCGTGCCGGTGGGCGTCATCGGCAACCAGGGCGGCGTGCGTCATCGCCAAGAGCTACGAGATGAAAAAAGCCGGGGTCGCCACCGGAATGCCGATCTGGGACGCGCTGAAGGTCTGCCCGGATGGTCTTTATGTGAAGCGGGATTTCCGCTGGTACGAAATCCTGAGCCGGATGATGCTCGAGATCATGCGGGAATACTCGCCGCGCGTCGAGTATTACAGCATCGACGAATTCTTCTTCGAAGTGACGCCGGGGCCAGGCAGACCGAGCACCAGTACGGCGAAATGCTTCGCGACCGCATCTGGGAGCGCATGCCGCGTGCCGGTCACGGTCGGGATCGGGCGCACGAAAACGCTGGCGAAACTGGTCAGCGACACCGCCAAGCCGTTCGGGGCCAAAGCCCTGATGAACCGCGAAGCGGAAGAAGAGCTGCTTGCCAGGAATCCCGTCACCGAGGTGGCCGGGATCGCCGGCAGGCGTGAGCGTCGCCTCCAGCCGTGGGGGATCAAGACGTGCCTGGACATGGCGCGGGCGGACCGGCGGCTGATACGCCAGCTCCTCACGGCGTCGGGCGAGGCGTTGTGGTGGGAGCTCAACGGCGAGGCCGTGCTGCCGATCCGGCCGCAACGCATCCCCCACAAAGTCTTGTCCCGCGGCGGTAGCTTTGGCGAGGCGACCGACGATCCCAACGTGCTGTGGGCGTGGCTGGTGCGAAACCTGGAGCGCCTGATCGAGGAATTGGAATATCACAACGTCCTGGCCGGCCGGGTCGTGGTGTGGATCGGCTATAAAGACGGCCGTGCCGGCGAGGGCCACTCGACGCTCGTCGTGCCGGACAATCAGTTCGACGTCCTGCTCGACGCGCTCCGCCCCTGCGTCCGCCAGGCCTGGCTGCCGAACTCCTCCGCGAACCGCATGGTAGCCGTTCACAGTGGAGTTGAAGGTGGTCGTACTATGGAGTCCGCGCGCACCAGGGCATTCACCGATGGCTGAGCATTGGCTATTCCCGCGACGGTTTTCTCCCCGTCATCCCCCCCGCGCAGGATCGCCCCTGGCTCCAGGAAAGGATGCTCACGGCGGCGTTCGACCTGCAGACTTCCCGGTCCTCACGGACCTTGCGCCTGCCGACTCGGCCAGCCAACTCGCTCGCCTCGACCTAGCTCTCCACCGCCAACAACGACGGGGCCTCATCCCCCTGAAACCACGCCGACACCGCCGCCTCCAGATACGCGAACACCGATCGCCCCTGTTGATGACACGTCGCCAGCACCGTCCAGATCCGTTCGCACCACCGGTTGCCTCGCTCGCTCCGCGTCCCTTGCGTGATCAGCCGGTCGATTACCACGAATCGGATCGCCTGCTCGGCCAGATTGTTCGTCGGCTCCACACCCGGGGTCGTGATGAACCGAAAATAGCCCTCGCCATGCTCCGCGAACCGCTTGGCCAGGTTGAGGCAGGCCCGCGTCGCCGGCACGTCGTGATTCCCCAACCGCAACACCTCGGCCCGAGCCGCTTCCAATCGGCTCTGGAAATCGCCCGACGACAGATCGTCGCGGCGGTGGATCACCGCGAACAGCGACCGCAAACCGCCGAGCAATCGCTCGCCATAGGCCCGATCCCTGGCATCGGGGAGCGTCGTCAGGAACTTTACATCGCGAATCAGGTGCATAATCCGAACGCAATCGATACCTTGCGAACGACCCTTGTAATTCCGTTCAGGTCCACAACTCGTCGGTTCAATCCTCGACTTCCCCACCAATCCTAGCCCGACGCGGGTCGTGCCGACCATGTTGATCTCCCGGGAGGTCAACACCCATGCGTCGGCAACCCCGTGATCCTCGGCCACCGGAGTGGGTCATCCGCTCCACTTTCGTCCACCGTCGTGACGGCATCAGGCGACTCGGGCAGGCTTTCCAGGTCCTGCTCGGGTCGGCCTCCGATCACAATACCAGTCTCGAATATCATCATCGGAGTGCAGTCCATGCGGACCGCGATCTATGCCAGGGTCTCGACCGACAAGCAGGGGCGGGACCAGACGATTGACAGCCAGCTCGACGCCCTGCGCCGCTGGGCGACCGCCCGAGGCCACGACCTTAAAGACGAGCATATTTACATTGATGAAGGCTACTCGGGTGCGCGGCTCGATCGCCCCGCTCTCGATCGCCTCCGCGACGCGGCGAGCGAGGGCGAGTTCGACATCGTCGCCGTCTATACCCCGGACCGGCTGGCCCGGCGTTACGCTTACCAGGTCCTCTTGCTCGAGGAGTTCCGCAGGGCCGCTTGCGCCGTCGAGTTCATCGAGCGGCCCATCTCCGATGACCCGCACGACCAACTGTTGCTCCAGATCCAGGGGGCGATCGCCGAGTACGAGCGGGCCGTCCTCGCCGAGCGGTTCCGCCGCGGCAAGCTCCAGAAGGCCCGGGCCGGACAGTGGGGTGCTGGCCGCGCCCCTACGGCTATCGATACGTCCCAAAACGCGATGGCGTCCCCGGCTACCTCGTGATCGATGAAGCCGAGGCCGAAGTCGTCCGCATGCTCTACCGCTGGTTGATCGACGAGCGGACGACCGTCCGTCAGATCCTCAAGCGGCTGGCCGAAGGGCCGTGGCGGCCGCGCAACGGCAAGCGGCTCTGGTCCAACAGTGTCGTGCATCGGATCCTCTCGGACTCGCTCTACACGGGGACGGCGTACGCCAACCGGAACGAGCTCGTGGCGCCGCGCAAGCCACGGTCCACCGGCCCTCGGGCGGGCCTGCCGAGCTGCCGTAAGCGACGCCCGCCCGAGGAGTGGATCCCCATCCCGGTCCCCGCCATTATCGATGAGATTACTCATCAGCATGCGAGCGAGCAACTCGCTCGCAATTCGGTCCTCTCCTTCCGAAACAACACCCGCCACGAATATCTGCTCCGATGCTTGCTCACATGCCGGACTTGCGGCCTGGCCATGTGCGGCGTCACCACCAGCGGAGCCCGCGGGCATCGCGTGCATCGGTATTACACATGCCATGGTAAGGACACCGTCGCTCGCGACCGCGAGTGCCGCTGCCCGCAGGCCCGGACCAAGGCCGATGAGCTCGATGCCGCCGTCTGGGGCCATGTCAAGGGGCTACTCAAGGACCCGGGCACACTGGCCGCCCAGTTCGAGGAACGAGCCCGACAGGCCGAGGCCCTCGACGCCGACTCGACCGCGGCCGGCCAGAAGTGTGAGGCGCAATTGCGCCGACTCGACCGCGAGGAGCAGCGCCTAGTCAACGCCTACCAGGCCGAGGCGATCGGCCTCGACGAACTCAAGCAGAGACGTGAACAGATTCGATCGCGAAAAAATCTGCTCACAACACAGCATGATCAGGAGCGACGGCTGCGTTGCAGCGCCAGACGGCAAGGGAAGTCTGGGCCGACCTGACGGCGTTCTGCGAGCGCGTACGGTCGCGGCTCGATGAGGCGACCTTGGCCGAGCGGCAGCGGATCTTGCAGTTGCTGATCGACCGGGTCATAGTCGGTGAGGATTCGCTGGAGATCCGCCACGTCATCCCGCTGGGCCGGCTGAAGGCGGAGTCGGCGAGCCCGAGTCCGACCGACCCCGACGGGTCAGGAGGTGGAGGGGGAAGCGATCCGGAGGAGACGCCGGCCGACCTTGGTGCGCGATTGCGTTCGGATGGTGTGGGCCAGGCAGAACTGCAGCGCCACGCCGAACTGGCGATGGTAGCGGCGGTAGGCCGAGAAATAGTCGCAGCCCAGCACCCCGTCGAACTCCGTCCCCAGCACCTCGATCAGGACGTCGCCGCTGCGCGTCGGGTCGATCTTGAACAACGTGTACAACTCCGCCCGGAAGCACCAGGTCCACTGCCGTTGGCGGTTCTGCTTATGCCCGGTCTCATCGACATTGAGGAAGTCCTCCTCGGGCAAATGGCCCAGGAGTTCCTCGTAGGGCCGCTCGAGTGCCCGGCTGACCTTGCCAATGATCTTGGCCAGTTGCCCGCGGGAGATGGTCAAGCCGATGACATCGCGGATGAACTTGCGGATGGTCGAGAACGAGGCGTGACAGACCCCCTTGAGGTAGGCGATGACGGTGGTGAGCCGCGGCCCGGCCAGGCCGCCCCGCTCGATCGAGAGCGGGAGCGGGGCGTAGTGGGTCTTGCGACAGTGGGGGCACCAACTCGGATGACTGCGGTGCTCGTGGATCTCCAGTGGCACGTCGAGGATGTCAACCTGCTGGACGACCTGAATCGGTTCGGCGTCGGTCAGGTGCAGATGCCCGCCGCAGCCGGGGCAGGCGTCGAGGAGGTAGTCGGTGGCGGCGGAGGCGAGCATCTCGGGCGGGAACAACTCGCGCTGGTGTGCGGTGTGTCCCGGCTGTCCGCCGGGCTTGCGCCGCGGCTGGCCGGGTGGCGGCTGCGGCTTGGGCGGCTTGACGATGTCCGAGGAGGGTGGCTTGGACGAGTTGGAGGAATTCTTGAGGGCCGCGGCCAGTAGCCTCTGCAACTGCTCGACGGTGGCCTGGAGTGCCACGAGTTGAGCGCAGTAAGTCGTCAATTTCGGCTTGCAACCGCTGGCAATTGGCACACGGAGGCATTGTGTCGGTATTCATGGTCGTAGAGTCTATACGGCCCGCAACAGTGATTCAACACTGTGAACGGCTACACCGCATGCATCTCTTCGCCGAGGAATTGAGGCCGAGGAGGGATCGCCAGTTGACGTTGTTCGACGACGTCCCTGAACAGGCGAAGGCCATTTCGGTCCTGAAGAAGTCGGTGAACGAACGGCATGGCCGTTTCGTCCTGCGCAGCGCCGCGACGCTGCCCCTGGGCCGGGTCTATGACGACCGGGCGAATGAATACGACATTTGCGACGTGCGGGGAAAAGTATGCTTTTGACTTGGGCCAGTTATGCCCCTGGGGCCGCATTAGAAGGTCATACAGGGGCGAAAACTTTTTGGCTAGTAGGGTAGCGGCGAGGGTCCGATCGCCTATTAGATGGCTTTCTTATTGAACCGTCGGGCTGTGCCGGAGCGGTCTTGCTCGAACCTCATCCTGAATGCAACTTCCCCTTTCCTTCTCTCCGATGGCCCGGCGGACAATGCATCATCGCTCGACGCACGATTTTGTCCACAGAAAACCGCCGACCAACTAAAGGAAGTCTATAAGTACTTACTATAGGTATGCGTCACCGTTTCAGCGTAACCTTGTCACCGTTTCAGCGTGGACAACCGCTACGACCCCCGGAAAGTCTCGATTCCGGCGTGTCGCCGTTTCAGCGTGGATAAGATTTCTGCCCAACTCGGCGTCACCGTTTCAGCGTTGATAACTTTCATGGCTCGGGAGCGTCGGCGTTTCAGCGTCCTGATTTTCGCCAACGTTCTGAGAATCAATGAAACAGGCTCGTGGAATTCGCGCCTCCTGTCGAACTGGTCTGGGAGGCGAGCCGTCACCGTTTCAGCGTGCACAAGGTCGGTAAGCTATTGATCTGACGCGAGGTCGGCAGCGGCTTTCCGCCACGAAACGGATGTCCTCCCCCGTTTGACGATCAACTCGCCGTCACCGTTTCAGCGTGCCTGACTCCATTAACCTATTGATCTGACTGGATGGCGCCAGTGGCTTTCCGCCGCGAGACCGACGTCGTCCCCCGTTTGACGATCAACCCGCCGCCATGCTCGTCTAGATATTCGTCCACATGGAAGCCGGGAAAGACGACCTGCACTTTTCTCACCGCGATTTTGGCTGCTGCCTTGAAGTGCCTGGGGTTCGCATAGTCGCAGCCGAGCTGCTTTTGCAGCGAGCGCCACGGCACCGGCTGGCCTTCCTTTCCTGACCGGTTGACGGCGTAAGTCTTATAGGTCGCCCAGGCGTAGAGATCGAGGGCGAGCGGCGATTTTTTCAAGGCGCAATGCGCGCAGGTCAACCGGAACCGGCGATGCGATGATCGCATCGTGAAATGCCTCTCCGAGTTCGACCCAGCTTCCCCATAGCGCTGGTTGCTCTGGCGATACCGGGTCCCACCATAGCTCTCCCTGTGGCGCGACCTGCATGTCCAGCCATTTCTTGCCGAACTTTTGGCCGTCCTGCTGCGAGGTCTCGAAGCTGATAGTCGCCCGAAATAGCCGTTGCATCTGCTCGCGGAGGCGGTAAGCGTCGCTTCGTTTGCCCCCTCGCCCTGGGTCCAGGCCGAGTTCCCTCATGAATGAAGCGAGTGTTGCGCCCAGTTCAAGGCGTCGGCTGCTTGTACGGACCGCCTCGGTCGTCAGCCAGAATAGCAGCAAGCGTGGCAGCGTGCCATAAGGATAGCCAAGCTGGCAGTTGTCTGTGTGATCCCAGCCGGGTCGGATCGAAAGCGTTAGGAAGCCGTTACTTCGCTTCCACACCGGTACGTCGCCCGGATCGGCATGCGGAAGGGTGACCTGCACCACCTGCCGAGCGATGAACGCCCTGTCCTGATCGCTGACTTGCGGGTCCTGGAGTATCGCTTCCGCCGCGTTGAGGATTCGGTTTTGCGAAGGCGTGATGATCCGGCTGCCCGTGCCAAAGTGATCCTCGGGGCGTCGCGACGTCACGCGATCCTCGACTTGCCGCGTTTTTCAAACAGATCGTTGATCGCTTCCCGCAGTAATTCCTGGATATTCGACCCCTCTCCCTCTTCCAAGGCAATTTGCTTAAGTTGACGGGAAACGGCGGGGTCGAAGAATCCGGCGATAGTCTTCTTACCACGCCGGCCTGGAACGATGCCCGTCTTCGTGATCAATAGAGCCGGCTGGGACTCGATCTTGGGCGATTCGTGCTTCCCGCTCGCCTGACGCAGTGCTTCGCTGAGGCTTGGCCGTTTGGACATGTTTACACTCCCACCTGTCGACACACCCACTTGTAGAGCTGACGGATTTCAGTCGCCCCCTTCCCTTCTCGCTCGTATTCGAGTGCGGATAGCCCTTCGGTGAGAGAGTGAATAAACGCCGCCCGGCTGCCGAGGCGTACGGGACAGACCTCAATGCCGTAGACGCCGATCGCCTCCACAGCGCCATCCCCGAGTGTTCCCCTGGGAGGTACGGAGTTCAGTACGACTGCGGCCTGCTTGCCTGCGAATTTTACCAGATCAATCGTCGAATGGATGGCACGGAGGTCGAGGATTCCCGGCCGGCATGGGATCAGGATTAGATCGGCGGACCGCGCCGCCGCTAAAGCAGAGCGTTCGGAATGGGGTGCGGTGTCAATAATGGCGAAAGCCGCCCCTGCTTCGCTGGCGGCGGTCAAAACCTGAGGCAATCGAGCGGCCTGGGCGGAAATGACGGCGGGTCGATCAGTCCCATGATCCGATTTCCTCTGGTCGCCCCAACCTGTGGCGCTCGCTTGCGGGTCAAGGTCGATCACGGCGGTCGATTTATTGGCAAGGTCCGAAGCGACGGCCAGGTTGAGGGCCAAAGTCGTTTTGCCCGCGCCGCCTTTTTGGGAGATGATGGCGATTGTCTTCATGTGAAACTGTAATAGTGTGTACCTGTGGAATTGATACCATCCAGGCTGGGACATAGCAAGTGGAATTATGCCTGTGGAGGCTTGGCCGCCATGTGTCCTGTTATGTTTCGCAAAGCAAACAACGCGAAACGTCGTGCGCGACCGATTCTGGCAACCTAGGGCTGATGTTCTTCAGTAAACTCGCTCGACACGTCTACAATCCGACTGGTAGACTTGTCCACCTGTGGACTTGTGAGACACCACGAGATGGCGAGATGTCTCGGAAACCGAACGGCGCGGAGTGTCGTTCGAGGCCGATGCGCTCAATGTCACAAACTTGCTTCTTTTGCAAGCGAAGCCCACATGACTACAATCCAAATAGTAGACATGCCCACCTGTGAAGTTGTGGGGTTATCACGTTGTGGATGGCCGATTCAGGTAAATTACGGCGGTATCGCTTCCGTAGACTCGCTCGACACGTCCACAATCCGACTAGTAGACTTGTCTACCTGTGGACTTGTGAGGTTGTGGCGGTAGGATGCAGGTACCGGCACGTCCACACTTCTACAAGTTAACATGTGCACTTGTGAAAGTGTGGGAAATCTTACACCAATATGCGTTTCAGGGATTTTTTGCATATCCCCGCAAAAACGATCATTCGAGCAAAGAACCCCTATATGGGATTGTGTTGGGGGAAGGCCCAACCGAGGGCCGAAGTTAAGCGGGAAAGAGGAGGTCGCGGGCGGAGTGGCGGATGCGAAGTATCCAGACGGTATCGGCGACCAGGGAAAAAAGGAGGCGATAGACGCAAGGGGGTCTGCCATAGAGGAGAATCCGCACCTCGCATCCTAACGCTTGGGAATCGTCCGGCGACACGGGGCAGCGGGTCGGCATCCAGGTCAGACTTTCGACGGCGCGGGCGAGGCCATCATGCCAGCGCTGGGCGGTGTCCGGCGATCGCTCGGCATACCAGCGGACCGCCGCCATCGCCTCGTCGTAGGCCGTTGGCGTGACGATGACGCGGTAGGTCACTGGCTACGCTTCTCAGCGATGATGCGATGCATGTCGGCCAGCATCTCGGCGGCGGGCCTGCCCAGGCCCGCCTTCATTTCGCCGACGGCTCTCCGCGTGCCTTCCAACTCCTCGGCCTGCTCCTGCTTCAGCCGTTGGGCCAGCATGGATGCGGCTTCGGTCATGGCGTCGTCGAGCGAGGCATACCGCCCGCTGTGCACCGCTGCGAGGATGGGGCTTTCAATATCCGGTGGTAAATTGATTTTCATAATAGTGATTCTCCTATATTTTACAGGATAGCATACCTACGGTGGCTTGCCAAGCTCGTGTGTCGCGAGCGCGTGATATGTCCGAAAAGCATCCCATCGCCGGGGTGTCTTGCTTGCCATTGATTTCTTTACCGGATTTCTTGACGCCAGAATCAGCGGAAACGAGCTGTTGGCTTTGACGGGCGTGGCGAAGGACTTTCCGAAGCCCAAGTGCCCGACCGTGAATTCCAAGTGGCCGCCGTCCTCCATCAAGACGTCGAACCCGCATTTCAGGTCGCCGCCGGAATCCACCTCCGGCCCGTCAGGCAGCCTGCTGGGAGCGCTGCTGCTGGTTCAAGATCCACGTATGCGCCAGGTCGAGCAGCTTGCATAGCGGGAGAATGTCATCCTTGCCGAAGTTATCCGACTGTTTCCATTCCTCGCCCTGCTTGTAGCTCCGGCTCGACGTCACGCTGAACCAGGGACCTTTATCGCTTTCATTGCGCCATACGGCGACTTCGAGGGCGCCGTCGCGGAATCTCTGCGCCGGTTTCCGGGTTTTATCGGCAGTAGACTTGTCAGGCATGGTCGTTTCCTTCCTTGTTGCGTTGAAAATCCCTCATAGTGCGGGCGGGGAGGGGGCAGGTTTCAACGTGCCCTGCCGACGCCGCGTTCCTCGGCGACCCGCTTGACCACTTCGTCGTAAACCGCATACGCTTTCTCGCGTGAGGCCCTGGGTGTGTTGTAGTCGATCTCCATGCCCCAGGCGCGGTCCTGGTCGTTCCACTTGAACAACTGAACCTGTTTCACTTCGCCCTCCCTGTTGACGACGTCGAGCTTGTGGGATTTGATGTAGTCTCGAATATCGGCGGAAGGCATCTCTACCTGCGTGCCGGACCCGAGCTTGATCTGTATCTCCCAGCGGGCTTTATGGCGGGGCCGCGAAGGGTCATCTTCAGTGCCTGCGCGTTCCTTCTGCGGCCGGCTTTCCTGTAGCTGGACCTTATAGCCCTCCAGGTTGACCATTTTGAGTGGATAGGGATTGGCACGCCATTGCCGGACCGACGGTTCCGCCGCCGGTGGCTCCGCGCTCAACTGCGGGGATTCGGGAGCCTGCGGCTGGACGATTTCTGGACGTTGCGGCGGGGTGACGTCGGGTAGCTGTGGTGCGTCGAAAGTATCGGGCGTGAGCTGGACTGCTTCGGCTGCCGATCTACTGCGTTTCGCCATATGAACCTCCTGTTCTGACGTGCGTTTTGCATATAGCGCCGCACATGACGTAAGTAAAGTAGATATTTGCAACCGAAGCGAATTACCGGGCCGTCACATGACCGGCTTTAGGATGGGGAATCGGCCGCCCCGTCGCGGCATGGCTGCTTATTCATGGCAGAAGCATTCCGCGAGGGCGTCCTGCCCGGCGAAGTCCGTCACCCGCTCGTCTCGCACCGCCCGAAGCATCGAGGCGTAATCCGGACGATCCTTGCGAAACACGGCCACGGACGCAGTGCGGGTTTTTCCCGCCTTGGAGCGTTCCTGCTCTATCCACCAGTCGGCCAGGTGCGGCTGATCGCGCATGATCCCCTGAATCACCGCCGAAGACTTCAGGAAGCACATATCGCAGTTGCCGAGCGGCGTCTTGCCGTCGATGCTCGGCAGCCGCAGGTCGAAGGGTTGCGCCTGCCAGAACGCCATGACCATCTCTTTCGTGACGCCAGCCTGTGCCAGTGGCGCGATGGCTTCCCAGCGTTCCCGCAGGTTACCGAGCCGGGCGACCCGGCGCGGCTCGTCGGCGCGAAGCCCCAAAGCGCTCGTCCAGTGTTCCCAGCCCAGCGAGCGGGCGAATCGTTTCTTGGTCCGGATTTTCAGCTCGGCGGTGCAAAACCGGATGACCGGGTTGGGGAGCATACCCCGGCTGGCGAGCAGGCGCTCGAAGGGCTCGCCGTTGCGTGAAGCGCTGGCGTGATTGACCATCTCGAACCTGGCGGGCAAGGCCGGATTATATTCCAGCCAGACGATGTTCACGCCCCAGCGTTCGCCGCAATCGCGCACGAAGTCCAGCGTTTGCGGCATCTCTTTTCCGGTATTCGCGAAAACCGCCAAGACGCCGTCCGGCAGGCATCCATCGTAGGCGTCGAGGATCTGGCGGAGCAGGTAGCCGCTCGTACGGCCTCCGCTGAACGAAATCAACGCGGGTGATTCAAGCTTGTAGGGGTTTCTCATCGATCCTCCTAGTAATGGGTTAGGTTACAGCAGTCTCATCTGGCGTTCCGGGCTCCGATTCGCGCGCACGACGTGCTCGCGGTACGCCGTTGCTGGCCTGCCGGCTCCATCCTGCGCTTCGCCTGCGTGTGTGAGCGAAACATCCGCAAGCGCCAGCGGTGCAGGTTCGGCGGGGGTGAGGGGAGGGATCGCCTCCGTGCGGCCGGCCGATACCGGACGGTCAGGCCCGGCCGAGGGCACGCCATGTGCCGCGGTCCGCTGGAGGATGCGGGTGGTGACCGGCTCCTCGGCGGTGGCGGTGCCGCGGGCGCTGAGGCGCTGCGGTACAGGCTCGATGCTGTGGGCGGCTTTCAGGGATTTGATCCGCTCGGCCAGGTCGGCGACCGGCGGCGTTCCCGGCTCGGGCGTAGCCTGCGACAGACCGGCCTTGAGCTGGTCGCGCAGCGACGTAAGTTCGTCCAGGTAGCCATCATGGGCGAACGGCTGGCCGAGGCGGGCTTTGTGGTCGCGGAGCTGGGACTGGGCAATCGCCAGATCCTGGCGGGCGGTGCCGCACTGGGCCTCGTAGCCGCCGGCCAGTCGGTCGAGGGCGTTCAGCACGGCGCGTGGCCCGGCGTCACGCGACAGCGGCCCGTGGCGGGCCGTTTCGCCTTCCAGATACACTTCCGGCAGGCCGTACGCGTGGAGCACGATGCCGAAGGTCAGCCCGCGATACGCGCCGATCGGGTAGGAGCGGGTAGTGGAGACCTGGTCGGGCAGCGTATTCAGCCGTTTGCCCAGGGTCTTGGCAGCGTCTTCTTCTGTGTAGGCGTGTGCGTCGATGGTCACCGGGTCTGCCGCATGGGTGGTAAGCGTCGCCATGTCGGCCGTCAGGTGGCGGACGCGCTGCTCCAGCCTGGCGATCGTGCCGGGCAGCTCGTCTTTGGCGCGCCGGGCGAGATACTGCTCGTCGGCGTGGTTGCGCTTCAGGATGGCGAGCCGTTGCAATTCGGCGTCGGCCTCGGCGAGGGTAAGGACCGCCGGGTTGCCCGAGGCGATGGCTTTCACCTCCGCGTAGGAGAGCTCCTGGCCGCCGATGTCCTCGGCGCGGCGGACGGCGCTCTGGCCTGACATTACCTGGGCGATGAAACGGGCCTTGGTCTCCAGCGCCTGCCACATATAGGCGTCGAAGGAACCTTCGGTGACGTAGCGGTAGATCGCGACTTCCGCGTTGCTGTTTCCCTGCCGGAGTATGCGGCCTTCGCGCTGCTCGACTTCGGCTGGCTTCCATGGTGCGTCGAGGTGATGCAGCGCCACGAGGCGTTTCTGCACGTTCGTCCCTGTGCCCATCTTCTGCGTGCTGCCGATCAGTACGCGCACGGCGCCGCTGCGCACCCGCTCGAAGAGGGACTGCTTCTTGGCATCGGAATCGGCGTCGCCGACGGCGGCGACCTGCTCGCGCGGGATGCCGCGGGCGACCAGCTTGCCGACGATTTCGTCATAGACCGAATAACCCCAGGGCGTGGGGTTGACGCCCATGTCACAGAAGATCATCTGCGTGCTGCGGGCGGCGGATGTCCGCTCCCAGATCGCGGCAACCTTGCCCACCAGGGCGTTGACCTTCGAGCCGGGGTGATCCGCGGCGGCGCCGGACAGCATCCGCGCGTCGAGCGCCAGCTTGCGTCCGTCGGTGGTGATGGCCAGGGCATTGTCCTCGCGGGGATCGACTTTCTGCGACCGCAAGCGGTCGTAGCGGGCGACCAGCGCCTTCTGAAGCGTTGCCTGCTCGTCCGACATCGGGCAGGCCACGACGATCGCCTTGCCGGTCTCCAGCCGGGGGCGGGGCAGGACGATCATCTCGGCGGGCGGGATATCGGCAAACGCCCGGAACATCTGCTGTAGCTCCGGCAGGTTGACGAAACGGGCGAACCGGCTACGGGGCCGAAGCGACGCGCCGTCGGGGGAAATCTCCATGGTGTCGATGACCTCGCCGAAGGTGGCCGCCCAGGCGTCGAAATGCTCGATACCCCGGCTCTTCAGCCCCTCGGGATCGAGGAAGCGCTGCATCGTGTACATCTCGACCATCGTGTTGGAAATCGGCGTGGCGGTCGCGAAGGTGACGCCGTGGCCCTTGTGCCGCTCCTCCAGGTAGCGGGCCTTCATATACAGGTCGAACGCTTTTTCGCTGCCGCCGGTCTGGATGCCGGCGACGCGGTCCATCTTGGTCGGCGTCTCCAGGTTCTTGAAGAAATGCGCCTCGTCAATGATAATATGATCCACTCCAAGTTCATCGAATACCAGCCCGTCGTCTTTCTTGTCCCGGGCCAGCAGATCCTTGAGCCGCTCCTGGCGGTTGGCTTTCTGCTTTTCGATGGTCTTGATGATGTTGCGGTTGCCGCGCGAGCTGTCGGCCCGGGCGCTGTCGCCCAGCAACTGCTCGTATTCCCTGATCTGCTCGCGCAGGAACTTCTCCTGGTACTCCCGCGACATGCCGATGCGCTCGAAGCTGCTGTGGGTGACGATGATGCCGTCCCAGTCGCCGCTGGCGATCTTGGCGGTAAGCAATTTTCGGCGGTCCTTCGCCAGGTCGTCCTTGGTCGCGACCAGCAGCCGGGCGTTGGGATAGAGCTGCTGGAACTCGCGGGCGAACTGCTCGAGCATGTGGTTGGGCACGGCGTACATCGGCTTATTGCGGAGGCCGGCCTGCTTCATCTTCATGCCGGTGGCGGACATGGTGAAGGTCTTGCCGCCGCCGACCGGATGGCCCAGCAGCGTGTTTCCGCTGCTCATGCCACGCCAGACCGCGTTCTTCTGATGGGGATCGAGCGTGATGTTGCGGTTCATGCCGGGGAAGTCGAGGTGCGAGCCGTCGAACAACCGGGGGCGGATGTTGTTGTAGGTGTCGTTATAGAGCCGCACGAGCCGCTCGGTGCGCTCCGGGTCGGCGAAGACGAAGGCGCGGAAGCGCTCCTTGATCTGCTTCTGCTTGTCGCGGGCGGCCAGCGTCGCCTCCTGGTTGACGACCCGCTCCTCGCGGTCGCCGTTATGGACCGTGTCGTAGACGACCGGCGTCTTGAGGTTCAGGGCCTGCTCCAGCAGCCCGACGCCGTTGGCCCGCGGCGTGCCGTATTCGGCAGTGGCGGCGACCGACCGTTCCGCCTGGTGGCCGGCGTCGATGCTCCATACGGCGTCTTTCTTCAGGTGGCCGACCTGGATCGACGAAGGCGGGACGCGGAAAAGCTCGGCGGCGAACGCCTGGATGTCACGCTGGGGTATCCAGGGCGCCCCGAGGTTGGCGTCGATGTCGCCGGGCAGCACGTCTTCGGGCTGCACCTTTCGCAGCGCCTCGGCATTGCGGGCAAAGTCCGGTCCGGCTTTGTCGGCGGTGGCGAGTTTTGCGCGGACATTGCCGGACAAATAGTCGTCGGCGGTCTGCCATGCCTTCGTGTCGGGATCGCGGTACACCAGGTCGCCCAGCTCGTGGATGACCTGCTCTTCGGGCTTGCCGTAGAGCGTCGCGATAAACGGCAGGTCGACCATGCCGCGGCGGTCGAGGGACACCAGCAATCCTTCCTCGGCGCTGGCGACCGACGTGATCGGCTGGCTGTTGCCCACCACATCCTTCATCATGATGGCCGCTTTCGCGGCCTTTCCCGTCACCTCGTCGTAATCCTCCAGCGCCATCACCAGCATGGCGTCGGGGTCTTCGCGGAATTTCACCAGGTTGGGCATGCGGCGGATCACGCCGCCGTCGCTGTTTTCCGAGAAGGTCGTCTTGTTGATCGGGCCATAGGCGCTCGACAAACCGGTCGTAGGCGCGGTTGAGCTCCTTGCGGGCGTCATTGCGGTTCGCCTCCGGCCAGCCCTCGTTCTGCGATTGGAGGACGCGCCGGGCGAGTGTCAGGATGGTAATGAGTGAACCCAGGCGCTTGCCGGTCATGGTGCCGTCGGCTTTCAGCAGCGTGCCGCCGTAGGTGACGGGCACGCCCTGGCCGTCCGTCGCCTGATGAATGACGCGGTCCGGGCCGATGAAGAAACTGCTCTCGGTGATGTGGCGCTCGGGCGGCGGCGGAACGAAGGGTGGCGCAGCGGGCTCCGGCTCGCGCGATGGAGCGGGCGAAGCGATCCCCTCGGGCAACCGCCGGACCGCGTCGCGGAGCTGGCTGGCGAGATCGCCGCCTCCGACCACGCTGTAGCCTGCGGCATAGAGACGGTCCTTGCGGCTGTAAGTGCCCAGCACCATGTCCGGGTGATCGATAAAATAGCGGTTGATGGGAATCTCGGCGCCCTCGATGACAACTGGCCTGGTTTCAAGCCAGGCCGGGCCGGCGTGGTTGGCTGTTTGACCGTTTGCGCGTTTGCGAAGAAACACGACGTCGGTGACGACGCGGGTTCCCTCGTTCCTGAAGGCGTCAGACGGCAGCCGGATCGCGCCCAGGAAGTCCGCCCGCTCCGCCAGGTACTCGCGGATGGTCGCGTTCTGCTTGTCGAGCGTGAAATGGCTGGTGACCAGGGCGAGGATGCCGCCGGGCTTCAGCGCGTCAACCGACTTGGCGAAGAAGAAGTCATGCAGCGACAGCCGCTTGCCGGCGTGCTCGAGCTTGACGTCGGCGAACGGCACGTTGCCGATCACGGCGTCGATGCGTCCTTCGGGCAGGCGGGTATCGCGGAAGTTTTCGATGCGGATATCGGCCGACGGGTGGAGCGCGCGGGCGATCCGGCCGGAGATGGAGTCTAGCTCGACGCCGATGAAACGCATGTCCTGCGGCGCCAGCCCCATGAAATTCCCGGTGCCGCATCCCGGTTCAAGCACCAGGGAATTCGCGCAACGCCGAGGCGGGCGAGCGCCTCGTGCATGGAAGCGATGACGGCCGGCGACGTATAGAACGCATTAAACGTGGTGCGTTTGGCGCTGTCATATTCCTCCGCCGTCAGCAGCGTGCGCAGCTCCTCGCCGAGGGTTTGCCACGCCTGGTCTTTGTAGGTGCGTCTGACCGGATCGGGGAAGAGCGACAGGGCCACCGGGCCGAAGCCGCCGAAGCGGGCGAGCGCCTGCGCTCTTCAGTGGTAGCCGGGCGCTGCTCCTGCTCGATTGCTTTTAGTGTGCGAATCGCGGCTATGATGTCCCGGGCCTTGGCTTTTTCGCCGCTTGCGGCCGGTACGCCGGAGCCCGGGCGGTGGGGGATGTCGAGGGAGTGGGTGGTCGAGGGTGTTTCCATGGGGCCGTCTCCTTGCTCAGGCCCCGCCAGCCGGGGCCTTTCGGAGGAGCCAGGCAGACGCGAGACGGGCTTTACGCCCACCGGCGGCATCGTGCCGCCGGTGTCCGCCGCAACCGGAGAAACCGAAGGTTCACCCTTTGGAAAAACATCGTGTGTGAAAGCGGTTTGTCCGGTTGCGGCGGGCGGCTGCGTCTGCAAGCTCGCCGGAGAAAGGCCCGGGGCGGCATCTGGCGGGGGAAGGGGCGCGGAAACGCCTTCCGGCTCACGTTCGCCGAAAGTGAGGAGGGGCTGGGCGGTTCTGGCGCGGGCGGCGCTTACGCGGGCGGCGTATGACTGCGCAGGAACGCCATCGCCGCGTCCTGTGAAAGCGGATCGTCCCCGGTTTCCGGGCTGGCCGATTCGCAGGGCAAATCGCCCCGCAGATCCTCCAGGGCAAGCTCCAGGGCCTGGCCCGCGAGCTGCGCCGGATCGCAGTCCGGCTTCGACAGCGTCAGCCGGTCCATCCACGTTTCGTGGTAGCGTTTCAGGGCGGTGGCCCTGTCGTTCAGCGTCGAGAGCAGCGTGCGGCTCTCGCGAAGTTGCTCGTGCAGGGCCGGATACTGCTCCTGGAGTAACTCGAGGACGATCGAGGTGTAATGCATCGGAATTCTCCCCTGTGTGCGAGGCGGCAGTGTCCTGCGGCCCGGCCTGATCACCGTCGCCGTCGGAAAACCCCGGGAGGAGGGGGGTTGATCGAGACGACCCCGGTGCCATGCGGATTGTACAACTACATGTTGTTTCAACTGTTCATACACAAGCTTTTACAGAGATCAACCGTTTTTTCGCGATGAGTGTTTAACGTGCAGGCGGGTGCGAAGAGGGAGCCACCCAGCCAGGGTTTCTGCCGAAGCGCAAGCCGCGCCCACATCGGCGTGTTCGGCGGTTCTGGTCCTGCTCCCCCGCGGCCACCCTCCGTTTCCCCTTCCCCGCGAGGGGGAGGGGACGGAAGGGGAGAGGGAGGTTCCCCCGCCGGGGGATAGGGGGATCAATCACGCGCGCCGCGAAGCGGCCACCGCTTAACCAATCCTTTGCCGGACTGGTCCCCCCAAGGTCGAATGGGGACCGGGACGAGCAAAACACATCACGCGCGGAGCGGAGCGACCGCCTTCAGGCGGCGGATCAGCGACTTGCCATGCCAAATCATGGATGTTTGGCGTGGCAATCGCCCGTCGCCGACCGGCGCCTGGGGCAAGGCACGCGTCCGGCACGACGCCGTGCTGCCGATAGCGTATCAGGGGGAGGGACGGGCAGAGGCAGGGATCGGTGAAAGGCGATCATTCCGGTTCATAGCTGCCATTCCATTAACACTTCCTTCATTTGTTTGTGTGCAATCTTGCATCCCATAATTCCTTGCCATGAAAGGGCAGGCTATGGGGGCTAAGTCGCGTACCAATAAAATTCCCGCCCTTCTTTCCACCAGCAGCCTATACGGACCTCGGGCTATGGCATGGACGGCCGGGGTAATTGCCCCTGCGGTCATGCTTCTTTCTTCTCCTGCCCATGCACAGGCATTGTATACCTATACCGGGCCACCGCTGGCGGCTGAGGATTACAATAGCCCGGGATGTCCGCCTGCGGGTTTCAATGTAACTGGCAGCGTAACAAACGTTGTAAGTCCGTATGCCGCGGATGGCATTTTCTCCGTCCTCGGTGCTACGATACCTAGCCCGACGGAAGGCAATTTTGAGACTTCTGGTGATGATCAAGATGTTATTTTAACAAATTTTTTCCCTCCCGGTTTCAATGCGGTTATCGATAGCACCGAATTTACCGTCACTATAGGCACTGCTTACAATCAATCTGAAGGTGAGGCTGGCGATGATGTAACTCTGACCTCCAGCGAACTTGATTGCTACTATTACTATGAAGCCTCTTTCAGTAATCCTTGGACCATCGTCCCTGCCAGCGAGAATACCCCCCCGAAAACACTCGGCTCACTTTGCGGGGATGCCGATGGCAGCAGTAGCCCGCCGGGCCAATGTGACGGCGGCACCGACCCGGTTAATCTCGGGACGGGAAATCTTTTCGAGCAGGCGACGGATTTCACGACGATCGGTTCCAACCCTCTGGCTTTCAAGCGGTACTATAATTCATTTGGCTCAGATGATAATTTCACAGTATTTGCAACGGATCGCTGGGCATCCAATTACGACCGTTATGTTCTCATATATTCATCAACGTTTGTTGCCATCCAGCGAGCCAACGGGCAAGTGCTCGATTTCTCTCTCATTAGTGGTAAATGGTCGTCGGATTCCGATATAGATGTTCAGTTGACGGAATCGGGCACCATTGGCGCAGCGCGACTTGGACCCTTCACAATCCGGATGACTCGGTGGAAACTTACAGTCAGGTCAATGCCGACTATGCACTTCTTTCCAGCATTGCCGCGCGTAACGGGTATACGCAAACGCTAAGTTATGATGTTGATGATTTGCTCCTGTCCGTGACAGATTCCTTCAGCCGGACACTGACCATGACGTATAATGCCGCCGAACAGATCGATAAGCTTACTACGCCTTCCGGGGTCATTACTTATTCTTACGACCCTTCGTACCGCCTGACCACGGTTATCTATCCCACCAGCCCAACGACCAGCAAAACCTATCAATATACGCAGACGAATCCAACCTATCCCTATGCCCTGACGGCCAATATCGACGAGAATAACCACATAGCATCCACCTGGACCTATGACGTCTGGGGCCGGGCGACCTCCAGCCAGCGTGCCGGAACCACCCAACTGACCACCGTCACCTATAACAACGCGACAGGCACAGTCACGGCTACCAATCCGCTCAACCTGAATACCACCTATAACTTCACGACCGCCCAGAACGTCTCCAAGCAATCGTCGGCCGACCGGGCCGCTTCCGGCAGCGTCGCTGCGGCGACCATGACCTATGCCTATGACAGCAACGGCTTCGTCGCCTCGATGACCGACTGGAACGGCAACGAGACGGTCTATGAGAACGACAGCCACGGCCTGCCCACCCATACCGTGGAAGCCTCCGGCTCCGGCGTCGCCCGCACGACGACGACGACCTGGTGCATTGATAGTCCGACCGCCTGCGGCGGCAGCACCTACACCTTTCACCTGCCCGCCGAGATCGACACCGCCGTCAACAAAACCACCTTAACCTACGATGCCTCCGGCAACATGCTCGGCCGCACCATCATCGACGAAACGGGAACCGGCCAACGCCGCACCACCACCTACAGCTACGACGGCACCGGCCACCGCCTGACCGCCACCGACCCGCTGGGGCACGTTACCAGCTACATCTACAGCGGCGACAACCTGAGCACGGTCACCGACCCGCTCGGCCATGTGACCACCTACGGCAGCTATAACGGCTTCGGCGAGCCGCAGGCGATCACCGATCCCAACGGCGTCGTCACCAGCCTCAGCTATGACGGCCGCGGACGCCTGCTCACCCGCACCGTGGCGGTCGGCACCTCCGCCGCCGCCACGACCACGTTCGGCTATGACGCCGTCGGCAACCTGACCACACTCACCCTGGCGGACAATACCTATCTCACCTACACCTATGATTCCGCCAACCGGCGGATCGAGGTGGCGGATTCGGCGGGCGACACGATCAGCTACACGCTCGACGCGATGGGTGATATCACCAAGGAAAACCGGGCCGATCCCTCCGGCACCTTGCAGAAGACGATGACGCAAGCCTTCGACGCCCTTGCACGGCTGCAAGCGGTGACCGGAGCGGCAGGCCAGACCACTACCTACGGCTACGACAGCCAGAACAACCTTACGGCCATCGTGGATGCCCGGTCTACCGTCACCACCCCCATATACACGACCATCACCTATGACGAACTGAACCGCAAGGTCAACGTCGAGGACCCGCTGGGCAACGAGACGGATTGGACGTATGACGTGCTGAACAACGTCACCAGCGTCGAGGACCCCCGCGGCCTGTTCACCACCTACACCCGCGACGGCTTCGGCAACGTGCTGGTGGAGAACAGCCCTGACCGAGGCACCATCACCAAAACTTACGACGCGGCAGGCAACGTCCTGACCAAGATCGACGCACGCAGCCCCGTCACCAATGCCTCCTTCACCTACGACGCTCTCAACCGCGAATTGACGGAGGTATTCCCGAGCTACACCACCGAAAACATCACATACATGTATGACGATACCACCTCCGGCCATTACGGCATCGGCAGGCGGCACGGTTTCACCGACGAGAGCGGCGTCACCACCTACACCTATGATCCCCGCGGCAACCTCGCCACCATGGTCCAGACCATCGAAGCCAGCGGATACGTCAACACTTATACCACCGCCTATGCCTATAACCTCGCGGATCGCGTAATGCACATCGCTACGCCCTACTCCACCACCCAGGGGCCGCTGGGCGTCGTCAGCTACGTCTACGACAGTGCGGGCCGCATCGGCACGATCACCAGCAACATCACCGGCACGAACACCACGCTGGCCAGCGGCATCCAGTACAAGCCGTTCGGTCCGGTATTCGTCATCAACTTCGGCAACGGCTTGACCGGCACCTACACCTACGATCATGATTACCGCGAAACCGCCATCAACACCGCAGGCAGCAGCCTGACCGTCCAGAACCAGACGCTGAGCTATAACAGCGACAACAATGTCAGCGTGATCAACGACGCGATCGAAACCGGCATCCAGACCTTCACCTATGACTACGACCACCGCCTAACCTACGCGAACAATGGGGCGGCAACCACTTACACCTATGGAGCCCAGGCGTTCAGCTATGACGCCAATGGCAACCGGGCCACCCGAATATCGGGGCATACCGCGACCTACAGCTATCAGACCGGCTCCAACATGCTGACGCAGACCTTCGATTCCGGAGCCACGCCCGCCTACGACACCTTCACCTGGAGCGGCACCGGCGGCATCCTCACCGACAGCCGCCTGGGCGGCTCGACCGCCGTGTCCTTCACCTATGGCGGCCGCGACCTGCTGCACAGCTTCTACATGGGCGGCTCGCAGTCCTCCGCCATGCTGTTCACCGCCCAGGGCGACCTGGCGTGGGAGTGGTATATCGGCGTCCAGACCACCGATTACCATTACGACCAGCAGCATCGCATGATCGGCGAGAGCAACGACGCCAGCGGCAACGGGTCAAAACAATATATTTGGCTCTATGACCTGCCCATCGCCGACATCGAGGACTCCGCCCACCCCACCATCCACTGGGCGCATGCCGACCAGCTCGGCACGCCCAGGAAGCTCACCAACGCCACGCCCACCATCGTCTGGGACCGCGTCACCGAGCCCTTCGGCGAAATCTATTACACCGGCTACAACCCCAACGTGGGGACGGTGACGTATAATTTCGGCTTCCCAGGGCAGTATTACGACAGCAAGTCGTACCTGTTCTACAATGGGGCACGTTATTATTATGAGAATCTTGGGATATATTTCCACTCCGATCCGGCTGGCGTCACCGTAACCACGCCCCCGGTCAGGAGCCTGTTCCCCTATGCGAACCAGAACCCAATCAATAATAGTGATCCGAGTGGGTTATGTCCAGACGGCACCAATAGCGAACAGGACGAACTTAATAAAGAGCTGGAGCACATGGATGAAGCAGCCAGACTTGCATGGCTTCTTCCACCGGAAGAACAGATAGAGGAAGGCAATGGGATTCAGATTCCACCTGCAATTATACCAAACACGGATTCCTCAACTCCAACGGGCATGTCGGGTTCTCCACTTATTGTCGCGCCGGGTACGAATAGTCCGGACACAATTGGTGACGTAGACTACTCTGGACACGCTCTCGATCAAATGCAAGGTCGTGGAATCTTTCCATCGATGGTGAGTAACACACTTACAACTGGATTTTTTGGAGTTGGCAATACACCTGGCACATTGACGTTTTACGATCCAGGTAATAATATGATGGTTGTTACAAATAAGAATGGCAAAGTAATTACTGTCCGCCAAGGTGCCCCATAGCTCAGTATTCCAATGTCCGATTATAATAATAGACAGTATAATTTAATGGGACAGCTCTTGAGTCTATTCAAAGCAGGCAGGCTGCCGCTTAAAGATCTGATCGGTCGGCTGGATGCCTTGCTGGCGGCCCTGCAAGATCCCGACGCACTTTGGGAAAAGAAGTTTCGGCATGAATGGGGAGCTTTGGAGGAAGTATATGCAGTTGCACTTAATGAACAAGAAGAGGGACACACGGCGGACTTCCAAACAGTGGTCGCCGAACCAGGAAATCAAACGATGATACAACATGCAACAGAAAATATGCTGCGACTATTGAGCGAGCAGCGTCTGTCTACGCCCGCTTCCTAATGACCGGCTCCGACAGCCGTCGTTATTTCATGCAAGACGGCGGCCTTTATCAGCAGCCCGATCCCGTAAGTTTTCGGTCCAAATAGTCCGTCGATGACCACGCCTCTTTTCCCTTTCCCCAGCCCGCCCTATTACATCGTCTCGCCCCCGTTCACCGAGAAATCCGCAGGCGTCAAAGTCCTGCACATGCTCTGCCACGCCCTGAATGTGAGCGGCCATCGTGCCTACATGGTCGAAATGAACATCCCTCCCCAGGGCGGGGAAACCTACTGCTCCGATTTCATCGCCCCGCTTTTGACGCCGGAGGCGGATCGCTATTACGCATCCCAGCGGATCGATCCCATTTACGTGTACCCCGACATCGCCTATGGCAATCCGTTCAATGCCAAGCGGGTCGTCCGCTGGCTGCTTGCCCCGGTGAGTACAGCCTTTCCCGCCAGCGATAAAATCTGGGCCTATTCCACGGGCATCGCCCTTTCGGCGGGCACCGCGAACATTCTGACATGCCCGGCCGCCGATCCCCGGCAGTTCGTGCCGTTGCCGGGCGTAAAACGCCGGGGAACGTGCTTCTATGCCCACAAGCACCGCATCGCAGGCGGCACGCTCACCGCCGATGTCAGCGGCAGCACCGAGATCACCCGCCAGATGCCGCGCGCGGACATGATCAGGCTCCTCCAGCACAGCGAACGGTTCTATGCCTACGACGATACGTTTCTCATCATGGAGGCCATTCTCTGCGGCTGCCCGGCGGTGTTGCTGCCCAGCGTCCACTTCCCGGAGAGCTTTGCCCTAAAGGATTTTACCAGCAACGGCGTCGCCTGGAGAAATGACCCGGATCAGATTGCGGCGGCACGGGCCACGGTCGCTCAGGCACGCGGGGATTACCTGCGGGTGATCGATCGATTCTGGCAGCAGCTTGGGCACTTCATCGCCGACACGCAAGGCGACGCCGGGTAAATCGTAGCAACGAAAAATCCAACTTGCACGCAGGCTTGCAACGCTGTACGGTTTTCCCTCATGAAGCCAAACGGCACACCCGCCCTCGCCACGGTGATCGTCCCATGCTGGAACCAGCGGGAATTCACCCGCCATTGTATCCGCTCCTTGATCACCTATACCCGCCCGCCGTGGGAGCTGATCGTCATCGATAACGGCTCGACCGACGACACGGCGGCGTACCTGGCCGGTGTTCAGGATGCGGCCCCAGTGCCCGTCACGATTATCGCCAATGCGACCAACCTCGGTTTTCCCGCCGCGATCAACCAGGGATTGAAGGCGGCACGGGGTGATTACCTGGTGCTGCTGAACAATGACGCCGTGGTCACCAATAGCTGGCTCGACCAGCTCATCGCCTTGATCGACATGAAAAACTCCGGCCCGCCCATCGGCATGGCCGGGCCGATGAGCAATTACGTCACCCCGCCGCAACTGGTCGAGCATGTGCCTTACCGGGACATGGAACACATGGAGGCGTTCGCCCGCCAGTGGCGCGACCAGCATCGCGGGGAATGGTCAACCGTGCCCAAGCTGTCGGGGTTCTGCCTGATGATGAAGCGTGCAGTCTATAACGCCATCGGTGGGCTGGACGAGAGGTTCGGCCTGGGGTTCTTCGACGATGACGATTTGGGCCTGCGGGCACGCAAGGCCGGGTTTGAACTCGCCGTCGCCCGTGATCTGTTCATCCATCATTTCGGCAGCCGGACATTCATTGGCAACGGCATCGACGCCGAAGCCCTGCTCGAAGAGAACCTGCAACGCTTCGCCGCCAAATGGGGCAAGGACGCACCACGGGGAAAACGCATAAATCTGCACAGCCGTCACAGCGCTATAAACCCACTGCCGGGCAACAGCAGGACGACGACCTGCCGCCCGATCCGGCCCAGAAGGCCAAGGTCTGTCAGCAGCGGCCAAACACTGAGCCATTATCGCAGAGCCAGTTGAGCCATTCCGCGAGCGGTCGATCGCGGCTTTGGCTCTCTTCTCCCGTCGCTTCGTCCCTGGCAAGCATGCGCCTGTGCAAGTAATCTGAAGGATGCGTGCGGCTCGGCTGCCGACCACCGCCGTCCAAACTGTCGGCGCAAAGGGGCGGCGGGAAGTTCCACCTTCCCGCCGCCGGACCGCTCGGGAGCAAGACCTCCCGTGGGCCGTTTCCAGTCTCCCCGCGCCTTGCGGCCGGGTCAACCTTCCGACTCGCACCGTTGGCACCCCGATTGCCGCCGCTGCCTGCTCAAGGGGTGCGAGCGCTGGTTCCGGCCGCGCCGGCCTCAAGCCCGTTACTGTAGCCCCGCCTGCCAGGACGCCGCACGGCGGTGGCGCCGCTGGAGGGCCGGTCAACGCTATCGCGACACCGCCAACGGCCAACAACGCCGCCGTGACCAGTCCCGACGCCATCGCGATCGGCGGCGGCAGCGATCGGACCCTCCCGAGACGGACCCTTCCCTCACTCACGCCGCGTCGCCGCCAGCGGCCGTCGAAGCCGAGCCGCCGCCCACCTCGGATCGACCGCCAGTCGGACCCGACCTCACCGTGGGCCAGCGCCCAGCCCAAATCCTCGAGAAATCGCCCGGCCTGCCTTGCCACAGGCCCGGCTGCTACGTCCTCTTCCTCCCCTCTCCACGATCCCCCGATCAGAAGTTCTGTTCGGGCTCGTGTCGACAGGCGTTACGACGCGTCCGCCAGCGCGAAGCCCGGCTCAGGCTCAGGCGCCGCCGCGGCCGACGGCCCCGATGCCGACCGCCGCGCCGAGGCCCACCACCCCACTCAGTTATGTCGTCACGTATTGAGGATACCGTCTCCTCGACTCTATCGTCTTCTTACCCCCCAGGACCGAGGAGGGAGCGGGTGGGCCGGGCTCTCCGGTCCCCCGTTTCCTCGCTCGGAATTCTCGGGCTGTTCCGAGGTGCCCCATGGCATTGTCACTCCCGGGCGATCTCCGAAGCCTGGCCGTGGACCGACTGGGCCTGAACTATCGCCGCTATCGCCTCCCCGACCCCGAGGCCGAGGCCGCCATGGTCCGCTCGCTGGGCCGCTATGGGCAGCTCTCCCCACTGGTCGTCTGTCTCCGCGATGAGACCTACCAGGTCCTTGACGGGTTCAAGCGGCTGGCCGCCGCCGGCACCCTCGGCTGGAAGACGGTCAGTGCGCGGGCCTGGGAGGCCGACGAACGCGCCGCCAAGGCGGCCATCCACGGGCTCAACCAGACCGGACGCCGCACTCAGGAGTGGGAAGATGCCTGGATCGTCCATGCCCTGGTCCGCGACGACGGCCTGACCCAAATCGAGGTCGCCGAGCTGCTGGGACGGCACAAGAGCTGGGTCTGTCGCCGGCTCGCCCTGGTCGAGAAGCTCGCCGACGCCGCGCGCGAAGATCTGCGACTGGGACTACTCGGGGCCACCGCCGCGAGGGCGCTGGTCCGGTTGCCGGCCGGCAACCAGGCCGAGGTCCTGGACGCATTCCACCGCGATGAGCTGACCGCCGCCGAGCTCGACGGCGTGGTCAACCTGCTCGGTGCCGCACCGGGCCGCTCGCACCAGGAGTATATCCTGGCCCGGCCCCGGCAGGCGTTGCAGCAGTCGCGGCAGCAGACCGGCTGGGCCTGGGACCCGCGGCTCTCTCGGGCGGGCAACCGCGTGGCGCGACGCCTGGCCGGACTCCTCGACAGCCTGGGCCATATCGAGACCTGGCTGCACCACCAGGGCCGCGCCGGCTTGACACCCTGCGATCGCTCGGTCCTCACCCCGGGCTTTGCCCGCCTGGCCGACGACGCCCGACGCGTCGCCGGCCTCACCGACGACCTGATCGCGGAGTTCTCTGTCCATGAACGAGTCCCAACGCAATGAGATCATCAGTCGATGGCGAGCCGGCTCTTCGATCCGGCGGATCGCCCGCGAGCTGGGACTGGCTCGCAACACCGTCGGCGGCGTGCTCGAGCAGGTCCAGGCCCAACGCGCCGGGACCGGTGACGGCTCGACCGTCGGCAAGCGGCCCAGCCGGCTCGATCCTTACGAGCCGGTCATAAAGGACCTGCTGACTCGCTATCCCGACCTGACCGCCGTGCGACTCCTGGAAGAGTTGCGGCACCGGGGATTCACCGGCGGCTATACCGTGGTCCGCCAGCGGCTCGCCGCCATGCGACCCCGGGCCGCGCCCGTCCCGGTCGTCCGCTTCGAGACGGCACCGGGTCTCCAGGCCCAGATGGATTACGCCGTCTACGACCTCGACTTCAGCGGCGAAGGCCGGCGCCGCGTCAACCTGTTCAGCTACATCCTGGGCTACTCGCGGCGGCAGTACCTCCGCTTCGTCGAGGCCCAGGAACTGACGACCACCTTGCGCGAGCACGTCCGCGCCTTCGAGCACCTGGGGGGCGTGGCCGCCACCTGCTTGTATGACAATATGAAAGTCGTGGTCAGCGGCCACGCCGATGGCGTGCCGATCTACAACCCGCGGTTCCTGGCCTTCGCCACCCACTACGGCTTCCGGCCGATCGCCTGCCGGGTGCGGCGGCCCCAGACCAAGGGGAAGGTGGAACGGCCCTTCTCCTATGTCGAGACCAGCTTGTTCAACGGCCGCACCTTCTCGTCGCTGGAACATCTCAATGAGACCACCGCCTGGTGGCTGGCCCAGGTCGCCGACGTCCGCGAGCTCCGCGCCGCCGGCCGGACTCCGGCGCAGTTGCATCAGGAAGAGATCCCTCACTTGATCCCGTTGCCGCCCCAACCCTATGACGTCGCCCCGGTGATCTACCGCACGGTCGGCGTCGAGGGCCTGATCACTTACGGCCAGAACGGCTACTCGGTCCCGTGGCGACACATCGGCAGCATGGTGCCGGTGCGGCTGACCGAGCGCGAGTTGATCGTCTACGGCCCCCAACTCGAGGAGATCGCCCGACACGCGCTGCTGCCGAGCAAAGTCACGGGACAACGCGTCGTGTCGAAGGAGCACCGGCCCGGCGAGGATGCCCGACGGCGGCAGGCGGAGTTGGAGGAGCGGTTCGCCGAGCTGGGCGAGCCGGGTCGTCAGTTCCTGGGTGGCTTGCTTCGGGCGCAGCGCTACGGCAAGGACCAGGCGCAGCGAGTGCTGGCCCTGCTGGGGACCTACACCCGGTCCGACCTGATCGCGGCCCTGGAGCGGGCGGTGCGCTACGGCGCGTATTCGCACGCGGCCGTCGAGCGGATCCTCGGCGTCCAGGCCCGCCCCCGAACGATCCTGGAGGCGCTGGCCGAAGAAGAGCGGCGGCAGATCCCGCCCTGGCTGGGTGAGGACCTGGTGTCCCCTCGGCCGACGTCGGTCTACCAATACCTCTGCGAATCGGAGCCGCACGACGATGAGGACCCCCACGCCGCGCCCGACGCCGACGCCGCCGACGGCGACGGAGCTGCGCCGACAAATCCTTGAGGACTTCCGTGTCCTGGGCATCCCCCTGCGCCCCGAGCAACTCGACGCCGTGTCGGTGCGCGCCGAGAGCGGAGGGATGTCGCACCTGGAATTCTTGAGGGCGGTGATCAACGAGCAGGCCAACGGCCGCCGCGAGCGGAGCACAGCCCAACGGATCCGCGCCGCCGGGTTCGCGCAGAGCCGGACGTTGGCCGACTTCGACTGGCAGTTCAATGCCCCGGTGATCGATCGGGTGCAGATCGAGACGTTGGCCGAGGCCGAGTTCATCGGCCGTCGTCAGAACCTGGTGTGGGTGGGCCAGAGCGGCGTGGGCAAGAGCCACCTGATCCAGGCGATCGGCCAGCGTGCCTGTGTGCTGGGTCATCGGGTGCGGTATGAGACCGGCGCCTCGATCCTGCACGTCCTGACGGCGGCGCTGGCGGACCAGACGTTGCCGCAACGGTTGCGCTCCTATGCGAGATTCGACCTGGTGATCCTCGACGAGTTCGGCTTCGACCGAGTGGAACGGCAGGAATCGCCCCAGGCGGCGAGCTTGTTGTACAAGCTGATCAACGTCCGGGGCGGTCGTTCGACGGCGTTGGTGACGAACATCGATTTCGAGGCCTGGGGCGAGTATCTGGGTGATCCGCCGCTGGCGATGGCGTTCCTGGACCGGATCGTGGACGGAGCGCTCATCCTGAAGATCAACGGCAAGTCGTACCGGGCTCACCGAGCGGAGCAAGCCTCGGCGGGCCAGCGCTCGAAGAAGTGAAGCTCAATCGGAGCCGGAGTCGGGCTGCCATCGCCGACTCCGGCTCTTGGTACTTCCCCCCCTCCGCTGACATCACGTCCCCAAAGCACGTCACGGTCGCTCCACGCGGCAACCACGCAAGTGGCTCAATTCTGGCCGCGAAAGTGGCTCAATTCCTGACCGCGGTTGACAGCCGGTTGAACTCACGCGGCGAAACGATGATGACATATCGCGGGCCTGCCTGCTCACGTCCCTTCGCCGGATTGAGATCGACATGGTAGATGTCGCCGCGATCCATCAGAGAATCTCGCGGCCGACCGGCTCCGCGTCAAGCCAAGCCTGGCCTTCCTCCGTCACCGGGGCCGACAGGTCGCACTGCTCCATCAGCTCGGCCAGCGTGTAGCGCGGCCGGGGATGCGGCTCAACGATCAGGCGGCCCTCAGATACGGACAGGCCGACCTGTGTGTTTGGCAACAGGCCAAGCCCTTCGAGGATCGGCTTGGGGATGGCGAACATCACCGATCCGCCGACAGTGCGTAGCGTCGTCAAAAGCATACGATTCCTATAAGTTATATCTGAATATAACATGGATTCAGAATGCACGCAAGCACGCTATCACCGGGTGGGCTTGGCTTACAAAATGGCTTCGGGAACTGCGACAGCCGGGCCTGAGGCGGCTTTAGCCGGTCGCCATTCGGAAATCGGGCAACGAGGGAAGTGCATGCAATCACATTTCGGCTGCCGGTGGAAGTTGCAGTGCATGCCGATGGCACGCCTGCCCCCTGCCACCCTCCCGCCGTTTGGTTTGCTTCGGATGTCAGGGCGGAAGATTCGAATAAACGGGCCTGAAATCGGCCCTGGGGGGCGTCAGCAAGCGTGTTTCAGCATTGGGCATGGGGAAAAACGGCCAGAAGGTTTCCGCTGCTGTACGGGCCGTTGCCACGTTGCGGCCGGGCGATGGACATGGATTCTCGATGATTTGGGCAATCTAGAAGGTTAGGGTAAGACAAAATGGGCCGATTTAGCCCGTTTTCAGTAATAATTAACTTGCATTCCAACCATGCGAGAAGCATAAAACTGTAGATACTCGCAGCATTTAGGAAGCGGCAGCGATTTTCTCACGGTGAGAATCACCGGCCGTTTCCCCTTACGACCGCTTTCAGCGGCCTTTACCCTCGTCCTCCTGCATCTTATGGGCGAGGTCGCCGAGTTTTGCATCCATGATATCGGCAGCAGTTCTTCCAACCGGATTATCTGGCAATTGCCAGAGCATTCCTTTGGGGTATTGGCTCCCCTTCACGTTCTTGAGACCGGTTGGGCACCGGCCACCCGTCGGTCGGTCCAAGTGCTTCATCTCTTGAAGAATGTCAAAGACCGGCTGGCCTACAAGCCGCTGGCCTGCAGGGAGGTTGAATTTGAAAAAGATGTGATCCTTGCCGTCATAGCCCTTTCCGGTATAGCGGACGTATTGCACATGCCCTTTGGTGCGTTGCGTCCAGGGCCGCTGCGACGGCTCACAGCGATACCAGGGTCCGCTTTGGTCCGGCGGCTTCGCTGACCCCTCAACTGCATCCTGCTCCGGCTCCATCTCGCGGCTTTCGCTTGCGTTATGCGGTAAGCATACCGCGAATTCACCGATAAGTAAAGAATTGTTTGCTCATTTGCGGTAGACGGTGCTTGCACCGGGCTATCTAGCTCTGCGACGGCTATTGGTTTTCAACAAGGAGTTCACCATGCCTACCACGACCCCTCTGCGGGACGCCGTTCCCGATCCGCTTTCACCTCCCCCTCTAGAGGGTCCGCCGGTCACACCACCCGAACTTGCGGTGGGGACGACGCCCGGCCTTGATGACGACATTGCCCTCACTCTCGCCATTGCAGAACTCCGGAAACTGCGACGTTCCCGGCGAAATCTGTTGCTGCGTCACCTGATGGCGATGCTTCGCATTCACGCGGCACAATGTGCCGTGGCGGTCAAATACGTGCAGCCTTACCTGACCGACGCGGAGGTTGCCGAGCTGTGCAACAAGAGTGTCCGCCAACTCCGCCGTTACTCCGAGTATGAGGCTTTCAGGCCGGACGTGGCCGATGCGAAGGACCGCTTGCGGCGGCAATCGTACATGTCTGCCGAACTCGAAGCGTGATATTCCTGTGCAAAGACTCAGTGAATGTCATTTTCACCCGTCGCCAAAGCATTTTCGGTCGGTATCTAAGTTCAAGTTTCGCACTTTTGAGGGGCAGCTACTGATCAGAAAGATACGTCGGTTTCCTTGCGGTTTATTGGTTACTTGTCCAGGTTACCCGATCTCGACAAGGCACCAAGGCAAGGAAACCGACCCATGGAACTTACCGCCTCGTTCGTCGATCTGCTACAGCAGTTCGCCCCCGTCTTCACCGCCCCCACCTATCGGACCTTCGTTGCCATCCTTGCCGGATGGGTCCTCTCCCAGCGGCACCGATTCATCACCGAAGTCATCTTCTCCAGCGGCAATGTCGGCAACGGACATTGGTCGCGGTTCCATCGCTTCTTTAGCCATGCCGCCTGGGACATCGATGCCTTCTCCCTGGCCTTGACCAAGCTGGTCCTGACCATCCTCGCCCCCGGCGCCCTCCTGATCTTCACCGTGGATGACACCCTCTGTCGCAAGCGCGGCTTGACCCTCTACGGCGTCGGCATGCATTACGACCCGCTCATCTCGAGTCGCTCCAAGAGATTGGTCAGTTGGGGACACGACTGGGTTGTGCTCTGTGTGATTATTGTTCACCCCTCCTGGGCGCCCACCAAGGTCTTCGCCTTACCCATCGCCGCGCGGCTATACATCAACCGCCAGGGACTCACCAAGGGAAAGAAAAGCCGCGAGGAATCCTCCAAGGCCAAGGCCGCTCCCAAGGCCAAGACGAAGGCCGCTCCCAAGGCCAAGACGAAGGCCGCTCCCAAGGCCAAGACGAAGGCCGCTCCCAAGGCCAAGACGAAGGCCGCTCCCAAGGCCAAGACGAAGGCCGCGGCCGCTCCCGAGGCGAAAGCCAAGGCCGCTCCCAAGACGAAGGCCAAGGCCGAGACGAATTCCGATCATCGCACCCGACCGGAATTGGCCCTGGAGTTGATCCATCTGGTGGCCCGCTGGTTCGCCGATCATGAGATCCTCGTCCTCGGCGACAGCGCCTACGGCGGTCAGAGCATCCTCTCGCATCTGCCGACCAACGTCCATCTCATCAGCCGTGTCCATCCCAAGGCCGCGCTCTACCGACCGGCGCCCCCCAAGGCCCCGAGGACCAAAGGACGGCCGCGCAAGAAAGGAGATCGCCTGCCGGGCATGACCGAGTGGGCGGACGACTCGAACCGGCCCTGGACGCAACTCGTCTTCGACCAGTTCGGCTTGCATGCCGCCCTGGAGGTCAAGACGATGCAAGCCCTCTACTACAAATCGGGCGGGGACCGACTGCTGACGATCGTCCTGGTGCGCGACACGGAGGGGAAGCGTCCGGATCAGATGTTCTACAGTACGAAACGCGAATGGACGGCGCGTGAGATCCTGTCGGCCTATGCCCACCGTTGGGCGACCGAATGCACATTCGAGTATTGCAAGCAATTCTTGGGATTGGAGGATCCGGCGAATCGCCTCCCCAAGGCCGTCGAGCGGACCGCACCGATGGCGATGTTCATCTACAGCCTCGTGGTGGTTTGGTTCCATCGGACCGGTCATGAATCGGTGCGTTTCCCCGTCCGGCCCTGGTATCCGAAGAAGGCCGAACCGTCGTTCGCGGACATGTTGACGACCCTGAGGCGGCTGAGTTACGAGGAGAAAATCGAGGGATTGCTGACGGACCCGATATCGCTGAAAGCCTGGCTTTCCCAACTCACCGAGCTTCTCAGTCGCACGGGGTGATCCAGCCTTCCGCCGAGAATTCCCGGGCCACGCACGACATCGAGAACGATCAACCGGCGGGAATTTCAACCGCAGGACCGCTCGTGGTACGCTCTCAAATCGCGAAACTTGAACTAAGGGAGCCTGCCGTCGCGGTTTAGACGCCATCGACGCACCATCGGCGGCAGGCTCCCTTTTCAATGACATGTCCCTGCGACGGTGAGAGATGCCGCCGCGTGGTAAACGTGGCCCGCTAGGCCGATGCGTTGTCGATGAGGCCGTTGAAGCCACGACAGGTCGAAGAGCCTGCCAGCGGCCCCGCTACATCCACGTCTGCCGGTCGGCGTGCAGACCTCTCTCACGCCGCAAATCCCTTTTCCTGACGCCGCGTGTCGGTAGGCCGGGCCGTGCGCCCTTCGTTCATCCGGCAAAAGGAGATGAATCGATGAAATGGCTCGAAAGTCTGATGCAATGGCTTCGCAATAACGTCATTGGCCACGAGTATGACTTTTGATCAACCGTGCCACGTCAAGGCAACGCGTCACCTGGGTCGCCTGTCGAGTCGGGCTTAGCGTTGCCTGACCGTCCCCGGCCGTAGCGACGCGGCCGGGGGATTTCAGCACTCCCTGACGGAATTCTGCCTGTCCCAGCCATCGCCGCCGACACGAGATGCTTAGCTACGACAGGCCGAAGGGCCTGCCAGTGACCCCGCTTTCTCCACGTGATGCCCGGCGCTCGTGGCGTCCGGCATCAGACCCGTGTTTCAGTTTTTCCGCTTGAAGGACTTCGACATGAAAAGTGCCGCGTATTTACTGATGCTGATCCTAAAATTCGTTTTTGGCATCGGCTCGCACCGCGATTAAGCAAACCCGTGTCAAGGCGAGGGTTTCGCCCGGCCCGCCCGTCGAGCCGGGCGTCCCTTTCCGCCTTTGACCATCCCCGGCCACTGCGATGCGGCCGGGGCTTATCCCTCTCACGGATGAGATTCCGCCTTTCCCTGCCATTGCCGCTGATATCAAGTGCGTACGCTACGACAGGCCGAAGGGCCTGCCAGCGGCCCCGCTATCTCCACGCTTGCCGGTCGGCGGCCGGATGCCAGAACCTGGCTTCCGGACGACTATCCGTGCCATTGCATAGGTCGGCGAGACGGTGGAGGTTTTTCCCCTTATTCGTGTCACGAATAGAGCCAGAGGAGCGATCCAGTGAACTTCGTTGAAGGACTCGCAAAGATGCGGGCTGAAGACTCGAAGCTCGCCGAGCAAGTCGTGGCCGTGGGCCAATTGACAGTTGAGGATGACGGGCTTTACGCCGCCGGGGAGCGGTTGCATCTCAGCGGCAAAGCGTTCGCGCAATTGTGCGATCGCTTCCAGCACGAGTCGCAGGTACCGGCAGCCTATCTCCGTTCCCTTCCGACTCCGATGTCCACGCCCTTGCTTCGGCACCACCTGAACGGCGGTATCAAGGGCGGCAACTCCATCGCCCTCTACGTTCAGGGGCAGGAAGTCAATAGCATCGGCAGGCCGGACTTGGTCCGCCTGCCCGGCACGGATGTCATGGAGGCTGTGCTCGACGGCATGGGCGGACGGGAGGACGAACTCGAAATCACCGGCCTCGCATTCGGGGAGGATTCAGTCCGGTTCGACCTGGTCACCCAACGCGCCGAGAGAGAGGTACGACCCGGTGACGTGGTGTATGCAGGCGTCAGCGTGTTTCATTCCCTCACGGGTGAGTCCGCAACGAGGGTCGATGGGCACCTCCATCGGCTGTTTTGTCTAAATGGGGCAACCATCAGTGAATGCGTGAAGCCGCGGCGTGTCCATCGGACCCGGCGGCTTAGCGTGAATCACCCCGGGGCACGACAGCAGCAGAGGGACCAGATCCAGCGTCTCGCGAAGGATGCTCTTGACCGGCTGAATGCCCGTATGGATGGCTTAAGCCGGCTGACGACGGAGGCGGCGGACCTTGAGCATCTGGCCCCCAACTGGCTTCGCCGGTCGCGGCTGTCGCCCGATCGTCTGATGCCGCTACTCAGGCAAGCCCACGCCGATGAAGGGAGCGAGAATACTGCCTACGGGATCATGAACGCCTTCACGCGGGTAGCTACGCACAATTCGTCTCTCGCTCCGAACATCCGCAACGCACTGGCCAGGATGGGAGGGCTGCTCGCCTTCGGGCACTCGCGCCTCTGTCCGAAATGCTGGAGCCTTATTGCCGCCAGCAATTAGCCTGGTGACCCGTGAGCCCACGGATGGGCTCGATCCCTGAAGTTCGTTGTACCCGCCAGTGCGGCGCCGCGTGGAAGCCCCGCGCAACGCGGAGTCCCGACCCTTGAATCTTCACGTGATTTAGCAGGAGAGCGAAGGCATGACCAGCGAAATGATCAGCACCAGGAAGATGAGTGAAGCCATCGGCGGCGTCCAATCGGAGACACTATTGGCGCATCGTGTCCGCGAGCGCGAACTGGATGAAGGGCTGGTGTCGCCCGGTCCGGCCGAGTCATCGAAGGCCGTGCAAAGCCGCGACTTTCCTTACTTCGAGTTCTATCCGTACGGCTACGTTTATTGACCGTCAACGGAGCCTTGCCCGCCGCTTCGCCTCGTTGACTCGGGATCATAACAAGTGCCTTCCATGCCGTTTTCACTGCGTAACCGCCGGGTGCGTCGGCTGGGCCTGGTCACTGTACGCCTGCGATTTGTAACCAGCCGGGGGTGCGTTTCATCCCAACAACAACGGTTCTTATGGCTGATTGGTTTCTCAACAGGGCTTAAGCCCGGAGGTATTTCAGATGGAGGCGTTTTTCGCAGTCCTGGGTCTGTGGTCGGTGATGGTCCGTGAGGGTCTGCTCGTCAAGAAGCTGTCGGAGGCGCCGTGGTTCAAGAAGTAGTCGGCCTTACGGATCAAAACGTGATCATTTCTCTTAAATACAGACGTGATCATCTATTTAATTGCTGACCGCAACGTGAACGGATGAACCCATGATTAGCGGAACCATCTGCTTTTTCGTCGGCCTTGGCATCTGGGCCGTGACGCGAAAGTTAGCGAAATGACCGGCGGCGGTCCCTGCTCCGGGGCCGCCGCACCCCTCGCCTCTCCATGATTTGAACCCGCGGTTTCGTCCAGCGGACCGCGTCGTCTGTCACCACTCGGACCAATTACGTGTTACCCAGAATCGGAGGCTCTACCGATGAAAGGCGTCTTCGCCGTCGTGCTCGTGACGGCCCTCAAGCTCCAATCCATCCGCCTCGATCTCGGCACCGATGCCGAACTGATCGCGCTGGCAAAGTCATGGCTCACGCAGCCGATTCACCCGATAATCGTGCGGCCCGATTACACCGTCGCCGACGGTCACCGCCGGTTGAAAGGGCTGGAACTCCTCGGCATGAAAGAAGTCGAGGTCTTCGTAACTGACCAGGATTATGCCGACGACCAGCTCGTGGAAATCGGGCTGCTTTCCGCCGTCCACCGGAAGGGGTTGAGCGACTATGAGTGCGCGGAAGCAATGAACGCCTAGCCGCTGCGCACCCTGACTGGTCCCGGAAACGGCTGGCCGAGTATCTGAACATGGACCCGTCGATGGTCACGAAAATGATGCCCGCGGCGGAACCAATCCCTGCCGTCGAAGACGCTTTCAAGGAAGGCCGAATCGGCATCGGGGACCGCTACAACATCTCGCTCCTTCCTGCCAGCGAGCAGCACGTTCCGCTTGAACTGGCGCTCGGTGGGGCATCGCGCGATGAAGTCGCCAGGGAGAGCCGCAAGCGGCGCAACGGCAACGTCGCGGGCAATGGCGCGCCCACAGTGCGGACGGCCAAACAGATCAGGATTCCGCTGGCGACCGACACAGCGACCGGCACGGTGACCATCTCCGGGGAAGCGATCGACCTGGAGGACGCCGAAAACATTCTCAAGGAAGCGACGAAGGCGATCCGCAGCGCCAAGGACCAGGGGCTCAACGTCTCGACGGCGCAGAAGGTCTGGAAAGACCGGGCCTCGGCTGCCGGAGGTGCCCAATGAACAAGCCGAACCGTGACCCCAAGCCCGAATACCCCCCGTGCGGATGCACCGGCTCGGGAAAGCACTGCCCGTCAGGGCAAGTGAGGCTTGATTTGATTCCCAAGGCGCCGCAGTCGCCGTCCCTGCTCGCGTTGATGGCGTTAGTGGCCGAGGCGGAGACGATGGCCTGCGCACCGACATAGAAAGGAGTAATAGCCACGTTTTTTCGCATACGCGCCCGCAGACGGCTTGATGATCCGCTGCATCGATGGACCAAGCGCGATCCTTATAGCATGCGGAATTTGCTGGACGGCGGCTGCTGCATCCTGGGACGCCCGGGCTCTGGAAAAACCTCTTCGTCTGGAAAGCTCATCGGCGAGAGTCTCGTTGCCTATCCCGGCAGCGGAGGATTGATTCTCGCGGCTGCGTCAACGGATTTCGCCATGTGGAAGGAGGTGTTCGCGCAAGAGACGATCGAAGGACTTAATTCCGTTCGGGCCGGCCCATCCGCACAAGTTCAACTTCGTGAATTTCCTTGCCAAGCTTGGCAGCGATTCCCGCGAGATCGCCAAGGCGATCACCACTGTTGGGGAATCGCTGGACAACGATGATTCACGGGGGGGCGGCGGCGAATCGGATAAGTTCTGGCCGATCCAGGCCAAGGTCACCCTCGAAACCGCCGTGGAAATCGTGCGGCAGGCGGAGGGAAGCGTGTCGATCCCAAGCATTCATAGATTCATCATCACCGCAGCCCAGAACCCGGCGCAAGTGAAGGAACAGTCATGGAAAGAGGGGTATCACGGCCAGTCTTTCGCCAAAGCTTTTGCAAAGGAGAAAACTCCAATCGAACAGGGGGACTTCCAGCTAGCCTGGGATCGCTGGCTAATACAATGGCCTTCAATGTCGGACAAGACACGAAGCTCGATCGAAGCGTCCGTATCGGGCATCCTGCATGTGTTCAACTCCGGCCAGGCCCGCTCGCTCCTGTCGGGAGAGACCACGATCACGCTGGAGGTCATGGATCAGGGCAAATGGATCTTTGCCGATATGTCGGTCGGCGAGCACGGAACATCGGGTGCATTCGTACTGAATGTCCTGAAATATGCGACCCAACGCCATGTCCTGCGCCGCCTTCCCGACCAATGGAAGAACCCGATCATCATCTGGGCGGACGAAGCAGGCAAAATCGTCAACAGCGCGGACAGTTCCTATCTGACGGAATCGCGGAAATTCGGGGGAGCCACCGTGTTCCTCGCGCAAAGCATGAATAGTTTTCACGCCGCGATGCCGGGCCAGCGCGGCAAGAGCCAGGCCGAAGTCCTGCTCGGGTGCTTTTCCACCAAGATCGCTCACGCCATAGGCGACGCCGGCACCGCCGAATGGCTGAGTAAGCTACTCGGAAATGAGGTGAAAACGCGGGGAAACTACTCACACAGTGGGGGGAACGCGTCGATGGGAGACATCGTCTTTGGCCAGGGGACCGGCAGCTTCGGATTCAGCGAGCATGTCGAGCCGGTCCTGGAGCCGAAGTATTTCATGCATGGTCTCAGGACAGGAGGGAAAATACATAAATACGTGGCCGATGCGATAGTGATGCGTTCGGGTGCGAGCTTTGCCAACGGCTCGAACTATCTGTTTGTTCCCTTCAAGCAACGTTAGCAACTCCCGGCGCTCCCGCCTGCATTCCGGCCGGAATGCAGGCGGGAGCCTGATAACAAGTGGATGCGCGATCCGCAGCGTCGACGACGCCTCGCCGGACGCGCGCCGTTTCCGCCGTTCTTTTTCCAGCGGCTCCGCGCCGCAGATTGGAGAGTGCGCTCATGCCCCAACCGCCACAGGATAAGCCGGTACGGGAGACGAATCCGCGTGCCATGTTCGATCCCCTATACAACCTCGTCACCATTTACACGGGCGTCCTTATCCCGCTGATTCACAGCGGGCTAGGCACCCGCGGTCAATCGCCCTTCATCTACACGTTGTTCCTGATGTTCGGCTATTCGGTATTCGGCGAATGTCCGCATATTCTCCTATATATCCCGGCATGGCTCCTGTGTGTCACCTACCGGGCATGCACACCGGATAAGTACCAGCATAGCACCTATCGGGGCTTCCCGTGGCTCGCATGCTTGCTGCCTTTTGTCAACACGGAGAAGAAAGGGCGGCTCGTCGAGCCGTTCATCGTCTTCTTCGCGGGATTGTACCTGATGGCGTATTCGGTACGGCTCGGGCAGTTCGTGATCGGTGCCGGCACAGCGATGTGTTTGCTTTTCATGGTCGAGCTGGCCGCGATAGCGCCGAAAAGCGATCCGTGCATGACAAACGGATCGAGGCGGAGCGGTGGGCGGATCTGGCAAGAGGCGGAGATGGATGGAACAGCTAATCAGCTTCCGGTCTTTACGAGGAGATTGCAATGGCAAGAGACGCAGAGATTCAGAACGCCGTGATCAGACATGCACAGCGGGACATGGCAGCAACTCCGGCGGCATCGCATGACGCGCCCAAGCCCGAGGCACACAAGATCGGGGAAGGCCACGCGATGGCGATGTTGCGCCTGGGCGGTCATGAGCTGACGCAGGCGCTGGCGGCATTCCCCGACAGCAACATCAGGCCGATGGAGGAAATGGGCGCGTTCGGCAACGCAACGCCGCAGATTGTCACCCAGGAAATGGGATTGAGCTACTCAGAGATGCTCGACCGGGTCGCCGCCAACCGCGGCGGACAGGACCGTGATCAAGAGCAAGGGATGTCACGTTAGTTTTTCAACCTGTTTTTTTCATCGGGAGATACGTCATGGGCGGGTTCTTCGACAATCTGATCGGCGGGGCGTGGGAGTTTCTCACCCCCAACCTGGGCGGCATCGCCCTGTTCTGCGTGGGGATCGGGATCGTTCTGGGGATCATCCGAAAACTGATCGACCAGTTTGGCAACATCAAGGTTCTGATCGGCATCGGCGCCATCGTCGTCTGCGCGTGGGCGGTGCGCTACGTCACCGCGCCGACGAAGGTTGAGGTGAGGACGATCGAAAAGCCGGTGGTCGTCGAAAAGGTCGTCATTGACACCCGCTCCACCGATGCCCTGCGTGCCCAGCTCGTAGCCGAACAGCAGAAACTCGCCGCCGAACAGGAGCAGAAAAAGGGCATCCTGCAATCCCTCTTCGGGGCACAAAAGGAGTCGTCGGCCATTAAGGAGGAGCTTGCCCGCAGGGATTCCATCGAGTTCCAGAAAAAAGCCGAGTTCGACCGGTGGTATCAGAGCGCCCGGAAGGAGCCATTTTACGAGGTCGAGCAGAAGGACGGGACGAAATTTGCCGTGACCCGTCAGGAAATCCGTGACCGCTACCTCGTGAAGAGCGTGTATGAAGGCGATATCACGGAGGCAACCAGGGGCGTACTGAAGAAGGTAACCATCAGCGTCCATGACAAGGACATGAAGCGGTTCGGCAAGGCGATGACGTATGACGTATACATCACCATGCTCATGAAAGTCGAAAACAACAAGCTTGACGCTAAGGGCTTGAAGGAAGACCTCGAGGATGGGGTGTGGCAGATATACCCGCATGACAAGACAGTCAATGAACACTTCAAGCTCATCGAATACTGGGCAAATCGGAGGCGATAATATGGATGTGCTTTTATATTGGGCGCGATCATCCCCGCGGCCTATTTCATTGGAATGTTCCGGCTTCGCTTCCTGCACGACGTCAGCATGATGATCCGATGGGCGTGCGAGGTGTTCGTGGAACGGCTTGCATCGCTGGCTAGACATGTGAGGGACCGCCATGATCGAAGAAGGGCCTCGCTATGTGAGAAGTGCCGAAGTTGCGGCGGCAATTGTCAACCTGCTTGCCGGCGACTACCCGGGCGGCAAAGCGCAATTGTATGCGCGCATTTTGTGCCTGGTCCTCGATGCCATGTACCTGGTCAAGGACGACCTGGATGAAGGCTGGTTTCAGCCGAGTCCGAATTGACCCGCGATTATCAATCAGGAGGACTCCATGTCCGAAAAAGACCGATCAACGGACCCTGCCGGTGATCACGCATCCGATCGAATTGCTGAACACGAGCCACCATCGCCCGCCGAGCTGAACACGCCCGCCGAAGATGGCTTCAACTGGTCGTCTGAACCGGGACAGCCGGCGCGCCCGGGTCCGGAGGAAACACCGCTGGCGCGTGTGGAGCGGCAGATTGGACACATCAAGCTCGTGCCGGACCGCTACGATTTCAGCATCGAGGATCTGGGTCCCTGGGATACCGGCGTGTCTGAAGAATGGAAGCGCCTGCCGGAACCTGACAAGTTGAGCGTGCTGGAATTGGATGTTGACTGGCGCGACGTTGGCGGGCAGGCAAAGGAAGTCGTGCTTGCGCGAGATCGATTTCAGCAGGATTACCCGCGAGGATCTCAATGCGGTTTACGATGACCTCGCCCAGGAGGACGACGCCGGGATCGACGAGCGGCCCGGCCGGCGGCTTTTCGACATGGCAAATTATGAGCGGGCCGTCGCCAATGCCGACAAAGCCGGTGAGTTCGAGGAGCAAATGACGAAGGTGCGCGATACGACGCGCAACCTGATGCAGTGCGTCATGATGGATGGTTGGCCGAGGAGCGGCGCTATCGTCGATTTTGGCCTGGATTCCCAGCAGCACTACGAATCGCTCTATTATCCGATCCGCAACGACGAGATAGCACCATCGGTGCTTGACGCCGCCATGGGACACGGCGCAAAGCTGACGGAGCTTGTGCGCGCTGCCCCGAGCAACCCGCACAAGGATATCGAGTTTTATACATCGTGGGACAGCTTGCTGGGGCGCGAGAAACCGGAGGCCCCGGCAGCGGACGCGGCGGGTGTCAAAGATCCAGCCCTCGGCGAATCGAACCTGACCGCCCACGAAGTAAAAGCGCTGGCCGAGGAAATCCAGCGGGATGAGCACGCCGCCCGCGTGCGCGATTACGGCGAGGATGACGCGGCGACCTACGAACAGCGCGTCAGGGAGGGCGTCGAACCAGTACAGCATCTGGAGCAGCCAGAGGATAGGTATTTTCGTGATCTGGCGGAAAGCGCTGGGATGACGGTTGAAGAGCTGAAAGAGCATATTGATCGCCGAGAGAGCGGTGATTCTGAAGTTATCTCCGAACAGGCGCCGTCCAAGGACGGCTGGATGGCAAAGCTCGGGAGCATTCCGAAAGAATCGGTGCCGTGGAGGGGGTTTCTCTTCTCCTACACCCTCGCCAATAATCGTCGTTTTCCTACACCCGTGGCAAGGGGAACGACCATGTGCAAGTGCAAACCCGGCCCAAGGCGAAAGGCCGAGAAGACTGCGGAGCAACCGCGCGATCGTCTTGCGGAGATTCGGGCCGAGATCCGGGATGTCCAGCAGCAGATCGAGACCAAACGCCGCGATGGGCGCGTGATCCGTACGGCCAAAGACTTCGAGTCCTTGGAGCGTGCGATCGCGGCACTGACCAACCAACTGGCGGCCCTCCTCGTGGCCGAGGCGACGCAAGCCGCCCTCGACGATTCGGAGAACCGCCGCCAGGCCCGCTCCTTCGCTCAAGGGGCGGGCCACACGATCAAGGATCAAGGCCGACGCGATGTCACGCTTCGGACCGCGTGCGGCCCGATCATCGTCCGGCGCCCTACTTCAGTCGCAACTGCGAACGCGGCAAGGCCGGTAAAGGGATGTACCCGATGCTCCTGATCTGGGGCGTGCATGACCGCTGCACGGCGGCGATCTCCTCGGAGGTCAGCAAGTTGGTGGCGATGCTCGGTTCGTTGGAAGAAGTCGAGCGGGTCCTATCCGATCGCGGGCAACCGCTGGACCTCAAGACCATTCGGGCGATCGCTTATCGGTTCGCCATGCGGGCCCGTGCCGCTCAGCGCGGGGGGAACTTGAACTGGGGAGAGAGCGTCGCGGGCCGTCGCGCCGTCCTCTCCACCGACGGCGGTCGGATTCGGATTCGCACGACCAAGCGCGGTCCCAAGACGGCCAAGGGGCGCAACCGCTATCGCACCGACTGGCGCGAGCCGAAATTGCTGATCATCTACGTGGTCGATGAGAAGGGGGAGATGGACCGGGACTTCCTCGCGGTCATCGATGGGACCCTGGGCGGTCCCGACGCGATCTTCAAATTGATGGAGTTCTATCTGCGCGAATTGCAGATCACCACAGCGGACCAGGTCCTGTTCGTCGCCGATGGGGCCCGTTGGATCTGGAATCGGGTCGGGGCGCTGCTGCGGCGGTTGGGGGTCAAACCGGAACAGGTCAGCGAGTTAGTGGACTTCTATCATGCGGTGGAGCATCTGGGCAAGATCGCGGCCTTACAGCGCCGCTGGACGGCGTCGGAGCGTCAAGCGTGGATCGGTCGCCAGCGGCGAGACCTACTCAAAGGAAAGGTCGAGGAGGTGCAAGCCGCGATCGATACCGCGTGTGGTTCCCGCCCCGGCCAGGCATTGAGACGGGAGCGAGACTACTTCAAACGGAACATCGGCAAAGGTCGGATGGACTACGCGCGGGTGGCGGGGTTGAAGTTGCCGATCGGCAGTGGTGCGATCGAGAGTGCGATTCGCCGTGTGGTGAACCTGCGGTTGAAGGGGCCGAGCATCTACTGGCATAAGACGAGTGCGGAGGCCGTCCTCTTATTGCGATCGTACTACAAGGCCGGGCGATGGAACCATCTTGAGAGGCAAGCACTTACAAACGACGTGGGGATCGCCGCGTGAGCCTACAGAAATGGAACGCTCCCCAAAGCTCTCGATCGACGGCGAATCCCGCAAGGAATTGGCCGCCGAGCTCGACCGCATTAAGCGTGATACCTACGTCGAGCTGGAGGAGCAGGTCGCCGGATGGAATTACACGCGCGGCGACGGTGGCCTCCCGTTCCATGACTTGCCCGTAACCGACCGTGAGGTGCTGGTCGAGGATTACGTCGATTGGGATAAATACATGGAGCGGGGTCTAACCTTCGAGGATCAGGCCCGCGTCATGCATGAGGCGGTGCGCGACCCTTTCCCGCGAGAATCGCTGGCCAATCAGGAAATCGCCTCGACGGCGGTCAATGCGAAGCCGGAGCAATCGTCCTTCGAGCGTCAGCTTTCCGACGCGGCCGACGCGGGCGAACATCGTGTGCGTGACAAAGCGAAAGGACATGAGCGATGATCCATTTCTGGTTCATCGCGGCCATACTGCTTGGCGTGGCTGTTTCCGGTGAACGCGCGCACACCGTCTGCCTTGCCAGGAGGTAGCGGTGACGCTTGAGAGGTTGGATCGTTGGCAAACATCAACAGCATCGACGCAAAACATACAGGCGCATGGTGATTCATGAAACCGGAGCGGCCATCGGAAGGGGCAGTGCGGATCACGACGTATGGCGGCCTGGACCCCTACGTGCAGGCATTTGGAGCCGGATCGTTCAACCTGATCGTTCTCGTGGGAGCGCCCGGCCTGCAAAAGAGCCGCGTCGTCCGTGACGTCTTGCCGGATGCCTGCTGGATCGAAGGCCATGCGACGGCGCTGGGCATCTACATGCGGCTGTGGGAACACCGCGACGAGCCGGTCGTCATCGACGATGTGGATTCGCTCTACGCCGATCGCGCCGCCGTGCGGCTGCTCAAGAGCCTCTGCCAGACCGAGCGCCGAAAGACCGTTTCCTGGGAGAGCTCGACCCCGGTCCTGGTCCGGGAAAACATTCCCCGGCGATTCACGACGACGAGCCAGGTTTTCATCATCGCCAACGCCTGGAAGGCACTCAACGTCCACGTGACGGCCCTGGAAGACAGGGGCCATCTGCTGCACTTCGAGCCGACGGTGCTTGAGGTCCACACCCGCACGTCGGCCTGGTTCTGGGACCAGGAGATCTTCGACTGGATCGGGGCGCGGCTGCATCTGATCGAGCGGCCGTCGATGCGCCTCTACCGTGCGGCCTGGGAGCTGAAGGCAGCGGCCATGGACTGGCGCGGGCAGCTCCTGGGACGGTGGCTATCCGGCTCCCGGCTGCTCGTCGCCCGGCTGCTGGCCGATCCTTCGTATGCCACCGAGGAAGACCGGGTGAAAGCGTTCGTCGCGCAGGGCGGCGGGTGCCGGGCCACGTACTTCAACCACGCCAGGCGTCTGCGGCCGGAAGTCGAGCCGCCACGAATCGCGTTGAAGAACCATACGCCAGCGCTGGAATTGCCGCCCTTCGACTTGATGGACCTGCTGCGGCAACGGCATGGGGGATTGGGGAACGGTTAGACTTTTAGACTTAAGCAAATGCATACTTGAATTTGACGAGGGAGCTATATCGTGATCGGCAGTCAGGAGGCGGGAGATAAGCCAACCATCGACGAACGCCTCGAACGTATCGAACAAATGCTCGCCGCCCTGATCGATCGCGCGACGATCAAGGACTATTACGAGATCGAGGAATTTGCCCGCCTGGTCGGCAAGGCCAGCTTTACCTGCCGAGAATGGGCAAGGCTGGGACGCATCCAGGCGGTGAAACGGCAATCCGGCAGAGGGCCGCATCCCGCCTGGGTCGTCTCGCACGCGGAACTTCTCCGTTACCGAAGGGATGGCCTGCTGCCGCAGTTCAAGAGGGCGTAGCGCCGCGCATCGTTGCGTTTGCTGCTACGCCCACCTCCATCGGTCAGGCCCGGCGACTTCGAGGTAACGTGCTTCGCATCTACCCGAAAACGCTTCTCAGCGCCTCGGCTTGGACGCTCGGATAGAGGTGCATGTATCGCCTCTGCATCTCCGGGCTCATGTGGCCGCACCATTCCTGGAGCATCCGCAGGTCAACGCCCTTCGAGGCACACGCCGAGACGAAACTATGACGTAAGCAATGCAATCCCGGAATGACGGACCATCGTCCGGCATCGATCGCTCTGCGGAAGTGCTTGGTAGCCTCATCGACGGTCAGCGGCAGGATGCCCGGCCGCTCCCGGTTCTTCACGCTCGCCAGGCGGCCCTTGACGGACGTGGGACGCCCCGCTCCATTCCGATGTCCCGTGGTGCGGCTCCGCTTCTTTGAGCGGAAGACCTCCTCGGGCTGGGCGAACAAAAACGGGCCGCCGGGATGGCCTTCCATCCATTCCCGCAGGATCGCGGCCAGCACAGTCGAGAGCGGCACGCGCCGGGTCGTCCGCTTGCCCTTGGCGCGCTTTCTCTCCCGTACCGTCAGGATCATGCCCTCGAAATCGACGTCGGACTTCAGTGCCCGGACCAGCTCGCTCCGGCGGAGCCCGGCGTGCGCGGCCGTCGCCACCATCGGGTAGATCCATGGATGGCCCGCCGATTCCCTCACATCAGCCAGGAAGGCTGCGATCTCGGGCAGGGTCAGGTAGAGGGACTCCCAGAGCTCGTCGCGTTTGGCTTCGGTCAAGCCGTCGAGCTGGCGCTTGATCTCGGCCCGCGTCTGAAACGGCGGCTTCTCGTCCGTCTTGGGATAGACCAGTCCTTTCACCGGGCACAGGCCGGAGACCAGCTTCATCCGCACGCCCCAGTTCCAGGCGGTGCGGAAAGTGGCGATTTCCTTCCCCGCGGTCGCGGGCGATACTTTCGGACAACGGCGGTCGATGTGCCCCTGCAAGTTGGCCAGCTCGAGCATCCGCAGGTCGAAATTCCGCCCCAGTGTCGCGACCAGGTGGCCGAAGTGGATGCGTGCGGTGTAGAGCGTGTTCTTCTCGTGGGCGCCCGCGTGGCTGGAGAGGAATCGATCGCGAAGATCGCCGAGCTTCGTCGGCTTGGTAGCGGGAACGCTACCAACGGGGGCTTTGCCGTCGTGCTGGAGAAAGTCGGCGATGCGGACGCCGGGCGGCAGTTCGATCAGCCGCTGCTTGAGGCGCATGAGGAGGTATTCAGCCTGGGCCGCCTTCGCATCGGCCTCTTGCTTGGTGACCTTTCCCAGCGGGAAGGTGACCTGTTTGCCCTGATAGCGGAAATAGATGCGGTAACTTCCGCCCCGTTCCTGGACTCCGGCCATCACTGCGGCTCCTATGCTACCGCAATGTTGCTACCAAAATGCTACCAAACCGGCCCAGGCGCAAGAATAAGGGATTGCGGCTTTCGACGCAACCCCTTACCCCGCTTAGTGCCGAAGACAGGACTTGAACCTGCACGAGCATGGTTAGCTCACTAGGACCTGAACCTAGCGCGTCTGCCAATTCCGCCACTTCGGCATGACCCTATTAAAAAAGCGATCGGGACGTACGTCAAGAGCGAGTCCGGCTTTATCGCCGATCCACCGTCCATGATGGTCTTTGCGTCACCCCGTCCGCATGCGACAATCGTGGAAACTCCGATCCGACCCGCCCGGCACCGAGGAGGCAATTCGTCCATGGCCCGGCCAATCACCCTGGCAATCCTCTGCACGTTCACCCTGATGGGGTCCTTGACGACCATGTCCACCGCAACCGACGCGAAAGCTGTCGCCGATGACGAAGCCCAGGCGTTCATCGCGGAGCACGAGAAGACGGTCCGTCCCCTGGAGCGAGACGCCGCACTGGCGTGGTGGAACGCCAACATCTCCGGCAAGGACGAGGATTTCGAGGCCAAGGAGGAGTCGCAGAACCGCCTCGACGCCGCCCTCGCCGACCGCGATCGGTTCGCCCGGCTCAAGGCGATCAAGGAAGGCCCGATCGGCGATCCGCTCGCTCGCCCGTCAGGTCGACGTGCTCTACCTGGTCTACCTCGAGAAGCAGGTCGATCCCGACGCTGCTCCAGCAAGATCACCGCCAAGGCCAACGCCATCGAGAAGGCGTTCAACGTCTATCGCGCCAAGGTCGACGGCGAGGAGATGACCGACAGCGAGGTGCGCAAGGTCCTCAAGGAATCGAAGGACTCGGCCGAGCGCAAGGCCGTCTGGGAGGCGAGCAAGGCGGTCGGCCCGGTCGTCGAGGCCGACCTCAAGGCGCTGGTCAAGCTCCGCAACGAGGCGGCGCACGAAGCTGGGGTTCCCCAACTTCCACGCGCATGCAGCTCTATCTCAACGAGCAGGACCAGGAGCAGGTCCTCAAGCTCTTCGACGAACTCGACACGCTGACCCGCGAGCCGTTCCTCGCCGCCAAGGCGCGAGATCGACGCCAAGCTCGCCGAGCAGATGCGGCGTCGGCGTCGGCGGACCTGCGCCCCTGGCACTACCACGACCCGTTCTTCCAGGAAGCCGCCGGCCGTCTTCGACGCCGACCTCGACTCGCCCTACGCCAAGGCCGACATCCTCAAGCTCTGCCGCGACTTCTACGCCGGGCATCGGCCTGCCGATCGACGACGTGATCGCCCGCAGCGACCTCTACGAGAAGCCGGGCAAGAGCCCGCACGCCTTCTGCACCGACATCGACCGCGAGGGCGACGTCCGCGTCCTGGCGAACATCGTCCCCAACGAATACTGGATGGGCACGATGCTCCACGAGCTGGGCCACTCGGTCTACAGCAGCAAGAACATCCCGCGAGCGTCCCCTACGTCCTGCGGGGCGAGGCGCACATCCTGACCACCGAGGGCGTGGCCATGATGTTCGAGCGGTTCTCCAAGGACGCCGACTGGCTGCTGGCGATGGGCGTCACCGTCGCCGACCCCGAGGCGTTCGACGAGGCCGGGGCTCGAAGATGCAGCGCGACAAGCTCCTGATCTTCTCGCGCTGGTGCCAGGTCATGCTCCGGTTCGAGAAGGCCATCTACGACGACCCCGACCAGGACCTGAACGCGCTCTGGTGGGACCTGGTCGAGGAGTACCAGGTGGTCCGTCGGCCCGAGGGCCGCAACGCGCCGGATTACGCGAGCAAGATCCACATCGTCAGCGCCCCGGCCTATTACCACAACTACATGATGGGCCAGCTCTTCGCCTCCCAGGTCCACCACGCGATCGCCCGCGACGTCCTGGGCGGAGTCGACCCCGTCGAAGGCGAGCTACGTCGGCAAGCCCGGCCGTCGGCGACTTCATCAAGGCGAAGGTCTTCGCCCCCGGCCAGTCGCTCGACTGGAACGCCCTGACCCGCCACGCCACCGGCGAAGACCTCAACCCCAGGGCGTTCGCCGCCGAGATCGGGAGGGAGTGAGTGAGTGAGCCCCGGGGGTTCGTAGTAGGGTGCTCTGCGAGCACCGGATTCGCCGGTGCAATCGGGATCGGTGCTGGCAGAGCACCTTACGAACAGGTCCTCAGTGAGGCAGCTCCAGCACTTCGAGACGCGACGGCATCTCGGCGGTGTGATAGACGCGCTGGGTCGCCGGCTGGAAGTCCGACTCCTTGGCGTTGTAGATGTCGACGAACGTCTGGGGGTTGCGGTCGACGATCGGGAACCAGGAGCTCTGGATCTGGACCATGATCTTGTGCCCGGCTCGGAAGGTGTGGGCGACGTCCTGGAGCGTGAAGTTGACGGGCGTCGGCCGGCCGGGGACGAAGGGCTCGGGCTTCGACAGGCTGTTGCGGAACTTCCCACGCATCACGTCGCCGCGGACGAGCTGCTGATAGCCGCCGAGCTTCACCGCCGAGGAACCCGAGCCCGTTGAGCGTGCGTTGTCGGGATAGACGTCGATCAACTTGACGACCCAGTCGGAGTCGGTCCCGCTCGTGGAGACGAACAGCCGTACCTGGATCGGGCCGGTGATGGTCAGGTCTTGCTTGAGGTCGCCGCCGGCGTAGACCAGGACGTCCGGCCGACGCGCGGCGATGCGCTGATCCTGGATCATATAATCGCCGGTCATGCCGATCTCGATCTTGTCGATGTATTCGACCGGATGGTTCGGGTCGCTGACGTACTCATCATAAGGCTTGGCGTCCCGATCTCCCGGCGGTTCGAATGCGACTCCGGCGCGGGGCTGGAGGAACAGCGATCGCTTCTTGACCGTCCGCGGCGGCCACGCATCGAAGGTCCGCCATTCATTGGTCCCGGTCTCGAAGACCCAGGCCTCCGGGAAGGTGGACGACCCTTTCCCCTTCAGGTGGTACTGGAAGAACGGGAATTCGATATTCTCGCGGTAATGGGCGGCCGTGTTGGAGCGGAACGGCACGGGCCCGAGCGAGTCGCCCTTGCCGCCGGCCCAACCGCCGTGCCGCCACGGGCCCATCACCAGGACGTTCGTGGTGCCGGGGCTAGTGGCCTCCACGTTCTTGTAGGTCTCGAGTGCGCCGAAGAGGTTCTCGGCGTCGAACCACCCCCCGACCGTCATGACGGCCGGCTTGATGCCCTTCAGGTGCGGGCGGAGGTTGCGGGCCTGCCAGAACGCGTCGTAGGTTCCGTGCTGCATGATCTCGTTCCAGAACGGCACGTCGTCCTTGAAATAGAGCTGGTTGGCGTGGGAGAGTGGCCCCAGCCGAAGATAGAACGCATAGCCGTCGGGAGTCCCGTACTTGAACCCCTCGGAGCCGACCTTGGTCGGCTTGGGCCTCGGATGGCCGAAGGAGGCGAGGAAGTTGAAGGCGTGGGGCAGGAAGAAGGCGCCGTTGTGATGCCAGTCGTCGCCGGTGAACCAGTCGGTCACGGGCGCCTGCGGCGACGCCGCCTTGAGCGCCGGATGGGCGTCGATCATCCCGGCCGCCGTGTAGAAGCCCGGATAGGAGATGCCCCACATGCCGACGCGGCCGTTGTGGTTCGGGACATTCTTGATCAGCCAGTCGATGGTGTCATAGGTGTCCGTGCTCTCGTCGATGTCTTTGGGGCCGTTCTTGGTATCGAGGTGCGGCCTCATGTTGACGAACTCGCCCTCCGACATCCACCGTCCGCGGACATCCTGGTAGACGACGATATAGCCCTCCTTCCCGAAGTGATCCGAAGGACCGAGGTTGCCCTTATAGGAGTCTTCGCCGTAGGGCTGGCAGGAGTAGGGAGTCCGCGACAGCATGATCGGATAGCGCTGGGCGGTGTCCTTGGGGACATAGACCGCCGTGAAGAGCCGGACCCCGTCCCGCATCGGGATGAGATGCTCGTGCTTCGTATAACGGGCCTTGACCGCCTCCACGCCTTGTGCGCCCACGGGCGCCGGTGAGAGGAGGGCCAGGAAGACCAGCGCCGCGACCGGCGCGTGATAACCGAAGGATCCCGTCGAACCATCATCGCGACTCCCGATCTTGCGTCGTACTCGCCCCCGAGGCTCGGCCCGTCCGCGCCGGACTCTCGGTGCGACTTGCGAAACGAAAGAGACCAGAATACCCGACCGCGAACTTCAAAGTCAGCACCTTAGCCAAAGCCACACGATCAACGCCCCATCGCTCGGCTCGCCTCGGCCTCGCCGACGCCGGCCGTGATGAGCCGACTGATTCGTATGAATGTTCAGGGCCTCCGACCTTACCCGCTTCAATAGGGCCTTGACTGATCGAGATCGTCAGACAGCCTATGGTCCGACCCGGAGCGCATGCGCGGCTCCCTTTCCAGGCAATTCAGGCAGATCGTCTCCAGATCGCGCGTGATGTCGGCGTTGAGCCATTTCGGAGACTCCTGCGGCCGACTCCGCACTGCGTCGAGCGTCTCGACCACGCCGTTGTCTGGCCCGTCAGCGGGGCGTAGAAGATGGCTCCCAAGCCGTAGACATCGGCCGCGGAGGTGATTGCCCCGCCAGCTGCTCGTGGCTCATGTAGTCCGGCGTGCAGTGGATCGCCCCGCTCTGGGTCATCTCCGCATCGCCATCGACCCGCTTGGCCAGGCTGAAATCGTTAACGTGCGGGTGCCCCAGGTCGAGATCCAAGGCGATCTCCGCCCGCCCCTCGTTCGACCTACGCGACGGCTCATCCACCGCGGTCGAGGCTTGCGCGAAGCTCCAGCCAGGCCGGAATGGACAGCACCGAGATCCTTCCCTCCTCGTCGATCTTCTTCCCCGTGTAGACCTGAACCCGGGTCTTGACGCGCTCATTGTCCTCAGGGAGCGTTCCATTTCTGTAGGCTCACGCGGCGATCCCCACGTCGTTTGTAAGTGCTTGCCTCTCAAGATGGTTCCATCGCCCGGCCTTGTAGTACGATCGCAATAAGAGGACGGCCTCCGCACTCGTCTTATGCCAGTAGATGCTCGGCCCCTTCAACCGCAGGTTCACCACACGGCGAATCGCACTCTCGATCGCACCACTGCCGATCGGCAACTTCAACCCCGCCACCCGCGCGTAGTCCATCCGACCTTTGCCGATGTTCCGTTTGAAGTAGTCTCGCTCCCGTCTCAATGCCTGGCCGGGGCGGGAACCACACGCGGTATCGATCGCGGCTTGCACCTCCTCGACCTTTCCTTTGAGTAGGTCTCGCCGCTGGCGACCGATCCACGCTTGACGCTCCGACGCCGTCCAGCGGCGCTGTAAGGCCGCGATCTTGCCCAGATGCTCCACCGCATGATAGAAGTCCACTAACTCGCTGACCTGTTCCGGTTTGACCCCCAACCGCCGCAGCAGCGCCCCGACCCGATTCCAGATCCAACGGGCCCCATCGGCGACGAACAGGACCTGGTCCGCTGTGGTGATCTGCAATTCGCGCAGATAGAACTCCATCAATTTGAAGATCGCGTCGGGACCGCCCAGGGTCCCATCGATGACCGCGAGGAAGTCCCGGTCCATCTCCCCCTTCTCATCGACCACGTAGATGATCAGCAATTTCGGCTCGCGCCAGTCGGTGCGATAGCGGTTGCGCCCTTGGCCGTCTTGGGACCGCGCTTGGTCGTGCGAATCCGAATCCGACCGCCGTCGGTGGAGAGGACGGCGCGACGGCCCGCGACGCTCTCTCCCCAGTTCAAGTTCCCCCCGCGCTGAGCGGCACGGGCCCGCATGGCGAACCGATAAGCGATCGCCCGAATGGTCTTGAGGTCCAGCGGTTGCCCGCGATCGGATAGGACCCGCTCGACTTCTTCCAACGAACCGAGCATCGCCACCAACTTGCTGACCTCCGAGGAGATCGCCGCCGTGCAGCGGTCATGCACGCCCCAGATCAGGAGCATCGGGTACATCCCTTTACCGGCCTTGCCGCGTTCGCAGTTGCGACTGAAGTAGGGCGCCCGGACGATGATCGGGCCGCACGCGGTCCGAAGCGTGACATCGCGTCGGCCTTGATCCTTGATCGTGTGGCCCGCCCCTTGAGCGAAGGAGCGGGCCTGGCGGCGGTTCTCCGAATCGTCGAGGGCGGCTTGCGTCGCCTCGGCCACGAGGAGGGCCGCCAGTTGGTTGGTCAGTGCCGCGATCGCACGCTCCAAGGACTCGAAGTCTTTGGCCGTACGGATCAGCGCCCATCGCGGCGTTTGGTCTCGATCTGCTGCTGGACATCCCGGATCTCGGCCCGAATCTCCGCAAGACGATCGCGCGGTTGCTCCGCAGTCTTCTCGGCCTTTCGCCTTGGGCCGGGTTTGCATTGCGCATGGTCGTTCCCCTTGCCACGGGTGTAGGAAAACGACGATTATTGGCGAGGGTGTAGGAGAAGAGAAACCCCCTCCACGGCACCGATTCTTTCGGAATGCTCCCTGTCCTCATCCCACGGGGCGGGGAATGGCCATTCCCATTTCTTGTGGGTCTCGTCATAGGCGACGATGACGGGATGGCCATTCCCGGGATCAACGCCGATATCTCTGACGGTGCCATCGAGTTGGAGGGGCTGCCCCACGAGAAGTCGCGTCCGCAAGTCCCAAACCCGCACGAACTTGTCCGAGCCTCCGGTTAGGAGTGTTTTCCCGCCCGGGCCTATGGCAATACAGGTGATGGGACTGCTGTGTGCGAGCGTCTCGCCGTAGCGATGGTCCGCGGGGCCGTCGCTACGGACATCCCAGATGACGACGGAGCCATCCGCGTGCGCCGTGATCGCCTTCGAGTCGTCGAGGAAGGCGATGTCCTTGACCTCCGTCGATTTCGGAAGCGGGAACCGCATCTTCCCGCTGTCAACGTCCCAGACGTATGCATCTCCTGCGCCGTCTCCCGTCAGGAGAGTCTTACCGTCGGGGCTGATCGCTCCGCCCATTCCTCTCTCCAATATCGACGCATTCGGGTGCTGGAATGGTTTCCCGATCCTCTTGCCCTTGGCATCGAACACTTCCACGGCACCATCCAGCATCAGGTCGTCGCGGCGCACTTCCCGACCGTCCCGGCTCCTGGTCTGCCTCCATTCGGGGATGAGTCGTTCCGTTTCCTTTCTTCCGGGACCTCCGGACAGTTCCCAGACCCTCGTCCCGTCGCGCGAGATCGTCCGCACAGCGTCAACACCTTCGAAGGCAACGTGAAAGGGGGCATGGTCGTGTGCGAAAGGGCCGTGAGTCGTCTCCTTACGGCTCTCGACGTCCCACAGGCGGGCGTTCTTGTCGCCACTTCCGGTCAAGATCCGACGGCCATCGTGGCTGAAAGCCACGGCGAAGACTGCTCCGTTGTGATCGAGTTTGGCCGGCGTGGTTCCCCCGGTCCGATCCCAGAGCCGGGCGGACTTGTCGGCCCCGCCGGTGAGGATCGTCCGGCCGTCGGGACTGAGGTCTACGCTCCAGACCCGGAATTCATGAGGAAGGGGCTCCCCGACAGGCAGGCCACTCTTCAGATCCCACGCTCGGACCACTTCTGTGAAGCTTGTCGTGAAGGCGGTCTTTCCTTCCGGACTATACCCGACCGCCAGTGAACGTTCTTGGGGCAACCAGCCAAGGTTCACATCGGTTCGGGTCGTCGCGTTCCAGGCCCAGGAATAAGCTGTTGGCGGTGTCGAATATTCATCCACACCGAGGATAAGGCCACCATCAGTAGCGAAGCGGAAGAGGCGAAAGTCGTGTAAACTGGGGTAGATCGAATCCTCTTGGAAGGAGGACGGGTCATGCTCTCCGTTCGAATCATAGTCCACCGTCCAACGGGCGGTTCTTTTCGGGTAGAGCGACGCGATAGCCTGACCGGTGCCAACATCGCGCAGGTCCAGAGAGCCCTCCCCGAATGGTAACAGGGACTCGCCACTCGGCGCCCAGATGGCACCTCGATAGATGAGAGGCAAGCCGAACTCCGAACCGACCTGTTTTCCTATCTCGGTATCCCAGATCGTGCCGACAAGGCTTTCCCGCCCGATCTCACCCTTGGTTTCGATGAGGAAGACCTTCCGGCCGTCGGGGCTGAAGACAAACTCCCCAGAAGGTCTGAGCGTGACCGACCGACGCCCAGAGGTCGACCACAACTGGGTCGTCTGGCCGTCACACGCCAGGACCGTCTTCCCGTCCGGGCTGATCCGTACCAGATCGATGGTTTTGTCCATCTCATAGGGGCCGCCGATCTGGCGGTTGGTTGCAAGGTCCCACAAAATGGCTTGTCTGCCCACGGCGGCCGCGAGGACGGTCTGACTGTTGCGCGGGAAGGACGCATCACGAAAGGGCCCCCGCTTTTGAAACTCGCTCCCGACCGGCTCTCCCGTGCGCCCTTCCCGTACGACGACGATGACCTTCATTTCCTCCACGTCGCCGACGTTTGGGTCTCCCGAGGTCTCGTCTCGGGCAACAACGGACTTCACCTGGGATCGTGTCACGACGTACGCGCCGTCGGAGCTGAAGCTGACAGCCGAGAGTAGATCGCCCTGGAAGGGGATCCGCTTCCCCTTCGGCTCGCCCGTTTCGGCAACACGAAAGCAGAGCACATCCTCCTTTTCGGGAGCCTCCTTTTCGAGAGTCAGGAGGGCTTTGCCGTCGGGGCTGAACAGGGCGTCCTGGATCATCGCATCGGAGGAGGGGACTCGCCTGATCCGATGACCGTCGGTCGTATCCCAAAGCCAGGCCGACCCGTCAAAGCAGAGCGTCAGAAGAATTCGACCACCCGGGGCAAAACTCACTTTACGGACGGCCTCTGGGTGAACGAGAAGGTCTCCGATCGGTCTGCCTGAATTGGCGTCCCAGATCCGTGCCGTCGCAGCCTTTTTCTTGCCAACTTCGATTGCTCTTCCCGGGATAGCCACGAAGGTCCTGCCGTCCGGACCGAACAGGAACGCCTCCGACGCCGCCAGGTCCGCGGGCGGGAACGCCGGTCCGGTCTGCCGACCTGTGCTGGTGTCGCGGAGCGTCGCCGTGTACTCCCTCCTGGCTACGAGCAGCGTCTGGCCCCGTTCGTCGAGCGTGGCGGCGTAGACCGGTCCCAGTCCCTTGAGAAAGGCGTCACCGTTTCCTCCCAGGCGGGCTCCGCGAAGAAGGTCGGCAAGGGCGGCTTCCGGGACCGTCGAATCCGGAGCTCCCGTGAAGGAACGGCGGGCCCGTCCGGGGTCAGACTTCACCGAACACTCCTTGAGGACGTCCAGCTTGGGTAACCACGCCACGATCTGGGACTTGATGGCGCGGCGCAGGTCATCGTCCTCCGCCGGGACGCTGCCCAACGCCTGCGTCAACAGGAGCAGCCCGCGGCCCACATCGCCTCCACGGCAAGAAGCCAGGGCCTGTTCCAGGTGAAGTTGGCGGTCTTTATCTTCGTTTTTTCTGGTCAAGGAGGTCGTCTGCTCCCGGCCGGTCCAATAGACTCTCCAGAGGAACCATCCGGTCCCGCCCGAGATCGCTAAGATCAGGAGGAATGCCGTGCCCACCAGCCCGGAGATCCGACGCCAACGCCGCGCCATCCGGCACGCCTCGAGGAACCGGGCTTCGGAGGTGGTGATCTCTCCAGGCGGCGCCTTCCGTGCCCGGCGGAGCACACGAGAGAGGGCCCAGCCTCGCAGGAGCAGGTCGCGCGGTTCATCGCCCTGCTCCCAGAGGGTCGCCGCGCGTTGCCAGGGCTCCATGGCGATGGTGCGCCAGCGCTGGTTGTTCTTCCGGATCGGATCGATCATCCGGTCGTGGGTCAGCTCATACCACGTCGAACCCCGCCGTTCCTCGGCGCGGACGAGGCGGGCATCCACGAGCGCGGCGACGGCATGATCGGGCAGCCCCTGGACGGCGGGGTCATCGGACTGCACCTGGCCCCGTGTCCCCTGAGAAGTGATCAACCTGTGCTCGCACCAGTCACGCAAGGCCCGCTCGCCCACCCCGGTGGCGTCCCGAATGACGGCGATCCGGTCCGCGTAATAGCCCGCCAAGGCGGAGTCGACGTCGCCCCCTTGACCCCGGACACTGGCCTCATCGATCCCGGCCTTACCCCGGTTCTCCTCCCACAGGCGGTAGCAGACGACCTGCAACTGGACCGGCTCGACGTATGGACCCGGCTCGTCCACGACCGCCCCGCGACGGCGCACTCGCGTCATGCGTAGGTCGTCGACCAGGATCCGCGCCGCGCCCTCCGTGATCGGGAGGTCCGTACCCTCTGCCGGGCGAAGAATCGCCTCCAGGGCCGCGTCGCGACCGAGCAGCTCGAGCCGGTACCGAGTGTCGAGTCCGCCCGGAATGCGCGCCAGGTAAGGGTCCAGCGCGGCGACGTACTCCTCGCGAATCGAGAACAAGGCGTAAAGGCGGGGTGACCTCAGGATCGAGCCGATCTGTTGGAAGAACTGCCACTTCGCCTCCAGATCGTTGGGGGCAGAAGTCAGGATCTCCTCGAATTGATCGAAGATCAGGACCTCGTCCTCGGTATCCTCGCACACCCTCTCCTTGAGGATGGCCTGCAAGCTCGCCTCGATGGCCGCCGCCGCAGGTTGGGCATATCCGACGGGTAGGCCGGCCTCCAGCGAGCGGACGACACTGAAGAGGTGGCTATTGGAAACTTCGTGCCCGCGCTCCGCCTCAGTCGGATCGGCATTAACACGGATGATCGGGCGGACGAAGAACCCTTCCGCCTTGAGTTTGGGGATCAGCGCGGCCTGGACCAGCGAGGTCTTGCCCGCGCCCGACGGCGAGTGGAGTAGCACGATCCGCTCCGCAGCCAGCAGCCCGAACAGCTCGCGCGTCTCTCGGTCCCGGCCGAAGAGGGTTTCATCGGTCTGGAACGAGCGAGGCCCTACGAACGGGTTGACGGCGGCCGTGACCTTTCCGCTGCCTGAACTCATCGACGGTCCTCCGCGACGGAGGCCGGGGCGGTCGCGATCATGCGATCCCTCAGCTCACGGACGAAGCCATCCATACTTCCCCAGTAGATCGAGATCGAGGCGCTTCGGAAGTAATTCTGGAGATAACGCCGCGCCTTCTCGGGGTCGGTGTTGCGGCCCTCCTCCGGTTCGATCTGGGCCGCGATGTGCTTGAGCCTCTTATTTAGCCCCCCCTTCTCGCCCTGAGCCAGGATACTGCGGAAGAGGACGCGGAAGTCCCACTCCTCCATTCGAAATCCCAGGAACAGCAACGCCGTGCGAGACAGGGCCTCCTTCACGACGATGGGGACAAGGTCCTTGTTCCTGGTCGCGCCGATGAGGAAATCGAAGTAGTCGTCTTCCGTCACGACCAAGGTCTCGGGATCGCGGAGGCGTCCATAGAGGTGGAAGACCAGCGGTCGACTCGGGGTAGGCACGTAATCGGCCTGGTCGTCGAAGGCCGAGACGGGCCAGTCGTACTCCTGTCGGTGGTGCCAGTGTAGGAGCTCGACCTGCGGTTGCTTGCCGGCCTCGACTAGGGCCCTACGGAGCTGGTCATCGGTGTTGGTGGTCACGAAAAGCGGCAGAGGCAGCGAGGCCAGCACCGCGTGGGGCTCGGCCGGGTGGACCTGACGCCTCCGGTGGCGAGCGTGATCCAGGAGCGCATCGAGGGGCCCATCCAGGGGCAGATCGGAGAAGCGGCGGGCGACCTCGGTACGGAGCCGCTCTTCAATGGCCTCGGACGGATAGGCCATGCTCTCCATAACCGAAAGGTACTGCGTGACCTGGGGCAGATCCTCCCGGTCGTGCGGCGACATGCCAAACTTCACATCCTCGGCCCAGCGCCGGGCTATCTCCCGGGGCGAGCCGACGAGGCCCTCCATGAGGCCGGCCCCGAGGACGGGGGTGCATTTGCCCTGCCGGATCGACTGGAGCAACGCGTTCCAGCCGTCGAAGCCATCTCCCTGGCCCTGCGCGAATCCAGGCTGGTACCAGATGCGCCCGTTCCCGATGCGGCTGAAGACGGCGGGTACCCAGAAGTCAGGCCGGTCGCGCACGAGGCCCCGCGCTTCGGAGGCGGCGAGGTTGACATACCCGTGGTCGGAGAGACGCTCGAAGAACGCCGGCATGAACCTCTTGACGGTCTCCACACTGATACGGGCCTGCATCGCGAGCACGGCGGGCAGCCCGGCCTCGGCCAACCTGGGGCCGATCGCCGCCATGGCCCCTTCCTCCCCGGCGGAGGTGTCATCACCGGCGCCCGCGCTCTGGCACGACGCGAGAACGACCAGCCGCGGTCGTCGCGTCAACTCCGCCAGCCGCGCGATGACCTCGCCCCCGGCGGTGATCGCCGACCCGCCGTCCGGACCCTCCAGCCATAGCCTGGCCTCCCCGTCGCGGAGCGAGCCGTGGCAAACGATGTAGAGTATGTCGTATTCGTCCCGAAGCAACAGCGTGCCCATCCGGATGAGCGTGTCCGGTCCGCGGACCACCTCGGAAGAGATCAACGCCAGTTGGTCCCGCGCCCGCGCGATCTCCCCGTTGACGTCGATGACGGCCAACTCGAATTCCGCGAGGTCGGCGGGGTTTGCGACCACGATCAAGGCCCTGAGAGTCTCGCGAGGGCGGAGCTGGACCGGTCGCCAGTCAAAACTGCTCAGGTAGCGCGAGAACACGACTCGTTGGCGGATCGATAGGGGCTGCGATCCATCCTCCCACGGGGCTCCCAAGAGCTCCCATCTCAACCCGTGGAGCCGGGTCGCGCCGGCACTGAGGAAAAGGCGGACGCGGAGCGGCCCGGCGCCCGGATCCTTCTCCGACGAGATGAAGGCTTCTTTGAAATAATCGACGAGGCATCGGTCCCGAAAAATCTGCTCGGTCAGTAACCGGCCATAAGACGGACCCGCCCAATCCAGCGCGGAAAAATCGATCCGAGCCCGTCCCCTCGCGGGTGGCTGATCGAGGCCATCGGCGCCCCGGTAGCGTAGGTCCACGGCGAAATCGCCCGTGTCCGACCCGTGAATCCCGATCTCCAGGCCAGAACCCAATAACATAACTATATCTAATTATAATTATTTAATATCAATTGGGTCGTAAACTCGGACGGGCGCCCGGGGGCGTTCGGTCGAAGAGTGCCTCGCCTTCGCTCGCCATCATCGGCCATCCCTTGTAACAGGGCCGGGAGTGCAAAGGCGAGGCCCTAGTCGCTGCTTTCGCAAATATTGATGTCCCGAGGACCTCCTGACGCTGAACCCTCATGTGCCGACGGCGGTCTTACGCCTTGGGCCTCCAGACTCGGGGCGCGAGTCAACTCGCGCATCCCCACAAATGGCCGGACGCCAGACCGCGTCGGTTTCTTCCGGCTGCTATCGCACGACCGGCTTCAGGAGAGCCATCAGGCAGGTGCAGGTTGGCGCGGTGCGTAATGACGACTCCCGCTCCCGCATCGTGATCGCCTCGAACCATAACGATCGCTTGCCCACTATGAATTCGACCAGGATATTGCCGGGAACTCGACTTCGGAATAGGAGTCGGGATTTCTGGGAATCCAGGCTCAGACTTGATTGTCAACGCGTTGAAGGACATCACGCCAGATGTCCTCGACTCCCAGACGATCTGCCCACGCTGTGATGTAATCTCGGTCGAGACGATCTCCTCGCACCTTCAAGACGCCGGCGATGTCGCGCAGGTGTTTGTCCGACCCGCCATCTCGGTAGAATTCCAGCTTCTTGATGATGACATCCTCGGGTGAGGAGAAGGTGGCCTCGAACTCGTCACGGGCGGGTAGGCGGACGCCTCGAGCCAGCCTTGACCGATTGAAATCGCTGTCGTCCGGAATGATCACGTCGATCTTCAAGCCGGATCCGAAATGGATGATATTGAATTGGGACCGCTGCCTAACAGCCTGCACCACGGCTTCGGGATAGCAGTAGAATTCCGCCTCCGGGAACGACTGGCAAAACGCGTCAACCTGATCCAGGGGAAGGGCGACCACGACGTCGATGTCGTTCGTAAACCTCGCCTCACCATAGGCGATCGAGGCCATTGAACCCGTGATGAGATACGGGATCCGCAATCGCTCGAGCAATCCGGCGAACCAACTGAGCAATTCAGAAGGCTCCATGCGACATCCTCCGGGCGACCTGGCGACGGATCTCGTCCTCCGACCAATCCGGATGCTCGCGAGCGATGATCGCGTGGATCATGTCTCTCGCGAATCGCCACAATCCGTCGGCGATCGCGAGCCGCTCGGCGGGAGTTTTCTTCCTGAGGATCTCGGCCACTCGTTCGTCGACGATTTCAACCGTCCTGACTCTTCGATCCATGTTGCTATCACCAGAGTCTGGGAGGATCCGTGCCAGGCGTTCATCGACAGGGCCGATCGCGAAACAGGAGGGATCAGTCTCTCCGGGCTCGGGCTTCGATCTCAACGACCCAGGCCGAGCCGCTCGCGGTGATACGCCAGGCGTTCCACGGGGGTCATCCGCGTGAAGTCCGGCCGACCGTTAGACTGGTGCTGGCCGTTACCGTTCGCCGTCGCGTGGTTGTACCGCGAGGTCGAGTAAGACTCGGTCACGAGCGGACGGCCATTCGAACATCCGCACTTTTGCGCCGCCTCGTGTTTCGCGGCCGGCTGTGTGTGGCACGCGCAAGCCTGTGAAGCTTCCCGAACGGAAGCCGTGCGGGTCGTCGCGACCCCGTTGCTAGCCGGTTGCACCTCGGGTTTCGATGGGCCAACGGCGACGGTCGCCACGGGCTTCGAAGTGCCCGCGTAGCTCATCGACTGGTCGGTCAACGTGAGGTCATCCTCGATCGGGCGATGGGGGCGGAGTCCCAGGCGGCCGAGGACGGCGTGGTACGCCTTGACCGCGTCGACCGGCCCGACTTGGCCCTCGACGATCAGGCGGAGGAAATGGACGAACGCCAGTTGGTTCTCGGCGTTGTTGATCTTGCGGCCGAAGAGCGCGACCCTGGCCCCGTACTTCTGGGCGTCGTGGAGGAGCTGGAAGGCGTCGCGGGTGGTTCCCGCCGAGCCGCCCAGGATGCCGACGACCACGCTAGGGTCGAACCGGACGAGTTCTTCCATCGCCTTGGGGCCGTGATAGACCATCTTCAGGAACACCGGACGGCCGGACGGGCCGACGCCCGCCAGCATCCGCGTGATCATGTCGTTGATGTATTTGGGCAAGACCTCGGGCGCGACCGCTCCCGGGATGTTCGGGTCGAAGATCTCGAGGAAGTAGCGGAACCCCTTGCGCTCGGCCTCCTCGCGGAATTCGTGGAATCGGACCAGGGTTTCCAGGTCGCGCTCCAGGTCGTTATTGAACGTCACGCTGTAGAGGCCCAGGTCGGCGCCGATCGACCGTTCCGACGGATCGCAATCGAGGTGGCCGCACTGGATGTGATCGATGCTCGCCGTCCGGAACGGCCGCGAGGGCGACTTCGCGTAGGTGGAGCCCCGGGCGAGGTGGATGTCCGTCGTGTCGTTGGCCCGCACCGCGGGCGTGACCGGCGAATGCTCGAACAGCCGCTCCTGGATCGTCAGCGCGTGGTTCGAGCTGGCCGACATCAGCATGATGTCGACCTGGCCCGATCGCGTGATCGACCGCATCTGGTCGCGGTACTGTTCCAATGTCTTGAATCGGACCTCGCCGGCGTGCATCTCCGGCGACTGTCCGGCGGCGCCCAGGCCCAGCGCCATGTCGGCGTCCTTGGCGTCGGCGATGATGAACTCGCGGCTGTTCGGGCTGGCGAGGATCGCGGCCAGCTTGCGGTCGAGCGACTTTTCCATGGCCTCAGCGCCTCCCCTGCCCTTGCCCGGAGATCGTGACGCGAGAGCCGCTGATCGTGCCGTTGCCGCCACCGCCGCCCATCGTCACCCGGACCGGGCTGCCGTTCGATGACGGCTTCGACGTAGGTGAGGCGGCTGGCTTGCTCGGAGCCGCAACAGCCGGCTTGGCCGCGCTGGCGCGGGTCTCCCGACCCCGACCATGGCGGCCTTGGGATTGCTCTTGTAGACCGCCTCGATGGTCTCGCGGAGGACCGACGCCGAGTGCTGGAGCGCCGAGGTCTCCTTAGGCCAGAGTTCGATCTCGAGCTGGGCCTCGACCCCCTTGCGGCCGACCACGGTGGGGATCGAGATGCAGACGTCGCGGATCCCGTACGGGCCGTCGACCAGCGCGGAGACCGGCAGGATCCGCTTCTGGTCGAGCGCGATGGCGTGGATCACGTCTCGGATCGACAGGCCGACGGCGAAGCCGGCGCCTCCCTTGAGCTTGATCACCTCGGCACCGCTGCCTCGGGTCCGCTTGAGGATCGCCTCGGCGGTCGTCGCATTCCAGCCGGGGAATCGGTCGAGCGGCAACCCGGCGGCCTGGGCCGTCGACCAGATCGGGACCATGCTGTCGCCGTGCTCGCCCAGGATCAGCGCCGTGACCTGCGTCGGAGGCAGTTGGACACCCTCCGCGATCAAGCTGCGGAACCGGGCGGTGTCGAGCTGCGTCCCCAGGCCGATGACCTGGGTCGCCGGGATGTCGAGCTGTCGCATCGCCAGGTACGTCAGGACGTCCACCGGGTTGGAGACGACCAGGACGATGGCGTCCCGCTTCAATCCGGCCGATGCAGCCTGAGTCAGGATACCCAGGAAGAGTTCGACGTTGCGATTGATCAGGTCGAGTCGGCTCTCGTCGGGCTTGCGGCGCAGGCCGGCCGTGATCAAGACGACGTCGCTCTCGGGGATCGCCTCGTAGCCCGTGGCGCGGATCCGCTGGTCGGCGACGAGCGAGGCGCCGTGGAGCAGGTCCAGCGCCTGCCCCTTGACCTGGTCGGCGTTGAGGTCGATCAGGTCGATCTGGCTGACCACCCCGCCGCATTGTAACGCGAAGGCCGCCGACGAGCCGACCAGGCCGCCGCCGCCGATGATGCTGACTTTCATGGGTCGTTCTCCGTAGGTCAGGCTTTCGAGCCCGACTCCTCCGCCATGTCAGGCTCGAAAGCCTGACCTACTCTGTTCGCAGTGTACTCGCATTACCTGGCGGCCCCATTCAGGGCCTGCATGACCTGATCGGTGATCGCCCGGACGAGCGCCTCGGAATCGACTCCGCCCGGCGCATGACCGTTACTCGACGGCTTGGCCGACGGCGCGGGCGTCGAAGATGGCCCGCCGCTCCCCAGCTTGATATCGCGTGCGAGGGGCGTCAGGACGCTCTCGATCGGTGACGGATAGGGCAGGCTGTCGGCGATCTTGGGATGGATGAAGACGCGGGGCTCGGGCGGCGACTCGTCATAGCCGTCGCGGAACAGGCTGTTGCCGCAGAGGTCGCAGTTCTCCAGGCCCCGCTCCAGCCGGGGGTCGGGGATCCCCAGCTTCGGCTTGAGGTTGATCAGCTCGGCCGCTTGCTGGTCGCCGTAATAGTTCACCCGGCCGATCTGGCGGGCCAGGATCAGGATGCGGCAGTAGGCGTCGATGATCTCCGTCTTGAAGTAGGCATCTTCGAGGTCGGAGCCGTAGGTGACGGTCCCGTGATTCGCCAGCAGGATCGTGTCGGTATCCTTGACGTAGGGCAGCACCGTGTCGGCGAAGCTCTGCGAGCCGGGCGTCTCGTAGGGTGTGATCGCCACCTCGCCGAGGAAGACCTCGATCTCGGGCAGGACGCACTTCGGGATCGGCTCCCGCGCCACGGCGAACGCCGTCGCATGGGGCGGATGGCAGTGGACGACCGAGCGGACGTCGGCCCGCGCCTTCATGATGCTCAGGTGCAGCAGGATCTCGCTCGACCGCTTCCGCTTGCCGGAGACCTGCTTGCCGTCGAGGTCAACGACGCAGAGGTCGTCGGGCTTCATGAAGCCCTTCGAGACCCGCGTCGGCGTGCAGAGCACCCGGTCCTCGCCCAGCCGGTAGCTGATGTTGCCGTCGTTCGCCGCCGCGAAGCCCTTGTTATAGACCCGGCGGCCGATCTCGCACATCTGCTCGCGAAGCTTCCACTCGTTCATCACCGCGCCGTTGCCAATGCCGCTCATGGTTTCCTCTCGAGCTTCGGGGATTACGAATTACGCATTACGAATATTTTCAATTGATCTGGAATCCGCAATCCGCAATCCTTCAAGTCGCTATCTGGTCGATGAGGCACGCACAGTAAGCGTCCACGGGTGTCTTCGTCTTGCCGAACGGGTTGGCGGCCTCTCGGCCTTCGCTGAGTCCGATCAGGCTGCCCGGACCGGCACCCAGGTTGTCGTAGACGATCACTTCTTCCCCGCGATCCGGGGAGTCCTCGGTGAGGGCTGCAAGCGGCATCGGCAGCGCGATCAGGAACCGGCCCCCCTTGAGCTGGGGATGGAGTCGCGACATCGTCACACGTCCGACCACCTCGGCGATCCTCATCTGTAGCCCCCCTCTGAGGATGTCTCGAAAGCCCGCATTTGACTCCTGTAGGGTGGGTGAAACCCACCGGCGCCACCCCCCAGCGATCGGTGGGTTTCACCCACCCTACTCAAGCCCGGTCATCCGGCAGTCCCATCACACTCCACCGCCCGGGAGTGGTCGCCCCCAGCATATCCTGCAAGACGCCGCCGTCGTTGGTCACCAGCACGATGTCTCCGCGCCCGGCCCCGAGTCGGTCGAAGACGAGCACCGGCTCGCCGTCCTGTCCACCATTCGCGGTCTCGAGCTGCACCACCAGCATGCGCTCCCCCTCGAAGGTCGGATGCTTCACGGTCGCCGTCGCCGTCCCGATGACCCGCCCAAGCTGCATGGCTCTCCCTCGTAGGGGTGCTGTGAGAACACCTCTGTATCAGAAAGTCGTCGGCCGCCACCGATCAGATGAACCGCATCCCGCCGACCAAACTCGTTCGTCTCTGGCGACAGAAGGTCAGCGGCGTGGTGACGCCCTCGCCGGTCGGCCCGGCGATCGAGAACGACAGGACGCCCTCGCCTCCGAGGCCCAGCCCGGCCGTGCAGGGCCCGTTGACCACGAAGATCGTGCAATCCATGACCTTCCCCATCCTCGACATCACCGACGTATCGCGGGAGTGGAGGATCGCGGTATGGCCATAGCCCTGCTCGCTCTCCTTGGCCAGGGCGATCGCGCGATCGACGTTCGAGACGCGGACGAACGGCAGGAACGGCATCATCTGCTCGTGGCCGACGAACGGATGCTCGGCGCCGGTCTCGGCATAGAGGATCTGCGTCCCCTCGGGAACCTTGACGCCCGCGTACTCGCCCAGGACGGCCGGATCCTTGCCGATGAGGTCCTTGTTAACGTGCAGGGCGCCGTCGTTGCCCTTCTGGAAGGCGGCCTGGGTCAGGGCGTCGACCTGGCCGGGAGTCAACCGGAACCCGCCATGACGTCCCATTTCTTCCATCAGCGAGTCGAAGATCTGGGCGACGGCGAAGACCTGCTTCTCGCCGATGCAGAGCAAGTTGTTGTCGAACGCCCCGCCGGCGATGATCGAGCGGGCGGCGTTCTGGAGGCAGGCCGTCGCATCGACGACGACCGGGGGATTCCCCGGCCCGGCGACGACCGATCGTTTCTTGGCGGCCAGGGCGGCGCGGGCCACCGCCGGCCCGCCGGTCACCACGAGCACCCGCACGACCCGGTCGTCGAACAGGGCCTGGGCGGATTCCAGCGTGGGCGGGTCGATGATCGTGAGCAGGTTCTCCAGGCCGATCGCCTCGCGGATCGCCTTGTTGAACCGGCGGACGCCCTCGGCCGCGACCTTCGCCCCGGACGGATGGGCATTGAACACCACCGTGTTCCCCGAGGCCAGCATGTTGATCGCGTTGCCCGCCAGGGTCGGCAGGCTGTGCGTCACCGGCGTGATCGCCCCGATGACCCCGAACGGGGCATAGTCGGTCAAGGTCAAGCCGTCGTCACCCGAGACGTTCTCGGTCCGGAGATACTCGACGCCCGGCACGCGGGGGATCGCGTCGCGGAGCTTGGCGATCTTGTGGTCGAGCCGGCCGATCTTGGTCTCCGCGAGCTCGGCCCGACCGAGTTCCTCGGCCTGCTCGACGCAGATCTTTCGGATGCAGTCGACCGCCTTGCGACGGTCCTCGAGCGGCCGGGTCCGGAACGCCTGGAACGCCTGGTCGGCCGCCGCGACGGCGTCGCCGGCCGTCGCGAAGGCGCCGAGGTTGCTCGATGGCCGGGGCGCGACTTTGCCATTACCCAGCGAAGCCCCGTTGCCCATCTGGGCCAGCACTTCCTGGATCACATTGCGAATGATGTCTTCAGTCATTTGCATGGCGGACACCGTCTTTCTTTGGATGCTCTGTCAGGACCGCCGTCGCGGTCGCCCTGGCCTCAAACCTATGTCGCCGCTCCATGCGATGAGAAGATCGCCCGACCGCCGATGTCCACCGTGTCGACCAGCCCGATCACCACGGCATCGATCGGCAACTTGTCCGTCTCGGGCGTCAGCCGGGCACTCGAGCCCTGACAGATCAGGACCATCTCGCCCAGCCCCGCGCCGAGGGTATCCACCACCACGAATGTCCGGCCGGTCGGCACGAGGCGATCCCGCGCCTTGTCGTCCAGCCGGTACGGCTCGACGACCAGGAGCTTATGCCCCTTCATCGATGCGACTTTCTGGGTCGCCACCACGCTGCCTGTCACCCGGGCCAGGAACATTAGGCCATCGCTCCAACTGGTAGGTCAGGCTTTCCAGCCTGACACTGATGCGATGTCAGGCTGGAAAGCCCGACCTACTCGGCTCTCTCGCCGGTGCACTAAGACTTCTGACCGAGGATTTCCTTCGCCTGCCGCGCCACGACGATCTCCTCGTTGGTCGGGACGGTCCAGACCTGGACGCGCGACCCGGCCGTGGAGACGCACCGTTCGGCCGGCCCGGAGGCGTTGAGGGCCGGGTCGAGTTCGATGCCGAACCAATCGAGATCGCGACAGACGCCCGATCGGATCGGGGCCGAGTTCTCGCCGATGCCGCCGGTGAAGACGATGGCGTCGGCGCCGTCGAGCTCGAGGAGGTAGGCGCCGAGGTGGTGCCGGATCGAGGCGATGAACACGTCCATGGCGAGCCGGGCGCGTTCGTTGCCGGCCTCGGCAGCGGCCTCGATGTCGCGGAGGTCGCAACCGGCGCCGCTCATGCCCTCCAGGCCCGATTTGTTGGCCAGGATATCGAGGATCTCGTCGAGGCTCTTGCCGGTCGCGCGGATCAACACCGGCAAGGCGAAGACGTCGAAGTCGCCCACGCGGTTGTTATGCGGCAGCCCCGATTGCGGGCTCATCCCCAGGCTGCACGCGACCGATTCGCCGTTGCGGATCGCGCAGAGCGACGAGCTGCCGCCCAGGTGGCAGGAGATCACCTTGACGTCGGCGCGGCCGAGGAGTTCGGCCGTCCGGCCGCCGATGTAGCGATGGCTGGCGCCGTGGAATCCCCACCGGCGGACGCCCAGCTCGGTCGCCCAGGCGTCGGGGATGGCATAGCGCTGGTGCGCCTCGGGGATCGTCCGATGGAAGCCGGTCTCGAAGGCGGCGACCAGCGGCAGATCCGGGAACCGCTCGCGGAGCATCCGCATCGCCCTGGTATACGGCGGATTGTGCGCGGGGGCGACATCCGCGAAGGCTTCCATGGCGGCAAGCACCTTTTCGTCCACAACGTGCACGCCGGTGAGGTCCTTGGCGTGGACCGCCTTGAAGCCGATCGCCGAGACCTCGGCCGCGTCGGCCAGCACGCCGATCTCGGGGTCGGTCAACTGCTCGAGGCAGAGCCGCACGGCCTCGCCGTGATCGACGATCGGGCAGACCTGCTCGCGCTGGCCCCGGTCCGACTTCGTCACGACCTTGGCGTTCTGTGACCCGATCCGCTCGATCGCCCCGCGGGCGAGGACCGGCTCGGCCGGGTCGCCCATGTCGAAGAGGCGGTACTTGAAGCTGGTGCTGCCGAGGTTGGCGACGAGGATCTTCACGACGCTCAGCCTCCGATGAACGCCCGGACCACGGCCGGGTCGGGACGAGGGATGACGTGCGCGGCCTTGAGGTCGCCGACCCGGCCGGCCGCCTCGGCGCCCGCCTCGACGGCGGCCCGCACGCTGCTGACGTCGCCCCGGATCAGCACGCTCACCACGCCCCCGTCGAGCTTGAGCACGGGGCTGGCCAGCTCCACGCTGGCCGCCTTGAGCATCGCATCGACCGCCTGGATCAGCCCGACCAGACCGACGGTCTCGATCAGGCCGAGGGCATTCCCATTCATGATTCTCGACTCCCCTGCTGCGACTGGACCGACCGCGATGCTCACGACCCCAGGAACGTCCGCAAGACGGATTCATCCGGCCGAGGGATGACGTGCGCGCTCATCAGCTCGCCGACCCGCCCGGCCGCGTCGGCGCCGGCCTCGACGGCCGCACGGACGCTCCCCACGTCGCCGCGGACCAGCGTCGCGACGAACCCGCCGCCAACCTGGACCCGGCCCGCGAGGGTGACGTTCGCCGCCTTGAGCATGGCGTCGGTCGCCTCGATCATGCCGACCAGGCCCTTGGTCTCGATCAGGCCCAGCGCATCGCCGCCGAAGCCGTACCCGTTGCCATTGCCGCCGACCCGCGAGCCGGCGCGTTGTTGGACTGTCGCCATGATGTCAGGCTCCGTCGCTCTTGGGGTTCTTGGAAGTCGTGACCGATGCCGCCGGGGTGGGCTTGGTGAAGGTCAATACGCCGCTGAGGTCTTCGTGAGGGCGGGCGATCACCTGGACGCTGACCACCTCGCCGATCCGGCTGGCCGCCGCCGCGCCGGCGTCGATCGCGGCCTTGACCGCGGCCACATCGCCGGCCACGAAGGCCGTCACCAGGCCGCTGCCGATCTTGTCCCAGCCCACAAGGTCCACGTTGGCCGCCTTGACCATCGCGTCGCAGGCTTCCACCAGCGCCACGAAACCCTTCGTCTCGATCATGCCGAGCGCTTCGATTGATGCCGAGGCCATGAAGGCCCTCCTTCATTCAGATTGAGTCAGCTCAGGTCCCGTCCGGTTCGGTCGTTATCAGACGTCTACGCAGGTCCTTCTCTCCGCGATCGGGGGCTCACGCCTTGATCAGCGTGACCCGGCTCGCATGTGGCAAGTCGCAGCAGTTCGCCTCGTCGGTGTCGATGTGTACCTCGAGCTTCCAGTCGGGATGGGTCCGGACCAGCAGCCCTTCGAGGACCGTCGGGCACGGCCCCTCGACCCGCATGTTCATCCGGTCGAGGTGCTTGACGCCGTAGTGCTCGGCATCCTTCGGCCCCATGTGGACATGCCGCTCGGCGCGGATCACTCCCTGGTTGAGGACCAGCGTCCCCTTAGGGCCGACCAGCAAGCAGCCGGGGGTACCCTCGATGTCGCCCGAGAGCCGGACCGGCACGTCGATGCCCAGGCTGACGGCGTCGGTGAAGGCCATCTCGACCTGGCTGAACTTGCGGCAAGGCCCGAGGATCCGCACGCTCGGGATCATCCGCTGCCGCGGCCCGACCACGGCGACCGTCTCGTTCGAGGCGAAATCCGTGTCCTGATAGAGCCGCTTCATCGGCGTCAACCCGGCGCCCGGCCGAACAACACCTCGACATCGGCCTGCGTCAGGTGGCAATGCCGCGCCGAGATGTTCACGACCAGGTTGGGACGATATCCCCCATCCGGCTTGCCGTTGCCCGCCGATGCGGCCCCGTCGCCCAGATGCTTCCGAAGGATGGAGCGGACCAGGTTCTCCACCTGGTCTCGCGACGGTGATGGTGCCGTCAAGATGCTCATGCCTGGTTCCCCACGCCATGGTTCCGCGCCGCGCCGTTGGCACGAGACGGCTCCGGGATCGCCCCGTTCGTCCGCCCCTCGACCACCGTCGCGAGATGGATCGTCACGCCGGCCGCATCCAGGACCGCCCGATGTTCTTCGGCCAGGCCCGAATCGACGACCAGCGAATGGATCTCTTCCAGCCCGCACAGCCGGGCCAGGGCCAGCCGGCCGAACTTCGTATGGTCGGCGACGATGATCACTTCTTGCCCGCAGGACATCATCTGCCGCTCCGTCTCGACCAGCAGCAGGTTGGAGTTGTAGATCCCCTCGGGGACAATCCCCCCCGCGCCCAGGATGGCCCTCCGGACGCGGATCGACTGCATGGTCGCGATCGCCAGTGGTCCGAGGGCGACCCCCGTCCTCGGATACACGTAGCCCCCGATCAGGATCAGGTCCGTCTGCTGGCTGGAGGCCAGGAGCTGGGCGATCGGCAGGCTGTTGGTGACGACCTGGACACGACGACCGATCAAGGCCCGAGCGACCTCGAGCGTCGTCGTGCCGCCGTCGAGCAACACGGTATCGCCGTCCTCGAGCAACGCGGCGGCCGCATGACCGATCGCCCGCTTCTCGGCCGCCTCGGCACCGGTCCGCTCGTCGAAGGCCGGCATCGACCGGACCTCCCCCGCGTAGACCGCCCCGCCATGCGTCCGCTTGACGGACCCCGACAGATCGAGCGCCTCCAGATCGCGCCGGATCGTGCTCTCGGACACCCTCAAACCGCGGACCAGTTCGTCCAGGGTCGCGTAACCCTGCCGGGTGATCAGCTCCAGGAGTCGTTGACGACGAGTCTCGGGCAGCATGCACGACCCTGATTGAAAACTTCCTACGACCCGTCATGATTGTTCTAGATCAATCGCCGTTTGTCAAGAACCTTCAAAGAAAACGCTCGCGGCTGGAAGATCCTGAAGGAACCTGGTGGAATTCGTGATGGAAGCCATCATCTCGCTGATGATCGAGAAGGCCTCAGCAATCTTGCGTATCTGGAATCCGGAATCCCGAATCCGAAAATTGCAATCTCCAGGGGGTGTTCGATGCCCGAGCTACCGGAAGTCGAGACGATGGTTCGGGGGCTCCGGCCCGTCCTGACGGGGCGTACACTGTCGAGGATCGAGGTGCGGGATCCGAGCCTGGTCCAGGGCTGCTCCGCCGCGAGCCTCGCGCGCCATGGTCGCGGCGCGACGGTCGCCGGCGTCGTGCGACGGGGCAAGTGGGTCGTGATGGAGCTGGCCGATGACCGGGGAATTATCGTCATCCAACCGCGAATGACCGGAGGCTTTTGGCTGACGGAACCCCATCGACCCGAACACATCCGCCTGGCATTCCACCTGGTCAAACCCCGAGCGACGGTCTGGTATTGCGACGCACGGCGGCTGGGCAAGATCTATCATTTCGCCGACGCCCGCGAGGCGTCGGCGGCGTTCGCGCGGTCGCACGGCCCCGACGCGACGGAGATCGCCCGCGACCAGCTCGCCGAGCGGCTATCGCGGACCACTCGGGGCATCAAGCCGACGCTGATGGACCAGAAGGTCCTCGCGGGGATCGGCAACATCTACGCGGACGAGGTGCTGCACCGGGCGCGCATCCACCCCGAGCGCCCGGCCGTCGGGCTGTCATCCGAGGAGATCGCCCGTCTGCACCGGGCGATCGGCGAGGTCCTGGCCAGGGCGATCGAGCTGGAGGGCTCGAGCTTCGACGCCGGCTATCGGACGGTCCTCGGCCTCGAGGGCGGCTTCCTGGCCCAGAATTCCGTCTACGGCCGCGACAAGCTCCCCTGCCCGACCTGCCAGGGGCCGATCGTGAAGACCCGGATCGCTGGACTCATCGGCCGGCCGACCTATTACTGCCCTCGATGCCAGGTGCGGGGGATCGAGTGATCGCGCGAACGCCCACTCGATCTCGTTTCCAGCCGAACCCGATCGCCGCGGCCCGGGGCGCCGGCGGGGATCCGCGCCTCCCGACCGCACGCGGCTCGCCATCGCGCGAGCGATCCGGATGGCCGTCAAGAACGGGCTCGCCGTGGCACCGAGGGACCAATGGGACCAGCTCCTCTGGGCCAAGTTCAACGGCAACATCTTCGAGATCAATGAGACCATCGCCTATTACGACGAGGACGACGACGAACTGGTGATCAACGCATCGCACTTCGCCTGGACGGACATGCTCAACTACATCTCGTCCCCTGAAAGACGGGGCCATTTCTCAACCAGATCTGTCGATCACATCGTGCGCCACGAAATCGGTCACGCTCTGCATTATCGCGGGATGACCGAGGTGAATCATGCCGAAATCTGGTACAAAGACCTTACGAGCGACGAAGAGGTGATCGCCAAGGAGGTCAGCCGGTACGCGACGACCGGCCGTATCGAATTCGTAGCCGAGGTGTACGCCGGGCTCTGGGGCCGCAGGCGATTCCGTTCCGAGATCCGGGACCTCTACAGGGATCTGAAAGGACCGCACCGATGATGCCCCCGCAATGCTTCGAATGCAAGCACCTTTTCGTGGGCAAAGATCACCCAGGCATGGAGTGCCCGGCCTTCCCGGAGGGAATACCCTCGGAGATCCGCAAGAACCGCCACGACCACCGCCAGCCCTACCCGGGCGATCACGGCATCCGCTTCGAGCCGAGCGAGGCCGCCATCCGGCTCGGCCTGATCTCACCCGACCCGCCTTACGACCACCTGACTCTCCCCCGTCCCGAGCCAGACGCAGTCACCACCCCAAGCGGCACCGATCGCCGGAAGTACCGGAAGGGGCGTGGTCGGGTCGCTCGATGACGCGGGTCGCGTTCGTCGCCGAAGTGTTCGCGGGCCATTGGGGTGGTCGCCGATTCCGTCCCGAGGTACTGTCGCTCTACCAGAAGCTGAAAGGACCATCGCGATGATGATCCCCCAATGCTACAACTGCAAGCACCTTTTCCCGTTCGACCGCACCAGGGAGAGAGGTTGCGCGGCCTTCCCCGACCAAGAAATCCCCGCCGACATCCGGAAGAACCGCCACGACCACCGCCAACCCTACCCGGGCGATCACGGCATCCGCTTCGAGCCGAGCGAATCCGCCATCCGCCTCGGACTGATCTCACCTGACCCGCCTTACGACCACCTGACTCTCCCCCGTCCCGAGGAAAACACAGTCACCACCCCGATCGTCGCCAAGACCCGAAAGTCCAGGAAGGGTCAAGGCCGCGTCGCTCGTTGAGTCGGTCCGATCTCGACCGAGCGAAGGATTCCGAGTAATCTGGCTCAACCGACGGCGCATCGCCCTCGTTCGGGGTTTCGAAGTGTAAACGCGTTCCGGTCGATCGGCCATGGTGCACACGCGGACCTCGTCCGACCCGAGGACCGGGTCGTGGGGACAAGATCATGTCCTATCGCAACTTCAATCACCTGCTCGGCGAGTCCGACCTCGAACGGAAATGCCGATTCTGCTTCGGGTTGGGCATTTTCATCCTGGTATCGGGCAGCTTCTGCTGGTACGGCCAGAAGACCGAGAGCCTGGTGCGCCAGCAGACGACCCAGACGGCCCGAATGCTCGTCAACCCGGCGCTGCTGAACATCCATTACAAGGCGTTGGACGAGGATTTCGCGTCGATCCTCAAGGTCCTCGAAAGCGAGTTGCGATCGCGCGATGGCCTCCCCGACCACGAGCCGCGAGTCCTGGCCACGTACGACTCCAATGATCCCAACACGCAGCCTCGCGACGAGTTCGAGCGAGCCACCATCGCCCATTTCGCTTCGGCCCATATGTCCGGCCAGTCGCCCCGGACGTCCCACACCTTCGCCGATGGCTCTCCGACCTGGTCCGAGCGCATCACCAACGGCAAGAAGGATTTCCAGTACATCCAGGCCGTCTTCTTCACGCCGAGCTGCCTGATGGACTGCCACGGTCCGCAAGGTGAGTTCATCGACGGCCACAGCCAGCGAGCCGCGGCCGACGGACTGCACCGGGTCAGGTTCCAGGACGGCGACCTGGCCGGCGCCGTGGTCATCAACTTGCCGATGGCGCAGACCTACAAGGCGATCAACAACAACCGCGCCATTCTCATCACCGCCGCGCTGGTCACGGCGATCCTGGCCATGGTCGCGTCCTATATGGTCATCCGGTATATCATCATCAGGCCGTTGAAGTTGGGTTTCGAGGTCTGAGAGCCTCCCGGCCCGTACGGCTTCCCACACGCAACGAATTCGTCCGATCCGTGAGCCCGGTCGAAGGGTCCAAACTCGTGTCCTATCGCAGCTTCAAACACATACTCGGCGAGACCAGCCTCGAGCGGAAATGCCGCTTCATCTTCGGGCTGGGCATCCTCGTCCTGGTCTCCGGCAGCTTCTTCTGGTACGGCCAGAAGACCGAGAGCCTGGTGCGCCAGCAGACGACCCAGACGGCCCGGATGCTCATCAACCCGACGCTGCTCAACGTCCATTACAAGTTGCTGGGGAACGATAATTTCGCGTCGGTCCTGAACGTCCTCTCGAGCGACTTCAAGCCGCTGGACGACCTCCCCAACCACGAGGCGTGGGTCCTCGACCCGGACAATCCCAAGGACCCCAGCAAGCAGCCCCGCGATGAGTTCGAGCGCCAGACCCTCGCGCGCTTCGTCCAGGCCGCCCTGCCCGACGCCAGGACCCGCAAGCCTGGCCACGCGTCCGACAAGCCCCACACCTTCGCCGATGGCACACCGACCTGGATCGAGCGGGTCACCAACGGCAAGAAGGATTATCAGTACATCCAGGCCGTCTTCTTCAAGCCGAGCTGCCTGATGGACTGCCATGCCGACGGCACCGAGAACATCGACCATATCGACAATCACATCTACAAGCTGGCGGCCGACGGCGTCCACCTGCGCAATACCGAGCCCGGCGACCTGGCCGGCGCCGTGGTCGTCAACCTGCCGATGGCCAATACGTACAAGGCGATCAACAACAACCGGGCGATCCTGATCACCGCGGCGATGGTCACGGCGATCCTGGCCATGGTCGCCTCGTACATGATCGTCCGCTATGTGATCGTCAAGCCGGTCAAGCACCTCCGCGACGTCTCCGACGCGATCGCCGCCGGTCGGCTGACGATCCGCAGCCAGATCGAGACCGGCGACGAGTTCGAGGAGCTCTCGCACGCGTTCAACCGGATGCTCCACAACCTGGTCGCCATGCAGCAGGAGCTGAGGGAGGTCAACAACGACCTCGATCGCAAGGTGGACGAGCTGGCCCAGGCCAACCTGGCGCTCTTCGAGATGAACCGGCTCAAGAGCGACTTCCTGGCGACGATGAGCCACGAGTTGCGGACGCCGCTCAACTCGATCATCGGCTTCTCCGAGGTCCTCGCGGCGACCGAGCACCTCAACGAGCGGCATCGCCGATACGCCGGCAACATCCAATCTTCCGGCAAGATGCTGCTGGGGATGATCAACGACATCCTCGACCTGGCCAAGATCGAGAGCGGCAAGATGGAGGTCCGCTCCGAGGACTTCTCGATCCGGGACGTCTGCGAGGGGCTGGTCAACCTGACCCGGCCGATCGCCGAGCGGAAGAATATCACCCTGGAGAACCGGATGGACGAGGCGATCCCGCTCCTGCGGCAGGACCCGGGCAAGCTCCGCCAGATCCTCTACAACCTGCTCTCCAACGCCATCAAGTTCACGCCCGAGGGGGGCCGGGTCACCCTCCGCACCCGCGCCGAGGGTCGGTTCGTCGTCGTCGAGGTCCAGGACACCGGCATCGGCATCGCCGAGGAGGATCGCGAGACCATCTTCGAGAAGTTCCGCCAGGCCAAGGCGCCCGGCCAGGGCGAGAACGTCCTGACCCGCGAGCACCAGGGGACCGGGCTGGGCCTGTCGATCGTCCGCGAGCTGACCAAGCTCCTCGGCGGCGACGTCCACCTGGATAGCCAGACCGGCCAGGGGAGCACTTTCAAGGTCCGGATCCCGCTCATGCTGCCGGGCAACCGCAAGTTCGAGGTCACGCTGTCAGACGAGCGGATCGACCTGACCAAGGCCCGCCGCATCGAGCCGCGCCCCCCCCTGCCCCACCTCGTCCTGGGACGCCCCCAGCCCATCCTCCCCGGCGGAGACCCTGCCGATCCCCTCCGGGGACGATGGCGGAATCCATCGGTGTCCTGAATCCACAACCCCGTCCGGGCCTAGGGCCGGCGATAGGATCACTCGGAATTCCGGCCGGTCATCGGGGCGGATCGCTGCTGGAGCACCAGCTCGTAATACTGCCAGGGCGAGCTCGACGGCTCGGGCCGCCATGTAGGCCGGTCATTCTGGGCCAGCGCTCGACGTACAGCAGCAAGAGGCCGGGATGCTCGCCGAGGTCGAGGGCGATCAACGGGCTTTCCTCGACATCGGACAGGACCCCCGAGAGCGGCCATCGACGCAGGATCCCGCCGAGGAGTTCGATCAGCGGATCCGACGGATCCAGCCCGCGTGCCCGCTTGAGGATCTGCGGCAGGTAGCGCAGCATGAGATCGGCCGAGAGGTGCTGCGACGCCGTCCGCGGCGGCCCGGTCATCTTGAGCCGCCGCTTGAGGTCCGCCAGGCGATCCTCGCGATGGACCAGCGCCCAGCCTGACTGCCGGACCAGCTCGGCGGCCTCGCACGCGGTGGGGGGGTCGAACGCGATCGGCGCGCCGGCGACCGACAGGGCGAACGTATCGAACGCCTCGGCCAGGACGGCCATGTCCTGCTCGGTCGGCCCATCCTGCGGGGCCTTCGCCGAGCGGAAGACGATCTGCCCATGATCGAGGAGCTGGGTCAGGAAATCCTGGAATGCGGCCATGTCTTTGAGGAACCCCTTGAACCGGTCCGATCGCACGGGGATCCAGGATATCCGAAATCGAGGCGACGAAGCGAGCGGCCTGGCCGGAGTGTTTTCCAATTCTGTGGGGCGCCTCAGAGCTTGTGAAAGAATCCCTAATCGTCTCGAAAAACATTGACATATCATAAAAAACTTGCTATACTGTCTCCATGAACACTCCAAGCGATCGCAGTGCGTCCCGGCTCGACCAGCCGCTGCTCTTCGAGACGCCGGCTGATGACGACAAGACCGCACCACCCATCGACCCACCGGTCCTCTTGGGACGACCGCGGCTCCGCACCGCCAACCGCGACCAGATCGTCTTCCGAGCCGCCGCGCTGGATCAAGTGATCCCACACGATCATCCCGCTCGGATGGTCTGGGACTACGTCGTGGGTTTGGACCTCAGTCCCCTGTACCAAGCGATCAAGGCCGTTGAGGGACACCCGGGGCGGCCTCCCATCGATCCCAAGATCCTCATGGCCCTTTGGCTCTACGCCACCCTCGACGGTGTCGGCAGTGCACGTCAGCTCAATGAACTCTGCCACGGCCACGATCCCTACAAATGGATCCTCGGGGATGTCACGATCAATTATCACACCCTGGCCGATTTCCGCACCGACCATGGCGAACTGCTCGACCAGTTGCTGACCCGGAGCGTCGCGGTCTTGTTGGCCGAGGGATTGGTCGATCTCAACCGAGTGGCGCAAGACGGTATGCGAGTGCGTGCCAGCGCCGGCGCCGCGTCGTTTCGCCGGCGTCTCACCCTGGAGGAAGCCCTCGCCGAAGCCGAGGCCCAAGTCCAGGCCTTGCGGACGGAACTGGAGGACGATCCCGCGGCCGGCAATCGCCGGCAACAAAAGGCCCGGGAACGCGCCGCCCGAGAGCGTGCCGAGCGGATCAAGGGGGCGTTGGATCGGCTGCCGGAACTGGAGGCCAAGAAGAAGCCCGAGGATCGCGCCAAGGCGCGCTGTTCGACCACCGACGCAGAAGCTACGGTGATGAAGATGGCCGACGGTGGCTTTCGCCCGGCGTACAACCTTCAGTTCAGTACGGCCACCGACAGTCAGATCATCGTGGGAGTGGACGTCGTGACCATCGGCAGCGACGCGGGCCAGATGGCTCCGATGGTCGAGCAAATCGAGTCGCGGCATGACCAGAGGCCCAAGGACGTGCTGGTCGATGGCGGCTATGCCCAACATGAGCAGATCGAGGCGGTCAGCGCCCCCGAGATCGGTTGCACGGTGTACGCACCGGTGCCGGCACCGAAGGATCCCCAGGTGGACCGATACGCCCCCAAGCCTGATGACGGTCCTGCGGTGGCGGCTTGGCGGCAGCGCATGGCCAGCGCCGAGGCCAAGACCATTTACAAGGAACGAGCCGCGACGGCGGAGTGTGTCAATGCCCAGGCGCGGAATCGAGGTTTGTACCAGTTGAGGGTTCGGGGCCGGCTCAAGGCCAGGGCGATCGCCTTGTGGTACGCCTTGGCACATAATTTGATGCGAGCGGTGAGTTTGCGCCGCAGCGTCCGGAGTGCGCGCCGCGGCGGTGACGGGCTGAAACGGGGCCGAAACCGGCCCCGAACGGTCTGCGTAGGCCGTACAGACGGCCCCCAAGGCGTTGCCAGACCCTTCTCGGGGTCAAGAACCGAGAATCAGGGGATGGTAGGTGCGGTAGAGAAGGCATCGTACGGTTCAAGCGACTCGAATCTCGGAAGTGGCCACGGTCGAATTCCTTCACAGGCTCTCAGTCCGTCACGAACGCCGTTCGCTCCCCGAACGATTAACCTGCGCCCGCTACAATGGGCGCGGGGCTTCTTCCGATACCACGACGCACGCAATGATTCCGCCCCAAGCGACGTTGGCGGGCAGGCCTCCGCTGCCCACATTTTGGAGGGACCGAATACTGGCCCGGGCCGGATCCTCGCCGTCGTATCGAAGAGCCTCGGCCTCGGTGGACGAAACTTGCCTGCCGACACAGGGTTGCTTTTCGCATGCGATCTCTGTACAAACTCTGTGAGAGCATGAATGGGGCAAGGATCTGTCATGCTTCATAACCAGATTCCGGCGATTTCAGCCAGGGCGGTTGAAAGTATGATTCTCAAGGTCACCGCCTCTCGAAAGAGCCGAGCCGAGGCCCATCATTCATCCCTATCGGGTAATGGCTTCTGACTCGAGGCAGTAAGTCGAGCGCGGCCCGTGAAACTTCACATCAACTACAGTCTGCTCTTGCTCGCGCTTTCTGTGGCGGGCATGGCGGCCATCGCCGACGATGGCCGCAAGTCGAAGGTGGCCGCGAATGATGCGGAGTACCTGTCCTTCGGAAGGATCCTCGAAGCATCAGGCAAGGAAAGCCCCGACTGGAAGAATCCCCATCTCGTCACAGCCTACGCAATAGGCATGTGTTGAACAAGGTAAGACAAAGGAGCTCATTAACGAGATGGGCCACGTTCAAGACGACAAGGAACTCGGTAAGGCGCTCCTGGCTTTCGTGAAGGAATTTGGCCCGGACCTCGAAAGGTACAAGCACGAGCAAGTATACGTAAAGTTTCATGGCTATTCTTTGAGCAACGATACCAGCATCTGGTACTATTGGCTGACTGATGAAGAGGGGAAATCCCTCAAGCATCGGCCTTGGGTGTCATCTCGTCGCTCCCTGCGGTCTCGTCAGTGCGCGCTGACAGGGATTTTCTTGTTTGACTCGGAGAAATCGCCTCCCGGCCCGATGCCGAAGGGACTAATCGGCGTTATGGACGGGGCGCGATAGACGAGATTCCTCGACGAACACCACCACGCCCGGGACGGTGAGGGCGTTGATTGGCGGCGGTCCCCCTCACCCGGCCTTCGGCCGGCCTCTCCACTGGCGAGCCTTGATTTCAGACTCAGGATGCTCAAGGCTTGGCCCGGTACTGTTCGTCGCTCACGTGCTCCAACCAATCGACGACCTTGCCGTGGAGCTGCTCTTGGATGGCGATATGCGTCAAGGCCGTGGTCGGCGAGGCACCGTGCCAGTGCTTCTCGCCCGGCGGGAACCAGACGACGTCGCCGGGATGGACCTCCTCGATCGGGCCGCCCTCCCGCTGGACCCGACCGTGACCGGCCGTGATGATCAGGGTCTGCCCCAGCGGATGGGTGTGCCATGCCGTCCGGGCCCCGGGCTCGAACGTGACGCTGGAGCCGGCCGCACGTGCCGGGTCGTGTGCCTGGAACAGCGGGTCGATGCGGACCGTGCCGGTGAACCACTCGGACGGCCCTTTGCGGGAAGGCTGTGAGCCATTGCGCTTGATATCCATGTGAACCTCCGGATGTTGAGTTGGGGGGGCGCCGGCAGCGACGCGAGTCAACAACGGTGTCGCGGCAAACCCCAGCCCCGCGGCGAGGAAGTGGCGGCGGTCCGGCATGGCGGGACCGCGGTCGATGTCGTGATCGTTAGAAGTAGCCATACAAGTTGCCCCGTTCGTATTTGGGGGATTGCACTTCACAGCTCCTGGCGCGTCGGCCGGAACAGGATTTCAGAGGCTTCTTGCGGAACACCACCATCAAGCATGAGAACGTAAGCCGTGACCACGGGTCGTGAGACCGTGGTCACGGGCTTCGAGCTCGCTCCGTCGGGTGGTCTTCGGCGCGGAGTGTTGGATTTCATCCGCGTCCATGTCCTCCGCCTGGCTCGTGGGGTGTGCTCGGCGATCGGGCATCGGTCTCGCGCGGCATGACCTTGACCGTCGCCGAGCGGGCACGTGGGCCGATCATCGGGCTGAGATACGTGCTGCCATGGTACTTCGCCCGGTAGGCACCGTCAACGAGGTCGTTGATCGGGCCATCGACCGGCTCGAAGGTGACTTCTTTCGACATGCCGGCAGCGGTGATTCGACCCGCTTTCTGCCGCAACGCGGCCCGGTACCAACGAGAGCTCCGCCCGTTGTATGCGCGCACATAGAGGGCGTCGTCGACCGCGACGGACCAGATCCACGTCGGGGTGCCGTACGTCACCCCGTCCTCGCGGAACGGTGAGATGTGCAGGTCATCGGCCCCGGCAATCTTGCGCAGTTCGTCTTTCAACCAGGTGGTCAACTGGGTCCTCCTTGCGGTTCGTTCGGGGGCACGACCGGGTCTTGATCGCGATCGGCGGGGCGATGCAAGCCGACTGCGTCAGGGCAGGCACAACACGATGAGTTCGGCGGGGAGATTCGAGCCTCCGGTCGGCACGACGATGTATTGCTTGCCGTCCCGCATGTAGGTCATCGGCGCCCCCGTCGCGTTGCTCGGGAGCGCCACTTCCCCGACCAGCTTGCCGGTGGCCTTGTCGTAGGCGCAGAGTGTCGGCTCGTGGACCTCGAAGTTCGGCACCTTCACGGCCCCCGGCTCGGCGCTGCCCTCGCGCTGGGCGACGCTCTCTCGCTGGGTGCTGCCCTCCTGTCCGACGATGAGCAGCGTCTTCGTCAGGAGGACGTGACCGCGCGCGGCCCGCCCGAGGGGCGGGAGGCCGAGTTGCTTCAATGCGGGATTGCTCCGGGCCAGGTCGCCCATCGGCACCATCCACCGGTGGTCGCCCGTATTCAGGTCGATGGCGGTGATGCGACCGTAGGGCGGTTTCCAGAGGGGGATTCCTTGCATCGACTCCACTGCGGCGAACGTCCCGGCAAAGTCGGCATGCGGGACCGGGGACTTCGCCAGCGTGGCCGCGTACGGGAGCGTGATCGACGGCACGTACAGTATCCCGGTCTCGGGGTCGAACGCGCCGCCCGCCCAGCTCGCGCCTCCGGCGATGCCGGGCATCAGGATCGTGGGCTTGTCCAGGGACGGCGGCGTGAACAGCGGGCCGTAGTTGTACTTCTCGAGGACGGCCAGCGCGTCCTTGCGCAGCCCCGGCGTGAAGTCGATGACGTCGTCCTCCGTGATCCCCTGCCGGTCGAAGGGTGCGGGCCTGGTCGGGAAGGGTTGCGTCGGGGACAGTCGTTCGCCGGGCACCGTCAACCGCGGGACGGGCCGCTCTTCGATCGGCCAGATCGGCCGGCCCGTCACGCGGTCGAAGACGTAACAGAAGCCCTGCTTGCTCAATTGAGCGACGGCCTTGACGGGCTGCCCGTTCGCCCGGAGATCGACCAGGTTGGGCGCCGCGGGCAGGTCGTAATCCCAGACCCCGTGATGGGCCATCTGGAAGTGCCAGACGCGCCGGCCGGTACGCGCATCCAGGCAGACCAGGCTCTCCCCGAAGAGGCCATCGCCGGGCCGATGGCCGCCGTATTGATCGTTGGAGGGGGTGCCGAAGGGCAGGTAGACGTATCCCATCGCCTCGTCGGCGCTCATCAGCGTCCAGGCGTTGGCGCCGCCGGTCGTCTTCCAAGAACCCCGATCCCAGGTCTCGTTGCCGAACTCTCCCTCTCCCGGGACGGAGCGGAAGAGCCATTCTTGCTTCCCGGTGCGGACGTCGAAGCCGCGCACGCCGCCGGGCGGCATCTCCTTCGCCAGCGGGAAATCATGGACCTTCGACCCCATCACCACGACGTCGCGGCAGATGACCGGCGGGGAGGAAACGCCGTACAGATGCCGGTCAACGGGACGGCCCAACCCCAGCGCCAGGTCGATACGCCCCTGCTGGCCGAAGGTGAGGATGGGCTTGCCCGTCCCCGCGTCCAGGCAGATCAGGTAGCCGTCGCCGGTGCCGTACAGGATGCGATGATCGTCCCCGTCCGCCCAGTAGGCGACGCCGCGATGCACGAAGCCGTTATTGGACGGCGTCCCGTTCTTCCACGTCTCCGGGTCGAAGACCCACCGGGTCTTGCCCGTCGCGGCGTCGATGGCGGCGACCTGCGAGAGCGAAGTGCTGATATACAGGATGCCGCCGACCATCAGCGGTGTGGACTCCCAGATCCATGTCTTCAGCTCGGGATTCGCCTTGACAATCTCCCCATCGGCGGAGCGCCAGGTCCACGCGGCCCTCAGGCGATGGAAGTTGTCCGCGCCGATCTGATCGAGCGGCGAGTACTTCGAACTGGCCTTGTCGCCGCCGTAGCTCGACCATTCCGTCGCCCTGCCTGCGACGTCCCCAGCCTGAGCTTGCGCGGGACGGCCAATAAGCAGACTCGGTGCGAACAGGACGGCCAACAGAATCATATGCACCCGACCGTTCATGAATCCTCCGGATCTCTCGGTTCCGAGCATGGGCTGCCTTTCACAGTGCCTGTCGCGTGGGCCGGAACAGGATCTCATTGATGTCTACATGCTCCGGCTGGCCGATGGCGAACGCGACCGCCTTCGCGAACGACTCGGCGGGGATGGCATTCTCCTGGTAGAACTTCCGGATTCTCTCGGCGACGTCCGGCTCGGTCACGCTATCAGGGAGCTCGGTGGCGACGGCGCCCGGCGAGATGACCGTCGTGCGGATGTTGTAGGGCTTCACTTCCTGGCGGAGCCCTTCGGAGAGGGCCCGCACGGCGTGCTTGGTGGCCGCGTAGACCGTGAAGCCGGGGCCGACCTTGTGGCCGGCCACCGAGGAGACGTTGATGATGTGCCCGGCCATCTGCCGCTGCATGTACGGCAGGGCCGCGGCGATGCCGTAGAGCACGCCCTTGATGTTCACGTCGATCATCCGGTCCCACTCGTCGACCTTGAGGCGTTCGAGGGGCGCCTGGGGCATCAGCCCGGCATTGTTGATCATGACGTCGATTCGGCCGTACGACTGCACGGCCGCGTCGACCAATCTCTTCACCTGGTCGCGATCGGCGACGTCGGTCCCCACGGCCAGCGCCTTGCCGCCGCGGCCGTTGATCTCGTCGGCCAACGACCGGAGGCGTTCGACCCGCCGCGCCCCCAGCACGACGCTCGCCCCTTGCGCGGCGAGGAGCCTGGCGGTCGCCTCGCCCAGCCCGCTGCTCGCGCCCGTGATGACGACGACCTTGCCTTCGATGTTCTCGCTCATGTCGTTCTCCGTGTTCGGTTCGCCGAGGTGCGTCTGGCCCGCCGATACCGATTCCTCCGAGTCGCTCACTTGACTGAAGTCGGGCATACCCGTCCGATCGGGCTTACGCCCGAGGCTGGAGGACCTGCGGTCCCGTCCGAACCACGGTCTCACGACCGTGGTCACGGCGGGTGCGACACTCCCGCCAGGGCTGCGGTTGCGACACTCCCGCCAGGGCTGCGGATGCCGACCGGTGGGACAGCTCAGCGACCGGTCATCCGCTCCAGGTGTTCGGGGTATCGGGCCCCTTGCACCGTGATCTTGGAGGCCGCGGTCTCGATCTCGAGGAGGTCGTCGGATGTCAGCTCGACGTTCGCCGCCCCGAGGTTCTCGTCGAGGCGATGCAACTTCGTGGTGCCCGGGATGGGCACAATCCAGGGCTTCTGGGCGAGCAGCCAGGCCAGAGCGATCTGGGCCGGCGTCGCCCCCTTCCGTCCGGCGATGCGGCCGAGCAGGTCGACCAGGGCCTGATTCGCCTTCAGGGCCTCTGGCGTGAAGCGGGGCAGCGTGCTGCGGAAGTCGGAGCTGTCGAGTCTGGTATTCTCGTCCATCTTCCCGGTGAGGAAGCCCTTGCCCAGCGGACTGAAGGGGACGAAGCCGATTCCCAGCTCCTCGAGCGTCGGCAACACCTCGGCCTCCGGACCCCTGGTCCACAGCGAGTATTCGCTCTGGACGGCGGCGACCGGCTGGACCGCGTGGGCCCGACGGATCGATTGTGCCCCCGCCTCGGAGAGGCCGAAGTGCTTGACCTTGCCCTGCTGGATCAGCTCCTTCACGGCCCCCGCCACGTCTTCCATCGGCACGTCCGGGTCAACACGGTGCTGATAGAGCAGGTCGATGGGCAGGGAAAAGGTGTCAGGGCAGGGAAAAGGTGTCAGGAACCGTTAGAAGTCTTCTTGGAAGGGCGACCTTGCGATCTGAACGTCAACTCCAGCCCCAAACGTGCCGCGGTCTGCTGTTGCCAAGACGCCGAACCATACGGCTGGCCGCGTCGAATGCATCGCTGCATCGACTCATCCTCGGCCGGGCTCATCGGCATGTTGACCCGCGATTTCCAGTCGGGAGGACGATCGATCGGCCAGGGGCTCAGGAGCGGCCCCGTCGTCGGGGGATCGCTCGCCCCATACCGCCGCAAACTTCCCCAACGCCAATCCTCGGCTTGCACGACCAGGCCGGCACGAAGTGCATTCCGTTCCACGTAGCGACAGGCGGTGAGGAGATGCTCATCCGACTCCACGGGGAACGACTTGAAGCGACCTTGGTAGAGGTAGCCGAAACCGGTCGTGCGATGATGGGCGTGCCACCGTTGCGTATGAGTCAGTGTCACCCAGCCCATGAAATCGGACAGGTCACCGTCACCGCGGGGCCAGAGGAGGAGGTGGAAGTGGTTGGGCATCATGCAGTAGGCCAATAGGCGCATGTCATGTCGAGCGACTCCTTGCGCAAGCGCCCGCATGAATGCGTCGTAATCGCCATCATCGGCGAAGATGGCCAGTCGGGCATTGGCCCGATTCAGGGTATGATAGATGATGCCGCCTTCGGCGGCGCGTAGAGGTCTCCCCATACTCCCAAGACTAGCACACACGCATGAGGATGTCAAGAACGGCTCCTGACACCTTTTCAGGTCCATGTAGAACGCCTCGAACGCTTTCCGTCGCTGCTCGGGTGCGAAACCCGGGCCGTTGTCGCTCACGGAGACGCTCAGCGCGGGGTGACCATCCCGATCGTCGGATGCGCAACGGATGGCGATCTCGACCGGGTCGGGGCAGGCAGCCAGGGCATTCTCCAGCAGGTTGCGGAAGACCTGGCCGATCCGGAACGGGTCAACGAGGCAGTGGGCGTCCGGGAGTTCGATCGTCTCGCGGATTGCCGCCGCCCGCCCTCTCCGGGCCGGCTCCAGATCATCCCACGCGGACCTCCAGACCTCGGCCAGGTTGCAGGGGCGGGGCCGGAGCAGGATGGGGGCCGCGTAATCTCGCACGTCCTCGTAGAGTCGCGCCAGGTCGTCCTGGGCCTTCTGGAGCCGGGCGACGAGCTCCGTGGCCCGGGGTCGATCCGACACCTCGAGGGCGAGCATCTCCAGGCAGGCCTGGCCGCGTTGCAAGGCGTTGCGGCTCTCGTGGGCCATCCCGGTGACCATCTCGCCGATCGCGGCCAGCCTCTCGGCCTGCAGGGCCCGCCCTTCCGACAGCTTGCGCTCGGTGATGTCCACGTGCGCAACGACCACCCTGCGAGGACCGTCCCCCTGGAAGGGGGTCACCCGCCCGAGGAACCAGCGGCGATGGTCGGGAGCGTGGCACGGATATTCCAGCTCGAAGGAGCCACGCCCGCCACTGAGCACATCATGAATACCGGCGAAAAATGCCTGTGCCGTGTTAACGTCCTCACCCGTGACCCGGGCGCAGGCGTGGAAGTAATTGGCCCCCTCGGCGAGATTCGCGGGACCGGCCCCATTCGTCGCGGCGAAATCGCGCCACGCCTGGTTCACGGCCACGATCGTACCCGAGTCGTCGAGGACGGCGATATGCGCGCCCAGCGAGTCGAGCGCCGACCGGGCGAATCGATCCGCCTCCCGACGTGCCACCTCCAGGCGCTGATGCTCCAGGATAAGTCCGAGCCGGGACCGGAGTTCGTCGGGGTCGACCGGCTTGAGCAGATAATCCACGGCTCCGTGACGGAGCGCCTCGATCGCCCCGCCCACATCGGCGTGGCCGGTCATGATGATCACGTCGGCCGCAGGGGCCAGCCGCTTCAATTGCGGGAGCAGATCGAATGCCGTGCCGTCGGGAAGCTTGCGATCCAGCAGGATGGTCGAGTACGTCGAACTCGGTTGCACGGTCCACCGCCTCGGCGACCGTTACAGCCTCATCGATGTGATAGCCGTCCAATTCCAGGTTGTCGCGCAGATTGTCCCGCGTGTCGGCATCGTCCTCGACGATGAGGATACTCAGGGGGACATCGGCCGGCATGATCGCTCACTCCCTCACGACGCGAAGGTCCGTCCATCGCCGCCCGATCGTGCCAGTCGCCCGAGGGTCCCCAGGAGCCCTGGGATGTCGAACGGCTTGTAGCGGATCGCGTCGACTCCCTCGGAGCAAAGCCGCTCGACCGTCGGCTCCATCTCGAGCCGGTGGCCGGTGATGAATACGACCCGTGCCGACGGGTTCGCCTCCCTCAACAGCCGGGACACCTCCCCACCGTCGAGGTCCGGGAGCATGAGGTCGATCAGGACGATCCGGGTCGAGGTCCGTAACCGCTCGACCGCCTGCCGCCCGTCGTGGGCGATGCAGACCCGGTATCCTCGTTCGTGCAGCAGGTCCCAGAGGTTGGCGCAGCAGGTCGACGTCGTCGTCGACGACCAGCACAAGCGGACGTTCCAACGCCTCGTCGATCAGGTGCAGCAGTCGCGGCAGGTCGAGCGGCTTGGGAAGGACCTGCCACATCCCGGCGGCGATTGCGTCCTCGGTCGTGGTTGCGCTCGCATAGGCCGTGACAAGGAATGCCGCGGTCCCGGCCTGACGCTTCTTGATCTCGCGATAGAGCGCCAGGCCGTCCATGCCGGGCATTTTCAGGTCCAGCAACGTCACGTCGTACGGCCGCTCGCGCACCAGGTCGAGCGCGGCATTCCCTTCATGGGCGACGTTGACCGTGTAGCCCAGGTCGGCAAAGATGTCGGCCATGTTCTCGCAGATGTCCTTGTCATCATCCACCAGGAGGATGGAAGGGGCGTGGTCAGTCATCGCTGCAACACTCCTTCGGAAAGAGCCAATGCCGAGCGGACCGTGAACGCGCTCCCGCTTCTCGATTCACCGACTACTCGCACTCGACCGTGGTTCCCGTCGTGGATCCTCCGCGACGAGGCCGATCCCGGCACCCCAGGAGTTGACATGACTCCGGCCGACGCCCGGTGAATGCGCTCGATCCTATTGCAAGGCCGACCGGGCATCTGTACGCAGATGTACCATCGCCTATCCTATTTTGACACATCTCGTTTCGGAGTCGCGTTGAAACCGGGTTGCCGCCGTCGTCACGAGAGGATCCGCTCGTAATAGTCCCGGCTGGTGGTGTAGCACTCGCAGGCGGCCTCTTCGAGCCTGGACCGGTCCAGGACGGTGATGACGCCCCGATGATAGGCGATCAAACCGGCCTTCTGCAACGCGCCGGCCACGACGGTTACGCCGGCGCGGCGCACGCCGAGCATGGAGGCCCAGAATTCCTGGGTCAGCGTGAACTCGTCGCGACCGGCCTGGTCGTGGGTGATCAACAACCATCGGCTGGCCCGCTTCTCGATCGAGTGCCGTGCGTTGCAGGCGATCCCCTGGCTGGCGTTTTGCAGCGAGAAGGCGAGGTAGCGCTCGATGGTTCGGGGCAATTCGCGGCCGGTCCGCAACGCCTCGCGGAAGGGATGAACCGGCAGGCAGAGGCTGTCGCCGGACATCTGGCAGATGACCCGATGCGGGCTCTTATCGATGCCCAGCGAGCTCGTCAGTCCGACCAATCCCCGCCGGCCCACGGTCGCCACCTCGACCGGATCTTCATCGAGCAGGACCGACATGAGCGAGAACAGCGCGGTGGTCGGGAAGTAGACGTGGGTGACGTTGGACTCGAACTGTTGGACGACTTGCTTGTTCTCCAGGCTGACCCGTTGCAGGATCGCTTTCAGAGGGTCGAACTCGTCGGCGGGGAGGCGGTCGAGGAGATCGTTGCCGCAGTCGCGCAACCTCTTCGTGGATAGCATGGGGGCTTTCGGATGGGAAGTCCGGACCGACGACGGCGGGCCGGCTCGCGCGCCGTCCAGTTCGGACCTATTCATTCTACCATTCCGAGCATTTCTTGTCGCTGCCTCGCCGGCAGATGACATCGCCACCCCAGCGCGAGGCTGCCTTTCCGATCCGGCGGTCGAGCGATTGTCGCGCCGTCAACAGAGATCGCGGGACTTCCTCCGAGGCCGAGGCCCTTGCTATCATGACTTCGTAGCGAAGGCGGTGGCACGGAGGGTCGAGGACCGCGGCTCGTTGGTCCATGAGTCGGCCGTACGGCGACCACGCCGACTGGTGTCACATCTACGGCATTGGGGGCACACTGTTATGAGTTGCCAACTCCTCGCGATGCTGTTGCTGAGCTCTCCGGCCCAGGTGAACGGAGAACGGCGGCCGATCCCGGAGCCTCCGCGCGACCGCATCGAGGTCGGCGTCCAGGTCCTGAGCAGCGGCGGCCGGCAAGTGCGCCGAATCATCATCTCGATGCCGGCACCGCCAGCCCCGGCCGATGAGGAGGAGGATCAGAGGCCCGCACGACCTGCCCTTCATTTCAATCTCAATTCGGCGGTGTTGGAGCCGGAGAACTTCGACCGCTGGCTGTTCGACGACGACCGGGACCAGGGTGACCGGCAGAGGCATCTGGATGGCATCCTCCGGGCGAAGGTCGCGGCCACCGCGCGGGAGCACAGGCTGACCGATGTGCAACGGGCGAAGCTCCGGCTCGCCGGGAGCGGGGACATCAAGCGATTCTTCGATGTCGTCCGGGATCGGAGGCGTTCCTTCGAGACTGACAGGCAGAGTTTCAGGACCGGCCGTGCGGCCTTGAACCGACTCGAATCGCTCACCCAACTCTACCAGGAAGGCCCGTTCGGCGACGGCTCGCTCTTCGCCAAGACGCTCCGCAAGATCAACGACGAACACGAGGTCGGCCACTAGTACGCGAAGCAATACTTATCTTCGATTGCGGGTCGGAGCTTCCGGCGAAGTCAGCAAGGAAGATCATGCGAGTGACCAATTTTTCCGGCAGTAGCGGTGATGGAGGCGAGCCCGGCCCTTTCGGCGAAGCCCCATCGGGCCGGGCGCGTTCGGCGGTGTCCACTTCGTTGCCCGGCCGTGCCAGATCGGTGGCTGCGCCTTCGGTTCCCTTCCAGCCCGGCGCGACCATCGGCCTGCTGAAGGTCGATGAGTGTTCGGCCGACCGATTCGTACTGTCGATGCGATCCGGACTCCTGATCGCCACATCCTTCTTCGGTGGACTCCTCTCGATCCTCGGGCTCTGGATGCTCGAGTTGATCTTGTCCAGGCTCGAATCGTCGGTCAGCATCGGAGAAATCCTGAACAAGGAGACCTTCTTGCTGATGATGTCTCCCATCTTTGCGAGCATCGGCTTCGTGCTGGCCGTCTCGCCTTTCTTCCTCGGTTTCCGCATGGTGTTCGATCGACCATCTCGGTGTCTGACGATCCGCGGGGGGCTCCATGGATGGGTCCAGACCTGGACCGCCGACGAACTCGACGGCATGCACTGCCGCGTCTATTCACTCGAGTATTTGACAACCGTTCATTATTCACAGATCATCGTCACTGACAGAAATTTTTCATGCATAGCGGCTTTTGGTCTGAGTGGCCTGAGCATCGTGGGTGCGAAGAATGCCGACGGGCTCGCCAGGGCCGCGGTCCACGCGGCGGCGATATTCGGAGTTTCGCTCTATCTCGATACCCGGATGGCGCAGGGCACCGTCGTCGAGAAATTCATCGAAACGGTCCGGTCATCGCCGCTGTATGCGCGAGGACGCGAGGCTCCCAGGGTCGGCTACCCGATCTCATCGCACAAGACGATAACGCACGCCGCAAGCGCAAGCGGTTGTGCCGGGATGGTCGCCCTCCTCGTCTTCGCCATCCTGAAACTGCTCCCATGATTCTCACCGTCGAGGCCGACGGCTCGGTCGAGATCAAGACCGGGGTGCGACCTCCGTCGAGCGGGCATCTTCTCCCCTTCTCTCCCTCCGGGAAAAGGAGCCCGAAGGGCGGATGAGGGGCATCGCTGTACGACTCGATGCTTCCCACCTGCCGACTCCGCGGCGTCAAGTCCGAGTCTTCTCGCGGATAGTCTCATCTGCTACAACGATTGGACAGGTTGTCGGCACTTTCGATCGGACTCGGGCGACTGCCTGCCGTGCAGGAAATCTACGGATCCCGCGGCTTCGTTGTCTTCAAGCACGAAGGACACATCATGAATCACGAGGTGCAGTATTGTCGGCGTGCGCGAATCGGAGTTGGCGCGATGTTCGCGGTCCTGGTCGCGATCGGTCTGACCGAGGAGGCTCGCGCGCATTTCCTGTTCATCCGGATCGGGACGCAGGCCGAGGCGGGGCGGTCGGCCGAGGTGTATTTCAGCGAGCAGGCCGAGGCCGGCGATCCGCGGTTCATCCCCAAGATCGCCCATACCCGTCTCTGGGTGCAGGCCACCCCGGGCGAGTTCCGCGAGCTGGCCGTTCATCCGGGCACCGATCGGCTCCGGGCCGCGCTGCCTGGTGAGCGGAGCCTGGTCGTCATCGGGGAATGTCAGTACGGCGTCATCGCCCGCCCCAAGGAGACGGCGTTCCTGCTTCGCCACTATCCCAAGGCCGTTGCCGGCGTCGCCGACGAGCTGAACCGGATGATGCCGCGACGCGAGATCCCGTTCGAGATCCGCGCAACGTTCGAAGGCGACGGCCCGGACAGATCGTCTGCCGGCGATTCCCGTGGTGTCATCCAGCTGTCGGCGTTGCGCGACGGGCGGCCGGTCCCCGATGCGGTGTTCACGGCGATCGATTCCAGCCTTACCGAGTCAACGGTGAAGGCCGGTCCGGACGGCTCGGCCGCATGGACACCGCCCGCGCCGGGGCGATATTCGATCTATGTCCGCGAGACGATCAAGCAGAAAGGGACGCTCGACGGCAAGGCGTACGATGAGATCCGCGAGTTCGCCACGCTGGCGCTGGCATGGCCGCTGGAAAACCATGCGGCCGACGCGGGGGCCGACGCGCTCTTTGCCGAGGCGGTCGCCCATCGCGCGGCGTGGCGAGACCTGCCCGGGTTCTCGGCCGATATCACCGGCTGGCTCGACGGCCGGGCCTTCGCCGGTTCGGTCACCGTCAAGGGCGATGGCTCGGTCGAGATCAAGACCGACGACCCGGCCGCCCAGCCCTGGCTCCAGGACCAGCTCGATTCGATGGTCATGCACCGCCAGGCCCCGCCCGCGGCGAGTGCCGGGAAAACCGGGCCGAAGTTCCGGCTCGTCGAGGAGCCCGAGGGACATCCCCTCGGCAAGCTGATCGCCGTCGAGGGCGGGCAGATGGCGTCGAGCTATCGCATCAAGGATCGTCAGATCCTGGTCGTGAACCGTCGCATGGGCAAGCGGAACATGACGATCACCATCCTCGAGAACGAGACGAACCCCGAAGGGAATTTCCTGCCGCACAGCTACGTGGTCCAGTACTGGGACGCCGCCACCGGGAAGCTCCTGTTCACCGAGACGATCCAGGAGCGCTGGCAACGCGTCGGCTCCTGGGACCTGCCGGCCTCGCACTCGGTGATGACCGCGTCCGATGGTGGGCTCTCGATCCGCTCCGTCCGGTTCTCGCGGCCCAGATTGCTCGGGGCGAAGTGAGAAGCCCGCCCGATCCTAGTCCGCCGAGAATCGGGAGCCGAGGAAGGCGGAGATCCAGGTCGAGAAGACCGCGCCGTAGATGAAATAGAGGAACAGGTCGAATGCCCGCTTGACGTCCGTCCACGGGCTGGCGTCGCCGAGCAGGGCGAGGCTGAGGATCGGCACGGCCAGGAGCGAGATCAATCCGGTGTAGGCCGCCATCACGTAGCGCGGCTTGCCCGGCGGTCGTCGGAAGGTCACGGCCAGGGGCAAGAGCAGGAACCCGAAATACATCATGCCGAAGGTCGAAAGCGGGCTCGACCTGACCAGGTTCGTCGCGAAGCAAGCCGCCGCGATCAGGAAGCTGACGCCGATCCATGTCGAGGCGATGCGCTGGTCGCGCGAGAGGGCCAATCGGCCGAATCGGTTGAGGCGGAGCAGGAAGTTGAAGAGCGGGCTGGCGATCCAGGTCAGCAGCAGGAACGCGAAGGTCAAGGTCAGCACCGGGACGATGTACGGCCCGAGGGCCGGGTGGGTGCGGGCGATGTTGGCCAGAATCCCCCGGCCGAAGACGAAGCCGAGGATCACGACCCACTGCGCCACGGTGCTCTGCCGCCCCATCCAGAGGAAGAAGTAGAGCATCCACCGGTAAATGAAGTGACGAGCCTTGAGCGCCTCGACGATCCCGGCGCGGGCCCAGTCGAGGTCGGGGTCGATCCGCAGGGCCTCGCGGAAGTGCTCGAGCGCCCGGAGGTGGTCGCCGCGATGGAGCAGGGCCCAGCCCTGGTTGGCGTGCGTCAGGGCGTTCTCGGGGTCGTCGGCCAGGGCCGAGCCGAGGGTTGCTTCGGCCTCGTCCTTGCGGCCGAGCTGGACCAGGGCCATGGCGCGAAGGTTGAGACAGCCGAGATCCTCGGGGTCGATCGCCAGGCCCTGCTCGGCGGCCTCGAGCGCCGACGCCCATCGGCGACGGCCCAGCTCGATGCTGGCCAGCAGGCCGAAGTAGTGGGCGTCGACCGGGTCGAGGCGGATCGCTTCCCGGACGGCGGCCTCGGCGTCCTTGAGCCGATCCTGCTCGAGGAGGACGCGCCCCTTCGCGTAATGACCGAACGCCTCGTCGGGCTCGAGGCGGACCGACTCGTCGGCCTCGCGGAGGGCATCCTCGTGCCGCTTCTGCTCCGAGAGGCAGAGCGCGAGGAAGGCGTGCGCCTGCGAATTCTCGGGCGAGGAGGCGAGCTCCTGGCGGAACTCCCGATCGGCGAGGTCGTAGCGGCCCTGCTGGTACAGGACGATCCCGCGCTGGTAGGCCGTGCTCATGAGAGTTTCAGGTGCTTGAGGATGTCGTCGTAGATCCCGCCCTGATTCGAGTACAGGGCGTGGTTGCGCGCCGTGGAGAACCACTCGCGGGTGGACGGCTTGACCGATGCGGCGGCCGTCTGGAGGTCCTTGGTGGTCAATGGCTTGGGCACGCCGGCCTTCATGGCCTCGCGGAGCTTGGCCTCGACGGCGAGGTCGACGACCGCGGCGAGGTCGGCACCCGAGAAGTGATCGGTCTTCTTGGCCAGGTGGTCGTAGTCGATGTTCTGGACTGGCTTGCCCCGGCAGAGGAGCCGGAGGATCGTGGCACGCGCCGGGGCGTCCGGGGGCGGGACGAATAGGATCCGATCGAACCGGCCGGGGCGGCGGAAGGCCGGGTCGAGGTGCCAGGGGGCGTTGGTCGCGGCCAGGACCAGGACGCCCTCGTTCCGGCCGCCGATCCCGTCCAATTCGGAGAGGAACTGGTTGATCAACTGCCGCCCGCCGCTGGCGCGGAGGTCGGCCCGGCTGGCCGCGAGGGCATCAACCTCGTCGAAGAAGAGCACGCAGGGGGTGTTCTCGCGTGCTTGCTCGAACAGGGCGTGGAGGTTGCGTTCGCTATTGCCGATCCACATCTCGAGCACGTCGTTGATCCCGACGGCGAGGAAGCCGGCGTGGATCTCGCCGGCGGTGGCGCGGGCCAGGTAGGTCTTGCCGCAGCCCGGCGGGCCGTAGAGCAGGATGCCGCCGCCGATGGTCTTCCCGTAAGCCTTGTAGAGCTCGGGATGGTTCATCGGATGGATGATCTTGATCCGGATCTCCTCCTTGACCGACTCCATCCCGCCGACGTCGGCGAACGTGAGGTCGGGCCGATCGACGGGGATGTCCGGCGCCGACTCGGGGTCGGACCAGGCCGCACGGACTCGACCCTCGACCACCTCACTGTTGATCTCGTCGAAGCTGTGTTCCTCGTCGGCGGACGGGCGGATCCCCAGCCGATCGGCGAACTCGCGGTCTGCGACGGCGGGATCGGCCTCGATGCCGCGGTGGTATTGCTTGACGGCTTCCTGGACCTCGCCGGCGGAGAACAGCAGTCGCGCCAGGAGCACGAAGGCCAGCGCGGGGGCGTCCGGCCGCTTGGCGATCGCCTCGAGGATCACGACCGCGAGGTCCTTCTTGCCCTGCTGGAGGAAGGCGTTGGCCAGCCCGACCTTGAGGTGGACATCCTCTGGAGCCAGGGCGAGGGCGTCGCGGAATTCGGACTCGGCGAGCTCGGGACGGCCATTCGCCAGCAGGCTCTCGGCGAGGTGCCGTCGCAAGGGGATATTCTCGGGCGAGAGGCGCACCGCCTCCCGCAAGGTTTCCAGGGCGCGATCTCCGGTCACCGCGAAGTCCTCGGGCGCAGGCCATCGATAACACATCCGTCAAGAAATCCTAGCCTATGTCCAGAATTGACGATGTGTCAAGGCAAGCGCGGCAGGCCCCGTTCTGGAGGCGGACGGGGATCGGGCCTGGTGACCTCGCGCGTGAGCGCGAGCCGGGCGCCGGATCGGGCTCACGCCCGAGGTTGGAGGACCTTCGTCCCGTCCGAACCACGGGCTCACGCCCGTGGTCACATGTTCTTGCCTTGGGCTCACACCTGCGGTCACATGTTTTTGGCTTGAGGAGTCGGGAGAATTTAGCGGGCGCCGGGGGGCGAGATGTGGGGCGCGGTCGGACGGACCACGCCCAGGGTGATGTTGTCGCGACGGCTGGAGGTGACGATCAGCGAACGTTCCCGGTCGAGCGGGCAGTAGCCTTCCAGCTCGTCGTGCGGGGTGAACGAGAACGACCGCAGGCGCACCCCGGGGCCGGAGACGCGGCCGTCGGCCACGGCGCGGTCGAGATCGAGCACGTCGAGCCGCCAGCCTCGGCCCTCGATGATGTTCTGGACGCAGGTCAAGTGCCGCGTCGAGGGATCCCAGGAGAGGTTCTGGTTGAAGGGGCCGGAGAGCATCTGGTGGACGATCACGCCCGGCGCGCTGGTGCGGCCCGCCTTGAGCATCGCCTCGGGGTCGTAGAGCCGGATCTCGGGGTGGATGTCGCCGTAGTCGGCGGTGGCGATCAGCGTGCGCCGCCCAGGGTGACGAAGATGGGCCGGCAGCCGTTGATGGCCGCGTCGTCGTCGATGGTGGCGAGCACCGCGTTGTCGAGCGTCTTGTCGGCCCAGGCGCGTTCCCAGTCGAGTCGGTAGATGATCGCCTTCTTGAGGACCGTGTCGCCCAGGAAGGTGCCGAACCGGGCATCCCAGGTCAGGCCGGTGGGGTGGATGATGAGCGGCTTGCCGCCTCGGCTGAGGCGGACTTCGCAGCCGGTCGGTGCGAGGTTGCGGTCGTACTCGCGGATGACTCCCACGCGCGGGGATGCATTATAGTCGTCGCCATAAACATAGACCTTGCCGTCGTGGACCGCGACGCCCTGCGCGGCACCCAGGGCCGTGTCGGTGAACTTCTGGGCCTCGGCGACCTCGGCGTCGGCCGTCCAGGTGCCGTCGGGCGGGGGCTGGTGCTTGAGGATCGCCGCGGGCGGGGGCTGCTGCGTCGCGGCGGTCTGCGACGCGTCACAGCCGGACGCGACGACCACCGAGCCCACGGTCAGGGCGAACGACGCGATCAGGCCGACGAGGCAGGCAACGGCCCCCCTGCCCTTGTGGATGGTCCATCGCCCTCGTTCCGACATCGCGCCGTGATGACCCGTCGTGCGGACGCTACGTTGTGTTTCGCCGATCATGTCGATCCTCGCTGCTGGTTTCCGGTGTTTGCCGCGGGATTCCGGAAGCGTCGAGGATACTCCCTACCGGCTTGTCTTGTGTGGGAATTGCGTGAAGTTCTCGTGTGGAGCGGTCGATCAGCCGACGGGAGCCGCATCGCCTCGATGCTCTTGCTTGAGCCTCCAGATCAGATACACCAGGACGGCCAGGTTGACCAGGAATACGGTGATCCGCACCGCATCGACCTTCTGGGCGATCTCGTAGCCTTCGGGGATGAAGAGCAGTACGGTCGCGATGATGGTCAGGTAGCTGGCCCAGTGGCGGCGGAGGATCAGGCCGATGCCCTCGGCCGCCTCGAGCAGGGCGTACAGGAACGTCCCCACGCCGATGGCCGCGAGATGGGACCGGTCGACGTTGCCCAGCCGGGAAATCGCGCCGTGGACCAGCCGGTTCTCGGGGTCCAGGTGCAGCCGCAAGATGAACCGCTGGACCAACTCGCCCATGTCCTGATTCATCATCCGGAAGATCCCGAACCCGGCGGCGCCGAGCAACAGGGCACTGGCCAGCTTGAATACGCCGATGAGCCGGACGCCGAGGGCGCCCTGTTGCGTCGTGGATGACACGGAATGACCTCGTGGAAAGCCTTCGATCAGTGGATGAGTCGCGTACGACGAGAGCTACGACCTCGCACGCCCCGTGCCATCGAGGAGCCCCGATCGGCACATCACATCCGGTTGCTCTTCTGCGCCTCCAGGCCCGAGCCCCATGTGTGCGTATGGACGCTGTCCCTCCACCGGCGCTGGAACGCGATCCGCCAGTCGGGGCCGATGGCGATTGTCGAGGCCAGCACGATCGCGGCGAGGGCCCCGAACCACGCCGTTGGCCACCATGGCGGCCAACCGAGGACGGCATGCTCCGGCGCGAGGGCGATCGCGGTCCGGGGCCGGAACCACAGGAACAGGCCCAGGACGACCCCGCATCCCGTGAGCGTCAAGCCCGTCGCGAATCCGGCTGGCCGGTAAGTGAAGACGACCGTGTGGCTCCCCTTGGGGACATACACGGCGCGGAATGCGATGTAAGCCGGGCGGATCGGGGCCGGCACACCGTCGATCGTCGCCGACCAGCCCGGGTCGAACGTATCCGACAGGACGAGGTATGAGGGCATCGCCGCGTCGGTCTGGACGGACACCTTTTCCGGGAGATCCTCGACGATCCGCGCCGTGCCCGAGACGGCCGCGTCATCCGGGAGCGGGCGCGTGGGGTCCTCGACGACCACGCGGTCGCGGAGCTTGTCGCCGAGGCGTGCGACCGCTTCGGCCGCCCTGGGGAGGTCGTCGGCGTAGGCGGGATGACCCTTCAGCCGAGCGCGGGGCATTGCTCCGGCATTGCGATGGATGAACGCCGTGCCAACCGCCTCCGACGGCAGGTAGCGATAGCCGGCTTTCACGGCCGGATTGCGGCCGGTGACGATGTGCGAGTCGCTCTCGAGGTCGTGCCGCCACGGGTATTTCTCCGTGAGGCGGGCGTAGAGCTCCAGCCGAAGGGGGATCATCGGCGTGTTCCCCCTCGAGGTGGGCACGTGCCAGACCGGCGGCAGGCTCCAGTCCATCGGGTCGCGGACCGGATAGAAGTTGACCTTCTCCGAGGCATATCCCGGCTCTCCCGCCGACTTGTCCCCCTTGGCGAAGATGCGGATCAAGCTCGGGTCGGCCTTCAGGCGTCGCGCCGACTCGGCGCTTCGGTCCAGTAGCGAGGCTCGATCGTCGGCACGTCCCTCCAATGGGCCCCCAGCAGGTCGGCGATGACCAGCAGCGGCAGCAGGGCCGCCCACCGCGATCGGCGGGCCGTCAACCTCGACCGGGCGGCCATCCGCGCGAACGACCAGCCCAGCCCGGCGAGGATGGCCGTCCGGATCGTGGCCCTGACCAGCTCGAGGCCGAGCCAGCGATAGCGGTCGAGGTGATAGGGCTCGACCCACCGCTTCGGATCGTTCCAGACCGGGTTGTACATGTAGGACATGATGGGGATCGAGAGCACGACCATCGCGCCGACGAGGATCAGCCCGCCCCGGAGCGACACGGCGCCGGGCCGACCCAGCCGTTCGACGCCGACGGCCGCCAGCGCCGCGACTCCCAGCGAGACCCACAGGTGGAACCGTACGGGTTCTCGCGAGCTGCCCAGCACCGGGACCTCGTTGGCCCGGTCGAACAGGAATGTGAACTTTCCCAGCATCAGCACGGCGCCGAGGCCGACGAGCAACACCCAGAAATTCGCCCAGCGGTCGCGCCTCGCCAGCCCCCCCGCACCGACGACCGCAAGCGCCATGGCAGTCAGTCCCATATAAGCATTCATTTCGTGATAGGGATAGAAGCCGTCGAGCCAGTCGGTATCGCGCGCGCGGGTGCCGTAGGCCTCGCGGACGACCAGTGTCGGCAACAGCTCGGGACTCCACGACCCGAAGACCAGCTCGCCCCAGGGCAAACCCCCAGCACGGGGCGATCGATCGAGCAGCTCCTTGGACGGGACCCACTGGACCGCCGAGACCAGCACGCCCACGACGACCAGGGCGCCCGCCATGGCCAGGGCGTTGATCCGGGCCTTCGCGGAGCCCTCGGTCGCGGCACGATAGAGTCCATAGATTCCCACGAGGACCACCATGAGGAGGGCATCCTGCAAGTGGCCGGCGAAGACCTGGCAGGCCAGGGCGAGGCCGCCCAGCACGGCGCCTCGCCATCGCCCCGATTCCCACGAACATTCCAGCCCCAGGATCACGAACGGGACGCTCGCCATCGCGTTGATCATACTGGTGTGGATCAGGTGGCCCCACGCGAAGCCGCTCAGGCCGAAGATCGCGGCGCCGGTCAACGCCCCCGCCGGCCCCACGTGCCGGCGCAGCCAGAGATAGGTCCCCACGCCGGCCAGCCAGATCGAGAGGACCGTGTCGAGGTTGAGCGCCTGCCAGGTCGGCAGCCAGGGGTAGAACAGGTACTTGAACGGGTGGAGGTATCCCGCCTGGCTCTCGCTGAACAGCGGCATCCCGCAGTAGAGGCCCGGGAACCACCGCGAGAACCGGCCTGCCTTCAGCTCCTCGGCGAAGAAGGCGCGATAGGGGTAGTTGATCTCGGTGATGTCGAAATAGAACAGCGCACGACGCAGCCCGACGACATCCCAGAAGTAGGCGGCGATGGCGAGCGTCCAGACCCCGAGCGCCAGCAGATCGCCCCGGCCCCACGGCCGTCGCGAGAACAGGGCGGATGGACTCTCGCTCGAAGTGGTTTCCCCCTGGGACACGACTATCGCCTCGCTGGCTCGGGTGACGGTAGGACGATCCGAAGACGATCGAGCTCGGCCGGATCGCGCCCGTCCGCTCTCCAGACGGTCGCGAACGGCGGGCGCCAGTCGATCGGGCGATCCGATTGGCCGGCTCTGTGATCCAGCGGCGACGGACCTCCCGGCGCCCGTTCCGAGAGGAGGAGCGGGGGACGTCCGCCGGGCGACTCCGCGGCCGGACGATATTGCGACGGGGATTCGTCGTACCGCCTCAGCATCACCAATAGCTTACCACGATCCGCCCCGAGCCCCATCGACCAGCCCGGGAAGCGGTTGGGGTACATCGGCAAGGGGATGCCCCGGACTCGCCCCCCCGACAGGAAGGCGAGCCGGTAGGCGTCCCAGTAGCCGGCGAAGACGTGGGTCACGTCGGCCGGGATCTCGAACGGCGTATCCCGCGGATTCGGCCCCCGCACGAATCCAACCCGGGAGACCCGGAGGGGCAACGTTGACCAGGGCGGAGACTCGACCCGTCGGGGAAGCCCGCGCTCATCGAGATAATGCCGCGTATCCCGATACCAGGAGAACGTCGTCGCGCCCATCGACGCCGCCAGGATCCCCGCCGCCAGGCAGGCACCCAGTTGGCCGCGCAGGCCCCGGCGGCCCAGGTCTCGCATCGAGAGCCCGAAACCCAGCGTCCAGGGGGTCAGCAAGAAGATCAGGTAGCGATAATTGTCGGAGTTGAAAATATTCTGATTGACCAGGAATGCGGCCACGATCAGGATGGCCGAGAGGATGGCGCCGAGCCCGACCGCCTGTCGGGCCGAGTCCGATTGCCCGAGGGAATCGGCCGCGAGCCGGGACGTGGCCGCCACGAACCCGATCAGGATCAGGAGCGATGCCCACACCCTGGGGCGGGGCAGCTTCCATCCCACCTTCACCCCCGTCGTCGACGCCAGCAGGTCGCCGAGCGGCGACTCGGGGTCGATGATACGGTCTTCGAAGTCGTTCAACGCCGAGCCGCCGACGAGTCGCGGCAGGCACTCGACGACCAGCAGGCGTGCGTGTCCGAGGACTGCCGACGGTTCGAAGGTCGCCGCGAACTGCGACGGATAGGCGTCATAAGGATCAACCCGACGGCCGATCTCGCGCGGCAGGAGGCCGACCGTCAGCGCGGCCAGGAACGCCGCGGCCAGCACGACCCCCGACCTCGGCCTGCCGCCGCGGAGCCAGGCGAGCGTCGCCGCGGGCGCGATCCCGGCGATCGTGAACAGGAACATGGCGTCGATGTAGAGCCCGAGGCCGCACCAGACGCCCAGGCCCGCGGTACGCCTCCAGCCGCCGCGGACCAGGCAGGAATGAAGCCCCACCAAGGCCGACGAATGCCAGACCAGGGTCAGTAGATGTCCCCCGGTGATCCGGCCCGAGAGCCAGATCGTGCCCGTCGAGGAGAAGACCAGCGGCACGATCGCCCAGCCCGCAACCTCCGGACCGAACGCCCGCCACGCCAGCCAGAAGGTCATCAGGACGATCAGGACCCAGATCACCGTCCCGCCGCTGACCAGCGTGATCGGATTCGTCCCCCAGACCAGGGCCTGGGGATACGAGGCGAGCATGGGCAGGATGCCCATGTAGGGTGTCCCCGGGTAGTGCCACCGCCATCGGCCATGTGTCGCGTCGAGCAATGTCAGGCCGTCGACGGCCAGGTCGCTGTCGAGGTGATCCTCGGCGTTGACGATCAGCGGGATCCGGATCAGGATCGTCCAGACCAGGCCCAGGCCCAGCATCATCCAGGGCCACCAGGGGCGTCGACCGGGCGCCGTCGCGGTCGCGGGGGGGGACAGAGTGCTCATGGAACGCGGACGTTGTCCTCCACCCGGGATCAGACGAAGAGATCGGCCACGGCACATCGGAAGCCGGGCAGCTCGGGAAAGCTCTCGAGGAATTCGCCATCCTTGTAGATCGTCGGCTCCTCCTCATTGGGCCGATAGACCGTTACCTGGCGCTTCTTGAGTAAACCACCCAGACCAGCGAGACACCGGCTTCGAGGCATTCGCCGACTCTCCTGAAAAGGGTGGCCGGGCGAGTCGTCGGCGAGGCGACCTCGACGGCGAGATCGGGCGGAACCGGAGGCAGGGTCGTTCCGACCTGCGACCGAGGCCAACGCGCATGACTGTAGAAGCACACTTCAAGGCCCCGGACCGTATCGGGGCCGCGCTCGGTCAGGACGGCAGAGTCGTTCGAAAGGACGTAGCCCAGGCCGGACTGCCGGCCATATGACTCGAGTGCGAATCCGGTATTCACGCAGACTCGCCCGTGTTGCGGCATCGGTGGCGGTATTTCGATCACCTTCCCTCTCACCAGTTCGAAAGTCCCTTCGCCAAGATCGGCGGCCATGAATTCCTCGGCGGTCATCAGCTTGGGTTCGGCTACGGTCGCCATGAGTCACCTCCCGAAGTTTCAATCGATCCGCAATCCGCCATCAGACCGCCCCGGCCATCGCCTCGAGCTGCGAGACCGATCGGCCCTGTTCTTTGACCAGGTAGTCGCGGCCGAACTTGATCCGGATGTGGTCCCAGGGGAGGACTTCCTCGATCGGGCGTTCGCGATGGCTGTAGAACGGGACGTCGATGCCGAGCTCGGCAAAGGTCTCCCACCAGAGTTGCGGGCGGAAGTGCTCGCTCCAGGCGTCGAGGCGGGCGCCCGGCGCCAGACCTCTTCCAGGGCCGGAGCGACGCGACGGTCGCCGCGGGTCAGGATGCCTTCGAGCATGCTCCGCTCGATGTCGTGGCACTTGAGCGTCACGGCGCGGAGCTTGACCCGGGAACGGAGGTACTTGTGCGCCCAGTGCAGATATTCTCGTGACTGGATGCCGTTCCACTGATAGGCCGTGTGCGGCTTGGGGATGAAGTTGGAGACGCTGGCGGTCACCTCGGCATAGCGGCCGGTGACGTCCTTGCCGATCCGCGCGATGGTCTCGGCCATGGCGACGATCCCGTCGAGGTCGGCGGTCCGCTCGCCGGGCAAGCCGCACATGAAGTAGAGCTTGACCTTGCGCCAGCCGCGGCGGAACGCCTCGGCGCATCCCTCGTAGAGGTCCTTGTTGTCGATCGGCTTGCGGATCTGCTCGCGCATGTCGTCGCGGGCGACCTCCGGGGCCAGCGTCAGGCCGCTACGACGCCCCTCGGCCAGCAGCGCGGGGATCTTCTTGAGCGTCTCGGTGATCCGCAGGCTGGGCAGCGAGATCTTCACCCCCAGCGGCGTGAAGACCTCGCTCATCCTCGTCACCAGCTCCTCGAAGTCCGGGTAGTCGCTCGTGGAGAGCGAGAGCAGGCTGATCTCGTCGTAGCCGGTGGAATTGTAGCTCTCGATCGCCGCCTGGACGATCGTCTCGACGGTGCGATGCCTGAGCGGGCGCTTGATGACCGTGCTCTGGCAGAACCGGCACAGCCAGGGGCAGCCGCGCATGATCTCGATGGCGATCCGGTCGTGAGCCGTCTCGATGAACGGGACGATCGGCCGGGTCGGCAGCGGGATGTCGTTGAGGTCGCGGATGACGCAGGGCTTGATCTCCTCCGGGACGTCGTCGCGGGTCCGACGGATCTCGACGATCGTGCCGTCATCGCCGTAGATCGGTTCGTAGAACCGAGGGACGTAGGCCCAATCGACCTGTCCGGCGATCCGCGCCAGCTTCTCGTCCCGCGACAGGCCCGAGTCCTTCATGCCCTTCCACAGCTCGGTGACGACCGGCAGGCTGGGCTCGCCGTCGCCGATGACGAACAGGTCGATGTAGGGCGCGAGCAATTCGGGATTCTGCGCCCCGGGCCGCCGGCGATGACCAGGGTGTCGTCGGGGCCGCGGTCCTCGGCGTGGAGCGCGATGCCGCCCAAGTCGAGCATCGTCAGGACGTTCGTGTAGCAGATCTCGTACTGGAGCGAGAATCCCAGGACGTCGAACTGGTTCAGCGGCGTGAACGTCTCCAGGCTGTAGAGGGGCAAGCCGTGTCGTCGGAGAGCGGCCTCGAAGTCGGGCAAGGGCGTGAACACCCGCTCGCAGGCCCAGCCCTCGGCGTTCATCAGGCTGTAGAGCACCTGGAGCCCGTGGTGGCTCATGCCCAGCGCATAGGTGTCGGGGAAGGCCAGGCAGACGGTCCCCCGCGTCGTCCGGTGGTCTTTCCGCTCGCTGTTCAACTCGCCGCCGACGTACTGGCCAGGTGTCTGGATCTTCGGTAGGATTCGCGAGACGACGAGGTCTTTCAATTCCTGGTTCAGCATGGCTTTCCGACTTTCGAGCGGTAGACGATCGGCCCGATCCCGCGGCGTGTCGCCGACCGGTTCGCGAGTCGATCTCCGGGATCCGGTTTTCGGGAGGTCAAGGCGACCTGGGATATCCCCTGCATCTTAACCGGACGCCCGGATTCTGAACAGTTGGCCGGTGCGGGCGCAGCGATACCGCAACGCGTCAGGCTGCCATCTTCCGCCGCGGTTCGAGAACGCTTTACGATTGGGTTGCGCACAGACCGAGACGGGAGTCCGATTTCGCCCCGAAGGGGCAGCCACAAATCAGCCCAGGGCAACGCCCTGGGGATCGATCCACGACAGCCACACGAGCCCTGAAAGGGCGAGACAAATGCGGATGCCTGCCTCTGTAACGCCCTTTCAGGGCTAGAGTTACAGGACGGTCGCTCCTTCCCCAGGGCGTTGCCCTGGGCTGGATTGTTGCAGCCCCTTCGGGGCGACAGATGACCGCAAGCCTCGGAGGTCGTGGCGTGTGCAACGCATTCGTCAACCGCTCGAGAACACCGGAGCTTGCTGCCTATCCTCGATCCGAGTAGAGTTACGCCATGGGATCGAATACCTGCAATTTCGTCAGCTTGCCAAGCTAGCAGAGGCGGTTAAGGCTGGCATCAAGGCGAAGCAGACGGAGAAATGATCATGGGCAAGAAGACCGACACGCTGACGGAATTCGACAAGCAGCTTATCGCAGGCATGGAAGAAGTCGTGGCCCATATCAACGGCGAGTCCAACGGTGGCCGCGCGACGGTCTTTGAGTTTGCCGACGCGAAAGCGATCCGAGAACGGCTCGGCATGAGCCAGGCGGTTTTTTCTCGCGCCTAGGGGATCCCTCTCAAGACCTTGCAGCACTGGGAGCAGCGCCGCCACAATCCGGACCGCACGGCTTCCGCCTACCTCTGGACAATTGAGGAGTTTCCCGATCAAGTCCGCGAGGCGCAGCGGCGCCACCAGTTGCCGCAGCCGGCCGAGATCGAGCAGCGGCCAGGGCGATAAGGGGAGCTGCGTCCCGCCAAATCGGGCGCTGTCCGTTCCCGAGGCCAGTGGTCTGAATCCCGAGCAAAATCGGCGAGACGGCGAGATCTTCCATTCCTGGTTCAGTTCGACTTTCCGACTTTCAAGGCGGTAGACGATCGCCCGTATCCCTATTTGTTGTCTCGTCCCCCCTTTATTTGTCTCTCTGCGGATTGCGGAGACCATCGAGCCTACGTTGGACCAGGGTCACATCGCGACTGGCCAGAGCGTTATGGGGATCGAGGAAGAGGGCTTGTCGCGCTTCGGCGAGGGCCAGCTCCCAATACCGCTCGACAGCGCCTCTGTCTTCGAGCCGCCAGGCATTCTTGGCCCGCTGAAAAAACGCTGTGCCCAGGGAGAGATGTGCCGCCGACTGGTCCGGGTATCGGGCGACCATCAGTTTGGCGAGCGCATGAATCCGGTCGGCGGTACGGCGAGCGTCATCGAGCCTGGAGATATGGCGTTCAGACGCGGCCCTGTTGCCGAGTGACTCGATGAGCCGATAGACCCTCTCGGATTCCAGGGTCGGGTCCGTGCCGTAGGCGCTTGCGGTCAAGCACAATCGCGTCGCGACTCTCCGCGCCCAGTCCTCCGCAGCGAGACCCTCGAATTCTGGGGGAGGGAACCGCTCCATGAGGCGACAGAGTTGCTCGCGGGTCCTTGTCTCCAGGTCTCTGACTGTCGCAGGGTTGGTCTCTGCCCGTACGTTGCCCCGCATGCGGAGGTTCCCTTCGAGAATCAGCCAGGCACGCTCGTGGTCGCCCAGACGATCGACAAGCCTCGAAAAGGACATGCGGCATTCCGCCAAATCGCACAACTCACGGTCGAACATGAAGGGCATCATACTCTCGCCCATGGTGATAGCCCTCTCCCAGCGCCGCACGCTCTCTTCGGCATCTCCCTGCCGTTCAGCGAACCTTGCCAGAGGGAGGAGGCTTTCCCAGAGGCGACAGAGATGCTCGCGGGTGCTCGACTCCACGTCTCTGACTATCGTTGGGTTGGTCTCTGCCCGTACGTTGCCCCGCATGCGGAGGTTCCCTTCGAGAATCAGCCAGGCACGCTCGTGGTCGCCCAGACGATCGACAAGCCTCGAAAAGGACATGCGGCATTCCGCCAAATCGCACAACTCACGGTCGAGCATGAAGGGCATCATACTCTCGCCCACGATGATAGTCCTCTCCCAGCGCCGCACGCTCTCCTCGTCATTTCCCTGCCGTTCGGCGAACCTTGCCAGAGGGATGAGGCTTTCCCATCGGTGGTGCTGCGCAAACAGATTGTGGGGGTCCTCTTGCAGGATCTTTTCCCAGTTCGTCACGGCATCGGCGTGAAAGGCATGGGCTTCGATCGGCTTCCCTCGGAGGTCGAGTGTCTTGCCGAGGACCAGGTCCGCGATGGCCAGGAGCTTCCAGATCTCGGGGTCACTCGTCGGGGGCTTGGCAAGCTCGAAGAGGTGGCTCCGCGCAACCTCAAGACACCTGCTGAAGTGTTCGTTTGGTATCTCCTTCGTCTCGAGGCCGTCACGTTCCAGGCCGAAGGCCCACCTTCCCAGTTCGACGATCACGGTGAGGCCGTCACGGGCGGCTCTGTAATCGGCTTCGGCGCGAGCACGCTCGTCCTGGGCGTGTCTCCAGAGCAGGACAATCGCGAGGAAGCCAACCGAGAGCGTCAACAAGAGCGCGCCCGCGAGCGCGGCGATGGCCGGGCGCCGGCGCACCAGCGCCAGGTGTGCTCGATCGCGGAGACGGGTCTCGCCTTTATGGGACAGCCTTCCAGGAAATAGGTCAGGTCGTCGACCAGTGCCTCGGCGGATGTGTAGCGGCGATTGGGGTTCTTCTCCAGGCACTTGAGCGCGATGGTTTCCATGTCGCGGGGGATCTTCGAATTCAGTTGCCGTGGGGCTACGGGATTCTGGCTGCGGACTTGGTCGAGCGTTTCCAGCGTCGAAGTTCCCTGGAACGGAGGGCGGCCGGTCAGCATCTCGTACAGGATGGCCCCCAGGGCATGGATGTCGGCCGGCTTTCCTACGCCGGCGCGCGATGCAACCGCCTGCTCCGGCGCCATGTAGGAGGGTGTCCCCCGAATGCCTGCCAGGCTCGTCTCCGAAGACCCGCTGCCGTCGTCGGGGAGTGCGAGGCCGAAATCGGAGATCCTGGGCGACACCCGATCCCAGGGGTCGGTCTCCTCGCAGTCCAGGAGGATGTTGGAGGGCTTGAGGTCGAGATGGAGCAGGCCACGGCCATGGATGTATCCGACCGCGCGGGCGATCGTCTCCATCAGCCCGGCCGCCACGCGCGGCGGGAGGGGTTCCGTCAGTCTTTTCCTCAAGGTGCCGCCGGGGACGTATTCAAGCACGAGGAAAAACCACTCGTCCGCCTCGCCGTAATCATAGAGCGGCACGATGTTCGGGTGGCGGACGCTCGATACCGCGCGTGCCTCGCGCAGCCAGCGGCGGCGGGGGCTGGTGCTCGCATCCGGCCCCAGTGCTCCCGGGAGGATCTTGAGGGCGACCGGGCGATCCAGGCCCGTCTCGGTCGCCAGGTACACCACGCCCATGGCACCCCGACCCAGCCTGGACTGGATCTCGAAACCCGGGATGAGCGGCCACCGCTCCGGGCCGGGCAAGGCGACTGTGGGATGACGACGCCGATGGGCGAGCCCCTCCAGGACCGCCTGGCATTCCGGGCAGTCCTCGACGTGCTCTTCGATGGCGGCGAAAGACCCGTCATCGAGCGACTCGGTGCCGAGCGAGAACAGGGTCTCCTCTCCAGGACAAGACGACATGGTTACCATTCCTCCCCGTTCGGCCGGCCATCAAGGGCCGGCTTCCCAGCGGTCCGACACGCACTTGCCTTCGTCGCAGAGCCGCCGCGCCACCCGCTCACTGGCGGCGTACACCGCGGCATGGGTCATCCCCAGGGCCTTGGCGGTCCTCTCGACGGTCCAGTCGCAGACGGCGACCAACCAGAACGCATCCCACGTCCAGGGCTTGACCTTCGCCCTCACCGCCGCCTGGACCTTCGCGGCCTCGTCGCGCAAGAAGAGCCGAAAGTCGTCGTCTATGATCTGAGGGTCATCGTCCCCGTCCGGGTCGATAAGCGCCAGGGGCGGGCCGGCCTCGAGTTCGTCATCGCGGTCGTCGAGGCCGAGGAGGCAAGCGGACCGACGCTGACGCAAGAAATCGACGATCCGCGATTCGCACAACCGCCTGAGCCAGCCGCGGAACGTGCGTTCCGGATCATACTGGAATGCCTTCATCCGGTCCGCGAGCTCGATCCAGATGCGCTGGCGGACCTCGTCGACCGAATCCTCGTCGAGGCCGTAACCGCGGCACCAACGGAGCAAGAGTGGATCGTAGCGGCCGCGAAACGCGACCCAGGCCGGATGGTCTTGCCAGTCCGAGACCTCGCGCAACAACGTCGGACTCGTGGAGCCGTCGGCGACCGGCGTCGTCATGGTGTGCTCCGTGCACAAGAAGGGCCGCGATCGAACGACTGGGGGACGGCCCGGTCGGTTTTTCGAGATCCGTGTCGAATCGGTTCGTAAACCAGATAGAGGAGGCATACACAAGGTCAAGCTATCCCTGACTTGCAGCGATGTCCCATCGTATTCGCCTGATGGCGGCACCACAACGGGGTCGAGTGGGATTTCGTGGGCCGTTCGCGGAGAACAGCCCGACGCGTATGCCATTATCGGATTTCGGCCGAGAACCATTCGTCCCGGGCGAATCGGGCGACGATGTGCGCCCACGCCGTCAATGTCGTCGGCTTGCCTTATTCGCGTGCGGATTCGATCACCTTCGGCAGAATGTCACTGTTCGGCTCTTCGAGATCGGGATTCCGGACCGCGCCGACAATGCCTCTTGCAAGACCCACGACGAGGAAATGAAAATGCGCATTCGTCGATTACTGCAGCCGTCGATTCCGGGCGACAAACCGCCTCGCCGATCTCGCCGCGAGATGGCCATGATGGCCGCGGCGATCATCGCGGGGGGCATCGGATTGTCGTGGCTCACCATTCGGGTCACGCACCCTTCCCGAGGCGCGCAGCCGGGGAAAACGGACGAAAACCTATTGATACGATCCGAGGTGATCGCCATCTTCGCCTCGCCGGCGCTCGTCGAGTGGGCCAGGGGGCTCTCGGACCCCGGGGCCCTCGAATCGGACGACGAGATCAAGGGCGGTTTGCAGCGGGGAGGGCTGGAGAAGGCGTGGTACGCGATCCACTATCGCGAATTCGAATCCGACGGCAACCGCCCGGTCATGACCATCTACACTCGTCCATTCGAGACATCTGCGAAGGCGTTCGAATTTCGGGCCGTCGTGGCCACGATCCGAGGTCATCCGCCGAGCTATCCGTCCGTAGATTACTCGGAGGCCACCATCCGCCCGATTCCCGAGGATCTCGCGGAGGCCGAGCCGGGCGAGGCCATCGCCGAACTGATGCTGCGATGGGAACTCGAGGAATCGCGGAAGGGGCATTAGCAAGGCCCCGCCGCCTTACGAAATCCGATCGGCCCTGATCGTGCACCGGTTGAGCACGACGCTGCCGCTCTCGTCCATCCCGTCGCCGTTCTGATCCGCATCGGGCGAAGACTGTTGACCGGTCGAGTTGCCGACGAACCGGGAATGGGCCAGGGTGAGCACGCTGGCCAGGTTCTCCACGAGGCTCGCACCGCGGCCGCCCGCCGCACGTTGCCGCCGCTGATGGTAACCGCGTCGCAGCCGGAACCCGCATGGGCCTCCGTCTGATCAGGTCTCCCAGATGACAGTTGGCGTCCGTGCCCTTGATTGGAATCCGGGACGACCGAGCCCTGCATGATACACGGCCATTTCCGAATCCTCCCGCGGGTCTGTGATACCCTCCTCCAGGCCGATGTCCGCCTTCCCTCCGGGCAACTCCGTGCTCCTCTCTACTTTCGGATTCATGGGAATTCGCGCGCGCTTCCGCCGGGCTCGAACGTTATCTGGTGTAGGGAACAGAGCGGAACCTCACCCATTCAGACCGCGACCGGTGCAAGGCCGATCGCGATGCATCTACGCCCGCATCTACTGAGAATTGCACAAAGGAGTTAAGTCCACCGCAGATCGGTCGGGGGGCGGAGCCCCCTCCTACCGGGGATTTGTAGGAGCCGGCTCTGTCCGGCGATCTTATAGAGAGAGTCAGGAAAGTAATGCACGCCCCGACTCTGAAATCCCCGCGAATCTGGATGTTCAGCGTGCATTACTTTCCTGACTCTCTATAGGTCCCAGAACAGCGACTTACCTTCTTCATGCAACGCTCAGTAGGCTCTCCGAAGTGTCCTATATCGCTCGCGCCGTCATGACTGACCGAATTCTGTCGCAGCCCGCGCAGGATTTCGTCCTCCTTGGAAGGACGGTATTCCTGTACTGAATTCATCCTCGCGAATGCATCATCCTCTCCATCAAAGAGCAACGACCATGCAGAGACAGCGCAAGGCGAAGTTCCGGCCCGGTCACGACCACCTCGAGAGGCGAAGCCTGATGTCCGTGGCGGTCCTGGATATCCAGAATTCCAGCAACTACGACATCACTTTCGACTTCCGATGGTCGTCGAATTCCTCGTGGACCGCCTATTCCGAAGCACCCGGACAGTCGGAGGTGCTCTCGACGACCTATTCCAGCTCGCTCAAGCCGCAGGCCCTGTATGACCTGACGACCTCCCCCAACTCGCAGACGGAAGTCTCGCTGGCGCAGGGTTACAGCGAGTGGAGCGGGTCCGGCACGCCACCCGCTTCGGCCGCCACGCAATACGCGTTCGAGAATACCAGGTCAGGCGTCGAGCTCTACTACATCTCCACACCGACTCCGACCCCAACGCCCACACCGACTCCGACCCCAACGCCGACTCCAACACCCACGCCGACCCCTACGCCCACGCCGACTCCGACTGTAACCAGTGAGAACTGGTCGGGCTACGTGGCGGCGACCAGCCTGTCCGATCCCGAATCCGACTCGGTGACGGCCGTCAGCGGTTCGTGGGTCGTCCCGACGGTGTCTAGCACATCGAGAGGCACGAGCTACTCCTCCGTCTGGGTGGGGATCGACGGCTACAACGACGAGACGGTCGAGCAGATCGGCACCTCGGAGAACGTCGTCAACGGGAGTCCCGTGTACCAGGTCTGGTGGGAGATGTATTCGAGCGGGAAGGGGCAGCCGGAGCAGGTCATCTCCAGCATGACGATCCAACCCGGCGATTCGATCACCGCGTCGGTCCAGTACATCACGTCGGGCAACTACGCGGGCGATTTCGAGCTGTCGATCACCGACAATTCGCGTTCCGGGGATTCGTTCACCATCTATGAGAGCTCGTCCGCGACGCAGAGCCCCGTCGCCGATCGGAGCTCCGCCGAGTGGATCGTCGAAGCCCCGACCGTGGGGAACAACGTCGCGTCCCTGGCCAACTTCGGGACCGTCACGTTCACGAGCGCATCGGCCACGATCAACGGGGTCACCGGCTCGATCAGCGGAGTCTCCGGCAAGTCAACCTGGCAGTACGAAGCGATCGACATGGCCACGAGTCGCGGGACCCTCGAGGATTCGACCTCGGCGCTCAACACTTCGGGGACGAGCTTCGTCGTCACCTACGACTCGACGTCCAATGGGGTGAACTCGGGCTCGGGCGGGTCGGGGCATAACTCCCGCAACGCGGCCCTCGTGGCGACTCCGTCATCGATCGGGGACGCGATTCGACAGCCCGTCGCCCAGTCCCCTCAGGTCGTCGTTTACGGCGTGACCACCTTCCCGCAACGCAAGCCGTTCGCCTTCGGGGCCTCGAGCGGCTCGCTGGGGAGCTGAGAGGGCCGCGGAAAAAGGGGACGGCCGCGGAAAAAGGGGAGGGGCCGCGGAAAAAGGGGACGGGCACCCGGCCCGCGGACGCCTCGGATGAAATCGAGAGGTCCGTTCTTGGCCGGGAGCCGGTCCCTTTTTTCCGGTCCCGCGTGTCATCCGGGCGTTAATCGCTCGGACGCGTCGTCGATAGGAGTCGAGGCAGGACCTCCTCCTCGACGCGATCGGGGTTGACAGTGTGCAACTCCCAGTTCTCGGTGTGCGAGGCCGTTTGGCCGAGCTCCAGCGTCTGGAGCGGCCCGAGCGACTCCATCTCCAGCATGTCGCCGTTGGTGAAGGTCTCGTAGTTGACCCCGCCATCGGGATAGCGTTGGCCTTCGTGATATCCGAACGACTTGATGAAGAGCGTCCGATCGTTCAGGTAGCCGACGCCCCCCGTGCGATGGAGGATCCCGAGCTTGGTCGGCTCGGTGCCGGGCCGTTGCGTCAGGGTGACGAAACGGGAACCCATCCTCCACCGGGGGTCGGAGAGGTAGGTGTACGGCCAGAGGATCCAGAGTTGATTGGGGGCGAAATCGGCCGGAGACCCGGCGTTCTTCGGGCTGCCGGGATGCGGCTTCTTCGGGGGCATCGGGATGATCTCCATCCCGCCCGGCGCCATGACCGTCAGTGCCCAGAGGGCCAGCTCCGTCGCCCGGGTGCCGATGTTCCGGATTCGGTGGACCAGCTCGACCCGACTCCCCCGGGGTTCCATCGTGATGTCGATCTGTTTACGGATGCCGTACTGGGTGTCGGGAGCCGAGATGACGGAGACCCCGTCGGCGATCCGCTCGTAAGTGATCGGAGAATTGTCGAGGGCATAGGTGCGGGTCGTGTCCTCGGGAGCCGTCCAGAGGCGGTGCCCGCCCCGGCCGATCCACTCCGACTCGCCCGACCGGCCGATCTGATCGTCGAACTCCTTGAAGACGTTGCGGCCGCCGACGAGCTTGTAGCTGATGATCCTCGGGCCGACGTCCAGCGTGGCGATCAGCTCGACGTCGCGGTTGCTGATCTTGAGGTTCCGCTTCCAGCCTCGGTATTCCACCTCCTCGATCCGGACCGGGCCGTCGCCTGCCATCGCCGTTGCCTCCGTCGCCAGCATCAATCAGGAAAGCCAGTATGCGAATCGCACTCGACCTCGAGACGGGGTGCGCCATCGGAAGATCGACTATTCTCTGGAATCGAGGTTGGATGTCGTCCTTCCGGACAAGCGGCCGTGCGGCCGGGAGCGATCGCATCCCCAATGTTGCCCCAGCCGGTACAATAACCGGAGTGAGGACCGTGCGAAAGCGGGCGGCCGATTGGCAGATCGGAAGCGGCCGTTCGCGGATTCCCCCGAGCATGCTATGGGTTTGCTGGCCGGGAACGGGGGCTCAACAAGGCGTCGTGTGCTCGCCAGGCGGTGCTCGAGAAGATCAAGGCCGATGAGGTTGGAGGGAAGTGACCATGTCCACCGCGACCGCATATCCGCCGGTCCGCGAGCTCCTCGACGGCTCCGACCGCGCGATACTCCGCGATGTGCCCTGGGGCGCCTACGTGGCGATGCGCGACGACGATTCCAATCGCCACGTGCGTATGAGTTACTTCCGGGGGAACCTCGAGCTCATGTCGCCCAAATACCGCCACGAGAAGTACAACCGGAGGCTCGATCGCGTCGTCACGGAGTTGACGGCCACGCTCGACATCGACTGTCTCTGCGCTGGTTCCACCACGTTCCGCAGGGAAGCCGAAGCGGCCGGCATAGAGGCCGACACTTGCTTCTACATCGCCAATGAGCCCGCGATCCGCGACAAGGACGACATCGACCCGGCCGTCGACCCGCCCCCCGACCTGGCCATCGAGGTCAACGACTCCAGCGATTCCGAGGGCAAGTTGCCGATCTATGCCGCCCTGCGCGTCCCGGAAGTCTGGCGTTATGACGTCCCGGGCGGGGTCCTATGGTTCGGGCGCCTCCAGGCCGATGGGACCTATCGCTCGATCACGCGAAGCGAGGCCCTGCCGTTGCTGACCCCCGACCTGGTCCTGGAGGCCCTGGCCCTCTGCAAGGGGATGTCGGAGTCGCGATGGATCCGATCGCTACAGGAATGGGCCCGTGGGCTGGTTCCGGCCAGGGCCAAGGGCAACGGGGATTGATGACCGTTCTCGCGATTCGTAAGGCAGAAAGCGTCACACTTCGAGGCCCGTTTGGAGATATACTGTGGAAGGTCGCGCGGATATGGGGAGGACTTCGCGCGGGGTCGGGGGCATCAATGGGCCAAGAACGTCAGCCTCAAGACGGCGGGGAACTCTCCACGCGACGCCGGATTGACGCCGCGTGCGACCGATTCGAGGTCGCCTGGCGCGCCGGCGCTTCGCCCCGGATCGAAGAGTACCTCGACGGCTGGCCACATCCGGATCGCAACGAACTCTTATTCGAATTGCTGGGCGTCGAGCTGGAGCTGCGCCTGGAGGCCGGCGAAGACCCGTCGCTCGCGGACTACCGGACCCGATTCCCCGAGCTGGCCACCGTCACCGATGCGGTCCTGAGTGGATGCTCGGATGTGCGATCGGGAGCCGGCGTCTCGAGCGATCGCATCCCTTTCCGGGCTTTCCCCACGCGATCCGACGGGACCCTCGAGCCACCCGACAGGGACTGGCTCGCGACCCGGGACGACCCCCGGCCTTCCCGGGATTTCGGGGAGAGGACGACCAAAGCGTCGCGGGACGCGGGCCCTCGGCCGTCGGGCGAGACCACGGAACTGATGGCGAGGACACCGGAGCTGCCGGTCCTCACGGCGACCGACCTGAGGAATGCCCTCGCGTCGATGACGGAGCGGATGCCCGGCGCCCCGGATCCCGCGGACGATCCGGATCAGACCCTATCATCGGACGCCCTGAGACTCTCCGCGATCACGGACGAGGCGATCCCGGATCCGGCCCGACGCGACCTCGAAGCCACCGTGGGACTGGGCGACCGCCGGCTCCTGCCCGCCCGACGCCGATCCGCGTCGGCCCCGACCGCAGGGATGACCATCCCGGGCTATGACCTGCTGGAGAAGCTGGGCGAAGGCGGCATGGGCGTGGTCTACAAGGCGCTCCAGGTGGACCTGAATCGCCTGGTCGCGGTGAAGATGATCCGCGGCGACGGCGCGAATCGTCCCGACCAGGTCGCCCGCATCCGCATCGAGGCCGAGTCGATCGCTCGGCTCCGCCATCCGCACATCCTCCAGATCCACCACACGGGCGTCGTCGGCGATTGTCCCTTCCTGGCGCTCGAATTGCTCGACGGCGGCAGCCTGGCGGACCGCCTGGCGCATACGCCGCAGCCGGGGCGGAGCTCCGCCGAGCTCATGGCGACGCTCGCCCGGGCCATCCACGCGGCGCACCAGGTGGGGATCATCCATCGCGACCTCAAGCCCAGCAACGTCCTGTTCACTCCCGACGGCATCCCCAAGATCAGCGACTTCGGGCTGGCCAAGCGGCTGGAATCCGACTCCACCGAGACGCAATCCGGCCTGATCATGGGCTCGCCGAGCTACATGGCCCCCGAACAGGCGCGGGGCAACACCAAGAATGTCGGCCCGTCGGCCGATATCTACTCGCTCGGCGCGATCTTCTACGAGATGCTCACCGGGCGCCCGCCCTTCAAGGGCGAGACGGCCATGGAGACCGTGCGGCAGGTGGCCGACGACGATCCGGTCCCCCCCTCTCGGCTGGTCCCTCGATTGACGCGAGACCTGGAGACCATCTGCCTGAAATGCCTGTCCAAGGAGCCGCACCAGCGATACGACTCGGCCAGCGACCTCGCCGACGACCTGGAGCGCCACCTGAGGGGCGAGTCGATCAAGGCACGTTCCGCGGGATTATGGGAGCGCGGAGTGAAGTGGGCCAGGCGACGGCCGGCGCTGGCGACCCTCGCGGCGTTCATCCTGCTGGCGACCGCGACGGGCTCGTGGCTCGCTTGGAGAGAAGGCCGTCGCATCGAGGGCTTGCGAACCGAGGTCGTGCGGTCGATCCTGACCGGCCAGGCCCGGCTGGCCGAGGGGAAGTGGGGCGATGCATCGGAGCATCTGGTCAAGGCCCACACCCAGACCGGCGATGAGCCGCAGCTCGACGAGCTGCGCCGGCAGGCCGCGGCGTTGCTCGACCGGGTCGAACTCGGCCGGGCCGAGCACGAGGCCCGCGACGCCGAACAGGCCATCCGCGACGCCGACCAGCGGCGATATCGCGAGTTCCTCCGGCTCCGCGACGAGGCCCTGATCCAGGACACCCGGTTCACGGGGCTGGACGGCCTCGGCAACCCGGAGCAGACCCGCCGCGCGACCCTCGCGGCGTTGGCCGTCTTCGCGGCCCGCGACTCGGGCGACTCCTGGAAGCCGGAGAACTTGCCGTCGAGCCTGTTGCCGTCGCAGCGGGACGAGATCAGGAGCGGCACCTATGCCCTGCTGATGATCCTGGCCGAGGTGGCCGAGCGGCCCGACGAGGGCCTGCGCCTGCTCGACCAGGCGGCCCGGCTGCATCCGCCGACCCGCGCCTATCATCTCCGCCGCGGCGCCTGCCTCGCCCGCAAGGGGGATGCCGAGGGCGCCGAGCGGGAGCTGCCGGGCCGCCGAGCGCATCCCGACGACGACCGCGTTCGATCATTTCCTCGCCGGACAGGAGCGGTACCGGCGCCGCGACTGGATCGGGGCCAAGCAGCAATTCAACGCCGCGCTCCAGCTCCAGCCGGACGATTTCTGGGCCAATTGCCTCGCGGCGATCTGCGGCTTGCAGCTCCGCCAGCCGTTGACGGCCAGGGCCGAGCTGATCGCCTGCTTGCAGATCAAGCCGGACCTCCCCTGGCTCTACATGCTCCGCGGCCTCGCCTCGCAGCAGGCCGCCGCGCTGGCCCGGTCGGCCGCGGACGATCCCGATTCTAAGGCCGGCGAGGTCCCGTCGGAGGCCGAGGCGAAGGTCCTGCTCGACGATGCCCGGGCCGATTTCGACAACGCCCTGGAGCTGGAGGGCCGGCATCCCAACGCCGATCTCCGCTACCAGACGCTCGTCAACCGAGGGCTCCTCTGGCTCGTTCGCCGCGATTGGGACAAGGCCGAGGCCGATCTCCGGGCGGCGATCGCCTTGAACCCGGATCAGTACCTGGCCTACGAGGCGATGGCCCAGGTCCGATGGCGACAGGAGCGGCCCGACGAGGCGATCGCGGAATTCACACGGGCCATCGCCTTGCGGCCCGATTGGGCTCCACTGTACCGCGCCCGGGCCGACGTGGAGCTCGGGCGGAAGGAGCCGACCGCGGCCCAGCGGGCGAGGGCCCTGGACGACGTGGACCGAGCGATCCGGCTCTCGGCGCCGGACGACCCGGTGCGGCGCGCGACCACACCACGCGCGGCCGGTTGCTGCACCTCGACCGTCGCGAGCCGGAGGCGCTCGATGCCTGCGAGGCGGCCCTGAAGCTCGTGCCCGACTATCCCGATGCCCACCGCCTGCGCCTCGACATCCTCCTGGCGTCGAAGCGATTCGACGAGGTCATCCGCTCCTGCGACGCCTTGCTGGCGAGGGGGAATGCCCCGGTCGCGCTCTTCGAGCTCCGCGCCCTGGCCCGTGCCGGTCGCCAGGATTACGCCGGGGCGATCGAAGACGATACCGAGGCGCTGGCCCGGAGCCCCGAGTCCGCCCCCCTGCTTGCCCGACGAGGCTGGCTCTACCTGGTCGTGGACGCGCCCCGACTCGCCGCCCGCGACTTCGATGAGGCTATCCGGCTGGACCCTTCGTCGGGCGACGCATACCTCGGCCGGGGCACCGCCCGCGTGCGTCAGGGCCAGCACCGGGCCGGAGTCGTCAACGTCGAGAAGGCCCTCGAGCTCGGCAAGCCGACGCACAAGCTGGCGTACAACGCCGCGCGGTTGCTGGCGCGTGCGGCCATCTTGGCCGGCTCGGAGGTCCGCAAGAAGGGGCAGGACGCCACGGCGGAGATCAATCGATACCAGGATCGCGCCGTCGCGATGGTCCAGGAGGCGATGAGGCTCCTCCCCGCCGACCGGCGTGCCGGGTTCCTCGGCGAGGTCCTCAACGACCCGGAGCTGGCCGCCCTTCGCCGACGGCTGAGGGCCGCGCTGTCAATTTCTAAATCGGGTTCCCGGCCGAAATCTTGATAACGATGTTAGCGAGATGACGCGATCGACCCGGCTGGCAAGATCACCCGGAGGCCGCCCGATGTTGTGTAACAGACCCACGCACCCCGACAACGCCCGGGCCGTCGCACTTCGCCCGCGCGGTCGGTGCCGGGCCTGTTACCGCCCGGGCGTCGTGACACTCGAGGATCGCACCCTGCTGTCTCACGGGCCTCCGGCCATCGCCGGCGCACTCGCACAGGCCATACTCATCCCCCTGCCTTCCCAGGGCTCGACGACCCAGGCGGGATACATCGCAGGGGATGGCGGACTCGAGTTCTTCCAGATCGACGTGCCCGCCGACGGGCTGCTGATCGCCAAGGTCCACCCTCAGCTCATGACCACGAGCCTCTCGTTGCTCGACTCCCAGGGCGACTTGCTCATGCAGAGCGACGGCGTCGCGCCCGGAGATCCCGACGACGCGATCGAGACGCATCTGCCGACCGGGACGTACTACCTCGAGGTCCAGGGCACCGGAGTAGCGGGCGACTTCGACCTGACGACCTCGCTCACGCCGGCTTACGACCCCTTCGATCAGATCGGCGATCAGTCGGTCTTCAATGCCCCCATCGTCGCCGGCAACTTCAATGGCGACGGCGTCCCCGATCTCGCGACGCCCAACGCCGTCTATCTGGGGGTCGGCGACGGCACCTTCCAGGATCCCCCGATCGACTACGATCCGTCGGCGAACTCCCTCGCGTTGACCGACGGCGATTTCAATGGCGACGGCAAGACCGACCTGGTCGTCGCCAACTCGTTCTCCGACAGCATCTCCGTGTACCTGGGCAATGGCGATGGGACCTTCCAGAATCCGGGTCAGTACGAGGTCGGAGACGGACCGAGCGCCCTGGTGGCGGGCGACTTCGGCGGCGATGGACACCTCGACCTCGCCGTCGTCAACCAGTTCGATGACACGGTGTCGATCCTGATGGGCAATGGGGACGGCACCTTCCAGCCGCAGGTGACTGATCCGGTGGGCACGGCACCGACTGCCATCGTGGCGGGCGATTTCGCCGGCAACGGGCGGCTCGACCTCGCCGTCGTCAACGAGTCCGACGATACCGTGTCGGTGCTGATGGGCAACGGGAACGGCACCTTCCAGCCGCAGGTGACTTATGCGGTGGGTTCGGCACCCGATGCCATCGTCGCGGGCGACTTCAGCGGCGACGGACACCTCGACCTCGCCGTCGCCAACTACACCGACGATACGGTGTCGGTGCTGATGGGTACCGGGGACGGCACCTTCCAGCCGCAGGTCACCTACGCGGTCGGCTCGGCACCGGGCGCCATCGTGTCGGGCGACTTCAACGGCGACGGCCGACTCGACCTCGCCGTCGCCAACGCGAATTCCAACGACGTCTCCGTGCTCCTGGGCGACGGGAATGGCACTTTCCAGCCGCAGATGCGATTCATCGCGGGCGACGCCCCGTCTTCCCTGGTGGCGGCGGACTTCAACGGCGACGGCCGGCTCGACCTGGCCGTCGGCAATAATTTCTCCAACACGATCTCGGTGCTGCTCGGCGAGGGCAACGGTACTTTCTACGGGCAGGCCGCGGACCAGATCCCGGTCGGCAGCCTGCCGAATACCTCGGTCGCAGGCGACTTCAACGGCGATGGCCGGCTCGACCTGGCGACCGCCGACGGACTTACGAACGAGGTCTCCGTGCTGCTCGGCGACGGCGACGGCACCTTCCAGCCGCGGGGTGAGTTCGCGGTGGGAGACGACCCGATCGCGATGGTGGCCGGCGACTTCAACGGCGACGGCCGACTCGACCTCGCCGTCGTCAACTTCTACGGCGATACCGTGTCGATCCTGATGGGCGATGGCGACGGCACCTTCCGGCCCCAGGTCACCGATGCGGTGGGCTCCTTCCCCGACGCCATCGTGTCGGGCGACTTCAGCGGCGATGGACACCTCGACCTCGCCGTCGCCAACGAGGGCGACGGCACGGTGTCGATCCTGATGGGCAATGGGGACGGCACCTTCCAGCCGCAGGTCACCGATGCGGTGGGGGACGCTCCGGACGCCATCGTGTCGGGCGACTTTAACGGCGACGGACGCCTCGACCTCGTCGTCGCCAATGAGTTCGACGGCTCCGTGTCGGTGCTCCTGGGCGATGGCGACGGCACCTTCCGGCCGCAGGCGACCGATGCGGTGGGAAGCGGCCCGAGCTCCCTGGTGTCGGGCGACTTCAACGGCGACGGACACCTCGATCTCGCCGTCGCCAACCTCTTTTCCAACGACATCTCCGTGCTACTCGGCGACGGAGATGGCACCTTCCAGCCGCAGGTCACTGATGAGACCGGAGCCTTGCAGGGCTCCCTGGTGGCGGGCGACTTCAACGGCGACGGGAAGCTCGACCTGGCCATCGGCGACGGCGACGCGGTGACCGTCCTGCCGGGCGTCGGCGACGGCACCTTCCAGCAGCCGGAACAGTTCGGCGTGGGAACCTATGTCGAACTCCGTGGTGGCGGGCGACTTCAACGGGGATGGTCGGCTCGACCTGGCCGCCATCACCCCCGATCCCGATACGGTCCCGGTGCTGCTGGGTAACGGCGACGGCGCGTTCGTGGCCGCCGATGCATCCGCGACCGCGCCGGATAACACGCCCGTGGTGGCCGACTTCAACGGCGACGGCATCGATGACGTGCTGGTGATCGACTCGGCCGGCGACATCCTGTATCGCCGGGGGCTCGCCCGGGGCTCGACCGCCTTCGTCCCCCCGATCGCGATCAACCCCGGATTCCCCTCGCGAGGCATCGCTTACCTCCCGGAGACCGACCAGGGCCCGATGATCGCCAGCGTCAACGCCCGGGACGATGCGATCTCCTTCTACGCCTGGCGCGACGGCGGCTTCGTCCGGCTGGACGGCTCGCTCGCCACCGGCCGGCTCCCGGCGCAGGTCGTCGCGGCCGACCTGAACGGCGACGGACGGGACGACCTCATCGTCCGCAATGCCGGCGGAGGCACGCTGTCGGTCTTCATGGGCACCGCGTTCGACCGGGGTGCGTTCGTCGGTCCGTATCATCTCGAGTTGTTGCCCCCGAGCTTCTCGCCGCCCACGATCCTCGCGACCGGACTGGGCGCCTCCGACGTGGAGGCCGTCGCGACCACGGGGAGCCGACGGCTCGACCTCGTGGTGACCAACGAGGTCACCGGCCTGGTGAGCATCTATCGCAATCAGGGCCATGGGACCTTCGCCGTGCCGGCGGTCTATCGCGGCGGGGCCGGCATCTCCAGCGTCAACGATTCCGCCGGCCCGACCACGGTGCTCAGCCTGGAAGACACGACGGGCGTGGCTGCCGGGCCGCTCACGCCGGGCGGGCCGACCGACCTGGTGACGATCAACCCCGGCTCGAACACGCTCGACGTGCTCGACGGCCTGGGACAGGGACGGTTCGCCAATCCGGTCTCCTCGCCGACCCGGGAGCCCGCCCGTGCGATCCAGATGGCCGACTTCGGCAACGACGGCATCATGGACCTCGCGATCCTCACCGCCGACGGCGTGGAGATCGAGCTGGGCAACGGCCACGGCGGTTTCTCGCCTCCGGTCACCTACGCCGCCGGCGCCGAGCCCGACGGGTTGACGATCGCCGACCTCAACCACGACGGCAAACTCGACCTGCTCGTCAGCGACCCGTTAGGCGACCTGCTGGTGCTGATGGGCCGGGGCAACGGCACGTTCCAGCCCTATCGGAACACGGACCAGACCGTCACCCTCGCCGTGGCCGACCTGACCGGCAACGGCCGGAAGGACGTCATCTACGCCGACCAGCAGCTCGACCGGGTGGTCGTCCACTACGGCGCGGGCAACTCGGCCGTACTGGGCGACCAATCCACGGGCCTGCTCGACCCGGGCGCCGTGACACTGGCCGACCTGAACGGCGACGGGATCCCCGACCTGATCGTGGCCAACAGCGGCAGCAACAACGTGCTGATCTATCCCGGCCTGGACGACGGCCAGTTCGGGCCGGCGGTCAACGGCGGGAATGGCTTCTTCGTCGGAACCGACCCGGTGGGGATCACGGTGGCCGACCTGACGGGCGCACGGTTCCCCGACGGCGAACCGCGGCTCGACCTGATCGTCGCCAACGAGGGCTCGAACGACGTCTCGATCCTGCTCGATCGAGGAGGCTTCCAGTTCGCGCCGGGCGAGCGGCTGAGTCCCGGCGGCTCCGGGCCCGTCTCCACGATCGTCGGATCCTTCAGCGGCAGCACCTATCCCGACCTGCTGGTCACCGACGCCGGGTCGAACGACGTCCGACTCCTTCAGGGTGTGGGCGACGGGTTCTTCAATGATACCGACCCGATCATCTATACCGTCGGGGCCAACCCGGTGACCAGCTTAGTCAGCAACTTCGATGGTCGGGAGGACCTGGTGACGGTCAACGCCGGGTCGAACGACCTGACAGTGATCTCCGGATTCGACGGCGCCAGGCCGGTCAACACGACGATCCCCTCGGGCGGGACCGACCCGTTGACGGCGATCGCGTTCCCGTCGCTCGACGGCTTCGAGGGCCTGGTCGTCGGCAATGCCGGCGACGGCGTCCTGTCGCTCTTCGAGGGGGGACCGACGGGCCTGGTCCTGACCTCGCGGGAGACTGTGTACGATCTCCCCAGCCCTTCGGACCTGTCGTTCTTGGCCGTGGCCGGCGGCCAGGTGATGTTCTACGCCGCCACGGAGGGTCGGGAGTCCGCCATCCTGGTGGCGCTGAGCCTGGTCGCGAACGCCGTATTGCCGACCGCGCCGGCTCCCTTCAAGGACATCGTCCAACTGGTGTCCCTCCAGGAATCGTCGCTGTCGCTGGCCGGCACCTTGCTGACCCTGTCGATCGAGCCGACCGCCGGCGCGTTCGGTTCGAGCCCGATCGAGTCCCCGGAGCTATCCGGTGGCGCGATCGCGCCCGACGCGGGCATCTCGGTCGGCCAGGCCTTGACGCCTCGGGCCGGCGACGATTTCGAGGGGGGCACGGGCTCCGAGGAGGTGAACCCCGAAGACGCCGTCATCGGATCGCCCCCGACGAGTTCCTCGACCCGGGAACGATTCATCCTCGGGCTGGACGAGGCCCTCGAGCAATTCGCCCGGGAGAACCGCGATCGGTTCTCCTCGAGCTCCGCGACGCCCTCGGGAGCCGATCGGCCGGGGGTCGGACCCGCGGCCCAGCCGCCATCCCCGCAACGGACATCCGGTTCGCAGCAAGCCCCCCGGAGCGTCGAAGGCGGCCAGGAGTCGGGCAAGCCGCGAGCACCCGGCAATCCGGACGGATCGGAGCCATCGGCACGATACGACAGCCATTGGTTGCCGACGACGCCCATTCCGACCGACCGGATCCTATCGACGGATCGCGGCCGGGCACTACCCTCAATGAGTCGTCTCTCGATGCGAGTCGGACGGGGCCTCTCACTCCCCGATTCGCGAGGGCCGACTCGGTTCCGGGGCGGACCGCGGCCTCGACAGGTCGAGTCGCCGTCCTGCTCGCAGCAATCTGGAGTTATGCTCGATCGGCCGGCATCATCTCCCGGAGCCGCACCCGATCGACCCCTCCTGGCCCCGGCCTCGGCCGGGGCGAAGACGTAACCGGGAAGGATCGTCGATGACCCGGTCATCGGATTCCATATCGCCTATCTGCCGGCCTCACGCCCGGTACGGTCGCCGGCGGGGAGGCGCGTCCGTTCACGGTTTCTCCCCCCCTATTTCCGCAGGTCTCGGCCGATGCGAGACCCGGGATCACCGATTGCAGAAAGAGCCCTTCGATGACGAGCAACTCGAGCCTTCTCCGAGCGCACGCCTGTCGAGCCTTCATCCTTGCCGGCACCCTCGTCCTCGCCTCGGCGGGCCGAGAGTCGATGGGGGACACGGTCCAACTGAGCGTGTCGAACGTGATGCCGTCGGGCAATAACTACGTGACGATCACACTGGTCCAGAAATCCGCCGGTGTGGTCGAGATCACCGTCACACCCAATCCGTCCCCTCTGTACAAGTTGACACCGCACCTGGGGGTCGCCGGCTTCGGATTCAACACCCAACTGAACCTGTCCGCCACCAACATCGCATTCGTCCCCGCGAGCTCGGGACTCGACTGGAGACTCCAGAAATCGCAAGGTTGCGCCAACTTCGGCACGTTCACCTGGGTGCTCTCGGGATCGACCGCGCGGGCATTGAACCCGCTCGTGATCGATATCACCTACCCCAACGCCGTGCCCGCGAATTTCGAGGTCAATAACCCGATCGGGTACGAATTCGCGGCGAACGTCGTCGGTTTCACAACGGCGACCGGCCCGACGAGCCAGTGGGACGCGAATGTACCGACGGCCGAGCCAATCTATCGGTTGCCCTCAGACCTGAACTGGGTCTGGATCCTACTCGGCATGGTCCTCTTGATTGCCATCGTCCTCCTGCCTATCGTCTACTTCCGGGAGAAGCCCTCACCGGTGTCCCAGTAGATCGATCGGGCGGCTTGCACGCGGGGATTGCGTCGAATCACGGCGTCGAGCCGCCCGAGTTCTCGCCGATCCGGAGCCAGGCCACCTTGAGGTAAGACCCTTCGGGCGTGTCGAGCGCGACGGGGTGATCGGCGGCCGCGCCGTTGAAGGCCAGGATCTGGGCCGATCGCTCGGCCTTCCGCGCCGCGGCGCGGAGCAGGGCGAGGAACTCCTCGGCGGGGAGCAGCCCCGAGCACGAGCAGGTCACCAGCACGCCGCCCGGCTCGACCAGCTTCATCGCCATCACGTTCAGGTCGAAATACTTGCGCTTGCCCGGCGCGATCTCGTCGCGATCGGGGATCAGCTTGGGCGGGTCGAGCACGATCACGCCGTAGCTCTTCCCGTTCAGGCCCATCTGCCGCAGGTAGCCGAAGGCGTCGGCGTGGACCACGTCGAGCTTGACCTGGTTGGCGTTGCCGTTCTCGCGCCAGGGCGACGGCCTTCTCGTCGAGGTCGACGCAGGTCACTTCCCGCGCCTGGCCCCTCACCAGGGCGTTGAGCCCGAAGCCGCCGGTATAGCAGCACAGGTCCAGCACGGATCGCCCGGCGCAGAACCGCGCCAGGTCGCGGCGGTTGTCGCGCTGGTCGCAGAAGAAGCCGGTCTTGTGCGACTCCTCGAAATGGATGCGATAGCGGACGCCGTGCTCCTGGATGGTCACGCGGGGGGGCAGTTGCGCGCTGGCCAGCGGCCGGCCGGAGAAGTCTTCCTGGAGCGCGACCCGTTCGTCGACGCCCACGCGGAAGTGCTTCGTCCCCAGCCGATCGGCGAACATCGCCACGATCGGCCCGATCCGCTGGTACATGCCCAGGCTGAAGATCTCGACCGAGAGGACGTCGGCGAACCGGTCGACGATCAGGCCGCTGAGTCCGTCGCCCTCGGCGTGGACGACGCGGTAGGCGTCGGTCTCGCGATCCAGGGCCAGGAGCGAGGTCCGCAAGGCCACGGCCTCATCGATGCGACCGGCCCAGAATTCCGGCCCCGGCGGCTCGGCGCGACGCGAAAGGAACCGCAGGGTGATCTGCGACCGACCGTTATAGAGGGCGTAGCCGAGGTGCAGATTATCGCGGTCGACGACGCGGACCAGGTCGCCGTGGTTGGGGGTGGCGGCCCCGACCGGCCCCTCGACCATCTTGCGATAGACGAACGTGTGGTTGCCCGCCGAGCGGATGGCCATGGTCGGCAGGGTGGGTTCGGGCGTCAGGCTGCGGTCGGGCACCCGCGCCGGGGGCTCCGGCGCGGTCCCGACGGCCGATCGGGGACGCTGCGGGCGGGTGATCCGGTTCAATCCTCGATCTCCTCGTCGTCGAATCGATCGTCGTCGTCGGAGAACGCCGACGGATCGATGCCCCCGCCCCGTTGCAGCCGGCGCAGCCGGACCAGCAAGGCCGTGGCGTACCGCTGGACGGCCAGTTGCCGGGTCAGCACCGCCTCGTCGGCCGCCTCGGGCGGGATCTCCGCCATCAGGCGATGGGCCTGGATCATGCTCGACCATCCGGCTTCGAAGACGGTCGTCGAGGACCCCTCCCCGCCCCGGACCTGCTTGAGTAATTGACGCGCCTTCTTCAGGCCGGCCTGGGCCTGCTGGAGCTGACGCAAAGCCGTACCCGAACTCATCCCCCGCATCTCGATCCTCCGATCGACCCACCACTCACTTGATGCAAAACCCTCAGATTCGCTTTGTCACGCGGTGGATTACAGTATAAACTAAAGGGCGTCTGAATTCGCATAATGGCTTGGCGGGAGCGTCACGAAATGGCTGGCGAGCAGAGATCGGCCAGTGCCGTCGTCGAAGTCGAACCCGAAGAGATGACCGGGCCGCCCCAGACGCGGCGCCTGCCCCCCTACAACGTCGTGATCCTCAACGACGAGGAACATACGTTCCACTACGTCATCGAGCTGCTCATCAAGCTCTTCCGCCATGACCTTCCCAAGGCAAAGGAGCTGACCTGGCGGATCCATACCTCCGGGCGCGCGATCGTGTACACGACGCACAAGGAGCTGGCGGAACTGAAGCGTGACCAGGTCCTCGCCTACGGCGCCGACCCGCGGATGGCGATATCCAAAGGACCACTGCGCTGTTACGTCGAGCCGGCACCGACGGGTTGAGGATGACCATGACGGAAGCCGTCGCGACGGCGCTGGCCCGGATCGCCCCATATTTGAACGGGTTGAGGCCCTCTCCGGACGCCACGATTTCTTACGAAATCCTGTCCGACGCCCTGTGGTGGAGTGACGAGTTGCCAGAAGACCGTGGGGCATTCTTCAGGATCAAGGATTGGTCCTTCCTCCGGGTCATAGGCCACTATCGCACCTGGTTGATCCTGGACCAGCCGGATGAATTCTTCGTGTCGAGTGTGGAGCACGACCGAGAGATCTGGCAGGAGGCCCGGCGGCTCTTCCCCGACTGGCCGGGCTTCCATCCCAGGCGGAGCGCATCCGAGCACAAGGGGTTGTACGAATCCCTCAGCGCCGCTTCCCGGAGAGAATTGGAAGAGATCGAGCGAGAGATGAGCGATGGCGGTGAACGATAGGTCGAGTCCGAAGCGAAGGCTTCCCCTTTCGGCTCAACCGAGCTTCAAGACGTCGGTCAGCCCGCTCGTGACGTCGGGATAGAGTAGATCGATCCCGAATTCGCGCTTCATCCGATGGTTCGCGACCCGCTTGTTGGTCGCGTCGCGGGACGCCTCGGCGGTCCCGGGGAGTGGTGGTGCGAACCGAGGCTCCGGAGCTTCTAGGGCCCGCGCCGCCACGGAGTAATACTCGCGTCGCGTGACCGGTCGGTCGTCTCCGACCACGTAGATCGGCCCGGGCCGTTCGGCGTCGAGGGCGGCCGCGGACACTCGAGCGGCGTCGTCGATGTGGATCATGTTGAGGAACTTGTCCGGATCGCCGGGGATCGGCTCGCCCCGCTCGAGGATCGCCCGTCGCACGATCCGACCCGGCCCATACAGGCCCGCGAACCGCAATACGACCGCGGAGATGGAGCGATCTTCAGACCAGGCGCGGATGCGTCCCTCGGCCTCCAGGCAGACCTTGCCCGATTCGTGAGGCGGCTCAGTCGGCGAGTCCTCATCGACCCACTCGCCGCCGGTCTGGCCATAGACGCCCGTCGAGCTGGCATAGACGATCTGCCTCACCGAAGGAGGCAGGTTGTCGAGGACATTCTGCAACCCGTCCACGTAGACGGCCCGCATCGCAGCCCCCGCGTCGCGGTCGAACCCAACGCAGTAGAAGGCGCGATCGGCCTGCGGCAGTCCGCGCAAGGAATCAGGCTGGAGAACATCGGCGATGACCGGCTCGATGCCCAGGGCGGCGATTTCCGCCGCGCGCCCTGGAGAACGGACCGTGCCGAAGACGCGCCCGCCTTCCCGGAGGAGCGAGGCACCCAGACGCTGGCCAAGGTAGCCGCAACCGATGATCAAGGTGCTGATGGGTCTATCTCCTGGACATCGGCCAATGGAGCCGCCGGGGCCTCCGTCTCGGGGCAGCCGGCGTCGAGATAGCCCTGGAGCATGATCTGGGCGGCGAGCTGGTCGCGTAGGGCTTTCCGCTTCTCTCGCTTCAGGCCGGCATCGATCAATCGCTGCTCGGCCTCGACGGTGGAATACCGCTCGTCATGATAGATGACCGGCCGCCCGGTGACCGAGACTAGCCAGTCGCCGAACGTGCGGGCCAGCGCGGCGCTCTGACCCTCTCGCCCACTGGTGTGGAGCGGCAGGCCGATGACGATCCGCTCGACGTCGTTCTCCCCGACCAGCTCGCGGTAATGGACAGCATCGAGCCTGGCCCCGCGCAGCGCATAGACCTCCGCCGGGAAGGCGATCGTCCGGCCGGGATCGCTCAGGGCCGCTCCCACTCGCTTCGTGCCGTGATCGAGACCGAGAATGCGAGGCATGGATCGAGGGCTTTCGTGCGATTCCCGAGATTGCGAGCGAACCAATACCAAGGTCGGCATGTCCATCGTACCCGGACCCCGGGGAGATTTCGTCGTGACTTTCCGCGAGCAAGCCCGACATGTCCAATGACCTCGGAATATTGCTTGGATCCACGTTGCTCGCGCGATCCTTTCGGCTTAGAGTACCTGACCGTACCCGTATCGGACGCCGGAGGACGTGATGCGGAAAAAGCCGAGGATCACGCTCGATGAGCGTGTTTACGATGGGCTACACCGCGTCGTCGGACGGCGTCGGATCAGCCGATTCATCGAGTCGCTCGTTCGACCCCACGTGGTCCGCGAGGACTTGGCGTCGGCCTACCGGCAGATGGCCAGCGATCAAGCCCGAGAGGCCGAGGCATTCGAGTGGATCGAAGGCACACTTGATTTCATGGCCTAGGCCGTGGGATGACTCCCACTCCGGCGGTCCATCAGGTCCGATCGCCCTCGTCGAGAGAATGAAGGCGCCCTCATGATCGTATCGATCCGGCCCGAACAGCCTGCCGATGCCGCCGCGATCCAGCGGGTCCTCGAGGCCGCCTTCCCGACGGCCGCCGAGGCCCACCTGGTCGAACTCCTTCGTGCGAGAGGCCACCTCACCATCTCGCTCGTCGCCGAGGTGGATGACGAGATCGTCGGTCATATCGCGTTCAGCCCGGTCGAGGTTGCGGGGGCCGTGGTCGAAGCCGTCGGCCTGGCACCGCTGGCGGTCCTCCCGGCCTACCATCGTCGAGGGATCGGCGGCCGACTCGTCTGCGAGGGCATCGCGGCTTGCGGGCGAGCCGGTGCCGGTTTCGTGGTCGTGCTGGGCGAGCCGGAGTATTATCACCGCTTCGGCTTCACGCGGGCCGACCGCCGAGGACTGGGCAATGAGTACGGGGCCGATGAGGCGTTCATGGTCCTGGAGCTGCGCGCGGGCACGATCCCGGAGGCCGGCGGCCTGATCCGGTACGGCCTCGAGTTCGTCGCGTTTTCTCTTTGATCTTCGCACACCAACTGGTAACTTGTTGATCTTCGAGCGTGTAAGCGGATTTCGTACGATCGATCCGATTCTCGGCTTTTCCGTTCGTCGACCAACTCGCGGGGCGATCCGTCTGGAAGGAGGTATTGATCATGGCATCCTGTGATACCTGTGGCACAACGATCCTCTTCGGGGGCGTGAAGCAAGGCGACCTCCGTTTCTGCAATGCGACCTGCCAGAGCAAGGGGCATCTGCTCGCGGCCGCGGAGCTCGTGCCGGACGACGTCGCCTTCGACTTCGCACGCCAGATGCATCAGAGCAATTGCCCCAAATGCCAGGGGCCCGGCCCGGTCGATGTCCACAACGCCTACTGGGTCTGGTCGGCGCTGGCTTTCACGCGATGGGGCAGCCAGCAGCAGATCAGTTGCCGGGGATGTGCCGTCAAGACCCAGGCCGGCAAGCTCGCCCTCAGTTCCGTGCTGGGCTGGTGGGGATTCCCCTGGGGCCTGATCTTTACGCCCGTCCAGGTCGGTCGCAATGTGATGGCGATCGTCTCCCCGCCGAATCGCCACGTGCCTTCGGCCAAGCTCATCCAGATCGCACGCGTCCATCTCGCGTCCCAGCCCCGAATGCCGCAACAGGTGTCCGCGGAGCATACCTGGGAAGAAGAGTGACCCCCGCGTCCGCTCGGGCCGGGCGATTCGGAGCCACCGTGTGATGCGCCACGTGCCGGGTTACTCGCTATGGCTGGGGCACGTCGGCGACGTCCGGGACCTCGATCGCATCCACGCCTCGGGCATCCTCGCCGTCGTCAACCTCGCGATCAACGAGCCCCCGGCTTCGGTGTCCCGCGAACTGGTGTATTGCCGCTTCCCGCTGATCGACGGCATGGGAAATCCCGATTGGCTGATCCGGGCGGCCGTCGAGACCGTCGCGTGCCTATTGCGCTCCGAGACGCCGACCCTGGTCTACTGCGGGGCGGGCATGAGCCGCTCGCCTTGCATCGCCGCGGCGGCCATTGCCCGGCTTCGCGGTTGTTCCGCTTCCGAAGGGTTGGCCGTCGCCCTCCAGTCTGCCGCGGCCGACGTCTCGTCGGGACTCTGGGCGGAAATCCAGGGGATCCTGTCATCCGACGGCTCACGACCCGGGAGGGATCCGATCGGGTAGCGGCTCGACGTCGAAGACACGTATCAACGTCACGGCGATCCGGCCGCCGAAACAGACGTCCACGTCGCACAGCGGCCGACGGGCTCGGGACTGGTAGTTGCCGATGTAGACAGCCTGCCCGCCCTCGACGCGATAGGTCAGGGGCAACGGCGAGGGGTCGAGCGGGCAGAAGACGATCTCGGGGTCGGGCTCGTCCGGCCCGGGGTGAGGGAAATTGACGTTCCAGAAGGTGCCGGGCTCCGGGGGCGAGGCCAGCAACTGCCCGAGTACCCGCGTCGCCCAGCGCGCCGCGCGGGGCCAATCGATGACCTTACCGCGGGCGATGTAGTGCGACAGGGCGATCCCCGGGATGCCGTGGAGCACCCCCTCGCGGACGGCGGCGACCGTCCCCGAATGGTAGACGTCCGCGCCCAGGTTGCCGCCTGCGTTGATCCCGGAAAGGATCCAGTTGACCCCCGGCGTCAGGTGATCGAGGGCCAGCCGGACGCAATCGGCGGGCGTGCCCGCGACGGAGATGCGATCCTCGCCGAGCGGGGTGATCGCGATCGGCGCGTGGGTCGTCACCTGGTGTCCGCAGCCGGAGACCGGGCCGCTCGGGGCGACCAACCGGCGACGGCCGAGGCCCTCCGCGGCCTGCCATAACGCCGAGAGCCCCGGGGCATCCCAGCCGTCATCGTTGGTCAGGAGCAGGGTATTAACGGGTTGCTCCTACATCTCGTTCTGTTCGGGTGTCAATCGCCACGCGAACGTTCATTCAAGGCTTTACGACGGATTGATAGGGTTCCGGCCAGAGCTCTTCGGCCGAGACTCCGTGCGCGCCGGCGATCTTCTCGACAGTCCTCCGTTGAGGTCGGCAGCCGCGAGAAAGCATCATCGAGACCGCGGGCTGTCCGACGCCGATCATCTCGGCCAACTGGATCTGGGTCATCTGTTCCTTCTTGAGGAGCACTGCGAGCCGCTCGGCGAAAGAAGACTCCTCATCGTCGAGCTCGTCCGAGACAGCCTTTTCCGTGGCAGATCTCTCCAGCGACTCGGCGACATCCAGATCGACCGCCGAAGATCCATCGTCTCCGGAAGGGAAAACGGCTTCGGCGATGGTCGCGACCGCAGCCTCGCGTTCCTCCGGCGTGGCTTCCGGATCGTTGGCAATGGACGCCATTTCGATGACTACGCCCTGGATCTCATCGCTGCATTCGCGGAAGGCGCACAGACAGGTTGCAAACAACTGGCTGACCTGAGTATTCATCTCGGCTCGACGGATTGTGGCCGTGGATTGCGAAGATCGCATCGTATCCTCCATTGCCCGCCGGGATCGCGGGAAGGCATGATCACTCGACATTTGGGTTCCGGTCCTCGGAAGGCCCCCTCGGGATCCGCTCGAATCGCTCGACGATCAGGGTCCTCCGAGCGCGGAAAATAGAAATATCATTCCTCGAGAAGTCATTTCGCTTCTTCCGAAGGACTCTGAGGACCCAAATCATTGGTAGAGGCTCACGAATTTCGGAGCTGCCCACATAGAATATAATCCGAAGATTATCATTTCCTCCGACGGCATCGTCAACCCTCAATTCCCCGACGTGAAGCCCCGGCAAGGATCGAATCGGCTCCCAATTCAAATCGAGGACTCTCCCGGCATCATCCGTCGGATGGGTTCTCGGCCAATATCTCAATTTGAGTGCGTGTCGACGAATGACCATTCTCTTTAATGCGAGGACACAACTTCCGAACCTCATCGAGAGCAGGTCTAAATACACGGACGCGATAATTACCTGACAGGCTCGTTTCCATCACACAAATCCCCCCCTACAAATCTTAATTTAACCAACAATTAATCTTACAACCACGATCAAGACAGAGCCGATCCGACATCGACCCCACCAACTTTTCCGCCTAATCCACATGCACCCTAAAGACTTACACCGAATTGCGCGCCAGACCGACCGGGCAGCCCAAGCATCAACTCGCCACACCATTATATCACACACCTACGGATTGCCAACCGGCCACATCACATTTCTGTCGCCATGTATGCACCCCCCAGGTTGACACGACATGAGGGCTCCTCCTTAACAGGGCAGATGGGTAGCCAAGCCGACCCGAAGCGTGATAAGTTGTTTGGGCGCAATGTCGTGTGGGAAATCCCAAGGGCTGGGACGAGGCGTATCCATGGCGGAGTTTTTTCGACTGGACGGCCAGGTCGCGCTGATCACCGGCGCCGGACAGGGGATCGGCGCGGGGATCGCCCGGCGGCTGCATGCCGCCGGCGCCCGGATCGCCGTGTTCGACCGCGATCCCGAGCTGGCCCGGGCCGTCGCCGTCGAGCTCGACGGGCTGGACCTGGTCGGCGACGTCCGCGCGGAGGACCAGGTCTCCGCGGCCGTCGAGCAGGCCGAGGCCCGGCTCGGGCCGCTGTCGATCCTGGTCAACAATGCCGGGATCACCGGCCGGACCGACCTGACCTGGAACCTCGGGGTCGACGAGGTGCGCGAGGTCTTCGAGATCAACACGATCGGCCCGTTCCTGTTCTGCAAGGCCGCGGTGCCCCGGATGGTGGCGCGCGGATACGGGCGGATCGTCAACGTGGCCTCGATCGCCGGCAAGGAGGGCAACCCGACCCTCATGCCCTACTCCGCGTCCAAGGCCGCCGTGATCGCCATGACCAAGTCGCTCGCCAAGGAGCTGGCCGGCAAGGGGAACGTCACGGTCAACGCGATCTCGCCGGCCGTCATCCGCACGGCGATCCTCGACGGCGTCGCGCCGGCCACGGTCGAATACATGATCTCGAAGATCCCCCTCGGCCGCACCGGGACCATCGACGAGGTCGCGGCGCTGGTCCATTTCCTGGCCAGTCCCGAAGCCAGCTTCACGACCGGCCAATGCTACGATATCAGCGGCGGCCGGGCCACCTACTGACCGAACCGGAGCGATGACAGGACGACGAGATGGACATGCCCCCCCCACCTTCGAAGTCCGGTCGACATCCCGATGGCGATCCGGTCGCGTGCCCCGCTCCTCGGGGCGGGGCCGAGCCCGCCGCCTGGATCCAGCGGGCGCCGGCCCAAGCGCCGGCGGTCCCCCAGGCGTACCAGCCCCCCATCTCGGCGCTGGGCCCGCTGTTCCTCAACCGGCTCGAGCGGATGTACCGATGCCGCGTCGCCTTTGTCGTCGACATCAATACCCGGCCCACGACCCGCGTGCTCGGCGGATATTATCGGTCCAGACGACTGATTCGCATCTATTCCCACGACCGTAAGGAAGGCCGACGGCCCCTGAACGAGCTGTTCGACACCTTCCTGCACGAGGTCGCGCACCATCTCGAGTACACCGAGCCGCAATCGTTCGCGTCTCGGACTTGCCGGCGCGTCCCCGGCCGGATGCATAGCCGGCTGTTCTGGAAGATCCTCAGCGAGTTGAAGAAGATGTGGGCCGACGTGCACGAGCGGCACTGGGCCGAGCTGCACGCCCAGCACCGCCCTTGAACCCCATCCGCGCGGCCGGCCGGGTGGGGTCCCATTCGACTCCGTGATCACTTGGAGGAGAGGCCCAACTCCTTGACCTTGGTGGCGATGTCCTCGGCCGCCTTGTCGACCTTCACCGTCTTATCGATCTCCTTGATGATCCCATCCTTGTCGATGTAGAAGGTCCAGCGATTGGAGAAGCCGCGGGTCGAGAGCACGCCGTACGCCTTGGCCACGCTCTTGTCGGGATCGCTGAGGATCGGATAGTCCAGGTCGAGCGATTCGGCGAACTTCTTGTTCTCCTCGGGCGTGTCGACGCTGGCGGTGAAATAGGCGACGTCGAGCTTGTGCATCGCCTCGCTGTTGGCTTTGAGCGACTTGCATTCCTTGGTGCAGCCGCCGGTGAACGCCTTGGGGAACCAGGCGACGACCACCGCGGACTTGCCCTTGAACTGATCGAGGGTGTAGGTCTTGCCGTCGGACCCCTTCATCTCGAACGCCGGCGCCTTGTCGCCGACCTTCAGCTCGGCGCGGTCCGGGCCAGCACCGGCGGCCAGGACCAGGCCGACCGCGAGCCCCACTGCGGTCATCAACCGTTTGATGCTTCGAATCATCACAGCCTCCAGGTGTTTCGACCTCGTCGGGCGACACAAGATCCCGGGCCTAATGGCCTCGGGGACCAAGATTGAAGCCTAACAAGCCAGATCCGTCGACGCAACTCACGGTCGCCCGGGATCCCTCCGAGTTGATTCTTTAAATTCGCGTCGAAAATCTGGTAAACTCTCACGTGAGCGAAGACGCCGTCCTCCAGCGGAATCGCAGTCCGACTCCTCGACACGACCCTCACGTTGCGCACCACGAGTAAGGTGACTGATGCGAAATCGCCGTCGCGGCCTCCGGCCGGCCTTCGACCCGCTCGACGACCGTTGCTTGCTCTCGGGATTGACACCAGCCGCAGTAAACCAGGCCTACGGCCTGAATGCGATCACCTTCACGTCGTCCTCCGGCGCCACGGTACAGGGGAACGGCGCGGGCGAGACGATCGCCATAATCGAAGCTTACCACGACCCGACGCTCGTCTCCGACCTGGCCACGTTCGATCAGACCTACAAGTTGCCCGCGATCGCGCCGACGGTGGTCAACCTGGCCGGCGCCAAGACCAATCCCGGCTGGGCACTCGAGGAATCGCTGGACATCGAATGGGCCCACGCGATCGCGCCCGCCGCGAATATCGTGGTGGTCGAGGCCAAGTCGCAGACGCGACAGGCCCTGCTGGCCGCGGTGGACACGGCCCGGTACATGCCGCAGGTCAACGTGGTCTCGATGAGCTGGGGGTTCAATGAAGTGCCCTACCAGTCCACTTACCACTTCGCGACGCCCCCCGGACACACGGGCATCACATTCATCGCCGCCAGCGGCGACAATGGACTGGCCGGCGGCACCAACTGGCCGGCGGTCGTGCCCGGCGTGCTCTCGGTCGGCGGGACCTCCCTGGTCGTCGACGACTCGGGGAAATACCAGTACGAGACGGCCTGGTACGACAGCGGCGGCGGCTACAGCCGTTATGAGAAGGAGCCGAGCTACCAGCGGGTCATCCAGGCGACCGGCAAGAGGAGCACGCCCGACGTCGCCTTCGACGGCGATCCCAACACCGGGGTCGAGGTCTATGAGACCTCGCTCTATAACGGACAGGGCTCGTGGTCGATCGTCGGCGGCACCAGCCTGGGTACGCCCGCATGGGCGGCCATCCTCGCCATCGTCGACCAAGGCCGCGCCGTGCAGGGCAAGGGGAGCCTCGACGGCGCGTCGCAGACCTTGCCGATGCTCTACAGCCTCCCCGCGAACGCATTCAACGCGGTCTCCGGCTCCCCGCGCACGGAGGTCTCCGGCGCCAACCTTTCGACCGGCCTCGGCTCGCCCAACGGCCCGGTGCTGGTCGCCGATCTCGTCGCCAACAACCTCTCGGTGGCCCTGACCACCTCGGGCGCTCCGCTTCCGGCTCGATCGCCGCGGCCCATTCCCGAGCCCGCAAACCGCGCGTCGCTACGGTCTCGAGCCGCGCTCAACCGGAGAAGGTCGCCCATGCGATGACCCGGGACTCGGCCGAAGCCGCGAGACATTCCGCCCATCCACTGATCCGGGTCGAACACCTGCGGCGGCGGTGATCGACGCGCGTTCGGGTGGTGTTCGGTGACAGGTGTGCGAATAACCCCGGCCTGCGCCGCTCGGATCGAGACGAGTGAGGAACGCATCCATGACACGCGTGCTTGCCGCGATCGGCGTACTGGGGCTGTCACTGATCCTGACAACCCCGGGTCGCGGGGACGAGCTGATCTTGCCGCAGAACCGGGACGCCTTCTACGCCGACGAGTCGATCGAGCTGGCCGTCGCCGGACTGAACCGCGGCCAGACGGCGACGATCCGACTGACGCCCCAGAGGACGCCCGGCGGAGCCGCGGCTTGCGAGATCAACCTCGACGGGGATGGCTCGACGGTGGTCGACGTCCTGCCGCCGCTGTTCCTCGCGCCGGAGTCTATGACATCACGCTCGACGGCAAGCCGACTCAGAAACGGCTGACCATCTCCGCCGGTGTGAATGACTCGACGATGCTGATCACCCAGACGATCGCCATGGATCGGGTGCGTGCGACCGGCGGGAACTTCTTCCTCGGCAACGCCTTCGAATTTGGTCTCGTCGATCCCGACGGGCGGCCGTCGAGAGACCCGAGGCGCCGATCGGGCGGCCTGGACGCCTTCGACCGCGCCGTGGCCGCCGACCTGCCGACCGTCGTCTACATGTACTGGACCGGTTACGTGACGCACAAGCCCTGGGGCAACCGCAAGGGGTGGGCCGAGTCGACCATGGGCGAGACCATGCGGATGTTCAACCTCCATGCCGCCCAGCGACTGCGGAGGTATCGCCGGAACATCGCGAGCGTCGGCACGATCGACGAGCCGGGACTCGGCCCGGGGAAGACGCCGGCCGGCGGCTGGGCCTCGGGATTCGCCAACTGGGACTCGGGCCCCTGGTATGAAGCACGCGGCTGGAAGTTCACCGACGACCCGGGCGCCGGGGCCGACGCGGCCTGGCGGCGCTATGCCACAATCCGGGGCGGGATCATCGGCGAGCGTCAAGCCGAGGCCCACGCCGACATCAAGCGTGTCTGGCCCGACGCGGCCTTCAGCGCCGACAACTATGCCGCCTTCGCCGTCATGGACGGCGCCGACCCGATGAATCAGCGGACCAACGATATCCCGGCCACCCACGTCTTCCTCGACTGGGGGACCGGCCGGCTGGGTACTCTCGGCGGGCTCTACATCGAGAAGTCGCACGACCCGACGGCCCATCTCGCCGTAGCGATGAACGGCCAGCTCATGGGCGGACCCATGCCCAGCCCCGTGCAGCAGATCTGCTATCGCGGCATGATGAACGCGATGCTCGCCGCCGGATTGCGGAGCAACTGGTGGCTCAACTGGAGTCAGATCGAGCCCGATCACCTCAAGGCGGTCAACGAGCCGGCGCGTCGGCTCGGCCCGATGTTCCTCGCCATGCGGCCCGACCGCCATGACGTGGCGATCCTCTGGAGCCAGTCCGAGATCATGATGCGCTGCAAGCCGCTCGTCGCCCGCGCCGCGCACCTCAAGCCCGGGGAGCCAATGAAGCGGACCATCGCCACGCTCCCCGAAAACTCGGCGGCCAAGGGCCCGTATGAGCTGGAGATCAGCACGAACGGCGAAGGCGCCAATTACCGCGACCAGGTCCAGTCGGCCTACCAGGCGCTGAACCGCGCCGGCTATCCCGCGCACTTCCTGCACGAACGCATCCTGCCGACGGGGATCCTCAAGGACTACAAGGTGCTGGTCGTCGTCGGGCAGACGGCCGAGCTGCCGCCCGAGTCGCGGACAGCCATCGCCGCGTTCATCGCGGACCGCGGCCAGGTGGTGGTCGACCGCAGCACCACCGTCCGTTTCCCGGGCGCCCTGATGACCGAAGCCAACTTCCGCGACCCGGCCGCCCGATGGGCGCCGCTATTCCAGCTTTCCGAGCGCGAGCCCGGCCGGTTCAAGACGCCGCGCGAGGCGAGCTATTACCAGACCAACCATTTCATGGACGCCCCCGCCCGCGCCGCGGTCGCCCCGATCAAGTCGTTCATGGTACGGACCAGGGCCCGGCCCATCTTCACCACCGACTCGGTCCACCTGATGGGCGAGCGACACCACGCCGGTGAAGGCTCCCTCTATATGATATTGAATGCCCACGACCTGCCGCTGGATATCCCCGAGACCCAGCGGCACATGGTCTGGAACTACGCCCCCTACTCCACCACATTCCGGCTCGCGGGAATCTCGCCGGGCTCCGTGGTCTACCGCATCGAGGGCACCGACTGGGCGCGGGTCTCGCGGGTCACCGACTTCGAACGGCCTCAGCAAGCCGACTTCGCCGCGACCGAAATGAAGCTTTACCTGGTCGCGCCCCACGAGCCCGAGGGGCTCAGAGCGGTCGCCTCGAGCGCAGGGAGCGCCATCCAGGTCCGCGCAACCCTGGGCCTCCAGATGCCCTGGCCGCTGACCGTGACGATCGCGCGGCCCGACGGCTCGGAGCTCCTCCGCGTCCACCGCGCCACCGACGCCCGGGGCCGGTATGACGAGTCGTTCCCCCTCGGCGGCAACGCACCCGCCGGGAAATACACGCTCCGCGTCGCCAGCCCCGTGGGCGAACTCGCGGTGAGCGAGGGCTTCGAGGTAGTGCGGCCGGGCAACCCGCCGAAAGTCCAGACCCTCGCCGGTCCCGTCCGCTACTTCGACACCGGCGCGATCCGCGCGTTCCTGGCCGGCAAGCCCGAGCTGTCGATCGCCCTGGCCGGCAACCGATACCGCCCGCAGGCCGAGGCCCTGGCCGCCGGCCTGCGAGCCCGCGGCCTCTCGGTACGGATCGACGACGAACGCTCGCTCTTCCGACGCCATCCCTACCCACGCGTCTTCGACCCTTACATCAAGGTCTACGAACCCGTCGGCAACGGGAAGCCATCATCCGGATTGAAGGTCGATCGATCGGTCGATCTCCGGATCGAGGACGACGGCCGGATCCGCGCGATCGCACCGGACGGCACCGACCTGGGCGAATCGTGGCGCGAGACGCCCAACATCCTGGCCACGGTCGTCGGCAAGGGATTCATCGACTATCACGCGGCCGACGGCGAGGAGATGTACGAGCCCGGCTGCAAGATCCACATCGATGGGGCCAGGAAGTGGACGGTCGTCCTCGGCGAGAAGACCGAGCTCCGGGCGACTCCCGAGGCCCGCGCACGATGGTCGCGCGCCCTGGACGCGGCTGACCTCCTACTCGGGCGCCTTCAACCTGACGCCCCAGCTCCCCGAGGGCTATGCCTGCGACCGCCACCTGATCCTCCTCGGCGATAGCACCACCGGCGGCGAGCTCGTCGCCGCGCTCCAGGCCAGCGAGTTGCTCCCCCAGGTCGCCGACGTCCGCTATCCCGGTCCCGGCAAGGCACTCCTCAGCTTCGCCTGGAGCCCCTTCGCCCTGGAGAAGAATGTGATCCTGATCGGAGCGGCCGACGACGCCGGCATCCGCGCCGGCGTCGAGGGACTCTTGTCCCTGAACGTTTCGGAGATGGCGCCGTGAGTGGCATAGGTCAGGCTTTCCATCCTGACAGAGCACTCGTCGGGATGGAAAGCCTGACCTACAAAAACGCGTTGGGCGCGGGTCTCCTGACCCCGCCCGAGTGGCGAGTCTGAAGTTGGGCGCGGGTCTCCGACCCCGCCCGAGTGCCTGACCGAAGGTCGCCCGCGATGGGCGGCGCGTGTCGGATCGGCGTTCGGCCTCAAGGTCGCACTCGTCGTAGGCACTCGCCTCAAAAGCCGTTGTGATCGCCAGCCCATTCCGAATGCGGGAGACCTCCGGTCGGGCACTCGGACGGGGTCAGGAGACCCGCGTCCAACACGCCTTCAAATGCGGGGGATATCGGACAGGAAGATGGGAAATATCCCGGTTCGCTGCCAGGACGGCCACAACCCGATGGCACCATGCGGCCATGAAAAAACGGGATGCATTCCGATCTACGGTGACCGTAGAAGGGAAGGCATCCCGTGATCGAGGGCTCGGCGATGCCCGATGGCGCTCAGAGCTGGAAGTTGAAGACCTTGTTCCACCACCTCAGCAACCACCAGCCGAGCGTGTAGGACCCGCCGTCGATCTTGGCGAAGCCGCGCAGGCCCGGTGCGAGCTCGAGGTTGGCATTATCGACGGGGATGATGACCTCATAGACGGCGGTCAGCGGCTTGGCGTTGCCCGTCTTGGGGTCGGGCTTGGAGGCCACCTCGCCCTCGGCCATGTTGGAGAGCTCGGTGGGGACCTCGTCGCTGGTCCGCTTGGCGATCTCCGAGACCTTGCTCATGTAAGTCGTCTCGGCCTTGCCGTGCACCTTCAGCCAGGCATTGTTCGGGATCTTGATCAGATGGATGTCGGCCTGGTCGAGGATCATGTGCGCCTCGAGCTGGTGCGGGTCGCCGATCTCGCAGAAGAACGGCTTCTCGGTCTTGGCCTCGGGATCGGTCGTCCGGCCGGGCTTGAGCCACTGGCCGACGCTGGCGCGATGCGGCGCACCGACTACCTGGCCCGCCCGGCCGGAGACCAGCGTCAGCTTGCCGAGCTGGTGGGTGATCTTCTCGATCATCGGCTCGAGCTTCTCCGCATACTCCTTCGCCTGCATCGCCTGGCCCCGGCTCTCTCTCTCGGCACTCGACTTGAAGAACAGGTGCTTGGTGAAGCTGATTTCCTGGTCCGTCTGGCGCTGGATCAGCTCCTTCTGCTTCTCCGGGTTGGAGAGCTTGGCCAGCACGGCGTCCTTGCCGACCCACTGGCCGTTCTTGACGTTGAGCTCGACCAGCTTGCCTTCGGTCTCGACGTAGACGACCTCGGGCTTGGCGAGCTTGAGGACGAACGTCCCCGAGACGCGCAGCGGCGTCGGGATCATGAGGATCCCGGTGATAATCGCGATCGCCGCCACGGCGAACGCGGTCGCACGGACTTTTTTCACTTTGCGCAACCTCCCGGGCGTGCGAAGAAACTTGATGATCTGATAACACGGCATCCCCGCCAGGGGGATGAGCGCGCCGGCCGCCAGCAGGTAGCTGACCGATTCGAGCTTGTGCGGCTTGAGGAACTGGGACAGGAACCAGAGGATGGCGAAGGTCACGAACCATCGGTAGATGTAGCTGGCCACCGCATAGGTCACGAACAGGTACCGCCGCGACTTCGGCAGGTAGCTCTGCACGGGGACCTCCAGGCCCAGCACCTTCTCCTGGACCAGATAGGCGAAGAACTGGGTGCTCTTGATCCGCAGGTTGGGGATCTCCAGCCAGTCGGCCATCACGTAGTATCCGTCGTATCGCAGCAACGGATTCGCGTTGAACATGATCGTGTTGACCGAACAGATGAACATCGTCGCCATCGCCAGGCTGTTCACGAGCCCCGGCGTGCTGTACCACCAGACGAACGTGGCGATGCTGGCCAGGAAGCATTCGACGTAGATGCCCGCCGCGGAGATCCAGATGCGTTTCCACTTGTTGGGCAGGAGCCAGCTATCGGTCACGTCGCAGTACAACGCCGGGGTGAGCACCAGGAAGAGCAGCCCCATCTCGTGGACTTCGCCGCCGTAGTGCTTGGCCGTCAGCCCGTGGCCGAACTCGTGGATGATCTTCACCACGGCCAGGCAGACCCAGAAGCTCATGATGGTCCACGGATTGAAGAAGCTCTGGAAGTCGGGCAGCTTGTCGTAGAACGTCTTCCAGTTGGCCCCGACCAGGAGCAGGGCCATGAGCATCGACGACACGCTGGCGAGGATGAACGCGGGCGTGAAGATCCAGCGGAAGTACGGATACATCCGGGTCAAGAGCCGCTCGGGGTCGATGATCGGGATCTTGATGAACAGGATGTTGGCCAGGAAGCTCCAGACCTTGCGCCATCGGTTCTTCTTGCGGCGGCGGATCAGCACCTTGGCCTGCTCGTTGCTGTCGATCTGGATGATCCCCGCCTCGTGGAGCTGGGCGACGAACCGCGTCAGGTCCTCGATCGAGATCGTCTGCGGCCGGTACTTACGCTCGAACGCCTTCTTCACGTCCTGGAGCGTCTGCTTGCCGTCGAACTGCTGGAGCAGGAAGTATTCCTCGATCTTGAACCGAAAATACTTCAGCGCCAGCGGGTCCTTGATGACATAGTGCGTCATCCCCTCGTAGAACTGGGGCTGGACGACCAGGTCCGGACGCAGCCGGACCTGGAGGTGCTCGGCGGCCTGACCGAAGGCTTGGGTGGGTACCTGGCTGGGGGCGGAGCTCATCTCTCTTGGTCCTTAGTCCTTAGTCCTTTGTCCTTGGCCATGCGTACGCCCTGAGCTTGTGAAAGAATCGGATTGCAGATCGCGGATTCCAGATTGCAAAATCATAGGTCCCTGATGATTCGTACCCTTGAATTTATTTGCAATTCGCAATCCGTCATCTGGGATCGATTGATTCACACCCTCTCTGCTCACACCTCGTCCCCAGTCCCCGGTCGATCTCGCCGTCCCGCCGCCGAGCCGTGGCCGCGATTCGGGCTATTCGACCAAGGACCAAGGACCAAGGACCGAGGACGAAAGCTTACTGTGCTCGGACCGTCCGGGTCGGCGGTTCCGCCGGGGGGTTGGTCGCGGTGTTAGTGGTGTCCGTGGGCACGAAGATCCTCATCTGCACCCTCAGCCCGGGCTTCAAGTCGTAAGGGAACGGATTCTCGAACTCGGCACGGATGTGGACGGCCGTCTCGGCGACCGGCTGGATCTCAGGATCGACGAAGGTGATCTTGCCGCGGAATCGCTTCTTCTCGATGGGCAGGGGCTCGGCGCCCTCGGCGGTGAGCCGGGGCTGGATCTCGACGACCTGGTCCTCCTTGACGCGATAGGCGTACTGGAGCGGGACGTAGGCGTCCACGGCCAGGCGGCTGAGGTTGCCGATCTCGACGACCGCGTCGCCGGCGCGGACGCTCTGGCCCGGCTCCTTCATCCGCTTGATGACGATCCCGTCGAACGGGGACCGGATGGTGTGCTCATCGAAGGTCTGCTTGGCCAGGTCCCATTCGGCCTTGGCGATCCCCTGGTTCTCCACCCCTTCCTTGACCATGGCTTCGGCCGCCTTCAACTCGCCCTCATTCTTGGCGACGTCCTCCTGCGAGACCATCCCCGGCTGGCGCTTGTTGAGCCGCACGTTCCGGGCGCAGACCGAGGCCGCGACTTCCGCCTGTGCCGCGGCCTTCTCCACGGGGCCGACGCTCTCGGCCTGGAGCTGCGCCTTGCGGACGGTCAGCTCGGCGAACTTGCGATGCAGGAAGCCGATGGCCCCACCCTTCTTGACCGGCATTCCGATCTGGAGCTCCATCTTCTCCATCACCCCCTCGCGCTGGGCGGCGACCTCGGACTTCTGGATCCAGGCGAGGTTGTGCGTCTGATCCTCGGTCAGGACCAGCACCTGAACTCCCCGGTCTCCCGGCTGTGCCGACCCGCCGTTCTGGGCGACGGCGGCGGCGCTCAGCAATATCAACGATCCCGCGGCCATCGCCGCCATCGGCCTCACGATAGACATGGTGGAACCAGCCTCCTCGCCATCAGATCAACAGGTGTTGTCGGGGCTACGGACCCCGATCGAAATGGTGTCACGATCGTGGAAATCTCCGGCTCGGGTCGGGTCATGCGCGCTCCGCGATCCTCCGGCGACTCCCGGGCCCGGATCGCGTCGCGTCGCCCACACCCCGCGTTCAATGCAGGAATGGCCAGCGGAACAGCACGGACTCGTAGAAGACCTGGACGGGCTTGCGGAGCAAGTAGTAGGCCAGGTTGGTGGTGCCGCAGTTGACCCGCGCCCGGACCTCGGACCCCGGCCGCATCTCGTCGGTCTGGTTCCGCTTCATGTAGTCCAGCCGGACGTCGTCCGAGAAGCCTACGGTCACCTTGACGACGTGCCGGTTCTTGTACTGCTCCGACTCGGCCACGTTCTCGGCGCTGGGGGCGATCTTCCGCACGTAGCCGTTATAGCGGTGGGTCGGGTCGGTCATGGTGACAAAGTAGGCCGAGAGGGTCGCGTCGGGCTTCTCCCGCCCCGCCTTGATGTCCTCCTCGAGCCGGTGCTTGGAGGCCAGGACCGGCCCCATGTCGTCGTCGGGCACCTCGACTTCCAGGAGCCAGTCCCCTTCGGTCCCGGCGATCTGGAGCAACTCGGTGCCGATCTCGACCGGCCGGCCGACCAGGGTCTTCTTGGCCTCCCAGGTCGTGATGATCCCGTCCTGCGGCGACCGGACGTTCATCGAGTCGAGCTGCTCCTGGATGATCTCGATCCGCTGCTTGGCGCCGCTGGCCGTGTACTTGGCCTCGTACTGCTGGGCATGGATCTGGTTGATATCCATCGAGCCGTCGTTCCGCTGAGAGGACGCGGCCTTGTCCTCCTGTTTCCTCAGCGACTGCAACTGCGACTCGGCCTTCGATTGCTCGGCCATGAGGCCCCTCAGCTCCTTCTGGAGCTCGGGGCTATCGAGCTTGAGCAGCAGGTCGCCCTTCTTGACCCGGTCGCCGTGATCGACCAGGACCTCGGTGACGATCGCGCTGGGGACCGGCGAGTAGACCTTGCGCCGCTCCTCGGGCAGCAGCGAGCCGTGCCCTTCGATCGAGAGCGTGCACGGGATGAACGCCATGGCAGTGACGATCGCGATCACGCCGGCGACCGCCGCGAGGATCTTCGCCAGGGTGCGGCCCCGGAACATCCGCCAGGGCGAGCCCATCGCCTTCAGGACCGGCTTGAGGAAGATCTTGTGGTGTTCCTGGGCGTTCCACAACGCCGTCGAGGCGTGCCGCGACACGACCTCGGTCCGGGCGTGCATGTCCGTCGGCGCCAGCTCGTCGCCGATCTGCTCGGACACCAGGCAGCCGAAGACTTCCTTCTCCTTGCTCTCGGTCACCTGCTCGGTCTCGGGCTTGAACAGGATCGTGACGATGACGATCTTCGAGCCCGACTCGTCCACGTACATCTCGATCGCGTCGCGGAGGTCCGGCGCGAAGCCGTCGGTGGTCCCGGTATAGACCAGGTCCTCGCCCGATCGGATCACCGCCTTGCAGAGCCGCGTCAGCTCGCGGACCAGGTTCGACCGCTGCTCCACCACCTCCTGGCCGCTGACCGCCTCGACCATCACCCGGCCGGAGATCTTCAGCGCCACGCTCAGACGGTCGCAGCCGACCAGCCGCTTGCCGTCGTTGACGACCGAGTACGACGCCTCCTTCAGGTCCAGCGACGCGTGGATCTGGTGCGTGAACCCCTCGAGCTGGTTCCAGAGCCGCTGCTGCGACATCATCTGCCGCATCTGACGGTTCTTCAGATAGGTCGCCGCCAGGTCGCACAGGTCGCTGACGAACCGCAGCGTGCTCTTCTGCTGGGCCGCCCGCCGGGTGGGATCCATAAGGATCTCCAGCAGGCCGGTGACCTGCTTGTCCACCATCAGCGGCGCCAGGATCAGCGAGTATTCGGTCGGGTTGAACGCCTGCGGCACGCCCTCGATGACGGCGCCGGGCGGGATGATCTGGGCCTGGGACGCCTGGAGCATGCAGCCCAGCAGTGCGTCGTGCGGCGCGGTCTTGACCCGGCCGTCCATCAGCCCGGTGGCGCCGAACTCCACCTGATATTGCAGCCTCAGGCCGCCCCGGCCGTCCATCAGCCAGAACGCGCCTCCGCTGGCGGCGACGGCCGCCACCGAGCGATTGAGGAACTCCACGTAGAACTCGGCCGGTTGGATGTCCGATTCCGCCAGGTCGGCGATCTCGGCCACCAGCTTGCGAATCTGGTTCTTCGTCTGTTCCAGCAGACCAGGATCGATGGTTTCTTCCGGCATGGTGGCACCAGGGGGTAAGCGCCTGACTGAGACCCGTGTCGCCCCGCCAGGGCGAGCCCTCACTCCAGTGGATTACGATCGTGGGACCGCCGCCAAGAGCCCGCGGCCCAGGCCGAACATCCCTAACGGGACGCCCACCCCCGCGAACTTCCTGACCTTTTTTTTCGACGCCCCCGACCGGGGTATCGTCGATGGCCACGCCGGTCCGCCACGACTCCTTAAGAGTGAGCCACCCGGCAAGATGCGAAACGATCTGCGGGGATAAACCCTTCAATCCAGCCGGATTCGACAGGTCCCCTCTTCTTAACGAGCTCCCGGGCTTCGCCCCATCACTTTGCCTTGGCCGAAACGCCCAGTCAATCCAAATAATACATTGCACCTACACTTCCCATTCGAGCAATCGGCTTCGTCACCCGCATGGGCTCCGGCATGTGAACGCACACAATCATTCAGGCAGAAAAGCCGTATCCCGATCATCGAATCTTGGTGCCGATGCCCTGGTCTTCGGGATTCTGATAGGCGACAACCTCGTCGTCACGCTGTTCTAGCTGGATGCGGACAAATTCGCGGAGACTCTCTTGATTCTGGGCGATCGTATTCAGGCTCGTGAACGTGTAACCGTACAGGACAGGCCCTCGATCCTCCTGACCGTACGGTATCGAGGTCGTGACAACTTCGGAGGGGGTCCGGTTTCCTAGGGGAGGGATAAAGTTCGGGGCCGGTGGGTCGGAGCTGATGACAAAATCGAACGAATACTGTTCATCATATCCGGTCTTCAAAAACTCAATGTTTTTGATAATGACATAAACAATAGATCGATTCCGGAAGCGATATGAGATGGGGCTCGTGAGGAAGCGGAGGACATCGCCCGCAAACGGGACGGGTTCGTCCTTCTCGGCATGTCGTCCGAACAGCCAGTCCAGCCATTCCCAAGTGGGGAGCTGGAAGGAGTTTGCGTCGAAGCCCATGGCGAAACCTCCGATTCCTCGAGTTTATCATCGTCCGGTCACGGCGGGAAGTCGGATACCGCGAATATCGGAGCGTCTCGACAATTCCCGGTCGTCAGGAACCCGTTCACGTCGGCGGCAGCGTTCGTATTCATGTCGAATTTCGAATGCAAGCTCCAGTCTACGTAATTGAACTGGCTGGGAATCCTCGATCCGGCGAACAGGATCTCGACATGCCCCGACCGATGGACCGTGTACTTCATCTCAACGATGGCCCAGGGAGCGAGGTGGGAGGTCGCGAAGAACTGGAGGACATTATACCCCCACCAGAGTTTTACCCTCGCGGTTACCGTCAGGGTCGCGCTGGTCGCTGTCGATGCGATCGTGGCGCCGAATCGCTTGGCGCCCTTGTGGTATCCATGGGTCTTGTGACGCCAGTCTGGCGGCACAAACTGCCATGTGTTAATCGGAGTGTATCCTTCCTCGATATCCACCTGCCGTTGGAAGTTCACGGTCCCCGTCGTATCGTCCCAGGTGACCGATAAACTACGGACACTGACCGCGACGCGAAACTCGCGAGATAGGACGACGCCCTGAAAACCGCCGTAGCCTCCCAGGAGATAGGGAGGGGCATCATTCCCTGATGCATGGAGTTTCAACATGGCGACCGTTCGAATCCACCGAATGTGTTGCAAGGGATGCGCTTGTGCCCAGTCTTCATATCCGGAAGGCAAGAGATTCGGGTCGGGAGGCGTCCTGGGGAAGAAACCGATCACAGCCGCACTCGGCCCGGTCACGGTCGATATCTTCGGACTCCCGGCCGCGGCCGGGAGGGCAGTGCCCGACGCCGGACTCGGCTCGCCCACAGTCGAAGGCTTCAGACCCTTTTCTTCTGTCAATAAATCCATTGATATCGTCAACCTCATCGCGAGCCCCGCCCTTGATCGTCGCGGCTCAACGCCGGACCGGCGGGAGGAGATGGCGGCCGAGCCACTGGTACGCCGGCGGCTCGGCACCCTCGATGTAGGGGAGGTTGTGACGGGCGCCCGGGACGCAGGTCAGGTCGACGGCGACTCCGCGACGCGACGCGAGCCAGGCGAATGACTGGTCCTGGGCGTCGAAATTGTAGTTGTCGAGGCCGCCGTAGTTGACGTACATGTCCAGTTGGCCGGGGCGGAGGTCGGTGGAGACGATCAGGTCGGCCGGGTTGTCGCGGGCGACCCTGGCGATCACGCCCGGGCCGGTGCCGTAGACCGGTTCGAGGAACGTCTTCACGCGACGGCGGACCAGCCCGAAGTAGTAGCGGGCGATAACCATGTTGGGTTCATAGACGGTCCGCTCGCGGTATGTGGCCGGGTCGAATTCGGCGGAGTACGAGCCCTCGGCGTTGTCGTAGAGCATGTTGAGCGGCCCGGCGAGGGTGGCGACGGAGCCGAAGAGGTCGCGATGCTTCAGGGCGATCGACATGGCGCCGAAGCCGCCGGCCGAGACGCCGAGCAACCCATGCGCCTGGCGCTCGGGGCGGATCGAGTAGGTTTGCATCAGGAACGGCACGACCTCGTCGACGACATGGTCCTCGAACCGGCCGCCCAGGCCGTTGACCCAGAGCGAATGGGTGGAGGTCAGCAGGTTCGCGCCTTCGTACGTACCGTCCGGGGCCGCGATGATGGTCGGCGGCATCTCGCCACGGCTCATCATGGCGTCCAGCTCCTTCAGGTCGCCCGGATCGAGGAAGTCGTGCTCGTCAACGTCGGCACCGTGGAGGAACAGGATCAACGGGTAGGCGACCGACGGGTCATAGCCCGGCGGCAGATAGACATACAAGTCGCGCGGTTGACCCAGGATCGGCGAATAGATTCGACAGTCCTTGCCATGGTTGTGGGTATAGTCCACCACCCGGCCGCGGAGCTTGCCGTTGAGGTGCTTGAGGCTGACCAGATCGAACACTTGCGCCTCGGCGGCAGGGGCTGCCGAGGCCAGCAGTAACAGGGACGCGACGAGGCGTCTCATAAATCGATACCTCGATCGTGATGAATCCCGACTCGTCCATCCACGGGGAAAGGATCGGCCGGTCCCGGTGTGCGGCCGGCAATCATCCGCACGGACTCCTCGAAAGACATGACGGATTTGCGACCTGTGACGGCCTCCGGTAATTGAGCACGAAACGCGGATCGCGCCCAGGTCGAAACTCGCGCCGGATATGGGACTCGAAATCATGCTCCACCCCGTCGGGGGATCGGCATCTCAGACCGGGATGTCCCGCAAGGTCTGGTCGAGCCGAGGCCGGGCATGCCATAATGGGAGGCCAAGGGTTCGGCGCGGCGTGGCGCGGTCCAGTCGGGCCCGGTCGCAGTCTTCCCGGAGGGGCCGTGAAAGGTGCCTCCGATCGGAATCATCATCTTCCATCAAGTCGTCGCGCCGATCGTGTACAGGGAGTGAGATCCATGCGTTTGTGGTACGGGAGAATCGGCGGAGGATTGTTCCGTTGCGGTCTCATCGGGGTCCTTGGCCTGGCCTTTGCCGGTTGCGACGAGCCGCCGGACATCATGCCCGCCGCGCCGCCGGGTGCCCCGATCCCCAGGACGTCTCCCGATGCGGACGCGGCGCAGGCCCAGGGCGAGATGGCCGCGCCGGCGCAACGGACGGATTCCTCGACCATCAAGGGGATCGATTACACGCCCGCCCCGCCCACGGCCAAGGGCGAGGTCAAGACGACCAAACGCGGCGTGAAGTACGAGACCCTCAAGGAGGGGGACGGACCGGAGCTCAAGCTCGGCCAGAGGGCCCAGTTCGCTTATGTGGGCAAGTTGCTCGACGGCGGCAAGGTCTTTGATGAAGGTGGGAAGATCGGAGCGCCCGGATTTTCTCCATCGACCAGGGAGTGATCGGCGGTTGGCAGGAGGCCCTGCCCGGGATGAAGACCGGCGAAACGCGACGGTTGACCATCCCTCCCGATCTGGGCTATGGTGCCCAAGGCAAGCCCCCGACGATCCCGCCCAACTCGACCCTGCTGTTCGAGGTCGAGCTCATCAAGATCCTCGGGATGTGACGTCCCGAGTCCGCAATGCGACGCGATCGCGCATCGTCCCGGCTCCGCCCGGGCCGTCGGATCCGACGGCCCGGGGGATTGCCTGGCCTCCCATCCTGAGATAACCTCTTCGGATCGAAGGACCTACGTCCCGGCTCCGCCCATCCGGACCGCCGACCCCATCCGGCGCGGTGGCACCGATACCGATCGACCCCTTGAAGTGTGATAACCCGATCCCGAACGTACGGATCGAGCCCCGATGGAATTATGAGGACCGGAATGACGAACGCGGCGGCTACACCCAAGCTCTCCGGCATGAAGTATCGCGTGGTCAACACGCTCGGGACCGGCGCCGGCAGCACGATCCTGTTGATCAGCGATAAGACCGCCGGCGGCAAGCGATATGCCTTGAAGGTGGTCCGCAAGCAGGAGCCCGAGGATGAGATCTACATCCAGCAGGCGCTGACCGAATTCGAGGCGGCGAAGAAGCTCAACCACCCGGCGATCGCCAAGGTCTTCGACTGCCGGTTGAAGAAGTCCTGGTTCAAGGTCAAGGGGGCCGAGCTGCTGCTCGAGTACGTCGAGGGCAAGACGCTCGACGAGATCGAAGCACCCGAGCTGAACCAACTCGTGCTGATCTTCTGCCAGGTCGCCAGCGCCCTGACGCACATGCACCGCCGCGGCGTCTACCACGGCGACCTCAAGCCGGCCAACATCATGCTGGGCAAGAGCGGCCAGGTGAAGCTGATCGACTTCGGCACCGCCTGGGTCCGCGGCCAGGAGAAGAACCGGATCCAGGGGACACCCCAGTTCCTCGCGCCGGAACAGGCCAACGAGAAGACGGTCAACGAGAAGACCGACATCTACAACCTCGGCGCCACGATGTACCGGATGTTCACCGGCCGATACCCCCAGCAGGGCATCCTCAAGCCGGGCGAGGATCGGAAGCTGGTCCACCCCATCAAGATCAACACTCGTATCCCCGGGACGCTCAACGAGCTGATCCTCGCCAGCCTCAGCCTCGACCCGGCCAAGCGGCCCGCCAGCATGTTCGAGATCCGCGACCAGTTGAGCGCCGTCGCCAAGCACATGGGCCTGACCGAAGTCGACCTCCGCGGGGCTGACGAGGACGAATGAGGGTCTCTTATCTCTGTATCCGGCCCCAGGAAGGCCGGTTCAGCCCGAGCCGCCGAGGACGGCCCGGGCCAGCGCCGCGCGGAGTTCGGGGGCGCGTCCCGGGTCCACCATGCAGGCGTATTCCACCCGGCCCCGGAGATGGGCGGCGAAATCCGGACGGCCCTCGCGATTCTGGCTCTCGAGGCCGAAACGCGCCGCATTATGGAGGATCGCCCGCAGGATGCGGAGCTCCTTGCGCGCGATCGAGGGCCGGTCGTTGACCGTAAGGCCGGTCACCTCCTGCCGTCCGCCCCGTCGCATCACGCGCGTCTTGCGGGGGTGCTCCGTCAGGCCCTCGGCCGCGACGATAGCGCGGACGCTGCGGAGCAGTCGGCCGACGGCCCGGGGGGCATCGCCGGAGAGGGTCAGGTCATCCGCATAGCGTGTATAGGCGAAGGCGTGGCGACGGGCCAGGCCATCCAGGCGGCGGTCGAGCCGACGGCACAGGGCATTGGTGATGGCCGGGCTGGTGCAGGCACCTTGCGGGAGCACCCGGCTCCCCAGGGCGACATGGTAGGTCTTGCCGTCCAGCTCCGCCGGCACGCGGGGCGGCTCGGTGGTGAGAAGGGCCAGGAGCGTGGCGACGTGCTCGCTGTAGCCCAGGGAGAAGAAGAGCTTCTTCACGCGCCGGAAGGTGATCGACGGGAAAGAAGTCCTTGAGGTCGAGGTTGCACACCACGGCCTTGCCCGTGTGGACCGCAGCGTTGGTCACGATCGACCGTCCGGGGACGAACCCGTGTGCCTGCGGCTCCGGCTCGATCCGTCGAAGGATCTGGTCGAGCACCCATCGCTGGGCCCCGGCCAGGGCGGGCTTGGGGGCCGAGATGCATCGCACCCCGCCGGTCTTCTTGGAGATCTCATAGCGGTGATAGTGCACCACTGTGGCCCCCCGGCGGTGGTACGTCAGCCAGCGGAGGACCTTCAGCTCGATGCCGAGCTGCTCGGCCAGATCCCGGGAGGTGTGCATGACCGGTAGGCCCCACCACGTCAGCCCCTCGACGGTCGCTCTGTGTGTCCTGGAGCCCGGCGCTGACGCCAGGGCCGGCGTAGACGATCGTCCCCTCTCGGTGCTGATCCCACGCGGCGCGCTGGAGTGCTTGCTTTTCTAATCTTCGAGCCTTTGCCTCGGCACGCCGCGCCTTGCTCGCTTCCCAGCGGCGCCGGCGTTCCTCGGTCAGGGCCTTCTCGGGGTCCTTGATCTTGGCCTGCTTGAGCCGCAGGTCGGCGAGCTCGGCCTCGATGCGGGCACGCTCGACGACATCCTCGGGCGGGTCCACTGGGATCGCCTGGCCCGAGGGCCAGAAGCCGAGGGTCTGCATGCGCTGGAGCACGGCGAACTCATTCGCCTGCTGGGCGACCTGCTTGTACAGATGGGCCTTCTCATCGTCTTTCATGGGGGCTTCGCCATCGGCCAGGGGGAGACAGCGGCGGTTTACGAACCACCAGTGGACGCGACCGGCCAACTGGAGCGGCCGGACCATCCCCCGGGGACCGCGGATTGCGGAGCAATCGACCCAGCGCGGGCTTGGGGGATGGTCCGGCCGAGAATGGCGGACGGGCGCGTGACGAAAAACCAGCACGGAAGCCTGCGCGGCGTAACGCCGCACGGATGGCTAAATCGCGCCGCTGCCACCTCCTGGACGATGGCTCACACAACGGGATTGTCCTCCTGTTCCAGGCGGCTCATGTGGGCGAGGCGAAGGGCCAGCATATGCTCGCATGGGCCGTGAGTCAACTGGTGCTTCTTGTAAAAGGTACACGTGCAAGAACCTTCGATGATCCGCCCTTCGTGGTCGGCGTGGAGGAGCGGCCGGACGCGCGAGCCGCCGTCGCCCCGGGCGCTGCCGCTGAGCTTGAAGCCGGTCGCGACCGGGCGTCGGGCGATGATCCGGATGTCGTCCTCCTCGAAGAGCTTCCTCGCGCAGCGCCTCCTTGGCGTTCCCCGGGGCGGCGGCCTTGACGGTCTTCGCGGCCTCCGGCGCCGAGAAGGGCTCGAGGAAGAGGTCGCGGTGCCGGTAGACGCCCCCGGCCAGGTCGAACATCGCGCGCCCCACCTGACACAGGAACGACAGGGCGCTGCGGGCCTTCTCGACGCCCAGGTTCGCCGCCTGGGCCACCTCGGCGTCGCTGCCGCGGCGGAGCGAGCGGATCGCCTCGTAGGCGCGCGTCAGCTCGTCGGGAGTCACGGCCAGCCGACGGGTGAGGAGGTCGAACTTTGCGGTACTGGCGGTCCAGTCGTTATCGGTCCATCCCGACAAGGCCAGGGTAAACCGGAGCGGACCCAGGTCGAGCACGTAGATGCTCGGCAGGCCGAACCCCGCCAGGTAGACGTCGATCGTCCGGCAGGTCGGGATCATCCGCGCCAGCGTCCGGAGCCGGTCGCGGCCCCAGGTCCGGACGGTCATCGGCTTCGGTCCCTCGTAGATCGCCGCGGGCGACAGCTCGATAGCGTATTCCCAGGGTTCGAGCACCGCGCGGACGCGACGGCCGGGCTCCAGCACGTACCGCAGCGCCCGGGGCGAGGTCTTCGCCCGGTGACGCCGCAGGAACCGGACGATGTTGTACAGGTCCACGGGGGCCATGCGGAACCGCGTCAGGCCCATCGACATCGCGCTGTGGACCTGGAGGAACCCCTTCACCCAGGTCTCGGGCAGGTCAATCTTCTTCTCGACGTGGCCGGCGCCGCCCTCGCTGGCGACGGAGAACCCCGATGGATCGATGTCGAACCGGGTGCGTCGGTACGACCGCATGCGATCGAGCTCACCGTGGAGCCGGGCGCTGAAGTCGACATTGGTCGTGCCGCACTGGAATTCGTCGATGCGGTCGAACAGCTCGTGATGGGCCGCCAGCCGGGCATACGTGCTCTCGTCGCGCGAGAACGCTTCGAAGGCGACCTCGTCGGGATGGACCGTGATGACCGGGTCGAGGATGTAGGACAGCTCATACTGGTGCGCGTAGACGTAGTCGATGTAGGCCATCCGCGCCCGGTGGAACGGCTTGAGCCGCTCACGACGGCCTCGGTCGAGCTCCCCGAGCCGGGCCTCGAGCGCCTGGACCCGCTCGCGCATCGCCTGGCTCTTCACGCCCAGGCCGGCGAGGAACGCCCGGTCCTGCTCCTCGAGCCAGGCATGGAATTCGATGCGGTCCCGCGGCCGGTACTTGAAGTCGCTGACGACCACGTCATAGAGCGCCGCCAGGCCCTCGCGGAACGCCAGCGGACGGCCGAGCGTGCCGCGGAAGAAGGTCGCCTCACGGAGCGTATTCGTCGCCAGCGCGACGTGGGTGCGGTCCAGTCCGTTGACGATCCCGCTGCGGCCGTCGTAGCGGAAGGCGGCGATCACGCGACACCTCCCGTCGCGATGACCACCGGCGACTTCAGCCCGGGGTAGGCCAGGTTGAGCCGGACGATCGCCTCCAGTGCGTGCTCGAAATCGGCGCGGACGTCCATCCGCGCGAACTCGCCCAGGATCCGCGCCGAGACCTCGGCCTGGTAGGGATCCCGCAGGCCCCGACGCAGGAGGAAGTCGATGATGCGTCGCTTCAGCAGCCGATCGGGCCGGAGGTCCAGGATCGCCGCCCGCAAGAACCATTCGATCCCGGCGATCGCCTCGCCGCCGTCGGGCAGGTGCTCGACGGCCAGGTCCATCGCGAACCGCCGTATGTTCGGGTGCGGGTGCTCGACCAGCCTAGCCATGAGAACGCGGGCGTCCAGCCGGGCGAGGTGCCGCTTCACCAGGTCCCTGGCGAAGTCCTGCACGTCCGGGCGGTTCGAGTCGAGCAGGCCCATCATCGCATCGGGACCGAGCGTTTCCGGGCCGACCTCGTCGCGGAGCAGGTCGAATGCCGCGGCGCGGGTGTCGGCCCAATCGCTCTCGATCAGCAGGTACAAGGGCGCGGGATCGGAGCGGAGCTGGTCCGCCCCGGCCCGCATCAGGGCGTGCGCCGCCGCCCGGACGGCCGCCACTTCGTGCCCGGCCATCGCGGCGAGCCCCTCCAGCCCGAGGTGGGCGATCGCCTCCGGCCTACGGGCGATCAGCGCACCGGCCATCGCCTGCACGGGGGGCGTCCCCGCCTTGACCATCGCCACCAGGTCGGAGATGTCCAGCAGCGTCCCCATCTCCTCGGCGAGCGACTCCCGGGCGAGCCGGGCGTAAATGTCGTGCGTGCCCGGGCCGGCCTCCGGATCGCGGAGCCGGGCAAGCAGCCACGCCGCCAGCACCCGACGCATCTCAGGGTCGTTGCGCAGGCGATCGGAGGCCAGATCCGCCGCGAGGGCGACAGTCTCGGCGTCGGCGAGGCCGAGGAAGGCGAAGACCCACTCACTCTCCCCGGTCCAGATCGGAGCCGCCAGGCGCAGCCATCGCCGACCCAGACCCCTCGCGCGGGACGACGCGTCCGACAGCAGTGCCTGGAGCAGGGCCAGGTCCGGCCGCTTCGGGTCAAACCGACGTTCCAGTTCCTCCAGGCCGAGTTGGACCGTCGGCTCGTAGGGCGCCCTCAAGAGCCGGACGACAATATTCGCGTCCGCCTCCTCGAGCACCTTCCGTTGCGGACCGGCGACGGCCCTCGCGGCGAAGGCGTGGGCTTCGGGCAGCCGAGCGGCGGACAGGACGCGCAGATAGGCGGCGGGCCGGGCGTCCCAGAGGTGCGGGAACGACTCCTCTCGGACCTCGGGGCGAGGGCTGACGACCTCGGCATCGCGAAAGCGGAACGTCAGCCGGCGGTCATCGAGGACGAACCGCCCGCCGGCCCCCCAGAGGATGCGGCTCAGCAGGTAGCATCGGGCGAACGCGCCTCGCCAGCCCTCGGGCTCCTCGGCATCCTCGGGCGAGTAGGCGACGAGGACCTCGGCGGCGGCGGGCGCATAGAGGTCGGGTCGATAGGCCGCCAGGTTCCGCAGGTAGCGCCAACCGAGGCGACGGAGGAAGACCTGGGTCTTGCGATGAAAGATCGCCGACTTGCGCTCGACCCCGTCGTACCCGGACTTGACGGAGGCCCAGACGCCCACGGTCTGGCGCGACTGGGCCTCGATGGCGTGGCTCAGCCAGCCGAACGTGGCCGGATCGTGGCGGAGCTGCGAACGCTTGTAGATGCTCTTGATATACCGCCAGAGATAGGACCGGGCGAATTTGGACTCCGCTAGTACCGCGCGCACCGCCTCGACGGCCGCCGGAGTGCCGATCTCGTAGAGCGTGTCGAGCGCCAGCCCCTGATGCTGGACGTCGAGGGTCCGGACGGCCTGGGCCAGCGCCTCGACCGCCCCGACCGATGAGTCCTGCGGCGGGATCGCCTCGAAGGCCGCACGCAACGGCCCCGGGAGTTGCTCGCGCGCCTGTGCGGTGGCCGCGGCGAGCCCCTCGTGGTCGCCCAGGTTCCGCAGGGCCTCGACGGCCGATCGACGGCGCGAGAGGAGCTTCCGGGTCGCGTAGCCTCGCGTCGCGGGGATGGCGCGAGGGTCGCCGATCGCGCCCAGGGCGTCGAGGAGCGCACAGGTGTCATCCACGGCCCCGGGCAGCGCCTCGAGCAGGGGTGCGACGGCCGCCGCGCTCCTGCGCCATCCCAGCCGGATCGCGGCCCGCGCCGGACGGCGGGTGCGGGGCTGGCGAGCGCCTCGAGCATCGCCCCTACCCCGGGCGCGTCGAACCCCTCGGCGCGGAGCGCCGCCACCACCTCGGCGAACCGCGGAGTGAGCTCGTCCGCCGGATACGGGCCATAGACGGTCCCCCGGACGAGGGCTCCGGCCCTGGGCCCGCGCCAGCCGGATCAGGTACGCCTCGGCGCCTCGGGCCGCGGGCTCGGACGAGACGACCGCCAAGCGATCGGGCCCGTTCGGGTTGTAGAGACGGACCGGGTCTGGGATCATTATTCCTCATCCACAATCTGGAATTCGCAAATTGGAATCGATGTATGATCTCGTTCCCACGCTCCGCGTGGGAATGCCATCTTCGACGCTCTGCCTCGTAGTGGCCTCGATCGCGACCGGGAATCCATCAGGACGCAGAGCGTCCAGGACGGCATTCCCACGCGGAGCGTGGGAACGAGTTTGTGCAAGTTTTTCTTCACATGCCCTAGAAGTCGTCGAAATCGATATCCTCGTCCTTGGTCGACGGGGCTGACGCCGGGCCATTGGCGGGCGCCGCCGCCGTGCCTGCGGACTTGGCCTTGCCCTTCGGCTTGCCGAACGACGAACTCGGGCCGAGGTCGCCGAGTTCCTCCTGGAGGGCGGCGCGCATGGCGGCGAAGTCGTCGAAGGCGCGACGGCGGAACAGGTTGTAGCCGGTCCACATCAGGTCGGCGCAGATCTCTTCCGGGACCCGGCCGGTCTGCGCCCCCAGGCCGGGCAGGGCGACCGATTGGATCGAACCCGGCTCGCGGGCGTTCTGCATGTGTACGACCTGGAACGCCGCCGCGCAGGCGAGCACCACGTTGAGCGTGTCGCTGATGTCCTCGGAGGAAGCCGTCATCGTCGGCGTCGAGATCAGGAACGCGGGCCGCTTTACGCCGGTCGGGACGCATGTCCCGTGGCCGACGGGCAGCAAGCCGCCGTACAACCGACGGACCTCGGCCTGGACCCGCCGCTCGATGGCCACCCCGAAGTGTCCCTTGATCACGCCGTCGAGACCGCCGTCCATGCTCGCCCGCGCGTTCGTGGGCGTCACCCAGGCATCCACCGCCCGCTCGAGCATCGAGCCCTGCACGATCTCCACCTCCGGATTCTCCTCGAAGGTGGCGCGCCACGCCTTGACCACCCTCGGGTTGATGTCGACTAGCGTCACCGCCACCAACATGGGCTCACCCTCCCGATCGTAAAGGCACGGGGTCTCCGGCCCGAATCAGGCCGCGAACTCGACGAGGTATTCCAGTCGCTGTTGCCGTGCGTCGTAGATTACGTACTCGTCGTCCGCGAAATCCGACGACGTGACCGGGAGGTTGCCACTCGTGCTCACCTGGAAGCTGAACGGACTCTTCAACTTCACGTGGGCCTGGGTCCGCACGCCATGGCAGCTATCGTAACCCGGCGGCGGCGCGGTCAGGCCGTAGGTGATCTTCGTGTAATCCTTCATCTTCCCGAGGGCGACCCTCGCGATGGCCATCAGTCGGGTCTTCTTCTTGCCCGGGGTGGTGTAGAAGACGCTCGTGCAGGCGGCATCGCCGAAGTAGATCCCGTGCCCCAGCCAGCCGGCATCCGTCCGGTTCACCCCCATGCTGACGACGATCTTCGGCAGCAGGATCCCACGCGACAGGATGCCGACCCAGTTCGGGATCCGCGAGCCGTGGAAAAGCAGTCGATGGTTGCCGATGCCCTCGGCGAACTCCTCCCACTCGCCCTCGCGGCGGACCCGGTAGAGGTTCTGGACCTTGATGGTCTTCGACTTGATCTGGCTCTTGATGACGTGGTCGGCCATCTCCTTGTACTCGGAGCACCCCGGCTCGAGCCACTCCACGCGGCATTTCAGCGCATCGTACTCCTGATCGATCCGGGCGTCGAAGAGCACATTGCCGGCGTCGCCGTTGACCTGGAGCATGTCCTTCATGAGCTGGAGCGTCTGCTGCTTCTGCTCGAAGGCTTCCAGCGTGTTGATGACCGCGACGGCGACGGCGGCCCGCGTCCGGCCGATCCGGTGCGGGATCGCCGTGTAGAACTCGCCGGAGAGCCGCGTCATCTCCGCCTCTCGCCGCTTCGCCTTCTTGTCCTTGAACCGCTCGTACAACTCGGTCAGGATCAGTTCGCCCTTCTCGATCTGCCCGAGCGTGAGGATGCCCAGCGGCGTCTCGATGCCGTTCGCCGTGATCTTGGCGGCCACGGTGCTCGTCAGGGCGCCCTTGGCCTCGTCGTAGATGTACCGCACCAGATCCTGGACGCCCGCGTGGAGCTTGCTCGCCGCCGGCGCCGCGACGACCCCATCCGACGCCTGCGCCATCCGTTCGAGCGTCCGAGCGTCGATCTCCCCGACGCCGGTGCCCCGGCGCCTGCTGCGAGCCGATCTTGCTCGAAGCCAGCGACACCTCCTTGTAGCCCTTCGACGCCGAGGTCTTCTGGCGGTAGATCGAGTCGTAGGCGGCCTCCGCCTCGAATTGCGCGTCGAAGTACCGGCACTCCTTCTGGCCCGCGTCCGGATTGGTCTCCAGGTCGTCGGTCCGACCGTAATGGGTGAAGACACGATACCGCGCCTGGCCGCCCTCCGAGGTCGAGTGCAGCTCGATGGCGTAGTACTTATTCCGATTGGTCTTGATGTCCGTGACCTGTAGGACGGCCTTCTTCACCAGTTCGAAATCTTGGGGGAACGTCGGCTCCCCGACCGCCCCGCTCGTCCAGGCACTGACCTTCGCCATGTCGTTGCCCTCCGCCAGGAACCTGTCCCACCGGTCCCGACCCTCGACGCACCATCAAACTACAGTGAACCAAAGTACACGTCAAGCCAGAAGAGGCGGATCTTCCAGAACTGGGGAAGGTTCGCGGGTGCCGGGCTCGAAGAGCCGCTCGGCCATCGATGCGATGAGCTCGCGCATCGCGAGCCGATCGCGCCACTCGCGGGGGATGCCCGGCTCGCCGTGATAGGCGCCGGCGAGCTGGCCGAAGACGGCGCCGGTGGTATCGGCGTCATCGCCGAGGTTGACCGCCAGCAGGGCACCCTCCCGGAACGAGGAGCTGCGATCGAAGGCCCACAGGGCCGCCTCGAGCGAGTGGACGACATAGCCGCCGCCGCGGATCTCGGGCGGCTCTCGGCGCCGGAACGAGCCTGCGGCGATCTCGGCGATCCGGGGGGCCAGCGGCTCCTCATCCCAGAGGCCCGCGGCGGGGGCGTAATGATCGGACAGCAGTTCCTCCTTCGAGGCCCCCTGCAAGGCGCCGACGATGAGCGCCGCCAGGTATCGGCAAGCGTTGACGGCCTCGACGGCTCCGTGGGTCGTGCGCGAGCTATCGGCCGCCCGCGCGACGGCCTCGCGCGGGTCGCCGGCGAAGAACAGCGGCACCGGGGCCAGCCGCATGATTGACCCGTTGCCGGCCGAGTAGGTATCGGCCGAGCCGCAGTACGCCTCGCCGGTCTGCTCGAATTGCCGCAGTGCCGAGGACGTGGTGCCGCCGATGTCGAAGCAGCGTCCCCGGCTGCTGAGATGACCCTGACGATACCAGCGGACATACCGCCGCAACTGGTCCGTCGGGTCGAAGCCGCGGCACTCGATCAGGCTCTCGGCCAGGCAGAGGGCCATGGAAGTGTCGTCGGTCCACTCGCCGGGGTTGAGCCCGAACGGGCCGCCACCGACGATGTCTTCGACGGGGGCGAATGAGCCGGGTTGTCGGAACTCGAGGGTCGTGCCGAGCGCATCGCCTGCGGCCAGGCCCAGGAGGCTTCCACGGTAGCGTTCGATCGGTTCCATCGGTGATGACTCGGGAGATTTCTCTCTTCCGCGGCCATCCCCAGGATAGCCGGTGCGCCATCCGAAGCAATGGTGTGGGTTCCCGATCCGAGAGATTCCACGGATCGTGTCGCCCGCGAGGGGAGCTGGTCATGGTCCGCAGTCCGACGGATCCGGGCGCCCCCGAACCGAATCCTCGCACCGAACGTCGGAGCCAAGGTCGTCTCCCGAACGCCAGACCTAGGCTCTCGATTGCCAGCGATTCGGGTCGCGCTTGGTGTGGTGAACTGCTAACACGACGATCCGGCCTGGTTCGAGACGGTAATAGACGGCATAGGGGAAGCGACGTAGCGGGGAGCGGCGGACCTCCCGATAGATCGTTGCTCGAAGTTCGGGATTCTGCTGGATGCGGTCGAGCACGGCTTGAACTTCGACCATGAAAGCTTCACCGAGTCCTACGCGATGCCGCTCATACCAGGCATATGCTTCATCGACGTCGGCCTCGACCTCCGGCTCGAAGGCAAGAGGAAGACTCATCGCGGGCGCCTCACGTGATCTTTGATCACTTCCCAGGTCGTCACATTCGTGGGATTGGCATCGAGGGAAGCCAGGCGACGATCCAACTTGGATTTCAAGTCATCCGTCAATTCCGGCTGGTAACCCTCGTTGACCAGCCGGTCCCAGATCTCTTCCATAAGCCGAAGACGATCATCGACCGTCCAGGTATCCACGGCAATCAGGACGGTATTCAAGTCCATGGGTCACCTGTCGAGGAAAAGTGTGTGAGCCAACCGCCCGGTTCAAGATTGGTGGTCTTCACAAGTCAGTCTAACCCGAAATTTCCGTCGCATACAGCCCGACCTCACGATTGCGCCCGAGCCGATGGCCGCAAATCAGGCGTTGCCCTCCTCCGCTTCGTCCTCTTCCTCCGGGTCGCTCAGCAGGCGAATGATCCGCTTGGCCAGATGTTCTTTGATCTCCCAATGTCGCGGGACCGCCTGCGCGATCCCTGTCCTGGGATTCCGATACCAATCGTGCTTCCCGCCGTGTCGCACGAATTCGCAGCCCATCTCCTCGATCACCTTAATGAGATCGACCTGTTTCATCAGATCACCAGTTCACCAACCCTGCGTATCCCGGGGATCTGACCGCCCGTCAAGTCTTGGTAGAGATCCTTGAGATGCTCTTGGAGATCTTCGAGGGTTTCGCCTTGCGTCCAGTAATCGGGATACTCCTCCAGATAACCGAGCCAGGCATCCTCTTCCTGCCAGTAAACATACTTGACTTTGGCCATGTTTAGGACTCCTCATGATGTCGGCGAGCGACGGATCGATATCCGCTCAAATCATTCTAGCCCGACCTTCCCGAAGCAACCACTCCGCTCACACCGGCGCCGCCGAGCCGATGGCCGCGAGATAGCCGAGGATCGGCCCGACGTCATCCAGGAACCGCTCGCGCAGGTCGAAGGTCACGGCATGGCCCTCGAGTTGGAGGAAGAGCCATTCGGCGCCGGTGGTGACCGCGCCGTGGACGACCGTGAGCGGATGGCCCTTGCGCTCGTTGAGGACGCGAACCGCCACCATCTCCGCGACGCATTGACCCAGGTTTCCCGGGATGTCTTCGTTCTTGGCCTCGACGACCGCCAGCAGCGGCGAGCCGAGGAGGAACGGGTCGGCCCGGCGACCGATCAGGAAGTCGCAGCTCCCGAACAGGCTGCGCCCGCGGTCCACCTCCAGGGACACGCCCGAGTAGACCCCGAACTCGTCACCGGCGATGTGCATCGCTTCCATCAAGATCGGCGCGATGATCAGCTCCGATCGTGCCTTCTCCGTATTCACTTCCAACGCCTGAGGTGCCCATCGTTCGAGCACCGGCGCAGGACCGGCGGTATCTCTAATGCCCGGACATCCGTAAATAAATTAACACGAGCACCAAGGATCAATCCCAGCTTCTCGACCGCCGACTCCAGGCTGAAATCCGCGAAGGCCTTCGCTGACTCCGAGAAAAGCCAACCGCTTCACCGCGGGCGTCTCCCATGCGGTCCTCGATGCCCAGTGTGACCATCTCGATCGAACCCTGGCAAGGCGATCGGAGAATGCGAGGACGACAACCATTCAACCACTCAGCCATCCAACCAATTCGGTCAAGCTGGCCAAGCCAAGCTTGCGGGAAGCGGCCGGACCCTCTACGATGGTGTGTTCGCCCACGCGGAGTGGGAACGTGCCGAGGCCGCGCGGCGACGTCCGGCACGATTGCCCCAGAAGTCCCGATCGGGCAAGGAGCCCATGCAGTACAATCCCGCCAATCCGCTGATCGTCCAGGGAGATCGCACGATCCTGCTGGAGGTCGACAACCCGCTCCACGCGGAGGCCCGCGACGCCATCGCGCCGTTCGCCGAGCTCGAAGAAGAGCCCCGAGCACATCCACACCTATCGCCTGTCACCCCTGTCGCTCTGGAACGCCGCGGCCGCCGGCATGTCGGCCGACGCGATGATCCGGGCGCTGGAGACCTACTCCAAGTTCCCGATCCCCGCCAACCTGCCGCCGGACCTCCGCGAGCTGGTGAGCCGATACGGGCGGGTCCGGCTGCAACGCGTCGAGGGCCAGCTCCGGCTGACCACCAACGACAAGCCGCTGCTCGAGGAGCTGCGCGCCAGCGCGGCGTGCGCGATTACCTGGGCGAGCGGATCGACGAGACCAGCTTCGCCATCGACGACGCCCATCGCGGCGTGCTCAAGCAGGCGCTGATCACCGTCGGCTATCCGGCCGAGGACATGGCCGGTTACAACGCCGGCGCCGCGCTGCCGGTGGCGGTCCGAAAGGTGATGCTCTCGGGCAAGCCGTTCCGGGTCCGCGATTATCAGGAGGGGGCCGTCGCCGCGTTCTACGCCGGCGGCGACGCCCGCGGCGGCTCGGGCGTGATCGTCCTGCCTTGCGGGGCCGGCAAGACGATCGTCGGCCTGGCCGCCATCGCGACGCTCAAGACCGAGACCCTCATCCTGACCACCAGCACGACCGCCGTCGAGCAGTGGAAGCGGGAGATCCTCGACAAGACCGACCTCGACCCGTCGCTGATCGCCACCTACACCGGCGATTCCAAGGCGCTGGCGCCGGTGACCATCGCGACCTACCAGATCGTGACCTATCGCCCCAAGAAGGACGGCGACTTCCCCCACTTCCACCTGTTCGAACAGCGTGACTGGGGGCTGATCATCTACGACGAGGTCCACTTGCTGCCGGCGCCGGTGTTCCGGATCACGGCCGACATCCAGGCCCGCCGTCGGCTCGGCCTGACCGCGACCCTCGTCCGCGAGGACAACCGCGAGGAGGACGTCTTCAGCCTGATCGGCCCCAAGAAATACGACGTCCCCTGGCGGGTGCTCGAATCCAAGGGCTGGATCGCCGAGGCCCAGTGCCACGAGGTCCGGCTGGGCCTGCCCCCGACCATGCGGATGGAATACGCCCTGGCCGAGTGGCGGGAGAAGTTCCGCGTGGCCAGCGAGAATCCGCTCAAGGACGACCTGGTCGCCATCCTGCTCGACCGCTTCGACGATCCCGAGGATCGCGTCCTGGTCATCGGCCAGTACCTGAAGCAGTTGCGTCGGATCGCCGAGCGGTTCGACGTCCCGCTGATCACCGGCCAGACCCCCAACTCCGAGCGCGAGGAGCTCTACGGCAAGTTCCGCCGCGGCGTCATCCGCCGGCTGATCCTGTCGAAGGTCGGCAACTTCGCCATCGACCTGCCCGACGCCAACGTGATGGTCCAGGTCTCGGGCACGTTCGGCAGCCGGCAGGAAGAGGCCCAGCGCCTCGGGCGGATCCTCCGCCCCAAGGAGGGCGAGAAGCCCGCCATCTTCTACTCCCTGGTGACCCGCGACACGCGCGAGATGGACTTCGCCCACCACCGCCAGCTCTTCCTGACCGAGCAGGGATATAATTATGAGATCCTCGATGAGACCGACATCGCCGAGCACGTCCGTTGCCGCCCGGAAGCGACCGCTCGATAGGCGATGGCCCAGTCTCGCTGCCGCCCTCCCCTCCTCGACCGCCGGTGGATCAAGATGACCCGATCGACGACCCGAATCCCGGTCAAGCTGCACAAGAGCGTGACCCTGATCCGCACTTCCGAGCCGGTGCTGGCCGAGGAGCTGCTGGCGAGGAAGTCGCTGGCGCGCTGGGTGCTGGGCCGGCTGTCCGAGACCGTGCTCCTGGTCCAGCCGGACGAGACGGATGCCGTGATCGAGGAGCTTCGCAAGATGGGCCACACGCCGCGCCTGGTGCGCTGAGTTGAAGGGATTCCTCGCCGATGGCCGTTGCATCGCAGTCGTCGCCGCTACCGAGTCCGCCGCCGGACGAGCCTCGCCTGGCCTATCGATGGGCGCTGGGGCGATATAAGGGCGCGCGGCTGGCGGCGATCCGGCTGGCCCAGGGCTTCCTGCCGGACAGCGATCGGATCCGGCCTGCCGGGACGGCCGAGGAGATCACCGAGCACCTGGACCACCCCGCCGCCGTCGAGGCGCTGGCGGCGCGGGTGCCGATCGGATCCCGGCTGGCCCTGAGCCTCTTCGCCGTGACCGAGACGACGTCGATGCCGATGGCCGGACTGGCCCACGCGCTGGCATCGCTGGGCGCCGAGCCGATCGAGGCCCTGGTCCGGCTGCTCGACCTGGGCCTGCTGGCGATCGAGCCGAATACCGAGGTCGGCCCGATCGATGATTTCGTAGCGGTGCTCAAGCGGGGCAACTCGGTCCCGCTGCGCGTCCGGGTCCACCCGGCGGTCCCGCACGCGGTCCGGATCGTCCGGCCCGAAGGCGGCCTCGCGATCGCCCCGGGGCCGGTCGTCCAGGTCCGCGAGTCGGACGGCCTCGAGCCGATCCTGCGGCTGGGCGCCATCTGGCAACGGGCCGGCGCCGAGCCGTTGCGACAGACCCAGCAAGGGATCCTCTACAAGCGCGATCGCGAGCGGGTCGAGGACGACCCGGTGCTGGCCGGCGCCGTCACCGACGCGATCGCCCCCCTGCCCCGCCCGGCCGCGTTCTGGATGGCGCTGGCGCGTCGCGTCGGCCTGGTCGAGCCCGACCAGACCGGCCAGCGGCTCCTGGCCGCCTCGCCCGGCTTCTGGGCCGACAACGCGGTCCACCTCCCGCAGATGATCGCCACCGGCTGGCTGACCTTGCGGACCTGGCATGAACCGGACGGCCGCCGGGCACGGCCGCCGACACCGAGCCCGACCTGGCCGTGACCTACCTCCGCCCCGCCGTGCTACTCTGGCTGGCCACGCTCGGCGACGCCGAATGGGTCGCCCTCGAAGACCTGGCCGGACACCTCTCGGCGAGATACCCGACGTGGGATCGCCCGAGCCTGGCCGACCCGTCGGACCGCGACGAATCGGCCCCTCGGGACCCGGCCGCGACGACCGCCTCGCCGCGACGCGTGCCCTCGCCCAGGGTCCGGTCCCGGCCCGGGTCCCCGACGTTGCCGCGCGGCCAGGTCGTGCTCGAGTCGATCCTTCTGGGCGCCGCCTATCCGCTCGGACTGGTCCGCGCCGCCGAGGAGCAAGGGACCGGTCGCCGCGTCGTCCAGTTGACCCCGCTGGGCCGGTACGTCCTGGCCTCCGGCCCGACGCCCCCGCCCCGCCCGACGTTCGACCAGTTCCTCTTCGTCCAGCCCAACTTCGAGATGATCGCCTATCGACAGGGCCTGACGCCCCACCTCGTGGGCCGGCTCAGCCGATTCGCGCAGTGGTCGCAGATCGGAGCCGCACTCGAGCTGAAGCTGACGCGCGAGTCGATCATCTTCGGCCTGGAGGGGGGCCTGACGCCCGAGTCGATGCTCGAGACGCTCTCCCGGCACACCCAGCGGGCGCTGCCGGCCGGCGTCGTGGACGCCGTCCGGACCTGGGCGACCCGCCGCGAGCGCGTGACGTACTACGCGTCGGCGACCCTGATGGAGTTCGGCTCGACGGCCGACCGGGACCAGGCCCTGGAGTCCTGGCCGCCGAAGGAGGGCGAACCGCCGACCCCCGTCGGCGAGCGATTCCTGCTGGTCGACGACGAGCGGTCGATTCCCTTCGACCGTTTCCGCCTGACCGGGGCGCGCGACTATCGCCGCCCGCCCGAGGCGTGCGTGACCGTCGAGCCCGATGGCGTCTCGATGGCGCTGGACCCGTCGCGTTCGGACCTCCTGGTCGACGCCGAGATCGGCCGGTTCGCCGACGAGCTACTCCCATCACAGCCCGGGACGCGGCGATTCACGGTCACCGCCGCCTCGTTGCGCCGGGGGATGGGCCGGGGCGTCAACCCGCCCCAGCTCGTCGAGTGGTACACGCGGCGGACCGGCGGCGAGATTCCCCCCGCGGTCCGGCTCATCCTGGCGCCGAAGACATCGCGAATCGCGCCGCTGAAGGCGGCCCGCATGATGGTCCTCAGTCTGCCTACCCCCGAGCTCCTCGACGGCCTGCTCCAACACCCCGCGACCCGCCCCTGGCTCGGCGACCGCCTCGGCCCCAAGGCCGTGGAGGTCCCCGACGATCGGCTCGAGCCGCTCCAGAAGGCCCTCAAGGAGCTGGGAATCAACTTGGAAGTGGAATAGTCCGAGGCGCTACCCAGAAGGACTCTCAACCGTCCAGGGATCACCGAATGGGACCGGCTGGGACACCGATCCGCCGCGCCCGCGCGGCGTCGATCGCCGAGGTGCCGCTCACGGCCGGGCGAAGACGTCGGCGGGCAGGTCGGGCATCGCCAGCTTGGCCTTCCACGTCGCGGCCTCATCGGGCTTGTCCCACGCCTCATAGAGTTGGATGATCCGCTCGGCGGCCTCGCGGAGGCGAGGCCGCTCCGGCACGGGAATACTGGCTTCGCGGGCCTTCATCTGCTGGTAGCCGGCGACGATCAGCGGCTCGGCCTCGGCGTAGCGACCCTGACCCAGCAGCGCCCTGCCCAGCAGGCTCATCGTATGATGCCGGCGCCAGTTGTCTTGCCACGCAGTCCCGTTGTAGAGGCTCAGGGATTCACGTAGCCGTCCCTCGGCCTCCGACCACCGCGACCGCGCGAGCAGGAGTTGACCGAAAGCGGTGAGATCCTCTTCCAGATCGGGGAAATGGGCATTGTAGCCCTCCCGGCGGCGAACCACTGTCTCCCGATAGAGGTCCTCGGCCTCGGACCACCGGCCGAGTAACTCGTAAGCCGAGGCGAGGCTGTTGCGGATTTCGAGGAGGTGATGGTGGTGGGGGGGCAGACTGGCCTCCATCCGTTTGAGGGTCAACTCGAACAGAGCGATCGCCTCCGCGAGCCGACCCGCATTCGCGTAGGCGCCGGCCAGGTGGCTTCGGCAGTCAAGCGTGTGGAGGTGGTCGGGTTTGAGCTTCGATTCGCAGAGGCCGATCGTCTCCTTGTACAGGTCGATCGCCTCGGCCAGCCGGCCGACGCAGGAATAGGCGACGGCCAAGTTGTGGCGCGTGTCGAGCGTCTGGAGGTGGTCGGGGCCCAGTCTGACCTCCCGGACCTTGAGTGTCATCTCGTACAGCGCGATCGCCTCGGGGAACCGGCCGTAGGCCAGGTAGGCCGCGGCGAGGTTGCTGCGGCATTGGAGCGTGGCGGGATGGTCGGGGCCTGGCGTCAACTCCATCCGCCTGAGCGTCGACTCGCGCAGCTCGATCACCTCGACCAGCCGACCAGCGTCCGCGTACATGAGGGCGAGGTTGTTGCGGCATTGGAGCGTGGCGGGGTGGTCGGGGCCAAGCTTCGACTCCATCCGCTCGAGCGTCAACTCGAACATCGCCATCGCATCGTCCCACCGGCCGCCTTTATAGTAAGCGCAGGCGAGATTGCCGCGGCGTTTCAGCGTGACGGAGTGGTCAGAGCCCAACTTCGACTCCGACAACTTGAGCGTCGACTCGAACATCGCGATCGCATCGTGTGGCCGACCTGCATCCAAGTAGGCCGAGCCGAGGTAGTTGCGGCTGGCGAGCGTGTCGATGTGGTCGGGTCCCAGCTCGACTTCCCGGACGGAGAGGGCCCTCGTGTGCAGGGCCACGGCCTTCTCGTACAGGCCCAGGCCCCGGTATGTCTCGGCCAGTGTGGGGAGCAGCGCCCCGAGGGTCGCCTGCGACCCCGCGAAACCCTTGTCGAGCCGCTCACTCGCCCGGTCCAGGATGTCAACCACCTTCACCTGCCGACCGTCCTGCGAAGGGTCGGGACTACGGAACGCCTCGACCAGGAAGTTGCTGACCGCCTCGGCCTGCTTCCGCGACTCCTCCGACTGCTTCCGCGACTCCTCCGATTGTTCCAGCGCATCCTGGGTCTCGGCCTGTGCCTTCCGGGTCTCGGCCAGGGCGTGTTTGGTCGCCGCGGTGGCATCCCTCAGTCGGACGTTGGCCCGGGCCTGGGCGCTCGCGAGGACTACCAGGCCGACCACACCGGCCACCATCGCCACCAGGAATGCCGCCCCCCACGGATTCCGCCGGCACCAGCGGCCGACACTCTCGACCCGCCCGACCGGCCGGGCCAGGATCGGCTCCCCGTTCAAGAACCGTCGCAGGTCCTCATCCATCGCCCCGGCGGAGGCATAGCGGCGAGCAGGTTCCTTCTCCAGGCACTTCAGACAGATCGTCTCCACGTCGCGAGGAAGTTTCGGGACCAGCCGGCGGGGCAGTACGGGCTCTTCCGACCGCACCATTTCGAGCGTGTCCAGTGTGGTCTGTCCCCTGAAGGGCGGCCGGCCCACGAGCAGCTCATACAAGATCGCTCCCAGCGCGTAGACGTCGGCAGCCGGGCCGACCTCCCGGTCATGCCGGCTCGCCTGCTCGGGCGCCATGTAGTCGGGGGTGCCCACGATCGCCCCGGTCTGGGTTTGAACGCTCCCGTCTTCCGAGGAGATGAATTTGGCCAGGCCGAAATCGGTGATCTTCGGGGAAAAATCCGAAATCCGAAATCCAGAACCCGCCGCGGCGACAGGTTCGGATCCGGGATTTCGCATCTCGGATTCGACATTCTGTACATCGGATTTCTGCAGCAGGATGTTCGCGGGCTTCAAGTCGCGATGGACCACCCCTCGGCCGTGCGCATGCTGGACCGCCTCGGCCAGGGTGGCGACCAGTTGCGCCGCCTCGCGCACGGGCACGGGTAGGTTGCTCTCCTTAAGCCACGCCGCCAGGGTGATGCCGGGACAGTACGCCGAGGCGATGTAGCAGACCGGCCCGTTGACATGAACTTCAAAGACGGGTACCAGGTTCGGGTGGTCGAGCCCGGCCGCGGCTCGCGCTTCACGAAGGAACCGCTGCCGCAGCGCCGTGGTCGTCAGGGCCTCCGGCCGAGGGATCTTGAGAGCGACCAGGCGTCTCAGGTCCGTGTCATACGCCAGGAAGACCACGCCGAATGCGCCCCGGCCCAACTCCCGGCGGACCTGGAAGCGTCCCAGCTCGACAACGGGAGCATCCGCCGGAGCGGTCGAGGCGCGGATCGGCGCGCGGCGCGGCAGGAGCTCGCGCAGCAGTTGAATACACGCCAGATCCCCTTCCAGGCGCGCCAGCAGCCCGGGCGCCACCTCCGCGTCGGCAGGACCGTCGCCGACACCACGGGCAGCCAGGGCCTGGTCGCAAGCCACGAGGAGCGATGCGAACGGTTCGTCTCCGGACGTGGATTCGAGCGGCATCACGCGGGTTTCTCCAGCTCCTTCCGCAGACGTTCGATCGCACGCAACCATAGTTTTTCCACGGCATTGGCCGTTCGATCCATCCGTCGCCCGATGTCTTCAAAAGGCAGTTCTTCCTGGTAGCGGCACAGGATGACCTGGCGATAGTCAGACGGCAGCCGGTCCAGGGCGCGCTCCAGCGTCTCAAGCTGTTCCCGCGCGATCGTGAGCTCGCTGGGCGAGGGCTCGTCGACGCTCACCTTGAGCAAAGGATCGGCAGACGATCCCGACGCCGCCTGAGCAAGCTCGCATGCCGTCTGCCGCTTGACCGTTCCGCGATACCGACGCCGAAAATCACTCAGGTTGTTTAACAGCAGTTGGCGCAGCCAGGCCAACAGTCTCGTTTCGGTATCGCCTTGAAAGCACTCGAAGGAGCGATAGGCATCTAGCAAGGTTTCCTGGACCAGGTCGGAAGCGCCACCCTTGGCCCGCAGGTCAGGATCGAGCTCCCGTCCGGCGATGAGTAACAGGTAAGCCTGGCAGTCGGCGAGCATCTGCCCCAGCGCCTCCTGGGATCCGGCGCGTGCACCCTCAAGCCATCGCGCGGCGCCGTTGCCACGGTCCGACATGCGCGTTATCTCCTGCATCCGAGTTGGGAAAGGCCAGTCTCGTTGGGCGCATCGACGTGTCTGGGGGGCCGGAGTGTCGTCCTTCAGCCCGTCACTGAGTGATCCCAATCGATCGATGATTACAAGAATTTGGCCAGGCGGCAACTATCTTGCGGCGGATTTGGGGAAAGTCCGAGCTTAGGGGTTAGAAGGCGCGTGGGGCACCGGAGCAGCACCCGGATTGACTGACGCTTGAGGACGTCGTCGATGGGCTCGACCCCAGCGACGGGCGATTCGGTCGCTTTTTCAGCAGTCGAAGAGCGAGGTGACCGGCGCCGCTTTCGGAAGCGCATGCCGCGAGGAGGTTAAGCGACCGCCTCCATGCGTTCTGCCAGGTGGTGGCTGGAGATTGCGGACGATTCCGCAACGTCCCCGGTGAACGTTCTCTTCGCGGTCAGGATTCCAGCAGGGTATTCGATTCGACCGACCAACGGAAAGAATCGATGACGACCCCTGATTCCGACGGCGATCCCGAAAACGAATGAGCTTGCTTGAACGAACCGGTCCCTTCCAGGTTCGGCTGGGTGCGCCCCACCATGACGTCGATAGCCATTGTTAATCAAACCGGCCTGTGGGCCTCGATCGACGCGGCTAGTTGCCATGACTTCGATCGGATTTAATGCCGAGCGGAAGAACTGCGCCCACAGATGCGACCAGCCCTCTCAGTGAACGGGCCGGCATCGTCCAACGACAGGAAAAAAGAACTGACATTCCGTTTACCCCACAACCGACACATGCAGAAACGACTTGTCGGACAACTGTCGAAAAGCCTGTGTCCCCGTTTTCCCCGCCATGCGTCCCCTCCGGAGTTGCACGATGAGATTACGATCCATTATTCTGGTGGTCCTCCTGGCCTGGCTCCTCTCGGTCAACGCAGGAGCGGAGACGATCACCATCACGAATCCGATCAAGGACACTTTCCTTCTCACGAATATCGGAGTAGATCCGCACTCCGGACTACCTCTGGTCGCGACCGACCTGCATATCCACGAAATTGACGTGGGCAATGGTGGCAAGCTCATGGACGTGGCGAACAGCATTGGCGGGCCATTCACGACCGCGACCGGGGGTTCTAATACGGACTTAACCGATGATATCACCTTCTCCGGCGGTGGCGTAGTGCCCGTCGGCGGGACGATGAACCTATCCTTCACCGGATGGTACGTCGGGACGTCATTCGAAATCCTTTTCTCCTACAATGTAGGAGGCGTGATCATCGAGCAGGAACCGATGGTGGTCGAGATTTCGCCCGCGGACGGCGGCGCACTAATCACCGCCTCCGCCATACCCGAGCCCTCGACGCTAGCCTGGATTCCCATGGAGGGGAAACCGGCTAACAAATCGGCTTGAAACTGATCGGGATTCCCTCTAAAATCCAGGTATTCCCTCGCTGGCATCGTTATCGGCGCCCAAGAACTATAGATACCCATGCCACAAGGCTAACCCGAATAATCACCAAGTGCGTATGCGATGCTTGAATGGCTTTTCTCCCTGAAATCCCGGGGTTTCCTCTATTTCTAACACGCATCGGCAATCGCACTCGCGCCTCGCTGGCACCGTGGCAACATGGACCATAATTCCAGTGACCGCCTAACACTGGCCCATCGCTTCTTGGAGCCTTCCAACTCCACCCATCGTCAATACGAGGCCCTCCGAGCCTTCTTCGTCGACCGCCTACCATCGGCTGAGGTCGCCGCTCGCTCTGGCTACACGCCGGGGAGCTTCCGCGTCCTCGTCCACCAGTTCCGCAACCAGCCCGACCGCGATTTCTTCGCACCACCTGCACGCCAGGGGAGGCCACCCGGCAAGCAGAAACGGCTGCGGCAACAGGTAATCGCCCTGCGCAAGCAGAACCTCTCTGTCCATGATATCAGCCGCGCCTTGGCCGGCGACGGAGAGCCGCTCAGTCCGGCGGCGGTCGCCGCGATCCTCAAGGACGAGGGCTTCGCCAAGCTGCCGCGACGCGCCGACGACGAACGGCCCGACCAGACCCGCCCTGTCATCGCCGACATGGCCGACGTCCGCTGCCTTGACCTGTCGCCGCGCCACCTCCGCACCAAGTTCGGCGGCCTGTTCCTCTTCCTCCCCTGGCTGGTCGACGCCCGGTTGGACTCCCTCCTGGCGCGGTCGGGTCTCCCCGGCTCGAAGATGGTCCCGGCGGCCTGCGCCTTCCGGTCGCTCCTGGCCCTGAAGCTCTTCGGCAATGCGCGCCATTCCCATGTCATGAGCTCGGTGCTCGATGAGGGCCTGGCCCTCTTCGCCGGCTTGAATGTGATCCCCAAGCGGTCGTTCTTGACCGAATACAGTAGCCGGGTCCCGCCGGCCTGCTATCCCCCGTTGATGCGCCACTGGTCCGACACCGTCGGTCGCCTGGGGTTGAGATGGGGGGCATCGTTCGACCTGGACTTCCACACCATCCCCTTCCATGGCGAGGATGCGCTGGTCGAGAAGCACTACGTCTCCAAGCGGAGCCGCAGCCAGAAGGGAGTCCTGGCCTTCCTGGCCCAGGACGCCCAGACCCGCGTCTTCTGCTACGCCAACGCCGAGTTGCGCAAGGACCAGCGGGATGACGAGGTCCTTCGGTTCGTCGCGTTCTGGAAGCGACGGACCGGACGGTTGCCCGAGGAGCTGATCTTCGACTGCACATTGACGACCTACGCCAAGCTCAACGAGCTGAACCGGATGGGAATCCCCTTCATCACGTTGCGGAGGCGCAGCCCGAAGCGGCTCGCGGAGATCGCGCGGGCCCCGATCTCGGCATGGCGGCGGGTCGAGTTGGAAAATGTCGCGCGCGCCTACCGGACGCCGCGGGTGCTGGACCGCCAGGTCACATTGACGGACTACGATGGTCCGATCCGCCAGTTGACCATCGCCGAGTTGGGTCACGAAGGACCGACGTTGCTCTTGACCAACCAGTTGACCCGCTCGGCGTCGCACCTGATCGGCCGCTACGCCCGGCGGATGGTGATCGAGAACAACATCGCCGACGGGATCGATTTCTTCCACATGGACGCCCTGAGCTCGGCGGTGGCGCTGAAGGTTGACTGCGACCTGCAATTGACCCTGATGGCCAGCAGCCTGTACCGGTTGCTCGCGGTCCGCGTCGGCCGGGGTTACGAGGCGGCCGAGTCGCGGCACCTGTTCCGTGACTTCGTGGATGCCACGGCGGGGATCACGCTCAACGAGAGTGAGGTGGTGGTCCGGTACCAGAGGCGGGCGCACAATCCGCTGCTGATCGCCGCGGGGTTCGACCAGACCGATGTGGCCGTCCCCTGGCTCGAGGGCAAGCGACTGCGGCTGGTATTCGGATGACGTCATGCTGGCACCCGAGCCGAGCGTGGTGTAAAGTTGAGAACTAACGTCGAAACGAAGTATCGCATCGTTATGCGGCCGGCCGATTTGTTAGCCGGTTTCCCCTCCATGGGAATCCAGGCTAGTGATGGGCGCAACAGCTATGCTGATCGGCCTGGGAATCGCCTGGCGGACTCGCCGGTCCCCGCCATGTCGAGCTGATCTTCGACCCCGGAAAAGAAGACAAAAGTGAGAGGTCAGTTCTGTTACATCACTCGGGTCCGATGCGACGCGGAAGAACCGCGACGAGGGATGCTGCCAATTCTCACAGCGATCGACGAACTCACCCAAGACGGGAGAGTTGCAGAGGCGCCATGTCCGTATCGTGGCGCCAATTCCATAACCCCAAAGCGAGGTTGGTATTCGAAGCGATGACAACTGCAATCAGGGCCTTGGTCGTTCTCTCGCTTCTCCTCGTGGGGACCTTCCCCGCAAGGGCCGACAATCATTTCAACGACTTCTTGGTAAGTGTGAGTAGCACCTTGTCCTACAACTCCACGCTACCATCGGGCATCACCGTTGTTGAAGACCCGAGCACGGCCAAGACTCCCATGCCTGACCAAAAAGCAGTCCCGACGGGAGTGGTAGAGCAGGCGGAACCTTTTTCCAGTGCATACGGTCCATCATCCCCGCCAAATCCGTCAGACTTATTCGATTTCCCCGGGGGGATTGTTCAAGGATACGTGGATCTCCCCAGTGGCTACGCGACTGCGAGTGCGATGGGATCGAGCGTCGGGTTCACATTTACTAATTCTACAAACAGTGATGTAGTGCTATCCATGAGCATTACCTACAACGTAAGCCTCAAGACCACTTACGGTGGCGCCGGGTACGTCTTCGGAACTTATAATCTCGCCTTGGTCGATTCCAGCGGGGCCCAGTCGATCGGGACGGATTCGCTCCTCGACGTGACCCAAGATAAATCGTTCCAGGGCGCCAAGGTTAACCTGAACATCACCGTGCCGGCGGAGCGGTTAGGCACGCCGCAGAGTGACACAGTCTACCTCAAGGCATCTGTGATGGGCACCGCCGCCGTCCCAGAGCCGACGAGCGTAATCCTACTAGCGATCGGCATGGCCGCACTCATGCGAATGGGAATCAAAGGGGTCGGAGAAATCAAACGGGCCAGGAACCTTTCTTATGGAGCGTAAAGGGGGGCGAGCGTAAAGGGTCATCGCTCAATCACCCTCGTGAAAAACGGCGTCAGTGAAAAACGGGGACGTAGCGCTTTACTGACAGCCGGGGCCTCGTTTGGTACCGTCTCGACATGCCGCGAACCGCAGGGGCCCCGGTCGGTGGGATGTGGTACCACGCCCTGAACAGGGGCAACCGCCGCGAGGCCGTCTTCCACAAGCCTTGTGATTACGACGCCTTCGTCGAGGCGATGGTTGACGCCCTCGCACGCCTGCCGGTGGGTCTGCTCGGCTATTGTCTGATGCCCAACCACTTCCATTTGGTGCTGAGAACCCATCAGGATGGCGACCTGGGGCGGTGGATGCAGTGGCTGCTCACAGCCCACGCGCGCCGCTACCAGCGCCATTACGGCACCTCGGGGCACGGCTGGCAGGGGCGGTTCAAGGCGTTCCCCGTGCAGGATGGCGACCAACTGGTCACGGTGCTCCGCTACGTCGAACGGAATGCGTTGCGGGCCGAACTGGTCTCGCGAGCCGAGGACTGGAAGTGGTCGAACCTACCCGGCCGGCAGCGCGGCGATCTGCTGCTCTGACGGGGTCGGGTGCCAGTCCGCGATGAGCGGTGGCTGGAGCGTGTCATCGAGCCGTTATCGGCCGGTGACCTCCAGCGTTTGGGGAACTCGGTGTCTCGGGGCCGACCATTCGGCGGAGAGGCCTGGACCCGGAAGACCGCGATTCGGCTGGAGCTGGAGTCGTGCTTGCGTCCCCGAGGCTGGCCTCGCAATGAAGACGCGTAAAAGCTGCTGGATCCCCCCTTTTCTGGGCGCACAGACGTGATGGAAATCGATCGCGTCTTGGTCGCATGCGATCGAGAATCCTGGCGATCTCCATTCGTTCACCTCCCACCAGGCATCGATCAATGCCCTCCTCTCCAATAAGGTGTCGGTGGGAGGATGCGAGGGGATCGTCGGCGGATTTTGGTCGAGGTGGCGGTCGCAGCTCCTCGCTTTTCCGATGGAATTCACCAAAGAGTAAACAAGGCTCGCCTGGATCGGCCTCGATCTCGCGGGTACTCCCAAATGCAAGACGGCTTACGGGTCCCCGCTGACCTGATCGTTATTGATCCCGGGCCCCCGAATTCTGATCGGCCGGCGCCGCCTTGACCGCACGCCAGCGAGGTCTCGTGGTGGAAGAGTCGCCGGTCGAGCCGGGCTGCTCCCGATCCGACCCGGGGACGATCTCGGGATCGGTCGGCTCGGGCGACCGGGCCGCGGCGGGCGCCGGTGTGGACGGGATCGGTTGCCAGGCGATGCGCTTCGTGGGAACGGAGGCCGTCTGCGCAGCCGGTTTCGTGCTCGAGGCGGCCACCGGATCGGGGATCCCCAGGAAGCTCGGGTGCGGGAGCGTCAGGTCCTCCGGGTTGACGGCAGTCCGTCGCGCCTCGGGCTCCTCGGCGTCCGGCGATTGCGATCGCGCGATCGGCGTGAGCGCCCGGCGAGCCCGAGGCGGCGACGAGGGCGAGGGCGCGGCCGCGGGCGAGCGGTTGTCGGCCACTAGGGTCTCGGAGCCGCGCGTGACCGGGGCGTACAGCGCCGTCAGCTTGTTGCGATCGAGCAGGTAGTAGATCGATCGGGGCGTCGCATAGAGGCCATGATTGCCCCTCGGCTCGGCGAAGTTGCAGACGCCCGCCGCGTAGTAATCGGTGGTGAACAGTCCGCCGCCGGACCGGCCTTGCTTCGGCGCGGTCAGGCACTCGATCGCCTCGTAAGCGGGGTTGTCGGCGAGCCCCTGCATCCGCGGGTTGAGGATCTTGGTGAACCACGCCGTGGCGTCGGCCCCTTCCGAGCAACCGAGCGTGAGCATCTTCATCGGGCTCTTGGGCTCCCAGTGCGCCGGCACGACCCGGCTGTATGGCAGCTTCCGACCGGGCCGGATCCGGATGAGGCCGACGTCCCTCGTGAAGTCGTAGTCCACCGCCTCGCCTTCGACCGACTCGAGATAGCCGACCTGCGAACCTTGCAACTTGCCGTCGAACAGGTCGATGACGATCTTGCGCGGGAATCGCTTCGGCGACGCCTGCTGGCGGTTCCCCTCGAGTTTGAAGATATGGGCGCACGTGAGGATCAGCGATTGCTCGGGCGTGCTGTGGATGAGCGTCCCCGAGCCGAAGCCGGTCGAGTTCGGGCCGAGCACCTTGATCCGGACGACCGTCTCCGCCGGGTGGGGGTTCACCGCGGTCGTTGACCGCTGGGCCTCGGGCTCCGGACGATCGTCGGGGTCATCCCGACGGGCCCGCGGTCGGGCCCGCGCCGGCTCCTCGGCCTCGCGATCCCCGGACTCGTCGTCGGCGCCGGCGTGGGCGTTGGAGTCATCCGACGGCTGCGCCTTGGCCCTGGCGGCGAGGTAGAACTTCGCCAGCGCCGACGCGGACTGCGGGCCGCTCGAGCGATCGAGCTCGCGGCCGTCGGCGTCGATCACGACGAAGGTCGGGACGCGATCGACGCCGTACCGGGTCGCGACCCGGGCATCCTTGTCGATATCGATTGACTTGACCGGGTAGCCCTTGCGAATGAGCTGCTCGACGGCCGGGCGGACCTGGCGGCACGGGCCGCACCATTCCGCGTGGAAGTCGAGCAGGACCGGGAGGTCGGCCGCATCACTCGATGGGGTACCGGTGACGGTGAGCAGGGCGAGCAACAGGGAGGCGATGGTCATACCGCAAGGACTCCTTTCCTACGGGAGAGCCTGCGAAGCGTCGCCGCGTCGGCGCCGTGCGCAGGCCGGACCAGCTCGGTGTCACGCGCCCCGAGACGAGGCGAGAAACGATCCGTTAGCTGGGCCATCGGCGGCGAGGAGGGCGACGGTACCGTTCGACGCGGCGGACGGCCAGAACCTGGCGCCGCCGTGTATGTCGGGACGGACCGCGTCCGCGGGAGCGGACGTGTTCGCCAGAAGAAAGAGATGACATTCGAGATGACGCACGACAGGCCGGCGACCGAGGTCCCCGGCTCTTCCTTGGGCGGTGCGCCTTGCGCTGAGGGCCCCGCGACACACCGTCTTGGCATATCGCGTCCCGCCGATCGGGCCACGGTCCAGTCGGTGCGCGCAGCCGGTAAAACCGGCACGCCCGACGGCCCGAATCCGGCCCGGCGACGGTCCCGTGGCGACGGCGATCTCCCTCCTGGCCTCCGAACCACCCCGGCCTCCGGCCGGGAATGTGCGAGATCCCGAGGGGTTCGCGTTCACCGCGGTGAGCCCCTTTTACTAGGTGTGGACGAGGAGTACCAGATCAGTTATCGGCTTTTCGCCCAGGGACCTTGAGTATCTTTTTCAAATCGGGCGAAGACCGCGTTCTCATTCGTCCAGAGGCTCATTTGATCTCGCGATGATGGAAGGTCTTACGCTCCAGGACGGCCGTTGAACGATTCGAGATCGGCCGATTTGTAGGGTGCTCTGCGAGCACCGATCCGGCTCGCCGCGCCCGATCGGTGCTCGCAGAGCACCCTACAAGGCTGCAATCCGCATTCCGAAATTAGGGATTCAGCTCCTGGATCTCGATATCCTTGAAGCGCACTTCCATCGGCTCCGGCCAGACGTGGATCTGGAGTCGCCGATGATCCCCTCCTTGTCGAACGCCGGATCCTTGCGGTTAATGATCCGCGTGCCGTTGAAATCGATCGTGACGATCTTCCCCTTGGCGGTGATCACGAATTCGTTCCAGTCGCCCTTCTTGACCAGCGCGTTGGCCTTGGCCTCGGGATAGCGCTCGAGGATGCCCCGGCGACGCTCTTCATACAGGAGGCCCCAGTAGCCATCGGCCACGTCGGCCTGCGGGCCGGAGACGGTGCCGTCGTCGGCGCGCTTGCTGCGGAACTGGATGCCCGAGTTGCCGTTGCGGATCTTGACCTTCGCCTTGAGCACGAAGTCGCCGTACGACTTGTCGGTCACCAGGAACTCGTTCTTCTTGAGCTTCTCCTTGGTCGTCCGGCCGACGATCTCGCCGTCCTCGACCGTGAATAACGACTTGTCCTCCGGCGTCACCCAGCCGGAGAGGTCCTTGCCGTTGAAGAGCGGGCGGAATCCCTTGGAATCCTGGCCGAGGGCCCGCGGTGCGTGATGCGACCCGGCGAGGCCGCAGGCACCCAGGAGCAACAGCGATGCGATCGCGAGGCGCGAGGCTCGATTCATCGGATAGGTCCTTACTCCCTGGCCCGGTGCGGCGGCGGGACGGCGGCGAGGTTTGCGAGGTCGCCGGCGCGCCGGGACTGATTTTCGGAGGGTCGATCGAAAGCCGATCGCCGCGGGTCGATTGTGCCGGTGCCGACCCGGCCCGTCAATCACCGACCCGCACCCGCTGGCGTCGCGCCCCGGGCGCCGGTAGAATCACGGACCTTCCGCGACGAACCAGCATTCGAACGACCCCGGCACGGCTGACGAGCATGGCCTTCGACGACGATCTGCGCCTCTACGGACCCGAATCCTCGGCCTGCGTCTCGCGCGACGAGGCGATGCTCTACTGCGCCCGACTGACGGCGACGCACTACGAGAATTTCAGCGTCGTGACCCGGCTCACGCCCCGGCGCACCGGCCGGCGTTCCAGAGCATCTACGCCTTCTGCCGGTGGTCCGACGACCTGGCCGACGAGATCGGCGACCCCCGCCGCTCGCTCGAGCTCCTCGACTGGTGGCACGGCGAGCTCCGCGCGATGTACCGGGGCGATGCCAGACACCCGGTGATGATCGCGCTGGGCGAGACCGTCGCGCGGTACGATATCCCGATCGGGCCGTTCGAGGCGCTGATCTCGGCCTTCGAGCAGGATCAATCGATCACCGAATACAGCAGTTATGAGCAATTGCTCGATTACTGTACGCGATCGGCCAACCCGGTGGGCCGGCTGGTCCTGTACGTCGCCGGGGCCTTCGGCCCGGAGAACGCCGGGCTCTCCGACGCCACCTGCACGGCGCTCCAACTGGCCAACTTCTGGCAGGACGTGGCACGCGACCTCGCCATCGGGCGGATCTACCTGCCCCGCGAGGATCGGGACCGCTTCGGCTATCCGGAGTCGGACCTGCGGGCGCTGCGGTTCACGCCGCAGTTCGCCGAGCTGATGAAATTCCAGGTCGAGCGGACCCGGAGCCTGTTCGCCGTCGGGCGGGCGTTGGTGCCCCGGGTGCCCCGCGCGTTCGCCGTTGACATCGACCTGTTCTCGCGCGGCGGCCTGGCCATCCTCGACCGGATCGAGGCCCGCAAGTTCGACGTCCTGGGCGCCCGGCCGTCCCTGGGCCGATGGACCAAGGTCCGGCTGCTGGGACGGGCCGTGCTGGCGATGACGATGGCCCGCTTGCTCGACGGATCGCTCGGACGATCCGCCCCGGATGGTGCTCGAACCACACCCCGGCACATGGAGGGCTCGCCGTGAAGATGGACCGGGCGCTCCGGGAGAGTTACCGTTTCTGCGACACGCTGGCCCGGCGCGAGGCGCGGAACTTCTATTACTCATTCCTGCTGCTGCCCCCCTCGCGGCGACGGGCGATGTGCGCCCTCTACGCGTTCATGCGGCACACCGACGACCTGGCCGACGAGCCCGGCACCGCCGAGGAGAAGGCCCGGGCGCTCGCCGACTGGCGACGGGCCCTCGACGCGGCGCTGGCCGGAGCCTCGGATAACGTCGACACCTGGCCGGGGCTCCCGGCGCTGGCCGACACCGTGACGCGGTACAGCATCCCCGCGAAGCTGCTCCACGAGGTCATCGAGGGGGTCTCGATGGACATCCGGCCGCTCGGATTCGCGACCTTCGACGAGCTCGCCGACTATTGCTATCACGTCGCCTCGGTGGTCGGCCTGAGCTGCCTGCACATCTGGGGATATCGCTCGGGCGGCGGCAAGGCCGAGCGGCTCGCCGAGCACTGCGGCATCGCGCTGCAACTGACCAACATCCTCCGCGACGTCCGCGACGACGCCCGCAACGGGCGGATCTACCTGCCCCGCGAGGACCTGGTCCGGTTCGGCGTCGCGCCGGAGGAACTGGTCGCCGACGGACGGCCCAGCGATCGCGTCCGCGACCTGCTGGCCTTCGAAGGCCGCCGCGCCTACGAATACTACGAGGAGGCCCGCCAGCTCGTCCCGCTGGTCGACCCGGTCGGGCGACCGGTGCTCCGCACCATCGTCGGCATCTACCGCGCCCTGCTCGACGAGATCGCGCGGCGGGATTACAACGTCCTCGACGGCCGGATCTCGCTCCCGCCCTATCGCAAGGTGGCCATCGCGCTGAGGGCGATGATGGGTAGAATGGAAGGCGAGTCGCGGCGATAATCACGACGATCGCTTTCTTGCGCGTAAGGGATCAGGACCATGGCCACGAAGAAGTCGCATCCGCCGGCGCGGACCGCCAACGGCGCACCGGCGATTGAGACCGTCCACAGAGAGTCTCCTGTTGAGATGGCGACCGAGCCGGCACCCGCTCGCCACCCGAGAATGACCAAGGCTCAGTTGGAGCAGCAGGTCCTCACTCTGGAGGCGCAGGTCGCCCGACTGAAAGCAGAGCTCGAAGAGATTCGCGGGCCTAAGGTGCCCTGGTGGGAGAAGATCGTAGGAAGCCACGCAGACGATCCCGAGGCGTTCAACGAGGCCATGCGCCTCGGTCGCGAGTGGCGGGACTCGTTCCGGCCCAAGAATCGATCCTCCAGTAAGAAATCTCCCAACTCGCTGAACACCAACTGAAGGTGTGAGATCGTAAGCCGTGACCACGCACGTGAGTGCGTGGTTCGGACGGGGAACCTCCAACCTCGCACGTGAGTGCGATCCGCGCAGAAGATCGGGCTGACGCCCGAGATGTACCGTTGAAAGTCAAGAGCCGTCGGCCGTGATGACGGCCAGCGATTCCGATCTCTCGGGGCGCACACTGAACGGTCCCGCGAATCCTTCCCGTGGCGAGATTGCAGGCAAGCACTCTCCGGAGGTCGTCCGCGTGCTGACTACTCTTACGACCGCAAGATCGCCGGTGGCTATTCATGCCCTCGATTTCGCCGAGCGACAGCGTTGCGGCCTGATGACCACGCCCTCCCCAAGATCACGGATCATTGCCATGGGGGCCTCTTGCCGATTCCGGCGAAGCCGCACGGTCGGTCCTACCTCGTCGTGGGTGACGCCCGAGTCGGCATCATACCGGTATCGCACGCGGTCAACGGGTCCCTCTTACGGGTTCCTCTTCTCTGCTCCGGGAAGTCCGAAGGTCTCGGCCAGGTGAAGTCGCCGCGTCGTACAGCGACAGGCGATGGATGGCCGCCCACAGATCCAATGCGTTGCCTCGGACCCCGCAATCCGCCCGGAAGCACCGGAACGCGCCCTTGCCCAGATGGACCGAGAAGGTCCGGTCCGGGGCCCCGGGGTGGCTATGCAGCGGACAGGGACCGCGGCGTTGCTGGCCATCGCCGCGCATCCGGTCCAAGATACCCAGATGTGTAAGCACCTTTTCGATAGTAATCTGTTGGCGCAAGAATGCGAAATCGACCCGGGGCGGCGCCGTGCCCGGTGCCGTCGTGGTCTTGACAGGATCCGCCGCCGGACCTACGCTCGGGGTGGCCGGGGTGACCACTTTCTCCGCGGGCATGTCCCGCTTGTGGCCCTCGGCCTCCTCGTTGATGGCCGGCGCCGACCCGGTGCCGTGATCGCCGGCGGTGGACGTCTCCTCGGCGCCCTCCCAGGCGTGATGCTTCGCGTCGAAGGGACGATCGGACTTCCAGACGGCGAAGACCAGGTGGAGCAGCTTGCGCATGCAATGGCCCATCGCGACATCGCCCCGCTTGCCTTTGGCCCTCAGGCGGCGATAGAGCGGGGCGACGGCGGGGTTACAGCGAATCGCCGTCCGCGCCGCATTCCAGAGGTAGCTGCGCACCAGATCGTTGCCCTTGAACGACATGCGCATCGTGCCGGGGGGCAAGGGATGGCCCTTCTTGTTGACCCCCGATCGGTTCTCCTCGGGAAAGGCGCCGAAATAGCCGACGACCTGGTAGGGCGTCTGGAAGCGGTCGATGTTGACGATCTTGGCGACCAGGACCGCAGCCGTGGCCGCGCCGATGCCGGGGATGGTGACGACCTGGGCATGAGGCGAGGCGGGCAAGGCGGCGAAGGTGGTGGTCAACAACTTCCGCATGGCCTTCTCGGCGCCCTGGCAGTGCCGGACCTGGGCCACGAGATCGCCGACGAGGGCCTCGGCCACCGGCCCGCGCAGCGACGCGACCGATTGCCCGGCGGCCTGATACACGGCCTGGGCTTTCTCGTCGGCGAGATGGGGGATCTCCTCGAGGGAAGCGAGGTCAGCCGCGGCGATGCGCTCGGCGGTGGGATATCGGCCCAGCAAGTGCAAGGCCCATCCGACGGCGATGTCGTCGGTCAAGGTGGCGAGCTCGGGGAAGGTGCGGGCCAGGAGGTTGTGGAGTCGGTTGACGGCCTGGGTGGTCTGCTTGACCTGGGCCTGCAAGCGACCGGCGACCTCGCGCAACAGGTCCATCTCGGGCGAGGAGGCCGGCGTGGCGTCGGGCTGCTCGACGATGGCGAATCGGGCCATGGCCTGGCTCTCGGTGTCGTCGGTGGTGCGCTTGGGGAAGTGCGCCTTCTGGTAATCCTTGTTGCGCTTGGGCTCGCCGATGGAGAGAGTCATGGGGAGCTTGAGGCCGCGGAGGAAATGCTTGAGATTGGTGGCGTATTGTCCGGCGGCATCGATGCGCACGTGGAAGCTCGCATTTGGGTTTTGCTCATGCAATTGCATCAGCTTATCCTTGAGGGACTGATACCCGGCGTGGTTTTCGAGGACGGTGATCGGCCGGGCGGCCGGTTGGCGATCGGGCCCGAGGAAGGAGACACGATGACCGTATCGCGCGGTGTCGATGCCGACGCCGATGCGGTCGAGGGACAGGGTGATGGACATGGACGACCTCCGGAGACCAGGGACATCGTGTATGACGAGTGCCGAAGGGGGAGGCGTGAGTCTCCTCCGGGGATCTTGGGTAAGGTAATCCTTGTGATAAGCGGTCCAGGCCGCATGATGTACCTATGCCTTGAGCCCAAGCCGAAGGGACCAATCTCGGGCAAGAGGTCGAAGCCTCAGGTTGGTGAAAGATCTCCCCACGACACTGCCAGCAGTATGACAGCCCAACTGCCGACGATGAAACATACAAGGTTGGAGGACGTTCGTCCCGTCCGAACCACGGTCTCACGACCGTGGTCACGGGCTTCGATCCAGGCCGAGGACTGGACCATCTGAATGACCGCGGAGGAATCGATCACGCCCTGGCCCGCGACCATGCCCCCACCGATCCCCAAGCCGCCGCCTCCTCACGTGGTGATCATCGGCGGCGGGCTGGCGGGCCTGGCAGTCGCATCGGTGTTGGTCGATCGCGGGCTGCGGATCACGATCCTGGAGAGCCGCCCGAGGCTGGGCGGCCGGGCCAGCTCCTTCCCCGATCCGGTCACCGGCGAGCTGGTTGACAACTGCCAGCACGTCAGCATGGCCTGCTGCACCAACCTGGCGGATTTCTGCCGGAGGGTCGGGATCGACGCGATGCTCCGCCGCGAGCCGGAGCTGGTCTTCCTCGGCCCCGACGGGGATATCTCGCGGTTCCGGACCGGCCCTGGCCCGGCGCCGTTCCACCTGGCCGGCAGCTTCCTCTCGGCGCGATTCCTGGGCTTACGGGACAAGCTCCAGGTCGCCTACGGCCTGGCCTGCCTGGCCTGGGGCCGCGACGACCGGCCCGGTGAGTCGTTCGCCGACTGGCTCGTGCGACACGGACAGGGCCCGCGCGCGATCGACCTGTTCTGGGGGACCGTGCTGATCTCGGCCCTGAACGAGCGGCTCGACCAGATGGACGTCGGCCACGCCCGCAAGGTCTTCCTCGATGGGTTCCTCCGCAACCGGACGGGGTTCCAGTTGGAGATACCCCTGGTCCCGCTGGGCGAACTCTACGGCACGCGGCTGGACGGCTGGCTGCGCGATCACGGCGTCTCGGTCCGATTGACGACCGGGGTCCGATCGGTCGAGCCGGACGACGACGGCGCCATCCGAGGCGTGGTCCTCCGCTCCGGCGAGGCGATTGCTGCCGACTTCGTCGTCCTGACGGTCCCGTTTGATCGCGTCCGGGGCCTCTTGCCCGAGGAGTTGAGCGATCGGATCCCCGCGCTGGCGCAGGCCTCGCGCGCCATGCAAGCCTCGCCAATAACGGGCGTCCACCTCTGGTTCGACCGGCCGGTATGCCCGTTCGACCACGTCGTCACGCCGGGCCGGCTGATCCACTGGGTCTTCAACCACACCGCGATCCAGGGTCGGACCGCGCCGACGGTCGCAGACGCCGCCCCGACCGCCGCGGGCCAGTACCTGCAACTGGTCATCAGCGCATCGTATGACCTGTTGCCGCTCGACAAGCAAGCGATCCGGGACTTAGTCCTCGCGGAGCTGGCCGAGATCTGGCCGGCGTCGGGTTCGGCGAAGCTCTTGCGGTGGTGGGTCGTGACCGAGCATGGGGCGACGTTCGCGGTCCGGCCGGGGATCGAGGCGCTGCGGCCCCCGCAACGGACACCGATCGACGGCCTCTTCCTGGCCGGCGACTGGACCGATACCGGCTGGCCGGCGACGATGGAAGGGGCCGTGCGCAGCGGCTACCTGGCCGCCCAGGAGATCCTCACGGTCCTGGATCGGCCCACGCGGCTGATCCGCCCCGGGCTCCGGTCCGGCGCCCTGCGCGCTGCCTCTTCGGCGCGGCCGAGTCCCGCCCCGGCACATTTCCCGTCCCGCTTCCGACGGCTCCCCCGAGCCCCGCTACCCCACCCCGCCCCGTGCCGACCGAGAGCCGCTGATCGCCTCGCCCGATCCGCAAAGTTCGCCGGAAAGTTGGACGCGCCACCCCATCGGCGCCCACTATACTGGGATGCGATGAGAGAAGCGGTCGGGGAGTAGCTCCATGCAGGGAGAATCGTCGCGGGACGTCCTCAGACACCTGCGGACCCTCTATCGATGCGGGGTGGTCGGTTCGCTCAGCGACGAGCAGTTGCTCGACCGGTTCGCGGCGCATCGCGACGAGACGGCCGAGGAGGCGTTCGCGGAGCTCGTTCAGCGACACGGTCCGATGGTCCTGGGCGCCTGCCGTCGCATCCTCGGCGACGCGCACGACGCGGAGGATGCCTTCCAGGCGACGTTCCTGGTCCTGGCCCGGAAGGCGGGCTCGGTCCTGCGTCGAGAGAAGGTGGCCAACTGGCTCTACGGGGTCGCCGTCCGAACGGCGCGGGAGGCCCGCACCCGCTCGGCACGGCGACGGACGAGGGAGGAACGCGTGAGTACCCCGATTCACGTCGAGCCCCCCGACGACGGATCCCCGGACGAGCTGCGGGCGATCCTGGACGAGGAGCTCGCCCGGCTGCCGGCGCGGTATCGCGGGCCGGTGGTCCTCTGCGAGCTCGAGGGCCTGTCGCGCCCGGAGGCCGCCCGTCGGCTCAACATCCCCGAAGGCACGCTCTCCAGCCGGCTCTCGCGGGCCAAGACGCAGTTGCGGGACCGATTGGCCCGACGCGGCGTGACGATCCCCGCCGTCGCCCTCTCGACGGCCCTGATCCGCGAGGCCCAGGCCGTCTCGCTGCCGCTCTCTCTCATCGAGGCGACCGTCCAAGCCGCAACGCACGTCGCGGCCGGCGCCTCCGCGACCGCAGTCCTGTCGGCCTCGGTCGCCTCACTCTCCGAAGGAGTCCTCCAAGCCATGCTGTTCACGAAGCTCAAGGCGATCTCGCTGGGAATCGGCGTGATGACCGCGGTCATCTCCGGCGCCGTCGTGCTGGCCCAATCGGGTCCGACGCAGCAGGAAACCGCCAAGCCGGGCGGCCCCCGAGTGAAGTGGAACACCGAAAAGGCACCCGAGGCCCCGCCCTCCGGCGACGATCGGACGGCCGCCCTGGAGAAGAAGCTCGACCGGATCCTCGACGCCCTGGACCGACTGTCGCGCCCGGCACCGCCCCGACAGCCCGATCCGGAGCTAGCCCCCGCATCGGCGGATTTCGGGTCGCCACCACCTGCGCCCGGGGGGAGCCAATTACCCCCTCCCATGCCACATCCGACCACGACGCCATCTGCGATACCACAGCCCGAAGATGATGAGATCCCATTAGTGCCCGACGACGAGGCACCATCACCGGCGGCGCGCTCCAGAGTGCGGCCCGAAAAGCGGGCCCGACAGAACGCCAACTCGATCACCGATCGGCTCAACGCCCTGGAACACCGGATGCAACTCTTCGAACAAGCCACGAGGCAGATCCGGACCGAGCTGAACGAGTTGCGAAAGCAGGTCGGCGGCGACCCTACTTCGGAAGCCCCCGCTTCGCCACCGGCCCCTCGCCCCTGACGGGAGTTGCGTGCGACGATCGCGGGGACTATCCTCGACAGGATCTGGCGGGGCCATACGCCCGGCTCACGAAACCCTCGGCCCGGACACCGAGGACCGTCGAGCGTCGGCCCCGCCGTCGAGGAGACTCATCGACCATGATCCCCGCGCGACGCATCGTCCCCACGCTGTTCGGCCTTTGCCTCTTGGCCTTCGCGGCACTCGGCGCCGGCCAGCAGGTGCCGGTGCCGAAGGAGTCTCCGACGACGAAACCTGAGCGGCCCCTCCTGCCCGAGCAGATCGAGACCGACATCGTGACCCGCGAGGCGTTCTGCCGATGGGCCGTCAAGCCGCCGGTGCTCGACGGCAAGCTCGACGACAAGTGCTGGGAGGAGGCGATCCCGATCGCCCAGTTCGCCTCCTACTGGAACAAGACGTCGCGGGCCGGCACGAAAGCCTACCTCGTCTGGGACGACGAGGCGCTCTACTACGGCGCCACGATGAACGACCTCGAGCTCCGCTCCCACGGCACCAAGCGGAACGACGTCCTCTGGGACGGCGACGTCTTCGAGATGTTCTTCAAGCCGAGCGTCGAGAAGCCCGCCTATTACGAGTTCCAGGCCAACCCTCGCGCCTTTGTCTTCGAGTGCTATTTCCCCCGTCGGGGCGAGTATCCCGAGGACATCACCAAGGCCCCCCTGCTGGGCAACAAGGCTGCGGTCGTGCTGAACGGGACGCTCGACCACCCCGGCGACCGCGACACGGGCTGGTCGGTCGAGGGCCGCATCCCCTGGACGGCGTTCGAGCCCACCGGCGGCAAGCCAAAGCCCGGCGATGAGTGGCGGTTCGCCTTCTGCCGATACGACTACGGCCCGGAGGGCACCAAGCCGGTCCTGATGAGCTCCGCCCCCCTGACGAAACCGAGCTTCCACCAGCACGAGGACTACGGCAAGCTCCGCTTCGACGGCCCGCGCAAGTAATCTCTAGCGCCCTCCTGGGAGTCCCGCCTTCAGGCGGTCCGGCCTCGATCGCCGACCGGCTGAAGGCGGAACTCCAGCCCTAATCTCTCGCGTCCTCGCTGGAGTCCCGCCTTCAGGCGGTCCGGCGCCATCCGCCGACCGCCTGAAGGCGGGACGCCAGCCACCCCGGGCCTGACCGTAGCCCGGATCGGGCGGCACGTCAGCGCCACGATTCCGGAGAGCGCAGGGGGTGGGATTCGCACCCACGGCTCCGGGGGATTAGCCCGACGAGTTGCCTGCTACTCCACCCCTGCGTCGAGATCGCATGACGACCTCGATGCGCCGTCACGGCTTCTTGGGTGGGGGGCTCGACTTCACGGGGACGGACTTCGGGGCCGCCGCCTTCTTGGGCTTCTTCTTTTCCTTGGTCTGCGAGTTGTTGCCTTTCCCCATCGTCATCACCTCGATTTTGGGAGTGAGAGCTGACCAACCGACAGGCCAGTCTACAACATGGCCGGAGATTCGTGTAAGCGGTTTCCCGGAACCAGGCGAACTCCGGCTTCGCGCTCCCGGGGATGACCCGTTCCGGGAGCGAGCCGGTTGAGTGCGAGGGATCGATGTCGGGTCACTTCGCCTTGCGGCGCGGCTGGTCGCCCTTATCGCCCTGACCGGGCTTGACCACGGTCTTGGCGTGCTTCTTCACGTCCTGGGCGAGCGATCGGCCCACGTCGTCGCTCTCCTTGAACGTCCCGTCTTCGTTGCGGCGGACGTAACGCTTGTCGGTCCCGGTGTCGATCAGCTCGCGGTCGCTGCCGGCTTTCTTGGTCGCCATGGTCGCCTCCTGTCATCCGGGCGGTCGAGATGAAAGATACGTCAACTCAGACTTGTGCAAGTCTTATGCCCTGGATGCTCCCGGCGTGTCGCGATGGCTCCCGGCATACGTAGGCCTCGCGAGATCGAAGCCAGTGACCACGGTCGTGAGACCGTGGTTCGGACGGGACGAACGTCCTCCAACCTCGGGCGTCAGCCCGATCCGGAGCGAAGTCCGGGGCTTGCACTCATTTCGGCCCGCCGGATGAACCGAGCCGAGATTCTTCGAGTAGGCGAGTCAAGTTCGGACCGGAACACCGGTAACATCTATTGAGTGAACTGACCGGGGCCTGGCACCGAAGCCAACCCGAAGAGCCACTCGTCCAACTGGGACGAATCCCGGCCGACGAGCAACATCACGAACCACCTCCCGATCCCCTCGGCGGCGGAGCCAGGGCGTGGAGGGCGACCGCGATCCAAGTACCCCGTTTCCGGGAGATCCGCCAATGTCCGCGCAGGCAGCTCATCCTCTGATCGCATCGAGAAAATCCCCGGCCTTCCCCGTCGTCCCCCGGACCTCGATGGAACAGGAATTTCCGGCCACAACTTCCAGACGATCGTTGAGGAGCCATGACATGCGGATGCGTAACCGAGACCGCTCTGTACCGACGCCGACCCCACGCCGGCCCGTCCGCCGCTACCGCCCCGAGGTCTCGGGGCTGGAAGGCCGCGAGTTGCTCAGCACGTTCACCGTGCAGAACCTGAACGACTCGGGGACCGGCTCGCTCCCGACCGCGATCGCGCAGGCCGAGGCCGCCGGGGGGGCCAACGTCATCAACTTCGCCAGGGGCCTGAGCGGGACGATCAAGTTGAGCTCACCGCTGACGATCGCGGGCAACCTGACGATCAACGGCCCGGGTGCCTCGACGATCGCCCTGAACGGCCAGGACGCGACGCAAGATATCGTCGTGGATCCGGGCGCGACGGCGAGCATCTCGGGGCTGACGATCACCGGCGGGTTGGGCTGGTACGGCGGGGGCCTCGAGAACGACGGGAACCTCAGGCTGGCCGGCATGGCGTTCCAGGGCAACGAGGCCAAAGGCGGTGGCCTTTTGTACGGTTACGGTGGCGGCATCTACAACGCCTCCGGCGCCACGCTCGCGATCAGCTCGAGTTCGTTCACCAGGAATCTCGCCGTCGATAACGACTCGGGGGGCGGCGGCATCTACAATGTCGGCACGCTCACGATGTTGACTTCCGCGTTCTCCGGCAACACGGCGACATTCCCGGATCTCGCCAATGATCCCATGGGAGACGGCATCTACAACGGAACGACGGCCACAATCGTCTCCTGCACCTTCACAGCCGACGCATTCAACAGCATCCTTTCCACGGGCAACCTGACGCTCCGCCAGAGCACCATCTCGGGCGACAAGACCGTCGGCGTGGACTGCTCCGGTGTGGCCACGATTGACTCCTGTACCGTCAGTGGCAACGGGGCGTCCGGAGCCGACACGGTCTACGACGACTCCGGCATCAAGGCCAGGGGGATTGTCAAGATCGTCAATAGCACGGTGGCCGACAATCAGGGGGCGGGCGTGAACGTGTCACGCGGCGCGATTCTGCCCGTCATTCCGAGCGACGTCACGATCGCCAGTTGCACGATCGCCGGAAACACGGCGACCTCGATGGCCGGCGACGTCACCTCCGGTGCCGGCATCAACGTGGTGGGGCTGGGTAACCTCACCCAGATCTCGCTCCACGACACGATCCTGGCCGGCAATCTGCTGGAGCCCTCCGGCGGGAAGGCGATCCTCAACGACCTCTACACATCCACGCAAAAATCTCCCTTGATGAAGCCCCCGCAGTACATCTCGCTGGGTTACAACCTGATCCAGGCCCCCGGCTCGGCGGTGTTCACCGGCACGACCGCGGGCAACCTCTACGGCGTCAACCCGGACTTCGGCCCGCTGGCGAACAACGGCGGCCCGACGGAGACGATGGCCCTGCTGGCCGGCAGCCCGGCGATCGACGCCGGAGACCCCAACCTGACCGGCCTGCCCGCGACCGACCAGCGCGGGTTGCCTCGCACGACCCACGGCCACCTCGACATCGGGGCCTACGAAGTCCAGTAAGCCGCACCGCCCCCGGGGCTGGCTTGCCCTCCATTTCTTGGTCCAGCAAGGATGGAAAGGGATCGGCCTGCCCCCGGGATGATTCGATCGAGTCCGCAAGCGGTCGAAACGTCAGGCCGGCGCCCCGGTGCGACGCGCCCAGAAGTAGCCGATGCCGCCGAGCACGCCGATCAGACCCAGGACGACGCTCGAGGGTTCGGGGACCGATGCCGCGCCCACCGTCAACGTATCCTCGTAGACGACGGTCGAGCCGGCTGCATAATCGAAGTTCAGGGTGTCGATCGGCGCCCCCGGACCGATCAGCGCGAAGTCGGCGCCCGCGGCGAGTCCGACGGAGCCGTCGGCCTGGGGCGTCAGGTTCGCGGCCACATAGGAATCGACGGCGTTGATCGTCGATTGCGAGAGGCCGAGCACGGGGGAGGGTACAAAGTTGATCGTGAGGTCGGAGGAAGACGTGATCGGCCCGGTCGAGTCGATCACGAGGCTGAAGATCGTGCCGTTGAAGCTCGTGCCGTCATAGGTGACCCCGCTGAGGCTCGCGCTGAGGTCGAGATGATTGACTCCCTGGTCGGAGTTCGAAGAGAATTCCAGATTCGTGCCCGGCGATGTGGTCGAGGAGTCGCCGAGATTGATGCCGAACGAGAAGGTGCCGGCGCTACTGAACTGGAACGTCATCGGATCCTTGGCCGTGGATGCCGCAATCCCGCCGACGCCCGCCTTGTCGACGACGCTCCCCGTGGCCGTGAGGGTCGAGTTGTAGACCGTCAACCGCCCCATCTTGGCCGGGTTCGCCGCCACGAACATGCCCGTGGCCGTACTGGTGGTCGTATTGGGACCGACCGTCTTCGTCGAGGTGGACGTCAACGTCTGGGTGTTCCCCACGCCTTTGGTATACTTGTCGCCGTTCTTCTCGCCCACCCCGGGATAAGTTAAGTTGACGCCACCGTTGGCATTCATGAATGAGATCGGAACGGCGTTGCCCCCGTTCGTCACCTTGTCGTTCACGACACCGCCGGCCTGAGAATAGGCCCCGGTGGTCCCGAGTGCGATCAGGCTCCCGACGTCGCCCGTCGCGATCTGCGGCTTGGCCGCTCCGTTCGTGATCACCGTCACGGTCTCGCCCGCGGACGCCGTCACGGCGACATTCACTACCGCCAGCGTCGTCAAGATCCACCATCTTCGTCCCATCGGCCACCTCCCGGATGATGAAAGAGAGAAACTCGCCCGGCGCGGATCGCGGCCCGCGCGCAGCGGGCCACCGCGCCCCGACTCGAAGGGCGTACGAGAAATTGAAGCACGACATGTCGGGTGGCATGGAGCCGCGATCCCTCGCGGCGAGGCTAGCCGAGTCCGGTCCGATCTCAGCCCTCGGAGAGGGTGTCATGATCGACCGAAAATACCAGCATAATCAAAAATCCCCTCGGCCCACCCGTTCCGCCTCTCTGCCCTGACGGTGTCGATCGTGTACCGATCGCGTTCACCCTGGATATCCCTCACCCGGGGGGAAATCCCTCAATGCGGGCCGGATCCGTCTCACGACCTGCGGTGGCTGTCTCGTAGGGTGCCCTGTGAGCACCGGAATTCGGCGCACCACCCCGGATCGGTGCTCACAGAGCACCCTACAAGGGCCTTCCGAGACAGACCCTCATCGTCTCGACCCAAAGGGACGGGGCGGGCTGGCCACGAAGCCGGCGACGTCCTTCGCGGCCTTGGTCTCGACGCCGGGCTTCTGGAGGAAGCCGAGATCTCGGGCCCAATCGATGAATCGAAACTGCCAGGTCCCGTAGGGGATGTTATTGCGGTCGGTCAGGCCGCCGGACATACGACTCCCGTCCGGCAGGGGGTCGCCGGGGTGGCGGCCGTTGCCGTAGAGGTGCATCTCCACATTCGGGACGCCGGCCATCAGCATCGCCTGGTAATACTCGAGCGCCCAGATGGCGTGGACCCGATCGCCGGCACTACCACAGACGAGGAACGCGGGCGGGACATCCTTGGGGATCGGCGGCGCGGTGCGATTGCGGGCGAACGGCGTCGGGCCGGGGTAGATGATGCCGACGAAGTCCGGCGCGAGGACGTGCCCGCGAACGGATCGGCAAGGTCGCTGTTCTTCTTGTCCCAGTCTTCGTAGAGGACGGCGGCCGGGGCGGCGAGCTCGGCGCCGGCCGAGAAGCCCATGACGCCGATCCGGTTCGGGTCGATGCCCCATTCCTTGGCGTAGGCTCGGACGACGCGGACGGCCTGCTGCGCGTCATGGACGGCGTCAACCTCGGCGACGTAGCCGTCGGCGCGCAGCCGGTTCCGGAGGATGACGGTGTTGATGCCGTAATTGTAGAAGAAGGGGACGAAGTCGGCGGCCTCGCCGCCCACATTCAGGGTCCGGTGGCCGCCCCCGGCGATGACGATCACCACGGTTCCGGTGTTGATCGACTTCTCCACCAGATGAACTTCGATGGAGGGATTGTGGATGGAGACAATGCTGCTGATGCGACCATGGACGGTCTTGCTCAGGTTGTAGACCTCGGGCACGTGGAGCTTGTCGGCCTTGAGGTAGGGCGAGTTGGGCGGGAAGAGCGGCACGACGATGCCGCCGGGCAGGATGGCCTGGGGGACGTAAGGCTGGCCGGTATCGGCGGCCGGCTTCGGTACGGACTGGGGTGCCGGGATCGGGGGCAGCGGAGCCTTCGTCTGGGCGATCGCGACCGAGCCGATCAAGACGAAGGCGGATAGCGTTGCGACTCGTTTCATCGGTTCGAGACTCCTTGCGTGGGTCGCTGGCGTGATATCCCTGCCGATTTCGCTCGGCACCTCGCGTCGCGGTGATCTTATCAGGTTCATAGAGTCACTTCTCGGTGGACACCACCGCGCTCCGAGAGTTCCGTTGACAATGGTGAGAGGCGCTGCCCGCTCAGCCGGGCAAGATGGAACTCTCATCATCCTCGCCCCTCGGTGGAGCGGGACAGGTGAGGGGTATCCGAGGGGCTTTCCGCGAGGTGCCCGACGTGAGGCCCGGGAATCCGGCAGAAACGGTATTGCACCATCTTGACACCCCTCCCCTTTGATCGTAGGCTGGCAAATTAATCAGACGACGTTCGTGCTTTCCTTGCGCCACCGTGTATGAGCGAGCTAGCACACTAGAACAGGCGGCGGATTAATCAGTCTACAGTAACTCTTCGGCTGCTTCTCTCGAAGCTGTTGCAAGCGTGACATGGAAATCACAAAAAAACTCAAAATCAAGAATACAATTGCAGATCTGACGTCCGGCGTGGCGTCGACGATCCTGGCCCTGGCCATCCTCGCGGGGGGGCTGGCTCTGGCCGCAATCTTCCGGTACGGGTCGATCGGCAATGCCATCGCGGCCTTGCGAGGCGAGGTCCTGATCGTGCGTCCCGAGACCCACCGGTTCGGGCCGGTAGACCTGGGCCAGAAGGTTACATTGGAATACACGCTCACGAATGTCTCGTCGGCCCCGGTACGGCTGCTGGGGAGCCATTCGAGTTGTAGTTGTACGGTGCCGGATCGACTCCCGATGACCCTGCGCCCCAGGGAAACCCGCGCCGTCCGGGTCCGCTTCGACGCCCCCGAGCAAATACCCGCTTCGGCGGAGGGGACGCAGTTTCATCAGGACGTGATCATCTACACGAGCGATCCGTCGCGCCCGCAAGTCACCCTCGGCTTGGTGGGCGAAGTGCGGCGTCCCGATCCCTCCGGCGACGCACGTTGACGGCTCGCCTCGCAACGGCTCAAGAATCCGCTCATATCTGCATTTCTCAAGAGCCAACGGAGGCATTCCCGCGATGAAGTCCCTACAGATGCTGTCGCACATACTCCTGGTCGTCGTCGCACAGGCGCCCGCGGACGAGGTGGACGCGTTCCTGAAGAGCTATCGGGAGGCACGCGCCCACCTGATGGACCGATACGATCGCTGCCGCCTTTCCGGCGTGTCGACCGAGGAGCTGATGCCGCGAGGCGGCACCGTACCGACGCGTCGCATGGTCCAGCAACTCGAATACACGCGTGTCGGTGACGATGAAAAGCTCGTGATCACGCCTCGAGAAACGCGAATCGACGGCCAGGAGAAGAGCGAGGCCGTTTCTGCCGGGGTCATCATCCGCCGGGGTTCGAACATCTACGCCTTCAAGGGTCCGAGCGATGACGGAGGCTATTCCCTCGCATTTCGCGGGGTTGCGAATGAGCCCAAGGTCAAGAACAACGAGCTACAAAAGAACCGTGGTCGATTCTTTCGACCTTCATGCGAGGCTCCCGGTTTCAACCTGCCCGTCTTCCTCGACAAGCCGGAGCTGTCGATCCAGTCCGTGCGGCCGGAGGACCGCGATGGGGAGCGGCTCACGCGTGTCGAGTACACCATCCGGCAGAGCGACCCGAGGGCCCCGACCCAGAAAGCTTGGTGCCTCCTCAATCCGGATTCGGACTTGAGTTTGCATGCCTTTGAAACCAGCTACGAAGGCAACCAGCCCTTCAGCTACTCCGGCGAGGTCGATTATGAGGGAGCGAAAGGAAAAGGCGTCGCCCCGAGGCCAAGAACGGTCCGCCTGCAACTCACGATGGCGACCTCCGTGATGACGAACCGGTTCGACTATGATCGATTCGACTTCGGTGAGGGCCCGCCCGAAGATTTCTCGTTATCGGCTTACGGGTTGGGCGAGATCGAGGTCCCACCCGGCCGCCCTCAAGATCGACCAAATCTACTGCCTCTCTACTTCGGCGCTGTCGCGGTGGTGGCATTGATCCTGAGCATCTCGGTTCGCCTGGCGATCGCACGCAGGAAGCGCGCCGAGGCCGCAGCATGAGGACTTGAACGCCTCATTCGTATGCCTCCCCCGCGGGGCCGAACCGTCAACCGCTTACACCGATCCCAGGACATCCACAAGATCGTCGATGTCTTCAACAAGTGCGTCGAAGGCCCTGGATAATCCCGCACGATCTCTTGTCAGTAGGATGGGACTCTCGATTCCGAGTGCCGGGCTCATGTCGGGTAAATGCTGGGACCACGGCTCCCTGCCTGGCTAAGACGGCGGATCTCTTGGATATTAGGCCAATTGCGACACCCCACAGGACGACGACGGTACAGTTCCACTCCACCAGTTAGGTACCAGGGCGAATGGCGAAGTGATCAGCTCGGACTCCTATTGAGAACTGATCCCAGCATAGGACATGAAACCCGCCGACGCCCCGTCGCCAAAGGCGTTGGCGGGTTGCACCCAGTCTACAATCCTCAATATGCAACACCAGACGAAATCTCCATGGGGAAGAACGATGAGTTTGCCCGCCTGGCCGGCACCCGCCTCGGGCGATCGGCCTGCCTTGCCACGGTACTGACCTTCCTCAGCGGCGTGGCCTGTCCGGCCGCCGCGCCGGGCGATGAGGCGAGCCGCCCCAACCTTCCCAACCTGGTCCTGATCTTCTGCGATGACCTGGGTTACGGCGATCTTGGGTGTTACGGTGCGCGAGGATACGAGACGCCGAACCTCGACGGGATGGCTCGCGAGGGCGTCCGGTTCACCGACTTCTACGCGTCAACGGCGGTTTGCTCCGCCTCGCGGGCGTCGCTGCTGACCGGCTGCTACCCCGAGCGGGTCGGCATCCGAGGCGCGCTTGGGCCTCGCGACCGGACCGGGCTGAGCCACGCCGAGACCACGCTGGCCGAGCTGCTCAAGCAGAGGGGCTATGCGACCGGGATGGCGGGCAAATGGCACCTGGGCTCGCATCCCTCGCAGCGCCCGACCCGGCACGGCTTCGACGAGTTCCTCGGCGTCCCTTATTCGGCCGACATGTGGCCCCGGCACCCGGAGGCGCCGAAATCGTACCCCCCGCTCCCGCTGATCGACGGCGAACGGGTTGCGATCCCGGATGTCACCCCCGAGGATCAGGGCCACTTCACGGAGCGATTCACCGCGAGGGCCGTCTCGTTCATCCGTCGCCATCGTGACCGCCCGTTCTTCTTCTACCTCGCGCCGAACATGCCGCACGTACCCCTGTTCGCCGGGGAGAAGTTCCGCGGGAAGACCGAGCGGGGGCCCTATGGAGACGTGATCGCGGAGATCGACGGGTCGGTGGGCCGGATCCTGCGGACCCTGAAGGAGACCGGGCTCGATGACCGGACCCTGGTCATCTTCACCTCCGACAACGGCCCGTGGCTGAGCTACGGCGATCACGGCGGCTCGGCCGGTCCGCTCCGCGAGGGGAAAGGGACCTGCTATGAAGGGGGGATCCGCGAACCGATGATTGCCCGATGGCCGGGTCGGATTCCGCCCGGGCTGGTCTGCCGTGAGCCAGCCTCGACGATCGACGTCCTCCCCACGATCGCCGCTCTCGCCGGCGCCCGCCTCCCCGACCGCCCCATCGATGGCAAGGATATCCGCCCGCTGCTCTTCGGCGAGCCCGGGGCCCGCAGCCCGCACGACGCGCTGTTCTTCCACTATGGCAACGGCCAGCTCCAGGCGATGCGATCGGGGCGGTGGAAACTGCTCTTCCCGCACACGGCGAGGACCATGACCGGCCAGGCTGTCGGCAAGGGTGGCATCCCGGGCAGGTACGCGCGGCTCGCCGTGGGCCTGGAGCTCTACGACCTGGAGTCCGACATCGGGGAGACAACGAACCTAGCGGGCCGGAAGCCCGAGGTCGTTCGCCAGTTGGAGGAGAAGGCCGAGCGCTTCCGAGAGGAACTTGGCGACAGCCTGCGAAAGCGTACCGGCAAGGGCATCCGCCCGCCGGATCGCGCCCGGACCACGACGCAGCGATCCTCCCTCCCGCCCCGAAAACCCTGCCCTTGGGGGTCTCGTCGAAAGGGCGTGACCCCATCTTCATGCAGCCTCAGCTTCTCGAGAATTCCGCCACGCCGAAGTGGTGGTACCAGGAATCTTGACCGTTCGAGTTTCTCACGGGCCTGGCCGAATTCGAAGGTTGAACAGGCTTCCAAAGTGATCGACGACATCCTACGACTGGCCGGCCGTGACCTCTCGGATAAGGGAGCCGCAAAGCAGGCACGTGAGCCGGAACTCGCTCGCAAATAATCCGGCGACCGTGGTTCATGTTCGAGTGGCAGACGCGAGGGGAACGGCAGGCGAAAAGGCGAGGAAAACGCCGACGATTCCCGACACGCACACGCGTATGCATTTAGCAGAGTTGACAATGGGTTGACAATTCCTGCCAAGAGACGCACAATAGAGCGAAAGGAGGAATCGCCCATGGATACGATGAACATCGCCCTGCCCGAAACGATGAAACACTTCGTCCAGGAACGCGTCAGCGAAGGCGGATACAGCAGTGTCAGCGAATATGTCCGCGAGCTGATCCGGGCCGACCAGAAACGCAAGGCCGAGGAACGCATCGACGCCCTCTTGCTCGAAGGGCTTGACTCCGGCCGGCCGATCGCCGTCACCTCGGAGTACTGGGAGGAGAAGAAACGGCAGCCTGACCGAGCGGCTGAGCAAAGCCAGCCATCCGCAATGACCGGGCAATATCGCGTCCTTCCCGCCGCCGACCGGGATCTGGACGACCAGGCCGCATATCTGGCGGAGCAAGCCAGCCTGGAAACGGCCCTGCGATTTTATGACGCCGCTAGCTCCACGTTCGGCAAGATCGCCGCCATGCCCGGCATCGGCGAGCGATGGCCCTCGTCCAACCCTCGCCTGGAGGGCTTGCGAGTCCGGCGGATCGAAGGCTTTGAGAAGCACCTGATCTTCTACCGGACGCATGACGATGGAATCGAGATCGTCCGCGTCATCCACGGCGGCGCGCGACATCGACAGCGTACTGGAAACAGAGCCTGCGGAATGACCACCGCTCACTCGACCGTTCGCATCACGATCCCGCGGGCGAACGTGTTCTCGGTCGAGTCCCTCCAGGCGCTGATGGACCAGCCGAGAAAGGAAAGCATACCATGATGCAATACTTACGGCGGTCCATTGATCCGCGGCATCAGTATCTTCGCTGGATCGACCCCCGTCACCGCTCGTTGCGACTGGCGGACGTGGTTGCCTACCTGCTCCATCGCGGCTGGAAGCGATTGCCCCCGGACCGCAAGGGGTTCCTGGCCTTCCAGGAACCCACCGACGTGCTGGTGAACGGTCAGCCGGTCTGCCAGTTCGTTCCCGATTCGGAGGGGTACGACAACGACACCATGCTGATGTTCGAGTTGCTCACCGGCCTCGCCGAGTTCGAGGATCGACAGGCTTCCGACGTGATCGACGACATCTTGCGATTGGCCGGCCGTGACCTCTCGGATGAGGGAATCGCAAGGCAGGCACGCGAGCCGGAAGCCGCGCAAATAACCTGGCGACTGCGGATCATGTTCGAGCGGCGGACGCGAGGGGAACGACAGGCGAAACGGCGAGAAAAGCGCTCGTGGAAGGGACGAATGCGTTATCTCGGGAACTCCATCCCCTTGTTCGGACCGGACCGACCTGACAGAATTAGATCAGGCGTTCACCGGCTGTCGCCACGAGAACGGGCCGACGACCGGTCCAGGAGGTCCGTCATGCATCGCGTTCCTCACACGATCCGACTCATCGGACGCGCCGAGTATGGAAGGGAAGCGCCGCCGATCCCCGTCGGCAACATGCTGCGCCTGATCGGTCCGGCCGTGCGGCAATCGATCCTCATGGGATTCCTCGGCCGCAGCCGCCCTCCGGGCCGACCGCCGACCTGGCTGGCCTCGGCATCCGACATCCGGTTCGTGGGGATCGACGGGGGTCGCGAGGGCGAGACCATCCTGCACTTCGAAGCCCCGCGGCTCGGCGATTGCGCCGACGAACTCTATCGACAACAGGAGTCCTGGCCGTCGAGGCCCCCGGCCGAAGACACGGGCCTCGACCTCCTCTGCGACATCCTCGGCGACGTCTCCGCGCACAGGGCCGACAGCGATCGATTCGACTCCGCGTTGCTCAGGCGGATCAGCGGCTTTGGTCAGGCGTTCGACCGAGACTATCAAAGGGCCGTTTTCGCGGGGAATCGTTATACCGAGGAGCAGCCCGCGATCCTTGACGAGCGCACGATCGCCAATGCTCATCAACTCACGCGGGAGATCCCCAGGCCGCAACGTGCCCGGGTGGTCGGCGTCCTTGACATGATCCGCATGAGCAGCCAGGGTTTCGAGTTGCTCCTGGACGACGACTCCCGTGCGCGTGGCGTGCTGGTCGAGGGCGACATGGCCGCCATCAGGCCGCTGTGCGGGAATCGCGTGCTCGTGCAAGGACTGGCGATCTATCGGCCCTCCGGCCGACTCCTCCGCATCGACGCCGACCGCATCGAGTCGGGCGAGGGGCTTCCCAGCTTCTGGTCGGTCATCCCGCCGCCCCGGGAGCGAAAACTCGACACGAGGGAACTCCTCAAGCCGCAATGCCCCGGGAGCGGGGTATCGGCCTTCTTCAGCAAGTGGCCGGGTGAGGAGTCGGATGCCGAGTGGAATGCCATCATCGAGAGGCTCCGTTGATGCCGGCTCCGATCGACTACCCCGAAACCACGATCCTCCTCCAACCGATCTGCGGGAAGGCCACCAGTGCCGGGCGCTACCCTTGAGGTTGTGGTATCATTTCGCGGATATCTAGCCGGTTATAGCCCCGTTCGGCGACCTTGAAGGGATTGGCGATGGATCTACGCTAACAGATCGCGGCTTCACCGGAGAGGATGAGGGACTTCCAGCGTGAGCACCTGGCGACGGAGATCACAGAAGTGATCTCGCACATGATGGACGACCAGGGCGTGAGCCGTGCAGAGTTGGCTTCGCGCCTGGGTAAGAGCCGGGCTTACGTGACGAAGATGCTTCGTTATGGGTCCAACCTCACCGTCCATACCATCGCCGACGTCTTCACAGCATTGGGCCGAACGCCGCGCCTCATCGATCGACCCCTTTCCGTATCGAGCCCGCCCCTGGTCGTTATGGAGAGACCAGACGAACCCTCGAAGGTGTTGGGTGCGGACATGGAACCCGTCGAGGGCATGAAAAAGACGCGAAACCAGTCGTGAGCCAGAACTGCTGAATCGGTCGTCAACCTGAAGCGACCGTTGTGGGTCTTGGGGCTGGATGCGTATTTTTCCGCGACGTCCGGACAAAGAGTTCCCTGGAAAACAACAAGTAGAGTCGAGGTGTGGCGCGGTGGCTCTGTCGCATCGACCAGGCTCCGTTTCCACACCCCGCTCATCAAACTGGACAGGCGGTTTTCCCGCATCCAGCTTTCGTTACAAGGCGTTTCTCATCAAATGAGTTCACACCTTTCGCTCACGAAACAGTGTGGCTACGTCCGTTGAAGTTGGTGTAGTCCCAACTCCTGGTGCAGGTAGGTGTCGGGGTACTGTGTTCGACCCTGACCCGGCACCTTGAACTTCGCACACAACCACTGACGCACCCGGAAGCGGGCGTGGCTGTCGATGGCGCGGTAGGCCGGACTGACGGTTCCGATGCGAAAATAGTTGGACCAGCCGCGCAGTTTGCGATTGATCCGACCAATCTGCTTCTCGACATCCAGCCAGGTCGTCTTGCGCTCCGTCAGTTCACTGATCTCGCTACAGAGCCGGTCGATCTTCTTCCGCGACGGACGTGGTCCCACATAGGGCTCGCCTGTGCGACGGTCGTAGTTCCGGCCGAGGGTGTAGCCCAGGAAGTCGAACGTCTCATCCGGAAGGCGGCATAGCCGCGTCTTGGTCTCGTTCACCGTCAGCTTCAGCCGGGACATCATCCCACGCATCACGACCATGGCCTCTTCGGCTGTGCCGTGACAGCAGATGACGAAGTCGTCCGCATAGTTGACGATTTGCGCGACGAGACGTCGCTCATGCCCCCCCGTCTTCCATCCCTTCACAAATCGTCGCATGTAGATATTCGACAACAATGGCGAAATCGGAGACCCTTGTGGGGTCCCCATCGCCAGGTCTTTGTTCCGGGTCGTTCGACGGCGATGCCCTTGCCCGTCGGTCTCTTCCACCGGCGTCTCCAGCCACATCTTGATCAGCCGTAGTACGCGGCCGTCGCTGATCCGCCGCGACACCGATTTCATCAACTCGGGGTGAGGAATCGTATCGAAATATCCGGATAAGTCCGCGTCCACCACCTCGGTGTGCCCTTTCCTGACCAGCCGTCCCACTTGGCGAACGGCGTCCAGGGCGTTGTGCTCCGGGCGATAGGCGTGTTGTTCGGGCTCCAAGTCGGCCTCGAAGATCGGCTCCAAGACCAGCACAGCAGCCATCTGCACCACGCGATCACGGATGCACGGAATCCCTAGCGGTCTTTGCTTGCCATCCCCTTTGGGTATGTACACACGTCGGACCGGCAGGGACTGATACGTCTGGTCCCTCAGCTCTTCCGCCAGATCGTCCAACCAGCGATCGACACCGCACGCCTCGATATCGGCGAAACTCTGGCCATCCACCCCCGGTGCGCCGCCGTTGGCACGGCAGCGAGCGTAGGCGAAGCCCAGGACATCGCGGCGGTAAATCTTGTCGTACAATGCGTAGAATCGATAGTCGGGCGAGTTCTTCGCTTTGGTGTGCAACGCCGTCTGCAACTTCCCAACCTTCGGCGGAGGTATTAGGCCCATGCCAATCTCCCGGCTGTCGGCCGCTTGTTGCGTTGACCTTGAACTAAGGCCCCTTCCCTCAACCGGAGTTACCCGGCGTCGATGGTACTACGGGCCTATCCGCCACCCCAGGCGGCCCGGCCTATCCCTCGCGGGCGTCCGGTTGAGGGTCACACGCCCTCACCGCTTGGGGCTTCCCGTGTTGCGTTGATCCCCGTGTACAGACATGCCGTCGTCATTACCCCGGTGGCCCACTGGGTCGGATCGCTCGTGAAACAGCGTATTCCAGCCGTTTACATTGCTCGCCAGCGGCTGCGGCCTTCCCCATCTTAGTGCAAGGTCGGCGTCCACATTGGTCGTTTCGAGGCCTGCTCGACGTTCACTCGCGTTACGGCCTGCCTGCTCGCTGCATCGCCTAGGCGACACATTGTCTCGAAGGCTCCGACGGTTTCGTTACCTCCACCGCCGCTCCGATAGCTACTGGCTGGAGCGACCCAGTTGCCAGGTGGGAGTTGCACCCACTGAAGACCAACACCTTTCCACGGCGCACACGAAGTCCGACCCCTTCGTGCCCCTAGTTCGGGCCGGACCTCCTGGAACGGATCCTCCCGGCTCTGCCAGGATCTTAGGGCCGGCGATTTACTGGACAAAAGAATAGTATACCTGTACGTTCGAGCGGTCTTGGCGTCCATGTCCACCTTCCAAGCCGCACGGGAGAGCGGCATCTCTCGGCCGAGAAGCTGGCGAAGCTTGAGAACTTGACGGTCCGTTTTCATGGTGGTTGCCTCCTGACTCAGGAAGAGACTGCATAGTGAACGGAGAAGCGAGAAAGGAGCGTATTTTCAGTAGTGAACAGGAAGGTGAGAAAGGAGGGAATTTCGAATTGTCGCTGATCAGCCAGCAGCCGCTTCAGGATCGCCTTCTCGCTGTCGCTTGAGAAGTGGCTCCGAACCGTTAGGTGGCTGCTGATGTCCAACTGAATAGGTCGTAGCACATAGACATTGCGGGGCCCTGTTGATTTTTTTGGGATACGTGGACAGCCGAGCGCCAACGTTAGCCGCTCTGGTTTTCCTAGCTCTTCATCGACGTTGAGGATTCGAATCGTTCTCCCAGTCCTGCCTTGCCGGCCGGCCGGCCGGCCGTTACCCTAAACGTATAGTATAATTCATCCCAGTCTGGGCACTTGGGGCAAACACGCGGTTCTGGGACGACTAAGCAGAAACTGCCGACCATGCCGAGCTTTCGGGCACAATGGCTATTCAAATACATTTAAACAAATCACAGATTGCTGATTTGAGGGCGATCCTTGACCTTGGCCCTGAGATCCTCGGTGCGGTTGTTGACCGTATTGATGAACTTGATCCAGGCCCACTCGCGCCCGCGGAACTCCAAGCCATCATTCAAGAAGTCATCCATGACAACCCGGCAGTCGTGGATAGCATTCTTCGCCAAGCACTCTCACTCGCGAGCTTACAACGAAGGAGAAAGTTGGGAGCGGATGCAGTGATTGAGGGCATTCGGGGTGGTCTTAAGACGGCGAATACCCCGTGGGATGGCACGTCGCTTGCGAAATGGAAAGACCTTGAACCGACTTTCCGACGCCTTATCTCGTCAAACAAAGTCGAGACGACAGCCAAGGCTTTGGACTTGTCCTATGATTATGCGAACCTCCTGCAAGCTTCCCGAATCGTGACGGACATTAGGCCAGTTTTTGATAACGACGTAACCAAGATCGAAGGGGCTGTTGTTTCGTTCACGCTTCGTCTGAGTTACGACAATACAGAAGGCAATCACGGCCTGAGTATCGCGATGAATCAAGCGGATATCAAGATTCTTCGAGATCAGTGCGATCGAGCCCTCAAGAAGGGTGCTCTCGCTCGCGACACGATTGCATCACTTCCGCTTCGCGTGACGATTTCCGGGAGTGAAGACTATGAGCCTCGCTGAATCGTCTCTGGCTCGCGGCCCCTTGCCTGGGTTCAAGACTCAGGATCGCGTTCGTTGGGTGCACGACTTTCGTGTCGAAGGTCTGGGGTACGGAGCGTCGTGTTTCAATGAAGAAGACGAGACGCTTCCTCTCCCCGTCCGTTCCAAAGACCTCTTTCGAGAGTCCGAGAATCTTCCGAGCAGCGACGGCCTCCAATTCAACATTGGAAGGTTTCTGCATCATCATCGCTATCGCGACGTTAACCGACGGTCGAGAGCGACGCGGAGCATCAAAAGGACCGAGGCCAAGAGAGCCCCTCTTGAGCAAGCAAAGCCTTCAGTCCAAATTTCCTCTCTGGATGAGATTCTGGAGCAGGTTAAGCAGATGCTAGAGACAACGCAGATGGGCACCTTGGATGACACGCAAGCTGATATCACAGCGAAGTTGAAGAATGTGCTTCATGTGATTCATGCGTTTCAATCTCGCGTCGCGGCTCTTTCGCAGGCAAAGACCGTGCTCGAATCGTTTGACGGTTATGTCGACTCCATTGACGGTGACACCGCTTACGTTACTCTGGAAAGCCGTGAGAATGGTGACGTGTTCTACGGGGAGTATTCCGCGTCGGAACTCCTCGCGATGGGCATCCGCGAGCAAACCCGTTTCCTCTGTGAAACCGTTAAGGGTGGCGATGGGGGTCGCGTTCGCTTCGTTCCGCTACCAAAAGTGAAGGTAACGGATGAGGAGGCTCGCGCCATCGCAAAAGAAATGCGCGAGGCTTTCCCAGGTGACGACGACTCCGTTATCAAGTATTGACGCCTCCAAGCTCGAAGTTCATCTGCTCGGCGGTAGCAAGGGCGAAGGCATCGTAATCAAGCTTCCCGACAACCAATGGGGCGTCGTGGACTGTTACACCGATGCTCCGGACGAGCCAGACAAGAACCCAACCATCCAGTTCCTTCGCAGCAGGGGCGTGAAGACACTCCTGTTTGTGTGTCTCACACACGCCCATGACGATCATTTTCTGGGCATGGTTAAGCTCATCGAAGAGTTCAAGCCTGCCGAATTTTGGCGGTTTGGGTGTCTGTCGCCTCCTCATATCGCCAAGCTCATGCAATACAACAAGCTTCGAGCAAAAGAGACGGTTGGGGCAAAGGCGCTGGGAGCATTCCGAAAGAATCGGTGCCGTGGAGGGGGTTTCTCTTCTCCTACACCCTCGCCAATAATCGTCGTTTTCCTACACCCGTGGCAAGGGGAACGACCATGCGGCAAGCGCAAACCCGGCCCAAGGCGAAAGGCCGAGAAGACTGCGGAGCAACCGCGCGATCGTCTTGCGGAGATTCGGGCCGAGATCCGGGATGTCCAGCAGCAGATCGAGACCAAACGCCGCGATGGGCGCGTGATCCGTACGGCCAAAGACTTCGAGTCCTTGGAGCGTGCGATCGCGGCACTGACCAACCAACTGGCGGCCCTCCTCGTGGCCGAGGCGACGCAAGCCGCCCTCGACGATTCGGAGAACCGCCGCCAGGCCCGCTCCTTCGCTCAAGGGGCGGGCCACACGATCAAGGATCAAGGCCGACGCGATGTCACGCTTCGGACCGCGTGCGGCCCGATCATCGTCCGGGCACCCTACTTCAGTCGCAACTGCGAACGCGGCAAGGCCGGTAAAGGGATGTACCCGATGCTCCTGATCTGGGGCGTGCATGACCGCTGCACGGCGGCGATCTCCTCGGAGGTCAGCAAGTTGGTGGCGATGCTCGGTTCGTTGGAAGAAGTCGAGCGGGTCCTATCCGATCGCGGGCAACCGCTGGACCTCAAGACCATTCGGGCGATCGCTTATCGGTTCGCCATGCGGGCCCGTGCCGCTCAGCGCGGGGGGAACTTGAACTGGGGAGAGAGCGTCGCGGGCCGTCGCGCCGTCCTCTCCACCGACGGCGGTCGGATTCGGATTCGCACGACCAAGCGCGGTCCCAAGACGGCCAAGGGGCGCAACCGCTATCGCACCGACTGGCGCGAGCCGAAATTGCTGATCATCTACGTGGTCGATGAGAAGGGGGAGATGGACCGGGACTTCCTCGCGGTCATCGATGGGACCCTGGGCGGTCCCGACGCGATCTTCAAATTGATGGAGTTCTATCTGCGCGAATTGCAGATCACCACAGCGGACCAGGTCCTGTTCGTCGCCGATGGGGCCCGTTGGATCTGGAATCGGGTCGGGGCGCTGCTGCGGCGGTTGGGGGTCAAACCGGAACAGGTCAGCGAGTTAGTGGACTTCTATCATGCGGTGGAGCATCTGGGCAAGATCGCGGCCTTACAGCGCCGCTGGACGGCGTCGGAGCGTCAAGCGTGGATCGGTCGCCAGCGGCGAGACCTACTCAAAGGAAAGGTCGAGGAGGTGCAAGCCGCGATCGATACCGCGTGTGGTTCCCGCCCCGGCCAGGCATTGAGACGGGAGCGAGACTACTTCAAACGGAACATCGGCAAAGGTCGGATGGACTACGCGCGGGTGGCGGGGTTGAAGTTGCCGATCGGCAGTGGTGCGATCGAGAGTGCGATTCGCCGTGTGGTGAACCTGCGGTTGAAGGGGCCGAGCATCTACTGGCATAAGACGAGTGCGGAGGCCGTCCTCTTATTGCGATCGTACTACAAGGCCGGGCGATGGAACCATCTTGAGAGGCAAGCACTTACAAACGACGTGGGGATCGCCGCGTGAGCCTACAGAAATGGAACGCTCCCAAGGCGCTCGAATTGACAAGAAGCTCGAAAGAGCTTTTTGACATCCTAAAGCTGGCAGAGGTCGCGTCGAAGGGTGGCGCGATGAGACCGAATCCGCTCACCTCTCTGAAAACGCTCTATCCCCTCCCTCGAGATGAAGCAAAAGACTTGAAGATAGAATGCCTCGCTCCGAGCGGCACTCAAGTCACAAGATACGAAAATGCAATCCTCAACTGCATTGGACCGGATGAACAAATTGCCAAGGAGTTGAAAAATTCAGATCATAATGAAGTCTCCGTAGTTCTTAAGATCAGCTACGGAGACACGACGATTATCCTCGGCGGTGATTTGGAAGAAGCCGGATGGAAGGAGGTTCTCAGAGAATACGGGGAAGCAAACCTAAAAGCGACAATGGTCAAGGTCAGCCATCATGGATCCGAGAACGGATACTGTGAAGAGCTTTGGAGATGCTTCGCGGTAGGAGGGAAGACTATCGCAGCTATCGCCCCCCAACATCGCCATAAGCTTCCAAGACCAGCCGCTATTGACCACATATCTGGACACGCGAATCAGATTGTCTCGACGTGCACACCAAGGCTGAATTGGGCCTCGAAATCGGGTATTCGTGAACCGCTCCCCGAGAGTCGAGTTATTCTACGGACTCACCTGTCGGCCATGATGTTAGCTGACGGCGCACCCTGCGGTCAGTGCAGCTTAATCTTTGATAACAAGGGAAATGTGGTTCAGGTAGATCTCATACCGCCTGCGATTCAACTTTGATGCGAGAGGCTCCGGGCGACGCTCAAAGAACCTTGGCGCCCAAAACCTCTTGGCCGCCCACTCGACCCGACCACTCATCATATGCACGTTCCGGTCCCCTGCGGTGGAGAGTCGAGGTCAAACCTTGGAGACTCCGACGCGCGGGTTCAGGTAGGACTCGTGAGGGTCGGGTAGGGAGGTGACGACGCGAGGAGTCCGATGCGAGAGGTCAGACGTATTAAAAGTAACCGCCCATTCCTTCCGGTCTTCCCGGATCACGTCAAGGTCAGGAACCGATTCCAGCTCTTTGCTCCTGACCCTTTTCCTTCAGCCGATCGATCAGGGTTGGAAACCGACGCTCCTCCAGAGTTCCGCACAATCGAACGCACGTCCGGCCGCGATCACGATCTGGACTTTGCGGATGTCGGAGATATTGCGGTCGGGCCGGCCCGCGACGAGGACGAGGTCCGCCCGCTTGCCGGGTTCGATCGTTCCCGACTCCCGATCCAGCTTCATCGCACGTGCCGGCACGATCGTGGCCGACTGGATCGCCTCCATGGGTGTCATTCCCGCCTGGGTATAGAGTTCCAGCTCCCGATGGAGGCTGTGGCCGGGGACCGACTGGTCCGTCCCCGCGACGATCGGCACGCCCGCTTTGTGGAGCGCTCCCACCACCCGGAGGTACTTTCGGAAGAGTGCCTCGGCGTCCCGCTCCTGGTCGGGTGGGACGCCCATCGAGTTGAGCGGACCGCTCAACTCCGGGGCGACCTTGGCGAGACCCGGCTCCGGCAGACGACCCCGAGCGCCCAGCGATAGCTCGTAGATCGCGAGCGTCGGGTCGATCACTGTCCCATGCTCCTTGAGGAACCCGATCATCTCCCTGGCCCGGTCCGAATCGGGATCGATCTCGCGGGCCATGCGCCGAAGTCGACCGAATCGGATCGCTTCGACGATCCCTCCGGTCCCTGGTCCCTCATGTTCCTGGTGACATAGGTGATGTGGTTGATCTGGTCCATGCCGGCCTCGACGGCACCGCGCAGGTCCATCCCATCGGGGATGTGGCCGGTCACGGTCATCCCGCGCCGGTGAGCTTCCCGGGCGATGATGGCGACGAGTTCGGGCTTGAGCGAGCTATAGATCTTGATCTGAGGGAATCCCGCGTCGGCGTGGCGCCGGGTCAAGGCCAGGGCTTGCTCGGGCGTCGAGGCGGTGTCAACACCGATGCTCCTCGGCCCCTCCCCATCGATGAAGCCGGCCGGGAGCAGCCTCGGGCCGAGCCCTCGCGCCGAGGCGATGGCATCCCGGGCGGCCGTGATGAACTCGAATTCGTTGGCGCAGTCCCTGGCCGTGGTCACGCCGGCGGCCAGGTAGATGGGTCCCCATTCGACCTGCGTGAAGTGGGCGTGCATCTCCCAGAGTCCCGGGAGGAGCGCCATCCCCCGGGCCTCGAGGATCCGCGCCCCGGGCGGGATCGCGATCCGTGCCCCAGGACCGGCGGCGACGATCCGGTCGCCCTCCACGATCACGACCGAATCCTCCACCGGCGCGACGCCCGTGCCATCGATCAGGGTCGCGCCGCGGATCGCCAGCGGACCGGGCCGCTTCGGGCTGAAGCGGTCGGCGAGCTGGGCCAGCACGGCCATGCCGTCCCGGGCCGCCTGGGCCACGAAGGTCGGCAAGGCCGGCTCGAAGCCCTCGCGGATCGCCTCGAAGCGGTTGTACTCGGCGTCAACGGTGATCGCGGCGATGAGGTGCCGATCGCGATCGAGCCAGAGGGTCTCCAGGCCCCAGACGACCCCGCCCACGCTATAGCGATCGAGCTCGAACCGCTTCCCCGCGACTTCGACGGTATCGCGGCCACGCTTCTCGATCGTCACCGAGCCGCCGGGCAGTGTTTCCAGGTCGCCCGCGACGTGCTGCCGCTCCCAGTCGCGAACGAGCATCATCTGGACCGACACCGGGCCGAAGCCTCCGGCGACAAAGAAGCGATCGGGCACGGGCCGGCGCGTGATCTTCTGCCCCTCGCGCACGGTCGCCGTCCGTCCCTCAACACGTACTTCGCTGTCGATCTGAGTGAAGCGTGATGTCCTGCCCTTGACCTGGAACCGCTCGGGCGTCCCGTCCCCGCGGAGGCGGAGCATGGCCGTCAGGGGTTCCTTCGTCCCGCGATCGGTGTTCTCGTACTCGGCCTTGAGCACCATGCCGTCACCGTCGCGTCGAATCTCGTAGGTCTCGCGTCCGGTCGGCTTCTGGTAAAGATGGAGACGGAATGCCCCGCGCTCGACGACCTGGCTATCATCGTCCGCGCACATGCCACCCGGGGCCGCCAGGGCGGCCAGCGAACCGATCAAGAGAACCACCTGTTTTCGAGACATCGGATGCCCTCCGTCGCCACAACTTCCCGAGCCACTCGATTCAGGTTCCTCATAGACGGGAATACTCGGAGCATGTGGACGAATCAAGTGGGGGGGTTGCAAATTCCAAAGTTGTGATAACCCAGTGACTTCAGACGCCGTGACGGTCATCAATACTTCGTCGTTCGTGAATCGTTCTAAAGCCCTTCCTGACCCCAGGAGACGCGCCGGCTGATGGCAAGATGTCCACCGATTCGGCTCGGTTTTCCTGTCACAGGCTCATCATTTCTTCCTAGCGTATCGCCAGCCAAGGCGACAAAGTCGGCGCGGGAGGTATCAGGCACACGAAACAATCCTTAGACTTTACCAAGAAGAGTAATCAAGGATTTCCGTGCAATTTCCCCCGGAAGCTTTCGGGGCAAATCCCTCATTTCTGATATCTCCTGTAACGGCACAGGTCTCGAATCGGCTCAAAGACGGCAGAGCCGACGCGATCTCGCCTCGTCGTGTTTGGCGGGATCTGACCGCTTGAATGGTCGCGCCGGCCCTTTTTCGAGGGAGTTCTGGTCATGCAAAGCGTGTCACGTCGGAAAGCTCTGGGCTTGGGCGCGTGCCTGGGTGTCGCAAGTGTAGGCGGCCTTGCGCCGGGGGTCGTCGCCGTCGAGAAACAGGGTCCGAACCCTTTGCTGGGTGCGTGGACATATCGCAGTCTTGTCAACGATCCCGATCCGAACACGCCATTCGGCAATCTCGAGTTCGCCCTGGCGGACGTGAAGTTCGAAGAGGCCCCCTTCGGACAGATCGTGGGCCGGCTCAGCTTCGGCACCGATTATCTTGCCCTCAAAGGGACTCTCACGTACGGCAATCCGTTCACGGCGAGGTTTCAGGGCGTCGGCGCCACCGCTGGCACGATCGAGAACGGCAAGCCCTGGATCTACGACTATCTCGGTTTCGTCGCCCCGGCCTGGCCCAACGGGGTCAACCAACGTCCGGCGATCGTCGGCACGCTTGTGCGAGACGTGACCCACTCGGACGGGCAGGCGAAAGCCGGCATGGTGGCGTCGTTCATCGCGGTCCGCAAGGATGCCGGCACTCCCGCTCAGAACGACCCGAATCAAGTCCTGACGCAACTCGAAACCGCGTGGGCCGTCGCCGCGACCACGAATAATCCGGACCAGATCGGGAAATTCCTGGGTGACGGATTCCTATTCGTCGGGGCCGGCGGGATCCTCCAGACGAGACAGCAGCATCTCGACGACTTCAAGACCGGGAAATTGAAGGTGACCTCGGTCCAGATCAAAGGCGTTCAGTTGAACGTTTGGGACGGGGCCGCCGTCGCCAGCAGCCTCGCGACGGTCGTGGGGAAGGTCGGTGATCGCGACATCAACGGTGATTACCGCTTCATGGACACATTCCAGGTTCAAGGCAAGAACTGGGTCGCCGTCGCGCGACAGCAGACGCAGGTCATGGCACCTTGAGGCCGTCCCGAGACGCGGCCATCTCGCGAACAGCCGCACCATCCTGAATAGGATAGGGTAGCCCCTCGATCCGGTCAGACCCGCCCCATCGAGCTCGGTTGGGATGGTGCACATCGAGGCAATCTGTCGGTTAACATCCCTATGTTTCCTGGGAGTCTGACGTCATGCGGAGTCTTCTTGCGGCGATTTTCGTGACGGTCGGGATGGCCCTGACCACCCCTTGGGCTGAGGCCCAGATCAAAGCGGTGCCGATGCCCGATCCTCAGATCCCGGGATATCATTTCCCGGAGATGGAATCGACGATCCTCAACTTCATCAACCCGCCGATCCCCGGCAATGCAAGTCCTCAACAACAAGCGGCGATCGCGCGACAGGCCGCGCACAACCTCAATTTGCACGGCTGGGGGATCTGGACCGCGCTGACGAGCGACACCGATCAGGTGATCGAGGGTCAGAAGATCCGTGTGTTCGAGACGTGGTATACCCCCCAGGAGCTGACCGCGACAGGGGTCTCCACTTTGAAGCAAGCCGCGGATAAGCCACGCGAGCGTAGCCCACTGAGGCCGTTTAATCAGTTGCGGCACGGTGCCGCGCTGAAAGCCAAGATCAGTGCGACTGCCGGCGTTCGCGCCGCTCAACCTCCGGTCACGCGGATCACGGGTTTCGTGAAGTATGACCCTTCCGCAGCCGATCATATCCAGTCGCAACAGTTGCTCTCCCAGGCGACACTCACGAGTCTCCTCATCAACGGCGCGAATGCGATCCCGCCGTTTCCCAACACGGCCGTCGCTCTCAAGCCGGTCTTCCAGGTCCTCACCAAGAGCCAACTGGTGGGCGGCCGTTATTTCCCGCTCCCCGTCTGGCCGGGCCCACCCACGCCCGTGAGGGAATTCGGCTCGGATCAGTGGCCCGGCGTGGTCTGGATCGACATCCAGAATGGTGGTGCCGGCAGAGGGGATGTCAACATGACTCCTCCCGCGCAACGAGACGGCACCACTCGGACCGACGCGACGACCTACCCCGTATCGAGCCTCATCAATTTCAAGATGAACGCAAAGGACGCCGCCGCCGAAAATGCGTCCGGGGCCACCTCGGATGCCGCAGCCGGCGATTACGCGATCCTCCTGGGGATGCACGTGACCACGAGGGAAATCACGCGCTGGGGGTGGCAGACGTTCTGGTGGAGCCCGACCCCGACAGTGGGCACGGCGCCCAGTTCGGCCGCAATCGTCGCGGCTCGCCCCCAGCATCTGACGGGCGCACCCGCGAACTACGAGATGTCCATCGCCTACACGACGGAAGCGCCTTCCCAGCCATATGTGGGCGGGTCGAACGTAGGCGAGTCGCTCTACACGTACAATCCGTGGCTCGAAGCGGGGTTCGGGCCCGACACGTTGGTCAACTCCAAGCCCGGCTATTCGCAAGGGAAGGTCGTCGCCAATGCGTTCGGCGTGCAGACCAACTGCATGAGCTGCCATGGCAGCGCGAATTTCAACCCGGCCAGTTTGCCCTGGGCTCCCAACTACACGGGCGATCGCTACATCAGCCTGGACGACCCGCGTTTCCGCGGCACGCTGACCGTCGATTTCCTCTGGTCGATCCCACAGAACGCGCAGTAAGCGACGATGCGACCGGGGCGACCCCGAGGTCGTCCCGCTCTTCGGCTCGGTCTCGAAGCGGCCACGACAAACAGTTGCCTTTCGTCCGGCTGCTATGATCAGGCCGTCACGATCACGAAGTGCAAATCTTCGATAATCTTCCCCCAACTCGTAGATCGCGAGCGTCGCGTCGATCACCGTCCCATGCTCCTTGAGGAACCGGATCATGTGCCTGGCCCGGTCCGTATCGGGATCGATCTCGCGGGCCATGCGAGCGTAGTCGGGCGACCGCGCATCGGGACGAAGTCCATAAAGAAATCCAGAATTTTCTTGGATTTTCTATCTTCTTAATATAGCTGAATTTGCGCCGAAAAACGACGCCGTCCCGCCGCAAGTGCGTTAATGGATTTGAAAGCCTGTGGTATTCTATTTAATAAGGCGTCTTGCGCAAATTCGTCCGCGATCAGCCCTCATCGGAGAGCAACGAACGCACCGATGTGCCCGGCCCATCTCATGATCGAAATCCCATGACCCATCGCTCTCACGTCCTTGGCCCCCGAGGGCATGTCGGACAGCCTGATTTCCGGGCTGAGAACCGCGAGCGGGACGATGGGAACCCTTCAACCGATTGCTCTCGAGAGCAAACCAGCGTAATGGCCAGGACGCGTGTCCGGTGTCCGGCAACCCACCCCGCTCCCTCACTCATCGACCTCATAAATGGCCACCGCCAACCCGTCGGCCTCGCGGTCCCAGACCTTGCGGACCCGCTCCGGGTGCTCGGTGACGAACCGGGCCAGGGGGCTGGGCGGGGCCAGGGCGTATCGCTCCCGGTTGACCAGCAGGTAGGCGACCCGGTATCGGGCGATCGTCCGCGCGATCGCGTCGGCGTCGGCGTCGAGATCCCCGGGCCGCTCCGACGTGGGGACCTCGAGCGCCTCGCGGCCGGTCTGCCAGAAGACTTCGCCTGGGTGTCGCGTCAGTACCGGACCGGGACGACCCGCTCGACCGGCGAGCCAGGCACAAGCCGCGTCGAAGTCGCCTTGAGACGCCTCCATCGCCCGCGCGCGGCCCTTCACCAGCATGTAGGCCGAATACGGCAGCGAGATCGCGAGTATCAGCCCCGCCGCGACCAATCGGCGACGACCCGGCCGCGTGGCGGGTGGCGGGTGGCGGGTGGCGGGTGGCGGGACGGTCGTGGGCAACGGTGGGGTCGGTCTTTCCCGCCACCCGCCACCCATCACGCGCCACGCCCAACGGTCGAGCCAGCCCAGGACGGTCGTCAGCCCCTCGACCGCACCGATCAGGATGCAGGGGATCAGCGGGACCAGGAACCGGCCGGCCTCGGTAAACGGCCAGGCCAGCAAGATCAGCATCGTGCCGATCGCGATCAGCCCGGCCAGGCGTCGGCGCGGCCGGAGCAAGGTCAGGCCCCATCCGCCGACGATCACCGCCGAGGCCGCCATCGCCCAGCCGTCGGCGGCCAGCGACACCACCGGCGATCGTCGGAAGACCGTCCCGACCTCCACGAAGGGGCCCGTGAGCTGGTCGGGGATCCGCCTCGCGTAGAAGACCAGTTGGCCGATGATCCGATCGGACCACGTCCCGTCCCCCTGCACGAGCAGCCCGGCCTGCGTCCGGCCCTCGGGGCCGATCGTCGCCAGCCACGCCAGCCATGGGGAAATCAGCAGCAGGACGATCGTCGCGACCGACAGCACATCCCGCCATCGTCGGCGGATTCCCAGGTCGACCAGCACCGCCGCGGCCAGGCCGATCGCCGCATGGCGGGTCAGCAGGCAGGAGGCCAGCAGCACGCCCAGCACGATCGCGTTGCGGCTCCGAGACGCCGTTCGCCCCCCCACTCCACACTCCCCTCTTCCCACTCCCCTCTCCCCACTCCCCACTCCCCACTCCCAGAGGATCGTCAATTGACACAGCAACATATAGAGCGGCTCGGACTGGATCGCACCGCCGGTCCGGGCCCACATCCAGTTGACGGCCAGCGCCAGCCCCAGGAGCGTCGCCGACGGCCCGGACATCATGCGACGGAACCACAGCCACGCCGACAGGGTCGCCCCCGTCGTGCAGAGGACCGAGACGATATGCGCGGCCGTCGCCGACTCGCCGGTGAGGCGCCAGGTCGCGGCCAGCAGCGCCGGATATCCGGGCGGGAAGTGGGCGTGCTTCGGGCGATCGGGATGATCGATGGCCCGGTATCCCTGGCCGGACAACCACGACCGGGCCAGCACGGCATAGCCCGCGCCGTCGAACCGCGGAGGGGCCGTCCAGGTTGCGTTGCCGCACGTCGATACGGCCGAGACCATCGCGATCAGGCACGCGGGAAACCACTCCGTCCGCACCCGGCCCCACCTCGATCGCCTCATCGGCCGCCACGTCCCCCCTGCCCGACCGCGTCGCGGCCGGGTCTTTACATCGTCCTCCCACTCCCCCGACGGTCCGATTGGATCACCGCGGGTCGGGATGACGCAAGGGGCGACCGATCATCGGCCCGTCGCGGGGGTCAGCGCCGCCCGCGGCGGGACCGTATTTCGCCTCACGCCGGGGCGGGCCTTCGCCGGGGCGGTCGGGGTCGAGCCGACGGCCGGGGGCCGGCCGCGGCGAGAGGTCCCGGTCGTGCCGACGGGCGCATTGGCCCGGTCGTCGAGCTTGCGCACGGCGCGGATCTCGATCTTCCGCACCCACTCCCGCGTCACTCCCAGGCGTCGGCCGATCTCCTTGAGCGTCAGCGGCAGCTCGCCTTCCAGGCCATACCGCAGCGACAGGATGGCGCGCTCGCGGTCGTCGAGGCGGTCGAGTCGTCGCAAGAGGATGTCGCGCTCGTCGTCGGCCTCGAGCAGCGAGTCGGGCGTCGCATGCCGATCGATCGATTCGTCGGGCGACCAGTGGTTGGCGTCGCCGCTCATGCCGCCCTCGAGCTTGAGCTGGCGGGCCTGCAGGGCCCGGGAGACCAGGACCTTCTGGGCGTCGGTCAGCCGCAGCGACGCGGCGATCTCGTCGAAAGTCGCCGCCCGGCCCGCTTCCCGGCTCAGCGCCCGCTCGGCCCGACGCCACTTCGTCAGCAGGCCCACCATGTGCGCCGGCAGGCGGATCGTCGAGGTCGTGTTGATCAGCGCGTGGCGGATCGCCTGCTTGATCCAGTAACTCGCATAGGTGCTGAACCGCGTCCCGAACCGCGGGTCGAACTCCTCGGCGGCGCGGATCAGCCCCAGGTTCCCCTCGCCGATCAGGTCGTCGAGCACGATGCCCCGCCCCACGTAATCCCGCGCGATCTTGACCACCAGCCGCAGGTTGGCCTGGATCATCCGCGTCCTCGCGGCCTTGTCCCCTCGGGCGATCGCCTCGGCCAGCTCGCACTCCTCCGTCGCCGTCAACAATGCGTCGTCCTTGATCTCCATGAGATAGAGCTGGAGACCCGTGGGGACACCGCATTCCTTCGCCTGGATGCAACTCATGGCATAAACTCCCGTTACGCGTGCGCCTTCGATTGGGGTTTGACCACGACGCCGGCCCCACGTCCTGTGAGTTCCACATGCCGGCTCGGATCCGTGGGAGATAGGAATTCCTTTCCTTCGATGCACCTTCGACTCATAGCTCCGGAGACAACGCACTCGTCGCCGTTGCCTCACTCCCGCCCTGGAACGGTGAGCCTCGTGAATGAGGAGTTGCGATCCCCGCCCGAATCCGGCGACTTTTTCTGAATTCTTTTTGGGAAAGGCGCCCTTGCCACTCTCACGGCGCAAAATAAGAAAATGGATACCCTCACGCTGGCGGACCGCCTTCGGGGAGGCCCTCCCTACACCCGAGCCGACGATGGATCGAGTTTCCAGGAGGCGAAGCAACGCCCCTTACAATCTTAGGACATGTGACACGGCCTTCGAAAATCAGCCTTTATCGCATACAACAAAAGAAGATCAGTCGATGACCCGTATTCGGAATGGATCGTCATCTCCGAACCGGCCGATCACGGTCGGAGTCACCCGATCAGGCACCGCCCCGGGATGGAAACCCGATCGAGCATTTCCCCCACGGTCGTGCCCTTCCCTCGAATTCGTTCCATCTTTCCCATCTGGACCCTTAATAAGACCCGGCGAAGTCGCTTTTCGAGGCATTTTTCCCCGATAATGATCTGGCGAGCGGATCGCGAGATGGGTTTAATAAAAATGACCGATCGAAGTTGACGAGACGTAGCCATACCAGACGCGGACAACACGGATGGCGGCAGACGGCGATGATGCCCGTGGCGGAACACCTTGAGTAATCGGGAAATCGGAATCTCCTCGTCGCAAGCCGAAGAATCATCGAATGGAGGGGAGTGGTCATGAGTCATGATGACGACTTCGCCGAACTGATGAGTCGGGCCCAATCGGAAGATCCGGCGGCGATCCGCGACTTCCTGGCCCGGTTCGAGCGAGAGGTCCAGATGATGGTCCGCGCCCGGTTGCCGAGGAGGCTCCGGACCCAGTACGACTCGGTGGATTTCGTACAGGCGGTGTGGAAGAGCTTCTTCCTGGACCTTCGCGACCAGCCGCGGGACTTCGACAACGCCGAGCATCTCCGCAAGTTCCTGGCCGGTGTCGTCCGGAACAAGGTGCAGGAGCAGCATCGCCGGTTGACCCGGACCGAGAAGTACAACGTGACCCGCGAGCAGAGCCTGTACATCCGCCGGGGCGACCGCGACGTCCTGCGCGACGTGATCTCGCCGGATCCCTCGCCCAGCGACGAGGCCCAGGAGCGCGACCGGCTGGCGCAGTTGCTCGCCGGCCGCGGCCCGATCGAGGTCGCGGTGGTGACGCTCCGCCGCCAGGGCCTGACCTTCGACGAGATCGCGGCTCGGGTCGGGATCAACGAACGCTCGGTCCGTCGGATCATCGAGTCGTTGCGGTCACGAATGGAGGCACGACCATGAACCGGGAATCCCCATGGGGTACGGACTTCGCGCACAACGGCGGGTTGGCCCTCGCGATCGCCTCGCGATCCTGGAGGCCCCGACCGGGCGCGACGGCGCCGAACGAGTTGCCGTCCGGTTCGCGACGGGTCGATTCGGCCGGGTTGTCCGGCTCGTGGACCGACTCGCGACGGTCGGCGATCTTGCCGGTGATCGACATGTTCACGCAGGCGTGGGAGCGCGGCGACGCGCCAGCGGCCGAGGACTACTTGTCCCACCTCGACCCGTCCGATTCCGACGGGGCCGTCGAGCTGATCTACCGGGAGTTTTGCCTGGCCGAGGCCGACGGCCAGGGCCCGGACCCCTCCCATTATCTCGCCCGATTCCCGGGGCAGCGCGAGGCCCTCGAGCGGCTGCTGCACCTGCACGGCGAGTGCCCGACCTCGATGCTCGGCCGATGGTTCCAGCCGACCGACGGCGAGGCGGCCTTGCCCGAGGCCGGCGACTCGATCGGGCCCTACGTGTTGCGTCGCGAGCTGGGTCGGGGCAGCTTCGCCCGGGTCTTCCTCGCCGAGGAGGCGGACCTGGAGAATCGCCTCGTCGTGGTCAAGGTCTCGACGCGGGTCACCCGCGAGCCCTGGCTGCTCGCCCGGGCGCAGCACGCCCACATCGTCAAGATCCTCCAGCAATACCTGGTCAACGACGGTGCGTTCCAGTTGATCTGCATGCCGTTCTTCGGCGGCGCGACGCTGGGGGCCGTCCTGGACGTGGGCCGGCGGCGACCCCGTGCGGCACGAACCGGCCGCGAACTACTCGAGGACCTCGACCGAGCGTCGGCGCCGGAGTATCCCGGCGAGCACGATCGGCAGCCGGCGCGCGAGATCCTCGCGCGGCTGTCCTACGACCGGGCGATCGCCTGGGTCGTCGCCCGGCTGGCCGAGGCCCTCGACCACGCCTTCGCCCGCGAGATCGCCCACGGCGACGTCAAGCCGTCGAACATCCTCCTGTCGGCCGACGGCAATCCCATGCTGCTGGACTTCAACCTCGCCCGCGACGGCGCCCTGGCGGTCGACGACCCGGGCCGCGGCGTCGACCCGGGCGGGACGCTCGCCTACATGGCCCCGGAGCGGCTCCGCGCCCTGGCATCGGCCGATCGGCCCCTCGACGTCAACATCGCGGGCCCCGATCGGACCCCCTCGCCGACCGATGGGGCGCCGCACCTGGCCGACCTGTATTCGCTGGGCATGGTCCTGCTCGAGGCGATGACGGGCCGGCCTCCCGTCGCGATCAAGGTCCCGGACGGCCAGGGCCCGGGATCGCGGGGCATGCTCAAGCGATCGGCGGCGCGGGCCTACGCCTCGTCCCGCGAGCGGAGCGCCCGATCGATCGTCCGCGACTCGGAGGTCGCCGGCAGCCGCGCCATCGCGCCGGGCCTCAAGGCGATCCTCGAGCGGTGCCTCGACCCCGATCCGTCCCGCCGTTACGGCCGCTCCCTCGAGCTGGCCGAGGACCTCGACCGATGGCGCACCGACCGGACCCTGGCCTACACCGATGAGCCGTTCTGGGGGCTGACCGTCCCGCGATGGCTGCGCCGCCAGCGGCCGGCGCTGATCGTCGCGGCCGCGTCCCTGCTGGCCGTGACCCTCGTCGCGACGGCCATCTTCCTGCGCGAGTCGAATCTCATCCGATACCAGAACGCGGTGGACAAGGTGAGCCAGTTCTGGGACGACATCGAGGCATTGGGATTTCAGCGGCCCCAGAACGTACGCTTCCTCAAGCCCGACGATCGGCAGGCGATCGAGCTGGCACGACGCGTCTTGAAGCATTATGAGATCCTCAATCCGAGCGGTGTCCCGGGCACGGGAGATTGGCGACGTCGCGATGATGTGCGCCGCCTCCCCGCGGCAGACCGCGAGGATCTCGAGGTCTGGATCATGGAGCGCGCCTACCGATATTGCCTGAGCCTGGATCATCGGCCGAACTCGCCGGGAGACTGGGGGCGTGCGCTGAAGATCCTCGACAGCGTCAGCGGGGCCGGCCCCACCACGATCCGGGCCTTCGAGCCGCTCAGGAATCGGCTGCTGGCCAAGCTCGGGGCCGGCCTCGCCAAGGCCCCGGCCCGGCCCTCGCCGGAATCCGCTCCCGCCTGGCTCGACGAGCACCTGCTCGGTTTCGTGATCGAGTGCGAGCCCCAGGGCGGCGACACGCCCCCGGCACAACGCCGCGAGGCCGAGCGGGCGTTGCTCCATTACGTTCAACTCGCTATCACTGCGCCCCGATTCCTACTGGGGACGCTATCGCGCGGCGGGCATCTGTTACGGCCTGGGTCGGGTCGCCGAAGCCGCCGGCTACCTCCAGACATGCCTGGAGCGACGGCCCGAGAACGCCGAGCTCCGAGGTCAGCTCGCCGGCTGCCTGATCCAACTCAATCGCTATCCCGAGGCCCTCGCGCTCTGCGACGCCGCGCTGGAGAGGGCGCCCGACCAGGCGGAATTCTATCGGACCCGCGCCTACGTCCGCGCGAAGTTGGGGCAGACCGACGGCCTCCGCGACGAGATCCGCGACTTCGAGATGCGGAGCGATCTCCTGCCCCCCTCTCTCCGGCACGGCACGGGCGGCGGAAGCTCGCCGGGCCCCCTGGACCGCAGCGGGCTGGCCGCGCTGGACGTCGTGCCACGGTCGGCGCGGCGCGATACCCCGGACAGGGCCGTTGGCGAGCTCGATCCGGAGGAGATCACATTCCGCGCGTCGTTGGCCCTGGCGATCCAGCACGCCGGGGATATCGAACTCGCCCGGGTCGAGACGGATAAGATCCTATCGCTCGCCCCCGATCACATCCCGGCCCGCACGATGCGCGTCGAGCAGGCGATCGAGACCGGTCGGTTCGACCTGGCCCGGACCGAGCTCGACACGATCCTGAAACATCCCCGACTGATCGACCATCTGGAGGCGAGCCCCGATTCGCTCAAGCCGTTCCACAACCTCATCCGGCTCTACCTGCATGCGAAGAGGCTCGACGACGCGCAGATGATTGCCCGGGCCGTCCGAGACCTGGCGTATCGACTCAAACGCGACATCGGCTGGTCGCAGTTCTACCTGGCCCAGGTCTATGCCGTGAAGGCGCGGACCGAACCATGTTACATCAAGCACGCCGCCGACCAGCTCTACATCGCGTTCCACGCCAATCCGGGCTTCAAGCAATGGTATGAGGGAACTGCGCGGTCGGATCCTCCAACGATCCCGGCCTACTTCGATCCCGTGCGGCCCCAGATCGACGCAGAACTCCGGCGCAAAGGAGACGCGGCCGACGTCCGTCGTCGCCTGGCGTCGGCGAATTCGAGGCGGAAATGAGGCGGGCGCGGCGGCCGGAATCGTACCCGCTCGGATCAATTCCTGTCGCTCACCGGCCGCGGACCTCGACTCCGCGCGGCCAGCAATCGACCGATCCCGCAGGAATCGCAACCGGAATGAGACGCCTCAGGATGATCGGTCGATGCCTCGTCCGATGGCCGAGCGGCCCCGCACCCGCCGCCGGAGCCGCAGCTCCCGCATCCGCCGCCGTGCTCGTCGGTCGAGTGGGGATCTTCTTGCTCGACCTCGGCGTCGGCCCCGACCGGCTCGAGGACCACGTCGAAATCGCAGGTCATGCGGAACCGCGCCCGCAACGTCGAGGCGTCGAGCCGATGGGGGCCGAGGTAATGCAGGACGGTGGCACGGTCATCGAGCATCGGTTCGACGTCGATGAGCTCCCAGGGCCAGTCCCCTTCCCGGAGGACACGCTGGCAGAGTGCGAAGCGTTCCGGGCGGATCGCTTCGGCGTGCCGGGAGCGTACCATGTCATCCGGACCGGCCGGCCGGACCACTCGCTGCCGGTCGGCGGGCGGGACCGAGTCGGTCCCGTCCAGCGGCAGGAGGACCTCACCCAGCTCGATCCCCCGATCCGTCTGGATCACAACCGACTGGCCGCGCCCCAGCGGACGTTCGCACTCCGTTCGACGCGCGGAACCGTGACACGTGACCCATCACACCATATCGGATCAGGTAGGCTTGGTTCCCCACGGCCTCTCGCCTCCTCCCCCAACGTTCGATCGCGACCTCCAGGGTTCCTATCAGAAACGAACCGGCGAACCGGCACAAGACCGCTCCTTGCACTTCGTTGACGGCATCCGGAGATCCCTGCCTCGATGCTGGACATCGGCCTACAACCGCCTTTTTCCGCACAATCACGCCTACCGACAATTCTCCCTGGCTACCCACTGCGCTCGTGTCGCATAATCTGACGGAATCCGGTAAATCTAAGAAGCATGTTCCGATTGGGAAAAGACGCCCATCTTGTAGGTAGGTCCCGATGCTAACCGTGGATAACGTCGTCGATTTCCTGCTCGATCGCAGACTGATCGATGCCGGCTGGATGATCGATGGGCCATTGTCGATCCGCAGCGTGGCGCGGAAGAATCGGAACCTGGAGATCGTCGGTCCCGGGATGACCGGCTTCTTGATCAAGCAACCCTTCGACCCGGCGGACCGGGGTCATGAGACGCTCGCCCGAGAGGCGATGTTCCACGGCTTCTGCCGGGAGGAGCCGGCGACGGCGACGATGGCCCGAGTCCTCCCACGTCTCCTCGACTGCGATCTCGATGAGGCGATCCTGGTCTTCGAGCGGATCCCGGGCGTCGTGACGCTGCTGTCGCAGCTCGAAGACCCGAGGGCCTGGGGCATGCTGATCGAGGCCGTCCAGGCGTTCGGAGAGGCGCTCGGGACGTTCCACCGGGTCGTTCGAGCGATCGACCTGGACGATCCCCGCCTGTCCTGGCTGCCCCGGACGATCCCCAGAGCGATGGAACTGGACCGGCCGGTGGCCAGCCGGCGCGGGGCCCTCAGCAGGGCCTATCGCGAACTCCTGCGCGACTCCGAGATGATGGAGTTCATCGGAGAGTTCTTCGACCACCTCCGCGATCTCTGGCGGCCCGAGACCGTGATCCATGCGGACATCAGGTTCGACAACGTACTGGTCCGTCCCTCCGACGCAACGCCCCGATCCGACGCGATCGAGGTCTGGATCGTGGACTGGGAACTCGTCCAGGCCGGCGATCCCGCCTGGGACTTCGCCGGGGCCTTGCAGGATCTGCTCGTGACCTGGGTCCGTTCGATGCCGCTGGACGAGCGATGGGACGACGAAGAGATGATGGCGCGGGCCGCCCTCCCGATGCCGGCCGTGCGAGCCATCGCCCGGGCCCTGTGGTCCGGCTATCGCGACGAGGCCGGGCTGGATTTCGACGAGGCCGACGACTTCCTGGGCCGGGCCGTGAAGTTCTCCGCGGCGCGGCTCCTGTCCAACGCCTGCGAATGGCCGTGCTACGAGAACCGGGTACCTCCCGTGGTGGCGATGCTGCGGGAAGTCGCCGAGAATCTGCTGACGGACCCGGAGCGCGGCCAGGTCCTCCTCTATGGGATCACCACGGGACTGCTCACCTCATGAGCCCACACGCCGTCCACGACGACCTGCTCGCCGTCATCGACGCGGTGGAGGTCCTCGCGCCCGATCGATACGCCCTGCTCGGCGAGCCGCGCGAGATCACGGGCGAGGATACGGGCGGACCGTTCGCGAGAGGAGGGCAACCGCGACTGGTGTCGATGCTCGCGGAGGACCTCTATGTGCGGCTCTACACCCGCCCTTCGCGCGTTGCCTCCCGGGCCCCCGCGGACACGCTCGCCCGGCGCGACCACATCGCGAGGCTGTCGGAGGCCAACACCGGGCGCGGCACCTGGGAGCCGGGATGGCGGTTCCGGCGGATCGATCCGGACGGCCGGGCCGTCGTGGTCAAGGGTGACATCGCGTTCTGGGCGCCGACGACGGCCGTGCGACGCCCCGAAGTCCCGGCTACACCCGGCGCGCATTGCCGCGTCTGGGTCGATAAGGAGCTGCGGCGATCGATCGCGGGCTACTACGTCGCCCTCGGCGATGCCGAAGCGGATGCCGAGGAAGTCGGCGGCACAGTGCGCGATTACTGGCACCTGACGGCCCCGGCGGCGCCCGGATTCGTGGCGACCGCGACATCCCGATTGAACGCGGCGAGGATCCCTTTTCAGATCAAGGTACTGATCGACCCGCATCTGTATCATCGGGCCGACGCGGGCGTCCTGCTCCTGGACCCGATCGACAATTCGGCCGCCGCCCCGATCATCGCCGCGATCCATGCGGCGATCGCTCCGGGACTCTGGCCCGGCACGCCGATGTTCACGAAGCGGTTGGCCGACGGGCTGGGCTACGCCAAGTCGCCGCCCGGCTTCTTGAGCTTCGGACAGCACTGCTGCCTCCTGATCGCCGAGGCCCTCTGGCATGCGTCCCTCCAGGGAGCCCGGGATCGGGAGAGGCGCATCGCCGCGGTCGCCGCGCGTTTCGTCGAGGAGGGGATCGATCCGCTCCGACCCCATCTCGGAGCCGGACACGTTGTAGATGACGTCATGCCGCTGGCCGACTTGGGAGGCTTCCCCCTCGATGTGACACGGGTCCCATCGGGGCCGGATGCCGCGGCCGGGATGACGCCGATGGAGGCCGCCTGCCGGATCGGTGAGAGCGTCTGCCGATCGGCCTACTGGGACGATTCCGCGTCGCTCTGCAACTGGATCGGCCGATCGGCGCCGGCGGCCGGAGAGCCCGTCGGGCCGACCAAGTCGGCCGCGGCGATCCTCGGCCCGGACCTCCACGGCGGCTCGGCGGGAGTGGCCCTGTTCCTGGCGCGACTCCATGCGATGACCGGCGAGGCGGCGTCCCGACGGACGGCCCTGGGTGCGATCCGTCGATCGATCCGCCAGCTCGATCGCTCCCCATCGCCGACGACGAGTTCCCCCTACTCGTTCTTCCGAGGCGAGCTCGGGGTCGCCTACGCGGCCTGCAAGGTGGGCGCCCTGACCGGACACGCGGATCTCGGCACATCGGCCGCATCGATCCTCGATCGCGCGTTTGCAACATCGCCGGCCGTCCATCCCCTGGATGTGATGGGCGGGAACGCCGGGGCGATCCCCGCGCTACTCGACCTGGCCCGGATGCCCGGCCTCGGACGCTGTCGCGATCGGGCCATCGGCCTCGGCGAGGAACTCTGTCGTTCCGCGACGGAGCGCGATGGCGTCTACACCTGGGACCCGGAGGTCGCCTCCGGTCCGGGGATCGCCGAGGTGCCGCTGACCGGCCTGGCGCACGGGGCCGCGGGGATCGGCCTGGCCCTGTTCGAGCTATCCGCCGAGACCGGGCGTCGGGATTTCCTCGAGGCGGCCCGTGGGGCCTTCGCCTACGAGGATTCGCTCTTCGATCCCGACCGGAAGAACTGGCCCGACCTGCGGCGTCGGGGTCGATCCGACGTCGGCTCGACCCCGACTCGATTCGCCCTGGCCTGGTGCCAGGGAGCCCCCGGGATCGCCCTCACGCGGGTCCGGGCCATCGAGCTAGACCCCGACCGCAAGGAAACATATCTCGCGACGGCGCGGGTCGCCATCGACGCGACCCTCGCGGAGATCGAGAGCAAGCTCCAACACCCCGATAGCGATGCGACGCCCTGCCATGGCCTGTCGGGATTGATGGAGGTCGTGCTCGTCGCCGGTCGGATGCTGGACGACTCCGCGTATCTCCGCCGCGCCGGGGACGTCGGCCGAGCCCTGATCGACCGCCACGCGGCGGCCGGAGACTGGCCATCCGGAGTCCGCTGCGGGGGGCCGAATTCCTCGCTGATGCTCGGCACCGCCGGAGTCGGTTATAGCTTCCTTCGCTTATATGCCCCGGATGAGGTCCCCTCCGTGCTGCTGATCCGGCCGTAGTCGTCGCGATCCGAGGGCGATTGCCCTCGATCTGGAAGGCACCGGCCGTCAATTCCTGGCTTGATTCCGGACGGATGTCGCGAACTTCAACGGAACACCGTTACTCTCAACAAACAATCTCTATCACGGAGGCATCCAGGACATGGGGCTCAGCCGGCGATCACCCGACGATCATGAATCGCAAATCCGACTTGACTTCCCCTTCAAGTAGACCGATACTTGTGGGTGAGGACTGAGCGGGCGGCAGCCGTGTCGGGCATGGCCCCAATCGGCTAAAAACAAGCCATTGGCCGATCCGTAACAAGGTTAGGGTTACCCCTTAGCTGAGTCCTCATCCACAAGGTTGCTAGGGAGATTGGCGAACTCCGCTGATCCTCCTAACAACCTTTTTCCTGTTTCAACACTTCGATCGCTATAGCTTTGTTCTTGATCAGGTTGAAATAATCCGATTGGCCGTCGATGTGCTTCCCCGTTGCCCCGCAGACCATGTTGACAAGTTGTATACCCGGATCCGATTTTGACCTGCCTGGCCTGATATCTCTGATCAATCTCCGGCCGCACGTTCTAGTCGTGCTGACCGGCTTGAATCCTTCCCTCAATGCCCTCTCGAAAGTCGGATCATCACACTCATCATAAACAATCAATTCCTTGAGCCCGCCCGGTAGACCCTGGCAATCTTCCACGAACGAATACCACTCGCCAAGATGTTTTATCAACCCACGAATGGTCTCGTCCCGAATGACATTTTTCGTGAGTTTGCCGTGGTCAAAAGTGTGCTTCTCGAAGGAACTGACCACGAAGTGGAAGGGCGTCGCAACGACGGCCTTGAAGAAGGCCATGCGAATGTGATGGACGGCCTTGGCGAATCGGAATTCGTATGACTGGGGTAGGCCAATTTCATTGCGGATGGCCGACAACCGTTCGGAGAATCGGTCGATCTGCGTGGTATCCTCGAAGAATACCGCGGCCAGTCGAAAGCATGGCGTGGATCCCTTCTTCGTGCCCGTATCCCCGGATTCGTCCATGTAGGTGGGCATACCCGTCAATCGACCTTTCGTCCGACGATCGAGTCACTTCCGACTGCAAGTAGAGTCGGCTCGAGTGGCGTAGTACGCGAAGAGGAGGACCGTCGCGCTGTCCCAAAGTCCGCACCGTCCCGATGGGGCCGGGCTTCGTGCTCGTGGTCACCCGATCGATCCGACAATACGCCGGGGAGTCGATCAGCTCGTGTTCTCGCAGAGACCGTCTGACCTTATAATTCTGAGGATCTTCCCGCAAGATTTCCGATTCCAGGATTCCCGAATCTCGGGCGGGATCGTAGGTTCCGGCATCCGGAATCCGGGTGCGACGGAGTCGATCTAACAGGATGGTCCGATGAGCCAAAGCCGTATCATGCTCCAGGTTCGGGGCCTCGACTGCCCGGTCGAGGTCGCGGCGCTGCGCGACGCCCTGCGCGATCAGAAGGCGATCACCGGACTGGGGTTCGACCTGATCAACGGGACGATGACCGTCGATTATGAGACGGGGGCCGTCGACCCGGCCGGGCTGGTCCGGCTGATCGCCGAGCGGGCCGGGATGCAGGCGACCGTGCAGGGAGAGCCCGAGGGATCGGGGGCCTCGTGGTGGTCGCGATACGGCGAGTGGGTCCTGACGATCGGCTCGGGCCTGGCGCTGGCGATGGGGATGGCCGCCTCCTGGCTGGGGACGGCAATGGGCCTGGCGAGCGTGACCGCGGGCCGACTGTCCGTCTTCGGGTATGCGATGGCCGTCGCCGTCGGCGGAGTAGGGCTATTCCCCCGCGCGGCGCGGAACTTGATGCGGCTCCGCCTGGATATCGACGTGCTCATGAGCCTGGCGATCCTCGGCGCCATGGCGATGGGCCAGTGGGATGAGGCCGCGACCGTGGCCTTCCTGTACGGGCTCTCCGAGGCGATGGAGGCCCTGAGCCTGGACCGCGCCCGGCGATCGATCCGGGCGCTGCTGGACCTGGCCCCGCCCTCGGCCGAGCGGATCGGCCCCGATGGCGCGATCCAGGTGGTGCCGGCGGGACAGGTCTGCCGCGGCGATCGCCTGCTGGTCCGCGCCGGCGACACGATCCCGGTCGACGGCGAGGTGCTCTCGGGCCGATCGAGCGTCGACCAGAAGACGATCACGGGCGAGTCGGTCCCCGTGGTGCGGGAGTCGGGCGATCCGGTCTACGCCGGGACGGTCAACGGCGAGGGGACGCTGGAGGTCCGGGCCTCCGGGCCCGTGGGCGACGCGATGATCTCCCGCGTCGTGGACCAGGTCCGGGCCAACCAGTCGGGCCGTGCGCCGATCGAGCGGCGGATCTCCCGGTTCGCCGCCGTGTATACCCCGATCGTCGTGGGCCTGTCGCTGCTGGTCATGCTCGGGCCGCCGCTGGTCGCCGCGATCCAGGGCGGGCCGTCGGCGTGGGACTGGGGGTTGTTCCGTGAGTGGTTCGGCCGGGGGCTGGTGATCCTGGTGATCGCCTGCCCGTGCGCCCTGGTGATCGCCACGCCGGTGGCGGTCGTCAGCGGGCTGGCAGCGGCGGCGCGGGCGGGAATCCTCATCCGAGGCGGCGAATACCTCGAGGAGATCGGCCGGCTCCGCGCCCTGGCCTTCGACAAGACGGGGACCTTGACCCAGGGCCAGCCCGACGTCGTCGAGGTCGTCTGCGCCCCCGGGCAGGACGACGAGGAGCGTGTCGTGCGGATCGCCGCGGCGCTGGGCGACCGCGGCGGCCATGTGCTGGGCAAGGCCATCGCGCGATACGCCCGGGGCCGGAGCCTGGAGGTGCCGCTGGCCGACGACTACCGGGCGATCCCCGGCCGAGGCGCCCGAGGGAGGGTCGACGCCGAGGAATACCACCTGGGCAGCCATCGCTATATCGACGAGGAGGGCCTCTGCCGGCCCGAGTTCCACGACCAGCTCGCCCGGGCGGAGAACTCCAGCTCGGTCGGGACGGCGGTCGCGCTGACGGCCCCGAGCGGCCCGATGGGCTGGATCCGCCTGGCCGACCGGCCGCGCCCCGAGGCGGCGCGGGTCCTGGCCGAGCTGCACCGGATGGGCCTGCGGACCATCATGCTCACCGGCGATAACGCCGGGACGGCCGCCGCCATGGCCCGCGAGCTGGGCGTCGGCGAGCAGCGCGCGGGACTCCTGCCGGCCGACAAGGTCTCGGCCATCGCCGAGCTCGACGCCCGACACGGGCCGACCGGCATGGTCGGCGACGGCGTCAACGACGCGCCCGCCCTGGCCGCCGCCAAGGTCAGCATCGCCCTCGGCGGCATCTCCAGCGGCGCCGCGCTGGAGACCGCCGATATCATCCTCCTGGCCGACGACCTGGGCCGACTCCCCTGGCTGATCCGGCACAGCCGGGCCACGCTCGAGGTCATCCGCCAGAACATCGCCCTGGCCCTGGCGACCAAGGCCGTGGTTTTGATCCTGGCCGTCTTCGGGCTGGCCAACCTCTGGATGGCCATCGCCGCCGACGTCGGCACCAGCCTGCTCGTCGTCGCCAACGCGATGCGGCTGCTCCGCCGACGAGCCGTCTGATGAATGTCCGAGGTATGCGCCGCGTTCGTACTACTTCGGAGCCGTCGAGGGTCATAATTAGACCGTGGACTCAAATTGTTTGCTAAATAAGCAAGTCGTCGGTTATAATGCTGTGATCACGAGACTTCCACCCTAACTTCAACCCTGAGCACGTGGTCCGCGATGTTACCGCGGCCCTCGGCGTGTTCCCGCATGCGCCCCGACGATGAGCGCGAGCGGGCCAGCTCGAGCCGCCCCCCCGAGGCCGGGGGCTGAACCTCCGCGGGTACGGACGCAGATCGTCATCGACACGTTTCACAAGCTCCGACCCTGTTTTCCGGGCGGGGAGTCGTCATGACCAAGGACCGATCCGTCAACCGACCGCCCCCGTGGGACGGCCAGCCGTACAGCGTCAAGCGCCACGGCGTCACCATCACCAACTGCGACGCCGAGCCGGTCCAGTCGCCCGGTTGCATCCAGGCCCACGGGGCACTGCTGGTGCTCCGTCCGGCCGACCTCACCATCCTCCAGGCGAGCGAGAACACCGGCCGGATCCTCGGACACCCGCCGGACGAACTGCTCGGACGCCCGGCCTCCGCGGCCGTCGGGACCGACGTCGAAGCCCGGCTCGCCACGTTCCTGGCCGGTGAGCCCGTCGAGCGGAATCCCCTGCAATTCCTCACGCTTCCGGCCCTGCGCGATGCGCCGACGCTGGACGCGACCGTCCACACGATCGACGGCCTGGTCCTGGTCGAGTTCGAAGCCAAGTGGCGCGGGGAGACCGGGTCGGAGCCGGACTACTACTCGCTGGTCAAGAAGACCGTCGGCCGATTCCAGGCGGCCGCGAGCCTCCGCCAGTTCTGCGAGATCGTCGCCGAGGAAGTCCGGGCCTTGACCGGGTTCGACCGGGTGATGGTCTACAAGTTCCACGACGACGGCCACGGCGAGGTGTTCGCCGAGAGCAAGCGCGAGGGCCTCCCGGCGTGGCTGGGGTTCCATTATCCGGCGGACGACATCCCGAGGCCGGCCCGAGAGGTCTTCACCCGGACCTGGCTCCGTCCGGTGCCCGATGTCTCGGGCGAGCTCGCCGAGCTCGTCCCGCTCCTGAACCCGGACACCGGCAAGCCGCTCGACCTGACCCACTGCGCCCTGCGCGGGGTGTCGGTCATGTACACCGAGTACCTGCGGAACATGCGGGTGACCGCCGGCCTGACGATGTCGCTCCGGCGGGACGCGGGGCTCTGGGGACTGATCGCGTGCCACCACTATGCCGGGCCGAGGCACGTCTCGTACCAGGTCCGTGCGGCGTGCGAGCTCCTGGCGCAGGTGGCCTCGCTCCAGCACAAGGCGTCGGAGGATCGGGAGCACCTCGCCTACCGGATGCGGCTCGAAGGGGTCCACCAGCAGCTCGTCGCCGCCGCCGCCAGGGACGGGGGATTGTCGCCCCTGATCGAGGGGACACCGACGCTCCTGGACGGCATGGACGCCGGCGGCGCCGCCGTGTTCCACGCGAACCGATGGTGGCGGGTCGGCGACACGCCGAGCGAGCCGGAACTCGAGGCGCTCGGCGATTGGCTGATCGCCCGCCCGGAGTTCGTCTCGCACACCCGGCCGCTGTACGCCACCGACTCGCTCGCTCGCGATTACCCGGCGGCGTCGGCCTTCGCCGACGTGGCCAGCGGCATGCTGGCCGTCCCGCTGTCGCGGACCGGGAGGATTATGATCCTGTGGTTCCGCCCGGAGATGATCCGCACGGTGGACTGGGCGGGCAGCCCGCACGACAAGCCGACCGTCGCCGGGCCGAATGGCCCTCGGCTCACCCCCCGCCACAGCTTCGAGCTGTTCAGGGAGTCGGTACGCGAGCGATCGTCGCCCTGGAAGGCGGTCGAGCTCGAGGCCGCCGCGCGGTTCCGGCTGCTGGTGATGGAGCTGGTGATCGATCGGGCCGAGCGGCTCGCCGACCTGAACGCGGACCTGGCCCGGTCCAACGAGGAGCTCGACGCCTTCGCCTACGTCGCCAGCCACGACCTGAAGGAGCCGCTGCGGGGGATACACAAGTATGCCCACCAGCTCTTCGAAGACGCGGCCATGGCGGAGGCGGAGGACCGCGAGAAGCTCGAACGGCTGATGCGGCTGACGATCCGCATGGACAGCCTGCTCGACTCGCTGCTCCACTTCTCGCGAGTCGGCCGGGCGTCCCAATCGGTGGAGATGGTGGACCTGAACGAGGTGCTGGCCGAGGCGGTCGAGATGGTCGGCGGGCGGACCACCCGCGCCGCGTTCGCGCCGGTCGTCCCGCGGCGGCTGCCCGTCTCGCGATGCGACCGGGTGCGGATCCGGGAGGTGTTCGTCAACCTGCTGTCGAACGCGCTGAAGTACAACGATCGGCCGGAGAAGCGGGTCGAGGTCGGCTTCATCGGGCCCGGCGAGGCCGCCGTGCCGCCGTGCCGTCCGGAGGGTTCCGCCGGCCAGACGATCTACTACGTGCGAGACAACGGCATCGGCATCCATCCCAGGCACTTCAACCAGGCGTTCAAGATGTTCAAGAGGCTGCACGGGCGGGACGATTATGGCGGGGGAGCCGGGGCCGGGCTGTCGATCGTCAAGAAGCTGGTCGAGCAGCACCGCGGTCGCATCTGGATCGACTCGTCCCCCGGCCATGGTACGACGTTCTACTTCACGCTCGGAGGCGACGACCAGGCCTCGATGGCCGGGGTACCGGGAGCGTGCGATGGACACTGAACAACCGCCGGCCGGGCGTCGAGCGGCACGGCGGGCGGATCCGGGTCGAGTCCGAGCCGGGGGCGGGCTCGACCTTCTACTTCAACTTGTCCGGCAAGGGAGGGGGCTAGCGTGACCATCAGCCAAGGCCCGCCCATCCTGGTCGTCGAGGACTCCGACGAGGACTTCGAGACCGTCCTCGACGCGGCCAGGAAGGCCGGATTCCGGAACGAGCTGCGGCGTGCCGTCACCGGCGAGGAGTGCCTGGCGCTGCTCCGCGGCGACGGGGGCGACGCGGTGCGCCCGGCCTTCGTCCTGATGGACCTGAACACGCCCGGGCTGGACGGGCGGCAGGCGCTCGCGGTCATCAAGGCGGACACGGCCCTCAAGGAACTGCCGGTCGTGGTGCTCACCACGTCGGCCAACCCGAAGGACCTGGCGTTCTGCTACCGGGCCGGGGCCGGCGCCTATCACGTCAAGCCGATCCGCTATCCGGACCACCTCCGGGTGCTCGACGACATCTTCGGTTACTGGCTCGGGAGCGTCCTGCTGCCGGAGCCGGGAGGCTACCGGTCATGAACCCTTCCGCCCAGCTCCCGGACGCCCGAGGGCCCTGGCAGGTGGTGATCATCGAGGACAGCGCCGACGACCGGGCCGAGATCCGTCGGCTCCTCCTCCTCGGATCCGGGCGGCGGTACGCGTTCGCCGAGGCTCCGACCGGGGCCGCCGGTATCCGGGCGGTCCGCGATGCGTTCGGCGGCCCGCCCGACTGCGTCGTCCTCGACTACAACCTGCCGGACATGGATGCTGTCGAGTTGCTCACCGCGCTGGCACGGGAGGACGAATCGATGGCCTGCCCGGTCGTGGTGACCACCGAGAGCGCCGATTACGAACTGTCCCGGGCGTTGCTCCGGGCCGGGGCGCAGGACTATGTCGGCAAGGACTGGATGACCCCCGAGACCCTGACCCGGGCGGTCGAGAACGCACGCGAGCGGTGGGCGATGGCCCGGGATCTGCGGGAGGGCGAGCGGCGGTTCCGGCTGGCGGCCCGCGTGGCCGGGTTGGCGGTGGCCGAGATCGATTACGCGACGGATACCGCGCGACTGACACCCGATGCGGCGTCCCTCCTCGGCCTGCCGCCCGGGTCGTCGGTCGTCCCCCGGGCCGTCGTCTACGGCCTCGTCCACCCGGACGATCGGGCCGAGTTGGAAGGGCGGATCGCGCGGTCGTACGACCCCGCGGGCAGCGGCGAGTTCGACCTGGACCACAGGATCGTCCGGCCCGATGGCCGGGTCCGATGGCTCGGCGTGCGCAAGCAGGTGTTCTTCGCGGGCGGCCGGCCTTCGCGGGCCCTGCTGGCCATGACCGACATCACGGCGCGGAAGCAGGCCGAGGAGGACCTGCGCGCGCCCACGACGAGCTGGAGCGTCGCGTCGCCGAGCGCACCGCGGCGCTCGAGGCGGCCAACCGGGCCAAGGACGACTTCCTCGCCAACACCAGCCACGAGATCCGCACGCCGATGAACGGAGTCATCGGCATGGCGGAGCTCCTCCTGGACACCCAGCTCAACGACCTCCAGCGCGGCTACGCGGAGATGATCCGCTCCAGCGGCGAGAACCTCCTCGCCGTCATCAATGACATCCTCGACCTGTCGAAGATCGAGGCGGGGAAGATGCGGCTCGAACCGATCTCGTTCGACCCGGCGACGGTCCTGGAGGAGGTCGCCGGACTGCTCGCCGTCCGGGCCTACCAGAAGGGGCTGCGGATGACCTGCCGCATCGACCCCCGCGTCCCGGCCCGCGTCATCGGCGACCCGTCGCTGATCCGCCAGGTCCTCACCAACCTCGCCGGCAACGCCGTCAAGTTCACCGACCAGGGCGGGGTGGACCTGGAGGTCCGGGTCGTCGAAGAGGACGACGACCGGGCTCGCCTGCGGATCGCGGTGGCCGACACCGGCATCGGCATCGAGCCCATCGATCAGGGCCGCATCTTCGAGAGCTTCACCCAGGTCCAGGGCGGCAACGACCGCGCGCACGGCGGCACGGGTCTCGGGCTCGCGATCTGCCGCCGGCTCGTGGCGCTCATGGGCGGGACGATCGGCCTGGAGAGTGAGCCCGGCAAGGGGAGCACCTTCTGGTTCGAACTGGAATTGCCCCGGGGGGAAGGGACGCCGGATGTGCCGGCCCCGACGGCCTTCCGGGGCTGCCGCGTGCTCGTCGCCGACGACCACGCCCCCGATCGCCGGATCGTCTGCGACCTGCTCCGATCGTGGGGATGCCGGCCGGACGAGGCGGCATCGGCGGGCGAGGCGCTGACCCGGCTCCTGACCTGCCCGGACGACGACCCCTATGCGATGGCGATCCTCGACCACGACATGCCCGACATGGACGGACGGCAGATGGCCAGGGCGATCGGCATGACCCCTCGCCTGGCCGGCGTCCCGCTCGTACTCCTGACATCACCCGGCGTCGCCGAGTCCGGGGACGGCGCCTCGGGTCCGTTCGCCGCCGCGATCGCCAAGCCCATCCGGCGCTCGCCGCTCTACAACGGGCTCTGCCGGGCCCTCCCGGCCCTGGGCGCGGCGGGCCACGACGGCGCATCGGCCGCCGGGGACCGGCCGCTGCCCGGCCCCCTGAAGGTGCTCCTCGCCGAGGATAGCGAGGTCAACCGCCTCATCGCCGTGGGATTGGTCGAGCGGCTCGGCTGCCAAGTTGACGCCGTCGCGAACGGCCGCCAGGCGGTGGAGGCGCTGGACCGGACGCCCTACGACCTGGTCTTCATGGACGTGCAAATGCCCGAGATGGACGGCCTCGCCGCCACGGCCGAGATCCGCCGCAGGGAGGCGCGCGCGGGCCGCCACACCCCCATCATCGCCCTGACCGCCTGTGCCATGTCGGGAGACCGCCGGCGCTGCCTGGAGGCCGGCATGGACGATCACCTCACCAAGCCCGTCCGGCCGGAGGCGATCCGCGAAGCCCTGTTGAGCTGGGGGACCGGCCGGGGGTACTCGAGGGTCGAGTCGGGGCCCGACGTCGCTGTCGACCATCCCCGCGTGCTTGCCGACTTCAACCGCGAGATCCTCTTCGAATCGTGCGGCGGCGACCCCGCCCTCGTCCGCGAGATCCTCGACGTTGCCATCGGGGGTATCCCGGACCATCTCCGACGGATCCGATCGGCCATCGCCGCCCGAGACGCCGACCGGGTCGCCCGGGAGTTACACGCCCTCAAGGGTACATCCCTGACCGTCGGGGCCGAGGTGCTGGGCGACGCCTGCCAGCGATTGAAGAAACTCGGCGAGCACGGCGAGTGGGCCGACGCCGAATCCTCCTCCCGACTCATGGACGGCCAGTGGGATCGCCTGCGGCACGAGATCGAGGATTATCGCGATCAATCCTCGTCCTGAGCCGCCTGGGAACAAGGCCGGAAATCGCTCCCCGAGGCGGGTTTCGGCTCCGCCCTGGGTTCGGCGCGGGTCTCCGACCCGGCCGTCGGCCCGGCCGAAGGTCTCCCGGCCGGGGGCGGGCCTCGCGAGCCTGCGCCGGGCGCCCGGCCGGAGCTCGGCAGACCTCCGTTCAGGCACTCGGGCGGGGTCGAAGACCCGCGCCCAACTACGGGCCGGAACGCACCCGACTTCAGCAGTTGCCGGGGCCACACTCTCGCATCATATCGTCGATGCCTGCCGGTCCTCGGCGGGAGATCCGGCGATACGAAAGGGCGTTACCGACATCACCTTGTTGAAATTGTGAAACTTTACGCTTAGACTTTTCTCATTGACGTGGGGACGGCTCGCAAGGCACCCTCGTTTACATCATCAGCGGGATGTCGCGACGCCAACGTCGGAGTTGGCGATGCAATGATGATGCCCGGCGTGTTCGCCCGGTGTCCACGACGCCATGGTCGCCAAATTGGCCGACCCGGAAGGATGTACGCCATGTTCGACCATGGCCCCGATCGCGGCGGATCGACGGACCTGGCGGGTCGCGGTCGTGGACGACAGCCCGGACGACCGCGCCGAGATCCGCCGACTGTTGCTCCTCGGGTCGGAGCGGCGTTACCAGTTCGTCGAGGCCGAGACCGGGTCGGCCGTGGTGCGGGCCGTGCTCGATCCGACCGACAGGCCGCCGGATTGCCTGGTCCTGGATTACAACCTGCCGGATCTCAACGCCACCGAGGTGCTCTCGGCGATCGCAGGGGCCGATGGATTGCCGGCCTGCCCGGTGGTCGTGATCACCGGCAGCGTCGGCCATGAGCTGAGCCGGGAGGTCTTGCGGGCCGGGGCGCAGGACTACATCGGCAAGGACTGGATGACCGCCGAGAGCCTGGCCCGGGCCGTCGACAACGCGGCCGAGCGATGGCTCATGGCCCGGGAGCTCCACGCCCGCGAGGCGGCGCTGCGCCGCTCGGCGGGGCGCGATGCCTTCCGGCTGGCCCTGGCCGACGCGATCCGACCGCTCGCCGACCCGTCGGAGGTCAAGGAGGAGGCCGCCCGCGTGCTGGGCCGGCACCTGGGCGCGAGCCGGGTGGTGTTCGCGGAGGTCCTGTCGCACGACGGGTTGCTCATCGATCGGTCCGATCGCGACGGCGAGTGCGACGCTCCGGACCGTCGGCGGATCGAAGACTACGGGCCGCTCCGGCTGCGAGAGCTCCGGGCGGGCCGCACCGTCGTCGTCGCGGACCCGGCCGACGATCCGGACTCGGGCGAATCGGAGGACTCGCGGTCCCGGGCAGACGGGATCGTCGCCGAGATCAGCGTGCCGCTCCTCATGGATGGGCTCCTGATCGCCGTCCTCGGCGTCTACGATGGCGCCGCCCGCCGTTGGACCGAGGACGAGGTCACTCTCGCGGAGGATACCGCCGAGCGGACCTGGGCAGCCGTCCAGAGGGTCCGCTACGAGGCGGCGCTGCGGGCCCAGGACCGTCGCAAGGACGAATTCCTGGCGACGCTCGCCCACGAGCTGCGCAACCCCCTGGCCCCGCTCCGCAACGGGCTGCAAATCCTCCGCATGGGCCCCGGGCCGGAGAAGGCGGTCGAGATCCGTGAGATGATGGAGCGGCAGCTCGCCCACCTGGTGCGGCTGGTCGACGACCTGCTCGACGTCTCCCGCATCCGGCGGGGAAAGATCGAACTCAGGCGCGGACGGATCCCGCTCCAGGCGGTGATCGATCATGCCGTCGAGGCGAGCCGGCCGATCATCCAGGCGGCCGGGCATGACCTGATCATCCGGCCGTACCACCGGCCGATCTGGCTCGACGGCGACCTCACGCGGCTGGTCCAGGTCGTCGGCAACCTGCTGAACAACGCGGCCAAGTACACCCCCGACGGCGGCCACATCGTGCTCTCGGCCGGGCTGGAGGCGGGTTCCGCCGTGATCCGCGTGACCGACGCCGGAATCGGCCTCTCCCCCGAAATGCTCCCCCGAGTGTTCGACCTGTTCGCCCAGGGGGACCAGGCCCTCGACCGGGCCCAGGGGGGCCTGGGGATCGGCCTGTCGCTCGTCGAGAATCTCGTGAAATTGCACGGGGGGACCATCGAGGCCGACAGCCCGGGCCAGGATCTCGGGAGTACATTCACCGTCCGCCTGCCCGTAGTCTCAGAGCTTGTGAAGGAATCGGATTACCGATCGCGGATTCCGGATTGCGAACCCATAAGCCCTTGATAATTCGGACTTTATATTCTTGAGTGATCTGAAATTTATTATCTGGAATTGATTGATTCGTAGCCTCTCGGCCCCGCTCGCGCGGAGCACACCCGGCACGCCCGCGACGGATGCCGAGAGATCAGCCGACCGCCATCGCGTTCGCATCATGCTCCACGAAGCCGATGGCCGCCGGCCCGGCGAGGCTCCATGACATCCGGGGTCAACCGACGCGCACCGATCATGACGTCCTCGGCCGTGGCGTCCTCGTCGGAATTCCGAGATGGTCAGGCCGGATTGGCGAACTCGACCCGGATCTCGGTGCCGATCCCCCGCCTCGAGATGATCGCGATCTTGCCGCCGATGAGTTCGACGCGCTCGCGCATCCCGGCCAGCCCGAGGCTCGCCCCTCGGGAGGCGGCCTCCATCGCCGTCTCGGGGTCGAACCCGACGCCATCGTCGGCGACGACCAGGCGGAGGCCGCCGGGATGCCGGAGCAGCCCGACGCGGACCCGACGCGCCGACGCGTGTCGGGCCACGTTGGTCAAGGCTTCCTGGACCAACCGGAAGCACGCGGTCCCGACCTCCGGGTCGACCTCGATCGGGTCCGGGTCGGAATCGAACCGGCTCTCCAGGCCGGTCCTTTCGGCAAATCGACGGACATACCACTGCAAGGCCGCGGTCAGGCCGAGGTCGTCCAGCATGGGGGGGCGGAGGTCCAGCGACATCCCGCGCACCCGCTGGAGGAGTTGCGCAACGATGCCCGTGCTCTCGGCCAGCCTCCTGCGATCGCCCCGGCCGGCACCGACCACCTCGTGGAGGTTCATGTTCAGGGCGGTCAGGGCCTGGCCGATCTCGTCGTGCAACTCGCGCGCGACCCGCCGACGTTCCTCCTCCTCGACTCGGATCAATCGGCGGGAGAGCGACTCCAGTCGGGCCCTCGCCGACCGATTCTCCTCGAAGAGGACCGCCTGCCGGATGGCGATGGCCAGGTGGTCGGCCACCTCGCGAGATACCTCGATGTGTTCGGAGTTGTAGGCCGCCGGCCGATCGGATCCCAGGAAGAGCAGGCCGACCATCTTGCCCAGATCGATCATCGGCACCATCATGTAGGAACGCAATCCTGCGGCCCGGAACTGCTCGAACTCGGGCCGGGCCCGGAGGTTGAACGCCCCGGATGTCATCCGCCGAGACGGCCTTGCCCGCCAGCAGTGCCTCCACATGGGGCCGGCCTTTCGGATTGATCATCAGCCGCGTCCCCTGCGGGAATAATTCGCCGAGGGGACCGATCCCGGCGATCACCTGGATCTCGCCCCGATCGGCATCGTACGCGGTCACACCGCCGGTCCAGGCGGGCACCAGCCGCGCGAGTTGGCGGAGCGCCGTCCCGGCGAGATCCTGCGGGACGAGGGCCTCCAGGATCGCCCGGTCGATGTCGCGGAGGTTCTCCAGCCGAGCTGCATAGCCGCGCAGCGCCACCTCGGCCCGCTTCCGCTCGGTGATATCCTGGGCGACCCCCGCGACGCGAACCGCGGTACCCGACTCGTCGTAGGTGTTGCGGCCCAGGCCCGCGACCCATCGGATCTCGCCGTCGGGCAAGACGACCCGGTACTCATGGTGGTAGAGCCGCCGGGTCTCGCGTGCCAGCGCCAGGGCCCGCGCCAGGCCGTCGCGGTCCTCCGGGTGGACGCGGTCGAACAGGCTCTCGATCCTGCCGTCGAAGGTGCCGGGCGCGAAGCCGAACAGCTCCTGCTGGCGCGGCGACCAGGTGATCCGACCGCTGGTCAGGTCATAATCCCAGATGCCCAGGCCGGCCGACTCCGTTGCCAGTTCCAGGCGCTCCTCGGCCCGCTTGCGGTCGGTGATGTCCCGGTGGGCGACCACGGCGCGGCGGGACCCTCCTTCGAGGAGCTGTGCGACTCGACCGATGAACCAATGCCGCTGCGACGGGGAATGGCAGGGATACTCCAGCTCGAAGCTAGCCCGGCGGCCGGCCAGCACGTCGCGGATGGCGGCGGCGAAGGTCATCGCCGACTCGCGACAGTCGCCCGTGGCCAACTCGCAGGCCTCGAGATAGTTGGCCCCCTCGCAAACGCCGGCGACGGCCCCATTCGCCTCGGCGAACCCCCGCCACGATCGGTTGACGGCGAGGATGGTGCCCGACTCGTCCAGCACGGCGATGTGGCTCGGCAGCGCGTCGAGGATCGAGCGGGCGACTTCCCTGGCGGCAAGTGTCTCCAAGCGGCTCTCCTCGCGTCTGACGGAAACGTCAGTTCAGCAGCGGTCCTTCGATCGACGGGCGTGACCCCGTTTCGACCCGACCCTGTCCCGCAACAAACTCTCGAGCCGTCGACGAGTCGAACGCGGCAGGCCCAGGAATCTGAGACCACCTACGCACGCTCGCTCGAGGAACGAGATGTCGATCTGATGACCCGCCTCGATGCGTGGATAGTCGATGCCATCCAGAACCGCATCAGTCTCGCTTGTCTGACCACTTTCGAAAGGCCGAAGGTCAATCGATTTCGATGAGCAGCAGCATCTCAGCAGTGTAACACGCCATTGTTTAACATTTTCTCCTAGGGCGGCACAGCTCTAGTAGAAAACGCTCATGTTCCTATCTTAAGTAAACAGGAAAGGCAATGGAAGCCCCATTCGGAGGCTCGGTGCCATTATGCGCCGGAGCCGACGCTTGCGTACGCTTCCGGACGGAGTGCCGCCGGCATCGTTGGCGAGGTCGCGATCGCCAAGAAAACGGTTGGCCGGATGGCAACCCGTCGGCTCCGCGCGCCGAATTAAGCGGCAATGTAGCCCGGTCAACATCATGCCGTGACGGCAGGAGCGAACGGCTCGACGGGCGCGGGGTTGACCGTCGCCGGGCCGCCTTCGGCCTGGCGTCGATGGATCTCCTCCTCGATGGCGGCGATCGCGACGGCGTTAACGAGCACTTCGAGGCTGAGGTCGACGACGTAACGCCCGCCGGGCGGCAGGGTGACGACGCGACCGCGAGCCTTCTCGAAGGGGAGCTTGTTGGGGAAATTCGTGGCGGGCTCCAGCCCGGTGACGTATCCGTCGCGCAGGCCGGCCGTGTTCTTCCAGAGGGTGAACGCCGGGAGCTGGTCCTTGTGGAACCGGAGCACGACGGCCTTGTCGCCCTCGCGGTCGCGGAGCATGGCCAGGGTCGGCCCGTCGTGCAAGTCGTAGTAATACGCCTGCTCGGCGAAGCCCGGCTCGGGTGGGCCGTAGATATCGTGGTGGTCGATGCCCTCCTGGGCGCGGGCATCCCGCGGGGTCACGGTCCGGATCGGGGCGATGAACCGCGCGCCCTCATCCAGGAACGGCGGCCCGAAGTTGCAATGGTAGAGGATCTGCATCTCGACCGGCTGATCCTTGAGGTTGATGAACTCGTCGTGGATCGACAGCCGATTCGAGCCGGGCACGGTCGCGTATCGCGCCTCCAGGCGGATCTGCGGCCCGAAGAGCCGCGACTCCTCGACGTGCCCCTCGACGACGATCTCGTGCGGCGCCTCGGCGTCAACGTGCACGGCGACATACGACGCGGGGATGTTGGCGATCCGACCATGCAGGCCGAAGGTCGCATGCCCCTCCGAGCCGTCGGGATGGACCGTCTTGACCTCGAAGGGTGCGCCGTTGCTCTCCAGACCGCAGCGGGACATCAGCTCGTCGTAGCCGTCGAGCCAGCCCAGGCCGCCGTTGGCCATCAGGTTGACGTACGACGGATGGACCGGGCCGTCGGTGATCGGCGACTCCCAGCCCAGGAAATTCCCAAGGTAGAACCCCTTCCACAGGCCCATGCCCCGCGTCGGCACGACGGCGAATCGCAGCGCACCGTTGTCGACCACGATCAGGTCGACCCCGTCGCGACGGCCGCCCCGCAGCCGTCGCTTGCTCACCGACCAGGGCGCCGTCACGGCCAGGCCGAGCTGCGCCGCGTCCACCGTCAGGTCCTCGACCCACACCTCGTGCGAGACGTCCGTCAGCGTAAAAGTCGGCATATTCGGATCTCACTTTCTCGGAAGGTCCGCGCCCGCCGGAGCCGACGGGCGATCGATGCGACTCATCCTATTACCTCGCGCCGGCCGAATCCAGCGGCTGCCCGGATCGGGCCGCCTATCCATCAGATTCGGCACGCTTGTTGCACTGATCATGCTTCCCATACAGCCCCGGCGGATCCTCCGAAGGGCCAATGAGATGGCCCGACCGATCGGAGCGAGCGGCCCGGTTCCCGCGGGCGGACATGATGTCCGGCGGGGCTCCATCGAAATTGAGTTCGACATCACGGATTCCACCCGCCGGATCGGGCCGCGCCCGGAGGCCGGCGATTTCACAGCGAGGGCCCGACGGCCGCTCCAACCGAACCGAGGAGACCAGCCATGATGACCACCCTGCGAAGCGATCGGCGGATCCGGCGGAATGCGACGTTCAACCTGGAATATCTGGACGATCGGATCGTCCTGTCGGCGGCCTCCGCAGTCGCCGTCGCGCAGGCCCACCTCACCGCCGATATTGACGCGGGGAGGGTCAAGGCCGCGGCGAAGGCGACCATCACCCTCGATCGGGACGAGGCTCGGCTCGCGAAGGTCGAGGCGAAGGACGCGGCCAAGTTGGCCAAGTACGACGCCAATCATCGGATCGTGCTAGCCCCGCCCACCCCGACACCGACCTCGACCGGCACCGGTTCCCCTGGGGCGACCGTATCGGCCTCGACGGTGACCGGCACCGCGACAGCCACTCCGACCGCCTCGACGGCGGTGTCCGCTTCGCCCACCGCGACCCCCGCGACAACGAGCTCGACCTCAACCCCCTCGAGCATCGCCACCCCAGCCGCCACGACGACCATCAACGCGGCCACGACCACGACCTCGGCCTCGTCGAGCTCATCGACAACCACCGCGCTCCCGGCGAACCTGGGCGCCCAGCTCCAGGTGCTGTACAACGAGTATGAAAGCTCGGGCGGCAGTAGCTCCTTCACTCCGACCGGGCTCAACGGAATCCAGATCAGCGGCGACGACGTCGGGATCAATTTCCAGTCGAGCGACTCCGCCGACTTCAACTCGTTCCTGAGCCAGCTCGAGAGCGATGGCCTCCAGGTCAGCACGGATTCTGCCACCTATGGGATCATCGATGGGATGTTGCCGATCGCTCAGCTCCCCACCGTCGCGCAGATCTCGCCGTCGGCCAGCGTGACGCCCTTGACCGTGCCCAAGCTGAGTTGATCGCGATCGATCGAATGCACGCATCGGTCCGGCTCGACCTCTCGCACCGGGGTCGGGCCGGACCTTTTCTTTGCGCGCGATCCGGGGCAGCCATCCCGCTGGCCGCGGCGGACAGACCGGCGACATAAGTCGCCGCCATGTTGACGCAAGCGGTCTTCCCGGATTAGCCTGACCCTGAGGCTGAAGGGCGGTTTTTCGTTACGGTTCGGACCGCAGCATCCGGTCTTCGGCCGGTTTCTCCCGGCCTTCCCGCCGGGAGGGGATTGACACAAGGAGAACGGCTCCCATGGCAGACGTCAACGACCGGAGAATGACGGAGTCGGATTGCCCGGACTGCGCGACGGTCCCGCTCTCGCGACGCGAGTTCGTCAGGGGCGTCGGGGCCGGTGTCCTGGCGGGGTCGGCCCCCTTCCTGGGGACGGTCGCCGGGGCGGGAGAAGCGGCCAAGGTCGGACCATCGCCATCGTCGGCCGCCGAGACCGCGGTCGCGCGGTTCCACAAGACCCTCACGGCGGAACAGCGCAAGCTGCTCTGCTTCCCCTTCGACCACCCCAGGCGGTCGATGGTCAACAACAACTGGGATATCGTCAAACCGAGGATCGAGGAGCTGAGCACCGAGCAGCAGGCCCTCTGCCAGGAGATCATGAAGAACCTGTGCAGCGAGGAGGGCTACGAGCGGTTCATGAAGCAGATGGAAGACGACGACGGGGGATTCGAGCGGTACCACGTGGCCGTCTTCGGCGAGCCCGGGACCGACAAGCCGTTCGAGTGGGTCCTCTCCGGCCGTCACGACACGCTCCGCGCCGACGGCAACAGCGTCGAGGGCGCCGCCTTCGGCGGCCCGATCTTCTACGGCCACGCCGCCGACGGCCACGATAATGAGGATGCCAAGCACACCAACAATGTCTGGTGGTACCAGGGCGAGGCGGCGAACAAGATCTTCAAGACCCTCGAGCCGTCGCAGCGGGCCCAGGCGATGGTCGACCGGGCCGAGAAAGACGTGCCCGCGGTGATCAAGCTCAGGGGCGATCGTCTTCCCAAGACCGGGCTGGACATCGCCGGTCTCGACGGTCAGCAGAAGGCCATGGTCCGCGACCTGCTGGAGAAGATGCTCAGCCCCTTCCGCGCCACCGATGCCGCCGAGGTCCGCGAATGCCTCGACGTCAATGGCGGCGTCAACAAGCTCCGCATGACCTTCTTCAAGGAAGGCGACATCGGCAACGACGGCGTCTGGGACATCTGGAAGCTCGAAGGCCCCGCCTTCTCCTGGTACTTCCGCGGCTCGCCGCACGTCCACACCTGGCTCAACGTGGCGCGGAAAGCCTGAGAGTCCGGATCATCGAGGGCCCGTACGGTGACCACGGTCGTGAGCCCGTGGTTCGGACGGGGAACCTCCAGCCTCGCACGTGAGTGCGATCCGCGCGGCCGATCGGATCGGGCTGACGCCCGAGGTTGGAGGACGTTCGTCCCGTCCGAACCACGGGCTCACGACCGTGGTCACGGGCTTCGGCCTCGCTCGATCGGGTGGTGTTCGGCGAGACCACCTCGGCGGGCCGGCGAATCAGAAGGAGAATTCCGCACCGTAGTCGGTCAGCCGGTCGCGCCAGATCGTGTGGTAATGGTCGCTACCCTGCGTGGCGAACTCGATCCAGACCCGAGGCCCGTCGATCCGCACGTAGTCGCCCCGATCGCCCCCCACGTTGGTCGTTCCCGAGTAGGCCACCTTGACTTTATCGAGTTCGGCCTCGTAGAGCTTGCGGTATTCGACGCCCTGGGGGCTATCACCCGTCCAGGCCGCGATCGCTTTCTTGACGAAATCCTTCGAGGTCTCGGAGAGCTCGGAGACCGACACCCCGTCGCTCTTCGCGGGGAACCGGCCGTCCTTCTGGGGGCCGACATAGACATCGTTGAAGCGCGACTCCAGCTTGGCCTGTTTCAACTGCTCGGGCGTGAGGGAGTCAAGCAGGCCGCGCAGCGACTCGCGCATCGGGGCCAGTGGATCGTGGGTCTTGCCCCGATCATCCTTCCAGACCGTCGGCTGCGCGGCGACGTGGTAAGGGGTCGCGGCGCCGGTCGTCCCCTTGTAGTAGATGTTGATGGCGAGGTGATGCCCGCCCAACTGGAGGATCCAGGGATTGTCCTTCGACGGCTTGCCCAGGAACGCGATCATATAATTCGCCGACCCGAAATTGGCACCTCCGCCCGGTCCTCGGCCCTTCTTCATGGCCGGACCTCCGCCGGCCTTCTTCTGGGCCGGCCCGCCCGGACCTCCGGGCCCTCGCCCACCCTTGGCGAAAGCGTCGTCGGCCGCGCGGACTTCCTGATATCGTGAGAATCCTTCATCGCCCAGGGCAACCCGGGCGACTTTCAGGGCCGCCTCGGCCTGCTCCGGCTTGAGTTCGCGGTAGAAGACGCCATTGCGCACATTGGACCCGCCGGGAAAGTTGGTCCAACGGATGGCGAGTTGCGGTTTCAGTTCGATCTGGGCGATCGCACGCTGCTCCTCGGAGAGCGTGGCGAGGAATGCGTTCGCGGCGTCCACGACCTCGGCCGCCTTGGGCGAGGCGAGCAATTCCGGCGAGGCCGGCGCCGCCGCGGTAGTGGCTTCCGCCGATGCGCGGGGTGCGGTCGAGGCGAGGTTGGACGCAACGACGCCGAGCGGCAGCGAGCCGGCTGCGGCAATCAGGGCGAAAGCGGTCGATCTGTTCATCCGAATCCCTCCTTTTCTCTGTCACTTCGAGCACGGCGTTCTGGTGAAGGACCATCATCCGCGCGGCCGACTGGGCGAGCGACATGGCCGCGCGAGGCATTCGCGACATTCATTGCAAGATCGTATCAGCAACCCGGTCGGGAGCTGCGTCACATTTTGCTAAAATCCGCTTCATCCAGGCCCGCCGGACCGGAGGTGCCATGATGAAGGGGATTTTAGAATTCCCGACCACCCGAGGGAGAGGCCGGCCGTTATAATCCCGGATCATGGCTTGAGGATCGCCCCCGTATCCCAACTCTCACTCATATCCAGGGTGTCATACATGCAATGGAGTCAGACGCGTCGAGAATTTCTGACGGGAGCGGTCGGGGCGAACGTCGCGGCGTTGCTCTCGCCGGAATGGCTCCGGGCGCAGGTCGACTTGGAGGATCCGCGGGTCGCGGAGGTCCTGGCCGGCACCATCGGCATCGACATGCACAATCATGTCACACCCGGGGGGGAAAGGCCGGAGCAGGGTCGGAAGGAGCAACAGAAGTCACCGACCAACCTCGACCTGGCCGGCGAGATCAAGCGCTCGGGGTTGACGGCCGTCTGCGCGGCCTTCCGCCTCGACTTCAACGCCCGCGAGCCCTACGCCCGGTTCCTGCAAGGGCTCACCGCGATCGACGGCCTGCTGGGAAAGGACCGCCTGAGCCGGGCCTTGAACCTGAAAGACCTCCAGGTCGCCCACGACAAGGGTCAGCCGGTGCTGGTCCAGTCGATCGAAGGGGCGCATTTCCTCGAAGGGCACCTCGAGCGGGTGGAAGAGGTGTACAAGCGCGGGCTCCGGCACCTCCAATTGCTGCACGATAAAGGCGACAAGGTCGAGCCGCTCGGCGACATCTACACCGAGCCCCCCAGCCTGGGCGGCCTGACCCCCTTCGGCGCGTCCGTCGTCAAGGAGTGTAACCGGCTGGGCATCGTCGTCGACCTCGCCCACGCCAGCCATGAGACCGTGCTCGGGGCGCTGAAGGTGTCCACGCAGCCGATGATCGTCTCGCACACCAGCCTCGACACGCGGGCGGGCAAGAACCCCCGGATGGCGAAGATGATGGCCCCGCGGCTGATCAGCAAGGACCACGCCCGCGTGGTCGCGGACGCCGGCGGCGTGATCGGCGTGTGGACCAAACTCTCCGAATCGATGGTCGAGTACGTCGCGGGCATCAAGGCGTTGGTGGACGCGATCGGCATCGACCACGTCGGCATCGGCAGCGACACCGACATCCTGTCCTCCCGGGCCGGCCAATCCACCAACGCCGCCTGGCCCGGCCTCTCCGGCGGATTCTTCAAGGCGGCCGTCGCGGAGATGCTGCGCCAGGGCTTCACGCCCGCCGAGATCGGAAAGATCGGCGGCGGCAATTTCTGCCGGGTTTTCGACAAGGTGACGACCGGCCACGCCTGAGGCGCCTCGATCAACCGCCGGACGATTTGCCGAGTCAAAGACCTCGCATGTTCAGTACGTCGCCCACGATCAAGGCGACTTCGTTCGATCACATCATGAATCGCGGAGGCCGCGGCGGATCTCGCGCCTCGGTGCGGGGGACGATGGGAATCAACTCGATGGCTGCGCCAGACTCTTGAGTTGCTTCTTCGTCAGCTCGGGCGGAATCAACCGGCTCGCCAGGAAGTCATCGTTGCCGCTGTAAACGATCGTGATGGCCTTCTTCAGCACCTGCTTTGGTTTCAGAGTCAAGGTCGCGGCACCGCCATTGACAGAGATCGTCCCGAGCGTTTTCACTTGCAGCTTCTTCCGAGCCTTCTTTGTCCATTCGAAGGTAACCTGGCCTGTTGGTAGGCCGCCGCCGGGAGAGATCGGTTCGATCTCGGCCTTCAGGCCGACCGACACCACTTTCTTTTTCTTGAAGATCGCTTGAGGCACCAGGACCACCCGGGTGCCGTCCGGGGCGACCGAGAGGTCGGTCGCCGACGATTGAACGCCGAGGATGTCGGCATCGCCGCTGTAACTCGCCGTGATCGTGTGCGAGCCCAAGGCCAGACTTGAGATGGCCAGCGTGGCCTGGCCGGAGCCGCCGAGCGGGATGGTGTCCATTGGTATGCCGCCGTCGGAGAAGGTGACCGTGCCCTCGGGCGTGCCCGGGGCTTCCACCCTGGCGACGAAGGTGACGGATTGCCCGAAGACAGCCGAGCCGCCTGGCGACGTCAACGCGATCGTCGCACTTCCCCGGCCGATCGTAAAAGTCGCGGGAGCAGATCGTGTCGAGGCGTAGTTTGTGTTGCCGGCAAAGCCGGCCACCACCGTGTACGTCCCGGGTTGGGTAGGTGGCGTGGAGCCCAGGCTTATGCCCGAGGTACTCGATCCGACGTAGTAGGCCAGGAAAGGAGTGACGCCCTCCAGGGCCGTCTCGGACGAGTTGGTGATGCCGTCGATCGCGACCGAAGCCGGGAACGGAGTGCCATTATAGGCGCCGCCCGGTGCGGAGACATTCAGCGTGGGCGTTGCCTTGTTGACGTTGATTGTCAACGTGGAGGCCGCGGTGTTGTAATCCGTGGTGTCGGTAGGCGTGAAGGAGGCCGAGAGCACCTGGCCCGCTCCGGCATTCAAGAACGTTCCGACGCCCGGTGTGTAGGTGAACGTGCCGGGCACGGAGGAGGCCGCATCGAGCTGGGCGGAGTACAGCGCCGTGCCGTAGGTGATGTCGGCGGGATCGGCCCAGGCGATGTCGGGCTTTGCTTTCGCGACATTGATCGTCGCCGTGGCCGTGGCCGTCGTGTAATCCGTGGTGTCGTTAGGCGCGAAGGAGACCGAGAGCGCCTGGTCGTTTCCGGCATGGAGCACCGCCCCGAGTGCCGGTGTGTAGGTGAGCGTGCCGGGCACGGACGCGGTGGCGTCGAGTTGGAGTGCGCCCAGCGCCGTGCCGTAGGTGCTGTCGGCGGGATCGGCCCAGGTGATCGAGGGTACCGCCTTACCTACGTCGATCGTCGCCGTGGCCGCGGCGGTGTTGTAGTCGGCGGCGTCGGTCGGTGTGAAGCTGACTGAGAGAGTCTGGCCGTTTCCCGCATGCAGCACCGCCCCGAGTGCCGGGGTGTAGGTGAACGTGCCGGGTACGGACGCGGTCGCATCGAGCTGGGCGGATGACAGCGCCGTGCCGTAGATGATCGCGGCGGGATCGGCCCAGGTGATGGACGGCGTTGCCTTGTCAACGTCGATCGTCGCCGTGGCAGATGTGCTGTTGTAGTCGGAGGTATCGCTGGGCGTGAAGCTGACTGAGAGCGTTTGGTTGTTGCCCGCGCCCAGGACCTCGCCCGTGGCCGGGTTGTAATTGAAAGTGCCGGCGACATTCTGATTTGAGCCGTTGACGATCCAGGACGCGGCCGCATCGAGCTGGGCGGAGTACAGCGCCGTGCCGTAGGTGATCGCGGCGGGATCGGCCCAGGCGATGTCGGGCTTTGCTTTCGAGACGTTGATCGTCGCCGTGGCCGTGGCCGCCGTGTAATCCGTGGTGTCGTTAGGCGCGAAGGAGACCGAGAGCGCCTGGTCGTTTCCGGCATGGAGCACCGCCCTGAGTGCCGGGGTGTAGCTGAGCGTGCCGGGCACGGACGCGATGGCGTCAAGTTGGAGTGCGCCCAGCGCCGTACCGTAGGTGATGTCGGCGGGATCGGCCCAGGTGATCGAGGGTACCGCCTTGCCTACGTCGATCGTCGCCGTGGCCGCTGTGGTATTGTAGTCGGCTGCGTCGGTCGGCGTGAAGGAGACGGAGAGCGCCTGGCCGTTTCCCGCATCGAGCACCGCCCCGAGTGCCGGGGTGTAGGTGAACGTGCCGGGTACGGACGCGCTCGCATCGAGCTGGGCGGATGACAGCGTTGTGCCGTAGATGATCGCGGCGGGATCGGCCCATGTGATGGACGGCGTTGCTTTCGAGACGTTGATCGTCGCCGTGGCCGTGGCCGTGGTGTAATCCGCGGTGTCGGCGGGCGTGAAGGAGACCGAGAGTGCCTTTCCCGATCCCGCCGTCAAGATCGTTCCCGCGGCCGGTGTGTAGGTGAAGGTGCCGGGCACGGAGGCGTTGGCGTCGAGTTGGTTTGAGCCGAGCGCGGTACCGTAAACGATGGGGGCAGGATTATCCCAGATAATCGTGGGCGTCGCTTGGGTTACCGTGACCGTGACCATCGAGTTGGCCGAAGCGAAGTTCCCGTCGCTGGTATAGGCGCAGCTCAACGTGTAGGGGGAGCCCGACACGGAGAGGGTGGATGTGTTGAAGGTTGTGGAGAAGGAACCGTTAGAGTTGATCGTCGCCGAGTGGAGGACGCCGTCGAGCATGATAGCGACGGTCTCTCCCCCCGGATTGAGAGGGCCGTCGGCCAGTGTTCCCGCGATGGTCACGGTGGGGGTGCCGTAGGTGATGTCCTGGGCGGTCAGGCCCGAGAAGGTGAGCGGGATGAGGTTGTTAGTGAGGTCGAAGTCGATCGAGCCGGCGACGCCGGTGGCCGAGGCGGTGACCGTGTACGAGCCGGCAGTCGCGTTGGCCGAGGCGGTGACCGAGGCGACCCCATTGGATCCAATGGTCACGTCCTTGGCTGAGAGCTGTGCCGAGGCGCCGGAGCTCGGAACGGCGAAAGCGACGATGCCACCTGCCACCGGCTCGACGGAGTCCTTGGCCGTGACGGTGAGGGCCAGGGGATCGGGAAATGCGGTCTCGTCCATCGTGGACTGTGGCGTGCTCCCGGGCACCAGCGCCGTGGTGAATCCCTGGCTCTGGAACGCGCCGATGTCGGGCTTGGGAGAATCCAGCGGTTCGCCGCGCTGGTCGGACGTGATTCCGCTCGTGAGAGTGCCTGTGCCAATGGCGGGGCTACCGGGCAAGAGGGCCATGGTCTCGGTTGGCCCTCCGTAGTGTCCCAGGGCGGAGAGTACGGGATCGGTGACGCCAACGATGTTGCCCTCCTGCCCATTGACCAGCCCTGCCGAGTCTTTGCCGACCAGGTTATTCGAGCCGGTGACGGTGCCGCCATCGATGTCATCACCAGTGCTGCTGGAGTTGCCTGCAACGATCGTGTCCGCGAGGGTCGCGGTGCCTCCGTTGTAGATTCCGCCGCCGACGCCTGGGGTGGTGTTGCTCGAGAGCGTGCAGTCGGTCAGGTCGACCGTGGCGCCGCCCTCGATGGATACGCCGCCGCCACGGATCTGGCTGGTGTTGTCCGAGAGCGTGCAGTCGGTCAGGTCGACCGTCTCGCCCATATCGTCCAGCGCCCCGCCGGGGCCCGAGGTGGTATTGCCCGAGATCGTGCAGTCGGTCAACTCGGACGGGGCCGTACCGCCCCAACTGGCGAACCCGCCGCCGCTGTCCGTGGCGGTGTTGTTCGAGATCGTACAGCCGGTGAGATCGGCCCAGCCGTTGTTGGTCAACATCCCGCTGCCACTGCGCCCGCTGGTGTTGCCCGAGAGGGTGCAGTCGGTCAACTCGACCGTCCCGTTATTGTTCAGGCCGGCGCTGCCAGGGGCGCTGCTATTGCCCGACATGATACAATCGGTCAGCGTCATTGCGGCGGCCTTGCTGTTATAACCGCTATTCTCGACGCCGCCGCCGTAACCATCCGACGTGTTGCCACTGATCGTGCAATCGGTCAGCGTCGCCGTGCCATCGCTGTCGAGCCCGCCGCCCATCCCGGTCGCCGAGGAGAATTCGATCGTACAGTCCTGGATGTCAAGGGTGGCGCCGCCTGCGTTATAGACGCCGCCTCCGTTGCCGTTCGCCGAGCCACTCGCGATCGTGAGGCCGGTGATTGTCGCCGTGACCTGGGAATCGATCTGGAACACCCGGCTGACTCCGCTGCCGGAGATGGTGACCGGCCCTTGCCCCGGCCCATCGTAGATCGCGATCGCAGCCTGGGTATTGCTCAGCTCGAGTTGCCCATTCGTCAGGGCAATCGTGGCCGCCGAACTGCCCAGCTCGATCTCGATCGAGCTCGCCGTCGTCGCGGCATTCGCCTGGGCCACGGCCCATCGGAGCGTATTGCTGCTGCTGCCGTCGTCGGCCGTGCTGGTGACGGTGAACGTCGAAAGCAGTCGGCGATCCTCCAGCAAGAGAAGCTCCGGCATCAGGCCATTCCGTCTATGATGCCGTCCGGTCGCCGTGACCAGCCGCGACTTCGACCGCCACCCGGCGCCGGCATGACCTCGCCGCCCTTGATCACTTCCAAGAGGTCTCATGGCTGCTTCACTTCTCCAAGAGTCACAGAGATGTCGCCAACGACGGCATCGGCAACCTTGCCGAGCATCCGAGGGTATTTCTCGAGGGAGAACGTATGGTGATCTATGTTATCGACCGCCCGGCTGTAGATGATGCCTCAAACTCGATGGAAAGCAGGGGTGGCGACCCCGTTGATGCGAGACTAACAGGCGCGAGGCCCGGTCGGCAAGCGACCGATAACGGAAGGCTCGTCGAGAGCGGCCTTCAGCATCCCGACCGGCGTCGGAAAGTCAGCAAGTCCCGATCCGGAACTGATCCGTGGAACCTGTCGGACAATTGTGGTATTATCGACCCGCGGTTCGAATAAAGCGGGTCTGAGATACCGAGGGCTGGACGATGGGCACAACGGGTTTGGTCGGGGTCATGGTGCTGGTCAGCCTGGTTGGGACGGGCGAACCGGCGAAGCCGACGGTCGATTTCCGTCTCCAGGACCATCGGGGAGCCTGGCACACACTCGATGAGGCCCGCGACCGAAAGGTCGTCGTCCTGGCCTTCCTCGGGACCGAGTGTCCCCTCGCCGAGGCCTATGCCCCGAGGCTCGCCGAGCTCGCCCGCGATTTCGGCAAGCGCGGTGTCGCCTTCTTCGGCGTCGACGCCAACCAGCAGGATGGGCCGGTCGCGATCGGCCGGTTCGCCGAGAAGCATGGCCTGCCATTCGTGATCCTGAAGGACGTCGGCAACGACTTCGCCGACCGCCTCGGGGCCGAGCGGACGCCCGAGGTCTTCGTCCTGGATGCGTCGCGGGCCATCGTCTACCGGGGCCGAATCGACGACCAGTACGCCATCGGCATCCATCGACCCTCGTCCAACCGGCACGACCTGCTCGACGCCCTCGATGCGGTCCTCGACGGGCGGCCGGTCGCGACGCCGAGGACCGACGCGGTCGGCTGCAAGATCGGCCGGGTTGCGAAGTCGGCGCCAGGGCGGCGCCGTGACGTACGCGAAAGAGGTCGTTCGCATCCTCCAGTCGCATGCGTCACCTGCCACCGACCCGGCGAGATCGCCCCGTTCTCCCTGACCGACTACCGACAGGCGGCCGGCTGGTCGAGCATGATCGCCGAGGTCGTCGATGAGGGTCGAATGCCCCCGTGGCACGCCTCGCCCGAGCACGGCAAGTTCGCCAACGACGCCCGGCTCTCCGCCGTCGAGAAGAAGGCGATTCGCGACTGGGTCGCCGCCGGCTCGCCCGAGGGAGACCCGGCCGACCTACCCCCGCCGCCCCGATTCGTCGAGGGATGGCAGATCCCCCGGCCCGACGTCGTCCTGGAAATGCCCCGCGAGATCGAGATCCCGGCCGAAGGATCGATGCCTTACGAGCTCGTCAAGATCGACCCGAAGATCACGCACGACGTCTGGGTCCGCGCCTCGCAGGTCCGGCCGGGGAACCCGGCGGTCGTCCACCACGCGGTCGTCTACGTCCTGCCGCCCGGCGTCGAGAAGATCGACGAGGCCGGCGGCGACTTCCTCGCCGCCTACGCACCCGGCTTGCCGCCCCGCGTCCTGGCCGACGGCGTGGCCAAGCGCATCCCGGCCGGATCGAAGATCGTCCTCCAGCTCCACTACACCCCCCGCGGGAACGAAGCAGGTCGACCGGAGTCGGATCGGCCTCCTCTTCGCCGACCCGGCGAAAGTCCACAAAGAACTGATGTCGGGCATGGCGCTCAATTTTCGCTTCCAGATCCCGCCCGAGACGCGCGACTACGTCTCGCGGGCCGATTTCCGGTTCTCGCAGCCCTCGTTGCTCCTCTCGCTGATGCCGCACATGCACCTGAGGGGCAAGTCGATGAGGTTCGTCGCCGAATACCCCGACGGCCGTCGCGAGGTCATCCTCGACGTACCCCGATACGAGTTCGACTGGCAGAACCTCTACGCCCTCGACCAGCCCAAGCCGATGCCCGAAGGGACGATCATCCACACCGAAGCCCACTTCGACAACTCGGCCGAGAATCCGAACAACCCGGATCCCAGGCGGGCCATCACCTTCGGCGAGCAGACGTGGGACGAGATGCACGTCGGATACCTCAACTTCGCCCTCGCCGACCAGGACCTCACCCTCGGCAGGCCCACCGCGAAGCGACTGGCGAATGGCCGGTTCGAGGTCACCTTCCGTCACCGCCCCGCGGCGCCGGCGAAGTCGGTCGCCCTCGTCGGCACGTTCACCGACTGGAAGGAACGGCCTGCTCGCCATGACCGGCCCGGACGCCCAGGGGAACTACGCGACGACGATCGCGCTGGACCCCGGGTCGCACGAGTACAAGTTCCTCATCGATGGCGAGACCTTCCGCCATGACCCCGGCAACCCCGAATCCGCCGGCTTCTTCCACAACAGCCTGATACGACTGCCCTGAGTGAGAGTGGTCACGACAAATCAGATGAAACGGCAGCCTTGAGAACGAGGTCTGGAATGGTTGCCCAAGGACAAGTCAAGAACGGCGTCGCCGTGGTCGCCAAAGGCGTGCGGCTGCCGGAAGGTCAAATACCTTCGGAGGAATGGCCGTCGACGGCGTCTTCCTTTACCCGGCTTCCATCGCGGCGTCGGCGTCCTGAATGAATCCCGACTCACGAGAGCATCACGGGATCAGAAACCAGGAAGCCGAGTCGGGCCTTTACCGCTCCGCTGACATCTTCGCCACTCCGCCAGCCGCCTCCCGGACCGCACTTCGACACCTGGGGCGTTCCTGAAATTGACAGACTCTCGAGTCATTCGCTACCAGGCCGGCCGGAGCACCAGTATGATGAGCCAATTGGCCCGATACAGCTCCGCCGCGGTCCTGAACCTTCCGGCGGGGCTGAGGCCCGCTTCCGCAGGCGGACGCCACGGGTCGGAGGCCACCCATGGACCCGCGCGACGCCGCAAACCGTGACCTGCTCATCGGTCTGCTCGCCCTGCAAAACGGGCTGGTCGACCAGGATGTGCTGATCCTCGCCTTTCGAGGCTGGACTCGGGACAAGTCGAGGTCGATCGCCGACATCCTGGTCGCTCAAGCGGCGCTCGACGCGGGAGAACGCGCCTTGCTCGAAGGGCTCGCGGCGAAGCACCTCATTCGCCATGGGGGCGACGCCGAGAAGAGCCTCGGGGCGCTGAGCACCGGCCGTTCCCTCCGCGCGAGCCTCGCGAAGATCGGCGACCCTGACATCGACGCCACTCTGGGACACGCTGGCGACGGCTCGGCGCGACAGACATCGACGCCGAACAAACTGGTAGCTTTGCCGTGGGCAACCCAGCCAGCGATGGCCAGCGGTTCCGCGTCCTTCGACCTCACGCTCGGGGAGGCCTGGGCGCGGTCTTCGTGGCGCTCGACGCCGAGCTCAACCGCGAAGTCGCGCTCAAGCAGATCCTCGACCACCACGCCGACGACCCGACCAGCCGAACGCGTTTCGTACTCGAGGCCGAGATTACCGGAGGGCTGGAACACCCCGGGATCGTGCCGGTCTACGGACTCGGGAACTACGGCGACGGCCGGCCCTACTATGCCATGCGGTTCGTCCGGGGCGATAGCCTCAAGGAAACGATCGCGGCGTTTCATGCCGACGAGACTCTCAAGAATGACTCCGGCCGTCGGTCGCTGGAGCTGCGGAAATTGCTGCGGCGGTTCGTCAACGTCTGCAACGCGATTGATTACGCCCACAATCGAGGCGTCCTCCACCGCGACATCAAGCCGGCCAATGTCATTGTCGGCAAGCACGGCGAGACCCTGGTCGTCAACTGGGGGCTCGCCAAGGCATTGGGCAAGGCCGAGCATGGCTCGCCGACCGACGAGCGGACGTTGATGCCGAGCTCAGCCAGCGGCTCGGCCGAGACGCTCCCCGGCTCGGCGATGGGCACGCCGGCCTATATGAGCCCCGAGCAGGCCGCCGGAGATCTCGACCGGCTCGGCCCGCGGTCGGACGTCTACAGCCTCGGCGCGACGCTCTATTGCCTCCTGACCGGCAGGCCGCCGTTCGAGGGGGACGACCTCGGGGCCGTCTTGCGTGCCGTCGGCAAGGGGGACTTTCCGCCCCCGCGCAACCTCGATCCGGCGATCGACCTGGCCCTCGAGGCGATCTGCTTGAAGGCGATGGCATGCAAACCGGAGGAGCGCTACGCGACGTCCCGAGCGATGGCCGACGATGTGGAGCGGTGGGCGGCCGACGAGCCGGTGACCGCCTGGCGTGAGCCCATCGCGCGGCGGGCGCGACGGTGGGCGCGGCGGAACCGCACGGCGGTCACCGCGACCGCGGCGGCCTTGATCGTGGCCGTGGTCGGCCTGACGACCGTTCTCGTGGTCCAGACCCGGGCGAACGTCGCTCTCACGGCCGCCAACGCCCGTCTCGAACTCTCCAATCGGCGCGAGGTCGAGGCCAACGCGAACCTGAAAGCCGCCAACGATCGAGAGCGAGCCCGCTTCGCGCTGGCCCAGGAGGCGATCCGAACCTTCTATACCGGCGTGAGCGAAGACCTGCTCTTGAAGCAAAAGGAGTTCGACACGCTTCGCACCAAGCTCTTGCGCGGGGCTCGGGGGTTTTACCAGCGACTGGAAGCGTTACTCGAGGGGCAGAAGGACCGGGAGTCGCGCCTGGCCCTGGGCCGAGCCTATCGCGACGTCGGTGAGCTGACGTCCTTGATTGGCTCTCGCGAGGAGGCGGTGGCGGTCCATCGGCGCGGCTCGGTCTGTTCGAGGAGGTCAGTCGCGAAGCGCCTGATGATCCGGAGCCGCGATACGAGGTTGGCAAGAGCTGTCTCGCCATCGGCACCCTGAGATTAACGACGGCACAACCCACGGAGGGGCGGACGGATGTCGAACGTGCTCGAACGATCCTCAGGACGTTGGTGGAGGCCGGCTTGGCCGACGACAGGACCAGGAGCGAGCTCGCCGACGCCGAGCACTATTATGGAGTGATGGTGGCCGGAACGGATCGCTCTCACGAGGAACGAGGAGCCTACGAACGGGCGCGGGCCATCCTGGAGGCGCTGGTCGCGGCCAATCCCTCGGTCGAGCGCTTCCGACTGGAGCTCGCTTCGATTTGCGATACCCTCGGACTCAATCTCCGCAACGCCGGACGGATTCACGAGGCGAACGAAGCGTTCGACCGGGCGCGTGAACTTGGCGAGGCGCTGGTCGCGGCCAATCCGACTGACTCCAGGTTTGCCCACGAGCTGGCGAGGACCCTGGGCAACTGGACAACCAGCTTGCCCGATGATGGCCCGAGTGGCGTGGTGACTCCGACACTCGAGCGGGTTCGCAAGCGGCTGGGGACGGTGAGCGAAGCCAACCCGACGAACTCGATCTTACAGGCCGACATGGCGTGGATCGATACCCTCATCGGAAATCGCCTGGGGAGCGCGGGTCGGCATGCCGAGGCGATGGAGGCGTACGAACGTGCGTTGGTGGCACGGGAACGGCTGTCGAAGCTGAACCCCACGACGCCCCGACATATCGAGCAACGGATCGGCCTCCAACGCATGATCGGCTCAACCTATGAACAGATGGTAAGACCGACCGATGCGCGGAAATCGTACGAACGAGCGGAGGCGATCGGTGAGAAAGCCGCCGCCTCGCACGCTTCGGCCCCGTCAATCCTCTATGAGGTGGCCTACGTCTTCCAGGTCTGGGGAGATCTTATGCTCAAGGCCGGCGACACATCGGAGGCCCTGGCGAAATACGAGCGAATGCGGGCGACCGCCGCCATGCTGGTCGAGGCTCATCCCAACGTGTCCCGATATCGGAGCGTCTTGGCCGACAGTATCCGGCACCTCGGAATCGGGCTGCGGGCTTCCGGCCGCACCGCCGACGCGATCGCGCACTACCGCCAATCCCTCGTCGAACTGGAACGGCTGGAGAAACCGACGCCGATCGACATCTACGACATGGCCTGCTGTCGGTCGCTGATTTCCGGCGCCGCCACGGAAGCCGGTTCGGGCCTGACCGCCGCCGAGGGCCGGGCCGAGGCCGAGCGAGCGGTCGCGGGCGTGCGCCGCGCCTTCGACGCCGGCTATGCGAATCTCTCCTGGGTCCGCACCGGCGACCCCGATCTCGAGCCGCTCCGGTCGCGCGCGGACTTCCAGCTCCTCATGATGGATCGAGCCTTCCCGAACGAGCCCTTCGTCACCGGCAACTAGCCCACTAAGGATCCGGTCCAAAATAACTGTTCCAAGACGTGCGGTGTTGCTATACGACGATTATGGTAGAGGTTGGTGAGATTGCCCGAGGGATTCCGCCTGGAAGGAGACACGTTCTCCATCCGGCGCCAGGGCGAGGCCATCGTCCTGGAACCGGTCAAGCCGGCGACGTGGCCAACGAGCTTCTTCGATCGCATCCGCATCGACGACCCGGCATTCGTTCGTCCCTCGCATGTGGCTTCCCGCGCGGGGATCAGGTCTGGGTCGTAGTCTGGGGCGGGCTCAGCGTTTGACCTCGATCACGTCCCTCCAACGGCGCGGGACGGCATCCCAGGCCGCCTCGTAAGAGGCTTCCAGGGGGACGGAGATGCAGCCGCGGGGCTCGAGGAACAGGGGCATATCCGGCAGGGTGTCGCCCACAGCGACGGTCTCCACGTACGCCCTTGTCACCAGGTCGGATTCATAAGCGGCGAGAGTCAACGGCTTGTCCGACGGGGCTGAATATTCCTTGCCGGCGATATAGTCCCAGATCGCACTGTGGATGCCTTGAGGATCGTGCCGGCCCGGAGGGAGCAGGTCCAGGATGAGCAAGTGGACCCCCTGGTCCAGGAAGTCGGCGACCTTCCGAACGAATTGCTGTAGGGCATGGCGTGTGGACTTGTTTCCCGGTGAGACCACCTCGACGACCGCCACGACCCGATCGCCGCTAACATGCCGGACCGCCACAAAGCTCTGTTTGCGGCGGTAGAACTCCATGTCGGTCTCTGCGATCGGGCCGACCTTGGGCCGGGCCAACAGGACACCCCCTCCGCTATCGGCCGAGAATCGCCGAGTCTCTTGCTCGGTTTCTCCATCGCCACCGGGCCGGGGCGCATGGAGTGTCAGGACGTCGGGGCCGAGGCCGGCCGCGAACTGCTCGGCCAAAGCGTAATAATCGGGCGGAAGCACGCCAGCGTTCAGAACTCGCTTGATCTGCTCGATCCATGCGTGGTGAAAATCGTGGAAGATACCCGCCTCGACGCGGGTCCAGTTGTGAATGGGCACGGGTCGGCTCCTAAATCTGGGCTGACTCACGGACCGGATACGGCGAGTTGCCTCCTCCCATCATAGCAAGATCAAGCGAATCCGTTACCTGCGGCGATCGATCACCGCCGATCGCGGCGCGGCCCACGCTGCCGTCCTAGCTCAAGGCGATCTCGCATCGGCGAGGCTTCGTTTTTTGGCAAGTGTACGGGAAAACCAGTCCGCCTTTCAAGACACCCGCCGGCCGCAGGATCAACACCTGCCGGGCCGCTATCGGAACTTCGACTCGTTGGGTACAATCCGGCGTAGTCAAGCACGATGCGCAAAGGCGACCTGCGATGCCCCCCAACGAACCATGTCCGAACTGTCATCGGTTGGTAGCAGACTAGCACGTCGAGTGGTACAAGATCGAGGGGCCATCGCTCTATCAGAGGCTGGTGGCGCTGGACTGCCCCTTGTGTCGGCAACCCGTCGGGTTTCACGGAGGAAGAATCGGGCCGGCGCCTCCGGGTGTACCCCTGATCGGGCGGCAGGTGGATCAGGCCGCTCTCTGGGCCGCGTCACAGGCGGTCTCGGCGGGAGGAACGCTGCAAGGTTATACATCCGTAGCCGGGGCTGGGACTCAGTACGCAGGCTACTGGACCCCGCAAGAGATCCTGCAAGCCGACGTGAACCGACGAGCGAAACAGGGAGGACCGTGACATGAGGCTTCTCACCGCAGAAGAAAGTCAATTCCTGGACGTCTTTCTCCACGAAGCCACGACCGCGCCGTTCATTGGTCCGGCGACGAAGGCCCTCCACAGCAGGGGGCTCGAGTACGGCGACATCTCGTACCTCGCCTGGGCTTATGAGCAGGACGTCCCCCGGACGGGATTCACGGTGGGGCATCCCGCCGACGTAGCACCACCGCTCCCTTGGTCGAACCGACAGTCGGCACTGAGGCGAAACCAGGAACTCCAGTGAATCTGGGACCAGCGACATCCAGGAAGCCGATACCCGCTGGGAGAGAACGATCGTGAAGTACCGTTCGGGTCAGGGCCGGGAACCTCTTAGCTACGCAGGGCGGGCTGAACGCAGAATCTAGCTGCGCCCCTGTTTTTGTTCCCGTCCCTATTTCTGTTCCGCGTCCCTGTTTCTGTTCCGCGTGCCGTGGGGGGCGTCGGGCGCTTATTGGATCTCTTCGAGTGGCCCCACTGGCCGCTGCCGCCGTCGCTCCTTGCGTTTCCGGAACGCGGCCACCACCAGGCCGATCACACTGCCTGTGCCTGCCAGTATCCAGGTTGACGGCTCGGGCACGGAACTCGGAAGGATAAGGCCGGAGTCAAAAGAGAGCGTCAAGCCCGATAACGGCGTCCCATCCGTGTTCGTGACGAAATTGGCCGTCAATGGATCGTTCCACTCTACATACGAGTAGTCATTAATGTATGATGTGGCTTGAGCGCTCTCGGTGACTTGAAAGCCATAGCCGCCTAACGTGGGATCATAACGGGCTATATATGAGAATGTTACAGTGAACCCACCAGATGGATCTGAGGTGAACGAGTCGAATCCTTGAACCGTTGTATTTGAAAAGCCTCCATTACGTGCGATGAAGTCGATGGACGCAGTCGGCGGGCCTCCATACTCGAATCCGGTCGAGGACGGAGGAACAACCTGTGCTGAGAAGTAATCATCGAAGTACGAGGATGGAGGATTACCGGCATACAAATACTGGTAAGTCATTTGTCCTTCTACCGTAAAATGGAACGTGACCGCAGGTGGAACGGGCCCAGTTGCATTCAAAAACAGAACATCCCTCCAGATCCCGGTAGCTGTTGTAGAAGCATAGGGAGCGGAGGTTCCCGCTGAGAGGCCCTGATATTGCGTGCTACTCGCTTGCCCGCCGAGAAACTGGCTGTAATTTGGCACGGTATGAGAGATTGCACTGCCCGTGACGGTCGCGGCATCGAAAGAGTAAGATGCTGTGTCTTGGAGAAACGTCGTGTCGCCATCCACGGTCTGGTTGAACCCATATCCGTAAATAAGAGCCGGTCCGGAAATACTAGCCTCGCCGTGAGGCGAAAGTAATTGGCCGTGGGCAAGACCTTCGCAGAACGACAGGATTGCAAACGCTGCCAGAGTTTGAGAAACGCGCTTGATGGGATGCTCCTCGAAAAAAAGAGCGGACGGCGGAAAGGGGACGTCCCTGAATAATGCCGCAAGCCAAATGATTTGAGCAAGGCTCCCTTCTGCGGATTGTGCATGCTCTTGCATTTTTCTTGGCCGTCCCCTCCTGCCCTCCCATCTCCGCGCCAGCCACACGAGAGGACGATTGGAATCGGACGTCAACATCAATGGCTTGTGCGGCTCATGCCAGCCGTCGCCGCCGGCAGGCCTCCTGGTAGGTCGCTTCAAAATCGACGGGTACAAAAAGGTCGCCGGTCAGGCGCAAGGGGAGTTCTGGCAGGGGATCGCCGACGGAGAAAGTGGCGGGCCAGATCTCGATCTCGGCGCACGCCCGGCGCAGGACCGGCCGGTAGGCGACGGCGTAAAGGGCAACCTGTGCAGGCATCTCGGATCCGCAAGCCGACGGCAACCGCGCGATGATCTCATTGTGCAGGTTGGCTCGCCGACTCGTGACGATATCGATGATGATCAAGCTCACTCCCTGGTGGAGATAGGAAGCACACTGGATCGCGAATGCCTGACGCTCCTCGGGCCGGTCCTTATTGCCGAGACTGATCAAATCAATGGCCGCGACCAGGGTGAGTCCGGCCGTCGTCGAGAAGAGGCGCACCTCGAAGGTATCCGGAAAGATGGCCGGCACCACATGGGCCGGTGCCGGGGGCGCCGAAGTTGGGGCGAGAGCCACGGCCGGGCTCACCGGCTCTGTCCGTGGTGGCGCGGCGGAGTCTTCGAAGGTCGCGACGTCGATTTCCAGATGGTTGCCCGAATGGGTCTGCTCGGCCACCACGAAGTCGGCCGGCACCCGCTCGCTCAACTGGTCCGCAATGCGAGTCGCCCACCCGGAGTGAAAGGATTCCCAGGGGTAACGCTCGTCCAGTGGCCTGTGAAAGTGATCCAGTAGCGGCATGACGATACCTCGCACCGCGATTGCCGTCCTTTCACTCAGGTTCCACGCCGAGGATTACCCTGTCAAGAGCTTCAGTCGGAGGAAAAGTCGGTGTCACGGAAAAGTCGGCGTCGAAGGAAATGCCGATGCCAGGAGAGGCGCGGCGCTCGGGGGCAGACGCATGAGTATAAATCCTCTCTCCGTTCTAATTTGTCCCGGTTCGCCCTTTCGCGGCGTTTCCTGGATCGACTCCGCATCCGCTCAACGGAGCGGAAGATGATCCGAATGGACAGGCTTGGGAATTTATACTTATGCGTCTGACCCCGGCGTCTCGCGGCGTCTCCGGGCTCGTTGGCTTGTTGGACCTGGAGATCGTCCTCGCCTTGAAGTGGCGACTTGTTGTAAAATCCCCCTGATGCTGACTCTTTGGGAGGAACCGTCATGGCAGAAACCCCAATGTGGACTCAAGCGGCCGAACCGATACCGTCAACGGTCGCGACCCCGACAAACGGCTTGATTTCCCCGCCCGCTCGCCCTGATCAGGATGACGATGCGGAACGTCTCCGTGGTGTGGTCGCCCTGACTCACCAGCGAGTAATCCTCTTTATTGACGAAGTTGAGTTGGATGTGGGCACACTCCCGCGCTGGCGGCCTCACATCATCGTTGACGAGCGTCGCATCACGGACGACGACAATGAGTGATCTCTGATATGAAGTGGTCGATCCCAGCGAGCGCCTGACTCAGGGAGACATCATCTTCGACTGCCCACTGGTGAGCTGGTCACGAGCCCCGATTCAAGTCATGAGTTCCAGTTCGGAGGTCGAGGCGCTCAAGCAAGGTCGCGTCGCGTTCCAGGCGGATCTCATTGTGCTGACCCAGGCTTGCGATTTGGAACAGGATAAGATCCGTAACATCGTGGCCTGCCCCCACCTCTCGCTCAGCGACTATAGGGCGAGCTGGGAAGTGTTCCTTCAGCAGCGCAATCAGAATCCGACGGCGAAAGCATGGCGGACGCATTGTAACGACATCAAGGACGGATACGCGTGGAATTTGAGCATCCTGAATCGTTCGTCGATCTCCGGCCTTGCATTCGAGCACCGCATCGTGGATTTCCATGAGGTGTTCACCGTTCCTCGTGAGTTCTTGGAGTCTCTGCTGGCGGCTCGGGGCCGAGTCCGGCCTCGTCTGTTATCGCCCTATCGCGAACATCTTTCTCAAGCCTTCGCTCGTTATTTCATGCGTGTGGGCCTGCCGGTCCCGGTCGATGTGGCATGGTAGCTGGAATCGCTGGTCGAGTCATGCGGGCTGGAACAGGGGTCCCTTGCCTCTTTGGGCTCACTCGCTCTTGCGTCCCGTCAGGCGGATCCGGACGCGGCGGGCCGCCACCTCGGCATCTTCCTACTTGCGGATGAAGTGTGGCGTGCCGATCAGTCATGGCGGAGTGCGGTGACCGGGTCGACCTTCGCGGCGTGCCGGGCCGGGTAGAGCGCCGCGACGATCGTCACGCCGACGGTGAACGCGACGACCGTCTCGACGATCCAGCTCGGAAAGGCGAAGATCGAGCCCGAGAGCTCGATGTTCATGTCGCGGTGGACCATCGAGCGGACCCACCCGTCGCCCGGGATCGAGATCAACCAGGCCATGCCCAGGCCGAGCAACCCGCCGATCAGGCCGATCAGGCCCCCCTCGATCACGAAGATGGTCTGGAGTTGCCAGTTCGCCGCGCCGACGGCCTTCATGATGCCGATCTCCCTCCGCCGTTCCAGGACGCTCATCAGCATCGTGTTGGCGATCCCGAGCGACGACACGAGAAGGGCCACCGCGGCCACGCACGTCATCCCGCCGAAGATGAGGAGGTAAGTCAGCCGCTCGCGCTCGATGCGATCGACGATCGACCAGCCCTGCATGCCGAGCGCTTCGACCTTGTTAAGAACCTCCTTGGCGTTGCTCATGTCGTTGACAAACAGAAGGACCTGGTCTACCCCCCCCTCGCGACGGGCCGGGTCGCGGAACATCAGCTCGACCGCCGTTCGCCGGGGCAGCACAAGGTCCGTGTCGGCGGGGATCTGGCTCCAGGCGTCCTTCTCCTCATCGTCGGTCAACTCGCGGAAGATCCCGACGACCCGGAAGTCGTCGGCGACGACGACCGAATCAACCTTCGCCGATTCTCGCCGGGTCGCCTTTCGCAGGGCTGCACTCTCCTCGCCGGTCAGGCTGAACCGGTCGAGCGCCCCCGGGATCTGCCAAGCGAGCTGGCTCAGCGCCTGATTCTCCTCCCGGCTGCCGCTGGCTTTCGACCGACCCGATAGCGCGACATGGAAGCTCGGCCCATCTTCCTGGCCTCGAATCTCGATCCGCAGGGGCTTGCCGAGTACCTGGTGCAGGTCCGCGTCGTCGATCAGCCCAATCCGATGTGCGAACATCTCCGAGAGCAAGACCGATCGCTCGTCGTCCGAGTCGAACGACCGGCCGAAGACGACCCGCTTGCGGAACTCCGGGTCCTCGCCGGCGCCGGAGGAGACGCTCGCCTCCTCGGGCCGGTTGCCCAGCGTCGCGACGACCCTGCTTCCGACGATCGGGATCATCCGCCCGACATGAGCGATGCGCGAAAGCGTTTCCAGCCGGCCCTGGGTCAGGTTGATGGGCTCCTCGCGGGAACGACCCTGTCTGGCACGCTGGGCGGCGAGGATCTTGCGGATCCGCTCGCGGCGCTCCGGCGACATCCGCCCGGCAACCTTCACGACGTCCGCCGCCGCGGTCTCGACGGCCCGCCATCCTGGAGAGACCCTCACCTTCCGCAAGGCGTCTCCCTTGTTCGACTCGCGTTGGATCGTCTGCTGGACCCCCTCGTCGATCGACAGGCTCGCGGCGAGTACAAACGCGCCGAAGACGACACCCAGGGTCGTCAGGCACGTGCGCATTTTCTGCTGTCCCAGCGAGGCCAGGGGCAACCGGAGCAGGTCGGTCCAACGCACCAGGCGATCCTCCATCCAATCCCGATCAAATGCCCTCTGCCGCAACCCGGCCGTCGACCAGCCGGACGACCCGGTCCGTGCAGCTTGCCGCCAGCTCCTCGTCGTGGGTGACGAGCACGAGGGTGGCGGCGTGCTCGCGGACGTGGTCGAGGATCAGGGCCATGACCTGCCGCGCCGTCTGGCTGTCGAGGTTGCCCGTCGGCTCGTCGGCCAGGATGACCCGAGGCCGGTTGACCAGCGCCCGCGCGATGGCGACCCGCTGGCTCTCGCCTCCGCTCAACTGGGCCGGCCGATGATTCAGCCTCGCCCCGAGCCCGACCGCCTCCAGCGCCCCCCGGGCCGCGGCCAGCCTTTCGCGCCGCGATCGGCCGGCGAAGACCATCGGCAGTTCGACGTTCTCGACGGCCGACCTCGAGCCGATCAGGTTGAACGACTGGAAGATCATGCCGACGGTCGTCAACCGGAACCGGGCCATCTCACGCCCCGAGAGTCGGTCGAGGTCCCGGCCGCCGACCCGCAGTCCGCCCGAGCTGGGCCGATCGAGACCGCCCAGCAGGTTCAATAAAGTCGACTTCCCCGACCCCGACTTGCCCAGAAGGGCCACTCGCTCACCGCCCGCGATCTCGATCGAGATCCCCCGCAGCGCCTCGACCTGGGCGTCCTTCGTCCCGTACACCTTCCGTACCCCGGCCGCCCGGATCGCCACCCCATCCTCTCCCTCTCCCTCACGATCCGATCCCATCGCCGTCCCACCCCGATCCGATCGGCCATCTGACACCTGTCAACGGCCAATCATCCTACCAGATTAACCTACCCCCGCCAGAGCCGACCGTCCCGGAGCCATCATGGGCGGCCTTTTCTCGGGCACTTCTCGCTGAACACCACCAGACAGTGCGAGATCGAAGCACGTGACCACGCACGTGAGTGCGTGGTTCGGACGGGACGTAAGTCCTCCAACCTCGGGCGTCAGCCCGATCTGATGGGCGCGCCCATCGCACTCACGTGCGAGGTTGGAGGGCTGCGCCCCGTCCGAACCACGGTCTCACGACCGTGGTCACACGGTGGTGTTCGGTGAGGAGTGTCTTTTCTCGCCTAGGCTCTCGGCCCGAACTGCTGGGTCCTGTTGTCATCGCGTTTCGTGTTGCGGACGCCGGGCGAGGGTCGCTCGATCGCTGAGGACTCGATACAATCGCGAATCCAACCCTTACGATTCGCGATGGACGCATCACGAGTCATCGGTCGCGAGAGGGGAACGCGATGGTGAAACGCACAGTTCGGAACGGGTTCTTGCTCCCTGTTGCTTTCTGTCTGCTCCCGGTCGGGGCATCGACTGCAACCGCGGCGGCGCCGGAGTTGCCCGCGGTGACCGCCCCGCCCAAGGAGTTAGGACTCGACCCGTTCTACACCAAGTATCTCGGCGCCCACGGCCTGCCAGTCGTCGGCTCATCGAAGGTCTCGGATTACGCATTGCGTGAGGCGGCCTACCTGGCCGACCAGCTGCTGGCCCATCGACCAGAGGTCCGGGACGCGATGATCCGGAATAAGGTCCGGCTGGCGGTCATGGCCTACTCGGAGCGGACGACGGACATCCCCGAGCACCGCGACTTGCAGCCCAGACTCTACTGGAACATCCGCGCGCGGGGCCTGGGAGCCAGCCGCCAGCGGCCGGCCGTCAGTTGCGCCGAGGAGAACCTGCTCAATTACCAGGGCGACCCGTATTCGACCGAGAACATCATGATCCACGAGTTCGCCCACGCGATCCACTCGATGGGCCTGCGGACGGTCAACCCGACGTTCCAGCCGCGGTTGAGCAAGGTCTACGAGGATGCGAAGGCCAGAGGGCTGTGGAAGGGCACCTATGCCATCAGCAACGTCGGCGAGTACTGGGCCGAGGGCGTCCAGTCGTGGTTCGACACCAATCGCCAGAACGACTCTTCGCATAACCACGTCGACACGCGCACCGAATTGAAGAGCTACGATCCGGAGCTGGCGAAGCTCGTCGAAGAGGTCTTCGGCGATGGCCCGTGGCGTTATGTGCGGCCCGACAAGCGAACGGGCCTCGCCGAGAGTCACCTTGCGGGCTACGAGCCCGGCAAGGGCCCGAGGTTCCGGTGGGAGCCGGAGTTGCTCGAGGCCCGCCGCAAGAATAACGCGGACGCCGATCGCTCCAAGCGGAAGGCGCAGCCGGCCCAGAAACCGGTACGAAAGGAGTGACGGCCGACGGCTCGGGGTCTGTCTCAGAAGCTACGGTGGCTGTCCCGTAGACCCTATGGTTGGCCCGCTTCGTCTGCATGATAAGGATGGGCCAACCATCGAGTCTTTGGGTTGGAGCAAGTCCTGAGCCCTACGGACTTAAGAGTTGCCGATTTTTTACGCAAAGCTTTGCCGCTTAAGTCCTTCGGGCACAGGACCTGTCTAAGCCAACCATATCAGGGTGCTCTGTGAGCACCAAAATGCGGTAAACCACCCCGCATCGGTGCTCAAAGCGCACCCTATAAGAGCCTTCCGAGACAAACTCTCAGTTCGACTGGGCGACGCGCCGTCGGGCGACCTCGAACAGGGCCTGGATCTCCTCGGATGCGGCGGCCTCCGTCGAGCTCGCCAGATACGTCTCGAGCGGGTCGAGCGCCTCGCCGGGCCGGTCGGCATTGAGGCAGAGTATGCCCAGATCCTGGACCTCGAGGGGGTCGAGCGGGTTGAGCGCGGTCAGCCGGCGCTGGACCGGCAGGGCCGAGGGAATGTCGTTCGCATTGAGATAAATGGCTTTCACGTTCCGGAGCATCCGCGAGACGATCACCGCGATCGGGCAGGCCGACGCCATGCCCTCGGTGAGGTCCACCGGCTGCTGGAGGATATCCGAGAGCTTACGCTGGCATTCCTCGCGACTCATCGCCTTCCCGCCGTCGTAGGGGTCGACGAACCACGCCTGATCCCCGTCGTCAACCCGCAGCATGAAATGCCCCGGCAGGTTGACCCCCGCCATCGACAGCCCCAAGGGCTCGGCCACCGCCTGGTAGAGCACCGACAGGCTGATCGGGATCCCCAGCCGACGGTCGAGCACCTCGTTCAGATAGCTGTTCCTCGGGTCGTAATAGTCCTCGCCGTTGCCGCGCATCTCCTCCTCGACGAACAAGACCCAGTTGATCTGACCGAGGATGTCGCGCACGCTCGACCGGGGCGAACATCGGGGCGCACGCGGTCGGCGAGTCGCTCGATCCGGTGCAGGTAGGTCTCGATCTCGAGGTCGGGATAGGCGTCGCGGGCGATCTCCAGGGCGATCCGCGCAAGATGCACGGGACCGTCGCCGGCCAGCAATCGCTGGAATTCGGGGCTTTCAGCGAACGGAGAGCGCATGCGACGGACCTCCGAACTTCGTCGGGCTCGGCGAGGACAACGGGATGGAACGGCGATGTCCTCCCAACCTACCGGAGTGGTCGCCGGGGGGCAACTCGCCATCGGGCGATGTCGACACTCGATTTGGGCCCCCGGGTCGGATAGCTTGTTAATGCGGTTTTCCCACGGATCGCGATCGCCGGACGGAGCCGGCTCCCGCATGAGGCCGCTGCGGGAGGGGGCCCTGCCCCCCGAGCATCCGATCGACCCCGTCCAGTGAGGGACTCCCGGCGATGTCGTCCATCTTCAGCTTGATCGCATTGGTCTTGCCCGTTTTGGGCCAGCAGGCTCCCGAGAAGGGCGCCGCGTTGCAGACGGTCGCCGAGCGGAGCGGCTACAAGGCCACCGCGCGGTATGATGACGTCATGACATGGTGCCGGGAGTTCGCCAAGGCGACGCCGAACGCCCACCTCACCGAGCTCGGCCGGACGTCGGAAGGGCGATCGCTCCCCTTGCTGATCGTCTCCGACCCGCCGGTCAAGACGCCCGCCGAAGCCGCGCGATCCGGCAAGCTGGTCTGCTTCGTCATCGCCAATATCCACGCCGGGGAGGTCTGCGGCAAGGAGGCCCTGCCGATGCTGCTCCGCGAGGTCTTCGCCGGACCGCATCCCCCCTTGCTCAAGGACATCATCCTCGCCGTGGCGCCGATCTACAACGCCGACGGCAACGAGCGCGTCTCGAAGACCAACCGGCCCGGCCAGGTCGGCCCCGAGGAGGGCATGGGCCAGCGCGCCAACGCCCGGGGCCTCGACCTCAACCGCGACTTCATCAAGCTCGAGGCGCCCGAGACGCGAGGATTCGTCAAGTTCCTCAACGAGTGGAATCCCCACCTCTTCATCGACACCCACACGACCAACGGCTCGTACCACCGCTACACGATCACCTATGACGGCCCGAAGAATCCGGCCGGCGATCCCAAGGTCATCGGATTCATGCGCCAGACGTTCTTCCCCGAGGTGACCAAGGACTTCAAGAAGAAGACCGGCCTCGAGGCGTATTACTACGGGAATTTCGACCGCGACCACACCAAGTGGACGAGCTTCCCGGCCGAGCCCCGTTACGGCACGACCTACGTCGGGCTGAGGAACCGGATGTCGGTCCTCTCCGAGGCGTATTCGTATGCACCGTACAAGACCCGGATCCTGGCCACGCGCGAGTTCGTGCTCGGCTGCCTGGAGATCGCAGCGGCACGCAAGGCGGAGATCATCCGGTTGCTGGCCCCGTCGCGACGGGCCGCTGCGTCCGCTCAGGAGCCCGACCAGGTGGCGATCCGGTCGCGCGCCAAGGCGTCGAAGGAGCCGGTGACGGTCCTCGGGTACGAGGAGAGTCGTGATGCGACCGGCCGCCGCGTCAAGGGCGAGGCGACCAAGGACTACAAGGTCGAACTGCTCAACGAGTTCGAGGCGGCCGAATCGGTCGCCCGGCCGTTCGCTTACCTGATCCCGCCGACGTTCGCCGAGGCCGTGGCGACCCTCCAGCGGCACGGGCTGGAAATCCAGGAGCTTCGCGAGGACATCGAGCTCGACGTCGAGACCTACAAGATCGACGCGATCGAGAAATCGCCACGGCGATTCGAGGGTCATCAGGCGGTCGAGCTGAAGGTCAGCGGCCAGAAGGCGGCCCGGCTCATGCCGGCCGGCACCCTGGTGGTGCGGACCGCCCAGCCGCTCGGGACGCTGGCGGTCGGCATGCTCGAGCCCCGCTCGGAGGACGGCCTGGCCGCCTGGAACCTGTTCGACCAGGGATTGAAGGTCGGGAGTGAGTTCCCGGTGGTGCGGCTGCCCAAGCCGGCCTCGCTGTACACGACCGGCGCCGCGCCGATCGCCGAGAACCAGGGACCGCCGCAGCCGATCACGATGGCGGCCGGTGGGGGCGGTGGCCGGGGCGGCCGGGGCGGATTCGGATTCGGCGGCCAGGCGCGGTGGCTCGACGGCGATCACTGGCTCCAGACCCGCGACGGACGGCTCCTCGTGTTCGACGCCAGGACCGGCCGATCGCGGCCGTTCGTCGACACCCAGGTCCTGGTAAAGGCCCTGGCCCGCATCCCCTCGCTCGATGCCGAGACCGCCGAGTCGATCGCCGGTCAGACCACGTTCGACATGGACCCGGCCAAGAAAGGCTTCCTGTTCGTCCACGACCAGGACCTGTACTATGCCACGTTCGACGGCTCGACGGCCGTCCGCCTGACCAGCCAGCCCGGCCGCGAGCAGTGGCCCCAGTTCAGCCCGGACGGCAAGCACGTCGCGTTCGTCCGCGACTTCGACCTGTACGCGGTCGACATCGCCACGCAGGCGGAGCGTCGGCTGACCACCGGCGGTCGCGAAGACCTGCGGCACGGGCAGGCCGACTGGGTCTATTACGAGGAGGTCTGGAACCGTCGGTGGCCGTCCTTCTGGTGGAGCCCCGATTCGAAGAAGCTCGCGTTCATGGAGTTCGACGACGCGGGCGTCCCGTATCACACCGTGCTCGACGACGCGTCGAGCGGCACGGCGCGGAACGTCGAGCTGACGCACTATCCCCGATCCGGCGAGACCAACCCCAAGGTTCGGCTCGGCATCGTCGGCGGCATGGGCGGCGCCGTGCAGTGGGCGGACCTCTCCGACTATTCGCCGACCGCGTCGCTGATCACCGAGGTGGGCTGGTGGCCGGACAGCTCGGCCGCATACTGCTACGTCCAGGATCGCGCCCAGACCTGGCTCGACCTGGTCAAGGTCACGCCCGAAACCGGGTCGGCAGGGCCGGGAGACACGCGCCAGGCGCCGGCGCCAACCAAGCGATTATTCCGCGATGCCACCAAGGCCTGGATCGACAGCCCCGGCCCGCTCCATCCCTACAAGGATGGGACGTTCCTCTGGCTGAGCGAGCGGGACGGCTGGAAGCACATCTACCAGTACGGCTCGGACGGCACGCTCAAGGCCCAGCTCACCTCGGGACCGTGGGAGGTCCGCCGGCTGGATCACGTCGACCTCAAGGACGGCTGGATCTACTTCACGGGCACCCGCGAGGCGCCGATGTCGACCGACTTCTACCGCGTCAAGCCGGGCAGCCTGGTCGAACGGCTCACGCAGACGCCGGGGACCCACACCGCGAACATGAGTCCGGACGGCAAGCTCTTCCTGTCGAGCCGGTCGGACATCCGCACGCCGGACCGCATCGGCCTGTACACCGCCGAGGGCAAGCTGGTCCGGACGATCGACTCGAACCCGTCGCACGAGCTGAAGCGGATGAAGTTCGGCCCGCACGAGCGGTTCCAGATCCGCGCCCGCGACGGCTTCCTGCTGGAGGCCGAGCTGATCCTGCCGCCCAACCTCGTGCCGGGCAAGAAGTATCCGGTCTGGTTCACGACCTACGGCGGCCCGCATACGGCGACGATCTCGGACGGCTGGTCGGGCGGTCGGACGCGAGACCATGCGATGGCGAACGAGGGCATGGTCATCTTCCACATGGACCCGAGGAGTGCCAGCACCAAGGGTGCCATCTCCGCATGGAAGGCTTACAAGCACCTGGGCGTCCAGGAGACCGAGGACATCTCGGACGCGATCAACTGGCTCAAGCAGAAGCCCTATGTGGACGGCACGCGGATCGGCATGAGCGGCCACAGCTACGGTGGCTATATCACGTCGTACGCCATGACCCACACCGACCTCTTCGCCGCCGGGATCGCCGGCGCGCCGGTGACCGACTGGCGCGATTATGACTCGATCTATACCGAGCGGTTCATGGGACTGCCCCAGGACAACCCGGACGGTTACAACGTCTCGTCGGTCGTGAAGTCGGCCGGCAAGTTGCACGGAAAGCTTCTGATCCTGCACGGGGCGATCGACGACAACGTGTCCTTGCGGAACACCATGCGGCTGGTCCAGGCGCTCCAGCTCGCGAACAAGGATTTCGAGCTGATGATCTACCCGTCGTCGCGGCACGGCATTGGCGGCGCGCACTACCAGCGGATCCAGCAGGAATTCATCCGGCGCACCCTGCTCGCCCCCAAGCCCGAGAAGGAGAAGACCGGCTCGCCCGGCGACATCGCCGCGCCCTCGACGCCTCCCGAAGGGAACCCCACCCAACCGGATGCGCGACCTCGGGCCCGTCGCCGGGCCGGGGCGTCGTCAGAGTGAGTCGTCGTCCGCTCTTGTAGGGTGGGTGAAACCCACCGGAAATTGCGCGAGCATTGGTGGGTTTCTCCCACCCTACAGGAGTCGGGCAACCCCCATTGAACCTTTCATTGGCGCGCTTCGCCAGGGTGGAGCAGGAACTCGCCGTCAACCTGTTCCAGAGGTATCGAGCCGTGGAAGATTCGACGACCTATCAGTACATCATTGACCAGGGCGAAATCAAAAACATGCGGAGAGTGTTGCTCAAGCGAGGGGCTAGCCGGCTCGGTGCACCAACCGAGGAAGTGAAGGCCGCGATCCAGGAACTGGAGGATCTGCCTCGCCTCGAGCGCATGATGGACTGCGCCTTAGACACTGCAACCGCCTGGAACGATGTGCTAGGGACACCATAAACTGCTCTTACGATCCAAATGTTGCATTTCGATACGGGGAAACGACTGGGTTCTTGATTTCGGGGGGGTCTTGAGCCATGGAAGATTCAACGACCTACCAGTACATCCTCGAGCAGGGTGCCATCAGGGAGGCGAGGTGGATGCTACTGAGGATTGGGACGACCAGACTCGGTGCGCCAACCGAGAAACTCAAGGCTGCCATCCAGAATTTGGAGGATCTACCACAGCTGCGGCGCATGGTCGGGGTTGTGTTCACAGCGACATCCTGGCACGAGATCCTCGACACTCCTTGAACTTCCCGTCTAAGAACGGCGCCTCGGGATCGTTATACTGACGGGGTCCCTTCTTCAACGCCTCCGGGATCGCCGGGGGATGCTCGAACCGAGCGAGGCTGCCATGGAAGTTCTCCGCCTGGTCGTCATCGGACTGGTGTCCTTTACGCTATTGGCCGTCGGGGTTGCCATGGGGTACCGGGCCGAAGAACCCAATAACCGCGAACGCTTCGACAAGCTGTTCGCCCAGGGGAACTTCAAAGACGCCTACGAGGGTTACCGGGGCCTCGCCCTCGATCCGAAGGCCGCGGCCGATCGCGTCGGGGCCGACCTGGTCCGGGCGGTCGAGTGCCTCGTCAAGCTCGGGCGGATCGATGAGATCGACGCCTTCCGCGAGGCGGTCGTCGCGGCCCTTCCGACGAACTGGCGGCTGCTCCAGGCGGCGGCCGAGAGCTACCTGAATGACGCTCAGCACTTCGGCTTCATCGTCGCGGACAAGTTCCATCGCGGGTGGCATCAGGGAGCAGCCCGCTATGTCGGCGCGTACGAGCGCGATCGCTCCCGCGCCTTGCAGCTCTTGTTCCAAGGGCTCGATCGGGCGCGGACAGACCCCGATCGCGGCGCGGTGGGCCGTTTCTTCCTGGCGCTCAGCCACGCCTTGATGGGCGACCGGGCGGAAAACAACTCCTGGCGACTTCAGGGCCTCACGCCCCTCGACGTACTGGCTGATTACGATGACGGCGGTCAATCGCACTGGGGCGGCCAGCAAGCCGGCGCGCCCGTCGAGCCCGACGGGACTCCCGTTTATTACCGCGTCCCCGAGAGCCTCGAGAAGGCCCGGAACGACGGCCAGCGCTGGCGATGGTCACTCGCCCGGGCCGTCGAAGCCGATGCCGGCCTGCTCAACACGACGCGATCCGCGCTGGCCGGCTTCTGTCTCAGCCAGTTCGGGACCCAGACGATCGCCGGATCGTCGTTCGGCGAGAGCTCCCCCGACGACCGTGCCGAGGCCACGGGCCCCTATGCCCTGGACACCCTCAAGGACGACGAGACCATCGCCCGGCTCGCCACCGGCATCAGGCGGTTCACGCTTCCCGACGAGTTCAACCCGATCAAGATCGACCTGGTGATCGCAGGCGACCCGAAGACCGGACACGGTGAAGGGGCCCTGGACGCCCTGATGTCGATCTTCGAGAATCGACGCCAGTTCGACCGGGCCGTCGACTACCTGAAGCAATGTCGTCTGGCCTATGGCGATGGGGACAACGGCTGGAGGGCCACCCACCTTGCCCAGATCCTCGGCGCCTGGGGCCAGTTCGACGGGACAAATCCCCAGCCCGCAGACCGGGGGGCCGCGGTCGGCTTCCGCTTCCGCAACGGCCGCCGCGTTCAGTTCGAGGCCCACGAGATCCGCTTCGACAAGCTCCTCAAGGACGTCAAGGACTACATCGCCTCCGGGCCGAAGCAGATCGACTGGCAGAAGATCAACATCGATGACGTCGGTTCTCGGCTGGTCGAGCAGAATCAGCAACAGTATCTGGGCCGTTCGGTCGCCCGGTGGGACCTGGACCTCGAGCCGCTCCCAGGCTACCTCGACAGGAAGATTACCGTCACCACGCCGCTCCAGAAGGCCGGCGCCTACCTGGTCACCGCTCGCATGCAGGAGGGGAATACGAGCCGGATCGTGGTCTGGGTCGACGACACGGTCATCCTCAAGAAGCCGCTCGCGGACAAGGCGTACTACTTCGTCGCCGATGCCCGCAACGGCCGGCCGGTCTCTCGGGGCGCGGTCGATCTCTTCGGCTGGCGACAGGTGCAAGTCGATGGCAAGAACGAGTTCCATGTCGAGACCAGGTCGATGTCGCTCAAGACCGACGAGGACGGCCAGCTTCAGGTACCGCTGTCCGAATTGACCGACTCGAAAGGGATCTATCAATGGCTCATCACCGCGACCACGACCGAGGGTCGATTCGCCCATCTGGGCTTCACCAACTACTGGAATATGGGCCGGCGCGACGACACCCTTGACCAGGTGAAGGTCTATGCGATCACCGATCGGCCGGTCTATCGTCCCGGCGCGCCGGTGCGGTTCAAGTTCTGGGTCGCGCGCAGCCGCTACGATCAGCCGGAGGCCTCGGAGTTCGCCGGCAAGGCGTTCGCCGTCCAGGTCCACAATCCCAAGAGGGAGAAGGTCTTCGACAAGGAATTCAAGGCCGACGCCTTCGGCGGCTTCGACGGCACCTTCGAGCTGCCCTCCGACGCGACGCTGGGCGAGTACTTGATCTTCATCCCGACTCTGGGCGGCGGCTCCTTCCGCGTCGAGGAGTACAAGAAGCCCGAGTTCGAGGTGAACGTCGAGGCACCCAAGACGCCGGTGATGCTCGGCGAGAAGGTGTCGGCGACCATCAACGCGAAATACTACTTCGGCGGCCCCGTCGCCGAGGCGAAGGTCAAGTACAAGATCACCCGCACGACGGCCGACGAGCGCTGGTATCCCGCCGCCCGATGGGACTGGCTCTTCGGCTCCGGCTACTGGTGGTTCGCCGTCGATTCGTCCTGGTATCCCGGCTGGTCGCGATGGGGCATGCTCCGGCCCGTCGTCGCGTGGTGGGGCCGTCCCGAGGCGCCTCCCGAAGTGGTGGCCGAGGCCGAGTTGCCGATCCGGCCCGACGGGACACTCCCCATCGAGATCGACACCGCGATCGCCAGGGCCGCCCATCCGGACCACGACCATCGCTACGAGATCACGGCCGAGATCACCGACCAGTCCCGCCGCACGATCGTCGGCACCGGGACGGTGCTGGTCGCCCGCAAGCCTTTCGCCGTCTATACCTGGGTCGATCGCGGCCACTATCGCGCGGGCGACACGATCGAGGCCGAAATCCGCGCGCAGACCCTCGACCACAAGCCGGTCGTCGGCAAGGGGACGCTCAGGCTGCTCAGGATCGCCTACGACGCCGATCGGAAGCCGGTCGAGACGCCCGTCGAGAGCTGGGACATCACGCTCGACGCCGACGGCCGGGCGCATCAGACGATCAAGGCATCGGCCCCGGGACAGTACCGGCTCGCGTCGACGATCGACGACGGCCACGGCCATACGATCGAAGGCGGCTACCTGCTCACCGTCACCGGCCAGGGGTTCGACGGCGCGAGCTTCCGATTCAATGACCTGGAGATCATCCCCGAGAAGAAGGAGTACCGCCCCGGCGAGACGCTCCGGCTCCTGATCAACACGAACCAGCTCGACTCCACGGTGCTGCTCTTCGTCCGGCCGACGAACAGCGTCTACCTGCCGCCCAAGGTCGTCCACCTGCGGGGCAAGAGCACCGTCGAGGAGATCGGCATCGCCCTGGCCGACATGCCCAACATCTTCATCGAGGCCCTGACGGTCGCCGACGGCAAGGTCCACGACGAGGCCCGCGAGATCGTCGTCCCGCCCGAGTTGCACGTCGTCAATGTCGCGGTCGAGCCCTCCCAGAAGACGTACAAGCCCGGCCAGAAGGCCCGGGTCAAGGTCAAGCTCACTGGCCCCGACCAGAAGCCGTTCGTGGGATCGACGGTCCTGACCGCCTATGATAAAGCCATTGAATACATCTCGGGCGGTTCGAATGTCCCGGATATCAAGAAAGCCTTCTGGGAGTGGAAGCGATCGCACTATCCTCAAACCGAGTCGAGCCTCGACCGATGGTCTGGTAATCTGACGAAGTCGGACGAAACACCCATGCAGCCCCTGGGGGTCTTCGGAGAGCTTGCCTCGGAGCCCGGCCTGGAGCCTAGAATGCCCCGGGGGACAACGACCCGGCGAAGGATGGGCGGCATGGGCGGCATGGGCGGCATGGGCGGCGGCATGGCGATGGCCAAGATGGCAGCCCCGGCGGCGATGGGCCTCGACAAGTCCAAGGCAGAGTCGTTTGGCTACGGCCAGCCTGTGGTGTCCAGCGACAGCGACGGCTTCGAGCCCCATCAGGAAATGCCCACGGCCCAGCCGGTCATCCGTACTAATTTCGCCGACACCGCCTTCTGGGCCGCCGCGGTCACCACCGCCGCGGACGGGACCGCCGAGGTCGAATTCCCCCTGCCCGAGAGCCTGACCACCTGGAAGGTCAAGACCTGGACGCTGGGTCCCGGCACCAGGGTCGGTCAGGGCGAGTCGGAGATCGTCACGACCAAGGATCTCCTCGTCCGGCTCCAGGCGCCCCGGTTCTTCGTCGAGAAGGACGAGGTCGTCCTCTCGGCCAACGTCCACAACAAACTCAAGACGAACAAGGCCGTCCGGGTCGTGCTCGAGTTCGACGGCAGCGTGCTCCAGCCGATGAGCGAGACCCTGATGTCCCGGACGGTCGAGATCGCAGCAGGGTCCGAGCACCGGGTCGACTGGCGCGTGAAGGTTGCCCACGAGGGCCAGGCCATCATCCGCATGAAGGCGTTGACCGACGAGGAATCCGACGCGGCGCAGATGACCTTCCCGGCCTATGTCCACGGCATGCTCAAGACCGAGGCCTTCGCCGGAGCGATCCGGCCCGATCAGGAGAAGGCGCAGGTCGTCCTCCGCGTCCCGGCCGAACGCAAGCCCGACCTTTCTCGGCTCGAAGTGCGGTACTCCCCGACCCTCGCCGGCGCCCTGGTCGACGCCCTGCCCTACCTCGCCGACTATCCTTACGGCTGCACCGAGCAGACACTCAACCGGTTCCTGCCGACGGTCATTACCCAGAAGGTCCTGATCAACCTCGGGCTCGACCTGAAGGCGATCCGCGACAAGCACACGAACCTCAACGCCCAGGAGATCGGCGACGCCCGCGACCGCGGCAAGAAATGGAAAGGCTACGAACACAACCCGGTCTTTGACCCGGCCGAGGTCGTCGAAGATGGCCGCCGCCGGGATGCAACGCCTGGCCGACATGCAGCTCTCCGACGGCGGCTGGGGATGGTTCTCCGGCTACGGCGAGTCCTCGTCGCCTCACACCACGGCCCTGGTCGTCCATGGCCTGCAAGTCGCCCGCCAGAACGACCTGAAGCTGCCCGACGGGATGCTCGAGCGGGGCGTCGCCTGGCTCACCGACTACCAGGTCAAGCAGGCCGCGTTGCTGGAAAACGGGATCAGCCGGGTCAAGCCGTTCCGGACCGAGGCCGATGATCTCGACGCGATGGTCTTCATGGTCCTGTCCGACGCCGGGGTCGGCAACGACCGGATGCTCGGCTTCCTCGATCGCGATCGCACCCGACTCTCGGTCTACGGTAAAGCGGTGTTCGGCCTGGGCCTGGAGCGGATCGGCGACGAGGCGAAGCTGGCGATGATACTCCAGAACATCGGCCAGTATGTCGTCCGCGACGACGAGAACCAGACGGCCTACCTCAAGCTCCCCAACGAGGGATACTGGTGGTGGTGGTACGGCAGCGAGATCGAGACCGAAGCGTTCTACCTCAAGTTGCTGGCCCGCACCGATCCCAAAGGCGACCTGGCACCCCGGCTGGTCAAGTACGTGCTGAATAACCGCAAGCACGGGACCTACTGGAACTCGACCCGCGACACGGCTTTCTGCATCGAGGCCCTCGCCGACTACCTCAAGGCCAGCGGCGAGGACCGGCCCGACATGACGGTCACGATCGCCCTCGATGGCAAGAGCCGCAAGGAGGTGAAGATCACCCCGGCGGATCTCTTCACGTTCGACAACGCCTTCGTCCTCGAAGGCGCCGCGGTGGAATCGGGCGAGCACACCGTCTCGTTCCTCAAGCATGGCAAGGGCCCGCTCTACTTCAACGCCTACCTGACCAACTTCACGCTCGAGGACCCGATCACCCGCACCGGGCTGGAGATCAAGGTCGATCGCAAGGTCTACCGGCTCGTAAAGGACGACAAGGCGGTGGACGTGGCCGGCGGCCATGGCCAGTCGGTCAGCCAGCGGGTCGAGCGATACCGCCGCGAGCCGCTGGCCGAGGGGGCGACGCTCAAGAGCGGCGAGCGGGTCGAGATCGAGCTGGAGATCGACAGCAAGAACGATTACGAGTACCTGGTCTTCGAGGACTACAAGGCGGCCGGTTTCGAGCCGGTCGAGGTGCGGAGCGGCTATAATGGCAACGACCTGGGCGCCTACGTCGAGTTCCGCGACGAGCGTGTGGCGTTCTTCGCGAGGACGTTGGCCCGGGGCAAGCACAGCGTGTCGTACCGGCTGCGTGCCGAGATCCCCGGCCGGTTCCATGCCCTGCCCGCCCGTGCCCAGGCGATGTACGCCCCCGAACTACACGCCAACTCGGACGAGATCCAGCTCAGGATAGAGGATTGATCGCGATGCCGCTCGACGGATTCGACAGCCTGTATCGAGGCGCCGACGCCAGGACCGAGCCGGTGCGGATTGCCGCGGCCGGCGGCGATGATCCCACGGTCCTGGAGGCCCTCCGGATCGCCGCCAATCGCGGCTGGGTCGATCCGATCCTGGTCGGGCCCGAGCCGCGCATCCGGTCGATCGCCGACGCGCAGGGGATCGCCCTCGACGGCTTCGCCATCCGCAACGTCGAAGGCACGCCGATCGCCGCCGCGGCCGTCGCCGAGGTGAAGTCCGGGAGCGCTCGGGCGTTGATGAAGGGCCAGATCGCCACCCCTGCGCTGATGGACGCCGTGCTGCAACCTACGACCGGATTGCGGTCCGGTCGCGTGATCTGCCAGGTCGTCCTGATGGAGATCCCGCGCGACGATCGGCGGTTCCTCCTGGCCGACACGGGGATCACCGTCGCGCCCAACGTCCGCAAGCGGATCGAGATCCTCCGCGAGGCCGTCGCGGTGGCGCAGGCGCTGGGCGCGTCGAGGCCCAAGGTCGCGATGATGGCGGCGAGCGAGACCGTCAAGCTCTCGATGCCCGAGACCGTCGAGGCCGACGAGGTGGCCCGGCGCGGCCGTCAGGGCGAATTCGGCGACTGCTCGATCGAGGGCCCGCTCTCCTTCGACCTGGCCTATGCGGCCGAGGCCGGCGAGAAGAAGCGGATCGAGGGCTCGGTCGTCGGGGCCGCCGACATCATGATCTTCCCCAACCTCCTCGCGGCCAACCTCACCGTCAAGGCGATCATGTACACCGCCGACTGCCGGTTCGGCGGCGTGTTGAAAGGGACCACGGCGCCGGTCGCCTTCATGTCCCGCGCCGATACGACCGCGACCCGGCTCAACTCGCTTGCGTTGACGCTTCGCATCCTCGACCATTGAAATGGAGTCCTTTGACCACGGTCGTGAGACCGTGGTTCGGACGGGCGCAGCCCTCCAACCTCGCACGTGAGTGCGATGGGCGCGCCCGTCAGATCGGGCTGACGCCCGAGGTCGGAGGACGTCCGTCTCGTCCGAACCACGGTCTCACGCGCGTGGTCACGTGCTACGAAAAGAGAATTCGCATGAAGATGTCCCTCTGTCTCGTGATGGGATTGACGTCGATCCTGTCTCTGCCGGCCCTCGCCGACGACGGGCCTCTGAAACCGGCGGACTTCCTGCTGGTGAAACCGGCCGAGAACCTGAAGACGGATCAACCGCCCGCGCGGGGTTGGCTCTACCGCGATCTGTCGAACCAGGCGCATCGGCAACTCCTCGCGCGGCGCCGGGCGATCGCGGCCATCAAGACGCCCGAGGATGTCGCCCGTCGTCAGAAGGAGCTGCGCGCATTCTTCCTCCGCTCGCTCGGCGACCTGCCCGAGCGGACGCCGCTGAACCCGCGCACCGTCGGCACGCTCCGGCGCAATGGCTACCGCGTCGAGAAGGTCATCTTCGAGAGCCGCCCCGGGCATCACGTCACGGCCAACCTCTACCTGCCCGAAAGCCAGGCGCCGACCCCGGGCATCCTCTTGCCGTGCGGCCACAGCGACAACGGCAAGGCGTACGTGGATTATCAACGGGCTTCCATCCTGCTGGCGAAGAACGGGATGGCCGTTCTGTGCTATGACCCGATCGGCCAGGGCGAGCGGAATCAACGCCTCGATGCGAAGGGCAAGCCGGTGATCCGCGGCACAACCGAGCACACCATGGCCGGGATCGGCGCATTGCTCGTCGGCCGCCAGTTGGCGAGCTATCGGGTCTGGGACGGCCTGCGTGCGCTCGACTACCTGGCGAGCCGGCCCGAGGTCGATCCCACCCGGCTGGGCTGCACGGGCAACTCCGGCGGCGGCACCATGACCGCCTATCTCATGGCGATCGACGATCGGATCGCGGTCGCGGCGCCGTCGTGTTTCATCACCTCGCTCGAGCGGCTCTTCGCCACGATCGGGCCGCAGGACGCCGAGCAGAACATCACGGGCGCGGTCGCCGCCGGGATGGAGCACGCCGACTACATCACCCTCCACGCACCGAAGCCCACACTGCTGACGGTCGGCACCCGCGACTTCTTCGACATCGACGGGAGCTGGAATACTTTCCGCGAGATCAAGCTGATCTACGGCCGGCTGGGCTACGGCGAGCGTGTGGATCTGTTCGAATCCGACGAGGAGCACGGCTTTACGCGCCCCCGTCGCGTGGCCACGTCGCGCTGGATGATGCGATGGCTCCTCAACCGGGATGTCGCCGTCGACGAGCCCGACTTCCCGATCGCGACCGACGCCGAGCTGCAATGCACCGGCTCGGGCCAGGTCATGAGCGACTTCAAGGACCGGTCGGTGTTCGACCTGAACATCGAGCGTGCCCGCGACCTGCAAATCGCGCGCGACGCCCGGAACGCGACGCGATCGGACGATGACTTCCGCAAGGAGGTCGAGGGCCGATTGGGGCTCGACGAACGATGGGACCGCCCGGCCCGCCTCCTGGTCGTGGAGACGATCGCTCGCCAGGGCTTCACGATCCGCAAGCTCTTATGCCACGATCATGATGGTGGGCGCGCCACGGCGCTGGATATCTCCGCGAGCCGGCCCGTCGGATCCGGACCGATCCTCATGAAGGTGGGCGTCGCCGGCAAGCAAGACCTGGCCGCAACCGGGGCGCTCGAGGCCCTGATGGGTCGCGAAGGTCGCGTGGTGCTGCTCGATCCCCGGGGCATGGGTGAGACGGATCCCGGCCCCACCCCGGGGCGAGGCGTATCGCCGTTCGGCACCGACGTCAAGGAGGCCTTCCTGTCGATCCTGCTGGGCCGGCCCCTGCTCGGCCAGCGCGCGACGGACGTCGTGCGATTCCTGAAGGCGATCGATGCCGAGGCAGTCCAGGGCCAGGGCGGACACAAAGGCTTCCGCGTCGAGGGCATCGGCTCGGCCGGTCCGGTCGTCCTCCACGCGGCCCTGCTCGACCGCGGCGGCCTGATCAAGGAGGTCGTCCTCGAGCGGTCGCTCGTCTCGTGGACCGATGTCGTCGAGAAGGGGGCCAGTCGCGGCCAGCTCGGCAACGTCGTGCCCGGCGCGCTCGAAGCCTATGACTTGCCCGACCTGGCCGCCCGGCTGGCCCCGCGCCCGCTGCGGATCTCCGAGCCCGTCGACGCCATGGGGCAGCCGATCTCGAGGTCGGACGCCGAACGGGCTTATGCGGCGTGCATCAAGGCTTACGGGCCGTCGAATGGACTGACGCTGGGAGCTGTCAAAGAATAAGGCCGAAGGGATTTGACAGGCCTCGGCGATCGGTGCGATCCGCGGCGAAGATCGGGCTCACGCCCGAGGTTGGAGGACGTTCGTCCCGTCCGAACCACGGTCTCACGACCGTGGTCACACATGCCGCCGTCACGAGAGTTAGCGATGATCACCAAGAAATTGTCAGAATTCTGTTTATCATGACGACCTCATCTCCGGGAGACCGCGCGGGCAGGCCGGGGCACTTCCTCGACGAGTTGCGGGCGACGTTCGCCGAGCACGCGAATCGTCCGGCGATCGTCTACCAGGGCCGATCGCGGACCTACGGCGAGATCGACGAGAAGGCTCGCCGATGCGCCGCGCGGTTGCGACAACTGGGGGTCGTGCGCGGAGACCGCGTCGCGATCGCGACGCCGGAGAAGTTGCCCTTCCTCTCGGCCCACCTGGGCACGCTCTACGCGGCCGGCGTCTCGCTCCCGCTGGATCCGCGGCTGGAGGCCAACGAGCTGCGATTGCTCCTCCGGGATAGCGGCGCGCGGGTCGTGGTGGCCGGCCGGGACGTGCATCCGCTGATCCACGCCTTGCGATCCGACCTGCCGGGACTCCGTGCGTTGCTGCTCGACGCCGAAGCGTGGGAGGCGCCCGATTCTGCGTTCGCCGAGCCCGCGATCGACCGCGATGCCGCGTGCGTGATCCTCAACACCTCGAGGGCGGCCGGACCGCCCCGGGGGGTCGTACACACGCACGCCAGTCTCGCCTCCGGCCTGAGGGCCCTCCGGACGGCCTGGCGATTCACTCCCGACGACGTGCCCGTCAACGTCTTGCCCCTGTTCCACATCCAAGGGCTCTCGATCGCCGCACACCTGAGCTTGTCTACGGGCTGTTGTATGTATATCGAAGAATCCTTCCAGCCCCGCCGCTCCCTGGCGATGGTCGGGCGCGGGACGATCTTCATGGGGATCCCCGCGTTCTACTACAGCTTCCTCGAGCAGCCCGATTTCCGGGCGGTCGCGCGCGGGTGGTCGAGCGTCCGGCTGTTCACCTGCGGCTCGTCGGCGATCCGTCCCGAAGAGCTGCCGCGACTGGAATCGATCCTACGCCGGCCGGTCATCCATCAATACGGCATGGCCGAGGCGCACGCGATCGCAAGCCTGCCCCTGGATGGACCCTGGCCCCGCGGCTCGGTCGGCGTGCCGCTCGACGGCATCGAAGTCCGCGTGCTCGGCGATGACGGCCAGCCCGCCCGGGCGGGCGTAATCGGCCCGATCCGGATTCGCGGACCGAACCTGTTCCGCGACTACTGGCGAGACCCCGATGCCACCCGCGCGGCATTCTCCTCCGGCTGGTTCGATACGGGCGACCTGGGCTCGCTCGACGAAGGCGGATTCCTGACGTTGGCTTCGGAGCGGCTCGCGACCGATGGGCCGTCAACCGTCGATTGATGAGCTGGAGTTCCACCTTCAGGCGGCGAGGACCGGCTGAAGCCGGAACTCCAACATATCATCATCATTTCAGTGAGACATCGCGATGATCCCGCGCGAGCGGGGGTCGGCCGGCCTGGTCTCGGCCGGCTTGGCCTCGGCGGGGGCCTTGAGCGTCTTGAGGAAGCCGATGACCGCCGCGCGGTCGCTGCTGTCGAGCGCTTCGAAGGCTTGGGTGACGCTCTCGGCGTCCCCCTTGTGCCGACGGATCGCGAGATCGAGGGTCGGCGAGCCGCCGTCGTGGAAGTACGGGGCACTGTCGGCGACACCCCAGAGCGGCGGCGTCTTCCATTCATCCGGCTGCGGGTAGTCGTCCGGCAGCGGGACGGGGGGTTGCTCGGAGTACCCGCCCGCCTGTTTGTTGTTGACGACGACGCGGTGGAGCAGGAAGTCGCTGTAGACGCCCGACACGCCGCCCAGGTCGGGCGTGTGACAGCCCGCACAGCCGATCTGCGCGAACACGACCTTGCCGCGCTCGGCCTGATCGCGACCTCGCGGGTCGTCGGGGAGGATTTCCAACGGCCGGGGCAGCGTGTCGCAGAACCCCACCAGCGCGCGGAATTGCTTCGCGTCCAGGTCCGCGTTCACCTTCGCGGGGGTCGAGCGGGTCCAGGGTTTGGCCTGGTCCATCATCGGGTTGCCCAGCCCGAGCTCGTTGGCGCACGCGGCGGCGACGAACTCCTCGAGCGTGGCGAACTGCGCCTTCCAGCCGAACTTGCCGATCCGACCGTCCGGCAGGACGCGCGCCCGGCCCGGACGGGCTCCGCTCACCTCGTCTCCCACGACTTCCTTGCCGATGACCTGCCACAGCCGCTGCTGGCTCTGATGCTGGATGCTCTTGCCGGAGATCCGGTCGACCCAGCCGGCCCCGAACAGCGCCGTCGGGTTCACGGGCTGGACATGCACCGGGTCGAAGTCCCGGACCTCGATCGTGCAGCCACCGACGACCTTCAGCCCACCCTTGATGACCGGGAAGAACTCGTGGAGCCCGGCCGGCGTCTCCCGGCACTCCTTCGAGACGGCGAACGAATGGACCACCCCGCCGCGGACGTCGGAACGCCCCAGCACCGGCAGGGCCTCGAACGACGCGACGTTCTGCTTCGCGGCGCCGCCCCCGCCCACTCCCCCCTGGAAGTGGCAGGCCACGCACGACCGCTCGTTGTACACCGGCCCCAGCCCGTCTCCGGCCGCCAGCGAATCGCCCGGCGTCCATTCGTGCTCGAACAAGGCCAGGCCCGCCTCCCGCACCGACGCGTCAACGCGAGGTGCCCACAGCACCGGCATCCCGGGCGTCAACATCCAGACGACCCACGACACGGTCAGCACCGACAGCCCCAGGCCGACGCGACGCCGCGACCGTGCCAATACATTCTCCCTCATGGCGAGAGCCCCCACCGGAGAAGGATCCGAAGCCGCCGTCACCGCGACGGCCAGACCAGACCGCACATGCCCTCGGCCCAGCCCCTGACATCTATCCGACATCGGACAATTGTAAAAAGGGCGACCGATTCGATCAAGGGGGTCGCCGGGAATCGTCGTCGCTATGCGATCGAGACGACCCGATGCTGGATCTCGTCGCGCCTCCCCCTGGGGGAGTCGAAGGGGAAGATGCCCAGGCCGAGGTTGGCGGCCAGCGCGATGTGCTGCGGTTGTCGGATGTCGAAGCCTTCGGACTTGAGGGGGTCGAGGCCCAGCTTGCCGGCGGCGCCGACCGGCGGCAGACCCTTCTCTTTGCGCTTGGCGTCGACATGACGCCAGGCGACGTGATCCATGGCCACCGGGTCGGTGGCAAAGAACAGAGCGTTGTTCTCCCAGGTCCATTCCGGCTTCCATGCGGCCGGGCCGCCCTGGTAGACCCCCTTGATGCCGTCCATGATTTGCAAGACGCACTTGCGGCGGATGACGGGGTGGTTGACGACCTGCGGGATGAACTGGTTGCAGACGTTGGTGTCGGGGGTGCCGTGCGACCGGCAGACGTTGTTGACCTGCCCGTGGCTCATGTTCTTGAGCGCCCCGGTGACACCGGCCGAGCCGTGGTCCTTCAGGACGGGCAGGAGCACGACCTTGTTGACCCTCCGGGTGATCAGCAGGCCCAGGTGAGAGCGCCGCGTCCGCTCGTCCTTGGGGTCGAGTCCGGGCATGGCGAGTTCCATGACCATGAACTCGTCGGGATCGTAGCCGGTGACCCGATCGAGGTTGCCGGTCTTCTCGTCGTCCCCCTTGATGTCGACCTGCTTGCCGTTGTAGGCGATGCCCAGGCCGGTCCAGGCGATCCCGTCGGGGACCGCCTCGTGCATCCTGGCCCCGATGAACTCGTCGCGGTACCGCTCGAAGACGATGATGTCCCTGGCCTTGACGCCCGCCGCCTTGAGGCCGTCGATGACCTCGAGCATCAGCTCGGCGGAGCTATTGGCCAGCGGGTTGCCGACCGGGTTCATCTTGACCCCGACGACATCGCCCGGCTCGAAGAAGCTGCGCCAGGCCTCGACCGCGTCGGTGGCCCCGGTCAACTCCTTCATGCCCCGCTCGACGGCCGCATGGATCGCCTGGCGGTCCTTGACGTCATTCTTGATCATGCGGGGGTTGCGGACCTCGATGACGCGACCGGGATAGGGGCCGGGAATGCCCCACTTCTCGCCCGCCGCGGCCTTGCCCGCGGCCGCCCCGGACTCCTGGGCCGAGACATAGGTCAGGGACATCCCGGCCAGCGCGGGCATCGCTGCCCCGGCGATCAGGAATTGACGGCGGCCGAGGCCGCCCGAGATGTGCTCATGTTGTGACATGGGAAATGCTCCCGTGATGGACCGGCAAGAAATGCGGACGAACTCGCTGCGTTTCCAGCCTCAAGGCTACCCGTTCCCCGTGGGCGCCGCAACGACCGGCCGCGGCCGCATCTCGACGACGTGATCCGCGATTGACCGACCCGAACGCCCCGGCGACAATGGCAACTGAGCCCTGTTTCCTCCTGAAGAAGGAGCCGTCCGATGCCCTCACCCTTCCCCGGGATGGACCCTTACTTGGAGAGCCCGGACTGGTTTCCGGACCTCCATGGCAGCCTGATCATCTTCATGAAGGAGACGCTGCAGCGCAAACTACCCGCGTCTTATTACGCCCAGTCGAGCCAACGCGTCTGGCTGGAGCACACACAGCACCACTTCGAACCCGATGTCGAGGTGGTCCGCTCGGCTCAAAGGCCACGGAAGCGGCGTCGAGGCGGCGATCTCGCCCTGATGCCCGAGCCCCAGCAAGAAGGTGGCCCCGTGATCGTGATGGTCGAGACCATCGAGCATGGGCCGTTCAAGCAGTACTTCCTCGAGATCCGGAGGCGCCGCGGTAAGGAGGTCCAGATTATCACCTCGATCGAAGTCCTCAGTCCTTCCAATAAGAAGACGGGACATCCCAGCCGCGAGCAGTTCCTGGAGAAGCAACGGAAGATGCTCGAGAGTGGGACTCATGTGGTCGAGATCGACCTTCTCCGCGCCGGGTCACACGCACTGGCCGTCCCCAAGGAAATCGTCAAGGCCGAGGCCGGCCCGTTCGATTACCTGGTCTCGATCCATCGCTCCAATCGACCCAAGGAATTCCTGGTGTACCCCATCCCGATGCCTCGGCGGCTTCCCGAGATCGGCATCCCGCTACTGCCGGGCGATCCCGACGTGCCGCTGGACCTCCAGGCGGCCTTCGACCGGGCCTACGACGCCGGCCCCTTCCAGCGGGAGATCGAATATGGCAAGGATCCGATCGTCCCTCGCCTGAAACCCGATCAGGCCAAGTGGGCCGCGACCCTGCTCGAGCCGCGCGGCCGCCGTACGCGATGAGCCGCGCGAATCCTGGCGATCACGCCCGGTTCATGAGCCAGACGCCGGCGTCGACGCATGCGGGAGCTTCAATCCCATCTCGGCGATCTGAGGCAGATATCGCGCCCAGTCAACGGCGATGGGCGGCTTGATGATCGGCTCATCGATGTTGATGCCCAGCGATAGCGCGCGGACGCGCGGGTGATGCGCCTGGCGATCGACCAGCGGAAGCAAGTTATCCTTGATGTCCGCGGCGCGTGACGCCTTCTGCCGCTCCTGTTCCTCCCGGAAGCGGAGCGCGATCTGGTGGAGGGTGACGATCCTCCAGAAGTGATACCACTCCTCGACCAGGACGTGCTCGCGACACCAGTCCCAGGACGCCAGCCGCTCGAGGTCGTCGCGGCGGATCAGCAGCACCCGGATGCAGCACTTGCGGACGACCTTGCGATCCTCGCAGGTCACGGCCAGCAGCCATTGGTCGCGCCGGAACGATGCCGAGGCCAGGCTGCCCGCCACGCTGTTCACGATATCGTTGACGATCTCGAAGCCGGCGGTCCCCTCGGTGGCGAGGACCGGGTCGGCGAGGCTGGCCTGCTCGGCCAGACTGCGGATGACCCGGCGCAATGCGACGTTGTCCAGGATCTGGTCAACCGTCCGGGGCGGGAGCACGGTCCGGAGCTGGAGCAAGAAGCGTTCGCCGCCGGCCGCGGGCTCGCCGATCGGCGTCAGCAGGTTCGCCGAGAACACCACCTGATCCGACCGGCCCTGGGTGAGCTGACGCCACTGGCGATAGAGCACCAGCCAGCCGATGACCACCACGGTCACCGCCTGGAAGATGCCTTCCAGCAGCTTCTCGCCGAGGAATTTGAGGACCTCCCGCACGTCGAGCCCCTGGAACCAGGAGGATATCGACGCCCAGATGTCGTGGAACCCGGAAGCCATCGTCGGAGTTCTCCTTCGTGGTAGCGATCGGACCGGCAGGCAGGAGATGTTCCCGGCCCGCGTCGGTGTCGAGCAAACCGCATGCGTCGCGTCGCGACCCTCCGAGTGTACCGGCCCGTCGACCCGGCTTGAACGGCCTGGTCGCCCCGGTCCCGGCCGGGATGGTCGAGCACGCCAGGAACCGCCTCGATCGCGCGAGCACGACGACTCGTGGGATGCCACGTCCGGGATCATCCAAGGCATCCCGTCTCGAGTGCCATGACGCGTCGGGTCATCTCGACGTCCCTTGTCGTTTGCACGATCCCCTCGCGGTAATGCTTACAAATCGAGCGAGGGGCGAGCACCCGATCCCAGTACACATCCGCACGCCAGGATGCGACGATCCGAAAAAAACGGCCTATACTATCTACAGAAAAGCAAAGGCTTTACGACGACGGCTCCCTGCAACACGTCGAGGAAACGCAACATGCTTGCGAGATTTCCCCCTTCGGTATTCCAGTTGCTTAAGGGAGTATCATCGGACATCCATTTCTTCCAAGGCTCCTTTCCCGAAGGAGGCGACCATGAGTCCCAAGAAGCGTCGCAAGATCTACGGAGTCCGTCGCGAGACTCGCAGGCCGCGTGGCTGGACCCGCTGGTTCCATGAAGGATTGCTCGAGGCCGACCCGTCCGCGAGCGTGCGGCTCTGCACGGTCCTCTGGGGCCAGAAATGACGGTGTTCCCGAAGCACTCGGTGTTTGACATCGCTAAAACAAAATAACCAACACATTTACATTCACATTCTCAATACGACGCAGCCAGTCTCGACTCGAACCGGGACTGGCTGTGTCGGCCAATTCGTCGCGAGGAGGATCTCTCCGATGATGGGGACGGCCGTGGCCATGCTCGTCAACCGATCTTGATGTTGACAATTCTCCACAACGTTCCGCGAAATCCCCCTCGGTCATTGCTCTCGCCCCCACCGGCATTATGATAGGTTGCCTGTATCCCCCGCCTGGGATTCGACAGACATGGCCCGCGAGCCCTGGTCCGTGACGTGACTGTCTCGTCGCGACCAATTCCAGAGCATGAGCCCGTGGGTCGTAGGCGAATCCGTGGGAAAATCTCCCTGCGCGCGTGAGTTTTTCCCGCTGGCGCATTCTCTGGCATTAGGGGATGCCATGACCCGAGCTGACGAGGGCTTGCCGCGCCGGATGGAGCAATACCGCGACTATCTGCGTATCCTGGCCCGGCTACACCTGGACCCTCGACTGCGCGGGGCCCTCGACCCCTCGGACATCGTCCAGCAGACGCTGTTGAAGGCCCATGAGAACCTGGGAGGCTTCCGGGGCAAGACCGATGTCGAGCTCCAGGGCTGGCTGCGGGCGATCCTGGCCCAGGAGCTCGCCAAGATCGGCCGCATGCGAGGGCGGCAACCGGTCCGGACCCACTCGCTCGAGTCGGCCCTGGAACAGTCGTCGGCCCGGCTGGCGTCGCTCGTGGCGATCGAGGAAACCAGCCCCAGCCAGGCGATGGAACAGGCGGAGCGATTGGTCGAGCTAACGATGGCGCTGGGCGGGTTGCCGGAAGACCAGCGGATCGCCGTCGAGATGAGGTACTTGCAGGGGCTGTCGGTCCCCGCCGTCGCCGAGCAGATGGGGCGTAGCACGGTCTCGGTGACGGGGCTATTATACCGGGGGACCAAGGCGTTGCGGCAACGGATGAGCGAACCCGATTGAGGCAAAGTCGTCATGGCCAGCGACCACGGCGAGGTGGTAGGGCGGGAGCTGGTCAACGACCGGGATCGTGAAGGTCAGCTCTTCCAGATCCTCGCCGCCTATTTTGAAGCCATCGAGGCCGGCCAGGCCCCCGACCGCGCGGAGTGGCTGACCCGCTATCCCGAGTGGACCGATGAGATCGCCGGCTTCCTTGACGATCAGGAGCGATTGCTCAGGCTCACCGAGCCGCTTCGGGCGATCGACCAGCCGACGACCGGCTTCATCCCGGGAACCGAGTTAACCGACGGATCGGCCCGATACGTGCCGCGGACCAAGGTCCGTTATCTCGGCGATTATGAGCTGATCGAAGAGATCGCCCGGGGCGGGATGGGCGTTGTCTTCCGAGCCCGCCAGCGGAGTCTGAACCGGCCGGTTGCCCTCAAGATGCTCCTGACCGACTCGCTGGCGAGCGAGACCGATGAGGCGCGGTTCCGCCGGGAGGCCGAGGCCGCGGCCAACCTGGACCACTCGAATATCGTGCCGATCTTCGAGGTGGGCCGGCATGACGGGTACAGCTATTTCAGCATGAAGCTGATCGAAGGGGGCAATCTTTCGAAGAGGTTGCATGACTTCGCCTCGGACCAGCGGGCCGCGGCCCGGCTGATGGCGAAGGTCGCCCGCGCCGTCCACCACGCCCACGAACGCGGCGTCCTGCACCGTGATCTGAAGCCCAGCAACATCCTCTTGAGCGGGGGACCGGACACTCCGATCGGTCAGCTCGAACCCCATGTCACCGACTTCGGCCTGGCCCGGCGGGTGGAGGGCGACTCCGATTTGACCCTGTCTGGGGCCATCCTGGGTACGCCGTCCTACATCGCCCCCGAGCAGGCCAGCGGCAAGAGATTAGTCGTAACCATCACGACGGACGTGTACGGGATCGGCGCGGTGCTCTACGCGATCCTCTCGGGCCGGCCGCCTTTCCAGGGCGACTCGGTGCTGGAGACCCTTGCCCAGGTGAAGGATCGCGCGCTGGAACCTCCCAGCCGCCACGGCCGCAGGATCGACCGCGACCTGGAGACCATCTGCCTGAAATGCCTGGAGAAGGAGACCGGTCGGCGCTATCAATCGGCCGAAGCGGTCGCCGAGGATCTTGAGCGATGGCTGGCCGGCGAACCGATCCTGGCACGCCCATCCGGTCGGGTCGAACGTACCGTGAGATGGGGCCGCCGCAATCCGGTCGTGGCGGCGCTGGTCGCGACCGCGAGTCTCCTGCTTCTCGCGACCACCATGGCCGTCATCGTCCTGGGACGCGCGCGACAGACGACCGAGCGGCTGAACCGGGAGGTCCGACATCGCGAGCGTGCCGCACGCCAGCAGGCTTATATCCGAGACCTCAAGCAGGCGAGCGAGATGCTCGGGTCGAATCGGCCCTCCTGGGCGATCGATTTGCTCGCGCGTCATGGCCCCGCGCCGGGCGAGGACGACCTCCGCGACTTCGCCTGGCATTACCTGTGGGGAGCGGCCCATCTCGGAAACTCGCCGCTTCGAGGCCATGCCGGCGAGGTCTATCGCGCCGCGTTCTCTCCGGACGGCAAGACGCTGGCAACCGCCGGCCAGGACCGGACTGTCCGACTCTGGGACGTAGGGGAGCGACGGCCGCGCCTCATCTTGCCCGATCGATCCGATGGCCCGAGCGGTCACGGCTACGACATCAACTGGGTGACGTTTTCGCCCGACGGCAAGGTCCTGGCGACGGCCAGCGACGATCACACCGTCAAGCTCTGGGATGCCGGAAGCGGACGGCTGCGGTTGACCCTCGCGGGGCACCACGATCTCGTGGTGTCCGTGCTGTTCACTCCCGACGGCCGGCAGCTCATCTCCTGCGCCCGCCAAGGGAAGGTGATCCTCTGGGACCTCGAGACGTCCCGGGAACGCAGTTCCTTCACCGTCTCGAATGGGACCCTCCAATCGCTGGCGGTTTCGCCCGACGGCGCATTCCTCGCGATTGCCGGCAGTCAGGTCGTGATCCGGGACTTGAACGGCGGTCGGACAATGCTCCCGTTCGGGGCCCCCGACGACCAGGTCAACGGCATCGCCTTCTCCCACGATGGGAAGACCCTGGCCGGGGCAGGCCATAGCGGGACGGTGAGGCTCTGGGACGTGCCGGAATGGCGGTTACGGACGGGTTTTTATGGCCACGGGACCACCGTGCAGTCGGTGGCCTTCGCCCCCGACGACCGGACATTGGCCTCGGTCGACGACAGTGGTATCGCCCGACTCTGGGACTCAACTACAGGTGCGTATGATACAATCATGACGGGACAAGCTCGACTCTGGTGCGTCGCGTTCTCCGCGGACGGTCGCACCCTGGCGACCACCAGCCAGGACGCCACGATCCGGCTCTGGGACATGGTGCGCGATCGACCGCGGATCGCCATCCGACGCCGATCTACCGGCGTTCCTTCGATCGCATTCTCCGCCGACGGCAAGACCCTGACCGCGGCCGACGAAGCGGGAACCGTCTGGACCTTCGACGCCCGCCAGGGCCGGCCGATCGCGATCCGGCCATTCCAGGCGAGCACGCCGACCGTATCCGCGGCCCTCTCGCGCGACGCCTCCCTCCTGGCGACGGCCGGAGCGGACCGGACCATCGCGATCTGGGACCTCCAGGACGGCCGTCGCGTACGGGCCTTCACGGCATCGTCATGGCCTCTCAAGGGCTTGTCGATCGCCCAAGGCGGCGGATCCGTCGCCTTGGCCGGCAAGGATGGTCGGGCCATGGTCAGGGACGCGGAGAGCGACTCCGAGGAAGCGTTCGCGATCGGCGATGCCAGCGGCATCGTGTTTGGCCCGCGCGGGGATTGTCTTGCGATCTCGTCCCGGAACCAATCCCGTCCGGCCTTCTGGGACCTCGCGACGGGACGGCCACGCATCGCGGAGGGCCTGGGACACAAGGGTGGGATCATCGCCCTGACATTCTCGCCCGATGGCCGGATCCTCGCGACCTGCGGAGAAGACCGGACGATTGTCCTCTGGGATTGCCAATCGTCTCAGGAAACCCACCCCCTCTTCGGTCATACCGACGACGTCACGTGCCTGGCCTTCTCCCCATCGGGCCGAATCCTGGCCTCCGGCAGTCTCGATCGGACCGTCCGCCTGTGGGACGTCGCCTCGCAGACGGAGATCACGACCCTGACAGGGCATTCGAGCGTCGTGAGGCAAATCACTTTCTCACCCGACGGCTTGACCCTGGCGACTCGCCAACCCGATCGGTACGGACTTCGAATTGTTCCTGTGGCCCGCCAAGGCCGCGGAGTAAGCCGGCCGCCGTGCCATCAAGCCCAAGGTCTCGTGCGCGATCCGACCGCTGACGAGATCGGCCACCCCGATGCGATGCCATTCGCACCATCGTCATCCCGACGGCTCGGCCTTTTCCGAAACGAACTCATCGCGTCCTTCATGTTTACGAAAATCAACAAGGTTGTCGCGTGAGTTTTTCCGGTTGTGGCATTCTCTAATCCTATGTCGGACGGAACTCGTCCCTCGCCTCCCGCCGCAGAGGGGCTTGGCGAGTGGATGCATCGAAGTGGATCGGCAGCATCGAAGGAGAAGAGGATGCGATTGAGCAAGATGACCGCGATCGCGGTCACGACGGCGATCTTGTCGCTCGGCCATGGCGCGGGCCAGGCTCGGGCCGCGCTGGTCTCCCAATGGTTATTCAACCAGACCGGCGGCACGACCGCGTATGACAACATCGGAGGGATCAACGGTACCCTCTCGGGCGGGGCGACGTTCGATCCGGGGGCCGGCCCGGGAGGGGGGATCTACAGCGGCGCGATCAGTCTGAGCAAAGCGAGCGATGGCTATGTGGATATGGGGAACGTCTACGGCTTCACCAGCGGCGATTTCTCGATCGTGGCCTGGGTCAAACTTGCACCCGGCGATACCAATTTCTACCCGAATATTGCGGGCAAGCAATACGCCACTTACGTGAGCGGCTATGGACTCTTCACGAGTGCTCCTTATGTGGGGGGAACAGCGGGGAAGGCCGGTTTCTACGGATCCGATTACTCAGCTTCCAATTACCCCTACTCGACGACCTCGGTCAACGACGGAGCATGGCACCAGCTCGTCGGCGTCTACAACGCGAACGGTAGTCACCAGATCTTCGTCGACGGCCAGCTCGAGGGTTCGGCGCCGAGCTCGACGATCGTTGCGAATTCGGCCGATTTCCTGGTGGGCGGCATCTTCGCCAATGGTTCCAACACCAGCGACTACACGGGCCTCATTTCCGACGTCAGCGTCTATAACAATGCCTTGTCGGGCTCCGACGTGCAGTCGCTCTACGACGCGGTCATCAATTCTCGGTCCGTCCCCGAGCCTTCATCGATCGCACTCATCGGCCTGGGCTTGGCCGGTGCTGCGCTCGGATCGGCAAGGCGGCTCAGTAAGCGAACCCAAGCTATTCCTTGATCGCACAAACCTTGGAATGCGGAAATGTGCGGAAATGGGAGATCGCTAATCCTCGACGCGGCCTGGGAGAAGTGGATAAGACAATACTCTCCGATGTGCCCAGTCTGATGAATGATTCGAGGACCCAAAATGGGACATAACGAATAAACTCGGCTTCAGGACCCAAAATGGGACCCAAAATGGGACATAACGAATAAACTCGGCTTCTCCTTTTCCCGGGCAGAGCGATTTATTCGTTACGACCCATTTTCCTTCTTTATGCCCCATTTTCCTTCTATGATTCCCTACTTCTCAACGTGGCGGAAAAAAACGGGGACATAGCGCGTTTCTGACCCCGTTTTTTTGTTGCCATACGTAAGCGGAGAGGGACTCCGAAACGTGCTACGTCCCCGCCTTTCTGTCTGCATCCCGGCACCGAACGGTTTACACCAAGGACAAATTCCGATGAATCGACCGACGACTCGGCTGGTGGCGTTGGCAGCCCTGCTCTGGATCGGCTCCGGTCGGGTGGGGTCAGTTCACGCCGGAGGCGTCGTCCTGACGACCCCGGCGGGGCTCGCACCCGGCGATCAATTCCGCTTCGTCTTCGTCACTGACCTCTCGACGAACGCGACATCACCCGACATCGGCACCTATGACGCGTTTGTGCAGGACCAGGCGGGTGGTGCGACGTACGATGGTGCGACGGTCAACTGGCTCGCGATCGGATCGACGTCCACGGTCGGCGCCTACGACCACATCGGTGCCACGAACACCCCGGTCTTCCTCGTCGACGGTTCCGAAGTGACCACCTCGACCACCCTCACCGGGCTCTGGTCGGGATCCATCAACATCCCAATTAACGAAGACATAAACGGAGCCATCTTATCCCCCAACGACGTATGGACGGGCACCGACTACCAAGGCGATCCCGCCGGCGCCTACACGCTTGGAGGATACCAACCGGGACTAGGAAACACGGAATTCAGTAACTACGAATGGGTCCAGTGGGCCCTATTGGATCCGACCGACTCGGCGAGTCTATACGGCATCAGTCAGGTGCTGACGGTACCACAGGCGGTCCCCGAGCCGACAACCATGCAACTGATGGGCACCGGGTTGGTTGTGGTGTTGGCTTTCGGGTGGTCCCGCTGCGTTCGGATCAAACAAAAAAAACGGACAGCGAAAAAAGCGGGGACATAGCGCGTTTCTGTCCCCGCTTTTTGTTGCTATACATAACCGGAGAATCGTTAATAATCATATTATTATATTTACATGTTTGTATATATAAAAATTGCGAGAATATGCAAGCAAATTTTCGAGACGCATTATGAATCGTCTGATCACAGGCCTTGTGTGCAGTCTGCTGGTCGGCTTCGCCGGGATGTCCGCGATGGGGGGCATCGTTTACAGCAACTTTGGGCCGGGACAGTCCTTCGACACGAATGGTTCTTACGACATCCCCAATGTCTCGGGGAGCAGTTCCCAGCTCCTCGCTTTCTCGTTCACACCCACGGCCAACGACCATCTCGCCTCGACGCCGTTTGATGCTCGGGATAAGATGGAGGACACGAATGGACAGGGATCACGACCGAGCCTCCTCCCATCCAATGGAGTCCGTCCCATGGCAACGGTCGCTTCGGCGCCGCCGGAGATCGAATACCCCGAGACCGACGGCGAGCCCATGGCCGAAACGCCCATCCACCGCGACGTGATGCTCGACCAGATCGTCACGCTCAAGGCCCACTTCGCCGACGAGCCGAATGTCTACGTCTCGGGGAACATGATGATGTACTACGTCGAGGGGAACGCCGACAGGTGCGTGTCCCCCGACGTCTTCGTGACCCTCGGCATCCCCAAGCGGCCCGAGCGGAACGTCTACAAGCTCTGGGTGGAAGGGAAGGGGCCCGACGCGGTGATCGAGGTGACCTCGAGTAGCACGGCGAGGGTCGATCAGCGTCGGAAGTTCGACCTGTACCGGGATGTGCTCAAGGTCCAGGAGTACTTCCTGTTCGATCCGCGTGAGAAGACCCTGGCGGGGGTCTCCCTGTGCGGCTATCGGCTGATCGACGGCGAGTACGAGCTGATCCCCAAGACCGCGGGCCGGCTGGCCAGCGAAGTGCTGGGTTTGCACCTGGAAGCCGCCGGTGAACAACTCCGGCTCTATGATCCCCGTCGCGGCGTCTACTTGCTTACGCCCGAGGAAATCCGCGAGACCGCGGTGCGCGAGACCGCCGCCCGCGAGGTCGCAGAAGCACAGGCCGCTCGCGAGGCCGCCGCCCGCGAGGCCGCCGAAGCGGAGATCCAGCGGCTTCGTCTCGAGATCGAAGCCCTCCGCCGCGGCGCCGGGCCCTCGAACCCATAGACGCGGGCCGGGACGATCGACCGACGAAGCGGGGGCTCACGCGAGGATCTCGCTCGGCACGCGGCCGCTGACGTCGGTCAGGCGGAAGTCGCGTCCGCTGTAGCGATACGTCAGCCGCTCGTGGTCGAGGCCCATCAGGTGCAGGACCGTGGCGTGCAGGTCGTGGACGTGCATGCGGTTCTCGACCGCCTGCATGCCGAGTTCGTCGGTGGCGCCGTGGACATAGCCGCCCTTGACGCCGCCGCCGGCCAGCCACATCGAGAAGCCCAGGCTGTGGTGGTCGCGGCCCTTGGCGCCCTCGGAATACGGGGTGCGGCCGAACTCGCCGCCCCAGATGATCAGCGTGTCCTCGAGCAGTCCCCGGGACTTCAGGTCCTTTAGGAGCGCGGCGATCGGTCGGTCGCTCTTCTGGGCATGGTCGCGGTGCTTGTTGATGTCCGCGTGATCGTCCCAGGGCTGGTCGCTGCCGTAGTAGACCTGCACGACCCGCACGCCGCGCTCGACCAGGCGACGCGCCACCAGGCAGGCGTTGGCGAACTCGCCGGTGCCGTAGAGTTCCCGCGTCGGAGCCGATTCGCGGGCGAGGTCGAATGCCTCGCGCGCCTCGAACTGCATGCGGAAGGCCATCTCGAGCGACGCGATCCGCGACTCGAGCGCCTCGTCGGTCCCCCTGGCGTCGAGGTGCTCGCGGTTGAGCGCCTGGAGAAGGTCGATCTGGGCGCGCTGGGCCGGCCGCGACAGGTGGCGGCTGGACACGTCGCGGATAATCCGGTCCGGGTCGATCGAGTTGTTGCGGATGTGCGTCCCCTGGTAGATGCCCGGCAGGAAGCTGTTGCTCCACAACTGCGGCCCGACGACCGGCTTGCCCGGGCAGAGCACCACGAACCCCGGCAGGTTCTGGTTCTCCGACCCCAGGCCGAAGGTCAGCCACGCCCCGAGGCTGGGCCGGATCGGCTGCATGTTGCCCGAGTTCATCATCAGGAGCGACGGCTCGTGATTCGGGTTATCCGTGTACATCGAGCGGAGCACGCAGAGGTCGTCGATGCAGGCGGACACGTGCGGGAACAGCTCCGAGACGGCGATGCCGCTCTGGCCGTACGGTGCGCGGAGAACGGCGACGGCATGAGCTTCCCACGCTTGGGTCGCCCGGTCATCGTCGCGGCGGGCGGGGACTGGCCGGCGTGCTTCTCCAGGGCCGGCTTGGGGTCGAAGGTGTTGACGTGCGACGGACCGCCGTTCATGAACAGGAAGATCACTCGCTTGGCCCGTGCGGGGAAATGCGGCGGTCGCGCGGCCAGCGGATTGGTCGGGACCGCGGCCCCCGAAGGCGTCGGCGAACCGGCGTGGGCCACACCGGCCCCCGAGAGCAAGCCGGCCTCGGCCAGGACGCTCCCCAATCCCAGCGCGCCGAAGCCACCGCCCATCCGGCAGAATAACGCCCGACGAGTCAGGGCGGTTCGATCAGGATTCGCTCGCATGGCCGGTTACCTCTTGAGTGGACATACAGAGTCGGGGGGCGGAGCCCCCTCCTACAAACAAATGAGCCTTTGGCCGATCTGCTGTAGGAGCCGGCTCCGTCCGGCGATCTTCTCCCGTCTCAATCCAGGAACAGGAACTCGTTAGCCGCCAGGAGGGCCTGGGTGTAGCGTTCCCATCGGCTCAGATCGGCAGGATTCTTCGCTTGCGGGTCATCGTTGGCCGACGGATCGGGAGACCTCAGATAGGCTAATCCGAGCGCGATCTCACGATCGGTCGCGGCCCGGCCGTAGAGCAGGCGATACGCCTGGCGGATGGCCTCGGCGGCGTCCGGGGCGGGCGTCGAAACCACGCCCAGCCGGGCGGCGACGGAGCGAGCCGCGCCCACCATGAACTCGCTGTTGAGCACGAAGAGCTGCTGGAGCGGGACGGTCGTCTCGACGCGATGGCCGCTGGTGATGTTGGGGTCGGGGAAGTCGAAGAGGCGAAGCATCCACGCGAGGTCGTGCCGGCTGATCGCCGCGTAGGCGGTGCGGCGGCGATTGCCCGCCGCGTCGAGGCTGATCGACGGCCCGCCGATCGTCGGATCGAGCCGGCCCGCGACGACCAGCATGGCGTCGCGCCAGGCCTCGACATCCAGCCGGCGGCGGTTCATCCGCCAGAGCAGGGTGTTACCAGGATCCTTGGTGAAGCCCTGCGAATCGAACCGGCTGCTCTGCTGGTAGGTGGACGAGAGCAGGATCTCGCGGTGCAACGCCTTGAGCGACCAGCCGGACTGGACGAACCGGCGGGCCAGCCAGTCGAGCAGCTCGGGGTGGCTTGGCCGCTCGCCCAGCTCGCCGAAGTTGCTGTCGGTGCCGACCAGGCCACGGCCGAAATGGTGCTGCCAGACCCGATTCACCATCACCCGAGCCGTCATCGGGTTGGCAGGGTCGGCGATGGCCCGCGCCAGCTCGAGCCGGCCGCTCCCCTGCCGGAAGGCCGACCGATCGCCGCCGAGCGCGGCCAGGAATCGGCGCGGGACCTTGGCACCCGGCGTGGCGGCATTGCCCCGCACCAGCACGGGCATATCCGTCGGCCGGGAGGCGTTGACCAGGCTATGGATCACGGGATACTTGGGCGGGGCCTGCTTCTTCAAGTCCTCCAGCGCGGTCCGTAGGGCCTTCACCTTCGCCTTGGACTCGGGCGGCAGCATCCGCTCGAATGCTTTGAGCTCGGCGGTCGCGACCTTCTTCTTCAGGCGTTCGGCCTCGGCCTTGACGAACGCCGTGATCGCCTTCTCCCTGGCCGCGATCTCGGCCTGGGCCTTGTTATAAGCCTCGACCTGCTCCTTCGGCACCGCGGGCACTTCGATATAGTCCGAGCTGGCGAAGACGCCCTCGAGCGCGTAGTAATCGGTGGTGGGGATCGGGTCGAATTTGTGGTCGTGGCACCGGGCGCAGGCGACGGTCAGTCCCAGGAATCCGCGGGTCAACGTATCGATGCGGTCGGCGTACTGGTCGAGCTTGTTGCCGTCGCCGTAGTAGACCGGCCCGCAGGCGAAGAAGCCCAGGGCCGCCAGGCGGTCGAGTCGCTCGGATTCGGGTCCTTCGAGCTGGTCGCCGGCGATCTGCTCGAGGATGAACCGGTCGTAGGGCATGTCGCGATTGAAGGCCCGGGTCAACCAATCGCGATAGCGGAATCCGTAGGGATAGAGCCTCGGTTGGAACGCGTGGGCCTGGTCCTCGCCGTACCGGGCGATATCGAGCCAGAACCGCCCCCACCGCTCGCCGTAGTGGGGCGATGCCAGCAGCCGGTTGACGACCCGGGCGAAGGCGTCGGGCGCGTCGTCGCGGACGAACGCCGCGATCTCCTCGGGAGTCGGCGGCAGCCCGATCAGGTCGAACGTGACGCGGCGGATGAGCGCAGACTTGTCGGCCGGCGGCGACGGCGCCAGTCCGCTGGCCTCGAGCCGGGCGAGGACGAATCGATCGATCGGCGATTCGGGCCATTCCTGGTCGCGGACTGTCGGCGGCTCGGGATTCCCGACCGGCTGGAACGACCAAAGCGACCGGGCTCGCTCGACCACGGCCGCCGATTGGACCGCACTCTCGGCGGGTACGGCGGTCGCGGTCGTCGCACTGCGCGCGGGCGAGGCGCGGGCCAGCGGGCGCCTCGCTTGACCCAGTCCGTCAGCGCGGCGATCTCCTGGTCCTTGAGCTTGCCCTTGGGCGGCATCTGCACGCCCCCCTCGTAGCGGATGGCCTCGATCAGCGAACTCTCGTCGGGCTTGCCCGGCACGACGACCGGTCCGCTCTCGCCCCCCTTGAGCATGGCGTCGCGCGCGTCGAGTCGCAGGCCGCCCTTGGCCTTCTCCGCCCCGTGGCACTCCTGGCAGCGGGCGGCCAGGACCGGCCGGACCTTCGCCTCGAAGAACTCCTCGGCCGCCGTGTCGGGCTTGCCCTGACCCGGCGGCGGATCGCCGGCCACCGCGATCGCCGGCAAGATGGCGACCACCATCAGAATCGGCAAGACCCGGATCTCGTAGGCAAGCGCAAGGATAAGCGCATAATGTCCCTCTCCGCGCCGAAAAAGTTTCACCGATATTTAACATCGACCATCCGGCGGCGGTTGTCAAGGGTTTACGTCGCACTCGGTCATCGCCTCGTTTTCGGGGGGATCGGATCGATCGTCCGGGCGACGCCCGGCTCGACTTTCGTCGGTGAACTCGAGGATCTGTCCTCGCGCGAGTACGAAATCCTCGAGGACGCGCTTCCCATCGACGAAGGCCGTGGCATCGGGAGGGATCTGGAAGACCCCTCCGAGCTGCTCCCTGACCCAGGACACGGTCTTGCCATCGATCGCCAGATCCATGCTCGTGAACTCCCACAGGGTGCGATAATCAATGTTTCGTGACCGTCTCGTCGTAATTGAGCAGCGCCTGGGCCAGCACGGTCATCGCGGCGTATTCGGACGGGTCGAGGGCCGGGTCGATCGGGGCGTCGCCGACGGCGAGTAGCTTGCTCGGGTCGGACCGGCCGGCGCGGAACTCATCGTACTGGTCGCGGTAGAGGCCCTTGAGCGTAACCAGCTCGCGGGGGCCGGGACGTCGGCCGGTCAGCGTCTGGAAGGCGAACGCGAGCCGGTCGGCGAGGCTCGATCCGCCTTCGGTCAGGGCGCGGCGGGCCAGGCCGCGGGCGGCCTCGACGAATTGGGGATCGTTGAGGAGCACGAGGGCCTGGAGCGGCGTGGCGGTCGACTGCCGCTTGACGGCGCAGACCTCGCGCGTCGTGGCGTCGAAGGTCAGCATCGACGGCGGCGGCGCCGTCCGCTTCCAGAACGTGTACAGGCTCCGCCGGTGGCTGCCCGGCCCGACGTCGCGCAGGTAGGTCGCCCCGGACTTCTCCTCCCAGAGCCCGGGCGGCTGATAGGGCTTCACCGACGGCCCGCCGATCGTCTCGACCAGCAGACCGCCGGACGCCATCGCCCCGTCGCGGATCATCTCGGCCGGGAGCCGGAACCGCGGCCCTCGGGAGAGCAGCATGTTTTCCGGGTCCTTCGCCACGAGGTCGGCCGGCGCGTCGGAGCTTTGCCGGTAGGTCGCCGAGGTCACGATCGTCCGCACGAGCCGCTTGACGTCCCATCCCGAGTCGATGAACGTCCGCGACAGCCAGTCGAGCAGCTCGGGGTGGCTGGGGAGCTGGCCCTGGCTGCCGAAGTCCTCGGGCGTGGCCACAATCCCGCGGCCGAAGAAGGACTGCCACCAGCGGTTGACCGCCACGCGGGCCGTCAGCGGGTGCTTCGGGTCCGTCAGCCACCTCGCCAGGCCCAGCCGGTTCCTCGGCCACGAGGCGTCGAACGGCGACAGCGCCGAGGGTGTACCCGGCTCGACCCGCTCGCCCGGCGCGTCGTAGGCCCCGCGCTTCAGCAGGAAGGTCGGCCGGGGCCGCTCGTTCATCACGGCGATCTCGGCCAGCGGGTTCACCAAGTGCGCTCCGCTCCTTCCGGAGTGCCTTGAGTCCAGTCAGGCGGCTCCGATACTCGGCGTCGATGTTCGATAGGTAATACGCGAACAGATCCCGATGCTGCGATTCGGTCAATTTCGCAAGGTCGAAGGTCGTTGCTGTTCCGTCATGGAGCCGGGCGACCTCCAGGGGCGTCAGGGCGCGGTCGAAGACCTTGATCTCGTTGACCAGTCCGTTCTTGAACCCGCGATCCCGGAACCGCTGGCCGACGGTGATCTGGTCGTTGCCGCCGCCGGTGATGTTCTTGGTCAGATGGTCGCGGACGATCGCGCAGTCGGCGCGCCGGCCGTTGACATAGAGCGCCAGCCCGTCGGCGCGGCTGGATCCGTCGTAGGCGATCGCGACGTGGGTCCACCGGTCGATCGGCACCGGCTGCCTGGCACGGATGCCGATGGCGTCGCCCGGCCAGAAGTGGATGAGCCCGACGCTGAGCTTGCCATCCTCGATCAGGAGCTGATAACCGCGGCTGCCCGCGTCGGTCCAGGCCATCGAGCGATGAAGGATCACCGCGCGGTCCTTGTAGTCGGGCGTCTTGATCCACAAGGCCAGCGAGAACGGGTCGGAGCGGTCGAAGTTGCCCAGGGGGAGCGTCACGTTGTTCTCGCCGCTGAGCTTGAGCGCCCGGCCCACGCGCCCCTCGACCACCTCGGGATTCTCCGAAGCCTGGCCGGGCTTCGCGGCATCGGCCCGGTTGACGACCTTGCCCCCCTCGAGGGACTCGAGCGGGAAGTCGCCGATCACCCCGGTCAGCTTGATCTCGTCGCCAACCTTGGACCCGCGCAGCCACGCCTCGAATGCGGATCGCCGACCTTCGGCCACCCGGCCCAGGTCCGCCTCGGCTGCCCGGATCCTCGCCTCGACCGCCGCGATGCGACGATCCTGGACGTCGGAGGCCAGCAGGAGCGTCGGGGTCGGGACGGCGTCGGTGAAGTGCGCATACAGGCCCGACTCGTCGATGTTCGCGAAGAAGCTGAAGAATTGATAATACTCTTTCTGAGTGATCGGATCATATTTATGACTGTGGCATCGGGCGCACTCGAGGGTCAGGCCGAGGAAGGCGGTCGCGAAGGTGTTGGTCCGGTCGGCGACGTACTCGACGCGGAACTCCTCCTCGATGCTGCCCCCCTCGTTGGTCTGGCGATGGTGGCGGTTGAAGGCCGTGGCGAGGACCTGGTGCGGGTCGGCGCGGGGAGCAGGTCGCCGGCCAGTTGCCAGGTGATGAACCGGTCGTAGGGTAGGCCCTCGTTGAACGCCCGGATGACCCAGTCGCGCCACGGCCACATGGCGCGATAGACGTCGGCCTGGTATCCGTAGGTGTCGGCGTAACGGGCCAGGTCGAGCCAGTCGACGGCCATCCGCTCGCCGAACCGCGGCGAGGCGAGCAGCCGGTTGACCAGCCGCTCATAGGCGTCGGGTTTGCGATCGGCCAGGAAGGCGTTGACCTCGGCGAGGGTCGGCGGCAAGCCGGTGAGATCATACGTGACGCGGCGGATCAGCCGCTCCCGGTCGGCCTCCGGGGCGGGAGTGCGATGCTCGGCCTCGAGGCGCGCCAGGACGAAGCGGTCGATCGGATTGCGGGACCAAGCCGGATGATTGACCGCGGGGACCGGCATCGCGACCGGCGGCAGGAACGCCCAGTGCGTCTTCCATTCGGCCCCCTGTTCGATCCATCGCTTGAGGATGTCGATTTCATCCGAGGACAGGGTCCGGCCCAGCTCCTTCGGCGGCATCCGCGTCGCCTCGTCCTCGGCGGTGATCCGCTGGTAGAGCTCGCTGGCCTCGAGGTCCCTCGGGACGACGGCGCGGGCACCCGACGGGGTCTCGCCGACGGCCCCCTCGCGGATGTCGAGCCGCAGTTCCGCCTTGCGGTTGCGCGGGTCGGGCCCGTGGCACTTGAAGCACTTGTCCGACAGGATCGGCCGGACCTGGAAGTTGAAGTTGACCGGCCTGGACGGTCCGTCGGCCACCGCGACGGAACAGACACTCAGACCTGCCGCCAGGGTCATCAGGGTGAGGATATCCGTCCTGGATCGCATCGTTCATTGCTCCAAAGTTTCGGCCGATCGTGTCCATCCGGTTGTGCTCATCGATTATACCGGGATCGTCCCAGAGCTCCGGCCGGCAACTCGAGACTTTACGCGACAAAGTGCCGAGATTTCGGCGCCGAACGGGGGAAAGGGCCAATCAGCCCGGTCGGAGGCTCACCGAGGTCTCAACCGACACCTACCCCGAATCCGGATGGTTTGGACGATGCCGGATTTCGAGGTCGTCGGCAGGGGAGTTTGGGTTCGTTTCGCGGATTTCGCCCTCGGCGGAGGAGAGCCTGGGTTCGTTCGTCGAGTTTGACGGCCGGCCTTGGGTTCGTTCGCGCGATTCGCGGGGACAGGTCGCGGGTTTGGGTTCGTTCTGCGCGTTTCGCGATCGATCGGCCTCGAGCGTGGGTTCGTTTCGCGAGATTCGAGTTCGTCGTTGTCGGTTTCGCATCCCCCCCCACCCCCTTTCTCAGGTCGTTTGCGTACCCCGAACGCCACCGGTTTAACCCTTCACCTTATGTTATAGAAACCTCCGAGGGCTCCGAAGCCCCCAGTTCAGGGAAATCCTGAGCCGCGACCCGCCGCCAACGACGACGATCCAGGATCGATCCCGATCGGCCGGATGCCGCTGATCGATCCCCCGCAGATGCCCCCGGTGAACCCGAGGTGGCAAGGCGCTGTACGCCGTACAGTCCCGGCCGGGGAAGTATCGCAAGGTGAAGCGTCGGGACACGATCGCCCGCGAAGCCTGCCGGTAGGCGATAGCGTTCCAGGTGACGGTCTGATCGACCGCTTTGAGGATTTCGGAATAGATGTCGGTGTCGAGCAGAGCTTTATTCGACGGAGATGTCCCGGCAGGGCTCCTGCCGTTTGCGATCAGCGTCGGCGACGATCTCGTGCAGCTCTTCAGCATCGTCCCGCATGGCTCCGATGGAGCCCGGGCCCGCATTCGGGCTGGCTGCCGGTCGGCTTGTTTTGTGGTCGCGTGAGAGTAAAGCGGTCGGCCTCGGCGATCGCGTCGTCGAGCGAGGCGAAATGCCGGCGCGATACCTCGGCAGATCGATCGGTCGTTCTCGAGGACTCTCGGCGAATAGCGAATGCTCGTATACTGGGTCACTGAGCGCTGTACACGAGCGTCAGGTATGCGACGATGGAATCTTCTCCTACAGGGCGTCGGCATCCAATACCGGGAGGTAAAGCTCATGAGGATCGATTCCATCGAAAGCTCGGTCGCACTCGATCACATGCACATTCAGGCAAGACTTGAAGAGATACGACTATTCAAGCAGGGATGGCTCGACGGCGAAGGCGAACCCTTCGATCCGACTGGGATGAATTGGCTTGACGCCTCCGTGCGAGAGCACTACTCCACCGAGCTGCCTTCGCCCCGCATCTACCCGTCGCTCCGCGGGCAGATACTCTTCGAATGGAAGATCGACTCCAGAGCAGCCTCGTTGGAGATCGACCTGGAAAACAGGACGGGATACTGGCACGTCCTGGACACGGAAACCCAGCAGGATTCGGACGAATGCATCGACCTTGCGACGGCCGACGGGTGGGGTACGCTCGCGCGGCGATTGGCAGGTATACGAGAGGGCGAGGCGAGTGACTGAACAGACGGAGGGGAATCGGTCTCATTTCATTTTTCGCTGGCGAAAAATGAACCGACACCGATTTGTCCCGATTTGTCTCCGTCAAAAATGAACTGACACCGATTTGTCTCTGAGAACTGCGCGATCAACTTGATCCAACAGATCGTAGACGGAACACGGCACACCGCGTCCTTTCCAGCCTTGGGTTATCGCAGCAATTTGAGCTCGTACTGCGGGCTCGCATTCGGCACATCGCGACATTTCCGTCCTCTCGTGAGTCGGACGGTTCTAGCCCAGATTCGACACCTCTCATATTCTCTAATGGACCCAAAGGCCCGTTCAAGAGAACTTTTGATCACGCACGCCACGAGAGACCGACTCTTCCAATTGCAAAGTCTGGGCGATCCGGCCCCTGGTCGCCGGCTCCCCTCTGGGCTCGCCTATTTGGTGCCGTCCCTTCGGGTACGGCTGCGCCACTCTTCGGACCAGCCTGTCGGCCGCGGCTCAGGCCTTCGACTCCTGCCGTTTGGGTTTATCGGCGGTCGACATACGCCGCCAGATCCTGCGACGATTCAACCTTCGCCAGAGGGATCGCCAGAACGACTGCTCGATGATCGTGGTATTTCGTGCAGTCATGAAAAGCTTCGGCGCGAGCTGCTTGGCGCCGCCAAAGCTGTAATTCGCCTTCCTCGGCACCACCAGGTGAATGTCCACTGAGTGCCTTCGCCTTCCGAGATCCCTGTAAGTCAACCGGACGATAAAGGCATCCTTCTCGTCCTCGACCGGTGGGTCGCTCCACTGGATCGTGAAACCCACTTCGATCTTTTCCTCCATGCCCGCGGCGACGTACGGGCAGGTCAGGACCGCCGAGATCAGCTGATCTTTCGGCTGCTTGGGAGAGATCCCCATGCACCAGAGTTCGAAGGCCGGCCCCCGCCCGACATTCTTTATCTTTCGAAACCCTGATGCTCGTGTATGGGCCAATGTTGCTGACCTCCTTGTCCTCGATGGTCCAGTCGAGCAGCAGCAGCTCCGGCCGCACATCATTGATGGAATCCTCTCGCTGCATCTTCATGGCATAAAGAAACGCCAAGAACGAAAAGAATGCCGCCAAGGCAGAAAGACACGAGCCGATTGCTGACACCCAATCTGCCATGGTCCAATTACTCCCGGGTTCCTCCGATCTACTATAGTGAACGGATTGTACCTTGGCGGCGGCCAGCCTTCCAGAGGGAGGGCGATCCGGCCAAAGGGCCCTCGGCACCTCCAGGGCTAGTTGAACGTTCGTTGCATACGGAGCGCGTTGGGCGAGACGAACTTAGGCAGTATCAGGCTTTCTAAGTTCAGGAAGCAATTTATCGGGATTAAACTGTTTATATAAATACTCCAGATCACTCCAATGGTCGGGCACGATACGGCGTCGATCATTGACAAAATGCCAGCACTTCTCCACGCCAATTGTGTAAGCGCACAGTAAAACCAGTCTTGCCACGGTTGCTATCCTGCCGGGTTCGTCCCTTTTCTCCAACCCAGGAGCCAGCTCATGGACCGGAAACGTGGACGCAGCTAGAAACCCTGGCAATTCCTGGACTTGCGTCGCGATTCGACGCGGCCGCCCTTGCGGAGGACACAGGGCCGCGAGTAGAGAACCGTAGTGAGGTTTGGCTACCCCAGAACTTGGCGATGTTCCCCCTGGACGTTGATGGCGCGGGAGCCCGAGAGTGCCGAAGCGCCTCCTGGACAGATGGCGACCGGAGTGCATTCGAGAGTTCCGGGCCACCGCTCGCTTGCGTTACGACGACGGGCTTTCCCTCACCGCGCAAGGGAGGCGAACCGGGGCCATTTACATGTGAGGATATTGTGCGGAGATGACGCTGAAGGCGGCCTATTTCTCCCTGGCCCTCACCGATACGACACCGATTACGTGGGTCGGTCATCTCCAACCCGCAATCCATCACGGGCGAACCGTCAGGATGATCTTGTGGCCGAACCAAGGGGCCGGTCACAATGTCCGAGCATGGGCGGAACTCCTCGTTGTTGAACGGGCAGCCACTGCGGGAATGGCCTATGCTCCCGCCGACGGCCGGCAGATCCAGGCATGCGGCCAGCGGATCGGTCAGCTCTGGAACGAATCGCTGAGATATCATAATAACCTGGCTTACCAGCACGAAGTCACTCAGATCCGCCTCGCGACGGAATGGCTCCTGATCAAACTGGACTCCCTCTGAGGGCAATCGCATGCCGCGCAAGAAACTCGGGGTCCAGTCGGCGTTGACCACGACCAATACCGGCCTGGCGGCGAAGCTTGCCGGGAAGCTCAAGAGCGACCGGGACTACGGGCAACCCCTGGTCTACGAGCAGGAGTATGCCACCAAGAGAAACCGCGTGACGGTCATCTGGGATGAGTGGGCCGACGCCTCACTCGAGGAGCGTTCAGCCATCATCCTTCGGGTATACGAACTGGCCGAGGGGAGAGAGGCCCGCGAAAGATCGCTCTCGCGAGCGGACTGACGGTGCCGGAAGCGAGGGCCGCGGGAATGTTGCCGTACCAGGTGCTTCCCGCGAGAAGGCCGACGGACCCGGTGGCCCCTGAAGACATCAAAGCGGCGATGCTGGAACAGGGAGCCTCCCAATTCAATGCGGAGGATGGCCTGCAACTGCGGTTCGCCACGCGGGAAGAGGCCGATGCCTGTCGTTCGAGTCTCAGTGTAAAGCTCCCGGATAGCGAGCCGATCTGGATCATCAGCCGAGATGTCCACGTGCAGGACTACCTGTCTTTGACCGATTCCGCTGGCGCGGATGTGAGGTAAGAGCCGGCTCGCAGGGACCCGGCGACAGCGATGAGGAGCGCTCGATCGCCGACTTGCGCGTGGCCGGCCGGAAGTGGGCCCGGATCGCTGCGGAGCTGGGAGGCACTGCCGACGCCCGCCGCGCGCGTCGGGCGGGAACCGGGACTCGAGGACGACGATGAATGAGACGAACGTGGCGGCCTCATCCGGTCTGGTCAGCGACCTGATCCAGCTAATCGAGACGCTGTGGGAGTCCGGGCCGGATCCCGACCCGGCGGAGACGACGTTGCGTCAGGGCGTGATGTCCCTCCAGTGACGAGCGTCAACGTATCGAGAGAGATGCCGAGCGTTCTCGGTCGCCACAACCAAGGAGTCGCCGAGGCCCGTAAAGAGCAGTGCCTGTGCGGCCAGGATCACATCGGCGTCGAGCGCGCGGTCATCGGCGGTCCCAACTCCGCGATTCCGAGCGTCAGCCCAGAGCTCCGCGGCCCTGAGCATCGCGCCCGTCGTGATCGGAATGTAGTGCATCTGATGCCTGAGATCCCGCCGCAAGCGGTCGAGCCGACGTCTGCCGTCCACCGCTCCAGCTCGGAGCAGTTCCCGCCGTAGCTCATAATCGGCGATCTCCGGAATGGCGATGATCGCACCACTGGCATTAGCCTTGTCAAGCCAATCTCTCACGGGCTCCACATCGTGATGTCCGCTCCCGCGGCAGGCGTCGCTCAGGGGGCCTGAATCCAGGACGATGATCCGTGCCAATTTCAACCCCTTCGCTTGATGGCCGCGACCGCCTCTTCCGTGGCGCCGGGGGGCTCGGTGTCGGGAAGCTCTTCGAGCGCCAGCCTGGCAGGTAAGATCTTCATGAGTCGATCCCAGGTGGATCTGGCATGAATCCCGGCGAAATGCTTGCCCGTCGGCTGGAACTCGGCGGGATCGATATCTCTCCGATACTTGAAGATTTTATACAACTTCGGATCCGAAACAGACCTACAGAGGACCTGTTCGGGCGGCTCCGCCCCCTCCGACCACGTTCCGAAGTTCAATGGGAGATCGAGCTCGACTCCCTCCTCGACCTTCCAATGGTCATCCTCCGCAGCCTTGGTGCGAACGGAATCCGGAAGTGTCTCGAGAAAGTAAACACCCCGAAGCGGCTCGATGGTGACAGCATACATCGTCGGCTTTCCTCGATCGATCCGGGAGGCTGATTCCAAGAACTCATGGATGTCATATTAGCGGATGTCTATCAACTTGTCAACTTCTCCCGCGGATCGCGGCGGATCGCGTCAGGCTGGTGACGGGGTCCGGACGCATGTCCTTGACGTCTTTGACGCCGCGCGGATTCGCTCGGGACGATCAAGGAGCTGAGGTTCGACCACACCGCGTCGCAACCGTCACTGAGATGAATCTCGGTGATGATCCGTCGGAGCGACGACTCGAGCCTTCAAGCGGGACAGAATGGGAAGGATGGGCGATTTATTTTAGTACGTCTGACCCCGGTGCTGGACGGTGCTCGGACCCCAGTGTTCGACCCCGGTGCTGCCGACCCCGGTGCTGCCCCGACCCCGGTGCTGCCCGTGCTGCCCGTGCCCAGAACGGCCGCCAGGGTCACCAAGGCGAAGAGATCCATCCGGGGTCGTATCATCATTTTCTCCACGGATTCGGCCGATCCTGTCCCTCCAAGCTGTCTTCCGTTCGATTATACTGGTTCGAGCCGGTGGGCGCAATGCAGACCATTGGGGAGGAACCGACATCATGCAGCCTCGAACGATCGCCATCGGGGATATCCACGGTTGCTCGCGCGCCCTGGATGCCCTGCTCGCGGCGATCGGCCCGCGCCCCGACGACGTGATCGTCACCTTGGGCGACTATGTCAACCGCGGCCCGGATAGCCGGGGTGTTCTCGATCGGCTGATCGCACTGGAAGGACAGTGCACGCTGGTCCCGATCCTGGGTAACCACGACCAGATGATGCTCGGCGCCCTGACCGGCGAGCGACGAGGGCTGTCCAATCTGCTGGATATGGGAGGGTTCGCGACATTTGACTCGTACGAGGCCGGGCCAACCCAACAGGCAGTGGGGATCGCTGCCGAGGACATCGCGTCTCTCAGGCGACGCCGCCCCGATCGAGACGCGGATCAGCATCTCCTGGGGCGGATCCCGGCCGATCATGTCGCGTTCCTCCAGCGATGTCGCAACTATCACGAGAACGAAACGCACATCTTCGTCCACGCCCAGTACGACCCCGAGCTGGCGATGGAACACCAGCCATCTTACCTCCTCCGGTGGGAGTCGCTCCGCGAGGGCATCCCGGAGCCGCATGTCTCGGGCAAGCGGGCCATCGTCGGGCACTCGTCGCAGAAGTCGGGCGAAGTCCTCGACCTCGGCCACCTGGTCTGCATCGACACGTTCTGTTACGGCGGCCGCTGGCTGACGGCCCTGGATGTCCGCACCGATGAGATCTGGCAGGTGAATCGGGACGGCGAATTGCGTCGATACGGCTCCGAGTAGCGTGCGCCGCGTCTGACCGATCCTGGTAGGGTGGGTGAAACCCACCGGTTTTCTCGAGGCTGATCGTACTGGTGGGTTTCACCCACCCTACAAGTTGTAGTAACCTGATCCTCTCACTTCGACGTACGGCCAGGGACGTGGCCACGGTCATTCATGACTCCGGTGACAACCGAGGAACAGCACCATGGCGCACGGATACCGAAAGTGGTCAACTCTCGCGGCGATCGCGACCGGGATGGCGCTCATCCCGATCGCGGCGCGTGCGCTGGACACCGCCGACACGCGGCTCTTATCGACGCCCGCGATCGCGGAGGGGAAGATCGCGTTCGCCTACGCCGACGACATCTGGGTCGCCGACGCCGACGGAACCAACCCGAGGCGGGTGACGTCGCACCCGGGCGAGGAGTTCAACCCGTTCTTCTCGCCGGACGGCAAGCACATCGCCTTCACGGCCAGCTACGAAGGCAACGCCGAGGTCTACGTGATCCCCACCGAAGGCGGCGAGCCGACGCGGCTGACCTGGCATCCCGGCGAGGATATCGTCCGCGGCTTCACGCCCGACGGCAAGGTCCTGTTCAGCTCGCAACGCTCGGTCTTCTCGCGTCGCCTGTCACAGTTCTACACGGTGGGCATCGCGGGCGGCGTGCCGGATCGCTTGCCGATCCCGAACGCCAGCAAGGGGGCCATCTCGCCCGACGGCAAGTACCTGGCCTACACGCCCCTCGGCGAGATGTTCCGCCAGTGGAAGAACTATCGCGGGGGGACGGCCTCGCGGATCTGGGTGCTTAAGCTCGATGACCTGTCGCACGAGGAGGTCCCCAAGCCCGCCGGCGGCTGCAACGACACCGAGCCGATGTGGATCGGCGAGACGGTCTACTTCCTGTCCGATCGCGACGGCGAGTTCAACCTCTACTCCTACGATCGGAGTTCGAAGACGGTCGCGCGATGCACGCACCACGACGGCTTCCCGATCGCCGCCGCCTCGGCCGGGGCCGGCAAGGTCATCTACGAGCAGGCCGGCTGGATCCATCGGTTCGACCCCAAGGATCGCCAGTCGCACCGGCTCAAGATCGGCGTCGGCGCCGACCTGGCCGAGACGCGGCCCCGCTACGCCAGCGACGCCAAGCATATCCGGAACCTCGACGTCTCGCCCACCGGCAAGCGGGCCGTGCTCGAATATCGCGGCGAGATCGTCACCATCCCGGCCAAGAAGGGCGATCCCCACGACCTGACCGAGACCCCCGGCGCACACGAACGCTCGCCCGCCTGGTCGCCAGACGGCAAGTCGATCGCGTATTTCTCCGACGCGACCGGCGAATACCAGTTGGTCGTCCGGCCGCAGGACGGCAAGGGAGCCGTCCGGTCTTACCCGCTCAAGGGATCGGGCTTCTACGACCAGCCCGCCTGGTCGCCCGACAGCAAGAAGATCGCCTTCATGGATAACTCCCGGACCCTCTCCTGGATCGACCTCGGCTCGGGCGCCGTCAAGCGGGTCGCCGCCGAGCCGATCTACGGGCCGAATCGGGCCTCGCGGACGAATTACGTCTGGTCGCCCGACTCGAAGTGGCTGGCCTATTCGCTGATCAACCGCGCCGGCTTCCAGGCGATCTGGCTCTATGCGGTCGATGCGGACAAATCCCACCCCGTGACCGACGGCCTCGCCGAGGCCGGCGAGCCCGTCTTCGACCACGGCGGCAAGTACCTCTATTTCCTCGCCTCGACAGACGCCGGTCCGGCCAATAACTGGTTCGACCAGTCCTTCACCGACATGCAGCCGACCAACTCGGTGTATCTGGTCACGCTCGGCAAGGCGATGGCCAACCCGCTCCTGAAGGAGAGCGACGAGGAAGGGGCCGCGGAACCCGACAAGGATTCCAAGCTCCCGAAGATCGACGATCTCAAGCTCCCGAAGGTCAACCTCAAGGCGCTGAAAAAGCTCAAGCCCCTGGCGGACGACCTCGAAGAGAATGAGAAGATCCTCGCGGAGAATGAGAAGATCCTCGCGGAAAATCAGGAGACGATCGAGGAGAACAAGGCGCGACTCCAGAAGATGATGGACGCGAGCAACGCGTTACTCAAGCCCGCGGACAAGGGCGATCCGGGCATCGTGATCGACCTGGAAGGGATCGCGGGCCGGGTCGTGGCCCTGCCGATCGAGGCGGGCCACCTCCGACAACTGGCGGCCGGCGCGGACGGGCAGATCTATTATATCCGTCGCGTGGGAGCCCGGCCCGGCCAGGGGCCGGCCGCGCGCGGGAAGCCGTCGCTGAAGCGGTTCGACCTGAAGACCCGCGAGGAGGAGTCGCTCGCCGAGGGGATCGACGAATTCCGGCTCACGGCCGACCGCAAGAAGATCCTCTACGGGGCCGGCGGCCCGCCCCCGCCCGGCGCCCCCCTGGTCCTGGGGATCGTCAACGCGGGCAAGTTCAACAAGGGTGACGGCGCGCTGAAGCTCGACGCGATCTCCGTGAAGGTCAACCCGCGGGCGGAATGGGCGCAGATGTTCCACGAGGCCTGGCGGATCAACCGCGATTACTTCTACGCGACCAACATGCACGGGGCCGACTGGCCCGCGATGCGGCGGAAGTACCAGGAGCTCCTCCCCCACCTGGCGTCGCGCGACGACCTGAACCGCGTGATCCGCATGATGCTCAGCGAGCTCTCCGTCGGCCACAGCTTCCTGGGCGGCGGCGAGCGACTCCACGAGTCCAAGCCGATCCCCGTCGGCCTGCTCGGGGCCGACTACGAGGTCGCCGACGGCCGCTTCCGGTTCAAGACGATCTACGGCGGCGCCTACTGGGACCCGAGCCTTCGCGCCCCGCTGTCGGCGCCGGGGGTCGACGTCAAGCCGGGCGACTTCCTGCTGGCGGTCGACGGCAAGGACGTCAAGGCCGACGGCGAGGTCTACCGATCGTTCGAGGCGACTGCCGGTAAGCGGGTCGAGCTCAAGGTCGGGCCGAAGGCCGACGGCTCGGGCGCGCGGACGGTCGTCGTCGAACCGATCGGCGACGAGGCGGCGCTCCGCAACCGCGCCTGGGTCGAGGGGAACCTCCGCAAGGTCCACGATCGGACCGGGGGCCGCGTCGCGTATGTCTACGTGCCCAACACGGCGGGGTCCGGCTACGAATACTTCAAGCGGTACTTCTTCCCCCAGGCGGGCAAGGACGCGATCATCGTCGATGAGCGGTTCAACGGCGGCGGCCAGGTGGCCGACTATTACATCGAGCTGCTCCGCCGCCCGATGGTGAGCTACTGGGCGACCCGGTATGGCGAGACGCTCCGATCGCCCAATGCGGCCATCTTCGGCCCGAAGGTCATGATCATCGACGAGACGGCCGGCTCGGGCGGCGACCTGCTGCCGTGGATGTTCCGCAAGTTTGCGCTGGGCAAGCTGGTCGGCAAGAGGACCTGGGGCGGGCTGGTCGGCATCCTCGGCTTCCCGACACTGATGGACGGCGGCATGGTCACGGCGCCCGACCTGGCCATCTTCACCGAGGACGGATGGGTCGTCGAGAATGTGGGGGTCCCGCCGGATATCGACGTCGAGCAGGACCCGGCCGCCGTGGCCGCAGGCAAGGACCCGCAGCTCGACAAGGCCATCGAGGTCGTCCTGGCCGAGCTGGCCAAGAATCCTCCGCCCAAGCCGCCGGCCCGGCCGCCGTTCCCCGTACGGGTGCGGACTCCCAGCCGCGACGCGGCCGCGCGTTGAACCGATTGTATGGCGTTGGGCGCGGGTCTCATGACCCCGCCCGAGTGCCCGACCGGAGGTCTCCCGCACTCATCGCAGGCCCTGGAGCCAGAGCTAATCGCGAGCCCATCCCGAAGGAGGGAGACCTTCGGTCGGGGCCATGGGCGGGGTCATGAGACCCGCGCCCAACGTGGTGAAGGCGGGACTCCAACGAAACCCCATCGCCGATCCGATCACTCCGTGACCGGAGCCGGGGGCGCCGGGGAGAGATACGAGTCGAAGACGCGAACCTTCTCCCAGTTCTCCTTGTTCTCCTCGATGAACTTCAGGTGCTTGGGGTGCTCCTGATACTTGTCGTGGGCGGCCTTGTTGACGAAGACCAGGTGCAGCGAGACGTCGAAATCGCGGTCGTTGACGTCGCGGGTGAAGTCGCCCGCGAGCGTCCCCGTGGCGAAGGAGACCGTCCCCTCGTGGCCGACGAGCAGGAGCTTGCAGGACGCGACCAGCCGGGCCCGGCTCCCTCCCGAGTTGTCCTTGAGCTTGAAATAGACCATGTGGGCCAGTTGGGGGCCCGCGGCCTCGGCCTCGGCCTCGGCGCCGGTGGCCCCGACGCCCAGCGGGACCGACAACACCACGGCCGCGACGGCCAGCAGGCCGCCGAGGATCGGGATCGCGTGCGAAGTTAACATGAGCATCCCTCAAATTATCAATGGTGATCGACTCATCCGCGTGCATCCCGCGGGTTGTCGCGGCGCAACGTCACGGCCCGTCATGATGGCCCGAAATCGCACGGATCGCAAGGGTTCGCCCGGCGGATCCGCGGCCCTGCGGCCCGCGATCAGCCGGGGGGCCCTTCCCGGCGCAACAAGGCCAGCGGGACATAGTAGCCGCGATAACGCCTGCCGTCGGAGTAGGGCCGGCCCTGGGGATCCTCGACCAGTACGGTGGCGCGTCGGGTGATCCGGTTGACCTGGCCGACATGCCGCACGCCGTCGAGCTCGAAGCTGACGCGATCGCCGACCTTGATGCCGAAGGCCACCACGGCCTCTTCCCGGGGCGTGACCAGGTCGTGATAGGCTCCCTCGTGGGCGAAGATCCGCCGCGAGAGCGCGTGAAAATTACCCGCCTGACAATTCGAGCGGCCCCAGCCCAGGAACTCGGCCAGGTGCAGCAGCTCGTGCTCGAAGATCCGCTGCAGCGACTCGAGGCGATCGCGGCAGACCAGCCCCCCGACCGTGACCGTCCGATCCACCTTCTGGAACGTGTTGTACAGCAGGGTCGTCGAGACGGTGATCTCGTACTCGTACTGGATCGCCGGCCGGCCGCCCCGCACGACGCGACGGGCCTGCCGCATGGTCTGCCCCGCGGCCCGGACCAATCGCCGCGACAGGCGGAACGCCATCGGATGCGCCCCGTCTTCGTGCAGCATCTCCCCGAGCCGGCCGCGGAAATACTCTCGGTCGTAGGCGACGAACAGTCGTTCCAGGTCATCCGGGCCGATCACCGTGAAATTGCCGGCGCGGATCTGGGGAGACTCTCTCAGGATCCCCTCGTAGATCCGGGTCGCCCGCTCATCGACCTCCTCGGCCGAGTAGAGCAGCGCGAACAGCTTGGCCTGTCGCTCCGGCCCCGGGCCGTGGGTGCCGGCGGATTCCATGGCGTCGTTCATCGCAGGCATGACTCCCGCCCGACTCGGCTACCGCGACGCACTCGGCGGCCTGGGGATCATCCGGATGCAGACGGGCTTGCCGATCAGGACGACCTGGCCGGTCGGCTTCAGGGCGCCGGTCTGCGGGTCGATCCTGAAGACGACGATCGTGTCGGAGTCCTGGTTCTCGGCGAACAGGAAGGCGCCGGTCGGGTCGATGGCGAAGTTGCGCGGGTTCTTGCCCTGGGTCGGCTCGAAGCCGACGCTGGTGAGCTTGCCGCTCGTGGGATCGATGGCGAAGATCGCGATGCTGTCGTGGCCCCGGTTGGAACCGTAGAGGAACTTGCCCGACGGGTGTACCTGGACCTCGGCGGTGTTGGTGCGGCCCTTGAAGTCGTCGGGCAGGGTCGAGATGGTCTGGATCTCGGTCAGGATCCCGTTGTCGGCATCGTAGGCGAAGGCGGTCACGGTGTTGGCGATCTCATTGATGACGTAGCCGAACCGTCCGCCCGGGTGGAACGCGAAATGCCGGGGGCCGGAGCGAGGCGCGACCTTGGCGAAGGCCGGCTCGTGCGGCGTGAGCTTGGCGTGCGCCGGGTCGAACTTGTAGACGAAGACCTTGTCGAGCCCGAGGTCGGCGGCGACCGCGAATCGGTTCGCGGGGTCGAGGTTGATCGAGTGGCCGCGCGGCCCCCCCTGCCGCTGGAGGTCGGCGACGACGCCCCGGTGCTGGATGAACGACGAGGCCGGCGAGAGCGATCCGTCCGACTCGATCGGCAGGCAGGCCACGCTGCCGCCGCCGTAGTTGGCCACCAGCACGGCCTTGCCCTGGCGGTCGACGACCAGGTGACACGGACCATCTCCGCCCGATGACTGCTGGTTGATCGGGGACAAGGTCCCCTGCCTCGCGTCGATCGCGAACGCGGTGACGCCGCCGCCGCGATGTCGCGGAAGGCCGTTCTCATTCACCGCGTACAGGTATTGCCGGCTGGGATGGATGGCCAGGAACGAGGGATCCGGCGACGCGGCGGCCAGGCGCGGCTTGCCCAGTATCCCCTTGCGAGCGTCCAGCTCCATCAGGTAGATCCCCCGGCTCCGCGTCTGGCCCGAGCCGCCGGTATAGGTCCCGACATAGACCCAGTACGCCTCCGGGGCGGCGCCAGCCTCGGCAGGCGCCTGCGCCGGACGGCGCCGGGCACGGCCAGGGAGGCGATCAGGACCAGGGCCGCCAGCAGCCCGTTCAGATTCCGTAAGCCAGCCATCGCAGGACTCCGCGACTCGAACCGAGGCCGTGCAACCACCCTCGCGGGACGAGTCACGACCTTATCACAGCCCGCGAGATCGGGCAAGGAACCGCCCGGGGGCGATCATTCCTCATTCCTCGTCGGGGAAGGACTCCGTGAATCGGTCGAGAAACCGTTTCAATCGGGCGTAGGCGGTTTCCGGGTCGATGCCATCGGGGGGATGATCTCGCCTGCCATGAGCAACCCAGTTTTCGATAGCGTCGGACCTGATTCACCTCCTCAACGAGATCGGCATCCTGGCCCTTGAATACTTCGAGGACTCGAAAGATACTGCTTTGCTCGATGTCCTGGATGGCGTCATCCAGGATTCGAGCCACGAGAGGATGGTTCAGCCTGTCTCGCTCGCCCTGCACATCCGCCCGGGCTCGGTCGCGCAGGATCGACTCGAATGCGGAGAAGAGGATCAAGATGGCGAAGTCCCTCAAGTGATCGACGCAGAAGTCGGTATCGGTCTCGATGTCGTCGGCCGCCAGCATCCGTAACTTTTCATCTCTTCCGATCGCGCCGTCCCACGGAAGGGATCCCCAGTATTTCCGGCCGAGTCGGCCGAAGAGGCCCAGTTGCCTCCTGGTCTTCTCGTACCAATCCCATGCCTCGTCAAGTGTCATCATTCGAGCAGACTCTTGAAAGCGGACTCGAAGGAGTCTCGATCGAATGGCTTCATCAGGGGGCCATTCTCCTCGAAGATCGTCCACCGATCATCGGGGTCCATATCGACACGAAATATCATATATCTGTCAAGTCCATTCGTCATGTCAACGCGGCCGTAAGCCCGCGGCACTTGCAGACTTCCGGCCACCCGCAGCGGGGCCGCCACGAAACGAGCGATCGGCTTGATGCGGACCTCCCGAGTTCCCATCCCGATCGTCAGGGCGGGTATCTCATAGGTCCCGAGTCCTCGCTCGCCGATCCGGATCGGTGATTCGTCGATCATCAGGATTCGCCGGGCATCCGCCTCGGCGAGCCATTCCTTGATCCGCGCGAGCAGCCGATCGACGGACGCGACCCACTCCTGGCGCTTCGTCAGCGCCTCGGCTTGTTCGCCCCGGAGCTTTTCCGCCTCCGACGCGAGGAATTCCTTGAGCGACACGTTCGTCCTCCCGTACGGAGCCGTCATGGTCAATCTCTCCGCGATCCCTCCATTGTAGTGACGGAACTCCCGCGATCCAACGGACTTCCTGCCTCCCGGGCGACCCGCGTAATTTTCCGATCGCCCCGAGTTGCCCGGCCCGCGAGACGTCCTATAGTCCCAGATGTGTGGCCTCCCCGAATCGCTCGTGCGGAGACTCTCGCGGCGTATCGCGAGGACGGGACATTCGCGCCCTCCCGGGCGGGACGATGAGGCGTCCCGGGCGGTCGGCCCGGCCGCGACCCGGGCGATGGCGCCCTCGACGGAGATGGGAAAAATGTCAATATTTTACATATACATATCTATTCACGCAATCCTGGTCTTGCGGCTGGCCCTCGGCCGTTCGACGGCCGTCCGGCCCGCGGCGACGGAGAGGGGGGACTGGCTCCCGGCCCGCACGTCCGGCGCCGCCGCCTGCCGTCATGAGGGTCCGGGCGTTCGTCGCCGCCCGTCCGCGACCCGGCCCGCCGAGGACCGCACTCGAGATCACGCCCTTCACGTTGCCACGGGGAGACGATATCGCGATGAGGAAGCACAGGCGAGCTCTGCGCTCGAGCCGATGGCCTCGCCGTGACTGCGCTCAAGGATGCGCAACCAGCCGCCAATCCCGATCGGTCCGATCCGCCCCCCGCATGGAGTGGCTCGAGGGGCGGGCCCTCCTGTCGGTCGTCTCGATCGAGATGATGCCCCCCGATTTCCAGGAGGGGACGGTGTGGCCGGCCTCGGGACTGGGCGAGGTCGCGACGTTCACGACCAACGACGGCGGCGAGCCCTATCAATACAACGTGACGATCAACTGGGGAGACGGGACGGCGCCGACCTCGGCCTCGGTCAACTACGACGCGGCCTACGATCCCACGAGCAACCCGCTCTTCGACATCAACTCGGCGCACACCTACCGCAACGCGGGCGATTACAGCATCACGGTGTCGATCCAGGACTCCGTCGACGACACCAGCGCCGCGACCACGCCCGACGAGGGCGAGGTGACGGTGGCCCCGCAGGCGCTGACCCCGGATAATCCCCAGCCGCCCGTTGACGCCGTGGTGGGCACCGCCCTGAATAACGTGCCCGTCGCCACATTCACCAGCGGCAATTCCCAGGCGCTGCCGTCCGATTTCGCGGCGACGATCTCCTTCGTCGCCGGGCACGGTGGCCGAGGATTCCGACGGCGTCTTCTACGTGGAGGGGAGCCACACCTACACCAGCGACCCGGCGGGCGGATATCAGATCGCGACCGACATCGTCCACACGGGGACCGCCTCTTCGCTGATCGTCAACAACACGCCGAAGATCACGCCGGCGGGGCTGGAGCTGACGCCGACGACGGTCACCGTGTCGGACGCCTCGATCGCATCGGGCGAGTCGGTCATCCCCGCGGGCACGGTCGTCGGCACCTTCACCGATGAGGCCGGCCCGTCCCCGACCGCCGACTATACCTCGGCGGCCTCCTACGTCCAGTTCCCGGGCGCGTTCGACGACGAACACCCCGATCTCGGTCACGCCGCAGGTCGTCAACGGCTCGACGTTCACGGTCACGACGACCGCGGCCACGACGTTCGCGTCGCCGCTGCTCCCCGGGACCCAGTCCTTCGCGATCCTGATCGACAACACAGCCGACGGGGCGATCGCCCCGGGGACGAGCTCGCGGATCGTCACCGACGCCCCCTTGGGCCAGCCGGGCAACGGCCAGCCCACGCCCACCGGCACGACCCGAGGGACCAGCGACACCACGACGGTCGGCGCCTTCACCGACCCGGATACCCTGGCGGAGCCATCCGACTTCACCGCGACGATCAACTGGGGCGACGGCACGGCGACGAGCACGGGGACCGTCACCGAGGTCGCGTCCCCCAACCCGAACGTCGTGATGTTCGACGTCCAGGGGACTCATCTCTAAACCAGCACCGGCTCGTTCTCGATCGTCGTCGACGTGCAGGGACTGGTCTCGACCATCCGGATCTCAAACCCCCACCCGCTCGCCGTCGCCGCCGCGCCGTTGACGGTCCCGACGCCGGCGCTGAGCATCTCCGACGCCTCGATCAACGGCTCGGGACACTCATACATCCCGGCCGGGACGGTTCTGGGTACGTTCACCGACACCGGAGGCGCCGATCCCGCGACCGACTACACCGGCGCCGGCTCTTATGCCACCTTCACCGGCGCCGGCGGCAACACGCCGATCCTGGTCGCGCCCGTGGTGACCGGCAGCTCGACCTTCACGGTCACGACGGCCGCCAGCACGGTCTTCTCGACCGCCCTGGCACCCGGGACCAGCAGCTTCTCGCTCCAGGTCACCAACACCGACGGCGACGCCAGCCAGTCCAATACCGGGGCGCTGACCGTCACCGACGCGACGCTGGGCGTGCCGGCCAGCGGCCAGCCCTTGATCCCCAACCCGGTGCGCGGGAGCAGCTTCACGGCGAACCTCGTGGCCTTCACCGACCCCGATACGCTGGCCACGTCCGCCGATTTCACGGCCTCGATCACCTGGGGCGACAGTCAAACCAGCGCCGGCACGATCACCGGCTCGGATGGATCGTTCTTCGTCCAGGGGACGCATACCTATACCACGGTCAGCCCGGCCGGCGGCTTCCCGATCGGCGTCTCGATCGCGAGCGTCGCCCCCTATACGTCCACCCTGAGCCTGTCGACCTCCGTGGTCGTCACCGGCAGCGCCCTGGACGTCTCGTCCGCGCCGGTGAACCTCTCCGACGCGTCGATCAACGGGCTCAACCAGTCGATCATCCCGGCGGGGACGGCGGTGGGGACGTTCACCGACACCGGCGGCCCCGACACGGGCTCGACCTACACCGACGCCGCGTCCTACGCCAGCTTCCCGGGCGCCACGGGCAACACGCCGATCGCGCTGAGCCTGAGCGGCTCGACGTTCACGGTCACGACCGCCGCCGACACGGTCATCCTTCCGCGATTGGTCCCGGACTCGAGCAACTTCAAGCTCCAGGTCACCAACACCGACGGCAACGTCACCGCCTCCGCCTCGGGGACCGTCACGATCACCGACGCGCCGCTGAGCCCGCCCGGGGGCGGTCAGACGTCCATTTCGGCCGCGCGGCACCGCCTTCACGACCACCGCCGCAGCCTTCACCACCACCGACACCCTCGCCGAGACCTCCGACTTCACCGCCACCGTCCACTGGGGTGACACGACCTCGTCGCCCGGCACCATCGTCGAGGCCGCCGCGGGCTCCTTCCTGGTCCAGGGGACGCATACCTACACGACCGCCGGGCCGTTCGCGATCACGGTGGACATCCAGGGCCTGGTCTCGACCCTCGCGCCGACCAACTCCGCCACCGTGGCGGGCGCCCCGGTGCAGGTCTCGGCCTCGCCGGTGACGGTCTCCGACGCCTCGATCAACGGCTCGGACCAACCGCACATCCCCGCAGGGCTTACGCATCAGATTTCGCCGGGATTTCGGCCAGTACAGTCGATTTCTCCGGGATCTGGGCCAGTACATCCACCAGATAGTCGTTCTTCCAGCCCGCAACTAGGCGGCGCGTCGCGATACTCTTGCCCTTGCTGTTCTTCTCCGCCTTGAGCAGGCACAATGCCAGCTTGCGGAGCCATCCCAAGTACTCCGCGCTGTTGCCGGCCCTGTGCCGTTGATCATCCTCGCGGAAGCAGACGTCCAGCACCCAGTGCAGCGAGTTCTCAATGGGCCTGTCATACTGCCCTCCAAGTGACAAGTTGTGTGAGAGAGGGATCGAGTCACACCGTCTCGACCCCCTCGGGATCCGACGAACGAGATCAGTTGCCACGCGGCCCCGGCGTTCGCAATCGGGCCAGCCGCTCCTGATGATTCCAGTGCCGGGGGCATTCTTTCAATGCCCGTAGGCGGTCCAACTCCGTCGCATCGACCCACACCGCCCAGGGGCCGCCACGCCCACCCAACTGGCGCGAGTGCATCCAGCCCTTCTTTCGCCAGCCGTGCAACGTGTGCGGCGATAAGGCCAGGGTCTGCGCCAGATCGTGCAACCACACCTCGCCCGACGACAGGACGCCCGCTGTCGTCTGACGCGGCACGCGCGGCCTCAGCCCCAGCTCGTGGAGCAACCGTCGCACCATCCCGTCCGTGAACCGGGTCGCTCGCTTCGGCGGCAGGAAGCCTTCGCGGTCGAGGATCGTCGCGATCACCTTCGGCGTCTCTCCGAGTTCGTGCAGTGCCGCCAGTCGGGCCGAAAGCGAATGCCATTTTCGTTGATCTTTATATCGATTCACTTCCCTGGGCAGCGTCCGCTCCCGCACCGTCCCTCCGGCCCATTCGATTCGCACCCCGACATGATCACCTTCTGAATCAACCGTCAGCACGACACGATCGATGAGGAGCCTCACGATCTGGCGTCGGTCGGCGTGCGTCGTCGTAGGGGCATGCCACAAGGTCGGCACTTCCGCGGCCAGGCGGCGGATCCGCTCCCGGTCGGCCTCCCCCAACCGTCGCGGCTGCGCCTCGAGGAAACGAGCGAAGTCCTCTTCCACCTTCCGGAGGGCCTGCAACGCCTCATCCCAGCGACGCTCCAGGGTGCGGCCCACCAGGCGATTCTCCGGCTCGCAGGCCTGGTACTGCCGGCCGGCTCGATCGGCTTCGTACCGCGCCCTCTCGACCCGACGCTCCCAGTCGCGAATCACCTGACGTCGCTGCTCATCGACCCGGGACGCGGCCTCGAGGCTGGCGTCCAGTGCCGCCGGTTGCAAGGCCCCCAGGACCTCTTGGGCTACCCAGGCCTCGACACCGGTCGCCGAGACCGATTGACACAGGGGTAGGCCATAGTCCGACCGCAACGTGCTGCAGACGTACGTGGGGCAGCCGCCGCTCCGCCTGTACGCGCACGTACATCCGATGCCCGCATCGCCCGCACCGCACCACCCCCGCCAGCAAGGCGGCCCCGTCCCGGACCGCGCCGGCCGACTCGGCTCGCGACCGGTTCGCCGCCATCCGCCGCTGGTTCGACTCGAACTGGTCCCAACTGATGTACGCCGGGTGCCGATCCCTCAAGAAGACCTGGCATTCCTCCGCGGCCAGCCCGCTGGCGCGGCCACCCTTGGGACTTCCGGGCTTCCGCCGCCGCGGATCGACCGGACGAAATCCATAAATATAGGCTCCTGCATAAATCGGATGGCGGAGGATGTGGCGGACGGTCTCCCGGCCCGGAGGCCGCCAGTCCAGTTCCCCCCGACCGGGCCCGCCGCGCCGACGTAACGGCATCCGGATGCCGCAGGCGATCAGGTGCCGAAGGACCCCGTGCACCGTCCCTTGGCGATCGAACTGATCGAAGACCAGTCGGACGATCTCCTGCACCTGCTCGTCCGGGTCGAAGGTGACCTCCCCGGCCGGCGACTTGACGTACCCGACCGGGACGCCGACCACCAACTCGCCGCGACGGGCCTTGTTCAATTTCCCCTGGTACATCCTTTGCTTGAGGATATGCAATTCCGCTTCATTCATCATGCCGGTCAGCCCGAGCAACAGGCGATCCGAGTACTCGGTCGGGTCGTAGATCGATTCCGCGTCGGCGAGCAGGACGCGGAATCGGCCGCAGAGTTCGAGGAGATGATGCCAGTCCTTGCAGGACCGGGCCAGTCGGCTCATCTCCAGGCCGAGGATCAACCCCACCCGATCCAGTGCGACCTCGGCGAGTAACCGCTGGAACCCCGGCCGGCCTTCGATCGATTGCCCGCTCTTGCCCAGGTCGTCGTCGACCACCTGGACCTGGGGCCGCGACCATCCCAGGGCGACGGCCCGCTCGGTCAAGGCATATTGGCGGGCCGTGGATTCCTGATGCTCGAGGACCTGCTGTGGCGTCGACTGCCGGACATAGACGACGGCGGCCCGGTCGAGATGCCAGGACTTGAGCTTCGGGGACGAGGGCGTGTCACGCGAGAGGGTGGTCATGACTTCCCTCCCCCGGCGCCGCCGCGTCGGTGTCCAAAGGACGTGCGAGAAGTTCGGCGAGTAGGCGTTGGAGCCTCCGCCGACGATCCGGCGGGAGTTGGGCCCAGATCGCGGTCAGTGGGCTCGGCGGAGAAGCCGTGGGCGGGGGGGGACGCAGATGGAGTCGTTGTTGAGCATGAGGTGCCTCCGTGGTCCTGGGAGTTTCTGTCGCTCCAGGCGGCCAACGCCAACAGGGCGTCTACGGCGATGGTAACCGGCCCTTCCGACGGCGCACAAGTTATCGCTTCGTGGGTCTTCTGGCTGGGGGATCTCGATCCCCCAATGACCCCGCACCCAACGCAGGTGCTCCTCGGCCGGCCGGGACGCGCTGCTGATGAAGTAGCGGGTCTCACTGCTGGCCTCACCATTGATCACCCGATGGCTGATCACCATCACGATCGCCGTCAGACCGGCCCAGAGGCCCGCGTTGCGGATCCCCTTCGGCTCGGTGATCACACAGCAACTGCGGGTCTCCTGGCGACCGCTGCGGATCCCTTCCGTCTGGCATTCGGTGAAGTCCACCCCCGGCTCGCCCTGATCCAACGCCTCGTCGAACGCTCGCGCGATGTCCTCGTAGAGGTGCGGCTGGTTCTCCTTGACCGCCAGCTCGTAATGGCCACCCCCGTCGATGATCTTGGCGGCGATGTCCTTCTGGCAACCCATGGCGTCGATGGTTACCACCGCCCCGTTGAGTTCCAGCATCGCCAGCACCACGGGGATGGCCGTAATCTCGTTGGATTTGGCGTCGGTGGCCACTTGCCCCAAGGTCAAATGATTCTCGACCGCCCAGGCGCTGACGACATGCAGGGCCGAGCGGCCGACCGTGCGCCGCGCCGAGCCGCGTTGGGCCTTGCCGTCGATGGCGATCGGCGTCAGCTCGGGCGAATCGGCGGCGACGGGGGTCAATCGCGTTCGCTTCATCAGCGCCGTCATCCAGGAGGAGAAGCCCTTCTGAAAGGCCAGCGGGTCGAGCAGGCAGAAGACCCGCCGGAAGGTGTCGTGCGAGGGGATGCCGCCGGGCAATTCGAGGAAGGTCTGGAGCCAGTCGATCTTGGAGTGGGCATAATCGGCGATCTGCACCCAGTTGTCGGCGCCGCAGAACACGGCGCAGGTGGCGATGAAGATGATCTCGTCGAGGCGGTGGATTCGCCCCTGTTCGCGGCGAGGGCCGGGCAGGTCGGCGAAATGATCGAGTAGTCGAGATCGGGTCGTGGGCGGGAGTAGCGGAGGCCGAATCCGAGCTGACGGTCATGGTGTGGACGTCCCTGAAGAGATCGAGCTATCCCGGCGATCGATGGTACAAAAGATGTCCGTTTCCCGACCAGTTGGACTGTAGGATCGAGGCGCGATGCTCTTTCCCAGAGCACTCAGACACCCCAGGTTGGTGCGTAAGCCCTGTGGTCACCCAGTCCGAGATGACCGCGATCGCCTTCAACGGCAACGGCGCCTCGATCACGACGGGGCTGCTGATCGCCCAGTCGATCACCAGCCCGGGCCCCTCGGCGACATCGACCTGACCAATTCCGCGGGGCTCACGGCCAGCATCACGGCGCCCGCGATCTTCGGCAGCATCCTCGCGACGACCGGGCCGATCGGCAGGACGATCAGGACGACCGGTATCGAGACCGACCCGATCACCGGCTCCACGTCGAATATCGTCGCCAGCATCGGCCGGCTGATCACCGCGATGGGACAGAACCCGACCGTCACCGAGATCCTCGCCGGCAGCGGGGCGCTCTCCGGGGACATCATCACGCCCGGCAAGCTGATCAGCCTGGTCAACTCCGCCGACGTGCTCAGCGGGACGATCCTCGCTCGCGGCGACATCGGCATCGAGGCCATGAACCTCACCCACGTGACGACCGTGTATGGAGGAATTCTCGCCGGCGGGGCAATCGAGGGTCAGATCGTCACCCAGGGCAACCTGGTGGGCAACGTCACGGCCAACGGCGGCATGGTCGCGGGCCGGATCGTGGCCGAGGGCTCGATCCTCGGCAAAGTGACGATCAAATCCCGCTTCGACCCCCAGAGCGCCATCATCTCGGGCGGTGCGATCGGCAACGCCTCCCTGGGGACTTCCCTGACCATGTCGGTCAGCGTCCTGCGCGGATTCGTGGCCGCGATCGGCGCGATCATCTACACCCCGAACACCAACCAACCCACGAACGAGAGCTTCCAGAATCTCGGCCCTAGCAGCCCCGGCGCCCTGGCCATCGACGCCCTCTTCTCACAGATCAACCAGGACATCACCGATTCGGACTACTCAGAACTGGCGACGGACGTCTACCGCCTCAAGGACACGAACAACGCACTGGCCTACTCGTAACCCCTGCGATGAGATCGCAACATTTCGGATCGCGCGTTCCCGTATCCGCAAATCCAGGCGTCGCTTCCCGTATTTGCAATCCGGAATCTGGAATCCGCAATCCGACGGCAAGCCGCGAATCAGGCCAGGATCTCGCGGATAACGTGACCATGGACGTCGGTCAGGCGTCGGTCGATACCGTTGTGCCGGAAGGTCAGCCGGGTGTGGTCGATGCCGAGCAGGTGCAAGGCGGTGGCGTGCAGGTCATAGCCATAAGTGGGATGCTCGGCGGCCTTGTAGGACCACTCGTCGCTGGCGCCGTAGGTACTGCCCCCCTTGATGCCGCCGCCGGCCATCCAGGAGGTGAAGGCCGACGGATTATGGTCGCGTCCCTTGCCGCCCTGGCTGCACGGCATCCGACCGAACTCGGTGGTCCAGATGATGAGTGTGTCGTCGAGCATCCCGCGGGACTTGAGGTCCTTGATCAGCGCGGCGGCGGGCCGGTCCATGCTCCGGCCCATCTCGCCGTGGTCGCGCGCGAGGTCCTCGTGCGAGTCCCAGTTGCGACGGGGGAACCCATTATCGGCCCCGCTCCAGACCTGGACGAACCGCACGCCCCGCTCGAGGAGCCGCCGGGCGATCAGGCAGTTGCGGCCGAGGTCGGCCGTGATCGGCTCATCCAGCCCATAGAGGTCCCGGACGGCGCACGACTCCCCCGAGATGTCGAGGACTTCGGGCGCGCTCAGTTGCAATCGGGCCGCCAGCTCGTACGAGGCGATCCGCGCGTCGAGCCGCGAGTCGGCCTCGCGACCGGCTCGGTGCGCGCGATTGAGCGTATCGAGCAAGGCCAGGCCGTCGCGCTGGCTGTCGGCGGTGAGATCGGGATCGTCGGGCGGGAACAGGTCGAAGATCGGGTTCTTGGAGGCGGCCTTGACCATCGTCCCCTGATAGGCGGCCGGCAGGAAACCCGCGGCCCAGTTGGCCGGACCGTTCGGCGCGAAGCCGCGCGAGTCGGGCAGGACCACGAACGTCGGCAGGTTCTCGTTCAGGCTCCCGAGCCCGTACGACGCCCAGGCGCCGAAGCTCGGGAACCCCGGGAGCACGAAGCCCGTGTTCTGCAAGAACGTCGCCGGCCCATGGACGTTCGACTTCGAGACCATCGCGGGCAGGAACGCCAGGTCATCGACGCAATCGGCCAGGTTGGGCACCAGCCCGCTCATCCACTTGCCGCACCCGCCGTGCGGCTTCCAGTCCCATGGGCTCTTCATCACGGCGCCCGGCGTGCTCTGGAACAGCTCGATCTTGCCACCCGGGTCGAATTTCTCGCCGTGCTTCCGGATCAGGAGCGGCTTGTAGTCGAACAGGTCGCACTGGCTGGCCGCGCCCGACATGAACAGTTCGACCACCCGACGCGCCCGCGCCGGATGATGCAGCCCGCCGTTCCACTCGGGGCGAGGCCGTTGGCGCGCCTCGTCAACGGCCAGCAGTCCCTGAGTGCCGAGCAACTGCGCCAGCGCGATCCCCCCCAGGCCGCCGCCGGCATTCCAGAGAAACCGTCGCCGATCGATCCGGTTCGCGTTCATGGAGGTCTCCCGATCCCTGTAGGGTGCTCTGTGAGCACCTCTTCACCGGTCCAACCAGCATCTTCACGGGTCCAACCAGAATCGGTGCTCGGAGAGCACCCTACAAATCAATCGACAAACAGAAACTCATTCGTATTGAACAGCAACCGGCACGCGTTGGCCAGCCCGTGCTTCCGGGCGTAGGCGGCCAGGGCATCGCGTTCCGTCGGCTGTGGCGGCCGACCCAGTACGCGGACGAACGCGGCCTCGATCTGCCGGACCGGATCGCCGTCGATCGACGCCAGCCGATGGGCGAACTCGCGCGATTGCTTGACGACGAACAGGTCATTCAGCAAGGCCAGCGCCTGGAGCGCCGTGATCGTGGTGCTCCGGACCGGCGTATTGATGTTCGGATCGGCGCTGTCCATGCAGTCGAGGAACGGGTTCGGCACGCTCCGGACGACGAAACGATAGACCGTCCGACGACGAACCTGCGGATTGTCGATGGCCTCGGGCGCCGTGTGGTCGTAGATCGGCGAGTGATCGTCTTTGAATCGGAACAGCGCGAATCCCGGCCCGCCCATCGTCGAATCGAGAGTGCCGCTGACGGCCAGCACGCTATCGCGCAGCGCCTCGGCATCGAGCCGCTGCCGGTTCATCCGCCAGAGCCATCGGTTGTCGGCATCGACCCTCGCTGACGCGGGGTCGTCGCGCGAGGACTGCCTGTAGACGGCGCTACAGACGATCAGCCGATGGATCGCCTTCAGCGACTGACGACCGCCGTCGCGGAGTTCGACCGCCAGCCAGTCGAGCAACTCCGGATGCGATGGCCGCGAACCGTTCCGGCCGAAATCATTGGGCGTGTCAACCAATCCCCGACCGAAATGGTAATGCCAGAGTCGGTTGGCGATCGACCGCCAGGTGAGCACGTTCGCCGGGCTGGCGATCCAATCGGCCAGCGCGGCGCGTCGCTGGCCTTCGTCGCCTCGGTTCGAGGCAAAGACCGCTTCCAGGCCGGGCACGCAGGAGAGGCTCCCCGGCCCGACGGCCTCGCCGGGCTGCTCGACCTCACCGCGACGGAGCACGGAGATGGGCCTCGGCGCATGAGACCTCAACGCATAGACCATCGCACCGGGCGGGAGGCCCTTGATCCGCACGTCCAGCTCCGCGATTTCCCTGCGAGCCGCGTCGCGGTCCGACCGCAACGCCGGATCGATCGACGTTTCGGCCTCCCTCCGCCGTTGCCGCTCGAGTTCCTGGATCCGCGCCAGGATCCGATGCCGCCTCGCCGACGCCGGAGCGGCCGGCCCCGGCCGGGCGTGGCGGCTATCGAAGCCGTCGACCAGGTGGGCCCGCCCCCAAAGGCCCCCCTCGATCGAGTCGAGCGCCGAGACCGACGCCCCCCGGGCTGCGTTCTCGCCCTGAGAGATGACCTCCAGCTCTGATAGCGCGAAAACATAATCGTTCGACCGCTTCCAGAGCCGGGTCGCGGTGACGCGAACGAACCGCGCCGTCCGCCCGCCCTCGGCGATGACGTACGGATCGTCGCCGAAGTCCGGGACGTCGGGCCGCTCCTCATCGACGACGACGGTCCGGCCCTTGCCGAACTCGGGGTCATCCGAGACCTCGACGCGGAAGCGGACCGGGAACCCGAAGCCGGGCGTGTCGGCGAAGTCCACCGGCCGCGCCGGGATGAGCCGGACCTCATCGATCGGCAGCGAGCGGCCCAGGTCCACCTGGACCCACGCCGTGACGTCGGGCGTGGCGCGGATCGCCGAGTGGTACCCGTTGCTCGGGCTGATCGCCTTCGGGCCCACCCCGCCGCGGGGGGCCTGCGCCAACTGCTCCCGGAGTGCGTCCAGGCCGGCCTCGAGCCGCACGAGTCCCGGTCTGGCCAGGGCCGCGATCCTCCGTTCGATCGCCGCGAGCCGATCCGAGGCCGCACGACGTTGGCGATCCAGTTCGTGACGGCGGCGGTCCACCTCGCGCGTGTCGTACGGCCGGTCGCCGCGATCGACGCCCGCGAACACGGCCTGCAACCGGTAATAGTCGCGCTGGGGGATCGGGTCGAACTTGTGATCGTGGCATCGGGCGCAGTGGACCGTCATGCTGACGAACGTGGACATGGTATTGGCCACCATGTCGTCGCGGTCGATCAGCCGGGTCTTGAGCTTCTCGACGGTCTGCTCGCCCAGCTCGACGTGGCCGACGAAGTCCCACGGGCCGGCCGCCACGAAGCCCGTCGCGATCACGCCACGCGGATCGCCCGGCTCGAGCACGTCGCCGGCGACCTGCTCGCGGATGAATCGAGCGTAAGGAATATCCTCATTCAACGATCGGATCACATAATCGCGATATGGCCAGGCATTGTCGCGACGCTTATCCTTGTCGTATCCATGCGTATCGCCGTAGTGGACGACATCCAGCCAGTGCCGGCCCCACCGCTCGCCGTATCGGGGCGAGGCAATGAGGCGGTCGACCAACCTCTCGTACGCGTCCGGGGCGTCATCGCCGAGGAACCGGTCGACCTCATCGGGCGTCGGCGGCAGGCCGTGCAGGTCGAAGGTCAGCCGGCGGATCAGCGTCCGGCGATCGGCCTCGAGGCTATGGTGCAGCCCCTGGGCCTCCAGCCGGGCGAGGATGAACGCGTCAACCGGAGTGCGGACCCAGGCCCGCTCCCGCACCGTCGGCACAGACGGCCGATTCAGCGGCTGGAATGCCCACCACCCCTGCCCGTCGAAGCGACGATCGCGCAACACCAGGCCCTCGGGCCACATAGCCCCCTGCTCGATCCATCGGCGAAGGCTTTCGAGTTGCTGCTTCGAGAGGGGCTTGTCCTTCTGGGGCATCGCTGGAGCATCGCCCGAGACCGCGTCGAGGAGCAGGCTCTCCCCGGGCTGGCCCGGCAAGACCGCAGGCCCGTTCTTGCCCCCGCGGATCAGCCCCTCTCGCGTCGCCAGCGACAGGCCCCCCTTTGGAAGCTCCGCACCATGGCAATGGACGCACCGCATTTCGAAGATCGGCGCGACCTGCTCGCGGAATGTGCGCTCCGGCTCGGCGGCGCGGGTGCGCGTTGATAGTGCGAGCACAATCCCCAATCCGACGGCAATGCGTGCTGTCATGATCATGACCGACTTTGCGTGGAACGTCGATTCGACGGAATGGACGACGGAACGATCGTGTAGGGCCAGCGCTTTCGATCGACGAGCCGCCAAAGGGTCTGACCACTTCAGAGCATCATAAGAGCGGTGGAATCGTCACGGCAAGGGATCTCGGGGATGACCTTCGTCGAGGCCGAGGCGAGGGATGCCGATCAGGGCGTGTTGGTCTTTCGCCGATAGAGCTTGATATTGTTTTCCGACGCAGCCCTCCTGGCCGCGTCGTTCTCGACCGCTTGCAGGTAATCCATCACCGCTTTCGCATACTCCAGGGCCCTTTTCGCTTCTCCGAAGGCTTCGACGTCAGAATCGTTCATGTCATAACCTGATCGATTCCTCAGGGCTTTCAGCTCGTCGAGGTCGGCCGATGCCCCCATCAAGTCCGGATCGTTCGTAGCATGGAGATATCTCACCGCCAAGCCGTGTTTCTGCGGTCCCTTGCCGAAAGGTACGCCCCATCGCGAGAGCGCCTCGTTCGACTCGATTCAGTGCGGCGTAATAGGCGCGGCCGATCGCCGTCCGGCAAGCAGCCGGGCCGGGAGCCGGAACGCTCAGGAGTATCCTGAGCCCGAGGTGGTAAAATTCCACGGGATCCATAGAACAGCCAAGAATCAATCATTAACATTGTGCATTATCATTCTTATTACATGGACTTGCGGCCAAGGCGTCGAGGTAGCCCAGGTGCGGATATAAGCCCTGCGCGCCTGCACGCATTCAGCCTCCTCGCCTTCGACTCGGACGTCCAACACCAGGTACCATTCGCCATCATCGGGATCCTGCTCCAGCTGGACCGAGGGCTCGCCCGCGACCGAAAAGCATCGCCGTACGAGCTCAATGGCCTTCGCCAGATGATCCAGGAGATGGTGCTGCTGGCAGAAGTCTAGCACTTCTTGGGAGAGATGGACGTCCGCGACGGCGGTGATCGAATCGGGCAGCATGAGGGCACCTCGAAACAGGGGCCTTGGCGATGACTTCGGCGACGAGCCGAGGGGAGACCGAGAGAATCGCCTCGATTCACGATCTCGATCTCATCCTATCGAGATTCAGGCGGCCTGTCAGGAGATCCTCGACCTGATGCCCCCTCAGCGCCGGCTGCGACCCGCATCGCGGATGGACTGGAGCCGGGCGGCCATCGCCCTGACGCGCTCCGGATTCCCGTCGGCGACGTTCCTCGTCTCGCCAAGGTCGTGGGCGAGGTCATAGAGCTGATCGACGGGTGCATTGCCCGTCTCGGTCGCCGTGTTGGTCATCACGGCCGGACCGGGCCCGGCCGGGATGTACTTCCACGACCCCTCTCGCAGCGCGAGCCGGCCGGAATGATGGACGGAATGGTCGCGGCCGATCGGCGAATCGCCGAGCAGCGCGGGCAGAATATCGAAGCTGTCGGGCGCTGGACGTCTCGGGGAGTTTACGGCCGGTCAGCGTCGCCAGGCTGGCGGGCAAATCGACCTGGTTCACCAGCGCGTCGGAGACGCCGGGCCGGACCCGGCCGGGCCAGCGGACCAGGAACGGGACCCGCGTGCCGCCCTCGAACAGGCTATACTTCCCCCCACGGAACGGGCCGGCTGGCCGGTGGCCGTTGAGGTCGCCTACCGCGCCGTCGGCATAACCGTCGTCGACCACCGGGCCGTTATCGCTGGTGATGACGACGAGCGTCCGGTCCGCCAGCTTGAGCCGGTCGAGCGCGTCGAGGACCTGCCCGACGCACCAGTCCAGCTCTTGCACGACATCGCCACGCACCCCGCAACCGCTGGTTCCGGCGAACCGACGGTGCGGGACGCGCGGCACGTGGATGTCGTGGGTGGCGAAGTAGAGGAAGAACGGCGAGGCCGCGTGCCGCTCGATGAACCCTACCGCCTCGCGGGTGAACCTGTCGGCCATATCCTCGTCGACCCAGCGCGCGGCCTTGCCACCGGCCATGTAGCCGATCCGGCTGACGCCGTTGACGATCGCCTGGTCGTGGCCGTGGCTCGGCTTCACCTTGAGCAGCCCGGGATTCGCCTTGCCGGTGGGCTCGTCGCCGATCGGCTTGCCGTAGCTGACGCGGATCGGGTCGCGCGGGTCCAGGCCGACGACGCGGTCGTTCCGGATGAACACGCAGGGTACGCGGTCGCCGGTCGCCGCCATGATGAAGGCGTCGTCAAACCCGATGTCTCGAGGGCCCGGCCGGATCGTGCCGTTCCAGTCGATCGAGCCCGAGCCCAGCCCGAGGTGCCACTTGCCGACGACCCCCGTCGCGTAGCCCGCACACTTCAGCATCGCGGGCAGGGTCTCGCGCCCTGGCTCGATGATCAGCGCGGCGTCGCCGGGCAGGACGCCCGTACCGTTCCGACGCCACGCATATTCGCCCGTGAGCAGGGCGTATCGCGACGGCGTGCAGGTGGACGACGGGGCGTGCGCGTCGGTGAATCTCAGGCCCTCGCGCGCCAGTCGGTCGATGTTCGGCGTGCGGACCCGCGTCGCCCCGTAACATCCGACGTCGCCGTAGCCCAGGTCGTCGGCATAGATGAGGACGATGTTCGGAGAATCGGCGCCGGACGCCGGCCCGATCATGATCAGCGAGAGGACGGCTGACAGGCGGGCGATTCGGAATGTCATCAGGGTCGGCCCCGTGATCGTGGACAAGCGCGATGGTCGGTCGATGCAGCATCCCGATGATCGGCCAACCGGCCGGCCCGTGCAAGGTAGGATCTATCTGTTGGGTGCTCGCGATGCACCCACGGCCCTCGGCACGAGCATTCGGCCGGATTGACCGGCGAACGTCGGCGCGTTAGCCTCGCCACTGACTTACCATCCCGACCATTCCCCAGGAATCGACGATGACCCGATTACATCTAGCCGCAATCGCAACCATCATGATCCTGTTCGCATCGATAGCCCCATTACGGGCCGGTCGGCCGAGCGACGGCTCCTCCTCGGAATGGCGGCCTCTCTTCGACGGCCACAGCCTCGACGGGTGGGAGCACGTCGGGCCGGGCAAGTTCGTCGTCGAGGACGGGCACCTTCGCACCGAGGGGGGCATGGGCCTGCTCTGGTACTCGCGCGAGAAGCTCGGCAATTGCGCCATCCGCGTCGTCTACAAGACCGCGGGCGGGCGCGACAACTCCGGCCTCTACGTCCGGATCGCCGAGAAGCCCAAGGACCCCTGGTACGCGGTCCATCACGGGTTCGAAGTCCAGATCGCCGACGACGGCCCCGCGGGCCGCAGCACCGGCTCCGTCTACACGTTCTCGAAGGCGGAAGCCAGGCCGTCGAAGTCCGGCGAATGGAACACCCTGGAGGTCACCCTCAAAGGCAACCACGTCATCACGACCATCAATGGCGTGCATGTCACGGATTTCGATTCGAGCGTCCTCAAGCCCGACAGCCCGGAGAAGACCGGCGAAGGCGATCCGGCGCGGACCTCGGCCCGAGTCGGGATACATCGGCCTGCAAAATCACGACGAGAACTCGGTCGTCTCGTTCAAGGAGGTCTCGGTGCGTCCCCTCGCGTCTCCTTCCAAGTAAACGACCCGGGACGGGACGCTCGACCATCCCCCGGAGGACCCATGCCGGACGAATTCTACGCGATCGACACCAACGAGCAACCCTGGGAAGAACGTTACAACGAGAGGCTGGGATCGGCGATCTTCCGCAAGGACTTGCATACCGATCCGGACACCGGGGCGGAGATCCGCCTGGTCCGCTATCCCGCGGGCCTGGTGAATCCCCATCATACGCACCCGTGCGGGCACGGGCTCTATGTCCTCGAGGGCCATCTCAAGACCCATAGAGGGACATTCGGCCCGGGGACCTTCGTCTGGTTCCCGGAGGGAGAGATCATGGAGCATGGTGCGACTCCGGACGCGGACGTCACGGTGCTCTTCATCACCGACAAGCGGTTTCGCATCGATTACGTGGACAAACCCCACTCCTCCCCATGATTCCGAGACTCCTCGCCGAACACCCACTCGACGGAGCAAGATCCAAATCCGTGACCACGGTCGTGAGACCGTGGTTCGGACGGGACGAAGGTCCTCCAACCTCGGGCGTCAGCCCGATCCGTCGCCAAGGTGGTGGGCTTCGACGAGGGGTGGCGTAATTGCGGAAGGAACTGGTACACGACAACAGCCTGCCGCCCCCGATCCTCACCCCGTTCGACGCCGAACCCTCGCTGGCCTCGATCATCGAGGGTCATCCGGCCCATTGAAGAGCCCTCTCCCTTCGGGCACCTCGCGGTTGTCCGAGCCCGCGGGATCCTCGGGGGGGAGCGAGGCGCTTGATCGCGTCGAGCGCGTCGGCCTCGGCGGCCGGCTTGTCCTCGCGCCAGCGGAGGATGCGGGGGAAGCGGACGGCGACGCCCGACTTGTGTCGCTTCGACCGCTGGATGCCCTCGAAGGCCAGTTCGAAGACCAGCTCGGGCCGCACGGTCCGCACCGGCCCGAACCGCTCGACGATGTGCCGGCGGACCCAGGCGTCCACACGGCGGATCTCCTCGTCGGTCAGGCCGGAGTACGCCTTGGCGATCGGGACGAGCTGGCCCTGGTCCCAGACGGAGAAGGTATAGTCGGTGTAGAGGCTCGCCCGCTTGCCGCTGCCCGACTGCGCGGCGGTGAGTACGGCGTCGATGGTGAAGGGGTTGACCTTCCACTTCCACCAGTCGCCGCGCTGGCGGCCGACCTTGTAGGGCGAGCCGAGCCGCTTGAGCATCAGGCCCTCGGCCTGGACCTCCCGGCTGCGGGATCGTGCCGAGGCCATGGCCTCCCACGATTCGGCGACGACGACCGGCGAGAGGATGAGCCGGCCCGGTCGAACTCGCGGCGGCGACGATCTCCGCGAGCCGGCCCCGCCGCCATTCCATCGTCCGCGGCCGGACGTCGAGGCCGGCGTCTTCCAGCAGGTCGTAGGCGACGAGGGCGACGGGCACCTCGCGGAGGATCGCCTTGCCGGGCGCCTTCCGGCCGATCCGGCGCTGGAGCTGGGCGAAGGGCAATGGCACGCCGTCGCGCCAGGGGAGGATCTCGCCATCGAGCACGGTGCCCTCGGGCAGCCTCGGGCCCAGGTCGATCAGTTCGGGATATCGGTCGGTGACGAGCTCCTCGCCCCGCGTCCAGACGTACGTGCGCCCCTCGCGGCGGATGAGCTGCGCGCGGATGCCGTCCCACTTCCATTCCGCCTGCCAGCCGGCAACCTCGCCCAGCGACTCGGGCGGCGATTCCAGCGGATAGGCCAGGCAGAACGGGTAGGGCCGGCCGGCGTCGGCGTCGCGTCGCATCGGTGCTCTTGAGGGCGTCATAGAAGGCAGCCGACGGCTCCCAGTCGCCCATCAGGCGGTGTGCCACGACGGCCGCATCGACTCCGATGACCTTCGCCAGCGCCCTCGTGACCAGTTGTTGCGAGACGCCCACCCGGAAGGCGCCGCTGATCAGCTTGTTCCAGACGAACCGCTGCGGGCTATCCATCTCCCGCCAGGCCCCGACGATCCCCGCCTTCTGATCCTCCTCGGCGGCCTCTCGCAGGGCCAGCAACCGAGCGACCCAGTCGGCCAGCGCCCGGTCGCTCGACCGCTCGGGGGCCGGCAACAGCAGTGCGATCGTCTCGGCGAAGTCGCCGACGGCGTCATAGGATTCTTCGAACAACCAGTCCGGCACCCCGGCCTCCTCGACCGCCCAGGCGCGCAGCCGCTTCGTCGGCACCACCTGCCGCGGCTTCCGCCCGATCAGGAAATAGACCGCCCAAGCCGCGTCGGCCGACGAGGCGTCGGACAGGTAGCGGACCAGCGCCTGGACCTTGGCATTGGTCTTGGTCGTCTCGTCCAGGGCGGTGTAGAGGTCGGCAAAGGCTTTCATGGGCGTGGCCTGGGTTCGGACCGGGCATTTCGGCCGGGGGGATTCAGGATTCGAGCCATTCGATCTCCTCGGCTCCCGCGGCCTCGGGAGACGTCCGCTTCTCCTCCGAGCCCTCGCCGTACTTCATCGCGATCGCGACGGCATCGATGCCCCGCTCGGTCAGATAGCGGGTCAGAGTCGCCGTGTAGCCGTGCGTCACCCAGACGCTCTCGGCGCCCGTGGCCGCGATGACGCCGAGCAGGCCGGGCCAGTCGGCATGATCGGACAGCACGAAGCCGCGATCGACGGACTTGCGCCGACGGGTGCCCCGGATGCGCATCCAGCCCGATGCGAACGCCGACGACGATGGTCCGAAGCGCCGGGCCCAGGTGGATCCCTGGGCCGACGGCGGCGCGACGACGAGGGTTTCCGACCAATCCGTCCCCTTCCCGGCATCACCGGCGTAGATCGTCGTCGGCAGGGAGATCCCCGCATCTCGATAGGCCCGGTTGAGGGCCTCGACGGCGCCGTGGGTGTAGATCGGCCCGATCGACGGATCGACGCCCGCGAGCAGTCGCTGGGCCTTGCCGAGGGAATACCCGAACAGCAGGCTCGCACGGCCCGCGTCCCGGTTGCCGCGCCACCAGGCGTTGATGGACTCGAACACCGACGCCGGCGCCGGCCATCGATAGATCGGCAGCCCGAAGGTCGACTCGGTGATGAACGTATGGCACCGCACCGGCTCGAATGGCCGGCACGTCGGATCGCCCACGTCCTTGTAGTCCCCCGCCGCCACGCAGACCCTCCCGAGACGCTCGACCCGCACCTGCGCCGAACCCAGGATATGCCCGGCCGGATGGAGCGAGACCCGGACCCCGCCGATCGCGACCACCTCACCATATTCCACGGCGTCGATCGTCGCCTCCGGCCCCATCCGCAGACGGAGCACCCCGGCGCCCTCCTTGGTCGTGAGGTAACGCCCGCAACCGCGCACGGCATGGTCACCGTGCGCGTGCGTGATCACCGCGCGCTCGACCGGATGGCGGGGATCGATGAAGAAACCCCCGTCGTCGCAAGCCAGGCCCCTGTCAGTCGGCCGCAAGCAGCTCGTGTCCATAAAGCCAGTATATACAAGCGCGGGGACCTGGCCAACCCCGGTGGCCAGGAATGGAGGCCACCCGCTCAGACGATCGGGCTGATCGATGAATCGCGTCCCCTCCTGGCCCTCCCTCAAGGTGAACCTACTCTTGAGCGAAAGGACCAACCCAGTCGTTATAGAGCGCATAACGATTGCGTTGGGCACGCCCTGATGCGAGCCCGAAGCGCAAGCGAGTGGATGATTTCGGGGGATTCTCTCGCTTGCGCTTCGGGCTTGTAGGAGTTCCCTTCGCATCCTTTAGTCGAGGAACAGGCCGTTGAGGACGGCGTTCGCACCGGCGGTGTCGATGATGGTGATCACCACGTTGCCCGACACCTGCCAGTCCAGGTACTCGCCCGCGGCGAACGACGAGATCGTCTCGGTGTCCAGCACGGTCCCGGATGCCGTGCTGATCTGCACCGTCTCGGCGCGCCCTTGTTGTCCCAGTCGTCGAAGTACAACTCCAGGTCATGGGTCTGGCCGTCCGTCAAGTCGAAGTCGACGCTGAAGCTGGTGGAGGAATACCAGACGGCCGCCACGCGGTTGGTCGAGTTTGGCACCTGAAGGGCGCGGGGATCGGTCGAGGTGGTCGTCCAGGTATAGTTGGACTGCCCGGACGGTCTGACGGTGGCGTTGGGTAAGCTGGAGGGACCGCCCACGATATCATAGCCATGGGTGCCGTAGACGCCCTCCCAGTTCCCTTGCGTTGTCGTATCCGCCTTGATGAAGCTGGCGGTGGCGGTCGGGCTCGTCGTCGAGTCAAGGAACAGGCCGTTGAGGACGGCGTTGGCCCCGGCCGTGTCGGCGATCGTGATCACCACCTTGCCCGACACCTGCCAGTCGAGATACACCCCCGCCGTGAACGCCGCGATCGACTCGGTAGAAAGCACAGTCCCGGATGCCGTGCTGATCTGCACCTGCTCGGCCCGCCCCTTGCTGTCCCAGTCGTCGAAGTACAGCTCCAGGTCGTGGGTCTGGCCGTCGCTCAGGTTGACCGTGACGGTGAAGCTGGTGGCGGAATACCAGACGGCGGCGATGCGATTGGTCGAGCCGGGCACCTGCAAGGCGCGGGGGTCGGTCGAGGTGGTGGTCCAGGTATATTCCGACTCGCCCGAGGGCGCGACGGTGGCGTAGGAAGGCAAGCTCGATGGCCCGCCCACGAGGTCTGAGCCCTGCGAGCCGTAGACGCCCACCCAGTTCCCTTGGGTCGTCTTGTCCTCGCCGATGAAGCTGGCCGTTGTCGCCGGCGTCGTCGCGTCGATGAACAGGCCATTGAGGACGGCATTCGGCCCGGCCGTATCGGTGATCGTGATCACCACCTTGCCCGACACCTGCCAGTCCAGGTACACGCCCGCGGTGAACGACGAGATCGTCTCGGTGTCCAGCACGGTCCCGGATGCCGTGCTGATCTGCACCTGCTCGGCCCGCCCCTTGCTGTCCCAGTCGTCGAAGTACAGCTCCAGGTCGTGCTCATTGCCGTCAGTCAGGTCCACGGCGAGCGTGAAGCTGGTCGCGGAGTACCAGACGGCGGCGATGCGATTGGTCGAGCCGGGCACCTGCAAAGCCTGGGGCGAGGTGGAGGTGGTGGTCCAGGTATATTCCGACTCGCCCGAGGGCGTGACGGTGGCATAGGGGGGCAAGCTCGATGGCCTGCCCACGAGGTCGGAGCCCTGCAAGCCGTAGACGCCCACCCAGCTCCCTTGCGTCGTCTTATCCTCGCCGATGAAGCTGGCGGTGGCCGTCGGCGCGGACGTCGGGTCGATGAACAGGCCGTTGAGGACGGCGTTGGCGCCGGCCGTGTCGGTGATCGTGATCACCACCTTGCCCGATACCTGCCAGTCCAGGTACACGCCCGCGGTGAACGACGCGATCGTCTCGGTGTCCAGCACGGTCCCGGATGCCGTGCTGATCTGCACCTGCTCGGCCCGGCCCTTGTTGTCCCAGTCGTCGAAGTACAGCTCCAGGTCGTGCTCCTGGCCGCCGCTCAAGTCCACGGCGACGCTGAAGCTGGTCGCCGAATACCAGACGGCCGCCACGCGATTGCTCGAATTCGGCACCTGCAACGCGCGGGGGTCGGTCGAGGTGGTGGTCCAGGTATATTCCGACTCGCCCGAGGGCGTGACGGTGGCGTAGGAGGGCAGGCTCGATGGCCCGCCCACGATGTCATAGCCCTGTGAGCCGTAGGTGCCCTCCCAGCTCCCTTGGGTCGCTTTGTCGCTCTCCAGGAACGTGGCACCGCCGGTGGATACCTGCAAGCTGCCAGACCCGGTGATGCTCGACGTTGCCGTGTCGGTGGCGGTGATCGTCTGCGTCCCGATTGTATTCATCGTTGCCGTGAAACTGTGAGTTCCGTCGTTGCTCGAGGTGAATGTATAGCTGGCCGGCAGGACTGCGGCGGTGTCGGCGCTGGTGAACTTGACCGTGCCGGCGTAGCCGGTGGCGATGTTGCCGTAGGCATCATAGGCGGTGAGTGTGAAGTTGAAGGCTGTGCCAGCCGCGATCGAGCTGGGCAATCCGCCGAGCGTGAATGATGAGGCCGCGGCCGCGGTCACGTTGATGCGGCCACTGGTCGCCGCGGTCGAGGTCCCACTGCTGAACTTCAATGAGATGGTCTCGGCCTTGTCGTCCGCCAGGTTCGTGAACGTCGCGATGCCGCCTTGCACTGTGGCCGTCCTCGTGCCCTGGAGCGGGCCGGTCCCGCTGTTCGGCGCAACGGTCACGACGGTGGAGTTGTCTCCAATCTCCAAGTTGCCATACTGGTCCTCTTCGTCGATCAACGGCTGGGTCGCGAACACCACCCCGGCCGTCGCCGTCGGCGAAGGCTGCGTCTGGATCACCAACTTGGTGGCGGCCGCGGGGCTGATCACGATGTTGTTCGAGGTCGCGCCGGTCAGGCCACCGCTAGTGAACTTCATTGAGATGGTCTCGGCCGTGTCGTCGGCCAGGTTGGCGAAGGTCGCCACTCCGCCGATGACCGTGACGCTGGTCTCGCCCTGGAGCGGGCCGGCGCCACTGCTCAGCGCCTTCACGATGGTGGAGTTGTCGCCGGTTTCCAGGTTGCCGTACTTGTCCTCTTCATCAATCACGGGCTGGGCTGCGAATGCCACACCGGCCGCCGCCGTCGCCGAGGGCTGCGTCTGGACGATCAGTTGCGAGGCCGCGGCCGGGGCCACCGTGAAGCCCGTCGACGTTGCGCCGGTCAACATCCCATCCGTCGCCGAGAGCGTGTAGCTGCCTGCCGCATCAATCGTCAGGCCGGTAAATGTCGCGACACCGTCGATCGCGACCGCGGTGACGGAGTTCGAACCGCCGGCGAAGGTGGCGCCGCTGAGGGTCAGGGTGACCGTCGAACTGTCGGTGGTGACCACGTTGTTCGAGGCATCCTCTACATCGACCGTGATCGCCGGGCTAATCGCCACGTTCGCGGTCGTACTGGTGGGCTGCTGGCCGAAGACGACCTGGGCCGGTGGCCCGGTTTCGCTGAAGCTGACCGGGGCCGACGCGATCCCGTTGGCGATCACCGACAACGAGTATGTGCCCGACGGGAGGCCGGGCACCTGGAATAGGGTGCTCACCGTGGCACTGCCCGTCGCCACTCCCGTGCTGCTCCAGTCGTAGGTCGTCGCGTAGAACACACGGCCGCTGGTATTAGCCAGGCGGACGATCGGATAGTTGCTGGACATCGCGTTGTCGTCGCCGTAGGCCGCACCCTCGGAGAGGCCGTTCAACTGGGTGCCCGTCAGGGTGAAGGACCCATCGCCATTGTTCGTGATGCTGGTGATCGTCGGCTGCCACGCGGCCTGCGGCGATCCGTCGGGCGTGTAGACGCCGATCGACCCAAAATCGCTGCTAACCAGGATCTGTCCGGTCGGCAAGACCAGCATATTGTACACGAAGCTAGACGGGCTGGGGCTGAAGTTATTGAGGGGCGAAAGGGGATCCACGCTGGTGTACGTATTGGTGGTCGGGTTGAAATCGTAGAAGAACGTCGTGTATGGGAAGTCGTAAACTCCGTTGCTGTCGAGGCCTCCCAGCGGCGAGAAGGCGAGGAGCAGGTGGCCGTCGGGCAGCTCGGCTCCGGGCGCATCGGCGGCGACGAGCTGCGTCTGTCCGTTGTCGATCGAGGGCTCGTTGGGCCCGGCCGACCAGGTATTGGTCGAGGGGTTGTAATAGGCGGTGTTCCCGTTGGCCCCCAGCATGATCACGCGGCCGTCGGGCAGCAAGAAGCCGGCTCCCAACTCGTAGCCCTGGTCCGCTCCCGACAGGAGGCTGGGCGGGTCCGCGGGGTTGACGGCGCTGGCATCGACCCACTGGCCGATGCCCCCGGTTGTGGACGGGATGTAGCGCTCGGCGGTGAAGGTCCCGGTCTTGATGCTGGCGTAGATATCATAGGTCAGGATGCTGCCGTCCGGCAGCTTGACCCAGGTCTCCTCATCGCTCGGGTCGTAGTCGAGCTTATTCGGCCCGTCCTCCCAGGTATTCGTCGCTGGGTTGTAGATGTAGGTCTGCGGGCCATAGAAGTATCCGGCGAGGACCCGCCCGTCGGGCAACACCTCGATGGGGTCGTCGCCGAACTGGGATTGGGCATTGGGAGGAGGGTTCTCGCCGACTTTCGTCGGCGGCGTCGGGACGCCGGGCTCGTTGGTCCAGACGGCGCCACTGCCCGCCAGCGTGTCGTAGATCTCGGTGGAATTGGTGAAGGAATACGGCATCGAGTACTCGCCGCCCACGGCGAAGACGCTGCCGTCGGGCAAGATCGCCGAAGCGAAGAAGAGTCGGGACACGTTCATCGTCGAGAGGGTCGACCAGGTCCCGTCGAGGTAGTTGCCGGAGGAGTCGGGAGTCAGTTGATACCAGGCCGAGGAGACTTGCCCCGCTCCGCCATGGACGATGACCGTGCCGTTGCTGAGCAGCATCATGACTTCCGCGCCATCCTGCGCCGGCAAGGGGTTGGCCAGGGTCGTCCAGGAGCTCACGTCGAACGCCGCGGTCGTCGCCCCGGTCAGGCCGGTGAAGGCGGCCGTGATCGTGTAGCCGTTCCCCGGGTTATTCAGCGTCAATCCGGCGAAGGTCGCCACGCCATTGACGGCCGCCTCGGTCAAGGTCCCGCCGAGGGTGCTGCTCCCCGGGTTGGTGCCCAGGCTGATGGTCACGCTGCCAGAGAACGAGCTGACCGGGATGCCGTTGCTGTCCTCGGCCGTGACCTGGAGGCCGAAGGTGCTGCCGGCGACGACGACCGGGGGCGGCTGGGCGGTCACCGCCAGTTGACGGGGCATCTCGGCGACGGCCAGCGCGGGGACGAGCAGGTTGGCGATCGGGGTGCCCAGTCCCGTGACCTCGTCGTAGCCCGGCCCGGCGTTGTAGGTGCCGTTGCCGCCGCTGGTGATGTCGTGGAAGTCGCCGGCGGGGAGGCTGTACAGGGCCGGCAGGGTCTGACTGGGGCCGTCGAGGGTCGTCCCGCCCGCGGCCACCCGGCCCTGGTCGGCGATCGCGATCAAGCCGGCCCAGGCCGCGGCCGCGAAGTCGTTGGAACCATTACGGAGTAGGGGCGAGCCGTTCGTATCGTACGAGTTGTAGAACGTGATACCCGTGTTCGGGTCGGCGTCGAACGCCACGTCGGGGATGGTCCGCTTGCCCATGCTCTGGACGCCGTCCTGGTATGGCGGCTCGGCTTCATAGTAACTGGGGCCGCCGTTGGTGCCCGACCAGGCGAGTTCGCCGGAGTAGGAACTGTTCGCGTTGAGCGACAGCGTGGTGCCGCCGACGGCGACCACGTTGGGCGAAGCGGCGGGGTAGCTGATCGTCCCGTGCTGTCCCGCGCCGGCCACGAATGTGACCCCCTGGTGTCCGCTCGGGGTGGTTAAGACGCTGTCGTAGGACGTCTCGCTGCTGAATTCGGGGTGCGACCAGCTCGTCAAGACGACCGACACGCCGGGGAGCCCGGCGGCGGTCGCCACTCCCGCGAAGAGGTCGCTCGGCGAACTGGTGGTGCACTCGACCAGGATGATGCTGGCCCCCAGAGCGATCGCGTGGGTCCATTCCACGTCGAAGGCCTCCTCATACTCCCAGTCACCCGTTGTATCGGTCGGAGGCAAGGGAGACAAGGCGCCTTGCTCATTCACGATGGTGAGGCTGGGACTGGGCAGGTTGAACAGTTGATCGAACTGCGACAGGTCGTCGACGATGTTGGGATCGTTGAAAGGATCGACGATAGCAATGGTCTGGCCGGATCCCGTTCCCGACGTGGTCCCGAAAGTAATCTGGTTGATCCCGTAGGCGGTGTCGATCTGGTTCGGCAGGAAACCGGGATACTTGACGCTGAACGCGGCCGTGGTCACCGACGTCAGGTTGCCGCTGATGGCCGTGATCGTGTAGCCGGTCCCGGTCTCATTCAGGTTCAGGCCGGCGAAGGTGGCCACGCCGTTGACCGCCGACATCGTCAGCGTCCCGCCCAGGGTGGCGCCGCCGGGGTTGTTCGCCAGGGCGATCGTCACGCTGCCTGCGGACGCCGTCGCCACATTGCCGTACAGGTCCTCGATATCGACGGTCAGGCCGAACGCGTCATCGAGGGTGACCGTGCCGGGCGGCTGGGTGGCCACGATCAATTTCGAGGCCGCAGCGGGTACGACCGTGAACGCGGCCGTCGTGGCGGAGGTCAAGTTGCCACAGGTGGCCGTGATCGTGTAGCCGGCGTCGGCCACGTCCAGTATCAGGCCGGAGAAGACGGCGTAACCGTTGACGACGGTCGCCGTCTTCGTCCCGCCCAACGTGCCGCCGCCGGGGTTGTTCGCCAGGGTGATCGTCACGCTGCCGTTGTAGTTGGTGATCACGTCGCCGACGTGATCCTCGATGGCGACCGTGAGGCCGAACTGGCTCCCGGCCGTGACGCTGGAGGGCGGCTGGCCGGTGACCGCCAGCCTGGTAGGGATCCCGTAGGCGACCAGATCGGGGACGAGCAGGTTGGCGACGGGGCTACCGAGCCCTGTGACGAGATCGTAGCCGGAAGGATCTTGCGGGCCCTGGGCCATGGCCTGTTGGTTGTTGCCGTTGTTGCCGTACTGGATGTTGTGGAAGACGCTGGGTGGGAGACTGTAGAGAGCGGGCAGGGTCTGACTGTAACCCGTCAGGGGCGCCGCATTTTCCAGTGCGCGGCCTTGATTGACGATCGCCATCAAGCCAGCCCACTGGGGCGCGGCATCGCTCGTGCCTCCGACGTCGAACCAGCCACTGAGGCCGCCATCCGAGGAAAAGGTGCTGGTGTATCCGTCCAGACCGGTCGCGGCGTCCGAGTCCCAGGACACATCGGGGACCGCGCGCGTGCCGGTCGTGTCGATTGACGATGGCACGACCCCCTGCTGCCACGTCGGCTCGGGCTCGCCATCGGAGATCGAACTCAAGTTCTCGCCCGACAAGCCCCCCCCCGAGCCTCCGGATGGGCCGCTGCTCGTGCCGTTACCCCAACCGATCTCCCCATTCGTACCCGTACCCGGATAATCGCCCGCGGCGTCGAGATTCTGCAGGGTGGTGCCGCCGACCGCGACCACATCCGGCGACGCGGCGGCATAATTCACCCCGACCCTCGGGTCCTGACCGGTAATGTCATTCGGGTAGGCTCCCTGATCGCCCGAAGCGACGAAGTAGGTCACGTTCGGCGTCTGGAAGTACTGGTCGAGAACGGATTCGGTCTCGCCGCTCGGCAATCTACTCGCCAGCACGAATTCCGCGATCCCATAGCTGATCGAGACGACGGACACACCCAGGCCCTTCTCCGTGGCGGCGGCAGCGGCCCCGATATACAGACTGGCGATATTGGTATCATTGGGATCGACATCGTAGAGGACGATGTTCGCGTCGGGGGCGATCGCATGCGCCCATTCCACGTCGAGCGCCGTCTCGCCGATCGTTCCCGGATCCTCCGGGACCTGGCTATCCTCGTTGATCTGGTCGAAGAAGTAGGTCGAGTTGCTACCAGACTGGCCGGAGATGTTCGTCGGAGTCGGGAGCCCGAAGGTCTGGTCGAAAAACGTGAGGTCTTGATAGATCGTCGGGTCGTCGCCTTCATCGATGATCGCGATCGTCTGCCCGGCCCCGTCGCCCTGGACCGCCGTGCCGCCGGGACCGGCGAAAGTGATCTGGTCGACGCCATAGGCATGGCGGATCTGCGCCGGCGTATAATTGCTCAGTGGGGCCTTGTAGAAGTCCGCGAGGACTGCATCCTCGTTCGGGACTGTCACGAGCACACCGACGCTGGTGTTCGGCTGGATGGCGATCCCCACCGGCTGGGGCGATGGGCCGTTCTGAACGGTCGGCGTGCTCATGTACGCGCTGTAGTTCTCCAGATTCGGGGTGATCGTCACGTACCCGGGCTTGCCGCCGAGTAGCGACGTCACCCCCGTGGCGGCCACGAAATCGCCCAGGCCATTGACGGTGATCCCCCCGGCGGTGAGGGTCGGGGTCGCGGGCAGGCCGAGATTCGGGATCAGGACTCCGAGAGAAGGGTTGCGATCGTCGTAGGCCACCGGGACGTCGCTCCCGCCCGCATCCGGCAAGGTCGTCAGCACGGTCCCAGCCCCGTTGACGGCCAGGCCCTTGGGAGCGGTCGTGCCATCGCTGGTGGGGGCAGCGACCACGACATCCCACGGCGAATAGCCGCCGCTGTTGAAGCTCGCCTGCATCACGAAATCCCAGCCGTTCGACTCGACCGAGACCACGAGGTCGCTGCCATCGACGCCGAAGTCTCCGAATCGGGCACCGGTCAAGCTGATCGTCCCGTAGAGATCGACATCATTTCCGCTCTGGATGTCGTAGACCGATTCGACAGACGTGCTGAAATTGCTCCCCTGGAAGTCGGCGTAGCGTTCCGACCGGCCGGTCGAGGGCCGATAGGCGAACAATTCTCCATCGAGCTGCATCTCCAGGATGTCGCCGCTAGCCAGGTTCGGTAGGGACTCCGACGTTCCCAGGGTGACCAGCGGCCCTGGATTGTCGGTGCTCCCGGTCTCGTACATGACCGCGTCATTGATCAATTGGCCCGAACTCGTGTATTCCGCGACGGCCTCTTGCTGATAGATGATCGTGCTATCGTAACTGACGTAGACATTGCCGGCCGAATCCGTGGTCACGCCCACGGGGTCGATCTGCGTCGCAAAGAGACTGCTCAGCAAAGTCCGCTCTTCCAGCGCCTCGGCGACCGGTGGGAAACGACGCCGGCCCGAGGTCCTCCGCCGAACGCCCGCGAGGATCTTCCGTCGCCACATGTCTCTGCTCCTGGTTGCGATGACAGCGATGCTTGAAGACCGACAGGGATCGGCGATGATGCACGGGCGCCTGGAGAGTCCCCTTCGCGTAGGCTTCCCGGTCACCCGATTCGATCCACGTTTCCAACCCACGTACGGCCAGTCTGCGAACCGTTTCAAACCATCCCGGGAATTTGTCGAAAGAGTCGAGAGCTGAGCGGGAGCTCGGATCCGGGTTCCACGTCGAAGGCACGGAAGTGACCTCCCGGCTCAACCAGGTACAGGCCCAACACGGCACGGAGGCCGCCATCTTTTTTCGAGAGAATCGGAGAATTCCTGGTTGTCATCGAAAGACAACAAATCGGGGAGGGAATCCTGTCCAGAAGTTAAGACGAAAAGCCCGGAGCCCCGGAATGCGGACGGTGCGGTCCCGAAATACTTGAACTCATCCGGTCGATTACGGGAGAATACAAAACCGTTCGATCGTTGCGCCGGCTACGGCATCGGGCGTCTTCGCGCCGGCGCGAGTGCGACTCGGATTCTTGAAACAGGTTGCGTTCGGGTCGTAGATGAATGTAGTGGTGGTCCGGCGCCGCGGGCCGGTGCGATGGGTATCCATCCGCGGGGTCTTCGATCGTTATGCGGCTCGTGAAGGGGCACGCCGATGCTCGATTCGTATCGGGATGATGGTTTCGAGGAACTGATCGCCCGGGTGCGAGCCGGTGATCCCTCGGCCGAGACCGCCGTCTTTCGCCGCTACGTCCGGCGGATGATGGTCCTCGCGGCCGGCCAGTTTGATGAGTGGCTGCGCGATCGCGCCGACGTCGAGAACATCGTGCTCTCGGCCTACCGCAGCTTCTTCCAGCGGAACGAACAGGGCGAATTCGACCTGGCCGGCTGGGACGACCTCTGGTCGCTGCTGGCGATCATCACCCTGCGGAAATGCACCAAGCGGCGCAAGTTCCTGCTCGCCGCCCGACGCGATGCGCGTCGCGAGGTGGGCTGGGCCGACGCGAACGGCCAGGCCGCGAGCCTGGCCGACCGGGCGCCGACTCCGGCCGAGGCCGTCGCCCTGAGCGAGACGATCGAGCATCTGTTCCAGGCCATGACGCCCGACGACCGTCCCATCGTGGAGCTGATCCTGATGGGATGCACCAGCGAGGAAATCGCCAGTCAAGTGGATGCCTCCGTGAGGACGGTCCAGCGGGTACGCCAGCGCGCCCGGCGACGGCTCGAGCAATTGAGCCAGTTTCGGGGCGGCGATTAGACGGGCAGGGAGATTACAGATCAGTAATCTCAGATTCCAGACAAGAAGAGATGTGAATCTTTACTGGAAACCCGCACACACAGTGTCGTGACCAGATCCCCCGGAGCCGATGGACGGCGCGGACATGAGGGTCGGACCATGCCGACGGATCCCTGCCCATCTCCCGAGTTGGAGAGCGCCACCTGGAAGGATCTCCAGGAGACCGTCCGTTCGTTTCGCCGGGCGTGGCGACGCGGCGATCGACCGGCGATCGAGGACTATCTGCCCCGGGGTGCGGCCGATCGGAAGCTCTTGCTCCTGGAGCTGATCCATGAAGAGATGGAGCTGAGGGTCGAGGCCGGCGAGGCCATCGGAGTCGCCCCCTATCTGGAGCGGTTCCGCGAGCTGGCCGACGACCCATCCGGGCTCCACGAGCTGGGCCGGGCGGCCGGGCTGTCATCGATCCCCGATCGGGCCGGCGTCGCGTCGCGGCCCTCGTCGCGCATCGGCCGCTATGAACTCGGGGACGTGATCGGCCGGGGTGCCTTCGGCGTCGTGTACCGGGCCCGGGACACCACGCTCGGCCGCGACGTGGCCTTGAAACGGCCCCGGGCCGGGGCGATGGAGACTCCCGAGGCCGTCGGCCGGTTCCTCCGCGAGGCGCGCAGCGCGGCCGTCCTGCACCATCCCCACATCGTCCCGGTCTATGATGCCGGCCAGGCTGATGGCGAGCTGTACCTGGTCGCCGCCCTGGTCGAGGGCCGCAACCTCGCCGACGAGCTGACGGTCCGCCGCCCGGGATTTCGTCGATCGGTCGAATGGGTCGCCGCGCTGGCCGAGGCCCTGGGGCACGCGCACGGCCTGGGCATCGTCCACCGCGACGTTAAGCCGTCGAATATCCTGATCGACCGCGACGACCGAGTCTATCTCACCGATTTCGGGCTGGCCAAGAGCGGCGGCGCCGAGGCGACGCTCACCCTCGACGGCCGGATGATCGGCACGCCGGCCTACATGGCCCCCGAGCAGGCGCGGGGCGAGCCGGCGAAGCTCGACGCCCGCACGGACATCTACAGCCTGGGCGCCATCCTCTACGAGCTCCTGACCGGCACGCGGCCGTTCGCGGGGGCGGGCCAGATGCTGCTGGCGCGGATCCGCGAGGAGGACCCGCGCCCGCCGCGCCGCCTCGATAATTCCATCCCCCAGGATCTGGAGACCATCTGCCTGAAGGCGATGTCCAAGGAGCCGGCCCATCGCTACGCCGGCGCCGATGCCCTCGCGGCCGACCTCCGCCGATGGCTCGACGGCGAGCCGGTGCTCGCTCGCCCCGTGGGGCCGATCGGGATCTGCTGGCGGAAGTGCCGGCGCAGGCCGGTCGTGGCCGGCCTCGCGACATCCCTGGTCCTGGCCGTGGTCCTGGGCTTCCTCGGCGTGGCGCGGGAATGGCGGCGGGCCGAGGTCTTCCGACGCCGCGCCGAGGCCAACCTCGCCGAGGTCCAGACCCAGCGCAATCGCGCGACTCGGGCCCTGGAACAGGGCCATCGAAGCCTATGGACGCTCAATCGACTGACCCTCGCCGGCCAGTTGGCGCACCTGGAGCCCGAATACAGTCGCGAGTTGCAGGCACTCTTCCTCGAGCAGTATCGGGTGTATCGCCGCGAATCGAGCGACGACCCCACCATGCGTCCCGAGCTGGCCAACGTGGCGATCAATATCGTCCGGCTCCTCGAGGGTAAAGCGTCCCAGCAGGAGATCCGGGACGCCTGGCGGGAGGCCCACGACCTCCATGAGAGCCTCGCGCGCGACGACCCGACCGACATCCATGTCCTCCTGCGATTCGCCGATTGTCTGGGTTATGAGAGCCAGTTCCTCTGCCGGACGGGCCATAGCGAGGAGGGGAAGGCCCTCTTGATCAAGGCCGGAGACCCCTTGCGGCGAGCCGGGGCGCTCGCCGAGGCGCTCCCCGGAGATGATCCGTCGTCGATGTCGACTCTCGCCGCCTTGGCTTATAGCCATTATTTCATCGGAGGGACCGAGGACTATGTCGAACTTGTCGGCCGACGCGCTCCGCGACCTCCGCCGAGCCGCCGAGTGCTTCGAAAGGCTCGACCGGGCCGGTGCTCTGGCGGCCAAGGATCGTGGGGCCCAGGCAACCGTCTACCATATCATCGGCCGGATCCAGGTCAACAACCACCGGCCAGGCGAGGCCATCGAGCCGTGCCGCAAGGCGATCGCGATCCGCGAGATACTCGTTCAGGCCGACCCAGAGAACATCCATGCGCGGTGCGACTGCACCGGGTCCTGGTATCGCCTGGGCGAGGCGATGGAGGGGCTGGGACGGGCCGCCGACGCGGTCGAAGCGTATCAGAAATGCGCGGCCCATCAGCGTCAGGTCTATTCCCGCGAGCCCGGGGAGATCAAGCATCGCAACTTCCTCGACGCGCGACTGCGACAGCTCTCCTGGCTCCTGCTGGCCCTCGGGAGATCGGGCGAAGCGGTCGAGCTGGCGCGGGAGCGGAAGGCCCGCTGGCCGAGCGATCCTGCGGTCGCCCTGGGCGTCGCCGGCGAGCTCGCCGCGGCCGCGGTGTCCCCCCGGAAGGGCGAGTCGGCCATTTCCCTCATCGTGAACCAGGACCGGCGTCGATATGCCGTGGAAGCCCTGTCCGCCCTGCGCAACGCCGCGCGGGTCGCCGGTGAGCACGCTCATCTCGGCGAAGCACGAAGTGGGTCACCTTCCCGAAATCCCGTCGGCGCAATCCATTAGCGAAATGGCGAAGAGTCCCCAGGGGGCGTCGATTCGCGCGTGCGAGAGTTCCGCTTGCCTGAGCTGGCGACCATCCTCGTAGACAATCTCAGGACGCTCCGCCTTCAACGCCTCCGGCGATAGGCGACGAACGAGGTCGTATCGCGGGTCGTCACCCCACCGCCCACGGTCTGGATCGTGTCGCGGCTCAATAGGGAACCGACCGGTTCCCATCCCTGACGGGCTTGCTCATTCAGGGCCTTCTCGAAGATCGCGGCCCGGCGAGTCGTCGGTCAGTCGCTCGCCGGGGTTGTAGGAGAACACGGAGACCTTGTACTCCCACTGGGCCTCGTCGCGAGATTTTTGCTCCGCGGCCACGGGCGATCGAAAGGTCCAACTCAGCCCCACACCGAGGAGCCCGATGACGATCAGCCCGATCCGAAGTCTGCGTCTCATGGGTTTCATCCTGCTCGGAATCCGTGAAAATAACAGGCCGGCGGTCCGGTAGGAGCCCATTCTCGCGTATCGTGTATCGGGAAGCCAACAGACGAGGCTCGGGAGTTGAATTCGGAGTCGGTTCGGGATGGCCGCACGAGCGCACGACACGTCGGCAAGCTGATCCTGGTCCCGGTCCGGGGCGGTACGTCAGACCATCCTGGAGTAGATCGCGACCAGGACGACCAGGACCGCAAGGACGCCGAGCGAGCCGAAGATGAAGGTGTCCAGGGCATCCCGGGCGGGCGGCCTCCGTTGCTCGCGGGCGATGCTGGACTCTCCCATTCTCAACACTTGCCGACGATATTCTCTGGCCGTTGACATGGCTGACCTTCCTTCGGGCCGCAAGATCAGAAAGTTGATAGCCGAGAATCCCGCACGTATCATGCCGCCAATTCCAAAGAGAAGCGACGGGGTCTAGCCAGGTTCCGGTCCAAAGATCGGCACTTTGGGCCACGAGCTGGTGCACACGCGTCGGTCGATGAAGTCGGGCTACGAGACGTTGATCGTGCGTATTGTCACGCTACGATTGAAATCGATCCGGCAGGTACTTTCAAGTCCACTCCGGATATCCAATGGAAGCTATCGAGGGAGACCTTCGTGATTTCAATTGCACCGACCCCTAACTCCTACAACCAGAACTTTAATTAATTTGCGACGACCACGTCAAAATGATCGGTCCTATGCCTTGCATGCAAGGCTCCGGCACCGTCCTGCATCACTGGGGTGGCGCAGTCGTCGGAAAGGTTGGTCATCGCAAATCCTACCAGGTCGGCATACTTGAGCAAGAAGAGTCGCCGGATTTTTCCCGGTCTTTCACGGAAACTTCGAGGATTCGGCCCGATCCGATCCTCATTCTCGGCGAAATTCACGCTGTTCAACAATTGTCACGCTAGCGACGAACCGGCTCGGAAGCGTAATATAGGGAGGAATGCTATCTTGCTGGCGGAGGCCACGCAAGCTTGCGTGGGTCGTCTGGAGCACGCAAGCTCCGTGCGAGCCGAGGATTGAGCGTCTCGCGGCAACGAAATCCACCCCCAGCCCAAGATTGACCCCGCGGACGATACCCACCGGACCCGAACGAACGCGGGGCGATAGATTGATCATTAGGGGCAGGGTGCCGGCCTTCGAGCGTCGGCGCGACCGACGATTTCGCAGATCGCAACATGGGGAGCAGACCGAGATGGCGAAGATCATGGCGAGAGGGAATTGCGGGCTCGGGGTCGTCGCGGCCCTGTTGGTGATGTCAACGGCGGTGGCGGCCGCCGACGACAAAGGGAAGGCCAAGGGCAAGAAGCCGGCCGTCGCGGCCGTGTCGGCCTCGGGACCGAAGGTGAGCTACGATAAGCAGGTCCGTCCGATCCTCCAGGCCCAGTGCCAGGGCTGCCACCAGCCCGCGAAGGCGGGGGGCGGCTATGTGATGACGGCCTTCGACCGGATGCTCAAGGGAGGCGAGAGCGAGCAGCCGGCGATCGTGGCGGGCAAGCCGGAGGAGAGCTTCCTCGTCAACAAGATCACCCCGCAGGACGGCAAGGCCGAGATGCCCCAGAACAAGCCGCCGCTCTCCGCCGCCGAGCTCGAGCTGATCGGCCGATGGATCGCCCAGGGGGCCCCCGACGACACGCCGCAGACCGCCCGGGCCCGATATGACATGGACCACCCGCCCGAATACACCCGGCTGCCGGTGATCCCGGGCCTGGCGTTCTCGCCGGACGGCACGCTCCTGGCCGTCGCCGGCTTCCATGAGGTCTTGCTGTGGAAGGCCGACGGGTCCGAGCTGGTCGGCCGGCTGGTCGGGCTCTCCGAGCGGGTCGAGTCGCTGGCCTTCTCGCCCGACGGCCAGAAGCTGGCCGTGACCGGCGGGCGCCCCTCGCGGATGGGCGAGGTCCAGGTCTGGGATGTCGCCAAGCGGAAGCTGGTGCTCTCCGTCGCGGTCACCTATGACACGATCTACGGCGCGAGCTGGTCGCCCGACGGCACCAAGATCGCCTTCGGCTGCTCGGACAACACCGTCCGGGCCATCGACGCCAAGAACGGCCAGCAGATCCTGTTCATGGGCTCGCACAGCGACTGGGTGCTCGACACCGTCTTCTCGGCCGACGGCTCGCACCTGATCTCGGTCGGCCGCGACATGGCGGCCAAGCTCACCGAGGTCGCCACCCAGCGGTTCGTCAACAATATCACCTCGATCACCCCGGGCGCACTCAAGGGGGGCCTGACGGCGGTCGCCCGCCATCCCAAGCGGGATGAGATCATCATCGGCGGCTCCGACGGCGAGCCCAAGCTCTACCGCGTGTTCCGCCAGACGGTGCGCGTCATCGGCGACGACTCCAACCTGATCCGCGAATTCCCCCCCCTGCCCGGCCGGGTCTACAGCGTCGCGGTCAGCAACGACGGCAAGCGGATCGCCGCCGGCAGCAGCCTCGACGGCACCGGCGAGATCGGCGTCTATTCGTACGAGTTCGACACCGGTTATCCGGATAACATCAAGGCGATCGATCAGAAGGTCTCCTCCAGCCGATCGCCGGAGGAAGTCGCCGCGCTCGAGAAGTATCACAAGCAGGGCATCAAGCAGATCGCCGGCATCAAGGTGCCCCAGGGGGGCATCTACGCGGTCGCCTTCCGCCCGGACGGCAAGGTGCTCGCCGCCGCGGGTGCCGACGGCGTGATCCGCCTGCTCAATCCAGAGACCGGCTCGACGATCAAGGAGTTCGCCGCGGTGGCGGTCAAGGCCAGCTCGGTCGCCCAGAACGCCCCGATCTCGGCCGTCCCGCCCAAGCAGGAGGAGGGCGTGGAGACCGAGGTGCTGCCCAAGGGCACGAGCCTGGTGGCACTGGACGTCCAACCGAAGGAGATCCGGCTGACCCATCGGTTCGCCTATGCCCAGCTCCTGGTCACGGCGAAGCTCAGCTCGGGCGAGACGATCGACGCGACCCGGATGGTCGAGCCGACGCTCTCCTCGTCGATCGCCGACATCTCGCGGTCGGGGCTGGTGAGGCCGCGGGCCGACGGCAAGGGGACGCTGATCCTCCGGCTGTCGGGCAAGGCCGTCGAGGTGCCGGTGACCGTGCTGGGCGTCCACTCGGCCCCCAAGGTCAACTTCGTCCACGACGTCGCCCCGGTGCTCTCGCGGATCGGCTGCAACTCGGGGACTTGCCACGGCTCGGCCCAGGGCAAGAATGGCTTCAAGCTCTCGCTCCGCGGCTATGACCCGATCTTCGACGTCCGGGCCCTGACCGACGACCAGGCGTCGCGGCACGTCAGCCTGGCCGCGCCGGATACCAGCATGATGCTCCTGAAGCCGACCGGCGCCGTGCCGCACGTCGGCGGCGCCCTGATCCAGCCGGGCGAACCTTATTATGAAATCATCCGTTCCTGGATCGCCGACGGCGCCAGGCTCGATCTGACCACCCCGCGCGTGACCGGGATCGAGGTCGCCCCGAAGGACCCGGTCGTCCAGCGGCTTGGCACCCGCCAGCAGCTCCGCGTGCTGGCGACGTACTCCAGCGGCGAGGTCCGCGACGTGACCCGCGAGTCGTTCCTCGACAGCGCCAACTCCGAGGTCGCCATGGCCGGCCGCGCCGGGCTGATCACGGCCGTCCGCCGCGGCGAGGCGCCGATCATGGCGCGGTTCGAGGGGAACTACGCCTCGACCACGCTCACGGTCATGGGCGATCGCACCGGCTTCGCCTGGACCGAACCGCCCGCCTACGGTAAGGTCAACGAGCTGGTCGCCCGCAAATGGGAGCGGATGAAGATCCTCCCCTCCGGCCTCTGCAACGACGTCGAGTTCCTCCGCCGCGTCCATCTCGACCTGACCGGCCTGCCGCCGACGGCCGACGACGTCCGCAAGTTCCTCGCCGATACCCGCGACAGCCGGGTCAAGCGTAGCGAGCTGGTCAACCGCCTGATCGGCAACCCGGAGTTCGTCAACTACTGGACCAACAAGTGGGCCGACCTGCTCCAGGTGAACCGGAAGTTCCTGGGCGTCGAGGGCTCGGTGGCCTTCCGCAACTGGATTCGCGCCCAGGTCGCCGCCAACCTGCCCTACGACAAATTCGTCAAGGCCGTCATGACGGCCACCGGCTCGAACCGGGAAAACCCGGCGGCGTCTTATTTCAAGATCCTCCGCGAGGCCACGGCCACGATGGAGAACACGACGCAACTGTTCCTGGCCGTCCGGTTCAACTGCAACAAGTGCCACGACCACCCCTTCGAACGCTGGACCCAGGACCAGTACTACCAGACCGCGGCCTACTTCGCGCCACGTGGACCTGAAGACCGACCCCGCCAGCGGCGGGCGGATGATCGGCGGGACCGAGGTCGAGGCGGCCAAGCCGCTCTTCGAGTTCGTCTCCGACACGAGCAAGGCCGAGGTGGTCCACGACCGGACCAAGAAGGTGACCGCGCCGAAATTCCCCTATGCCAGCGGGTCGGCCCAGAAGCCGCCCGCGAGCGCCTCGCGCCGGGTGGAGCTGGCCGACTGGCTCACGTCGAAGGATAACCCCTACTTCGCCAGGAGCTACGTCAACCGGCTCTGGGGCTACCTGCAGGGCGTGGGGATCATCGAGCCGCTGGACGACATCCGGGCCGGCAACCCGGCCTCGAACCCCGAGCTGCTGGACTACCTCACGCAGGAATTCATCAAGAGTGGCTTCGATGTCCGACACGTGATGCGGCTGATCTGCAAGTCGCGGACGTACCAGTTGTCGGTCGAGACCAACAAGTGGAACGCCGACGACAAGGTGAACTACTCGCACGCCACCGCCCGCCGGCTGCCGGCGGAGGTCTTGCTCGATGCGGTCTACCGCGTGACCGGCTCGGTGTCGAATATCCCGGGCGTGGCGCCGGGGACCCGCGCGGCGGCCCTGCCCGATTCGGGGGTCGAGTTGCCCAGCGGCTTCCTCACGACCTTCGGCCGCCCGGCGCGGGAGAGCGCCTGCGAATGCGAGCGGTCCAGCGGCATGCAGCTCGGCCCGATCATGGCCCTGGTCAGCGGCCCGACCCTCGCCGACGCGCTGGCCGACCCGGCCAGTGAATTGACCAGACTGGTCTCGTCCCAGGGGGATGATGCCAAGCTGATCGACGAATTGTTCCTGCGGATCCTCAACCGGCCGGCGACCCCTGCGGAGGTCGAGACCTGCCGGAAGGACATGCAGGCCCTCGACGAGGACCACCGGCGGATGGCCGAGGAGCTCGGCCGTCGCGAGGCCGAGTTCGCCATCAAGCGGCCCGAGCTCGAGCGACGCCGCCAGGCGGCAATCATCTCGGCGCAGGCCGCTCTGACCGCTTACGAGAAGGACCTCGCTCCCAGGCTCGCCGAGCAGGAGCGCAAGAAGGCCGAGGCGACCACCAGGCTCGAGGCCGACCTGAAGACCTACGAGACCTCCACCCTGGCCAAGAAGATGGCCGACTGGGAGAAGGAGAAGGCGGCGTCGATCGTCAACCGATGGGTCGTCTTGGAACCCAAGACCACCAATGCCACGAATCAGTCGGTCCTGACCAAGGAGCCCGACGGCTCGATCACGGTCTCGGGGAACAACACCAACGGGTTCGTCACGGTCGTCGTCGAGACCGAACTGACCGGGATCACGGGGCTGCGGCTCGAGGTGCTGTCGGACAGCCGCCTGCCCGGCAAGGGCCCCGGCCGGGCGCCCGACGGCAACTTCGTGCTCAACGAGATCGCCGTCACCGCGGCACCGAAGGCCGACCCGAAGCAGGCCAAGCCCGTGGCGCTGGAGAAGGCCGTGGCCGACTTCAGCCAGGCCGACTTCCCGATCGCGAACGCGGTCAACGGCGTGGCCAACGATCAGGGCAAGGGTTGGGCGATCTCGCCGGCCACGGGGACCACGCACTGGGCGACCTTCGAGACGGCCCAGCCGATCGGCGGCGCCGGCGGGACGGTGTTGACCTTCAAGATGACCCACCTGTTCCAGAACGTCTGGACCCTCGGCCGCTTCCGCCTCTCGGCCACGCGGAGCACCAAGCCGGTCGGCCTGAGCCTGCCGGAAGAGTTCCGCGCCATCCTGGCCGTCGCGCCCGAGGTGCGGACCGACGCCCAGAAGGCCGTTTTGCTGACCTATTTCCAGGCCATGGATCCCGAGTTGCGGGCCAAGGTCGGCGCGGTGATGGCGAGCAAGGCGCCGCTGCCCGTCGATCCCAAGCTCCAGGAGCTGCGCGGCCAGCTCGAACTCGCCAGGAAGCCGATCGCGATCGACCCGGCGCTCGTGGCCCTGCGGCGGGACGTGGAGATCAGCATCGAGCAATCGATCGCCCGGCGGCTCACCGCCGCCCAGGACATCACCTGGGCGCTCATCAATAGTCCGGCGTTCTTGTTCAATCATTGATGGGCTGGGGTTGAGAGGCCTTGTCACTCACGCGTCGGTCTGGCGGATCGATCCGGATTCGCCGGGCCATCGCGCCTTAATCGCGAGAGGATGAATGGCTGTTCCATCCTCGAAAGAGGCTCGCTTCTTCTATCGCTGTGCTCACGAGAGATATGAAGACGCGAAAATCTTACTTCGAGCTGAGCGGACAACCGGCGCCGTCTATCTGGCTGGATACGGGGTCGAATGCATTTTGAAGTCCCTCGTACTCTCGGTCGTTCCTCCGGGGAACGTTGCCCGTACGCTACAGTCTTTCCGAGGTAATCAGGCTCACGATTATGAATGGCTGAGGAATCTCTATCTGACCAATGGAGGGCACCCGATCCCTCGTGGTGTTAACGGCCACCTGGCATTCGTTAACGGCTGGTCAACCGATCTACGCTACCTGCCTGGCACTCTGCGGGAAGCCGACGCAGATGCGTTCTTGAGAGCGGCTGAAGCGATCATTCACTGGGCTGTCGGGAGATTTTGATCGACATGGCTATCCGAATTCCACGTGGCGGATCGGACGCGATCATCGAAAGCATCGTGAAGGCCCTCGGGGTTTATCAGCAAGATCATCCCTCCGCCGAGATTGACGTCTATCGCCAGAGCTCTGTGTCCATCCGGATCCGGGTCATCGATCCCGATTTCGCCGGCATGAGCCGGATCGCCAGGCATGAGACGATCTGGAAGTACCTGGAACAGGTCTCCGACGATGAGCAGGGCGATATCAGCATGATCGTCCTCCTCACGCCCGAAGAGACAGCGAGATCGATGGCCAACCTGGAATTCGAGGATCCGGTCCCGTCGATCTCCTGACCGGATTCCGTCATTCCCAGGACCGTTTCCCCAGAAGATCGTGGGGCTTTATCGATGACGGGACGACCGTGATCGCATGCCAGGAGGATGCCCCCTGGAGGCTCGGGGTTTCGGTCTGATACGATAAACCGGGTGGTGAGGACCGGGCAATCGTGGCCGGGGCACGGCACCCGTCGGCGTTGACGTGAATCGAAAGGGAGATCTCCGTGCAGGCGGCCAAGATGGCGATCTTCTTGAGCCTGGCCGTGGCGACGGCCCTGGGTTCGTGGTACCTGGGGGTTCGGATCCCGGACGACCAGTGGCGCCGGCCTCACGAGGCAGGCCGGGCATCCATGAGCCGGGGGCTGTTCGGTGAGGCCGAGCGCGAATTCGCCACGGCCGTCGAGCTGGCCAGGATGCTCGGCGAGGACGACCCGCGCGAGGCACTCTCGCTCTTCAATCAGGCGGATGCCCTGGTCGCCCAGGAGCGGTTCGACGACGCCATCCCCCTCTTCCAGCGTGCCCTCGAGATCGACGAGAAAGCCCTCGGCCCCGATCACCCGGATGTCGCCCCGGTGCTGGAACACTTCGCCGTCCCCCTGCGCTGTACGGGCCGGGTCGCCCAGGCCGAGGTGGTCGAGGAACGCGTCCGCCGCATTCATGCTCGATGGGGACGCGGTCACAAGCGGGGATCGGGAAGTCGGAAGTGGGATATCACCGACCACGGCGACCGGATTGATGTCATTCGCCAGGGCGAGACCTCGTCTTCGTATTGAGAGCGTCCCGACTTCACTTCACCCGCGGCTTCTCGCGCGTGAATGTCCGGAGGGTATAGCCGCTGCCCTTTTCGGCCTGGAACGACTTGGGTCGGGGTTTGCCCGGCTCGGCCATGCAGATCGTGAGCTTGTCCCCGTCGAGCTTGTAGATGCCCAGGACCCGCTCGCCGCGGTTGCGTCCTCCATCGGGGATCACGTCGATGGTCTTCGGATCGCGGGCCGGATCGACGTCGATCGTCGTCCCGGCGAATCGCTTGCCGTCGCGCTCCCAGACCGCGTGGTCGCCCTCGACGATCCGCTTGATCGAGCGGACCAGGTCCGCCGAAGCCGACTGGCCGTCGTAGATCGACGACGTCACGGCCCAGGTCCCCTCCTGCCGCTTCAGCTCGTCCTTGACGGCCTTGTCGTCGGCGGTTGCGACGGTGCCCACGAGGAGCGCGATCGCGATCGGTGCGAAGGAGAAGGCTTGCCGCGGATTCATGGCCGGAAATCCTCGACGTTCGCAGGAGAAGGGGAATCCAGGAAAGCGAACCACCGATGGGAACGGGGCAGTGCCGTGTCCATCGGTGGCCGTTGTCGTCGATGTCGGGCGAATCCTCAGGCGAACAGCCGGGTGACGGCGTCGGCCTTGACCAGCTCGCGGGGCTGATTGAGGTGGTTGTAGACGATGGTGGCCGGGTCGATGCCGAACGCGTGATAGATCGAGGCCAGCAGCTCGCCGGGGTGGACGGGGTCGGAGAGTGGGGCCGAGCCGGTCTTGTCCGACTGGCCGTGGATGTTCCCGCGACGGACGCCGGCGCCGGCGAGGACGGCCGTGTAGCAGTACGGCCAGTGATCGCGCCCATCGGCGCTGTTTCCGTTGCCCGAGGTGCTGACGCCCTTCTGCGGGCTGCGGCCGAATTCGCCCACGGCGACGACCAAGGTCTCGTTCAGGAGCCCCCGCTCGTCCATGTCGGTCAGCAGGCCGGCGAGCCCCTGATCGAGCATCGGGCCGGACCGGTCGCGCATCCGGTTGGTGAGGTCGGTGTGATGGTCCCACGAGTGGTTGTCGGAGTTGGCGACCTTGGGCCAGATGACCTCGACGACCTTGGTGCCGGCCTCGACCAGGCGGCGGGCCAGCAGGCAGCTCTGGCCGAAGGTGTTGCGCCCATAGAGGTCGCGGGTGGTGGGCGACTCGGCCTGGATGTTGAACGCCTCGCGGGCGCGGCCGGAGACGATCAGGCTCAGGGCGCGGTCGTAATATTCGTTGAGCTTCAGGTCGGAGACCGCCTTGTCGATGTCCTGCATGCCCGCGTTGAGGGCATTGCGGAGGTTGGCCCGACGCTGGAGCCGGAGGGCGAAGACCTCGGGCCGGAGCTTGAGGTCGTCGACCTTGATCTTGTCCATCTTGTTCAGATCCATGTCGTCGCCGTCGGGGAAGAGCTGATACGGATCATAGGCCTTGCCCAGGAAGCCGGCGGTGCCGCCCTTGCCGACCACGTTGCTCTCCTGCAACGGGCGGGGCAGCATCACGAACGGCAGCATCGGCACGTTCTGAGGGCGGAGCCGGATGATCTGCGAGCCGAAGTTGGGGAAGTCCTTGGGGCTGGGCGGCTCGAGCTGCCCCGACGGGCTGACCTTGTCGGTCGTGTAGCCGGTCATCATCTGGTAGATGGCGGCCGTGTGGTTGAACAGGCCGTTGGGCGTGTAGCTCATCGAGCGGATGAACGTGAATTTGTCGGTGATCTGGGCCAGGCGGGGCATGATCTCGGTGACCTGGATGCCGGGCACCTTGGTCGCGATCGGCTTGAAGACGCTCCTCACGTTATCGGGGACGTTCTCCTTGGGGTCCCAGAGGTCGAGGTGGCTGGGTCCGCCCTGGAGGTAGACCATGATGATGCTCTTGGCCTTGCCCCAACCCGGGCCGCGGCCGGCCTCGGCGCCCCGGGCCGAATTCGCCTGGAGCTCCAGCATCGAGCCCAGTCCCAGGCCCAGCAAGCCCGAGCCGCCCACCCGCAGGATGTCGCGCCGCGTGACGCCCAACTCGGGATCGCACAGGTCCTTGCCAGCTCGCCCCGGTACGATGATCATCGTGTCGCTCCCCGGTAAACCACTTGGTCGGTCCCTACTCCGTCTCGAGCGCGGCTCCGCGCCTCTATCAAACAATTATTGTATCGAGGCGGAAGGGCCATGTCCCGCGGAAAATTCCCTTTTTCGCGAGTTCTCGTCGATCGCCAAGCTCCTCGAATCGTCGCGCCGGTTTGCGGTCATTTGCCAGACTTCGCGGGGTCGCCATCCCCGATCTCCTCGACCCGAAGCGAGTTAGCGTCGAGGCAATGACCATGTTGCGTCGTCCCGATCGATCGGTTTCCTGAAGGCATCCGTGTCACGGATTCTTCTCCGGCCACAAAATGGTCGCGCACAATCCCCTATCTTTAACATGGCGCAACTCTGCAAATTCATGAACGCACCGATCGCGAAATCGGGCCGCCAGCCTCCTGAACTCTCGACCAGGCCGGCAGATAAAATTTTCCGGAATAAACAGGATTTCCGCGCGGCCGGGACGTCAATCGACTTCATCGAGGCGAGGTGGGCGATTTCTCGGGCGTCCTCACGGTCGCATCCCAGAGTTTGGCGACCTGGTCCTCGCCCATGGAAGCGAGGAGCCGGCCATCGGGGTGGAAGGCGGCCCCTCTGACGTGATCGGTATGGCCCTCGAGGACGAGCGTCTCCTGGCCGCTGGTCGTGTCCCAGATTCTCACCGTGCGATCGGCGCCGGCGGAGACCAGGCGATCGCCGTTGGCGTTGAACGAGACGCTGAAGACATGATCGTTGTGGCCCCTGAGCGCCAGGATCTGGCTCGCGGTGGCGAGGTCCCAGAACCGTACGGTCGCGTCTTCGGAACCGGTGGCGACGGTCCGACCGTTGGGATGAAAGGCGACCGACCAGACGGCTCCCCGATGGCCGCGCAGCTCGCCGAGGAGCCCGCGCTTGGTGAGGTCCCAGAGCTTCACCGTGCGATCGGTGCTGGCCGACGCGAGCATGGTGCCGGCGGGGTGGAAATCCAGTCCCCAGATATAGTCTTGATGGCCGCGGAAGGAATCGATCAGCTTGCCCGACGCCGCATCCCAGAGGTAGACCGTCCTGTCGGCACCTGCCGAAGCAATCCGCTTCCCCTGGGGATCGAACCGGACGCAGAACACCGCGTTTCCGTGATCGGGGACGTCCGGGTTGCCGACCATCGCGCGGATCTCTTTCATCGAGGCGAGATCCCAGAGCCGGACGGTCCCATCCCGGCCGCCCGACGTCAGCGACGTCCCGTCCGGGGAGAAGGCCACGCAACTGGCTTCGTCCGTGTGCCCGCCGAGGCTCTGGATCTGCTCGCCGCTGGCCGGGTCGAACAGCCGCAAGGTATGGTCCGCCAGGGCCAGGGCCAACATCGTGCCGCGGGGGTGAAAGGCCCCTCCCCGGACCACGCCTCCTCGTGGTTCCAGCGTGCGCGCGTCCTGGCCGACTCGCGGATCCCAGAGCTTCGCGGTGCCGTCGGAGCTGGCCGAGGCGAGGCGTTTGGCGGCGGGGCCGAAGGCCAGGCCGCGGACCCCGTGCAGGTGGCCCCGGATCGTATGCAACAGGCGGCCACCTTCGAGCTCCCAGATCCGGATGGTCTTGTCGTCGCCCCCCGCGGCGAGCGTGCGGCCGTCGGGGCTGAACGACAGGCTGAGGGCGGCCCGGGCGAGGCCGGGTAGTCGCTGCAATTCCTTGCCGTCGGTCGTGTCCCAGATCGCGATCGCCGAACCCGAGGCCGGCGCCGCGAGCCTTCGTCCGTCGGGGTGGAAGGCCATCGACAGCACCCCGCTGCCCTCTCCCTGGAACCGCCGGAGCACTTGACCGGTCGCCGGATCCCAGAGCAGGATCGTCCCGGCGCTATCGGCCGAGGCGATCCGGGCTCCATCGGGGCTGTAGGCGACGGAAAGGACCCTCGCACCATGCTCGCGGAAGGTGCGGAGTTCCTGCCCCGTTTCGAGGTCCCAGAGTTTCACGGTCCGGTCGCTGCTGGCGGACGCGAGCTGCTTGCCGCCGGGATGGAATGACAGGCCCCAGACGGCCAGGGGCTCGCGGCCGGCGCGATCGTCGGTGTGGGTGGCATGCCCGGAGAGAACCCGATGGACGTGTCCCGTGGCCGGGTCCCAGACCCGGATCGTGGCGTCGAGCCCCGAGGACGCGACCCGCGTCCCGTCGGGACTGAAGCGGACGCATCGGGGCGCGTCGGTATGTTCGCGGAATTTCGCGAGGAGCCGACCGGTGGCCGGGTCCCAGACCTGGACAGTCCGGTCCTCGCCGGCGGTGGCGATCCGCGTCCCGTCGGTGCTGAAGGCCAGGCTCCAGATGAAACCCTCGTGCCCCCGGTAGGTCCGCAGGTCGGAGTGGAGCAGGCGATCGAGGTAGAACCACTCGAATTCGCGGAGGTCGGGGTCCCTGGGCGAGGCGGGGACCTCCTGCGTCAGCAGCTCCTCGACACGAGGCAGGTTGGTGTCGTTCCAGTAGCGTTGGGCCAGGTTGACGTGCGCCACGTAGGCCGTGCGGCGCAGCCGATCCGCGGTGATTTCCAGGGTGTCGTTGACCTTGCGGACCCGGTCGCGCTGGAGCTCGGCTTCGTGACGGGCGGTCTCCGCCTCGGCTTCCCGGTCCAGGGCGCGCCGCCATTGCCAGAGCACGCCCGCCGAGCCGATGGCCGCGACCGCGACCACGAGGCCGACGAGGGCGGCGATCGCCGGCTTCCTTTTGGCCCACTTGACCAGGCGCTCGCCCAGGGTCACGGCCCGGGCCTGGATCGGCTCGCCGGCGAGGTAGCGGCGCAGGTCCTCGGCCATCTCCTCGGCCGACTGGTAGCGCCGCTTCGGGTCCCGCTCGATCGCCTTGAGGATGATCGTCTCGAGGTCGCGGGGGATGCGACGATCCACGCGGCGGGGCGGGAGCGGGACCTGGTTCTGGATCTCCTCGACCAGCTTGAGCCGGTCCGAGGCCTGGAACGCGGGCCTCAGGAGCAGGAGCTCGTACAGGGTCAAGCCGAGCGCGTAGACGTCGGCTCGGACGTCGCACGTCTTCTGGAACCGCTCGGGGGCCATGTAGCGCAGGGTGCCGACGATGTCGCCGGTCTGGGTCAGTCCGCCGGCCTGATCGTCGTCGACCAGCTTGGCCAGGCCGAAGTCGGTGACCCAAACGACCCCGGCGGCGTCGAGGAGGAGGTTCGAGGGTTTGATGTCCCGATGGATCAGGCCGCGGGCGTGGGCATAGGCCAGCGCGCCGGCCGTCTGGTGGCCGATCTGGGCCACGCTCCGGAGGAAATGTCGCTGGGTGGGTTCCAGATGGCTACCATCGGTCCGATCGTCGCAACTGGCCGAGGGGGGCGGAGTATGATGACTCGAGACGAGTCGTCGGTTCTCCGCATCGGGGAGCGTCGCGGGCTGGGCCTTGCCGCGGCCCTCGGCCGGGTCGAAGGGTATCGTGGTCGCCCCGTTGCCGTGCTCCGCGCTCTGGAGGAGGTTGGGTTCCCGGAACCCTTCGGTCATCAGCGACATGGCCACCTGGCTGAGCCGCGGGGTTTCGGAGGGGTCCGGGGCGGTCCTGGCGAGCCGTCGGTTCGCGGACATCCGTCGGCGGCTCGCGGTGACCAGGGTTGACTGCTCGTAGTCCTTGAGCCGGCGGAGTTCGGCGATCACCTGGTCGAGGCTCTGTCCCTGGATGAATTGCATCGCGTAGAAGAAGGCGTCGCCGTCCTGTCCGACCTCGAATACGGGGACGATGTTGGAATGGTGGAGTCTGGCGGCGGAGCGTGCCTCGCGGCGGAACCGTTCCAGGGCCTTGGTGTCGCGGGCGGCGTGCAGGGGGAGCACCTTGAGCGCGACCCGACGGCCCAGCGAGATCTGCTCGGCCTCATAGACGACGCCCATCCCGCCGCGGCCGACCTCGCGGCGGATCTGGTAATCGCCGATCTGACGCCCCGCGACGGCGGGCGCCGAGGCCGCGGGGTCCGCGGCCTGCTTGAGGTCTTCCTCGACCTGCTCGAGGGCCCCCATGGCCTCCAGGAGGTCGGCGAGATCGTCGGCCAGGTCGGGATAACGGGCGCGATACTCGTCGAGGGTGGGCCGCTCGCCGCGGCGAGATCGTTCCATGAACTCGTTGACGATGGCATTGAGCAGCTCATATTGACCTGACGCATCGTTGGGCATCGCCGTCGGACTCCGCTGCGAGCCGCCTCATTGACTGGCGAGCATCTGCTTGAGTTGCTTCAGGGCCAGGATATAACGCTTGGCGGCGACCGACTCCTCGATCCCCAGCTCGGCCGCGGTTTCCGAGAGGGTCAGGTGCTCGAAATGCCGCAAGGCAAGGACGTCGCGATCGAGGGGATCCATGGCGTTGAGCGATTCCTGGAGGCCGAGGATCCGCCCGGCCCGCATCGCCTCCTGGGTCGGCGAAGTGAACTGGCCCATGAGCTGGGCCGCCAGCGCCGTCGAGGTGGTGGTGGGCAGCGCATCGCGGTACAGCGACACATCCATGCTAGCCTGGGTCAACGAGCCCAGGTTCTGGGCGTGCAGGGCCGCCAGTCGCTCCTTGACGAGCTTGCGGAGCCAGAGGATCGGGTGCGACTTCGGCCCGTGGGGACATTCGCCGTAACGGTTACTGGCCAGGTCCAGGGTATCGCGGAGCACCCGATCGATCTCGACTCTCCCCTGGAGCCGGCGATCGAGGCGGAGCTCGACCATGCGGCGCAGCCTGTGCTCGTTGGCCGACCAGACCTCGCGGAGCGCGGCCGGATCGCCTCGCTGGACTTTTTCCGCGACACCCGGCGGATCGCTCATCTCGTTGCCCATGGGTCGCTCGGATTTTCTGGACCGTCGCACGATCAAGGAAGTCCGGGACGTGGGAAGAACCCTGCGACCGTCTGGCCCGTGGTCGTCCCGACCGCCCTGGAACCAGTCTATTGATCCATCCGCGATTGCACAAGGCTGGATCGCAGTCGTTTCCGGGACGGTTTCAACGCTTTCGGCCTTTTCGCTGGTGGCGACGGACGGATGTGATGGGCCGAGGGGTGCGGGGCGAGGGCCTGCGGATCGGGCTGACGCCCGATCCGAGGCGCCGCTGACACTCGGGCGCGAGGCGAGTTGTCCGCAGTGAGATCGGGACATGTGACCACGGTCGTGAGATCGTGGTTCGGACGGGACGAAGGTCCTCCAACCTTGTATGTTTCATCGTCGGCAGTTGGGCTGTCATACTGCTGGCAGTGTCGTGGGGAGATCTTTCACCAACCTGAGGCTTCGACCTCTTGCCCGAGATTGGTCCCTTCGGCTTGGGCTCAAGGCATAGGTACATCATGCGGCCTGGACCGCTTATCACAAGGATTACCTTACCCAAGATCCCCGGAGGAGACTCACGCCTCCCCCTTCGGCACTCGTCATACACGATGTCCCTGGTCTCCGGAGGTCGTCCATGTCCATCACCCTGTCCCTCGACCGCATCGGCGTCGGCATCGACACCGCGCGATACGGTCATCGTGTCTCCTTCCTCGGGCCCGATCGCCAACCGGCCGCCCGGCCGATCACCGTCCTCGAAAACCACGCCGGGTATCAGTCCCTCAAGGATAAGCTGATGCAATTGCATGAGCAAAACCCAAATGCGCACTTCCACGTGCGCATCGATGCCGCCGGACAATACGCCACCAATCTCAAGCATTTCCTCCGCGGCCTCAAGCTCCCCATGACTCTCTCCATCGGCGAGCCCAAGCGCAACAAGGATTACCAGAAGGCGCACTTCCCCAAGCGCACCACCGACGACACCGAGAGCCAGGCCATGGCCCGATTCGCCATCGTCGAGCAGCCCGACGCCACGCCGGCCTCCTCGCCCGAGATGGACCTGTTGCGCGAGGTCGCCGGTCGCTTGCAGGCCCAGGTCAAGCAGACCACCCAGGCCGTCAACCGACTCCACAACCTCCTGGCCCGCACCTTCCCCGAGCTCGCCACCTTGACCGACGACATCGCCGTCGGATGGGCCTTGCACTTGCTGGGCCGATATCCCACCGCCGAGCGCATCGCCGCGGCTGACCTCGCTTCCCTCGAGGAGATCCCCCATCTCGCCGACGAGAAAGCCCAGGCCGTGTATCAGGCCGCCGGGCAATCGGTCGCGTCGCTGCGCGGGCCGGTGGCCGAGGCCCTCGTCGGCGATCTCGTGGCCCAGGTCCGGCACTGCCAGGGCGCCGAGAAGGCCATGCGGAAGTTGTTGACCACCACCTTCGCCGCCTTGCCCGCCTCGCCTCATGCCCAGGTCGTCACCATCCCCGGCATCGGCGCGGCCACGGCTGCGGTCCTGGTCGCCAAGATCGTCGACATCGACCGCTTCCAGACGCCCTACCAGGTCGTCGGCTATTTCGGCGCCTTTCCCGAGGAGAACCGATCGGGGGTCAACAAGAAGGGCCATCCCTTGCCCCCCGGCACGATGCGCATGTCGTTCAAGGGCAACGATCTGGTGCGCAGCTACCTCTGGAATGCGGCGCGGACGGCGATTCGCTGTAACCCCGCCGTCGCCCCGCTCTATCGCCGCCTGAGGGCCAAAGGCAAGCGGGGCGATGTCGCGATGGGCCATTGCATGCGCAAGCTGCTCCACCTGGTCTTCGCCGTCTGGAAGTCCGATCGTCCCTTCGACGCGAAGCATCACGCCTGGGAGGGCGCCGAGGAGACGTCCACCGCCGGCGATCACGGCACCGGGTCGGCGCCGGCCATCAACGAGGAGGCCGAGGGCCACAAGCGGGACATGCCCGCGGAGAAAGTGGTCACCCCGGCCACCCCGAGCGTAGGTCCGGCGGCGGATCCTGTCAAGACCACGACGGCACCGGGCACGGCGCCGCCCCGGGTCGATTTCGCATTCTTGCGCCAACAGATTACTATCGAAAAGGTGCTTACACATCTGGGTATCTTGGACCGGATGCGCGGCGATGGCCAGCAACGCCGCGGTCCCTGTCCGCTGCATAGCCACCCCGGGGCCCCGGACCGGACCTTCTCGGTCCATCTGGGCAAGGGCGCGTTCCGGTGCTTCCGGGCGGATTGCGGGGTCCGAGGCAACGCATTGGATCTGTGGGCGGCCATCCATCGCCTGTCGCTGTACGACGCGGCGCTTCACCTGGCCGAGACCTTCGGACTTCCCCGGAGCAGAGAAGAGGAACCCGTAAGAGGGACCCGTTGACCGCGTGCGATACCGGTATGATGCCGACTCGGGCGTCACCCACGACGAGGTAGGACCGACCGTGCGGCTTCGCCGGAATCGGCAAGAGGCCCCCATGGCAATGATCCGTGATCTTGGGGAGGGCGTGGTCATCAGGCCGCAACGCTGTCGCTCGGCGAAATCGAGGGCATGAATAGCCACCGGCGATCTTGCGGTCGTAAGAGTAGTCAGCACGCGGACGACCTCCGGAGAGTGCTTGCCTGCAATCTCGCCACGGGAAGGATTCGCGGGACCGTTCAGTGTGCGCCCCGAGAGATCGGAATCGCTGGCCGTCATCACGGCCGACGGCTCTTGACTTTCAACGGTACATCTCGGGCGTCAGCCCGATCCGAGGCGCAGGCCGCACTCAGGCGCGCGGTGATTCATCCTCGTCATCGCCTTCCTGATCATCATCGATGTGAGCCAAGAACGCATCGGCCGCCGCAAGCGATGACTCCAACCCGACGAGGTCGTGCTTCCCATCCTGCCTCGCGATATACGCCAGCATGGCGAAGACGTTCTTGTCGCCCAGGCTCTCGACGTGATAGCCTCGCCCCCAGAGCTGGCGAAGTCCGTATCGCGCCTCCAACTCGGGATAGTCCTCGAAGGCCCTCTTGCTGGTCGTCGACTTGATCCAGCGCATGACCTGCGCCGGCGATTGGCTCGGTCGAAGTCGCGCACAAAAATGGACGTGATTGAGGGCCAGGGCTAATCCGAATCGCTTGATCTTCTTGGCGACGCAGATCGACTCGATCTCGCGGACCAGGAACGGCGTGAGGACCGGGCCGAGGATGCGACGGTTGAACCTGGTTCTCCAGACGAAGTGATAATCGAGCTTGTAATGCGTGTGCCCTCCCAGGTCATAGCGGACAACCTCTCGGGAGTCCTCGACCAGGGAGGTCGTGGTGAAAGCGGGACGCATTTTCGAGACCTCCTCGCATCATCGCGTCGTGATGGAATCGTCATGGAGCCTGCTATCATAAACGGATAGCCTTCCATGCGGTAAGGCGGTCTCGATGGTCTCGGAGATGGAGGACCATGCGTCTCGGTGCCGGCGCGGGCCGACGGATCGGGCTGACGCCCGAGGCTGGAGGACCTTCGTCCCGTCCGAACCACGGTCTCACGACCGTGGTCACATGTCCCTATTCTCAGCGCATGCTCATCTCGAAGAATGGCGACCGCCATCGACTATACGGGGGTTCCTTGTTGACCGATCCGATGAGATCGCGGAGGCGTTCGCGGTAAATCCCAGTCGTCGGCGGGGCCGAAGCGGCAGAATATGACGCGACGGGGATGGTCGTGGTCGCGGAGCCAGGCGACGATTCAAGGATGATTCAAGATCTTCTCGATCTCGCGGCCGAAGAATGCCTCCCATAACCGGTGGAAGTCCGCCTCGGTCATCGTGGCTTCGTCGAGGCCCATCGCTTTGCCGAGGGCCTTCATCGCGGCGACGCTCTCCCTGGCTCCGATACCGCTGTGGAAGGCCAATTTCCCCTGCCGGTCGATCAGGACCAGCGTTGGGTAACCCCTCACGTCGTACCGCTCGGCGGTCACGCCGTTGCGGTCGAATTCGTCGTTCTTGCGGTCGCGGTCGATCGCGAAGAGGAGCGACGCCTTGTTCATCTCCAGGACCTTGCGGATGGTCTGCTCGGTCTCGCCGGGCGTGTGGACCGCGAGGAAGATGACCCCGATCGGCTCATACTTGGCACGGAGCCTTTCGAGCGAAGGCAACTCGGCAAGGCAAGGGCCGCACCAGGTGCCCCAGAAGTTGAGGAGGACGACCTTGCCTCGGTAATCGGCCAGGGTGCGGGTCCGGCCGTCGGACCAGGCCCCTAACTCCCATTGCGGTGCGGGGGTCCCGAGTGTGAGGGTCCTGGGGCGGGCTAACTTCGCCTTGGCGGCCTCGGACCGGGCCTGGAACTCGGCGGCATCGGGCACCGGACGGAGCTTGATCGTCAGCGGATCGGCGTTGGGACGGGCCAGGTACTTATCCACTTGCATGAGCTTGCCATAGTGGAAGCCGAGGCGGACCATGCCCGTCGGCAGGTCGCGGATCGTGAACCGGCCGGCGTCGTCCGTCTTGGTGAACTGGCTGCGGTTCGCGTACGAGTCGCCCGGCTCGATCCACACACCCGCCATCGGCTTCCCATCGGGATCGACCACGGTGCCGCTCACCGAGACCCCAGGCCCGAGCGTCACGATCCCTGCATCCTGGGACGCGGCGCCCGCCCCCGGCTGGAAGCGGATCGGCTTCGTGTCGATGCCGGCGAATCCCTCCCTGGTGACCGCGAGCCGGATGGTCACCGGCTTTCCGTCGGGACCTGGCCGGGGGATCGACCGCAGCCGGAAGGCCCCTTGCGCGTCGGTCGTCGCGGAATGCCCGTCCTCGCCGGACACCCCGCTCCCACCTTGCTCCTCGACCCAGATCAGCGACACCAGCGCGCCCGCGATCGGCTTGCCCGAAGGATCGACGACCTTGCCGGACAGGTCGCCGAATGCTTTCTGGACCCTCTCCGTCGGCGTCACCTCGATGACGAGCTTTCCACCGTCGAGCCTGGGTGTCGCGTTGCCCGGATTCGTGCCCGAGAGGGTGGTTGTCTTGTCGTTGGGATCGCTCAGGGATCCAGGCTTGCGGAAAGGAATACGCGAGTGGTCCGTCATGGTGGCGGTCTTGCCGTTGCGATCGCTCAGGCGGAAATGGGCGGAAGAGCCCCTCAGGTTCGTCACGGATGCGAGGTCATCGGGGCGGAAGCCCGACTCCCACTCGAGCGTCACCTCGACCGGGTCGGCCGACATCATCGTCCCTCCGGCGCTGAGTCTCACCTTACCTCCCTCGGTGGGGAGGGTCAGGCGGACGCGGCCCGCGTCGTCCACGGCGCCTCGGAAGACGCCGCCCTGGTCCAAGTTAATAGCCATGATCACTCCCGGGAGTGGCGTCGCCTTGCGATCGCGAGTGATGCGAAAATCCCAGACAGAGCCCCGGCGTACGACATAATCCTTGCGGTGGACCGGCTCTTCCTTGGAGACGGCAAACTCCTCGATGTTCTTCCGATTCTCGGGGACCCAGTATCCGACGGGAGCGGTCAGCGTCCAGGCGCGGGCGCTGCCTGCCGGGAGGTTGACGAGGAATCGACCGTCGGCCCCGGACAGGGCGGTCCGGTTTGTGCCGCGATGGCCCTGACCCGAGTCGGCGATCATGACATCGACGGTCGCTCCGGGCACTGGTTCGCCCGTCCCCTCGAGTCGCACCGAGCCGGTCATTTGATACGCGACAGCGGGCTGGGCCGGCGGCGACTTCGGCGACGATGCGGGGCCCTTGACGACCTGTGCGGGATGGTCACGGGCTTTCTCATCATCCGCCCCGGCGAAGGCGTGCCAGGCCAAAGAGCTGCCGCCGATGCCGAGGCACAGGAGCATCGTCGCGACTTTCAACTGGTTGAGCAGCATGGAATTCATCACCCCCCGGGCCAGGACGGCGGCGGTGTGGCCCGCCAGGAATCCCAGCGCGATGCGAATGGTACCCTGGATCAGAGTCAATGGGACGGCCGCCTGGGCCTGTCCGGCGGCACCGGCGGCGAGGAGACCGGCGGGCACCGTCACGCCGCGACAGGTCAGGCGGAGGCGCAACCGATCCTTCGCCCGAGCCAGTCGGCCCCGGACCGCGACCTCCGAGAGCCCGAGTTGTTGCGCCGCGGCGGCGTAGGTCTGCCCTTGCAGGTAGCAGAGCACCACCGGCGCCCGGAGCCGATCGGGCAAGCCCTCGAGCTCCTCGTGGAGGACTTCCCAGTCGGTATCGATCTCGATTGAGGAGGCGCGCTCCGCGTTCCGCCCGGCGATGAGCCGGTCGAGCCTGCGGCGACGCGCGGCCGTGCGCCGGACGCGGCTGGCCACGCGATGCGCGACCCCGAAGAGCCAGCTCGCGACCGAACCGCTCCGCCGGATCGACCGGGCGCGGCCGGCCAGGACGAGGAAGACGACCTGGAAGGCATCCTCCGCATCGTGCGCGTCGCGAAGGACACCCCGGCAGACGCGCAGCACCATCGGGCCGTGCCGGATCACCAGCTCCTCGAAGGCCGCCTCGGCGGCCTCGTCGCGCCGCGAGACGAACCGGTCCAGGAGCTGGGCGTCGGACAAGGCCCCGGCCGCCCCGAAGTTGAAGAGCCGGTGCATCTGCCGGAGCACCCGGTCCGATGGATTCCCCGCCATTCCTGTCGATCTCCTCGGTGTGTCGATTTCCTCCCAGTAGTACCCGGACGACGGGGGATCCTCACGAAGATTCCTCGATAATTGCCGTCGGCTTGCGAATTCCCTTCGCCACTGGCATCCTTGGTGAAGGCCGGGCGACGCGGTGGTCCGGGGGCCGACCTCCTTGATACTTGACGCGCTCCACGCATGGGCTGAGCGCGGGCGTAGGGTGCTCTGCGAGCACCGATATCCGCGTCGGGTTCGAAAAACGGTGCTCGCAGAGCACCCTACAGGTCAAGGGTACCCCGCTCCGGTGAGCGACGAAGCCATGTCCGATCCTTGCGACACCAGGCCGGTGGGGCCGGACTCGAGCGACGAGGCGCCCACGCTCGCCCCCGAGGGCACGGCACGGGTGACAGGTCCTGTCGCCGAGGTCCCACCGTCGGACTCCGGGGCGACCGTCGGGCCGTCGGGCGCGGACGCGACCGCACTGTATCCGGGTGCGGGGCCGGCTCCGGAATCGCCACGGCCCGACCCGCTGCCGGGCGGCCTGGCGCAGTATCACCGTCGAAACCCGGTCGGCACCTGGAGCCACGGCCGGATCGAGGAGGCCGAGCACTCGCGACTGGCAACCCGGGTCCTGTTGCGGATCCTCGACGCCGACGCGGCGCGCGATCCGGCGGTGCGAGGCGCGTTCCTCCGCATCGCCCGGGCGGTCGCGCTGCTCGACCACCCCAATCTCGCCGCCGGCGTGCTGGAGGCCGACGGCGACGGGCCCGAGCCCTACGTCGCCTTCAGTACCTCGGACGACCGGCCGCTGGAGGGCCTCGGCCCGCGACGGGACTGGCTGCGGAGTCGCGACGGCCTGCCGTACGATAATCGTCGCCTGGCCCTGCTGATCACCGACGCGGCGAGAGGACTCCAGGCCCTGCACCAGACGGGCCTGATCCACGGGACCCTGCGACCCACCAGCCTGCGGCTGTCGGCGCGTTCCGGCCGGCTCCGGCTCCACGACCTGCCGTCGATGCCCCTCATGATGGAGAGTCCGGACGACGGGCCTCCGGGAAGGGAGCTCGCCGACCTGGCGGCGGCCGTGGCGGTCCTCGTAACCGGCCGCGAGGCCCCACCGCGAGGCCCGAGGGCCGGGCCGATCGCGCGGGCCCTGCGACGGGCAAATCCCGGCCTCGACCCCGAGCTGGCCCGGCTCCTGGGCCGTTGTCTCGCCAACGAACTCCCCGATCGGCTCGACCGGGAGGACGAGCTGATCGCCCGTTCGGAGCCGTGTACTCGCCGCCGCGTTATCCTCGCAGGCTGGAGAGATCGAGGCTTCACCATGCTCTACGATGGCTTCGTCGCGCTCATCGCGTCGAGCGCCCTCGCGTCCGCGCTCGTCGGGGTCCCCTGGTACCAGAATTCGAGGCTGCTTGCGTTTCTGGCCGTCTTGTGTCTGATCTCCTCGCTGTGCGAGCTGGCCGTAGGCTGGTCTCTGGGGCGTCGGACGCGCGGGCTCCGGCTGGTGGACGTCTCCGGGGCCCGCGCGTCTCGATTGAGGATCCTGTTGCGGGCGATGCTGAAGCTCGGCTGGGTCGCCGCAGCCGTAGCCGTCTACTTCGGGATCAGGGGGCTGCTCGATCGGGCGGGCCTGACGGGATGGCCGTGGCGCGTGCCGGCATTCCTGGCGGGCCTGGCCGTCCTTGCGAGCAGCGTGCGGACGCGGTCGCGACGGCCGGTTCACGACGTGCTGACCGGGGTCACATGGGGCATCCGCGAGCGGGTCGACCGGCCGACGGGCCTCGACTCGGCGACCACGATCCGACCCGTCCGGGCTCGGTCCGAGACGGTGGGCGCGGCGACGGGCGCCGGGGAGCGGGTGGGGCCGAATCGCATCGAACGGGAGCTGGGCCGGGGCGGAATGGGGGCCGTGTATGCGGCCTGGGATGAGGTCCTCGACCGGCCGGTCGCCGTCAAGCTGATCACCGAGGCGCGCGACGCCTCGCCCGACTTCCTCGATCGCTTCGAGAAGGAGGCCCGGCTGGCGGCGCAGGTGCGGCATGAGAACGTCGCGCAGGTCTTCGGCGTCGGCCAGGACCGGCACCGCCCTTACATGGTGCTCGAGCTGCTCCACGGCCGGACGCTCCAGCAACGGGTCGAGGAGCGCGGCCCGCTGCCGGTGGGCGAGGCGTGGTCGTACATCGGCCAGGCCGCCGCCGGGCTCGGCGCCGCCAACCGCCTGGGCATCGTCCACCGCGACATCAAGCCGTCGAACCTGATGCTCACCGACGACGGCGTCATCAAGGTCCTGGACTTCGGCATCTCGAAGCTGGTCGTCGAGGACGACCCGCCGACGGATGCCGACCTCGCCGCCGAGGCCGATCGGATCCGGTCCGACCCGGCCTGGCTCGACGCGCACCTGACACGCACCGGCGCCCTGCTCGGGACGCCCCTCTACATGTCGCCCGAGCAGGTCGACGGCCGTCGGCTGGATTGCCGCAGCGACATCTACGCGCTCGGGATGACCCTCTATTACCTCCTGGCCGGCCGCCCGCCGTTCGAGGGCCGCGACGTGGTCGAACTGCTCCGGATGCAGCGCCAGGCGAGGCCGCCGAGCCTCGAGCGATCGGTGGTCAACTTGACACCCGATCGGGCCGAGGTCCTGGAGCGGATGATCGCCAAGGACCCGGCCGAGCGATTCGCCGATTACGAGGAACTCCAGGATGCCCTCCGCGCGACCGCGCCCCGCCCGGCCGAGCGCGCCGCGATCGAGCCGCGCGTCGTGGCCTCGCTGCTGGACATGCTCATCTTCGCCATTCCCTCGCTGTTGGTCGAGCAGCTCACGCTCCCGGGTTTGATGGGGCGGGCAATCGGACTGGTGGCGACCAACCTCGGGGTGATCGTGCCCGTCGTGAGCGTCTGGCTCTGGGGGTTCACGCCAGGGCAGCGTCTGGTGGGCCTCCGTGTAACCCGGACCGACGGCGGTCGCGTCGGCCTGGCCCGCTCCCTGTTGCGCCAGTTCATCTTCTCCCCCGCCTCGTTTTCGGCACTGGTGGTTCCGTCCCTCCAGATTCTGGGCCGGGCGGAATGGCTGGTCGCGCTCACGTTCGTGGAGCGGGCCGTCTCGCTGGTCCTGATGAAACTCCCCCGGCGGCAGGCGGTGCATGACCGCGTGGCGGATACGATCGTGGTCAAGGTGCCTCGCGGCTCGAGCCGACGTCGGGGACCCCGGGGGCCGGGCGACCGGATCGGCCGCGGAGAGAAGACGCCAACCGGCCTCCTCAGTCGGATCCTGCCGCCCTGGAAAAAAGATGGCGGGTCGGCCGTCTCCCGGGTCTTTTAGATGATGGAGCAACGGCAGGAGGCGATCGGGAGGTACGGCCATCGAGACCCTTGGCGCCGCACTGCGGCAAATCCACCGCCTGTTCGCGGACGGGGTTGTGACGGGATTCTCCGATGCGCAACTGCTCGAACGTTTCGTCGCCGGGCATGACGCCGGGGCGTTCGAGGCGTTGGTGGCGCGGCACGGTCCGATGGTCCTGAGCGTCTGCCGGGGCATCTTGAAGGACCCCAACGATGCCGAGGACGCCTTCCAGGCCACGTTCCTCATCCTGGTCAAGAAATCGGGGTGTTTCCGCGGGCGGGTGGCCCTGGGGCCGTGGCTCTATCGGGTGGCCCACCGCGTGGCGATCCGGGCCAATGCCGCCGCCGCCCGGCGTCGGGCATGCGAAAGGCGGGCGGGACAGATGGTTGCGGCCACCGCGATGTCCGAGCCGGCATGCCCGGACGAGCCGTTGCAGGCGCTCCACGAGGAGATCGCCCGTCTGCCCGAGGCCCTCCGCCGGGCGATCATCCTCTGCGACCTCCAACGCGTCCCCCAGACCCGGGCCGCCGCGGAGTTGCGGCTGAGCGAACGCACCTTGCAGCGCCGGCTGAGCCAGGGCCGCGAGCGGCTCAAGGCTCGACTGATTCGCCGGGGCCTGGCGCAAGAGTTCGGGATGCTGGGGGCCGCGTTCTTGCGCCAGGCCAGAGAGGTCGTGCCGCCCGCCTGGGGCGAGGCGACCGTCCGGGCGGCGATGGCGACCGTCGATCAATCTCTCTTCGTCGGGGCCGGCTCGGTGGCGGCCCAGGAATTGACCCGGGAGGTGCTCAGGATCATGTTGCTCCAGAAGCTCACGTCGGCCTCGTTCGCCCTGCTGGCTGCCGGCCTGCTCGCCTGGGGGGCGTCGGCCGCCCTGGTCGGCCTCGGCAAGGAGCCTGCTCAGAAGACAGCCGCCAGTCCGGATCCGACAGGGCGAAACGCCGAGGCCGCCGGCACTTTCCTGGTTCGCGGGCGCGTGCTCGGGCCGGATGGGCAGGCCGTCCCCGGTGCGAAGCTCTACCTGACGGTGGCACATGGCTTCCGTCGGGAGCCGTTCCCTGCGGCCGAGTCTGCGACGGCCGGGGCCGATGGCCGCTTCGAGCTTTCGGTGCCCCGGGCGAAATCCGACGAGGACACGGCCCTCGTGGCGGCGATGGCCGCGAACCTCGGAGTCGGCTGGGTGGGTGTCCCGACCGACGGCCGGAGTGACGACCTGACCCTTCGACTGGTACGCGACCAGGCGATCACCGGCGAGATCCTCGATTTCCAGGGGAGGCCGGTCCCGGGCGCAACCCTTCGCGTGCTGGACATCGGCGCCGACCTCGGGGAAGACCTCGGATCATGGCTCGAACTCGCCCCGGGCGACGAGAACAAGGCCCCCCGTCTCGAGAGAGCAGATTACGCATGGGACGGCATCAACGTGTCCCGTTTGGCCCTTGAAGTGATGACGGACGCCGAGGGCCGATTCCGGCTCGATGGCCTCGGCCGCAACCGCATCGTCCGACTCGAGGCTCGACTCACCCGTCATCGCCAGCGAGTATCTGCATGTCCTCACGCGGCTCGGAGAGCCCATCAAGGTGATGTACAGGAAGGGCCAGCCCGCCACCTATTACGGGGCCAGATTCCGGTACGTGGCCGCGCCATCCAGGCCGGTCGTCGGCGTGGTCCGCGACAAGGAGACCGGGAGACCATTGGTGGGCATAACGGTCGAGAGTAACAGGTTGGCCAACAATCCGACCCCGGGCAATAACATCGTCCAGACCACGACCGACGCCGAGGGCCGATATCGACTGACGGGCCTGCCCAAGGGCGAGGGCAATGCGATCCGGCTGGTGCCGCGCGACGACCAGCCGTATTTGAGCGTCCATGCCCCCGTGCCCAATGGCCCCGGCCTGGACCCGGTGACGGTCGATTTCGAGCTGAAGCGGGGCATCTGGATCGAGGGGAAGCTGACCGACAAGGTGACGGGCCAGCCGGTGACGGACGGATACGTGGATTATTACGCGATGGCCGGCAACCCCAACGTGCGCGACCACCCCGGATTCGAGGGCACCATTCCACCGAGCTGGGGCAACGCGACGAAAGAGGACGGCTCCTTCCGGGTCGTCGGCCTGCCCGGGCCGGGCCTGATCGCCGCATTCTATACGGGCCGCCATCTGCTGGTGCCCGATCGGGAGGACGAGTACGGGAGCAAAGAACAATTCCTGGATACGTCGCCTCGTCCGCTCGGACTCCTGATCAATTACACCGCCATCGCCCGGATCGATCCGGCCAAGGATGTCGAATCGGTCAGGCGGGACGTGACGCTCGACCCGGGCTGGACATTCACGGGCACGCTGCTGGGGCCGGACGACAAGCCTTTCGTCGGGGCGCGGAGCTCCGGCCTGAGCGATCGCGATGGGCCCCACAATACGATGAAGACGGCGGAGTTCATGGTGCAGGCTTTCAACCCGCGCAGCCGCGCGACGTGTATTTCCGGCATCCGGAGAAGGGCCTCGTAGGGGTGGCGCGGCCCCCGAAGAATCCCGGCGGCTCGATCACGGTCAGGATGGAGGCCGGTGCGACGGTCACAGGCCGGCTCGTCGATACCGACGGGCGACCTCGAGCCGGTGTGGAGTTGACGGTCCTGATTCACTCGAAGGAGGGGTCCAACTGGGGTGCCTATACCACTGTCAAGACGGATCCGGACGGCCAGTTCCGCATCGAGAACCTGGTGCCCGGCTATGTCGTCCGACTGTTCGCCGATGGGGGCCAGTGGCTCCTCGGCAATGGACCCGGCTCGGGTCAGACCAGAGACCTGGGTGACGTGCGATTGAAGTGATCGATGAACGATCGGCAGTGTCAAGACTCGGTTCAACCGGAGGGGCGTCCACGCAGGTCCGCCAGGCCGCCGTCAACGCCGATCACCTGGCCGGTGACCCAGCTATTCCGCGGGTCGAGCAGCCAGGCGATGGCCGAGGCGACGTCATCGGGTTCGCCGATCCGGCCGATCGGATGCATCGCCGTGCTGGCCCGCAAGGAGCCCTCCGAGGACGTCAGCCGCGCGGTCATGGGCGTCCGCACGAGGCCGGGGGCCACGCAGTTGAACCGCAGGCCGCGGCTGGCGTAGGTCGCGGCGGCGGAGAGTGTCAGGCCGATCACGCCGGCCTTGACCGCCGCGATTGCCTCGTGGTTCGCCAGCCCGACGCGGGCCGCCGCCGAGGAGACCAGGACGACCGAGCCGCCTCCCGTCATCACCCGGGCCGAGGCGCGGACGACCGCGAAGGCCGAGGTCAGGTTGGCGGCGAGGGTCGCGGACCACTCGTCGTCGGTCGTCAGGTGCGCGGGCTTAAGGAGCAGGGAGCCGACGCAATGGGCGACTCCGTCGAGCCGGCCATATCGGGCCAGGGACTCCGCGAGGCAGGCTTCCACCTGGTCGGGACGGGTTGCATCGACCGGGATGGCGTGCGCGGAGAGCTCGACGGCCAGGCGCTCCAGCTTGCCCGGGTCGCGCGCCGCCAGGACGAGGTTCGCGCCGCCGCCGGCCAGGTGACGGCAGAGCGCCGAGCCGATCCCGCCGGTGGCGCCGAGGATCAGGTGGGAGGGTGTCGGCGTTGTGGTCATGCGCAATGGCTCCCGGGCGAGATGTCGAGCACGTCGACGGGGACGATTCCGAGGATCCGATGAAGGAACAGGCCCCCGGGAGGTCGAGGCCCGAGGGTATCGACCCTGCCCCGAGGGCGGGCTCGGGTCAGCTCGGGAGGATGACGCCGTCGATGACGTGGATGACGCCATTGTCGCAAACGATGTCGGTCGTGATCACGTTGGCATTATTCACCTTGACGCCATCCTTGGTGTCGATGTGGATCGGCTGTCCCTGTACGGTCGGTGCCTCGGTCAGCGACACGACGTCGGCCGCCATCACCTTACCCGGGACGACGTGATAGGTGAGGATTTCGACCAGCTTCGATTTGTTCTCCGGCTTCACGAGGGTCTCGACGGTCCCCGCGGGCAGGTTGGCGAAGGCGGCATCCGTCGGCGCGAACACCGTGAACGGGCCGGCGCCCTGGAGGGTCTCGACGAGGCCGGCGGCTTCGACCGCGGCGACGAGGGTCTTGAACTGGCCGGCACCGACTGCCGTCTCGACGATGGTTGCCATGATTCTCGGGCTCCAAAACAAGGGGTGAAATCTTCAACAACCTCGTTATAGGTCGGGTGGCCGGAGAGTCAAGAGATGGCGGCGGTATTGGTGGACGGCGGCCGGGGGATGCCTACAATACCGCCGCGATCGCACGGTCAGCGGCCGAAGAGCCGCTCCGCGATCGCGTCGAAGATCTCGTGTTCAACGCGCGAAGAAGAGGAAATGATCCTCGCCGGGATAGGTCCGGTAGTTGACATCGATGCCGCCTCGGCGCATCAAGTCGGCCGCCGGGTTGACGTCTCGCCTGAGGACATTGTGGTCGTCGTCCCCCTGGAAGATCAGCACCGGGCGGCCCCTCCAGCCGTCGAGGAACCGCCGCGCACCGACCTCGTCCGGGAGCATCGTGGGCGAGAGGTAGATCAGGCCGCGATAACGACCGGGATGCGCGGCGGCCGAGCGCGTGACGCCCTTGCCGCCGTCGGAGATGCCGCCCAGCCAGACGCGGCCGGGATCGATCGGCAGGGTATGGAGGGCGTGTTCGCGAGACCGCTCGACCGCCTCGACGCCGCCCTCGTCCCAGAAGCCGAAGCCGAACGTCGGGCAGACGATCGCGACCTGGTATCGGTCGGCGAACGGCTTCCAGGCCCAGGCCATGACCTTGTGATTGCCCGCGTTTCCGTGGAGGAAGACGATCATCCCCAGTTGATCGCCAGGCCGACATTCGGGGACGTACGCATAATAATGTCGGGACGTCTGGAACGATTGGCCGAGCAGCTCGGCCATCGCGTCATGGCCGACGGTGCCGAGGGGATGCGTCTCGGGGACGGCCTCCATCTCGTCGTAGAGCTCGCCCAGGACCCGGCGGATCCGACGGGCGTGTCGGGTGCTCATCCAGGGGTCGAGCCGCGTGAGGATCGCCGCGCCGAGGCCGACCTGGTCGACCTCGGGGATCACGTTCCGGACCGAGTTGCGACGGAACGTCGAAGGATCGATGAAGACCGAGCGCAGGCCGGGCCCCCGGGGAGAGTCACCGGACGGCGCGCGGCGGAAGATGGGGACAACGAGGCCGATCATCGCCAGGATCGGCACGAGGATCGCCGCGACGTGTCGCGCATTGCGCGTCGGCGAGCGGACGGCCACGATGGTCGCGACGATCGCCGCGATGGCGCTCACGGCCGCCCAGCCCGCGAGCTTACCCGAGCCGGTCCGCGCCGTGATGGTCAGGAGCGTCATCGGCAGGAGCGCGAGCAGGCCGAGGACCGCGACGACCAGGCCCAGCACGCGTCGGATCGGGCGGATCACGTCCGAGAATCTCGGCGCGTCCTTCTTCAACGGCGGGGGACTGTCAGGCATCGGATATCCTGTCGATGATCGGGAGCGGGTCGGATGGGAGCGTGCCAGGGCTGCTCGGCTTCAGCCGTCGTCCTCCAGGTTGAGCTTGTCGTAGCCGCGCCTGCGGACGAGTCGCGTGGTCGCGAACTCCTCGAGCTGGCCCTCCGTCACGACCTCGGGAGACCCGACGGGGACCGAGGCAGTCATCATCGAGTTCACGACCCGGCGCAGGGAATCGTCGGCATCGAGGATGGTCGCGGTGTGCAGGACGCCCTGCCAGGCGGGCCGGTCCGCCGAGTGGGGCGCAACGCTATTGTTGATCAGGAGGATCTGGTAGGACCGACTCGAGAAGCCGGCGACCGGAGTGGTGTAGGGCCGGAGCAACGCCTCTCCGGGGCGGAACATGGGGTTGTGCCGCTCGAGGAACTCGGCCGGGGTGAGCCCCATCTCGAAGCGCATCGCGCGTAGTCCGAGAGCGCCAGCTCCGAACTGACCGCGGTGGGCTCGTAGCCCAGCATGAGGAGGCTCTCGTCCGGCGCCCCGTCTCGGTGCGGTCGTGTGCTGACTTGCTGGTCGAACCGCGCGGCGGAGAGGCAGATCAGGTCCGAGTCGGTCGTCGTGCGATGGATGCGACGCATCTCCTTCAGGAGCGCGATCATCAGGAGGCGGAGGGACTCGGACGACGCCTCGGCCCCCAGGTCGATCAGGCAGAAGCCCGGCTGGCGGAAATCGGTGCGACAGGCACGCGCGTAGGCCCACCGAGCCGGTTCGGCGAGGTCGGATCCGTCCCCGGAGAGTTTCCGGGTGAAGTCCGGAATGGACCACATGCCAATCCTCCGATCGCGAATGGATCGTCCTCGTCAAAGCGAGCTTTCGCGGCGTGCAAGCCCGTCGTATTATACGATCGGAGTCGGCGAAGGACCCCGGCAAAACAGAGGCACGACGAGCCGAAAGCGGGATCGGGGTGGATCGTGGCTCGAACACAAGGAGGACCGGTCATGGCGAATCTCTCTCTGGAAGGCCTGACGCTCCATGTCGCCGACCTGGAACGGTCGCTGGCGTTCTACACGCGGTTGCCCGGCGTCGCGGTCGCGTTCCACAAGCCGGGCCTCTTCGCCATGCTGAGGATCGGTCAGGGTCGGCTGGGCCTGTTGCAGCGCGCCGCGGGCAAGTTCCACATCGAGCTGGAGACCGACGACCTCGACGGGTTCTACGAGGCGGTCAAGCAGGCAGGGATCGAGCCCAAGGGGCCGCCGGTCCGGCATCCCTGGGGCGAGCGCGACTTCTCGGTGGTCGATCCGGATGGGTTCGTGCTGGAATTCGAGGCGTCGGGGCAGGAAGGCGCGCCCGACGCAGGTCCGGCGAGCACTGTTTGACGTCAGGACATCGCGGTTGGGGACTGGTATCGGCTCTCGAGGCGAGTTGGAGGGGTCATGTCCGAACGCACGCGAATGGTCCATCCAAACCCCATTCTTGTTGAGGGCCAGCGGCTCGACCAGCCGACCTTTCACCGACTCTACAAGGCCATGCCGCCCGGCACCCGGGCCGAGCTCATCAACGGAGTGGTCCTCATGCCGAGTCCGGTCGGACGAGCGCACGGTCGAGCCCATGTCCCGGTGATCGTGTGGCTCGACTATTATGCCGAGCAAACCCCGGGCGTCGAGGTCCTCGATAACGCCACGGCCATCCTGGGCTGGAAGAGCGAGCCGCAACCCGATGTGATGCTCCGCATCCTGCCCAGGTCCGGCGGGCGGACGCGCGATCACAAGGGGTTGGTCCGCGGCGCCCGGAGTTGATCGTCGAGGTCGCCAAGGCGACCCGTTACATCGACCTGGGGCCCAAACTTGCCGACTACGAGCAAGCGGGCGTCCAGGAGTATATCGTGCGCGCCCTGGGGCCCGACGAGATCCTCTGGTTCGAACAGCGTCAGGGTGCGCTGACTCACAAGCCATTGGACGCCGATGGGATTTACCGGTTGACGGTCTTCCCCGGCCTGTGGCTCGACCCGCAGGCGCTCGTGAAGGGCGACCGGAGGCGGCTTCGCAACGTCCTCGATCTGGGCTGCGCCACGCCCGAACATGCCGCGTTCATCGCGCGATTGGCTGCGGCACGGAAGACGCCTTGAACCGAGCCTCGATCCATGGAGACTCCGATGCGCTGGTATCACTACATCGCGTACCTCTTCGGCGGCGCCTTCCTGGCCAACGCGATCCCCCACTTCGTGAACGGGATCTCGGGCAGTCCGTTCCAGAGCCCGTTCGCGAAACCGCCCGGGGAAGGATTGTCGTCGTCGATCGTGAACGTCCTGTGGGGGATGTTCAACCTGGTGGTCGCTTACCTGCTCGTAGTCCGCGTCGGCCGGTTCGACCTGCGCAATACCTCGCAAGTGATCGTCCTGGGGCTCGGGATCTTGAGCATGGCGCTCATGCTGGCACGGCACTTCGGCCAGTTTCACGGGGGAATGTTCTGAGGATTGCGGATTGCGGATTGCGAACGAGACACCGGGGCCGATCCATCAACGACGGCTCCGGGCGTCCGGGGTCCCCTCGGCGACGGGAGCCGTTCGACCGGTCGGGCTTCGGCTGGAACTCGAAGATGCGGACGTGGTCGTCCCACGGCTTCATGTCGAGGCCCGTAGTCGGGACGATGAGGTCCGACTGCTTGCGGAGCGTGTACCGGGCCTCGATCGATTCGAGCCGGGCGGTGGTCGCGGGACTCTTGATGATCGCGTCATCGAAGGCGATGCAGCGGAGAGGACGTTCCGATGTCACGAGGGACCACCTCGGGCCGCCGCCGCGACGCTGGCGCGGCGAGTAGATCTGCTGGTTGCACAGATAGATCGCCGTGCGGGCGAGCCCCTCGTGCCGCGTCGCAACGCCGAAGTCCCACTGCATGCAGGCGACCTCGGCATCGCGGGACTGCTCGGGCCAGAACCGGCGGGCGAACTCGCGGGCCTGGTCATCATAGATCGCCCGGTACGGGTGCCGGAAGTCGTCCGCCAGCGCGATGATCCCCGCGGCGGCCATGATCGCGGCCGCGACCCGGATCGCCGCGGCCCGTCGCTTCGGACGGAGCGTCCATGCCAGGAAGGTGCTCAGGCCCAAGCCGGCCATCAGGCAGACGGTCGGGGCGATGTACTGCATGATCCGCGCCTGGCCTCCGTACGGATAGAGCCTCATCGCCGCGACACCTAATGCCACGGCCATCGGCATCACCAGCAGCGCGAGGATCGTCCTTTGACCCCGCCGCCAGAGGACCACTCCGGCGATCAGCACGAGGATCAGCGTCCCGACGCTGGCCCCGCGGCTACCCCCCCAGGGATACGCGAACATGCTGCCGGCGTGGATCGAGATCAGCCAGCTCGCCAGCCGGATGGGCGAGTTCAGGGGCGGGAAGGATTCCGCCCAGTATCGCTGGAGACCCACCAGGGCCGCGCCGCCCTTCTGGTGGTGCATCACCGCGACCGAGAGGATTCCGAATGTTGACACCACCGTCAGGGCGAAGGCCGCCAGGGCGATCCGCGGGCCCCATCGGCGAGTCCTCCAGACCGAGGGGGCCATGGCCAGTCCGATGCCCCCGGCGACGATCACGGCCGGGTAGGACGACGCCAGCGCGATCGGCGTCAAGCCGACCAGCATCCAGAGCCATCGCGTTCGATCGGGCGCCCGGAACCACTCGATCGCCAGCGCCAGCATGCCCAGGGCCACCAGCAAGTCGGTCGCATAGGGCTTGGCCTCGGCGCTGTGGCGGATCGGATGGATGGACACGGCGAAGATCGCCATGGCCAGCAGTAGTGCCGGGCCTTCCAGCAGGCGGCCGGCCACGCGTCGGAACAGGAAGACGCTGCCGATCCCGCACAGGAGCGGACAGAGCCGCAACGCCATCTCCGAGAACCCGAACAACTTGACCGCCGTCAACTCGGCCCAGAGGAAGAGGATCGGGCAGATCTGCCCGTATTCCAGCGGCGAGAGCATGTCGAGATACCCGCGACGAGGGAAGCTCAACGCCAGGCAGGCTTCATCGCCCCAGACGGGGTAATTGGTCAGGTAGCGGCCGATCCTCAGCAAGACCCCGAGCACCACGAACGCCAGGACCGCCCGGTCGAGTCGGCGTCCTTGCGAGATGAGCTCCTCGGCCTTGCCCTCGTTGACGAACGTCTTCCCGCTTTCTTTCAGAGCCGATAAGATGGCCATTTTTGCCCATTCCTCCCATCTCTTGCAACCGGCCCCTTTTGCGAGGAACGACCGGATTCGGAGACCGAGATCATGACCAGAGGTCTTGCAACCTTTTATTCGGAAAAAATCACAGGATTGACCAATGGAAACCTTCATACCCTCGCAGAGGCACTGGGTTTACCAATCTTTGGGCAGGAAGGACAGGCCGATCGACGGGGAGGTTCTGCAAGGGCGCTTAACGCTTGGATTGCAGACGGCCCATACGAGCCCGATGCGCCGGCGAGTGGATCGATGATCCCACTGGAATTCACTCGCCGGAGCTTCGGGCTCGTATCGATTCGATGCGGTCATTCTGTAGTTGACTGGTGGCTCATGCATCGAATGAGAGGCCGGTCGAGGCTCCGAACCGAATGCCGCACCCCAGTGTCCTAATTTGTATCAGGACAAGGCGTGATCCGCGGATTGCCCGGCTGTTGGGCGGGCTCGACTCGAGGAATGCCATGCGGCCGGACATGGATCTCCTTCGACGCGGCCCAGCGCCTGCCCAACGGCGGGACGGTGCAGGACCAGAACTTCGAGGTCCTGATCGACAGCGCGGCGGTCGAGATCTTCAAGCCGGGAGGAGCCGATTACGCCACCTTCACAACAACTGCGTTCAACGTCACGGCCGGGAGCCATACGATCGAGTTCCTGGGGCTGGACAGCATCGGCGGCGACAACACCGCCTTCATCGACGCCGTCAAGCTGACCCAGGTGACGACCGACCACCTCTACTACTCGGCCCAGGACCAGGTGATCGAGGAGCGAGTGGGTGGCACGGGCACGAGCAACGTGACGTCGCAGTACGTCTGGGGCGCCGGCTATGTGGATGAGTTGGTGCTGCGCGACACGTACAGCGGCGGGGTGATGACCCAGCGGCTCTACGCCCAGCAGGATGCCAACGACGACGTCACGTCGCTGGTGAACACGTCAGGCCAGGTGCAGGAGCGATACCTCTACGACCCGTACGGCTCGGTGACGATCACCGACGCGAGCTGGAACCCGCGCGCGGCGACCAGAGCAGTTTCGGCTGGCGATACCTGCACCAGGGTGGTAGGCTGGACACGGTGACGGGCTGGTATGACTTCCGTAATCGCGACCTGATCGCATCGGAAGGGAGGTGGGCCGAGCGCGATCCGCTGGGGCTGGCCGCGGGCGACCTGAACATCTATCGCGATGAGGGGAGCAGCCCGGTCGATGGGACCGACCCGAGCGGCCTCATTCAACCGCAATCGGGCGGCTACCGGGGCGGCCGTTGGAACCCTCTGAATTGGCGTCGATGGGCGTGGACAGGAAATCCGAATGCCCCTGACGCGTATTATCAGGCCGCTGACGAAGCCGCGGGTGCTTTCGTCGCGCCTCGAATTGAGGCGGCCGGGCAGACCATCGGTGGCGTGATGGAGACTGGTGGCGGAGCGGCCATGATACCGACGGTCGCCGGAACGATTCCTGGCGCGGTCCTCGTGGTGCATGGGGTTGATACCACCGCCGCTGGCATTCGGGGGATGGTCACCGGCGAAACGAAGCAGACGCTGACCAAGCAGTTTGTGACCACGGTGACGAGATCGGAGATTGCCGGGACCGTAGTGGACGCGGGGATACCGCTTGCAGCGGGCGCAATTGGTAGTATCCGGATCGCTCGGGCGAATGCGGCAAAGGTGGCGGCGGCCCGGTTGGCCTCGGAGGAGGCGGCGGCGGCCAAGACGGCGTGTCCGGCCCCGAATCCGGCCCAACCTGCGACTGCTGCTCCAAAATCAGGAAGACCGAATCCTGTAACAGGCACCCCACGACCGGCTCCGAGTTTCAAACCCGATCCCACGAATAATGTTACCGCAACGCCGAGAACCGTGAACCAGTTCCTCACAGACGCTGAAAACTTCCTGGGCAAAGGATATACCCAGGGCAAAGATGGAGCATTTTATTCCGCCGATGGTTTGAGACGGGTTCGCTTTACACCCTCTGACCTCGCAGGTCATAAGGGAGGACCACCGCACGGACACTTCGAATTCAATGGAGGCCGGAATAACCACATTCCGTTGACTGACAACTGATGTTTACCTTACCTGCAAGCTGTCAGATTCCATCGTCTCATGCGAAAAATGAGATTCAATGGCTCGAAATACATGAGGAAGATGGTGGATTTTATCTTTATCAATTGGTTGACAAAAATTCACCTCCAAAATGGGATACATTCTATCAAAATATCGACGAGTTGTTGAGTGACTGCTTGTCTGTTTGGGGTGTTTCAGACAACATGTGGCAGCAGTCAAATTCTGCTGATTCATCTCAACACCGGGGATCGGTCTGAACTATGCACAAGCAGGACTTGAAACGGGGACGCAGCTAGAATCGAATTCTAGCTGCGTCCCGTTTCGTCCGTCCCCGTTCGTCCCCCGTCCCCGTTTCGTCCCCCATTACACTGACGAAGCGGGAATGAACGGAATTGTGAAGTCGAAACAGCTTTACGCATCGACAAAAGCGAACAACCCAAGCGACGTCCGATACGGAAACGGACAATACGTTTCAGATCTGACGCCTGGCTCAAAAACCCCCGCCCAACTCTCTCGTGAGTTTCTAGGACAACCGTTTCAAGGCAGAAGATTCACCAACTATGTCGAAATCGACGTTTCAGATCTCAACGTGGTCAGGGGACGAAATGGCGTTTATGTGATTCCAGGTGACGCGCCTCTCGATCTAACAGGGCGGATCGTCGGCCACGGCCCTGTTCCACCGGTATCCAGGTGATCGCAACCATGAGATACATAAAAGTAAAATGGATTCATGATTTCGCAGACGAGCCAGTATGGCTTTATAGCGAATTGGACAATGATTCGTGGGAAATCCGTAAAGTCGAGATTTTCCCCGATGGTACAGCGGGGTTTGCAAGTTCAACCGAGCGAGCTGGAACAACAAAGGTATCGCTCGAACCGCTACCGACTCTCGACGAGATCGCATCTGACGCCCAGTTTGATCCTATCGAAATCAGCCGTCAGGAGTTCGAGGAAGCTTGGTCGAAGGGTCAGGCGCGGGAAGAGGGGACATAACGAATAAATTTATTCGGCGTGGAAGAGGGGACAGCCGAGGACGGGGTCAGACGTATAAATATAAATCGCCAGGTTAACCGAGGCTTCCCATCTTCTATCTTGGTCGAGTTAGTCCTACATCTGATCTGCGAGACCACCCGGAGGGCGAAATGGATAATTTGCAAAGAATAGGGGATTTATTGTTATACGTCTGACCCCAGTCCCAGACCCCAGTCCCATGTAGGGGAGGGGGTGGCGGCAACGCCACCTCCTTACCCGACCCCCGTCTTACTCGACCCCGTCTTACTCGTCAACCCCGTCTTACTCGTCTTACTGCGGTGGTCAATGAAGCGAAAGAAGGATGGTATGCAGCTTCAAGATTACTCTATCTCGGCCCTCCTCGACTTTGGCGTAGATCCCAAAACGATGAGACCTTGGTTTTCGTTTGCCGCCTTGGATCGACTACTCACCATCCACGTTAACGGGTTGGTCTACATGGGGCTTTCCCGGGATTGGGACGACCGCTTCTCCGGTGACTCCCATGTGCTGGAAGTGAAGTGCGAGAACCGGCGCCTCTCAGAGGGAGACTTAGGCGGGTACGAATTTCGAGTTGATGACTTCACAGCGATGCCACAGCTAACTGTCATTACGATTGAGGGGTCGGTTAATTTAAGAATCACCGGACAAAAAGGGGACATCACGAATAAATTCGTGATGTCCCCTTTTTGCCTTCCCTCGAGGCCATGATCGATCGTGCGAGGTAGCCGTCCCATAGGTCCAAGGATAATGGCCTTTGGCCGAATCGTACAGAAAATGAACTGACACCGGATTTCCCCGAAAATGAACTGACACCGGATTTCCCCGAAAATGAACTGACACCGGATTTCCCCCACGAAAATGAACTGACACCGGATTTCCGGATTTCCTGAACTGACACCGGATTTCCCCGAAAATGAACTGACACCGGATTTCCCCTGACACCGGATTTCCCCGAAAATGAACTGACACCGGATTTCCCCCACGAAAATGAACTGACACCGGATTTCCCGCGACACCGGATTTCCCCGAAAATGAACTGACACCGGATTTCAGGATTTCCCCTGAACTGACACCGGATTTCCCCTGAACTGACACCGGATTTCCCCCGAAAATGAACTGACACCGGATTTCCCCCACCCCCACGAAAATGAACTGACACCGGATTTCCCGACACCGGATTTCCCCCACCCCCACGAAAATGAACTGACACCGGATTTCCCCGAAAATGAACTGACACCGGATTTCCCGCGAAAATGAACTGACACCGGATTTCCCCGCGGTCTCGCTCGGTGGCGACGCCGATACCATCGCCTGCATCGCCGGCGGGATCGCCCAGGCCTATTACGGCGGAGTCCCCGCCGAGATCCGCGACCAGGCCATGGACAGGCTCGATGATCGGCTCCGCTCGGTCGTGGCCGAATTCGAGGCGCGATTCCCGCACCCGCCGACGGTCCGGAATTAGCCGACAGGCGCGCCGGGCTTCGCATCCACGCGGGAGTATCCGGGGCCGAAGATCGATATCTACCCGACGGAGGATCCTCGCGAAGAGCGCAAAGCTCGCAAAGAAGACCCAAAGCGATGGGATCACTCGATCCATGGGATTTTTCTCTGCGTTTTCTTGGCGAGCTCTGCGCCTTTCCGCGAGGAGCCTACCTCGGACGCATTACCAATGGCGTTATGGTCGCATCGGCGTGAGGAAGCGAGCTCCGCGACATCGCGGTCCTAGTCGCCGCGTCCGGACTCTGACACGACGACCCTCGCTCTATCTCAATCGATACAACATCACGCAGACGGTGCGAACTCGTGTTCTATATTTCGCCCCGAAAATTTTTTTTCGGAGGGACCTCGGCCGAATTCGCGTTCGGCGCCGACATCATCGATGCATCAACCGAAATTCGCTCGCTTACGATCTCGGCTTCGAGGTTCGTCGGATCGAATGCCCGGGTCGGTATTTCGGGCGGTCGCCGGCTCGATGTCCGATCGGTCCCGATCGTTGCATCGAGGCCCGAGCGGTGATAGGGTGACGTTCTCGCGGGGCGTCCCGGGACGAGCGAGGTATCGCGGCGGCCGTCGTGCATCGAAAGAGGGAATTCACCATGAACGTCATGATTGTGATGGTTGTCCTCGCGTGGCAAGCGACGACCGGGGCGTTCGACGACCCGGTCCGGGCCGGTCGCCTTGTGCTGGTCGCCGGGGGCGGGACCGGCGGCGACGGGGCCTCGGCCGATCGGGCGAAGCTCGTCGCCCCGTTCGGCACCGGCTTCGACGCCGAGGGGACGTTGTTCTTCGTCGAGATGACCGGCCATCGCGTCCGCAAGATCGGCCCGGATGGACTGGTGGTCACGGTGGCGGGGTCGGGGAGCGTCGGCAGCGGTGGCGACGGCGGGCCGGCCGCCCGGGCCGAGTTGAACGGGCCGCATAGCCTGGCCGTCGCCAGGAATGGTGACGTGTACGTCACCGACACGTGGAATAACCGGCTCCGCAAGATCGACGCGCGTTCCGGGCGGATGACGACCGTCGCCGGGACCGGCCGCAAGGGGTTCTCCGGGGATGGCGGGCCGGCCACCGAGGCCGAGTTCGGCGGGATCTATTGCCTCGCGCTCGACGAGGCCGGGCAGACCATCGACCTGGCCGACCTCGACAACCGGCGGGTCCGTCGCGTCGACCTCAAGACGGGGATGGTCTCGACGGTGGCGGGCAATGGCAAGAAGGGCGTGCCCGCTGACGGTGCCGACGCGAAGTCCGCGCCGCTGGTCGATCCCAGGGCCGTGGCGATCGACGGCCGGGGCAACCTCTACATCCTCGAACGCGGCGGCCATGCCCTCCGGGTCGTGGACCGGTCGGGGAAGATCCGCACGGTCGCGGGTACCGGCAAGCCAGGTGACTCGGGCGACGGCGGCGACGCGAAGCTTGCGCGGTTGAACGGGCCGAAGCACCTGTGCGTCGACGCGAGGGGGAACGTCCTGATCGCCGACACGGAGAACCATCGCATTCGCGTGTATCGGCCCGAGGATGGGACGATCCGGAACGTCGCCGGCACGGGGAAGAAGGGGGCAACGGGGCTGGGAGGTCCGCCCGCGGAGGCCGAGCTCAGCCAGCCTCATGGGGTGACCGTCGGGTCGGGCGGGATCGTCTACATCGCCGACAGCAGCAACGACCGGATCCTCAAGATCGTGCCATGACCGGCCGTGGGCGGGCCGTTGCACACCCGGAGCGGGCGTGCTAATGTGTTGCGGTTGCAGGGTAGACCGAGACGACGGGCTCGTCCCCTATCGTTCCATTCCGAGAAGGAGGCGTCCGCGATGGAGTCTCGACGGGCATTCCTCGGTCGATGCGGGGCCGGCGCGGCGGTCTGGACGGCGCTGGGCGCCGGCGGGTGGTCCGAGGTCTCGGGCGCCGCGGCGGCGTTCGATCCGGACCAGTTGGGCGAACTCGGTGCCTTCGCGATGGAGCGGGCCCGGTCGCTCGGGGCGAGCTACGCCGACATCCGGATCAACCGCTATCGGAGCCGTGACGTGGACCTGCGCGTCCAGGCCGACCGCGCGACGGGCAAGCCGGTCGAGGTCCCCTCGGTCTCCGACGTCGGCTCGTTCGGCTTCGGGCTCCGCGTGCTGGCCGACGGCGCCTGGGGGTTCTCGGCCTCGCACGAGGTGACGCGCGAGGCCATCGCCCGCGCCGCCGCCGAGGCCGTCGAGATCGCCACGCGCCAATGCCCCGCTCCGCACGGCGCCGATCCGACTGGCGGCGACGCCCACTTACCGCGACACCTACCGGACCAAGGTCGTCACCGACCCCTTATCGGTGCCGATCGAGCAGTCGCTCGAATTGCTCCGCGAGGTGGCCGCCGAGGCGCGGAAGGTCGAGGGGGTGTTCTCGGTGATGGCGTCGATCAGCGCCCGGCTCGAGGACCGGTTCTTCGTCTCGACCGAGGGGAGCGTCATCGAGCAGCACGTCTACCAGATCGCGCCCGAGTTCACCGTGACGGCCGTCCAGGCCGCCCGCAAGGTCAAGTCGCGCACCTATCGGCCGAATGCCGTCGCCGCCGGCTACGAGGCGGTCGAGCGGGCCTACATGCTCAGCCAGGCGCGTCGGGTCGCCGAGCAGGCCGTCGAGCACTCTCGGCGCCCTCGGTCTCGCCCGGCGTCAAGGACCTCGTCATCCTGCCGACCCACCTGGGCGCTGACGATCCACGAGTCGATCGGCCACTCCACCGAGCTCGATCGCGCCCTCGGCTACGAGGCCAACTATGCCGGCACCTCGTTCCTGACGCCGGACAAGCTGGGCAAGTTCCGCGTCGGCTCGGAGATCGTCAACTTCAACGGCGACCGCACCCGGCCCGAGAGCCTCTCGACCTGCGGCTATGACGACGACGGCGTCAAGACCCGCCAGTTCCCGATCATCAAGGCGGGGATCTTCGTCGGCTATCAGACGATCCGCGACCAGGCCCACCTGATCGGCCAGTCGGAGTCGATGGGCTGCTGCTACGCCGACTCGTACGCCTCGGTCCCGTTCCAGCGGATGCCCAACGTCTGGCTCGAGCCGTCGGAGAAGCCCGTGAGCCTCGACGACCTGGTCGGCGGGATCGAGGACGGCATCCTGATCGACGGCCGGGGCTCGTGGTCGATCGACCAGCAGCGGTACAACTTCCAGTTCGGCGGCGACGCGTTCTGGGAGATCAAGGGGGGTAAGGTCCGGGGCATGATCGCCGACGTCGCCTACCAGAGCCGCACGCCGGATTTCTGGGCGTCCTGCGACGGGATCGGCGGCCAGGCGCTGTGGGAGAACGTCGGCCTCAACCGCGACGGCAAGGGGCAGCCCCCCCAGATCAACGCCATGAGCCACGGGTGTGCGCCGTCGAGGTTCCGACGGATCAACGTTTTGAGGACTTCTTGAAATGAGCTGGACCAGCGATCAGGCTCGAGCCCTCACCGACCGGATCCTCTCGTTCTCCCGGGCCGGCGAGTGCGAGGTGACGCTCCGGCAGTCGGAGGCCGGGCACACCCGGTTCGCCGCCAACGAGATCACGACCTCCGGCATGCTCCGGACCCTGACGGTCGGGATCACCAGCCGCGAAGGGGGCCGGAGCGGCTCGACGACGACCGACGAGCTCGACGAGTCGTTGCTCCGCGATGCCGTGGGCCGGAGCGAGGCCCTGATGGCCGCGGCACGGCCGGATCCGGAGCAGGTCGAGGGCCTCGGCCCGCAGCATTATCCGACGATCCCCGCCTTCGACGAGGCCACCGCGACCGCGGGACCCGTCCGCGCGTCGCGACGGCGTCAAGGCGGCGCTCGACCGCGCCCGAGGGCGGGGGCTCGACGCCTCGGGCTTCTTCGAGAACGGCGCACGATGGTTGGCGATCGCCGAACAAGAAGGGGAACTTCGGGTTCCATCGGGCGACCGCCGCCGAATACTCCTCCACGATGCGCACCGCCGACGGGACCGGCTCGGGTTATGCCCGGCTCAGCTCGCCACGGCTATCGGACATCGACCCGGCCGCCCTCGCCGGCCGCGCGGCACTCAAGGCGGAGACGTCGGCACACGCCCGCGAGCTGCCGCCGGGCGCCTACACCGTCATCCTCGAGCCCGCGGCCGTCGCCGATCTGCTGATGTGGCTGACCTTCTCGCTCGACGCCCGTGCCGCCGACGAAGGCCGCAGCTTCCTGTCGAAGCCCGGCGGCGGCAACCGGATCGGCGAGAAGCTCTTCGCCGACGGCGTCACCCTGCGATCCGACCCCTTCAACCCGCGCAATCCGGGCATGCCCTGGGCACCGGGGGGCTTCCTCGGCGGTCAGTCGAACGTCGGGCTCCCCACCCGCAAGACCGCCTGGATCGAAAACGGCGTCGTCCGGACGCTCGCCGTCGACCGTTACTGGGCGAACAAGACCAAGGTCGAGCCGGTCCCGCTCTCCGGCGGCCTGTCCATGGAAGGATCGGAGAAGTCGCTCGACGCGCTGATCGCCGAGACCGAGCGGGCCTTGCTCGTCACGCGGTTCTGGTACATCCGCTACGTCAACCCTCGGACCGTCATGGTCACCGGCCTGACCCGCGACGGCGTCTGGCTCGTCGAGAAGGGCAAGGTCGTGCATCCGGTCACGAACTTCCGGTTCAACGATAGCCCGGTCGAACCTCCTGAAGAACCTCGAGGCGACGAGCGTCGCGACCCCGGCCGGCAGCGAATTCTTCCCGATGCTCGTCCCGGGGATCCGGGCCCGCGACTTCCACTTCACGTCGAAGAGCGACGCGGTCTGACAAGCGGAGGGGGGACTGTCCCGGGCTAGAGCGCTTCACGATCGGTTTGCGCAAGGCTCGACATGAAGCGGACTCCTACGAGCCCGACGCGCAAGCGAGTGAATCCCCGGAAAGCATGCACTCGCTTGCGCTTCGGGCTCGTATCAGATCATTGGTGATGCACTCTACTCCGCGAACCGCTTGAAGAACGACGTATCCTTCCATCGCGGGCGATCGTCGCGGTTGGCGACACGCTCGAGGAGCTTGGCGACCAGCACGTCGAACTCGCCGGCGGCCTTCTTGTCCACCGGCTGGGCCACGTCGTCGGACGGCGCGTGATACCGCTCCTTGAGCCATCGCAGCACCGTCTGTTCTTCCGGCGTGTCCTTGTCGAAGCCGACCATCAGCATCACCGACGGGATGCCGCGACGGATGAAGCTGTACTGATCGCTGCGGATGAAGATATTCCGCTCCGGCATCGGGTCAGGACGGGGGATCACGCCCAGCGAATCGGCCACGGCCGCTGTGTCGCCGCCCAGGTCGGACTCGTCGAGGCCGAAGATCGTCAGCTTCTTGAACGGGTAGAGCGGCAGGAACATGTCGGTGTTGATGTCGGCCACGATCCGCCTCGCGTCCACCGTCGGCGATTGCGCGAAGAATCGCGAGCCGAGCAGGCCCTTCTCCTCGGCCGTCACGGCGATGAATAACACCGATCGGCGCAGCTTCGTGCCGCGCTCCTTCAGCATGGCCGCGACGTCGAGCAGCGCGGCGACGCCGGAGGCGTTGTCCATCGCCCCGTTGTAGATCGCGTCACCCTTGATCGGCTCGCCGATGCCCAGGTGGTCGAGATGCCCCGTGAAGGCGACGTACTCGTCCTTGAGCTTCGGGTCGGTCCCGGGCAGGACGGCCACGACGTTCTCCGAGACCACGTCCGACCGCTTGACCGCGACCGTCGCCGCGAGCCGGGCCGGGATCGCGAAGTGCGGCAGGGGCTTGCCGGAGTCGGCCGCGTCGAGGATCTCGCGGAAGGTATGGCCCGAGCCGGCGAAGAGCTTGTCGGCGTGCGCCGGGTTGATCGTGACGGCCAGCTTCAGGCCCCGCGCCTCGTCCATCGCCGGGTCGGCCAGCGCCATCGCCGGGATGAACCGCGCGAGCGCGAACCGCTCCCAGGGGATATCCAGGGTCTTCGGGTTGGGGATGCTCACCATGCCGACGGCCCCGACGCGCCTCAGCAACGCGGCACGCTCGCCCGCCGACTGCATGTGCGAGGCCAGTGGTCCCGGGATCGAAGCCGGCGCCCCGGAGAGGACCACGACCAGCTTGCCGCGGACGTCCAGGCCGGCGAAGTCGTCGTGATGCGCCTCGAGGATCGTCAGGCCGTAGCCGGCGAAGACCAGCTCGGCGTCCACCTTCGGGGCCGGATCGACCCGCAAGTTGATGGTCGCCTCCGGGCCGAGGGCCAGCGGTACCATGCCGGCCTCGCGGATCAATGCCAGGCTCGAGTGGTCCTCGTCGATCGACCGGGAGGTCAACCGCACCGTCTGGAGATAGCCCTCGGGGCCGGCCGGCTTGAGGCCGGATCGCTCGAACTCGCGGGCGACATACTCGGCCGCCTTGCGGTGCCCTTCACTGCCGGTGCCGCGGCCTTCGAGCTTGTCGTCGGCCAGGGCCAGGACATGCGACCACCATCGCTGGCCGTCCGGCGCGTCCGCGGCCCGAACGACGAGCGAAAGCGGCACCATCGCGAAGGCGACCAGCATCGGCAGTATCTTTCTAAGAAACGTCATGATCTCACCTGCATCTAATTGTTGAGTTGGCATCGAATGCACCGCGTTCGAGTGACCACGGTCGTGGGACCGTGGTTCGGACGGGACGAAGGTCCTCCAACCTTGTATGTTTCATCGTCGGCAGTTGGGCTGTCATACTGCTGGCAGTGTCGTGGGGAGATCTTTCACCAACCTGAGGCTTCGACCTCTTGCCCGAGATTGGTCCCTTCGGCTTGGGCTCAAGGCATAGGTACATCATGCGGCCTGGACCGCTTATCACAAGGATTACCTTACCCAAGATCCCCGGAGGAGACTCACGCCTCCCCCTTCGGCACTCGTCATACACGATGTCCCTGGTCTCCGGAGGTCGTCCATGTCCATCACCCTGTCCCTCGACCGCATCGGCGTCGGCATCGACACCGCGCGATACGGTCATCGTGTCTCCTTCCTCGGGCCCGATCGCCAACCGGCCGCCCGGCCGATCACCGTCCTCGAAAACCACGCCGGGTATCAGTCCCTCAAGGATAAGCTGATGCAATTGCATGAGCAAAACCCAAATGCGCACTTCCACGTGCGCATCGATGCCGCCGGACAATACGCCACCAATCTCGAGCATTTCCTCCGCGGCCTCAAGCTCCCCATGACTCTCTCCATCGGCGAGCCCAAGCGCAACAAGGATTACCAGAAGCGCACTTCCCCAAGCGCACCACCGACGACACCGAGAGCCAGGCCATGGCCCGATTCGCCATCGTCGAGCAGCCCGACGCCACGCCGGCCTCCTCGCCCGAGATGGACCTGTTGCGCGAGGTCGCCGGTCGCTTGCAGGCCCAGGTCAAGCAGACCACCCAGGCCGTCAACCGACTCCACAACCTCCTGGCCCGCACCTTCCCCGAGCTCGCCACCTTGACCGACGACATCGCCGTCGGATGGGCCTTGCACTTGCTGGGCCGATATCCCACCGCCGAGCGCATCGCCGCGGCTGACCTCGCTTCCCTCGAGGAGATCCCCCATCTCGCCGACGAGAAAGCCCAGGCCGTGTATCAGGCCGCCGGGCAATCGGTCGCGTCGCTGCGCGGGCCGGTGGCCGAGGCCCTCGTCGGCGATCTCGTGGCCCAGGTCCGGCACTGCCAGGGCGCCGAGAAGGCCATGCGGAAGTCGTTGACCACCACCTTCGCCGCCTTGCCCGCCTCGCCTCATGCCCAGGTCGTCACCATCCCCGGCATCGGCGCGGCCACGGCTGCGGTCCTGGTCGCCAAGATCGTCGACATCGACCGCTTCCAGACGCCCTACCAGGTCGTCGGCTATTTCGGGCCTTTCCCGAGGAGAACCGATCGGGGGTTGACAAGAAGGGCCATCCCTTGCCCCCCGGCACGATGCGCATGTCGTTCAAGGGCAACGATCTGGTGCGCAGCTACCTCTGGAATGCGGCGCGGACGGCGATTCGCTGTAACCCCGCCGTCGCCCCGCTCTATCGCCGCCTGAGGGCCAAAGGCAAGCGGGGCGATGTCGCGATGGGCCATTGCATGCGCAAGCTGCTCCACCTGGTCTTCGCCGTCTGGAAGTCCGATCGTCCCTTCGACGCGAAGCATCACGCCTGGGAGGGCGCCGAGGAGACGTCCACCGCCGGCGATCACGGCACCGGGTCGGCGCCGGCCATCAACGAGGAGGCCGAGGGCCACAAGCGGGACATGCCCGCGGAGAAAGTGGTCACCCCGGCCACCCCGAGCGTAGGTCCGGCGGCGGATCCTGTCAAGACCACGACGGCACCGGGCACGGCGCCGCCCCGGGTCGATTTCGCATTCTTGCGCCAACAGATTACTATCGAAAAGGTGCTTACACATCTGGGTATCTTGGACCGGATGCGCGGCGATGGCCAGCAACGCCGCGGTCCCTGTCCGCTGCATAGCCACCCCGGGGCCCCGGACCGGACCTTCTCGGTCCATCTGGGCAAGGGCGCGTTCCGGTGCTTCCGGGCGGATTGCGGGGTCCGAGGCAACGCATTGGATCTGTGGGCGGCCATCCATCGCCTGTCGCTGTACGACGCGGCGCTTCACCTGGCCGAGACCTTCGGACTTCCCCGGAGCAGAGAAGAGGAACCCGTAAGAGGGACCCGTTGACCGCGTGCGATACCGGTATGATGCCGACTCGGGCGTCACCCACGACGAGGTAGGACCGACCGTGCGGCTTCGCCGGAATCGGCAAGAGGCCCCCATGGCAATGATCCGTGATCTTGGGGAGGGCGTGGTCATCAGGCCGCAACGCTGTCGCTCGGCGAAATCGAGGGCATGAATAGCCACCGGCGATCTTGCGGTCGTAAGAGTAGTCAGCACGCGGACGACCTCCGGAGAGTGCTTGCCTGCAATCTCGCCACGGGAAGGATTCGCGGGACCGTTCAGTGTGCGCCCCGAGAGATCGGAATCGCTGGCCGTCATCACGGCCGACGGCTCTTGACTTTCAACGGTACATCTCGGGCGTCAGCCCGATCCGGGGCGGAGATCGCACTCACGTGCGAGGCTGGAGGGCTGCGCCCCGTGCGAACCACGGTCTCACGACCGTGGTCACGTGATGGTGATTGCCGAACGCCGACGACCGTGGTCAGATGATGGTGATTGCCACGCCCTGCCGAACATCCCTCATTCGGCGAATCGCTTGAAGAACGACGTGTCCTTCCAGCGCGGGCGATCGTCCAGGTTGGCGACGCGCTTCGAGCAGCTTGGCGACGACCCGGTCGAACGTGGCGGCGGCCAGTTTATCCACCGGCTGATTCACGTCGTCCGAGGGGGCATGGTAGCGTTCGGTCAGCCAGTTCTTGGCGATCTTCTCCTCGGGGGAGCCCTTATCGAAGCCGACCTTGAGCGCCAGCGCCGGGATGCCGCGACGGATGAAGCTGTACTGGTCGCTGCGGACGAAGACGTTCCGCTTGGGCTCGGGGTCGCCCTGCGGCTTGATGCCCAGCGAGAGCGCCGCGGCCGAGGCGACGGCGCCCAGGTCCGACTCGTCGAGTCCGTAGATCGTCAGCGACTTCATCGGGAAGAGCGGCAGGAACATGTCGGTGTTGATGTCGGCCACGATGCTCCGGGAGGGCACGGTCGGCGAATGGGCGAAGAACCGCGAGCCGAGCAGGCCCTTCTCCTCGCCCGTCACGGCGACGAATAGCACCGATCGGCGCAGCTTCGTGCCGGCCTCCTTCATCATCGCCGCGACGTCGAGCATGGTCGCGATGCCGGAGGCGTTGTCCATCGCCCCGTTGTAGATCGCGTCGCCGTTGATCGGCTTGCCGATGCCCAGGTGATCGAGGTGCGCCGTGAAGACCACGTATTCATCCTTGAGCTTCGGGTCGGTCCCCGGCAGCATCGCCACGACGTTCTGCGAGACCACGTCGGCACGCTTCACCGCGGCGGTCGCCTTGAGGGTCCCGGGGATCGCGAAGTGCGGCAGGGGCTTGTTCGCGTCGGCCGCGTCGAGGACCTCGCGGAAGGTGTGGCCCGAGCCGGCGAAGAGCTTGTCGGCGTGCGCCGGGTTGAACGTGACGGCCAGCTTCAGGCCCCGGGTCTCATCCATCGACGGGTCGGCCAGCGTCATCGACGGCATGAACCGGGCCAGCGACGAACGCTCCCATGGGATGTCCATGTTCTTGGGGTTGGCGATGTTCACCATGCCGACGGCACCGAGGCGCTTCAACAGCATGGCACGCTCGGCGCCCGACTGCATGTGCGCGGCCAGCGGCCCCGGGATCGATGTGGGTGCTCCCGAGAGGAATACGACCAGCTTGCCGCGGACGTCGAGGCCGTCGAAGTCGTCGTGATGCGCCTCGGGGATGCTCAGGCCGTAGCCGGCGAACACCAGCTCGGCCTCCAACGTCGGGGCCGGTTCGACTCGCGAGCTGATGATCGCGTCTCGGCCCAGGACGAGCGGCTCCGAGCCGCTCGTGCGGATCAGCGTCAGGCTCGAGTGGGCCTCGTCGATCTCGCGGGACGTGAGCCGGACCGGCTGGAGATAGCCCTCGGTCCCGGCGGGCTTGAGGCCGGCCCGCTCGAATTCGCCGGCCACGTAAGCGGCCGCCTTGCGGTGCCCTTCGGTGCCGGTGTTTCGGCCTTCGAGCTTGTCATCGGCCAGCGCCAGGACGTGCGACCACCATCGCTGGCCGACCGGCACGTCCTTGGCCCGCACGACCATCGAGAGCGGTACCATCGCGAAGGCGACCAGGAAAAGTACGACGCCACTCCGGAGCTTCATCGGCACACCTGACCTGACTCGAGGGCAATGCGATCGAGGCGGGCGACCGTTTCGCCCGTCGGAATCGATGCCACATTTTCCGCCGAGCCGACCGGCCGTTGCAACCCTCAACCGGTCCGGAGGAGGCTCCGCGACCCGGACTGGCTGAAGCCGGAACTCCAACCACGGGATCACACAGGGCCGCTGGTGTTCCGCCTTCAGGCGGCGTCTGCTCGCGACCCGGACCGGCTGAAGCCGGAACTCCAACGGGCGCGATCCGCGAGATTTCTGGGAAAAACCATGGAGCCCCTCGATCTCGACGCAGTATCCATGGTGAGATGGGGGCGCAACTCGAGCGGGGGCGACGATCATGGCGAGCGCGATTCACGGGGCGGTCCTGCGGAGCATCGACCGCGTCTTCAACCACGGGTCCGCCACGGGGCTCACCGAAGGGCAACTGCTGCGTCAATTCGCGACGTCGGGCGATGAGTCGGCGTTCGAGGCCCTGGTGACGCGGCATGGGCCGATGGTCCTGGGCGTCTGCCGTCGCCTGCTCTTCGACGCCCGCGACGTCGAGGACGCCTTCCAGGCGACGTTCCTTGTGCTCCTGCGCCGGGCCGGCTCGCTCCGCGACGCCGACCCGCTAGGACCCTGGCTGCACGGCGTCGCCTACCGGGTCGCGGCGCGGATCCGGGCCCGATCGGCCCGACGGCCGGGCGAGGAACGCAAAGGCGCACGGCCCGAGGCCGTTACATCCGCCTCCGACATCGAGCGTCACGAGCTGCGTTGCATCCTCGACGAGGAGATCGGCCGGCTGCCGGAGAAGTATCGACGGCCTGTCGTGCTCTGCTACCTGGAGGGCCAGACGCACGAGCAGGCGGCGAGGCGGCTCCGATGCACCGAGGGTTCCGTCCGCGGTCGGCTCGACCGGGCGCGCGAGAAGCTCAAGTCGCGTCTGGCCCGTCGCGGGGTGTCGCCATCCGCCGGGCTGATCGCCTCCGACCTGGCTTCAGCGGCAGTCCCCTTTTCCTGGATCGCCGGGACGGTCGCCACCCTGGGCCGGGCGGCGACCGCTCGCGCGGTCGCCACCACGGCCTCGGCGTCGGTCGCGGAACTGGCCGACGGGGTATTCCGCGCCATGATCCTCGCGAGGATCAAGCTGGCGGCGTCCTTCGTCGCGGCCAGTGCGATCATCCTCGCCACGAGTGTGGTGCTGCTGACAACCCTCCCCTACTCTCTCGCTCGCGATGGCCAGGATGTCAAGACCACGGTGCAATCGAAAGACCGGCGCACGGCCGCTGGACCGGAGATCCCCGCGTCGGGTCGCCCCGTGGGCTCGATCGATTTCCGGGTCGTGGAGAAACGGGGCGGAAGGCCGATTGCGGGAGTCGCCCTGGTCATCCAGGTCGAGGGCAAGGACACGGGCCGAACGACCACGGACGAATCGGGACGAGCGGAGATCGCGATCCCCACTCCTCCGCCGAATTACATGGATGTGCTCGCTCTCAAGCCGGGCTTTGCCCCGATACGGGCCTACATGCGGCGGCCGGCGGTCGCGGAGGACATCCCCGCGTCGTACACGCTGGCGATGGTCCCCATGGAGACGGTCGGCGGCATCGTGCGCGACGAGCAGGGCCGGCCGATCGAGGGGGTCGAGGTCAAGCCCATGATCTGGACGAGGACTACGGCGAACGCGCCGCCCAACCGTGAGGAGTTCGTGGACCCTGTCGCTGTCCGGACCGACGGACAGGGACGATGGCGATGGGACTCGTTGCCGGCAGAGATCGAGCCCGCGCGGGTCACATTCCAGTTCATCCATCCCGACTTTCAGCGCGTGGACTTGTCGAGCGACAAGACGGCGGAGCTCATCCGTCGCGAGGGCGTCACGGTACTCCCCCGGGGAGTGGACCTGGCCGGGCGGGTCGTCAACGCGGCCGGACAGCCGATCTGGGGCGCCCGGGTCCTCCTGACGCCGATGCACGCTTCGGACGGCGACTTCCCTTATGAGGACGGATGGCGACGGCCGATTCCGGTTCACGCATATCAAGCCGAGGGCGGCGAACCTCACGGTCCAGGCCCGGTGGTATGGGCCCGACATGAAGGCAGTCAACCTGCACCCGGACCTGCCGCCGGTCGAGTTCCGCCTCGGGAAAGGCCGGACGATCCGAGGCCGCGTCGTCGATCGCCATGGCGAACCGCTGGCGGGCGTGAACGTGTTTGTCAACGCCTGGCGCAAGGAGCACACGCTCTCCGGGCGGACGGAAACCGACGACGAGGGAGCCTTCCGATGGGAGGACGCCCCGCTCGATGTGGTCTCGATGAACGTCGCCCTCGAAGGATATCTCTCGGTTCGTGGACTGGAGATCGCACCGACGGACGACGCGATTGCGATCACCCTGATCAAGCCCTTGAAGGTGCGCGGGACGGTCGTCGATGCCGAGACCCGTCACGCCATCCCGTCGTTCCTCCTGGTGCCCGGGATGGAGAGCGGCAAGGGCGCCTCGACGTACTGGGAGCGCAACCGGTCCCGGACGATGGCTCGGGGCCGCTACGAGATCCGGTTCGATGATGCCTTGCGAAAGGAGGGGCGGCGCATCCGGATCGAGGCCGACGGATACATGCCGGGGGTCTCGCGAGTGATCCACGACGACGAGGACGAGCCGGTCGTCAACTTTGTTCTCCAGAAGGACGCAGGGATCTCGGGCATCGTCCGCCTGCCCGACGGCGCGCCACTTGTCGGGGCCGACGTCGTGCTGGTCTCGCCGTCGCAGCCGGCGTTCATCAACAATGGCCGGCCGCCGGAGAGCGTCCAGCACCGCGTCGTCAAGGCGGGCGCCGACGGCCGATTCGCGTTCCCGTCGCAGGAGCCGCCATTCACGATCCTTGCACTTCACGACCGTGGCTTCGCACAGCAGACGATCGACACGAGTCCGCCGTCGACCTTCGACCTGACGACCCGGCCGTGGGGACGGGTCGAGGGCGTGCTCCGGGTCGGCAACCGACCGGGGGCCGGCCTGCCGGTGAGCCTCTCTTACATGGAGCACGGGGATACCCCGAGGACGATCCCCTGGTGGAGCGGCGAGGGCAAGACTGACACCGAGGGGCGATTCGTCTTCGAGCGGGTCAGGCCGGGCGCGGTCGATGTGCGCGGGATATCGTGGTCACGTCGTCGCGATCGATCCAGACGATCTACCACAGTCCGTCCACTCGAGTGCATGTGTCCGCCAGCAAGACGACCCGCCTGACTCTCGGCGGCATGGGCCGGCCGATCGTCGGCAAGCTGACCGCCCCGGCCGAGATCGCCGCCAAAGTCGACTGGATCCAGAGCGACAACTCGCTGATCGCCAGGCCCGGTGCCGTCCGCTCGCTCGCCGTGACGATGCAGAAGCTGAGCGGGACACGATCCATGCCGTCGTCCTACGCCGTGTTGCTCAACAAAGATGGATCGTTCCGGGTCGAGGACGTGGAGGCCGGTACCTATGACCTGATTTTCGTGGTGAACGAGCCATCGCGCGACCCGCGCGGTTTTATGAGGAGCCATACCCCGCTCGCGTCGGCCCGTCGCGAGGTGATCGTTCGGGTGATGGCCGACGGTCGCAGCGACCAGCCGCTGGACCTCGGCACGATCCCGCTGGAGCCGCTCCAGAAGCGGTAGAATCTTGCATATCGGACATTTCACGTCGAGGTTGCAACATGAATGCGATCGACAGGTATATCGAACGTCTGAGCGATCCCGCGGTGAGTTCCTTCAAACGCATGCTGAATGGCTTTGATGGGGACGAATCCGGGAGGGTTGATGGTCCCCGGACGTCGGAGGAGCACGTCGTGGCCGCGGAGGAGGGACTCGGGATTTCGCTCCCTCCGAGCTACCGAAAGCTGGTCACGACGACGGACCCGAGAGACAGGGAGTATGGGCTCTACTGGGTGTGGGTGGACGGATTGGACGCGGGCGGCGAGGACATCGTCACGGTCAACCAACGGTACCGGGGCCACGCCCCTCCGTTCTTGATCGCCGTCCTGGGAACCGACGACGGCAACGAATACTGTTTCGACACGCGCCACCCCGACGAGCGTGGAGAATATCCGATCGTCTTCCTCGATCACGAGTGTTGCGATGAGAAGATGACCGAATTCGAGATCCAGGCCGTGGATCTTGGGAAGTTCCTGCTCGCGAGCCTGGGGGGAGAAATCTCACCTGAGGCGTAGGGAGGTCGGGCCTCTGCTGATCTAACGGGACATGCGCGGACGGCACCTCGAGGGGTCGGAGCCGATACCCTCTTCGGGCGGGCTTGTGTAGGGGCCGCGCTCAACCACGCGTCGCCGAATCAAGCGTTCAAGGCCCCCTCCGGGCAAGCGATCACATCGGCACCCTTGAGCGGGTTCCGTCGCGGAATCCCCGCGCGGGGAAATCCGGCCCAGGGAGCGATCGAAGGTCGCGAGGGTCGCCAGGAGCAAGCCGAGGGCCGCCATGCCGAAGAAGAGCACCCAGGACAGGGCCCAGCCGACGCGCAGGGGCCAATCCGTCGGCGAAGCGTCCGCGATCGCCGCCGTGAGCACGCCGAGCCCGAAGAGCGGACTAGCCGCGGCCATGCCCATGCTGAGGTCCCTGTGGCCCAGGAAGATCAGGGTCATCAGCGGGACCCAGGCGACGGTGACGAACACCGAGGCGGCGGCCGATAGCGTCACGGCGCGGTCGAGCCGGGGCACCCAGGTCGCCAGGGCGATCCCCAGGCTCGTCACCGCCGCGCCGTGGGCCAGGACCGTGCCGATCGCCAGTGGGACTCCGATCCATCGCCCCGTCGGGATCGCTTGCACGACGGCCAGGACTCCCGGCAGGAGGGCCAGCCAGGGCACTACCCGGTAGCGGGCCAGCCATTTGCCCAGCACGAGGCTCCTCGTCGAGAGCGGCGTGGATAGCAAGATCTCAAGGCTGCCGCGAGCCCGCTCTTCGGCCAGCGCCGCCGGAGTGACCAGGCTCAGCAAGATCAGGCCGACCGCGCACTGGAAGCCATTGAACGGGCCCACCCAGGCGCCTTCCGCGAGCCATTCATCATGCACTCGCTCGCCGCGAGTGCCGTGAAGAGGACAGCCCCCGCGACGTAAAGCCACCAGAGCAGGCCGATCCAGGACGACGACCGCCGGAGACAGCATTCGCGCCAGTAGACCGGATGGGAATCGAGCATCGACCGCGATCCGAGCCTGGAAAGGGACCGAGTCAAGGACCATCGGATCGCCGGCCGCTCATCCGCCAGGGCCGCCGGCCTCAGCCGCCACGAGGCCAGGAATCCCATCGCCGCCGACAGGACGAGCGTCCCGCCCAGGAAGGCCCAGGCCGCGCCCGTCCGCGACGATCCGGGCTGGATGACCGGCTCCAGCGCGAGCCAGAACGGATTGATCTCCAGGAACCATCGCAGCCACGAGCCGGGGATCAATCGACCGGCCGCCGTCATCCGGATCGTGAACAGGATCGGGTACCCGAGCACCCACGCCACCAGCAGGACATAAGTCGCCACGAGCACCTCGTGGGTCCTCCGCGCCCCGACCGACACCGCCAGGGCCAGGCTGCACCCCAGCACCGCGCTACCGACCGTGACGGCCACCAGGTCGACCAGCGCATCCGACGGGACGCCGCCGAGATGGCCGGTCACCGCCAGGACCGGCACGACGCAGAAGACCCCTCCCAGCACGGGCAGCAACCGCGCGGCCAGGGTACCGAATACGATTCCGAGGGCACCTACCTCCGTGATCAGCATCTGGCGGACGTGCCCCCGCGCGTGCTCCGTCCCGAACGTGCCGGCCGTTGCCGCCGGCGCGGCCAGCAGAACCATCGAGATCTGCGCCAGGGCGATCGCGATGAAGAAACCCTCGCCGACACGCGCCATCGTCCTCGGGGCGCTCGCGTCCGCTTGAGACGTCACCGCCCACCAGGCCACCGTCAGGCCGGTCAGCAGTCCGCCCACCAGCGCCGACCTCGCCGCGTAGGCCCACGCCTGCCGCGACTCCCGCCGCAATTCCCACTCGAATACCGGCCCGAGATTCAGACGGTTCATGGCCCGATCCTCCCCCGGCCGCGCCTCGACGACGACCGTGTTTCCTCTCGGATGACGACACCGCTTCTCAGGCGCCCGCCGGTCCCAAGGATCGCTTGCTCCGGCCAACTTTGCGACACAAAGCTCGGACACGCATCATACGAGGCCGGGTCTGCCCGAGTCAATCATGGAGCGTCTGGAGCGACGGGGCCGTCGGGCAGATCGGCAAGGATCGCTTATGCCGGGGTCGTGGCGCGAAGCTTCGGCCGAAGATCCGGGATCGTGCCGGAGTGTGGTAGGCTTTCGGATCGTGAATTCGACCGGTGCGTCACGGCACGCTCGTAAGGAGGCGATCTCATGGCGGCTCGATCCTGGTCCCGAGCGCATCCCGGGACATCCTGGCTCCGGCACCTCGCATACTTTCGCTGTAATCGACGCCATCGGTCGATCGGACCGGTCGTCGAAGCCCTCGAGGGGCGGATGCTGCTCGCCGGAACGTCCCCGACCAATCCGGTGCCTGTCGCACCCCGGCCCACCGGGGCCAAGCCGACTCCGCAACAGCTCGGCGCGGCTTACGTCCAGGTCGTGACGATCCAGGCCACGACGCTCCAATCGCTCGGGAACTCCGATCGCGAGGTCGAGGCCGCCGGCGCACGGCTCGCCGGCCGGACGGCCGTCGCGATCGATGGACTGACCGCCGAGCTGGGCACGGCGAAGGGCCAACTACAGGCCGGGACCATCAATGCGGCGATCCGGCGGGATCGGCATATCCTCAACCTGGGCGGGGCGCATGCCGATAAGGTCGAGCGGGGACTCGAGACGGCCCGCCAGGTCGAGGATCAGGAGACCAATACCGCCAAGATCTACATCCCCAACGGCCTGTTCACGACCCTGTCGGAGCTCGTCCAGGAAGCCCAGACCGAGGGCACGGCGATCGCCCGCAGCGGCCGGAGGTCGGCCGAGGCCGTCATCCCGAAGCTGGATTACCTCGGCGATCAACTGACCACCGTACGCTGATCACGGCCGATCCTCGCCCTCGGCATAATCGATGTCGATCGTGCAGGTGACGATGGTCTGCTTCGGGCCGAGGTCCTCGAAGCTGAATCCGTACTTGCCGAAGTGGTAGAGCTTGATCGTCGTGTCGGCCATCGGGGTGACGCCGATCTGGTGGAGGCGGTGGGAGAAGCTGTAGTCCTCGGTGAGGTACCGCGTCCCGCCGCGGCCGTCGGGGACGCAGAGGGGCAGGAAGAACGGATAGATCCCCTTGACGGTGCCCCAGTGGCAGAGGGGGAGCCTCAGCTCGTCGATCATCCGATGGAGGACCTCGGCACGAATCCGCAGGAAGCCGGTCGATGCGTAGAGCATCGGATAGAGGCCCGGCGCGGTGGGGCCGAAGACGACCCGGTCGACCCCCGCGGCGAATGCGCCGAATAATCGCGCGAATTCTTCTTCATGTAGATCCCCGCCACGACCGGCTCGGGGCGGGACAGGAGCCGGAGCGCATCCGGGGCGTTGAAGCCGATGTCGGAGTCGATGAACAGGAAGCTGTCGAAGCCGTCGTGCAGGGCCTGCGAGAGCATCACGCACCGCAGCAGATCGATCGCCGAGAACGAGGCGCGCCGGACTTGCACCCCGGCCTGGCCCAGCGCACGCAGGCCCTCGTCGCATTCCTTCTCTACGGCCGAGTAGTACGGCACCAGCACGACGGACTTGCCCGGCGCCGGGGTCGCCCCGATGCCCGCGGAGACATGGATCGTTTCCATCGATGTCCTTTCTTCCTCCATCTCGGACGACCGGGTCGTGATGGGAGCATTCAATCAGGGTCTCTCGGAAGGCCGACGGGATGCGACCCGCGCCGCTCCCGATCCCGCTGCCGGAGGACGGCTTCCTCGGATCGGGCGACGAACGCCCGGTAGCCTCCCGGGTCGATGAACGGGTTCGGCATCTCGCCCGCCTCGCGCCGGCGTGCCTTCTCCAAGAGGCCGAATTGCACGCCGTGCGGCCCGAGGAATACGTCGCAAGGCAGCGACTTGAGCACGCGAAAGGTCTGGGCGAAGTCCTCGGCCATTCGCGGATACCTGGGGTTATCCACCAGCCGCACCCCGGGGAGGATCGTCGTGCTCCCATAGATGACCACATTGTAGGTCTTCCCATCCTCCTCGACGGCCATCGTCCAGGTGGTGCAGCCCTTGGTGTGTCCGGGCGTCAGGCGGGCAGTTAACGTCATGCCGCCCAGCGTGACGCGGTCGCTGTCGCCGATGAGCCGGTCGGCCCTGGCGGGCGGGTAGTCGATCACCTCCTCGCTCACCGGCAGGAAGTCGCCCTTGCCGCCATTGGCGAGCAATTCGGCGTCGGCCCGGCTCATCACGATCTCGGCGCCGGTCAACTCTTTCATCAAGGCGTGTCCGCCGGCATGATCGATGTGCGCGTGGCTGTTGAGCAGGACCTTGATGTCCTCGAATTTGAAGCCCAGCTTGCGGACGCCGTCGCGGATCATGGGGACCGTGTCCTCGAAGCCGCTGTTGATCAGGATGAGCCCGTCGGCCGTGGCGATCAGGTACGAGGCGACGTCCGAGGCGCCGACGTAATAGAGGTTGCCGATGATGCGGAAGGGCGGGAACGGCCGGTTCATCGACCGCAAGGAATTAACGATCTGCCGCCTCGCGAATTCTCTGGCGGCCTGCTCGAGGCGATTGCCGGGCTCCTGTCCCGAGGCGACACACACCGCGAGTCCCCCGATGAGAACCGCCGCGAGCGCCGAGATTCGCATGGATCGCATGGTTCCAGATCCCGCTCGCATGATGCTTCCTCCCATCGCCGCCTTGACCAACCCACCTCGATCGGACGATTATACCAGGGACAACGCTCCTGAGTCCTTTCGCGCCCGTCGGAGACCCGCATGCGATCCTACTCGCGCTTCCTGTTGATGCTCCTGCTCCTCGCCTCGACACCCCTCGCCCGCGCACAATCGCCGAAGCCGGCCGGCGCCATGAAGGCCGCCGAGGCGTCGAAGCCCGGCGATCCGCCGAAGACCTTCGACCTCAAGGCGATCGATGCCTACGTCGCGGAGCAGGTTCGCGAGCAGGGCTTCCCCGGACTGTCGCTGACGATCGTCCGCCAGGGCAAGGTCGTCCTGGCCAAGGGTTACGGCAAGCGATCGCTCGAGGACAGCACGCCGGTCGAACGCGACACCCCGTTCGCGGTCGGCTCGGTGACCAAGCAGTTCACCTGCGCCTGCATCCTGCTGCTGGCCGAGGAGGGCAAGCTGTCGGTCGATGACAAGGTGGCGAAGTATTATCCGAACTTGACCGGCGCCGGCGAGGTCTCGCTCTACGACCTGATGGCCCATACGTCCGGATATACGGACTATTATCCGCTCGATTTCGTCGACCGGAGGCTGCGCGAGCCGATCCTCGAGGATGTCCTGCTGGCGCAGTACGCCGGGGCTGAGCTGGACTTCGAGCCGGGCGCACGATGGTCCTATAGCAATACCGGATATACGCTGCTGGGCCGCGTGGTCGAGAAGGTGAGCGGGGAGCCCATGGGCCAGTTCGTCAAGAGGCGGATCCTCGACCCGCTGGGCATGTCGCATTCGGCGTTCGAGCCGGGATCGGACATGAAGGGCCGTGCGCAGGGATATACATCGTTCGCCCTGGGGCCTCCGGAGCCCGTGGATCTCGAGGCGAAAGGGTGGCTGGGCGCCGCGGGGGGACTCTGGGCCTCCGGCCCGGACCTCGCGCGATGGGACCTGGCCCTGATGGGAGGGCGCCTGCTCAAGCCGGGCTCGCTCCGACTCATGACCACGGCGCGGCTGCTCAACAGCGGCAACTCCACTGGCTATGGCTGCGGTCTGAATATCCGCCGGCTCGACGGAGAGACGTTCTGGACGCATGGCGGGTCGATCAGCGGCTTCCTGGCGACAAACACGCTGATCCCGCGGACCCGATCCGCCGTGATCCTCCTGACGAACTCCGAGCACCTCAATCCCGGGGCGATCCACAGCACGATCCTCCGGCTGCTGCTCGCCGACCAGAAGAAGCCGGAGGCGCCGGGGGTGCCGAAAGTCGATGGTCCGTCGCCGAAGGAGGCCGCCCTCGCGTTCCTCCACCAGATGCAGGCGGGCAAGCTGGACCGGGACAAGCTCGGCGAGGAGTTCTGCGCCTTCCTGTCCGACGACCGCGTCAAGGCGGCGGCCCCGCGTCTGAAGGCCCTGGGCGAGCCGGAAGAAGTCGAGGTCGAGAACGTCTCCGAACGCGGAGGCATGGAGGTCGCCTCGATCCGCTTCAAATTCAAGTCGGTCGAGCTGAGAGGGCTGCTCTACCGGACGCCCGACGGGAAGATCCAACAACTGCTGTTCCGCAAGGCGTGACCTCGAAGATCGGGCTTGCCAGATTCCCGGCCCGGGCGTACTCTCATCGATCGGTCAATCTGATCGCCATGCCCTGACCTGGCAATGCTCGCCCATATCCTCACCTCCCATGGCCGGGGTTTCCGGAAGAAACCGCGATCGGGCGAATCGCCTCGACGGTTGCCCTATCATTCATCGAGGGATCGCGATCGATCGTCAAGATCCAGGGAGAGGATCATGCGCACGCAAGTGGGCCTTGGATCCGGGTGTCTGGTCGCGGCGCTCCTGGTGCTGGGACCCGCCGTCCTGGGAGCGGATGACGCGAAGCGGCGGGAGCCGATCGAGGTCGTCCTGAAGTCGCTCGACACGAAGCTCCTGGTCAACGGTCGAGGCGTCAACGCCAAGGGAGAATTCCTACGCTATCGCGTGGAGCAGGAGAAGGGCGATTGGCTCTGGCTCGTCTCCGACTGGGGACCCCGTGGCTGGGCCAAGCGTCAGGATGTGGTGGCGGTCGACCGAGCCGTCGCCTACTTTACCGACGCCATCGCACGCGAGCCCCGATCGGCGCGAGCCTACCATATGCGTGGGCTGGCCCACTTCGAGGAGGATGAATACCGGCGGGCCATCCACGACGCCGGCGAGGCCATCCGACTCGCACCGAGCTTCGCGCCGGCCTACGTCGATCGGGGTTTCGCCAGGATCGAGAAGCACGACTTCAAGGGCGCGCTGGCCGACGCCGAGGCCGCCATCCGACTCGACCCGAAATCGCCGCGGGCCTATCGATGCCGAGGCTACGCCCGGCAGAAGAAGCAGGAGTATCGCCAGGCCATCGCGGATTACGATGAGGCCATCCGGCTCGACCCCATCGAGGCCGAATCTTATCTGTTCCGGGCCGATTGCCGGAGCACGCAAGGGGATTACGATCGGGCGATCGCCGACGCCACCGAGACCATCCGGCTCGAGCCGAACTGCATCTGGGCGTACATCCAGCGAAGCATCTACCGGGAACATCAGAAGGATCATGATCGCGGGATAGCGGACGCCGAGCAGGCGATTCGTCTGAATCCGAATTCGGCCACCGCTTATTTCGCCCGCGCGGTCGCGCGTTACGGAGTAAAGGATTTCGATCGGGCGCTTGCCGACTGCGATGAGGCGATCCGACTCGATCCGAAGAATCAGAAGGCCGCCCACGCGATCCGCGCCGCCCTCCTGGCGAGCAAGGGCGAGCTCGGTGCTGCGGTCGGCGAATGGATATCCCACCCGTTCCCGATCAGCGTCACGTTCAGTTCCAAGTGACCGTTCGATCCCGATCCGTCCAGAAGATCAAAGGAGGGGACCATGCGGGGACAGGGTGGCCGGATATCCGGGTGTCTCGTCGCGGCGCTCCTGGTGCTGGGACCCGCCGTCGCGGGCGCGGATGACCCGGAGCAGCGGGAGCCGTCCGAAGTCGTCCTGAAGTCGCTTGACACCAAGCTCCAGGTCGATGGCCGCATCGTCAACACCAGGGGGGAGTTCAGCCGCTATCGCGTGGAGCGGGTGAAGGGCGACTGGCTCTGGCTGGTCGCCGACCGAGGGACCCGCGGCTGGGCCCACCGTCGCGACGTGGTGCCGGCCGACCGGGCGATCGCCTACTTCGGCGAGGTCATCGCGCGCGAGCCCCGATCGGCGAATGCCTACCGGATGCGCGGCCTCGCGTACACCGACGCGATGGACTACCGGCGGGCGATCCGCGATGCCGGCGCCGCCATCCGGCTCGACCCGAAATCGGTCCCGGCGTATCTCGATCGTAGCTCCGCCAGGCTGGCGAAGAACGACCTCAAGGGCGCGCTGGCCGACGCCGAGGCCGCCATCCGGCTCGACCCGAAATCGGCGCGGGCCTATCAGTGTCGGGGCTCCGTCTGGCTGAAGAAGGAGCAGTACGATCGGGCCATGGCGGACTACGACGAGGCGATCCGGCTCGATCCCAGCGACGGCATGCTCCGGGTCTACCGGTCGCAGTGCTGGAGCGAACGTGAGGACTACGATCGGGCGATCGCCGACGCTACCGAGGCCATCCGGCTCGAGCCGACGCTCACCTGGGCCTATCTGGTCCGCTGCAAGTACTGGGGCTCCAAGAACGACTTCGACCGGGAGATGGAGGACGCCAACGCCGTGGTCCGGCTGAATCCCCGGTCGCCCGACGCGTACCTCGTTCGCGCGCTCGTCTGGTGGGACAAGGGCAACTTCGACCGCGCCCTGGCCGATTGCGATGAGGCGAGCCGACGGGATCCGAAGGACTCGGTGATCCATCTAATCCGAGGGATTATCCTCGGCAACAAGGGCGAGATCGGGCCGGCACTCCGCGAAGTGTTCTTCCATCCGATCCTCCGTGCCAACCCCAGCCATGTCAAATACCTCACAAGGGCCTTCTCCTGACGGGCGTCGTCTTTCGCCCAATCCGACCGCCCCGTATGCTGGGACGGACATGGTCCGACACATTCCCACACGAGGTGAAGCGATGGCGAAACGACTGATCGACCTCTCGCAACCGCTCGAGGCCGCCACGCCGCCGTGGCCGGGGAATCCGCCGGTCGCGATCGAGGTCCTCTCAGCGATCCCCGCCGAGCGGGGGCCTGGCGACCGTGGGGTGCCCGGGACTCCGGGCTATTGCAACAAGACCGCCTTCTACAAGTCCAACCACACCGGCACCCACATGGACGCGCCGGCCCACTTCTACAACGGCGTGCCGACCATCGAGCAGGTGCCGCTCGAGCACTGCATCGGACTCGCTGTGCTGGTCGACGTGAGTCATCTTGGCCCCCGCGGCGAGATCACGCCGGGTGACCTCGCGCCCCACGAAGAGGCTATTTCGGAGACCGGCAAGGTCGTGTTCCGGACCGGGTGGTCGAGCCACTGGGGCCGGGATGATTATTTCACCGATTACCCGGTGCTGAGCGAGGCGACCGCCGCCTGGCTGGTCGCGAGAGGCGTCCATCTTGTGGGGGTCAACACGCCGTCGGTCGAACTATGACCCGAACCCCGCGCACTACCTGCTGCTCGGCGCCCATGCCGTGATCGTCGAGAATCTGACCGGCCTGGAATCGATCGGGCGCGACGACTTCGAGCTGATCGTCACGCCCTTGCCATTGCGAGGACTCGAGGCGTCGCCCGTCCGCGCGGTGGCGCGGGTCTAAAGTTTGAACGCGACAGGTGGACGCCGAAATCCTCGAGGCCCGGTCAGGGATGGACAGGGCGTACCCGAATCCAATAAGCTATCCGTGAGATTGCGATCATGGATGGTGCCGAAGTACGGTCATCGTCTTCCCTCGTTCACCCGACTATGTAGTCCTCAGCCTGCCCGACCAGGCGGGATGGATCACGCCCGATGTCCCGAGTCAACGTCAACACGAACTTGCTCTCCGGCATCCTGGCGCTGCAGGTTGGCCTGGTGGAGTCGGCGGACTTGGTCGATAGCCTTCGGCGGTGGTCTCGGAACAGGTCCCGCCCGCTGGCCGAGGTCCTCGTCGAGCGGGGTGCGATGACGGCGGAGGATCGAACGACGCTGGACAACCTGGTGCGGCGCCATGTCGAGAAACACGGCGGAATCGCCGAGCGGAGCCTGGGCGCCGTCGCCGCGCCATCGACCCTCCTGGCCAGCCTGAACGGGATGGGCGATGCGGGGATCGAGGCCACTTTGGCCCGACTGTCGGCGATCACCGAGGGTGACCCTCCCGTCGGGGGACCGAACGCCACCGCGGCCGATCCCGACGCGACGCAGGATGGGGGCACGGGCCTGGGGCAATCGACGTTCGGCGGCGGTCGGTTTCGCCGGCTGCGGCCCCATGCCAGGGGCGGCATCGGCATGGTCGGCGTGGCGCTCGATGCCGAGCTGCATCGCGAGGTCGCGCTCAAGGAGATCCTGCCCGAGCAGGCGGATAACCCCGTCAGCCGGTCTCGATTCTTGCTGGAGGCCGAGGTCACGGGGCGGCTGGAGCATCCGGGGATCGTGCCGGTGTACGGGCTGGGCACCGACAGCCTGGGCCGCCCCTACTATGCGATGCGGTTCATCCGAGGCGAGAGCCTCCAGGAGGCGATCCGACGCCATCAAAAAGCGAAGGTGTCGCGCGGCGAGCGGGCGCTGGCCCTGCGCCAGCTCCTCTCGCATTTCCTCGACGTCTGCAACACGATGGCGTATGCCCACAGCCGGGGGGTGATCCATCGGGACATCAAGCCGGCGAATATCATGCTCGGCCCCTACGGCGAGACCCTTGTCGTCAACTGGGGCCTGGCCAAGGTCGTCGGCATCGAGGATCCGCGTCAGGAGCACCCGGTCGAGGCGACGCTCCGACCATCGGGCCAGTCGGGCAGCAGCGAGACGGCGGCGGGCTCGGTGATCGGCACCCCGGCGTACATGAGCCCCGAGCAGGCCGAGGGCCGCGTGGAATCGCTCGGTCCGGGCAGCGACATCTACAGCCTCGGGGCGACGCTCTATAGCCTCTTGACCGGCCGGCCCCCGTTCGTCGACCCGGATATCATCGCGGCGATCCGCAAAGTGCAGCGGGGCGACTTCGCGCCGCCGAGGCAGGTCGCGCGCGGCGTGCCGCCGGCGCTGGAGGCCATCGTACTCAAGGCCATGGCCCTGCGACCGGAGGGCCGGTACGCCTCGGCCGGGGAGCTGGCGAAGGAAGTCGAGCGATGGCTGGCCGACGAGCCGGTCCTGGCCTACCGCGAGCCGGTTTCGGACCGGGTCCTCCGCTGGGCCCGGAATCACAAGCCGGCGGTGACCGCGCTGGCCGTCCTGGTCGCGACCGCGGTGGCCGCCCTGGCGATCAACGACACGATGATCCGCGCGGAGAAGGATCGGACCGAGCAGCAGCGCCGACTCGCCGTCGAGAGCTTCGGCAAGGCCGACCAGCAGCGTCAACGCGCCGAGCGGCTGTCGGCGAACCTGACGATCGACCGGGGCCTGTCCTTCTGCGAGCGGGGCGAGGTCAACCGCGGGCTGCTCTGGCTGGCTCGCGCGATGGAGGTGAGCCCGTCGGATGCTGCCGACCTCCAGGGGACCGCGCGGGCGAGCCTCGCCGCCTGGAGTCGCCAGCTCACCTCGCTCAAGGCCGTCCTCCGGCATCCGAAGGAGATGGTCGTCGGGACGGCCTTCCGCCCCGGGGGCGAGTCGATCCTGACGATCAGCAAGGACTCCGGGGATTCCCTGTTCGACCTGACGCTCTGGGATCTCGCCTCGGGGAAGCCGCAGGGGCCTCCCCGGCGGTTCGTGGATCCCGTCGGCTGGATCCGCGACGGCAACCGGACGCCCGGCTGGGCCATGTATCTCTATCGCGACCCGATCGCGGACTGGATCAGTCCGGACGGGACGCGGATCCTCGTCGGCGACGACGAGTTGAACGCTCCGCCTCCGAGAGATCGCCACGGGCGAGCCCGTCGGCGACCCGATCTCGCACCGGGATCGCCTCCTCTGCGCGGCGTTCAGCCCGGACGGCGCGCGGATCGTCATCGGCGGCCAGGATCGTACGGCCCGCGTCTTGGTCGCGGCCACGGGGGCGCCGGCCGATATCCCCCCGCTGAACCATGAGGGCTGGGTCACGGACGCAGCCTTCAGCCCCGATGGCCGGACCATCCTGACGGGCAGCCGCGACGGGACGGCCCGGCTCTGGGACGCCGCGACCGGCCGCGCCCTCCTCCCGGCCTTGAGGCACGAGAAGGATGTTATGCGCGTGGCGTACAGCCCCGATGGCAAGACGGTCCTGACCGGCGGCCTCGACAACGCGGCGCGCCTCTGGGATGCCGCGACCGGCAAGCCCATCGGCCGACCAATGGCGCATCACGGCATCATCCTCGCGCTAGCCTACAGCCCCGACGGCAAGACGGTCCTGACCGGCAGCCAGGATGGGACGGCCCGGCTGTGGGACGCCGCCACGTCCGAACCGATCGGCGGCCTCTTGCAGCATCAGAGCTTCGTCGTCTTCGTCACGTACAGCCCCGACGGCCGGTCCGCGCTGACCTGCGGCGACGACAATGGCGCCCGGCTCTGGGACGCCGCGACCGGCCTGGCGATGGGCAGCCCCCTGGACCACCTCGGCACGGTGTACGCGGCGACATTCCGTCCGGACGGGAAGCGGCTCGTCACCGCCGCGTCCGACTTCGAAGCTCAGGTCTGGGATACCGCCACGAGCCTCTCCGACGGGGCGATTTTCCCCGAGTCCAGCTCGGTGACCAGGGTGGCCTTCAGCCCGGACGGCCGGACCATCGTTGCGGGTTGTATCGACGGGACGGCCCACCATCGCGACGCCATGACGGGCCGCTCGATCGGGGAGCCGATGCGGCATGGGGGCCAGGTCGACGCGGTCGCCTTCAGCCCCGACGGCCGGATGATCCTGACCGGTAGCTGGGAGAAGTCCGCGCGACTCTGGGATGCCGCAACGGGCAAACCCGTCGGCGAGCCGATGCCGCATCCCGCGGCCGTCCGATCCGTCGCCTTCAGCCCCGACGGTCGGACCATCGCGACCGGCGACTTCGAAGGCTCGGTGCGATTCTGGGACGCCGCCACCCGCAATCCCATCGGCCCGACGCTCTCGCATACCAAGGGAGACCGCATCGAGACGGTCGCCTTCAGCCCCGACGGCCGGACCGTCATCACGGGGAGCGACGATACCACCGGCCGCCTCTGGGATGTCGCCAGCGGCAGGCCGATCGGCGAGCCGCTGAAGCACCAGGGCTCATTCCGGGCCGCGAGCTTCCGGCACGACGGCAAGGTCGTCGCGACCGGGGGCTGGGACAAGGCGGTGCGCTTCTGGGACACGGCCACCGGCAAGCCCGCGGGGCCCCCGCTGATGCTCCAGAGCCTCATCTCGGCCGTGGCCTACAGCCCCGACGGCAAGTCGGTCTTGGTGGGGTTCTCGGACCAGACCGCGCGGATCTGGGACACGGCGACCGCCAAGCCGATCAGCCCCCCGTTCGCCCACAAGGGCCGAGTTCCTTCCGTGGCGTTCCGTCACGACGGCCGCGCCGCCCTGACCGGCTCCGCCGACGCGACCGCACGGATCTGGGACGTGCCCAGGCCCGTGGAAGGCGCGGTGGAGCGGATCCGGTGCTGGGTCGAGGTGCTGACCCGGATGGAGCTCTCTCCCGATGGCGTGGTCCGGGTCCTGAGCGCCCGGGAATGGGAGGATCGCCGCGTTCGCCTCGAAGAGCTGGGTGGGCCGCCTGCGACGTGAGGAAGCTCCTTGAAGTCCTCCATCGCGTTCGTGTCGAGGAGGTATCGGGTCATTTGACCAACGCTTCGACACCCTTGTTCATATTTACGATTGTATATTCATTCACTTGACGATGCCAGGCGGCGAGTTCCGCCTCCTCTTCCGGTGTGAAGATCAGAGGTTCGAGTGAATCGTACCAAGACAGCCAGTCGGTGATGGCCTCGGGCGAGTTTGACCAGTCATCCTCTCGTATCTCGTCCGATTCGGCCTCCACGGCGTCCGGCTCAATCCTTAGCCGGTAGCCCTCCGGCCAGTCCACCGGGGTATCTGGGACGATTTGACCATTTCTCCACGTTGCGCCGATCGCGTCCACGTCTGTACTCCTTCGTTGCGTCACAGCATATCCCCGTCGCGTCAAGACTCCCGCTTGGCGAAGGACTGGTAGCCGTCTATCGTCGGATCGTCCATGTCCTCCTCCCGCATCACTTTCTCGAGGAACGGATATGCCTCGCGTGGATTGAAGTCGTGCTCTTCGCCCTCGAATAGGGCCTTCTCCTTCTCATAGACGTCGCATCTCATGAGGACATAATGAATATTAGTCATTACATCGACGACGTGGACGGGGCGCTTGCCTTCTTGCTCGACGGCCTGCCGCAGCTCGTCGGAAAGATTGGTTGTCATGAGCTTTTCCTTGTGGTTGGTCGCGACCTCCAGTATACCGATCCGCTGTGCGGGAGGCGGTGCTTCTCTTGGACTACGATGAAGTCAGACGCCGGACGTGATCGGAGGACGACCTTGGACCTGCTCGAGGTGGATACCTTCGTGGCCAGCCAAGATCCTGTCAGCGATCTTCCTGGACCACCAGCCATTCGAACCGCTTGATGCCCGTTCGGCGCAGAGGACGGCCTGCTTCGGATCGACCTGCTCCAGGACGAGAAGATAGGCCGCCAGCGCAACGTCCCAGGGGTTCTCGTACTCCGGATCGGTCTCGCGCGAGGCTACCTGATTGAAGCGTTCGGCGATCGCCCGCAGGTCGTCGCCGGATCGTACGCTCGCGAGTAGCCCTTGGACCTCGCCCGACGAAGAGAGGGCTCGCACGAATTGATTCAAGCCGCTGACCACGTTGAGCGTAGCAGAAAATCGATCGCTTTCGAGCTTCTCGAACGATTGTTCGTGCATTTTATAATCCCTTCCGATCGGTCCAGAATTCGGCCGGCCTCCCGAGTAGATATGGCACGTCGTGCAGGTCGTGGAAATACTCGCCGTCCGCGCCCCATTTGCTCAGGACTTGGAGATAATCCGACCCATTTCGCGGGTCCACGATCTTCTTGCGGCTCACCAGTCCCACGTGAGAAACATCGCCGGAATCGTCCCGATAAACGACCACATCCCCGACTTCGGTCTCCTCAGGACCTCGGAGCCGACGATAGCCGTCCTGGCTGAGGATGGTCAGGAGATGGTCCGGATCGACCCAGGTCCTTCGGCTTGCAACAATTATAGGTCGCAGTGATCGAGCGCAAGAAGGCATTCGGATGGCTCACTCAGCGGTTGTGCACGTCCGGTTGTGATTCATGTCCATTATCGCTCGACGACTGGGGCTCGTCCGGAGCCGGGACAGCCTCACCACGCACCGGCGCTCCCTGGGATTTCACGTAACGCACCGGCATTCCCTGGGTGTAACAAGCCGGCAGGAACAGTATGGAGAAAATGGACGCGGCCCACGCGGCTCGACGCCGGAGCCGCCGCCAGATCCTTTCCCGGACACCGACCGCACAGTCCGCAGTCCTGACGCGGCCGTCCGGTCCGCGAGAGAAGCGGACGCAGGGCGGGTCCCCCGCTCCGTCGAGGACTTTGATAGCCTCGGTGGTCGTCAATTCGGTCAGGTCGATCACTTGACGCTGGCATCGATCGCATTGACGGACTCGGCTGTCGCCGTACATGTTCTCCCAGGGAACGGCGCAAGTAATGTCAATCGCGACCATGTTCAAGACTTGCCGAGGGGGCTCAGAAGTGGACATAACGACCCCCAGGATTCGGGGCAATTGGCGAGGCCGAGCGACAGGAAGTGGGTTCTATATCGCAAATGATGGCTCTCGGCAAGATCGCCTGGCAAATCATTGCCGAAGCGAGGACGCTACTTGTCTCTCGGTCGCTGACCTCGACCCAACCGCCTGTTACAATGGGCGTCGATCCACGGCAAGCCGAGCCGGTGGGCTTGGTCCTTGCGATCCTCGGCCGAGAGAGTCACCGATGATCCATTCCCGACGACGCGGAGAACGATCGACGCGCGGGCTAGCCGTCCTCATGCTCGCGATCGCCTTCCTATCGACCGGGGACGCCGTCGCCGGCACGGATGATCCCAATACGACCGACTTCTTCGAGAAACAGATCCGCCCTCTGTTCGCCGAGAAGTGTCACAAGTGTCATGGGGTCGGGAAAGTCCGCGGCGGACTACGCCTGACCGGCCGCGAGGTCCTCCTCAAGGGCGGCGATACCGGGCCCGCCGCCGTGCCGGGCAAGCCGGAGGAGAGCTTGCTCGTCGAGGCGGTCGAGCATCGCGGCGAGTTGAAAATGCCGCCGGATGGCAAGCTGTCTGCGACCGAGATCGATCGACTCAAGCACTGGATCGCGATCGGCCTCCCGTGGCCCGACGCGCCGTTGTCATCGCCTACCAGTCAACCTCCGGCTTCAATCGGCTCGCCGACAATCGGCGACGCGTCGCGAGGCTGGTGGTCCTTCCAACCCTTTCGGAGGGAGACTCCCCCGGCAGTCAAGGATACGACCTGGGCGTGCTCGGAGATCGATCGGTTCATCCTGGCCGGGCTCGAGGCGAACGGGTTGACGCCGGCCGCGGCGGCCGACCGGCGCACGCTCTTGCGGCGGGCGACCTTCGACCTGACGGGGTTGCCGCCGACGCCCGAGGAGATCGATGCCTTCCTGGCCGACGAATCGCCGGATGCGTTTGCCAGGGTCGTGGATCGATTGCTCGCCTCGCCATCTTATGGCGAGCGCTGGGGCCGGCACTGGCTCGATCTCGTCCGCTATGCCGACGCCCGCGACCTCATCCAGTTGCCCGCGGCCAGCGACTTCCGCGAAGCCTGGCGATATCGCGATTGGGTCGTCGATGCCTTCAATCGCGACATGTCTTATGCGGATTTCGTCCGCTATCAGATCGCCGGCGATTTGCTGCCGCCGACCCGGCCCGGCGGCATCAACGCGGAGGGGCTCGTCGCCACGGGCCTGCTGGCCATCGCCGACTTCGTGCCCGGCGACGTCGATAAGGACCAGATGATCGCCGACTATGTCAACGACGAGATCGACGTCGTGGGACGGGCATTCCTCGGGCTGACCATCGCCTGCGCCCGATGCCACGACCACAAGTTCGACCCGATCTCCGCCGAGGATTACTACGCCCTGGCCGGCATCTTCTTCAGCACCCGACTCATCCCCGGTCCGGTGCCGGGAAATACCCCGTTGGTCCGCGTGCCGCTCCTGCCACCCGATGAGATCGACAGGCTCAAGGCGCGGGACGCGGCCGACACGCGCCGGCGAGCCGAGCTGGAGCAGCAGTTGCCCGACGCCGTCGATCGCGCCTACATCGCCCATCTCAAACGGCTCGTCACCGAACAGACCTGCGCGGTATCTCATCACGGCCGTTGAGTACCGCAAGAGCCTGGCCGGGCCGGCGAAGCCCTCGCTCGGCGAGCGGTGCAGGGGCGAATGCTCCGAGAGGGCTTGCTCAAAGGATGGGTCGATTTTCTCGACTCAATCGCGAAGCGACCTCCGGCGGGCCTTCACCCCACCCTGAGCGACGCGGCGGCCGGGACGCTGTCCGGGCCGGCCCTCGGCCAGGCAGCAGGCGAGCTTCAGAAGTCACTCGGCACCCTCGCCGTGCGCCGAGAGGCCGATTCCGAGCTGGGTCTGGCCGATGCCTGCGTGCTCCAATTCCGGGCCGACGACCCCTATCTGCGGACCGATGCCGATTCCCGGGTCCTGCTCTGGCCGAACCGGGCCGGGCTGCCGTCGGATGCCCGGCCGTCGGGCTCGGACATCGGCCCCGTCAGGACGACCGCCACGATCAACGGTCACAACAGGTCCGTGCTGCGGTTCGACGGTCGTGCTCTCCTCGAAGCCCCGCGCACGGTGCCGCCGACCGGCAGCCTCTTCGTCGTCTTCCGATCCGCGAAGACGGCCGCGGGCAGTCAGCGCCTGCTCGGCTGGGAGGATTCCGACGTCGGCAAGCACGGGCTGAGCCTGATGCCCGAACCCGGCTCGCTGCGCGCGATCCTCCGGAACAACGGGCAGTCGGGGGACCTGGCGGATGCACGCCCGGTGTCGGAGTTCGAACTCGTCTGCGTCACCTGGGGTCCGGATGGGACGACGTTGCACCGCAACGGGGTGGCGGCCGGTTCGCAAAAGGGCATCAATGCCGTCTCGGCCGACCCGGCGATCAAGGCCCTGAATCTGGGCGGACCGGGCTCCGGTAGCAGTCCTCGATTCCGCGGCGATCTCGCGGAGGTCCGCGTCTATTACCGCCAACTGGATGACCCGTCACGCAAGCGGGTCGAGGCCGAATTGCGCCGGGCGTGGTTCGAATTGGACGACTCACTATCGAGACCGAGAGATCCTGTCGCCGAGGTCTTCGAAGAGCTGATCTCCGCCCGGGGACCTTTCTGGTTGCCGGCGGACGATCGCAAGGCGATCCTCCCCCCCGAGGATCGATCGCGCCTGGACGAGTTGAAGCGCGAGCTGGAGGTGCTCAAGAGCAAGCCCCCGATGGAGATCCCCGAGGCGGTCGTCGTGCAGGACGGCGGCCCCAAGGGGACTCGTCACGAGGGCTTCAAGGATGCCCCGGTCTTCATACGTGGGAATCACAAGCGTCCCGGCAAGACGGTGCCACGAGGGTTCCCGCGCATCCTGACGGGCGGAAAACCGCCGCGAATCACCGAGGGGAGCGGGCGCCGGCAACTGGCCGACTGGCTGGCACGCTCCGATCATCCGCTGACGGCGCGCGTCATGGTCAACCGGATCTGGCAGCATCATTTCAGCGAGGGGCTGGTCCGCACCGCCAACGATCTCGGCAGGCGCGGCGATCCGCCGTCGAACCCGGCCTTGCTCGATCATCTCGCCGCTCGGTTCGTGGAATCCGGCTGGTCCGTCAAAGCGATGCACCGGATGATCATGCTGTCCTCGACCTACCGGCAAGGCAGCCGGGCCGATGCCAAGGCACTCGCCAGGGATCCGGAGAACCGCCTGTTCGGCCGGATGAACCGTCGCCGACTCGACGCCGAAGCGATCCGGGATAGCCTGCTGGCCGTGGCCGGCCGCCTCGACGCCCGTCGCGGCGGGCCCGGCTTCCTGGACCTCGCCGTGCCCCGGAGGACGTTGTACCTGATGTCGGTCCGCACCGGCCCGAGCACGTCCGACTTCGGCCGCCTGTTCGATCGCGCCGACCCCGGCTCGATCGTCGCCGATCGCGGCCAGTCGATCGTGGCCCCGCAGGCGCTGTTCTTTCTCAACGACCCGTTCGTGGGCGACCTCGCCAGGTCGCTGGCCGCTCGCGTGGCGCTCGAGGAGCCGAATGACATCGCGGCGCGGATTCGTCGGCTCTACACGCTCGTACTGGGCCGGTTGCCGTCCTCGGACGAGATCTCCCTCGGCCGGCAGATGCTGGCGCCCGACCGGGATGCCAATCCGTGGGTCGAATATTGTCAGATCATCTTGAGCACAAACGAATTTCTGTACATCGAATGATTAGTAGGGTGCTCTGCGAGCACCGGTCCTCCCCGGGACGAGATATCGGTGCTCGCAGAGCACCCTGATATGGTTGACCCAGTCAAGAGCACAGTGCTGATTTGCTTTCGGATTTTTCTTCCCTCAAGGCTCTTTTCTTTGGGTCCATGGTGACACGCTGGCAGCGGCCGCGTCGTAACGGGTCGCTGTCGGCATCTTGATCGTGGCTCCCGAGCAAATCACCTGCGGGGATCGATCTTCTCTAGCTCTCCTCCTGTCGGCGGCCGGGGGGACAGTCCAAGGTGAGATCGTTACGACGGTGGATCATTCTGATATTCGCGTGTTGGTTAACGCATGACTCGATCCGTCAGGGGCTGCCTCTCTCTACGTGCGGGCGTCGGCATCGAGATGCCGGCCCAAGGGTGCTTCGAGGATCCCCCTCCCGTACACTCTCCCGGGACTATCCCCCCGGCCGCCGGACTCTCAGGGCCCGTGCCGGTATCCGACGCCTCACGATCCTAGCCGGCCAGGAGAACCTCCTCATGGGCGATCGCCCAGATGAACCCGACCAACTCCCGGGCCACGGCGACGACCGCCTGGCACGCCGGCTTGTTTCGACCCAGGAGGCGATTGAGGCGTTCGTGCAGTCGCTTCTGGGCCTTCCAGGCGATGGTACGCACACCCGGCGAGACCGGGTCGTTTCGCAGGCGGATCGCCTTGCTCATCCGCGGCTGGCGGCGGTAATGCCAGGCCGACTCCACGACGATCCGACGGACGTGGCCGTTGCCCGTGCGGGTGATCCGCCCCTGGCGGCGGCTGCCGCCGCTGGAGTGCTCCGAGGGGACCAGCCCCACGTACGCCATCAGCTCGCCCGGCGTCGCGAAGCGGCGGAAGTCGCCGATCTCGGCGACCAGCGTCACGGCGCTGACCATCTCGATCCCCCGCAGGGCCTGCAAGGCCACGACCAGCGGCGACTTCTCCCAGGCCGCGGCGGCCAGCCTCATCTGGAGCGTGAGGCGGGCGACTCGGTCGCCCGCCAGTTCGACCGCCTCACGGTAGTCGGCCAGGACCTGCCGTTGCGCCGGCTCATCGAAGTCCTGCTTGGCGACCCAGGCCATGTAGGCGGGGTTGAAGGTCGTCTTGCCTTGATAGATCCTCCCCTGACGCAGCAGAAACTTGGAGAGATGATGACGTGTGACACGTTCGGCGCACTTGGCGTCGTCGCGCGACCGCTCCAGGTCGCGGATGGCCTCGGTGGTCTTGTCGGGGACCCAGATGAAGGTGAGATCTCCCGAGCGGAGGTAATGGGCCAGCTTGGCGGCGTCGCGTCGATCGGTCTTGATCCGGCACCCGGCCTGGATCGGGACCATCGAAGGGGCGACGACATGACAGGTGTATCCGGCGGCCTTGAGCTCTCGGTAGAGGCCGTAGCCGGTCGGGCCGGCCTCGTAGCAGCAGATGATCGTCTCCGGCGGTCCCAGGCGACGGAGGGTCTTGAGGAGCGTAGCGAGGTCGTTGGGGATCGTGGACAGGATCTTGGCCGACAAGTTGCCGTCGGCGACAGCCAGGGCGATCGTCTCCTTGTGGACATCGAGTCCCACGGAACGCGTTGTGTTAACATGGTTCACGGACCAGTCCTCCCGGTGTTGGCTCTGTGCTGAACGCGACGAGCGTCCAGTGTAACCCACGATGGCGTGAGCGACTGGTCCAACCATATTGTCTACGAGGACGTGAATCGTTGCTCATCGAGCAGGAGTGTAGCATGATCGACCGCGACCTGGCCGGGACGTTGCCGAATCGCCGCGAGATGCTCCGGCGGGCGGGCGCCGGCTTCGGCTCGATGGCCCTGGCGGCGCTGCTGGCCGAGGAGGCGTCCGCCGACGCGACGACGCCCGTCAATCCCCTGTCGCCCCGCCCGTCCCACTTCCCAGGTCGTGCGAAACGGGTGATCTTCCTCTTCATGCCCGGCGGACCGTCGCAGGTGGACACCTTCGACCCCAAGCCCCGCCTGGCCCGCGACCACGGCAAGCCCTCGCCGAAGCTCTACCTGGGACAGCAGCGGAAGCTGCTCGCCTCGCCCTGGCGATTCCAGCAACACGGCCAGTCCGGCCTCGAGGTGAGCGAACTCTTCCCGCACGTCGGATCGATGATCGATCAATTGTGCGTGATCCGTTCGATGGTCGCGGACGACGTCAATCATCCCGGCGGCTGCTTGCAGATGAACACGGGCGAGCGGGTGGCCACGCGGCCGAGCCTGGGCGCCTGGGTGACGTATGGCCTGGGCACCGAGAACCAGAACCTGCCCGGCTTCGTCGCGATCGGGCCGGGGCCGCTGATCGAAGGCGCCCGGCAGTATGGCGCCGGGTTCCTGCCGGCCGCGTATCAGGGGACGTTCGTCTCCGACCTGCGGAATCCGATCCGCAACCTCAAGAACGACCGGCTGAGCCCGGCCCGCCAGCGACAGGACCTCGACGCGCTCCGTCGACTCAATGACCTGCACCGCGCCGATCGCGCCGAGGATAGCCGACTGACGCGCGGATCGAATCCTTCGAGCTGGCCTACCGGATGCAGTCGCAGGCCCCCGACGCGTTCGACCTGGCCGGCGAGACCGAGGCGACCAAGCGAATCTACGGTCTCGACCAGGACGCGACTGCGGTCTTCGGTCGAACAGTGCCTCCTGGCGCGGCGGATGGTCGAGCGGGGCGTCCGGTTCGTCCAACTCTACCACACCACCGGCGGCTTCCAGCCGTGGGACCAGCACTCGGACCTCCGGGGGGGCCATGCCCGGAACGCCTTCGCGACCGACAGGCCGATCGCCGGGTTGCTGCGAGACTTGCAAGCGCGAGGGCTTCTGGATGAGACATTGGTGATCTGGGGAGGCGAATTCGGACGCACGCCGACCGCCGAGGGGCAGGACGGGCGGGACCATCATCCCTATGGCTTCAGTATGTGGCTGGCCGGCGGCGGCGTCCGCGGCGGCATGGCCCACGGCGGGACCGACGAATTCGGATGGGATGCCGTCGAAGACCGCGTCCACGTCCACGACCTGCACGCCACGATCCTCCACCTGCTGGGGCTCGACCACGAGAAGCTGACCTACCGCCACTCGGGCCGGGATTTCCGGCTGACCGACGTTTATGGGAATGTCATCAAGAAGATTATCGCGTGAAATTCGGGAGTTTTTCTCGTGATTAACACAAGCGATCCGCGGACGACGGATGACCGCCCATTCCCGTGGCGATGCCCCCACTGTCTTGCGAAGGAGGTCCGGCCCGCGGTGATGCCCTACGCAGCCAAGGTCAAGCACGATGGGATCGAGTACACCATCGATATCCCCGCGCTCGAGATCCCGAAATGCCAGAATTGTGGCGAGCTCCTATTCAGCAATCACGTTGATGAGCAGATCCGGGATGCCTTGCTCGACCGTCTTCGATTGCTCACACCGGACCAGATCCGGGCGGGAAGAAAGGTATTGTCGTTGCATCAGAGTCAGTTGGCCGAACGACTCGGAGTTGCGGCCGAGACCATATCCCGCTGGGAAACCGGGGCGCTCATCCAATCCCGCTCCATGGACAACCTCCTTCGCGTCTATTTCGCGATCCCCGAGGTCAGGAACGTCTTGGCCGGGGAAGCCCAGGATCCCGGACTGGGAGTCATGGTCATCGCGCGGTGAGCCGTCGACAATCGTCAGAGTGGCGCAGTCATTCTTGCCCGAGGAGAACGTGTCATGCACCAGCGAACGCTGATCGGGATCGCACTCATCACGGTGGCCACGCTGGCCCCGGCTCGGACCGTGATGGCCCAGGAAGACCGGCTGAAAAAGATCGAGGCGAGGTTGGATGTCCTGGAACAGGCGCGTTCGGCCGCTGGCGGCTCGTTCGACGGCTTCACGACCTTTTTCCCGGGCGCTCTCTACATGCTGGGGATCGGCCTGTTCTGCGGGCTCTGGGCGCGGAACTCCGGCGCGACTTCTGGCTCTGGTTCGTCGCCGGACTCGTCTTCAATCTCTTCGCATTGATCACCGTCGCGATCAGACACGAGGAGGATCAGAAGGCGAAGAAAGAGGCCGCGAAGATGGCATCCAAGGAGGCGCTGGATCTGTAGATGATCGGCGGGCCGCGTGCCGCGGGATGACGCTCGGCCCGCCGGAGGAGGCCCCTGGCCGGACTCGATCAGTCGAGCGGCTTGATCGACACGTTGCGGAACTCCACCGGGTCGCTATGGCCGGCGAAGCCGAAGTAGCCCGAGGTCCGGTCCTTGCCGGGGTGTGCCGAGTTCGCCATGTACTCCTTCACCTGGCTCAGGTCCGTGTCCAGGATCACGGTGCCGTTGACCTCGACCTTGATCTTCGAGCCCTTGACGGTGACCTCCTCGAAGTTCCACTGGCCGACCGGCCGCAGGTAGCCCTTCTTGGCGGCGACCATGCCGTAGGCCGAGCCGTGGGCCTGTCGGGGGTCGAGCGAGTTGGCATACTTCTTGTCGCCGTCGTCGAGGATCTGGAGCTCGGTCATGCCGTGGTAGGCCGTGTCGCCGTGGCCCGGGTATCGGATCGCCAGGCCGTTGTTGCCGCCCGGCGGCAGCTTGAACTCGACCCGCGCCGCGAAGTCGGTCAGCTCCTTGTTGTAGTAGATCGTGCCCCCCTTGTGCGGCTTGCATTTCAGGATGCCGCCGACGACCTCGTAGTTCTCGATCGGCCCGGCCCAGTCGGCGAGGTTCTGGCCGTTGAAGATCGAGTGGAAGCCCTCCGCACCGTGCGACGCCAGGATCTTGTTGGCCTCGTCGGGCGCGATCTCGCGGATCGAGATGTTCCGCCAGTAAGTCGGGTGGTCGTGGGTCTGGAGCTGGACCGGTCCGCTCGCGGCCATCGGCAGCTTGCGATCCCAGAAATTCTCCCATCGAGCGAAGTCAACCACGGGCTTATCGTTGAGATAGACCGTGGTCCGCTCGCCGACCATGAGGATACGGAGGCTGTTCCACTCGCCGATCGGCTTGTCGGCCAGGACCAGCGGGTCCTTGCCGGGGGCGCCGGCGCCGTTGTTCCACAGCCCGCCGGAGCCCTTGTCGGCCCCGTTCCGGGCGTAGCTCTTCTCGGTGTAGTCCCAGATCTGGACCTGGGGCGTCCCGCGGAGATACACGCCGCTATCGCCCTTCGGTACGATCTTGAAGTCGACCTTCAACTCGACGTCGCCATAGTCCTTGTCGGTCGTGAGGTAGGCGCCCTGGCCGTCGTTGACGATCACGCCGTCCTCGACCCGCCAGTGCTTCTTGAGGTCCTCGGCGCCCTTCGCGAGGGCCTTGGCCTTGGCCTCGGCGCCCATGGCCGCGAACTTGCGCGGGTCCATCGTGGCCACACCATGCCAGCCGGTAAAGTCCTTGCCGTTGAACAGGGTGACGAAACCCTCGCCGGACAAAGCTTCTTTCTTAACCCGATCCGGCGCGGCACCCGTCGCGGCGACCAGGGTCAATCCCGCGATCATTGCGCTCGAAAACCACCTGAGCATCATGTCGATCTCTCGCATCTTGGATGTTTGATTGAGGCGGCCTCGGGACGGCGTCGGCCGCCCGGCCATCGCCCACCATCATCGGCGGGTTTCGGGTCGAGATCAACTCCCCGGCATGGCAGGCGCGATCACATCGAGGCGGCGGAGCTTTGTCGCCGCCCCGTCACGGCGAGCCGGGAGACGGTTTCGCCCCGGCCGCCGCGGGGAAGAGCCTGGGATTCTCCAGCACCTTGCGGACGGCCTCCAGGTCGGCCCCGCCCAGGTCGTGCGCCAGGATCCGGCCGTCTGGACCGATCAGGAACGTGATCGGGACCCTCCGCCACTTCTGATCGGGGCCCAATACCTTGGCGTTCTGAATCGCCTGGAACTTGTAGCGAGCGGCGACGCCGGAGGCGAGGTCGCCGGCGAAGCCGTGCGTCCAACCCAGGCCATTCTCCTTAACGACCTTCTCGGCTTCCGCGGCGTCCTTGCCGCTGGCGAGGCTGATCAATACAAACCGCGGGTCGCTGCCGAAGGCCGCCTGGACCTCCTCGAGCACGGTCGCGTCGATCTGCCTTCCCCAGGGTTCCCAGAAGTCGAGCAGGACCAGCCTCCCCCGATAATCGCCCAGCTTGAGCCGTCGGCCTTTCTCGGCGATGCCGATCCGCTCGACGTCGAAATCCGGGGCGAGGTCGCCGATCTTGATCGCGTCGAAGAGCTTGGCCGTGACCGTGCCCAGGTCGAACGGATCATTCGAACGACCACCGGGAATCTCGGGTACACTGATCGACATCTTCAAACGGCCGATCTCGCGTCCGGGCTCTGCGAACCGAGGATCGGGAGGCCCATTGACGGCGAGCTCCAGCTCGTACTTGCCGGAGGTCACGTCCTCGATGCGAAATCGTCCTTCCTTGTCCAGGGACGCCGCGAACAGCGCCGGGCCTCGTGCGATGAGGCCGAACTGGTCCGGTTCCGAGTTCTCGGGCGGCACCCCGAGCATCACCGGCAAGTTCGCAGTCCAGTCCACCGGCGATTCGGGCGTCACGTCCAGGACGACCCGGCCGATCACCGGCCGTCCCCTGCCGCCGACGGTCACCCGGACCGTCTGGTCCGGCTTGACCTCGACGCGCTCCTGCCAGCAAGTAAGCTGGCGGAAGGCGCCTCGGGGATTCGGATTGTCGCGGATGACCCGGGCCACGATCGCGGGACCGGGGAGCACGCGGTCGAACTGGAACCGCCCCCGATCATCGGTCCGCGTCGAAGATTGATAATCATAGCTGCTGATCCCGCCTTCGCGCTCGGGCCGGATCGGGACGACCATCACCTCCTGGTTCGCCCCAGCCCGGGCCCCGATCCGGACCCCGCCCTCGATTCGTCCCCACGCTTGGAGTACGAGCTTGCCCGACTTGGCGAACTCCTCCGATGAGGCATCGGCATATCCGGCATCACCCAGGGCGATCAGCGTGAACCGGCCGGATTGCGTGGGGAACGAGAACCGGCCGTCGGGGTCGGTCGAGGTCTTCGGGACGTCCACATTGCGGTTGAATCGGCCCGACCGCAAGATCCCGAAATTCCGCCCGGTGGACAGCCCAACCTCGGCGCCGGCAGCCGGCTTCCCGTCGGGAAGCAGGACGATCCCCGAGATGCTCGCCGCGGGTTCGAGGACGGCGTCGAAGGTCTGCGAGCCCTCATCGGGCCGGAAGGCCCGCGAGACGGCCGCCTTGTAACCTGGGGCCTCGACCTTGACGTACAGCCCCTTTCCCGGCTCATCGAACTGCACATTGTACCGGCCGCCGGTGATGTCCACGCCCCGGTTCTCGAACCAGTGGATCTGATCCTGCCACTCGGGTTCGCGGCCCTGGACGACCCGGAACTTCGGCACCGGCCGACCGGTTATTGCGTCCGTGACGCGGCCGGTGATCACCAGCTTCGGATACAGTGTCACGGTCTGCTCGCGATCCGACGCGGTCAACGGGAAGTCGCGTTTCCACATATATTCGGACTTTCCCATAGCATAGAGCACGACGTCCTTGGGGGCGCCGCGCCACTCGGCACGACCATCCGGACCGGTCGCGCCCCGGTAGTGGATCGACCGGTGCCCTCGCCAGGTATCCGGGCCGAAATGGGCGCCGGCGATCGGCTTGCCCTGGACGTCAACAACGCGGAGGCGCAGCACCGAGCCCGGCTCGGTCATCCGGAATTCAACCGGGTCGGTCCGATCGTCGATCCGGACGTCCTGAAACCGGGGTGCGAAGCCCTCGGCCTGGACGGTGACGATCGTCGGGCCGCGGTCGCAGTTCTCGAGCGTGAACCGCCCCTGCTCGTTCGTCCTCGCGGTCGGGGGGTTGGCCCCCCACGTGTCATGACCCACGATGACCCCGGCTCCCCTCAACGGTCGGCCCTCGGCGTCTACGACCCGGCCGACGACCGTCAGGCCCTTCTTGAGGACGGTCACGTGGTCGAGGTTGCGCGAGGCGACGACATCGCTGCGGCGAAAGTGCGGATGGTCCGTCCGGCCCCAGATACCGGCCAGGTCCTTCGGCGCGACGTCCAGCCGCCAATGGCCCTGTGCGTCCGTCACGGGCGATCCCATCCTGAATACATAATTGGCCCCTTCATACTCGGTGGGAGGCGCGGTGACTTCGACCCTGACGCCTTCGACGGGATGCCCGGCCTCATCCTGCACGATGCCGCCGATCGTGGTGCCCGGTTCGAAGCGGAGATCCTTCGAGGTGGGCAATTCCAGCGGATGCACCTCGTCATCCCAGAGGATGTGGATCGGCACGAGTTTGGCGCGCGGGCGGTGAGCCAGAGCTTGTGGATCGTCGCGCCCGCGGGCCATTCGATCGCCGTCGATCCGTCATCGCCGGTCATGATGGTCGCTTCCAGGAACTTTCCATCGTCGATGCGGGCCGTGTACTCGATGGACACGCCTTCGATCGGTTCGTTCGTCCCCGCGGAGATCGCTCGGAGCGCCAGTCTCCCGGCCGGTTTCCGTTTCGCAGGCCCGGCGACGTCCTTCGCCTTGGTCGGCTCGTCCCGCGGGCCGGGGACGGCCTGCTCGGCTCGCGTGAATCCGAAGCCGCCGATGAGCACCAGGAGCAAACTCCCGACGAAGCATGCCGGCATGACGAATCTCCAGGAGAGCGAGGTCCGGAACACCTTGCGGTTCAGGGCATCGAGGCGTCGGCGCACGTCTGACGTGCGAGCCATCGCCATCCCGAGGGCCGGCGACGGCCAGTCCGTCCGGGCTCCGGAGGCATCCTGCAGCCGCGCCATCAATTTCGGCCATGTGGGAAACAGGCCCATTTTCGGCTCCTCAAATTTGGGGTCCGTTCGTCGCGCGATCGGAGCGGGCTCCGCCTAGTCCACAAGACCGCAGATGATGGCCGACCGTACGGACCAATCCGCCAAGCACTGGCCCAACGCGGACCCGAGATCAAAGAGATTGGAACACGAAATACACGAAATACACGAAAAATCAATTCAAAGATTCAATAAAATTCAGCATATCCATACAATTATTCAAAATTATTGCGTTCTTCTCCTCTTTCGTGTATTTCGTGTATTTCGTGTTCCAATCTCTGGTTTGAAGACACTTCCGTGGTGTTCTGCGTCGTCGGGTCGTGATTCCGCGCAGCCCATAGGCTGTTACTTGAGGCTTCGCGGACTAGAAAGCGGCCAGCCAGGACTGCCCGGACTCCGCTTCGAAGCGAGCGATCGTCCTCGGCCGGCCGGCCTCGTCGAGTTGGAGGACCTCGGTCTTGGTGGTCACCCAGACCTGGCCGGTCGTCGGACTGATCGAGATGGCGCGAGCTTGCACGGGGATCGGCGGCAGCGCCTTGCCGTCCGAGGTGAAGCGGAGGATGTCAGATCCCAGGCACACGACCCAGGCCGTGCCGGTCTTCGGCTCGCAGGCGACGCCGAAGTCATGTTTGTCGCCCAGTTCCCAGGTCTTGATCGTGGCCCCGTCGGCGGCGAGATGCCAGAGGCGGTTGGAGCTCCCCGGCACCTGGGGGTGCGCGCGCTCGGCGACCCAGACGCTGCCGTCTCGCGGATTCGCCGCGACCGAGACGCAGGCCCAGCCCTCGTGCGGCTTCTGGAAGAGGACCTTGCCCTCTCGGCTCAGCTTGGTGATCCCATAGCCGGCCAGCCAGAAGCCGTCGGTGTGCGGATCGTGGGCGAGGTCGATCCCCCGGAACGGATAGGTCGTCACCTCCTGACCATTGACGTCGAGCACGACCGTCTCGCCCTCGGCGAGGTTCTTGCCCACGCTACACCAGAGGTTGCCCGTTGCGGGATCGACCGCCAGGGCATCCGCATGGATCTGCGCGACCTGCCAGAGTTTCCGGCCGCGGAGGTCCAGCGCGGTCACGCGATGGCTTACGAGCTCGCACAGGTAGATCCGCCCGCGAGCCCGGTCGACCGCAACGCCATGGACCGCCCCGACCGACTGGCAGGTGTTGAATTCTCTCAGGATTGATGCACGAATTCCTTTGTCGGTCTTCGATAGAATCCGGAGTGCGTCGTGATGGGGCCGGGCTTCCTTGAAATCCGCGTCGGTGTCGTCGAGGACGACGGCGGAGGGCGTCTCGGCCGGCGGATCGCCGGGGGCTTCCAGGCGCGTCATGGGGAATCGCGGCGGACGTGCTGCCTTCTGCGCCTCGGCGAAGAGGCCGTTATCCGCGAGTGCCTTGCGGATGGCCGCCTCGAGCGACGCCCCTCGCAGGTTCCTGGCCAGGATACGCCCGTCGGGGCCGATCAGGAAGGTCGCGGGGAGCAGGCGAACCTTGAAATCTGTGCAGACGCCGGAGCCGAGGCCGCCGGTGAATCCGTGGGTCCAGGTCCGTCCTTCCTTCTCGATGTAACGCTCGGCCGGCCCGATGGTCCGGTCGCATGAGAGGCTGACGAGCCGGAACCGCCGATCACCGCCGAAGGCCGCCTGGACGCGTTTGAGCGCGGGCATCTCGGCGAGTGTAGGCTGGCACCACGTCGCCCAGAAGTCGATCAGGACCAGTTTTCCCCGGAGATCGCTCGGGATGACCCGCTCGCCCCTGTCCTTGCCGCCGATGCGCTGGACCGTGAATTCCGGGGCGAAGTCGCCGGGCTTGAGGGTCTCGAACAGCCTGGCAGTGACCGTCCCCAGGTCGAGCGGTTGATTCGTCCGGCCGCCGGGGATCTCGGGGACCGTGACGGGCATCTCCAGTTCACCGATCCGGGTCGTCGGCCCGCTGAGCTGGGGGTCGGCGCACGGATTGACATCAACCCTCAGTTCATAATGCCCCGGCGTGACGTCCTCGATGCGGAACCGGCCGTCCTTGTCGATCTTCGATCCGAACCGGAGGGCGAAGTCGCGGGCCCCGGGACCCTCTCGCGGCGTGGTAAGAGTCGCCGGCATGTTCTGCGTCCAGTTGACCGGCGCTTCAGGGATTCCATCGAGGACGACCCGGCCGATCACCGGCCGTCCCTTGCCGCCGATCGTCACGCCGACTGCCTGGCCGGGCTTGACGGTGACGGGTTCCAGCCAGCAAGGCATGTGTGTGGTACTGCCTCCGGAAAACTCCGTGCGGATCACCCGAGCCACGGTCCCGGGGCCGGGGATGACGCGATCGAAGGCGAATCGCCCGCGGCCGTCGGTCCGCGCCGAGTGGCCGAAATCGAAAACAAGCAACTCCGACCGGCGTCCGGTTCGGGTCGGATTGAACATGACCTCCTGGTCCGACCCGAATCGGGGGCCGATCCGCACGCCGCCCTCGATCCGACCCCAGGGTTGGAGCACGAGCTTTCCCGACTTCGCGAACTCGTCGAGCGACGCATCGGCATACCCGGCGTCGCCGACGGCGATCAGGACGAATCGGTCATCGGGCTTCGCGAATGCGAACCGGCCGTCGGCGTCGGTCAGGCATCGGGGGACATTCGGATCGCGATCGAGCCGGCCCCACTCCAACGTGACGTGATGCTCCCTGGTGGCGAGCGCGACCTCGACCCCGGTGGCGGGCCTGCCATCGGGGAGGACGACCTGGCCGATGAGCAGGTCGGCGGGCCCGACCGCGGGAACGAGCTGGCCGGAACCGACCGGAGCCGCCGCTTTCGCCACCGGCTGGTCGTCAGCCGATGGGGTCTCCTTCCGTGCGTTCAACCTGATGACCGCCATCGGACCGCTCGGCACGCGTGACGCCGAGGCCGCCGATCAGCAGCAGGAGCAATCCCCCCGCGAAAAGCGCGGATATGACGCGACTCCGCGACAGCGGGGTATGGAACGCCTTCCGGCCGAGGGCGTCGAGGCGACGGCGGACGTCCGAAGTGCGCGCCATCGCCAGCACCTGGGTCGGCGACGGTTCGGCCACAGTCACGGCCAGCCGCGCCAGGGTCCGGCCGTACGAGGCCACGTCGCCGAGCAGGTCGGCGGCCACGGCATCGCAGACCTCATCGCACGCCGACGCATGCGCCGCGGATCCGCCAGGCCATCGGGTGGAACCAGAGCAGGATCGTCGCGAGGTGCGCCGCAAGGTTCCAGCCCAGGTCGTGATTCCTCGCGTGCGCCAGCTCGTGGGCGAGGATCGCCCGCAAGTCGTCCGGGCGCGCCTCTTCACACTCGCGATCGGGGAGGAGCAACACCGGACGCCATGGCCCGGCCAGGCAGGGGGTGGTGACGTCCGACGTCCGACGCACCCGCACGGTCCGACGACATCCCAGCCGCTCGGCGATCGTCCGGCATGCGCCAGCGATCCCATCGGGGACCTCCGACGAACGGCGGATGATGCGCGCCAGTGCCAGACTCCCCACGACCAGCCGGGCCGTGAGCACCACGACCCCGGACAGCCAGGCCCACCTCAATCCCGAGACGAGCCGATCTCCCCATGAGAAACGCTGGATCTCGGCGGGGGCCGACGGGGGAGCCGGAACATCGCGGCGAATCGCCGAACCGGAGGAAGCCACGGACGGCACGGGACGAACCGGCACCGTCGGCTCCCCCTCCCGTATGATCCCCGGAGCCTGGTCAATCTCGAAGGCCGGCGCGATCGAAACCGTCGGCGCGACGCCCATCGGCGGCTGATCTCGGGGGCCCGTCTGATACGTCACCAACGGCGGGGCCAGCGAGAGGACCGACACCGCCGCGAGCCCGACGATGGCCGAGCGCCAGAGGGCGACCCGCCATCGCGGATTCCGCCTCGCCAGCATCGCATGCGACAGCCAGGCCAGGGCCAGCACGGCGGTCCACTTGACGAAGAGGGCGAGCCCGAACGAAGGATCCAGGACGCTCGCCGAGAACTCCGACCATGTCGGGAACGGGCTCATCTTCGGCTCCTCTTGTCGATCGGTTGTGATGGGGAATCGCCGGCGTCGGCGAGCCGCTTGAGCTCGAGCAGCTCGCCCTCGCTGAGCCGCTCCGACTTGATGATGTTCATGACCAGCGCCTGGACCGAACCGCCGCAATACGCGTCGACCAGCTCTCCGAGCATCGTCCGGAACGCCGACCGCGATCGGGTCGCCGCCTTGTAGTAGAACGCCTTGCCGACCCGACGACGGGTCACATGCCCCTTCTCCAGCAGGGTCGTCAGATAGGACCGGAGCGCGGGGTTCTTGATCGGCTCGGGGAACCGCCCCTGGAGCTCGGCCGGCTTCAGCTCGCCGTGTTCCCACAGCAGCCGCATCACCTTCAGCTCCCCCGGCGTGAATCGCGACATCATGAACCTCTCCCTCCTCGTGATCGCCAACATGCAGATCGTACTGCACGTCGGCCCCGGCCGACAAGGAGGATGTGCAGGAATTCCTGCACATTGGATCGCGGGGTGGGCGCTCGGGGAAGTCAGAAGGGCAGCAATCTCCGGAGCCCGTGCGCGAGCACCACCGGGTAGAGGGCCAGGTTCCGGGCCATCGCGGCGACCGCGGAGTAGCTCGGTATGGAGCACGGGTGCCCTTCGCGGATCCCGGCCAAGGCCGAGCCGAGGGCGCGGAGGTGGGAGGGCCCGAACGGTCCGTCGTGGATCCTGGCGATGAGGTCGCCGGGCAAGGCATCGGCCCCGTGGAGCGCCCCCACCCAGCCGCCGACGATGGCGGCGATGGAGTCGGTGTCGCCCCCGGCGTGGATCGCTTCGGCGAGGGCGCGCATCGGGTCGTCGCCGGATCGCAGGAAGACGAACGTGGCGAACGCGACGGTGTGGATCACGAATCCGGAGGTCCCGCATGCCTCCGCCGCCTCGGCCGTATCGACGCCTCCCAGGACCAGCTCGCGTGCTCGATCGAGTGCCGTGGCGAGCTGAGGGTGATGGACAACCCGGCGTGCTTCCGACTGGAGGGCCTGTCGCGTCGTATCGCGATCGCCGCGCACGCAGGCGGCGGCCAGCTCGGCGACGTAGAGCGCCCCCTCGATAGCCCGGTCGTCTCGATGAGTGACCTGGGCAATGGACCGCCCGAACGCCTCGCGCGAATCCGGCCGATCGTAGAAGAAGGCCCCGAGGATGGCCGCGCGCATCGCCGCGCCATTGCCCGCCGACGGCACACCGCTGGGCGAGGTGCCCGCGGCAATCCGGAGGCAAGCGCGGAGCGTCCCCCAGCCGATGCCCCAGGGCAATCGACAGAACCAGCCGAGCAGCGACCGGCGGAACGCGCCGACGCAGCGATCCCCGTCGTCCGGATGCCGGGCCAGGCTCTGCGCCAGCAGCGCCGACTGCTCCGTGTCGTCGGAGACGAAGCCGGTGCGGCCGAGGAGTCGGAACCGATCGATCCGCCCGAATCGGCGCCGGATCGCTCGGGATGACATCCCTTCGGCCGGCAATCCCATCGCATCGCCCAGCGCCGTCCCCAGCAAGGTGCCGACCAGTCGATCCGTGAGAAGTCGACTCTCGCGGGATACCGGAACGTTCATCGCCACGGCGTCCTCAACCCCAGGGGCCGATCGCAGGATCCGCCGCATGGTACAATCGTAACACAGGGACAAGGACCTCGGAATGCGCCCCAGTCTTGTCATTCTGCGCCGCGCGTCGCCCGGTCGCAATCGTGGGCGATCCCTTTTCCCGGGACCGGAATCGGACCAGGCTGCCATGAGACAATCTCCGCCCATCCTCGACCCCTGGCGGCTGGTGTGGGGCCAGCCCTACATCGACAGCCGGACGCTGGCGACGGCCATCGAGCAGGACTTGCAGCGCGACGCCAGCCCCGACTTCCGCACGCGGCTGCTGGTGCGCGACGCGGCGGTCGCGATGCGATCGTACTGGGGATCTCGGAAATTCTCGCAGTGGCTCGACGCGAGTCCCATGGGGGATCGGATCCGGGCGATCCTGGACGAAGACCTCGGGGAGACGGGATTCCCCGCGATCCGGAGACGACTCGTGGACAGCATCGACTCGACCCGACTCGGCCGGATCTTCGATCTGCTCGGACGTGGGATACACCATCGGGTCGAGGTCCACATCGCGGGCTCGATCCCGACGCTCATCAAGGGGCTGACGGTCAGACCGACGGGTGACATCGATTTCGTGGACGAGGTCCCGGCGGAGATCCGCAGCCAGCGCGCGGTATTACGTAAGATCGAAACCGATTTCGGCCTGAAGATGGGCCATGTCCAGGCTCATTATCTCCCGTCTCACTGGCAGAATCGCCGTCAGTGGCTCGGCGACTTCGGCGGCCTCCGCGTCTATGTCGTCGATGAATACGACATCTTCGTCAGCAAGCTGTCGAGCAAGAAGGAGAAGCACCAGAGCGATCTTGGCGTCCTGGCCCTCGAGCTGGACAAGGAAACCGCCAGGCAACGGCTGATCACCGACGGGAAAACCTTCCTGGATGATCCCAAGCTTCGGCCGCAGATCCTGGAGAACTGGCGGTTCATCTTCCAGGAGCCGCTTTTCGGGGAGCACGCGGCTGCTCCGGACGACCAAGGATTCCCATAACAAACATACATATGCGCGTTTATGTCGAGCATGTAGAGGCTCATAGCCGGTTCGGATCATCCTCGACTTGCTGGCGATAGGCTTCGATCTCCGCCTGCCATCGATCGAAGAGCGGATCGTCGCGATACATTCCCGCGCCGGGATGCGGTCCGAACTTCCTGACAGGCACGTCGATGGCCGTCAAAACAGCACCGGAATTGATGCGGATCTCGACGAGTTCTCGCAAGTGACGCAAGGCCGCGTCGGGGGTGGCACCCTGGGCCGTCAAGCCCAGGGCATCGGAGATTCGGGCGCGAAAACCGCCTTCGGGCAGCGGTTCCACCAGGACGGGAATCTCCATGGATGATCTCCCTGGCATCGCGTGGTTAAACTGATTGAGTTCATCGCATTCGAGTGGTTCGCCAAGCCCATGGGAAGCCGAGGAACGGCGAGCGAACGGAGGGATCGGCGGTTCCTCTTCCAGCAGCCTCGCTTCCCCGCAGAGTCGGAGAGGAACGAGACCATGACGATGAATCCAGGCGTCCCGAATGGAAACGGCGTGGGGAGTCATGACGATGCGTTGCCGATCCCCCGCGACGGCCCCGAACGGAAGTTGCTGGCCGATGTCGAGGAATACGGCTGGCACGTCGTCGCGGTCGGCGGCGACGAGGAGGGGCCGCCGTTCGGCTACACCATCGGCTTGTATCATTCCTTCGGTCATCCGGAAGTGATCGTCTTCGGGCTCGACGTGCGCGTGATGTTCGAGATCGTCACCAATCTCGGCGACCTGATCAAATCCGGCAAGACGTTCGAACACCTGGCCGAATCCTCCGAGATCCTGGAAGGCTTCCTCGTCACGTTCCGCGACGTCGATCGGCGGCACTACCCGGACTACTTCGGCTTCGCCCGATGGTTCTACCAGGGCGACCGATTCCCGGCAATCCAGTGCGTCTGGCCGGATGCGCAACACCACTATCCCTGGCATCCCGATTTCTCCGAGCGCCTGGCCGAGGCCCAACCCGTGCTCTCCGACGACCGCTCGTGGCCGTTCGAGGAGGGCAAGAATCGGGCCGTCTTCACGACGAAGCCCGTCATCCACGAAGGCCATCCCATCCTCCTGGTCACTCATGACGAGGATGGCGACTGGCAATTCCTCTGCGGCACGACCGATCGGCCGGAGGATGGTTTCGCCGTCAGTCTCGGCAGCATGCTCGAACACGATCCGACGATCGGCGAGCTCGCCGATCTCCCCGAGGGTTGGAGGGCGATGCGCCCCGACGACCAGTCTCCCTGGAACCGCGAGCCGATCCCGCCCGGAGATGCGGAGTGAAGTCGGGGCGGTGAAAAGCTGGCCGACTCGGCGGCGCGAATCGCCAGCTTCGACTCTCCGGCAAGATCGGCTATCATGGACGCCATGAGGAAGTGGTCGGTCGATCCGTCCTGGAGGAGTCTCGATCATGCTGTACGCCGTCACCATCGAACCGCTCAACACGACCGTCTTCCTGTCCGAACCGCCGGAAGACAATCCCTGGGAGGTCCAGGAAGGCGTCGCGCTCGATGCCGCACCCATGTACGGCACCTGGACGGCCGATCGAGGTTCGTTCGAGGAGATCCTCTGCGTGTCAACCTCGGAACCGAAGTATTTCAAGGTGTTTCGAGATCAGAACTACATCGATCCCGCGCAATTCCGGCCGACGGGCCGCCATTTCGGCGGCATCTTCTCCAAGCCCACATGGGAGCGATTCGCGAGACTGGCCTCGCCCGAGTTAGCTAATCTCGACATCGGGATCGATGAGCCCGTGGCAGCTCAAGAAGAAGTCGATGAACTGATCTCGCAAGGAGGCTGATCGTGGCGCGGATCATCGTCCTGGACTCAGGACCGTTGGGAGGTGCCTGCCGCAAACGTGGCCATCCTGATGTGGAACGCCTGACGTTCTGGCATCAGCAGGCCAGGGCCAACGGGGCGCTGATCGCCATCCCCGAGATCTCCGACTACGAGGTCAGACGCGGACTTCTTAGGGATGGCTCGCTCGAGGGCATCCGGCGGCTCGACCAGTTGCGGATCGATCTCGGGCACTACATTCCGATCACCACCGCGGCGATGCGCACGGCCGCCGAGCTCTGGGCAGATGCTCGGAGAAAAGGGCTCGGCACCGCCGAGGACAAGGGTATCGATGCCGATGTCATCCTCGCCGCTCAGGCACTCCTCTTCACGGGCTATGGAGATCAACTGGTTGTGGCAACCGACAACGTCAAGCATCTTTCGCGATATGTTCAACGCACAGCATTGGGCCCACATCATGCCATGATCCAGGCAATCTCCAATGCGAACCAGCCTGTACGGCGCGGATCGTCCGGCTTCGACTTTCATGGAAGACACCTCGCGCAACTCCGCCGGACCCGCGTTCATCGCGGCGCCGGGGTGAACTCGTAGGAGCCCGATCCGACCTCGACCACGACGCGATCGGCCTCGGTCCGCAGCAACTTCACGCCGACGGCCTCGGCGATCGGCCGGCCGCGCTCGCGGAGGACATGGCCCGCGGTGATCGGCACGTGGACCGTCGCAGTGGTATTCGCCGGGATCGTGACGTCGAGGCTCGTCAGCCGGCCCGCCTTCTGGAGCCAGTCGACGTTGATCATGCCGCGAATGCTGTTGTAGTGGATTGAGCATACGTTCAGGCGTCCATCGATGATCGGGGCGATGATGATGCGCTTGTAGGCCGGCCCGTCGCTCCTGATCCCGCCAAGATTCTCCACCATCCATTGATAGACGGCGCCGAACGAGTAATGGGCGAACGAATTCATCCCGGGGTCCTGGAAGCCCTTCTCGGGCGTCCAGCCGTCCCAGCGCTCCCAGATGCTGGTCGCGCCCTGCTTGATCGAGAAGCCCCACGAGGGGAACGTGTCGTTGTGCAGGAGGCGCAAGGCCACGTCCTGGCGGCCGATCTTCGAGAGGGCCTGCATCAGCGACTTGGTGCCGATGAATCCGGTCGAGAGATGACCGCCGCGCGCCTCGATGTCCTCCACGAGGTACCGCGCGGCCTGCTGGAACTTCTCGCCCTCGACCAGGCCGAAGGCGATCGCCAGGACATAACACGCCTGGGTGTTCCCCTTGATCCGGCCGTCGGGCGCGACGTAGGCGCGGTTGAATGCCACGGTGATCGCGTCGGCAAGTCGATCGTACTCGATCCGATCATCGGTCTTTCCCAGGACCTCGGCCGCCCGCGCCAGCAGTCGGGTGCTGTGGGCGAAGTACGCGGTGTAGATGACGTCCTTGGGCGTGTCGGCATTGATGCTCAGCCAGTCGCCGAAGCAGTGGAACTGGGCCGGCGGCAGCAATTCGGGGGTGCTCCGCTTCCGACAGAACTCGATGAACTTGACCATCGACGGATACTGGCGTTCCAGCAGGCGACGGTCGCCATACACCTGATAGATCGTCCAGGGACAGATCACGCCGGCGTCCGCCCAGGCCGGCCCGCCGTCGTCGCCGGCGACCTTGACCGGCGCGACCATGGGGAACTGGCCGTCGGTGCGTTGGCCGTCGGTCAGGTCGACCAGCCACTTGGTGAAGAACGCCTGGACGTCGCAGATCAAGGCCGACGTGCCGATGTAGACCTGCGCGTCGCCGGTCCAGCCCAGCCGCTCGTCGCGCTGGGGGCAGTCGGTCGGGATGTCGATGAAGTTGGCGCGCTGGGTCCTGTTGATGTTCTGGAAGAGTTGGTCGAGCATCGGATCGCCGGTGTGGAACGTCGCCACCGTCGGGGTGTCGCTGGAAAGGATGCGGGCGGCGATGGTATCGCGGTCGGGGGGCGACTTCAGGCCGGTCACCTCGACGTACTGGAAGCCATGGAACGTGAACCGAGGCTCCCAGCTCTCCCCGGGGTTCCCCTGGCAGATGTAAGTGTCCGTCGCGCGGGCCTCGCGGAGGTTGGCCGTGTAGATCGTCCCGTCGGGATTGAGGCGCTCGGCGAACCGCAGCGTGATCTTCCGGCCCGGCTCGCCGGTCGGCCTGAGACGCACGATCCCGGCGAAGTTCGGCGCCCATGTCGAACAGGTAGACGCCCGGCCGGGGCTCGGAGATCGACGTCGGTGGGACCAGTCCGATCCCGCGGACCGGCGGGCCGGGATGCCACTGCACGACCGGGTTGAGCTCGGCGCCGACGTCGACGGGTTCCCACGGGCTGCCGTCGAATTTCTCGAAGTCCCAGGCGTCGCGGAGCCCCGCCCTGCGCGCATCATAGGTCTCGCCCATCAGGAAGTCGGCCTCGCGGATCGGGCCGTTGCTCGACGCCTTCCACGCCGGTCCGGTCACGATGTCGGTGGTCGTCCCGTCGGCCAGTTCGATGTGCAGGAGGGCGCGGAACCGCGGGCTTGTCCCGTAATGATCCCGCTTCTTGCCGAAGCCGACGTAGCCGCTGTACCAGCCGTCGGCGAGCACAGCATCCAGGACGTTCTCGCCGACCCGCATCCGAGGGGTCACGTCGAACGCGCGGTAGTAGACCCGCTTCGTGTAGTCGGTCCAGCCGGGGTTGAAATAATCCTCGCCGATGCGATAGCGGTTCAAGGCCACGTCGAAGATGCCCAGCGCGGTGGCATATAACGTGGCCCGGCGGACGGGCTTCTCGATCTTGAAGCCGGTGCGGAGATACGAGGGGGGCGGGAGGATCAGGCTGGCGAACTTGAGCTTGCCCCACGGGGCCATGCCGTAGTCACCGAGGATCTCGGCCGCCGGCCAGGCGCGGGTGTCGAGCGGCCGGTCGTGCCAGTTGGCGCCGGGGTTATCGGTGGTCTTCCAGGTCCCGTCGGTCGTCAGGGTGATCGTCTTGCCGTCGGCCGTGGTGACGTCGAGTTTCGCGAGCAGGCCCGCAGGGCTCTCCGAGGTATTGTTCACCTCGACGCGGATCGTGTTGTCCGCGCCGGCCTTGATATGGGCGGTCACGTCGGCGGACCGCGGGTGGTCCCATCCGTCCTGGCCGTCGATGACGAGGGTGCCGTTGATCGTGAACCGGAAGGCGTCATCGCCCGTCGCGATCAGCTCGGCCTTCTCGATCTTCGCATCCGTAGGCAGTCGCCAGTTTGTGACGAACAGGCGATGGCCTTTGGGTTTGTTGGCTCCCTTGTCGCCCGCGTGCCAGATCCACTTGGCCCCGCCGAGCGGGGCCTCGGGCAGCTCTATCTGGCGCGATCTGTCGGAGCCGATCCACTGGGCCCCGGCCCAGTCCGACGGATCGAGCAGTCCCATCGACCAGAGCGCCGGCTTGCTCCAGGCCGAGGGGCGGCCGTCCTTGTCCCAGGCCCGCACCTTCCAGTAGCACGGCTGATGCGACGGCAACGCCTTGCCGGCATACATGATGGCCGTGGTCTCGTCGCTCTCGACGCGGCCGCTATCCCAGAGATCGCCCTGGTCGCGGACCAAGGTCGCCGCATCGCCGGCTACCAGGACATGATAGGCGGTCTGCTTCTGACCGCGCTGCGCCAACGCTCTCTGGCCGAACGTCTCCGCGGTGACGACCCAGCTCAGTCGCGGCGCCTTGACGTCGACACCCAGCGGATCCTTGCGGTATTCGCAGCGGAGATTCGCCACGGTCAGGCCGCCGGCCCCTTCCTGCTCCGCGCCGGCCGTCGCCGTCGCGTCGAAAGCCCCGCACACCAGCCCGAGAAGAACCAACCCCGAGGTCACGGATCGAAGCATGGTATTCTCCCTGATCCGTGACCACGGTCGTGAGACCGTGGTCACACGTTGGTGATCGAAGCTCAGAAATCGAACTGATCGATATTGGCCTTGGTGAAGAGGAACGGCTGGCCGAGCAGGATGTTGTCGCCCTGGATCTCGACCGACTTGAGCCGGCCGGCCTTCAGATGGGTGTCGCCGGGCTTGACGGTCCCGTCCTTGACGGCGCGGGCGGCCTGGATGGTCAGATAGCCGAGGTCCATCGTATTCCAGAGGACGACACAATCTGTGATGCCGTCATGGACATAGCTCTTGTTATCATTGGGGAGTCCGAGCCCGATGACCTTGACATCCTTGCGGCCGGCCTGCTTGACGGCCTCGGCGGCACCGGGGACGGCCGGCGTGCAGATCGACATGAACAGCTTGACGGCCGGATTGGCGCTCATGACCGTGTTGGCCTCGTCGAACGCCTTCTTCTGGAGGTCGTCGCACGGTCGCAGGGCGGCCATCTTGATCTGCGGGTACTTCTCCTGCCGGCGCTGCTCGATGCATTTCTGCCACTCGATCATGTTGGCCGCCGTGAGCGAGGCCGTGATGATGGCGAACTCGCCCTTGCCGCCCAGGACGCGCGCGGCATTGTCCATCAGCGCGTTGCCGATCCCCTCGGGCGTGGCCTGGTTGACGAAGAAGTCGCGCGCGTCGACCTCGGCATCGGCGTCCCAGGTGATGACCTTGATCCCCCGCTCGCGGGCCTTGCGGAGGACCGAGGAGATCCCCTGGCGGTTCTCGACGGCCACGGCGATGACGTCAACGCCGCGGGTGATCCAGGTGTCGATGATCTCGTTCTGCTTGGCCGGGTCGGGGTCGGTCGGGCCGTCCCAGATCAGCTTGACGTTCAGCTCGGCCGCGGCCTCCTCGGCGCCCTTCTTGCAAGCGATGAAATAGGCGTTCCCCTTGCTCTTGGGCATCATGGCCACCGTGATCGGCTCTCGAGGCATTCCGACGTTTGCATCCGCTCCCGCCGCATCGCGGCCGGGATGGGACTGCTGGAGCGATCGGACCAGGATGAAATTGCCCAGGGCGTTGATCAAGGCGCCGGCCAGGATCGCGCCGCAGATCACGGCGACTTGCGAATTCTTCACGGTCATCACCTCCGAGGACGAAACGGCCCGCGTCGCGGCGGGGGCGCGCGACGGCTGGCCGTGCCGGTCCAGTCCGATCGCCACCAAGAGCAAGGTTCCGGTCAAGACGCCCGCCAGCTCCGCGGGGAGGTCGGCCAGCAGCATGCCATTGCGGAGCACGGCGATGGCCAGGAGGCCGAGCAAGGTCCCCGAGACGCTCCCCCGGCCGCCGAAGATCGACGTGCCGCCCAGGACGACCGCCGTGATCGCCGCCAGCTCGTAGCCGGTGCCGGCGTCGGCCTTCGCCTGGCCCAGGTGGGCCACGTAGATGATCGCCGCCAGGCTGGCGACCAGGCCCGACAGCGCGTACACCAGCCCGACCAGGCGATCCACCGGCAGCCCGGCGTAACGGGCACCCTCGGGAGAGAAGCCGATCGCCATCAGCCCGCGGCCGATCGTACTCCGGTGCAACAGAACCCAGAACGCCGCCACCACGACCACGAAGATCGGCAGTTGCGTCGGGATCCCGCCCAGCGAATAGCCCTGGCCCAGGAACAGGAACGAGCCGGGGAAGTTGGTGTAGTTGTCGACGCCTTCGGTCAAGCCCTCGGCCAGGCCGCGGAACAGCGAGAACGATCCGAGCGTCACGATCAGGGCCGGGATCCGCCCGCGCGTAATCAAGAGCCCGTTCAAGCTCCCCGCCAGCGCGCCCAGCAACAAGGTCGCCACGGCCGCCATGCCGATCGACAAGCCCCGGTCGCGCCAGAGCTCGCCGAAGACGACCGCCGAGAGGCCCATCAGTGATCCGACCGACAGGTCGATGCCCCCGCTGGTGATCACCGGCGTCAACGCCACGGCCAGCAGGCCGATCTCGACGCTCAGCCGCAGCACCTCGAAGACGTTGCCGATCGTGAGGAAATTCGTGCCGATCGCCGAGAATACCACCACCTCGATCAGCAGGATCGCCGCCAGGATCGCCTGTGCCGGCTCGGGCCGCCATGCGCGGGACTCATCATGCTCGGCCGGAGTCGACACGTCGGTAGTCTCCTCGGATTCGCAGAAGTCGGTCGGAGTCGATAAGAAGACGGACTGAGTTTACGAAACACACGAAACAGCCAAAAAAGATTTTTCAAAATCAAATTTTTATACAATCATAATTCTGGAATCGCCTTTTTCGTGTGTTTCGTGGACTCAATCCGATTCATCAGTGAGCCGCGGTAGAGGGAATCGGACGCGACGGCCAGGAGGATGATCAGCCCCTGGATGGCCTTCTCCCACTGGGGTTTGGCATGGAGGAAGACCAGGGCCGGCCCGATCGAGCCCAGCAGGGCGACGCCGATCAGGCTGCCCCAGAGGCTCCCCCGGCCGCCGGTGACGGCCACTCCGCCCACGACGACCGCGGCGATGACCTGGAGCTCGAGGCCGACGCCGGCGTTGGGGTCCACGGCCGGGAAGCGGACGGCGTCTAGCAAGGCGGCCAGCCCGGCCAGGGCACCCATGACGACGAAGGCGTTGAAGACGACCCAACGCGGGCGGATGCCCGCCAGCCGCGCGGCCTCGGGGTCCGAGCCGGTCGCATACACGGCCCGTCCGACCGCGAGGTGGCGCAAGCCCCAGGCGAACGCGAGGAAGACCCCCAGCGCGATCGCCACGACCACCCACTGGCCGGTCGACTGCCCGACGCCGAACCACTGGAAGGACTCGGGCAGCCCGCGGACGAATTGCCCCTCCCGCGCATGGCGGAGCGACTCGCGGCCGATCACCAAGGTGGCCAGGGTCACCACGATCGACGGCAGCCCGAGCCGCGCCACCAGCGTCCCATTGATTGCCCCCATGGCGCCCCCGGCCAGCAGCGTCCCCACCGCGACCAGTCCCATCGGCATCCCAGACCCCGCCAGCAGGCCGGCGACCACGCCGCAGATGCTGAAGATCGAGCCGATCGAGATGTCGATCTGCCGGCAGAGGATGATGAGCGTCATACCCACCGCCGCCACCAGCTTCGAGGCGTTGCTCACCACCAGCGGGCGGAGCTGGTCCTCACGGAAGAAGCCGGGTGCCTTCGCCGCCAGGATCAGCAGCAAGACCAAGTAGGCCGCCGCCACCGACAGCTCGCGACCATTCCGTTTGATCACCTAGTCACCACGCTTTCCCCCACTCGCCAGGCCCGATCTCAAATACATATTGAACACGAAATACACGAAATACACGAAAAAGAACGCGGACTTCTTCTCAAGAGACTTCCTTTCCGATGCCTTTGTCTGTTTTTTTCCTTTTCGTGTATTTCGTGTATTTCGTGTTCAATTTCTTTGTTCCTGAGTATCTGTGCTCCGCCGTTCGCGTTCAACCTCGCGGATCGGACTGCGGCGGGCCGTGTCCCAGGGCCAGCTCGAGGATCGCCTCCTGGGTCGCGCCGGCGCGGTCGAGGACGCCGACGATGGTCCCGCCGTGCATGACGGCGATCCGGTCGCTCATGCCGAGGATCTCGGGCAGCTCGGACGAGATCATCACGATGGCCAATCCCTCGCGGGCCAGGTCGCTCATGAGCCGGTGGATCTCCGCCTTGGCGCCGACGTCAACGCCCTGGGTCGGCTCGTCGAGGATGAGCACCGCCGGGCGCGCCGACAGCCATCGGGCCAGGGCCACCTTCTGCTGGTTGCCTCCCGAGAGGTTGCCCGTCGGTGTCTCGATCGTCGGGGTCTTGATCCCCAGCCGGCGAACGAACTGCGTCGCCGTCGCCCGCTCCTTGGCGAAATCGAGCAGCCCGAGCCGGGAATGGGCGCGGAGGGTCGCCAGGGTGATGTTGGACGCCGTGGCCATCTCGAGGATCACGCCATGACGACGACGGTCTTCGGGGACGTAGGCGATCCCCATCGCGACCGCCTGCGACGGCGACGCGACGGACACCGTCTCGCCTCGGAGCTTCACCTCGCCCGAGTCGGCCGGCGTCAGGCCGAAGAGGATGCGGGCCAGCTCGGTGCGGCCGGCGCCGATCAGCCCGGCCAGTCCCAAGATCTCGCCGGCGCGGACGCTCAGGTCCACGTCGCGGACGCCCGATCCGCGATTCCCCAGCCCGTGCGCCTCGAGCAATACCGGCCCCAGCTCGGCGGCCGTCTTGGGGAAGACCGCCGAGAGCTCACGCCCGACCATCATCCGGATCAGCTCGCCGCGGGTGACCTCCGCCATGCGACGGGTGCCGACGAGCACGCCGTCGCGCAGGGCCGTCACGCGATCGGCGACCTGGGGCAGCTCCTCCAGCCGGTGCGAGATATAGATGATCCCCACCCCCTGCCCCTTCAGCTCGGCGATGACCCGGAACAGCCGGTCGACCTCCTGGTCGCTGAGTGATGCGGTCGGCTCGTCCATGATCACGATCCGCGCGTCGGCACCGAGGCCCGAGCGATCTCGACGAGCTGCTGCTCGGGCATCGAGAGGCCGCGGACCTCGGCCTCCGGGTCGATCGACGCGCCGATCCGCTCGAGAAGACGACGCGCCCGGTCACGACGCTCGCCCCATCGCACGCGACGCCACCAGCCCGGGGCCTCCAGCCCCAGGGCGATGTTCTCCGCGACGGTCAGGTCCGGCAACAAGGCGGGCTGCTGGTAGATCGGGGCGATGCCCAGGCCGCGCGCACGGATCGGGTCGTTGTGCTCGATCCGATCCCCCAGGATCTCGATCGTACCCTCGTCCGGCCGGTGGGCGCCGGTGATCACCTTGATCAGCGTCGACTTCCCCGCCCCGTTCTCGCCCACCAGCGCGTGGACCTCCCCGGCGCGCAAGTCGAACGACACCCCCTTGAGCGCCTGCACTCCGGCGAACGCCTTGGTGATCCCGGTCAGTTTCAGCAGTACAGGCTTTTCGGTCATGAGAAGCTGGTCTTGTAGGGTGGGTGAAACCCACCGAGCGCTTACCATTCGGAAATCCGGTGGGTTTCACCCACCCTACTGGGATCGGCTTTGATGACCGATGAGCATTCAACGAGACGAGAGCACCTCTCGCTCATAAGCCTTCACTTCCGCCAGCCAGTCGCGGCCGGCGGGGACGTCCCGACTGCGGCAGTAATGGTCCCAGACGGCGCCGAAGGGGAGCGTCTTGAGCTCTTCGACGATCGCCAGCCGAGCGGTGTAGTCCCCCTCGGCCTCGAGCCGGCGGAGGGTCTCGATCGGCTCGAGCAGGGCCAGCAACAACGCCTTGAGCGTCGATCGGACGCCGATCACCCAGGCCGCCACCCGGTTGATGCTGGCGTCGAAGAAGTCGAGCCCGATGTGTACGCGGTCGAGGTAGTCGCCCCGGACCACCTCCTGGGCGATCGCCTCCAGCTCGTCCGAGAGGACCACGACGTGATCGCTGTCCCACCGGACCCCTCGGCTGACGTGCAACAGGATCTCGTCGAGGTTCTGGAGGACGGCGGAGATCTTGTCCGAGACGACCTCGGTCGGGTGATAATGCCCGGCGTCCAGGCACAACAGCTTCTTGCGACTCACGGCATAACCCAGATAGAACTCGTGCGAGCCGACGACGTAGCTCTCCGAGCCGATGCCGAAGAGCTTCCCCTCGACCGCGTCGCGGTTGTACTCCGGATCGATCGGCTCGGCGTAAATCGCGTCGAGGGCGTCGGCCAAGAGTCGGCGTGGGGTCTTGCGGTCGACGGGCGGCTCCTTCGAGCCATCCGGGATCCAGAGGTTCGTGATGCACGGCGTGCCCAGGGCCTTGCCGATCTCGGCGCCGATCCGCCGGCAGGCGATCCCGTGATCGATCCAGAATCGCCGGACCTTCTCGTCGGGGTGGGCCAGGGTGTAGCCGTCGGCGGCCATCGGGTGGGAGAAATACGTCGGGTTGAAGTCCATCCCGATCCCTCGGGCCTTCGCCCAGTCGACCCAGCCGCGGAAGTGCTCGGGCTGGAGCGCATCGCGCTCGACCTTCCGGCCGCCGGTCTCGGCATAGCTGGCGTGGAGGTTCAGGCGATGAGTGCCCGGCAAGAGCGAGAGGGTCTTGTCCAGGTCCGACCGGAGCTCGTCGGCCGTGCGGGCCTTGCCCGGATAATTGCCGGTGACCGCCAGGCCGGCCCCCAGCTCCATGCCCGAGCCCTCGAACCCGGCGACGTCGTCCCCCTGCCAGCAGTGGAGCGAGATCGCGATAGTCGACAGCCGGCGGAGCGCCGACTCGACATCGACGCCCCACTCCGCATAGCACTCCTTCGCGAGGGTGAAGGCACTTTCCGCGTTCGTACCGGGAGCGGTCATGAGCTTGCCCTCAGACCTTATGAAAATTGCGGATTGCGGATTGCGGATTGCGGATTACAAATTGCGGAATCATCAGCCCTTGGTGCGTCGGGCTCGCAGGAGGATCGCGGAGGCGTCCACTGATATTGGCCCATGAGCCAGGCCTTTATTCGTGATTCGGAATCCGCTCTCTGGGATCGACGACCTGGGCGGGCGACGGGACGGCTGCGACACGGGATGCCCGGTCCGCCCAACCAAGCTAGCTCAACGAATCGCGATCCGCAACACCTCCGTCATCCGGGACCCGGGAACCGAGGGCCACCATCCGGAATCCGGTGGCCTTCCTCCTCGGCGCGCTCATGCGAGCAATCAGGCTGAAGACCCCAGGATGATTGCACGCTACCGGATAAAACGGCGAGGCACCTTCGACTTATGTCCGGAAGTGCCTTGCGGTTTGCGCCCGACACGTTATATAGGAAGGGTGGTAGGATCGCATTGACCGGCGAACTCCTCGCTATTCGATCATCTGGATCGGAGGTGGTCCACCGGATCGGCAAGCCAGCGCGGGCTGTTTCCAGCGTCACCGGTCAGTTGCTCCCGGCGCCTGCGCCGGGGGTGGATTGAAGCGAATCGAGACGAGCCGTCGAGATCCGATCTCGTCAACGTCGGAAGGGGAAAACGCATGCGAGTACGCCGAGGCTTCACCCTGATTGAGTTGTTAGTCGTCATCGCCATCATCGCCGTCCTCATCGCACTGCTGTTACCCGCGGTCCAGTCGGCCCGCGAATCGGCCAGGCGGAGCCAATGCTCGAATAACTTGAAGCAATTGGGCCTGGCCATGCACAATTACCTGTCGCAGCAGGGGACGTTCCCGCCCCTGGTGCAGAACGGGAGCTTCAACGTCTGGGGGAACACGTATGCCGGCGCGGGCGGCTATACCGGGCTGTACTTCGATCCGTGGCCGCTGGACTGGACGGCCTCGATCCTGGGCCAGCTCGATCAGATGCCGCTGTATAACCAGTTGAACTTCTCGGTCAGCTCGGGCTGGGCCGGGTTCGGCTCGGTGGGATGGGACCCGCAGAACACGTCGGTCCTGGCGGTGCAGATCGGCTCGATGCTCTGCCCGTCCGAGAACCAGACGCGGACGACGATCGGCCCGGGGACGCGGAAGAACTACGTGGCCAACATCGGCGGGCCGTCGAATTTCTACGCGTGGAGCGGCGTGCTGGTCCCGCTCAAGGACAACCCGCCGTTCGACTACGCGGGAGTCTACTGGAATAGCAACAGCGGGACTACCTTCGGGTTCGAGGGGATCACCGACGGCAGCACGAACACGACGATGTTCAGCGAGACGCTGCTGGGCTCCGGCCCGGCGGGCCCGATCGCGCTGTCGGCGACGACCCGCAAGAGTAATTATCAATGGCAGCTCACGATCCCGAATTACTGGGACCAGGGGCCCTCGGGTGGCTTCACCGCCTTGCAGTTCGTCCGCACCTGCCTGTGCTGCCCGGCTCGTATCTCTCCAAGAGCGCCAACACGCCGGCCAACGGGAACATCTGGATGGCCAGCAATGCGGCGTCCTGCCTGTTGTGGAACTCCTACAACCACTTCATGCCCCCCAATACCCAGAGCTGCGCCGCCAGCAATAATTTCTACACGACGTCCTACGGCGAGTTCATGGACGCCCTGCCGCCGAGCTGCAACCACCCCGGCGGGATTAACATCGGCTTCGCGGACGGGTCCGTCCGCTTCGTCAAGAACAACGTCTCCTACCAGGTCTGGTGGGCACTGGGGACGCGGAACGGCGGCGAGTCCGTCAGCTCCGACGCCTACTGATCCGCCGCCGCGACGCCCGGCGAGGTTGTCGCAATCCGAGAAGGGGATGCCCCCTCCGGGCGCCGGAGGGGCGTCCTTTCGCGGACTGGCGGCGACGTGCCGCCCTGGAATCGTCGGGCTGGAGTCCCGGCTTCAGCCGGTCTTCTCCGCCTGAAACCGGGACTCCAACCCAATCATCGAGGATCGATCGATCACCAGCCGCTTGTGAAGATCCGCGCGATCGGTGGTCGAGGTCCTTGCCCAATTTCACCCGGTCACTCCTCATTTCCCTCGGAGAAATCACCATGCGCCGAATTTGCCTGGGAATCGCGGGAATCGTCATGGCCGCCATGCTCGTCGGTTGTAGCGATACGGGCGTCCAGGAAGGCCCGGTCCCTTTCAAGGGCACCAGTACCGAGCAGTTCAACGCGGGGTTGAACGAGATGAAGAAGACCCAGGCGGAATCGGCGAAGAAGGTAGAGGGGGATGGCAAGACCGTCGAGACCAAGCCGGCGGCCGATTCCAAGTCCGCCGCACCCAAGCCGGCCGAGACCAAGCCCGCGGCCGACTCCAAGCCGGCGGCCGAGACCAAGCCCGCGGGAGAGCCCAAGCCCCCGAACAAGAGTTGATGAGCGGGTCGCCGGCGGAGGCCGTTTCGCCTCGCCGATCCCGCCGGCTCGCGTCCCGTTGACGGGAAAACCCGGCGGTTGCCGGAGGCGAGCCTCCGCAAGATTCCACCTTCCCTTTGGGAGAACATACCGATGCGTCGATCTCGCATAGCCATGGTGGGCGTCCTCCTCGTAGCAGCCGCATTCGCCGGCTGCGGTGGCGATTCGGGCGCGGCACCCGGGTCGGGATTCATCGACGAGGGAAGCAACGCCGTCCCCTTCAAGTCGACCGATCTCACGCCGTTGGCCGACATGCAGGCCCAGATGAAGGAGAAAGCGAAGTCGGGGGCTTACAAGCAGAGGCCGACCCCGCCCAAGGACAAGGCGGATAAGGCGAAGTAGTCGCGGTCGCGCGGCCGGGCACGTGCGAAGCCCGGCCGCGCGGGACCACCGGGACGGTTCGCGGTCGGCCGCGATCGGATCGCGTCGAGTTGACGGCGGATGGAGACGGGACAGGATGCCGAGGGATCCGGAATGCGATTGAGTCGCTGGGGCCTGCTCCGACTCGCGGTGATCGGGGGCCTCATCTTGGTGGGAGTGGGCCTGAGCCTGGCGATCCGTCGGGGGTGGGACGCAGATCCCGACCGCGTATTCCTGCGCACCGATGCGGCGTACAGGGCCGGCCGACACGCCGAGGCGGAGGTCGCGCTGCGACGGCTGGAGCGGCTCCGCAGGCCCACGTCCGTCGATCGCCTGCTTCGCGCGGAGGTCGCCGCGGCGCTCGATCGCCGGGATGAGGCGATTCGGGAGTTCGCGGCGATCGCCGACGATGATCCGGTGGCGCCGCTGGCCCGGCTCCGGACCGGTCAGATCCAGATCCGCCGCGGTCTGGTGCGCCCGGCCGAGGCGGCGTTCCTGGCCTCGTTGAAGGTCTTGCCCCGCGGGGTCCAGCCCCGCAAGGAGCTGGTCTTCATCTACAACATCCAGCATCGCCAGGCCGAGCTCGACGCGATGCTCGGCGAGCTGCTGGACCTGGACGCCCTGGATTTCCCGTATATCCTCCACTGGACCAAGACGCGGAACACCGTCTGGAACCCCAACGGCGACCTGCCGGCGCTCGAGAAGTTCGTGGCGGCGGACCCCGAGGACCGGCTGTCGAGGCTGGCGCTGGTCGAGGCGTTCCTGCGGCTGGACCGGCTCGGCGATGCCGAACGGGTCCTGGCACCCATGCCCGCGTCGGACCCCGGCGCGCGGACCAAGCGGGTCGCGCTGGCGATCGCTCGCAACGACCTCGCCGCCGCCGAGTCGCTCCTGGCCGAGGGCTCCGGCGACGACCCGCAGTTGGCCCGGTTCCGAGGCCAACTGGCCGCTGCAGCGCCGCGATGGGGCCGCGGCGGTCGGGCACTTCCGCGTCGCGCTGGCGGCCGACCCGATCGACCGCCCGGCGCTCTCCGGAATGGGGACGGCCCTGGGCCTGATCGGCCGGCCCGAGGCGGCCAGGCCGTACCAGGACGCCGCCCGACGCCACGACGACATCTGGAAGCTCGTGTCCCGCGCCGCGACTACCGAAGGCGAGCGAGACCCCAAGCTCCCCCATCAGCTCGGGATGGCCTGCGCGGCCATCGGCCGCAACCAGGAGGCCCGGGCCTGGCTCCGGCTGGCCATCGCCCGCGACCCGCTCGATGCCGAGAGCCAGCACACCCTCTTCGAGCTGGAGCACGGCGCCGCGTCGCGATCGGCCGGGAAGGTCGCGGCCCCGACCGAGGCCAAGCCCGACGGGAATCTCCATCGCCGCTCGCCGGCCTCCTGAACCGGGCCCATCCCGCGCGATCCGGACGATTGAGAATGGTCTCCCTCGCCGACGGGAAACGTGCGGCCTCGCCCTCGTCGGGGGCACCGCCGACAGTGCCGGCTTGACCTCAAGGCACCCCCACCTTCCGACCGATCTCCTCGCCAGGGTCCCCGAGAATCCGCCATTTCTTGAATTTTATAAGAATTCCCTTGAGGGTGACGAGGGGTCGGCTTATATTGCATTTGCTCATCAGTGTTGACGGGTTTGTCGAAGAGGTTAGAGCGAGCCGACATTCCCAGATCTCTTCGTGATATGAGTCTATAACTGATGGGTGTGGAATTCCCCTCGAGCCGGCTCCCTGCGTCGACCTTCGAATCTGGACGACGCCTCGCCTTGGCTCGCGACGTGAGTCCACCTCCCTGCCTTTCGCTCGGCGCTCGGTCGTGCAAAATCCTACCCGGCCGTACCGGCCCGGTACGACCTCCATTCGGGAGGCGTCGATGGAACTCGCCAACCTCAGGCTTGGAAATGCCGCCCGATCGTGGCGCACCGGTGCAATGGTTCGGCCCCGCGGGCGATCCGCGCGCAGGGCCGGATCCGTCCAACCCGTGTCGCCATCATCCTCACCGGATGCCATGAGGGCAGCGGGGCTTTTCGCGCCTTCCGTTCCGCCGGATTTGAGTCGTGGCCGCAGGATCGCCGATGGTTGGTATTCCATCATTCGTCCATCGGCGTCCGCGTATCCTCGAGTCTTAATCACTCCATCTCGAAAGGGGGATGGCTCGTGCCCATCCGAAATCGTCGTGCGTTCACGCTCATCGAGCTCCTGGTCGTCATCGCCATCATCGCCGTGTTGATCGCCCTCTTGCTCCCCGCCGTCCAGGCGGCGCGCGAGGCGGCGCGCCGGGCCCAGTGCACCAACAACCTCAAGCAGCTCGGCCTGGCGATGCACAACTACAACTCCCAACAGAACTGCCTCCCGCCGCATGTGCAGAATGGCGGCTACGCTTCCATCTGGGGAGCTGGTAACTTGTTCGATCCCTGGCCGCTGGACTGGACCGCGTCGGTCCTGCCCCAGATGGAGCAGCAGCCGCTCTACAACGCCCTGAACTTCGCTTTCGGCTCGACCGGGGTGTTCAACCGGACCGTTGTGAGCCAGAAGGTTTCCACGCTGATGTGCCCGTCGGAAAACTTGAAGATCCCGGCGGCGGCATCCACCTACGGCTGGAAGAGCTACCATGCGAACGTCGGTGGGCCCTCGGTCATCTCGGCCTGGAACGGCATGTTTACCACGATGTTGACGGACCAATTCGGCCAGAATGGCGTCTACCAGAACGGCAACTGCGGAGTGGTGGACTTCGCGTCGGTCACCGACGGCACGTCCAACACCTGCTTGATCAGCGAGACCCACCTGGGATCCGGGCTGGCGGCGAACTCGGTGACGATCAGCACAGTGCAGGGACGAGGCGACACGTACATGTGGAGGCCCAACGGCCAGTCCACGACCGGCTACGACATGGGCCCTACTGGCGTACCGATCGCCGTGGCGTTCGTCCAGAGCTGCATGGCGGTCCCGGGCCCGACCGTAGCCTTCGGCACGCTCGCCCCGCCTAATGGAAACTACTGGATCGGCGGCAACCCGGGCTCGTGCATGCTGTGGGATGCCTACAACCACTTCATGCCCCCCAACACGATCGCCTGCGACTCCACCACGGATGGGAATACGGGAGGCTACGGCTCGGTGTGCGACGCATTCCCGCCGGCAAGCAACCACCCCGGCGGCGTCAACGCGGTGTTCGCCGACGGCTCGGTCCATTTCATCAAGAACTCCGTCAACCTCCAGACCTGGTGGGGCCTGGGCAGCCGAAACGGTGGCGAGATCATCGGCTCGGATCAGTATTGATTCCCCAAAATTGCGAGTTGCCAAGGAATTCCCGCGAATGGCAACCACAAGGAGATTCGTCGTGCGGACAACGCGTTGCACCATCATCGCCATCTTCTCGGCCTGCTTCCTCGCCGGTTGTGGCGGCGAGGAATCCACGAAGGTTGACATGACCTCAAGCCCCTCCCCCGAGCTCAAGGGGATGCTCGGTGACCAGATGAAGAATGCGAAGATCAAGGAGAGCCCGGCGAACCCGGCTAAGAAGTAAGGGACTTCCGGGATCGGTCCCCGGCACCGCCGGCTCGACTGCGAGCGGGACCGATCGGGAAGAGCATCGGAGTTACCGGTCCTCATCGTGTGGGCGTTCCGCTGCCGGCAGGCCCGGCGGGCGGGCGGGACGCCCTCATCGCAACAGGCCCATTCATTTCGAGCCGGTTCCCACGGGACTTCGACCGGTTGAGGGCATGATGATTCGCTCTCGGATTGCCGCCGGCATCGCCATCAGCCTGCTGGCGGCGGTCCTCGGCGGGGTCGCCTGGCTGCTGGTCGGCCGCTGGCAGGTTCGCGACGGCCTCGCGTGGGCCGCGCGGCGGATGGATGCGAAACAATATGCCCCGGCGCGCGACCGACTGGCGTGGCTCTCCACCTGGTGGCCGCAGCAGGCGGAGGTCGCGTATCTCCTCGGGGTATGCGAGGCGGAACTGGGGCATCCGGAGGCGGCTCTGATCGCCTGGGGCCGCGTGCCGTCGGGCTCGTCGCGATCCGCCGCGACGGACCTCGCCGAAGGTCGCCTCCTGGTCCGGGCGCTGGGGCGGCTAGCGGACGCCGAGCCCTGCTTCCGCGCGGCAGCGCGCGGCACCGGTCCCGCGGCCATCGAGGCCCGCTGGGTGCTCGCCGAGCTGCTGTTGTGGGAAGGCCGGCTCGACGAGTTTCGCCGGCTGCTCCGCGAGATCGGACGCGTCGGGATCTTCGGCGACCGGGTCGCCGCACTCCGCGAGCTGTGGCGGCTCGACGCGATGGTCGTCGCGGCCGAGGAAGTGCAACCGATACTCGACCAGGCCGCGAAGGCCGCGTGTGTCAACTGCGGCATCTTGCTCGTCCACGCGCGGCTCGCCATGCAGTACGGCCGGTACGCCGAGGCGCGTCGATACCTGGACTCTTGCAATCCCGACGCGATGCCCGCGGGGATCCTCCCCCGCATCCGGCTGGGATGGGCGCTGGCCGCCGGCGAGGCCGAGGAAGCCCGGCAGCTCCTGCGAGAGATTCCGGCCGCGGAGATCGCCCCGTCGGAGGCGCCCTCTCTCCGCGCCTGGTTCGCGGCGCGACGCGGCGACCCCTCGGCCGAGCGATCGGCCCTCGAACAGCTCATCGCGGTCGAGCCTGGCAATACGGCGGCACTCGATCGACTGGCTTCGCTGGCGGGGCAGGCCGGCGATCCCGATCGCGCCGCGGCGATCCGACGCCGACAGGAGGAGGCGCTGCGGGACAAGGACCGATATCGAAGGCTGATGATCGAGAACCGCGATCCGATCCCCCAGGATGAGCTGCACGAACGCGCCCGCCTGGCCGAGCGGCTTGGCCGATGGTACGAGGCGCAGGGCTGGCTGAGTCTCGCCCTCGAACGCCTGCCCGCCGACCGGCCCGCACGCGCGGAGCTGGAGCGGCTCGCCCGCGACGCACCGGGGACGGTCGCCGTGACTCGAACCCGGTCGTCGTTGCTCGACCTGGTTGGCGAATCGATCGATCCCACGTCGGCCGCGAGCCATGGGCCGGGGCGTGATCCGGTCCCGGTCCGGCGGCCCAGCTCGATCGCATTCCGCGACGATGCCGGGCTCGTCGGGCTCAACTTCACGTACGTCAACGGCCAGACGCCGCAACACCAGATCCCCGAGACGATCGGCGGGGGCGTCGCCGTGCTCGACTACGACGGCGACGGCTGGCTCGACGTCTATCTCGTCCAGGGCGGCCCATTCCCTCCCGGGGCCGACTCGTCGCGGGACGGCGACCGCCTGTTCCGCAACCGTCGCGACGGCACGTTCGAGGATGTGACGACCGCCGCGGGCCTGGAGCGGCTCGGCCGCGGTTACGGCTTCGGCGTGGCGTCGGGCGACTACGACAACGACGGCCGCCCCGACCTGTTCGTCACGCGGTTCGGTTCGTACGTCCTGCTGCACAACCGGGGAGACGGCACGTTCGAGGACGCGACCGGACGCGCCGGCCTGGGAGGTGCACGCGACTGGCCGACCTCGTCGGCCTTCGCCGATCTCGATGGCGACGGCGACCTCGACCTTTATGTCTGCCAATACCTGGCCTGGGATGCCGAGCATCCCACGCTCTGCCGCAACCCCGAGACGCCCGATCGCTATGGGTCTTGCTTGCCGCTCGGATTCCCTGCCCTCCCCGACCACCTCTACCGCAACGACGGCGGGCGGTTCGTCAACGTCACCGCGGAGTCCGGGATCGTCGATCGCGACGGCCGGGGCCTCGGCGTTGTGGCGGCGGACCTCGACGACGACGGGCGCATCGACCTGTTCGTGGCCAACGACATGACGGCCAATCTGCTATTCCACAACCTGGGGGGCTTGCAATTCGAGGAGATCGGCCACCCGGCCGGGGTCGCGAGCAACGCCGAAGGCGCCTACCAGGCCGGCATGGGCATCGCCTGTGGCGACCTCGACGGCGACGGCCGGCCCGACCTCGCCGTCACGAATTTCTTCGGCGAATCCACCACGTTCTTCCGCAACCTGGGGCAAGGGTTGTTCGCCGATGCCACGACCGCCGTCGGGCTCAAGGCCCCCAGCCGGTTCTTGCTGGGCTTCGGCATCACGTTCCTCGACGTCGACAACGACGGCGGCCTCGACCTGGCGACGGCCAACGGACATATCCACGACCTTCGCCCCAAGATCCCTCATGCCATGCCCTCGCAGTTGCTGATGAGCGATGCCAACGGCCGGTTGACCGACGTCACCGAGCAGGCCGGGACACCCTGGACGGTCCCCAGGATCGGCCGCGGACTGGCCCGCGCCGACCTCGACAATGATGGGCGTATCGATCTGCTGCTCGTCGCGCAGAACACGCCGATGGCCTACTTCCACAACCAGACCGGATCCACCGGGCATTTCCTCACCGTGCGATTGGAAGGGACGCGGTCGAACCGCGACGCGATCGGCGCCCGGGTGACGGTCACGGCCGGCGGACGGCGCCAGACCGGCTGGCGAACCGGCGGCGGCAGCTATGCGTCGGCCGAGGACCCGCGGCTCCATTTCGGCCTGGGCCAGCCGCGGACGATCGAGGCGATCGAAGTCCGATGGCCCTCCGGCCGGGTGGATCGCTTCCGCGACCTGCCAGCCGACACGGGCTACCTGATCCGCGAGGCGGAGCCGTCGCCCCGGCCACTCGCCGGCTTCGCGACACGGAAATAGCAAGGCCGCCATCATGGACGGGATACCGTTGGCGGCATACACCTGTCCCATCGATCGTTGAACTCCGAAATCGATCGAGGGCCTCTCCACGGTCAGGTGCCCCTGGAGCATCATGCGGATTCCCGGGCGACATCCTCAAGCCGGCGACGAACACGATCCGGTCGCGGGCCGTGGACCACGAGAGCTCTTGCTCGAGCAATCCCACCGGCGATTTCCTCAATCATGGAACGCCCAGAGGTTCAGCATGACGAAGAGCAAGAACCAACCGAACGCCAGTGCGAACGCATAACCCATGACGAGCAAGACCACGCCGATGAGGCCGAGATATGCGCAGAATCCGCCGCTTGTAATCGGCCATCGATCCGCCCGGCAACGCCGTGCTGAAGAGACCCTGACGTGCGCAGTCGATGGCCAGAACCAGTACAATCACGACCATGCCGAGGCCACTAACCATCATCGGGAATCCCAGGCCCCAGAACGCATGGTCCGCCGCGCGAGCGGCCCCTTTGAGTCTGACGGATCCCTCCTGTTGCTGGAAGATCCAGATGGCCGAACGCGCCAAAGCCAGCCGCATCCGAGGATGATCCAGCCCAGCATCTGTGTGAGGATCAGGAAACGCCACCGAGGCCGATGCGGCGGGACACAAGCCAGGAGGCCGGCCGAACCCACCATCGGAATCCCCACCACGATGAGAACGGGCAGGAATTCCGTCCACGCGGTGAGCAGTGCGAGCAAACCGGCGATGACAGCCACCGCGATCATCAGGCTGCGGATCGAAAATCGGAGGCGGACCCCGCCACTCTCCATCGCCTGCGCCATTTTCATTTGCTTTCAATGCGTTTCGGGCTCGGCAGGGGTGTCCTCGTGACGACCTTGTACTTTTCAACGCCCTCGGTGATCTCGATGGCCTGGTCGGCGGCGAGATCCCGGAAGGTCTGGGTCGTCTTGCTGGTGGGCCAGGTGACGGTGAGGGAATCGACGGACTTCGCATCGAGCAGCCCGATCGATTCGACGAGGGTATTGCCGCCGAAGCTCCCGTTGTTGCCGATGACGCGATGGATCGAGCGGATGCCGCCGGGCCCCGCCAGGTCGACCCGGAGCTTGGCGCCGATGGCCGACCGATTGGTCTTGGTGCCGACGAGCTTGACCTTCAGCCAGTGATGTTTGTGCCCCGGGTTCTGGAAGAGGGCGTTATAGCCGCGATCGCCGGGGTATCCGCCACCGAGGACGACGAAGAGGTCGAGGTCGCCGTCGTCGTCCCAATCGGCGAAGGAGACGCCGTGCCCCTTTTGAAGGTGGCCGGTCGCGGTCGCGTCGGTCACGTCCTCGAACCGACCATCGACGTTCGTGTACATCAGGTCGGGGACCAGCCCGGATAGGCTCATCCAGCCGGTGCCGAGGTGGAGGTCGAGGTCGCCGTCGTTGTCGATGTCGCCGGCATTCACGGACATGACGGGCATCGGCCGTGCGAGCCCGGCCTCTTTGCTGACCTCGCGGAATCCCTCCGCGCCGAGGTTATGGTAGAGGTGGGCGTGATCGTCCGAATGGATGGGCAGTCCGATGTATTCCGCGACAACCTCGGAGAGGTTGCTGCTGTAGTCGCCGACGAAGATGTCGAGCCGGCCGTCGTTGTCGTAATCCCAGAGCATGCAGGTGAAGCCGTGGGGCGGCCCGGTGATGCCGAGTTCGGGAGCCACGTCGACGAACGTGCCGTCGCCGAGGTTGCGATAGAGCCGCGCGGGGCCTTCCATGTTCGAGACGAACAGGTCGAGCCGGCCGTCGTTGTCGTAGTCGCCCCAGGCCGACCCCTTGGCCCACCGATCGTTCCGGACGCCGGCCTTCTCGGCGACGTCGACGAACGTCCCGTCTCCCCGATTGTGATACAGGCGAGAGTGGTTGCGAGGATCGGGCCGGTACGACGACTTCTCGGCCGAATCCGGATCGGGCCGGGTCCGGTACTCGCCGCAGACGAACAGGTCGAGCCGGCCGTCGTTGTCGAAGTCGCCCCAGGCGGCCGACTCGGTGGCGATCGGTTCGGCCAGCCCGGTGGCGACCGTCACATCCTCGAAGGTCCCATCCCCCTTGTTCCGCAACAGCGACATTCGGGCCGGTTTTTCCCACGCGCCTCGGAGCAGCAAGACGTCCAGCCGGCCGTCATTGTCGTAGTCAGCACGAGTGAGGTTCAAGGCATAGACCTGGTCGTCCAGCCCGGCCGACGACGAGCGGTCCTCGAACCGTCCGTCGCCGCGGTTGACGTACAGCGAGGCGCCGTTGGCGACGTCGAATGACGTCGTGAAGAGGTCGGGCCGGCCGTCGCCGGTGAAGTCGTCGAAGATGCAGCCGCCGGCCAGGTCGGGCCCTCGCGTGATGAGGCCGACCTGTGTCGCGACGTTCGGGAAGCGTCCCAGGTCGCGCTTCGATCGGAACGGCTCGACCGCGATCCGGAACCGCGGCGGGACCTTCTCCGGATAATCGCCGAGCGTCATGGCGGCGATGTTCAGCAGCCAACGGACGCGGAGGTCGCCGGGCCATTCGTCGAGGTACGCGGAGAACCATCGGACCGCCTCGCGCGAGCCCGAGGGCTGGGTGTGGATCGCCTCGGGGGCGATCGGGAAGATGCAGCTCGACGGGCCGACGCAACCGATGCAATTATCTTGCTCGCCCCGGCGCAGGGCGTTGATGCCGAGCAGGGCCATCATGTTCGGCCGGACCGACGCCGGCACGCCCGGCGTCCGGGATAGTGCCAGGGCCCGCTCGAGCCAGGACGCCGCCTCGTCGTGCTTCCCCTCGTAGAGCGCGACGAACGCGAGTTGCCGGTAGACCCAGAGGGCCTGCAATGCCTGCTCCAACGTCGGCGACGCGTCGAGACGGATGCGGTCCAGGTCCTCCCGGAGCCGCGACCTGGCCCGGTCGGCGCGATGCGAGATCACCTCGCGATACTCGCGGAGCGAGCCCTCGTCCTGGACCTTGTCGGTGAACTGCGCCGTCGCGGCCAGGATGAGCGAGTCGAACGCTTGCGGGTCGATGAATACCCGATCCGACGACCCTGGCGGCGCGGTCGGGTCCGGGAACGAGATCAGCGTCGGGCTCGGGTAAGGCTCCGGCTCCGTCGCCTTGGGTTTCTCCCGAGAAGCCTGGGTGCCGGGATGCAATCGCACGTCCGGGTCACCCGGTATGAGCCAGTAGGCGATCATGGCCCCGATGCTGATGCAAACCAGGCCCGTGACGATCCACCCCAGGACGGATTTCATCACCCACCTCGCTCTTGAGTTATTCCGTAGGGTGCTCTGCGAGCACCGATCCGCGAACGATCCTGATCGGTGCTCGCAGAGCACCCTACGGGTTCCAATCGGTGCTCGCAGACACCCTACGGGTTCCAATCGGTGCTCACAGAGCACCCTACGGCTTCTTGGGCGGCGTTTTCAAGCTGAACAGGAACTCGACGAGGTCGCGGAGCTCGGCCTTCGTAAGTTTCGGTGCCAGGTCGACCGGCATGGCGGAGGGACCTCGCTTGCGCGTCCTCGATGGTGTCCTTGGGGACGGCGATCAGCTTCCCCTCGGCGGTGATGAGGCGCACTTCCTTGTCGTCCTCGCCGCGGAAGACGCCCGTGATCACCTTGCCGTCGCTGGTGGCCAGCACGATCGATTCGAACCCCTGGGCGATCTCCTTGTTGGGGTCGACGATCGATTCGAGGATGTACTTGCGATCCTTGCGGGCGCCGATGCCGGAGAGCTCCGGCCCGACCTCGCCGCCGGGGATCTCGGCGTTGCCGGCCCGGGCCTTGTGACAGCGGAGGCATTCGGTCGCGGCCTTCTCGACGAAGATGGAACGACCGCGTTGGGCGTTGCCGCCGGCGAGGACCTCGCGGTACGCGGCCATCGGGTCGCCCTTGGGCCGCGCGGCCTCGAATTGCTGGAGCTTCCGGCGGATCTCCGGCTCGGTTCGAGAGGCAGCGGCCTCGAGCAGGTCGAGCTGGACCTCGGCGGGCACCTTGCCGGCGATCAGGTCATCGAGCCGCCGGAGTATGGCCTGGCGGGCCGCATCGCCGCGGACCGAGGCCAGCGCGGCGATCGCGCCCTGACGCTCGGCCGTCGGGCCCCTGTCGATCCGTTGCTGGATGATCGGGATCGCGGCGTCGGGATCGGCACCGGCGAGGATTCGCAGGGCCTCGGTCCGCGTCCGCGTCCCTGTCAGGGAACCGGCGCGGCGGGCGGCCTCGACGCGGCGGGGATCTCCCAGTTGGTCGAGTGCCTTCAGCGCAGCGGAGCGGCTGCGATCGGTCTGGTCGCGGTCGGTGGCCATCGCGACGAGCGAGTCGCCGACGTCCTTGATGCCCAGCGTCGCCGCGGCCAGCACGGCCGCGGCCCTGACCGAGTCCGGCGCCCCCTCCAGGATCGACGCGAGCCTCGGCCGCAACGCCTCGGCGACCGGGCCGGCCGGCCTCGGCGCGATCGGCCTCCAGAGCCCCACGACCGCATCCCGGCCCGATGGTTTGGCCCAGCTCCCGAGCATCTCCAGGGCCTGGACGCGCACCGCCGACGGCAATTCGGACCGGCCGGCCACATCGGCCACCGCGGCGACCTGCGCGGGGCCGCCCACGCGGAGGTTGGCGTTGAGCACCCGCCGCAGCAGCGGCATGGGCATACCCGGCGCGATCGGCATCGCGGCCAGTGGAGCCATCGCGCCCTCGATCGGCTCATCATTGATCGCCCGGGCGGCCTCGAGCACCAGCCGGGGATCCGGGTCCTTGAGGAACCGGGCGACGTCGGCGTCGCCGAGCCGTCGCAAGGCCAGCAGCACGCCCATCCGCACCGCCGACGATCCATCGGCGGCAGCCTGCTTCAAGGCCGCCACATCCTTCGATCCGACTAGCCCCATGACGAGCCCGTGCCGCAGGAAGGGGTCCTTGTCGGCATCGCGACGGAGCGCGTCCAGCAGCGGGACCACAGCTTCAGACCGGCCCAGTTTGCCGATCGCCATCGCCGCGAACAGTTCGACGCGAGGGCTCGGATCTCCGAGCCGGGCGATCAGCCCCGAGAGGGCCTTCGCCTCCCGCAGGTCGCCGAGCGCCCTGGCCGCCTGGGCGCGGACCTCGGCTTCGGGATCATCCAGCAGCGGCCCCAGCACGCCCCACGCGCTGAAGGTTTGACCGGGGGCCTTGATCCGGGCCGCCTGGCCGAGTCCCCAGATCGCGTGGATCCGGGCCAGCAGGTTCTCCTTCGACCCGGCGACCTGCGCGAATGCCCGCGAGCCCGCCTCGCCGCGCGCGGCCAGCTCGAACTGGGCCTCTTGCCGGATGCGCATGTCGGCGTGGGCCAGGAGTCGGGCCAGCTCGTCGGTCGAACGATGCGACATCCCCTCGGCGAGCATCGTCTTGACCTCGCGGACCTTCGGATCGCTACGAAGCGACGAGTCGAGCGTGCGATAAAGCCGTCCCTTGTTCGGCTTGTCCCACCCTTCGATCCAGTCGCAGAAGTAAAGCGCACCGTCGGGCCCGAAGTCGGCGTCGGTCGCCAGCACCGACCAGATAAACTGCTTGGAATCGACCAGCTCGAACGACGACCCCTTGGGCCGCAGGGCAAAGCTCCGGATGCCGCTCTGGCCGCTGGCACCGCGGAAATCCACGAGGAAGAAATGCTTCCTGTACGCCTCGGGCAGCAGGCTGACGCCCGGGTCGTAAGTCAATCCCGACGGGCCGTCGGCGATGTTGGCGATCGGCGGGACGATATACGCCGCCTGGCCATCGAACGACGGATACCACAGCTTCTCCTCGTTCCATGGCCCGCGGCTGACCGGCGCCGCGATGAACTGGTAGCCGATCCGCCAGCCGCTGTCTCCGCCCTCGAGCAAGTAGACCCACCGTGCCTTGTCGCCGCTGTCGGAGTTATTGTCGCCGGTGAACAGGTTGCCGAACTCGTCGAATGCGAGTTCCTGCGGGTTGCGGAGTCCCGTGGCGAAGACCTCGAGCTCGGTGCCGTCCGGGTTGCAGCGGAGGACCGAGCCTGTATCCGACACGGAGAGCTTGCGGCCGTCGATGGTGGTCACGTTGAATCCGCGGTCGCCGATGCTGAAATAGATCCTCCCATCGGGGCCCATCTTCAGGCCATGGAGATCGTGGCCCAGGAAGCCGACATGGAGGCCGTATCCCTGGTGGAGGATCGTGCGGCGATCGGCCCGGCCGTCGCCGTCGGTGTCGCGGAGCTTCCAGAGCCAGGGGATGCACGCGTACCAGACGTCATCCTTCCGCGCCAGGAGCCCGGCGCCGATGCCGGCGGCCGGGTCGTTGAACCCATCGGCGAAGACGGTTAACGCGTCGGCCCGGCCGTCGCCGTCGCGGTCCACGACCCGACGAATCCGCTCGTGCTCGTCGTCGTACCGGGCGAACCCGGCCCCGAGATACTTCTTGTACATGGCGACGCGATCGGCCACGGTCCGCGAGGCCAGGTCGTCGTCGAGCCAGTTCATGTGCTCGCGAGTGTCGGTCACCCCCGCGCCGTGACGGAACGTCTCGGCGACGTAGACCACGCCCTTCTCGTCGATGGCGAACGCCACGGGGTTCGCCATGAGCGGCTCGGCCGCGAACAGCTCGACCGCCAGCCCGGCCGGCACGCGGAACGACCGCATTGCCCGCGTCGCCTCCTCGGAGGCCGGCGCGATCCTCGGGGAATACGGTTGAGAAGGAGTGCCGGGCGTTGGGCCGCCCTTCGGATCGTCGGCGCGGAGATCCGGGGCGACCGTCGCGGCGATCGCGAGGGCCCAGGCCAGGGTCTTGATATGCCTATGATTGCTCATGGATTCATCCAGGTTTAACGGTGGGATCGACGCGGGCGGGGTCCGTTCCGGGCTCGGTCTCCGGGCAAGACCAGGAAACCTGTGATCTTCAGGATACGATGACTTCGCGGCGGTTGGGAAGCCGCTCCCGCTTCGCTATATTGCCTCGGCAAGAGAGTGAATCGTACGAGCCTATTGTCAGTGCCGCCGCTCCCTTGGCACTCGTTGTGCAACCGGTTCTCCCGGGTCGGGCCGCCCTCGAACAATCTCGCCGGAGCGCGGGCCGACCGGGGAGCTTCTCGAGTTGAGCACGCGCACTCGCACCGTGGCGGACGATGTCCGCGCCCTGGCAATGGTCGTTCACGACAGGCTTTGCGCCACGTACGGGTGCCCGATCCCGTATTTCCACGACCTCGACCCGTTGAGCGAGCTCATCTCGTCGCTGCTGTCGCACCGGACGCGCAACGCCGACTCGGGCCGTGCGTTCAAGCAATTGCGGGCCCGTTTCGCGACGTGGGAGGCGGTGCGCGATGCTCCGACGGCCGAGGTGGAGGAAGCCGTGGCCCCCTGCACCTGGCCCGAGCAGAAGGCGCCGAGGGTCCAGCAGGTGCTCCGCGCGATCACCGAGCGGCGCGGGGGGAATCTGTCACTCGACTTCCTCGCGGACTGGCCGGTGCCCCAGGCCAGGGCCTGGCTCGAGGAGCTACCCGGCGTCGGCCCCAAGACCAGTGCCGCGACCTTGCTGTTCAGCCGCCTGCGAAAGCCGGCACTCCCGGTGGACAGCCATCACCACCGCGTCGCCGTGCGACTCGGCCTGATCCCCGCAAGCGTCGCCGTCGGCCCGTCGCACGCCCTGCTCGAGGCCCAGCTCCCGACCGATTGGTCGGCGCAACAGGTCTACGATAACCACGAGGCGTTGATGCTCCACGGGCAACGCTGCTGCTTCGACCGCAACCCCGCGTGCCGGCGTTGCCCCGTGCTCGACCTGTGCCCCTTCGGCCGGGCCCGCGTCGCCCCGGCCTGACCCGACCCGTCTGGCTGACTCGTAAGACCACCTACGGTGGTTACGGTCGGCCCAACGAGTTGAGCAGCTCCTGGAAGTCCGGCCGGGCGCGTAGCGAATCGAGCGGCGCGTCGGTCCGGTAGCGGCTCGGGTTGCTGTAGCCCGCCGCGACCGCGAGCTTGAGGAGCGCCACGGCCTCGCCGGCCTCGCGATCGCGGTCGGCACGAGCGGCGGATGTGAGCTCAGAATCGGCCTTTCCGGACATTTGTAATCCGGCGTGCAGGGCCTTCAAGCATGCCTGGAAATAGATGTCTTCGGGCCCCTTCGGCGGGATCGAGGAGTAGAGCTCCTGGGCCATGCGGATGTCCGCCTTCGCCTTGTCGGCCGCGTTCGACAGGGTATGGATTTGCGCCAGATGATAATAGCTGCGGGCGAGATCCGCGCGGTAGTCGATGTTCACGGGCTGCTCGGCGAGGAGCCGCTCGCGAATCTCCTTGCCGCGTTCGACCTCGCGTTCCCCTTCGCCTGGCTGCCCGTTCTTCGCCCTTGCCAGACCGAGGTTGTTCAACGTCCGCGCCAGTTCGGGATTCGCGGATTGCGATCTTTTTCAAACATAGCCTTGGCCTTCTCATAGCAGCTCAGTGCTTCCTGCGGCCGACCTTCCGCCGTATGGAGGTTGGCCAGAGTGGTGTAGGTCTCGTGAAGGGAGTTCATCGACCCCGCCGCGAGGTCCGTTTCCTGGGTCGCACGGGCACGTTCCAGCAAGGCCCGCGCTTCTTCGGCCTTCCCCATGTCGAAGAGGAGGCGGCCGAGGGAGACCTCGACGGCCAGGACGTTCAGATGGTATCCGAGCTCCTCGAAACGCTTCAGGGCCTCGCGGAGATCCCGCTCGGCGTCGTCGGCCCGTCCCATCAAACGCTCCAGCTCGCCGAGGGCGAACAGGGCTCCGGCCGCGGCGTTTGGCGGGGTGAGGCTGCTGTTCGTCTCGTAAAGCTCGACGATCCGGCGGCGCGTCCGGATGGCCGATTCCCGGTCGCCGGTGAGGACCTGCAGCGACGCGATCCGGTCGAGACCCAGGGCGACCTTGCTGATGTCCCACCCGACGTCCTTCGACTTCCCGGTCAGGTAGGTCACGCGCTTCTCGTAGAACTGAAGGGCGGAACCGAGCAGTTGGCCGCGCAATTGCACAGCTCGGGCCGGCTAAGCATTGCGTCTGCACTGATCCGGTTGTGGAACGACAAGATGGCCTCCTCGGCCTGTTTCGATTGCTCCGCGGCGTCCGCGCGGGCGGAGGATTCGCGCAAGAGCGCGTCCCGCAGGTCGTTGTTGGCCCTCGCTTGCAGCGCAGCGCCCCGATCAGACCGACGACCGCCACGGTCAGGGCGGCGACGCTGGCGGCGACACCGGTCCGGTGCCGGACCATCCATCGTCGGGCGCGAGTCTTCCAAGGATCTGGCCGCGCGGCAACCGGCTCGTCGGCCATCCACCGCTCCAGGTCGTCGGCCAGCGCCCTGGCCGTCGCGTAGCGGTCGGTCGGCAGGATGTCCATGGCCTTCAGGCAGACCGCCTCTAGCGCCGGGTCGATCGTCGGGTCGCGTTGCCGAGGCGTCGGATACGAACCGCGTTGCACAGCCCGAAGCACCTCGGCGACGTCGCCCTCGAAGGGGGGTTTGCCCGTCAACAGGCAATAGAGGGTGGCCCCCAGGCTGTAGACATCGCTGGGCGGCCCCAGTTTCTCGAGATCTCCCTCGGCCTGCTCGGGGCTCATGTAAGCGGGCGTTCCCAGGGCACTGCCGGGCAGCGTCTCGGCCGATCCGCTGGCCGAGTGGGGCACGAGCGGCCGCTCGACCGAATCGCACGCCGGCTCCCTCCGGCCCATCGGCTTGGCCAATCCCCAGTCGACGACCAGGGTCTCGCCGTGCTGGCCCACGATCACGTTGCTCGGCTTGATGTCCCGGTGCAGGATGCCGCGCGAGTGGGCATAATCGATGGCGTTGCAGACGTCGACGAACCGGCGCAGCGAGCTTGCGCAATTCCAGCGACCGGCGTCCTTCTTCGGCAGGTCCTGGAAGTGGAACTGCTCGATCGCCTCCTTGAGGGTGTCGCCCCTGATAAAGCGCATGGCGTAGAAGGGGCGCCCGCCGTCGTAGGTACCCATCCCATAGACCGGCACGATGCCGGGATGCTCGAGCCCGCCGGTGACCTCGGCCTCGAGCAGGAAGCGAATGCGACTGGTCGTGTCATCGGCGTGCGAGTCGAGGATCTGCTTGAGGGCGACCTCGCGGTTGAGCTCGGAGTCCAGCGCCACGAAGACGGCGCCCAGTCCGCCCCTGGCGTGCGGCCTGAGGATGCGGAACCGTTCTCCGTCGGAAGTGGCGGAGCCGACCGAGTAGGTTCCCGTGCGATCGGGGTCAACGTTCGTACGCGCGAGGTATCGACCGGGGCTCGCATCGGGATGTGGCCGAGAGTGGCCTCGATCAATGGTCCGTCGATGTGGGCCAGATCCTGGCGGATGCGGTCAACGTCGAGGGTGGCGAGGCTCCTCCCGGCCGAGCCGCCGTGCTTCTTGAGGTGCTGGGCGACCAGGCCGTCGATGAGGGCACGTTGCTCGGCGTCGAGGTCGCCGCGATCGACGAGCCGGTCGGCGAGGCTACGCGTCGAGTCGCGACTCCAGACGCGGAAGGCACCCACGAGCTGGTCCTGGTCGATCAGGCCATTCTGCAAGGCCAGCAGCCCGAAGAGTAGGCCCCGCGACGGGTCGATGCCGGTCGGCATGATTGACAACTCCTGCTCGATCCAGCGAGGATCAGGTTGGTCGTCGCTTCATTTAACGGAACGACGCGGATTCACCACTCGTCCTGGCCTCGATCGACGAGGTATGGCGATGAAGAGTCCCATGTTACCACGATCGGCCGCTCAAGGAATCAGCCGAGAGAAACCAGCCTGCCAGGAGCCTACGTCGGCCTGCCGTCCCTCGACGGCGAGCCGTACGCCACCGGCGAGAAGAGGATGCTCGAGACGACGGATTCCCCATGGAAAGGTGAACCAGCCGCGAAATGACCTTGCTTTCTACCGCGTGGCCGACTCAAATGACGGGCCCGAGGCGGGCCCCGACATGCCTCCAGCCCTCCAGGAACCCCGATCCATGGACAGGATGTCCCGACGCGACGCGATGAAGCTGGCCGGACTTTCGCTCCCGATGGCCGCCGCCACCGGCCCCGTGGGGGCACAGCCCTCCCGGACCAGGCCGTACCTGATCCTCTCGTGCGACGGCGGCGGGATTCGCGGCCTGCTGACGGCCAAGGTCATCGATCGGCTCCAGAAGGACGTCCCGTTCCTCGACAAGGTCGATCTCTTCGCGGGGACATCCACGGGCGGGATCATCGCACTGGGATTGGCCCACGGCCTCACCCCGGGCGAGCTGGTCGCGCTGTATCGGGACCGCGGTCCGGAGATCTTCACGGAGGCCGGCTCCAGGCATCCCGGTCGGGGCCGGTTCCTGGAATTCCTCGGCGGACTCGACACCAAGCTGCGGGAGCTCCTGAGGGACCTCCACTTCGATCCGCTGGACCTGCTCCACCCGAGGTATCCGAACGCCGGGCTCAAGCGGGTGCTGACGCAATCCTTCGGCAAGGCGACGATGGGCGACCTGAAGAGGTCGGCGCTCGTCACGACGCTCCGGCTGTACTCCGAGGCCAGGAACTGGGCGCCCCTGGTGCTGCACAACCTCGGCGACGAGGGAGCCGGGGCCGTCGACAATCGGCTCCAGGACAAGCCGACCCGGTCGACGCGGCTGGTCGACGCCGCCCTCTGCACCAGCGCCGCCCCCCTCTATTTCCCGCCTCATCCGCACCCCGAGTTCGGCTTCTGCGTCAACGGCGGCCTCTTCGCCAATTGCCCCGCGAGCATCGCGCTGGGCCTGGCCTGCCGGGCCAACAAGGGGGCCATCGACAGCATCCGCATCCTCTCGATCGGCACGGGCGCCCAGATCAGCGGGATCGACATCCCGCGTTCGATGCCGTTCGAGAGGGCGGCCGAGTACGGGGCCCTGGCGTGGCTCTCTCCCTTGCCTCGTGGGGACAGCCTCGGGAACCGGGAGACGCTCACGCCCGCCTTCCCCTTGATCTCCGCCTTGCTCGACGCCAGCTCCGAGTCGAACAGCTACGTGTGCGATCAGGCGCTGGCGGGGAACTACCATCGGGTGCAGATGAACCTGCCCAGGCCGATCGCGCTCGACGACACCTCGAAGGGGACTCTCGACTTCCTCGAAGACGTCGCCGATCGCATCCCCAAGGCGAATTGGAAGGCGACGACAGATTGGCTGAGGACGCAGATCGGCTAGCCATTTCAAAGCGGATGCCGGGAGCCGGCTCGCTTAGACCTTTATGCGTTCGTCACCCTCGACCCGTGAACGCGTACCCGCAGGACGGCGGTGGGCACTTTACCCGGTCGCGAAGCCGGGCGATGATTCCTTCATGGCGAATCCCGGATCAGGATCATTGGGCCGGCCATGGAGAGACGGGGATGGACGACTGCGAGAGCAACACACCCGAGCAGGACATGGAGATCGCCGAGGAGGCGCTGGCCCAGGGCGATCGCCGGCATGCGGTGTTCCATGTCGCCTGGGCGCTGGCGACGGATCCGCTCCGTCGCGAGTGGCTGGCGGTCCTCGGCCGGATCATCGCCGGGGTCGACGACCCGACGCGACTCGCCCCTCTCGAGAAAGAGACCTCGTTCGCCATCGCCGCGGTCCATGCCTATATCCTGGGCCGCCTCGGGAAGTACGACGGCGCGATCGGGATCTTATTGCAGGTCTTCGCGGGCCGCCCCGATCTCCCCTATCTCGAGTGGGCAAGCGGATGGCTGCGGCCGTCGGGGGTCGCCGGGACGTTCGACCTGACGGCGCTCTTCCCGGGTATCAAGGCCGTCCTCGGGCGGTTCCCCGGCACGGTCGTGGCGACCGAGGCGGATCGGGCCTTGCTGGAGGGCTTGTTACCGCTGGCGCAACGGCTCTGGGACCTGCGAGACCAGCTCGTACCGGCCCCTCCTGCCCCGCGGTCGCGTTGGCTCGCGTGGTGGGGCGGACACGACCGTGATCGGCCGGACCCCAAGATCCACGGGTTCTTCCTGTTCTTCCTGACGTCCGTGGTGCGCAAGACGGGCCGATTCGACGAGGCGTTGCGACTCTCCGAGGAGGCATATCGACACGTGCCGGGATATACGACGGCGATCGGCCTGGCCATGGCGCTGGCCGCCCTCGGCGAGGTCGATCGGGCCGTCGCCGCCTATCGAGACTCCGAGAGACTCGATCCTGGAAATGTCTCCGGGCTGGTCGATGCCGCGGAACTGCTCTGGGGGCACCGGAAGGCCGAGGAGGCCGAGCAACTCTATGGGGAGATCCTCCGCAAGAGCCCCGACGACCCGCGTGCCCTGCCCGGATATTGCTATCTCCGATACCTCTCGTCGGATTGCGACGCGAGCTGGCTCGAACGACTCCGCGATTTCGTCGATGCGCATCCGGATCATCAGCAGGCGCGGGCTCTGCTCCGCGGGGTGACCCCCTATTTCGGGTTCTTGCCGAGCCCGAGCGACGCGTTCGTGAATATCCTCCGCCAGTTCGCCGAGGCGAAGGAGGAGCCGCAGGCCGGGCCGTGGACGATGAGCTATCGCGTGTCTTCGCTGGAGCCGCCGAGCAACCGGCTGGCCTTCGCGATGCTCGCGCGGCGGTCGGGCCAGACGGGGCAGCTCGATGCCACGATCGAGGCGGTCCCCGAGCCGGACCCCCGCCGGCCGCTGGGCCGGGTCGCCTATCAACTCTGGCGATACGAGGAGACGGAGCCGATCCCGGTCCTCCCACCACCGCCGGACGACCTCGCGCAGGCGGTCGCGGCCATCGCCTCGGTCGACTACGACCTCGAATCGTGGGCCGAGTCGGCGGCACGGCTGGGCGCGTCGCTGGGAGCGGACCGGGTCGACGATTTGCTGGGCGTGATGGTCCACCCGCCAATGGCACCGGACGCGTTCACGACCTGGGATTGGGTGCTGAGGATCCAGCTCGCCGCGGCGCTGACCGTGGCGGGCCTCGACGAGGGATGGGGCGGTTCCCTGCGGCGCAAGGTCCTGGTCTCGCTGGTCAACGGGCCGATGGACTGGTCGGTCGACGCCGCGATCATCGCCCTGGCCCACCTCGCGTCCAATGACCCGGAGATCGCGACGGAGGCCCTCGAGATCTTCCGCGCCCGGCTCATCAACCTGCCGGATCGGGGCTACACGTGCTACGCCATCCCACTCATCCTGGCGATGCTCGAACAGCCCCGCGTCGCCGGCGAAGATCGGGCCGGTTTGAGGGCGAAGCTCCGCGAGCTCTCGTGAAAGCCGACTCGGGGCGGCGGCAACAGTACCAATTCGTGGCCCGGCGAGTTTAAGGGCTGCTCGAGTGATCGCGGACCGGATGGACCCCTTCAGGCATAGCGGATCTCGCTCGAATACCAGTGCGGGGCGACGGCATAATCGGTCGCCCGGGGCCGTCCAGCATAGGCCGGGACGGATGGGTATCCGGGCGGCCCCAATTGGAATCGCGGCGCCACCCATTCGATCTCGACCGTGGTATTGGTGACAGATCGGCGTGATCTCGAATCTTCAAACTCCAGCCGGAGTTGCCACTGATTCACCAGGGTTGCTCGGCTCGTGTATGGAACGTGGACGAAGGGATCCATGACGAAGAGCGCGAGTTGGAACGGCTGGAAATTGTATTTCTTCCGCACCCTGATCGACGGCGCCTTGACGCCCTCGGGGCGAGTATGAGTTGAACCGGGCGGCGGAAGGTACGCACGGATATCGTCGGCAAGTTCCTGGGTGCCGGTATAATCCCGGCTGGGCGGTTGCCCGAGCACCTGCACGCCCCGCCGAGGGTTCAGGCTCGGATTGTCGATCAAGTGCGGGGTGTACTGGAAGGTATGCTGGGCTTGATTGTGCTCGAGGTCGATCAGGGGCTGTTAAAAAATAACTTGAACAATCAGTGTCTCACACTTTCGGTGCTATCGTGTAATTCCACTCGCCATGGAAGGATGCCTTCTCCAGTAGGATTGCAGCAAATTCTTCATCGGAGACCTTGCGGCCCGTTTTATAAGCGTTGGCATCCAGTTCCGCTTGGACTTGCAACCCCGCCTTTGTTGTCGTGTTACTGATCAAGTTCACGACGATGGCCCGCGAGCGGAGCGGCTTGCCGCGCCAGTTCTGGGTGATGTGGCAGAACATACGGTGCTCGATCTTGTTCCACTTGCTCGTCCCGGGCGGGAAATGGCAGACCGAGATCCGCAGGTCTAAATCGGACGCCAGGCGCTGCAACGCTACTTTCCAGAGCCGTGACCGATAGCCGTTGCTGCCCCCGGCATCCGCGGTGACCAGGAGCCGACGCGCCCGCGGATAGGCCCTCGACCCCATCTCCTGCCACCAGCGCCGGATGCTCTCCCCGGCGAAGTCGGCGGTATCGTGGTCGACGCCGACGCTCACCCACCCCTCATTCCGACTTAAATCATAGACCCCCTCGGGTATGGCCTTGCCCAATCGCTTGTCCAGGAAGTCCTTGGCGCGGACCTCTTCCGGGTGGCCACGGCGATGCCATTCCCGCCCGGAATTGCGGAAATCCCCGATCAATTCCTTCTTTTTCGCATCGACTGAGACGACCGGTTGACCGTCCCGTTGGAAGGCATGGACTTGCCGATTGATATACTCGAACTGAGCATCGCGATCGGGATCGTCTTCCCCCTCCTTGGTCTTCCGGTTGGCTTGCAAGCTGTAGCCCCAGTCATCGAGCAGGGCGGCGACGGTCGGGTAGGTCACCCGATGACCTTGGGCGGACAGCTCCTGGGCCAGTTTTCGCGTGCTCTTGGAGGTCCAGAACAAAGGCGATTGTGGATCCCCCCTCGTGGACGATTCGACGAGGTCACGCAAGGCGGTGAGCAGGGTCGGGTCATCTTGCTCGACGAGGTGGCGACCGCCGCCGGGTGCCCGGACACGTTCGGGCGTCAGGTCCATCTCGGTATGGTCCAACCGTCGCCGCAGATCGCGGCGGCCAGCCCAGATCGTAGTGCGGGACAGTCCGGTGGCTTCGGCCACCAGGCTCACGCCACCTCGCCCCAACGACTCGGCCTCACAGGCGGCCCATTGACGGCGCAGTGCGCTCGGTCATGAGCGGCTGTAGCAATAGGAATTTTGCCCGCACCGCTTCCATAGTACCGACCTTATTCATACAATAATCGGCACGCAAGTTGTGCGCCGAGATACAACGAAATTGTCCAAGTTATTTTTTAACTGCCCCTCAGAGGAGGGGACGGGTCGAGGGTAAAACACCACAGAATGTGGTCGGAGATCAGCGGGTATGTCATGGCGCTCAGCCGTTGTCCGGAGATCCGATGCTGCCACTCGAGCGATTGGTAGAAGGCGGCCTCGGTGATGACGACGAGCGGATCTTCCGAGCAGTAGACGGTCGCCTGTCCAACGCGGTTGTACCGGCCGCCGTGAGTGTAGTAAGCGCCTCGGCCCAGGAGCGGAGTCGGCCATGCGGTATCCGGCGATGTGACACGATAAAGCCTCGTTCCGGCTGCGGGCGAGTAGTACATGAACGATCCTCGACTCACCGCTTCAACTCGCGGCGGCGGACTCGTACAGCGTCCGAACGACGGTCTCGTACACCCTGTAGCCTCCCAGTTCGTTTACCTGGTCCATGGAAAGGCCGGAGAGGAGACCGATCACATGATCCCAGACAGGGCCGTGGCCACGCTCGTAGTCCTGCTTTGACTGGTCGGAAAAGAAGATCTCTCCGGCCAACCGGGCGTTCGGGAACCTCTTCATGATCCGTTCCAGGCTGGCCGTTGATAGCCTGTAGATCGTTCCTTCCGCAACGGACTCCGCGATGACATCGAGGGGGGCCAGCGGCCCCAGGTCCTCCGCCGGACGGTCGAATTCATGGATCGTCCAGGAGCCGTCGTGCGTGCGCCTGCTGAGTTCGCGGGCAAAATGCTGGGCAGTCGCCCGATCTCGCCAGGCGTAGAGCCATCGATTGGACGTGCCCGGCTCCGGAACGCGCGGGGCATTCGATAGGTCGATCCCGATCTCTTCCAGGAGCGCCTTATATGCCTCGAATTCGTGATCTTTCGTGCCGACCGGCTTCGTCACGGTAAAAATACGCATGGCATGGCCCTTCTAATTCCTGGACGACCGGAGCCGGCCTGACCTGTCTCGCTCGTCTTCACCCAGGATAGCCCTCGCGACAAGCCGCGGCAAGCTGACCGGAGCATTCGCGATGCCATCGAGAGAAGCGGGGACGGCCCGAACGCTCTCACTCATCGGGGCGACTCGGATCGACCGCAATTCTCCAGCCGTACCCGGATCACGTGCGTCTCTCCCCCTATGGAGGCGGGGACGACCTCGGTGGCGATCCGTTGTTCATTCAGGAAGGCGGCAACCTCGGGATCGGACGCCACGGCGCGGGTCAACACCAGCTCGTCGCCTCGAGCATATTGCAAGGTCGCGGTCGCCTGGCGGGCGGTCGCCCCGAAGTAGTCGAGCTGGTCGTTGAGCGTGGCGGCCAGGCTGGGACCGCGATGCACGCCGATCCGCAGCCGCAAAGGGCGAGTTCGACTCGTTGACGGCTAGTCGGATCGGTAACTCCAGCGCGGTCCGGACCGCCGCGGTCACCTCGCCGAAGGACGCGAGCACGCCGTCGCCCTGCGTCTTGATCACCGCCCCGCCGCCGTCTCGGATCGCGTCGCCCAGCCGCCGGAAATGCTCGTGGATCACGCCGAAGGCGCCGGCGTCGCCCTGGGCCAGGTAGAGCGCATCGGCCTGGTCGGGATCGAGCGCCGTGACCAGGAATGTCACCATGGAGACCGTCGCGAGCTGGCCGGGCGCCAGCAATTCGCCGGGGAACAGCTCGCGGAAGAGGGCCGAGGAGGCCGCGCGTGCCGCGGTCAAGGCGTCGCTGCGCGATGCGGTCCGCTCGACGCGGACCAGCAGCTCGCGATCGAAGCCGTTGGTCAGGACCATCACCTGATTCCCCGCGCATCCCGGGGGGGTCCTCGGGCGCCTGTCCCGGCGTCAGGGCGATCTCGCAGCGGCGGAGTCCGGTCGAACCCCTCACCATGAGGTTGACCGTCCAGGGCAATTGCGGGCCGCGGAGCCGGTACGAGCCCTCGGTCAACTCGAGTTCCAGCTCGATCCGTTCGAGCGCCGCCAGGCGGACCTGGGCCGGGACGTGCGGCGAATGCGCCGGGCCGCCGACGCAATAGGTCCCCAGGTCGGCCTCGCGGACCTCGGGGTGTACGCGGAAGATCAGCTCGATCGAGTTGGCGAAATCCAGCTCGAAGTCGAGATGGCAGGCCGCGCAGTGGGCGTGCTCGGCGATCGCGCGGAGCGTGTCCGTGACCTGGCACGAGATCCGGCAGACCGGGCAGAGCAGGTCCCAGTGGAGCTCGAGCAGGCCCTCGCGGGCGCCGTGGAGGCAGGCGGCGACGACCTGGTCGCGATCGAGGCCGAACCGATCGGCCAGGGCCAGCGGCCGGATCCGGGCGACTTCCTGCGCCGGGCCGTGCGCCAGGTGCTCGCCCAGTCGCTCGATGACCGCCGCGTCGACGCCCCGCTCGGCCAGCCGATCCAGCAAGCGATCGAGGCGGAGTTGCCGGGGGGCGGCAACCGTGCCGGCTCCTCGAAGGGATCGGAATCGAGAGCCGCGCCCCGACGGCCAGGGCCCTTCACGGTGGCGTCGATGCGTCGATAGACGCTCTCCAGGCTCTTGCGGAGGCCGACGCCCACCCCCCATCGCGACCCGAGGCGGATCTTCCAGTTGCTCGGCTCGAGGTCGAGGCGGTGGACCAGGATCGTGCCGCCCCCGGGCCGGGGGATCAGCTCGACGACGCTGACCAGCCAGACGAACGGGCCCTGGCTGTACTCGCGCAAGACGCCCATCCGCCTCGGCTCGACCCACTCGTACGGATGCTCCTCGCCGACCTCGATCATCCCGGCCTTGCGGCCCTCGGCGAACGTGCGAACGCCCCGGCCCGGTTCGTATCGCGTCGTGTATTTCATCGCGGGGAAGCCGATCGCGCGGTCGAGCCGGTCCGTATTCGTCACGAACGGCCAGAGCTGCCTCGGCGAGGCTTCCAGCTCCCAGCGGAACTCGAAGCGGAGGGCCTTGCGCGGGTCGTAGGCCGGCAGGATGGGATGCATCGGGATGCCGGTCGCCTCGCCGAGCAGCAGCGCCTCCAGGTCGCGGAGCATCGCCCCGGCGTCGATATAGCGATCCTCGGGCCGCTTGTCGAGCGCCCGCTCCACGACCCGCACGAGCCCTTCGCTGACGGTCGGGTTGAGCGTTGACAGCCGAGGTGGCGGCTCGTTGCAGTGCTTGGCGGCGAGGTCGTCGCGGGTATGGCCCTCGAACGGCGGGCGCCCGACAGCAGGTGGAACAGCGTCGCCCCCATCGCGTACACATCCGTACGCGCATCGACGGCGCGCCCGGTCCATTGCTCCGGGGCCATGTAGTGGGGCGTACCCATCAGGGCGCCGGCGGCCGTCAGGGCCATCGACTCGGTGTCGACGACGTGCCGGGCCAGACCGAAGTCGGAGATCTTGATCCGGGGCATGCCCACCGCGCCGAGTCCCGCCGACCCGGTCCGCGACACAGACGGGCGCCCGCTCCCCGTCCCGGCGGGATCATCGAGCGTGTAGGATAGCGAGCCGTTGACCGATCCATCCGCGTGGTCCGGCGGGAGTAGGAGGATATTGCTCGGCTTGATATCGCGGTGGACGATCCCTCGGTCGTGCGCCGCCATCAGGCCGTGGCGCCACCCCGGCCATGATCGCCAGGGCTTCGGACTCGTCGAGCCGCGTCCGTTCTTCGAGCCGACGGGCCAGGCTCTCGCCGGCGACAAACTCCAGGACGAGGTACGGGATGCCGTCTTCCTCGTTGTACTCGAGCAGGTTGACCACATGAGGGTTATTGGCCTCGGCCATGAGCCGGGCCTCCTTGCGGAACCGTCGGAGTCCCAGAGCATTGCCGGAGCGGTCGGTCCGCAGGACCTTGATGGCGACGATGCCCCCCTCGGCCGGATCCTCGGCGCGATAGACGACCCCCTGCCCTCCCTCGCCCAGCTTGTCCAGCAGCCGGTAGCGGCCCAGGCGGGGCCGGCCCGCATCGAGGACGAGCGTGCGGGGCTCGTGCATGTTGACGCGAAGCTCGAACGCGCCCGAGGGCAGTGACAGGCCGGACCGATCGAGGCTTGGACTCGTGTCGTCCCAGTCCCCGGTCGCGTCGGGATGGAACCGCGGCCCCTGCGGAGAGTCGCTCGCGGACCTCGCCCGCGGTCGGACGGTCGGCCGGCTCTTCGGCGAGCAGGTCGCGGATCAGCCCGCCCAGGATCGGGCCGGAATCCAGCCCCGCGATGCACAGCTCGCGGTCGGTCTGATCGGTCTGGCCCGTCAGCATCCAGACGCACAGGACGCCGAGGCCGTAGAGATCGTCGGCGCGATCGACCGCCGCGTCGGCGCCGACCTTCGGGTCGCGACAGGCTTGATCCAGCGCCCGCGACGCCGCCGACCCGACCGGGAAGCCGGCGTCAACCCCCGTGAAATCGAGCTTTGGCGATCCGTTGACGAGCAAGACCTGGCCGGGGCCGAGCCTGCCGTGCGCCAGCCCCAGCCGATGGGCCTCCTCCAGCGCACCGGCCAGGGTGCGGACATGCTCGATGGTGTCGGCGCGGGACCACGGCCCGGTCGAGGCCCCGGCCGCGGCCATCGTGGTCGTACCGCCCCACTCCAGGGCGACGTAGGGCGGGTCGGCCTCCAGCCCCGCATCGAGCACGCGGACTGCCGCGTGATGCGACAGCTCGGCCGCCAGCCGGACCCGCGGGACCAGCCGCTCCCAGCGCATGGATATGACCCGCGTGCGGCCCAGCTCGCGGACCTCGACCGCCGTCGCGCTGACCCCGTCCGTTTCCGCCCGATACGAGATCCCGTCCGAACCGGCCCCGAGCTGGGCCAGGAGTCGGTAACGGTCAAGCCCCATCGCTCACCTCGATCCGAGCCGGCCCCGACCTCCCCGACACGCCACCGCCCGATCAGACAGGTCCATCTTACAAGGCGGCATGCCGTGAAGATATCTCCGACCCCCACCGAGGCGGACGAGCGAAGGACTACCCGGGGAGGGCGGCGCGGGGCCGGTCGATCAGAGGGCCTCGAAGGACCGGCGGTAGGACCGGGCGGCTCCCTCGGGCTCAAGGGCGACCGCCGGCCCCCAGCCGCCGTCGTGGATCACCGCGTGGGGCCTCCGGGGGAAGCCCCGCGACTCGGCCTCGATCGGCTCCTCGGCGACGACCCCGGCCGAGCCGAAACCCCCCGACTTCGTCAGGAAGATGGCGTTGAGGCGGAGCCAACGCAGGACCTCCCTGGCCTCTTCTCCGTCCAGCCGCAACTCCCCGTGGGCGTCCGGCGGCGGGCTGGGCGAAGCCCAGGCGGAGCTGCCGACCCTCGGAGACCGCGTAGGTCAGCAATTCGGGATTGATCAGATAATCACCGACGGCCAAGAACTGCTTCGACATCGTGCATCTCCCATGGCTGAATTCGCAAAGTGGTCACTCGTGGGATGCCATCCTCGAGGACCGGAGAGGAATCGGCCCGGACCTCCATGAGCCCGTCCGCGGGCCGCGAACGGGCCGGCACGGCATTGTAGTGTCGGGGTGCGAAGCTCTTGAGAAGGTTCCGAGGTCATCCGGCTAAATCGAGGTCCGCCGACATCTCGAAACCTGAGGAATCATGATCCTACCATCACACACACCGGAAGACGATTCATGCAATCATGATCAATCAACGCCAGATCGGCCGGGCCAGGCGAGACCATGCTCGCCGGACCTTCGTCCGATCGTCCCTCAACCATATACGGCCCCACTCGAAAGGTCAAGGGCAAAATCTATTACCTCGATCGATTTAGTAGAGATTAGAATCTAAAAACCTAATATGATAGCACTTAGGGTATTCGAATCAGGGCCAGGTTGACGTAAAACTTGGTCAAGGCGAAAGAATCCCAAGGCGATCGACTTTCTCTCGGGAAGATTGTCCGATGACGAGTCCCATTCCTTCTGGACACGGATCGAACTCATTTCTCTCGCCACGGAAGAGGCCGTCCCATGGAAGTCGCAAGGCGCGTTCGCTCCTGCGATTCCGGCGGCGTCGAATCGATGGATTTCCGGCGTTGATCCCGCCGGAAGGCGGAACTCCAGCGGGACCGAGCGATGATCGGGCTGGAGTTCCGGCATCAGCCGGCCCTCCGGTCAGCCATTCAGCGTAACGCAAGTCATAATCCGAATCATGGGTGGCTGGAGTCGCCGGTACGGCAGGCGACGTCCGCGGGACCGGACCCCGCGGGCTCGCCGGCCGTACCGGCTCGACTCCAGCCACCCATACCATCTCGATCGACGGCCCGTTCGACCTCAGCGACTCAGCAAGCCCGCGTCGAGGATGAACTCGGAGCCGGTGATCGATCACGCCAGCGATGGGTTCAGGAACACCACTGGATCAGAAGGGTCTTGTATTGCCCATCGAGACGATGTATACCAATGATAGGCACCACAAAGGAGGCACCGATGAGCGAAAGCGGCATCGCGAGGATCTTCAAGCACGGGCGGAGCCAGGCAGTACGCCTACCCTTGGCGTTTCGCCTGCCAGGCGACCGTGTGCGCGTGCGTCGCGTTGCGGGCGGGATCTTGCTCGAGCCAATCGCAACGGATCTTGATGCGTGGTTCCGAGAGCTGGACCGCTTCGCCGACGTCCCGTTCATGGAAGAAGGGCGCCTACAACCGCAGATGCCCGAGCCGGAGGCCCTGTTCGATTGACCTACCTATTGGATACCAACACCGTCGTCGCCGTGTTGAGGAACAATCCCGCCCGCGTGCGCGAGCGGTTGCGGCATGCGGTGTCCGAGAACGCGACGATCACTGTGTCATCGGTCGTGTTGTTCGAGCTTTGGTATGGGGTCGCTCGCAGCGGGCGACGTCAGGAGAATACCGAACGACTGCGTGTCTTCCTGTCGGGCGACGTCAGCATACTGCCATTCGAGGAAGGTGATGCCGCGATTGCGGGTGATCTCCGCTTTACGCTCGAATCGAGTGGAATGATGATTGGCCCATACGACCTGTTGATCGCAGCCCAATCCCTCAGGACCGGTTCCACCCTCGCCACCGCGAACGTCTCGGAGTTCGCTCGCGTGGATGGCCTGATCTGGGAGGACTGGACCCTTGAGCCATAACTTGGGGAGACACGTAAGCAAAATGAGGGACACCACAGCTTTATTGCCAAACCCTTGGCCGATTTCGGCGTTGATTGAAGGTCTACAACGTGGATCGGTGCTGCATGATCTAACACGTCCCAAGCAGAAAACGGCTGGCTTCGATGTAAGAGAGCGGGCTCTCGAGAATCTAGCCGTAGATGTGATGCTTGACTGCTTCGGCTCTGGCCATGTGTTCCCTCGTACCTCGTTAGCCCGAAGCTTGGGCATTCGGGCTCCGGCATTCCCTGCACGGGCAAGGCCTGACTTGGTCATCCGCGATGGCAATCGTCTTCACATCTGCGAACTCAAGTCAAACCGCACCGACTATGGGCGGTTCGATTGCGTATTGGAAGGGAGCGCGCTCGATTATTTCAAGACCCTCGGTCATACCGGCCCTAATCCATGGGAAGTAGAACAGGATCTGGCCAAGCTCCACCTCTGCAAAGCCTTGTCCGAATCTGTGGGAAGTTGTCTTTTTCTCATGGTCGATGCCTTCACAGGCCCATGGAATTGGGCCACTGTATTCCAGGATCTCGACCTTTTTCATCAGAGGATGCGGTCACAATTCGTTCGGGATTTGGGAGCCGCTTTACTGAATCGAACACGAATCCAGCCTCTCAAGGTAGGCGAGATCGAGGTCCAACTCATCACCTGCGAGGTACATTGCGCTTGAAGAGCGGAACCTAACCTTACCAAGTCACTCAACGGGCCAGCAACCCCGCGTCGAGGACGAACTCGGAGCCGGTGATCGACCGGGCCCGGGATGAGGCGAGGAAGATCACGGCCTCGGCCACGTCCTCCGGCTCGATCCAGGGCATTGGGAGCAGGTTGCCGGCGGATCGCTCGGCGATCTCGCGGGCGGTCATCCCTTCGAGCATCGCCAGGCCGTCGTTCATCGGCGTGTTGACGCCGGTCGGGCAGAGCGCGACGACCCGGATGTTGTACCGGGCCAGCTCGATCGCCCACGACTTGGTCAGCCCGACGAGCCCCCACTTCGACGCCGCATAGTGGCTGAGCCGGGCCATGCCTCGCAGCCCGGCCACCGACGAATTATTGATGATCACACCTCGGCGTCGTTCGATCATGACGGGGATGACCCGGCGCGCGACCAGCCACGCCCCCTTGAGGTTGATGTCGATCATGACGTCCCAGGCGGCCTCGGTCAGCTCGTGCGCCAGGCCGTAGCCGCAGATTCCCGCGTTGTTGAAGAGGATATCGATGCGGCCGAATCGCTCCACGGTGGCACTCACCGCGGCGCCGACGGCGGCATCGTCGCGGACGTCGGCGGCGAAGGTCAGGCAATCGGCGCCCAGGGCGCGACACTCGCGGGCGAGCGTCTCGAGCTCATCGGCCGAGCCCATCGGATAGCCGGGATAGGCCAGCGGCCGAGCGACGTCCAGGGCCGCGACGCGGACCCCCTCTCGGGCCATGGCCAGCGCGGTCGCCCGCCCTTGCCCGTGCGCGGCGCCCGTGATCAAGGCGACCTGGCCGGCCAGGTCCGAGGCCGGTGCGGGATGACTCCCTTCCGATGCTGCCATGCTCATTCCTCCCGCTTGCGATAGCCGAGCAAGTAATCATCCAGGTCGACCCGCAGCGCGTTGTTGAACAGGTTCGTGGCGACCATGAGTCCGCCGAACGCCGTCAGCGCGACGATCTGCTCGGGCCGGAGTCGGGCGGCGAGCCGGGCGAACAGCTCGTCGGAGACGCCGTGCGGATCCTTCGCCAGTTGCCGGCCGTAGTCGACGACGGTCTGTTCCCAGCCGTCGAGCTCGAGCGCCTCGGGGTCCTCGCCCGAGTCGATCAGGAGCCGGCGGAAGAAGGTCGAGCAGACCAGGCAATCCGTCCCGGCGGAGATGGCATGCGCGAAGAGCGTGGTCGCGCGCTCGCCCAGGAACGGCAAGACTTCCTCGCGGAGGTCGTACCAGGTCATCAGGGCGTGCAGCGCGACCGGCGAGCGGGCCAGCGTGCGCTTCATGTTCGTGACGCGTCCGTGAGCCGCGAGGATCTCGTCCAGCGCGGCGCGGCCGGCAGGGTCGGCCTCGTCATTTTGAAGAGGAGGGATTCGTGCCATAGTATTACCCCTCGAAGACAGGAAGACAGGAGGCCGACCTTGACGCCGACGTTCTTCGTCGAAGTTCCGCCTGAATAGTTCGTAGACCTCTTCTGGCGTATCATCCACGGCGTCGATCTCCGCGAGCCGCCTCGTCAACTCCTCCCCGCGGGCCTGCAACTCGGCAGCCGAGATCGGTCGCAACCGTCCCGTCTCGGGATCGATGTCTTGACGTCGCCGAGGTTGTGGCTGGTGGACGCTGTCCGTGGGAGCGTTCAAGGACGAATGAGTCGGCTCGGTCGGCTTCTCCTCGAATGGGTCCGCCGGGATTACTGAGTCGGGCACGGGCGATCGTGGGATCATCGCGATCTCCTCACAGGGCGTGTGTGAATCATGGAACCCGGCATCACGGGGTGATTGACCGCCAGTCTCGGGCATCGATCCCTGGAAATCGACCGAGGTGTGCGGGGTTACTCGTGGCCACGGTCACCGTATCTCCGGGGCCTCCGATGAGCGCTGCTTGGGCCGCAAGGATGGCATCGGCATCGAGACTCTGATCCGCGGCCGTGGGGAGACCGCGCCGGCGCACATCCGCCCAGAATTCCGCCGCCCTGTCCATAATCGGCGTGGTGATCGGGTCGTAGGCCAGGTTGGCCCTGAGATTGTCCAGTTGCATCAGACCCGTGCGGGAACCGACTCGGATCAGCTCGCGCCGAACCTCGAAGTCAGCAATCTCAGGAACGACCAGGCGCGCTCCGGCCAGTCGGAGGGTGTCGAGCCATGCTCGGCAGAGATCGCCTCCAGAGTGACCTCCACGGCGGCACGCTAATCCCAGGGGGGTGCTATCGAGCACGATGAGTTGCGCCATGGCCTGGTTCAGTAGTAGCCTTCGAAGGCCGGAGGCCGTCCTTGTCGACGACGCTCCTCGTCAAGGTTGCGCATAAATTCGTCGTAAACCCCTTCCGGTGTATCGTCCTCGGCGTCGATCTCCGCGCGCCGCCTCGTCAGTCCTTCCATGCGGGCCTGCCACTCCGCCGCCGAGATCGGTCGCAACCGTCCCGTCTCGGGGTCGACGTCTGGCGGTCGTCGATCATTAGGCTTGTGGATGCTCTCAGGCGGAGAGTCCGGGGCCGGATGAGGCCCGCCAGTTGCCTTCTCCTCAACTGGGTGTACCGGTGGTACTGAGTCGGGAACGGTCGATCGTGATGTCATCGCGCTTCCCTCCGACGGACAGTGAGATCAGGCCAACCCGATCGTATCATCTTCCGCGAGCATTCGTCATCCCAGGGTGTACGCCGAGCCATCCTGGCCTCGACGAGGGCACTTCGACTTCTTGGCCGGAGGATGAGTACAACTCCCCCAGAGATTTGATAGAATCGGACCATCGTCACCCTACGATTCGAGGGCTCGCTCAATAACATGGCACCTTGGAGGATCAGCCTCCTATGCGTATCCTTCGAGTCCGGCGCGGCTTCCAGGCCGATCACAGCTCGTCGTCCTATCTGTTCTACGCCGTGGACCACGAGGTCTCGAAGAAGGGCCAGGAGATCGCCCATCGATTCTCCAGCCGGGCCGAGGTCGATGAACGCACGGCGCGTTACCTCAAGTGGGGCGAGAGCGAGTTGAGCTCCTCGGCGTTCGAGCAACTCCTGGACGAGCATTATGACGTCATGGCCGAGGAGAGCTACGGTTGGTGGACGCTCATGATCGCCGTCCCCAAGTCCGAGAAGATGAAGACGATCCTGGCCCCGTTCAAGCAGGCCCGCGGCGAGAATGATCAAGGCATTGAAGTCATCGAATACCCCAGGAGGATGGCGGTCGCCGTCTATTGCCAGTTCGAGGGCGAGGGCGTCAATCTCGCGACTCGCGATGGAGACCCACTCAAGCGGCTGGTCGGACTCCTCGCCAAGATCCGGGCGGAGCTGATCGGCGGCGACACCGCGTTCCTGACCGCCGTCGCCGAATTCTACAACGCCTTCGACGACGAGGAGGACGAGGACGAGGAGGATACGAGCGAGGATAGCGACGACTCATCGGCCGGGTCGTTTGATAACATGACGAAAGCCGAACTCCAGCAGGAATGCGAGCGGCGGGGGATTGCCTGCCGGATGTCGTGGACGAAGGCCCAGCTTCAAGAGGCGTTGGTCGCGTCGCATCCGGATCAAACCGCGGGGAAGACGAAGTCCAAAGGAAGTCCGCCGAAGCTCTCCCGCGCCGCCAAGACCATCGTCGGACAGTTGGATAGCCCATGAGCCGCCAGGAGGAGCACGCGATCTGGCTCCGGCGCCATCCCGCGGTCCGGTTGCGCCGCGAGTCGTGGGGCGGCCTCGCTTTCCATCGCGACACCGGCGACCTGGTCGAGCTCGATCGCGAAGGATTCGAGATCGCGCGGCTCCTGGGAACCGCGCACACAATCGCCGACCTGTATTCGCGCTCGCGAATCAGGATGCATCCGACGCGGCCTCAAGAGCTGGCGGGCTTCCTTCGCGGGCTCGAGTCCAGGGGGATCATCGAGCGTGTCCCTCCGGACTCTCCGTCGCTGCCGGCCGATCCCTGGGCCGATGATCCGGTCATCGGCGACGATGGCGGCCTGCGCGCCCCGATCGTCGCCCACTGGGCGGTGACCTACCGGTGCAACCTGAGCTGTGCCTTCTGCTACGCCGAGAGCGGACCCGACCGCGAGCCGGAACCCCTCGCGCCCGTGCGGCGACTGATCGTCGAACGGCTGTCGGACTGGGGTGTCTTCGAGGTGGCCCTGGGCGGGGGTGAACCCACCTTGCTCGCCGACTTCCCCGAGCTGCTCGCCGCGATCCGCGACGGCGGGATGGTCCCCAACGTGACCACCAACGGCACGATCCATCGACCGGAGGTCGTCGCGGCGCTGGCCGAGCACGCCGGAGTCGTCCATCTCTCCGCCGACCGGCCGGACCGGCTCGACGCCGCGCGTGGCCCGGGCGTCTTCGCGCGGCTCCGACGGACGGCGCGAGAGCTCGCCGGGGCCGGCGTCCGGCTGGGCGTCAACCTGCTGATCACGCCCGAGAACGTGCACGATCTCCGCAACAGCCTGGACGAGGCCCAGAACCTGGGGGCACGACACATCACCCTCTTGCGACCCAAGGGAGAATGGGCCAGGACCCGATGGCCGGGCTTTCCCTCAGCGGACGCGCTTCAGGCCACGGCCGCAGGCATCCGCGCATTCCTGGCAGACCGCCCCCCCGTGCGGCTGTACGTCGACACGGCGCTGCGATGCGAGTGGGCCGAGCTGGGACTCTTTGCGGACCCCGAGCCCGAGGTGGCCGGCTGCGGCGGCGGCCAGCGTCACGTCGCGGTCACACCGGATGGCGATGTCTACCCCTGTTCGCATGCCCGGCGCGCCGAATACCGCATGGGCAATCTCCTGACCGATGACCAACACCATCTCTGGTCATCGGGCGACGGACGCCGGGCGCGACGACAGTATGTCGGAACCTGTCTCGGGGCGCGATGCGCCTGCCAGGTTGGCGATCCGGGCCGTTGATCGGTCAGAAGCGCGACATCAAGGCTTTGCGGCGGTGGTGATCGTGAAAGTCGCCTCGTTGGCGATCTCGGGCTTCTCCGCGTCCCGGACTCGGATGGCGATCTTGGCGGTTTGCGGCTCCTTGGGAGTGTTCCACCTCAACTCGCCGGTCTCGGGATCGATGGCTGCGCCCTTGGGGCCTGTCACCAGCTCGAACTTGACCGGCCGGGCCAGATGCAGGTTGACCGGCCATGCGCCGTCGCCCTCAAAGTACGGCGACTTGGTCCGGTCCTCGCTCCAGAGGACGCTATAGCGATACGGGCCATCGACTGGCTTGTCGTTATCGGCGATCGCCAGATTGAACCTCATGGTCGAGCCGGGGTCCGGCGGAGTGACCTCGGCGCCGTCGTCGGTGTCGATGGAGGTCAGGGGAACCTGGAACTCGACGATGTATCCACCATCGCACGTCGATGTCTTCACAACAAAATCCTGGTCGCTGATACCTACGGCGTATTTGCGCCCGGTGGCCGTCGAGCCGACCTCGAAGCCTTCTCGGCTCCCCGGGAGCTCGTTGGCTCTGAAGTCGCCCCCAAGGCGATCGCCGTCGACGAACAGCTCGACGCTATCATTATGCGAGAGAAAATCGAGGGTGTCGATCAGGACGTCGTCGCGCACTTTGACGGCGACGAACAGGTCGGTCCGGGTATAGGCCAGGTAGAGCTCGGCGGAGAGGTCGCTCGGGCTCTTGGCCGGGTTCGGCGCGTAGGCGACGTCGCGCCCGGGTTCTTGTCGTCGGTGAAGTCGATCGTCAGCGGCAGCCCGTACTCGTCGGGCTCGATCTTGCCGTCGGCCACGGGGGACTTCGTGCGGAAGGGAGCCACCACCCGGAACGATCCCGGGGCTCCGTTCCGTAGCGGATCGTGCCGCAATTCGACCAACCCGAGAGGCAGCCGGAACTCCTGGCCGGCGGGCGCGGTCCGGTCCACCAGCGTGATGTCCCCGAGTCGCCGATTGCCCAGCAGCGGCAAGGCCTCGCGGCGCAGGACCAGGGCCTCGAGCCAAGTCGTGATGGAGACAGGCGGTGTCGGGTGGTTCGTCCGATCGGCGGACTCGGGCTCCTTCTGCACCATCCAGGCTTCCGCCTTCTCGAACCAAAGACCCGCCTCCTTGACCTGCCCCGATCCTACGTACGCCAGGGCCAGGCCGTACCAGTTTCGCGCACCCTCTTCCCTGGCCTCGATCGAGGCCTGGAACGCCTTCACGGCGCGATCGGGGTGGCCGGAACGGAATTGGGCCAGGCCGAGGCTGTGGAGATAAGCGGCCGACCTGGGTTGTTTCGCGACGGCCTTCTCGGCCCAGGGGACCAGCCGCGCGGGGTCTGTGGATGCATCGGGGGTCAATCCGAAGGCGAGGGCCAGCATGGCGCCGGCGGATGGTCCCCCGGACTTCCCGAATCGCTCGACCAGCTCGCCAGACCATTTCCGGTAGGCCGCGACGTCACCCTTGAGCAGCAGGATGCTGGCATATTCGACGAAGGCGTCCTCGGAGTCGGTGCGATCGTGGATCATCGCATCGTACGCGGCCAGGGCCTCGTCCCACTTCCCGAGCCAGGCGAGGTATCGGCCTCGCTCCGTCAGGAGTAAATGGTCCTTCGGACGCGATGCGAGGACGCGGCGAAACAGGCCCTCGCGCCGCGCGACCTCGGCGGCCAGCGGTCCCGCCTTCTCGTCCCACGATCCCTGCCGATCGGGGACGAGCCGATAGAGCCGCTCGAGCCGGTCCGCTGCCTGGTCCGACCAGCCCTTCTTGTCTACCCAATTCCCGAACGCGCGGGCGATCTCTTCGAGGTCGGAGGTGAGCTTGAGGCTCAAGGCATACCCTTGAGCCGCGTTGGAGACCTTGGCCAGGAGCGTGTTCCAACCGGCGTGGAGGTGGATGGGGATAGGGACGTGCAGATCGTACGAGAGCGGCTGGGCCAATATGAGCTCTCCGTTGCACCAGAGGCGGAGCCAGTCGTCGTTGGCGACCATCGCGACGACGTCGCGCTCCTCGGGGGCATAGACGCGGACCAGGACGTAGGTGGAGACCCAGTCCTTTGGCTCCGCCAGGGACGATAAATCGAGGAGGCCGTCCGCGGCCGGGACGACGGGCTTCCATGCCAGGGTGCCTTTCCCTTCAGGGCCCATGACGGGCCGCGCGGGGTCCGGGTTCGATTCGGGTGGCAGCGATCGGGCGAGGTCGGAATCGACCTTGGTCCGGTCGATCGGATAGGGACCGACGACCCAGGTCCCGGCCACAAACCATCGGGGTTGGGACTCTTTGGACCCCCCGAACATGCGGACGAGATCGGCCGTGGCCTGGTCCAGGTCGCCTCGCTGGACGAGGATCTCGGCCCGGGCACGCAATAGCGTCATGTCGCCCGGCGCGAGGAGAGGGCCTTCTCCAGCAAGGCCAACGCGCGAGATTCGACCTCACGGCTCCGCGACTCGCGGCCCTGCTCGGCGAGGATCCGGGCCGTCGCGGCGATGACCTGGGAGTCTCCGGGCCTGGCGGCCATCGCGGCGGCGAGGGTCTTCGCGAACTCCGAGTCGAGGCCCCTCCGCCCGAGCACGCGGGCGCGGGCGAGTATGCGATAGGGGTCGTCGGTTGCCGACTTGCCGTCGATCAGGGCGCGCGCCTCGCGGCGGAGCAACTCGCGGAGGATCCGTGTTTCGACGTCCGCGACGGGCATCAGCGGCATCCCGTCGAGGGCGACGCGATCGGTATCGTCGAGATCCGCGTCGGCGTCGGCCAGGGCCTGCTTCGCCTCGTCGTCGCGGCCGAGATGATGCAGGATGATCGCCCGCGGCCCCGACAGGTTCGTGGCCCGAGAATACTCGGGGCGGGTCTGATCGAGCAGCTCCAGGGCGCGGCGGTGGTCCCCCGCTCGCGACCGGGTCATCGCGGCATAGAGGAGGAACCAGTTGCTCTTGGGATTGCGTCCCAGGTCCTTCTCCGCCATCTCGGCCAGGACCTTCAGGTCGGGAGCCGGCAACGCCTCGACGCCGGCCAGGCAGGCCCGGTAGAGGTTGGCCTTGTTGTCCTTCTCGCGGAACTGCTTGAAGAACTCGGCGCAACTGGCGCGGTAGCCGGCCGGGTCGCCCTCCAGGAGGCGCAGGATGGCCTGGAGATGCCAGGAGTGTCCGTCGCCCAGAGACAGGCTCGCCGGGCTCCGCCGGAAGACGCGGTCCAGCAGCTCGCCGGCTTCCTCCCGGAGTCCGAGCCTTAGGAGCTTGTCGGCGACGTCGATCCGCGCGTTATCCAGCTCGCTCCGCGAGGGGCTATTCTCGGGCTGATCGCGTAGGGCGGATTCCATCATGCCCAGGCCGGCGGACCAATCGCGGTCGGCCTGATCGAGCCGAGAAGCCCCCCAGTGGATCGTTGCCAGGGCCAGGCGTGTCCAGCCCACGTCGAGCGGATAGCGGACGTTCGTGGGCTCCTCCTTGGCCAGCTCCTCGCGAGCGGCGAGGGCTTCCTTCAAGGTCTTCTCGGCCTCGTCCCGGCGGCCGAGGTCGGCGAGGACCTGGCCGACGGCATGCTGGCTGGCGGCCAGGTCGGCGCGGTGGCGTCGGTTTCGTGGATCCTCGCCGGCCAGCTTGGCCCGCGCCGCCAGGATCTCCCGGTGGGCCTTGATCTTCTCCTCGGGCGTCGCCGAATCCCCGCGACGGATCAGGGCCACGGCCTCCTCGTCCGCCTTCTTCAAAGCAACCAGCCCCTGGAAGTCGGCGCGACCGCGGAGGATTTCCAGGTCCTCATCGGCCCGCACGTGCGCCGCGGTCTGGGAGCCCATCTCGATCGACTGGCGCAAAGCGTCCATCGCGGCAGCGATCAGCCGATCGCGTTCCCGGTTCTCCTCGGCCGTCGTGTCGCCCTGACGCGCGGCGATCGCGGATGCGGCTTGGGCCCGGACGCACGCCAGGTTGTACAGGTCGCCGGCCGTCTTCCGCGGCTGGCTCTCCATCGCCCGAGCCGCCAGGCTGAACCACTCGGCGGCCTCGGACTTCCGGCCCTCGGCGACGAGGATTTTGGCCAGGTCCTGGGATTCCGAATACAGCCGCGCCCGGAAGACCGGGACCTCGGGGTTCTCGCGCGTCAGCCGCCTCCAATGCTCGATCCCTCTCTGGTACGCCCGCAAGGCCTCATCGTGGCGGCCCAGGGCCTGGAGCGTCGACGCCACGTTACGATACTGTGTCCCCAGGTAGAGGCCGTAAACGGTGACCTGTGGGGCCTTGGCGAAGGCGGCCTCTCCCTGCTCGACCGCACGGAGATACATCGTCAGCGCGTCCTGCTGATGACCTCGCCCGTTGAGCACCACGCCGAGGTTGTTGAGCGTCCCGCCCAGGTTGTTCCGGGCCTCCGGATCGTCGGGGAACTCGCGAACCAGGCCCTCGCGGAGGGCCAGCGCCTTGCGATGCGCCTCCAGCACCTCCGCGACCTTGGTGCCATCGTTCTGGCTCGTGGCCAGGGAATTGTAAGCATCGGCCAACTCGCGGCGATACCGAGGGTTTGCCGGTTCAATCTCGAGCAATTTCTCGTAGATCGCGACCGCCTCGGCGATTGCGTTCAGGCGAAACTGGCAGGCGGCCAGCCCGGCCCGGACGTCGCGGTCGTCGGGCTTCTCCTTCGTCAGCGACTGGTAGATATCGCGCGCCGACAGGAATGAGTTGCGCAGCGGTCCCATCCCCGAGATCCTGCTGGATCCTGCCGACACGGAGGTACACGTCCGCCAGGGCGGCGCGGAGGCCCGGATCGCCGCCGCGCTGCTTGAGAAACTCGTCATAGAACCGCAGCGCCGAGCTGAGCAGATCGCGACGGAGGGCCTGGAGGCCGGGGGCCTTCAGGAGCGCATCGTCGGTGACCCTGGTCAAGAACTGGTCGACCGCGGCGCGGGCCTGCGCCTCGCCGGCCTCGGCCCGCACCCGCTGGCGGCCGGCCTCGACCGCGCTGGCCTTCGCCAGCGCCTCGTTCTCGCGGGCGGCCCGCAGGGCGCCGTCTTTCTCGCTCAAGGCCGCGGCCAGGTCCCGGCTGGTCCGCGCGATCCGCGCGTTGCTCATCGCCAGGACCACGACCGCCGCCACCAGCCCGACGATCGCCAGCGCCGAGGCCGCGGCCAGCGCCTTGTTGCGCCGGTACCAACGATAGGCCCGCTCCACCGGGCTCGAGCGCCGGGCCAACACCGGCTTGTCCGCCAGGAACCGGCGCAGGTCTTCGGCCATCTGTTCGGCCGAGGCGTACCGCTGGCTCGGCTCCTTGGCGATCGCCTTCAAGACGATCGTCTCCAGGTCGCGCGGGACTTTCTTGTCCAGCTTCCGCGGCGGGGTCGGGGCATCATGCATCACCCGATCGATCAACCTGGCGCGATTCGGCTCCTGGAAGAGATACCGGAGTGTCACCAGCTCGTAGAGGGTGGCCCCCAGCGCATAGACGTCGCTCCGGGGGTCGGACCAGCCGTCGAACCGCTCCGGCGCCATGTACCGCAGCGTGCCGATGATGTCCCCGGTGTGGGTCAGCGCGTCGGTACCCTCCGACTTGGCCAGGCCGAAATCCGTCACCCAGACCGTCCCTTTGGCATCCAGGAGCAGGTTCGACGGCTTGATGTCGCGGTGGACAATCCCCTGGGAATGCGCGTACGCCAGCCCCTCGGCGACCTGCAAGCCCACCCTCGCCACCGATCGATAATACGGCATCTCGGCCTGGGTACCCGAAAGCTCCGAGTGGGTCGAGACCCCCGAGCCCGCGGAGCTTGCCGCGTGCGGGGAAGCCTTCCCTGCGCCGCTGGCTTCCGCCGCGGTCGTCGACGGATCCTCGGCGGGTGCGCCACGGCCCTCGTCGCCGGCACCGTCCCCGCTCGCAGCAAACCGGCCCGTCAGCAATCCGTGTGTCGTCGCCCCGGTCAGGACCTGAGCCTTACCGGGGCGGGAGGATTCCGCGAGTTTACTCCCTGGGGATCGGTCGTCCTTCAACCGCCGCAGCTCGTCGAAGACCTCATCCAGCCCCTGGCCCTGGATGAACTGCATCGCATAATAGTGCACGCCCTCCTGCTCGCCGACGCCGAAGACCGGCACGATGTTCGTGTGGTGCAACCGCGCCGCCGCGCGTGCCTCCAACTGGAACCGCCCGAGGTGATTCGACCCCGCCAGGCTGGAGGACGGCAGGACCTTCAGCGCCACGTGGCGGCCGAGCGACTGCTGCACGGCCTCGTAGACGACTCCCATCCCACCTCGGCCGATCTCCCGGAGGATGAGGTACTCGCCGAGTTGCCGAGGGGCCGGGCCGGTGTCGCCCTCGAAGGGATGGTTGAGGGTCCCGGTCGCCGTGCCCCCCGGCGAATGGTTCAGCTCCAGCTCGACCAAGGCCGGCAGGAGCTCGCGGATCTCCTCGGCCAGATCGGGATACTTTCGGACATACTCCTCGATGCTGGGACGCTCGCCGGCGCGGAACCGGGCGATGAACGAGTCGGCCAGCCGCTCGATCGGGTCGCGCTCGAAGGACGAGGACGACGCAGGCATCTCGTCGGCCATGGTCATGGCTCCCTGGACCTCGGGTCGATTCAGAACTCCCCAAGACCTCCGGGCCTGTTGACCAGGACGTCTTTGAGGCGGATTAGCGCCCGGGCATAGCGCTTGCTGGCTGCCGACTTGTCGAGCCCGAGGACTTGCGCGGTCTCGCCATTGGAAAGGTGTTCGAAGTGCCGCAGCGCGAGGATCTCGCGGTCGACCGCCTCCAGGCTGTTGAGGGCCTCCTGGAGGCGGATCTTCCGCTCGGCCCGCTGCGCGGCCTGGCTGGGCGACGTGTGCCGGCCCAGGAGCTGCGCCGCCAGGGCGGCCGTGGTCGCCTCGGGCATGGCCCCGCGATACAGCGAGATCTCCCGTCCCACGTCACGCCCTTGGGCCCCGATATGGCGGCGGTGCTGCTCCAGGAGCCGCTGGCCGGTGAGATACCTCAGCCAGAGGAAGAACGGCATCGACGGGTTCTGCCGATAGTCGGCCAGCCGGTGGCTCGCATCCAGCATCGCCTCCTGGATGATGTCGGAGGCGTCGACCCGCCCCTGGAGCCGGCGGTCGAGGCGCAGCGCGACCATGCGACGGAGGCGGTCGCGATGCCGGGCCAGCAGCGCGCCCCACGCCGCTTGGTCCCCCTGGACCGCACGATCGATCAGGTCCTGCGTCTCCGGCTCGCCGGAGCCAGGATTCGGTTCGGATGATTCGGCCATCGGCTCTACCATAATCCTTCAACTGCAAACTCGCCCGGGTTGGGGACAGCCTGGCAGGAGGATTTCGGTCGGTTTTCCAGGATGGGTCCAGCCTACCCGGACCCAAGGATGATTGCACTCGAAGTTTGCCCAATCCTCGGGACCTGCTACAACACGACCGCTCTCCAGTTTAGGATGATGCGAATCACTCTGCCGGATGACTCCCACTTGCGATCAGGCGAGGGAGCGCCCGGCCGCGCCGCCCTGCATCACTCCCACCAGAGAGGACCCGCCCGATATGTCATCGCCGACCTCCCGGATCACCCGCCGGGCCGCACTGAAGCGGGCCGCCGCGACCACCATCGCATTCCCCTACGTGATGAGGGCGCACGCGACCGCCGCCCCGAGCGAGACGCTCTACCACGCCAGCTTCGGTTCCTCGGGCATGGCCGGCTCCGACATCGGCTCGATCACCGCCAGCAAGCACGTCAAGCTCGTCGCCGTGGCCGACGTCGACCTGAGGAACACCGCGTCGATCACCAAACGATTCCCCGGCGTGAAGGTCTATCAGGACTGGCGCGAGCTGCTCGACAAGGAGAAACACCTCGACTCGGTCAACGTGTTAACCCCCGACCACATGCACGGTTCGATCACGATGAGCGCATTGCAGCGCGGGATCAACGTCTACTGCCAGAAGCCGCTCACCCAGACGGTCTACGAGGCCCGCCAGGTCGCCAAGGTGGCCCGCGAGAAGAAGCTGGTCACCCAGATGGGCATCCAGATCCACTCGCACCCGGTCCACCGGACGATCGTGGCGACGATCCAGGCCGGCTTGATCGGCAAGGTGATCGAGGTCCTGAGCTGGAGCGGCAAGCACTGGGGCGACCGCAATCCCCGGCCCGACCGCAAGGACCCGGTCCCGTCGGGCTTCAACTGGGACATCTGGCTGGGCGTCGCGGCCGAACGCCCGTTCATCAACCACTACTACCATCCCGGCGAATGGCGGAAGCGGCTCGACTTCGGCACCGGCACGTTCGGCGATATGGGCTGCCATATCCTCGACCCGGTCTTCACCTCGCTGGCCCTCACCGCACCCCGGTCGTTGCTCTCCGAGGGCGGCGCCCCCAACGCCCACAACTGGGGGCTCGACTCCAAGGTGCGCTACCTGTTCCCCGGCACTCAATACACCACCGACCCCTTGACCCTCTACTGGTACGACGGCGATGCCCGGCCGCCCGCCGAGGTCAAGGCGCTCATCAACCGGCGGTCTTTGCAAGACCAGGGCTCGATCTACATCGGCACCGAGGGCATCCTCTACGCCCCCTACATCGACGATCCCGTCCTCCTGCCGAAGGAGAAGTTCAAGGGCGTCAAGCTGCCCGATCCCGGCGGGAACGACCATTACCTCCAGTTCGTCGAGGCCTGCCGCGGCAACGGCACGACCTCGACGTCGTTCGACTACTCCGGCCCGCTGACCGAATCCGTCCTGCTCGGCACGCTCGCGACGCGATTCCCCAAGACACTCCTCGAATGGGACCCGGACAAGCTCGCGTTCACGAACGCCCCCGAGGCCAATGCGTTCGTCCGTCGCCGGCCTCGCAAGGGCTGGGAGGTCCAGGGGCTCTGATACGAGTGGCGCGTGGCGAGTTTGTGATCCGTGACCGCACTCTCACGACCGCGGTCACGGACTTCGAGTTCGCTCCGTTATCGCCGATCAGACTGAAGCGCGCGACTCATCCCGCGGTGAGATCGGGCACCACGAACGGCGCGCGGTACTCGCGCCGCGACAGCTCGTTGGCGGCGTCGGCGAAGTCGCCGACGAACCGGCCTCGCTTCTCGTCGAAGTTCACCCAGGGGCCGAGCGTGGCCGCGGTGGCGTCGAGGTCCACGCCGTTCTCGCGCAGATACTCGCGGCATCGCTCGAAGGCATCGGTCATCTCGGCATTGCCCGTGATCGCGGATCGGATGGCCTCGGGGGATGATTGTTTCCCCAGCCGGTGAGACACGTTCGCCATGTGGCAGCAGGCCGTCGAGCGGTGTCCCTCGAGCGCCTGGGCCGCCAGGTCACCGGCCTTCCGACTGCGGACGGCGGCGAGGAAGGCGGAGAGGTGGGCTAGCTCCAACTCCTTGGGGCTGTCGCCCTTGCCGAGGTCCTGGACCTTCTTCCCCTGACGATCGAAGATCGCCCCGCCGGAGGCGTCGCCCGCGAAGTAGCCCCCTTCGCAGTCGATCACGATGCCCTTGTTCTGACCCCGGAACTTCCCCATCGAGCCCGCGCCCTTGCCGGCGCTCACGTTGCGGACCTCGCAAATGAGCGGGGCCGGCCGGAAATCCAGAAGCGCGATGTGGGTGTTGGCCGTCTCGCCGCAGTCGCGGAAACCGAGTCGGCCGCCGATGCTCATGGCGCGGGGGCGTCCGGTCCTGTCCCAGGGCCCAGCGACATACATCGATCACATGGATGCCGTTGTTCCCCATCTCGCCGTTGCCCGTGTCCCAGAACCAGTGCCACTCGTAGTGCAACTGCTTGCGCATCAGCGGCTTCTTGGGGGCCGGGCCGCACCAGAGGTCGTAATCTAGCGTGCGCGGCGGCGGCGTGGGCGCGTCGACCGACCCGATACCGTCGCGGGCCCGGTACACCAGCGCGTGGGCGAAACGGATGGCCCCGAACTCGCCTCCGCGCAGTCGGTCGAACACTCCTCGGAGGAAGGCGCTCGACCGGTTTTGCGTGCCGACCTGGACCATGCGGCCGTTCTTGCCGGCGGCCGCCACCATCTGCTGCCCTTCCCACAGGTCGTACGAGAACGGCTTCTCGACGTAGACGTCCTTGCCCGCCTGGCAGGCCCAGACCGTCGCCAGGGCATGCCAGTGGTTCGGCAGGGCGACGATCACCGCGTCGACGCCCTTGTCGTCGAAGACCTCGCGGGGGTCGTGATACGCGGCGACCTTCCCCCCGTGCTCGCGGGCCGCCTCGACTTCGCGATCGAGATGCGCCCGGTCGGCGTCGCAGAGAGCGACGATCTTGACGCCGGGGATCTCGCGGAGCCGGCCGATGAGCTGGTGGCCGCGCCCGCCCACACCCCCGATGGCCGTCGTCGACCCCAGCCCGATGACCGCGACATTCACCGCGTCGTTGGGGCTGCCCGACCGGGGCCCGGCGCCGAGCATCAGCCTCGGCATCCCCATCGCCAGACCGGCCGCCATCGAACCTCTCAGAAAACTCCGGCGTGCGATCGGTTTCATCTCGATGCTCACCATGGACTTGGGGTGCTTCGGTGTGAACGGACGCTCCCGGGGCCCAGGGCCGACCGATCCTCCACGGCCGTGGCCCGTCGCCCCGTATGTGTGAGCGTAGCCGGTGCGCCGCGATTCGTCAACCCACCACCCGAAGTCAACACTCCGGGCCCCTGCCGGAGGTCATCTTGAATCCGATCGGCTCGTTCTGCTATGAATAAAGTGAGTAAGCTAATGGTCCTTCCAAGGAGCGTTGCCTACACTTAATAAGCCAACACCATCTCGACGAGGGGCGCTGCGACGGTACGCATGGGCGTTCCTGCCAGGCTCGCTGGGGTGGATTATCACCGTGCAACGGCGCCCGTTCATCGTTTCAGGAGACTTTGAACGTGCCCGCCGTTGCTGAAAAGCCTGCGACTTCCACCGACTTCCATGTTGCCGATATCTCGCTTGCCCCGTGGGGCCGCCGCGAGATCGCCATTGCCGAAACCGAGATGCCCGGCCTCATGGCCATTCGTGAGGAGTATGCCTCGCGACAGCCCCTCAAGGGTGCACGCATCACCGGTTCGCTCCACATGACCATCCAGACCGCCGTCCTGATCGAGACGCTCAAGGCCCTCGGTGCCGAGGTCCGCTGGGCCTCTTGCAACATCTTCTCAACCCAGGATCATGCCGCCGCCGCCATCGCCGCGGCCGGTATACCGGTTTTCGCCTACAAGGGTGAGTCCCTCGTCGAGTACTGGGAATACACCCACAAGATCTTCGAATGGGCCGACGGCGGACACTCGAACATGATCCTCGACGATGGCGGGGATGCAACCTTGCTCCTCCATCTCGGCGCCCGTGCCGAAGCGGACATCCACGTCCTCGACAAGCCGACCAGCGAGGAGGAGCGCGTCCTCTTTGCCGCCATCAAGAAACGGATCGCCTCCCAACCCGGCTGGTACGCCGAGAACCTCGCCGCCGTCAAGGGTGTCACCGAGGAGACCACCACCGGCGTCCACCGCCTCTATCAGATGCACAAGCGCGGCGAACTGAAATTCCCCGCCATCAACGTCAACGACTCCGTCACCAAGTCCAAGTTCGACAACCTCTACGGCTGTCGCGAGTCGCTGGTCAACGGCATCAAGCGCGCCACCGATGTGATGGTCGCCGGCAAGATCGCCGTCGTCGCCGGCTACGGCGATGTGGGCAAAGGTTCCGCCCAGGCCCTTCGCGCCCTCTCGGCCCAGGTGTGGATCACCGAGATCGACCCGATCTGCGCGTTGCAGGCCGCCATGGAAGGCTACCGCGTCGTGACCATGGACTACGCCTGCGACAAGGCCGACATCTTCGTGACGGCCACCGGTAACTACAAGGTCATCACGCATGCCCACATGGCCAAGATGAAGAATCAGGCCATCGTCTGCAACATCGGTCACTTCGACAACGAGATCGACGTGGCGTCGCTGGAGAACTACGCCTGGGAGGAGATCAAGCCGCAGGTCGATCACGTCATCTTCCCCGACCGCAAGCGGATCATCCTGCTCGCCAAGGGTCGCCTGGTCAACCTGGGCTGCGGCACGGGCCACCCCTCGTACGTGATGAGTTCTTCCTTTGCCAACCAGGTCCTGGCCCAGATCGAGTTGTGGCAGCACAACGAGAAGTACCCGGTCGGCGTGTACGTCCTGCCCAAGAAGCTGGACGAGCACGTGGCCCGGTTGCAGCTCAAGAAGCTGGACGTCCAGTTGACCGAACTGACGCCGGAACAGGCCGCCTACATCCACGTCCCCAAGGAAGGCCCCTTCAAGTCCGATCATTATCGCTATTGATCGGCTTTTCTCGGCAGCAGGGAGCGTAACTCCCTGCTGCCACCCGTTCAAGGTCCGATGAGTTTTTCGAGGACCCGGCGAATCGGATCAACAGATCTTCTCCGATGGGATGCGGCCGGCCCCGACGGAGCTGGGATCGGGCGTGTGCCGCTCGGTCGCGAGGCACCCCGGGGCGAGGGCCATCGTCCCGAAAGCGATCGAAAGCGATCACAAGCGGGCGATTGGAGCCTTCGAGTGCGGCACCGAGCGCCTCGATGGCGGCTCGGTCCGTCCCGACCGCGGCCCCCAGGAAACTCCGGACCAGACCTCTCCCCGAGAGCCCACGCAACAGGACTCTCCGCCACGTCGAAAGGCTCGCGGGCGAGCAACTCGATGTTCAGAGGCTTTGATGCGGGCGGAGAATGGTCGATCCAGTCCCTGGATCGCCGACATCTCGGACGGCTATACTCGATCGAGCCGCGGTCTCCGAAATCCTCGATCTTGGATCAAACGATTGTTCATAGGCTCACTAGATATTCGCGATTTGCGATGCTTCCACAAGGCGTCGTTGGACTTCCAATACCCCGGCCGCAACGACGCGATCGCCTCGGGCGACGGCGAGAAGACGCTACTGCGTCCCAACATCAACCTGCTGCTGGGCGACAACGGATCGGGAAAGACCTCCATCCTGCGCGATCGCGTTGGCGGTCCTCGCGCCGATCATCGAAGGCGCGGGCTACGTGCCCTACAGGCTCGTGCGCCGGACCGCGGAGGAGAGGGCGAAGGTGGCCGTATTGAAGGGCCGGCTGCTCCTGCATGACCAGGATATGGGGACAAGGACCGGGCCGGAACCGTTCGTGCAGTCGGAGCACACCACCAAGATCGTCCGGATTCATGACGTCGAGAAGGTCAAGGCGACTCACAACAAGATGCAGCTCTGGGACAAGATGTACGATAACAACTCGCCCGCCTTCCTGCTTGTCGGCTACGGGGCGGGAAGACGAGTCGATACCGATAAGGGGTTCAGCAGCAGTTCGCGCCAAAAAAGCCGCCTCCTCCGCTACGATCGAGTTGCCGGCCTTTTCGAGGATACCGTCACGCTCACGCCCCTCGGCGTATGGCTCCCGGAGCTGAGCACCGACAACAAGGGACGCTACGCGCAAGTCCTCAACCTCATCAACCGTCTCCTCCCGGAGGATTGCCGCTTCGATGGAGAGCGAGAGGACAACGAATACGTCTTCCGCTTTCGCGGGTCTCCCGTGACGTTTCCCGCCTTGTCGGAAGGCTATCGGGCCTACATCGGCTGGATTGCGGATTTGCTGTATCACATCTGCATGGGATGCCAGTCCGGGGCCAAGTTGGTCGATAATCGCGGCATCGTGCTGGTCAACGAGATCGATCTCTACCTGCACCCGGAGTGGCAACGGCGAGTTCTTCCCGATCTCTCGGCGGCCCTGCCCAACCTCCAGTTCGTCGTCACGTCGCACAGTCCGCTGGTGGCCGGGACGCTCCAGTCGCCGAACATCATCCTTATGGAACAGGATCCGTCCAACGCCACCATGGCGCGGCGGATCGACGAGAGGATCCACGGTCTCAGCGCCGAGCAGATTCTCCTCAGTTCCTACTTCGGCTTGAAGTCAACCCGCGACCAGGACACCGTCAACGAACTCGTCTCGCTCTCGAAGCAAGTCCGTAACAATGAACCCGGCGCCGCGCTCGCCTTCCTCCGCCGACTGGTGGGGCACCGCTCGAACGTCGAGACGGATGTAGCCGATTCGGAGGAGCCGAAACCGGTATTCTATGTGAGTGACGGGACGAAGACATCCATTACCGGGCCAAAGGTGAAGACCAAGAAATCTTCGAAACCCGCCGAATCCGCTTCCGACTCGTCCGCGGAAAAGTCTGCTCCAGAATCCCGACGGCCGAGAACCCGCCGGGTCGCCAAGAAGGCGCCCATCAAACGGACCAAGTGAAAGTCCGGGCCGAATGACTTGTGTCACGTCAAGGTGGTTTCGATGATCCGCTATGACATCGCCGAAGCCGATCTGATCGACAAGATTGACAAGGAGGCGCCCACTTGGTTCACCAGGACCAAGAAACGCACGAGCACTTTCCGCAGGGACGGAGAATACACCGAGAAGACCGGGACTTGGAGCGAGATCAAAGCCGTTTATATGAAGGTGCAGCACAACAAGTGCGCATACTGCGAGCGCGTCCTGGAAGGTCCGCCATACGGGCTCGTCGAGCACGACATCGAACATTTTCGACCCAAGAACGGCGTCGAGGGATGGCCGAGCGCAAAGATCAAAGCGGATCGCAAGATCGATTACGACTTCTCGACCGGTGACGACTGGGATGCCGGCTATTACCTCCTGGCCTATCACCCCCTGAATTACCTCACCGCCTGCAAGTCGTGCAACACTCCGCTGAAGCTGAATTACTTCCCGATCGCGGGCAAACGGGGGCCGCAGGCGGAACACCCGTCTGATCTTGCGCCGGGCGGCCGTTTCTCCTGTACCCGATCGGAAAGATCGACGATAACCCCGAAGAGATCCTCACCTTCGAGGGTGTCGTCCCCAAGCCGGTGAAGAAATCGGGGCATCGTCGCCGCCGGGCCGTCGTCACGATCGACTTTTTCGAACTCGACACGCGGGAGGAGTTGATTCGAGGCAGGTCCGACGTCATCCGCGCAATCTGGGTCGCGTTGCGAGTCCTTGAAACCAACCCGACTCCCGCCGACAAGAATTTCGCGGAGAGGGCTGTAGCCACAATTCTCTCCGAGTCGAGCCCACACAGCAATTGTGCCCGATCGTTCCAGAAGCTGTATGAGCGAGACCGCGCCAAAGCCGGACTGCTTGCCAACGCCGCGTTGATCTACCTTGAGAAGGTCAAAGCCTGAGACCCGCCAGCCGTTTGAAAGCAGATGATGAACATAAACCTGATGGATTTCCATCCTTCCGTGGGCATAATCTGGGCGATGACCGGGCTATGCTGGGCAGCAGCCCACGCTTACCCCTTTGCGAGGTTTTCTTTGGGGGCGGAAGATGCACTGTGAGAAACCGCCCCGGAGGCTTGACATGGAAATCGCCCGAAAGGTCTTTGAGCGCCAGCAGCAGCGCAGATTCGGCGCGTCCAATCCCGAACGCATGAAGCTCGCGTTCTGGGAATGGATGGTTCGTAGCTCCGAGGACGCCCGGCTGCACGACTGGTCCGAGGCGCCGGCCGTGCATACACCCTACGCCCTCCGCAAGTTCTTCGGGCAGGACGGAGACTATGCGAAGGGCCCGATCTGGAATTTCGACCGGATGGGGGCAACGCGCACCCCACACCCCGATGGCAGGATGATCTGTATCGCTGGCGAACACGAGGACCACTACGACCCCGATTTCTGCATCTACAACGATGTGATCGTCCTCGACCTGACCGGTTGCGTCGATATCTACGGCTACCCGAAGGAGGTATTCCCGCCCACCGACTTCCACAGCGCCACCCTGCTCGACGACCGCCTTATCGTCATCGGGCGGCTCGGGTACCATGACGAACGACATCCGGGAACGACACCTGTGTTCGCCCTTGACATGGCCAACTATCGCATGGAACCGCTGTCAAGCCACGGGGAACTGCCCGGTTGGATATTCAGGCATGAGGCGGAAGCCGGCCCGGACGGGATCGTCATACGCGGCGGGGAGGTATACGAGGAGATCGACAGGTCGCCCCGGTTACGGCGCAACTTCGACGATTTCTTGTACGACCTCGGTTCCGGGAGCTGGAAGCGGCTAACCGACCGGAAGTGGCGGCAATTCTCGATACGCGACGAGGAGGGTAAGCCTTTTATGAAAGGGCACCGGGTCAGGGGCTGCTGCGGGATGGAAGGCGAGTCCTGGAAGGGCGAATCCCTGGGTATCCCCGACTTCGAGGCCCCGTTCCTGTATCTCGAGGCGGTGTGCCCCCGAAATTTTGAGTACGAGGCCGTCGTGTCCGAGGAGTCTTCGCTCGCGGACCGGATTGTCGTGGCGGGGATACCGGTCTCCATCAGGATCGAGTGCTTCACCATTGAAGTCGTCATCGAAGGCGACATGGATTATTCCATGGCGACGGCGATAGCTGAGGATATCAGAGCAGGCGTCGAGGCCGAGACGGAGCGGCCGTGCCTGCTGGAGAGGTATGAGGCCAATCGCGGCCTGGTCAGATGACCCCCGTCAGCAGCCGGCGAAATCGCGGGTCATCCCATGCCGCTCTTGCACACCGGCACCATTGAACCAGCTCGAGATCGAAATCGCGGGCGAGTGTGGTCAGGGCTTCAACGGATTCGTCCTGCTTGGCTTCCTGAGCGATGCCGAGGACGGTGACCGTGCCTTCCTCCTCGATGCCGTAGCATCGGAGATCACCCGACTGGAACGAGAAGCCCGAGATGATCGGGGATTTGCCGAAGCGGGCCTTGCGGAACGTCACGCCGCCGAAGGTTCGGTCGATATCCTTACGGCTGAGCGTCGAGGCGATGGGCGGATCGGGCCTCTTACGGATGTGGATTTTCTTCCAGCCCACGCCCGCGCGCTCGTGATCGTGGATGGAGCGAATCGCGGTGATCTCGACGTCCGACTCGGCGGTGAACGCCCGCGAGACCAGCTCGAATTGCCGCCAGTCGTCCTCGGCCAGGACGAGGTCATGGACCGCTGCGTGTGTGTCCTCGACTGCCGGTAGTTGGTCGCAGATCGAAGGCAGGCTGTAGAGGATGTTCGAGAGATCGATCTTCTCGATCCGTCGCAGGTGCAGCATCAGCTTACCGGATCTTGAGAAGCCACCTTTAGTCTGCGGGTCGGCGTGAACGACGGACCACTCGGCGTCCCCGAGCTTGAGGGTTGTCTCAATCTCGAAGGTGTCGGGGAGATCGGCTATCGGCAGGTTCACGGTCGCGATCATCTCCTGCGCGCCATCGTCGATGAACGTGACCCAGACGGTCGATGGGGTCATTGCCTTGTCCTCCTGAATTTGATGGAGGAGGAAGCGCCTGGGAGCCCGGCGGATCCTCCGAATTCCAGTGGTACGCCAGGTCACGGGGCCATGCCTCAACGAGTGTCAGCAGGTATGACTCAAACACGCGTTCTCTTGGAAACTCCGGGTCGTAATGCCGGAGGACTTCCCGGCTGTCGAGGCGGACGATCGACTCCCTGAGGCTCTCTCCTCTTAACCTGTACAATTAAATGCAATTCGGATCAATGGTGAAAACGAAAGCGACTCGTACCGCGAATTTCGCCAGTTGCTTCGGGAGGCTTGTCGCCCATCTCTCCACGGGATACGCCTTCACTTCGACGAGGGCGACGGGACGGTTCTCCCTGGCCACGACGGCGGCATCAAACCCATTATCGGCCGTCCGCGTCATGGCCATATCTCCTTACCCCAAGTATCGAGTCTACTTCGGACGATGAGGGTTGTCGTCCGAGTCACAACAAGCTGCAAGCATCCAGCCTTATGCCAGCACATCGTCCGACCCACCGCGGTCGATCAGTCCGACGCGAGCGACAGTCCCCAACGCTTACCCCAGCCTGAAGTCTCTCGATCAACGGCGGAGGCAGCAATAGGTGTTCCGTTCCCGGACGTTCGCTGTCCAACCTGCACGTCAAGCCGACGACTACGGCTTCGGCCGTGGCACAAAGCGGCAGCGATCCATGGTTCCCGCGGTCTCGCGCGTGACGTATGATCGAGCCCAGGCCGTGAGCTTTGTTTCAGGATCATTCGGGTAGGGACACGCTATGGCTGCACAAGGACCTTCCCCCGCGTTGTTCTTCGATACGATCAGCGCCTACCATCGTACGGAGGCGCTACGGGCGGCGATCGAACTGGACTTGTTCTCGCTCGTGGCGGCGGGGCGGCGGACGGCGACTAAGCTGGCAGAGGCGTGCCAGGCCGCTCCTCGGGGCATCCGCATCCTGGCGGACTATCTCACCATCATCGGCTTCCTCCACAAGCACGGCGACCGCTACGAGCTCACCGGCGACAGCAAGGTGTTCCTGGATCGCGCGTCGCCGGCCTATATGGGCGACGCGGCGCGGTTCATGCTGGCGCCCGACATGAGGGCGAGCTTTCACCAACTGACGGCGGCCGTGCGGCGGGGCGGTACGGCGGTCTCCGATGAGGGGACGGTCTCCGACGACAACCCGATCTGGGTGGAGTTCGCCCGCGCGATGGCCCCGCTCATGCAGATGCCGGCCCGGTTGCTCGCAGACCTGGTCGGCGGGGACGTCGGCCAACCGCTGCGCGTGCTCGACGTCGCCGCGGGGCACGGGGTGTACGGCATCACGGTCGCCGAGCGCTACCCCAAGGCCCACGTCACGGCGCTGGACTGGCCGAACGTGCTGGCGGTCGCGGAAGAGAATGCTCGTCGGGCCGGCGTGGCCGGACGGTATGCCTTGCGTCCGGGCAGCGCCTTCGACGTGGACTGGGGCGGCCCGTACGACATCGTGCTCCTGACCAACTTCCTGCATCACTTCGACGTCCCGACCTGCGAGCAGTTGGCGGCCAAGGCGCACGCCGCCCTCGCGCCGGGTGGCCGGGCCCTGACGCTGGATTTCATCCCCGAGCCCGATCGCATCACGCCGCCAGCGACGGCCACCTTCGCGCTGGTGATGCTCGCCACCACCGCCCACGGCGACGCCTACACTTTCGAGGAATACCAGGCCATGTTCGCCCGGGCCGGGTTCTTGCGCAGCGAATTCCACCCCCTCCCGCCGACCACGCAACAGGCGGTGGTGTCGTATAAGGGCTGAACGGAATGGGGGATCGCGGCGACGAATTCCCATCGAGGCGCCGCGATGCCGAAGAACACGGGGAGCCCGGCCCAGGGGCTGACGCACCTGGCAACGAGATTAGGCCCCGCCGGGGCTTTCGGGATAGACTCTTACTTCAGGATCCGAAGTATTCTGGCCGGTCGATGTCGGAGAGGAGCCCGGGCTGGTTCGGCTGCCACCCCAGCAGTTCCCGAGTGAGATCGCTGGAGACCAGGTTGTCGGCCGAGACGAACGGCGCCAGCCAGCTGAAATGTCCGGATGCTTCCTCGGGGGGCTTGGCGACGACCGGCACGTTCAATCGTCGGCCGATGATGCCAGCGATCTCGCGGAATGCGAAGCCCTCCTCGGCGACCGCATGATACCTGGCCCCCGCGGCACCCTTCTCCAACGCAAGCCTGAAGAGATGGGCCGCATCGAGCCGGTGTACCGCGGGCCATCGGTTGAGACCTTCGCCCACGTACGCCGAAACGCCCTTCCTTCGCGCGATGCCGATGAGCATCGGGACGAACCCGTGGTCGCCGTCGCCATGGACCGATGGCGGGAGTCGGATCACCGACGCGCGGACGCCACGCCGGGCCAGCGCCAGGGTTACCTCCTCCGATGGAATGCGGCCGGCCCCCACGGAGCTGGGATCGGGCGCGTCCCGCTCCGTCGCGAGGCGCCCCGGGGCGAGGGCCATCGTCCCGAAAGCGATCACAAGCGGTCGATCGGAGCCTTCGAGTGCGGCACCGAGTGTCTCGATGGCGGCCTTGTCCGTCTCGACTGCGGCCCCCAGGAAACTCCGGACCAGACCTCTCCCCGAGAGCCCACGCAACAGGACCCTCAGCCGCGTCGAAAGGCTCGCGTGCGAGAATGCATGAAAGAAGGCGGTGTGGATCACGCCGTCCGAGGCGGCGGCTCCTCTGCGCAGGCTTTCCCCATCTTCGATCGTGCCACGATGCACCTCGGCGCCGGCGGCGACGAGCGACCTGGCGGCCCCATCCGAGCGGGCAAGTCCGACCACCTGGTGACCCGCGCCGATGAGTTCTCGAACGATGGCCGAACCGATAAATCCCGTGGCACCGGTGAGGAAGACGCGCATCAAACCTTCTCCTTTGTCAGGGCCCGTTCCACCGCCTGGCGATAGGACAGGGGCGGTCGAGGCAAGATCGCGCGGATCGGCATGGGATCGCCAGTCAGATCGATCCTCATGCCATCCAGGTGGCCTTTGATCGAACCTCGCGGGAATTGGCTCACACGTTCGATGAGTGGCGCGAGCGTGCCAAGTGGCGCCCACGAGAGATGAATCTAGGCGATTAGCGCGATACGATCTATGCTCTATAGTCCAAAATATCTTCGCGATCGTCCGGGATATCCCATGGACCCGCTCTCGGGTGTGCCATCGCTGCCGAAACCGAGCAACTAGGCCCGGGATGATTTCCGGAAGCGATTCGCGGCGGGGGAGGCGAATGAGAAGAAGCCAGCGGAGACCGCGACGCCGCGGGAGAAGAAGCCGTGGCTCGCGCGGATCACGCGATCCGGAGCCCTTGACACGTGTCCTCGTAGGTCCGTTCGAGTTCGAGCGGGACGTACTGGGATTCGCTGATCCAAAGCGGCAACGTGGGCAACGGGGCACCGACCTCCAGCGCGTGCTCCCAGGCCTCCACCTGACGCCGGCCGTGGGCACTGCGGGACCGGCACGAGACCGCGTAAATCGACCGATCCGCCGTCGCGGGCGGCCTGGCCCCGATCCGCTCGGCCAGCTCCGCATACAGACTCGCCGAGCGCTCCGTCACCGGATCGACGATCACCACGCAAACCTCCTGCTGGAGGAAGGCGTGGCACTTCGAGACGAACGCACTGCGGGCCTCGGCCCGATCCTTGTTCCGCGGGCTGACGATCTCCACCGCCGCCACCAGGCGCCGGGTGTATCGCTGGTCGTAGACCCGGACTTCGTACTCGGGGGGCATCAACTCGTCGGTGTCGAGCAACACCGCAGGCGTTGGCGCCTCCCATTCGAGGGACGAATCGTAGGGGTCGCGGGTGTCGGAACCGCCACCGTTCTGCAACTCGAAGGCCGCGACATCGATTTCCACGGCGCTGCCCAGATGAATCTTGACTCCGCTCCGATAGTTGGGTGGGAGGAGTGAATTCAGTCGAATGGCAATGACTCCCGGCCAGAGGCCGTGGAGTTCTTCCCACGAAGCGATGTCCGTCACGGGCGGTCGGAAGTGGTCGCGCAGCGACATGTTTCGTCCTCCGCGGAGATTATACCAAACCACCCGGGCAGATTCACCGGCAGCGAGACGGTCATGTCATGTCCGACAAGACGAGCCGACATGAGCCAGCGGATTCGGGCTGGGGTGGATCCGAGGATCTTCCGACTCGGCTTCCCCTTGCGAGGAAGTCTGGTCCGCGGGGACCATGGTGGACGGACAACGAATGCGCCTGGAGCCGTGGTGAAGACGTTCTCCATCGGCGGAAGGGCGGTGAAGCATAGGAAGCAAGCCTATGGATTACCGGAACCTGGGAAAGACCGGGCTGAAGGTCTCTCGGATTTGCCTCGGCTGCATGAGCTACGGGGTGCCGGAGCGTGGTGCTCATGCCTGGTCGCTCGATGAGGCAGCAAAGCCGGCCGTTCTACGCCCGCGCCCTCGAGCTCGGGATCAACTTCTTCGACACGGCCAACGCCTACTCCGACGGCACCAGCGAGGAGATCCTCGGCCGGGCGATCCGCGACCTGGCGCGGCGGGACGAGGTCGTGATCGCGACCAAGGTCTTCTTCCAGTCGGGGAAGGATCCGAACGCCAGGGGACTGTCGCGCAAGGCGATCATGACCGAGATCGACGCCAGCCTCCGACGGCTCGGGATGGATTACGTCGACCTCTACCAGATCCACCGATGGGACTACACCACGCCGATCGAGGAGACGCTCGAGGCGCTCGCACGACGTGGTCAAGGCCGGCAAGGCCCGGTACATCGGCGGCTCGTCGATGTTCGCCTGGCAGTTCTGCAAGGCGCTCGGCATCTCCGAGCTCCGCGGCTGGACAAGGTTCGTCTCGATGCAGAACCACTATAACTTGCTCTACCGCGAGGAAGAGCGGGAGATGATGGGCCTCTGCGCGGCCGAAGGCATCGGCGTGATCCCCTGGAGCCCGCTGGCCCGCGGCCGGCTGGCCCGTCCCTGGGACGAGCGGGCCAGCACCGAACGCGCCGGTTCCGACGAGTTCGGCAAGACGCTCTATGCTCGCACCGAGGAGGCCGACCGTGTCGTCGTCGAGCGCGTCGGCGAGATCGCCGCGGCGAGAGGTGTGCCCCGGGCGCAAGTCGCGCTGGCCTGGCTGCTCGCCAAGCCGGCCGTCACGTCGCCGATCATTGGCGCGACCAAGCCGCATCACCTCGAGGACGCCGTGGCCGCCCTGTCGATCGGGCTGACTCCCGAGGAGATGGCGCGACTCGAGGAGCCGTACGTGCCGCACCCCGTCCTCGGCTTCTCCTGAGTTTCGCCGAGCGGATGGAGCATGGCCGCTGGGCGAAACGGTTCTGGAATCGATTGATTCACAGCCACTCGGAGTCTGTCCCGGAAGGTCGAAAACGGTCTTGTAAGGTGGGCGAAACCCACCGGTGCGAGGCCCTCGCGGTGGGTTTCACCCACCCTACTTTGGTCCGTTCTTGCTTCCGGGACAAAATCTCAACTCAGGACCAGCTCCTTGGGTACGGGGCTGTGGACGCCGTTGCCGTTGGTCGAGGGGGCCAGGAGGAGCTCGGCGGCGATGGCCATCTCGCCGTGCTGGCTCAGGTCGAGCCCCTCGATCTCCTGCTCTTCCGAGACCCGCAGCGGGATGATCAGGTCGGTCACCTTGTAGAGGATCCACGAGCCGACGAAGCTGAACACGGAGACGATCAGAAGGGCCGCCAGGTGCATCAGGAACGTGTACGTCTTGCCGCTGGTCAGACCCACATCCTTGGCAAAGACCCCCGTCAGGAGCATGCCGACCATGCCGCCGAGTCCGTGGCACGGGAAGACGTCGAGCGTGTCGTCGAGCGTCGACTTGGACTTCCAGTGGGCGGCGAGGTTGCTCACGACGCTGGCGAACAACCCGATGAAGACGCTCTCGCGGATGGTGACGAAGCCGCACGCGGGCGTGATCGCCACCAGGCCGACCACCGCGCCGATGCAGGCCCCCAGCGCCGAGGGCTTGCGGCCCCGCATCCAGTCGAAGAACATCCAGCCGAGCATCGCCGACGCCGAGGCCGTGTTCGTGGTCGCGAACGCCATCGCCGCCAGGCCGTTGGCGGCCGTCGCCGAGCCGGCGTTGAAGCCGAACCAGCCGAACCAGAGCATCCCCGTGCCCAGAATCACGAACGGTACATTCGCCGGTGAGGCCGTCTCATTGGAGATATGGGCCTTGCGACGCCCCAGGATCAGCGCCCCGGCCAAGGCCGCCCAGCCCGCCGACATGTGCACCACCGTCCCACCGGCGAAGTCGAGCACGCCCCACTTCTTCAGGAAGCCGTCCGGATGCCAGGTCCAGTGCGCCAGCGGAGCGTAGATGAACAGGCTGAATAGCACGATGAACAGCAGGTAGGACGAGAATCGCACCCGCTCGGCGAACGACCCCGTGATCAACGCCGGCGTGATGATCGCGAACTTGAGCTGGAAGAACGCGAATAGCATCAGTGGAATTGTCGGCGACAACGCCTTGCTCGTCGCCTCGCCCACGCCGTCGAACATGAAGAAAGTCAGTCGGATTGCCCAGAATCCCGTAACCGCCGAGACTATCCCCGAATGCCAGGCTGAAGCCCACGGTCAGCCAGACCAGACTGATCACCCCCAGGGCGACCACACTCTGGAGCATGGTCGAGACCACGTTCTTCAGGCTGACCATCCCTCCATAGAAGAAGGACAGGCCCGGCGTCATCAATAGCACCAGAGCCGAGGCGGTCAGCATCCAGGCGACGTCGCCCGAATTGATCGGATCTCCCGTAGGGGACTCCTTGGGCGACCCTTTGACGAACAACGCCACCAGCGCCAGAGCCACCATCAAGATGAAGGGGATCGCCGTTGCACGCTTCATGAGCATTCCTGACTTTTTGGTAAGCACACCCCGTTTCAACCGTATCCGCGGACCCGATTCATCGTGTCATCGATGACGGACGCTCTCTGTTTTAACTCCTGATTGCCAAACCAGTTGCGTTGCAGAGTTCGGATTGAGGCGGGAAGGAGAGGGATTTCAAGGTGACCCTATTGGCGAACGGTGTGCCAGTTGAGTCATTGGTCATTGGTCACTGGTTACCGGGGAGAAATGCGGTGCGGGACTGGCGTGGTCGATCGAGGATCAGAACAAGAAGATGACATCGAGGCCCAGGGTGAACTGGCTGCTGCGGGTATCGTCGTTGTAGGGCTTGCCGGACTGGGCCCAGTCGTAGCGGACCTCGGGGCGAATCCAGAGGTAGTGCTTGGGCTTGTAGATGAGTCCCACCGTCATCTCGTAATAGGTATCGGCGTAGCCGGTGCGATCGCCGGTGGGGTCCCAGAAGACCTCGCTGCGCCAGACGCCGGTGAGCTTCGGGTTCGCCTGGTAGAGGAACCAGTTGCCGACGCTGAACCAATCGGCCGTCTTGGGAGCGCCATTCAGGCCCCCGGAGGCCAGCCCGGGCACGTTCAGCTCCCACGCCTGGTCGCTCTCGACGATATGGGTCAGCTTCTCGGTCCAGCGATGGGTCAGGACCGTGGTGAACAGGGTCCGGGTATTGTGGGCATAGCCCGGATTGGGGAGTCCGGCCAGGCTGGGGATGTTGATGTAGCCGGTCGGATAGATCGATTGATTGGCGGGCAGGAACCGGGGGAACTGGTCGGGGCCCGCGACGCAGGTGAAGGCGACGTTCGTCCTGGCATCGGCGGACGCCCAGCTAAAGCCGCCGATGTAGCCCCAGATATAACGGTCATCGATCCATCGGTCCCAACCGTTGACCGAGCCGTTGTACAGGTTGATTCGAGGGGTCAGGTGCAGCGTCGTGACGACGCCGACGTGGCGGAACGGCTGGCCGTAGTTGAACATGTACGGGACGGACAGGAGCGGCCGGGAGATCGCGGGCACCTGCTCGTAGCCGGCCAGCGTGTACCAGAGCCCCGCCTTGACGTCGAGGCCGCCGGGCGTCAGGACCGGCAGGTGGACCTCGCCGTAGAGCTGCGACAGGTCATAGCCCAGGTGGCCGGGCACGAACGCCCGGTTGAAGAGCCCTTGCATGTAGTTGAATTGCCAGTCGTTGCCGAACAAGTTGTCCACGCGGAAGCCAAAATTCACCTCGTCGTTCTGCTCGAGGGGGTTCTCGACGATCAGGTAGTACTGGTTGCCCATCCATCGGTCGGCCTGGTTGTTCGGATTGACGCCGAAATTGAGCCCATTGGCCGGCCGGCCGTTGGCGTTGCCGGTATAGCTGTTCTGGAGCCAGCCGTAGACCCGGACCCGGGAGTCATGCAGCTTGAGGGCTCGCATCAGGAGCGTGGTCACCTGCTCCGGCGGCGCGGCCTGGGCCGTCTCCTGGGTCGGCTCTCCGCCGCCGAGGGCCCGCTCCGCGGCGGCGGCCTCGAGGTTGGGCACGACCCTCGGCACCGGAGCCGGAGGCGGGGCCGCCGTCCCATCGTCGGCACCCGACGGGGGCTGTCGCTCGGCCTGCGCCCGCAGGACGCGGAGGTCGAACCGGACCGGCGGAGGGATCACGATCGATGCAGCCGGCGCGGGCTCATCCGCGCCCATCGCGACCGATGAATACACGACGATCGAGGCGAGCCAGCAGGACACGCCTTTCACCAGCCGTCGCGCATCCATGCCTTGCTTCATACGGCTGGTTCGCTCCTGCGTCGCAATGGCTCGAGCCGACCACCCAGACAACGGATCCCGCGATCCCTCGAGTTACGGGACGCGCGTTCCATCCGCTCTCATCGAAAAGGCCGACGATGTGCATGGCGACGGGTTTTCCGGAAAATCCATCTAACTTGATCGGTCAGGATGAGGCGTTTCCATGATCCGTCGCTTGAGAATCATCCCGGCGAGGGCAGCCATGGCATCACAACTGCTTTCCTGATCCAGGCACGACACCGACACGGTCTCCGGACCGATCATGGTTCCGCATCAGCCTGGGAGGATAGCAGGGATATGACCGACTCCGAAATCCGGGAACTCGCACGACGCCTGGAAGTGCTCGAGCGGGACAATCGACGGAACGAATGCGGGTATCGTCGCTGGAAGCGGTTCGGGATCGGACTGCTAGGATGCGCCTTCGTCGTGGCCATCTTGGGTGCCCAGGCCGACAAACTGTCCACGATCGAGGCGAAAGAATTCGTGCTCCGCGATGCCCGTGGGCTGGCCCGAGCGTCGTTGTCGATCCGCCCGGATGGCACGCCCGGCTTCGCCATGTTTGATAAGACCGGCAAGGCCCGGCTGGAGATCGACCTGAGTCCCGAGGACGACGGCGGCTTCAACTTGTACGATAGTCGGGGCATGCTCCGCGCGGCCGTGGCCATGCGCCCGGATGGGACGCCAGGAGTTGGCCTCTTCGGGACCAAAGGTCAGGTCCGGGCCTCGCTCGATGTCGGCCATGACGGCTCGTCCGGAGTGAACATCTACGACGGTGCCAGCATGCTTCGTGCGGCCATGGCACTTCGACCGGACGGGAAGTCGGCCATCGGCCTGTTCGATGAACGCGGAGGCGAGGTCCACTCGATCGAGTCTGGTAGCGAGCCGGATGTGGGCGACGCCCCGAAGAAATGAGACCCAGCGAGACATCATCGGTGCGGGCGTCCGGAGGCTCCGCGACGCCCGACACCCCGCGCACGGCTCAATTTGTCGCGAATCCTGGCCGGTGCGTCACGCCGATTACGGCGAGCCGGGCAACCAGGGTTTGGACAGGGAGACTCGTCGGCCGCTGCCGTATTCGTGATAGCTGCGCGGCTGGGTCCCGTGGTAGGGACTCGGCCCGGTGACGCGCGAGCGATCCATATTATTGACCGGTCGAGGCGGTGTGGTACAGGCAGCGGAGCCCGGCCTTGCGGTCGCCGGCCGATAGCCCGACCAGGATGCCGCGGGCGCGTAGCCCTTCCAGCCCGCCTGGGGCTGGACCGTCTTCGCACTCGCCGCCTGGCTCGTCTTCGCGGCGGGTTGGCTCGACCCAGCCTGCGCCAGGCGATAGCCGGCCCATCCTCGCGCAGGGGCGTGAGGAGCCGGGGCCGTCGCCGGTTGGGCATTGGGTTTCGCACGCGCCGGAGCCGGGCTCGCGGGGGCCGCTTGCGTCGCGGATGGACTCGCGGGCATACCCTGGGCGACCGCCGAGACGGTGCCGACGGCCATCAGCGTCACGGGCAGGAGCAGCACCGTTGTGACGTACTTGACCATGTTCAGACGCATGATCGGACCTCCGATCTCCTCACGCCGTCCACATCCGTGCCTCACCCGGGCACGCGAAGACGGACGGGGTTCCTCGCTCCTTCTTTCGAGCGGGAACGGGTCGCGATCATCCGGATAGGCTGAGACTCGTCTCAGACCTCTTGGGAACCGGGTTCATCGGGACCTCATCACCCATTATATGCTATGTGACGCTTTTCCGGAAGAGCACGATGAACAATCGGCCGACCCGACGACCCGATGTCGCGGGGATCGGTCGTTGACCCGGTGGGAATATCGGCCGATCAGGCCCAACCGCATGCGAAATGGTCCCCGCGGTCGCCCCTGCCCTTCGCCGGATGAGTCTACTTGGAACGGGATCGAGCCAGACCGGACTCTCCCGGATCCCGCCAACCGTGCCCTCCTGGCCTCGACATCGCAGGTACAATACTCCAGCTTCACAACCTTGCAGAGGCTCGAAGGGCGGCTGCGGACATGAGTGCATCGACGACGACAGCTACAGCGACCAGGACCAGCCACAACGGTGTCGGATTCCTGGAGGGAGATTGGCGGGAGCGGTTGGCGTACATCGACTCGGTGATGCGCGACCTGAGCTCGCAGGATGATCCGCAGGCGATGGTCCGTTCCTACGGCACGCGGATTCGCAAGATGATGCCGGCGGGCCGATGGATGTCGCTGAGCCGTCGCGGGCTGGAGCGGCCCTCCTACCGGATCACGCGGTCGAGCACCTGGACGCAGGAGATCAACCCGTGGAAGCAGACCGACCGGCTGCCGCTCCTGGAGGGGGGCTTGCTGGCCGAGCTGATCTACGGCGACGAGCCCCGTCTGATCGAGGATCTCGCGCCATTGCTGGCCGAGGACGACCCGGCCCGGGATTACTTGCAGGGCTTCCGCTCGTTGATGGCGATCCCGCATTACGAACGGGGGGTGACGCAGAACATGGTCATCCTCCTGGGCCAGGAGCCGTCGGCCTTCGACCCGGAGAAGTTCCCGGAGTGGTTCTGGATGAGCAGCCTGTTCGGCCGGCTCACCCACTACCTCGTGCTCAAGGACGAGCTGAGCCGTGCCTATGAGATCGTCGAGCGCGAGCTGAGGGTGGTCGCCGACATCCAGCGGTCGCTGCTGCCCCAGGTCCTGCCGACGATCCCCGGGCTCGAGCTGGGCGCGTACTACCGGACCTCGCAGTGGGCCGGCGGCGACTATTACGACTTCTTCCCGCTGCCGGGCGGGCGGTGGGGAATCCTGATCGCAGACGTCAGCGGCCACGGGACGCCCGCGGCCGTCCTGATGGCGATCACCCACAGCCTGGCCCACGGACTGCCCGGCGATCCCGAGCCGCCGGCCTCGATGCTGGCGCACGTGAACCGGCACCTCTGCCGCCGCTACAACGCCAGCAACGAGGGCTTCGTCACGGCATTCTACGGCGTCTTCGACCCGACGCTCCGGACGCTGAAGTACGCCTGTGCGGGCCACAACCCCCCGAGGCTGAAGCGGTGCGGCGAGGAATTCGTCCAATCGCTCGACGAGATCGGCGGACCCCCGCTGGGCCTGATCGACGACCTCGAGTACGACGAGGCGACCCTGACGCTCCAGCCGGACGACACCCTGGCCTTCTACACCGACGGCATCACCGAGGCCATGGACGAACGCGGCGTCCAGTTCGGCGTCGAGCGGCTCGACGCCGTCCTCGGCCGATGCGACCTCGACGCGCCCGGGATCGTCCGCGCCGTGGTCGAGGCCGTCGACGCGTTCACCGGCGGCCACCCCCCCGCCGACGACCGCACACTGCTCGTCGCCCAGCTCGGGGACGATGGCGGGGCGAGTAGGGTGGGTGAAACCCACCGATGAACGGCCTGGCACCGGTGGGTTTCACCCACCCTACAAGGGTCGTGGACTTCCAGACAGTCCCCTTGGAAAAGCCGGGCCAACTCAGTGACAATGAGATGATCGCGAGAGCGGACCATCACATTCCACAGAAATCGATGATGAATGTCATGAATAATCCACAAGACATCAAGCTCGCCCCGTCGATCCTGGCCGCCGACATGGCCCACCTGGCCGACCAGGTCTCGCAGGTCGTGGCGGCCGGCGCCGATCGAGTCCACGTCAACGTGATGGACGGCCACTTCGTGCCGAACATCAGCTTCGGGCCGGTCGTGGTCCGATGGCTGCGGCCGGTCGCGCCGATCCCGCTGGAAGTGCACCTGATGATCTCGGAGCCCGACCGCTACCTCGAGGCGTTCGCAGAGGCCGGGGCCGACACCCTGATCGTGCACCAGGAAGGGGCGATCCATCTCAACCGGACCATCCAGGCGATCCACGCGCTGGGCAAGCGTGCCGGGGTGGCGATCAACCCTGCGACGCCCGCGGCGATGCTCGAGGAGATCCTGCCGGACCTCGAGCTGGTTCTGGTGATGACCGTCAATCCGGGCTTCGGCGGCCAGGAGTTCCTGGCCGGCACGCTGCCGAAGATCCGTCGCGTCCGGGAGATGATCGACCGGGTCCGGCCCGACTGCGAGCTGGAGGTCAACGGCGGCATCGAGCCGCACACGGCGCCTCGAGTCGTCGAGGCCGGTGCGCGGGTCCTGGTCGCCGGCTCGTCGATCTTCAAGGCCCCCGGCGGCCCCGCCGCCGGCATCGACCGGCTCCGGGCCGGGCTCGCCGGGACGGATTGATCGGCTCAGGCCTCATCAACCTTGTGAAATCCCGCCGCGATCCCTCGCGATAACCCGTCGAGGATCTCCTCGGCATCGATGCCGGATGCCTCGAGCTCGAGCCGGGTCCAGCAGTCCGCGGCCGGGGTCATCAGCATCCGGCGACCTTCCGAGGCAGGGTCGCCAGGATCTCCCGGAGTTGCCCGAAGATGTAGGGCTTGAGCAGATGGTGGGCGAAGCCGGCTTCCCGGGCGAGGCGGAGGTTGTCCGGGTCTCCCAGCCCGGTCATCGCGATGAGTAGCACATCTTCAAATGCTTGATGTTGCCGGAGCTGACGCGCCAGCTCATATCCATTCATCTTCGGCAACGCGATATCGATCAGGGCGACATCCGGGCGATAGTCCAGGGCCGCCAGGGCTTCGGCCGCATCGCGGCAGACGCGGACGTCGATGCCCCAATACCTCAGCAGGATGGCCAGGCTGTCCGCGGTGTCCTTGTTATCTTCCACGACCAGCAGGCGTAGGGAGTAGGACGGCCCGGGGACAACGCTTGCCCCCTCCTCCCCATCGTGAAGGTGGAGCGGCGAGGGTTCCGTGATGCAGCCAGTCATAGCTTCGTGACTTCTGGACATCGTACGACTGCTCCATCGAGCAGGGCGAATCGGCGGGACGGACACCTCTTCCGTGAACAATCGACTTTCCGAAGTCCAGCATGTGACCTCCTCGCCTCCACGGTCGCGAGGCGAGGCCCCTCGGCCTCTAGAGTATCGATTCTCCGCCATCCAACGCTCGGGGTCCGTCCGGAAGCGTACAGAACGAAATTAACGGGAATTGGCGCGATACTCCGAGCCCGGCGACGAGCGGGCCACCGGCCCGATCCGCTCTCCGCTGGCGAAAGCGGTTTTCAAAAAATATATTGAAAAACATCTGAGTTTTCGTAATAATCCTACAAATGCCAAGAACGTATTACATCAACGTACCGCCGCGTCGATCTCGATAAGGGGGGCTCGGCGTGGAATGGGGGGATTGTCACCTAGATGACACGCCCCGTCTGTTCGAGAGCGTACAGAACGCGATATTGCGGGGATATTCTCAACGATTTGGAATCGTGCGGGTGGCGTGGGAGCCCGGCCCCGACCGGGGAGAAGAATCCGTCGAGAGGGTGTCGGTGATCTTGCGATGACGCCACTGCGGTAGCTCCGAGGATCCCCGTGCGATGAACGTCGGTATCGGCCCCGGGAGTGCGGCCGGCTCTGAGCGAAGTCGCCAACGTACGCAATCATGCATATTCCATTTAGGAATCATCACCATGGACTTCAATCGAGTCCTGACGGCCGCCCGGCGCCACCGGTGGTCCTTTCTAGATCCGGCTCCTGGACCCATGGCTGTCGATGGCAAACACCCGATCACCCTCTGAAACGCCCCGAAATCGGCTCCTGGCCCGCCTGCCCGAAGACGAGTACCGACGACTCTTCCCCGAGCCGGAACCCATCTCCCTGAATCTCAAACACATCCTCCATCAGCCGCGTGCCACGATCGACTCCGCCTACTTCCCCAGCGAGGGCGTGGTCTCGCTGCTCACGGTGATGGAGGATGGGGCGGGGATCGAGCTGGCGACCATCGGCAACGAGGGGATGGTGGGCCTGCCGATCATCATGGGGATCGCGGAATCGCCGTCGCGGGCCATCGTGCAGGTCCCGAGCGTCGGCCTGCGGATGTCGGCCGACGAGCTGAGGGCCGAGATGAGCCGGGATACCCCGCTGCGCCGGATCTTGCTCCTCTACAACGGCGTCTTCCTCTTCCAGGTCTCGCAGGGGGTGGCCTGCAACGGGCTGCATTCGGTCCAGCAACGCTGCTGCCGGTGGCTGCTGATGACCCACGACCGGGTGGGGGGCGCCGACGAGTTCCCGATCACCCATGAGTTCCTGGCGCAGATGCTCGGCGTGCGGCGTCCGAGCATCACCGACGTCCTCCGGCCCCTGCAACTAGACGGATTGATCCGGTACCGGCGCGGTAAGATGAACGTACTCGACCGTGCGGGCCTGGAGGCGACCGCCTGCGAGTGCTACCGGCTCGTCGTGGAGGAGTATCAACGCCTTCTCTGGTGAGTGATCGATCATCTCGATCGACCGGCCCCTCCGATCGCGCATCGACCGCTCGCGGCGCGACAGGGCCCGGTGTCCGCGCGGCTGCGCGTTTGACCCGGGGCATCGGGAGGCATTAGGATAGGTGCCCGGACGAGTGCGGGGCGTCCCCGCCCGATAGTCCTGCCTCCGATCGAGAGGGGTCGTTCCATGTTCCGAGTCGACGCCCGGAAGCCGGTCCATTTCTGCGACGGGTCGACCCGCCGGGATTTCCTCCACGCCGGCGCGCTGACGGCGCTGGGCCTGGGCCTGCCTGGGATGCGGGCGATGGCGGATTCGGGGGCGGTCGCCCGGGATCGGGACGTCAATTGCATCCTGCTGTTCCTGGTCGGCGGCCCGTCGCAGCTCGACACCTGGGACATGAAGCCCGACGCCCCCGAGGAGATCCGCGGACCCTTCCGGCCGATCGCGACGCGGGTGCCCGGGGTCCAGGTCTCGGAGGTCTTCCCGAAGCTGGCCTCGATGATGGACCGGGTGTCGCTGGTCCGCTCGGTGTATCACACGGCAGCGGCGGTCCACGACACGGGCCACCAGATGATGCAGACCGGGCGGCTCTTCGCCGGCGGGACCGAACATCCGCCGTATGGTTCGGTCCTGGCCAAGGTGAAGGGGTCGCGGCACGACACGCCGCCCTACGTGCTGCTCCCCAAGCCGATCGGCCCGACCGGCGGCAACCTGCCGCACGGCCACGCCGCCGGCTACCTCGGCAAGACGTTCGACCCGTTCCTCCTCAACGCCGACCCCAACGACAAGGGATTCAAGGTCCCCGACCTGCTCCCGCCCGACTACGTCACCGCCGTGAGGGAATCGCGCCGGCGGTCGCTCCGCTCGGCGATCGACGGCGCCGTCGGCGCGTTCGAGTCGTCGGCCGACGCGCGGCTGCTGGATGCGAACTTCGAGGGCGCATTCAAGCTGATGTCGAGCCCGCGGGCGCGCGAAGCGTTCGCGATCTCCGCCGAGCCGGAGGCGGTCCGCGACCGATACGGCCGCACCCGTTTCGGGCAGAGCTGCCTGCTGGCCCGCCGGCTCGTCGAGCGCGGGGTCCGGTTCGTCACGGTGAACATGTTCGAGACCGTCTTCAACGAGATCACCTGGGACATCCACGGCTCGGCCCCATTCAGCCCGATCGAATGCTACAAGAACGAGGTCGGGCCCAACTTCGACAACGCCTACACCGCACTCCTGGAAGACCTGGGGCGCCGGGGGATGCTCGAGACGACCATGGTGGTGGCGTTCGGCGAGTTCGGCCGGACGCCCAAGATCAACCCGGCCGGGGGCCGCGATCATCACCCGGCCTGCTGGACCGTGCTCTTCGCCGGCGGAGCCCTCCAGGGGGGGCGCATCGTGGGGGCCTCGGACGAGATCGGCTATGCCCCCAAGGACCGCCCGGTCACCCCCGCCGAGATCGCCGCGACCGTCTATCGGGGCCTCGGCATCGACACCGCGACCGAGCTCCCCGGCCCCCAGGGCCGCCCGCTCCGACTCGTCGACCACGGCGTCGAGCCGATCGAGGAACTCTTCTGAAACGGGCATCGTTCCGCACCGAGCCGGCAGGAAATCCAATACGGTTGGAACACGAAATACACGAAATACACGAAAGAAAACAAAAGGATTTCTGCTCTTGCATCGGCTTGAGATGAATCGACTGGGATTCTTGGTTTCTATTTTTTTCGTGTATTTCGTGTATTTCGTGTTCAATATTCTTTGTATTGATTACTTTTTATTCGTGGACTCTGCGGCATGCTCCACACGCTAGCTCGTTTGATTTTCGGCGGGATGATCGCGACGTCCCTGCTATTCCCGACCGCCACGCAGGCGATCGGTGCGGAACTCCGACTGCTGCCGGCGTCGGCGCGTCTGGTCGGGCCGCATGCGAGTCAGCGGTTCGTGGTCGAGATGAGCGAGGGGGCCGTCGGGACCGAAGACCTGACGCCTCGCGCGGTGTTCGCGACCGACAATCCGCGGGTCGCGACCGTCGACAAGGATGGATTCGTCCGGCCGACGGGCGATGGGTTGGCGACGATCACGGCGACGGTCAACGGCCGGGTGGCGCGGGCGTCGATCTCGGTCGAGGACCATGACCGCGACGAGCCCTGGAGCTTCCGGAATCACGTCGAGCCGATCCTGACGAAGCAGGGGTGCAACTCGGGCGCGTGCCACGGCGCCGCGGCGGGCAAGAACGGGTTTCGCCTGACCTTGCGGGGCTACGCGCCCGAGGTCAACCACGCGGTGTTGACCCGCCAGGCCCTCGGTCGTCGCATCGTCAAGACGGCGCCCCAGGAGAGCCTGATGCTGCTCAAGCCGACGGGCGCGATCGAGCACGGCGGTGGGGTCCGGTTCACGGTCGGCTCGCACGAATACCGGGTGATCGCCGAATGGATCGCCGACGGGATGCCGGGGCCCTCCGCCGACGACCCGGAAATCGCCGCGCTGCGGATCTTCCCGTCCGCGGTCCGGATGGAGCCGGGGCAAGCCCAGCAGGTCCTGGTCCAGGCGGTCTACTCGGATGGACGCGTCGAGGACGTGACGCACTGGGCCAAGTTCGGCAGCACGGATGACGGCGTCGCCACGGTGGACGACGCCGGCCGGCTCAAGGTCACCGGCCGGGGCGAGGCGTACGTCTCGATCCTGTTCGCCAGCCGGGTCGGCCGCGTCGCGGTGACCGTGCCGTTCGATACCGAGCTCGATCCCGAAGTCTTCGCCAAGGCGCCTCGCAAGAACCCGATCGACGAGAAGAACCTCGCCAAGCTCGCCGCCCTGCGGATTCCCCCGTCGCCCGATGCCGGCGACGCCGCGTTCCTCCGCCGGGCCTATCTGGATGCGACCGGCACCCTGCCCCCCGTCGATCGCGTCGCAGCCTTCCTCGAGGATGGCGACCCGGAGAAGCGTATCAAGCTGGTGGACAGGCTGCTCGACAGCCCGGAATACGTCGATTACTGGGCGTACAAGTGGTCGGACGTCTTGCTGGTCTCGTCGCGGAAGCTGCCGGGCCCGTCGATGTGGTCGTTCTACCAGTTCGTGCGGCAGAGCGTGGCGAAGGACGTGCCCTGGGACCGGTTCGCCCGCTCGATCGTGACGGCGCAGGGGAGCACGCTCACCAACGGCGCCGCGAATTTCTACGTGATGCATCGCGACCCGATCGACCTGACCGAGAGCACGAGCATGACGTTCCTCGGCATCTCGCTGACGTGCGCGCGGTGCCACAATCATCCGCTGGAGAAATGGACGCAGGACCAGTATTACGGCTTCGCCAACCTGTTCGCCCGCGTGAAGCTCAAGGATGGCGAGACCGCGGGCGACGAGGTGGTCGCGAACGCGACGGAGGGGGAGATCCTCCATCCGCGTCGCGGGGTGGCGATGCCGCCGCGGGCGCTCGATGGTCCGGTCGTCGGGGCGGAGGAGACGCGCGATCGCCGCGTCGTCTTCGCCGACTGGCTGGGCCGGCCCGACAATCCGTATTTCGCCAGGGCCGCCGTCAACCGGGTCTGGAGCAACTTCTTCGGCCGGGGGCTGGTCGACCCGGACGACGACCTGCGGGCCTCCAACCCGCCGAGCGACGAGGCGCTGCTCGACTGGCTGGTGGCCGACTTTGTGGGCCATCATTTTGACATGAAACACTTGATACGTACGATCATGACCTCGGCAGTTTATGCCCGATCGAGCCTCCCCGTGCCGGGCAACGAGGCGGACATGAAGTTTCTGAGCCACTACCGCGTCAAGCGGCTGCCGGCCGAGGTGCTGCTCGACGCCATCTCGCAGGTCACCGAGGTGCCGACGCCGTTCGCCGGCTATCCGTCGGGCTGGCGGAGCCTGCAATTGCCCGACAGCAAGGTCGACAGCGCGTTCCTCGACTCGTTCGGCCGCCCGGCGCGGATCGCCACGTGCTCGTGCGAGCGGTCGGCCGAGCCGTCGATGGCCCAGGCCCTCCACCTGGCCAACGGGACGACGATCAACGACAAGCTCCGCGCCGAGGCGAGCGTCGCGGCGAAGTCGGTCGCCCGGAACGACGGCGATGCCGCGATCGTCGACCGCCTCTTCCTGTCGGCCCTGGCGCCGGCCCACGCCGACGGAGCGCGACCGCATGCTCAAGGCCATGAAGGATGCCGTCGCCGGACTGGCCGATCCGAAGGCGATCGCGACGGCCCAGCGCCAGGCCGTCGAAGACCTCTATTGGGCCGCCCTCACCTGCCAGGAATTCCTGTTCAATCATTAATTGTAGGGCGGGTGCAACCCGCCGGTCTTGTAGGGCGGGTGCAACCCGCCGGCCTTGTAGGGCGGGTGCAACCCGCCGGCCTTGTAGGGCGGGTGAAACCCGCCGGCCTTGTAGGGCGGGTGCAACCCGCCGGTCTTGTAGGGCGGGTGCAACCCGCCAGTCCTTGTAGGGCGGGTGCAACCCGCCAGTCCTTGTAGGGCGGGTGAAACCCGCCGGCCTTGTAGGGCGGGTGAAACCCGCCGGCAATTGCCTTTGCGAAAGACTCACCATTTTCGAGACCGCGAGATGCCGAACTATCGCCGATGGAAGATCCCCGGTGAGACCTATTTCTTCACTGTTGTGACTAATCGCCGACGGAGAATTTTTCAGGACGACCAAGCGGTACGACTCCTGGGCGATGTCCTGCGATTGGTTCGCCATGACGCGCCATTCCGAACCACAGCCCTGGTTGTGCTTCCGGATCATCTGCACTGCATCTGGGATTTGCCCCAAGGCGATGCCGACTTTTCGACGCGATGGAAGAGGATCAAACGGGAGTTCACCGTCCGGTGGCGATCTCTAGGAGTTGATGAAAATCCTGAGGAGGCTTCGGGTTCCCGGCAGTCTCGCATTCAACGATCGCCTTGGCAGGATCGATTTTGGGAACACGTCGTCAGGGACGAACACGAGCTCGAGATCCTTTGTGACTATATCCACTATAATCCTGTGAAGCACGACTACACGACTAGCCCCGCCAAGTGGCCGTGGTCCACGTTCTCGCGATTTGTTGCGGCTGGAGATTATTCGGAGGATTGGGGAAACACTGTGCCAACGTCGATTGATCGGGTGAGTACGGTCGTCGGCGAATAAAGGGATGCCTAGTGGGTTTCGCGCACCCCTACAAGGACCGGCGGGTTGCACCCGCCCTACAGGACCGACGGGTTGCACCCGCCCTACAGGACCGACGGGTTGCACCCGCCCTACAGGACCGACGGGTTGCACCCGCCCTACAGGACCGACGGGTTGCACCCGCCCTACAGGACCGACGGGTTGCACCCGCTCTACAGGACCGGCGGGTTGCACCCGCCCTACAGGACCGGCGGGTTGCACCCGCCCTACAAGACTGCAACCATGACACGATCGGCTTCTCTCGTGGCGGCGCTGATTGTCCTCTTGGACACAATTGTCCGGGCTCAGGCTCCGACGCGGCCGGATCCCGTGAGCTTTCGCCGTCAGGTGGCGCCGATCCTGGTGAAGCGTTGCCTGGCGTGCCACGACGACCGGAAAGCTTCGGGCGGCCTGAGCATGGCGACGTTCGCGGCGCTCGAGCGCGGCGGCAAGGTCATGGGAGAAGCGATCCTCGATCCCGGCGACCCGGACAGCAGTTATCTGATCGCTTCGATCCGGCGGGGTGCTCCGATCCGGATGCCTTACAAGCAGCCGCCGCTGAAGGATGACGAGGTCGCGCTCCTGACGCGATGGGTCAAGGAGGGGGCGGGATTCGACGGCCCGTCCGCCGCCGAGACCCCGCTGGCCGCGCTGGTCGATGTGATGGCCGATCTGCCCAAAGTGGCCCTCAAGGTCCCGGCCGAGGATGCTGTCGCGTCGCTGGCCTTCAGCCCGGACGGGCGGCTGATGGCCGCCGCGGTCGGGCGTCAGGTGGTGCTCTACGACGCGGGGACCGGCAAGCTCGCCGCCACGCTGGGGGACCATCCGGGGCCGGTCAACTCGGTGCGGTTCACGCCCGATGGCGTGTCGCTGGTCGCGGCCGGAGGGCGGCCGGGGCTGTTCGGGTCGGTCACGGTCTGGGACGTTACGAAGCGGCAGAAACGGCTTGATGTGGCGGGGCATTCCGACGCGATCCTCGCGGCCGAGGTCGCCCCGGGACACAAGATGCTGGCGACCGCCGGCTATGACAAGCAGGTGCTGATCTGGGACCTCGTCACCGGCAACATGGTCCGCCGGCTGAAGGACCACAGCGACGCGGTGCATGGCCTGGCCTTCTCGCCCGACGGCAAGACCTTGGCCTCGTGCGCCGCCGACCGAACGGTCAAGCTCTGGGACTGGGCTAGCGGCCGTCGCACGGCCACGCTCTCGGAGTCAACCTCCGAACTCTACGCGGTGGCATTCACGCCCGACGGGTCGCACGTGCTGGCCGCGGGCGTCGATCGATCGATCCGGATGTGGCGGGTCGAGGGTCGCGGCGAGGTCGCGCGGCTCGAACGGTCGGCGTTCGCCCACGACGCACCAGTCCTCCGGCTGGCCGTATCCGCCGACGGGAAGCGGCTGGCCTCCAGCGCCGAGGATCGGACGGTCCGACTCTGGGAGCTCGATGCGCTGACGCCTTCATCCCGGGATGCGATCCCCGCGCAGGCCGACTGGGTCGAGGCCCTGGCCTTCAGCCCCGACGCTCGTCGACTGGCGCTGGGGCGTTACGACGGATCGCTCGCCTTCTGGGACCTCGAGGGTCGGACGGCGGCCATCGCGCTCCGCGAGCCGCCGAAGCCGAAGTCCGCCCGGACGCCGGAGCTATTCCGCAACGCCACGCTCAACCCGCCCCAGCCGCGCGGCGGGGTGCGGGGCAGTCGGGTCAAGCTGACCCTGACGGGCGTCGGCGTCGGCCGCGCGACCTCCGTCATCATCCCCGAGCCGGGGCTCTCGGCGACCATCCCGCCTGCCGCGAAAATCGACCCCAATCGCGCCGAGGTCGAGCTCACCATCGCTCCCGACGCGCGTATCGGCGTGCATGTCCTGGGCGTGATGACACCGATCGGCGTCCCGGCCTTGCAGACATTCGCGGTGGTCGCCGATCCCGAGGTGGCCGAGACGGAGCCGAACGACCGGCCCGACGCGATCGAGGCCAAGCCGATCGCAATGCCCGCGACCCTGGTCGGCGCGATCGATCGGATCATGGACGTCAACCACTTCCGTTTCGAGGCGAAGGCCGGCCAGCAACTCGTCTTCCAGGCCGTGGCGCGCCCGCTCGGCTCGCTCTTGCGACCGGCCCTCACCTTGCTGGATGACCGGGGCCGGGTGCTCGCGGAGACCGTCGCGGGCCTGGGCATGGACCCGGTCCTGACGCATACGGCCCGCGTCGACGGCCCCGTGTTCCTGCGCGTCGCCGACGCCGATTTCGGCGGCTCGGGCGCCCATTTCTACCGGATCGCCGCCGGGGAGATCCCGATCGTGCTCTCGGCCTTCCCATCGGGTGTGGAGCGGGGCACGACCGGCCGGCTCGAGGTCGGCGGATCGAATCTCGGAAATGTCCGGGAGGTTTCATTCCCGGTCGGGTCGGGCGTGGACCCGGGTAACATCCTGGGCGTGCCTGTCGCGTTGCCGGGCGGGCGGTGGCCCTACGCGACGCGGAACATCGTCGCGGCCGACGGCCGTCAGGTCGTCGAGCGAGAGACCAACGACGAGCTCTCGCAGGCCCAGGAGTTGTCGGTACCGGGCGGGGTCTCCGGACGCATCGGCCACGACGGGGATGTCAACTTCTATCGGTTCCGGGCCAGGAAGGGAGAGACGCTCATCATCGAGGTCTTCGGGCGTCGGCTCGGCTCGCCGATCGACTCGGTCGTCCGGATCCTCGACGCGCGCGGCCAGGCGATCCCCCGGGCGGTGCTCCGACCCGTCGATCAGACCGAGACCGCGTTCCGGGATCACCTGGCGACCAGCCCCGCGATCCGCCTGACCCACTGGGACAACCTGGCGATCAATGACTATCTCCTGGTCGGCCGCGAGCTGATGCGGATCCAGGCACTCCCCCGCAACCTCGACGACGACTGCGTCTTCTGGGGCCAGCAGGGCCAACGCCTGGGCTGGCTCGAGACGACGCCCGAGCAGCATCCGCAAGGCCAGCCGATGTACAAGGTCAACATTCACCCGCCCGGGACCGTCTTGCCGACCAGCGGCGTCCCGACGACCACGCTCCACTACGAGAACGACGACGGCGGCCCCTCGTTCTCCAAGGATTCGCGCGTGACGTTCCAGGCGCCGGCCGACGGCGAATTCCTGGTCCGCGTCGAGGACGTCCGCGGACTCGGCGGCGACGATTCGACCTATCACCTGGTCCTGCGGCGTCCCCACCCCTCGTTCCAGCTCTCCCTCGGCACCGAGAATCCGACCATCTCGCGCGGAGGGACGGAGCTGGTGGACCTCACCCTGATCCGACGCGACAGCTTCAACGCGCCGGTCGAGGTCATCGCCGAGGGCTTACCGCCGGGCGTCACGGCGGCGCCGGTCCGGATCGAGGGCCATGAGCTCGGCGGGATCCTGGCGCTGTCCGCGGACAAGACGGCCCCGGCCTTCTCGCCGCCGACCTGGCGCATCGTCGCGCGCGAGGTCGTCGATGGATCGGCGTCTCGCGAAGGATACTCGCCACGGCGGCAGGAGATCGACCCGGGCGGCCCGGCCGGCGGCTGGATCACGGTGACGTCGGCGGCCAATCTGAAGGTCTCGGCGCGGCCGGGACGCGTCGTGATCCGACCCGGCGAGCGCGTCTCGATGACCCTGGCGGTCGAGCGAGCCCCAGGGTTCTCCGGTCGCGTGCCGATCGAGGTGAAGAACCTGCCGCAAGGGGTCCGCGTGCTGGATATCGGCCTCAACGGCGTGCTGATCACCGAGACGCAGGCCGAACGGAGCATGTTCCTCCTGGCCGAACCCTGGGTCCGGCCGATGGTCCGGCCGTTCTACGCGGTCGCCAAGGCCGAGTCCGTCCGGACCGACGACAGCTCGCCGCCGATCGAGTTGGTGATCACGCCCTCATCACCCAAGAATTGAATTCGGAAATACAGATTGAACACGAAATACACGAAAAAGACAAATACAGAGGATTTTGATCGGAGTCGCGTTCCCGAATCTCTCCGAGATCAAGGTATCATGGACTTGACGCCTCGCGACCCCTGGGGCTCTGGTCTTTTTTTCGTGTATTTCGTGTATTTCGTGTTCAATAATTTCCGGATCGGTTTCTAGACTTCAATCTGGCCAGTGGGCTTGGGCCGATTTACTTGGCCTGGGCGTCGGCGAAGGCGGAGTCGAACAGGCGGCCGGCGGACTTGAATCCCATCTTCTCCTTGACGAACTTGGCCGCCTCGGCGGCGCCATATTCGCGGTCCATGCCGCAGTCTTCCCACTCGACCGAGAGGGGGCCTTCATAGCCGACGTGGTTGAGCGCCGCGCGATCTCCTCGAAGTTGACCTGTCCCCGGCCGGGCGACCGGAAATCCCAGCCGCGGCGGGGGTCGCCGAAGTTCAGGTGCGAGGCGAGGATGCCCGACTTGCCGTCGAGGGTCCGCGCGGCGTCCTTGACGTGGACGTGATAGATCCGGTCGGGGAACATCCGGATGAACTCGACCGAGTCGACCATCTGCCAGTGGAGGTGGCTCGGGTCGAAATTGAAGCCGAACTCGGGGCGATGGTCGACGGCCTTGAGGGCCCGCTCGGCGGTGTAGATATCGAAGGCGATCTCGGTCGGGTGGACCTCCAGCGCGAACTTCACGCCGCATTCCTTGAAGACATCGAGGATCGGATTCCATCGCTCGGCGAACAGCTTGAAGCCATCGTCGATGGTGGCATCCGACACGGGCGGGAAGGAGTAGAGCAGGTGCCAGATCGACGAGCCGGTGAAGCCGTTGACCACCTTGACGCCCAGCTTCTGCGCGGCCCGGGCCGTGTCCTTCATCTCCTGGATGGCCCATTCGGTCTTCTTCTTGGCGTCGCCGCGGACGTGGGGGGGCACCCAGTCGTCGGTCCGGGCGTCGTTGTGATCGAGCACCAACTGGCCGGTCAGGTGATTCGAGATCGCCCATGTCTTCAACCCGTACTTGGCGAGCAGATCGTGACGTCCCTGGCAATAGGCCGGGTCGCTCAGGGCCTTCTGCACGTTGAAATGGTCGCCCCAGCACGGCAGCTCGATGCCGTCGTAACCCCACTTGCTGGCCTTCTCGCAGATGACTTCCAGCGTCAGGTCGGCCCACTGGCCGGTAAAGAGCGTCACGGGTCGTGCCATGATGCGGTCTCCCGATGGATTCGATGAGTCTCGATTCGTTCCCGGCATGGTCTTGTCTTGACGTGCGCCGTCGCATTTGACGGTCGACGAAGGATCGATAATAATAGCAGGTTCGGGTCCCCGGTTCCACCGACTGGATGAATTGCCACAACCGATGTCTCTGAAAGCGATCCTCTTCGATTTCGATGGCGTGATGGCCGAGACCGAGAACCACCACGTCGCCGCCTGGCAGCGGACCCTCGGTGCGATGGGGTGGCAGGTCCCCGACGAGATCGCGGCGCGTGCGGCGGAGGTCAACGATCGCGAGTTCCTGACGGACCTGTTCACCCTGCGCGGCATGCCCGTGGACAAGGTTGACGAGTGGGTCCGCCGCAAGCAGGTCCTCACGGTCCAATTGCTGAGGGCCTCGCCGCGCGTCTATCCGGGCGTGGTCAACCTGGTCCGGACGCTCCGGACGAAGGTGCGACTGGCGGTGGTCTCCGGCACCTGGCGCGAGAACGTCGAGGCGGTGCTCGCGGCCGCGGGCCTGACCGACGCGTTCGAGACGATCGTGGGCAAGGAGGACGTGACCGAGAAGAAGCCGTCGCCCGAGCCTTATCAACTGGCGCTGAAGCGGCTCCGGCTGGCCGCCAAGTCGGCGGTCGCGCTGGAGGACTCGGCCACCGGGATGGCGTCGGCCCGCGCCGCGGGACTTCGCGTCATCGCCGTGGGCCATCGACGCGCCTTCGGCGACTGGGTGGGCGACGCGGCCTATATCTCGGGCTTCGAACCGATCGAGGGGTTGCTCGAGCATCTGAAATTGTAGCCGGATCCCGAGTCAGGAGCGACGCGGACATAGCGGCTCGTGATCGGATTGGCGAAGATCTATCGCTCCCGGGCGGTCTCGTAGAGTGCCTCCAGATCGTGTTATGAAATCCCCGTCCTCATAAGATTACGTCGCTCGGAGCGAATGAGCTGATGAAGCCGGTCTTCGGAGACCGGGCTCTGAAACCCGGAAGCGAGGTTACCGCAATGCGCCTGAGTGCCGCGATCGTCTTGTTCGCCCTCGGAGTTGCCACCGGATGTCACGGAATCTTCCTGGTAGGACGACCAGCAATTGCCGGCAGCGGCGTCTCCAAAGAGGAGGCCCGCGCAGTCGAAGCGTTTCACGCGCTCGACGCGGGCAACGCCATTCGCGTGACCGTCTTGGTCACACCAGGGGCTAAGCACGGCGTGAAGATCAGTGGCGACGATAACCTCGTGCCCCTCATCGAATCCGTCATCCGAGACGGCACGCTGGTCCTCCGGCTCAAGGGCAATTCCAACATCAGCCCGAAACTGCCGCTCCTGGCCGAAGTGGTCGCCAACGAGCTTGATGGGGTTGAGGCGTCCGGTGCGGCGAGCGTCGAGGTGAAGGGCGGAGCGAAGGCTGATCGCTTGACCATCGGTGCCAGCGGCGCGGCGGAGGTCTCAGTCGAGGGAGTCGAATCGTCGCAAGCCGTCGTCAGCGCATCGGGTGCCTCTCACATCGTCCTTACGGGGTCCGCGGCGTCACTCAATGTCGACGCTTCGGGCGCGAGTCACGTCAAGGCCCTCGCGTTACAACTGGACGATGCTGAGGTCTCGATTAGCGGTGCTTCCAGCGTTTCGCTCCGGGCGACCAAGCGCGTCGCCGGCGACGTTTCGGGCGCTTCTCGACTCGACATCTACGGCAGTCCGGCGCAGAAAACCGTCGCGATCTCGGGAGCTGGCCAGGTGATCGAAAAGCATTGACCAGCGCAATACTCACCCGTCAAGGGGAGGCGTTCTAGCCTTGCGACCATTCCGGCCGACGCTTCTGGAGGAAGGCTGTGATGCCCTCCTGGGCGTCGTGGGAGAGCGCGTTCTCGGTCATGATCGGCACGGCACGGTCGTAAGCGTCGGACTCATCCAGCCCCCGGAGCTCGTAGAACGCCCGCTTTCCGGTCCGGATGACCAGGGGACTCATGGCGGCGATGGTGTCGGTCAGGGCCTTGATCGTCGGATCGAGTTCCGAGGCCGGCACGACGCGATTGACCAGCCCGAGCTCGAAGGCGCGCCGGGCCGAGATCGGCACGCCGGTGAGGAGCATCTCCATCGCCGCCTTGGCCGGGATCGCCCGCACGAGGGGCACCATGGGCGTGGTGCAGAAGAGCCCGATCTTGACGCCGGGAGTGGCAAAGGTCGCGTCTTCCGCGGCGACGGCCAGGTCGCACGCGGCCACGAGCTGGCAGCCCGCCGCCGTCGCGACGCCTTGCACCCGGGCGATCACCGGCTGCGGCAGCCGCCGCAGGCCCATCATCACACGCGAGCAGAGAGCGAACAACTCCCGATAATCCGCTTCGGTGCGCCCGACCATCTCGCCCAGGTCGTGCCCCGAGCAGAAGACCGGCCCGCGCGGCCAGCACGACCGCCCGCGCCGAGGCGTCCGCCCCGATACCCTCGATCGCGCGCTCCAGGCTCCGCAGCAACTCGAGCGAGAGCGCGTTCCGCCGCTCGGGCCGGTCGAGCGTCAACCGGACGATGCCTCCTCCCGATTCCACGACCAGGCCATCGCTCATGGCTTGGACCCCGACGCGATCTTCTCGTCGGGCACGCCCAGGCCGCGGAGTACGCCGATGGCCATGAGCGCATCGCCCATCGGCTTCATGTGGACCCCGTCGGAGGTCAGCCAGATCTCCTTGTCACGGACATCCGAGGGACGCCTGGCGATGGCCGTCAGGAACATGTGGTGCAGGTCGACCAGGGTGCACTTCCGCTCCCGGGCGATCTGTTTCTCGGCCTCGACGTAGATCCGCAACCGATGATTCTCGTGACGATGCGGGTCCTCGTGGATGACGGTGGGCGTCAGCAGGATGACGCGAATCCCGGCGCCCTCGGCCATGTTGACCATCTTCGAGACGTTGGCCCAGTAGCTGGCCAGGACATGGGGATCGTGCGGCGCCCCGGCGCGGTGCCAGACGTCATTGATGCCGATGCTGAGCGTCACCACGGCCGGCTTGCGGTCGATCACGTCCTTCTGAAATCGCTTAACCAGGTCCTCGGCCTTCTGACCGCTGATGCCGACGTTGACGATCGGCGGGATCTTCAGCTCGGGATACTTCGCCGCCAGCACGGCGTCGACATCCTTCAGGTATCCGCCGGCCTGCGTGATCGAGTCGCCGATCGCGACGATCCGGGCGCCCGGCTTGAGGATCGGCGCCTCGGGCATGTTGAGGTCATGATCCCCGGCGGGTGCCGGGCCGATCAGGGACAGCAGCATGGCATACATCTTCACCAGGTCGGGTTGCATGGCGTGCTCCGGCGCGGAATTCGGTGGAGGGTCATCACGGGGGCGGCTCATCGCGTCAGCGACTTGTAACGGATGCGGTGCGGTTGATCGGCGTCGATGCCGAGGCGTTCCTTGCGCTGGGCCTCGTAGGTCTGATAGTTGCCGTCGCACCAGACGACCTGGCTGTCCCCTTCGAAGGCGAGGATGTGGGTGGCGATCCGGTCGAGGAACCATCGGTCGTGGCTGATGACGACGGCGCAGCCGCCGAAGTCGATGAGGGCCTCTTCGAGGGCGCGCAGCATCTCGACGTCGAGGTCATTGGTCGGCTCGTCGAGGAGCAGCAGGTTGCCGCCGCTCTTGAGCAGCTTGGCGAGGTGGACGCGGTTCCGCTCGCCGCCGGAGAGCAGCCCGACCTTCTTCTCCTGGTCGGGGCCCTTGAAGTTGAACGAGGCCACGTAGGCACGGGCGGGCACCTTGCGCTTGCCCAGCGAGATCTGATCCTGTCCGCCGGTGATCTCCTGGAACGTGGTGTTCTCGGGGGAGAGGGAGTCGCGGTTCTGGTCGACGTAGGAGATCACGACGGAGTCGCCGACGCGCAAGGCGCCGCGGTCGGGCTTCTCGTCGCCGACGATCATGCGGAAGAGCGTGGTCTTGCCGGCGCCGTTGGGCCCGATGACGCCGATGATGCCCCCGGGCGGGAGATGGAAGCTCATGTTATCGAACAGGAGCCGATCGCCGTATCCCTTGGCGACGTCGGCGGCCTCGACGACCAGCGTGCCCAGGTGCGGGCCGGGCGGGATCTGGAGGACGACGGCCTCGTCGCGCTTGTCGGCCTCCTGGCTGGCCATCTGCTCGTAGCGCTGGAGTTGCGCCGGTTCTTGGCCACGCGGGCGCGGGGGGACATGCGGACCCACTCCAATTCCTTGGCGAGCTGCTTGCGACGGCTGCTCTCCTGCTTCTCCTCCAGGGCTAATCGCGCCTGCTTCTGCTCGAGCCAGGAGGAATAGTTCCCCTCCCAGGGGATACCTTGCCCTCGGTCGAGCTCGAGGATCCACTGGGCGGCGTTGTCGAGGAAGTAGCGGTCGTGGGTGATGCTCACGACGGTGCCGGGATAGTCTTCCAGGTGGCGTTCGAGCCAGGCGACGCTCTCGGCGTCGAGGTGATTGGTGGGCTCGTCCAGGAGCAGGAGGTCGGGGCGTTCCAGGAGGACCTTGCACAGGGCGACGCGGCGGCGCTCGCCGCCGGAGAGGGTGGTCACGTCGGCGTCGCCGGGCGGGAGTCGCATGGCGTCCATGGCGATCTCGACGCGGCGGTCGAGGTCCCAGCCTTCGGATGCCTCGATGGCATCCTGGACCTTGGCCTGCTCCTCCAGGAGTGCGTCCATCTCGTCGGCGTCGGGCCCTTCGCCGAGTCGGGCGTTGATCGCATCGAACCGGGCGAGGTGCGCGCGGATCGGCGCGACGGCCACCTCGACATTGCCGCGGACGTCGAGCGTCGGATCGAGCGTCGGCTCCTGCGGCACGTATCCGATGCTGATCCCCGACGCGGGCGTCGCCGAGCCGTGGAAGTCTTTCTCGATCCCGGCCATGACCTTCAGGAGCGTACTCTTACCCGAGCCGTTGCTCCCGATCACGCCGATCTTGGCGCCCGGGTAGAACGACAGCCAGATGTTCTTGAGGACTTCCTTCTTGCCGTAAGCTTTGGAGAGACCCTCGATCCGGAAGATGTATTGCGCGGCCATTCGTCCACTCGTCCTTTGTCCGTTGTCCGTTGTCCGTGGTTCGTCGTCCGTGGTTCGTCAACGGACGACGCATCCATGTGAGTAGACCCGATCCCGGGGCCGTTGAGAAGGGGGATCGGGCGACGATCGGGCCGGCTTGCAGTCGCAGGGTCCATCTGGTAGCTTGAACCTGTCCAAGGGAATGACGTTGCGACGGAAAACGCGAGGCCATTCCTCTGTGCGCCGGGGTAGCTCAGCTGGTTAGAGCGGCGGTCTCATAATCCGCAGGTCAGGCGTTCGAGTCGCCTCCCCGGTATTACCGACAGAACTCGTCTAGAACCGGCATGCCATAGGGTTTAGGTCAAGGTGTTATTCCGGGCCAAGTCCGCCAGCACCCGACAGTAACCGCCCCGATCTGTCCTACGACTTCGAGCCCGCGGGCCGGGCATCCATGCTCTTGTTCCGCGTACGCGACGATAGCGTGATAGGGCCGAAGGATGCCGGACACCCTGATCGACAACCCGATCCTGAACTCGCCCTATCGGGAGACGATTCACCATTTCCGGTTCGGCGACGAGGGGATCACCAACGAGATCGATGAGGCCCGCCGGTCGAGTGCCTACTTCGTCCCGATCCCCCCGCCCAAGAAGAAGGGTAAGCAAGTCGTCTTCGACACGGAATGGACGCTAGACCGCATCGAGCTCAACGAGCAAGTCAACCGGATCCGGGAACGGGTCAAGCACTGGCGCGAGGGGGATTATCAGGGGGTTACCCACGTTAATCGGTCCCTCTTGCGACACTGGACCGACCCCGACCGGGAAAACAAGCTCTTCTTCTGTCAGGTTGAGGCCCTCGAGACGCTCGTCTATCTCATCGAATCGACGCGGAAGGTCGGCGACAACTGGATCGAGAACTGGCTCCGCGAGGCCAACGACTCCTCGAACCCGGGGCTCAACCGCGTCGCGATGAAGATGGCGACCGGGACCGGCAAGACGGTCGTCATGGCCATGCTGATCGCCTGGCACGCCCTGAACAAGCTCGCCGACCCCAAAGACCGACGCTTCTCCGACACGTTCCTCATCGTCACTCCGGGGATCACGATCCGCGACCGGCTCCGGGTCCTCATGCCCAACGATGCCGAGAACTATTACCGCCTGCGCGACCTGGTCCCGCCCGACCTGCGCGGACAACTCGGTCGAGCCAAGATCCTGATCACCAACTTCCACTCCTTCAAGACCCGCAAGCTTCTCGAAGCGAACAAGCTGACCAAGCAGATTCTCGGCAACGACTTCGACGAGACCCCTGCTCAAATGGTCAACCGGGTCTGTCGGGAGCTGGGCAGCAAGCGGAACCTCATCGTCATCAACGATGAGGCCCACCATTGCTACCGCCGCAAGCCCGACGTCGAGGCCGAGGCGCTCAAGGGCGAAGATCGCACCGAAGCCGAGAAGCGGAACGAGCAAGCCCGCGTCTGGATTTCCGGTCTGGAAGCGGTCCGCGACAAGTCCGGCATCCGGGCGATTTACGACCTGTCGGCGACCCCGTTCTTTCTCCGAGGCTCCGGCTACCGCGAAGGGACGCTCTTTCCTTGGGTCGTCTCCGACTTCTCGCTGATCGACGCCATCGAGTCGGGAATCGTCAAGATCCCCCGGGTTCCCGTCGCCGACGACTCGATGATGGGCGATCAACCGGCCTATCGCTACCTCTGGCCCCGCATCCGCGAGGAGCTCCCCCGCAAGGGACGGAAGACCGAGGCCGTTGAAGGAGAGCCGAAGCTACCCGTCGAGCTCCAAGAGGCTCTTCATAGCCTCTATGGCAACTATGAGGCTCGCTATCGGCTCTGGGAGCAGAGCCAGGCTGATGGGGCCGGCAACCAGACGCCACCCGTATTCATCGTCGTGTGTAACAACACGAACGTCTCGAAGCTCGTCTTCGACTATGTCGCGGGATGGGAGCGGACCTTGCCCGATGGCTCCAAAGTCCACGTCCCGGGTCAAATGGCCCTGTTCGACAACGTCGAAGACGGGCGATGGAAGGCCCGACCGCTCACCATTCTGATCGACAGCGAGCAACTCGAATCGGGCGAAGGGATGAGCCCCGAGTTCAAGCAAATCGCCGCGCTCGAAATCGAGGAGTTCAAGACCGATTATCGCGCCCGGTTCCCCGGGCGGGACGTCGAGAGCCTGACCGACGAAGACCTGCTCCGCGAGGTCATGAACACCGTCGGCAAGCCCGGCAAGCTCGGGGAACACGTCCGTTGCGTCGTGAGTGTCTCGATGCTGACCGAGGGATGGGACGCCAACACGGTGACCCATGTCCTGGGGATCCGAGCGTTCGGCACGCAACTGCTTTGCGAGCAAGTGATCGGCCGAGCCTTGCGACGGATGAGCTACGCCGCTAACGACGAGGGGCTTTTCGATCCCGAGTACGCCGATGTCTACGGCGTCCCGTTCTCCTTCCTCCCCTGCTCTGGCACGACGAAGGCCCTCAAGCCCGGCCCGACGCCGACCCACGTCCGGGCGATCCCCGATCGGATCGCACGCGAGATTACCTGGCCCCGCCTTCTCGGCTATCGCTACGAACTCCCGGGCGAGCGGCTCACCGCGACGTTCAACGACGATGCGCAACTCGCCCTGACCAATGCCGACATCCCGACGAAGACCAACGTCGAGGGGATCGTCGGCGAGATCCGCGTCAACACGCTCGACGACTTGAAGGCCCGCCGGCCCAACGAAGTCGCCTTCCGACTGGCCAAGCTCCCTCAAGAAATACTTCCGCGACGACGCGGGACACGACAAGCCCTGGCTCTTCCCGCAACTCCTGACGATCACCCGGCGCTGGCTCGACGAATGCCTGCACTGCAAGGGCGGGACGTTCCCGCAACTGCTCATGTTCGTCCGGTTCGCCCACGAAGCCGCCGACCGGATTTGCCGCTCGATCGTCGAATCGACCGCGGGGACGACGACGCTCAAGCCGATCCTCCGACCTTACGAGACCGTCGGGACGAGTCGCTACGTCGATTTCCACACGATCCGATCGACCTACAAGACCCAGGCCGACAAGTGCCATGTGTCGCACGTCGCGCTCGATAGCGACTGGGAAGCCAAGCTCGCTCACGACCTCGAAGGCATGGTCGAAGTCGTGGCCTACGTCAAGAACCAGAGCCTCGGGTTCTCGATCCCGTATACGCTCAACGGCATCGAACGGCAGTATTACGCGGACTTTCTCATCCGCCTCGACGATGGGGACGAGAAGGGCAAACCGCTCAACCTGGTCCTCGAAGTGACCGGCGAGCGGAAGAAGGACAAGGACGCCAAGACGGCGACGGCGCGCACGCTCTGGGTTCCGGCCGTGAACAATCACGGCGGCTTCGGGCGCTGGGCTTTCCTGGAAGTTACCGACCCGTATGATGATGTGGTGGAGTTGATCCGCGCCGTCACGAAACAAGGCTCCGCTTCAACCGACACGGGAGTCCGATCATGAGCATCGGTCACGATCATCCGGAACTGGCCACGAAATTACCCATGGAGCGCATCCAGGAACTTGGCCAGCGATACGGAGTCTCGGAGCTTTCCGTTTGCGGATTCGACCCGGAAGGGCCGCCCGGAGCCGATGATGAGATCCTCTTCCTCGTGATGTTCCTGGGCGATGACTACGGGCCGTGGGGTTACAAGCTCGACGAGCTCAAGAATGACCTCTCCGGGGTGATGCATCGCAAGGTCCATGTGGCCTCCCGGCGGGGCGTCGAGCAGAGCGCGAACGACATCCGCAAGGCCCAGATATTCGGCTCGGCCAAGAGAATCCTATGAATCTCGACCTGGCTTATGTCGCCGGATTCGCGAGGCCGCCGAGGCCCTCGTGGAACACATCCGCGGCCATTCTCAGGGCTCGTTCGAGGCCGATCGGAAAACCCGGTCCGCCGTCCTCTACGAGATCGTCGTCATCGGTGAGGGGGCCAAGCGGCTCTCACCCGAGTTCCGAGCCCGCCATCCGGGAGTACCCTGGAAGCCGATTTCCGGGATGCGTGATCGTGTCGCCCACTCCTTCGACGAGGTCGATTTCCAGTTGATCTGGGAAGTGGCGCAGGTTCATGCCCCTCGTTTAATCCTCGACCTGGTCCAGGTTGAGGCCCAGGAACAGGAGCCGAACCCCTGATGGCACGCAAGAAGAAGGACCCGACCCCTGCGCTCCCCGAGCTTGACGCCATCCGGCACAAGGAGGCCCGCAAGAATATCCCGACCCTGTCTCCCGACGGGATCGTCTCGACCGACGACGAGCGGCCGGAATCCGAGCGGATTGGCCAGACGCAACCCGGCCGGGCCGACTTCGCGACGATGATCCTCGACAACCTTCGGAAGGCCGGGGTCCAGAACACGTTCAAGAACGAGCGGCTCACGTTCGAGCGACTGGAGCCGCATGCCGGGTCCTGGATTCACGCCACGGGCGAGTACACCAACGGCGACGCCAAGACCCGGCGCGTCGCCGTGACGATCGGGCCGGAGTATGGCACCGTCACGCCCCAGCAAGTCAAGGAAGCCGCCAAGGAAGCCGTCTCCGGCATCGGCTTCGACATCCTGATCGTTTGCGGGTTCGCCTTCGACCCGCACGTCTCCGAGGAATCCAAGAGATACGGCAAGCTCACGGTCCTCCCGGCGCGGATGAACCCCGACCTCTTGATCGGCGACACACTCAAGAACACCGGGGCCGGCAACCTGTTCATGGTCTTCGGCGAGCCCGACATCGCCACCACCCGCATCGCCAACCGCAAGGTCATCGTCGAAGTGAAGGGCGTCGATGCCTACGACCCGACGACGAGCCAGATCCGAAGCTCCTCGACCGACGACATCGCCTGTTGGTTCATCGACACCGATTACAACGGCGAGTGCTTCTTCGTCCGGCACGCCTACTTCCTCGGGGCCGACGAACCCTACGGCAAGCTCAAGCGAGCCCTGAAAGCCGAGATCGACGAGGCCCAATGGGCGAGCCTCTACAGCACGAAGAGCTACCCGTTCGAGCCCCCCGCCTCGGGCAAGATCGCCGTCAAGGTCATCAACCATTACGGAGACGAAGTGCTCAAGGTCTACAAAGTCTGATCCCAGGCGGAGTAAGATCGATCGAATCCGAATGAAAAACGAGAGGTCTCAATGCCATAGATCGAGACGAAGCCCTATCGCTGCTCAGAGAGGGTCGAATCGAGGAGTGGAATCGACGGCGAGCGAATGACGAAGAAATCCCATCGCTCTCTAAGGCCGACCTGAGCGGAGCGTTCCTTTTCAAGGTTGACCTGAGCGAGGCCGACCTGAGCGGAGCGTTCCTTTTCGAGGCTGACCTGAGCGAGGCCGATCTCCGTTGGGCCAGCCTGAGCGAGGCGGACCTGAGCTATGCCAAGCTCGCGCGAGCTAATCTTGTCCGGACCTTCCTCGATGAGGCTAAGCTTCACCACGCCGACCTGAGCGGGGCCGACCTCCGCGGTGCCAGCCTGGAGCGGGCAGACCTCCGCCACGCCGACCTGAGCGGAGTCAACCTCAGAGCGGTAAACCGGGAAGGAGATACCCCCAGAAATCCCGATTTCTCCCCGCGTATCGATTTCGCGTGCATGATTCGCAAGGCCGACCTTCGCGAGGCCGATCTGCGCGGGCCGACCATAGCCGAGCCGACCTTAGCCGAGCCCTTCTCGCCGGCGCCCGCCTCGCGGACGCTCGCCTCGATTTTACTTCCCTTACTCAGACTGACCTCAGTTGGGCCGACCTAAGCAGGGCCAGCTTGCAAGAAACGAGGATCGGATGGACGAGTTTTTCTGAAGTTGATCTGTCAACCATTCAAGGGCTCAAGACGATCATTCATGCTGGACCGAGCGCCATCAGCACTCAGACGCTTGCCCTCTCCAAAGGCCGAATCCCGAAAATCTTCTTACAAAAGAGCGGCCTTTCACCATGGGAGATCCTGAAGCCCGCCTCTACGACCCAACACTGACCGCCAACGAGATCAGTGAGCTTCAGTACGCTATCTTTGATAAACGTACACGAGGTCCGTTGTTTATCGGTGGAGTGTTCATTTCTTATTGTCGAGAAGACGCCAAGTTCGTTGAGAAACTCTATGCGCGGTTGACAAAAGAACAGGCAACCGTCTGGCTCGACCAGCGCGACACGCTCGCCGGGCCGTTGCAAAGGCAAATCGATCGCGCGATTCGACTGAACGACACAGTCGTGCTTGTGCTTTCGCGTGCCTCGATCGAGAGTGCCTGGGTGGAGAACGAGCTTGACCTGGCTTGGAGGAAGGAGAAGGAAGAAAACCGAAACGTGATCTGTCCGATCGCGCTCGACGATTCTTGGAAGACGAAGTTGCAACCCGACGAATCAAGCCGAGTCCTCTGGCTGACACTTGAAAAGAAGAACGTGCTCGACTTCTCCAAGTGGAGAACGAAAGCCTTCGAGCCGGTCTACAAGAACCTCGTGAAGGGACTAAGAATCTACTATCCTCCGCCAGATAGGTCTCCTCGTATTGCGGCGGACACAGGAGGCTAGCAATCCCCACCCCCCAGACGAGCTTCAGTCATGTCTCGTTGGTGCTGTGTCAGAAGACAATAGAATGCTATGCGACGATCCTACTCCCCTCCCCCGCCGGCATGAGAGTAGCTCATGAGTCGATCCGTTCGTCATAATCGACCAGATCCAACCCGGCTAGGCGGCTTCCACATCGTCAGAGTTTATCTCGACTCGCTGTTCTAACCGATCGTCAGCCTTGACCCGATCCGACGGCTTTCGCCGATCGACAACGACGATCCCTTCGAGAGCCTTCTTGAGAGCCTCGACCGCAAATGCATTTCGGTCCATCCCGGACAGACTCGGCTCCGCGGACCATCGCGCATGCAGAGCTGCGTCCACGGTGACCGACGCTCTCACGAATCGGGTGGCTCGCGGACCGGCGGCTTTCCGCTTGCGGGCGGCTGGAGCGTTCACGACACCACCTCCGTTGCGCACCTGGGAAACGCCCCGGATCCCTGGCCGGGGTTCTCTCCTGTTGTCGGCAGCGAGCGGTTCCGTGCTTGCGGATCCATGACGCGAACGAAGTCGAGCGTCAGCCGGACCGGTCATCGTCGCCGCACCGCCGACGCCCGCCTTCCGGTGTCGGGTTATCGGATGGGTCCAAGCTCGGTTTCCTGATCCTTTCCTGTTTGGAGGATAGGGAACCGCGCCGACTGCGATCCGCTTTCAAGCCTCGGGGCTGTCGGGCACCGGCCCGGCCCGACCGTCATATCCGCCATGATCAGCCCGGGGGGGATGACTCGGAGGAGATGACTTCGAGGCCACACGGCGCCGAATGGACCGAGGCCGCCCAAGCTGGCATCGACCTGCGCCACTGGTGGAGCGACCGCCTCTGGGGGATCGAGAATCCCGAGCACTCCACCTGGGATGAGCTGTCGAAACGCCATGGCCCGGATCGTCAGCGATCGCACGGCCCGGCCGAGGCTCGCCGGACTGGCCGACGGCCCGGTCGACGAATTCGATCGCGAGGAACGCGCCGCTCTCCAGGAATTCGACGGCGGTCTCTCAGGCGAGCCGTCCGAGCGCGGCGCGTCGCCGGATCTGGAACGGCGTGCATTCGAGAACCCAAGGATTCACTGATCACCATGCTTGCTCTATGATACAACACCACAAGGTTGATCTATGGGAGGACGTGGCGCAATCGATGATGCCCAAATCGTCTGGGACGCTGATGACGACCCCGATGGAAACGTCCAGCATATCGCCGAGAACGATCCGACGGTCAACGAAGTTGAGGACGTGTTGTTCAACCCCGACAACGACATCGTGATCAGTCGGACGAGCCGCCGGCCGATCACGTTCGGCTGGACGTTCGCCGACCGGCATATCGCCGTGATCCGGGAGACTGTCTGTGACGACCCCAAGATGATCAAGGTTCGAACCGCCTACGAAGTGGAACCGAAACGGAGGAAGTCATGAGTCAACGGAAACGGGTCACTCTCAAGGTCGAACGCACGCCCGAGGAGCTGGCCGAGTTGAAGGCCGAGCGCGAGCGATTCTCTCGCGAGCGCCCCGGTCTCGAGGATCTGATCGCCTCGGAGGAATTCGAAGGCCCGTACCGACAAGGCAACATCATGGCCCTGTTGTCGGCCGTCGCCGAACTGAAACGTCAGCGGGATGAGTGAGGGTTGAGCCTCACGGATGTCTCGGAGCGCTCGGGCCTGGACCGTGCACTGCTCTCCCGGCTGGAGAACGGCAAGATCCTCAATCCGACGATGGCGACGCTCTGGCGTTATGCGGATGCGATCGGGTCTCAGGTCTCTCTCGCCGTGGAGCCGTTGCCGATCGCGACCGAGTCCTGACGACGGCGAACGAGAAAGGACGACTGACATGGCGAGCATCTGAGGAAACTCTATGGGACCACTCTGATAGGGGACTCCACTTCCCCAGATCGTGTCAGCCTCATGCGACTCGGCGCATTGAGGCGATCCATGAACCGGCGGATTTTTGGCCGCACGCCCGCTATCGACGGCAGCGACGAATATTCCTCCTGCAGCGCCTCGCGACGTAACTCCTGACAGTGATTCGCGTGCGACGGACGACGCTCCGCCTGGTCCCACGGCGAGTCGCTCCGGTCGCACAATCGGGACTTGGGCCGGTCCCAGGCCCACAGCTCCACCAGCGTGTGCAACCAGCCGATCACGTTCCATGCCCACACGTTGGCCCAGAGTATCGGTTTTGATCGAATAAGCGGAGCCCTTCCGCTACCCCGGCAGAAGCTACTCGCGTCCCGGTTGCATGCCCCCGCCCGGTCGCCCGAACTCGTCGAGAAGCGCTTTGAATGCCGGGTGATTGCGGATCGGCTCGAGATCGGTGTCGATCTTGAGGCTCTCGATGTCCTCCCACCCTCTTTTCCTGGCGTTGCGCAAGCAATCGATGGCCTTATCGGTGTAGCACTCGACGAGGCAGTCATCACGACCGGCGGCGCCCGCGGCGAGGGCGTAGCCGCAGGCGGCCTGGACGTAGAGACCTTCATCCTTGGGCGGTGTCGCTACCAGTTGCTCGGCGATCTTCGCGGCACCGGCATGATCACCGCAACGGGCCGTGGCGAGCATCAGGTAGGTCCGCGGCGTCTTGGCCTTGGGCTCGCTCGCCAGCTTCTTGCAGATCTTCAGGCATTCGCCGTAACTCGCGGCGGCTCCGTCCTTGTCGCCCGAGTGGAGGGCGCACGTCGCCTCGTAATAGAGCGTCAGGGCGAGGGTCTGCTCGTTTTCGAAGTCGAACGGGACGGAGTCGGCCCGTTTCTTGAAGATGTCAAGCGCATTGCGGTGGCATTCCCGCGCGGCTTTCGCGTCGTGTCCCTGGGGAAAAAGCAAGGACCCTTGTTGGTTGTACGACAGGCCGAGATCGTTCTCGGCCGGCCAGTAATCGGGCCGTTCCTCCGCGAACCGTTTGCGCAACTCGGCGCATTTCTCGTAGAGCTTCTGGCCTGCGAGCCGGTTGCCCATCCTCAAGTTCAGCTCCCCACGCTGAGCGTAGAGACTCGCGTGTTCGCGGCGGCTATCCGGGTCGTTCGCCTGGGCCGGCGAGAATGCCTCACGGACTTCGATCTCTTCTCGATACAGATCATCGGCCTTCTTGAGATGACCGAGCTTCAATTCCGATCCGGCGAGCATGCCCAATGAATTGGCCACCTCGCTCTTGTAAGCGTCGAGGTCGGGCTTCTTCGCCAGGCACTCGCGGCTGATCTCGAGCGCCTTGCGGAAGTACGTCTGGCCCGCCTCCGAGTCGCCCAAACGATTCATGGAGACATCCCCGAGCTCGCGCAGGATCCGGAGCCGGTTGACCTGGAGAGTCGGGTCGTCGGGGTTGGCCTTGACGAGCCTCTCGATGATCTCCTCCATTTGCTGGAATTGTTTCATCGCGTCATCGACGTTGTTGCGCGCCAGGCTCACCCTCGCCTGCGCCTGATGCGCCCTGGCCAGCGACCGCCAGTTGTTCCCCTCGTCCTCGGGGTTCCAACCGACGTCGCGGCGCAGGTTGGTCATCGCCCGGGCCGCGGCCGCGAGTCCCTCGATCGCCCTGTCGAGGAGCTGCTCGCGCTCATTCTGGATTGAGGGTACGTCCCGTAATTTACCATCCAGCAGACGAACCTGTACGACCAGGGCATTCACGGCAATTCCGTTCTGTTCGTTGGCCGCCCGCCCGGCGGCGACGGCGAGCTTCGTCTTGCGCTCGGCCTCCTGACGCTTCTCCTCGGCCACGGCGTTGGCCCTACCGAGGTTCACGGTATAGATCGCCGATCCGGCCGCCCCGATCACCAGGAGCAAGAAGACCGCGGCGCTCAAGGAGGCGACCTTGGGGTTGCGACGGCACCACCGCCAGAGCCGCTCGGTGCCGGAAACCGGACGCGCGAGGATGGGTTCTCCCTCGCGGAACCTGCGCAGGTCTTCGGCCAGGGCGAGGGCGTCGGGATATCGGCGTACGGGGTCTTTCTGCAGGCACTTGAGACAGATCGTCTCCAGGTCGCGAGGCGTCTTGGGCTGGAGCTGGGACGGGGCCACCGGCTCCTTGCTCCGGACCATCTCGAGGGTGTCGAGGACCGACGTACCCTGGAAGGGCGGGCGGCCGGTGAGCAGCTCGTAGAGGATCGCACCCAAGGAATACTGGTCCGCCGCCGGCCCCACCTTCTGGCTCTCGCCCCGCGCCTGTTCGGGGGCCATGTAGCTGGGCGTGCCCAGGATCGAGCCGCTGCGGGTCTGTCCTGAGTCGCTCTCCAGCCGCTTCACCAGCCCGAAGTCGGTGATCTTGAGCGTGCCATCGGCCGCGAGGAGGACATTGGCCGGCTTGAGGTCGCGGTGGATCACGCCTTGCTCGTGCGCGAAGGAGATCGCGCGGGCAAGCACCTCGAGGATCCGGGCGGCCTCACCGACCGGTTGGGGCTTGCCGCCGATCCGGTTCGCGAGGTTCCCACCGGCGAGGTACTCGAGCGAGAAATAGGGCAGTCCGTCTTGCTCGCCGATTTCGAAGATCCTGACGATGTTGACGTGTTCGATCGCGGCGACCGCCTTCGCTTCCGTCTCGAAGCGAAGGAGATCCTCGGGCCGTGCGCCGACGCCGGCCCGGATCATCTTCAGGGCGACGAACCGGTCGAGCCGCTCCTGCCGCGCCTTGTAGACGATCCCCATCCCGCCCACGCCCAGCACCTCGAGGATCTCGTAGCCGGAGATGTGCGGCCATCCGCCGACCGCAGCCTTCGCCGGCCGGAGCAGGGTCAGATCGGGGTCATCGAGCCGGGGATCGAGCTCGGGCGGGGCGGTCGCTCCGAGCGAGGCGCCGGGAGGGAGGGTGGCTGTCACCCCGAGGTCGCCGAGCTGATCCAGCCGCTCTCGGGCCGAGGGGGTCGCGATCAGGGTGGCCAGGCCCTTCTCGGCGTCGCCGCCATGCCGATTGATGTACTCGGCGCAGAGCGTCTCGACCAGGTCGCGCTGCCCGGGCGTCAGCGCACCTTGAGCGACGAGGATCTCGGCCAGGGGCCGCCCCGGTTCGAGGGCCTGGGCTTGGAGCGCCGCGGGGATGACCGCCGGGGCGATCAGATTGTTATTGAGGGCGATCAGGCCGAAGAGCAGGTCGGTGGGGGCTTTGTCGAGTGGATTCATGGTGTCTCCTGATCGGTTCTCGCCGCGCGGCCGGGTGAGCCTCCGGGCGCCCGGGGGCCATTCAAGGCCCGTCGAGTCGCTTGATCTCTTCGCGGAGGAATTCCAGGACGCGGCTCTTGGCCTTGAATACGGTCACCCGGCTCATCCCGATTCGCTCCGCCACGGCCTCCCCGGAAAGTCCCTCGTCGGCCGTCATCCGGGAGGAGTCCAGCAGGGTAGCGCGCGGGTTCGATCGAATCGAGCTTCAGCGACACTTCGATTGAAGGCCGCGTATGATCACGATGGCTCAGATCCGCACGTATTCCCGGGAAAACGCCTCTTCTCGCCAGGATAACCGGCATCCCCATGTCGCGTCCACCAGCATGTCGCGCGAACATGCCCGGTCTCCGGTTGGCCGGTGAGCGATCGCCCACGGAGACGACCCGGACGCGCGTACCGACCGGCGAGCCCCCTTCCACGTTGTACTGGTTTGCACTCAGCAGTCGCTTTTCGGCGACACGGCCTTACCGATCATCAAAGGCAGAATTGAGTTCGGGACGAGTCGCGAATCGAGTGGGTCTGGACGCCGAGGATTCGTGGCATGATGGGGTCGCCTACGAGGGCTGACAACCCGATCGGATCGGTCACCGGTCGAGCCATGATGGCGGGTGATAGCGTACGGGCCCTAATAGATAGAATGCCACAACTTTCCAGAAACATTAATGCACCTACCGGGAATGAAGGGCGTTTTTTCGCCCGAAACGTTAACAGCCATACCAGATGCGCAAAATCGCAAAATCGAAGGATTTCCGCGTCAACCGCCTCGAACAACACGCCAATTTTAGCCCCATCCCGGGCCGTGGATTTTTTTCCGGATTGCCGCGTCAGATCCGCCAGTCGGTACGAGTACGATCTTATGGGCCCCGTGGTTCGGGGAGGAACCCATGCGTCGAGCCAGCATGAACCTTGCGACAGGCCCGATCGTGGGATTCTGATCATTTGTACACAATCCAACAGGATCGACGGAAGCGTCTAGCACTTTTTTGAGTATCGTCAAAGAAGTCCTTCCAAACCTTCGCTTTTGATCGCTATTATCGACATAGGGATCTCTCCCGTTATTTTCGATTGCTTGCATGCAATCGCGTCGAAGCACAGCGATGGGATTTGCTCCTCGACCCGTTTGTACCGGTCTGTGACGAAGGCCGAGACGATGATGCGACGATTCAGCCTCTGCTGGGGCACCGAGCCGCGAGACCACCGAGGGATGCTCTCTTCCATGAAACGACCGTGCCCGATCAGAATTCGTGTTGCCGACTTGATCCTCTACATGCAATCGCGTACCGTGTCAACCTTGAGAGCGACCCAAGCGACAATCGTCGCATCTCGCGGAGGTCTCGAAGTGCGCGGGACTTCCCGATGCTGACTTTCGCCCGCGACCGGTGGGCGCCGCGATCGATGATGAAAGGAGGCGGCGATGCCCCTGAGAGTTTGGCCAGTCGAATGAACCGCTTTGGGTCCAAGGAATGACAACGAGGCGCGACATCGCCCTGAATTTCGATTCCGTTCGCCGATTCCGACCGTGCAATAGCCGGTCGCTGTCCCCGAGCGGGATATCGGTCTTCGAGACGACCTAACCGCACCGAGGCGGCCATCGAACTTGAGTCCCCGCAACGAGTTTGGGCGTCAACGAAGTGACTGTTTGCCGGCCCACGGCACTGTCCGTTGATTCGCGAGGTCGCTGACGCTCCGCGATCGGTTCAGGCTCGGGCCCATGTCCTGGGGCTCCCTGGCTCTCGAATTCCATGAGTCTTTGCCGCATTTCTCGGCTTTCGTCCGGTTTTCACCATAAGGATCGACATCACGATCGGCTCTCACTTCGGGAAACTTTCGTTCGGCGGAGACCTGAGAGAAAGCCCATGACATTGAATCCGGCGCAGATCGTTGTCGGCAGCACCCCGTATGAGCGTCAGAGCGATTAGCCATCAACCGGTTTTCTTGACCGGGGAATAGCGAGAGGATCCTCATGAGTCACGACAGGGCGATGGGCTGGCGAAAAGGCGGTCGTGGACGGATCGAGAACCGGCGACGGAATCGATTACAGCCATCATTGCTGCCGCTCGAGGCCCGCAGGATGCTTTCCACCTTCACCGTGACCAATACCGCCGATAGCGGGACCGGGTCGTTGCGCTACGAGATCGGCCAGGCGAATTCGGCCGGCGGGGCGAACACCATCGCGTTCAACACGAATCCCTCGCTGGGTACGGATTTCAACACGCCCCAGACGATCACCTTGACCAGCGGATCGATCACGCTGGGCGCCGGCACCGAGACGATTCAGGGTCCGACGGTCGGCGTGACGGTCAGTGGTGATAAGGCGAGCCGGGTGTTCGTTGTGAATTCTGGAGTGACGGCAAACATCAGCGGTCTGACCATCACGGACGGATCGACCTCCGTTAACGGCGGCGGCGTCTGGAATGCGGGCACGATCACGCTGACCGGCGTCACCCTCAGCGGCAACACCGCCACCACCGGCGGTGGCGGCGGCCTGTACGCCAAGAGCGGCTCCAAGACGACGCTGACCAACTGCACCGTCATCGACAACCTCGCCGGAAACCAGGGAGGCGGCCTGTTCAACAACGGCGGCACGGCGAAGCTGACCAACTCCACCCTCAGCGACAACTCCGCAGCCTTCGGCGGCGGCATGGAGAGCTATGGCGGCCCGACGACGCTGACCGACTGTACCGTCACCGACAACTCCGCCACCGACAACGGCGGCGGCATGGACAACTTCGGCCCTCAGACGACCACCCTGTCCAACTGCGACATCAGCGGCAACACCGCCGGCTTCGCGGGCGGCCTGGACAACTTAGGCGCTCACACACTCACGCTGACCAACTGCACCATCAGCGGCAACACCGCCACCGACCGTTTTGGCGGCCTGTACGCCAATAGCGGGTCCACGACGACGCTGACCAATTGCACCGTCAGCGGCAATTCCTCCGCAGAGTACGGTGGCGGCCTGGCCGTCGTTTCCGGCACGATGAACCTCGGCAACACGATTGTGGCGGGTAACACGGCCACCGGCAGCGATCCCGATGTTTACGGAACCGTCGCCTCCAAGGGCCACAACCTGATCGGCAAGACAAACGGCAGCTCCGGCTGGGTCAGCTCCGACCTGACGGGCACGATCGCCAGTCCGCGCAACCCCAAGCTGGGGACCCTGGGCAATAACGGCGGCCCGACCCAGACGATCGCCTTGCTGACCGGCAGCCCGGCCATCGACGCGGGGAGCAATTCGATTACCGGTCTGACCATTCCCACGACCGACGAGCGCGGTGCCCAGCGCGGATCGGCCGGGCTCAACGCCGGGACCAAGGTCGATATCGGCGCCTACGAGGCCAGCTCGTCGTACCTGGTCACCAGCACCGCCGACTCGAGCGATGTCGGCACGCTCCGCGCCGCGGTCGGCTGGGCCAACGTCAGCACCAACGTCAACCCGGCCAATAGCCCCACGGCCCCCAACACGATCGACTTCAACACCGCGGGCGTCTTCGCGACTCAGCAGACCATCACGTTGACCGGCGGCCAGCTCACGCTGAGCAACACGAGCACGGCGGAGGCGATCACGGGCCCGGCGGCGGGCGTGATCCTCAGTGGGGGCGGCCTCAGCCGGGTGTTCCAGGTCGGCGCGAGCGTCACCGCGTCCCTCTCGGGACTGACGATCACCGGGGGCTCGGTGAGCGGGAGCGGCGGCGGACTGTACAACGACGGAGGCACGGTCACGTTGACCGGCTGCACGATCAGCAGCAACTCGGCGAGCGGCAACGGCGGCGGGATCCTCAACACGGGCACGCTGACCGTCAGCAGTACCACATCGCTGACCGGTAACAGCGCCAGCGACGGCGGGGGCATCTACAACTCGGGTACACTGAACGTGTCGGGAGCGACCTTCACGGGCAACACGGCGAGCGCATCGGGCGTGGGCGGTGGCGCGGGCGGCGGTGCGATCTACAGCGACAACGGCACGCTGGTGATGACGAGCGGCACATTCACCGACAACACGGCGCCGTCGGGCGGCGGGGGTGCCATCGAGGTGCTGTACGGAACCGCGACGCTGAGCGGCGGCACGTTCACCGGGAACGTCGCGTCGGGCGGAGCCGCGATCCAGGACGCGCTGGCGACCCTGACGCTCTCGAACAGCACGTTCACCAGCAACAGCGGGACGGTCTTCGCCGGAGCGATCGACAACGGGTCCTCGACCGCGACCGTGACGAACTGCACCTTCACCGACAACACCGCGCCCTTCGCGGGAGCGATCAACAATTTCAATCGCTCCGAAGGCGGCCTGTCGGTGTCGGGGAGCACGTTCACCGGCAACGAGGCGACCGCCGGCCAGGGAGGGGCGATCTACAACACGCTGGGGTCATCGACCGGCGTGAGGACGGTCAACAACTCCGAATTCTTCGGGAACCAGGCGACCTCGGGCGGAGGAGCGATCTACGATAACCCGACCTATGGTGGCTCCGGGGCCGGCCTGGTGTTGACGGTGTCGAATAGCACGTTCACCTTGAACGAGGCGACCGGGGCCAGCGACGGCGGCGCCTTGTTGAACGACGGCGGCACGATCACGCTGACCGACAGCACTTTCTCGTCGGACGAGGCAGGTAGCTACGGCGGCGCGATCCTCACTCAGGGCGGGTACCTCGCTCTGATCAACTCCACCCTGGCGTCGAACACCGCGGGTGTCTCCGGGGGCGCCATCGACGCCCAGGGCCCCGTGACGGCGACTTTCAGCACGTTCTCCGCGAATCAGGCGACGAGCGGTGGCGGCGGTGCCATCGACAACTTTGACGGTCAATATAGCGTGACCGTTCAGGACTCGATCCTCGCAGGGGACTCGGCGCCTTACGGCCCCGATTTCTCCAATGCGGTGATCTCCCTCGGGAACAACCTGATCAGGGAGACCGACGGCAGCTCCGGCTGGGTCAGCTCGGACCTGACCGGCACCATCGCCCAGCCTCTACGCGCCATGCTGGCCCCGCTGGGCAATTACGGTGGCCCGACCCTGACCAAGGCCCTGCTGCCCGGCAGCCCGGCCATCGGCGCGGGTGTCGCCGTCAGCGGCGTCACCACCGACCAGCGCGGCCTGATCCGCGGCGGCACAGTGGACATCGGCGCCTTCCAGACCAGCCTGGTGGTCGAGTTCAACCTCCGCATCGGTCGTGACCACCGCCGCGGGCCTGACCCTGCCCGGCGCCGTCAGCCTGGCGAATCAGTTCGCCGGCTCGGCCATCAGCTTCGACCCGGCTGTCTTCGCCACCCAGAAGTCCATCACCCTGACGGCCCAGCTCGAGCTGAGCAACACGGCGCTGCCGAGCTCGATCGCCGGCCCGGCCGCCGGGGTGATCGTCAGCGGCGGCGGGAAGAGTCGGGTGTTCCTCGTGGATTCCGGAGTGACGACATCGATCAGCGGGCTGACCATCACGGGCGGATCGATCACCGGCAACGGTGGCGGTATCGACAACAGTGGCACGCTGACGCTCACCAATTCCACCATCACCGACGACTCGGCCAGCGGCTTGGGCGGCGGGCTAATCAACGACGACGGGTCAACTACCATCATCGGCTGCACTTTCTCGGGCGACTGGGCGGGGGGCAAAGGCGGTGGGCTTGAGAACGGCCCCGGTGTGTATCCGTCGATCGCGACGATGACGGTCTCCGGGACCACCTTCTCCGGCGATGGCGCTCAGTACTTCGGTGGCGGCATCAACAATGACGGCTCGATCACTGTCAACGAAAGCACCTTCGACCACGATTACACCTTCGACGGCGGCGGCGGCTACTCGGCCGGTGGCCCGGCGACCATCACCAATTGCACCTTCTCCAACGACACGGCCACTAGCGGCGGAGGCGCGGTCAACAACAGTAATCAGAGCAACCCCTTGATGACCATCATCGGTTGCACCTTCTTCAACGACTCGACCAGCGGTTCCGGCGGGGGCATCTACAGCACCGGCACTGTGACGGTGTCCGGATCGACCTTCACGGGCAACACCGGTGATGGCCTCGACCTCAACGGCTCCGGCAGCCTGGTCGCGGGCAACTTCATCGGCACCGACGCCGCCGGCGACGGCGGGATGGGCAACTTCGGCAGCGGCATCGACATCGGCGGCAACAGCAACACGATCGGCGGCACCGCCGCCGGCGCGGGCAATGTGATCTCGGGCAACAGCGCCGCGGGCATCGTGCTCAACGGCTCCGGCAACCTGGTCGCGGGCAACCGGATCGGGACCGATCCCGCCGGCTCCGCGGCGCTGGCCAACGGCGGCGACGGCATCGACATCTACGCCAGCACCAACACGATCGGCGGGTCGGCCGCCGGCGCCGCCAATCTGATCTCGGGCAATACCGGATTGGGGCTGTATCTCGCCGGGTCCGGTGCCACGGGCAACCTGATCCAGGGCAACTTCATCGGCACCGACGCGACCGGGACCGTGGCGCTGGGCAACCTCGCGCAGGGCGTCTACATCGTCGGGGGCGCCAGCGACAACGTCATCGGGACCGATGGCAACGGCATCGGCGATGCGACCGAGGGGAACGTGATCTCCGGCAACGCCTTCGTCGGCGTTTACATCACCGGCTCCGGGACCACCGGCAACGTGGTCGCCGGCAACTTCATCGGTATCAACGCCGCCGGCACCGCGCACCTGGGCAACGGCGGCGCCGGGGGAGTGCGGATCACCGGGGGAGCCCAGGGCAACCGGATCGGGACCAACGGCGACGGGGTCTCGGACAATCTGGAACGCAACGTCATCTCCGGCAACGCGAGTAGCGGCGTGCAGATCGACGGCGCGGGGACCGGCCAGAACGTGGTCGCCGGCAACTTGATCGGCACCGACGTGAGCGGCCAATTCGCCATCGCGAACGGGAAGGGGATCTATCTCGAAGCCGGGGTGACCAACAACACGATCGGCGGCACGTCGGCCGCGGCACGCAACATCATCTCGGGCAACACCGGCGACGGCGTCGAGATCAGCGGCGCGGGGGCGACCGGCAACGTCGTGGAAGGCGATTATATCGGCACCGATGTCACCGGCACGAAGGACGTCGCCAATGGCGCCGGCGTCGAGATCGACAGCGGCGCCACCGGCAACCTCATCGGCACCGGCGGCCACAGCAACAACGACGCCGGCCAGCGCAATATCATCTCGGGGAACGCCAACGACGGCATCGACATCGTGGGGGCCGGGACCGGCGGCAACGTCGTCGCGGGCAATTACATCGGCACGAACGCGGCAGGCACCTCGGCCCTCGGCAACGGTTATGAAGGTATCACGCTCCTCAATCTCACGTCCACCGACTATGTCGGGGTGAACCCCCTCTACGGCAGCCCGAGCGCCGACCAGCAGAACGTCATCTCGGGCAACGCCGCGGGCGGAATCGAGATCAACGCGACCGCCGACGGCGTCGTGGCCGGCAACCTGATCGGCACCAATGCCACCGGGACCGCGGCCATACCGAATGTCACCTACGATGGGGTCTTCATCGAGAAGGGCTCGACCGGCAACCTGGTGGGCACCTCGGGCCAGGACGGCGCGGCGAACGACGCCCTCGAGCGCAACGTCATCTCGGGAAACCACCTTTATGGCGTCAACATCACCGGCACGGGCACGACCGGCAACGTCATCGCCGGCAACGAGATCGGGACGAACGCGGCCAGCACCGCCGCGTTGCCCAACGGCGGCTATGGGGTGTTTATCCAGAACGGCGCCGCCGGCAACTGGATCGGCGTCAACACCGTCTACGGCCCCGCCGACGCCGACCAGCGCGACCTCATCTCGGGCAACACCAGCAACGGCGTGGAGATCACCGGCGCGGGCTCGTCCGACAACGTGGTCGCCGGCGACTTCATCGGCACCAACTCCAGCGGGGCCACGGCGCTGGCCAACGGCGGCGACGGCATCGACGTCTTCGCCAGCAACAATACGATCGGCGGCACCGCGTCGGGCACCGGGAACGTTATCTCGGGCAACGCCTTCACGGGGATCGAGATCGTCGCGGCCACGAGCAACCTCGTCGCAGGCAACCGGATCGGCTTGAACGCCGCGGGGACCGCCGGCATCCCCAACTCCGGCGATGGCGTCGCCCTCGTCGGCGCGTCGGGCAACACGATCGGCGGGACGACCGCCGGGGCCGGCAACATCATCTCCAAGAATGCCTTGAACGGCATTCATCTATATGACCAGTCGAATCAGAACGCGATCGTGGGCAACGTCATCGGCACCAACAGTGCCGGCGCCCCGGCGCTGGGCAACACCGACGAGGGGATCGCGGTCGATTCCGGCAGTCAGAACACGATCGGCGGCACCGCCTCGGGCGCCGGCAACGTCGTCTCTGGCAACGGCGGCGATGGGGTCTCCCTCGACGGCTCCGGTTCCGGCTCCGGGTTCGGACAGGGCCTCTTCGTCAGCTTCCTCGGCGTCACCAACCCCGGCGAGTTCGACTTCGGGTCGGTCAATTCCGACACGCAGTACAGCTACGAGATGTTCGCGGCCTATACCAATACCGACCTGTACATCGGCTTTCGAGTCAGCGACAACATCATCGTCGCCAACCCCAACCCTGCTTCACCGATCTATAATGATGATATGGAGCTGTTCATCGGCGGCGACCCCAATGACAGCAGCTTCACGTCCTCCAACCGCACCGGAGATACGGGCGCTTTCCAGATCCTGTCCGACGTCCTGGGCGACAAGGCCCTCACGGGCGCCGGGATCACCACCTCCGAGTGGTCGGTCCAAACCGGCCTGATCTCGGGCGGGTATGCGATGGAGTTCGACGTCCCGCTCAGCCTGATCAATACCGTGAACGCCCCGGGAGACGTGCCGGCTGGGCCGGGATCGCAGCTCAAGTTCAATGTTGGAAGCTACGACAGCGACACCTATGGCGGAAATCAGCGATACGGAGTCCTGTGGGAGTCCAGTCCGGGTAGCTCTCCCTACGGCTCGGGCGAATCCTCCTGGGTCGCGGACCTGTTCCTGGATAACGGCCAGCCGTCGAACTCTTCGGCGCCGCTGCTGGTTGACGCGCCCTTGTTGACTCAAGCGCCGCAATTCAGCGGCTTGCTCAGCGGAGATGGGACCACCGCGGGCAATATCGTCGAAGGCAACCGAATCGGCACCAACGCCGCCGGGACGTCCGCCCTGGCCAACGGCGGCAACGGCGTCCTGATCCAGGGCGGGGCCACGGGCAACACGGTCGGCGGCCTCGCCGCCACGCCCGGGACCGGGGCCGGCAACGTCATCTCGGGCAACACCGGCGCCGGCATCGACATCAACGGAGCCGGCACGACGGGCAACGTGGTCGTGGGGAACCTGATCGGCACGAACGCCGCCGGCACCGCGGCCCTGGCCAACCACCAGGACGGCATCCTGATCCAGGGCGGCGGCAGCAATAACACGATCGGGGGCGGCCAGGGTGGTGCGCACAACGTCATCTCGGGCAATCAAGGGCTCGGCGGCCTGGTGATCACCGGGGCCGCCACGGCCGGCAACATCGTCCAGGGGGATGACATCGGGCCGGACATCACGGGTACGGTGGCGCTGGGCAACGGCTCGGCGTCGGGTCGGATCTACTACCCCAATGGTCATTACATCTACGGCGGCGTGGTGATTTATGGAGGCGCCCAGAACAACCTGATCGGCACCGACGGCGATTTCGTCAACGACGGCAGCGAAGGGAACCTGATCTCGGGGAACACGGGAGACGGGGTCAACCTCGCCGATGCGACGACGACCGGGAACGTGATCGCGGGCAACCGGATCGGCACCAACGCCGCCGGGACCGCGGCGATGCCCAATCCGGACGGAGCGGGGGTCTTCATCGTCTCGGCGGCCGGGAACTACGTGGGGGTCAACCCGCTCCATGGGAGCGACTACGTCGCGGAAGGGAACCTGATCTCGGGCAACCCCGATGCGGGGATCAAGATGGTGAACTCGGGGGCCAGCAACAATCAGTTCGCCGGCAACCTGATCGGCACCGACGCGAGCGGTCAATTCGCCATCCCGAACGGGACGGGGATCGATCTCGGAGCCGGCGCGACCAACAACACGATCGGGGCGAACCCGGCGAACGGCATCATGCCGAGCCTTCAGTTGAACGCGATCTCTGGAAACACCGGGAACGGGATCCTGCTGACCGGCTCACCCGTCACGGGCAACCTCATCGCGGGCAATTATATCGGCCTGAACGCCGCCGGGACCGCCGCGGTGGGCAACGGACTGGCCGGGGTCTGGCTCACCAGCGGCGCGTCGGACAATACCGTCGGCGGGACGACCGCCGCGGCGCGGAACGTCATCGGCGGCAATGGCGACCGCGGCGTCTTCATCTCCACACCGGCCAACTCGAACGCGCCGACGACCGCCAACCTGATCGCCGGCAACTTCATCGGCACCGACGCGTCCGGGCTGGTGCCCATGGGTAACCATCTCGACGATGCCATCTCGATCAACCTCTCGCCCGGCAACACGATCGGCGGGACTGTGGCCGGGGCCGGGAACGTCCTGGATGGCGGAGGCGACGGATTCAATACGGCCATCTTCATCTACGGCGACTATCAGCGCGGGCCGTATGCCTCCGCCGCCGGCACCCTGATCGCCGGCAATATCATCGGCCTGGGCGCCGACGGCGAGACGGCTGCGGGCTTCGGAAACCTGAATGACGGCATCGTGGTCGACTCGGCGCCCGACACCACGATCGGCGGCTCCGTCGCCGCCGCGCGGAACATCATCGCCAACGTCGCCAATAACCAGGGTGGCGGGATCCTCATCACCAACTTCGAGGAGCCCGATGGTGCGTATGGCACCGTCGTCCAGGGCAATTACATCGGCACCGACATCACCGGCACCAAGGCGCTGGGCAACGATATCGGCATCGATATCGAGGGCGCGTCGTCGAGCCTGATCGGCACCGACGGGCAAGATGGGGCCGCCGACGCCTTCGAGGGAAACCTCATCTCGGGCAACCTCACCGCGGGGATCATCATCAATGCGGCGTCGGCCGCCGTCGGTGGAGGCACCACCATCCCGGGCGCGGCTGACAATATCGTCGGGGGCAACACGATCGGCACGAACGTCTTCGGCACCGCTGCGCTGGGCAACGCAACCGGCGTGGTGATCGAAGGAGGTGCCTCGGGCAACACGATAGGCGCGGCCGCGGGCATGGGCGACGTCATCTCCGACAACACGGGCGACGGCATCGTGATCACCGGCGCGGGCACCATCGGTAACGTCGTCGCGGGCAGTACGATCGAGGACAACACGGGCTCGGGGATCTCCCTCAGCAGCGGCACGGTCACGGTCAGCGACTCCACGATCAGCGGCAACACCGCCGACCTCGGCGGCGGCCTGGCCAACTTGGGTGGCACGACCACCTTGACGGAATGCACAGTCAGCGGCAACTCCGCTGACAGCGGTGGCGGGGTGTACAGCAAGGGCGGCACGACCACGCTGATCGACTGCATGGTCAGCGGCAACTCCGTCGGCAGCGACGTCACCTACGGTTTCGGCGCAGGCCTGGAAAGCATTAACGGCACGACCACGCTGACCGACTGTACCGTAAACAACAACTCCGTCGGCGACCATGGCGGCGGCGGCGGCGGCATGCTCTTCCTCCGTAACACGACCACGTTGACCGACTGCATTATTAGCGGCAACTCCTCCCCCGGCTTCGGCAGCGGCGGCGGCCTACAATCCGAGTATGGCACGACCACACTGACCGGCTGCAACATCAGCCATAATTCCGTCGGCTACAACGGCGGCGGCCTGGCCAACTATGGCGACAAGACCACGCTGACGAACTGCACGATCAGCGGCAACTCCTCCACTCTGACCGGTGGTGGCGTGGGCAACAGATACGGCGGCACGACCACACTGGTCAACACCACCGTCAGCGGCAACTCCGCCGGCACTTACGGCGGGGGCATCTTCAATGAGGCCCTCACCAATGCGACGAATTGCACCATCGCCGACAATACCGCGAGCCACGGCGGCGGCATTGATAACAAGGGGACACTCACAGACGACGGCAGCACGTTCGAGGATAACTCGGCCACCCTGGGCGGCGGCGCTTGGAGTTCAGGCACGGCCAAGTTCACCGGCACCTTCTTCACCGACAACACCGCGAGCGACGGCGGCGGCATCTACAACACGGGCAATCTGACGGTGACGGGAGCAACGGTCACGGGGGACACGGCGTCCGCATCGGCGGTCTCGGGCTACGGCGGCGGCGGGATCGATAGCGATGGCGGGACCCTGGTCGTGACGGGCGGCACGTTCAGCAGCAATATGGCGCCGTCGGGCGGCGGCGGTGCGATCGAAGCGTCCTCCGGGAGCCTGACGGTGAGCGGCGTCGCGTTCACCGGGAACGTCGCTTCGGGTGGAGGAGCGATCCAGGTTGCGTTCGAGACCATGGCTTTGTCGGAAAGCACGTTCACCGGCAACAGCGGAACCAGCTTTGGCGGAGCGATTGACAACGGGTCGTCGAACGGGACCGTGACGAACAGCACGTTCACCGGCAACACCGCGCCGTTCGCGGGAGCGATCAATAATTTCAACGAGTCGGGCGGCAGCCTGGCCGTGTCGGGCGGCACGTTCGCCGACAACACCGCGACCGACGGCCACGGCGGAGCGATCGAAAACGATCTGTCGGCAAGCGGCAGCGGAGTCATCGTGTCGGGGAGCACGTTCACCGGCAACAGCGCCACGATGGGTGGCGGGGCGATTTACAGTGACGACCATTCGGGATCGGGGGCCGGCGACACGACCACGGTGTCAACCACCACGTTCACCTCGAACGTGTCGAGCGGGGGCGACGGCGGCGGGGCCCTGGACATCCAAGGCGGCACGATCGCGCTTACGGACTCGATGTTCACGAGTAACTCCGCCAGCAATTTCGGCGGCGGCATCGTCAACACGGGCACACTCACGGACGACGGCAGCACGTTCCAGGACAACTCCGCCACCAAGGGCGGCGGCATCTGGAATTCGGGCGTGTCCACGCTCACCGGCAGCATGCTGAAAAGCAACACGGCTGATGCGGGAGGCGGAATCCTCAATAGAGGCACTTTGACCGGCGACAACTGTACCTTCGATGCCAATGACGGCTCGAGCTACGGAGGGGCGATCGCGAACAAAGTCGGGGGTCCCATGGACTTGCTCGACTGCGATTTCACGGGGAACTTCGCGGGTACTACCGGCGGCGCCATATCGAATACCGGGACCAGCTCGATCTCCGGCTGCACGTTCCAGGACAATACAGTCGGTTCGTTCGGCGGAGCAGGGATTGCCGTATACCAAGGCGTGTTGACGATTACCAACAGCACGATTGCCAACAACAGCGCGTCCGGCCCCGGAGGAGGCATTCTCGTCTATCAGGGCACGCTCACGGCCGACAATGACACGATTTCGGGCAACAGCGCCGCCACGGGCGGCGGTATCGGCAACGAGGACGGCACCGTGACGATCGAAAATACGATCGTGGCGGGGAATACGGCGACCGCCAGCGGGCCCGACGTCCTCGGAACTTTTGCCTCTCAGGGTAACAACCTGATCGGGGAGACCGACGGCAGCTCCGGCTGGGTCGGCTCCGACCTGACCGGCACCGTCGCACAGCCGCTCGACCCGATGCTGGCGCCGCTGGGCAATTACGGCGGCCCGACCGAGACCATGGCCCTGCTGCGCGGCAGCCCGGCGATCAACGCCGGCAACAATGCCTTGATACCCGCCGGCGTGACCACCGATCAGCGCGGGGTTGGCTTCGCGCGAATCGTCGGCGGCACGGTGGACATCGGTGCCGACGAGAGCCCCTACCTGAGCACCGCCACCAGCGTCAGCTCCTCGGTCAATGCATCGGTCTACGGCCAGTCGGTGACATTCACGGCCACGATCGGCGACACGAGCGGGCTGGTTCCGACAGGAAGCGTCGAGTTCTATGACGGCTCGACGGACCTCGGGACCGGATCGATTCTCGTCGGCAGCGGACAGAGCGAGACCTCGACGTTGACCATTTCGACGTTAGGCGTCGGCAGTCATTCGATCACGGCCGTCTTTACAGGGACTGGCGTCTTTGATAACAGCACGGGCGCCCTCAGCCAAACCGTGAACCAGGCCGGTACGACCGCCGGTGTCGTATCGTCGGTCAACCCCTCTGACTACGGCCAATCCGTCACCTTCACCGCCGACGTCGAGGCAGTCGCTCCGGGAGCGGGTGTCACGACCGGCCAGGTCACGTTCTACGACGGCACGACCGCCATCGACACCGAGACACTCGTCAACGGTTCGGCCGCCTTCACCACATCCACCCTGGCGGTCGGGTCGCACTCGATCGTCGTGCAGTACCTTGGCGACCCCAACTTCATCGGCAGCAGTTCGACCCCGGCCTTGAGCCAGACCGTCAACCTGGGTGGTAGCAAGACCGGCCTCCAGTCGTCGGAGGACCCGTCGTACTATGGCGATCCGGTCACGTTCACTGCGACGGTCTCGCCCACATCCACGGCCTCGGGCCTTGCGACACCGACCGGGCAGGTCGAGTTCTTCGACGGCTCGACGCTGCTGGACACCGAGACCTTGAGCGGGGGCTCGGCCGGTTACACCACGTCGGCCCTCGGCGTCGGGGCGAATCAGCAGATCGAAGCGAGCTACCTCGGCGACACCAATTACAATCCGAGCAGCTTCACGATCCCGCAGACGGTCAACCCGCCCCCGGCGACCCTCGATGGTGAAATCTACAACGACCCCACTGATAGCGGAACGGTAACCGCCGGCTCCGGGCTATCCGGCTGGACCGTCAACCTCTTGAGCGGGTCCAACCAGGTCGCCACGACCACAACCGACTCGAACGGCGACTACTCCTTCACCGACGTCGTCCCCGGCTCGTACAAGATCTCCGTCTCCGAGCTGTCGGGCTATGTGGCGACGGTGCCATCTTCGGGGACGCTCTCGGTGACGGCGTCCAGCGGGCAGACCGTCAACAACCTCGACTTCGGCGAATTCCAGACGGTCACGGTCGGCGGCGAGGTGTTCGACGATCCGACCGATAGCGGCACGTTCGTCTCGGGCGACACCGGCCTCTCGGGCTGGACCGTCGAGCTGGTACAGGGTTCGCGGGTCCTGCAAGTCACGTCCGGTTCAGGCGGCACGTACGCGTTCAGCAACGTTGGCCCCGGGAGCTGGACGCTCGAAGTGGTCCAGCAAACGGGCTGGATCGCGACCAACTCGCCGGTCACCATCACCCCGACCGGCGGGACGAACATCGCGGGAAAAGACCTCGGCGAGGTCCCGGTCACCACAGTCGTGTGGAACACCACAATTGCCTCCGCAGGCGGCGACTGGGATACGGCCAGTAACTGGGTGGGTGGCGTTGTCCCCAACTCGTCCAACAACGTATTTATCAACCTGACGAGCAGCGGAACGGTTACTCATTTTACAGGTGCGAACGACGCCGCCCTGAGCCTGACGACCAACGGAAACACCGCGTTGAGCATCGGAAGCGGCTCGATCGCGCTCGGCGACGGGAGTTCCTCGATCGGTTCCGTGACGATCGGCACTGGGGCGAACCTGAGTGTGGCCGCCGGCGCCAGCGTCGATATCGCTGCGAATCGGACAATTACCGACGACGGGGCGTTGAACGTCGGCAGCGGCGCCACGTTCGTATTCGAGGTCGGCTATGAGACGACGACGCAGATCCAGGTCAACGGGACCATGGACGCCACGGGCGCGACCTTCGACCTGGGCGGCAACGACTACTCGAACACCCTGATCCAGGTCAACTCCGGCGGCGAGCTCACGGCGTCCAGCAGCACTTTCAACCTCAACCAGCTCGTCCTGGAGAACGGCAGCATCGTCGGTCCGACCGACCTCACCAACGACGCCTTCAATTTGCCCGTCTACGTGCCGGCCCTGGACATCCCCAACCTGGCCAACAACCTCAACTTCCAGGCCATTGAGATCCTCGCCGGTAGCCTCAGCAGCGGGCAGGCCCTCTCCCTGAACCTGATCGGGACCGCCTCGACGGCCAACCTGGTCTACGTCTTCACCGGAGCCTTCACGATCCAGACCGGCGCGACGCTGAGCGTGGCGCCCAAGGTCAACGTCGAGATCGATGCGAATGTGGCGATCACTGACGACGGGGCGCTGAACGTCGGCTCCGGCGATACGTTCGTGTTCGAGGTCGGCTACGAGACGACGACGCAGATCCAGGTCAACGGGACCATGGACGCCACGGGCACGACCTTCGACCTGGGCGGCAACGACTACTCGAACACCCTGATCCAGGTCAACTCCGGCGGCGAGCTCACGGCGTCCAGCAGCACTTTCAACCTCAACCAGCTCGTCCTGGAGAACGGCAGCATCGTCGGGCCGAACGACCTGACCGGCGACGCCTTCAATTTGCCCGTCTACGTGCCGGCCCTGGACATCCCCAATCTGGCCAACAACCTCAACTTCCAGGCCATCGAGATCCTCTCCGGTAGCCTCGCCACGCGGGCAGGCCCTCTCCCTGAACCTGATCGGGACCGCCTCGACGGCCAACCTGGTCTATGTCTTCACCGGAGCCTTCACGATCCAGACCGGCGCGACGCTGAGCGTCGGCGACCAAGGTCAACGTCGAGATCGATGCGAATGTGGCGATCACTGACGACGGGGCGCTGAACGTCGGCTCCGGCGATACGTTCGTGTTCGAGGTCGGCTACGAGACGACGACGCAGATCCAGGTCAACGGGACCATGGACGCCACGGGCACGACCTTCGACCTGGGCGGCAACGACTACTCGAACACCCTGATCCAGGTCAACTCCGGCGGCGAGCTCACGGCGTCCAGCAGCACTTTCAACCTCAACCAGCTCGTCCTGGAGAACGGCAGCATCGTCGGTCCGACCGACCTGACCGGCGACGCCTTCAACCTGCCCGTCTACGTGCCGGCCCTGGACATCCCCAACCTGGCCAACAACCTCAACTTCCAGGCCATCGAGATCCTCTCCGGTAGCCTCGCCACGGGGCAGGCCCTCTCCCTGAACCTGATCGGGACCGCCTCGACGGCCAACCTGGTCTATGTCTTCACCGGAGCCTTCACGATCCAGACCGGCGCGACGCTGAGCGTGGCGCCCAAGGTCAACGTCGAGATCGATGCGAATGTGGCGATCACTGACGACGGGGCGCTGAACGTCGGCTCCGGCGATACGTTCGTGTTCGAGGTCGGCTACGAGACGACGACGCAGATCCAGGTCAACGGGACCATGGACGCCACGGGCCCGACCTTCGACCTGGGCGGCAACGACTACTCGAACACCCTGATCCAGGTCAACTCCGGCGGCGAGCTCACCGCCGCCAATAGCACCTTCAACCTCAACCAGCTCGTCCTGGAGAACGGCAGCATCGTCGGTCCGACCGACCTGACCGGCGACACCTTCAACCTGCCCGTCTACGTGCCGGCCCTGGACATCCCCAACCTGGCCAACAACCTCAATTTCCAGGCCATCGAGATCCTCGCCGGTAGCCTCGCCACCGGACAGTCACTTGCACTCAACCTGATCGGGACTGCCTCGACGGCCAACCTGGTCTACGTCTTCACCGGAGCCTTTACCGTCCAGACCGGCGCCACGCTGAGTGTCTCGTCCAAGGTCAATGTCCAGATCGGCGCCAACCAGGCGATTACCGACGACGGGGCGTTGAACGTCGGCTCGGGCGCCACGTTCGTGTTCGAGGTCGGCTATGAGACGACGACGCAGATCCAGGTCAACGGGACCATGAACGCCACGGGCACGACCTTCAATCTGGGCGGCAGCGACTACTCGAACACCCTGATCCAGGTCAACTCCGGCGGCGAGCTCACCGCCGCCAATAGCACCTTCAACCTCAACCAGCTCGTCCTGGAGAACGGCAGCATCGTCGGTCCGACCGACCTGACCGGCGACGCCTTCAACCTGCCCGTCTACGTGCCGGCCCTGGACATCCCCAACCTGGCCAACAACCTCAATTTCCAGGCCATCGAGATCCTCGCCGGCAGCCTCGCCACTGGGCAGTCCCTCTCCCTGAACTTGATCGGCACCGCCTCGACGGCCAACCTGGTCTATGTCTTCACCGGGGCGTTCACGATCCAGACCGGCGCCACGCTGAGCATCTCGCCCAAGGTCAACGTCCAGATCGGCACAACCAGGCCATCACCGACAACGGGGTGCTAAATGTCGGCAGCGGCGCCACGTTCGTGTTCGAGGTCGGCTATGAGACGACGACGCAGATCCAGGTCAACGGGACCATGAACGCCACGGGCGCGACCTTCAATCTGGGCGGCAGCGACTACTCGAACACCCTGATCCAGGTCAACTCCGGCGGCGAGCTCACCGCCAGCCAATAGCACCTTCAACCTCAACCAGCTCGTCCTGGAGAACGGCAGCATCGTCGGTCCGACCGACCTGACCGGCGACGCCTTCAACCTGCCCGTCTACGTGCCGGCCCTGGACATCCCCAACCTGGCCAACAACCTCAATTTCCAGGCCATCGAGATCCTCGCCGGTAGCCTCGCCACTGGGCAGTCCCTCTCCCTGATCTTGATCGGCACCGCCTCGACGGCCAACCTGGTCTATGTCTTCACCGGGGCGTTCACGATCCGGACCGGCGCCACGCTCAGCGTGGCGCCCAAGGTCAACGTCCAGATCGATGCGAATGTGGCGATCACTGACAACGGGGCGCTGAACGTCGGCAGCGGCGCCACGTTCGTGTTCGAGGTCGGCTACGAGACGACGACGCAGATCCAGGTCAACGGGACCATGACTGCCACCGGCTCGACCTTCAATCTGGGCAGCAACGACTACTCGAACACCCTGATCCAGGTCGACTCCGGCGGCGAGCTCATCGCCGCCGGCAGCACCTTCGGCGTCAATCAGCTCGTCTTTGCCAGCGGCAGCATCATCGGCCCGACCGACCTGAACAACGACACTTTCAACACGCAGGTGTACTTCGAAGGAAGCCAGCCGACGCTTTCGGGCAGCCAGACGCTGCTCCTCGGGGGCTCGACGGGCGATGCCTTGTATGCGTTGGGGAACAATGGGAACAAACCATCGACGCTGACGATCGGTAGCGGCGTCACGATCCAGGGGGGCAGCGGATCGATTGGCGGCTATTACAGCGGGGACTCGGTCGTCTTCGACGGATCCTTGGTCGCGAACACTCCTGGGGGGATTGTCACCCTCGGAGGCGGTGGCAGCAGCAAGACGCTGCAAAGCTATACCGCACTCACGGCCAGCAACGGTGGAACCATCAATATCCCCGAGTCCCTGCAAATCAATGGCTCGGCGATTGTGACGGTCTCCCCCAGCAGTTCCTTGACCGTCGGCGGGAACCTGCTGGGAAACACGCAGAACCCTGCCCTCTTCAACCCGCAGGGCACAGTCACGCTGAATGGGGCCGGGACCGCGGCTGCGCCGGAGCTCCTCGAAGCGATGAGCGCGGACCTCGGCAGCGGCCCCACCGGCTTCATCAACAACTTCGCTTACGGTACCCTCCAACTGTCCGCCAACACGTACGTCTCACTTGTGGACAACGCGGAGAACTCGCCCGGCAACACGCCCGAGGCCCTCTATGTCAATACATTGATCGTGCCGGCCGGTGCGACCCTGAACCTGGATGGCCTGCACCTCTATGCCCAGACCGAGCAGGTCAACGGGACAATCATCTCCAAAGGGGCGGCCGTGAGCGGTGAGGTCTACGATGACTTCAGCGACAGTGAGTCGTTCGCGACCGGCGACCCGGGGTTCTCGGGCTGGACGGTCGATCTGACGAATACCGCGACCAATTCGACCTACACCACGACCACCGACGCCAATGGCCTGTTTTCCTTGACCGGCGTCGCCGCGGGCACATATACGTTGTCCGAGGTCGTGCAATCCGGGTATGTCCAGACCCAACCTGCTTCTCCGGGCACCTATACCATCACGCTCGTGCCCGGCCAGACGGTCACCGGTGAAGACTTCGGCGACTATCCGACGGCGTCGATCGGCGGGGAGGCGTTCAACGATCTCAACGGCGACGGAACCCTCGAGAGCGGTGAGCCGGGCCTCAGCGGCTGGACGGTCCAGCTCCTCAACAGCTCGAACGCCGTCATCGCCACGGCGACGACCAACTCCAGCGGCGATTACTCCTTCACCAGCTTGCTCCCGGGGACCTACGCGGTTCAGGTCGTGTCGCAGTCGGGATATGTCGCCACGTCCCCGGCCAGCGTGACGCTCACCGACGACAACGGCCAGGCCGACACCGTGAACTTCGGCGAGTTCGTGCCGGTCACGGTCGGCGGCGAGGTATTCAATGACGTCACCGGCAGCGGGACGTACGCCTCCGGCGATCAGGGCCTCTCCGGCTGGACGATCGACCTGCTGAACAGCGCAGACAGCGTGGTCGCCAGCGCCCAGACCGACGCGAATGGCAATTACACGCTGACCGGCGTCGGACCAGGTACGTACACGGTCGAAGAAGTGCCCCGGAGCGACTACGTCCAGACGACGGCGCCGGCGACCTACAGCGTGACTGCCGCCGAGGGCCAGAACTCCACCAGCTTGAACTTCGGGGATTTTCAGCTCGCCACCGTGAGCGGCGAGGTTTATAACGACCTCGACGACAGCGGTGTCCTCAACGCGAACGATCTCGGCCTTTCGGGCTGGACCGTCGAGGTCCTGAACGGTTCCAACCAGATCATCGCCTCGGTCACGACCGACTCGAACGGCCTTTACTCGTTCAGCAACCTGGCGCCAGGCACCTACACGATCGTGGACGTGCTCCAGGCGGGCTACGTTCAGACGGCCCCGGCCTCGGGTTCCTTCTCAATCATCACCTCGAGTGGCGCACGGTTCTCGGACGAGGACTTCGGCGCCACTATATCCCGCCGGTCTATACCGTATCCAGTATCGCCGACTCCGGCGCGGGCTCGTTCCGCGACGCGATTGACAACGCCGACGCACACGGCGGTCCCAGCACGATCGCCTTCGCCTTCGGCACCGGCCAGCAGACGATCGACGTCCTGTCGGCGCTACCGGCGATCACCGCACCGGTGACCATCGACGGCACGACGCAGCCCGGGTATTCCCGCACGCCCTTGATCGAGCTGGATGGTGCCGGCGCGGGAGCTGACCCCAACGGCTTGACGATCACGGGCAATGACATCACCGTCAAGGGCCTGATCGTCGGCGGCTTCAGCAACTATGGGATCGAGGTGACCGGCAACGACGATCTCATCGAGAGCAGCTACATCGGCATCGATGCCACCGGGACCCAGGCCATGGGCAATGGCGAGGCCGGTGTCGCGATCCTCGATGGCGGGACGGGCAACACCATCGGCGGCACGGCCGCCGGTGCGGGCAATGTGATCTCCGCCAACGCAGCCGATGGCGTGGATGACATCGACGCCAACGCCAACGTGGTCGCCGGCAACTGGATCGGCACCGACGCCGTCGGCACCGCCGCACTGGCCAACGGCGGCGACGGCGTGTATGTCGATCTGAGCTCGTCCGTCCTCATCGGCGGGACGTCGATGGGCTCGGGCAACCTGATTTCCGGCAACGTCGCCAACGGTGTCGAAATCGACGATTCCCGTGGCACCCTCGTCCAGGGCAACCTGATCGGGCTCGACCAGACCGGAACGCTCGCCATCGGCAACCGGGGGGCGGGCGTCCTGATCGACGACGGTTCCGCATCCAGTACCATCGGCGGACCGGTGGCCGGGGGTCGTAACTTCATCTCGGGGAACGCGGAAGGGGTCCAGGTCACCGGCTCGTCCACGGCAGGGACCGAGGTGGCGGGCAACCTGATCGGCACCGACGTCGAGGGCACGGCCGCGGTGGGCAACCTGACCGCCGGCATCGTGATCGCGGGCGGGACGGGTGCCACCATCGGTGGGGGGGCCGCCCTCGCCGTCAACGTGATCTCCGGGAATTTGGGCGACGGCATCGACATCGCCGCCGCCGCCGCGAACACCGTGATCCAGGGCAACTTCATCGGCACGGACCAGACCGGGACCAAGCCGCTGGGCAACACCGGCTCCGGCGTGTCGATCGACCCGTCGGGCGTGACCATCGGCGGCACGGCGCAGGGCGAGGGCAACGTGATCTCGGCCAATGCACAGGCGGGCGTGTCGATCGCCGGGACCGGCACGACGGGCGTCGCGATCCTGGGCAACCGCATCGGCACCGACGTTACCGGCAAGGCGGCCCTGGGGAATGGGACCTTCGGCGTGATCGTGGACGGCACCCCCGACGTCACGATCGGCGGGACGGCGACGGGCGACCGGAACATCATCTCGGCCAATCCCACCGCCGGCATCGGGCTCTACGCGGGCACGACCGGCGCACTCGTCGAGAACAACCTGATCGGCACCGACATTACCGGCTCGCTCCCGTTCGGCAACGGCAACGGTATCCAGATCGACGGCGGTTCCTCCAGCAACACCATCGGCGGCACGGCCGCCGGCGCGGGGAACATCATCGCGTTCTCCACGGGGATCGGCGTGGACGTCAACGCGACGGCCGGGACCGGTAACGCGATCCGCCTCAACGCGATCTTCTCCAACACCGGGCTGGGGATCGACTTGGGGGGCGACGGCGTCACCCTGAACGATTCGGTCCCACATGCCGGCCCCAATGACTACCAGAACTTTCCGGTGATCACCGCGGCCGCGAGCGGGGGCGGCGTGACGGCCGTGACCGGTACCCTGGACAGCACGCCCGACACGACCTTCGCGATCGACTTCTACACGCTGTCGTCGCTCAACGCGTCCGGATACGGCGAGGGCCGGTATGTCCTCGGCTCGGCATCCGTCACGACCGACGCGACGGGCAACGTGAGTTTCACCTTCCAGTTCCCGACGCCCTCCCGCGGGGGCCAGTTCGTGACGGCCACGGCCACCGACCCCGGCGGCGACACCTCGGAATTCTCCCAGGCATTCGGCGTCGAGCTCGCGCCGACGGCCGTCATCGGGTTCACGAACATTCAAGTCAACGTGGGGGCCGCGATCCCGTTCAGCGGCCTGAACTCGGCCGACCCCAGCGGCAATCCGCTCACCTACACCTGGTCGTTCGGCGACGGCGCGACGGCGACGGGGCCCGCGCCGACCCACACCTACAAGGCCGTGAAGACCGATACCGTGACGTTGACCGTCAATGACGGCTTCGGCGGGATCAGCACGGCGACCGCCACGGTCACGGTCGTCGACGTGCCGCCGGTCTTCACCCCCGACGCGTTCGCGCCCCCGCTGACCTACACGACGCCCTCGCCCGGCGACGGATTCGGCGAGGCCGTCGCCGCGAACTACGGCAACGTCGCGATCGGCGCCCCGTCGGACCACGGGACGGGCGCGGTCTACCTCTACGACGGCGTGACCACGGCCAACGAGTCGATCTCGACCTACGCATACGGCTCGCTGATCCACGTCTTCGCCGACCCGAACCCCGAGCCCGGCGATGAGTTCGGCGCCTCGCTGGCGGTGGTCGGCAACGACCTGGTGGTCGGGGCACCCGGCAGCTCGCTTTCCGGGACGGGCGACGGCGTGGTCTACGTGTTCGACGCCAATGCCGAGGGCACGACCTTCGGCGACCTGCTGGCGACCTTGACGATCCCCGACGCCGGCGCCTTGACCAATGCACACTTCGGCGCCGCGGTCGGCGCGACCAACACGGATATCCTGGTCGGCGCGCCCGGCCAGGAAGGCGGCACGGGCGCGGCCTACGTGTTCGAGGGCGACACGACCCGGTCGAATTTCGGCGCGCTGCTGCTCGACATCCCGAATCCGACGTCGCAACCCGGCTCGGATTTCGGTGCGGCGGTCGCGGCGGACGGCAACGATGTGATCGTCGGGGCCCCGACGGTCGGCCTCGCGGGCGCGGTCGGCGGCGTCTTCCTGTTCGACGGCACGACCGGCGATCCGATCACGTCGATCGCCAACTCGGACGCGTCGACGACGATCGGATTCGGCTCGGCGGTCGCGTCCGTCGGGTCCAATATCCTCATCGGTTCGCCGGACGACAACGGCGGTGCCGGTGCGGCGTTCCTCTATGCCCCGCCCGCGACCGCCGGGACATCGACGTTGCTCACGACGTTCGTCCAGCCCGATGGCGGTGGCGGCAACTTCGGAGCCTCGGTGGCCGGCACGGAGGATACGGCATTGGTCGGCGCCCCGGGGGCCACCCTGGGAGTGATCGACGCCGGGGCCGCTTACCTCTTCGACGCCAACCCGACGAGCCCGACCTTCGGCCAGGCGATCGGCGCCGTGCAGGAACCCACGCCCACTTCGGGCGATGCGCTCGGGACCGCGGTCGGGTTCGACGACGGGGCCTTGATCGCGGGCGCGGCCGCGGCCGGCGCCGTCGACCTCTATCAGCCCACCGACACCCTTTCGTTGTCCTCGGAGACGACCTACGCGACAGCCTCGTTCGACTCGGTGATCCTGAGCGGCACGTTCATGGACGCCAACCCGTCGGCGACTCTCACGGCCTCGATCGACTGGGGTGATGGGTCCCCGGACACCGTCATCGACCTCCCGGTCGGGTCCTACGCCTTCGCCGCGCCGCACCAGTACACGACCGACCCGGCGTCCGGCTCGTACACGATCGGCGTGACCCTGACGGACCCCGCCGGCGAGTCCGCCTTCGCCCAGACGACCCTCGCCATCAGCAACCCGGCGCCGGCCTTCGCGGCGCCCGGGCTGATCCTGTCGTCGTCCAGCATCGTCGAGGGGGGCACGGTCAGCGTCAGCGGGACGATCGTCAGCCCCGACGGGATCGACGACGATTCGGTCACGCTCGACTGGGGCGACGGCTCCGCGCCGACCACGATCGTCCTCGCCATGGGCCAGGACACCTTCTCGACAACCCATGAGTACCTGAACAATCCCGCCGGGGTCGAGTCCGAGGATGATACGATCGTCGGTTCGGTGACCAGCCCGAGTGGCCAGGTTGGCTATGCGTCGGCGAGCGTCACCGTCAACAAGGTCGCCCCGCAGTTCACCGCGGCCGACCTGAGCCTGTCGGAGACGACCGCCAACGAGGGCGACACGATCGCGCTCGACGGCCAGTTCACCGACCCGGACGCGCTCAGCTCGTACACCGTGACGATCGACTGGGGCGACGGCTCGACCCCGACCGTCCTGAGCGAACTCGCCGGCCAGGTCCTGCCGTCGCCGACGACCCCGGGCTTGTACACGTACTCTGCCCCGCACGCGTACCCGTACCCCTCGGCCGGGCTGCCGGGGGGCAGCTACGCCATCCAGGTCTCCGTGTCGGATGGTGTCAACACCGCCTCGGCCGGGACATCCCTCGTGGTGAACACGGTCCCCGTCACGATCCAGATCACGAGCAGCATCACGCCAGGCAAGTTCACCCAGATCAATCTGATGGGCCAGGTGACCGATCTGGACCCGGTCGCCACGGTGACGGTCGACTGGACCGTCACCCAGACGATCAACGGTGTCGCGTCTGTCATCGAGACATCCACGAGTTCCCTCACGGGCTCGGGCTTGGCGACAGGGCCCGTGATCAGTTACGAGTTCCCGATCGGAACCTACGTCGCCACGGCGATCGTCACCGACAGCGACGGTGGCATGGAGACCGACAGCGCAGTGCTGATGGTCATCAGCCAGTCGAATTCCACGATCACGATCGCCCCCGCGACGGGCGCGGACCAGACGGTCGTGCTGATCACCGGCGCGGACGACACGGTGATCGACCCGAGCACCGATACGACCCCGGTCCAGCTCATCAGCACGGGGTCGAACGTGACCCTGATCGGCGGCGCGGGCAACGACCTGCTGGTGGCCGGCTCGGGGGCCAACAGCCTGGTCGGCGGGTCCGGCGACGACACGCTCGTCTCCAACGGCGGCGACGACACGCTCGTCGGCGGCTCGGGGAATACGTCCTTCCAGATCAATCCCGGCTCCGACCCGCTCGTGATCGGTGGCAGCGGGACCAATACGCTCGATTTCTCGACCGCCACACAGCCGATCACCATCAACCTCGGCCTGGAGTCGGGCCAGACGCAGGTCGTCGATCCCAGCAACGATGTGGTGATCCTCGAGGGCAAGTTTAGCGAGTACATCGCCTCGTCCAATGGCGACAACGTCAGGCTCAACGACGACAACGACCTCGTCTACGCCGCCGCCGGCAACACCACGATCACCGGCGGCTCGGGACACGACTCCATCGTCGGCGGCTCGGGCAACGACATCATCTACGCCACCACCGGCAATACCACCATCACGGGCGGCTCGGGACACGACTGTATCGTGGGCGGCTCGGGCAACGACATCATCTACGCCACCACCGGCAACACGACGATCACCGGCGGCTCGGGACACGACTGCATCGTGGGCGGCTCGGGCAACGACATCATCTACGCCACCACCGGCAACACCACCATCACGGGCGGCTCGGGACACGACTCGATCGTGGGCGGCTCGGGCAACGACATCATCTACGCCACCACCGGCAACACGACGATCACCGGCGGCTCGGGACACGACTGCATCGTGGGCGGCTCGGGCAACGACATCATCTACGCCACCACCGGCAATACCACGATCACCGGCGGCTCGGGACACGACTCATCGTGGGCGGCTCGGGCAACGACATCATCTACGCCACCACCGGCAACACCACCATCACGGGCGGCTCGGGACACGACTGGATCGTGGGCGGCTCGGGCAACGACATCATCTACGCCACCACCGGCAATACCACGATCACCGGCGGCTCGGGACACGACACGATCGTCGGGGGCTCGGGCAACGACATCATCTATTCGACCACGGGCAACACGACCATCACGGGCGGCTCGGGCCACGACACGATCAAGGGCGGTTCGGGCAACGACATCATCTACGCCACGACCGGCAACACGACGATCACGGGCGGCTCGGGCCACGAGTCGATCGTCGGCGGTTCGGGCAACGATATCATCTATGCCACGACCGGGAACACGACGATCACCGGCGGGACGGGCCGCGAGTCGATCGTCGGCGGCTCGGGCAACGACATCATCTACGGCAATTCCGCCGCCGCGCTCATCGTCGGCGGTTCGGGCAATATCTCGATCGACGGCGGCACGGGCAACGTGTCGATCATCGGTGGTACGGGCGACGACACGATCACGGGCGGCTCGGGCGACGACACGATCACGGGGGGTACGGGCAACGACTCGATCTACGGCGGTACGGGCGACGTCATCATTTTCGGAGGTTCGGGCAACGACACGATCACGGGCGGCTCGGGCGACGACATCATCTACGGCGGCACGGGTAACGACACGATCACGGGTGGCAGCGGCAGCGACTCGATCGTGGGCGGGTCGGGCAACGACCTCATCTTCGGCAGCCCGGCGTCGGACTCGACTCCCGGCAGCTCGGGCAACGATACGATCACCGGCGGCTCGGGCAACGATACGATCACCGGTGGTGACGGGCAACGACATCATCTACGGCGGCTCGGGCAACGATACGATCACCGGCGGGTACGGCGCCGAGTCGATCGTGGGCGGTTCGGGCAACGACCTCTTGATCGCCGGCAACCTGTCGAGCACGATCACCGGCGGGAGCGGCAACGATCTGATCCTCGGCGGCTACGGCAACGACATCATTTTCGGCGGGACGGGCGACACCACGATCGCGGCCGGCACGGGCAACGACTCGATCACGGGCGGCTCGGGCGACGACCTGATCTTCGGCGGCACCGGCGACAGCACGATCTCCGGCGGGACGGGCAATGCCACGATCTCCGGCGGCGGCGGCGACGACGTCTTGCGCGGCGGCGGGTTCGATTCGTGGCTGATGTTCTACGGCTCGACGAACATGACGCTCACCAACACGACGTTCTCGACTTCGGGCGGGAGCTTGCCCGCCTCGGTCTCCAGCATCAGCGGTTTCCAGGACGCGATCCTGGCGGCCGGCCCGGGCGACTTCACGCTCGACGCCTCGGGCTTCTCGGGCGAGCGTCATCCTCCAGGGCGGGACGGGCAACGACACCTTGATCGGCTCGCGAGGACCCGACACCCTGGAGGGCGGCGCGGGCAACGACTCGCTGGTGGGCGGCGGCGGGGGCGATACCTTCGCCTTCAACGACAGCTCGAGCGGCAGCCAGACCGATCTTCGAGCCCCCGGGCGGAGCCGTCGCCGGGCTCGATTTCTCGCAGGCCCCCGCCGGGATCTCGATCAATCTCAGCCAGTCCGGGCCCCAGGCCGTGATGCCGGCCACGCTCAACGACGGCGCACTGACCTTGACCCTGGCCGACCCGCTCGCGATCGACAGCGTGCTGGGCAGCTCGTACGACGATACCATCATCGGCAATACCAACGACAACACATTGATCGGGGGCGGCGGCGACGACGTGCTCGTCGGCGTGGGCGGCAATAACCTCATCGAAGGGGCCGTCACCCGCACCATCTATCTCGACTTCGACACTTACGAGCTCCCTGGCCAGCACTTCTATACTCAGGCCGAGCGCGACGCGATCCAGTCGCAGATCGCGGCCGACTATTCCGCTTTCTCGTACGTCTTCACGCAGACACGGCCGCAGTCGGGGCCCTACACCACGATCGATTTCAACGACCCGGTGCTGGTCGGCCTCGAGGGGGGAATCGCGACCGAGATCGACTGGCGCGATCTCGACATCTCGGGCACGACGACACTCACCGCGGACGGCCTGGTCAGTCATCCCCCCCGATTCCGGCCGGGGTCAACGTCAATAACTTCCTGGGCGGTCCCGGCGAGCCCGCCGCCACCAGCGCCGATTTCATCGGCCTCTCGGCCACCATCGCCGCGCACGAACTGGGGCACCTCTCCGGCCTCGAGCACGCCGACTCTTACGGACCGATCGGCTCGGGGCATTTACACCGGGGTCAACCCCGACCTCTACAATCCTCCTTATCCCGGACCGACCGATGCCAACGAGACGATCCTGCACATCATGGCCTCCGGTGCCTCGGTGAACGCGACGCTCGAGGATGCGATCAACGAGCCGTTCTTCGGCGAACGGGAGGCGATCGCACTTGTCCTATGGCGAGGATGGCTCACCGACCAACGAAGAGATCACTCCGCATTACTCGATGGCCGACGCCCAGCCGATCGCGCTCGAGCCGCTGGTCGTGCCCGACACCGACCTCGAGGGCGTCAACGCCGACATGGTCTTCGACGTCACCGCCGCCGACGTCGTCGGATACCTCGGGGAGACCGACGGAGCATCGAACACCGACTATTATTCGTTCACCGCCCAGGCCGGCACCTTGATCAACTTCCAGCTCATGTCCGCCCTGCTCACGCGGTCGGTGGCGCCTGCCGGCACCTCGCCGACCGACTACAACCAGGGCCCTTTCGACACCTACCTGGTCATCTACAACTCGAGCGGCCAGATGATCGCCTCCAACGATGACTCGTTCCAGGATACCGATTCCACGATCATCGACCTGACCCTTCCCACGACGGGCACCTATTACGTGATGGTGACCTCTTCCCCCAATTCGACGGCACTGCACCAGCCGTTGACCGGCGACTACGAGCTCTTCATGTACACCTTCGCCGCCGGGACCACCGCGGCGATCCCCACGACGCCCGGCCTCGGCGACACGATCTACGCCGGCTCGGGCGACGACACGATCATCGCCGGCACGGGCGACGACATGATCGAGGCCCAGCCTCAGGATACGATCGTCTACGGGTCGGGCACCGCGATCATCATGCCGGCCAGCCCGTCGCTGGACGTCTCGGCCGGCCCCGGACCAGACGGTCGAACGAGGGGTCGAGCGTCACCCTGACCGGCTCGTTCCTCGACCCCTCGGGCGACGACCTACATCGACGACTGGCACGTGGTCGCGTCATCCGGCCAGAAGATCGCCGACGGGACCGGCTCGACCTTCACGTTCACCCCGGGCAACGCCGGGACTTACACGCTGACCTACACGGTCATCGACCCCAACGTCGGCTGGGATTCGTCCGACGTGGTGATCACCTCCGATGACGTCCCGCCGGTCCTGACTGCCAACGGCAACTCGCAAGGCGTCTACACGGGCGTGAGCACGGCGATCGATCTCGGGACGCTCGCCGTCGCCGGCGGCGGCCCGTTCACCAGTACGGTCCAGTGGGGTGACGGCCAGACCTCGACATTCTCCCCCTCGACTTCCGGTCCCCTCTCCCTGGCCCACGCGTATGCGACGGCGGGGACCTACACGATCGACGAGACGATCGCCGAGTACTACGGCGGCTCGACGACCGCCGAGTTCTCCGTCACCGTGTCCAATGCCAGCACTTCGACGGCGCTCCAGTCCTCGGCGCCCTCCGCGGTCTACGGCCAGTCCGTGACGTTCACGGCCATCGTGACGGGCCCGGGCGATGCGACGGGACCGGTGGACTTCTACTCCGGGCCGGTCAACTCGGCCGATCTGATCGGCACGGGCATGCTCGGCGTGGTGAACGGCCAGGACGTGGCCACCTTCACAACGAGGTCGTTGCCCGTGAGCGGCACTCCTTACGCGATCACGGCCGTTTACGGCGGCGATCCCGACAACGTGGGCAGCACGTCGAACGTCCTCAGCCAGACGATGGGCCGCGCACCGCTCGCCATCACGATCGCCGACGACAGCCAGACCTACGGCAAGGCGGCCGACCTGGCGACGGACCTCGGGACCACGATCGACACCGGGGTCAACGGCCAGACCCTGAGCATCGCCTACAGCAGCATCGGCGACACCGACACGGCCGACGCCGGCACCTACGCCATCACCGGCACCCTGTCCGACGGCACGGGCCAGCTCAGCGACTACACCGTGGAGCTGACCGACGGCACGTTGACGGTCGATAAGGCCGCGGCGATCATCACGGTCACCCCCTACAGCGTCACGATCGACGGCCGGCCGCACACCGCGACCGGGACGGCCACGGGCGTGGAGTCGCCCACACCGGCAAATCTCGACGCGCTGCTGGATCTCGGCGGCACCACCCACATCGACGCGGGCAGCTACACGGACACCTGGACGTTCTCCGGAAACCTCGACTACAGGAGCGCCACCGGCACCGTCAACGATGTGATCGACGATCCCAGCCCGACCATCGCCTCGATCGCCGCGATCTCGCCCAACCCGCGGAATTCGGCCGTCTCGTCGGTCGACGTCACCTTCAGCGAGCCGATCAACGCCAGCAACCTGAGCCCGGGCGCCTTGACGCTGACCGACGACGGCGGGTCCAACTTGATCAACAGCGGCGTCTCCCTCAGCCTCGTTTCCGGCGACACCTATGCGATCGGCGGCCTCTCGACCCTGACCGTCGCACCGGGCGCGTACGAGCTCACCGTCAACGCCGCCGACATCCTGCCGCAGTACGGGCCGTCCGGCACGGGGACCGCCTCCACCACCTGGCTGATGGACACCACGCCGCCGATCAGCAAGGTCAACCCGTTGCCGTCTCGCGGGACCAGCCTCAGCTTCCCCGTCGCGGTCACCGGCTCGGATCCCAACGCGGCCGATGGCGGCCCGGCCTCGGGCGTCGCCAGCTATACCATCTTCGTCTCGATCGACGGCGGGGGCTGGTCGAAGTGGACGACCGTCCCGGCGGCCAATCCCACGGCCACCTACACCGGGGCGAGCAACACCACCTATTCCTTCTACAGCCTCGCCACGGACCTCGCCGGCAACGTCGAGAACAAGTCCCCGCTCATCGAGGCCAGCACCTATCTCCCCGACCTGACGCCGCCGGTCACCGCCGTCAACCCCACGACCGGCACCAACCCCAGCACGGTCAATAGCACGACCGGCGCCTTCACCCTCGACCTCACCGGCTCCGATCCCGGCGGCGCCGCGCTGACCTACTTCGAGGTCTTCGTCTCGATCGACGGCGGAACCTATCAGGAAGTCGGACCCTATGCCATCCCCGCCGGCTTCGCCGACGCCAGCGGCCACTACCACTCGACGATCGCCTATCAAGGTCTCACGGACGGTCAGTCGCACACCTATTCCTTCTACAGCATCGGCCTCGACGCCGCCGGCAACCTCCAGGGGGCGCCGAAGAGTCCCAACGTGACCTTCGCCAACCAGGTCTTCACCCCTGACCAACCGAGCCAACTCCAGGTGACGAGCTTGACCGTCGAGCATGGCAGCCCGAGCCGGTCGTTCATCCAGTATCTCGACCTCGGCTTCAACGAGAGCGACGCCCAGAGCGACAGCGAGCTGAAGACGATCGTCAATTCTGTCGGGACGGCGTCGCCCGACATCGCGATCTACAAGTACGACCTGAACGGCGACGCGTCGAGCAAGACGGCGGTCCCGCTGTCGAGCCCGACGATGCTCTCGGTGCTCGACCACGCCATCGAGATCAACTTCGGCTCGGGTGGGATCGGCAACAGCCCGACTTCGACGGCCGCCGATGGCTATTACGAGGTGGACATCAAGCTGCCCGGCGGTCAGACCGCCGTGCACCACTTCGACCGGCTGCTGGGCGACGTGGCCGGCGACGGGATCGTCGATCAGCACGACCTGAACGAGATCGCCGCGAGCATGAACGAGAGCTCGCAGCTGGGCTGGGCGCCGTTCGAGCGCCTCGGTGACGGGCGACGCGACCGTGTCGTCGCTGGACCTGCTGCTGGCGACACGGTCGAAGAACCGGAAGCTGGGAACGGGCCTGTCGCTGGGATGAGTCGCGGCGAGATCGGGAGCCGACCGGTAACGCTCCAGAGCGGTGTCATAGTCTGAAATTCCACCGATTCCGATGCTTCCCCGACGGCCAAGCTAAGGGCAAGGAAATCATCGATACCGCCCGAGCGAACCATGCCTGGCCACTGCCGGTACCGATAAGTCTTTTCGCCACGATCACAAGCCTATAATGACGATCATTGCCTCAGCACGGCTCGGCGGGGCGGGTTGGTCGCTTGATCGGGGAGCGGATGATGAAGGAAGCCACGTGCAATTCATACGAACGCGTCGCGGGCGGAAGGGCCGTCGGGATCTCATGGGTCCTGGTCGTCCAGGCCGTCGGCCTGTTGATGGGAGGGGCCGTTGCGCGTGCGCAGGCCCCCAGCCCGCGCGAGATCCGCGAGATCGCTAGCGGCTGGCGATTCCAGGTCGACGCCCACGATGTGGGCGAGGGCGAGCGCTGGTATGACGTGGGCTTCGATCGGTCGAGCTGGCGCGCGGCCCAGTTGCCCCGGGCGTGGGACCTCCTCGACGAGGCGATGCGGGGCTATGAGGGGATCGGCTGGTATGCCGTGACACTCGACGGCTCGTGGGCCCGCGCGGGCCGGGCCCAGCACCTGTCGTTCGGCCGCGTGATGTACCACGCCAGGGTCTGGCTCAACGGCGAGCCGCTCGGCGAGCACATCGACGGCTATCTCCCATTCGCCTTCGACGTGACGGGAAAGCTCAGGAGCGCCGACAACCAGCTCGTGCTACGGGTTGACAACCGGCCCCGGATCGAGTGGCCGCCGGCGGCGAAGCAAATCGAGTGGGTGCAGTACGGAGGGATCCTCCAGCCCGTCCGCGTGGAAAGTCGGGCGTTGGTCTCGGTCTCGGACCTGGCGATCCGGGCCGTGCCGGACGGCGACGGGGCGTCCGTCGCGTGCACCGTCGAGGTCGTCGACCGAGGGGAGGCCGGGACCCTCGTCCTGCGGCTCGCCGTGCTGGGGGACGAACCTGAGGCGCGAACGTTGTCCATCGCGACTCGTGCCGGTACGACCTCGCGTCACGAGATGACCTTGAGACTCGCGCGGGCCACGGCCTGGTCGCCGCAGGCGCCTACGCTGTACACCCTCGTCGCGAGCCTGGAGCGGGCCGCGACCGTGATCGATCGGGTCTCCTCGTCGTTCGGCGTCCGGACGATCGCCGCGCACGGTCGGCGGATCCTCCTCAACGGCAAGCCCCTGAAGATCAAGGGGGTCAACCGCTACGATGAGTTCGGCCGCTTCGGGCCGAATCCGCCCGTGAACCTGGTCGAGGACGAGCTGCGGCTGATGAAGAAGACCGGGATTAACCTGATCCGGGCCCACTACCCGCAGTCGCCCCGATTCCTCGAGCTCTGCGACCGCATGGGGATCCTGTTCTTCGAGGAGCTGCCGCTCAACTGGTGGGGCATCGAGTGGTTCGGCAAGGAGGGGGTGGTGCAGGACGATCAAATCCTCGACCTCGCGCTGCCGATGCTCGAGAAGTTGATCGGCCGCGACAAGAACCATCCTTCGGTGATCATCTGGAGCATGGCCAACGAGTCGAAGACGGACAGCGCGGTGGGCATCAAGGTCATGCGTGCCCTGATCGGGCGGACGAAGGCACTCGACCCCACGCGCCTGGTCACGTTCGTGACCGCACCCGGATCGGTCCGCGAGCACCGGGCCTACGAAGACGCCGACCTCGTGGCGACCAACATGTACTACGGCTCGCTCGAGGGGAGCATCGCCATCCATCGCGATCAGCTCGAGGAGCGCACTGCGCAAACCGTCGGAGGCCCATCTGCGCCGCCAGATCATGGCGTTTCCGGACAAACCGCTGGTGATCGCCGAATTCGGAGCTGTGGGGATTCCCGGGATGCACGGGGACGTCGCCGCGACCGAGGATTTCCAGGCGGACTCTATCCGTTCGGCCTGGGCGGCGATCTCCGCCATGCCCGAGGTCTCGGGCGGTGTCCTGTGGTCCTGGGCCGATTACTACCATCGGAGGCCGTTCCAGGCCAACGGCCCGTTCGGCGCCTTCGGCGCGGTGACGATCGACCGCCGCCCCAAGGCGGCGCTCCGGGCCCTCGCGGAGATGTACGGCGACGAATCGAAGGAGTGAGCCGGCGTGCGTGAGACAACCCCCGTCCCCACTCGCGCGATGGTCGCTGGCAGAACTGGACGCTACTGGAGCGGGAGCTCGCGTTTGCCCTTACGCTGGGTGAAGTAGTGGAAGACTTCCTGGACGTTGCTCGTGACACTCGCCACGAGCATCCCACCGGGGGTCTCCGGAACCGGGAAGAGAGTGCCGAGCTCACGCTCGACGCGACGACTCATATCCTCGGCCTTGAGTGAATTGAGCGAGCCCGGAGTGATCGTCTTCTTGAGCTCGTCGAGGGCCTGACCGCGTTCGATCCCGCGGGAAACCTTCTCGGTCATCTCCTCGACATATCCGCGAAATTGGGACAGGACGGACTTCCCCTCCTGGATGGATCCGTGTCCGGGAATGACGCGCTCGAACTCCAGCGCCTCGAGTGCCTTCAACGTGGTAGGCCACTCGTCGGGGAAGCCGTCCCCCATGTACGGAAGGAGGCCATGCATCAGGTCGCCGGTCGCGATCACGCGCTCCGAGGGGACAAAGGCGACGACGTCGCCCGCCGTGTGAGCGCGACCGAGGAAGAGAAGATGGACCTCCCGGCCGCCGCGGTGGATGACCAGGCGCCGATCGAATGTCATCGACGGGAGTGTCACGCGCGGAGGCGTCATCTCCTTCTGATATTCCTCGAGTCCCTCGATGTGTGCCCTGAGAATGTCGCGTTCCGATTCGTCCTTGCTCGTTGCCAGCTTGCTGCGAAGCTCGGCAACCTGTCTCGGCACATAGTCGATCGACTCCTTGAGCCGTGACAACCCGAGCTTCTCCATCCACTCGCGCGTCTTCACCGAGGAGATCACCTCGACGTTGCCACCGAAGACCGCGGGATAGGCTTCGTTGCCCATGGCATGGTCGCCGTGGAGGTGGCTGTCGACCACATAACGGACGGGAAGCTCCGTGATCTCGTCCCGGATCTGCCCGATCAGGGACTTCGCGGCCGAGGGTTTCGAGTGTGTGTCGACGACCAGGACGTGGTCGCGATTGACGATGACCGCCGCGTTGCAGTTCAGCATCGCGGTCGGCTTCGCGATCGCGCCGTAGATGCCGTCTGCGACCTTCTTGAAGTCGAAGAGTGTGGTTCGAGCCTGGCCGCGAGGCGGAGGTTGGTTGTCGTCAGCAACCGCCCTGACCAGCGATCTCAACGGCGAGCCGCTCGCGGCCGAGACGAGCCCGGCGGTCGCCAGTCGCCCCAGGACTTGACGGCGATTCGGTCGAGAATCCGGAGTGACCACGGCTCGAACCGGCGAGTGCGATCGAATCGGCCGTCGGCCATGATGGTGGGCATGTTCGTCGTGCTGGCCATGAGAATTCGACAGACACATATCGCCCCTCCGAGTTCGTACAAGATCAGTCGAGTCCGCAATCTGGATTCGCCATCGACCTTTCATACCCTACGCGAACGTCCAGGACAACCTCCCTGGGGCCGGCGAGAGGTCTTGAGTTGCGAGGATGCAGAGCACTCGGTTCGGGACAGGGCGAGCCGTGCCACATCGGTCGAGTCAGAACTCCCGGCGAACATCGTCAAAACATCGGCGGACGGTGACCATGACAGATCGGCCCAGAAGACATCCCGGCACGCGCTCGCGATACGTCCGGCGGCGGCTGCCGCCACGCTCACGCCCGCCTTCCTCTTGATCTCCGCCTTGCTCGACGCCAGCTCCGAGTTGTGGTCGCGGACCTTGACGCGCTTGCGTCGCGTCAACTCGGGTGGGACAATGGCCAGCACGAAACCCTCTATCGCCAGGAAGAATGCGGATTTGAATCAAAGGGCATTCTCGGGAGATGTCAGTCGGGTTTTCGCGTATAACCCGTTCTGCTGAACCGGGACGCCCATGAACCTCGCGTGTATCGGTGCGAGTTTATGAGTTGGGACGACTCCTTGACCGGTCTCCTGGACCTCTTGGTCCGCAATTACCCAGACCCTGCGAGCACCGTGTCGTCGCGGAGAAGGCCGGCCTATCGACCGGATTTCGCTCTCGCGCCGGCGACATACGCGACGTCTGGATGAGCATCCTCCGCGACGCCTGTCAGTCCAAGACCGGGCTCCGGGATCTCGCTCGGGTGGCCCGGATGGACCGCCCGGATATCGATTTCCTGACTCTCGTCCGGCCGATCGACGACGGTGTCAACGAGGTCTCCTCTTCGCACGAGCGCGGACGTGCGGCCGGCCTTGGACTTGGCCTCGAGACGACGGCGGGGGCTGACCGCCTCGCTGATCTCCATGAGGGGATCGTCCATCCGATCCCGCCGGCTCCCCTTTTCGTGGGTCGGGTCGAGGAGCTCGACGCCGTGCGGGGCTTCTGGCGGGGTGGGGCGGATGGCCATGTCCTGGCGCTGATCGGTCTGGGGGGGGCAGGCAAGACCGCGATCGCCTCGGCTTTCGTGTCGGGACTCCTGGATCCCGCGGCCGGAGCGGACCGGCCCGACGGGCTATTCGTCTGGAGTTTCTACGTCAACCAGGATGTGAGCAATTTCCTGCGGCACGCGTACCGCTACTTCAGTCGCGGGCTGAAGCCTGAATCGTCCGGCGCCGGCTTGCTCTACCGACTCACCGAGATCCTGGACGACGGCGGGAGGAATCTGCTCGTCCTGGACGGCCTGGAGCGGGTCCAACGGCCGCCCGGCGACCTCAAGCGGGGGTTCGGCGAACTGGATGACCCGCTGCTCCGGCAGGCCGTCACCCGGCTGGCCGCGGGGGCCGGGCGGACCAGATGCCTGATCACCACCCGGTTCCCCGTCCCCGACCTCCACCGTTGGGAAGGCTGCGGGTACGCCCGCCGGGAGGTCGACCAGCTCGACCGTCAGGCGGCGCGGCAGCTCCTGCGACGGCACGGGGTCCGGGGGGACGATCCGGCGCTCGAGGCGGTGCTCGAGGAGTACGGGTCGCATGCCCTGACCCTCGACCACGTGGGGGCCTACCTCGCGGCGTTCTGCGATGGCGAACCCGCCGCGGCCGCCCGGCTGGAGGAGCCCCGGCTCGACTCCGACACACTCGAGGAGCGCAGGCTCGCCCGCGTGCTGCGTGCCTACGAGAAGTCCCTCTCCTCGCGGGAGCTCGATCTGCTGGTGCGGTTCTGCCTCTTCCGCACGGGTGCGTCCAGCGAGGCCCTCCACTCCATCTTCTCCCGGACCGACGCGCCCGCTCTCTGCGGTGACCTGTCGGGTTGCACCGAGGCCGAGTTCGGGCGGCTCGCCACGCGGCTCGCCCGGCTGCACTTGCTGCTCCCCGAGCCGGGCGGCGGTTACACCGCCCACCCGGCCGTCCGCGACCACTTCTACCGGATCTTCACGGACGCCTCGGCCGCGCACCGCGTCGTCGGCGAGAAGCTGATGTTCGACTGCGGGCTGGATATGGCCCAGGAGTGGGAGAAGGTGTCAAAGGTCAAGATCATGCATCTCCAGGATTTTTTCCTGCGAGAATTGCGTGCATGTCACTTCAAAGTCGAATGTCTTAACCTGTCTGACTTTTCGGGACGTCTCCGCGGGTTCCTGTCGCGTCATGGGCAGCGGCTGTCGCGGGCGTGCGCGGGGCGGATCGACGGCTGTATCCGGGACCTGGAAGACGGGTCCGGGTCAACCCCTCTACCCGATCTGGAGTTGAGCGACGGCCAATCCTACACCAACGACAACTTGCGGGTTTCGTGGCAGCGATGGCAGCGCCGATCCGATCTCCGCGCGAGCGACGGCGAATCGGACGCGTGCGAGGGCGTTATGCCTCTGCCGCACCAGCACCTTCGGTTTGGCTCCTCCAGCCGCGGGCGAGGGCCGGGGCAATCGCACGTCGAGAGGCTGTCCTGGTTGAGCATCGGCGACGCGGGATCGAGACAACCGCACGAGGATTGGCTGTTGTTACTCGACTACGAGGTCGTGCTCTGCGCCGGAAGAAGATGATCGACCAGCTCCGCGGGTTCCTGTCGCGGCATGAGCCGCGGCTGTCGCGGGCGTGCGCGGGGCGGATCGACGACTGTATCCGGGACCTGGAAGGCGGGTCCGAAGATTTTGAGCTCCCGGACCTCGAGCCGAACACGCCCGGGGTGACCCTCCGTTTCCGCCCGGGATCGGCCAAGCCGGAAGACCCGGCCCTGCTCGATGCCCTGGAGGAAGTGATCTACCACACCGTCCATTCGGGGAACGAGGCGGAGGCCTATGGGCTCTACTCGATGCGGATGGGCGGCCGGGAACACCTCGGCAAGGTGCTCGGGGAGTTCGCGCGCGGGCGCGGATTCCTCCGGTACTTCCGGGCGTGTCCGAACGACCTCGACCTGGCCTGGTACCTGCGGGGAGTCGGCGACCTCCGCGCGAGTTTCGACCTCCTCTCGAAAGTCCGGCCGATCTGGTCGGGGGCGGTCCTCTGCCTCCGGGGATTCCTGCCTCGGGTCGTGCGCGACAAGGTCGGCTGGCAGCAGTCGCGGGCGATTGCGGCCTTCCTGATGGGGCGGCCGGATGCCCTTGATGTTCCGTTCGACCTGGGTTGGGGGGAGGCCCTGGTCAACGCGGACCTGCCGCTGATGAAGGGGGAATTCGCCCGAGCCCGGGCGGTGGCCGCGGCCGACCTGGAGGGTTTCCAGGGCGCCTTTCGGCACGTCCCCGAGCAGGTCCGGACGCGGCTCGTCCTGGCCGAGGTCGATCGACGGGATGGGCACGCCGACCGGGCCCTGGCCGGCCTCGAACGCGAGGCGCCTGGATCCTCCGATCGGGGTCGGCGGAGCACCTCTGCCTGTATCACCTGATCCGCTCGCGGGCGATGACCGATCGCGGGGAGTATGAGGCGGCCGATTCGGAGTCGCGCGAGGGCCTGATCCTGGCCCGGCAATGCGGGCTCGGCCTGGCCCATGTGGACTTCCTCAACCTGCGGTCCCGCCTCGCCCTGGCCCGGGCCCATTCGATCCCCGACCGAGGCTCCCCGCGGAGAGGGGCGCTCCTGGAGGCCGCCGAGCGGTCGGCGCTCGGGGCCTTGAATGGGATCCTGACGGAGGACGGTGCTCCGGCCCCCCGGCCGGACATCCCGCTCGGCGAACTGGTCGCCCCCGGTGCACAGCATCCGGAGTGCGAGTACGCCTGGGGGACGGCCGATGCCCTCGTGCTGCTCGGAGAGGTCTTCACCGAGCAGGGTCGGTCCTCCCTCGCCCGCGACGCGCTCCGACGAGCCTGCGACCTTCAGTCCACACTGCATCACCCCGAGCTCGCCAGGACTGAAGAGCGATTGAGTCAGCTCGGGCCCCGGGAATGATCGTGCACGAGTGGACTTCCCGGGCGGTCAACCACCGTGGTTGCCCCCGAGGCCGAAGCCTGTCGCTACCACCCGGAGCGGACCGCCTCGGGCGGTTTGCGATGGATGGCCGCCAGGGCCTGGAACCGCGCCGACGCGCATGATAGCCTTCCAGTGTCGTGCGAGGCGGAAGTCGGCCGAGTGGCGGCAACGTGGCATCGCGGGAGATAAATCATGACGATCGAGATGGCCCGCAGCTTCTTCCTGTGGGGCACATTGATCAATTATGGATTGCTCGTCGTGTGGTATCTTCTCTTCCACTTCGCACATGGCGGGTTGTTCCGTTTGAACGGCAAATGGGTCCGCCTGTCCGCCGAGCAGTTCGACATGCTCAACGTCGCGGGGATGACGCTGTACAAGATCGGCATCTTCTTACTCTATTTAGTTCCGCTTATTGTATTACACATGATTTGACGAAGATTCGGCAGCGATCATGGGCTTTCACGAATCACCGCTCGATCGGTTGGAAGCGAGGCGTGTCATGGGATTACCCGCGAGAGTCAAGGAGATCCAGGCGACCCTCGATCCCGAGGTGCATGAGGCGTTCGCCCGCGACTACACGAGGCGCAGGAAGTCGTTGCTGATCACCTATCTGCTGCTCCCCTTGGGCTTTCACTACCTCTACCTGGAGAGGATCGTGCTCCTGGTCGCATTCGTCTCGACCGCGGGCGGCCTCTTCATCTGGACGATCGTCGATCTGTTCCGGATACCCGGCATGGTCGCGCGCCAGAACGAGAGCATCGCCTGGACGTTGACGACCCAATACCGCGCGAATTCCGACCGGATCGGCAAGGTCGCCGGTTTCCTGGCCTGAGCGTACCGCCCGGTCCCGACAGAGGCGGGGCGGGAACTGACCCCGGCATCTTGACGCAAGCCCTTACCTTTGGGACAATTAGGATTTCCGGCTTGCGGTCGCGACCTGGGGAATAGCACGAATTTACCCATGAATCTTGATCTGATCGCCTTGATGCGATGCCCTCGGTGCCGCGGAGAGCTGGGCTTCGGGGGAGAACCTGCTCGGGAGCTGGTCTGCCGGTCGGTGCGCGGGGCGTTTCCCGATCGTCGAGGGCATCCCCCGGCTGGCGGGCGACTCGTACGCGGCGAGCTTCGGACGCCAGTGGAACCGCTATGACGTGATGCGTCCCGAGGAGGACGAGGCGACGTTCCGGGTGAAGACCGGGACCTCCGCGAGCGAGCTGGCGGGCCGGCTCGTGCTCGACGCCGGCTGCGGCGGCGGGCGTTACGCGCGACTGGTCGGCGGCCACGGCGCGCGGGTCATCGGCGTGGACCTGAGCGCCGCCGTCGAGAAGGCCGCCGCGCTCTGCCGCGGGCTACCCGACGTCGCGATCGTCCAGGCCGACTTGCTCGAATTGCCGATCGCCGAGGATGCCTTCGACCTGGTCTACTCGATCGGCGTCTTGCATCATACCCCCGACCCGCGCCGGGCATTCCATCAGATCGCCCGACGGGTCAAGCCCGGCGGCCGGCTGGCCGTCTGGCTCTACCGGCGCAACACGCCGCCCCAGGAGTGGCTCAACACCGGGCTCCGCGCCGTCACGACCCGATTGCCGGCCCGGGTGCTCGAGCCCCTCTGCGTCGGGCTCGGGACCCTCGGCAGCATCCCCCTACTCAACCGGACACTCAACAAGGTCGCCAACTTCTCCAGCCACCCCGACTGGACGCTCCGCGTCTGCGACAACTTCGACTGGTATGCCCCGCGCTACCAGTCGCATCACACGCCCGCGGAGCTCCGGAGCTGGTTCGAGGAGGAAGGCTTCGCCGAGATCGTCGAGCTCGCCCCGGCCAAGAACGGCTCGCTCTACGACCGCGCCTATCAGAACAACCTCATCATTGGCAGCGGCGTCAATGTCGCCGGGATTCGGAAATAGGCTCCTGGAGTCCTCCGGTCCGGGCATGGGCGGGGTCAGGAGACCCGCGCCGAACGCAGGCTACGGTGCGGCGGGCGCAGAGGGAGGGGTCAGGGCGGGCGGCCAGAGGGCGAATCCGGTCATGGTCGTCTTGATCCGGTAGAGGCTCTTGCCGGCGCAGATGTAGAGGGTCTTCCGGTCGTGCCGCCGAATTCCACATTCGCCGGGGATTCGGGGGTCGGGATGATCTCGAGGAGCTTGCCATCGGGAGAAAAGACATAGGCGCCGGCCTTGTCCCCGGCGCCGGCGGCGGCGACGATCCGGCCGTCGGTCGTGACCGTCATGCCGTCGATGCCCCGCTGGTCCTTGAACTCGTGGATCACGCGAGGGCTCGTCACCTTCCCCCGGTCGCCGATCTGGGCCGCGATCAGCGTCCGCCGCTGAGGTCCGTTGTCGGAGACGTAAAGTGTCCGGCCGTCCGGGCTGACGACCAGTCCATTGGGTTTGAGGACATCGAGGTCCAGCGCGGTGATGAACCCTTCCGGCTCGATGACATAAACCCCTTCGAATTCGAGATCGCGCGGCTCGGTGCCGACGTATCGGGGGTCGGAGACATACACCAGCCCATTTCGGCCGACCGCGACGTCATTCGGGCTATTCAGCCGCTTGCCGCCGTAGGTGTCGACCAGCGTCTTGACGGTGCCGTCGCGATCGGTGATGGAGACCCGCCGGCCGCCACCGACGTTGGCGCCCTCGGCGACGATGAGCTGGCCCCGGCTGTTGAAGATCATGCCGTTCGCGCGCCCGCTCGGCTCGCGGAAGACGGTCGTCTTGCCGCTCTTCGGGTCGAACCGGAGGATCCGGTTGCCGATGTCCGAGAACAGGATCGAGCCGTCCTCGGCCATCGCCCCGCCCTCGGTGAACTCCCCGTCGCCAAAGACTTTCTCCAGCTTCGCCCCCGACGCCACGACGCTCTTCGAAATCCGCCTTGGGCTGATCCGGTGGCTGGAGGAATCCGACCAGGGCCGCCATGACCAGTATCGAGATGGACATCAGCCGCTCTCCTCGTGTTGAGATCTCTCACCCTTTCTCTATCCTTGAACACCGCTTGCGTTCGGTCAAGGCAGTGGAGGGTGGGGTCTCGCGCAATTACCGGAGAGCCCATGATCGGCGGCACCCGCTTCCGGATCAGAGGAGCGGCTCGACGGGCGTCGGATCGGCGACGCGACGGCCGTCCGACTGGCGACGATCGCGCCGCCACAAGGCTCGGACCGAGTACGCGCTGGCCCCGCCGACCAGCAAGATTGCGATCAGGACGCCCCAGTCGTTGCCGTCGAGCCCCTGACTCCTCGACTTCTCGAGCATGATCGCCGAGCAACAGAACACGGTCCCGCCGATGACGGTCGCCTCGGCGACGCCCAAGGCCGTCCATCGCGGCGGATTCCGCCCCGGCGGCGCGGGATCGCCCGTCCGGATCCATCGCCCGATGGATCGGATCCATGCCTGGAGGAAGGCGAAGCCCAGGTAGAACGTGAGCACACCATTCCAGACGGCGAACAGGATGAGATTCGAGGCCGCCCTGGGGTTGTACCACGAGAGGAACGCGTTCGAGACCGCGAAGGCGACCACCAGCCCGATCAGCTCGCGGAGCGTCATGTTGGGCCGAGGAAATCGCCCGCGCCGTGCGTCGGCGCGTAATCTCGGAGGCTCTCGCAACATCGTCGATCTCTCCTCTTCGGACGGAGCCCGGCTCAAGGAATCTCGTCCGGCGGAAAGTACCGATTGTCGGGCCATCTCCCGTCCGGGACGGCAGCCGGCGGTTGTCCTGGCAAGAGCGGGCCGAAGCCGACCCTCGGTGCGACGCTCGACGCGCGGCCGGGGGTGCCGGGATGCACGACCATGCCGGCGTCGATCTCGGGGGCACGGATGACCATGGCCTGGTCGATGTCGGGGCGGGCCATGATCACGAACCGATCGCGCGGCCGATCGACCTGGGCCTGTGTGCTTCGTAGCGGGCCCCGGGTCGCGGCCCTCCCGGGGGGCACGCGCCGGAGGTTCGGGACTCTGGACGCCTTGCCTCCTCGCTCGATCGGCGCGGCCCAGAGCGTCAGCCCGCCCAGGGCGACCACCATCATCAATAGCCCGATCGAACGGATCGGCCAGTACCATCGTCGCAGGTTCGCGGCAAACTCCGGATCGAACGGAACTTTGGGTTTCATCGGCGTGCTCCCTCATGCGTCCTTGTGATCGATCTGACCTCCCGAACGACATTCTCCGCCATGGCGTATGACGTATCAACTCGCGGTTTCTTAGGCGAGGACATCGCGGATGACGTGGCCGTGGACGTCAGTCAGCCGGCGCGACGTGCCATTATTGTTATAAGTCAGCCGCTGGTGATCGAGGCCGAGCAGGTGCAAGATGGTCGCGTGGAAGTCGTGGACGTCGACGACCTTGTCGACGGCCTGGTAGCCGAACTCGTCGGTGGCGCCGAAGCTGAACCCGCGCTTGACGCCGGCGCCGGCCAGCCAGGCGGTGAATCCCTTGGGGTTGTGGTCGCGACCCTGGGTGCCTCGCTGGAACGTGGGCATCCGGCCGAACTCGGTGGTCCAGACGATCAGCGTATCGTCGAGGAGTCCGCGGGCTTTCAGGTCGATCAGGAGCGCGGCGGCGGGCCTGTCGAGGATCGGGCCGTGGCGGTTGTAGTCGGACTGGATGCGGCGATGGCCGTCCCAGTTCAGGACGCCTTCGCCCATCGCGAATGCGCCATTGAAGAGGGTGATGAAGCGGACGCCGCGCTCCAGGAGCCGTCGGGCGAGCAGGCAGTTGCGGCCGAAGGCGGCGGTGAGCGGGTTCTCGTCGTCGAGGCCGTAGAGCGACCGGGTTGCGGGGCTCTCGCGAGACAGGTCGCCGACCTCGGGGGCGCTCGATTGCATCCGGCCGGCGAGCTCGTAGGCGGCGATGCGCGCCGAGAGCTCGGTATCGCCCGGGTTGTGCCGGAGGTGCTCGTCGTTGAGCAGGCGGAGGAAGTCGCGAGCCGCCGCGTCGTCGCCGGGGGCGATCGCGTCCGGTCGCGCCAGGTGGTTGATCGGCCGACCGGCGTTGAACGCGGTCCCCTGGAAGGCGGCCGGGAGGAAGCCGTTGGTCCAGTTCGCCGGGCCTTGCTGCGGGTCGCCCCTCGGGTCGGGGATCGCCACGTAGGCCGGCAGGTCCTGGTTGTCGGTACCCAGCGCGTAGCTGACCCAGGCGCCCATGCTGGGGAATCCCTCGAGCGTGAACCCGGTGCTCATGAACATCTCGCCGGGCCCGTGGGTATTGGTCTTCGAGGTCAGCGAGTGGACGAAGCACAGGTCATCCGCGCGAGCGGCCAGGTGCGGCAGGAGGTCCGAGATGTACTTGCCGCTCTCGCCCCGCGGCCGGAACGTCCATGGGCTGCGGGCCAGGTTGCCGTTCTCCCCCTGGAAGGTGATCAGTTTATCGACCCCCGGCATCGGCTGGCCGTCGCGTCGGATCAGCGCGGGCTTGTAATCCCAGGTGTCGAGATGGCTGACCGCGCCGGTGCAGAAGATATGCAGCACCCGCTTCGCCCTGGCGGCGAAATGCGTCGGCCTCGGCGCCAGCGGGTTGACCGGCGCCGGACGGGCGGGATTCGTGTCGGCCGCCAGCAGCCCTTGCTCGGCCAGGAGTGCGCTCAGCGCGATCCCGCCCATGCCCGAGGCCATGTGGCCCAGGAACCCGCGGCGGTCGAGAAGGTGTCGGCCCAGGATCGCGGACGATCGATCGTTCATGGAGGTCCCTCCCCGTTCGGCAATCGGGATAAGTCCTCACCTCGAAGAGTCGGGCGGAACGCTTCCCCTTGCATCAACCTCGATTGACTTTTTGGCCAGGTGGGCATGAGAATGTCCCTGCAAGACCGTCCGTTGACCCGGGGTTGCACACGAGATCATCGGTGGCCAACGCCCACCGTACCATGATATCGTCGCAACGCCCAGGGACGAAGCGTTCGAGCGAAAAATCGGATCGCCGACCGATACCGCGCGCCGCGTGGCCCGCGGTCTCGGATGGCACCTTCGAGGAGTGCTCCCGATGAGTAAGGAAACGAAGAACCGTTTTGCGCCTCTCGTCGCCCTGTTGTTGCTCGCGGGCGCCCCGCTCGTCGGGTGCGAGTCCGAGGGACCGGCCGAGAAGGCCGGCAAGAACGTAGACGCCGCCGCCACGAAGGTCAAGGACGCCGTCAGCCCGCCGGGTCCCGGAGAGAAGGCCGGGCGCGAGGTCGATAAGGCCATCGGCAAGTAGACCGCGATCCTGAAGGGCGGATCGTGTAGGGTGCTTCCGAGCGCGGGCGTGCCGGAGTCATCCGGCTCGGTGCTCACAGAGCACCCTACACAGACCCTCCTGGAGAGTCTCTCTCGTCTATTTCCGATCGGGACCGAGCAGGTAGCGGCGGAGGAACTCGACCTCGACGGCCTGGAGATAATCCAGGTTGGCCTTCCTGGCGAAGCCGTGGCCCTCGTTGGTGCCGACCACGTACCAGACCGGCATGCCGTTCTTCCTCACGGCCGCGACCATCTGCTCGGCCTCGGAGAGCGGTACGCGCGGGTCGTTCTGCCCCTGGACGATGAGGCTCGGCGTGCGGATCCTGTGGGCGCCGGACAGCGGCGAGACTTCCTCGAGGTAGGCGCGCATCTCGGGGTCGCGCTCGTCGCCGAACTCGGCGCGGCTGGAGTCGCGCGGATGGCCCTGGTGACTGCGCAAGAACGTGACGATGTTCGAGATCCCGGCGACATCGATCCCGCACTTGATCCGGTCGTTGTAGTTCGCCTGGACGGCCAGCGACATGAACCCGCCGTACGAGCCGCCGGAAACGCCCACGCGGGAGCGGTCGAGATCGGGCTGCCCGGCGATCCAATCGAGGAGCGCCCCGATGTCCTTGACCGCATCGCCGCGTTGCTTGCCGTCGTCGAGTTTCAGGTAGGTCTTGCCATAGCCCAGCGAGCCGCGCACGTTGGGGAAGATCAAGACGAGTCCCAGCTCGTCGATCAGGTAATTGTACCTGCCCAGGAACCCGGGTCGGAAATTGGCCGACGGGCCGCCGTGGATCTCGATCAGCACCGGCCGAGGGCCGGGAAACCTCCGGGCCGAGGGCCGATACACGAACGCCGGGATCTTGCGTCCGTCGAAGCTCGGATACGCGATCGGCTCGGGCTCGGCGAAGGTCTTCGGCTCCGGGCCGACGGCCTCGCTCCCGGTCCAGCGTTGCGTCGGCCCGGAAAAGCCGGCGTACACGAAGATGTTCGAGGGCGATTGACTCGAGCTGGACGTGAAGGCGACCTCGCGCGAGCCGGGACGAAAGGCCAGCTTCGCGACCTGCCCGGCCGGTAGCCGCGGGGGTAGCAGGGCCGCGTTGGCCTCGGTCTTCGCATTGAGTAGATGGATCTTGCTGATCCCATCCTCGTTGGCGACCAGGGCGATGAACCGGCCGTCTTCACTCAGGTCGAAGTCCTCGATGTCCCACGGGATGCCGGTCGTCAGCGTCCGGATCCGCCCGGAGGCCAGCTCGTATCGGACCAGCCGGCGGAACTCGCTCCCGGCGTCGGTGATGTAATAGATGGCCGCGCCATCCTTCGACCATCGCGCGGCCTCGGACGAGACCTGCTCGGGCCGGTGGTTGCTCGGGCGAGGAGGGAGGGTCTGGGCCTTGCCGGTCGCGATCTCGACGATCTCGATGGTAGGCGTATAGCCGTCACGGAACGGGATGGTCTCGATGGCGACGAGCCTGGTCTCATCGGGAGACCAGTCGCAGGCCCGCCAGTGGCCGGAGACGTCCTTGAGGCGCCTGACCGAGGGGGGATCGAGCCTCGAGGCGATGTAGAGGTCCATGTCGCGGCCGTTGCGGGCATCGCTGCTCCAGGCCAGGAGCTTGCCCGACGGGGACCACTTCGGCCCCGAGTTGCGACTCTTGCCGTCGGTGATCCTCCGGGCCTCGCGCCCCCGACGATCCTGGAGGAAGAATTGATAATCCTCCGAACCCCCTTCGTCGCTCGCGTAGAGGAATTGATCGTGACCAGGCCGGGCCGAGACGCCCGATATCCGCTCGGGGTGGGATGTCAGTTTCGTCCGCTTCCCGCCGGCCTGGGCCAGGAAATACACCTGCGGCACTTCTCCGGACCGCGCGAGGACGTACATCCCCGACCCGTCGGAAGCCCAGTCGGCGAAGCTCGCCGCGTGTTGGTTCTGGTACCGCTTCAATGACTGTCGCACCGAGGTCGGGATCGGCGGCACGTCCTGGACCCGGACCGTCTCCGGCACGGGGATCGTCGGTTCCTGCCCCCGCACCGGGACGAATGCGGCCAGCAGCATGGCCAGGCCGACCCAGGACGATCGCCGCTTCATGGGGAGGATCTCCGGGCAAGCTCGTCACACGAAAAATTCTTGATGAAACATATCGATCATCCATTCGTTGCCACCATGCCTCACCCCTCCCGGTTCATCGACGATCACAACATGTCGAAGACCATTTCGCCACCATGCTCCGGATTACCGGTCAGGCATCGGCTCTTGGGATTCACGATGAAATCGAGGAGTTCCAGGGGTACATAGCCAATGATAACCGGACACTCATCCGAGACCTCTCAGACATCGATCGAACAGGAGCGTCCCTGGATCGTAAGACGAACCGGCCCGTAGATATCAAATGTCCGATAGCCCGCGGTCGTCCTGGCGTGTCCGGACGCGAATCGGAGGATTCCCAATTGCTCGATCAGCGGCTTTGGCATCCCGAGGTTGGTTGCCCCCGTGTTAACGATCGCATCCGAGACCTCAACGCGATGCACTTGATCGTCGGGGATCTGACCTTTGCTGGCCGCATACAGATCGACGACGTTTTCGATCCTGGCCGAAACGACGACTTTTCCCTCCGTTGAAGTCTCCATGGTTTTCCTCACCCAGGCTATGGAACGTACACGAACTCATTGGCATTATACAGGGCCCGGCAGAAGGCCGACGCGCCGTGGGAACCGATCAACTTGACGGCGGCGTCGCGTTCCAGGGCCGTCGGCGCGCGGCCGAAGGCCAGGCGGAATCCGCGATCGGCCTGGCGGGCCGGGTCGGCGCCGACCTCGTGCTGGAGTCGATCGGCGAAGGACTCGGCTTGCCGGATCACGAACCGGCTATTGAGGAGGTTGAGGGCCTGGAGCGCCGTCGTCGAGACATTCCGGCGCGGGACGACGAGCGCCGCCTCGGGGCAGTCGAAGGCGCCGAAGGTGGGATCGGGCTGGCTCCTGGGCTTGAACTGGTAGACCATCCGCCGGAAGTCGTCCGCGTCCAACTCGGTGCGGGGCTTGTACACGGCGACGTAGTTGGTGTTCTTCTCCCAGATGTTGTAGCCCGGCCCTCCCATGCGGGTGTCGAGCCGGCCGCTGGTCGCGAGGATCGCGTCGCGGATCGACTCGGCCTCGAGCCGTCGCGGGCTGAACCGCCAGAGCAGCCGGTTGTCCCGGTCCACGGACTCGGCCTTCGCGTCGAGCCGGCTCGACTGGCGATAGGTGAATGAAAGCACGATGAGCCGATGGATCGGCTTGAGTCGCCAGCCGTTGTCGATATAGGCGGAGGCCAGCCAGTCGAGGAGCTCGGGGTGCGACGGCGTCCCGCCGTTGAAGCCGAAGTCGCTGGGGGTCGCGACGATCCCACGGCCGAAGTGGTATTGCCAGACGCGGTTGACCATCACTCGGGCCGACAACGGGTTAGCCGGGTGGGCGATCCAGCGCGCCAGCGATGCCCGACGCTCGGCCTCGGGGACGGCGGGATCCAGGGCGAGACCCGGCCGGATGCAGGCGATCGCCGAAGGCCGCACCTCCGGCCCCTTGCGCGTCGGGTCACCTCGGACGAGAAGGTACGTCGGACCCGGCTGGCTGAACGTGCCCGCATAGACCTTCATCGTCGTGCCCAGTTGCGCGAGCCGATCGCGGAGCTGGGCCTGCTTCGCGAGCAGCTCGGCGCGCCCGAGCGGCGTTGCAGCAACGGACTGGCTTCCCGTGGACTGCCGGTCGATCGACGAGGCGACGACCTGCCATCGGTCGGGTTCGAGGGCCGCCTCGAGGTAATACTGGGTGGCCAGGCGGTCGCGATAGGCCCCGTCGCGGTCGCGGCCCCAGACGATGCGGTCGATCGTCGCCGGCTCGGGCCAGGCGATCGTGACCACCCCCCTGCCCGCCGACTGCGAGATCCAGCTCCGGCCGTTGCCGTACCGGCCATCGTTGAGGTGCGCGATCTTGTGGCTCGGGTTCCCCCGGTACTCCGACGACGCCGAGGCCGTCCCGCCCGCCGACGCCAGGGCGACGTTGCGGGGCGCGAGACCGCCGTCCTCCGCGGCCGTGTAGACCTCGAGCTCGTCGATGCAGGGCTCATTGCCCTCGCCGGTCGCGAGGATCGTCAGGCGGACCCTCCGGGCTCGCACCGGTGCGAAGCGCTCGACATTGCGCCGGGGGTTGACCACCGCCCGGACCGGCGCGTCGCGGGTGGGGTTTGCGATCGGCTCGGAATCGTCGAGGCGATGGTCGATCCGCGCCAGCTCGGCGGCGACCGCCTCGGCCTCGATACGCCGACCCTCGGAGTCCGGCGCGGGGACGTCGCGCGCGGCGTGGTTGACCCCCGCGAAGATGGCCTGGAATCCGTAATAATCCGCCTGACGGATCGGGTCGAACTTGTGATCGTGACATCGCGCACACTGGATCGTCAGGCCGAGGAATGCGGTGCCGGTCGCCGTGATCATGTCGTCGAGGTCGTCGGCGCACTGCTGGAGCATCCCCTCGACGGTCTGGTTGCCGACGATGTCGTGCGAGCCGCCGACGAGGAACCCGGTCGCCGCCGGAGTCGGCCAGTCGGCGGCTTGATTCAAGGTGTCACCGGCGAGTTGTTCGAGGACGAAGCGGGGGAACGGCGTGTCGCGGTTGAAGGCGCGGGTCACGTAATCGCGATAGGGCCACGCCGAGAACCTGGGCAGGTTGGTCTCGTAGCCCTCGCTCTCGCCAAACCGGACCACGTCGAGCCAGTGTCGCCCCCAACGTTCGCCGTAATGCGGCGAAGCCAGCAGCCGATCGACGAGTTTCTCATAGGCCATCGGGTCGGCGTCGGCGACGAAGGCGTCGACCTGCTCGGGACTGGGAGGCAAGCCGGTGAGGTCGAAGGTCACGCGGCGGATGAGCGTGGCGCGGTCGGCCTCCGGGGATGGGTTGAGCCCGGCGGCATCGAGACCGGTGCGGATGAACGCGTCGATCGGCGTGCGGATTCGGTCTGAACCCGGTCCCTTGGCCTCGGGCGGTGCGACCCGGCGGACCGGCTGGAGCGACCACCAGTCGGCCCCGGCGCGGGGGGCGGCCAGCGGCTCGCTCGGATATGCGGCACCCGACTCGACCCACGCCCGTACGACGTCGGCTTGCTCGCGGGAAAGCGGGCCGTTCGGCGGCATCTCTCCTTCGGCTACCTTCTCGACGAGCAGGCTCTCGCTCGCGTGGCCCGGTACGAGCGCCGGCCCGTTCTCGCCGCCGGAGAGCGCCAGAGTCCGCCGGCTCAGGTCGAGTCCGCCCTTCTTCTTCTCCGGCCCGTGACACCCCACGCACTTGCCGACCAGGATCGCCCCGGCCTCGCGGGCTAGCACGCCGGAGTCCGGTCGCGATGCATTCGCGGTCGTCGGCGTGGTGTTCGAATCCGTCTGCGCGGCAACCGCCGGAACGACGCCGAATAGGATCGCGATGGCCAGAATTGGTCTCATTTTCAGTGTTCTCCGCCGTGCCGGCTGGTGTCAAACAGGGTCGAGCCCTGCCATCATAACCGGATCGGCGGCCAACTCCGAAGGCCCGTGTTAAACATTCCACCAAGAGATCGCGAGTCCGCCGATGGCACGGAGGCGGTGGACCGCATGATGGTTGAGCACGCTCCATCGAAGGTGTCTCGATTCACGCAGCGCTCGTCTGGTATGCTCGAGCATCGAGTCGTACCCCAGCCGAGAGTCATCCATGCACGCCGGACGCAATGATCCCTGTCCCTGTGGCAGCGGCAAGAAGTACAAGAAGTGTTGCCTTGGCACGGACCAGGCGGCGAGTCGCGCGGCGATGACTCCGTCTCTGACTTCATCTGTCGCTGCCGCTCGCTCGGATTCCTCCCGCCCAAAGCCGGATCAGAAGCCTGCCGGGCGAACCATGCCGGCACTTGCCTCGAAAAAGGCTCCAACACCTCCTCGGCCGCACGATCCGATCGCCGAGAGAGCCGAGAGTCTCTGGAAAGAGTTCGAGTCTCGGAACGGCGAGGACCGGATCGCTGTCTTCCTCGAGACCCTGGAAGACGCCGAGGTGATGACCGACGACATGGCCTTCGAGATGCTCCAGATTCTTCACAAAGACGCCGTGAAGAGTAGCAACCGCGCGCGATTCGCGGAGTGCGTCGCCGCACTCCGGGAGCGACGGCCCGAGGTGTTCGCCGAGGGTGCTCATTACCATCTCCACTCGTGCCTGGTAGATGCCCTCGCGGAGGGCCGGCAGGAGGTTGTCCCCTCCCTGACACTGGAACTGGCCGCCCGCGCCGGGCGTGACATCGACATCTTCAACCGCGCCAGGGAGGCCCTGGCCTATCACGGCCAGTTGGACGTCCTGGTCGAGGCCATGCGGATCGCCTGGCCGTTCGTGAAATCCTCCAAGAAGATTGTTCCCTGGGGCATCTCGGAATTCGCGAATGATGGGGCCAATTTCGAGATCTTCAACTACATCGAACACGCGGCCTCTCCCGATCCGGCCGATCCGGTCTTGCTCGACCGCATCCACTTCTTCATCGAGGAGCCGCGCGAGGAGTATCTGCGCGAATTCGTCGGCGACCTGACGGGTACGTCCGAGCGGGAGTGGCAAGCGGGCGACTTCGCCCTGAGGCCGCCGCGGAGCAGGACCCGCGACGAGTGGGATGATGAGCCCGAGGAAAGACGGGGCCCAAGCTCGGGTGCGATCAATCTGGGTCGGCTGATCGGCGCATTCGTCGGCTACTTACGCCGAGAGAAAGGCGTGCCGTTCCCGAAGGGGGAGCTGGTCCGAGAGGCCCTCTATCGCTATTTCACGCGACGACACGAGGGTGAGCTCGACCCGAGCCCGAGCATGCTCGAGCAGGCCATGAACCCCAAATTCAAACTGCCGAAACCGCCCCCGCCGGCCCACCCACTTTGCCCTGAAGCGACGACCCTCGAGGTTTATCTCGCGGAAATGATGGGGTTCTTGAGCGGGAGGTACTACAACGCGGCGGCGCTGTTCCAGGCCATCCCCGCCTGGTTACGTTTCCTGGAGTCGTTGCGATTGATCGACGCCGCCACGAGCAAGAAAGTGACGGCCGATTTACTTCCCTTGCATGCCTCCCTGATGCGGATCTGGGAGACGTACACCGATGATCCGCATCTGTATCGCCACGGGAAAGCATGGCCGGCCTTGCCGTAGTACTTGGATCATTTCCGATTGCACCGGCGCCGAGACCAGGGCCGGGCGTCGGGACCCGCTCGGTGCCCCGCGCTGTTGATTTAGCCGCGTGCAGCCGTTAGTGTTTGCTCCAGGTCGGTTTGGAGTTCATGACTGGACGAGCGGCACGCGACGAGAGGACGATTGCCATGGGAGCCGAGGCCCGCCTGGCCGAGTTGAAGCTGGAATTGCCCCCCGCGCCCAAGCCGGTGGCCACCTATGTGACGGCCATCCGGCATGGGGACTTGCTCTATGTCTCCGGGCACGGCCCGTACCGGTCCGACGGCAGCCTGATCACCGGCCGGCTGGGCGACACCCTCGACATCCCGGCCGGCCAGGCCGCGGCGAGGCAGACCGGACTGGCGATCCTCGCGACCCTCAAGGCCCACCTCGGATCGCTCGACCGGGTCGTCCGGCTCGTCAAGACGCTGGGCATGGTCAACTCGACCCCGGAGTTCCCCGATCAGCCGAAGGTGATCAACGGCTTCTCCGACCTGATGAAGGACGTCTTCGGCGACGCGGGCGTCGGGGCCAGGAGCGCCGTCGGCATGGGGGCGTTGCCCGGCGGGATCGCCGTCGAGATCGAGGCCATCTTCGAGGTGAAGGATTGAGCCCGTGGAACGCCCCGGCCGGCTCGACGGCCGCACCTGCCTGATCGTGGGAGGGACCAGCGGCATCGGCCTGGCCGCGGCACGCCGATTCCTCCAGGAAGGTGCGCGCGTCGTCGTGGCGGGTCAATCGCCCGAGATCGGCCTGGCGGCGATCATGGAGCTCGGGGCGATCGCCCTCGTCTGGGAATTTACGTTCGACCTCGGGCTCGGCGAGTCGGAGGTCCGGCGCCTGTTCGCGTTCGCCCTCCAGGTCTTCGAGGGGCGACTGGATGTCCTCCTCCACGTCGCCGGGATCAGCGGGCGGAAGTTCGGCGACGGTCCGATGCACGAATGCTCGAACGAGGGCTGGGAGCGCGTGATGCAGATCAACGCCTTCGGCGCGTTCCTCACCAACCGAGAGGCCGTGCGGATCATGCTCCGGCAACCGATCGACGCGACCGGGCTGCGCGGGACGGTCGCGAACGTCGGCTCGGTCCTGGACCGGTCGCCGGCCCCGGAGCACTTCGGGACGATCGCCTACGCCGCCAGCAAGGGGGCCGTCCCGCGTTGACCATGGCCGCCGCGGCTCGGTATGCCCCGGATCGCATCCGGTTCAACCTGCTCGTGCCGGGCCTGATCGACACGCCGATGGCCGCCCGGGCCGTGAACGACTCGCGGATCCGCCCCTACCTGGCGGCCAGGCAACCGATGGTCGGCGGCGCCGGATCGGCCGAGGATGTGGCCGAGGCCGCGCTCTATCTCTGCGAGCCGGCCTCGCGATTCGTCACCGGGGCCGAGCTCGTCGTTGACGGCGGCTGGTGCGTCTCGGAAAGTGGAACTGATCACCCCGAATCGACCGGACCCGGGCCATGAACGATCACGCCGACGTCCTCGCCCAGTACCTGGCCGCCGTCCGGTCGGCGATCGACGCCATCGAGGCGACGCAATTGCCGGCGATCCGCGAGGCGGCCGCACGGTTCGCCGCGACGATCCTCGCGGGCCGGCTGGTCCACGTCTTCGGGACCGGCCATTCTCGGATGGCCGTCGAGGAGATGTTCCCCCGATACGGATCGTTCCCGGGCTTCCACCCGATCGTCGAGCTGTCGATGACCTTCCACAACCCGGTCGTCGGCGCCAACGGCCAGCGGCAGGCGATGTTCCTCGAGAACGTCCAGGGCTTCGGGCCGGTCCTGTGGCGCAACTTCGCGACGGCGCCCGAGGACGCGCTCCTGGCCATCTCGACCAGCGGCTGCAACGCCGTGACGATCGACGTGGCCCTGGAGGCGAAGCGGCTGGGGATGTCCGTGGTGGCCATGACCTCGATGGCCCACGCCGACGCATCGACGTCGCGGCACGAGTCGGGACGGAAGCTCCACGAGGTCGCCGACCTGGTGCTCGACCAGCAGGCGCCGGCGGGCGACTCGGTCGTCTGGGTCCCCGGCCTGGAGACGCCCGTAGCACCCCTGTCGAGCGTCACCGGCTGCGCGATCATCAACCTGGTGAAAGCCGATGTCGCCCGACGGCTCACCGAGGCCGGCGCCCCCCGAAAGTCCTCACCGCCGCCTGCCACCTCGACGCCGATCGAGCCCGAGAGCTGTTCGAAGCCACTTACGATGAATACCGACGGCGGGTTGGGGTGTTGTATAGATAGTGGGGAGTGAGCAGTCGGCAGTCGGGAGAAAAGACGACGGGTACCGACCGAAGGACGTGCGATCTTGCACGGTCTCCTTCATTTTACGGCCCACTCCCCATTCCTCACTGCCTGCTCCCGATGAAGAGCCGGACCGAAGGATGCATCGTATAGAGCCGGTCCTGACCTTGCGGGGTGCGGACGATGATCGCGCTCGAGCAATTGCCCTGGATGATCGGGTTGCCCGGATACTTCTCCCAGTGGACCAGGTCGCGGGAACGGGCTATGCAGGTCGTCCAGTCTTTCCAAGGACGCTGGCTGTTGGCGTGGTAGAAGGCATAATAATGGTCGCCTCGCTTGACGATCTGATTCAACGCCACCGCAGCGCGGTCGTACGGCTCCGGTCCGAGTGCGAGGACCGGGTCGTCGGAGACGTTCTTCCAGACCTTCCGATCTTTCGACGTCGCCAACCAAACACCCTGATCCCCGCGTTCGTAGTAGAGGTACCAGGTTCCGTCCTCGAACCAGGCGGCGGGCGTGCCGTAGGGCCCCGGAGCGATCGGCGCACCGTCGGTCTTGCGGATGTCGAGCGATCCCAGGTCGGTCCACCGGACACCGTCGGCCGAGGTCAAGAGATGAGCGATGTCATTCTTTCCCTCGGCGAACATGTAGAAAGTGCCCTGCTGCTTGACGACGCAGACATCCTCAACCCACGAGCCGGTGAAGATCGGGTTGGCCGGGTCGCGGGTCCAGTGGATGCCGTCGGTCGAGGTCGCGTGCCCCAGGGACATTGTCGGCGGCTTGTCGATAGCATATCCTGTGTACCAGAGATGATAGGTCCCGTCGTCTCCGACCAGGATGTAGCCACGTTCGCGGATCTTGCGGTCCCAGGTCTCGCGGCCGGTGCCGGCGAAGACGGGGTTCTCGGATATCGGTTTCCAGGTTACGAGCGTCCAGGGCACAACGGACGGGGCCACCTGAGTTTGTGCCCCGCCGCTTGGCAACGGCCCGGCCAGGATCGCCAGGCCGGCCGCCACACCGAGTCGTGCCAGGAGGAACGTGCGTCTCCGCATCATGGACGTGTCCTTGTTCGAGTGCCGGCCGGGGCTTGCGATCCCGTCCCGGCGGTTCGGGGCCCCGGGGGAGCCGATCGTCCGGGACCCGAGTTGTCTGGCGTCGTGATACCTTGCGTTCGGCAGGCCGGGACGTTAGGCTAGGATTTTCGTGTGATACTCTGGGGCGGTAGCTCAATTGGGAGAGCGCCGCGTTCGCAATGCGGAGGTTGAGGGTTCGATCCCCTTCCGCTCCATTGATCACCACGATATCCCGCCGGCTCCGGATTGCAATCGCTTTCCAAAGATCCGCTCTCCTCGCCGACTCAATTCCGGCCCGAGTAATATTCCATGGTACGCGCACTCATCACGTGGAGCCTCCATAACCGGTTCATCGTCCTGCTGGGGACGGTCGGGCTGATCGTGATCGGGATCTATTCGGCCCGGAACCTCAACGTCGAGGCGTATCCGGATCCGACCCCCCCCCTGGTGGAGGTGATCACGCAGAACCACGGGGCGAGCCCCGAGGAGATGGAGAAGCTGATCGGCGTCCCCCTGGAGACGGCCCTCAACGGGATGCCCGGGCTGAAGTATCTGCGGAGCATCTCGCTGGCGGGCCTCAACGACATCAAGTGCCAGTTCGAGTACGGCACGGATTACTGGGCGGCCCGCCAGGAGGTGATCAACCGGATCGGCATGGTGAACAACTTGCCGCAGGGGGTGACCCCGTCGCTCTCGCCCTGGAGCCCGACGGGCGAGATCGTCCGCTACGTCCTGGATGGGCCGAACTATTCCTTGAACCAGCTCAAGGCCGTCCAGGACTGGGTGCTGACGCGGGCCCTCAAGACGGTCCCGGGCGTGATCGACGTCACGGGCTTCGGCGGGACCGTGAAGCAATACCAGATCCTGCTCGACACCCAGCTGATGAAGCGATATGACGTGACCCTGGAGATGGTCACCAACGCGATCGCGCAGTCGAACGCCAATGTCGGCGGCGACATCCTCTCGCTCGGCCAGCAGGCCCACAACGTCCGCGCCCGGGGATATCTCGGCGAGGGGATCGACTCGCTGGATCCGACCGTGGTCGACCGCTCCTACTCGCTCGAGGTCGAGAAGCTGGAGGACATCAAGGACGTCGTGGTGACCAGCTACAGCAACATGCCGGTCTACATCAAGCAGCTCGCCAAGGTGGTCATCGGCTACCAGCCGCGGCTCGGGGTGGTCGGGCGCAATGGCGAGAACGACGTCGTCGAGGGCATCGTGCTGATGCGGAAGTACGAGAAGTCGCTGCCGACGTCCGAGGCGGTCGAGAAGAAGATCAATGATATCAACGAGAGCAATCTCCTGCCCAAGGGGATGAGGATCGTCCCGTTCAACCGGCGGACCGACCTGGTCCAGGTGACCACGCACAACGTCGTCCACAACCTCGTCGTCGGCATGGGGTTGGTCGTCCTGATCCTCTTCGTCTTCCTCGGGGACATCACCTGCGCCGGCATCGTGGCGCTGATGATCCCGCTGGCGCTGCTGTTCTCCGTGTCCGTCCTGTTCCTGCAGGGGAAGTCGGCCAACCTGCTCTCCATCGGCGCGGTCGATTTCGGGATCATCGTCGACAGCTCGGTGATCATCGTCGAGAACATCTACCGGCACATCACGGCGCACGACGCCGACCGGACGCGACCATTCATCGACCGGATCATCGAGGCGTCGCACGAGATCGAGCGTGCGCTCTTCTTCTCGACGCTGATCATCGTCTGCGCGTTCATCCCGCTGTTCTCGATGAGCGGGCCCGAAGGCGCGCTGTTCGGCCCCATGGCCAACACTTATGCGTTCGCCATCTTCGGCGCCTTGCTCCTGGCCGTGACGCTGACGCCGGTCCTCTGCTCCTTCCTCTTGACGAACAAGAAGGAGGAGAAGGAGACCTTCGTCGACCGGATGATGAAGCTGCGCTACCTGACCATGCTCGATCGCGTCCTGAGGCATCGCTACATGGTCATGTCGGGGATGGCGGGGCTCCTGGCGTTCACGATCTTCCTGATCCCCACGCTCGGGGGGGAGTTCATGCCGCCGCTGGAGGAAGGGAACCTCTGGATCCGCGCCATCCTGCCGCGGACCGTCACCCTCCAGGAAGCGGCGCGGATGGCCCCCCGACTCCGCGAGGTCATCGGCTCGATCCCCGAGATCAAAGGGGTGATGTCCCAGGTCGGTCGACCCGACGACGGTACGGACGTGACCAGCTACTTCAACCTCGAGTTCAACGCGCCGTTGATCCCGATGGAGCACTGGCGCACCAAGCCGATCCGGATCCTCGGTCGCGAGATCTGGCGGCGCAAGATCACTCGCGAGGAGATCCAGGATGAGCTGATGAAGGAGTTCGACAAGTTCCCCGCGGTGAACTTCAATTTCTCGCAGCTGATCCGCGACAACGTCGAGGAGGCGCTGTCGGGGGTCAAGGGGGCCAACTCGATCAAGCTCTTCGGCAACGACTTGGAGGTGCTGGAGCGGAAGGGCCAGCAGGTGATGAATATCCTCGGCAAGGTCAAGGGGATCACCAACGTGGGGCTGTTCCACATCCTGGGCCAGCCCAACCTGGAGATCCAGATCGACCGCCAGGAGTGCGCCCGCTACGGGATCAACGTCTCCGACGTCGAGGCCGTCGTCCAGGTGGCCGTCGGCGGGCGCGCCTTCACCCAGATGGTGGAGGGCGAGAAGAAGTTTGACATCGTCCTCCGCCTGCCGGTGGACCAGCGCGACGACCCGGAGGTCATCGGTCGGATCCCGGTCGACGCGCCCTCGCAGGGCGGCAAGCCCGGCGCGGATCCCGCTCCGGTCGCTCGTCAAGATCGACGCGCACAAGCCCGGCGCGACGTACATCTACCGCGAGAACAACCGCCGGTATATCCCGATCAAGTTCAGCGTCGAGGGCCGCGACCTGGCCTCGACCATCCACGAGGCCGAGCAGTTGGTCCGCGACCCGAAGTACGGCGCCATGCTCCCGCCGGGCTATGACGTCGACTGGGCCGGCGAATTCGATCAGATGCAGCAGGCCAACAAGCGGCTGATGTACATCGTGCCGATCTCGATCGCCCTGATCATGATCCTCCTGTTCACCGCGTTCAACTCGATGAAGGACGCGGTGCTGGTCATGGCCAACGTGGTGGCCGCGACGATGGGAGGCGTCTGGGCGCTGAAGCTCACCGGGACGCCGTTCTCGATCTCGGCGGCCGTCGGCTTCATCTCGATCTTCGGCGTCGCGGTCCAGGATGGCGTGCTCCTGATCTCGTACTTCAACCAGATGCGGGCCGCGGGCCTGCCGGTCCGCGAGTCGCTCCTTCGCGGCGCCGAGCTGCGCGTGCGGCCGGTGGTCATGACCTCGCTGACCGCGGCGCTGGGGCTGGCCCCGGCCGCCGTCGCCGACTCGATCGGCTCGCAAGCCCAGAAGCCGCTGGCCATCGTCGTGGTGGGCGGGATGCTCGTGACCCTCGTCCTCACCCGATACCTGATGCCCGTCCTCTACTCCTTCTTCCCGGCCCCGGCCGGCCATGGCCGGGCCCAGTCGGACCTCATCATGGGCTCCCACTACACCGACCGCTTCCTCAAGCCGGCCGCGACGACGGGCCTTCACGCCGGACACGACGGTCCCAATCCCAACGACGCCCCCCCACCCTCGGGACACTAGGATTACGGAGGCTCCGAGCCATGAAGATCAACTGGAAACTCCCGATCGTGCTGGTGGCCATCGCCGGTGGCGCGACCGGGGTGTCGCTCAATAAGGATGCCCGCGGACACGTCCTCGATGTCTTCCGGCAATTGTCCCACTCGACGGCCCATGCCGAGGAGGAGTCCGACAAATCCTGGCTCAAGGAGGGCGCCACCAGGGAGAAGACCCTGTGGGACCGGACCCTCACCCTCAGCGAGGAGCAGATCAAGAAGACCGGCCTGGCCGTGGCCCCGGTCCTCGCCCAGACCGAACCGACGATCTTGCCCCTCTTCGGCGCCACCGATTACGTGCCCGCCAACGTGACGATCGTCCGCACCCAGTTCGACAACTGCCGGGTTAACAAGGTCCTCGTCGAGCTCGGCGCCTCGGTCAAGAAGGGCGACCCGCTCCTCGAGTTGTTCAGTACCGACCTGGCCGCGGCCAAGAGCGAGTATGAGATGGCATGTAGCCAGTGGGCCCACGACAAGAAGGTCTACGATTACAAGGCCCCGCTGGCCAAGGAGAAGACCCTGGCCGCCAAGGAGCTGATCGAGGTCGAGAACGACGAGCAGCAGAGCCGCCTCAAGATGAAGCTCGCCAAGGACAAGCTCCTGGTCTACGGCCTGACCGAGCAAGAGATCATGGAAGCCCCGAAGGAGGACGGTGACCAGAAGGCCAAGATGATCCTGCGATCGCGCGGGACTGGCGTTGTCGTGAAGAAGACCGTCGTGAGGGAGAACTATTACGACTCCAAGGATGAGCTGTTGGTCATCACCCCGCTCGATGAATTCTGGGTCCAGGGGAACGTGAGCGAGCTCGACGCCGATCAAGTGCAGCTCGGCCAGACGTTGAAGGTCATCTTCCCCTTCTCCATAGCCGAGCGGGAAGTCACGGCCAAGATCGGTTACATCGATAAGGCGATCGATCCGGACACGCGATCCGCAAGGTTCCGCGCCACGATCCAGAACCCGTCGGGCCGGGTGAAGGCCCACGCCTTCGTCAAGGTGCTGGTGCAAATCCCACCCACGGAGGGATGCACGGTCATTCCCCGCACCTCCATGGTCTCGGTCGATCGCACCGACTATGTCTTCATCCGCAAGCCGGGCAAGGGCAATGTCTTCGAGCGTCGTCCCATCGTGACCGCCAAGGAGAGCAACGACGTCGTCATCGTCGCCGCCCCCGCGGCCGGCCATCCCGAGGTCAAGCCCGGCGAGCAGATCGTCACGACCGGCAGCCTGATCCTGGAGCAGATGTATGAAGACAGGCTCATGGCCGAGGGCAGCCTGCTGGTCTCGCAGCCCGGACAAGAGCGGCTCGATCGCTTCCGACAGCAAGAGGTGGTCATCTCTACCAAGTAGCCGGGATTCGCGATCCCGTTCCAAGCCACGATACTCGAAATCGCCCGGCGCGACCGCGAGGGAGCCCCGACTCCCCCCGGTCGCGCCGGGCGATTGCATTGGATCCGGCCGCTGGCCGATCCGATCCGGCGAACTTTGACGAATGATCCGATCGCGCCGGGATTTCAGGATCGTGCCGGGGATCGCCGATTCCGGATAGCAGAGGTGATCGCGAGGATAGGGAATGGGACGAAGGATCCCACCGAGCCCTGCTCTGGTCTCGTGGATTCCGGTCCCACATTCAGGCGGAAAGCGGGAATGCCAATGCTTCCGAGCGCAGCAAGGAATGCTTCCCGTGTCCTGGGACGGCCCGTCGGGCGACGATGGGTGTTCTCGATAATAACCTGCATGATGTTGGCCGTCCAGGCACGGGCACAGGGACCGACGGTCGATACCAGCGTGCCCGTATTGCCCGGCGGGGGAGGCTCTTCGCTGGGGATGGCCCCCGGCGCGGGGGGCTCGGCACTGGGCACAGCCCCGGGCAGTGGTGGGAGCGGTTCGCAGGTGAACACGCCGTCCGGGGCGGGGGTCTTGGGGGGGCGTCCCGGCGCCACCAACCCCAAGGGCATCCCCACCAGCATCACGACGCCGGGAAGCGGTCAGGGTCCAACGGCCTTGCAGATGCCCGTCTCGGCGCCGCAGCCGGCACCGGTCTCGCCGACTTCGAGTCCATTCGCAGGGACGCTGGACCTCCCCTCCCAGGAGAGCGACGGACCGCCCGATGGTCTTACCCTCGAGCGCGCCATCGACATCGCACTCGAGCGGAGCCTCGACCTCCGCCAGAAGTTCTTCGAGATCCCCATGGCCCGCGCCGATATCCTCCAGGCGAGCCTGAGGGCCAATCCCATCTTCTACCAGGACGGTCAGCTCTTGCAATATAAGGGGGAGCCGTTCAGCCGGGCGCGGCCCGGCGGCCCGCAACAGTTCGACACCAACATCACCTACCCGTTGGACATTTCCGGGAAGCGCCTGGCCCGTACGGTGGTGGCCGGCCGCGCCGTGAAGGTCCTCGAGGCGCTGTATCAGGATGCCGTCCGGCAGCGAATCGACGACGTTTATGGCGCCTACGTTCAGGCCCTGAACGCACGCCAGACCATGCGTTACGCCCAGGCGAGCGTCAGGGAATTTCAGAACCTCCTGGCCCGGACCAAGCGGCTCTTCGACCGCGGTTCGATCAACAAAGTCGATTATGACCGGGTGCGGATCCAGCTCCGAACGACGGAACTTGGCCTGGCCGATGCCGGTGCGGCCTATCGCAAGGCCAGACTGGATCTGGGCTCCTTCCTGAATCTGACGGTCAACGAGGCCACGGCGATCGAGTTGCGGGGCAATATCGAAGTCAAAGCACCCCCACCCCCACCGATTCCCGACCTGGTCAAGATCGCCCTGGACGAACGGCCCGATATCGCCTCACTCCGCCTGGGCGTCTCGCGAGCCCAGGCCGATGTGAAACTCGCCAAGGCGAACGCTTACAGCGACATCTACGTCCTCTGGCAGCCGTATACCTTCCAGGACAACAGCCCCTATGGTTTGAAGAGCGCCACGTCCTGGGCCCTCGGCGTGACCGTCCCCCTACCGCTCTACAACCGGAACCAGGGCGGTATCGCGCGGGCCAAGATCAATGTGGGGCAATCGCAGGTCCAGCTCAGCGACCTGGAACGGCAGGCCAAGATCGACGTCGAGGAAGCGATCCAGGAATACGAGACCTCGCGGCACCTGGTCGAGGCCTTGCACGATGAGGTGATCCCCGAGGCCAGGGAGATGCTGGAGGAAACCATGAAACTCCGCGAGGCCGGAGACAAGAGCATCCCGGAGTTCATCACCGTCCAGCTCGAGTACAACGACAAGGTCAAGCAATACCTCGACACCGCGATCCGATACCGCAGGAGCATGCTCTCGATCAATACGGTCGTGGGCAAGCGCGTCATGCCGTGAGCTGAGCGGGGACGTGACACGGAGGAAGAGTCGATGGTCCGGCACGGCCGTAACTTCAGGGAGGAGACGATGGGACGCCGCATCCGCCGCAGATTACGGCCGGACCTCGAGTCGATCGAGGCACGAGTGCTGCTCTCGGCCATCACCGATATCCTGGCCGCCAACGGCCTCCAAGGCAAGCATACCGAGGCCGCCCGCACCGGCGTCGCCGGCGGTGGGGGTGGAAGCGGAGGCGGCAGCTCGTCCGGCGGCGGTTCCGGCACGTCCGGCGGCGGGGGATTCGCGGCCTCGATCTCGCTCGGCGGCGCCACACTCAATCAGGGCCCGGTCCTCAACGCGGACGGGACGATCAATAATATGGCCCTGGCGCCGACGGGGAACCCGAAACCCGGCCTGATCAAGAAGGAGCAATTCTCGGCGCGGTATGTCGGCCCCTACAGCGTCGTGCCGGGCAAGACCACGACCCAGTCGATCCAGACGCTCATCCAGGGCGCCGGCACCGCCAATACGATGCTCCACTCCGACATCCAGATGCGGCTCGTCACCCCGAGCGACTCGAGCCAGCCGATCGGCGGCGTCAGCTCGATCTTCGACCGGAACATCAATACCAATACGGTCCTCGGCCTCGACCTCTCGGCCCCGCAGACGGCCGTCGACGGCAGCGGCAGGCCCGACCTCTTCCCGACCGTGACCATCGACCCCAACATAAGCTCGGGCACCTACGTCGAGGGCTACGCGCAGGGCACCATCAAGATCCGGTACATGCCCGGCGGCCGGAAGACGATCCCCGGCGCTCAGCCAGGGTACGGCCATCGTCACGATCCACGCCCAGATCTACACGGCCAACGCCAGCTTCCTCCTCCGCAACACCAGCATCAACCCCTGAGCCTCGGCTCGCGGCCCGAAATGAACCGCGACCGGCAGCGAAGCGGCCCGCCCCCACCGCTCGCTGTCGGTCGCGGCTCCTCCTCCGTTCCCTTGAGGCCGCCGGAGCCTGTAAGATCCATCTTGCGAACGATCGATCGCGATTCAAGCCTTGCACCCGGAGAGTCTCATCATGCTGCGTCGTGGGAAGACGTGCGGGCGAATGATGGTCCTGATCGCCGTTGCACTGTCGGCGGCTCCGTTCGCGAGCGCCGGAGAGCCCGAGGCCTCGAAGCGAAGCCCGATCGCGACGGCCTTCGAGCCCCTGCCCCTGGGGAGCATCAAGCCGGCCGGCTGGCTCAAGGACCAGCTCCGCATCCAGGCCGACGGCCTGGGCGGGCACCTCGACGAGTTCTGGCCCGACATCAAGGACAGCGCCTGGTTCGGCGGCAAGGCCGAGGGCTGGGAGCGTGTCCCCTACTGGCTCGACGGACTCGTCCCCCTGGCCTACCTACTCGACGACGCCGGGCTCAAGGCGAAGGTCAAGCGATCGATCGACTCGATCCTGGATCGTCAGCAGCCCGACGGCTGGCTCGGCCCGGTGGGCGACCTTCAGAAGCACAAGCCATACGACGTCTGGCCGCTCTTCCCGCTGCTCAAGGCGTTGACGCAGTACCACGAGGCCACCGGAGTCCCCCGGGTCATCCCGGCGATGCTGAGGTGCTGTCGCAAGATCGACGCGGTCATCGCGCGCGAGCCCATGTATAGCTGGGCGCGATTCCGGGCGGCCGACCTCGCCGTACCCGTCTACTGGCTCTACGACCGGACCAGGGAGCCCTGGCTCCTGGACCTGGCGAAGAAGGCATTCGATCAAAGCCACGACTGGCGCTCCCAGTTCGAGGACTTCAAGTTCACCGGCAAGACCCAGGGGAAGTTCGATCTCGATTCCCACGGCGTCAACACGGGCATGGGGCTGAAGTATGGGGGCGTGCGGTATCGCCTGACCGGCGACCCGAAGGACAAGGACGCCGTCTTCCGGATGCTCGAGCTGCTGGACCGACATCACGGCCAGGCCACCGGCACCTTCACCTGCGACGAGCACCTGGCCGGGCGGAGCCCGTCGCAGGGGACCGAGCTATGCACCGTCGCCGAGTCGATGTATTCGCTGGAGGTCCTGGCCGGCATCCTGGGCGACGCGAGGCTCGGCGACCGGCTGGAGAAGCTGGCCTTCAACGCCCTGCCGGCGACCTTCAAGAAGGACATGACGGCCCACCAGTACGACCAGCAGTGCAACCAGGTGATCTGCTCGGCCGAGGGCGAACACGTTTACGTCAGCAACGGGCCGGCCTCGAACCTCTACGGCCTGGAGCCGCACTTCGGCTGCTGCACCGCCAACATGCACCAGGCCTGGCCCAAGTTCGCCTCTCACCTCTGGATGAAGACGGCCGACGGCGGCCTGGCGGTGGTCGCTTACGCGCCTTGCGTCATCGAGACGAAGATCCAGGGCAAGCCGGTCAAGGTCACCGTCGAGACGGCGTATCCCTTTCGCGACAAGATCACGATCACCGTCACCGTTCCCGAGCCGATGACGTTTCCCGTCCAACTTCGAATCCCGGACTGGGCGGAGGAGGTCGAACTCGCGGCGCCCGATGTAGATTTCAAGTATCGGCGATGCCACGATTCGCGCGGACAAATTTGAGTTGTCAGTTTCCCGAGGAGGATCGCACCGAGATGGCATGTATTTTCCTTTGAACTCGCGATGGAGCGAGACCAAGACGCTTTCGATCCGGTTCCCGATGCCGGTCCGGCTCTACAAGGGCTACAACGATGCCGTGGCGATCGAGCGCGGACCATTAGTCTTCGCGTTGCCGATCAAGGCCGAGTGGAAGAAGGTCAAGGACAACCCGCAGTTCGCCGACTGGGAGGTCTACCCCAAATCTCCCTGGAATTACGCCCTCGAGATCGATCGCGAGCACCCGGAGCGATCGTTGGAGTTCGTGGATGGCCCGGGCGCCCGGGTAGCGTTCTCGCCCTATGGGTCGTCGGTGTTTGCAAAGGTCAAGGGCCGGCGGCTGCCCGGCTGGGGCATGGAGAAAGGGGCCGCCGCTCCTCCTCCGCGCAGTCCGGTCCGTAGCGACGAGCCGCTCGAGGAACTGACGCTGTTCCCCTACGGCGGCACCGATCTGCGGATCACCGAGTTTCCGACGCTGGCATCGCCGTGAGGTGATTTCCGCAGGTCAGGCTTTCCGGCCTGACTCCTCTCGAACGTCAGGCCGGAAAGCCTGACCTACATAAGGATTTCTCCTCCCCGTGTCGACGATCTACGATAGCGCCGAGTTCCGGACGATCGACGCCGAGCCGCAGCCGGCCGCCGGCGCGGCCGTCGCGGGCGAACGCCGACGGTTCCGGACCTCGATCATCTGGAAGCTGACGCTGTTCGTGGGCGTGGTGATCGCGATCAACACCGGCCTGCTGATCGGCGCCGCCTACTACGCGACCAGCGCGATCCTCCAGGACCAGATCCACGCGCGGCTGACGACGGTCGCCGCCGATCGCCAGGAGATGCTGGTCCACGGCCTGAAGCAGCAGGAGGACCGGGCGGGCTGGTTCGCCGGGCGGACGCGGATCCGGTCGCTCCTGGTCGAGCGCGCCCGCGGCCAGATGCCTCCCGAACGATTCGAGGCGGAGGCCGAGGCGTTCCTCTCGGGCATGCGGATGAACATCGCCAGCCTCGTGGCCATCTGGGTCGAGGACGACGCCGGTCGGGTCATCGCCTCGAGCGGCCCGACGGGCCTGGTCGCCGAGCTCTCCCGCGCCGAGCGGCTCCCGCACGAGCCGAGGGCCGAGGGCTACCTGGCCCTGCCCCCGCGGAAGGCCGACGAGACCTACACGGCCGTGTTCGGCGGGATCGTGCGGGCGGCCGACGACCATGTCCTCGGGACGGTGATGCTGGTGACCGATATCGGGTCGGTCATGTCGTTCCTGATCGACCCGCGCGGCCTGGGCGACTCGGGCGAGGTGCTGATCGGCTGGAAGAGCGGCGATCGGATCCACCTCCCGCTGCCGCCCCGCGAGGGCGCCCCGCTGGAGGAGGTCTCGGCCGAGGTCTTCCCGTCGCTGGACCTGGGGATCGCCGGGAAATTCGGCTACATCCGGACGACCGACTATCGCCGCCGCGACGTGCTGGTCTCCTACCGGCCGCTGGGTTCGTCGTTCCCCAACTGGGGCCTGATCGCCAAGCTCGACGCCGCCGAGGCCTACGAGCCGGTGGCGCGGCTCCGCGGGCTCCTGCTGGGCCTGGGCGCCGGCGTGCTCCTGCTCGGGCTCGGGACCTCCAACGCGATCGCGCGCCGCGTGGCCCGGCCGATCCGGCACCTGGCCCGGACCTCGGCCACCGTCGCCGCCGGCGACCTGACGGCGCGGAGCCAGGTCGACTCCTCCGACGAGCTGGGCGATCTGAGCCTGGCCTTCAACCGGATGACCGACGAGCTGGCCCGATCGCAGTCGACGCTCGAGCGGCGGATCGCCGAGCGGACCCACGCGCTGGTGGCCTCCCGCGACCTCCTCGACGCCTTCTTCCGCATCTCGACCTCGCGGCTGGACCCGGACAACATCGACAAGACGTTCGACAGCGTCCTGCGGTTCTGCTCCGAGCTGGGCTACGACCTGGCGATGATCTCGCTGGTCGACCGCGAGGCGGGCGTGATCCGGGCCGTGCGGGCCACCGGCAGCATGACCGGCATCGTCGGCCTGACCGTCCGGCCGCTCGACGGCGACGACATCCTGGCCATCGCCGTCCGCGAGAATCGCGCCATCGTCATCCCCGACTCGAGGACCGACCCGCGGTGCGACCCGGCCACCGTCGTCCTCTCGGGCATCCGCGGCCACATCATCCTGCCGATGGTCAGCGACCGGATCCTCGGCACGCTCCAGGTGACCACGCGCCAGGCCCTGGATCCGGCCCGCCTGGACCTCCGCCCGCTGGAGACCCTGGCCTCGCACACGGCGCGCGCCCTGGCGGGGCTCGGCCAGATCGAAGAGATCCGCCGGCTCAACCAGAGCCTCGAGGAGCAGGCCCGCGAGCTGTCTCGCTCCGAGGCGGCCCTCCGCGAGAAGACGCGGATCCTCCAGTCGGTCCTGGACTGCCTGGGGGACGGCGTCGTCGTCGCCGACGCCCGCGGGCGGTTCCTGGTCTTCAACCCGGCCGCCGAGCGGATCCTCGGCCGGGGCCGGATCGACGGCCCGCCCGGCGAGTGGTCGCGGCAATATGACATCTTCCTCCCCGATCGCGCCACTATCTTTCCCGCCGAGCAACTCCCGCTGATGCGGGCCATCCGCGGCGAGTCGGCCGACCAGGCGGAGCTCTACATCGCCTACCCCAGCCGCGACGATGGGACCTGGATCATGGTGACCGGCCGCCCGCTCCGCGACGAGTCCGGCGCCGTCGAGGGGGGCGTGATCGTCTTCCACGACATCACGCGGCGGAAGAAGGCCGAGCGACGGCTGGCCGCGCAGTACGAGACCACCCGCGTCCTGGCCGAGGTCGATTCGCCCGCCCAGGCCGGGGCGAAGATCCTCGAGACGATCTGCCAGAGCCTGGACTGGGACCTCGGCGCGTTCTGGAGGGTCGACCCGCACGCGCAACGGCTGCGATGTGCCGCGGCGTGGGGCCGGGCGCCGATCGGGCCGCCGCTGGAGCGAGGGTGCGGCCTGCCGGGCCGCGTCTGGGCCGGCGCCGAGCCCGAGTGGATCGCCGACACCGCCGTCGGGCCGGCCGCGGCGCCCGACGGGCTGCACGCCGCCTTCGCCGTCCCGATCCTGCTCCAGGGCGATTGCCTGGGCGTCCTCGAGTTCTTCAGCCACGAGGTCCGCCCGGAGGACCGCGCCACCCTCGACATGATGGCCAGCCTGGGCAGCCAGATCGGCCAGTTCATCGAGCGGCACCAGATGCGCGCCCGCGTCGTCCAGTCGGAGAAGCTGGCCTCGCTGGGCATGCTCTCGGCCGGCGTCGCGCACGAGATCAACAACCCGCTGGCCTACGTCGCCAACAACCTGGCGGTCCTCGAGCGCGACGTCCGCTTCCTCATCGACGTGCTGGACCTCTACCGCCGGGGGCATGCCACGTTCGAGGCCGCCTGCCCCGAACTGGCGCTGGAGGTCGCCCGCCTCGACGACGACTTCGACCTGGCCTATGTCCAGGAGAACATGGGCAAGCTCCTCCACAGCACGCGACAGGGGGTCAAGCGCGTGGCCGACATCGTGCAGAACCTCCGCGGCTTCGCCCGGCTGGACCGCGCCGCGGTCGACCAGGCCGACGTCCACGAGGCGATCCGGACGGCCCTGGACATGATCCGGGGCCGGGTCGACCGCCGCGGCATCGCCATCGAGGAGCATTACGGCGACGTCCCCGAGGTCGCCGGCTCGCCCGCGCAGCTCAACCAGGTCTTCCTGAACTTGCTGGTCAACGCGCTCCAGGCCATCGAGGCCACCCACCGCGCCGATGGACGGATCACGATCACGACCGCGAATGCGGCCGACGACGAGGTCGTCGTCGAGGTGGCCGACAACGGCTGCGGCATCCCCGACGACGTCCTGCCGCAGATCTTCGACCCGTTCTTCACCACCAAGGGGGTCGGCGACGGCACCGGGCTGGGGCTGAGCATCACCCACGGGATGGTCCACGACCAGGGGGGTCGCCTGGAGGTCGAAAGCGACCCCGGCCAGGGCACCCGCTTCCGCGTCTTCCTGGCCGTGGACCGCGCGGAGCGAAGCGGATGATCGGCACGGTCCGGTCGGGCGCCTGCGACTCGACTAGAGCGCTTTACACTTGGATCGCTCACACTTCCGAGGGGCTTTGACTCTCGCTTTCGGCCTGAAGGGCCGGAGGAGCCCGGCCCTTCAGGCCGCACCCTCGGACGATTCGCACTCGAGAGGGGCTCCGAGATGCGAACCGGGGCGGTGTGGCGCAGGCGCAATCCAAGCGTAAAGCGCTCTAAACAGGTACGAAAGCGGCACTCCAACGGACTCACCGCCGCCCGAAGAATCCCGATACCAGCCGCCTTTGTGTCCGTCACCGGCACGAAAGAGCAATGTCCCTACTGTCCACACAAAACACGAGCCTACCCCGACCCAACCTTGCGTCGTGGAGGCTCGCCCAATCGCGAGATAAGCCCGAGCCTACCCTTGACCAGAGGTGTCGCCATGCGTTTTCGGCTTTGCAGACGTTTCGTTCGGCTCACGGCGTTGTCGGTGATCCTCTTGACCGGTTCGGGCGGGTTCGCCCTGGCCGGATCTTCGAATGGCATCCTCTACGAGTCATTCGGCTCGAATGGGATCTCGGCGATCAATCTGACCGATCCGCCGACGGGTCTGGGGAACTTGTTCACGCCCGCCACCAACGTCGTCGCCGGTGGTGGCAAGGTCTATTTCGAGAGCGGTAACACGATCTACTCGACCAGCACGGACCTGGTCGGGCTGACCACCGTCCTGACCAACGGCCAGGCCCCCACCGGCCTGGCGCTGGACGCCTCCCGTGGCATCCTGTATGAGACGTTCGGGTCGAATGGGATCTCGGCCATCAATCTGGCCGATCCGACGATGAGCCTCGGGAACCTGTTCACGCCCGCCACCAACATCGTCGCCGGTGGTGGCAAGGTCTATTTCGAGAGCGGTAACACGATCTACTCGACCAGCACGGATCTGGTGGGCCTGACCGCCGTCCTGACCAACGGCCAGGCCCCCACCGGCCTGGCGCTGGACGCCTCCCGTGGCATCCTGTATGAGACGTTCGGGTCGAATGGGATCTCGGCCATCAATCTGGCCGATCCGACGATGAGCCTCGGGAACCTGTTCACGCCCGCCACCAACATCGTCGCCGGTGGTGGCAAGGTCTATTTCGAGAGCGGTAACACGATCTACTCGACCAGCACGGATCTGGTGGGCCTGACCGCCGTCCTGACCAACGGCCAGGCCCCCACCGGCCTGGCGCTGCTGACTGCGTCATCCGTCCCGGAGCCGAGCTCGATCACCTTGGTACTTGTCGCCTTGATGTGCTGGGCCGGGCGGCGGGTCAGGGTTCTGGCACGCCAGAAGGCGTAGGGTTTTGATAGGATGTGCGGCCATCAGGGATTTTAGAGTAGTTTACACTTGGATTGCGCACACTTCCGAGGGGCTTTGACTCCCTCTTCCGGCCCTTGAGGCCGCACCCTCGGACGCGTCCTCGGGCGATTCGCACTCGAGAGGGGCTCCGAGATGCGAACCGGGGCGGTGTGGCGCGGCGCAATCCAAGCGTGAAGCGCTCTACTGAGCGTTGCATAAAGAAGTAAACTTCGTCGCTCCCGAGGCCGCAAGGACCAGGGTCCGTTGAGCGGACCGAGTTTACTTCTTTATGCAACGCTCAGTAGCTTGGCCAGCTTCTGGCCCTCCTGTTGGACGAAGGCGGGCCGCTCGGCCTTCTCCGCCAGGATCCCTTCAAAGGTTCAGCACGAAATCGCCACAGTGGACCTGCTCGGGGAGGTCGGGGAGGTCGCTGATCAATCGATGCGTGGATCATTATTCCGGCCTCGGCTCGTCCAGCATCGGCGCGAGCTTCCTCGCCCAATTACCCTTCAAATGCCCCTCAACTCCGGATCAAGGGCGAAGAGCTCCGCGCCGAGTTTCGGCAATTCGCGCTCCGGTATGCGTGCGACGTGTGCCTCGCCGGAGGCCAGGATCGCGGCGGCGAGCCGCAGTTGGAGATCCGGGGTCAGCCCGATGATCTCATGATGGCGAGCGTCCAGTCGCGGGTCCAGTCCATGGGCGGGCATACTCTCGACGGAGAGACCCAGGGAACTCGCGAGTTCGGCCGGGAAGACAACGTAATCCATGTGGGCGACGTTCTCGCGATAGGTGAGCGCGTACCGGATTGCCAGATCGCGGGCGTCGTCGTCTCACTCGACGTGGTAGACCGAGAGTCCCACATCGTCGAGAGACAGGGTCAGGTCGCGCGCGGCGTCGACGACGTGTTCGGGATCATCGGCACGCCGATCCGCGCCTCAGCGTGCCTTGCGACCGACTCGTAAGAGGAGCATGGATCAGTCGCCGGCGGCCTGGAGGTGTGTCAGCTCTTCCTCGATCGTCTGTGCGACGTCGGAGACCTTCTCCTCGAGCTGGCGTCGTCGAAGCCAGTACGTCGTACGTTCGGGTGGGAGCAGTCGCATGGCGCGGGCGGCATCCTCCCGCAGATCCGGATCGCGATCCTGGAGGAACCGCGCCAGGATCAACTCGACCGATGCCGCCTCGATCGTGGGAGCGGATGACGATTCCCCGATCCATGCCAGGGCCTTTAGCAAGGCCCATGCCTGGTCGGTCGAGGGATGATTGCCGAGCACTTCGAGAATCGGGGTGATCGCGGTCCTCCCGAGGTCGGCCAGCCTCGCCGCGGCCGCATGGAGCGTGTCCACCCGGAACTCCCACCTCAGCCGACGGGCCAGCCAGCGTGCCCCACACTCACCGGCCGACCGCCAGAACTCCCGCGCCGCCTGCTGGACAGGAGCCACCGCCAGCTCCCCTTTGATGCGGCCGAGCGGCTGGTAATGAGCCTCGGCCACTTCCGGTGCGAAGGGGGTGTCCAGACCGGATGCCGCGGGGCCGGTCGATGGCTCCCCTGGCCCGTTGCCGATGGCCGATCCCCGGCTGTCTCTCGACCCGAGGGTGCGCTTCGCCTCCTCCATCATTTCGTCGGCCTCGAGGTGGAATGCCGGGAGCCTGGCGGCCGCCCAGGCGCCGACGAAGCCGGACCAGCTCAGGCCCGCGTATTCCGCGGCCCGTTCGGCGGAAATGCGACCCTGGGTATACCAGAGCAGAGCGGCGGCCACTCGCATTTCCTTCGCGAACGCCTCGGGCGTCCCGGCGATCGGGGATGATGCCTCATGCGGCAATTCCATCTCGACAAGACTCTCCGCACGTGCCATGCTCATGATTCATCCCTTCCTCCTACCGGCCTGGCTGGCGGCTGCCAGTCATCCACCTACTCTTGAGTATAGTCGATCCCCTGTGGCTCGTCGCGGCCCCTCCATCACTCGATAGATGAATGCCCAAAATAGCTTACCAGTCCCGACGCATCCTTGGGAGTATCGTAGCCGAACTGCCGCGACCTCATCGGATCCCGAAAGTGACGTCTACTCCCCCGGTTCGAAGCCGATGCCCGCAATCCGGCCCGATTTGTCGAGCTCGAAGGTCGCGCTCAACGACCCTTTCTCGAAGCCGGCACGATACCGCAGTCGCATGCCGACATCGGTCCCCTTGCGCTCGAGGAGCTGGAACATCTTCAGCGCGCCGAGAGGGGCAAACATCGCTTTGAGTTCCTTGAGCCGAGGAAGCGCCTCCTTATTCGCCTCGGCCGTGAAGAGAGCCGGATCGGCCTCCCCCTTCATCGCTCCCAGGAGTATCGCCTCCAGTCGCGCCGAGGTCGGCGCGTCGGTATCGGCGATCGGCGCTTCCGGCTTCTTCATCAAGGCGGGCAGCACCCGGCCGGCGATGCCCTGCGCCATCGAGCTCGCATGACCGCCATCGGCATTGGTCAGCACGATCACGGTCAGCTTGTCGTCGACGTATCGTGAAATCTGGGTGGAAAAGCCGGGGATGCCGCCGCCATGCGAGACCAGCCGGTGGCCGTTAAGCGGCCCGACCTGCCAGCCCAGGCCGTACTCCGCCGGACTCCCTTTGCTCAGCGGTGTCGGCGACCACATGGATTCCAGTGCGGCCCTCTTGAGCAGCTTGTCGGAGGCGAGCGCCGCGTCCCACTTCACCAGGTCGCTCACGGTCGAGACCAGCATGCCCGCGGCGAACGGCTGCGTCGGGCTGACATATTCCCCGTTCCGCAAGTCCTTGCCGTCCCAGGAGTAGCCCTGCGCACGGCTCGGGATGATGGCATGCAGGTCATTCACGCGCGTCTGCGTCATGTCGAGCGGCTTGAAAATGCGTTCATCCAGAAATTCGCCGTATGTCTTCCCCGCGACCTTCTCGACGATCATCCCGAGCAAGAAATACCCCGTGTTGGAGTAGTTCCATTTCTCTCCCGGCGCGAATTCCAGCGGCGCCTTCGCCACGAGATCGAGGATCTCCCTCTGGGTATAGTCCTTCCGCGCGGTCTTGAAGAAATCCTTGACGCTGGTATAGTTCTTGATCCCTGACGTATGAGTCAGCAGTTGGCGAACGGTCACCTCCTTCCAGGCGGCCGGCAGATCGGACACGTATTTCGTGATCTTGTCTTCGAGGCCGAGTTTACCCTCTCCGGCGAGTATCATAATTGCGGTCGCGGTAAACTGCTTGGTCACCGAGGCGAGTTGATAGACGGTCTTCTCGGTCGCCGGGACGGACAGCTCCACATTCGCAAGCCCGTAGCCTTTCGCCTCGACGAGCTTCCCATCCTTCACGATCGCGATCGAGACGCCCGGGACATGTCGCTTCTGCATCACGCCCAACACATACTCGTCGATGGTCTTGCCCGGGGAATCGCTCGTCAACTGGGCCTGGACGAGCGACGCCGTGGATGCCATCACGAAGAGAAGGGCTCGGAAGGTGAATGTCATGGCAGCGGACCAATCCTTTCGGATCATGGGGAAGTTCCTTCGGACGGGCAACCGAGCGAGCCCGGTACGCCCACGACTCTTTTAATCGCGCACGATGTCCAGATCTGTGAATAGACCTTCCGGCGTCAAGTGGATGAGGATTTTGTGCGCCCCCTTCGGCGTCATGAACTTATAGCACAGCACGCGTGCCACCTTGCCGTCGTGCCGGGTGACCTCCCGGTTGACGATGTCCTGTTCCCCGATGTACGTCAGCGAATGCAAGCCGACGAGCTCCTCCGCCGCGCTCGAACCGAGATCCTTTCGCGCCGGGCGTCACGCCCGCCACCGTATCCGAGGCATTGCCGCCCTTGGCCAGCGCCGCGAGCACGACACGAATCCGGTCGGTCCTCGACGGGTCCGGGTCGGGACGGGGCACGAGATCGTCGATGTGTGGGGCGATTCGCGGGCATTTTCTGACGGTCCCGGGGCCCTTCAAGGATTTGAGGGCGAAATGGGTGATCTCGCCGCGGGCATCCTTCTCGAAGCGGAACTGGATGGGAATATCGGTACCGAAGAATGAGCCATCCTCCGCGGGCAGGAAATCGTCGTAAAAGCCCCCTCTCATGTCCCCGACCAGCTTGTCCTCCTTCGCCACGAAATTGATCATGTTGTTATTCGAATATTCATAGTACCCCTGGTATGCGGCGAGCGCCCTCGCGTCCTTGCGAACGGCCGGAGGGCGCTTGACGGATTCGGGTCGCGGGTGGTCCGGCCACCGGTAGGCTTCCGCGATGACCTCCAGGATTCGGCCGACGGCGCCCGTGTTCTCGTTGTTATTGATCATGATGGCCGCGCCTTGGCCGGTCTCGGCATAGGCCGTCAATTCGGCATCGAAGCCCTGGTCGCGCCCATTGTGGGCGAATCGCAGGGTCCGTCCCTTACTCTGGAGGAAGACGCCGAGTCCGTCGTCATCCTTCTGGACGGTCAGCATCTGCCGCGCCATGCCTTGGGAGATGACCGAGGTCGTCTTGCCCGCGATCGTCCGCTGGATGCCGATGGCGAACCGCGCGAGGTCGGATGGGGTGGTCCAGAGTCCCGCCGCCGCCATCTCCGGGTAGACATGCCATCGCCCCTTGACGGGGCGGCCATCGGCATGATATCCCGAAGCGGCCTCCTTCGCCCTGTCTCGTGAAATTGGCTGCTCGAACGTGCTACTGGTCATCCCGAACGGCTCGAGCACGGACTGTTTCATATATTGCGGGAAAGGCAGGCCCGTCACATCCAGCATCATCTGCTGCATGACCGTGTAACCCCCGCCGGAGTATCGCCACCGACTGCCGGGTACGACGTCAACGCGAATGGCGGGGGTATTGGCCGGCTTGCTACCGTCGAGGATCTGGACGAGCGAGGGAATCGGCCCATCCACTGCATAACCCGGGAAACCGTGCACGGTCAGGCCGGCTGTGTGGCTGAGCAGTCCTCGCAGCGTGACCTTCTTCTCGCGGGAGAACGGATTCTCGGGCACCTTCCATGTCGTGAGTCGATCGTTCACGTTTTCATCGAGAGACAGTCTTCCATGTTCCACGACGTGGAGCGCCCCGAGCGCGGCGACCGACTTGCTGATGGAACCGGCCTGGAAGAGCGTCGAGGGGGTGACGGGTGTCTTGCTGTCCCTGTCCGCGAGGCCGTAACCCTTGGCTTTCACGATCCGACCGTCCTCGATGATCGCGAGGCTGAGTCCGGGGATTCCCCGTTTCCTCATCTGCGATTCGATATAATCATCGACTTTGTCCGGGTGCGGCGCCGTACGCGTTCAACGGGGTGTCCTCGAAGGTCTCGGGCGGTGGGGAAGCTGGTCGGGCCTGGGCGAGCGAATCCATTGCTGCCATCAGGAGGACCATCGCCAGTAGCGTCGATCTCATCGAAACAGACCAACCTTTCTCGGGTGCGCCGGGGGTTCACTCGTCCCGCCTCGGTGGCGGACGTCGGGAAGGATCACTCCAGACCTGTGGACCAAATCCATCACGACACCAGTCTAATTTCAAGGCCGAACCGTCGTCTTGTGTCGCGGAAACATGCGGTTGCACACGTTTAGCGCGAGCGGGAATGGCGTCGGAATTCGCCGGGAGTCATGCGCATCTGCTGACGAAAGGTCCTCGTGAAATGGCTCTGATCCGAGAAACCGGCGGAGAGCGCGATATCGATCAGGGCGGAGTCGGACGATAAGAGCCTCTGGCAGGCGAATTCGATCCGCAGCCTTCGGAGGTACTCACCCGGAGTGCAGGCATACTGCCGGCGGAAGACGCGGGCGAGATGCACGGGGTGGACGCCGACCTCGGTGGCGATCTCGTCGATGAGAGGGTTCTCCGCGAATCGGTCGTGGAGCAGGTCGCGGGCGAGGAGTAGCCACGGCGGGGGCATGCGTTCCGAGGCACGAGATCCATCCCGGGACGCCTCGGCCAGGATCTCGAGGGCCAGCCCCTCCATGGCGAGCGCGGAGACATCGTCGGCGCGCCGGTATTCCTGGTAGAGCCGCATGGCGAGCCAGGGCACCAACCCGCCCCGGAATTCGGCCGGACGGTCCAGGATCGGGGCGTCGGCGCGGATCGCCTCGGCGCGTGCCCTGGAGATGTCGATGTGGAACGCCCGTCCCCCGGCGCCGGGCCATCGGTTGGAGTGCGGCTCTCCCGCGGGATGAAAGACCAGGGTTGACTGGCCGCTGGTCCTTGTCTTCCTCCCATAATCCTCCTCGCAGACGCCCTCCACGACGAGATAGAAGAATGCATCTTCATGCGCGTGCTGGGGGATGCAATGTGCCGATCCCGCGCATAGACGGACTCGGCGAATGTCAGGCCCCCCACCTCGATTCTGCGATGCGTCTGCCCGAAGAAGGTGCCGGGAGAGAGTTTGGTCACCATACACATTCCATGGTCGAGGATTTCTGGCGAAGTCCCGGGACGCCGGGCCGCCGAGCCATGGCGAACCGGCCAGGATGATGGCCGAGGAGCTCGGCCCGCGCGGCAAAGCGAGGCTGCTGAAGCGCATTCGTGAGGGACTCGCGATTCTTGCGTCGAAAACCGCCGAGTGTCTCGCGGAAATCCGGGGGAATGTGGAAGGCTCGCGTGTCGGCGGTTATGGTGGATCGGCGGCGCGGGGTCATGCCCGGCTACCCGGCGTGCCGAGGGCGGAGAAGGATCGATGACTTTGCCCCCCAGGCGGCCACCGCCTGAAGCGGACGCGCCGTTCGAGGAGGGCACGGGGACGCGAATCGCAAATATTAACGACGGGACGTCGAATACCGTCATGATTTCCCCCTTCACGGCAGGATCCTCGTTCATCAGGGAGAGACACATGAGGCGTGCTGAGAATTCCGCTCGGATCGATCATCTATCGATTTGGGGGATCGTTCGCCGGCTCTTGCCGGCGATCTTCGTCCTGGCAACGGGGTTGGGATGGGCGGCGCAGCCGCTTGACGCCGCGGAGGCGAAGGGGACGTCGCTCTCACACTATGTCCCGCATCAGGACCTCCTGAGTTATCTCGAATTCGACGGCCTCAACGCGCACCAGGCCGCCTGGCGAGCCTCGGCCGCCCAGAAGCTCCTGAACGACACCAAGCTGGGCATGCTCCTCGAAGACCTCGCGACCCAGTACCTCGAGGTCAGCCAGCAGGGGGCCCCACCGGATCGGCGTGCCCGATCGGCCGACGTCCTCGCGGCGATCAAGCTGGCGGCCCGCCAGGGATTCGCGCTGGGGGTCTGGGGCAAGGACCCGGACAAGCTCGGCACGGTCTACGTCGTACGCGGCGGCGACCGGCCGGAGTTTCGCGCCCTGATCGATCTCGCCGCCCGCGCCAACTGGAACCCGGAGGGCCTGGCGAATCCGCCGGCCCCGGAGCCCATCCAGAAGGCGGGACGCGCGATCCACGAGATCGACAGGGACACCTCCTGGTGGATCGAGAAGGGCGACCTGGTCCTGACCAACCAGCCCGACGCGGTCCTCGCCGTGCTCGACGGCAAGCAGCCCGATGCCACCGACCACCCCCTTCGCACGGCGATGGCGAAGGCCGAGGATGGCTTCCAGCCGGTCGCCGTGGGGTTCCTCGATCTGACCAAACTGCCGCCGCTGCCCCCCCAGATGGTCCGGCTGGGACTGGACGGCGCCAGGCGCATCGAGTTCTCCTGTGGATTCGAGGGCGACGCGCTGCGGACGGTCCTCCGCGCGGTGGCCCCGGCCCCGCGCCGCGGCCTGCTGGCGCTGCTGGACCAGCCCACCTTCGACGCCGGCTCGCTGCCGCCGCTGCCCGCCGGCTTGACCGGGTTCACCGTGCTGTCGATCGACCTGCCCGAGACCTACGATCGGGTCGTCGCGATGGTCAGAGAGGCCAACGCCAATGGTCCGGACACCGTCGCCATGGCCGAGGACGCCATCCGCCAGCAATTCGGCTTCGATCTCCGCAAGGACCTGATCGCCGGCCTGGGCCCCAAGCTGGCCGTCTACGAGCAGGCCCCCGCCGAGGCCGCCGGGCCCGCGGGAAACCGGCCTGCCCGGATGATCTCGGGCCTTTCCGGCATCACGATCGCGGCCCAAATCCAGGATCAGGCGGCACTGACACGGGCCATCGAGCCGCTGATGAACGTGGCCAACCAGGTGCTCCAGGGCGCCGCCGGGGGTAACCTCCAGTTCCGCAAGCAGGAGGGCGCCCGACTCTCCTACATCATGGACCTTCCCGCGGGCATGCTGCCGCCGCCGTTCGCGACGCTCTTCCGCCCGACGATCGTGGCCGGGAAGGACCAGTTCGTCGTGGGCGCCTCGACCGACGCGGCCGAGAAGGCCGCGAGCCTCTCGGGAACCGCGAAGGACCGGCTCTGGCAGCCCACCGGCGCCTTCATCCCGGTGTTGAAAAAGGTACCCGCAAACCTGGTCTACCTCCGGATCGCCGACCCTCGCGAGATGATGCCCGCGATCGTCGAATCCCTGCCGATCCTCGCGCAGCAGATCAACGCGCAGATGGCCCAGGCGCAACAGATGCGGGCGCTCGCCCCGGGGCGCCGGGCACTCCGGCCCTGCGGATCGACGCCGACAAGCTCCCGAGCGCCGACGAATTGATCCGACTGCTGTTCCCCTCCTCGACGGCGCTCGTCGTGGACGGCCAGGGGGCGAGCCTGATCGCGCGCGAGCCGATCCCGGGCCTCACCTCGCCGGCCGTCGGCGGCTTGCTGATCGCGATGCTGATGCCGGCCACGCAATCGGCGCGCGAGGCGGCCCGACGCACCCAGTGCGTCAACAACCTCAAGCAGATCGGACTGGCGAACCACAATTACCTCTCGGCGAACAACACGTTCCCCATGCAGGCCATCACCGACAAGGACGGCAAGCCGCTCCTGAGCTGGCGGGTGGCGATCCTCCCCTTTCTCGAGCAGAATGACCTGTACAACAAGTTCAAGCTCGACGAGCCGTGGGACAGCCCGAACAACAAGCCGCTGATCAAGGAGATGCCGCAGGTCTACCTCTGCCCCAGTCGTCGCAACCCCGAGCCGGGCACGACGACCTACCGCGTCTTCGTGGGCAAGGGCGCCCTGTTCGAGGAAGACGCAGCCACGGGCATCCAGAACGTCACCGACGGGACCTCCAACACGCTCATGGTCGTCGAGTCGAAGGACGCGGTGATCTGGTCCAAGCCCGACGACCTGAAGTTCGACATGGAGGCCAAGCCCTCGCTCTACGGCGCCGCCTCGCCGCACCCCGGCGGCTTCAACGCCGCGTTCGCCGACGGCTCGGTGCGCTTCCTCAAGAACTCGATCGGCCTCCAGGTATTCAAGGCCCTGATCACCCGCGCCGGCGGCGAGATCATCTCGGCCGACGCGTATTGAGCCCGACGACCGTCGAGGATTTTCGACCGGCCTCTCCGGAGAAGCCATGCGGTCTTCACAAGGACCCAGACGCAGCTTTACCATGGGGTCGAGGCCGGTCCTTCACTCGTCAGAAGAACTCGCTCACTCTGACAGCCCGTCCCGCGGTGTCGCCCACACAAAGGAGCACGAGATCGTGCTACAGCATCCACGAAAGCCATTGTAGGCACTCTTGAGTTGGTTCGGATTAGGCGGTGCGAAAGTTGCACCTTGGTTCCATCCGATGTCCACGATGGAGACCCCAGGATTGGATCATTCTCGGGATGCGATTCGAACGGAGCATGGGGATTTCTTGGCTCCTGACGATCTGGATCGCATGGAGTTCGCCCGAGCGGAAGAACAATTCGGCAAAGCCCTCCCCGAACGGCTCCGTCAGAGCGATCAACTCGGACGTTGGGTCCTCTACTCGGCCACCGGATTGGTTGAAGAGGGTGACGATGAGATGAGCTTCTATTCGAAGTACGGAAGACGCATCGGAACCCAGCTCATTCTCGGACGCATTCAACCCGATCCTCCGGAAGCGGAAGTCACTCCGAACTGGTTCACGACCGTTGAGCGGTATCCCCGCAGGAAGTCGGCCGACGTGGCAACGTGAAGACCGATCGATTGTCCCTTCCGCACTTGCCGCTCCTGGGCCTGCGGGCCCTCTGTATCTATTCGCTCCGAGCGGAGCTCGTCTGCAACCCCCTGGGTGGATCGCTGACCATCGAGTCCCCATGTGATGGTCGAATGTTCCCGGACGGCCCTTATTACCTCGGCAAGAAAGATAATCATACAAGCCCGACGCGCCAGCGAGGGAATTGATGGACTCCGCCGGAATGCACTCGCTGGCGCGTCGGGCTTGTCTTTGACTCTCTTGCTCGCCAGGGTAATACGTCGAGAAAACGGCTGAAACGGCCTTCGACACGCGACGGAAATCGCCACCCTTCCGTCCCACGATGGAATCCCGGGAAAAAGCCGGAACCAGGCAGCCCTCTCGTTCGGCTACTCTATAGAGTGGCGAGACCGGACGATGGAGGGCGACCGATGACGACGTGCCAACGTGAGAGCGTCCTGCGACACATCCGGATGATCTTCGGGGTCGGCGGCGTCTCGGACTTGACCGATGCGCAACTCCTCGAGCGATTCGCAGCCTGGCGCGACGATTCGGCCGAGCTTGCGTTCACCACCCTGGTGGGTCGGCATGGGCCGATGGTGCTGCGGGTCTGCCGTCGGATCCTCCGCGACCCGCACGATGTTGAGGACGCCTTCCAGGCGACGTTCCTGGTCCTGGTGCGCAAGGCCGGCTCGATCCGCAAGCGAGCCTCGGTCGGTAGCTGGCTCCACGGCGTCGCCCTCCGCGCCGCGACCGACATCCGTTCCGCTTCGACAAGGCGACAGCTCCACGAGCGGAGGTTCGCCGAGGGGGCGACGCGATCGGCCCCGGATGCCTGCCTCGACGATCGGGGCCGATTGATCCACGAGCAAGTCGAGCGGCTACCGGAGGCGCTATCGCGCGGCCGTGGTGCTCTGCGATCTCGAGGGCCTGTCGCACGAGGAGGCCGCGCGCCGGCTAGGTTGGCCCGTCGGGACGGTGAAGAGCCGCCAGGCGCGAGGCCGCGATCGCCTGCGAGACCGCCTGCTGCGCCTGGGCCTGGCCCCATCCGTCGGGGTGCTCGCCGCCGAGGCACCCACTCCTGTTGCCGCGGCCTTATCTAACTCGGCGGTACACGCCGCCCTCCACCTCTCGATGCGAACGACGGCCGGCGCGGTGGCGAAGGGCGTCTTGAAGGCGATGTCCCTGGCCAGGCTCAAAGCCTCGATCCTCTCCGCGGTCGCGATCGGAGCCCTCGCGATGGCGGGGGTTGGTTACTTGCTACCGATCGACAAGGCTCCCTCATCGCAGCCGCAGGCGGGCGGGCGATCGCAAGTCGTCCCTGCCGACGAACCCAAGAAACGCGATCCGCAGGAAGTCAAGCGCGCCGAGCGCAACCGCCTCGTCGATCAACAGGACCAACTCCCCGGCGTCCTGCCCGGCCCCTCGATCGGCGAAGTGGAGGCCCTCCTTCGGACGATCGGTCGCGATCCCGTCACACCCGATCTGATAGACCGTGCGGCTTCGCTCTTCCGCCCGCGAGCCAGGCAGTCCGGGAATTTCGAGGCTGTAAGACGCCGAGTGACAGAGCCGGAGTTCGTGGGACGTATCGACGCGATCATGCGAAGCCGCTTCGGGAAGGCCGCCGACTCACTGACCCTGATCGAGCAAGCCGATCATTATCACGTCGGGCGGGATGATGCCATCATGCGGAAGCAGGTGCGAGAGGCGATCGAGCGCCGCGCAATCCAGCCACTCGCCATCCGCGGAATCGTCTTCGACGAGAAAAATGGGCGAATGCTGCCCGGCGCCGAGGTGTCCACGCGCGGGGCACTCGCCCGCACCGATGAAACGGGTGCGTTCACCCTGTCCTGTCCGAGGCCAAACGAGCCCTTCGTTCGGATTTACTTCGAAAGGGCAGGATATGCCTTGAACGAAGTCGTAATCCCGGTCGACGAGATTCCCAAGACGAAAGATCGTCGGTTCGGGCTGCTCAAGCAGGAACTCATCGCGGGTTGTGTCTTCGACCCGGAAGGTAAGCCGATCTCGGCTGCCGAGCTTGAACTCTGGACGGCTCGCTCCCTGGTCAATCGCGATGGTTTGGATCGGCTCGACGTAGGAAGAGGCAATGCCGTGTCGCTGAGGACACGCACCGACGACCTGGGTCAATTCGTCTTCCGTGGAGTTCCGCCGCGCAGACAGGGCCGGCTCAGGTATTCGCATCTCTGGGTCCGTCATCCCCGCTTTCAGACGTTTCACGAGAGCGAACCGGACCGACTGGGACCGGGCCGCCTGGAAGACATCACGCTCCGGCCGGGATGCGTCGCCACCGGCCTCGTGGTGGACGACGGAGGACGGCCCGTTCAACGGGGCATGGGTCAGCGTCCATTCGCCGTATGAGCCAACCCATGAGCATTCCACGTACACGGGAATTGACGGGCGTTTCCGCTTCGAGAACATCAGCCCCGGAGCCTGGTGGATCGTGGTCCAACCGGAGCGGCAGGCGATGGTGACGGCCACGTTGGCGACCAGCCTCGAGCGGCCGGTCGAACTGCGGCTGTCGGCGAGCGCGGGCACTTACATCGGCGGCCGGGTGATCGGCCCGGATGGGAAACCGTCCGGGGCCGCGGCCGTCGGCTGGCTCTCACCGCTCGGTCGCGATGGTGTACCGACGAAGAAACCCAGTCCCGATCGAATCACCTGGACGGACGAGGACGGGACCTTCCGACTGGGTCCTTTGCCGGAGGGTCGTTACCACATCACCGGCCTGATCGACCCGCCCCGCTCCATCGGTGAGGCTGAGGGAGAGACGGGTCAGAACGATGTGGTCATTCGCCTCAAGCCCGAGAATCGTTGAGCCCCCCGCGAAGGCGAGAGCGATCGCAGACGATGACCAAGAACGAGCCTGGGCCAGTTTGGGGACCAAGCCGGCGAGGAGACGACCCGATCATGAACTGTACAGAATGACTCGAATCTGCGAGAATGATGATCGATGAAGCTCGAAGGGATCAGCACCCCGAATCGAGCCTCGCCGCCGCAGAAGCCCGGCGAAGCCTCGATCGACCACCGACTTCAACGGGGAGCGAGGTAGGTGATGAGTGCGTTTTCGAAACGGATTCGCGATCTTCGCCGCGCCCGGGGATGGAAACCCGTCGAGCTCGCCAGACGTGCTGGGATCTCACGGGCGGCTCTCGATCGGATCGAACAGGGCCATCCGGATGCTCCTCAGGTCGAGACACTCTCTCGAATCTCTCAGGCTCTGGGCGTTGCCCCGGAGTTGCTGACGGATACGGCCCACCTTCCCGCCGTGGGAGCCGACACGAGATTCGAGCGATCCGACCCCTCGCCTGGTGTCCTTGCCATCACCAACTCATCCCCGCCGGCGCCCTCACCGCACTCGAACCCTTCGGAATCCTCGGTCGTCGTCACATCCTTCGATGAATCCAACTTCCCGGCCGTCAATACGGCCGCCTGGGGGCTGATGAATCGTCGCCGCGTAGAATTGATCCGCAAGAAGAATCGCCACGGCCTGACGGATGCCGAACAGATCGAATTCGACCGGCTTCAAAGACTGACCTTCGAAGCATTGGATGAGGCATTCCCCAGGCCCGACCCCAATGTCGGCGAGTTGATCCTCCTGCGAGAAAAACTGAGGGCAGAGGTGGAGCGGCGGTGAGGCCGCCTTTGTTCGTCCCCTTCGAGTACTCCGATCGACCCCACCGGCGCAAACATAGGCCCAGAGGATACGAGGACTACACGAGCTTCAAACCCTGGTTGCGCGATGAGTTCGCCTTTCGATGCGCCTATTGCCTCGAGCGAGAGATGTGGTATCCCGATCGAGCGTCGTCATTCTGCGTGGACCACATCGAGCCCAGATCGAAGAAGCCGTCTCTCATCTGCGAGTATCGAAATCTGGTTTATTCTTGCAATCGCTGCAATTCGGCCAAGCAAGATCAACTGATCCTCGATCCCACGTCGGTTGCCTTCGCATCCCACCTCAACGTACGGCCGGACGGCTCGATCGATGGACTTTCCACCGAAGGGAGGGAGCTGATTGATATCCTGGGCCTGAACGAGACTCCGGCGATCGATAATCGCAGGCGTTATCTATTGCTCATCGGACTGAAGGACGAGTTCCCCGATGATCCGACCGTTCATCAGCTCTTCATCCAAAGCTTCGCCTACCCGATCGACTTACCTGATCTCACGAGGCTTCGCCCGCCGGGCGGGAATTCGCGGACCAGGAGCGAACAGAGGGGCTTCCACGCCCTCCGCTCACGAGGAAAGCTGGGAGAGGTCTATTGACGATCACCCTCGCTCTCCCCGAGAGAATTCGGGAAAACCTCTTGCAATCGCCTCGTGCCGAGCCCTTATGATGGCTTGGGACGGGTGTCCAAGGGAGCCGGGGTCGCTCGCGCGGTTCGCGAGTCGAACCGGAGGCCGGCCGACTTGCCTCGTCTCGATCTCCACGGGGCACCACCGATATGAGCATTGTGGAACATAAGGCCGGTCCGGGGCGCGGGGCCGGCTCGATCCCCGCCGAGACGCTGGAATTCATCCGGGCCGTGCGCCAGCGGGTCGGCACGGTCGTCGTCGGCCAGGACGTGGTCGTCGAGCGGCTCCTGATCGCGCTGTTCACCGGCGGACACCTGCTGCTCCAGGGCGTGCCGGGGCTGGCCAAGACCCTCCTGGTCGCGACCCTGTCCAAGACGATCGACCTCCATTTCGCCCGCATCCAGTTCACCGTCGACCTGCTCCCCTCCGACATCATCGGCTCGGAGATCCTCGACCAGCGGACCAACGACTTCCGCGTCCACAAGGGGCCGATCTTCACGAACCTGCTCCTGGCCGACGAGATCAACCGCGCCGCGCCCAAGGTCCAGAGCGCCCTGCTGGAGGCCATGCAGGAGCGTCGCGTGACCATCGGCAACGAGACGTTCAAGCTGCCCGCGCCGTTCCTGGTGATCGCCACCCAGAACCCGATCGAGCAGAGCGGCACGTTCGAGCTGCCCGAGGCCCAGCTCGACCGGTTCATGCTCTGCCACCGCCTGGTCTATCCCGATCGCGAGGAGGAGAAGGAGATCCTCGAGCGCAACGCCGCACTGGGCGTCCGCCGCGAGGACCGCGGGGCCGTCGCCCGCACCGAGTTCGACGTCCTGGAGGGCGGGACCGTCGCCTCCACCGAGGACCTCGTCCGCGCCATGGAGGCCGTCCACCAGGTCTACGTCAGCGAGACGTTCACCGATCACGTCGTCGAGATCGTCACACGGACACGAAATCACCCCTGCATCGAGCTCGGCGCCAGCCCCCGCGCCGGCATCGCGCTGATCAAGGGCTCGCGGGCCCGGGCCCTGATCCACGGCCGCGATTACGTCATCCCCGAGGACCTCTTCGCCCTGGCCGAGGACGTGATCCTCCACCGCACCCGGCTGACCTACGAGGCACTCGCCGACGGCATGACCGGCCCCGCCATCCTCAAGGAGATCCTCGGGCCGTTCGGCGCGGCGGCGAGGGGCCTCGCATCGAGCAACGGCCGGGCCCGATGATCGCGACCGCCTCGGGGAAGGGAGTGACTCCACCGTGCAAGGCCGAATCGAAACCCATGACGTGCTCGACGCGCGGCAGTTCCAGCTCGCCGTGCGGAAGCTGGCCGACAGCCTGAGCTACGGCACCGACCACTCGCCGTTCCTGGGCTCGGGCGTCGAGTACGTCCAGTCGCGGCCCTACCAGTACGGCGACCCGATCAAGCTGATCGACTGGCGGGTCACGGCGAGGACCCGCAAGGTCCACGTCAAGGAGTACGAGGCGCCCAAGCGGATGCCCGTCTACCTGGTGGTCGACACCTCGGCGTCGATGACGATCAGCTCGCACCACCCGAGCAAGTACGAGACGGCGGTGTTCCTGGCCGGCGGGCTGGCGTTGGCCTGCCTGGACCGGATCAGCCCGGTGGGGCTCCTCGGCGTCGGCGGCCAGGGCCTGCACGTCAGGCCCAGCCTGTCCAAGGACCAGGTCCTCCAGTGGCTGCACCGGCTGCGTTCGTTCCGCTACGACGAGCCGACCTCGCTGGGCACCCGGCTGCTCGAGCTGACCCCCAGCCTGCCGCAGCGTGTCCTCGTGATCGTGCTGAGCGACCTGCACGATCCCCGCGCCATCCCGGCCCTCAAGCGATTGGCCCAGGAACACGACTGCGCCGTGCTGCAACTGCGCGACCCGGCCGAGGACCGCCTCCACGGCGTCGGCTTCGTCCGGGCCCGCGAGGCGGAGACCGGCCGGCCCTTCATCATCCGAGGGCGTCTCCGCGACCTCGAGCCGGGCGCATCGAGGATGAACTCAGGCGGACCGGCGTCGACTACTTGCGTGATCCCCACCGATCAGCCGTACGTGTCGAGGGTCCGGCAATTCTTCAAGCTCCGCAACCTGCTCGGACGAGGAGCCCGGTGACGATGCGACGATCGAGGCGTTTTCACCCGAGTCGGACGGTCCTGCTACTGGCGATGGCCCTGGCCGCCGGCCCGCCGGCGCATGGCCAGGAGCCGCCGCCGCGCTCGAAGTCGAACCGTCGGCATGCCGGCGAAAATCGACCAGCTCGTGTTGCCGGGAGGCGAGCTCGAGGCCAGGCCGATCGAGGATCGTCGCGTGCCGGTCGTCGTCCGGATCGCCGGGGCCTACCCGCACGGCTCGGCGTTCCGCTATGACATCGTCTATTACGGACTTGAGCCGGGCCGCTACGACCTGAAAGACTATCTGCGCCGCAAGGATGGATCGCCAATCAAGGACCTGCCGCCGATCCCGGTCGCCGTCGAGACGGTGCTTCCGCCGGGCCAGGTCGAGCCGCACCGGCTCTCGCTATCCCCCTGGCCACGGCTGGGCGGCTATCGGATCTTCGTCCTGATCGGAGGGCTCGCGTGGATCGTCGGCCTGGCCGTGATCCTGCTCGTCGGCCGTCGGAAGACGATCGCAGCGTCGGCGCAAGCGAGCCGTCCGGCGACGCTGGCCGACCGCCTCCGGCCGCTGGTCGACGCAGCGATGGCCGGCAAGCTGGACGCCGGCCAGCATGCCGAGCTCGAGCGGCTGCTGATCGGATACTGGCGCAGGCGGCTCGATCTGGAGCACGCCGCGCCCTCCGCGTGCATGGTCGCGATGCACGACCACGCCGAGGCCGGCCCGCTCCTGCGTCGGCTCGAAGACTGGCTGCACCGGCCGGCCGGCACCGCCGAGCCGGTCGATGTCGCCGCCTTGCTCCGCCCCTATCAAGCGATCCCGGCCGATGAGCCGGAGGAGGCCATGGCCGCGGCATCGGGATCGCAATCTCCCCCACTCGTGGAGCGGCACGCATGAGCTTCGCCTATCCCGCCGTGCTCGTCCTCCTGGTCGTCCCCGTGCTGCTGATCGCCTGGGTCTGGCGACGCGAGGGGGGGCGGGTCGCCCTGCCGATGGACCACGTCGGCCAGCCCTCCGGCAAGATGTGGGCGTTCGCCCTGGGACTGGCCGAGTCGGTGCCCGCGCTGATCCTGGCGGTCGTGATCGTGATCCTGGCCGGACCCCAGCAGTTGAGCGCGCCGCGGACCAAGCGCGTGATGACCAACATCGAGCTCTGCGTCGACATCTCCAGCAGCATGACGAGCCCGCTCGGCGACGGCACGCGCTACGACGCCTCGATGAAGGCGATCGATCACTTCCTCGACATCCGCAAGGGCGACGCCTTCGGCCTGACCTTCTTCGCCAACAACGTGCTGCACTGGGTCCCCCTGACCAGCGACCCCTCGGCCATCCGCTGCGCACCGCCGTTCATGAAGCCGGAGAATGCCCCTCCCTGGATGATGGGCACGATGATCGGCAAGACGCTGCTCGACTGCAAGGAGATCCTGGCCTCCCGCGAGGAAGGCGACCGCATGATCATCCTCGTCTCCGACGGCGAGAGCGCCGACCTGTACGGCGGCAAGGACATGGAGATCGCGCAGACGCTCAAGAAGAGCAACATCACGGTTTATTCGATCCACATCTCGCAGAGCCCGCCCCCCGAGGCCATCGTCAACGTCACGCAGATGACCGGCGGCGAGGTGTTCCCGGTGGATGATCCGGCGGCGCTCCAGGCGGTCTTCCAGCGGATCGACGCCATGCGGGAGACCAAGCTGGAGAAGACGACGTCGGAGCTGCTCGACGACTTCGTGCCGGCCTGCATCGCGGGCCTGTCGCTCTTGACCCTCTCGGGCTGCGCCCTGTTCGGTCTGAGGTATACGCCATGGTGATCCATGCCGAGCTGGCCGCCGTCGCGGCGGTGATCCTGGCGGTGATGGCCGAGGCCCTCCACGCGTCGCGATGCCGGCGCCTCGCCGCGCTGGCGTTCGGCCCCCGACGGCGGCCCGCGGCGTGGGCGCGGTTCGCGCCGCCGCTGCGGGTCGCGGCCTTCGCCGCGCTCGCCTGGGGCCTGGTCACGCTGCTCGAGCTCCCGCCCAAGGTCCACGCCGCCCAGGCGATCCCCGACAGGGAGACGCCGGCACGTCCTCATCGTGCTCGACGTCTCGCCGAGCATGCGCCTCAAGGACGCCGGGCTCAACGCCGATCAGAGCCGGATGAAGCGCGCCTCGATCGTGATGGATTCGTTCCTCGAGCGGATCCCCGTCGAGCTGTACCTGGTGAGCGTCGTCGCCTGCTACAACGGCGCCAAGCCGGTCGTGGTCGACACCAAGGACCTGGAGGTGATCCGGAACATCTTCGGCGACCTGCCGATGCATTACGCCTTCTCGACGGGCAAGACCGACCTGTTCTCGGGTCTGGCCGAGGCGTCGAAGATCGCCCATCCCTGGCAGCCCCGCAGCACCCTTCTGATGATGATCTCAGACGGCGACACGGTCCCGGCCACGGGGATGCCCAAGATGCCCGCCTCGATCGCGGATGTGCTGATCGTGGGCGTCGGCGACCCTCGGCAAGGCTCGTTCATCGACGGCCGGATGTCGCGCCAGGACGCCTCAACCTTGCGACAGATCGCCGCCCGCCTCGGCGGCATCTACCACGACGGCAACGCCAAGCACATCCCCACCGCGACGCTGAAGCAGTTGACCGTCATCCCGCGCAAGAACGCGTTCGAGCAGCTCACGCGCCGGGAATACGCGCTGATCGCCTGCGTGGCCGGGGCCTCGATCCTGGCGTTCCTGCCGGTCCTGCTGCACCGGTTCGGCACCCGATGGCGGCCGGGCGTGGGAGCTGCTGGTCCGACGATGCGGCGAGGGCTCGCGACCCACGCGAGCTCACCCGCCGTTGTCGTCCGGGAATAAGTCAGGACGAGTGCGACGATAGGCCAACCAGCATTCGGTGGCCCATTCCTGGTCTTCGGGTGAGAGTCGAGGCTTGCAGGGTTTATCATAGGGTACGCGCAGCATGTAGCCAGCCTCCGCATAGACTTGTTCCAAGGCCGTCTGGATCGCCAGAGGCGCATCAGGATCGGGCTCGACCAGGGGGACCCCGATCGTCGGCAGCGGGTCGCGGAGATGACAAGGATAGAGCTCGAAGCGGAGGGGAGCATCCCATCGTCTTACGCACGCCAAGTAATCGAAGGGTTTCGCCTTCTCCGCGAGCGACTCCGGGACACTCAAGACATGACGACCGCGACGCAGGAGGTCGATCTCCACGAAATGGCAGTCGCTGCCCCGGAATCCGCGGCGCTTGGTCAGATACGATTCTCGCCCGGGCCCTGCTGCCTTATTGCTGGGACTTACCAGTTCGATGACCGTAACAACCCCAAGATGATTGTGGCGGTCCAGTATCGCGATATAGGGCTGGTGGACCTCCAAGTCCGTGACTTCCAGCACGAGTGGAGTGGTTGTACCGGCCGAAGGCAGTGGTCCAGGACCTGCTGTCCGTACCTTATTCACCACGACGTCCGGGATCCGCTGATGCTCGGGCCCCTCGATGAAAACCCGATCCTCCACCGAGGCCAGATAACGCGGCATGATCTTCGGGCCAAGCAGGTTCGCAAACGCGACGACCAGGCGGTGATGCACGCTCGGCCAGATGGCCGGATGTTCGAGGTAGAGGTCCATCCCCGGAAATGGCATGGGCATCGGAATTCTCCGTCGATTATGAGGCGAGCGAGCGATCATTCCAGCAAAACCCGCCCAGTCCGCAACTTCGATCCGACCGAATGATTTGGTTTCCATCCCGGCGAGCGATCGGGTAAATTACGATCAGTCGGTATCGACATTGTACAGGGGAACGAGGATCTCGTTAACGCTCTAACCGGCGGAAGGTGACTGATGCGTACGCTCGTGCTCCTCGGTTGGATGATGGTCCCGGTCGTCTTCGGCGCGTATCACTACGGGCCGGGCCAGGAGAAGCTGCGGCTGGACAACGTCTCTCATCTCCTGGCCAAGGCCGACTCGCTGGCGGCCCAGGAGCATTGGCAGGCGGCCTCCTCCAAGTACGAGGAGGCCCTGGCGAACTTGCCCGAGGGCCGGGCCGACGACGCCCGCCGCATCCGCCTCCAGCGCGCCAAGGTCCAGATGCTTGGCCACCAGTTGCCCGAGGCCAACGTCGCCCTGCGCGAGCTGGTCAACCAGATGGAGGACGACAAGTCCGCCGACCTGAAGGTCCGCGACGAGGCCCGCGAGACCCTGGCCAACGCCCAGTATTACATGACCTGGCTGAAGCGTCTCGAGGGCCTGGGACCCGAGGAGTGGGAGCCCGACATCGAGAGCTCCCGCCAGACCTATCGCCTGCTCGCCGAGGAGGCCGAGGCCGCCGGCAATCCCGAGTCCGCCCGCAAGCACCGCGAGGATCTCGAAGAGCGCCATCCGACTCGAACGCCTCGAGCTCGTCGAGCTCCAGGGCCTCGACCTCCCCAAGCAGTGCTCCAACTGCAAGAGCGGACAGTGCAAGAAACCCGGGAAGAAACCGGGGAAAAAGCCAGGCCAGAAGAAGGAAGAGGAGAAGAAGGATTCCCGCAGCGCCGGCGCCGGCCCCCCGCCGGACAACTCGGGATCGTGAACTTCTTCGAGTGACAAGTGGCAAGTGACAAGTTGAAGACGAATAGAGACGAAAGTTAGGCAGCGCGCTCGGCGTGGGTCTCATGGCCCCTGCGGTTACCATCTTTTCCGGCGTGTCGGACCGGCTGAAGTCGAAACTCTAACCCGAGCTCCCCTCTCGTCCTCGTTGGAGTCCCGCCTTCAGGCGGTCCGGGCGCCATCGGCCGACCGCCTGAAGGCGGGACTCCAACCTCGTTCTCCGCCGGACCGTTGACCTCAAGTCTCCCACAGGGATGGCTCCCGAACGACGCCCCACATCTCTCGAGGAACGCACCGCCATGCACGTCCGTCGCCGCCTGGTTGTCCTTGCGCTCGGCGCTATCACCATCATCATCCTGGGGACGGCGCGGGGCAGGCGCCAGCTCCCACCGCGACGCCCGCTCCATCGACCGCGAAAAGTGCGACGCCCCAGCCGAAGACCGCCCCCCTGCCGGAACTCCCCGCCGACGTGTTCGCGATTGCCACGCCGGCCGCCGGCCAGCCGGGCGCGCCCGACCCGGCCCAGGCCAAGAAGCAGGAGCACCTCCAGAAGATCCGCCAACTGATGTTCGATCGACGCCCCACGTCGATCCTGAAAGCCTGGTCCACCCCCAAGGAAGAAGCGATCAAGGAAGCCAGCAATGACGCGTCCCAGATGGCACCGGGGATGCCCGTCCAGGTGCAAAGGGCCGCGCGTCGGGTCGTGAACAACGCCATGATCGCCGCGCAGAACGCGAATATGGCGATGCCGGGAGCCGCGCCGGGCGCGGGCGCGACCGCCCAGCCCGACCCGTTCGATCGCGACCTCAGGGGGCTCCAGTACGACGTCACCCTGGGCGACTGGCCGGCCGTGAAGACCTTCCTCGCCAGGCTCCCCGAAGATGAAGGCAAGGCCGCCTACGAGCAATTGATCCAGGCCCTGGGCGGCCCGCCGGGGATGCAGAATGCCCAGCAGATGCAGCAGATGCAAATGCAGATGCAGCAGATGCAAATGCAGATGAACATGAACGTGCCCTTCGGCGTGAACACGAACACGCCGCCGAACCCCCAGCAATTCATGATGGAGAAGAACGTCGTCTCGAACGCCGACGTCCTCGCGCTGGCCGGGCTGGCGCCGCACGGGCTGGACGCGGCCCTGCTGGAGGGCCTGGGCCGGATCCTCCGCCTCTCGCTCGATTCGGGCAACGTGATCGAGGACTTCCTGGCGAGGCTGCACGCGGCCGTGAAGCTCCCCAAGGCCGAGGCGCCCCTGACCGATCGCCAGGCGGTGAAGGTGCTCGTCGGGGCCGGCTGCACCATCGAGGCCGGCGAGTTCCTCCCCGGCCCCGAGAAGGCCGAGGCCGACAACGACCGCGAGGCCCTCAACCTGCTCGCACGCCACTACATGGCGCTGCACGCCCGCGACAAGCGGACCGTGCACCTGGAGAGGGCCTGGAAGGTCACGCAGGCGGCCCTGGCCGCCGGCACGATCGACCGCGCCCAGAAGGAAGAGGCCATCCGCCGCGCCGTCGAGCTGACCCCCAAGCTCCGCGAGGCGCTGGGCCGCGCCTGGCTCGAGGAGAGCTTCACGAGCCGGCCCGAGCGCGGCATGGAGATCATCGCCAACATCGGCGCCGCCACGGCCCAGGGCATGCAAACGCACGCCTTCGACGCCGACTACCGGCTCAAGTCGATCGAGCTCCAGAAGCTCGCCGTCGAGGCCCTGCTCGCCAAGGCCCCCCAGCTCGGCAAGACCTGGGGAAAGACCCTCGCCCTGCTCGCCGACGCCTGGCTCCGCGAGGCCGAGTTCTCCTATCACTACGACTACTCGACCAGCCTCGGCCCCCGGATGTACTACGACAACTTCGGCAACGTCTTCTACAACAACTACAACCCATTCGACCAGAACATGATGATGCGTCAGCGGGGCGGCATGCCGACGGCCCTCCGCGTCGGCGACGTCGTCAAGGAGCGGCCCGGCGACGCCTGGATGGCCTCCGTCGACCGCGGGATCAAGCCCAAGTTCGCCAGCGTCTTCGCCAAGCTCTACCTCAAGGTCAACGAGGAGGACGAAGGCGTTCCCCTACATCGACCAGCTCTCGCGGACCGACCCGCGCGAGGCCAAGGAGCTGGCCGAGGAGTTCGTCCGCGTCTGGACCAAGAACCACGACCCCAACTCGCAGCAGCTGCGCCGCAGTCGGTTCTTCTACGTCTACGGGTTCGAGAACCGCGGCCGAGGGCATCCCCCTGACCCGCTCCAAGCAGGAGCGCAACCTCGTCGAGCTTTCCGGCTGGATCAAGAAGCTCCGCGACGCTGCCGATCGGCGAGATCGACGAGAAACTGCTCGACCCAGGCGTTCACCGCCTGCCACAGCACGGCCGAGGTCTATCGCCTCGACGCGATCGAGAAGGTCTTCGGCTCCTTCGACGCGCTCAAGCCGACGACGCTGGCCGAGCTGATCCAGCAGATGCGGGGCAACCTGCTCGGCGTCTGGCGGCAGCCGGCCGAGCAGGAGAAGAACAAGACCAGGCGCAAGCGAGAAGGACATCCGCGCCGAGGTGCTCCGCGGCTATGAGGTCGCCCGAGTCCGTCATCGACCGCGGCCTGGCGAAGCATCCCGACGCCTGGGCGCTGGTCCTGGCCCGCGCGACCATGCTGCACGACGAGAACAACTATCACCAGGAGATCGAGCGCTCGGCCGACTTCGCCCAGGCCGCCGCCGGGCCCTCGCCGAGTTCCGCCGCGCCGCCGAGCTCTACTCCGCCGACGGTGCCCGGCCTCGAGCAGGACGACGAGACGACCGAAGTCTTCGACTTCTGGTACTACGCCGGCCTGGGCGCCTGCGACCCGCAGGCGATCACCGAGGAGACAGTCCCGACCTCCGCCAGCCGAAGCTGATCCGCGAGGCGATCCTGGCGCCATCCGGGCGAGGCCGGCGAGCGGCACATGGCCAAGTTCGCCAACGCCCTGTTCATCCGGCTGAGCCAGGTGAAGCCCTCGATCAAGTTCCGATACCTGAAGGGCGGCTTCGAGGTCGTCGGCGACCACGCGCAGGCCCACGAGGCCCGCAAGGTTTCGACTATTACAAGGACCTCGTCACCGAGATCAAGCTCGAGGCCCGGCGTCGACGGCGGCGACGTCGAGGTCGGCACGGGCAAGCCGTTCGGCGTGTTCGTCAACCTCCGCCACACCCGCGAGATCGAGCGCGAGTCCGGCGGCTTCGGCCGATACCTCCAGAACCAGAACAACAACAACATGTTCTACTACAACTACGGCCGGCCGCTGGAGAACTATCGCGACAAGTTCCAGGACGCCGCCAAGCAGGCCCTCGAGGAGCACTTCGAGGTGATGTCGCGTCACCTTCCAGGACGAGAAGGTCAACTCGAAGGCGATCGGCGAGTACGGCTGGCGGTGACGCCCTATGCCTACCTCCTGCTCAAGGCGAGGGGCCCGAAGGTCGACAAGATCCCGCCGATGCGGCTCGACCTCGACTTCATGGACACCTCGGGCTACGTGGTCATGCCGGTCGAGTCGCCGACGATCCCGGTCGACGCCTCGACCGGGCGGCGGAGGCGTCCGCCCGTTCGAGAAGCTCCAGCTCACCCAGACGCTCGACGAGCGGCAGGCGAAGGACGGCAAGCTGATCCTCGAGATCAAGGGGGCCGCCCGCGGCCTGGTGCCCGACCTCGACGACATCCTCGCCCTCGACCGCGCCGGCTTCCAGGTCGAGAAGGTCGACGACCAGGGCCTCTCGGTCTCCAAGTTCGACCCGGACAGCGAGGCGACCGCGATCGACTCGGAGCGGACCTGGCTGGTCTCCTACCGCGCCGCCGCCGACCAGCCGAAGCCCCCCGCCACGTTCCGGTTCGCCTCGGCCAAGGTCGACGAGCGCCGAGATGACCTATCAGCGGTACGTCGACGCCGACCTCGCCAAGGTCGGGCCGGAGGTCTCGCTGGAGGAGCGGTACGAGCAGCCGAGCTACGCCTGGACCTGGTGGGCCGGCGGCGGTCTGCTGGCGCCTCGCCGTCGCCGGTGTCGCGATCTGGAAGGTGCGATCAGGCCCCAAGCGGGCCGTCGCTCAGCGGTATCTCATGCCCGAGGTCGTGACACCCTTCTCGGTCCTCGGCCTCCTCCGCGAGATCCAGGACCGCAACGGACTCCCCGCGACGCAGTTGCAGGAATTGTCCGGCTCGATCGAGCGGATCGAGCGCCATTACTTCGCCGAGACCAACGGCGAATCGGTCGACTTGCACGAGCTCGCCGAGACGTGGATCCGCCGGGCTTCGTGATGTGTCTGAAAGCCCCAGATCGCCGCTCATTCAACGGCATTTCGAAATCGAGCCGAGGCGAACGACGGAGGAATGGCCGATGATTCGACCCACGATCAAAGAAGAGGCTCACCGCCTGGTCGAGCGCCTTCCGGAAGATGCGACCTGGGAAGATCTTCAATATGAGATTTACTTCCGCCAAGCGGTCGGAGCCGGGTTGGAGGATTCGCGCGAGGGCCGTACAGTGCCGCTCGAGGAGGCGCGACGACGGTTTGGATTGGACACAGACTGGCCCCCCAGCGAGCCGAAGGCGCATTGACCAATCGCAAGGCCATCGACGCCGACATCTCCCGTCACTCCGCCCCCTGGCCCGTCGATCCCAGTTTTTGTAAGGTCTTACCTCGGGCGACGTATCACTCGATAAGGGCCGGTGGCGCGCCGGCCCGATCAGGCCCGGGTCAACGGGCGATGCGGGAACCGCGGCGACGGGGTGGAGGCTCGACCGATGTCCGAGATCGACTTGAACGCGAAGTTCCCGGAGCTCCGGCCGATCGGATCGGTCCCGAGCCTCTGGAGCGTCAATGGCTGCGGGATGTTCCTCTACGGCCGGCGCGACTTCGATGAGGAGACCGGCAGCTACATCCAGACGCATTGCCTGTGCCTCATCGGCATCCCGATCCTGACGCTCGGCGCCTACCGCATCGCCGAGACCAACCAGGGCAAGTACATCCTGGGGTGCGAGCCGCTGTCGATCCTCTCGCAGGCGTTCAACGCGATGGTCCTCCTGCTCGCGCTCGGCCTGGGCGGCTATTTCGGCTGGTCGGCATACACCGGGACCCCCGAATTCATCGCGAAGCAGAAGCTGGCGCAGGCCGACCAGTTGGTGGCCGCCGGTAAGCTCGCCGAGGCCGCGCGGCTCTGCCGCGAGGTCGCGCAGGGATCGGGGGCGCCGGCCCGCGCCACCGAGGCGATCCGCCGGGTCACGTCGATGCTGGAGCAGCCCGCGCCGCAGGGCTCGGCCGCCGAGCAGGCCGGCGTCCTCGAGGTGGCCGCCGCGCTCCGCGCGCCGGCCAGTGGACCGAGCCGCCCGAGGCCCTCTACAATCGCGGGAAGGCGATGATCGAACGGTGCCGCTCGACCGACCCGCGCGGGGCCCTGGCGATCCTGGAGGCCATCGCCCCCCTGGCCCCGAAGGGCGAGGACGTCAACGCCGCCCGCCTCGGCCTGCTCGAGTCGCTCGTCGCCGCGAGTCCCGGCGACATGGACCTGGTCTCCCGCCTGGCCGCGGTCTACGAGGCCCAGGGCCAGGGAGAGCGGGCCCTCGCGATCCTCGAGCCGCTCCGCGGCAAGCTGGGGACGACCGAAGGCGCGCGGATCCTCGGCCTCGCCGACGCGCAACGCGGCCGGCACGACCAGGCGCTGGCCCTGCTCCGCCCCTACACCCGCGCCCGCCTCGACACCTTCCACGCCGCCGAGACCGCCTGGACCTCGGCCCACGAGGCCGCCCAGAAGCGCGCCATCGAGCAACTCAAGGCCGGGGCCGCGGACTTCGACGCCGATCGCTACAGGCGATCGTCCAACGCCGAGCAATCCGCGCAGATCGAGCAGTACCTCTCCGCCAAGATCAAGGGCGACCCGGCGATCGACCAGGCCCAGGAGCGGATGCTCCGCGAATCCTCGGTGGTCCCCGTCGCCCTCGAGCTGGGCATGATCCTGCTGGAACACGCGCAAAAGCAGGCCGATCCCAAGGCGCGAAAGGACGAGCTCGAGGAGGCCGAGAAGACTTTCCTCGCCGTCGGCCGCCTGGCCGGGAAGGATGACGCCTATCGCCTCAAGCTCGCCGAGGTCTACTACTGGCAGGGCAAGCATCGCGAGGGCCATGCCCTCTTCGACGAGGTGATCAAGGCGCGGGGCCGCGATCCCAAGCTCCTCGTCGGCGTCAGCGAGCTCCTCCGCCGGGTCGGCAGCCAGAGCGAGGCGCGGACCCTGACCGAGGAGGCTTTCAATAAGCGCGCGCGACCCCGAGACCAAGCAGCACGCGGCCATGCTCCGCGGCTTGCTGGGTGTTGACCTCGACGACAAGATCACCTGGCTCCGCCGCGGCGACCAGTCCAATTCCCAGCTCAAGGCCCTCCTCAGCTCGGACCTCGCCACCCAGGCGCTCAATCACGGCGACGAGGCCCAGGCCATCGCCCACCTCCGCGAGTCGATCGCGCTCTATGAGGCCATGCCCGAGCATGCCTCGTTCCTCAACAACTCGGCCCTGGCCCTCTTGCACCTTTACTCGCTCACCGGCGACCAGTCGGCCTATGACCGGGGATTGGCCAAGATCGAGAAGGCCCAGAAGCTCGACCCGTCCAACAGCCTGACGATGATGAACGCCGGCGGATTGATGCTCGAGGAGGGCCTGCGCGACATCATCGGCACCGCGATCGACCTCCGCGCCTTGAAGGAGACCGCCGACCTGGAGATGCTCAACTCCCTCTATCAGGACCAGCCCGGCCGCGAGACTTACGCCGGTCGCGTCCGGTCTCACGCCGGCATCAACCGGGCGATCGCCCTGCTCGAGAAGGCGCTGCTGCTCTCGCCGCGCCGCCCCAGCCTGTACAAGACGCTCGACCAGATCTATGCCTACCGGGGCGAGACGGAGAAGCAACGCGGACTCCTACAACGCCTGGAACATATCGACCTAGACCTATCCGACGAGCTCGCCATGGCGAAGGACATCTACGCCGGCGGCCGCAAGGACGAGAGGCGCACCAAGGCGACCTCCGCGATCAAGCGTGCCGAGGCCGCCCTGACCGCGGCGCGGGCCCGGAAGCCCGACCGGACCTTCGCCGCGGCGGCCGCCGGCCTGGGCGCGGCCCGCTTCGCCGCCTTCCACGTCGGCCTGGACGCCGATGCCGACGCCATCGTGTCCCTTGCCGAATCGGCCGACGCCTCAGCCCCATCGCATCGGACGAGGGGCATGATGATTGCCTCGCTGCTCTTCCGGGCGGGGCGTCGGCTGGCCCGCAGCCAGCCCGCCTACGCGAAGATGGCCGAGAAGACCCGGCTCTCGACGCCCGATAACTACCTGATCGCGATCGCCCTCCATGGGGCCAACCCCCTCCGCGACGCGGCGCGGCAGGACCCCGACGTCCGCAGGGCCGTCGACCTGATCCGCGAGGCGTACCATGCCGACCCGAAATACGAGGCGGACGCCTGGACCTGGAGCCTGCTCGTCGCCCTCGATCCCGACGAAGGCGCCCGGATGGCCCAGACCTACATCAAGGACGAGTCCACCCGGATCTCTCGCGAGATCCTCCAGCGGATCGATCCCACGTCCGCCCCGACGGCCCTCACCTTGTACTGGGCCGCCGAGATGCTCGGCAAGCCCAACGACGGCCGCGCCATCCTCGACGCCTACGCCGCGCGGGGCATCCCGCTGCCGACCCCATCGCCCTGAGCGTGTTTGTCACTCCTTCGATGGCACGACATAACCCAGCTTCCGCAGTTGGGTCCGCACGGCGGCTTGATCAGACTCGCGGAAGACCAGGCCGCGATCGCCCGCGAGCAAGCAGAGTGCCTTGAGCTTGGAGTCGAGGATGAGCATCCGGGCGGTCTCGGCATCGGCACATTCGATCATGCGGACGGTCCCCTTGTCGCGCAGGCGGCCCGCCCGCTGGCGAAGGTCCTCCAGGAGCGTGGCGACCGTGGCGGGGATCGGCTCGGCGGAGTGACCCTCGAGGAACTCGGCGATCTCCTCGACTCCCAGCCCGGCCTCGGCCGCCGTCAGGATCTTGTCGCGGTCCAGGCGCCAGACCCGGTCCGACGTCTTCTCGGCGATCCGATCGAGGAACAGGACATCGCCCGGATCCGGACTCTGCTCGGAAGAAACGACGTCGTGGTTCGGCAGGACCCTCCAGGTCTTCTTCACGACCACCGGCTCGGGTTCGTAGCTCTCGGTCAGGCCGAGACACCAGGCACCCAGGGCATTGAGCCTGATGAACTTCAAGCCGTCGTAGCGACTCAGGCATTCGTAGTCATCCGTGCCCCAATGCTCCCGATAATCGTTCCGCGCCCGCTGGGGCGGAATATAGGCGATGTCGATCAAGCCGAGCGTGGCGGCGTACTCGAAGAGCACCGCCAGGATGTACCGGCCCTCGAGCATGAACCAGGCATGACTCCCCCCGTAGCCGAAATGACCATATTCTTGCATTGAAATGTATAGCTTCCACTCCATGCGCGCGATGTTGAAGTTCTCGCCCGAGGCGCGGAGAAATCGGAAGAACTCGTCGACGGCGATCCAGCGGCCGACCGGGCAATCGGCCAGCACGTCGCCGATCGACCTGCGGCGGTCGGCGACCCCGCCGATCCGCGCGACCTGCTTGCCCTTGATCGCCTCGATCCGCTCGAACTCGTCGAAGACGGTCGTCTTGACCCACTTGCCCCATGCGTTGCGAATCAACTCATGGGCGGGCCGGCCGATCGCCTTGCGCCGGAAGGCGATAGCGCCAGCTTGCTCCCGGAGTTCGAGGCCAGCCCGGCCGCCTGGAGGATGCACGGCCACGCGAAAGCCTTGATCGCCAGGTCGGATCCCGGGTCGTGGGGATACTTCGATCTGTCGTCGGCCTGGTAGAACTCCCCATCCACGAGCAGCGGCGCGACCGCCTCCAACGTCGCCTGGCCCGGCTTGCGCGTCTTCTCGCCGACGCGGAGCTTGCCGGCCTCGAGCAGGCGGAGCATCGCATGGATTTCCCGCTGCGCCGACGATGAGGTCGCGCGTTGCCGGAGCGGGATCGGCTCCGGTTGCTCACCCTGTTTCAGGCGCCATCGTGCGATCTGGCTGGGCACGGTCGGTGGGAGTTCCTCGTCGGAGGAGACGGAGACCCCGCGCGGTTGCGGTACGAACTCCTTCAGGATCGGGCGAAGGTCGGTTGGCAGGGTCCAATTTCGGGGCATAAACAATTGCAAGCGTGCGGGAGATTTCCGTTCGCCTTGACTGGGCAACCGGCCGTACTTGGCTTCGAACGCACCGGGATCGAGTCTCCCGCCGGGGGCAACCAGGGCTTCCTGAATCGCCTCCTGGCTGAGCTTGTCGAGCGACTCGTACAGCCGGCGGACCACATCGGGGCGAGCCAACATCTGCGTCAAGTAGGGGACGAGGTCTTGCTTGCGCGATGGTGCCTCGCGGCTGACCCACTGCCCCAATGGTCGAAGGATATCGAAGTTGATCTGATGGATCGCCTCGGCGACGGTCAGCAACTCGGGATCCGAGCGATTCGCCATGGTCGTTGCCCTGGGCCGTGGAGGCTTGCGTGCGGTCCGAATCACGTTGTAAGCTGAACCATACCAAGATGAGACGCGAACGTCACCCTCGAGAGCAAGTCCCTTGTCCGCCGAAGATTCCAGCCCTGCCGATTCACCGGTCTCCGCCATCGACCCCGCAGCCTCGCGGCTCATCTTCCTGATGATGCTGGGCCTGATCGCGGTCGGTTTCGTGACTTTCCGGATCCTCAGCAAGCCCCCGCCGCCTCCACCGGCCGAGGTCGCCAGCGACCCGCTCCTGAGCCAGGGCCGGACCATCTTCCTGGGTCGTTGCGCGACCTGTCACGGCAACGAGGGCCGCGGCGACGGCCCGATCGCCGCCAACCTGATCGGCCCGCCGGTCGGCAACCTCACCGATGACCAGTGGAAACACGGCGACCAACCCGACCGGGTCCTGGCCGTGATCGGCCGGGGCGTGCCGGAGACGCGCATGGAGGGCTGGAGCCGCGTCCTCGACCCGCCGGAGCTGAAGGCCGTCGCCGCCTACGTCTACTACCTGGCCAGGCGACCGGTCCCCGAGGAGCTTCGCAAGCCCTGACCGAGGCCCGGGCTCCGTATTCAACGCTGGATGATCGCATCGGCCTCGATCTCGATGAGCGCCTCCGGATCGATCAGGCGGGCGACCTCGACCATGGTCGTCGCCGGCCGGATCGATTCGAAGAACTCGCTGTGGACCTCGCCGACCTCGCGCCAGTGCTCGATATCGGTCACGTAAATCCGCGTGCGGACGATGTCGGCGACCTTTCCGTCCAGGGCCTCGATGGCGGCGACGATGATCTCCAGGGCCCGGCGGGTCTGTGCCTTGACGCGTCGGCCCGAATCGGCCGTCCGGCTCGATCCCGACGGTCCCGGTCACGAAGACGAAGTCCCCCGCCCGGACGGCACGCGAGTAGCCGACCAGCGGCTCCCAGGGCGAGCCCGTCGACACGCACTTCCGCCCATGCCGCTCGGTCACGGTCAATTTCACGTTGGGAGTCATCGCGGTCCGCTCCGGTCGAGTCGAGTGGTCTCCAGACGCCCCAGCCAGCGTAGCCGGTTAATGTTGCGGGAGCAACGTCGCTCGAAGCCTGCTGGCTACATAGCCAGCCTCTCGATGGAGCCCTTCGATCCGGGGCGGTAGAATGGATTGAGAGCGTGGGAATCGCTACTGCCGACCTCACATGGTGCGGCGGCCCGAGAGGATCGTCATGAGAATCGACCGGTTAGAGTTACGCAACTTCAAGAAGTTCGCCACATTCGACTTGAACTTGCATCGCCGATTCACCTTGTTGATTGGCGAGAACGGTGCCGGCAAGACGAGCATATTGGATGCGATGGCGGTCGCCCTGGGCATCTGGCTCGTGGAGCCCCCGGATTCGACCTTGATCAACAGCCGACGTGGGATCTACCCATCCGAGATCCGGCTCGAGGGCCGTCAGCAAGGCGACCGTGAACTCTTCAGCGAAGCGAGTGGCGGCGTGTCAATCAGAGCAAGGGGGCAAATCGAAGATCGCGATGACCTGGTGTGGGAGCGTCGCATCAATCCTGGAAAGGGTAAGGTGAGTCGCCTGGGAGCCAAGATGCGCTCGCTGTCATCGAAGACGCTTATCGGCGTGCGAGGACCGAAGAGAGGGTGCTGCTCCCGGTGATCGCCTATTACGGCGCCGGCCGGGCCTGGCTGTCCCATCGAGAACGGCCCAAGTCGCGAAGCGCCGCAAGTGGTCGAGCTCGTCGATGGGCCGCGTTCTACGACTGCCTGAATGAACGCATTCGGATCGGCGATCTCGGCGACTGGTTCCATAGCGAGGCGATCGCGGCCGTGAACCGCGGTGGACGATTTCGTCCGGGATTCGAGGTCGTTCGCCGGGCGGTCTTGAGATGCGTCCCAGGCGCCGACAGGATGTGGTTCGATGGTGACCGTAGCGAGATCGTCCTCTCGATCGAAGGCCGGGCTCAGCCGTTCAGCAATCTGAGCGCCGGGACAACGGATGATGATGGCACTGGTGGCCGATATCGCCATCAAGGCCGTAACGCAGAATAATCACCTGGTGCCGGAGGATGCCCAGGCCCCCGCGAACGGCGCGCTGCCCGATGTGCTGGATCAAACCCCCGGTGTCGTGTTGATCGATGAGCTGGATGTGCATCTTCACCCGCGATGGCAGCGCCGCGTCGCGACCGATCTCAAGTTGACCTTCCCGAAGATCCAGTTCGTCTGCACGTCGCACTCGCCCCAGGTGATCGGAGAAGTCGCCCCCGACGAAATCCGGCAACTCGATGACGAATCTCTCGGCCGCGTGCCCGATCAATCGTATGGGCTGGACTCGAATGCGATCCTCGAAGATATCATGGGGGCGGATTCTCGAACCCAGATGGGAGCAAGGGCGATCGAAGCCGTCGAAGATGCATTGGAGAACGGTGATCTCGTCAAGGCCCGTGAGGGACTCCTCAGCTTGAAACGACTCCAGCACGGAGATACCCGTGACACTGTGAGGCTCGAGGCCACGATCAATAGCATGGAGATCCTTGCCCCCGCGATAGATTAACTCCTCTCACCGAACACCACATGACCACGGTCGTGAGACCGTGGTTCGGACGGGGGACCTCCAACCTCGCACGTGAGTGCGATCTTCGCTCCGGATCGGGCTGACGCCCGAGGTCGGAGGACCTTCGTCCCGTCCGAACCACGGTCTCACGACCGTGGTCACGCGCTTCGATCTCGCTCCGTCGGGTGGTCTTGCGCGAGAGCTATCGCCAGTTCAGTCATCGGACTCTGTCCTCGGCGTCCACAGAATGCCACGGGAAACCCTCATATCAGCGATGACTCAGCCGGAGTAATCGTTCATCATCGACAGACCAATGCCACTCGCGGCCTTGCGACGAGCCGCATGATCGCGCAGCCCCGGGTTTCCGACCGATCCGACACGACGACTGGACGTTGCGACGTCGGTCCTCCACAATGATCCATAGCAACGAATCCGCTCCTGACCGGCCAGCAGGACGACTCATGCGGCGACGAAGATCGTGACGGCGGACGCAACCATGGTGCCCGACTACTACGCCAGGCTGGGAGTCGACCCGAAGGCCGATCGGGCGGAGATCGAGGCTGCGCTCCAGCGCAAGCAGCCGGCCTGGTCGATGGGCACGCGCAACCCGAAGTCACGCCATGCCAACCAGCTCTATCTCGACGAGATCCCCGCATTGCGCCGGGCGCTCCTGAGCGATCCGGCCTCGCGCGCGGCCTACGACGCCGAGCTGGCGGTGACCCAGCGGGCCGAGCGGGATCGCAAGCTCGACGAGCTGCAACGGCGGGTCCGACTCCGCGCCGCCAAGGGAGGATTGGGTGCGTCCGATCGCGGCCTGCTGATCGACGAGGCGACCCGGCTCGGCCTGAATGAAGACGACCTGGTCCGCATCACCCGGCCGATCCCCAACCTGGTCGAGGCGCCAAGCGTCAATGGAAACGCGGAGCTCGACCTGGATCCGCCCGCCGACGTCCTCGACCCGTCAACCCGCCGTCAGATCCGCATGGCGCTGGAGCACCTCGGCTGCCGCGACCTGTACGATGCGCTCGGCCTGACGCGCGACGCCACGGCCTCCGACACCATCGCCCGCGCCGACGCCGAGCGTCAGCGATGGATGAAGAAGGCCCAGGTCACCGCCGAGAAGACCGCCTGGCTCGAGGTCATCACGCACGCCCAATCGCACCTCGGCTCGCCCCGGACGCGGGCGCGGTACGACCGGACCCTCGCACAGGAGGCCGAGGAGTCGTTCGACACGATGGCCGAATTCGCCCTCAAGGGGTTGAAGCGGCTCGACCCGGGCACCCGTGCGGTCCTCGTCGAGGAAGCCGCCGCGATGGGGATCGTCGCCGACCGCGCCGATCGCCTGATCGGCCGGATCTGTCGGCGGCTGGACGTCGCGCGCGACGGCGGATCGGCGGCTCACTCGCCGAACCCCGGGCCGGCCGCCACTCAACCCGCCGCCTCGACCGGAGGCAATGGGGCCCAGCGGTTCACCATCTTGCGCTGCCGCAGTTGCGGGGGCGTGACCGAGCTGAGCCCGGTGCGCGCAAGGCCGCCTCGGCGAGATGCCCGCACTGCGGGTCGTCGTTGCGGTGGGACTGTCCGGTCTGCAAGCGCACCCCGTGGGTTGACGAGCCGCAATGTCCGTGCGGCTTCCGCATGGCGATGCGCGAGCCGGTCCTCCGCCACTTCGAAGCGGCCCAGCAGTGCTTCCGCACCTTCGACCTGACCGGATCGCTCGAGCATCTCGAACGGGTCCTCGAGCTGGCCCCGAGCTTCCCCGGCGCGGAACGGGATCGCCAAGGTCCGCCAGCGTCAGGCCAACCTCGCCCGCGTCAAGCTGGCCTACGAGACGTCGCGGGCCGGCGGCAAGCTCTCGGCCGCGCGTGCGGCGATCGAGTCCTGGAGCCGGATCGCCGACCCGCTATCGCCCGAGATCCAGGCCGCCTGGTCCGAGCTGACCCCCGGCCTGCGTCGGGCCGAGGCGCTGCGCGCAAGGCCCGGAACATCGAACGGACCGACCCGCCCTCGGCGCGAAACCTCTACCGCCAGGCCCTGGACATCGCCGCCGACCTGCCCGACGCCCTGGCAGGTCTCGCCCGGACTCCGCCCGACCCGCCCACCGCGATGGACGCCCAGGTGCTCGGCGACCGGATCCGCCTCATCTGGACGCCCCCGCCCCCCGACGGCCTGGGGCCACTCACCTTCGCCGTCGTCCGCAAGCGCAACGGCCCGCTCCAGCATCCCGCCGACGGCACCCGGATCGCCGAGATCGGCACCTGCGAGTTCGACGACACGCTCGTCACGCCCGGCGAGACGGTCGGTTATGCCGTGTTGAGCCGTCGCAATGGGGTCGACTCGATCGGAGCGATCTCGCTCGGCCCGTTCGTCTTCCTCGCCGACGTCAAGGACATACGCGTCGAGGTCCGCGACCACGACGCCGAGTTGACCTGGACGCCCCCGCGCGGCATCGCCGATGTCCGCGTGATCCGCAAGCGCGGGGCCCCGCCGGCAGGCCCCAAGGACGGCGACCGGATCGCCTCGGCCCTCGATCGCGCCATCGACCGCGGCATCGATCCCGATCACGATTATCATTACGGGATCTATGCCATCTACCGGATGACCGACGGCCGATTGTTCCCCTCGCCGGGGATCGTCGTCACGGCGCGACCGCAGCCGACGATCGCGGTCCCGGAGGCGCCTCGGCTGATCCAGGAAACGACCGGCCGGGTCCGGATCGACTGGATCGAGCCGGTGCGCGGCGCGATCCGGATCCTCCGCACGCCCCATCCCCTGCCCTTTGCGGCCGGCTCCCGACTCGACGCCGCGGAGACGCGGTCGCTCGCGGGCCAATGGATCGAGCCGGCCGCCCCCGACCGGGCCTACGACCCCGACCCTCCCCGCAACGGCCTGTCGTATTACACGCCGATGGCCGGCTGGGGAGACACATGGACGGTCGGGCACGGCGCGATCCTCAGCCGTGTGCCGGACCCGTCCGACCTGCGCGCGACCCGCGCCGGCGGCGGGCTGGGCTCGACCGCGGACGTCATCCGCGTCACGCTCCGATGGCGATGGAACGCGGAGGCCATGGCCGCGCTGGTCGTCGCGCGACAGGGCGCCTCCCCAGGGGCCGAGCGATCCGCTGGCGACCACGGCGAATGTCCCCCGCGCGGATTACGACCGCCAGGACTACTGGACGCTCGCCTTGCCGACGATCCCACCCCGAGTCGCCATCGCGACGGCCCGGGGGAGCAACGGATCCGCCGCCGAACCGGTCCTGTCCGACGGCGGACCCTGGCACATCCGGGTCTACAGCGTCGCCGAGTGGGACGGCGTCCGCACGCTCTCACCGGGCCTCGAGCCGTCGGCGGCCACGATCCTGCCGGGACCGCGCCCGGAGGTCACGGTCTCCTACAGCCTGAAGAAGCCCTGGCTCCCGGGCCTGCCCTGGTCGCTCACGTTCCGGACCGAGCCGGCCGCGTCGATCCTGCCCGCGATGGTCGTCGTGGCCAACCCGCGCGCCGTCCCGCTCTCCGTCGACGACGGCGAGATCGTCGCCCGCCTGCCGGCCGTCCGCAATGAGAGCCACTTTCCCATCCGGACCCCGTTCAAGCTGGACGGCCACGGCGTGCGGGTCTTCCCCGACCCGGGCGTGGAACCCGACGCCCAGATCCCGATCCGCTTCCGCCACCCGGAGACCGGATCGACGCGGGTCTGAATCCGTTCGAGCGGATCCGACGAGCGGCCCGGACCGCCGAGCAACTAACTTCGATTGGACCAGGACGCTACGGTGCAGCTCAGGCGAAAGCCCCTGCCCTGACGGCAGCAGTGTGCCAGCGCCGTAGATACCGATCCTCCAGCACAGAGCGGTCCGAGTCAACGAATCTCAGGAACGACCTCGCGAGGCCATCCCATTCGGTTAGCGAACTCGGCGGCCGGAGGTGCCAGCCGAGTTCCTCCAACGTCCAGTTCGCCTTCGCGGCGTTCCGTAGCATCGAGGTCGTCACCCAATTCGTATCGCTGTCCGCCCCGCCCCGCGCGACGGGAAGGACGTGGTCGATGGTGGGGAACAACTCCCAGTAAGCCGGGTGTGTCTCGGCCATCTTCCAGTTCGGGTGAAACGGGAACTCCTGCGGTAAGAGCTGGGACAGGAGCCGAAAGACGCCGGGGAACACCAGCCTCTGCCCGGAGTAGCGGTCCACGAAACCATCCCGCATGAAGACCCGGAGCGAAAGCAGCTCTGTGGAGCGGCGGCCCTGCGGCGTCGCCGGAACGAACGGGTATTCGGCGCGAAGGATGTCACGAGCGACTGCGACGTCGTCTCTGCCGAGGGCCTGAAAAACAGGATCGATGATGTTAACCCGGTTGACGAACACTCTTCCCCCCCCTTTCCTACCGAGCGTTGCATGGAAAAGTAAACTTCCACGTGTTCACAGCGATGACGGTCAGGATCATCGAGGGCCTCTGCGGTGACCACGGGCGTGAGACCGTGGTTCGGACGGGACGAAGGTCCTCCAACCTCGGGCGTCAGCCCGATCCGGCGTGCGAAGATCGCACTGACGTGCGAGGTTGGAGGTCCCCCGTCCGAACCACGGTCTCACGCCCGTGGTCACCAGACGTTGACCTGTGAGGTTGACCTTTCCATGCAACGCTCAGTAACACCATCCTCGGCACACCGACCCGCCTGAGCACGCCTTCACATCAGCACAAAACGACGCGACATGCCGGGTCCGCGGCCACACCAAGGTCAGGTGATCGCCGCTTGGACGAGGAGCCCGGCACAGCCGACGCTCATCGCCGCACCAAGGGCCAACGCGACTACCCCTTGGAACACGCAGAACCATGCCAGCGTACGACGCTCGGGACGGGACAGGCCGGCCAACTCCGACTCGGGAATGCGACGCCATGCATACGCGACCTGCCCGAACAAGCCCAGCGTGACCTTACGGACGCCGACCCAGCAGAACAACAGGGCGATCGGCTGAACCAGCAGGTTGACGATGAACACCCCGGCGAGTGCCAGACCGGATGGCCCGGCCTGCAAGACCAGGATGAGAGCCGAGCTGAGGCCGCTCGCGATGCCGTTGAGAACGGCAAACACCCCCTGCCAGCCGAACTCGAAGCGGGCCATACCATCGTCGGGTGAGCGGCGGAGCCGGTTCAACGCCCGGACCATCGCCCTCGCGGAAACGAAGAGCCCCGGCACAGAGACAGCCAGGAGGAAGCATGAGAACGTCGTCAACCACGCGGCCGTATCCATTCGAATGCTCCGAGCCACCTGAGGAGCGAGATCAGCGGCCCGCGCGGCGGGTCCGCTGCATCGTCTTATTCGCCTCCCGGCGCGGCCGGCTCCTGATGCGAAGACCTATGGCAACTCGAGAACGGACGACGCCGGATCGGTGAGGAACGCTCGGATATCCGCCACACTCGACCGTAACAACGCTTCGACATCGCGAGTCGGCCCGTTGCCCACCCGCAACCAGACCACTTTCGGGGGCGGGCCGAGGGCCGCCGAGAGGTGCCGGAAGTCCGCATCCTTCGAAACCACCGCCAGCCCGCGGGCAGTCGCATAGGCCCAGGCCGCCCGGTCGTCGGCGGTGGCGAGGCCGGCCAGGAGCACCTGCTCGGAACCCGGGAACTCGCCCGCCAGCAGCGTCGGCAGCCGTCGCGACAAGTTCTGGTCGAACAGAAGGCTCACGCGGCCGGCACCGGCAATTGGGCGGCAGCGTATGCGAGGCAGGCGCGGACATCATCGGCGGTCAGCTCCGGGAACTCGGCGAGCAATTCCGGCATGGTCATCCCCCCGGCGAGGTACTCCAGGACGTCCCGAACGGTGATTCGCATACCGCGGATGCACGGTTGGCCGCTCCGCTTGCCCGGCTCGACGGTAATGAGTTGCGAGTAGTCCATACCCCGAAGCCTATCTGCTTGATGGCGGGCGTTCAATGCCCATGACGGCCGCCAGTGCCACATGATCCTTCGCGTCTCGCCCCTGCGTTCTAACATAAAGCTCGGCAGACCGGCCTGCCAAGAGTCGCCTCGGATTCTCCCCGAAAGCGCCGCAACGGGCCTAATCAGCTCCAGCCGGATTCGACACATCGGCCTTGCCTATATCCGTCGCTCCTGGTGCTCGGAAACGACTCGGACGAGCCGCTCGACATCTGCCGAATAGAATCGGCTCCAGTTGAAGCAGTTGCACTCGACGACCTTCCACTGGCTCTCCACCCGCGCCAAATCAAGAACAAATACAGTTGCTGGCACCCACCGCGATGTCGTGTCCTCGGCGAAGTCGATCAGTTCGCGAGGGACGTGCGGATCTCCGCTGGGCCGATACATGCTACCCGTCACGACCCGGCCATCGACGATGAAGAGCCGCCACTCCGCATCGATCTCGCGGGGAATGCCCACGACGACTTCGGCTGTCGGATCCACAGGATGGGGCGCGTCACGGAGCGCCTTGTACAGCGCCGGAGCTTGAGAAAGTGCGATCACCGTCCCTGTAAAGCGTTTGAGATCGTCGTTCGGTTTCAGGAAAACGAGCCTTCCGGGCCCTCTCGGCTTCCGAAGAAGCTCTTCCCAGGTCACGGTTGTCGCATCATCATTCAAAAGCCGATCGCCGTAGGCGGCGGCATAGGCGCGATGTTGAAAGCACGCGGGGTCGAAGAAGACGCCGTGCCGCCACTTCGGGTCTTCGAGGGCTCGGAGGACGAGCGTGGTGCGGCCATGAAAAACGACGGGGCCGTCGATTCGCGGCATATCAGGAAGTGTCTTGGAGTTCGGAATGACCGAAACCTCACAAAATGGCCGCTCCTCGATCGCGCATGCACGACGCAGGGCGGTCGGAGATGCTGATTCGGGCTCGACGTTCGTCTGAACCACCCAGGTCGTCAGCATAACTCGGACTTCTCCGTCGGTTCCGAAACAAGGGTTCTCGCTCCTGCCCGACGACAAGCTCAGCGGCACGCCGCGGGCGGCGCCGCGGCAACGACCGGTTAGCCACCAACCTCCTCGGACTCCGGTTGCAACTGCCAGACCTCGATCACCAGTCCGTCCGGATCGGCCACCATCATGAACTGTCCGTCCCCCGGATCGACCACCTCGACCTCGTGCCGGGCGAACCAATCGGCGGCCGCCGCCAGATCCGCGACCTCCAGCCACAGGATCGGCATGGCGTGAGTCGGGAACTCGGCCGGGCTGCGCTCGGTGGCGTTGAACATCAGGCTGAGGGTCAGCGTCCCGAGCCGGAACCGCGGGCAACCGTAACCGTCGCCGGGTATCCGCTCGGCCCCGAGCACACCCTCGTAGAATCGCTCCGACCGATCCCGGTCCGTGCAAGCGATCGTAACCGACTTGCCGAGGAACTCAACCTTACGCCTTCCCAACCGGAATCCCCCGCGGCCTACGCAAAGTTCCGCGGCCCGTCGCAAGCGGGTCCGCTGTAACGAAACGTTAGGCATCCGCCTCGATCTCTTCTCGCAACCCAAGGAGCCGGTCGGCAACCGCCTCAGTCGGCGATCGATTGCCGAATAAGCCCATATGCTCGGTCTCGACCCACCAGAGGTGATCGATGAGCCGATGCCGGGGCTCGTGTCGGATCAGCATACCGTGGATCTCGTGAATGTAGCTGTCGTATTCGTCCTGAGCGTTGGGCTCTTCGGCCACGCCGATAGGGTCCCACTCGTGGAGCAGGATCCCGCGGATCGCTCCGTGATACTGCCTCGCGCGGTCAAGTCGCTCGCTCATGGGCGATGCCGCCTAGAGCAATGCTCAGCGGCCAGTCCCGCCGAGAATGGCCTTGGATTCTACCACAAAGCGCCGTGGCGGGCCGGGTCCGCTGAAGCGCGAAGCGCCGGGTTAGGAGGAGCTCGCCTCTCCGACCGCCACGACCTTCCCTACGACGGCCGACGCGGTCACCCAACCGTTGACCTTGCCGAGATTGTTGCCGATCAGGATCTGATCGCCTCGGACTTCCTTGACGAGGTGGAGCAAGTAGTTGCCCTTCCACTCCACCAGCACCACGTCATCAACCTGTACGTCCTCCGTTACGTGCTGCCTGCGATGCTCGCCGGCCTTAGCTTGAGAGACAATTCGTATTCAAACAATTGGACACCAGATAGTAGTGAGCAGGCCAACAATAGGTCCTCGCTGATTTCGCGCGATGATCACCCCGCGAACTTTCTGGCCAGGATCCGCTTGATTCTTTCGAATCCACGCCATGTAACGCAACAACTGACCAACCACGCGATCGTAACCGCGTGAAACCTTCAATTCGACGACGACAAGTGCACCCTTGGCGTCAACCGCCAGGATGTCGATCCGGCGACCACCAACATCGAATTCAACGCCGGTGATCCCTTCGTCTTGGTAGAGCTTGAAGCCTGGTTCGATGATTGACAGATTCTTCGCCAGGTAGTTCCGCAGATCTGACTCGTAAGCGAACTCGGCCGCGCCTGCTGCTACCGTATCTTCCGCTATCGACGGCATTTCATCGGGTTTAGCCGCAGTCTCGTAAATTGGTGCAGGGTCGTGGGCAGGATCATACAGGCGGAAGTGGCTGCCGTCCAACTGGAAGAACACATCGTCCTCTTGGGGCTTCGCGTTGTAATGGAGCCTCGTAGCCGCATTCGTGGAAAGGCGAATCAGGTGGCAATGGACCGTGCCGGGTCTGATCTTGGGGTAATGCTGAGCAAACCAGTGGATTGCTTGTTGCCTGGAGAATGACTGGCCGGGCTCCAGCGCGAACGAGTCGGCCATGTCCTTCATGAGGAGCCGTACCGGTTTGGCGTAGATCGGCATCGCAAGTTCGTCCTCGAGTGAAGCATCTAACACCAAATTCCGCGGCACGCGGAAAGGGTCCGCCGCATCACAATTCTAGACGGGTCCACCTGACCTCGACTGCAATATTCTCCCAATCTTCGAGATAGTCTCCAATAGCGTTCATGCCGGCCATCGAGAGCAGGGCACCGGATATCTCGCGACCCGCGTTGCCCGACACTTGCACCCCGATCACCTCGGCGTGGAACGATGTGGCCCCGACATGGGGCATCTCGCCCGCCACGTTGGCCGTCTCGATCTGGGCGGCTACGGCGGCCCATACGCAATGCCGGGCGTGCTCGAAGTCGGGGCCGAAGACTTCCCGCATGTGAGCCAGCACCGCAGGCGATAGGACGATCACCGATTGGCCGACGCCGGGCTGCGCCCTCACGGTCACTTCGGCGAAGTGCTCGCGACCGCCTTGGCGGATCGCCCTCCGACTGGTGTAGGTAGTGTCCACGGATGCCCTCCGCCGGCTCACCATGGATTAGGCAATAAACAAATGAGGATAAAACGAGGCCCTCAGCCCTCTTCCTTGGAGGGCGATTTCACCCTCCGACCGTCGCGGTACCATAGCACCCAGACATCGTCCAGTTCCTCGCCCACCCCACGGGCCCCGAAGATGACTCCGGGGAAGCGCCCGGAGACGTGACGCAGCAGGCCCGCGACCCACTTCTTGTCGAGGCCCTTGATGTCGGCGCCCTTGCCTGCGAACGCCTTGCGGAACTCCTCCAGCCACTCGACCGCCGGATATCCGATCTCCCCGTAGATTTCGCGGCCCTTGGCCTCGGCCTTCTCACTCCGAAGATACTCCTCGACCCGGGAGAAGACCGCTTGGCAAGCCCGCTTGTCGAAGATGTCGAAGCCCGGCCCGTCCCAGTACACCTCAAGCCTGACATAGTAGCTCATGAAACATCACCACGCGGCCTATCAGATTTGATCTCGCGACCGGACTCGTCGATCCGGTAGAACTCGCCTTCATCGCCCTGCACGACGGCTCCCAACTTTGCGGCGATTTCCAAGACCTTCGGCAGCACGTCTTCGAAGTAGCCCCTCCCCACGTCAATCGTCCCGGTCCGCTCCACAGAGTAGAAGGCGTTGTCGAGGTCCGGGATCTCCAGTCGGTACACGGGATCGAGAGCGCCTTCCCATGTCTCGTCGTAGAGGTTGAGGTCGGGGTCGGCCCGAACAATCCGCTCCCATTCGTCTCGGGCGATCCTGCGCTGACCGTCCCACCGGTCATCGCCCCTTGTCACATGAAGCTTGTAGCCCATGATTGGCAAGCCCCTGATCCGGAGCCTATGTCGCCTGACGCTGGAATACAGCGGTCCGCGGTGCGGGTCCGCCGCAATGTTTCGTTACTCCGGCTTATGTCGGCGTTCCCGTTCGGCGAGGAATTCGGATTCCAGCGGCAACCCCTCGGTCACGCGCCGACGGATCTCCTCCCTGGGCCGCCACAGAACGATCCCGCAGTCGGTCCGCGGCCCCGAGGAGCTCCCCGCGCTCATCGAAGACTTCCAACCAACCATCACCGCCGTCGGAGGTGACGCGGATCGCGAAGGTGTGCTCCCCTCGGGATGGGACGCGGAAGGCTTGTACGTCGCCACAGTCCTGCTCGAGGACGTTTTGGTAATAGAAGTCGCACGCCTCGAGGACGGACTTGGGCACCTTGGAGCGTTCGGCCGGGTCGCGCAACCTGCGTAGGTCCTCGTCCCCGGCGAAGGCATCGAATTTCTCTTCGTGGGACGCGATCTTCGCCTCGTAGAACTGCCTGACCGATGCCACGCGAGGGCTCACAGGTTGATCTCTTCCGCAACCGATCACGAGAAGAGTTATGAAGATGGCACTCGACGAGTTTCGCATCAGCTCCCCTCGCGGCCTTACGCTAAAGGTCAGCGGCCCGCGCAGCGGGTCCGCTGGATCGCTTCGTTAGACACCAGCCGATGCCGACCAGACCTCTGTGCCAAGCGGTACGTCTGACTTCGATAGCTTGACCACGATCGGATAGGTGCCGTGCGGGACATTGAAGAAATCGATCCCGTCGATGGTCGCCTCGACCTCCGAACCGTCGGGGCGTCGCAGGCGCAGGGCATCTCCGATGCGGAAGCGCTCGTCGCCCTCGGGCACGATTCCAGGGGCGAGTATGATGCCCCGACCTCGGATCGTGAAAGTATCTTCGACGGTGAACAGGCGGCGAGACATCGTTGTATTTAAGCCGGCTAACGCCCAAGATCAGCGGCCCGCCGCAGGCGGGTCCGCTACATCGCAATGTTAGGCGAGGAATTCGCCCTCGTCGAGCCCCTCGAGTTCTTCGGACAAGCCGTCGGCCAGGTCGGCGAACGCCTCGATTTGCGCCAAGACGCCCTCGTCGCACACCCCGCCCCGGATGAGCCCGATCGGACCACCGCTGTGATCGTGGCTGATCTCCCAATCGACTCCATAGTCGCGGGAGAGACGCACCAGCACGTCGAGCATGTCGCGGGCGGTGCCGTCGGGCGACCCGGAGTGTCCGGCCGACTCGGCGTCGGCCGGATGCGGAAGAAAGTTCGGCTTACTCCCACCGAGGAGATGCCCATCGGCCGACCCCGGGAAGAACCCAACCGGCTCGCAATGCAGCCAGGTTCGACTCCGGCACATCTCCGCGGCCGACCGGGCGATGGCCTCCGCCTGCGCCGGATCGATCGGGTCTGTCGAACGGTAATAGACGCTGAACCCCATGAGCGAGCCTCCTACTCCGCGGCCTAGCGACAAGTTCAGCAGCCCGCGGAGCGGGCCCGCCGCAATGCCTTGTTAGGCATGAAACTCGGCGATTACCTCGATGTGGCCCACAATATTCTGATTGAAGTCCGTCAGCTCGTCGGCGGGTACCCAGAGTTCTTCGGCGTGGCCGGCTCCGACGCGTTGCATCGGATAACGCCTCGCGAACTCGGCACGGACCGCAAACCTCATGACGTAGCCCGAGCCGTAATCCCTCACGTTCCAATTCCGCGAGATCCAGGCCGCGTATTCCTCGTTGAGTACCGGGTAGAAGATCGGCTGTTCGGGCAACCGTGGTGGGAAGGCCGTCCAATCGGTTGCCGCTATAAGCGCCAGTTCCTTCGGGCCGACCGGTCGATAAAGGATCGTGACATCGTCCACCGCATCTCCTCCAGGCTCCTAACGCCCAAATTCAGCGGCCCGCGGAGCGGGTCCGCTGCAATGCCTCGTTCAAGTAAGCCGCTTCGCGGCAGATCCTTCCGATGACGTCCAGTGTACCGCGCCGGCCTTCATCGGTCATCGGCATTCCCACCGACTCATCGATCCCTGGTACGCGACGACGCCGTAGGCCATGGTTCCTGGCAGTGGTGATCTCCTCACTCCTTGCCAGAGGGCCTCGATATGAACTCGTCGCTCCGTCAGCGCATGACCCACGACCTCCAGCTCGCCGGACTCTCCGGCGCACTCAGGAGGCCTACCTCCGCGCCGTCCGACAACTCGCCGACCACTTCCATACCCCGCCAGACCGTCTCACCGAAGCCCAGCTCCGCGACTATTTCCTCCACCTCAAGAACGATCGCCACTTCGCCGCCGCTTCCCTCGGCATCGCCTACAGCGGCATCAAGTTCTTCTATTCTCACACCATCCCCCGCGATTGGCCCACCCTGAAACGACTCCGCGTACCCAGGGAGACGCGGCTCCCCGATGTCCTCTCCGTCGACGAGGTCCGACGCCTCATCGCCGCCGTCCGCACGCCCCACAATCGCATCTTTTTCCAGACCGTCTATTCGCTCGGGCTCCGGCTCGGCGAGGGGCTGAACTTGCAGGTCGGCGACATCGACAGTGCGCGGATGATGGTCCACGTCCATCGCGGCAAGGGGGCCAAGGACCGCTTCGTCCCACTGCCGCCGCGCACGCTCGTCTCGCTCCGCCAATACTGGGCCACGCATCGCCATCGCACCTGGTTGTTCCCCGCCACAGGCCGCGATCATCGCCGCGCGGCGCACGCCGACGGGCCCATGGAGCGATCGAGCGTCCAGGGGGCCTTGCGCCGCGTCGTCCGCGACCTGGGCTGGCGCAAGGACGTCTCGATCCACACCCTGAGACATAGCTACGCCACGCACCTGCTCGAGGCCGGGGTCAACCTGCGGCTGATCCAGCAGTACCTCGGCCACAGCTCGTTGCAGACCACGATGGTCTACCTCCACCTGACCACCGCCAGCCAGGACCAGGCCCGCGAGCGCATCGACGCCCTGATGGAGTTCTGAGCCATGCCCTCGGTCGCCGAGATCGTCCGGCGCCATGGCCCGGCCTATCTCGAGCGGTTCGGGGCCACGATGCCGGCGGGGCACAAGGAGGTGCTGCGCGACATCGCGGCCTGCCGGACCGGCGAGCTGGGGACGGTCCTGTACCGCTGCGCCGATTGCGGGCGGACTCATGCCATGGGCCGCTCCTGCGGCAACCGGCATTGTCCGAGCTGCCAGCGCGACAAGGCCGAGGCCTGGCTGGCCGACCAGACCGATCGCCTGCTGCCATGCCCCTACTTCCTGGTCACCTTCACCCTGCCGGCGGGCCTGCGCGACGTCGCGCGCGGTCATCAGCGGACGGTCTACCCGGCGCTGTTCCGGGCCTCGAGCGAGGCGCTGCGCACGCTGGCGGCCGATCCGAAGTTCATCGGCACGGACCGGCTGGGTTTCTTCGGGGTGCTGCACACCTGGGGCCGGACGCTGGAGTATCACCCCCATGTCCACTACGTCGTGCCCGGCGGCGGCCTGAGCCGCGACGGCGATCGCTGGCTGGCGTCGCGCGCCGACTTCCTGGTGCCGGTGAAGGCGCTGTCGATCGTCTACCGGGCCAAGTTCCGCGACCTGCTGGCGCGCGCGGGCCTGCTGGAGCAGGTCGCCCCGTCGGTCTGGGAGCAGGACTGGGTGGTGCACTGTCAGCCGGCGGGCGACAGCCGGGAGTCGTTGCGGTACCTGGCGCCGTACGTCTTCCGCGTGGCCATCGGCGATCATCGGATCGTCTCGTGCGACGATGGTCGGGTGACCTTCACGTATCGCCGCGTGGGGTCGAAGCGGCGTCGGCAGATGACGCTGGACGCGACGGAGTTCCTGCGGCGGTTCTTGCAGCACGTCCTGCCGTCGGGCTTGCCGAAGGTGCGTCATTACGGGTTCCTGAGCCCGGCGAGCGGTGTGGGCCTGGAGCTGGTGCGGTGGCTGATCGCACTCTGGGCCGGATTGACGTACGCGCTGCGGCGCGCCGGCCTGATGAGCCGTCGCCACTGGCCCCGTCGCCGGGTTGCGCCGTGTGTGGCGGTGCGCTGGTGCGGCTGGGTTTCGTGCCGGGAGCGTCGCCGGCATCCTTCGACACGAGTTAGCCGGATGAGAGTCACGCATCAGAGCCTGGGCCCCAGTCGCAGACCGCGGCGGAGTCGCGGCCCGATCGGGGTGTGCGCCGGGTTGGGAATGAGGCCGGTGGATAGCCCTCCCTGGGCGGTCCTCGTCGTGGAGAGCACGGCTTGCGACAGCTCGTCGAACGACGTGACGGCCCGCGCGAGGTCGCGTCAGGGCCGAAGTCGGCCTGTCTGAGCCGTCACCGAGCGAAGCCGATCGGAAGCGTTACCCATGTGGACCGCGGCGGGGTCTGCGCCACGGGCTTCTTGAACAGGGATTGGAGGTCCGGCTTCGCGGACTCCAATCCTTTATGGTTAGGTGATCACCAGGCATCCATACGGCTGCCACAGAACCTCTAATGGACGAATCAAACCCGGCGCGGAATCAGGCCCCGCTTGCCGAGGCCGAAAAGTGCCCCTCGCGAAACACCGATTCCCGTTAGGGGCCGTGACCGGGACCAGGAAGAAGCGGTCATCGCGAGGGTCGAAGCCGCTCAAGTCCCGCTCGGTCTCGCCCTCCTCGGGCGGGGATACCCATCCTAAGGCGCAGAACCAGTGCGGCTTGCCTCGATAATCCGCGAAACCGGAACGCGGCCCGTCGTAGTAGTCGACGACCTCATAAACCGGCTCGTAGTTTTCGCCCATCCGCACACCTCCGCCGCCTAACGCTAAAGATCAGCGGCCCGCGCAGCGGGTCCGCTGCATCGCCTTGTTAGCCGCCCGGCTCGGGCTGCCGATTGTGGCCACATTCCAGCCGGACACCGTCTTGCAGAACTTCAAAGGAGGCGCTACCCTCGCAGTATACTTGCGAAGTGCCGTTCCACTCCACGATATGGAACCAAGGCACGGCCTCGCTCCCGTAGGCGATGACCACCAGTTCCTCACCGGGCATCAGGGTGAAGTCCTCAGCCCACGGTTCAACCGCCACGACTTGCGGGGCGTCCCGGCGGTTGCTGAGGCCGAGCTTCGAGCGGTACGGATACATGTTGGAATCGCCGGCTAACCATTGTTTATACTGCCCGATTGGCGTATTACTCTCCGCCTGGACGGGCGTATAAAACCGATCGTTGTGTCGATTATGAACGACAAGTACGGCTCATGAAAAGTGAAGGTTCTCTATTATACAGACCAATCCCTAGGGGCAAGAACGCCCAACTCCCACCGACGTCGTGATTGTCAGCAAATCCCTGTGGCCGACTTTCCGCCGAACGATTCTCGATCGTCTCCGACGAAGGACCAACCGCCCACAATCGACATTCGTGATTGATCGATCGTCGGACTCGTCTCAGAGTCTGTCTCAGGAGTTGCGGTAGCTGTCTCGTAGACCCTATGGTTGGCCCGCTTCGTCTGCATGATAAGGATGGGCCAACCATCGAGTCTTTGGGTTGGAGCAAGTCCTGAGCCCTACGGACTTAAGAGTTGCCGATTTTTTACGCAAAGCTTTGCCGCTTAAGTCCTTCGGGCACAGGACCTGTCTAAGCCAACCATATCAGGGTGCTCTGTGAGCACCAGAATTCGGCGAACCACCCCGGATCGGTGCTCACAGAGCACCCTACACAAGCCTTACGAGACAGATTCTCAGGATTTTCCGGACCCGATGTGCCACGGAGACCTCAGAGGTTTCTATCATTAAAGATAGCGGGATCATCCCGTCGGCGTTCGGAGTGCGCGAGCGACCGGAAACGAGAGGCGAGGGTCGGATGCAGAAGCGAGCATGACGGACACAAAATCTATGAACGAGCCGCCACGAAACCTTGCTTGCACTCAACCACCACTGAAATGAGTGTGGCGCGTGCATGGTCGCTCTTATTGCCGCTGATTTTCAGAATAACCCAAGGCTTATCCAAGCACCCAGCCAGACGATGACCACACTGGCTTCAATGGGATTATCCAAGAGAACCAAAGCTTCGGGGTAGGGGCCGGTTGACGCTCACATCACCCTCGCACGAGGCGATTTGACACTCTTACCCTGTTCGGCGCCGAAATTTCGGCGCTTTGCTGCATAAAGTGTCGTGGAGGGTGGGAGCTATGGGACGTTTGGGCGTCAAATCGAGCGAACGAAGCCAAACTTCTAACCAAACGTGCAGTATCACGTCCGTCGGCCTCAGTAAAACCGCGCAAACAAACCGCCATGAAAGCTTGGTTGCATCCGAACATACAAAATAGTGGATCGTGCGTGCCTGCTTTGTCGGTGCTGATTCTCAGCAGAACCCAGCCGATATGTCTCACACAGGCGAAATGCGCGGAACAAACCCAAGAATGGGCGGTTCGGTTGGATCTCCCAAAGCAAGGCCGAAACATCCATGCAACACGAAAAGGCAACGCACACGTCGAATCGACCAGTTGGCCTACGCACGCTTCCTCTGGCCGGGTCTCCGGCAAGCCATTGCACCCTCTGCGTTGACCTTTCCTTCCACGATTGACTTGGCCTCGTCGACCTCGGAAGATGGAGAACCTACAGGATCTGGGGCATGCAACGGGGTCAAAGGTGGGTCATGAAAAGACATTTCCGCGATCGCGTGTTGGGGACGGGTCTGGCGATGTTGTTGTTCGTCGCCGGCGTGGTGGCGCAGCAGCCGCCCCCGGGCGTGGCGGACGCACCGGCGAAGGCTCCGGTCAAGCGGGCGGTCCGGCCCGAGGATTATGGGGCGTGGGAATCGCTCGGCATACCGGCCCTCTCGCCGGACGGTCGATGGCTGGCCTATGGCATCGCCCGGACCGAAGGCGATGGAGAGATGCGGCTGCGGATGCTCGCCACCGAGGCCACCGAGACGCTGCCCCGCGGGGCCAGGCCCCAGTTCTCGAAGGACGGGAAGTGGCTGGCTTACTCGATCGGAGTATCCGAGGCCGAACGCGAGAAGACCGAGAAGGCCAAGGAGACGGTCAAGTCCAAGGTCGGCCTGCGGAACCTCGTCAGCGGCGAGTCGGCGACCATCGACGACATCGCGACCGCCGCGTTCAGCGATAACGGCAAGTTCCTGGTCATGCGACGATACCCGATCAAGGGGCGCGAGAGCGCCGGCACCGATATCGTCGTCCGCGACCTCGCCTCGGGCATTGATACCAGCTTCGGCAACGTCGCCACCTATGCGTTCAATGAGAAAGGGACGCTCCTGGCCCTGGTGATCGACGCCGAGGGGAAGGCCGGCAACGGCATCCAGGTCTATGACACCGCGACCGGCCTGCTCCGCACCCTGGAATCCGCCGCCGCGAAGTACACCGCGCTCACCTGGCGGAAGGACGCGGCCGACCTCGCCGTGCTCCGCGAGAACGAACACGCCAAGGAGGAAGACGCCTCGTTCGTCGTCCTCGCCTGGCGCGACCTCAACCAGCCGAAGCCGAAGAAGGCGACTTACGACTTCGCCAAGGATGGGGGATTCCCCAAGGAACACCGCGTGGTCGACTTCGCCAATCTGAGCTGGTCCGAGGACGGTCAGACCCTCTTCTTCGGCATCAAGTCGTGGGAACACAAGCCGGTGCCCAAGGCCAAGAATGAGGCCCCGAAGAAGGACGAGCCTAAGAAAGAGGAACCCAAGAAACCCGCGGCGAAGAAGTCGTTGCGCGACACGCTCAAGGAGCCGGCCGGCGTCGAGGTCTGGCACGCCAGGGACGTCGACATCATCCCGTTGCAGAAGAAGACGGCCGCCCGGAAGCAGAGGGAGAACTTCCTGGCGGCCTGGTGGCTCGACGACGGCAAGCTCGTCCCGCTCGGCAACGACCTCACCGAGAGCGTCGTCCTCCTCGACGGCCACAAGCACGCCCTCGGCCTCGACAACACGCCGCACGAGCACGAGAAGAAGTTCGGCCCGACCTTGCACGACGTCTACCTGATCGACGTCAAGACCGGCGATCGCAAGAAGGTGCTCGACCGCCTCAAGTACACCGAAGGCTCCAGCCCCGATGGCCGGTATCTCCTCTACGTCAAGGATAAGAACGTGTGGTCCTTCGACGTGAGCACCGGTGCTCACGTGAATCTCACCGGCGGACTCGGCGTCTCCTTCATCAACGAGGAGTTGACCAACCTCAGCGACGAGAAGCCGCCCTACGGGCCCGCGACCTGGACCAAGGACGGCTCGCACCTCTTGCTCTACGACCGATTCGATGCCTGGCTGCTCAAGCCCGACGGCAAGGACCCGAAACGGCTCACCGACGGACGCAAGGACCAGGTCGTCCATCGCCGCATCCGCCTCGATCTCGAGGGCGACGGTGATCGATATCTGCGGATCGATCAGCCCATGTACCTGGCGATCAGCGGCGATCTCAGCAAGTATTCCGGCTATGCCCGACTCAAGCCCGGCGAGAAGCTCGAGACGCTCGTCTGGAAGCCCCGGGCGATCCGGCAACTCCTCAAGGCGAAAGACGCCGATGTCTTCGCGTTCATCGAGGAGGACTACGACGATTCGCCCGATATCCTCGTCGCCGGGGCCGACCTCGGCACGCCTCGCCAGGTGTCGCAGACCAACCCGTCCCAGAAGGATTTCCTCTGGGGCCGCTCGGAGCTGGTCGACTACACAAACGCCGACGGCAAGAAGCTCCAGGGTGCCCTCATCTATCCGGCCGACTACGATCCGGCCAGGAAATACCCGATGATCGTCTACATCTACGAGCGTCTCTCCGATGGCCTGCACCAATACCGTGCCCCCTCGGAGCGGAGCCCGTACAACGCGACCGTCTTCTCGGCGGAGGGGTATTTCGTGTTCATGCCCGACATCGTCTACCGGCGCAGAACCCGGGGCTGTCGGCGGTGGATTGCGTGGTGCCGGCGGTGAAGAAGGTGCTGGAGGGCGGGAAGATCGACCCGAAGAAGGTCGGGCTCGTCGGCCACTCGTGGGGTGCTTATCAGACGGCCTTCCTCGTGACCCAGACCGACCTCTTCGCCGCCGGGGCCGCCGGCGCCCCGCTGACGAACATGATGAGCATGTCGATGAGCATCTACTGGAACTCCGGCCAGACCGACGCCTGGATCTTCCACGAGAGCCAGGGCCGGATGGATCGGCCGTTCTGGCAGGACGTCAACACCTACATCAAGAACTCACCCATCTTCCAGATCGACAAGCTCAAGACGCCGCTCCTCGTCACCTTCGGCGACGAGGACGGGGCCGTCGATTGGAACCAAGGCGTCGAGCTCTACAACGCCGCCCGGCTGGCGAGCAAGCCGGTCGTCATGCTGGTCTACCCCGGCGAGAACCACGGCCTGGTCAAGAAACCGAACCAGGTCGACTACCATTACCGGATCCTCGAATGGTTCGGCCACTATCTCAAGGGCGACAAGGCACCGCGATGGATCACCGAGGGCCAGTCGCATCTCGACCGCCAGAAGGAGCTCGACGCCCTCAAGAAGAAGCAAGGCGTCGAGGCGAAGTAGCTCCACCTCCGGCCGGTCAACGGCCGACGGGGGGCGTTCCTTGATCCGGGGTGACGTTCGGGCCGCCCGGACTCGCGGTTGTCTCGCCGGCGCCACGCTCCGTCGCGGCGTTGGCCTCGCCGCCCGGCCGGCCCACGTCCCGCTTACTGTCGCCGCACCCGGCCATCACCAGCAGGAGGCCCAGCGTCGATGAATACATGGCCCGGCACAAAGATCTTCTCGCCAACATGCAAGATCCTCCCCGCAGTCTCTCGAGACCCCATGCCAGCCGATCGGCAGCAAACGGCAGCGATCGGCAAAGGCCCCCTACTGATCATCCACGCCTATTGCCTCGCCTTGTCAACGTTAGCAGGTTGGGAGACGTCCGGGTAGCCGGGGCGATCGCCACTACCCTGGGGAATATCGGTCTCACTCTTCGAGTCGTCGTCGTTGAGATGGCTGCCCGATCGGATTCCCGTCCCATCGGCGGTGCTCGGCGAGTCGACGACCTCGCCGTTGCCGCGGGAATCACCATAACCGCCCTCGCGGATTCCCTGGCCCCGATCCGGTCGAGACGCCATCAAGATTGGCTTCGAAGGGTCGGGGAAGTTCGCGTCGCCGGTCGGCTCGGTGACGTCCTCAAAGTCCGGGTCGATGGAGCCGCCTCGCGGGTTGGGCTTGTCGCCGGTCGGCAAGGGGATTCCCGTCTCACCAACGCCGGGGTTGGCCTCCGAACCGCCCCCCTGCCCGGCCGAACCCGAACCCGGATCCGGATCGGAACCCATCCCCGCCCCACCCTGTCCGGTCTGCCTCGCCTGGTCGCCCATGTTGGCCTCCTCTTTCGATGAGTCATCGCGGCACTCCCGAGGAGATCTCACGGCAAGTCCCGCGCCACCTCGCCATTTCTCCAGTCCGATCGAATCCATCCGGCATCTCAAGCGTTAAATAGATAAGGAGGCGTATCTCCCGCGCCGGCCTTCGGATCGGGCCACTCTGCCAGTCGGGTGGGCATTCGGATGGAAAATGTCAACACGCCTCCCGATCACTTTCCGGGATCCATCCAGCTTTCTTGGACGGAAAATCTTTGAGAAAAACAAGTTGAGTGATCCCATCCGAGAAATCGCCAAATTTGCAGTCGATGGGCATGACATTTGAGCCGGGAAACGATTAGACTGAACTTGAGTGGCGTGTGGATTCATAGGCGCATGCCAACACGGGCGCCGTCACAATTGCGGTATCGGTCGGTAGAGATAGGAATAGGACGGAGTCGGCGGCACCAGGAATCGGACGCCGACCGCAGTACTGAGAAGGGCGATGGCACGGTTGGTCAACATTTGAGGAGCCTGGAACCGTGGTGCGCGAATTACTGCGGGGGCTAGAGTCGCGATTTCCCTGGTTGGCGACCTGGACGGGAGGCCGGCTCTACATCGAGTTGCCCGCCCTGTTCATGAGCCTGACCTTCCACGGCCTCCTGCTGGTCGGCCTGGCATTCGCCGGTTATCAGGCGCACCAGGAATCGCAACGGCGTGAGTTCCGGTCGGAGATGGTGGACAACCTGGTGTCGTCGGAATCGACGTACCAGGATCTCGATCAGCCGTCGGAGCCGCAGGCCCCGATGGCCGCGGCCGGCTCCTTCGCCCCGACATTGGCGCCGACGATCACCTCGGCGCCGAGCACGGCCGGCGGCGTGCCGGTCTCGGCGGTGCAGGATTCCACCGCGCCCTGGCCCCCGAGCTGGCCCGGCTGGACGTGAAGCAGGCGACCGAGGTCATCTTGCCCACGGCGAACATGCTGGGTCAGACCGTCTCGATCAAGGGCAACGGCGCCGAGATGGTCGGCGGCGTCGAGGGGGCGGTCAACCGGATCGCCGTCGAGATCGTCCGCCACCTGGAGCAGGGGCCGACCCTGGTCGTCTGGGCGTTCGACGCCTCCGGCAGCCTCCAGGCCGAGCGGCAGCGGCTGAGCAAGCATATCGAGACCGTGTATGCCCACATCAAGCAGCTCGACGAGAGCAATCTCGCGGCCGATAGCGGCCTCCTGACGATGGTCGTCAGCTTCGGCCAGGACCGCAAGGCCCTGCTCCCCAAGCCGACGGCCGATCGGTCCGAGATCCTCGAGGCCATCGGCAAGGTCGTCCAGGACGAGAGCGGCGTCGAGACCACCTTCGCCACCGTCGCCGAGATCGTCAACAAATGGGGCAAGTTCCGCGAGGGCAAGGGCCACGCCTATAAGACGATGGTCATCGTGGTCACCGACGAGGTCGGCGACGATGAGGGCCGGCTCGAGGATGCCATCGCGTCGGCCCAGCGGCCAAGGTGCCCGTCTATGTGCTCGGCTCGCAGGCGATCTTCGGCCGGACCCAGAACTACGTGAACTACACCGACCCCAAGACCAAGCAGGTCTCCTACGGCGTCCCGGTGCGCCAGGGTCCCGAGAGCGTGATGCTCGAGCAGATCCACATGCCGTTCTGGTACGACGGTCCCCAGTATGAGGTCCTCGAGTCCGGCTTCGGCCCCTACGCACTCAGCCGGCTGGCCAGCGCCACCGGCGGGGTCTACTTCATCACCCGGTTCGACACCCGCCGCATGGGCTTCGATCCCGATCGGATGCGCGAATACAAGCCCGACTGGGATCGCCGCGAGGTCTACGAGAAGCAGGTCGCGCATTCCCCCTTGCGCCAGGCGGTCCTCAGCGCCGCCCTGATCACCCAGCAGAAGCTGCCCGGCATGCCCGGCCTGTACTTCCCCCCCGCGGACGTCCCCGAGTTCAAGGAGGTGATGGCCAGGAATCAGGCCACCGCCGAACGGACCGCCTACACCGTCAACGAGGCCCTGGGGCCGATCAAATCCGTCGCCAAGCTCCGCGACCGCGAGACCTCCCGCCGATGGCAGGCCCACTACGACCTGATCCGCGGGCGCCTCCTGGCCATGAAGGTCCGCTGCTACGAATACAACTGGGCCTGCGCCCGCATGAAGAAGGATCCCCCCAAGTTCACCAACCCCAAGTCCAACGCCTGGAGGCTCGTACCCGACACGGCGATCCAGTATAGTGATACGGCCGCGACCGCCGCGCACGAGGCCGAGGCGCTGCTCCGTCGCGTCGTCGAGGATCATCCGGCGACCCCCTGGGCACTGCTCGCCCAGCGCGAGTTGAAAGACCCCATGGGCTTCAAGTGGATCGAGACCTACGTACCCCCGCCCCGCAGGAACAATAACGCGGCGGAAGCCAAGGCCAAGAAGAATAACCCCAAGCCGGCCAAGCCGGCGGAAATGCCGAAGCTGTGAAGGTGGTCATTTGTAGGGTGGGTGAGACCCACCGCTGTCAAGCCGTTCCTCGGTGGGTTTCACCCGCCCTACACAGCTCAGGGACGATCTCTTGAGGCCCGGCACGACACACAACGGACGACGGACAAGGGGAAGGCGACATGGAAATGCGATCCGCGGATCCGATGTCGGGGGATAACGTCTACGGCCTCGCGATGCCCGACGAGCCCGGTACGGAGATGGGTCCTCCGGGGCGACACCCCGAGCCATTCGACGACCACATCGACTCGGCGCCCGCCGGAGCCCAGTTGACCGCACCGACGATGGAAGTCGCCCCGGTCATCGTCGGCCCCGAACATTGCGAACGGGATGGCCCCCGCGGCCCCGTCCTCCGGGAACCCGGCCGGTGCGGAGGCCCCGACCGAGACGGCGGACGTCGGCGACGCCGCGACCACGGGCGAGCCCGGCCCGGCCCCGAAGGCCCCGGCGACACCGAAGGTCACGAAGTTGAGGCCGCGCAAGCGACGGGGGAAAGTCCGGTTGCTGTACCTGATGGAGGCATGGAGCGTCTCGCTGGTGGTCCACGTAGCGATCCTCTCGGCGCTGGCCGCCGCGACGTTCTCCTCGTCGGACATCAGCAAGAAGGTCGTCCAGCTCGACTCGGCGCTGGCGTCGCACCGCAACGGCGAGCAAGAAATCCTGCCGGTCTATGCCGACCCGGACAACCAGCAGCGCGACAAGACCGTCGGCGACGAGCACGCGGACGACCCCCGAGAGCCGTCGATGATGGTCTTGAATGAAGGCGGCGGCGACGGCGGCGAGGACGGCGGCGGCGTGATCGTCGCCGGCGGCATGGGCACCAGTCGGCCGTCGGCCACCCCCCGCCTCCGAGGCGCCAGCAGGGGGCAGATCAACGAAGGCAAGAGCCTCCCCGGGGTCAAGATCGACGGCCTGGCGAGCTCGCCCCTGAACCTGCTCCCGATGGCGCCGGCCACCGACCTCGGCGGCGGCGGCAAGATCGCCGGCGATCCCGTCTGGGACGTCAAGGAGATCGGCGTCGCCCTCGACCAGCTCGCCCGCGAGATCCTCCGCCAGCTCAAGGACCACCGGATCACCGTCGTCTGGGTCTTCGACGAGTCAATCTCCATGCGGGACGATCAGAAGACCATCATGGAGAAGTTCGACCGCGTCTCCAACGAGCTCAAGCAGAACATCGACCCGGGCAAGAAGGCGGCGGGGGCGCTCAATCACGCGATCGTCGGCTTCGGCCAGAGCATCGATTACATGACCAAGAGCCCCACCGACAACATCGACCTGATCGGCCGGACGATCAGCAAGCTGCGGATCGACTCCACGGGCATCGAGAACACGATGGGCACGATCCGCGAGGTCGCCGAGAAGTACGCGCAAGCGGCCCGCAAGGACAAGGACCGCAAGGTCCTGATGGTCCTGGTGACCGACGAGTCGGGCGACGACGGCGGCGACGTCGAGGAAGCCCGCCAGGCCCTCAAGAAGAATCACATCCCCCTCTACGTCATCGGCCGCCAGTCGCTCTTCGGATTCCCGTACGCCCACCATCGCTACGAGGACCCGGTGACCCGCGACGTCTACCACCCGCTGATCCGCCGCGGGCCCGAGACCGCCGACCTCGAGCTCTACCAGTGGGACGGCCTCTTCGGGCGATGGGACGAGCAGCCCTCCGGGTTCGCCCCGTACGAGCTGGCCCGGCTGACCAAGGAGTCCGGCGGCATCTACTTCGTCCTGCCCAGCGAAGAGTTCATGCGGACCAGGCATCGCGAGAAGGCGTACTCGATCACCCAGCTCAAGGAATACCTGCCCGAATACGACAACCGCCTGCTATACCTCCAGAAGCGCGAAGCCTCCGATCTGCGCCGGACCCTGCACGCGATCGTCATGGAGGGCAAGGACTTCATCTACCGCCGCGACTTCCCGACCGAGCAACGGGAGCTGGTCCAGGCCGCCATGGAAGAGGGGCAGAAGGCCGGTGCCAAGCTCAACTACCTCCTGGCGATCCAGGAACGGCTCGAGGCGCTCCGCAAGGATCGCGATCGCGAGCACGAGAGACGCTGGCAGGCGCATTACGACCTCATGCTGGCCCAGACGGTCGCCTTCGAGGTCAAGGCGTACGAGTATCGCGCCTTGATGGCCTCGATCGTCAACCGGCCGCCGGTGCCCAAGAACGCCGCCGGCGCCGATCTCGTGATCACATGGGTCGTCAACCATGCCCAGGAGCCCCTGGCCCCCAAGACCGAGACCGCCAAGAAGTACGTCGAGGCCAGGAAATTGCTCGATGAGGTGATCGCCCGCCACCCCAAGACCCCCTGGGCCGACCTGGCGCAGGACACCATCAACCGCGGCTTCTCGGTCAAGTTCAACGAGTGGCACCACAACCCGAAATACTACCAACGCCTCCAGTTCGTCCCCAAGTATTGATCGTTAATCATCGGTCATTAGTCATTGTTCATTAGTGAAGACATTTTTCGACACTCCTCGCTGAACACCACCAGGCGACGCGAATTTCGAAGCCGTGACCACGGTCGTGAGACCGTGGTTCGGACGGGACGAAGGTCCTCCAACCTCGGGCGTCGGCCCGATCCGGAGCGAAGATCGCACTCACGTGCGAGGTTTGAGGGCTGCGCCCCATCCGAACCACGGTCTCACGACCGTGGTCACCCGGTGGTCTTCGGCGAGACGTCTCCATTTTCCAGTCCCGGTCGCCCTGATGCTCGGTTCGAGCGACCAATGATCAATAACCAATGACCAATGGCGATCCGCGGGTGATCGTGGCGATCCTGGATGGGCCGGTCAACCGGTCGCATCCGGCCCTCGTCGGCGCGCGCCTGGAGACGGTCGAGGCCGCCGTCCCGGCCATCCCCCGGCAGGGAGGGCCGGCGACGCGGCACGGCACGGCCGTGGCCAGCCTGATCTTCGGGCAGCATGCGGCGGGTAGCCCGGTCCGGGGGATCGCCCCGGGCTGCCGCGGTCTGGTGGTGCCCGTCTTCGACGATGCCGACGGCCTCGGCGAGGGCCGCGCCGACGAGCCCTTCCGACCGGTCTGCTCGCAACTCGAGCTGGCCCGGGCGATCCTGCTGGCGGTCGAGCATGGGGCGCGGATCATCAACATCAGCGCCGGGCAGCCCTTGCCGGCGTCGTCCGCCTATCCGGCCATGGCCGACGCGGTCGATCGGGCCGTACGCCGGGGCGTGCTGGTGGTGGCCGCGGCCGGTAACGACGGGTGTCCGTGCGAGCACATCCCCGCCGCGATGCCCGGCGTCCTGGCGGTGGGTGCCATGGATTCCCGGGGCCGGCCCATCGCGTCGAGCAACTGGGGCGCCTCCTACCGGTCCGCCGGCCTGCTGGCACCCGGCACCGGCCTCCTCGCCGCGCGGGCGGGGGGGACCACGGAGGTCGTCGGCGGGACCAGCTTCGCCACGGCCATCGTCGCCGGCTCGGCCGCCCTGCTCGCCAGCCTCGCCCTCCGGCGCGGGCGGTCGCTCGACGGGGGGCGGATCCGCGAGATTTTACTTGACTCCGCCAACAAGTGCTTCGATGATACGATCTCGTGCCGACGATGGCTGGCCGGACGACTCGACATCCTCGGCGCTCGTCAACTGCTGTTCACCAGGGATCTGCGCATGAGCGATGACATTCCAGCACATGCTTCATCCGCCGGCGCAGGCTGGCCTGCCATCGACCCCGTGACGGGCACGTCCTCGGACGCCGCCGCGGTCCCGGTCCCCTACGCGATGGCCCTCCCCGCGGACCCGGCCCGGCACGTGACCGCGTCGGAGGGCTGCGGCTGCGAGAGTTGCCGCGCCAAGGCCGCGGCCGAGCCCAGGCCGAAATCCGGGGGCTGCGGCTGCGAGAGTTGCCGCGCCAAGGCCGAGCCCGCCAGGCCCAGGCTGGTCTTCGCCCTCGGCCAGGTCGGCTACGACCTGATCTCCGAGTCGCGTCGCGATTCGATCCGGCAGCACATGGGCGGGCCCGGCGGCGATCCGTTCGACCCCGCGCAGGTCCTCGCCTACCTCAAGGACAACCCCTGGGAGGCCGCGTCGATCATCTGGACCTTGCGGTTCGACCAGACGCCTCTCTATGCGATCATGCCGGCCGGGCCGTTCGCGGCCAGGGTCTATGACCTCCTCCGCGAGTTCCTCGACGACCAGGTCAAGGGGCAGGTCGAGATGGTCTCGATACCCGGCCGGCTTGCCGGCCAGGTGCGGTTGTTCAACGGCCAGGTCGTGCCGGTCGTGATCCCCGAGCCCCGGGGCATGTATAGCTGGACCACCGAGGCGCTGGTCAAGGCCGTCGTCGGCGGCCAGTCATCGTCCCCGGACGGCATCGCCGAGGGCGCCGACCCCGGCGACGACGGCAAGGCCGAGGCCGTCCGCGAGTTCCTCCAGAAAGTCTACCACGAGCTGCGCAACCTCGGGGTGACCGCCGAGGAACGCGCCGTGAACTACGCCGCGACCAACGCCTTGCAGGTCGAGAAGATCTTCGAATCGGCCATCAAGGAGTCGATGGCACTCGATACCATCGAGGTCGAACGCAGCCCGCTCGGCCGGCCGGATTCCGACTGCTGGGACGTGAAGATCCATTTCTTCTATCCCCAGCGACAGGTGCAGACGGTCCGCAAGGTGTATCGCTTCACGGTGGATGTCAGCGACGTCGTCCCCGTGACGGTCGGCCCGACGCGATCCTGGTTCGTGCGTTGAGGCCCTACGGCCGCCCCGGCCCGGATCGGGTCGGCCACGCGTCCCGATGACCCGCGTTTCCCCATCCCGTCCCGTTCGTCTCCAGGAGCCCGCATCATGAGAATGCCGCGATTGTCAGAAGGCGTCGTCCGACGAAACTCGGTCTTGGTCGGCCGAGCGCGCGGCGCGGTCGGACCGCTGGGTTCCGCCGACCCTGGACCTTGCGTGAAGAAGTCCTGCACGAGCGACAGCGATTGTGCCGACGATCCGGCCTGCCCCCATTGCACCAACGGGGAGTGCAGTGCCAGTCGAGATGAAGCTTGCCGATAAAGGTCGATTCTTCCCGATCGCCTCCCGGCGCGGGCACGAATTCTTGAGGATTGCGGATTGCCGATCCGGCATCCGCAATCCGTTGACCTCACGGCCTCTCAGGGATTCTTGGGTGGCCCCGAAACAGGGTTGGCCTCCCAGAGCCTGACCGTCGCGTCGCTGCTCGCCGAAACCAGGCGCGTGCCGTCCGGAGAGATTGCCACATCCCAGATGGGGCCGGCATGACCGCGGAGGACCAGGACCTCCTGGCCGAAGACCGGATCCCAGATCCGGACCGATCGATCATCGCCGACGGAGACCAGCCGGCGGCTGTCGGCCGAGAACACGAGTCGATTGATCGCGTCGGCATGGCCCCTGAGCACGTGGACCTCCTGGCCGGTCGCCAAGTCCCAGATCTTGATGGATGGCTCTGGACCTCCCGTGGCCAGCCATCGGCCATCGGGGCTGATGGCCAGGGCGAAGATCCGATTCTCGTGGGCCTGGATGGACCGCAGGCGTCGGCCGGTGGACCGATCCCAGATCATCACGAAGCCATCCATGCCCGCGGAGACGAGCGACTTCCCATCGGGACTGAAGACCACGGCCTTCACGGCGCTGATGTGCCCCTCGAAGGAGTGGACGACCCGGCCGGTGTCAACGTCCCAGAGCTTGACGGTCCGGTCGTTGCTCGCGGTGGCCAGGGACTTGCCGTCGGGGCTGAACGCCAGCTTGCAGACGGCGTCCTTGTGGCCATCGAGGATCTGAAGGACCTTCCCGGTGCCGACGTCCCAGATGCGGACCGACCGATCGTCTCCGGTCGAGGCGGCACGCCGTCCATCGTGGCTGATCGCCACGCTACTGATCTTGCCGGTATGCCCCGTGAAGGTACGGAGGACCTGGCCGTTGCCCGGGTCCCAGAGCGTGATCGTCCGATCCAGGCCGGCCGAGGCGAGGTATGAGCCGTCGGGGGGGAACGCCACGGTCAAGACCGGGGCCTTCGCCCGGAGGGAACGGGCCTCCTGGCCCGGCGTCGCATCCCAGATCCTCACGGTGAAGTCGAAGCTCGAGGAGGCCAGGTGCCGTCCGTCGGGGCTGAAGGCGATGTCGGCGATCGGCGAGGTATGCCCCGCGATGGTGCCCAGGAGTTGGCCGGAGTCGGGATCCCAGAGGTTGATCGCCTGGCGCACCGCGGACGAGGCGGCGAGGGTCTTACCGTCGAGAGAGAACGCCAGCCTCTTCACCGGGTCGAGGTTGTGGAGATGATCCTTGAAGGAGCGGATAGTCGAGCCGGAGGCGACATCCCAGATCGTAATCGTCCCGTCGCTGTCGCCCGAGGCGAGGATCCGGCCATCCGACCTGACGGCGAGGCTGCCGCGGATATCAACCCCATCCGCCTTCAGGGGACGGATGAGCCGGGCGGTGGCGACGTCCCAGACCCGTATGGTGGGCTCGCCCCCGCCCGCCGAGAAGAGCGTCTTGCCATCGGGGCTGAACGCGAGGTCACCGGAGACGCCCGAGCGGTGGTCCGCCAGGACGCGGGACGCCCCATCGGCGGCGGCGAGGTCCCAGAGCCGGACCGTCCCGTCGGTGCTGGAGGAAGCCAGGGTCTTGCCATCGGGCGAGTACGCGACTTCGAAGATCGACCAGGTATGACCGGCGAGTCTCCGGATCGGCTGGCCCGTCGCGGCATCCCAGAGCGTCACGACACGACTGCTCCCGCCGGAGGCGATCTGGCGGCCGTCCGGATGGAAAGCCACCGCCTGGATGAACTCGCCGGCGGCCTGTGCACGAATGATCCGGCCGGTCGCCGCATCCCAGATCCTGATAGACTGATCGTAGCTCGCCGAGGCGATGCGGCGGCCGTCGCGGCTGAAGGCGACGCGCTGGACGACATCGGCATGGCCGGCGAGGGTGAGTCCCTGCGAGTTGCACAGCCGGTCGAGGTAGTACCACTCGAAGCCGCGGAGGTCGGTCTTGCCCTGCGGGGGCCGCGTCTCCTCGAGGTGGCGGCGGACCTCCCTGATGCTGGCATCGCGCCAGTCGCGCTCGGCCAGGTTGAGCTTGGCGGCGTAGGCGATATGCCGGGCGAAGTCCTCGCTGCGGACGGCCTCGTCGCGGGCGGCGATCGCGGCCAGCCAGTTCCAGATGATCCCGCCGATCCCGAGCATCGCGACGATCACCACCGCGGCCGACAGCGCGGCGATCTCCGGCCGGCGCCGCACCCACTTGACGGCGCGTTCGAACTGCGAGGCGGGCCGGGCGACGATCGGCCGACCCTCGATCCATCGATTCAGGTCGTCGGCCAGGTCGCGGGCCGAGGCGTATCGCTCCCGGGTCGCCTTCCGCAGGCATTTCAGGCAGATCGTCTCCAGGTCGCGGTCCACCTTCGCATTGCGGGCGCGGGGCGGCGCCAATTCCTGCTCGTTGACCTGGCGAATGACCTCGATGGCCGAGGAGCCGGGGAACGGCGGGCGGCCCGTGAGCATCGTGTAGAGGATCGTCCCCAGGCCATAGACGTCGGTGGCCGTGGTGATCTCATGCCGATGGCCCCTGGCCATCTCGGGGGACATGTAGCTGGGCGTGCCCATCGGGTGGGACGTCAACATCGACTCGGCGGCGGACCCGTCTTCCAGCCGCCGGGCCAGCCCGAAGTCGATCACGTGCGGCGCCTCGCGATCGTCCACCAGGATGTTCGACGGCTTCAGGTCGCGGTGCAAGACCCCGCGCTCGTGCGCGTGATGGATCGCCTCGGCGATCGGCACCATCAGCCGGGCGATGGCCGTCGGCCGGTCCTGGAACCGGTCCAGGCATTCGGCGAGGTTCCGGCCGTCGATCAGCTTCATGCTGTAGTAAAGGACGCCCAGGTGCTCGCCGTTGTCCAGGATCGGGACGATGTGCGGATGGTCCAGCGCGGCGACGGCCTGGGCCTCGATCTGGAACAGGCGGATCCGCCACTCCTTGTCTTGCATGTCGGATTTGATCATCTTCAGCGCAACGACCCGGTTGAGCCGCTTCTGCATGGCCTTGAAGACCACGCCCATGCCCCCCTGGCCCAGCTTCTCGAGCAAAACGTAGTCCCCCAGGGTGCAGCCCGGGCCGGCCGTCGCCAGGCCCTCGAGCCCGGCCGCAAGGCCCGCCTCTCCTTCCCCCGGCCCGACCGTATCGGGCAGACCGACCGGGCTGGTCGACTCGCCGGGCTCCCCTTCGGTGGGCTCCGGCGGCTCAGCAAGTCCATCGGGACGCCCCGCGCCGGTTCGGCAAGACGAGATCGACCAGCCGGCCGGCACCCCGCGTCAGGCCCGGATCCTCGACGGCATCGCCGCACTCCGACTCCGCGACCCTCTCGACGATCGGGGACAGGTCTGCCGTGGACGGATCGAGCAGGATCATCCCGTCCGGGCAGCTCTCCTGATAATCCGCCAGCGTCCGCTCGTCGCGATGGCCCTTGCGCAGGTCCTGATCGAGCATCACGATTTCCAGCCAGAGCGCCTGACGCACCTCGCCCTCGACGCCGGCCAGGTAATCCTCGATCCGAGGCGCCCGCAGCGCACGCCACTCCGCCTCGTAACGATCGCAGCGATCCTCGATCAGCCGCCGCCGTTCGTCCTCGCCCCACCTCAGGGGCCGCTCTTTCTTGGTGCCCATGCAAGCATACTCCCAGGAGAGCTCGACTCGATCTGTGAGGGACCTCGGGCCGCGTCTGACGATGTCAGAGCTTGTGAAAGGATCGGATTGCAGATCGCGGATTCCGGATTGCGAATTGATAAGTCCCTGATGCTTCAAGCTTTAAATCCATTCGCAATTCGCAAGCCGTCATCGGTAATGGATGGATTCACAGCCTCTCAGACGGTGCCGGAGCGGGGCGCGCCGTCGCGCCGCTACCCATAGACTTGCCGTCTGGTCCTCCCAACGACATCGGGCGGCGAAGAATCGCAAATTATTTCGGATGGCCTTCGAACGACCCGCGAACTCGAGCATCCGGCCCGACTCCGCCGACGATCGGTCACGGATCGGATTCCGCGCTGATCTGCTCCCAGATCAGGCGGATGTTCTCGATCTTCCGCTCGACGGTCCGGACCGCACACCCCAGGTTCCGGGCGATCTGGGCATTCGAGGCGCCCTCAGTGCGCCACTCGGCAATCTGGCGATGGATCGCGTCCGGGAGGGAATCGAGGAGTTCCTGGAGTTGCTCGCGGAGGATGGCCGCGACCTCCGGAGGCGGCTCTTTGTCCGCGATGAAGGCCAGGACGTTGACATCCGGATCGGCATCACCTGGCCCTCCGGCCGATGACGGGCGCGGGCGATATGGCCGTTACGTTTGAGGCGCCCGAGCCGTCGCCGATGTTCGCGCACCTTCGTCGCGGCGATGGCGGCCAGGAGTTTCCAGAGTTCGGTGCGATCGCGGAGCCGGTCGAACTGGCCTCGTGCCGCACCGCGCACAGTCCCTGGAACGCGCTGAGGGCCACATCCTCGCTGTCCTCGACGGCCTGGTGCGGCCCACCTTGGAGCCGGCGGCGGGCCACCGCGACGACCCGCTGATAATAGCGCCGCCAGATGGCATCGGCCGCGTCCGGATGCCCGGCCTTGAGCCCCTCGAGCCATCGCGTGATCGAGCCGGGATCGTCAGCCGACATCATCGTCCCCCGGTCGGATGGAGCCCGTTCGAAGTCCCGGCAGACCCGCGGATGCCCCAAGACTGGTTCAAGGTGGACACACCCAATCCCAACTCATCCCGATTGTAGCCATGCATTTCCGAAAAAAACAGCCATTGGCCGATCGGACCTCCATGCCGTTCGGGACGGCCTCTCCGCCCACAGGAAGGTGCGATGGCCTCTAAGTTGGGATCAGCGCCCGAGCCATGTCGCGAAGCAGGGCGCGGAAGACGGCCGGGGGGAGCCGGGAGCGGGCCTGGCAGAAGGCGACGGCGGAGAAGGCGCGGCCGGCCAGGAGCGAGAGATGGGTCAAGGCGGTCTTACCGTGGAAGACCCGGATGAGGAACTTGTGGATGATGGCCACCGGTGTCACGAGGCAGGAGTCACACCAGGTATGACCGGCGGCCCGACAGTCGGCGCCGATGACGTCGTCGCCGAGCCTTGCGGCGAGGTCTTGTCTCAGCGCGTTGAGGATGGTAGAAATCCAGCGATGCATCGTGGGGCCCCCTGTGCCATGGCGGTTGCGAGAAATACCATGGTGAACGGAGGCCCCGATCGTCTCAAGTACCAAGCAGTCCTTGGTCTAGCGGGCTTAATGCCAACCAAGCAGCTCGCTTCTCGAGCCCACGCTGGCGAAGGCGGTGCATCGCGGGAGAAGCCGTCGGGACGGCCGGAAAGACTCGTACGTCCCCGTTTGCCTGCTCCGGCGCGTGCAGGTACTAAGAACCTATCCCAGTAGGGTGGGTGAAACCCACCGAATGCCTTGTCGTCGAAAGGCTTGGTGGGTTTCACCCACCCTACAAGGGCTCCTACTGGGATACGCTCTAAAGGTGGGTGTCTTTGAGTGCCCGCTTCTCCAGAGGAGACCGATCCATGGCTCCATCGAGTGACCGACGGGGGTTCACCTTAATCGAGTTACTGGTTGTCATCTCGGTGATCGCCGTGTTGCTGGCACTTCTGCTGCCGGCCGTCCAGTCCGCTCGCGAAGCAGCGCGTCGCATCCAATGCACCAGCAATCTCAAGCAATTCGGCCTGGCGCTGGCCACCTACGAGAGCGACTTTCAATCGTTCCCTCCGGGCATGGGTTCGTGGCAGGGATATGAGTATTCGGCGCACCTCATGCTGTTGCCTTACCTGGAGCAAGGTCCCCTTTATAACTCGTATAACTTTCAAAGCATTTTCGTGAACGGACTTGTCCAAGGCCCCGTCTACAACCTCCCGGCTCAGACCACCACGGTGAACACGATGGTGGCTGTCTTCCTGTGCCCATCCGACGTCAACCGCTGTACCCTGCCGACCGGTCACAACAATTACATGGGCTGCGCCGGGTCGGCCCCAAACTCGTTCATGGGCGGCACAGGAGGCGGCAACCCCAACAACGCGACCCAGGCGGGCGGGGCCTCCGGCGGTATTTTCCTCATGATCGGAGGTGGCATCGTGAACCAGGTTGCGTCGCTGCTGAGCAATCAGCGGAACAGCACGACGCGAGTGAGTAGTATCCTCGACGGGACCAGCCAGACCGCAGCCTACAGCGAGCGAGTCAAGGGTATTACGTCCGCCGGTCAGATCGATCCCATGCGGCCTACCTCCCAGGTGATGGTGGCCCCAGACCCCGCGCCCAACGACACTTCTCCAGAGCCGTTTCACACGATGTGCCTGGCAAATTCGCCGGGTAGCCCAGGTGTGATAGCAGCGAATTGGGCCGACCCATCGGGGAAGAGTTGGTTCGAGGGTTACGCCTTCTGCACTCGCTACAATCACGTCATGCTGCCGAATACGTGGGGCTGCGCCATCGACGCGTACCCGCGGACTTTCGGCTATGGGGCCTTACCGGCCTCCAGCCGTCATCCCGGCGGCGTGAACGTCGTCTTCGCGGATGGGTCGGTGCATTTCATCAAGGAAGCGATTTCCCAGCCTGTCTGGTGGCGCTCGGAACCAAGGCCGGCGGCGAGGTCGTCTCGCAGGACGCGTATTGAATGCAGGCTGAAGTTGAGGGTGGGCGATGGTGTCGCGCGGGAAGGGGACAGCGGAGCCATGTCCCCGACCGGACAACGTTCCGGCAGCCCTGCCTTCTGGACCGCCAGGGAGAAGCGTAATGTCGGGCGAGTAGACCCCATGTACGATCCTCAACGCATCTCGATGAACGCTCGTCCTGGATTGGATCGGACAGGCATAGCAAGCGAGATAGGCCCCATGCGCGGAAGACGGGCCGGCCAGGTATGTCGCGCTCCGAACTCAAGCCCAAGGCGGTTGGGCGAGTTACTCTCGGCTGCGCCTGCCTCAATATGATCTGCGCCGCCCTTATCGCCGTATTCCCTCGGAGAGGAAAAGGGATCCGGAGCCGATTCGTCCCGTCCCGGCTCCTGCCCGACCCCTTTGATCGGTCCCGCGTCAAAGGTCACAGGCGGCGCAACCGGTCGCACCCTTGGTCGGCTGGACATCCGTCTCGCCGGAGTCTGCCTTCGGCTTCGCGCCCTCGCCGCCGGTGGTGCGCGGCAGGTTGGGGACCTGGCTCGGATCGTATTTCGAACCGGCGGACACCTGGACCACGGTGATGCGCATCTTGGTGGGGAAGAACTTCTCCGGGTCCTTGCGCTTGTGGGCGTGACCGCCGCCGCCGCTATCATCCTTGATCACCAAGTCCATCTGCTTGATGCCCTCCGTCCAGATGATCGAGTCGTTCTCCCAGAACGCCTTCATCGAGACATCCCGCTCATACACGCCTTTCTCGCGGTAGAGCTGGGTGCCCGTGCAGCCGTAACCGTTCCCCTTGCCCTTGTTCGGGATGTAGCAGATGGTCCATGTCGTGGGCGCGCCTCCCTCGGGCTTCTCGATGACCTCGGCGCGGATGTGGACGGTCCCGTTGCGGTAGTCGAACCGGGGACGTCCAGTCGCGGGGACGATCCTTGTTGAGCATGTCGCCCTTGACATAGTAGTGCGACTTGCTGGGCCTGGAGTTGTCCGCATCTTTCTTCGTATATGTGAATATCGCGTCGAACAGGACGAACTGCTCCGCATGGATCGCGGAAGGGGCCGCGACGAGGATCGAGAGCACAGCGACTCGGCAGATTCCGGGCGGGAACATGATCGGGCTCCGGACGTGGATCGTGGGTCGGAGGTTCAAATGCCTTTCGCCGACGAGGGTAAGCGCACCCGATAGCCAGGTCAAGGTGGCGGGTCCGGGAGTTGAAATCGAGGATCGCACCGGTTGGCGATCTCCTCCGGTTGCCCGGACGATTGCGACCGGCATGCCGATGATGGAACGGGACCGTCGCGACCTGGCACCCCGACGCGAGATCGAGTATCGTGGCATGCTCAAGCCGATCCAATCGTCTCTTTCATGGATTTGGGGTCGGGATCAGGTTGGCCCCACATGATCGAGCTTTGCCGTCGAGGACGCGTCGCATGCCCCGATCGGTGAGCCTGTCATTCGAGCTGCTCCAGACGTTCGTGAGCCTGGTCCGCCACGACGGGGAGGCGGCGGCGGTGATGCGGGAACTCGGGCTGGAACAGCCGACGCTCTCGAAGCGGCTGAAGTATCTCCAGCACGCCGGCCCGCTGCTCGAACGCCCCTGGCTGGTGCGCGAGGGGAAGACCTGGAAGCTGACCGCCGAGGGCCAAAAGGTCTGGCCGGCCGTCGAGGAGCTGGTCAACCGCTACGAGAACCTCCACACCTTCGTCGAGGAAGGCGGCAAGCCCGACGGCGCCGCCCCGGTCCACTTCGCCTGCGGCCAGGCGATGGCGGCCGGCCTCGTCCGGCGAGCGCTGCTCGAATTCCGCACGAACCACCCCGAAGGACGACTCCGCATCACCACGTTGCGAGGACGTGCGCGAATCGAGGGCGTCTCGAACGGTTCCCTCGACCTGGCGGTTGTCACCCATGACGAGCCATCCATCCTCGCGATCGCGCGGCGGCCGCTGTACATCGAGCCCCTGGTCACCTACCGCCTGGCCCTGGTCTGTGCGTCCGGGACGAAGTGGGAATCGAAGCTGCGTTCGCTCCCCAAAGTGGGTGCCCCTCTGGAGGCCTTCGGCTCATTCCCCCTGATCCTTCCCGAGCCCGACGCGGGCATACGCAAGGGCCTGGATGAGGTCTTGCGGTCCCACGGGTTGCCCGGCAAGCTCGACATCGCCCTCGAGATCGGCGGGTGGGCGACGATCCTGTCGTACGTCCGGGATGGCTTCGGTGTCGGGTTGGTCAGCGAAGGGGCCCTGGACGACCCGACGGGACTGATCGTCCGGCCGCTCGATCGGTCAACATTCTCACCGATCTCCGTCAAACTGATCTGCCGACGACTCGCGGGAAGCGGCGAGGAACTCGACCTGTCCGAAGTGGCCATGAACTGGCGGCGATGTCTCGGCCGATGAACAGCGTGCCGCGTGCCTACCCCGACCACGGCTCGGTCAGGCTGCCATTCCACGGCAGGAAGAGGAAGCCCCGCGAGGCATCCTGGAGCGCACTCTGGACCTCCATGAGCGTGTTGATCTCATCGAGCGCCGCATCCAGGTCCTCGATGCCGATCTCGAACCGGGCGTCACACTCCCTCATGGCGGCCTCATGCGGCGTGCCCTCGCCGATCTCGACGGCTTCCGCCCGCACCAGATCGCCGGCCACGAGCCGGACGCGGAACTGCGGGCTATCGCGCCAGCAGACGGAGAGCTCGTCGCCATCTCGGACGACGGTCATCCGATACCCGGCGAGGGACCGCGCGGCGGCATCGAGGTCGCAAATTCCCGATCGGAAGAAGACCATGCAAGTTTCCCGCATGAGACATCTCCAGGTTGATCGACACGAAGTCTCGGCGGACTGAGTCCGCTTCAGGACAGCATCAGGCGTCGGCCGTGTCGCGGGATGGGCGCCTGGGCGGGCGGGACTCGGATCCCTCGCTCTGTTTGTGCGCCAATCCCTTGAGCTTCGCGGCCAGGGCCGACTGGAACCTCTTCAACCAGCGCGCGGTCCATTTCGGATCATCGGGATCGTTCGGGTCGGACAACTTCGCCTCGAACTCCTCGATGCGCGACTCCAGGTCGGCGATCGAGACGGGATGGATGCTGTGGGCGTGGATAGACGGATTCCCATTGAATCGATAGGTGTCGGCATTCTTTCGGTTCTTCTTCATCTTTGACTCCTCTCGACGAGCGTCAACAGCTTACCTTCCGATCGGGTTCAGTCCAAGACGGACGGGCATGTGAATCACGACGAGAGCGCCGATCGGGAAACCCGGCATCGATCCCGGAATAGCCCCGAGTCCCGACGTGACGGATTCTTGCGAATCGACCGGCTGGACGCGACCGCCGGGATCGCAAACAATGGCATTTCCTTCCACCAGGGCCTCTCCCAGCCTGGTCGGTCATGTGAATCGTGTCTGGTTCCCAGTCATTACCGAACGGAGGTTGCGCATGAGACGGCATTTCTGGGCCGGTTGGGCCATCGTGACGATCCTGTCGATGCCATCCCTGGCGGGTGCGGCCGACAAGGACGCCGCCAAGGGCAAGAGTATGGAGATCGATCGGATCCTCTCCGCGGGGCGGGAGGACTCCCAGGTGATGGATCACCTCGACGTGCTCTGTAATCGGATCGGCGCGCGGCTGACCGGCTCCGACAACTTGACGAACGCCTGCGAGTGGGTGCGCGAGCGGCTCGTCTCGTTCGGGATCGCCAATGCCCGGCTCGAGGAGTGGGGCGAGTTCCCGGTCGGCTTCAACCGGGGCCCGTGGTTCGGCAAGGTCGTCGAGCCCGAGCCCAGGGCGCTCGAGTTCGTGACGATGTCGTGGTCGGCGGGCACGAAGGGGGCCGTCCGCGGCAAGGCCGTGATCGCGCCCTTCGATCAGAAGGAGCTCGACGAGGCCAAGGCGAAGGGCACCCTCGTCGGCGCCTGGGTGCTCCTGGGGATGCCGGGACCCGGCCAGGGTCCCCGGTCCGACCCGGCGTTCCTCCGCAAGATCGTCAAGGAGCTGGAAGACGCCAAGGTGGCCGGCATCATCCGGCGCGGGGCCGTCACCGAGCTGGTCACCGGCGGCCAGCACCGGATCACCTGGGACAAGCTCCCGACCCTCCCCACGGTCACCCTCCTCCGCAAGCAGTTCGACGAGATCGCCGCCTGGCTCAAGGACGGCAAGCCCGTCTCGCTGGAATTCGACATCCGCAACTACTTCAAGAAGGGGCCGATCAAGCTCTACAACGTGATCGGCGACATCCCCGGCACCGAGTTCCCCGACGAGTACGTGATCATCGGCGGCCACATCGACTCCTGGGACGGCGCCACCGGCACGACCGACAACGGCACCGGCGTCTCGACGGCCCTCGAGGCGATGCGCATCCTGGTGAAGGCCGGCGTGAAGCCGAGGCGGACGATCCGATTCATGGTCTGGAGCGGCGAGGAGCAGGGCCTTCTCGGCTCGGCCGCCTACGTCAAGGCCAACCCGAAGCTCATGCCCAAGATCTCGGCCGTACTCGTCCACGACGGCGGCACGAACTACCTCTCCGGCATCGGCGCCACCGAGGCGATGCTCAGCGACCTCGAGCAGGTCTTCGCGCCGGTCAAGGAGCTCGACCACGATTTCCCGTTCGAAGTGAGGAAGGTCGCCGGCTTGACCGGCGGCGGCAGCGACCACGCGTCGTTCCTCTCCGCGAATGTCCCGGGCTTCTTCTGGAGACAGGCGGGCAAGGCCCGGTACCAGCACACCCACCATACCCAGTTCGACACCTATGATCAGGCCGTGCCCGAGTACCAGAAGCACTCATCGCTGGTCATCGCCCTGGGTGCCTTCGGGATCGCCAACCTCGACCACCTGCTCTCGCGCGAGAAGCTCCGCGCCCGGGCGGGATGGGCGGGATGGGCGGCGGTCGGAGGATCGGCGCCCTGCTCGAAGACATGACCGTCTCCGAGGTGACCGACGACGGCGCGGGCAAGAAGGCCGGCCTCAAGGAAGGCGACACGATCCTCAAGGTCAACGGGACCAAAGTCGCCGACCCCATGGAGATGGCCCGCGCCCTCCGAGCCGGCGAACCCAAGAAGACCGTGACCGTCCTCCGCGGCGGCAAGGAAGTCGAGCTGAAATTCGAGTGGGCCGCTCCAGCCCCTGCCCCCGTTGCGGCTCCGGCCAAGGCGCAATGATGGGGAAGTCCTGAGATTTGCGGAGCCCCCTCGCAAGGGGGGAGGCGTGTCCTACGTTTCCCCCCTTGCGATGACGGGTGTTCTGGAATATCCGAGCTGGGAGGAGGGGGCAATCAGGCTAGGCACATCTCGGCCTCGAGATCCGCATCTTCGGCGACCTGGATCAATTTCTTGTAGGTCAAGGTCACCAGGTCTTTGGGATCGGTCTTCGAGCTCCAGAGCCGGGCGCGGAGGATCTGGACGAGCCGGATACGCCCATCGTGGATCTCGATCTGGAAGCCGGGCATCGTCTCCAGCAGTTTGCAGCAGAAGCGGGAAACCCCCTTGATCCAAGTTCCGATGATTTCGTCGGTCTCTTGACTGTAATAAACGGTCACGAGGTCATCGACCCGTTCGGCATAGAAGCTGTCCGGTCTCGCGAGGAATTCGATGCAATCACCATCCGGATCGTAAGTCGCGGTTGGCTCGAACTGTTCGGCGGGTCTCGCCAACAGCATCATGCGCTTGGCGAAATCGCTGTTGGACATGACGGTCATAACAACCTCTCTTTGAAACGAGTCTCGTGGTCGATGGGGAGCCTCGGGTTGTATGGTACGCAGAGGCTACCGGATCGGCCCGGAGCAAGCAAGACTCGCCGCGATCTCGAACTCTGCTCATGTGCCCACCAACCCCCTCACTTGCCCTTGTCAGCCCAGGCCCGAGCGGGTTTAATGGACCAGGAAAGGCCCCAGAACCTACCCCGATTGACCCGGCCCCGCGGTCCTTTCGATCCTATCTGTTAGTCGTTCCATCAGATCGATCGAACGGGCGCCTCCTCGCGTGATCGTCGTGCCGGCCTGATCGTCGGGTCCCCAGCGGAGCTTTTCCGATGCACGACCGCATCGCCTACCAGGGCATTACCTTCGACGACGTCCTGCTCGAGCCGGGCTATTCCGACCTGCTGCCCCACGAGGCCGACACCCGGTCGCACCTCACCGCCCGGATCGGCCTGAATATCCCGATCCTCTCGTCGCCGATGGACACGGTCACCGAGGCCGAACTGGCCATCGCGCTGGCCCAGGAGGGCGGGCTCGGCGTCATCCACAAGAATATGTCGATCCCCGATCAGACCCGCGAGGTCAACAAGGTCAAGCGGTCGGAGAACGGCATCATCGTCGACCCGATCACCCTGCCGCCGACGGCCACCGTCGGCGAGGCGCGGCAGATCATGAGGGGGCACAATATCTCGGGCGTGCCCATCACCGTCAACGGCTTCCTCCGCGGCATCCTCACCCGCCGCGACCTCCGGTTCCTCGAGTCCAACGACCTCCGCATCGACGAGGTCATGACCAAGGATAACCTCGTCACGGCGCCCGCCGACACCAGCCTCGAGGAAGCCGATCGGATTTTGACGAAGAATAAGGTCGAGAAACTCCTGCTGGTTGACGATCAATATCGACTGAAGGGGTTAATCACGATCAAGGATATCGACAAGCTGTACCGCTACCCGCACGCATGCAAGGACGGGCGTGGTCGGCTTCGCGTCGGCGCGGCGGTGGGGGTCCACGATTACGAGCGGATCTCCTCGCTGCTGGACGCCGGGGTTGACGTCCTGGTGGTCGATTCGGCGCACGGCCACAGCCGGAACGTGGTCGAGACCGTGCGGCGGATCAAGAAGACCTACGACATCCAGGTGGTCGCCGGCAACGTGGCGACCGGCGAGGGGACCCGGGCCCTGATCGAGGCTGGAGCCGATGCCGTGAAGGTCGGGATAGGACCCGGAAGCATATGTACAACTCGCGTTGTCTCCGGAGTGGGCGTGCCGCAGATCACGGCGATCCACCAGTCGGCCAAGGCCGCGGCCGGTCGGGTGCCGATCATCGCCGACGGTGGCATCCGCTATTCCGGCGACATCACCAAGGCCCTCGCGGCCGGGGCCCACGTCGTGATGATCGGCGGGCTCTTCGCCGGGCTGGCCGAGAGCCCCGGCGATACCATCATCTACCGCGGCCGGAGCTTCAAGAGCTATCGCGGCATGGGCTCGATCGGCGCCATGTCCAAGGGCTCGCACGAGCGATATCGCCAGGAGCCCGGGGCGCGGACCCAGGAGAAGGACGGCAAGACGATCGTCAGCCAGAAGCTCGTGCCCGAGGGCGTCGAGGGCCGGGTCCCCTACAAGGGCCCCCTGGCGGAATTCGTCTTCCAGCTCGTCGGCGGCATCCGGGCCGGCATGGGCTACTGCGGCGCCCACACGATCGAGGAGCTCCGCACCAAGGCCCGCTTCATCCAGGTCACCGCCGCATCGGTCCAGGAGAGCCATCCCCACGACATCGTCATCACCCAGGAAGCCCCCAATTATTCCAGCTTCAGTCATGAGACCGACGTCGGTCGCGGGTCGGTCTGACAGGTCAGTGCGGTAGTCAGTGGTCGGTCATCACGAGGATCGCCTTCCGGGTATCTGCTCCGGTCGTTTGGTGTCTTGTGGTCAATCGTCGATTTTTCGGTCCGTCATTTCTCGGCCTGTGCATCTCGTATTGGCCGGATGGTGGGAGTGGCGACAGCCGTATGGGGGATGGGAGAGCGGCTCGTGACGATGGGAGCCCCGTGTTCGCTCCCAACCGTCGCTCGCTACTCGCCGGTCGCCACCAGGAAAGCAAGGAGGCGTGGCTTGCGTCGCACAACTACGGCATGGATCGCGGGGGCCCTCGGGGCCGGCCTGACGGCCTCGATCGTCATGGCCCAGCAGTTACCCTCGTCCGGCGCGTCGCGGGCCGGCGCGTCCAACGCGGCATCGTTGACCCCGACGAACACCCCGTCGCTCTATGGGGCCGCCGGCACGCGCGGGGCACGGTACCTGATGCGCAACGGGCTGGATTACCTGAACTATCAGCAATTTGAGCGGGCACTCAAGTTCCTGCGCGAGGCCGAGGCCAAACAGAAGGAACTGACCGCGCCCGAGATCCTCGCGCTGAAGCAAGGGATCGAGGCCGCTCGCAATGGGATGCGATCGGGTGCAGACGCGGTGGCGTCCTATGCGCTGAGCGAGCAGTCGCGACGTCGCCCGGGATTCACCGCGGCCCGGCCGGAGATCGCCGTCGCGCAGCGGACCGACCCGGTCGGCCCGTCGTCGCGCACGAAGGCCCGGCCGGCCCCCTCGGCCTTCCCGGGCATGGACGAAGGTCCCGGCGATCCGATCCGGCTGACCAGCGCTCAGTCCACCGTGGACGACTCGGCCGCCCGGCCCAGTCGCACGGGCTCGGCCCCGTCCAGGGATGCCTCGACGGCCCCCGCTCCGCGAGCGGCCGGCGACGAGATCCCCACGCTCACGGCCCCCGAGATCCCCACGCTGACCGCCGTCCCCGTGTCGCCCGACACGGTCGGCTCGAGCCCGGTCGAAAGCCCCTCCTCGAATCCGGGCCTGTCGGCCGCGGCGCCTCGTCCGGTGCCGCAAGACCCGACCATCACCGGTGCCTCGCTGGCGACGGATGGGACCGCGACAGCGGCGCAATCCGGAGCCGAGCCCCGCGTCCACGGCCGGTTCGCCGAGCTCGTCCCCGGCCCCGATCCAGCTCGAGATGATCGAGACGGCGACGAGCGAGCCGGCGCCGACCCCGGCCCGCACGAGCACGGCGGCCCCCGCTCCGGCATCCGGCGGGCTCGTCCCCACGGCCATGCAGGGGACCGCATCGCCGGGATCGGCGCCTCCGGCGGCCGGCATCCCCGCGGCTGCGGGCCTTACGAACCCCGCGACGGCGGAGATGGAAACGATCCCCCTGCCGCCACTCGGCGCCAGCAACTCGGCCGAGGATAGCCCGACGGCCACCTCGCATCGCGAGATGGAACCGCCGGCTGCCATGGCGCCCGCACCGGGCGGCACCGACGAGTTGCCGCCCCTACCGGGCGACCTGGCGCGCGACGATGCGGCGACCCATCCCACCGGCGGGATCCCGCAATCTGCGACTCCGGCGACGGCCGAGCCTCTCGCGAGCCCGGCGCCCGCCGATTCGGGCGTCACGCATACCGAGGACGACCCCTTGCCCCCGCTGCCGATCGGCGTCGAGGCCCCGGCCCCGATCGCCACGACTCCGGCCCCGATCGCAACCACGACGATGCCCGCGACGGCCACCCCACCCGAGGAGAGCCCTCGCAATCCGGGCGACCCCGGCACCGCGGCGCAGTCCGGGTCGCCCGCCGATCCGGGCCCGACGGCCGTACCCGCGGCCGATCCGCAGGGCGCCGCGCCCGGATCGACATCCGCCGCGGCGGGCGACACCTACCCTCTCGCCGGCACCGAACCGGGCACGGGCTCAGCCGCGTCGCCCGGCGGCTCGTCCCGTTCGCCGATCTCCGCGGATCAGACCGTCGCGCTCCCCGAGCGTGCCGCTCCCGTCTCGATCCTCACCGACGATCTGCGGCGAAAGGTCGAGGAAGTCGCCCGCGCCCAGGAAAAGGAAGACGAGCAGAAGCGGCTCCATCCGCAGCAGAATCGCGCCCAGCCGGATACGCCCGCCCGCGATAACAGCTCGTTGACGCTCCAGACCCAGACCCAACTCGACCTCATCCATGCCCCGAGCCCGGCCGAGGCCCGGCCGATCAAGGCGATCCCCGTCCCCGAAGACTGGGTCCCCCTGGCCGCCCGCGACTGGGCCCCCCAGCGGAAGTACTGGGCCGCCGCGGCCACCTGCCACCTCCCACTCTACTTCCAGGACCCCGTGCTCGAGCGTTACGGACATCCCGTCGAGCAGTTCGTCGGCCCGGTCGGACGATTCCTGACCTACCCGGTCGACGACCCCGCGCAGTCCACCCAGCGCAATCAGATCATCCAGCCGTTCTTCTCCTGGGGCCTGTTCGCCTTGCAGATCGCGGCCTGGCCCTACAACGCCATCATGGATCCCCCATGGGAAGCCCAGTATGACCTGGGGTACTATCGCCCCGGCGACATGATCCCGGTCGATACCTACTGGCTCCCGCTCCATGGCTACGGCCCACCGCTGCGAGGGAACCGCTACTGAGCGAGACTCCCCGGAGGATCGGCGCGAAATTCTCGACCCCGGAGGCCCACCTCCGGGGTCCTTTCTTTGGGTCGCGCCGGGGCGATCGACGGTGCGATGGCCGGCGCAAGAGGGGGGGCCCTTCCCGCGGGGCCGGCCCTCAGCCCGCGATCTTCATCCAGGAGATGCTTGATACCTCATCAATGACTGTGAATTTCTCGTGTATTTGCAGGTTTGGCGTTGTTCGGCGAGGCTCGATGACATAAGCTAAATTATCGACACTGATACCCCGATCGTTACGACGCCGTACGATCATCGGTCATCCGTGAAGTCGGGACCGCGAAGGTCCCCGGGAGGGGCATGCCGGCAGGGAGGTGGGGACCGAGAGAGAGGGTGTCACGCAACTCGAGTCAAGGCTCTCGAACGGGACGGGGATCGACGCGATGCCGCAGGAACCGCAGCGACCGGATTCGGATTGGGACACCCAGAGGGTCACGGTGGGCCGCAGCTTCCTCCGGGACATCGAGGGGCTCTGGGCCGAGGTCTTGAAGCTGGCCGCCGTGGTCGAGGACACGCTGAACCAGAGCGTCCATGCCCTGTGCGACGGCCGGGTCGACCTGGCCAACGAGGTCAAGCGACAGAAGCGCCTGGTGGACCGATGGGAGGTCCGGATCGAGTGGGAGTGCGTCCGTGTGCTGGCCCTGCACCAGCCGGTGGCCTCGGACCTGCGTCGGGTCGCCGCCGTGCTGAAGATCAACGGCGACCTGCATCGGCTCTGCGACCTGGCCCGGCACATCGCCAAGCGGGTCAAGAAGCTGGCCGGCGATCCCTCGGCCGTGCCCATCCCCCAGTCGATCGAGGACCTCGGGCTCGCGGCCTTGGCCCAGGTCCACAATAGCCTCGACGCCCTCACCCAGTCCGACGTCTCCCTGGCGCAGTCGGTCATCGCCGCCGACCAGCGGATCGATCGCGACTACCGGGCCATCCAGAAGCAGCTCAAGCAGGAGATCGCCCGCTGCCCGGAGCGCGTCCACACCTTGTTGCGACTGGTCAACACGTCGCGGAACCTCGAGCGGATCGCCGACCACGCCACCAACATCGCCGAGTCGGTCATCTATCTCAAGCAGGGGGAGATCCTCCGGCATCGCCCCGCGCCGGCGGCCCTGTCGCCGAACCCGAGCCTCGACCCCTCCTCATCCGCGGCCGTGAAACCTTGAATCGACCGGGCCGGCGTCCCCGCTCCCCGATTCAACCGCCGAGGATGGCCAGGTGGACGGTGCGTCGGTTGCGGGTCACGAATCCGGCGTCGCGATAGAGCCGCACGGCCGGCGTGTTGCGGAGGTCGACGGCCAGCTCGAGCCGGGGCGTGTGGGCGGCGGCCAGCTCCAGTGCGTGGCGGAGTACGGCGCGGCCCAGCCCGCGGCCGCGGGCCTCGGGCGTCAGGCCCAGGTAGACCACCTCCCAGGCGTCGCGGCCGGGGACCTCGGCCATGAGGAGGACGGCCGCGGCCTCGGGCTCGCCGGCGATCCGCCCCAGCCGCCAGCGATCGGGCACGAACAACCCGGCGGCGCGGTGGCCCTCCAGGATGTCGTCGAGCCCGCGGGTCCCTTCCAGTTCGGGCATGTCCAGGCTGCCCAGATACGTGGCCTGGAGGACGGCGCGGAACTCGAGCTCGACCTCGGAGGAAAACGGACGCCACTCGAAGCACGGTCCGGGTACGCCCGGCGTGGATGCGACGGCCATCGACAGCGGCGTCGCCGTGTCACGCTCGAGGTAGAGCAGCTCGGTCACGCGGGGCATCCCGCCCCGGGTCAGGTCCTGGCCCGCCTGCGGGCCGGCCGATTCATCGAGCACCGCCTGCGCCAGGCGGTACCCGCGAGCCGACAGGTCGGCCATCGCCGCCTCCACCAACTCGGCGGCCAGCGCCGATCGTCGCCAGGTCGCCCGGACCTCCGGGGCCCAGACCGCCGCCGCCTTGCCGGCCAGCGCCTGCGTCAGGAGCACCCCCGTGATCCGGCCGGCCCTCGCGCGGGCAACCCACAAACCCGAGAGGTCGACTTCGCCCCGACTCGCCTCCTCCAGCACGCCGGCGACCAGACGGTCCCGCAGCGCGGCGGGGATCCGACGGTACAGGACCGCCAGCGCCGCACCGCGCGCCTCCACCGGACACAGCATCACCCGCGGACCGAAACCCGCCATGACGATCGGCCCCGCTCCTGGAGGAATTCGAATCCGTCGGATCGGCCCGACGACGAGGCTCCAAACCGACGCGGGAGCCCTAAACGCCAAAACAAGCTCGACTCTTGGCTGTCCCTGTCGTCATCCGTCTCGTCGCCGTCTCGGGACCATTTCTTTGGCCTGTTGCCCAGGGCGAATACAGCCTATTTGGTCTCGATACGCGCGATCGGGCGATGGATCAAGTCCGAGTCTTCCGCATCGGATGATGTTTTCGCTCCGTGGGCCCGAGTTGCCCTCCCGGAACAACCTGGAAAAAAATCCAGCGCTCCGGGGTGACTTGATCGTATCATAAAGAGCGTGAGGAGGTCACGCGATGCGGAAGCCGGCCAAGCCCGAGCGCAAACCAGACGCCCGTAAGGACGTCACGAAGGACGTGAGCAGCCCGGCGAAACGCACGGGACTCCGTCCGGGCCACGACGAGGCGAAGTCCGGAGTCCCGGCTCCGGACGACAGCAGCGACGTGCTGAACCTCAATGATGCGTGGCTCGTCGAGCACGCACGGCACGGCGATCATCAGGCTTTCGCCGTGCTGGTCAGGCGTTATGAGCGGAAGCTGATCCGGGTCTTGATGCGGCTGGTCCGCGAGCCCGAACAGGCCCGCGACCTGGCCCAAGAGACGTTTTACCGCGTCTATACGCGTCTGGACCGATTCGATACCGCGCGGCGGTTTGGTCCCTGGCTCTTCCGGGTGGGTGTTAATCTGGGGCTGGACTGGCTCCGCAGCACCAAGAGCACGCCGCCACCCGCGGCCTCGATCGATCGGACCGACGCGAATGGACAAACGACCTTCGAACTGCCGGATCCCGACCCGAGGATCCAGACCGAACTGGCCCAGGAGGTCCACTTCGTCCTGGGGCTGATGCCGGTCAGCTATCGTACAATCCTGGTCCTCCGCGACCTGGAAGGCTTCTCCTCTTCCGAAGTGGCCGCGATCGTGGGTCGTCGCGAAGCGACGGTGCGGTGGCGATTGGCCAAGGCCCGCGAGAAATTCCGCGAGATCTGGCGGCGTCGTCAGGATGGGACGCAAGGGGAAGTCAAGGATGACAAACCAAGCGATGGGCACGACAATGGGTAATCCCGCATGCGAATGGGTCCGTGCACGCCTGCCCCTCTGGGTGGGCGTCAACGATGACCCGACGGAGCGTCATGGTGACGGGGATGATCTCAGCCCCGAGCACCGCCAGTCCATCGAGGGACATCTGGGATCATGCCCTTCCTGCCGGCAGCATCGGGCGGATCTCGATCGGGCGTCCAGGGCACTGGCCACGGCGGCGGGCTCTTTGCTGGTCGCCCCGGATGCCCCGTCGCTCTGGCCGTCGCTCGAGCCGAGGATGGAGGCCCATGATGCACTCACCCGGCGGCCATGGCCGAGGGCGGCGAATCGTGCCACCCATGGAGGACTCGAAGGGTTGAGCCACCTCGATGGCGACCGGCCGCTCCGATCGGCCTGGATGCGCGACAGCCTGGGCGAAGTCCTGACGTATGCCGGGCTGTCGGGGCGGGCGACTCGGCCCCGCAACCGCCAGGCCGAGCCGGCGGATCGCGGCCGCAACGCCCCGGCACAACCGGGTTGGAGCCTGGCCTGGGTGGCCGGGACCGGAGTCGCGGCGACGGTCCTGACGCTGGTGATCGGACTGCCGGCCCTTCGTCGCCAGCACGCAGAGGCCCAGTCCATCATACGTGCCAATGCCGACCCGTTCCCGGTCCAGCCATCGGCCGCCGTCGAGGCGGACGTGCCCGCGCCTCCGATCCTCGCGGACGAACGGGATATCCCCTCGCGCGAGCTGGCGCAGGCCGAGCCGATCGCGGTGCCTCAGCCCCAGGCGACGAAACAGGAAGGGTCGCCGGCTTCCAGGCCCGCGGCGCCGTCCCGATGGAATTTCGACCTCGAGCATGGGACTCCCATGCCGCCAGACGCCCGTGATGTCAAGCCGGTGTACTGAAGCCCGACTCCCCAGGATGATTATTTGGATACCATGTTTCGACCCTCCCTCCATCGCCCGGACACGAAGTCTCCCGCCGCCCGGCTGGCGATCAGGATCGCGCCGTTGCTGGCATGCGGGGCCGTGGCGGCCGGTCTGCTCTGGGTGCGGATGGGCCAATCGGGTCGGGGCCCGGCCGGTCGGCCGGCGCGGGCAGGTGTTGCGGTCGCCGAGGGCGATCGGGACACGAATGAGCCATCGGGACGGCAGCCCTCGGCCTCGTCGCGGGGTGATGCCGCGGGTCGCAGGGCCGCCAGGAGCCGGTCGGTCGACGGTGACGGCGACGGCCATGGCGGTGCCGGCAGCGATTCGAATGTCGATGAGTTGCTCGCGGCGTGGGGGCGACTGGAGCGTCGGATCGGCCAGGCGATGGCGCGGGCCCGCGAGTCGGTCGTGGCGCTGGAATACACCGCGGCGGATGCACCGGCCGGCACGCGGCGGGTGGCCACCGGCGTGGTGATCAACAACGGCGGGGAGATCGTTTCGATCCGGATCGATCCTCCTCCCGCTCGATCGGGGCCGGGGGCAGGGAAGAACCCGGTGCCGATCGTCGCGCGCGATTTCCAGGGGCGGGGCCATGTCGCACAATGGGTGGCGGCCGACCTCGAGACCGGGTTGACCCTCCTGCGGGTCTCGCCGCGCTCCGTCGCGCCGATCCGGTCGGCCGACGACGCGCCGAAGCTGGGGAGCCAGGTGTTCATCGTCGGCAGCCCGTTCGGCATGGGCCATTCCGTGAGCCGGGGCCATGTCGCCGGCCACGACCGGGCGGTGGCGCTGGGCACCGGCCAGCTCGGCGGACTGATCCTGGTGCAGGCGCCACTCTATCCCGGCGACAGCGGCGCGGCGGTCGTGGACTTCCGCGGCGACTGGCTCGGCGTGATCCGCGGCGGGCTCGCGGTCCCGGGCTCGGCGACCGACTCCGCCTCGGCCTCGATGTCGGAGCCGTCGGCGCCGCCGTCGTCGAAGTCCGATGCGGCGGAGCCGGAGAACGACCCCACGACGGCCGCCGCGGGCCGATCCGAACCGGATACCGACTTCGGGTTCGCCATCCCGACGCGCGATGTGCTCTGGATCGCCGGCCAGCTCCGGACCTATGGGCACGTGGACCGCGCCTACCTGGGGGTCCGGCTCGACATGAGGACCGCGACGGCCGCCGCGGCATCGACCGCGACGCCCTTCGCGCCTTCGCCCCCGGCCGCCGGCTGGAGGACCGGATCGACCGAGATCCCGAATGCATCGGCAACGATCGCGCCGGCAGACCCGGACGGCGCGCCGGCCTCGAGCGGCACCGGAGAGGGTGCGCCGCGTGATCGAGGTGCTCGCCGGGACGCCCGCGGCCCTGGCCGACCTCCGGCCCGGCGATCGCATCGTCGCATTCGACGGCCAGCCGATCCGTTCGCATCACGATTTGACCGACCGGCTCGATCGCATCCCCGCCGGCAAGCCCATCACACTCGGCGTCGTCCGCGGCGAGGATCCCCGGCGCACGCGGATCGACCTCCCGCTCCGGACCGCCAGCCGGCCGGGGCCATCGCCCGCCGGGAGCGGCCCCACGGCAACGCCGCCGGGGACCACCTCGACGCGCGCCAGCGTGCCCGTCACGCCGACCGCTTCCCGGGCGACACCGCCGATCCAGGGACCCGCGACCCCGGTGCCGACATCACCCCCGAACCCGCCCGACGCGTCCCCCGCGCACGACGCGGCTCCGGGTCCCGGCGCGACACGATCGTCCCAACCAGCCGATCCGGACCACATGCCGGCGGATCGCGTCACACCCGCGACGCCGACCGATCGCGCCACGCCCTCGACCGGTTCGTTCAATGACCTGCGATTGAACCTGCCCCGCGCATTCGTCGAACGGATCGAGCAGCTCGAACGACGGCTCGAGAAGCTGGAAACCTTCTCGCCCCCCTCCACGCGGGCCCCCACTCCCGGCCCGGGCACCCCACCACGTCGCCCCGTCGACTCGGTTCGCACGCCGTAATCACTTCGGACGCATTCTCGCCCTCGCAAGAAACCCGAAGTCTTGGTATACTGGGACGATAAACCGAGAAGCACCCGGCGGGGGCCCACCATGCCACAGGCGAAGACCAAGTCGAAGTCGAAATCAAACGCGATTTATAGCGTCCATCCCAGCGTCGTCATGGTGCAATCCTGGATCACGAGTCTCCCGCTGAAGACGGGAAGATCGCTGGATGAGTGGATTCAACTACTCGAGGAGGAAGGACCTCCTTCCGAGAAGGAACGCCGGGAGTGGCTGAAGGACCGGCATCGGCTGGGGACGAATGCCGCCGGTTGGATCGTCGACCGGGCCTCCGGTCGCGGCCTGGATGACGGCGACCCCGACGCCTACTTGAGGGCCGCCGACGGTTATGTCGCCGCGATGTTCACCGGGCGTAAGGCCGGGCTGCGCCGGATCTACGACGAGCTGTTGAAGCTCGGCATGGGCCTGGGCGACGATGTGAGGGCCTGCCCCTGCCAGACGATCGTCCCCCTCTATCGCCGCCACGTCTTCGCCCAGATCAAGCCCGCGACCAACACGCGAATTGATTTGGGACTGTCCTTGAAGGGAGACACCCCGGCGCCGGACCGGCTGCTGGATACCGGCGGCCTGGCCAAGAAGGATCGGATCACCCACAGGATCGCGATCGTGTCGCTCGCCGAAATCGACTCGGAAGTCAAATACTGGCTCCGATACGCCTACGATCTCGACGCCTGATCGGCCCCATGCTGGTATAGGTTCTTGATCAGGCTCGAGTCGCTCCACTCGGCTCCCGGTCAGGTCGCCGACGATCGATACTTGACCATGCTGATCTGGTTGCCGGTCGCGTTGAACGACACCTGATCCATGAAGGTCCGGATCAGCAGGAGGCCGCGGCCTCCGATCCGGGCCAGGTCTTCGGGCTCGACGGGGCGATCGAACAGCGACGTATCGAAGCCCGGCCCATCGTCGCCGATGACGAATCGGGCCGCGTCGCGGTCGAGCTGCATCTGCACGCGGATCCGACGCGAGCGGTACGGCTCCAATCCCCGTCGGCGTTCGGCAAGCTCGTCGAACTCCCGCTCGTCGTGCTGCCTCAACTCGGTGCTGACTTCCAGGTTGCCGTGGAACAGGGCATTGGTCAGGGCCTCTTGCAGCGCGATGCCGACCTGCATCCGGCCGGTGGGGTCGCACAGGTTCATGGCTTCGATCTCCTCCTGTACGAGGGCCATCAGCGCCATGATCAGGTTCGGGTCGCTGTCGAGGAGGAAGGCCGACTCGCGTCGGACCAGGCAACGGAGGATTCGCCCGCGCTCGCGCCTCAATGAAGCCATGTTCAAGACTCGCCTGAGGGTCGCGAGGAGGTCGCGGGCCAGGTCCTTCTTGGGGATGTAGCCGGCGGCCCCGGCCCGGAGGGTCCGGACGGCGATCTCCTCGCTGCCGAAGGCCGTCATCAGGATCACGGAGATCTGGGGATGCTCGGCCCGCACCCGCTGGACCAGCTCCAGGCCCTCCATGTCGGGCATGATCAGGTCCGTGAGGATGACCGAGGGAGACTCGCGCACGATGGCCTCCAGCCCCTGGCCGCCATCGCAGGCATAGACCACCCTCACGTCTTTCATCGATTCCAGCAACTGGCTGACGAGATGCCGATCGAAGGCCGAGTCGTCGACGACCAGGACCGTCGCGACCTCGCTCGACGGGATCGCCGGGTCCGCATCGCTCTTCGCATCAAAATTGGTCGCGGATGGGCTCATGATGCGAACCTCTCTGGTTCGACCGCTCCGTCGCGAGATGCGCCCGCCAGGCCGATCCCGGCGATGGCTCGGAATTGTTGAAGTCGAGCGATCGCCCTCGCCTTCACGTCTTCCGCTTGCTCCTTCGTGGCGCGAGTTCTTTGCGGAAAGAGTCAAGGTTGGGACAGGTGGCGGCAAGACTGACGAGTTTGTTGAGCCGATCGGCGCGGATTGTCTCCAATTCGGCCCTCAAGACTTCGGCCTCGGCCCCGAATCGAGCCACAAGGACTGTGATGACAAACGTTTCGGTTGCTTTCCGCTCGGCTTCCTGCACGGCTTCCTGCACGGCTTCCTGCACGGCTTCCTGCACGGCTTTCGGCAAGGCTTCTTGCACGGCTTTCGGCAAGGCTTCTTGCACGGCTTCCTGCACGGCTTTCGGCAAGGCTTCCTGCACGCCTTTTTGCACGGCTTTCGGCAAGGCTTCCTGCACGGATATCCGCGTCAAATCGTCAACGACCTTCTGCAGTATCGGCGATCCCGTCTTGAACATGGCTTCTTGGTCCCCCAGCAATTGGAATAACCTCGGGTCATTATACTTCAGCCCGGCGAGGAAGTGGGTGACCACGCGCAGGCTTTCGCGCTCTTTCGGATCGGGTTCCTGTTCGATGCGGTCGCGGCAGGCGCGGAAGATCGGCTCGGGCGGGCCGTTGAACTGGGCCAGCGGCACCCAGGGGATCAGGCCGATGTCGCCGGCCGCCAGCAGATCAGCGGCGGGGATCTTCCACAATTCCACCAGCTTCCATTGGACATGAAGGCGCGTCGAGCCCTCGTCGCTCTGGATGATCAGCTCGGAGGGAATCGGCCGCTTGCCCATGGGGTGGAGGACCAGCGCCACGACCTCGGGCAGGACGCCGCGCTCGAGGTAGACCAGGAGTGCGTCATCGGCGGCCTGTTTGGCGAGCCGCTGATAGGGATAGGTGGAGATCTCCAGCACAAACAGGGTCGGCCTGGTCCGGCCCGGGCATTGGGCTTCGATCAGGCCATCGGGGAGGCGACGGGGATGGACCGGCTCGGCCTGCACCGCCGTCCAGGGACCGATATTCCCGAAGCCCGCCATGCGAAGGATCGCGGCACCGTGGTGCTGGATCATCCATTTGCTGTTCGGGTCATAATCCTGCATCTCGGGTCCTTCCGCGATGACGAGCACCTCCCGGCCTCCGCGACCGACCTGAGTCCTCCCAACTCTTATCGGTGCGACGCTCGCTCGATCCGCATCGGGAATCGCATCTACCGGTTGCGATAGCGCCGGACCTCCTCTACCGGTTGCGATAGCGCCGGACCTCCGACACCGAGAGTCCGCCGTCGGTGGCGATGGCCCAGACGCACCATCGCATCTCGTCCGAGGTCACGCCCGTCAACGCCGGCTCGGCGACGGGCAGCGATCGCTCCCGAGGCTCGCCTGGGTAGACCTTGATCCGGCTCATCGGCCAACGGCTGCCCTTCTCGTCCAGGAGGACCTCGCCGACCTGGGCGGCGAGCGGCGCGGCTCCGGCGGGGACCTCCCAGGCGAACGACCGGAGCGTCGCCGCGAGCTTCTTGTCGTCCTCGGGGTGCAAGAGTTGGGGCGTCGGCGGGACGGCAGGCGTGTCGGCCCGAGGACGAAGGGCGATGCGGCATAACTCCGGCAAGGCCCTGACGCACCAGATATCATCTCCGACCGAGAAGGCTTTCCAGCGGGATCCTTCCCGCCGCACGACGACCAGGACCGGATCGCCACCAATCATCGACTTGCCGCGAAACCGCATCTCGACCCTTGCGAAGGCGATCGCCTCATTGCCCCGGACCTCGACCGGCCCGGCATCCACGTCCCAGGTCCTCCGATATTCGGGGGGATCGGTGCAGCGAGACAGTTGCGGGGAGGATGACGAGGCCAAGCGCCTCAGTCGCTCCGGATCGCCGGAGACATAGGCGATCACGGCGCGCCGGGCGACCGCGACGGCCTCGGCCGGCCCGGCCGTTTGTGGGATCTCCGGCCCTGGCAAGGGCGTCTCCGGGCCCGGCTTGAGCAGCTCATCGACGGCCCTTCGACCCTCGGCCTCGTGCGGCGAACCGGCGATGAGGAACAGCCAGCGACCCGCGAAGTCGGCGCAGGGGGCGACTTCCGTCATCCACATCAATCGCTGCGATCGCACTCCGAGCAGCCGGCCCTTCGCCTCTAACTCCAGGAAGAGCCCGTTGAATCGATCCACCGTGATGAGTTCGGGGAGATGCCCGAGGCCGACGGCCTCCTCCCAACGATCGCCGAAGTCCTCGCGGGCCATGTGCTCGACCCTCGGGCGCAGCCCCGCGGCCCGGAGCAACCCGAGCAATCGGGCATGCCCGGTCCATTCGCCATCCTTCCACCGTGGGATGACCCGCTTGTCGTCCACCGACCAGATGGTGACGTCCGCGAGCTCCGCCCGTGCGCCGACCGGCGCGGGAGCGACCACCGGCTCGTCTCCCCGGGCGCAAAGCGCCGGTGCCACGAGCAGACACGACACGAGCAGCGCACGCACGAGCCCACGTACTCTCGGACAGGTCGCTACGATCATGATGCACCCCGTTGATGATGGAAAGCGTGCCGGCCCCGGCCGGGAGAAAGGACGCCCCATCACCGATCATCGACAAATGTCAAAGACCGGTCAAGGCGCCGGCATCCGGGTCGAAGAGCGAACGCTCCGCCTGCTCACCGATGGGCGAGATACGGCTCGAGCAGGCGCCTGGGCACGCCGATGTCGATGACGGCGACCTCGCCGGTGTAATCGGCGGCGCCGGGGGCGGCGAAGCCGAGCTTGGGCGCGACGAAGGTGGCCGTAGCCTCGGCGCGGACGGCCACTCCCAGCGGCTGGCCGGTGTCGGCGTCGAGTCCCGAGGGGAGATCGAGGGCGAAGGTCGGCTTGCGCGAGCCGTTGATCGCCTCGATCACCGCCCTGAGCGGCCCCTCGACGGGTCGCGACAGGCCCGTGCCCAGCAGGCCATCCACCAGCCAGTCGGCGGTGGATAACAGGGCCCGGAGCGACCCGAGATCGATCTCCGCTCCGGGATGTTCGTCGAACCAGGCCGACTGCGCGACGCCGGATTTCTCCAGGATGGTCCGCTGGACGGCGGCATCGCCGCGGAGCTGGTCGTGCCGGGTGAACCAGACGACGCGGACCGGGAAGCCCCAGGCGTCGAGGTGTCGGGCGACCACACCGCCGTCGCCGCCGTTATTCCCCGGCCCACAGAGCACCAGCACCCGGGCCGGGGCCGGCCCGCGCGGGACGTCCGGATCCGACAACGACGACGGCGGGGGCGTGAACGGCCGCCCGCCCGCGTCGGGGGGGATCGCGCCGAGCAGCTCGGCCAGCCAGCCGGCCGCCCCGCGCCCGGCATTCTCCATCAACAGCAGGCCGGGCAACCCCAGTTCCTCGGCGGCCTGCACGTCCAGCCGACGGACCTCCTGGCGCGACAGCGGCCGGATGCGAGCGATCATGAGCCGTCCCCCCGAATCCTGAGATTCAAGCCGTGATCTTTCCACGAGTTGACCCGATCCTCCTCTCATTGACAATCCCCGGGCCGTCACCCAGAATACCCACATGGCCCGTCGCGACGGCGCCTGGTACCAGACGACGGGGCCCGATCCTGTTTGTTCCGAGGCGGATAGGGAGGAGTCGAGTCGAATATGCCAATTTACGAATATCACTGCGAGCCCTGCGAGCACACGTTCGAGACCCTGATTCGCAGCAATGGCGACGTCGCGAGGTGCCCGCGCTGCGGCAACCTCGAGGTGGCCAAGCAGTTCAGCATCCCCGCGGCGGCGCACACCGGCGGCGCCCGAGTTGGCGAGCTGCCGATCGCGAACGGCTCCGGCACCCCCTCGTTCGGGTGCGGCCGTCCCCAGTGCGGGGGAGGGATGTGCGCGGGGTTAGAATAGGGTGTCCTGCGCTCGCCGTTAGGCTTGCCGTCGGCGGTCCGAAGGTGATAGATTGATTGTCATGATCCGAATCCGCTTTACAGACCTGGCCTCCAAGAAACGGGCACTGGGCCGCCTGGCCGGGCGATACGCCTTCAAGAGCTGGGCGACCGGAGAGATGCTCGTGCCGGAAGCGGCGCTGGCCTACCTGGCCACCGAGGATATTCCCTTCCAAGTTGAGGGACCGGCGACTTATGAGCAGAGTACTCCGTCGCTACGAGGTCCTGCTCCCCTTGCGGTTCAATGACGGCCAGGCAGTACCCGAGGACGTCGTGGCCGAGGCCCTCTTGGAACTGGAACACAACTTCGGCGCGGTATCCTTCGAGACGCAGACGATTCGCGGTCTCTGGCGACATGAGGTATAGCCCAATACCCCTAGAAATCAGGCTACCTGGCTCGATTCTGCTAGGGCCCGTTAGAGCACCGATCGGTCATGATGGGATTCTCGGTCAGACTCCCGAGGACTGGACCTCACACAGCGCGACGGATGGATGGGGGCCGCTTTCGCCGCCATGAGACTGATTGTCCTGCCCAAGATTCAGAACGCATCGACCCCGACAAGTTCCCCGCCATTTCGCGTCGCCAAAACCTGCCATACTCCGGAGGGGGGAATATTCGTCCAAGCTCCGGTTTGAGTGGTCTTGATACCTTGCGGAACCCCGGAGGACGGATCGAAAGGCCAGGTCGATATCGTGTCTTTGACAAAGCGCACCGAGCCATCCCCCATGAGTACGTTGACTCCCCCCGGATGCATGCTGGACGCGGCGAAAAACTGCGCAATATCTCCGGAAGATGATACTTTGCGAAACATATTTGGGGGATAGAATGCTGTAACAAACGTATCGCCCCAGTTGCCCGCGATCAGCCATCCGAATCGATCGTAGGCTGAGCCGTTGTCGTCCTCGATGTCCATCAAGGGCGATAGGGCTCGCTCCGTGACGAATGCGGTGCTAGTGAGTCCGTCGGAGAACGACGACAAACGGATCGGAGAGGCATCGTTGAAGCTGCCATTGACCTGCGCGAGCACGGGGACAGGGACCTGGCAATTCGTGGCAACACGCGGTATCGCACTTAAATAAAATGATCCATACATGCCTGTATAGCTGGAGTAATAGACGAGATAGGGCTCGTTGGCTCTCGCAAGACCGTAGGAGTAAAGCGCCAGCGAATAGCCAGCACGGACCTGACCGGCCGCCGCATCGCTTGGGCATGCAAAAGAGGACGTCAACGTCGTGCGGGCTGTTTGATTCTCATAGCCGAATATCGTCAAGCTCTGATTGATCGAATTGAAAAGCGTTGGTTGATCCAGTTGAGGCAAGATGTGGATGAACAGGCTCTTCTCCACCAAGACAGAGGTGCAAGGGGGATTCGATCCGGCGAATCGGCGGTCATATGTCATCATTCGACCGGGAGGAAGACTGCCGAATGCACCCTCATAATTATGGAGGGCGAGTCCTATTTGCTTGAGATTGTTTGAGCACTGCGCGACGCGACGTCTCTCGCGCATACTGCACCGCAGGTAGCGTTAGGGCAATCAGGAGCCCGATGATCGAGACGACAGTAAGCAACTCGATCAAGGTGAATCCACGCAAGGCCTGAATGCGCCGCCAAGAAAACCCAGAAGCGGCCATGTCGATATCAAGGACTCGGCAACTGGGTCGTGAGATCATGGGACCGATCATCCTGGACTGTGCCATCGAGTTTAAGTGTCAAGGCCGCTTGCGATGGTCGATCCGTATAGAAAGTGAGTTGTCCCGAGAGAATTCCTGTGCTGCCCGCTCGGACATGGACTTTGACCCAACCCCACCCTTTAGCCGGAATTACGGCCGGTATCCCCCGACCCGAGAAGCAGGAACCGGCGCAGTAATCGAGCGCGCCAATAATTCGAGCCGGTTCGCCGGATTCGTTGACGACCGCGACGTCCAAGTCGTACTCTTCTCCTGATTGCATAGTTTCGGGGATCACCAGCGGATTCGGCTCGAAACGCAAGTGTCGCCCCGAGGCTCTTCGCCCAACGCCGGTGAATGAGGCGAGCAGCAATCCCAATGAAGAGAGAAATACCAACCACAAGCAACGACGTAGCACGTTTCTCATTCTTGTGACTAACCCCACGAGCTCGCTTTCCAGAGTGGCCCCACCGACGAATCTTACGGCGTGGGCGTTGTCGAAGTCTTACCCCTCGGGGACTTTGTAATCCTCAACAAGGCAAAGGAGATTATCGCCACGACGAGAGATCCCCAGAAAAGGGGGTTACGGAACGAGAAAGCTGACGACCCACGAATGGCCCTCAGAGGGATGTCCGGCAGCCCATAAGCCGTTAGCAGGAAGATCCCAGGGTTGACGTCCCCAGCGGTGATTTGGCCCAATTCAAGGAGTCCATGATCGTAAATATCAGGGTACTGAGTCCTTCCGAAGAATTCCACTCGCTTCGGCAAGTAAATGTGGTCTCCAACTTGTTGGTAATCGACATCGCTCTTGAATTCGTAGTGGGGCATTTTTTCAGACCGGGTGACGACATCGACCCTCCGGATCGCCCAGTTCTGTCCAGGGTCCAAATAGACCGCGCCTGTCTCGGTGTGATGCCCACTGTCGTATGTATAATCAATCCGAACCACATCCCTGTCCGCATCTCGCAGGTTCTCGGCCGCCCTGACCACGAACGACGGAGATTGCATCCGTGACAGAAGCGTTTGCTGCATGTAGACAGTTGCGCACCGCGAAAAAATATCATAATCATAATCAAATTTAATTTTGTCAAGAAATTTATCTGCATAATACGCAAGCACATAATGGTCTTCAGGCGCCTCCTTTGTCAGTTCGAAAACGTACTCGGGTGTCCGAGAGCGAACGACAGAACCGATGGGTTTACTCATTTTTTCTTGGGATTCGATCGTCCTCCGGTCGGCGATGTAGAGGCTCTTATCGCCAGACGAAGCAACCGTCAATTCACCGGTGATATGCGTTTCACCGAAGAGAGCACGGTAGGTAAACTTGCCCTTGGCGAGAAATGCCTGAGCGGTTCTTTCCAACTCGGCGGCGGCGCGTGGGTACTCACGACGCCACTTCACCTCAATTTCCTCAGCCATTCCAGCGTTTGCCCTTTCGGACGCGAACAGTGTTGCCATGAGTAAGGCGAATCCAAACATCGCAACCTCTTTTCTCAGTCCAGTCAAATAGAACCTCGCGAACCGGAAAGACCACATGACTCAGGATCTGTGGAAATCGCCGAAATCTCGGCGCCGATGCAGCTTTCCCTGTTGCGTGGACCAATTTAGCGATACTGACAAATTGATCGTGAGTCAGAACGTTCAAGGATTGCCTCTGGCATGCAGCTTCTTACAAGTCGCGCCAGGAAAATCCCTCTCTATCCGGGATCTCGACTTCCATACGGCTCAGTCGCTTTGGACGTCCGCGGCACACGGGCTGAGAAGCCGTCCATGACCATTCGTACGCCTGATCCGAAATCGCCCGGATAGGCGCTAGACCGAGCCATTTCATCCAGGTCGGGAATTCGAAACTCGGTCTAGGCTCTGTCTGAGAATTGGTTGTGCGTATAGGAGTCGCACGACGGAACCCTCATATCCCTCGGAGTCTTTGAGGGTCAGAAAGCCCAATGGTATACGAATGTAAGATTCTCAAACAGAGCCCAGAAGCGTCACTTGCAGACAGGATTACCATTGTTGGGTTGACAGTTGCATGTGCAAACGAAATTTGCACAGCCTCTACCCACCCCCGTGTTCGCGCAGGCAACCGGTGGGGTGACTGAACATCCACAACAAGTTACACAGTCCACGGCCGCTAAAGGATCTGACGCGTCGGCAAGCGCCGATGTGGTCAGAACGATCCCTCCAAGTAACGTGGCGCACATGGCGCTGCTCGCGAAGCCGAGGAACTGAAAAAGTGAACGCATGTCAAAACTCCTAATTGGAACTTCCACTGAACGGCACAACCTCGACTTTCGAGGTTGATTCAGACGGCATTGGCGTGTACCTCTCCAACTGGCCGTGTCTCTGTCGAGTTAAGATCCGACGCAAGGTTCGGCGTCAAATAATCTCAGGGGGCAAGCGATCCACCTGTAACCTTTACCACAAGTCTCGGGGCCGTCGGGTGATCGGTGTGATAGACCACGATCTGCTCACTTCGTGGCGCAGTGGGCTCTCCAGGTTTGAGCATCACATGGAGTTCCTTTGTTAAGTGGGGTGGAATCACGACCGGCATCTTGTCGGTCGAAACACATGTACATGAAGTCGATACCCCGAGCAGTCTAACTGGCCTGCCCGTAAGGTTTCGGATCAATAAAACCGCGCCTCCTGCCTCTCCGAGCTTTCCATCCTGCACGGTAATCGTTGTCGGCTCGATCGTCACTCGGAACCCCGCCGCATAAAGATACGCCTGATATATTGACCCGAAGCTGATCATAGCCCAAGCAATGCAGCCGAGAATGACCACGGCGATCCCACCGATCCCTGGGAGATTGCGCCGCCAAAGCCGCTCAAGTTTCGGCGGCGCACCCGGCATGGCTCGCTCTTCGTTTGCAGGTCCGGTTTCGATCATCGACGCCCTCCTGGAAACCAGCTTGCGCTCACTCGTTGGGGAGCGGGTAAGAAAGGCTAATGGAAGCACGGCCCCCGGATCTGCCTGGGCCTGTCGCCACATCGAGCCGGTCCCACATCACTTCTAGCTCCGACTCCCGTTTTGGATCCAGGGCTTCCACCTGATAGATGTAAAGGAACTCAATTCCGGCGATCTCCGTCATCGCCAACTGCCTCGACGCTGACCTTGGTTTGAAAACCGATCTTGCCGCCGATCAGATAACCCGTGACCTGCACGGAAAGTCTGCCCACGAAATCCGGTTCGTGCGATGGATCGAATGTGACCGTCAGATCACTTGCCTCGTTTGGACCAAGTTGGACCGGTAGCGCTCCCACGCTGATGCAAATACAAGACGTCTCGATGCGGTCGATGGTGACCGATTCGGTTTGAAGGTTCCGAACCGAGAACGTCGCCTCGGCCTGCTGTCCCGAATGGACGGCGCCCAAGACGATAGGATCCGGGCTAATCGTCAGCGGGAAATGCTGACTCGACAGGACTGCTGGCTTTAACGGGTGGCGGGGGGGGGGGAGGACTGTTCCGATGTCGAGGAGCGGAGGGGCGATAGGGTTAGTGCTCCCAGACCGACGACCGCCGGGATGGCAATCCAGGTGAGCAAGCGACTGGGACGAGATCCGTCGAATAGGACACGCATGGGATGCACCCACGGAGAAAGCGAAAGGAATCCGATATCTTTCTAACATATACTAGGCGTCGGTCCGTGCAGTCAAGGTCCCGTTTTTCTTTTTCCGGCGAATTATTCCGGACCGGGGCGAGCCCAACGAGACCGCGATCTCGAGGATCTCATAAATTGCGAATCTCTGGCCCGCGACCCGGTCCTGCTCAGAAGCCCATTATCGATCACGGCGAGGCCGCGGGTAGCCTCAGAACATGTGCGCGGAGCCCTTGATCAAGGGTCCTACAATTGCCGGTTTACGGCCAGCGGCCGCCGAGATCACCCGCACGCCAGATTGGTACAATAAGGCAACAAGGCAACAGACCATGCCCAACAATGGAGCGACGGAAGACGATCGAAAAAAGGACCCGGAATGGACGAGCAATCTCTCCCTCTCTTCCGCACGGCCTTCGGCGAGGCTGTCGTCGGCGATTCACTCGATGTGCTGAGTTCACTCGATGCCGAGTCGGTCGACCTGGTCGTGACCAGTCCGCCGTTCGCCTTGCTCCGAAAGAAGGCTTATGGAAATGCCGAGCAATCCGAATATGTGGACTGGCTCTGTCAATTCGCCCCGCTCGTCCATCGCGCACTCAGGCCGACCGGCAGCTATGTCGTCAACCTCGGTGGGGCCTATCAGCGCGGCAAGCCCGTCCGTTCACTCCATCAGTACCGGATGCTGATCCGGCATGTCGATGATTTCGGATTTCATCTTGCGGAGGAGTTCTTCTGGCACAACCCGAGCAAGCTGCCTTCGCCGATCGAATGGGTCAACAAGCGCAAGATCCGGGTCAAGGACACGGTCAATGTCATCTGGTGGCTCAGCAAGACGGAGTGGCCCAAGGCCAATGCTTCGAACGTCCTGGTCGCTTATTCCGAGCGGATGAAGCTGCTCCTCAAAGATCCCGGCCGATTCTACACGCCGAAGGACCGCCCCTCGGGCCATAATATCAGCGCAGGCTTCGCCAAAGACAACGGTGGCGCCATCCCACCAAATCTCCTGCAATTCCCCAACAGCGAGAGCAACGGACGTTATCTGCAACTCTGTAAATCACTCGCCGTCGAACCACATCCCGCCCGATTTCCCCTCGCGTTGCCCGAATTCTTCATCAAATTCCTCACTGACGAAGGTGACTTAGTCCTCGACATCTTCGGGGGGTCCGGCACGACTGGAGAAGCCGCAGAAGGGCTTGGCAGACGATGGCAAACGATCGAGATCGATCCGGATTTCGCGCGCACCTCGGTGTTCCGTTTCGCCGACGACCGAAGCGATGAGAGTATCGCAAAGCTTCTCCGCCAGATTCAGGGTGAGGAGTCGCCGACAATCCTCCCTCGCCAAAGAGGTCTATTCGACGAGGTTGGGTAGGTTATTCGGCGCGGGCTCGCATCGGCGATCGACCGAGCCCGCCCGACCAGCCCGCACGCCCGCCAAAGCCGTCGCTTCGGTCAATCTCGACGGGCAACCCCCATTCTTCGTCTTTGACAATCTCCCCGCCGGAGCGCATAACCTCCTGGCTGGTGGATCACGCCGAGATCGCGAGTCGTCGGACAGCTCGGCGCGCCGGGGCGAAGGCACCTTCGCCGGGCGAGTCATCCCATTTTCGGATGGATCCTTCCCGGCCATCGAGAGCGGCGATCGTGCGAGCACAGGTCGTCGTGCGCGCCGGTCGCGGGGGGTGGGACCATGGCGGGGCATCCAGGGCACGGACGAGGGCGCGGCGGGGTGCACGCCCCGGCACGCGGACCGGCGGTCGAGGCATCGACATCGGCGTCGGAGCTGCGGGCGGCGATCTCCGAGCGAGTGGGCGAGTCGCGATTCGGCCTCTGGTTCGGCGATGGCGTGGACCTGGGGCTCAGCGGCGACGGCAACGCCCTGGAAGTCCGCGTCCCCGACGCGTTCTTCCGCGACTGGATCAAGCGACACTACACCTCCAGCCTGCTCGAAGCCGCCGAGGCCGTGGCGGGCCGTCCGCTGGAGCTCTCGATCCGGGTCCGCGACGAGGGCGAGCCGCCGATGGGCGATGTCGTCCCTCCGGCCCCGACGCGCAACGAGCCCGACCCCCAACCGCATCGCCGCCAGACGGTGAAGATCCCCGGCAATCCCAAGGCCCCGCTCGCCTTCCCCACGCCCGACACGAGCAGTCCCGACCCGGGTCCGATCTCGATCCCACCGCGATCGGATCAGCCCCACCCGCGGAACCGGATGCACGCCAGGCCGGAGGCCGCCGGCGCGACAGCATCGCCGGCGGCCTCGCCTTCACCCGGTCGACCGCCGCGTCGGCTCGAGGGATTCATGACCGGGCCCGGCAACCGGCTGGCCCACGCCGCGGCGCGAGATGGCCCTAGTCGGCCGGCGCCGGCTTCAATCCCCTGGTGATCCACGGCGGCGTCGGCCTGGGCAAGACGCACCTGCTCGAGGCGATCGGCCACGCCCTGAGGAAGGCCCACCCCGGGCTGAACATCGTCCAGCTCACCGCCGAGGCGTTCACCAACAGCTTCCTCGAGGCCATGCGCACTGGCACGCTGACCAGCTTCCGCTCGCGGTTCCGGGGCGCCGGCGGGCTGATCGTCGACGACGTCCACTTCCTCGCCGCCAAGCGCGCCACCCAGGACGAGTTCCTCCACACGTTCAACGCCATCATGGACAAGGGGGCGCCGATCGTCCTGGCGGCCGACCAGCACCCTCGCCTGATCAGCAAGCTGACCGACGAGCTGGTCACGCGCTTCCTGGGCGGCATGGTCGTCAAGATCGAGGCGCCCGACCTGGCCACGCGCAAGGCGATCCTCCAATCGCGTGCCATGGCGCGCGGGGTCAACGTCCCCGAGGCGGTCATCGCCTACATCGCCGAGCATCTCCGCGCCAGCGTCCGCGAGCTGGAGGGGGCCCTGCACACGGTCATCGCCCAGGCGGTCTTGACCGGCAAGCGGCTCGACCTGAACCTCGTCAAGGCGGCGCTGCGGGACACGATCCGACACACGGCGCAGGCCGTGGCCCTCCGCGACGTCGAGCGGGCCGTCTGCGAGCTCTTCCAGGTCACCGCCGACGCGCTCAAGTCCGACGGCCGCGCCCGAGCCCTGGCCTACCCTCGCATGATGGCCATGTACCTGGCCCGCAAGCACACCGGCGCCGCCTACAGCGAGATCGGCCGCTACTTCGGCGGCCGCAACCACTCGACGGTCATCTCGGCCGAGAAGAAGGTCCAGGGCTGGCTCAGCGCCGAGGAACGCAGCTCGCTCCTGCCCGGCTTCGAAACCGTCGCCGACCTGCTGGCCGACCTGGAGCGGACCCTGGGGGCGTGAGGCACGGTCGACCCGGTCCGTGCGGATTTTTCCTCATGCAATGAGCCCACGGCCGGTCGATAATGATGACGATTGTGCCGGCGACTCCAGCTTTCCGGCTTCGAGTCGGCTTCGGACTCCAGGGACGGAGGAGCGCCCATGCGTCGGAGACGCCATCGCGGCTGGCTGTTGCCATTGACGGTGGGTGCCGTGCTCATCGGCCGGGGCGGGCATGCCCAGACGGCCCCACGTCCCCCAGCCTCGTCCAACCAGCCCTCGAGACCGGTCCCATCAGCCCGGCCGTTGCCATTTGCCGCCGGCACGATGGAAGGGCTTGCGCCTCCCCCGCCGGCGCCTCAGCCCATCCCCGGACCCGCCGGGGTTGGCCTGCCCCGCGGCGGCATCGATGCGGCCATCCCGAAGGGCCTGCCGATCAACTTCGCGACAGCGATGGCACTGGCCGGGATCAAGCCGCTGGACATCGCCGCGGCGACGGCCCAGGTCCAGCAGTCGCTCGCCGTCTACCTCCAGGCCAGGGCCCTCTGGATCCCCACCCTCAACGCCGGCGTCAACTACCTCCGGCACGATGGGACCCAGCAAAACATCTTCACGGGCGAGAATTTCCGCAAGGGCCGACAGGCGTTCTTCGTCGGCGGCGGCCCGTCGCTGTCGGTCGGGCTCACCGACGCCATCTTCGCCCCGCTGGCGGCACGACGGGTTGTCGCCTCGCGACAGGCCGACCTCCAGGCGGCGCGGAACGACGTGTTGCTCCAGGTCTCGCAGTCCTACTTCACCTTGCAGGCCGCCCGCGGGCGGCTGCTGGGCCTCGGGGCGTCGATCCAGCGGGCCGACTTGCTGGTGAACTTCGCCACGGGGCTGGCGCCGAGCCTGATCGCGCCCCTGGAGATCAACCGGGCCCAGACCGAGCTCCAGAGCCTGCGCCAGACCCAGCAGGTGGCGATCCGCGACTGGCAGGTCGCCAGCGCCAGCTCGCCGAGATCCTGCTCCTGGACCCGACCACGCTGATGGAGCCGGTCGAGCCGCCGTTCCTCCAGGTGACGCTCGTCCCCTGCGACCAGAGGGCCGAGGAGCTGGTCCTGGTCGCCGTCAACAATCGTCCCGAGATCGCCTCGCAGCGCGAGCTCGTCGCCGCGGCCGAGCAGCTCCTCCGCCGGGAGAAGAATCGCCCCTTCCTGCCCAACCTGATCCTGACCAGCCCGTCGACGACGACCGGCCTGCTCGCCGCCGGCAACCTCTCCTCCGGCCCCAACGGGATGCTGAACTCCAACGGGTCGCGCCTCGACATCGAGGCCGCCGCCGTCTGGCAGCTCCAGAACGGCGGGATCGGCAATGTCGGGCTGATCCGCCAGCGCCGCGCCGAGCGGGACCTGGCGTCGGTCGAGTTCACCCGGACCGTCTTCCGCGTCAAGTCCCAGGTCGCGCAGGCCCTGGCCCGGCTCCAGACCGCCCGGATCCGGGTGGTGGCGACCGAGGAAGGCGTGAAGCAGGCGGTCGAATCGGCGGACAAGAACTTCATCGGCCTGCGCGAGACGACCCGTCCCGCCGGCGAGCTGCTCCGCCTGGTCATCCGGCCGCAGGAAGTCGTCGCCGCGATCATCGCGCTCCAGGTCGCCTACGAGCAATACGCGTTCGCCATCGGCGAGTACAACACCGCCCAGTTCGACCTCTACCGGGCGCTCGGCCAGCCGGCGCAGTGGGTGACCTCCCAGGGCGCCCAGGGCCACGCGCCGCTCGCGGACCCGGGCGCGGCCGCACCGGCGCCGGCACGCTGACGTGGCGGCACCGCCGATGGCCGCAGCTGAGCGGCAGAATTGCGACGCCCCCCACTGGCGTTGGCATTCGAGGTCGCGGGCGGCGGCGGCGATGCGTTAGGATAGTGGCGTAGTGAGCGACTCTACAGGAGTGCTTCCATCGGCTGCAGCATCGATTGTTCAGGCTTCGATTGGCCCGACCCCTTGAACGAGGAGTCCGCAGGTGTTGACGATACCAGAATTAGCCAGTGCGGACGGCTTGCCCGACGACGATCCCCTTGGCTTTAGCGTGCCGGATTTCTTCCAGGAAGCCGATGAACCGGCCCTGCGTTCGCAGGTCGCGTGGGTCGAACAACACCTGGGGATGTCCGATGCGTTCTTCGCCGGTTTCCTCCGGACCCCGGAATCGTCATTCAGGGATTGGAGGCTCGGCCAGACGGCCCTCCCACAGGATCGACAGGATTCCTTGCGGGACTTCTGGGGTACGATGCTGCACCTGCTCTCGTTCGCGGGTCTCGACGAGCAGCGGGTCAAGACGATGCTCAACCACCAGGTCCTCGTGGAGGTATCAGGTCCACGGAGACATCCACTCGCTCCACCCTGGACCGGATCCTCGCTGAAGTCTTACCTGGAGGAACGAGGCCCAACCATCCTCCAGGACGTCGATCGGTGGGTGGCTGGATTTCGGTTCAGTAACCCCTATTCGTCATGATGGCAAGAGGCCAAATACCCTTCATTCCGGCATTGACAACCACCGTTCGCGCAGGCCAGTCGTATTATCGTACCACATCGTCCATCCATCGTGCCCCCCGACCGGCCGACCATAAGAGGGTGGTGAGCGGCGAGGGGGCCATCCGCAATCGTCAGGGGGCCAGGTATAATTACCCAGGCGCTCGAGCCGTATACCTGGCCGAAGATCTGGATACCTGCTTCGCGGAAAGGATGTTCTACTTCCAAAAGAAGGTCGTCACGGAACTCGATGCCTATCATATCACCGGATTCTTCCCCTCGTTCCGGGAGAAGTTCGACCTCTGGGACATCAACTTCAAGCAGGATGTCCCCGATGTGTTCGATCTGAGCCCGGCGAACGCCTCCGCCATGAATGTCTATCCATCACTGATGCTCAACCCATCGCAAGATTACCATCACCTCAAGGACCGGAGGGCCGCGATCCAGTCGAGTGGTTATCGGGGCCTCCGCGCCCCGTCGAGCCGCGTGCGCAGGATCGGGGCACATGGTCGTCCTGTTCGAGGATCAGGGCAAGAACGTCCTGAAGATCACCCCCTACGAGGTCGAGTTCCGCCTGATCACCGCGACGGATCCCCCGTCGCCCTTCACGAACCATGCCGTCAACATCCTCGACTTCACCGCGGGTGAGGTCCGAGTCCGTCTCACGTCCGACCCCAGTGGACCTCACCCCGACCTGGCCGCGTACCGAGATTGGACGCGGATCGAGTTCAACCATTAGTGACATGGAATCCTCCGGCTCTCGACCCACCTTCCGCCGCCAAGGGGATCGCCGTGATGCCGTCCGCCATCGACAGCCCGATGCGGGCGCCGATGACGATCGTGTCCACAATGAGGGAAAGTCCGTTCGACATCGCGAATTCACTTGCTATTCCCCCGCCGCGGTGCCTAATATGCGGTCATGGGGAGTCCACGTGAAATAAGTTTGCGTTGACTTCTGGAAATGAATTAAACTTATCGGATGACTAGACGAAGGGCAGCCCGGCGACTCCGGGTGGTCCGTCGAAGAGTAAGCCGGCGTGGTCGGGGACCTGGGGGTCTTCGACCATGCCGGCTTTTTTTTTCGACCGCGTCGGCGGGAATCCGCCCGACGCCGCGATCTCGCAACGATCCACCGCCTGGATCCAAGCATCGTCGATCCCACCACTCTCCACCAAGCGAGGAAGAACCAGATGATGTCCGACAAGAACTCCGTCGTCGCGATCTTCGAGTCCCACGAGCGGGCCGAGGACGCCATCCGCGAACTCCAGAAGAGCGGCTTCGACATGAAGAAGCTCTCGATCATCGGCAAGGATTACCACACGGAAGAGAACGTCGTCGGCTACTACAACACCGGCGACCGCATGAAGTACTGGGGCAAGTTGGGGGCCTTCTGGGGCGGCTTCTGGGGGATGCTCTTCGGTTCCGCCTTCTTCTGGTTGCCCGGCATCGGGACGGTGCTCGTGGCCGGGCCGCTGGTGGTCTGGATCGTCGGCGCGCTCGAGAGCGCCGCGGTGATGGGCGGCCTCAGCGCCCTGGGGGCCGCGATGTTCAGCATCGGCGTCCCGGAGAACAGCGTCCTGAGGTACGAGACCGCCGTGAAGAACGGCAAGCTCCTCCTGGTCGCCCACGGCTCGCCCGAGGAGGTGGAACGCGCCAAGGACATCCTGGACCAGACCGAGGCGAATTCCACGACGGTCCATGGCGAGGCGCTGACCGCCGTCGGCGCTTAATCCAACGAACGGCGCCGCCACGGGTACCCCCGCCCGCGGCGGCTCCGGCAGGCATCAAGCGAACCCATGACATGAGAGAAATCCCGATGTATCCGCTGCGCTTCGAACCGATCTACCAGTATCGGATTTGGGGAGGTCGTCGCCTGGCGGGCTTGCTCAAGGCACCGCTGCCCGGCGACGGTCCGATCGGCGAGGCCTGGCTCTTGAGCGACCGCGATGACCATGCTAGCAAGGTCGCCGGCGGCCCGCTCGAGGGATCGACCATCAGGCAATTGATGGAGCGATCGCCGGATCGGTTGCTGGGGCGGCTGGCGGGCCGGTTCCGACGGTTCCCCGTGCTCCTCAAGTTCCTCGACGCACGCGAGAAGCTCTCGGTCCAGGTGCATCCCGCGGACGGGCAGAAAGACGAGATCCCGGCGGGCGAGAGCGGTAAGACCGAAGCCTGGGTCGTGCTGGAGGCGGATCCGAACAGCCGTATCTATGCGGGCCTGAAGCCGGGCACCACTCGCGGCGATCTCGACCGGGATCTCGGCAGTCCGAGGGTGGCGGACCTCCTGGCGAGCTTCGCCCCGAAGGTCGGCGACGCCGTCCTCGTCCGGGCCGGGACCGTCCACTCGCTCAGCGGCGTCGTGGTCTTCGAGGTCCAGGAGAACAGCGACGTCACGTTCCGCCTCTACGACTGGGATCGCGTCAACCCCAGGTCGGGCAAGCCTCGGCCCCTACAAGTCGAGCAGGCGATCGCCTGCGTCGATTTCGACCAGGTCGCGATCGGCCCGGTGGCACCCTTGGTGCTGGAAGACGCGCCGGCACGTCGCGAACGGTTGTTTCATACGGAACAGTTTTCGCTGCGGCGCCACACGGGACTGACCGACTTCCCGGTGGGCGAGGCGGGTATGCCGCGAATCCTGGTCTCCATCGACGGCGATGGGGAGTTGGATCACCAGGGTACCCGTTATCCCTTCGGACGCGGCGACGTCGTCCTGTTGCCGGCGGAAGTCGGCGCCTGTTCCTATCGGCCGCATGGTCTGGTCAATGTCCTAGAAGTTGCGCTGCCGGAATGATGCCGACGGAGGAAACCATGAAAAAGCTCGTTGTTTTCGATCTGGACGGCACGCTGGCCCCGAGCAAGTCTTCGATCGACCCCGAGATGGCCGGACTCCTCAACAAACTGCTCGGTTCGATCAAGGTCGCCGTGATCTCCGGCGGCAACTGGCCCCAATTCCAGAAGCAAGTGCTCTCCCACCTCGACGATGATCAAAAAATGAATAACCTGTCAATCCTTCCTACATGTGGAACCCAATTCTACAAACACGACAAGGGCTGGGAGAAACTCTACGCGGAGGATTTCACCGGCGAGCAGCGAGACGAGATCATCAGTTCATTGAATAAGGCGATCGACCAATCGGGCCTGAAGGCCGAGAAGACCTGGGGCCAGGTGATCGAAGACCGGGGGAGCCAGATCACGTTCTCCGCACTGGGTCAACAAGCTCCCCTGGAAGAGAAGGTGAAATGGGATCCGGATTTCGCCAAGCGAGGGAAGATGAAGGCCATCCTCGACCCGATGATCCCCGGGTTCTCCGTCCAGCTGGGTGGCGCCACGTCCATCGATGTCACGAAGCCGGGGATCGATAAGGCCTACGGAATCCGGAAGCTGCGCGACATCCTCGGCATCGCCATTGCGGAGATGATGTTCGTCGGCGATGCCCTGTTCCCCGGCGGCAACGACTATCCGGCCGAGCAAGCCGGGGTCATCTCGATCCGGGTCAGGGAACCGCACGAGACCAAGCGGGTCATCGAAGCGATCATCGCCTGTACCACCTGAATCTGGCACGCATCAGCTTGTGAGGAGTCTCAATGGCGGATTTTCAAATGAAGCGCCTCGGGATGATCATGGAGCCCGAGCCGGGCAATGCCATGGAGGTCGAAGGGGTGCTGAACCCGGCCGGCGTCCGCGGCCCGGATGGTCATTATTACCTCTTCCCGCGGATGGTCGCGAAGGGGAATTATTCGCGGATCGGGATCGCCCGGGTCAAGTTCGATGAGGCCGGCGATCCGGTGGGCGTCGAGCGGCTCGGCATCGCCCTCGAGCCCGAGGCGGATTACGAACGTCGGCTCGACGGCGGCGGCTGCGAGGACCCGCGGATCACCTATGGCGAAGACATCAAGCGTTACGTGATGACCTACACGGCGCTCTCATCCAGAGGTCCGCGGATCGCCCTGGCGCTCTCGGAGGACCTGTTCCACTGGCAGCGTCTGGGCCTCGCGACCTTCCGCCCGTACGAAGGCATCGAATTCGACGACGTGGACAACAAGGATGCCAGTATCTTTCCCGTGGCCATCCCCGATCCCGATGGCAAACCGGCGATGGCGATCCTCCACAGGCCGCTCTTTCCCGGGACCCGTCCCGAGGAGACCGCCTGCCAGTCGTCGACCCGCGACGTGGATCGCGATCGCGAGAGCATCTGGATCTCCTACTGTCCCTTCGGCGAGGGCGGCTGCGAGCCCTATCACCTCTGCCATTTCGAGTTGCACGACCGGCTGGCGACTCCGGTAGCCCCCTGGGATCAGCTCAAGATCGGTTGCGGGACGCCCCCGATCCTGACCCGCCACGGATGGATGATCATCTACCACGGCGTCCACGAGCTGGCGGAACCGAGCACCTCGGCGCACAAGCTCTGCTACTCCGCCGGGGTGATGGTGCTCTCCGAGGAGCACCCGCGCCAGCTCCGCTATCGGTCGCCGGAGCCGATCCTGACGCCGGACTTGCCGCAGGAACGCATCGGGACCGTCGCCAACGTCGTATTTCCCACCGCCATCGACCGCCGCGACGACCTCGGCATGCCCGATCGATACGACGTCTATTACGGGATGGCCGACAACCGGATCGGAGTGGCACGCCTGGACGTGCCGGAATCCTTGCCCCCAGGAGCCCTCGCGGACACGCCCCTTGCCATGGGCTCATTTCAGATCGACGTCCAGTCTGGAGGGGAAAGTCGTCGGGCCGTCCCGATCGCGATCACGAGAGGTTCCACATCAATATGACACACTCCGCCACCATCGCCCCGCCCGAGCTGGACGAACTCTGCGTCAACACGCTGCGATTCCTCGCCGTGGACGCCGTGCAGAAGGCCAAGTCCGGTCATCCCGGCCTGCCCCTAGGCTCGGCGGCCATGGCCTACACACTCTGGGATCGCTTCCTCAAGTTCAACCCGGCCGATCCCGGCTGGCCCGACCGGGACCGCTTCATCCTCTCGGCCGGACATGGCTGTGCGCTCCTGTACGCGCTGCTCCATGTCACGGGCTTCGACTTGCCGATGGAGGAGCTCGAGCGGTTCCGCCAGTGGGGAAGCCGGACCCCGGGCCATCCGGAATACGGCAAGACCCCCGGCGTCGAGGCCACCACCGGTCCCCTGGGCCAGGGTCTGGCCAACGCCGTCGGCATGGCCATCGCCGAGGTCGCCCTCGCGGCGCGATTCAATCGACCGGGTCATACCATCGTGGACCATCACACCTATGTGCTGGCCAGCGACGGCGACCTGGAGGAAGGGATCTCGTCCGAGGCCGGATCGGACGCAGGCCACCTGCAACTCGGCAAGCTCATCGTCCTCTATGCCGACAACCACATCACGATCGAAGGCAGTACGGAGCTGGCCTTCACCGAAGACCGATCGGCCCGGTTCGCCGCCTTCGGCTGGCACGTCCAGCGGGTCGAACAGAGCAACGAGATCGAGGCCGTCGCCGACGCGCTGAAGGCAGCCCGGGAGGAGACCGGCCGGCCCTCCTTGATCCAGGTCCGCACCCACATCGGCTTCGGCAGTCCTCACAAGCAGGACACCTCGGCGGCCCACGGGGAGCCGCTCGGCCTGGAGGAGGTCCGCCTGACCAAGGAGGGACTCGGCTGGCCGGTGGAACCGCCTTTCTATATTCCCGAGGAGGCGTTGGATCACTTCCGGGAAGCGGTCGGTCGGGGGAGCACCGCGCAGGCGGAATGGGAATGCCGCCTCCAGGCGTATGCCGAGGATCACCCCGAACTCGCCGCGGAGTTCGAGCGGGTCATCCACCGACGGCTTCCGGAGGGTTGGGACGCCGACCTCCCGACGTTCTCCGCGGCGGACGGCCCGATGGCAACCCGGATCGCTTCGGGGAAGACGATCGCCGTCCTGGGCGCCCGGCTGCCCGAGATGATGGGCGGCTCGGCCGACCTCGCCCCCAGCACCCACACGAACATGGACGGCGCCGGGAGCTTCGAGCCCGAGAACCCCGCCGGCCGAAACATGCACTTCGGCATCCGCGAGCATGCCATGGGCGCCATCCTCAACGGCATGGCGTTGCACCGCGGCCTCATCCCCTACGGGGCGACGTTCCTCGTCTTCAGCGACTACATGCGTCCCCCGATGCGACTGGCGGCCATGAACGGCCTGCCGGTGATCTACGTCTTCACCCACGACAGCATCGCCATGGGCGAGGATGGCCCGACTCATCAGCCGGTCGAACAATTGCTGGGATTGCGATCGATCCCCGGCATGGTCGTCATCCGGCCGGCGGATGCCAACGAGACGGTCGTCTCCTGGCGGATCGCCATCGAGCGGAGGGACGGTCCCGTCACCCTGGTGTTGACCCGCCAAGGACTCCCCGTGCTCGACCTGGCTCGCTATCCGGAGATACCCGCGGGGGTGCTGCGTGGCGGCTATGTCCTCGCGGACTTCCCGCATGGCGGGCGGCCCGACATCGTCCTGATCGCGACCGGCTCCGAGGTGCATCTGGCCCTGGAGAGTCGCGATCGATTGGCGAGCGAGGGCGTCCAGGCGAGGGTCGTGAGCGTGCCGAGCACGGAGCTCTTCTCGAAGCAATCGAACATGTATCGCGACAAGGTCTTGCCCCCGGGCGTGCCGCTGATGGCGATCGAGGCCGGCGCGTCGCTCGGCTGGAGGTCCTACGTCGGCCCCCAGATCGCCGTGATCGGGGTTGACACCTTCGGAGCCTCGGCCCCCGGGGCGGTCGTGATGGAGCACTATGGCTTCACTGTGGACAATGTCTGCAAGCAGACTCATCACTTGCTCCGCCAGGTCGAGGAGAAACCCTGATGCCCGCGGGAATCGCATCGGAATTGATCCGGCCGGAAACGTTGACGCGAGAAACCAGGACCACGAACCACGGCGTGATCACGTCGGTTCGCGGAAGCGTGATCGACGTGCGCTTCGATGACCGGTTGCCGCCCATCTACTCGCTGCTGTACGCGGGGAAGGATCCGCGGGTCTCCATCGAAGTGCTGATGCAACTCGACGTCGATCACGTCCGCGGCGTCGCCCTGAATCCCACGCAGGGCCTCGCCCGCGGCATGGAGGTCGAGGACACAGGAGGCCCGCTGAAGGTGCCGGTCGGCAAGGGGATCCTCTCGCGGATGTTCGACGTGTTCGGCAACCCCATCGACCGCCAGCCGGCGCCGACCGACGTCGAATGGCGCACGATCCATCGCGATCCTCCATCGCTCGCCAGCCGGTCCACCAAGACCGAGGTCTTCGAGACGGGCATCAAGGTCATCGATGTCCTGGTGCCGCTGGAGCGCGGCGGCAAGGCCGGACTCTTCGGGGGGGCGGGCGTCGGCAAGACGGTGTTGCTCACCGAGATGATCCACAACATGGTCGGGCATCAGAAGGGCGTGAGCATGTTCTGCGGCATCGGCGAACGGTGCCGCGAAGGGGAAGAGCTCTACCATGACATGAAGGAAGCCGGCGTGCTCCCGCACATGGTCATGATGTTCGGCCAGATGAACGAGCCGCCCGGCGCCCGGTTCCGCGTCGGCCTGGCGGCGATCACGATGGCCGAGTATTTCCGCGACGACGAGCATCGCGACGTGCTCTTGCTGATCGATAACATCTTCCGTTTCATCCAGGCGGGCATGGAGGTCTCCGGCCTGATGGGACAGATGCCGTCGCGACTGGGCTATCAGCCGACGATGGGCACCGAGTTATCGGGCCTGGAGGAGCGCATCGCCAACACCGACACAGGCGCCATCACGTCGATTCAGGCCGTCTATGTGCCGGCGGACGACCTGACCGACCCGGCGGCCGTTCATACGTTCTCGCACCTCTCCGCGTCGATCGTCCTCTCCCGCAAGCGGGCCAGCGAGGGATTGTACCCGGCCATCGACCTGCTGCAATCCAACTCCAAGATGGCGACGCCGACGATCGTCGGCGAGCGGCATTACCTCCTGGCGCAGAACATCCGGAAGACACTGGCCAGCTACGAGGAGCTCAAGGACATCATCGCCATGCTCGGCATGGAGCAGCTCTCTCCGGCCGACCGCGACGTCGTCGGCCGCGCCCGCAGGTTGGAGCGATTCCTGACCCAGCCGTTCTTCGCCACCGAGCAATTCAGCGGCATCAAGGGGAAGGACGTCAGCCTCGAGGATGCGATCGACGGCTGCGAGCGCATCCTGAAGGATGAGTTCAAGGATTATCCCGAGAGCGCCTTCTACATGATCGGCCCGATCGACGAGGCCATCGAGAAGGCGAAGACCGCCAAGGCGGCCAGCCCGGCCGACTCCGGACCCAAACCCATAGTTCAAGTGAAGCCCCAGGCGAACGGGAAACTTAAAGCCAAGGTCGAACAGGGAGCCAAAGCCCATTAATCTCAAGATCCTCCTCCCCTTTACGATCTTCGTTGACGCGAAGGGCGTGAAACAGATTGTGGCCCAGACGATCGAAGGCTCCTTCGGCTTCTTGCCCCATCGACTCGATTGCACGGCGGCGCTGGGGCCCGGAATCCTCAGCTATCAAACGGAGGCGGACGGCGAGGTCTATCTGGCGGTCGATCAAGGGGTGCTGGTCAAGACGGGCATGGATGTCCTGGTCTCGGTCCGCAATGCGATCGGCGGCACGGACCTCGAAAAGCTCCACGACGCGGTGAAACGGGAGTTCCTCAGCCTGGACGAGCAGGAGAAGACCGTCCGCTCGGTGCTGGCCAAGATGGAAAGCGGATTCATCCACCAGTTCATGGAATTTCAACATGATTGAAAACAACAAATCGCATCGAGCGAGCGAGGAGACGGCCTTCAGCCGCCGGGTCGGCGCAGGCGGCGCGCATGCTGAAGGCGCGACGCAGTGGCCCGCGGAGCGTCTGGTTCGGCCTGGGCATGTCGGGGCTGGTCGGGTGGTCCGTGACGATCCCCACACTCATCGGCGCGGCGCTCGGCATCTGGATCGACCGGCGAAATCCGAGTCCGTATTCATGGACGCTGATGCTGCTCTTCATGGGTTTGATCGTCGGCTGTCTCAATGCCTGGCGTTGGGTCGAATCGGAATACCGGGAGATGCAGGAGGATTCGGATGAATGACGGCCTGGCCCTTGCCCTGGCTTTTCTCGCCGGCGCCTTGCTTGGCGCGTTCTTTTTCGGCGCCCTTTGGTGGACGGTCCAGAAGGGTGTCCTGTCCGAGACGCCGGCGCTCTGGTTCGTCGGCAGCCTGCTCCTGCGGACCATTTTCGTCCTGGCCGGATTTTATCTGGCCGCGCAAGGTCATTGGTCGAGGCTCGTGGCGTGCCTCCTGGGATTCTTGCTCGGGCGTGTCATCGTCGTGAGGCGGTTGTCACGCGTGACGGCGGGAGTGACGCCTCAACTGGAAGAGGAGACGAATATTGCGCCTTTCACCCGATGACCTGGTCTTCTGGCGATACGGCTTGCTCGAGTTGAATAGCACGATCGTCACGACGTGGGTGTTGATGCTCGTGATGGCCCTCGGCTCGTGGCTGATCACGCGCAAGCTCGTGACCGAGACGCACATCTCGCGCTGGCAGGGCTTCCTGGAGATCGTGGTGACCACGATCGAGGAACAGATCAAGGAGGTGGGCCTCAACAATCCGGCGAAATACCTGGGCTTCCTGGGGACGTTGTTCCTGTTCATCGCGGTGTCCAACCTCTGTGCGATCATCCCGGGATACGACGCACCGACGGGCTCGCTCTCGACCACGTCGGCGCTGGCGATCTCGGTGTTCGTTGCGGTGCCGATCTTCGGCATCGAGGGCCAAGGTTTCGGCGGCTACCTCAAGTCCTACTTGAAGCCGACCTGGATCATGTTGCCGTTCAACTTGATCAGCGAGGTCTCGCGCACGTTCGCACTGGCCATGCGCCTGTTCGGCAACATCATGAGCGGGGCGATGATCGTCGCCATCCTGCTCACGATCACGCCCCTCATCTTCCCGATCTTCATGGACCTGCTCGGCCTGCTCACCGGGATGGTGCAGGCGTACATCTTCAGCATCCTCGCCACCGTCTACATCGCGGCCGCCACCCGGACCCGCGAAGCCTGAACCTCGACCATCAGCAATGAAAGGACACTCATGGACAGCATGACGATTATCGCGATCGTTTCGATCATCACCGCCGGGATTACCATCGGATTGGGGAGCATCGCGCCCGCGATCGGCGAAGGCAAGGCCGTCTCGACGGCCTTGACCTCGCTGGCACAGCAGCCCGATGCCTCGAGCACCATCACTCGGACCTTGTTCGTGGGGCTGGCGATGATCGAATCCATCGCCATCTATTGCCTCGTCATCTCGATGATCCTGATCTTCGCCAACCCGTTCTGGCACCATGTCATCGATAAAGCCACAGGAAAGTAAGCGATGCTCATCAACTGGTTCACCGTCCTCGCCCAGGCGATCAACTTCCTCATCCTGGTGTGGTTGTTGAAGCGATTCCTCTACAAGCCGATCCTCCACGCCATAGACGAGCGCGAGAAGGGGATCGCCGCCCAGCTCGCCCAGGCCGAGGCCAAGGTGTCGGAGGCGCAGAACGAGCGCGACGACTTCCAGCACAAGAACGAGGCCTTCGATCAGCAGCGTGCGGCGCTGCTGGCCAAGGCCACGGACGAGGCCACGGTCGAACGTCAGCGGCTCATCGACGAAGCCAGGAAGGATGCCGACGCCTTGCGTGCCAAACGCCAGGCCGCGCTGGAAAGCGAGCGACGCGACATGGGCCAGGAGATCGTCCGCTGGACTCAGAAGCAGGTCTTCGCCATCACGCGCAAGGCGCTGAACGACCTCGCCGGCGCGAGCCTCGAGGAACGCATGGGCGACGTGCTCGTCGACCGCGTGCGCGCGCTGACCGGCGCAGCCAAGGAGCAGCTAGAGACCGCCTTCAAGTCCTCGGACCATCACGTGAGCGTGCATAGCTCGTTCGAGCTGCCTCCGGCACAGAAGAGCGCGATCGAGAATGCGGTGAAGGAGACCTTCGCCCCGGACGCCCAGCTCCACTTCGAAACTGCGCCGGATCTGGTCTGCGGCATCGATCTCTCCACCAATGGACACAAGGTCTCCTGGAGCATCGCGGATTACCTGGCGACGCTGGAGAAGAGCGCAGGCGAACTCCTGCACAAGGAGGCCAAGCCTGAGCCCAAGGCCGAAGCCAAACCCGAGCCCAAGGTCGAATCCAGGAACGGGTCGAAGCGTGAAACCAAGAACGGGCCTGCACCGGTGGCCGCGGCCACAAAGGCGGACCATTGAATCCATCGACCGATAGCCTGCACAGCATTTTCGATCGTGCGTTCGGCGGGATCAGCCGGGCGCTGGAAGCATTCTCGCCGAACTTGACGCCGCGCGAGGTGGGGACGATCACGAGCGTTTCCGTCGGCATCGCCAAGGTCTCGGGCCTTCCCGGCGTCGGCTTCGATGAGCTGGTGAAATTCTCCGGCGATCTCTACGGCATCGCATTCAACATCGACGCGGAGGAAATCGGAGTCGTGCTCCTCGGTGCCTGCGAGCAGCTTCACGCGGGCGACACCGTCGAGCGAACGGGTCGCGTGATGGACGTGCCGGTGGGCGATGGACTCATCGGCCGCGTCATCGACCCGCTGGGCACCCCGCTCGATGGCAAGGGACCGGTCGCCTCCAGCGAGCGTTTGCCCATCGAGCGCCCGGCCCGGCCGATCATGGACCGCGCGCTCGTCTCCGTGCCGCTACAGACCGGCCTCATCGTCATCGACGCGCTGATCCCGATCGGCCGCGGCCAGCGCGAGCTGATCGTCGGCGACCGGCAGACCGGCAAGTCGGCCATCGCGATCGACACCATCCTGAACCAGCACGACCAGGATGTGCTCTGCGTCTATTGCGCGATCGGCCAGCGAGCGGCATCCGTCGCCAAGGTCGTGGCCAACCTGCGCGAGAAGGGCGCGATGGATTACACCGTCGTCGTCGTGACCGAAGGCAACGACGCGCCCGGGCTCGCCTACATCGCCCCCTACGCCGCGACCAGCATCGCCGAGCACTTCATGGAGGCGGGCCGGGACGTGCTCATCGTCTACGACGACCTGACCCACCATGCCCGCGCTTATCGAGAGCTCTCCTTGCTGCTGCGCCGCCCCCCGGGCCGCGAGGCGTTTCCCGGCGATATCTTCTACATCCACTCGCGGCTGCTGGAACGGTCCACGCACCTTCGCGACGACCTGAAGGGCGGCTCGCTCACCGCCTTGCCGATCATCGAGACCGAGGCGCAGAACATCTCGGCATACATCCCCACCAATCTCATCTCGATCACGGACGGTCAGATCTATCTATCGCCGACGTTATTCGAGCTGGGTATCCTCCCCGCCGTCGACGTCGGCAAGTCGGTCTCCCGAGTGGGCGGCAAGGCCCAGCCGGCGGCCTACCGGGCCGTGGCGGGCGATCTCAAGCTGGCGTACGCGCAGTTCAGCGAGCTGGAATCGTTCGCCAAGTTCGGCACCCGGCTGGATGACCACACCCGCAAGGTCATCGACCACGGCCAACGAATCCGCTCCATCCTCATCCAGCCGGAACTCGAACCGGCGTCGGTCACGGAACAGATCGTCATCCTCGTCGCGTTGACCGCAGGCGTCCTGGACGTTGTGCCGCTCGACAAGATGCGGGAGGCCGAACAAGCCCTGAGGAAGGCGACGACCGACGTCCCGGCCGAGATTCGCAAGCGGTTCACCTCGAATGACAAGTTGAGCGACGACGATCGCACGGCGATCCTGCAAGTCGTCGGCAAGGCGATCGCGCCCTTCCAGCCGAAAACCGATCCTGAACCCGAGATGAAGCCATGAGCGATACCTTGGCGAGCCTCCGCCGCAAGATCGGCGGGGCCGGCGACCTGAAATCCGTCGTCCGATCGATGAAAGCCCTGGCCGCGTCGAGCGTCGGACAATATGAGAAATCCGTGGTGGCGCTGGCCGACTACGATCGCACGGTGGAACTGGGCCTGTCAGTGTGCTTGAGGAACCAAGACATCGCGACTGACCGGGCGGGTAAGTCCGACGCGTCAGCGAAGTCGGCGACCGCCATCGTCTTCGGTTCGGATCAGGGACTGGTCGGTCAGTTCAACGATGTCCTGGCGGATTTCGTCGCGAAAGCACTCAATCCAATACCCGGCGAGAAGAAGGTCTGGGCGGTCGGCGATCGCGTTCGATCGCGGCTGGCAGATGCCGGCCTCCCGGCGGCTGGACTCTTCGCCGTCCCGACTTCCGTCAACGCCATCACGCCGCTCGTCGGGCAGGTCCTCGTCGAGAGCGAAGCCCCTGGCGAAGTCGTCTCGATGTACCTCTTCCATAACCGCCCCATGCCCGGGGCGGCTTATGAGCCCGTCATTCAACACCTGCTGCCCCTGGATCGAACGTGGGCACTCGATTTGTCCCATCGCCCCTGGCCGACCAGGAACCTGCCCGAGGTCCTCGGCGACCGCGAGCGGACGCTGCGGGCACTCGTCCGGGAGTATCTCTTCGTCTCGCTCTACAAGGCTTGTGCCGAGTCGCTGGCCGCAGAGAACGCCAGCCGCCTGGCCGCCATGCAGCGCGCCGAGAAGAACATCGACGAGCTGATGGAGGGCCTGAATCAGAAGTTCCGCCGCCTGCGCCAGACCTCGATCGATGAAGAATTATTCGATGTGATATCGGGTTACGAATCTCTGTCGAAGAGCAAAACATGAGACGCTTTGCAAGAAGCCACCAGGCGTAGGAAGATCGCGGCCTGTGATCACGCACGTGAGTGCGTGGTTCGGACGGGACGAAGTCCTCCAACCTCGGGCGTCAGCCCGATCCGGGGCGAAGATCGCACTCACGTGCAAGGTTGGAGGTCCCCCGTCCGAACCACGGTCTCACGACCGTGGTCACGAGATCGCGATCGTCCAAGATTACTAAACATGCGTTGAGATACGAATCCAATTTGACCTCAAGTAAGGAGACAACCGATGTTGACACTCGAACTCCCGAAGAGTCCCCTTGCACCGGAAAAGCCCCGCGTCGCCCGGCCCCCCAATGGACAGGGCCCGCAATCTCCCGACAAGAAGGGCCCCCTCGACGCCGAACAACTCCGGAAGATCCATGCCTACTGGCGCGCCGCCAATTACCTGTCCGTCGGCCAGATCTACCTCTGCGAGAACCCCCTGCTCCGCCAGCCGCTGAAGCTGGAGCATGTGAAACAACTGTTGCTGGGACACTGGGGCACGACTCCCGGGCAGAACTTCATTTACGCGCACCTCAACCGGGTCATCAAGCAGCATGACCTCAACATGATCTACATCTCCGGCCCCGGCCACGGCGCACCGGCGGTGGTGGGCAACGTCTACCTCGAGGGCACCTACAGCGAGGTCTATCCGAACATCAGCCGGGATGAGGCCGGGCTGAAGAAGCTGTTCAAGCAGTTCTCCTTCCCCGGCGGGATCTCCAGCCACGTCTCGCCGCAGACGCCGGGTTCGATCCACGAGGGCGGCGAGCTCGGCTATTCGATCAGCCATGCCTTCGGCGCCGCGTACGACAACCCGGACCTGATCGTCGCCTGCGTCGTCGGCGACGGCGAGGCCGAGACCGGCCCGCTGGCCACCGCCTGGCATTCGAACAAGTTCCTCGACCCGGTCACCGACGGCGCGGTGCTGCCCATCCTCCACCTGAACGGCTTCAAGATCTCGAACCCGACCGTCCTGGCCCGCATCACCCACGAGGAACTGGAGCATCTGTTCCTCGGCTACGGTTGGACGCCCTACTTCGTCGAGGGGGACGACCCGGCGACGATGCACCAGGCGATGGCGGAGACCCTCGATCGAGTGGTCGAGCATATCCGGCAGATCCAACACGACGCCCGCATCAGCGGCGACACCGCACGCCCGCGCTGGCCGATGATTGTCCTCAGGTCTCCCAAGGGCTGGACCGGGCCGAAATTCATCGATGGGCTGCCGGTCGAGGGCACGTTCCGGGCCCACCAGGTGCCGCTCTCCATCTCGTCCACGACGCCTCCCGAACACCTCGAACAGCTCGAGAGCTGGATGCGGAGCTACAAGCCGGAAGAACTCTTCGACGAGCGCGGTACGCTCCTGCCCGAACTGGCCGAGCTGGTGCCGGAGGGCGACCGGCGGATGGGTGCCAATCCCCATGCCAACGGCGGGCAACTGCTCCGCGAGCTGCACATGCCCGACTTCCGCAACTACGCGGTCAGCGTACCGGCTCCCACCGCGGTCGAGGCCGGCAACGTGCATGTGCTCGGCAGCTTCCTCCGCGACGTCGTCGAGCTTAACGCGGATCCGCGGAACTTCCGCATCTTCGGCCCCGACGAGACCGTCTCCAATCGCCTGGAAGCCGTCTTCGAAGTCACCGATCGGCAGTGGGAAGCCGCGACGGTCGACAACGACGTCTTCCTCGGCGCAGCGGCGACGTCATGGAGATGCTCAGCGAGCACCAGTGCGAGGGCTGGCTGGAAGGATACCTCCTCACGGGCCGACACGGGATGTTCAACAGCTACGAGGCGTTCATCCGCATCGTCGATTCGATGTTCACCCAGCACGCCAAGTGGCTGAAGATGAGCCTGGAACTGCCGTGGCGGCGGAAGATCGCCTCGCTGAACTACCTGCTGACGTCCCACGTCTGGCGGCAGGATCACAACGGCTTCACGCACCAGGATCCCGGATTCATCGACCACGTCATCAACAAGAAGTCCGGGATGGTCCGCGTCTACCTCCCGCCAGACGCCAATTGCCTCCTGTCGGTGATGGATCATTGCCTGCGCAGCCTGAACTACATCAATGTGGTGGTCTGCGGCAAGCACGAGGCTCCCCAGTGGCTGACCATGGACGCCGCCGTCGAGCACTGCACCGAAGGCATCGGCATCTGGCAGTGGGCGAGCAACGATCAGGGCGGCGAGCCGGACGTCGTCATGGCGTGCTGCGGCGACGTCCCCACGCTGGAAACACTGGCGGCCGTCTCCATCCTCCGCGAGCATCTGCCCGAGCTGAAGGTCCGCGTGGTCAACGTCGTCGATCTCATGAAGCTCGAGCCCGACACCGAGGGACCGCACGGGTTGAGCGACATCGATTACGACTCGCTCTTCACCAGGGACAAGCACATCATCTTCGCCTTCCACGGATACCCATGGCTGGTCCACCGGCTGACCTACCGCCGTGCCAACCGCAACCTGCACGCCCGCGGCTACAAGGAAGAGGGCACCATCACGACGGCCTTCGACATGACCGTCATGAACGACATGGATCGATTCCACCTGGTGATGGATACGATCGATCGCCTGCCGCAGACCGGGTCCAAGGGGGCCTATCTCAAGCAGCAGCTCCAGGACAAGCTCATCGAGCACAGGCGTTACATCGACGAACACGGCGTGGACATGCCGGAAATCCGCGACTGGAAGTGGAGCCTCCCCAAATGAATACCCAACTGCTCACAGCAACCGCGAGGGCGCTGGTCGTTGACGACAAGGGTCTGCTGGCGATGGATGAAAGCACCACGACCTGCAACAAACGATTCGCCAAGCTGGCGATCCCCCAGACCGAGGAGGCCCGGCGCGCCTATCGCGAGCTGCTCGTGACCACGCCCGGCCTCGGCGAGTCCATCAGCGGTGCGATCCTCTACGACGAGACGATCCGCCAGCAGAAGAAGGATGGCACGCCGTTCGTCAAGATCATCACCGACGCGGGGATCATCCCCGGCATCAAGGTTGACACCGGTGCCAAGGATTTGGCCGGTCATCGCGGAGAGCGGATCACCGAGGGCCTGGACAAGCTGCGTCTCCGACTCAAGGAGTACTATCAGATGGGTGCTCGCTTCGCCAAGTGGCGTGCGGTCCTCACCCTGGGCGACGGCACTCCCAGCCGAGGCTGCATCGAGGCCAATGCGCAGGCGCTGGCCCGATATGCCGCGTTGTGCCAGGAGGCCGGACTGGTCCCCGTTGTCGAGCCGGAAGTGCTCATGGACGGCGAGCATACCCTGGAGCGTTGCCGCGCGGCGACGGAGGACGTCCTACGGACGGTCTTCGACCAGCTTTACACCCAACGGGTGGCGTTGGAGGCGGTGATCCTGAAGCCCAACATGGTGCTCCCGGGATCCACCTGCCCCTCGCAAGGGACGGTAGACGAGGTGGCCGACGCCACCGTCAAGAGTCTCTTGAGGGCCGTCCCCGCCGCCGTCCCCGGAATCGCGTTCCTCTCGGGCGGCCAATCGCCCGAGCTGGCCTCGGCTCGATTGAACGCGATGAATGTTCGATTCCGGTCGCGACTGCCCTGGGCGTTGGCGTTCTCCTACGGCCGCGCCATCCAGCAGCCGGCCCTGGAGATCTGGCACGGCGATCGGTCGCGCGTGCAGGCGGCCCAGCAGGCCCTGGTGCACCGGGCGAGGTGCAACCGGGCCGCGAGACGTGGCGAGTACGCTGCCAACATGGAGACGACATGAGTTTACCAGTATCAACAGACGTGCTCCCCGATGTCTACCTGGCCCGTCACGGGGAGACGGCGTGGTCGCTGACCGGCCAGCATACGGGACGGACCGATATCCCCCTGACCGGGCGGGGCGAGGAGAACGCACGGAGGCTGCGAGGACGGCTCGCGGGGATCACGTTTACTGAGGTCCTGGTCAGCCCGCTACAGAGGGCGAGGCGGACCTGCGAGCTGGCGGGCTTCGCCGCCGTCGCCGAGGTGATCCCGGACCTCCTCGAGTGGGATTATGGCGAGTACGAAGGCCGGCTCACCGCCGACATCCGCATCGGGCGGCCGGGCTGGTACCTCTTCCGCGACGGCTGCCCCGGGGGGGAGCCGATCGCGGAAGTGGGTGCCCGTGCCGACCGCGTGGTCGCCCGACTGCGCGCCGATGGCGGCCGCGTCCTCATCTTCGGCCACGCCCATTTCTCCCGCATCCTCGCCGCGCGATGGATGGGCCTGGCGGCGGTGGACGCGGAGCACCTCGTGCTCAGTACGGCCTCGCTGAGCATCGTGGGCTACGAGCATAACCGGGAAGACCCGGCCATCCTCCTCTGGAACGATGACCACCACGTAAAGCCCGCGGGTTGAGACCGACGAGAAATACCGTGCGGAACACGAATAGACTTGCTTTTCTCTCACCGCCGCGCGTACCATAAATAGATGATTGGCGGGAGTCGCCATGGGATCAGCGAGAGTCGGCGCCCGGAAATCATTTGAAACTGTCGGATGACTATCACGAAGGACAGCCCGGCCATTCCGGGTGGTCCGTCGAAGAGTAAGCCGGCGCGGTCGAGGACCTGAGTGTCGTTGACCACGCCGGCTTTTTTTTCCAACGATCCGACCCTGATGACCTCCGATGATTCTCCCTCGCTCGCCGGTCGATCAAATGGAATGACCGATCACCACAAGCCGGCGCGGGTTCGGGCCTTTCCCACCCGTTGTTCCAAAAGTCGCAGCCAACCTCGCGGCGGAACTGGTTGACGATTTCTTATATTGCTCATATTTCAGAGGCTGACGCCCCCGGCTACGTCCTTGCGCCCCCTTCGGGGCTCGGAAATGGCCTCGCGGGACAGACTCTCAGTCCGGAGGGTTCGATGAACGACACGGCATTGACGCGACGGTCGGCTTCCATTGGCGAGTCGAGGATCTCCCGCGCCGAGCCCACCCTTCCCCTTCTCCGGATCGCGGGTGCGGTGGCGTTCGGCCTGATTCATGTCGCCTGCCTGGGTGTATTCTTCACCGGCGTGCATGTGCTCAGCCTGACCCTCTGCGGGCTGGTCTACTTCCTCCAGATGGTCGGCATCACCGCGGGGTACCACCGCTACTTCGCCCATCGCACGTACAAGACGAGCCGGGCGTTCCAGTTCGTCTTGGCCGTGCTGGGGTGCAGTGCCTTGCAGCGGGGACCGATCTGGTGGGCGGCGCAGCACCGTCACCATCACCGCACCTCGGATACACCGCAAGACCTGCACTCGCCGGTCGCCCACACCCTCTGGCAGTCCCACATCGGCTGGGTCTTCTCGCCGAAGTCCCAATCCACGGACCCGCAAGCGGTCAGGGACCTGATCCGCTACCCGGAACTCCGCTGGCTGGACAATTATCACGGGCTGCCCCCGGTCGCCCTGGCCGGGCTCTGCTTCCTCCTCGGTGGTTGGGCCGGCCTGGTCTGGGGCTTCTTCGTCAGCACCGTACTGTCACACCACGCAACCTTCCTGGTGAACTCGGCCTGTCACCTGTGGGGGCGACGGCCCTATGCGACGGCCGACGCCAGCCGGAACAACCTCTTCGTGGCCCTGATCACGCTCGGCGAAGGCTGGCACAACAACCACCACCATTACCAGAGCAGCGCCCACCAGGGTTTCCGCTGGTGGGAGATCGATGTGAGCTACTACCTGATCCGCCTGCTGGAATCCGTGGGGCTGGTCTATGACGTGCGCAAGGCACCGAAGGCCAAGTTGTGCGTCGAGTCGGCCCGGAGTGCGACCTGGAAACGCTGAAGATGCCGACGTGATGCCCGGGCGGGAGGCAAACGTTGAACACGACACCTGCGAGGGAAGAACCATGACGACTCGAGAGAGCCACCAGGCACCCGCCGATTTGAACGGGCGGCACCAGCAGACCTACGACGCGATCTTCCGCCAGCCGGCGGCCCACAACCTGGAGTGGCACGACGTGCGGTCGCTGCTCGCCGCCCTGGGGGACGTCGCCGAGGATCACAACGGCACCGTCAAGGTCACGCGGGACGGGGAGACATTGCTCTTGCACGCCCCCAAACACAAGGATGTCGGCTCCGAGGACCTGCATGCCATTCGCCGATTTCTGGAACGGTCCGGCGAGACCGCGAGCCCTCAGAGTTCGGCTCGAACGTCCACGTGATCGTCTCCATCGACCATCAGGAGGCGAAGATCTACCGCACCGAGTGGCAAGGCGCCGTCCCCGAGAAGCTCGTGCCTTACGACCCCCACGGTTACGGACGGCACCTGCGCTCCGAGAACCCGGAGACCGACGGCAGGCGGGAACCGGAGCGAAAGAGCTATTACGAAGCCGTCGCCGCGACCTTGCGTGGCGCCGACCAGATCCTCATCTTCGGCAGCGGCACCGGCGAGAGCAGCGCCATGGAGCATCTTTTGTCCGAATTGAAGCACAATCATCCGGACTTGGCCGGGCACATCGTCGGCACGATCCTGGTCGATGAGCATCACCTGACCGAGGGCGAGTTGCTGGCACAGGCGCGTGGATTCTTCGCGGCAAAGCCGGTTTGAACGACCGTTACTGAGCGTTGCATGGAGAAGTTAAGTCGCCGGTGTGGGCCGGAGGTCGCCGGACGGAGCCGGCTCCTACAAATCCGCCCGAGGTAAGAGGGGGCTCCGTCCCCCGACCCGCGGAAAACCTAAGTCCTCCATGCAACGCTTATTAAACTACCCCAGGCTCTCGACCTTGAGCAGCCGGCGCGCCTCGGCGACGCCCGGCGCCGGGTGCCCGTATTCGCTGGCCGTGACGCGGGCCAGGGCGGCCAGTTGCCGCCATCGGAAGGCCGGTCGGGTGGTCGCGAACTCCTCGGTCACGGTGCGGTAGTACTTCTCGGCGTGGAGCGCCCCTCTTCGCTGATCGCGTAGCGGAGCATCAGGTCGAAGACGGGACGCTCCGGGCGACCGAGCTCGCCGTATCGGTGGATCAGCACGCAGGCGCGCGCCTGGTCGTTCGCCTTGATGGCGGACTCCGCCTCGGGGAGCAAGGCCTCGGGCGCCACATCGCGGATCTTCTCGCGGTGCTCGGCGAACGGGTACCCCTGCGGATTGAGGCCCGCCGACTGACCGGCCGTGTGATAGGCCCCGACGATCAGGCTGGCGTAGGTGTTGCGGCGGTCGCTGACCCGCGCGATGTTCCGCCAGGCGTTGGCGGCGTCGGAGGCATGCACGCCGACCGATGCGCCATGGACGCTCCCGATCGGCTTGGCGGGCGAGTCCGCCTTGCGACGGCCGGGATCGTGGAGCACGAGCTGGTTCGCGGCCATCGAGATCGCCTCGCCGACGACCTCGGGCGCGACCCCATCGGCGAGGGCCTCCGCCACCGCCTCGGCGGCCTGATCCCGCCGAGAGGCATAGATGGTCTGGCTCATCCGCTCGATCCAGGCGTCGTCCGGCCGGCGATCACCCGGGGATCGGCTCGCCAGGCCGCGGCGGTCGAGCAGCTTGGGCAGGAGCGCCCGCAGCGCCTCCTCGCTCTGGTTCTTGTACCGATGGAGGCTCTTCTCCTCGTCCACGCAGAACCGCACGGACTGGCGGAGCAGCGTGTGGGCGTGCTCCTTGCCCGTGAAGTCGAGCAGGGCCCAGGAGCGCCAGGCCAGCACGACCCGATGGACGTCGACGTAATCCTGGACGACGAGCTGGAGGTCGTTGTAGGCCTCGTCGAGCGGCCCGCTCGCCAGCGCCGCGAAGGCCCGCTCGGCCGCATCCATGTCCTGGCGACGCGTCGCCGCCCGCAGGGCTTCCGCCCCCGCAACGCCCGCGGGCACGGCGGCCGGCTCGACGGGATGGAGGGCCTCGTGGTTCCGACCGCCCATTTCTTGAATGTGGCTTGGTGTTGCGGTAGAGGACCTTCAGGACCGGCAGGCCCGCTGCGCCTCGGGCAATTCACACGCCATGTGGTACGACGGCACCAGTGCCATGATCGCGTGATAGCCATCATAATCCTGGCCGCCGAAGCTGCGGGCGTTGGCCAGCGCGGCGGCGGCCACCAGTTGGCGGAGGTCGGTCCCGGCCCTCATCCGCTCGACGACGGCCGGCAACAGCCGATCGGCGGGCGTCTCCTGCATCAAGGACACCAGCGGCTCCATCGGCCCGAACGTCAAGCGTCCGGCATCCTCCGCGGCCAGGGCGGCCGGGGCCAGGCCCAGGTCCAGGGCGATCCCCGGGCCGACGCTGGCGACCAGCATGCCCCGGCCCACGTCCGCGAGGAACTCACGACGGCGGTAGCGACTCATGATCCATCTCCCTGGCGCGATGCGTCCGTTGAAATGAGTACCGTTCTCCCTCGACCCACGATGCTGTCCGTAACCGTCCCGGGCCATCGCCGGGACGGTGCCTCTTCTCAGATCCTACTCGGAACGGGCGCGCGTGACACGTCTCCTCCGCAAATTCCTCCGGGGGCTGGCGCACCGTTCGAGCCGGGGGCGGGAGGGCTCATGGCCCGAACCCGCCCTTGTGTTGATATCCCACCTCGACGAGGAAGCCGCCCGGCGCGTGGAAGTAGAACGTCCAGGCCCCGTGGAATTCCTGCGGCGGCTTCATGTCGTATCCGTCGGCCTTCAATCGTTCATAGATCTCGTCCACGCGCTCCCGGCTCTCCTGCATGAAGCCGATGTGGAAGGCGCCGGGGTACTCGACCTCGGTCGCCTTCTCGAAGTTGCTCAGGGTGAAGATGAATCCCGACTCGTCGACCATCACGGCGATCGCGTTGCGGCCCCGCTCCACGACGCATCGGAAGCCGAAATAGGTCTCGAAGAATTCCCGCGACCGGGAGACATCCGAGACGGTCAGGTTGAGATGATTCAGTCTCATGATCGGGCTCCTTTCGGGATCCCCAGGGAAAAATGACCTCGTCGCCACCGACGCGGGCGACAGGGCGTTTCAGGAAGGAGGTCGGCGAGCGGAGACGGGGCGAGGACCATAACCCCGGCCTTCAATTCTCCGCGTTCCGGCGGAACATCCGGACCTTGAGCGACGGGACGGCATTGACGAACCGGAACATCGCATTGCCGAGGATCAGCGCCACGGCGTTGTTCGAATGGGCTTGTTCGGCGGCCTGTAGAGACTCACGCACGGCGTTGAAGCCGTACTCGAGCATGGCGGCCTCGTACTCGTGGATGGCCTGGAGCAGGGGCATTTCCCCGCGCCGGGCCGCGGCCAGGTTGTGGCAGAGCAAGCTGGCGTCGCGCAGGGCGACATTGCCGCCGATGCCCCGGTAGGGGGTCATGCTATGGATCGCGTCGCCGATCAGGGTAACCCTCCCGGTCTGCCAAGGATCGACCGGGACCGAGGTCCGGATCGAGATCAAGCCGATGGTGGACGGGTCGGTCATGCGGATCATCCGCGAGAAGTCCGGATGCCAGCCCGAACACACCCTCAGGGCGAACTCCCGCAGCGCCGAGCCATCCATCTGACCGGATTCCGAGGGGAATCCCGATCGTTCGCGGCCGCTCAGCGCCCACATCAGGTAGCCCTCGGTCTCATCGTGATGGAGGCCGGGGATGGGGCCCGTCGCGATTCCGTTCGTCGCCGACGCATCGGTCAGGCGACCGGGCTCGTGGACGGCCAGGAACATGGCGCAGCCGGCCGGCGCCCTCACCAGCGTCGGCCCCTGGAGCAAGGCCCCGGGGATCGTCGGGCGCGTCTCCGGGGTGAGGATGACCTTGCCGCCGATGGCGCGAATGCCCGTGTTGACCCGCCGGGCCTCGGGCAAGAACTGCTTGCGGACCCGCGAATTCCCGCCGTCCGCCGCGACCAGGATGTCTCCTTCGGCCGAGGTCCCATCCTCGAAGAACGCCGTGACGCGGCCATCGGGCGACTGGCCGTATCGGGCGAACGCCTTGTCGAAATGCACGATGTCGTCGAGCCCGGTCAGCAGCACCCGTCGCAGCGCGATGCGGCTCGCCGAGTAGTTGCGCCGGCTCTCGTCGCCGACCGGTATCTCGGCGCGGAGGAGCTCCACCATCCTGTGGGTGAGGAAGCGGAACGAATTGTGCGATTTTCCGCACGTTGCCGTGAAGGTCTCCCAGAGCTCGGACGGCAGGCAGTCTTGCAGCGCCCGGCCCCCTCGCGGGCTGATGCGGATGCGATAGCCCTGAAACCGGGACGTCGGCGTGCGATCGCGCTCGAAGACCGCGACGTCGATGCCCGCTTTCTTCAGGCCCTGGGCGAGGCACAGGCCGCCGATGCCCCCGCCGATGATAACGACATGAAACGGCGATTCCGCCATCGCGAAGCTCCTTTCGAGACTGGAAATCGGCTCGATTCCCGGCCGGCCGCGCGCACGGCTGGCCCTTCGGAGCTCCACCTGGTAACCTGCACCGGCTGGCTTTGAGGCCCAGGTTTCGCCCCGCGGAACCGACTCAGGGTCCTGCCTCCCGGCGCGGTGGTGACGCACCGAGCCGGGGGCCTTACACTCCCTCTCAATCCTCCGGCTTTCGCCCTCGGATCTCGGGCCCGATCACGACGGGTCCGGACCCGGCTCCGACGCACCTCGACCGGGGTCGGCGTGGAATCCCTTCCAGATCCGCGTGTACGCCTCGTCCTCCGCGATCCGCGCGAGGAGGTCCTCGACGAACTGCCGCTCGGCCTCGACCATCGCGAGCCGATAATCCCACTCGACCAGCAGAAACCGCTCGACGCGTTTCGTCGTGATCTCGATCCCGGCGCGAATCTCCTCCGCCATCGTGCCCAGGCGCCGCACCCGGCCTTCGAGCAAGGCGACCGCCTCGGGTGGCGGGACCGCCGGCATGAGCGAGACGCCGCCTCGAACTGCGGATATTCCTTCATCGGCGTCCCGAGCAGCTCGCGGAGCCACGCCCGCATCCGCTCCAGCCCGGCCGGCTCGATCGCGTAGATCGTCCGCTCCGGCCGGCGGCCCTCGCGGACCGTCTCCTTCACCGCGATCAGGCCCTCACGCTCCAGGCCCTCGATGACCGTGTACAGCGAGCCGTAACGGAGCTTGATGCTCCCCCCCTTGTTCCGGATCCGCAGCGTCGCCGCGATCTCGTATGGGTGCATCGGCCGCTCGAACAACAGCACGAGCACCGCCAAAGCCAGCGGGTTCGACGGCCCTTTCGACTTCGCCATGGATCATCCTCCGGCATCGAATATCCGTCACCGAATATATCGACGACGGACAGCTCCGACAAGAGCCATTCGCTACTCGTGGCCGGATATTCGCCCGATTACCGGATTGACCGCTCGGCTAGCGTTTCAGGTGCTCATCGAACCAGGAAATGGCTTCCTTCTGGACCCGGTCGCGGGCCTCGTAGTAGACGCCGTAGTGTTTGATGCCCTTGATGGTCACGAGCTTCTTGACTCCGGTGGCCCGCTCATGGGCCAGGATCGCGTGATCCTTGTTGTCGAACAGTTCTTCGTTCTCGGCGATGATGAACAGCTTCGCGCAGTCCTTGCATCGGCCGATGTCTTCGATGGGCGCGTAGGTCGCGAGCTTCTCCATGACCGGCTGTCCGACCAGTGTGCCGAACTTCGCGCCGGGTTTGGGATAGTCGAGCTTACCGTGGGTCCGCGGTGGCCTGGCCGAAGGTGTATGCCTTGATCTGCGGATTCGCGATGGACCAGCGCGAGTCCATCGCGCCGACCTGGCTGACAAACGCCTTGACCCTCGGGTCGCGGGCCGCGACGTAGACGACGTGGCCGCCCGCGTACGACGACCCCCACAGGCCGATCCGTTCGGGGTCGCATGATTTCTCGCCCACGACCCAGTGGATCGCGTTGAGGATGTCGGTCGTCTGGTCGATCGGGTCGACCACCTCGCGGACCTCCTTGACCTCGGCGACCAGCTTGCCGTCCTTCTTCTCGATCGGCTTGCCCGCCGAGATCAGCCGCGAGTCGCTCTTGCCCCAGCCGCGATAGTCGATGATGACGACCAGGTAGCCGGCCCTGGCGAACGCAACGCCATCGGGCCGGAGCATCGCCGCGGTCCCCCCCAGCCATGGCCCATCACGATCGTCGGCAGCTTCTCGGTCTTGGGAGCCTTCGGGGCGAACACCTCCGCGGCGATGCGCGTGCCTTCGCTCATGATGTCGGCCGTGCGGAACGCGACGTCATCCGGGACCGTGAACTCCGGCTTCGTCTCCTGGCGCTCGCCCCGAAAGAGGCCATTGAGATCGCCATCGCGACCGCCGCGAACACGTGGACGTGACGCATGTCTTCTCCTCGGAGCATGGGATGTGAGAATCAGGCCGCCGTCGGCATTCACCGCCTTCGCGGAGCCGGTCAAGGCGGCCCCGCCCGAGGATACGGACGCAATCCGCGATCCGAAATCCCTGTGAGAGTGCGAATGTCTCGTACGGGGAACCCCCTAAGGACCTATCCCAGTAGGAGTCTTTGTAGGGTGGGTGAAACCCACCAAGTCGTTCGGCGACAAGGCATTCGGTGGGTTTCACCCCCCCTACTGGGATCGACTCTAAGCTGGTACGATGGGGTTCATCGTGCCTGTTTTCCTCGATCCGGCCGGCAAAGTCACGCCCCTGGTCCCGGATCGCTCCGAATTGAATATTGCCCATTTTTTGCAATCTTCCCATGCTATCGCCCCCGACGATCGACAGGGAAAATCGCCCAGGTCCGGTCTCGGTCGCGCCAGGGTGCGCAGATTTAAAGATATAGGGACTTCCATGCTCGATGGGGAACAGGACGAGACGGACGTGGAACTGCAACGGCTGCGTGCGGCGGGTCCCGGGGCACTCGTGGACCTGTATGGCCGCTATCGCGAGCGGCTACTCCGGATGGTGGACATGCGCCATCGATGCTCGTCTCCGGTCGCGACTGGATGCCTCGGACATCTTGCAGGAGGCCTATCTCGACGTGAGCCGCGATCTGGTCTCCTATCTGGCGGCGCCCCGACTCCGGCCGTTCCTCTGGATGCGGCTCCACGTCGGCCGCCGCCTGGCCATCGCCCATCGGCAGCACCTTGGCACCCGGATGCGCGATGCGGGCCTGGAGATTCCCTTGCATCATCATCCGATCCCGGGTGCCAGCTCCGTCGGCCTGGCCCTGATGCTGGTCGGTCGGGGCACGTCGCCTTCCCAGGCCGCCCAGCGGGCCGAGCGGGTCGCCATGGTCCAGGAGGCGTTGAATGGCCTGGAGGCGATCGACCGCGAGATCCTGGCGTTGCGCCACTTCGAGCAGCTCTCTCGGTCCGAGGCGGCGGCCATCCTGGGGATCGACCCGGCGACCGGGGCCAAGCGCTATTTCCGCGCATTGACGCGACTCCGGGAGATCCTGTCGACCCTCCCCCATGGCTTCGAGGAGCTTTGACCGATGGCCGATCTCCAGAACACATCGGACTATGCGCGTTTCGACGAGCTGGCCGAGGAGTTCGTCGAGCGATTCCGCCAGGGCGAACGGCCGGCCCTTCAAGAATACGTCGATCGCTGTCCTGGGATCGAGGACGCGATCCGCAAGCTGTTCCCGGCCCTGGTCGAGGTCGAGCAGGTCGAGCGGGTCGAGCGGGTCGAGCAGGCATTCGCCCCCCCCGGGATGCCCCAAGCCTCGCCACCCTGCCCGGACCGACTGGCCGATTTCCGGATCATCGGCGAGATCGGTCGCGGGGGCATGGGCGTCGTCTACGAGGCCGAGCAGGTCTCGCTGGGGCGTACGGTGGCGCTCAAGATCCTCCCCATGGCGATGAAGCGGGATGGCCGGTCGCTGGAGCGATTTCGCCGCGAGGCCCGCTCGGCGGCCCAGCTCCACCACACCAACATCGTCCCGGTCTTCGAGGTCGGCGAGGAGGGCGACTCGGTCTTTTACGCCATGCAATTCATCCGGGGTCAGGGGCTGGACCTGGTCATCGAGGGGTTGAAAGTCTTCGCGACCGATCGCAAGCGGAGGTCGGCCCGGTCGTCGCTCCCGGGGACGGCCCGGCCGATCGCAGGGGCGAGGAGACGGTCGCGACGGCCCGATCGGCCCCCGAGACCCGTTCGGTCGATCGGATGGCCCGGTCGCTCCTGACGGAAGCGTTCATCGGCGAGACGTTGGCGCCCGGGCCGGGCGGAATGGCTTGCACGGCCACGGAGGGATTCGGCCCGATCGCCGGGGACGGGGCCGGCGATCATCCCGGACCGGCTGTCTCGACGGTCACGGCATCCTCGGCCGTGTGGCCGGGGGGCGGCTCGATCGCGATGTCCGGGTCCGCGGGGCGTCGGCAGCCGTTCTTCCGGAGCGTGGCGGAGATCGGCCGGCAGGTGGCCGGGGGGCTGGCCTATGCCCATGCCCGGGGGATCGTCCACCGCGACATCAAGCCGGCGAACCTGCTCCTGGACACCGACGGCGTCGCCTGGATCGCCGACTTCGGGCTGGCGAAGTCGGGAGACAACAGCCTGACGGAGTCCGGCGACATCCTGGGCACGCTGCGATTCATGGCCCCCGAGCGGTTCCGAGGCGAGGGCGACGGCCGCGCCGACATCTACGCCCTGGGCTTGACCCTGTACGAGCTGCTCACGCTCCGCCCGGCGTTCGAGTTCGACCGACCGCCTCGAACTGATCGAGCAGGTGCGCAACGCCGAGCCTCCGCGTCCCCGCTCGATCGACCCGATGATCCCGCGCGACCTGGAGACGATCGTCCTGAAGGCGATGGCGAAAGAACCCTCGGCCCGCTACGCGTCGGCCTCCGCGATGTCGGAGGACCTGCGACGCTTCCTGGCGGGCGAGGCGATCCGGGCTCGCCGGACCGGACCGGTGGAGCAGCTCTGGAGATGGAGCCGGCGGAACCCGCTGGCGGCGTCCCTCGCGGCGGCCGTCGCGGTGATGGGCCTCGTGGTGGTCGTCGGCACGATGATCTCGGCCCGGCGCGAGGCGCGATGCGGATCGAGGCCGACCTGGCCCGCGGACAGGCCGAGAAGTCACTGGCCGACCTCCGAGAAGCCCGGACCGACGAGGCCACCTTCCGCCGCGCGATCGACGCCGATCGCCTGAACCTGAGACGGGACCCGGCCAATCGCGAGATCCAGGGCTCGCTCGACGCCCTCTATTCCCAGCAGGGCGCGCTCCAGAGGAGGACCGGCCGGGCGGCCGAGGCCGTCGCGACGGCCCTGTCGAGGCGCGAGATCAACCCCGGCGAGCCCGAGCGGCTCTTTCAGGTCGCGATGGACCTGGCGGATTGCTTCCCCCGGCCGGATGAGGGACACAAGCCGGGCGAGCTCGATGCCGACGAGGCCGAGCGGGTTGCCGCGCTGGTCGTCGACACGCTCGGCCGGGCCTTGCTGGCCGGACTGCGGACCGAGGAATATAACCTGGCCTTCACGATCGGCACCAACCCCCACTTCCGCCCTTTGCATGCGCATCCCGGCTTCCGGTCGCTGCTCCATGCCATCGGCCGCGGCGACTTGCGCCGCGGCAATGGCGAGATCCTCGCCTACCGCGGCCATCAGGGGATCGTCGAATCCGTCGCCGTCGCGCCGGACGGCAAGCGGGCCTTGACCGTCGGGGGTGACGGCACGGCCAGGCTCTGGGACATGTCCCGCGGCACCGAAATCTTTCCTCCATTCGCGCACCCGAAATACCTGAATGCCGCGGCGATCTCGGCGGATGGCCGCCTCGGTGCGGTCGGCTGCAATGACGGCCTGGTCTACCTCTGGGACCTCGAGAACGGGACGAATGTCGGCACGCTCGACGGCCGTGGAGGCCGGATCCACGACGTGGCGTTGACCCCCGACGGCAAGGCCCTCGTGTCGGGGGGGGACGACGGGATCCTGCGAGTCTGGGACCTGGAGGGCCGCACCGAGCGGTTCCGCCTGGAGGGGCACCGCGGGGAGATCATCGGCCTCGATGTCAGCCGCGATGGCCAACGGGCCGTCAGCACCGGCGAGGACCAGACCGTGCGCGTCTGGGACATCGCCGCCGGCCGCGCGATCCACGCACCCCTGACCGGTCATCACGGGCGGGTCTGGAGCGTCGCCATCGCGCCCGACGGTCGAACGCGCGCTCAGCGGCGGCGACGACGGCTGCCTGATCGAGTGGGACATCGTCGAGGGCCGGAGGCTGCGCACGCTATGGGGCCAGTGGGCGACGATCCGCGGCATCGCGATCTCGGCCGACGGCCGGAGGGCCCTCACCGGCGGGCCCCGAAATCGCCTCCTGTACTGGGACCTGGAATCCGGCCGCGAGTTGCACCGCTTCCCCGGCGATTTCGGCGGCGGGATGTTGGGGGTCGCGTTCGCGCCCGACGGCCGATGCGCCGTGACCGGCGGGACGGACCGGATCGCCCGGGTCTGGTCGCTCTCGGAGGACGCGGCAAGCGCCCGCGACCTGTCCCTCGTGGGCCGCTGGGACGAGTCGCTCGACGCCTACCGGCGGGCCATCCGGGCCGACCCGGGAGATGGCGCGTTGCTGGAGGAGAAATCCCAGCTCGACTGGAAGCTGGGCCGATGGTCGAACCTGGTCGTCGACCACGATGAGCACCGGCGGCTCTTCCCCGGCAGCACCGCGGGCCGCCTGAATAGCGCCCGGGTCTTGCTCATGGCCGGCGATGCCGCCGGCTATCGTCGCCTCTGCACTTCGATGCGGCATGCGATCACCGAGTCGAAGGCCGGCCGGAGGGCCTGGCAACTCGCATTGGCGAGCATGCTGGCCCCCGACTCGGGGATCTCCCCCGCCGACGCGATCGCCGCGGCCGAACGCGCCGGCGAGCAGAGCCCGCAATCGTTCGAGATCCGTCCGGCCATCGGCCTGGCCCGGTATCGAGCCGGCCAGTATCGCGAAGCGATCGCGACCATCCTGCCCGTGGCCCTCGAACATGCCGACTGGTCGAGCGTGTCGACGACCTGGCCGATGCTTGTGATGGCCTACCATGGCGTCGGTGACACCGCCGAGGCCCGGCACTGGCTGGAGAAGGTCCGGGATCTCAGGGCCCGAAAAAGCCCCGGATTCGGCCGGGACCCGATCGCGTGGACCGGCCCATGGGCCTATATCTGGGACTGGATCGACTTCGAACTCCTCGCCCGCGAGGCCGAGGCGACGCTCACGCACCTAGACACCCCCTCGCGGTGAGGGTAGGCCGGTCCCGCCGACGAGCGAACCGAAAGAATTCGATCTTCCCTTTTCTTGTGTGCTTTGTGGATCGGGTGGGCCGATCTCTCCGCTCTGAATTCGCGCCCGTGGTCTTCTGCATCGACGAGCCGGGTATTCGATCGGCGGTCGGGCCGTCGTTCGCGGTTTGGGCGGCCAGCTCGGCCCAATCCCCGCGATCGGCGAAGAGACGCATCAATGATTCAACCGATTGAACCGACTCCATGGACGGCCGACAGGCGGGCGCGAGCCCGTCGATCGCGATCGGCCCCGCGGGCCGCCTTGAACGCCTGCGAGGCGCGGCCCAGGCGGCCGACCAAGGCATCGACCCACTGCTTCACGACGAAGATCGCGGCACCGGCGACGTACGCACCAAACGTCGTCCAGAGCACCGGGACGATCAGGACATCGAATGCCGAGTGACTCATCGGTATACCTCCCCGGGATCAGGCCCGGACCTGGTCGGCCGTGGTTTTCGCTTTAGAATCCGACGCATCTCTACGGCCGATGTTCCAACCTGAAGCATCTCCTGTTCCGACGGCGAAAATCGTTGATATTCCCTGGATTTCACTCACTTTTCCCGCTCCAACTCGGACTCCTGAGCGGAATGCCCCCGGCGGGATCGGGGCCATTCCGCCCGGAGCGAAGGAATCCCTTCAGCGGCCCGACTTCTTCGGCCCCAAGGCAATCCCATTGGCGACATCCGCCTCGATCGCTCGCGTCCCCATCGGTGTGAGGCACGCACGACCCTCGACCCGGATCGGCTGCCCGACGCCCAGCCCCACGCGCTTCATGCCGTCCGGCTTCAGGTGCAGGAAGTCGCCGCTCTCCAGGACGACGCCGTTGGCCTCGCCGTGCCTGGCGTAATTGAGACGTCCCACGACCCCCTCCACCGTCACGGTCTTCTCGGGTCCGTGACCGTCGAGGGCAAATGCGCGCCCGTCCGCAGCCTTGAGGGCGACGAGCCGGTAGACCGGGTGTTCGCCGTCCGGATGCTTGTGCAACCTCGGCTCCGGTTCGACGGTCGCCTCGACGGTTTGCCCGACCGGCACCGTCAAGGCGATCGCGATCCCCAGGTGGGGCGGGATGTTGACCTGGACGGTCCGGTCTCCCTCGCGGAGCAACGCCCCCTCGATCTCGCCCTTCGGGCTGTAGTTGTAGCCCTGGACGACCGCGTTCAATGTCCTGGTTTCAAGCCCACCTGCCCCGGTCTCGCGGTCATGGTGTGGCTTCTTGTGCTTGAGAAGGCTCATAAATTCTCCCTTTGTTCGTTGGCAACCAAACTCCGACCCGGCTCGTCGGGTGGGTGAAACTCACCGGTCAATGATTTTACACCTGTGGGTTTCACCCACCCTACAAAGACCGGCCGCCTTCCTCGGTCCTTGGTCACACCGACGGCGGCCCTCAGCAGAACGCCGTCGATGTCACGACCGGCCGGGCCTCCGGCACGGCCGTGTATCGCCCGGTCGGGTCGACCATGAACCCGATTCGATGGGAGCCCTCGGTCTCGTCGGCCGCCGCAGCGACGACCTCCAGCGAGTGATCCCCCTTCGCGAGCCGGTTGCCGGGCAATGGTCCCGACCATCGGCCGTCGCCCGAGGTCTCGAGCGCGCTCCAGGCCCCCTCGTCGATGCGGTACTTGACGGAGAGCACCAGCGATCCCGACCAGACGCGGACATCGACCCGGTCGGGGCCGCCGACGATGTGCCGGGGGCCGGTCGCCAGCAGCCGTTCGCGCGGGTGGGTCACCAGCACGACGGGCCCGCGATCCTCGACCGATCGGTAGATCACGGACAGGTCGTCGCCGCACGCGTAGAGCAGCGCATATCCCGGCGACCCGCCTTCGGGGTCGCCGATCGATCGGGTCGCGATCGCGACGTTCCGGCCGTCGTTGGCGACCTGCCAGTAATGAGTATGACCGCAGACGATCGCCTCGATCCGACGCGTCTGGACGATCGCGCGCCAGTCGTCGATCCCCGGCCCATCGAAGCCCTCCCAGATCTGATACGGGTAATTGTGCTGGAAAACCAACACGCGATCACCCCTCGCCAGTGCGGTATCGACCGCGCCGCGGAACCAATCGACCTGCTCGGCGGAGAGGCCCACGGGCCGAATTTCCTGGGTATTGAGGCGGATGAACGCAAACCCGCGCAACGAGATCGCCCCGTACGGCTCGCCGACGTGGCGCCGGAACCCCTCCGCCGAGGGGTCGTCCTTCACGTCGTGGTCGCCGATCATGGCATGGTGCGGGACCTCGAGCCGGCCGCGGATCTCGTCGAAGAGGCGGAATTGCGACTCGGTCGCGTCCTGGACGTTGTCGCCGATGAACTGGACGAAATCCGGTCGGATCAACCGGTTGACGTCCTCCATCACCCGGAAGGCCGCCCGGGCGTTGTCGAGGTCGGGCTCGGTCAGGTGCAGGTCTCCGGGGACCACGACGACGACGGGATGATCCGTCTGGCTCATGGCGTACGCTCCTCCTCTCATCAAGAAAAATCGGGACCGGTGATGGCCGGCAGGCCATGAATCGATGGGGATTCCTCCGCGACGCCCGAGGTTTCGCGCGTCTCGGGCATGGCCACCGCATAGAAGACCGCCGCGACCGCGGCGATGGCCGCGAGCATGACGAAGCCGGCGTCGAAGCCGGCCTCCTTCACCACGAAACCCGCCAGGAGATTGCTCAGCCCGGCGCCGATCCCGGTCGCCGTGGCGAGGGCGCCTTGCGTCAGGTTGAACCGGCCGGTCCCCTTGGTCAGGTCGGCCACGACCAGCACCGAGACGACGCCGAAGATCCCCGCGCCGATGCCGTCGAGGAGCTGGACGCCGACGAGGTAATACGGGTTGGTGCCCAGGCAGTAGAGCAACGCGCGGACGGGCAAGACCGCGAATCCGATCAGGAAGACCGGCTTGCGACCCCAGGTCGCCGCCAGTCGACTGGCCGCGAGCGCCACCGGCACCATCACGACCTGCGCCGCGATGATGCAGGCCGACATCAAGACCGCCGCGCCGTCCTTCAAGCCATCGCTCGACTTCTGGCCGACCAGCGGCAGCATCGCGGCATTGGCGAAGTGAAACAGCACGACCGACGCGGCGAAGATCGCGATCCGTCGATCCTTGAACAGCTCGACGATGCCGACGGCCTCATGATCCGTCCCGTCGCCATCGTCGGCCCCTCGGGCGAGCTCGTGGTCGATGTCGCCCTCGCGGATCAGGAGGGCGGCCGAGGCGCTGGCGGCGGCCATGACGGCGACGAGGACGAACAGCGCACCGTAGCCGAGCAGGTAGGCCGCCCCGCCCATGAGGGCCGCCACGACGACGTTGCCGCCGTGATTGAACGCCTCGTTCCGCCCGGTGCGCCTCGGCATCGCCGCCCGGCCGACCAGGCCCAGGGTGAGCGCCGCCACGGCCGGGGGGAAGATCGCCGCCGCGACCCCGATCGCCGTCTGGGCGGCGACGACCACCGCGAGCGTCGGCACCATGTAGATCACGGCGCAGCCCGAGGCGACGATCACCGCCGCGATCGCGACCGCCCATCGCTTCCATCGGATGCGGTCGATGAGGGCGCCGGCCGGGGTCTGGGCCAGCACCGTCCCGATCTGCGACGCCGCCAGCGCGATCCCGACCCGGCCCGTGTCCCATTGATGTTGATCGCGCAAGAATGTGCCCAGGAACGGCCCCATCCCGTCCCGTACGTCCGCGAGGAAGACGTTCAGGCCGTCGAGTGCGCGGAGGCTCGTCGGTTGCGGGTGACGCACGTGCGAGTCGGGTTCCGATACATCGGCTTCGACCATGATCCTGCCCTTTCCCCTCAATAATGGACCAGCGACAGCCAGGCGACGCCGACGAGCGTCGTGACGATCGTCAGCGGGACGCCGACCTTGAGGTATTCCACGAAGCCCAGCTCGGTCCCCGCGCGGCGCGCGTTCTCGACGACGATGAGGTTCGCCACCGACCCGAGCACGGTCAGGTTCCCGGCCAGGGTGCTCGACATCGACAGGGCCAGCCACGCCAGCTCCTTCTGCGGCATGACCTCCATCAGCGGCTTGAACAGGAGCACCGCCGGGACGTTCGACACAAGGTTCGACAGCAGCACCGACAGCCCGCTGACCAGCACCACCGGCGACTTCAGCAGGGCCTCCCACCGTTCGATCCCCCAGGTGTGGACCACGTTCACCTCGAAGGCGTGGACCACGACGAACAGCCCGGCGAACATGACCAGCAAGGGCCAGTCGACCGACTTGTACACCTTCTCGGGCCGGACGCGATCGAGCATCAGCACCCCCGCCGCGACCAGCGCCACCATCGCGATCGGCTGCCCGGCGAAGAACAGCGCGACGGTGACCAGCGTCACCGCGACGCTCTTGGTGAGCAGGCCGCCGTGGACCCGGGCGACCGGCAGCTCGTCGGCCGATGGCGAGACCGGCCCCCCCTGCCCCAGCGACTTGCGATAGACCCACGCCACCACGGCGAAGTCCAGCACCAGGCCGATCAGGGCGATCGGGGCCAGCCGCGACGCGAATCTCAGGTAGGTGATGTGCGAGAGCGAGCCGATGATGATGTTCTGCGGATTGCCCGTGATCGTGGCGACCGAGCCGATGTTCGACGCCGTCGCCAGCCCCACCAGGTACGGGATCGGCGGGCGTTTCAATCGCCGGCAGAGGTGCAGGACCAGCGGCGTCAGGGCGACGCAGACGACGTCGTTGACCAGGAACGCCGACAGCACGCCCGAGAGCGCGATCGTGACGGCCAGCAACGTGTATGGTCCGGAGAACCGCGCGGCGATGTGCTCGGTCGCCAGGGCGAAGAACCCGGCCAGCCGCAGGAACGAGACCACCACCATCATGCCGAAGAGCAGCACGATCGTCTCGTAATCGACCGCCCTGGCCGCGTCGTGCATCGAGAGCACGCCGCAAGCGAGCATCGCGGCCGAGCCGACCAGCGCGATCCCGGAGCGGTCGATCCGCAGGCCGGGGATCTTGCCGATTGCCAGCGCGAGATAAGTCAAACCGAAGATCGTCGAGACCAGGGGGATCGAGGCCGATGGTGTGGTCACGGGCGGAGATACCTCATCGAGAAGTAGGTCAGGATTTCGAGCCTTCGGTCCTGTCAGGCGGGATCGAAGCCCGTCACCACGCACGCGAGTGCGTGGTCACATGGCAGTGCTCGCCGAAAACTGTCGAATTCTCCTCAAGGGACGGTCGACAGGTCAGACGTCGTGCCCATCGGATCGACGATCCGCCCGCCGATGAGTTCTTCGTGCTTCGTCAGCGTTTCGGGCACCAGGAACACGACGATGACCGTCGCGAGTGCCCCGACTCCGGCCAGCAGGGCGAACAGGCCCCGGTAGCCCAGCGGGCCGACCAGGAATCCGGCCGCCGCCGGGCCGATCGCCGAACCGAAGACCAGGCACGAGCCGACGATCACCTGGGCCTCGCCCGCCCGCCGCGGATCGGCCAGGCGGTCGGTCACCCAAGCGGCGGCCAGGACCGCGAACAGGCCGTTGCCCAGCCCGTCGAGCGCCTGGTTCGCCACGGCCATCGTCGGCGACTGGACCACCGACACCAGCCCCAGCCGCACGGCCATGATCGTCCAGCCGAGGATCAGCAGCGGCTTGCGACCCCATCGGTCGGCCAGCCAGCCCGCCGGCCAGACGACGAGCATCCAGGCCAACATGCTCACGGCGAACGCATAGGCGAGCATCCGGTCCGGCGCCTGCAAGTCCCGCCTCAGGAACAACCCCAGGTAGACTCCCCCGGGTGCGTTCGCCGCGTGGTAAAGGATCATCGCCGCCACGAAGGCCCAGAGCCCCGGATCCTTCGGGAACCATCCCCCCGCGGGCTCGCCGCGATCCTCGCGGCCCTTCGGGTCCCGCGCGTCCCGTCTCATGGATCAGCAAGGCCGCGACGACGGCCAGCCCCTGCACGACCGCCAGCGGCACCAGGATCGCACCGACCCCATACTGCTCCGACATCCAGCTCCCGAGCAGTGCCACGATGATGATCCCGATCGGCTTCCAGAACCGGAGGGCTCCCAGGGCCGCCCCGACGCCTCCCGGCGCCGCCAGGGCCGCCGCCTCGGCCCCGGAGAGGCTCTCGACCACGGCGCGGGAGATGCCATTCTCCGCGAACAGGATGACCAGGAACCCGAGCCAGACGACGCCTTGAGCGCGCGGCAGGAGCACGGTCGCGATGGCCGCCGCCGCCAGCGAGACGATCAGGAACGGCTTGCGCCATCCGATCCGGTCCGACCAGAGCCCGACCGGGAACTGGGCCAGCGCCGATAGCGCGGCCAGGGTCGAGATGATCCCGATCGCGCGGTCGGAGAGCCCCTTCTCGCCGAGGTAGAGCGGCAGGTAGGGCAAGGTGAAGCCGATCGCCGCCATGCCGAGGAAATACGAGCCATAGAGTCCGATGCGGTTCCGCCAGTCCATGATGCCATTAGCCTCTCTCGGTGGTTTCCGTTCGAGAAATGGGGCGGCGCCGCACGACCGGCACCGCCCCGACGCATGATCGCTCAACCCGGTGGTAAGATCGGGGGGAGTTCGCCGTCGCGACGGTCGCGAGGCTCATCGGGGCGCTTCGCCTTGGGCTCGGCGGCGCTTTCGCCTTGGGCTCGGGGCGTCTCGCCTTCTTCGCCTCGGGACCATCGGGCGGCGGGGGTGCGGGCAAGTCTCCCGGCCGGCCACGATCCGGGCCGAGCTGGGCGAGATGTTCCGGCACGTGGGTCATGGCCTCCGCGGCGCGGGCCAGCTCGCCGGCGCGCTCGTCGCGGCCGGCCGCCAGGTCGCGTCTCGCGGCGCTGTAGAGGTCGCGGGCCGCCTTGACGTAGACCTCCGAGCCTGCGGCCGCCCGCCAGGTCCCCAGCCATTCCAGCCGTTCATAGGCCCGGGTCAGATCGCGTCGGGCACGATCCTTGGCGTCCTCGAGCCCGAAGTCATCCGAGGGCGGCGGCAGGTCGGGATCCGGCCGGTCGAACCGCGTGGCATTCCGGGCATGATCCACGGCCCGCGCCAGGTCGTGGGCGGCGGTCCCGTACTCGCGCGCCCGGAACATGTCGGCGTCGGTCTGGGCCTTCAGCCCCTCGCGGTAGAGCGAGGCCGCCTTGTCGGTCCACTCTCGCAGCCGCTCCTCGGGTCGGCCCGCGGAGCCATCATCGGCGCGGAGGCGGCGGAGCAGGTCGTACGCCTTCCTCAGGTCGCCCCCGGGCTCGCGCTCGCCCTTCTTCTTGGCCTTCTCCTTCCCCTTGGCCTTGGGGATCGGCCCCCCGTCCCCCGGCGGTTCGCCGGGAGCAAGGAGGCCAGCCCGAGGCTGACCAGGATCGACGAAACCATGACTGCCAGCTTATGCATGATCGTCCTCCCACAAACCCTAGGATACAGCCGGATCTCGGCCCGTCTCCGTCCCACGAGACACGTCACCGCAGGATCGATATCTGGATAAAGCACGACGGATGCCAACGCGAAAAACGCGGGATTTCCGGGATCTTTCCTCGTTTTCGCCGCCATGCTGGGCGGAAGTCCCCCCGGCGAGGTGGGGGGATTCCGCCCGGCCGATGGCCGGCGATCATCCTTCGCGGGATCCCCTCAGGGGGCCGGAGTCTGGTTGCGGATCTTCGCGAAGTCGAAGGGCTCGCCGTACAGCTTCGCGACGGTCTCTTTCTGCTTGCGCGTCAGGATCGCGTTGATCTGTTGCATCGTCCCGTCACGGATATCCGCCGCGCCGAGCGGAGCTTGGCCTTCTCTTGCTCCTTGCGGGCCGCCTCCTGCGTCGGATCCCCAGGACTGAAGTCCGGGTTGGCGTTCTTGAGCGACTCGCGGAGCTGCTGGCTGGCATCCATGAGGTTGTCGAAGATCGCCCAGATTTGCTCCACCTGCTCATCGTCGAGGCGCAGCGCCTTGGCCACATCGGGCCGGGTCAAAGCCGCGGGCCCCTCACCCTGGAGCACGAGCTGGCGGAGCCGGGCGGCCTGGTCGGACTCGAGGACTTTCGCCGGCGTCCGGCCCTTGGCGAGTTGCTCCTTCTGCTCGACGCTCAGCTTCAATTCCTCGTGGACCGCCGGCTGCCGCAACAGCCAGCCTTCCAGATCGGCCGACTCGTCGATCAATGGCTGGCCGTCGGGGCCGGTCAACGTGGTCAGGTCGAACGGACCGCCGAGCATCCGGTTATATTGATCGCGCTGGCGGCGCGTCAGGATCTTGCCGATCTCCGGCATGATCCTCTTGGTCATCTTGTAGGCATAGGCACGCGACTGTGCCTTCTCCTGATCCTTGCGGACCTTCTCCAGCGCGAAGTCGCCGCTGGCCTTGGACAGCTCGGACGAGCGCTTCTGCCGCTCCTTCTGCTGGTCCTGCTCGCCCCTGGCGCCGTCGAGGATCTCGCCGATCGCATCGACCTGATCGGGCCCGAGGCCCAGCGCCTCGATCAGCTCGGGCGTGCGGAATGCCGACGGGCCCTGGACCCGCAGCACGATCTGGGTCAGTCGACTCCGCTGCCGACGGTCGAGCACGGCATTGACCCGCTCATCGAACCCCTGCATGACCTCCGAGAGTGCGCCCTCCATGGCATCGCGAGCGAGGCGTTCCTGCTGCTTCGCGACCGAGTCGTCCGCCTTGGCCTTCCCCTTCGCCTTGTCCTTGGTGGCCGACTCGACCTGCTTCTTGGCCTGCTTGGCCTGCTCGCCGATCCGGGCGAGCTTCTCGATCTGCTCGGGTTTCAGCTCGAGCTCTTTCTGGACCTCCGGGGTGCGGAGCAGCGCCAGCCGGAGCGAGTCGCCGCGGCCGGCGAGCCCGAGATTGTCCTGGCCCTGGCCGGACACTCCCAGGAGGAAGACTCCGGCCGCGCCCACGATCATGGCGAACAAACGCGCCCTGAACATCGATGTCATCTCCCTCTGATGTGGCGGGAACAGTTGATCCGCGAGACCGCCGGGCTGGACGCAAACCGGGTGCCGTGAGCAAAATCGGGCAAGACGCGAGGCGGATCGGGCCATTGCTCCCGACCCTTGGGAAGAAATCCCCCGGTCGCACCGGGGGCATTCTGCCCAACCAGGCCCCAGTAAGCCGGCTCCAGGAGCGATCCGGGCACCAAGTTTGGCCGGGAATTCCGCGGGCATGCACACGGCACGGGTATTGCGGATGAGTCACGACACGTAAACACAAACCGATCCAACACGTTAAGGTCTGGTCGATGTCGCTCGACCTGTTCAAATTCCGAGTCCCGATCGGCGTCCAGGTCGGCGTGGTCGCGGCCCTGTTCGTGGCGGCGCTGGTGGTGCTCTGGGCGACGGGCGCCTCGGTCGTGGCGCGGGAACGCCGACGGTCGGAGGCCAAGGGCCTGCTCGAACGGGCGGGCGACGACCTCGACGCCCGCGGGCGCCGGCTCGTCGCCCAGGCCGGCGAGTACCCCGACTACCCCGACGAGACCTCTCGCGACGAGCTCGACCGCAAGCTCTCGGCCCAGGCCGAGGCGGCGCTCGCGCGCTTCGAAGGCATCGATGGCGGCTACTACGTCCAGAAGTTCAAGGGCTTCCTCGGCGCCGTCCCCGCGAAACCCGACCGGCGGAGCGTCGCCGCGGAAAAGCCGAAGGAGGCGCCCGAGCCGCCCGCCTACGGTCGCGGCGAGGCGAGCCTGCCGCCGCTCGAGGCCGACCTGATCGACATCCAGGTCGACGCGGCGATCCGCAAGCGGCAGGTGTTGTTCTCGGTCCAGGAGCTGACCGGCGGGCCGCCGGTCACGGTGGCGATCCGCACGGCGCCGTTGAAGGTCGACGGGCGAGTGGTCGGCGCCACCTGGGTGATGACCCGGCTGGTCGACCCGCTGTTCGTCGACCGATCACTCCAGGGCTACCGACTGGCCGCCGGCCTGGCCCTGGGCGGCATCGCGCTGGCGTTCGCCCTGACCGCGAGCCTGGCGCGGACGGTCCGCCGCCAGGCGGCCGAGCGGGACCGGCTCCAGACCGACCTGCGTCGCAGCGAGCGGCTGGCGGCCCTCGGCAAGCTGCTGGCCGGCGTGGCGCACGAGGTCCGCAACCCGCTGGCCGGCATCCGATCGACGGCCCAGCTCTGGCAGCGCGGCATCGTCGGGCTCGACGACGACTCGCTCGGCGGCCTGGTCCACGAGGTCGACCGCCTCGAAGCAGATCGTCTCCCGACTCCTCCAGTTCTCGCGCGCCGACGCCCAGGACCTCGCCCCCGGCGACCTGAACGCCGTCCTGGCCGAGGCCGCCCGGCTGGCCACCGGACCCGCCGAGGCCAAGGGCGTCCGGGTCGAGGTCGACCTCGACCCGCACTTGCCGCCGGTGGCGATGGCCCCGCCTGCCCTCCTGCAGGTCTTCCGCAACCTGACGACCAACGCCATCCAGGCCATGGCGCCCGGCGGCACGCTCCGCCTGACGACCCGCCGGCGACCGGCCCGCCACGCGATCGAGGCCAGCGTGGCCGACACCGGCCCCGGCCTGGCCCCCGAGGCGCTCAAGCACCTCTTCGAGCCGTTCTACACGACCAAGGCCGAGGGGACCGGCCTGGGGCTGGCCATCGCCCGCGAGATCGCCCTGGCCCACCGCGGCGACCTCCGCGCCGCCAACCGGCCCGACGGCACCGGCGCCGTCTTCACGCTCACCCTCCCGGCCGTATCGCTCGAGAGCCAACGAGGAGCCCGCTGATGGACGCCCCCGCCACGGTCCTGGTCGCCGACGACGACCGCACGATCCGCCGGAACCTCGTCCTGCTCCTCCGCTCCGAGGGCTACCAGACCCTCGAGGCGGCCGACGGCGACGAGGCGCTCGCGCCGCATCGCCGCCGACGCGCCCGACGCCGTCCTGCTCGACCTCAAGATGCCCGGCCGCGACGGCCTGGACGTGCTCGAGGAGCTCGGCCCGGCGCTGGCCGACCTGCCGGTGATCGTCGATCACCGCCCTGGGCGGCTCGGCCGCCGCCATCGAGGCGATGCGGCGCGGGGCCTACGACTACCTGACCAAGCCGTTCGACCTCGACGAGGTCCTCCTGACCCTCAAGCGGGCCCTGCGGCAACGCGCCCTGGCCGCCGAGGTCAAGGCGCTGCCGCGCGGACCGACGAAGCGACCGAACGACTCGTCCGAGCAGGCCGAACCCGAGCCCGAGCTGGTCGGCCAGAGCGCCGCCGATGCGCGAGGTCTTCAAGGCGATCGGCCGCGCCGCGGCGACCGACGCCGCCGTCCTGATCGTCGGCGAGAGCGGCACGGGCAAGGAGCTGGTCGCCGCCGCCCTGCACCGCCACTCCGATCGCGCCGCCGGCCCGTTCGTGCGGGTCAATTGCGGGGCCTTGCCCGAGGGCCTGATCGAGAGCGAGCTCTTCGGCCACGAGCGGGGCGCCTTCACCGGCGCCGACCGCCAGAAGCCCGGCCGGTTCGAGCGGGCCGCCGGCGGCACGATCTTCCTCGACGAGGTCGGCGAGCTGCCCCAATCGGCCCAGGCCAAGATCCTCCGCGTGCTCCAGCAGCGGGAATTCGAGCGGGTCGGCGGGACCGAGACCCTGCGCACCGACGCCCGCGTCATCTCGGCCACCCACCGCGACCTGCCCAAGGAGGTCGCCGCCGGCCGGTTCCGCGAGGACCTCTACTACCGCCTGAACGTCGCGCGGATCGTCATCCCGCCGCTCCGCGACCGCCCCGAGGACATCCCGCCGCTGGCCGAGCACATCCTCCGTCGCGTCGAGCGGCGACACGGCTGGGGCGAGCTCTCGCTCTCGCCCGAGGCCCTCCTGGCGATCCAGGAGCGTCCCTGGCCGGGCAACGTCCGCCAGCTGGAGAACGTCCTGGCGCGGGCGGTGATCGCCGCGCGGGGCCGGACCATCCTGCCCGAACACCTCGACGTCGACGAGTCGATCGACCCGGCATTCCCCGCCAACGACAACGCCGAGCCGATCCCGCTCCGCGCCTTGCTCGCCGAGGTCGAGCGTCGGGCGATCCATCGCGCCTTGCTGGCCTGCGGAGGGAACCGCACCAAGACCGCCGAACGCCTCGGCATCAGCCGCCGCCAGCTCTTCGACAAGATCCGCGAGTATGACTTGCATCCGTGACCGACGAAACTTGAGGCACCATCGCAAGGTCACCGGTCAATTCGCAGACCCGGCCTCTCTGGGAAGAAAGCTGAGGTATTCTCGGACCTCGAGCTGCATGCGATCGATCTCGGCCAGGAAGCCGGATACAGCCGCCCGGTAATTCGATCGGATTCGTCTCGGTCCTGCGCAGATGAGCGGCCTGACCCTGGAACCATGCGACGCGATCTAATGTCGCTTGGAGCTGCTGATCGTTTGCGATCATGATCCCTCCGGTATAATCTCGACGATGCCTCGTTGACCACCATCGCGGCGAACCTGCCAGTATGCGATCATCGCCTGCTCGCCCCCGATCGCTCCCGAGCGGCGCGTCCAGAACACGCTCGCTCCAAAGTAAGCGTCCGCCTCCATGTGCTGGAACACCAACGCCGCCTCGTCGGTCACGGATGCCAGGTCGAATGTGTCTTCCATCAGCAAGACGACATCCACATCATTCGGATACTCCTCGGCAGTGACGAACGAACCGAAGACGACGAAACGCGCCAGATGTCCGGTCGAGGCGGCGAGCTGATAGATGCGATTGAGCCGATCCGCTACGGCGCATTTTGGACCGATCCCTGGCCGAATCGCTCCAGTACTTCGGCCAGACTCGCCCGATGCACACCGAGCGGAAGATCGCCTTCTTCGTTGAAAGCCGGCAATACCAAGGGAACACCTCAGGCTCTTCACGAACAGCAAACGCGGGGCCATCCTCTGCCAGATGTCATCGCGGAACATCTCGGTCATAAGGCTGATACTGAATTCTACTATCGAGTGAGAGCCAGAGTCGAGTCTGAGACGCTAGACCAGACGGCACAGGCCGAGGATCATCGCGCGTCAAGGATGCCAGTCTGGCGGCGATCGGTGAAACGCACCATGACTCTCGCATTCCACCGACCAGGCGCCGAATTCATTGAAGTGGAACTGCCGATGGAATTCCGGGCTGGGGCAATAGGTACCCCCTTCGGCGCCGATGTTCTGGACGCGCGCGAGCAAGGGGCGCACTTCGCACCGGTCGCGGCGAATCCGGTTGAGGCAGATGTCCCAGGACACCGAAAGGTCATAGTTCCATGACGCCGAGATCTCCTCCCAGCGATCCCGCCAGGTGCCCCAGCTCCACGGCGTGAACCAGGGGGTTCGGATGACCTCGAAGTAGCGATCGGGCGACGGCGTCTCGCGGGCGTAGGGGGTCACCGTCAAGACCGTCGGGTCATGGCGATACGTCTGCCGGGCCCATTCGAAGAAGCGGAGGCAATCCCGGGCGGGGACCGTGTCATCCTCGAGATGGGCGACGAAGTCGGCATGCTGGAAGCCGTGGTGGAGGGCCGCCCGCGTGTTCGTCGAGCAGCCCAGGACGTCGGCATTCTCGACGACCACCTTCCTCGCGAACTTCGCGCGGCGGGCGAGCTTCAAGACCTCGGGGTATCCCGGCTCGACGTGCAGGAGGACGAGATACTCGCGGATGCCCTCGCAGCACGCCAGGGCCTCCAGGACTTGCCGCGTGTACTGAGGCCGACGAAACAACGTCATGGTCACCACCTTCTCGATCGATGGCTCGACGCGCGGCATCGACGGACCAGCAACCCCACGATCACCGTCGCGAGGCGGGAACCACCACAGGGGGCCGCAGGCCGCGACGATCAGGCCCCGGCCCGATGCGACCGCATCTACGCCCAGCCGGACGCTCGGCCAGGCCCAGTCGTCGCCCATCACGATCGCGCCCGGGAAGAGATCCAGGCTCCGGGAGACGTCGGCGACGACCGATTCGGTCGCATGATCCGCGTCCACATAAATAACGTCGGGCGAAACCCTGAAGTCCTGCAACGTCCCGAGCCCTTCGAGCGTCGACGCGCGGATGGCCGTCACGCGCCGACGATCGTCCCAGAGGTTGACCAGGAAGGTTTCCATCAGTCGCGGCAACTGCCCCTGCAATTGCGAGTCGGCGAGATGCTCGGGGCTTCCCGACCAGGTGTCCACCGCGATGACGTGGGCGTCCGGGAACAGCTTGAGCCAGCCCGCGGTACTCCGCCCGAGATAACTGCCCAGCTCCACGATGACCCGGGCCGACGGAGGGACGAGCATCTTGAAGAGTCGCGCATGCCCCCGCCGTTCGTCGTCGGAATACCACGCCGGCCCCGGGTCCGGCGCGACCTCCGGCGGGATCGCCGGCCATGGGAAGGCCGATCGCAGCCTCTCGATTGGAATCGACGTCGGCGGCATTTTCGGAAATCACTCCGGAGAATAGAGGACGATCTGGCTGGGATTGAGGAACAGCCGGTGGAAACCGCTCTCTCGCATTCTTGTATGTAAGGTCGCGTGTTCGAGGTCCGGCCCGCCGTACTCGGCCGATTTCATGGCCTCCATGCGGTACACGCCCATCCCTCCGAAGCTGGAGAGGACCGGCAGCATCGGCTCGCCGCGATCGAGGATCATCCGATTCACCTCGACGTTCGAATGCGGCTCGGGATGCCCGAGGGCACGGAACGCCCAGGCGTCGAACTGGAACAGCTCGCCGTGCTCGCCGGGGGCCCGCTGGAGCCCGTAGGAGCCCACGAAGTCCCAGTCGTCGTGGCCGAACGTGTTGGCGAGCCCATCGTAGCTCCAGCCGCCGGCGAGGTCGGTATCCGTGACGAGCAGGTCGTCGAAATCGCCGAAATGTTCCAGGACGAACTCCCGGTAACGATTGCGATACTCGGCCATGCGATGCGCCCGTTCCTCGATGCGGACCTGGGGATATCGGATGTGCCCGAGTTGCTCGGACAGCACGTGCACGCGATCGTTGCGCCGACGCCAGTCGTGCAAGAACTCAAGGGTCGCATCCTGCGAATCGTTCTCGAAGAGGACGACGCGATACTCGCGGAACTGGGCCCCGAGTCGTTCGACCCGGGCCGCGAGCCGGGGCAGGAAGTGTCGCACGGAGCGGCACAACCCGGCGATCACGAGACGGCGCACCGCCATGCGGGCCCGGCCGAATTCGATCCGGCGTCGGTATTCGGACCGATGCTCCTCGCGACAGGGGAAGCGATGCTCGGGGAAATCCGACAGGCTCGCGCCGTCGGCGAAGGGGACCTCGAGGTCGCCGGCGAACCAGTCGGCCTTGCGGAGGCCGGCGACGCGGGCATCTTGCCAGAGGCTGCTCGTGTTGCCGACGTGTTGCGCCAGGCTGGGATTGGGGAACCAGACCGGGTGGCCTCGCGACGCCGCCCACTGCCCCAGCAACACATCGACCTGGACGCGGCCGTCGCGCATCCCGGTCCATCGATGCGAGATCACCGCGGGGTCGATGACGAACGCGATCGCCAGCTCGCGCGGGAGGACGAACGCCTGGGCGCCCCAGACCCACGGCTCGGCCATCGTGTGCCATCCCGGCTGGGTCCGGTTGTAGGCTCGCGAGCAGAACAGCGAGACGAGTCCGGGTCGGTCGCCCGGCCAGAGCACTGCCTCGAGGTACTGCCGCAGGTCAACGCGATCGAAGAGCACGGCGTCGTCCTGGAGGAGCAGGTAGGCATCGGCCCTCGGATCGCGCTGGATCATCTCCATCAGCGAGAGGTACCAGTTCGGCCAGGCCCCCACCGGCCGCTCGCGCCACGTCACGGGCAGGTGATGATAGCGATCGGGGATCCGGACCAGGCCGTCGAGATAGAGGTGCGGCCGATCCCAGCCGGCGCGGATGACGCTATCCAGGCACCACTCGAGCGTTCAACTCGCGTCGCGGTGCCGTGGTCACCGCGACCGACCACTCGCGGACGCGCGGCCCGCTCCGCACGGACGCCGGAGCGACCATCTCGGCCGCGCCCAGGAATCGCGAGATGGGCGGCTCCAGCGACCAGTCGGGACACATGCGGCACTGTTCGGGCGTGGTTGTGACATGTCCCGGATGCTCGCAGGCCCGGACGTCATCATCGGTCGCATCCGTCTCGAGTCGGACCGGCCGGCCGAGGAAGCAACAGGATCGCCTTGCACGAGCGGGTCGGATATGGCCCTCGACGGCGTCCGCGACATCGAGGGCCGCTTCGGCCGTCCGCCGCAGGCCGATCGCCCGGGCCTCCGAACATCCCTCAACGCCCCCCCGCGAGGCGACCTCGGCGGCCAGGTCGAGGACCAGCGACGCGATCACCGGGTTCCAGGACGTCTCCGTCGGCGGGAACGATTCGCAGCACACCCGGCACGCATCGCGCCTGACGACGCAGGGCCCCGGATCGGCGACGCCGACGATCTGCCGCACCAACTCGCATCGGGCGCCTCCGGGCCGGGCAACGGTCGTCGATGCGCGCAGGTCTCGACCGTCGGATACCAGAGCTTCGCGCGATCGGTCGATGGGGCCGTCATGGCAAGTCCCTCAGCCACTCCAGGATCATCGGTCGGGCTCGCGGCCAGGAGTGCTCGCGCTCGACGAACGCGCGCGCCGCCAGGCTCGCCCGAGAGATGTCTCGCCCATGCCAGGCCCCGAGCACGTCCACGACGTCGTCGACCCGCACTCGCGGCACCGCGACGAATCGGCGGTGCCACAACTCGTGCAACTCGTGGTCGGCGACCGGCACGATGGCGAGGGGATTGTGCTCGTTCATCGGCGGCGCGTCGGTGGTGATCAGGGGCAGCCCGGCGGCCTGGCATTCCAGCAGCGGGAGGCCCAGGCCCTCCCATCGGCTGAGCTGGACGCACACATCGCCTTCCGAGTAGAGCTCGCGGTTACTCGCCACGGCCGGGCGCAGCTCGACGTTCGGCGGCATCGGCGGGAGGTCCTCGCTCTGGGATCGGATCAGGAACGGAATCCGGGGCAACCGCCGCGCGGCCTCCAGCAGGAGATCCAGCCCCTTGCGACGGCCGTCGGCCGGCGACCCGTTGATCGTGACGTATCGCCGGCACACCGATCGGATCCGGAAGTCGAAGTCCGAGACGTCGATCGGCCATCGACAGAGGCGTATGACCCATTCGAAATGGAACCGGGCCTTCCACCCTTCGAGGAGCCGCCGGGTGTACGACGTCGGGCAGAGCATCAGGTCGACGTCGCGGAGCCAGCCCAGCCCGGGATGGAGCCATTCCCAGTTGGGGACGCAGACGATCCGGACCCCGCGTCAACGCGCCAGCGTCGTGACGCCCTCGATGAACGGCGACTCCACGAAGAGCACGACGTCCAGGCCCCGGATCCATCGGTCCACCTGCGAGAGCGGGTCTTCGCGCGTATCCAGGTACTGGATGAAGTGGTGCCGGCCCCCTCCGTGTCGATCGGCCCATCGGCGCGACCGGGGACCAACCATCGGTCCAGGGGCAACCAGCGTCGCAAGCCCCGGTTCTGATGGCCGAGCCCCTTGAGGTTGTCCCAACCGATCAGGCCGATGCGCGTTGCCCGGTGCAGCCGACGCGGGAGTCGCCATCCGGCCCCCGGCCGGCCGTCGGTCCGCCCCCGCTCCGCGCAGTCCCCCTCCTCGAGGAACCGTTCCACCCAGGCGATCCGCTCGGAGATCCGGACGCGCTCCTCGACAGACGATGCGGCGCAGAACGTCCGGCCGAGGATGCCGTGGGCCATCGACGCGACCACTCCGTTGGGTCCTCGTTCGGTCGGCCTACTCGACCGGCAACACGCGGCGCAGACTTCATCGCCCACGGGGTATCCGCCCGGCGTCTCGTCCTCGGCCAGGCGCGAGGCCAGCCGGCAGCCGGAGCCCCCCCGCAACCCGGCCGATCCTCGCCACGGGCACGCCCCCGCCCTCCGCGGCCGCGCCCTCATCGCGCGAGTTCCTGCTTGACCCGATGCCCCTCGAATGCGCCGCGGAACGACGGCGGCGCCCCCGGCTCGGAGCCGGCCGGGACCGAGGCCAGGTCGAGTTCCCAGCTATCGCCCCTCCAGACCCAGATCGCATATTTAAAAATGATGTGTTTGTGAGACGACGTGTACGATTTCTTCTCGATGATGTCCACCGTCCGTTTCGACCATCGATCGAGTATCGTCCGGATCCGGGCGAGTTCCTGCGCCAGGGTGTACACGAAGTACAGGGTGGCGGCCTGGATGATCGCGGTGACGAGGATCAAGGCAAGCTGCATGTCGACGGCTCCCATGTGAGTGGACTTCGATCTTCGATCAATGGCCCCCGCCGGCGGGGCCAAGGGTCCGGGCGATGCGAAAGCCGAGGATGCTGTAATGCTGCTCCGGCGGATATTCGAAGCGGTATGCGGAACGGCAGTTCCTGGCCGGCGATCGGTAATTGGCCCCTCGAAGCACCCTCGTGGTGTCACGTAGCAGTCGCAATTCCGCCGGCACACCCGCCAGGACCGAGTCGCCGCCGACGACGGGCACAACATCCATGGCGTCCTGACACCATTCGTGCGAATTCCCGACGATATCGAACAGGCCGAACGGATTGGGACGGAGCCGGCCCACCGGCTGGGTCCGTTCATTGCTGTTCAGCATCCACCAGGCATAATCCGAGAGGTGGCGTTCGTCTTCGCCGAAGAAGAAGCGGGTAGTCGTCGTGGCGCGGCAGACATACTCCCATTCCGCCTCGGTGGGCAATCGATAGCCGGTCCGGAGCAGGAAGTCGGCGGGGAACGTCATGTCCTCCCGGATCTCCTCGACGCGCGGATAGCACATCTGATCCTCCGGGATCTTCTCCTCCTCGCTGAGCCGACGGCAGTACCTGGCGGCATCGAGCCAGGAGATGAAGACCACCGGGCAGTCGGGCGTGGGGCAGATCTTCGGGTCCAGCACGAGGCCGGGGAAATAGCGATGGAACTGCCCGGCGGTGACCTTGTTTACGGAGATCGCGAAGGACCGATCGATCCTCCGGCGCTGCAGCACCTCGCCGCCTTCGTGCTGGGGTTCGTCGGCGGGCGATCCCATGTCGAACTCGACGGGACCCCGGACTTCGAGGAAGGTCTGCCCTTCGGGGTTCACGTGCCAGTCGGCCCCTCGTGACACGGGGGACGCCGACGGGAGGGAGTCCGGGGCTCCCCATTGTCGCATCAGCCACTCGATCGCCGCCCGTTCCGATTGATGCGATGCATTCGGCCACATTTCCGAGAGACGATGGAGGAGCTCGGCCTTCTTCCCCTCCGCCAGGGACTCGCCGTAAGGCGCGAGGGCCAGCCAGATCGCCTGCCGCGCGACGGGATCGCGCACGGCCTCCTCGCCCCGGAGCAGCGCCTCGGCGGGGACGCCGTAATCGCGCATCGTCGCGATCAGCTCGGTCCGCAACGAACCGTCGCGAGACGATTCCAGCAGCGGCCAGATGACGTCATCGTACCCGAGCAACAGGAGCGAGGCCGCGACATTCCGCCGCCGGGCGACATCTCTGAGCCGCTCATCGACCCCCCGATCTCCCGGTGGCGACCGCGAGAGGATCGCCCGGAGCGGCCCGACCGCCGCCTCGGGATCGCGCTTGATGGCGCGGATGAGCTCGGAGAATTGCGCCGGATCGGCGTCGGGCAGGATCCGACAGAGCAGCTCCGTCGAGCCCAGTTTGGCGAGGTCCTGGGCCGCGCTCAGTCGAAGCCCCGGGGTCGCCGTCGCGTCGAGGAATTTCTCGGCCAGGGCCGGTGCCACCGATCGGGAGGCGGGACCGAACAGGTCGGCCCACGCTTCCCGGTAGCGGCCGGGATCCGCGACCATCGCCCGCGCGACGTCACGGGCGATCGTCTGCCATCGCTCGGCGGAATCCGGATCGAATTCCGCCAGGAGGGCCGCGAACCGGAGCTTCTCGGCGGATGTCCGGCCCGGTCCGGCGACCATGCTCCACAGGACGTCGGGCGCGGGGCGAGCCCGCGCTGCCAGCCACTCGCGGACGACCCTCACGGTCACCGGGTCCGCGTTCGAGACGAGTTCCAGGAGCGCCGGGAGTCGGCCTCGATCGCGGACCACCAGCGCCATCTCCGCGCGCAGTCGCTCCGCCGCATCCATCGCGGTGCGCCCGGCCAGGACGTCCAGCCGCTCCGCCCGAAGGTCGTCGGTCCCGACCAGCTCATTGAGGACCGGCAGCACATGCCCGATCTCGGCGACCATCAACCGATTGATCAGAGAATCGGTGGTTCGCCTGCGCCAGGCTTCTTCATTGCGGCGATGCCAGGCCCGGGCGGTCGCCGCGACGAGGACCAGCGACAGCCCGAAGACCACCAATCGCCGGCCGTGCAAGCGGGCCGCCTGCCGCATCATCTCGGCTTGCGGGCGAGACCATCGCGACGGGTTCGTCCCCGCGACGATCCGGGCCAGCTCCAGGAGGGTCGGCAATTGCTTGCGCTCTCGCCGCGCGCCCGAGAGCGCCTCGCGCTCCTCGAGCATCCGCTCGCATCGGCCGCGCCAGGTCTCACCCTGTTCAACGCGCCAGCCATTCGCGGATCGAGGGCACCAGGTAGTCGTGCGTGAGTTGATACGCCGGCATCGGGCCCTCGACGGGGGCAGGCCCTGCCGGGGCCGCGCCCGCCTCGACGACGTCAACGGGCATGAGAAGTCTCGTCTCTTCCTCGAGGATCCGGATCAGGCGATGGAAGTCGCCTCCGTCGCGATCGAGGTTCGCGACCTTCGCCAACTCCTCGGCCGTCCGCGTGCAGGCGCGGATCTCCGTGCCCGGCGGCGGCATGAGCGAGCGCAGCACGTCCCTCGGGGCGTCGCGATACGCGCGATACGACAGCGGCGATGAATGCGGCCCGAACACATCCTCCAGGAACCGGATCCCCACCCCACGCGCGCCGCCGATCGACTCCAGCGTCGCGATCGACCACGGCCGGTCGCGGATCATGTACGCGAACAGCGCCAGCCGCACGCAGATCACCCGGTCGTCCTCGGCCAGCTCCGCGATCGCGCGGTCGAGGAACGCGACCTGTTCCGCCGTCAGGTCCTCCGTCGATCCCGGCAGTGTACCATAGGCACGACCGAATTCGCAGAGGATATGCCGGGCATGCCGCATGTCGAACAGATCGACCGCCGCGCAGTTCTCTCGCTCGGACAGACCGATGTCGATCTCCTGGAAGAGACGGTGTACCGACATCCAGAAATCGTCGCGGACGATCAGCAGGCAGGCCACGTGCGGCCCGTCGCATTGTCGGACGCGCCGACGAGTTCGCTCTCGCCCGACGGCTTATTGCCATGGAGCCACTGCTCGAACTGGTCGAGCACGATCAGGACGCGCGGGACTTTGCCCATGCCCCGCCTCAGCGCCTGGAGGGCCGCCACCAGGCCGGCGGGCGGTCCGTCAAGGAGCGGGGCCAGCTCGTTGAGGAGGGTGGCTTCGGTCGATCGGGCCGTCGCCGTGATGACGACCTTGTGAAGCGACGAGTCCAGCCTCGTCATCAGGCCCGCGCGGATCAATGAGGACTTCCCACAGCCCGACGGACCATAGACGACTCCCACCCGCAGAGGATTCGCCGATGACACGTCTTCAAGCCTGGATTTCCAGAATCCGATACTTTGAGGGAGTCCCCGGCGATCGAGCGGACCGGGGATCAAGGCGAGGAAGAAATCGCTGTCACTCTCATCGAACGCTCGCAGGCCCTTCGGCACGAGGGCGGACGCCCCGGACCGCGGCGCCGGTTGATCGGCATGGTTGCCCTGCGCGGGCGTAGCTGCCCCACCGGCGATCGACGGCCGGGGATTCGAGCTCGAATCCATGCCGCCCCCGGCAAGGAACGCCCGGAGGTCGTCGGCGAAGTCTTTCGCGGTGGCATACCGTCCCGAGGGTTGCCTGGCGATCGCCCGCAAGCAGATCCGCTCCAGCTCACGCGGGATCGACTCATCGCGCTGCCGAGGCGGACGAGGGTCGTGCGTGGCGATGGCCCGCAGGACATCCGAGCTGTGCGCCCCCACGAACGGACGGACGCCCGTCAGCAGCTCGTAGAGGACGACCCCCAGGCTGAAGATGTCGGCCCGGCCGTCGACGAGGTGGGACTCGCCACGCGCCTGCTCGGGGCTCATATAAGCGAGCGTCCCCAGGATACGCCCGGCATTGAGCCCGTAGTCCTCCTCGCGCAGCGCCAGGCCGAAATCGGCCAGGAAAGGCGTCCGCTTCGCGTCCGTCAGGACGTTGCTCGGCTTGACGTCGCGATGGACCAGCCCGCGCGCGTGGGCGTGATTGAGCGCTTCGGCGACCGTCGCCACCAGTTCGGCCGACTCCCGGAACGAGGGACGCGCCCGGCGCATCAGGACGCGGAGGTCGCTCCCCTCGATGAACTTCGACACGACGTAGCACCGCCCGTCGTCCATCCGACCGACGTCGTACACCGGCACGATATGCGGGTGGTCGAGCTTCGCCAGGGCGCGGCCCTCGGCCAGATACGCCTCCACTTCCTCCGATCCAACGGGCCGCCGGGGGCTCGACACCTTGATCGCGACGAGGCGATCGAGCTCATCGTCGCGGGCGAGGTAGACCTGGCCGTACCCGCCTCGGCCGATGCGCCGGATGACCCGGTAGCGGCCGATCGTCGCCGGATCGCCGTGCGCGGTCGACTGATGCGTGTCGGTCCCGAAATACTCCAGGGTCTCGGCGTCGGCCCCGTTGGCCGTCCCGCCGTGGCGAGACGACGGGGACAGCGTCGACATCACGCCCGCCATGCCGGCCGGTGGCGTCAGCGAGCGGGTCCGCCTCGGCTCGGTCGATTCCGCCTCGCCGGTGCGAGGCAGCATCGAGTTCGACGGCACCCCTCCTTCGGTGCCGGCCGGGGGTGTCACCGAGCGTGTCGGCTTCGGCTCGGTCGTCTCGTCCATCGGAGAGTCCCCAGTGGGTCGCCTGAACTTCTTGCTTGGCATCCACAAGTATTATCCCAGATCGAGCCGGGTTTTCCAACGACGTGATCGATCCCGGAGCTCATGATCCAGCGAATCCCATTCCGGATCTCGTCCGGGGCTTCCCCTTATCACGCCTTTCCTGGCAGACCGGCATCCCTGCGAGATCGTCTCGCTCACCTCGGACCGAATCGTCCCGAGCGACAGCCTCTCGTTGCTGACACGGGATCAGTTTTTTGGGATGATCCAACGATCGGATTTTGGGAATCCCGCGCCTCTTCATCCGCGTCAGCATGAATGCCTCCTTGGCCTAGCAAGCGACCACCCCATGAACCCGATCGTCTTCGCGCTCCGACGGCCGATCACCGTGATGATGCTGGTCCTCGCGCTGGGCCTGGGCGGGATGTTCAGCATCGTCCGGATGCAGAAGGACATCTTCCCGGCGCTCAACCAGCCGCAGCTCTATGTCATCCACAACTACGGCGGGATGGACCCGAAACAGATCGAGGGCCTGATCACCAACGTCTACGAGCTGTTCTTCCAGTACATCAACGGCGTGGAGCACGTCGAGTCGCGGTCGATCCAGAGCATGGTGATGCTCAAGCTCTACTTCCAGCCGGGCATCGACATGGCCGAGGCGACGGCGCAGACCGTCGCCTACTGCAACCGCGCCCTGGCGCTCATGCCGGTCGGCTCGCTGCCGCCCTACGTGGTCCGGCTCGACGCCGGCAGCCTGCCGGTCGGCTACCTGGTCTTCGAGAGCGAGAGCCGCTCCGTCGGCGAGCTCCAGGACATGGCGCTGTACCGGATCCGGACGATGTTCTCGGGCTTGCCCGGCATCTCGTCGCCGCCGCCATTCGGCGGCAACGTCCGGACCATCGTCGTCAACGTCGACCCCGATCGCCTCCGCTCGTACAACCTGTCGCCGCAGGATATCGTCAACGCGATCGACCGCGGCAACTTCATCAGCCCGTCCGGCAACGTGACGATCAAGGACCAGATGGCGATCGTGCCGGCCAACACGATGGTCGGCAATCCCCAGGAGCTGCGCAACATCCCGCTCAAGCTGGGCGAGAACGTCTACATCCGCGACGTCGGCACGGTCTCCGATGCGACCGACATCCCCGTCGGTTACGCCCTGGTGAACGGCAAGAAGTCGGTCTACCTGCCGGTGGTCAAGCAGGCGTCGGCCTCGACACTGACCGTCGTCGATTCCATCAAGCAGAACATGGGCCGGTTCCAGGCGGCCCTGCCCGAGGACGTCAAGATCTCCTACGAGTTCGACGAGTCGCCGATCGTCTATCGCGCCATCGAGAGCGTCGGCGTCGAGGGCGCCCTGGGCGCCGGCCTGACCGGGCTGATGGTCCTGCTCTTCCTCCGCGACCTCCGCGCCGTGATCATCGTCGTCCTGAACATCCCCCTCGCGCTCCTGGGCTCGATCGTCATCCTCGACCTGACCGGCAATACGATCAACATCATGACCCTGGGCGGACTGGCGCTGGCCATCGGCATCTTGGTGGATGAGGCCACCGTCGAGATCGAGAACATCCACACGCAGATGGAACACACGCCGTCGATGTCCCGCGCCGTGCGGCAGGGGAACATGGAGACGGCCGTCCCCCGACTGCTGGCGCTGCTCTGCATCCTCTGCGTGTTCATCCCGTCATTCATCATGACGGGGGCGGTGCGCGCGCTGTTCGTGCCGCTGTCGCTGGCCGTCGGCGGCGCGATGATCACGTCGTACCTGCTCTCCAGCACGTTCGTGCCGGTCCTGAGCGTCTGGCTGCTCGAGAATCGCCACGGCACCCACGGACACGGCGAAGGGTCCGAGGGGAAACCGGGCTTCTTCGTCCGCTTCCAGGACGGTTTCGAGAAGGTCATCGACTGGACCGTCGCCCACCGCCGCAAGGTGGTTCTGGCCTACCTGCTGGCCACCGGCGCCGTCGTGGTCATGGTGGGGAGCCAACTGGGCCGCGAGCTCTTCCCGAGGGTGGACACGGGCCAGTTCCAGCTCCGCGTCCGCCCGCCGCAAGGGACCCAATTCGAGCTGACTAGCAAGGTGGCGCAGAAGACGCTCGAGGTGATCGCCGACGAGGCCGGGCCGAAGAACGTCGACATCACGATGGGCTACGCCGGCGCGAACCCGCCCCAGTTCACCATCAACATGGCCTACCTCTGGAGCCGGGGCCCGGATGACAGCCTGCTCCGCGTCGGCCTCCGCGAGGGGAGCGGCGTCGGCATCTTCGCGCTGCAAGAGCGGCTGCGGAAGGCGTTGCCCGAAAAGGTCGGCGCCTGGTACCGCGAGGAGCTGTCGAAGCTGGGCCTCACCCCCAATCAGGTGGACCAGCGACTCAAGGATTTCGTCTTCGCCTTCGAGCCGGGCGACCTGATCTCGCAGACGATGAGCCTGGGCTCCCCCGCGCCGATCGAGGTGGTGGTCAGCGGGCGGAACATGGCCGACTCCAGCGCCTTCATGGACAAGCTCCGCGAGCAGTTCGACACGATCGAGTCGCTCCGCGACGTGCAGATCCAGCAGTCGCTCCACTACCCGGCCGTCCAGGTCACCCTCGATCGCCAGCGCCGGGCTCAGCGGCGTGACCGCCCGCGACATCGGCCAGTCGCTGATCGCGGCCACCTACTCCAGCCGGTACACCTCGCGGAACTACTGGCGCGACGACATCAGCGGCAACTCGTACCAGGTCCAGGTCCAGGTCCCGCCGCTACGGATGACCGAGGCGACCGACGTCGAGCTGGTCCCGCTGACCATGCAGTCCAATCGCCAGCAGGCGGAGAAGGTCGCCGATTCCCCCTCCAACCCCACACCTCCGTTGCTGATCCGCGACGTCGCCCGCGTGATGCGCAGCGAGATCCCCGGCGAGGTCGATCGATACAACATGAGGCGATACCTCAGCCTGACGGCCAACGTCGAGGGCGAGGACCTCGGCCGGGTGATCGATCGGCTCGACGCGGCGATCGCCCGCGCCGGCAAGCCGCCGAGGGGCACGGAGGTCGAGCTCCGCGGCCAGGTCGGGCCGATGCGGGAGATGTTCCGCTCGCTGGAGATCGGCCTGGTCGTCGCCGTGGTCGTGATCCTGATCATGCTGACCGCCTACTTCCAGGCGCCCGGCTGGCCCTCACGGCCGTCGCGTCGGTGCCGGCGGTCCTCTGCGGCGTCGTGCTGGCGCTCTGGATCACGCGGACTACCCTCAACATCGAGTCGTTCATGGGCGCGATCATGGCCGTCGGCGTGGCGGTCTCGAACGCGATCATGCTGGTCAGCTTCGGCGATCGCCACCGTCGCGAGGAGGGGATGCCGGCCGACCGCGCCGCGATCACCGCGGCCAAGGGCCGGCTCCGCCCGATCATCATGACCGGCTGCGCCATGGTCGCCGGGATGATCCCGATGTCGCTGGGCATCGAGGAGGGGAGCGAGCAGAACGCCCCGCTGGGCCGGGCCGTGATCGGCGGCATGGCCCTGGCGACCTTCGCCACGCTCCTGGTCCTGCCGGCCGTGTTCACCCTGCTGCTCGGGGGTGCCTCGAACCAGTCGCCCTCCCTCGACCCGGACGACCCGGAGAGCACCCACTATGACCCCATCCACCCGACGCACGCCCACGAGCCGCCCAGTCAACCGGAGGCCAAAGGCCATGCCGACGCCAGCGATTGAACGTACCCTTCTCCCCCCCGGAGAGAAGGTGCCCGAAGGGCGGATGAGGAGGCGAACCGCCGCAGTCCCACGGGGCGACGGTGTTGTGGCAAGGTCTCCTGACCTTGCCACCGGGCCGACCGAAGGTCTCCTGCGCCGACGGGAGACCTTCGGTCAGGCCCACGGCGGGGTCGGGAGACCCGCGCCGAACGTAGGCGCCAGCCCCTCGCAGGGCCTTGTCCCGGCGATCCTTGCCCTCGCACTCCTGCTCGCCGCCGGCTGCAATCACGCCGACCGGGGCTCCTCGTCCAACCCGAAAAACGCCCAGGCCAAGAGCGAGGAAGGGAGCACCGCGGGGATCCGGGTCGTGCGGCCCGAGCGGCGCGACATCCGGATGACGGTCGCCCAGCCGGGGACGCTCCAGGCGTTCGAGGAGACCCCGATCTACTCGCGGATCTCGGGATACATCGAAAAATATCGATACAATATCGGCGACAGGGTCAAGAAAGGTGATATCCTCATCGACATGTGGATTCCCGACCTGGTCGAGAAGCTGTCCCAGGAGACGGCGGCGGTGAAGCGGGCCGAGGTCCAGATCCGGGTGACCCAGAGCGCCCAGCGGGCCGCCGAGGCCAAGCTGGAGACGGCCAAGGCCCGGATCGTCTCGGCCGAGGCCGGCGTCAAGCGGGCGCAGGCCAGCTATACCCGGTGGGAGTCGGAGTACAAGCGGCTCGAGCAGCTCGTCGCCCAGCGAGTCCTCGACGTCCAGGTCCGCGACGAGACGTATCGCCAGTTCGAGGAGGCCATGGCGGCGCGCGATCAGGCCAATGCGATGGTCTCCGAGATGAACTCGGCTCGCGACCAGGCCGAGGCCGACCTCGAGCGCGCCCGGGTCGATGTCGAGGCCGCCCGCGCCGACCTGCTGGTCGCCCGGGCCAACGAGCGCGAGGCGCGGGTCAACGTCGAATATGGCCAGATCAAGGCCCCCTACGACGGCGTGATCACCCAGCGCAACGTCAGCCCGGGCGACTACCTCCAGCCCGGCGCCGGCTCGGGCGGACATCCCCTCTTCGTCCTCGAGCAGATCGACCCGGTCCGCGTCTTCGTCGGCGTCCCCGAGCTCGCCTCGTACTTCGTCCACGACAACGACACGGCGCTGATCCGCTTCCAGGCGATCCCGGGCATCACCCGCGAGGGCAAGGTCATCCGTTCGGGCTTCTCCATGAACCCGTCCACTCGCACCCTCCAGACCGAGATCGATCTCCCGAACTCCGACGGCCACCTCCACCCCGGCTGGTACGTGACGGTCACCATCGTGATCGAACGCAAGCAGGTCTGGACGGTCCCCTCCAACGCCATCAACTTCCAGGGCGGGCAGGACTATTTCCTCTTCCTCCAGATCGACGGCAAGCCGGTCCGCACCGCGGTCATCGTCGGTCCGTCCGACGACACACGTACCGAGGTCCTCAAGAAGTACGTCCCCGGCGCACCCAACAACCCGCCCCAGGCGAACACCAACGCCTGGCCGACCTTCGACGGCACCGAGCACGTCCTGATCGGCAGCCTCGACGTCCTCGCGGCCGAGCAAGCGGCCTCCGCCAAGGGCCAGGGAGGAAAGTAAGCAGACCTCTCGCCAGACGACGACAGTCGATCCCCAGGGCGTTGCCCTGGGCTGGTTTCTTTCAGCCCCTCGGGGCGAATTCGGATATCGGCTTCGCTCTGTGCGCAATTCAATTGTGAAGAGCTCTAGTGGCGTTTGACCACACGATCTCCTCGAATGTCACCGCCTTGCATCGCTCGGCGACTGCACCGCCTTCTTCGCGGGCCTCGGACGGACCCGGTTCGGCAGCGGCTCACCGGTCTCCCGGTCGAACTCGTCAGGGCTGAGCTCGCCGGCCGCGCGATCTCCAGTGTCACGCCCCCACCCCTCCAGCGCCCGCCGCATCCGCCCGAGCACCTCGGCGAGCTTCGGATCCCCCGCGAGATCGTGCAGCTCGTGCGGGTCGACGTCCAGGTCGTACAGCTCCTCGACGGGCCGAGGATGCACAAAGCAGGTCCGCTGCGCCGCCGTCAGCCGTCCTTCATCGCGGAGCCGTCGCATCGCCCGGAAGGTCGGGCTCCGCACCGCATCGGCGGGTGGCGTCAGGGGCATCGCAGGGTCATCGTTCCGGATGTACTGGAACCGCTCGGATCGGACCGCCCGCCCTCGCGCGGCGAAATCGTGCCAGTTCCGCTCGGCGAAGACATACTCGCGGACCTTGGCCCTCGGGTCCTTCAACAGCGGCGAGAAGTCCTTGCCTTGAAAGCTCGGCCCCGTCGCGACGCCGGCCAGCCCAAGCACGGTCGGGGCGATGTCAACGGTGCTTACCAGGCTCGCGCAACGGCTGCCGGGCTCGACGTGCCCCGGCCATCGGACGATCCAGGGCGTCCGGATTCCGCTGTCATACAGGGTCGTCTTGCACCTCGGGAACGGGCGGCCGTTGTCGCTCAGGAACAGGATCATCGTGTTCCCGGCCTCGCCCTGCCGATCCAGCTCGGCCATCACCTCGCCGACGTAGTGATCGAGCCGGGCGATCTCGTCGTAATACATCGCCAGGTCCTTGCGGACCTCGGGGACATCCGGCAGGTAAGGCGGGACGACCGCGTCCTCCGGTCGATGCGGCCGGGGGATGGTGCCTTCCTGGTAGTCCCGATGGGGGTCGAGGGCGGCCAGCCAGAGGAAGAACGGCCGATCGCGAGGCCGGTCGCGGAGCACCGGCACCCACTGGTCGCACCCGCTCTGAACGGCCCCCGCACCCTGAGCGACCATGGGCCCCCTGGAGGCCGGTCCCGAGGCGAGTTGGAACCCCGACGCCCCGGCCTCCCGCACGACGTCGAATCGACCCTTCACGGCGTCGCCCAGGTGCCACTTCCCCGCCGCGGCCGTCCAGTAGCCGGACGCCTTCAGCTGCTCGACGAACGTGACTTGCTCGGCCGGCAGCGGTTGATGCAACTCCTCGGCGCCGGTGTTATGCGGATAGCGTCCCGTGAGGATGCTGGACCGGCTGGGACTGCACGAGCTGGCCGTCACAAAGGCCCGATCGAACCGCATCCCGCCCCGGGCGAGCGCGTCGATATGCGGCGTCTTGACCGACGGATGCCCGTAAGCCCCGCAGTCGTCCCACGCCATGTCGTCGGCGATGATCAGGATGACGTTGGGCCGCCCTGCCGCTTGCGCTCCCGGAGCCGAGGTCATCGCGATTCCGAACAAGAGTCCTGCCAGGATGATCGTCCGCATCGTCGGGCCTCGAGCTTGATCGAAGATCGGTGTGAAAAAAACATCCTTCTCCATCCCGGTGCTCGCGTCCAGCCTGTCGGTCCCCGGCCTCTTTCACTAACGTTCGTTCACATTCATCATCAGCGCCTGCGTGGGTCGGAGGGTGAACGACGCATCGGGCTCGACGTGCAGTCCGGCGCGAGTCGGAAGGAGAAGCGGCGCCCGAGGGAGGCCAGGGCGACCTGGGCCTCGGCCGACGCGAGCGCGGATCCGATGCAGACCCGGCCCCCGCCGCCGAACGGGTAATAGGCGAATCGGTGGCGGCCCTCCGCCCGCCCGGGAGCGAACCGATCGGGGTCGAAGCGCTCGGGGTCGTCCCAGAGGTCGGGCCGTCGGTGCGTGACCCACTGGGAGACGGTCACGATCGAGCCCCCGGGGATGGAATAGCCACCGATCTCGTCATCGGCGATCGCCTGGCGAGGCTGACCCCAGGCCCCGGGGTAGAGGCGCAACGTCTCATCAAAAATCGCCCGCGCGAAGGAGAGTTTCCCGAGATCGTCGAACGCCGGGGGCCTGTCGCCGAGCACTTCGTCGGCCTCGCGGCGGAGCCGGTCGGCGGCGTCGGGGTACTGGGCCAGCAAGTACCACGCCCACGCGAGCGCGGCCGCGGTCGTCTCGTGGCCGGCCACGAGGATGGTCAATGCTTCGTCGCGAATTTGCCGTTCGCTCATCACCTCCCCGGTCTCCTCATCGCGCACGAGCAGGAGCATCCCCAGCAGGTCGCCCGCATCGATCTGGGTGCGCTTCCGATCGCGGATCAGGCCATAGACCAGGTCGTCGAGATGGGCCCTCGCCCGATGGAACCGACGGTTGCCGGGCGTCGGCACCCAGTCGGGGACCGGGAATGGCGTGTTGACCAGGCCGGTCAGGTGTTCGAACACCTCGCGGACGGCCTTGCCGATCGCGTCCGACTCGCCGCTGACGTCCGTGCTGAAGAGCGTCCGGCTGGCGATGCCCAGGCTCAGTCGGGTCATCTCCGCGAGCAGGTCGACCGGCCGCCCCGCGCGATGCCTCGGCGAGTCGGGTGGCCGTCTGGCCGGCCGCGTCGGCCATGACCGCGACCATCCCCGCGATCCGCTGACGGTGGAACGCAGGCTGCATCAGCCGGCGGTTCTGCCTCCAGGTTTCCCCGTCGCTCGTCAGGATGCCGAGCCCGGCGATCCGTCCCACCGTCTTCGTGAACAGCGCGGGCTTGCGGTAGTTCTTCTGGTTCGCGTGGAGGACATACTCGACGGCATCGGGGTCGCTCACCAGGAAATAATAGAACGAGGGCAAGGCACGGATGCGAACGACCCCGCCGTATCTCCGCGTGGCTTCGGTGTTGAACCCCAGCGGGTCGCGCACGTATTGCCCGCCGCAACCGAACAAGGGGTGACCGTGCGGTCCGGGGGCAACGCGGCGGGTTCTCATGGACCAGACCTCATGAAGTGAGCCAGTCGTCCAGCCTCGGGCCTGGTCTGTTGATGGAGCGGCAGATTTTGTGGGCCAGGAACTTCGGAGGATTCGCGACCGCGACCGAGGCAATCGGATGGTCCGTCGCCTGAATCCGTCTCATGAGTCATTACGACTCACGTCCCGATCGCGATTCTACCAACGCGAGAGCCCTCCGGTCAGTCTCCTCTCGATCAAGCTCCCCGGCTCCCCAGCACCGAACGGACAACCTCGGCGATCGCCCGCCCGAGGACGGGATGCTGCTCCGCGTCGAGGTGGACGCCGTCGCCGTCGCCCGGCCCGATCACGGACCCGGCGTCGAAGAAGTGACACCCTTCCTCCGCCGCGACCTGTTGGAACGCCCCCGCCAGACCGACGCACTTCTCCGCGGCCCCGACGAACTTCGGGGTGACGTACCCCTTGGGTTCACCGACCGGCGGCGGTGCCACGACCAGGACTTTCGGGATGGGCATCCCCGACTCGATGGGTGCCCGACGGATCGCCCGCACGATCGCGGCCATCCCGAACGCCGAGAGCGCGGCGTTATTCGTGTGCATCGACTGGAAGTCGTTGGTCCCGAGCATGACGACGACCATCGCCAGCGGCGAGTGGATCTCCATCCGCTGTTCGAGGCCGACCAACCCGTTCCGGCCGGGCTTGAACGGATCATCCCAGGCCGTCCGCCGCCCGTTGAGACAGTCTTCGATCACGCGGACCCGGAGCCCGGCCGCCCCCACGGCGAGCTCCATGATGCCCGGCCACCGCTCCTCGAACGCCCACCGCCGCCGCGTGTTCGGGATGATGCCCCAAGAAAGCGAGTCGCCGTAGACGAGGATCTGTAACATCGCAAAGCACCTTACGAGCCTGGCATCGGGTGATGAATACGCGACTCGATCGGAGCGGGACAAACCGGTCCCCATTCTGACCCGCCACCAACGAGCTACCCAATATCCGTACCGTCACGGGCTTTTTCAACCTGCGACAGCCTCGGCGGGGTGGCCCTTCTGAGGCAACCCTTGTTCTCGTCACTCCTCAGCCTCAACGATCCTGAACGGGACCGTCCGCCCGGATTCCGCATCGTCAAGCATGACTGGGCTCTCCGACAACGGCTAACCGATCTCGATCCTCTCCTGCTCGAACCACCCGACCAGCCCGATCTCCAGCTCGGCCATCGCCTCGGCCAGGGTCATGAACTCGTTGATCTCAACCTGCGTGCCACCCTCGTGCAACGCCCTGGCGACGAAACCGAAGAGTTCCTGCTGACCGATCTCGATCCAGCCATGATGCCGGACCCACTTCGCGATCGCGGGAAACACCTCATCGACCTTGGCCTGCTCGCCGGTCGGCTTTGTCTTGCGGGTCGATGAGGCTCTCTGCATCTCGAGCACATACTCATGCTGCGCCTTGATGGCTTGAGGAAGCTCGGGCTTGATCGAGACATCGATGCCAAGTTCCTTCAGGTGCGGGAACAGTTCCCTCCACTGATGGTGCCCTCTCAGATGAATGATGCGAGGTCGATGAGCAACCCCTTCCAGCGGCCGAAGCATGGCGTGGGCCAGGAGTGTGGCGAGATCGTTGACCGAGGGTCTACCCCGCACCGGCAGCCGGGCGAGAAAAACGGCATCGGACCGTGTGACGACCAGGCCCAGGTAGTCGGTCCAGTCCTGATCGATCGGCTTCGGCAACGCGAGGAAGTCGGCCTCCCAGGTATCGTCCTCCTGGGGAAGGCGGCGGAGACCGCTCTTGACGAAGGCCGCGCCTTTGCCGAGCTTCAGCCTCACCTCTTCGGCCATGATCACCTCTTCGTCCGTACCGCCTCGAAATCGGAATCGTCGCCCTGATGGATGAAAATCATCCCGATCAGCTCGTCGCCTTCCAGCACGGCCCAGCCCCGTCCGGACAACGGATCCATCTCGGCGTTGCCCTCCCAGGACCATTCGACGCACGGCTTCCCATTCCGCTGCCCCTCGCGATAGTCCATGATGCCCTGGACGTAGCCGAAGTGAAACTCGCCCTTCTGCTTCTCCTCGAACTCGATGAAGGCTGGGACCTCCTCGTTGAGATAGTCCTCGTCCCACGTGCTCATCGAGACGATGTTCCATCGGCCGAGGAATAGGGTCTTTAGCTTCGACTTCTTCTTGGCCATCATTAGTCCCCTCAAGCCCCTCCGAGCGACCCCATGTTGCCGTCTCCGACGTGTCCGAGTCCGAGCTGGTCGCCGACGTCCTCGTCATCCCACCAGACATCCCGGTTGATGCCCACGGCGCGAAGGCGGTCCCAGAGATCCGCGGGGATCGCGACGGTCACACTCCCGGGCCGCGCCTCGAACTCGGCGCCATCCAATCTCAGATAGACTTTGCCGGGCTCGAAGATCTCGAGGAATAGGTGATGACTCTCGCCGTGGTCGAGTGTGTACTTAGTACTCATATGGGGTCTACTCTCTTCTAACCTGATGGTGCGACATCCATCCAGAGACGCGATACCGCTGCTCACTAAGTCGCCTTCAACTGAATATCAATTGCCGGCGCCCTGTAGTCAGATAACGGCACCCGCTTTCGCCGTGGTCTCTTTCGCCCCGATCGACCAGTACTCCGGGTGGTCGGGTGACACGCCTCCCCGATCGGCGGTGAAACCGAGATACAGCCGCACCAGTTCCATGAGCATTTTAACATGGTCTTCCGCAAGGCCATCCAGCTTCGCGCGATCTTCGGCATCGGCCCCATCCAGTTCGAGGAATTCCAGCCACCGGAACCAGAGAAGTTCGAGCCGGATCTTCACCGGGAGCGGGAGCACGCCCCGCGCAGAGGCCCACGAACTGACTCCGGATGTCCGGCGTACTCGCCGGCCTCGGTCCGACCTTGACGCGACAGACCAGTCTCAAGACCGCGACGATCGTCTCATGGGCCAGGGCGATGCACGCCAGGAACCGCCGCTGATGGCACAGCTTGAGGCATTCATTGATCGGGCCCGACAGGGGGACCTGGCGAGGTAACTCATTTCCTTCGATCCAGGTCCAACATGGCGTCCCCCCAAGACCGACCATGGCCTCTTCGCGAAGCGGAGCCGGAGCCTCCGGGCTCGCCTTCGAATCGGTGACGGCCTCGGGTTTGGCGAGCGGTGCATCGATCAGTTCGGTAACGGTATTGTATTCGGTCCGGAGTGTCAGCCTCCGGGCACGTTCCTGGAGATCCTCTCCGGCCGTCTCCCGGAAGAGGGTCGGGGTCGCGTCCTTCGCGGGTCCCTTGGCCCTCTTCTTCGCCGGCTTCGCCGGGGGGATCATCTTCACCGGCCGGAGGGCGACCACATCCATGTCCAGTCCTTGCCGATGCACCTGGAAGCCATCGTGTCGGCGGATCTCCGCCATGCCGACCCCGAGCTTGAAGGGGAACAACTCCGGCAGACGGAATAATTGCTGGGCCTCGATCTCCTGGGCGGGACCGGCCGCGAGCAACGACTTCCAGGAGCCAGAGTTGCAAGGTCGTTGACTCGCTGGTCATCCTCCCAGCCAGCAGGAAGTGCCCCTTGGCCTTCGTCGCGCGGAGGACCTCCCAATCCACCAGGGTATTCAGCAGCTTCTGGGCCGCCTCTCGGCTCGTCGCCCGATCTCCCCAGCTCGTCAGTAGCCGTTCCTGGACCTGGGCCGTGGTGAAATCGTCCTGGAGCGCGAGCAGACGACCGACGACCTCGACGGCATCCCGGAAGAACGGGATAGGCCAGCGCCGTCATGCCCCAGTGCAGCCAGATCCGCTCCTGGCCGCGAGATCGCGGGCAGGAGCCCGATCGCACGGTCCCGCAGCGGGATCCGCCCGGCGGGAATGCCGCTCCAGATCCGCAGCGCAGATGCCGACCGACTTGGCCCGCGAGTCCTTGCCCGGCAATTCGCCCTTCAGGCCTTCGTCGAGGAAACCGCGAAGGGCGGCCGGATCGGTCGTCTGGCTCAGGCGGTCCAGCACGGCATCGAGCCACGCCCGCTTGATCTTCCGGTCGATCCCGATCGACCGCCTCATGATTCCTCCCTGCTGATCGCCACGAACGGCACCAGCACTTCCTCCAGGGCGAGCCCGCCATGGGCCACCACCCGCTCTCCGACGTCCGCGAACGCCTTCAGGTCGCCCGCCAGCAAGACATGACGCGCTGGGGGCAGCCCATACCCGGGCCATCGTATCGACATCGGGGAACTTCGTCGCGACTTCCTCCCGCAACTCGGGCCGATCGTAGACCCTCGACCCGCTTGCCCTTCGTCTCCACCAGGACGCCCTCCTTCGGGGTGCCGATGCCCGTCGCCGTCACGTTCCCATGGTCGGCGGTCACATAAATGGCGAAGCCCTCATCCGCCAATCGACGCAACAACTCATTCAGATGACCCTGCGACGCCCACAAGCGTACCTGGTTGTGCATGCCGGCCGTCTGCATCTGCATGCCGTGCATGATGTCATCAACCTTGTTCCAGACGATCCCCAGGACGGCCAGCCTGGGATTGCCGAGGCCCGATCCAAGCTCGGGATCCTGGGCCGACTCCAGATTCGTCACTAGCTCCATCGTGCCTCGCGGCAAGCCCTCATTCTCCCAGAAGCGTTGCCAGTGGGTACGCTCCTTCGCGGTCGTCTCCAACGAATCCGGGAAGTATAACGGCGCCTCGCCCGCGAAGATGGACTGCCGGGTCACCGAGGTCAGCGTCGGGACCCAGGCAAAGGCCGTTGATTCCAGGAATCGCCATTTCGGTCGCCGGCTTCAAGGGATTTTCTCATCAGGAGCCACTGGTCGCAGGCCATGCCATCCAGCACGAGCAGGGCGATCTTGGAAAGTTTCTTCCGCGTCCGCTCGACCGCCAGGAACCGCGGAATCTGATGGACCATCACCGGCTGCTGCGTGATAGGGCAGGATGATGGAGCGTGCCGTAGCGTTCGAGCATCCACGCCCGAACCGATCCTCCACCTTCGCCTGGAGTTCAGTCCAGGCTCGTCGCTCGCCCGGGTCGAGCGACCGGTCCCATTCCCACCGCAAGACGACCAGTTCCGCCCACCGCTGGGCCGCTTGCTGCCATTCCCGGTGCGATGCCTCGACGCCGGGGATCTCGGCTTCAAACTTCCGCCACAGTCCGCGAAACCGCCGCATGGCATCGGCCTCGGGGATCGTGAACAACCCCCGTCCGCGACCCAGGCGGGTAGCTTGGCGACATCTCGCTGATCGATCGGCGTCAGCGACCCGTCGAGAAACAAGGTATCGATGTACGCCCGGACGTCCTCGTGGCCGAACGGGACCCGGCACCGCTGCGGACGGATCAGTCCTCGTCGGCCAGGAAGACTTTCCACTCATCCTGAAGGAACCGCAGGAATCGCTCCCGGCAGGGGAGGATGTCGGCGAGGGGCCACGCCTCGAAGGTCGCATCCTTGGTCAGGCTTTCCAGCAAGTATTCAACCAGGAGATCCGGCAGCCTCACTTTGCGGGAGTGCAACGATAGCAGCACCTTCATCAGGTCGACGGGCTTCTTGATCAGCTTCGGCACGATGCCGAAGCAATGCATCAGCACGAAGTCCTTGGTCTCTCGTTCGGTCAACGGATCGCCGTCATGCTTCCGGTACGCCTCATCAACAGCATCGAGATAAGCCCGATCCAGCCCGGCGATCACGGGGTAGTTCAGCTTCGGGAACAACTGGTGCAACGCGAACGTCAGCGGCCGTCCGGCCTCCAGCAGATCGAAGGGCAGCGTGTTCAAGTGCGGCTCGGGCGGAGCGCAGGACTACCACCAGGTCGGTGTCCCGGCCCTCGTCCCACGGACCGCGATACTGCGACTCGTAGGCAAAGCGGAAGGCAATCGGGTCGTCGAAGGGGATCAGATCAAAACCCCGGTCCCGGATGGCCGAGAGCATTCCTTCCTCGGTGAGCAACCCGTCGGGGTCGGCCACCAGCGTCAGTCGCGAAATCTTGGGCGTGAAGTTCTTCAGGATCGAGTCTCGCCAATTAGCCATTCCCTGCCTCCACTCGCAAGAGGACGACCGGCTGAAGCTCCGGCAAGATTTGCTCGCACTTGCGTAGCTCGGCAGCCCAGGCGAGTTCCTCCTCACCCAACCGCTTGAGGCGATGTCGCCGCACTTCCGGCAGGCCAAGCCGATCGAGGGCTTCCCGGCGAGCCTGGAAGGCGTACCGGCCTTTTTCGTGCTCTCGCTTCAATCGCCGTTGATGGCGAGCATGGAGTTCGTGAAATGCGTCTTCACCCTGGCGCTCGGCTTCCGCTCGTAGCGTTCGGAATACGGCCTCGACTTCGCTCCCGGCCTTGGTTCCGGCCTGTTCAACCTCGGGACGATCCTCCATCAAGGCGTCCCAGATGTGGCGGGCCGTGGGCACGAGATTGCGTCCGTCGTCGTGGTGGAAGATCGGGATGATCGTCACGTCCCGGAGGGACCGATTGTCGATCGCGATTCGCCACAACGACCAGTAGCCGACGACCTCGGCGGGCAGGCTGGCAAGACGAACGCAAGGGATCGGTTCGGTGGCGACCACTCGCGGTAACTGCTCGACGAGGCGACGGATGCGAGGGTCTTCCAGGCTAACGTGTTGCAGGCCCTTGTCCTGGGCGTCCCGGCTCTGGAACGACACTCGGTCCATCCGGGTGCCATCGGGCCATTCCAGCGTGTAGCCGAACAGGTCACGCTCCACCTTTCCGCCTTCGGAGCGGAGGTACGCCGTCACCATCCGTTCGACCCAGAACGGCAGCGGATGGCTGCTCAGCTTCTGGGCCAGAGTCGGATCGAGCACGGTCTCGCCGTAGTACGACCGACCGGCGATCTCTTCCTTGGCCTGTTCCCGGACGTCCGCGATCAGCCGATCGATGTTCTTCTCGATGTCGCCGGGGTTGAGGATTGCCTGGGCGTAGAGCCGCTCGAAGACGGCCCCGCTCTCGGCGGAATCCAGCACGTCCTGCGTCTTGTCCACGCCGAATTCATCGAGGATCGTCGCCAGCTTGTCTTCGAGGACTTCCTGGACCCGCAGTTCCACGCTGTCCTCGAAGATCAGGTTGAATGCCTTCACCGGGAGCTTCTGGCCGATACGATCGACACGCCCGATACGCTGCTCGATCCGCATCGGGTTCCAGGGCAGGTCGTAGTTGATGACGATATGGGCGAATTGCAGGTTCAGACCCTCGCCACCGGCATCGGTTGAAACGAGAATCCGGGCTTTCTCAGCGAACTGACGCTGGACGCGACGCCGCTCTTCCAGGTCCATCGAGCCGTTGAGGCATACGACCGAGAAGCCGTGCTGCTCCAGAAAGTCCCGCAGCATGTCCTGCGTCGGGCACGAACTCGGTGAAGATCAGGTACTTCAACTCCGGGTTGTTCTCGTCCCGCTGGTTGTCGTAGAGGATGTCGAGGAGCGTCTCGGCCCGTGCATCCGGCCCCCGGGCCTGACAGCGGCGGGCCAGGTCGAGGAGGAGTTTGACCTCTTCCTTCTCGTTCTGAAGGCCGGCCAGCCGGGTCGCCAGGAGTTCTTCCAGTTGCTCCTGGCCGTCCTGTTCGTCCAGGTTGGCTTCGGGCTCGTCCTCGTCGAGGGCCGTGATGTCGGTGGCGTGCAGCGCTTCGAGCCGCCGCTCCATCGCCGTGGCGATGGCTTGCGTGCTGCTGGTGACGAGCCGCTGCATCAGGATCATCAGGAAGCCGAGGTACTGGCGGTTCTGCCGCATCGCCTGGTTGTAGCCGAGGCGAACGTACTCCGTGACCGACTCGTAAAGGTGCTTCTGGAGCCTGTGCTTGTCGTCGTCCCAGCGCACGGGCATGAGTTTGGTCACCCGAGGCATGAACAGCGGGTCGCCACGGTCGTTGATGGCCCGCCGCTTCTCGGTTCGGATCACGAACGGGACGACTTTTTCGCGACGAATCGAACCGGCGGCGATGAACTCATCCCGGTCGAGGAGGGCCATGAGCCGCTGAAATCCCGCCGTCTTCCCCTGGTGCGGGGTTGCGGAAAGCAAGAGCAAATACGGGGCGGCCTCGGCGAGAGCCCTGCCCAGGCGATAGCGGGCGACCTGTTCGGTGCTGCCGCCGAGCCGGTGGGCTTCGTCGCAGATGATCAAATCCCAACCGGCGTCGATCAGGTCGCCGAGGCGTTCCTGGTTGTACGCTTCGAGCTTCTCGCGGGACCAGCCTCGGCGTCGTTCGATCGGCTTGATGGAATCGGCGGGGCAGACGACCTGATCGAACTGTCGCCAGACGTTCTCGGCTCCCGTGAGATTCCGCCATGCGGAAAACTCGCTGGGAATGAGGAGCCGGAACTCCTCGCCGAAATGGGTCTGCATCTCCTGGACCCACTGGGGAACGAGGCCCTTGGGGGCGACGACCAGAACCCGTTTCACGAGCCCACGTAGCTTGAGTTCCCGGAAGATCAACCCGGCTTCGATGGTCTTGCCCAGGCCGACCTCATCGGCCAGGAGGTAACGAACCCGGTCGCCAGTGACGGCACGAGTCGAGCGCGTGCAACTGGTGCGGCAAAGGGATCACACCGGCTTCGAGCGGGGCCAGTAACACGTCCTGGGTCAAAGCGTCGGCAATCCGGGCGGCGGCCACGGCGTAGGTGATCCGATCGAGGCTGGTCGCCTTGGTCGGTTGAGCCGGTGACAGTGATTCGACGGGAACCCGCTCGACGATGGCCAGTCGAGGAATCCAGACCTGATAGACCGTGTGGCTCCAGACCGTTTCGACATCGAGAATACGCACGGACTCCCCGTGGGAGGCACTGAAGGCCCAGGAGCCGACGGAAAGGATTATCGAATTGGGGATGGCTGCTGGATTCATGGTTCCCGACGCTCACCTCCGCGCAAAGGCCGCACTATTCCCGCACTATTCCGCATGATCGCCGCACTATTGCGGGTCGCGCCGCAACGACCATCTCGCTCCGGCACCACGCCCGCTCAATTCGACCAGACCCAACGACTGCAACATGCTGAGATCATCCTGCAAGGTTCGCTTGGCGGGCCGAGGCTCCAACCGGTCGAGGATGTCCTTGACCATCCATCGATCGCCTCCGCTGAGGATCAAGAGGACTTTCCGCTGGCGGTCGCTCAGATCATGCCCCACTCGGAGCGGCGGGTGGTAGCCACTGGGCCGAAACCGCACCACCACGGCACCGGCTTGCTCCTCAAACTCAGGCTCGGGTTGGCCAGCGGCCACGCACCAATCCACGATCTTCTGCGTGCCACGGCCCCATTGTTCGATCAGCCCGCGACGGTAGAAGACTCCGGCGATCAGTGGGTTGCGGAGGCGCGAGGAATGGTCTCGCTTAAGGTCGGCCAATGTGAGTCCCGGCGGCAAGAGCCCCAGGCTGGTGACTTCCAGCCGGTCATCGTAGACGGCCACGAAGATGGCCCCTCCGGCGATCGTATAGTCGCGGTGGCAGATCGCATTGACCAGGGCTTCCCGCAAAGCCAGTGGCGGGTAGAGCGGCACATCTTGCCGTTCCAGCTTACCCGGCTCGAAATGACCGGCAATCGGGATATTCCGCAAGATGAAGTGCATCGACTCGTCGAGAATCTGGAACGCATGGCCGTGCATTTGTCGCTGGTCAAGGAACTCGGATTTGTCCGTCCCTTTGAATCGGGCCAGGCGCACCGTGCATTGCGGGTAATAGGGCATGAACTTACGACCGAAGAGCACCACGGCCGCGTTCAACAACTGCCCATCGGCCCGCAATTGGAGCCGATCGAGCGCATCGAGCGGGTCGGACGCCTGGCTTTCGAGCCGCCCGCTCTGAATCGCGGCCCGCATGGCCCGATCGATCTCCTCGACGTCCAGATCACTCACGGAGTACCCTTCGGCGACCTGGTTTTCCCACCGGTGCCGGGCGGTCGCACGGGCCAGCAAACGCCGCTGATACTCCGCCTGCGGCATCCGTGATGTCGTGTTGCCGATTCGCTGGTAAGGTCGGCCGTCAAAGGTGTATGGGCCATCCGTCTGCTGAGTCGTCTCCAGGATCAGGACTTCCTTGGTGCCCGCGACGGGGACGCGGATTTGCTCGATCCATGCGGGAGGTTCCAACTTGCGGATGGCGTTCGCCACTTCCTGGTATGTGGCGTCAGCCATATCTTGCCCTTGAATCTTGCCCGCATTGGTCACCCCGAACAGGACTTTCCCGCCCACGCCGTTGAGGAACGCGCACAGCGTCTCCATTCCCCCGTGCAACTCGCCGGTGGTCTTCTTGAACTCCAGGTGCTCCCATTCGCCTTTGCTCTCGGCAACCAGCTTCTGGAGTTCGACCAGGGTCATTGTTTCGGGACTCGTCATGCGGCTTCTGCCATGTTCTCCCGTCTGAGGGACTTCGTCGAAGTTCATCCGAAGCAGGTCGCATTCGTCGGATGAGCCAGGGAACGGCTTGGGGTGGGAAGTCGTTCGACCGTGGCCAAACGCGGAATCGAGACCCGATAGATGGGCTCGTTCCAGACCGAGTCGTCATCGAGGATATGCACGGATACTACGTGGGCCGGACTGAGGGCCCTGCTACCAACAAGAAAGCTCAATGGAGTGGCCGTGGTCATGGTTTACTCGCCTAACATCAACGAAGCGTTGTCGAAATACATCAGCAGGGCTTGGTCCTCTTGGATCACCGCTTCGGGAACTCGCTTCGCCATCTGCACGATTGTCGTGTAGTCCTTTTTCTGCCAAGATTCTTTGAATCCGGCACGCAACGCTTCCGTGCGGACGACTTTGATCTTGCCCTTGGTGTCGAGGTACTGCTGGAATTCCTTCAGGAGCGCACGGTGACGCATCTGCTCCAGGTCAGATTCCTTCTTTGGGTCTGGCACACGCCAACTGTTGTTCGAGTCCTTGACAAAATTCTGTTCGAGAATTGTGACGAGTTCGAGCGGCTGTTCGTGCTTCTCCCATACTCGTTGTGCTTCCTTCATGTACAGATGTGATAGGTCTTGGTATGACATCGGCTTCTCGGCGAGTTGTTGGCGAACCCACTGAATGGCGCTCTTCTCGTCATTAACAAAGAGTTGAAGCTGCTCAACCTCAGTGATCGACGCTCGCTGACGGTCATAATCCGTCACTTGGTCGGACAAGAAAAACATTCCATCCCGTTCGGGAAACTTCTGCCTCAGTCCCGAGTAGAAGTCTGCGGCTGAGAGTGGAACTGAATGTCCCCGCTGGACGTGAAAAGCTACCATCCGGTCGAACAGAAGGTAGCCTTGCCGCTCTGCGATTACTTCGGCACGATCTGCCTTTTGAACAAAAACCGGGATATGTCGTAGGTGAGATCGCACGAATTCCCACGCCCCTGCCTCAGTGCCAGCCACGACACCGAATTGCGACTCGAACGCACGATCAGGTTTGTAAGCAGAGATTACCAAGTCTTGTTTCACGGCATTTGCAGAGTTGTATTGCTTGAAGCTGCCCTGCTGTTTGTCCAGTGTGCGCACGTCGCACACAACAAAGCCTGCGTGTTGAATGCCTTCTTGGATCGCAGTCCATACCCGATTCTGAGAATTGTGGAACTCGACAGTCATCCACCGTCCTGGTTTCAAGACACGAAAGAATTCGGCGAAACAGGAAGACATGAGGCGTTGGTACTCCACCAAACCCTTCTTCTGAACCTTGTTCTCGATTGCCTCCAAGGTGTTTGTTGTCTTGACTCGGAGCCACGCCTCCCAATGGAAGTTAAGCTCAGAATACATCAGGTTTCCGCCAAAGGGAGGATCGGTGAAGATGTAGTCGAGCGACTCAGATGGAACGGGGAGGCTGGTCGCTGATCCGGTGGTTACGAAGGAGTGCTTAGACACTGCGAGGCCACGAACTGCTGCCGTAATCCTCTCGGTAGATTGGTCAAGAACATTCATTTCCACCGAATTCGATGGAATGTACAGCGTGCCTGACAGCACGCCGACAGTAGCGCCACCCTCTCCCTTCTTTTCACCCCCAATCCTACTCGCAGCAATGCGGTGTAGTTTCGTCGCACGGGGAGTCAAGGCATTAAAGGGGAGCCAGGTTTCCAGCCCAGCCGCCCTGAGTGAAGCGATGACCCGCAGATTACGATGCGTGTAAAAGTGATGAACGTGGGTCATACCAATATCGTCATTGCGCCGTGATTCTTCGCCTTCGGGCATGCGCTCGGTAGGGAACCATGCTGCGGGTTTGGATTGCTCGATAACCTCAATTAACGCACGGTCAAACTCGTCTGGTTTTTTCTCGTGTCGTACTTTGCCAACTGTATAGTAAATCAGAACCGGAACTTGGGAGCTGTTCCAAAATAACTTGATAAATTTTGTCCACCCGGTATAGAATGACTCGATGGTCACTCCCGAGGCGATTGCCACTGTGCAACGCAAGTATCAGTCTCTGTCGCCGCTCATGGACGAGAAGCTGCGACGGCGTTGGGCGGCGAGTGAAGCCCTGGCCCTCGGCTGGGGCGGCATCTCGGCCGTGGCTGAGGCCACGGGGCTGTCCCACAATACGATCCGGATGGGCATCGCTGAGGACCATTCTTCCGAGGCCGATCCGGATGGCCCGGGCAATGATCCTGCTGTCCGACGCCCAGGTGGTGGTCGGAAGCGACTCGCTCAGCGAGATCGAACCCTCCTCATCGACCTGGAGACCTTGGTCAACCCGGCGACCCGAGGAGACCCCCAGTCGCCATTACGGTGGACCTGCAAGAGTACACGAAACCTGGCCGAGGCCCTGATTCAACAAGGCCATCAGGTCAGCCATCAGACGGTCGCCCGGCTACTCCAGGAGACGGGTTACAACCTGCAAGTCAACCGCAAGACGCGCGAAGGGGACTCCCACCCCGACCGGGACGCTCAATTCGACTACATCGCCGGCCGAGTCCGCTCGTTCCAGAGGCGAGGGCAGCCCGTGGTGTCGGTCAACACCAAGAAGAAGGAATTGGTCGGGGATTTCAAGAACGCCGGGCGAGAATGGCAACCCGAGGGGTCACCGGAAGAGGTGCGTTGCAAGGACTTCAAGGACAAGGAACTGGGCAAGGTCGCCCCTTACGGCGTCTACGACCAGACGACCGACGAAGGCTGGGTCAGTGTGGGGATCGATCACGATACGGCCGAGTTCGGCACCGAGACGTTGCGTCGTTGGTGGTCGCACATGGGGATTCGGGTGTACCCTCGGGCGACCGACTTGTTGGTGACGGCCGACGCGGGGGGTAGCAACAGCAGTCGGTCACGGTTGTGGAAAGTCGCCCTGCAAGGGCTCGCTGACGAGCTCAGGTTACGGATTACCGTATGCCATTTCCCGCCGGGGACCAGCAAGTGGAACAAGATCGAGCACCGCATGTTCTGCCATATCACGGAGAATTGGCGAGGGAGGCCGTTGGTTAGCCGAGCCGTCGTGGTGAACTTGATCGGGAATACGAGGACGAAGACAGGACTGAGAATCAACGCCGAACTGGACACGAATAGCTATAAGACGGGCCTCAAGGTGACCGATGAGGAGTTTGCCACGATCAAGATCACGAGGTCCGAGTTCCATGGAGATTGGAACTACACCATCTTGCCAAGGTAGAATTTTCATCAAGTTATTTTGGAACAGCCCCTTGCTTCAGTTGGCGTTGAGTCTGGTTCAGAGCAGCATCTCGAAAGGTTACGAAGGACCGCTCGATGGACCGCTTCGTGAGGCGAGCCTTGCAGTGTGGGCAGGCGAACTCATCTCGAACCTTGCCTACGCTCATATCGACGGCGACATCCCAAAAGACAACTTCGCCACTGCATTCTGAGCAGAGAAATACGTCAGACCAGATTGTGTAGTTGATTCTTCCCCAAGGGAGGCTGCTACCGACAGTGCGCAAGTCAGACTTGTGCGACTTCAGTAGAGCCGTAGCTGCTGCGACTTGGGTAGGTTCCGGGTGATCTAGGGTTAGGTACATCCACCCGCATTCGGCTTCCGCTTCCGCCAGTGCCTTTTCAGCTTGCGCACGGAAGCTATTGAGATTGACGGGCCTGTTGTAGTTGGCAGCAATAAATGTGGCGGCAGGAGACAAATCTGCGAGAATCGCACGTCGGGAGCCGAGCTTGGACAAAGGCGATCCGTCGTGGTCCAGAACTGTGCCGTCCGGTTTTACTTTGTAGCCGAGGGACTCAACGGCTGCTGTGTCGCCACATAGCTGGGCTGCAACCCCTGTCATTCCCGTGCCGCAGAACCCATCGAAAACAACTTGGCCGGGCTCGGTGTAGTGCAAGATGTACCGCATGATGGCCTTGTGCGGCACTTTTGTATGGTAGCTGTGGGCGTTATAGATCGGATCGCCCTTACCCTCAGAGACATCAGTGGCAAATGGTTCACGACTATACGAGTCCGTGTCTGGGTTGTACGTTGTGCCACTTAGAAGAACAAAGTCCTCAACGAATGGATTCGGGCAGGCCGTGTAATACGGCGGGTCGGACAACGCCAGGATGTCCTCGTCATCCCCGATGGGAAAGCCCTCGAGTTTCTGGAAGACCGGGTCTTTCAGCTTCTCCCGCAGCTTCGCCGTGAAGTAGGCCCGGCGTGACTCGTCAGTGGGAAACGTCATCCCCAGGCATTCAACGGGCTTTGACCGATCGACCGAGTAGCTGACATCGAACAGTCTTCCCGACCCCGGTTCGGCGGGAACCAGGTGCTCTTCAAACAGCCGCTCTGATTGCGGTTTCTGTGACTTCGTCGCCATGATTCTTACCGTTACCCTTCCATGAGAATCTTCTTGCGAGCGATCCGCTCGAGCTCGGCGGCGTCGATGCTGACGTCAGGGCCATCGTCGGACGCGACGCCCATACTCGCAGTGATGTTCGCGTTCGAGGACGATCGACCAACTTGGTCAGTGACCAAGTTGATCGGAAGGCATGGAGGTTGGTCAGTGACCAAGCTCAGCTTGGGGTTCAGAATGAGCGAAGTCATCACGTGTTCCCTCCTGGAGTCTCGCCGCGATCGATGAGAAGACGAACCTTGGCCGGTTCCTTACCGCGAGTGATCTTCCCAACGAAATCCCCGAAGCGATCATGAATCTGCTCGACCGTGCAGGGAGCGCCGCCGTCGCTGAGAGCTTCGAGCAGGTCGGCAGTCTTTACGGAAATGGCGGTCAGTCCAGACAACGCCGTCTGCATCCCCTGAACAAGATCGTTGCTGATCTTCTCTGGCAAGTTTCTTGCTCTTGAGGAAGGCGTTGACGGCTCGCTTCTGTCCGTCCGGCAACAGATCAATGCTCTTCTTGGCCGTGGGGTCATCCAGGTTGTCCAGCAGCGTTTTCGTCCAGTTCTCCATCAGGGCGTCAAGCTGCTGGTCGATCTGCTGGAGGACCGCGACACCGCTGGCCCCAAGGCTCTCCTCCTGTGGCCGGAAGTTGCAATGCGGGCAGATGGCCGAGGCGTCGAGGTCGTCCTTGACCAGCGTGAAGCAGGTCAGGACCTTGGCCAGCCGGATCTGAAGATCGGTCAAGGCTCGAATGCGAGCAGGAGCGACACCCCGGCCAGCTTCTTCAGGCTTTCGAGCCGGGCGTCCTTGAGCAGTTCCTTCTTCTTGCCGTCTTCGTTGACGCCGAGCCGGGCCTTCTTGTGCAGGTTGAAGTAGGCCGTCCGGTAGTCGTCCTTCACCTTCTGCAAAGCCCGGTTGATCTTCTGGCGGAAATCGGCGGCGTTGCGGGCGCTCGGGGTCCATCAGCTTCGCCCGCCACTCGCTCCGCATCGTCTCCATCTGCGTCCGCCACGGGTCCGATGGCGGCAAGCACGGCGGCGGCGGTCCCCAGATAACCGGTCAGTGCCGTCAACTCCTGCACCAGCCCGTTCAGGTCTTCGATCTGCTTGATGAGATCGAGGGTGGCGACATGCCCCTGAATCTCCAGCACGCTCCTGGAGAAGTTCTTCAGCTTGCCCGGCGTGTTGAACGCTTGCAGACCTTCGAGGAAACTCTTCAGGTCGTCGAGCTTCTGCCGTTGATGATCCCGATCCTCGGCGGGAATCAGTTCGCTGCCCCAGCACGGCAGGCCGGTCTGAACATGCTGGGCGACCGTGACGACCTTCTCGGTCAGTTCGTTGGCCTTGGATCGAAGTTGCTTCACCGCCTCGTCGTGCGTGTTCTCGTTACGGATCAGCCCTTCGGCCAGACCCAGCAACTCGAACAGGGCGACCAATTCGGCAAGCGGCAAGCCCTTTGGCTTCTCGACGTGCTTGAACGCCAGCAGTTGATCCAGCGGCAGTCTTGCTGGCTTCGCTCAGGTTGGCGGCGTCGAGCTTCTTGCCGGCCACGCTCAGGGTGACGTTGCCGTTCTGAACCAGCGAGGCCAGGACGATCAGCAAGAATTCCGGCTCAAGCTGGTAGCGGGTCTCCCGCTCCACGTCGTTCTTGACGGTGATGAGTTCCTTGCGGTTGACGACCTGGCCGGGAGGTTTGGCTTCCAGCTTCTCCAGCACGACCTTGGCGTAGCGGGACTGTTGCGGCTTCAGCTTGTCGCCGTCGAGCAGTTCCAGCCCGTCGAGAACGGCGGTCGCCAGGTTGTTCTTCACCCCACCGGCCAGCCAGCGGATCACGTCCTCGGTCGGCTGCTTGAGGTTGCTGGCCGTGAGCTTGACCGTGAAAGTCGGGTACTCCGGGTAGCGATCCTCGAACGAAGCCGCCAGGCAGACCGAGCCGGTGAGTTCCAGGAGATCACGCACGGCGGCGTTGCCGGTCCGGTGGCCCTTGAGCCACTCGACCATCTTCTTGGGGACGCCCTGGTGGACGACCTCGAACGAGGTCAGCATGTTGGCCCGCAGCCAGGCCACGAGCGTCTTGAGGAAGCCGTCCGCCTTATCCTCGTAGACCTTCTTCGTGCCGCTGCTGGCCGACGCCGCCATTTCACGAGCGCCCGCATAAAGGCGCAAGGGTGTCCTGGAACGGCTTGTCCCGGTGCGTCAGCTTGAAGAACACTTCGTCGGCGAGCTTCTGGTCGTCGAAGTGCGGCGGCTCGAACGGCTGGAGGAAGTAGAGGTAGAAGTCACGCGGCGGCTGGGCCGTGGACCGCTCGTTCGGTGCGCCGAAGAAGAGGTAGCCCCGGCGGGTGATCTTGTGCTCTCGCCACTCGATCTCGTGTTCCCAAATCTGGTAGCCCCGGACGTAGGGCGGCTGGTCGGTGCAGTTCCAGCACACGGGTCAGGGCGTCGAAGTAGTATTGGTCCAGTTGCGAATCGGAGAGCGTATCGGCCTTGTCCTGGATCTTGGCGTCGTGGTCGATGGTCTTTTGCAGGTCGAGGTAATACTGGTCGTTCTCCGTGTTGTGCGTGATGAACTGGCCGCTGACCGTCTTCATGATTTCCTTGAGGCAGGCTTCCACGGTCGTTCGCAGGAAGTCGCTGGTCTTCTCCGGGATCGGGGCCATCAGGCACAGGCCGTTCTGAAGCTCCTCGGCGGTCGGGCCGATCTTCGCCCGGATGTCGTCGGTCGTCAGCCGGTGGATCGACAGGCCGTGGATGATCCGCTCGGCCATCGGCTGGAGCGCCTTGCGGGTGAAGGCTTGCTGGATGCGGTTCTCGACGACCTTGCTGACGTCGATCACGTCCCGGATCTCCGGGACCGATCGCAGCACGGCGTTGCCCTGGAGAAACTCCCAGTACGAGTCGTAGCTGATGAGGCCGGGCTGGTCCTTGGGCACGTCGCTGTCGAGGCAGCGCTTGATCTCGGCGCTCAGGGTCTTCAGCACTTCCCGCTTCTCGGCGATCGAGATGGCCTCGAAGACTTCCAGATAGGTCGGGTGGACCGGGAAGAGCCGCACGAACTCTTCGAGCCGTTCGGCCATGCCGCCGTAGAGCGGCGTGAACTTCTGGAGGTGTTCACGGATCTTGGCCCGCTGCTCGTCGGTCTTGGTGAGCAGTCGCTCGGAGACGACGTAGGCCACGTCCTGCCGGACGATGCGAACCTGCTCGAAGCGGTCCTTGACCCGGCGCAGGCTCTCGGCGACGAACTGGAACTTCGGGTTGTCGAACAGGCTCTCCTGCAAACCGGCGATGAAGCGGAAGCGGATCAGCTTGCAGACCTCGCCGATCTCCCGCAGGAAGCCCAGGTCCAGGATCAGGTCGTGCTGCTTGCGGGAGCGCAGGTAGTCGAGCAGCTCGTCCACGACCAGGAGCAGCCCGTGGTCGGGATACTTCTCGTTGAACTCGCGCCATCATGTTCGGACAGGTCGTCCTTGTTGCTGTCCACCTGGTCGTCGGCGGGGAAGCTGAAGGTCAGCCCTTCGTCCGCCATGAAGTCTTCGAGCCTGCCGCAGATGATGTTGCGGAGACTCTTCTTCGTGGAGGGGATCTCCAGGCGGACGACCTTGAACTTCCCGGAGATCGCCTTCGCCGCCCTGGCCACGCTCCTTGTCCTTGACGACCTTCGCCATGTCGGCGTGCTCGGCCAGCCCCGAGATGAGCGACAGCAAGTGGCTCTTGCCCGTGCCGTAGTTGCCGACGACGAGGACGCCCTTGTTGTCGGCGGGCGTCTCGAATTGGAGGTTGGGGATCACCAGGTCGCTCAACTGCTCGGCCATGCGCGCTCGAGATCACGAACGTCTGGACGAGTTGCCGGACGGCGTCGGGCGAATCCGCCTGCTCGAGCTCGATGACGGACTCGATCGGCTCGAAATGGACGAGATCGCCGATACTTCATGGAAGGTCCCGGTTAGGCGGAGTGTCCGTGCGGCTCGAGGGCGACCACGATGGCTTCGACCGGTTTATATTGTACGAACTCGGGATGGCCTGGCGCCGCGTAGGACAGGGTACTGTCCTGGTAGGTCCCGTTCCAGGCCGCCACAAGCGTCAGATTCCGGCTGGTCGCCAACAGGAGCCGGAGCGGCACGACTTCCAGGCTGGGATCGAACAAGACCTCTAGATGATCGAGCAAAACGACATCGCCGGACACCGAGCCGACCACGTCCTTGAACAGGCGCTCGACGTGCCGGGTCCGCTGGCTCCGCGTCAGCTCGAGCAGCCCCTTGCACAGGTGGAGATTCACATTGATCAAGGGATAGCCGTCCGCCTTCGCGAGCGCCTGGAGGAGGCCAGTCTTCCCGGCTCCCTGACCCCCGACGAGGACCACGAGCCGGTGGTAGAGGCCCCCCGCTTGCCGGATGGCATCCCTCAAGTGATCGGCCGGAGCCAACATCGGTCATCCCGCTTCTCGTCAATTCTTGGCGACAACACCCGACGGGGTTACGATCCGTCGCTGACGGCAACCATCCTAAGTTGATTGAATGGCCCGATCAAGCAACTTGGTTCCGAGATTTTCGAAACAAGTTTGTTGCCGCGAGCGCCGAAATGCACCAGACTTTTCATCGAGACATTCCCGAGGAGATCCTGCGCCGAGCGACTGCCATGGAATTCAACTTATTGCTCATCGGCTGAGATTGGTGAACCTTGTTGCAAGCCCGAGGCGCAAGCGAGTGCATTCCCACAGCCATCAATGCACTCGCTTGCACCTCGGGCTCCTATGTTGCAACCAGCCGCAGGAGAACGCGGGACCATGCGCGCATGGCCGCACCTCTTTTCCCCCTGTTCGGCGCCGAAATTTCGGCGCTTTGTTGGATAAAGTGTCGTCGAGGTAGGAGGGTTGGGTCAATCCGCTCTAAAATTGAGCGAACGAAGCCAATAATACTGATCCCATGAACACAACAAGACCGGCCGGCACCACAATCGCCGAGGAAAAGCCATCATGAAATCTTGGTTGCACTTAATTTCAGAAAACCTGCAAATCGTGCGTGCATGATCGGTCTTGGCGGCTAGCATTTTCAGAGAACTTAACGGCAATCTGTGCGAGTTCGTCTCGACACGACAATCATGACGATCACATCGACCATGCCGATTCTCCGCCCGAAGGCTGCAACCATGAGTCGACCGTCTTCCGTCGGATTGTCCTCGTTCGCCTGGCTCGCGCTGGCCTGTTTCTCGCCGGGCCTCGCGCATGCCCAGGAGCCACCATTCTGGGGCGAGGTCATCATGAGCCAGCCGTTCGACAAGGGACCGTTCCGCGAGATCCGGGTCCCGGCCTGGGTGCAGGAGACCGTCGGTTGCGGCTATACCCTTTCGGGGATGGACAGCAAGGCGCGGGCCTCGGCCGCCTCGCACGGCGTGACGATCAGCGAGATGGGATTCGTCAACCCGTTCTATCCCTATTACGACAGCAAGCTCCTCAAGAAGCGCAGCCCGCATGTGCCGCTGGGCCGGTTGGAGAAGGATATCGCCGAGTATCGGAAGCTGGGCGTCCGCATCCTGGGCGTCTATCCGCCGTGCCTCCAGGGCGAGGTCTATGAGGATCATCCCGAATGGCGACGGATCGCGACCAATACCACCGAGATCCCCCAGATCGATATGAAGAAGTATCCCCACGGCGGGATGCTCTGCCTGCTCGGCCCCTATGGCGATTTCTTCATCGACGTCCTCGCGGAGATCCTCACCAAGTATCCCGCCGTCGACGCCTTCAGCTTCGACGGCCTGCACTACGGCGGCGTCTGCTACTGTCAGCACTGCCGGGCCAATTACCGCAAGGACGCCGCCGCCGAGATCCCCAAGGCCGACATGAACGACCCCGCGTTCCGACACTATCAGCACTGGGCCGACCGCCGCATGGAGGACCTGGTCCGCCGGATGCAGGAGCGGCTCAAGCGGATCAAGCCCGACGTCGCCCTCGTCACCTGGACGACCAACGCCGGCCGGTTCGGCCACTTCCTGTCGATCCCGCGCAACATGCCGGCGCGGATGAACCTGCTGCTCGACGCGCCCGACCAGGAATTCTGGCTCGACGAGACCAATCGGGGTGCCACCATCGTGCCGGCGTTCGCCAACGCCTATATCTGGGCCATCACGAACCACCGGACGGCCTTCAGCGAGCCCTACATCCTCAGCCACGGCAACCCCTACGGCAAGGATAGCTTCCCGCCCCAGGAGATCCTCCGCCGGATGCTGCTGACCCTGACCTACGGCGCGGCCCCCAGCATCGCCGTCGGCCAGCCGCCCAACCTCCAGGCCGAGCTCTACGCGTGCCTCGACGAGGTGCAGCGCCGCAAGCCCTGGCTCACCCACAAGAAGCCCGAGCCCTGGGCGGCGCTCGTGATGAGCGACAACACCCGCAACTTCTACGGGCGCGATCCCGGCCGGGTCGAGGAGCGTTACATGGCGAACGTCCTCGGCGCCTTCCGCGCCGGGGTCGAGGAGCACCGGGTGCTCAACGTGATCAATGACTGGAACCTGAACCCCGCGGACCTCTCGCCGTACAAGGTGCTGATCCTGGCCAACACCGCATGCCTCGACGACGTCCAGGCCGCCGCGATCGCGCAATTCGTCGAGCGGGGCGGCGGCCTGGTGGCCAGCCTCGACGCCTCGCTGTTCGACGAGTCCGGCAACCCTCGGCCGAACTTCGCGCTGGCCCGCGTCTTCGGCGTCGAGCACCGCGGGCCGATCGCCGCGTCGGCTCGCAAGGAGGAGCTCGACGTCAACTTCCCCAAGTCCATCGGGCCGGACTACTGGGAGAAGCGCAAGAACGTGTTCGACTTCAAGCAAGACGTCGGCTCGTTCCTCAACCGGGGCCGCATGCCGACCTACGTCGGCGCGCAGGGCGTCACCTTCAAGGGCCCGGCCGTGCGGGTCGTCCCGACGAGTCCGACCGCCAAGGTGGTCGGCACGCTACGGCTGAAGTCGGACGAGGGAGCCGGGACCGCCGAGGTCCCGGGCGTGGTCGCCAACACCTTCGGCCGAGGGCGCGTGGTCTACTTCGCGGGCGGATTCGACGCCGCCTATTATCTCTATGCGTATCCCTACCAGCGGCTCCTGCTGGCCAACGCGATCGACTGGGCCGCCTCCGGCCCCGCGCCGATCGCCGTCGAGGCGCCGATGTGCGTGCATTCGACGCTGATGCGGCAATCGAAGGGCGGGTCGGAGCGGCTGATCGTCCACCTCTACAGTGACCTCAATACGACGGCCTTCCACGCGATGCCCGTCGACGACGTGCCGCTCCGCGAGGAGGTCGTGCCGATCCACGACATCCGGATCACGTTCGCGCCGGGCTATCGATTGGGTCGCGTCCACCTCGAGCCGGAGGGGCGCGAACTGAGGGTCGAATCGACGCCCGGCGGCCCGAGCGTCGTCGTCTCTCGGCTCGACGTCCATGCGATGGTCGTCGGCGAGCTCGAGCCGGCCCTCACGAAGCCGTAGGCGCGATCGCTTCGCGAGTCCAGTAGATGAAGTCGCTCTTGGCCGGCTCGCCGCCGGCGGCGCGCACCAGCGAGGCGATCTGACCCCGATGATAGAACGAATGAGTGAAGAGCTGAGTGAGCACATCGACGACCACGCTGCGGAACCGCGTGCCCTCGCTCGTCTCGTAGTCGAAGGTCCGCTCCAGCTCCGACTCGTCCAGCCGCCCGAAGTAATCCGACCAGTGCCGCTCGATCACCTCGAGCTCGGCCAGGACACTCTCGTAAGTCGCAGCCGTCGGGAAGAGGTTGGTCGGCTTGTCGACCGGTCCTCCGAATCGGTACAACCACATCTGCCGAGCGGCGACCATGTGGCTCATCAGGGTCAGCGCCTTCTGGAAGGGCTCCGACTTTCGCCTTTCCTCCGGCACCGTCTCGAACGACGCCAGGACTTCGCGATGGATGTCCTTCTCGTACTCGAACCAACGTCGATACTGCTCGACCAGCGTGGGGATCATGGATAACCTCGGGTTGGAGAATTCGCCCCGCTCACCTTGATGCGGGAGGGTTAATTCTATCGGAAGAAGCGAAGAATTGGTGAACGGACCGCCAGGATTCAGGTGAGGTCTCATGCCCCGAATCGATCGCGTCGACATCATCAGCTCCGGGTTCAAGGCCAACCCGTATCCCCTCTACGCCCGCCTGTGCGCCGAAGCCCCGGTCTATCGCGCGACGCTGCCGGACAAGCAAATCGCCTGGCTCGTCACCCGCTACGACGACGTGGCCGCAGTCCTCAAGGACGATCGATTCTCCAAGGAACGATGGAGGGTGCGGACCGCCGAGCAGGCCGCCCGCGAGCCCTGGATGCCGGAATTCGTCCGGCCGCTGTCGAGAAACATGCTCGACGTTGACCCGCCCGATCATACCCGGCTGCGGAGCCTGGTGCATAAGGCGTTCACGCCGAAGCTCATCGAGGAAATGCGCGATCGGGTCCAAGCCCTGACCGACAAACTGCTCGACGCCGTCCCGCGGGACGGCCGCATGGACCTGATCGGCGGCTACGCGCAACCCTTGCCCACGACGATCATCGCCGAGATGCTCGGCGTGCCGGCCAGCGACCGGCATCGCTTCCAGCGTTGGTCGAATACGATCGTATCGTCGATGGGCGACGACTGGAAACAGACTGCTGGCCATACCCTACCTGTGGGCCTTCCTGCGCTACATCCGCAAGCTCGTGAAGGCCCGTCGCTCGTCGCCCCGCGACGACCTGATCAGCGCCCTGGTCGAGGCGCACGAGGCCGGCGACCGCCTGAGCGAGGACGAGCTGGTGTCGATGATCTTCCTGCTCCTGATCGCCGGCCACGAGACCACCGTGAACCTGATCGGCAACGGGGTCCTCGCCCTGCTCGAGCACCCCGAGGCGATGGCCCGCCTCCGCGACGACCCGTCCTTGATCAAGCCGGCCGTGGAGGAGCTGCTGCGATACGACGGCCCGCTGGCGACGGCCACCGAGCGGTTCGCCCGCGAGGACGTCACGATCGACGGGGTCACGATCCCGCGCGGGGAGATGGTCCTGGCCGTCCTCTCATCGGCCAACCGCGACGATCGACAGTTCGAACGCCCGGATGCCCTCGACCTGACGCGGGAACCCAACCGGCATCTCGCATTCGGGCTGGGCGTGCATTACTGCCTGGGTGCCCCGCTCGCCCGCCTGGAGGGCCAGATCGCCATCAACACCCTGCTCCGCCGCGCCCCGACCTGCGGCTACGTCTCCCCGCGGATCGCCTGCGATGGCGGCCCGGGGTGCTCCTCCGCGGCCTCAAGGCACTGCCGGTATCAGGGATCCATCGATAGAATGAGGCTTCATCCCTCCATCGCTGTGCCCCTCGTCATTCTTCGGACCTGTGCGTCACGAACCATTATACCACTCGTAAGCCCAATGAAGCCGTCCAAATCCAATCTTATCGCAACGACTCGATCGAAAACCAGACATTGCCACCACGATCCACTGCATGCTGTTCCGCATCAGTGACAGAGCAACCCTGTCGCGCCCTGGCAATGCACGAGGCTGGTACTCGTCACTTCGGATTCGGGTCGCATCCAGATCATCGATGAACATTCAGAGGACATGACGGAGATCGATCGGAGGGATCGAATCTAGGCCACGGCTGCCCTGGCGGGATCGACCGTGGCGTGGAGGCGGCACTCTCCCCCGTGCCGGACTCCCTCGGGCATCGTGCCGCGTTGCCCGGCTCCGTCAAAGCAGATTGATTTCAACAGGCACCGTTCCTCCTTGCGCGGGATTCGTATACCTCAAGGATCGGGGGAGCGCCGACGGCTTCACCGCGCGGGCGGTCCGTTTCGTCCACACCATGAGACATGCACAGGGAGCACGAAGATGATGATTGCGATCGGAAATCGGCGATCGAAGCCCCGGGCAAGGCGCCCTCGTTGGATCGGCCGGGGCGGCCTGGAGCAACTGGAAGGTCGGGCGCTCCTGACGTCCGCCGCGTTCGCGCTCACGAGCGACTGGGGCACGGGCTTCGGCGGGCAGATCACGATCACCAATACCGCCGCGACGGCCGTGAGCAACTGGACGCTCTCGTTCCAGTGGGACCGCGCCATCACCTCGATCTGGGACGGCACGATCTCGAGCCATACAGGGAACGACTATGTGATCACCAACGCGGGCTGGAATGCGTCGATCCCGGCCGGCGGCACGGCCTCGTTCGGCTTCAACGGCTCGCCGGGCAACGTCGGGTCGGACGTGCCGGCCGATTACGCGCTCGACGGCACGGCGATCGGATCGAGCACGGCGCCCTCGCTCAGCATCGACAACGTCACGGTCAACGACGGGACCGCCGGCGCCTCGGCGGTCTTCGACGTCACGCTCTCCAAGGCCGCGACGACGGCGGTCACGGTCGGCTACGCGACGGCCAACGGCACGGCGGTCGCCGGGACCGCCTACATCGCCACCTCGGGCACCCTCACGTTCAAGCCGGGGACGGTCAGCCAGACCATCTCCGTGCCGATCCTCCCCGACACTACGGCGAACGCGAATGAGACCTTCCAGGTCAACCTGTCCGACGCCATCGGGGCCGGCCTGGGGGTCGCCTCGGGAACCGGGACGATCATCGACACCATCGCGGCCCCGCCCGCGAAGGCCACGGCCTCTTTCGAGGTGACCAGCGACTGGGGCACCGGCTTCGGCGGACAGATCACGATCACGAACGGCGGGACGACCGCCATCAACAACTGGACGCTCGCCTTCGACTGGGACCGCACGATCACCTCGATCTGGGACGCGACAGTCACCAGCGACACGGCAAACCAGTACGTGATCACCAATGCCGGCTATAATGCGACGATCCCGGCCGGCGGCACGGCCTCGTTCGGCTTCAACGGCTCGCCGGGGAACGTCGGGACGGACGTGCCGACCAACTATGTCCTCGACGGCACGGCCCTCGGCGCCGGCGTGCCATCGCTGAACATCGACAACGTCACGGTCAACGACGGGACCGCGGGGACCTCGGCCGTCTTCACCGTGACCCTCTCCCAGGCCGCGACCTCGGCGGTCACGGTCGGCTACGCGACGGCCAACGGCACGGCGGTCGCCGCGACCGCCTACACCGCCACCTCGGGCACCCTCACGTTCAAGCCGGGGACCGTCAGCCAGACGATCTCCGTGCCGATCCTGCCCGACACCGTCGCCAAGGCCAACGAGACCTTCCAGGTCAACCTGTCGAACCCCGTCGGCGCCGGCCTGGCGACGACCTCCGGCACGGGCACGATCGTCGACACCATCGGAGCCCCCCCTACCCCACCGGTGGCGAACAACGTCACGACGACGACGCTCGAGAACACGGCGATGACGCTCGACGTCCTGTCCGACGCTTCGGACCCCGACGGCTACACGCTCTCGCTGGCCTCCTACACGCAGCCGTCGCATGGCACGGTCACGGAGAACACCAGCACCGGCACGCTCACCTACACGCCGGCCTCGGGCTACCTGGGCGCCGACGCGTTCACGTACACCGTCTCCGACGGCCACGGCGAGACGGCGACGGGCACGGTCTCGATCACGGTGGTCGCGCCGGCGACCGCCGGCAACTGGCCGGCGCACGTCTTCGCGCCCTACGTCGACATGACCCTCTACCCGACCTACAACCTGGTCGCGGCCATGCAGACCGCCGGGCTCAAGTACTTCACGCTGGCGTTCATCACGGCCGACTCCAACAACGCGCCGGCATGGGGCGGCTACACCACTTACGAGGTCAACGACGCCGCGTTCGACCAGTCGATCCGCGCCGAGATCGCCCAGGTCCGGGCGCTCGGCGGCGACGTCAGCGTCTCGTTCGGCGGCGAGGCCGGCTCGGAGCTCGCCCAGGCGATCACCAGCGTCGGCGCCCTGACCGCCGCGTATCAGCAGGTCATCACGGCTTACGGCCTGACTCATATCGACTTCGACATCGAAGGCGCGGCGGTCGCCGATACCGCGTCGATCGACCGCCGATCTCAGGCGATCGCCGCGCTCCAGGCGACGGCCGCCGCGGCGGGCAAGACGCTCGACGTCTCGTTCACCCTGCCCGTCCTGCCCACCGGCCTGACGTCGAACGGCCTCTACGTCCTCCAGTCGGCGCTCAAGTACGGCGTGAAGATCTCCACGGTCAACGTCATGGCGATGGATTACGGCGACGGCGCCGCGCCCAACCCGGCCGGGCAGATGGGCACCTACGCCATCGACTCGGCCCAGAGCACGCATGCCCAACTGGGCACGCTCTACGGCACCACGCTCACCAGCAGCCAGCTCTGGGAGATGGTCGGCGTCACGCCGATGATCGGCGTCAACGACGCCTCGGACGAGGTCTTCGAGCCCTCGGACGCCAGCCAGCTCCTCGCCTTCGCCGAGAAGGTGGGACTGGGCGAGCTGGCGATGTGGTCGCTCGCCCGCGATCAGGAAGACCCCGCGGGGGCCCTGGCCTACGCCGAGGACGACTTCGAGCTCGATCGTCCAGACCCCATTCGAGTTCTCGGACATCTTCAACGCGTTCACGGACTACCCGTGATCGCGTGCGAGGCCGCCCTCAACGGCCGGGAGCGTCGGGCAGTCGGAGGATGAGCGTGATCCCATCCCGCTGGGCGGCCGCCACGTGGCGGCCGCCCGGCGACAGGGCAATCGCCCAGCACGGCACCGAGAGGTCCCACTCATGCAGACGAGTGCCCGAGGCGACGTCATAAACGCACACCGCGGGCTTCGACGGCAGCCGCCCGGCCTTATCGAAGATCTCGTCGGCCGCGATGAGCCGCGTCCCATCGGGCGTGAACACCATGGAGATTCCCAGGCAATCGTTGATCGGTCGCTTGGTCGAGAGGCCGAGGAGATTCCGGGTCGGATGCAAGGCCCTGGGCCTGGCGCCGGAGATATCCCACAACTGGGTTCCTCCGTTGGTCCCCGCGGCCACGATCCTGCCGTTTGGGGAGAAGGCGACCGAGGAGACCGGCCAGCCGGTGCCCTCGATGACGGCACGCTCGCGGGGCTCGAGGCCGGCCAGGACCCAGAGCCGGATCGAGTAGCCGGGTCCGCTGAAGGCCAGGTGGGCGCCATTGGGAGAGAGGGCCGCCACGGCGGGCCTACGCTCATCCCCGTCGAGGACCAGCCGTTCCCTGGGCTCGGGACCTCGCATGTCCCAAACCCGGACCTTGTGATCGTTGTAGCCCGCGGCCAGGGTCTCGCCATCGGATGCGAACGACATCGACCGGATGCCCTGGAAAGCCGGCGAATGAAGATCGCGAAGGCGTGCCGGCTCGAGCCCGCCGACGTCCCAGATCGATGGCGGCGTATTGAGTTCGCCGCCGCAGATGAGCATTTTCCCACTCGGGCGGAAAGCCAGCGAACCGGTCGGGCAGACGTCGATCCTGGTCCTAGGCGCGGGGAGACGCGAGAGGTTCCGGGTGTCGGACAGGTCCCAGATCTGCACGGACTCGGCGTCGCCGACCGCGAGCTTCGTACCGTCGGCGGAGAACGCGATGGCACCCGGTCCGCCGATCGGGCCTTCCGGCTTGAGTCTCTCCCGGGGCTGGTTAACCGTGAGGTCCCAGGTCCGGACCAGGTGGTCGCCGCCGCCGGAGAAGAGCGTCTTGCCGTCCGGGCTGAAGCTCATCGCGACGGCGTCGAACCCCGCATGCGCCGGGAAGACCGCTCGTTCGACCGGCTCATCGGCCGTCATTTCCCAGGTGCGGACGAATCCATCGAGCTGGGACGCGACGAGCGTCTTGCCGTCGGGGCTGAAGGCCGCCATGGCGTTCCGGCCGAGCCTGGACGAACGGCCAGGATGGCCTCCGTGCCGCTTCAGCCCGTTCGGATCGACCTTGACCAGCCCGCGGTCCGCGGGCTCAGGCCGGGTGAGATCCCAGAGGCGAACACCGGCGTGTTCCTCGAGGGCCGCCAGGTTCTTGCCGTCCGGAGAGAATGCCACCGAGATCGTGACTTGCTGACGTCCCGGGATCATCTGATGCCCGAACGGGCCGTCCCCCGGCTCGGCTTGCTGTCCGGGGGCAAGATCAACCGGCTCCGGCCGCTTGAGCACGGCTCTCATCCGAGGTGCGGAGCCACTCAGGTCCCAGAGTCGGGCGGACCCATCCTCCAGGCCGGCCAGGGCGAGGCTCGTCCCATCGGGAGAGAACGTCATCGAACGGACCTGCTGCTCGAGGCCCGGCAACACTCCGCGCGAGGCCGGCTGGGCGCCGGACATGTCGAAGAGTTCCACGCCCTTGGCATCGCCGGCCACGGCGAGCAAACTTCCGTCGGGCGAGAATGCCGTCGCGTGGATGGAGTTGTTGAACGTGTTGGCCGTGCCGTGCGTCGGCAAGAGGGTCGGCCCTCTCGGGGGCGTGAGACTCATGTCCCAGAGAAAGAAGTCCCCATATGCGCCTCCGGAGGCCAACCAATGACCATCAAGGGAGAGGGCGACGCAGTTGACGAAGGCCCGGTGACCGGCCAGCGAGCCCTTCGGCAGGAGGGTCCGTGCATCCCAGAGTCGGACCTTCTTGTCCTGATCGGCGACGGTGGCCAGGACCTTCCCGTCGCGGCTCATCGCCAGACCGCGCACCTCGCCGGCATGGCGGCCGTGCACCTCGCCGAGGACGGCCACCACGTCCGACGGCAGGCCGTCGAGCCGCTTGTCGGCCGGGATATCCTCGGGCCGCAACGCATCGAGCGTCGTCTGCGGCACGTCTGCCCCGGCGCGAGGCTTGTCGGTGCGACCGGCCTCCTGGGCTTGCAATGGCCCCGCGGCACCCCCCGGATGAATGGCCAGCCCGGCCGCGGTGACGACCGTCCCGAGGAACAGGATGACCCCCGCCGCGATCCGCAATCGATTCAGCAACATGGCTCGAAGGACTCCTTGGCTGAAGGTGAACGTCAGCGTGGAGATGGTGCCGGCCCTGGCGCCGCCCCGGACCACGAGCACCGCCATGCTGGCCGTGGATGCGACCAGGGACTCGGCGACCGCCGCCCTCGCCGGGCTCGTCGCCAGCGCGGCGGCCATGCCTCCTGCGGCCGGTGCCAGTCCGCGCCGGATCAACCGGCCTCGCAGCCGATCGCGCCCTCGCGCCTGCCGGCTCTTGACGGTCCCCACCGGCCAGCCGAGTCGTCGGGCGGCCTCCTCATGGGTCAGGCCTTCCAGGTCGCAGAGCACCACAGCCTTGCGAAAGGCCTCCGGCAACCGGCCGACCTCCTCGTGGATCGCGACGTCCAGCTCGTCGCGGACTTCGCCCACATCGACCTCGGAACGTATCGACACCGCGGCGCCCTTGCGCTCGTGGACGCGACGCCTCATCGCCAGGACACGAGCATGCGTCGAGACGCGCAAGGCCACGGCATGGAGCCAAGGCCCGAGCGAATCCCGCACCCGCAGCAGTCGCGCCTTGTGGACCAGGACGAGGAACACGGCCTGGAAGGCGTCCTGTGCGTCGTGCTCGTCGCGCAACGCCGTGCGGCAGACGCGCAGCACCATCGGGCCGTGACGCTCGACCAGGGTCGCAAAGGCCAGCTCGGCCGAATCATCCCGACCCGGCCGGTTCGTGAACCGCTCCAGGAGCTGATGGTCCGTCAGCTCGGCGGCCGCGCCCTCGTCGAAGATCGCACGGATGTACCGCAACACCTTGCTGTTTCGTTCGATCGCCATGGGATGGATCTCCGGACGGCCCTGTCACGAGACCCCTATAATGACGCGAAGGCCCCCGATGGTTCCCACATTTTTCCCCGATCCGGGATGCGCGGCCAGGAATTGTCCGTCGTCGATGAAAGTTCTGCCACAAACCCGTCACGCCACGACGGGACCACACGCCCCAACCCCTGGAAATCCGAGGACTTGGACATCCCATCCGCTTCGGCGCGGCGGTTGCTTCCCGGCGCCTACGGCACTGAGGCGAACAGGCCCTGCACCCGGTTCATCGATCGAGGAGCTCTACAGATGATCAGTCTCTATTCCCGGCGGACGTTCCTGGCCCGAGGCATCCAAGGCGCGGGCCTGATCGGCCTAACAGGGTGGCCCGCCCTAACTCTTGCTCGTGCAGGCGAGGGGCCGGACGCCGCCAGCTTGGCCAGCAAGGCGGTCGACTTCCTCCGGCCCCGCCAGGGGAGCGATGGGAGCTGGTCCGGCGAGCGGGAACCCGGCATCACGGCGCTCGTCGTGACGGCGATGCTCCGATCCGGGCGGATCACGCCCGATGACCGGGCCGTCCTCAAGGGGCTGACGTTCCTCGAGAAGTACATCGGCCCGAAAGGCGGACTCTCGGAGGCGCCCCACTCGGTCTACACGACCTCGGTCGCTCTGATGGCCTTCCACGAGGCCAATCGCGGCGGGCGTTACGATCGGATCATCAAGGGCAGCCAGGCGTTCCTCAAGGCGACCCAGGCCGACGAGGGCGAGGGCAAGGGCCGCGACGACCCGGCCTACGGCGGGCTCGGTTACGGCGGCGGCAACAGCCGCCCCGACCTCTCGAACACCGCGTTCTTCATCGAGGCCCTCCGCGACTCCGGCCTGCCTCCCGACGATCCGGCCTTGCAGAAGGCCCTGATCTTCGTGTCGCGATGCCAGAACCTCAAGAGCGAGTTCAACGACCGGCCGATGGCCGGCAAGGTCAACGACGGCGGATTCGTCTATAACCCCGCCGCGGGCAGCGAAGCGGAAGGGCGAGGGGCCGCCCGCGGCAAGGCCGCCGGGGGGGGTGCCGATCCCTCAGCCGGCGGCCCGCCGCGCTCCTACGCCGGGATGACCTACGCGGGCCTCAAGAGCATGATCTACGCGGGCCTCACCCAGGACGACCCGCGCGTCAAGGCGGCCATCGACTACATCAAGAAGAACTACACCCTGGATGAAAACCCCGGCCAGGGCCAGCGCGGGCTCTATTACTACTACCAGACATTCGCCAAGGCCATGGCCCTGCTCGGCAAGCCGACGCTCGTGGACGCCCAGGGTAAGGAGCACAACTGGCGGGCCGAACTCGTCGCCGCCCTGGCCAAACGCCAGACCGCCAATGGCAGTTGGGTCAACCGGGACGACCGCTTCATGGAGGGCGACCCCCATATCGTGACCTCGTTCGCGCTCCTCGCCCTGGCCAACGCGCGAGCGAAAGCCTGACGGGCGAGCCGGTCAGGGACGGCGGCGAATCCGACGCCCACGAACGGCCAGGATCAGACCGCCGCCCGCGCCCAACGTCATCAGGCAGAGTGCCGAAGGCTCGGGGACGGACGATAGCTGGGCATCGAATCGCATATCCAGGTAGTTCGTGACCGCGCCGTCGTTGATGGCCCAGGTATCGTCGGCCGTCCAGTTGCCCGGCGTGCCGTCGCCATACCAGATCGTGTTGAGCGCGCTGCCGGTGAGCGGTGGGTTGACGGCGGCGAACGGGCCCATCAATTGCCCGGGCGTCGTGGTACTGTAGGTGGAGCTGACGATCGCCGTCAGCGTGTCGGGGACGAGGATCGGCTGGAAATACCAGTCCACGCCATATCCTCCATTGCCGGGGAGCGGGACGTTCGAGGCCAGGGTCGTCAATTCCGCGATCAACGTGCCGGGCTCGCGCAGGCCGCTGTTGGGGTCAACGGCCCCGTCGTTCTTGTAGAGGTCCAGGGTGTACGTGTCGACCTCCGCGGGGCCGATCGAGGCGAAGACGACCTGGACGTGGGTCAGATAGCGGGCCGTCCCGGCGAACGTGATCTCGTTGCCCATCCGATCGCCGTTGGGACGGTTCGGGGTCCCGTCGTTCTCGAAGGGCACGAAATCGTTGGAGCCCGCCGCGGTCACGTTGTAGATCTGGTCGGCCCTGGCGACGCCCCGGGGAGCCGGGGACATCGCGGCCAAGGTCAGGGCGAGCGTCGCGATGCCGATCCGAAATCGAGATGCATCCAGAGATTTGATCATGGAACCTCCAGGAACATGGGCCCCCGGATGACGGTGCGGGCGCGCGCCCCGGGGGCGATCCCGGCGCGCTCCGAGGGCGCGGACCCGCCGCCGGCCGCGCGGACCCGAGTCGGGCCCCTCGACCGTTCGCGAGTTCCTATGTGCAGCCCCGTAAGGTTGAAGGATGTTCTATGCCAGGACTACTTGATGAGTCCGGCATCCCCGCCGTTCCCCGGCGCCGGGGGCTTGCCCGGACCCAGGAGACGTGCGGCCTCGTCGCGGAATCGGAGAAGTTCATCGTTGCGACTCGCGTTCGCCCGGATCCATCCGAGGGAACGCTCGTACCAACGCCGGGATGCCGCGGGATCGCCGAGCTGCCGGAGGGCGATCGCCAGGGGCAGCCAGTCGTAGGGATCGCCGCCGGAGCGGAGCGCCATCGACTTCTCGAGCGCCGCCGCGGCGGCCTTCGGATCGCCGGCGCGGTAATAGGCTACGCCCAGGGTATTCCGGTAGGCGCCGTCGGTCGGGTCGAGCGCGACCGCCCCCTCGGCCAGTTCGACCGCCAAGGTCGCGTTCTGAGATGCCGATCCCGGGCGCCAGGAAAGTTGCCAGGCCAGGCGATTCCGCAATCCGGCCGGGCCCGGCGCGCGACGGAGGATCGGCAGGGAGTCCTCGCGGAACTGCCGACGGACTTCTCCCGCCTCGGCGGGCCGGCCCGCATCCTCGAGCAGGCCGCAGTACTCGACGCGCATGTAGGCCAGGCTGACCAGGTTGGCGGTCTCATCGGGGAAAGCGACGGCGAGCCGCTGGCGCAGGGCCAGCAACGGCGGGAAACAGTCGAGGGCCGACTCCGGCGGGCCGGTCGTGCGTAGCAAGAGGGAGAGGTCGTAATGCGCCAGGGCCAGTGCCTCGGCGAGCTCCCGCGACTCGGGCGCCGCGGCGACGAGTCTCTCGTAGCGGGCGATCGACCGGCGATACGCCTCCTCGGCGCCCGGCACTTTGAGGATCATCCGGATGAACCCGATGCGGTGATCGGCCGCGGCGACGACCGCCGACATCTCGGCGTCGTCGCGATATCGGTCGGCGATCTCCAGGTAGTATCCCAAGGCCTTGCCGCAGAACTCCTCGTCGTCCCGGGCCTCGGCCGGCGCCTGCGGCGTGCCCGTCGAGGCGATCCTGGCCAGCGCCCGGGCGGCGACCTGGTCCGAGGCGGTGAACGTGAAGATCAGGGCCTGTCGCTCGCGCCGACGTGCCTGCCGGGCCGCGTCGAGGGCCGTGCGGGTCCGCCGCTGTTCCTCCCAGAGCCGCGCCATCCCGCCGGCCGACGCCAGCGACACGAAGACGAGCAGGGCCAGGGCCGCCGCCGTCGCCCGCTTGTGCCGACGCGACCAGCGGCGCAGCCGGTCGATCGGGCCCGGCCGACGGGCCAGGATCGGCCGGTCGTCGAGGAAACGACCGAGGTCGTCGGCCAGCTCCCGGGCCGTGGCATAGCGCCGCTCCGGCTCCTTGGCCATCGCCTTACCGACGACCGTCTCCAGGTCGTGCGGGATCGCCGGGTCGATCCGCCGAGGCCGCGTCGGCTCGTCGTGAGCGATCCGGCGGAGGAGCTCCTGGCGGTCGGCGCCGTCGAAGGCAGGCAGGCCGGTGAGCAACTCGTAGAGCGTCGCCCCGAGCGAGTAGAGGTCGGCGCGGACGTCGAGGACCCGGCCGCCGGCCGCCTGTTCGGGGCTCATGTACGCGCAAGGTCCCCAGCAGGTCGCCGCTGTGGGTCAGGTCGCCGGTCCCCTCGAAGCGCCAGGCCGAAGTCGGTGACCCAGAGGTGGCCCCGGGCGTCGACCAGCAGGTTGGCGGGCTTGATGTCGCGGTGCAGGACGCCCAGCCCGTGGGCATGATCCAGGGCCTCTGCCGCCTGCATGGCCAGCCGGGCGGCCTCTCGCGGCGAGGGCCGACGCCGATCGGCCAGCGAGCGGCCCTCGATGAGCTGCATGGCGTAATAGTGAACGCCCTGGTCGCAGCCGACGGCGAAGATCGGCACGATGTGGGCATGGTGTACGGCCGCGGCGACCTGGGCCTCGATCCGGAATCGCGCCAGTTGCCTGTCGTCGACGACGGCGCCCGCCGGCAGGACCTTCAGGGCGACGCGACGGCCCAGCGAGACCTGCTCGGCCTCGTAGACGACCCCCATGCCGCCCCGGCCGATCTCGCCGACGATCCGGAATTCGCCCAGCACGGCCGGCGCCGGGTCGGGCCGGGGCACGGCATGGAGCAATCGCAGCGCCGCGAGGACCTCCGGGAGCACCCCGGCCACCTGGGGATATCGGCGGACGAAATCGGCGATGTCGGGGGCCTCGCCTCGCCCAAGCTGCTCGAGGAACTCGTCGGCCACCCGGGCCATCAGCGATGCGGCCGATGCCGGCGTCGCGGCCGGTGTCGAGGTCGATGTCCCGGCGGTGTTATAGGGATTCAAAGGTGGGACTCCGTCAGCCCTTCGGCGAGTAGCAAGGCGCGGAGGCGGAGCAAGGCCCGGCCGTATCGCTTCCGCGCCGCGGCCGGCTCGATCTCCAGTCGCGACCCGGCCTCCTCGTACGATAGGCCCTCGAAGGTTCGCATGGTCAGGATGGCGCGGTCGAGCTCGGGCAATCGCTCGAGCAGGGCATGGAGTCGGCTCGACAGGTCGCGCGAGGCCGCCTGCTGGCTCGGCGATGGCCCGAGCGCCTCGATCCGACCGGCCGAACTCGCCGAGGCCGAGCCCCTCGCGATCGACAGGGGTCGCTCCCGGCCGAGGTCGCGCCGCGCGGCCGACGCATGCCGCCGCAGCTTCCCGATGCGCTGGATGGCCGTCCGGAACAGCCAGAGCCGAAACGGCATCGGACGCCGATCCGAATACTCCTCCAGGCGCTCCAGAGCCTCGACCTGGGCCTCCTGGACCACGTCGGATGGATCGATCCGGGCACTCGAAGACCGGCCGAGCCGACGGGCCACGACCCGATACAAGTCCGCCCGATGACGGCCGAACAGCTCGTCGAAGGCCAGGGAGTCGCCCTCCCTGGCCCTGCGAAGTAGGTCGCCCGTCTCCTCCGACTCGTCCGCATGGATCTCGTTCGTCATGATCCCCTCCCGCAGAGATACCTCCCGAAACGATCCGAGATGTGACCGCCGACGGTAAAGTTCTCCATGTTGCACTCCGCCGACGGCTCCTCGAAGATAGGATGAGCCGGACGATTGCATCGACCGATGCCGTGCTTCATGCCGACTTCGAAAGGAGACATCACGTGGACCGCAAGCTCTCACGCTGCTGGCGCCCGATCATTCTCATGGCCTGCGGCCTCGGCTGCCTCTCCCCGTTCGCCCGCGCCCAGGCCCCGGCGCCCGCTCGAAGGCCGCCGAACATCCTCTTCATCTTCAGCGACGACCATGCCTATCAGGCCATCGGCGCCTACAACGACCCTCGCAAGCTGATCGAGACGCCGAACATCGATCGCCTGGCCAGGGACGGCATGCGATTCGACCGCTGCGTCGTCCCCAATTCGATCTGCGGCCCCAGCCGGGCCTCGGTCCTGACCGGGAAATACTCCCACATCAACGGCTTCTACAACAACACCAATAGCAAGTTCGACGGTCGCAAGCCACGTTCCCCAAGCTGCTCCAGGGCGCCGGCTACCAGACAGCGGTCATCGGCAAGTGGCACCTCGTCACCGACCCGACCGGCTTCGACGAATGGGACATCCTGCCCGGCCAGGGCGAGTACTACAACCCGGAGATGATCCACAAGGGCCAGAAGGTGAAGCACCAGGGCTATATCACCGACATCATCACCGACTCGAGCCTCGCCTGGCTGAAGGGTCGCGACAAGTTGAAGCCATTTTTGCTGATGTGCCAGCACAAGGCACCGCACCGCGAGTGGATGCCGGCGCTCCGCCATCTGGGACATGACAAGGATCGCATCTATCCCGAGCCGCCCACGCTCTTCGACGACTATTCCGGCCGCGGCAAGGCCGAGCGCGACCAGGACATGACGATCGCCAGGACGCTGAACGACGTCGACCTGAAGCTGACGCCCCCCAAGACCCTGACGCCCGACCAGCGCAAGGAGTGGGACGCCTACTACGAGCCGCGCAACGCCGCCTTCCGCAAGGCGAATCCCCAGGGCCAGGATCTCGTGCGATGGAAATACCAGAGATATCTGCACGACTACCTGGGCACCCTCAAGGCGGTGGACGAGTCGGTCGCCCGGCTCCTGAAGTTCCTCGACGACGAGGGCCTCGCAGACAACACCATCGTGGTCTACACGGCCGACCAGGGCTTCTACCTCGGCGAGCACGGCTGGTTCGATAAACGTTGGATCTTCGAGGAATCATTGCGGGCGCCGCTGCTGGTCCGATGGCCCGGCGTGGCGAAGGCCGGCGGCAGCAGCAAGAGTCTCGTCTCGAACATCGACTTCGCCGAGACCTTCCTCGACGCGGCCGGGCTCGCGGTCCCGGCCGAGATGCAGGGCCGGAGCCTCGTCCCGATCCTCAAGGGCGAGACTCCGTCGGACTGGCGCATCGCGTTCTACTACCAATACTATGAATATCCCGTGCCGCACCACGTCCGCCCGCATTACGGCGTCGTGACCGATCGCTACAAGCTCGTCCGCTTCGACCGGCCCGACATGGACGCCTGGGAGCTCTTCGACCTGTACACCGACCCGCACGAGCTGCGCAACGTGTATTACGAGCCAGCGTATCGGGCCGTCCTGGACGATATGAGGTATCGGCTCGACAACCTGTGCGCGGAGCTGAAGGTCCCGGCGGAGCCGCCGAAGGAAGCCTTCGGCCAGAAGCCGTCGCCGTAACGATCCGCGAGCGAACCTCATTCATCCAGCTCGAGCTCGTCGCCCGGCTTCTCCTTCTCGTCGGCGAGCGGGAGTTCCGATTCCTCCGAGACCCGCCCCAGGCAGCGATCGAAGGTGCCGACCGTCGCCGCGAACAGCGCCGCGGCGAACCCTCCGTGGACCAGGATCCAGAAAGCCGTCCCCAACCAAACACTTTCCGGGCTACCCGGCCCGACGCGTCCGTTATGACCGATGGCCATCGTGGCGAAGGCCACCCCGTAGAGCGGGCTCCCGATGACCGCGGACACGATGAAACCGTCGTTGTTCGGCCCCCCTCCTCCCACGGTCAAGACGAAGATGAGGACCAGCCAGCCGATCGAGAACACGATGTACGCGGCGACGCACAGTGCCACGGCCCGCCCCAACCGGCTCACCCAGGTCGCCAGCGCCAGGCCCAGGCTGGTGATCGCCGCGCCATAGGCCGAGATCAGCCCGAGCAGTCCGATGTATGCGAAGATCCGGCCGCTCCCCGCGAGGAGGAATCCGGACGTCACCGCCGGCCAGATCAAGAGGTGGCGGACCTGCCGAAAAGTCCCCCACCACTTCCCGGCCAGGATCGATCGCGTCGACATCGGGGTGGTCAGGAGCACGTCGAGGCTCCCCCGCGTGCGCTCCTCGGCCAGGCTGGTCGCGGCGCCCACGCTCAGCAGCAGCAGGCCCACCGCGACCTGGAACACGTTCATCGCCGCGATCGGCCCCTCATTCCAGGACATATTGGACATGGCCATTTGCAGCGTCAGCCCGATCCAGAGCACGCCGAACCCCGAGTAGAGCAGACCGGCCACGCGCATGAAGCGCGACGGCCTCGACCGATGCCACTCCCGCCAGAGGACCGGGTTGGCGTCTAGCGACGGGCCGGGCAGGCGCGGCAGCCACGGCAGGCTCGGGAGGCGGAACGCGAAACGGCCGCGCCGAACGATCGCCCCCGACTGGCCGGCCTGCATCATGGCCACTCCCCGGATCCGCGACGTCGCCAGCCACACGAGCAATCCGGACACGACCAGGCAAACGCCCAGCAACCCCATGTAGGCCGTCCAGCCGACCTTGCCCGGGTCCATGTACGGCGCGTAGGCGAGGTAGTAAGGGTTCGAGAAGATCGCGCATTCCCAGAGGAACGGCGCCGCGGCCGGAGGCGGTCCCGATCGCAAGGCGAACGACGCGATGGCCACCCAGATCGGGCTGCACAGCCAGATGATCAGGATCAAATACGTGAGCATCAGCACTTCATGGGTCTTGCGACCCCAGACCGACAGGGCCATCGCCAGCGAGCAGGCGAGCACGCCGCAGCCGACGGTCACGAGGAACGAGCCGCCCAGCGCCAGCGGGTCGATCCCGCCGAGCAGTCCCGACAGCGCCGTGATCGGCAGGACGCAGGCGATCAGGCCCAGCACCGGCACCAGCCGCACGCCCAGCTTGCCCAGGACGATCTCGGCATTCGACAGGTCAGTCGTTAGCATGTGGTCGAGCGTGCCGCGCGCCTTGTCGAGGCAGACGGCCCCCGCGGTGGCCGCCGGCGCCGCCAGCAGCACCAGCGTCAGCTCGATGGTGACGACCGTGAGGTACAAGGACTGGCCGTAGTTCGCCATCTGCTGGATCGAGACAGTCTGATTCGGCCGATTGTTGCGCGTCGTGTTCTGCCAGACGATCATCATCCCGATGAGCATCGCGCCCACGAAGAGGGCGCGCAGGCCGTAGAGCTGCCACCGTCGCGTGGTCGTGAGCCATTCGTAGATGAAGACCGGTCCCGGTCCCAATCGCAGGTGCACGGCGAGGCCCCCCGGAGCAAGATTCCCACGACCCCGAATCGATCCGTGTAGACCTACGGATTGTTTCAGACAATCCGACGGCTGTCAAACGCCGGGATCGCGCCCGGGCATCCGCAACGCCGGAGTGGCATGGGTGGGACCGGAGGGTCACGAATTGTCGATCTCGCCGGGACCGAAGACTCGATTCCGCCTCATCGCGGAATCCACCCCGGACTGGACGACAGTGTCAGTCCTTCGGGGAAAGCAGCCGGGACATCATGCTCAGGACTTGGCCGCCCGACGACGAGATACGCCGAGACCGCACACGACCAGACCGATCGTCGAGAGAACGATCGAGGAGGGCTCGGGTACGCTAGCCCCAGCAACCAGGACGGAGCCGGTAGTCGTGATCGGCGTCCCCGCATCGCCGCCGGAATTCTTGATGTCGGTGCCGACGAAGCCGCCTCCCGTCGTGCCCGTGAAAGTCAACGTGATGATCAGACCATCCGTGAAATTCGTAGGTGACGTTGTGGTACTGGGGCCGGTATACGTCACGGTCACCGTCGAGCCACTCGCGGAGACGCTGAGCATGCTGCTATAGGCCGAGGCGATCGATTCGCCAGTCAGCCCCTGGGTGCCGGCGATGATGATCATGGCTCCCGTATCCAGCCTTTCGGTGGGGACGCCACCATTGCCGGTGTCTGGGACCGTCGAGAAGTTGAGGTCATAGTAGAACGTGCCGGGTGACGGGGCCGGCGGGGTGAGATCGAGGACCGGCACGAAGTCGGCCCGAGCGGGGACGACCGCGACGAACATGGCGATCAAAGCCGCCAACCCTGCGAAAATCCCTTGCTTGCGCATCAAAATCATCTCCTGGTCAATGGGAATCCGTCAACCGCGCCGCACAACGTCGGCGACAGGCCGAACAACACGTACACACGAACGATACGTACACGATCAACCGGCTCGGGGGAACCGAGCCATTGCAGACGCGCCGATCGGATTGTGATCAGAAAAGACCGAAGGAGTGGATTATCTCCCTTGACGGTCTTCCAACCTCATGATCGGCGACACTCGGGCAGGAATGCGGGGACTCGGTGCGGTGGAGTCGTGGACTCCATCACCCTTCCTCGCGGCCTCTCATCAATGCAAAATCGGGGCCTTCAGCGAGAAAATCGACCCAGGATCTTTCGCTTCGGTTTCGGACAAAAAAGCCCCTTGTGAGTTCCGATCACAGCGGGCGAAATCGCCTAAGTAACCCCTCGAAAGGTTGTGACCTACATGGCTGATTAGACTTGACTCCTGCATCAGTGTCAACAGAGCACCCTTGACGCGGTGTTTTTTTGCATCACGGCACTCTCTCATGAACCGTCGAGCTGTTCGCAGCAAGTCCAAGCTGAACAGAAAGGTACAATCCTCCGGTATGAGTCGGCCTCGTGCGCACTGGCCTCACTCCGGAATCTGGATACAACCTTGTCGATTCGCGAACTCGAAAATAGAGACCATCCGAACTAGGGGAGCACCATCGGCCTTCAATAGGCTTAAAAAAACTGTCCTCGCCCATCATGCGACCGGCCAGTCTCAGAGGATTGCCTCACAAAATCAGATCTAAGAGAACGGACTCGACTTTTATCATCCACGCGATATGTCATGAGAAATATCATATTATGGTAGTATGCGGCGTATTCGCCGGGAGATGGGCCCGCCCGCCCGCCCGCCGACGTCCCAGAGCGCCGGGTCATCCAATCCCTTGCCTCCCCAGGTCCGGCGAGGCATATCGGGTCGAGATCGAGGCTGGCGAGGGGCCGCGACTCACGACCCGGCCGTGGCCTATCCGACCACCGTCCGAGCGTCCGGATTCGCACTCGACAAATGTAGTTTGTAATAAAACACAAGATATTCTATAATCGGATATTTTACCGTTTGCGAGGAGGTGATCGATGCTATGCGCCAAGCGGCTTCGCGCCTGGAGACAGCTCAATCATTCGTGAGGAGCTTGGTCGGCGTTCGCGAGTTTCGGCCGGTACTGGGTTTCGCAGGCCCAACCCGGTGGGTCATCATGACTCTCGGGGCGGTTGGCCGCACCGGCCTGGCGAGGCCGACGGATCGATGCCCGGATGTCGTGACGGATCCCGAAGGCGAAGGACGAGAGGCTCCGAATATGCCTGGAATCAAAGTATTTCCGTCGATCACCGCCGCCGGGATCATCTTCCTGGGCATGGCCGGGAGCCCGGGCCGGGCCGTCGGCGCCAGCTCGATCTGGGCCGTGCGATGGTCGTCGTCCCGGACGGGATGTCGGGCCCCGAGAACAAGGCGGTTCGGCTGCTGGTCGAGGAGGTGCGGGCGCGGGCGGGGATCAACTGGGAAGTGTCGCTCCGATGGCCGAGCAGTGCGGTGCCGATCGTCGCGATCGGACCGGATCGTCTCCTCCGGTCGGATATGAGCCCGGTCCGCGAGCACTTCCCGAACCAGCCGCCGGCCGGGGATGCCCGGGAGGGCTTCCGGATCCGTACGCTGGACGACGGACGGGGCGCCCCGGCGGTGCTGGTCGCCGGCAATGACGCCCGCGGCGTCCTCTTCGGCGTCGGCCGGCTCCTGCGAGAGTTGCGCATGAGTCCGGGCCATGTGACGCTGCCAGGGCCGCTCAACCTGACCTCGTCGCCGAAGTTCCCGCTCCGCGGCCACCAACTGGGCTATCGCCCCAAGACGAATTCGTACGACGCCTGGGACCTGCCGCAGTGGGAGCGCTATATCCGCGATCTGGCCGTCTTCGGGACGAATGCGATCGAGCTGATCCCGCCCCGGTCCGACGACGATGCCGACAGCCCCCATTTCCCCCTGCCGCCGATGGAGATGATGGCCGGGATGTCCGGCCTCTGCGCCGACTACGGCCTGGACGTCTGGATCTGGTATCCGGCGATGGACGCCGATTACTCCGACCCCAAGACCGTCGAGTCCGCGCTGACGGAGTGGGGCGAGGTCTTCCGGAAGCTGCCCCGGGTTCGACGCGGTCTTCGTGCCCGGCGGCGACCCCGGCCACACCCGGCCGAAGTTCTTGATGGCCCTCCTGGAGAAGCAGGCCGTCAACCTCCGCCGCTACCACCCGGCGGCGCTGATCTGGGTGTCGCCGCAGAGCTTCTCCCGCGAGTGGCTCGACGAGTTCATCACCTTGATGAAGGCCGAGCCGGCCTGGCTCGGCGGCGTGGTCTTCGGCCCGCAGGTGCGGGTGAGCCTCCCCGAGCTGAGGAAGGCGATCCCGTCGAGGTATCCGATCCGCGACTACCCCGACATCACGCACAGCCTGCGCTGCCAGTACCCGGTCCCCGACTGGGACGTCGCCTACGCGCTGACCGAGGGCCGCGAGGTCATCAATCCTCGCCCCCGCGATCAGGCCACGATCTTCCACGCCTTCGCCGACCAGACCATCGGCTTCATCACGTATTCCGAGGGCTGCAACGACGACGTCAACAAGGTCATCTGGAGCGCCCTGGGATGGGACCCGGGGGCCGACGTCCTCGACGTCTTGCGGGATTACGCCCGATATCTGGCCGGCCTGCCCGATCGCGACGCCGACGGCTTCGCGCACGGGCTCCTGGCCCTGGAGCAGAACTGGCGTGGGCCGCTGCTGACGAACAGCTCGGTCGAGACGACGCTCCAGCAGTTCCGCACCCTGGAGCGGCGGGCCTCGCCGCGCGTCCTGGCCAACTGGCGGTTCCAGCAGGCGCTCTACCGCGCCTATTTCGACGCCTACGTGCGCAGCCGACTCATCTTCGAGACCGACCTCGAGGAGCAGGCGATCGCCCGGCTGCGGCAGGCCGGCACCATCGGCTCGACCGCCGCGATGGACCAGGCCGAGGCGATCCTCGACCGGGCGATCGCGCAGCCGGTCGCGGGCGACCTCCGCGCGGGTCTTCGAGCTGGGCGAGGCGTTGTTCCAGAGCATCCGCATGCAACTGAGCGTCCCCCGCTACAAGGCGATCGCCGTGGGCCGGGGCGCGAACCTCGACACGATCGACCAGGTCTTGAACGACCGGCTCTGGCTGAAGCGTCGGTTCCAGTCGGCGCACGGCTCGACGCGGAGCCGGCGCGGCTCCGCGAGATCGAGTTGACCGTCGAGTGGACGAACCCCGGGCCCGGCGGGTCCTACGACGACCTCGGCAACCCGCTGAGGCGGTCCCACCTGGTCGCCGGCTCGTCCTACGCGGAGGACCCCGCCTCCTTCCGCGGCCCGATGACGGCGTTCGACCAGGAGCCCTCCTGGCGACGCGCCTGGTGCCGGCACGCCGGCACGATCTTCGGCGAGCCGCTCAAAGCGCGCTACACCGGGCTCGACCGGACCGCGTCGTACAAGGTCAAGGTCGTCTACACCGGCGACATGTTCCAGTTGAAGGTGCGCCTGGCCGCCAACGATGCGATCGAGATCCACCCGTTCCTGACCAAGCCGAGGGACATGACGCCGGTGGAGTTCGACATCCCCCCCGATGCGACGCGCGACGGCACCCTCACCCTGACCTGGACGGCCGATCTGGGCCGAGGCGGCAACGGCCGCGGCTGCCAGGTGGCCGAGGTCTGGCTGATCAAGAAATAGGGCGTCGGATCCGGGAGAGGGCCGCTTCGCCCAGACCCGCATCGCGTGGCCGATCGTTTTCGGACTTCGTGGCGTGACAGTCTCGTCGCATCGCAGTAGACTTCAAGAGTCATGTTGGGCGCGGGGCTCACCGCCGATCACCTTGACTGTTGGAGAACGAGGGTACCATCGTGATACGCCCCCTCAGGAAGACTCGGACTTGCCTCGTCGCTCTCGTGATAGCGGCCACTTTCCCCGGCGCGGCCATGGCGGACAGCCCCCAGCCAACCCGGTCGGAGTCCGCACAGAAGTCACCGCACGATCTGGCCAAGCTTGTCCTGGAGATCACCGATGTCGTGCTGGAGCAGCACATCGATCCCCCCGCGCGACAGCAGATGATCCTCTCGGGGATCAAGGCACTCTACCGGGCGGCCGACCGACCGGTCCCGACCGGACTGGCCGGCCGCGTCTCGGCGGTGACGACTCCGGAGCAGCTCGCGGCACTCCTTGCGGATGCCTGGCCGAAGGCGACAGCCAAGCCTGTCGCGGCCCCGAGGCTCGAAGATGCCTTGCTCAACGGCCTGCTCGCCGACGTCCCCGGAGGGGCCGAATTGATGACGGCGAAGGAGCGCAAGATCACGGAGCAGCTCGAGGGCAACCGCTATGTCGGCATCCACATCGCCCTCGGGATGAACGACAAGGAGAATCTGCCTTACCTTGTCAACGTCATGGAGCGAGGTCCCGCCGATCGGGCGGGGGCCAAGGTCAACGACGTCATCGAGGAGATCGATGGAGTCTCCACCAAGGGCATGGCGATGGAGGACGTCGTTAACCGGCTGCGCGGCGAGGAAGGGACCGACGTCACGATCAAGGTGAGGCGAGCGGCGATTGAGGCGAAATCCCGGACGATGACGATGACCCGCGGCCGCCTGCCGCATGCGACGATCGCGGGCGTCCGCAAGCGGCCGGATGGCGACTGGGAGGTCCGGTTCGATGGCCTCACCGACCCGATCGGCTACCTGAAGATCACCGACATCGAGGCCAGCACCCCGCACGAGCTTCGCAAGGTGGCGCAGCAGCTCGAATCGCAGGGGGGGTGGGCCCTCATCCTCGACCTGCGCGGCCTCAATCGTACCAACCCGGTCCACCCGGCCGTGCTGATGGCCGATTGCCTGCTCGATCACGGATCGATCGGACGCATCCGGACCGCCCGTGGAGAGACGAACTATCAGGCCGACTCCGACGCCCTCTTCCGCGGCTGGCCGATGGCGGTGCTCGTGGACGCCACCACATCGGGCACCGCGGAGTGGCTGGCAGCCGCCTTGCAGGACAACCACCGCGCCACGATCGTCGGGTCGCCGACCCGCGGCGCCGTGCGAGGGAGGGAGGCCGGTCGTCTGTTTCCCCGTCGGGAGACGGGAGTCCGGTCGAGAATCTCCGTCGGCGACGGTTCCTGGTCGATCGAGTTGACCACCGGCTCGCTGGCGCACGGCGACGGCCGTGCCCTGAGCGGCCCGGACGAGGACGCGACCGATACCCCCGGGGACATCCGCTCGCAACCCGAGAAGCTCGAAGCGATCAAGACCGGGGTGAAGCCCGATCACATGGTCGCCGCCAGACCCGGGCTCGCCGATCGGCCGCGTGTCCGGGTTCAAGAGCCGGGCTATTCCAAGGTCGAGGAGAAGGCCCCGGAACCCGTCCTCAGCCAGGATCCCTCGATCGACAAGGCGATGCGGTTACTGCGGGAGTCGCTGAAGAAGAGCTGAGAATCTGTCCCGGAAGGGTTCGAAAACGGTCGTGTAGGGTGGGTGAAACCCACCGGCGCGAGGCCCTCTCGGTGGGTTTCACCCACCTCACGACGGACCAATCCGCCTTCCGGGACAGCCACTGAGCCTTGCGGGATCAGGATCGAGGCGAGAAACATGAGAAGAGCGTCCCTGCTCGAGATCATCGGACCGGTCTGCCTGGCGGCTGTGCTCTTACCCCCGTCGCAGCAAGCCGGTCGCTGTGAAGAACCTGTCGCCGCGAGCCAGCCGGCGCAGACCTGCGCCAGCCGGTCGCGCTGGCCGTCGCAGACGGGGGCCGGACCATCCTCGCGGCCAACCGGCGAAGCGGCAGCATCTCAATCATCGACGCCGCGTCGCGTCGCGTGGTGGCCGAGCACGAGATCGGCCGCGGCCTGGCCGACCTCGCCATCCTGCCCGACGATCGCGGTCTCCTCGCCCTCGATCAAGCCGGCCTTGAGCTGATCTTACTCGATCATCAAGACCGCTCGATGCGAGTCCTCGACCGACTGAGGGTCGGTCCCGACCCGGTCCGCCTCGCCGTCTCGGCCGACGGCGCATCGTGCGTCGTGGCCTCGCTCTGGTCGCGCCGGCTGACCTTCGTCGGCCTGAAACCCCGCGCCGGAGGACAGACATCCCCAGCTCGCGATCGCCGCGAGCCTCGAATTGCCGTTCTCCCCGAGAGAGCTGTCCGTGTCCCCCGACGGCTCGAGGCTGGTCGTCGCCGACGCGTTCGGCGGCCGGCTCGCCGTCGTCGACCTCCGACGCCGGGCGATCGATTCGATCCGATCTCTGCCCGCGCACAACATCCGGGGGCTGGCCTTCTCCCCCGACGGCCGGTCGCTGCTGATCGCGCATCAGGTGCTCGATCGCCTGGCGCAAGCGACCTTCGACGACGTCCACTGGGGCCTGCTGATCCGCAACCATCTGCGCCTTGCGAACCGAGGCCGTTCTGAAGGCCGGCTCGGATTCGGCACTCCTCGACGGCGGCCGGCTGTTCGACCTGGGGGACGTCGGCTACGCGGCGGGCGACCCGGGAGCGATCACATTCGACCGCGGCGGCAACCTGATCGTCGCGCTCTCGGGCGCCGACGAGGTCGCCATCTCCGCCGGAGTCGGCCAGGGCCCGCGCCGGGTCGTCGTGGGACGTCGACCGACCGCCCTGGCGGCCAGTCCCGACGGCGAGTCTCTCTACGTCGCCGACAGCCTCGACGACACGATCTCAGTCGTGACGACGGCGAGCGGCCAGCGTCCTGCGACGATCGGCCTGGGTCCCCGTCCCGAGCCGACGGCCGCCGACCGGGGCGAGCGGCTCTTCTACAGCGCGAAGGTCTCGCACGACGGCTGGATGAGCTGCCATAGCTGTCACACCGACGGCCACACCAACAACCTCGCGAGCGACACGCTGGGCGACGGCTCGTACGGCGCGGCCAAGCGTGTCCCGTCGCTCCTGGGAGTCGCCGCGACCGGCCCCTGGACCTGGACCGGCTCGATGGCCCGCCTGGAGGACCAGGTCCGCAAGTCGATCACGACGACGATGCACGGGCCGAAGCCGACCGACGCCCAGGTCGCCGACCTGACCGCCTATCTGAACACCCTGTCGCCGCCCTCGCCGCAGCTACGGGACGCCGGCCTCGACGCGACCGCCATCGACCGCGGGCGCAAGGTCTTCGAATCGCGGAAGTGCGCCGCCTGCCACGTCCCGCCCGAATACACGTCCCCGGCCCGATACGACGTGGGGCTGGTCGACGAGGTGGGCAACCACGAGTTCAATCCCCCTTCCCTGCATGCCGTTGACCGTCGCGACGCCCTGCTCCACGACGGCCGCGCGCGGTCGCTCGAGGACGTGTTCCAGAAAGAGCGGCATCCGCGGGGCCTCACGCAGACGCCCCGAGAAATTGCCGACCTCGTGGCGTTCCTCAACACGCTCTGAAGTCCCAGACACTTCTAGATGTCAATCGTCGAAGGTTTCAGCCTGCGAGGTCATCCACTCCGACGGCGGCCACTGCTCGAGGGTGATCCCAAGCCTTGTGGCCATCAGGCCGAAGACGTTCACCATGCGCCGGAAGGATCGGCATCGCTTGTAGGCAGTCGCCATATCGAACTGGGCTGTCAGAGCGGGCTGATCGGCTCGCTTGGAATAGCTGCGATTCGGTGTCATCCGCCCTCGTAGCTCCTCGGCCGCACCTCGAGGAGATTCGGGGTTGGGGTGGGATGTCGCATCGTCCTGTATCCCTCTAAACCCGCGGAGCGACTCGACAGTCGCCAGGAACCACGCTTCGTATTCCCGGTTCGGCAAGACTACGAAGCACGGGATTGGATTCGCTTCCGAACGGGCCCACGCCTGGACGCGTACAGCGATATCCTTGGGGCAATCGTCGTCGCCGTCGAATATGATAAGAATCGCGGCGCAATCTTGTTGCTTTCGGGCAAGATGCACGGCCCTGCGGACGCCATCTTCACGCACCAAGTCGGTCCGTGGGCGCCTAATCGGCGTGTTCACATCGAGCGGATAGGCACCCGCCGCATCGCGAAGTTGACGAAGCAATACCGGGACGGCGCCAACCTCACCATCACCCTCGACGATAGGTTGGATGTTCATGCCACCAGCTCCTCGAAGAGCTCCGACGCGATGGCGTTCTCCAGCTTGAGGGGGCTGCCTTGGAGGGCGTTGGATCGGAGGAGTTCGCCGGCGCTCATAAGGTGCTCCTTCAAGGCGGCGCGGGATCCGACGGAAAGCGGCATCACTCTCGTCGACCCATCCTGCCAGGTGACTATCCGGACGTGCCGGTCCTCCAGCCAATCAGCGTCGAGGATATCGGGACTATGAGTCGTGATGATCACTTGAGTCCGCTGGCTGGCAAAATGCAGTATGTCGACTATGACGCTCAGCGCTCCCGGATGAATCGTCGCCTCGGGCTCTTCGATCACTAGCAACGGAGGGGCAGCTCTCTGATAAACCGCGGCCAGTATTCCCAAAGCACGCAAGGTCCCATCCGACATGCTCGAACCTTCCAGGTTCAAGGATACCGGCCCATCAGCCCAGCGTTGAGTAAACTCGATCGCTAGCTTGCTGCCATAGTCCTTGACACCGACTCGCTCCACCGCGGGTACTATGGCTTCCAGGAGTTCGCTGATTCTTTGCAGGTCGTCCCTATCATGGTCTTCGATCGCCTGCAAGACACTTGCCGCATTGCTGCCGTCAGATCGCAGAGACCAGCCAGAGTCCGGGACTTGCAAGTCCCGCAGCTTGTCGGGTTTGATCGAGTACGCTTGCATGCCGGCCAATACCCCGAATACCGCGGCGAAGCGCAGGTCAGCTCCCATCACAGGAAGAGCGAGTGACTCGTGTGCGAGCTGGGGCTCGAGCCCACCAATGCTCGATCGAAATGGTTCATTCTTGATCCGCTCGAAGAAGGTTCGTCGGCCATCTCGGCCATAGATCACGCACTGCTCTCGCTGGATGGGATAGGAGGATCGGTCATACCGAGTGGGTGCGACTTCGAACGAATAGCGCGCGGAAGCGACCTCCTCGCTGATCTCACCAAGGATGACCCCGAGGCCCATCGTACGAAAAGTCCCGGGGCGAGCCAGTCGTGCCGCTCCATAGCAGACACCCAGGCCACCACCACGACGAGCAAAAACCTCCGTGAGCGGACTCGTCATCGCTTCGCTCAGAAAGACCAGCGCATCGACCAAGTTACTCTTGCCCGATCCGTTGCAGCCGACCAGGAACGTGGGATTATCGAAATCCATGACCTCCGAGCGGAAGCTCCGGAAGCCCTGGATGATCAGCTTGCGAATGACAGGCTCCATGGCGATGAACCCTCCCGATGGCGATTGAAGCTCATCCGATTCTATCCGACCCCCACCGCATCCTGCCCCGGCATTCCGCTCCGCTCAGCCCCGCAGAAATATTTTCCGCCTCCGCACGAATCACACCTTGAATCCTTCTACAGCTTGTAGTAAGCTGCCTACTACGAGTTGTAGATGACGAGAAGGACGTGTGACTCGCCCCCGGGAGCGGAGGTTTCGGGATGCCGGGACGCTCACGGTCGGGGCGAAGGGTTAGGAGCGGCCATGGGGACTGAGAACCAGCCGGGTCTGAGCGAATCGGAGCGTGAGGTCTTGCGGGTCCTCTGGGACCGCGGGCCGGGCACGGTCCGCGAGATCAATGCGGAGCTGACCCGCCGCGGCCGGCGTTGGGCCTACACGACGGTGGCGACCCTGCTCCAGCGATTATCCGCCAAGCAGTATGCGGCGAGCGACCCGTCGACGGTGCCGCATGTCTTCCTGCGCCGCCGTCACGCGGGACGAGATCCTCGAGCGCCGGCTCAAGGACGCCGCCGACGAGCTGTGCGACGGCCGGGCCGCCCCATTGGTCCTGGCCCTGGTGCAGGGGGGCCGTTTCTCGGCCGAGGAGCTGGCGCGATGGCGCAAGCTCCTGGACGAGGCGTTGACCGGCAGACTCCCCGAGCCCCCAAAGGGCTAACCATTCGCAAAACTTGAATCATTTTTTATGTTGATTTTAAATTCATAATCAATGACCACCAGGAGGTACGCCGATGCTGGGATGGTTCGTGGAGACGACGCTGGTGGCGTCGGGCCTGGCCGTCGTGGCGGCCATGGGGAGCCGGCTCCGTTCGATCGGCCCGACGGCCCGGCATGTGCTCTGGCTGCTGGTCCTGGTCAAATTGATGACGCCACCCCTGGTCTGCTGGCCCTGGGCCGCCGATTGGGGAGACCTGGGCGGACACCTCATGGCACCTGCGGTCGCGCCGTCCGCCCCGGTCGCTCGCGGCGACGATTCGCCCTCGCCGGAGCCGGGGCCATCCTTCGAGGCGACTGCGACCGCGATCGAGGCGACGGAACGAGACGACATCGATCCCATCGTGGCCGATCCCGAGGGGCCGGTTTCGGTCCCGAGTATCACGGCCTCGGGGGCGGGGCCGGATCGGGTGACCCGGTTGCCGGGTTGGCTGGCCTTCGGCTGGCTGGGCCTGACGGTCGTCGTGGGCGTGGCGCAGGCGTCGCGGATCGTCCGCTTTCGGGGCCGGCTCCGGGCGGCCGTGCCGGCCCCGGACGACCTCGTCGAAGAGGCCGGGCGCATCGGGCGATGCCTGGGCGTCCGCGTGCCCGAATTGCTGGTCGTCCCCGACCTCGGCACGCCGATGCTCTGGTGCCTCGGCCGGCCCAAGCTGCTGCTGCCCGCGCCACTGGTCAAGGCCCTCGACCTGGAACGATGGCGCGGCATCCTGACCCATGAATTGGCCCACCTCCGTCGCGGCGACCACTGGGTCAGCCGCCTCGAACTGGCCGCCGGCCTGATCTGGTGGTGGAACCCCGTCTACTGGCTGGCCCGTACCCGGCTCGACGCCGAGGCCGAGCTGGCCTGCGACGCCTGGGTCGTCTCGACGCTCCCCGAGGACCGCCTCGCTTATGCCGAGGTGATCTTCAACATCTGTTCGACCTTGTCCATGGCCCAGGCGCCGGCGCCCGCGTTGGGTGCCGCCGGCTCGGGCCGATTCTTCGAGAGGAGATTGACCATGATCCTGCACGGTAAAGTTCCCTGTCGGCTCTCGCCCCTGGCACTGCTGACCGCGTGTCTCCTGGCCTTGTTTGCCTTGCCCTCCTGGTCGGCGGCCCGACCGGTGGCGAGCCCGACCGAAGCGTGGGCGGACGCGTCCCTGGTCCCGATCGTCGATCCGGTCTCCGCCACCTCCATCAATGACGATGACGACGACGCAGATGACGACGACGCAGATGACGACGACGCAGGCGACGATGACGCAGACGACGATGACGACGACGCGGACGATGACGACGACGACGCGGATGACGACGACGATGACGCCTCCATAGCGAAGGCCAAGGCCGAGGCGAAGCAGGCCGAGGCCAACCTCAAGAAGGCCAGGGCCGAAGCCAGGAAGATCAAGACCGACGCCAAGAAGGCCAAGACCGACGCCAAGAAGGCTAAGGCCGACACCAAGAAGGCCAAGGGGGATGCTGAAGGCGACTTCTCCGACTTCGAGAAGCAGATGGAGGAGCTCGGCGAGAAGATCGAGAAGGAGATCGAGGGCAAGTTCGGCCCCGACTTCGAGAAGAAGATGGGAGAGCTCGGCGAGAAGATCGCCAAGGAGATGGAAACGAAGCTCGGACCAGGCTCCGACTTCGAGAAGAAAATGAAGGAGCTCGGCAAGGAGATGGAAGGCAAGTTCGGACCGGGTTCCGACTTCGAGAAGAAAATGAAGGGCCTCGGCAAGGAGATGGAGACCAAGTTCGGACCGGGCTCCGACTTCGAAAAGAAGATCAAGGAGCAGGCCGAGAAGCTCGGTTCCGACCTCAAGAAGAAAGCGGCCAGGACACCTGCCGCTTCAGGAGACGGGACCAAGACCGGCTCGGCCAAGGAGTCGGCCCAGGCCCGCACTTCCGCCAAGGACACGCAGAGGGCGCGTCGCATCGCGGCGCTCGAAGCCCAGATCGGCAAACTCGCCGACGAGTTGAAGGCCCTCAAGTCTGGCGAGGACCAGGACTGAGGACGTCTCGCCGATGCCGCTGGGGTCGCCCGGGGTAGGAATGGATGCCTGCCCCGCCCCGCGGGATCGCCGACGCCTTGTTGAAGAATCGCATCGTGACCTCACGGATCCCGGCCGACGGTCAAGCTTCGCCGCCCCGCCATTCCCTCTCCACTTTACCGCTTTCGCCTCACCTAGGCCCTCCCCTCTCTGGTAGAGTATTCTCAATTCGACAGAGAATCAGTTAGGATCCCTGATTTGACACAGGGGTCCGTAACCGACCGAGCGGTCACAAGTCGCGAATGGGATCGTACACTGCGATGGGTGCGCGAGTTTGGTGGTACTTGACCCGATCCGACCCGATCGTGAGGCTACCGTGGATACCGAGCGCAACTTGCTCTTCGGCGTCGTCGCGTTCCAGAACGGCGCGGTTGACGCGGATCGACTGGCCGAGACGCTGCGCGCAGTGGGTCACCGATCGGAGCCAACCGCTGGCCGACATGATGGTCGATCGCGGCGTGATGACCGACGAGCAGCGCACGGAAGTGGAGAAGGTGGTGTCGCAGGAGCTGGCCAGTCACGGGGGCGACCCGCAGGCCACGCTGGCGGCGACCATGGACGGCCGGTCGCTCGCGGCCATCGGCGAGCTCGCGAGTGCCGACGGGGTGGCGGTGATCGAGGCGGACGCGGCCGAGTCGCCCTTGCAGGGCGGGCACGTCGTGCTGGGTCGGCTGTCGCCCGAAGCGGAGGGTCGCGATCGTTACACGCTGACCCACCTGCACGCCAAGGGGGGCATGGGCCGGGTCTGGCTGGCGCGCGACGGGGCGCTGGGCCGTCAGATCGCGCTGAAGGAGCTGCGCCCCGACCAGTCGGACAACTCGATCATCTGGTCACGGTTCCTCTACGAGGCCAAGATCACCGCGCAGCTCGAGCATCCCAGCATCGTGCCGGTCTACGAGCTGGGCGAGGGCGACGCGCCGTACTATACCATGCGGTTCGTGCGGGGCCGCACCCTGAGCGAGGCCGTCCGGGCCTACCACAAGAAGCGGGCCGCCGGCGAGGCCGATGTCGTCGGCATGGTCGACCTGCTGTCGGCGTTCACCAGCGTCTGCCAGGCGGTGGCCTACGCCCACTCGCGCGGGATCATCCACCGCGACCTCAAGGGCCAGAACGTCGTGCTGGGCGACTTCGGCGAGGTGATCGTGCTCGATTGGGGCCTGGCCAAGCGGGTCGGCCCCGACCAGTCGCTGATCCCGGCCGAAGGGACGGCGACCGAGGCCGCGGCGGCCCCGATGCCCCCCGAGGCCGGGACCGCCGTCACCTTCGCCGCGGGCCATGACGACGGCTTCGCACCCCCCGATCCGATCGACAATAAGACCTCCGGTCCCTCGACGCCGGGTGTGTCCTCCGATCACGGCCCCGGTCCCAACGGCAGCGCGCACCACGGCTCGAAGACCGGGAACCGGCCGATCCCCGAGTCGGGGGCCGGGCCGGAGGGGACGATGCAGGGCCAGTTGCTGGGCACGCCGGCCTACATGGCCCCCGAGCAGGCCCAGGGGCGTCACGACCTGGTTGACCAGCGGACGGACATCTACGGCCTGGGGGCCATCCTCTACGAGATCCTGACCGGCCGGCCGCCGTTCATCGCGCCGAAGACCGCCGAGGTGATCCGCAAGGTCTGCCAGGAGGCCCCGACACCGCCCCGCCAGATCGTCCCCCAGATCGCGCCGGGCCTGGAGGCGGTCTGCCTCAAGGCCCTGAACAAGGAGAAGGCCGATCGCTATGCCACGGCGGCCGAACTGGCCCAGGAGGTCCGCCGATGGCTGGCCGACGAGCCAGTCAAGGCATATCCCGAGCCCTGGACCGATCGCGTCGCGCGGTGGGCTCGCCGGCACAGGACGCACGTCGCCGCCGCGGCCGCGCTGATCGTGACCTCGACGATCGCCCTGGGCGCCAGCACCCTGTTGGTCTCCCGCGAGCGGAACGAGGCCGAGGCCCAGGGGCAGCAGGCGCGACAGGCCGTCCACCTGCTCACCAAGGTCGCCGATATCGGCTTCGACGAGCAGCTCGACCCGCTCCAGGAGGAGTTCCTCAAGAACGCCCTGGCCTACTACGAGCAGTTCACCGGCCGCGTCTCCCGCGACCCGGAGGTGCGACTGGAGCACGGCCGGGCCTACCAGCAGATGGGCGACATCCTGCGCAAGCTGGGCCGGCTGGGGGAATCCGAGACCGACTATCGCAAGTCCGTGGAGATGCTCGAGCCGCTGGCATCGGCCGCGGGCTCGGGGCGTGACGCCAAGCAGTCGCTGGCCCGGACCCGCACCCTGCTGGCCGACCTCCTGGTCCGCCGCGGGGCCGACAAGGGCCGGGCGGAGCCGCTCTACGGCCAGGCCCTGGAAGCCCAGCGTGCCCTGGCCGACGTCAATCAGGATCCCGCGGCCACCACCGAGGATATCCTCCGCCTGGGCCAGACCTTGAAGAGCCGGGCCGACCTGCTGCGGCTCGACGGCAAGTTCTCCCAGGCCAGGACGGTCTACGACCAGTCCGTCGACGAGCTGGAGCGAGCCCACGCCGCCGACCCGAAACGCGCCGAGACCCGCGATGAGCTGGCCATGGCCATCGCAGCCCGGGGCCGAATCCATCGCGAACTCGGCGACCTGGCGCCGGCCGAGGACGATTTCCGGCAGGCGCTCGATCGGCTCGAGAAGCTGATCGCCGAGTTCCCCACCGTGCCCCGCCATCGCGAGTCGCTGGCCAGGACGCTCAACACGCTGAGCGTGATCGAGCAGGAGACCGGCCGGCTGGCCGACGCCGAGGGCCATCTGCGCCGCGAGCTGGAACTCGTCGATCGACTGGCGAAGGATTTCCCCGATCGGCCCGAACACCGACGCGAGCTGGCCCGGACCCTATCCAACCTCGGCAGCGTGCTCCTGGCCCAGGACCGGACCGGCGACGCCGAACCGATCCTCCGCCGCGCCATCGAGGTGAACGATACGATCGCCGCCAGATCGCCCGACGACGTCCAGATCCGGCTCGACCTGGCCAAGTGCCACAACAACCTGGGCGAGATCCTCCGGCAGAAGGGGGATGCCAAGTCGGCGATCGCAGCATTCCTGCGGGCGCGAGCGATCAATGAGAAGCTGGTCAAGGAATTCCCCGATCGGCCCCGCTACCGAAGCGCCCTGGCGGACAACCTCGTCAACGTGGCCCTCGCCATGCAGGACGCCAACCCGGCCGACGCCGAGGCGACGTACCGGGCGGCCAACGCCCTCTTCGACAAGTTGATCGCCGACCATCCGGACAACGTCGATTATCCGATGGGGCGGGCACGATGCCTCATGAACCAGGGCGTCGTACTGGCCGACGAGAAGCGATTCGACCAGGCCGAGGCGGCCTATCGCGAGGCCCTGGCCCGGCTCGAGACCAAGGACCCCAAGGCCCAGGGTCCGGAGCGGATGCAGCTCAAGGCCAATTTGCTCAACAACCTGGCCGATGTGCTCCGCGACGCCAAACGGCCGGGGTCCGAGGAGTTGCTCCGCCAGGCCCTGGTCCTCCTGGAAGGATTGGCGTCCCGCGCGACCGCGAGCCCCGTCGACCGCCATGTCCTGGCGATCGCCCAGTTCAACCTGGGCGATACGATGATCGACCTCAAGCGATTCCCCGAGGCGGCGCCCCTCATCGCCAGGGCCGAGGCCGGCTTCGAGAGGCTCGTGGCCGATTCCCCCAAGTCCGTCGATTACCGCAGCCACTTCGGATTCCTGCTGAAGCGCAAGGGAGATCTCCTCGCCGAGACCGGCAAGCTCGCCGAGGCCAAGACCATCCTGCAACGCGCCGTGGCCCAGCAGTCCCGCGCCGTGGAACTCGGCAAGAACCGGGGCGACACGCGGACCCTCCTGGGCAAGCACCTGCTGGCCTTGGCCGACATCAACCTGAAGCTCGGCGCCTATCCCGACGCGGCCGACACCGCCCTCAAAATCCCGCAGGCCGTGCCCGAGGCCGACCGGGGTCAAGCCTTCTTCGACGCCGCGAAAATCCTCGCCCGGCTGGTCATCCAGGCCGGAGCCGATGAGAAGCTCGCGAAGGCCGAGCGCGATCGACTGACTCGTCAGCACATCGGCCGCACCGTCGTCCTGCTGCGCGAGGCGATCGACACCAATCCGAATTTCGCCGATCAGATCAAGATCGCCCCCGAATTCAAGGCCCTGGAATCGCGGCCAGAATACGTGACGATGATGAATACCCTCGTAGATCTCGGTCGGTAACGCGGCTCATCCGATCCGGCCGGTCGGGGACGGGAGGCCCCGAGCTGGGCATTACATCATTTCTGCACCGGGCAGCATGGTCGCGCTTGGGGGGTCCGGTAAATCGGTCGATCCGAAATCCGTCTCGGCCCCGTCGGTCGCCCGAATCAACGGAACGAGCCCGCACGGCACCGCATCGATCGGGCCGGGCGAGCTCATGGGTTGGTTCGACTCATGTCGCTCGGGGCAGGATGTACTCCGCCGCGAATCGCCGACTCGGCGTCAAGTCAGGCCGACCGTGCCGGATGGTGCCTTCGCTTCCGAGAGGCATACAGGGGCAACGCCCCGGCGCCGATCACGAGCAGGATGACCGAGGCCGGTTCGGGGACCGTAGTGACCGTGATTGTTCCGCTATTCGACACGGTCGTACCATCCGCCGAGCCCACGTAATTCACCAACGTGGGCGTCGGCGTGGGCGTCGAATTAAGATCGGTCAGGATGGTGAATACGCCCAACGACTTGTCGGTCGCCGAGGCGGGGATCGTGGACCCATTCCACTGCCAGGTCACGTTGTAGAGGGTGGGATCGTCGGTGATCGAGGGGCCGACCGTCGGGGACTTTCCGAGCAACTGGACCGTCGAGCCCCAATTGAGCCCGGGGTCGGCGGGGGTGCCGGGCTGGCTGGTCGTCGAGCCGCTGTAAACCCCGGCGAGGTCGTAGATGGTGATGTAGCCGCCACTATCGAGCGCAGTACCCGCTTGCAGTTCGATATCAAACTGATATTCATACACAGGATCATCTATCGGCTGGGTTTTCCCCATCGTGACCTTGATGCCCGCGGCTCGCGCCTCGCTCTCGCCGACGAGTATTGCGCCGACCACGGCGAGCCCCAACAGGAGCCGAGAGCGATGGATTCCTCGTATCATGTCGCACCCCAAATATTGATCCGGGAGGGGACGATTCCCGGACCAATGATCTCGTTTCAGAATCTGAGTAAGGAGACCTACGCGGTATGAAGGATAGTCTGACGATCGAGTCGTGGAGCATCGAGTCGGATTGCGACTTCCTGTCCGGCGTGGGCCTCGAAAGTCCTTCGTGAGCAGATTCTAACTGTCTTGATTGCCTAAACGCAAGAATGGAGTCTCCCATGTTGAGAAATCGAAACATAATCGATCGACAAGGCCAACTTTCGTCTTGAGGCGGCTTCCCGAGCGCGGGGCTGGAGGCCGCAAGCACCCGGTGTGGCGACGGTCGCAGGGGTGTGGGTCCGGGCCACGCCGCAACGGGAGCGGCGTCGGCCCCGTCGCCGCAACCTTTTGGCCGGGAATGCGTTACGCGGCCACGACGGCGACTCGTAGGCAAGAGGCTTCCCGTCGAGCCGGCCCCGGTCAGATCGGCCGTGGCCCCACGTTCTTCACGGCCAGGGCCAGCATGACCCAGGTCCATCCGGTGAAGATCAAGTCGATCCCCACGAACAGGCCGAGGACGAAGAAGCTGTCCAGGGGCCACTGGCTATAGATGTAGATCCCGAGAAGGAGATTGATCACGCCGCCGACGAGTGTCCAGCCCCAGTTCGGGAACCGATACATCAGCGAGCCGATGATCCGGAACAGGCCGCTGACCATCAGTCCGCAGGTCAACAACAGGGTCATGGCCTCCAGCGCGCCGCCGGGATGTCGGAGGAACATGACGCCCAGGACCAGGTAGAGCACCCCCATCAACATCGTGAGGAAGAAGCCGCTCCAGTCGCGGGTCCAGAACGCGCCGACCAGTTGCGCGATCCCGCCCATGATGAGCAGGGTGCCCAGCAACACGACCGACGCCAGAGAGGCGACGAATGGCATCCCTACGGCCAGCGTACCCGCGACGATCAGGATGATCCCCAGCGCGAGGAACCAGGCCCAGTTCCCGCGGATCGCCTCCAGTTCATGACGCATGACCCTCCGGGCCAGGCGGATTTCAGCCGGTGTGCTCATCGGTGGTCGACTCCGTAGTGGATTCGGGACGCCGGGCCGCGACGGCGGGGCCGGCAGCCTCGACGCGAAACTCGGGCGACTCATGATGAGGTGGATGATCGATCCGGGCGAGGCCGGGCGGCCTCGGCACCCTGCCATGAGCCGGACTTACGTTACCACGATCCGGCCGGTATCGGCTATTCCCCGCCAGGTCGGTCCCCCAAGCCGGCCCGGCGTGACGGCCAGACATTGACCGCGTCCCACAGCGCCACATCGCCACGGGTTGAGGTGGAGCGATCTCGCCGATCCGGATAAGATCGCCGCGCGATGGAACGATGGGTCGGCCGCTCTCGCGGGGGAAAGGAACTCCCGAGGTCCGTGCGCCGGGAGGGGCTCTGGAGGTAGTTGCATGGACGTTGGAATAGCCAGGATGCTCGACTTCCGCATTTCGATCCGATCGCTGACCCTTGTCGTCGCGATCCTCGCTGTCTCGATCGTCACCGTCGCCTGGAGCATCCGACAGTCTCGGCGCGAGAGACGCAGCCACGCAAGCAATCGCCGCCGATAAGGCGGCAGCCGAGGAACGGGCCGAGGCGGAGAGGGCGCGGGGCAAGCTACAGATCCTCCGTGATGAAGCGATCAAGCGGGCGGCCAACCGCGACCCCGAGGAAGAAGCCGAGCGTTCCCGGCAACTCGCCGAGGAGATCGAGGGCCTCTCCCGCATCAAAGAAAGGATTCAGGAGGATCTCTACCGGATCCGTGCGCGGACGACGAAATCGGCCTCTCCCCCGACCCTGGACTCGCTCCGGGATCCTCGAAACCGGGTCCGAGAGCTCAAGACCGAACCAGAGGCCGACCCTCGTTGAGTCCCCGGTGCGGGGGACCGCCGAGGACCCGGCCCGAGCGAAACCCGCATACGCACGTCGCTCAACGCCAGCCGGCGTCGCGTCCCCGGTTCTCCTTGACGAGCCACTCGGCAAGCGGGGCGAAATAGGCGACCAGGGCGCGGGCCGAAAGCCCTCGCCGCTCGCCTACCGGAGCACGGCGTTCCTGCCCTGGGCGAGGTCTCCCGATCCCGCTCATAGCTGGCCCGACCGTAGGTCTCCTAGGCCTCCTAGATCTCCCGATCGCGGCGATTGTACCTACCTGCGATCTCCGCTCGAGGATATCATGGGTTTGGAGGTCCACCATGGCCGAAACGATCGACTACATCCACCTGGCACCGCGTGAGGGCTCGGGTTATCAGCAGTATTTCGTCAAGGGTCGTAACCTGCGAGCCGAGACGCTCTATCGCGCCACGGTCGGGCCGGAACCCATGACACCCGATGAGGTCGCATGGGATTACGACCTCCCGGTCGAGACCGTCCGGGAGGCCATCCATTACTGCCTCCGTCATGCGGCCCTGCTCCAGCGGGAACGCGAAGAAGACTGGAACGAGAGCCGATCTCGCACGCCGGTCGCCACCCCGCCATTCGCGTCGGCTGCTCGAGTCGAGCAGCCATGACGATCTACCTCGACGATGATTCCGCCTCCCGACAGCTTGCCACGGTCCTCCGGAAGGCCGGGCACGATGTCTCGATCCCGGCCGACCTCGGGATCTCCGGGCCCGCCGATCCTGTCCATCTGACCCGAGCGATCCAGGACGGCCGCGCCTTCCTGACGCGCAATGCTCGAGACTTCAACCGTCTCCACGATCTGGTCTTGGCGTCGGGAGGCGGCCATCCGGCTATCCTGCTGCTCCACTTCGATAATGACCCCACACGCGATCTGCCTCCCAAGGGCGTCGCATCGGCGATCGGCAAGCTCGAAGCCTCCGGCGTCCGGATTGCCAATGAAGTACACGTGCTGAATCATTGGCGTTGACTACACCAGCATCCATCCCTTGCGATACTCGCGATGGAGGAACGGATCGGCCTCGGGGGCGTTGGTGGCGTGGAGCTTGGCGGGGTCCCACTCGAGCCGCTTGCCGGCGCGGTAGGCGACGTTGCCCAGGTGGTTGGCCTCGGTGAGCCAGCCGGCATACTCGAAGTTGCACGTCGTCGGCGAGCCGGTCTTGCAGGCGAGGATCCACTCGGCGTGATGGCCGATCGACCTGGGAATGTATGGCTTCGGGCGGACGAACTCGCGGAAGTCCTTCTCGGGTAGGAGCATGTTCCGCGTGTAGTCGGCCAGGACCATCCCCTTGGCGCCTTCGAACAGGAAGCCGCTGTCCCACTTGTTGCGATTGGGGACCGCGCCGGCCTTCCACAGCTCGGGCTTCTCCTCGCCCTGGTACCAGTGGAGCCGGACCGGCGGCATGTCGCCACGTGGCCCGTATTCATACGTCACGCGCATCGACGCGGGGGCGATCTCCGGGTGGGGCGGCGGGCCGAAGGCCTCGATCGACAGCGGCACCCGCAGGTTCAGAGCCCAGAACGGCAGGTCGTTGAAGTGGCTGCCGAGGTCGCTCATGGTGCCGTTGCCGAAGTCCCACCATCGGTACCATTTCGGCCCCGGGTAATAGACCTCGTTGAAGGGACGCTCCGGCGCCGGGCCGAGCCACAGGTCCCAGTCGAGCCCCTTAGGGATCGGCGAGGACTCCTTGGGCCGCTCGGTCACGTAGACGATGTCGTGATTCCGATCGGACGCCTCCTTCGACTGGCGGCCCCAGGCCCGGCCCACCCAGACGTGGACGTCGTGCACCGGCCCGATCGCACCCGACTGGATCAGCTCGACCACCCGTCGGTAGTTCTCCGTGGCGTGCATCTGCGTCCCCATCTGGGTGGCGACCCTGGCCTTGGCCGCCGCCTCGCGGATGACCCGCGCCTCCCAGACGTTGTGCGTCAGCGGCTTCTCGCAATAGACATGCTTGCCCATCTGCAACGCCGGCAACGTGGCGAAGGCGTGGGTGTGCTCGGCCGTACTCACGACCACCGCGTCGAACTCGCGGGCGCGGTCGTAGAGCTTGCGGTAGTCGGAGTAGCGGCGGGCCCCCGGATAGTAGCCGGCCGCGCGCTCGACCGCCGATTCGGCTACGTCGCAGAGGGCCACGATGTTCTCGGCGCCGACGTCGCGCAGGTTGGACCCGCCCCGGCCCCCCACGCCGATCACGGCGATGTTCAGCTTCTCGTTGAGGTTGCGGCCCCGCACGATGGCCGGCGCGGCGAAGGCGCCCGCGGCCGCCCCCGCCACGGCCTGCCCGAACTGCCGGCGCGTCGGCCGCCCGATCCCACTGGAGATCGTGGTGTCGCTCATGAACAGTACCTCCCGGTTGGTCCTTCGTCCGTTTCATCGCTCGGGGGTAGTGGCACGCCCCGCACGACCTACGTCCTTAGGATGGACCGGGCCGCCGGCCATTGCAAGATGCCGGCGGCACACGAAGCGATCGATCCCATTCCGAAGTCAAGGCCATGAGGAACGGGCCGCACTCCTTGCCGGTCGAATGCGCGTCGAGCGAGGCAATCCCCTTCTCCGGATGGAGGGTCGTCCGGGCGAGGGTCAACAAACGGACAAGATGGCCCGGGCGGTCATTCAGGGCGATCCCCACCGGGCAACATCAACACGAACCGCCTCCTGACGCTCCCGCCCTCCTCGGGCCGTGTCAGGCCGGCGGTATCGAGCGACGGTGCAGGAGAGGGCTGGGGGCGCCCCGGCCCGTTTCCCTTCTCTTTTCCCCTTTCACGGCGAGGACGTGCCGTTGACATCGTTGCTGGTGGTCGTTGCATGGTTGCCGGTGGTGGTCGTGTTGTCGATGATCGCCGTGCCCCCCGAGGCCAGTGAGAGGCCGCCGCCGACGCCCGTGCCGTTCGGGCCTGTCGTGCCGGCCTTGCCGTTGACGGCGGTGCCGGCCACCCCCCCGGAGGGACCGCCAAAGCCGCCGTCGCCGAAGCCCGGGGCACCCCCGACGCCCCCCAGGCCCGCGTTCGCCTGGTTGCCCGTGATCGAGTCGGTCGCCTTGGCCTGCTGCGATCCCTTGCGTGCGCCCGAGCGGGGCGAGATCGTGAGGTTCGCCCCGGCGGCGTTGAACCCGCCGCCGCCGAGCCCCTGCCCGCCGGTGCCGCCGTTCCCTCCGTTACCGCCCTGGCCGTCGCCGCCTTTGGCGCCGTTGATCACGCCATCTCCGCCGTCGCCGTCGCCGCCGGTGCCGCCCGCATGACCGTTGCCGCCGGTGGCCTGGTCGTTGGAGAGGCTCAGGGTGATGGCGAGGAAGCTCGCATGGCCGCCATTGAAGAAGCCGCCACCCTCCCCCCGGCCGCCGGTGCCGCCATTGCCGCCATTGCCGCCAGCGGCGCCGCCGCCGATTCCCGTGTTGGGCTTGCCTAGGCCGCCGCTGGCCCCGCCCGCGCCGAGGCCGCCGGTGCCGCCGAACTTGCCGCCGTCGCCGCCGACGGCCTGATCGGTCGAGAAGGTGATCGCGGCCGCGGCGCGCGACTTCTTCGGGCCGGTGACCGACGCGACGCCGGTCGCCGAATTCCACAGCCCTCCGCCCAGACCGTCGCCGCCGGTGCCGGCCGAGCCGCCGGACAGGCCGATGCCGGCGCCGCCGGTACCCGCGCCGGCGCCGAAACCGCGGCCAGCCTGCGCACCGACTCCGGCGTCGCCGAAGCCGCCGAAGCCGCCAGCCCCGCCACTGGCCAGGTTGCCCGCGATACTGGTCGTCGAGGCCGTGAAGGTCAACGCCGCGCCGTTGGCGATCGCTCCGCCGAGCCCCGTGCCGCCGGCGCCGCCATTCCCGCCCCGGCCGCTGTTGCCCAGGCCGCCCATTGCGCCGTTGCTTCCGCCGGACATGCTGCCGTCGCCGCCATCTGCGCCGAAGCCCTCGCCGGCCCCGCCACCCCCGCCGCCGGCCCCGCCCACGGCCTGATTGCCATTGAACGCGGCGACCCCGCCGGAGGCCGTGGTCGAGCCCAGGTTGAGCAACCCGCCCCCCTCGCCGACGCCTCCGTTGCCCCCCTGTCCGCCGTCGCCACCGCCGCCGCCGCCGCCGTTCTGCGGGCCGCTGCCCTGGTCATCGCTCCCGGTGTTGCCGTCGCCGCGACCGCCGGCGCCGCCGACGCCGCCGGCGCCGCCGAGTGCCTGGTTCGACGAGAGGCTCGTCCCGGAGAGGGTCAAGCGAGCCCCGCCCGCATTGGCGATGCCGCCGCCGAATCCGCTGCCGCCCGCGCCCCGGCGCCGCCGGCCCCTCCGAGCCCGGTCTGGCCAGGGCCCACGGTGATCCCATTGCCGTCGCCCCCGGCCCCCCCCTTGCCGCCGGCGCCGCCGATCGCCGCGTTCTGTGCGATCTGGCTATTGGAGATCGACATCGACCCGGCCGCGTTGAAGACCCCGCCACCCATCGCGTCGCCGCCCCCGCCGCCGCTGCCGCCGGCGCCTCCGGCGCTCCCGCCCGTGGCCCCCGCCGCCCCGCCGGTCCCCGCGGCGCCGACGGCCCGGTTATTCACGATGCTCACCGAGGAGAGCGACACGATCCCGCCCGAGTTCAGCAGGCCACCGCCACTGCCCGTCGCCAGCCCGTGCTGGATCGTGACCGCCGAGATCGAGACCCGGCCGCCGAGGACCTGGATGACGCGATCGAGGTTGTTGCCGTCGATGATGGTGTTGCTCGCCCCCTGGCCCTTGATCGTGACGTTGGCGTTGATGTCGAGGTCGCCGGTGGCGTCTTTGTCCTCGCCGGCGCCGGCGAGGGTGAGGGTGAAGGTGCCGGCGGGGAGGATGATCTGGTTGTTCCCGCCGCGGGCGTCAGCGGCCATGATCGCCGAGCGGAGGGAAATCTGCCCGGCGGCGTCCTGCCCGTTCTTGAGGTTGACGGCGACCGCGTCGAGCGTGGTGTTCACGCGGAAGGTGGAGAGGACTACGCGCCCCTCGAGCCTTTCGAGCTGGAGGCACTGGCGTGAGTTGGGACGCCGTCGCCGGGACCGCTGCCGGAGGTTCAGGTTGAACATGCGATTGTCCTCGTGGCCAGGAAATGTGACTGAGGGACGACCGCCCCTCGCCGGGGTGCATCGCCCGAGAGCCTTGATTGATGTCTGGTCATGATCATGCAGTCACGCAGTGGCGGCGATCCTCAAGCGTTCGGGCCTCGGCGAGGCCGGGAACGGAGGACGCTGAAGAGCGTGACCAGGGCGAGAGGGCGTGATGTGCAGCATGGGGTCGCCTCATGAGCCGGGGCCGTACGCGGGCGCGGGACCTCGGCGGTCCGGCGACCGGGCCGTCCGGGGTCCGATACCCCTCGTGAGTCCGACGCGTCACTAATTGCGCGAATCGCCGCACCCGAGACAGGAATTCTGGCAAAAGTGGCCCGGTGCTGAATTCGGGGAAGCTCGTGAACGGCCTGCACTCGGTGCTGAGATACCCGGAGTTTCGGGTCGAGAAAGGCGAGATAAACCGGACGATCGTCGCCCGGGTCCTGTCACTCATTGCGCGAGTCGGCGTATCCGAGACAGGAGATCCGGAGATCGCTTCCTCGCGGCAGCCGGGCAGGAGTAATCGACCCCCATGACGCCCGCTCAGACCGGTGATTCGAGCGAGACGATCCGCCTCCTCCGGCGCGCGGCCGTCGGCGACGGCTCGAGCTGGGGTGCGCTGCTGACGCGGCACGAGGGGAGGCTCCGCCGGATGGTGGCCTTCCGGCTCGATCCCCAATTGCGCAAGCGGGTCGACGCGGCCGACGTGCTCCAGGAGATCTTCCTTGAGGCGTCGAGGCACATGGGCGACTATCTCCGGGAGCCCGGCATGCCGCTGTTCCTCTGGCTGAGGGGCATCGCGGCGCACAAGCTCCTGGAGGTGCACCGCTACCACCTGGGGACGCCGATGCGCGACGCCCGCCGCGAGTTCGCGCTCTATCGGGGCGGCCTGCCCGGCGCGACCTCGGCGGCCATCGCGGCGCAACTGCTGGGGCACGCGACGCGACCCAGCGAGGCCGCGATGCGGGCCGAGGCGCGGATTCGGCTGCAGGAGGCGCTCAACTCGATGGACCCGCTGGAGCGAGAGGTCCTGGCGCTGCGGCACTTCGAGCAGTTGACCAACGCCGAGGCGGCCCGTGTCCTGGGCATCAAGGAGGCGGCGGCCGGCAAGCGATACCTCCGGGCGCTGGAGCGGTTGCGGGAGATCCTGCGGCAGATGCCGGGCGGCCTGGACTTCTGATTGACGGGCCATCGGCGGGGTCGGGCCTTTGGAGAAGCGACGTCATGAGTCATTCGGACTCCGAGGCCGATCCGCTGGTCGACCTGGCGCAGGAGTTCGCCGATCGCTACCGTCGCGGCGAGCGGCCCTCGCTCAGTGATTACGTCGGGAGGTATCCCGAGCACGCCGAGCGGATCCAGCGGATCTTCCCGGCGATGGTCGCGATGGAGCGGCTGGGCCCGGCGGACGAGTGGTCCGCCGCCGCGGCGGGGTCGAATCGGAGGCCGGATCCGCCGCTCGAACGGCTGGGCGAGTACCGGATCCTCCGCGAGATCGCGCGGGGCGGGATGGGCGTCGTTTACGAGGCCATGCAGGAGTCGCTGGGCCGCCACGTCGCGCTGAAGGTCCTGCCATTCCATCGTCTCGTGCGCGAGAGCCAGCTCGAGCGGTTTCGCCGGGAGGCCCGGGCAGCCGCCCGTTTGCACCATTCGAACATCGTGCCCGTGTTCGGCGTGGGCGAGTCGGACGGCGTCCATTATTACGCGATGCAGTACATCCGGGGGCAGAACCTGGAGGTCGTGCTTCAGGAGGTCCGGCGGCTTCGCGGGCTGCCGGCCGAGTCGTGGGGGGCCTCGACGCGGCCGTCGGGCCTGGGGGAGAGCCTGGCCCGCGAGCTGCTTTCGGGGTGCCCGGATCGGGCCGGCGCCGTCGAGCCGGTCGCGACGGAGGTCCGGGCGGCGCCGATGGTCTCCCTCGGGTCGAGCCCGACGATCGTCGATCCGGCGGGGCCGGGGAGCGGGTCGGAGCTGGCGGCCCAGCCCGAGACCCAGTACATCCGGAGCGTGGCCCGCATCGGCCTGCAGGTCGCCGAGGCGCTGGACTACGCGCATCACCAGGGCGTCCTGCATCGCGACATCAAGCCGGCGAATATCCTCCTGGACACGCAAGGAACCGCCTGGGTCACCGACTTCGGTCTGGCGAAGGTGGACGACTCGGCGGGGCTGACCAACCAGGGGGACGTCGTCGGCACGCTGCGGTACATGGCGCCGGAGCGGTTCGGCGGCCGGGCCGACTGCCGCAGCGACGTCTACGGTGTGGGGCTGACGCTCTACGAGATGCTGACGCTGCGATCGGCGTTCGTCTCGAGCGACCGGGCCCGGCTGATGGAGCGAATCCTCCAGGTCGAGCCGCCCCGGCCCCGCCGGGTCGACCCGAGGATCCCCCGCGACCTGGAGACGATCGTCCTGAAGGCGATGGCGAAGGAGCCGGGCGCCGGTATGCGGGCGCGTCGGCGCTGGCCGAGGATCTTCGGCGTTTCCTGGCAGACCGGCCGATCCGGCGCGGCGGACACCGGCCTGGGAGCTTGCCTGGCGGTTCTGCCGCCGGAATCGGGGGCTGGCCGCCTCGATCGCGGTGGCCGCCTCGCTCGTCGCGGCGCTGGTGGTGTTCTGGGCGGTCTGGACGGCCCGGCTGGACGCCGAGCTGAGGCGCACCGGCGAGGCCAGACGGGACGAGCAGGCCGCGCGGCGCGATGCGCAGGATAAACTCTGGCGGTCGTACCTGGCGCGCGCCCAGGCGGGCCGGTTCGGCCGGCGACCGGGCCGTCGGCTCGACGGGTTGGAGGCGCTGCGGCAGGCCATCCCGATCGCGCGGGCGGTGGACGCGCCGCGATCGGGCTTCGACGAGCTGCGCGACGAGGCGATCGCCTGCCTGGCCCTGGCCGACCTTCGGCCGGGGAGGCTCGCAATCGAAGTCCCGCCGGGGGCGAGTTCGCCGGTCTTCGATGGGATGTTCCGCCGGTATGCGCTGGTCGATCGGCAAGGTATCACCTCCGTGCATGCGATCAAGCAGGCGGGGCCGATCGCGCGGATGGCCGACGTCGGCGGCGTGCCGCGAGAGTTGCGGCTAAGCCCGGACGGCCGATCGGTGGCCATCATCCTGCCCGAGGGCCTGCAGGTCCGCGCGGTGGAGGGGGGCGAATTGGTCTGGAAGGTGCCGGGGTGGGTTTGCCAGGCCGAGTTTGCCGCCGACTCGCGCCGGGTCGCGGTGGGTCTGGCGGACCGCACGGTGGTCGTGGCGGACGTGGCGGCGGGTCGTGAGGTCGCACGTTTCTCGCTCGGGTTCCGACCGCTGCCGCTGGCGATTCGGCCGGACGGGAAGCGACTGGCGGTCGCCGACGAATCCCGCGACGTCGGGGTAGAGATCTGGGACTTCGAACCGCCCCGGAAGGTGGCGAATCTCCGGCCGGGCGAGCGAGGGCCGGTCGCGGCGCTGGGCTGGAGCCCGGATGGGAGCCGGCTGGGCATCGGCTTGGTGCAGGGGGCGATCGCGGAGATCTGGGACATCGCCGATCGGCGAGAGGTCGTCACGCTCGAAGGGCACGCGCAGCAGGTCAACGTGCTGAGGTTCCACCCGGACGGCGACCTCGTCCTGACCTGCTCATGGGACGGGACGGCCCGCCTTTGGGACGCGGGGACGGGCCGGTCGGTCGTCCACTGGCAGAGCCTCGTCGGCGATCCGCACTTCGGCCGGGACGGGCGGGCTTGCGGCGTGGTCAAGGTCGGCGGAGAGACGCGGGTGCTCGAGGTCGAGCCGGGGCGGGAGTATCGGACGCTCGTCGTCGGACTCGGGCCCGGACAGAGCGAATACTACGGGGCCGACATCAGCCCGGACGACCTGCTGGCCGTCGGCATGGAGGACGGCGTACGGGTCTGGGAGCTGGACACCGGGAGAGAGCTGGCCTTCTTGCCGATCGGCAAGTGCCTGTCGACGAGCTTCGTCGCCGGGAAGCAGGGCCGCGATTTGCTCTCGTGCGGCCCCGGCGGGCTCCACCGCTGGCCGATTGTCGAGGAGGCGGGCGGCGCGGCCGCCTCCGGATCGGGGCGCCCCGGAAGGTCCGACTGCCGATGGAGCCGACGAGGGCCGCGGTCGGGCTTGATGGCCGGATCGCCGTCGTGGCGTGCGAAGGTTCGGCAGCGGTCCTCGTGCTCGACCTGGAGGACGAGGCGGTCCGGTACACGCTCCCGCACGCCTCGGCGAGCTCCGGCCGAGTCAGCCCGGATGGGCGGTGGGTGGCGACGACCGGGTGGCATGCGACGAGCGTCAAGCTCTGGGACGCCCGGACCGGAGCCCCGGTCGACGAGCTGGCCACGGGCCCCCAGAACGTCGCCTTCTTCGCGCCCGACGGGCGCACGATGATCACCAGCCTGGTCGGCCGGTACCAGTTCCGCGAGGTCCCGTCGTGGCGGGCCGTCCGGGAGCTCCAGTGGGAGATCCCGTCCTATCCGGGCTGGGTCGCCTTCTCGCCGGACGGGAGGCTCGTCGCGCTGGAGATCTCGCCGGCGGTCGTGCATCTCATCGACGCCGCATCCGGCCGGACGCTGGCCCGGCTGCAGGACCCGGATGCCGATCGGGCGCGATGGCTGGGCTTCACGGCCGACGGGGCGAAGCTGGTGGTGATCGCGGGGTACTCCAAGGCGATCCACCTGTGGGACCTCCGGAGGATCGGCCGGGACCTCGTCGCCATCGGCCTGCGGGACGAACTGGTCGCGTCTCCCCCGTCCGAGGGGCCCGGGCGGACGATGGAGATCCGAGTCGAGGCGACGGCGCCGCTCACGGGTGCCGCGGAGGAGCGTGCCCGCGACAGGATCGCCCGGTCTCGGAAGCGGCACGAGGACAAGCCGGACCGAGCGGACGAGTGCAACGAACTGGCCTGGGCCTACCTGATCGCTCCCCAGCCATTGCGTGACCCCGACCGGGCCCTGGTCCTGGCCCGGAAGGCCACGAGGCTCGCGCCGGACGACCCGATCTTCCGCAATACTCTCGGCGTGGCCTATTATCGCCTGGGCCGGTATCGCGAGGCGGTGGGAGCCTTGCGCGCCGATCTCGACCGGCAAGGGGACCGTGAACTCGCCTGGGACCTTTGCTTCCTGGCGATGGCCTACCACCGCCTCGGGGAGGCCGACCGCGCCCAGGAATACCGGAGCTGGGCCCTTCGATGGAACCGCGACCGGAAGGGCTTTTCCGCCGACGAGCTCCACGAGATGTCGTCCGTCCGCGAGGAGATGGAGGCGACGCTGGCGCGGTGATGCCGTCGGGGCATCGGTGCCGACGCGGCGTTGGCCGGGACGCCGACAGGAGAGACTCTAACCGGCTCGCGGCTCATTCTTCATCCTCCTCCTTGGTCTCGGTGGCCTCGACGACCGAACGGAGCCGGGACGCCGCCGGCCTCGCCACTCCTGTTCCCCTGGACGCTTTCTGCACTCCATAGGTCTTTCTGGCAAATTCCATTTGCAGTTCGACCTCGCGGCGAGCGGCCCGTTGGTGCTGCACCACCAGGGCGATGCACAGGACCGCGATCACGTTCAGGAGCAGGAGCGTACTCAGCCGGAATCGTCGCATGGTGGCGCCCCAAATCGGAGATGGTTGCCTGCGTGTTCATCGGCCGGAGTGTACCAGGGGCATCGGCGTCGATAAAGGGATCAATCGGCATCTTCGGAAGGCGAAAGGCCGCCTCCGGTCCGCAACAAGCCGCTCGAACTCCGAGCAGCACACCAACGGCCGATGACCAATGACTATTGACGAGAGAGCGTCAGTGCCACGAGGAATGGGTCGCACTCCTTGCCGGCCGAGAGGACGTCGAGCGTTGCGATCGTCTTCTCGGGGTGCGGGTTCGTCCAGGTGACGGCGAACAGGCGGATCTTCAAGCCCGGGTTCATGTCGGTCGAATCGCTCGATCCGACCCAGGCGACCCGGGCCTCGGTCGGCTCCTCGGTCCCGCGCGAGAACTTCCACCAGTTGACGAGGCTCCGGCCGTAGACGACCGGGATCCGCTCGCTCGACCCGTCGGCGTAGTGGATCACGTAGGCCCCGAGCAATGTGCCGGGTTCGGCAACCTGCTGGGCTGCGTGCAGGATGTAGAGCCGATCGCCCCGAGCCTGGACCGGTATCCCCTTGACGGACTGGGGCAGGTCGGGTCGCATGAGGCCCTGGACGTGGACCATTCTCTCGCCGATGCGGTAATAGGTGTCTCCCAGTTTGTGCACGCCGCGCGGTAGGCGATTGAGGTCGTTAGCCATATCCCCGGGGCCGTCGTCCAGGAAATCGTTGCCGATGCGCCCCAGGTTGACGAAGGTCAGCCGCTCGCGGAGTCCCGGCGGGATCGGCTCGTCCTCCGCGACGCGATCGGGCTGCGTCCGGGCCCCGGCCTCGGGCGCGAGGCGGAAGGTGTACTCGACCTCGTCGCGGTCGGCCGGGAGCGGCTCGACCTGATACTTGAAGCCTGCCCGATTGAGGGAGATCTTGAGCGGCCGACGAGGCAGTCGCGGGAGCAGGAACACCCCCTCACGGTCGGTGGCCGCGATATCGAACCGCGTCGGCTCGGGGACCGCGCCGCGCGGGAGACTGACCTGCACCTGGACGGCGAAGAGGGGCCGGCCCTGCGCGTTGCGCACGCGGCCGGTCACGGTGCGGACCTCCTGGGCCTTGGGCTTCTCGGCAACTTTCCGCACGACCACCCGGTCCGCCCGGATGTTTGCCTGCACCCCCGCTTCGCCCCCACCCCCGACGGCCCGGGCCTCCGCCTTCTTCGGGGCCGCGACCTTCGTGACGCCCATCATCGCGCTCGCGGCGGAGTTGTTCCGCGTCAACCGGACAGGCTCGATCTCTCCCCGTTCGGGGATGATCACATCCTGGCGACTCCCGCGGCCGAACGATTGACCATCCTGGATAGAGACGTGCTGCTCGCCGGGCGGGACGTGGAACGTGAAGCGGCCCTGATCGTCGGTCTTGTGCGATTCGACCTCCGACCCCGAATTCGGTCGCACCGGACCATAACATGCGACCCGGATTCGGGCGATGGGTCGATCCGTCTGGCGGTCGATCACGACGCCGCGCAGGGGGCGGCCCTCGATGACGGTCAGTTCGGCCGGCGTGTCGGCCCCGGCCCGTACGCGAAGCCCCTCGACGGCGCGGGCGGTGAGATCAGGACGGCCGGGCACCCCTAACAACAGGTGATACACCCCCGGCTCCAGGCCGCCGATCAAGAAACGTCCCCGGTCATCGCTGACCGCCTCGCCGCCGCCGATGATGATCCGTTGACGGTGTTCGATGAGCCCGGCGCCGACCCTCGCACCGGCGAACGGCTTCCCGGCCGCATCCGTCACCGTCCCGGCGATCCCGCCGGCCGGCTCGAGGATCATCGGATCGAGGGTCTTCGTATTCGCATAGCATCCGGCGCCGGGCCGATATAGCGAGGATGGTAGACCCCGATGCCGGCGCCGACCCCTTCGGGCAACATCAGGACAAACCGCCCCTTGTCGTCGGTGGTGGCCGGGACGAGAAGTTGATTGGGCTCCTGGATCGCGAAATGGATCGTACCATCGATCGGATAAGGAAAGCTGCCGACCTGGATCTCGGCCCCGGCGATCGGCTTGCCTTGGTCGTCCACGACCGAGCCTTCAACCCGATGGGTCAAGGGCAGCAACTTCATGATGACCGGGTCGTCCCCCGTCCCGACCGTCGCGTTCGGGCTCCAGTCGCCCAGGGCGGCCCAGGCCAGGGATTCGCGATCGCGCCGAACGAGCAAGATGGCGCCATCCCCGATGGCCTCGCGGGGGATGACGGCGCGGCCTTCGGCGTCGGTCGAGACGGTGCGTCGCGATTGGTCCCATGCGTGGACTTCGATGGCGATCCCCGGCACGCTGGCCCCCCGCGCATCCATCACGCGGACGTGGACCGGCCCGAGGTCGGTCTTCTCGGGAGCCTCGGCCGCTCGAGGTCTTGGATCGGCATCCCGCCCGACGGTCGCCATCCCGATCAGAACCATCGTCGACAGTCCGGTCAGCATGAGCACCGTCAAGGTCGTCAGCATCCGGGTCATGAGCTGTCTCCGTATTTCAGCCCCCGCCAGTGTCGCGACCATGCCGGCGACGGCCGGCCCTCCAGTCGTCTCGGTCGCCGCCCTCGCGATGGATGCCGCGAGCGGCGCCGGCATGGCCGCCGAGGCCGGCCGCGCCGTCAGCCCCGCGCCGGTGCCGACCAGGGCGACGGCCGTCGAGAGCCCCCGGCGTTCGAGGCGGCGACGGAGCCGCTCCCTCCCCGCGCCAGCCGGCTCTGGAGCGTCCCGACCGGGCAATGGAGCAAGCCGGCGGCCTGCTCGTAGGAGTGGCCCTCCAGGTCGCAGAGCACGACCGCGGCGCGGAACGGCTGCGGCAAGCGGTCGAGCTCCTCGTACAGCTCGGGCCATGGCTCCGCCGGCGGCGAGCAAGCCGGCTCACCGGCCTTCATCCCGGCCAGCCGCCGCCGCTCCAGCTCGCGACGCCTCGCGGCCTGACGACGAGCCCGCAGCGCCACCCGACGGGCCACGCCATAGAGCCAGCTCGCCACCGAATCCCCCCGCCGGATCCGTCCGGCCGACCGCGCCAGCACCAGGAAGGTCGCCTGGCACGCATCCTCGGCGTCATGGCGATCGCCCAGCACCGCCCGGCAGACCCCCAGCACCATCGACCCGTGTCGCTCCACGATCGCCGCGAAGGCCGCCTCCGAGTCCGACGGCCCGGCGAGGCCGCGTCCTCGCGCAAATCGTTCCAGGAGCTGCCCATCCGTCAGGCCGGACAGGGTGCCGACGCCGAACAGCGTACGCAGGGATTCTCCGACTCCACGCGGCATGGTCGTCGATTCTCGCATGAGGACACCCCGATCCCAGTAGGGTGGGTGAAACCCACCGAATTCCTGGATTCGCGCCAGTGGTGGGGGTTTCACCCACACGACGAATCCTTCTACCGGCATAGTGGCCCGGCCCAATCCGCCGTGTTCCCGGTTTTTTCCAGGATGGCAAAGTTAAGGGGAGGCACGGTTGCTCCAACTGCGCGAGGTAGACGGCCGGATCTTCGAGGGGACATGCCTTGAGATCACTCGCTCCGGCCGGTCGCGACCGGCTTCACGTCGCCCAGATCCTTGACCTCGCCCTGGGCGACGATGAGGTCGCGGAAGATGTCGCCGAGGATCTTGCGATTGGGCATTTCCAGTGCGTACGCCCCGTACTTGACGCCGGGGACGAATCCCTCGACGCGGAACCGGCCGTCGCGGCCGGTCCGGATCGGGCCCGAGCTGTCGCTCGTCGGCAGTTCGGCCCGCTGCGGATCGTCGCCGAAAAGGGTGCCGATCCACACCCCGTCGCGGGGCTGGCCGTCCTCGTCCACGATCCGGCCGGTGATCGTCCCCCAGGGCTGGAGGCGGACGGTCAGCGGGCCGGCCTCGTCCCCCTTCAGATAGACCGAGCCCACCAGCTTCCGGCCGTCGTGGGAGATCGTCACCCGCCGGGGCTCCGACGGGTCGAGCGCGCGGACCTCGACCGCGGGCGTGTCCCACTCTTTTTCGCGTTGGGGGCCGGCGCCGGCGCCCGTCACCCGGGTCGGGATCAATGGCTTGCCTTCCGGATCAGCGACCTGGATCGTCAGCGATTTGCCGGGGTCAACCTGGAGATCCACGGTCGCCGACCCGACCTTGGGGTCGAGGTCGACCGCGGCGAAGACGTGGTATTGTTCGCGGTAGGTCGAAATCGGCAGCGTGTTGAAATACTGGCTGCCCTGGATGGCCGCGGCGCCGACGCCGAGCCGGTACCGCCTCGGGTCGGAAAAGCCGGTGATGATGCCGCGCCCCGGCAGCGCGACGACCTCGAAGCGGCCGTCATCCTTGAGAGGGACGTACTGTATGATACTCCCCTCGAAGCCGGGATAATCGCGGACATGAGGATCGTCGCGGAACGAGTAGGCGCCGACGTAGCCCGGCACGGGCCGGCCGGTCGCCTTGTCCGTCACCCGGCCCCGGACCAGGATGGCCCGCTTGAGCGCGATGTCGAAGGTCACGGGCTCGAGCGCGGGCGAATCGGCCGGCACGCGGAGAGGGCGGCCCTGGCATAGGGCTGCCCCTCCTTCGGATTGACGAACAGGCGATACGCCGAACCCTTGTTCAGTCCGGTGAGGCGATACCGGCCCTGGGCGTCGCTCGTCGCCTCGACGCCCTCCGCCCAGATAACGCTGAGCCCTATGTAGACTCTGCCGTGGAGCCGCACGCCGGCGATGGGCCGGCCCGTGTCCTTGTCGCGGATCACGCCCTGGATCGGTTGGCTGGGCGCCGCGGAGTAGTCGAAGCGCGGGGCGTGGAAGACGATCGCCTGCTCGCCCGGCCGGTTCTGGACCTTGAAGCGGACCTCCGGCCCGTCGTGGCAGATCGCATAAGTCGGGGCGGTGGCGATCGCCTGGCCCGAGATCATCAGCTCGGCGATCCGCTCGCGGCCGATCCCCGTCAGGCGGAAGCGGCCGTCGCGGTCGGTCGTCGTGTCGGCGATCGCCATCGACAACGAGGACAGGCCGTCCCAGGGCCCTTCATTGAGGCCGAGGTCCCGGGCTCGCCGGAGCCAGGCGGGCAGGTCGCCGGTCTCCACATACTGAGAGCGCTCATCCCTGGCGTACCAGAGACGATGGACCTTGACCCAGGCGCCGGCGACCGGTCGGCCCTCGAGATCGAGGATGCGTCCCTCGATCGGCGGACCGTCGGCGACCAGCCGGATCGTCACCTCACCCGGCGCGTCGGCACGGAGGGCGCAAGCGGCCCAGCCGGGCCCGAACCCCGGCGCCGTGGCGGCGATCCAGGGCATCGCATCGCGGCCGTCGATCAGGGCGCCGAGACTCCGGCGCGACCGCGCGATCCGCGCGACGAACCGGCCGTCGGCGCCGCTGGTCGCGTCGGGGAACGGCGGGTCCTCCAGCCCGAGCCAGGCCTCCCGTACCGTGGCCCCCGCGACGGGCCTTCCCTGCGGATCGACCACCCGGCCGCGGACCTCGACGAACGCCGCGGGCGCGGAGGCCGGCGCCGCGGCGTCGACGACGGCGGGGGGCCGTTTCATCTCGGCGCCGGCCTGAGCAAGCGGCGCCGACGCGGGCGAAGGTGGACCCGGCCGACATGAGCCGGCGGCGATGACCACGAGCGAGACGAGCGTCAGCGCGACCGCCGCGGCGATCTTCAGCCGGGACACGAGCAGGCCCCTGATGATCTTGGCCGCCAGAACTGCTGCGGAAGACGACGCCGCGCCGCCCGTCGCCGCGGCGACCGCCGATCGCGCCAGGGCGGCCGGCACCGCCGCCCTCGCCCCGGCCGCCGAGGCCGCCAGGACGGCCCCGAGCGCTCCCGCCGTGACGCCACGGCGGGTCAGCCGCTCTCGCAGCCGCCGCCGCGCCTTGACCAGCCGATGCCGCAGCGTCGGCTCGGTCCAGCGGAGGCGGTCCGCGGCCTGCTGGTAGGTCAGCCCTTCCAGGTCGCAGAGGACCACCGCCAGCCGATGATGGTCGGGCAGCCGGTCGACCTCCTCGTGGATGATCGACGCGACCTCGATATCGGGGCCGGTGCGGGCTCGCCCGAGGGCGGCCATCGTCGCCGCCTCGACCTCGCGCCGCCGTCGCCTCGACTCGGCGCCGGCCTGCACGGCGGCGCGATAGGCGACGCGGTGCAGCCAGCCGCCCAGGGCCTCGTCGGCGCGGACCGAGCGCGCCTTCCGCGCCAGCAGCAGGAAGGTGGCCTGGAACGCGTCCTCGACGTCCGGCTCGCGATCGAGCACGGCACGGCAGGTGGCGATGACCATCGGACCGTGCCGCGCCACCAGGGCCGAGAACGCCGCCTCGTCGCGCGAGGCGGCATACCGGGCCAGGAGCTGGCCGTCGCCGAGCCCGACGGTCGTGCCGTCCTCGAACAGGTCGCGCAGATGCCGCAAGCCTCCCCCCATCACGCCGCTTGCCATGGATGCCATCCTCAAGCGAACCCCCCGCCCGTGACGGACGAGTTTGTTTCGTCGCTGACCTTCACGATACGCATAAGAGGGGCAAAGCGCCGCGAGTCTCCCACCTTTCCGGAAAGAATCCAGAGCGTGTTATGAACCCCACGTCCTCTGTAGCCGGCCTCTGTGAGGCCGGTGAGGGTACTCCCGGGGTCACAGACCCCGGCTACAGCCGGAAACGCCGGGAAATCCCTGCAAACAGTTCATGACACGATCTTGGGTAGCGAAGGCGCAGACCATCGGCCGTAATTCGAGGCTTCGCGGACTCGTTTTCTTGCGAGTCCTCCGAAGTCGCGTCGGGGCGTACCCCTCGCCCTCGCGATGGTTTGCGATTGTCCATTGTGCGGACAGAATTTACGATGAAGAGAGGGTATGGTCCTCAGTCTCTTATCCTCGTCCCTGGCCCTTCGTTCCGAGACGAGGCCCAGCCCGACGTAACAATGGACCGAGGACAGAGGACCAACGACAAAGGACCAAGCGATGCGAGACGGAAGCGGTGCGTTTGCGTCGAGATCGTGGTGGGCGCCGGCGGTGGCCCTGGTGCTGGTCGGCCTGGCGATGGTGCAGGCCGATGCCCAGCAACCGCAGCCGCCGCGCCCGGTCCGGAAGCCTCGGGCGCCCGTGCGCGACCAGGGGGGCGTGCCGTTGAAGAAGGCGGCGCGGCCCGAGGCGGGCGACCCGATGGCCAAGGCGCCCGGCGCCGCCGCCGACCTGGTCCCGGGCACCTACCACTTCAACTTCCGCCTCCATTCCTTCGACGGGGCCCCGCTGGCCGCCTCGTACTACCGGTCGAAGCTCGGCTCCTCGGCGCCGGTGGTCATGCTGATCCATGAGTCGGGCCGGTCGCGCAAGGACTTCGAGGACCCGGTCCTCGAGCTCAAGGGGCAAGGGCTGGCCGAGCATCTCCAGTCGCTCAACTACGCCGTCCTGAGCCTGGACCTGCGCGGCCAGGGCCAGAACGCGCGGCGAGCCCTGAGCAACAGCGAGCGGTCTCGGCTCGTCGAGGACTTGCAATCGGCCTACTTCTTCCTCGTGGACCGCCACAACCGCGGCGAGCTGAACCTGGCCAAGCTGGGCGTGATCGCGGTGGGCGACGGGGCGAACCTCGCCGCGGCCTGGGCCTATCATCCCGGCGCGGCCGTCACCACCGAGGGCCGCCCCAGCGACCTCAGCGCCCTGGCGTTGATCTCGCCCATGCCCTCGGGCTCCGGCTACGTCCTCAAGCACACCATGGCCTCGATCGCCCCCCGCATCCCCCTGCTCCTCATCGCCGGCGAGAACGATCAGGCCTCCAAGAATGCCGTCCAGGACAGCCGCCCGCTCGTCGAACGCGCCCGGCTCAACAAGGTCGAGCTCTATCCGTCCTCACTCCACGGCTACAAGCTCCTGCGGCTCGAGCCCAAGGTCACCTCGGCGATCTTCCACTTCCTCGATACCTCGCTGAGAGGCCGCGCCGTCGACTGGGAGCCCGAGTACAATCTCCTCCCCGTCACCTTCTCCGACATCCAGACCGTCCGCCACACCAAGCCCGAAGACTCCGCCAAGAAACAGGACAAGGACCAGGCCCAGGAAGCACCGGCACCCGCCGCCAAGAAACCCCCGGCCGAACCCGAATAGCCCCGCGTTCGCCCCGGACGACCCCAAGATTCGCGATTCCACGCCTCCCCTCTTTCCTCGCCCGGATCGCCGGCTACAATGCCAGTGGGCGACGTTTGACAAATGTCGTAGGCAGATCGATCGACGGACAGGTGGTGAGGCTGCGAGTCGGACACGAACGACTCGAGACCCGGCCAAGGGGAGTACATCACGATGACGTATCTTTCGGAGGACCCCACGGTTCTGGCCGGGGGGCTGTTGCTGCTGGCTGCGGCCTTCGGGCTGGCGCTGAAGGCGACGCAGCAGGGGAAATACCTGATCCGCGCCCTGATCGCCCTGGGGCTGGCCGCCGGGGTCGTGGTGATCGAGTGGACCTGGGTCACGGACAACGAGCGCGTCGAGCAGGTGATCTACGACCTGCGCGAGACGGCCTTGAAGTCGGACGTGGACGGCTTCCTGTCGCACATGGCGCCGGACGTGCGGTTCCAGAAGGGGGAAACCTCGCTGGACCCGGAGTCGACGCGTGCCCTGATCCAGGCCAACCTGGGCCATACCCGCTTCGAGTTCATCCGGATCAGCAACCTCCAGACCAGCGTGGGCGAACAGTCGCGGCGGGGGACCGCCGAGTTCCGCGTCTTCGCCAAGGGGAGCATGAACACGTCGGTGGCACCGATTGATGTCGGCACGTTCAACTCAATCTGGTCGCTGGGATTCCAGGAGGCCCAGCCGCACGCCTGGAAGGTCAATCGGATCACCCCGGTCCAGCTCCCGAGCGGCGCCCTGGCCATACCCTCCGGGGGGCCCGCTTCGAACAACTCGCCCCGCGGCGGCTCCTTCAACGACGGGGGCGGTATGAACTGGTCGCCCGGAGCACGCGGGCGGCGGTAGCGCCGAGCCTTGACCGCTACCCGCGCCGAACCCAGGTCGAGGCTGGGCGCTACGCTGCAAATGACTAACGACCAATAAGATTACTTGCGGTCGGGATATTCGATGATGATGAGCTTGTGCGCCTGCTCGTCGTAGGCGTACTCCTGGTAGTACGGGAGCTTGGGCAGGGCGATGTTATTCGCCTTGATGATGACCTCCATGAACTCGTTGTAATCCTTGGGATAGCGGTCGTTCTCGGCATGGAACAGGTCGATGGCGTGCTGCATGTTGAGCATGGACGCCTGGCCGACGATCGCGACGTACGCGTTTCCCGTTAACGTGATGGGGTCCTTGGCGACGATCCGGGTCGAGGCGACCTTGGCGTTGCCCGGCTTGAGCTCGGTCTGGGCGTCGCGGATGTCCGAGGTTCGCTTGCCGACGATGAACTCGGGCTTCGCCGGGGCCTTGGACTTGGGCTTGGCCGGGGCCGGGGGCCGCTCGGCGGGGCGAGCCATGTCATCCTGGTCGATCGCGACGCCGGTCAGCGCGGGCGCCCGGGTCTGGGGCCTCGGGCCGTTGAGTTGCTGGACCTCGGCCTCGCACCCGGCCGATGCCAGGGCCGCGACGACAAGGCCCAGGCGGGGCAACGAGGCCATCCACGAGCGGGTTTGACGCCGAGAACCGGTCGGTCGAGATGGCGATGCCGCGGGCATTGGAGCTCTCCAATCCGATCCAGTCGGGTTCAGTCGTCCCATTTCCACTGGCCGATTTCGGGGATCGCGTCGTAGCGGGTCAAGTCGAAATGGAGCGGGGTCACGGTGATGTAACCTTCGCAGAGGCTGGTGACATCGGTCTCGGGCCCTTCGAGATGGAAGGGCGGCTCGTAGGTCATCCAGTAATAGGTCCGCCCGCGAGGATCCTGCCGGCGCTGGAAGCCTTCGCCGTAACGGCCCAGCCCCATGGGGACGACGCGGATGCCCCGGGGCTCGCCGCGGGAGTGGGCCGGCAGGTTGACGTTGAACAGCGAGCCGTTCGCGGGCTTGTTGGCCAGGATCTTCTCGATGACGCGCAACGCATGCCGCGCCGCGTGGGGGAAGTCGAAGTGCTCGGAGAGCTCCAGCGAGACCGCGATGCTGGTGATCTTGAAGAAGGCCCCTTCGATCGCCGCGGCCACCGTGCCCGAGTAGAGGACGTTGATCCCGGCATTCGAGCCCGAGTTGATCCCGGAGACGATCAGGTCCGGCGGGCGCGACATCAGCTCGCAGATGCCCAGCTTGACGCTGTCGGCCGGGCTCCCCTCGACCTTCCAGCCCAGGGTGGTGCCGTTGACGTCCTCGACCTGCTTGACGACCAGGGGCGACAGGAGCGTGATCGAGTGCGCCACGCCGCTCTGCTCCATCGCCGGGGCCACCACGGTCACTTCCCCTAACTTCATCAGCTCCTTGCACAGCGCCCGCAGGCCGGGGGCAAAGACGCCGTCATCGTTCGTCAAGAGGATCTGCATCGCTAAGGTTTCATCTCTTGAGTTCGGGGGGCGTCACGTCACTCAACTCATCCGATCCGTCGTCATTCGCCGATCGTAACGGTACGGGGCGACCAACGTCAACCGGGGGCAGGGTTTCCGCGCCGTGCTGCCGTCAAGCGATGATCCGCTTCCTCTTTGGTTGCGGCTCCGCCGTTAGCACTGGCGGGTTACACCCACCCAACGGCCCGCTTGCCGCAGGGATCACCCATCCGGGCCCAAGGACGGACCCGGATTCCCTCCCGAAAATAACGGCCATCGGCGGGCGAACAGTCTCCTGGCGCATGCCGCAATCACGCGGCGATCCGCCATGCTATGGAGGGAGGTCCGGAATCATGAAGCCCATGCCGAAGTGGGGCGTCATCCTCATCACGACCGTTAACGTGGCGCTCTATCTCGGGCTCGCGGCCTGGGGCTGGGGCGGCTGGTCCGCGCTCCTGGCGCACCCCGCCCGGTCCGTCGCCGTCGTCGTGACGATTCTCGCCTCGGTCGCGGCGATGTTCACCAGCGGCAACCTCTCCGGCGGCCGGCGAGAGGACACGACGAATCGGTGGATCCTCCTCCCCTTCCTGATCATCGGCCTCGTCCTGGGTTGGCTGCCGGCGTACACCGATCGCCGTGACATCGGGACGGTCGATGGCGACGTGGTGCGCTACCTCGGGGCGGCGATTTACGTCGTGGGGATCGTCCTCCGGCTTGCGCCCGTATTCGTCCTGGGCCGCCGTTTCAGCGGCCTGGTGGCCATCCAGGAAGGCCATGAGCTCGTCACCGGCGGCCTCTATCGCGTGATCCGGCATCCCAGCTACCTCGGCCTGCTCCTGGGACTCCTCGGCTGGGCCCTGGTCTTCCGCAGCGCGATCGGCGTCCTCGTCTCGCTCCTGCTGATCCCGCTCCTGGTCGCGCGCATGAACTCCGAGGAGGCCCTGCTCGAATCCGAGTTCGGCCGGCAGTACGCCGACTATCGTCGACGCACCTGGCGGCTGCTGCCGTTCCTCTACTGAAGAGTGAATGAAGAACTCGACACTCCTCGCCGAACGCCACCATCAGGCATGAGATCGTGACCCGTGACCACGGTCTCACGTGCGTGGCCAGTGCGCCTGTAATTGCATTGAATCAGCAAGGCGAAATTTGAAAGCCGATTGTCCGACGCGTCGCCGAGGAACCCCGCGGTCGGGAGGCACGTTTGCTTACCTTGCGTAAGCCGAGCCTGATGACTTTGATCGAGGTCACATCTTCCGGCGTCATCATTCGAGAGTTGACGGCGATTTTTTTATTGCTTTTAATATTTACATGATGATATCAATTTACACACGCTCGCATCTTGAATTGATTGTGTTCGCATGTTTCGTCCTTGTAGACGTAAGCTTGGAGGGCCCCGGATTGCAAAGGACTCGGACGGATTCCGCCGAATAGTTGGCCCACCGTGCCGCGAGTCGCCCGCGGAGGGTAATGCCTCGATGGTCCACGGTGGGTTTCTTGACGGCGACCTGTCGGTGGCCTGGGATCATTTCCGCAGCCCCGGGATTTTCTGGATCGCCTGATCGATGATCCCCAGCTTCTTATTGGCCTCGCCGATCTTCCCGCTGGCTCGGCCGATATTCTGATTCGTCGCATTCATCTCGGCGTTGGCCCGGCCGAGATTTCCGTTGGTCGAATCGATCTTGGAATTGGTCTCGCCGATCGTCCCGTCGGTATGGGCAAGGAGCCGATTCGTCGCATCGATCTTGGCCACGGCGTGGCCGATGTTGCCGTTGGTCAAGGCGATCTGCCGGCTCGTCTCGTTCAGCCTGGCCTGGACGGCGTCGAGCTTCTGGGTAGCGACGGCGATCCTGGAATTGGCCTCGCCGATCGTCCCGCTGGTTTGGACGAGGAGCTGATTCGTCGCGTCGATCTTGGCCACGGCATGGCCGATGTTGCCGTTGGTCAGGGCGATCTGCCGGTTCGTCTCGTCCAGCTTGGCCTGGGCGGCATCGAGCTTTTGGGTCGCGACGGCGATCCTCGTGTCGGCCGCCGCGATCCGCTGATTCGCTTCCGCAAGCCGCTCGTTGACACTGCCCAGGCGTTCCATGGCGGTGTCAACCCGCTCGATCATGGAGCAGCCGATCGGGGCGAACAAGGCGAATGCGGCGACAGCCAGGTATCTCATCGCAATCCTCCGTGACCGATGGAGAAAGATCGTCCGTGCGAAAACGCGGCGATTCCGATGTTTCTGCTAAAGATCTGAACGCCGGGCGTCTCCTCGTTCGCGGTTCCGGGTGGGGGACTTGGATAACTTCACCGGTTTGCCCAAGAGACCGGCAGCACCGGCCTCGGAGGCTTTCGTTCTGCTCCGTAATATTAAGTATCGACCGTGATCACCATGACCGATACCGCGTCTCTCGTGAAAATCGCCCGAAACGGCAGAATCGTCCTGGCCGATCCCTCCTGGCTGGCTTCTTGCGATCTTACCTTGCCATGGCACGCGGATTGCTTTGCCTGTCGCCCCACGGCGGACATGCCGGAGTGATACGCCTGCCGAGTCGGCCCGAGGATCAGTGGCCGGCCTGGCCTTGCCCGGGCATTTCCATGCAGACACGTCTTTCGCTCATCGCCATGGTCGTCCTGTGCGGTTGTGCCGGGACGCGGGATTCTCAGCGGGCCGGCCGGGGTAGAGGCAACTCAGCGCACGCGACGCCGGTGGTGATCGAGCGACCCTCGCTCTCGGCCAGACTGAACAACAGCCACCGGCAAGAGGCGGAACGAGCGGCCATGACCATGACCGAAGTGGAGGGCGGCATAAAGGAGTGAAGGTGGATTCGAAGTCGAAGCCCCCGATGGCCGGAGGGGCTGAAAATATGGCCCGTCGATTCGATCAATGGAATTGTCATATTCTTAAAAACCAAGAGGCTGGGCCTGGCGCGTGTGCCGACGCTGGCCCGAGCCGGATCGCCTCAACCCATTTCGAGGATCATGGCTATGTCTATCTTGAACGGCGTGCATGTGAAGGGCCATCGTACTGTGGGTGCCCGCCCGGCTTACCGCTACGACCACTTCGAGCGGATGTCGATCTGGACGGTCCGGGCGGCGGGGTGCCGATGGGGGTTCCGGCTTGCGGTGCTGCTGATCGTCGCCTGGGCGGCGGCGGGGCCCTTCTTTCGCTATCACGAGTCGTGGACGACGCTGTTCACGGTCATCACCAGCAGCGTGACGTTCCTCCTGGTCTTCCTGATTCAGAACGCCCAGAATCGTGAGTTGAAGGCGGTGCACCTGAAGCTGGATGAATTGATCTTCTCGGCGAAGAACGCCCGCAACGAATTGATCCATATCGAGCATTTGACGGAAGAGCAGCTCGACCGGTTGGGGGAGCGATACAGCAAGCTGGCGGCGATGCATCAGAAATCGCGGAAGCGATCGGTAGCCGAGGCGATGGCGATGGATCGATCGGAAGAGCCGCAGGATCCGGGTAGGCGGTCTTGATGACCAGGCGGCCGTAGCACACAGATGCGAGCAATCACGCCAGCTTGGCAGACAGGAGTTGACTGCCCCCTTGTGCCCGCATGCAATCCCGATGGCAAGGACTGGCGATCAGAGCCGACTAATGCCCTTTCGTTGCACAAGACAGATTGCCAATGCATCAATAGCCCCACCGCCGGCGACGGCCCCACACGGTCAGGCCAAATTTTTGGCACGTCGGCTTGGCGCTCCGCTTCGACGTGTTAAAAATTTAGCGGGTCGCGAGTCGATTGGCAGCCGATGGGGGTACGCGATGGGTTCGAAGCCGGAGGAGTCGTTGAGCCGCCGGGAGCGGCAGATCATGGACGCCGTGTACGCGCGGGGGGAGGCGACGGCGGCCGACGTGCTGGCCGACCTGCCCGACCCGCCGACGAAGACGGCGGTCCGCACGATGCTGCGGATCCTCGAGCAGAAGGGCCACCTGACGCACGTGCAGGACGGGCTGACGTTCGTGTACCGGGCGAGCCGGCCGCGGTCGCGCGCCGGGAGGAGCGCCCTGCGGCGGGTCTTGGATACGTTCTTCGACGGCTCGCTCGAGAAGGCGGTGGCCGCCCATCTGGGCGACGCGGCGGCCGACCTCTCGCCGGAGGAGCTGGAACGGCTCGCGAGCCTGATCGATCGGGCGAGGAAGAAGGGGGAATCACCATGATCGGTTGGCTCGATCCCTCGCGGATCCCCTGGGGCGCCGAGGCGATCCTTTCGCTGGTCGTCGCGTCGTCGGCGAAGTCGGCGGTGGTGCTCGTGGCCGGCGCCCTGGCGGCCCTGGCGATGCGCCGCGGCTCGGCGGCGATGCGTCATCTGGCGTGGTCGGTCGCGGTCGTCGGCGCGCTCGGCCTCCCCGTGTTCTCCGCCGCGCTGCCGGCCTGGCGAGTCTCGCTCGCGATTTCTCGGCCGACACCGGCCGACCTGGCAATGCGTCGCGTCGAACCGTCGCGGTCGCCGACGACGGTGGGATTGCCTTCGGCGCGGGGCGTCGAGATCGCATCGATCGCCCCGACCATCCCCTGGCAGCCTGCTGAGTCGCTCGGTTGACCGTCGCCCGGGCACGCGACTGGCTACCGCAGTCGAACCTTTACTCAAGTCTCGGAGGTCTCCTCGATCATGCGCGATCTCTCATGGGCGTGGAAGCGAATCGGAATCCTCGGCGCCTGGGCGGCCGGGGTGGTCCTGTCCGGCATCCCGGTGCTGCTCGGCCTGTCGAGCCTCCGTCGCGTGGCCCGCGACGCGACGCCGGTGACCGATCCCACGACGCTCGAGCTCGTCCGCCGGCTGGCGGCGCGGGTCGACGTGCGTCGCCCGGTGCGTCTGGTCCTCAGCGGATCGCGGGCGATCCCGATGACCTGGGGCGTCTTCCGCCCGGTCATCCTCCTGCCCGCCGATGCCGTCGACTGGACGGAAGAGCGGCTGACGACGGCCCTGCTGCACGAGCTGGCGCACGTTCGCCGCTGCGACTACTTGACGCAACTGGCCGCTCGGGTCGCGTGTACGATCTACTGGTTCAACCCGCTCGCCTGGCTGGCCCTGGCACGGGTCCGCCGCGAGCAGGAGCAGGCGGCCGACGACGTGGCGCTCGGGTGCGGGCTCGACCGATTTTCGTACGCCGAGCACCTGCTGGCGATCGTCGCGATGCGAACGACGAGTGGTCCGCGCACGGCCGTGGCGCCGGCCATAGCCTCGTCGGCGAAGCTGGAGCGCCGGCTGCGCGTCATCCTCGACGGCGATCGCAACCGTCGGGAGCCGGATCGACGGACCATCGGCATGGTCGCGGGCGTGGCGGCGGGCCTCCTCCTGCCCCTGGCGGCGCTCAACCCATGGGGAGAGGCCCGGGCCAAGGGCGAGGCGGGCGTCACCGCCATCGTCCCCCCGGTCAGGCCGACGGACGAGGCCGCCTCCAAGCTTCAGGCGGATGAGGTCGCGGTCGAGTCCGAGGTCCTGGCGAAGGTCCGCGCGGCCTATATCCAGCCACCGGACGAGGCGGCGCTGCGCCAGGGCGCGATCCGAGGGATGCTCGACGCGCTCCACGACCCGCACTCCGGGTACATCGACGCCGGGCAGATGGCCGACCTGACCCGCGACCTACAGGGTCGGGTCACGGGCATCGGGGCCCAGCTCCAGCTCAAGGACGGTCTGGTGACGGTGGTCACGCCGCTGCTCGATTCGCCGGCGCTCAAGGCCGGGATCCGAGCCGGGGACGTCATCGACGAGATCGACGGCAAGCCGACCCGGGGCCTCGAGCTGGCCGAGGTCCTTAAGCGAATCCTCGGCAAGGAGGGCGAGGCGGTGCGGCTCAAGGTGAGGCACGCCGACGGCGTCGCGGCGGAGCTGGCCATCACGCGGGGAGTGGTGAAGGTCCGGAGTGTCCGCGGGTTCCGCGTGGTCGGCGACCACTGGGACTTCCTCCTCGACCCGGATCACGCGATCGGCTACGCCCAGGTGAGCCGGTTCACTGCCGACACGGCCGCCGAGCTGACCTCGGCGATCGAGGGCCTCAAGGGCCGGGGGATGAAGGGGATGGTCCTCGACCTCCGCGACTCGCCCGGCGGGCTGTTGAACGCGGCGGTCAACGTTGCGCGGCTGTTCCTGGCGAAGGGGACGATCGTCACGATCCGCGGCCGGGGCGAAGCCGTGCGGTCGATCGCGGCCGACGGGAAGCCAGCCTTGCCGGCCGACGTCCCGCTGGTCGTGCTGGTCAACGGCACCACGGCCTCGTCGTCGGAGCTGCTCGCCGGGGCGCTCAAGGACAACGAGCGTGCGATCGTCGTCGGGTCGCGGACGATCGGCAAGGGCTCGGTCCAGACGCTCGTCAAGCTGAAGGACGACGCCGGCGCGATCAAGCTGACGACGGCCTATTACCACTTGCCCCGGGGCGAAGACATCGATAAGCGGGAGGGCAAGGCGGACTGGGGCGTCGATCCGACCGACGGGTATTACGTGCCGGTCGACGGCCCGGTGCGCGATGCCTTGATCCGGAGACGACTGGAGCGCGATCGCGTCGGTGCGGCGGTCTCGACGGGCAAGTTGACCCCCGAATCGATCGGGCGTGAGGAGTCCGACCCCTTGCTCGCGGCCGCTTTGAAGACCCTGATCGCCCGGACGACCGGCGGCGAGTTCGCGAAGGTGGGCCTCCCGATCGCCGAGCAGTCCGCGCTGCTCAAGCGGGTCGATGAGACCCGCAGGCGCCGCCTGTCGCTCCTCGAAGACCTCAAGGAGGTCAACAAGGAACTCGGCGAGCTGGGGCAGGGCACTGGCGAAGTACATCAGTGACCAGGCGACGATGCACAACGCGGCAAGGGTTCCGAGTGGTATCCGGTGGGGTTTGTCGAGCACTCTGTTTAGGAAGCCTCTGGCGGCCGATGACGGGCCTTATGAATGGTTGGCCCGTCTCGCCGCTCTACTGACCGGTCGCTGAACTCTCGGCTTGTTGCCGTCCCGGAATCGATTTCCCTTGCCATTCCTGAGTAGGTATCCTGGAAGGGCTCAGATGACAGATGGAGGTTTTCGAGCAGAGCTGGGCTCGCATGGTTGGCCAGCGTATCTTCGGAGGATGAGTCATGCGGCTTTCTCAGTTAGTAACCCGGCAGTGGAAGACTTGTGAGGTCGTCGTCATCATCGCCGCGGCGGTCGGTAGCCTGCCTCTATTGTTCGTCATCTGGTTTACATGTGGTGATAGAATCGATAATTTTTTACATCAACAAAGCTTCGATAGCAAAAGTTGGAAAAAGCAAGAATCATTCGAATATTATGACAATTGGCCTCCGCGCCTCTGCATGGTAGACGATTTGCTGGCGAGCGGCCGCTTGGAGGGTATGACGGAAAGCCAGGTCATTGAACTTCTCGGACCTCCCGGAAGCCGAGACGAGGGCAAACACCTTGGTTTCTCCTATTACCTGGGGCCCGAACGAGGATTCGTGAGAATTGATTCAGAATCGCTTGTGATTGAATTTGACAAGGAAGGCAAAGTGAGAGACTCGCGGATTCATCGTGACTGAGAAGGGCAGCGGAGCTGCAACGCCGCTCGCTCGAAGCCGGGGTTATCGGCGAGATCAAGCCTCCACCCCGGCTCTTGCCCTCACGTGAGCGTTTCACGCCGGTTTCGAGCACCGGCGAGCCGATTTCCGAATCCATCATCCGCGAGCGTCGCTGATCCTGGCTGCCTCGCGTGGGCGCGGGGCTCCCGATCCGGACCGGAGGTCTGGCGCATCGCCGCTGCGGGAGAGGTCGGCCGAGGGCCGGGTCGGGGGAACGGGGCGGGTGACCGCGTTAATCCGGCCCGATCCTGGGGTATTCAGCGAACGGTTGCCGTTCGTAATATGTTACCAGAGGATTGCTGGATTCGCCTTCACTGCTCCGGCCCATACGAGAGAACTCAGCTCGTTATGATCATCGTTGCATCGATCGTGTACACCTGGGGAATTGTGCTCGGGGCCGCGTGCTCGGGGCCGGAGGCTGCGCAGCCGGTCTTCCCGTTCTTCGAGCCAGTCCGACCGCCGCGCGCGATCCAAGTGATGGCCCATCGGGACGGGATGAACCAGGCGCCCGAGAACACCGCGCGGGCCCTGGAATTCTCCATCGCCGACGGCGTGGAGTGGGTCGAGGTCAACGTCCGGCTCACGAAGGACGGCCATCACGTCCTCTTCCATGACGGCGAGCTTCAGGGCAAGACCGACGGCGCCGGGCCGGTGCGCACGCACGCTGGCGGAGATCCGGGCACTCGACGCCGGCTCGCACTTCGCCAAGCGGTTCGCCGGTGTGCGGATCCTGACGCTGGCGGAGGGGCTGGAGCTGGCGAGAGGGCGGGTCAACCTGTACCTCGACCTCAAGGACGTGGACCCCGCCCGGCTCGCCCGCGAGGTGATCGCCGCCGGAATGACCCGCCAGGTCGTCTTCTACGACGCGCCGGAGGTCCTCAAGGCGATCCGCGCGGCCGCGTCCGAGCAGGTGGCCGTGATGACGAAGTGGCGCCCTCGGTTCAGCCTCGCTGATTGGGTCGATGAGTTGCGGCCGGCGGCCGTCGAGATCGACGCCGTCGAACGTGACGCCCGAAGCCTGTCGCGAGTTCCACCGCCGCGGGATCAAGGTCCAGGCCAAGGTGCTCGGCCAGGACGACCGGCCCGAGGTCTGGGACCGCATGGCCGCGGCGGGCGTCGACTGGCTCCAGACGGATCTCGCCGAGGAGATCCTGGCGCGGATGGCCCTCAAGTTGACACGCGGCCATCGTCCCAAGGTCGCACATCACCGGGGGGCCGGGCGGTACGCGCCCGAGAACACGTTGCCCGCGCTCGAGAAATCCGTCCGACTCGGAGCCGACTTCGTCGAGTTCGACGTGCGCACGACCCGAGACGGGATGTTCGTCCTGCTCCACGATGGCACGCTCAACCGGACCACGGGCGGCCGGGGCCCCGTCCGGGATCGGACCGGGGCCGAGATCGCGGCCCTCGACGCCGGGGCCTGGTTCGGTCGACCGTTCCAGGGGACGAAGGTCCCCGGGCTCGACGAGTTCCTCCTCGCGGCAGGCCGGCGGGTCGAGCTGTACGTCAACGCCAAGGACATCGCGCCGAAGGCCCTCGCCGAGATCCTGTCGAAGCACGGACTGGTCGAGCGGGCCGTCGTCTACCAGGGCGTCGAATACCTCGAGGAGCTCCGTCGCGTCGACCCGCGGATCCGACGCATGCCGCCGCTCCGCGACCCGGCGCGGGTCGATGCCATCGTCGAGCGGGTGCATCCCTATGCCTTCGACACCCAGTGGTCGATCCTCTCGAAGGAACTGATCGACCGTTGCCACGCCAGGGGCGTGCAGGTCTTCAGCGACGCGCTCGGGGCGCACGAGTCGATCGAGCACTACCGGCGTGCGATCCGAGACGGGATCGATGTGATCCAGACCGACTACCCGCTGCGAGTGCTCCGGGCAATTGAGCTGGAAAACTCGGCCGGCTGATTGATCGCAGTTTGCGAGGCGCGAATCGTTCAGCGCGGGAGCGGAGCGGTGTGGGGACGGAACGCAGCCTCGGACAGCCAACGGCACGGCACGAATACTTGGCGAGATTGCTCCGACGGTGGCCGATTGATCCCCTGGCATAGCTAGAGCGAGCTGCTTGCCTCGCCTGTCGAGTTCTGGTAGGAACTTCCGGTTGGAAGCCCAATGCCCCTTGGAACTTGAATCGACACCGATCCTGCCCCACACTGGGACGCCTCAAGGCGAGCCGTCTTTCCATCGAAGTACATGTCAAAGAGGAACGTTCCATGCTGTGGGCGAACATGCCTGGCGTCCTGCTCGGGTTAGTCCTGATGAACAGTTACGCCGGTGTGGATGAAGTCCCTCCGGTGAGTCGGCGTGCGTGCGACCGCATACCGCGGGTGCGGTTCGCGTTCGAAGGGACGGTACAGGATTACCTCCGTGCCGTCACGGAGCACTGGCTGTTGCCGGCGCCCGATGCCAATCCGGCCATCCTGGCGATCTTCCGCGACCGCGATCGCCTACCCTATCGCGACCTGCTCCCCTGGTCGGGCGAGTTCGCCGGGAAATATCTCACGGGCGCCACCCAGGTCCTTCGATTGACCGGTGATCCGGAGCTGAAGCGTCATCTCGCGGGGTTCGTCAAGGAACTGGTCGCTCTCCAGGACGAGGACGGTTACCTCGGCCCTTTCCCTCGCGGGCACCGGCTGACCGGCCAGGCACCCAATGTTGGCGGGAAGGGAGGGCCGACCTGGGACGCGTGGGGGCATTATCACGTCATGCTGGGTCTGTTGCTCTGGGACGAGCTGGAGGGCGATGCCTCCGCACGGATCGCCGCTGGCCGGATCGGGGACCTGCTCTGCGACCGATTCCTCGGCGATCGGAAGCCTCGACTGGTTGACACCGGGTCAACCGAGATGAACCTGGCCCCGGCCCACGGGCTCTGCCTGCTCTACCGACGCACGAGCAACCGGCGCCATCTTGATCTGGCCCGGCAGATCGTCGGCGAGTTCGCCGCGGCGGACGCGAGCGGCAAGCCGATGGCCGGCGACTACCTCCGCGGCGGGCTGGCCGGCACGCCGTTCTACAAGACGCCCAGGCCGCGATGGGAGAGCCTGCACCCGATCATGGCCCTGGCTGAACTGAACCGGATCACCGGCGAGGCCCCGTATCGGACCGCATTCGAGAATCTGTGGTGGGGGATCGTCGAGCTCGACCGGCACAACAACGGTGGGTTCTCCTCGGGCGAGCAGGCCCAGGGCAACCCGTATCATCGCGGGGCGATCGAGACCTGCTGCACGATCGCCTGGATGGCGATGAGCGTCGAGATGCTGGGGATGACCGGCGACCCGATCGTCGCCGACGAGCTGGAGCTCTCGACGCTCAACTCGGCCATCGGGATGTTCTCGTCGAGCGGCCGTTGGAGTACGTACAACACGCCGATGGACGGCGACCGCAAGGCGAATTTCCATGAGATTGGCTTCCAGTGCCGTCCCGGCTCGCCGGAGTTGAACTGTTGCAGTGTGAACGCGGCGCGGGGCCTTGGCCTGATCGGCGAATGGGCCGTGATGCGCGATCCGGCCGGGCTGCTCCTCAACTGGTACGGGGCCGGCTCGATCACCGTACCGATGGAGTCGGGGGGCTCGGTCACGCTCGCGCAGGAGACCGAGTATCCGCGATCGGGACGAGTCCGCATCCGCGTCGAGCCGAGCCAGAGAGGCGCGTTCGCGCTGCGCCTCCGCATCCCGCACTGGTCGGCCCGGACCGAGGCGAAAGTCAACGGCGAGCCCGTCCCGGGCGTCGTGCCGGGCCGGTATCTGGCGCTGTCGCGGGAATGGAAGTCGGGCGACACGATCGACCTGTCGCTCGATCTCTCGCCCCGATTCTGGGTCGGCGATCGTGAATGCGCCGGCCTGACGTCGATCTATCGCGGGCCGATCCTGATGTCCTACGATCGTCGTTTCAACGCGATCGACCCGGCCGAGATCCCGACGCTGGACGCAAGGGCCCTCGATGGCAAACTAACGCGGTGGACCGGGACGTTGCCACCGATCCTAATGGTCGAATACCCGTCTCCGGGTGGGAGGAGCCTGCGGTTATGCGACTTCGCCAGCGCCGGTGCGGATGGCTCGCCTTATCGCTCCTGGCTCAAGATCGAGAACGTGGACGCGATGCCCTTCCGGCGCGACAATCCTCGGCGGGGTGGTCTGGTCGTTGACGTCGATGAGTTGCGAAGGAACACTTCCTCCCGCATTGAGGAGATTGGTCGAAGGCATGTCGGAATCGATCGATCGATTGAATCCAGACCGACCGCCCGTTGCGCGTGCTCCGGGCGATCGAGCTGGTGAATTGGTCATCGCTCGTTTCCAGCCCCGAAGAGCGAGGCCGGTGGATCGATCGAGGAACGAGTGACGGGAGCCGCGATGAGATCGACGTGTTTCCGCGGCGGAGGTGACGGCTCGGGAACTACGCGCGGGACGTGTTCCGCTCGTTCTTGGATAGCTTCTTGCGAGCTGAAGGCAGGATGACAAGTACGGCCGTCCCCACGCCCAAGAGCACCAGGCTCGCCGGCTCGGGGACCGCCGTGAACCCTTCGGAAGCCGCCACGCCGGCAAATTCGAAGGAAACCACGCTGCTGGTGAACGCGACGGTAGTGAACGTCGTGTCGCTATTGACGATGACGTAAGCGCTGCCTCCCGGCCCCTGGTAACCATCGGAGACGAAGCCGGCGGCGGCCTGCTGGACCGCCGTCCCCGTGACCGTATAGTTCGCCGCATCATTCAAGGTCAGCGAGTTTCCCGTATCGATGGAACCCCAGAGCAGGGCGAGCGATTTCTGCGGGGTCGTAAACGTGATCGTGATCGTTCCCAGCCCGGTCGAGAGGTAATTCCCCGAGTCGTTAATATTCGCCGTCAGGGCCGAACCGTAGCCGACAGTCAGGTAGTCGGGCACGTTGCCGGATGCTACACCCGCCACGGGTACGGCGGCCACATCAGAAGTGCTGTTCTGCACAACACCCTCATCAGGGGCGACCGAGGAGAATGCAATCGAGTAGCCGGTCCCGATAATCCCCGCCTGGGAGGGAGTGCTGATGCCGGTCAAATCGATCGCAACGAGAGGCGAACCTACGGGGGCGAGCGGAGAAAAGAGGCTGGCCGTGACGGAGTCGGCCTCGGCCACGCCGCTCGCGGCGCCGAGGATCAGCATCGAGGCGCCGACTGCAAGCAATGCTTTGATCATTCAGATGTCCTTTTTCCTAGTAAGCCATATCAGGTTATCTTCGACGATCAACACGACCGCGTGCTGATTCGTTTCTAATTGTTTTACCGATCTACTACGGAGTCAATGGCGGCTTTAGAAGACGGCAAAGATGCATCATCCCGGGTGTCGCCGTAAATTATCATGTTGATTTTGATATTCTTCCTGCATGAGAACGGGGTCCTTGAGGTATCATGGTTTGGTTACCGCGCGGTCCGCCGGACGTCCCACGATTCCCCGAGGATCGCGGCGGTTCCAGTCACTCGCTCGGCCTTTACAAGACGTCCATCTCCCTATGGCCTCGCGGCGAGCCGCCGGATAATCGAGCCGGATTCCCCATTCGCCGGCCCGGAGGTTCCCATGCTCGATCTCCCCGGCCAAGACCCAGGCGAGGGCCGCCAGGAAATCGCAAGGGGCCCGGGCCGCGTCAAATTTTGGATGATAAAAGCCGAATTTCTTCTACTTTGATTTCCGTAGAGCCTGACTCGGAAGGCCCTTGTAGCGTGCCCTGCGAGCACCGATCCGGGGTCGCTCTGGCCAATTCGGTGCTCAAAGAGCACCCTACGAAGACCCCCGGCGATGGGGCGTCAACGCGGGCCGGCGCCGGGCTCCGCTTCGGTTGCCAGGCGACGGCCCTTGTGCCCGTCGATCAGAACGTCACGACACTGCCGTAGGCATTGCCATAGAAGCTGTTGCTGCTGTCCTGGCCGGCCGTACTGTAGTAGTACAGAATGCCATAGTCGCCGTTGGAGTCGATCGCGTTGCCATACAGCTCGTTGCCCGAGGTCTGGTTCAGGAAGACCCCGAACTCGAGGTTGCTCGAAGATCGTGCTGAAGTAGACGCCGTTGTTGGTGGAGTTGCCGTCGATCTCGACGCCGAGGATGTTGTCCGAGATCGTGTCGAAGCCGACGACGGTCCCGCTGGCCCCGTCGGAGATCTGGATGCCGACGATGTTGCTGTACGACAGGCCCGAGTGCAACACGGCCGCGTTGCCGGCGGAGTTGAGGCCGATCTCGCTGTAGAAGATGTAGTTGCCCTCGGTCCCGGAGCCGTCGATGTCCACGCCGTCGGAGTTGTTGCCCGAGATCGCGTCGTAGGTGAGCTCGTTGCCGGAGGCGCCGGCCTGGATGATGACGCCATCGGCGCCATTGGGGACGGCGTGCGTGCCGGTGGGGTCGGTGCCGATGAGGTCACCCTCCACCAGGTTATTCGAGGCGCCGGAGGTCAGGTTCACGCCGTCGCCCCCGTTACCCGAGATGACGTTCGCCGAGCCGGGGGCCGGGCCGCCGATCGTATTGGATGTCGCCGCGGAGAAGAACACGCCGCTGGCGCCGTTGGCCAGGGCGGCCGTGCCGGCGGCGTTGATGCCGATGTAATCCCCCTCGACGACGTTGTCCGAGGTGGTCGATCCGGAGAGCGCCACGCCGTTGTTGACATTGCCCGAGAGCACATTGCGGGCGCCGGCGGACGTTCCGCCGATCGTGTTCGCGGTGGCGCCGGCCGTGATGACCACGCCGTGGCCGAGGTTGGCAATCGCGGTGGTGCCGGCGGCGTTGGTGCCGATGTCGTCGCCCTCGACCACGTTGCCATTCGTGCCCGCGTCGGTGATCAGCACGCCGACGGAGCCATTGCCCGAGATGACGTTCCGCGCCGCGGAGGTCGCGCCGCCGACGGTGTTGTTCGTCGCACCGCCCTGGATCTCGACGCCGTTGGCGCCGTTGGGCAGCGCGGCGGTCCCGGCAGCATTGGTGCCGATCAGGTTGCCCTCGACCAGGTTATCCGAGGCGCCTGCGAAGGCGATGACGACGCCGTTGTAGGCGTTGCCCGAGATGACGTTCGCCGAGCCGGCGACCGTGCCGCCGACCGTGTTGTAAGATGCCCCGCTGACGATATCCACGCCGTTGTTGCCGTTGGGCAGTGCGGCGTTGCCGGCGGCGTTGGTTCCGATGTCGTCCCCCTCGACGACGTTGCCCTTCGTGCCCGAGTCGGTGAGATAGACGCCCCACTGGCCGTTGCCGGAGATGACGTCGCTTGCGCCGATGCCGCCGATGGTGTTGTTCGCCGAGCCGTAGGCGACCAGCACGCCGTCCTGGTGATTCGGCAGCGCGTTATAGCCGGAGGAATCGGTGCCGATGAAGTCGCCGGAGAGCGCGTTGGCCGACGAGTCGAAGAGACAGACGCCGTTCTGGCCATTGGCCGAGATGACATCGTCGGAGACGGTATCACCGGAGGCGAATTCGAGGGTCACGCCGTCGAAGCCGTTACCGGCCGGCGTGTTGCCCCGGAATTCGGCCGTGAGCGGGCCGGGCCCGACAGGGCCGGGCGTGGTCACGCCGATGAAGTCGCCGGTGACGACGTCGTTCGAGCCCTCGTAGATCAGGACGCCGTCGGCGCTGAAGTCGTCGATGGCGAGGCCCTTGATCGTGCTGTTCGAGGCGATCAGGTCGAATCCGACTGCCAGCGAGCCGGCGCCCGAGCCGTCGACGGTGATCAGGGGCGTCCCGGCGTAGCCCGGCTGGCTGGTGCCGTCGATGACGACCGGCTCGGTGATCGTGGGGAGAGACGACTGGAGGCTGATGGTATGCAGGTAGGCGCAGGGATGTCGAAATCGATGGTGGTCGGGGTGGACGAGGTGTTGGCGTCGGCAGCGACGATCGCCTGCCGGAGGCTGCCGGTGCCGCCGTCGGCGGTGGTGTTCACGACGACCGTACTGAGCATCTGCCGGCCTTCGAGCGCCTCGACCTGGAATCGGCGGCGTCGGTCGTGCTGGCGGCGGGCGCGGCGATCGTCGTGACGGAGGGTGCGGAACCAGGGCATCAACATCTTGGCAAGTCCTATGGGCTGTGCGGACGCCGACCTTGGGCGCGGACGATCAGGACCGGGCCCTCGGCGCGTTCGCGAGACGAACGTCTTTTCTCGAGACCGGTTATCCGTGCCTGGCCGGGAAGGGAGGAGGCCATGCACCGATCTCGCCTGTTCGTTCATCGCCGTCCGTGGGCGCGGCCGGACAGGCGGCCGGGAGAATCGGCTTGTGGCGCGCACGGGAGCGGCCTTACCATCTGGGTAAGTGTCGTTCGCGACCGGGTTTGGTCGATCGGGATCTCCTGAGAAAGGGAAGCATCAATGAGTCGGCGCCTTTTCGATCTGTCGGGTCGCGTGGCCCTGGTGACGGGCGGGAGCAAGGGGCTGGGCAAGTCGATGGCGCGCGGGCTGGCCGAGTTCGGCGCCGATGTCGTCATCTCCAGCCGGCACGAGGACGAGCTCCGGGCCGCCGCCGGCGAGATCGGCAAGGGGCTCGAGGTCCGGGTCAAGTACCTCGTGGCCGACCTGTCGCGGCGCGACGAGTCGGCCCGCCTGGCGGCCGAGGCGCTCGCGGCGATGGGCAAGGTCGACATCCTGATCAACAACGCCGGGACCAACAAGCCGCAGGCCATCGACCAGATCGAGGACGAGGTCTGGGACTCGCTCGTCGAGCTGAACCTCAGCTCGTGCATGGCGCTGACCCGCGCCCTGGTGCCCGGGATGAAGGAGCGGAAGTGGGGCCGGGTGATCCACATCTCGTCGATCATGGGGTTCAGCTCGGCGGCCGGTCGCAACGCCTACTCGGCGACCAAGAGCGCGCTGCTGGGCCTGGCTCGCGCCGGCGCCAATGACCTGGGCCCGTTCGGCGTCACGGTCAACTGCATCGCCCCGGGACCGTTCCTGACCGACCTGCCCTCGAGCCTCCTCTCGCAGGAGCAGCAGGACGCATTCGCCCGTCGCACCGCCCTGGGCCGATGGGGCCAGCCCGACGAGCTGATCGGCCCGGCGCTGCTGCTCGCCAGCGACGCCGGCAGCTACATCACCGGGACCTGCCTCACGGTCGACGGCGGATGCCTCGCGCAGATCTTCTGAGCCGAGCATTCCTGGGGGCGTCGCCCTGCGGGCGCCGGCCCCAACCAGCCGACGAGGACTTCCGCCGGGCCAATTGCGGTCAGTTGACGGATCCGCCGTTGACGTTCAGGATGGCCCCGGTGATGTACTGGGACTGGGGCGAGGCCAGGAACGCCACGGCCTCGGCCACTTCCTCGGGCTTGCCATAGCGCCGGAGCGAGGTCATCGCGCGCTGGTACTCGGCGAACTTGCCGTCGGCGGGGTTCATGTCGGTGTCGATCGGGCCGGGCTGGATGGCGTTGACCGTGATGCCCTTCGGCCCGAGGTCGCGCGCCCAGGCCCGGGTGAATCCGTTGATGGCGAACTTGGTGGCGCCGTAGATGCCGACGCGGGGCAAGGGCACCCGCTCGCCCAGGATGCTGCCGATGTTGATGATCCGCCCGCCGGAAGGCAGCACGCGCGCCGCGGCCCGAGCCGCCAGGAAAGCCGCACGCACGTTGACGGCGAAGGCCCGCTCGAACTGCTCGTCGGTCGCCTCCAGCAGCGACGCGGTCTCGTAGATCCCTGCGTTGTTGACCAGGACGTCGAGACGTCCGAACCGTTCGATGGCGTGGCCGACGACCTCGGCCGGCTCCTTCGGATCGGCGGCATCGATCCGCACCGCGTGGGCGTCGACGCCCAAGGCGAGGATCTGCTCTCGCACGGCTTGCGCGGCCTCCTCCGACTTCTGGTAGGTCAGGAGGATGTTCAGGCCGTCGCGAGCCAGGCGCACCGCGATGGCCGCGCCGATCCCCCGGCCGGCTCCCGTGACGATGGCGACGCGACGCTCCGGATCGTTCGACATGATGGCCTCGGTGAGTCCCTGGGTGTCGGCGAATTCGACTCGATCCCTTGCGCGATGATTTCTCCGGGGCCCCGCGATGTCAAGCGGATCGGCGTGACTCGAGCCCGATGTGGCGGGGAATGCCGGCCTGTGTTACCGTTGTCATAGGATCGAGCGAGCCGGAACCGTCCGGCGGCCCGATCCTCCGGGAGCGGAGGCGAGTGGGGTCATGCGAGCGCGGCGGCGTCTGACGTTGGGGCGGATGATGGCGGTCATCGGGGTCGCCGCCCTGATCCTGGCCCTGAGGCGAGTGGATTCGGCGCCCGCGGTCAGCGTGTGCGTTTTCGCGGCGTGTGCCTGGTACCTGGCCTCCCGACGGTTCGCTGAGGCCATGACGCGGCGGGAGACAGAAGGATTGACGACGAGCCGGGCGCGGCGGGCGCGGATCCTCGCGGGTGCCGTGGGGATCGCCGTCGTGGCCATCGGCCTCCCGGACGGTGCGTTCCTGGTCGGCTATATCGGATACATGCGGGCGATCCGCGTCATGATGCCCATAAGCCATTGGATTCCCGATTACGATCCTTGGCATATGGCGATGGGGGCGGCCATCGGCATCGTGTGCGGCGCTGTACGTCGCGTCGATGGTCCGGTACGGTTTCGGCCCCATCCTCGGGGGCAAATCCCGATCGGCCGGTTCGTCGGCTTCGCCTCGGGAACCGATCCGGTCCCTCCCGGAACATGAGCCGATCTCGAGTCGTTGCTAGAACGACTCGCTTTCGGTGGGCCTTCAGATCCGCTCGAGCTGGCTGATGGTGCGATCGTTCTGCACGTTGCCGGTGTTCAGGGTGGATGCCGGCTCGAAGAGCAGGACGTGGGCCTCCTCCTCGGCGACGGGCCGATGCACGACGCCTCGGGGGACGACGAGGAACTCGCCCTCCTCGAGCCAGACCTGCCGGTCGCGGAACTCCATCCGGAATCGCCCCTTCACGACCAGGAAGAGCTCGTCCTCGTGGTCGTGATGGTGCCAGACAAACTCGCCCGTGAACTTGACGACCTTGACGAGCTGGCCGTTCAACTCGCCGACGATCTTGGGGCTCCAGTGCTCGTCGAATTGGGCGAGCTTTCCTCGCGATGTTGACCTTTTCCATGGTGCCAGGGCTCATCGGTTTGTCTCCGTGCTGGAGATTGTGGAGGCGGCGGATCACTTGCCTCGGTTGGCCCGCGCGGCGAGACGGGCCAGCTTGGCGACGAAGTCAGCGTGCTCGGGAGAGGCCAGGCCCTGGTCGAGGGTCGCCAGCACCGCGGCGAGGTCTCTTCTCAGGAGTGCCGCCGGGTCGAGCCACATGCCGGGGAATGCCTTGGAACGGTAGAGTCCGTCAGGATCGGGCTTGACCTTCACCAGCTTCTTGCCCCGGCGGCGATGCCAGTGGACATCTTTGGTGTCGATGGCCACGACGATGTACTCCTGGACGCCCGCGCGTTCGTAATCGTCCCGCTTGGCGCCGAGGTCGCGGAGTCGGCTGGACCTGGCGACCTCGCCCACGAGTTCGGGGGCACCGGCGATATACTCGCCCTCGTCCCGCGACTGGCCGCCGCACTCGGGCAGGATGCGCAATTGGGCATCGGGCTGGGGGACGCCGAGCTCATCCAAGAGCGTGGTCGCATCGGCGAGGCCGTCGGTGCCGGGAGTCCGGGCATGATACCACTCGAGCCAACAGCGGATGTCGAGCGATGAGCCGCCATGTTCGCGTCCGAGGGGGCAAGCCAGGTGGACCACTCCTCCGATCAACTCGGCTTTGAAGCGGGGCGGCGTGAGCTCGTATCGGCGCATGAACTGGGCCTGGCCGAGCCTCTGGCCGTCGACGAGTAGCGGGGAGGTGGGCGGCGAGGGACGGCGTCGTTCGACGGTGCTCATGGGCGATGCCTCCGGCCATCGGTTCGGATCCGGTCCGGCGAGACCTTTTTCGGGGGCGCCTTCTCTCACCGACGGGGGACGGGGGAGCCGCATTCGCGGCAGGTGGTGGCGCTCAGGTGGACGGGCTTTCCGCAGGCGGGGCAGACCCGCAGGCCGGCCTCGAACTTGACCTTCGAAGACTGAGTCGCGTCGGGTCCGAAACCGAGGACTGGCGGCATGGCGGCCGGCGTGTCGTCGTGATTGAGCCCGGCGCCACCGGATTGGCCCAGGTGGTTGGCGGTCCACTCCTGGATCCGGGCCAGGTCTTCGCCGTCCATCTCCTCGGTCCGCGATTCCGAATCGTCGGCCGAGATGGCCATGGGGGCCGGGCCCGCCCAGGCGGAGTCGGGCACCGGGACGACCCGCCCGCAGTCCGGGCACTTGCCCGCTTCCGGACGGCCCGAGGCCCGGACCTTCAGCCGACGGCCGCACGGGCAGAAGAATCGGACGAAGCCGTCCACCGTCTCGCCGGCGCCCGGCAGCGATCCCGCCGATTGCCCGCGGCGGCGCAGCCGGATCTTCGCGGCACACTTCGGGCAGTCGATCCGATCTGGGCTGCTCGGCTGGACGTCAATCACTTCACCGCATCGGCATGTTACCTGGGCCATGGTCAGCACCCGAGTTCGAGGAGGGTGCTCCGCGAGCACCGAGGTAGAGTAGACAATATGGTTGGACCAGTCGCTCACGCCATCGTGGGTTACACTGGACGCTCGTCGCGTTCAGCACAGAGCCAACACCGGGAGGACTGGTCCGTGAACCATGTTAACACAACGCGTTCCGTGGGACTCGATGTCCACAAGGAGACGATCGCCCTGGCTGTCGCCGACGGCAACTTGTCGGCCAAGATCCTGTCCACGATCCCCAACGACCTCGCTACGCTCCTCAAGACCCTCCGTCGCCTGGGACCGCCGGAGACGATCATCTGCTGCTACGAGGCCGGCCCGACCGGCTACGGCCTCTACCGAGAGCTCAAGGCCGCCGGATACACCTGTCATGTCGTCGCCCCTTCGATGGTCCCGATCCAGGCCGGGTGCCGGATCAAGACCGATCGACGCGACGCCGCCAAGCTGGCCCATTACCTCCGCTCGGGAGATCTCACCTTCATCTGGGTCCCCGACAAGACCACCGAGGCCATCCGCGACCTGGAGCGGTCGCGCGACGACGCCAAGTGCGCCGAACGTGTCACACGTCATCATCTCTCCAAGTTTCTGCTGCGTCAGGGGAGGATCTATCAAGGCAAGACGACCTTCAACCCCGCCTACATGGCCTGGGTCGCCAAGCAGGACTTCGATGAGCCGGCGCAACGGCAGGTCCTGGCCGACTACCGTGAGGCGGTCGAACTGGCGGGCGACCGAGTCGCCCGCCTCACGCTCCAGATGAGGCTGGCCGCCGCGGCCTGGGAGAAGTCGCCGCTGGTCGTGGCCTTGCAGGCCCTGCGGGGGATCGAGATGGTCAGCGCCGTGACGCTGGTCGCCGAGATCGGCGACTTCCGCCGCTTCGCGACGCCGGGCGAGCTGATGGCGTACGTGGGGCTGGTCCCCTCGGAGCACTCCAGCGGCGGCAGCCGCCGCCAGGGGCGGATCACCCGCACGGGCAACGGCCACGTCCGTCGGATCGTCGTGGAGTCGGCCTGGCATTACCGCCGCCAGCCGCGGATGAGCAAGGCGATCCGCCTGCGAAACGACCCGGTCTCGCCGGGTGTGCGTACCATCGCCTGGAAGGCCCAGAAGCGACTGCACGAACGCCTCAATCGCCTCCTGGGTCGAAACAAGCCGGCGTGCCAGGCGGTCGTCGCCGTGGCCCGGGAGTTGGTCGGGTTCATCTGGGCGATCGCCCATGAGGAGGTTCTCCTGGCCGGCTAGGATCGTGAGGCGTCGGATACCGGCACGGGCCCTGAGAGTCCGGCGGCCGGGGGGATAGTCCCGGGAGAGTGTACGGGAGGGGGGATCCTCGAAGCACCCTTGGGCCGGCATCTCGATGCCGACGCCCGCACGTAGAGAGAGGCAGCCCCTGACGGATCGAGTCATGCGTTAACCAACACGCGAATATCAGAATGATCCACCGTCGTAACGATCTCACCTTGGACTGTCCCCCCGGCCGCCGACAGGAGGAGAGCTAGAGAAGATCGATCCCCGCAGGTGATTCGCTCGGGAGACACGATCGAGATGCCGACAGCGACCCGTTACGACGCGGCCGCTGCCAGCGTGTCACCATGGATCCAAAGAAAAGAGCCTTGAGGGAAGAAAAATCCGAAAGCAAATCAGCACTGTGCTCTTGACTGGGTCAACCATATCAGGGTGCTCTGTGAGCACCGATTGGTGATGACCGCGGCTCGTCGGTGCCCATCGCGAGAAGTCAGGTGCTCGCAGAGCACCCTACGAGAGCCTACTTCCTGGCCGCCACGCCCCGGAGCAGGCTCTCCACGGGGATGACGCTGTTGAAGCTGCCGGAGCGGAAGCCTTCGAGGTCGAGGGTGACGAACTTGAAGCCCAGGGCGCGGAAGGCCGCGATCAGCTCGCCGCGGACATCCAGGTTGACGAGCCGGGGCAGGTCGTCGAGGGGGACCTCGATGCGGGCCAGGTCGCCCTTGTGGTAGCGGACCCGAAGGACGCGCAGGCCCTTCTGGCGCAGCCACTGCTCGGCCTGATCGATCATGCGGACCCGCTCGGGAGAGACCTCCTCGCCGTAAGCGATCCGGCTGGAGAGGCAGGGGGTCGCCGGCTTGTCCCAGATGGGCAGGCCCCAGGCCTGCGCCAGGGCGCGGACGTCCGCCTTGGTGAGCCCGCATTCCTGGAGCGGGTGTCGCACCCCTCGCTCGGCGGCGGTGCGCATGCCCGGGCGGTGGTCGCCCATGTCGTCCATGTTGGCACCGGAGGCGATCGCGTTGACCTCCAGGGTCTCCAGCATCCCCGACAGCCGACCGTACAGCTCGCTCTTGCAGAAATAGCAGCGGTCGGTCTGGTTGCGCACGTAATTCGGGTCGGCGAATTCGTCGGTGCGCATCACCCGGTGGCGGATGCCGATCCGGCGCGCCAGCGCCTCGGCTTCCTCGAGTTCGCCCGAGGCCAGGCTGTCGGAGACGGCCGTCACGGCGATCGTGCGATCGCCGAGCGCGTCATGGGCCGCCTGGGCGACCACCGTGCTATCGACGCCCCCGGAGAAGGCGACGGCCACCCGACCGTAGCCGCGCAGGGTCTCCAGCAACCGATCCCTTTGGGCGTTGAGCGTCGGGTCGGATTCGGTCCATTCGCTACGGCTCAAGAGTCACCTCCCTACCCCGGTCGTCTCGTTCTCGTCTCGAAGGCTGTGCCAATGATTGTACATGGCGGTGGAACTCCCCCTCAAGGTAGGGACCGGTCGGGCGTCGATCGCGGGCGGGCAAGATGTCTGCAAGTCGTTTCCCACGGAGGATTTCGAGTATAATCGGCCAAGGTCGGCGCGGTGTTTGAAAAAAAGTTTGGGCGATCGTTGGCCGGGGCGGACACTATCCACGTCGGGCGGGCTCGGGAGACCCGTGCCCGGCGCATCCGGCATCGTGACGGACTCGGACGGGGAGGCTGGGCGTTGGCGAGCGAATCCTCTTCGACCGTCCTGAAGCACATCGCCGTCCTGTTCGGGACCGGGACGGCGACGGGGCTGACCGACGGTTGCTTACTGGATCGGTTCCGGTGCGGGCCGGCCGATGAGGCCGAGGCGGCGTTCGCCGTGCTGGTGGAGCGGCACGGCCCGATGGTGCTCCACGTCTGCCGGCGGATCCTCGGGGATCGTCACGACGCCGAGGACGCGGCGCAGGCGGTCTTCCTGGTGCTGGCCAGGCAGTCGCGTGCGATCCGGCGGACGGACTCGGTCGCGAGCTGGCTCTATGGCGTCGCCATGCGGATCGCGGCCCGGTCGCGGCTCGACGCTGCCCGACGCCGGTTGCGCGAACGTCGAGGCGCGGAGGTGGCGATGGCGATCCGGGACGTTGACCACGGCGATCGGGACGGGTCGGAGACCTGGCCGGAGCTCTACCAGGAGCTTGGCCGGCTCCCGGAACGATTCCGACTGCCGATCTTGCTCTGTCACCTGGAAGGCCTTACCTACGAGCAGGCCGCCCAGCGGCTTGGCTGCCCGGTCCGGACGGTCCAGTCCCGGCTGGCCCGGGCGCGCCTTCGGCTGCGCGACCGGCTGGCGCGTCGCGGCCTGGCGCCGACAATCGCGGCGATGGGTGCCGCCCTGACCCCCGACAGGGCCTCGGCGGCCGTCTCCGGATCCTGGAAGCAAACGACGGTGACGGCGGCGGTCCGCCATGCAGCGGGCGGGACCGTGGCCGGTCTGATTCCCGCATCGGTCGCTGCACTGGTCGAAGGAGCTTCGCGAGCCATGAACTTGCATCGTCTGATGAAGTGGTCGGCGGCTGTCTTGTTGATCGGCGTCGCCGCGGGTGGCGCGGGGATCGGGATGCGGGCGCGGTCGGCGCCGCCGGAGCCCGGGCCGCCCGCCAGAGCGGTCGCGGACGACAACCGACACCGCGGATCGTTCCAGAACGGCGCGACGATCGAGATCGTCGGGGTCTCCACGGTTCCCACCGGTCCCAACACCTGGTGGAAGCCCGACGGCTCCCCGCTCGCCGAGGCGCCCGTGGACACGATCGGGCGCAACCTCGGCGCACACTCGGGTGGGGAGCCGCGCGTGATCCTGCTGCGCACGTCCGGGGTGCGGAAGGACAGCCTTTTCCGATGGCATCCGACCCCTGCGACCCACTCCTGGGGTGGCCGGCCCAGGAAGGGGGGGCAGGACTGCGCCGGAGCTCGACTATTACGAGGCCACGTTCGAGGACGGTCGGTCCGAGTGCGGGGTCCAGGCGAGGCTCGCCGACGGTCCGTGGAAGACCGAGGTGTCGAACGACGGGAGGGGGGGCGTTGGCATGTTCGTCAACGGCCACAAGTTCAGCTTCGGCAAGGCTCGCCTCTTCGCGTCACATGGACGATCGATGACGGTCTTCGCGGTCGCTCACAACTTCTTCGGGCAAGACCGGCGCATCGTCGCGGTCGACCGCGACGGCAAGGCGCACCCCGCCGTCCAGTACTCGGCCGGGGCGGACGGGGACCCGAGATGGGTGATCGACATCATCGATGGCGAATTCGACCTGCCGCCGGACCGGATCAAGGAATTCCAGGTCCAGTTCCGACCGATCGAACTCGCCGAGATCAAGGGCATCGCCCTCAATCCGAGGGCGACCGGCAAGCCGACCGCGAAGGCCGAGGGACCTCGCCCGGAAACCCGGCCGACGACCGGGTTGACCGCAGTCGCCCCGGACGTGGATACCGACGGCGACGGCCTGACCGACGATCACGAAATCCACAAGTACAAGACCGACCCTAAGAGAGTCAGCACGGCGGGCGACGGCGTCTCCGACGGCGATCGGCAGCGGCGCCGGGAGTTCACCTACACGATCCGGTCGGTCGTCAAGGTGATGCCTCCCGTGAATGTCGACTGCCTGAACGACGACTATCAGGATGCGCGGGTGCTCATCTCGAGGTTCGAATTTCGTCGAGCTGGAGGTGATCCACTATCCCCTGAATACCAACGCCGAGTCGATCCGGGGCAACGCGAGCTGGCGGCGTGACGCCGAGTCGAAGAAAGAATTCCTGCGTCCCGGCATCACGACCAACTGGGACGACGCGATGCGTCGCGAGCTGATCTCGGCGCTCGAGGCCGACGGCATCGAGCCGGACCGGCTCGACGACAAGGAGCTGGTCTCCCGGGCCTCCGCCTGGCTGATGGCGAACACGAAATACGTGAACATGTTTTGCACGCATTACATGCACTACCCGGAGGGGCGCGCGGCGATCTATCCGGGCCTCGAGGCACGGTTCGAGCTGGAGAAGGGCGATCGCGCGTGGACCGTGCAGGAGCAGCTCGATCGCGAGCTGTTCGGCCGCTCGATGTTCGCCAACCGGACCCACGGATCGTGCACCTCGTCGGCCGTGTTCCTGACGACGGCCTTGCGAGCGCTGGGGATCCCGACTCGCATGGTGCTGGGCATCCCGATGGTTGACGGCAACGACCCGGCGCAGCTCGCGATGGTGCGGGACGCCATCCACCATCACCGGGTGCGCCGCACGTTGCTCCAGGGCCTCTCCGGCGCCAGGGGATATGCCAATCACACGTTCAACGAGGTGTTCGTCGGGGGCGCTGGGTCCGGCTGAATTACAAGACGCTCGGCCAGAACACCCTCGACGGCAACCTGATGGGGATGCTGACGCACGTCAACACGTTCAACGACCTGAGCGAGGTGCCGCTGGCCGCGACCTGGGGCAGGCGCTACGCCTTGGGCGAGCATGACGTGGTCTTCCGCTACGGCAACCCGTATCGATGCGAGGAGGTCTCGGATCACTTCGGCAAGTTCGCCCGGGTGGAGAATCCGGAGGTCAAGGCGCACCGCTCCATCACGATCAGCCGGGCCTACTGGGCCGACGATCCCGGTGCTCATGCCCTGATCAAGGACGCGAAGTGGTTACTCCACAACGATGGTTCTCGGAGTCTCCTGATCCACGGCGAGGAGTGGTTCGACGACGAATCGGGTCGACAGTATAGGCCGTTCCTCGAGGCCGCCGGCAGGGAGTTCCTGTTCAAGGCCGATGGCCGTCCGGAAGTCCTCGGCCGCACGACGACATCGTCGATCACCTGGCATTCCCGAGACCTCCACGAGATCGAAGTCATCATCCCGCGCGAGGAGTATACCAAGATGGAGTCCGGGGTCGAGTATTCACTCGCACCCCGGAACGAGGTATCGGGCTATGAATGGAAGATCAAGGGTCGGGTGACGATCGCGAAGAAGCCGTGATGGTCACTCGCCGACGACGAGGACCACGAATGACCCTGGCACCATCCTCCGACCACCTCGACCGGCGCCTTTCCCCTTGGCGGCGGGGGCCGTCTTGGTGTCGGCCTTGGCGGCGGGGGTGGTCTCGGGGGTCGCCGCCGACAGGTAGATCCGGTGCGTCTTCGGGTCGATCGTCATGGTGCGGGCCCCCGCCTGAGTGGGGATCGTCGCGACGACGGCGAACTTGCCCGGCGCTTCCTCTCGGACGGCGGTCAAGGTCCCGTCGCCGCCGTTGGAGCTGAAGGCCATCCCCCGGTCGGCGTCGAAGACACAGCCGTCCGAGCCGCGGCCGATCGGCAGCGTGGCGAGGACCTTGCCGGCGTCGGCATCGAGCACGACCATCGTCTGGCTGCCGCTGCAGACGCTGAACAGCCGGCGGTGCTGGCCGTCGAGCGCCAGTCCGGTCGGGCGCACCCCGGCGCGAGCGACCATCGGTTCAGGACCTTGAAGTTTCGCGCGTCGAACTCGACGACCTCGGCCTTGTCCATGATGTTGACGAAGACGTGGCCCATGCCGTCGGCGACGGCCGCCTCGGGGACGCCGTCGAGCGCGACCGTGCCGGCCACGCTCATGGCCGAAGGGTCGATCGCGGTGGCGTCCTTGCTGCCGTGGTTGTAGGTGAAGACGTGGTTGCTGGCCGGGTCGAACATGATGGCGTCGGGCCGGCCGCCGACCTTGATCTTGCCGGTCGGCTTGAGCGTCTTCAGGTCGAACACCGTGACGGTGTCGTCCTGCCCGTTGCTGGTGAAGCCGCGGCCGAGCTCGGGGACGACGGCGACCCCGTGGACGCCGGGCGTGTCCGTCAACTCGCCGACGACCTTCTCCGCATCGGTGTCCACGACGGTGATGCGGTTGCCGCGCGAGACATACAGCCTCTTCGCCGCGGCATCCGTACTGAGGTAGTCCCAACCTCCCTCGCCGCCGACCGCGATCTTGCGGACTTTCATGGGCGGGACCGAAGGGGCCTGGGCGCGGAGATCCGCGGCCATGAGGATCGTCAAGACAGCGGACAGTACCATCGCGTGCCGTTTCATCGAGGTGACTCCAGGGTGGAATGAGATGCGCGAACTCGTACCCGTCAGACTAGGCGTCAACCGAAGCGGTCCGGGCCGCAGAAGTCCCGAACGTTCATGCCGGATTGTCGGGCGGCGTGCCGGTGGTGCCCTCCTCCCGCGCCCGCCGTTCCGCGGCGCAACCCCGTAATATATCCGAATCATTGTCAAGAGATAGGGCAGAGATCTTGATGTTAGTAAGAATTAACAGAGCTGTCGGATTCGTGCGGCCAAGGCCACGATGAGAGGGAGGCCACGCCGTCGAACCGGGAGGTTCACCGCGCGACGCGGATGACGATCCGCGCCGGGACCACGGCTCGGACCCGCGTCGCGCGACCGGGCCGCGAGGCGATCTCGGGCCGGCCGCCCACCAGCTTGGCCTGGCGAATCTCTACCGATCTCGACTCGTTCCACTCGAGAAATGACCGCGACAACCGGGGCGTCGCATCCGACCGTGGGACGGAGCCGAGCGCCTGCGAATTCCAGGATGACCACCGAGCGGATCTCGCAAAGGTACTTCGGGTTAGTATGAGTCGCGAACCCATCGGCTCGCATCGAGACGCGACCACTCCGAGAAGATCCGATGAATTTCGGATCACCCTCTTGCAATCTTCCGCCACAGTCGCCATATTCAGCAATCCTATGACTGACCTGAGCCGTTCACATTCGGAACTGGCTTGAATCGTCCCGCATCGACTTGCATTCGTCGCCAGACCTGGCCGTTCTCAAACGCTGGCTGGCTTGACCACTCCTTACTCTGCTGTCAACACTTCCCTGCGTTCTCCGTGGCGCGGAGGAATCGCGCCGTCCTTACGACTCTGGCAAGGAAGTCGGTCAGGCTTTCCAGCCTGACGCTCCGGAATGTCGGGCTGGAAAGCCTGACATTCGTGAGATTCGTTGTTATCGAGGAAATACAGCCTGTCCGGCCCGGATGGTATGGAATCACCGCGGATATTGCGCGCCAGGCGACTCCAGGTAAGGCCGGGCTGCCCCCCGACGACATGCGCCGCGCAGCGCGAAAACTGCAACCGGGTCGAATCCCGTGGCCGCCGCAACATTCCGCGTCTCGCTATACCCCAAGGAATGACACCACGAGCCGCCGCCCGGATCACCGCGAGCCAGGTCGCAACGCGATCAAGCCGCAGATGGAAAAGCTCGAGATCCGCTGGTTGCTCAGCCAGACACAGGGCGTCACCGGATCGAGCCGCCCGCGCGACCGGATGCTGGCCGAGGTCGGGAGAATCGATGGCGTCCTCGGTCGAGTCGCTCGACCGCTGGGAGTCGCATCATGCCGACGTGATGGCCTCGAATCCCACCGCGGTCGAGTCGTTCGAGGCGAAGGAGCTGATGCAGCACAGCGATGGCTCATGGGGTGGCTTGCGGGTCCTCGTGCGGATGGAGCGCCACGGTGACCATCAGTTCGACGCGCTTTACCGGCGTTTGTCAGCCCGGTTCGAGCAGTGGGCGGCCAGTCACCCGGCCCTGGCCCGAGCCACGGCAATCGACCCGGTTCCCATCGGCGCCCCCGTGACGATCGTCGCACCGGGCCTCGCGTCAACAGGCAACGACAACGAGACGCAGGGCTACGCAACCGGGGGCTCAATGTCCAGTCCCGCAACCCCGATCGCCGCGGGCCTCTCGCCCGATAGCCGGGTGCCGCCGCCGAATAACGGCGGGCAAAATACGTTTACGCCTTTCAATGACTGCAACTGCACGACCGCCGACGACTTCCTCGCAGGCGCGGGGGTTGGCGCCGGAGCCGCAGGCGCGGCGGCTGGCGCGGCAGCCGGAATGTCCACTCGAGAGATGAATTCCGACGCCGACCTGATCACCGGCTCCTACCTGCAAAGTCATCAGCTCGCCACCTACCAGGACGACGGATCGGCCTACGGCATCGACCTCCAATATAGCTCGAACCAGGCGGAGCCCCATTCTGTAGTCAGCGGAGAGCTCACGATCGCCACGAATACGGGCTCCGGTCAGTTCGGCACGTCCTCCGTCTCGATGAGCGTCAACGGGACCTCGATGGGGATCTCGTACACGATCGAGACCCTCCCCAACGGCGGCTACTTTCTTCAGATGACGGGGCCCGAAGGCACGACCTATTCGACTTCGCTCGGGGCTGGCAACATCGCCTTCAAGATGAATTTGACCTCGGGCGGCCATGCCACCAACACCTTCACGGTCCCCGTGATGGTGGTCAATCAAGCCACCTCTCCCTACGGCGCGGGCTGGACCATCGGCGGCCTCGAGCAGATCACCGTCGGCACCAGCGGCCAGACCCTGATGATCACCGACGGCAACGGCCAGCCCGAGGCGTTCACCTCGAGCAACGGCACCAGCTATATCGGCGCCCCGAACGACTCATCCACGCTGACATACAGCTCCGCCACCTCGAAGTACACCCGCACGTACCTCGACGGCTCGACGATCACCTTCAACGGCGGCGGCCAGGAGGTCGCCAGTGCCGATGCCAATGGCAACACGACCTCCTATGCCTACATCACCAGCGGCCCGGCGGCCGGCGCCTTGCAGACGATCACCGATCCGGTCGGCTTGACCACGACCCTGGCATACGATACATCCGGCCATCTCAGCACGGTCGTCGACCCCGTCGGTCGCACCACCACCTTCACGATCGGTTCCAGCAACGACGAGCTGACCGATATCGTCGACCCCGATGCGGCCTCGACCCAGTACGGCTATAACGCGAACAAGGAGATCACGTCCGAGACCGACCCCAACGGCTCCACGGCGACGGTCACCTACGACTCGCTGGGCAACATCAGCTCCGAGACCCTCTACGACGGCACGTCGCAGGTGGAGATTACCCCGGCGCAGGAAGCCGGCCAGATCGCCTGGGGAGGCAGCGGCTCGACGCTACCATCGCCCTCGATCGATATCGGCTCGGTGACGAACCCCGACGGCGCGACGACCACCGTCACCTTCGACAGCCTGGGCGGACCGATCAAGGAGGTTGACTTCAACGGCGGGGTGACGACCATCACCCGCGACTCCAGCGACTGGCCGACCGTCGTCGAGGACCCGATGGGCCGGACGACCTCGTACGTCTACGACGGTTCCGGGGATATCACCCAGATCACCCGGCCGGACGGAAGCAACGAGTACCTCACCTACAACAACGGCCTCGGCGTCCCCACCGAGATCAAGGATTACAACGGCAATACGACGACCTACGTGCTCGACTCGCACGGGGATGTCACGGAGGAGGAGCAGCCCGGCGGCGTCGACCAGGAATGGACCTACAACTCCGCCGGCCGGGTCCTCACCTACACCGACGGAAATAACAAGACAACCTCATACGCTTATGATAGCCTCGGTCGTTTGGCCACAATTACCGAGCCCACCGCCGGCTCGCCGACGATCCGCTACACCTACGACTCCGCCGGCGACGAGACCAGCGTGACCGATGAGGTCGGCGACACCACAACCTATACATACGATCCGATGGGCCGCGTCCTCACCGAGGAGGACCCCGTCCAGGCCGCGGCCGGCCGGGACACCGCATTCGCCTACGACGCCGATGGCAATCCGATCACCAAGACCGAGACGCCCGGCGGGACCGGCTTCATCACCAATCAGACCACCACCTACACTTATAATGCCCGGAACGAGCTGGCGAGCGTGACGGATGCCCTCGATAACACTACCACTTACGTCTACGATCCCGCCGGCAACGAGACGGTCGAGGTCGATCCGCTCGGCAATCGGACAACCTATACATACGACAATGACAGCAACATGCTGACCGCCAAGGACGCGCTCGGCACCACGACGTACACCTACGATGCGGATGACGAGGTGACCGCGGAGACGGATCCCAACGGCAACACGACCCACTTTGGCTATAACAACCTGGGTGAGGAGACGACGGTCACGCTCCCGGGCCTCAGCTCGCCGACGACCTATACGTACGACGAGGACGGAGACCTGCTCAAGACTACCGATCCCAATAATCACGTTACAAGTTATGTCTATAATGCCCTGAACGAGGAAACCTCGACGACCAACGCCGACGGCGACACGACCAGCTACACCTACGACGGCGACGGCAACGTCCTCACCGAGTCCGACGGCCTGGGCCACATCACCAGCTATGGCTACGATGCGATGGACCGCGAAGTCACGCAGACGCAACCGTCCGGCGGCGGGACGACGTCCTACACCTACGACGGCGCCGGGGATTTGACGAGCGTCACCGACCCGGATGGCAATGTCACTTCGTACACTTACAACGCGGCCCACGAAGTTGCCACCCAGACCAACCCGACCGGCGGTGCTACGACGTACACCTACGACCTCCTGGGCAACGTGACGCAATCGGTGGATCCGGACGGCCATACGATCGACTACGGCTACAACGCCGACAACGAGGAAACGACCGAGACGTGGGTCAATCCTCTGGGCGGATCGGCGCTCGACATCATCACCTACACCTACAACGGCGACGGCGAGATGACCGAGGTGAGCGACAACAACGCCACCTACGAATACACTTACAACGCCGAGGGCGAGGTCACGAGCCAGGGCGACGTCGGCTCGGCGAACCTGCCCACGGTGACCCTGACCTACTCCTACGACCCGGCCGGCAACGAGACCAGCATGAGCGACAGCCTGGGTGGCGTGGCCAGTTACACCTACGACGTGCGAGACGAGCTGACCAGCATGACCCTCTCGGGCTCGGGGATCTCGGCCGAGGCGGTCGCGTTCACCTACGACAACGCCGGCAACATGACCGGCCTGACCCGCTACTCAAACCTGGCGGAGACCTCGGTCGTCGCCACGACGAGCTATGTCTACGACGCCGCCAATCAGATGACCGGCGTCACCGACAAGAACTCCGGCGGGACGACGCTGGTCTCCTACGCCTACACCTACGACGCCGCCGGCCGGGTCACCCAGGAGGTTCGCGATTGGAGCTCGGGATCGTCGACCGACACCCTGACCTACGGCTATACGAATAACAACCAGTTGACGAGCGTCTCGCACACCGACACGTCGTTCAGCAACGAGGGGTTCAGCTACGACGCCAACGGCAACCAGACGGGCACGGGCTACACGACGAGCACTGGCAACGAGCAGACGGCCTCGCCGGGTTACACCTACACCTACGACGCCGACGGCAACATGATCACTATGACCCAGACCTCGACGGGCGATGTCTGGACGTACACATACAACTACCGCAATCTCATGACCGGCGCGGTGGAGAAGACCTCGGGGGGCACGACCCTCGAGCAGGTGACTTACACATACGATGCCCTGGACAATCGGATCGGCATGGACGAGAATGGCACGCAGACCTGGACGCTCTATGACGGCTCGGATCCGATCATGGACTTCAGCAGCTCCGGCTCGTTGGAAATGCGGTATCTGAACGGCCCGGCCGGGGACTTGGTTGACACCGTGCTCGCGCGTCAGACGTCCGGAGGGACGGTCTCGTGGTATCTGCCCGACCGCCTGGGCACGATCCGCGACCTGATCAGTAGCTCGGGATCGATCATCGATCACGTCGATTACAGTGTATTCGGAACGGTGCTCGACGAATCGAGTCCCTCGAACGGCGACCGGATGATGGGCTTCGCGGGCTTGGAGCGGGATTCAGTCACTGGAATGAACCTGGCGGTGGAAAGGGTCGAGGATCCGGCGACGGGCGGGTGGACGAGCCAGGACCCGCTAGGTTTCGTAGCTGGCGATTCAAATCTCTATGGTTTCACGCAAAATGATCCGGAGAATGAAACGGATCCAACTGGTCTTGAGGCGGTTAAGTGGTGGACTCAGAAACCAGACGTGAGCCCTACTAAACCAAAGAGGGGGTGGTGGTGGAAAAATCGAGTTGTTATTCAGGCGATCGACACGGCTTGGAACAACGCCAATCCTACCGATGAAAACGGGCAGCCTAATCCCGCTGGCCAGCACGAAGAAGGTGGTTGGATTTACTGGAACCCGATTACAAAGTCCTTCAAAACGGATCCCTTCCCAGCGGGACAGCCGAAACAGCCTGGCCAGAAAGGCCCCCTCCACATCGATCCGCCTGCGCCGGCACCCCCACCTGGCTTTATCGTCATAGGGTTGTACCACGTCCACCCACCTAACCTTGTGACTGACAATGGCAATACATGCGCCAGCAGTAAAGACAAAATATTCGTCAGGAAGCATCAGGTGCCCGATCTGATCGTTGCCACCAAGCCCGACGGAGATGACGACAATTCTTATCCCTGGGCCGGGTATCCGCACTATCCCCCTGCATATCCATCCCGTCTCAAGTAAGGCGCAAATGACCTGCCGCATTCCGAAACGGTAGTCTTATTAACTTTCCGAAGGAGTTGCATTTACCCACCGATTCAAGAAGAAGCACGCACGGCGCGGGGCTCCTACCGATTTGGATACTGACCGATTGAATTCTACCGGAGAGGCGAGCCCGACCTTGAGGGCAGAGAGAGTCCACCGCATTGAAGCGAAAAAGTCCGGCGCTCTTTGTAGATCACGGGCGAGGAGAATGAGATATGAAACTTGCTTCCGGCGGTCCGTTGCGAATCATTGTCTCCATCACTGTCGCATCATGCTTGACAACAGAATTTGCTCAGATAGATCCGAGCCGCGTGGCTAGAGAGCAAAGTATTCTTGCGATCAAGAAACTCGGGGGCGACATCGTTGACAACGAGGACGTTCCTCCCGGCATCGAAGTCTCCTTGACTGGCCCGACTGTATCTGATGCCGATTTGAATTGTCTAACCTCTCTGACAGACCTTGTATGGCTCGATCTATCCGGGGCCGGTCTGAGCGATGCGGGGATCTCAAATTTGAAGGGATTGAAGAGGCTCCGCAGGCTAGATCTATCAAATACAGCCATTACGGGGCGGGATTTAGGCATCTTAAGGCTTTGGATAAATTAGAAAGTCTTGAACTTCAAAACTGTCCGATTACCAATTCTTGTTTAGACGATTTGAAAGTTATTCATAAAATTAAGTACATAGGACTGTCTAATACTAATATCAACGACAGGGGTCTCGAAAAAGTAGCCTTGCTACCCAACCTGGAATCGCTTGACCTCTGCAACCGTCACATTACTGACGTCGGATTGGCAAGTTTGAAAAAACTGAGCAAACTCAAGTGGCTTCGGCTCACGCATGCCGACATTAGCGATGATGGGTTAATGCATTTAAAGGACTTGTCAAACCTGAAGACTCTTACTGTTTATGATACACGGGTAACAAAAAAAGGTATTCAGACATTTCTCCGATTCTTGCCAAAAGTTGATATTTATAAAGATGACAGGCTAGAAGATGGGAGACCGGATGAGAAGAAAGGGGACAAGAAGGCCACTTCCATGTAGAGACCCACAAAAGGGGAAAAAGAGAATGGGACGGAAACGGGGACGCAGCTTGGGACGGAAACGGGCCGGGTAGACCTGGGTGGTCGCCCACCCAGGTCCCCCACAGATCCGGACGTGCCCGTCAAAGGCATCCGGCTCCTCACGTTGTGGCGCTGTCCCTCACACGATCCATCGGCTTCTGGTAACACGCTGGTGAGGCTCGGGGTCCTCGGCGTGGTTCCGGCGTCTGGTCCACAACGCGGCGCCCCCTTCGCTCCTCGGGGTCCGGTAGGGCCCGTTCCCCCGCTTCGACGCTACTATGGGGCACTCCGACTCCTTGCCGGCCATCTCGCCGCACTTCGTTTCCTTCGCTTGGCGATACCATCGTTCGTCCCTTGTTCGTCCCCACCAGCTCGGGACCGAGCTGGGGATCAACCTGGAGTTGGTCAGCCGGGGCTCCCGCCGGCAGTCACGATAGAGACGGCAAGGTCTCCCAAGTTCCCGTGAAACCCGTACGATCATTCGCCATGTTCCTCCGACCCCGGTGTGACCAGGCACGCGGATGGGTCCAGGTGTCGCTGATGCCTGGCTCGGCCCCCGCGAGCGTCCAAGACGAGGGCTCACGACGAGGAAATTTCGGGGCTCAATCACACAGCGTTTGATCTCGCTGTCTACGCTTCGCAGTGGCGGTCACCCGCCCCCACGCAAGACTCGCTTCCCGGCTGCTGGCCCGGCTCTGCCGGACGGGATTGGTTACCCGCAGGGTTTCTTTGAAAGGTTTCACATTTTGCGATGATTCCCCTTTCCCGAGCTTCTTGGCGCAAGGACGCAGCTAGTTCTCTAGCTGCGTCCCCGTTTCAGAGACCCGTCCCCGTTTCAGAGACCGTCCCCGTTTCAGAGACCGCCATCGACACAAATGAGGAGAAGGTTGTGTCACGATCGAAAATTGCCATTGTCGTTCTGTTGCTGCTCTTGAGCACCTCTACGTGTTCGCTTCTTTATCATCAGGCTCGCTGGGAACCACACTACGTATATCAGACCTCCGACGCATTATTGTTCGTCGGTGTGCCTTTCTTGAGGAGGGAAAAGGTGTCAGGAACCGTTAGGAGTCTTTTCAACGAGGAAACTTCGACGACAAACGCCGACGGGGACACGACCAGCTACACCTACGACGGCGACGGCAACGTCCTGACCGAGTCCGACGGCCTGGGCCACACCACGAGTTATTCCTAACGCGGCGGAGCCGCAACCAAAGAGGGAAGCGGATTATGCGCTGATCAGATTCGGATCAAGATGAACCACGGAACACACGGATCACCACGGGAGGACTTGGTGTCAGACTTTGTTACTTGTTCCTGGAGGACTGGAGGACTTGCGGGCATACCAGGGGATATTGTTAATTATCGCGGCTGACTGGATAATCTGGAGAGAATCGTCTTATCCAGACTACTCAGACTGCGCCGAGATTCAAAATTGTCCCGTTTCCCTTCCCCACCTCCGGCAGTTAGCCTGGATAAGATCGGATCTTATCTTCGGCTTAAGGTCGGCTTAAGTTCCCCGGCTATGATCCCCACATCGCCCGGATGCCCGTGGCGGCTCGACACCGGGGCAAGGTGTGCCTGGAAACCGGAGGGGACTTCCGTTATGGATGGCCATGGACGACCGCTCGATAGGCTGTCGCACTTCGTCCACAAGCACTTGCTATGGCTGCTGATCGGCTCCTATGCCATCGCGGCCCGCGCGCGACGCTCGGCCTCGGCATCCGGGATGTCTCGGTCGGCGAGATCGCCCTGTTCGGGGCGAAGACGCGGATCAGCCTCTCGATGCTCATGCTGTCGGCCTTGCTGCTGAACGCGGGGATGGGGGTCCGGTGGGACACGATCCGGGAGATGCTCCGCGGCCCGAGTCTCCTCGGTGCCGGCCTCCTTGCCAACCTGCTGATCCCGATCGCCTTCATACTCGTCGTCACGCGGATCATGGCGGGTTGGCACAATGCGGATGAGGTCCAGAACATCCTGGTGGGCCTGGCGCTGGTCGCCTCCATGCCGATCGCCGGCTCCTCGACCGCCTGGGCCCAGAACGCCGACGGCGAGCTGACGCTGAGCCTCGGCATGGTCCTTTTCTCGACCTTGCTCAGCCCGGTGACGACGCCGATCGCCCTCCATTCGGTCGGCCTGATGGCGACCGGCGACTACGCCGAGGACCTGCACGAGCTGGCGGCGGGCGGCACGGGGATGTTCCTGGCGGTCTGCGTCCTGGCGCCTTCGCTGGCCGGCATCGGCGTCCGCCACGTCGTCGGCGATGCCCGGTACGCCGTCGCGAGGCCGCGGCTCAAGCTGATCAACTCCGCCATCTTGCTGGTCCTGAACTATTCCAATGCGTCCGTCTCGCTGCCGCAGGCCGTGGCCGACCCCGACCCCGATTTCCTCGCCGTGACGGTCGTCATCGTCGTCGCCCTGTGCGTGCTCGCCTTCGGCGCCGGCTGGCTGGTCTCGCGTCTCCTGAGAGCGACCCCGGCCCAGCGGACCTCGCTGATGTTCGGCCTGGGGATGAACAACAACGGCACGGGCCTGGTGCTGGCGTCCATGGCCCTGGCCGACCATCCGCGCGTCATGCTCCCCATCATCTTCTACAACCTCGCCCAGCACCTGATCGCCGGGGTCGTCGATCGGCTAAACTGCCGGAGTTCGGCACCACCGAGGCCCGCGACCGAGGCCCGCCGGGGCCGCGGGATCATCGACCGGGAGTTTGAAAGCCGCCGGATCGTCGTGATGGGTCCGGTCCGGGGCCGGTAAGCCGGAATTTATCGTCGCCTTACGATCCGCTTAAGAACGGTCCGTATGCTGTCTCGATGCCGCCGTGCGGCCGACACCGATTGCCGGGTCGGGACATCGCGGCGGTCAACCAGGGGAGAATTGCCATGCGGAAGTCGTTCGTAATGGGTGTCGTCGCCTTGCTCGGCCTCGCGGTCCTGACGGTCTCGGCTCGGGCCGACGAGGAGAAGGTCCCCGTCGACAAGCTGCCGGCGGCCGTCTTGAAGGCCATCAAGCGAAGTTCCCGAAGGCCGAGATCGAGAAGGCCACCAAGGAGGTCGAGGACGGCAAGACGACTTACGAGGTCGAGCTCGAGATCAAGGACCGATCGGTCGACGTCGCGCTGAAGGCCGACGGGACGATCCTGGAGATCGAGAGGGAAGTCCCCTTCGACGAGCTGCCCAAGGCGGTCAAGAAGAAGCTGGCCGCCAGGTATCCCGATGCGAAGATCGAGAAGGCCGAGGAGGTGACCAAGGGCGAGGACGGCCCGGTCACCTACGAGGTCGCCATCAAGACCGAGGTCGTCTTGACGGCGAAGGGTAAGATCGTCAAGTCGAAGGAAGAGGAGGATGAGAAGCCGTCCGCGAAGGACACGAAGTCCAAGAAGGACAAGGACGACGACGAAGATGATGACGATGACGATGACGATGACGATGACGACGAGGGGAAGGCCAAGAAGGGCGACAAGGATTAAACTCGGCTGAAGGGCCCGGTCGGTCCGATCCGCGTCGATCCCGGGGCGATGGGAATCATGGGAATCCGCATCCTGATCGTCGAGGACGAGGCCGACCTGGCCGACTTCGTCGTGCGCGGCCTCCGCGAGGAAGGCTTCGCGGTCGAGCACGCCATCGATGGGGAGACGGCCTGGGATGCGATCCGGGCCGGTGCTTGGGACCTGATCGTGCTCGACTGGCGGTTGCCGGGCGAGGACGGCCTGGGCGTGCTCCGCCGCTATCGCGCCTCGGGCGGCGCCGCACCGGTCTTGTTCCTCACGGCGAGGGATTCGGTCACGGACCGGGTGCGCGGCCTGGACGGCGGCGCGGATGACTACCTCTGCAAGCCGTTCTCGTTCGAGGAGTTGCTGGCGCGCGCCCGCGCCTTGCTCCGGCGACGCGAGCGGCTCCCCGAGATGGCCGTCGCGCACGGCGACGTGACGATCGACCTTTCCACCCAGCGGGCGCAGCGGGCGGGACAACCGCTCGACCTGACGGCCAAGGAGCTGGCGTTGCTCACTTTCTTCTTGCGACACCCCGGCCAGGTGCTGTCGCGGACGCGGATCTACGACCACGTCTGGGACGAGAACTTCGACAGCCTGTCCAACACGCTGGAGGTCCACGTGATGGAGCTGCGCCGCAAGCTGGAGGCGCACGGCCCTCGGGTGATCCACACGGTGCGAGGCCGGGGATACCTGTTCGATGCCTCCTCGAATTCGGGGGTGCCATGAGCCTGACCGGACGCTTCTCGGCGCTCTTCCTGTCGGCGATGGCGCTCGTGCTCGTCGGGTTCTCGACGGCCCTGTACGTCTCGGCGCGGATCTACTTCGAACGTCAAATCCGCGATCGCCTGTCCACGGCGCTGGCCGTCTTGTCGGCGGCGGCCGAGGTCCATCCCGACGGTGTGGAGTGGGAGCCGCAAGAGCGGATCCTGCCACTGGGGCAGGAGTCGGGGGCCGACCGGTTGCGCTGGATGGTGTTCGACGATCGTGGCCGTCGCATCGATCATTCGCGAAACCTGGTCGACGCCGATCTGACCGCGGCGATGGACGCCGAGGACCGGGACCGCCGAGTTGCCGGCCCGGCTGGTCGACCGTCGGGGTCGGAACTGGCGGGCGTCGCAGCGTCGGATCCGGCCCGACGGGGCCCACGGGTCCGGCTCCGGGGCTCCGACGCATCTCGATCGACCGGCGCCTCCGGACGCATCCGAGCTGCTCCATCCCTCCCTGGTCCTGACCGCGTGTCGCCCCGCTCGATCCGGCCGAGGAGGAGCTCGGCGCGCTGGGTTGGTTCCTCACCGGCCTGAGCGTGGGGATCTGGTCGGTCGCGGCCTTGCTGTGCCGCCGGCTCTCGCGGCGGGCCCTGGCGCCGCTGGCGCGGATGGTCGCGTCGGCCCGGGGGCTCGACGCCGACGACGCCGGCTGGTGCCTGGAGGAGGCCGGGACCGGCGACGAGCTGGACGAGCTCGGGCGTAGCGTTCAACGAGCTCCTGTCGCGGCTGCACGCCGCCTACGAGCGCCAGAGGCGGTTCAGCGGCGACGCCTCGCACCAGTTGCGGACGCCGCTGACGGTCCTGATCGGACAGATCGAGGTGGCCCTGCGACAAGAGCGATCGGGCGAGGAGTATCGCCGCGTCCTCGGATCGGCGCTGGGGCGTGCGGTGCAGCTCGGCCAGATCGTCGAGGCGTTGATGTTCCTCGGCCGGGCCGAGGCCGACGCCCGGCTCCCGGAATGCGAGCCCCTGGAGCTGGATCGGTGGGTTGCCGGACACCTGGCGGCGCGCCCCGCCGCCGAGGTGGTCGAACGTGCCTTGCAGGCCGACGGGGCATGGGTCCGGGCGCACCCGCCGCTCCTCGGCCAGTTGCTCGACAACTTGCTGGACAACGCCCGCAAGCACGGCCGGCCGGGGGCGCCGATCCTCGTGCAGACGAGCCGGGAGGGCGGTGTGGTGGTCCTCGCCGTCGAGGATGCCGGCCCGGGCATCTCCCCGGAGGACATCCCCCGCGTCTTCGAGCCGTTCTATCGCTCGGCACAGGCGCGCCGCCGGGGCATCGCGGGCGTCGGGCTGGGCCTGGCCGTGGTCGAGCGGATTGCGGTCGCCTTCGGAGGGTCGGTCGGCGTGCGGAGCGGGCCCGGGGGCGGGTGTCGATTCGAGGTCCGGCTCGTTGTGACGGAGCCTGCCGTCGAATCGGCGGATGACCACGAGGATCATACTGTGCTCGCCGAGGAACTCCAGAACCGAGGAGATTGAGGCGGGGGTCATTTCGCCGATTTGCTGCCCTTGCCGGTCATATAGCCAACTCCGGCCGAGATAATCGTGGTCAGAACAGTGGTCGCCCATTTCGCGTTGTCGACCGGGGCACCAGAGACAACGATCATGATTATGCAGACAACCGACACGACACCGACCGTCATGAGGACTGCCCAAAGAATCACCATCTCCTTGCGGCGTTCATGATCGGCGTCGGCTTGTTCCTAGTGCAGGCGAGCGCCCATCTCGTCGGGATGCTCGCGGGATTCGAAGGCAAGTTTGTAGCGATCACTCTCGACGAAGTCCGCCACGTTCAGCGACCGGCTTCTTGAGGGCTTCGTCTTCGGGGATTCCGGTTGTCCGGATCGTTCATCGGGTGAGTTTGGCATGGGCGACGACGCGCTCAGAATCCCGTGATCTCGGTGTCGATGTTCCCATCCTCGTCAACGATGGCGATGCCTTTCCCCTCGTGCCTGGCGCCCACGGCGATTGTGAGGAGGGCCAGTGCTCGTTTGAGTACATCCTCCCGGGATCCTCCGATGTCCCTGGCCAGTTGGTTGAAGTGGGACTCCGTCTTCGGTGTCATGTTGAGCTTCCAGGTCACGACATCGTCCCTGTCGGAGACGTCGGACTTGGATTCGGTCGGTGAAAAGACGGCGCGACCCATGACATATGCTCCTCAAATGAACGAACACCGACTTGATTCACCACCAACTTATTCTACCAGCTTACGGAGGGAGCCTCAAATTCGAGATCGGCCCGGACCAATGATGGGATCTGTAAGGCCACCGTCTGAGCACGCGAGATCCCTCGAAGCCGCAGGTCGATATGAAACTCAGGGCTTGCCCGAAGCTCGGGAATCGAAGGTAGGAAAAAACTGCGGCCGGATCGGTGAACCCTATCTCATCCTTCAATTCCGAAAGTCTGCCCGGGGCAATCAAAACGACGGTTTCCAATCCTCAATCAGGGTGCTCCGCTGGAGGCTTCACTCACCGAGAACTCGCTTTTCAAGACCTCCTTAAAGATCCCGAGTAGCTCGGCGAGGGATGCCCGAAGCATCTCGTGGTCTCGGACTGCCGTCTTGCCACGGTGGGTGATGTTCGACCGGATCTGGTAGTAGTACTCCAGTGCCTTCTTTGGCTTATCGGGGGCCAAGACTGCTCTCTTGCTCGGATCATCGCTACGGAAGACGCCACGCTCTTCCGTGACCCGATCACGGAGCGCCCTGGCGAAGATCGGATCATCGGCGAGCTTGAACACCTTCTCCGTGACCCTATCGCCCAGGTGATACTTGAATGAGACAAACCGCTCGATCGAAGTCCAAAGGAGCATGTACGCCATCTGAAGCTGGAAGAAAGGCTCCAAATCCCACTCGAACTGGCTATACCGATCAAGACTCTTCTGGATCACATCAAGTGCAGCAGTAAACAGTGGATCCTGTCCGCCCTGCCAGATCTGGTATTCAGGATGACTGCTACCCTTGCGTGGGCTGCGAGCCATCAATACATTCGCCTGCACACGGACATCTTCTCTCTGGATTTCGGCAGTGTCCCAGCGGTATAGGCGTTCCGGTTCGATCGAATTGATTGCCGTGTATGCTGTGACGGCGCTCTCTAGCATGAACCGGATCAGCCATCCCGTCACCTCGCTCGTTCCTTCGGTAAGGAGCGGTAAGCCGTCCCGTTCGAGTAGTACTCCGCGAGCCGCCCAGCCTTTCTCGGAAGTCTCGACGTAGCTTCGTATGTTGCCGTACCCGATCTGCCCTGGGCGAAACAGCCCATAACTGAAGAAAGGCAGGGTTGGATCGTCGGGCAGGTTCATCGGCTACTCCGAAGGAAGCGGATGCAGTGCACTGGGAGTTTTTAGCTCGTACTTGGATGAGTCACGCCCGCGCTTCCATTAAGAATCGCGACAAAGCGCGCCGGAAGGCGGAATGACCTTTACGGTTAAGCGATGCGGCTCCGGGTCGTCGCGCAAGAGATAACCTTGGTGTCCAGGCGAAACCGAAGCAGGTCAGGGTCAGTCAAGTTTGATTTGTCGCCCGCTTGAGCGTCACGAAACGAATCTCAACCCGCTTGCCAACCGCGGCGGCGATGCGTCGGAGCACCGCCATGGAATGCCCGTCGTAATCGGCGTCTTCGAGTCGGCTGAGCACCGATGCGGTCGTACCGACTAGCTTGGCGAGTTCTTCTTGAGTCAGCCCAGCCTGGGTTCGCAGATCGTAGACCTTCCGGGCCAGCTCGGCGTTGGCCGCCTCTCCTTCGAACGACTCGATCCGTGCGGGATCGGTTCTGATATAGCGGTCGTAGGCGTACTGTAGTGCTTTCGACTCGAAGCGACTCTTTCTGTCCATCGCTATGCCTCCGATGAGTCCGTTTTACGTTCCGGGACCGACTCGTGTTCGCCTCGCTCGGGAGCTCTCGTGACCTCACCGGAGCCCGATCGCTACTTGCTCGCTTTACCGGTCAAATATCCGGCTCCTGATCCGACGCCTGCCGAGATGATGATGGTCAATGTCTTGGAGGCCCAGTCCAGCGATGTGGCGGGGTAGCCGGGCACGAGGATGATCCAAACGCATGTGGCCGAGATGATACCCACGGTGATGATCACCGTCATGGCGAAGACGTACTCGATTCGACGCTTGAGAGCCGCATCCTCCTCCTCACGACGGAGGCGGGATTGGACGACCGCCGGATCGTCCCTGGATTCGATCTTGACCTGATATCCCTTAGAGTACTTCGCGAGCGCGGAGAGCGGCGGGTCGTCCGGTCTTGATGCCATCCTCGGCCTCGAAATCGAATGTTGGCGATGGCTCACTCAATCGAGCGAGATGACTTCTTCAATTGAATTATCGGGATCGACAATCGCGAGGTGCTTGCCTTGCTTCTCGGCATCGATAGCGAGTTCGAGCAGACCGAATGCTCGGGCGAAGACTTCGTCCTTGGTGATCCCGATCTCTCTTGCCATCCGATCGAGCTTCGCGTTGGTTTTCTCTGACAGGGCGAGGTCGAAATTGAGCCACCTCTGGTTGCCGACCTCTCGATCCGGCTCGGCGACTACGCTGCTTTCGTGGCCCATCGTGTACCCTCCTTCCGAACTGATGATTCTCCCCGTTGCACCGGATCAGCCTCTCATTCGATTCTAACCCGATCGGCGTCGCTTTCAAAAGTCCCCGACGATCGGTCGGGCTTCGGCGATCCGTCCGATCACTTCGACAATCCGCCGGATGGCCTCGTCGATCTCGACCTCGGTGGTCGAGGCGCCGAGGCTGAAGCGGACGGAGGACCTCAGCCGATCGTCGGGGACGCGCATGGCCATGAGCGTCGGCGAGGGTCGGGTCGAGCCGCTGGCGCAGGCCGAGCCCAGCGAGGCGGCGATGCCGGCCAGGTCGAGCTGCATCAGGAGGGCGTCGCCGTCGAGGCCCACGAAGCCGACGTTCAAGGTCTGGGGGAGTCGCTGGTCGTCTCGGGTCGGGCCGTTGCGGATCACGCGATCCGGGCCCAGGGCCGCGACCAGCCCGGTCTCGAGGCGATCGCGGAGGGCCTTCCAGCGTGCGGCGCGAACCGCGGATTCCTCGTGCCACGCGGCGAGGGCCGCGGCCAGTCCGACGGCCATCGGGACCGCGACGGTCCCCGGCCGTCGGCCCTGCTGCTGGCCGCCGCCGAAGAGTCGAGAGCCCAGCCGGACCCCGCTCCGGACCAGGAGCAACCCGGTGCCCACCGGCCCGTGGAACTTGTGCGCGCTGGCCGCCAGGGTTGACACCCCCATCGCGTGGAAATCCACCGGGATCCGGCCGACGGCCTGCACGGCGTCGGTGTGCACCGGGATCCCCCGCGACGCGGCCAGCGCCGCCAGCTCGCCGACCGGCTGGATCGCGCCGGTCTCATTGTTCGCCAGCATCAAGGTGGCGAACCGCGTGTCGTCGCGGAACGTCGCGGCCATGCGAGGCGCGTTGGCGAGTCCCTGGGCGTTGACCGGAACGGTGTCGACGGCGAATGCGGCCGCCTCCAGGCGCGCCACCGGCTCGACGATCGCCGGGTGTTCGATCGGGCTGGTGACGACGTGCCCCGGCGAATCCTCGGCGCCCGCCAGGCCGAAGATCGCCAGGTTGTTCGACTCGGTCCCGCCCGATGTGAAGATCACCTCGGATGGGTCGGCACCCAGTATCCGCGCCACGGTCTCCTTGGAATCCTCCCAGGCGCGTCGCGCCGCCCGGCCGAAGCCGTGCCGACTCTCGGCGTTGCCCCCCGCCAGGAAATACGGCCGCATCGCCTCCAGCACCCCGGGGTCCATGGGCGTCGTGGCGTTGTGGTCCAGATAGATCGGCTGCATAGTGGCTAGTGGCTAGTGGCTGGTGGCTAGTGAAGACCAAGGCGGCCCGCACCCGTCCACTCCGATCGGTTGACTCGCTAGCCACTACATCACTCCAGGCAACGGAGCGTCAACACCAGCCCGATCACGAGCAGGGGGATCCCGATGAGGAACAGCGGGCCCAGCACCAGGGCCGTGCCCACGACCATGAGGCTGAAGCCCAGCACCAATCCGGTGAGCCGGCCCAACAAGGCGATCGTCAGATAGACCAGGCGAATTGGGAAGGTGATAACGAACCAGGTCGCGCGGAATAGCCCCAGGATCGCCCCGCCCCATGTCCATGACGGCACCGGGGTCATGCCGTGAAGGTCGTTGTCCATGTGGTGAGCGTCCGGCTTCAAGGGACGTGGCACGGCCGGGGCGGGCGCGGGAGACCATCGCCCGGCACGCGTCCACCATCGACCGGGGGGCGAGTCGGAGGACCTGCGCCCGGCGCGTGATGATCGGGTTGTGTCGGACTGGGCTTGTTTCATTCGAGCTACACGGTAAAGTACGCGCTTATTGATGGGATGCCGCTCTTCCACACGGTCCCGCAGGGTATTCGCCGCCGCTCCGATATCCTTAGAGCCATGATGGATTATTGCGGACGATGGCGTTTTGACAAGCCGAAGCTTCTGATAGCATGGGCCCAGGCAAGGAGGCCGCGACCGTGCGTCAAGTCGTTCTCGTCGTCATTCTGGTGGCCGCCGCGTTCCTTGGGGGCGCGTTCGTCAACGGGCCCGGTCTGCGGTGGGCCCAGACGCAGATCCTCGGCTCCCTGGGCCTGAACGAGGGAGGCGAGATCGCCTCAGTTGACCTCAAGAGCCCAGCCAACCCAGACGTAACCGCCGACGGTAGCCGGTCGGCCAAGGGTGGTCTCGAGACGGTTGCTGGACCAATGGCCCCGATCCCTTCGCTGGTACCGGAAGGCGAGAAAGCCGGGTCGGGTGCATCCGATCGCCGGGCCACACGATCGGCCGTCGCCGATCGGCCCGGGGCGTCGCCCGCATCAACTTCCATGCCATCACCCTCCTCGCCATCGTCCCCGCCCGCGACATCACCGCTTGCGGACTCTCCCAAGGGGCCGGCGCGAATGGCGGAGAAGTTCACCCGGGCCTTATCCGACTCTCTGACGCCGGGACGTCGGGATCCCGGACGTGAAGCCGGCGGTAGCGGCCTCCGGCGCCGGGACGGCGGCGACCGATCGCGACGTGGCGCCGGCCATCATGGATTCACTGGCCGCCTTGATGCCTTCGGAAGCCCCACCGCCGCCGGAAGCCCCGGTGCCGGCCCCGGACGCATCCCCATCGCCATCGCCGCGATCGGAGCCCGGGTCGCCCGCGACCGGCGGCGAGGACTGGGCGGCCCTGAATCGGAAGATGAAGGCCCTGGGTGTGAGCCGGTTCACCATGGAGGGCCAGCCCGGTGCCCGCGTCGTCTTCTCTTGCCTGATCCCCCTGGCCGGCCGCCAGGCCGTCACCCAGCGGTTCGAGGCCGAGGGGGAGGATGGCTTCCAGGCGGCCCAGGCCGCGTTACGACGCGTCGCCCTGTGGCGGGCGACTCAGCAGCAATAGTCATCGGTCGTCGGCCCTTCGTTCGGGCACTGGGTCTCATCCGCAACCGATGACCGATGACCGATGACAAAACGAATCGGGACGAACTATAATGGGAAGTTGAGCGGTGCCGGGAAGGCATCGGGCACGAGTTGAGGGAGGATGCTCGCGGAGTATCATCCCGGGGAAGGAGTTGCGGCCGGCCGACGCGAAACGGACCATCGACAGTCACCGGCTCGGCTGGGCTGCCCTGTCCTGACGCCGATCGATCGCGAGGAAGGGGCTCGCCATGGCTACGGGACCTCCGCTTCGGGTGCTCTTGATCGTCACCGGCAGCACGCTCCGGGCCGAGGAGATGGACCGGCCGCTCGGCTACTATCTCAAGCAGCGCGTCGAGCGGGCCTTGAGCGAGGCCATCGCGGACGGCCGCGACGGCCTGGAGGGCTATGTCGTCCGCGTCGTGGCCGACTTCCGGTGGATCCACGACGATCCCCTCCAGAGCCTGCCGACGATCTCGCTGGGCGGCCCGGGCGTCAACGCGCTGGCCCAGCGATGGCTCGAGGATGTCCCCGTCTCGCTCGCCTTCAACGATCGCTATTTCATCCAGATGGACCCCGACTTGGCCGAACCCCGCGTGAGCATCTGGGGCATGGACAACCCGACGACCCAGATCGCAGTATCCGTGTTCATCGACCGGTTCCTCCCCCGCTTCCTCGACGCGCTGCGCCACGATCTCCGCCCAGTTCATCCTCCCCGAAGGCGAGAGCGAGAGCGAGGGCGGTCCCGGGAGCGAGCTCGACGAGAACGACGACGACTGACGGGCCGCCGGGCCGACCGGCCCGAGTCCGAAGTCCTGACGATTCCGACCGAGTCCCGGCCGTCGAATCCCCTCGGCGCGGGCCGGCAAACCCGATCCTCTCCCATCCGTTGGTTTGAGCCGCAGGCCATCGCGTTCATTTTTCTCGACGATTCGTCCGGGTCATGTTCCATAATTACTCATAGACGTGGTTGACGGAGGACCGGGCCCGGGCTCGCGAGGAGCTTCGAAATCGATGGCCGCGCAAGGTGACGATTCGTTCGATCCCGAGGGAAAGGGAGGTGATCTCCGGCCGGGCGATGATCACCGCCGCGGCGCGGCACGAATCGACCACCGCCCTCTCCATCGGATCAGTTGGATGGTCGCGCCAGGATGGCGTATCATGTTCATATCCAAGGAAGGATGAGAATCGGGATGAATGTATTTGAAGGCTCGAAATGGGAGGTGGATCCTCGCGGGGGGGGATCGGGGGGGCGAGGGGCATCGCCGCGCGGCCGGGTCGTGGCCGCGATCGGCGCGATGGTCTTCGTCGCCTGGGCCGCGATGGGCGCGGCCCCGCCGCGATCGAAGGTGACGCTGGTCCCGGTCGGGCGCACCGTGGCGCAGGACCAGGGGGCCTGGGTCGTCGATTATCGGCTCCGGCTCGCGGGGCCGAGCGGGGTGATCATCGCGCCCGAGGAGATCGGCGTGAAGGTCGACGGCTGGGTGTCGAACTCGCGGGTGGCGAGCCATGCGATGCCGCGATGGTCTTCGCTGGGGATCGCCCACGGGCCGGATTTCTCGGTCGTCGGCGAGGTGATCGCGGCGGCCGACGAGGCGCACCGGTGCCACGAGAAGCTGATCGTCTCGGTCTGGGGCGAGGACCAGTGCCCATGCCGCCCCGGCCCGACGGCATGCGTTGAGGGCAAGCCTGGAGTCGTGCCGGCCAAGCCCTCCGGTGCGGAATCCGGGCGCGAGCCAGGTCCGGCAGGCCCGACGGCCGGGCTGCCGTTGAGCGTCGCCCCCGGCGGGCTCGTGCATGTGCGGCTCCGGCTGGAGCACCAGCATGTCCTCTATGGCGACTACGACCCGCTCCTGGCGATCCGCGAGGTCGAGCTGTCGCTGGGCGGGGCGACGATCCGCGACCTCGTGGCGCTGGACCGCGAGCAGTACCTCGCGCAGCCCAAGGCGACCTGGCCCGAGCCGGCCGACGATCGCCGCGATACGCGGCACTCCGTCACGGGACCCGACAGCCTGCACCTCGAGGCCCACGTGCCCGGCCATCATTATTACCGCTTCCCCGATCGGCCGGTCCGATACGGGACCAAGATGCGGCTGCGGTTCTGGTACCTCGTCGCCGCCGGGACCGAGGGCGAGGGCCGCGCGGATCGCGCAGTACAAGGATACCCCGACCTCCTGGCGGCTGCTCAACAGCGCCGGGTTCGAGCGATGCCTCACGACCGTCGGCCGATGGACCAAGGTCGAATATCTCTTCACGACCGACGCCGAGGCCACCACGCTCGCCCTCGACTTCCGCATCGCCGGCGACGGCGACATCGGCGAGATGTGGGTCGACGACGTCAGCCTCGAACCCGTCGGATGCCCGGGGCATACGGGGCCATGAGCGTGCATGAGAAGCCCCGAGAGGGGCGATCTCGTATAGCTCGGGGCGTCAGCCCCGAGGATCATAGGTCCGCCCCTCCCAGCCCCGAGAGGGGCGATCTCGTATAGCTCGGGGCGTCAGCCCCGAGAAAGGAGCGACCGCCCTAACCCAGCCCCGGAGGGGCGATCTCGTATAGCTCGGGGCGTCAGCCCCGAGAAGGATGAATGCGGCGAAGAAGTCAATGTGTTCTATGTTCCGGATAGCCCCATCGGGGCGATATCGTCATAGCGCGACATCGACTCCTAACTATCGCCCTGATGAGATTCTCGCACCATGGCCGCGACCTTGACCAACCTCCTGTTTCACATCATCTACAGTACCAAGGAACGTCAACCGCTGATTCGGGACACCTTCCGGGATGAGCTCGAAGAAATACATCGCGGGGATCGTCCGGAGCAAGGGCGGCATCCTGCTCGATATCGGAGGCATGCCCGATCACGTTCACCTTATCACGAAATTCAAGGCCGATCGGTCCGTCGCCGAGATGGTCCGTCTGATCAAGTCGAATTCCTCCAAGTGGGTCAATGAGCGGGATGGTCGGTCGGTCAGGTTCGAGTGGCAATCGGGATATGGGGCCTTCTCTGTGAGTCAATCACAACTCGAAGCACTTCGACATTATGTGAGAAATCAAGAGGAACACCATCGGACTCGGTCCTTCCAGGACGAGTTCCGCGAGTTTCTGGACCGACATGGTATCGAGTATGATGAACGATATCTCTGGGATTGATCGACACAAGGGATCATTCGCGACATGATGTCGCCCCTTCGGGGCTGGGAGAGGCCGGGACGCATGATACTCGGGGCTGACGCCCCGAGCTATACGAGGTCGCCCTTTCGGGGCTGGGAGAGGCCGGACGTACGATACTCGGGGCTGACGCCCTGAGCTATACGAGGTCGCCCCTTCGGGGCTGGGATCAGCGCCGGATCGTGATCCGGTACGAGGGCCAGGGGGGTGGCAGGCCGGCCTTCGGGCCGGAGAGGGTCGCGGAGTTGCCGTCGCGGTGGTATTCGAACGGCTGGCCGGTCGCCGGGTCTTCGGGCACGGGGACTTCGGTGATCTGGCCCAGTGATTCGGCCAGCTCGCCGTCGTGCGCCGCGGCGTGGAGGCGGATCGCCTCGATGGCTCGCAAGGCGGCGACGCGTCGGTCGATCCGCAGTTCGGCCATCGTTGCCGCCTGGAGCGACGGCAGATACTGGACGAACAGGATGAAGGGGCCCTGCTTCGCGGCGATGCGGCCCTGCTCGGAAGCGGCAAATTGCGAGATCCCGATACGTGCCGGGAGATAGCTATTCTTGAAATAATCGTCCCATAGTCCCCGATAGGCGTCGGCGACGTAGAGCGCCACGATTTGATCCTCGGGCATCGTGCCGAGCCCTTCGTCGGTCGGCTTGCGAGCCGTCTTCAGATGCTCCTTCGCGGCGAGAAACGCCTTGGACTTGAACCCGGTGAGTTCCCCCGCGGCAAGCTCCCTCAACCGGGATGATTATCGCCTTGCTGGAGGTCGAAGCGGCTCCATTTGACGAGCCCTTCGTGCATCCGCGCCAAGTAGCGATGCCCACTCGGCGGGGGTCCGTGGTTTGGCCAGTTCTGTTTCGCACAGCTCGGGGATCAGATTCTCGAAGAGCTTGGCCTCGAGCTCCATCTGGTCGCGAAGGCCGACCAACGGGCGCGGCAACGCGGTCAAGGCCCAGTAGAGGTTGGGGGCGCCGGGCTGGGCGATCAGGTCCTCGCACTGGTCGAGGATCTGGGTGACGATCGCGATGCCGATGAGCCCGTTGATCAGGAAGGGCCCCTCACCGACATGACGGGCGAAAGCGATGCCCGTCTCGATGGTCCGGATCGCGTCGTCATAGCGTCGCTCGGCGATCTCCACGCGCGCTTTCAGGGCCAGGAGCCGGCCCCAGGGCCGCATGCTCTGAGCGTCGGGCAGCATGATCGCGACCACATCGAGTCGCTGCTCGGGCACGGTGTAATTCCAGTCGCAGGTCTTGCGATGTGCGCCGAAATCAATCTGTTTGAACCGGTTTTTCCAGATATCGACGAACTGGCGAGCCTCGGCGGTCGGGAAGTCCTTCAAAGGCAACTCCAGCCATTTGGGCGGTTTCTCACTGATCTGTCTCCATGCCTCTTCCTGCATCTCATGGCGGATGCGCAGGTAGATCGGGGCCGCGTCGCCCGGATTCAGGTCGGCCGAGCTCGGCACGAGTCGATATTTCAGCGCGGGGACCGGCGCCGCCGCGGGGCTGACGACCATCGCCTTGGGTTTGGGAGGGTCCGCGGACTTTGCCGATTGGGCGGGAGCCCGGCCGGAGATGGCCAAGGCCGTGCAAGCGGCCAACACGAGGATGTACCGCGACGCTGAAATTCGTCCGATTCGGATCATGGAGAATTCTCCGGTAGACATGAGTCTGTTCGAGGGCAAGACGGACGGCGAACGGGCTCGCCCTGGCGAGGCTGCGATTCGGATGGGGACGGAAATCGGATGCCGAGGGATCAGAGATCGAGGATTCGCTGGACGTCGCGGGGACTCAGCAGCCTGGGTTGCAGCAAGATCTCCGCAGGTTCCGTAGCCGGCCGGTGCGGCCCGGGCTCGATCTCGAGATCCGGCGAGGACACGTCCCGAACATCTCTCGCCAGCCGCGCGGTCAGGACGAAGTAGCTGGTGGGCGAGACGGGCTCGATCCCCGTGTCTACCGACGTCGGCGACGGGGCCGGGGGAGATGCCTCCGGTGCCGCGGTCCGGGCGGCGATCGCCGTTTCAAGCGGCCAGATCGCTGCGCCGCCGTTCCTGCGTCGAGCAACGACCGCATGGTGGGCCAGCATCCCACCCAGGCCGATGGTCACGAGGAGGAGGGCGGCCGTCGCCATTCGCCAGGCCCGGAGGTGGCCGTCGGTTTCTGCCGCGGCCCGGCCGGCGTCGTAGAGCATCCGGTCGCGGTCGAGCGCGCCGCCGGCCGCCGGCCGCCAGGCGGAGAGGCGATGTTCCAGCGCGTTCAGGTCGTCTTCGAGTCGGTGGTTATCGATGTCCATCGGGATTCGAGCCTCGCGTGCAGCCGGGCGAGCCCGGCCTGATATCGTCGGTGGGCGGTCGTCAGCGAGCAACCCTGGAGCCGGGCGACTTCCTCGAAGGTCAGGCCGCCCCAGACCCGCGCGACGATCACTTCGCGCGTCTCGAGGTCCAGGTCGGCGAGGAGTTCGGAGGCGCGCTCGGCGTCGATCCGGTCGTCGGTGGCGGCGAACCAGGACCCGCCCGGCGCGGCCTCCCGATCGGCGGCACGCCGCTCGCGACGCCGACGCCGGTGCGACTGCCGCGATGCGTCGATCGCGCCGTTGCGCACCACGCGGTAGAGCCAGGCGATCATCCGCTCGGGCTCCGAACCTTGCCGGGCCAGCGCGACGAATGCATCCTGGACGATGTCCTCCGGCGCGTCGCACCACTGGCGGGCGTAGAGCACCAGCGCCGCGGCATGCTCGTCGAACAGGCGACCGAGAGTCTGCGGGTCGATCCGTCCCATGGGCCTCCCACCATCTGGTTCCATTGTCTATCTTTCATGACGCCACGGCGACGGCGATTTTCCGATCGAGTCCGGGAAGATCACCGACGCCCATCGGGCCAAGCTGGCCGCGGTCTACGTCCGCCAGTACGCCCTGGCTGAGCATGCCAGCGCCCTGGGCTGGCCCGCCGACCGGGTTCTCGTGATCGACGCGGACCTCGGGCAGAGCGCACGCACCGCCGCCGTCCGGCTCGGCTTCCGGCGCCTGCTGGCCGAGGTCAGCATGGACCATGTCGGGCTGGTCTGGGACTGAAGATGAGCAGGAACGGCTCCGCCGGCTCCGGGACGCTTTCCGTCCCGGCCAGACGAGCCCTGATCCCGCCGAGCTGACTCGCCCCAAGGCGCGGCCGGATCGGGGCTCCTGAGCCCTTTGCGCCCGGCAGGTGGGACTCGATCCCTGAACCGCCCACGGCCCCGTCGCGGGATTCGGCGATGAGGCAACGACGCGTGCTCGACTCGGAAGGCGCCGTGAGGGCCTTCCGAGCGGACGACGCGACGCCCGGCGATGGGAACAGACCGTCACCTCGCGAAGTTCACCGTTCGGCCCTGGTGCGACGAGCGTCCCGGCGCTGTATCATGTGAGGATGGCTATCGCCCAAATCGTGGACGTCTGGCCATCACGGGAGGGCCGGCTTACAACTGTCCGAAGTGTAAGGTGTGAATATTTCAATCGCATCGATGAGATCCGATACGTCGTTTAAGGGCTTACGTCAAATTCCCAGTGTAATGCCTCGTTTAGAACCCAGAGTTGCCAGGGTCTCGACCATGCGACTGCCCCGGATGACGACGCGGCGGTGGATGATCGCGGTGGCGGTGGTTGCGGTGGGCTGTGCGGCGGTGCTGCACTCCCTCGAGGATAGGCGGCGCGAGCGGTTTGCCCGGATCGCGGACCAGCACATCGCTGTATTCCTGGTGCCCGCTCAAGTCCCCGATCGGGAGAGGCGGTCGGTCAAACGACTCGATTGGCACAGAAAGATGGCGGACAAATACTTGCGTGCCGCCCGCTACCCCTGGCTCCCGGTCGAGCCGGATCCGCTGAAGCCGAAATGAATTCCTTCGGGCGCATCGGGTGATCCATAGTTGGTGCGGACACTCGAGCGGGACGACCCTGGGATCAGGAACGGGTGGACCACGGATCAGAGCTGCTAGTCCATCAGCAACCGATCAGACATCGTGAGGCGCAGCGACCGATCGATGAGTGGCCAGAAGGAGGCCCGATCATGCCTCACGTCTGGATGATGTCGTTCGACTGGGCCGGGTTTAACAAGCTCATCGCGCGGCCGTCGTCCGCACTTGTCAGTCGGCTCGTGCGGCATATCAGGAGCCAGGCGGGCTGCGAGCGATGGGTCTCCGTCCTGCCCTGCGACGAAGCGGAACTTGCGGCCTACCTCAAGAGGCTCCTCCCGGCCGATGATTGGTACGTTGGTAAGTCCCCCGCGGAGGCCAACGCGATCGATCGGATCGTCAATGACATCTTCGATTACCAGGTTCCATTGAAGCCGATGAAACTCGAGGCGTTGTGCAACGGCGGCGTCTCGCAAGAAGTCTTCGAGATCGCGACCGGCAGGGCGGTGTTGGATGACAGCCGGGACACGCCCCGTTCCAGGGATATCTACTTCAGGCGGGTCGAGCCGACATCGGAGGGCGACGCGTCCGAACTGGGCGCGCTGGGCGCGCGGCCCTTCCGACACGGCTCTTGGGACCGCAGGGACGCCGAGGAGTGGGCGAGGCTCAATAATCCGTTCATCTATGGGGCCGATGCCACGTACTTGCCGGATTACAGCATCCACTCCCCGGAGCAAGTCGACAGGCTCCGCCAGGAACTGATCCGGGCAGGCGACAGGCTTCGAACCGAGTTGGCCCGCGTGAAGTCGAAGAGGTTCCGGAGCGACGCGATGGCGAACTTCGAAGAAGACCTGGTCGGGCCGATCGAGAGGGCCTCGGACTCTCGTCGTGCGGTGTGGGCGTGCTGGGACTCTTGATGCATGCGTCGGCGCTGAATCATGGCTGGTGCGGACCGGCGGGCGCGGGACGATGGCCGGACGTGTAACGGGTGATCCATTGTTGATACTTGACGCTCGGGCATCGGCGCGGCAGAAAAGCGCAGTGGAGTCGCTCTCCGCGCTCGCTCTCGAGCGTTACGTAGGCGATGTCCTCTTCGACCTTTTCGACGAATCCTTCGAAATACTCGGAAGCCGGTTTTCGTCGGAGAGCCGTGAGATGGACTTGTGTCGCCATGATTCCACTCGCGATCATGCAGGAGCACTGCGCCCGGTATCGGGCTCCCTGTGGCTGCCTAAATCCTCAGACGAGTCAATGACTTACGACATTCTCCAGGTAAACGATTCGACCATGCCCGTTCAAGATAAGTTCGGGTGGTCGGTCGGCTCGGGCGATAGGATTCTGCCCCGGAGTCGAACCAGAAGTCTCGGCGGAAGACAGCTCGCCAGTCACTTGCCAGTTCGCCTTTCGCTCGGGTATGACGGGTCTATCGTTCTTCGCGCCCGGGGTGTGCCGGCAAGGGATGACACCGGCGGCCCCGTTCTCCCTGGACCCTGCCGTGTTCCGGACGATCGGCAACCCGTGGATGCTGGCGGTGGTCTGCGTGGTGGGGACGGTCATCGCGCCCGTACTGGCCGGGTTCGCGCCGCTAGGCGGCGATCCCGAGCTGATGTACCAGCCGATCAAGACCGAGCTCGGCCGCTCGCTGGCCGAGGGCCGGCTGCCGTTCTGGAGCGATCGCTTCGGGCTGGGGGTGCCCCTGGTCGCCGAGAGCCACGTCGCGGCGTTCTATCCGCCCAACTGGCTATTCTACCGGATCTGGGACGTCGAGACGGCTTACGTCCTGACGATGTGGATTCACTGGGTCGCGCTGGCGGCGGCGACCTTCGCCTACGCGCGGAGCCTGGGAATCGGCCAGGCCGGCTCGGCGCTGGCGGCGTTGAGCTTCGCCCTCTGCGGTTTCCAGGCGGTACACGCCGTCCACGAGCCATTCTATCACCTGATGCCTTACCTGCCGCTGTGCCTGCTCCTGGCCGACCGGTTCGCGGCGACCGGCCGGCCGGCCTGGCTGGCCGGCCTGGCGATCGCCTGGGGCGCCCAGGTCACGCTCGGACATTTCCAGATCCAGATGTGGACGGCCGGCCTCGTGGTGTTGATCGGCTCGTGTCGGGCGCTCTGGCCGTCGGAGGGGCGCACGGAGAAGGCGGGGATCGCGGCGTCGCCGCGGCGGGCCTGGCGAATCCTCGGGCTGATGGCGGGCCTGGCCTGGGGGCTGGCGATCGCCTCGGTGCAGTTGCGGCTGACCTGGGAGTTGAAGACGGTGGCGGGGTTCGACCGCCCGGCGAAATTCCTCTCGAATTACTTGTTCCCGCCCGAGCACTGGGCCCAGTTCGCCTTGCCCGAGGTGTTCCTGGGCCGGTCGCTGGGCGCGGGGCAGGAATACTGGGGTCAGCACAAGACGACGGCGGGCGAGGCGTGTGCCTACGTCGGGGTCGTCCCGCTGATCCTGGCCTTCGTGGGCTGGTTTGCCACGCGGCGGGACCGGCTCATGACGCCATGGCGGCTCGTCGGCCTGCTGTCGCTGGCCCTGGCCACGATGCCGGGATGGTGGCCCGAGGGGTTCGACATGTTGCTCGAACTCCCCGGAGTGGGCACGTTCCGGGCCCCAGCCCGATACACGCTCCTGACCAGCCTGGTCCTGGCCCTGCTGGCGGGCCGGGGCCTCGATCGCTCGATCGCGCCGCGGCGGTTCTGGGGCGGTCTCGCCACGGCCGTCGTGGTCGGCGCGGCGGCGTGGGGCTGGTCGATCTACTGCGTGCAAGGGGCCGACTTCCGCGCCAGCATCGGCGCGGGGACGATCGCGGCGCGATTCGCCGCGTCGGGGTTGGCCTGGGGGCTGGGGCTGCTGGCGATCGTCGGCTGGCGGCTGGGGCGGGTCGGCGCGTGGGCGCCGGTCGCCGTCGCGGTGCTCGAGCTGAGCGCGCTGCTCTTCATCGGGCCGGCGTGGTGGGGCTGGAGGGCCCGCCTGCCCGGCTCCAGCCCGGTCCTGCGGCGGCTGGCCGAGCTGCCGGACGTGGGGCTGGTCGGCGGACGACTCCTCAACGTCCCGGTGGATGCGGGGCTGACCGCCGCGTACCCCAACCTGGGGATCACGCCGCCGCCGCCGAACTACCTGATCGAGTCGGCGATGCGCCCGCCCGGCCAGATCAGCGACTTCGATCACCGCTGGCAGAACCGGTTCGGCGTGACCCACGGCGTGTGGGGGGCCCGCGACGATACCACGGGGGTCGAAGTCCTGGACGTGATCCCCGACCCGGCCCTCGATCGGGTGATGGAGAGCGTCCCCCACCTGCGGGGCCGAGGGCCGTGGAAGCTGGTCCACGACCCGTCCGCGTTCCCATCGGCCTGGGTGGCGAATCGCATCCTCGCGGCGAAGAGCTGGGGCGAGCTCTACATCACCCTGTCCCGGAACTCCCTCAAGGACGAGGCGTGGTTCCTCGACGAGGACGGGTCGCCCGTGCTAACCGGGCCGGAGGCCCGGTCGAGCCGCGTCGTGGGCTGGGACGGCCGCACGGCGACCGTCGAACACGACGGCTCGTGCGTCCTGATCCTGCGGCGGACCTACTACCCCGGCTGGTCTTATCGCATCGACGGCGGCCCCGAGCGGCCGGTGCTCAAGGTCAACGGCGGCCTCCACGGCGTCCCGCTCGGCGGGGCCGGCACCAGCCGCGTCGAGGTGCGATATCGGCCGACCGGGCTGACCCGAGCGGCGATGGTCACGCTCGTCGCCCTCGCGCTCGCCGTGGTCGTCGTGACCGCGGGGGGATGGAAGGCGTCGCGGGCCCGGCCGGGGTGACCATTCTCGGAATGGAGATGCCGTGCCGCGGGCCGGTCATCCGGACTCGGCCCGATCGGGATCCCGTTCGGGTGCCGAGACCGGGATGGGCTCGTCGCCGTTCCGCGCATGCTTATCGAATCCGATGTAGATCCGGGCATTGGCCGAGGTGGCCAGGGCGCGGAGCGATTCGAGCTCGACGAGGCGGAGCAGGGCCGGCTGGCGAGCATACGCCGCGGCGGCCGGCTCCTTCTCTCGCAAGGCGAGGACCTCGGCCTCGGTCGTGATCCGTTGGGCCTCGGCCACGCTCAACGCGGTCAGGCGGCGGGCTTCGGCCGACGCCTCGGCGTCCAGGCGCTGGTTGGCGGCCTTGGTCTGGGCCTCGATCCGCTGGACCTCGGCGCGAGTCCGGGCCTCGACGAGTTGCGCCTGGCTGGTCCGCTCGGCGGCCAGCACGCGATTCATGATCTCCTGGAGGTTGCCGGGAAAGATCAGGTCCTTGACGTCGGCCCGCGCGATCGCGATCCCATAGCCGCCGGCCGACGTGTCCACGTCGCGGAGGATGTCGTCACTCAGGCGGTTGCGGTTGGTCAGGATCTCTTCCAGGGGCATCGAGGCCAGCGACCGACGCGCCGCGAGCTGGACGTCGGTGTAGAGCCGCTCCTCGTAGTTCTCGACCTCGTGCAAGGCGGTGCGCGGCTCGACCACCCGGAACTGGACGATGATGCTGACTCGGATGGCGACCTTGTCGGCGGTGAGGATCTCCTGCCCCTTGATGGTCAATTCGCGCTGACGCACGTCGACCAGCACGACCTGCACGCGGGGCCGTCGATAAAAGCCCAGGTCGAAGCCGCGGGGGACCAGGTACCGGCCGGCGCCCAGGACCTGCGTCAAGACGCCGTCCTCATACCACAAGCCGCGGTGAGTCTCCTTGATGATCAGTTCCTGGCGAACCACGGGCCACCTCCGCGCCGCCGCCGCGGCGCCTGTGCATCGCGAGGTCAGGCTCTCCTGCCTCGCATGAGATCCTGTGAGAACGTGTCTGGTGGCCCCGCAGCGAAGTCCATGTAAAGGACGTGCGGCCAGAGCATCCGAACGATCCACGTTCGCAGCGCGGGTTGGAGCCGAATGATCTGTGACCGCCCGCTAATAACCTCGCCGGGGCCGACCTCCAGACCCGTGTGGCGCGTGCAAGGTTCGGAGGATTGTCGCGGAAGCCTCGCCTGGCTCTATGCCTCAAGAAGACGAGCGGGATTGGTCCGATCGCTTGATCCATGATAAGATGACGCGATTGGAAATCATTCCAATCCGACAACCTGGAGGTCGCTCCTCAACGAGATCGTAATGCCGACGCTCTATCGCACGATGAAGCAGGCCGAGGACGGACAGCCCGAGGTCGGCTCGGATTCGAAGCAACTGGGAGTGCGTGTCGCGCCGAACCCGAATGCCGACGTCAACCTGGATGACAAAGGAGACGTGGTCTTGAATGGAAAAGGGATGTCAGTCGCCGAGAATTGGCGGGGGTTGCTTCCCCATCTCATCCCGAAGCGGCTCAAGCCGATGCTCTCGGGCGCGGCCGGCTCCAATAGTCTTGCCTGCTTTCGCTTCGGCCAAGGGCCATTCGCCCCGGGAACGGTGAACGATCAGTTATCGTTGATCTTGAAAGAACATGACACTCATGCCGGGAACGTCGTGCCAGCTCGGGCCGTCTCCGAGCGCCAATTTCAAGGCGATCTCGCCGCGACGCGCGGCGAGTGGACCCTCGACGAGACATGAATCATGAGCGATCGCCAATTCTTCGATAACCCGAGTTTCCTGGAATATGTTCGCTCCCTCTACGAGCTTCACGTCGCGATCCAGGAAGGGTGGGACGAGGCGCCGGAAGGCGAGGCCCTGCGCGATAGGATGGACGACTCGGGGGGCCGGCTCTCGGGCGAGGAAATCGCCAGTCTCAATGGAATATCCGCGGATTTTTACTCGCTGACGGACCCACTTCCTGGGGAACTCTTACCCATCACGGCGGACGTGATGTCCGACCTGGAATCCGTGCTTCGAGCCCGAAAATTGAAGGACTTCAGTAAGGCGTTGGAATTGCTGCGAAGACATGCCGACCGCATCCCGCCCGCGAGGCTGGCGTACCTGCGGGGCAGTGTCTGGATGGAAGCCGGCGAGTACCCGATCGCCACGATGTTCCTGCAACGAGCCGCCGCGGTCGAACCGGACAATTTCAACTTCCATTACTTGGCTCTGAATTCTCTGTGGAAGGCAGACCCTTCGCGTGCAGTCGAACGCGCTCAAACGATCCTATCGAATATGGAGAAGTGGCCCCCCGGTTTGGTCCTCAAGGCCGCCGACATCCTCGCTCGGCAGCCCCGACTAGTGTCCTCGGATCGGCTGCGCCTGGAGGAGGAATCCCTCATCCCGATCCGCTTCCGCCAGGAGACATCAGGCGAGGCAGAAACATATCGGGATATGCAGGATGAGGAATTTGCCCACATCGATCGCTGCCACGAGCATGTGACCTGATGCGGTCCTGACGGTCGAAACCGGAGCGATTCGCAGGGTCTGACGCCCCGCGGATCGCTCCGGCGCTCCCGAGCCAAGACTCGATGATCGCACGCCGCAAGAGCTCACCGGCCCGCCTCGGCGGTGGCGCGGCCGTTGTCGCGCTTCGGCTTGGGCTCCTCGGACTTCGGCTTCTGGTCGCGAGGCTGGCGGAACTCGGGGGCCTCGAACATCCCGGGGCGAGCCGGCTTGGGGTCGCGCGGCAAGACGTCCGGCAGCATCGCCACGTTGTACGCCCACGCCGCCAGCACCTTCGCGCCCTGGTTGATCTCGTCAGGATAGACCTTGTCGAAGGTGTCGCTCTCGGTGTGGTGCGTCTTCCGATACTCGGCCGGATCCTGGACCACCGCGAAGGCGGGCACGCCGTGGGGCAGGAACGACAGGTGGTCGGTGCCCATCATGACCCGCATGCTCAACTCTTCGAGGTTGACCGCGTCCTTGAACGGCTCGACCACTTTCTCCATCATTTCGCGCAGGTCGTATCGGCCTTGCAGCCCGATGCTCTTGACCTTGCCGGTCCCCATGTCGTGGATCAACACGCCGGAGATCTTGGGCATCTCCTTCTCATGCGCCTTGACGTAAGCACGCGACCCGTGCAGCCCTTCCTCCTCGCCGGAGAAGAGGACGAATCGGATCGTCCGCTTCGGCTTGACGCCGACGGCCTTGAGCGCCCGGGCGGCCTCGAGGACGGCCATGATGCCCGTGCCGTTGTCAGTGGCGCCGGTGCCCAGGTCCCAGCTATCGATGTGGCCGCCGAGGATCACGACCTCGTCGGGCTTCTCCGAGCCGGGGATCTCGGCGACGGTGTTATAGACCTCGACCTCGCCGGGGCTGAAGGTGTTCTTCATGTCGATCTCGACCTCGACCGGCCCGCGCTTGAGCAGCCTCCAGATCAGGCCGTAGGACTCGGTGGTCAGGAACGCCTCGGCGACCTCGGCCTGGGTGAAGTTGCTGGCGGCGGTGGTCATGTTGACCAGGCCGTGCTCCTTGTTCGAGTCGCGGAGGATGCCGGCGACCCCCTCGTCGACCAGGAACGTCTTGAGCTCGCGACGGAACTCCATCATCCGGGTGTAGTCGCGCATCCGGCGGCGCATCTCGCCGTCGAGGTTGGTCTGGGGCTGCTTGGGCGAGGGTTGGACGGAGACCTCGGCCATCAGGACCCAGGCCCCCTTGAGCTTGCCCTTGTAGGGGGTCAGTTCGTCGGCGGACTCGGCCTTGACGTGGACCACCGGCCCGCGCGTCGGGCCCTTGGTCGAAGGTCCCCATCCGGCCGATTCGAGGAGGATGCGCTGCTCGACCGGGACGACGACCCGGCCCTTGGCCTCGCCGCGGGTCCAGGACCGCTCGATCATCCACGGCTCGATGTGGGCGTTGGACAATCCGTACTGGCGGAACTTGTCGCGGGTCCAGTGGTTGGCCTTGTCCAGGCCCGGCGAGCCGGTGAGCCTCGGCCCGATCATGTCGCAGAGATACTCGATGTTGGCCATCAGCTCCGAGTGCTTGTCGATCTCCTCCAGGATCGCCTGGGTGACGGCCTTGGCCTCGCCGCCGGGCTCCGGCACCGAGGTCGCCGCGGCCGGCTGGCTGGCGGGTTTATCTGGCTTCCTGGGCTCGCCCGGCACTGCACAGGGCGGACGAGGACCACGCCAACATCGAGACGACGAATGCCAGGCGGATTCGTTTCATGATCGGATGCAACTCCCCTGATGATCGAGGTGATGAGCCACGGCGATGCGCCATCGGAGAGATAGGACGCCCCATTCGCCGTCGATTCTTCCAGGGACGAGTATGACCGACGCTCGTTCGATCGTCCATCGCCTGGGGGCGACGGCGGTGCCGTGATGCGGGGATGTGTGGCGTCGGCGGGAGTCTTCATCGCTCGCTCCATGAGCGATGTCCTTTTTCCCCTCGCTTTTCCCCTCCGGGGAGCATTGCGGCCACGGTTCGGCTAACCGCTCGTCAACAGATCGGAGTGCCCGATCCCGTGGACGACAAGTTCCGTCTCGTCTTGACCGTACCGGAAGAAAACCACGAAGTGGTAAAGCGTGGTGCCGATAGGGCCATGATCGAACTCGAAGATCATGCCCCCGGGAGCATAGGGCGGAGAGACAACCGGTCGACTGAGGGTCGAAGGTGACTGGGCCAGTTCAACGAGGTGGGATTCCATGAGCATTTGAGCCCAATCCGGGAGGAGGCTCAGATCCTGCTTTGCCCTGGCGGTGAGCCTGATCTCATATTCCATGCTTGTTACGGGAGGCGATGATGTCCTTCAGGGAGTGCGTCCGTCCGGCGCGCTCATCCTCGAAGCTCTCCAGGATGCGTTCCGGTTCGAGGCCCGGCATGCAGATTCGCTCGCCCGTCATCTCGAAAATCCGCCCACTATCATCGACCAAGACGGGGCGAATCGACGGCTTGATCCCGGCTTTTCGTCCATTCCCGCAATCGGCTGACTCGTCGCTCGGATCCGAGGCATTGCCGATAGCCTGATTGGTGTCGATGCGGAATCCGTCCACGGGTTGCCCACTCCTCGCAAGGTTTGACGGGTAACCGTTACCCGCGTAAGACAACGTCAGACATCCCAAGACCGTGAGATACAATCTTACCTTGTCCGGCAAAGCAAGACTACGGTGACGTCTGGCCTGTCTCTCAATCTTCCGGTCGTGTCCGGCGCCCACATCGAAACACACGCCCTATCGCCGCCGCAGCCTGGCGGCCAGCGCGGCGAGGTCGCCGCGGCCGGCGGGGATGAGCAGATAGCCGGCGATGTAGGCGAGCGTCCCGACGGCGAGGTGCAGGATCAATTGCATCGTCCGGGACATCGTCGCGGCGGACCCGCTCTCGGCGACGGGCATGAGCGTTCGCAAGATCCAGGTCGCGGCGACCAGCAGGACGGCACCGGCCATCGGGGCGCTCAAGGTTCGGCCCAGATAGGTCCGTGGGTCGATCCTCAGCTCGCGGAAGACGTATATGCCCGGCACGAGCAGGTTCGAGAACAGCGTCGTGAGCACGGTGCCCCAGATCACCCCCGCCACGCCGATCCGCGACGTCAGGTAGCAACTGACGGGCAAGTTCACCAGCGACCCGGCCAGGGCCGCCAGGGCGATCACCTTGACCTTGTTCAGGCCGATCGCCATCTGGACGGGCACCGAGAGCACCAGCGGGATCGCGGCGACCAGGAACAGCCGCATCAAGGGGGCTACCCTCCCCGCGTCGTAGCTCAGGCGGTCGCCGCACCAGAGCGAGAGGAACGGCGCGGCGTAGATCCAGGCCAGCAGCCCCACCGGCAGGAGGAGTCCGATGTGAATCCGCGTGCCGTCATACTTCACCCGATCCAGCCCGCGGTCGTCGTGCGCCGCCGCCAGGCTGGCGACGGCCGGCATCACCAGGTAGGCCAGCATCCAGCCGGTCTGGCGGAGCTGCAAGAACGCCTTGCTCACGACGTCGTACACGGCGATATGGGGGTTGGCCTTGGGGATCATGAAGCCGAGGATCGTCGTGTCGATCTTGTCGGCGATCACGACGCTGATCTGGATCAAGGCGATGTAGAAGCTGATCTGCCCCAGCGCCTTGTAGTCGACCCATCGCGCGCCGCGGAAATGCGGCACGTGATCGAGCTCGCGGACCATCACCCAGAGCGCCGGGCCCAGGCCCAGGCCCACCTGGATGACCGTCTGGGCCACGACGATCGCGAAGAAATCCAAGCCGGCGTGTACGCCCAGTACCAGCACGACGAACCGCAGCACGGTGATCGCCAGCTCGTATCGCGGAAGGAAGTCGTATCGCCGCGCCGCCTGGAGCACGCTCGAGACGACCGTCGAGATGCCGAAGCATGGGGCCGTGATCGCCTGGAGCCAGAGCAGCTTGATGACCAGGGGATACGAGCTGGGCTCGAGGCCGGAGTGCGGCGTGCCCCAGTAGGCCACGCCCAGCAGCGCCACCACCTGGATGATCGCCATGACCGCGTAGAAGTTCATGCCGCTGGCAATCGCCCGGTCGACTCCGTCGCGGTCGCCGCGGGTCCAGGCGTCGGAGATCTGCCGTTGCAGCGCCGAGCTGGCGCCGAACTCGAAGAGGAACTGGAAGAAGCTGAACCCCCAGGCGTATCGGTAGGCCCCCGACCCGTCACTCCCGATCGCCTCGAGCACGAGCCGGGTCGTCCAGAGCGAGAACACGACCTGGAGCGGGACCCGCAGCGCCAGCCAGAACGTGCCGCTGAGCAAGCGCCCCAGGACCGGCGGCAGGGCTTTTGGGCTGGAAGCGGACATGATGGTGGCAGGGCTGGCCGTACTCACGGAATCCTTCCTGGGCGGGGTGACTCCATTCGCTCCGCGGAATGTTTGGAGGGGCCATCATAGCCACGCCCCCGCCGGCTCGAAAGCCCAAAAGGCCGCCGCGGAAATCCCGATCGACCCGCTCACCCGAGGATCCGTCGCCCGTCGCCTCGCGAGCGAACGGCCCGGCTCACGGCAGCAGATCGGATACCGCGATCCGGCCCACTTCCTGGCCGTCGACCTCCACGGGGACCTGATCGCCCTCGCGATAGAGGTCGCAATGAGCGTGTCCGGCCTGTTTCCCCTTGCCGAACGGTCCGGTGCGGACCTCGACGATCCGACGGTTCAGGTCGACGATCCAGTAGACCGGGATGCAGTAGCTTGCATACCGACGCAACTTCGGCCCACTATCCTTGGCGTAAGTCGTGTCGGAGACCTCGGCCAGAAGGGCGACGTCGCCGGCGCGTGGCAGGCGGGGGATGTAGACCGTGTCGGGACCACGGAGCACGATGGCATCGGCGAGCGGCCGCCACTGGCCCAGTGCGAGCGTCGTTTCCTTGTCGACGACCCAGCGCGGGGGGACGGCCAGGGCCTGGAACGTGACGAGGAGTCGTCTCGACGCGAAGCTGTGCGGCGGCTTCTGAGACATGACGAAGGGGATCCCTCCCAGGAGTTCGACAAGATTCTCCCCGAAGACCCCCGCGTCGATCGCCTTGCGAAACTGGCGCGGGGTCATCTGATAAATTCCGTGGATCATGATCCCACTCCCATCACCTCGGCCGGACGCCCACAGATCCGACCTAACTGGACGGATTGTCTCCATCATACTCGCTCTTCTCGCACGAGCCAACGGCAGGGCATCTCGAATGTCGCCGTTCACCAGACCGCGGCGCGATTCGGGGAAAGCGATGATGCATCATTATGAAATCGGAGGGATGGCGGCTAATCGCGAGGGTCGCCCCGGTTTGGCAATTCGAGCCGGGCTGGAATAGACTGGATCGATGACGCCGGGCCGGATGCCATCCGACTGATCGCGGCTCGATCCGAGCAAGGCCCGCGAGCCGGAGGAGGCCCCCATTTTGCGGAACCTGAAGTGCCCGGCGTGGGGCCACTCCCAGTTGGCTTCAGAGGCGATCTTCGGCAAGATCCACCTCTGTTCTTCCTGCGGAGGTAGTTTCCACGTGGCCGCCCCGAAGCCGAGCGATGCGGCCCCTCCCGATTTACCTCGACCCCACTTGGCGTCGAGGCCCTCTCATCGATTCGAGCCTCCGGAATTGCCGTGCCCTGACCGATCCGAGGTCCCCGGGCGCTCGGGCTTGCCGCCGTGGGTCTACGCGGCGCTCGGCGGCGCCGCGATCTTGAGTATCCTCTCGATGGTCATCCTGGTCCGGTCGCTCGGTAGCGTCCACGCGGACCGGCCTTCGAATCCGGCGGATCCGGGCGGCCCGGCGGCGTCCACGGCCCGACCGGAGTCGGCTCGGGTGGGAGCATTCCGAAAGAATCGGTGCCGTGGAGGGGGTTTCTCTTCTCCTACACCCTCGCCAATAATCGTCGTTTTCCTACACCCGTGGCAAGGGGAACGACCATGCGCAAGCGCAAACCCGGCCCAAGGCGAAAGGCCGAGAAGACTGCGGAGCAACCGCGCGATCGTCTTGCGGAGATTCGGGCCGAGATCCGGGATGTCCAGCAGCAGATCGAGACCAAACGCCGCGATGGGCGCGTGATCCGTACGGCCAAAGACTTCGAGTCCTTGGAGCGTGCGATCGCGGCACTGACCAACCAACTGGCGGCCCTCCTCGTGGCCGAGGCGACGCAAGCCGCCCTCGACGATTCGGAGAACCGCCGCCAGGCCCGCTCCTTCGCTCAAGGGGCGGGCCACACGATCAAGGATCAAGGCCGACGCGATGTCACGCTTCGGACCGCGTGCGGCCCGATCATCGTCCGGGCGCCCTACTTCAGTCGCAACTGCGAACGCGGCAAGGCCGGTAAAGGGATGTACCCGATGCTCCTGATCTGGGGCGTGCATGACCGCTGCACGGCGGCGATCTCCTCGGAGGTCAGCAAGTTGGTGGCGATGCTCGGTTCGTTGGAAGAAGTCGAGCGGGTCCTATCCGATCGCGGGCAACCGCTGGACCTCAAGACCATTCGGGCGATCGCTTATCGGTTCGCCATGCGGGCCCGTGCCGCTCAGCGCGGGGGGAACTTGAACTGGGGAGAGAGCGTCGCGGGCCGTCGCGCCGTCCTCTCCACCGACGGCGGTCGGATTCGGATTCGCACGACCAAGCGCGGTCCCAAGACGGCCAAGGGGCGCAACCGCTATCGCACCGACTGGCGCGAGCCGAAATTGCTGATCATCTACGTGGTCGATGAGAAGGGGGAGATGGACCGGGACTTCCTCGCGGTCATCGATGGGACCCTGGGCGGTCCCGACGCGATCTTCAAATTGATGGAGTTCTATCTGCGCGAATTGCAGATCACCACAGCGGACCAGGTCCTGTTCGTCGCCGATGGGGCCCGTTGGATCTGGAATCGGGTCGGGGCGCTGCTGCGGCGGTTGGGGGTCAAACCGGAACAGGTCAGCGAGTTAGTGGACTTCTATCATGCGGTGGAGCATCTGGGCAAGATCGCGGCCTTACAGCGCCGCTGGACGGCGTCGGAGCGTCAAGCGTGGATCGGTCGCCAGCGGCGAGACCTACTCAAAGGAAAGGTCGAGGAGGTGCAAGCCGCGATCGATACCGCGTGTGGTTCCCGCCCCGGCCAGGCATTGAGACGGGAGCGAGACTACTTCAAACGGAACATCGGCAAAGGTCGGATGGACTACGCGCGGGTGGCGGGGTTGAAGTTGCCGATCGGCAGTGGTGCGATCGAGAGTGCGATTCGCCGTGTGGTGAACCTGCGGTTGAAGGGGCCGAGCATCTACTGGCATAAGACGAGTGCGGAGGCCGTCCTCTTATTGCGATCGTACTACAAGGCCGGGCGATGGAACCATCTTGAGAGGCAAGCACTTACAAACGACGTGGGGATCGCCGCGTGAGCCTACAGAAATGGAACGCTCCCGCTCGGGTCGCGACCGATGGCGCCCCGCTCTCGACGGCCGAGACGATTTACGGCGGAGACCGACGGGAAGCCGTCTTGGTGACCGATTCGAGCCGGACGACGTGATCGTGTACGCGTTTCAAGAGGGCCGCATCCTCTTCGGTGAACGGGCGATACGTCTGTTTTACGGGATGGGCGATGAGATTGCGAAGCTCGTTAACCTTGGGGATTTCCAACGGGCCCAGCATCTCCTGCGCCTTCTCGTACCCGGCCGCGGCAAACCTCTGCTTGAACAATTGCTTCCAGTTGGCCTCGATCAAGGATTCGAGATCGACGAAGTCCAGCAGCACTTCCCGCGGAAATCTTCCCCTCTCGACCAATGCGCGCTCCTCGCACTTCTCTCGAATTTTCGGTTTCACGTCGCACTTATACCACCAGTGATCCCCCAGGGTTTGTAGTCCTTTGAGCACGATGTCATGAAGTTTGATCTCGATTTCCTTGACCATGACCGTGATCAATGCCGTGCGTTCGTCCTCCTTCATCTCGGCGAGGAGCAGGATGGAGTCGTCGGGGGGCGTGGGGGTGCGAATGTTCGGGCCCGCGCCCGCGACCTCGGGATCGGGCGCCGGTCCCACATCCGCCACGCCTTGCTGCGCCGCGAGATTCAGGTCGTCGGGGAGTCCGAAGTGATGCTTCCAGACATAGTACCCGTAGCGCAAGCCGTAGCCGCAGACGCGCACCTCGGACAGGCCGAAGCGTTCTAGTATCCTGATATAAACCGGGAGCCCGTAGAGCGTCAGGAGCTGGCTCTCCACGTCCTGGCCGTCCCAATCCGCGGTCCCTTTCCCCTTGAGTCCGCCGAGGGCCTTGTAGACGGTCAGCACGGTTTGCTTGGACGTCTCGAAGTTCGAGCAGGCGGCCGAGACGATCTCCCTCATGCGATTGATGGTGCAGACCCGGTTATGCACCTCGAAATTGCTGGCATTGGGATAGCAGCATTCCGTGATGGCGGAGCCGATGCCATAGGCGTGGAGCACGCGCCCTTCCAGCCCGGGATAGCCCGGCCACGCTCGGATGGTCTCGTCGATGAACTGGTCGATCCGTGCCGTCTGGGCGACGATGCCACTCCGGTTGGTCTCCGGGTTCACGCGCTCGCCGGCGGCATTGGTGGTGAAGAACATGTTCCTCAATGCGATCGTGCCCAGCCGGTCGAAGGAGAACACGTCGTCCTCCCTGGCGTCCGGCGTGACGTAGGAGACTTCCATCGACCCGCCGCCCTGATCGAGCAGGAGGATCCGGTCCTGCGGCTGGATGGCCGGCCCGCCGGGCCGCCACTTCCGGGATTGGCAGATCCCCGCGAGGGACACCACCGCTTCGAATTTATCGGGGATGACGTTGATCCCGATGCCCGTGCGCTCGCGGATGTAGTCGAGCACATCGCGCTGGTTCTTCAGCCATCGGAACACGGCCGTGCCGATCGCCCATATGTCTTGCGGCGGGATGCCCAATCGTTGCAGGGCGCGGTGGTAGGATTGCACAAACCCGACCACGTTTTCCAGGGCCCGGCTCTCTCCGATCGGCAGCTCCTCGTTGAGCCGATCGACGTCGGCGCCGAGTTGCGAGAGGCTCGAGTCGTTGAAGAAGGTCTGCTTGGTCACGACCGCCTTCGGCACGGCCCGCGGCGCCACGAGGAGGCGCGAGGCACGCGTACCGATATCGAAGATCGCCACGCAGGGGCCGCCCGCGTTCCGCACGTAGGCTTCCAATCGCCTGAAATCGGCCATGTTAGCACCCCGCATGGTGATTGACCTGGATGAGCCGGGCCGCGAGATCGGCGCACGCTGCCGGGGGATCCTGGCGGAAATCCACGCTCGGGATGAGCTCCAGGAGCCGGAAGAGGCCCGAGCCGGCCTCGGGGCTCGCGAGGACGACCGGGATGAGCCGGCCCTCGCGGTGCTCGAGGGCCCACCGGGTCGCACCGATCACCCACGGGGAATCCTGCGAGCGGGGCGACAGGACGGGCACGAAGACCCGGCTCGCGGCGAGCGCCTCGAGCGCCGCCTCGAGCTTGGCACTGCTCGGCCAGGTCTCGCTCGCCTGCGACCAGACGCGGAGTCCGGCTCGCCTCAAGGGGCCGACGATCTTCGCGACGACCCATCGATCGTCCGAGGGGGCCGAGCAGACGAAGACATCCCGCGCGAAGACGGGGACGTACAGTGTGTCGAACGCGAAGCGGGGACGGGTGTCCCCGGGTGGCGGCGGGACGGGCGGCTTGTTGTGCGAGTCCGGCGCCGCGGTGGGCGGCCCGGTGGCGTGAGCCTCCTCCGGCGTGGCCTCGGGGAGGAACGAGAATAGCGAAGTCTTCCGCGTCGGCTGCCGATCCGGGCTCGTGCGAGGGGGCGGTCGGTTGACCGCCGGCACGGCCGATGACGGGGCGGCCGAGGCGCTCGGGCGCCCGGACGCCCGAGGGCGAGCCCCGAGGTAGACTCGCCGTCGGGCGGTTCCTCCGGACGCTTCCCCTCGAACTGGAGGATGCGGGTCTTCAAGACCTGTCGCTCATAATAGATCTGCTTGTGCTGCAGGCGATCGAACGGCAGCACGAGGCTTCGCTCCCGTTCATCCAGCTCCGCGAGCCGCGCCTCCAGGTGGCGCGAAGGCCCTCTCCGTTCATGATAATTCACCTTCCTCGGCTTTGTCGGGGCGGCCCAGCCGGTGGTCCCGGACCATGTCGTCCAGGAGTTCCTGGATGCGACCGCGCACGTCGGGTTCGAGGTCGCGCCCGCTGACGAGCCGCTCGAGCGTGACCGTGTTCACCAACTTCCTGAGCCCGGGTGATCGGAGGATGGCGAGTTGCGGGCCCCGGCCGAGGCTGCCGAACAGCGATGGGTTGAGGAGGCAAGAGTAAGCCGATGATCGGAACCGTGCGTTGGTCCGTGTCTGAATCCATCGGAGGATACGCGGCCGTCCTCGTAACTCGACCTGTGCGTAGGCCGCCACCGCGGCCCGGCCGTCGATCCGTTCGTGCGGCTGCTCGGATGTGATCGCGTCCCACGCCTCGCCGCCGGTCACCGCGGCCTGGAGGATGCGTTCGGCGGTCTCGAGCTCGTATTCTTCCCAATCCTCGCCCGCGTTCACGTACTCGCGCACGCGTTCGGCCATCGCCCCGGCCGGCGCGAGGTAGGTCGGCCTGTCTCGCAGTTTGCGCCGGAGCTTTTCGATGACGAAGTGCGCGAGGTCCGTGCGGTTGGACCAGTGATCGACGAGCACCGCGAGCATGTCCATGCGAGACCTGGCATGAGGCGCCCGAAACCAGGCCTCGATCAGGACCCGGACCCAGGCACGGGAAGGCGCCGGGTTGTTCTTGAAGAACCAGTCGTGGAAGGTGCCCTCGAAAGAGGCCAGGATCATCGGCGCGTGCGGGCCGAGATCCCCGTCGAGGAAGGCCCTGACGGCGAGCGCGAGCCCTTCCTTGCCCGTCCTCCCGAACAACTCGACCAGCGGCCGCACGCCGGTGCTGTAGGCCTCCGAGGTTCGGTGACGGCTCGTCTCCCGCAAGAAATCGAGGACATCTTTATAGAGTTCGACCTTCTTGCCCTCGACGACGTGACGGGCGGCTCGGAGGCGGAGGTCGAATGCGGCTTGTGAGTTGGTGATGATGCTCGCGAGGAACTCCGGGATGGCGGAGGTGCGCTGCACGATGAGGTTGACGAGGGTCCGCGTCGAGTCGTAGGGCGAGTAGGCATGGCGGGTCAGCTCGTTCAGGATCGCCCCTCGCAGCCACGCGTGCCTCCGCAGGTCTTGCTCGAGCGGGTCGAGGGTGCGCCGGAAGAGGCTATCCGCCTCGTGCGTCGTGTGGAGCAGGTAGGAATACTGCAGGAGGCAGCGGAACAGCGCCGGACCGTGGCGAGCGTACTCATGCGCCAGACGGCCGACGCACGCCGCCCTGGCGCGTCGTCCGACGATTCCATCTCCGCGAAGAGACGTCGAACCACCCCGGGCAGGGCGGGGTCGTGGAGCATGGCCGTGTCCGCCTCATGCGCCAGGGAGCGGAGGATATGGAGGCGTTCCTGCTCGAGCGTCATACGCGTTCTCCGTTGAGAACCAGCCCCGGGGGCAGCGTTCCCCCGTCGCCGCGCTGCGGCATCTCGGACGAGGAGCGGAAATCCACCTGGGCGCGGATGAGCTCGTTCGAGCGCGCGTCCTCGAAGTGGAGTGCGAAGTGGAAGACCTTATTCTGGTCGAGCGAGCCCTCCACGCTCACCAGGCGGCTCTCCTCCGCGAGGGCGCGGGCGAGTTCGAGCCGTTCGACGTGCGCCAGGGTCATGAACGGGTCGTCGGCCGAGGTCCCCTGGAAGAACTCAAGTCGGACGCTACGACCGCCGGCGCCGAAGAACGGGCACTCGAATCCCTGCAGCTCGCGCCTCCTCGGCGGCGACGGCACGGGGATGGGCTGGGATAAGACCTCCAGGAACGGGCGCCCTCGCCGCTTCAGGAAGAGGCTGTTGTGCAGGGTCTCGCGGATCTCCCACGTCCGCCCCTCGCGGAGGAACGTGCAGACCACGGCCCCCTGAGATACTGCGAAGAATGCGTCGAGGCGTTGCGGCTGCGCCAGGAAATGAAAGTAATCCCAGAGTGCATAGACGATCGGAGGAAAATTCGAGGAGCCTCCGGCCAGATAGACATGGCGGATCTCGCTGACGGGGAGCGCCTGCGCGCTCCAGGGCCTGGTCGATGGGCACGAAGATGTTCCGGTCATCCTCGGGGTTTCTTGCGAGCGTCAGCAGCGGCTCGAGGCACTCGAGGAGTTCGGGGACCGTCAATTCGACGACGCCCGGTGTGGCCGCCTCTCCCGCGAACTCCCTCTCGAGGTCGGCGCGGATCATCGTGCCGCGGCGCGTGAACTCCCGGATATAGCGATCCAGGCTCACGGGCCTCATTTCCTCTTCCAGCAATTCGGAAAGGTCGTGCTTGACCCGCTCGGCCGCTTCGAGCAAACCGATGCCGATCCGCCGGCGCCGGCCCAGTTGATCGGTATTGTCGGGGTCATATTCGAGGAAGCGACTGTATCGCGGGTGGTCCCGGGCCTTCTTGAGGATCAGGGCGGCAATCTCGAGGTCCATGTCGTTCCCCGCCACTTCGTTGTAGCGGGAGGTCGCCAGGACCTGCACCTTTCGTTCTTCCGCCGATAGGTGCATGACGCTGACGTCGAGAGTACCGCCGCCCATGTCGAAGACGAGCACGTTCGCGCGGGCCGGTAGGTTCGGAAACGCGTCCTTCTCCGGGTCCCAGATGCTGAACAGCGCGGCGACCGGTTCGTCGAGGAGTTGCACTCGGCGTGGGTCGAAGCCGGCTAACTCGGCGGCGTGGAGCGTGTCGCTCCGCATGCCCGAGGAGAACGAAGCGGGGATCGTCACCGTGACCCATGCGATCTCATCATGGGGGTAGGCTCGACGCAGGCTGGAGAAGACGGTCCGGAGGATGAGCCCCGAGATCTCATGCGGGCGAAACTGGAGCGGGCCTGCCCGCACCGACCATGAGGGGTTGCCCATCTGCAGCTTGATGGAGCGGACCACGGTGGCGCCTTCGAGGTCCACTCCGAGGAACTTGCAGTATTCTCCCACATAGGCCCGACGATCGTCTGTCAGGCAGACGACCGAAGGCAGGATATCTCGTTCCGCGTAGGCATTCGGTCCCGAAGGATGGCCGATCAACTGGCGAATGCCGAGGTGCGAACAATTCAGTCGCCCCCTGCTGTCGATCGTCCCGACCGTGCAGGTGGTATTGGTCGTGCCCAGATCGATTCCGACATACAGTTGCCGTCCCATCGGGTATCACGCCGCCAGAGCCTCGGTGTCTTCGAGTTCTCATTCCAACTCATTCTAAACGAGCATCGCCGCCCCAGAAAGGGCTTTGTGCCGGCCCGCCGCCCGGCTCGACCCGGCGAGGATCAAGTCATCCGCCCGATCATTCTCTGATCGACACCTGGGGGAGTTTGCTCCATGACCCCAAGGTGTATTATGAACAGTTGGCTCCCAATCTCGGTATCATAGGTTGTAGGCGGAGACTGTGAACCCGCGATCGGATGCGCGGCCTCGCAGTGGCGGCCCACGGGACCGGGAAACGCTCATAACACCCCCTATCGGGGCCGCCTTTCCGCCGGGGGCGAGGCGCTCTTTGGCGTGTGCGGGTCGGGCCGGGAGGCGCGCCAGATTGTGATCGTGGCGATGCTACCGAGGACCGTTGACCAGACGACCCACGGAGTCCAGTCGCGGCGGTGAGCGGCCGGCGAGGAGGGGGCCGGCATGGCGGTCGTCAACAGAGCGGCGGCGATGATGAACCCGGCGAGGGCGAGGCCGGCGACCCATCGGAAACGCTTCCACCGCGACATGACGCCGGGGACGACGGCGCCGATCGCCGCGGAGGCGGCGACGTAGAGGCCGCGGTACGGGTGGTCCTCCGGGGCGAGCATGTAGATGAGCTGGGCCGCGTAGACGGAGACGAAGAAGATCGAGACGATCTCGACGGCGTCCTGGGCACGGGCCAAGTAGCTGAGACTGCCGTGCATGTCGGTCGTCACGCGGCCGACACTCGTGGCGATCTCGCGGAGGACATCGAGATTCTGCTCCATCCTCACCGTTACCCTGTTCATCCGCTCGGAGGCGTACTCGGCGTTGACGTCGGAAATCGCGCGGCGGACTTCGCGCCAGGCGTGGGCGACGTCGAGCCCTTCGCGGGCGATCTTGTAGTAGCGGTGCAGGGCATGCCGGTTGCTGACCTGGGTGAATTGGCCGCCGATGGCCCACTCCAGGACCTCGGCGTGGAGGCGGGCCAGGCCCGTAGGGTCGGGCCCGGCGGGTAGAAGAGGATCGCGGCGGCCTCGGCGATCGCCCGATTCAGGGCGAGCCTCTGCTGGAGGGCTACCAAGAAGGGGATGAAGTACTTATCGCGGACGATCGGGACCTTCTGATCGTTGAAGTTGACGCGACGGGATCCTTGGGGCGTAGGCTCGGGCGGCTGATCGGCCACCAGGTGCGCGGCCCCCAGCAGCCCGACGGCCGCCCAATGCCGCCGATTGAGCACCGCGTTCGCGACGGCCGGCGGGCCGGGCGGCGCCGGAGTGGCCCTCCTCCTCGACCTGCGCCAGGGACGAAAGCAACGGGGCCAGGGCGTCGCGGACCGTCGGGTCGCCGAAATCGACCTCGGGGCCGAAGCGAACGACCGTGTAGACGGTCAGCTCTTTCAGGCCCTCGGCCACCGGGGCCAGGCCGTGCGATAACAAGGGCTTCAGCAGCACGCCGATCAACTCGGGCAGGGCGAACGAGCCGCCCGGCGCGCCGAGGCGATCCTCGAGCGGGGCGTCCGATGCGGGTGCCGCCGGGACTCTCTCGCGATTCTCCGGCGCGAGCCGGTCGAACGTCGCGGGATCATCGGCGGGATGCCGCCTGCGGAATGTCGCGATGGGGTGCCGGCGATACTGGGCGATCCGATAATTGAACTCGGTCGTCTCCTTGGGCGTCAGCCCCGCCTGCTTCGGGGCCAGGGCTATCGACAGGACCCCCACGCCTTGGGGCGAGAGGAATACCTCGAAGCGAGGGCCCGCGACCGGGGTGACCACGTGGCGTTCCTCTCCCTTCCCGCCCGCATTGACGCCTCTCGTCCTGACGACCTTGAGGTCCCGGAACCAATGATTCGCCTGGGCGTCAGACAGCTTGAGGTAGGCGCAACCCTTGAGAGACGACTCGCCCTCGCATTGGCCGGCGCCGGTATCTGGGAAGAGGAATCGCCCGACATGGTCGAGGAGCTCATCCTTGTAATGGAAGGGCGGCTCGGCGCAGCCCCAGAGGGCTCGCCCCTCGATCACCTCGGTGCACATGGCCTTCAACGCATCGACGACTCCCGCGACCTTGAAGGTGAATGTGTAGAGAAACCGGGTCTGAAGGTCCAGCACGGCATCGAGGTGGGGGGCGGTATCCGGGCGATCGCCGGCCCCCGCGGGCGGAACGGGGGGAAGCTTCGGGGGGGCAACTCTCGCTCGCGAGCGTCTCGGCTGATGGGTCCATGGTAGCCTCCGGAATAGCGATCACGAGGGTGATGGCGATTCGGAGAGTATATCTCGTCGGGAGAGCACATGCGAAAGGCGGTCGCTACCTCCGATCCAAGTCGATGCACGACCGGGTCCAGCGGTTACGCGAAGCCCGAGGCCGCACCGGGGCTCTTCGCCCTCGGTTCGGCTCACTCGGGCGATTACCACGACCCTCGAAGAAACCGGGCGCGACTCGGCCCGACGTCCGCCGCGGGCCGCCGTTCAATAGGTGCTCGAACGGAGCGCGATCAGGTATTCGTGCAGCCTGGGACTGTAGGCGATGATGGCCGTCCCCGAACCGAAGGCCGACGCATAGCTGCCCGCCCCGGATGTCACCACGAAAACATAACGGTTCGACGGCGATGCGGCCATGGTCAGTTGGACGCTCCCTCGCGAGTCGGACAGGGTCAGCGTCGCGTTGCTCAGGTTCGGCTCCCTGCCCGGGGCGATCACCGGGTTGGCCAGGCCGAGCGAGCCGTTGACCTTGCCCATGGAGAACGCGTTGCCCGCGAGGGTGAACGACGAGACCTCGATTCCATTCTGATGGACCGATCCGTAAGGGATACCTTTCAGCGTGCCGTTCAGGAGGAAATGCTTGGCCTCGGCCCTGTGGACGGTCGCGGCCGGATCGGCCATCCCGGTCGAGAGCAGGACCTTGCCCTCCAGGGAATCGAACGCCAGGGTGCGGTGCGCAGTCCTCGTCATCGAAACCTCCGTGTTGATGATCGATCATGGGCGTCGGGAGGCGGCGCAGTGAGTCGTCGGCGGACCGCCTCGTCTCTCGCAGTCTCGCCGGGATTTTACCAGAATGATCCCCACATGGGGAGATGACCCTGACGACCGACTTCGGTCACAGGATATCTCCCACCGCGTCGGCATCGGGCGCTCGGTGCCAGCATCCTCGTCCGGCCGATCTCATGGCGAAACGTCATCTCCCGAGATGGCCTCGGCGGAGAGGAGCGGATAAGATGAACTCTCCCGTGGGTATCCGAGGAGGTATCATGGCGTACGAGATCAGGCTTTCCCGCGATGCATTAGTTCCCGTCGATGAAAGCGACCAGGAGGTCCTAGCCCTCCGCTCGAACTCCGATTTCATGGCCTATCTGGACGAGAGCAAACTCAGGGCAAGGAAAGGACCGACGAAATCGCTCGAAGAAATCAAGAAGCTCTTCTCTACCGAGGGGCCGGTGGCGGATTCGAGGTCGAACGAGGAAGTGCGCTCCGAAGGGCCAACGTCATGAAGCGACGAATCGATCTTGCCCTGCTCGTCTGGCTGAGCCTGGCCATGATCCTGTCGAATTCTACCCCGGCGCGGTCCGCCGAGCCCGGCCCGTGGCCGATCGAGAAAACCGCGGAGTGGTCGTGCGCATCCCTGGCTGGTCGGCTGCAACTACGCGCCGAGCTCGGCGATCAACCAGCTCGAGATGTGGCAGGCCGACACCTTCGACCCGATCATCATCGACTGGGAGCTGGGCCTGGCCGAGGGCCTCGGCTTCAACAGCGTCCGGGTGTTCCTCCACCACATGCTCTGGGAGCAGGACGCGCCGGGGTTCCTCGCGCGGATGGAGCAATTCCTCGCGATCGCCGATCGCCACCACATCGGCGTGATGTTCGTGCTGTTCGACGCCGTCTGGGACCCGTTCCCCCAGGTCGGCAAGCAGCGCGAGCCGAAGCCAGGGCTGCACAACTCCGGATGGGTACAGAGCCCGGGCGCCAGGATCCTGATAGACCCCAGGAAGTACGACACGCTCAAGGGCTACGTCGCCGGGGTCCTCGGCGAGTTCAAGGCCGACCGCCGCGTCCACGCCTGGGACCTGTTCAACGAGCCGGACAATACCAACGGATCGAGCTACGGCCGGCTCGAGCCGCCCGGCAAGCCCGAGAAGGCCCTGGCCCTGCTCGAGAAGACGTTCGCCTGGGCCCGCGAGGTCGCACCGTCGCAGCCGCTGACGGCGGGCGTCTGGATCGGCAGCCTGTCGGACCCGGACAAGCTATCGCCGATGAACCGCTATATGCTCACGCAGTCGGATGTGATTAGCTTCCACAACTACCGCCCGCTGGCCGAGTTGAAGAAGGATGTCGAGTCGTTGAAGCGATACCGGCGGCCGATCCTCTGCACCGAATACATGGCCCGGCCGATGGGCAGCACCTTCGACCCGATCCTCCCCTATCTGAAGGCGGAGCACGTCGGTGCCTACAACTGGGGCTTCGTGGCCGGCAAGACGCAGACGATCTACCCGTGGGACTCGTGGAAGAAGCCCTACGCCGCCGAGCCGCCGGTCTGGTTCCACGACATCTTCCGGAACGACGGCACGCCGTATGACGCCAAGGAAGTGGCGTTCATCCGGAAGGTGACGGGAAAGGCCTCGCCGGCCAAGTAGAAAGATGTGAGGTCCCGATGAGTCTCTCCGAATTGCTGCCCATGCTCCAGACGCTCCCGCGTGCTGATAAGATGCGATTGATTCAGTTCTTGGTGGTCGATCTGGCTTGCGATGAAGGAGTTCCGCTGGTGGAGATCGGCACGCCCTATCCGATCTGGTCGCCATACGATGCCTTCGACGCGGCGGCGTCACTGCTGAAATTGCTGGATGAGCAACCGCCAGTGATAGGAAAGGTTGTGTCGGCCACGTGAGCATGCCCCGCGACATCCGCCCGCTGACCCTGGACGACCTGCCGGAGCTGAGCCGATTCTTGACCGCGGGGTTCCACGCGCCGGCGGACGCCGACTTCGCCGCGCCCGAGGTACTCCGCTGGAAGTACCTGGAGCCCGATGAGCCGGATGGCGACGGGATCGACCCGGACACCGCCCGGAGCTACGTCGCGCGAGACGAGGCGGGGCGGATCGTCGGCCATCTCGGGCTGTGCCGGACTGATTTCGAGGGCCAGGTGCTGGCGGCCTCGGGCGGGCGGGTGCCGACGATCCACATCATCGACTGGCTGGGCTCGCCCGAGCACCGCGCCGTCGGGATGAGCCTGATGCGACGGGCGCATTCAGGGGTCGGGACGCAATTCGGACTGGGTGTCAGCCAGGCGGCGCTGGTGGTCGGCGAGCGGGCCGGTTATGAGCTGCGGAGCCTCGTGCCGGTTTATACGCGGGTCCTCCGCGCGGGGTACTGGTTGCGGAGCGGCGGCCTCGGCCCCGTGCAGCGCGGACTGCGGCTGGCGCGCGACGTCGCGAACCGGTTAATTCGTCCCGCCGCCGGCCCGCGGGCGAGCATCACCTTGCGGAAGGTCTCGGCGTTCGGGGCGGAGATCATGCCCATCGTCGAGCGGGCCAAGGCGCACGTCATCTTCACGCGCCGCGATCCGGAGCGGCTCAACGCTTTCCTCCGCTTCCCGCGCCAGGTGATGTCGGGCTGGCACTTGCTCGACGCCGACGGGCGTCTGTGCGGGTTCGCCGTGCTCAACCTGATTCCCAAGGACCAGGGACGCACCCGGACCGGGAAGTTCGTCGATCTGCTGCTTGATGACATCGATCCGACGGCCTGGCATGCGTCGGTCATCGCCCTGACCCGCGAACTGGCCCGCCAGGGTGCCGACCTCGCCCAGGCCTACGCCAGCACCCCCTGGACGGTCGAGTGCTCGGCCGGAGCGGATACACCTCTCGGTTTGCGGTGAAGTTCCACATCCGCGATCGCCAGGGGGTTATCCCGAGGGATGCGACCTTCCACCTTACGCCCCTGGAGGGGGATTACGCTTATACGTAGGATCAGGGATGCTGAATACGGACCGATCATTCGTCCTCGTCATAGCCCAGATCGTCCGATAGAATGGGAGCCGGAATCGCTCCGGAACGCGCCAATCACAGGATTGTAGGCAGCTATCGATGTCCAATGGACAATATCCCGGACCGCTCCATCCGCAGAGAAGCGAGCGGAGCCGTCACCAGTACTTCTTCTATGACAAGCATCACAAGGCAGGATACTCGAAAGACGCGCAGTGGTTACCCGAGATGACCCATGATGAGGAATTCGCCGTCTTCGATCTGGCCGACTTGCACGATCTCGCGAATGAGAAAGGCTACCTCTACGGATTGCGTCTGGACCCGGAGGGAGCAGTCATGAGCCTGGGGACCCGGGAGGAGCAGGTCGCCGAATTTCCCCTGCCTCAAGGAGATCATCCCTGGCATGGCTACCCTGCCTGGCCGATCATGCGGCTCGATCGGGACAAGTCCGTGAGGAAATATCCCGCGCCCAGGGAATCGCTGGAGAAGATGGAGCAGGCGGGCTTGATTAGCGAGAACCAGCGGAAGAGGCTGTCGAGAGGTAAGCAGATATGAACAAAATCAGCAAGATTTTTTACAAGGCCCCTTGCGAGGTAAGCTGGGTCGGCGAATGCCCCTGGACGAATACACTGTGCTTCGGCGGGGAGGATGGTGTAATTCTGATCGAAGCCCCCGGCCCGTCCGAGATAGGTCAGCGAAGGATTCTGTCCATGCAACTCGCGACAGATGCCATCAACGAGGTCGCGTTCGTCGGGGACCTCATCGCCGTGAGCTCCAGGAACGAAGTCGTGGTCGCGAGGCAGTCGACTCAGGGTAGCGATGACCTGGACTGCTACGATCATCGGTTCATCGGGGGCGCCGACGGCGTGGTGGCCTCGCGTGGTGGTGCTTTTCTGGCTCCGATCGCCGATCAAGGGCTCTTGATGTTGAAGGTCAACGACGGCCGGCTCGGCACTCAGATCGGCTCTCCGTCCGGAGTCCCTTTCAACTTCTACAAGCTCATCCGGCTGGGAAACGACCTTGATGGGGAGGTGTTCGTCGCGGCGGGCCGACGCGATGGTGTCATGGCTCTCGACTTTGCCCATGGATCGCCTTCAGGTCCCATGGTTCGTCATCACTTCGAAGGTCACGATATCGTTGACGTCTGTTCCCTGAACGACTCGTGCCATCCGTTGGCCGTAGCTTGCGTGAACCGTGAACGTGCGATCTTCTTTATCCGCGATGTCCTGGAGGATCAGACGCCGATCGCCATGAATTACGGCGGTCTTCAGGGCACGGCTTACACGCTGCTCTCGGCCCAAGGCCACTTGTTCCTCCTGACGAACCGCGAACTGGTCGTCATGCCTTCCGCAGCCACCCGATTCCTTCGGGGTGAATCCTTCGAGCAACCGCTCGAAATCGGGATTATCCCCGTCAACGCCGCGGAAGCCTTCCTCCTCCAGGATCGATCCGTCCTCCTGATTGAAGAAGGTGCCATCGTCAGCGAACTCAAGGTCGCGGATATGGTCGGTACCTCGACTGAGGCGTACTCCGGGGCGGAGTGGTCACGAAATGGATTGGCCCATCAGGGCGACGTCGTCGAGTTACTCTACGACGTCAGGCAGGTGCAGTCAGCCTCCATCGACCCAGGTTGGCAGCCCATCACGGAATTCGACCTGGTTACTAGCCCCGCGGCATGACTTCGATCGGGAAGCGCGGATCAGCCAGGAAGGGCCGATGCACGACCGCGGCTCCGAATTCGCCTTGTCAGTCTTCGCCGCCCCTATCGGATACGGTCGTCGAGGATCGCTCGACACTGATGGAAGTGCTCGGCCTGGTCCTCGGTATACAGGGCGTCGCGGAGGTTGACCAGGTAGAAGTTGACGTCGTCGATCCTGGCCCCGCGCAGGTCGGCGCCTCGGAGGTTGGCCTTGCGGATCTCCTCGGCGGGCTTGATGTCCCGGTCGTGGTCGTCGTCGGTGTAGAAGCCGGTGCGGCTCCCCTCGCAGGCGATCGGGCTGCCCACCAGCCCGTTGCGCGACGTGCCCAGGTGGAAGGTCGCGCCCCGCAAGTCGGCATCGCGGAGGCACGCACCCGGCCATTCGACCTCGGCCAGCCCGGCGTTGCGCAGATCGGCCCCGAGGAAATTGGCGTACGGCATCTCCGAACTCGTCAGGAGTGCGCCGATGAGGATCGCATCGTGGAAGTCGGCATCCGGCAGCTTCATCTCTTCCAGGTCGCACCCGGTGAGATTGGCACCGCCGAATCGGGCCCCGTCGAACCGCGCCGACCGGAGCTTCAGCCCGGCCAGTGACGCGTCCTCGAGATTCGCCCGGGTGAAGTCGGCGCCCTCGATATTGGCCTGTCGGAGGTCCGCGTACCGCAGGTTGGCCTCGATCAATGACGCGCCGGCCAGGTTAGCCCCGGGGAACCGCGCATGATTCGCGGTCACCCATCGGAGATCCGCCCCGCCCAGATCGGCCTCATCTGCTCGCCACAAGTACAGCAAGGCCCCGTGGAGATCGACGCGGGACATTTGGGCCCGGTCTGACAGGGCTTCTTCCAGGTTGGCCGCGCTCAGATCGGCTCCTCTCAGCTCTGCATCGCGCAGGTTGACCCCGGCCAGGTTCAGACCGGACCAGGCAACCTGGTCGAGGTAGGCGCCCTCCAGGCGAGGCAGACGATCCGGGTCCGGGCGCCAGCCCGGCGTCGTGGCATGGAGCAGGCTCGCGGCCAGGGGGTGGACCGTCCGACACCGTTCTTGACTCAACCACTCGTTGAGATGCTGGATCGCCGGGACGTCTCCGGCGATCCGCCGCGCCGTCTCGCCGACCAGCTTGCGAGGCAGCCGTGGGGCCAGGTCTCCGATCACGCGGCCACTCCCGATGATGGCGGCGAGCCGGTCGGCGGCCAGCAAGAGCCGCATCGGCGCATGACGGACCAAGGGAAGCAGCTCCTCGCCGAGCGACCCTTCCCCCGCCAGTTTGGTGAGAGGGCACGTCACGTCACCATTCGTGCGGAGCCGGAAAGAGGACAGGCAGATGGTCGAGAGGCGTCCCTCCAGGACGGGATCGTTCAGCCGCTCCGTCACCTCGTGCCGGATCGCTGTGCGGACGTCGCCGATCGACTCGTCGGCCGCCATGCGGTCGAGCACGATCGTCCAGAGCTCGGGGATGCCCGAGAGGAAGTCGAGATCGTCCGACGCCTTCAATCGGACCATCACCGAGGCGCAACGGTCGCGGTGGGTCGCCAGCAGGTACTCGATCAGGTCGTCCTTGTCCCATGGGGCGAGGTGATACCAGGAACAGCGGGCCGTCGGTGACGCCATGATCTCATTGCCCGGGGCCAGTTCCGGGTTCGTGACGCGGGCCTGGGACGGGTTCCGTTCCGCGGCCGTGATGACGAGACGGCCGACCGTGCCGGCGAACGCCACGACCGGGTCGCCGGACTCATCGATCAACCGGATCCGGTCCCTGGTCCAGGGCGGCAAGATCGCGGCGAGATGTCGCAGCGCGGTGGTCTTTCCGGATCCGGGGCCGCCGCCGATCACGATCAGTCCGCAACGGTCGGCCTGGACCATGGCGCCGATCTCGTCCTCCAGCACGATGGCCTCGCCGGTCTCGCGCGAGACGACGCGGGGCCGGACCGGCGCACGCACGGCGGTCACGGTCTGGGACCACTGCACGACGGCCGGCGACTCCGCGATGAGATCCGGCTCGGGCCGGTCTGGCGCGGCCGACCACTCGGCATCGCGACCGCTATCGAGCCAGGGATCCCAGAGCTGTGGCGAGTCGGGCGACCGATGCACCGGCTCGAGTCGCGGCGCGGGTGCGGCCGTCGGGAGACCGGGCCGCCAGACACCCTGGCCCAGGCCCACGAACAGGCCCATGATCGTCCCCACGGACGCTCCGAACGTCGCCATCGCCGGCGCGTCGCCGGTTCGACCCAGCAGGCCGGCGATGAGTCTCCCCGCCACTCCGCCGAGCATCGCCCCGGCGATCAAATAGGGCACCAGCGCGGGGAAGACATCTCCCCGGTCATCACGAGGGCCCTCGCCATCCCCGACACGCCCAACCGTGGCCATGGTCCCGTCCTCCGCTCCGATCGACATGCCTCAAGACTTTGAAGGGTGGCTACGTCTCTCGAACGTCGCGATCCATTCTATCCCGGTGCGCCATGCGCCGCGATCCGTCTCGTTCCGAAGTTGGGCTTTTTCCGCGATATCCTGGTAGGATGGGGTGAAATCCATCGCTCGGGCGGGGCGGTCGTGGAGCACGATCGGTGAATCGCCGGTGATTGGAGATCACCTACTCATACCGGTGCTCGCAGAGCACCCTACTGATGAAGATCCTCCGTGGCATCCCGAACAAGCGTGAGTTCCTGGCCAGGGGCTTCGGGCGGCTGGGGCTGCTCGGGTTGCTCGAGCGCAGGGCGGCCTCGGCGCGGCCGGCGCTGGTCGTCCTAACCTATCACCGGATCGCCGATCCGGCCGCCGATCCGTTCTACGATCCGGTGATCTCGGCGACGCCCGAGGCGTTCCGCGCCCAGGTGGCCTGGCTGCGCCGACACGTCCGGATCCTGGCCCTCGACGAGCTGCTCGCGATGCTCGACTCGGGCGCCCCCTGGCGCGAGCCGGTCGCCTTGATCACCTTCGACGATGGATACCGCGACAACTTCGAAGTCGCCGTCCCGATCCTCCGCGAACAGGGCGTCCCCGCGACGTTCTTCCTCCCCACCGCGTTCCTCGAATCGCCGAGGCTGCCGTGGTGGGACCGGGTGGCTTACGCGATCAAGCAGACCCGCGTGCCGGCGTTCCGACTCGAGCGGGGTCCGGACGACGTCGCATCGCCGCTCTCCATCGACCTGGAGCTGATGCCGCGATCGGCGGCGATCATGACGATCATCCGTGCGTTCCTCGACGACAGCATCGCCGACGAGCGATGGTTCCTCGATCAGCTCTTCGCGAGGGCCGAAGTCGCCATGGACGGCGAATCCCTGGCCCGCACCTTGTTCACGAGCTGGGACCAGGTTCGATCGCTCGCCGGCGCGGATCGTTCGCTGACGATCGGCTCGCACGGGCACTCCCATCGCAAGCTGGCCGGGCTCGACGAGGATTCCCAGCGATGGGAGTTGACCGAGTCCAGGCGTATCCTGGAAAGCCGGCTCGGGCGCGAGGTCGCGGCGCTGGCCTATCCCTACGGATGGCAGGGTTCCTACACGACGCGGACCGGGGCCCTCGCCGCCGAGGCCGGTTATCGAATCGCCTTCGCGTCCCTCGAAGGGATCAACCGCGCCGATTCCCTCGACCCGTACGACATCCGCCGGCTGGGCGTCGGCTCGGGAGACTCCCCCGCACTCCTGCGCGCCGCTCGGCGCTCCACGCCGCATTCGGGACGTCCTTCTTGTAGGACATGTTCACACGAGCGTCATGAGCACGACCTCCGGGCGGCAGAGGAAGCGGACCGGCGGGCTGATGGTGCCGACGCCCCGGCTGACGAAGACCCGGGCGCAAGGGCCCTGAATGAGTCCGTGGAGGTATTTCTGGCCATATCGCGAGGGGACGATCGGGGCGCCGTAGCCGGGCACGACGATCTGGCCGCCGTGAGTGTGGCCGCTCAGCACCAGCCCGACGCGGGGGTCGCGAATGGTCTCGACGAAGTCGGGATTGTGCGACAGGAGGATCGCGGCGTCGTCCGGGGTGGCGTCGCCCAGGGCGGCATGAAGGTCCTGATCGTCGGTCCAGAGGTCGCCGACACCACAGATCCGCAGCCGGGCCCCGCGGCGCTCCAGCCAGATCCCGGTGTTATTCAGGTCCGGGAGTTCCGCCTCGGCGAGCGCGGCCCGCGTGATCGGCGCGAAATGACGATTGTCGTGGTTGCCCCGCACCGCGAACCGCCCCAGGGGCGCCTTCAGCCGGCCCAGCTCGGCGATCCCCGGCTCGATGTAGTGGTCGGAATGATGCACGTAGTCCCCGGCCAGGAGGACGAGGTCCGGTCGCAGTGCGTTGGTCATCCTCACCACGTGCCGGATGTAGGCCAGCGGCACGAACGGCCCATGATGCACGTCGGCAAGGAGCGCGACGCTCGTCCCGCGGAACGGCTCGGGGAGGTTCGGCAGCGCGATCGTCCGCCGCGTCACCCGGCACCACTTGGCTTCGAGGAAGGGATAGGCCCCGCCGGCCGCCGTCCCGCCGATCGTGGCCAGGGCGAGCCTCTTCAAGAACTTGCGTCGATCCATTGCCTCATCTCCGATCCGTCCGCCAGGGGATGGTTCGTATCTCCGGCCTGTATCAGTGTGCCGGGATCCATTCAAAAGGCCATCGCAATCGCGACGGCGCGCCCGGGGATTGACGTTCCCTTTGGGTCATCCCGGGACTGGCGCGGAGCCCCGTCGGTTGACCGAGGGATTTCGCGCCGGCTCTGCGGAGGAGTGCCAGCCTCGGATGTTGTGATGTATGCAACCCAATCGTTCGGCGCCCTGGTCTTTCACGGGAATGACGTAGGTCCGGCGGCCGACTTCTTCAAAACCCAGCTTCCGGGCCACCCGCAACGAGGCGAAGTTGCCCTCGCCCGCACTCCACACCGGCAACCGGCCAGATTGGTGAATCTCCGCGACGACGAGGGCGGCACAAGCCGTCGCCAGCCCCCGGCCCTGCCACGGTCCCGCCGTGGCGACACCGAGATCGGCGTGCCGCATCGTCTGGGCCGTAGTACAGGCCAGGGCCACCAGACCGCCATCCACCACCGCAGCGGCAGCAAAGCCCTCATCAAGGAGTCCTTCGAGCGATCCGAACCCCATGGCCATTTCCCGGACCTCCAGCGGTGCCGTGGCCAGCAGACCCAGGTCATCCCGTCTGAGCAAACGCACTGCCGGGTGGGCGAACGTGGCAGCGGCTCGGCCCAAGGTGTGATAAATGTCGGCGTAGTAGCGAACCGATCGCGCTCGCTGGGACTCCATGAACGGCCCGAGCTGACGTGCGACCTCGGTATCCACGTTGACACAGGTCCAGCCGGGAAGATCATGAAGCACTCGAAAGATCGCCACGGCATCGGTCCCGAATGCCGTCGGCTCCTCGGGCAGATTGTTCGACCGGATGACAACGGCGTCGGGGTCGCTGATTTCTCCCACTACGAAGGCCGAACATAGCCCCCGCCGTAATAGATGGACGGCGATCACGGTCTCTGGCGTGTCCCCCAGGACCAGGCAAAGCGTCTCATACTCCGATACGTCGAGGCCGAACACTTCGCCGATTACTCCCCTCATTCGAGCCTTCCATGCGGGCCATCGACGGCTACAGGGCCGTGACGATCCAGAACCATCGGAACTCGGCGCCGGACGCCCGCCGCCAGACGGCGACGGCGAGCACGGACACGAGGAGCATCCCCAGGCCGGGGACGGCGAACAAGTATAAGTCGGACGTCGGGTTCATGTCCTGGCTCTCTCGAGGAAGTGAGACGAAGGTTGCCCCGACCGAGAGGATGGCGGCTACCAGACCAGCCGGACGACCCGGCGGAGCCGACCGCTGATGACATCCTCGCATCCGACGCCCGCGCCTTTCCAGTGGGCCTTCCCGCAGCAGGTGGACCAAGAACAACGCTCAGAGTCTGTCCCGGAAGGGTCGAAGATGGTCTTGTCGGGTGGGTGAAACCCACCGATGCGAGGCCCTTTCGGTGGGTTTCACCCACCCGACAACGGTCCGATCCGGCTTCCGGGACAGACTCTGAGCCGGCACATCGGCCAGGGCCTCGGCGTAGCGGAGCACCGTTGGACCCCTGCGAGAACCGAACGGGAAACGGACGCCTTGTCAGTCGGAGTGTCCGTCCGCTCGAGCTGTGCGCAAACCAAGGCTGAACCGCTCTCGCGTCTCAGAAACGACCTTATGTTCGGCCAGACGCCATGCCGGAGGACTTGGCAAAACCCGCCCGCTCTGGTAAGCTAAGTCAAAGGAGCATAACACTATGACGATCCATTTACCTCCACATATCGAAAGTTCGATCCAGGCCGCCGTCCATGGCGGGCATTTCGCGTCGGTCGATGATGCCATGGCCAAAGCGGCAACCTTGCTTCTAGAGAGCTTAGAGTTGGAGGCAGGGGCAAAGTCGCCAGCAACGGAAGCCGCTGACTCGCCCGATCCGCTCTTGGGCGTCTGGCGGGATGCCGCCGATGAGATTGATGAAATCGTTGCCGACGCGATGCGGCGGCGACGAGAGGAACCGTGGCGGGCAATCCCCGGTCAATAAATCGTTGCTCGACACCGACACTCTGTCCGAGATCGGCAAAGCCATTAACCCGGTCATCGTCCGCAACGCCACGGCGTACCGCCGGGCATTCGGCCGCTATACGTTCTCCGCCGTAACCGTCATGGAGATCATCCGGGGTTTTCAGAAGAAGCAGGATTTTGTGCGTTTGAACGCCTTTGTCGGATCGCTTCCGTCCATGGAAGTCCTACCTTTCGTCGATTCCACGGGCGAATTGGCGGGCCGAATCGCGGGCGACCTTGAACGAACTGGCCAGCCCATCGGCACCGCCGACACGATGATTGCGGCCATAGCCTTGGAGCACGGCCTGGAACTGGCCACCGGCAACACCGCCCATTTCCAGCGTATCCAGCAGCTCGGCTATCCGCTGACCCTGGTTAGCTGGCGAAACTGACATACGTAAGTCTCTTGATCCTTCGTTCGATTTACCGCCAATCCAATTTGGGCTTATCGTGGTTCGTGCGTGACATCCGTTGACACTTTGAGTAAAGTTTCCAGCAACTCGCCGGTCTGTCCGCGATCGTCTCCCTGTGAGGAACCCAATGAAATCCATCGAGTCGCGCAGGATTATTCCAAATCATGTCAATTTTATCTATAATGACAACAGGATGCGTAAAATTACTTTTCGTTCATCGATGGCCCTGAGCCTATGTCTTGCAGCACTGGGATTGGCCTCCGCGGGCCCTCCCAAGGATAAGAGGATCGTCGAGAGGCTGAAGGCCGACGTGTATTACCTCGCGTCGGACACATTGGAGGGGCGAGGCATCTCGACGCCGGGGGTCGATTTGGCGGCCCAGCACATCCGCTCCGAGTTCCGGCGAATTGGCCTGAAGAGCGGACCATCTGATGGGAGCTATGATCAACCGATCGAATACCGGCGGTCGCCTGAAGCGGCCTCGACCATACTGAAAAATGTCATCGGCGTCCTGGATGGTAAGGGCGATCTCGCGGATCAGCTTGTCGTCATCGGGGCCCACTACGATCATCTCGGCCATGGGGAATTCAGTTCCCTCGCCCCGGCGGCGCTGCGAACTCGTGCCCATCCTGGTGCCGACGATAACGCATCGGGCGTCGCGGCGATGCTCGAATTGGCCCGACACTTCGCCTCGCAGCCCATGCCGTCACGACGCCGTATGGTGTTCGTCGCTTTCTCCGCCGAAGAAGCGGGACTGATCGGAAGCCGGCACTATGTATCGAAGAATCCGATCTTCCCGATCAAAGACACGGTGGCGATGTTGAATTTTGATATGGTGGGTCGTCTCCGCGAAAACCGGCTAGGGATCGCGGGGAACGAGACGGCCAAGGAATTCGGGCACATCCTCGCCGACGCGGATGCCAGGTCGCCCCTCAATTTGATGCTCGGCGGGGCCGATTATCCCGACGACAGCGATCATGCCCCTTTTGCGAGCGTCGGCGTACCGATCCTTTACATCTGTACAGGATCGCATGAGGATCGCCACACGCCGTTCGACACGGCCGATAAGGTGGATTTCGAGGGTATTGCTCTGGTCGTCAGCTTCTGCGAGGACGTACTCGGTCGCCTGCTGGTCTCGCCACGACCGACATTCATTCCCGCCAGCCGATCCTCTTCAGGATCGGCGAAATGAATCCTTGCAGTGGCCAGTCATGGCGTTTGGAGCAAAGGCACCCACATCCGTTCAATTATAGACAAAATAGTCGTATCCTCTACCGTCAATAATCCGAAACGGATGCCGAATACCGAGGAGCGAAGGAGTTGGAGCACTCGCGTGCCGAGCGACTCGATGCATGTCATTAGCGCCCCTCGCGGTCGCCTGAGATCCATCAGTCCGGGGAAGTTTATCCAGCGATCTAAGGTTGAAAAATGCTCATTTCTGAAGCTCAGCGCGAAGTACGGACCGCTTATCTTGGAGGGTTTGTCGGCCAACTTGTGTCGGCCATGATCTGGTTTGTATCCTCGGTGATCGCTACGTTTGTCGATCCCAAAACAGGCTTCTGGACTCTGGCGATTGGGGGAGCAGCGATCTTCCCGCTGACACAGGCACTACTCCGTATGGCCGGTCGTCGAGCCGCACTCGCTCGACCGAACCCCTTGAGCAGTCTGGGGATGCAGATTGCATTCACCGTGCCTCTCGTCCTCCCATTGGCCGGCGCCGCCGCGATTCACAGGCCGGGATGGTTCTATCCGGCGTGCTTGGTCATCGTTGGTGCCCACTATCTGCCCTTCGCCTTCCTCTACGGGATGAAAACGTTTGCCGGGCTCGCGGCAGCGCTGACTTGCGCCGGATTCGCGATTGGATTCCTCGCGCCGGACAAGGTTGTGATGGGCGGATGGGTCGGGGGGCTGATTCTGTTCGCCTTCGCCTTCGTCTTGCTCGCCGCTTACAAGAAGGGCTTGGCAGCTCCGGCCGGTCGCCCATCGTGAGGTGATGGGCAGTTGATCCGACAATGCCCTATTCGCAGTCAACCTCGGGATCGGTGCATTGCGCCTCTTCCGGGCCAAGCGTCGCCGGTCTGGTCGTCCCAGGCCCTTTCCACGAGATCGGGATGAGGCAGACCCCTGCGAGCGCCGAACGGGAAACGAACGCCTTGTCAGTCGGTCATAAAGGCCGTAATGTTCGGTTGCCCGCCAAGCCGCTCCGCTTGGCAAATGCCCCCAACCATGGTAATCTGTACCAAAGGAGCATAACACCATGATGATCCGTTTACCCCAAGACGTGGAACGCTCAATCAACGCCGAAGTGATGAGCGGCCATTTCGCGTCCGCCGACGATGCGATAGCCGCGGCCTGGCGGTCGTTCCTCCGGCAACAGACGCAGGCACCAATGTCCATGGCATCGCGGCTGGACGAAGTGCATCGGCAAATGCTCGCCGACGGCTTGCTCTCCCAGCTCCCGGGCGCCGCCGCAGACATCGACGACGAGCAAGAGGAGCCGGCCGAAATCGATGGCGAACCCCTTTCGGAAACCATCATCCGCGAGCGGCGGTAACGTGGCCACCGCCTATTTCTTCGACTCCAGCACCGTCGTCAAACGCTACGTCCGGGAAACCGGCACGGGCTGGGTTCGCCGTCTCACGCGACGCGGCCAGCCCGATCCGATCTATCTCGCACGGATCACGGTGGTCGAAGTCACGTCCGCCGCCGGGCGTCCGGCAATCCGACTCCGGCACGTGCCCGAAGCATCCTCGCCCTCTTCCGCAGCCATCTCGCCACGCGGTATCTCATCATGGAGATTACCCCAACCTTGGTCAACGCCGCCATGCGACTGGCGGATATTCATGAATTGCGGGCGTACGACGCCGTGCAACTGGCCGCCGCCCTGGAACTGAACGGCCGATGGCTCGCCGCTGGGATGGGCGGCATCATTCTCGTTTCCGCCGACCAAGCCCTCAACGACGCCGCCTTGGCCGAAGGGCTGACCGTTGATGACCCGCGTTAGAATCCTTAGCCATCGATGTCTCTTAAACCTTCGTTTTGTGGACACGTTCGCCGCATGCGTGATAGCTCTCGGCGATCCGACTCGGGAAGAGTGGATGGCCCGCCCGGCCCCGGTGCGACGGACGCCGCGACGCGGTATCGTGAGAGGATGGCAGTCGCCCGGAACGTGAACGCCTGGCAACCGCCGTCGGAGCCGCCCGACAGGTGTGCGATGTGTAAAGCTTCAATATACCCGTCGCATCAACGAAATCCTATACGTAGATATCGACTTACGTCAAAACTGCGGTGTTAAGCCTCGATTAGAGATGGAGGTTGATAGTTCTCGGCCGATCGAGGACCAGCCATGCGAGGACTAGCCATGCCCATGCCCCCCGTCCGAATCCGCCTGCGACTCCGCGAGTTCCTCCTCCTCGTGATGCTCGCCTCACTTGTCGCCGCCAGCTTTGCCATGCGGGTGAGGACGGCCGACCTGGAGGTCGCGCACGGCTATGCCGCGCGTGCCCACGCGGCGCGAGTTGAGGCGAAATATCTGGCGGAGCAGATCAAGTTTGAGAGGCGACGGTTGGAGATGGCACCGACGTTATCCGAGGATTGGGCCGCCGGGTGTGACCTGCGGTTGATGCCCTCGGTGATCAAGGAGGGGGACATACTCGCGGAGGGGGAGAACCTAGTCGTCGTGGCCGAATTCGGTGATGATTCGCTCTGGTTCCGCGTGTTCGACGGGGCCGGCAAACGCGTCGTCGATCATGTGGAGGCGTACCATCCGGGGCTCATGGCGTTCAAGCAGGGGCTCGAGCGCCTGCGTCCTCCCCACGAGCTGACCCGGTCGGAGAAGGCGCTGGTCATCGCCGCGGTCGCGACGTTCGTCAACGACTACCGGGAGACCCTGCAGGCCAGCATCGAGAAGGCGCAGGTCGCGCACGCCGAGATGCTCGCCGAGGCTGAACGCCTCGAACGGCTCTCTCGGCCGCCGTAGCTCATCGGCGAGGGCGATTGATCCGTAAAGTCTGATTTATAAATCACCGTTTACGGTTCTATCCTTTTGCCGCCGCCGCTGGCCGTGTCCTCAATGACCTTGCGGCACCCCGCCGCCTTGAAGGCGTCGCATTGCAGGTACAGGTTCTGCTCGATGGTCGAGACTCGGGCATAACCGGTTTTCATCCGCGCTCCCACGCTCTGCCGAGGAGTGTCTACCAACCCGTCGCGGCACCCTCGAAGGTTTACGTTGATTTGTGTATGCAATTAGTAGACACCGGCCGAAGGGGAAACCGCATCCGGCGCTGCAAGCGGCCCGACCGTCTAGCAAACGGCCGTTTGCTTTACTGATTGGTCGGAGCCTCTCTTCCGCCGCTAGGACCGCGACTCCCCCGGCCGCAGGTGGTAGCATGAACGTGAGTGGGGGTGCCGAAAGCGGCGATCCTGGGAGAGCCGTAAATGGGCACCGTTTACAATTGTAAAAAGCGTAACGGGTCACCCCCCTCCTCGGAATGGACGTCTTTCGATCCAATTTCTAAGACTTACGTCGAGTCAGAAGTAGAACGGGTCGAGTCGCGGTGACCTTTTACAGTCTATCCCCTCGGAGTTCGCGACATGTTGATGCCTGAGGACACCGAAGACCCTTGCGAGATCCGCGAGCGAATCGAGATCCCGATGGGCTCCCGGGCCACCCTGGAGCACTGTGGGGACGGCGTGACGATCCACATCCCTCCCGAATCAACCTCGCGAATCATCACGATCCTTCGGTGGGTCGTCGCTGCCAGCCTCGTCTTGCTGTCCTTCGTTGTCCTGGCCAACTCGATCAGTCCCCTTGTACCGGCCGACTGGTGGGTTGAGCCTCGCCAGAACCGCAGACTCTGGGAGGTGCTCTTGCTCCGCCTCATGGGGTTCGTGTTCGGCCTCACCATATTGGTAATTGGTATCAATATAATCTGGTGGCATTACCGCTCGATCCTGATCACCGCGACCCCGTCGTTCCTGATCGTGGAGCAGTCCTCCCCGTACCGGACGTGGCAACAGGTCTGGCGGAGGGATGGGATTGGTAAGCTGGCAGCCCGGCTCTACAAGCACCGCGATAGTGAGTCTGGCACGTACTCCTACTTTCCGAGACTCAGCTACTGCCCGAGTAGCCCCGCCGGGGGACAGGAATTCATCGACATCGATGTCGGATTCCGTTCCAAACAAGAGATGGAATGGATTGCCACGACGTTGAGGGGCGTCCTTGATTTGCCCGCGTCGTGACCCGTCCAACCTCCTGAGGTCGGCACAGCAGATCCGACTAGAAATGCGCATCTGATCTATAGCCACGCTTGACACTCCGACCGTTCTAGCGATAGCGAGATGCAAGATTGGTTGTGATCGTAAAGAAAACGGTCGTATTCTTGTCAGCGGCGGGCAGCCGCAGGCTAAACCCCGGCCTTTTCGCCGACGGATAAGCCGCCGCTGAAATGTCTACGAAACCCTCGTTTGCTTGCCTTCGCCTCGTGCCGCCCGACCCCACCAGAGGTCGGTTATCGGCCGCTCAGGGTTTTCCAGCCCGTGATTCATCGCCCATGACCGACCGTCTTCCCCCGGGAGATCCCGGCTACCGCGCGGCGACGTCTCGCGATCGGCCGAAGCAACGCACGATCGCCCAGGCGATGATCCCGGCCGCGACCACGATGTAGGCCCACGGCGAGAGGGTGTTGGTCAAGCCGAGGACTTCCCGGGCCGGGGCGAGGACGGCCGTCAGGTCATCGGGGAAGATGACGAAATAAGCCAGGACAACGCCCAGCACGACGAGCTCACGTCTGGATTCAATCACGGGGCTGCTCCTTCATGGTCGCGGCGATCGGCGGCGGGGTCGCCCGGGACATCAGCAGCATGCCGACCCCGGAGAGCGTCAGGATGACGGCGATCTTCATGAGGGTGGTCGACCCGAACCCGGTCAACAGGGTCACCTGCGCGGCATTGACCCCCACGCCCGAGACATTGGCCTGCATGGCGGCCGTGATCGCCATGAAGACGCCGATCAGGATCAGTTTCATCTCGGTCGTCCGCGATCGGCTCAGGATCACGATGATCGCCAGGATCAGGAGGGTCGTCGAGCCGATTGTCATCGGGACGACCGTATAGACAGCATCTTGATTCATGACATCGCCTCCCCGCGACGGTACAGTATTTCGGGACGCCCCTCCATTTCGGCCTGGCGGACCGCGGATTGCAACCACTTGCCCGTCGATTGCGTACCGGAGGTGATGGAATGAGGAATTTCTCACGCCCAGTCGCGCGCGGCCTTCGAATCTCGACGAGGGCCGTTGCGCTCGCGATGCTGATGGTCTTGGCGAGCCTTGGGGCCGACCCCGACCGGGGGCCCGTCAACCTCGACCTGGAGGGCGGGACGCTCGGCCAAGTCCCCGAGGGCTGGTTCTCGCCGACCCTGTCCCGGCAAGGTGGCTATTCGGCGCAGCTCACCGAGGATCACCCGAAGCAGGGCCGGCGCTGCGTCCTGCTGAGCGGAGAGCCCGCGAAGGGGCGGAATTCGTCGTTCGGGAACCTGATGCAGACCTTCGACGCGACCCCTTATCGCGGCCGTCGGATCCGGTTGCGGGCCGAGGTCGAGGGCGCAAGTCGCCGGGGCCGGCAATCGGGCCCAGCTCTGGCTGCGGGTCGACCGCAAGGGAGGTCACCCCGGCTTCTTCGACAACATGGGCGACCGCCCGATTGTCGATGCGGACTGGCGCGAGTATCAGATCGTCGGCGACGTGGCCGACGACGCCGAAGCGATCTCGATCGGGCTGATGCTCATCGGCAACGGCCGGGCCTGGCTCGACGCGGTCAGCCTGGAGGCCATCGGCAAGACCGGCGAGGGCGACGAGCCGGCGCGGCCGCTGGAGGGTCGCGGCCCGGACAACCTCGTCGCCTTCGCCAGGCTCCTCGGTTACGTCCGCTACTTCCACCCCAGCGACCAGGCCGCGGCCACGGACTGGGACCGGTTCGCCATCGACGGGGTCCGGGCCGTGGAGGGGGCGAAGGACCCCGAGTCGCTGGCCCGCATCCTCGAACGCCTGTTCGGCCCGATCGCCCCGTCGGTGCGCATCTTCCCGACCGGCAAGCCTCCCGCCAATGCCGATGCTGACACCGCGAAACCGGCCCCACCGGCCGAGAAGGGCGGCGCTCCCGGCGAAGGTCCTGGCCTGGCAACATATCGGGGTCGGGCTGGGACGCTCCCCCGTGTATTCGAGCGAGCGGGTTGATCTCCAGACATCCCGGCGGTCCATCCAACGAGAACTGCCCAGCCTGCCGATCCCCGACCTCCGCAAGCCCTACGTCGCAGACCTGGGCGGAGGGGTCTCTTGCATGGTCCCGACCGCTCTTCTCGCGGACGAGAAGGGTACTTTGCCTCGGCCCGACCCGGGGGAGTCGGCTCGGTCCCGGGCGCAGGCCGATCCGGTCGTCTCGCCCCGGCCGGCCGCCTTCCAGCCCAGCGGCAACGACCGTGCCACCCGGCTGGCCGCGGTCGTCCTCGCCTGGAACGTCTTCCAGCACTTCTACCCCTACTTCGACGTCGTCGACGCCGACTGGCCGGGCGAGCTGCGCCGGGGCCTGACCCGGGCGGCCGAGGATGCCGACGAACGTGCCTTCATGGCGACGCTTCGCCGTCTGGTCGCCGGGCTGCACGACGGCCACGGCGGCGTCTACGGACCCGGCGCGCCCGACGCGACGGCGTTCCCGCCGTTCGGTTGGGATTGGGTCGAGGGCCAACTGGTCATCACAGGGGTCGCGACCCAGGGATCGGGCGGCCTGAAGCCGGGCGACGTGGTGGTCACCCTCGACGGGAAGCCCGCGGCGGAGGCCCTGGCCGAGCACGAGGCCATGATCTCCGCCGCGACGCCCCAGTGGCGGCGCTATCGCGCCCTCGGCGCGGCCGCAGGCGGTTCCAGGGACTCCGAAGTGGTCCTGAAGGTCCGCCGCGCCTCGGCGAAACCCGATCCCACGACCGAGCCCGTCCGCGTCCGCCGGACGATCGACGTGGCCGCGTTCCTGGCCCTGAGGGAGCCCCGCCCGACGACGATCGCGACGATCAAGCCGGGGGTGATCTACGTCGACCTGGGCCGCATCACCCAGAAGGAATTCGACGAGGCCGCGCCCAGGCTGGCGGAGGCCCGCGGCATCGTCTTCGACCTGCGCGGCTACCCCGGGAGCATCACGCCACAGACGATCGGTCACCTGATCGACCAACCGGTGACGTGTGCCCAGTGGCACATCCCCGTCACGTTCGCGCCCGACCGACGAGAGGTTGCCTTCACGTTCTCCAACTGGCCCGTGCAGCCCGAGAAGCCTCGCTTCAAGGCCAAGGTCGCGTTCCTGACCGACGGCCGGGCCATCAGCTATGCGGAGACCTACTTGGGCATCATCGAACATTACAAGCTCGCCGACATCGTGGGAGCCCCGACCGCGGGCACCAACGGCAATGTCAACCCCTTCACACTGCCGGGCGGCTATCAGGTCTCCTGGACCGGCATGAAGGTCCTCAAGCACGACGGCTCCTGGCATCACGGCGTCGGCATCCGCCCGACCGTGCCGGCCAGTCGCACGATCCGAGGCGTCGCCGACGGCCGCGATGAGGTGCTCGACCGCGCCGTGGCCCTCGTGAGCCCGTAGTCATCCGGGTGGAAAAGGGGCGTCCCCGGACATGATTTCGCTTTGTATCGCGATCAAGCGAGATCGAAGCGATCAAGGTTCATCACCTTGTTCCAGGCCGCGACGAAATCGTGGACGAACTTCTCCTGGCCGTCGGAACTTCCATAGACTTCCGCCAACGCGCGGAGCTGGGAGTTGGAACCGAAAACGAGATCGATTCGTGTGGCAGTCCACCTGAGCTCGCCCGTCCGGCGATCTCGGCCTTCGAACCGGTCCGCCTCTTGCGAGACCGGCGCCCACTCCGTGCCCATGTCGAGCAGGTTCACGAAGAAATCGTTGGTCAGCGACTCCGGTCGCTCGGTGAACACACCATCTCGGGTCTGTCCGAAATTGGCATTGAGGACGCGCATTCCGCCGACGAGCACCGTCATTTCAGGCGCGGTGAGGGTCAGCAATTGTGCCTTGTCCACGAGCAATGCTTCGGCCGGTACGCGGTATTTGCCCTTGAGGTAATTGCGGAAGCCGTCGGCGACCGGTTCGAGCACGGCGAAGGATTCCACATCGGTCTGCTCCTGCGAGGCGTCCATGCGTCCCGGCGTGAAGGGGACCGTCAGCGAGTGGCCGGCGTTCTTCGCGGCCTGCTCGACGCCCGCGCAACCGGCCAGAACAATCAGGTCGGCGATCGAGACCTTCTTGCCGTCCGTCTGCGCGCTATTGAATGCTTTCTGGATGCCTTCCAGACTCGTGAGCACATCGGCCAGTTGGTCGGGCTGGTTGACTTCCCAATCCTTCTGCGGCGCCAGTCGAATGCGGGCGCCGTTGCCGCCGCCGCGCTTGTCAGAGCCGCGGAACGTGGACGCCGACGCCCACGCGGTCGAAACCAGTTGCGAGACAGCCAGGCCGGACGCCAGGATCCTGCTCTTCAACGAGGCGATGTCCTGCGCATCGATCAGCGGGTGATCGACCGCGGGGATGGGGTCCTGCCAGATGAGCTCTTCCGCGGGGACATCCGGGCCGAGATAGCGGCGCGCGGGCCCATGTCGCGGTGCGTCAGTTTGAACCACGCCCGGGCGAACGCGTCGGCGAACTGGTCCGGGTCATCCATGAAGCGCCGCGAGATCTTCTCGTAAGCCGGATCGACCCGCATCGAGAGGTCGGTCGTCAACATGGTCGGCCGGCGCTTCTTCGACGGATCGTGCGCATCGGGAATCGTCGCTTCGGCCCCCTTCGCGACCCACTGATGGGCGCCGGCCGGGCTCTTGGTGAGCTCCCACTCGTAGCCGAACAGGTTCTCGAAGAAGTAGTTGCTCCACTTCGTCGGTGTGGTCGACCAGGTGACTTCCAGGCCGCTCGTGATCGCGTCGCCCCCCTTGCCCGTGCCGAAGTGATTCTTCCAGCCCAGGCCCTGATGCTCCAGGCCGGCCGCTTCCGGCTCGGGCCCCACGTGCGACGCCGGGGCGGCGCCGTGGGTCTTGCCGAACGTATGACCGCCGGCGATCAGCGCCACCGTCTCCTCGTCATTCATGGCCATGCGGCCGAAGGTGTCGCGGATGTCGTGTGCCGCGGCGACGGGATCGGGATTGCCGTCCGGACCCTCGGGGTTGACGTAAATCAGCCCCATCTGCACGGCGGCCAGCGGATTCTCCAGCCGCCGGCTGTGCATCTCCCCATCCGCATCGTCTTCGGATACGAGGACACCACCGCCCTTCTCGACGCCCTCCGAGCCGTGGGCGTAGCGAACGTCGCCGCCCAGCCAGGTCTTCTCGGCGCCCCAATACACGTCCTGATCCGGCTCCCAGACGTCCTCGCGACCGCCGCCGAAGCCGAATGTCTTGAATCCCATCGTCTCCAGGGCGACGTTGCCCGCCAGGATCATCAGGTCGGCCCAGGAAATCTTGCGGCCATACTTCTGCTTGATCGGCCACAGGAGCCGCCGCGCCTTGTCCAGGCTGACGTTATCCGGCCAACTGTTGAGCGGCGCGAAGCGCTGCTGGCCCCTGCCCGCGCCGCCTCGGCCGTCGCCCGTGCGGTATGTGCCCGCGCTGTGCCAGGCCATGCGAATGAACAAGGGGCCGTAGTGGCCGAAGTCCGCCGGCCACCAATCCTGCGAGTCGGTCATCAGCGCCGCCAGATCGTTCTTCACCGCCGCCAGATCGAGGCTGTTGAACTCCGTCGCGTAATCGAACTCCGCGCCCATCGGATTGGACTTGGAAGAATGATGGTGCAGCAGTTCGAGCTTGAGCTCGTCCGGCCACCAGTCTCGATTCGTCGTGCCGCCGCCGGCAGCGTGGCGGAAGGGGCATTTCGATTCAGTGGACATATGAGTTCTCCTCGTGTTTGATCTGGAGTGGGTTGGCCTGATTTCAAGGACTCGCCCTGCTGGCGTTCAGTCGCCGGGCGACCCCCGCTTGAGCGCGAGACACTCCGGACACGTGCCCCAGTAGATCACCTCCGCCTCATCGACCCGATAACCCGAGGCATCGGCGGCGGTCAAGCACGGTGCGGCGCCGACTGCGCAGTCGACGTCGGCCGTTTTTCCGCAGGTACGACAGATCAAGTGATGGTGGTTGTCACCGACACGATCTTCGTAAAGGGCCGGCGACCCGGCGGGCTGAATGCGGCGGATGATGCCCTTCTCGGACAAGATTCCCAACGCGTCGTACACCGCCTGTCGCGAGATGGCGCCGATCTCGTCGCGGACGTTTTCGGCGACCTCGTCCGCCGTACAATGGGGTCGCCCCGCGACCGCCCGTAGCACGGCCAAGCGCTGAGCCGTGACCTGGACACCGTGTCGATGAAGGATCTTGGCAGGATTGTCGTTCATGCGCCCATCTTAAGGAGGATTTTGGACTCTGTCAAGAATCAGACTGATTCCATCGTGCCTTGCACGACCTGGCGGAACCATGGAACCCGGCTGCCCTCAGCCCTGCCTGGAAGGGCGCAAGCGGCAGCAGTTCGGTGGCTGAAATCGACCAAATCGAGGGATGCGGAATGAGACCAGCTCCGGTATCATAGTGGCATCGGAAACCGAGGAGACCCACGATGTCGGAACTGACCCTGGAAAGCTTGGCCCGCCGCCTCGAAGAAGTCGAGCGACGCCTGAACGAGAAGCAACCGTTCAACCATCGCGCCGACCAAGGATTGGCGAAGAGTCGTCGGCATATCAGAGGATAACGAATTCACGCGGCTCATGCTCGCTGAAATCGAGGCCGCCCATGAGGCCGATCGTCGAGCCGCGTTGGCCGAGGAAGCCCCGTGATCCTGCTGGACACCAACCACGTCAGTATCCTGAGGATGCCTCCGAGCGAACGACGGACTCGCCTCGTCGAACGGATGACCCTTTCGCACGATCAACATTTTGGCATCCCCGTCGTGGCCGTTGAGGAAACGATGCGGGGATGGTTGGCGGCCATTGCGAAAGAACGACTCGCCCGACGTCAGGTGGCCGCTTATCGAGAATTGAGCAGCTTGTTCGAGTTCTTCGCGACATTCCTGATCGCGCCGTTCGATCAAGCTGCCGCCGATCGGTTCGACTCACTTCAATCGGCCAGGGTTCGAATTGCCACGCGTGATCTGAAAATCGCGGCGATCTCGCTGGCCAGCAACGCCCTCTTGCTCACGGCCAATCGGATCGATTTCGAGAAAGTGCCGGGGCTGCGGTTTGAGAATTGGCTCGAATAACGACCGGCGGGAGTTCTCGATGTCGCGTGGCGGGGTTCCTTCGCGCCGCCGCACGTTCACCCTCACGAGGATGAGGCGTTCTGGGTCATGGAAGGCGAGATGACGGTCGAGGTCGGCGGCAAGACGCTGGTGCTGGGTCCGGGGTCGCTGGGCCATGTCCCCCGCAACCACGTCCACTCGTTCAAAGTGACGAGCAAGACGGTCTGCCATGTCCTGAACTACGATACGCCTGCTGGGTTCGAGCAGGCCATCATCGGCAGCGCGAGGCCCGCCGGGCGGAGGGAGTTGCCACCGACCGGAATGGACGCCCCCGATTCGCCCCAGGTCGTGCGTTTCTTCAACAATTACTGGGTCGCTCCCGCCGACCTGCCGTGGGCGCTCTTGAAGTTCGACCGTGCGGATTAAGGGCCATACTGTTGAATGAGCGGCGATCCGAAAGACTGGGCCACGGATGAGGCTTTCTGAAGATCCTTCCGTCATTCATTCAACGATATTGGGACTCACCGGTGATCAGCGACAATTAGAAATCCCTCCCAGCGACAATTAGAATTCCCTCCTCCCTCGCCTTCCTGTTCACTACTGAAAATTCGCTCCTTTCTCGTTTCTCCGTTCACTATGCGGTCTCCTCCTGAGCCAGGAGGCAACCGCCATGAAAACGGACCGCCAGGTTATCAAGCTTCGCCAGCTTCTCGGCCGAGGGATGCCGCTCTACCGGGCGGCTTGGAAGGTGGACATGGACGTCAAGACCGCTCGAAAGTACCGACAGACTGATCGTCTGCCCAGTGAATCGCCGACCCCAAGATCCTGGCAGACCCGGGAGGATCCGTTCCAGGAGGTCTGGCCCGAACTCGAGGTTCTGCTGGAGCGCGATCCCGGGCTCCAGGCCAAGACCCTCTTCGAGGATCTCCAGCGCCGGTTCCCGGGTCGATTTCCTGACGGCCAGCTCCGGACCTTGCAGAGGAAGGTCAAGGCGTGGAAGGCCCTCGCCGGGCCGCCCAAGGAGGTGTTCTTCGATCAGGTCCACACGCCCGGCCAGCTCGGTGCCTCCGACTTCACTCACATGGGCGATCTGGGGATCACGCTGGCTGGCCAGCCGTTCGATCACATGGTCTATCACTTCGTCCTGACCTTCTCCAACTGGGAGACGGGGACGGTCTGTTTCTCCGAGAGTTTCGAGAGCCTTAGCCAAGGTCTGCAAGACGCCCTCTGGGAACTGGGAGGGGTTCCCCGGATGCACCGCACCGATCGGCTCACCGCCGCCGTGAACAACCTCGGCGACCGTGATCTCTTCCAACAACGCTACCGCGCCCTGCTGGCCCACTATGGCTTGAGGGCTCAAGCCATCAACGCCCGCAAGGCGGCACGAGAACGGAGATGCCGAACAGAGCCATTACCGACTCAAAGATGCGATCGATCAGGCCCTGATGTTGCGGGGCAGCCGCGACTTCGACGACCGGTCGGCCTACGAGCGGTTCCTCCGCGAATTCTTCGCCCGGCGGAACCGCGGCCGGACCGAGCGGTTGGCCGCCGAACGGCCCGAACTGGGCCCCCTGCCGGCGCGGCGCGTCGATGCCTGGCATCGGCGGAGAGTGCGAGTGACCCAGGGGAGCACGATCCGAATCCTCAACAACATCTACTCGGTCCCGAGTCAATTAATCGGTGAACACGTTGATGTGACTGTAATGGCAGAATTCCTGGAGGTGTGGCGCGGCGCCGTGCTGGTCGAGCGAGTCCCCCGGCTGCGCGGCCGGCAGAAGCATTCGATTAATTATCGGCATGTGATCGATTGGCTGGTTCGTAAGCCGGGGGCCTTTGCCGGCTACCGCTACCGGGACGCGATGTTCCCGACCGGACGATTTCGCCGGGCTTACGATGCCTTGCTCGAACACAGCCCGACCCGCGCTTCCAAGGATTACCTGCGGATCCTCGAGCTGGCGGCCAAGGAGTCCGAGGCCGGGGTCGACGCCGTCCTGGGCCGGCTCCTGGAGCGCGGCGCCCCGATCACGCCGACGGTCGTCGTCGAGCAATTGCGTCAGGATCTCGGCCTACCGCGGGCGATGGAGGTGGCCATCACGACGGTCGATCTGTCGACTTACGATCTCTTACTCGAAACCATGGAGGATTTCCCATTAGCCGATCATCAGACTTGCATGAGGATCTGACGGACTGCCTTCGGGAGCTCCATCTGCCGACGATCCGGAGCGATTACGAATCGGCGGCCCAGCGGGGGCGCCAGGAGTCGATGAGTTACGAGGGTTACCTGCTCGAGCTGGTGGAGCACGAATGCGAATCGCGGCGTTCGGGCCGGATCGAGCGACTGTTGCGCGAATCGAGGTTGTTGCTGGAGAAGAGCCTGTCGACCCTGGACCTGAAGCGGCTGCCGCAGAAGGCGGCGCAGCAGGTCCGATCCCTGCTGGAAGGAGGCTTTGTCAGCCGACGTGAGAACGTGCTCATTTTCGGAAATCCCGGCTCGGGGAAGACGCACGTGGCCTGCGCGATCGGCCAGGAATTGATCCGAGCCGGAAGGAAGGTGACGTTCGCGACCTGCGGCCTGATGGTGCAGGACCTGCTGGGGGCCAAGCGGGACCTGAAGCTGCGGGGATTTCTCAAGAAGATTTCCCGATATGAGGTGCTGATCCTTGACGATATCGGATACGTCCAGTACAGCCGGGAAGAGATGGAGGTACTCTTCACCCTGCTGGCGGAGCGGTACGACGCGGGAGTGTGATCCTGACGAGCAACCAGCCGTTCTCGGGCTGGGAGTCGATCTTCAAGGACCCGATGACGACGGCCGCGGCGATCGACCGCCTGGTGCATCACAGCGTCATCCTGGAACTGAATATTCCTAGCTACCGGGCTGAGCAGGCCAAGAGGTCGCGTCAGTCACCGACGGAGCCCACGAATCCAAGCAAGGAGGGATGAACGAAAGCAAGGACATCAGACCGTCGAGGGCGAACGGAACGCAGAGGTAGGCCGAGGGGCCTTGTACACTATCCCCAAAAGAGGGCTTGTACACTATCTCCGAAGACGGGAATTCTAATTGTCGTCAGCAGGGAATCCTAATTGTCGCTAATCACACCGGGTTCACGCGGATTTCGACCCGCTAGGCATCTCCCGTCGATCGAATCAAGGCAACCACGAAAGTGGCCAGGGGCAGGCGCGTTCGGTTACGACGATCAAGTTGGTTGACCCGACGCGCCGATATTCCACGACCTTGCCTCCTCTCGGGCCAATGCTCGACTGGCGAAGTTTGGGGTCGCGTTGGAAGCGGGTGAGGATGGGAGATTGAACCTCTTCCGGGATCACAGTGGAGTCGTCTGGATAGTTGCGGGCGAGGATCGGAGAGTATCGCCAGTCCTTCCCAGGCGGCTCGAACTGGCCCGTCTTGGGGTCCGATGGATCGATCGGGCAGAGCACGAACGCCTCGTTCGATTCCAGGCCGAGGTCGAATCCAAGCAAGCGGTGCCCGATCGAAAAATTGGCGACCAAGACGCCGCGTAGTTGGTGGTCATCGCCCCAGATGCCCGTGGAAACCGCGATCTTGTATCGATTATCTTTCAACGATTGGAACGACCGGGCCACGTGCACGTAATCGCTCGGTACGCCGCCATGGATCAATGCTTGAAAGTAATCACGAACATCGAATCGTTTACCAATCGCGGAACTTTCTGACAGGTTGTCGGCCAATTCAACTCCCTGCTCGTCGAGGATGAACACATTGACGAACGGATTTCCTCCCGCCACGTCGAACCATTTGTCTACATCCACCGAAGAAAGAAACCGCTGAACCGCCGCCTGTCGATGGGCGAAATCTGCGTGGCCTTGATGATCTTCAAATGCCGCATCGAGCCTGCTTTCCTTGGCCAGCTTACCCGCGAAGGCACGGATCATCGTCAATTCGCGATCGAGTTGATTAGCCAGGCGGGCAGCTTCTCGGGCGTTCTCGGACCTGGTCTGACCGAGCATGTTGGCGAGCGAGACGCCCCACAGCAAGAGCACGACGGTGATCGCCAGCACCAGGGGAAACGGGTTGCGACGGAACCAGAAGCGAAATTCGCGAAGGACAGATGCTTTGCCACCGGCCATGGTCGGCTTGCGTTCGAGCCACCGGCGAAGGTCGTTGGCCAGAGCATCTGCCGACCCGTAACGCGCCGCGAGATTGCGGTTGAGGCACTTGAGGCAGATCGCATCGAGCTCGTGATCGACCTGACGGTTGATCGCCCTGGGTTGGACCAAATCGCCGCGAACGACCCTATCGAGCGTCTCGACCGTGTTTGTGCCCGTGAAGGGCGGGCGTCCGGTGAGCATGGCATAGAGAATCGCACCCAGGCCATAGACGTCAGAGAGCGTACACACATCTTCCCAACGACCCTGAGCCATTTCCGGTGACATATAAGGGATCGTTCCGACGATGCCGGCCCGAGCGAACGTTTCCAATAGGCCCGACCTTCCTACCGACTCATGGTCGGAATCGGAGGTCTCGACGGCCTGTTGGATGGCTTCCGATCGCACGGCCAGCCCGAAATCGGTCACTTTGGGCTCGCCATCGAGACTAAGTAGGATGTTGCCGGGCTTGAGGTCGAGATGGATCACACCTTCATTGCGCGTGTGTGCGTGATGGATGGCCCGCGCGATCTTTTCGACGATAATCGCGGCCCCCCGGGGATCGTCTCGATAGGTTGACAAGCGGTCGGCGACCGTCCCGCCTTCCATCAGATCCATCACAAGAAACCATCGGCCCGACTCTTCGCCGACATACGTTGTGCGAATGATATGAGGATGGTTCATGCGAGCAATCGCTCTCGCGTCCTCGCGGAACCGATAAACGGCCGCCTGATCGTTGAGCGACGGCGCATTCATCGTCTTGATCGCCACGACGACCTCGGAGAATCGGCACGGGCTTGCCTTCCAGACGATGCCCTGCCCCCCTTCGGCGATCTTCTCGAGCAAGTGGAAGTCGCCGAGAATCTCGCCCACTCGAAATTGCCGCGTGGTGTGATCGGCGGAGGTCGCAATGCTGATGCCCGAGAGGTCTTCGAGATAGGCTCGCAGTTCGTCGGCGATCTCCTCGTGTTCTTCCAGCCAGAGTCGTGGATCGAGCTCCTCTCCTCGATCGACCCTGGCGTGAAAATCATAGATCGCTAGATTGATCCGTTGTTCACGCGGCCCGACTCCCGTGGTATCGACCTCCCACGCATCCGCCATCGTCTATCTCTCCTCCAGCATGAGTTCACGAAGTTTCCGCATGCCGTGGCGGAGGAGGCCGCCGACGGCGTCGGGGGACTTGTTCATATGGCGACAGATCTGCTCGACCGACCTCCCCTGGCAGTGTTTCAGGACGATCGCCTCGGCCTGGGCGGTCGAAAGTTGTTCCAGGAGTCTCGCCAGTGCTAGCGATTGTTCCTCCTTGATCGCCCGGCCTCCGACGGAACTTAGGTTGGCCTGGAGCAAGCGGCTCATCCCGTCGTCGGTCAATCCCAGCGAAGCATCGATCGAGACCTTGGGGGCGAATTTCAGTGCCCTGAAGGCATCGATGAGGTGAAACCGGAGCATCGATCGCAGCCAGCCCATGAACTCGGGCTTGGTCTTGCCTCGATATTTGGGGAGGTCGGAAATCGCCTCGCAAATCGTCTCCTGGACGACATCCGAAGGATCGATTCGGCCCCTCAGATCGACGGGGATTTGGGCCAGCGCGAGCGCTTTTAGCCACACCCGGTATTCGCCGAGATCGGTTAACAAAGGTCGGTTCCCCGAAGGAGATTCACTCGGCGGTGGCCCATTGCGACGGCGGATCGATGTAGGCAGGTCGTCCTCCGATCAACGCGTCGTGGTTCGCCTCGAACCGATCGAGCACCACGGCCCCGATGCAATCTCCCACCACATTCGTTATCGCGCGAGCACGGCCCAAGATCCAGTCAACAGTCAGCATGAGTGGCAAGAGTTCGAGCGGAAGTTTGGCGCTCGTCAAGACCACGGCGAGGGAAATCATCCCGGCTTCTGGAACGCCCGCGACTCCGATCGTGGCGAGCACGCAGGTCGCCGCGATCATCAACTGCTCACCGAAACCGAGCGAGATGCCGAACGCCTGAGCCACGATCATCGCGGCGAGGGCCTCGTAGAGCAGGATACCGTCGTTGTTGAGGTTCGTCGCAACACATGCGGACATTCTGGCCGAACTGTCCGACACACCGAGCTGTTTCAGGCTCTGAAGCGTGATCGGAAGCGTCGCCAGACTACTGCAGGAACCGGCCGCGAAGATGACCGGGGTCTTCACGACGGTCCAAAAAGCCTTGAGCGGCATACGTGCGAAAAGCACAAGCCAGCCCTGGTAAACGAGGCCGACTTGGAGCACCAACCCCAGCACGACGACACAGGCGTACTTGGCGACACCGCCGAGAATACTCAAGCCCTGGGTGCCGATGGCCTGGGCCATCACGGCGAAGACCGCGAGCGGCAACAGGGCGACCACCCAGCCGAGCAGTAGTTCACATGAGCGAAGTCCGCCCGACACGAAACCCTCAATCGCTAGATAGCCGGTGGCACCCGACTCGATTTGCTCGGACTTGAACTTCCGTAAGGCGATTCCTACGCAGACGGCCAACATGACTACCGGGAGGATGGCGTTGTTGCGAAATGGATCGACGAGGTTGGCTGGAATCATGCCCAGCATGTCTTCGAAAATCCGCAACGGGCGAGCACCTGGCATAATCACAGGCGTTCTTGAGCTCGGGGGTTCCAGAACTCGGCCGGGCTTGAGCGTATTCGCGAGAGTCATCGCGATGGCAAGAGCGAACGCTCCGTTGATCATCGAGATCGCGACGATGCGAAACCCACTTTTCGCCCTGAGCGACGACCGCAGCAAGGCATCAAGGACGACGAACAGAATGAGCGGGGTCGCCAGCATCCTGATCAGTCCGATCACAACCCTGCCGATCTCGCCGAGGCCCGCGACCCTCGGCCCGAACGCCAAACCAACGGCTGCTCCCGCGACCATGCCGAGCAGGATTCGCGCCGGAGAAGAGATCCGGGCAAAGACGGATTTCTTCGGGGACAGTTCCATGATTCGACTCCGAGTAAAGTATGGAAGGGCCGGCGGATCACGCTCGATGCCGCCTTGACTCTTCTCTGTCGGACGACGTCACGAAATCGGGCGCCTTGATTGGAATAAACCGAGGAATCCCTTCGAGAGTGAATAAAGGAGTGGGGGCCAAACGGGGAGATTCCGGTTTTTACAGTTGTCAGATGCGTCAGACGGTTCGAATTGCCTGGTCTTATCGAGTCAAATCGTATCGAAGTCGCGTGGCGGCTGTCCGCGGTGGTGATCCTTGCCGCCTCCACGGAACCTGGTAGTCCCGGCGCTGATCGAACGTGGGGAAAATCTCCGACGATGTGCTCGATCGGGCTGTCGCCGTCGTGAGCCCTTAGTCATCCCGGCGGGAGTTGTGGCCGAACGACACCGTTTTCGACGCGGAAAACCCATCAGCCGCGCGGAAATCCGGGCCTTTTTCGGTTCTCTTATCTGCCGCCGTGGCCTGGAGTTCGGGAGGCAATCGGCCCGATTCCGCCACAGGTGCGTTAATCAATTTGCAAACCTGCGGCATTCTAGAGGTAAGGGATCTTGCGCGACCGTTTCAACCAGGGGCAGCGGCCAATGACAGATAGACCATCAGGATATCGATCGGGCCGGTCGATCCATCAACGACCACGGATCGTGGCGATGGGGGCCATGCCGCCGACGCTCCCACCGGTCCGACCCATCGGCGAGTGTGTCGCCAACTCCTTCCCAGTCCCCGAGATCGGAGACGGCGACCCGGCGAGATGTCGTAAACGGCTGCAAACCGGCGTGATGATCCGATGGGCCGCGGTCGTCTGCGGCACGATCCTCGCGGTCGTGCCGGGTTGCGGATCGGCCGCGACGGACCGCCCTGGCCAGGGGACCGTCTCGGCCGCTCCCCGCGGCGCCGCGACGACCGTCGCCAGGCCGAAGATCGTCGGCAATCGCCAGGTCGATGACGGGGAAGAGGCGGTCGTGCTGTCGAAGCAGGCCGAATCGAGCCCGTTCCGCTTCGCCGAGATCGCCGGCGAGGCCGGCATCGACTTCGTCCACTTCTCGGGCATGACCGAGGAGAAGTATTTCCCGACCGCCAACGGGTCCGGCGTGGCCATGCTCGACTACGACAACGACGGCAAGCTCGACCTCTATTTCGCCACCGCCACGCTCCTGCCCCTGGGGACCGCCACGAAGGGCCCCAACCGCCTGTTCAAGAACCTGGGCGGCAACCGGTTTCGCGACGCGACCGAATCGGCGGGACTCGGGTTCGCGGGGTTCTGCCACGGGATCGTCGTCGGCGACATCGACAACGACGGCGATCCCGACGTGTTCCTCTGCAACTACGGCCCGAATGTGCTGTACCTCAACAATGGCGACGGGACGTTCCGCGATATCAGCAAGTCGGCCGGGATCGACCGCCCCAACTGGTCCTCGGGCGGGGCGTTCCTCGACTACGACAACGACGGCGACCTCGACCTCTACGTGGCCAACTACGGCATCTGGAAGCTCCCCGAGGACGACCAGTTCTGCGGCCAGCTCGAGCCGAAGCGGGTCCGGCTCTACTGCTCGCCGAACTACATCCGCCCGGCCAAGCACATGCTCTATCGCAACAACGGTGACCTCACCTTCACCGACGTCTACGACCGGGCCATCCTCACCATCGACCCCGAGACCGGCAAGCCGAAGCCCCGGTCCGACGGCCGAGGGTTCGCCGCCGTCACCGCCGACCTCAACGGCGACGGCCGGATCGACATCTACGTCACCAACGACATGAACCCGAATTTCCTCTTCCTCAACCGAGGCGACGGCACCTTCGAAGACGCGACCGAGTCCTCGGGCGCCGCCTATGACGAGAAGGGGCAGGCGCAGTCGGGCATGGGGGTCGACGCCGAGGACGTCAACGGCGACGGACTGCCCGACCTCCTCGTGACCAACTTCGCCAACGAGTACAACACGCTCCACCTGAACCTGGTCACGGGCCTGTTCATGGACGCGACCGCCTTCTTCGGGCTGGCCGCCGACACCGTGCCGTTCGTCGGCTGGGGGACCGCCCTGGCCGACTTCGACAACGACGGCTGGCCCGACAATTTCGTCACCAACGGCCACGTCGACAACAATCGCCGGGAGCTGGGGCAGAATTACGACTACGCCGAGCCGCCGCTGCTCTTCCTCAACCGCAAGGGCAAGCGGTTCAGCCTGGCGACCCGCGACGCGGGGCCGTACTTCGACGACCAACCACGTCGGCCGGGGCGCGGCGTTCGGCGACATCGACGACGACGGCGACATCGACATCGTCGTCAACCACAAGGACGGCCCCCCTGCCCTGCTCCGCAACGACACGAAATCGGCCAACCACTGGATCCGCCTCGAGCTGAAAGGGACCCGGAGCAACCGCGACGCCGTCGGCACCCGCGTCGAGGTCGAGGTCGGCGGCCGGACGATCGTCCGCCAGCGCAAGGGGGGTTACAGCCTCGAGTCGTCGAACGACCCCCGCCTGCTGATCGGCGTCGGACCGGCCGTCGCGGTGGATCGGGTCACCCTCCGCTGGCCTTCGGGGGCGGTCAGTACCCTGGCACGACTCGAGACCGATCGGTCGTACCAGGTCGTCGAGCCTCGGTAGTCATTGGTGAGAACAGTCGAAGGCGTCTGCGGTAGCACCGGTGGCAACTGTTGAGGTGTGGGGGTTCAGGGCCATGACCGATTTCGAAGCGGCTAATCACTCGATCGCAGCGATGGCTCGCCGCCACCATCATTGCGGCCGTCGCCGCGCTCGGGGCGTGGGGGGCCTGGAATCGAAGGGGGGCCGATCCGATCCGGATCCGCCAGGAGGCCGAGGCCGACCTCCGGTCCGGGCGGTACGAGCACGCCGCGGCCGCGCTGGCGAGCCTCCGGGATCCCGCCCCACGTGACCACATCATGAAGGCCCGGGCGGCGCAGGCGATGGGCCGCACCGACGCGGCGCTGGCAGACCTGGCCAAGGTCTCCGACGGCGACCCGGCCGCCGCCGAGGCGCGCCTGATGGCCGGAGAGATCGAGCTGCGGAGGGACCGGATCCACCACGCCGAGGAGTCGTTGCTGGCCGCGCTAAAGCTCGATCCGACGCTCGTCCTGGCGCACCGCCAGCTCATCTACATCTACGGGATGCTGCTCCGCCGCCGCGAGATCAACGAACACTTCCTCGCCCTGTCACGACTGACACCCATGACCTTCGACAACGTGTTCCACTGGTGCATGACCCGCAATACCGTCTGGGAGCCGCACGAGCGCGCCGAGGACCTGCGTCGGTTCGTCGCGGCCGACCCGGACGACCGATGGTCGCGCGTGGCCCTGGCCGAGACCCTCCGCCAGATCGGCCATCGGCGGGAGGCGACGAATCTGCTCTCGGTCCTCCCCGAGTCGGACCCCGACGCCCGCGCCGTGCGCGCCCGGATCGCCCTCGACCGCGGCGACGACCCGGCCGCCGAGGCGATCCTCGCAGGGGGGCCGGCCGATCATCCGGAGCTCGCCCGGCTCCGCGGCCGCTTCGCCCTGGCGCATCGCGACGGACCCGCCGCCGTGCGGCACTTCCGCGCCGCCTACGCCGTCGAGCCCGACGACCGCGACACCATCTTCGGGCTGGGCACGGCGCTGGCCCTGGTCGGCGACCGCGCCGCCGCCGCACCCTTCCTCCGCGACGCGAAGGCGTTCGACACCCTCGGCGCCCTGCTGACTCGAGCCGCCAACCCGGCCAATCACCGCGACCCGGCCCTCATCCGCGCCCTCGGGGCGGCCTGCGAGGCCGCCCATCGCCTCCCCGAGGCCCGCGCCTGGTACAACGTGGCGGTCCAGATCAATCCGCTCGACGACGAGGCCCAGAAGGCCCTCCATCGCCTCAAGGTCCGCGAGGCACCCCCGGACCGGCAGGATCGGCACGCCGATCTCGCCACCCCTTCCTGAAGTGGCCTTCGGGCGCAACCGAGGAGGTCTAGCAGACTCCTGATATCGGAGGTGGCCGATATTCGGATTGGGAATCTGCCAGGCGCCATTCGTCGAGATGCGTGCACGTCGCAGAGATCGCGTGAAGGGCGAGCCTAAGGCGCCTTCGTTTTCGGCCCTGCGGAACCCTTGGCCTCTGCCCCCTTGGACGCCGGTGGCGGCCCTCCCTTGCCGATCGACTCGTTGTACTTCGCCTCCTTCTCCTTCGCCTCCTTGAGCATCTGGTCGGGTGTCTTCACCTCACCACGACTCGCCTTGTCGAATTCGTTCGACGGATCGTCGCCGCAGCCCGGCAGGGCCGAGATGAAGGCGGCCACCAGGAGGATGGGCCACGCTCGCACCCCGACGCGTTTGAGGTATTCCATGACCGTCACCTTTCTTGCGGGATGTGTGAATAAGAAAGGGGCGCCTCTCTTGCGAGGGGCGTCCCCATCGGCGCGAGACGGAACCGTCCACGCCGCATTCAGTCTCCGGTCCCCTCGGGGTGGGCCCGGCCGTGAGTTGCGTTCGTCGGCCGATGGGCCCTCGCTTCGCCAGTCATGCTCAGTAGCTGTCGGACGAGAGGACCTCTCCGTTATCCTTGGTCCCCAGCGCCCACCAGGTCATCATGTTGACCGAGTCCTTGATGAACCGGACGCTGCCGTCGGCCATCGCGACGTTCACGCCGCCGGGGTGGTTGCTCCGGGCCGTGGCGAACGTCGCCTCGTCGGGCCAGCCGCCGCCCTGGTCGCGGCAATCGCCCCACGGGTATTGCTTGGAGTTCGGCGGCACGATCGTGTTGAACCACGTCATCCCATTGGCGCCCACCTCCCAGTAGACGCCCCGGTACGAGTTGTTCTGGCCGTTCGCGCTCGGGCCCATGAACGCGGCGTTGCACGCGGCGAGGGCCGTGAAGATCGCGGCCTGGTTCTGGTTGGCGTCGTAGAGGTTGGCCGTCAGGACCGCGGGACAGCTCATGACCGACGAGCCGGGATAGGTGCTGTAGCCGCCGTTGGCCGGGTTCCCCACCAGGGCCTCGGAGAACGCGATCGTGTTCGACGTGCCGTCGGTGATGTTCGCGATGCCGTAGGAGATGTAATAAAAGAACAGCCCGGTGCTCCCCGTCGCCGAGTTCTGCTGCGGGGTCATCGTCGTCGTGCCCTGGCTGCCCACGTAGCTATTGTCGTTCCCCTTGCCGGCCCAGGGATCCGACGGGCAGAGGAACGCGGCGACCTTGGCCACGGTCACCGTGAGGTTCGCGTTATAGTTGTAGCCCTCATTATTCCCGATCATGAAGTTGGCCGCGTTGAAGAGCGTGGACTGCTCCACGTAGGGAAGGATCATCGCATGACAGCTCCAGTTGTCCCACTGGAAGTTGTTGTTCCGGTTCGCATTGGTCGAGACGAGGTACTCCGACGTGCCCAGCGGAAACACGCCGACGGCCTGGTGATAGTTGTGCAGGGCCAGGCCGATCTGCTTGAGGTTGTTGATGCATTGAGCACGGCGCGCCGCCTCGCGTGCCGCCTGGACGGCGGGCAGCAGCAGCGCGATCAGGACGGCGATGATGGCGATGACGACGAGCAATTCGATCAAGGTGAAACCGCGAGGGCCTCGCACACTTCGCATCAGAGCAACTCCGGAAAGAAGGGAAAAAGAAGTCGGCGAAAGGAAAAGGGAAACCGCGCCGCCAGGCTGACGAGTCAGCCCCATGACCGGCCCCTCCCGAGCATGGAATCGAGATCGATACCACGACGGCCCGGCGGGACCGATGGAAAACGGATCAGACCTTCCTGTCAGGTTGATGCTGCCGATCTCTTAAACAATACAGAGATCTTGACGGGCTTCGATGATGGATCCCCGCGTGTCCGGGTCGTGCCCGGAATCCTCGGGAAAGGCGATTTCGACCATGGGCTCGAGACGCCGATGAACGATTGTCAAATGGTCAAATAGATCGATCGGGTTTTCGCACATGCCTGAAGACGACGTTGTTTGCGAAATGCTTAACTACAGAATTAGATCAATCATCGCGACGCGATGCAAGGGGGTCACCTCGAACCTCCGATATTTTCGCGCCCTTTCCAGTCGGTCGCCGATCGGCCGAGCGCGCCGGTCCCGCCCTCAGGTCGGGTGCTTCGGCATCGGGTTTCGGGGCAACTCGGGGTCCATCGTGGGCGAGGGCGGGAGGCTCGTCCCGAACATCCCCATCGGGTCAACCGCGATCGAGCGCGAACTGTTTGCCGGAAAAAGACTTGCGCCGAGTCAGCCCGGGTCCCTCCGGGTTGCGTGTCGCGCCGGTTTCGAGTACAATGATGGTTTCCATTAATCAAGCCGCTCGCCGGTGGACCCATGCCGGGTCGCGCCGGCGGTCTGGGACTGCGGCGCCGGGCGCGGGCCTCCGGATTCACCCCCGGTGCCCCCCCCGAGCAGGGTATGGGTCTCCCGACTCCGCCCTTCCTAAGATAGAGAGGGACCGATCGACCGTGAGCACCGCCGCCTTACCTCCCGCGCCACCCCTGCCGCCGCAGCCGCTGGACATCGAGGAGGAGCTCAAGGAGAGCTACCTCAACTACGCGATGTCGGTCATCATCAGCCGGGCCCTGCCGGATGTCCGCGACGGGCTCAAGCCGTCCCAGCGGCGGATCCTGGTGGCCATGCGCGACCTGGGATTGTCGCCCGGCGGCTCCACGAGCAAATGCGCGGGCATCGTCGGCGAGACGATGAAGCGATATCACCCGCACGGCGATAACTCGATTTATCCGACGCTGACCCGCATGGCCCAGTGGTGGAACATGCGGCACCTGCTGATCACCGGCCAGGGGAACTTCGGCAGCATCCACGGCCTGCCCCCGGCGGCGATGCGGTACACCGAGGCCAAGCTCTCCCCGGTCGCCGCCGAGATGCTCGAGGACATCCAGCTCGACACGGTCGACTTCCAGCCGAACTACGACGAGAAGTACCAGGAACCCCGCGTCCTGCCCGGCAAGTTCCCCAACCTGCTGGTCAACGGCTCGGGCGGGATCGCCGTCGGCATGGCCACCTCGATGCCGCCGCACAACCTCGGCGAGGTCTGCGACGCCCTCATCGCCTACGTCGACAACCCGGCGATCGAGCTCGACGAGTTGATGGAGATCATCCCCGGCCCGGACTTCCCCACCGGCGCCACCATCTGCAACAAGTTCGGCCTCCGCGAGGCGTACCGGACCGGCCGCGGCCGCGTGCTCCTCCGGGCCAAGTATGACATCGAGGAGCACAAGGACGGCCGCGCCCACATCGTCTTCACCGAGATCCCCTACCAGCTCACCAAGGAAGTCCTGCTCAAGAAGCTGGCCGAGCTGGTCAACGGCGGCCGGATCACCGGCGTCTCCAACATCGACGACTACAGCGACCGCAACCAGCCGGTGCGGATCTCCGTCACGGTCAAGAAGGGCGAGGACCCCAACGTCGTCGTCAACCAGCTCTTCGAATACTCGCCGCTCCAGGACACCTTCAGCGTCATCATGCTCGCCCTGGTCGACGGCCGGCCCAAGACCCTGCCGCTGAAGGACCTGCTACGCCTCTTCGTCGAGCACCGGATCAACGTGATCCGGCGACGGACCCAGTACCAGCTCCGCCAGGCGCGGCAGCGGGCGCACATCGTCGAGGGCCTGCTGATCGCACTGGCCTACATCGACGAGATCATCCGCGTGATCCGATCGTCGGCCAACCCGCCCGAGGCCCGCACCCGGCTGATGGGCATCGCCGTCTCGGCCGAGATCCTCCGCCGCGCCCTCGACGACCCCGAGGCCAAGGCCTCGACCGGCCTGACCCGCATGCAGGCCGACGCCATCCTCATCATGCAGCTCCAGCGGCTCACCGGCCTGGAGGCCGACAAGCTCACCCAGGAATACCTCGGGCTCAAGGCCGACATCGCCGGCTACGAGCGCATCCTGGCCGACGAGGAGCTGATCCTCGACATCATCCGCGCCGACCTCCGCGAGATGAAGGAGAAATATGCCAACCCGCGCCGGAGCCTGATCTCCGACGAGGAGATCGGCGACTACGACAAGGAGGCGCTGATCCGCGAGGAGTACATGGTGGTGACCGTCACCCACGACGGATACATCAAGCGACTCCCGCCGAGCACCTACCGCGCCCAGGGCCGCGGCGGCCGCGGCATCGCCGCGACCAACACCAAGGAAGGCGACTTCCTCGAGCGGATGTTCGTCGCCCTGACGCACGACTACATCCTGTTCTTCACCGACAAGGGGAAGGTCTACTGGATCAAGGTCTACGACCTCCCGCAGGCGACCCGGACCGCGGGCGGCCGGGCGATCGTCAACCTGCTCCAGCTCGGCGACGGCGAGCGGACCACCGGCATGGTCCCGGTCCGCCACTTCCACGACGACGAATGCCTCCTGATGGTCACCCGACGCGGCACGGTCAAGAAGACCGAGCTGACCGCCTTCAAGCGACCCCTGGGCCGCGGCATCATCGCGCTGGGCCTCGAGGAGAACGACCAGCTCATCGGCGTGGCTCGCGTCAAGGCGGGCGACCACGTCATCCTCAGCACCAAGGAAGGCATGTCGATCCGTTTCGACGAGTCGCGGGTCCGCTCGATGGGCCGGCCAGGCCTACGGCGTCAAGGGGATCGACCTGGTCGACGGCGACGAGGTCATCGGCATGATCGTGGCCAACGGCGACGAGGACCCGGCCAGCATCCTGACCGTCTGCGCCAAGGGATACGGCAAGCGGACCCCGCTGACCGAGTACCGCACGCAGAACCGGGGCGGCAAGGGCCTCATCGACATCCAGACGTCCGAGCCGCAACGGGCCGGTCGTCGCGGTGGCCAAGGTCACCGACGCCGACGAGATCATGCTCACCACCAGCGGCGGATTGGTCATCCGCACCCAGGTGGGCGAGATCCGCACCATCGGCCGGAACACGCAGGGCGTCCGCCTCATCAAGCTCGACGAGGGCGACGCCGTCAGCAGCCTGGCCAAGCTCCCCGAGGAGGAGCTCGCCGACGTCGAGGCCGCGGCCCTCGAGCCGATCGCCGACGGCCGGCCGATCGCCGGCGAGAACGGCGTACCCCTCGACGGGGTCCACGAGCCCCACATCATCGATGACGGCGTCGCCGAGGCCGAGGCCAGCGACCACCTCGAGGAGACCGAGGAGGACGATGATACCACCCTCTTATGATCCATCATTCAATCTGAAAGTAATCCCATGCGAGCGTTGGTGACGGGGGCATCGGGCTTCGTGGGCGGGCACCTGGTCGAGCACCTCGTCGCGGAGGGCGACGTGGCGGTGGGCGTCTCCGCGTCGGGCTCCTGGCCGGCGGAACTGGCCCACCTGGGGCGAGACGCGCGGATCGAGCGGTTCGACCTCGTCGATTCGGGCGAGTCTGAGCTGACCGAGTTCTTGCGCCGCAAGCAGCCGGAGGCGATCTATCACCTGGCGGCGCAGTCCAACCCGCAACAGAGCGTCTCCGACCCGCGTGGCACATGGGCGCTCAACCTGGGCGGGAGCCTGAACCTGCTCGAGGCCGTGAAGGCATCGGGTCTGAAGCCGAGGGTGATCCTGGTGAGCACGGGGATCTGCTATGGCGACCCGTCGCCCGAGTTCATCCCGGTCCGCGAGGATTGCCCCATGCGGCCGAACAACCCCTACGCGGCGAGCAAGGCCGCGGTCGACCTGCTCGGGATCCAGCATCACCTGGCCCACGGCACGGACGTCGTGATCGTCCGGCCGTTCAACCACGCCGGCCCCCGGCAATCGCCGCGATACGTCCTGGCCGGCTTGGCGGCCCAGGTGGCCGACGTGGAAGCGGGGCGCCGCGAATCCGTGGATGTGGGCAACCTCGACGTGGTCCGCGACTTCACCGACGTCCGCGACGTGGTCCGCGCCTATCGATTAATGGCGTCCTACGGCAAGCCCGGGGAGATCTACAACCTTGGCAGCGGCCGGGGCACCAAGATCGCCGACGCCCTGGAACACCTCCGATCGATCGCTCATAAACCGGTCGCCGTGCGCGTCGACCCGGCCCGGGTCCGGCCGGTCGACCTGCCGTTCCTCGTCGCCGACGCGGGCAAGCTCCGCGCCGCGACCGGATGGGAGCCGGGCTTCACCATCGAGCAGACCCTGGCGGATATGCTGGAGTCCTCTCGGGTAGCGATCGCCGATCCGTCGTCTCCATCATGATATCCGGGAGGATCCTTCGATGCCGTCCCCTTTCCCTGGAATGAATCCCTACCTGGAGCAGGACGACGCCTGGCACGACTTCCACGAGCGGTTCATCCCCCTGGTGGCGACCCTCCTGGGAGCCCAGTTGCTTCCCCGATACATCGTCAAAATTGACGAATACATCTACGTACACGAGCTGGCCGCGGAATCGCCCCGCTCGATCGGGAGGGCTGACGTCTCACTTGGGCCCGATCCCTACGAAGCCGCGACCGGCCCTGGTCCCGGAACGGCCACGGGAGTGCTGGAGGCACCGGCGCAAGTCCGCCTCCCCGCCGTTGATCGCGAGCGACTGAGCTTCGTCGAGATCCGCGATCGTAAGAACCGGGAGCTGATTACGGTCGTCGAGCTGTTGAGCCCGTCGAACAAGTACGCGGGCCCCGACCGGGAGCAATACCTGGTCAAGCGCATGGAGCTCCTCAACGGCCCGGTCAACCTCGTCGAGATCGACCTGCTACGAGGGGGCCCGCCGTTGCCGGCGGACAACCGGCCCGAATGCTCGTACTCGGTCCTGGTCAGCCGGGCCGAGCGCCGGCCCAACGCCGGCTTCTGGCCGATCGCGCTCCGCGAGCGGCTGCCTATGATCCCGGTCCCGGTCCGCTCGCTCGACTCGGACGCTCAGCTTGATTTGCAGGCAATCCTGGACCGGATCTACGATGAGGCGGGCTATGCGTACTACATCTACGAGGGAACTCCCAGCCCGCGGCTCAAGGCTGAGGACATGGAGTGGGCTCGCCAGTTCCTGCCTCCGCCCCGCGAGTAGACCCTATGTCCGATCTGCCCGGAGGGCGAAAAAATCGTAAACCTCGGCTGGAAACTCGTGTGCTTCTCCCTCGGACGTTGTCTCTAACCATGGGAGCCCGGAGATTGCGGGATCGCGGAGAATCCGTCGATGATGCGGGACGAGGCCTGGCCTGACCGACTGATCGAAGAAGCCCGTCGCGGTGATGATGCCGCCAGGGGCATCCTCCTGGAGCTCTATCGGAACTATCTGCGGCTGGTGGCCCGCTCGCTGATCGGCGGCGCGCTTGCGGATCAAGCTCGATCCCTCGGACCTGGTCCAGGAGACGTTCTTGAAGGCCCACCGGGACTTCGCCCGGTTCGCGGGCGGGACGGAGCGCGAGCTGGTGGCCTGGCTGCGGCAGATCCTCGTGCGGAGCCTGGCCAACCAGGCCAAGCACCACCGCCGCCAGGCGCGCGACCAGCATCGCCAGGAGTCGCTGGATCACCTGCTCGAGCAGTCGGACCTGGCCCTCCAGAATCGCCCTGGCCGCGCAGTGCCCCCTCGCCCAGCGAGGCGGCCAGCCATCGCGAGCAGGCGGTGCTGCTGGCCGACGCCGTGGACCGCCTATCCCCCGACTACCGCGAGGCCTTCGTCCTGCGTACCCTGGAGCACGTCCCGTTCGAGGAGATCGCCGCCCGGATGGGCCGCTCGACCGGCGCCGTCCGGATGCTCTGGGCACGCGCCGTCAAGAAGCTGAATCAGATGTTGGACACATCCGTAGGGTGCGAGACCGGTTGGGTGGCTGGAGTGAGGAAGGTGCTCGCAGAGCACCCTACGGATCTACGGATGGCCGGAGTATCACGCGATGAGCAGCGACGACATGCGGTCCCGGAACGGCAGCGAGGCCGAGTACATCGACCGATGGCGAGCTCGCCCTGGCGCTGGAAGCCTACCTCTCGGCGGTCGAGGCGGGCCGAAGCCGATCGACCCGCGACGCCTGGCGGCCGAGCACCCGGCGATCGCCGACGAGCTGCGGTCGTGCCTGGAGGTCCTCCGGCTGGCCGGGCGGGTCGAGGGGGAGCCCGTCGATGAAGCCGCGATCGAGGGGATCGAGGAATCCTCCGCCGACATCGACGCTGGGCGACTTCCGCATCCTCCGCCAGGTCGGCCGGGGCGGCATGGGGGTCGTCTACGAGGCCGAGCAGGTCTCGCTGCACCGACGGGTCGGCATTGAAGGTGCTGCCGTTCGCCTCGGCGCTCGACCCCCTGCAGTCGCGACGGTTCCAGACCGAGGCCCAGGCCGCGGCGCAACTCCACCACACCAACATCGTGCCGGTGTTCTCCGTCGGCTGCGAGCGGGGCGTCCACTACTACGCGATGCAATACATCGAGGGCCAGACGCTGGCCGCCTTGATCCGGGACCTGCGACGACTCTCGGGCCTGGAGATCGCCCCCGACGAGCCGACGACCGCCGCCCCATCGCTGGCCGAGGAGGTCGTCTCGGGTCGACTGGCACCGGAAGCCGATCGCTGGGCGAGGGTCTCCCGACCCCGCCCCGCCGCGCGCGAAGGTCTCCGGGACGAAGCCGACCGGCTCCCGCACGCGCTTCCCACAATTCCACCCGCAGCCGCGCCTATTTCCGCACCGTGGCCAACCTGGGCATGCAAGCGGCCGAGGCCCTGGAGCACGCGCATTCCCTGGGGATCATCCACCGCGACATCAAGCCGGCGAATCTCCTGGTGGACGTCCGCGGCAACCTGTGGATCACCGACTTCGGCCTGGCGCGGATGCAGGCCGACGCCGGGCTGACGATGACCGGCGACGTGATCGGTACGTTGCGTTATATGAGCCCCGAGCAGGCCATGGCGAAGCGGGCGATCGTCGATCATCGCGCCGACATCTACTCGCTGGGCGTGACCCTGTACGAATTGCTGGCGCTGCGGCCCGGCCTTCGGCGGTCAGGACCGCGAGGAGCTGCTCCGACAGGTCACGCTCGGAGGAGCCGCGCTCGCCCCGACGCATTCAACCCGGCGGTGCCGATCGACCTGGAGACGATCGTCCTGAAGGCGATGGCCAAGGAGCCGGTCGAGCGATACGCCACGGCCCGCGAGCTGGCCGACGACCTCCGCCGGTTCCTGGAGATGAAGCCGATCAAGGCGAAGCGGCCGAGCCTCTGGGATCGGACGCTCAAACTCGGTCGCCGGCATGCGGGGCTCGTGGCCGCGGCCTTCCTGGTGCTGCTGCTGGCCTTGGGAGGACTAATCACGGGTCTCATACTGATCGGCCGCGAACGGGACGCGACCAATGCCGCTCTCGCTCGCGCGATTGAGCAGGAAAAGCTCGCGCGGCTTAACGCCGAGGAAGCACAGGCTCATGCGAGCCACGCTGACGATGCGATCCATTGGTTCATCCAGGGACTCACGGAGCCGCTCAAGAAAATGGCGAATCCAGACCTCGCCAAGGACCCGGTGTACGCCGCCATGCGCCGGGAAGTTATCGCCGAAGCGATCCGTGGCTACAAGGCGTCACTCGCGATGGAAGCGGATCGATTCCGGAAGTCGGGGGAGACGATCGACACCTGGATCCACATCGCCTTGCTCTACACCGTGGCCGATGATCACGCGATGGCCCAAGATGCCTACCGCAAGGCCATCGAGGCCGCCGAGGCAGCGAAGGACGAGGAATCGGCAGCGGGCTGGCATGCCGTTGGCCAAACGCACAGCCACCTCGCCATGGAGCTCTGGGACGAAGGAAAGAGGACGGAGAGCGAACCGCACTTCCGTCGGGCGAGTGACGCATTCCGCCTGGCGGTCGATCGAGATCCCTCTAATCCCGGTGCCCTCCAGTCGGCGGCGTGGTTTCTCAGTCTGTTCCAAGATGCACGATTTCGCGATCCCGATCGCGCTCTCGAGCGCGCCCGCAAGCTCGTCGCGCTGACTTCCGATAAGGATAATCGGCGCTCGTACTCCTTCGGGAGGCGCCCATTGTTCACCCTGGGCCTGGCAGAATATCGGATGGGAAACCTGGATTCGGCCTGCAGGGCGCTTGAGCGATCGATCGAACTCCGAGAGGGCGGCGATGCTTATGAGTGGTTCTTGCTGGCGATTGTAATCGCTCGCCAGGGAGATGTGGCAGGCGCACGCCGTCTTCACGGGGAGGCGGTCCGCTGGATGCGGGCCTATCGGTACAGCGACTTCGAACTTCATGCCCTCGATGCCGAAACGGCGGCGTTGCTTGACTCACTCGGGCAGTCCTCTGATCCGGCCAATCGACAGGCGATTCCGGCACCGAGAGCCAAGGATTCGGCTCCAAGATCTTGATCTCCTCGAGAGACCATGTTCTGGGAAGTCACTTCGCGATCGCCGATTTTCCGACCTTTCGGAATTCCTTTCTGAGGGTGTGAAAGACCTGCCGTGATGTTGTCTCTCATGAAGGGAGACGAGCGCTCGAAGGCCCGCCGTGCCCGCGTTTGGCCGGTGGAGATGGGCCGCCGATCGGCTTCTCCGCGGCAAGGCTCGACGGGTGTTCGCGCGAGGGGTCACGCGGCGTTGGATCGAGGTGGATCACAATCAGCGAAGGAGAGGACGATGAGCGGAACCAGGACGATCATAGTGTCGTTCGTCATGACAGTGATTCTGATCAATGGTGGTGCAGGTCGCGCGAGGGCCGGATTGGTCTCGCAGTGGCTGTTCGATGAGACCGGGGGTTCGATCGCGCACGACAGCGTCGACGGGATCGATGGTAGTCTCTCCGGCGGGGCGGCGTTCGATCCCGGAGCCGGCCCGGGGAGTGGCATCTATGGCGGGGCGATCAGCCTGAGCTCGACGACAGATAGCTACGTCGACATGGGCACGGTCTACCCGTTTACCGGCGGGGATTTCTCGATTGTGCTCTGGATGAAGACGGACCAAGCCGCGGCGCCGCCGGATATCTCACAAGGGCAGATCGTCCTGGCGGAACACCATACCGGATATGCCAACGGGTACTTCTTCGCGATCAATAACGTCAACGATGGGCTGGCAAGCGCCGGCTCGCATTTCTATGCGTCGAGCTCCTCCGTCAAATCCACCGAAAACGTGAACGATGGGGAGTGGCATCAACTCGCGGTCTCTTACCAGTCTGGTAGCATGAGCTATTATATCGATGGCACCTTGGTTTCGACGGGTGTTGGGAACCCGATCTCCGGAAACGATGCTCCTTTCATGGTCGGCGGCGTGGACTACTTCGGCACGCTCTCGGGGACTTACACCGGTCTCGTCTCCGACGTCAGCGCCTATGACACTGCCCTGTCGGGCTCGGATGTACATTCGATCTATGAGCAGGTCATCAACAGTCAGTCCATCCCGGAGCCATCCTCGCTCGTCATGGGCATCATCGGCTTGGGTCTGGCCGGCGGCGCCGCGATGTTGAAGCGGCATCGTGCTCGCGGAAGAGCACATCGTTGACCGAGATGAATCGGGAAGCGGCCTGGATCCGGATTGCACATGGGGCACTCTGAGCATCGATCCATCGGCCGAGACACGGATCGGTGCTCTCGGCGCACCGTACGCGAATACCGGATCAGGGGCCGTCATCGCCATAGATCTCCTCGCGTCGGGCGTTGAAACCCTCGGGCCAGGGGCCCACTTCGTGGGCCGAGAAGTTCAGCGGAGAACGCGCCGCGGCCGGCTCGTCGATCACCACCACCACCCGATGCGGCCCCGGTGTCAGATCGGCGGGAAACCGGATCGTCGCTTTCCGCTGGTCATCCAACTCGATTGTCGTCTCGATCGTCCTCATGTCTGCTTCCTCTCTGGTCGCTGGGGAATCCGGCTTCATGATACCCTCGATCGGGTCATGAGACGATGCCGCGCCCGAGCGCGTCTCACGCGCCTTTGGCGTCGGCATCGGCCGTCTCATCCTCGTCCTCCTCGACGCCCACCCACAGCTCGGCGACGGTCGTGGCGAAGCCGGGCAGGACCAGGCTGGCGATGATCTGCTCGTCGCGGAAGACGGCCTCGTGCCAGACATCGCCGCGGCGGGTCAACACGGTGACCTTGCGCTCCAGGGGATCGACGATCCAGTATTCGAGCAGGCCGTAGGCCAGGTATTCGTCGCGCTTGATGACGTAATCGCGGTGGATGCTGCCGCGCGAGACCACCTCGGCGGCCAGCGCGGGGACCCTCCGTCCGCGCCAATCCTTGGGTGCGCCGCGGAGGACAACGCCAAGGTCCGGGTTCCGACCGGCGATCATCCCGGGGAGCAAGAGCTGGAACTCGTTGCCGCCACCGTAGCGGTAGATGTGGTTCGGGTGTTGGTCGGAATATCGGCCGGCCGCCCGGTAAAGATTGCAGACGACGACAGCGTGCGGATCATTCGGGACCTGGTTCACCTCGAGAACTCCTCTCGCCAATTCGTAGCGGTATCCTTCCTCGACATCGGCCTCCAGGAATTCCTCGAGGGTCAGGGTGAGTCCGCGATCGGCCGGGCCGATGCGGAGGGGCGTGGTGAGGGTGGCCATGGGCGCCAGCTCCTTTCGATTGAAGGGATCCGCGTCGTCATTATGCTCCATGATATCCAGGACCCTCGGCCATCGGACAGCCGGGACGATCCGACCGCCACTCGGGCGGCACGAATCGCCTCGACGATGCGCGGCGCCCGGGATAAGATCAACGCTCCAGGAGCCCGTGCGTGTTTCGATCTGGGTATCCCTCCCGAACCTCGGAGCCAAGTCTCATGGCGACGATCGTCTCGCCCCCTCCCGAGATCGAATATCCCTCTTTCGACGGGGAGCCCATGGCCGAGACGCCGATCCACCGCGACGTCATGATCGAGTCGATCGTCCTGCTCAAGGCCCATTACGCCGACGAGCCCAACATCTACGTCACTGGTAACATGATGATGTACTAATTCAACGGGAACGCCGACGAGTGGATCTCCTGCTCGGCGGCCCGCCTGGCTGCCGAGGCGGAGGTCGAGCGCCTGCGTCGCGAGATCGAGGCCCTGCGTGGCCTCGCGCCGCCGAGTGCTTGAATCGCCCGCGCCTCGCGAACCGCGCGGCCTCCCGACGTCATTTCGTCGGTTCGGCGTCGCTCGAGACGGCCGGCTCCAGGAACAGGTCCAGGAGCTGGCTGATGTCGCGGTGCGCCACGACCGGGTGGCGGAACGGGCGATCCGGGTGCACCTCATAGCGATTGCGACGGCCCTCTCGCGCCCGCGTCAGGTATCCGGCCTTCTCCAGGTCGGCGACGATCCGCTGCACCGCTCGCTGGGTGATCCCCACGCGATCCGCCACTTCCCGCATGCGGATCTCCGGCTCCTGCGCGATGCACAGCAACACATGGCCATGGTTGCTCAGGAACGTCCACTCGGGGCCGCTCTCGGTGTTCAAGTCCTTCTCTTCCGCCATGGCTCGACTCCCGCTACATCACGCAATACAGATTATGCGAATTCCATGTCGTACGTCTCGGGCGATTTCCGAATACGTCCTGCCAGATTGACATGATAACAGGAACGGTGTGCTTCGCACCCCTAGCGGGCTCATGGTCAAGGGACATTCGTCGGTGGACGACCGGCCGACGGGGGCGTCGGGTATGGGGCATGGCGTCGTCGGCTTGCCCGGCCGGTCGTCTCCTCGTATGATCGGAGGCATGGCCGGGGGTAGGACCTCTTGTCGATGAACCGAGGACCGACGCCGAAGGATCCGCGCCCATGCTCCCCGAGATCACCGAGACGATCCTCCATGCCAAGGCGGCCAAGGGCCTGACGTTTGCCGCGCTGGCGAAGGTCGTCGGCTGTAGCCCGATCTTCCTGGCGGCGGTCTGCTACCGCCAGGCCGGTGCCACGCGCGAGCAGGCCGAGGCGCTGCTCGCGGCGCTCGGGCTCGACCCCGGCTTGCAGCCGGAGCTAACCGGCTACCCCGTCAAAGGAGGGCTGATGCCGGTCGTCCCGGTCGACCCCCTGCTCTATCGCTTCTACGAGATCATGCAGGTCTACGGCATGCCGCTGAAGGATGTCATCCAGGAGACGTTCGGCGACGGCATCATGAGCGCCATCGACTTCACCATGGAGGTCGAGAAGGAAGAAGACCCCAAGGGAGATCGGGTCAAGATCACCATGTCGGGCAAGTTCCTGCCGTACAAGAAATGGTGAGCGAGCCCGGCGCCGCGATTTCAGTCGTCGAGCCCGAGCTCTTCGGGGGGGATGCTGCGGATGACCTCCTCGGCATTGGTCTCGCCGCGAGCGACCTTGAGCAGGGCGGTGCGGCGCAGGTCGAGGAATCCCTGCTCGACGGCCTTCTGGCGGATCTCGCGGGGCGGTTCGACAGTCGGCGATGAGCCGGCGGAGCTCGCGGGTCATCTTGAGCACCTCGAAGACGCCGGTCCGGCCGACGTAGCCGGTCCGGAAGCACCTGGGGCAGCCCCGGGCACCATAGAGATACTGTCCCTCGCCGGGCTCGAGCCAGTTGCGGATCTCCTCGAAGGTCTGGGGGACCTCGCCGAGGTCGAAGGGGACCTTGCAGTCGGGACAGAGCGTCCGGATCAGCCGCTGGGCGATCACGCCCCGGATCGAGTTCGAGAGGAAATGCGGGTGCGCGCCGAGGCTGAGCATGCTCTGGATGGCCCCGGGCGCCGACGGCGCGTGGAGCGACGCCAGCACGAGGTGGCCGCTGTTGGCGGCCCGGACGGCCGTGTCGGCCGTGATCGGATCCCGGATCTCGCCGATCATGATCACGTCCGGCGACTGGCGGAGCACGCTCCGCAGCAGCTCGGGGAATCCGACGTCCAGCTTGCTGTTGATCTGCGACTGGCGCAGGCCCGGGATGGAATACTCGATCGGGTCCTCGATCGTGTTGATCTTCCGCTCGCCGTTATTCAGGTGCCTCAGGCAGCCGTACAGGGTCGTGGTCTTGCCGGATCCGGTCGGCCCGGTGACGAGGATCAAGCCGCTGGGCACCTCGAGCATCCCGGTCAGCTCGTTGAGCTCCTTCCGCATCATGCCGATCTGGTCGAGGGCCATCCGCTGCGAGTTGCAGCCCAGCAGTCGGATCGAGAGGTCCTCGCCATACAGGGTCGGGATCGTGCTGATCCGCAGGTTGAACGCGCCCCGCGCCGACGCCGTCGGCGCCCAAGACCCACCGGCCGTCGAGCGGCCGGCGCTGCTCGGCCAGGTCCATGCCCGCCATCACCTTGATATAGCTGCTGCACCGACGCCCCTGCTCGGGCGTGAGCATCGTCAGCAGCCGGACGATACCCAGGTGGCGGACCGAGACCCCGACGTGATTGTCGTTGATCGAGAAGAACAGGTCGCTCGCCGGCATCCGGACGGCGTGGTCGATCAGGGTCGCCACGGCCGATTCCGGGAGCAATCCGGCGACGTTCGGTGCGCCCGGATGGGGGTCGGCCGGCGGCGCACTCGGGTCGGGCTTCTCGGCCGGCTGGGCCGCGTCGGCCGTCGGTTTCTGGCGCGGATGCGAGACGGCTCCGGACGTTTTCATGACTTGCCTCCCAGGGCCATGGTCCGCGCCGTCGGCTCGTCCTCGACGAGGTTCAGGAAGCGGTCGATGTGCAGGAGCTTCAGGATCGCCATGATCGATGATGGCACCGAATGCACGACCAGCATCCCGCCGGCATCGTGGCAGTGCCTGTGGAAATTCACGAGCCAGCTCACGCCGCTCGAGTCGATGTAGGGGGTCTTCTGGAGGTCGAGGAGGATCTTTCGTCGGTAACAATCCGGGCCCAGCAGCGACTCGATCAACTGCGGATCGCGCGGCTGCTCGCCGAGGCGGATATCGCCGTCGGTCTTGAGCCGGCAGACCGCCGCTTCGTCGGAAATCAGGCTGAGCTTCATGGGACGTACCGGTGCGCTGGGATGGATTCGGAGTGGAGCGTTCGTGCGTGGGCCTCCCGTCGCGACAGCATTCATGCGACCGCCTCCCGTCGCGACGTGCCTCTTCGCACCTGGCGCCATAATCATGATCAATGGGACCATCAGAGATCAAGAGAATTCTGACATTTCTGATCAACGAATTGTTTAGTCCTGCTACCGGCCGCCCCGACGTGAAGATCCGATGAGGGGCCGGCCCTCCTCGGGCCCAGGTGTCGTACGCGGGCGACTCGGACGATCGCGACGATCGCACGGGCCTTGAGTCGGGCCCGGCGATCGGCTCGAATGGCCGGGAGTCGGACGCTTTCCGGAGGACTCCCGCCATCGAGAGGATGTTGAGCCATGTCACGCAGAGACCGCGGGCATCTCGTCTGGATTCTGACGCTGATCGGGTCGATGCCGGCCGTCGCGGTCGCCCAAGGGCCGGCCGGGGACGACGACCCCTATCGACGCTACATCGCGACGGCCCCGGAATTCCGGCCCGTGCGGCAGGATCCGGCCTTCCTGATCGGCCGGTGGAATACCTGGATCTACATGCCCTGGCGCCATCAATGGACGATCGGTACGGGCGAGTCCGGCGGCCGATTCTGCCGCGACTTCGGCTTCAACGGCGGGTTCACCGACCGCGGCGAGGGCCCGCTCGGCTGGCTCGCTCGCTGGGACCTCCGCTTCTACAACGACCACACCGCCGGCAAGGGGGACCTGCACCTCCACGGATCGGAGACGAAGGCGAACTTCCAGGCCGACCAGCGCGACCCTGCGCGATCCGCCACGGGAGTGACGGCCCTCGGCCCATCGACGAGGCGCTGAAGCGACGGCTCCGCGACCGGGTCGCGGCCAGCATCGCCCCGCTGCAAGGCAGCCGTCAGCGCGTCGCCTACGCGCTCGACGACGAGATCTCCTGGGGGGCCTTCGTCACGCCGATCGCCTGGCGGCTCAACGACGACGACGCGGCCTATCAGCGATGGCTGGAGACCTACTACGGCGGCCGGCGCCGAAGGCGGCCTTCGTCACGCCCGACTTCGTGCTCGAGCAGCTGCAAAGCGACCGGCCCCTCGGTCAGCTCGATTTCTCCCCGCTCCTGGATCGCCTCAGCTACCAGGATTCGGTGTGGGCGAACCTGATCCGCGAGTTGGTCGAGCATGCCAATCGCATCGACCCGGAGACACCCTGCGGGATCGTCGGCGGCCAGGCGCCCAACATCTGGGGCGGCTATGACTACGCCAAGCTGGCGAAGGCGACCCAGTTCATCGAGGCGTACGACCTCGGCTCGGCGCAGGAGATCCTCCGCTCGTTCAATCCGGGCAACGCCTGGGCGCAGGTGACGACCCACTTCCACGATGACAAGCTCGGCGTCGAGAACGACATCTGGCAGAGCTGGTACTACTTCGCCCACGGCAACCGGGGGATGATCGGCTGGGTCGAGGGCTGGTTCGAAGGGACCAAGCCCCGCCCCTGGCTCGAGCGATACAAGGCCACGCTCAAGGAGCTGGGGGGCGTGCAGGGCCCGAAGCTGGCCGGGGCGCGATGGATTCACGACGGCGTGGCAATCTATTATTCTCACCCGTCGATCCAGGTCTCGTGGTGCCTCGACATCGAGCCGCACGGCAAGACCTGGGTCAATCGCGGCGACGACCACCGGCTGGGGACGTCGCACAACGTCCGCAAGGCCTGGGAATACCTGCTCGCCGACTCGGGCATCCAGTACAACTTCCTCGCCTATGACGAGCTGATCCGCCGCGGGGTCCCATCCGAATATCGAGTGCTGATCCTCCCGGCCTGCTACGCGCTCTCCGACGCCGAGGCCGGTCGCATCCGCGAGTTCTGCCAGGCCGGCGGCACGGTCATCGCCGACTTCGCCTGCGGCCTCTTCGACCAGCATGGCAAGGGCCGTCGCCGAGGTGTCCTGGACGACCTGTTCGGCGTGACCCACGACGGCAACCTGCGGAAGCGGGACGTCTTCGGCGGTTCGCTCTGGGTCGAGACTAACCAGGACGCAGCCTATTCCTACACCAGGTTCCGGCAGCTCTTCGACACGGTCCCTTGCCGCCTGCGCGACGGGTTCGCGATCGGCGAGCATCGGCTCGGCACGCCGAAGGTCCGGCAAGTCGGCCGAGGCAAGGCGGTCTACCTGAACCTCTCGCCCCAGCGCTATCTCCAGTATCGCGAGGAGGGCACGGCCACCGACGCCCATCGCGCCACGTTCGTCCGCCCGATCAATCCCTCGGGCCGCCCGCCGCGGGTCATGGTCACCCACCAGGGACGCCGACCTCCGCAATGCGAGGTCACATACTGGTCCAGAGTCGGCCGAACTTATGTTTTTATCCTCAAAAACCTTCCCGTGAACGCGACCACCGCCGGGGGCGGCGGCGTGTCGGGCTTGAATGCCGAGGGGATCACTGTTGACGTCGAGCTGCCGGCGGCGCGGAAGGTCGTGGACGAGCGGACCGGGAAATCGCTGGGCGAAGGGAAGATGTTCTCGTTCCGATTCAACGGCGTGGAGCCGGTGTTTTTCAGCTACGCGAGTAGCGATTGAGAATAGATCCATCGCATGGCAGGAAGTGTGCCATACTCTAATCGGGCGAGGATCATGGACTCAGTCTGGGAACCAATATGCCCTCGAAAGCTTGTCAGACGTGGAGGACGATCCGGAGAGAGGAATTGGACAGGATCGAGCACGCGCATGGCGCGGTCGGGGTCACGGGGCGAGGTCGATGGTACGGGACCCAGCAGGTCAATCGAGCCTACGTGATCTTACTCGCGTCGCATTTCCAGGGCTTCTGACGCGATCTTTATGCCGAGAGCGCCGAGTTCCTGGTCGATCAGGTCAATCCGAGCTATTTGCGGCCAATTGTCAAGGAAGCGTTGAACCGAAAGCTCTACTTGGCCCAAGGGAATGCGCAACCCGGCAGTATCGGCGACGATTTCGGCCGACTCGTTAACCCGTTCTGGGACCACGTCAAGCCTTACGACCCGCAAGGCCATCATCGATTCCCACAGAAGCTCGAGGAATTGAACGAGTGGCGAAACGCGATCGCGCACCAGGACTTCAGCAAGTTCGGAGGTCCCGCGAAACTCCGCCTCGCCCAGGTGCGGCAATGGCGGGGCGTTTGCAACCGGCTTGCCCGCATCTTTGACACGGTGATGCGCGACCACTTACAATCGCTCGCAGGGACATCGCCCTGGTGAGGGGAGGAGCACAATGCGTTCTGCGACCAAATCGAAGCCTCGGTTCCGGGTCGGTGATTGGGTCTCCTATCGAAGTATTACGCATAGGAAACTTGCCCAGATCATCGAGGATCGCGGCCTGCTTGGTCGTCATGGACGCCGGCTCTATGATGTGCGGCTCGATCGCTGCGAGCCTTATCCGGAGACCACAACCGTCGCCGAAGAGGACATGGAGAAGGCCCCGGCCGATTTTCTCACGGCGGAAGAGGCGAAGCAGCAAGGCTTTTCGACATCCAATTGGCCCTGTCAAGAATTTGACATCAGGTACACCCGCAAGGGCAAGACGAACACCTGGTCGGCCACCTTGGAGGTCGGCCGAGTGATGGAGGGGAGGCACGGCGCCAGCGGAGTCATCGCATCCTCGCCGTCGAGTTGGGAGTCAAAGTCCCCTGGCTCCGAGAGATTCGGGACCGTCACGGTCCTCGTTGAGTTCGATCCGCGCCCCCGCGACCCGCGTGCGCACCCGGTGATCTGGCCCGCGATGGTCGAAGAAGCCAAGTGGCTGGCCGATCGGTCGTTCAAGCACGAGCATCCCAAGGCCGTGATCGAACGGGATTGAGCCGGGATCGGGATGTCACTCCGGCCCGAGCAGGTCTGCGGCCTTGCGGAGTGCCTCGGAGAACCGTCCGACGAAGACCACCTTTCCCTTGCGGTCGATCACCGCGGCGCCCGGGATGGCGCGGACGCCGTAATCCTGGAACGTCGCGCCGAACCAGCTCTCCTCGACGGCGGGGCGGTCAACGGCGAGTCGATAGGTCAGCCCGCGCTCGCGGGCGAACGCGGCGACCTCTTCGGCGGTGGACCCGCCGTCGTGGAGGCCGATCAGCGCGAAGTCCTTGCTCCGCGAAGCGAAATGATCGGCCGTGGCCTGGACCTCGGGCAATTCGGCCACGCAAGGCCCGCAGCGGATCCCCCAGAAGTTGACCAGCACGACCTTGCCGGCCAGGTCGGGAGGGGCGGTCGGTCCGGCCCACTCCAGCCAGGTCGCCGGCCGGATCATTGGAGCGGGCTGGCCCGCCTTCAGCACCGGATCGACGGGTCGATTCCGCGATGACATCCCATCGGCATAGACGATCGCATCAGCCACTGGATAATGAGCCATGCCCATCCTGGGATGCGCGATGTCCTCGCGATGATCGATGATCAGCGTCCCGGCAGGCGTGGCGATCACGAAATCCCGCGGACCGGGACGATAATCCAGATCGACCTCATCGAGAATGGTGAGCTCGAGCTGATGAACTTGTGTGCCTTCCAGGTGCGCCTCGATATGCACCGTCGGTAGGACGAAGCGGTGACCGAATGGCTTGGGTCCGTATTGCCGGATCAGCTCGCCGAGGACGTTCCCTCGGCCCGAACGCCACGAATGGACGTGGACGAACCCGGTTGTCAGGTCCACGACCCACCGCCCCGTGGCGTGGTCTTTTTTCTGCTCGATCGTCATCCGATCGCCGGCCTCGGTGCGGAGGACATCACCACCGTCGAAAAAGTCTACCATCGGCCCATGGAAGTTCTTGAAGAGCCAGGAGCCGAAGTTCGGGACGCCGTACACCGAGCTGAGGCTGTGAAATCCCGAGACGCCTCTTCCCCCATTCTGATGCACGCCGTAGATGTCTGCCTGGGCGTTGGCGGCGTCGTACGTCACGACCTCGAGCCCGTTGAAGACCTCGATGGACGCGTCGAGATGAGATGTTGCGGTATTCCGGACCCTCTCGCCGTCGTCGATGATCGCGCGGGATGAGGAGAAAGGTTTCGGGAGCGCCGGGAACCGGGCCAGGAGCGCGGCGGCCGGATCGGGGAGCTTGCTCAAGTCGGTCGCCTCGAGGTAGGCGTCGAGCTCGGCCACGGGAATCGGACCGTCGCGCAGGGAATAGTAATCACGGCGAATGCGGAACTTCCCCGCCCGGGGCAAACCCTGCTGGCGTTGCCATTTCTCGATCAGGTCCCGCGGAAACACGGCCGATTTTCCCACACTGGCGCCATTCAGACCTTCCAATGGCTCGAATGTGAAGCGGACTGTGACCTCCCGATGGGGCATCAACTCGACGAAATCGTCGGACGTGCCCTCAAACTTCCAGCCTTGTGGTACGGATTCGACGAAGAATCGCCGGCGGCCCGGCTCGACGAATGCACGCAATTGTCCGCGCTCATCGGTCGCCGGATGATCGACGAAGACGAGCTGGCTGGACAAATTACGGTGCTGCCGCGTGGTGTCGGCCTCGTACCGGAATCGGACGCCCTTGATCCCGGCCCCGGTCTTCGCGTCGCGGGCTTCGAGCATCACGATGGCGGCGGGATCGAGCGCCACGGTCACGGGCCCGTCGGGCGATTCCTTGCCGATCGTGAGCGCTCTCAGTCCTCCGGTCAGGTAGGGTGCCGCGAACGGCGGTTCGAGGGCGAACGCATATGCGCCGGGGCGGAGATGTAGTGTCGTCCGTCCCTCCGCGTCGGTCACTCCCACGCTTCCGGCACGGAGCATCTCGCGGTCGCTCTTGACTCGGAGGGTCACTTCCGGAGCAGGCAGGTTCGTATCGCCGTACTTGATGAGGAATCGGAGGTCCCGTGGCGCCACGAAGGAGTGATCCAGCACGGCATCGTAGCCGAGGCTGCGGGCATCCGGGACGGCCCTGGTCGTCGTGGCGATGTCCTCCGAATTCGCGTCGTATTCGGGGCCGGGGTCGATCACGGTCAGGAGCCGGGCCTCGCGTGGCAGGCCCTCTATCTTGTAGGTGCCATCGGGGCCGGTATGCGTGGTGAAGAGATCGCCGGGCAAGGCATAGAAGCCCTGGAAATCCCGCCGATTGCCGGGGACCGCGTTGGTCGCTTCGAGGCGCGTCCACGACCACGATTTCCCGCCGGGTCGTCGGGGATCGTCGCAGAGCCCGGCCTGCACCTTGGCGCCGGCGAGCGGCCGGCCGCGGTCGTCGACGACCTTGCCCCGCAGGGACGCGGGCGGGCCGAAACGGAGGTCAATGACGACGGGCTCACCTTGGTAGAAGACTTCGGGTTCGCCGACGCCCGTGCGAGCGTCGCCGGAGCGGGGGCGTGCCGTCGGCCGATAGCCGGCCTCGTCGTGCCAGGCCAGGCCGAACCCGCGCGCGGTCCCCGCGATCTGGAAGCAACTCTCGTCCACGCCGGGCCGAGGACTGGGCTGGGATCTCCTGACACGCAACGGCACACCGAGAGCGGTGAAACGACCGTCGTGGCCGGTAACCACGGTGCTCAGCAGGGGGTTATCGTCAACGTACCTGCCGTTATTCGTATCGATCACATAGACCGTCGCGCCGGCGACCGGTCGCCCCGATGGGTCCGTCGCGCGGCCGGAAATATCGATGGTTTCGATGGACGATCCCTCGCGGCGGCGGACTTCTTGTTTCGGAGCCGGTGCCGCTTTCTTCTCGGTCTTCTCGGCTTGTGTCACCGCCTTCGCCACGCCGGCATTGGCCGAGGTGTCGTCTCGGGCATCGAGCCGCAGGCCGCTCGCCAGGGCCCCGATCCCCAGTGCCGTCAGCCCCGCGATGATCAGGCCGACCGAGGTCATCTTCAATTGACCCATCAGTATGCTCCTTTGCATCGCCCTGGCCAGGGCCGGCACCGAGGCGAACGAGCCTCCGGCCCCTCTTCCGGTTTCGCCGAGCAGGTGCGCCGTCGCCCGGGCCAGCGCCGGGGAAAGTGCGATTGCGGCGTCGGCCGAGCGGGTCGCGGCCAAACCCGAGAGGACGAGTCCCGCGACGCCCGGCGCCACGCCGCGACGAACGAGGCGGTCGCGGAGCTGCTGCCGGCCGCGGTTGAGCCGGCTCTTGACCGTACCCAGCGGCCAGCCGAGCTGCCGCGCCGCCTCGTCGAGCGATCGTTCCTCCAGGTCGCAGAGCACGATCGGGGCGCGATAGCGCTCGGGCAGGCGATCGAGCTCGGCGTGGATCGTGGACGAGACATCGAAATCGCGAGGTTCCGCGCCGCGGTCAGGGCTCGCCTCCTGTCGGTGCAGGAACCATCGCGTTTCGTGGGTGCGTCGCCGGACGTCGGCCGACCGAGCGGTGGACGCGACCCGGTGGGCCACCCCGTGCAGCCAGGGCCCGACCGACTCCCGCTTGCGGATCGAGCCGGCCTGGCGCAGCAGGATCAGGAAGGTCGCCTGGAAGGCGTCCTCGGCCTCGTGACGGTCGCCCAGGGCCGCCCGGCAGACGCGCAACACCATCGGGCCGTGCCGCTCGATCAACAGGGCGAAGGCCGATTCCACCTCGAGATCGCCCTCACCATCGACGCCTCGTCGGGCCGCGATCCGCTCCAGCAACTGGCCGTCGGACAGGCCCGCCAGAGTCCCCGCGTTGAAGATCGTCTGGAGATCCCGCCGCCACGACGAGTTTGCAGGGATGGTCACAACGCGCCTCGCGTTCCTGGGGTCGATCTCCTCCTGTCCCTATGTTGTAGTGTAACGACGAGATGGGAAAGTTCCGGCTTTTCGGTGAGCGCACGAAGATCGACTCCGGCAGGAAGCGAAGGCCGTGGTCACGATCCGTGCTTGCGTGTGGGGCGGCTCGGCCGGTCTCGGCTCGAGATCGGCCGGAGCCGTGATCGCCGGCAATCCGACCGAGCTACTGGCCGAGCAGTTCGGCGGCCTTCCGGAGTGCCTCGCGGAACGGCCCCACGAAGGCGAGGTTGCCCTGGCGGTCGAGCACCGCGGCGGCGGGGACCGCGTGGGGGCGGATGCCGTATGCCTGGAAGGTCGCCCCGACCCAGCCTTCTTCACTCGCCGGGCGGTCGATCGCCAGCCGGAAGGTCAGCCCCCGCTTGCGGGCGAACAAGGTGCCGTGTTCGGCGGGAGCGCCGCTGTTGTGGAGGCCGATCAGCACGAAATCCTCGCTCCGGCCCGCGAAGCGATCGGCCGCGGCCTGGACCTCGGGCAGCTCGGCCATGCATGGCCCGCAGGTGATCCCCCAGAAATAGACCAGTACCACCTTGCCCGCCGGCGCGGGCGCCGCGGCCGGGCCATCCCGGTCGAACCAGGCCGCGGGATGAATCGGCGGCGCCGGCCGGCCGATCTTCGTCACCGGCTCGATCGAGTCGTAACGCGAGGACATCTCCTCGGCATAGCCGACCACATCCGCGATCGGGTAATGCGCCGTGCCCTTATTCGGAGACTTCCGGCTCACGCGATTGTCAACGATCACGGTCCCCGCGGGCACCGAGAGCACGAAGTCGAGGGGACCAGGACGATACGCCAGGTCAACATCGTCGATGACCTTCACCAGGAGGTATTCGACCCGATCACCCAAGATTTTCGCCGCGACATGGACCGTCGGCAGGACGGCGCCATCGGCGAACGCCTTCGGGCCGTACTGGCGAACCTCCTCTCCCACGACTGGCGAAAGCAGACCCGGCCTCGTCCTCCGGGAGTACGCATGGACGAACCCCGTCGCCCGGTCAACGATCCAGCGCACCGTCCCGGACTCGGTCTCGCTCTCGATCGTCAGCCGGCCGTCGGCCCCCTCGGTGCGACGGACCGCGGGGGCTCGCCCGGGCATTGCATCGGATCGGGCCGGCTGGCCGCCGGAGGTCGGCCAGTAGGCGAAGTCGGGGAACCCCAGGTAATGCTGGCCGCCGTCCTTCGCATCCAATATGTACGCATGATCGCCCTGGACGGTGACCGTTTCGGTTTGGTTGACAATATAGGTACGCGAGTATGCTCCATTGTAGACTCGCTCCGTGTCCCGCCTCCGGCCGGCATCCATGATGATCTCGTGGGCGTTCATCTGCGGGCCTTCACGAGCGAGGAGTCGGGCCCGGATCGTCGCGGCGAGGCCGGCCGCCTCGCCCGGCTCACCCCGGTCGAGCCATGCGTCCAGCTCGGCCCGGGGCATCGATCCGGCGACTCCGAGGGTCGCATGGCGGATGCGGAACTTGCCCGTCCGGGCCGCCCGTTGCTGGCGTCGCCATGCCTCGACCAGTCCTTCGGGGAATATCGCCAAGTCCCCTCTCGGGGCCCTATTCGCCGACTGTCCATCGGCCTTCGCGAAGGCGAAGCGTGCCGCAGTCTCGCGGCCGGCCGCGAGATCGAGCGGCTCGACGGGCGTGCCTTCGAGCTGCCAACCCTCCGGGGCGGACTCGACGAAGAACTTCCGCCGGCCCGGCTCGACGACGGCGCGCAATCGGCCGCGCTCGTCGGTCGAACGGATGGTCGACCACCACGAGCTGGCTGGCGAGGCCCCGTCGTCGGCCGCTCGCGTCGGCCTCGTACTGGAAGCGGACGCCCTCGATCCCCATCCCGGTCTTGGCGTCGATGGCCTCGAGCGTCGCAACGGCCGCCGGATCGAGCTTCAAGTCGCCGAGGTCCGCGACGGTCTCCCGCCCGATCATCAACGTCTTCCGGGCGGGACGATAGGGGGCGTCGAGCGGAGGCTCGATCGCGAACTCGTATTCCCCGGGACGCAAGCGTAGCGCGATGCGGCCCGCGTCATCGGCCACGCCGACGCTCCCGGCGCCCAGCATCGTGCGCTCGCTCCGCGCCCTGATCGTCGCAGCCCGCGACGGCCGGCCTGTATCCGAATACCGGACGGACAGCCGGACTTCCCGAGGGGCCTGGAAGGTGTGATCCAGCACGGGGTCGTAGCCGAGGCCGCCGACGTCCGGGAGGGTCCGGGTCGTCGTGGCGATCGTCGGATTGAAAGGCTCGTAGTCGGGGCCGGGGTCGATCAGGCAGAGGAACTGGGCCTCGCGCGGCAGGCCATCGATCCGATAGGTGCCGTCGGGCCGCGTGCGGGTGGAGCGGGCAGCCTCGGGCATCGATTCGATATAGAGGAATTCCCGTCGCTCCGCGGGGAACGCGTCGGTCGGATCCAGTCGGACGCACGACCCAAACTTGTCGCCGTCGCGTCGGCGGATCTCGTCGCGGATGCCGACCTGGACCGCGACCCCGCCCAGGGGCCGACCCAGGTCGTCAACGATCCGGCCGCGAAGGGACGCAGGCCGATCGAAGGCCAGGTCCACCCGGATCGCCTCTCCCTGATAGAAGGCTTCGGGTTCGATACCGGAGAAGGCGTTCGCGGTGGGTTGCCGATGATCGGCGGGGTAGGCGCGGTTGACCTCGTGCCAGGTGAGTCCGAAGCCGGGCGCGGTCGCGGCGACCTGGAACTGCGCCATTCCGTGGTGGGTGGGCAATCGAGGCGCGACGGAGAGCGCCACGCCTCGGGCGACGAATCGGCCGTCCGGCCCGGTGGTCGCGGTGGTCAGCAGTCGGCTGCGGCCTAAGTTGTCGCCCGGCCTCGGGTCCTTCCCGTTGATGATGTAGACCGTGGCGCCGGCGACGGGCTGCCCCCCCGGGCCGGTCGCTCGGCCGGAGATGTCCAGCGGCGCCAGGTACGATTCGCCGGCACCGGGCGAATCATCCGCGGTCCCGGCTTCGTCTCCGCGGAGCGCCAGCTCGGCTCGGTTCGGGGCCGTCGGGGCTCCGGACGAGTCGCCCGGATCGAGGAGCGGTAGGATGGTCGCGAGGTATCCGAGCCCGAGCACCGAGAATCCGAGCAAGACCAGCCACACGCCGGTCGTCTTCAATTTCCCCACGACGCCGCCCCCCGGGCGCCCCGGGCCAGGGCCAGCACCGAGGCCGACGAGCCCCAGGCGATCGGGCTGGCCGAACGGATCATCTCGACCGTCGTCCGGGCCAGGGCGGCGGAGACCGCGACCGCCGCATCGGCCGGAGCCATCAGGCCCGCGCCGGAGAGCACGAGACCGGCCACCCCCGGCGCGACGCCGCGGCGGACCAGGCGGTCGCGGAGCTGCTGCCGGCCGCGGTTGAGCCGGCTCTTGACCGTACCCAGCGGCCAGCCGAGCTGCCGCGCCGCCTCGTCGAGCGATCGCTCCTCCAGGTCGCAGAGCACGATCGGGGCGCGGTAGCGCTCGGGCAGGCGATCGAGCTCGGCGTGGATCATGGATGAGAGGTCGAAGCCGTGCGGATCCGCCGCGAGAGCTGGTCCCTCCGCCGCAACCCGCCGGCGATCGAACCATCGCCGCTCGTGGCCGCGGCGCCGGGCCGCGGCCGACCGGGCGGCGGTGGCGACCCGGTGGGCCACCCCGTACAGCCAGGATCCGACCGACTCCCGCTTGCGGATCGAACCGGCCTGGCGGAACAGGATGAGGAACGTGGCCTGGAACGCGTCGTCGGCCTCGTGCGGGTCGCCCAGGACGCCCCGGCAGACGCGGAGGACCATCGGGCCGTGCCGCTCGATCAGCACGCCGAAAGCGGACTCGACGCCGGTGCCGTCCTCGCGGCCGGCGCCGGGGCGGGTCGCGATCCGATCCAGCAACTGGCCGTCGGGCAGCCCCGCCAGCGTCCCCGCGTTGAAGATCGTTTGCAGATCCCGCCGCCACGACGAATTTGTAGGGATGTTCACAACGCGCCTCGCGTTCCTTGGGTTGATCTCCTCCGGACCCTTGTAGTGTAACGACGAGGTGGGAAAGTTCCGACTTTTCGGGGCGCCCTCGCGAACATCGACTCCGGCCGGGGGCGAGGGCTACGACCATGACAGGCGCAGGGGTCCCACGACCGCCGCGGTCGCCCCCAACCGGAGCCCTGAACGACGGCAATCCGACCTACTGGCCGAGCAAGTCGGCGGCCTTCTGGAGTGCCTCGCGGAACGGCCCCACGAAGGCGACCTTGCCCTGACGGTCGATCACCGCGGCGGCCGGGAGGGCGTTGGGGCGGACGCCGTAGGACTGGAACGTCGCCCCGACCCAGCCTTCTTCGGCCGCCGGGCGGTCGATCGCCAGCCGGTAAGTCAGCCCCTGCTTGCGGGCGAACCCGGCGCCCGCGTCGGCTGTGGGGCCACTATTGTGGATGCCGATCAGGGCGAAGTCCTGGCCCCGCGCGGCGAAGCGATCGGCCGCGGCCTGGATCTCGGGCAACTCGGCCATGCACGGCCGGCAAGTGATCCCCCAGAAGTCGACCAGCACCACCTTGCCGGCCAGCGCGGGCGCCTCGGCCGGGCCGTCCCGGTCGAACCAGGCCGCCGGTTTGATCGGCGGCGCCGGCTGGCCAATCTTCACGACCGGCTCGATCGAGCGGTATCGCACGTCCATCTCGTCGGCAAAGGCGACCACGTCCGCGACCGGGTAATGGGCGATGCCCTGGTTCGGAAACGCCGAACTCTCGCGCCTGTTGACGATCAGCGTCCCGGCGGGCACGGCCATCGCGAAGTCGAGCGGGCCGGGACGATACGTCAGGTCGGCCTCGTCGACGACCTTCATGGTGATGTACTGGATCCGATCGCCGGAAAGCTGCACCTGGAGCTGGATCGTCGGCAGGACGACGCCGTTGGCGAACACCTTCGGACCGTACTGGCGTATTTCCTCGCCGAAAAGGACCGACGGATTCGGCTTTTTCGGCCTCGCGGAGTAGGCGTGGACGAATCCCGTCGTCCGGTCGACGACCCAGCGGGGCGCCCCATTCTCCGTCTCATGCTCGATGGTCAGCCGGCCATCGGGCCCCTCGGTGCGACGGATCGCGGGACCGACCCCGGGCTTCTCACCCGATCCTACCGGCAGGCCGCCGAGGGTCGGCCAGTAGGTGAAGTTGCCGACAGCCAGGAGGTGGACGGAATGAGTACCGTTCTTGTGGATTGACGCATCCTTGCTTGCTATCCCATATCCTATATACTCTGTCCCATTCTCAATCCTTATGGAAATATACTCAGGATTTCGATGTCGTTCCGTATCGCGCGTCCGTCCGGCGTCCGCCACGATCTCGGTGATCTTCCCCGGATCCGAAGTCTCGGGGAACCGCGCGCGGATCGTCGCGACGAGCTCGGCCGGATGGCCCGGATCGAGCCGGTCGAGCGATGCATCCAGTTCGGCCATGGAGATCGACCTGGGCCTCATGATGAAGTATTCGCGGATGCGGAACTTCCCCGTCCGGGAGGCGCGTTGCTGGCGGCGCCACGTCTCGACCAGCTCCTCGGGGAAGATGGAGGGGTCCCAACCGTAAGCCCGATGGGCCGCCGGCACTTCGACCTTCGCCAAGGCGAAGCGTGCCGTGGTCTCGCGGCCGGCCGCGAGATCGAGCGGCGCGCCGGGCGCGCCCTGGAACTCCCAGCCCTCCGGGGCGGATTCGACGAAGAACCGCCGCCGGCCCGGCTCGACGACGGCACGCAACCGGCCCCGCTCGTCGGTGGCCGGATGGTGGACGATCGCGAGCTGACTGGCGAGGCCCCGGCGTTCGTGCCCCGAGTCGGTCTCGTACTGGAAGCGTACGCCCTCGATCGCCGCCCCCGTCTTGGCGTCGATGGCCTCGAGGGTCACGACGGCCGCGGGATCGAGCTTCAGGTCGCCGATCTCCGCGACGGCCTCCCGTCCGACCTTCAGCGATCTCCGGCCGGGACGATAGGGGGCGTCGAGCGGGGGCTCGATGACGAGATCGTACTCGCCGGGGCGGAGGCGTAGCGTCGCACCTCCCTGGTCGTCGGTCGCGCCGACGCACCCGGAGCGGAGCAGCGTGCGATCGGTCCTGGCTCGGACGGTCGCATTCCGCATCGGCCGATCGGTATCCGAAGACCGGACAGACAGCCTGACTTCGCGGGGGAGCAGGAAGGTATGATCCAGCACGGCATCGTGGCCCAGGCTGAGGACGCCCGGGAGGGCCCCGGCCGTCGTGGCGATCGTGGGATTCAAGGCTTCATACTCGGGGCCGGGGTCGATCAGGCAGAGGAACTGGGCCTCGCGCGGCAGGCCATCGATCCGGTAGGTGCCGTCGGGCCGCGTGCGGGTGGAAAACCAGGAGTCGGGCAGCGATTCGATGTATTTGAGGTCCCGTCGTTCCACGGCGACCTTGCCGGTCGGGTCGAGGCGGACGCACGACCAGGTCTTGCCGCCGTCGCTCCGGCGGATGTCGTCGCAGATGCCGACCTGGACCGCGACGCCGGCGATCGGCCGGCCCAGGTCGTCCACGAGCCGACCGCTGAGGGACGCGGGCCGATCGAAGGCCAGGTCGACCCGGATCGGCTCACCTCGATAGAGGTCTTCGGGGCCCTTCGGGTCGATCAAGGTCCCGCGGGGGGGGCGGGGCTCGTCGGGATGGACGCGGATCACCTCGTGCCAGGTGAGTCCGAAGCCGGGCGCGGTCGCGACGACCTGGAACAGCCCGACCTCGGGGCCGCGATTGCCGAACATCGGCTCGGCGCCGAGCTTCACGCCTCGGGCGACGAATCGGCCGTCCGGCCCGCTGGTCGCGGTCGTCAGCAATCGGCTCTGCCCGACCCTGGCACCCGGCCGCCGGTCCCTCCAGTCGATGACATACACCGTGGCGCCGGCGACGGGCTGACCGCCCGGGTCGGTCGCCCGGCCCGAGATGTCCAGCGGCGCCAGGTACACTTCGCCTTCGCGAGGATCCTTCGGGACATCCACGGTCCCGGCGTCGTTTCCTCGGATCACCAGGTCGGCCTGAGTCGGGGCCCTCGGGGGTTCGGCCTGGTCCTCGGGCGGCTCGAGGAGCGGCAGGATGCTCGCGAGGTACCCGATCCCCAACGCCGATAATCCGAGCAGGATCAGTCCCAGCCCGGTCGTTCTGAGCTTTCTCATGAGCATCGCCCCTGACGTGTTTGCAGGGATGGTCGAAACGCGCCTCGTGCTCCCGGGGTTGACCTCGGCCGGACTGTTGTAGTGTAACGAAAGGGTGGGACAATTCCGACATCCCGGGAAATCGCGCGGCGTGGACCGGCCGCCACGCGCGACAGAGATAGGGTGCCGATCGCATGACGTGTCGTTTCATTCCGCTTCGCCGATGGAATATGATAGGTTGAGGCATGACTTCGAGATGGGCGTGGGAGTCGGCCGGGTAGTCCCGATCGCGAGTCGTCATGCGGCAGGAGGACGAGCTGGTGGATTGGCAGTTGAAGATCATCGTCGTCGAGGCCGATCGACTGATCGAGCTGGCGACCGACGATGCTGGCCTCCGTGCCGACTTGAGGTCGTTGGCGATGAAGATCCTGGCGGCGACCGAGGAGACCCAGCCCAGGGGCGACACGGCCCCGGCGAATTCGTCATCGCGACTCGCCGCGGGGCCGACGGCCGGGAAGGAACCGGCTCCCGCCGTCGTCGGGGCGGATCGAGGCCGGCCGGCCGAGCCGCTCCGGGAGCTGACGCTGGGACGAGCCAACCCATCCCGGAGCCCGGTGAAGCCCGTCGCGATCAAGACCTCCGCCCCGGACGCTCCGGGGGACGAACTCGCACCGGTCGAGGCGCGGTGCCGGAAGAAGGCCGATGCGGCGCGATGGGCGGCCTCGCACGAGCGATGGCTCCAGCAGGGCGCCGACCTCGATGACGAGGGGCCGTCGCCCGACCCGGAGATCACCCGGTGGGCCGACACGCTGACCAACGCGTTCTACTGGGGGGATGCCACGGATCCCGCGCAGGACGTCGACGTCTCGGTGCTCGACGACCTGGGCGGTTGCTTCGAGGCGGTCGCCGAGGCATTGGCGCTGGTCCGCGGCATCCTCGACGAGCGGCGGACCAATCCGAGGTCCATGGAAGATGTCCTGCCCCTGGTCGCGGAGGCCCAGTCGGCCCTGCGGGCCGCGATCCAGCGGGTCTCCGGGCCGGATGATGCCGACCAGTTGCACGTCTTCGACTGGCTCAAGGCGATGGCCGCCCGGAGTCATATCTATGTGAGACGGTTCATGCGCGTCGATGACCCGGCGGATCCTGCGCGATGGGCCGACCTGCTGGCTCGCATCGAGCGGCAGCGCGACCGGCACGGCCAGTCGGGACGAGGGCCGCAGCATGAGGCGTCGTTCGTCCGGCTGCGTGCGCTCCTGGGCGGCATCCGGCAGGGTCAGCCGACGGACGCCGATTGGCGGGCGGTGATCGAGGTCGTGGACGATCTGCTCGGCAAGGGCGTGCCGCCGAGCAACCGGGAGATCCGCGACCTCCTCCTGCCCGCGATCGACGAGATCCCCGACCTGGACGACGTGCCTGCGGGCTTCCGCCTGGTCCTCCGCGAGATCGACCGGTTCCTGGCGACGCATTCCGGCCTGACGAAGGCCGCCGCCTCACCCGAGCCGACGGCCGAGGTGAAGGAGGCGGCCCGGCTGCTGGCCGGCAAGAGCCTCGTGATGATCGGCGGCAGCCGGCGTCGCGAGGCCCAGGAGGCGCTCAAGAAAGCCCTGGGCCTGAAGGAGCTGATCTGGATCGAGACGAAGGAACATCAGTCGGTGGGGACCTTCGAGCCGATCGTCGCCCGGACGGACGTGGCGCTGATCCTGCTGGCCATCCGATGGTCGAGCCATTCGTTCGGGGATGTGAAGCAGCTCGGCGAGCGTCACGGCAAGCCCTTGGTGCGGCTCCCGGGCGGCTACAGCCCGAACCAGGTCGCCGCCCAGGTCGTCTCGCAGTGCAGCGCGCAGCTCGCCGGCGGATGATGAGGCGAGAGGTTCGGGCCATGCCATTGCCGCCGCGGGTGGATTGCAGAGGACGGACGGCCGACGGATGATGATGCGAGCGTCGCTGCCTCTCGTCATCCGATAGAATCTTCGTGAGGGTCGAAACCATGATTGTGTCCTCAACCCTGGGCGAGGCCGCCTGCTCGCTGGCCCGTCGGCTCGCGGCGATTCTCATCCTCGCCTTCGGCCCGATGGCGGGCCTCGCCGACGGCCCGGACCAGCCGACGTTCCCCGTCGCCATCCGCGTCAACGCGTCGCGGACCGCGGGCGAGATGCGGCCGGTCTGGCGGTACTTCGGTCACGACGAGCCGAATTATACCTACATGAAGAACGGCAAGAAGCTCCTCTCCCAGCTCGCCGACCTGAGTCCTCGGCCGGTCTACATCCGCACCCACAACCTGCTGACTTCCGGCGACGGCACGCCCGCGCTCAAGTGGGGATCGACCGGGGTCTACTCCGAGGACGCCGCCGGCAACCCGAGGTACGACTGGACGATCCTCGACCGTATCTTCGACACCTACCGCGAGCGCGGGGTCAAGCCGTACGTCCAGATCGGCTTCATGCCCGAGGCCCTCTCCACCCGGCCGGTGCCCTACCAGCATTCCTGGACGCCCGGCGGCCGCGTGTCGATCTCGACCGGCTGGGCCTATCCGCCCAAGGATTACAAGAAGTGGGCCGAGCTGGTCTATCAGTGGGTGCGGCACGCCGTCAATCGCTACGGGCGGGCGGAGGTCGAGACGTGGTACTGGGAGGTCTGGAACGAGCCCAACATCATGTACTGGCGGGGCAAGCCCGAGGAATATCACGCGCTCTACGACCACGCCGTCGACGCCGTGAAGCGGGCTCTGCCCACAGCGAGGGCCGGCGGCCCGCATGTCGCCGGGCCGAAGTCGCCGGGAGGGATGAAGTTCCTCCGCGACTTCCTCGACCATTGCGTCAAGGGGACCAACCACGCCACCGGGAAGGTGGGCGCCCCGCTCGACTTCATCGCGTTCCATGCCAAGGGCGACCCCCGGTTCGTCGACGGCCACGTCCGGACCGGGATCGGCTCGCAGCTCCAGGACATCGACCGCGGCTTCGCGGCCGTCGCGAGCTACCCCGAGCTGAAGGATAAACAGATCATCATAGGCGAATCGGACCCAGACGGATGCGCCGCCTGCCCGTCGAGCGTCTACCCGCAGAACGGATACCGCAACGGGACGCTCTACGCCAGCTACACCGCCGCCTCCTTCGCCCGCAAGTATGACCTGGCCGAGGCGCACGGGGTCAACTTCGAGGGGGCGGTGACGTGGGCGTTCGAGTTCGAGGGCCAGCCGTACTTTGCCGGGTTCCGCGTGCTGTCGTCGAACGGCATCGCCCTGCCGGTGCTCAACGTCTTCCGCATGTTCGGGATGATGGGCGGCAACCGGCTCGTCGTCGAGAGCACCGGTGCGGTCGGCCTGGAGGCGATCCGTACCGGCGGCGTGCGGGGCAAGCCCGACGTCTCGGCCCTGGCCAGCCGCGCGGGGAACAAGCTCTGGGTCATGGTCTGGCACCACCACGACGACGACGTGACAGGGCCGTCGGCCGACGTCGAGTTGTCGATGTCTGGCCTGCCCGCCGGGATCGGCCCCGTGCTGCTGGAACACTATCGGATCGATCGCGACCACGGCAACGCGTTCGAGGCGTGGAAGCGGATGGGCTCGCCGGCCCAGCCGACGCCCGAGCAGTATGCTGCGCTGGAGCGGTCGTCGGACCTCTCCCTGATGGGTTCGCCGCGTTGGCTCCATCCCGAAGGCGGCAATCTCACTCTCCGGCTCAACCTGCCCAGGCAGGCGGTGTCGCTGCTGGTGCTCGATTGGGGTGGCCTGCCCCGATAGGGCGCTTCACGATCGGGTTGCAGATGGGCCGGAGAGTGATGCGAATACCCCCCCTCCCCCCTTCGATAAGGGGGGATGTAAGGCGCCCTCGTCCCCGCCTGACGAAAGGGGGGTTCGGGGGGTTTCCCGGGCGTGTCCGATCGTGAGGGCTTCCGTGACGTCTTCTCTCGCATCGCCCTGGCCCGATCTTCCATCGCCTTGGCCTCCTCGGCCCGGCCCGCCTTCCGGAGCAGCGCGGCGAGGTGCTCCAGGACATCCGCCGTATCGGGGTGATCGACGCGAATCCTCTCCTCGCGGATCGCCAGGGCGCGGCGAAACCGCGATTCCGCCGCGGCCACCTCGCCTCGCCGGGCCAGGATCTGACCCAGGATGTCGGAGCATCGCGCCACCGCGAGCGGCGGCCCGGCCTTCTCCAGGATCGTCAGTGCGCGGCCGACCAGGGCCTCGGCCTCGGCATCATGGCCCCGCTCGAGCTCGACGCGGGCGAGCGCACCGAGGCCCATGGCCACCTCGGTGTGGGACGAGCCGAAGGTCTTCTCGCGGATCGCCAGGGCCCGCCGGCACAGCGCCTCGGCCTCGGCGCCGTGACCTTCTTCGGATTCGAGCCGTGCGAGATTCGTCAGCGTCCAGGCCAGTCCGGGGCTCTCCGGCCCCATCGACGTCTCGATAGCCTTCACCGAGCCCTCGAAGAGCGGCCGTGCCTCGCCATATCTCCCCTGATCGCGCAAGGCGCATGCCAGATTGCTCATGCCTTCCGCCACTTCGGGATGGTCCGGACCGAGTGACTGCCGCCGCCAGCCGAGGACCCTTCGGAACAAGGACTCGGCCTGGTCGTACCGGGCATGAACGAGATCGAGGATCGCGATCCGGTTCGTGCAGGCGGCCAGCTCGCGGGAGCCGAAGACCTTCTGGAGTTCGAGGATCGTCGAGGCCCGTTCGAGCAAGGGCTCGGCGTCGGCGTACCGGTCCTGCCGCATCAGGAACCAGGCCAGGTCGCTCAGGTTGCCGCCGATCTCGAGGGTCCCCGATCCCTCCGCCTTCTCCCGGACCGCCAGCGCCTCGCGCGAGAGGCCCTCGGCCTCGGCGTACTGACCCTCGTTACACCGGACCCAGGCCAGGTTGTTGAGGGTCCGGGCCACCAGGGGGTGCTCAGGTCCCAGGATTCGCCGCTGGATGGCCAGCGCCCGTTCGAGGAGATCCCTGGCCTCGGCGTCCCTGGCTTGATGACCGGCCACGATCGCCAGCCCGTTGAGGCAATCGGCCATGTCCGTCGTCTCGGGGGCCGCGGTGTCCTCGAGGAGGCCCCGGGCCTGCTGGAACAGGCGCCTTGCATCGTCATCCTTCGCCTCGCTGATGGAGACATGCCCCAGCCCGATCAGCGAACGGGCGCGCCTGGGGTCCCGGTCGGCGAATTCCCCCGCCGTCGCGACGGCCGCCTGCAAGTGCGCCCGGGCCTCGGGGTAACGGCCCTCGGCGAGGGCCAATTGTCCCGCATCGAAGTAGGCCTGCCAGGCGGATGCTCGGATCTTCACATAAGCCATGTATCCAGCGATGATTACCACGATCAGAATCAGGAGGGGCTTCAGCATTCTCGACATGGTGGCGATGCTCCGGGAAGAGGGGAGCGGTGGCGCGTCGCGCTATCCGATATGATACCGGTTTGCCGATCCCTTGCGAGCGCCGAGGTCCCTCCCGACCGGGATGTCTGCTTGTCCGCCGTCGCATTGACCCTTATGATGGGCGATCATCCCGCCCGAAGGAAGGGGCCGCACCGCAACCATCGCGCACGACGGGAGAACCGACGCAATATGGCCACGACGAGCAACTACCTGGCACTGGACCTGGGCGCCGAGAGCGGCCGGGGACTCCTGGGCGCTTCGACGGCGATCGCCTCGAGCTGGAGGAGGTCCATCGCTTCCCCAACGGCCCGGTCCGGATGCTGGACACCATCTACTGGGACCTCCCTCGCCTCTTCGAGGAGGTCAAGGTGTCGCTGCGGAAGGCGGCCTCCGGCGGCGGCGAGCTCGACGGCGCCGGCGTGGATACCTGGGGCGTCGATTTCGGCCTGATCGGGCGCGGCGAGACGCTCCTGGGCAACCCGGTCCACTATCGCGACGCCCGGACCGACGGCATGCTCGAAGCCGCCTTCGCCAGGGTCCCCCGCGAGCGGATCTACGAGATCACCGGCTTGCAATTCCTCCAGTTCAATACGCTCTACCAGCTCCTGGCGCTGTCGCGGTCCAGCTCGCCGATCCTGGAGGTGGCCGAGACCTTGCTGATGATGCCGGACCTCTTCGGCTGGCTGCTGACCGGCCGACGCGCCGGCGAGCGGACCGACGCCTCGACGACGCAGTTGCTCGACCCCCGCACAGGGAGCTGGTCCGACGAGCTGTGTCGCGACCTGGGGCTGCCCCGCGCCATCCTGCCCGAGCTGATCGAGCCCGGCACGGCCTTGGGGCCGTTGCGGCGGTCGGTCGCCGAGGAAGTCGGCCTGGCCCGCCCCCTGACGGTCATCGCCCCGCCCACCCACGACACGGCCAGCGCCGTGGCCGCCGTCCCGGCGAGGACCCGGTCGGCATCGACCTCATCGTCGCCACCGGACTGGTGCTACCTCAGCTCGGGGACCTGGTCGCTGCTGGGCGTCGAAGTGCCGCATCCCGTCATCAACGCCGAAACGATGAGGTATAATTTCACCAACGAAGGGGGCGTGGCGGGGACGACTCGACTATTGAAGAACATCATGGGTCTGTGGCTCGTCCAGGAAAGCCGCCGGACCTGGGCCCGCGCCGGGCGTGAGTGGACATACGAGGATCTCATCGCCCGGGCCCAGGTTGCCCCCCCTTTCTCCGCGCTGGTGGACCCCGACGACACCTCCTTCCTGGCCCCTGGCGACATGCCCGCCCGCCTGCTGGCCTACTGCAAGCGGACCAATCAGGCCCCCCCGTCCGACGAGGCCGGCCTGATCCGCTGTTGTCTGGAGAGCCTGTCGCTGAAATACCGATGGGCGATCGAGCGGCTCGAGGCCATCCTGGGCACCAGGATCGATACGATCCACGTGGTCGGCGGCGGAACGAAGAACGCCCTACTCTGCCAGTTCACCGCCGATGCCTGCGGCCGTCCGGTGCATGCCGGGCCGGTCGAGGCCACGGCCATCGGGAATATCCTGATGCAGGCGATCGGCTGCGGCCGGCTCGGCTCGATCGCCGAGCTGCGCGCCGTCGTCGCGCGGTCGTTCCCCGTGACGATCTACGAGCCCCGCGACACCGCCGCCTGGGCCGACGCCGCCGGCCGGTTCGCCGCCCTGGTGCCCGCTTGATGGGCGATTGAATCTTTTTTCGGTTAATGGGCGACCGGAATTGCGGTTTGGAAGAGAGCCGGCCTCGGTTGTATCGATTCCGCGGCCGCGGTTGTTCCGTTCCACTATCCTCGGAGCCCAATCATGAAGACCGACGAAGGACCGCGCGCCCCGGCCATCACGGTCCGCGCGCACGCTCCCGAGCGGCTCGTGCGATCGCTGGCCAAAGGCCACATCGCGTGCGGCTGTTGTTGCTGTTGCTGTTGCTGCTTGCACACGATCGGCAGCGTCGCGGGTGCGATCGTCGGGTCGCACTATCCGCCGTCGGCCCCGAGCGAGAAGGAGACGTTCGCGGCGAAGCTCCGGGATGACGAGCTCGATGGGATCGCTTACGCGGCATCGGTCCGTCCCTCGGTGAAGCCGAGATACTGGTTGTGGACGCTGGTGGTCGCGGCCCTCGTGACCGTGGTTACCGTTGCGATGCAAGGGCTGGCCGGATTTCCGATCGCCCTGTTCATCCTGGTGATGGCCTTCCCCTTCGTCCAAATGGGAGCCTCCTTGCTTTGCGCGCTGGAAATCGCGATCCGTCCGGACATGCAGCGAACCGTCGTGTGGAAGCGGCTGGGATGGATCACGTTGGGGGTGATCATCGGCGGCCTGCTCGGATTTCTCGTCATGTATCTCCCTTTGGTAGCCAACCGTCGATGACCGCATCGGGATCCGTCTCCCAGTCGGCCGCCTTCGGAACCGGAGGATGTCGTGGATCATTTGCCCGATCGACCGTCGAGGCCGCGCCTGGCGCTGCGGTATACGATCGTCGCCGAGCGCGATGCAGTACGGCTGGTGGCCGGCGAGGACCATCGCTATACCTTGAGCGGGCCCGGGCTGGAGGGGTGGCTACCGAAACTCTTGATCGGCTGCGACGGACGTCGCTCGATCGAGGATTTGCTCGTCGGACTGGACGAAACGACGCGGCCCGGCGCGCGAACTGATCGATCGCCTCTTCGGAGAGCGGGTACTGGTGAATGGTCCGGTCGAGCTGGCCCACGAGCCGGCGAACTATGCCATCGCGGCGGAGGGCACGGGGCCGCTGGTGGGGCGGCTGGCCGAGTTGGAGACCCCGCTCGAGCCCGGCGCCACCGTCTTGCCGGTCTTCTGCCAGGACCGGCTCGACTACGCGGAGGCGCTGGCATTCCATCGTCGATGCCTACAGACCGGCATCGCCTGGATCTGGGCGACGATCGGGCCGATGAGCCGGGGCTATGTCAGCCCGCCGTTCCTGCCCGGGGCCGGGCCGTGCTGGGCCTGCTTGCTGGGCCACTTCCGGAGCCTCTCGCCGGCGCCCGAGCTCTACGACTCCCTGATCGATCATGCGCTCAGGGGTGGGACGATCGAGCCGGCCCCGTTCCCCGCGACGGGCGTGGAGATCCTGGCGCAACTGGTCCTGTGGAAGCGCACGCAAATGACCCTGGGCGAGCCCGCCTCGGCGCTCTACCGGCTGCATGTCCTGGAGCTGGAGACGATGGAGGTGACGAGTCATCGCGTGCCGATCGATCCCGAGTGTCCCGAGTGCGGAGATGGGGGCGCCGATGGCGTTCGAATGGGCTGAGAGCCGATACACGGGGCTGTTCTCGGAGCTCGGCCCGGTCGCGTCGCGCCCGCACGATCCCGAGGTGTCGATCTGGGGCGGCCGGCTCGCCCGTCGCGGGGCTCGATCCGAGGCGATCGCCATCGGCGGTGCGGGGTGGGACCGGGAATCGGCCCGCCTCTCGTGCATCGGCGAGGCGATCGAGCGCCAGCAGGCTTATCCCTTGCCGGTAGACCGAGTCGTCGAGTCGAGCTTCGACGCCTGGCCGCATCGGGAGCCGGCCGTCGCGCCCTCGCGATGGGTGCTGTTCGCCGCCGAGCAGTATGCGCTTCCCGGATTCCCATTTCAGCCCTTGACACCACAATCCATCTGCCGATGGGTCTGCTGCCGGCGGTTTCCTTGCGGGGAGCCGTGGTGGGTCCCGGAGGAGCTGGTGTTCCTCGACCCCCGCGCCGGGGCCGATCATGGCTTCGGGCCCTCGATCTCAACCGGGCTCAGTTGCGGATGCACCGGCCAGCCGGTGCTGCTCCGGGGTGCGCAGGAGGTGATCGAGCGCGACGCCCTGATGGGCGCCTGGTGGGGCCGCTATCCCCTGATCGAATGGGAGCAAGACCGGGTCCTGGGCTCGCTCGATCCGTCGATGCCTCGTCGCCTCCTGCGTCCCAACCTGCGATACCGGTTCTACCGCGTCGATTCGCCCTATGGCGCGCACGCGACCGTCGTGACCCTGGCGGGCGAGGACCGGGAAGGATTCTGCTTCTGCGCCGGCTCGGCCTGCCGGGAGACGCGGGCGGAGTCGTGGCGGAAATCGCTCCTGGAGGCCGTGCAGGGCCGGCACTACGTCCGTCAGCTCAAGGCCCAACGACACGACCATCCCGCGGATGCGCCGATCGATCGCCGCCGATCGGCTTCGGCGAGCATGGCATGTATTACAGCGTCCATCCCGAGGAGCGCGCCGCGACGGTCCTCCATCGAGCGGCAACCCGGGCAGACGTCGAGGACCCCGAGGGCGATCGTGGACCCGAGGACTTGCCCCGGCTGATCGAACGCCTCGGGCCGGAGCACCCGGTGTTGTTTCGCAACCTCACCCCAACGGCCGTGGCCGAGGGGCCGGGCGACTGGTATGTTCTCAGGGTCCTGGTGCCGGGGCTCCAGCCAATGCACGGCGACCATCGGCTGCCGTTCCTGGGAGGTCCGCTGTGGGGGACTCGCACCCTGTCGGACTGGTCGCGCATGCCGCCTCACACGTTTTTCTGAATCGGCGCCCGGGAGCGGAAAACGACCATGAGCGACATCGATCGCTACCTCCGCCGGACCGAGCTCGATCGGAGCGCGTTCCCCCAGTTCCGGGAGCGGATCGCCCGGGCGGATGCCGAGTCCGAGGGACCGGGTCCCGGGGCTCGGAGCTATCCGGGTTATCCACGATGGACGCTGGAGCGCGTGCGGCCCGGGCGCTGGAAGCCCAGCCTGGAGGCGGTGCTCGCCTCGCGTCGATGCGCGGCGGTCCTGGGCACGGAGACGCCCGACCGCCGCTCGTTGAGCCGGCTGTTGCGGTCGGCCCACGGGATCACCGCGCGCACGACCGAGGGCCCAACCCGTCGGCCGGCGGACTCCAGGCGATGGAGCTGTATCTCGTCCACTGGGCCGCGTCGTGGCTCGACCCGGGGCTGTATCACTACGACCGGCGCGGGCATCACCTCTCGCAGGTCGCCGGCCACGCCGACCGCGACGCCTGGCAGGCGATCGTCCCGGCCCTCCACGCGCTGGTCGGCGGCTCGATCCTCTGGGTCCTGGTGGGCGACGTCCCCCGCGTGGCCGCCCGGTACGGCGACCGCGCCGGACGCTTCCTCCTGCTCGAGGCCGGACACCTGATGCAGAGCCTCTGCCTCGTCTCCACCAGCGTGGGACTCTGTACCGTGCCCCTCGGAGGCGCCTTCGAAGGCGAGGTCGCCCGCCAGTTCGACCTCCCCGCGACCGACGCCGTCGTGTATGTGGGCGCGTGCGGCCGTCGGTCGGGCTGAAAAGCCTGACCGGCTTGCCGCCGCCATGGAGTTCCATGGGCGGCCGAAGTTGGGCGCGGGTCTCGACCCCGCCCGAGTGCCTGACCGAAGGTCTCGCGATCTCCCGCCAGGCGCCGAGTACAGGCGCCCGGCCTACACCGGATCGGGAGACCTTCGGTCGCGCCGACGGCGGGGTCGGAGACCCGCCGAACCAGGGTGGTCGCCGTCCCTATCGGCCGGAGGAGCCCGGCGGTTTGGCCGGGGCGGGCTTGGTGGATTCCTTGGCCTTCGCCGGCTCGGCGGCCTGGCCTCCCGTGGCGCCCGGGCGAACGAGCGGCGGGATCGCGAAGATGATGTCCCCCGACCTCGAGCCTTTGGGGCCTATGCTGTAGAGGACCGCGCCCGCTTCCTGGATGAGATGCTCCATCATGAGGTTCGACTTCGTCACGTCAGGCTCGTAGGAATAGGTCCGGCCGGAATACGGGTTGACGGGGAGGCCGGGCAGCTCCTCGGGGACGAGCGCTTCGAGCCGGTCGGGGAATCGTCCGTCGTGGCGGAGCTGCCAGGCCCGGATGGCCATCACCTGGACCAAGGCCCGCCGCGCGACCTCGTTGCGGGCCTCGGAATCGAGGCACGCCCCGGTATTGGCCTCCAGGGACCTCGCCAGCGGGGAGCTCATGAGGTCGTAGGCCATGGGCAGCCACGGCCCGAGCTGTTGCTGCCAGGGTTCCAGCGCGGCTTCCCGCGCCAGGTAGGCGGCGAACTGGCGATTGACCCGCACGGCGCGGGCACGCTCCCACGGGGTGGTGATCAGGTCGAGATATAGCAACGCCCAGGTCGGGATGGTGCCATTGGCCAGATTCCTCGGGCCGACGGTGGTCTCGAGCAGGAGTCCCTTGAGGTCGTCGGCGGGCAGGTCGATGGTGCGCTCCAGGAGGATGGCCTCGCCCCGGACGACCTCGGCGGCCGGGATCGGCCTTGGCAGGTCGCGGTAGGCGACCATCGCGGCGCGGAGCCGATCGAGCGTCTGGCGCGGCGCGGTGGACCAGTCCCTCGCGAGGTCCAGCGCCTCCCGCTCGATCGTGAGGGCATGGAGGCCCTGGAACATCGTAGCCCCCTGGCTCAGGTGCCGGGCCATGCGCAGGAGCAGCGCGATATCGTCCCAGCCGTCGGCGAGCTCGCCGCGACGGAGGCGCTCCCTCGCGTGGTCGGCCACCAGCCCGGCGAGGTCCCGCATCGGTGCCAGGTCGTACCGGCTGAGCAGGGTCAGCCGATCGGGCTCCACGAACCGGCAATCGGGCCGCGCCGCGGCCTGTCGGATCAGGGCGAGGACATCGCGACGCTCCGGGGTACCGCGCGAGAAGTCCGTCCCCGGCGGGACCTCGGCCAGCTTGCGTGCGGCCTCGCGATAGAGCTCGGCCGCGTTGCGGTCGGGCGAGAGCGACGCCATGGTCATCCAGGTGGACGGGGCGGCGATCGGCCCGGGGTCCGGGATGCTCCAGGCGCGCTCGCCGGCGTATCCGGCCAGGATCACACCGAGCGTGCCGGCCAGGATCAGGCCCAGGCGGAGATATCGCCCGGGCGCCGGCCGATCCAGGAGCCAGTCGCCGACCCAGGCCCGGGTGACCACCAGGAACGCCACGGGCAAGACCGCCAGGCCCCAGACCGGCATCATCTTCCCCCAGGTGATCAGGGCAGCCTGTCCGGCCCCCAGGGCGAGCGTCACCACCAGCGCGATGACCGCGGCCGTGATCCCGCGCGGGAAGACCATCCCGCACAACTGGGCGACGGCGAAGGTCAGCGGGAGGCTGTAGACGGACCAGAGGATGGTCTCCCTCGTCTGGTCCGAGGGCAACACCTCGAGGCTCATCACGATGACGGGCACCCAGATGATCGCCATCGCGAAGCACCAGACCCCCAGCTTCGTCAGCCAGACGGCCCCCGGCCTGGCCCCGTGATGAACGAGGAACCGGTACGTCCGCCGCTGGCTCTCCAGGCCGAAGACGCTCACGCCCGCCACCAAGGCCACCACCGCATTGATGGGCAAAGCGAAGACCGGCTCGGGGTGGGGCAACATGAGAACGATCACGGTGACATAGTAGGCGATCGGCAAGATCAGCCCGAACGCCATGAGGAAGCACCAGGTCCGGAAGCCCTCCCGCATCGCCTGCCACGCCAGGTACCGGTGCTCGGTGAACCACGATCGGGGCCGAGGCCGATCGGCCGTCCAGGGGCCGGCCGCCGCCGCGAACGAGATCGGCGCCGGCTCGGCCGCGACGCCGACCGATTCCGGGGCGATGGCGGGCTGGGACTGCTCCGGCGCGAGCCGCACGCGGGCTGGGCCGTCCCACGACATCGCGATCGGCGACCGGAACCGGACCCGCAACGGCACGCGACGGTTGCGACGACTCCAGGTGAAGGCGAAGCACGAGGCGACGAGGGCCGCGAGCATGCCCGCGATGTCATAGGTCAATTGATCGCGCAACCCGTCCCAGCTGCGATGGCCGGTTTGGTCGAGCCGGGCCTCGAGCCCGGCCAGCAGGGCCATCCAACTGAACGTCGTCAGGCCGATCGCCGCCAGCGCGGCGAGCAGGGCATTGCTCATGAGCGACGAGCAGAACAGGGCCGAGATCAGGGCGATCGGCACCAGTCCGATGATGGGGATCACATCCGCTAACGAGCCGATCCTCCACCCCATCCCCCACCGGTCGCTGCCGATCGCCGCGATCGCCAAGAGGGACGCGGCCAGCGCCAGGGTCGAAGCGAAGGCGAAGGAGACCTTGCCCGCCCAGACGAGCCGCCGCGAGGCGGGGAGGATGTCGAGGAACCGAAGCGTGCCGGTCTCGCGCTCGGCGGCGAACGCCGCGGCGCCCACCGAGAGGGCGTAGAGGGCCGTCCAGCAGAGCGCCAGCCCCCCCAGGATGCCGCGACGCGCCTCGTCGCCCACATAGTGCAGCACCAGCCCCTGAGTGACGATCGCGGCCACGGCCAGGAAGGCCCAGATGGGCCAGAACTGCCGCGCGTCCTTCCACCATAATCGCAGATACATGGCCGGCTCGCTCCTTTCATCGATCACGGGTCATCACGCCACATGCACGATCCGCGGGGTCGGCGTCGGCGCGGGGCGTCGGCCTCGCATATAGCCGATGTAGATCTCCTCGAGGCTGGGCGTCTCGATCTCCAGGCTCTCGACGCCGGGCAAGGCGCGGAGGGCCTCGCAGGCCGAGCGATCGGAGGCGCGGACCAGCCATCGCGCCTGTCGCGGAGCGTCGGAGGCGTCGATCAGCTCGAGGCCGCGCCCTTCCGGCGGCGCCTCGGGATGGTCGCGGCTGGAGAACATCGCCGAGACGATGAACGTCCGCGCCTTCAGGTCGTCCAGCGGCTCGGCGAGGATCAGCTTGCCGCGATGCATCAGCGCCACGTGGCTGGCGACCCGCTCGACCTCGCCGATCTGGTGGCTGGAGAGGAGCACGGTCCGGCCGGCCCCGGCCAGGTCGACCATGCTCTCGAGGAAGTCGCGGCGGACCATCACGTCGAGCCCGGAGGTCGGCTCGTCGAGGATCAGCAGCGACGGGTCCGACGCCAGCGCCAGCGACAGCGACACCTTCGCCCGCATCCCCTTCGAGAGCGCCTTGATCTTCCGGTCCGGCGGCAGCTCGAAGGCCCGCGTCAGCTCCGCGTACCGCGACTGATAGCCGGCGGTGGACCGCTGGGCATCCAGGTGGAACGCCGCGGCGAACCAGCCGATCTCGGACACCTTCATCCAGTCGTAGAGCACCGGCGCCTCGGGCACGAAGCCGACCCGCCGTCGCACGTCGAAGCCCTGGCGCGACGGGTCGAGGCCGAGCACCTCGAGCCGTCCCGCGCTCGGCTGGATCAGGCCGAGCAACGACTGGATGGTCGTCGTCTTGCCGGCGCCGTTCTCGCCCAGCAGGCCGAAGACGGCGCCCTCGGGCACCTCCAGCGACAGCCCGTCGACGGCCGTCTGGCCCCGGTACTTCTTCACCAGCCCATCGACCCGGATCACCGCCCCCGATTGTGCCATGGCCCGCCCCCTTTGATTCGTTCGCTGACTCATTCTCGTCCCGGATTCCTCGTCCTGCCCCGACCCGCCTGGAGCGCTGAACGATCGGCCCGGGCCAGCGTGGGGAACCCCCCCCTTCCCCCCCTTCGTAAGGGGGGAGAGGTGCGCCTTATTTCCCCCCCTTACGAAGGGGGGGCCAGGGGGGGTGTATTCGCATCATCATGTAGCGTCTATGCAACCATAGCGTGAATCGCTCTAGCCCCGCGCCGAGCTCGCGGCCTCGCCATTGCCCTGGCTGGCCGCCCGGGCCCATTCCTCGCGGAAGATGGCCTCGATCTCGGACGGATCCATCCAGCTCTGCCGCGCCTCCTCGATGGCGCGCCGCATCCGATGGCGCACCATCTCCCGACGCGATGCCCGGCAACGGTCCACCGCACCCTCGGACACCTGGAGCCCCATCCCCCGCACCGACTCCAGCAACCCCTCCGCCTGGAGGTCCCGGTAGGCCCGCGCCACCGTGTTCGGATTCACCACCAACTGCTTCGAGAGGTCCCGCACCGAGGGCACCATGTCGCCCGGACGCAATGCCCCCCCGGCCACCGCGAACTTCACCCGGTCCGCGATCTGGCCATATATCGGCCGCTCGTCTCCCGTGTTCAGGTCGAGTATGATCATCGGTCCTGGCCCCCTAGTGTGTTATCTCACTAGTACACTTTATCGGTGGGACTGCGGCCGGTCAAGCCCCTCTTCCCAAGAGGAGTCCTGAGCCATTCTCCGATCAGAGTTGGTGCCCGGGGTGCCAGGCCGAGCTGTATTCGCCGTAGACGGCCGCCTCGCGGCGGTGGGGCGGCGCGATCAGGATCTCGATCATCTTGAGGATCGAGCTGTTGAAGAGGTTGACGTCCTTGGCCTTCTCCAGGGCGGCCAGCTCGGCCTCGAATATCGCCTCGGCCTTGTCGAGGTCGACCAGCGCCCAGGCCGAGGGCCAGCGATCGCCGGCGACCTTGGCGAGCGCGGCGGGGTCCAAGCCGCTCCGCTCCTCGATCTGCCCGAGCAGCACCCGAGCGGCGCCCGGGTTGACCAGGGCCAGGGGGAGCGCGGCGATGGTCGTCGAGAGGATCTGCGTGGCGGGATCGTCGCGGTTCCCGGCGGGCCGGGTCGCCATCACCCGCATGACCACGCTGTCCATGTCGGGGTAGCCGATCTCCTTCGCGCAGGCGGCGATCCGCGCGGCCGACGCCGTCGCGGCACCAAAGTAGACCCAGCTCTCGAACGGCGCGGGATCGTCGATCGGAGCGGCCAGGGCGCGGTCGATGAGGGCGAACGCCCGCGATCGGTCGCGAGGGGCGACGACGCGGGCCAGCCAGCCGAGCGCCTCGGCCCGCATCTTGACGTGCGCGTGGCCCTTCATCCCCTCGAGGACCTTGACCGCCTCGTCGGGCCGATCGGCGCCGATCCGGTAGGCGACCTCGGTCTTGATGAACTCGCCAAGGGTGCCGGCGCCGGACAGGCCATCGGCCATGGCGACGGCGCGGGCCGGGTCGGTCGCGGCGATGGCCTCGGCGACCATCGCGGTGTAGCGATCCTTCTCGTTGGCGGCCTTGCACGGCTCGATCAGGGCGAGGGCCCGCTTCAGGTCGAACGGGGCCAGTGCCCGAGCGACGAGCCCGCGATCGTAGGCCGGGCGACCGGCGGTGCCCAGCCGGGCGGCCGCCTCGGCGGCCTCGTCGAGCAGCTTGCGGCCGGCCTCGGCGCGTCCCAGGCGGGCGAGCACCGCGCCGGCCGCCGCCAGGGCGGGGGATCGGTGGGGCTCGTCGAGTGTGCGGGCGAGCACCGCCGACTCCTCGGCGAAGAGCAGGGCCTTGCGAGGATCGGTCGGGGCAAACCGCTCGGCGAGGAGCTGCAACGTATAGTGGGTCATCGATTCGCGGTCCTGGGCCAGCAGCTTCAACGCGCCCGGGGCGTCGGTCTCGGCCAGCTCCTCGGCCGCCGCCTGCCGGGCCTTCCGGTCGTACTGGTGGCCGTCCTCGGCCGACCATTCCAGGGCGAGCTCCAGGTCGATCCGTGCCATGGCCAGGATGCAAGCCCATGCGCCGTTCTGGTTCGCGTCCTTGCCGTACCGCTCCCAGAGCCGGGTCAAAACCGACTTCGCGAAGGGCGCTGGTCTTCATCGCTCGCGGTTGCCCCCGGCTTCCACGCCGGCGGCGGCTCGCTGGTCTTGAGCAGCGCGATCGTCAGGTCGTCCGCGTCGCCGTCGCACTTGACGCCGGTGAATCGATAACCGTCATGACGGATGAACGCATATTTGACGCCCGGATAGAGCCCTTCCAGGCGGAAGCGGCCCTGCGGGCCGGTGCGGGCCTCGACCGGCTGCGGGCCGTCGCCGCGGTTGTAGACCGTCGCGCCGGCGATCGGCTTGCCATCGGAGCCGACCACGCGGCCGGCGAGGTGTCCGCTGACGTTCAGAAGAGCGATCTTGCCAAAGTCGTGCGTCTCGCCGGCCTTGCCGATCACCTGGGGCGGCTCGGCCTTGCTATGGCCCTTGGCCTCGACCGTGATCTGGTAGCTCCCGCCCGGCCAGAGGTCGCGGAAGACGAACCAGCCCGCCTCGCCGATCGTGTACGACTCGAGGGCATTGCCCATCCCTGTCCCGCGCATCTCGGGCCGCTCGCTGACGTACTGGCGACTCCACGATACGGTCACTTTGGCCCCCTCGAGCCGCTTTCCGGCGCGGTCGGTCACCATCCCGCGGACCCGAAAGGCATTCTTGGAATCGACCGTGAGCCTGAGCTTGCCCTTGACCTCCTTCGGCCGGATGACGACGGCCCCGTTGGTCGTCGCCGCCCTGGTCCGCGCCCAGACCGGCAGCGTATCGTCCGGGTCGAGCTGATCGAGGCGGAACGTGCCGCCGGGACCGGTCGGGATCGCGCCCTCCGGCATGCCGAATCGATTGGGCTTGGGCTTGAGCACGAACACCTCGGCCCCGACGACCGGCTGTCCGTCCGGATCGACCACGATGCCGTCGAGCCCCATCGCGCGGTCGAGCTTCAAGTCGGGCCAGGTCCGATCGGCGGTCACATCCAGCCTGGGGCATTCGTTGGAATAGAGCCCGAGATAGTCCTTCGGTACCGAGCTGGGCTGGACCTGGACCATCCCCGGCCGGGTCGCGACCGTATAACGGCCGTCCGGTTCGGTCTGGGCCTGGTCCGCGTACGGGAGCTGGCTACCGACCAGGAAGCGGTCAACATAGACACCCGCGATCCCCTTGCCGGTCCCGGCGTTGACGACGCGGCCGGTGATGGTCAGGAGTCGCTCGAGCGGCACCTCGAGCCTGGCGACGGCGTTCGGGCTGACCTCGAAGTCCTTGACCGGCTGGGCGACGAAGGGGGTGCCCGGCCCGGCCTCGATCTCGATGGTGTATCGGTCCGGCGGCAGGTCGTCGAACCGGAATGTGCCGTCCGGATCGGCGGTGATGGTCCGGAAATAGAGCCTCGGGAAGGATTCGGGGGCCGGTCTGTCCGGCGATGCCCATCGGGTCAGGGAGATCGAGAACCGCCCCGAGATCCCGCGTGCGTCGGGTGGCTTGAGCCGGCCTTCGATGCGCCCGATGCGGCCATCGAGCGCGATCGTCGTCGGCCTGGTCGTGTCCCAGGAGATCCGGGGCTTGCCGAACCCGCGGGCCGCGAACGTCGCCTGGATCGCGCTTCCTTGCGGGATGCCATCGAGCCGGAACGAGCCATCCGCCGCGGTCGTCGTCCGGTATTTCTCGGACAGGTCGGGACTGAGACGGATGTAATCGTTGGAGTTGTAGTCGGCGGAGCGGATCAATAACACAGGCGTGACCTCGGCCCCGGCGACCGGCCGACCGTCCTGGTCAACCACGCGGCCGCGGGCCTCGCCGACCGGGCCGAGCTCGATCCGGACGTCGTTCGCATCGACGCTGTTGCGCCAGACCGTCGTCTGCCAGCCGATCCGGCCGTCCTGGGCACGCGCGAACAGGCTGAGGTAATGGAGGCTGGCGGGCCCCCCCTGCCCCCAGGCCTTCGGCATCAGGAAGCGGCCCTGATCGTCGGTCGTGGCTTGCGCGGCCGGCACGGGCTTCTCCCAGGGACCGCCGATGGCCCAGACCCGGGCACCGACGACCCCCGCGCCGGACTTGTCGACGACCCGCCCGGCGAGGCTCTCCGCCTGGGCCGAACAGCGGCGAGGGACCGCGCCCGTGAACGCGATCAGGGCCAGCACGATCACCAGGCGCACCGCGACGGCATGGGTCCGCATACGAATGGCAGGAGGACTCATGGATGGAGAAGCGATCATTCGCAGAGCTCCCGAATGAGGAGAATGCCCGATGATCGGGCCAGGGAGGACGGATGGGATCGCGAGTCAGTCCCCAGCTGCGGTGACCTGCGAGGTTGACCTTTCTATGCAACGCTCAATGATTCAAATGCTTCGGCATCGCGAACTGATGTGCCTTACGTTTCGAAGCGTCCTACGATTCTTTGGTAGGCGAGTCCTTCGGCAACTTGCTTGCGAGTCCCGCGTACCTCTCGGTCGCCTTCTTGAAGGCTGAGCCGTCGTCGATGTACTTCCGCTGCTGACGCTGCTCGTTCGCCACCGTGAACATCCTGCGCACGATCGCGGGGCTGTTTTCGTTGGCCGCCTCGCTACGGCCGCTCTCTTTGTCCGGTCGCCAGGTCTCGATCAGCTCGGGGACGATCTCGAGGAGGAACTTCACGCGAGTGGCCCGGGCGAGCTTCGGATCTTCGAGCTTCGCCAGGACCTGAGCCGGGGTCCTCTGGGCCGTGCCGGAAACCACCTTCACCGGGCCGTCGTCCACCGGTGTCGCCTCGAGCACCGTACGCGCGAAGGGCTGGAGTGCGAGCTTCTGCGCTTTGAGGGGATCGCGGTCCAAGACGCTTGCCTTGTATGCGTGCACCTCCTCGAGGACACCGCGCAATGCGACGCCGAGCGGCGTCCGGGACTCGGCCCGCGACAGATCGACAGAGACCTTCAGGAGATTCGCGAGGTGCTCGTTCTGCAGCCTTCGATCGCTCGGGTGGCGTTCCGCCGCCTGCATGAGGATCGCGCTGGCCCACCGCGTCTGTCCCGCCTTGGCTTCGATCAGCGTACGCAGCGAGGCCGCCTCGCCGTCGTCGAGCCCGCACCGTCGAACCGGCCGGTGGTCCGGCGGTCGCAGTCGTCGCCTTCGTGACAGGCGGCATGACTGCTGGGCCGCGCGGCGACGGCTCGGGGGCCGGTGAGGTCTTGGGCGGGCTCGCTGCCGGAGCCGGAGCCGCCACCTCGTCATATTGCCGAAGCGGCCCGGATGGGAGCCGCCGCTCTCGAGACGGCGCCGGCCGGGCGCCTCATACTCCGGTTCAAGCTCGGTGGGCGGTGATGGCATGTCGCCGAGCTCGGCCATGGCGATCGCATGGAGCCGATCCGCGTCGTCCACGTCGTCGTCCGGCTCGCCGAGGCCGGGGATTGTAATCGGCAGGTCCTTGACCTTCTCACCCTCTGCATTCTTGAACTGGGTCAGGACGAGCGCATCCCCGTCCATCCGGCAGGAGATCTCCTGGACGCCGATTTTCCGAAGCTCGCCGGCTTCGTCGATATAAGTGAGGCTGATCGAGGGCGTGGAGGGGCGTTTGGTCATTCCGTCCCTGTACTTCGGGTCGGCTTCGGCGGTCGCCAGCAATTGACGAGCGGCGTACGCGCCATAGGTGGCAGGGTCGGTCTGGTCGATCCGCAAGCGTCCCTGATCGTCCTTGACGACCCGGATCTCCGGTATCGACCAGGCCGTCAACGCCCGAGACGCATCGGCTCGGGGTCCCGCCTCTCCTCGTCCCCCTCGATCGGTCGCTCCTGCCACTGCGCCCTTCCTCGAATGTGTGGAGGGTAGATATTCAGCCCCAAGGTCGCCCGATCAGAGGCGCCGTTCATGTCGGTGCCCCACCGCCCGGCGCGGTACTCGACTTTCCACCCGAATGCGGTCACGGGGATTCTTGACCAGATCTCGCCTTCTGTCCCTTTTGACGCTTCGTCCCGCCGAGAAGTTCCTGAGGACCTCGACCCTGTTCGATCGAGCCTGAAAGGCAAGCCGGACCAAATCCTCGCCTTCCATCCATCGTATCGCGTGGCCTGTTCCTGGCAATAGGCCGCTTTCCGCGATCTCCGATATTGATCTGCCCCTGATCAACGGGCCGGCCCTCGAAGGCTTCCTCGACCACGTCTTCAAGATCAAGCGGTGCGACTTCATGGCAATCGCCGAGAAGCTGCCCGAGGCCTTGGCCGACGTCCGGGGCGGGGCCTTCGCGTTGCGACGCGGATCGATGATCAATAGGAGAACGCCGGCCTGCCGGCGGCGTCCATCCGGAAGACCTGCTCGATCCGGCGGTGGGGCGGCAGGGTCAGGATCTCGGTCATCCGGAAGAAACCGGTCCTCTCGAGATTCACGCCCTTGGTCCCTTCGAGCGCGGCGAGCTGGGCTTCGAACAGGGTCCCGGCCTTCTCGAGGTCGACCAGGGCCCAGGCGCGGAGGCAGTCGTGGCCGGCGACCTCGGCGAACTTGGCGGGGTTCAGGCCGCTCTGGGTCTCGAGTTGCTGGAGCAGCACCCGGGCGGCGCCGGGGTCGACCAGGGCCAGGGGGACCGCGGCCATCGCGGACGATCGGATCTGCCAGGCGGGGTCCCGGAAGCGGGACCCGGCGGGGTTGACACGAGTCGTCATCACTCGCATGATCACGCTGTCCATGTCGGGATAGCCGATCTGCCGCGCCGCGGCGGCCATGCGGGCGGCGGAGGCGATCCCGCCGCCGGCGTTGATCCATCGATCGTACAATCGCGGCCGATCGACGGGCGAGGCCAGGGCGCGGTCGATCAGGGCGAAGGCGCGAGGCCGGTCGCGTGGGGCGACCGCGATGGCCAGCCAGGCGAACGCCTCGGCCCCCATGTAGTCGGCCGCGAAGCTCTTCATGCCCTCGATGACCCGGATCGCCTCGTCGGGCCGATCGGCGCCGATCCGGTAGGCGATCTCGGTCCTGGTCTGATCGGGATACGCGCCCGTTGACAGCCATCGGCTCGGTCAGGGCGACGGCCCGCGCCAGGTCCTTCTCGGCGATCGCGGCGGCGACGAGGCCGGTATATCGGTCCTGGTTGTCGGTCGATTGGACCAGCGCCAGGGCGCGATCGGCGTCGAACGAGGCCAGCGCCCTGGCGACGGCACCCCGCGTGTAGCCGTCCATCATCGAAGTTCCGATGCGGGCGGCGGCCACTGCGGCTTCCTCGATCAGCTTGCGGCCGGCCTCGGCGCGGCCGAGCCGGACGAACAGGTCACCGGCCCGGGCCAGGGCGGCGGCCTGGCCGGGCTGGGGCAACGCGCGGGCGCGGACGACCGCCTCGTCGGCGAAGAGGAGGGCCCTGGCGCGATCGGTCGGGGCGAAACGATCGGCCAGCCGCTGCAAGGTTGATTGGCTCTCGCTCGGCTCGGCCGGGGTCAGCATCCCCAGCGCCTCGGGGCCGTCGACCTCGGCGAGCATCTCGGCCGCCGCCTGGCGGATCTTCCCGTCGTAGCGATGTCCGTGATCGGCCGACCACTCGAAGGCGAGGTCCGGGTCGATCCGGGCCATGTCCGGGATGCAATGGAAGGCACCATTCTGCTCGGCGTCCTTGCCGTACCGCTCCCAGACCCGGACCAGGACCCGCCGGGCGAAGGCGCTGATCGTCGAAGCTCGGCGACGCGACGGGCTTCCACGCGGGGGGCGGCTCGGTCGTCTTCAGCAGCGTGATGGCCAGGTCGTCGGCATCGCCGTCGGACTTCATCCCGGTGAAGCGATAACCGTCCTTGCGGACGAACGCGTACTTGGTCCCCGGTAACAGGCTTTCGAGGCGGAATCGGCCCTGGGAGTCGGTGAGCGTCTCGACCGGCCTGGGACCGTCGCTCCGGTTGAACACGCTGGCGCCGGCAATGGGCCGGCCGTCGGAGCCGACCACGCGGCCAGCGAGGTGACCCTCGATCTCGGTCAGGACGAGGGTGCCGAAGTCGTGGGTCTCGCCGGCCTTGCCGATCACCTCGGGCGACTCGGCCTTGCTCCGGCCCGGAGCCTGGACGACGACCTTGTATCGATCGCCCGGCCAGAGGTCGCGGAAGACGAACCAGCCGGCTTCGGTGGTCGTGTACGATTCCAGCCCGCCGCCGATACTCTTGCCCATCGCATCGGGTCTCGCCGAGACGAAGCTGCGATGCCACCAGAGCTGGACCGCGGCCCCCGCGATCCGCTTTCCGCCCCGATCGGTCACCGTCCCGCGGACCCGGAAGGCGAACTTCGGGTCGATCGCGAGCGTGACCTTGCCCTTGACCGCACCGGGCCGGACGACGATCGTGCCGTCGGTCGTCGCCTCCTTCGTCCGGGCGCGGAGGGGGAGTGTATCGTCGGGATCGAGCTGATCGAGGTGGAACGCGCCGCCGGGTCCGGTCCGGGTCGCGGCTCGGCCCGAGTCGAACCCCCTGGAGTTGGGTATGGTCGCGCGGACCTCGGCGCCGACGACCGCCTGGCCGGCCGCGTCGACGACCACGCCATCGAGCTCGGTGGCATGGGCGAGCTTCAGGTCGGGCCAGGTCCGGTCGGCCGTGACCTTCAGCCTCGGACATTCGCCGAAGCGGAGTCCCAGGTAGGACTTCGGCACCTCGTCCGGCTGGACCTGTATCGACCCCGGACGGGCTTCGATCGTGTAACGTCCCTCGGCGTCGGTCCGGGCCTGGCCGATGGACTGGAGGCTATTCGGGGGGCTGAACAACAAGGAGTTGAGGCCGACCCCCGCGATCCCCTTGCCGGTCCGGGCGTCGAGGACGCGCCCCGTGATCGTCGGGAGCCGATCGACCGGGACCTCGACGCTGGCGACGGCCTTGGGACCAACCTCGACCTCGCGGGTCTCCCGCTCTGCCGAGGGTGAATCCTGGCCGAAGTCGGGGATGATCTCGTATCGGCCCGGGGGCACGTCGTCGAACCGGTAGGTGCCATCCGGACCGGCCGGGATGGTCTGTTTGTAAAACACGATCATCGATCCGTCGGCGCGGAACCCGGGAGGCATCTTGGTGCTCAAGGTGACCGAGACCTTGCGCGGGAGCCCGCCCCCGGCCGGCGGCTTCAACCGGCCTTCGATCCGCCCGAGCCGGCCGTCGAGGACGGCCGTCGCCGGCTTCGAGATCTCCCAGGTGATCCGGGGCGTGCCGAACCCGCGCGCCGCGACGGTCGCCTCGACGATGGTGCCCGCCGGCATCCCGGGGAGCGAGAACGAGCCATCGTCGGCGGTCCTGGCCCGCATCGGGCCGGCGAGATCGGGGCCGAGCCAGATGGCCTCGTGACCGTGGATGTTGTCCTCGTAGGGCTGCATGAAGAGGACCGGCGTGATCTCGGCCTCGGCGATCGGCCGGCCCTCCCGATCGTGCAAATGGCCTCGGACCGGCCTCGCCGGGCTGAGGACGACCTTGAGCTCGTTCGCGCCCGGGGTGTTGCCAACGAGCGTGCGGGCCCAGCCGATCCGGCCGTCGTCGGTGCGGACCAGTACGCTGACGAACTGCAGACCCTGGGTTCCCGCCTGTTCCCGGACGACGGGCATGACGAAGCGGCCCCGGTCGTCGGTCGTCGCCATGGCGGTCGTCACGGGGGCCTCCCGCTCGCCGCCGATGGCCCAGACCCTGGCCCCGGATACGCCAACGCCCGCCCGGTCCACGACCCGGCCGGAGAGGTCCGCCGTCTGGGCCGCACAGGGCCGCGGGAATCCGCCGACCAGTCCGACCAGGACCAGAATGACGGCCGCGAGTCGTGTCGCGCCGGCATGGGGCCGAGGACCGATCTCAGGAGGACGCACGGATGCAAGAGCAGACATGTCCACACCTCCCCGGAACGGATTCCACCCGAATGGGTGAAGGATGGCGGTCGAACGCGATCCCGACGTCGCCTTCAGCCTAGCCCGTAACAATTAGGGGCACAAGGAACACCTCCGGGGATGGGAGATCCGCGCTCGACGGCGGCCGGTGGAGCATTGCTGAGGCCCCTTGTCAATTGTCCTGGAGGCGTCGATGATTAGGATCAAGCCCGAGTGCCATGCTTCGGAGCGGGCCGCCAGGAGCTGAGGAGAAGCCGCGATTGACCGTTTGCGAGGGAAGACCATGGCCGAGCACGACCTGCTGGGGCGTATCACGATCAATCCCAAGATTTTCGGCGGCAAGCCCATCATCCGAGGCCGTCGGCTGGCGGTCGAGCATGTGCTGGGGATGCTCGCGGCCGGCGATACGGCCGAGACCCTCCTCGAAGGTTATCCCTGGCTCGAGCCTGAAGATATTCGCGCCTGCCTACTTTATGCCCGGCGGCATGTCGGCCATGAACGTATAGAATTGATGACGACCGAGCTCGATCACGAGACGGTAACGTCATGAGGCTGCTCCTCGATACGTGCGTTTGGGGCAAGGTCGCCGACGAGCTCGGGGACGAGGGCCATGATGTCGACTGGGTGGGCGACTGGCCGGCGGACCCGGGCGACGAGGAGATACTGGCCCGTGCGCATTCCGAGGGGCGAATTCTCGTCACCCTCGATAAGGACTTCGGTGAACTGGTCATCGTTCATCGCAAGCCACACTGCGGCATCCTGCGAGTCGTGGATATCTCGGCCCGGAAGCAGGCTGGTGTGATCCAGCACGTCTTGACCTTGCACGGTGATGAATTGCAGGCCGGCGCCGTGATAACCGCGGAGAAGGGGCGTCTCAGAATCCGACCGCCCGAGGACGATGACGCCGAGCCGTGAGAGAATCTCGCAGTTCGATCGCCCGTTTTCTCATCGACTCTTCAAGCGATCGGCGAGCCAGGGCCGCCAGGCGACCGCGCAGGGCCTCCTCGATCGTCACCACGATGATCGCGACGCTACCGGGAGGGTGCGCTGACCGGCGTCGGACCACCAGGATATGGCCGTGCTGGAACAGCGTCAGATGGTCGGTGACAAAGAGGTATCGGGGCATTCGGCCGTTTCCGAGGTCTGGGCCTCGCGGCGATCCATCTCTTCGCGGGATTTCCCCGTGTGGTTTCGCGACCGATCCGGTTATTCCAGGACACCGGACCGTCGCAAAACCCGTCGCGGGCGATTATCATCGATGGCACCCTCCTTTGTTCTCAAACCACCGAGGATACCCACGCAATGAGCCCGGTCATGACCACCCCCGACTTCAAGTATCTCCGCCTGAGCCTGGTCGAGGACGTCGTCCTGGTCGAGATCTTGAGCAAGGACGTGCAAGGTCCGGATCGGGCCCAGGCGTTCGGCGCCGAGCTGCTCGCGGTCGTCGGGCAGGATTCGCGTCGGCCGCTCCTGGTGGATCTGTGCCGGACCTGCTACCTGAGCAGCATGGGATACGCGGCCCTCTTCAAGATGGTGAAAGAGGCGAAGGCGCGGCAACGGCCGATCAAGGTCTGCTCCATCGAGTCGGACGTGCGCTCCGGGGCGGATGCGGTCGGCCTCTACAAGGTCGTGGACATCCATGACAGTCGCGAGTCGGCCCTCGCGGCCTTCGCGAAGGGGTGAGAGTCGCCATCGATCCGCCTTCACCCGGCCTTCGGCCACCCTCTCCCCGATCGGAGAGAGGGCGGGTCTTCCTGTCAGTTCCCCGTCGACTGCTTGAGCTTCGCGGCGGCCTCTTCCAGGGATTTCTTGAGTTGATCCAACTGGCCGTCGTCGATGCGGCGGCCTTGCGTCTTGACCATCGACAGGAAATGCTTGATCTCCTGGGGCGCCGCCGGGTAGCCGATGTTGCCGGAGGGCCCGTCGGAGGTCGCCAGCGACTTGCCCTTGGCGTCGAGGATCGCGAACCAGGGGATTCCGGCCGAGGTGGCGGGCTGGTAGTTCTTCTGCACGTCCTTCCCGCCGATCATGCGGTCGACGTCGACCTGCGCGATGACGAAATCCCGGTCGAGGATGGCAGCGATCTCGGGCTGGGCCATCCAGTCGTGGAGCCGGTGACACCAGCCGCACCAGGGTGCGCCGAAGCTCAGGAGGACGCGCTTGTCGTCGGAGGACGGCGCGCGACAGGGCCTCTTCGAGCACGAGCTTGGCATCCTTCGGCGGGATCCTCCAGGCATCCAGGAACGCCTGGACCTTCGCCGGGTCGTGATGGTCGCCCTCCTCGAGCGAATCGGTCTGCTGCGCCTTGACGACCTTGCCCTCGGCGTCGAGCACCGCGAGGAACGGGTAGCCGATGCCCTTCTTCTGCTCCTCCTCGCTCAGGGCGGCCTTGCACGTCTTGATCAGATCGTCGGCGTGCGGCGATCCGGTGTCGATCATGACGAGTACATACTCATCGCCCAGGGTCTTCGCGATCGCGCGATCGGTGGTGATCAGGTTGTGGAGCTTGTGGCACCAGCCGCACCAGTCGCCGCCGAACATCAGCAGGACGCGCTGATCGTCCTTCTTCGCACGGGCGGTCGCCTTGGCGACCTTGGTCCAGGCATCCGTTGACTTGTCCTTGTAAATCGAGGCCCCCTGGGGGTGAGTCGCCGGCTTGGCCGGCGGCTTCGCCGCGTCCTGGGCGCACGAGCCCCCGGCGCTCATGGCCAGGATGCCAAGCATGACCCACGCTCTTCGAAGATCGCCCATCATGATTCGTCTCCTCTTGATGCGATCGGAAACGGCCGCCACACTCTTCCCTCCCGAATGGAGGGTCCGGCCCCATCCAAGACGGTAACCCGTTTTCCCCGAGCTGGCAACGACTCCGGCCGCGGTGCAGCTTTCCGGGGATTGCTGGCTAGATGTCGCCGACGGATCGCCGCAGCTCGAAATCGGCCTGGATGGCGTCGTAGAGGGCGTTGAAGTAATTGTCGTAGCTCTGGATCCGCGCGGACTCGGCGTCGAGGACCTCGGTATTGGTACCGCGATTCTGGAGGTACCGGCTGCGGGCGACGCGCAGGTTCTCCTCGGCCTGGACGATGGCGGCGCGGGTCAAGGGGATCCGCCGCTGGTTCTCCTGGAAGGTCAGCCATGCCGACCGGATCTGGAGCTTGATATTCGCGGCGGTGTCGTACTGCCGGCTGATGTTAGATGCGGCCTTGTGCTCCAGGGCCATGGCGTGTCGGCGCGCCTTGCCGCCGTCGAAGATCGTCCAGTTGAGGACGAAGGCGGCGGCGCCGGTGTCGGCCTCGGTGGGGAGGAACCGCGCGTTCTGGTAGAGGTTGGCGGCCAGGAAGCTGACCTGGGGCCGGGTGCTGGCGCGCTCGACGGCGGCCTGAGCGTAGATCGACCGCGCCTGCTCGGACAGCGAGGCCAGCTCGGGTCGATTCTTCATCGCGAAATCGATCAGCGACTGGATCCGTGCCTCGTCCACCGCGATCGGTTCCGCGTCCTGCTCGAGCATGGCCCGGTCGGCGGCGTCGCCCGTCGGGGGCGGGGGCGGTTCGTGCGCCAGCTCTTCGAGCGGGACGACGGTGTCCATCGGGCGGCAGAGGTATCGGTTGTAGGTCGCCCAGGCGATGCTCAGCCGGTTGCGCACCTGGATCCTCCGCTGCTGGGCGTTGGCGCGGGCGACCTGCGCCGCGAGGAGGTCGTTGCGGATGCCCCGGCCCTGCGCGACGAGATTCCCCACGTCCCGGGCCTGGGCCGTGAGGCTCACGACGTTGCTCTCCGCCACGGCGACGCCGCGGGTGGCCCGCAGCACGTCCACGTAGGCGCGGGCGACCTCGAGCTTCAGGTCCAGGGCGGCGGTGCACTCGTCGGCCTTCGAGGCGTTCAACTGCGCGCCGTTGCTGGCGATCGTGTTCTTGATCCGACCGCCGGTATAGATCGGCACGATCGCCGCGACGGCCGAGATCGTGAACTGCTCCTGCCCGCCGGGCGCCGCCTTGGGCTGGCCGCTGCCGCTCGTCACGGAGATCGGGTTGGTGAGGAACGACTGGGCGTTGATCGTCTGGATCTGCGGCAGTCGCGAGGAGCGCGATGAAGCCAGCTCCTGGCCGGCGGACGCGGTCGTCTGCCGGCTGGCCTGGAGCTGTTGGTTCGTCCCCAACGCGATCGACCAGGCGTCGCGGAGGTCCTCCGCCCGCGCGTCCGGGGCCACCACGCCGAAGGCGAGGGCCAGGGCCAGGCCGAGTCTCGGATCATTCCGACGAAAGCCGTGCATCGAAGGGATCTCCTTCTCCGAATTGATGACGATGCCAACCACAAGCCTCCGCGTGCGCCGTGACCACGGTCGTGAGACCGTGGTTCGGACGGGACGAAGGTCCTCCAACCTCGGGCGTAAGCCCGATCTGATGTGCGGATCGCACTCACGTCCGAGGTTGGAGGTTCCCCGTCCGAACCACGGTCTCACGACCGTGGTCACGTGCTTATTCGGCCGGGCGGCCTGTGATTTCCGAACGAATGCTAATGGACCGAGAGGCTCCCGGCGTCGGACGCCGATCGTTTCATGAGGAGCACCAGCGGGATGACGGCGAACGACAGCATGGAGAACAGCCAGAACATGTCCAGATACGAGATCGCCGCGGCCTGCTGCTGGACGTACTGGTACATGATCGCGAGCCCCCGGCGACGCGCGACGACCGGGTCGGAGCCGTGGCCCTGGAGGGTCGCGGAGAGGCCCGAGAGCCATCCGGAGGCCACCGGGTTCATCGGGTGGAGGTGTTCGATCAGCCGGAACTGATGGAACTGGGTCCGGCGCTGGAGCAGCGTGTTGGTGAGGGCCACGCCGATGCTCGAGCCCTCGTTGCGCACCAGGCTGAAGAGCCCCGACGCATTGTTGACCTGATCCTTGGGGATGAACGCATAGGCGGCCAGGTTCAGCGGCACGAACATCATCCCGGCGCCGAGCGTCTGGAAATTCCGAGGCGAGATCACCATCCCGGGCGACACGCCGAGGTTCAGCCCCGACATCCACAGCGACGCGAAGCCGACGGTCGCCAGGCCCGCGATGATCACTTTCCGCGCATCGAAGCCTCGGCTGAGCAAGAGGCCGATGACCGGCATCTCGAGCATCGTCACGAACCCGGCCGGCGAGAGGACCAGGCCGGCCTTCAGCGACGAGTAACCCATGAGCGTCTGGAGCATCTGAGGCAGCAGCACGTTGCTGCCATAGAGCACGCCGAAGGCGAAGAAGACGCAGACCGCCGCGGCCGAGAAGTTGCGGTCGCGGAACAGTCGCAGGTTGACGATCGGCGCCGGGTGCCGCAGCTCCCAGAAGATGGTCGAGACCAGGGTGACGACGGCGATCGCGCAGAGCGTGACGATGAAGGGCGAGTCGAACCAGTCGTGCTCCTGCCCCTTGTCGAGCATCAATTCCAGCGAGGCCAGGCCGATCGAGAGCAGGCCGAGGCCGATGAAGTCCATGCGGAACGGCTGCCCCTTCCGCGCGGCCTTCTGCGCCTTCAGGTAGGGCGGGTCCTGGAGGATCAGGCTGCTGAGCATGACCGAGATCACGCCGACGGGGAGGTTGATGTAGAAGATCCATCGCCAACTGTAGTTCTCGGTGATGTAGCCGCCGAGCGTCGGCCCCAGCACGGGCGCGACCAGGATCGCCAGGGTGTACACGGCCATCGCCATGCCCCGCTTCGCGGGCGGGAACGTGTCCATGAGGATGGCCTGCTCGGACGGCTGCAACCCGCCGCCGGCCAGGCCCTGGAGGACGCGGAACAGGACCAGTTGCTCGATGCTCGTGGCCATGCCGCAGAGCGCCGAGGCGGCCGTGAAGAGCACGACGCAGGAGATGTAGAACCGCTTCCGGCCCAGGATCGACGACAGCCAGCCCGAGAGCGGTAGGATGACCGCGTTGGCGACCAGGTAGCTGGTCAACACCCAGGTGCTCTCGTGGACCGAGACCGACAGGCTGCCGGCCATGTGCGGCAATGCGACGTTGGCGATCGACGTGTCCAGGACCTCCATGAAGGTCGCCAGCGTGACCGTCAGGGCGATGACCCAGGGATTGATCGCAGGCCGATGGGCATCCGCGCTCATGGGTGGGCCTCCTGCGATTGCGACGACCGGCCGGCGACCCCTCGGAGCCGGCTGCCGGCGTCCGGGCCGGTCGGTGGGGTCTTGATGTCGACCTGGGGCTCGACCGACATCCCGACCAGCAGCGGGGCCTCGCGCGGGTTGGGCTCGGTCAGGTCGATCCGCACGGGGATGCGCTGCACGACCTTGACGAAGTTGCCCGTGGCGTTCTCCGGCGGCAGCATCGACGAGGCGGCGCCCGTCGCCGGGGCGAACCCCGAGACTCGTCCCTGCACGACCCGCCCGGCATAGGCGTCCACGGCGATCTCGACTTCCTGGCCGATCGTCAGGTCGGCGAGTTGCGTCTCCTTGAAATTCGCCTCGATGTAGATCGCGTCGAGCGGCTGGATCGACAGCAAGCCCTGGCCGGCCTGGACGTGATCGCCCGGATTGACCGACCGACGGTTGACGAATCCCGAGACCGGCGCCCGGATCTCGCTATAGCCGAGCTTCAACTCAGCGTCGTCGAGGTCCTTCTGGGCCCGGACCACGGCGGGATGCTCGTAGGGCCGGGCCGGGTCGAACGACGGGCCGCCGAGCATGGCCAGCGCCTGGTCGATCTGGGTCTGGGCCGACCGCACGGCCGGCACCGCGTCGGACCACGACTCGGACGTGTTGCTCGCGAGCCGGACCAGGGCCGCGTGGAGGGCCTCCGGCTCCATGGCGTGCATGCCCGAGGCGAGGCCCAGGTTCGCCAGGATCTGCTGCCCCGCGGCCACGGAGCGGCGGACCTGGCTATCGGTGCGGTCGAGGTCCGCGGGGATCTGCTCGGGGTGCTGATAGTCCGGGGCCATCGCGAGCAGGGCGCGGGCCTGCTGGACCGAATGCTCGGCCACCTTGAATTTCTCGCGTGCACTCTGGAGCGCCGCCAGCTTCTGGTCGAGCTCCTCGCGGGTCGCCGTCTGCGAGCTCACCAGGTTCTTGACGCGCTCGTGGTCCTTCTGCGCCAGCACGAGCTCGGCATAGGACGCGCGAAGCGAGGCGGACTGAGACCGCAACCCGGCGATGCGGGACCGCACCTGCTCCTGCTGCCCCTCGACGGCCCGCCATGCCTCCTCCAGCGCCGCCACCGACGACTGGACCTGGTCGCGAGCCTGATCGAGCCCGGCACGGGCCGTCTCGAGCGACTTCACCATCCGGTCCACATTCAACTTCGCCTGCCCCAAGTCCGATCGCATCTGGTCAACGGCGATCTCGAACGGTTTGCGATCGAGCCGGACCAAAAGCGCCCGCGCTCGACGTAGTCGTCGTTATGCACCAGCACCTGCTCGACGACGTCAGAAAGGCGGCTGGCGACCGTCGTCGCATCTCCGGCGACGAACGCGTCGTCGGTCGAGACGTGCGAGAAATAGTCCCGCACCCACGGACCCCCCTTCCACGCCCCGAGGACGACCGCCAGGCCGCCGACAACCGCCAGGATGACCCATCGACTTGGCCTCCGCGGCTTCCCGCCGACGTCGGTGCTCGCGGGACTCTCGCCACTCTCCACATGCGGTCCATAGCGCGACGCGTGCCCCGTCGAGGCGACCGTCCGCGCCCCCGCCACCGCCGTACCCTCGCCGCCCGATCCGACTGGCTCCGCCATGTCCGCGGCCTCCATGCTAGGACAGAACTGACCGGTCAGTCATTATTCAGAACTGACCGGTCAGTCATTATAGGGCGGTGGGGATTTCGTACAAGAGCAGACGTGCGGAGTCTGGTAGAATCGCGGACCGGCCGGCCGTGGAGTGTCCGGGGTGGGCATGTTGGTGTTGGGGACGAGGATGAGGTGACGCGTGCGAACGACCGATCCCGCCAAGGTGAGGCGGATTATCGATGCGGCGATCCGGCTCTTCGCGGAGCGGCCCTTCCACGAGGTGCGGATGGAGGACATCGCCGCGCGGCGCAGGTCGCCAAGGGGACGCTGTACCTCCACTACAAGGACAAGGAAGACCTGTTCCTGGGGATCATGAACGACGGCCTGCAATCGCTGGTCGAGCGGCTCGAGGAGAGCCTGAAGGCGGAGATGCCGCCCGAGGAGAAGCTCCTGGTGATGAACCGCGAGTCGTTCCGATACTTCGAGCGCAATCACTTCTTCCTCGACGTGATCCAGCGCGTGGAGTTCTTCCGATTCGGGGCTCGATCCGCGTGCTTCGAAGAGACCCGCGGCCGGATGCAGGGGATCCTGCTGCGGATCTTCCGCGAGTTCCCGTCGCGGGCGGACTATTCGGATCAGGAGCTCGCACTGGACGTGGTGGCGCACTCGGGCATGATGAAGGAGATCCTGCACAGCCTGCCGCGGCCGTGGCCCGAAGACCTCCCCGAGCGGGTGACGAAGCTGTTCCTGCACGGCATCGGAGCCCGAGACAAGTCGAAAGGCCGAACGAAGTGATCGATCCGTTGCCGATTATCAGTTTGTGAACCCGGCCGCTCAAAGTTCGGCGATACTCAGCGCTCCAAAGATCTCCCCTCCGGGGACGTTGATCGCCATCACGCCGGCTCCCCCGCTCCTCGTTCGCGAGTCACGAAGTCCATACTCGGACTTACTTCTTCTCCTGACCGATCGCCCGCTCCCCCTAATGAACAAGTTTATCCTCCAGGCGGCTTTCCTTGAAGACGAACCGATCAGAAGACGATCGTGCGAAGCTAATTGCCCGGAGGGCTGACCAGTGCACTCGCCGGCCGCCGTGCCGCTTGTGCTTTTCTTGGTATCACCTATAATACCATGATGGAGCTTCCAAGGATTGTCCTGGACACCAATGTGCTCGTAGCCGGTATGAGGTCACGCCAGGGTGCGTCGTTCCGCTTACTCGAACTATTGGGTACGGGACGGTTCGAGGTCGCAATCTCCGTCCCGCTCATCTTGGAATACGAAGATGTGCTAATGCGGCACGTCAGGACGGTCGGTTTCGACGAGACCGAGATCTCAACCGTGATCGACTATATCTGTGCCGTCGGTCAACGGCAGCGGATCTATTATCTGTGGCGGCCCTTTCTACGGGATCCGAAGGATGATCTCGTGCTCGAGCTGGCCGTCGCCGCGAACTGTGAAGGAATCGTCACGTACAACGCCCGGGATTTCACCGGGGTTGAGCAATTCGGCCTGTGGATCATGACGCCAAAAGAGTTTCTAGTCGGGATAGGAGAGAGCGAATGAGCACGCTCAGCCTGCGACTGCCCGAGTCATTGCACAATCAGTTGAAAGACGTCGCGGAGCGGGAGGGCGTCTCGATCAATCAACTGATCACGACGGCGGTTGCCGAGAAGCTTTCTGCCTTGATGACCGTCAACTACCTGGAGGAGCGGGCCGCACGTGGGAATCGGGCCGCGTTCGATCGAGTCCTGGCCAAGGTGCCCGATGTACCCGCCGATGAGGGCGATGAGCGCCCTGCTCGCCATGCGTGAGGGACGCGATCGGCCGTCACCGTCCGATCGATGGCCGATCTCTTTCCGCACGAAGACCGCAGCCAGGTCGATCCAGACATGCAGGTCGGGATCCTGGAGCGTGATGGGAAACGCAGGCGCTCCTGAGTCGATCGCCCGGACGACCCAAGGCGAATTCGTAAAGGTGGGCTTCCCCTCGTCGAGCAGGCCGCGATTCGGAAGCGGGTCGATGAGGCCGGCAAGCGCCGACAATCGCTCCTCGATGACCTCACGAAGGTCGAAAACGAGCTCGGCGAGTTGTCTGGGCCAGGATGCCGAGGGCGGCCGGTAAGAGCATCTCAGTTGGCCGAGGCTGTCGCCGTTCTCACCGGAACGTCGAAGTGGTGGGATGATGACCCGGGTAGAAAATCGCTCTGGAGAGCATGCTCCCACCCCTTCCGATGGAATCTGGCAACGGCCCCTGTCAACACATCAACATTTTCACCGGGACGCAGGCGAAAGGGTCCGCAGGATGATCGTGCCGAGAGACTGCGGCTTATCGCCGGGACCATCGACCGTCGGATCGACCTGGAACTCGGCAACGCCGATTGCGTAAGGGATCCCGGTCTCGGCCGGCTTGCCGACGGCCGGTCCGTCGATCGAGATGTGCAGTTCGTATTGGGCCGGCCGCACCGATTCGATCCGGAACGAGCCGTCGCGGCCGACCGGCACGTTGTCGCGGGAGTAGGGCTCGCCCCCTTCGCTCTTCAAGAATGCAGGGAAGATCTCCCCGGTCGGGTCATTGCCGCGAGGGCCGATGTGCGGCAGGTCGAGATTGACGCGGGCCTTCGTCCAGTCGATCGGAAGAACAAAGCCTTTCGGGGCCTCGAATCGTCCGACGAGAGCGTGCCCCGGGCCGCCGAGGCTGATGCGCGTGAGCTGCCCCTCGCGAACCTCGATGAACGTCGCCAGGCCATACACGCAGCCTTCGCCATCGCCCGCCGGGAAGAAGCGATCGACAACCATCCGGCCCGCAACGACCCGATCGCAGGCGAACCGGCCATCGGCGCCGGTGATCGCCGCGTCTTCCCAGGAGGGCGTCGGCGAATCGTAGCTCAGCGACCCGATGCGATAGACTCGGACCTTCTGACCGACGACGGGCTTCGTACCCGCGAGCAGCCGGCCCTCGACGCGGCACCACCGGCGGAGCGTGACGATGCCCGAGGAGATGACGTCGGCCGGCCGGATCTCGGCATAACCGCGATCGTGCGCGACGATGATCGTCCCCGGGTCGCACTCGGCCGGCAGCCGGAACCGGCCCTCGGCGTCGGCGGTGACGACCCGGTAGCCGAAGCGTTCGTCGGCCGAGAGGGCGATCGTTGCCCCGCGACCGGTCGCCTCGAGGCAGAGGGTCGCCCAGGCCACTTGCGCCCAGGCGGCCGGGGCGCCATCGGGCGTGCGGACGACGGCCGAGATCCCCGCATCGGCCTGCATGGCGAACGTGAGCTTGACGTCCCCTTCCGACTTCTCCACGATCCGGGAGACGACCGGCCTGTACCCCTCGGCCTCGACCCGGAACCGCGTCTTGTTCCAGGCCCGTGGATTCGGCGGCAAGTCGAACCGTCCGCCCCTGTGGGTCGCGATCAGATGCGGCTGCCAGGTCACTCCATAACTCTTCAGCGAGCCCGGGATGACCCGGAACTGGGGGATGGCCCGCTTCGTCGTCGCATCGATCACCAGGCCGTGCACGGCGAGCGTTTGCGGCTTTTTCGGCCTGTCGTCCGCACCAGCCCTGGGGCGGTCGTCCACGGCGTTGGTCGCTCCATCGGTAGCCCGGGCGATGTGGTGACCATCGACAGCCGCGATCAGCACGAAGATCAAGATCCAGGGACGGACATGTCTCAAGATCGCCATCGCCGTCCTCCTCGTATGGGTTGCGCCTGAGCCGTTGACTTCAAACTCTCGCCGCGGAGGCCACCTGACGGACCCACTCCAGCTCGGCCCGGGGAAGCGAGAGGGACGGTGTCGCGCCGTAGTCCATCGAGCGATCGTATCGGCCTCGCTGGAAAGTCAGCGCGAAGATCCCGGCCAGGTCGATCCAGACCTCCGGATCGGGATCCTGGAGCGGGATCGGGATGACGGGGAGACGCTGCTGGATCGTCCAGGCATACACGCTGCAATTCGGCCGGCACGGCATGCGAGACCAGGGCGAAATAATTCCCGGCTGGGTAATCGCCGCTCAGCGGGAGCCGGCGCCCGCCCAGCAAGAAGTCCAGCTCGACCAGATGGACCTGCCGGTGCAACAGGGCATTGCGCTTGTCCAGATACGACCGGCGGCCCGGCTCTTCCTTGTTGGCGGGTGAGAGCAATTCGAGCGTGGCCACGACCGTTCGTTCCGGGAGACGTCGGATTTCAATGAAGGTCTCCCGGGTCTCTTCCTCGATGATGAGGGGTACGGTGACCGGCTCGATGACCCCTACGCCGGCCGGGGCGGCCAGGACTCCCCGGGATGAACCTCTCCAGGTGATGACCACATCGGGCTCAATCCGCTTGAACTTCTCAGCCGGCTGCTCGATAAGGGTCAGCCGCTCGTCGACCCTGGCCTCATAGTGATCCGGCAGGACCTCGTTCAGGGCATCCCGCCAGCCATAAATGAAGGACCCGTGGAAGTCAGGCCAATAACCCTGGGCTTCGAGATAGGGATCAACGCCAGGAAAGGGGCTGGTCATGACAGAGCATCTCCAGAAGTCTTCGAGGCAACTTCAGAGTTCAGCTTACGTCAACCGGAGCCTCGGGACCAGATTAGCCGAGGTCCAGTCCCGAGAACGAGATGCCGCGTCGCGCCTGTATTTTTCACTCCTCCGCGGGAATTCCTTGTCCGCCGACCAGCCCGGCCGGGCAGTACAATCAGACGAGCGAGATGTCGGGCTGAGGAGGCGCGATCATGAGGGGCGGACGGCCGGGGCTGGCACTCGAACCGCTGCGGACCCTGTTCGGCGCGGGGACGGCCGCCGGCTTGACCGACGCGCAGTTGCTCGAGCGATTTGCAGTCCGTCGCGACGGCGATGCCGAGGCCGCTTTCGCCGCCCTGTTGGCGAGGCACGGGCCGATGGTGCGACGGGCCTGTCGGTCGCTGCTCGCCGATCCCAATGACGCCGAGGACGTATTTCAGGCCACCTTCCTCGTCCTGGCGCGGAAGGCCGGGACGATCCGGCGGCCGGAATTGCTGGGCAACTGGCTCTACGGGACGGCACACCGCACGGCCCGGACGCTCAGGACGCGGGCCGCTCGCCGGCTCAAGCACGAGGCGAGGGAGGCGGCCATGGCACGCGCGAGGGCCTCGACCGATCCGGATGGACTCGAGCACCAGGCGTCGCGCCGCGAGGAGGCCCGCGTCGTCCACGAGGAGGTCGCCCGGTTGCCCGATGCCTGCCGGGCCGCCGTGGTGCTCTGCGACCTGGAGGGCCGGCCGCAGGAGGAGGCGGCGCATCTACTCCGCTGCTCCGACCGGACCCTCCGCCGCCGGTTGGACAGGGCGCGGGAGCTACTGCGGGCGCGGCTGACGCGCCGAGGGCTCGCCCCGACGGCCGGACTGCTCGCCGCGGCCCTCGGGCCCGAGCCGGCCTCGGCGGCGATCCCGCAAATCACGGTGGACGCAATCGCCCGGTCCGCGACCCGCTTCGCGGCCGGACGGGCGACGGCCGGGACGGTCCCGGCCGCGGCGACGGCCCTGGCGGAAGGAGTGATCACGGCCATGACCTGGACCAAGCTGAAGGCGATCGCGGGCGTCGCGGGGGCCTCGCTCGCCCTCGGGGGCGGGATCGTCGCCGCCTCGGGGATCTTTGCCCAATCGGCGGACGAGCCGGCGAAGTCGAAGCCCAAATCGGAGCCAGATGCCCGTGCCGTCGTCGGCAAGCCCAGCCCGGCCGATCGCTACCGGGCGCTGGTGAAGAAATACGACGACGCCTTGAAGTTCTATCAGGCGGCCATGCTCAAGACGAGGACCGAGGCGGAACGCACGGAGGGTTACAAGCTCTCGCCCACGCCCAAAGAGCACTCACCGGCTTTCATCGCCCTGGCCGATGAGTTCCCCAAGGACCCCGTTGCCGTCGACGCCCTGCTCTGGGTGGCCGACCTGGGGCTGAGCTCGGTGAATCCCCCGAGCGATCCCGACGGCCGGGCCTTCGCGAGGGCGCTGGAGATCCTCGCCCGGGACCACGCCGATGAGCCCCGCGTCGGCGCCTACTGCCCACGCCTGACCTGGTTCCAGGACTCCGTCAAGGGCGACTTCCTCCGGGCGATCGCCGAGCGGAGCCGGGACCGGGTCGTCAAAGGGCGGGCGACCCTGGCCCTGGCCGAATACCTCCGGATCGAAGCGGCCATGGCCGAGATGTTCCAGCGCCCCGACCTGCCCATCAACTTCGACGTCCTGCTGGCGGCCGACACTCCCGACGACGCCCGCCGCCAGATGTCGGCCGACCCCGCCGCGCACCGCCGCCAGTCCGAAGAGCTCTACGCCCGGTTCCTGCCCGACTACCTCAAGGCCCTCAAGCGGGCCGACTACACGGCGCTCCGTCGCGAGTCCGACCGGGCCTATGACCGCGTGGTCGCAGAGTTCGCCGATGTCCTCGCCGTCCCCCCCTACGGCAAGCCCGCCCGCGAGACGCTCGCCGACCTCGTCCGGAAGCAACACCAAGCTCGCCCGCCGATTCCGCCCCCGAGCCGCGTCAAGCCGCTCGCGGAAGCCTTCAAGGCCGCGGAGACGAAGGCGAACGAGGCGAGCGCGACGGCCGGCCCGGGCGAGCCCGGCGTGAAAGCCTACACCGCCGCGGCGCCGAAGTGGGCCGACTACGGGCCGAAGATGTGGGCCATCGCCGAGTCGGCACCCCGGAGCCCCGAGGCTTTCGACGCCCTCCTCTGGATCGTCCGCCACCACATGCCCTTCTTCGACTCCGCCGAGGAGCGGTCGGCCACGATCGGCCGGGCCGTCAACGACCTGATCGGCGACCACCTCGAATACATCGGCGACCACCTCGACGCCCGCGACGTCGCCGAGGGCTTCAACCACTGGCACCCGATACCGGCCCCGCACATCGACCGGATCTTCCGGGCCCTCTACAAACGCGGCCGGACCCGCGACATCCGAGGCCGGATGGGATTCATGCTCGCCCAGCACCGCAAGGAGGAGGCCGACCTCGTCGAGAGCTTCGAGGTCCGCGGGGCTGACCCCGCCAAGCGCCCCGAGATCGCGATCTTCTCCCCCTCCTACCTCGAAAGCCTCCGCCGGGCGGGCCACCGCCGGCTCGCCGAGGAGGCCGCGGCCCTCTTCGAGAAGGTCAAGGCCGACTACGGCGACGTGGCCGACGTCAACGGCGTGGTCCCGACCGGCGAGACCCTCGCGACCGTCGCCGACCGCGAGCTGGCCGACATCCGGACACTCGCCATCGGCAAGGTCGCCCCGGAGATCGCCGGCAGGGACGTCGAAGGCAAGCCGATGGCCCTTTCCGAGTTTCGGGGAACGGTGGTCGTCCTCGACTTCGGCACCCACGAGCATTGCGGCGGATGCAAGCTCATCTACCCGAAGCAACGAGAGCTGGTCGAGTCGTACAAAGCCCGGCCGTTCGCGATCCTGGGGATCAACACCAACGATCGGCTCGAGATCCTCCGCGCACTCGCCGCCAGCAAGGAGGTCACCTGGCGATGCTGGTGGGACGGCGACAACCCCGACCACCCCGGCCCGATCACTACCCGATGGAACATCCAAGGCTACCCGACCTTCGTCGTCCTCGACCATCGAGGCGTGATCCGTTTCAAGGACCTGCACCCGTTCGACCCGCAGTTCGTCCCGACGATCGATGGGCTCATCAAGGAAGCCGAGGCCGCGATGACGCCTGCAAGAAAGTAGGTCAGGCTTTCCAGCCAGACGTCCGGTCCCGTCAGCCCAATGCCCGGCAAGAGGCCACCTCACGCGCGATCTGCCGTTCCTCGTCGGCGGGCACGAGCCAGACCGGGACTCCGGTTCCATCCGGGCTGATGAGGGCAGGAGCGTCGGGACCGGCCGCCCGATTGCGGCACCCCATCGACCTCGACTCGGAGGGACTCCAGGCCGCGGAGGACGCGGGCACGGAAGGTCGCCGAGTTCTCGGCCAGGGCGCCAGAGAGTGCGACCGCGTCGAGGCCGCCGAGCGCCGCGGCGTAGGCCCCGACTACCTTCCGGACGCGGTAGGCCAGCACCTCCAGCGCCAGCTCGGCCCGAGCGTCCCCTCCGGCCAAGGCGGGCTCCAGGTCGCGGATGTCGCCGCTCGTGCCCGAGAGCCCGAGCAGGCCGCTCTTGCGATAGAGCAGATCCTCGACCTCGTCGGCCGCCATCCCCCGACGGAACAGGGCCAGGACGATGCCGGGGTCGAGGTCGCCGCATCGGGTGCTCATCACCAGCCCCTCCAACGGCGTGTGGCCCATCGTGGTGTCAACGCTCTTCCCATCCCGGATGGCGCAGGCGCTGGCGCCGCCGCCGAGGTGGAGCGAGATGATCCGCGTGCCGTCGGCGTCGCGGCCCATCAGCCCGACGATCTCGCGAGCGACGAACTGGTGGGCGATGCCGTGGAACCCGTAACGGAAGGCGAGCAGGCAGACGTCATCCGGCAACGCGTATCGCCGGGCGACGTCCGGCATCGTGCGATGGAACGCGGTGTCGAAGACGGCGAACCCCGGGGTATCCGGGGCGCGCCGCAATGCCGCCTCGATCACGGCCAGGTCGGTCAACTGGTGCAAGGGGGCCAGCGGCACCAGGTCGCGGAGTCCTTCGAGAAGGTCCGGCGCGATCCGGGCCGGCTCGACGTACCGGTCCCCCCCATGCACGACCCGGAACCCGATCGCGTCGATGCCCATCGGCAGGCAATCGCCGACCGCCCGGGCGGCGGCCTCGGCCGTCGCACCGCCTTTCACCCGATCGATCATCGCTTCCTTGACGACGCGATCGGACCCGGCCGGCTCGCCCGGGCCGGGTGTCTCCACCAGCTTGTACCGGAGCGTGTTGCTGCCCGCGTTCAGCGCCAGGATCCTCACGGTCGTGACCTCCTAACGTACGGACGCCCTCCCGGCCCGGAAGCACGCGGATGCGTGCGTCTGGTCAAAATAGATGAGCACATCATAAGCGTCAGGCACGACGATCGGGAAGAACTGGCGGTCCATGGCGACGGTCCCGACCGAGCGCAGGTCGTGCGGGCGACGGAGCCAGGATGACTCCGGGGCGTCGCTCGAGGCCCGGCGCAGGTCGAGCATGCCGCGGGGCAGGCCGGTCTCGTGCAGCCGCCATTCGAGGCTCCCCGGCGCCGAGGCGCGCAGCTCATTGTCGGCGACGAGCCCGAATCCCGGCCGGATGGCCGTGTATCGGCCCGCGTGGCCGGCGAAGCCGACGACGACCAGATCGTCGCCGAAGCGTTCCGCCAGGTGCGCTCCCATCCAGCCCGGTTGCCGGGCCACGTGCCCGTTGTGCGCCCAGAGCACGATCCTCGAGCCCTTCGGCGCGCAGGTCGACGATCCTCCCTACGTTCTCGGCCATGCACCGGTCGCGGTAACCGCCGCCTCGGGCCATCAGCTCGGCCGCCTGGGCCGCGACCCGCGCATCCTGGATCGCCCGATCGATCCGGTCGGCGTCGGCCTTCTCCCGGTAGGCCGCGCACCTCGCCTCGAGGTGCTCGACGACCCGCCACGCCCCCCGCGCCCGCGTTGCCTTCTCCCGGAGCGGCAATGCCCGCGCCGCCAGGACGAGATCCGGGGCACCCCAGTATTCGTCCAGGTCCCGATAGGCCGACTCGAGCGCATTCGCGTAATCCGGATCGTACTCGGCGACGAATGCCCGCGTGTTGCTCATGGCCAGCTCGCCGAGCTGCATGTCGAGGCCGAGGAACTGGATCCGCCCCCGGCCCGACGCGTTGAACCGTCGCATCCAGAGGATCAGGTCGAGCACTTCCTGCGTATCCCACATCCAGAAGTACAGGCCGCGGAGGAGCTCCTTCGGATCGCCCGCGCCGGTCAAGACGTACGCGTTGACGCGGTCGGCCTCGGGAATATTGGCCTCGATGGCGAAGAGCGTGAAGCCCATCTCGGCGGCGAGGAACTCGGTCAGCCGGTGCTTCATCCGGAAGAACTCGCGGGTGCCGTGCGTCCCCTCGCCGAGCGCGACGATCCGCGCGTCGCCGATCATCGGCCTGAGCGGCTGCAAGTCGGCGAAGCCCCGACCGGCCTCGGCCGTGTCGAACGGGACGAGGTGGGTATGCAGCCACCGCGCCTGTTCGTCCGACAGCGGCGCGGTCGCGACGGGCCCGGCGTCGAGGACCGGCGCACCGATCCCCTCCTCGAAATCGAGGTTGACCGGCCGATCGCCGCCGATGGCATGGCGAACCTCGCCGTTCCACTCCCGGTCGAACAGGTCGGTGGACGGCACCTCCTTGCCGACGATTTCGATCCGGACGTCGTCGAGCCACGCGGTGCCGTTGCCGGCCAGGCTGAGGCCGAACGTGATCGTGCGGGCCTCCTGGGCCACGTCGAGGACGACCTCGGCCTCCTGCCAGTCGCGGGTCCAGCGGATGCGACGGGAGTTCATGTTGTCGAACGCCAGGATGGCATCCGTGCCGGCGACGCGCATCCAGAGCCCGGCCCCACCGTTGGCGCCCTCGGTACTGATGGACCCGGACAACCGGATGCGACGCCCTCGGTAGGGATCGGCGCGGATGGCCTGGACGAGCGTCCCGAATTCGAACGGAACGGCGCCGGCCATGCGGACGAAACCGGCGGCCTTGCCGCCGTGTACGACCGCCCGGTCGATGCCCGACGCGTAGGCGCGCGCGGTTCGGCGAGCCGCCGTGCCAGCCCCTGGGCAGGCCCGGCTCGGAGTCCTTCGCCACCGCTGCCCCCGGCTCGTCCGCCGGGGCGGCCCCGGAGATGATCGCCAGGAGTCCGGCCGACAGCAGGCCCGCGGCCATCTTACGCCCGGCGAGAGTCATGGTGGATGGAACCTCGAAGAAGGTGCGAGACATCTCGACCGGATCCGAGTATCCTGCAACGACCATGCCGCGTCCATGGGCGTCAAATCTGCATGGTGAGCCTCCTGGCGATCCTGCCGTCCGGAATCGGGTCGATTCCCGACTCTCGCCAGGGCCGAGGTGTTCGTCGTCGACGAGAAAGGTCGAGGCAGATGTTGCAGGAGATCATCGGTTGGGGGAGCGCCCTGGTCTTGCTGCCGACCTTCGGCGTGCAGACTTACAGGCAGTGGGAGAGCCGGCACGAGCACGTGGCACCGACCTCGCTCTGGTTCTTCGCGCTGGCGCTGGTCGGGACCTTGGGCCAGTTCGTCTATAGCTGGATGGTGGGCAACTGGGTGTATCTCGCCCTCAACGGCTGCCTGGTCGTGAACAACTCCATCGGCATGGGGATCGCCCTCTACCGGCTCAAGGCCCCCGGGCCGGCAACCTCCTGAATCACCCATTGAAACGGTCTCGGCCTCTCAAGTCCGGCCGAGTTGCGGCACTGCTGCCGTCCTGTCCTCGCCGGGACAATCGCCGAGCCACGTCGTATAATCGAGTCGACTTCTTCCATGACCGCGGGATCGAATCGGAGCCGGAGAATCCTCCACAATGGCCACGACCCACGCCTCGAAACCTCGACGGAAACCCAGGACGATCCCGATTCCCCCGCTTGCGCCGCTGGCGGACTTGACCACGATCGGCGACCTTCTCAAGCGGCTGGGAAACATCCCGGCCGATCGCGTTCGGCTCCATCCGACTCCAGGCACCGCGACCGAGAAGGACGTCATCGAGATCCTGGATCGGGAGAACCGGCCCTGCGAGCTGATCGAGGGGACCTTGGTGGAGAAGCCCGTGGGTTTGGAAGAGTCCGATATCGCCGGCCTGATTATCACCGCCCTGAACAACTTCGTGCGGCCGCGGAAACTGGGCATGGTTACGGGTGAGGCAAGCACCTTACGCTTGTTCCAGGGCCTTGTCCGCATACCCGACGTCGCCTTCATCTCATGGGATCACCTCCCGAATCGCAAGCGGCCCAAGGAGCCGATCCCTGAGCTCGCCCCGGACCTCGCCGTCGAGGTGCTCAGCAGGAGCAATACCAAGCCCGAGATGAACCGGAAGCTGGGGGAATACTTCGCAGCCGGTGTGCGATTGGTCTGGATCGTGGACCCGAGGAAGCGGACGGCGCGCGCCTATACCGCGCTCAATCAGTCGGTCCTGATCAAGGAAGGCCAATCGCTCGACGGAGGCGCCGTGCTGCCGGGCTTCGTCCTGCCGCTGGACGAGCTGTTCGCCGACGATGAGCCGTGAGGAACGGCTCCGACAAGTCGATCACCTGCTTGGGCAGCGCCGAGGACTTCGTGTTGGACACCTCCTCGAAGAACATGGAGACGAACGATACCAATAGCTCCGACAAGAGATCTTGGTGCACGGTGGAAAACGGCGCAAGCTCGCGACTCGTTCGGCTCTGAGAAGGCATCGCCCGCTTTGCGTCCTCGCAGGCTGCCCCTCGCGAACATCCCGGCAGGACGGGAGGTCACCTCGCGACCTGGCGACAGCGAGGAATAGCCGCGTCGTTCGGGCAACCGCGACGCTTGAGGATAGGAATTCGGGATAATTTGGTTCTCGGCTCGGACTCGGCCGTGTATAAAAGATTGGATCTGACGAACACCGGAGTCACTTCGTCGAGGCGGATTCGCCCGGCAACCGGCAACTTTCATGGCGGTCGAGACATGTCGCTGAGCCTTCCGCCCAAGACTGTCGAGGCCCTTCACCGGGCATTCCTTGCCTCTTTCCCATCAGAAGGCGAACTCCGGCTCTGGGTGCAGTTCAGCCTCAACGAGAGTTTGAACGTCATCAAGAAATCCCCGGACCTGCCGAGCATCGTACTGGACCTGTTCTACTGGATCGAAGCGGGCCAGATTTGGGAATCGGCCCTGGACAAGGGAGTCGAGACCGAGCGACTCCCGCTGCTCCGCGACGAGTGCCGCAAGGCGCTGTCCGTCCTCTTGGCGCCCCCGCAGCGCCTCCCGGTAGGGGTTGCCGCAAAGGATCTCGTCATCTGGGATGGGGATCCCTTCGTTAACCGGCAGTCGTTCTGGATCGCCATCGACGAGCTGATGACCTCGGACCGGAAACGGGTGGCGCTGGTCAACGGCCCTCCCCGGTCCGGCAAGTCGTACTGCGGCGGGTTGCTGGATCACCTCAGTCGGAGAAAGTGGCCGCGCGCCCGGATTGCTCTGGTCGATCTAAAAGAGGAGCCGGCACCGGATATAAAGCCCGCGGCGTTGTGCCGCCGGCTCTCGTTCAAACTCCGGATCGAGGGGGCCGACGCCCCACCCCCGCCGCTCCCCGAACAAGACCCGAAGGGCTGGGCGCGCGACCTGGCGGCTTGGATGGCCGGCCTGATCCCCCGGGCGGGCGACCCGGTGTGGGTCCTGCTCGACGGCTTCGATCGGCCGGGGGTCGCCGAGGAGACCCACGTGTTCATCGCCTCCCTGGCGGCCGGAGCCGCCGAGCAGGGCTTCCGCTTGGTTCTCTTGGACTACGATCGACCGCTCGGCGACCGGACGGAGAAGGCCGCCCGCCGGACCAGGCTCGACTATATCTCCGCTTCGGATGTGTTCGACTACCTCAGCATGCTTGACGCTCAATACGGTGCGTCAGCCCAACCGGGATGGGCGGCGGCCCAGGAGTTCGGCCAACAGTACAGCCGGCACACTCCAGGCTCGGCCACGCAGGTGGACGCCCTCGAGCAGCTCTTCCCGCAGATCATCCGGGATCTCCTGAGGCCGAGCGACTCGATCAATCAGCCTGGGGAGGCTTGCCGTGCTTGACGCCCGACATGAGCCCGCGTCGCCCTGGACCCCGGAGCTGGTCCGCCGGTGGTTCGCCGACCGCGACCGATCGGGCACGATCGATCGGGGCGCGGTCGGCCCGTACCACCGTGCGGCTGCCGTCCTCGCCTCATTCGATCACCGGACTCTCAATGCGCCCGGAGTCCCGCCGCTCGGCGCGTCCGAGCTCGCCGGCCTCCTGACCGATTGCGTCCCCGCGCCGGGCCCCCTGGGGGCCGCGCGGTGGACGCTCAAGCCGGAAGCCCGCCGGACTGCCCTGGCATCCTTCCCGGATGCCCGAACCCTCCGCGCGGCCTTGTCCTGGAATCCGCGACCGCAGGGCGTCCCCTTGCAGCGGGCCCTCGACGCCTACATCCTCGGCACGGCGCCGCGCCGAGGACCAGGACGAAGAGCAGATCGCCTGGTCCGACCAGGTCGTCAACTGGCTGAGCACGACCCCGATCGCGGCAGAACTGGGGTTGCCCGACCCCGACGCGGTCCAAAATCGACAGGAATTCCTCCGCGTCCTGGCCCCATTGCGGACGACCGCCGGCGCCCATTTCCGCGGACGATCGGCCGAGCTGGAGCGATTGCGTACCTTCCTCCACGGTGAGACGACGCCGGATGACGCGCCCAAGCCGATGATGATCTACGGGTTCGGCGGGAGCGGCAAGACGACCCTGATGGCGCGGTTCCTCCTGGACTACTCCGAGGGGAGTCTGGACGGCGCGCCCCGGTCCGTTCGTCTTCCTCGACTTCGAACGCCCGTCGCTAGTCCCGGACGAGCCGGCCACGCTCCTGCTCGAGGCCGCCCTCCAGGTAGCCGCGCAATCATCGGGCGCCCGGGCTCCGGCCGAGTCGCTGGCCCTGTCGTTGAGATCGCTGCTCCGATCGCGTAGCGAGGATCATGCGGAGACGGGGTCGGCACCGGCCAGCTCCTGACCGGAAACACGGCCGCAGTCTACTTCAACCAGTTCGCCGACCTGTTCCGGCAGGGGGAGTGGTCCGGCAGGCCGCTCCTGTTCGCCCTGGACACGTTCGAGAAAGTGCAGTATCGCAGCCAGCGGGTGGTGGAGGTCGTCTGGTCTTTCCTCGGCGAGCTCCGGTCCCGCCTCCCCCAGGTGCGGGTCGTCGTCTCCGGCCGGGCCCCGATCCAGGCGGAGACCCATACGGCCATCGTCTCCGACCTGATCCGACTCGACGAACTGGACGGAGATGCCGCCATCGCCTCCCTCGCCCACGCGGGCATCCCGACCGCGACCGCCCGGTTCATCCAGGAGCGTGTCGGCGGCAACCCGCTGGCGCTGAGGCTCGCCGCCAGCCTGGCCCGGTCCGAGCCGGAGGGCAGCCTCCGCGCGTTCCTGACGGCCGAATTCGCCGCCAAGCTGGATGACGAACTCGCTCAGGCGATCTTGTTCCGCCGCGTCCTTGGGCACATTACGTCCCCGGACGTACGGAAGCTGGCCCATCCGGGCCTGACGCTCCGGAAGATCACGCCCGAGTTGATCCAGGAGGTCCTGGCGGTGCCCTGCGGCATCGAGGTGACCGACCGGGCGCGGGCCGAAGCGTTGTGGGCGGAGCTGGCCCGCGAGACCTCGGTCGTCATCCAGGAGTCGCCCGAGACGCTGAATCACCGCCCCGAGCTCCGGCGTCAGATGATCGGCCTGCTCCGTCGGAGCCGCCCGGAGCAGGTGCGCGCCATCCACGAGGCCGCGGCCGCATACTACGGCGCGCGCGACGACGATGCCTCCAAAGCCGAGCAGCTCTATCACTTGCTGTGCCTGAACCGGCCCCGGGAGGAGCTGGACGCCGTCTGGCGGCCGTCGCTCGAAGTCGTACCTTCTGTCGGCGCACGACGAGCTGCCGGAAGAGGCGATGGTGTACCTGGCCAGTCGCTCGAGCGACGGTCTGGAGTCGATCTCCACCTCGGCGGAGTGCTGGCGCGAGCAGGAACTCGTGACTTGGGAGCGGAAGACGGCCCAGTGGGCGCGCGAGCTGATCCAGCAGGACCGATACGAGGAAGTCGATAAGGAGCTGCGCCTGCGGTCGGAGCGCAGCCCGGACAGTCCGCTCTTCCTGATCCACGCCAGGGTTCTGGAGAGTCTCGGTCGGATCGAGGCGGCCCGTCAAGTCCTCTACGGAGCACTCGCGGATTGGCCCCCCGCGGGATCCCAAACCGAGCGGAGCGAACTTCTGCTGCTCCTGGTCCGCGTACTGATCGGCCTCGACGAGCGGAGCGAGGCGTGGGGTCGGCTCCTGGAGGCCAAGTCCGCGATCAGTCGGGCGGGCAACATCGCAGAGCAGCGGCTCGAGGCGGCAATCCTGGCAATTCGGGTCGCGCCCGGTGAATCGGGCGCCGCGAAGGCTCGGGAGGAGCTGGCCGGCCTGGCGGCATCGTGGCGGGAGAGCGAGTTCCGCCGCACGCCCGAGCTGGCGCGAAGCCGCGGCCGAGTTGCTCGACTCCCGGCCTGGGGAGGCGGCGCGGATCATCCTCGCCGTCGGCCTTGGGATGACCGACCCGGCTCGGGCGGGGCGGCTGGCGGCCGCATTTGTCGAATGGGAGCGGTCTCGTTCGTACCACCACGCTCCGGACGGGGGCCTCGTGCCCGCCGGGATTGCGCTCCTGGCCGGCGCGCCGGGGACAGCCGAGAAGCCAGCCTGTCGGAGGCGTTCTGGCGACGCTGGTTCGAGACCACGCCGGCGGAGGAGGTCGGCAAGTCCGTGTCGCGCATGCTCCAGACCTTTCCCTTGACAGCGAGCGCAGCCATGGGCCTCCGCGAGGCGCTGCTCGGCCGGGACGCTGTGATTGAGCGCCGGGCCTCCGAAGCACTCACCGCCGAGGCGAGGTTGTCACGGCAGGAGCTCTTTCAGCAAGCCCACGCGCTCCTACTCGACTCGTTCGACCTCAGTGAGCTGGGCATGCTCCTGCGCTTCAATTTCGACACGCGAATTGACGACATTACGGCCGCGAGTAGCTATTCAAAGGCTGCATTCGATATCCTGCGGTACGCCGAACAACGCGGGATGTTGCTCGACCTATTGAGGGCCGCCGCCAAGATACGCCCTCACCGGAAAGACTGGGCCGAATTCTTACACAGGGTCGAGGAGAGCGAAAGGGGACGCTAAATGGGAGTACAATCGCCATGCCGCCCGTCCTCCAGGTCCGCGGACGACAATATCAGCAACTGGTCGAGGCTTTGGTCAATGCGTTCCCGAGCACGACCGCGTTCCAGATGATGCTCCAGTTCCGGCTGGAGAAATCCCTTGCCGAACTCGCGGGGTTGCCAAACCCGATCAACCAGGTCGCGTTCGAGGTCATCGAGAACTCCAACGCGGAAGGTTGGACGGCGCAGCTCATCGCGGCCGCCCGCGAGTCGCGGCCGGGCAATCCGCTCCTCCTCAAGCTGGCCGAGGACTTCGGCCTGACCGCGGCCACGGCCGAGCTCGAGCGCAAGGTCCGCGACGACCTGTCCTACCTCAACATCGCGGAGTGGCGGGAGCGGCTGGGGGAGATCGAGGCCCGGGTGTGCCGGGTCGAGACCCAGTACACGATGGGGACCGGGTTCCTCATCGGGCCGGACCTCGCGATCACGAACTACCATGTGATGGGAGAAGTGATTGAAAATCCGTCGGCTTCCGCCCAGGTGGTCCTCCGGTTCGACTACAAGCAACTCGCGGGCGGGGGGACTGTGAATCCGGGCACTGAGGTCCGCCTGGCGAAGAACTGGCTGATCGATTCCAGCCCCTACAGCGCGGTCGACTTGCTCGCCGATCCGGGGGACCAGGCGCCCAGCCCTGACGAACTGGACTACGCCCTGCTCCGGCTCGCCGATGAGGTGGGCGACCAGCCCGTCGCGGGCGCGAAGGCCGACCCGGGAACCCCGAAGCGGGGCTGGATCAAGCCCCAACTCACCTATCCGTTTCCCAAGGATGCCCCAGTATTCATCGTCCAGCACCCCGAGGCTCGCCCACTACAACTGGCTCTGGACACCAAGTCGGTGATCGCGCGGAATGGGAACAAGACCCGGGTCCGGTACGTCACCAACACCGAGAAGGGCTCCTCCGGCTCGCCGGTCTTCGACGAAAACTGGGAGTTGGTGGCCCTGCACCATAGCGGGGACCGCCGGATCGTCCCAGTGTATAATCAGGGCATACCGTTCGCGGCCATCGTGGATCTGATGGGCCGGCGCGGTCACAACCTGCCGGCGGGCTGATCGGTCGCGGGCATCGCAATCCAGGGGCGAGTTGCTATCGCCGGGCGGGGCGGATATCCGTCGCGTCTCGGTCCTCGGACGAACGGGGGGCGAGTACCTTGTCAACAATCTCGGGCGACCAGATTCGGAAGCTGCGCGAGTTCCTCGAAGAGACGTTCTCGGCGGTCCAGCTTGAGCGGTTCCTCATCGAGGGTGGCTATCCGGAGATCACTCACCAGATCGACAAGAGTCAGGGCGTGGCGCAATATGCCTTCGATGTGATCATCCAGCTCAAGCAGTACAATCGGATCGACCACACGTTCTTCCAGCGGCTCCGGGAGGCGCGCCGAAGCTGGAGGAGTGGATCGGCGCCCTGGAGCGATCGCTCCTCGGCCCACTCGAAGAGAAGTCGCCCGCCCGGCACCTGGACCCGGTCCAGCTCGAGGAATTGATCTCGACGGCCGGGCCGGCGGGGCTGCTCGCCTACAATACCCAGATGCGCCTGCTCCATCAACTCGATCCGGACTTGCTGCGCGTTGTCGGCCTTGCCCCTCAGACCGTTCGACCTGCTGCGCGCCACGCTCGCGCACCTCAACACCTTGCCCAGGGCCGGGGAGCAGTCGCCGCTCGGTCGCTGGCTGGCGATGGCCGTCGAGGTGGCGGAGTCTCGAGGCTATGCCGGGCCCTATCGCCGGGCGCTCGAGGTGATCTCGGGCGCCGAATACCGCTCGACCGACGACCTCGACGCCGACTCCAGCAGATTTCCCAGGATAGGCAAGGTCCCGGAGGGCATGCTGACGGTCGGATTCCTCTCCCAAGGGCTCGCCGCGGCGGCTTCGATCTGTCGCATCAAGGTGTATCTCTATCGCGATGGGCAGCGTCAGCGTTTCGAGGACGGGAGCCCGGCATTCACCCTCGCGACCGGCTGGCTGGCTACCCCATCGCTGCTGGTCACGGCCTGGCATGCCCTGGCCGGGAACGATCGGCGACCGGAGCTGGCCGACATGCGCGACCAGGCCGCGAACCTGGCGTGCGAATTCGACTTCGAGAAGGACGTCGAGACCGGCGTGGTGATCCGGGGGGCGAAGCTGCTGGCCTGGGACGCCGAGGCGGACATCGTCCTGATCCGCCTCGAATTCGAGGCCGAGCGACCGGGTCTGCGGCTCTGCCTGGCCGAGTCCGGGGCCGCGGGGCCGGATGATCGCCTGAGTCTCATCCACCATGGATACGCGACCCGCAAGCTCCTCGGCCTCCGCGGCCGGCGCTTCGCGTTTGCGGACTTGCCGGCCGAAGACAGCCTACCGAGCCACCTCCGGCTCGAAGATCGCCTGTTCTACGACCTCCCGTCGGGCGCCGGCAGCAGCGGGGCGCCGCTCTTCGACGATGACTGGCGCCTCGTCGGGCAGCACCTCGGCTTCCTCATGTTCCCGCCGAGCCCGACGCGACCACATCGCTATGGCTTCGGCGTCGGGCTCGACGCGCTGCGTCGCTTCCTGGCGGGACAAGGGACGACGACTGACGACCCAAGCCTGGCCCGCAACGCACTTGACGAGATCCAAGCCGCATCGGAATGAGATCGAGGCCCGAGTGAGTGAGTTCCCATCTGAACCCGATCTTGACCACTCGACAGACCCCGGAGCACGAGCAATCTCATGGGCTACCTCCAACTCGAAGGCCCCGACTGGGGACGGATCTGCAAGACCCTGGGAACCAGCTTCGACGTGCTGGCGCTGAGCCGGCTGGTGAAGGCGGAATTCCCCCAAGTGGCGGGCGAGGTCGCCTGGATCGGCATGCCCGAAGATCAGATCGTTTTTGACATAGTGGGCACCGCAAACCGGCATGGCGAGCTCGATAGGCTGCTCACCAAGGCGGCGGAGAACCGGCCGGCGCGGCATGAATTGAGGGCGTTGACCTATGATCTGGCGCAAGGCCGGTTGGGCTGCGCCCGTGCTATCCCACGGCCTCGACGTCGGCGGGCGCTCGAGGCCTTGACGACGTCGGGACAACCCTTCTTCGATACCTCGAAGCTGGCCTGGTGGCTGATCCGTGTCGAGCGTCAGGTCTGCCTGGTCCGTTGCGGCGACGAGCGCGGCACGGGTTTCCTCGTGGGCCCAAACCTGGTCCTGACCTGTTATCACGTCATCAAGAGCCACCTGAATGGAAGTGTGCCGGCGTCGGCCCTCGGGGTGCGGTTCGACTATCGTCGATCGATGACCGGCGCCGAACCTGCGGAGAACCCGGGCGACTGGATCGGAGCCGACCCGGCCTGGAAGATCCCCCACGCACCCTATAGCCAGGCCGACATCACACTCGTCGGGGACCCGGCGCCGGGGGAACTCGACGACGCGCTCCTGAAGCTCACCCGGGCCGTGGGATCCGAGGTACCGCCCGGTGAATCGTCTGCCCGGGGTTGGGCCGACCTCGCCAAGGACCCCCACCTCCCCAACCGCAAGGAACCCATCCTCATCGTGCAGCATCCCGAGCGAGAGCAGAAGCCCCCGCCGCAGATGCCGCTCCAGATCGCATTCGCCACTCCCGGCTTCGAGGGCGATAATAGCAACGGGACGCGGCTGCTCTACACCCCGAGCACGCGTCGTGGGTCATCGGGATCGCCGGTCTTCGACCGTACCCTTGAAGTCGTCGCTCTGCACCACAACCGGGGGCAGATCAGCGCCGAGCGGTTGACCTCGTGAAGAACAACCGGGGAATTCCGATCGCTAAGATACGGTCACGCCTTAACGACGATGTCCGCGCGATGCTCGTGTCACCACCACCCGCTCCTTGATCGCAAACCCCGAGTCCTCCCGGAGTCGGCGGACTTCGAGCTCTATACTCCGAGGCATAGCCGGGGAGCTCGGCCGTGCCGGCGCCCGGGGGAGCCTGCTCTTCGGGGTGATCTGGATACCGGCCCAGTAGCCGACGAACCTGCCGCGCGACTGCGGCGAGAGTTCCTTGACCTCCAGTCCCGGGGCCCTCATTGCGTCGAGGTCCTTGGGATTGAACGCATCTTTCGGCACCTGCTCGATGGATCGGGGCCCCGACCAATCCCAGGTCGGGTGGCTGGGGTCGGCGCCCGGAGGACGATGCCTCCAAGAGTGCCGGTGTGGAAGCCGACGGACTCCAATCAACCTCCGGGTCTCGTCGCTTCAGTCTCGCCGAGCATCGGATTTCGCAACGACCCTGCCTTCTCTCACGAACCCTGGTCGCAGCGGCGACCATCGGAGGGGCGCGTCGGAACTGGACGCGTTGTGCCGGCCGGTGTATGGTTGATGTTCGAGATCGGGCCGTTCGCAACGATTCGGGACCGAGCGAATTTATCCGGCTTTTCGAGGTCCGCTCATGCTCCAGCCCGAGAATCATGATAAGAAGATGGCTCCGAGCCGCGATCATTCCCCGGCGCCAACTCTGTCCGGCTGGCCGTCGCGACCGCCGATCGTCACCCGCAGGCTGTTCCTTGGCATGCTGTCGGCGTTGGTCGGTTGGCGGTCGAGCTTCGTCTGGTCGAAGGAGCAGGATGAAGCGAAGCCGAAGCCCGGGATCGATGCCCTGGCCGGGACGGTCCGGTCGCTCATCAACGATTCCGGCGCCGAGGACGTCGGGGTGGCGTTTCACGATCTGGCAACGGGCGAGGAAATGCTCATCCACGCGGACGCGACCTTCCATGCGGCCAGCACGATGAAGGTGCCGGTCATGATGGAGGTCTTCCGCCAGGACCAGGAGAAGCGGCTCTCCCTGGACGACCGGATCGCCGTGAAGACGGAGTTCGCCAGCATCGTTGACGGCAAGCCGTTCTCGCTCAAGGTTGAAGATGATTCGGAGACGAGCCTCTATCGGCGGCTCGGCGAGCGGTTGACGATCCGGGAACTCCTTCGGCTGATGATCGTCGAGAGCAGCAATGTGGCGACCAACCTCCTGATCGAGCGGGTCACGGCGGCCCGGACGTCGGAATTCATGGCCCGACTCGGGGCCGAGAGCGTCCGGGTGCTCCGCGGCGTCGAGGATAACCGCGCCTACGCGCTCGGCCGGAACAACACACTCACGGGCGCGGGCTCATGCGGATCCTCCGGCTCCTGGCCGAGCGGAAGGTCGTCTCGGCGGCGGCCTCGGCGGCGATGATCGCGATCCTGAGAGATCAGAAGTTCGCCGAGGGCATCCCCGCGGGCCTCCCGGCGGATGCGGGCGTGAAGATCGCGCACAAGACGGGCTGGTTCGGGCAGGTCTATCACGATGCGGCGATCGTCGAGCCACCCCGCGGCAAGCCATTCGTCCTGGTCGTCCTGACGCGCGGGATCAAAGAAACGCCTCGGCGCACAAGCTCGTGGCCGAGATCTCCCGCGCGGTCTATCAACATGCCGAGGCGCGTTGACGCCGGTGAACGCCCGCCGCGCCGGTCAGGAAAGTTGGGGCATGGGGCCGGGTTCTTCCGCGGCGCGGACTGTGATAACCTGGTCCCGACGCTGGCGCGAGGAAGAACCGAAAGGCGGGGGCCGGTGTGACATGATGCGGTGGTTGACCCTGGCTCCGAGCCTGGCGGTGATCGCGATCGTCCTGTTGGACGCCTTCGAGGCGATACTGCTCCCCCGTCGCGTCTCCCGCAACTTTCGCCTGGCGAGGCAATTCTATCGATCGACCTGGCGGCCCTGGGCCGCGATCGGCCGGCGGTTGGCCCGCGGCAAGCGCCGGGAGATCTTCCTCAGCATATTCGGACCGCTGTCGATGCTCGTGCTCTTCGCGGTCTGGGCCGCCGGGTTGATCCTCGGATTCGCCCTCTTGCACTGGTCGCTCGATACGCCCCTGAGCCAGCCGCGAGAGGGGGCGAGCTTATTCGACGCCTTCTACATGAGCGGGGTCACATTTTTCACCCTCGGGTACGGCGACGTGACTCCCGTCAACAAGCTCGGCCGGGTCCTGGTCGTGGTCGAGACGGGGCTCGGGTTCGGGTTCCTTGCGGTGGTGATCAGCTACCTCCCCGTGCTCTACCAGGCGTTCTCCCGGCGGGAGGTGATGATCTCCCTGCTCGACGCCCGCGCAGGCTCTCCCCCGACCGCCGCCCAGCTCCTGATCAGGTCGGCCGCGGCCCGGGGCCGGGACGACCTGGCGCATCCTCGGGGAGTATGAACGATGGTCGGCCGAGCTGCTGGAGAGCCACCTCTCGTTCGCCGTCCTGAGCTACTACCGGTCGCAGCACGACAATCAGTCGTGGCTGGCCGCGGCCACGGCCATCCTCGACACCTGCTCGCTCTTGATCGCGGCGGTCGAACGCGATGACGTTTACCAGGCCGGGTTGACCTTCGCCATGACCCGCCACGCGGTCGTCGACCTGGCCCAGGCTTTCAAGTCTCCGCCCCATCCCCCGGATCACGACCGCCTCGATCCCGACCGGCTCGGCCGCCTCCGCGACGCCCTGCGCTCCGCCGGGATCGCGCCCCGAGAAGGGGCTGCCATCGACCGCAAGCTCAACGAACTCCGCGCGATGTACGAGCCGTTCGTCGCCTCGCTCTCCGCATACTTCGTCCTGCCCCTCCCCCCCTTCCTTTCCGACGCCCCCGTCGTGGACAACTGGCAGACCAGCGCCTGGATGCGTCGAACCGCCGGAATCACCTCGCTGGTCCCCGTCCAGCCCGACGACGACCACCTAGTCTGAATCTCCTTGAACATCCGCCATCTCGAACTTGATACGAGCCCGAAGCGCAAAACGAGTGCATGATTTCCGGAGATTCACTCGCTTGCGCTTCGGGCTCGTAGGAGTCCGCTTCCTGTCGAACTGCGCCCAAACCAAGCGTGAAGCGCTCTCGGAACAAAGACCCGGACGTGACGAAGGGCGGCGCGGATTCGCCATACCCGTTCAATATCCCTCGGCATGACTGGGCACTTCGGCCGTCCCTGCGCCGCGGAGGAGCCCGGTCTTCGGGTCGATCTCGATGCCGGCCCAGTAGCCGACGAACATCGCACGCTGTTCCGGCGAGAGTTCCTTGACCTCGAGTCCCAGGGCCCGCACCTCATCGAGGACCTTGGGATCGAAGGCATCTTTCGGAACCTGTTCGATGGATCGCGTCTCCGACCAATCCCGCGACAGGAATGCCGGCGCATCGAGGGCGGTTTGCGCATCCATCCCCCATTCGAAGATATTGGCGAGGACTTGAATGTTGCGCTGATGGAGTCCGCCGCCGATGGCGGTGCTGGCGAGGATCGGCTTACCGTCCCGGGTGATCACGAGCGGACTCATGGGGTCGGACAGGCGTTGACCCGGGCCGGCCTTCTTGATCGCGTCTTGCTGGAACGCCGCCGAGTCGGGGATCGAGATGCCCCCGACGAAAATCGCCGAGTTGCCCCACAGGGCGGTGTTGATCGAGTGGGTCACGGCGGCGACGTTGCCCCATCGATCCACGGCCACGACGCCCGACGAATGACCGGGCCGATCTTTCGTCCCCCTGGCCAGCTTGGCGGCATACGGCCAATCGCCGTGTTGGATCCGCTCCCAGATCCATCGGGCGTGGTCCTTCGTGACGCGGGCCTTCGGCGAGAGGTCCCGGCCCGGATATGTCCTGGTCATCAGCTCCGGGGCATACGAGAGGTTCTGGCTACTGGCGATCCGCATGATCCAGGAGAGGCTCTCGGCGGACCTGGTGGGGGGTCCGCGATCCTTCAGCCCGGCGACCTCGAGTAGGTTCAGCGCCTCGAGCGTGTCGACGCCGCCGATCGACGAGTATCCGGGACCGAAGACGCGGGCGCCGTGGTAGGTGGTCTCCAGCGGCTCCTCCCACACCACCTTGTAGGACTCCATGTCGCGAGCGGTGATCAACCCGCCATCGCGCCGGACGGCCTCGACGAACTTCCGGCCCCAGTCGCCGGTGTACATGGAGGTCGAGCCTTTCGCGGCCACCTGACGCAAGGTCGCGGCCAGCTCCGGCTGGCGGAATCGATCGCCCTGCGAATAGAACGCGCCGTCACCTTTCGTGAAGACGTGTTTCGTCTCGGGGAGCCGGCTCAGCACGTCCTTGCGATACGCGATGAAGCCGGCGAGCAAGGGATCGACCTCGAATCCGTCCTCGGCGAGGGCGATGGACGGCTCGACCAGCCTGGCGAACGGGAGCTTGCCGAACCGGTCGTGCGACGCCTGGACGCCGGCCATGAAGCCCGGGACCAGCGCGGTCCGGCCGCTGGGTATCCCGGCGCCGGTGAGCGGGTCCATCTTCGGGATCGAGAGGGGGTCCTTCTCCTCGATGGGTATGTTGTAGCCGGCGTTCAGGTAATGGACTTTCCCCGTTGTCGCATCATAATATGTCATGCTCTGGATGCCGGCGAAGCTGATGTAAGACCCGGCCACTTCGACGATCTGGGCCATCGCGGTCGCCATGGCGGCGTCAGAGGCGCTGCCGCCCTGTTTCAGGACGGCGAGCCCCGCGTGGACGGCCCGTGGCCCGCTGAGCCCGACGACCATCCCCTCCTTCCCCTCGGCAAGGAAGCGGTGCGACCTGGTTTTGTCCGGCCCATCCGCACGGACCGGCGGCTCTCCCGCGAGGGCGAGGCAAACGACGACCAGCATCAGTACGCCGAGCTTCATGAGAGAGCCTCCATCGCCCTGGACCTGCCGATCAGGGATTCCAGTCAATCACCCGGGGTTGAGAAGGCCAGGATAACCGCCGCGGGATCGCTGGGCAAGCCGCGGAAAGGCTCCCTGTGCCGGGGCGCCCGAGGTCGATCGCGATGGCCGCCGTCCGGATTGATCGATGATCGACCCGGCTGGTATGGGGAAACTGGACGTGTTGTGTCGGCCCGAGTATGGTTGATGTCGAGTGATGATCCGGTTCAATCATTCGGAAACGAGAGAATCTAGGCTTGGCGGAGTTCCCATCCATGTCTTGGCGCGATGCGGTGGGGCGGGGGACGTTGCGGATTGTGTTCGCCGGGTGGAACCTCGCGGCAGCGATCGGGCTGGGGCTCGCGTTCACGGTGACGGTCCCTGCGATGCTGCGAGCGCAGAGACCTCTCGATCCGTTCGCCCAATTCGTCAAAGGGAATCGGGTGGTGCAGAAGTCGCGCGCGTTCACTCTCCGCGACGACAAGCAGGCCGTCTCCTGGAGCGGGACAAGTCTCCATATCTACGCGGTCGAGCGGACCGTCGGCGAACGGGTCCGACTCAAGGCCGAGTGGCGGGGGCCGAGTGGCTGGATCGCGGCCGACCAGGTCATCCCGGTGGATCAGGCCATCGATTTCTTCACCGAACAGATCCGACTCCACCCAGACGACGGTTTCGCATACCTCATGCGCGGCATGCTCTGGCGCGAGAGGGCCGACCGGTACGCCCCAATGTTTGACGATCTACCCCCCAATCAGGACAGAGCTGACGCAGTCAACAAGGCCATCGCCGACTTGAACGAGGCCATCCGGCGTGAGCCACTGAGCGACAGAGCTCTCATCGAGCGAGGAAGGGCTTGGGAAGCCGGGGGCGACACCGACAAGGCGTTCGCCGACTACTCCGAGGCCATCCGCATCGATCCCAAGAATGTTTACGGATATCTGAACCGAGCTGAGGCCTGGTCTAGCAAAGGGGAATATGATGGGGCCATCGCCGATTATAACGAGGTCATAGCTCTCGATCCTCGAGACGTCATTGCCTATTCCCTCCGCGGTATGGCCTGGTCGCAGACTGGCGAGACCAGTAAAGCCATCGCCGATTACAACGAGACCATCCGACTCGATCCCGACAACGTCCTCGTCCACCTCCAAAGAGCCTTTGTCTGGGCGGGTAACGGCCAGCCCGATCGGGCGATCGCCGATTTTACCGAAGTCATCCGGCTCGATCGCAATCAAGCGGTTGCCGCATACCGTTACCGCGGGGACGCCTGGTATGACATCAGGGAGTATGACAAGGCGATCGCCGACTTCACCGAGGCCATCAAACAGGGGTTCCATGACGCCGCCACACATGTCCGGCGCGGCAACGCCTGGAGGGCCAAGGGCGGATTGCAGGAAGCGATCGCCGACTTCACCGAGGCCATCCGGCTTTCTCCGAATGCGGCGTCTCACTACGTCCGGCGCGGGGATGCCTGGGCCAGCCAGAGGGAATACGACAAGGCGATGGCGGACTACAACGAGGCGATTCGGCTCGATCCTCAGGACGCGTCGGCCTACTACAGCCGCGGCCGCCTCTGCGAGGAGAATCAGGAGCACGACAGGGCCCTCGCCGACCTCGATCGCACCATCTCGCTCAATCCCGACTTCGCGTCGGCCTACAGCGTGCGGGCCAAGATCCGGAGCGATCGGGGCGAATACGACAAGGCCATCAGAGATTGCAATCGGGCGATCGAGCTCGACCCCGACCTAGAGTTCGCCTACTTCTACCGCGGCGTCTCCTGGTTGCGCAAGGGGGAGCACAACACCGCCATCGTGGACCTCAACCAGTGTATACGGCTCAATCCCAAAGATACTGCAAACTATATCACCCGCGGGATCGTCTGTGTTGAGATGACTGAGTACGACAAGGCTATCGCCGATTTCGATCGGGCGATCCAACTCAACCCGAATAGTGCCGAGGCGTACAGCGACCGTGGTTGGGCGCGGCAGCGTGCCAAGGAAGATGACGCGGCCCTCGCGGACTATAATCGGGCCATCTCGCTGGATCCTCAGAATGTCCAGGCCCACGCCAACCGGGGTGGGTGCTGGCGGAATAAGCATGAGTACGAGAAGGCCATCGCCGATTACGACCACGCGATCCGCCTCGATCCGAGACAGGCCTGGTTTTACGACCGCCGCGGGATCATCCGTCGCGATCGGAAGGAATGGAGCAAGGCCCTAGCGGACTTCGATGAGGCCATCCGCTTGGATCCGAGGGATGCCTATGCGCATTATAACCGGGCGATCATCTTATTCCTGACCCGCGGCAACGGGGCGATGGATGACTCACAGGCGGCGGTTGACCTGAAAGGTTGGCGGGATGGACTATCGATGTATGCCGCCCTCCTGGGCTACTTCGCCGCCAGGCGCGACGGCCAGTGGGATCGGGCGCGGGTGTTCCTCGACGAGGCCAAGGCCCTTTGCGATACCTCCGCCTGGCCCTATCCTATCGTCGCCTACCTACGCGGCGAGATCGACGAGGCAAGACTGCTCGCCGCCGAGACGGACATCGACAAGTTGACTGAGGTGCGATGCTTCCTCGGGCTCGACGCACTGGAGAAGGGCCGCAAGGATGCGGCCGAGGCGCATTTCCGCTGGGTGAAGGAGCGAGGCAATCCGCTGCTCTCGCAATATGCCATGAGCGTCGCCGAGTTGGATCGCCTCCTGGCGGAAGGCGCCGAGGGAGACGGGCCGTAAGTGCCTTTACTCGCCAATCGCCACTACTGAGCCGTCTCGGCCATGATTGTGATGAGCTGTTCCCCGAAGCGGAGGCGGCCCTCGACGGTCGGCGGCCGGCCGGTTTGCGGGTCGTTGGCGACGCGCTGCTCCATCAGGAGGATGAGGATTCCCAACTGCTCGTGCAGCACGTTCGCCGAGCTGTCCGGCCGCTCGGCGAGGACCGGGCCATGGCTGGGCCGGAAGGTCGTCTCGTGGACCAGTCGGTCGCTCAGCTTGCCCACGAGGACGCGCGACGCCTCATCGCCGGCGCGGGTCGAGAGGTACTCGGATGTCTCGGTGTTGTGCAGGTTGATCATGAGGTGGATCTTCCGGCCCGAGGCGACCCGGGATGCGATCGCCTTCTTGACGTACCAGATCTCGGGCATCCGGGCGAGGAATCGCTTGTCGCGCAGGTCGACCTCGTCCCAGTGGCGATTGACGTCGAATCCGTTGGTGTTAAATCGGACCTGTCCCGTGGCGCAGCCGTCGGGGTCGACCATCGGCGTGAACACGAACACGGTCCGGCGACGCAGGGCCCGGGCCTTCGGGTCGTCCGAGGTGATGAAGCGGAGCGCGCCCTCCATCACGTAGGACGTCCCGGACTCCCAGGCGTGCTGGCGGGCCTCGAGCCAGACCGTGACCTTGTCGCGGTCGTCGACGTCGGGTGCGGTCACGGTGATCAGGTGCAGGTCGCGGCCCATCGCGGTCTTGCCGATGACCTCGATCCGGGCGTCGTCGCAGCGGTCGACCTGCTCCAGCAACCGGGCCAGGCGGCCGGGCGTGTAGGGCGGCTGGTGGGCGATCCAGATGACGTCGTGTTGCGGGCGAAGCTTGAGCGTGGCCTCCTTGGCGCGGTCGTCCCAGGTGACCTCGGTGATGGGACGCCAGTGTTCGCCGTCGTCGCTGGCGACCGGGAGGATTCCCGGCCCCATCGGGCAGGCGCCCGGCTTGCCGTTGTACTCGCCCACGAAGTCGGTCAGGGTCAGGGTCAGCTCGCGGTCTTGCACGCCCTCGACGCGGAAGAAATACCAGTTCGCCTGCCGGTTCCGGCCATGCTCGTCCTGCTGGCCCTTCACATGGCAGCGGAATGAAGTCTCGCCGATCGGTTCGATCCGGCCCAGCGACCCGCCCTCGAATTTGGTGTTGAATCGGATGGAGGCCGGCTCGGGTGCGGCCCCCATGCCGACGAGCAGGCCGATCGCGGCGACCATCGCGACGAGCGTCCGGTGGCGGGGTCCTGACTGTAGCAGCATGGCCGGACTCCGTTTCCTCGGGATCGATTCGCCTCGCGCATTCGCGCTTCTTGAAGGGCCGTTTCCCTGTCATCGATGGCGACGGCGTGCGGGATGACCCGCACAGGATAACCCCACTGGCAACCGACGGGCAAGCCGCAAGTCGGTGGGGTGCTCTGCGAGCACCGATCGTTCTCGCCACAGGGATTCGATGCTCGCAGAGCACCCTACAACGGAGACTTTCTCAGACTCGCCCTCATTCCCACGCCGATCGGAGCCAGATGCCGCCGTTGACGGCCAGCGCCGTGCCGGTGATGTAGTCGGCATCGTCGGAGCAGAGGAACGCGGCGGCCTTGCCGATATCCTCGGGCACGCCGAGCCGGCCCCAGGGGAGGGTCGAGCCGGCCCTGGCGATCGCCTCGCTGCCGAAGGATTCGTGCTCGCCGGGCGTGTCGATCCAGCCGGGCTCGATGACGTTCACGTTGATCCGGTGCTGGTACAGCTCGGCGGCGATCGTGAACGCCATGTTGTTCAGGCCCCCCTTGCCCGCGTTGTAGGCGACGCTGCGCATAAGGCGTGTGGACGTGGCAGCTCGAGATGAAGACGATCTTGCCGCGACCGCCCCGCGCGACCATGTGCCGCGCCACGAGCTGGCTCATGTGGAACCCGCCGGTGAGCGTCCCCTCGATCACCCTGGCGAAGGTCTCCGGGTCATAGTCGAGGAAGTCGGCACGGCGATTGTATGCCGGGTTGCTCACGAAGATGTCGATCCGACCGAGCGCCTCGATCGCCCGGGCGACGACCGACTCACACGACGGCCGCCGGAACACATCCCCTTCGACCAGGACCGCATGCCGCCCCATGGCCAGGATCTCGGCGACGACCGATTCGGCCTGAGCCGACGTCTCGCGGTCGTTGACCGCGACATCGGCCCCGGCGCGGGCCAATTCCAGGCGCAACCCCGGCCGATCCCCCGCGCCGCACCCGTCACCAGGGCCATCTTGCCGTCGAGTCTCATGGCGGATTGCTCGGAAATAGAGAATTGCGCGCCGGTCGGGCTCCCCGGTCGGGTCCCTTGTCGGAGCGCGTCGGGACCGTCCGAACGACTCAAGTGCTGGATCAGTAAGCCTTCCGGTCGAAACGAACAGCTTAATCGCCGCGGGATCGCCGGACAAGGTGGGGGTCGTCGCGACTTGGTAGGCGCGAATCGCCGATTTTTCCGTAACCGAGATCGACCGGCCAGGCACTTCACTCTGATGTGGACCTTGACGTTGTTCGCGGTGTTCTCGAGCAGGACGACCATGATGCGATCCGGACAGCAACCGAACGAGCAACACAGGCGAGGGGTTTCGCCCTCGATCGTTCCGCTCGAGCGGCCAGTCCTGCTCCCTCATCTCTCGTTGAACGACCGTGGCGAGTCGGCGGACCCTCCCATGGCCGGATGGACCGCGACGAACTCGATCCCGACCCGGCCGGCGCCGGAGCCGAAGGGGGAGGTGTATGCCGCTCCCCGCGCGAATCCTCAGATCGCCGACTCGGGGGTGGTCGAGAAGGTACCGAGTTTCTACGCGTTCTACACCGGGCCGAGGCGGCCCGAGTTGAACGCGGTCGGCGCGAGCGCCCGGCGGCTGGTGAGGGGGAATTTCACGTTCACCGGGACGAATCAAGGCCGGATCGGCAACACGCCGGCGGTTTACGTCTGGGGGCTCGACCGCAACGGCAACCTGCCCACCGGCCCCTTCGCAGGCCGGCCGAACATCCGGTTCGACGCTCTCGTGATCGTCCGGCCCGACGCGACATCCTTGCCGACCGCACAGGTCGTTCAACCTGGTCAGGGGCAACACGACCGACCTGCCCGCGGGCGCGGCCCGGATCATCGGCCGCAAGGTGAGCGTGACGGTCCCCGCCGGCCTGCTGCCCTCCACGAGCCTGGCGGCGGCGCATTACCGCTTCAACTACTGGCCGGAGGACGGCGGGCCGCCCGTCTCCTCGTCGGTCGCCAGCTTCGCGCCCGAGTTCACCATGGCGACGGTGGGGTCGTCGAAGCGAGGCTGATGGCGATGCCAGCCGGTCCGGGGTGATTCCGACCAGGTCGTCGGATCGGCAAGGTGCCAGGTTACCGTCATACCGCGACGTTCGCCGACCGCGGTCCTCGACTTGGCGGCTGTTGGCTGACGCGGCATAATACGCCGCCACGTCACCGCGGACGCAAGACCGGCCTAGGGCGTCGGCAGAGGGGCCTACCATGACGGATCATGATCAACGGTTCAAAACGTTATTGAAGGCGTTCTTCGCCGAATTCTTCCAGGTGTTCTTCCCCGAGTGGGCCGATCGCTTCGACTTCTCGCGCGTCGAATGGCTGGAACAGGAAATCTTCACCGATCCACCCCGTGGCGAGCGCCGCTCGCTCGACCTGGTCGCCCGCGTGCCCCTGCGACCCGGCGTACCGCCTCCGCCATCGGACGCGGGAGAGCCCGCCGACTGCTGGCTGACCTTGATCCATATCGAGATCGAATCCCAGGATAAGGCGGCGCCGCTACGACCGCGGATGCATTCTTATTACGAGCAGCTCCGCCGTCGGCACGGCTTGCCGGTCTGGCCCATCGCGCTGTACTTGCGGGTGGGCCTGAAAGGGGTCGGCTGGGACGTCTATGAGGAGAAGTATTGGGACCAGCCGTTGTTGACCTTTACGTATGCCTATGTGGGGTTGCCGGGGCTCAAAGGCGAGAAGTTCGTGACCGGCGAGCATCTCCTGGGTGTGGCCCTGACGGCCTTGATGGACGTGCCGCCGGCGCGGCGCACGGAGGTGCATGCCGAGGCATTGCGTCGACTGGCCGAGGCGCGGGAGAATGACTATCGACGGTATCTGCTATTGGACTGCCTGGAGGCATACGCGACGCTCGACGAGGCGCAGGCGCAAGAATTGGAGGCGCTGCTTCGGACCGAGCGCTATCAGGGGCGCAAGTCATGGCCGTGACGACGTTTGAGAAGGGCGTGCAACAAGGTCTGCAACAAGGCCGTCGGACGACGCTCCAGAAGCAGCTCGAAGCCCGTTTCGGCCCGTTAAGTCCGGGTGCCCAAGAGCGCCTCGACAGCCTGAGCACCGAGCACCTCGAGTCGCTGACCCTGGAGCTCCTGAAGGCGCGATCGCTCCAGGAATTGGGCCTGGAGGATTAAGTCTCGGCGCGGCTTCGACTCCGTCGCTGTCGGTATCTTCTGTTGGACTGCGTGGAGGCATGCGCCACGCTGGACGAGGCTCAGGCGCAAGAGTTTGGAGGCGCTGTTTCGGACCGAGCGCTATCAGGGGACTCAGGCCATGGCCGTGACGACATTTGAGAAGGGCGTGCAACAGGGTCTGCAACAGGGCTGGCGAATAGCGATCCAGAAGCAGCTCGAGGCCGAGTTCGGCCCGCTGAGTCCCGGTGCCCAACAGCGCCTCGACAGCCTGAGTCCCGAGCAGATCGAAGCGATGGCCCCTGCCCTGTTGCATGCGACGTCGCTCCAGGAATTGGGACTCGAGGATTGACTGAAGCCCGGCACGTCTCATAGTGCAGCATTAGAGTAGTAGCGTCTTTCTCGCCTTGCGTCGATTGACGTCTCCGAGTATGGTCACGAGCCTGTCCGTCTCCCGCGACGATTCGGGCGACCTCCTTTGGCGCAACGTGTGCCCTTCCACCTCTTGATCCCACCCCGAATCCCCGCCATCGTGCCGTCGATCGGTTGACTCGCCGGAGTCGGACTGCTGCCCGCGCGCGATCGCGCGCCGGGAAGAGGACCCCACGAGAGGAGGATCGGCGTATGAGTGGTTGGCTGAGGATCGCGGCGTTGGACAATCGCGTCCGCCCGGCCGTACTGATGATGATGATCGGCCTGATGGCGGCCGTGCCCGGCCGTTCGATGGGCGCGGAGCTGGCCGGCAAGGAGTGGATCGGCAAGCGCGTGATCCCGAAGCATCGGGATTTCACGCTCCGTGACGGCGAGACCGGACCCGGCCATGCGGTGAAGCCGGCCGTCTACCGCGTCGAGGAGGTCAAGGGGGACTCGCTCCGGCTCAAGCCCGACCGGGGAGCCCCCGGCTGGGCCGCCGCCGTTGAGGTCGTGCCCGTCGAGCAGGCCGTCGAATATTTCAGCGACGCCATCGGCGACAATCCGCGCGACGCCTACAACTACGTCATGCGGGCCAGCGTCCTGCTCTTCGAGCGCGAGGACGCCGAGCACGCCCTGGCCGATTGCGACGAGGCGATCCGCCTCGATCCCAAGGATGCCATGGCGCGGAAGGTCCGGGGCGCCGCAAGGGCCGCCGGCCAGGACTACGCCAGGGCGATCGCCAGCTTCAGCGAGGTCATCCGCCTCACGCCGGCGGACCCCGTCGCGTACCTCGATCGCGGCGCCGCCCGGATGTCGATCCAGGACTTCGACGGGGCCATCGCCGACTTCAACGAAGCAATTCGTCTCGATCCCAAAGAATCGTCCTCGTACGTCACCCGCGCCGCGGCCTGGCTGACGAAGAAGGAGGACAGCAAGGCCCTCGCCGACTTCGACGAAGCGATCCGCCTCGACCCGAAGAACGTTGACGCCTACCTGCTCCGGGCCTCGGCGCGCGGCCAGAAGGGGGAGTTCGACCAGGCGATCGCCGACTTCACGCAGATCATCAAGATCGATCCCCACGTCCCGCTGGCGTTCGAGGCGCGCGGCACCGGCTGGCGGAACAAGAAGGAATATGACCGGGCGATCGCCGATTTCAACGAGGCCATCCGCCTCGACCCGAAGAACGCCGGCGCCTACCTCGCCCGCGGCCTCACCTGGCGCGATCAGCGGGAGAACGACAAGGCGATCGCCGATCTCGACCGCGCCCTCCAGATCGATCCCGAGAACCCCGAGGCGTACGCCGTCCGCGCCGACGCCTGGGCCGACAAGAAGGAATACGACAAGGCGATCGCCGACTACACCCGGCTGCTGCGCCTTGACCCGCGGAACGCCTGGGCCTACTCCAGCCGCGGCCTCGCCCTGGCCGAGAAGAAGGACTATGGCAAGGCGATCGCCGACCTCGACCGCGCCCTCCAGATCGAGCCGCAGAACACCGACGTGCTCAATGGCCGCGCCTGGTTCCGGGCGACTTGCCCGGTCGCGACCTATCGCGACGGCGTCCAGGCGATCGCGTCGGCGACCAAGGCCTGCCAACTGACCGGCTGGAAAGATCCCGGGCTGCTCGACACCCTCGCCGCCGCGTATGCCGAGGCCGGCGAATTCGCCGCCGCCGTGAAATGGCAGACCAAGGCCATCGCCCTCGAGACCGCGGTCTACGAGAAGGCCGAGTTCGACGCCCGGCTCAAGCTCTATCAAGCGAGGAAGCCTTATCGCGACGCGAAGCCCTGACGGGGCGGGATCGCTAACCGGATTGCAGATTCGGCTCTTAACGCAACACCTCGCCGAATCCGCTCGTGACCACGGTCGTGAGACCGTGGTTCGGACGGGGGACCTCCAACCTCGCACGTGAGTGCGATCTTCGCGTCGGATCGGGCTGGCGCCCGAGGTTGGAGGACCTTCGTCCCGTACGCACCACGGTCTCACGACCGTGGTCACGCGTCCTCCTCGCGAGACGCTCGGTGGTGATCAGGTAACGCGAGCATGCTTTCTGACGCCGTACGCAGGTTCTGTAATCCGACACATGTGATCTGTCATTCGCTCAGCCAGTTCGATAGCGCGTCAAGGACGACGATCGCACGACGAGGAGGATCGGGCCAATGCAGTGTTCCTGGGGATTCGCGGCGATGGGGGTCGGGGTCCGGATTCGGCAGGCCGCACTATTCCTGGCGATCGGACTGACGGCCTTCCTGCCGGTCGTCGCCCGCGGCGACGAGCCGGCCGCCGAGGACTGGTTCGGCAAGCGGGTCGTGCAGAAATACAATAATTTCCCCGTCCGCGTTGACGGCGAGGCGGTGCTGGGAGCCGGCGAGAAGTTCGCGATCTATCGCGTGGAACGCGTCGAGGGCGGCCGGCTCCGACTCAAGTCCGAGACCGACGGGTCCGTCGGCTCGGGGGCGGTCGGTCAGTTCGTGCCGGTTGACCGGGCGATCCCCTTCTTCACCGCTCGCATCGATGCGCATCCGGATGATATTTTCTCGCATGTGATGCGTGCGTCCTTGTGGGAGGAGCGCAACGAGTTCGGCCGCGCCGTCGAGGATTACGACGAGATCATCCGGCTGGAGCCGCAGCCCGCCGCCTACATCGGCCGGGGTAACGCCTGGCTGGGCAAGCAGGAAGTTGACAAGGCGATCGCCGACTTCGACGAGGCCATCCGACTCGACGAGCACGCCGCCCCGGCGTTCTCCGGGCGCGGCCATGCGCGGCAGGTCAAGCAGGAGTACGACCAGGCCATCGCCGATTTCGACGAGGCCATCCGCCTCGCCCCCAACGACGCCGAGGCCCTCGCCGGCCGCGGCCATGTCCGGACGGAGCAGGGAGAGTACGACAAGGCCCTCGCCGACTTCGACGAGGCGTTGCGGATCGCCCCGCATTCGGTGATCGCTCTCTACGGCCGTGGGCTCGCCCGGCATCGGAAGAAGGAGTACGACAAGGCGATCGCCGATTTCGACGAAGCCCTGCGCCTGGACCCGAAGAATGCCGCGGTGTACTACAGCCGCGGGCTCGCCTGGCAATTCAAGGACGAGTTCATCAAGGCCGTCAACGATTACGACGAGGCCGTTCGACTCGATCCCCGGTATGCCGGCGCCTCGCAGGTCCGGATCCCCGCACGACCGGTTCCCCCCGTCAACGGCGAGAGGCCGCCGGCCGAACTCTTCGGCCCTCCGATCGCGGCGGGCCCGCCGCTCGCGCCTCGGCCCGCGGGCGACCTCGATCCGGCGGTGGCCAGGGCGGGGGGCGACGACCTCTTCAACGACTTCGGCCAGAACCTCCAGCGGGACATGGCCTATGCCGACCTCTGCATGCAACGCGCCAGCATCTGGGTCAGCGCCAAGGAGTACGACCGGGCACTCGATGAGCTCAACAATGCGATCCGGTTGAACCCACATCTGGCCGGCGCCTACATCGGCCGCGGCCACGTCCGATGCGATCGGAAGGAATACGACGGGGCGATCGCCGATTACAACGAGGCGCTCAAGATCGATCCTCGTGCGCTCATGGCCTTCATCGGCCGCGCCCGCGTCCGGGCGATCAAGGGCGAGCACGATTCCGCCATCGCCGACTACGACGAGGCCGTCCGGATCGATCCGCAATCGGAGGTAACCTACCTCGGTCGCGCATTCGCCTGGCACCAGAAGAAGGATTATGCCAGGGCCATCGCCGACTACAGCGAGGTGATCCGGCTCAATCCCCGGATGGTTGGTGCCTACCTGGGCCGATCGCACGCGCGGTCGCAGAACAAGGATTACGGCCAGGCCCTGGCCGACCTGGACCGGGCGATCGAGCTCGACCCCACCGACGCCCAGGCCCACAACAACCGCGCCTGGCTCTGGGCGACCTGCCCCGACGCCAAGGTCCGCGACGGCAAGAAAGCGATCGAGTCGGCGACAAAGGCATGCGAGCTGACCGAGTGGAAGGAGGGCGGATTGATCGACACCCTGGCCGCGGCCTATGCCGAGGCCGGCGACTTCGACGCGGCCGTGGAGTGGCAGACCCAGGCCAATCCGCTCCTCACCCAGCCCGACGACAAGGCCGACGGCGAGAAGCGGCTCAAGCTCTACCGCGAGAAGAAGCCCTACCGCGAGACGAACCCATGAGGAATCCGATTGCGGATTCGGACATTGAAGTATCGCGAATACTTTGCTCGACGACGAGGAGGATCGGGCCATGCGACGTTCGAGGGCGGTTACGGCGGGAGACCGAGTATCTCGGGGGATCGTGTCGGTCCTGGCTGCCGGACTGATATCGGCCTCACCGGCCATCGCCACGGGCGATGAGCCGGCGGAGAAGGCCGCCGCCAGTCCCCCTTCGGACCCTTCGGTCCAGCGTGCCGACACCCGCCCGCGACATGGCCTCATCGCGTCCGCGATCGGTCGAGTCGAGTCCACCGTCCCTTTCAACCGGGGCCTTGAGGCGGCACGTCGTCATGATTATGACCGGGCGATCGCCGATTTCACCGAAGCGATCCGGCTGAATCCGCGCTCGGCCGTGTTTTACGCCACGAGGGGCTACTTCTGGTCGAAGCAGCAGGAGTACGACAAGGCGATCGCCGACTACAACGAAGCGATTCGCCTCAATCCTCATGACGCCGTCACCTTGACGAACCGCGGTGAATTGTGGGAGATGAAGGGTCAACACGATCGGGCCATCGCCGATTCCACCGAAGCCATCCGGATCGATCCTCATCTCGCCAAAGCCTACTCCCATCGTAGTCGATCCTGGATGGCCATGCACGACCATGACAAGGCCCTGCTCGACCTCAATGAGGCGATCCGGCTCGATCCCCGAGACACCAATGCATTCCTCAACCGCGGTGCGGTGTGGGGGATTCGAGGTCAATACGATCGGGCCATCGCCGACCTTACCGAAGCCATCCGCCTGAACCCCGGATCCTCCGGTGCCTACAGCAATCGGGGCCACGCATGGTATGAGAAGAAGGCGTATGACAAGGCACTTGCCGACCTCAACGAAGCCATCCGGTTGGAACCCCGCCTCGCGGTCCTCTACACCCAGAGGGGTTGCATCAGGTCGAAGCAGCAGGACTACGACAAGGCCATCGCCGATTACAGCGAGGCGATCCGTCTCGATCCTCGTCTCGCCGCGGCGTTCTCCAATCGCGCCGAGGCATGGATGTTTAAACATGAGTTCGATATGGCCATGCGGGATCTCGACGAGGCGATCCGTCTCAATCCTCGAGATGCCGGCACATTCCTGAACCGCGGCGGGGTGGAGGGGATGCAAGGTCGATACGATCAGGCCATCGCCGATTTCACCGAAGCCATCCGCCTCGACCCTCAATCGGCTCGGTCTTACTTCGAGCGAGGCGCCGCCTGGGCACAGAAGAAGGATTACGACCGGGCGATTGCCGACTATACCGAGTCGATCCGACGAGATCCGAGCCACGCCATCACCTATGCCAATCGAGGAATCGTCCGGTGTACCTTGGGGCAGTACGAGGAGGGTATCGCCGACTTCAACGAAGCCATCCGAAGGGAACGCCGCCTGTCCTCGGCGTACGCCAACCGGGGCCTTGCCTGGTATCAGAAGAAGGCGTATGACAAAGCCGTCGCCGATTTCACCGAGGCCATCCGGCTGGAACCGGCCTTTGCCGATTTCTACGCCAAGAGAGGTTTCATCGCGTCGGAACAGGAGGACTACGACAAGGCCATCGCCGATTACAGTGAGGCGATCCGCCTCAATCCTCGGGACGCGATCACTCTGACGAAACGCGGCGACTCCTGGGCGAGGAAGGGACAATGCGACGAGGCCATCGCCGATTGCACCGAGGCCATTCGGATCGATCCTCATCTCGCCCCCGCTTACTCCTTTCGTGGTCGATCCTGGATGGCGAAGCATGAACCCGACAAGGCACGGATCGACCTGGATGAAGCCATCCGACTCGATTCGCGAGACGCCGAGGCATTCATCCTCCGCGGTGGGGTCTGGATGATGCATGGCCAATCCGATCGGGCAATCGCCGACTACACTGACGCCATTCGGCTCGATCCGCATCTCGCCCTGGGCTACAGCAGTCGGGGCGGGACGTGGCTCAGCAAGCACGAGTTCGACAAGGCTCTGGCCGACCTGGATGAGGCGATCCGGCTGGACCCTCGCGCCAGCGACGCCTACTACAACCGCGGAGGCGCCTGGCGGATGAAGGGGCAATATGACAAGGCGATCGCCGACTTCACCGAGGCCATCAGCCTCGATCCGCATCAGGCCAGAGTTTACACCGGTCGTAGTGGCGTCTGGTCCGCAAAGCGGGAGTTCGACAAGGCCCTGGCCGACGTGGAAGAGGCGATCCGGATCGATCCTCATGACCCCACCGTCTTCCACACGCGCGGTCGGATCCGATCCGAATTGGGTCACTTCGAAGGGGCGATCGCCGATTACAATGAGGCCGTCCGGCTCAACCCCCGATACGCTCAAGCCTATAACGACGGTGCGTGGATCCGGGCGACGTGTCCCGACCCGAAATACCGCGACGGCAGGAAAGCCGTCGAGTGGGCGACCAGGGCGTGCGAGCACTCGGCGCGGGTCGATACGGTCGTCGGCGTGGCGCGGATCTTCCAGGTACTCGACGCTCCCGGGAACGACGCCTTTCGACTCGGCACGCTGGCCGCGGCCTACGCCGAGGCCGGCGACTTCGACGCCGCCGTGAAGTGGCAGGCCAAGGCGATCGGGCTTTATCCCGATCCGGCCGACAAGCGAAAGGGCGAGCAGCGGCTCGAGATGTACAAGGCGAAGAAGCCCTATCGCGACACCAAGTCCTGATACGCCTGACGGGCGTGAGGGCGGGGCGAGGACGAGGAGGACCGGGCCATGCGAGTTTCGAGGGTGATCGCGTCGATCGGCGACGGTTCGCGTCTGTCTGTGCTGGTCCTGGCCGTCGGCCTGATGGCGGCCGTGCCGGGCGTCGCCTCGAGCGATGAGCCGGGCGTCGACGATTGGTTCGGCAAACAGGTGGTCGCCGACATCCTCGCCAGGTTCCATCAGGCCGGATCCCTCGCCTACGATCTCAGGGGTCTTGTTCGATCCGAGAAACAGGAGTACGACCAGGCGATCGCCGACTTCACGGAAGCCATCCGCCTCGATCCCAAGAACTCCTATGCTTACGAGGGTCGCGGCGAAGTCTGGATGTCGAAAAACGAGCCTCGCAAGGCCATTGCCGACTTCGACGAAGCCATCCGACTCGATCCTCAATCGCCCGAAGCCCATTCTCAGCGCGGTCATGCCTGGCTCTCTCAGGGCGAGTCCGTCAAGGCCCTCGCCGATCTCGATCAAGCCATCCGACTCGATCCCGAGGATTCCACCGCGTATTGGAATCGCGCCAGTGCTCGGATGATGAAGATGGAGCCAGACAAGGCGCTCAGCGATCTCGATGAGGCGATCCGAATCGATCCTCGACTGCCCGGGGCGTATGCGTCGCGCGGCGGCGCCTGGCTCATGAAGAAGGAGCCGGACCGGGCACTCGCCGATCTCGACCCGGCCATTCGGCTCGATCCCCGGAACTACGGGGCGTACTTCACTCGCGGCGGCGCCTGGCTCGCGAAGAAGGAGTATGACAAGGCCATCGCGGACTTCTCGGAGGCGATCCGAATCGATCCTCGGTCGTCCATGGCCTATCTCCGGCGCGGTAGCATCCGAATCACCAAGAATGAGCCCGACAAGGCGATCGCCGACTATACGGAAGCCATCCGCATCGATCCTCGCGATGCACGAGCCCGGAACAGCCGCGGGAACGCGCAATATCGTCGGAAGTCCTACGATCCGGCGATCAGCGACTACACCGAGGCCATCCGGCTCGATCCTCGTTTCGCTCAAGCCTACTACAACCGCGGGCTCGTCCGGCAAGTCAAGGGAGAGTACGACAAGGCCATCGCCGATTTCACCGAGGCCGTGCGGATCGATCCCCATCACGCCCGAGCCTATAAGAGCCGGGGCCATGTCCTGGGCGTGAAGAAGGAATACCACAAGGCGATCAGCGATCTTACCGAGGCCGTGCGAATCGATCCCCGCTGGAGCACCGCCTACGGTTGCCGGGGGTGGGTGTGGTGGAACAAAGGAGAGTACGATCAGTCGATCGCCGATTACACGGAGGCCATCCGGCTCGACCCTCGCAACGCCAGCTTCCATTCCAGCCGAGGTGATGCCTGGTACAGTAAGGGTGTCTACGACAAGTCGATCGCCGATTACAGCGAGGCCGTCCGGCTCAATCCACGGGACGCTTATTCCTATCACGTCCTCGGTTGGATCCAGGCGACCTGCCCCGACCCGAGATACCGCGATGGCAAGAAAGCCGTCGAGTTGGCGACCAAAGCTTGCGAGCTGACGGAATGGAAAGACGCCTATCATCTCGGCACGCTGGCCGCGGCCTACGTCGAGGCGGGCGACTTCGACGCTGCCGTCAGATGGCAGACCAAGGCAAACGCCCTGTATGCCGATCCCGAGGACAAGACGAAAGGCGAACAGCGACTCAAGCTCTACCGGGAGAAGAAGCCCTATCGCGACACGCGGTCGTGAGGGAGCATTCTCATACGCTGAAGGCGCCGTCTCGGTGACGCGATAGAATGGAGACGGATGGGCCGGGTGCCCGCTTCGGGCTCCTGGCCTCATCGATCGTCACCGAGGAAGGTCCCGAGGTATGCCTCGTTTCGAGTGCGATGGCTGTGGCGTCTGCTGCCGTTCTTACCTGATCTTCGCCTCGGAAGCCGACGCCGCGCGCGAGCCGCGGATCGCCGGCGAGGGGCGGCGGCTCGCGGATCACCTCGCCACGCCGCGATGGACCTTCCAGCTCTTCCCGCTCCCGTTCCACGAGACCTGCTGCTTCCTCGACGCATCCGCCCGTTGCGAGATCTATGAGAGCCGTCCGGACGTCTGCCGGGCCTTCACCGCGGGCGACTTTCAATGCCAGGACGCCCGCTCTCGCGCCGGGCTCCCGCGCCTCGAGCCGGTCGAGCGCGACGGCTGCGGCGAATGACCGCCCTCGTCGGCTTCCTTTGACTCGTCGGCCTTGGACCGGTAGAGCAAGCCGACTCGATGATACGGCGTGCATCGACGCTTGCCCCGACCACCACAGGACGACAATCCCGGCGCCGGGCGAGATCGTGAGACTCATGCATCAGACTTCCGCCAACCCCGGGCGAGGGCCGCGACGACCGCGGCGAGCGCGGGGTCGGCCTCGATTCGCTCCGTAGCGGCCTTGCAGGCGTGTCGGACGGTGGCCGGGTCGCGACCGCCGAAGTAGGCCCCGATCGCCGCGAAGCTGGAGCCGGTCAGCGTCCGGGCCAGGTGGATGGCCAGGTGGCGCGCCTCGGCGACCGATGCGCGTCGGCTCGGCCCGCGCAGGACGCCGAGCCGGACGCCGAATCGCGCGGCCACGGCGCGGGCGATCGCGTCAACGGTCGAGGCGGGATCGGCCAGCAGGGCCTCCTCGGCCAGGATGGCGGCGACCGTCTCCGGGTCGAGGGCCCGCGAATTCCCTCCGGGACGACGCCCCGCCCCCCTGCCCCGCGACTCGCCCCCGTGCCGGGCTTCGAGGCCGAGCCGGGCGATCCAGCCGTCGAGCGTGCGATAGCCGTCGGCGGCCTGCGCGAGCCGCTCGACGGCCTCGGCCTGGAGCGCCAGCCCATGCTCGCCGGCGCGGTGGAGGACATAGCGTCGCCGAGAGGCCAGCCCGGGCGGATCGACCCGCGCCGTCAGGCCCCCCAGCAGGCGATTGATCAAGCGGACCGGCCACTCGCGACGCGGCCAGGTCCCGGGCGCGGTCTTCGCCGAGACGGCCACGGCGGCGCCGGCGGCCTCGAGCGCGTCGAGCGTGTGCGCCAGCTCCTCGCGTGCCGACGGGGTCCGCTCCATGCCCTCGAGGTCTTCCAGCACGAACAGGTTAACGCCGCGGAGCCGATCCCGCAGCGCCGGCCAGCCGTCGCCGACGTCCCTGGCCTCGACGCACGCCGCGGCGAAGGTCTCGGCGTCCAGATGCGCCACGGCCGAGCCGGGCTCGCGCCTCAGCCGCTCAGACACCAGTCCCGCCAGCAGCCGCGATTTCCCCACACCCGAAGGCCCGTGCACGACCAGGGGCGAGATCCCCTGACGCTCCCCGCGCACCATCGCCTGCGCCGACGCCATCGCCAGCTCATTCTCCGGGCCGGTCAGATACCCGTCCCACGGATGCACCGACGACGACGCGACCGCCGCCATGATGCGACGCCCCGCGGGCGCGACATCGACGCCCCCCCCCTGCTCCGGGTCCGGATGCTCGCTCATCGGCGGATTCGACGCAGGTTCCATCCCGGTCTCACTGGCACGGCGGCCGGTTGGTTCGATCTTTGTAGGGTGCTCTGCGAGCACCGATCCGGCTCCTTCGGCGAATGAGGTGCTCGCAGAGCACCCTACAAGACAGCCCAAGTTGTGGCAAGGTCTACCGCTCCGAGCCCGGCGGGTCATCTACGGTCCCCCAGTCAGCGGAGTCCGGAGACCACGACGGCAAGCCAGGCCACGTGACCACGGGGCGTGAGCCCGATCCGCCGCGCAGCTCGCACGAAGTTGGGCGCGGGTCTCCCGACCCCGCCCGAGTGCCTGACCGAAGGTCTCCCGATCTCACGCAGGGGCGCCGAGCGCGGCTCGCCCGGCCTGCATCGGACCGGGAGACCTTCGGTCGGGCCGACGGCGGGGTCGGAGACCCGCGCCGAACCCAGGGGCCCCGTCCGAACCACGGGCTCACGCTCGGTGGTCGCGCCTCGTGGACCGGGGCTTCTTGATGTGTTCACCTCAGTCCGGCGACCCGATCAGGATGAAGCCCGCCCAGTACCTGGGATCCTCATAGGGACGAGCGGCAGTCCCGGATACGACCACCTCGCGATGCACGATCGAGCCGCGCGGCAGCGCGGCGAGGGCCCGGCCGACTTCCTCGGCCTTCGCCTCGCGGAGCCATGCCTTGGCCTCGGCCAGCGCCTCGGCCTTGGGCATCGGCGACTTCAGGCCCGGTCGTGTCCCGAGCAGGTTCGCGTAGAACCGCGTCATCAGCAGCGCCGTGGCATCGTCGTCGACTTTCCACTGGCTCAGCAACAGGCTGCGCGCCCCCTTGGCGAACAACGGCTGGGCGAAGCCGAGATACCCTTCCCCTCCCGCCGCGAGTCCCAGGCCGGTCTCGCAGGCCGACAGGACCACGAGGTCGGCGTCCAGCTCCCAGGTGCGGGCGATCTGCTCGGCGGTGATCGTGCCGTCGGTGTCGAAGGCCAGCGAATCGGCCGGGCGGTCGGGGTCCGGCGCCAGGATCAGCGCCGAGCGATAGGCGTTCCTCGGGTCCGACTCGCCATGCGAGGCGAAGTGCAGATAGCGGAACCCCTTCAACTTGCCCGAGCGGGCGAGGTCCTGCACGACCGACTCGCGGGCCTGCTCGCCCATGATGGTGGTGACCGTCCCGGCGGGGAACAGCCGGGCGACCGCCTCGACCTCGCGTCGCGTGCCGGGCAGTCGTGCGTGCGACCCGCCCCGCATCCCCAGCAGCACCCGATCCGCAGCCTGACGGGCCGGCACCACCACCCCGGCCGGGCGGTCGTCAATCGCGACGCCGAGCGGTCCGGCGGCGACCTCGACCTGACGGGTGATCCCCTCACGCCAGTAGGTCACCGATACCTTCTTCGGCCCCGCGTCGGCCGCGACGGGTTTGAGGTCGCCGTGTTGCTTCAGCGCGGTCCCCGCGTAGGTCAGCAGGACATCCCCCGTTTGAATGCCGTTGAGGTCGGCATTGCCGTTGGGGACCACCTGGGCGATGGCGAGCCCCGCATCCGGCGGCGTGGGCGACGGCGTGTCTTTCCTGGTCTCGGGATAGGCCGGATCGGCGAGGGCCAGCAACGTGTCGGGGCGATCGCGCGAGACCGGGTGGCTCACGAGATGGGCAAACATCGAGGCCGAGGGGGCATACCCGACGGTGATGCCGGCCCAGGCCGGGTCCGGCCGCGCCACCAGCAGCACCTCGACGGGCACGCCCGCCAGTCCCGGCGAATTCGCGACGATCAGTCGGTTGGCCCCCTTCAGATGGCCTTTGAGCGGCTCGAGCCGCTGCCGCGCCAGCGCCTCGGCCAGCGGACGGGCGTCGCCCTTGGTCATTTCCGAGGTGAGGTCGGCGCGGAGGCGTTGCGCCAACCCTACCTCCTGCTTGGTCCAGGTGCCCTCCTTGCCGGAGCCGGTGAGCCGGACCCAGACGGGGTCGCCGGAGCGGCGCAGCAGGCAGGCCCAGTGCTCGGGATCTCGATCGACCCAGCCGACGAGGGCCGTCCCTCCGGGGAGGGCCTCCTGGGCGGCTTCGAGCGAGGCCGGCCGGCCTGCGAGGGCTTGATACTTGCTCTCGAACTCTTGCTCCAGCTCGAGGAGTTGCCGGCGGAGCTCGCTCCCCTCTCGCCTGAGATCCTCGAGGAGCTTGTCCTGCTCCTGGGAGAGCGCCTTGACGGCCAGGAGTTTACCGATGCGTTCATCGATGGCCTGGGCCTGGCCGAGCAGGCCGGCCTCCCGCTCGCGCTCCGCAGGCGTGAGCGGTCGCGCGGCGCGTCCGGTCACCTCGTCGACGAGGCCGCGGGCCAGCCCTTGCTCCCAGCGCGTCCAGGCCTCGCGCGGCCGCCCGGCGCGGGCCAGGGCCATGGCGAGGGAGGGGAGCGGGGAATGGCTCGCCGTCAGCGCCGCCTCGAGCCCTCTCGTGCCACGCAACCGGCCCCGCTCGTAACTCGCCGCGGCCGAGGTCCAGGTCCGCAAGGCGTCGTCATGCTTGCCTTGACGGTCGAGAGACCGGGCCAGGTCGTCGTAGGTCGTGGCGGTGTCGGGGTGGCCCTCGCCCAGGGCCTTGAGCCGGATCGCCAGGGCACGGCCGTGCATCGCCTCGGACTCCGCGTACTTACTCTGCGCTCCGAGGATCAGGGCCAGGCTGTTGTAGCCGCGGGCGGTGTATGGATGGTCCGGGCCCAGGGCCTTGAGCCGCACCGCCAGGGCATGGCGGTCCATCGCCTCGGCCTCCGCGTATTTACTCTGGGCTCCGAGGTTCGAGGCGAGGCTGGAGTAGCTGCTCGCGGTATCGGGGTGGTCCGGGCCCAGGGCCTTGAGTCGGACCGCCAGGGCACGGCGGTTCAGCGCCTCGGCCTCGGCGGACTTCCCCTGGACACCGAGGATGTTGGCCAGGTTGTTGTAGCTTCGGGCGGTGTCGGGATTGCTCTCGCCCAGGGCCTTGAGCGAAGTCGCCAGGGCGCGACGGTTCATCGCCTCGGCCTCCGCGAGTTTGCCCTCTTCCCGGAGGATCACCGCCAGGTTGCTGTAACTGTAGGCGATGTGCGGGTGGTCCGCGCCCAGGGCCTTGAGCCAGACCGCCAGGGCATGGCGGTGCATGGCCTCGGACTCCGCGTACTTACCCTGGGCACCGAGGCTGTCGGCCAGGTTGTTGTAGCTTGAGCCGATATTGGGATGGTCGGCGCCCAGGGCCTTGATCCAGACCGCCAGGGCGCGGCGGTTCATCACCTCGGCCTCCGCATACTTACCCCGGTCTTCTAGGAGCGCCGCCAGGTTGCTGTAGCTGGTGCCGACATCGGGGTGGCCCTCGCCCAGCGCCTTGATCCAGGACGCCTGGGCGCGGCGATACATCGCCTCGGCCTCCGCATACTTCCCCTGCTCATAGAGGGTCGCGGCCACATTGTTGTAGCTGGTGGCGGTGATGGGGTGGTCCTCGCCCATCAGGTCTCGATGGATCGAGAGATTCTCCTGGAAGAGGAGCGCGGCCTCGGCGTACTGACCGAGGGCCAAGACCTCGATCGCCCGAGCTTCCGCCCGGTGTGCCTTCGCGAACCGATCCTGGGCCTCACGGGGCAGGCCGGCGATGCGCCGGTAGGTCTCGAGGTCCCGGCGGGCATCGGCGGTCTGCCAGTGGTCCTTGCCCCGGATGCGTGCGAGTAGGTCGAGTTTCTCCATGGCGGGAGGGACAGCGTCCGCGATCTGGCCCGCGTCCACGCGCGGATTGATGGTGCCGTCGAGTTTCTCGACGCGCTTCGCCAGCTCGGCGTCCGCCTCGGACGCGGCCGGGGACGGAGCGACTTGACCGTGGGCGACCGGCGATGCCCTCCACGGGAGGCCGCCCATGGTCATGCTCGCCAGGGCGACCGCGACCGCGAGCGATCGGGGGGGAGACCACTGCATGGTTCACCTCGTCTCGGAGTGAAAGCCTGGGAGGGAGCGCCGTGGGGACGACACGACGTCGCCCCGGAAATCGCCGGAAACCCACCGATCCACTCGCCAGGCCGCCGGGAGCTCGTGGGCCTCACGGCGGCCCTTACTTCATGATCTCTCCGTCGGGCTTCACCGGAAAGGCCACCGCCCGCACCAGCGCCACGCCGGGGGACTGTCGCAGGCGGTCACAAAGGTCGATCAAGACGTCGGGGGGCGGCCGGCGGTGGACGATTTCGCCACGAACGTGCTCGCGAATCGGCGAGGCGTCGGAAGGGGCGGCACTGTCGTAGGTCCAGAGGCCCTCCCGATCCACCGGAGACCAGGCCAGGCCGCCGGGGACCTGGGTCTTCCAGATGTCGTATGGGGGCAGAGGCCCGTCGGAGGCCACCACCACGAACGCCTGGAGGCCCACCCCGTCGGTCAGGCCGAAGTAATCGACCCGGTCCTCGGGGAAATCGAGCTCCTGGCGAGGCGAGCTGGGGGCGATGTCGCCAGCCGGGACGCAGGGCTGATCCATGCCGTCGGGGTTCAATGCGATCAGGTACACGTATGCCGGGCGCGAGAGGCTGACATGGACTTGCACCAGGTTCTTGAGCCGCGGGGGGTCGGTGGTCAGCGAGGTTTCCGAGATCGTCCCGATCGGCCGCACGCTCCGGCCGTCGCCCAGATCCCTGTATTGCTTCAGCGTGATCTCGGCCCGGAGCGGACCCGCAGCCGACTCGGTACCGCGGGGAGGGACGATGTTGGGCGTGGTTCCCGAAACCCTCGGCCAGAGCCAGACGGCCATCGCCAGGAGACCGCAAACAACGGCCGCCACGGGCAGGCCCCGGCGCCCCCAGACGGGGAGCCGGGACGGCGGTGGCGCAGACCGAGCCCGGCTCGATCGACTGCCGCAGGGCCGCGGCGAACTCCAGGGCGGTGGTATAGCGGTTCTCGGGGGCCGCGGCCAGGGCCTTCAGGCAGACGGCCTCGATCGCGGCGGGGATCGAGGGATCGTGCCGACAGGGTGGTGTGATGTCGCACTTCTTCGCGCGATCGAGGAGCTCGGTGACTCTGGCCCCTTGGTGCGGTGCATGGTCCGTGAGCAGGTGATACAGCAGAGCCCCAAGGCCGAAGATATCGACACGTTGATCGATCCGGTCCCACTCCCCCCTCGCCTGCTCGGGAGCCATGTATTGCAGCGTTCCCGTGATATCCCGGAGGCGGCGACTACCGAGGTGGACGGCCAGTCCGAAGTCGACGAGCCGGGGATTGCCGTCGTCGTGGAGGATCACGTTGGCCGGCTTGATGTCGCGGTGGATCAGACCGCATGCATGAACTGCGGAAACCCCTTCGGCGAGCAACGCGATGATGCGGACGATCTCCTCGACGGGCAGGCGCTGGTCGCGCCGGACCTGGGCCAGGTTGCGGCCGGGTATGAACTCGACGACCAGGAACGTCTCGCCGTCGATCCGCTCGATCCCGTGGCAACCGGCGACGTACGGACTCCGCACCCGGGCCAGGGCCCTGCCCTCATCGGTCTCGTCAGATGCGCCCTCGGGTCCGGTATGGTAACGCTTGAGGACGACGTGGCGATGCAGGTCGGGATCGAAAGCCTTATACGCGGCCGCCTGGCCGCTCTTCTCCGAGAATCGCTCCACGACCTCGTATTTCCCCAGCTTCGCAGGCTCGCCCGATCCCTCGATCGACACGGCCGTGGAAGGCAGCGTCACCGTCGCTGGAGAGGGATACAGGAAGCCCTCCTCGCAAGCTCTCCTCGCGTTCTCCAGGATCTTCAGGGCCTCAGCCCCGAGGGCGGAATCGGTGGGGCACTCCTGTGCGAGGAACGCTGACCAATTCGCTTCCGGTTGCTCGGAGGCACGGTCGACGAGGTCGCGGAGCCTGAGGTATTGTCTGCCGTCGTCCGGCTGAGGTGGGATCATGGGATCTCCGTCGGCTTGAGCCTGGCGAGCAACCACCCCCGGGCAAAGATCCAGTCTCGCTCCACCGTCTTCTGCGAAACTCCGAGCGCACTCGCGACATCCAAGGCCGACATTCCCAGGAAGAAACGGAAGTGCACGACCATGCAAGCACGCCCATCCACGCGTGCGAGCTGTTCCAATTCGTCTCGGAGCTCGATGAAAGGGATCTCGTCAACGTCGGCGAGATGATCGAGGGTGACGTCGAGGCTGACCCTTCGGAGTCGGCTTCCACGTCTCTCGGCCGAGCGGTATCGGTGATGGTCGATCGGGAGCTGATACATGGCCTTGCTGGCAGCCTTGAGCAAGATTGTCCGATCGGTGGCGGGCGCGAGAGTGCCCTCGATGTGCAGCCGGAGCAGCGCTTCATTCACCAGTGCCGTCGGCTGCCAGGTGTGGTGGTCGGCCCGCTCCCGGCGCATTGGCCGCGCCGCGATGGCTCGTAGATCATGGTAGATGGATGCAATGAGCTGGCCTTCGGCATCGGGATCCCCCGCCTGGAGCCGATGGAGCAACTCCGCTAACTCAACGCCCGACTCCTTCGACATGGCGAAACCTCGACACCGGAGAGATTCGCGCTCGGAATTCTTGGCGAATTATCGCAGATACCTGGCAGAGATGAGAGCGGGAGGATTATTCGGTTGGAGTTCCGCCTTCAGGCGGCCCGATACCCAGCCGAAGATCTCCACCGCCGTGGTCTGGAGACCCGCCCCGGGCGCAAGTCCAGTGCAGCCGGAATCCGGAATCAATCAGGCCCCCTCCGCCGGCGTGACGGAGACGGTCATCTCCTTGCCCTCGCGGAGGATGACGACATCGGCGGCTCGGCCCGGCTCGGCATCGGCGGCGGCGGCGTAGACGTCCTCGACGGAGGCCGTCCATCGGCCGTCGAGGGTGGTGATCACGTCGCCGGCCTTGAGGCCCCCCTTCGCGGCGGGCGAACCGGCGACGACGGCCGCGATCGGCACGCCCGGCGCGTCGATCCCGCCGGTCGGCGTACCCAGGCGGATCCCCCACAGGCCCAGCGGCGTCAGCACCCGGTGCTTGGCGACCTTCGGGCCCATCATCCGGTCCGGCAGGCTCTTCAGCAGGTCGCGGACCTCGTAATCCACCGGCTCGAACGTCATCTGCTTCGCCTGGTAGTCGATCGTCGTCTTGAACCGGGCGAAGAGCGTGAAGCCCATGATGCCGTCGATCTTCCGGCCGACCATGTCCTCGAGCGCCTTCAGGATCGGATGGTCGAAGACGATCACCGGCAGCTTGGTGGCCGTCAACTCGCCGGCCTCGAGCTTGTCGATCTCGGCCTCGCCCCGCATCCCGAACAGGAACGAACGGGGGGCGTCGTCCTTCACCACGCCCGACGACTCGCTCGCCCGGTTGTTCAACAGCGTGATCGGCGCGCCCAGGTCGAAGATCAGTTGGTAAGGTCCCTTGCCGTTGATCTTGGCCTCGACCAGCATGTGATTGGTCGGCAGCATCACGAACGGGACCGCGAACTTCTTGGCCTTGGCCTTGGCGTCGGCGCCGGCCGGAGGGGCCTCCTGCGGATCGGTCCACAGATTCGCCCATGCCAGGCCGGCAGCCAGGATAAGGGCGACCGCCGCGCTCAGGGCGGCTCGCGCGACGGACGGGAGGAATGGTCGGTGCATGGCTCAGAGTCCCTCCCCGGCGATGACGACGAGTTTCCGCTCGAGGGCGTCGGCCCCCGAGCTGCTGCGGACGAGGAGCGTGACCTTGTCGCCCTGCTGGACTTCGGCCAGGGCGGCGCGGACGGCCTTGGTGCTATCGACGGCGCGGCCGTTGATCCGGAGGACCAGGTCGTCGGCCTTGAGCCCGGCCTTGGCGGCGGGCGAGCCGTCGAGCACGACGCGGACGCGGAGCCCGGCCTTGTCCGACCCCGCCGGCACCGGGGCGACCCACTCCAGGCCCAGGAAGCCGCGGGGGTGTAGCGCCTCCTCGGGCTGCTTGCCCATGAGGAACGCGAGCCCCTTGGCCAGCGGCCCCAGTGCGTTCATCGCCCCGCCGCCCGCCGACGCCCGCTGGTCCTCGCCGGCCGGGCGCCGAGGAACCGGCGGATCGCGCGGCTCGTTATCGAGTCGCGTCCAGACCATCCGGTCTTGGGTGGGATCGATCTCCAGCCGGTACCGCGCCAGGATGGTGAATCCCAGGATGCCGTCGATCGAGGCGCCGGGCAGGCCCAGGGCGTTCATCCCCACGAGTTGGAAAGGGTCCTCGACCCGCGCCTTGACGTTCGACAGCCGCGAGCCGCCCTCGATATCGAGGCGATCGACGGGCGTCCAGAATCGGTTGCGGGTCGGCTTCAGCCCGACCTTCTTGGCCGTCTCGGTGGAGACGAACAGCGCCGGGGCGCCCGAATCGACCAGGAAGTTGAACGGCCCCTTGCCGTTGATCCGGACCCGGACCAGGAAGTGGTTGGTATCGGTGAGCCGATAGGGGACCTGGAACGACCGGCCGATCTGCGGGTCGCGCGGCGGCGACTGGGCGACGGCCTGGCGATGCAAGGCCAGGGCCGCGATCGCGGTCACGGCCATCGCGGACACGGCCAGGGCCGACCCCAGCCGCCACACGAGTCGAGTCATTGAGGCACTCCGCTTTCCGTCCGGACGAGCAACGAAGGAGCATTCGCGCGAACCACTCCCATTATTCCAGATCGACCGAAACGCGGTCTACATGAGACCGATCGGACCATCGCGGTTGCCGGCCCGAGGCCGAAGGAGATTTTACGGCCGGAAGGATCGCGTGAAGGGCCTACGAGACATGGCCAGATGGCCGAGTGTCTCTCGGAATGAGCCATGATCGGCCGGTCAAGGCAGAGCCTCTTCGGCGTGCTCGAGCTCCTCCCTTTCCGCCATGTGAGTTCGTTGGTCGATCTCGTGTCGAGCCCACTCTCGAATACGGCGATTCGGATGATTCAAGAAGCGTCTTGCGTCCTCGGCCTCGCGGCGCAATTGTTCTGATCGATCTCCCCACCAACTTCCCCCCGAGTGAGCCCCCGCGGCGAAATTATTAAGGACCCGATCGTCGTCAAAATCCCGAAGGATCACGTCCAACACTTCAGGAACGATGGGATGCCCTTCGTCATCGAGGTATGGACGCGGTAAGTGCCGTGCGATGGCGCGAGCAGCATCAACGCCGTGCTTGCGAACCCAGTCAAGGATCGAATCTGTCGGCATGGAAACCACAAGATCGCGCAATACATGTATTTGAAGTCGCCAGCCTTGGCTCGGATCGAGCAGGGCCTGGCCCAATCCTTCCATCACCGAATCGGGTGCCCGGACAGCGAGGTTAATCAGTTGTTGTTGAGCCCCTCTCTCCAACTCCGTGCTGTCGCTCAACAACGCCCGTCCGAGTAGGGCGGCCCCTTGGTGCTCGTCATACTTCGCCAACCGCTCGACGATGTGCGACCACTCCTGCGCAGTCCGGGTCTCCACGTATGGTAGAGCCGCATCCATCATCCGCCACGCGAGAGAACGAACGCAGTCCATTTCGAGGCAACTCGACGACGTACGGCGCATCTCGAACATCAGATAGGTATAGAGGAAGCGCACGCCGGCCTGGGCCGTATTAGCATCCGCCGCGAGCGCCGCGTCCACGAAATAAGGCAAGAGGCGGCTCACTTCCTCGGCGCTCAATTCACGCCGACCGAGACCCATCGCGAACGACGCCAGAAACCTGGGGGAGATCGTGCGGGATTCGACGAGGTGGATCGCGCGGTTCAGGGCATCGAAGCTATCGCCGCCGCGGACCAAGATATCGACGACCATTTCAGGGTGAGCGGCTTCGAGTTCGGTCATACGTCGAAGGAGCACATCAGTCGGTCGCCGCTCCGCGAAGACCAGACCACGTATATACCCTCTCAGCAGCGGAGGTGAGCCCCATCGAATGGCCTGGTCGAAGATCATCTCGCCGCACGAGAACCGCTCATCGATGCGGCCAAGGGCGAAGCCCAATCGTTCGGCAGATCTAGCCTCATAGCTGGCGAGCCAATCGAGATGGGGAAGCAACAGGGACGGATCCGACAGAATTGGAACAGCCAACGCGTCGGTCTCGTCACTCCGGGTTTGGGGTTCGTCGGCGAATCGCTTGTCCCATGGATCGCGGGCGCAGATGCTCCGTAATCTCCCGTCGAAATCGGATGGACGAATCGAATCGACCCATCGGCGGATCCCTTGGATATACCGGACGGCGTGCTCGTTCACACGATCGCGTCCAATCTGCTCTTCGGACGCAAGAAACTCGTCGACGGCATTCACCAGCCTGCGGACTTCGCCTTCGTCGAGCGTGGACGTCGCAAGGACTGGCGTGATCTCGTCGAGAAAACCGCCTCTCAGGAGGAAGTCCATGTGGTCCACAATGCCGTCAACCGCCAGAGTGCGACGATCGGGGTCACCCTGGGCGATATGCTCCCCGAAGATCTTCAAGGCGTACAGGTAACACTCGCGCTCCTGGGTGGTCGAAGCCGGCTGCCAGTCGCGAGGTCTGAGCCGGCCCGCCACTTCAGGTGGTCCGACGATATGGCCGGACGAGCCGGCGAAGACACGATCCAGACCGCGGAATGCCAATCTCGCCTCGTCCAGGCTAGGCGACAACGTCCTATCTCTGAGAATGCGGATTCTCTGTGCAAAGGGTGCAGCCGTCCCTGAAAGATGAACGCAATGGAGATTGCGCCAGATTTCCGTCGCGCTGTTACCTATATGAGACTCCGTTTCATGAAAGGCCAGTCGAAATAAACACGCCTCGCAATCCGCAAAGAAGTCGGGGAATGCGACCAATCTCTCCAGGAGCCAAATCAAGGTTCGCCGCGGTCCCCATGCCCCTCCGGTCCAATCTCCTTCGATCTTGATCAAGTCCCCGGCTTCCCCGCGATCAATGATGTACCTGAGCCCGGCAAGATACTCTTCAGGCCTCGACTCGATAATCGCGGAAGCAAGCGACGTCGCCTGGTGATCTGACAGATCCTTCGCGGTCAACTGCCCGAACCATCCTCGAAAAAAGGTCGCGAGTTGGTCCCGCACATCCTCCCCTCCGAAGATCGCAACCCGCTCGACGAGTTGCTGAACGAGGTGCGGTGGGAGGGCCCCCAAGAAAGCGAACAAATTGGGCTCAACCCATCGACCCCATCCCTCAAGAAAAAGTGATCGAGCCACGATTTCCGGAGTAACGTACCAGTATCGCCCGGCTTGAACTACGAAGCCAGGCGCCTCTCGAACGACACGCACAGCGTTGAAAAAGTCCTGCGGAGTGCGATCAGCAATCCTCGAAAGCGCCTCGACGTCCGCCCGCATCTCGCCCAGGAAACCCACCTTATGAAAGAGAGCCAGGAATGAGACGAACGGCAGATGTTCCGCGTGAAGTCTCTTCCTGAGGTACCTCTCGACGGATGTCAATAAGCCAGATACCTTGCCGTCGGCCAGTTCGACGTCATTATCGCACATGTCCGCGGCGAACCGGACGAATCCTTTCGAGAAGTCCGCATACTGGCGACGACGATCATCGGGAACATCGGGAAAATTCTCTCTTAGAATCTCGTATATATTGTTCTTGATTGAATCTGTATCCAGCCATAGATCAAGCGATCGTCTCGGACCAGTGTTGTGAAGGCATATCACCCTGATTCGATCCACGTGACCACGCAAATTTTCGTTGAGGAAGGAGTATGTCTCGAAAGTGCATTCGTCCGCGACGAGAATTGCCGTTTGATCCGGAGTATTGGCAACTAAGGTGGCGAGCTTCTTGGCCTCCTGCTCATCTCTGGCGTAGACGACAAGGCTGGGCGATGCGGGCGATTCTCCGAGGGTCTCGCAAACCAGCCTTGTTTTTCCCACACCCGCGGCACCCCCAATCAGCAGGCAGGGATCGCCCTCACATGGCGAGTTCAAGTCGGCATACAACAAAATTTGGTCGTGCTTATCCTGCCATTCAGGATTGGGCACATAGACCTTCGTCACAGCACGGCAATTCCTCGCCCATGCTTCCCAGTGCAGGCCCTCCTGGGCCTGTCCTCGGAGGCCTGCAACGACAGCAGGGAACCGCTCGGCCCAGTCCAGGAGATCTCCGCCATGAACTACTCGGGGAGTGGCCGCCCCGGCGTGAATCCGCTGCGCCTCGACTTTGAGCTGTTCCTCCCAGTCCGCCAGCTTGAGCGGAGGCAGATCGCCGAGGACACAGAAACGATAGGCATAACCTTGAGCGATCAACTTCTTGGCATAAAATTTGTTTATCTCTTCCTGAAGGTCGTTTTTCTTCCTCTTGTATTTCCTATCGTTGACCTCTTTCGACTCGAACGCCTTGAACTGCCAGCACGTCGGCAAATCAAACCAGCCGCTTCGATCCCGCGGAATGGCTTGCGTGACTTGGGTGTCGATGCCTCCATCCTTGATGTTCACGCGAAGTTGGGTCCGGACCTCGGACTGGGGAAGCCCCCCCTTGAAGGCCTCGGCGCGAATCAGGCGGTCGACAAAGTGTACAAAAGGTTCTCCACCCGACCCCTTCAATAGGAGGAGTTCCCGAGGGCCCAGCTTCCACATCGCTGACTCTTCTCCGATCTCTTCGTCTTCACGTCCGATCCGGTTCTCTCGACACCTCCTTGAATTATAACGACGCCGTTCGAAACTTTCCTCGTGTGTTTCTTGCCGAGGTGTGCCGCTCACGGTTGCCGGGCCGAGGCTTGAGGAGATGCCCCAGTGGAAGGATCATGCCGGGCACGGCAATCCGAGTTCGACGATCTTTTTTTGTCGTCGTCGCAGCCGGACGCTCGGCTTGGTTACTCGAATCGACGCCCGCTCGATAAGATCGGCGATCTCAACTTCAATCCCGGCTCGACGGCCAGTCCCAGAGATGGACGGTGCCGTTGACGCCGGCGGAGGCCAATGTGTGGCCGTCGGGCGAGAAGGCCAGCGAGTAGGCCCCGGCGTGCTTCAGCCGCGTCGGGCGGATCCTCAAGCTGGCGAGGTCCCAGCAGGTGACGAGTCCCTGGCGGCCGGCCGCGGCCAGCGTTGCGCCGTCGGGGCTGATGGCCAGCGCGATGACGGCCCCCGCCGGGCCGGGCAGGGCCGCGTGCTCGACCCCGGTGGCGACGTCGCAGAGCCGGACGACCGGGCTCACCTGGTCGGCCAGGGCCAGGAGCCGGCCGTCGGGCGAGAAGGACAGGGCGACGAACGTGCTGGCCTGGCCGCCGATCGCCAGCCGCTCGCGGCCGGACGCCACGTCCCAGAGCCGCACCGAGCGGTCGCCGCCGGCGGAGGCCAGCGTGACGCCATCGGGCGCGAAGGCCAGCGCGGCGACGAATCCGACATGCCCCTCCAGGGCCGACCGCATCCGCCCCGTGGCGGCGTCCCAGAGCGTGATCCGGCCGTCCTGCTGGCCCACGGCCAGCGTCGAGCCATCGGGCGCGAACGCCAGGCCCGCGGCGCCGGCCGTCGCACCGGCCGCGTCGTCGAGCGTCCGCGAGGCGGCTGTGTCGAGGTCGTAGAGGGCCACGGCGGCCGTCCGGCTCGCGGTCGCCAGCGCCTTGCCGTCCGGGCCGAACGCCAGGCACCGCACCGGGTCCGAGCCGGCCGGACGTAGCGAATAGCCCCGTTGCGCCGACGGGTCCCGCAGCACGAGCGAACCATCGCCGCCGACCGTCGCCAGCAGCGTCCCGTCCGGCGCGAACGCGACCGAACGGACCGCGCCGGCCCGATCGACGAGCGTCGCCCGCGGGCCGGCCGTCTCGCCGAAGGGGCACTCGCCCAGCAGGCAGGTCGCCGCCGCCACGGTCGCGCCCAGGAACGCCGTCAACTGCGACGTCAGGATCGCCAGGCGGACCAGATGACCCCGGCCCACCCGGCGGGCACGCCACACCGTGTCCCGCGCGACGCCATCGACACGCTCGGCAATCCCTTCCCATGGCATGATCATGCCTCCGCATCTGAGCTTAAACGACATCTGGGAGCCATTCACGCCACCATCTCCCCTACTCCGGTCTTCGCGGGTCTCCGCACATTATTGAGCGATATCCCCCGGATCAAGTTCGCGAGGTCGATCGAGATTCCCGGATCCGGCTCGCCCGCCACCAATCGACGGCGCGGAGTGCCGATTTCCGCGAGGTCATCCCCTACAGGATAGAATGCGGCCCGGGGCAAGATGTCCACTCGTCCGGGCGGAGATCCTCCGGCCGGTCCCCGCGGCGCGCGGCGAATTCAGGTTGATGGCCACCCGGTCCGGGTGATTACAATGGATGTGAGCAAGTGGGGCGCCGCAGCGGAGAAAATCGCCGACTTCGCCCCCGGCCGGTGGACGATCGGTCCCAGCCTGCATTCTTACTGGTAGGGGGACGACGATGATTCAGGGCCCGGACGACTCCGAAGACCTCCTGTTTCGCGCCGCCTCGGGCGAGGAATCGGCACTGGCTGCGCTCTGGGAACGTCACCGCAGGCGCCTCCGGCAGATGGTACGGCTGCGGCTCGATTGCCGGCTGCAAGGGCGCATCGACCCGTCCGACGTCCTTCAGGACGCCTACCTCGACCTGTCGGCCCGGCTGCCCGACTACGCGCGCGACCGCCCGATGCCTACCTACCTGTGGCTGCGGCTGGTCACCGGCCAGCGGCTGGCGCAGGAGCACCGACGCCACCTCGGCACGGCGATGCGCGATGCCGGCCGCGAGATCGCGATGGATCCCGGCCCCTGGCCGCAGCCCAGCTCGGCCTCGCTGGCGGCCCAGTTGCTCGGGCGGCTGACCACGCCCAGCCAGGCCGCCGTCCGCGCCGAGCGGCAGCTCCAGCTCCAGGCCATCCTGAACCGGATGGAGCCGATCGACCGCGAGATCCTGGCCCTCCGCCATTTCGAGGAGCTCTCCAACGGCGAGGCCGCCGCGGTCCTCGGCCTGTCCAAGACGGCCGCCAACAACCGATATGTCCGCGCCCTGGGCCGGCTCCGCGACCTCCTGGAGCACGCACCCGGGCTCATCGACGCCTGATCGAAAGGCCCGGCCGGTCCGTCCGCGCAACACTTTCTCGGGAGGCAGGACGATGCAGCAACCGGGCGACACGCGGACGGAGTGGACCGACCCCGCCCGGCATCGGCCCGGCCGATCGCGGCCGGAGGAGGACGCCGACCGCATCGGCGACCTGGCCGAGTCCTTCCTGGAGCGCCACCGCCGGGGCGAACACCCCTCGGTCGAGGATCAGGCGATGGCCTATCCCGAGCTGGCCGGCGAGATCCGCCGCCTCTTCCCGGCCCTGTTGCTGATGGAAGAGCTCAAGCCCGCCCCGGTCAACGACGTCCGCGACAGCCCCCCGGCGCGGCTGGGCGACTACCGCATCCTCCGCGAGGTCGGCCGGGGCGGCATGGGCGTCGTCTACGAGGCCGAGCAGGAATCGCTCGGCCGTCGCGTCGCGCTGAAGGTCCTCGGCGCTCACGGCCTGCGCGATCCCGACCAGCTCCTGCGGTTCCGGCGCGAGGCCCGCGCCGCGGCCAAGCTGCACCACACCAACATCGTGCCGGTCTTCGGCGTCGGCGAGTCCGAGGGCATGCACTACTACGTCATGCAATTCATCCCGGGCCTCGGCCTCGACGCCGTCCTGCGGGAGCTCCGCAGCCTCCGCGACCCGTCCCCGAAACCGGAGGCGGACTCGTGTTGCGTGATCCGACGCAGTCGGGCCCGGGCGTCCGCGATGGCGCGGTCGCTGATGACGGGCCTCTTCCCGATGGCCCACTGTCATGCGAAGCCGCCGCGACAACCCGATGACACGCCCTCCGGCGCGGCCGGACCGCCCGCCGCGGACGCATCATCTTCCGCCGTCCTGCCCGGCCAGTCCGAGTCGACTCCGGCCGCGGACTCGACCCGGCACTACGCCCGCAGCGTGGCCATGATCGGCATCCAGGTGGCCGAGGCGCTCGAGTACGCCCATCGCCAGGGGACGCTCCACCGCGACATCAAGCCGTCCAACCTCCTGCTCGACGGCCAGGGGACGGTCTGGGTCGCCGACTTCGGCCTGGCGAAGGTGTCCGACAGCGACGACCTGACGCACTCCGGCGACATCGTCGGCACGGTCCGATACATGGCGCCCGAGCGGTTCGAGGGCCGTTGCGACGCCCGGTCCGACGTCTACGCGCTGGGCCTGACCCTCTACGAGCTGCTGGCCCGCCGGCCCGCCTTCGACAAGGCCGATCGCGCCGAGCTGGTCGGCCAGGTGACCGGCGCCGAGCCGCCCCGGCTGCGCGCGCTCGACCCGACGATCCCGCGCGACCTGGAGACGGTCGTCCACAAGGCGATCGAGCGCGAGCCGTCGCGGCGGTTCGCCGACGCCGTGGCCCTGGCCGACGACCTGCGTCGGTTCCTCGACGGGCGACCGGTCCAGGCCCGGGCGATCGGCCGGCCGGAGCACGCCTGGCGGTGGTGCCGGCGCAATCCGGCGGCGAGTGCCCTGGTGGCGATGACCTTCGCCCTGGTCGCCCTGGCCGCCGCGTGGTGGACCGAATCGGCGCAACGCCAGGGCCGCGCGCGACAGGCGGTCGAATCGGCGCTGGAGCGGGTCGCGGCCTGGCGGCAAGAGGGCCGATGGGCCGAGGCCAAGGCCGTGCTCCAGCAGGCCGACGACCGGCTCCACGACGCCGGCCTGCTCCGGATGCGGTCCCACTTCAAGCGCTCATTCTACGACCTGGATCTGGCGGCCAGGGTGGAGGACATCCGCCTCCGGCGAACGGGGCTGCTCGAAGACCCGTCCCACCACCGGGCCACGGCCCGGGAATACGCCGCGGTGTTCCATGAGGCCCGATCGAAATTCCCGGACGATCACACCGTCGCGGAGCGCATCCAGATGTCGTCGATCCGGGAGATACTCCTCGCGGGCCTGGACGACTGGGCCCTGGTCGAGGAAGACGCGGCCATGCGCTCGCGTCTGCTGCAAGTCGCCCGATGGGCCGACCCCGACCCATCCTGGCGCGACCGCGTCCGCGACCCGGCCGTCCGCCACGACCGCGAGGCCCTCGAGCGACTGGCGGCCGAGGCGCCCGAGGCGGGCGCCCCGCCGCAGTTGTTGACGACCCTCGGCGTCATGCTCAAGCAGGCCGGGGGCGACGCCGAGCCGCTGCTCCGCGCGGCGCAACGCCGTCGACCGACCGACTTCTGGCTCAACTACGAGCTGGGCCGGATGCTCGCCGAGGTCAAGCCCTGGGACGCCATCGGCTTCTACCGCGCCGCCCTGGCCCTGCGGCCCCGGACCGGCTCGATCTACTGCAACCTCGGCCTGGCCCAGGCGTCCGCCGGCGACTGGGACGAGGCGCGCGACTCCTACCGCCAGGCCATCGCGATCGAGCCCGGCCTGGCCGAGGGCCGGACCCGGCTCGGCGATTTACTGGATGCGCGGGCCGGGCCGGGATCGGTCCGACCGGCCGGACAGCCCCCGCGATGATCGCCGGCGTCGGATGATGCACTTCAGCACTTCCAGGCGGTCCCGGACAATCTCCCGGACGCGGCTACGGACTCGTTCTTACGCGAGCGATTCGCTGCTGGAGCGCGGCGAGGAGATCGGTGAGATCGGCGGGCACGGCGTTGTTCGCTCGTTGCCAGGCGCCGACCTCCTTGGCGAGATCCTCATCGAACGGGTTACCAGTCGTCGAGTGCCGTCGGATCTTGGTGTGGTCGCAGATCCGACTCCCCACGTCATGGAGGATCTCCTTGCCGGCGAATTCGGTCTTCCAGCGCCCGTCAGAGAGCGACTGATTGGCCGCGAGATGTGCCTCGGACAACAGCCGGTGGATTTCGGCCTCGGTCGTCCGCCCGGCTTCACGAGCGAGATTCTGGAACCATAGAGATTGACAGATGTGATCTCGCGCCTCGTCCTCGCGACTGACGGCGCACGACGGATCTTTCAGGAACCCTTCGCGAAATCGCCTCCTCAGCTCCGCGACCACGTCTCGGCAAGCGGCCCACCAGGCGAGCCGACCCGCGACCGTCGCCATCGTGATTTCGATCTCAGCCGCCGTCTTTCCCCGGTTGTTGAACCGGCAGGCGGCCAGTGCGTCGTCGTCGAGGAGGTAATTCTCGATTTCGTGGACGGGCAATATGAACCGTCTAAACATCTTGCCGGGATCCATCCAGTCTGCCCGGTTCGACTGGCGGAAATCGCGGTCGATCACGGCGAAGACGTTCGGATAGCCGGCCTTTTCCGCATCGTTGACGATCCCCAGGACGCCCTCGTTGCCGCCACCGATGAGGAAGCCGACGTAGGAGTTATTCCAGACGGCATCCAGGTAGGCCCGGGTGAGCTGATCCTCGACCCAGAGGGAGCATTCCGAAAGAATCGGTGCCGTGGAGGGGGTTTCTCTTCTCCTACACCCTCGCCAATAATCGTCGTTTTCCTACACCCGTGGCAAGGGGAACGACCATGCGCAAGCGCGAAAACCCGGCCCAAGGCGAAAGGCCGAGAAGACTGCGGAGCAACCGCGCGATCGTCTTGCGGAGATTCGGGCCGAGATCCGGGATGTCCAGCAGCAGATCGAGACCAAACGCCGCGATGGGCGCGTGATCCGTACGGCCAAAGACTTCGAGTCCTTGGAGCGTGCGATCGCGGCACTGACCAACCAACTGGCGGCCCTCCTCGTGGCCGAGGCGACGCAAGCCGCCCTCGACGATTCGGAGAACCGCCGCCAGGCCCGCTCCTTCGCTCAAGGGGCGGGCCACACGATCAAGGATCAAGGCCGACGCGATGTCACGCTTCGGACCGCGTGCGGCCCGATCATCGTCCGGGCGCCCTACTTCAGTCGCAACTGCGAACGCGGCAAGGCCGGTAAAGGGATGTACCCGATGCTCCTGATCTGGGGCGTGCATGACCGCTGCACGGCGGCGATCTCCTCGGAGGTCAGCAAGTTGGTGGCGATGCTCGGTTCGTTGGAAGAAGTCGAGCGGGTCCTATCCGATCGCGGGCAACCGCTGGACCTCAAGACCATTCGGGCGATCGCTTATCGGTTCGCCATGCGGGCCCGTGCCGCTCAGCGCGGGGGGAACTTGAACTGGGGAGAGAGCGTCGCGGGCCGTCGCGCCGTCCTCTCCACCGACGGCGGTCGGATTCGGATTCGCACGACCAAGCGCGGTCCCAAGACGGCCAAGGGGCGCAACCGCTATCGCACCGACTGGCGCGAGCCGAAATTGCTGATCATCTACGTGGTCGATGAGAAGGGGGAGATGGACCGGGACTTCCTCGCGGTCATCGATGGGACCCTGGGCGGTCCCGACGCGATCTTCAAATTGATGGAGTTCTATCTGCGCGAATTGCAGATCACCACAGCGGACCAGGTCCTGTTCGTCGCCGATGGGGCCCGTTGGATCTGGAATCGGGTCGGGGCGCTGCTGCGGCGGTTGGGGGTCAAACCGGAACAGGTCAGCGAGTTAGTGGACTTCTATCATGCGGTGGAGCATCTGGGCAAGATCGCGGCCTTACAGCGCCGCTGGACGGCGTCGGAGCGTCAAGCGTGGATCGGTCGCCAGCGGCGAGACCTACTCAAAGGAAAGGTCGAGGAGGTGCAAGCCGCGATCGATACCGCGTGTGGTTCCCGCCCCGGCCAGGCATTGAGACGGGAGCGAGACTACTTCAAACGGAACATCGGCAAAGGTCGGATGGACTACGCGCGGGTGGCGGGGTTGAAGTTGCCGATCGGCAGTGGTGCGATCGAGAGTGCGATTCGCCGTGTGGTGAACCTGCGGTTGAAGGGGCCGAGCATCTACTGGCATAAGACGAGTGCGGAGGCCGTCCTCTTATTGCGATCGTACTACAAGGCCGGGCGATGGAACCATCTTGAGAGGCAAGCACTTACAAACGACGTGGGGATCGCCGCGTGAGCCTACAGAAATGGAACGCTCCCGACCCAGAGGTTGATCGGGGCACGGTAGAGACTGGCCCGTTCGACACTTCGTGCCACGGCTTTCAGACCCCCGACTCAACGCCGTCGTGCTGGGCCCATAACCACGAACGGGGATCGTCCTCGGGCACGAGGAAATGGCGTTCGTAGGAAGCCGCCGCATCATAGATCTCGGGCGAATGGGTCGCGACGACCAGTTGGGCGTGGGGTTGAAGACGCATCAGGCTCCTCAAGATCGGTCGATGCCATTGCGGGTCCAGATGCAGCTCGGGCTCGTCGATGAAGATGATCCCTTCGCGATCCCCGTTCAAAGCGAGGGCGCCCATGAACAGGAAGAGCTCGAGCTGCCCGGCGCTGAGGAGATCAATCTCGAGGCGATGTCCATCGGACGTTTGCAGGTAGACGTCGAACGATCCACCTCCGGACTCCTCGGGGGTGAGGACCACCCCGACCTCGAAAGCGTCATCCGCGGAGGGGTAGAACTCGCGCCAGGCGTCATTGATGGCCCGAATGACCGTGGAATAGCGACCGATATGTGGGAGCGAGTTCTCGAAACGCTCGAGGGTCGCGGCATTGACCAACTGTTGCTTGACGTTGAGGAGCCGGTTCTGATCGGTCCTGGCGGGACGGCGACCCCGGCGGCCTACAGTCGGGTTCACGGGACCGACGAGGGCGGGAGCCCGCCAGGACGAAAAGTACCAGTGCGGGACCACTTCCGAGATCAGGGGATTTGTGGCGTCGGGGAGATCCCTGCTAAGCCACGTCCTGTCCCCGGCCTGGAACTCGGCCCGAATCTCGTAGTCCTTCGCACCCCGGCGGATCGCCGGCCGACCGCGCAGACCGGTGATCAGTTCGACGCCGCCAGCCAGCATCAGAGCGGCTTCCAGCACGGCGGTCTTGCCGCAACCATTGGGGCCAGCCAGAACCACCAGGGAGTTGGGTTGTCCATCGGGACCGCGGAAGTCCAGCTCCAGCCGATCGATCCCGCGGAAATCTCGGATCGAGAGCGACGTGATCGCCACGGATGGTCGCTGACCAGGATCGGACATGATTGTCTCGGCCTCGGACGATCTCGGATCGAGAAGAGACGACGAGAGGCGCAACCCAACCGTCGCCGATGGTGAGCCCAGATTGATTCTAACCCTGATCGCTTTCCTTGTCTCCTACAACGCTCGGGCTCGTCATCCGTCGATTCGGCCCGGTCGTCAGGATCCGACTGGTTGGCGCGTCCGTTTTTTCGGGCTCGCAGGCGGTTGAGTGACGGTCATTCCGACAACTTTCGAGGACGCCGGCCGTTTTCTCGCGGAAGAACGGGATCAGCCGCGGAGCCGCCCGGGAGGGCTTGCGTGTGCCGTCTTAAATCAGCTCCGGCAGGTCCGGGTCGGGACCTTCAAATGCGGGCGAAGATCCCGGGGACATCCTCTGACGGTGGTGATTGTTGAATACCCCATCTTTGCGATCGTCTCGGTCTTCGCCAGAATACCCGGCCAGGTGTTTGCCCCGGCGCCGTCGCCGTGTTACCTTCGAAACTTCGTGCGTGCGCGATGATCCCGACGGACGCGGCGAGCCGACCGGCCCCGGCCCTTGCGGATCATCGATCTCCGCCCCCGAAGCGAATCGATGATGCTCCTCTAGCCCGCCGCGAGCCTGCCCCATGGCGACCTCCCCCGCGACACCCAGCGCGCTGGACCGCGCCCGAGCCAAGGCGTACATCCGGCTGCTGCCGATCCTGTTCCTGAGCTACGCCATCGCCTACATCGACCGGGTCAACGTGGCCCTGGCCACGATCGAGATGTCCAGGGAGATGCCCGCCTTCGACAACGCCGTGGTCGGCTTCGGCGCCGGGGTGTTCTTCATCGGCTACTTCCTCCTGGAGATCCCCGGGACGCTCATCGTCGAGCGGTGGAGCGCGCGGAAGTGGATCTGCCGGATCATGGTCTCCTGGGGCATCATCGCGGCACTGACGGCCTTCGTGCATTACCGCGTGCCGGGCGTGACCTGGCTGGCCGACCTGACGCTCCAGGGGCTCGCCGCCGCGGTCGGCCCGATCGCCAGGGCCGACCTCGGCTGGCTCTCGGCCAAGGCCCAGGCGACCGTGGCATGGCTGCACGGATCGGGCAGTCCGTTCGTCCTCCAGTTCTTCGGCATCCGGTTCCTGCTCGGCCTGGCCGAGGCCGGATTCTTCCCCGGGGTGATCGTCTACCTTACCCACTGGTTCCCGTTGCGCGACCGCGCGCGGGCCCTGGCCTGGTTCTTCATCGCCACGCCGGTCGCGCAGTTCCTCGGCCCCCGGACCTCGTACTACATGCTCCGGATCGGCACCACCGAGACCATCGGCGGCGTGACGATCCAGCACCCCCTGCTCCTGGGGATGCAAGGATGGCAAGTCATGTACATCGGCTGGGGCATCCCGGCGGTCATCCTGGGGATCCTGGTCCTGTTCCTCCTGCCCGACTGGCCCAGGGAGCGCGCTGGCTCCAGCCCGACGAGCGCGATGCCCTGGAGCTGGAGCTGAAGCGAGAGAAGGAGCTGCACAAGGGCAAACAGCACCACAAGACGCTGCTCGGCGCCCTGGCCGAGGCATTCCGGCATCCGAAGGTGCTCCTGCTGGCCGCGGCTTATTTCTTCGTGGTGACCAGCAGCTACGGCGTCGAGATGTTCTTGCCCAAGATCCTCAAGGCGTGGTTCTCGCTGAACCTGAACGACCTGACCTGGGCCGTGATCGTCCCCCCGCTGGGCGGACTGGTCGGGCAGCTCCTGGTCGGCTGGAGCTCGGACCGCACCCACGAGCGCCGGCTCCACGCCTCGATGCCGATCTACCTGGGGGCGGTCGCCCTGTGCTTCACCGTGCTGGTCCCGAGCGGGCTGCCGTTCAACGCGCGGCTGGTGCTCACCGTGGGGCTGTTCACCCTGGCGCTCATGGGATTGAAGGCGTACATGCCGGCTTTCTGGGCCCTGCCCAGCCTGCTCCTGACCGAGGCGGCCGCCGCCAGCAGCATCGGCCTGATCAATTCGGTGGGCAACCTCGGCGGGTTCGTCGGCCCGTTCCTCCTCGGATCCATCGAGACGTTCTCGGGCTCGTTCGTGGGCGGCCTGATCTACCTCTGCTTCTCGATGTGCGTCTCCGCCACGATCATCCTCACCCTCGGCCTGGGCCGACGCACTTTCCCCGAATCCCCGGCGCACCCCCTCTTCGACGAGGAAGCCGACGCCATCGTCGAGCCGGTCTGAGTCGATGGCGCCGCACCTCCCGACGCCGACGGCGGGCGGGCTCCTCCGGGCGAGCACCTCGACGCGTCGCGCGAGAAAGTGGCGACGTTCCGCGAGACGTGTCATATATTCCAGTATGAGACTGGATCCCCTATGGGGGCACAACGGGTCGAGTTTCTCCGGACGAGTCGAATCTCGGCTCTCCCTCGCACCCGTGAGCCCGCCGATGTTGTAGGTCATGAGGTGTTTCACCAGATGAGACGGATCCTGGCCCCCGCTCGCTCGGACCCGGTCGGGGCCGCGGATGCAACGAGACTCGCCCGCCGCGGCGAGATGCTTTCGCTTCTCCTGGTCGTCTGCGCCGCGGTCGTCGCTTCGAAGGGGGATGTCGGGCGACGGTTGATCCATACGCGCAATTCCTTTGAAGCGATCGTCTACCACCCCAACCCGTTCGTTTTCGCGCTCCGCCTCCTGTGTTGCTGCCTGGAGGACGTCGCCGTCGGGCTCTGCTGCCTGCTCGGAGTTTGCGCCCTGCTGAGGCTCGCCGGGTCACCCCGCTCGCGAGCCCTCGTGCGCGCCCTGGCTTACGTTGCGGCGACCCTCGCGATCGTCTTCCAGTTGGCGAACGTGAAATTGTTCGCGGCTCGCCACGAGTTCCTCCGCCTCGATCTCTTCTGGTTGGGCGGTGGGTTCTCTCCCTACCCCGGTGTGATCGAGTCCGTCGACATGCGGGCGCGGGCCGCGATCTTTCTGGGGCCCGTCTGCGCCCTGGCGATTCACTCGCTGGGACAATGGGCCTTCCCATCTCTCTGGCGGGCCGCGGCGGCGCAAGCCTGTCGGCCTTCACGGATCATTGCCGCCGCCGCCGGTCTGACCCTGGCGATCCCCATGGCGCGGGCGTACGTGGGCGCCGAATGGAGCGACTTCGCGCGAAATGCCCACCTGGTCTTCGTCCAATCCTGGCTGGAGACTCCACTCCAGCTCGAGGACTACCACGAGGGCGGCGGGGCCGATCCCACCGCTGGCCATCCCCACGACGCCGGTCGGCGTCTCGCCCGCCCGCCTAGAAACCTCATTGTTATCGTTGTCGAGTCGGTCAGCACGCGCTTCTTCGAGTCCTATGGCTGCCCCTTGCCCTCGACGCCCAACCTGCGCCGCCTCGCCCCGAAAAGCCTGATCTTCGAAAACTACTACGCTACGGCGAATTACTCCTTCGGCTCGTCGATGGCACTGTTCGCCGGGATCTACGGCAGTCCCCTCAGACGTTCCATCTTCTCCAACAACTCCATCTTTGACCTGCCCTCCGCGGGGCAGCACCTTCAGGGCCTCGGCTACAAGACGTATTTCTTCGCGGCGGGCGGGACGGATGTCTGGAATAGCCTGCATGCCGCCGACCACTTCTGTGCCGGTGGATTCGATGTCTCCCGGGATCCGGCCGTCCCTTTCTGGCGCGATTCCGATCGACCCTCGGCGTTCATGGAGCGCGAATACCTCGACCAGGCGATGTTCGGCGACGTTCGCCGGGCCGTGCGGGAGTCGCACGCGCAGCCATTCGCAGTCCTGATGTGGGCGTACGACACGCATGCGCCGTTCCACGAGGGGGAAGGGCCGAACGACTGGGCCGCGGAAGGCTTCCCGGCCGGGGTCCGCAACGGACAGGTCCGGGAATCGGTATTCCGCTCGTACCTGAAGGCCATCTGGCGGCTCGACCGCTTCGTCGGGCACCTGTGCGAAGACCTCGAGCGCTGGGCCTCGCGGAGGACACGCTGATCGCCCTGACGGGGGACCACGGGGAGTCCTTCGGCGACCACGGGCTCCTCTCGCATAACACCGGCCTCTATGAAGACCAGGTCCATGTCCCGCTCATCTTGATCAACCCACGGCTCGGCGCTGGGGGCGCGGAACGAGGCGGTAGGCGGCCACATCGACCTGTGGCCGACGCTCGCCGACATCTGCTCCCTGACGCCCCACCCCCGATGGCAAGGGCGTAGCCTGCTCAGCGGGGTTGCCGACGACCGCCGCGCCTACTACTACAGCGGGCGAATGGGGAATTGCGGCGTGCGCGAAGGCCGTTGGAAATACTTCTGGGACATGCGAAAGGACAGGCATTTCCTCTTCGACGTGCAAGCCGACCCCGACGAGCTCGAAAACCTCGCCGACGCGAGGCCGGACTTGCGCGATCGGCAGAATCGCCGAGTGAAGTCGTGGATCTCCGTCCAGGACCGGTACTCCAGGAGGAAATGAGGGCCGAGAACTGATGGCGAAAGGACGGGGGCACCAACCCAGACTTGCCTGAAGGGGCATATCACCCGGGGAGATGCTCTCGCAGAAGCTGAAGGAGCTGGGCCAGTCATCGTGATGACATGAAGGCCGAAGATTTGCCATTCCGGCACTCCGATTGCTCCTGGGCGATAGCGGATCGATCGGATCCGTCCGAATCGCCTTACCTGGAGCGTCGCAGGTGCCCCGACCGACCAAGCTGCCCGGCTATGCCCCGACCTTGCTGGCCTATCACCGCGCCTTCGCCGAGGAGCTGCGCGCGACGGTGGCCAGCCTGCCGATCCGCCCGGGCGACCGCGTCCTCGACCTGGCGTGCGGCGACGGCGTGTATTCGCGATGGCTGGCCGAGCGGGTCGGGGAATCCGGGAGCGTGATGGGCGTCGACCTCTCGCCGGCTTTCCTGGAGCTGGCGCACCAGGACCTCGACGGCGCCCCCTGGCCGATCGCGTCGAGCTCGCCCGGGGCGACTTGCACCACCTGCCGATCCCCGACGACGCCTTCGACGTGGTCTGGTGCGCGCAGAGCTTCTACAGCCTGCCCGACCCGGTCGAAGCCCTCCGTCTCATGGAGCGGGCCGCGAGGCCGGGCGGCATCGTCGCGGTGCTCGAGAACGACGAGTTCCACCACGTGCTGCTCCCCTGGCCGGTCGAGGTCGAGCTGGCCCTCCGCCACGCCGAGTTGGCGTCGCTGATCGAGCTATCGGACAAGCCCCGGAAGTTCTACGTCGGCCGGCACCTCCGCCGCGTCTTCCGGGCCGCCGGCCTGGTCGACTGCCGGCACCGGACCTGGACGATCGACCGGCAGGCCCCCCTGGATCCAGACGCCCGCGCCTTCTTCGAGGGCTATCTGAAGGATCTCCGCCAGAAGGCCGAGTCCCACCTCATCCCGGAGATTCGCGACGAATTCGTCCGGCTGGCGGCCCCCGATTCCGACGCCTATCTCCTCGACAGCCCGGACTTCGCCGTCACCTGCCTCAACCACATCGCCTGGTGCGTCAAGCCGGGTACCGGCGCAGGGCCCAGGGCGGGATCCTGAACAAAGCCGATGTCCGGAGAGATGCCGAAGCCTCATGGTTCGCCGAGCTCGGCGATCAACCGGCGATAGACCTCGAACACCGGCTTGGGTGTGTAATCGTCGCGGAGGATCCCGAACTGGTAAAAGATATCCGGATTGGAGCTATCGGCGTCGCGGAGGTCGAATAACTGGTAGCGTGTGACGCGATAGTTGCCCCGATAGTCGTGGATCGTGCGGATGATCGTCTTGAGCGCGGCAGCCTGCCGATCGTACGAGCGGTCCGGGCTGGTCGGCCATCCGTTCTCGGCGATGTGGATCGGGACGGAAGCGGGGATGCCGGCCGCGGGCATCCAGGACTCGCGCAGCGCACGCAAGACGACGACCACCATCTGGCGCAGGTCGCCCGGCTGCCCATCGGGAGCCACGGGACGGAACACATCGGGGAAGAAGTCGAGGCCGACATAGTCGAGGGCCTCCACGAACGCCCCCTGCCCGAGCTCGCCGATCGGCGCCAGAAATCGTCGCTCGGATCGAATGAGGGGATCGCGTTGAAGCCGACCTTGAGGTGGTGGTATCCGAGGCGCCTGGCCTCGTCCTTCGCGGCCAACACGCCCCTGACCAGGGCATCTCGCACGTTCGGAAAAGCGCCATCGAGCAAAGGCGGCCCGTTGGTGAAATTGGCCTCCTCGGTGACCTGCACGCTGTCCGCGATCGCTCCGAGGCGGCCCACCTGCCGACGGACGAACTCCACGTACCCGTCAACGTCACCGCCAGCCGATTGGAACTGTAGGACCACGTCCAGACGGCGACCGTCGCGGGCATACTGTGCGACGTCCTCGGGCGTCGGGATCGTGAACGGCCTCGCGGATGGCGAGTCGTGGAACGGGATGTAGCCCCGGACGATGAACGGCCTCCCGTCGCCCTGGAGCTCGCCGAGCGCGAGCCTGGATCCGCGCCGGCTCGTCGGGCGGACCGACGAGCAATTCCGGCGAATCCGATCCGGTTGCCCCCCCGGGATAGATGCCGAAGGTCAATCGCGGTGCCCCATCGGCCCCCGGTGCTGGTACTTCTTTCACCATCGATGATGATCGCGAATCCGCGCTCGATTCGGGTCCTCCCCCTTCGGATCGCTTGCGATTGCCGCCGCCCCGGGGTGCCCCCCCGGGCTTGGCCTTTCGACTCCCCCGCTTCGGCACCGTTGGAGGCGATGAGTCCTCCGGGGCCGATGCCATGTCCGCGATGACCTCGTCGGCCCGCTGCGGCGGCTCGGGCAGCGTCGGCAGGACCCGCTCGAACTCGTCGTGCCAGCGCAGCTCCGCCTCGAGTTGCATCGCCCTGCGGCGGAACATGGCGACATCGAGGGGACCGATGGCGCCCCGGGCCTCGAGCTGGGTACACTCCGCCTTGACCCCCTCCAGCGCCGCGGCCATCGCCTGCCGGCGGGCGAGCAGGAGCCCGATGAGCTCCGCCCGGTCCCACGTCCGGCCGAACACGAGGGCCACTCCGAACGCATCGGGGCCATGGTGCAGGTCGCGGATCGGCGCGCTCGCGGAGGATGCGCAGCTCGCGCCGTCCCTCGTCGGTGATCCGGTAGACGGTGCGAGCCGGGCGACGGCCCACCTGCTCGGTGCGCAACGGCTCTACAAGATCCTCCCCCTCCATCTGGCGGAGCTCCCGATACAGTGCGCCGACGCTCACCCCGCCCCAGTTGCCGACGTTCGTCTGCTCGGCGTCGCGTCGGATCTGGTGGCCGTGACGCGGGCCGTGCGCCAGCAGGCCAAGTACCATCAGTCGCGATAGATTCATGAACTTAGTATCCGGAGACTAATCGCAACTGTCAAGCGGAGGCCGTCGAACTCTCGGAAACTCCCTCGCCGGCGCCTCCGACGCTGGGAAGTTCCGCCGGTTCTTGTTAGGATCGCGATGACCGACGTGCACTCGTGCCGCATCCGGGCGTTGACGTCGTGGCGATCCTCGAGGGTCGAGTTGTGGGACGGCACCACCCGAAATATCACCTGGGGCACCTCATGACCGCACTCGCCGCGATCATCCTGGGAACCCTGACGCTGGGTATTGTGGTCGACCTGTCCGGCGGGCCGGTGTCTGTCGATGTGAGCGCCTTCGGGACGGCATACGGAGCCGAGTTGGGCTTGTGCGTCGTACTGGCCCTGCGTTGCTTCCGCGATCGTCCTCGATTCGGCCTCCGAATGCTCCTCCCCGCTGCGTTCATCGTCGCCGCCCTGGTCGTCGGAGCCATCGAATTCCACGTCGTCCGCGATTGGGCGTTCCATGCAGGATGTGAAAGTCTCTACGGCCCGACAAATTCGGATGGGGAGCCGCATCCCGCGCTGCGTCGGGACAAGTACCTCCTCCATTCCCGGCTGAGGCAGCATTACCGGCGGGCCCTGCTCCACCCGTGGGCGAATCGCCCGCCCGCATGGTCGGACTCCGAATCGCAAAGAGAGCCAGGCGATGGACTATGACGACGAGTCCGAACTGACGGGATATATCTGGAAGTCGAAGGTCTTATGACAGGCCATGGACCCCGACTCGACCTCGCCAGGCCAGCGTGTCCACGATCCTCACCACCGTCGATCCGGCCGGGACCCCTGCGAACGTCGCCGCGCGTCGGGTATCATGGGGGCCGTGAGCCGTCGATGGTATCCTCGGCTGGGCACCATCGCAAACCGATCCTTGAGGAGATCCCGTGATGATGACACTCCGATCCACGCCGCGGTTCAGATCGGCCGAAGCGGACCCGACTCGCCGATGGGCGATCGCGGTCGCGGCCATCGGCCTGCTCTTCGCAACGCTCGGGTCCGGCCAGGCCGCGAAGGACCAGCCGGCCGGCGAATCCAAGAAGCTCGTCCTCTTCGACGGCAAGGGCCTCGACGGCTGGAAGAAGGCCGACTTGCCCCGACCGGGAGAGGTCAAGGTCGAGGACGGCCAGATCATCATGAAAGCCGGCGGCTCGATGACCGGCGTCACCAGCACCCGCAAGGATCTGCCCAGGGTCGATTATGAGCTGAGCTTCGAGGCCATGCGGATCGAGGGCACCGACTTCTTCGCCGCCGCGACGTTCCCGGTCGACAAGGCGTACATCACGCTGGTCAACGGCGGCTGGGGCGGCAACGTGACGGGCCTCTCCAGCCTCAACGGCATGGATGCCTCGGAGAACGAGACGACCTGCACGATCAAGTACGAGGACAAGACCTGGTATCGGTTCCGCGTCCGCGTCACTGGCAAGGTGATCCGCTGCTGGGTCGACGACAAGGAGATCATCGGCGTGAACTACGAGGACCGGCGCGTCGGCACGCGGATCGAGACGCGCCAACGAGCCGCTGGGCTTCGCCACCTGGCACACCGGCGGCGCCCTGCGCAAAATCGAGGTGCGTACGCTCACGCCCGACGAGGTCGCCGCCGCGAACAAGATCGACTGAAGGCTCGCCGAGGGCCCACGGGATTCATCCCGCTTCCTCCGCGGAACGGGATGAATTCCCTCCCCAGAGGCCGATCAATACGAGTCGGAGCTGATGACCTCGCCGCCGTTGCGGCTCGAGAGCTTCTGGTAGACGCCGTACTGCGTGCCCGGCGCGAGGACCAGGTATCCGTTGCTGTCGGTCGTACCGGTGGGGAAGCCCGTCGCCGGGTTGAACGGCCAGGTGCTGATCGAGTCCTTGAGGAAATGCACCGAGCCGTCGGCGAACGCGAAGTTGGCGCCCCCGGGATGGAAGCTCGACGCCGAGCTGTCCCACGCGCTCGAGTATTCCTCGCTCACGGCCGGCACCTTGTTGAAGGGATTGATCGGGTACATCGTGGTGAAGATCGTATCGGTCGAGAGCGCGTCGCCCCACCAGCAGTAGCAATTGCTGGCCGCGGTCGGCAGCATGCCGTTGGCCCGCTCGCTGAACATGATCGTGTTGCTCGTCCCGTCGGTGATGCTCAAGATCGGCAGCGACTGGTTGAAGATGAACATCCCGACGAGGGCGTTGGCCCGGGACGTGATGTTCGGATCATTGGCCGTCGCCAGGCTCCAGTAGAACTCGATCTCCGGCCAGTACGTGCCCGAGCAACCGGCGTAGCTGCTGAACTTGGCCGTCCAGTTGGTTATGCCTTCATAGGAGCCGAAGACGAAGGTCCGGCTGGCCTGTCCATCGCTCGGGCACCAGAGGGCCGACAGCCCGGTCAGGTACACCGACTGATTCGCCGCGTTCTGGATGTTGATGCTGAAGTTCACGGCATTGTACAGCGGCTGCTGCTCGAGCTGCCCCAGCATCGAGACGAAGACGCTCTGCGATTCGAAGTAGACCCCGAAGTACGGGTCGAACTGGATCGGGCAGCCGATCGGGAAGGTATTGTACGCGCTCAGATAGTTCTGCGCCGCCAGGCCAAGCTGCTTGAGGTTGTTGGTGCACTGGGCGCGGCGGGCGGCCTCGCGCGCCGCCTGCACGGCGGGCAACAGCAGCGCGATCAGCACGGCGATGATCGCGATCACGACCAGCAGCTCGATCAGGGTGAAGCCTCGGTGCCCGAGGTTCCGTCGTGTCGAAGGCGACATGGACATTCATCCTTTCGGAGGAAAGAAACACGGAGACATGGATAACGCCCGGTCCGGAGGGAGAGTTTCAACGAATATTCATACTATTAATTAAGCGGTGCCATCGTCGGCGCCGGGACCGCATGTGTCCGGGTCATCGGCCCTTCTTCTTCGCGGCATTGGCGCGATTCGTCTCCGCCTTCTTCTCGAGGTCCTCGGCCTTCTGACGCCGCTTCCCCCCGCCGTCCGTGACGACCGCCTCGCCGTCCCCGCAGCCAAGGCAGGCCATCGGCGCGATGAGGAGCAGCAGAGAGAAGGTGCGTCGTGTGACCGGATGAGTCGATCCCATCATTGTTGTATCCTCTAGGTTCCAGTCCCGCAGCCCTCGACGGCGACGACTCGCGGGAACGTTCTCGAGATGCCCTCTCGATCCCTCGACGCGAGATCGCAGCATTTCCGGCCCGTGGCCCGGAACGCCCGACTCCGACCGCGAATCGGTCTCCCGTCGCGTGACCGGATCCCGTGCCCCCATCACACACCCGGTCGCTTTCGGATACCACGCCAACTAAAGTCTGGTTACCACCATATTAGGTCTATCAGGTTCTTGCCCGAAAACCCGATAACTGCCCGATAGAATTCTTGACGAAATTCGCATCAACGAAAAAACTAAAACTCGCCGATTCTTCAAAATTCCGAATGGTGCAAGCGTGCTCATGCAGTCTGGCTGCGGCGAGACCGGCCGGACTCGATTCCTACAAGATTGGATAGGATTATATCCGACTGGGAATGCGCGGCTTTCATTCGAGAGCGACGTCTTCAACATGCCCTTTGGATTCCTCGGTGCGAGATCGAAGCTGTCTTGTCCCGGTGATGTCACGGCCCGTATGGATCGTCGGGGAACTCCAGGTCCATCATCAGGGCCCGGAATCGGGGATCCGTACGCAGCGGGTCCAGGAGCGATTCCTTCCGCACTTCGTCGAGACGGATCATCTTCTTGAATTCGCCGATCGCGCGCGCCTTGCCGAGGAGTTCCAGCGCGCAGCTCGAGGTCCGGATCGGCGAGTCGCCGGCGCCCGGCCGGCGGCCGGCCCCGACCTTCGAGGGCGGCCTTCGCCAGCGCGGAGTGGATGCAGGCGGAATCGTAGAATGTGATATAATAATTCGTATAAATGCTGTCGTGTATGACTCCGACCCTCAGGGTCTCGCGGGCCCGATCGCCCAGCAGCGCCAACTCCGACGGGTCTCCCAGCCGGGCCTTGGTCAGCGCGTGGAAGGCCCGGAACAGGTCTCCGTACATGGTGTCCCGGACCAACTCGAGGATCTCCTCGAAGTCGGCGATGGCCTCGGCATTGCGGCCGAGGCGCATCAGCGTCTCGGCCCTCGACGCCAGGAATTCCCAGAGCCTCGTCCTGCTGGCGCGATTGTTGCGCGGGTCACGGCGCGCCAGGGACCGGAGCAGCGGGACCGTACGAGCCGCCCATTCCAGACCGGATGGGAAATCGCCCTCGAGTAGGAGCGTATCCACCATGACCCCATACGTCCCCCCGAGTTCCACCGCAATCTCGATATCCTGGGGATGGTCCGCGGCCATTTTTTCGAGGATGCCGATGGACCGCGCGAGCGCCTGCTTGGCCTCGGGAAATCTCCTCTCCTGGGCGTAGGTATGCCCCAGGCGATCGAGGGAATAGCCGAGACGCCTCCGATACCTCGACGCTTCGGGATGAGCTCGAGCGAGGGATTCCGCGATCGCCACGGCCCTGATCGACGACGCCTCGCTCCCGGCCAGGTCGTTGAGATGCGATTGGAACTCGACGTAATTGCCGAGGATCGAGGACAGCAATTCCTGGTAGGCGACGACGCCGGGCCTCTCCCTCGCCAGCCGTTCGGCGGCGTCCAGGGCCATGCGGTATTCGGCCTTGGTCGGCGCGTCGTGCGATTGGCTCCGATAGAGCCGGCCCAGGCTGAAGTGGCAACCGGCCAGTTGGAACTGATGCTCGGCGATCTCGGGTCCCTCCCGCGCCAGGGCATCCCAGAGAGTCAGTGCCTCCCGGATCTCCCCCTCGGCCTCGCGCCATCGCTCTTCTTGTTCGAAGACATCGCCCAGTTCCCGATGTGCCCGCGCGAGGGCATCGCGATAGGCCGGCTCGGCCGGGTGATCGACGGCGAGCCGGCCCAGGATCCCGAGCGTATCCTGATAGGCCCGCTCGGCCGCCGCGATATCCCCCAACCGGGACCGGATCGCACCCACGCGGAGGCCGACGAGGGCCGCCTCCAGCCGCACCTGCGGGGCTCGGCTCTGCGGCATGGCGAACCGCTCGTAAAACGCCAGCGCCTTCTCGAGGATCTCGCGCTGGTACTCGTCCATCTGCTCCTTGTCGTCGAGCTTCTCCGCCACCCGGGTGTACATCTCGTCGACCACCGTGCGCGCAAAGGCGAGGTTGCGCTCGGCGAGGTCGCGCTGGCGGGCGACCAGCACGTTGCCCACGGCCAGCGCCGCCACGGCCACGACCAGCGTCGCGGCCAGGCCCGTCACCAGCAGGCGATGACGGCGGCCCCACCGCCGCAACCGGCGGCGGATCGGCTCCCGCCACGCCGACACCGGCTCCTCGGCCAGCCAGTGCTCCACGTCGTCGGCCAGCGCACGCGGCGAGCGGTACCGCCCGGCCGGCTCGGTCGCCATCGCCTTCAGGCAGATCGCCTCCAGCGCCGGATCCACCCAACCCTTGACCTGGCGCGGCGGCGGGAAATCGCCCCGCTCGACCTTACGTAGCAGCTCCGCCAGGTCCGGGTCGGCGAAGGGAGCACGGCCGGTCAGCAGGCAATAGAGCGTCGCGCCCAGGCTGTAGACGTCGCTGGCCGGGCCAAGGTCGTCGATCCGGCCGGCGGCCTGCTCGGGGCTCATGTACGCCGGAGTCCCCAGCCTCGCCCCGAATTCCGTCCCGCGCAGATTGCTGCCCGACTGCGGGACCAGGGTCCGATCGTCCAGCGTCGCCGACGCCGGTGCGGCCTCGGACCGGCCCAGGCTCTTGGCCAGGCCCCAGTCCACCACCAGCGTCTCGCCGAACTTGCCCAGCATAATGTTGCCCGGCTTCAAGTCGCGATGGAGCACGCCCCGGCTGTGCGCATAGTCGATCGCGTTGCAGACGTCCAGGAACCGCCGCAACAGCTTCAACAGGGCCACGGCCCGCTCCCCGGGATCGCGACCTTTCTCCTCCGCCTCGTGAAACTGCTCGATCGCCGCCTTCAGGTTGTCGCCGCGGATGAACCGCATGGCGTAAAAGGGGCGGCCGTCGTCATACGTCCCCAGGCCGTAGACCGGCACGATCCCGGGGTGCTCCAGCCGACCGGTGATCTCCGCCTCGACGACGAACCGCGCGCACTTCTCGCGGTCCACCGCATGGCTGCTCTGGATCCGCTTCAGTGCGACGATCCGGTGCAGTTGCTGGTCGCGGGCGACGTAGACTTCGCCCAGGGCGCCGCGGTCGTGGAACCGGACGATGCGGAACCGGCCGTCGCTGTCAGTGGCCGCGCTCTCCTCGCCCCAGTCGGCGGTCTGCTCGCCATCGGCGCCCTCACCGTCGGTGTCGGCGAGGCGGAGATAGAGCAGGCTGGCCTGGAGATCGAGGTCGGGGAGTCCCTCGAGGCCGTCGCGGACCGAGGGCACGACCGAGAGCACGGCGAGGCTCCGCTCGGGGTCCTGGCCGTGCTGCTGCAAGTGTTCCCGGACCAGCTCGGCCAGCAGGGCGTGCCGCGCCGGGCTGAGGGCACCGCGGTCGAGGAGGATCTGTCCGAGGGACCGGGACTTGTCGGCGACCCAGGCGTTGAAGCCGGCCAGCAGGGCGTCGCGGTCGATGAAGTTGTTCTGGAGGGCCAGCAGGCCGAACAGGAGGCTCTGGGCCGCGGAGACCGGCGGGCGAGCCGGAGAGGCGGGAGCGTCGGCGACGATGCCGAAGGCCGCGTCGACGGCCGCGCAATCATCGGGGAAGCGTCGGCGGTATTCCTCGGGCGTGGGCGACTCGCCCGCGTTCGCGCGCAGCTCGCGCTCGACGCGGATCAGCTCCTCCAGCAGGCGGGCGCGGTGGGGCCCGGCCTCGCCGAGGTAGTCCTCGATGCGGGGTCGCTGGCCGCCCGCGGTCCAATCGCCGCGTTCGAAGCGATCGGCCACCTCATCGATCCAGGTCCGCTCGCCGACGGGCACCGGGCTCATCCCCTCCTCCTCGGCCGTGGCCCGGAATGCCACGGTTCATCGAGCCACACGATCGGATCCGTTTCAGTCATCGACGCCTCCCCAGTAGAACCGGATCCGCTCCAGCTTCCGCTCGACGGTGCGGAGCGTACATTCCAGCCGCCGGGCGATCTCGGGGTTGGTGTAGCCCTCGAGCTTCCACTGGGCGATCTGGCGCAGGCCGGGGTCGTTCAGCATCCGGAACCGCTGCTCCAGGGCCTCATTGAGCAGGGCCGCCTCGGTGGGCGTCGGCCCATCGGAATCGATCCGGTCGAGGATCGCGCCCGGGCTGTCGTCATGCCGATTTTCCTCCGTCGACTCGGCCTCCTCTCGGCGGACATCCCGCTTCTCCTGGAGGTGTCGATTCGCCACGTTCCGGGCCTTGCGCAAGGTGATCTGCACGAGCAGGTTCCAGAGCTGATCCCGGCTCGCCAGGTCGAAATCGCCCCGCCGCTGGCGGGCGCAGAAGCTCTTGTACATGCTCTGGAGGACGTCTTCCTCATCCTCACGGCAGCGGATCCGCGCCGAGAGGTTGCTGCGGGCCAGGGCCAGCAGATCCTTGAAGTAGCGCCCCCAGACCAGCCGGGCCGCGATCTCGCGCACCGCCGGTTCGTCCGACCGCAAGTCGATGATCAGTCGCGTGACCGAACCCTGTGCCCCCATCACACCCCCGGACTTTTCGGATACCACGCCATCTTGATCCGCGCCAGCCCTCTATCAGGTTCATCAGGTTCTCGACCGGAAACCCGACAGATCGACTGATAAGATTCTTGGCAAAGTTCACATCGACGAAAAAACTAAGATTCTGCCCCGCATGATTCTAGTGCCTTGTCAACCTGGTATTGATAAGTTCCTCGGACTTTTGTCCAATCTTGGCAGTTTCACCAGGATCCTGGGACGGAGTCCGATCATGAACAAGAAATTCGTCGTGCGCTTGTCTGTCGAGGAACGCGACCAGTTGGAATCGCTCGTCGCCAAAGGCAAGGCGGCGGCGACAAGTTGACTCGGGCGCGCATCCTGCTGAAGGCCGATTGCAGCGGCCTTGGCCCGGCCTGGTCCGACGAGCAAATCCGCGATGCTCTGGACCTCGGAGCGATCACGGTCCACCGGGTCCGCCGCTCATTCGTCGAAGGTGGTCTGGATGGTGTCCTCATTCGTCGTCCCGTACCGCGTCGGCGGCGAATGCTCGACGGTGAGCAGGAAGCCCAGCTCATCGCCTTGGCCTGCGGGAGCCCGCCCGCGGGTCGGTGCCGCTGGACGCTCCGTCTCTTGAAAGATCGAATGGTCGAACTCGGCCACGTCGACAAGGTCTCACATGAGACGATCCGTCGGACGCTCAAAAAAACGAGTTGAAGCCGTGGCTGGTCAAGATGTGGTGCATCCCGCCCGATGCCAATCCCGAGTTCGTTTGGAAGATGGAGGATGTCCTCGAGGTCTACAAACGTGCCTACGATCCGCTTCGACCTGTCGTCTGTATGGACGAGACGAGCAAGCAACTCATCGGCGAGACGCGGCAGCCTGTGGATCCGGCACCGGGCCAGCCGCGCCGTGTGGACTACGAATACGAGCGCAAAGGGGTAGCGGACCTCTTCATGTTCTTCGAGCCGCTGCGCGGTTGGCGACGCGTGTGGATCACGCCGCAGCGTCGCAAGGTCGAATGGGCGTGGTGCGTCAAGCAACTCCTGTATGAGAACTATCCTCAGGCGGAGCGCCTGGTCCTGGTCTGCGACAACCTGAATACCCACACGGGTGGGGCATTGTACGAGGCGTTTCCCGCCGCGGAGGCGAGGCGATTGTGGGAGCGACTGGAAATCCACTACACGCCCAAGCACGGCAGTTGGTTGAACATGGCGGAGACGGAACTGAGCGTCCTTGCCGGCCAGTGCCTCGACCGGCGTATTGACGAAGTGGCGGTGTTGCGGTCGGAAGTGGGACCTTGGGAGGATCATCGAAATCGAACCGAGGCGAAGGTGCGCTGGCGGTTCACGACGGAGGACGCCCGGATCAAGTTGGAGAAGCTGTATCCGGTGTTCGAGTACCCCGAGCCTCATGGACTTCCGCTCCCGGCGAACTTATCAAAAATCGAGTGACAGCCGTCGTGTACGTTTGATCCGTGATAAGTAGCTTGCAAGAGCAACTTGTCGCTTTTCGCGGGATGAGGCACTAGGCTCCCCTCTCCTGTTGATACACGGCCCCCGGAGAAACCTTACACCGGTCGGTTTACTTTTCCATCGAGCAAGGCATCGCGAACCGTCGGAGCGGTCGCCGTGTCCATGCGATGCCCGGGAAAACCACGGATCCCCGCACCAGGAGGCCCGACCGATGACCGCGCAACGCATCACGATCGCCACATCCGACCAGACGACGATCCACCGCGACTGTTCCGCCACCTGAAGGGCGGGGATCGGCCGGGGATGGAATACGCAGCCGTAAGGAGACGCTCCGGCATCTCTTCATGGTCGCATACATTCATCTCCCGGAGGCCGATCCCATGTCCACCACGATCCGACGAAAGCAGAACGCGAAGTCCCGCATCGACCAGATCATCGGAAGGGCGCTGAAGCTGGCCGGGCGGCATGTCCGCAGGCGGCGCGCCCTGGAGCACTTGCTGTACCTGGTCCGGAGCCGGACGGACCTCCTGCGCCCGACGAACGCCGACGACCGTTACGCGGATGTACACACGGTGACGATCGTCTGCGGGCTGCTCGGCCTGTCACGCGATCACCGGGACTGGCTGCGGCCGGCCGGCGACTGGGTGCCGGCCGGCGAGGCGCGCTGCCGCGGTTCGCCTCGCTGGCCGAGCATCTCCTATCCCACTACCCGCTCCCGGTCTTCATGGCCTCGGCCTGGACCTGGGGCGGTGAACTTCAGCAGGGCTGGTACAAGCATCTCGGGCTCGGCCGGAACATCCGCATGGCCGACATCCCGTTGCCGCTCACCAGCCGGATGGCCCACGAGTTCGCGATGGCCCCCGACCATTATTCGGTCAACATGGCCCTGCGATGGGGCCAGGTCCGCGGCCTGGGCGGCTCGAAGGAGCTGGCCCGATGGATCGTCGCCACCCGCCTGGGCCGATCGTTCGAGCACGAAGACTTCTGGAGGACGGTGGTCCACTTCTTCGTGAACCACCCGGAGCTGCCGCTCGAGCACGTCAGCCCGATCGTCGATTACCTCCACGACCAGCGGTTCGCGGCGCCGGCACATCTCGCCGAGGATGGCGCATTCGCGGCCGGCCCGCCGCAGCCGAACCTGTCGATGAAAGGCCGCACGCCGCGATCGCTCTTGCGGCAGATCGGCGAGTGGCACGCTCGGTTGAGTCGGATCAAGAGAGACCGGGAACTCCGCTGGAGCCGATCGGACATCGGCGAGTTCCGCCTGCCGATCGGCGCCGACGGCACGCGATGCTGGACCATCCGCGAGCTGATCAGCGGCGAGGAGCTCTACCGCGAGGGGGCCGCGATGCGTCATTGCGTGGCGACGTACGCGTGGAAGTGTTGCTACTGGAATCGCTCGATCTGGTCGATGCAATTCGGGAGCGACGGTCGGCGCTACCGGGCCTTGACGATCGAGGTGGACAAGTTGACCCGGACGATCCGCCAGGCCAGCCGCCGCGCCAACGCCCCGCCGAACGCCAGGCTCCGCGAGATCATGGAGCAGTGGGCCCGTCAGGAGGGCCTGACGATCGAATGCTGAGCGGTCTTGCTCGCCGCGATCGAGGTCTTCGGGCGTGGTCCCGCTGAGGAAGGCGACGGTCTTACCATCAGGCGACCAGGCCGGCGACGAGGCCCCTCTGGGCAAGTCGGTCAGCGGCCTGGGCTCGCCCCCGGCGAAGGACAGCAAGTAGACCTGGGGCGGCTTCCCGCCCTTCTCGGTGGCCGCGAGAAGATCAGCCGGGACCCGTCGGGCGGCCATCGGGGTGCGGTGTCCTGCGGGCCGTTGGTCAGCAGACTCAGACCTCCTGATCTGCGGGATTTAGATGTGGAGCCAAGTTCGGGGTTTCGGCCTCACCGGCGATCGAGTAGACCAACCGCAGATCGGTGCCCGGATAGGTAAACTCCCCGGCGTTGAGATGCTCCAGCAGATGAGCGATGGCGCGGTCGGACCGCGGGTTCGACATCGGATGGACCTGCACACGTAGTATCCCCTGTTCCACCTCAGGCACCAGGTCGGCCTCGGAGCTAAACAGGTCGCGCAGCAGGCTGCGGGCGTCGTCGGGCCGGGCCAGTTCCTCGCGCACGATCGATGCCAACGCCGTCTCGGCGCGGTAGGCGATCATCTTCACCGTGTCCACCAGTTGCTTGCGACTGGGGGCCAGCCGCTCGAATCTCTCGGCCTCCGGCAACTCGTCCCATGCCAGGTGGCGGGGGGTTGTCTTCAACTGGCTGTTGATCGCGATCAATTCGTGGTCGAACTGCTCGATCTCTTCCACCAATCCGGCTTTGCGCCCCTCCCATCTCGCCCGCGCCGACTCGTCGGACTCCGGGTGCAATGTCAGTGCAGCGAACCGGGCCTGTCGATGGGTCAGCTGCGATTTGACCGAGCGTTTCCGCCGGTCCAGTTCCCGCCATTTGGGGTTGACCACCGGCCGTTTGGTCTCAGGAATCGTCTCCGTGCCGTACTCGTTAAGCAGGTCAATCGCAAAGTGTTGCATCATGTATCGGAAGAAGTTTTCCTGGGACCATCGACTGAACAGCCGAACAGAGTCCTGCCGCGCCGATTCGCCGAATGCCGTGCTGATCAGGCTCACCTGATGTCCGCTGGTGGTCAGCTTGCGGATCTCCCGCACCCAGAGCCCGCTCTTCCGCGAGCCGATCCAGGTCCGCGCTCGGCCAGTCGCAATCGGACGGGCTCGCCGTGAGGCAGCGTCGCTTCGACCTCGGCGAACTCGGTCACGGGCCAGTCGTCCTTGGGATACTTATGGTAGGTGATGCAGGCGATGCGGTGGTCCTGCCACATCTCCCGGAAGAACTCCGGGCTGTATCCTTCGCGGTCGAACAGGATCACGAACCGCGACCGATAGCGGTCGGCCTTGAGCTCGGCCTCGGTCGGCTGGCCGGGGACCTCCTCGAGCAGTCGCGGCACGATGTCGCTGCGCAACACCTCGAGCAACCCGTGGTCGATCGTTCGTTCGACCGCGAAGAACGGCCGGCCCAGGATGTCGTTGACCCAGTAGTCGGTCGTCCCCCGCAGGCACAATCGCTGCCGCGAGACGAAGCGTTTGGGCAGGGCGGTCTGACTGCCATGGTAGAGGCGGACGTGCCCGTCCACATACAAGGCGCCGGCCCGCTCCGGCTCGGCCTCCAACCAGTCTCGCGACAGCAGGCCGGCCCATTTCTTCGGGGCGTCGTCGCGACTCAGGGCGGCCAGTTTGTGCCGCAGGCAACGGACCTCGGGGATGCGATCCAGGCCCAACAGCTTGCCCAACTCGCCCGGCGGCCGGTACTGCAACTGCTCGACGGTCTTGATGCGGCACAGGGCCATGTAGGCCAGCAGGATCATCACGTGCAGCGTGCTGTAGTAGCCGCGCAACCGTGCCAGGCCCTCCTGGATGTGCCGGAACAGGCCATTGGCCTCCAAGGCCGGCAGGCGCAGAGCACGCCGCCGCAGGCGACGTCGCGGCAGGTCTCGAAACGGGTCGGAGCCGCGTCGAGCAGACCGAAGGACGCCAGGGCGCGTTCGTCGGGCCGGGTGCAGGCCGTGCCCATCTCGGCGGCGGCATCAAGGACCGCCCGCGTGGACCGGTCGGTGGCACCGGGCGTCGGTTGAGGATTCCCCGGCCCCACGCCGCCGGGCGGCACATCCCGCGCGGAGGGGTCGTTGGCACGGGGCGTCGGTTGAGCGGGAGCGGTTTCCGCCGCGGACTCCTCCGGCTGGCGCGGACAGGGCTCGATCAGTCGTCGCTGCTGGATGGCCTTGCGCAGGGTATCGCGCTTGAGGCCCAGTCGCTCGGCGACTTCGTTCCGGCTCCGACCGGCTCCGAGCAACTGTTGCGCTCGGGCCGTAACCTCCGGCGTCATCACCGAGGCGCCGCGCGTCGCGCGCGGCGCGTAGAACGCCTGGACGCCTCCGGCTTGATAGCGGGCGACGCTGCGAATGACGCCGTTCTTGGCGACGCCGAAGGCCCGCACGATATCCACCTGGCGGCACGCGCCCTGGCAGATCAGTTGGGCGGTAAACATCCGAAACGAGCGGCGGTCGTCCTCGGCGTGTTGAAAGACCGGCTGAACCCCGCAGAAGTAGATCCATTGGCCGTCTTGGCGGACGACGCTGATTGTGCCGCTAATGCGCGTGGCACCGTCGGCGATAAGCGGTAATAATGCTTGGGGAATGGTACCTTCCTCCTGGTATGTGCCAGGTGATCTTGACAATCAAAGAAGGTACCATTTCCATTTCCCATCACGCACACTTGTCCGCTCAGACGAGGATCTCCTAAACGCCACCGCGGCAAGCAGATAATTCCTACGACCCTCATCCTGCGATAGTCACAGATCAGGAGCTCTGAGACTCGGCTCGACCGCACCTCCCCGGGACGGGACCGAGACGAGCCAGATGGAGACGGACGTCATGTAATTGGTGTGTCGTTCCCACGGGACACCGCCTGTGGTAGACTCATCCAACCTCGTGATGGAGCGATGGGATGAAGGTTCGACGACTCGATCCCTCTGATCCGGAGTAGATGGCCGATGGCCAAGCGAAAGAGACCGCCGTCCCCGGGGTTCTTGGTCCAGGCGGTGTCGCATCCGGAGACGCCGGACTACGTGATATTGGAATTGAACAAGGACAGACCGCTCGACGTGCGGCCCACGGCGTTCGCGGCCCCGCTAGCCCTGACCGAGCCCGACGCCGAGTCCTTGAACAAGATCCTCTCGAGCTTCGGCGCCGCCGTCCGCCCCCATTTTCCGGCGGTTGTGACGCCGGCGCCGTCTCGCCCTGCAACCGTCCTGCCGGTCATGGGGTTGGAGGGCGGTACCTTTCCGGAGACGTTCGTCGGCGAATTCAAGAACTTCGTCCAGGTCATCCCCAAGGACCCCTCCGACAGCCGAAGACTCGCCACCCGCCTGAAAAGGACTAATGCGGTCAAGGACGCATACGTTGCCCCTCGCCCGGTCCCCGCAGTAGTGGTTCTGCCTCCAGGGGTTCCAGACGGTAAGACCCCGGCCAGCCGCAACTTCGAGCCTTCGCAAGGCTACCTCCATGCGCCGCCGGACGGGATCGGAGCGATGGCCGTCTGGCCTCAACCCGGCGGAAACGGCAGGGGAGTGACGATTTGCGATATCGAGGGTGCCTGGAACCTGAAACACGAGGATCTTCCCCCGGGCATCACCCTCCTTGGCGGAAAGATGATCCCAGACCTCGGCTGGCGCAACCATGGGACCGCCGTGCTGGGGGAGATGGTGAGTCTGCCGGGCGTCGCCGGCACGGTCGGGATCGCCCATGGGGCGACGGCCGTCGTGCATTCGGCAGTCATCAACGGCGTCTTCAATGCCGCGGGCGCCATCACCGCCGCCGCGGCGAGACTCACGGCGGGGGACGTCATCCTGATCGAGCTGCAGGGCACCGGGCCGAACGGTAAGTACGTCGCGATGCAGTATTGGCGCGCCGAATTCCTCGCGATCGAGGCCGCCGTGGCCAAGGGGATTGTGGTCGTGGAAGCCGCGGGCAACGGCGATGAGGACTTCGACGCGCCCAACTTCCAGGGGACCGGTTTGCAGCAGGATTCCGGGGCTATCGTCGTCGGCGCGGGGGTCCCTCCGACAAACTACTTCGATTTCTTCGGCTTCGGGGCCGGGAAGCCCGGCTATTCCGAGATCGGCACACCCCGGTCACGGATCTGGTTTTCGAACTATGGAAAGATCGTGAACGTCCATGGATGGGGTTGGCACGTGACGAGCCTCGGCTACGGGGACCTGCAAGGCGGGGCGAGGGAGAATACCTGGTACACCCAGCGGTTCTCCGGCACATCGAGCGCGTCCCCGATCGTGGCGGCGGCCGCCGCTTGCATCCAGGGGCGGGCCAAGGTGCAAAAAGGGTCGCCATTGAGCCCATCCGTCGTACGCGATATCCTGGTCAAGAGTGGGACGCCCCAGGAGCCCAGCCCGGGTATGCCTGTCTCACAGCACATCGGACCACTGCCGGACCTGACGAGGGCCTTCGCGCAGATCTGATGCGTTGCACATAGGCGCCCGGTTGAACGCCTCATCCACGATGAGGGCCACCCAGCAGCCTGCACCGAGACACGAGAGAGGGCCCCATGTTGCCAGTCATGAGGGACGAACCGCCAGGGATGGAGCCGTTCGTCAAGCCGCACATCGTCGTGAAACTGAAACCAGGTTGGGCCTTCGACCCATCCCGACAGTCCTTCGTCTCGCAGGATGGCGACATGGTCAAGCCGCGTCGCGATCTGCCGAAGGGGAGTCGGATCGTCCCCATGGCCCCCGAACTGAGCCGGGATCCTCGCGCGGCCCTCTCGCCCGCCGAGATGGAATTGTCCCGCTATTTCCAGGTGATTCTACCGATTGGGGGAGATACTTCGGCCGCGATGGACGCCGCCGGCCATTGGCCCAGCATCGCCGAGGCAAGCATGCCACCGGACGTGAGCCTACCCGGGGCCGTGTGAACCTCGGGTTAGCCCTGCGCAATACTTCGCGGCCCCGGACCGACCGAGGCGACCGCTCCCCGTTTCAGTCGCGTCGAGGATCCGGCCCCGGCTGCCGAGCCCGCATCACGCGGGATCGTTGTCTTTGTCCTCGTGAGGGGCGACCTTGGTCGCGTCGCTCGCCTTCGGCGATCGAGAGTCATCTCGATACGGCCGGATGATCCGATGGCGAGCCAGTAGATCGTCACGAGCGCCCGCTTCAATCATCGATGGCCCCCGGCGAAGCCAACTTCTCCCTCCGCCGCCGGATTGGGGGGATGCGTCGCGGTGATTCGGCTGATACAATCATCACTTGACATGGCTTACGGTGTCCCGCGTGCCAACCGCTGGGAGCATTCCGAAAGAATCGGTGCCGTGGAGGGGGTTTCTCTTCTCCTACACCCTCGCCAATAATCGTCGTTTTCCTACACCCGTGGCAAGGGGAACGACCATGCGCAGGCGAAAACCCGGCCCAAGGCGAAAGGCCGAGAAGACTGCGGAGCAACCGCGCGATCGTCTTGCGGAGATTCGGGCCGAGATCCGGGATGTCCAGCAGCAGATCGAGACCAAACGCCGCGATGGGCGCGTGATCCGTACGGCCAAAGACTTCGAGTCCTTGGAGCGTGCGATCGCGGCACTGACCAACCAACTGGCGGCCCTCCTCGTGGCCGAGGCGACGCAAGCCGCCCTCGACGATTCGGAGAACCGCCGCCAGGCCCGCTCCTTCGCTCAAGGGGCGGGCCACACGATCAAGGATCAAGGCCGACGCGATGTCACGCTTCGGACCGCGTGCGGCCCGATCATCGTCCGGGCGCCCTACTTCAGTCGCAACTGCGAACGCGGCAAGGCCGGTAAAGGGATGTACCCGATGCTCCTGATCTGGGGCGTGCATGACCGCTGCACGGCGGCGATCTCCTCGGAGGTCAGCAAGTTGGTGGCGATGCTCGGTTCGTTGGAAGAAGTCGAGCGGGTCCTATCCGATCGCGGGCAACCGCTGGACCTCAAGACCATTCGGGCGATCGCTTATCGGTTCGCCATGCGGGCCCGTGCCGCTCAGCGCGGGGGGAACTTGAACTGGGGAGAGAGCGTCGCGGGCCGTCGCGCCGTCCTCTCCACCGACGGCGGTCGGATTCGGATTCGCACGACCAAGCGCGGTCCCAAGACGGCCAAGGGCGCAACCGCTATCGCACCGACTGGCGCGAGCCGAAATTGCTGATCATCTACGTGGTCGATGAGAAGGGGGAGATGGACCGGGACTTCCTCGCGGTCATCGATGGGACCCTGGGCGGTCCCGACGCGATCTTCAAATTGATGGAGTTCTATCTGCGCGAATTGCAGATCACCACAGCGGACCAGGTCCTGTTCGTCGCCGATGGGGCCCGTTGGATCTGGAATCGGGTCGGGGCGCTGCTGCGGCGGTTGGGGGTCAAACCGGAACAGGTCAGCGAGTTAGTGGACTTCTATCATGCGGTGGAGCATCTGGGCAAGATCGCGGCCTTACAGCGCCGCTGGACGGCGTCGGAGCGTCAAGCGTGGATCGGTCGCCAGCGGCGAGACCTACTCAAAGGAAAGGTCGAGGAGGTGCAAGCCGCGATCGATACCGCGTGTGGTTCCCGCCCCGGCCAGGCATTGAGACGGGAGCGAGACTACTTCAAACGGAACATCGGCAAAGGTCGGATGGACTACGCGCGGGTGGCGGGGTTGAAGTTGCCGATCGGCAGTGGTGCGATCGAGAGTGCGATTCGCCGTGTGGTGAACCTGCGGTTGAAGGGGCCGAGCATCTACTGGCATAAGACGAGTGCGGAGGCCGTCCTCTTATTGCGATCGTACTACAAGGCCGGGCGATGGAACCATCTTGAGAGGCAAGCACTTACAAACGACGTGGGGATCGCCGCGTGAGCCTACAGAAATGGAACGCTCCCCAACCGCTCGCTGGCGAGCTTGGTCGCGAATCCCGGTCGCGAAGTGCTCACCGTCACGAGTCTTTCGAGGCGTGAAGCCGAGGAGCAAATCATGACTGACAGATCTGCAAACCAGGTGTCGAAGTACGTCTTGCTACCACCTGAGGGACTGCGATCTTCGAAGGCCCCCGAAACCGCCGCCGTCCGTTCCTACCTGCGCAGCCTGGTTGTAGAGCCACCTCGTGCTCGGCGGCCGAACGCGAACCAGTCCGTTCGAGTCCTGGATATGATCGACGAGGAGGGGGCGAAACTGGTCGAAATGACGCCCGAGATGGCCGCCAAGACGAAGCGACAGCAGCCGGCGGTTCGCGTCCTCCCTCTCACCTATGGCCGTCCGGCGGCTATGCTCCCCTTTATTTACGATTCGCTTCAGGCTTTCGCCGACGCGCTGGGCATAAAATCCTCCGGGAGGAATAAAACCCTCACAATCTTGACCCGGGACGGAAAGGCCTTCGCCAATGCGGAGGTCCATTTCCTGACGAACGTCAAGATGAAAACCGGCTTCCCTGTCTATACCGACGAGCGGGGCCGGGTCAGTCTCCCCGTCGGCGATCTGCTCGCGTGGTTCGAAGCCCTCGAGGTATCGCCGCCAGACAACAGCAGTTGGGGGGTGATTCTGCCCAAGCAGGCATGGGGCGATGTCCGTGAGATCGTGCTGGAAGCCGCCTCACCATCGTATATCGACTGCCTGCGTCTGCTCTATCCGAGGCTGAGGAGCAGGAGGCAGACGGGCGGCAGTGAAGGGGATGGGGTGACGGTCGGCGTCGTTGACACAGGTGTCGACAACCATCCTGATCTCCAGGTCAGCGGGGGCATGTGTACAGTATTCGGCGAGCCGGAGACTGACTATGGGGACAGCGGCATGGGTCATGGTACCCATGTCGCGGGGATCATCGGAGCGAATGGCAGATACCCGCAAGGCGTTCGGGGATTGGCCCCACGGGCGATCCTGAAGTGCTATCGGGCCTTTGCACGCCATGCGGGGGACTATTCAAGTCTCGCGATTCGACACGTCGGGCGTGACGCGGCCGGGGTAGACCCTGCCCTCCTCGAGCGGATGTTATCGAGTTTTGCAATTGCAAGAGCGATTGACCAGGCCGTAAAAGATGGGTGCAACCTCATCAATCTCAGCCTGGAAACGCCGGTCGACGAGATTATTCACGCCGCCCTCGCGAGTGCCCGGAAGCATGGATGCGTGCCCGTTTGCGCGGCCGGAAATTCTTGGGACGAACGGGTCCAATTCCCGGCATCGGACTCCAGGGCCATCGCCGTTTCTGCAATCGGTCACATGGATGGTATCCCGCAAAATGCCCTTGAAAGACTCTATGTCGGGCCGCTATCCGAGTCGAATCCGAGGGTCTTCTTCGCCTCCTTCTCCGCCCGCGGCGAGAAGATCGACTTCGCCGGGCCCGGGGTCGGGGTCATCTCGACGGGTCGGAATGCTCGCTACACGATCATGAACGGGACATCGATGGCCTGTGCGGCCGCCACGGGTGCCCTCGCCTCGTTGCTCTCCTCCAAGGCCAACCAGGAGAAATTGAGAAGATTGTCGCGAGACCAGCAGCGCTCGAATGCCATCATCGGCATGGCCCGGAAGCAGGCCAAGAGCTTGGGGCTCGGCAGGCATTACGAGGGCTTCGGACTGCTCCCCTGACACGAGTCGTCCCCTGATCATCCCGAGAGGGAAATACCGGTGGCCAGATTCATCGTGCGCTACAAGGGGAACGGAGCCCCGCCGGCACACATCTTCGACGAGATCCAGACCATCTCCGGCCTCCATGTGGACGCAAAGGCCGACTTGATGCTACTCGTGAGCGTGGACGATCCCACCGCCATGGGCCGGCTGAAGGTCGTCCTCGGGGATTCGCCCGACTGGCTCCTCGCGGAGGAACAAGTCTTCCCGGGCCCTCGCCTCATACCGAGTGCTCAGCGAGTCTTGCCGATGGACCGGCGGCTCCGCCGCGCGATCGTCATCACCACGGCAGTCGTGGCCCTGACCACGTCCGTCCTGGTGGTCTGGTGGGGCTATGTCTATCCGCGGTCGCTGGCCGCGACCTTGGAGAGTTCCCGTTTCGAGGACGAGAGCGGGGCCCGCGATGCCTACGATCGCCTGCGCAGCATCCCGTTCCGTAATGCCCAGGCGGATGACCTCTGGGCGCAGTTTCAACCTGGGTCGCATGGAATGGGCCACCGAGCTCGACCGTCGCCCTGATCGACAAGGCGATGCCTATCGCGTGGCCCGATCGGCCGATACGCAGTTGTCACGATTCCCTCCATTCGAGAGCGAGTCGAAGAAGCGACTCGCCCAGTTCTTGAAAGGCCGGGCCCTCCGCTGGGCATTCATGGAGCGAAGAGACGAGGCCATCCTCTGGTGGTTGAAGGCGTTGACCTATGAGCCGGATTGCGAGCCCTCCCGGCGCACGGCAAACGGATTGATCGATAACGACTATCCCTTGCTGATGAGTACGGCCCGCCTCAAGGGAGACGACCGGAGTCTTTATGGAGCCGTCGCGATCAGCTCCACGAGCTCTCGCCTCGCCGCCGGGGAACACGATGGAGTGGTCCGGGTCTGGGATCTCGACAAGCCCGGGGAGCCGGAGCTCTTGCTTCGAGGAGCCACGACCCGAATCAGCGGATTGACCTTCAGCCCCGATGGGAGGCTCCTCGCCGCTGCGAGCGGGGAGAGTGGCATTCGGGTCTGGGACATCGGACGAGGCATGTTACTTCTCGTCTCTTCTCGGAGGGATTTCTCGGCGATCGCTGTGGCTTTCAGCAACGACGGCCGTCACCTCGCCATGGGTGGCGCCGGCGATGTTCTGGTCTGGGACCTCAAGGACACTCAAGCTCCGCCGGTTTCCTACCCGAGGCCCAAGGGTAGCGGTGTGGTCCATGCCCTGGCCTTCAGTCCCGACGGCCGGCGGCTCGCAGCAGGGGGGACCGGGGGTTATGTACTCGTTTGGGACACGTCTCGTCCGGGTCGAGAGGACGCGACGGCGTCTTTCAAGAGCGAGGGCTCGGTCTTCGCCCTGGCGTTCCGATCGGACGGCCGCCTGGCTGCCGGAGGCACCGACGGAGTGTTGGTCTGGGACGCCGGCCAGCCCCGTGCCCCGATCTTCCGGCTCCGCGGGACGCATGGTTCCGTCAACGCCCTGGCCTTCGATCCCGCAACCGAGCGGCTCGCAGTCGGCTACGCCGATGGCGCAGCGCAGGTTTGGTTCGGAGTGCTACACAATGGCCAGTCCTCGATCGTGCTCCGGGGGTCAACCGGCAACATGCGAGCGATCGCATTCCGACCCGACGGGAGCCTCGCCTCTGTCGATTCCAGCGGTGTAGTGCGAATCTGGAAAACTGGCGAGACGACCGCGCAACGGCTCAAGCCTGATGAGCCCAGGCCCGCGGTACTCTGCGTCGCGATCGATCACGAGGGTGGACGTCTCGCTTGCGGCTGTGAAGATGGCGAGGTGCAGATCCAGGACTTCGGTATGACGGGGCGAGACTTGCTGCGACTCCGTGGGACCCGGGCTCCGATTCTCTCCCTGGCCTTCGACCCGCGAGGCGAGCGTCTGGTCGGTGGGGATGAGGAAGGCGGGGTGCGAATCTGGGACTCCCGCACTTCGGATCGTCTCCTGCGCCAACTCCGCGGGGCCCGGGCTCCGATCCTCTCCCTGGCCTTCGACAAGGATGGGCGACACGTCGCCGCGGGCGACCTGGATGGGAGGGTACGCCTCTGGGACACGAACCGGGGCGACGACGATCCGGTCGAGCTCTCGAGGCCCGGAGGCGCGGTCTTCTCGCTCGTCTTCGATCCTAGCGGGCCTCGGCTGGCTTGCGGGGGCGGGGACGGGGTCGTTCGTATCTGGGACTTGGACCGACCCGGGGCGCCACCGACCGAGTTCCTCGGGATCAAGGGCAAGGTGTTCGCCTTGGCTTACGATGGGAGAGGCCGACGCTTAGCAGCGGGTGGCGACGGCGGTGAGACGCTCGTCTGGGACGTCGAACGGCCCGGAGCAAGACCGCTGGGAACTGGCCGGCAACGAAGTGCATTCTACGATGTCGCTTTCCCCGGCCTCCTGGACAGTCGTCGCCTGGCGTTCGGGGGCATCCATGCGCTAGCCTTCAGCCCCGACGGTACCTCAATCCTCGCGGCGACGAGCGAGTGGGTTCACCTCGCCCGGCTCGAGGATTCCCGCGCCGTCGCCACATCGAGCCGGCTCCTGCCCGGCCGGTACCCGCCGACCTCCGCGACGGCGGTCCGACCCCTCGACTCGCCCAGCAATCGACTCCGAGTGGCGGTCATACAGACTCCCGATACACTCCTGCCGACGGAGCTGGACTTCGACAACTCCGTCGTCATCCCGATCCAGGGCGATGCCGAAGGGCTACTGGCCGATTGGCAGAAGAGGCTCGACATCGACATCGACGAAAATGGCGAAATGATCTCTAACAAGAATTTGCTTAAATAAGCATATGCGCCCATTCTCGGGATGATTCCGACCGTCGGGGGTATCCCCGCGGCGGTAATCCGCCGACGGACGAGTTAGAGAGGTGGCAGGGGCCATCTCATCGGCGGCACCCGGCCCGCCGGCGCCGCCACGGGCCGCGCACTGCCCGGCCCCCCGCCCCGCAAACCGACGCGGACGGAGCGGTTCGACTCCGTCAAAACCTCGCCGACGCTGGCACCGACCGAGTCGTTCGGAGCGAGGCAGCTCGACCTCAACGCCTGGTATACCGGGTTACCTCCCGGCGGTTACCGTTTCCATCCCAGGTTCGGCGCCGATTCGGGGGTCGGTGAAGGCACAAGGAGCTCGCTGGAACTCTGGATCGTCGAACCCGACTTATCGAGCAAGTCATCGCGGACATGGCCTTGCGATGGGGGCAGGTCCGCGGCCTGGGCGGCTCGAAGGAGCTGGCCCGATGGATCGTCGCCACCCGCCTGGGCCGATCGTTCGAGCACGAAGACTTCTGGAGGACGGTGGTCCACTTCTTCGTGAACCACCCGGAGCTGCCGCTCGAGCACGTCAGCCCGATCGTCGATTACCTCCACGACCAGCGGTTCGCGGCGCCGGCACATCTCGCCGAGGATGGCGCATTCGCGGCCGGCCCGCCGCAGCCGCACCTGTCGATGAAAGGCCGCACGCCGCGATCGCTCCTGCGGCAGATCGGCGAGTGGCACGCTCGGCTGAGTCGGATCAAGAGAGACCGGGAACTGCGCTGGAGCCGATCGGACATCGGCGAGTTCCGCCTGCCGATCGGCGCCGACGGCACGCGATGCTGGACCATCCGCGAGCTGATCAGCGGCGAGGAGCTCTACCGCGAGGGGGCCGCGATGCGTCATTGCGTGGCGACGTATGCGTGGAAGTGTTGCTACTGGAATTGCTCGATCTGGTCGATGCAATTCGGGAGCGACGGTCGGCGCTACCGGGCCTTGACGATCGAGGTGGACAAGGTGACCCGGACGATCCGCCAGGCCAGCCGGCGCGCCAACGCCCCGCCGAACGCCAAGCTCCGCGACATCATGGAGCAATGGGCCAGGCAGGAGGGCCTGACGATCGAATGCTGAGCGGACTTCCGCGCCGCGATCGAGGTCGTCGGGCGTCCCGATTCACTCCGCGACGGCCGGCAGATCATACTGGGGCATGGATTTGCCCAGGAGGTACTTGTCGAACCAGTTGACGATGTGCTCCAGCCGTTCGACGCGATGCCAGGGCTTTCCCGACCGCGACAGCTCGTGCGGCTCGCCCGGGAAGCGCACCATCACGACCGGCTTCTTGAGGAACTTCAGGGCGCGGAACATCGCCTCGCCCCCGGCACCGGGCGGCGTCCGGTAATCGGACTCGCCCTCGATCAGCATCAAGGGCGTCTTGATCTTCTCGACGTAAGTCAGGGGCGATCGGGCCGCGTATTCGTCGGGGTCGCGGAACGGCGGCGACCGGAACCATCGGGGCTGGAAGAGGGTGAAGTCCGCCGTGTACCACCAGGCGGACCAGTCGGCGATCGATCGCTGGGAGACCGCCGCGGCGAATCGGTCGGTCTGCGTGATCGTCCAGTTCGTGAGCAGGCCGCCGCCGCTGCCGCCGGTCACGCCCAGCCGCTTCGGGTCGGCGATCCCGCGTCGCTCGAGCTCGTCCACGCCGGCCATCAGGTCCTTGTAATCGTCGCCGGGATATCGGTACTGGATGATGTTGCCGAACTCGGCCCCATAGGTGGTGCTCCCCCGCGGGTTCGGGTAAAGCACGACATAACCGCGGGCGGCCATCAGGTGAAACTCGTGTGAGAACGTGTGGCCGTAGGCGGCGTGCGGGCCGCCGTGGATATTCAGGATCACCGGATACCGAGTGCCCGGCCGGAATCCCGCCGGCTTCTGGATCCAGGCGTGGATCTTCCGCCCGTCGAAGCTGGTGTACTCGATCTCCTCGGGCGGGGCGATGTCGAGCTCGGCGAAGAGCTTGGCGTTGAGCGAGGTCAGCCGCTCCGTCGTCCCGGAGCCGGGCTGGACCAGGAACAGGTCGCCCGGCTCGGTGGCGGTGGCGGCGAGCACGGCCAGGCGCGAGCCGTCGGCGGAGGCAGTGAACGCGATCACCTCCTGGTCGGCGCGGGTGATCTTCGTGACCGTGCCCGTCGTGGTGTTGATCGCGACCAGGTTGGCCCGGCCTCGCTCGGCGGCGATGTCGATGATCGTCTTCTGATCGTGGCTCCAGACCGGTACGGACCTGGCCGCACCGCGAGGGGCGTGCTGGTCGCCGGTGATCCCGGAGCCGATGTCGCCGTCGAAGTCCTTGGTGAGATTCTCCACCGGGAAGTGGAACACAGGTTTATGCACGTACAGGTCGGTCTGCGAGAAGGAACGCGCGGGCTCGCCGACCGTGCCGCGGAACGCGAACGACCTTCCGTCGGGGCTCACTGAAAGGCCTTGGAACGAGCCTTGAGGGGTGTCCATGAACCTCCGGATCCGTCCGCCCTCGGCCAAGATGAAGTAGAGCGTACCGCGGTCCGGGCGATGGTAGGATTCCAGGTCGCGATCCGAGAGGAAAGCGATTTCCTCGCCGTTGTCCAGCCAGGTGGGCTCGGATTCCTCGAACGGGCCGCTGGTCAGCCGGCGCGGTTCGGGCAAGGCGTCGGCGGGCGATTCGCCCGATCCGGGGACGGGGATCGTCCAGATGTGGTTGGGATGGAGGTCGTCGCGATAGCCCGCGTTATCGCGTCGGAATTCGTCCCGGGTGACGATCCGGACGTCGCTCTCGCGCTCCGGCTTTTCCCCCTTCTTGACGCGACGGGCCTTGTCGATGTCTTCGGGCGTGGTCCCGCTCAGGAAGGCGACGGTCTTGCCGTCGGGCGACCAGGACGGCGACGAGGCCCCTTTGGGCAGGTCGGTCAGCGGCCTGGGCTCGCCCCCGGCGAAGGACAGCAGGTAGAGTTGGGGCGGCTGCGGCTTCCCTTCCTTCTCGGTGACCCGGGCGAAGATCAGCCGGGTCCCGTCGGGCGACCATCGGGGCGCGGAGTCGCGCGGGCCGTTGGTGAGCCGGCGCGGCTCGACGTGCTCCCCTCGGGCCGGGACCGGGACGAGCCAGAGGGAGGTCACGTACTCGTCCTTCTCCGCATCGACCGCGACCTTCACGAACGCCACCCGCGAACCATCGGGCGCGATCCGGGGATCGGCCGCCCAGGTGAACCGCAAGAGGTCCTTGGCGGTGATGGGACGCTTCGTCCCCTCCGCCCGGGCGCCGACGGCCAGCCCCGCCGCCAGCCAGCAGAGGCCGAGGAAAGGGATCACGTCACGGCGCGTTCTGCGAGTCATCCGATGTCACCTTCAACAAGAAATCCGGGCGATCAACCGTTCCCTGCATACGCGTCAATACTAAATCAGTCCACTGCAATGGGGAAAGTGAGGATCGGCGGACGGAGCCGCCTTTTAGAGCGCTTAACGATTGACTCGCGCACACTCCTTGGCGGATGCGAATAGCCCCCTGCCCCCCCTTCGTAAGGGGGGGACGTTGAGGCGGACCGCCCCTTTCCCGTCCCCCCCTTACGAAGGGGGGGCAGGGGGGTTCTTGAGTCGAGGACCTCGAGTGTATGCCAGCCAAGCGTGAAGCGCTCTAACAAGATGGACGCGGGATTTGGCCGTCCGAGCTCGTTCCCACGCTCGGCGCGGGTATGCCGTCTTCGACGCTCTGCGTCGTAGTGGCCCCGATCGCGGCCGAGGATCGCTCGGGACGCGGAGCGTCCAGGACCGCATTCCCACGCCGAGCGTGGGAACGAATTCGTGCATGTCGCATCAATTTGCATACGTAACGCGAATTCACTGACATTGGCTCTCAATTGATTCATGGACCTCTCGTCCTTCAGCAACTGGCCCCCGCGAGGCCGGGGGTATCCTTCGGCGTTCGGCGAACCGCTCGTACTCCGCTTCCTCGCGGGCGTCGGCGTCGTTCTTTCTGATCGATCCGACATTGGACAGCACGGCGCGTTCGTTGAAGACGAGGAACTCCTTGAGCTTCGTCTCCCAGTCCTTCAGGAACAAGCCGGAAATCACTTCCCGATTCAATACTGATGGAAGCCGGGCGCGTATCCCGATCGACGCTGTGAACATCTTCGAGTGAACGGGAGGCCCTGGAAAACCGAGGATCGTGAGCTCCGCGCGTGCTGGGCGCGGGTCTCCGGCCCCCGCCCGAGAGCCCGACCGGAGGTCTCCCGCGCTCATCATCGACTCTGGCGTCAACGGCATTTGCGCCGGCGAGGCGCTCCCGATTCGGGAGACGGCCGGAGTGCCTCCATCGGGAGACGCCCCGGCCGTTTCGCTCGTGCCCGACTGGGTGTCCGATTGGCGGACACCCTTCCCGCTGCTCAGCCGCGACGCCGGCGCGTCCACAGCCCAAGCCCGGCGGTGCCGGCCAGGACCAGCGAGGAGGGCTCGGGGACGGCCGAAAGGCTTCCGACCGTCAGCGTTGTCACCGGGTATACGTTTGATTCGATACTGTTGGCTGGCTGGGTCGTGCTGCCGATCGACCCGCCGGAGTAGCCGACCAGGGTCGTCACGGGCAGAACCACGAGAAAGTTGGGCAATCCCGTTGCGGTCGGGCCCGTCTGGATGAAGTAATCGCCGGAGTAGGAGGTGTTACTTTGATACTGGACAAAAGTTAAGTCCAGGGAATCGGGCGCGCTGACAACCAGGTTGACTGCGGTCACCTGGCCGACCGTCGTGTCGATCGTCATGGTGCCGCTCAGCGTGGCCCCGTCTTCAAAGGTGCCGCTGGCATCGAATGTGACCGAGCCGGCCTGCGCGGCGCGGCGCAAAGGACTAGCGCGACAGCAAAGGCAAACAGGCGGATGCGCACGAGATACCTCTTCTTCCGTAATGGTGTGGGTCGCAGATCATCGTCTCACAGAAAATCATATCACACACCGTATATACCAGCACCTCGGCCCGGACTTGACTCGGAGTTCTTGAGTGACCTCGATTTTTCCAAGTCAGGTCGATCGGTTGAAAACCTGGGGACCTGGGGTCAGACCGAGTTCCATGGGGACCTGGGGTCAGACCGAGTTCCAAGTTATTTCGCGGTAAATACCTTGGAACTCGGTCTGACCCCGAGTCCCACAGACCCCGAGTCCCACAATGGGGCTTCGTCGAGGACCGATTGATACGCCACCGCGTGCGTCCTGTTTCTCGCTGGCGATCCCGGCCCAGGCAGGTTAAAATCCTGGTGAGAAACGCGTTGGGACGAGTGGGAGGTCATCGTAACCGGCCGATATCGACGCGGAGAAATACCTCCCCGTGAGTACACTGTTTGAAAAACTAGACGATGGGCGCGACGGGATTCGTCTCTACGGAATCGCGCCGCCGAAGCTCGCATCCACCCCTGAGCGATTGCGTGACATCGCAGCCGAACAGGTCGATCGACTTCGTCTACTCGCGCCTGACGGCTTGGTCGTCTACGACATTCAGGACGAGCCGGGACGCGATGGCCTGGAACGCCCGTTCCCGTTTCTACCCACCGTCAACCCCGAGGTCTACACACGCGACGCGCTCGCCGACCTCGCGATCCCGAAGATCGTGTACCGATGCGTCGGCGCGCACCCGCGCGAGGCGTTTTCGAGTTGGGTCGACGGCGTGCGGTCACTGGCCGGCCGACACATCAGCGTTTTCGTCGGCGCCCCACGCGGCCAATCGCACCACCCGGGTTTGCCGCTGGCCGAGGCGTATGCGCTCGCGCGCGCCGCTTCCAACCTGGTCCTTGGTGGCATCGCCATAGCGGAGCGACACGTTGCGAAAGAGGATGAGCACCATCGGATGCTCGCCAAGCAGGACCAGGGCTGTCGCTTCTTCATCACACAGTCAGTTTACGATGCTGGCTCCACAAAATCTTTGCTATCCGACTACGCATTGTCTTTGCGAACGTCCGGCCGCTCGCCCATCCCCGTAGTGCTCACGTTCTCACCGTGTGGCTCTGTGCGCACGCTCGAATTCATGAAGTGGCTAGGCATCTCGTTCCCGCGCTGGCTCGAAAACGAACTCCGCCATTCGGCCGACACGCTGGAGCGCTCCGTCGACCTGTGCGAGAGTGTATTCACCGATGTGCAGGACTATGCTCGCGAAAAGCGCTTGCCAATCGGCATCAACGTCGAGAGCGTCTCCATTCGAAAGTCGGAGATCGACGCGTCGGTCGAGCTATATCGGCGATTGCGCTCACATCTAGAACGGTGAGGCGCTGTGCGCTGCCCAACCAGGCGTTGCAGCAGACCCGGCTCGCACTACGAAATGAGGTTTCGGGCGTGAATCGCCGCCGCTTACTCATCTCAGTGCGCCTCCTCGGGGTCTCTACCGCATTATGCACTGATCTGAATTCCGGGGCGCACTTCAAATCTTAACAATAGCATCGAAGTCATGATTGAACGACTGAATGCGTCCGCCTCGCGGCCTGCCCCTTATGTTCCTTCGCGACTCAGGGCATGACGCAGCCTGCGAGCGCTTAGCGGATGATGCGAACAAGGGAAGTCGTCGAATGAGCATTTACCATAGGCGTTTCTGCACCGGCGCAGATACCAGACCAGGAGATGGGATTAGCAACTTATGAAGTTCTGGAAACGCTTAGCCGGGAAGGGCAATATTGTGGTAGATCTCCTGCACGTCATCGGAATCGTTGAGCATGCCTAGCAATTTTTCAAACAAGCCCAATTCTTCGCCAATGAGAATCTTGCTTTCCTGTGGAAGAAATTGGATTTCCTGGATTTCCAGATCGACGCCGGGGAACGCCTCGAGCAAGGCCTTCCTCGCTTTGTAGAACTCGATGGGAGGGGCTAAGATTGTTACGGTGCCACCTTCGCATTCGACCTCTTCGACGGCAACGTCCGCAGCGAACATTGCCTCAATCACTTTGTCCTCGTCGTCACCTTTGAAAGAAAGCACTGCCAGGTGATCAAAGGACATCACGACGGATCCATTGGCAGCCAACTTGGACCCGGTCTTGTTGAAACAAATGCGGACATCGGAGATGGTACGCGTACTGTTGTCGGTCAAGCATTCGACAATGAGTAAGGAGCCGCCGGGACCAAATCCCTCGTAACGCGCGGCTTGGAAATCCTCGCCCCCCGTGCCAGCCGCTTTCTGGATCGCCTTTTCAATCACATGGTTCGCGACGTTATCGCGCTTGGCTCTTTCGACGAGGTTGCGCAGAGCTTGATTGGCTTCCGGGTCGGGCACACCGTTCTTGGCCGCCATGTACAATTGTCTGCCATACTTGGAAAAGAGCTTCGATTTCTGATCGGCGGTCTTGAAGATCGACTCTTTACGTTTTTCGAAGATTCTTCCCATTCGAATTTCTGCCTTCTCTTTTTCCCAGCGGAGCCAGCCACGAGTGGTTTCGCCCCTCATTGTAAAGCAAACCTCTTGCAATTCAACCGGTCGCCGACGACTGGCCGGTCTGATCGGCGTGCGGACGGCTGAGGGCTTCTTTGGGGGGGGCAGCTAGCATCGCTGGGCACCTCGAGGTGCAAGGGTCGCTCGTCGAATTTACGGGCAAGGGCGGCGATCTGGGCAAGGGCTCTGGTTAGGCCGACCGACCAGGAGGCTGACCATGGCCGACCGCCTGACGAATGGGTGAACCGAAGCCCGACGGTCACCACTCCGGCCGCGCCGCTCGCGGTGTCAGTCTCGTGGGGTTATAATCGGTCCGTCGGTCAAGTCGTCAGCGAGATTAGCCCAACCGCGTTCGCCGGGCGTTCGGCCCGCGTTCTTACGGGATGCGACTCGCATGTCTAAACTTCAGTGCGTCGTAATGGCAGCTATCGTGGTTGTTTGCGGGATTGGATCCATTGCCTCCGTCGATCGGAATCACCGACCGATCGCGCGAATCGAGCCGCCTAAGAAGCTGATCGAGCCGTCTAAGGGGCTGGCGAGGTCCGCCGATTCGCCCCGAGAGCCGATTGTGGCCGTGGAGCCGCCCGGCGACCTTCGCAAAGCGGAGCGGAGCCGTCGAGCAATCCGACCCGCTGGCGATCCGGAACGGAAGGACGGCTGGAACTACGATGGGGTGTTGAAGGGCAATGGAAGGCGGCAATACCCCAAACCCGCCGAGCCGATGCCGCCGACCTACTGCCATACCATCGAACGCGCCCCGAAACCCGCCGACTGGTTCCGCGGGCCGTATTGGGCCCACGACCGCACTGTCGACTTATTCGAGGGCTTCTCGGGTTTCGGGTTCCATCGCATGTTCTGGTTCGAGAATGATCGCGGCGCGGAGGTCGCATCGCGGGACATCGACCGCGTCGAAATGGTCAGCTTGCTGACCGATGACGAGCCTTCGGTCTACGTGCTCGACGAGGTGGCGACGCCCGTGCTCGCCCGGCAAGCGAACCGCCGACCGCTCGACGAGTTCGAACGCCTCGGGCTCAACGCCGTGCGCAGCGGCGAGGGACTGGTGTGGACCCGGGAAGCGCCGACGAGGATGTTCGGCGCGATCCGCGCGAAGGAGGATTGTCTGCATTGTCACGCGAAGGCCAAGAAGGGCGACCTGCTCGGCGCGTTCACGTATTATCTCAAGGTGCCGGTCGATCAGCTGAATATGCGCCAATGAGATGGCGAACCGCAGGACTCGCTCGGGAGGGCTGAAGCAGGTGCTGCACTGACGCGGCCTGGGAGACGAAACGAGGTTTCGGTGAAGTGATTTCAACCTCTCTTACATAATGACTTGGCCGTCCCGGTGTCATTGGAACCTATCCCAGTAGACGCGATCCGTAGAATCTCTTGGTAGTCAAACATGCACCAGGAGAAACGCACAGGGCCAAGGTCTTGGCCGCCGTAGAGTCGTCCCCTGCCGGTGTTCGTGATGATCAGTGGCGCATCCCCCAAGCCCTCTGGGAGCGGATCGAGCCGCTCCTGCCGCCCCGGCCGATCCAGCCCTGGGTTGCCACAACCCCAGGGTCGATGACCGTAAGGCCATGGATGCCATCTTCTTCCTCCTTCGGACCGGATGCCAATGGAATGCCTTGAACGCCACCGGGATCTGCTCGAGTCCCTCGGCGCACCGCCGGTTCCAGGAGTGGACCGCCGCCGGGGTCTTCATCAACCTGTGGGCCTTGGGCCTGGAGGAGTACGACGAGTTGAAGGGCCTGGACTGGGAATGGTTGTCGATGGACGGGGCGATGACCAAAGCCCCACTGGGCGATGAGCGGACGGGAAAGAACCCGACCGATCGGGGCAAGTTGGGAGCCGAGCGAAGCCTGTTGACCGAGGCCAATGGGGTACCGGTGGGGTTGGCGGTCGAGGGGGCCAACCGCCATGACAAGAAGCTAGTCGAGGCGACGTTGGAGAGCATCCCGGTGGCGCGGCACGAGGCGACGGAGGAGGAGCCGCAAGGGATGTGCCTGGATAAGGGTTATGACTACAACGACACGCGCGATCTGGTGCGGGAATTCGGCTTCACGGCGCATGTGAGGGCGCGCGGCGAGGAGGCGAAGGAGTTGAGGCGCGAGGCGGGATTCAATGCACGTCGCTGGGTGGTCGAACGGACTCATAGCTGGATGAACCGATTCCGGCGGATCCTGATCTGTTGGGAGAAGAAGGTGGAGAACTATTTCGACATGTTGCATCTGATGTGTGCTTTCATCACGTATCGATGCAGTGGCCTACTGGGATAGGTTCTAAATCAGTCCACGCAATGGGGAAAGTGGGGATCGGCGGACGGAGCCGCCTCGTACGAGATGGACCCGGAATTTGGCCGTTTGAACTCGTTCCAACGCTCGGCGTGGGAATGCCGTCTTCGACGCACTGCGTCGTGCTGGCCCCGATCGCGGCCGAGAATCACTCGGGACGCGGAGCGTCCTCGACCGCATTTCCACGCTCCGCGTGGGAACGAGTTAGTACATGTCGGATCAGTTTGCATACGTAACCCGAGTTCACTGACATTGGCTCTCAATTGATTCATGAACCTCTCGTCCTTCAGCAACTGGCCCCCGCGAGGCCGGGGGTATAGGCGGCGTTCACCGGATCCGCGCCTCATCGATGCCTCCTCAGGACCGCGAGGCCGTCGAGGGGCGCCAAGCGGTCGCCCTCGCCCCGACGGGGAGAGGGTTGGGGTGAGGGGATCTCGCGCTGGCGTTCCGCGAGAAGTGTCAATGTTTGAATAGTTCAATTATTCCGAGGAGTCCGGCTTTTTCGGGGGTCGTTTCTTCTTGCGGGCCAGGAGACCCTTGGCGGTGTCTTCGAGCAACTGAAAGGTCGTCTGCTCCCCTTCGGCTTCGAGCAACGCCCTTCGGCCTTCGGCGAACCGCTCGTATTCCGCTTCCGCGCGGGCGTCGGCGTCGCTCTTGCTGATCGATCCGGCGTTGGAGAGCACGGCACGCTCGTTGAAGACGAGGAACTCCTTGAGCTTCGTCTCCAGTCTTTGAGGAACACCTGCTTCCGTCGTCGTGCCTGATCCTCGGCGTAGTCGAGCCACATGGTCACGATTCGGTTCAACTCCTGGATTTCTCCTTCGCTCAGGTCGTTCTTGGCGACGGTCACGTCGTGCTTGCGGACCACGTCGCCCTTCCAGGTCGTCAGGCCCATGTTCGGCAGGGCGTGATCGGCACGGCGGGCGATCAGCTCCGTGGCGGTCTGGCCGGTGGCGGCGAAGTGGAGCTTGTTCTGGATGATTTTGAAGAATTCGACTGTGCCCTTCTGGACGAGGTCATAATCGGCGGCGAGGGCGAAGATCTCCTTGACCCGCAGGTAGATCCGGCGCTCGCTGGCGCGGATGTCGCGAATCCGCTCCAGCAACTCGTCAAAGTAATCGGGAACGCCAGACCCCTCGACTGGCGGGTTCTTGAGCCGCTCGTCGTCCATCGTGAATCCCTTGACCAGGTACTCCCGCAACCGCTCGGTCGCCCACCGGCGGAACTGCGTCCCGCGTGGCGAGCGAACTCGGTATCCAACGGCCAGGATGACATCGAGATTGTAATGCTTGACCGCGCGACGGACTTCGCGGCCTCCCTCCTGTCGAACTTGTAAGTAATCCTTACAAGTTGCCGCCTCGTCGGCTTCTCCTTCTTCGTAAACTGCTTTGATATGCAGAGTTATGTTCTGGGTGGTGGTCTGGAAAAGCTCGGCGATGAGCGCCTGGCTGAGCCAGAGCGTCTTGTTCTCGAAACGGCATTCGATGCGCGTGCGGCCATCTTCGGTCTGGTAGAGAAGAATCTCGCCGTTGGGAGGCAACAGGGGGGACGGCATGATCTTCACCTCACTCTCTTTGGGGGGCCATCTGCAAGGCGAGACCTTCGCCGATTCCGATGACTACATCATCGGCCATTCGCGTCGAGGCGACGGTGGCCTGTCCGATCTCGTGGGAGAACCCAACTTTCTCGCAGATGCCGACGGACTGCATCTCGAGTGTCACCGATGGCTCGGTTACTCCTCACCGAACTTGGCAGCCAGTTTTGAATCGAGCTCAAAGTAGATCGGCAACTCCTTCTTAATCTGCCAGGCATCGGCGATCACCTGGAGCACTTGCCCCGAGCCCTTGTCGCGAGCATTCTGGATTGCTGAGACGAGCTTCATGATGTTCAGACTCGACATGACCAACTCGGCCGAGTTCGGGTCGGCATCTCGATCTACCCGCAAATCTTCAGCGAGCCTGGCACACCGATTGGAAAAGTTGACATAGGCGACAACATCCGGGTCCTTGACCTTATCCAATTCGATAGCCTTCAAGATTCGATTGGCGGCGCTCCAGGTACGCGCCGAGGCGGCCCTTCTCGCGGCGAGAAAGGCCTGCCTGTCGGCGTCGGCTTGAACGGGTCGTCGCGCCAACGCCATGAAGACGAGCCCGGCCAGGAGCACCGCGGTCACCATCCCGATAGCGATGAGTGTCAGCTGGACAACCCGAGTCCGTCCAACTGGAACTTTCATCACTCGGGTTCCGACTCTGACGGAATTACTTAACTCGTTGATGAACTCGCCACAGCTCGACCACCGAGCCTTCGGTTCTTTGGCCAGTGACCTCGCGACGACCGTTCCCTCACCTTCCGGGAGCATCGACAGGTCGGGCTCCCCGCGGACATGGCCGTTCATGACCTCGACCGGACTTCCGACATACGGGAGCTTGCCACCGCGAAGCAGGCAGTAGGTCACCGCGAGCGAGTACTGGTCCGAGCGGTCCGAAGTCTGATGGTCGAAGAACTCGGGTGGTGCATAATGGGGAGTCATGTTCCCGGAGTGCCCGGTGACGCTCTGTTCAAGGAAGCGGGACAAGCCGAAGTCCCCAACTTTGACGCTCCCGCCCACCAGTAGTAGGTTTTGTGGCTTGATGTCGCGATGCTGGATTCCACCCCGCTCATCGCCCAGGGAGTGGGTTGGCCGGTTGAGGAAGTCGATCCCCTTCGCTGCCTCCTCCATGTAGCCAATCAGTTCGTCCGGGGGTATTCCTGTGTGTCCCTCGTCAACGGCCTGGCGGAATCGATCGTGCAGCATCTTCTCGGCAAGGTCCATCGCGACGATGAGGAAACCATCTTTCCGCCACGCACCGTGTATGGACAGCAGATTCGGATGCCGGATCTCCTTGATGACCTCCAGAGCCTTCGTCTCCGCGTCCCCGGCGCCGTGCTGCAGCCGCACGAATTTCAGAGCGACGCGGAATCCACCGGGGCCGACCGCCTCCCAGACTTCGCCGAACCCCCCCTGGCCTAATTTCGCCCGGAGCCGGTAGCCCGGCACCGGCTCGCCTCCATCCGCCAGAGTCCAAGAGGGCGATGAGCCGTCCGTACCTGACGACCCGGTTCCCGTCGCGTTGTTCAGGGGTAGTTCGAATCCTTCCGCTCGGAGTCTGCGATCGACTCGATCGAGAGCGGCGACTCGTCTGAGGAACTCCTCCACGTTCTCAATCATCCAGCCGACGCAATGTTGCTCGACAAACCGCTCGGGCGGTAGGAGGCTTCCTCCATCGCGGAGATCCTCCCAGGAATCCAGCGCGGCCTCGATCAGTGACTCATCCGGCATGAGGGTGGCCCTCCTCGCACCGACTATTGTCCGCTCCATCGAGGTTATCCATGAGCGCCTCCTGAATTGCGAGCCGTGCGGTGCGCCATCGCCGCTTCACCGTGCGCTCCGACACGCCGAGCAGGGTGGCCGCCTCGGATTGTGGGAGCCCCTGATAGAACAGCAGGTCAACGACCTCTCGACTCTCGTCTGGCAGTGCCTCGACCAATTCATGAAGTTCAAGCCGTTCGATGTTGGTCGTCGGGCCGGTCGCATCATCAACGGGCTCGATACCGGCGTCGCTCAGCCGCCCATCGCTCATACTCACGGCGCGTGGGGCCCGTGTCAGGTCGAGGAGAATCCAGCGTATGTGCCTGGAGGCAAGCCCGAAGAACTCGCGGACAGTCTTCGGGTGGACCTCGTCCAGAGAGCGTTGCAAGCTCAGGAGCGCATTGTGGAGGATTGAGCCCGTCTCTTCTCGCCGTCTCAGGTGGGGAAACCCGTGGAGCTTGCTCCGGGCGAGCCTCTCAAGGCGCTGATACGCGTGCCCCATCAACTCAAGCCGCGCGGCCTGGCTCCCCTCGTTCATCCGATCGAGAAAGACCTGCAACTGCGTCGTCCTGTCCGAGACATCGTCCATACGATTTCCGTCTCAGGGACCTTGGATCTATCACTCAAACAAGATTGTAAATCATCGGGGGCTTGTCACCAATACGATGGTCTCCTCCGCCCCAACTTTTGAGAAATCGAGCCAAGACTGTCCCCTATTCAGTCCTTGCTCCTCTCTCTGTCTGGAGACGGACGAGAGCAGCCCTCGACCACGGGACAATGGCACCTTTCAGCATTGTTCCCGACTTCGCCGCCGGTCTGTAGCGGCATGAGTATGGCTGCGACCTTCTGAGGGAGTGCCATGAGGATCTATATCATCGGTTGCACGCTGCTGGTACTTTCACCTGCGCTCGCCATCGCCCAGACGACCGAGACCATCGTCCCCCATCCGGCGCTGGAAACGATTTCCAGCGGGGCCGAGGCGATGCACCCCACTCACCAGTTGGGGAAGTTCGGCGAGTCGTTCGTCCGGGAGAACCTGCGGGCCGGCGGGTTCGAGGTTTACGACGCCAACCTGAACGATCGCGGGATCGACCTCCTCGCGGTCCGGCGCGATGCGCAGGGGCGCTGGTCGAAGTTCGACCGGTCGAGGTCAAGACGCGCTCGCGGGGAACGGAGGCCCGACTGGAGATGACCCGGGACGGCCGGCAGCTCTCGGCCGAATGGACGGACAAGCGTCTCGCACGGTTGGCTCAGGAACACCCCGATCCCCGGCTGCGCCAGCTCGCCTCCGAAGTCCTGAGACTCAAGGAGGCCCATCCCGAGAAGGTCCGGCCCCAGCTTCATAGCCTCTCGATCGGGGAGGACTCCTATCGCGTCCTCCGGGTCAATGCGAAGTCAGGGGCCGTCGAGGGTGTGGCGAGTGAGGGCTCGGTCACGCGGTTTCTCAAGACAATCTCCCAGGCCGATGTCAGCCCGGCGACGCGCCAGGCCGCGAGCCGGCACCTCCAGCAATTCGACCAGATTCAGGCCAGCGCCCTGGGCCGTGAAGTCTCGACTTCGCATATCTCGACGCGACCCGCGGCGGTTGCCCCGATCAAGCCGGGGTCGGCTCCCACACAGGCGACGAAGTTACTCCCCGGGGCCGTCGTGGAGGCTGCCGCGGCCGAATCCGGCGCGATCGCGAAAGCGCTGCCCATCGCGGCCAAGTGGTTGCCAGTCATTGGGCTCGGCGCAGACGCCTGAATGCGAGGCTACCTAGCCTACCAGGTCGAGCAGCAATATCGGCGCGGCGAGATCTCCGACCGCGATCGGGTCGTCGCCCACGCGAAGAATGGCGCCGGCATGGCCGGCGGGTGGACGGGCGCCGTCGCACTTGGAGCGCAGGGGGCCGCATGGGGCTCGGCGCTCGGACCGATCGGGACCGCTGGCGGTGGTCTCATCGGCGGAGTCGGAGGCTACTTCGGCGGCGAGAAGCTGGCCGAGGTCATCATCGATCAAGGCGCCGACATCCTCAACGCCGGGGTGAATGCCGCGCGTGACGGGGCGACATGGGTCGGCGGTCAGGCGACCCACCTGTGGGGCCTGACGACGAGCCGCCTCGGCTGGTGACCCGATCGACCTGTCAACGATGACCGACTCGCGGGCCGGTGTCGCCCCACACCGGCCCGCGAGCACGACCATGCCGCGCGCAATGCGCGATCGCCGCAGCCTAACAGACTGAGTCAATCTCTTCATTTTCATGAAAGGGCATCCTGATGGCCAGGCGAGTTCGACATATCCAGGCGAGACCCGGCGAATGGATCAAGGTCCATCGCCCCCGGCGCCGCCAGGGCGATTCTGCGGGATGGTTGTGGTTTGGCGCCCTGATCCTTCTGGCCCTCCTCTTCCGAGGGTGCTGATAGGCCCTCGCCGTCTCGGTTCGGGCAGCCGTCTCAGCATATTCATGGGCCCCATGGCCGAGCCGAATCGAAACCTACCCGACAACGCAAATCATTGCAGGACAATGATTTGCAGAAAACCACCGGGCCAGCCGACCTGGAAAACACCTCACATCCGAGAATTTTTATGCAACTTGCGACGTCCCCATGCGGATCATTTTCAGTGTAGTCCTGAAGTGGTCAAGACGCCGTGCCGGTCTTGACCTGGTCGCGATGAGGCGACCTCTTCCATCCCGCACCCAGAGGATCCACCCCATGACGACCCAACCCGACATGCGGTCTGCAATCAGACTCATGGACGCCGGATCCGCCAGAAGGCGATCAAGCGATCGGTCCTCGCCACTTCAACACGCCCTCACTTTGCGTCCAAAATGGCGATTGTTGGCGCGGAAAAATGGATTTTCACGAAGAATTTTATCTGCCATCGAGGTCACGGCTTAAGTCGCCCGGTGCGGTCAATCCGCGGGGGACACGTTAATGAATTTGCAAAGTCGCGGCATGTTAATAATAGGGCATTTCACGCAACACTTCCAACCGGCGGTAGGACCAGTGACAGGCGACTCGTCACCAGATCGATCGGGACATCACCGGCCACACGCCGCGACGCCCGCGCACAGGCCGGAAACCGGACCGGTCCGGCCCGTTCGGGGTCTCGACGCTAACTCGCTCCCCGCTCGGGAGATGGAGCATGGCGAACCGACGCCATATCGTAGACGAGTACAAACGAGCGCAAACCTTCGCCCGTCCAATTTCATCCCGATTTCCCGGCCGTTCGAGCAAGACGGAAGGAATTCCGTCCTGCAACTCATCGCGATGATCGATGAGGCATCTCGCGATTACCGTCCGGACCGTCTCGAGTCAGGTCGGGGCCCGGTCGCCGAGGCCGAAGAGGTGGCGGACGGCGTCGAGGATCGGGTGGGGATGATCCTGATGGGGCTCGGTCGCCGCCGATCGGACCGCCGCCCTCGGGTGGTGGAGAAACTGGTTCTGGAATCGCATCATCATGTGCGCGATCGCTTCGCGGTCGGCCTCGCTCAGATTCGGCCTCGCGGCGAAGAGCTTGTTCAGCTCGCCGAGCCGGATCGAGTCGTAGCTGCTGCCGAGCTGCTGGAGGATGTGGCCGGCGTCGTTCTGGTGGCGGAGCATCGCGTAGCAGGCGGCCGTCTCCCGCTCGACGATCGCCAGCGCCGGGTCGATCCCCTTCTGGCGACGCAGCCGGTTCTGCTCGGCCTGGGCGCGGAGGTCGTCGACGTGGTAGAGCATCACCTGGTCGAGGTCGCCGATCCTCGGGTCGAAGTCGCGGGGGATGGCGATGTCCAGGATCAGGGCCAGTCGGTTCCGACGCGCCCGCTGGACCCGCTGATATTGCTCGAGCGTGATCACCGGCTCGGTGGCGGCGGTGGTGCTGATGACCAGGTCGGCCTCGATCAACGCCTGGCCCAACCGGTCGAACGGCACGGCGCGGCCGCCCCATCGGGCCGCGGCCGACTCGGCCTTCTCGGGGCTGCGGTTGGTCACCAGGATCGTCCCCGGGTTCAGTCCCTTGAGGTGCTGCAAGGTCGTCTCGCCCATCTTGCCGGCGCCGATCACCAGCACGGTCTTGTCGGCGAACGAATCGAAGACCTCGCGGGCGACGTCGACCGCGACGCTGGCGACCGAGAGCTTCCCCTGGTCCATGCCGGTCTGGGTGCGGACGACCTTGCCGACCCGCAGCGCCTCGCGGAACACCCTGTGGAAGATCGGCCCGACGGTCTTGTTCGCCTCGGCCGCCTTGTAGGCGTCGCGGACCTGGCCCAGGATCTGACCCTCGCCCAGGACCAGGCTCTCGAGGCTGGCCGCCACGCGGAACAGATGCCCGATGACCCCCATGTCGTGGTAGCTGACCAGGTGCCCGGCGAGGGCCTCCGCCGCGATGCCGTGGAAGTTGGCCACGGCATCGGCCAGGGCGTCGACCTCCGGGACCCGCTCGGCGGCGCCGGCCAGGTAGACCTCGACCCGGTTGCATGTCAACAGGATCACCGCTTCGTTGCCGGCGAACTTCCTCAACAGATGATCCAGACCGGCGGCGCATCGCGGGCCGTCGAAGGCGAGCGCCTCGCGGATCGAGGCCGGCGCGGACCGGTGATCGACTCCCAGGGCCAGCAGTCTCACGGCGTCGCCATCCTTCCGGCGGCCTTCGCCGTCCCGTGGGCCGTGCGCAGCCTCAACGCCTCGACGCCGAACCACGCGAAGACCAGGAATGAGAAGGCCACGATCGTCAGCACCATCATGCTCCGGCCCCGCATCGCAGGGCGGAACCGCGCGTGGAGCAGCACCGCGAACACCAGCCACATCATCAGCGCGCTGAGGACTTTGGGGTCGGTCCAGCGGAGGACGTCGGCGCGCGCCGCCTCCGACACGGGACCGGGCCCCTCGCCTCGCGCCGCAAGGCTCAGGACCATGCCGATCAGCAGGCCGAAGGTCAGCAGGGGGAAGGCGATCGTGATCGCGGCCCGGTTGATCCGCTCGGATTGCTCGAGGCTCGGCAGCGCCAGCCCGGTGCGCGACGGCCGCTTGGCCTTGAGCCGTCGCATCTGCGCCAGGTACATCAGCCCGGCGAAGAACGCCATGCAGGTGAACACTCCGCCGCCCAGCAGGAAGATCCCGTGCACGGTCCCCCAGAAGGCGATCGTGCCGCCCCAGTCGAGCCAGTCCGATTGCCTCGGCGCGAACCAGCCGGCGCCGATGACCAGGCCCAGCACCAGGGGCAGCAGGAACACCCCCACGGCCATCGGCCGGGGCCATCGGACCATCCAGTACAGCCCGATCAGCGCCACGATCCACGACAGGAGCATGATCGAGCCGAACGGCGTCGCGACCGGCGCCATCGGGTCCTTCCACGTCAGGTTGACCAGGAAGGCCGTCTGCACCAGCCAGCCCAGCGCCATCAGGATCACCGCCAGGTACCAGCGCACGGCGCCGCGGACCACGAACCGCGCCAGCTCGGCCAGCAAGGCCAGCGCGTACGTCCCCGCGAAGCAGAGGATCGACAACTTATCGATCAGGCCAATACCCCACGCCACCGGATCGCTCTCCTCGGGTCTCCTCCGTCATGCCACGACCGAGATCATTGTAAACGGGCGCGACGGCAAAGCCCAGAGCGTCGGCACGAGGCCCCGCCCGCGATGGGGGTCGATACGGGCGATGGGGAACGACACGGGCAGGCCACCCGTGCCACTCGGAAGGCGGCGAAGGCCCGGGGTCGGTGAGACGCCCTCACGCGGCAGGCCGGGATTCCCCTTCGACCCGGAAAGCGGGGAGCAGCAGGGCGAAGGTCGCCAGCAGGGCGTAGAACTTGATCGATCCGGTGCCCAGCACGAAGAGCCCGGGGGCCTCTGCGGGGGGGCGACCCCAGTGAATCGACGCCGTCAGCATGAGTTGCGGCACGCTCATGACCGCCACGATCGCGAGCAGGACCGGCGCGATCCAGTTAGACCTCTCGGCGGCTCGAGCGAGCGCCGCGATGGGCAGCGCCAGGAAGACCAGCGAGGCTTCCCAGGTGATGGGCGCGACCAGGAGCATGCCCACCAGGGCGATGGCATAGGCGATGTCCCGCTGCTCCGGGGTCCGCGCCTGTAGGCGACCGTCGCCACGATCGCGGTGACCGCGAGGTCCGAGAGCAGCGCCCCCCAGATGGCCAGGGTGCGGCTCGCGAACAAGGTGCTGGTGAGGTTGATCTCAGCGGTCGGATCGAACAGTTTGTGCCAGAACCCGACGATCGCGAGGTTGTAAGCCATGCTCCGGAACCTGGCCTGATCGGGGAGGACGATGTGGAGATAGTCATCCCAGGCCCGGATCCCGAGTACCATCGCGGCGGCGAGGCTCAGGGCGACGACCGTCGCGGCCGCGGCCAGCAAGGCGCGCCAGCGCCGCCGGCCGGCGAGGTAGAACACGAGGTAGGCGGGGAAGAGCTTGATCGCGGCCGCCAGGCCCAGCAGCGCGCCGGCCGTGCGCGACCAGCCCGACCGCTCCAAGGCCCAACTCGCCATCATCAGGGACACCAGGACCAGCGAGAGCTGGGCCTCGGCCAGGTTCACGCACAGCGGTTGGCAGAAGGGCAGCATGGCCAGCACGAGCAGGAAGCGAGATCGGGGCACGGGCAGCGTCGCGGCCAGGACCCACAGGCCGACCGCGAACGCGGCGATCGAGAGCACGTTCCAGACCAGGACGGCATCGGCATAAGCGAGCCGGCCCAGCGGCAACGCCAGCAGGACCGATACGGGCGGGTGCGAGTTGTACTCGATGCTCTTATTGGGATTCGACGGCAAGCCCAGATGCTGGGGCACGCTCGTCGAGTGGGGGGCGTAGGCAGGCATCCCGACCCAGTAATTCCTGGAGGAGGCCCAGTCTTGGTAGTAATCATTGATTCCTCGCGGCGGCGGCCGCATCGCTGTCACCCAGGCCGGACCGAGCGTGTACCAGCCGATCAGGCCCAGGATGATCCAGTAGGCCACGCGCACGCCGAGCGATCTCGTCGTGCCGCCCCGCTCGCGGTGACCGACCATCATCGCATTCATCGCGCACGGGATCTCCCTCGGCGGTATCGTTCAGACATGGCGCGGCCTGCCCGCGCACTCCAACTCCACCTTAGGACACAGACGAAGATCTCGCATCCGGGCCCGGGCGGCTCCTCGACGGAATATTCATCGTCCCACTTCGAGAGTCTTCTCCGCGCGGAGGGTGCCGGCGAGCGGGCCGGATTCGAATTCGAGGGTAATCTTGACGTTGCCGGCAGACTGCGACTGGGGCACTCGGACCGAGGCCATGCAGAAGGTGCCTCAGGCGAAGCCCGAGTGGGCGGTAGCGAGAGTATGGTCCTCGGTCGTCCGGAGAGAGACCTGGGCGCCGAGGACTTCCTGGAGCGCCGGCGAGGCCGGCGCTCCGCGATAGCCGACGTTGATCAGCAGCCCGTCGGCGTTGTAGAGCAAGGGCTGCACGCTGACATCCGAGCCGGGCTTGGCCGGTTGCGCGGCGTGGTCGCCGAGGCCGATCTCGAAGATCGGCGTCCCGATGGGGTCGATCGAGACCGCGCCGTCCTTCTCGACCTTGTACCAACGGGGGGCTCCCCGGCGCCGTTGTCCGAGAAGATGAACGACCAGCGCTGGCCTCCCCTGGGATCGTCGAGGGCGATGGTGACCGTCCCCAGCCGGTACTCGCCGACCGGGACGGTCGCCGGCTCGGTGCCGGAGAGCCCGTAGACCGAGCCGTCGCGGCCCAGCGCGGTGGCGTGCATCTCGACGGTCCCCGCGGCAGGAGCGGGACCGGCGGGACCTCCCTTCCAGGCCAGCCGCAACGTGCCGACGCCGATCAGCGGCTCGATGACCAGCCGGCTCCCCAATTGGTCGGAACGCACGCCGTAGCGCGCCTGGTCCAGGTTGAGGATGGTGGCGAAGAGGAACTGCTCGGCGGACGGGTCGAAGCGGCCGTCGCCGTTCAGGTCGATCCAGAGGCGGTCCTGGGCGTCGGCCATCAGGCCGTTGCCGTCGCCGTCGAACGCGACGCGCGGCCAGGCGTCGCGCCTTGGCACCCGACGTGTCGCCGACTGCAACGACCCCCTCGAGGTAGCCGGCGGAGGCGTAGCCGAGCGTCCGGCCGCTGGCGCCCAGGCGGAACACCACGGCGCGGGGGATCGTCCGCGTCTCGTCCTTGTCAACCATCGCCACGTCGAGCGGCAGCCGCCAGACGCGCTCGCGTCGGCCGTCGGCGATGGATGCCGCCTGGGCGACGCGGTCGCGGTCGTCGATCCGACGGTTGCGATCGGCGTCGACGTAGAGATCGACCTCGCCCGGCGCGACCTCGTCGAGCACGACGGTGACCCGGATCGAGCCGGCGCTGCCGAACCGGATCTGGGCATATCGTCGACGCGACGGGTCGCCGCGATAGATGGGCTTCTCGGTCAGGTCCTCGGGCTTCTCGCGGCCGAGCACCAGGGCGCGGAACGGGGCGTGTTCGAACGGGTCGCCCGGCGCCGGCAGCACGAAACGCCACTCCGGCGACGACGGTGGTGAGGACCGGTCATCGCCGGGCGGTGAGCCGGCCAGGGTCATCGCGAGTGCCAAGGTGGTCCATGGGACGAGAGTCATGGCGGAAGTTCTCCATCGCGTTCGGGGTCGCGGAAGGGCGTCGATGAAACCGTTTCTACAAATACCGTTGATCCGGAATCCAGAGATTGAGGATCTCTTGATAGACGAATTGCCAGCGGTCGTCGCCGTGGAGGGCCAGCATCTTGGCGACGTAGGTCCGCGCCCGGTTCTTGGACGCGTCGGGGCTGGTGCCGGGCGCCGGGTCGTCGGGGAGCGCCTGGACCATCTCGACGGCGCGACGAGGGTCGATCATCGCCAGGGCCGCCAGGGCCTGCCAGCTCTCGTCCATACCGGAAGGAACGCGGCGGCCTTCGATCTCGTGCAGCTCGGGTTCCAACAGCCTGGCGGCCAGGGGACGGTCGTAGCGCCGCGACCATCGTCGCCAGCGCCACCGTGGTCCGCGCTCTCACGGGCTCGTCGCGGTCGGTCTGGTCGCCCCGGGGCAACCGCATCGCCAGGGTGCGGCCGACGAACTCGGCCAGCCGGTCCGGATCGACCTGCTCGACGACCGGCAGCAGGGCCGCCGCCACCTCGACGGCCGCCGGATCGTCGAGCCGCTCGCCCGCGGCGAGCCGGTCGAGGACAGCATATGCCTCGTCGATCAGGCCGATGGCCGCGGCCTTGTCGGTGGCGGCGATCTCCTGGGCCATCAACCCGAGCGTGTACGGCCGGAAACCCGGGACATCGCGCGAGATCCGGGTCTCGGCGATCCGACGGGCGCGGGCCAGGTCCTTCGTCGCCATCCGGGAGCAAGCCGTAGCGACATAACGATCCCACTCCTGTTTGATGGAGATATGCCCCAGGATCCGCTCGGCGTCGGCCGGCGATCGGCCGGCCAGCTTGCCGACGAACGGGCCGAGGCACTTCTCGAGGAGATAACCCCCGCCACCCTCACCGTTCACGCGGGCGTCGCGCTCGAGGTCGTCGATGACCTTGAGCGCGGCCGGCACGTCGATCCGGGCCAGTATCCCGGCGACGGAGATGAGGTTGTAGCCGCCATCCTTGAGCCCCCGGGTCGCCTTCTGCCCCAGCGCGACGGCCTCGACGAGCAGGGCCCGGGCCCGCTCGGTCTCGCCCAGGTCGAGCCATCGGTCGGCGATCCCGGCCTCGACCAGGATCCGGTTCGACGGGCGACTTCATGCCCCTCGCGTTCACGGCCGCCTGGGCGAGAAATTCCCGGAGCCGGGCCGGGGGCAGGTCGCGACGGGCATCGCAGATCCCCAGGTATCCCCGGGCGCGGACATCCGCGGTGTCGCCGGCCTCGAGCACGGCGGCGGCTTCGTCGAGGTTCTCTCGCGACAGGGCCGCGGCCAGGTGCTCGCGGGCGAAGTCGAGGAACTCGGCGTCTGCGAGCTTGATCGACTCAAGCCGCTCGAGCATCGCCATCGGGTCGATGGCGGAGGCTTCGACGAAGATCACGGCCTTGTCGTCGTCGTTCCCCCTGGCGAAGACGTTCTCGACGCAGGGCGCGATCAGCCGACGGGCCAGTGCCTTCTCGTCCTCGATCGGCAGGGCCGGCGGGAGGGTGCGATAGGCGATGGCCGGTGGTTCACCGGTCCGCGCGAGGACGACCTCGGCCGGCTGCGAGCCGCCGTTAACCGGACGGAAGCCGGACCGATAGCCCGGCTTCTCGGCGAAGATCAGCGCGGGCCCTTCGATGACGCCGGGGAGCTGGAAGCGGCCGTCAGCCGCGGTGAGGGCTTCAGTGGACGTCGGGCCGTCGCCCGATTGCCGCACGACCGCACCGGCGACAGGTTGGCCCTGACGGTCGATGACTCGACCTTCCACCGTCCGCATCCGGCGGAGCACCAGGGCCGCGATCGGATCGGAATCACGGGTTACGACGATCGCGGGCGAGCGGGCCACGAGCCGGCCCGTGGCAGACGCCTCGGCGTAATAGGCGGCTTGGGCCGGGAATCGGCGTCGCGTGCGGTATCGCCCGTCGGCATCGGTTCGCAGCACGACCGATCCATCCTCGTCCACGATCGGATCGGCGTCCGCCGAAGCCCCGGTGTTGTGCCGGACCTGACGCCAGATCCGGACCGACGCGCCGGCGATCGGCTTGCCGTCGGGATCGGCGACCCGGCCGCCGAGATGCGACGTGTTCTTGGGGCTGAGGGCCAGGGCGATGGGCCGGGTGGCGGCGGCCTCGACGCGGACCGTCACCTCGGGCGTGGCGCCGAGGCCATCCCAGGCGTTGAGGGTCAGCTCGGCCAGCGGATCGACGCCATGGAGCGTGAAGCTGCCGGCCCGGTCGGTGCGGGCCAGCACCGCATAGATGGCGGCATCCTTCACGGTCCAGGTCGCCTCGACCTCGGCGCCGGCGACGGGCTTACCGTCCTCGTCGACGACCGATCCTTTGACATCCACACCTCTGGGCAATTCGATCGGCGGCATCGGCATGTCGACGCTCCCGCGCCGGGGCATGGCCTGGGAGACTTCGGACATGTCGGCCGGCACGAAGTAGGGCGAAGCGTCCGGAATCGGCCAGCCGAACGGCTGGATCACCTCGCGGACGATCCGGCCGGAGTAGTTCCCCCGGGCGTCGGTCACGACGACCGAATCGCCACCGAACTGGCCGTTCAAGTGGATTTTCAGACCTGCAATCGGCCGACCCGTCCCCTTCTCGCAGGCGAGCCCATGGACGTTCACCGTCGCGCGGAGCGAGATCGTCACCTCGGTCGACCGGCCGGCCTTCGCGACGAGGTGCTTCGGCGCCTCGCCGCGCAGCTGGGTGCCCTTGGCGGGGTCGAATTGCAGCTCGAGCGTCAGCGGTCCCGCGGCGATGGCGGGGATCTCGAATCGCCCGCCAGGATCGCAGGCCACGATCGCCGACCCGCGTTGACCGGAGCCGGCAGATCCGCCGACGAGCGTCGATGCGTGGACGGTCACCCCTCGGATCGGCTCATCCCCGGGCGCCACCACGCGCCCCACGACCCGGCCGACCGGTGCCAGTATGACCTTCGCCCCTTGTTGGGGAAGGTCCAGCGTCTGTTCGCCGAGGCCCTGGGCCTCGACGCGGACGGCTCCGATCACATCGGGCGTCAAGCATGCGATAACCGCTCGACCCTCGGAGTCGGTGGTGGTCTCGAGTGCGTGCGTCAATCGCCTTGGGATCGGCATGTCGCCGGCGCGGATCGGAGTGACGCGGGCGCCGGCGACCGGCTTGCCATCGGGGCCGAGGACGGTCAGATCGGTCCTGGCGGGCGCGCCCAGCACGATGCGGACCGGCGGATCGCCCGGCAGGACGACGCAAGGCAGGCGCCGCCAGCCGAGTCGGGCTTCCTTCCCGGCGGTGGCCGCCCAGACGGCCAACGGCGGTGGCGACCGACGCGCGACGGCGTCCGCCGGCACGCGGAACGTGACTCGGCCCTCGGCATCGGCCGTGGCGTGATCGGAGACGGTCGTACGCGTCTCGCCGGGCCGGCTGGTCGCCCACCACGAGTCGATGCCGGACCGTCGGCTCTCCTCGGGGCCGAGCGGCTCGGCCAGCCAGACGTCGGCATGGGCCGCCGGCGTGCCTGAGGCGTCGACCACGGCGACCCTGATCGGGATCGGCTTCGGGTCGGGCGAGGCGGGCAGTTGGGCCAACGCCGAAGCCATGGCCAGCAAGGTCAAGGGGCCGAGGTTCATGATCGCGATCGTCCTTGTCCTGGGGAGGGTTATCGAGCGCATTCCTAATCGGGCTCGCAGTCCGACTCCATCACATAACCAATCGCCTTGATGACGTCTCGCATCCTCATCGGGTCGAGTGTGCCGATCGGCCCGTCATCCAGGTCGATGATGTCCGTCCTCTCGATCGATACCATGTTCTCGCATTGGGCCACGCAGTCAACCGTGAAACCGAACTCCCCGGCCTGGAATGGCACGCAGTTGGGTAGCATCCTTCGGCTGGCGAAGCGGGCGGACGTACAGACGACGACCAGCACGTACCTTCCCCGATTGAGGTCTTCTCGGGAGAGGACAATGACAGGGTGCCGCCCTGCTATTTCGAAGTCCGCCATGAAGATCTCGCCTGGGTTCATGGCTCATCCATCCGTGCCGCGGCATTTCGTTTCGCCTTCCTGGCGATCGCCGACCGCTGCTTCTCCTCATCCAGCAGGTCGCTCATCTCCTGGAAGAGATCGGCACGGACCAGGTAGTAGGAAACGTTCGTCTGGGGATCCACCAAGGGGACAGGCTGGTCGCCCGCTTGCTCGATGGCCTGATGCTGCTCGGCGGTCAATATGGTCATAGCGTCCTCCGAAGGGATTCGATAGCCCATCCTCGAGAATGCAGAGGAATACAAGTGTGGTTTATTGCGGCTATCAGATGGTTGAGCAGACCGGCGAACCTGCGATCGGGCCGTGGGCCTCGCCCCGTCGGGTGCCCGGTGGCCCGCGCCCAGCGGCGCCCCTGGGCTAACGACCCTACAAATACCCTTGATCGGGGGTCCAGAGATAGAGGAATTGCTCATGGATGAGCCGCCAGCGGTCGGCGTCGTGGAGGGCCAGCAGCCTGGCGACGGAGATCCGCGACCGGTTCTTGACGGCATAGGGGTCGGTGCCGGGCGCGGGGTCCTCGGGGAGGGCCTCCACCCGCTCGACGGCCCGCCGAGGGTCGATCAGGGCCAGGGCCGACAGGACCCGCCAGGTGACGTTGTCCATGCCGAAAGGGGTCGCGCGGCTCCCGTTCTTGCGCAGCTCGGGCTCGAGCAGCCGGGCGGCCAGGGGACGGTCGTAGCGCGCCACCATCATCGCCAGCGAGGCCGTCGTCCCCGCACCGGTCGCCTCGTCGGTGTCGGTCTGGTCGCCGCGGGACGGCCGCAGGGCCAGGGTGCGGCCGAGGAACTCGGCCAGCCGGTCCGGGGCGACCCGCTCGACCGTCGGCAGCAAGGCCGCCGCCACCTCGACGACGCCCGGATGCGCGGGCCGATCGCCGACGACGGCGAGCCGGTCGAGGGCGGCATAGGCGTCGTCGATCAGGCGGATGGCCGCGGCCTTGTCGGTCGCGGCGATCGATCGGGCCATCAATCCCAGGGCGTGCGGCCGGTACCCGGGACCGTCGCGCGAGATCCGGGACCCGGCGATCCGTCGGGCGCGGGCCAGGTCCCTCGGCGCCATCCCGGAGCAGGCCGCCACGACGTAGCGGTCCGATCCCTGCTCGATGGGCATCCGCCCCAGGACCCGCTCGGCGTCGGCCGGCGATCGGGCCGACAGGTTGTAGGCGATGTGGCCGAAGAACCGCTGGAAGACGAAGGTCTTGTCGCTCTTGTCGTTCTTGACGGCGTCACGCCCCAGGTCGTCGAGGACCTTCAGCGCCGCCGGCAGGTCGAGCCGCGCCAGCGACTCCGCGACCAGGCCGAGGTTGTAGCCGCCGTCCTTGATCCCCTTGGTCGTGTCCCGCCCCAGCGCCATCGCGTCGTCGAGCAGGGCCCGGGCGGGCCCGGTCTCGCCCAGGTCGAGCCATCGGTCGGCGACCCGGGCCTCGACCCGGATCCGGGCCGGCGCCGACTTCATGCCCTTGGCATTCACACCCGCCTGGACGAGCAACTCCTTGACCTGTTCCGGGCGCAGGTCGCGACGGGCGTCGCAGATCGCCAGATAGCCCTCGGCGCGGGCGTCCGGGGCATCGCCGGCCTCGACCAGCTCCGCCGCCTCGTCGAGGTGCTCGCGACACAGGGCCGCGGCCAGGTTCGTGCGCAGGGCCTTGAGATAATCGGCATCGGCAAACCTGGTCGAATCCAATTGCTCGAGTGTGGCGACCGGGTCGACGTCGAGCGTGTCGATCAGGAAGCGGAACTTGTCCGCGTCCTTGGCGTGCCGGGAGAACGTCTCCGCGGGAGGGAGGACCAGCCGACGGGCCATGGCCTTCTCCTCCTCGATGGGCAGGGCCGACGGCAGCGACCGATAGGCCGCGGCGGGCGGCTCCGCGGCCCTCGCGAGCACGACCTCGGCCGGATGCGACCCGTCGTCGACCCATCGATAAGCGAATCGGAAGCCCTCCTTGGCGGCGAAGACCGGCGCGGCCCCCTCGATGACGCCGGGGAGCCGGAAATCCCCCTGCTTGCCGCTGACCGCCTCGGTCGGCATCGGCCCGTCGCCCGACTGGCGGACGACGGCGCCGGCGACGGGCCGGCCCTGCCGGTCGACGACCCGGCCTTCGACGGTCCGCACGCGACGGAGCACCAGGTCGGCGAACTCGTCGGACCCTGGGGTCGCGGCGATAACCGGCGACCGCGACGAGAGCCGGCCGGGCGCGGATGCCTCGGCGACGAACTCGAAGTGCGACGGGAATCGCCGACGCGTGCGGTAGCGGCCGTCGGCATCGGTGCGGATCACCATGGAGCCATCCCCGTCCGCGATCGGATCGACGACGATGAGGCGCCCGTTCTTGTCGCGGACCTGCCGCCGGATCCGGACCAACGCGCCGGCGACCGGCTTCCCGACGGCGTCAACGACCCGGCCGCCGACGCGCGTGGTGTCCTTCGGGCTGACGGCCAGGGTGATGGGCCGGGTGATGGCGGACTCGGCACGGGCCGAGACGGCGGGCGTGCTGGCGAATCCGTCCCACGCGGTGAGGCTCAGCTCGGCCAGCGGATCGACGCCGTGGAGCGTGAAGGCCCCGGTCCGGTCGGTCCGCGCCATCACCGCCTGGGCCTGGCCTTCACCACCGGTCCAGATCGCCTCGACCTCGGCGCCGGCGACGGACCTGTCGTTCTCGCCGACGACCCGTCCGCGGACATCCACGCCCCGAGACAGCGTCAACGGCGGCAAGGCCAGCTCGGCGACCTCGCGACGGGGCATGGACTGACGCGGGTAGATCATGTCGGCCGGCTCGAAGAAGGGCGAGAGGATGCGCATCGGCCAGCCGAACGGCTGGTTCACCTCGCGGACCACCCGGCCGGCGAACTTCCCCCGGGCGTCGGTCACGGCGAGGCCATCGCCGCCGAGGTGGGAGTTCAAATGGACCGTCAAGCCGGCGATCGGCCGTCCCGTGCCCTTCTCGAGGACGAGCCCTTGAACGTCCAGCGTGGCGCGGAGTGGGATCGTCACCTCGGTCGATCGACCGGCCTCGACCGCCAGCTTGCCCGGTGCCTCACCCCGCAAGGTGGTGCCTTCCTTGCGGTCGAACTCGAGCGAGAGGGCGAGCTTCCCTGCGGCGATGGCCGGGATCTCGAACCGCCCTTGCGGGTCGCAGGCTACCACGGCCGATCCGGTCTGTCCCGATCCCGCGTAGCCGCCGACCTGCGACGTTGCGCGGACCGTCACGCCCCGGACCGGCTCGCCGCCCGGCGCCACCAGCCGGCCCACGATCCGGCCGACGGGTGCCAGAGTGACCCCGATGCCGACGGCACCGGTCCTCGTCATCCCCGAAGCGGGATTCCCGGAAGCGGGATTCCCCGATTCGGGTTCCCGAAGCTCGATGACCTGCATCCCGAACCCGGGCGCCTCGACCCGGATCGCAGCGATCGAGGCGGGCGACAGGCCGGCGATGATTGCCCGACCGCTCGCCTCGGATGTGGCGGCGAGCGACTGCCCCAGCGGCTCGGGAATCGGGAGCTCGCCGGCGCGGACCGGGACGACGCGGGCGGCGGCAACCGGCTTCCCGTCGGGACCAAGGACGGTGATCTCGGCGTGTGCCGCAGGTCCCAGCTCGATCCGGATGGGTGGGTCGTCGGCCAGGACGATGCGGGGCAGGCGATACCGGGCGATGCGGGCGTCCTTGCCGGTGTCCGCCGCCCAGATCGCCATCGGGACCGGCGACCGTCGCGCGACGGCCTCGGCCGGGATGTCGATCGTGAATCGGCCCGCGGCGTCGGTCCGCGCGTGGACGAGGACCGGCGCGGTGCCCTGGTCGGACCGGGTGACCGCGGCCCACCACAGTTCCATGCCGAAGCGGTGGCCTTCGTCGGGGCCGATGGCCTCGGCCAGCCAGACGTCAACATCGACGCATGGCCGGCCGTCGCTGTCAACAACGATCCCGGCGACCGGCACCGGCTTCGGGTCGGGCGATGCGGGCAGTTGCGCCAGTGCGACGAATACGAAGGCTGCGAGCATCATGCGGATTCTCCTATTCAATGCCCCGGCCGCTTCTGATTCGCGAGTGCCGCGGCGGCCTCGTCCCGCCGAAGAGAACATCCGCCCCGGCCGCGGGCGACCGCGCGGACAAGGATCCTGATCGGAATCAACGACAAATGTCAAAACCCAGGGTAACGGCCCGGGAATGCCGGGTCAAGTCGGGGCGGAGCCATCGGTCCGGTCATCGGACATCGCTCGGCGTGGGCCTGCCGATCCGTTGCCGCGAGCATCGAATTGCGAAGCCGTTAGCCCCGCGGAGACCGAGGTAGGAATTCCGCCTTCGGGCGGTCCGAAGCACGTTAAAATGTGCTCGCTTTTCAGGACTGCTGATCCTGGCCGGTGGCACACCGATGGTCTCAGTTGCCGGCCGATCATGGGTTCGTTCCGGAGTTCTTGGCGTTCGCCGGCCGCGACCGTGGGTTCGTTCGGCGCATCCTGTCGATCGTCGCGCGCTTCGGGTCCGCGCGGCGAGGCGACGGGCAACGCAGGGGTCGAATCGTTCGTCAGTTGACCGTTATCCGTTGTATGAGGACTGGTTTCGACGGCGCCGGGCGCGGCGAAGAGGGAAGTGGCCGCGGCGTCGCAACAACAGACCAGGGACCAGAGACCAGGGACGAGGGAAGCGGTCGCTTCGGGTCGATCTCCGCGATGAGTCTCCGGCGCGGGGCCGGCGCCGGGACGTCGTCCTCGACGAAGAGGATCGGGGTATAGGTCTGGGCGACCGGCTCGGCCTCGGCCGGAGAAGGCCGACCGGATCCTTGACCCTCTCGCATGCCGACGCCAACGCCCCGTTTCCCGCCCACCGACGGGGCGGCGCGGCGGAGCTTCAGGAGGGTATCGAGCGTCCGGAACAGCACCCGGTTGCAGCCGAACTGGTAGCGTCGCAGCCGCTCCGCTTCCGTGCTGTCGTCGAACGACAGCCGGGCCGCCTGCTCGGCCGCGTCGGCCTCGGCCCGCTCGCGATCCGCCCGGGCCAGGGCTTCCAGCCGCGCGATCGACCGTGCCACGATGGCCCGGAGCCGTTCGCGTTCCACCGCGACCTGTTCCGGAGTCGGCTCGCCGATCCCTTCGTCGGCCGACGGCTCGTCATCGAGCGGCGGATCATCGTCAACCAGGGTGACGTCGGGCGGCTCCATCTCCTCGAGTTGCTCACCCATCGCCTGCCGACGGGCTCCGATCGGCATGACCGCGGCGACGTCGGCGTCGCCGGGCGCGTCCAGCGACGCCTTGCCCAGCAGTCGGAAGACCTTGAGCCGGTCGTGCAGGGGCAAGTCCTGTTGCTGTTCGAGCGTGGCCCGGAGCTCGGCCCATCGGTCGAACAGCCAATGGCGACCGGCGGCCGTGGCTTCGAGCTGGAAGACGATCGCCGCGGGGTGGTTGGGACTCCCGGGCCCGCCGGAATGCGAGAAGGGTGACGCGGGGCCCTCGAGGACCGCACCGCGGAGTTCCTCGTAGGAATCGAGGAAGAGGCGTCGCCCCAGCCCGGCGGCCTCGCCCTCCTGGTATTGGGCCATCTCGGCGGGCTCGTTGCGAATGATGCTGGCCAGCCGTGCGGTGTCGGCGCGGTCGGCGCGGTCGATCTGCCAGGAGGCCGCCGCGGCGCGCTCGACCAGGTATTGCTCGATGTTGTTCTCGGGCTTGAGGTCGTCGGTCCAGGCTTCGATCCGGTGCTGGAACACTTCGGGGTCCTCGCCGGGCAGGACGAGGGTCTTGGCGGCCAGGCCGTGCTTCAGCGCGTTGAACCGCGATCGGGCCTTGCCCTCGGGGGTCTTCGGTCCCGTGCTCTTCTGGGCGTTGAGGCGGTTGATCTCGGCTCGGTCGAGTCGGGTCGTCGTCATGGTCGCGGTCACGGTGTGGATCCTCTCGGTGCCGGACGGAAGGTGTCGCCTCATCGCGACGAGGTCAAGACCGGCGCGGCGTCTCGACCACTCAGGGACTACACCAAAGATGATCCGCTCGGGGACGTCGCCAGTTGCATAAAAATCTCCCAATGCAACGGAATTCCCGGCCGACCGATCCGGTATATCTCCATAATCTATTACAAAATAACGACTTTCGTCGTCCGATCGATTTCTCGAAGTCGGGCGAATTCTCGCTCGGTGCGGGGCGATGGCGGTTCAGGAGTCGGCCCGATCCACATGACTCGGACGGTCGGGCCCGGAACTCGGCCGGGCTCATCACGCGATCGAGCAGCTTCGGCCCTCGATCGCCATGTGTCCCGGAATCGGGCGTCATTGCTCGACGCAATTGGTCCGTATAATCCCTGGTGTTCTGGTTGTAAGTGGTGATTTTGCAGCTTATAATCAATCCGCCGTCCTGAATTATACGCCCGTTCAGCCGGGAAGAAAGACGCCCATCGGGGCGTCTAATCAATGGTTAAGCCGCAACCGCCCTTGCTGTAAGCGCTTACGACGGTGGTCCGCCCTCGCGAGTGCCGTGGAGAGCAGCATGAGGCGCTGGTTCCAGGTCGTCTCCACGATGTCGCGGCAAGGGAGTGCGCCCCCTATTCGAGAGCGTCACAGAGCCGGTGGGCCCTCCCATCCACCGAGCCGACATCGAGGGAGTTGAGCGGAGTCGTCGGTGCGGTTGCGGCTTAACCCGGAGTTGAGCTGCCAGCCAGTCCGAAACGCGCGGGGCGATCGACCCGCGGGCGACCGGGCGGTAGCGGCCTAACCCCACAAGGAGTTCGAGCTGACCAGCCGCGCAGAGGGCCTTGCCAGTGGGAGAAGCGCCAAATGGCGCGGCTGGCAGCTCAACTCCGGGTTAGGCGGCGGAGGACGTGCGTGGGATTGGTCCGTCTACAAGGCTGGTCGCTCATTCCGGGCCCGCACCAAATCGCGATTCCGCCGGGCAACAGCATCGACCTCCACGACAGCGCGAGTTATGATCCGCGGGAGATCGCTGACTGTCTCCTCGGATATCCCGGCTGCCGCCTCTTGCATCCGGCCGAACCGACATGGTGGGAATGGAGAGCCGAGTGGAGGGTCGCAGATCGCTTCATCGACCTCGCCATGACTCTGTTCGACGACCGAGGCCTGAGTTGGGGCGGTTCGCCAATCGAGGCGCTTTGTGACCCGGAGGATCTCATGGGCCTTTGGGCGTCACTTCGGGTTCGATTCCCAGCGGTTTGGCTCCATAATGAGGACTGCGAGATCCACACACCTGACACATTCCCCCGGTTGTTCGGGGCCTAACATGGCATTGCAGCGGACCCGCTGCGCGGGCCGCTGAATTTGGCGTTAGACGGCGGAGGTGCACGGATGCCGTTCCCTCTCGAGATCCGGTTCGTCCGCGAGGCAGCGCAGCGCCTGGGTCGCACGCTTCCGCTCGGCTACGTCGGCCGGATGTGTCGAGAGAACGGCGGCGATGTTCGGGTCGGCTCCGACTCCTTCCGGCTGTTCCCGATCCGAGACACCACCGATCGGAAGCGGCTCGCCCGTACTTGCAATGACATCATGCGCGAGACGGCTGAGGCGCGGCAGCGACCGGACTTCCCGGCGAAGGCGCTGGCGATCGGGGACAACGGCGGCGGCGACCTCTTGGTACTACTCCCTGATGACGATCCAGCCCGATTCGCCGATGCCGTATACTGGTGGGATCATGAGACTGGCGAGTTGATCCAAGTCGCCGACACCTTCGAAGATATGCGTGATGCCTGATGACGGCGCCGGCGGACCGTCTAACAAGTCGCTCCAGCGGACCCCGCAGCGCGGGGCCGCTGAGCCTTGTCGTTAGCCGGCGGGACACGGGCTGCGTTGCACTATCCCGACCGGCGGTGCTGCGATAGACTGAGTGTGGGAGGTCCCCATGATCTACAAGGTCGCACTCTATCCTTCGGAGGAGGGCTACAGCGTCAGCGTCCCCGGCCTGCCGGGGTGCTGCTCGCAGGGCGCCACTGAAGCCGAGGCGCTGGAGAATATCGCCGATGCCATCCGCGAGTACCTTGAGGTGGCGGCGGAGTTAGCCGAGGAAGCCGAGGCTCGCGAGGTCGAGGTGGCCGTCTAGCCATGCCCAAGCTGCCGGGCGTCAATCATCTCGACGCGGTCCGCGCCCTGGAAAAGGCCGGCTTCCACATACGCCGTCAGGGCAAGCACATCGTGATGACCGATGGCACGCGCATCGTGACCATCCCGCGCCATAATCCAATCAACGCGATCACGATGGGCACGATCGTGCGGGGTGCCGGCCTCACGATCGACGAGTTCCGTAAGCTGCTTTAGCCTAACGAGGCATTGCAGCGGACCCGCTTCGCGGGCCGCTGAATTTGGCGTTAGCCGGCGGAGAGAAGAAGCTGATGCCTGACACGGTGGCGCTCCAGATCGCACTCTGTCGAGAGCACGGGGCTGCGTTCTCGCCCCCTGCAGCCAGCTCGCGCGTCGGCATCGCGTTGCAGACCCTCGGTGACCGGCCTCTCCATGGCTTGCGCATCCCGGCGCATGGCGAGGCCAGTGGCTGGTATCTCTGGGCCGGCGATACCCCGACCGACGCCCCCGACTTCTATCAACCGCTGTGCGTCGAGCACTTGGCGGATCGCTGCCCGCTCGCCCTCCGCTTCCTCGGGTTGCCCGCGGGCTGGCGGTTCTTGACCGATGGCGAGTACGTCAACGTGTGGTACGATACTGAGCTACTCGAAGCGAGAGTCGGCTAACATTGCGATGCAGCGGACCCGCCTGCTGGCGGGCCGTTGATCTTGTCGTTAGGCGGCGGAGGCGGGATGCAAGCTGTCGCGATCGTTGTTTTGTGCATCGCCTCTGCCGTGGTATACGGCATCCTCCACGACCAGATCACGGCCCGCGTCTGCGTCGAATACTTCACCATGGGCCATCCGCCGGTCTTCGCCACCGAGTCTCCAACCCTCCTGGGGATCGGTTGGGGCATCATCGCGACTTGGTGGGTGGGCCTGCTGCTGGGTATCCCTTTGGCTCTCGCCGCACGCGTCGGTCGTCGCCCGAAACAGGGCGTGCGGTCGTTGGCGCGGCCGGTCGCAACTCTGCTGTTGGCGATGGGCGTCTGTGCCCTTCTCGCCGGATCGGTTGGTTTCGTCCTGGGCACCAGCGGCGCCGTCTACCTCCTGGAACCGTTGGCTTCACGCGTCCCCGAGGCCCGGCACGCGCGGTTCCTGGCCGACTTGTCGGCGCACTCGGCGAGCTACCTCGTCGGTTTCATCGGTGGTATCATCGTCATCGTCAGCGTGTGGCGATCCCGTGCCCGGCCGATCGCGGACGCCGCCCAACCCCGTGCTGCAGCGGACCCGGCCCGGCGTGTCGGTTTCTGGCATAATCATCACTTGTACTTGGCGGGCCGGGCCGTTGAGCTTTTCGTTAGGCCCGTCGCCCCGGCGGCGATTGGAGGGGTGCCATGAGCGAATCCGACCGGACACTCTCCGTTGTCCGCCGGGTCTTCGCCGCGTTCGCGGCGCATGACCTCGACGCCTTCCGGGACCTGCTCGATCCGGACGTCGTCCTGCACGTCGGCGGCGGGCCGACGACCCTCGTCGGCATCGACGCGGTCGTGGCCGCCGTCTCGGTCACGGTCCGGGCGATCCCCGACCTGCGGGTCACCGTGGTCTCCGCCTTCGCGCACGGGCCGCTCGGGGCCGCCGAGGTGGTCCGGGAGGGGACCCACACCGGCGCGGTGGCCCTCCCGGACGGGACGCCCTTGCCGCCATCGGGGCGGACGGTGCGGCTCCCGGAGTGCGTGATGTTCACCGTCCGCGGCGGGAAGGTCGTGCGGATGGCCCCGTACGTGGACATGCTCGACACGCTCCGGCAGCTGGGGGCGGCGCCGGACGCGGGCTCGGCCGAACAGGGCGATGCCGCGGACCCGCCTGCGGCGGGCCGCTGAGCTTTTCGTCAGGCTCTCGGGCTCCTATGGCGGATTGTCCCTGGTAGGGCGCTTAACGATTGACTCGCGCACACTCCTTGGCGGATGCGAATACCCCCCAGCCCCCCCTTCGTAAGGGGGGGACGTTGAGGCGGAACGGCCCGTTTCTCGTCCCCCCCTTACGAAGGGGGGGCTGGGGGGGTTTTGAGTCGAGAGGCTCGAGTGTATGCCAGCCAAGCGTGAAGCGCTCTAGAATGTCGGACATGCCACAAGACCTCCGCGATGTCGATCCTCGCGAACTCCGCCTGCCCTCACACCGGAGCGGTGTGGACCCATACAAACTCCAACGTCAGATCGCCCGATTCGGGGCGTCGTCTTCGGATGCCGCCACCTTGGGTCTACGAGGCTTCCGACGGCGTCCTGGTCGTGTATAATGGGGTCACTCGCGCCACCCGGATCGCCAAGCTGCCGCCGGGGACGCCGATCCGTGTTGAGGTCATCGGAAGGCTGCGGCGGCCCTATGCCAGCGAGCCCAAGATCGGACACCAGATACCATGATCCAAGCGACCCAGCACGAGCTGATCGAAAAGCTCGCCGACCTCCAGCAGCTATCGCCCGATGTGAGGTTCGGCCAGTTGCTGGCCAACCTCGGATTCCTGGTCGCAGACCAGACCGGCCAGTCGCTCTGGGACATCGAGGACCCCCATCTCCTTGAAATCATGGAGAGTCATCGAATCGATCTGCTGCGGCGGGCGCCGACCGGCGCCTAACGAGGCGATGCCGCGGACTCGCCCGTCGGCGGGCCGCTGATCTTGGGCGTTAGCCGGCGGAGCGTTGTATTGGTACGATGACGGTGAAAGGAGGAACGCCATGACTGTGACTTCGTCGGTCGTCCACGCCGATCCCGAGATCCTCAGCGGCACGCCCGTCTTCGTCGGCACGCGCGTCCCGTTCCGCACCCTGCTCGACTACCTGGAAGCCGGCGACCCCCTGGACGAGTTCTTGGAAGACTTCCCCAGCGTCACCCGTGAACAGGCCGTGGCGGCGTTGCGGCTCGCCGGACAGATGCTGGTGGCTCATGCGAATCCTGCTTGATGAGTGCGTGCCCCGCCGGTTGAGTCGGGAGTTGCCCGGCCATGATGTCCGGACGGTTTCCGAGATGGGTTGGTCGGGCACGAAGGACGGTGCTTTGTTGACGTTGATGGTCGCCCAAGGCTTCGAGGTGTTGATAACGGTCGATCAGAACTTGCGCCATCAACAGAACTTGAAGGCGATCGGCATCGCAGTGATCGTGTTGGTCGCCACGAGCAATCGCCTTGCTGATTTGGAGCCGCTGATGCCTTCTGCGCAAGTGGCGTTGGATGCGATTGGCCCGGGTGATGTTGTGGAGATCACTGCCTAACAAGCGGTTGCAGCGGACCCGCTGAACCTTGGCATTCGGCGGGCAATACATCCCAAGCCAGAACCTCGGCGATGAACGGCACGACTCATCGACTTGCATGGCCTCGTCCGTCGAGATAGATTGATGACATGGAAACCGTCTACATCGAGACGTCCGTCGTCAGTCACGCGACCGCTTGGCCGAGCACGATCCCGGCGGTACTCGTTTTGCAGCAACAAGCGCGAGCTTGGTGGGCGAGAGAGCGAACCAAATACTCCCTCGTGACCTCTCAATTGGTCCTGGACGAGGCCTCGCTCGGCGATCCCGACGCCGCGGCCGATCGCTTGAAAATGCTCGAGAATATCCCGCTCATCCCGACCGACCGGCGTGTGGAGACGGTCGCCAACGAGTTGGTCGCTCGCTCATTGATCCCGACGACAGCCCGCCTCGATGCTCTGCACGTGGCCTTTGCAGCCGTCGGCGCCGCACAGTTCCTGCTGACGCAGAATTGCCGACATATCGCCAACGCCCACACTCTGCCACACGTTTATCGCGCGTTGGAGGAACTTGGTTACCCGGGGCTCTTGATCTACACGCCCGCGGAATTCTTGGGGGGCATCGACGATGAATCAGAATCCCATCCTTGATGAGCTTTACGCGATTCGTGAACGCCTTCTAGCCGACGTTGGTGGAGACCTACAGAGGTTCTTGGCCGGTGTTCGCGACCGCGAGGCCGCGTCCGGCCGTTTGACGGGACAGAGAGAGGAGAGGGTGCCTGAGCCTGATGCGAGCCTAACAAACGGTTGCCGCGGACCCGCCGGCGTGGGCCGCTGAACCTTGGCGTTAGGCGTCTCGGAGGCGTGTGGCGTGCCGCGAGTTCACCCAGCGATCAAGCAGTTCCGGGCGCATGCCGCGAGAGAATTCCAGTTTCTCGTGGAGGACTTCGGCTTCAAGGAGGAGCGCGGGCCGTGGAGGTATAACGATTTCAGTGTCCGGTTCGTGAACGCCACGACCCGCGTCGTCGTCGAAAGCATTAACTATGGCTTTAATGCCCGTGTCGCCTTCGGGAGTGCCGGGCCGCCGGATCAGTTCCAGAACTGCGACCTGCTCGACTTCGTCGCCATCCGTTGCCCTGGCGAGGGACCGAACGCGGAGGAACTGACTCACGGGCAACTCAGTAATTCGGGGGCCTTCGCACAATTGGGGGCCTTCGCAGCCATCCTGCGTCGATGCAGCGTCGGGGTGCTGCGAGGCGACCTGAGCGTTGTTCCGGAGATCCAGGAAATCCAGCGTCAACGACGTGAGGAGTGGGAAAGGGCGAACCAACCTGAAGCCTAACATGGCGATGCACCGGACCTACTCCGCGGGCCGCCGATCTGGGTCGTTAGCCGGCGGGGGGAGGCGTGGATCACTTCATAACCTACCTGTTACGCGCCGCCGGAGAGCTTGTATCGGCGATCGCGCTGTCGCTCGTCTTCGCGCACGATTCGGCCGGAGGCGATGGAGGTCGATGGGCAGCACGTCCTCGCGTACGGCCGACCGATGAAAGCGCTCGCGGTCGTCTTCTGGCTCTGTTGGGGCGGGTTCGTCGTCGCGGCGATCTGCGTGCCGGCGGAGGACCGCGTCGTCGCCGCGGCTGTGGTGCTGGGGTTCTTGTTGCTGGTCCTGCCGCTTCATCTGGAGTTCTTCGGCGTTCGCGTCGCATTCGACGCGTCGGGTATGCGAGCCCGCTCCCCGTGGCGGCCGAATCGGCTGATCCCATGGTCGGCGGTCACGTGCGTATGGTACTCCCCGATGTCGAGGTGGTACGTTGTTCAAACGGCCGGCTTCGGTCGCTTGCGCCTTCACGACTACCTGAGCGGGATCGATGCACTGCTGCGCGAACTGGAACGACGCGGTGTGCCCGTGGACAGGCGCCCGCTCCATGATCAACCTCTGGGACTTTAGGCGGCTTTGTTGATCTCATGTCGAGCCTCAGGCTAAAGAGGGCGTAGCGGTGGAATACAATATCCGATGCGAACAACTCGGCAGTCGTCCGCTGGCGGCGGTCCGCCGTCGCGCGAGGCCGGAGGAGTTATCGAAGGTCGTTCCAGACGCCTGCGGGGTCGTGTGGGAGGTCATCCGCTCCCGACAGATCCCCGACGCCGGCCGACATGTCGCGGTCTACCTCGATGGTCAGATCAACCTGGAAGTGGGCGTCGAATTGGACGCCCCGTTCGCCGGCTCCGGCGAGGTCGTCGACTCGGGCACTCCGGCCGGCCTCGTCGCCACAACGACCCATTACGGGCCTTACGGACTCCTGAACGAGGCCCACGAAGCGATCCTTCTGTGGTGCGGAGACAATGGGCATACGCTGGCCGGTCCGAATTGGGAGATTTACGGCCACTGGCAGGACGAATGGAACAGCGACCCGACCAAGATCTGCACCGAGGTTTTCTACCTGCTCACATCGGACGGGAGTTCGGCATCCTAACATGGCGATGCAGCCGACCCGCCTGTCGGCGGGCTGCGGATCTTCGGCGTTGGCAGGAACGGCGCTCCGGCCTTGCGTCCACTTAACGGCAGGGTTATATTCGCAAGAGAGGGGCCGTGTGTTCGTTCGGTAGGCGGAGTGTCTCCCCACCCTGGCGTGGGCCGCGGGCGGACACGTCTTGCCGACCCATCCGGCGTCGAACCGACCCGGCCATATGCCGGTGGACTCCTCATGCGGCGCGGACCCTGCGTTCCATAGAACGCCATACATACTCATTCTCGAAAACATGCCTGAATACCAAAACCCTAAAGATCTCGAGTATGCGGAGAGCCTCATCCGGTTTGCGCCCAAGAGGCATCGGCATTCTTCAACCTGAAACATACCGCGGAACGCGAGGACGGGGCCATTCCCGCGAAGTATCGAGAGCTGATTTCTGTCGCCGTGGCGCTGACTACGCAATGCGCTTATTGCATCGATGCGCATATCAAGAATGCAGTCCAGGCAGGTGCGACTCGCGAAGAGATTGCAGAGACGGTATTCATCGCGGCGGCACTTCGCGCGGGCGGTGCGGTCGGCAATGGTCTCCTGGCCATGCGCCTATTCGACGAAGCGAGCGCAAACGGCTAGATCGACTTTCACGAGTCCGGTTGGGCGAGCCTCCTGGCGAGCCGCGGCGCGACCCGCCCGGACGGAGCCTCGCCCTCCCAGGATTACGAAAGCTCATTTAGCCGGTGGGAGCTGGGGCGTGTACGGCGTATTCTTCCGAGCGGGCGGATTCTCCTTCGTGGATCCCGATGAGTTCGCCACGCCGATCGTGAAGTCTTGGAAGTCAACCTATGACGCGACGGGCGAGCTGGCCACCGTCGGGGCCGGCTTGGACCTCGGCGGCGCGCCACTCGCTTCGTGGGTGCTCGCGCGGCTGTCGGAGGTATCCGAGAGCAGCCTGTTCCCCGGCGATTTCGTCCGCCGCGAGCGCGAACTCGGGGGTTACCGCATCCGCCTGCTGGCCGTGCGGAGCACGGAGCTGATCGCCAACCTGCGGCTTGCGGCCGAATGCGGGGCGGCTGAGTTGACGGCGATGTCGTCGGACCCAGGGGCTGCCGAGGCGGCGGCCCGGGGCCTGATCGACGCGTTGGCGGCGGAGCCGAAGGCCCTGGGCCGTTGCCGCGTCGAGGTCCGGGCCCGTGAACTGGGCGGCCACCGAAACGAGTATGGCTTCGACGGGTCGATACTGCTGGGCCGACACAACGTCTACGAGTAGTCGGGGAGGCTAACCCGGCGTTGCAGCGGCCCCGCCTGCGTCGGGCCGCTGCAACGATTCGTTCGGCCACGAGTTCAAGTTTGACCTGCATTGAGGATCGCCGAAGCACCCTCGAGCGGGCGCCCGCATCCTCCCATTCCCGGGAAGACCTGTTGAGTGGCGAGCCGTTCCGTTAGCATAGGATCTTGCCGAACGGATGCTTGCAGCGACCCCGCTGCGCGGACCGCTGGACCTTGAGATTAGCCCCAACGGTCTTGGGTCGGGCCGGATCACTTTCGGGTGCCGGTTGTGGTTTGCGAGGAACCGCATGAGCGATCAACCTTCCGCGCACGAAGCCGATTCGCCAGAAAAGGAGGCCGAGCCGTTGCCGGCCGGAGGGCCGGTGTCGCGGGCGAAGGAGCCGCGTCCATCGCCCTGGCACCTCGGGGCCCTCTTCCACGTGACGACCCGATACCCGCGAAAGCCCCGCGCGGCGAGAGTTGACCGCCTGGCGGGCATCTTACGGAACGGGTTGCTGGCGCCGGCCAGTTGCCGGGACGGTTCGGTCTGCTCGGACCTCAATCTGGTGGTGACCGGCACCGCGTTGCCCTACGACAGCCTGATCTTTCTCCACCGGTTTGGCCCCGTGTCCTACATCTACACGCTCAACGAGCCGGGCCGGTTCACTGTGTTTGTGGACCCGGCAATTCCCGTGTTGACGCCCGAGGCCATGGGGGACAGTTGGGTGGTCCTCTCTCAGGACGAAGTCTACGTGCGGGATCGTATCGCGCCGGAGGACCTGGGCGGTGTTGCCGTGCATCATGCGGACGCCGACTCGGTCCTGGGTGAGTTCATCGCCGATTTCCGGCGACTTGGCATTCCCCTGTACGACTATGGTGCGAATGTCCTCTGGGAGCCGGAGTGAGCCGGGAACCGATCGGGCTCGGGTTCACCGGGCGATTCCGCGGAGCCGTGGCGCGGGCGCTGGCTTTTGGCGATCGCCGGCGGAGAATCGATGATGGGTTGCCTCGGTGTTCATCTCGCGTTATCCGATGCCGAGGTCCAACAACTTCGCTCCTTACCGAGTGAACGAGAGCTGCTCGACTACGTCATCGACGACCTCGAAGAAACCTACTTCACCGATCATGAAAAATACCTCGCGGAGAGCGACAAGGCTTGGGACGCGATGCACCGAGCCCTCACCGACGGGGAACTCACCTGGGATGGCGGGGAATACCCGCTGAACCACGTCGTCCTCGGCGGAGAGTTGCTCTACACCGAGCCCGATTACATCGTGAGCCTCAAGTCGCCCGATCAGGTCCGGGACATCGCCTCCGTATTACCCGGGATCAACGAAGAGGAATTCCGACGCCGCTACTTCGCGATCGAACCGGAAGTCTACGGCTTCCCGGTTAACGAACAAGATTTCACTTATATCTGGGGATGGTTCCAAAACGTCCGCCAGCTCTATACCGATGCGGCAGCCGAGTGCGCGTACATCTTGTTCTTGGCCAGTCAATGATCTCGGCTAAAGATGCCGGTTCCGTTGGGGTTAGGGGTTCGCGGAATCGGGGCGTCGATCCCTTCGCGCCGGTCGGAAGGCGGGGGCCCCCGCGGATTCGGCGTCGATCGGTCGATGCCACTGTTGGGGGCTACGGGGCTGTCTTCTCCAGCGCATCGAGGCGGCGCGAGGCACCGGCAGAGTTGGCGGCGAACAGGAGGTCCACCACGCCTTCAAGGGCCTTCTGGTCGGTGCGACGTTCGGGCGAGCCGCTCGCGGAGTCGATAGATGCGCAGGGGGAGCCGGAGGTCGTCGGCCCGATAGGGGAAGGGCTCGTCGGGGAATCGTCGACGCACCGCCTGGATCGCCTCCAGGTATCGGTAGCCATGCTCGCGCGTCGGCTCGACGCAGGTGCCTTCGCCGAAGTCGTTCCAGGTGACGATCTGCACGATCGGGCTCGCGCAGGCCATCGCCCGCGCGAGGGTGTGGCGGAACGTCTCGCCGTCGCGGGGATCGAGGTCGCCGTGCGACGGCTGGACGCCCGCCTGCCGGTAGATATCGCGGAAGCCGGGGAAGGCGCCGGCGATCTTCACCTCGTCGCGCCCGTAGTAGCGATCGAAATAATCGTCGAGGCCGGCCGCGTCGAGCTTGCCGTCCTTCGCCTTCCACATCGGAGGCCAGGCGAAGCTGCCGACCGCCGGTGGGCGTCGCTCGTGCAGGGTGAAGAACGACGGCGAGCGTCGCATCCCCGAGAAGGCCGCCTCCCATTGTGCCGGGAGCAGGTAGTCCGGCCCGAAGACCAGCAGCAGCGGCTTGCCCTGCCACTGGACGTAGGCGCGGTCGTCGAACCAGTTCGTCTCGCAATAATGGAGATGAGTGCGCGCGTGTTCGATGACCTGCGCGGGGGTCAGCTTTCCTTTCTCGGCCATGGCCTTGAGGACGCGATCCTCGTAGCAGACGGCGAACTTCAGTCCACGTCTTCTCAGATGGTCGAACAAGGCATCCGTGCGGCGATGGATCGTCGCGTAGTCGTTGACGTCCTCGTTGCCGTACCAGTCGGCGATCGCGCCGTCGATGCCGGCGATTTTCATCAGGAGCGTCTGGTATTCCAGCAGGTGGGGATCGGCGGAATCGTAGGGGCCGATCAGCGGATAATAATGGGAGGCGATCTCTCGCTTGCCCGTCGCGTCGACGCGATCCGGCTCGAAACGGCCCATGGTCCAGTGCCAGCCCCAGGTGCCGCTGAATTCCTTCGACATAAACCAGGTCATGTCATGCACGAGGATGAGGGGGCGGGCACGTGCTTTCGGACCATCATCGGCCCGGGTGGCGGGAATCGAGAGGCAAAGGATCGATCCCACGATCGTGGCAAACCGGATTGCTCGCCCCATGATGGCCTCGCTTCGGTGCCGGAGTCGTCGCTCGAACGGATTATCGTCATCCTAATCGCGGAGGCACTGCAACCGCGACGTCGGAGGGCCCTTCACTGGCCCGGAGTTCATCAGACAGGGTATGATAGGCTGCCATCGCCCGAGGCGGGCGGATTGGTGATGCTCGACTATGGACCGCGGATTTGCTCATGTATCAGCCAATTCTTCCCCTGGGCTTCTCGAGGCCCGCTCCGGTTCCTCTCGTCGAGCAAAAGGGGGTCGTTTACACGAAACCGTGGGTTGTCGAGCTACTCCTCGACCTTGCGGGTTATATGGCTCACGCGAATCTTGTCGATGCCCTGGCCGTCGAGCCGGCCGCCGGCGACGGGGCGTTTCTCGTCCGGATGGCCGAGCGACTGATTGCCTCCTGCGCGAATCTGGGCCGCCCATTTTCGGAGTGCGTAGCGTCGTTGATCGCCTATGAGATCGATGAAGCCAGCGCCGCGACGGCACGGTCTGCCGTCGTGAAGGCGCTGGCGGCGGCGGGCGTTCATCATGCAATCGCCGAGAAACTGGCCTCGAGTTGGGTCCAGGTGGGCGATTACCTGTTCGACTCCGCTCGCATGCCACGAGCGGATTTCGTCATCGGCAACCCGCCATACATCCGGCTCGAAGACATCCCGCCCGAGACGGCCGGCCTTTACCGCAGGGCCTATCCCACCATGCAAGGGCGGGCCGACGTCTATGTGGCTTTCTTCGAGGCCGGCTTGCGGCAACTCAAGGATCGGGGCGTCTGCGCCTATATCTGTGCCGACCGCTGGATGCTCAACCAATACGGGGCGGAACTGCGTCGGCTCGTCACGGACGGCTTCGGCGTCGAGACGGTCGTCGAGATGCACAACGCCAATCCCTTCGATGACGACGTGAGCGCCTATCCTGCCATAACGGTCATTCGCCGGGCCCCCCAGGGTCGGGCCGTGGTGGCAAGTGCAGAGCAAGAGGTCGAATCGGCGAGTGGAGGCTTGCTCGCTTCGGCCTTGAAGTCGGCGGCTGCCGGGGAGGCCGGCCCTGCGCTCGCCGGGCTCACGACGGCCGTCGTCGAGTCCTGGTTTAGCGGGTCCGATCCATGGCCATGCAGTTCGCCGGGCCGCCTGGCATTGCTACGGCGTCTCGAGGATCGGTTCGAGCCCCTCGAATCGGAGGCCACGGGGACCAGGGTCGGGATCGGCGTGGCAACCGGCCTGGACAAGGTATTCATCACGAAAGACCCGAAACTCGTCGAGGAGTCCAGGCTCTTGCCGCTGGCGATGGCCGATGATACGGTCACGGGGCATTTCGCGTGGGCCGGCCATTACCTCGTCAATCCCTGGGACTCCGACGGGCTGGTCGACCTCGGGGATTTCCCTCGCCTGAAGGCGTATCTGGAGAAGAACGAGGAGGCGATCCGGAAGCGGAATACGGCGCAGCGGAATGTCAACGGCTGGTATCGCACGATCGACAGGGTCCATCTCTCGCTCACCGTCAGGCCGAAACTTTACATAAATGACATTAAGAATGTATTCAATCCAGTCCTAGAAAAAGGTGAAACATACCCGCATCATAATCTGTATTTCGTCCTCTCGGACACCTGGGACCTCGAAGTACTGGGCGGGCTGCTCCTCTCGTCGATCGGGCAATTTTTCATCGAATCGTACGGCGTGCGCATGCGGGGCGGCTATTTGCGGTTCCAGGCCCAGTATCTCCGGCGAGTGCACGTCCCTCGCCCCGATTCCATCTCGCCGGCGCAGTCGCGGCAACTGATCGAGGCGTTCCGGCGGAGAGATCGGCAGCTCGCCACCGGGATTGCCACCGAGATCTATGGGATACGATTCGGCCTGCCTTGATTCGCCAGTTCGCGCGCGTTGCTCAACGTGATTTCCTCGGCCTCGCGCACCAGGCCGCGCAATTCGTCGCGCTCGGCCGGCGTCAGACGTCCCTCGTTATTGCCTTCCATGAGCGCGTCCAGCCGCCCTTGCTTCGTCGCCGAGAGGCGCCGAAGCCGGACCTCCATCATCTCGAAGGCGATCAGTTTGGACAGCGGGACCTCGCAGACCCGACAGATCATCCCGGCCACCCGCCAGAGGACGTGTTTGAGCCGAGAAAATGCCTGGACCATCGCCGGTTCCCCTTTCTGGGGATTTTACCAGGAACATGGTCAACGTTGGAGGCCCTGGCTTCCGCGGCTGGCGACGGGTGCGGGTGAATCGAGCGTCGTCCGCATCGGTATGACGCGGAACAGCGTATACGTCCGGTCCCAGCGGACGGTCGGCCCTCGCTCCACGACCTCAACCCGTCCCAGTTGCCCGAGCGCCGGCAGGTCGCGGTCGCGGCCGATCACGTAGGTGGCGGGTGCGTTGGGATTCAGCCCCCCTGCCCTCCCCGTTTCAAGAAGGGGAATATCCTGGCTGGCGAGGTCGTCGGCCCGGAAGTGCCAGCTCGACGGCCGTCGCAGGTAGAAGAGGCGGACGGCCAGGTCGTGCGGGAAGGCGCCGAAGGGGCTCTCGTACGGGTTCCGGTCCCAGTCGTCGTAGAGCAAGGCCAGCGACGCATCGGGCGGGACATGCCCGCCGGCCGACTCGTAGAAGGCCCATTCGATCCCACGGCGGTCGAACCGCGGCCCCAGGAGCCAGGAACCGAGCCCATAAGCGAATCCCATCGCGGCGAATCCGACGACCGCCCATCGCCGGAGCCGGTCGCGCGCCCAGCCGCGGCGGACGAGCCGGCCCCCCAACCGCGACAATCCCATCGCCGCCCAGATCGACCACGGGACCTGGGCGGCGATCGCATAATGTGCGTTCTTCACGGTCGCCATCGAGAGCAGCGCCATCGGCGCCAGCGACCAGGCCCAGAGCAGCCGGTCGCCCGCGGGGATGGTGTCGGGTGAAGATGCGGGCGAGCAGTCGGAGATCGCCCGTCGTAGCGAGTGCCAGGCGCCGATCATCGCCAGGGGCGTCCACGGCATCGCCTGGGCCAGCAGGCCCGGCGCGTATTCCCACCACGGCTCGCCGGCGAACTCGCTCGGATGCGCGGACAGGCGGTCGGTCACGTGCGTCGCCCAGAGCGCGAGGCCGCCCCAGCCGTGCCGCAAGACCATCGCCATCGGCCAGGCCGAGGCGATCGCCGTCGCCAGGATCCATCCGGCCGGGAACCGGAGTCGTCCGATCGCGAGGGCATCGCGCCGCCAGAGCACATCCGCCGCCACCGCCGACAGGATCATCGCGGCGCCGAAGCCGATCCCCTTGACCATCGCCGTGGCGCCCAGCAGGACGAAGAATCCCCAACGTGCCCGACGCCATCCCAGCCCATTCGAATCGGCATCGGGCTCGACCTCGCGCATCCGGTCGAAGCAGACGATCGCCCAGGTGATCAGGCAGGCCAGGAGCATGTCGGCCTCGGCCAGCCGGCCGCGGATCGCCGCCCAGGCCGTCGTCGCCTGGACGGCGCCGGCGAGCACGCCGAGGCCCGCCCCGTAATGCCGCGCCGCCATCACGGCGACGCCCAGGACCAGGAACGTCGCCGCCATCGCCGAGGGGAGCCGGGCCGTCGTCTCGTCCACCCCGCCGGCGCATCGACCTAGCGCGGCGACCAGCCACCAGGGCATCGGCGGCTTCTCCAGCCAGGGCAATCCGCCGATCGTCGGATACCCCCACTCGCCCGAGTCGAGCATCTCCCGCGCCCCTTGCGCGACGAACGCCTCGTGGTAGCTCAGGCGTCCCGAGCGGCCCAGCCCCGGCAAGAAGACCAGCGCCGACAGGGCCAGCAGGCACGCCAGCCGTCTCATCCCCATTGTTGGTCCTCGCTCCCTTGTCATTGGTCCTTTGCGTCTCGATCCGGAGGCCCCGCGGTTCGGTGCAAACGCCACGGATCATGCGTGACGCGATCCCGGGTGTCAACGGCAAGCGACGGGGATATGAGGCGTGGGCAGACGGCCGACGATTGGCAGTCCAACCGTTGCAACCGCCACGATCGGGCCCACAAATGATCCACGATCGCCGGGGGAAAACCTGTGGATAACCCGTTCACAACCCGCGCACGGCGCGGGCGCCGTCAACGGCCTCGCGAGCGGCCGCCCGCCCGCCGGACACATCGATGCCGGCGATGTCGGGACCATCGACGGGGTTATCGACAACTTTTCCCCCGACGCCCAAGCGGCGTTGTGCTCGACTAAGGTCTTTGGTATCATTAGGTTGTTCGAGCGCCGTCCGCGGCTATCCACGGCGGCGGCCCCACTCTGATGAATGATGTGACAGGGATTCTCTCGGTGACTATACCGGGAGCGGATGGAACATCTCGGGGCAGTGTACGTCCTCCCTGGAGGTGGACTCTTGCCATCGGACCGATCCGGTCCGCGTCCGGGTCCGAAGCGCCGGGGATCCATCGGCCGTGCGTCCTTCCCGATACCCCGGGCAGGAGCGGCTCGGCACGACGTCCCGAGCCCCAGGTCGGTCAGATCGCTCGCCGTGCGCCGCTCATCTTTGTGGATCGCGTACTACAAATTCCAAATGGCAGATTCCGGATTCCAAATGCGGAGGACCTCGGGGATCCGCAATCGGGTATCGGGGATCCGTAATCTGGTCGCGGCCGGGCCGCGTTGGGGAATGTCTGAATGAGGGCCTTGTGCAACCGTGAGGGCTTGCTCACGGCGTTCGGGCTGGTCGAGGGGGTCGTCCCGGCGCGGAGCCCCAAGCCGATCCTCCAGAACGTCAAGCTGATCGCCGATGCCGATGACGGCTCGGTGTTGATGGGCACCGACCTGGAAGTCGGGATTCGTCACCGGGTGCTGGGCGTGAAAGTCGACCGGCCGGGCTCGGTGATCCTGCCGAAGTCACAGGTCGGCTCGATCCTCCGTACCAGTGGAGATTCGGAGCTGGCGATCGAGGCCGAGGATGACCGATTGGTGATCCGCGGCCTCCATTCGGAATTCACCCTGCCGGTGGAAGACGCCAATCTCTTCCCGGAGGTCCCCGATTTCGCCGCGACGAGCTTCCATGTGGTCGCCGCCGCCGATCTCAAGAAGCTGATCCGACGGACCATCTTCGCGACCGACGTCGAGAGCACCCGGTACGCCCTCGGGGGCGTGCTGGTGGAGCTGACCGCCGAATCGATCGCCCTGGTGGGCACCGACGGCCGTCGGCTGGCGCGGATGTCCGCCCCGGCCGATACCGAGAACAACCCGGCGAACCCGACGGGGTTCCCCGTCATCCCGGTCAAGGCGCTGAAATTGATCGAGCGCCATCTGGCCGATGACGATCCGCCCGTCCACCTGACGATCCAGTCGGGGTCCGCCGTCCTGATGCGGACCGAGAGCGCCGTGATCTACAGCCGATTGGTCGAGGGGCGTTTCCCCCGCTACCAGGACGTCTTCCCGGCCAACGTCGAGGTGAAGATCCCCCTGGAGGCGGGCTCGCTCAGGCGGGCCGTCGAGCAGGCCTCGATCGTCACCAGCGAGGACAGCCGGGGCGTCGATTTCCGGTTCGGCGGCGGGATGCTGCGGCTCACGAGCCAGTCGGCCGACGTGGGCAGCTCGCACGTCGAGTTGCCGATCGCCTACGATGGTAAGGCCGTCGAGATCACGTTCGACCCCCGATACCTGGTCGACGCCCTCAAGACCCTGGACGACGCCGCGGCCATCACCGCCGAGCTCATCGACGCCAAGAACGCCGCCGTCTTCAAGACCGACGACTCCTATACCTATGTGGTCATGCCCCTGACTCGCGAACGCTCCTGAGAGGTTGCGAAGGGATCGATTCCGCATGCCAAATTCCGAACGATGACCTGAGATATCGCCAGAAACACGGGATTTTGTCGGTCAGGCTTTCCGGCCTGACAGGGCACTCGTCAGGCCGGAAAGCCTGACCGACAATCCCTGACCGAACGATATCATCGTGAGTGGTCGGCAAGGGATCTGTAAGTCGTTTTTTTGTAAAGGTTTCCGAAATCCGGAATAACCACGCCGCCGGCCGCTGTAACCCCTGGACGAGGCCGGTAAAATAGAGAGATGGAAACGAGGCGTTCACGTCTCGGATGAGGGCTAGAGGCGCCGTGAGGGCGTGAGGATCATCCTTCCCCGTCGGCCTGATGGGAGTGGGGATCGTGAGTAGCCGGACGAGACGTCGCGCCGCGGATCGGTGCGGGAGAGCGACTCGGGGTCATCATTCATTCATCCATCCTAGATCCGTAACTCTCCGTGGCTCGGTCGGAATTCGTGGTTTCACTGGTTGGATCGAGGGAGCATGTCGATCCCGAATCGTCGAGGGCCCAGGGCGCTGTCGGAGATTCTGGGCGAGCTATTCACCGTGCGTGGATACGGTCGGTTCCGGGCCCGGCAGGAGCTGGAGGAGGCCTGGAACGCGGCGGTGGGCGAACCGTCGTGTCGCCAGACGCAACTGGGCGAGGTGCGGCGAGGGGTGTTGAACGTGACCGTGTCCCATCCGGCGCTATTGGAAGAGCTGTCGGCGTTCCGGAAGCCATCGCTGCTGGCGGCGTTGCGCTCGGGCGCGTCGAGCACGACGATTCACGACATCCGGTTCCGTGTGGGTGTGCTGGATTCGGAGGGGCCGGGCGTCGAGTCGCCGGGCCCATCCGCGGCAACGAGGCCCACACCGCCGGGCCGCGTCGTCCCAGGGCCGGCCAGGGACCTGGCCGAGGCCGTGGCCCCGTGCAGCCTTGACGCGGAACGGATCGGCATGGTGGCCGGGGCCCCTCCCATGAGATTGACCCGCTTTCGACACGATCTGACCCGAGCCGAGAGGTTGCGAAGAAATTGATCCCGGATGACAGATTCCAGATTCCGAATGCGTATCGCGATCCCTGCCGAGAGCCTCGACGATCCTGGAATGCGGAATCCGGAATCTTCGCGCCGATTCCTTCACGATCTCCGAGCTGATCTCATTTAACTTAACTAAACTTGAATCGACTGCACTCGCCCGAGTCCCGGCGACGGCACGGCCCCAACCGTGGCGCCGCCCCGCGGGATGCGAGCGCCCGGCGAACGCGACCTGGTACGGCACGACAGGGTGGTCAGGCGACGCGCCCCGCGGCGACCGATTGATTGCCCATCTCGTCGGGCCCGGCCTGGTCGAGTCCGACTCGGGACGACGAGAAGAATGGACTGAGGTGAACCTTCGATGGCGGAACTGAGCAAGATCGAGGACGGTGTCGAGACGACCGGCCTGCTGGATCGGGAGATGGGCGATCCCCTGCCCGAGGACAACGGCCATGGGGACCACGCCGAGTCGTCTTCGGCCACCTATACCGGCGCCAACATCCGTCGGCTCGAGGGGATCGAGGCGGTGCGGATGCGCCCGGGGATGTACATCGGCGACACGACGGCTCGGGGGCTGCATCACCTGGTCTACGAGGTCGTGGATAACTCGATCGACGAGGCGATGGCCGGCTACTGCAAGGCCATCCGGGTGACGATCCATACCGACGAATCGGTCTCGATCACCGACGACGGCCGGGGCATCCCGGTTGACATCCATCCCGAGATGGGCGTCAGCGCGCTGGAAGTGGTGCTGACGAACCTGCACGCCGGCGGCAAGTTCGATCACGACACGTACAAGGTCTCCGGCGGGCTGCACGGCGTGGGCGTGACGGTGGTCAACGCGCTGTCGGAATGGCTCGAGGCCGAGGTCCGCCGCGACGGCCAGGTCTGGCGGCAATCCTACGAGAAGGGGATCAGCCAGGGTCCGGTGCGGCCCGACGGGCCGATCAAGACGACCGGGACCACCATCCGGTTCCTGCCCGATGGCGAGATCTTCCCCAGGACCGAGTTCGACTTCGACATCCTGGAGAAGCGGCTCCGCGAGCTGGCCTTCCTCAACAAGAGGGTGCGGATCTCCCTGGCCGACGAGCGCGGCGCCGAGCCGAAGGACGTCGAGTTCTTCTCGTCGCAGGGCATCAGCGAGTTCGTCGCGTATTTGAATCGCGCCCAGACGGCCTTGCATCCGCCGGTGGTCCTGGCCGGCCGCGACGACGAAAGGGCCGTTGAAGTCGAGGTCGCTTTGCAGTACAACGATTCGATCAGCGAGATGGTCGTCTCGTACTGCAACAATATCAACACGGTCGAAGGTGGCACGCATCTCACCGGGTTCCGAACGGCCTTGACGCGCACGCTGAACCTGTACGCCAAGGGCGCGGCCCCGGCCAAGCAGAAGGACCTGGCGATCACCGGCGAGGACTTCAAGGAGGGCCTCACGGCGATCATCAGCGTCCGGGTGCCCGACCCGCAGTTCGAGGGCCAGACCAAGACGAAGCTGGGCAATAGCGAGGTCGAGGGGATCGTCGCGCGGGTGGTCAACGATCGGCTGGGCGAGTTCCTCGAGACCAACCCGGCGGTGGCCAAGAAGGTGATCAGCAAGGCGCTGCTCGCGGCCGAGGCGCGCGAGGCGGCGCGGAAGGCGCGCGAGCTGGTGCGCAACCGCAAGGGGGTGCTCTCCGGCGGCGGGCTGCCGGGCAAGTTGATGGACTGCTCCACGCACGAGCAGGATTCGAGCGAACTGTTCCTGGTCGAGGGCGACTCGGCCGGCGGCACGGCCGAGGGCGGCCGCGACCGGATCTACCAGGCGATCCTGCCGCTGCGGGGCAAGATCCTCAACGTCGAACGCGCCCGGCTCGACCGGGTGCTGGGCAACGAGGAGATCCGCAACATCATCACGGCCGTCGGCAACGGCATCGGCGAGGAAGAAGACCCCGGCCGACGCCGGTACGGCAAGGTGGTGATGATGAGCGACGCCGACGTGGACGGCTCCCACATCCGGACCTTGCTGATGACGTTTTTCTACCGCCAGATGCCCAAGCTTGTGGCAGAAGGGCACCTGTATGTGGCCCAGCCGCCGCTCTACATGATCCAGAGCGGCAAGAAGGAACGCCGGTATGTGCACGCCGAGGAGCAGATGCAGGCGATCCTGATGGAGACCGGGCTCTCCGGCGCCAGCCTGGAACCGGCCGTCGCCGCCGGCCAGGAGCCGGATCCCGTCGCGGCGATCGCCGGCGATCGCCTCAAGGCGCTGCTGGACCTGGTCAGCGGCATCGAGCAGGGACTCCGCGCCTTCGGCCGGCGCAACCGATCGCTCCGCGGCTTCCTGGCGATGGCCTACAATCCCAAGGGGGGGGACAAGGATCCGGCGAAACCCGACCCGCTCGATGGCCTGCTCCCCCTCTACCTCGTCGAGCACCAGGGGAAAGAGGAGGGGCTCTACACGGAAAAAGAGCGGCAGGATTACATTGCGGAACACCACTTGCGTGAAGGAACCGGGTCGGAGCCCGAGTCCGGCCCAGCGAACGGGCCGGGGGATGGGGCGGCGCATGGCCGGCCCTTCCGCGAGATCGAGCTCCACGAGGTCAAGATGCTCAACAAGCATCTGGCCCGGCTGCGCGACGAATTCGGCCTCCGCGCCGAGGTCCTGCTGCCGCGCGAGGTCACCGGCGACGAGCCGCCGCCTCGGTTCCTCCTGCACCGCGATGGCGAGTCGTATCCCCTGCTCGACCTCCGCGCCCTCGTCGCCACCGTGCGGAAGATCGGCGAGAAGGGGATGAAGATCACCCGGTTCAAGGGGCTCGGCGAGATGGACGCCGAGCAGCTCTGGGAAACCACCATGGACCCGTCGCGGCGCACCTTGCTCCAGGTCCAGCTCGAGGACGTCGCCGCCGCCAATGATCTGTTCACGACCCTGATGGGCGACGATGTCGAGCCCCGTCGTGAGTTCATCGAGAAGCATGCACTCGAGGTCAAGAATCTGGATGTTTGATTTGGTCCCCGGTCCTTTGTCCTTGGTCCTTCGTGGCCCTGCGCGGACGCGGCGCGCGATGACGACGCAAGGGCGGATACCTGGCCGCCGGCATTCGGCACGGTCCTGGCGGCAGGCATTACGGACGAAGGACGAAGGACCAAGGACCAGGGACGAATGGACCGGTCCGTTGTGGCTCTGCAAAGAGGGTGGGGCATGATGACCAGGCAGAACGCGGATAACAATGCCGAGGACATCCGGCACGGGGCTGGCGCCAGGCACCACGGACCACGGACCACGGACACCGGACCAATGATGGGGATCGCCCAGAAAGTCTCGCGGAACTTCAGCGACGCGGTCCGGACGCGAGGCCAGTCGTATTTCGTCAAGGGCCGGGTGACGATCATGGCGGCCCGGGCCGGCGAGGTGGTGGCGCGGGTGCGCGGGACGGCGAAATACCGGGTGCGGGTGCGGCTGCGGGGCTCGAAGCTGCTGGCCTCGTGCAGTTGCCCGTATTTCGGCCCGCAGGGCGAGCCGTGCAAGCACCTGTGGGCGACCCTGCTCCTGGCCGATTCGCGGGGCCTGCTGCAATCGCCGCCGGTGTTCCCGGTGAGGCTGGTGGTCGAGGGCCCGCGCCGGCCGCCGACGGCGGGGCTGCCGGACGTCCGCGACCAGCCGGGGCTGGAGCGTCGCCCGCCGTACCCGCTGGACCCGGACCTCGGCGTGATCGGGCTGGGCCCGCCGCGGCCCGCCGCCGGCGGGCCGCCGGGCCGGGGACCCAAGTCGCGGGCGAAGGACCGCGGGCCGCGGGGCGAGATCGTGGGCGAGGTCGGGGGCTGGAGCCAGCGCGAGCGCGTGCCGTCGCCGCGTGACCGTCGGACCAAGGCCAAGTCGGCCGGTCCCGGATCCGGGATTGTGGGTGCCGGCCCGGGCGCCGCGGGGCGCCGCCAAGGCGGTCAACCGCAACGGCAAGCGGCTGCTGGTCTACGTCCTGGACGTGGCCGCGACCCTGGCGCAGAACCAGGTGGTGATCGACCTGGCCCGCCGCCAGCGCAAGACGACCGGCGAGTGGGGGCCGTTGCGGCCTTGGTACTATGCCCCCCGGGCCGCCCACGTCAAGTACGACCCGGAAGACCGGCTGATCCTGGCGTTGCTCGACGAGTCGCAGGGGACCTCCTCCCAGGCCGGCTACGCCGCGACGCCGTCGAACATCGCGGCGTCGCCGGGCGCCGAGCTGCTCGGCCTGACGGGGCCGCCGGAAGGGACCAACGGGACGGGTGCCCGCTCGTCCTTCGGGTCGGCGGCGGCCCGGGCGGCGGCCGAGCGCGCCCTGCGCGGCACGCGTCGGTTCGTCCTGCGGAAGGACCAGGCGGGGCTGGTAGAGCGGCTGGCGCGCACCGGCCGGCTGCGGCTCAGGCGTACCGACGGCGAGGAGGATCCGCCGACGGTCCGATGGGACGACGGCCAGCCCTGGCGGTTCGCGCTGGACGTCCGCTCGGAGTCCGGCGGCAAGCGATGGGCGTGGCGGGGCTCGCTCCGCCGCGGCGACGGCCGCATGGACCTCTCCGAGCCCCTGGTCATCCTCCCCGGCCTGCTCGTCCTGGGCGTCGGCCGCGCCGCGCGGTTCGACGACCTGGGGGTCATGCCGTGGATCGTCCGGCTCCGGTACGAGAAGGAGATCACCTTCGTCGAGCCGCAGCAAGACCTGATGCTCGGCCGCATCCTGGCCGAGACGCGGGTGCCGGCGACGGAGCTGGTCGAGACGCTCAACCTGGAGGAGATCAACGCCAAGCCGCGGCCGTCCCTGACGCTGCGGACCCCTCGGCAGAACTGGGGCCTGGGCTCGGACAAGCTGATCGGCGAGCTGGAGTTCGACTATGACGGCGCCGTGATCCCGGCCGGGCGGACCACGCCGCTGGCCGTCTCGACCGAGCTGTCGCTGGTGATCCGCCGCGACCCGAAGACCGAGAGCGCCGCCGACGTCAAGCTCTTCGAGCTGGGCTTCCGCGAGGCGAAGGACCCTCGCCTGGAGCCGGGGACGCTCGAGCTGCCGGTCAAGCGATTGCCGCAGGTGACCAAGGAACTGGTCGCCGCCGGCTGGCGGATCGAGGCCGAGGGCAAGCTGATCCGGCCGGCCGGCGAGTTCAAGTTGGCCCTGTCCACGGGCATCGACTGGTTCGAGCTCCAGGGCGGGATCGACTACGGCGACCAGCGCGTCAGCCTGCCCGAGCTGCTGGCCGCCGCCAAGCGCGGCGAGGCGATGATCGAGCTGGGCGACGGCTCGATGGGCATGCTGCCCGAGGAATGGTTGAAGAAGTACGGCGTGCTCGCCGACCTGGCCTCGGTGGGCGAGAACGGCGGCTTGCAATTCAGCCAGTCGCAGGCCGGCATGCTCGACGCGCTGCTGGCCGCGCAGCCGGAGATCCGCGTCGACGCCGCGTTCGAGAAGGTTCGGCAGAACCTCCGCCAGTTCGAGGGGATCGTGGCGCTGGACTCGCCGCCGGGCTTCCACGGCGAGCTGAGGCCGTATCAGCGCGAAGGCCTGGGCTGGCTGGACTACCTCCAGCGGTTCGGCTTCGGCGGCATCCTCGCCGACGACATGGGCTTGGGCAAGACGATCCAGGTGCTGGCGCTGTTGCAGCGGCGGCGGGCCCACCGGCAGGCCAAGGGGCCGTCGCTGGCCGTGGTCCCCCGGTCGCTGGTCTTCAACTGGCTCCAGGAGGCCGCCAAGTTCACGCCGAGGCTCCGCGTGCTCGACTACACCGGCTCGGGCCGCCACGCCCTCCGCGAGAACTTCCGCGATTACGACCTGATCGTGACCACCTATGGCACCGTGCGGACCGACATCGCCGAATTGACCCCGATCGAGTTCGACTACGCGATCCTCGACGAGGCGCAGGCGATCAAGAACGCCGAGAGCCAGTCGGCCAAGGCGGCGCGGCTGTTGCGCAGCCGCCACAAGCTGGCGATCAGCGGCACGCCGATCGAGAACCACCTGGGCGAGCTCTGGTCGATCTTCGAGTTCCTCAACCCGGGCATGCTCGGCAGCGATACGGTCTTCAAGAAGTACGTCGGCGGCGGCGGGGGATCGCTCGACGAGCTCGACCGCGTGCTCCTGGCCAAGGCGCTGCGGCCGTTCATCCTCCGGCGGACCAAGCAGCAGGTCGTCGAGGACCTGCCGGAGAAGACCGAGCAGACGCTCTTCTGCGACATGGAGCCCGAGCAGAGGCGTTGCTACGACGAGCTGCGGGTCCACTATCGCGACGCGCTCTTGCGCAAGGACGCGGCCGAGCTCAACCGCTCGAAGATCGAGGTCCTCGAGGCGCTGTTGCGGCTCCGCCAGGCGTCGTGCCACCCGGGGCTCATCAGCGACGAACTGGCCGCCCACGGCAGCGCCAAGCTGGACATGCTCATCCCGTCGATCACCGAGATCGTCGAGGAGGGCCACAAGATCCTGGTCTTCTCGCAATTCACCAGCTTCCTGGCGATCGTCCGCGAGCGGCTCGACGAGGCGAAGATCACTTATGAATACCTCGACGGCCGGACCCGCAACCGCGCCGCCAAGGTCGAGCGGTTCCAGACGGACCCCGACTGCCCGATCTTCCTGATCAGCCTCAAGGCCGGCGGCCTGGGCCTGAACCTGACCGCGGCCGAGTACGTCTACCTGCTCGACCCGTGGTGGAACCCGGCCGTCGAGGCCCAGGCCATCGACCGGTCGCACCGGATCGGCCAGACGCAGCACGTCTTCGCCTACCGGCTGATCTGCCGCGACACGGTCGAGGAGAAGATCATCGAGCTCCAGCAGAAGAAGCGCGACCTGGCCGACGCCATCCTCAACGCCGACAACAAGGGCGTCATCCAGAACCTCACCCGCGACGACCTCGAGTTCCTGCTGTCGTGAGAGGGGCCCGGTTCGCCTTGGCAGGGCTAATCGAGACTGGAGGAACCCATGGCCAAGAAACCAAGGCCGCGCTCGTCGACGGACGAGGCCATCTTGCAAGAGCGGGAGCGGTCCGATCAAGCCGTCCTCGCGTTGATCGAGAGCTGGTGCCGGCCCGAGGGTGAGCAGGAACAGCGAGAAACCCTGGCTGTGCTGAAGCGTGCCCTGGACGAGGATCGGCCCGCCGATCGGAAGCTCTTCCCGTGGGATGTCGATGATCAAGGTAATTCTTCTCGACACCGGTCCCCTGGGATTGGTCACTCATCCAACAGGCGGCGAGGACGCAAGGATTTGTAAGGATTGGTATCAGGGCGAATCGAAGGAGAAGAGCCGCTTCTGCATTCCGGCGATTGCGGATTTTGAGGTTCGGCGTGAGTTGATGCGTGTGGAGAAAGGAGAGGGGCTCGAACGTCTCGATGAGTTGATCCGACAACTGCCCTACATTCCGCTTCTCAAAGAGACGATCCAGACCGCTGCAGAACTCTGGGCCGATGCGCACCGCAAAGGCCGGCCCACGGCATCGCCCGAAGCATTGGATGCGGACTGTCTCCTGGCGGCACAAGCCCGAACCTTCCTCCGCTTGAATCGGACTCATCGAGGGATAAAGTTTACGCGGGCTGAAAAAGCCCGGGGGGTCAACGTCGTGATCGCCACGACAAACGCCCTTCATTTGAGACGCTATGCGAACGTGATCGAGATTCCGCGTCCCTTACCATGAGCCATGGGCGAAGACATAGGGGAACCATGTCGATCACTCGAGACTTCCCTCCCGAAACCGAGCGAGAACTCTGCGAGCGAGCCATCGCGAACGGGCAGACTGTGGAAGGTCTCATTCGCGAGGTCGTGGAGCGGGACGTCGTAACGACTGGTGGAGTTCCTACGGTTTCCTTGCCGCGACCCTCGAGTTACTTGGACGAGATCCTTGAGCCCGTCCGACGTGAGATCGAAGAGAGCGGGATGACCGATGAGGACTCGTCCAGTTCTTGACCGATGTTCGTGATGAAGTCCGGAAGGACAGGCGTGTACGGAAGACCTTATGATCCCCGGCATTCCCGGCGCGGTCTTTCGATTGCGTGGTTCTTCTCCAAACTGCGGTCAGCATGAAGGGACCTGCGTTCGCCTGCCCGCGACTCCGTCATCCTCGCAGCACCGGCTCGAAGCTCGCGCGAGGATCTCGCGATGGGGTACGCCCAGCCATCGGTCGAGTGCGGAGGCAGAGACGGCGCGGAAGTCGGTGGCGTGGCTGAGGTCGCCGCCGTCGTCGAGGCGGGTCAGGTCGTGGCGCCCTTCTTGCCCCTCCGGGAGACGGCGTCGCGTCGGGGGAGGCTGCCTCGGGTCAGGGGCGATTGCCCCGGGCCCTCTTGAGGAGTTCGGCCGCCTCCGCCCACAACTGCCGCCATCCCTTCCGCTCGGCCTCGGGCAGCTTCTCCAGCGCGTCGGGCTCGCGAAGACCGGCCAGATCGGCATCTTCTTGCCAGTGCTGGAGGGTCTGGGCCACGACCGCCCTGGACTGATCCGGGCCTGTCGCCAGCACCTTGTCCCACGCGGCCAGCTCGGCCTTCAGCCAGGCTCGGGCCTGCTCGCGGAGTCTCGCCTTCGCCGCGTCGTCGGGGGCCGGGTCGTCCTTCCCCTGGCCGCACCCGGCCAGCGCCGCGGCGCAGGCGGCGTTGTAGCGAGTCTCGGGCTGGCGATCCTCGGCCAGCTTCGGATCGGTGTCGAGGGCGTCGGCCCAGAGCTTCGCCGCGGCGTCGTGGAGTGCCTTGTCGTAGGCCCGCTGGGCGAGCCGGAGCCGTTCGGGGTTGCCCCCTGGCCGTTGACCACCTCGGAGGATCGCGGCCAGCCGGGTGTCGAGGGCGATCAACGTCGGTTCCGAATCGCGGAGCGTCGCCTGTCCACGCTCCGCCTCGGCCACGCTTTCGTGGTCGCCCAGCCCTCGGGCCGCCTTGATCAGGTTGTTGAAGTGGATAGACATGAACTTCCGATAGGTCGGGTTCGCGGGATTGGAGGCCAGGGCCTTCCGCTGCCACGCGACGGCCTCTCGAAGCCGGGCGCGGGCCTGCTCGAATCGTTTCGCATCCAGGTCGATCAGCGCCAGGTTATTCAGGGTTCCGCCCAGGTCGCTCGCGAAGTCGGGCGATTCGGGATGCTCCCGCGCCAGCTTCCGCTTGATCGCCAGCGCCGACTCGGACGCCTGCAAGGCCTCGGCCGGCTTGCCGGTTTCGCTCAGCAGGGCGCCGATGTTGTTGTGGCTGTCGGCCAGGGCGTCTGGAAGTGGGAGACGGAGGGGTTGGCGTCGGCCAGCTTCCGCCGGATCGCCAGCGCCGAGTCGTGCGCCTTCAACGCCTCGGCCGGCTTGCCGGTTTCGCTCAGCAGGTCGCCGATGTTGTTGTGGCTGTCGGCCAGGGCGCTCTGGAAGTGGGAGACGGAGGGGTTGGCGTCGGCCAGCTTCCGCCGGATCGCCAGCGCCGAGTCGTACGCCTTCAACGCCTCGGCCGGCTTGCCGGTTTCGCTCAGCAGGACGCCGATGTTGCTGTGGCTGATCGCCAGGCGGCTCTGGAAGTCGGAGACCGATGGGTTGGCGTCGGCCAGCTTCCGCCGGATCGCCAGCGCCGAGTCGTGCGCCTTCAACGCCTCGACCGGCTTGCCGGTGTCTCTCAGCAGCAGGCCGATGTTGTTGTGGCTGTCGGCCAGGGCGCTCTGGAAGTCGGAGACCGATGGGTTGGCGTCGGCCAGCTTCCGCCGGATCGCCAGCGCCGAGTCGTACGCCTTCAACGCCTCGACCGGCTTGCCGGTGTCTCTCAGCAGCAGGCCGATGTTGTTGTGGCTGGCCGCCAGGTGGCTCTGGAACTCGGAGACGGAGGGGTTGGCGTCGGCCAGCTTCCGAAAGATCGCCAGCGCCGAGTCGTGCGCCTTCAACGCCTCGACCGGCTTGCCGGTGTCTCTCAGCAGCAGGCCGATGTTGTTGTGGCTGTCGGCCAGGGCGCTCTGGAAGTCGGAGACCGATGGGTTGGCGTCGGCCAGCTTCCGCCGGATCGCCAGCGCCGGTCGTGCGCCTTCAACGCCTCGACCGGCTTGCCGGTGTCTCTCAGCAGCAGGCCGATGTTGTTGTGGCTGGCCGCCAGGCGGCTCTGGAACTCGGAGATGGAGGGGTTGGCGTCGGCCAGCTTCCGAAAGATCGCCAGCGCCGACTCGTACGCCTTCAACGCCTCGACCGGCTTGCCGGTGTCTCTCAGCAGCAGGCCGATGTTGCCGTGGCTGGCCGCCAGGCGGCTCTGGAACTCGGAGATGGAGGGGTTGGCGTCGGCCAGCTTCCGAAAGATCGCCAACGCTTCTCGATGTGCGATCAGCGCATCTTGCCGGTCGCCGATCTCGTATGTCAGATTGCCCAGGTTGAAGCTCGCCTTCGCCAAACGGGCCAGCGATTCGCGACGGGTGTCGCCATCGGCCTGGAGGCGGTCGTGGAGCGCATGGAAGAAGGCCAGCGGCTCTCTCAACAGCCGCTTGCGGAGGTCTTCCAGCGCCGGGGTGTTCTTCAACTCCGGCTCGTTGGCGACCGCGTCGCGGAACTTCTCCACCGCCTCGATCGCCCGGGCCTCGCGGTCCTCGGCTCGGACGCGTTGCACGTCCAGGGCCGCATTCGCCGCTGTCAGGTCGAGATTCGCCCTCCTCTGGACCACCGCGATGCCGACCAGGCCGACCAGCCCCACCAGGACCGCGACGGCCGCCGCGGTGACCGCGGTCCGATTGCGCCTGGCCCAGCGGCGGGCCGTCGGGAGATCGGCTCGCGCAGGCCGAGACCGGCTCGTCGGCCATCCAGCGCTCGAGGTCCTCGGCCAGGGCCCGCGGCGAGGCGTGGCGGTCGGCCTGGCGGTGGGCCATCGCCTTGAGGCAGACGGCCTCCAGCGCCCGGTCGATCGTCGGGTCGTGCCGCCGCGGCGGCGTGACATCGCCCCGCTGCACGGCGCGGATGACCTCGTGGAGGTCGCCCGCGACCGGCGGGCGGCCGGTCAGGACGTAGTAGAGCGTGGCGCCCAGGCTGTAGACGTCCGACCGGGCGCCCAGGTGCTCGAGGTCGCCCTCGGCCTGCTCGGGGCTCATGTAGGCCGGCGTGCCCAACGCGCTGCCGGGCAGGGTCTCGGCGGAGCCGCTGGCCGAGGAGGGGACCAGGACCCGCTCGCCGGAGTCGACCGCCGGCTCGAGCCGTCCGACGGCCTTGGCCAGCCCCCAGTCGACGACAAGGGTCTCGCCGTGCCTGCCGACGATGATGTTGCCGGGCTTGAGGTCGCGGTGGAGGACGCCGCGGCTGTGGGCGTAGTCGATGGCGTCGCAGACGTCGGTGAACCGTCGGAGGAGCTTGCGCAGCTCGAGCGAGTGTCGGCCGGGGTCGTGGCGGAGGGAAGCGTCGGCGTGGAAGGCGTCGGCGGCCTCCTTGAGGCTGTCGCCGCGGATGAACCGCATGGCGTAGTAGGGCCGGCCATCGGCGTAGGTCCCGAGTCCGTAGACCGGGACGATGCCGGGATGCTCGAGTCCGCCGGTGATCTCGGCCTCGAGGAGGAATCGAGCGCGGCTGTTGGGGTCGTCGGCGTGGAGGTCGAGGATCTGCTTGAGTGCGACCTCGCGGTGGAGCTCGGCGTCGAGCGCGACGAAGACGGCGCCGAGTCCGCCCTTGGCGTGGGGCCTGAGGACGCGGAACCGCAGCCCGTCGGAAGTGGCCGAGCCGACGGCGTAGCTGGCGGTGCGGTCGGGGTCGGGATCGGTGCCGGAGGCGAGCCGGGCGATGATGCGATCGAGGTCGAGGTCGCCGATGGCGGCGAGCGACTCGCGGGTGGAGGGTCCGGCGGGCATGGCCGCGAGGCTGCGGGCCGGGTCGCCGCCGTGCTTCCTCAGGTGCAAGCCGACCATGGCCTGGATGCCGAGTCGCTGGTCGTGGTCGAGGTCGCCGCGCCCGACGAGGTGGTCGGCCAGGGTGCGAGCCCTGTCGCGGGTCCAGGCCTGGAAGGCGGCGACGAGCTGCCCCTGGTCGATGAGGCCGTTCTGGAGTGCGAGCAGACCGAAGAGCAGGTCGCTCTCGGCGGCGATGGCGGCCATGTGGCTAGCTCCCGGGGCTTCGGCGCGGTCGTCAGGCCCTCGAGGCCGGAGGCCCCTGCGGGCGGCACCGGATCGGCAGGATTCTATCATGCCGGATCGGCCCTTGTATACCCGCCGCGGCCGATCGGGCGTCCGCGCGATCGACGGCCTTGTGGCTTTGCCCGCAATCCGGTGCGGATCGCGTAGCTCAGAATCGGTGGTCACCGATGACGGTCGGTCCTTGCCCGGCTGCTGGCGCCAGGTCGGATCCGGACCTCCGATCGAGGGAAGCAATCCATTCGACCGATCGCACCGGATCGGCCAGACGCAGCACGTGTTCGCCTATCGGCTGATCTGCCGCGACACGGTCGAGGAGAAGATCATCGAGCTCCAGCAGAAGAAGCGCGACCTGGCCGACGCCATCCTCAACGCCGACAACAAGGGCGTCATCCAGAACCTCACCCGCGATGACCTCGAGTTCCTGCTGTCGTGACAGGGTGCGGTTCGCCTCGGTATAGCTTATCGAGATTGGAGGAATCCATGGCCAAGAAACCAAGGCCGCGCTCGTCGACGGACGAGGCCATCTTGCAAGAGCGGGAGCGGTCCGATCAAGCCGTCCTCGCGTTGATCGAGAGCTGGTGCCGGCCCGAGGGTGAGCAGGAACAGCGAGAAACCCTGGCTGAGCTGAAGCGTGCCCTGGACGAGGATCGGCCCGCCGATCGGAAGCTCTTCTCACCCCGCCTTTTGTGATACTCAATCCCCCTGGAGCAGGATGGGGTCGACCTCGAAATAGCGCGCGAGGATTTGGATCTGCCTGCGCCGGGCGCCCGGGGGCCGCGGACGAGTTGCGATACCGTGGATTCGGACAACCCCGTATCGGCGGCGAGCCGGGCCTGAGTGATGCCTTTGGCCTCGATCAAGTGAGCGAGCATCGCCGAGCTAGAGACCGGACCGCGCGGATATCGTGAGTCCTCATAGTCCTCGATGAGCTTGGCCAATACCGCGATGTATTCGTGTTCCTCGGGCGCGAGGGATTTCTCTCGCTGGCGTTCGCCTAGCGATTCGAGCACTGCCAGGGCCGCATCGTTTTCTTCTTCCGATCGAATCAGCCGGAGCGGGAACTTGCGCACCAAGGCGAGATACTTCGGCTTGGCCGGGGCGACGGATTTCACAGGAATCGGGGAAAGGCGGCCGGGCATCGCGTTGTCAAGATCCTTTCGGCTTTCGGTCCTTCCTCTGGACTGAGCCCTGTGAAGCGGGCGGTTTTTTCCACCGACCGAGGTCATATTCCTTGTGGGTGAGGATGTGCCGCACGAGGATCACTCCGCTTTCAAAGAAGATCTCCAGGATCAGCCGGTACTTGTTCCCTCCGATATTGATCACTACGTAAGGTTCGACCAGATCGGCCATGGCGTAGTCTGCTCGGAGTTCGGCGAAATTCCGCCATTCTGCCCGCTCTGCACGTTTGTGCCACGCATCGAGGGGAGTCTGAGCGTCAGGATGTGCCTCCCAAAACTCTCGAAGTCGGCGATGGCTCAGGACGCGCACGTACAGGATCCTGCGATGGCTTCTTGATCACCGTATGTCTGCTTATACCACCGCGAGCGAAGGCCGTGCAATGTCATCACCCTCGCAGCAACCGGCACCGGCTCGAAGGCCGCGCCGGGATGTCGCGAGGGGGACGCCCGGCCATCGGTCGAGTACGGAGGCAGAGACGGGGCGGGAGTCGGTCGCGTGCTTGGGGTCGCCACGATCGTCGAGGTGGGTCGGGTCCGGGTAGGGCCCGTGCAGGCCGGCTTGATCGGGCCTGCACGGGAGGAAGACGGGGGCCGCGGTGCCGTGGTTGGACTCGCCGCGGCCGATATCCTGCCCCGGGCGTTCGAGCCGTGCGCCGCGGGCCTGCGCGATCACGGGCGGCGCCGGCCGACGGGATGGACCGGGCCGAAGACGGATCGATCGGATCGGCCGGCCTGGACACGTCAGGCGGCCCGGGTCGTCCGGCCTGGCCGCGCGGAGACGCGACGCAGTCCGAAGTACCCCGCCACCACGACCAGCCCCGTGGCCAGAGGGATGATGCTCGAAGGTTCCGGCACCAGGCCCGAGGTGGTGATGGTGCCGCCGGCGCCGCCGATCCCGTCGCCGGGGGTCAATGCGTTCCCGTCATACTGCGGGAGCGGGGTGAAAGTGCTCCCGGGCGTGCCGGGAGGGGGCTCGGTCCCGAAGTTCAAGTTATCCAGCGGGATCAGCGTCGGACTCGTCATGAAGCCGACGTTCGACAGCGTCTCGTTCATGTTGGTGTAGTTGGTGAGGGTCAGCTTCGGGGCCGTGCCGTTGGTATAGGGCAGCTCGAACCACTGGCCGACCGTGTTCCCACCGGATGTGACATCGGCGAAGAACGTGATGTAATGGACGGGCCCGCTCATCGGCGGCTTGACGACCGAGACCGACAAACCGGGCATGGGGGAGGTCGTGGAAGTGGGCGAGGTCGAGAAGCCTTGCGAGATGATGTTCAGCGCCGGGCCGCCGCCGGACATCGTGGAGCCATGCGAGCCATCCAGGCCGATGTGCGGTTGGCCGTTGGAATGGGCGCCGTAAGAGAATTGATTGCTGGAATTGAGCGAGATCGGGGTCGTGCCGTTCGACTGCAATCCCTTGAAGGTCACGACCGTGTTGCCATTGCTGTCCAGCGCCGCGGTCACGGTCGTGGTGCCGTTCGCGTCCGCGGCGAAGTGCTTGATGGCGTATTCGAACGGATTCAGGCCCGGGTCGCTCGCCGTCGCATTGAGGTTGAGATTGGCGCGGACGTCTCCTTTGATCGTGACGATGTACACGTTCACGTTGACCGTGGTCAGGGAGCAGTAGTTGTTGCAAACCTCCGCACGCCCCGAGCCGACGCCCATGGCCCCGTTGACGATGGCGAGCGCGAGGTATTTCCAGTTCCGCATCGTGATTCTCCTTGGTGTTCGAAAGCCGAATGAAAGCCGCGCGCGGCGCGGCCGAATGCCGGCGGTTTCCGCCGGGCGATAGGCATGGCGCTCTCGTGTCCGGACCCGGACGTCCCGAATCATCAACCCGGGCGCTTCGCCCGGGAAGGAGGGTGCGTCGAGGGGTTCCGGCGTATCGGGTGTTGTCTCGGTGCCGAACCCCCCGGGATTGTGGGATCGGACACACGCCGGCGCGGTTCGCACGAATCCGGTCCGGCAAGTCGCTTTACTGAGAATTCGCGAGATCAATCTCGGAGGGTGCGGCTCCGCCCGGATCGAGAATCATCCCGATCGCTCCGAGACGAAAGGACACCTTCCTTGGCGGGCGAGATCGGGCAGATGCCTCCGAATGCTCGCGCCGGCACCTGCGGGCCGTAGCAATCAAGCCGGGAATTGTCGATCGACCTCGAACCCTCTCCGACAGGTACACCATCAAGTAACGCATACAACCGGATTCTGTCAAACAGAAAATTGAGGGAGTACCGGTTTTGCAAAATGATGACAATTGGCAACGTCGCCAGATGGCTAATGATCCATTCGGAATTTGGAATTTGTTGCCTCGGATCGAAACTTTCACAGCCTCTCAGGCCAGAATCGGCACCGGCTCGAAGGTGGCGCCGAGGATGTCGCGATGGGGTACGCCCAGCCATCGGTCGAGGACCGACGCATAAACGGCGCGGAAGTCGGTCGCATGCTTGGGATCGCCGCCGTCGTCGAGATGGGTCAGGTCCGGGTAGGGCCCGTGCAGGCCCGGCTTGACCGGTTTGCCCAGCAGGAAGACGGGGGCCGCGGTGCCGTGGTCGGTGCCGCCGCTGCCGTTCTCGCCCAGGCGACGGCCGAACTCGGAGAAGGCCAGGACCAGCACCCGGTCGGACTCGCCCGATTTCTCCAGGTCGCCGACGAATGCACCGAGCGAGGGTCCTCAGTTCGCGAAGCAGGGTCGCGTGCGTCTGGAGCTGGCCGCTGTGCGTGTCGAAGCCGTCGAGATGCGTGTAGTAGATCGATGTGGATAAGCCGGCCTTGATCAACTGGGCGATCAGGCGGAGCCGCCGGGCCAGCCCATAGAACTCGGGATAGGTCGATGCCGTCGATGACTTGTCATTCCCCAATCGCTCGAGCCGGGCGCTGCTGGCGTACGTGATCACCGAGCATCGCTCGACGAACTGGAGGAGCGAGCCGGCCTCGCCGCGGTCCTGGCGGGCCAGGCGGTCGAGGGCCGCGACCTGCGCGGCGGGGTCGGCCGTCTCGGGCACGCCCAGGCGTCGGCGGAACTGCTCGAGGCGGGCCAGGGACGGGATCACCTGCCGTCCGCCCGCCAGCGACTGCGGCAGCGGCAGCGATTCGTGGATGTGCAGGGCCGCCGCGTCCCCTTCGGATCCGGGACGGCGGTCGATCGACCGGGCTAGCCAGCCGGGCGCCGCCTTGTCCGCGTCCAGCCGGGCCGTCTGCCAGATCGCCATGCTCTCGAAGTGCGACCGGTTCGGATTCGGATAGCCCACGCCCTGGACGATCGCCAGTTGCTGCTGCTCCAGGAGCTTCGAGAAGCCCTCGAGCGACGGATGGAGCCCGACGTGGTCGTCAACCTTCCGCACCTCCCCTGCCCCGATCTGGATCCTCGGCCGTCGCTTGCGATACTCGTCGTCGCGATAGGGCACCACGGTGTTCAGGCCGTCGTTGCCGCCGTCGAGCTGGACCACGACCAGGATGCGGCCTTTGGCGTTCGCCGCGCCGGCCATGGCATGCGCCGAACGGGCCAAGAACAGGGGGACCGTCGGGCCGCAGGCCAGGAGCGCGGACGAGCCGAGGCCAAGGCGGAGCATCTCGCGGCGAGTCGGGTGCATGGGAATCTCCTTTTCCTTCACCACGGAAGACCGGAGATGATTCACCACAGAGTCACAGAGAGCACAGAGAAAATACCATTTGAATTCAAATTCCGCTCTTCTCTGTGTTCTCTGTGACTCTGTGGTGAATCATTTGTCTTCTCAATATCGCTATGGTGAGGAGTGCAGAACTACGGGATCAAGCCAATTGGAACTCGGGGCAGTTGACGATTCGTTGGAGCGCCTTGCGTAGCCCATTCGGGCTGCCGTCGCGGCCGGCGTCGAGGGTCAGGCGGCGGGCGTCGTCGCCGAGGTCGCCCTGGAGCAGCAGGTCGGCGAGGGCCGCGGCGGTGCGGGCGGCGTCGAGGTTGTGGCGGGCGGCCCATGCGTTGGGGTCGAAGGGGGAGAGTCCGTTCTCGGACCGTCCCCAGACGACGTCGGCGGCCCAGTTGGTCCGCTCCAGGAGCGTGGCGCTATTGATCCAGATCGGGCCGCCGACCCAGCCCTCGACATTCGGCGGGGCGAAGAGCTCCTGGCCCTGCGCGTCGCAGGCGGCCGAGAGCGCCAGCGGGTTGATCGCCGGCCGCGGGACCTCGAGCATCCGGAGCAGCCCCGCGCTGAACTCGACCGGCGACTTGATCCGCTGGCGATGGACCGATCGCGAATAGAATTGCCGCGATTTGAGGATGAGCTCCACGATCGGCCCGATCGCGAAGTCGTGTAGACGGATCTCGGCGGCCAGCGGCTCGATCAGCTCGGGGCCGGGCGCGCCGGCCTCGCTGACAAAATGGCGGTAGAGCTTGCGCGCAGGAAGGCCGCGGCCTCGGGGCGATCGAGGACGATCCGGACGATGTCGGCCGGCGCCCAGGGCCCTGTCTTGCCGAGGAAGTTGATCGTTCCCTCCGCGACCTGCGTGGGTTCGAAGGCGAACTTCGGCGTCTCCTGGAGGCCGCCCCGGGAATCCTGGCGGACCCAGCCGGTGAACGCCCGGGCGGCCTCGCGGATGTCGCGCTCGGTGTAATGCCCGGCGCCCAGGGTGAAGAGCTCGAGGAACTCGCGGGCGAAGTTCTCGTTGGGCTTGTCCTTCTTGCTGGTCCCGCCGTCGAGCCAGACGAGCATGGCCGGGTCGGCGACGATCGCTTCGAGCATCGCGGCGAATCCGCCGAGGGCGTGCGCCCGCAACGTCTCGTTCTGCTGGTCCATCAGCGCGACCGAATCGACCTTCTTGTTGCTCGTGGCGAAGTGGCCGTGCCAGAAGAGGGTCAATTTCTCGCGGAGCGGGTCGGGCCCGTGGAGGATGCGGTTGAGCCAGCAGACCTTGAGCAGGTCGAGGTTCGACGAGGATCGCGCCGTCTGTCGCAGGCCGTCGATCGCCTCGAGGTCCTCGGTGGGGAGCTGGGGCGGGTGGAAGAGGCGGTCGACGCTGGCCTCGGGGCCGGCCTCGACGTCGCGGACGAGCTCCGCCCGCGTGGCGCCGAAGCCGGCGCGACGGTGGAGGTGGGCCGCCTTGCGGAGGTCCCACGGGTCGTCCGGCTTCGGCTCGAGGCGGGCCCAGGGGGAATCGGTTGCCGATTTCGGCATGGTGTGCCTCCGCTGGTAGGGTGCTCTGCGAGCACCGGGTCTTCTGGGATGGTGCTCGCAGAGCACCCTACTGAGCCTGCGATCACGGATTTCCCGCCTCAACTCGCCACGAATCATCGCGCCTGCGGCTTCTCGATCCGGATATCGCCCAGGTCGAGCGTCTCGCCGGGCTTGACGGTGAAATCCTTGCGGATCTGGATCCCTTTATCTTGGTCACGGACCGTCGAGAAGTCGATGATCCGGTACAATGCCCCGGGGATCAGGTCGGGCAGCGTGACGCGGCCCTCGGCGTCGGCGAGCGGACCGTCCCAGTAATGCTTGCGGTCGACGTTGGCCATGAATTCCGCGTCGGCCGACAGTGCCTCCTGGTCTTGCGCGTTCCGGCTATACCGGCTCGGGCCGGGCGTGGCGACGAACTCGATGTGCGGTCGGTGTTTGGCGACGGGCTTGCCGTCGGGCCCGACGAATCGCGCCCTGGCCTGGCCGCAGGGCTGGAGGCGGATGGTCACGTCCTCGCCGGCTTGCTTGCCGGAGAGGTCGACGGAGGCGCCCCATTGATGCTCGGCGTCGAGGACGAAGACGCGTGCCGACGCCTCCGGCGCCAGCCCGTGGAGCTCGAACCGGCCGTCGCGGATCGGGACCTGAAAATCGCCGCGCCATTCCGGGTTGAACGCCTCGATGTGGAGCGTCGTGATCAGGGATGCCTCGGTCACCGTCTGGCCGCCGGGCCCTTCGACTCGCCCCTTGATCGTCACGCCGGGCCGGAGCGACGCGGAGACCTCGAGCGGTCGATCGCCGGTCCTGGCCTCATAGGCGATGATGGCGTGCCCGTGATGGCGCATCCCGCCGGGGCGATCGGCGTAGAGGCGATTGGAGCCGATCTCCGCGAGGATGTAGTCGGGGGTCGGGCCGAAGACGAGGAGATGTCCCTTGCCGGCCGGCACCGCGATCTGGAACGATCCGTCGTCCCGGCTGGCCACGGTCGCCTGCCAGCCCGAGAGCACCCTGTCATCGCCTCGGATGGGTAGGAACTGGATGCTCGACCCGGCCAGCGGACGCCCCGTCCCCTGCTCGGTCACCTTGCCGCGGATCGAGACGCCGCGGGGCAGCTTGAGGTCGTGATTCGCCTTGACGGCGCCCTTGGCCCACTTCAACTCGTCTTGCTGGATCAAATAGGGCTCGCCGCCGGTCGGGAAAGCACCGAGGGTATAGAATTCGCCGGCGATGGGGTTCATCCGGAACCGGCCCTCGGCGTCGGCGCGGAATTTGGCCGTGAAGAACCCGTTGGCGTGTTCGTTCTGGACGCGGGTCGTCGCGGAGACCACCGCGTTGGGGATCGGCTTGCCGGTGTCGGCGGCCAGGACCCGACCCTCGATGAGCTTGGCCGGTTCGAGCGCGATGGTGATCTCCTTGTCCCTGGGACCCGCCGGGATGAACGGATCCTGCCGGGCATAGCGCGGGTCGCGGATGGACAGGCCGAAAGCGAGGTCGCGGCCGACCCCCGAGAGGATGAGCCTTCCCCGGTCGTCGGTCTTCGTCGGTCGCGGACCGGCGCGGACCTCTCGGGGCATGCCCAGGACGCCGACCTCGACGCCAGCAGCCGGCATGCCGCTGAGGTCCACGAGTTTGAGGCGCACGACCTGCTCGGGTTGGAGCCGGACTTCGGCCGAGGGTTGCTCGGCGTCGGGATTGAGCTTGGCCCGTCGGGATCCGAACCCCGGTGCGCCCGCGAGGGCGATCACCTCGAAAAAGCCCGTGGACGAGGTGCGGGCCGCCTCCATGTGGTAGCGGCCGTCGCCGTCGGTCTCGCCCTGACCGAGCACGCTGAGTGAATCGTCCGATTCGGACGCGCCGACCCAGACCTTGCGGGGCCGTCCCACCACGTCGATGGTCGCGCCTTTGACCGGCTTGCCGTCGGGATCCAGCACGCGACCGACGACGGTCATCCGGCGCGGGGCCGAGGGATCGGGTTTGGTCGGGTTGCGCGGCTCGGATCTCGTCGCAATCCGCGGCGCCTGGGTCTTCACGGGTTCGTCCTTCATCGCCAGGGAATGGTTCCAGTATCCCGCGCCGGCGGTGACCGCACCGACGAAGAGCAGAGTCGTCGCGAGGGATCTCAGCTTGTGGAGCAGCATGGATCTCAATACCTCCTGGGCAAGGGCCGTCGCCGAGGCCGAGACGGTCCCGGCGGCGGCCTGTCCGGCCGCGAATTTCAACGCGGCCCGGGTCGTGATGTCACACAGGGGGGATGAGATCGACGCCGAGGCGGATCGTGGTGCCAGCGCGGTGGCCAGAGCCGCGGCGGGCAAGACGACGCCGCGGCGGGTGAGGCCGCGTCGGAGCTTCTCCCGCGCCCGGGCCAGCCGGCTACGGAGCGTGCCGGCCGGGCATCGCAACCGCCGTGCCGCCTCGTCGAGCGTGAGGCCCTCGAAGTAGCAGAGGACCACCGGCAGGCGGAACGAGCTCGGCAATCGTTCGATCTCGACGTGCAGGGCCTCGGCCTGTTCGCGGTCGATCGCCGGCTGTTCGGCCGGCGGGACCATCGGCTCGACCGCGGCGGACGAGCCCGGACCCGAATGCCGCATGGCGTCGCCCTCCTCTCTCTTCCGCCGACGCGCGATCTGGAGCTTGTGGCATCGAGCCGTCCGCAGCGCCACCCCGTACAGCCAGTTTCCCAGCAGGTCGGGGTCGCGGATCGACCGGGCCTTATGGGCCAACACCAGGAAGACGGCCTGGAAGGCATCCTCGGCATGGTGCCGGTCGCCGAGGAGCTGCCGGCAGACGTCCAGGACCATCGGCCCGTGCCGGGTCACCAATGCGGCGAACGCGGCTTCTCCGGCGGCATCTCGCTGCGCGGTGAACCGCTCCAGGAGCTGCCGGTCGGACAGCCCGGCGACCGAGCCGCCCTCGAAGAGCGACCCGAGCTGTCGGACCACGGATCCTGTTGCCAGATCATTGCTCATTGGTAAAATCGATGAACACCGAGTCCTGTAGGGTGGGTGAAACCCACCGAGTGCCAAGCCGGTACATCGGTGGATTTCTTCCACCCTACAACCCACGGTCGGCCTCTGCCCGACTTCTCCTCATCCCCTCGCTAGATACTGTGACGCCGCCGGCCCTCTTATCCCGGGTTGTGCCCGGAAATCTCGGAGACACGCCGGAAACCCGGGCGGGATCATGCGATCCGTCACGTCCTGGGTTTCTCGATCAGGATATCGCCAAGGTCGAGGGTCTCGCCGGGCTTGACGGTGAATTCCTTGCGGAGCCGAGGATTGGCCCCATCGCCGATCGTGGCGTCGTAGATGCGGTACGTGGCGCCCGGGATCAACGCCGGCAGGGCGAGCTGGCCCCGGGCGTCGGAGATCAGGCCCTTCGGGTAATGGATCGGGTCGCACCGGGCGACGAAGTCCTGATCGGCCGCCAGGCGGTCCTTGTCGGCCGGATCCTGGCTGCCGAGGATCGGTCCTGGCGTCACGACCATCACGGTCATGTGAGACCCGTAGTCGTCGCGCGATCCGGCGACCGGCTTGCCGGCGGGGTCGACGAGCCGAGCCCGTGCGGCGCCGCAGGGCTGGAGCCGGACGGTCACCGCTCCGTCCGCCGCCGACCGGCCCGAGAGCATCGCGGTGGCCCCGAGGTTGTGCCTGGCATCCAGGAAGTAGACGGGGACCTCGGCGTCATCGGGCAGGCCGTGCACAACGAAGGACCCATCCCGCACCGCATCGCCGCGATAAAGCGCCGTCCAGAAGAGCCAGGAGATCCAGCTCGGCTGGAGGATGACGCGGCTGTACACCAGGGCGTTCCGGACGGGCTGGCCGTCCGGCCCGACGACCCGGCACTTCACGGCGGCGCCCGGCCGGAGCGCGATGGCGACGTCCTGATCCGAGCTGCCCGGCTTCAAGGTCAGGGCGTGGAAGGCATGCGCGTAGAGGCGTTGCCCGCCCGGTTGACCGGCGAGCGCCATGCGCTGGCCGATCTCCCGGAATACGTAGTCCTCGCTCGGGCCCCGGACGGTGAGATAGCCCGGACCGGGCATGACTCCGAACTGGAAGGATCCGTCCGCCGCGGTCGTCGCGTGGGTATTCCAGGCGCCCGACTGCGGATCCCGGTTCGGGTTGGAGATATAGCCGACCCTCGCCCCCGCGATGGGCTCGCCGGACCCCTCCTCGGTGACCCGGCCGCGGACGAGGATGCCCCGCGGCAAGGCCAGGTCCACGGAATGCTCGATCGCTCCCTTGGGCCATTCCAGGTCCTGATCGACGTTCAGATAGGGCTGCCGCTCGGGAGGAAAGGCGGTGAGGATATAGCGATGGCCCGACCCGGGATTGATGCGGAAATGCCCCCGGTCATCGGTCTCGATTTCACCCGCATAGGTCGCGCTCCGATCGGCATGGGTCATGATCTCGACCACGGCATGGGGGGCGGGCTGGCCGGTGTCGGCATAGGTCACGCGCCCGGCGATGATCCGGGCCGGTTCCACGGCCATCGTCACATCCTTGATCTCCGAGGATCCATCCGTATGAATATGGGTCCTCTGCCTGGCGAATTGCGGGTGATCGATCGCAAGACCGACCCGGAGGCCCCGCCCCGCGCCTCGGATCGTGAACCGGCCGTCGGCGTCGGAGGTCGCCGGCCGAGGCCAGGCCGGTAGGTCGCCCGGCTTGGCCCGGAAGAAGGAAGGACCTTCGAGCTCGTCGGCGACAATCGTGCCCATGCTCTCGACCGAGATCGCGACGCCGCCGGCGGGCCGGCCCCGGACGTCGAACAGGCGGCCCTGGATCACCTGCTCGGGCCGGAGCATGATGTCGCTGGTGGGTTGCTCGGCGTCGGGGTCGAGCTCGACCCAGCCGGCGCCATAACCCGGCGCCAGGGCGACCGCGCCGAATTCCATATGACGCGACGATGAGGTGCGCGTCGCGTCGAGCCGGAACCGGCCCGATCCGTCGCTCGCCGCCCGGCCGATCGCGGACGGCCAAATCTCGCCCCGATCGCTACACCCCAGCGACTTGAGCAACGCGTAGACCATCACCGTCGCCGATGGCACCGGCTTGCTCGACGGGTCGAGCACGCGACCGGTCACGAACATCCGGCCCGGGGCCGGCTTCGGGTTCGCGTCGTCGGGCTTCGCGGCGATCTGGCGTAGGTCGGGCTTTCCAGCCTGACGCACTGGCGCCTGGCCGACGAAGCCCGTGCCGGCGGCGAGGGTGCCGAGGCAGAGCAGGGTTAGCGCGGTGAGTTTCAGCTTGTGGATCAGCATGGATCTCAGCACCTCCCGGGCCAGGGCCGCCGCCGAAGGCGAGACGGCCTGTCCGGCCGCGAAGTCCATCGCGGCCCGGGTCGTGATGTCACACAGGGGGGATGAGATCGACGCCGACGCGGATCGCGGTGCCAGCGCCGCGGCGAGCGTCGCGACGGGCAAGACGACGCCGCGGCGGTTAAGGCCGCGGCGGAGCTTGTCCCGCGCCCGCGCCAGCCGGCTGCGGAGCGTGCCGGCCGGGCATCGCAAGCGCCGGGCGGCCTCGTCGAGCGTGAGGCCCTCGAAGTAGCAGAGGACCACCGGCAGGCGGAACGAGCTCGGCAATCGTTCGATCTCGACGTGCAGGGCCTCGGCCTGTTCGCAGTCGATCGACCGCTCATCGGCCGGGGCGACGCGACCGGGGCCGTTCATGGACTCCTGCTCCTTCTTGCGATGGCGGGCGAGCCGGGCCCTGGCCTTGCGGGCCGTCCGGAGCGTGACCCCGTAGAGCCAGTTGGCCAGCAGGTCAGGGTCGCGGACGGATTGCGCCCGGCGGGCCAGGACGAGGAAGACGGCCTGGAAGGCGTCTTCAGCGTGGTGGCGGTCGCGCAGGAGCAGCCGGCAGACGTCCAGGACCATCGGCCCATGGCGCGCCACGATCGCGGCGAAGGCGGCCTCCGCATCGGCTTCGCGACCGGCGACGAATCGATCGAGGAGTTGCCGGTCGGAGAGCCCGCTGACCGATCCGCCGCCGAAGAGCGACTCGATCTGCCGGGCCAGTGATGGTGTCGTCAGGTTCGCCATGCACTCGGGCTTTCTCGCTGGAGCTTCGTGGGAACTCATCCCCTCAGCGAATACTGCCCCGATCCCCGAAATTTTATCCCGGGTTGTGGCCGTTGGAGACCTCCGCTCGACCCGACGCGCAACGTCGCGCATGGGCGCGGGTCATCTCTCGCTCGATTTCTTCAGCCGGGGCCGGGGCCTTGCCAGGAACGCATCCACGTCCCTCAGCAGGACTTCCACGGCCTTGTTCAACTGCACATCCTTGCCGGCGGGCATCTCGCCCGGCTCCGGCCAGATGATCTGGTCGGGGACCGCCCCGTGGAGCTCCATGTCCTCGCCGTCGTTGAGGGTGTACCACCCTCGCGTCGGCAGCCGGAGGAACCCGACATCCATGATCCCGGTCCCTCCGGTGGAGAGGACGCCGCCGGCGGTAGGGACGCCGACGAGCCGGCCGCGCTTCAGGGTCTTGATCGCGTGGCTGAAGATCTCCGCATTGCTGAAGCTGTTCTGGTTGCAGAGGACGACGATCGGCTTGTTCCAGGTCGCGTAGATCATCCGGTCCTGGGGATATCCCGGGACTCCCCCGCGCGGCACGGCGATCGCGTGGACGGGCTGCGTCAGCGCGGTGAGGAGGTGGTCCGTCGTCGAGCCGCCGCCATTGTTCCGCACGTCGATGATCAGGCCGTCCTTGCCCGATCCGACCGCGTAGAGCTCCTGTTCGAAGCGATGGAAGCTCGGGAAATCCATGCCCCGGATGTGGAGATAGCCCAGGCGTCGCTTCGACGCCGCGTCCACCGACTTGCGGCAATCCTTGATGAATTGCTCGTAGAGGAGCCGGCCCAGGGCACCATAGGAGATCGGCCGCAGGGTGACGGTCCGCTCCTTGCCGGCGGGGTCGCGGACGAGCAGGCGGATGTCGCGATCGATCGGTCCGTTCAGCACCCTGGTCAGGTCCATCGATGGATCGACGGTCGTGCCGTCGATGCTCAGGACGATCTCGCCCGGCTCGATCTTGCTCTTCTTGCGATCGGCCGGGCTGTTGACGATCACGTCCTTGACCTTGAGGCCCGGGCCTCGATAGGCCGACACGAATCGGAGCCCCAGGTGGGCCGTCACGGCGTTCCAGCGTGTCGGCGGGGTCGCGGGGGCCGCGCCCGGGACCGGGACGCGCGGTGACCCGGCCCGAGGTCGCCGTGTACCCGAGGTGCGACCCATTCAGCTCGCCGAGCATCAGGTTGACCACCGTGGCCAGGCCGTCGGGATCGGGGGCCTCGGCCGCGGCGTCGGCATACTTCCGTCGGATCGCGTCCCAGTTACGATTGCCCAGCCTTTCATCATAGAATTGGTCGCGCATATGTCGCCACGCCAGCTCGAACGCGGCGCGATACTTCCGGGGCAGGTCGACCTCCTGTCGGGCCCTCACGCGATAGACGCCGTCTCCCCCGCGGCGGCGCCGGAGTCGCCGCCCCGCGCCGCGGCGGCGGCCATCGTCCGCGCCGGGCTCGCCGGGGCCGCCGGTGAACCCCCTCCACCTCCTCCGCCGCCCCCGGCGAAGCTCGCGGGCGAACCGGCCGAGAGGCCGACGACGAGGTTCCCCGGCTCCAGCCACCGGGCTTGCGTGAGCATCAGCGACCCGAGTGGCCTGGGCCGGAGCTCGTCGGGGGGCTCGATCGTGAACAGCCCCCTCCGGCCGTCGATCGTGGCGGAGAACGCCAGCCGCTTCGAGTCGGGCGACCAGAACAGGCCGGTCTCCGTCACGTCCGGGAGCGCGACATGACGGACGCGCTCGTGGATGCCGTCGAAATCGATCGCCACCTTGACCGATTTCTTCTCGGGCCGGCTCGCGTCGTCGCCCCTGGTCGCGTCGTCGGCCTTCTTCGTCGCCGCCTTCCTGCGGGCCTTGGTGATCTTCTCGACGGCCTTCTCGATCGTCCGATCGCGAGACTCCTTCTCGTCGTCGTCCTTCTTGACGAAGACATAGTAGATGTCGACCTCGTTATTGCCGCGGCGCCCGGTGAAGGCGATCGTCTTGCCGTCGGGCGACCAGGCCGGGTCGGAGTCAACGTCGGGATGCCGCGACACGTTGACCGGTGGCCTGGCCCCATCGACATCCACGATGTAGATATCCCGATTGAAGTCCTGATCCGCCTGAGAATACACGAGCCATTGCCCGTCGGGCGACCAGTCGAACTCCGGGTGGTCCCACGACTTGACGACCGCCTTCGCGCCCTTCCCCTTCGGGTCCATCACGCAGAGGTCGCCGCGTCCCCTGACGAACGCGACCCTGGAGCCGTCGGGCGACCATTTCAGGTCGGCTTCGACCTCGACATCGCGGGTGAGGCGTTCGGTCTTGAAGGTCGAATTCTGCCACCAGAAGGCGCCCGGCTCGGCCTTCTCCACGCGGTAGACGTCGGACTGCCCCTCCTGGTCGCTGACCACGAGCAGGGCGTCACCATCGGGCGAGAAGACGGGGTCGCGCTCTTCCTCGGGTGTGTTGGTGACCTGCTTCGGTTCGAGCAATTCCGTGTCCATCACCCAGAGGTCGCCCCCCGCGATGAAGGCGATCTCCAGGCCGTCCTTCGAGAACGCCACCTGCTCGGCCGAGGTCAGCGCTGCGCCGATCGACCTTCTCCGGCGAGCCGTCCCCGCCGCGGGTGATCGCCAGTTTCTGCGGGGTGTCGTCCTTGCCCGGCCGGAAGCGGTAGAGGTCGAACAGGTGGCGGAAGACGATCGTCGAGCCGTCCTTGCTGATGCACGGATACACCAACGAATCGTCCTTGAGCGACGTCAGCGCCTTGCCCTTCCTGGTCTCGATGTCGTATTCCCAGAGGTTGAACGAGCCTTCGTTGACGGCGACGTGATAGAATCCCTTGCCGTCGGGCTTCCAGAGCGGGAACAGGGCGCCGCCGTCGGGATCGAGCAGCTTCGTGAACGTCTTCGCCGTCAGGTCATGGAGCCAGATCTGCGAGCCCTGCGACCCGCGATAGCCCTTGCGCCACCACTGGGTCCCTTCGCGCGCGAACAGGAGTTTCTTGCCATCGGGCGAGAGCGAGCCGTCGTGCCCGTAATCGTCGAAGAGGAGCTCCTCGGCCGCCCTCTGGTCGCGGGCGACCCGGAAGAACCGCCCGTCCGAGTGCCAGTAATGGTCGCGAGGTCCGCTGATGAGCAGCGATTGGCCGTCGGGGAAGTACCCCTCCAGCAGCGAACCCTCGGTGTGGAAGGTGATCTGCCTGGGCGAATCCGAGCCATCGACGGGCATCACGAACACCTGCATCGACCCCTCGCGATCCGATACGAACGCGATCTCCTTGCCGTCGGGCGAGAACCGGGGATGCAGGTCGCGACCGGGGTTGCGTGTGATCGGCCGGGCCATCCCGCCACCGCTCGGGGCCGTCCAGATCTCGCCGGCCCAGGAGAACGCCAGCGTGGAGCCGTCGGGCGAGAGCGCCGGCGTATTGGCCAGCCGGATCGGCTCGGCGGCCGGGAGCACGGTCGGGAAAAACACGATTGCGAGCGCGGCGACGCGAAAGCAGCTCACCATTGGACCTCCCCGGGCGGATCGGATGATGCGACAACACCCTCGAACCTAACCGGAAGCATGCGCAGTTGTCGACCTTCATGATCGCCGTGCTCGGCCACCATCAGATGTTGCAACGAATGACGCATGAGCGGCCTGCCCTCGGAGACGGCCGATGATTTGACACTTCTCGCCGAACACCACGGGTGACCGCGGTCGTGAGACCGTGGTTCGGACGGGGCGTAGCCCTCCAACCTCGCACGTGAGTGCGATGGGCGCGCCCGTCGGATCGGGCTCACGCCCGAGGTTGGAGGACTTACGTCCCGTCCGAACCACGCACTCATGTGCGTGGTCCCAGGCTTCGATCTCGCCCTGCCTGGTGGTGTTGAGCGAGGAGTGTCGATCATTTCGAAGCCGACCCCCGGCGGGCGCGCCCGATTCCGGCACGGACGGCGCCTTTCCTAATAGGGTCACTCCAGACCGACGGACTCGGCGGGCCGACAGGCGACCGCCTCGGGCTCCCGTTCGTGCAGCCGCGAGGCCGGGAAAGGAGTCGGCGGCACCCGGATGATCCGGTCAACGCGAGACCCGTGCGCCTTCGCGATCCTCCGGGACGAGGCAACGGCTCCCTCGCGAGTCATGGACCGCAAGGGCGATCGCCCTATCGTCAGATTAATCATTGTTCCCGATTGTCTCCGCATCCGATTCGACGGCTGTTAGGGGAGCCATCCCCCGTTCGTCGACCGCGACGACCGGTCCCGAGGGCGGTGCGCGCATCGCCCGGACTCTCCGCGACCCATCGCCATCCGTCATCCGCATCTTCCCGACATTCGTCAGTCTTGCACCAGGGAGTTCTTTTTCATGTTCTCTTCACAATTTCGTTCGTTGATGAATCTCCGATCCGCATCCGCCGACATCCGCCGGCCCAGGTTGCGATTCGCTCCGCGACTGGTACCGCTGGAAGTCCGCGCCCTCCTCAGCACGATCACCGTTACCGACGACGCCGACAGCGGGGCCGGCTCGCTCCGCGCCGCGATCGCCGAGGCCGGCACGGGCGACACGATCAAGTTCGCCCACTCCGCCTACGGGACTATCAAACTGAGCAGCGGCCCGCTCGTGGTCGCTACCGGCGTGGACATCGACGGCCCGGGGCCGAATCACGTCACTGTCAGCGGCAACGACGCCTCGACCGTCTTCGACGTCGAGGCCGGCGTGACGGCCACGATCTCCGGCCTGACGATCACCAAGGGCTCGTTCGCGACCGCGTACACCCTCGGCGCCGGCGGGATCGATAACGACGGCAACCTGACCGTCTCCGATTGCGTCGTCACGGGCAACGCGATCGCGCCCGGCTCCGATGCCTTCGGCGCCGGCGGCATCGTCAATTCCCAGACGGGCACGCTGACGGTCACCGATTCCACCATCTCCGGCAACACGAGCCCCTACGGCGGGGGCATCGACAGCTACGCCACGCTGACGGTCACCGATTCCACCATCTCCGGGAACTCGGCCACCTTCGGCGGTGGTATCAACAGCCTCGGCACGTTGACGGCCACCGGCAGCACCATCAGCGGCAACTCGGCCAGCGGGGGCGGGGGCGGCATCTCCACCTACCGTGCCAATGCCACGCTCACCGGCTGCACCGTCAGCGGCAACTCGGCCGGCCAAGGCGGCGGAATCAACACGTATAATGCTAATTTGAATCTCGTTAGATCCTCCGTCAGCGGCAACTCGGGCGACGGCATCGACATCGGCGGAGGTAGTGCCCCGACCATCGCGACGCTCACGATCACCAACAGCTCGATCGTGGGCAACACGAACGACCAGGATACGCCCAGCTACGACGGCATCGCCGTCGGTGGGGGCATCGTCTCCAACAGCGCGGATGTCACGGTCACCGGCAGCCTCGTCGCCAACAACACGGTCGAAGGCTCGCTGGCCGTCGGCGGGGCGATCGCCATGGAGACCTTCTTCACCAAGGACGCGGCGAACGTCCTGACCGTCACCGACAGCACCTTCGAAGGCAACCAGGCCATCGGGGCCGGCCCCGCCGGTAACAGCATGGGCGGGGCGATCCACACCGATCCCTACGCATCGGTCACGGTCAGCAATAGCTCGTTCCTCAACAACACCGCCTCGGCAAGCTACGCGGCGCAGGGCGGCGCGATGGACCTCGGGACGCTGGTGCAGGGTACTATCACCGGCACCCTGTTCTCGGGCAACAAGGCCGTGGGGACCGGCGATGGCGGGGGCTCGGCGCAGGGGGGTGCCATCTCCGCCGAGAATGAAGGCTTCCCCCCCGGCAGCCCGCTCAACATCAGCGGCAGCACCCTGGTCGGCAATGAGGCCATCGGCGGCAGCGGCAGCACCACCGCGTACGGAGGCGCCGCGGAGGGGGCGCGATCTGGAACTCCGGCGACGCCCTCAACCTGAAATCGGACTCCTTCTCGTTCGACGAGGCCATCGGCGGCTCGAGTCCCCTCGGGGTGTCATTCGCGGTCGGAGGTGCGATCGACAGTTTCGGTTTCCCCAACGACGCCACCTCCACGATCAGCGACAGCTTATTCTCCGCCGACAAGGCCATCGCGGGCACTGGCGGAGGGTCCCTGACACTTACCGCCGGCGGCGCGCTGGGGATCTCCACCCCCTTCTCGGTGAGCGACACCAGCTTCCTGGGCAACCAGGTCGTCGGCAGCCAGGGGACCGGCGGCGGCGCGGGTACCGACGCCGAGGGCGGCGCGATCTGGGACGCCGGCATCGAGCTGTCGATCCAGGGCGGCCTGATCGGCGGCAACACCGCCATCGGCGGCAATGGCGGCAACGCCACGGGGGCACCCGGCGGGGCCGGCGGCAACGGCGTCGGCGGCGGCATCGCCGACCTCGGCGGGGGCACGGTCACACTCGACGGCACCACGCTCTCCGCGAATGCCGCCATCGGCGGCGCCGGCGGCAAGGGCACCACCCGCGGGTCCGGCGGCGACGGCCTGGGCGGCGCGATCAACGTCGATAATACCTCGACGCTCGCCGTCACCGGCGGCTCCATCTTCCTCAACGAGGCCATCGGCGGGGCCGGTGGCGGCGACGGCGAGGGCGGCGGCGTCTACAATTCCGGAAACGCCGACTTCTCCGGCGTCCTGATCACGCTCAACTCCGCGCTCGGCGGCGGAGGCGGACAGGGTATCGGCGGCGGCCTCTACATCGCCGCCGGGACCGTGACGCTTTCGAACAAGACCAAGGTCGTCGCCAACTACGCCTCCACCTCCAACGACAACATCCACGGCCCCTACACCACCGGATGATGGGGATCCGGCACGCGCCGTGGGTGGGCCTCCGGGCACCCCAAGGGCCCACGCCCACGGCCGGACCGGAGGTCGCCGGCCCGCGGATCGAAGCTCACTTATAGACGGCAACGCCCGGGATCGCCAGCTTGAATTTCTCGACGGCCTGCGGCGTCACCTTGGTGCCGATCAGGTAGACCGACTTGAGGCTCTTGAGGTCCTTGAGCGCGTCGAGGCCCGCGTCGGTCACATCGGTGCGGCTCAGGGCCAGCACCTGCAGGTTCTTGAGCCCCTTCAGGCTGGTCAGCCCCTTGTCGCCGACCTTCGACTTGGTCAGGAACAGCATCGTCAGGCCATTCAACCCCTTGAGGCTCTCGAGCGAGGCATCGGTGACCAGCGGGCTCATCAGGGTCAGGGCGCTGAGGCCCGGCAGGTCCTTGAGCGGGGCCACGGCCGCGTCGTTGACATGCTCGTTGTCGATGTAGACGACCTGGAGATTGGGCACGTTCTTCAGGAGCAGCAATCCGTCCTTGTCGCCCGACCACTTCTTGAGGATGTTGACCGTCGCCGTCTCCTTGCCGTCCTTCGCCTTGTCGATGCTCACCATGGCGCCGAGCTTCTCGAGCTCGAGCGTGGCGACCTTGAGCTTCAGCGAGGCGACCTCTTTCTCGAGCGCCGCGACCTGGGCCTTGAGCTTGGCCGGATCATCGGCGACCGGCGCGGGAGCCGGGGCTGGGGCCGGCTTGGTCTCGACCTTCTTCATCTCGGCCTTGGGCTGGGGCTTGGCCTCGACCTTCTTCGCCTCGGGCTTGGGCTGGGGCTTGGTCTCGACCTTCTTCGCCTCGGGCTTGACTTCGGCCTTCTTCGCCTCGGGCTTGGCTTCGACTTTCTTCACCTCAGGCTTGGGCTGGGTCTTGGTGTCGGCCGGCTTGGCCTCGACCTTCTTGTCGTCCTTCTTCTGCTGGGCCCGGGCGAGATCGGGCGCGGCGGACAGGGCGAGCATCCCTCCGGTCACGAGGAGGGGGAGGGTCGCGCGGGCTATCCAGCGACGATTTGGATTCGGTTTCATGGTGTCGGATCTCCCGGTCGGTCGGTCGTCCGCGCGAGGCTAGCCCGGGGGGCCATGGTCTCTGGCTGGGGTCATCGGCCCGGCGGGAGGCCGGCCCGGCGGGCGCCGCGGTCTTCGACGCGGCACGGATGCTCGGCGGGATGGATCATCTTTTTCGGCGCAAACCACCCTCTCACAGTAAACCGCCCGCCCCGGATCCGCAACGGCTTCGTCCGACGCGAAGGAGACCCGACCTACCTCCCGCGCCGCGGCCCGGTCCGTTCGGCCTCGGCGAACCAATCGCGGATCGACAGCGAGAAGCCCGGCAGGACATCGCCGCCATCGAGCGATTGATCCTCGCGGAGCAAGGTCGATCGATTCGGGGCCGTGTAGACCCGCACAGTCCTCTGCTTCGGATTGACGTACCAGACCAGCCGGGCCCCGGCCCGGAAGTACTCGCCGAGCTTGCGCGTCATCTCCTTGGGGGTGTTCCCCTTGCTGAGCACCTCGACGATCAGGTCGGGCACGATGGCGGGGACCGCCTTTCGCTTCCCCTTGGGATGGCGCTCCCACGAGATGAATGCCGCGTCGGGGATCCGCACCAGGCCGGGGAAGAGCCGCATCATGCCGTCGGCGCCGACGACTTTGCCCACGTCATGGGTCTTGAGGTACTCGATCAAAGATGCAGTCAGGAGCACCGCGTAGACCGATTCGTCAAATCCCATGACCTTCTCCACCAGCGTGCCGTCGACCAGCTCGACCAGCCGGTTCTCGCGGTCATGGAACTCGATGACATCGCGCTCCGTGGCGGTGCCGGGAACGGGATCGAGGAGCACCCGATAAGCGGGGATATCCCCCAGGCTCTCGAGCAGGTCGGCGATGGTCCGGCGGCTGGGGGTCGCAACGGTCAATGTCGCGGTGGCCATGGCCTATCCTCCTGGTGATCGGGACGGCGCAACGGTCTCATTGTCTCCGCACCATCACCATCCGGGGAAGCCAGCCTGACCTGTCCCGGATGTCAGGCGGGATCGGGGCTCCGCAGCTCGAGCTTCCGCATGGCGTCGTAGGTGGCGATCTTGTACAGGTCGCCGAGGGTGGGGAAATTGAAGCAGGAGCGGTTGAAGAGCTGCGGCGGTCCCGTCGGCGAGCATGGCCACGACGCCGACATGGACGAGTTCGGAGGCCTGCTCGCCGATGACGTGCACGCCCAGGAGCTTGAGGTCGTCGCGGCGGAAGAGGAGCTTGAGGAACCCGGTCTGGTCGCCGATGATCTCGCCGCGCGCACAATGGGCGTACGAGGCGCGGCCGACGACGAAGTCGACCCCCTGGGCCTTGAGGTCCTCCTCGGACACGCCGACCATGCTGACCTCGGGGATGGTATAGATGCCCGTGGGCAGGATCGGGGCGAGGTCGGTCTTGTAGTTCAGGTGGAAGGCGTGGCACATGGCGACGCGGGCCTGCTCCATGCTGGTGGAGGCCAGGGCGGGGAAGCCGATGACGTCGCCGGCGGCGTAGATGTGCGGGACGCTCGTGCAATAATGCTCGTCAACCTTGAGGACCCCGCGAGGCCCGGGCTCGATCCCGGCGGCGGCGAGGTTCAAGGTCTCGGTGTTACTCGTGCGTCCCGCGGCCACGAGGACGGCGTCAACGCACAGCCGCCCGCCGGTGTCGAACTCCAGCGTGAGATCGCCGTAATCGTGCGCCTCGCACCGGGTGACCCGGTTCTTCCAGAGGAATTCGATCCCGAGCTGGCGGTGCATCGTCTCCTCGAGCGCCCGCGACACCTCGCTGTCGAGGAACGGCAGCAGCTCGTCCCGGCCGTCGACGATCCAGACCTCGGTCCCCAGCGCGGCGAACGTGCAGGCGTACTCGCTGCCCACAACGCCCGCGCCGACGACGGCCAGCGACCGGGGCAGCCGATCGAGCTGGAGGATCGTATCGGAGTCGAGGACCCGCGGATGATCGAAGGGGAACACGGGGGGCCGCACCGGCGAGGAACCGGTCGCGATCAGGATCAGGCCGGCATGCAGCCGGATCTCGGTGGTCCGCGGGTGGGCGGGGCTCGCATGGTGATCGTGATGATGCCCCGCCGCCCCGGCGCCGTGGCCCGAGTCCCGCTCGTGGACCTGGGTGACGACCCGGATCGTATGGGGATCCACGAACGAGGCCAGGCCGTGATGCAGCACCACGCCGTTGCGGGACAGGCTGCGCTCGACCCGCTTGCGCTCGTTGGCCGAGACCCGCCGCTCGTGGAACATGAACTCGGCCACGGTCGCCTCGCGGCGCAGCGAGAGGTCGACGCCGTAGAGGTCGCGCGCCTTGAGCCCGGAGATGGCCAGGGCCGTCTCGCGCAAGGTCTTGCTCGGCAGGGTCCCGGTGTTCGCCGAGGCGCCGCCGACCAGCGGGCTCTTCTCGATCATCGCCACCCGCTTGCCGAACATCGCCGCGGCCGACGCCGCGCTCTCGCCCGCCGGTCCCGACCCGATCACAATCAAGTCGTACGAGGTTGGTTCCATGATCTCGAAATCATACCGCAGCCCGGCGCACCAGCCAAGAGGGCGGGGTGGCGGGTATCGGCCGCGAGTCGGAATCGCCGGCCGCCGAAAACGCATCCTGTCTTGGACGAGAATCGACGCGTGGGTCGAACCGATCCACATCGTCGCCGAAGCGGGCGCCCTCCATCTCGAAGAGGTCTTCGCCTACCACAGAAGGAAAGGTCCCGCCGAATGTCGAGCGCATCAGCAATTGCGAGTGGAAAAATCGGGTAGAGTCGATCCCGGTAGACGAATCGCTCGCGCCCTACGCGCGTGATTGGTGACCGGGACCTTACCGGTACCACCCGAACCCAGTAAGGCCCCCGGCCACTCTTCTAGGGGGGAGCATCACGAGAGTTGGCGGCGATACGGCGGCCGATGGCGCCTTGCGAGGCCGTATCCCCCGGCCCCGATCACGCCGAGCGCCATCGCGACCCAACTCGACGGCTCGGGGACCGCTCCCGCGCGGACTTCGATGCTGGCCGTGCCGGCGGAGATCAGGCTATCCAGGTCCGCACCCCCGCCGGTGACCGTGTCGGATAATCCCGGAATATCGGTGGCCTGAATCAGGGTGGTCTGGTCGGCGATCGACCCTGCCGTGAAGCGGAACGTCCCGATCAGGATCCGGTACAGTCCGCCTCCGAGATCGGTCGCGGTCACGGGGGAGTCCAGGATACCGATCGACTCCGAGAGGTCGGCGAACGACCCCGGCGCCACGGCGGCGCCCTGGTACCCGACGAAACCGCCCGGGGCGTCGTTCGATGTCACGTCGCTGACGTGGAGGATCCGGGCCGGATCGCTCGGCAATGGAGAGACATCGAAGGAGACGCGGACGCCCACACCGATCAGTCCATCGCTGGCCAGCACCGACGCGCTCCCGCCGCTGACCTGCTCCTGCAAGTAGACATCGACCAGCACCTGGGAGCCGGGATCGACCTGGTAGGTCGTCTGGCCGAAGGCGAACTGATAGACCGATCCCGCCTCGGCGATGGAGGACGCGAGGAGGCATGCCCCGGTCACGGCCAGGGCGAGTAACCGCTTGGTAGAACGCATCATCAACTCCTGAAATTCAATGATCCAACTCGGGGAACGGAAGGGAGAGGGACCGCCCCGGTATCGGCGGGCGGCCCCGCGTTCGCGGGAGCGGAGGGCTCACGCGAGGGTCTTGCGGTAGCGGGCCTTGAACGCGGAATAGTCGGTCGTGAGATCGACGCTCCCGTCGCCGTCGGCGTCGAGGTACCAGGCATAGCCGGCTTCGCCCGCCGACTTGCCGACGGTCGCGCGGAGGGCGAAATAGTCCAGGTTGTCCACGTCGCCGTCGCCGTCGGCGTCGCCGAAGAAGCGGAAGAGGTGATCGACGTAGTCGCCACCTGGCTCGCCGTCGCCGTCGCCGTCGAGCGCCTGACCGGCCGCGTCACGGATCTGATCGCCGAGGAGTGTGAGCGTGTAACGGCCGTCGGCCAGCGATCCCGCCACGATGCCCTCGCCGGAGAATGTCAGGGCCACGACCGTCCGGCCGCCCTCGACCCGCGATGTGGCCACCACGCCCACGCTCGTCCCGTCGGAGCGCGTGAGGACGAAGGCGTCGCTCCCGATGGTGACGACTCCGCTGAAGGTCAACGTCAGGTGCGTGACCATCGATCGCTGCGCCTCGCCGTCGTTGACCTGGAATGACGACACCGTGGCGGGCGATGAGGCGGTCCGTTCTACCGCGAAGCGGAGGGCCGCGACGTTGTTCGACCGGCTCGATTCGGCCTGGCCATCGTCCGAATTGGCGGCGATCAGCAGGAAATAATCCCCGGTCGCCACGGAGTCGGGCAAGAAGACGTCCATCGAGACGATGTAGCCAATGCCATCCGACAGCGGGCTCTGCGAGGCGATCGAGATCGACGAGAGCATGATGTCGCTCGCCGGGTCGAGCGCGTCGTCGGTCGAGAGATAGACGGCGTCGAGCCAGTTCGCGCTCGCGGCGGCCGCCCCCACGTTCGAGACGGACCAGCTCACCGTGACATACTGGCCCGCCGTGCCCGATTCGGGCGCGGAGGCATCGTCGATCGCGAGGTCCGTCTCGATCGCGAGTGTGAGCGGCAACGCCAGGACATTGTTCGTCTCGTCGGTCTCGGTCACGAAATGGGAGCCGTCGGCGACGAAGAGCAGGTAATACGCGCCGGCGTCCACCCAGGGGATCGACACCGTCAGGCCCTCCGTATAGGTCCCGCCGGCGACCAGCGGGGGATTCGTATACACGTACGAATATCCCACGTATTCGTCGGAGTCGTCGAAGGTATCGTTGGTCGAGAGATAGACGTAGTCGTACCAGTAACCGGCGCTCAAGGGGTCGCTCCCCTGGTTGGTCACCGTCCAGGAGACGCTGGCCGTGCCGCCGGGACTGGTCATGGAGGGTGCGGTGGCCGACGTGACGGCCAGGTCGATGATCGGGGCCGATAGCGTGATCGGCAGGGCGAGGATATTATTCGTCTCGAGGCTCTCGGCCAGGTAATGGGAGCCGTCGGCGACGAAGAGCAGGTAGTAATCTCCGGCGGTCAACCCGGGGATCGCGACCGACTGGCTGCGCGTGTAGCTCCCGCCCGCGGCCAGCGGGGGCGAGCTGGACACGTAGGCCGAGGTCAGGAAGTCGTCGGAGCCGTCGTAGGTATCGTCGGGCGACAAGTAGACGTAGTCGTACCAGTAGCTATTGGAGGCCGGGGCGGTGCCTTGATTGGTCACCGTCCACGAGAGGGCGGCGGTCCCGTTGGTCAGGGCCGAATCGGGGGCGGTGGCCGAGGTGACGACCAGGTTGACGTTCGGGGCGGAGAGCGTGATCGGCAAGGCGAGGACGTTGTTCGCCTCGAGACCCTCGGCGACGTAATGGGAGCCGTCGGCGACGAAGAGCAGGTAGTAATCGCCGGCGGCCACCGAGGGGATCGATACCGTCAGGCTGTTGGTGTAACTCCCGCCGGCGGCGAGCTGGGGCCAGTTGTACACGTAGGACGAGGCCACGTATCGATCGGCCCCGTCGTACGTATCGTCGGAAGACAAGTAGATGTAGTCGTACCAGTAGATATTCGGCACCGGGTCGGTCCCCAGATTGGTGACCGTCCACGAGACGCCGGCCGTCCCCCCGGCGTCGCCCGAGGGCGCGGCGTTGGCCGATGTGACGGCCAGGTCGACGTTCGAGGGTGAGAGGGTGATCGGCAAGGCGAGGACGTTGTTCGTCTCGTCGGTCTCGGTCACGTCATGCGAGGCGTCGGCGGCGAAGAGCAGGTAGTAATCGCCGGCGGTCACCGAGGGGATCGATACCGTCAGGCTCCGCGTGTAGTCCCCGCCCGCGGCCAGTGGGGGCGAATTGGATATGTAGGTGGAGGTCAGGTAGTAGTCGGAGCCGTCGTAGGTGCCGTCGGTTAACAGGTAGACGTAGTCGTACCAGTAACCGTTGGGCGCCGGGTCGGTCCCCTGATTCGCGACCGTCCAGGAGACGCTGACCGTACCGCCGGGATTGACCGTGGAGGGGGCGTCGGCCGACGTGACGGTCAGGTCGATGTCCGGGATCGAGAGCGTGATCGGCAGGGCGAGGACATTGTTCGCCTCGTTGGTCTCGGTCACGTGATGCGAGGCGTCGGCGGCGAAGAGCAGGTAGTAATCGCCGGCGGCCACCGAGGGGATCGATACCGTCAGGCTCCGCGCATAGGTCCCGCCCGGGACGAGCGGGGGCGAGTTGGACACGTAGGCCGAGGTCAGGGGAGTGTCGAAGAAGTCGTAGGTATCGTCGGTCGAGAGATAGACGTAGTCGTACCAGTAGCTGTTGGGCGCCGAGCCGATCCCCTGGTTCTTGACGGTCCAGGAGACGTCCACGGGCCCGATCTTGGCCGAGCTCGGGGCCGTCGCGCCGTCGACGATCAGGTCGGGCGGCGATCCGATCACGTTGACGGGCACGGCGCGGACGTTGTCGGCCTCGCTGGACTCGGCCTGATTCCCGCCGGAATCGGCGGCGAAGAGCAGGTAGTAGTCGCCCGAGTCGGTGGCCGGTACGGTGAAGGTCCACTGCTGGTTGTAGCTCGCGCCCGGCGCGAGGGTCGAAGGCGCCGCGACCAGGCCGTCCCCGAGCAGGACGTCGTCGCCGTCGAGGGCGGCATCCCTGGAGAGATAGACGCCGTCGGACCAGCTCGCGCCGGCCGTCTCGGTGCCCCGGTTGGTCACGTCCCAACTCGCTCGGGAGATCTCCGCCGTCGTGAGCGTCGCCGGGGCCACGGCGGCGGTGACCAGCAGGTTGGCCGCACTCAGGAGCACGTGCTCCTCCAGGGACTCGAGGATCGGCCGCCATCGCGCGGGTCGTAGAGGCGAGCCCTTCCGGCCGGGACAAACCCCGTGGTTTCGCCGCGAGCCCCGGGACATCTTGGATCGCATCCATGGGACGATTCGCATCATGGGTGAATTCTCGAAAAAGGGTTTGTGTTCAGGCTTCCGCGGGAGGTCGGCGCATGGCCGGCCACGTCCCCGGCCCGGGAACCGATTCCGTCACGAGCGGAAGTGGTTCGGCTTCCCCTCCCGGACGGACGGAGATCGATCGACACTCGGGGCGGGCGGCGATCCTCGGACGGTTCGCCGCTCCGCCGGTCCGGGATCGGATCGGGCGGGGACATCCCGGCCTCAACGTACAACGATGACGCCGCCGGCGACCTCGCCCTGGACGAAGGCGTTGACGTCGTTGAGGGCGCGCTGCATGGCGCCCTTGACGGGGACGGGTGCGCTCGCCTGGACGTCGGTGACCAGTTGCGTCACCTCGGACTGGACGGCGGCGAGCAGCCCGTCGCGACGGTTGTACGGGATGCGGTTGACCGCCTTGGCCAGGTCGGCCTGGAGGCGATTGGTGTCCTGGCCATGGTTGGCGTACTGACCGAACGCCTTCTGGATCATGCTGTACGCCTGGCCGAGCGCCTTCCGGGTCAAGACCGCCGCGCCGTTGCTAAATTTCGCGCCGCCCGACACGGCGACCCGGGCCGCCGTCGGTTGCACCTGGGAACCCATCACGATGACGCCGCCGGCGACCTCGCCCTGGACGAAGGCGTTGACGTCGTTGAGGGCGCGCTGCATGGCGCCCTTGACGGGGACGGGTGCGCCGGTCTGGACGTCGGTGACCAGTTGCGTCACCTCGGACTGGACGGCGGCGAGCAGCCCGTCGCGACGGTTGTACGGGATGCGGTTGACCGCCTTGGCCAGGTCGGCCTGGAGCCGATTGGTGTTCTGACCGTGGCTGGCGTACTGACTGAACGCCTTCTGGATCATGCTGTACGTCTGGCCGAGTGCCTTCTCGGTCAAGATCGCCGCACCATTGATGAACTTCGGCCCGCTCGACAGGACGACCCGGACTTCCAACTGCTCGGACGCGGGGATGAACGTCGTCTTTTTCATGGTTGCTCCAGCGAAAAGATGTGTGGGTGTGCTTGTTTCTCCTCCGACCTCGACCATCTTGCAGGCCGGATGGCCGCTTGGGTCCGAGGGCGAACGTCCTTCCCCCATTCAGGAACCGATCCCGTCGCGAGCGGACGCGGCATTTCGATTTTCTTTCTAGACCGACTCGCGCCACGGCGGCTTCCATCCATGCGATCCCGGAATCCCCCGGATTCGGTCGTGTAGGTCGTCCCATCATTCGGAAGCGGCCGCGGTCCACGAATCCGCGCGTCGGGAGGAGATGGAATCGAGTAGGATGGAATGATGCTCGTTCAAGAGGATAGCCGGGGCGTCCCGAATCGCCCTCCTGTGGGGAACGGTGCGTTCGTCAACGAGCGGGCCGAGGAAATCGGCGGGGCCCTCGAGGCCTTTCGCAACGACCTGAGGATGGTGGCCCGCCGGGGGCTGGCGCACGACCTGGCGGCGAAGGTGGACGCCTCGGACCTGGTCCAGGAGACGTTCCTCGCCGCCGGCCGCGACATCGCCCAGTTCGAGGGGAACAGCCCGGCCGAGCTGCGTTGCTGGCTCAGGGGGATCCTCCAGCATCTCCTGGCCAACGCGCGGCGCCGCTATCGCGGGACGCGGAAGCGACGGGTTGAACGGGAGGTCCCGCTGGTCTGCCGCGAGGCCGGAGCCGACAGGGACCGGGGCGTCACCATCTCCGCCTCGGCGACTTCGCCCAGCGGCCGGGCCATGAGGCAGGAGCGGGAGGCGGCGCTATGCGAGGCGCTGGCGGCCCTCCCCGAACACTACCGGCGCGTTATCCAGTGGCATCACCAGGAACGGCTGCCGTTCGAGGCCGTCGCCGATCGGCTCGGCATCTCGCCCGACGCGGCGCGGAAGCTCTGGGGGCGGGCGCTCATCCGGCTGCGCGACGCGCTAGGACCAGACCATGATCCCCGATGAGACCACGCCGATCGACGAGAGCCTGCTGGGCTCGCTCCTGGCCGCGGACGCGGCGATTTCCTGCGAAGGCGGGCCGGGGAGACCGGCGGACGACTCCTGGGTGGACGACTGCCTCCGACTGCTGGAGATGATCCGTCCGCCCGCCGGGTCGCCGGAGATGGCCACCGGGGAGCGGCCACGGTTGTCGTTCGGCCGGTTCGAGTTGGTGCGCGAGCTCGGCCGCGGCGGGATGGGCGTCGTCTATCTGGCGCGCGACCCGGTCCTGGGCCGCGACGTGGCCCTCAAGGTGCCCCGGCCCGAGGTGGTCGTCACCGCCGAGGCGCGGAGGCGGTTCATGCGCAAGGCGCACATCGCGGCGGTCCTCGACCATCCCAACATCGTCCCCCTCTACGAGGCCGGCGAGCTGGGATCCGTCGCCTACCTCGTCTCGGCCTATTGCGACGGCCGATCGCTGTCGGCCTGGCTCAAGGTCCATCGCGAGCCGGTGCCCGAGCGGGTCGCCGCCCGCCTGATCGCGACGCTCGGCGGCGCCGTGGAGCATGCCCACGAACGCGGGATCCTCCATCGCGACCTGAAGCCGGGCAATATCATGCTCCAGGCCCCCGACACCGCAGCCCCGGCCTCCACCGATCTGTCAACCCTGATCCCGCGCATCACCGACTTCGGCCTGGCGAAGCTGACCGAGGATGACGGCGACTTGACTCGTAGCGGCATGGCGATGGGATCGCCACCCTATATGTCTCCCGAGCAGGCCGCCGGCCGCCTGCGGGACCTGGGGCCGACGACCGACGTCTACACCCTGGGGGCGACCCTCTACGAGCTCCTGACCGGCCGCGTGCCCTTCCGGGGCGAGACCTCCACCGAGACGATCCGCCAGGTCATCCAGGATGACCCGATCGCGCCCCGGGTGCTCCGACCCAAGATCTCCCGCGACCTGGAGACGATCTGCCTGCACTGCTTGAACAAAGATGCCGCACGCCGCTACCAGTCGGCCGCGGCGCTGGCCCAGGACCTCGAACGATTCCTCGCCGGACGACCGATCCTCGCCCGCCCGGCATCGCCCCGCGAGCGCGCCCTGAAGTGGGCACGCCGCCGACCGGATCGCGCGGCCCTGGCCGCCCTGGCGGCGATCGTCGCGGTCGGGGCGGCCGGGGGGATGGCCTGGTCCAACTCATGGCTCCGCGAGCACAACCGGCTGCTCCGGCGCGAGATCGACAGGGCGGACCGCCACGCCGACGAGGCCGAGCGGCACCTCCACGCCGCCCAATTGCGGCTGGCCCGCCAGGCGTTCGATGCCGGGCAGTTCGAGCGGGTCCAGGAGGTCCTCCTCGACGACGTCTACGGTCCCGGCCCCGGGCATCGCGACTTCGCCTGGTGGTATCTCTGGCGGCTGAGCCGCCGCGAGGTCGCGCTGCTGGGGCACCACGAGGCGCCGGTCCGTTGCATCGACCTGTCCCCGGACGGACGCGCCCTCGCCTCGGGCGATGCGGCCGGCAACATCATCCTCTGGGACACATCTTCCGGACGCTCCCGGACCCTCCCGCCCGGACAACGGGGTGCCGCCGAACGGCTCGCCTTCTCGCCCGACGGGTCCGTGCTCGCCTCCTGCGGAGAGATCGGCCCCGCGTCGACCGGCGAGAAGGAGCTCCGGCTCTGGGACGTCGCCTCGGGACGGCTCCGCGCGCGGCCGGTGGGCGCGGTCGCCGACGAAGTCCGCGTGATGACGTTCCTGGACGGCGGCCGACTCCTGGCCGTGGTGACCCGGGACGCCCATGACGTTAGGACGATCCGGGTCTGGGACCTGGCGGCCGACGCGGCGGCGCCGAGCCTGCGCTATCGGGTCGCCGGCTTCGGTTTCGTGATGACCTCGCCCGGCGGGGGAGTCTTCGCGGTCCGGGAGTCCGACGGCCGGCTCACCCTCCGCGATGTCGCCGACGGGCGGATCACCCGGACGGTCTCGACCGAGCTGCCCGACGCCTCGGCCTTGGCGGTGTCGGCCGACGGGCGGTGGCTGGCCGCGGCGTCGGCGCCCAATCGGGTCTTCGTCTGGGACCTCGGCGGCGATCGGGAACCCCGCGTCTATTCCGACCATCTCTTTCGCCCCGACCGCCTGATCTTCGCTCCCGACGCCTCGACGCTCCTGGCCGTCGCGGGGGGCCGGCAGGTCAGCGTCCGTGACCTGGCGACTGGCCGGAAGCGCATGATCGCCTCGTTCGATCCGGCGCGGGTCGGCGAATTCCGCCACGCCTTCTCGCCCGACGGGAGTCGGCTCGCCCTCTATGGCCATGGCCAGCCCGGCGGCACCATGCCGGTGGCCATCTGGCGGGTCGCGACGGGCGTGCGGGAGGAGTGCTTCCCCGGGAGGCGAACCTTCCAGTACCTCGCCTTCGCCCCCGACGGCCAGGGCCTGTTCCTCGGCGGCGACCATGACGTCTCGATCTGGCGGCCGAGCCCGCCCGAGAGCCCCGAGACCTTCGCGAACCACCGCGATGAGGTCTGGGCGGTGGCCTTCGCGCCCGACGGCCGGACGGTGGCCTCCGGGGGCGACGACCAGGCGTTGCGGATCTGGGACCCGACGACCGGCCGAGAACGACTCATCCTGAGGGGCCACACGGCCACGGTCTCCGCCCTGGCCTTCCGACCCGATGGGCGGACGATCGCCTCCGGCAGCCTCGACGACCGGGACAACGTCAAGCTCTGGGATGTCGCGACGGGCCGGTTGATCCGGACGCTCGCCGGCCACACCCGGCGCGCCCGGGCGGTCGCCTTCGGGCCCGACGGTCGCATCCTGGCCTCGGGCGGTTCCGATTGGACCGTCCGGCTCTGGGACGGGGACACCGGCACGCCGCGTGCCGTCCTCGTGGGGCACGAGGACGTCGTGCGGCAGGTCACATTTTCCCCCGATGGCCGCACCCTGGCCTCGGCGGGCAACGACCGGACCGTCCGGCTCTGGGACCCACGCCTGGGTCGATCCCTGGCCGTGCTCCGGAGCCGATACCCCGTCTCCTCGGCCGCATTCTCCCCGGACGGCCGCACCCTGGCCTCGGCCGATGAGAATGGGTACATCACCTTGTGGGACATGGCCACTCGGTCGCCCCGCCGCGTCATCAATCTCGACGACGACGAGCTGCGTGCGCTGGTGTTCTCCCCCGATGGCCGCACCCTGGCCTCGGCGGGCGTCTCCCGCTCGATCCGGCTCTGGGACACCGTCACGGGTCAGGAGCTGCCCACGCTGGGCGGGAACCTCGGCCAGGTCAACGCCCTGGCGTTCTCCCCCGACGGCGGCATGCTCATCTCGGCCGACCACGGCGGCGTCGTGCGGCTCTACCGGGGCCCCCCGGATCTCCATCTGCCGCCGATGCCCCTCGCGATCCATTCGTTCGCCTCCGGAACCACGGTCAACTGATCATCGGTGCGCGAGGGCCACGGGCGACGGCCCGGTCCCCATCGCGAGCTCGAAGGAGCGGTCGATCTCGCACAAGGCGAGGACGATTCCAGGTCCAGGACCGGTGGTAACTTGACAGGGCTCTCCCGGCCTGATGCAATCCTGTTCCAGGCGACCCGTCATGTGAGCAAATCGGTCGTTATTACCCGACGTTCGGGAACATGTCATTCGGAAATCGCTCCGAGGAGAAGAGGATCATGGCAGGTCGAAGGCACGGTCACGGTGGTGGCGGTCATGGTGGTGGCGGTGGTCATCATGGCGTCCCGAATTACGGGGTCGTGAAAGGACGACCGGCCGAGGAGAGGGTCTTCCCGCCCCACAACCCATCCGACCAGCCGCATTTGCACATCAAGATCGACGGAGGCGGGGTGTTCTTCGATGTGGCGGTGAATATCCTATCCCAGGATAACTCCGAGGTCCTGTTCCGGGTGGATTCCCACTTCTCCCCCGCGAGGGCGGCGGATCTGCTCGCCTTGCCCGATGGCGCGACCACGATCGGTTCGGACGACCCGAACGGGCTGGGGTTGGACTATTTGCGGCAGCACCTGACCACGCGCGACGCCTTGATGCTGCTGCCGATCGACGAGGATAATCTCGACACCGACCTGCACGACAGCCTGTCCGACCTCGTGCAAAGCGTGATCGATGATCCGGATGCGACGCTGTTCGCGTTCGGCTCGCAGTTCCACGACAACAACGAGAGCCCGTTCTGGCATTTCTCCCCCGATGCCGGCATCCACGATATCCACATGAACCAGGGCAATCCGCCCGGCAATCACGACCAGGATAACGGGACATATCAGGATGGAGGCTTGCTGGCATTCTTCCCGTCAACCGGCCAGTGGTCCGCGGTCTTCATCGCATTCCAGTCGCAGGAATTCACGAACGTCAACGACCAGGGGAATCGCAGCCTCGCCCGCGGCGCGTCTCGGATGGTGGTCGTCCGCCCACGGCCGCTCGTCCTGGCCAGCCCGGCCGATTTCCACGCGCGATTCGACTCGCTTCAGATGGCGCATATCCAGGGGACGCTCAACAGGATCCCCGAGCCCAGGCGCGACCCTCCCGTGATGTCCCTGGACGAGGTGATCGGTGCGGCCGATGTCGCCGCGATCGCCGAGTCGGGGCAGATCGTCTTCCACTCCGTCGGCGATACCGGCAAGGGCGAACACTCGGCCGAGACCGACGTCGCATCGGCGATGGCGGCCGACTTCGACAAGCCGAATCCGGCCGATCATCCCGCCTTCTTCTTCCACCTGGGCGACGTCATCTACGGTCACGATAAGGACGTACTCTATCGCGAGCAATTCTATACGCCCTACTCGCAATATCCCGGCCGGATCGTCGCCATCCCCGGCAATCACGACGGCGAGACCTTCGCCAGCACCGATCCCGAATCGTGCAGGGCCTTCCTGGATAACTTCTGCGCCGACACCGCCACGATCCCCGAGATCGCCGGCTCCGCGATGCGCGAGACGATGACCCAGCCCGGCGTGTATTTCCTGCTCGAGGCCCCGTTCATCCGGATCATCGGGCTTTATTCCAATTCGGCGGAGAATCCCGGGTTCATCTCGAGCCCCAAGATCGGCGACGCCCAGAAGCAATTCCTGGTCGATCAGCTCAAGGGCATCGCCCGGAAACGGACCGCGGGCGACACCTCCGCCCTCGTGATCGCGACGCATCACCCGCCGTATAGCGGCGGGGGCCACTCCGGCAGCCGCGAGATGCTCGCGGACATCGAAGACGCCATCAAGCAGGCCGGCGCGGCGCACCGACATGGTCCTCTCGGGACATTCCCACAACTACCAGAGGTTCACGCGCCAATTTATGCTCAACGGACAGGGCATCGAGATACCGTTCATCGTCGCCGGCGGCGGCGGACATGGGCTCACGCCCTTGAAGCCCGCCGCGGACAACGGCCCGGTCGCCACGCCGCTCGCGGGACAGTCGGGCGACGTGTCGTTACGCCAGTATTTCAATGGATTTGGTTATCTCAATATCACGGTGACATCGCGCGTCCTCGACGTCGAATTCCACGCGGTCCACAACGAAGACCTCGACCCGGGGCAGCCGCTCGATCGCGTCGCGGTCAACCTGAGGACAAGGCACATCCGTTTCGAGACCCCTCCGCTGACCCATCCCGTCTCGGGCGAGCCCAGGGGGCACCGCTCCGTAGACGGCGACGGCCTGTAACCGCGGATCCTACCACTTCGGGAGGCCCGACGCGGACAACGTAACCCGCTCGGGCCTCGATTCACGTTTCGCCCTTCGGCTTCTTCTCGGCTCGCTTGCCCTTGGCGTCGGCGATGAATTCATCTCTCAGGAAGCGGGCGGCTTCTCGATGCGGATGTCGCCTAGGTCGAGGGCTTCGCCCGGCTTGACGGTGAATTCCTTCCGGAGCTGGACGCCGGCCGGGTCGCGGGCGGTCGTGTAGTCGAAGATCCAGTAGGTCGCGCCCGGGATCAGGGCGGGGAAGATGATCCGGCCCCGCGGATCGGAAGTCGGGAACGTCTCGTAGTTGATCGGGTCAACCTGCGTCAGGAACCCGATGTCGGCGAGCAAGGCGCCTTCCTGGCGTGCCTTGGGGGTGCTCACCGGGCCGGGTGTCACGACCAACGCGACGTTCACCAATCGGGCACGTCCGCCGAGTCCAGCGAGCGGCTTGCCGTCGGGCCCGACCAGCCGCGCCGTGGCCGTGCCGCAGGGCTCGAGCCGGACGGCGATCGGCTCGGCGGTCGCGGATTTGCCCGAGAAGCGGGCCGTCGCGCCAGCTTGCGCTTCGGGTCGAGGAAATGGACGGGGACCTCGGCGTCGGGGGCCAGGCCGTGCAGCTCGAAGCGGCCGTTGCGTGCGATGACATGGTCGGCGCCGTTCCAGAACCAGAGCAGGCCCAAAGGGGCTTCCTTGGTGATCCGGCTGATCAACCGGGCGTCCGGGATCGGCTGGGCGTCGGGCCCGAGGACGCGACCCTTCACCGTGACACCGCGACGGATCGCGACCCGGGCATGCGGGCTCTCGACGCCCGGCTTCGGGTCGAGGGCGAGGAAGGCGTGGGCGTAGGTACGCTCGCCGCCCTTCTGGCCCTCGAAGAGCTGTTCATAGCCGATCTCCTGATCGACATAATCATCGTCGGGTCCGCGGACGACCAGATGACCGGGGCGGGGCGGGACCGCGATCTCGAAGGATCCGTCGGCCGCGGTCTCCTTCGGGGCAGTCCGCAACGTCCCGGGACCGTCATCGGGGAGCATCCGAGCCACATACTGGACCGCGGCGCCCGAGACGGGGCGACCGGAGCCTTGCTCGATGACCGTGCCCCGGATCATGACACCACGGGGCAGCGCAGGTCGAACGGCCTGCGCGACCGCCCCTTTCGGCCAGTTGAGGCGATTGGCGGCGATCAGGTAGGGTTGCCCGTCGGGCGGGACCGCGGACACGTTGCCGCGGACGCCCGGCCCCGCGTTCGTGCGGAAGCGCCCCTCGGCATCGGTCTCGGAGACGAATGGGCGAGCTCCCACCCCGATCTGGACCTGGTCGAACCCCGTGACGACGACGCGAGCAAGCGGGACCGGCTTGCCGGTGTCGGCATAGGTCACGCGACCGGTGATCGTCCGGGCCGGTTGCAGGGCGACGCTCATCGGCTTCGCGATCGAATCGGCGCCGGTGTCAACCTCGATGCCCTGGTTGAAGAACCGCGGGTCGTGGACGCTCAGATAGGCGGTGAGCCCGGGGCCGACGCCGTGGAGGGTGAATCGTCCATCGGCGCCGCTGATCGCCGGCCGGGGCCAGCCGGGCAGGTCATCGGGATGGGCCCACCAGAAGGCGGGGCCTTCGAAGTTCTCACGGCTGGCGCGCAATCCGACATTCGGCCCCTTGCTGAGGACGCGACGGATGGCCGTGACCGACAGCTTGACGTCGCGGGCGGGCTGGCCTTGCAGGTCGAAGAGCCGCCCCTGGATCACCCGCTCGGGGCGGAGGGAGATGTCGGCGGTGGGCTCGTCGGCGTCGGGGTCGAGCTCGACCCAGCCGGCGCCATAGCCCGGCGCCAGGGCGACGGCGCCCACGTCGGCCTGGCGCGATGACGAGGTGCGCGGGGCGTCGAGCCGGAACCGGCCCGAGCCGTCGCTGGTCGCCCGGCCGATCTCGCCGGGGTAGATCCGCTCGGGCGAGGAGGCGCTCCCGATCATCAGCGACCGCGCGTAGACCATCACGGATGCGCCCGGCACCGGTTTTCCGCCCGGATCGAGCACACGGCCGACGACAAACATCCGGCCCGGCGCCGGCTTCGGGTCGGCGTCATCGGGACTGGCGGCGACGGTGGCGATGGCGACGAGGGGCAGCAAGGCCGTCGCGATGAGTCTCGGCGTGTTCACGAACATGGTTCGTTGATCCCAAGTTATGGTAAACATCTTTTTCCGGAGCGTCGGACCGCCTGAAGGCGGGACTCCAACGGTGATCTCACCTGTTCTTGTTGGAGTCCCGCCTTCAGGCGGTCCGGGAGCGATGGGCCGACCGCCTGAAGGCGGGACGCCAACGGACCCGTCGAATGTTGACCGATCACTGCGGAGCCGGCGGCTTCTCGATGCGGATGTCGCCCAGGTCGAGCGCCTCGCCGGGCTTGACGGTGAACTCCTTGCGGACCTGGGGGCCGGCCTCATCGCGGAAGGTCGTGTAGTCGATGATCCAGTAGTTCGCGCCGGGATGAGCGCGGGGAACACGATCCGCCCCTGCGAATCGGACGTCGGGAACTTCTCGTAATTGATCGGGTCGACTCCCGTCAGGAAGCCGATGTCGGCGAGCAGGGCGCCCTCCTGCCGTGTCTTCGGGCTGCTCATCGGGCCGGGTGTCACGACCATGGCGATGATCGCCGTCCTGGTCGGTCCGCCGGAGCTGGCGAATGGCCTTCCGTCGGGCCGGACCAGCCGCGCCGTGGCCGTGCCGCAGGACTCGAGCCGGACGGCGATCGGCTCATCGGAGGCGGACTTGCCCGAGGCATGGGCCGTCGCGCCCAGCTTGCGCTTCGGGTCGAGGAAATGAACGGGGACCTCGGAATCGGGGGCCAGCCCGTGCAGTTGGAAGCGGCCGTTGCGCGCGATGCCATGCTGGTTGCCGGTCCACAACCGCATCGGGCCCAAAGGGGTTCCCGCGGTCATCCGGCCGATCATCCAGGCATCCGGGACCGGCTTTCCGTCGGGCCCGACGACGCGACCTTTCACCGGGACGCCGCGATGGAGCACGACCCGGACATCCGGGCCCTCGAGGCCCGGCTTCGGGTCGAGGGCGAGGAAGGCGTGGGCGTAGGTCCGCTCGCCGCCCTTCTGACCCTCGAAGAGCTGTTCATAGCCGATCTCCTGATCGACATAATCATCATCGGGCCCGCGGACGACCAGATGGCCCGGCCGGCGCGGGACCGCGAGCGCGAATGATCCGTCGGCCGCGGTCTCCACCGGGCCGGCGCGCGCGAATCGGTCGTCATTCGGCGCCCGCGGGGCAAGGTACATCACCATCGCACCCGCGACGGGTCGGCCGGGGCCTGGCTCGTTGACTGTGCCACGAATCATCGCGCCCCGGGGCAATGCCAGGTCGACCGCCTGCGCGATGGCCCCCTTCGGCCAGTCGATGGACTGGAAGGCTTCGAGATAGGGCTGTCCGTCGGGCGGATACGACGACACGGCACCGCGGACGCCCGGCCCCGCATTCGTACGGAACCGCCCTTCGGCGTCGGCCTCGGCGAGGAAGGGGCGGGCGCCGACACCGAGCTGGAGTTGGTCGAACCCCGTGACAACGACGCGGGCATGCGGGGCCGGCTTGCCGGTGTCGGCATAGGTCACGCGCCCGGTGATCGTCCGCGCCGGTTGCAGGGCGACGCTCAGCGGTTTCGCACTCAAATCGGCGCCGGTGTCAACCTCGAGGCCCTGGTTGAAGAACCTCGGGTCGTGGACGCTGAGGAAGACCCGGAGCCCCGGTCCGACGCCGTGCAAGGTGAACCGTCCGTCGGCGCCGGTGGTCACCGGTCCGGGCCAGCCGGGCAGGTCATCCGGGTGGGCCCACCAGAAGGCGGGGCCTTCGAAGTTCTCGCGAAATGCGACATTCGGCCCCTTGTTGAGGACGCGGCGGATGGCCGAGACCGACAGCTTGACGTCGCGGGCGGGCTGGCCTTGCAGGTCGAAGAGCCGCCCCTGGATCACCCGCTCGGGCCGCAGCGCGATCTCGGCGGCGGGCTGGTCGGCGTCCGGGGCGAGGTCGGCCCAGCCGACGCCATAGCCCGGCGCCAGGGCGACGGCGCCGAATTCGTCATGACGCGATGATATGGTGCGGGGCGCATCGAGCCGGAACCGGCCCGAGCCGTCGCTGGTCGCCCGGCCGATCTCCGTCGGGTAGGCCCGCTCGAACGCGAGTACGATTCTCGTCGCCCTGGACCGCGCGTAGACCATCACGGACGCGCCCGCCACCGGCTTGCCCTGCGGGTCGAGCACGCGGCCGGTCACGGTCATCCGTGCGGCCGGGTCGGGCTGGGGTCGATCGGCCGGGGGCGCCGCCCCTGCCGCCGCCATCGCGAGCGCGGCCAACACCATCGAGGGACGTCCGAGGCCATTGCGGCGACGCATCGGGCTGAGGTTTGCGTTCATGGTCGTTGATTCCGGGGTGCCGCCGGGACAGTGTTCCCAATACGAAAGTCAGGCTTTCCGCCCTGACATGAGCCGTCGTCATGTCGGAAAGCCTGACCTACATCAGCGTTTTTCTACCTCATCTTGTCCTTGAAAGCGATCCGGAAGGGGGATTGCCGATTACCGGCCCCCGACGGTGATATCCGGCATGTCGATCGTCTTGCCGGGCTCGGCCGTGAACTCGTGGCCGCGGAATTGATACCTCGCGCCGGGGATCAGGCTGACGAATGTCACGCGGCCGTCGGGGCCGGTGCGGAGGTTGCGCGTGCGGCCCGGATCCAGGTTGGCCTGGGTCTCCTTGCGATTGCGCCGGGCTCGAGGCCGACCTGGAACTCCCTGTCGGCGCCGTTGCGGTCGATCGCGACGAATTCGGCGTCCGGCGTGACGATCAGGAGCAGATCACCCGCGACCGCGTCGGCCGGCTGATTCGCGATCGGCTTGCCGACGGCATCCTTGAGGAGCACGCGGGCCGATCCGCATCGCTGGAACCGGATCGTGATCGGCCCGGCCGCGGCCGACTTGCCCGAGATCTCCGCGGTGGTCCCGAGCTGATGCTCGACGTCCAGGAAGTGGTACGGGACCAATTTCTCCGGGTCGCAGCCGTTGAGCTCGAACCGGCCGTCGCGCACCCCGATCGTCGGGCCGCAGTTGGTGAACATCAGGTCCGTCAGTCGATGGCCGCGATAGGGCGTCAAGGCCCGGCTCTTGGCGAACGCCTCGGCGATCGGCTCGCCGTCCGGCCCGATCGCTCGACCCGAGACGGTCACCCCGCGACGAAGTCGCATCGCGACGTCGTGCGACGCCTCGCCGGGCTCGATGTCCAGATGGGCCAGGGCGTCGGGGTAGAGCGGGTTGTCGGGCAGCCAGCTCGTGCCCAGCTCGCCGTGGCTGGTCATCAGGTGGATGTAGTCGTCGCTGGGCCCCTGCACGAGCAAGGTCCCCGGCCCGCGGGTGACGACCACTTCGAAGGTCCCGTCGGGTCCGCTCAGCGTGTCCTCGTTGTGCGAGCCGTCGTAGAGCGGGTTGTCGCGGTGGGTCTGGATGTACAGGATGCTGGCGCCGGCGACGGGCGCGCCGGACGGTCCCTCGGTGAGCTTCCCGTGGACCATGACACCCCGCTTGAGCCTCACCTCGACGGCATGCTGCACGGCGCCCTTGGGCCAATCCAGCCCGTCCTCGCGACGGAGATAAGGCTCTCCCTCCCGGGGATCGGCGGTGATCGTGAAGGCATCGCCCGGCCAGGGGGCGATCCGCGCGCGGCCCTGGTCGTCGGCCTTCGCACTGGTCGAACTCGCCCCAGGAATACGGGTTTCGACGCTCGGCCCGGACGCGGACCCGGGCGCCGGCCATCGGCGTGCCGTCGTCGTCGCGGACGACCCGGACCTCGATCGCCTGCGCGGGGACCAGCGACAGCGTCTTGGGCCCGGTCCGCCCCTCGTCGCCGGGCGCGATCTCGAGCGCCTGCCGGGCGAATCGCGGGTCCTCGACCTCGAGGGTGATCGCCGCGCGATCGCCCAGCCCACGCAGCCGGAACCGGCCTTCGCGATCGGTCGTCGCGGGCTCCGGCCAGAGGTCCTGGCTTCCCTTCGTGTCGTACGGATGATAGGGGCGCCATCGGATGTTCAGGTCTCGGATCCGGACGTCGACCCCCGCGGCGGCCTGGCCCTGTACGTCGACCAGCCGGCCCTCGACGACCCGCTCGGGGTCGAGCGTGATCGTGGTCTCCTGGCTCTCGACATACGCCTTGAGCGCGTTGCCGTCGAAGGCGTAGCCGGGCGCGACGGCGATGATGCTCAGCCCCGCCAGCCGCGCGGCGGGGATCGTCGGGTACGCGACCTGGAATCGGCCGTCGGCATCGGTCGTGGCCATGCCCGCGAGCTGTCGGGGCTCGAAGCCCTCCCCGTCGCTGACCTGCGGTCGCCGCTCGGCGATGACGGCCACCCGCGCGGCGGGGATCGGCTTGCCTTGCGAGTCGACCACGCGGCCGGCGACGGTCCGACCCGGCTCGGACGGAGGCTGTTCCCGTGCGATTGCGGAGGCCGCGCGGGGCTCCGCGGCCCGGACACCCGGCCGCACGATCGACAGGGGGACGATGAGAGCGACCATCGCGATCAAGCCGAGGACCACCGCCGGGCGGGTCGGGCCCCGCCGGGGGCAGTCGGCGTCGAGGATGGAGATCAATCGCCCTTCCAGGTGCGACGGCCGCGCCATCGCCAGGGCCGCGAACGAATGACGATGCCGCGATCGGAGCGATCGGGCGAGGTCCAGGAGGTGCTCGGCGTAATCGGACGCCCGGGAACCTGCGAGCAGGACCATGTCGTCGCAGGCGTGCTCTCGCTCGATGCGAAGGCGGCGCGACGCGATCCAGGCGAGCGGGTTGAACCAGTACAGGGCACAGGCCAACTGGGCGACGGACTGGGTCAGGCAATCCCGCCGCTTGATGTGGGCCAGCTCGTGGAGGAGGACGTCCCGGCGGCGGCCGACCGACCAGGAATCGGCGCCGGCGGGAAGAAGGATGACGGGCCGCAGCCAGCCCCAGGTCATCGGCATCAGGGCATGGCGGCCCCGCAACAGCCTGACGCGCCGCGATAGGCCGAGCCGGGCGGAGAGCGCTCGCAGGAGCTCGACCCATTCGCCGTCATCGATCGATCGGGCGCCGCGCGTCAGCCGCCAGAGGGCGAGACGCCCGATCAGCGGGACCGACAGGATGAGCATCATCACGGTCGCCCATGTTGCCGCCAGCCAGGTCGTGAGCGAGAGCATCCCGATCCAGGCCGGAGCCTGTGCGATCGCGACGGTGTCCGGTCGCGGCATCGGTGCCGAGGATCCGACAGGGACGGTGGTCGCGGGATGATCCGGGCTCGCGGGCGGTCTATCGAGCGCGACGGCCTGAAGCGCCACGGCGTCGCGCCGCCACGCCGATGTGGCCGAAAGGGACGATGTGCCGACCGCACGGCTGGGCAGGATCCGCCAGGCCCAGCCCGGCAGGCAGAGGGCCATGGCCGGCAAGGCCAGGGCGCCGCAGAGGCCGAGGCACCAGGCGAGGTGCCGCGTCGCGGCGGGCGCCCGGCGCAACACCAGGGCCGCCATCCCCGCCGCGGCGAGGACCAGGGTCAACTTCGCCGCGACGTCGAGCGCGAGGACCGCCGCGGGACGAGATGACAATTCGAAGATCGTGTCCATGTTCAGCGTCCCTCCTTCCGGGCCTGGTTGATGAGCTGAGAGAGTCGATCGAGCTCCGCATCGGACATCTTACTCGAGGACAGGTCGAGCAGCGCCGCCACAGTCTGCTCTGCCGATCCCTCGAAGAACGTCTGCACCAGTTGCTTCAGCGCCGATCGTCGCGCCTTCTCGCGCGGTACCGTCGGCAGGAACACGTACCTCGGCCCCTGCTGCACGTGCTGCAAGTGCCCCTTCTCCTCGAGCACCCTCAGCATCGCCCGTACCGCCGAGTAGCTCGGCGGGTCGGGCAAGTCCTCCAGCACCTCCGCCGACGTCGCCTGGCCCCGCCGGTAGATCGCGTCCATGATCTGCCGCTCGCGGCGGCTCAGGCCCGTCGCAGGTCCCTTCGGCTTTCCCATCAGATCCTCCTCCACTGCTAGAAAATTAGCAACATGCTAAAAAGATAGCAGAACCTGCGGGCCAGTCAATGACCTGGTGCTGGATTTTTAGCACGAGAGTGCGAGGGCCTCTCGATGGTCTTGCGGCCCGATCCGGCGGCATCCTGTATGATATCATCCTGAATCACGAAAGACGCTCAACGATCGTCCAGTGGAGATGAGGGATCATGACCAACCTTCGAGGAATTGACCGGCAGGATCGCTCGCCGCGACGACTCGGCATGCTCCGCCCGATCGCGATGGTCCTGCTGGGGCTTGTCGCGACGGCCGAGGCGCGGGCCGAATCGCCCGAGGCGCTCATCGGCTACACCGAGTTCCGCACCGATCTCCCTGGGGGCCGGCATGCGAACGTCGCCACCATGCGCGCGACGGTCATCGGCGTCGATGGGACCGGTCGGCGTCGCATCGCCGAGGGATTGGGCCGCGAGCCGGACTCCTGGACGCAGGTCGCGGGCTGGTCGCCCGACGGACGCCTGGCGATCATCGGCGAAGGCTGGGAGGGCCCCGACAATGCCCGATGGGAGGAGGAGCACCAGCAATTCCGATACAACGCCGAAGGCTGGAGATACGACATGAACCTGGTCGACCTGTCCACCGGGGCCGCGACGAACCTCACGGCGGTTGACCGGGTCAGCTTCCACAACTCCGGGCTCTTCTTCTGGCCGGGCGACCCGACGAAGCTGGGATTCCAGGCGCTCATCGACGGCAACTCGCACCCGTTCCGGATGGATCGCGACGGGAAGCATAAACATGACCTGACCGAGGACTCGAAGGAGTTCGCCTATGGCTTCAGCGCCTCGAAGGACGGCCGTCGGATCGCCTATCACAAGAGCTACCAGGTGTATGTCGCCGATGCCGACGGCTCGAACGCCCGGAGGATCCCGACCGGCCAGCCCTTCAACTTCGCGCCCCAGTGGTCGGCCGAAGGGACTCACCTGCTCTTCGTCGCCGGAGAGCACTACAACTGCCACCCCTACGTGGTGCGGGCCGACGGCACCGGGCTCCGCAAGCTCGCCGACCGGGGCGGTTACCGCGGCGTGATCGAATTCCTGGACGTGCCGGACTTCCACGGCGGCAGCAGCGACATCCCGGCCTGGTCGGCGGACGGCACCTCGGTCTATTACACCGCCAAGGTCGGCGCGAACGTGGAGCTGTTCCGCGTCACGCTCGACGGCCGGGTCGAACGCCTGACGCAGGCCCCCGACGGCTCGCTCCACTACCACCCGACGCCGTCGCCCGACGGCCGATGGCTGGCGTATGGATCGAAGCGGGGAGGTGTCCGGCAGCTCCACGTCATGCGGCTCTCGGATCGTTCCGAGCGCCGTCTCACCGATCTCGCGCAGGGCCACGCGGCCATGTGGCCGCACTGGCGGCCGACCCCCGGAAATTGAGTGATTTGCTGCCAGTCTCATATGGGGATCATTAGTCTAAGAGAGATGCGCTATCGAGGGCGAAGTCATGAGACTCTCGAAGATCCGCGTAACGTCCCTTCGCCTTCCCGCGGGAGCGAAGTAATGAGAGGCCCGGCGAGGATTTCCTCGCCGGGCGGGATCGTTCAGCTCGATGTGTAGGTACCGTAGATGTCGTCATTGCTGGTCGAGGCGAGGTTGACCACGACGGTGGCCTTGCTCAGGGTCGCGGTGCCGCCGGCGGCGAGGTAGAGTCCGCCGCCGATGCCCTGGCCGTCGGTGCCTCCACTCGCGGCGCCGCCGCCCTGGGCCAGGTTGCCGATGACGATCGCGTCGGTCAATGACAGGGTCGCGCCGGGCAGCGATTCGCCGTATTCATCGAAAGGACCCGCGTTGTAGATGGCGCCGCCGAATCCGTCACCGCCGGTCCCGCCAGGGCCGCCCTTGCCGCCTTCGGCGGCGTTGAGCGAGAGGAGCCCGCCGGAGAGGCCGAGCGTGGAGTCGGCGTCGTTGTCGATGGCGCCGCCGGTCGCGGTGCCGCCGATGCCACCGCACGAGCCGCCGGCGCCGCCCTGGGCCAGGTTGCCGATCAGGCTGACGTTCGAGGCGGTCACGGTCGACGCGGCCGGCGTCTCGACATAGCTGCCGTCGATGTAGAGATCGAAGTCGGCGCCGCTGCTATAGAGCCCGCCGCCCTGACTCGCCCCCCCTGCCCCGCCGCTGCCGACGGACGAACCATTGCCCCCCGCGCCGCCCACGGCCTGATCGCCGGAGAGGGTCCCGCCGGAGAGGGTGATGTCGCCGGCGTCATTGAAGAATCCGCCGCCCTGGGCGGATCCCCCCGCACCGCCGCTGCCGCCGGACGAGCCATTGCCTCCGGCTCCGCCCTGGGCCAGGTTGCCGGTCAGGGTCAGGTCGGTGGCATTGACGGTCGCCGTGACGATCGTGGTGGTGAAGGTCCCGGTGGTCTCGTCATAGGTGTAGGTTTCGGTACCGGAACTGAAGATGCCGGCGCCCTGGGCGTCTCCGCCCGCGCCGCCGTCGGTGCCGGAGGTTCCCTTGCCCCCCGCGCCGCCGATCGCCTGGCTGTCAACGATCTGGGTGCCGGTAAGCGTGACATCGCCACCCAGGGAATAGAGTCCGGCCCCGTAAGCGGAGCCTCCCGGACTGGAGCTTTGGCCGGCCCCGCCCGCGCCGCCGATCGCCAGGTTGCCGCTCAGGGTGCTATTCGTGACGGTGAGGGTCGCCCCCCCTTCGATCCCGCCGCCGATGGCAGACCCTCCGTATCCGCCGTCCTGATCGGTCCCGCCCTGGGCGAGGTTGCCCTTGAGGGTGCTCTGCTCGAGGGTCAGAGGTCCGTCCGACAGGATGCCGCCACCGGAGCCGCTCCCGCCACCGCCCCCGTTGCCCAGGCCGCCGAGCGCCTGGTTGCCCACGAAGGAAGAGCCGGTGATGGACAGTTCTTCCGTGCTCGCGCCGGACCCGTTATACATGAGGCCGCCGCCCATGCCGAAACCGCCCTGGGCGTAGAGTCCGCTGGCGCCGGCGGCTCCGCCGATGGCCCGGTTGCCGCCGAGGACGCTGTTCGTGATGGTCAACTGGACGTCATAGCTGTCGATTCCACCGCCCGAGGCTTGGGCTCCGCTCGTGATGAAGGCCGAGGTGTTGCCGGCGCCGACGCCGCCGACGGCCCGGTTGCCCGTGACGGTGCAGCCGTCGAGCGTCAGCATGGTCCCCTCGCTGTAGATGCCCCCGCCGCCGGACTCGCCGTCGCCGCCACCTCCGCCGATGGCCTGGTTGCCCGTGACGGTGCAGCCGTTGAGCGTCACGGTCGAGCTGTTGTCCCCGTTCCGGATGCCGCCCCCCGAGGCGGTGCCGCCGACATTGATGAAGCCGGTGCCATCGGTGGTGCCACCGACGGCCTCGTTGCCGCTCAGGGTGCAGTTCGTCAGGCTCAGGCTTGGGGCGATGCCGGGGCCATTCACGTCGTCGTTCGAATTGTCGATCGCGCCGCCCTGGGCAAGGCCGGCGAAACCGCTGGTGTTGCCGCCGAGGGCCTGGTTGTCGTCCAGGGTGGTGCCGATGAACGTCGCCGCGCCGCCGTTATAGACGCCCCCGCCGAGTCCCCAGCCGCCGTCGTCGCCGAAGGTACCCGGGCCCGCGGTCGTCCGGTTGCCGGAGATCGTGCTGCCGGATACCGTCAGCGAGCCGCCCGGGTTGTCGATCCCGCCACCCTGGACGAACAGGCCGTCCGCGGTGGTGACCAGGTTGTCGGAGATCGTGCTGTCGGAGATCGTGAGCGTCGCGGTGCCGGCGTTCTCGACGCCACCGCCGCCGCCCGCGCCGGAGAACGTGACATCTACCTCGTTGCTGGTCACGTCGGTATGTTCGAGCATCAGGGTGCCCGAGTTGAAGATCCCGCCGCCCTGGTAGGACGCCTGATTGCCGGAGACGCTGCTGCCCTCGATGGTCATGGTCCCGGAGTTGTCGATCCCGCCACCCTGGCTGATGAGGCCGGCCGCCTGGTTGTCGGTCACGGCGGAGTCCTCGAGCTTCAGGGTGCCGGCGTTGGTGATGCCGCCGCCGCTGGACGCATTGCCGTCGGTGATCGTCAGCCCGGAGATGGTCACCGAGGCGCCGGTGCCGATGTCGAAGACCTCGCTGGAATCGTCGCCGCTGACGGCCAGTTGGCCGGCGCCCGGGCCGTCGATGGTGAGGTTCTTGTTGATGTCGAGCTCGCCGCCGGTGAGGGTGATGGTCTTGCCGATGAGCTTGCTGGAGAAGGTGATCGTGGCTCCGCCGGGAGCGTCGGCGATCTCCTGCCGGAGCGAGCCAGCACCGCTGTCATCGGTATTGGTGACGAGGAGCGTGCTGAGCAGGGCGCGGACCTCGAGGGGATCGATCGCGGGGGCGAACCGCCTGCGTCGAGCGACGAGCCCGGGACGGACGCGATCGCGGGACGAGAAAGTCTGTCGGATGAAGAGGCTCATGAGTGATACTCCTTGGCTGCAAGTCCTTGAAGAGGGTCCGTTTGGGGACACGAAGACCCGGCGCGGCCGCCCGGCCGCGATCCCGGATGACGGATTGCGGATTGCGGATCACGGATTTGTGCCCGACCCATCGCCGCGCCGCGATGATCGCGGCGGGTCGTGTCGGGATGTTCTCGCGCTCACGGCATCAATGCACGAACGGGAGGATTTTCATCCATTCTTCCGGGTTTGACGCGGCGCGGTGGTCGGGCCCGAAGAGCTCGGCGGCCTCGGCGCGGAGTCGCCGGGCGGCTTCGTTCCAGGGCGTAGTTTGCATCCATCGGTTGGTGCGATCGAAGTAGGTGCGGGCCTGGTCCCGGTCATCGAGCCGTCGGTGGGCCATCGCCAAGAAAAAGCCGTAGTAGAGGATCTCGCCGCGATTGAGCGCGGCGGCCCGATCGAGGGCTTCCACGGCGTCGCGAGGGTTGCCGGCGCGGTAGTGGGCGGCGCCCAGGTTGGCCCAGGCGACCCAGGACTCGGGCGCCCTCGCGAGGATGTCCTGGACGATCCGGATCGCCTCGGCGGGGTCTCGGAACTCGGCGACCGGGCAGCTCACCAGGAACCAGCTCAGGTGATGAGGGGCCGTCGGGTCGCCGCCGGGCCGGGCGGCGTCGCGGAGCAGGTCGCGGGCCCGACGGGCGTAGGACCGGGCGACCGCCGCGCGATCGTCGCGGGTCAGCTTTGTATCTCGGGAGGCGATTGCGGCGCAACTGGTCAGGCCATTGGCGGCCAGGGTGGCGGCGGCGAGCCCGACGTCGCGGAGCTGGTCCTCGGCCAGGGCCGCGGCCTCGGCGTGCGAGCCGAGCCGGATCAGCGCGCCGATCCGCAGGTCGCGTTGGGCCCGCAACACCTCGCCGAGTGAGGGATCGCCGGGATTGTGTCGCAGGGCTTCCTTCTGCGACGCGATGGCGTGTCGCAGCGTCTCGCTCGCGGCGGCGGAGTCGCCCCGCGTCGCCAGCAGCGAGCCCAGGTGCAACCGGGCCTGCCCCATCGCGGCGAGGAGGTCCGGGTGATCGGGCCGCTCGGCGGCCATCGGCTCGAGGATCGCGAGTGCGCTGCGATGATGCTTCTCCGCCTCGGACGGGTCGTCGAGCAGTCCTAGCCGGGTCTCGTTCCTCGCCAGCTCGAGGCGGAGTTCGGGATCCTTGGCCGCGAGCGGCTCGAGCAGGTCGCGGGCGCGTCGGGCGAGGCTCAGCGCCTCGGCGGGTCGGTCGGTCGCCCGCAGGAGATCGGCCAGCTTCTGGAGGGCCATGCCCATCGGCTTCGGGATCGACGGATCGATGATCGACTTTTGTGCGAGCGCCTCGAACAGATCGATGCAACGCTCGTAGAGGGGTTCGGCCTCCTGCCATCGGCCGACGGCCATACGCCCATTGGCCAGGTTGAGCAGGGTGATGGCCAGCTCCTGGCGGAACTGGGGGACCTCGGGGGCGTCGTCGGCGAGCCGATCGTACAGCTCCTGCGCCTGCTGGAGCGACTGCTCGGCCTCGGGCTTGCCGTCGGCCTCGTTCACCAGGAGGATGCCCAGCCCCAGCAGCGTCCTCGCCAACTCGTGACGGTACATCGGGGCGCCGCGGTCGCCCTCGACCAGCTTCCGGTAGAGTCCCACGGCGTCGCGATGCTCGGCCTCCGATTCGACGAGCCGGCCGGCCTGGCTCAGCAAGGTCGCGAGGTTGGCGTGGGCCCCCGCCTGGATCTTCAGGTCGTCGAGCCCGGCCGTCGCCCGGGTCAGGTCGATGGCCTTGCGATAGGCGGCCTCCGCCTCGCGAGGGCGGCCGGTCTGGCGGAGCAGGATGCCCAGACGGTGATGGGCCGATGCCAGCAGGTGTCGGTTCGCGGGCGCGTCGGCGATGCCGTCGATCAGCGTTTGGGTCAACTCCGCGGCGTGGCGAAGTGTCTGTCGTGCTTCTTCCGCTCGGCCGGTGTTCGACCAACAACTGGCCCAGCCGACTGTAGCTCATCGACAGGTAGTCCCGGACGGCATCGGTGGATGAGACCCCGGCGGGGATGGCCTCCAGGGTCGCGATGGCCCGACGGTAGGCGCGCTCGGCCTCCTCGACGCGCCCGAGCTTCCGCTGGATCTCGGCGACGCGCACCGACACCTCGCCGGCCTCGGCGCGGACGGCCGGATCCGGGTCGGTCTCGAGGGAGTAGGTCTGGTAATACGCGAGGGCCTTCAGCAGGATCTCGCGCTGGACGGGTTGCAAGTCGGGCTGCTGGGCCAGCCAATCCTCGGCGAACTGGGTGTACATCTCCTCGACGGCGCGACGGGCCTCGGCCCGCTGCCTCAGGGCGTAGTCGTGTTCGCGGCGGATCTCGGCATTCTTGGCGAGCACCACGACGATGCCGGCGGTGAGCCCCAGGACGACCATCGCGACGGCCACCACGACGGCCGCCAGGTGGCGGCGGGCCCATCGCTTCGAGCGTTCGATCGGGCCGGGCCGGCGGGCGAGGATCGGGCGGTCGTCGAGGAACCGGCCGAAGTCGTCGGCCATCTCCTGTGCCGAGGCATAGCGGCCCGACGGGTCCTTGGCCATCGCCTTGATGATGATGGTCTCGAGGTCCCTCGGCACCGACGGGCTGATCAGCGAGGGCCGGCGCGGGTCGTCCTGGGCGATCTTCCGGAGCAGCTCCTGGCGGTCGGAGCCCTCGATGGCCGGCCGGAGCGTCAGGACTTCGTAGAGGGTCGCGCCCAGCGAGTAGACGTCGGTCCGCTGGTCGACGACGGCGCGGTTGGCCAGGGCCTGCTCGGGGCTCATGTAGCGCAGGGTGCCGAGCATGTCGCCGGTCGCGGTCAGGCTGGCCTCGCCCTGGAAGCGGGCCAGGCCGAAGTCGGTGACCCACAGGTGGCCCCGCCGGTCGACCATCAGGTTCGAGGGCTTGATGTCGCGGTGGAGCACGCCTTGCTGGTGGGCGTGCTCGAGGGCCTCGGCCGCCTGGAGGCCCAGCCGGGCGGCCTCGCGGAAGTAGGCAAGATTCAGGTTGCGCGCCGAGGTCGCCGTCGAGGATTCGCTTGCGGGCGAGGCCGCGGCGGGCACCGGGGTTTCGGGGTGCGCGGGGGTGTCTTCTCGCGTGGACAGCGATGCGGTCGAGGCCGAACCCGCGTGGGAGTCGGCGACCGCGGCGATCCCGTCCCGGCCGCGGAGCTCGTCGATCTTCTCGGCGAGGGTCGGCCCGTCGATGAGCTGCATGGCGTAATAGTGGACCCCGCCCTGGCAGCCGACCGAGTAGACCGGGACGATGTGCGGATGGTTCAGGTGCGAGGCCGCCTGGGCCTCGACGCGGAACCGGGCTATTTGCTTCGGGTCGATGGCGGCGGCGAACGGGAGGACCTTCAGCGCGACGCGACGGCCCAGCGAGTCCTGTTCGGCCTCGTAGACGACGCCCATCCCGCCGCGGCCGAGCTCGCGGATCACGCGGAAATCGCCGAGCCTGGAGGAGTGGGGTGTGGGGAGATCGGACGGAGATGGGACGGGGCCGTTGATCTTACTGCTCACTGCCCACTGCTCACTGCCCACTCCCTGGTCCATCGCCTCGGCGGCGGCCTCGAGCAGGTGGAGGCTCTTTAGGCAGGCGCGCAAGCGGTCGGCGATCGCGGGGTGCCGGCCCACCCATTCCTCGGGATCGACCGGGCGGCCGGCCTCGACCTCGGCCAGGTAGGCGTCGAGGACCGAGGACAATTCGTCGCCGGCCTCGTCCTGGCCTTCGTTGATGAACCCGGTCCCGTCGACCGGGATCCGGCCGTTCGGGATCATGACAGGCCCTCCATCGCGGCGCTGAGCCGCTCCAGCGCCCGGGTCCAGAGCATGCGGACCGCGCCCTGGGATCGTCCCATCCGGGTGGCGACCTCCTCGAACCGGAGCCGTTCCAGGTTCCGCAGGATGATGACCTCGCGATAGTCGGGCGGCAGGCCGGCCAGGGCGTCGGCCAGCAGGACGGACTGCTCGCGCCTGGCGGCCGCGGCGCTCGGCGACGAAGCCGTCGCCATCAGGGCCTGCTGCACCCGGGCTCCCGAGCGTTCCAGGGCCACCTCCAGCGACTCCTGACGGCGATAGTCCCGCAGCCCGGCCTTCTGATGCCGGGCCTGGTCGGCCAGGTTGCGGACCAGGATGCGACGCAGCCACGCCAGCAGCTCCCGCTCGGTCGAGCCCTCGAATCGGGGGAAGTCCCGATGCGCCTCCAGGAAGGTCTCCTGCACCAGGTCGGAGGGGTCCAGCCGCAGCCGCAGGTTGGTGCCGATCAGGGTCCGGGCCAGCAACCGCGTGTAATTGCGATACTGTGCCAACAGTTCCCCGAACGCCTCGAGGTCGCCGGCCCTGGCCTGCTCCATCAGCTCTTCGGGCGTCCGGCTCGCTTGCGGCATCGGCTTGATCCCCCCTGGATACTGGCGAAGGGCCGGTCGGGATTGTCACGCGTCCCGCGAAAAAACCGCGGACACCCCACTTCGATTCTTTGAACCCGAGGGCCGGGAACGCAAGGGAGTCGCTTGACTTCATCCCGCCGCCGCACCAAGATTCCCGGACGCGGATTCCCCATCGACCACGACCGGACCCACGAGTCGGAGCGAGGCGGCCATGAGCCAGGATAAGACGCGGCGGGATTTCATCCAGGATTGCTCGACCTCGGCCGCTGCCCTGGCGGCCCTCGCCGCGACCCGGCCGGCCGAAGCCGCCGATCCCGATCCCAAGGCCCGCGCGGGCACGCCGTATCTCTGCATCACGTGCGGGACCCAGTTCGCCGACTCGGAGCATCCTCCCGCACGCTGTCCGATCTGCGAGGACGAGCGGCAGTACGTCAACCCCGACGGCCAGAAGTGGACGACGCTCGAGGACCTGCGGGCCTCGCACAGGAACGTCATCAAGCCGGAGGAGCCGGGCCTCTACTCGATCAACACCGAGCCGAGATTCGGGATCGGCCAGCGTGCGTTCCTGATCCAGACGGCGAAGGGGAACGTGCTGTGGGACTGCGTCGGCCTGGTGGACGACGCGACGATCTCCAAGATCAACGAGCTGGGGGGCATTTCCGAGATCGCGATCTCGCACCCGCACTACTACACGGCGATGGTGGAGTGGAGCCGCGCCTTCGGCGACGCGCCGATCCACCTCCACGAGGCCGAGCGGCCGTGGGTGATGCGCCCGGACCCGAGCATCCGCTTCTGGAAGGGCCGGACGCTCGCGCTCCGCGACGGCCTGACGCTCGTCAGCACGGGCGGCCACTTCGAGGGCTACCAGGTGCTGCACTGGCCGGCCGGCGCCGGCGGCCGAGGCGCCCTGATGGCCGGCGACCAGCCGCAGATCTGCATGGACCCGAAGCAGGTCTCCTTCATGTACAGCTACCCCAACTACATCCCGCTGAACGCCCCGGCGATCCGCCGGATCATGGAATGCCTCGACCCGCTGGCGTACGACCGGGTCTATGGTGCGTTCTTCACCCGAGGCAAGGGGATCATCCCCAGCCAGGGCAAGGAGGTCGTCCGACGCTCGGCCGACCGCTACTTGCGGGCCATCCAGGGCTGATCCGAGCGGACAGCGCCCTCCCCGGATCCTCGCGCCGGTCTGCACTCGTCTATAATAGATTGCCGGGTCGCCATCGCCTATCTCGTTGTGCGCAAGGGAGTTGGCAACGCCACAGCGGTCGGGTCGGGCGGACCCGGTCGCGATCGGCGCAGGCCGAGGCCGCCGATGACCGCCCCGGCCCGATCGGTCTCCCGGCAACCTGCTTGTCAATGAACCCTGGCCCCTGCGGGAACGAAGTGCGCGCAATGCCCCTATCTATAAGAATGGCGCGCCTTTACAAAAACATTAACGCATCGGGCGCGGATTGCGATCGAAATCCCCCCGAACTCTTTGATAAAAAAGTAGATACGAAATCCGAAAAGAATTCAGAATTCCTCGCCGACTTGCCCTCAATTGGGCCGGAGATGCGAGGCGAATCGAGGGATCGCCTCATACCCCGAGCCCTCCGGCGGGCCGGTTAGGGACCCCGCGTGGCCCGAGAGCGGAGGTTTGCCGTAGCGATGCTCAGTCGAGGATCCGGGTTTCCAACGCAGTCGCTCATCCGCCCTTCGAGCTCCTGCTTCCCACCCCCGAGGAGAAGGAGAGGTGGACACCTCATCCATGCCGTGTGCTCCGCCCCTGACTCTGCGAGTCGGATCTTGCACATCGAGGATCACGGATGCCACAATCCATGAGGAAGTGGACGCGATCCGACGGTCGGCAGAGCCATTCACGTCTTGGAATCGTTCGGGCTGGAGTGGCACGTCGTTATACCGAAGCCGTCGTGGGAGGGAGCTCGATCCGTGTTGTGTCGCATCGATTGAGGAAGAAATCCATGAGCGCGATCCCCCTCGATGACACTCTCCTCGAGCAGCGTGTCTCGGAGATGAAGATCCAGATCCAATCCCTTCAAGAGGATGCAGCGATCCTCCGCGAAGAAGTCGGCGAAGCCGCCAGGGAGCTCGGCCGGTCCGGTACACCGGTGAATAATCTCATCATCCTGAAACTTCGCGACTATGGAGATAAGTTCAATTCTTTGTGTCTTGCCCTGGAGAGGGCGGCCTCGCGATTCGATCTGCCGCCTCATCCCTCCATCGGGGAGACCTCCATCGCGGCACTGATCCAGCTCGGCGATCTTCTCGTCGCGCATCTCAAGGAGCGAACACTCGGGCGGGAAGCTCGCGAGCGGGCGATCGGGACGCTCGATCAACTCGTGAGGCTGAGGCGGAAGGACGGCGGGCAGTCTGGATGCCCTGGAGGAGTTCAAGCATCAAGTTCGACGAGCTGCGCGGCCGGCTGGTGGAGCAAGGCCGGGCGGGCGACCCGGCCGTCCTCAAAGGATTGCTGGATGCGGCGGCGCCCTATCTATCACTTTCGCGCCTGGCGTGTGAGCGTGAGAAATTGTCCTGGGAAGAGTCGTACGAGCTATCGACCGCGGCGCGGGAGGGCGTGGACCTTCAACTCGTCCTGGCCGTCGCCACCGGCCATGTCGTTTGCCTCGACGAGTCCGCCCCTCCCTCGACGGGCATCTCGGCTGGCCCGGCGACGGCGGATGACGGGATCGGGCCGTGGGCTGGTGACTCCGCCGACGGCGGATCGCCGGGGACGGCGACGAATCCGGCTCCGGTGAGCGCCGCGGAGGCCATGGTCCAGGTGGCCGATCGCGTCGAGTGGGCTCCGCTCGTGGATGCCGAGGGCGTGCCGGAGGATGGCGAGCCGACTGTGGGAGGGTCGCATGGCGCGTCGAGCGCACCGGATTCGTCGATCCCACCAGAGGCCACGATTCCGGCGGACGGTCACCTCGACGCCCCGGTCGTGATCTCGGGGGTGCCCGGTGGCGAGCCCGACGTTCCTGGGGGACGTCGGGAGGACCAGGTCGCTGGGCGCGAGATCACGGAGGAGCCTCCGGAGCAACGCTTGCGGCCCGAGCCCGATGTGCCGCCGCCGGCGCTAGACGACCGGCCACTCTCGGACGACATCGCATCCGGGTCATGGGTGCTGACGACTCGCGACGCCCTGGCCGCCGTCCGATCGTCGAGCTCGGAACGCCATGCCTTGGCGATCAATGGGGTCATCTGGGGCCTAGTAAGCGACGGCCGGCTGGGCCTGGCCTACCACCTGGGGCGCGATCTCGAGGAAATCCGGCAGCCCCTCCAGGTCCCCCTGGCGCTGGTCGAGGCACTCGTGCTGAGCCCGCTGGTGCGCTCGGCGAGCAGTGAGGGCATCTGGCGGCTCAGGGAATGTCTCCGCGAGCTACGACCGCGGATGAACGCGTCTCCACCGGAGCGGCCCGATCGGAGATTGCTCGGACTCGCGCTGGAGCTGTGCAGCCTGGCGGCGTGCCTGAGGCCGGCGCTGCTGGCCTCGGCGAGCGGCGCGCCGGATCTCCTCAAGCAACTCGCCCTCGACCGGTTCCCCGACCCGTTCCGCAAGCTCCGTGACGTGGCGCTCGGGCCCTCGCAGCGGAACCTCTTGCTCTCCGCGTCGCTGCTGGCCGGGGACCGCGCCGGTGAGCGATGGGCACAATCGCTGCAATCCCTGCAACGGCGTTGCGCGGAGTGGCTCTCCAGTAATCGATCCGGCAAGGTGATCTACGCCGCGACGACGGACGTCTGGCGGCGATGGCTTCGCGATGACGGACCGATCGGGACGATGATCGGCCGCGTGATCCGCAATCAGGCCGATCCGGCGTCCCTGGAAGCCACGCGAAAGGACATGCAGGATTGGTCCAACCATGGCCACGTTGACGGCAAACTGCACAGGACGGACAATGACCTGCGCCAGATCGGAGCGAAGCGGAAGCCGATCAACGCGCGGGCGGTCACCGCGATTCGCGACCGGTGTGGGGAAGCCGTCGCCCTGGCCGGCGAGTGGCTCAACTTGCTGGAGAATCGCCCGGATGAGCAGAACAACTGGATCACCGAGCGAGCGAACGAGTGCCGGAACGAATTGGAGACCGCCATCGGCTTTGGTGAAGGTGCTGTCAAGGCGGCGCTCGAATCCGATGGCGTGACCATCCCGCTGCCGCTGTCGGCGGGGTATCGGGCGGTCCAGAGGGCACTCGACGACCTCAAGGAACTCATGAATTCCAAGGATGACGGCCCCGATCGCGGCGCCTCGGCCAAGTTCCGGTTGCATGGCGATCTCCTCAAGATCCCGGGGTTGGAACGCTCTGAGGGCTGGGAGCCGCTCGAACCGGGGAGTGAGTTGCTCCTCACGGGGACCCTCGACCTGGTCGAAGCCGGAGACCGACGGTGGGACGAGGTCATCGCGTCCTGCTGGGACCGGGACGATTTCCTGACCGCCCAGCAGATCTTCGAACTCCTGGAGGACACCGGAACGCCGGCCGGCGGCGGGATCGGTCCGGGATCCGACCCGGTTGCGATGCGGTCGGAGCACGACCGGCGACTCGGGGAGGCGCGGGCGAATCTTTGTGAGCGTCGAAAAGAGCTCGGCGAGGAGATCGAGAAGGCCAGGCTGAAGGGCCTCATCGATGAGGAGGAACGACTCGACCTGACCGATCGGCTCGAGGCGATCGATGGGGAGCGGACCTGGCAAATCGCACGAGATCGATCCGAACTCGAGAACATCGACGACCGGCTCAGGATCTCCAAGCGAGAGCGGATCGAGGACTTCAAGAAGGAGCTACTGGCCCACGGCCTCGCGGACCGATTCCCGAACGGTCATGGTCGCATCCTCAGCGTCCTGGAATCGGAAGACCTCGTGACCGCCCACGAGTACCGGACCATCATCGAGCGAGGCGGCGAATTGCCGACGCCGATGCAATCGGTGCCCGGCTTCGATTTCTTCGAGCCGCCGGAAGTCGGAGGCGAGGATCGTGGGTTTTACTACCGGCTGGCGCCGCTGTTCTTCGGCGACGGCCACCCACCGCTTCTTCGCGGCATCGCGGATCGCATATCCGAGCGGTCTCCCCTCGGGTCGATCACCGTCGATGTGACGCCCGCACAGGCGAAACAGGCTGCCCAGATCCTCCGAGAATGGAACCAGCTCAAGGGCGTAGTCAAGAGCCGGTCGGACAATATGCGCGAGTCGATCCAAAGTATCTTCAAATTCATCGGGTTCAAGATCAAGAATCTCAAGGCCGGTGTCGAGGTGCTGGGTGGGTTCCGGTTTCAACTCGAAACCGAGCCGATCGTCAGTCGCAACGATTGCATCCTGCCGGATTTCGGCTCGAGGTGCGACGGGAAGTATGAACTGCTCTGCCTGGAGGGAGTGCCGCTCCAGGACGAGATCCTTCGGATCGCCGGAGCAGAGGTGCAGTCACATCCGGTCATCGTCCTCTTCTTCGCCCCGATGAAGTCGCGCCGCCGCCGCGAGCTCGCCCATGCCTTGCGGCTCCGGGGAGGACGCCGGTTGCTCGTCCTCGACGATGTCCTCCTGACGTACCTGTGCCTTCAGAAGGACCGGCTGCCGGCGTTCTTCAACGCGGCTTCCCAGTTCAGCATCGCCGAGCCCTACCTCACCACCTCTTCGATCCCGCCGGAGATGTTCTTCGGCCGCGACGACGAGATCGCTTCGGTCTTCAACCAGAAAGGCACGAGTCTCGTCTATGGCGGCCGCCAGCTCGGCAAGACCGCGCTCCTGAACGAGGTCCGTCGACGCTACCATGCGCCCGATCGCGGCGTCCTCGTCGAGCTCATCGACCTCCGTTATGGCGAGCACCTCGGCCTGTCCAATCCACTCGACGACATCTGGCGCGTCATCGCCTCGCGACTCCAGCCGCACGGCGTCCTCTCGCCGAGCAGTCGTCAGACCGACACGATCGGCAAGGAAATTCGCCTATGGGTCGAGAACACGGGGCGACGGATCGTCTTGCTCCTGGATGAAGCCGACCACTTCCTCGCCTCCGACGCCGCCGAAGGCTGGCCGCGCGTCGGGAAATTGAAGACGCTGATGCACGACACGCATGGTCAGTTCAAGGTGGTCTTCTCGGGGCTCCACAACGTCCAGCGCACGTCGCACGACGTGAACACACCGCTGGCCCATCTGGGGGTGCCCATCTGCATCGGGCCGTTCCTCCGCGACGCTGAGATGCGCGATGCCATGGATATGGTCAGGCTCCCGTTTCGCGCCATGGGGTACTACTTCGAGCCGCCCGACCTCATCGGGCGGATCCTGGCGCAGTCGAACTATTACCCCAGCCTGATCCAGTTGGTCTGCCGGCAGCTCTTGAAGCGATTGCCGAGTTCCAAGAGTTCCCCCATCGATCCGGAACGGCCTCCGCCTTCCCTGAGCGACAGTGTCGCCAAGGACCCGCTCCGGACCCCGCCGTACCCGATCAAGAACAGCGATGTGGAGGAAGCCTACACGGACCCGGAGCTGCGCAAGCAGATCTACGATCGCTTCCGCTGGACCCTCGAGCTCGATAATAGCTACCGGGTCATCGCCCTCTGCCTGGCCCTCGAGACGCTGGAGAACTCCGAGCGGGCCGTCGAGGGCTTCACGCTTCGAGAGATCCGCGAGTGGGCCCTCTCCACGTGGCCCCAGGGCTTCGCCGAATCCCAGACGAACGATGCCTTCCGGTCGCTCCTCGATGAGATGTGCGAGCTCGGCGTGCTCCGCCTCCGCGAGGGCGGCCGTTACTCGATGCGCAGTCCGAATGTGATCCACCTGCTCGGGACGCAAGAGCACATCTGGGAGTCGCTCGCCGATGCGGCCAAGGAGAGCCGGAAGATCGAATACGAGGCGAAGTCGTTCCGGCGGGTCTACGACCAGCACAACAAATGGCGGCGCAGCCCGCTGACGGCCGACCAGGAGTCCCAGCTCCAGGCTCGATCCGTCCACGGGCTGTTCGTCCTCATGGGCACCGAGGCCGCCGGACTCGACGAGGTCCGATCGTTCCTCCAGATCCTCGCGCGCTCCGAGCCGCCTAGCCTGTCGATCGTGGCCATCGACGATCCGGTCGATGGGGCCTGGTTCCAGCGGCGTCTCGAAGACGTCATCAAGCAACGCGAGCGGGACTGTACCATGATCCTGGTTGACCGGCGATGTCGGTGGAGTGCGGAGTGGGTGGAGCGGGCGGGCGCCCTGCTCGCCCGCCGGCATGCCGAGAAGCATCGCTTCGTCAAGGTCCTGTTCCTGGGCGGTCCCCACGAGGCCTGGCTCTGGAGCGAGCTGAGCGAGGCGAGGCGAAACCGGCTGGCCGGGTTCGGCCTCGTCGAGATGGCGCTGCCCTCCTGGAACGACCTTGCCGTCCGCCAGTGGAAGAAGGAGGCCGAGTTCGGTGAGAATACCGACGAGGACAGCCGCCGCTTCTCGGACGCCACCGGGAACTGGTGCTTGTTCCTCCACGAGGTGGGAGGTCGCTGCGCCGAACGGGCGCACGAATGGAATTCGATCCTCGAGGAGTACCGGGTCAAGTTGCTGGCGGATCCCGCGACGCCGCGGCGACTCGGCATCATCCCGGAGACCCTTCCGGTCCTGCGCCATGGCCGAGTATCAGGGACCGGTGACGATCGACGAGCTGGTCGCCTGGACCGACTTGGCGAATTGTCCGGCTTCTCGCGAGGAGGTCGCGCGGGTGCTGCGATGGGCCGATGAACTGTGCCTGGTCCGCTCGGCCTCGGACCAGCGGTGGGCCCTGGACCCGATGCTCAACACCGTGCTGATGGCGCGGCCGAACCATGCACAGTGAACATCCCTGGTGGGGCCTCCCGGGCCCGGCGCGATTCATCGAGTCGGTGCGGGACGACCTCCGCGCCGGGCGCAACATCGTCGTCGCCCTGCCCGAGCACCACCCCGCCGGACTGCGTGGTGCCCTCGCGGCGTCGCTCCGCGACGACGACCATCTCTACTTCCGCGTCCTGGACCTCAGCGAGGAGCCGGCGGTCGCGGCCTCCTCTCCGGCGCGATTCCTGCACGATCGCTACGCTCCGATCAGGGACCCTCGTGTCGATCCCTCGGCGCGGACCCTGGCCCTGGCACAGCCCTTGAGGGGCACCGCCCTCTGGATCGATGGCATGACGGACCGCCTGTGGCCGATCTGGTGCAAGTTCCTCGCCGAGTATCAAGACGCTTGCCGGATGCGCCGCGAATTCGAGCGATTCCTCCTGATCGTCCCCCTGGTCGGCCCGCTCACGGCGACCCTGCCGAACGAGGAATTGATCCTGGCGGTGCATACCTGGGAGGGGATCGTCGGACGGCTGGATATGATGCTCCACGTCGGACGCCGACTCGAGCGAGCCCGGCTCGACCCGTTGTTCCACGAGCTGGCCTCACTGGTCCTCGTCGAGGTCTGCGGCTCGGACCTGATCCTGGCCGATCGGCTGGCCGGCGCGCCGATCGAAGGGATCCTCGATCCCTTGCCGCTGATCCGCGATGAGGCGGCGGCTCGCGGCTGGACGGGCGCGAGCCCTCGCGATCGGAACGGATCGGTCAATACGATGTGGGCATGCGGCATGGTCGATCAACTGGGCGGTCGTCCCTTCCCGCACTCGGCGGCCGAGGTCGCCGCGGGCCGCCCCGAGACGGTCCGCCAGAGGGTCTGGCGGGGCCAGGTCGCGGTCCTCTTCCCATTCCTCGAGGACCGTCGCCTCCAGTTCGTACGCGACTTCCGGCACTACCTCAAAGTCCCCGTGCATACCCCCTACGAGACGATCGTCGAATTCGAGTCGCTCGAGCTTTCCCACCTCTGTTACCAACTGCGTTCCAGGGTGAGCGCCCGCCGACTGGATCCGTTGGAATGCTGCCGACACATCCGGAACGAACTGGCCCACCTCAGACCCCTTCCGGCAACGGAGCTGCTGACCCCGACCTTCCTCGCCCTCGCTTCGTCCCGATGATTCGTCGGAGATCGTCCCTCCTGTCGGAAAGGACGGCCGTCGTCTCCGGCATCCGTCGCCGGCATCTCAACGGCTGCATCGACGGCGCGGAGGGGACTTTCGGCAGCCCGGCGCTGATCCCGTTGCAGGGCGTGCCAGTGCGCCGGATGCGTCCGCCAGGTCGGCGAGCGTCGCGATGATGTCTCGCGCGATCTCGTGATGACATCGCCTATTACAGCGATGCCCGGCTGCCCAGGGGCCGCTGCCGGCCGGCTACGGGCCGGAGGTCCCCGAACTGGTCGTCGCGGTCCGCTCGGAGGGCGACTCCTGGCGCGAGATCCTCATCAAAGTCGGCGAATATCCGAAGGCGGGCGTGTTGAAGGTCGTGGTCCTCGATCCACGGTCGCGGGAGGCCCACGTCGACAGCGCGGACGACGAGCCGGTCGTCCTCAATATCTCGGTCGACGAGCTGACGTTGCCCGAGCTACTGGGCGAGTTCTGGGTAGCCGTCCATCGGTTCTGGACTCGGCGAGCCGGTCGGGTGCTGGCTCGATCAGCTCGTCGACCGAGATATTGAGGGCGGCCGCTCGCGCGGAGGGCTGCCGGAAGGTGTCTCCCGGGACGGTGACGTGGGGCATCGGATTCTCCTCAAGCGATTCCCTCATGCTACTGGGGCCGGCTCGTGGCGTCCATCCGGCTGAGGCAGTTCCAATGCTCCACGATCGACAGTAGCACGGAAAAAGACGGGTCCAGCGATCATGGAAGTCACCCGCGCGTCGATTCCCGTCAAGAGTGGACCGGCTTTCGGTCGCAGGCCAGTATCTGGCACTCTCAGAGCACCGATCCCGCTTGCTGGCTCGAATTCGCGCCGCCGAATGGGCTGGAGGTGGATGGAGCGGATGGATACGATGGATGGCTACGTACACTATGCCCATGACCGTCCGGCCCGGCGAGGCGGTGACGGGACTGGCTTCCGGTCGTGTACGACCCTATGAAACGAATCGGGCTTATACGCGGGAAAGGCGGTGGGAAATGAAGCGGATCGACATCCCGAGTGCGAAGCTGACGGTCGTATTCCCCGAGGGGAAGTTGCCGGCGATCGACCCGGCCAACCCGGTATTCGTGCTCGTCCTGGGCTCCCTGGAGATCCACGGCAAGGTCAATCCCAAGGCGGCCAGGAAGCTGGGCCAGCATAAGGGCGGGGCCTTCGTGCAAGGGAAGCTGGTCGTCGCCGAGGGGGGCAGGTTCGACATGCTCGACGCGGGGTTCACCTTGATCGATCCCAGGCCCGAGACCGATCCCAAGCCCGAAGCGCCGCCGGAAGGCGCGGCGAGCTGAGCCGACCGATCGTTCCATCCCCGATCGCGTCCGGATTCCAAGGAGAGCGTCCATGACCGATGCCGAATTGCGGATCATCGATTTCCTCATGACCTCCAACGCTAGCCGGCCCGCCGAGCTCCCCGACTGGATGCTCGCCGTCCTCGAAGGCGATCACCCGGAGGAGCTCAGCCACGAGCTGATCACGGCCGCCTCGCTCATGTACGTCCGTCGCCAGCACCCGGGGATCGGCTTCGACGCCGCCCAGGCCCTGATCGCCGAATACGCGGCCGATCCGGCGCGACTGGAGGAACTCTCCGGTCGGATCACGGCGTTCCGGCTGGCCTGCTGCTTCGAGCGGCTCAAGCGCTCGGGGCGGTTCGAGGACGTCTTCATCGACGACCCGTTCGACCTCGATGCCTCCGTGTCGGTGGAGCTGACCGAGGCGGAATGGCAGTCCGCCAACCGGGCGTCTACTCCTCGGGACTCTTCGCACGGGCCACACGACTTCAGCCAGAATTAGCTTGCCGTCCAGGCTCGTCCATTCTCTGCTCCGGAAGGTGCACTTTTGAAACGCGCCTTCCTTATGAGCGATCGCCAGATAGGAATTCCTGCCCACATCCAGAACCTCAACCCTTCGCGCCGGCTGGCTCGTCAGTGAACGTTGGTTCACTTTCGAGTCGCTTGGAAAGCTCGGAGCCGGGTCGGGCATTCTCGCGAGCCTTGAGGAATTCCGCGATCGCCTCCTCCTGCTTCCCCTGGGCCTTCAGGGTGAGGCCGAGGTTGAAGTGGGCGAAGGCGTAGTTTGGCTCGATCTGGATGGCCGCGCGGTATTCGACGATCGCCTCCTCCAACTTACCTTGGTCATACAGGGCGATGCCGAGGTTGTTATGGGCCACGGTGTGGTCGGGATTGAGCCGGATGGCGTCGCGGTATTCGGCGACCGCGTCCTCGAGCTTTCCCTGGGCGCTCAGGACGGTGCCAAGGCTATTGTGGGCCTGGGAATCGTCGGGCCTGAGCCGGATGGCGGCGCGGTATTCGGCGGCCGCCTCCTCCAACTTCTCCTGGTCTTTCAGGACGAAGCCGAGGTTATAGTGGGCCCCGGCGTCCTCGGGATCGATCCGGATGGTGGCGCGGTATTCGGCGGCCGCCTCCTCCAGCTTCCCCTGGTCTTTCAGGACAACGCCTATGTTGTAGTGGGCCATTGCGTAATCGGGCTTGAGCCGGACGGCGGCGCGGAATTCGGCGACTGCGTCCTCGAGCTTTCCCTGGTCGTAGAGGTCGCTGCCGAGCTTGTTGCGAGCCTCGGCATCGGCCGATTGCTGCCCGTTCTCACATCCGCAAGCGAGGCTTACCAGAAGGACGACGCCGGTAAGTCCTGCAGAAATTCGTCCCACAACCGTGTCCTTGGCTGAGCCTAATCATCGGTGTGAATGCTCGTGTCGTGTCCCGGGTTTGGAGCTGCCCGCCTTCCCCGTGACACTTCCCGCTCGCAAATCAGCTCGATCGTGTGCTTGAGCGACCGCCCCGGCGGATCCAGCGCTACACTGCCAGTACTTCGCCCGGCCGCAGGAGCTCCCCCTGGCCCGCCGCGTTTCACCTTACCGCCGCCGGGCGTGTCCTCGAGGATCTTGGAGCACCGCGCCGCCCTGTGGACGTCGCGTTGCAGATTCCGATTCTGCTCGAGAGTCGATACCCGCGCATAGCCAAATTTTCATTCACCCACCTATCGTCTTCGCGGATTGCCGAGAAGCCCGTCGCTGGGCATCGAAGTGCGCCAGAAGCACGATTCTTCGGAACACGCCGGGCCGATCGAACGTCCAAAGGGGAGGACGTTCCACCGCCCGCGGCCGAGGAGGAGTGGAAAGATGTTGCCCCCGTTCCGATCGCCATCGTTGATGGTACTCTTCGGGCTCCTGGTCGTCGCGACCGCGCACGCCGCCGGACCGATCCACGACGAGGCGAGGGAGGGCCAGCTTGACAAGATCAAGGGGCTCGTCGAGCATGAACCCGGGCTCATCCATGCCACGGATGAGCATCGATTCACCCCGTTGCACTGGGCCGCGAGCGGCGGGCACGTCGATGTGATGGTCTTCCTCATCGATCGCGGGGCGGACGCCAACGCCCGCAACGATCGCGGGTTGACCCCGATCCACCTGGCCAAGGATTCCCGCAAGGATCTGCTCGTCTTCCTCGTCGACCACGGGGCGGACGCTCGAGCCGAGGGCCAGGGCGGCTGGACGGCCCTCCACGGCGCGGCCCAGGCCGGTCGCGCGGATTCGATCGAGTTCCTGCTGGCTCGCGGGCTCGACGTGAACGCCCGCTGCGATGGGCCTTTCGGTACTCCTCTGACCATGTCGGCGGCGAATGGGCGCGAGCAGGCCGCTGGAGTCCTGCTGTCGCGAGGCGCGGGCGTCGACGCACGCTCCGACGTCGGCAGTACTCCGCTGCACGAAGCGACGTGCCACGGGCATGCCGCGATGGTCGAACTCTTGTTGGAGAAGGGTGCGGACATCAACGCCGGATGCACATCGCGAGGTGCGATCGAAGCGCGTGCCGGCAACACCGCGCTGCACGATGCCGTCGCCGGAGGGCATGAGGAGATCGTCGGCCTCCTGCTGGCCCGAGGGGCGGAGGTCGGCGCACGGTCCGCGAGCGGGAAGACGCCCTTGCATCTGGCCGCGGGAAAGGGCCGAGCCGGCATCGTCCGTCGCCTGCTCGACCGTGGGGCCGACGTGGCCGTATTCAGCGACGAAGGCTGGGCACCTTTGCACGCCATCGCCGCCGGGGGCGATGTGCCCTCGGCCGAACTCCTGTTGCGGAAGCGGGCGGACGTCAACGTCAGGACCAAGCCTCCCACCTCTGCTCTCCGCACGCCCCGTTCTCTCCGGCCGAATCCCTGGGGCGCGGAGGGAAACACGCCGCTGCATCTGGCCGTCCTCGCCGACCGCTCGGACATGGTGAAGATGTTGCTCGGGCGCAAGGCCGATCCCGACGCAACGAACGGCCTCCGCCAGACACCGCTCGACTACGCACGCACCGCCGAGATGAAGGACCTGCTTCGCCGACCGGCGCGGAATTGATCGATCGAGACTCGGTCGGGATTCGGCCGATCGGCTGACGGATGCCCCTTGCGAATTGCGGGATGCGGTTTATCGGTCATGGCCCCATGTTAAATCAGGACGACCGGGACAGGCCAGCCCGAGTAGATGGTCACCAAGTCGTCGACCTGGTCCTTGGAGATGTCGCCGGCGCGGACTGCGTCGTGGATGCCATCGGTGGTCGCCGCCCGGGTGGCGCCTATCAACATGTTCGCTTACTTGCCGCTCTTGACCGTCACCTGGCTCACCATCACCGGGAACTGGAGGTCGATTTTCCGTAAACCGCCTAATCTTGGGGTTTTATATCATTTCACGATTAAGGCTAGAACCCAGATCGGGAGTCGGAGCTCCTTCTCGACGGCCGCCGCGCCGAAGATCGGGAGTCGGAGCTCCCTCCTACAAATTCTGTAGGAGCCGGCTCTGTCCGGCGACTCGCTAGCCGTGTCTCGGGCGGTTGATATTTTTCCAGGATTTCCAGGGGTTAGCGTGCAGAATAGAGTGGACGAGGTTTATGGATTCGCCGAGGCTCTGGAACGTACCCGAGAAGCCTGGAAGGCGCCTACCCTCCCCTTGCAGCGTTGGCTAGATCGGGGCATGATAGGTTGAGAGGTGGTTCAGTTGGGCGGTTACACGTTTTTTCCGGCGTTGCGTCAGCCGTGAAGACGCGAATGCATGGGTGTCTGGATTGAAGTGGATGAAGGTGAATCCATTGCCGATGCAATTCGCAGGTTCCGTAAACTCATCCATGCGGAAGGGGCATTCCCGCTCCACCACTGCAAATGGCACAAGAAGCGGCACGACTGCTACGTAAAGCCGAGCGTACTGAGACGGCGCCGCCGATGGCTTACGAAGGTCGCCAAGAGGGGCTGCAAACATTACAGCCCGGACCCGGATTACGATTGGGCTGACGACCTCTGTTTCAGGCCGCGTCGATCCTGGGGGAGACTCGGACCGCACGTGTGCACGTAAGCGGCAGTCAGCTTCCGAATCCGCTCATGAACGGATCGGTTAAGGTCGGGCACTCGGGCGGGATCATGAGGCCCGCACCCGGCGCAGGATCACAACATAGCCCTCGTGAGGCGCGTGTGTTGCCCCAAATCCGGTGAGGAACTCATCATGGTGTTTCGGCGCGCACCTTCTCTGAGAAGGGGCGACCGGAAGAAAGGGGCAATGCCGCAACTCAGCAAACCGATGCCTCTTTCCGATCGCGTGGGCCGACTCAAAGGTAGAGTCGGGCCATCTCTCGCCATTCCCGCGGCCGGTGGGCGCGACCGCCCCAGACGTGCAGGGCGTTCCACGCCCCCTTATCCCACAACCGCGCGCTCAGGCGACGGTTGTCGTCCAGGAAGGGATCCTGCTCGCCGATGGCGAGGATGATCTCCATCCGCCGGATCGGGTCCAGGACCCAGGGGTTGTCGAGGTTCGGGACGAAATGGTTCGGCATGTTGAAGTAGACGTCGTCGTCGTAGTAACCGTCGAGCAGCCCTCGGAATTCGCCGACGGGTGCGGTCAAGTCGTACCGTCCGCTGAAGGCGACCACCTTGGTGAACAGGTTGGGGTGTCGCAGGGCGACGTTGACCGCGTGATAGGCGCCGAAGCTGCATCCGTGGGCGATCAGCGCCGGGTTCGCGTTCTTGGCCCGCGAGAGCGGCAGGAGCTCTTCGATCACGTAGCCCTGGTAACGCAGATGCCGCTCGATCCGCTCGCGGGGATGGTGGCGGTCGGAGTAGAGCGCCTCGCCGTCGATGCCGTTGACGCAGTAGAACTGGAGCCAGCCGCTCTCGATCTGGTGCCTCGACGCCTCGATGAGGCCCCAGTTCTCGTAGTCGTAGAATCGCCCGAACCGCGCGGGGAAGACCACCACCCTCGCCCCGGCGTGGCCGAAGACGAGGACCTCCATCTCGCGATCGAGTCGGTGGCTGTGCCATTTGTGGTATTCTCGGTCCATGAGAATACCATATACCATGGATATCAAGGATTCTTAAAGAGTCGGTGAAAAGACGGTGTCGGCGTGGGCCGAGAGCAGACTTTTCCAGAGCCGATACCCTTCGTCGCTGAGGTGGAGGCCATCCTCGACATACAAATCCGGCCGCGGGCGGCCATCGGGCCCGAGCATGGGATCGTGGATATCGAGATAGAACGTGGACGGCCGGCGGGCGACCTCGCTCCGGATCATCCGGTTGGACTCGCGGATGGCGTCGATCAAGTACCAGCGCGCGGGGCTCGGCTTGATCGAGAGGAACGAGAGGCGAGGGCCTCCGGGCAGGGCCGAGACCAGGTCGGCCAGCTCGCGGAAGGAGTCGAGCACGTCGGTCGGCGATCGACCGTCGCCGAGGTCGTTGTCGCCCGCATAGACCACCATCGCACGCGGGCTGCACGGTACGACCAGCCGGCCGAAGAAATGCACGCAGGCCGCCAGGGTGGATCCGCCGAAGCCCAGGTTGACCGCTCCCACAGCGGGGAAATCGGCGTCGAGCGTCTCCCAGAGGCGGATCGACGAACCTCCATAGAACACGACCGGCCCGGGCGTCGATCGGCGACCGCGGACCGTCCGCTCGAGCGCCCGCACCTCAGACTCATACCAATCCATGGGCGAAACTCTCCGCCGAACCCGTCGATCGACCCTGGCGCAGGACGGCTATCACCTTATCAAAGCCGATGCCTCGGGTTGACCTCGCCAGACAGGCGGTCGGGCCGGTCGCGACGTGATTCCTCGCGCCAGGGACCGAAGGGATGGATCGGCCTGGATCGGGGCCGTATTTTACAGGAGTGGCCCGGGCCGCGGTGGACCTCGCGGCCGGACCGGCCATTTCCCGAGCGGAGGCGGCCCTGGCCCCGGAGGTGCTCCGAACCATGTTGATCCACGCGATGAGATCCTTCGCCCTGACCTTGATCCTCGGCGCGGTCGCCGTCGTCGCCGCCGGGGCCGATGACGCCGACCCCAAGCCGGCGCCGGGCCGGATGTTCGTCGTCGGCCGCGTCCTCGACCCGGATGGCAAACCCGTGCCGGGCGCGACGGTCGCGGCGTACGCGCGCAGCCTGGCACAAGGGCATGCGCCCAGGCTGGCGCCGAGGACCCAGGTCCCGATCGGCGACGCCCGCGCCGACGCCTCGGGCCGGTTCCGGATCGATGCGCCGCGCATCTCCTCATTGCACCAGCATGCGTTCGGCGCCGTCGCGCTGCGCCCGGATACGGTGCCGGCTGGGTCGAGCTCGACCCCGACGACGACCGGCCCGCCGCCGACATCTCCCTCCGCCCCGAGCAAGTGATCCAGGGGCGGCTGTTCGACGTGCAAGGCCGGCCCGCCCCGGACGTCACGCTCTCGGTCGCGTCGATCCGCCACGTCCTCCCGCAGGCCGCGGCCACGGCCAGGGACCGCGTTCGTTCGGATGGCATCAGTTACGATTTCACCAATATCAACGACTTTCCGGCCTGGCCCAAGCCGTTGAGGACAGACGCCGAGGGCCGCTTCACACTGCGAGGCGTCGGCCGGGACCTCACTGCGACCCTCACCGTCCATCACCCGCGGTTCGCCCTCCAGAGGATTCCGGTCGAGACGGACAGCACTCCGAAATCGAAGTCCATCACCGCGGCGATGCTACCGGCCCAGATCCTCACCGGGCGGGTGACCTATGCCGACACGGAGGAGGGCGTCCCTCATGCCACGCTCGTGTTGCTGGCCGGTAACAATCAGGTGATGGGCGCGGTCCCCGCCGCATTCGAGACCGATGCCGAGGGGCGGTTTCGTCTGAACCCTCCGCCGGCCAACCGCGCCTATCGCATCACGGCCTATCCCCCGCCAGGCCAGCCCTACCTCTTCGCCGTGAAGCGGATCGAGTGGCCCAAGGGCGCGCTCGAGCAGTCCGTTCACATCGCCTTGCCGCGCGGCGTCTCGATCCGCGGCAAGGTCACCGAGGCCGGATCCGGCAAGCCCGTCGCGGGGGCGGCCGTCGCCTATTTCGAGCGAGGGCAACGGCGGGCCGCGGGGGAAACTGGGAGCATCTCGCTCGATACCGCTGCCGATGGCTCGTTCCACCTCGGCGCCGAGGCCGTCCCGGGCGGCCTCTTCATCACGGGTCCCGACGATTACGTGCTCGAGTCCATCGGCATTCGGGTCGTCGACGAAGGCCAGCCGGGCGGCCGGCGGGTCTACGCGCACGCCCACGCCTTGCTCGACCTGAAGCCGGACACCGGCAGCCAGGAAGTCAACCTGGTGCTCCGCCGCGGCGTCACGGTGACCGGCCGGGTCGTCGGCCCGGATGGCCAGCCCGTCCACAAGGCATCGTTCTTCTCCCGGGTCATCCTCGACCCGAATCGCGTGGCCTGGGCGAGCTGGTCGGGTCGCTACCACGGTAACGTGCGCAACGGACATTTCGAGATCCATGGACTCGCCCCCGAGACCGAGGTCCCCGTCTGCTTCCTCGATCCCAAGGGCAAACTGGGTGGCGTCGTCAAGCTCTCGGGCAAGTCGGCTTCGGGCGGACCGGTCACCGTCCGGCTCGAGCCCTGCGGCGCCGCCAGGGTGCGGTTCGTTCGACCCTGCCGGCAAGCCGGTCGCGGGACCGCTACGACGCGGATTCCTGGTCTTCTCGATGGTCGTCACCCCCGGGCCGACCTACAGTCGCGCGAAAGAGTCGGACGCCCTCCTCGCCGACGAGGACAACCTGAGCCTCGTTGACCCGGTCAACTACCCGACCGAGCCGGTCCCCGATGCCGAGGGCCGCGTCATGCTCCCCGTACTGATCCCGGGCGCGTCGTATCGCTTCATCGACTACACCGTCCCCCGCGAGACCGATCCCCCGATCCGCGAGGAGTTCACCGTCAAGCCGGGCGAGACGATCGACCTGGGCGATATCCGGGTCGAGAAGCCGCCCGCGTCGTAGGGTGGACCGCGACGCGATTCCTGGAGCCAGGGCAGCCGCGCCGGGCCCGAATCTCAAGACCCTCCCACGGTTCCGAGGACCCACCCCATGCGAAACGATCGGACTCAGAGTCGGCGGGAGGCTCGTCGGATGGTTGCGGCCTCCTGCCTCGTCGCGATGCTCCTGGCGTCCGCCCTGCCCCCGGCGCGGGGGCAGGGCACGCCGGCATCCCGCCCCGACGACGACGCCCGCGCCCGGTTCAAGCAGGTCGCCGACGCCTACAAGGCACTGGCCGCATACTCCGACGAGGGACAGTTCGTCGTCGCCCTGACGATCGGCGGGAAGCCCCGCCGCGAGGCCCGGCCGCTCCGGCTGGCCTTCGCCCGCCCCAACAAGCTCGACCTCGACGCCGGCTCCGTCCGGCTGATCAGCGACGGCAAGACGCTCGCGACCGTGGTCCGTCCGCTGAAGAAGTACACGACGGCCCCGGCCCCGGCGACGATCGGCATCGACACCTTTCGCGAGGGCCCGACCGGCCCGCTCCTCTTCGGCGGCCCGACCGGCGCACCGACCTTCCTCCTGCTCAACCTGCTCTCGGGCACCGACCCCGACGCATGTCTCAAGGACATGGGAGCCACGCTCCGCGCCGAGGGCGACGCCATCCTGATCGACCTCCGGGAAGGTCCCGACCTGCTGCTCCGCGTTGACCCGGCGACCCGATTGCTCTCGGCCATCGATTTGAACTTCGTCCCGGCGCGCCCGGTCGACGGCCCGACGCCCTCGATCGAGCGATTCGGCTGGACGGCCGGCGCGATCGCGACGCGGCCCCCCGACGATCGTGCGTTCGCCTTCGTCGCTCCCGAGGGCTTCACCAGGATCGCCGACCTGAAGGCCAGGGCCGGCGAGGCCGCCGGCTCCAAGTACGCGGTGGAAGAGACGATCGGCCAGCCCGCCCCCGACTTCCGCCTGACCCTCCTCGACGGCCCCGGCAAGACCAAGGAGGTCGCCAAACGCGACCTCGCCGGTAAGGTCGTGCTCATCGACTTCTGGGCGACCTGGTGCGGACCATGCATCGTCGAGCTGCCCGAGATCAAGAAGCTCGTCGATCGTTACAATGCGACGAAACAAGACGTGCTCGTCGTCGCGCTGAGCCAGGATATGCTGCCCGAGGAACTGCCCGCACTCCGCGCTCGTCGAGAAGGCCCTGGCCGACAAGGCGATCGATCTGACCGCCGGCCGGGTCGGCCGGATCGGGCTGGATCCGAGCAATGCCGTGGGCCGGGCGTTCAACATCGAGGGGTTCCCCTCGGTGGTGATCCTCGACCGCAAGGGGATCGTCCGATCGGCCTACGTCGGCTACCACTCCGACACCGATCTCCCGCTGCACCAGTCGCTGGCCAAGGAGATCGACGCGATCCTCGCGGGCAAGTGACCCCACCCTCCCGGTTGGCGTTCGTCGCCCCTCGATGCGATAATCCGAGCCTTCGGTCGAGTTGCCGGGGCCAACCCTCGGAGGCCAGGGTTGACGACCCGCTCGGCCGTCCCAACCCGGAGTCTCCGCCATGGCCGACGCCAGCCGCGACCTGCTCTTCGGCCTGATCGCCCTCCAGAATGGGATGATCGACCAGTCCCGGCTCGTCGCCGCCTTCCAGACCTGGACGCTCGACAAGGATCGGCCGCTGGCCGAACACCTGGTCGGCCGCGGCGATCTCGAGGCCGATCAGCGGGCGATCCTCGAGGCCATGGTGGGCATGCATCTCGGGAAGCACGCCGGCAGCATCGAGAAGAGCCTGGCCGCGATCGCGGCGGCGGTCTCGACACGGCAGACCCTCGAGCGGATCGCCGACCGCGACCTGGGCGCCAGCCTGGCATTTCTCCCGCCCGCCACCGACGGCGACGGCACGATCTCCCGGGTCATCGACCGCACCGGTTCGTTCGCCGGCGTCGACCTCGAGCAGACCGAACCCGGCCCCGAGCCGCCGATCGCGACCGGCGGCGTCCCGCCCCTCGATGGATCGGCGGGTCGATATCAACTCCTCGGCGAGATCGCCCGGGGCGGGATGGGGGCCGTGCTCAGGGGCCGCGACCCGGCCCTCAACCGCGAGCTGGCCTTGAAGGTCCTCCTCGAGAAGCACCGCGACCGAGTTCGACCTGGTCGACCGGTTCGTCGAGGAGGCCCAGATCTGCGGCCAGCTCCAGCACCCCGGCGTGGTCGCGGTCTACGAGCTGGGCGAGCTGCCGGACCGCCGGCCCTTCTTCGCCATGAAGCTGGTCAGAGGGCAGACGCTGGCGGCGATCCTGGCGGGCCGGGGCTCGCCCGTCGACGAGCTGCCACGGTTCCTGTCGATCTTCGAGGCCATCTGCCAGACGGTGGCCTACGCCCACGCGAGGGGGGTGATCCATCGCGACCTCAAGCCGTCGAACGTGATGGTCGGCAGCTTCGGCGAAGTCCAGGTGATGGATTGGGGACTGGCCAAGGTGCTCCCCAGGGACGACCAGGCCGCGCGTCGAGCCGAAGGCGCCGCCCTCGAACGAGACCGTGGTGTCGACGCTCCGGACCGAGGGGGACAGCAACCTCTCCGAGGCCGGCAGCGTGCTGGGCACGCCGGCCTACATGGCACCCGAGCAGGCCCGGGGCGAGACCGAGGCGGTCGACCGCCGGGCCGACGTCTTCGCGATGGGCTCGATCCTCTGCGAGGTCCTCACCGGGTCCCCGGCGTTCGGCGGCGCTCGGCGCTCGAGATCCTCCGCGCGGCCGGTCGGGCCGATACGGCCGTCGCGATCGACCGACTCGCCCGGTGCCAAGCCGAGGACGAGCTGATCGCCCTGGCCCGCGACTGCCTGGCCGCCGATCGGGAGGACCGCCCGGCCGATGCCGGCGTGGTGGCCGGCCGGCTCACCGGCTACCTGGCCGGCGTGCAGGAGCGGCTGCGGGCCGCGGAACTGGCCCGCGCCGCCGAGGCGGCCCGCGCCGAGGAGGCCGAGGCCAAGGCGGCCGCCGAGCGGAGGGCCAGGCGGCTGACCCGCGCCCTGGCGGCGACGGTGTTGCTGGCGGGCGGGCTGGGCGTCGCCGGCTGGCGATGGGTCGAGCTGGATCGCATGGGTCGGGCCCGCGAGGCGACGGTGCGCGTCAACACTCGCCGTCCAGGAGGCGACGCGGCTCCGCGGCCAGGCGCTGGGGGCGGCGGTGGGCGACCTGGCCCCGTGGGATGCCGCGTCGGCCGCCGTCGAGAAGGCGCGTGTCCTGCTGGTCGCGGGCGTCGAGCCGCACGTGCGCGAGCAGGTCGAGGAGATGGCCGCCGAGGTCGCCGTCGAGCGCGGGCGGGCGGCGGAGGCGGCGGAGGCCGCCGCGCGCGATCGCCGGCTGCTCGACCGCCTGGCCGACATCCGCTCGGCCAGGGCCGACGACCGGCTCGGCAACAACACCGATGCCGCCTACCGCGAGGCGTTCCTCGAACTCGAGGATCGACCCCGACGCCCTGGCCCCCGAGGAGATCGGCCTTCGGATCCAGGCCCGTCCCCCGGAGATCGCGGCCGCCCTGGCCATGACCCTGGACGACTGGGCCTCGGTCCGTCGCGACCTCCTCGGCGACGATGCCGGGGCCAGGCGGCTGGCCGCGGCCGCCCGCCGGGCCGATCCCGACCCGTGGCGCGATCAGCTCCGCGACGCCCTGGAGATCGGCGACCGTCCCGCCCGCCGCGCGCGGCTCGAACGCCCTGGCCGCTTCCACCGAGGGCCAGGCGCGGCCGCCGGTCAGCCTCGACCTGCTGGGCAAGGCCCTCGGCGATGCGGGGGCCCCGGCCGAGGCCGAGTCGGTCCTGCGCCGGGGCGTCCGCGACCACCCGGGCGACCTCTGGCTCAATTACGACCTGGCCCGGCGCTCGAGAAGCTGGCGAGGCGGGATGAGGCCGTCCGCTTCTACACCGCCGCGCGGATGCTCCGCCCGGAGACCGCGCACGAGCTCGCCCACGCCCTGAGGAAGCGGGGAGAGAGCGAGGAGGCCATCGCGGTCTTCCGCGACCTGGTGCGACTCCGGCCCGGTAATGGCCGCCACCTCTTCTGCCTGGGCGACGTGCTGCAGGATCGCGGACGATCCGAGGAGGCGCGCCGGACGCTGACCGAGGCCGTCGCCTTGCTCCGGCAGACCATCGCCGCCCGGCCCGACGACTACTATGCTCACATCAATCTCGGAGGCGCCTTCCTGGATCTGGAACGGATCGATGACGCCCTGTCGGCTTACCGCGAGGCGGCCCGGATCAGGCCCGGGGACACGCTGGCGCCCGCCGGAATGGGGAGCGCCTTGAACGGGTTCGGCCGTCATGGCGAGGCGGCCGAGTTCTTCCGCCAGGCGCTCCGGCTGGACCCCGACGACGTGGCCTCTCTGCTGGGTCTCGGATCGGCCGTCGAGGAACTGGGTCGGCCCGACGAGGCGATCGAGCTCTATCGTCGGGCCATGCGCATCGCCCCGGACGACGCGAGGACCCATCACTTTATGAGTAGTGCTTTGAGAAACAAGGGCCGGCTCGAGGAGGCCGTCGCCGAGGCACGCGAGTCGGTGCGTCTCAGCCCGGATGATGCGAACCTGCTCGCGAATCTCGGTTATTGTCTCGCGAACTCCGGTCGTTTCGGCGAGGCCGAGGCCGGCCTATCGCGAAGCCTTGAAGAATCGCCCCGACTCCGCCGCGGTGCTCAACAGCCTGGCCTGGCTGCTCGTCTCGTACCCGGGACACCTGGGGCAAGATCCCCGCGAGGCCGTGGCCATGGCCCGCAGGGCGGTGGAACTCGGGTCCCGGTTCCCGACGAACGTGAACACGCTGGGGATCGCCCTGTACCGCGCCGGCATGCTGGACGAGGCCGTGACGATCCTCCGCCGGTCGGCCCTGCTGAACCGGGGCAAGGACGCCAGCGACTGGTTCTTCCTGGCGATGGCCTGCTGGCGGCGCGGCGAGTTCGGCGAGGCGTCGGACTACTACGTCCGCGGCGTGGCCACGCTCTGGCGCTTCCAACAACAGGAGGCCGACTACGACCGGTTCTGGGCCGAGGCGGCCGAGCTCTTCGGCGCCTTCGGGCCCGGCCCGCTGCCCGCCCGGGTCAAGGCCGATCCCGAGGGCGCCATGGTCGAGCTGCGTCGGGCCGTCGCCGCCGGCACCGTGGACCGTCGCCGACTGGAGGAGAACCCCGGCTTCACCCCCCTCCGAGGCCGGCCCGACTTCCGGTCGCTGATCGACCGAGCCGTCCCGGGCCCGCCGCCGTCGCGATGACACCCGCGGACCACAACCCGGGATAAATTGACCGGCACCGCGGCACTCCTCTACGGGGGATGAGCGCCAGACCACGCCACTGCGACGGAGCCCGCGGGCATGACCCACGTGACAACACCATCGATGATCCGGCAGATCGAGTCGCTCTTCGACGGCGGCTCGGTCGCCGGCCTATCCGACCGACAGCTCCTCGATCGGTTCGTCGACCGCCGCGATCCCGCCGCCGAGTCGGCCTTCGCGGCGATGGTCCGGCGCCACGGGCCGATGGTCCTGGCCGTCTGTCAACAGCTCCTGGACGACCGCCATCTCGCCGAGGACGCCTTCCAGGCGGTTTTCCTCACCCTGGCCCGCAAGGCCGGCTCGATCCGCGATCCGGACCGGCTGGGGGCCTGGCTCTACGGCGTGGCCGTCCGCACCGCACGCAAGTCCCAGGCCCGGCTGATCCGTCAGCGGCGCGGCGAAGGAGGCAAGTCTCCGAATGCTGCGGCCGTCGAGCCGACGGCCCCGCCGGCCGATCAACCGGCGATCGACCGCGAGCAGGCCGAGGCCCTCCACGACGAGATCGATCGCTTACCGGGTGCGTTCCGCCTGCTGGTGGTCCTCTGCTACTTCGAGGGCCTCACGCTCGACGAGGCGGCGCTTCGGCTGAGCTGGCCCGAGGGCACGGTCCGCAGCCGGCTGGCGCGGCGCGGGACAAGCTCCGCCGCGGCCTCACCCGACGCGGCGTCGTCCTGCCCGCCGCCGCCCTGGCCGCGGTCCTCGACTCGCGGCCCGCCTCGGCGTCGGTCTCATCCTCCCTGTGCGACAATACCACCCGCGCCGCGATCCACTTCGCGGCCGGACACCCCGCGACGGCCCTGGCCTTGGAGGTGCTGCGATCCATGCTGCTCCACAAGCTGAAATTCGCCGCGATGACCCTGATGTTCGTCTCCGCCATCGCCGCGGGCGCGGGGTATCTGACCCACGCCCTGGCGAGGGGCGACGAGCCCGGGAAGGCTCCGGCCGTCCCGCCGTCGAGAGTCGCCGAGAGATCCGATGACGGGCCGGACCCGGGCCGGATGATCATCGCCGGCCGCGTGGTCGATCCCCAAGGCAAACCCGTGCCCGACGCGGGTGTGATGGTCTACGCCGTGCCCAAGCAGAATGAACGCCCCGTCCTGTTCGAGTCCCCGAACCCCCTGATCCTCGACCAGGGGCGTTGCGACGGATCGGGCCGATTCCGGTTCGACGTGCCGCGGACCTCAAGGACCCGGGATAACGCGCTTCGCGTCACCGCCCTCGCGCCCGGTTATGGGATCGGCTGGGTCGCCCTCGATGCCGACGCCGAGCATTCCCCCATCGACGTCCCGCTGCGGCCCGAGGTGATGATCCGGGGCCGGTTGTTCGACAGTCAGAGTCAGCCCGCCCAGGGCGTCGAGATTGCGGTCCGGTCGATCCTTCGCACCGTTCATGGGACGATCGATGGGCTGGGTCTCATGCGACACCACGGGAAGGCACCGCACGGCTGGCCCGCGCCGGCCACCACCGACGCCGACGGACGATTCATCCTGCGCGGCCTGGGCCGAGAGCTCTGGGCTACACTCGGTGTCGACGACCTGAGGTTCGCGTCACAGATCATCCTGATCGATACCGACGGCACCCTCGACTCCGCGCAGTCGCCGTACGGCCCGCTCCTACCCAAAATCAAGGTTGGCTCCGACCCGGATTCGAAGCCCCTGGTGATGGCCCTCCGGCCGGCCCAGATCATCACCGGTCGCGTGACGTATGCCGACACCGGCAAGCCCGTCCCCCATGCCCCGATCGCCGCCTCCTCCATTGCCAATGTCGTCCGCGGAGCTCGTTCCACGGATTTCCAGGCCGACGCCGAGGGGCGGTTCCGCATCAATCCATCATCAGGAGACCAATTCAACCTGATGACCCAGTCTCCCGACGGACAGCCCTACTTGATCGTCTCGAGCCGCCTCGATTGGCCCAGAGGTGCGATCGAGCAGTCGGTTGACCTGCGCTGCCCCGAGGCGTGGTGATCGGCGGCAAGGTCACCGAGGAGGGCTCCGGCAGGCCCGTCGTCGGCGCGGTGGTGCGATTCACTCCATACGCGAGCGGACCCGACTCCGCGGGCATGAGCACCCCGACCGCATCGAAATCAGACGGTTCGTTCCGGCTCGCGGCCCCGCCTGGCCCTGGATACCTCGTCATCCAGGGCCCGAGCGATGACTTCGTGCTCCGAGAGATGGGCGCCGAGGGTGAAGTCTACTTTGCCCGGCCGGGCAGCCGGCGGTTCTACGCGCACGCCTATCGCTTCCTCGACCTGAAACCCGAGAGCACCGAGCGGGACGTCAACCTGGTACTCCGCCGGGGCATCACCGTGAAGGGCCAGGTCGTCGGGCCGGATGGCCGGCCGGTCGAGGACGCCTCAATCTTCAGCCGGATCATCCCGGAGAGATCTCCGAGTGGGGGATGGAGTATCTGGAATGCTCGGGGCCACGGCCGCGTGCGCGATGGCCGGTTCGAGCTGCACGGGCTCGACCCCGACACCGAGGTCCCCGTCTATTTCCTCGATGCCAAGCATGAACTGGGGACGACGGCCACGTTCTCGGGCAAGTCGATGGCGGGTGGGGCGGCCACGGTCCGGCTCGAGCCCTGTGGCACCGCCAGGGCGCGGCTCGTTGACCCCGACGGAAATCCGGTACGGAAGTCTGGCCGCGTTTCCATCGCGATGATCGTGACCCCCGGCCCGCCCCAAGTTCCGAGACAGGTCAAGGTCGGCGACCTTTTCGCCAACGAGGCCCGCCTGTCCACGATCGACCCGACCCACTATGGAACTCGCGCGTTGTCCGACGCCCAGGGCCGCATCGTGTTCCCCGCCTTGATCCCGGCGCGACCTACCGCATCATCGACGTCTCGACGTCCGGCGACGAGACCGGACCCCGGATCCGCAAGGAGTTCACCGTCAAGCCGGCGAGAGTCCCTCGACCTGGGCGATATCCGGATCGCGAAACCACTTCGTGATGGATCCTCCGAATCCACAACGACTTCGGGTATTCCGACGGAATTACCCAGGAGACCCGGGATAAAATGAACGCCAGCAGGGCAGGACCGGCCGGGGGATGAGACGACATCGGGCGCATCGGGCGACCCGATCCTCGTCGTGGGCCTCGATCTTGCGACACAGGAGCCCCGAGCATGGCGCAGGTGATGACAAAGTCGGTGGTCCGGCAGCTCGGCTCGCTGTTCGATGGCGGCACGGTCGCCGGGCTGTCCGACCGCCAGCTCCTCGATCGATTCGTCGACCGCCGCGATCCGGCGGGCGAGGCCGCCTTCGCCGCGCTGGTCACACGCCATGGCCCGATGGTGCTGGGCGTCTGCCGTCAGCTCCTGGGCGACCGTCATCTCACCGAGGACGCCTTCCAGGCCGTCTTCCTGGTCCTGGCCCGCAAGGCCGGCTCGATCCGCGACCCGGACCTGCTGGGGAACTGGCTCTACGGGGTGGCCCTCCGCACGTCGCGGAAGGCCCGGGTCCGAAGGGCCCGCCGCCGCAAAGGCGAGGAGGACCGCTCGATGAGGGATCCCGGCCCGCGCTCGACCAGCTCGGCCGAACAATCGATCCTGGCCCGCGAGCAGGCCGAGGCGCTGCACGACGAGATCGACCGGCTGCCGGGTGCGTTCCGCCTGCCGATCGTGCTCTGCTACTTCGAAGGGCTCACGCTCGACGAGGCGGCGCGGCGATTGCGATGTCCGGCCGGGACGCTCCGCAGCCGGCTGGCGCGGGCTCGGGACAAGCTCCGCCGCGGCCTCACCCGACGCGGCGTCGTCCTGCCCGCCGCCGCCCTGGCCGCGGTCCTCGAATCAACGCCCGCCTCGGCGTCGGTCTCATCTCCCCTGTGCGATATCACCACTCGGGCCGCGGTCCACTTCGCGGCCGCGCCCGACGCGACGGCCCTGGCCCAGGAGGTGATGAGATCCATGCTCATGCACAAGTTGAAGTCTGTCGCGCTGAGCTTGCTGTTCCTCGGCGCCGTCGCCACGGGAGCCGGATTCCTGGCTCACGCCCTGGCCATGCCGGACGAGCCCCGGGACATGCCGGCCGTCCCGCGTCCGAAGGTCGCCGAGCGACCCGATACCGCAACGACCCCCGGCCGGATGTTCGTCGTCGGCCGCGTGCTCGACCCGTCGGGCAAGCCGAGGGCCGGGGTGCCAGTCGACATCGTCGGACGATCCCGCGACCAGTGGCTGGCCGCGCGGAGACTCTCCGGTTCGCAGCGCCTGCTCGGCCGCGGCGAGACCGATGGCGACGGCCGGTTCTGCATCGATTCGCCGAGGACGTCATCCGACAGCTTCTTCGAAGTCCACGCGCTGGCCTCGGTCCCCGGCCTTGGCCTGGGCTGGGCGGCGCTCAATCCGGATGTCGGCCAGCCGACCGTCGAGATCCGCCTCCGGCCCGAGCAGGTCGTCCGCGGCAGGCTCGTGGACATCAACGGTCAGCCGGCCGCGGGGGTCGAGCTCCGGACCGCGAGCGTCGGCCGGCCCAGCGAGATCGGGACGTTCGACGGCGTCAACATGGGGAACTTCCCGTCGCCCGAGGGCCTCCGCGCCTGGCCGAGGCCGGTCACCACCGACGGACAGGGCCGGTTCACGCTCGCCGGGATCGGACGCGACCTCAGCGTGGCCCTCGGCACCCGCGACCTGCGTTTCGCCGCCCAGGCATTCCGCATTCAGACCGATGATCGCGAGGGCCCGAAGGAGGTCACGCTGGCGCTCAGGCCGGCGACCATCGTCGAGGGCCGCGTCCTGGCCGATGACGGCCGTCCCGTCCCCCACGCGATCGTCGATGTGGGCTCCCGGCAGGTCGAATTCGATCCGCCGGGCGGGACGCGATTCGGTGCCGACGATGCGGGCCATTACACGGCCAATGTCGCCCCCGGCACGTACTATCGCGTCCAGGCCTTCCCCCCCGAGGGCGCGCCGTACCTCGCCTCCGTGGAGGAGTTCCGCTGGACCAAGGGCGCGGTCAGGAAGGCGATGGACATCAAGCTCGCCCGCGGCGTGACGATCCGGGGCAGGGTGACCGAACGGGGGACCGACCGGCCGATCGTCGGGGCCACCGTGCAATACATCCCCGCCCGGGGCCGCGGCGACGTGCCGCACGGCTATGTGGCCGTCGTGGCCAGCCAGGACGACGGCTCATATCAGATCGTCGTCCCGCCCGGCCGCGGGCATCTGTTCGTCTTCGGCCCGACCTCGGACTATGTCCTCGAAGCGATCGGCGGGCGGGCCCTCGTCGGCGGTCAGCCCGGCGGCGAGCGCTACTACGCGCACGCCATCATCGCCTACGACGTCAAGGCCGGCGAATCTCCGCGGGAGATCGTCGCCGCGCTGAGGCCGGGCAAGACCGTCGAGGGCCGCGTGGTCGGACCGGAAGGGCAAGCGGTCGCGCATGCGGCGATCATCACGACGCTCCACTTCAGCTTCTTCCACCTCAACTGGCGCGGCGACCTCACGCTCCACGCCCGCGATGGCGCCTTCGAGCTGCACGGGCTGGATCCGGAGAAGTCCGTGCGCGTCTCGTTCCTCGACGACGAACACCGATGGGGCGCGACGGTCGAGCTCTCCGGCAAGCCGGCCGGCGAGGCATTGACGATCCGCCTCGAGCCGTGCGGCCAGGCCCGGGCGCGGTTCGTCGGGCCTGACGGCAAGCCGCTCGCGGGGAGGGCCTCGCACCTCGAGCTGCTGGGCACGCCCGGCCCGCATGAATGGGACCGGAGGCCGGAATCGAGATCGCAGCTCGCGGCCGACGCGGTCGGCGTGGTCAACCTCGATCGGAAACACTACTGGCACGGGCCGCTGACCGACGCCGAGGGCCGCCTCACGCTCCCCGACCTGATCCCGGGCACCACCTATCGCCTCTACGACCCATCGACGATGAACGTCGAGGACCTGGGTGCCCAGGTCCGCAGGGACTTCAGCGTCAAGCCGGGCGAGACGGTCAACCTGGGCGACATCCGGATCGAGAAGCCGCCGTCATGACGGCGGCCCCGGACCCACAAGGACTTCGTGCCTCCCGCCGGATTTTCCAGGGCGACCCGGGATAAAATGAACGCCATCGGGGCAGGACCGGAGGGATGAAACGCCATCGGTTGCTTCGATCCCCGTCGTGAGCCTCGATCTTGCCTTCCAAGGAGCCCCGGGCATGGCGCAGGTGATGTCTCCGTCGGTGGTCCGGCAGCTCGGCTCGCTGTTCGATGGCGGCACGGTCGCCGGGCTGTCCGACCGCCAGCTCCTCGATCGATTCGTCGCCCGCCGCGATCCCGTCGGCGAGGCCGCCTTCGCCGCGCTCGTAGCCCGCCATGGCCCGATGGTGCTGGGCGTTTGCCGGCAGCTCCTGGGCGACCGACACCACGCCGAGGACGCCTTCCAGGCCGTCTTCCTCGTCCTGGCGCGCAAGGCCGGCTCGATCCGCGACCCCGACCTGTTGGGCAACTGGCTCTACGGGGTGGCCCTGCGCACGTCGCGGAAGGCCCGGGTCCGGCGTGGCCGCCGCCGCAAGATCGAGGATGTCCACTCGTTGAGGGATCCCGGCCCGCGTTCGACCGGCCCGGCCGAAGGACCGATCCTGGCGCGTGAGCAGGCCGAGGCGCTGCACGACGAGATCGGGCGGCTGCCGAGTGCGTTCCGCCTGCCGGTGGTCCTCTGCTACTTCGAGGGCCTCACGCTCGACGAGGCGGCGCATCGACTGGGCTGGCCCGAGGGCACGCTCCGCAGCCGGCTGGCGCGGGCGAGGGACAAGCTCCGACGCGGGCTCACCCGACGCGGCGTCGTCCTGCCCGCCGCCGCTCTGGCCTCACTCCTCGGATCCGCGCCCGCCTCGGCGTCGGTCTCATCCCCCCTGTGCGACATCACCACCCGGGCCGCGGTCCACTTCGCGGCCGCACCCGCCGCGACGGCGCTGGCCCGAGATGTGCTCAGGTCCATGCTCATGCACAAGTTGAAAATCGCCGCGATGGCCCTGATGCTCGTCTCCGCCATCGCCGCGGGCGCGGGGTATTTGACCCACGCCCTGGCGATGCGCGACGAGCCCGGGAAGGCGCCGGCCGTCCCGCGGCCGAAGGTCGACACGAGACGCGATGACGTGCCGTCGCCGGGCCGGATGTTCGTGACCGGCCGCGTGGTCGATCCGCAGGGCAAACCCGTGCCCGACGCGACGGTGATGGTCCATGCGCAGACCAAGGTCCCGGGATTCGTCGGCGGTTTCGAGAAGCGGTTCCCATCCGCGATCGGCCGGGCGACCACCGACGCCTCGGGCCGGTTCCGGCTCGACGCGGCGCGGATCTCGTCCGCGACGCATTCCGAAGATCGGCGCGACCGCGATCGCGCCCGGATATGGCGTCGGCTGGGCCGAGCTCGACCCCGACGTCGATCGGCCCGACGTCGAGATCGCATTAAGATCCGAGCATGTGATCGAGGGACGCCTGTTCGACCTGAATGGCCGGCCCGCCCCGGGCGTAACGGTCGCGGTCGACGCGATGGGCCGGGCCGTCCGACGCGATTCGATCAACGCGCCGGACGGCCTCGAAGGTCCCACGTTCTGGTGGGCCGGCGCCAAGGACCTGCCCGCCTGGCCCAGGCCGGCGACCAGCGACCTCGAGGGCCGATTCACCCTGCACGGCGTCGGCCGCGAGGTCCGCGCCGTGCTCGTCGTGGATGATCCGCGATTCGCCGCCCGGCGGATCGAGGTTGACACGGACGGGACCTCGGCATCGAAGGCGGTCACCATCGCACTGGAACCGGCCGCATCGCTCGACGGTCGCGTCACCTATGCCGACACAGGCATGCCGGCCGCTCATGCCCTGTTCCAGGTCTTCACCGATGGGAAGGGCCTGGTCCACGAAGTGATGACCGATGACGACGGGCGGTTCCGCGTGACGCCCGTGTCGGGCGGTCCGTTGAGCGTCGCAGCCTTCGCGCCCAGGGGAGAGCCGTATCACAGCACCGGGAAGGTCTTCGACTGGCCCAAGGGGGCGATCCGGCATTCCCTGGAACTCTCCCTGGTCCGCGGCGTCGCGGTCCACGGCCGGGTCACCGAGGAAGGCTCGGGCAAGCCCGTGGCCGGCGCGATGGTCGACTTCCTCTCGCGCGAGACCCGGCCCGAGGCCGGGCATGCCTTCTCGGAGACCGGCGTGGACGGCTCGTTCCGGATCGCAGCCCGACCGGGCCCGGGTTACCTGATCGTCCGGGGCCCGAGCGACGATTATGTGTTCCGGGAGATCGGCCAGAACATGATCCGCGGCGGCCACCCCGGCGGCCCGCGCACCTACGCCCACGCCTTCATCGCCTGCGACGTGAAGCCGGGCGGCGAGGGCCTCGAAGTCAACGCCGTGCTCCGGCGCGGCGCGACGCTCCAGGGCCGGGCCATCGGGCCGGATGACCGGCCCGTCCGGGACGCACAAATCATCGCCCGGCTGTTCCTCTATCCGCCGTTCCGGTCATGGACCTTCTGGCTGGCCACCGACCAAGGCCGCGTGCGCGACGGCCGCTTCGAGTTGCACGGCCTCGACCCCGAAGTTGAGGTCCCCATCCACGTCTTCGATCCGAAACACAAGCTCGGCGCGACGGTCCGCGTCTCGGGCAAGTCGGCGACGGGCGGGCCGATCACCGTCCGGCTCGAGCCCTGCGGCACCACCACGGCGTGCTTCGTCGCCACCGGAGGGAAACCGGTCACGGGCTATCATCCGATGATCCGGATGGTCGTCACCCCCGGTGCCGACCCCTTCCACCGAGGAGGACAAGGCGGGTCGCCTGCTCGTCGAGCAGGCGGCCCTATCCGTCATCGACCCGCTCAACTACGGGACGGGCCCGGTGTCCGACGACCAGGGAAGGGTCACGCTCCCGGCCCTGATCCCGGGCGCGTCGTATCGCATCTACGATTCCACCACGCTCAGCGGGGCGGGCAGCCGGCCGATCCGCAAGGAGTTCACGGTCAAGCCGGGCGAGACCCTCGATCTCGGCAATATCTGGATCGAGAAACCCCCACCTCGGTAGTCTTGTAGGGTGCTCTGCGAGCACCATTGGACCGGTGGCATAGAAAACCCGATGCTCGCCGAGCACCCGACTCCACGGTCGATCCCCCGCGACGGCCCTTCCCCAGGAGGTGCTTCGAGCCATGTTGCTCCACAAGCCGAGATCCATCGCCCTGGCCCTGTTGTGCCTCGTCGCCATCGCCGATGTCGCCGCCAGGCCCGACGATGCCGACCCGAAGCCGGCGCCGGGCCGGATGTTCGTCGTCGGCCGCGTGCTCGACCCGGGCGGCAAACCGGTGCCGGGCGCGACGGTCGCCGTCTATGCGCGGAGCCTGGCGCCCGGGCTTGCACCCAGCCTGGCGATCAGGGGCCCGATCCCGATCGGCGACGCCCGCGCCGACGCCTTGGGCCGGTTCCGGATCGATGCGCCGCGGACCTCATCGTGGCACGACGAGGCGTTCGGGGCCGTCGCCCTGGCGCCCGGCCATGGGGCCGGCTGGGTCGCGCTCGATCCGGACGACGACCGGCCGGTCGCCGACATCACGCTCCGGCCGGAGCAAGTGGTCCACGGTCGCCTGTTCGACCTGCAAGGCCGGCCCGCACAGGGCGTCACGCTCTCGGTCGCGTCGATGGCCCGCGCCCTCCCGCAGCCCGCGGGCGGGGTCCGCGCCCGTTCGGAGGGCGTGTCCTATAGTTATCGATACATCGATGACTTGCCGGCCTGGCCCCGGCCGGTCTTGACCGACGCCGAGGGCCGCTTCACCCTGCGCGGCGTGGGCCGGGACCTCCGTGCGATCCTCACCGCCCATCACCCGCGGTTCGCCCTCCAGCGAATACAGGTCAATACGGATGGCGCCGCGGCATCGATGCCAATGACCGCGGCGCTGGTGCCGCCCCAGATCCTCAACGTGCGCGTGACCTATGCCGACACGGGCGAGCCAGTCCCTCATGCCCCGCTCGAGGTGATGGCCAGCCAGGGGAGGGTCGGCTTCCCCGCCGATTTCGAGACCGACGCCGACGGGCGGGCCCGCGTGAATCCTCCGCCGTCCGATCGCTCTTACAACGTCTGGGCCTATCCGCCGGAGGGACAGCCCTACCTCATCGACCACAAGCGGATCGAGTGGCCCAAGGCCGCGCTCGAGCAGTCGCTGGACCTCGCCTTGCCGCGCGGCGTACGGCTCCACGGCAAAGTCACCGAAGAAGGCACCGGCAAGCCCGTCCCGGGGGCGGCCGTCGACTTCGCCTCTTATGCAGGGCGGCCGAATGGGGCAAAGAGCGTCGTCATCGTCACCGCGCCCGATGGCTCGTTCCAGCTCGGGGCCGACCACAGACCCGGTAGCCTCTTCGTCAAGGGACCCGGCGACGATTACATGCTCCAGACTATCGGCAATCGGATGGTCAACGAAGGCCGGCCGGGCGGCCAGCGGGTCTACTCGCACGCCTACGCCGCGCTCGACCTGAAATCGGGCACCGACGGCCGGGAAGTCAACCTGATGCTCCGCCGCGGCGCGACCGCGACCGGCCGGGTCGTCGACCCGGATGGACAGCCCGTCCGCGATGCCTGGATGATCGGTCGAATCTTCCCCGATCTGAGACGCGCGGCGGGAGGGATCTGGAACGGTCGCCTCCACGCCAAGGTGCGCGACGGCCGCTTCGAAGTCCACGGGCTCGACCCCGAGACCGACGTTCCCGTCTATTTCCTCGATGCAAAGCGCAAGCTCGGCGGCGTCCTCAACCTCTCGGGCAAGTCGGCGACGAGCGGGCCGGTCACCGTCCGGCTCGAGCCCTGCGGCGCCGCCAGGATGCGGTTCGTCGGCCCCGGCGGCAAGCCGGTCGCTCGAGGACTACCCCTCGGGAGACTGGTCTTCACGATGGTCGTCACGCCCGGTCCGACCTACAGTAACGCGAGAGGCACGGCGACCCTCCTCGCCGCCGACGAGGATAACCTGAACACGGTTGACCCGGTCAACTACCCGTCCGAGCCGGTCCCCGACGCCGACGGTCGCGTCACGCTTCCCGTCCTGATCCCCGGGGCGTCGTATCGCTTCATCGATCACTCCACGGCCAACCGGGGCGAAACCGGCCCCACAGTTCGCAAGGAGTTCACCGTCAAGCCGGGCGAGACGATCGACCTGGGCGACATCCGCATCGAGAAGCCGCCGGCTCCGCAGTGATCGGTTGACCTTCAACGGATCCGTTGGAGTTCCGCCTTCAGGCGGTCGGTCGATCGCGCCCGGACCGCCTGAAGGCGGAACTCCAGCAAGAATAGGGGAGATCACGGCTGGAGGTCCGCCTTCAGGCGGTCCGACACTCCGCAAAAGATGTTCACCGCAGTGCCCCCATCCGTGGGAGATTCGACCGATCCTCCGCACGTCCCTGGCGGACTCTCCTCGCAAGGTCGCGGGCGAGAGTCATCGAAAGGCAGGGCTGCATTGCATGAGTCGATCTCACCTCGTCGTCCCGGAGTCTCACCGAGCCCTCAATCTATCGGCTGCTCGAGGCGCGGAATCGGCGAGCAGGTTGCGGACATCCTCGTCGCTGGCCGGCGAGGGGTGCTGATACCACAGGTAACACAGCCCGACGGCGTAGAACGGTTCCGGGGTCCGGGCGCAGACGACCTCATCAACCTCGCCGGAGAACCCGGCAAGGGTGTCGGGCGCGGCGGCCGGGATCGCGACGACGATGCGCCCGGGGTGGGCTTGTCGCAACGAGGCTGCGGCGGCCCGCACATGGGCCGGGGTCGCCGAACCGTCGTCGACGAGGATGACGGTCCTGCCTTGCACCTCGGGCGGCGGTAGTTCGCACGGCTCGTGCTCCGGGAACACATCGAGCGGGGCGCCGAGGGCTCGGGCGACCTCGTACGCGACCGGCACGCCGCCGCACGGCAAGGCCAGCACCATCACGTCCGACCGGACCGCGTATTCGGCCAGGGCGCGGGCGAGATGGCGGCCGGCCTCGCGACGGTCGCGGAAGCCGCGTCTCTCTGGAGCATGGACGCATCCCGCATCGATCGGCAGGTGCGCCGGGCCGCCTTCCAGATGGGGCAGATAGGGCCTGGGGAGCAATGGTTCCATGGTGACACCTCCGGCCCGCGAACCCCGCATGACGGGGTCCACGGCGCCCGCTGGGACCATCTCTCGATCCCGGCATGTCGGCCGCGACGGCCTTGAGCCGCGTCCCTCCGGCCCAGGTGAGTACCATCACGGACGTCTCGACATCTCCTGACATCCACATGCAAATCCGAGGCCGATCCTCGATCACCGAAAGATCCGCTGCGAGAAGAGATAGAGGTTGTTCCGCCACTCGGTCGGGTCGTGCGCGTTGCCGTCGACATGCCAGACGTGCGCGATGTCCTTGTCCTTGAGATAGGCATGCACGCCCTGGCTGATGCGGAGGAGGTTGTCCTTCTTACCGCAGGCGAGCCAGAGGAGCTTCAGTTGCTTCTTCGCATTCACCGGATCGGGCACCAGGTCCGACGCCGGCTTCGTGTTGGGGGCCGCGGAGAAGGCACCGATCCAGGCGAAGGTCCCGAGGTGGGCCAGGCCGAAGTTGAGCGACTGGCCCCCGCCCATGGACAGGCCGGCCAGGGCCCGATGCTCGCGGTCCGCCAGGACCGAATACCGCGACTCGATGGCGGGGATCACATCCTTCAGCAAGTCCTGCTCGAACGCCGCGAAGGCCGGCGCCGCGGCGTAGATGTTCCCCTCGGGTCGGTCGTTCTTCTGGGCGCGACCGTTCGGCATGACCACGATCATGGGCACGACCTTCCCCTCGGCCAGCAGGTTGTCGAGGAGGAGGTTCGGCTTGGCGAATCGCTGCCACTCCGTCTCGTCCCCGCCGATGCCGTGCAGCAGGTACAGCACCGGATACTTCTTCTCCGATGGAGTAGCCGGGAGGCGTGTAGACCTGCATCTTGCGGGTCGTGCCCACCGACTTGGAGTCGTAGGAGACCATCTCCAACTTCCCGTGGGGCACGTCCCTGGTCGCGTCGATGCCGGAGGGCGGATCCGGGAACGCGGGGACGTCGTCGGCGTTCAGGACGATGGGCATTCGCTGCATCCGCGGCCCGGGCCGGCCCGGTCCGGCCCGGGCGATCGACGGGGCGTCCACGAACAGGAGAGGGGCGAACTCGTGCAGGCTGCGGCGCCAGGTGAGCCACTCGTGCGACGTGCCGGGCGACTCGTAGTAGACGTGCTTGATCCCGGCCTTCTCGAGCGCCTCGTGATAGTTCTTCACGCTCTCGTACATCCGCTGCGGCTCGGTCGTGCCGATGCCCAGCCAGACCAGGCGGACTTTCTTGTTGAACTCATCCGCGTTCGCCATGACGCCGCCGTGGGCCGTCTTCGGGTCGAACGCGCCGCCGCCGAAACCCCCGCCGCCGCCGCTGAATCCGCCGATGTAGGCGAACAGATCGAGGTGCTTGAGCGTGATCTGGAAGGTCTGCATGCCGCCCATCGAGAGGCCGGCCATCGCCCGGTTCTCGCGGCTCGGGGATCGTGCGGTAGGTCGCGTCGATCATCGGGATCAGGTCCTTGACCATCACGTCCTCGAACGCGCCGAACATCCGGCTGAAGTCGGGGCGCGGCGGGGGATATTCTGGCCGGGCGCGGCGGGCCGGGGCGGCGCGGTCGGGGCGGCCGGCTCGCCGGGCCGTCGGGCGTAGCCCTGCTCCATCACCACGAGCATCGGTCTCGCCTTCCGCTCGGCGATCAGGTTGTCCATGATGAAGGCCATGTGCCCCTGGTTCGGCCAACCCCGCTCGTCCTCGCCGCCGCCGTGCTGAAGGTACAGCACCGGGTACCGCGTCTCGCGATCGGCGTCGTAGCCGGGCGGGGTGTAGACGAAGACGCGCCTCCAGGCCGCGGTCGTCTTGGAGAAGTACCAGCGCTCGCGGACCTCGCCGTGTGGCACGTCCTTGGGGAGATAGTAATCGACGCCCTTCTCGGGGATCTCGATCCCGCTGGCGTCCTTGCCGGTCCCGTAGAAGGTCTCGCTCGCGGGGTCATTGACCTCGGCGCCGTCGATGAACACGCGGTAGTAATGGAATCCCGGCACCTGCGGGTTCGGTGGTCGCGGTCCAGAAGCCATCCTCGCCCTTCGTCGCGGGATACCGCTGGCTATCGAAGAAGGCGAAGACGACCTTCTGGGCGTCCGGCGCCTTGATGCGGAAGGTCACGCGGAGGTCGTCGTGGATCCGGGGGTACTGCGGCGCCTCGGATGTTGGTGGGGGCGGGGACGCCCTCGGGGGGTTTCGCGTCCTGGGCCGCGGCGGGGGCGGCCTGGAGGAGGGTCAGCAGGCCGGCAAACCACAGGCTGTTCATCGAGGGACCTCCCAAATGGATGGCGCGATCGCGATGCCGATCGGAGGCGTCGTCTCACCACGCCGGAGCCGCACTTCGGAATGAGTCGGGTTTCGATAGTCCTCAATCGGCGGACGAGTCTCGCGCGATCACTCGAAGCCTTCGACCGTCGCCGCCAGGACGATCGGGGCGGAGCGGTCGCTCCCTTTGACCAGCTCGATGCTGGCGATGGTTTCCTTCTTCTTGGGGACGACGGCCAGGTAGCGGACCTGTTGCCCTCCGAGCTTGAACGCCAGCTTCGAGCCCGGGACGTCCTTCGTGCCGTTGAAGTCGGCGAAGTGCACGCCGTTCTTCAGCTCGTGATCCTCCGTCGAGCCGTCATCATACCGGATGCGGACGATCATCGAGACGGTCCCCTCACGGCCCGCCGGGATATCCCAGCACGGAGACGCCGCCGAGGAGGTGGATCGCCTTGGCCGTCGCGTTCACCGGGAGGCTCGACCGACCTCGGCATTTTGGGCGGGATATTGCCGATCGGGCTATAGAGCATGACCGCGTTGGGCACCCGATCCCCCTGCGGGTCTACCAGCGCGAACGGCACGCCATCGACCACTTTCGGTCCCCAGTCCTCGAAGATCAGGCGTGCGACGTCCTGCGGCGGAATCGGACACCATCCCCCTGGTGGTCGTCGCCGTCGCGACCTTGCGGAGGTCGAGCGGCAGATACTTCCCCTTCTGTGCGAGGAACTGCAAGAGGTCGGCGAGCCCCTGCGGCGGGATCGACTTCTCGAATCCCTCGGGCATGAGCGACTTCTTCGAGGAGGCCAGCTCGTCGATCTCTTCGCGGAGGATCGTCTGTCTTCTTGCCCTCGGCGTCCAGCAAGTCGATGGACGTCTTCGTCTCGCTCGCCAGGAGGCCGTTCACGATCCGGCCGTCCGTCGTCGAGACCGTGTACTGGAGGAAGTTCCCCTCGACCGATCGACTGGGATCGAGGATGTGGACCAGCAGCTCACCCTTGGGATGCGCGGCCATGCCGGTGAGGTCGGGGCCGACCTTGCCCCCTTCGCCCGAATGCGTGTGGCACTTGGCGCACTCGCGCTTGTAGAGCTCTTTCCCGCGCGAGGCATCGCCGCCCTTCAGGACGATCGGGGCCAGCGCCTGGATGACCTTCTCGCGATCCGGATCGGGCAGGCCGCCCCCCTTGGCCAGCAGGGCCTTGGCCCTCTCGGCGATCGACCTGTCCGGATGGGCCGCCAGGGCCTGCGTCTGGGAGAGCGATAGGAGGGACATCGGCACCCGGCCCGCTTCGATCCCGTCGAGCAACGCGCCCGTCCACTCCGACTTGCCGAGCAACACCAAGGCGCTTGCCTTGCTGGCCGCCGGCGTCATCGGCCCCATCGCCTCCACGATCGCCGACCCGACGTCGGCCGAATCGCTCCGTGCGACGGCGGCCATGAGGCCGCTGGCCAGCTCGGGCGGCGTCTTCGGCGTCACCAGGGCGATGACCTCTCGCGCGGCCCGCGGGTCGGCCTTGCGGAGGTCGATCAACTGCCGCGCGGAGTCGATGCGTGCCGCCTCGGGCTTCGTTTCGTCGGAGGCGGCGGCGAGGAAATCCCTGGCGAGCTGGGCGACGTATCCGTCCAGCCCCTTGACGCCCCATCGCGAGGCGAGGCCGAGCATCTGGCCGCGGGCGTCGGTCGAGAGCCTCGGCAGGAGGGCGGCGATGGCCTTCTCCGCGTCGGCGTCGAGCCTCGGCGCCTTGTCCCTCGGCCAGCCCTTCGCGAACCCGGCGACGATCGCCCGGCCGACGAGGGGGTCGGCCTCGGCGACGGCCGACATCATGACGCCGATCGTGTCGACCGGCCCACCCCGGGCGTGGTGCTCGGCGAGGCGGGAGACGATCGTGAGCGTGTCGGCCGAGGGCGGGCGGACGAACTTGTGCCGGGCCAGATCATCGAGGATCCGCGCGTCGTGGCGGGCCGCGGCGGCGGTCGCCGCGTCCATCAGCCCGCGATCTCGGTCGAACGCGCCGGTCGCGAGCCGATCGGCGAGCGCGAAGGTATCCCCGTCCGCCCGGGCGAGGTCGGCGATCCTCAGCAGGGCCGCCAGCCGCACGAGGGGCTCGGGGTCATCGAGGAGCGCGCCGGCCGGGGACATCCGCGCGGCCACCAGGTCCGTCGGCAGGGCGAGCGCCGCGTTGCGTCGCACGCCGGCCGAACGGTGCCGGACCGCCGACGCGAGCGCGGCCTTGCCGGCCTCGCCGGCCTTCTGCCATCCGTCGATGGCCGTGAGCGTCCACATCGCATGGATCGCGCGCCGGGTTGAGCCCGATGGCGTCAACCGATGGATCGGCCACGAGCTTCGCGAGGTCGGCCGCGACGTCGTCCTTGCCGCGCTCGACGAGCAGCCGCTGGGCGTGCAACCGCCAGAACATGTTGTCGTTCTTCAGTGCCGCGACGAGCCCGGCCGGGTCGTCTTTCGACAACCTCGGCCGCTCGCTCGGCTTGCCGTCCTTCGCGACGATGCGATAGATCCGCCCGTGAGTCTTGTCGCGGACGGGCGTCTCATAGGCTGCGCCCTTGCCCGTCTTGTACCCCTCGGGCGTCGGGTTGTGCTGGACGATGAAGTTGTACCAGTCGATCATCCAGACTTGCCCGTCCGGACCGACCTCCGCCAGGATCGGCGAGGTCCACTCGTCGTCGCTGGCGACGAGGTTCCAGGCATTGTGCGAATGGAAATCCGTGCCGTCCGGGTGGAGCGTGAACGTCGCGACGAGGTGCCCGGTCGGCTCGGCGACGAAGGCGGTCTTGTTCCAGTATGGCTTCGGGTAGGTGCGAGCCGTGTAGAGCGCCGAGCCCGCCCCCGCGGTGAAGCCGCCATGCCAGTCGACCTGCCGGACGTTCTCGGTGATCGGGAAGAAGCGGTTCGAGTCGGCGATGTTCTGGAGGACCGAGGGGGCCATGCCGCGGACCGACTCGTAGTATCGGTTCGGGATCGGCATGTAGACGCTGGGGCAGCCGTTGGCGGTCGATCCGAACAGCAGGCCCTCTTCGCTGATCCCGACGCCCCACGAATTGTTGTTCGTGCTGCGGAGGAACTCGAGCTTCGAGCCGTCCGGCTTGAATCGGAAGAAGCCCTGCCGGAAGTTGTGCCGCTCGCCGCCGACCTCGCCGTTGAAGCCGGAATAGCCGATGATCGCGTAGATCCAGTTGTCGAGCCCGTACCGCAGGTTCGACGGGCCGGCGTGGGTGTCGCGGGTGCCGAAGCCCGAGAAGAGGACCTTGCGTTCGTCGGCCTTGCCGTCGCCGTCGGTGTCCTTCAGGAAGAGCATGTCGGGGGCCTGCGCCACGACCAGGCCGCCGTTGACGTAGACGAGGCTCGTCGGGATGCTCAGGTTGTCGGCGAAGGGCGAGACCTTGTCGGCCTCGCCGTCGCCGTCGACGTCCTCCACGATCGAGATGCGGTCGCGGCCCTTCCCCTTCGGCTGCATCTCGTTGGGGTAGTCCACCGTCTCGGCGACGTAGAGCCGGCCCAGGTGGTCCCAGGTCATCGTGATCGGCTTGAAGATCCGGGGCTCGGCGACGAACAGCCGCGCCTCGAACCCGGTCGGCAGCGCGAGGTGCTTCTGCGACTCCTCGGGCGAGACCGGCTTCTGCATCTTGCGGATCGGCTCGCCGAGGGTGCCCCACCTCGCGCCGGGGGTGTAGAGCGGGATCTCGGCGGGCTCGTACTCGAAGGGCTTCAGTCCCCGCGCCACGCGAGGGCGGGAGTCGTACACGTCCCCCTTGTTCGCGGCCCAGCGGATGCCGCGTTCGACGAGGTCCTGGAATCCGGGGTGGCCCCAGGTGCGGGCGTCGTGGCCGTAGGCGGTATAGAAGACGCGCCCCTTGCCGTGCGCGCGGGTCCAGGTCCAGGGCTCGGAGCCGGACGGGTCGTCGCGGGTCTGGAGGACGTGTCGGTCCTTCGTGTTGTGCCTGGCGTGGACGTAGGTCTCGTCCCAGGTCCGGAACGGCTCGAGCCCTTTGATGATCGGATGGTCGGGGTCGACAACCTTCGTCTCGAACTGGCCCGTGCCGTGCTTCTGGAACTGGGCGCCGACCAGCTCGATGTAGGCGGGGGAATTCAGGAAGCAGAACGACGCGCAGTGCAGCGGGACGAAGCCTCCGCCGTTGCCGACGTACGCGAGTAGCGCCTTCTCCTGGTCCTTGCCGATCCGCGTCGTGTTGGCGTAGATGACCAGCGCGTCGTACTGATCGAGCGTCTCGGCGTTCAGGTCCGATACGTTCTCGGTATACGTCATCTCGATGCCGCGTCCCGAGAGCACCGGGGCGAGCTGGGAATACCGATCGGCGGGGCGATGGAGGCCCTTGTCGCCCAGGAACAGGACGGTGAGCCGTCTCCCCTCCGGCGCGGGCGGATCGGCCGCGAGGCCCTGAAGACCGGAGAGCCCGAGTAGCGAGAGGGCCAGGGCAGCCAGTCGGATTTGGAGCTTCATCGTGCGGATTCCCTCGCGATGCGATCGGATCGGGTTGGCCGGTGCCGTAGCGAACAGCGAGCAGTCCGCCCGGCGCGCAATCGTGGCATGGGGCGGACCACGGCCCTTTCTCGAACGGGATTTCAATCGCTGCGCTGATGACGGAGCCCCGCGTGGCCTCTCGGCGTTGCCACCCCGAGAACAGGGCGGGCGACGCCACGACCTCCAAGGCACGCGGCCTCTTCTTATCCAATTGGGGAAACGAGCCCGGAGGTTACAGCCGCCCTCCGGTTTTCTTGCCGTGGTCGGGACCGGGGACGACCGGACCCGTCGCCTCGGCGCGGAAAGCCTCGACGCGGCCCCAGAATTCTCGGAGGGGACGCCGATCGGGTTCGGGGATTCCTGCCAGGGCCGGCGCTTCGCGAATCCCTGCCAGGGCCGGATCGACCTGCCATCGACCGAGCCGTTTCGAGACCTCGGCTCGCTGCTGGTAGGTCCCTGTGCGGAGGACCGCGGCGGAGGCGATGAGGTCGTCGCCCAGCCAGTCGAGGGCCTGCTTGCGCCAGCGTGCCCGCGAGGCGGCCTCCGGAGGGGACTCCCCGCGCCCGCCTTCGGTCCCGGCCAGGGCCGCGGCGCGGGCGGCCTGGAATCGGTTCGCCGTGGTCGGGTCGTCGGCAAGGGCCGGCGACGAGGCGAAGGAATCGGCCCACAGTTGGGCCGCCGCGACGTGCTGGTGTCGAGCGAAGGCGAGCCGGGCGAACGACACTCCCTCCTCGGCGTCGGCCGGGAGCTCGCATCCCTCCACGACCGCCTGGAGCCGTCCCTCCAGGGCCATCAGGTCCCTCGCGCGAGACGAGAGGGCGGCAGGGCTCAGATGCGGGTCCGCCGACGGTGGGCCCTGGGCGACGCGGGCCAGGGCATCGAGGGCACCTCGATAATCGCCCGTCTCGATGAGGGCACGCCCCAGGAAAAGGCACGCCGGGTAGAAACGGGGGTCGAGGCGGACGGCCTCGCGGAATTCCGCGACGGCGTCCTCGATGCGACCGGCCGATTGCAGGGCGTGGGCGAGCGCCTTGTGGGCGACCGCAAGTCTCGGAAACCGGCGCACCGCCTCATGTTGTTCCTCGACGGCCGCGGTCCACTCGCCGCAGTCGGAATAGGCGAGTGCGATCTGGTCGCGGACCATCCAGTCGTCCGGCTTCAGCCGTTTCGCCTCGGCGAATGCGGCGGCCGCCTCGTGCGGCTCGCCCAGGGCGAGGAACGCCGAACCCAGGGCGACGTGAGGGAGGGCGTCTTCGGGCCGGAGTCGCATCAGCTCGCGGGAGACCTCCGCGGCCTCGGCGGGCTGGCCGCTCAGGAGGAGCGACTTCCCCAGGCCGCCCAGGGCCACTCCGCTCCTGGGCCGGACGCCTGCGGCGACGGCGAAGAACCGGACCGCCGCGTCGGGACGGCCCGATGCCATCAGCTCTCGCCCCAGATCGGCATTGACCCAGAAGTCGTCTCGATGCGTCGCCTGGGCGCGACGGAGGAGCGCAATCGCCGTCTCTCGCCGCCCGAGGAACGCAAGGGAGGTGGCCAGGCGGGTGACGCTCGCGACCGGGAGATGGTCGATGTCGGCGGTCGCGGCGAGCCGCTCGAGGCTCTCGAGTCGACGGGCCGGGCCGACCTCCATGCGGCCGAGCGTCTCTCGCAGCCGATTCCTCCACGGATCGGGGTCCGCGGCCTTCGCCGCCGCGACCAGCCGATTCGCGCCCTGCGGGTTGTGCAAGGCTCGCCCTCTCCGGAGGAACGCCCATCGATCGAGCGCGCTGGCCAGGTCGGTGGCCGCCGGGCTGGCGGCGAGCCTGAGGCCGGACTCCGTCGGGTCGAGCTCATCCAGGTCGACGCCATAACCGCGGAAGGCGGCGGCGTATTCGGCGTCGGCCTTCACTTCGTCATTGTGGACGCCGAAATCGTTGTGGATCGCGGCGAGCCGCTCGACGATCCGCCGATCCTTCTCGGCAGCCTCGGTCGCGTCGCGCTCGCGTACCAGGTCGTCCAGGAACGTCCGCACCCGGGCGCGCAGCCCGTGGCCCGGGCTGCCGCCGCCGAGGAGCGACTCGGCGCGTCGGGCCGCTTCGATCGCCTCGACCCACGGAATCGGGTCGCTGCCCGCGGCCCGGGCCCGCTCGCGCTTCTTCGAGGCGTCGGCGAGGGCCCCGTCAACCGACGCCCTGAGGGCCCCCTCGCGCCGACGTCGCTCGCGGTCGATCCAGCCCCATGCGGCCGCGACGACCATCGTGGTCGCGAGCACCGACGCGGCCAGGGCCAGCGTCAACAGCCTGCGCCGGCGCTCGCCGGCGGCCCGGGTCTCGGCCCTCGCCTGGGCCAGCTCGGCCTCGCGGAGCCGCCCCTCGACGCCGCGGAGGTAGGCCGTCAGCCCGGCCACGACCATCCCCGCGTCTCTCGGCCGATGCTTCGGCGCGGCGGCCAGGCACGATCGCGCCAGGGCCACGAGCTCCGCGTCGGCGCGGCACGCGTCGAGGCGTGCCATCGCATCCGAGAGGTCGGCCCGCTCCGCCATGCGATACAACTCCGCGCCGCCTTCGCCCGCGAACGCCGGCCGGCCGGTCAGGACCTCGCAGAGGATCGAGCCGAGGGCGAAGACATCCGCCCGCTCGTCGAGCGTATCCAGCGCGCCCCGTGCCTGCTCCGGCGCCATGTACGAAGGCGTCCCGAGCACCGAGCCCGGCGCGACTCCATCGCCTCCGATCCGCTGCGACAGGTCCAGACGGCGGGATCGTCGCCGCCGGCCCGGATCGCCCTCTCCTCGTCGGCCACACCCCCCTGGTCGAGCACCTTGGCCAGGCCCCAGTCCATGACCTGCACCTCGCCGAAGCTGCCGACCATGATGTTCGACGGCTTCAGGTCCCGGTGGATCACGCCTCGAGCATGGGCGTAGGCCATGGTCTGACAGACCTGCTCGAAGACCGAGAGGAAGCGCATCCGGTCCTCATCGGGTCCCCGTCGCGTCGCGAGCAACGCCGCCAGGGTCCGGCCCCGGACCAGCTTCATCGCGATGAAGAGCCGGCCGTCGGGGAGGCGCCCCAGCTCGTGGACGGGGATGATCCCGGGGTGCTGGAGCTGGCCGCCGATCTGGGCCTCCTCGACGAATCGGCGGACCATCTCGGGGTGATCGCGGTGCTCCTCCCGGATCACCTTGACGGCGAGGTCCCGGCCCAGGTCGAGGTCGCGGCCCTGGAAGATCGCGCCCATCCCGCCCCGCGCCAGCTCGCCGATCAGTTGGTAGCGCGACGGCTGGCCCGAGAGCTTGGGCGTCTCGGGCGACGTCGGCCGGATCAGTCGCGTGGCCTCCGACGTGTCCCGGAGATGAATTCGCGGGATCGCACCGATCGCGTCGTCCTGATTCAGGGCATGCGCCGGCGGCAAGACGGGATCGGTCTTCTTGCTCGCGTCTTCAAGGACGCGGTTCGCCTCCGGGTCCCCGAGCTCCGCATCGAGTTCGACCGCGAGGGCGGCACCCAGGCGCAACAGGCAGCGCGGGCACAGGCCCGCCGGCGCGTTCGCGGGCAGGCGGGCCGAGCAGTCGGGGCAGGTTTCGACCGAGAACATCCCCGCCTCCATGGATTCCGTCCGAGCTGACGAAGGGCCCTGTTCTTTGGTTGGGAGAAACGCCACGAAGGTTACAGGGCCGTGCCGGGATTCAGCCCTCCAGGGCGTCGAAGAGCGTCTGGATCTCGTCCTCGACCTGAGCCGCGTCGCCGACGGTCGCGGCGATCTCCTCGCGTAGCAGCAGGCCGTAGCGGCGCCGGAGGCGATGGACGGCGACGCGAACGTTCCCTTCGGTTGTACCCAGCCGCCCGGCGATCTTCGAGTAGGTTTCCGTCGCGGGATCCCGGGTGAGCAGCGCGATCAGCTCCTCGAACTTGGCCGCCCGTCCCGCGTCGTCGTACTCGCCGCGAAGCCGTTCGACGACCCGGTCGAGGAGGGTCAAGGCCCAGGTCCTGTCGAAGATCCGCTCCGGCGTCAACTCGTCGGCGGGTTCGCGCGTGTAACGGCGTTCGGCGTCGAGCGGGTCGATCGAGAAAAAAGACCGGCCTCCGCCCCGCTTGGCCGCCTTCTCCTGGTCGCGACGGTCCGCCAGTTGGCGGGCGCAGACCGTACGAAGGAACGCACGGAAGCGCCCCCTGGCCGGGTCGGCTTTGGCGAACACGTCGCGCTCCAGGACATAGGCGAAGAAATCCTGGGTGAGGTCGCGCGCCTGCTCCGGCGTATATCGGCGGTGTCTGATGTAGGCGTAGATCGGATACCAGTACTCCCGGCAGAGGCCCGACAACGCCTCCCTGGCCTCCGCGGCGTCGCCGCGGCTGGCCGTGACCACTCGGCTCCACCGGGTCGTGGGAAACTCGCTTGGCATGTGACTGTCGGGTTGAATGTCCGACATGGTATCTCTTGTCGGGTTCGGCAGGGAAAGCCTATCCTGAAGGGTACGATCGGATTATGGCACCCGGATCAGACCGTGACAAGGGCCCCGTCTTGCCGCGGAACATGCTTTGGACGCGCGCCCGGACTGTGGCGGATGGTCCGCTTGCTCTTCGATCGGATGAATCGCACCCGTGGCTGGCCGACGCATCGCTCGGCGAGGAGATTTCGAGTGCGTGCTATTCACGCACGGGGAATCCCCGTCGGGATCGGGGATATCGGACGCGTCGTATCACCGATCCCGTCTCATCGGCAGGCCATTGTTTGAGCCCCGCGACGAGCTGTTCCGACTTCGGGCCGAGCCTCCGGAGCGCCCGGGCGATCGCGGGCTTCTGCTCCTTGGGCGACGTCTCCCAGGCCCTCGCCAGGCAGGCGAGGACGCGGTCCTCGTCCGGCGTCCCTCGACTGATCTCGGCGAGGGCCTCGGCGGTCATCCCCCGGAGGTTGGAGACTTCCCGGGCCGACTCGAACGTCGAGAGGAGGAGGGGCACGGCGGGCGAGGCAGATCGGCCGAGGATTCCCAGGGACCAGACCGCCTCGGCCAGTAATTCCTCCTCGGGCCCCATGGCCCTGATGGACGGCCCCGGCGAATCGGGGCGAGCGGCAGATCCTCGGATCGCTCCGCCCCGACGCTGCAGGATCTCGCACAGGATCTCGACGGACCCGGGTGGGCATTCCCCATCCGACGTGACCTCACCGATCGCCCCCGCCGCCATGCCGATGATCCTGTCGTGCTCTTCGGGCGAGTCGACGCGCCATCCGCCGGGCAACCGCCGCGAGTTCTTGGACATGCCGATGATCGTGTCGCGCTCCTCGGGCGAATCGGGCGTCTCGAGCTCCTTTCGGAGCAAGGTCAGGATCGCGGGCAGCGCCGGCCTGGCCTCGCGGCCCATGTGGTTGATCGCCGCCGTGCAAATGAGACGCACCTGGGTGTCCTCGCTCGACAATCCTCCGATCAGGAGCGGGAGGACCGAGGGCTCGAGGCGGACGTGCCAGAAGAGATCCGTGAATGCGTTGCCTTCGACCCGACGGTCGGTCGGAAGGCGTCGCAGCGCCACGGGGACGATCAGCTCGGGTCCCTTGCGATACTCGAACAGGGCTTCGACCGTGCTGAAGCGGACCTGTTCGTCCTCGTCGTCCAGGCCGGCGACCAGTCGAGGTGGCGGGGCGTCGAGCCGACCGCTCGCGGCGACGGATCCCAGGGATTTCGCCGCCCTGGCGCGGAGTGGGGGCGAAGGATCGTCGAGCAGGGCCGTCAGCGCCTCCTCGGCGACCGATGCTTCCCTCGAAAGATGTTGACTCAGGTCGCCGACGACGGTAGCCGCCGCATTCCGGACCATCTCCGATTCGTCCTTCATGGCCCGGATGAGATGGGGAAACACCTGCGCGAGTTCGGCCCCCGTCAACTCCTGGCAGAGGACGATGGTCTGCGCCTTCCGTGCTTCGTCGCCCTGTTCGATCTCCCGGACGATGACCCCGATCGGTTTCCTGGGTCGATCCTCCAGGCCAACCAGCCTTCCCAGGCCCCGCGCCATCCGGACGATGCGCCACCGAGTTCCATCCTGCTGCGGTGATAGGAAGATATAGATGCCGATCGCCGCCGCGATGATCGCCCAGGCGGTCAATACAGCCCAGACCCTGCCGATCCTCTTGCCGCCAACAGGAGCGTCCGGCATCGTTCGATCTCCAAGACCGTGGGTACACCAATGCGTCTTATGCCGAAATCGGCATAATAACCACTCGACCGCATACGGTTCAAGGTTCGTTTTCGCCTCCTGGAGGTCGATCGCTCTCGGGAGCCGCGTCCTCCTTCCCCAGGATGAAGAGCTGCATTAGACGTGTTTATCCAAATCCGAACGCATCATAGCTCACGGCCTGGCTCACGCAACCCGATGTACCTTTCTTGAGACATCCGACGGGACTTTGGGGAGTTGGCCTGTCCGACGAATCCTAGAATCGACACGTTTCCCCTCCTGTATCACAACGTCCGGCGTTCGGCGTTATCACTGCGGAGGGATGAGTGTGAGCAGGAACGCCGGCGCGAGATGGAATGGGTATGGAAATGCGACTGAGGCGTCCTTCCCGGTTTGATTAGCTGAAATGCGACCGTCCCAATGTGCGTTGGGCAAGCTCAATCGAAAGCTCGCATTCAATCTCATACAACAAGGAAAACACTGTTATGGCTCATGACATTCTCCGTAATTGCGCCACACTCGGCGTGCTCTCTTATTGCCTCATGGGAATGAACCCCGTTGCGCAAGCGGGAATCGTTGTCGATGCGTCGGTGGGCGGTGCCCCGACGGGAGCAAACTACGCGAATTTCGACGGCTTGCCCCTCGGGGCCGCTGGCGGAGTGAGTAACGGGATCACCGTGTCCTTCACCGGGGACGGCCAAACGGTGCAGGGATCGCAATCGGATGTCTATGCCGCCCCCTACCTCTCCAATGGCAACGGCACGCTGTTCGGCGACCCGAATAACGGGCCTGATGCGACCAATTACCTCTCGACCGGCGTCGGTTCGGTCACGCTGGCGCTGCCGGGCCAGGAAACGTATCTCGGCCTTCTTTGGGGGTCGGTGGACACCTACAACACCCTGAGTCTCTATAATGGCTCGACTCTCGTTGGGACGGTCACCGGGGCGGATGTAACGGCCAGCGCCAACGGCAATCAAGGCGAACTCGGGACCTTTTATGTAAACATTACTTCCACCGACAGCTTCGACAGGGTCGTGGCAACGAGTTCCTCGTACGCCTTCGAGTTCGATAACGTCGCTTACAACGTATCGGCAGTCCCCGAGCCATCGAGCCTGATCCTCGGCGGCATCGCCGCATTCGGTAGCCTCGGCGCGTGGGCACGCCGCCGCCGCGCCTGAATCGGCCCCGTGATTTCTCCGCCTTCGAAACCGGGAAGAGGGCGTTTCTGGACGCCCTCTTCCCGTGTTAGCGTTATTCCCGGCCCGATTCGATTGCCATCGCCATACCGATGACTCCTCCGCACCTCCGCCCACAGCAACTCCATCACTCATAACGGCACAGACGCATCGCCCTTTCCTCTAACCTCCCGGCCGGAACGGTGGCCGTGTGGTCCCACGCAAGGCGGGAACGGCAGGCCTGGCGGAGGATGAGCGGGGCGTGGCCGCCCAGGTTTCCCCGCGTCGGCTTGACTACCACGCCTCTACAGAGTCCACTGGCGAAGGACCGACGGGGAAGACGCCGGCGGCCTGGTGCGGCGTCGCCGGTGCCACGCCTCCACAAGGTCCACTGGCGAAGAACCGACCCCGTGGAGAATTCCGACGGAGACGCCCGATCCAACCCCGCTGGAGCAGATCGAGCAAGACTTGGCTGAAATGACGCCCCCTTTTTCCAAAGAACCCAGGACAAGACGCTCGGCGACCGGGCAGTATCCAGCAAGGGGATGAGAAGCACCGAGGATTCTGCCGGAGGAGCCCGCGGCCATGGCGCAGGTGATGACGACGTCCGTGGTCCGTCAGCTCGAGGCGCTCTTCGGCGGCGGCTCGGTCGCCGGGCTGACGGACCGGCAGCTCCTCGAGCGGTTCGTCGCGCGCCGCGACCACGCCGCCGAGGACGCCTTCGCCGCCTTGGTGGCGCGCCACGGGCCGATGGTGCTGGGCGTCTGTCAACAGCTCCTCGGCGACCACCAGCACGCCGAGGACGCCTTCCAGGCCGTCTTCCTCGTCCTGGCACGCCGGGCGCGATCGTTACGAGACCCGGACCTGCTGAGCCAATGGCTCTATGGGGTCGCCTTCCGGACGGCCCGCAAGGCCAGGGTCCGGCTGGCTCGCCGTCGCAAGAACGAGGAACATCCCGCGGTGAGGCGTCTCGAGGCCGGCGCGGACGTGCCGGCCGACCGGTCGGCCATCGATCGCGAGCAGGCCGAGGCCCTCCACGAGGAGATCGACCGGCTGCCCGGCTCGTTCCGGTTGCCGGTGGTCCTCTTCTACTTCGAGGGCCTCACGCTCGACGAGGCCGCGCGGCGGCTCCGATGCCCGGCCGGGACCGTGCACAGTCGACTGGTCCGGGCGCGGGACAAGCTCCGACGCGGCCTCACCCGCCGCGGCCTGGTCTTGCCCGCCGCCATGGCCGCCGGTTTGAGCGCGCGATCCGCCTCGGCATCGGTCTCATCCCCCCTGTGCGACATCACGACCCGGGCCGCGATGAACTTCGCGGCCGGACACGCCGCCGCACCCTCGGCGACGGCCCTGGCCCAGGAGGTGCTGAGATCCATGCTGCTCCAAAAGTTGAAACTGATCGCGATGACGGTCGTGTTCGTCTCCGGCGCGGGATATCTGACCCACGCCTTGTCCATGAAGGACGAGCCCCGGAATCCGCCCGCCCTCCGACCTGAACTCATCTCCCGGCCCGTCAACGCGGACCCGAAGCCGGCCCCGGGCCGGATGTTCGTGACCGGCCGCGTGCTCGATCCGGGCGGGAAACCGGTGCCGGGCGCGACGGTGATGGCCTATGCGTCGCTCAAGTGGCCGGGTCGCGGCGATCGGCTGGCGGCGATATCGCCGGCCGCGATCGGCCGGGCGGGCAGCGACGGCTCGGGCCGGTTCCGGCTGGATGCGGCCCGCACGACATCATCGCGGCAGTACCAGGTCGGCGCCGTCGCCACCGCGCCCGGCTACGGCGCCGGCTGGGTCGAGCTCGATCCCGATGCCGAGCGACCCTCGGCCGAGATCGCGCTCCGGCCCGAGCAGGTGATCCAGGGGCGACTGTTCGACGTCCAGGGCCGGCCCGCCCGGGGCGTGGCGGTCTCGGTCGAGAGCATGGGCACGATCGTCACCGGCAGCCCGAACACGACCCTCGGCGATGCCGAAGGTCCTTATTTCTTCGAGGTCAAGCCGGGCGACCTGCCGGCCTGGCCCCGGCCGACGACGTCCGACGCCGACGGCCGGTTCACGATCCGAGGCGCGGGGCGGGGCCTCCGGGTCGGCCTCGTCATCGAGGACCCCCGGTTCGCCAGGCTGAGGACGCCGATCGATACCGATGCATCCTCCGAGGCCAAGGATGTCACGATGGCCCTGGAGCCGGCCAGGATCCTCGTCGGGCGCGTGACCTACGCCGACACGGGCAAGCCGGCCCACCATGCCCGGGTCGGCATCTCGATCCAGGGGGATGACGGCACCTCGACCTGGGCCGGCGACATCGAGACCGACGCCGAGGGGCGTTTCCGCCTCAATCCCGGGGCGGGCCCTCGCTATTGGTTCACTGCCTTCCCTCCCGAGCGGGAGCCCTATCTGAACATCCAGCAGAAGCTGGAATGGCCCAAGGGGGCGATCGAGCATTCCGTGGACCTGAGGCTGACCCGCGGCGTACTCGTCCGCGGCCGGGTCACCGAGGAGGGCTCCGGCAAGCCCGTCGCGGGGGCGAGGGTCGGCTATTACTCCAACCCGGACTATGACTTGCAGTCGGGCGCCCGGAATACCCGCGCGGCGACCGCGGCGGACGGGTCCTTCCAGCTCGGCGTCATGCCCGGCCCGGGCTATCTCACCGTCCTGGGGCCCGGCGAGGACTACGTTCTCCGCGAGATCGGCCAGCGGATGGCCCTCGCCGGTCAGCCCGGCGGGCGTCGCATCTATGCGCACGCCTTCCACCCCCTGACCTTGAAGCCCGGCGACGCGAACCAGGACGTCGCCATCGCGCTCCGGCCCAGCCCCGCCGTGAAGGGCCGGGTCATCGGACCGGACGGCCAGCCCGTGCGGAGCGCCTTGATGATCGGCCGCGTCATCCTCCAGCCGAACTGGATCGCCTTCCTGGTCTGGACGGGTGGCCACCGCGACGCGGTGCGAGATGGCTCCTTCGCCGTGCATGGCTTGCCGCCCGACGCCGAGGTCCCCGTGTACTTCCTCGATGCCAAACATAACCTCGGGGCGACCGCGATGTTCTCGGGCCGGTCGGCGGCGGGCGATCCGGTCACCGTCCGGCTCCAGCCCTGCGGCGCCGCCCGGGCCCGGCTCGTCGACGCTGCCGGCAAGCCGGTCGCCGGATCGCGCGATGCCTACGGGTCTCACATGACCATGATGGTCGTCACCCCGGGACCGATCCGATGGAGCCAGGATCCGGCCGACAAGGACCGCCTGGCGGCCGATCAGGACTTCGTCGCCGCGTTCGACCCGATCCATTACCCGAAGGGCCTGGCCTCCGACGCCCGGGGACAGCTCACCCTGCCGGAGTTGATCCCGGGCGCCACGTACCGCATCTACGACACCACGCCGGGAGGCGGGGACAATCCCCAGCTCCGCAAGGAGTTCACCGTCAAGCCTGGCGAGACGCTTGACCTCGGCGAGATCCGGATCGAGAAGCCGAAGGCGTGACGGATCCCGCGGATCCGCCGGGCTTTCCATCCTTCCGGCAATCTCGGGGGGACAATCCGGGACAATAGTCCGGTCGGCGGCCGGGCCTCCGCCGAACCGCCGGGCCGGGGCCTCCAACTCGTCCGCCGAGAACATTGCGCCCGGATCGGGTGGCCTGGCCGTTCCGCTGGCCGATCCCGTGCCACGATCGTGCGGACTGGTCGGATGACTCTTCGTACGGATCGGGTCGGCCCGACCGGGGCGATGCCAGCGGAGTTGACCGGTGGCGCGTCGGAAAAGAGGATCACGAAATGAACATCGAATTGAGGCTCCTCGGCCATCCAGTTGCGGCTGTCGATCGGTTGAATACCGTTGCTCATCAGGTTTCGGCGGAATAGATCTCTCAAGTGGATCAACGCGAAGTCCGCACCCTGGTGCGGCTCATAGATATGGAACAGGTGACGCCATCGCAGGACGACCTTAAGATAGGTGACCGTTCGTGTGAATTCGGCGATGTGGCCACTTCGGGGATACTGGCGATGCAACTCGATTCAGCGAGGGAATTGAAGTCCAAGCTCCTGGAGTCGGTCATTGCGCCACTGGCGACGTCGTCCGTGGTGAGGTCGGCCGGACTTTCGGCGCAACCGACGGCTGCGCTTGCCGCCACGCCACCTACCATCGTTCTCGGGGTCATACGCAAGGGGAAGAATGGCTTCGGGCTGGCCGTTCGGGTCCAGAAGCGGGGTCTGGAGAACAGTACGCAGGTGGAGTCGATCAGTAAGAGAGCCAAGGGCGAGGTCGATGTCCGCTACATCGGCCAGGTGACGAAGCGGTCGGCGCTCCCCTGGCATCAGAAGAAGGCCCGCCCACTCCGGATCGGCGCCTCGATCGGGCACTTCCAGGTCACCGCCGGTACGCTGGGGGCATTCGTCCGTAGCCGCGATGACGGGGCGATCCTGATCCTGTCGAACAACCACGGAGACGAAAAGGTGTCGGAGACGAAAAGGGGAGACGAAAAGGAGACGAAAAGGAGACGAAAAGGAGACGAAAAGGAGACGAAAAGGAGACGAAAAGGAGACGAAAAGGAGACGAAAAGGAGACGAAAAGGAGACGAAAAGGAGACGAAAAGGAGACGAAAAGGAGACGAAAAGGAGACGAAAAGGAGACGAAAAGGTGTCGGGAACCGTTCTTGGAGACGAAAAGGTGTCGGGAACCGGGAGACGAAAAGGTGTCGGGAACCGTTCTTGGCTTCCCCGCCGGAGACGAAAAGGTGGGAGACGAAAAGGTGTCGGGAACCGTTCTTGGCTTCCCCGCCGATCGTACGCTAATGTTCAGAACATGGGAAGACCGCTCCGTGCCTCCAACGGTGGCTTCATCTATGATACCCTGGACCGGGCCAATGCTCGGCTGGCTAGCTTCCGCGACGCAGCCGACTTCGTCGCCTTCAATCGGAGCAGAAACGGGGGCGGAGCAGAAACGGGGAGAAGGCCACCGCAGTTGCAACAACTACGTCCCCGTTTCCCGTCCCGCGATCGCGATCCCGAGGGTGATCGCCACCGCGGCGACCAAGGCCATGAGTTGCCACAACGTGAACCGCTTGAAGCGTAGTCGCATGGGCTTTCTTTCTGGCAAGTCTCGATACGAATCGAGGCTTTACACCCTCGAGCGATCAGGACCGCTCGCCGACCATCTCCTCGCTCTTCGCCCAGAGTGCTTTCGCACGCTCGGGATCGAGCCGCATATGCCCGCACCCCCTCGCTGATGGCGCTGATCTTGCGGTCGTCGGGCACGATGACCCCGACATGGCAGTTTTCGCAATAGCGACCGCCCACCTCGTCGGCCTGGGCGACCACGCCAGCCCAGACCGAGGTCGCCGCTCCCTGCGGGATGGTCTTGAACTGGAAGGGCGGCTTCCCCTCGGCCGCGAGGTCCTTGTTCATCTGGTCGATCATCCCCGGTATCCAGCTCGGGTCGAGGTGGCGACCCAGCTCGGTCTGGATGCCGCCCGGGTGCACGGCCGCCGCTCGGATGCCCCGCGACCGATGCCGGCGATCGAATTCGACCGCGAACAGGATATTCGCCGTCTTGGAGCGGCCGTACCCGACGAACGGCTCGTAGGGCGTCCGCTCGAAATTCGGGTCGTCGAGGTCGACGTCGCCGAAGCGATGGCCGGACGAAGATAGGCTGACCAACCGCCCCCCCGGCTCCATCAAGGGCGAGATCCGGTTGACGAGCAGGAAGTGCCCGAGATGATTGGTGCCGAATTGGGTCTCGAAGCCGTCGGCCGTGCGGCCGAACGGCGTCGCCATGACCCCGGCATTGGCGATGACGAGATCGAACGGCTCGTTGCGCGAGATCAGCGCATCGGCGCAAGCACGGACGCTGGCAAGCGAGGCCAGGTCGAGCTCGACCAGCTCGAACGATCCGCCGCCAGCTTCGGCATCGGCACGGACCTGGGTGGTGGCGCGTTCGGCCTTCGCGAGGTCTCGGGCCGCCCCCACGACGCTGGCGCCGTGCCTGGCGAGAGATCGGGCCGTCTCGACCCCCAGCCCGGCCGACGCGCCGGTGACCAGCACGCGCATCCCTTTCAGATTCCTGCCTTCAAGCACCTCGTCGGTCGTGGACGTCGCATCGAATGGCCGGGTCATCATCGCCTCGCTTCGCTTCGGTTCATCCGTGTGGGATCGGCGAGCATTCCGCTCGCGCCGAATCAACCTCTTGCCGTCATCAGGCCAATCGGCCTAACATGCAAATGGAGGACGCCTCCGGTTCAATATACGGAGGCTCCCTCCGCTTATCAAGCGGGGTTCATGATGGGGGAGGAAGCCCGAACTGACATGCCGCGTTCCCTACGAGCGGACGCCGCAAGAAATCGCGCCCGCTTGATCGAGGTCGCCAAGGCGAAGTTCCGTGAGGGCGGGGCGGATACCGGCCTGGAAGCGATCGCGAAGGTGGCCGGCGTGGGGATCGGGACGCTTTATCGCCACTTCCCGACGCGTGACAAGCTGATCGAGGCGGTCTACCGGACCGAGACTCGGAACCTCGCCGAGGCATCGTCTCGGCTTTCCGAGACCTTGCCGCCGCTCGAGGCATTGCGTGCCTGGTTGCGGCTGTTCGTCGATTACATCGCAACGAAGCAGGCGATGTCCCCGGCACTCACCTCGATGGTGTGTGGTACTTCCGAGCTCTACGCCGAATCCGGCGCGCTGGTCAAGACGGCGATCGGGATGCTCGTGGATCGTGCGGTCGCCGGCGGCGACATCCGGCTTGATATCGAGCCGCTCGACTTACTACGCGCCCTGGCCGGCGTCGCCGGGATCAGCTCGGCCCCGGGCTGGGAGGAAAGCGCCAAACGTCTGGTCGACATCCTGATCGCCGGAATGCGAATCCCTCCCGAGTCCTGACGAAATCTTGTCATTCAGGGCACAGTCGAGGGAGTCCGAGCAGGAGCGAAAGGGTCTGGCCACATCTTCCTGTTGATGACCGACAGTGGTTCATCGGGGCGAGGCGCTGGGGGTCGGGCTCGACGGGAACCGGGGACGGAAGGCAGCGGCCTGGTACCTGTCGGCCAACTCGGAGCCTTAATGCGAAGCGACCAGATCCCGGCCACGACTGTATTGCCGCGGCGAACAGCCCATGACCCGCTTGAAGGCGGTGCTGAAGGCGCTCTCGGACTCGTAGCCGAGCGATTGCGAGATGACCGAGATGGGATCGCCGGAGTTCTTCAGCCGATCCCCGGCCAGGAGCATTCGCCAGCGAATCAGGTAGTCGATGGGCGTCGAGCCGACGGTCTCCTTGAATTTCGCGGCGAAGCTCGACCGGGACATCTCGACTTTCTCCGCCAGCTCTTGCAGGGTCCAGGGATGGCCGGGGTCGTCGTGCATCGCGTGGATGGCCACGCTCATCTGCGGGTCCGCCAGCGCGAAGAGCCATCCGACGCCCCCGTTCAACCCCTCCGCGAGGTGAGCACGCAGTGCCTGAACCAGCAGCATGTGGGCGAGGTGTTGCAGGACCAGGAAGCTGCCCGGCTGCGGCTCGCGTAGCTCCGCCATCATCCGCTCGATGGACCAGCGGAGCGCCAGCCTGTCCGCCTCCTTCTTGACGTGGACGATCGGCGGGAGCATTTCCAGTAGGATACTGGCGTGGTTCCTCTCGAAGCCGAAATATCCTCCGACGCCGGAGACGTCTCCTCCCCCATTCCAGACGGAGATGTACCCGTTCAGCGGCCTCTTGTAGATCGACCTGAAGTCGATCGGCGGCAGGGCGGGGTCGCTCGTGAGGCGAAACGGCCGCCCCAATGGGAGGAGGAAGCAATCGCCTGTTTTGAGCTGCACCGCCTCGGCAACTCCCTCCACGACGAGCCAGCACTGGCCGGAGACGATCGCGTAGCACTTGATGCCGTCGTGCTCGGGGAACTGGAGCGACCAGTCCCCTCCGACATCGAAGCCGCCGCACATCGAGTTCTGTGGTTTCAAGAGCGACAGCACACCAGAGAGCGGGTCCATGAGGCCTCCTGGACGATCGCGAAGAAAGATTGGACTCTAAAGCATAGATCGTCGCAGGTCAAAAGCCTACCCTGTGGACCATGGGACCGAAAGTTGAATCCTGGGAGGTTATCTGATGCGTGTTTTCCTGACTGGTGCGACGGGCTTCATCGGCACGGAAGTCATCCGCGATCTCCTCAAGGCGGGGCACACGGTGCTCGGCCTCACCCGTTCGGACAAGGGCGCCGAGGCGCTCGCCGCCGCCGGGGCCGAGGTGCACCATGGCGACCTCGAAGACCTGGACAGCCTGCGGAGCGGCGCGGCGGTCTCGGACGGGGTGATCCACTGCGGCTTCATCCACGACTTCTCGCGGTTTCAGGAGGTCTGCGAGGCGGACCGGCGGGCCATCAAGGCGATGGGCGATGCTCTCGCCGGCTCCGACCGCCCCTTCGTCATCACCTCCGGCACCGGGATGGGGACCAAGGTGCCGGGCCAGCCCGCGATCGAGGATCATTTCGACCCCAATCACCCGAACCCCCGCGCCGGCTCGGAGATCGCGGCGGAGGCGGTCGCCGGCCGTGGCGTGCGCGTGACGGTGGTGCGATTGCCGCAGGTGCATAACACGGAAAAGCAAGGGCTCGTCACGCCGGCGATCGAGATCGCCCGCGAGAAGGGCGTCGCGGCCTACGTCGGCGACGGGCTCAACCGATGGCCCGCGGTGCATGTGCTCGACGCCGCGCCCGTCTACCGGCTGGCCCTCGAGAAAGGTCCGAACCGGGCGAGATATCACGCGGTCGCCGAGGAGGGCGTGACGGCCAAAGCGATCGCGGAGGCCATCGGGCGGGGCTTGAAGATCCCGGTCGTCTCCCTGTCGCCCGAGGAGGCCGCCGGTCATTTCGGCTGGATGGGGATGTTCGCCGGGATGGACATGCCGGCCTCGAGCGCGCTGACGCAAGAGCGGCTGGGTTGGCACCCGACGCAGAAGGCCGGGATGATCGAAGACCTCGACCACATGAACTGGTCCAAGGTTTGAGCGTGGCGGGTCATCAGCCCTGGGAGTCAGGGGGCCTACCTCCCTTGACATCCCGGGGCGATGGTTTAAAATCGAACCAATGGAGCCAGGACGCAAGAACAAGCTGCGAATCCTCAGCGGTCACGACGTGCCTGCGGAACATCGCGGGCACGCGGCGTTGACGACCCTGATCCGAATCTTCGGCCGGATGACCGCAAGAGGCGGGGAACTGGCCAAGCGTCACGGCCTTTCGCTCCCCCACCTCGAGGTCTTGCTCTGCCTCAACCATGGGGAGGGCATCAGCCAGCAGGACCTGGCGGAACGCCTGTTACTGACGAAAGGCAACATCTGCGTGATGGTCCAGAAGATGGAAGGCGCGGGGCTGATCGAGGCAGGTCGGACCCCGATGACCATCGCTTCCACCGGCTCTACATGACCCCCGCCGGCAAGCAGAAGCTCTGCGAGATCCTGCCGGAGCACGTGGCCATGACGGGTCGCGCGCTCAGGGGGCTGACGCAGGCCGAGCAGAAGACCCTGCACGAGCTGCTCTGCCGCGTCGATGACACGCTCAACGAGGATGAGGACTGAGTCTTATTATTTTTGCCCAACGGTTTGATTTTTGACCGTCGGAAATTGAACCAATTCAGGAGGTCACATGCAACTTCTCCACATCGATTCGAGCATCCTGGGCGCCAACTCCGCCAGCCGCCAGCTCACGGCCGAGGTCGTCGAGGCGGAGCGTCGGCGCGTGCCGGGCCTGACGGTCGTCTACCGCGACCTGGCCGCCGATCCCCTGGGCCACATCTCGAGCGGGCACCTCGGCGCGGCGCAGGGTACGGGCCTCGAGTTGCCGCCGGAGTTGCAGCGGGATGTGGCGCTCGGGCAGGCGGCCCTGGCGGAGTTCCTCGCGTCGGACATCGTGGTCGTCGGGGCGCCGATGTACAACTTCACGATCCCCAGCCAGCTCAAGTCGTGGATCGACCGGATTACCGTCGCCGGCCAGACGTTCAAATACGGTCCTGAAGGCGTCCAAGGGCTCGCGGGCGGCAAGAAGGTGATCATCGTCTCCACGCGGGGTGGCTTCTACGGCTCCGAGACGCCGATGGGCTCATTCGACCACCAGGAACCCTTCCTGCTGAGCCTGTTCGGGTTCCTCGGCATCACCGACATCCGCGTCGTCCGGGCCGAAGGGCTCGCCATGGGCGACAACCGTGCCGCTTCGATGGACGCGGCGCACTCGGCCATCGCCGCTCTGGTCTGAACTCCGGCTCAATCCCCTTCGCGCTCATCGGACCGGACGGGTCCGACGGGGGCGTTCTCGGGCGACGGTCCCGTGCCCTGGTGACACAACCTCTACCGACACGGCGTCCACAGAACAGCAGTCAACCTCGGCCCGCGGACGCGCAGTGCTCAGAGTCTGTCCCGGAAGCCGGATCGGACCGTTGTAGGGGGGGTGAAACCCACCGAGAGGGCCTCGCATCGGTGGGTTCACCCCCCCTACAAGACCGAAATCGACCCTTCCGGGACAGACACTCAGGCGAGCAGCGACTCCAGGCGCGGCCGCTCTTCGGGCGTGACCAGCTCGGCGTACAGGTCGAAGAGATGACGCCGCGACCGCCGATCCGCCGCGGCGCCGTCGCGGGCGCGGATCGCCTCGAGGATCTCGCCGTGGGTGCGGAGGATCTTCGCCCGGGCCTTCTCCTCCGTCTCGCCGGCCAGGCCCTCCGCGATCAGCCGGACGATCGGGTCGCGCATCGCCGTCAGGATCACCACCAGCAGGCGGTTGCCGCCGACCTCGGCCACCCGGCGGTGGAACATCGCGTCGGCCTCGACGAACCGGGCGAAGTCCGGGGCCTGCTCCATCGCCCCGTATGTCTCCTCCAGCGGGGCGAGATCCTCGGGCGGCCGCGCCGCCGCCAGCCGCGCCGCGGCGCCCTCCAGTACCATCCGCGCCTCGAGCAGCTCGGCGACAGAAGTCCGTTCGGCCGACAGCAGGCCGTCGAGGACCCGCGTCACCCCCACGCTCGGCTGGCCCAGCACCCGCGGGCCGCCCGGGTCGCCATGCCGGACCGTGACCAGGCCCAGGCTCTCGTCGAGAACGGGCGACCTTTCTTTACAATCCAAACCATCCGTCATCAAAATCAACAATGATATTGGAAAAAGTGTTCCTTTCTAGATTAACTATTGATCAATAAATAAAAAATATTTTGATTCTTTGATGTAATAATCAAGAGCTGCGTACATACCTTTACTGGGGCAGTTCCCCCCACCCAATCGCGCATCCAGGATCTTCCTCAGGGCGACCATCCGGCTCTGATGATCTCGGGAGGATGTCGCCCGGCCAGCTCTCGTGTCGTCCAACTCGCGTTGAGCTTCCCTGAGACGAAGCGACCATCTGTAAACATCATCCATCTCAATCCTGGTTAATTCGAATAATCGCAACCAATCTTGGTAGGTATCACGAGCCGCCGTGAGCCGGGCCTGGCCGAGTAATCGTCGTGCCCGTTCTCTCTCCTCCGCTTTAAGCATCCCCATGGCGAGTGCGAGGAGCGCCACAACCGTCATCAGGCCCAGTAACGAATAACGCACCCGGCGTCGTCGCATGGTTCGTCCCTCCCCGACGGCACATACTATCACCCGCCACCAACGCCCTCACGTCACCCCTCGGCTTGCCTGAGAGGCTATGAAGAAATCGATTCCGGATCACATATTGCGAATTGCAAATGGATATAAAGCCTAACTTTCGAGCCATTTAGGAATTTGTCATTCGCAATTTGGAATCCACCATTCGATTCTTCCACAAGCTCTGAGATCAGGCAAGAAGGACGGCGGTTGCTTGCATCCCACACCGGCCAGGGGATCACACCGGACCATCAAGTTCCATGTCCCAGACGCCTCCTCGCTTCCCTATCTTCACCGCCTCGGGCTCTGGCCAGAGCAGAGAAGCGACGAGACCGGCCAGCATGCCCATGACGTACAACACGCTGACAAACCAGATGCCTTCTAGGAATCCAAAGTCCAGCAAGCCGATCAAGCGCGACAATCCGAGAAGGGCGGTGAATAACCCGCAGAGCGGCCCACAGACGAGCGTCATGTAGGCCATGTTTCCCAACTGTTTCACATCCTACCTCCGCTCCTGTCATAGGGAGACTCGCTCACAATTGTAAGCATCGCCTGCGGGTGGTCGCCTGGACTTCACTGCTCGGACGATCGCCATCCTCACATGATACCGCGACGCGACGGACGCCGCACAGGCCCAGGCGGGCCATACCGACAAGAGTTCGACCGCACGGCGGCCACCTGGGTCAGGGGACGGAAGTAATGGACATACGCACCCGATTAGCCGCGAGCCGTAGGGGGCAAAGGACTGGGGCTAACGATGTGGACGATGCACACCTGACCCCCAGGTCGGACCGATCGAGAGCGCTTTACGCTTGGGCTGCATACGCGGCGGAGGCTTTAGAACCTATCCCATTAGGAGTCCTTGTAGGGTGGGTGAAACCCACCAAGTCTTTCGGCGACAAGGCATTCGGTGGGTTTCACCCACCCTACTGGGATAAGCTCTTAGCGGAATCCCCCCTCATCCGCCCTTCGGGCACCTTCTCCCCGGCGAGGAGAAGGAGATGGAAGATGCCTCGGCCGAGCCGCAACACTCTCGAGGTGGCGCCGAGCGGTCGCCCTCGCCCCCACGGGGAGAGGGATGGGGTGAGGGGCACTCCGCGCATGCGCAGACCAATCGTGAACCGCTCGAAGAGTCGAGTCCTGGTCCCGGCCGGCGGGGAGGCCCCGCCCTCGCGACGACTCGAGTTTTTCGAACAGGGAGACGATTGACGGCTGCGATCGGCTGTTATCGAATGAGCGGGATCGACTCGTTGCGTTCCTGTTTCGGAAGCGGCCCTCTCCGCCCCATCGATCCTGGAGAATGCGAGGTCAGACACCGATGAGTTCATCCCACGAACGACGATTCCTCCGCTTGTTGCCTCGAGCGGTCGCCCCGGCCGTCCTGGCAGCCACTTCCCTCCTGCATCCCGGGCCGATCGCACGGGCCCAGGAGTCGACCGGCCCGCCCGTCAAGACGAGCTACGATCAGGTCACGCCGGTCCTGATGGGCAAGGAGGCCCTGCGGGATCGGATGGCTCGGGACAAGGCCGATCGGCCCGCGGTCATGGCCCGGCAGCAGGAGCTGCTCGAGTCGCGGTACGACCTGACCGCGAAGCCCGACGCCACGGTCCGGATGTCCCGCGGCAAGCCGGTTCAGGTCGGGCCGGCGACGAAGCTCCCCGGATATGACCTGGGAGAAACTCGCCACGATGTCCCCCGGCGAGATCCGGGAAAAGGGCCTGTTCCCGAAGGGCTTCCTCCCGCTGCCCCACCCCAAGCACGCCGTCGGCGGCATGGTCTTCCCGCAGGCGGAGATCAAGCTATTGCCCAGGCTGGAGCGGTTCGACGTCGACTTCGATATCCCGGACCACTTCCTCCCCGAGTTCCCCCCGGCACTCTACCTGACGACTCGGCCCGACCTGGGCGACGTCTCCCAGGGCAAGGTGGTGACGGTCGAGAACTTCCACGAGATCTTCGCCGGCATCCTCAATTCGAAGGACCTGGAGGGGTTGCGGCTGCTGGTCACGCAGTTCCCGCAGCAGCAGTTCAATGCCACGGCCGATCGCAAGACCGAGAGCGGGCCCGGCATGCAGGGCGTCGCCTGCTTCGACTGCCACGTCAACGGCCACACGTCCGGGGCGACCCACCTCGTGGGCGACATCCGGCCGCAGTCGCACCGCCGCCGCATCGACACCACGAGCCTGCGGGGCGTCAACATCCAGGCGCTGTTCGGCTCGCAGCGGGCGCTGAAGACCGTCGAGGATTTCACCGAGTTCGAGCAGCGCGGGGCCTACTTCGACGGCGACCAGGTGTCGGCGGCGGCCAAGGGGGTCAACCACCTCGATCGCGGCAGCCAGGTCCACTTCATGGCGGAGGTCCAGGAGCTACTCGACTTCCCGCCGGCCCCGGGCCTGAACCTCTTCGGCAAGCTCGACCCGGCGAAGTTCGCGTCGGACTCGCCGGAGATGCGCGGGCAGGATCTCTTCTTCGGCAAGGCCCAATGCGTCGCCTGCCATCCCGCCCCGTATTATACGGACAACTCGATGCACGACCTGAAGGTCGAGCGGTACTACAAGACGCAGACGGTCAACGGCCTGGTGGCGACCGCTCAGGGCCCGATCAAGACGTTCACCCTGCGGGGCATCAAGGAGTCGCCGCCGTATTTCCACGACGGTCGCCTGCTCACGCTGGAGGACACCGTGGAGTTCTTCAATCTGATCCTCGAGCTCAAGCTGAGCGGCCGGGAGAAGGCGGACCTCACGGCCTTCATGCGGCAGCTCTGAAGCCGCCCCCCAGGCAAGGCGGGTCGGTCTCGGCGGCGACCGTCGAGGCCGCCTTCCTGGTCCTGGCGAGCAAGTCCCGGTCGATCCGCGATCCCGACCTGCCGGCAAACTCGGCGATCCGCTGCCGCGTCGCGTCGAGCTCGCGACGCAGTCGCTGTCACTCGGAGCATCCGGGCGTGGTGGGGCCTCCGGGTCGCTCATAAGCCCGAAAGATGAGCGGAGCGATCCTCGCAGGCTAGACGTGCGGGGAGCACGTGCCTTTCAAGGCACTGGACGGTTACCGCCCTCCTCTGTTGAGATGGATATAGCGACCCACTTCCGACAGGGGGGCATCGGAGGATCCGTCCGAAATCGTACGCTAATTAGGATGATTGTGTCACCATGGCGACACGCATGCGTGGCATTCGTCGCACGTCGATGCGGTCAGAAGGCTTCGGAATGAGAATTCGATTCGAACGCACTTTCGCGCTCCACTTCGCCGGAGCAGTGGCGGCCCTCATCGTCATCAGCTTCATCGCTTACCAGAGTATCTCGGTCTACGTCGTCTCGAACGAATGGGTCCGGCACACCTATGAAGTCCTCGATCGTCTCTCGGCCGCCACGTCGCTCCTCAGGGCCGCCGAGACCAGTCGGGGGAGCTTTCTCATCACCGGCGATTCTGCCTACTTGAACCGTTATGAGGCAGCGGTCGCGGAAATCGGCCCGAACCTTGCCAGCGTGATCGAACTCGCTTCCGATAACCCCCCGCAGCAGGAGCGGCTTCGCCAGCTCGCCGCGACGGTCCGCTCCCGACTCGATGTCCTTCAGCAAACCATCGAGCTCTACCGGATCAATAGGGTCGAAGCCGCGACGGAGATTATGCGGGGCAAGCGCGGGGATCGCCTCATGGGCGAAGCCCTCGGGCTCGCGGCGGAAGCCGAACAGGTCGAGAGGATCCTCCTCGAGCGGCGCAGCCAGGGCAGCCGCTCGGCCTCCCGGCGGTTGACCGCGGCCCTCGCGGTCTTCACGACCCTCGCCGCCTTGACCCTTGCGGGTCTGTACACGGTCGTCACGCTCGAGGCCCGCCGCCGCAGGCGGGCCGAGGAAGCGAGCCGCTCGCTCCACGAAGACCTGGAACGGCGGGTCGAAGAACGGACGCAGGAGCTGGGGCGCACCGTCGACGAGCTGAGGCGTGCCGAGGTCGATCGTGCGTACCTGTCGACGATCGTCGAGTCCTCTCACGACGCGATCGTGGGGAAGGATCTCCACGGCGTCATCACTTCCTGGAACCTCGGTGCCGAGCGGATCTTCGGCTACACCGCCGCCGAGGTCGTCGACCGTCCGATGAGGCTCCTGTTGCCGCCCGATCGTCAGGAGGAAGAGGAGATCATCCTGGAGCGGCTCACGCGCGGGGAGAGTTTAGATCACTTCGAGACGATCCGGCTGAGCAAGGACGGCCGGCCGATTGACGTCTCCCTGACCCTCTCTCCGATCAAGGATCGTTCCGGACGGATCGTCGACATCTCCTCGATCGCCCGCGACATCACCGAGAGGAAACGGGCGGAAGTGGCGTTGCGGCGGAGCGAGGAGCAATTCCGCCTGCTCGCCGAGTCGATCCCGCAACTCGCCTGGATGACCCGGCCGGACGGCCACATCTTCTGGTATAACCGGCGATGGTACGACTACACCGGCACGACCTCCGAGGAGATGGAAGGCTGGGGATGGCAGTCGGTCCACGACCCCGAGGTGCTCCCGGACGTCCTCGAACGCTGGAACCGGTCGATCGCCGAGGGCAAGCCTTTCGAGATGGTCTTCCCGATCCGGGGCGCCGACGGCCGATTCCGGAAGTTCCTCACGCGAGTCGTGCCGTCCGGCGACGCCGAAGGCCGGGTGCTCGGCTGGTTCGGGACGAATACCGATATCGACGAGCAGAAGCGGGCCGAGGAGGCGCTCCGGGAGAGCGAGGCGCAGGTCCGGAGGTTGAACGAGAACCTCGAGCACAAGGTCCGCGTGCGGACCACCGAACTCGCGGAGGCGAGCGAGTCGCTGCGCGAGACCGAGCGGCGATTCCAGGCCATCTTCAACTCGACCTTCCAGCTCATGGGCCTGCTCACTCCCGACGGCACACTGATTGAGGTGAACAAGACGGCACTCGACTCCGCCGGAGTGACCCGCGAGGACGTGCTCGGTCTGCCGGTCTGGGAGACCCTCTGGCATTCACAGACCGAGGAGAGCCGCGACCGGGTCAGGCGGGCGGTCGCGGAGGCGTCCGCGGGAGGGTTCGTACGCTACGAGGAGACCGTCCCCGGGCGCGACGGCGAGGTCGTGACGGTGGACTTCTCCCTCAAGCCGATCCAGGACGAGTCGGGGAAGGTCGTCCTGCTCCTCGCCGAGGGCCGCCCGATTACCGAGCAGAAGAAAAGTGACGAGGAGCTGCGGCTGAGCGAGGAACGGTTCCGGGGCGCCTTCGACGTCTCGGCCATCGGGATGGCCCTGGTCGCCCCCGACGGGCGATGGCTTCGGGTCAACCGCTCGCTGTTTAAGATCGTGGGTTACTCCGAGGATGAGCTCCTGGGGATGACGTTTCAGCAGATTACCCACCCCGCCGACATCGAGACCGACCTCGCCTCGCTCCGCCGATTGCTCGACGGTGAAATCACGTCTTACCAGATGGAGAAGCGATACATCCACAAGGAAGGCCACATCGTCTGGATCAGACTCAGCGCCTCGCTGGTCCGGGACGCGGCGGGCCGCCCGCTGCACTGCGTCGCCCAGATCGAGGACATCACCGCCAGGAAGCGGTTCGAGGAAGATCTGCGTATCGCCCGCGACGAGGCGCTGGACGCCACCCGCGCCAAGGGGGACTTCCTGGCCAACATGAGCCACGAGATCCGCACGCCGATGAACGGCGTCGTCGGCATGACCGAATTGCTCCTGGACACCCAGCTCGACGACCTCCAGCGCAGCTACACCGAGGCGATCCGCAGCAGCGGCGAGGCGCTGCTTGACGGTCATCAACGACATCCTCGACTTCTCGAAGATCGAGGCCGGAAAGCTCACCCTGGAGTCGACCGAGTTCGATCTCCGCACGCTGATGGAAGAGGTGGCCGACCTGCTCGTCCCCGGCGCCGCCGGAAGAACCTGAAGATCCATTGCCGGCTCTCCCGCGAGGTCCCCCGACGGCTGGTCGGCGACCCGGTCCGCATCCGCCAGGTGCTCACCAACCTGGCCGGCAACGCCGTCAAGTTCACCGAGCGCGGCGAGGTCGACCTGGAGGCGCACGTCCTCGTCGATGAGGGAGATGGGGTCACGCTCCGGATCCTCGTGCGTGATACCGGCATCGGCATCCCGGCGGACCGCCAGGCCGACATCTTCGAAAGCTTCACTCAGATCGAGGGGGGGAACAGCCGCCGACACGGCGGCACCGGGCTGGGACTGGCGATCTGCCGGAGTCTCGTCGCCCTGATGGGCGGCCGGATCGGCCTGGACAGCCGCCCCGGCGAGGGGAGCACATTCTGGTTCGAGGTGGCCTTCGCCAAGGGGTACGGCGAGGCGGATCCGCCGGCCACCCGGCTGCAGGGGCTCCGCGGCTCGTCGTCGACGACCAAGCGGCCGATCGCGAGGCCCTCCGGGAGATGCTGCTCTCCTGGGAGTGCCGGACCGAGGTCGCCGCGTCGGGCGCCGAGGCCTTGACCAGACTCCTGACCAACCCGGACGACGACCCGTTCGGGCTCATCCTCCTCGACCGGGACATGCCGGGGATGGACGGCGAGCAGACCGCCCGCGTCATCAAGACCATACCGCGCCACGCCCGGGTCCCGATCGTGCTGATCACCGCGCCCGGCCCGGCCGCGGCGACGGAGGAGGTCGAGGACGGTCTCTGGGCCGCGCGGATGGCAAAGCCGGTCCGCCGCTCGATGCTCTACAACGCCATCTGCCGGGCCGTCAGTAGCCCTGCGTCGCTTCACGACCGGCCACCGGCCTCCGATCCGGAGGCGATGAAACTGGCCTCGCCCCTGCGCATCCTCCTGGCCGAGGACAACGAGGTCAATCGGACGGTGGCGATCGGCATGGTGAAGCGGCTCGGCTGCGAGGTGGAGGCCGTCTGGAACGGCCGCGAGGCCGTCGAGGCGGTCGATTACGACCGGCACGACCTGATCCTGATGGACGTGCAGATGCCGGAGATGGACGGCTTCGCCGCCACGGCCGCGATCCGCCGGCGCGAGCGGGGCACCGGCCGGCACATGCCGATCGTCGCCATGACGGCGCACGCGATGGAGGGGGACCGGCAACGGTGCCTGGCCGCCGAGATGGACGGCTACGTCCCGAAGCCGATCCGCCCCGGCCCGCTCCTCGAGGCCCTCCGCGCCTTCTGCGGCAAGGTCGAGCGGTCGCCGAACAAGGCGGCGCCACGTCAGGAGCCCGAGTTCCCGACGTCCTTCGCCGAAGGCCTCCGGATATCGTGCGGGAATGATCCGAAGCTGACCCGCACGGTCCTGGAATTGATGCTGGAGGGAGTGCCGGCGCGCCTGGAACGGCTGGGGGCGGCCATCAACGCGGGCGACGAAGGCCAACGCCGGGGGAGGCCCACAGCCTGAAGGGGGAGTTTGCGACGGTCGGTGCCGAAGCCCTGGCCTCGGCCTGCCAGGAGATGATGTCGCTCGGCGACGGGGAGTCCGCCGCGATCGCGGAAGGCTATCGACTCATCCGAGATCAATGGGAGGGCCTCGCGAGAGAGGCGAACCGCTACCTCGAGACGCTTCGTCTCTGACGGCGGGATGGCGTACCGTGTTTGATCCCGGCGCGACCGATCGCGTCCTCGATTGCACGGCCACCGGCGACGCGGACGGCCGCCGACAGCTCCGCAAGGAATTCACCGTCAAGCCTGGCGAGGCGATCGAATTCGGCGATATCCCGATCGAGAAGCCCGGGACGTGACGGATCCCGCGAGTCCATCGGGTTTTCCGATGTGCCAACCAGCTCTGCGAGCACGACCCGGGAGAAGATCGTCCGCATCGGGGCAGTATCCACCGTGGGGATGAAACGACGTCGCGTGCGCCGGGAGAATCGATCTCAACCGCGAGGGGCCTGACGGCATGTCGTTCGTGACAACACCATCGGTGGTCCGACAGATCGGCGCGCTCTTCGACGGCGGCTCCGTCGCCGGGTTGACCGACCGCCAGCTCATCGAGCGGTTCAACGACCGCCGCGACGCCACCGGCGAGGCCGCCTTCGCCGCCCTGGTGGCGCGGCACGGGCCGATGGTCCTGCACGTCTGCCGGCAGCTCCTCGGCGACCGGCATCACGCCGAGGACGCCTTCCAGGCCGTCTTCCTCGTCCTGGCCCGCAAGGCGCGGTCGATCCGCGACCCCGACCTGCTGGGCAACTGGCTCTATGGCGTCGCCCTCCGCACGGCCCGCAAGGCGCGGAGACAGCTCGCCCGCCGGCGCAAGAACGAGGAGGACGACGCCATGAGGCGCCCCGAATCGGGTCCGAGCGTCCCGGTCGAGCACCCGGTCCTGGCCCGCGAGCAGGCCGAGGCCCTCCACACGGAGATCGACCGACTGCCCGGCCCCTTCCGCCGGACGGTCGTGCTCTGCTACCTCGAGGGCCTGACGCTCGAAGAGGCGGCGCGACGGCTCCGATGCCCGGCCGGCACGGCGCGGAGCCGGCTGGCCCGCGCGTGCGACAAGCTCCGCCGCGGGCTGACGCGCCGCGGCGTGTCGCTCTCGGCCGCGGGCCTCATTGCGGCGCTCAGCACGAGGTCGGCCTCGGCGTCGGTCCCATCCCCCCTGTGCGACATGACGACCCGGGCCGCGTTACAATTCGCGGCCGGACGCGCCGCCGCGCCTCTGGCGACGGCCCTTGCCCGGGAGGTGCTCAGATCCATGCTGCTCCATCAATTGAGATTTCTCCCGATCACCTTCCTGTTCCTCGGCGCCGTCGGCACCGGCGCGGGATACTGGAATCATTCCCTCGTCCTGAAGGACGAACCCGTGAAAACCCCGGCGGCCCAGAAACCGCCGGTCGTCGCGAAGCCAGATGATGCGAACCCGAAGCCGGCCCCGGGTCGGATGATCGTCGTGGGCCGCGTGCTCGACCCGCAGGGCGAGCCGGTGCCGAACGCCTCGGTGATGGCCTACGCGCGGACCATGGTGATGGGAACCTTCGACCCGGCCGATCGGCTCTACCCCAGGGAGATCGGCCGGGCGACCAGCGACGGCTCGGGCCGGTTCCGGATCGACGCGCCCCGCACCTCGTCATCGAGCCAGGGCGATTTCGGCGCCGTCGCCCTGGCGCCGGGTCATGGCACCGGCTGGGTCGAGCTCGACCCCGACGTCGAGCGGCCCGTCGCCGAGATCGCGCTGCGGCCCGAGCGGGTGATCCAGGGGCGGCTCTTCGACCTGCAAGGCCAGCCCGCTCGCGACGTGAAGTTGTCGGTCACTGCCATCCGCCGTGTCCTCAACAAGGGGCCGAATCCCTCCGGCGCGGAGTTCGAAGGTCCCGCATTCTGGTGGGCCCATCCGGATGACATGGCCGGCTGGCCCGGCCCGGTGACCACCGGCGCCGACGGCCGCTTCACCTTGCATGGCGTCGGCCCCGGGCTCCGGGTCTATCTGAGCACCCGCGACCCGAGGTTCTCCAACCAGAGCATCGAGGTCGACAGCGACGCCGCCTCGACCGCGAAGCCGCCGAGTATCGCGCTGCAACCGGCCCGGACCCTCACCGGGCGCGTGACCTATGCCGACACGGGCAAGCCGGCCCATCATGCCCGGGTGGGCATCGGGGGAATCGCCCGGGCCCAGGCCGGCGTGGGACCTCGCCCATCGGTCGCCGAGACGGACGCCGAGGGGCGATTCCGCTCGAGTGTCGGGCCGGAGTCCAGCGGCTACGTGGCGGTGGCCCCTCCCGAAGGGCAACCCTACGTGACCACCCTCAATCCGATCGACTGGCCGAAAGGGGCGGTCACGCATGCCGTCAACCTGGTGTTGCCCCGGGGCGTGCTGATCCGGGGCAAGGTCACCGAGCAAGGCTCCGGTCGTCCCGTCGCGGGTGCCGTGGTGATGTACATCGCCCAGCGGTCGGCGAATGACGCTCGCCCCGGCCGGGGGACCCCGACGGAGACCTCGGCCGACGGCTCGTTCGCGATCGGGGTCCCGGCCCGCCCCGGCCACCTGATCGTCCGGCGCCCGCCGATGATTATGTCTTCCAGGCGATCGGCAACACCTTGCTCCTCGATGGCCAGCCGGGCGGCCGGCGTGTCTACGCGCACGCCTTCGTCGCCCGCGACCCGAAGCCCGATGGCGAGGGCCCGGATGCCCAGGTCGTGCTCCGTCGCGCCGTCACGCTGAAGGGTCGAGTCCTCGGGCCCGACGGTCAGCCGGTCCGCGATGCCTGGATCTTCAGCCGGATCAACCTGATGCGGACGCCGGCCCTCGAGCGATCGTGGGTAGGCAGCCAGCACGCTAACGCTCGAGACGGCCGCTTCGAGCTGCACGGGCTCGATCCGGATTCCGAGGTCCCCGTCCATTTCCTCGATGTTCCGCACCTGCTGGGCGCGACGGCCCGCTGTTCGGGCAAATCCGCGGCCGTCGGGCCGATCACCGTCCGGCTCGAGCCCTGCGGCTCGGCCACATTGCGCCTGGTCGGCCCCGACGGCAGGCCGCGCGGTGGTTTGTCTCAACCGCGGCTGATCTGGATGGTCGTGACACCGGGCCCACTGATGGGTATGCAGGCGCAGGACGAGGCCGCCCTGGCCGCCGACTCGAGCTCATCTGCGAGAGATCGACCCGATCCACTACCCGAGGAATCCCGTGTCCGATTCGCAGGGCCGGATCGTATTCCCCGTCCTGATCCCGGGTGCGACTTATCGCATCATCGACGCCACGACCCTTCGCGATCCGTCCGGCCCTCGGCTCCGCAAGGAATTCACCGTCAAGCCCGGCGAGGCCCTCGACCTCGGCGACATCCGGATCGAGAAGCCATTGGACTGACGCATCCCCAACATTCACCACAAGTTCGGGATTTCCGCTGGATTTCCGGCCTCGACCCGGGACACCATGGAAGCCAGGCCGGCACTATCGACACGAGGGGATGAGAGAACGCCGGGCGCGTCGGGCGCCCGGGGCTGTCCCGCGTCTCGGCCTGTCCTGTCCGCCAGGGAGTCCCGCGGCATGGCTCGTGTGGCATCGCCGTCGCTGGCCCGGCAGCTCGGCTCGCTCTTCGAGGGCGGCTCGGCCGCCGGGCTCTCCGACCGCCAATTGCTCGATCGGTTCACCGCCCGCGACGATCCGGCCGCCGAGGCCGCCTTCGCCGCGATCGTGGCCCGACACGGGCCGATGGTGCTCGGCGTCTGCCGGCAGCTCCTGGGCGATCATCATCATGCCGAGGATGCCTTCCAGGCCGTCTTCCTCGTCCTGGCGCGCGGGGCCCGGTCGATCCGCGACCCCGACCGGCTCGGCGCCTGGCTCTATGGCGTGGCGGTGCGCACGGCTCGCAAGGCCCGTGGACGACTCGCCCGACGTCGCCAGACCGAGGAGGCCGGGGCCGTCGGTCGTCCGGAGGCGCGGCCCGCCGTGCAGGCCGAGCAGTTGATCGATCGCGAGCAGGCCGAGGCCCTCCATCGCGAGATCGACCGCTTGCCGGGGTCGTTCCGCCTGGCGGTCGTGCTCTGCTACTTCGAAGGGCTCTCGCCCGACGAGGCGGCCGAGCGGCTGCGATGGCCCGGCGGCACGCTCCGCAGCCGGCTGGTCCGGGCGCGCGACCGGCTCCGCCGCGGGCTGGCTCGTCGCGGCATCGCGCTCTCGGCCACCGGGCCGGCCGCACCGGCGTCGATCTCACCCCCCCTGTGTGACATCACGACCCGCGCCGCGTTGAAGTTCGCGGCCGGACAGGCCACCTCGTCCACCGCGACGGCCCTGGCCCAGGAGGTTTTGAGATCCATGCTGATCCACAAGCTGAAACTCACCCTGTTAACCGTGGTGTGCCTCGTCGCCGTCGCCACCGGCGCGGGATACCTGGCGCATGCCCTGGCGATGGAGGACGAGCCCAGGAGCAACCCTCAACCCCGGCCTGCGGCGAAGACGGAGGACACGACCCGGCGGCCCGCGCCAGGCCGGATGTTCGTCGTAGGCCGCGTCCTGGATTCCCAGGGCAAGCCGGTGCCGGGGGCACCCGTCGAGGTCATCGGGCGGCCCCGCAAGGTCTATAGCGCCGCGGACGGGTTCGGCTCGTCGGTCCTCCTCGGTCGCGGCGAGTCCGACGCCGACGGCCGCTTCAGGCTGGATGCCGCGCGGACCTCGTCGGTCGGTTTCTTCGATGGGCTCTACGCCCTGACCACGGCCCCCGGATCCGGCATCGGCTGGGCCTCGCTCAACCCGGACGCCGAGCAGCCCTCGGCCGAGATCCGACTGCGGCCCGAGCAAATTATCCGGGGCAAGCTGGTCAACCTGAGCGGCCAGCCGGCCGCCGGGGTCGAGCTTCACGTCAACGGCTTCGGCGAGGCCAGGAATCTCGGCCGATGGTCCGAGACCACGCTCTACGGCAATACGCCCGACGCCGACGCCCGCACCTGGCCTCGTCCGCCGAAGACGGACGACCAGGGACGGTTCGCGATCCACGGCGTCGGCCGCGGCCACTTCGTCTCCTTCGTCGTCGACGACCTCCGCTTCGCCCAGCAATGGCTCGGCGTCCCGACCGACGATCGCGACGGCCCTATAGAGGTCACCCTGGCGCTCCAGCCGGCCAAGATCGTCGAAGGGCGTGTCCTGGCCGCGGACACCGGCCAGCCGATCCCGGCCGCGGTAATCGAAGTGGGGGCCGACACCAAGACCGGGACTCATCCCGCGATTCCGCGCCGATGCCCGGGGACGGTTCCGGGCCAATCCTTACCCGGCCGACCACTTCACCGTGATCGCCTATCCACCCGACGGACTGCCCTATCAGCCCTCGCGGGTGGGATTCGAATGGACCAAGGGCGCGGTCAAGAAGGAGGTTGACGTCAAGCTACCCCGCGGCGTCATGATCGAGGGCCGGGTGATGGATCAGGGGGCCGGTCGCGCCCTGGCGGGGGCCAGCGTGCAGTACCTCGCGATCGACGGCACCGCCGAGAACAAGGGCGGCTGGGAAGCGATGGTCGCGAGCAAGGACGACGGCTCGTACCGGATCGTCGTTCCCCCCGGCAAGGGGCATCTGCTCGTCTTCGGCCCGACCGCCGACTTCATCCTCGACGTCATCGGCGGCCGGATGCTCTACGAGGGCAAGCCCGGCGGAGAACGCAATTATGCTCACAAGATCATCGCCTACGAGGTCAAGGCCGGCGACCCGCCGCACGCGATCGACGCCGTCTTGCGGCCGGGCAAGACAATCAAGGGCCGCCTGGCCGGCCCTCGCGGGGAGACGGTCGAACACGCGGCGATCCTCACGCGGCTCCAGATCGAGCCGTTCAACACGTCCTGGCGGGGAGACGCCGGCTTCCAGCTCCACGCCCGCGACGGGGCCTTTGAGCTGCATGGGCTCGACCCGGAGAATTCGGCGCCGGTATACTTCCTCGACGCCGACCACGAGTGGGGCGCGGCGGTCGAGCTCTCCGGCAAGCAGGCCGGCAAAGAAGTGACGGTGAACCTCCAGCCCAACGGCCAGGCCCAGGCGCGGTTCGTCGGGCCTGACGGCAAGCCCGTCGCAAGTCTGACCCCTCGCATCGAGCTCGTCGTGACGCCCCCCGGTCCGGTGGCGACTCGAGGCATGCTCTCGGTCGAACGCGGCGGGCTTGATCCAGGTCGATCCCAAACACTACTGGAGGCCGCACCGCCTCGTCACCGACGACGACGGCCGGGTCACCTTCCCCGACCTGATCCCGGGCGCCCTCTACCGGATCAGCGAATTCCGGCCGGGCACGGGATGGCAGGTCAAGGACTTCACCGTCAAGCCCGGCGAGACGATCGACCTGGGCGATATCGTCATCGAGAAACCCCAGTCATAGCACCTGGTTCGATCAACGTAGCAGGACACATGCACGAGCTCGACTTGATCCTCACGCTGACGGGCGGCCTGGCCGCGGCGCTGGTCTGCGGCTACATCACCTTCCGGCTGCGGCTCTCGCCGATCGTCGGCTACCTGCTGGCGGGTGTCGTCGTCGGCTCGCACACGCCGGGTTTCGTCGCCGACCGGGAGATCGCCGACCAGCTCGCCGAGATCGGTGTCATCCTGCTGATGTTCGGCGTGGGCTTGCAGTTCCACCTGGAGGAATTGCTGGCGGTGGGTCGGGTCGCCGTGCCCGGCGCCCTGGGCGGCTGCCTGGCCGGGACGCTGGTCGGGACCGCGATCGGCCTGTCGTCCGGCTGGGGCTGGTCGGCGAGCCTCGTCTTCGGGCTGGCGATCTCGATGTCGAGCACGGTGGTGCTGACGCGGGTGCTCGCGGATCGCGGCGACCTGCATACGCCGACGGGCCACATCGCGATCGGCTGGCTGGTCGTCGAGGACCTCTTCGCCGTCCTCGTCCTCGTCCTGTTGCCCGCCGCGTTCGGCCGGTCGGGAGGGGGCGTCGGCGGCCTGGCCGTCGCGATGATCCTGGCCGTCGTGAAGGTCGCGGCGATGGTCTGCCTGACGTACGTCGGCGGGCGTCGACTGATCCCCTGGCTGCTGGCGCAGGTGGCGGCGACGCGGTCTCGCGAGCTGTTCACGCTCACGGTGCTCGTGGTGGCGCTGGGGATCGCCGTGGGGTCGGCGAAGCTGTTCGGCGTCTCGATGGCCCTGGGCGCGTTCCTGGCCGGCATGGTCGTCGGCCGGTCGGAATTCAGCCTGAGGGCGGCCACCGAGGCCTTGCCGATGCGCGACGCGTTCGCCGTGCTGTTCTTCGTCTCGGTCGGGATGCTGTTCGACCCGTACTATCTGATCCGGGCGCCGGGGCTGGTCGCCGCCACGCTGGCGGTGATCCTGCTCGGCAAGCCTATGGCGGCGGCGGCCATCGTGCGACTGCGGGGCTACCCGATGCGCACCGCGGCGTCGGTCGCCGGGGCCCTCGCGCAGATCGGCGAGTTCTCGTTCATCCTCGCCGCGGCGGGCAAGCAACTGGGGATCCTCGACGACCGGGCCGTGAACGCGATCGTCGCCGGTGCCATCGTCACGATCACGCTGAACCCCCTGCTCTACCGGCTGTCGCGACCGATCGGGGCGATCCTGGGCCGGTTCTTCCGCGAGCCGGCCGGCTCGGATAGCTCGGAGGCGATCGCGAGGCTCGACCTCAAGATCGGCGGCGACGGCGTCGCCCACGATCGCGCCCTCATCGTCGGCTATGGCCCGGTGGGCCGGACGCTCGCCCGGCTCCTCCGCGAGAACCGGATCGAGCCGGTCATCATCGAGCTCAACCTCGAGACCGTGCGCCGGCTGACCGCCGAGGGATTCACGGCCGTCTACGGCGACGTCGCCCACCGCGAGACGCTGGAACATGCCGGGCTGAAGCGGGCCCGCGCCCTGATCCTCAGCAGCTCGCAGACCCTCGGCACCCGCGAGGCGATCCGCCTGGCGCGCGAGCTGAATCCCCGGGCCTTGATCGCGGCGCGGTCGAACTACCTCCGCGAGCTGCCGGCGCTGCGGGAAGCGGGTGCCGACCTGGTGTTCTCCGGCGAGGGCGAGGTGGCCTTGTCGATGACCGAGACCTTGCTCGAGCGCCTCGGGGCGACGCCCGAGCAGATCGACCGCGAACGGGCCCGCATCCGGTCCGAGTTGTTTCAGGGCGACGCGGATCACGGATTCTCGGCCGATGGCCGAACAGGGTCCGGGGGTGGGGTGGAGCCGGCACCCGCAGCTCCGGATGAGGACAGGGCTTCCTCGTAAAGCCTTCGTTTCGAGCGGCCGGTCGGTGCTGGGCCGGGCGAGCGAGTGAGCCGATCGCATCGAGGAAGCCGGATCGTCGGACGTCCCGGTTCGCGTCCACCGGGATCATTGTGAGAAGGGATCGGCGGGGAATGCCAGGTCCATCGTGAGCATCTGGAAGTCGGCGCGGGATCGGAGCGGATCGAGGTTGGTTTCCTGCCGCAGTCGATCCAGGCCCTGGAGCCCGGCGGCAATAGCTCGATGCAGGGTCTTCATGGCCTCGTCGAGCGAAACGGGCCGCTCGACGGGGTCAGTCCCGGCGCGACGCCTCTCACCCGACCGGGCAAGGGCCGCGCATTGGGCTTGTAGACCGGCCAAAGTGTACAGCCCTTCCGCGTTGGGGTTTGGCAAGGCCTCGAGGATTTCGCGGGCCCGCTGGTAGGCATGCATCGCCTCGGCGGTGCGACCGGACTCCCGATACAACCGGCCCAGCAGCCCGAGTGCTTCGGGAAGAGCTTCGCGGTACTCGATGAGCGTCGGGTGATCGCGGATCAGCTTTTCGAGAGCTTCCTCGGCCTCTTGAAGCAGGGGCAAAGCCTGGTCCTGCGCGCTGGTCTCACTCAGGAGGGTGCCCAGGTTGATCGCGGTCTTGGCGAGATAGAAGCGATAACCAGGGACGTCCGGGCGGTCGGCAACGAGCCGATCCAGAAGGACCCTCGCCCGATCATAGGGTCCCTCGGCTTCGTCCCGATGATTGGCCAGGTGGCAAATTGTGCCGAGGTTAAACAGGATGACAGATAGGGCGGACCGAACTCCGAGGTTGTCGGGCTGGGTGACGAGGATCGCGTCATAGTGCTTGGCACCTCGTCGGAACTCCTCCGCGGCCTCGGAGGATCGGCCGTACTTGTAGTGGATGGCGCCCAATCTGTTATGGCTTTCGGCTAGCCGTCCGCGGTCCTGATGGGTTTCGTTGGGGTGCCCCCGGGTAATGACCTCGAAGAGCTCCGCGGCCTGGTTGTCGGCCTCTGCGGCTCGTTCGCCCGTCCCGCTGTAGGCGGCGCCCAGGTCGTTCAGGCACATGGCAAACTCGAAACGAATGCCGTTGTCCTCGGGATGCTCGGCGACCAGTCTCTTGAGGATCGGCACATTCTTGCCGTAGATCGCCACGGCTTCGGCCAGTCTGCCCGTTTCTTGGTAAAATCGAGCGAGGTTGTGGTATGTGTTGGCCAGCCCGCGCCAATGATCCGGCTCCTGGGGGTGGCTGGTGACCAGTCGTTCACAGCGAATCACGGCCTCCTTCTGGGTCGCCTCGGCCTCATCCGGCCGACCCTGCGCACTGTAACAAAGGGCCAGTTGGTGGTAGGCGTCGATGAGCTCGATCGCGTATCGGGTCTCGGCGGGATGTTCGTCGGCCAGGGGGCCGAGCAGCTCCAGTGCTCGACGATAGGCGGTCACCGCTTCGGGAAGTCTGCTCAGTGTCATCTGAATACGACCCACCTGTTTCCTGGTCAGCCCCGCCTGGTAATGCGCCGACGGGTCATCGCTCTGGGGCAGCAGGGTTGTCTCATGGAACCGCACGATCTTTTCGAGGATCTTGCGCCGGTAATCCGGCAGGATACCCGTGACGACGAGGTCATTAAATATCTGTACGTACATGTCGTTGACAACCTGCCTGGCCAGGTCCAGGTTACTCTCGGCGCGATCGCGCTCCCACCTCGCGTCGCGGAGATTGGCCTCGGCTCGTGACCACTGCCAGGTCACCGCGGCGAAGCCGGCCAGGAGGGCCAGTGCCAGGCCTCCCGCCAGGCTGGCCATGGCCGGCTTGCGAAGGCACCAGCGCCGGAGCCGCTCGACCTGACCGATCGGCCGGGCGCGGATCGGCTCGTCGGCCAGGAACCGGCGGAGGTCGTCGGCCAGGTCGCGAGCCGACGGATACCGCCGCACCGGCTCTTTCGCCAGGCACTTCATCGCGATCGTCTCCAGGTCGCGCGGGACCCGGTCGTTGAGTCGTCGCGGCGGGCTCGGCTCGTCCTCCAGGACCTGGAGCTGGAGCATCCGCGAGACGCCGCGGAACGGCAGCTCGTGGGTGAGCATCTGGTACAGGACGACTCCGAGGCTATAGATGTCGCTGCGGCCGTCAACGCCATGGGGCGAGCGGAGTTGCTCGGGGCTCATGTAGGCGAGCGTGCCGAGCACCTGACCGTCCAGGGTCATCGTCGTCTCGGCGGAATCGCTCTTGGCCAGGCCGAAGTCCAGGATACGCGGTCGAAAGGCCGATGGCACCGGGGCCCCTCCGACCGAGCCGTCCGATTCCAGCAGGATGTTCGAGGGCTTGAGATCGCGATGCACGACCCCATGCTGGTGGGCGTAGTCCAGCGCGTCGGCCACCTGGGCGGCCAGCTCGGCGGCCTCGCGGAATTCGAGCGGGCCCTGCTCGAGCCATTGCATCAGATTCTTGCCATGTACCAGCTCGGAGACGATATAGACCGTCCCCTGGTGGCGGCCGGTGTCGTGAACGGCGACGATCCCGCGGTGCTGGAGTTTGGCCGCGGACCGGGCCTCGCGGAGGAACCGTTCTTCCCGGTCGGGGCTGCCGAGGGACCCGCCTCGCGGCAGCTTGATCGCCACCTCGCGACCGAGCTCCAGGTCGCGGGCGCGCCAGACCGAGCCGAACCCGCCGGTGCCCAGGAGATCGCCCATCTCGTACCGGCCGACCCGGGGGAACGGGGGACTTTCGGCATGGCCGGGCTCCGTCGTGGGCGCGTCGAGGACGACGCGCGTGCCGCAGGCGGTGCAGGCAAGATCCTCGGGCCGGGCGCCGGGCGGTCGATCGATCGGCGCGGAACAGAGGCGGCAGCCGAGCGGCGGGTTCGGGTCATGAGGGGTCGTCGCGAGGTCGTCGGTCGATGCGGGAGGGACCTCCGCGGTTTCCGAGGCCAGCTCGACGTCGATCGCGGCCAGGATGGTGCCGAGCGTCGAGCCCTGGACGGCGAACCGGGCGAGATACTCGGCATGCCCGGGATGATCGCCCCAGCGCCACCGGACGCGGTACTCCTCGCCGATCAGATCCGGCGACCATCGGTCCGGTGGGCCGAGCGCTTGATACTGCGCCCGGTAGTCCTCCAGGAGCGGGCGCACGGGCAGTGGATCGCTCCCCGGCCCGGGGCTTTCCTTGCCCGATTCCCACGTCGATGGTCCGGCCGGATCGTGGCTCGCGACGCGCCAGCGGTACTCGATGTCAATCTTGATCAGCTCTTCGAGCCGCAGGCGTCGGGAGGAGTCGTCCTCGGCCGTGGTGACGCTCGACGTCGGGGGCAGGAATTCGTCGATCCGGGGCGGCGTCCGACCCTGCCAGGCCCGATCGAATCGTTCCAGGAGATCCAGCAGGGCGGTCTGCTCGCCCGGCGGTGGCCGATCCGCGGCGAGAGTGCTTGGCATCGGGCTCGCCTCCCATGGGCCTCACGTGTCCGAGGTTCCACCGCACCGGCGGTTCAGTCGATCCTTGACCTGATCGAGGACGCGGCGTACCAGCCGCTCGGAGCGGTCGGTGGCCTGGGCGATCTCCTCGATCCGGTAACCTTGAAGCCGTAACTCGGCCATGCGGCGATGCGACGGCGACAAGCGCTCCAAGACCAGCTCGAGCTCTTCGATGGCGGCGATGGCTTCCAGGGGCCCCGGCGCACGATCCACGGCGTCGCCGAGGACGACGAGGCTGCTCTCGCCGCCGAAGGCCCGCTCCCGATCGACTGCGCGCCTGGCTGCCGTATGGCGCTCGACTTGTTTGTACAGCTTGTGGAGCGTGATCTTCGCCAGGAGTCGCCAGAGGTCGCCGCTGCGATGGAGGACAACCCGATCGTCCGAGGCGGCGGCGTGGAAGCAACGATAGGCCGACTGGACGATGTCCTCGGCATCCACGCGCCGGGCGAGCTGCGCGGAGAGGCGACGGCGTGCCAGTGCGATCAACCGCGTCGTGTAACGGCTGAACAGCTCGTCCTCGGCTAGCGAGTCCCCGGCACGCCAACGCGCCAGGAGTTCGATCGACGGGTCGTCTCCCATCGTACACCCCGTGTTCCGTATCTGCGCCATCGCCGGCGTCTTCATTCAGATCAACAAACCAGCCTGAATGACAAAGCCCAGTTTAGGCGAGCCAGACCCCGCTCGCAAGCAGGGAGTCGTTCATCGATCGAATCGATCGATCCCCGGAGGACGATTTCGCTGTGGACGCAGCGACGTGCGAGTTTCGAGATTTTTTCCCATTTCCGAAATTTCTTGGTTCCGGTTGTAGGATCGAAACCGGATTAATCCTCCAGGCCGATTCCTGGGCTCAGAAACATCGGCAGCGGTCGGGCTTCAGCAGACTCCCATTTTGCCCGTCTGTTCACCCGGACATCAGTAGCGTCCTGGGCAGGGCGGGACCCTGTCCGTTCGACGACCACGACTCGACCCGGACTGCCTGCCTTTCGTCTCTCGAGATCTCAGTTCGTGTTACTGAACCGACACCGATTTTCACTCAGCAAGGGGAGACACCATGAGGATCTGGAAGGCGCCCGGTCTTGCGACATTGCACTTGCGGTCTACTGGCCCGCGAGATGATAGGAGAGATGCGGTGAAGATCGCGACGCGACTCGCTTGGACGATCTGCCTGATGGCCGTCGGTGCCAACTCGGTCCGTGCCGAGAACGTCATCGGCTGCAACATCTACGTGCCGACTCCGACGTGCTTCGACCCGGATACATTCACGTATGTACTCCTGGGAGATGACCAGAGCATACTCGATCTCTCCGCCATCAAGACGGACCCGGTGGTGAATCCATTCTACTACGTGAACCAGTACCTCGGCTACGGGACGACGAACGTGACCGCGACCCTCAATGCGCAGGGCAATACGGTCGTCACTTTCACCGGGTCGAACCCGATCCTGCCGAGCTATCAATTCAATTATGGTCCTCCGGGCTCCATGACCAATGGGGAACCGCACTTCGGGCTCGACGCCCATTCGCCGAATGCGATCAGCCTGACGATGCTCTCGACGTCCTGGTCGGATAGTGCGCACCCCGGCCAGGCCGGCGGCGCACCGATCTTGACGGTCGTGCCGACGAACGTGCCGGGGCCCAATGAGGTGGGATACATCACGTTATTCGCCGACGTCACGGCACACGGCCGTACGGTCGGCGAGTGGTTCGAGGCCCCCTATACCGGCACGATTCCGGAGCTCGCGAATTATACGGATGTGAAAGTGACCCTGTCGGACGTGGGGTATATCATCGTGCCGACATACATACCGCTCGATCAACTGAACTTCGGGATCATGTCCCCGCCGGGCGAGATCGGGAGCCCCTTCATCCCGTTGCCGCCGTATGACGGGATCATCCTGGACCCCGGCGACGGCATGGGGGGCATGGGCGGAAGCGTCACACTCAGCGGCATTGCGCCCGAGCCGTCGAGTCTCATCTCGCTGGCGACGGGGCTGCTCCTCGCCGCGGGATATCTCGCCCGCCGGGGCGTCTTGCGGCGGCCGGTCCCGGCCGGTCGCACGGCCTGACGGCCGGTCGCGCCGCCGGGCCGTTGTCCGCCCGGTGGTCCGGGTCAATCCGATGGTGGGGTCGAATCGCCCTCCGGTCGGAAGGCGTCAACGTCCTCGAGGATCGCCGGCAGTTCCTGCAGGGCGAACTGGACCTTGACGGCTCTTTCAAGAAATGCCGCCTTGTTCATGCCGTAGACGACCGAGGTGGCCTCGTCCTGGCCGAGGGTGAGGCCGCCGGCGGCGAGGATGGCCTTGCAGCCGTCGACGCCGTCGCGGCCCATGCCGGTCATAATGATGCCGATGGCTGCCGACTGGAACACCTTCGCCGCCGACTGGAACAGGACGTCGATTGACGGCCTGTGGCCGCTGACCTCCGGGGCGTCGGAGAGCACGACCCGCACGCGGGGCGGATGGCCGGCCAGGGTCATGTGCCGGCCGCCCGGGGCGATCAGGATCTGGTCGGGGAGCACGATGTCGCCTTCCTCGGCCGCCTTGACCCTGATCGTCGCGGGCGTGTAACGATCGAGCCGGCCGGCGAAGGTGGCGTTGAACTCGGCGAGCATGTGCTGGACGACCAGGATGGGCGGCAGCGGCGGTGCCAGGAGCGGGAAGACCTGGCTCAGCGCCTGCGGGCCGCCGGTCGAGATGCCGATCACGACGCACGGCGATGGCGATCCCGAGGCGGATGACGATCCCGCGGCAGTCGTGGGCGCCGGGACCGCCGCGGATGGCCGGCTCGTCCTGCGTGCTATCGGTCGCGTCGACGTCGACGAGGATGCCGATGGTGTCGCTGGCGGTGTCGCGGTGCGTCGCGGGCGGCGGACGCGGCTCTGCGCCGCGGCCAGTACCTTGGAGACCAGCAGGTCTCGGCCGGCGCGCATCTCGGCGAGTTGGTTTCGCTCGGGCTTGGGCATGTAGTCGACGGCGCCCAGCTCCAGCGCCTGCAAGGTCACCTCGGCCCCGGCCTTCGTCAGGGCGCTGACCATCACCACCGGGACCTCGTGGACGGCCAGGATCGCCGGCAGCGCCTCCAGGCCCGAGACCTCGGGCATCTCGACGTCGAGCGTGATCACGTCCGGCTTGAGCCGCAACGCCTGCGACACGGCCTCGCGGCCGTCGCGCGCCATGCCGACGACCTCGATCTCCGGAGACGTGCCGAGCAGGTCCGACAGGAGTCGGCGCATCAGCGCCGAGTCGTCCACGATCAGGACGCGCACCCGGCCGCCGCGGGTCGGGCCGCCATCCGGTTCATGCTCTCGGTCGCGGGTCGGCACGATGGGCCTCGTCGGGATGGTGTGAATGCCTCGTCAATGCGATCGGGTCCGCCGGGGGGGCCGCGCCCGGCTCACTTTGACGCCTGGGGTACGGCGCCACCGCCCAGCTTGGCCAGGAGCTTGAGCACCCGCTGGCGCTCGAACGGCTTGACGATGAAGTCGATGGCGCCCTCGCGGATCGAGTCCATCAGCGACTGCTTCTGGTCCAGCGCCGTGACCACGACGACCTTGGCATCCGGGTCGCTGGCGCGGATCAGCCGCAGGGCATCCAGGCCGCCCATCTCCGGCATCACCAGGTCCATCGTCACCAGGTCGGGGCGGAGCTGCTTGTAGAGCGTGACGGCCTCAATCCCGTTGCCGGCCTCGCCCACGACCTCCCAGCCCGCTTCGGCCGCCACACCGGAGATCATTTTCCGCATGAACACGGCGTCGTCAACTACCAAGAGACGCTTCATTTCTGAGTCCTTTCTGAGCCATTGAGTTCTTGAGTCATTGAGTCCTCGTGTCTCGCTTCCATGCGTTCTCTGCATGATCTGGTCCGCTCTCGGGAAGGAGGGCCTGAACCTTGGTATCATTCGGGGAAATTTACTGTCGCGGAGCCACAACGGACTCAAGGACTCAGGACTCAAGGTCTCAATGACTAGATCGAATAATCGTCTCCTCCCGGGACCCGGATGGCCACCATGCCCGAGGCGGTGTCCAGGGTCAGTCGTCGGCCGGAATTGCCGCCGAGGTCGCGGGCCAAGACGGGGATCCGCAGCTCGGCGAGGATCCGCTCGATGGCCTCCTGGTTCCTCTGGCCGATGTTGAGCGAGGAATCGGCGTCGGGAGAGACCTGGAACATGCTCGCCCCGCCGGCGAGCTTGGCGACGAGCCGGGGCCGGGCCCGGGTGCCCAGCCGTCGCTCGAAGTCGGCGATCACGGTCGGGATCGCCGTGTCGGCGTACTTGCCCGGGTGGTCAACGGCCCCCCGCGCCGAGGGCAGCACGACGTGGGCCAGGCCGCCGAGCCGGGCGACGCGATCGTAGAGGACGACGCCCACGCACGAGCCCAGGAGCGTGCGGATCTGGGTCGGGGCCTCGACGACGACCCACTGGCCGATCGCCACGGAGACGACCTCGACGGGTCCCGATGAGCCGGTAGCGGTGGGGATCGGCACGGTTCGCCACCTCAGTTCGATTCGCGGGATTCGAGATGGGCCAGCGTATCGAGCGCCGCCCGGCTCGGGATGAACAACAGCGTCCAGTTGAGGTTCAGGCCCTGCCGGCCCCCGGCGAACTCGCTGCGGATCAGCAGGACCTGGTCCAGCTCCAGGGCCTGCTCCATCAGGGCGAACTCGAGCAGGCTGCCGGCGAACTCGTGGAGGAACGTCGGCGGCGTGGGGATCAGCTCGTCGGCATCGGCCGAGGCGCCGGTGCCCGGCAGGTGCGCCGCCAGGGCGTTGACGTACGCGCAGCCGACGATGTTGGTCGTCTCCTTGGCCGCCGACTGCTCGAGCTCGCCCCAGGCCGTCGTCGTGCCCATCGGCTGGTGCAGGAGCAGGTCGACCAGCGCCAGGCCCGATCGGTCTTCGAACACCAGGATCAGCGACCCGGTCAGGCGGCCGTGCAGCCCCATGGCGCAGGCGGCGACGAGGTTGTCCGGCGGTCCGAGCAGCTCGGTCGCCCGATCGAGCTCGGCGAGCTCGACGTCGCTGATCGCCAGGCGGACCTCCTCGCCCAGCCACTTCGACAGCGCCAGCGATGCCCCCTCGGCACCCCGGTCGAAGATCATCCGCAGCAGGCGGCGATGCGAGTCGGTCAGGATGTGTTCCATATTCGTGGCCTTGGGGATACCGGATCGGATCTTGGATCTGTTCAGGACCGGCCGTTTAGCGTGTCGATCGCCACCCAGACTGCGTCCATCACAGCCTTGGAGACACGGCCCATCCTCAATCGGAGGAATCGCTGATCCAGGGCAGAGAGTTGAAAGACTAATGCGACTGAAGCGCGTTTCAGTCCGTTGTCAGCATCTGGATCGATGAGAATCGTGCCGGGGAATCGGAGGCTGGCTAGCTGTGTCGCCAGGGGAATGACCAGGATCGTGGGAAGTCGCGAGGTCGCTGCCGCATCCTGTGCAATGATCGCCGGCCGGCGTCCTGCCTGAGCATGACCGTTCCGCGGAGGAAACTCGACCCAGTGCATATCACCTGCGTTCATGATTGCTCCGGCTCCTCTTCGAACGGGAACATCTCCCAGGATTCCGCGCCGAGGGCCTGCCACTGGGCCAACTCTTCGGCCAGCTCCGCGCTCATCGGCTCATCGCCCAGCGGGATCAGCAGGATACCACCGCGAGTCTCGATAATCCGGATGGGGGTCGCCGGCGCGATCCCGTAGCGCTCGCGGACGCCGTCAGGCAGTTCAATTTCACCGGCTGGACCGACGGTCAGGATTTCCACGGTCAGACCTCCTTTGCGTACCGTCATTTCCTGTGACTATGCCCGATCGTTCATCTTACCCGGCGCCGCACGGTCATGTCATGGACCACGAAGGACGACCAAAGATCATTCATTCGCGTCGGCGGGCCGGCAGGCTGGCGGAGAGCTCGATGACCGCGTCGAGGTCGAGGATGAGCGAGACGCGGCCGTCGCCCAGGATGCTGGCGCCGGAGAGCCCGGGGATCGACTGGAAGTTCTTCTCCAGCGACTTGAGGACGACTTCCTGCATGCCGATCAACTGGTCGACCACCAGGCCGATCGTGGTCTCGCCGTTCTGGACGACGACGACGGTGCGCTTCTCCGGGCCGTCGTCGGCCTCGCCGGCCGGGTGGGATCGGTCGCGCGCCGAGGGGTGCGGCTGTCCGCCCCACCGGAAGACGTCGCCGAGCGATACCAAGGCGACGATCTTCTTGCGGATCTCGATGGCCGGCCGGCCCTGGACGCGGTAGATCCGGTCGGATCGGACCTCGACGATCTCGTCGATGTGGTCCAGCGGGATCGCGTAGATCTCGTCGTAGATCCGCACCAGCAGGCTGGACATGATCGCCAGCGTCAGCGGGAGTCGGATGATGAACGTGGTCCCCTGGCCGAGGACGCTGCGGACGTCCACCGCCCCGTTGAGGTTCTCGATCCGGCTCTTGACGATGTCCATGCCGACGCCGCGCCCGGAGATCTCGGTGATGGTCTCGGCCGTGCTGAGTCCCGGGTGCCAGATGTAGGCGATCAGCTCGCGGTCGTTGAGGTCGCGCGCCTCGGCCTTGCCGACGAGTCCCTTGGCGACGATCTTCTGGCGGATCCGCTCGCAGTCGATGCCGCGGCCGTCGTCGCCGACGGTGATCACCACGCTGTTGCCCCGGTGCGAGGCCAGGAGCGAGACCGTGCCGGCGCGGGGCTTGCCGGCGGCCTCGCGGCGGTCGGGCGGCTCCAGGCCGTGGTCGACCGCGTTGCGGACCATGTGGATCAAGGGGTCCGAGAGCTCGTCGATCATCCGCTTGTCCAGCTCGGTCTTCTCGCCGCCGATCTGGAGCGACACCTCCTTGCCCGAGGAGTGGCTCAGGTCGCGGATGACGCGGCGGAACCGCTCGAAGAGCGGGCCGATCGGCACCATCCGCGTGTCGAGGACGCCCTTCTGCAAGCCGTCGGAGACCCGGCCCAGGCTGTGGATCGCCTCGGACAGCGCCTTGATCTGCTCGCGCGCCTCGCGGACCAGATCCAGCTCGTCCTGGATGGCGCGGAAGTTCTCGCGGAGCCGCCGGACATGGCCCGACCATCGATCGGGCGAGCCGCCGGAGGACGAGGATGAGGGGCCGGCTCCGGCGCCGGCCTTGATCTCGGCCAGCCCCTCGAGCCCGCGGGTGACGCTCTCGAGCCGCTCGCGGGTGTCGGAGGCCAGCGCATGGGCGTTCGAGCCGCGGAACAGCTCGTCGAGCCCGCGGGAGATCGCCACGAACCGGGCCTTGGTGATCACCAGCTCGCCGGCCAGGTTCATCAGGTGGTCGAGGCGGTCGCTCTCGACCCGGATCGTCTCGGCGATCTTCGCCTTCTTCGGGCCGTTGGCCTTCGGCCCGCCGGGAGTCGCGGCCTCGGTCATCGCCGCGGCCGCCGCGGCGCCTACGCCGTTCTCGGTCTCGATCGGGCCGGAGACTTCCATCGTCGCCGGGATCGGCGCGGCGATCGTCGCCGCGGCGACGGCTGCGATCTCGACCGACGGCGTCGGCGGCTCGGGGACGACGGCCGGGCGAGCCAGCGCCGGCTCGGGCTCGGCCGCGGGGACGGGATCCGCGAGCTCGCCGCCGGGCTCGGGCGCCGGCTTGATCCGGACCTCGGCCACCCCCTCGACGTCGGCCAGGGCGCGCAGCTCCTCCTCGTCGCAGTCGGCCACGAGGAACAGCGTGAACCGCGCCAGCGGGTCGAACGTCGTCGAGCCGCTCCATGGGCGGGTCGGTGCCGAGGATCCTGGCCCGCGAGGATAGCCGATTGAAGACCAGCCGCGCCTTCATGTCGGCCAGGGGCAGCTCGGCTTCGAAGACGACGGTCAGCGCGATGCTGCTCGGCTCTTCGAACGGCTCGACCACGGCCTTGGCCGCGGGCGGGCTCGGCACCGCCGCCGGCACGGCCGCGGGTGTGTGCAGGGCGGCCTCGACCAGCACCGTCAGGCCCGAGAGATCGACGTCGCTCTGGCCCTGGGCGCGCAGGTCGCGATGGTAATCCCGCAGCTCGTCGAGGCAGCGGAACGTCAGGTCCAGCGCGGGGCGGTCGAGGGCGCGCTTCTTGCTCCGGAACTGCTCGAACAGGCTCTCCATGTGGTGGGTCAGCCGGTTGACCGGCGTGAACCCCATCACCACCGAGGCGCCCTTGATGCTGTGGAACATCCGGAAGGCTTCTTGCAGGGCCTTCGCGTCGGTCGGGTCCTGCTCGAGCCTCAATAGCGAATCGTTGAGCCCGGCGATGTGCTCGTCGGTCTCGTCGAGGTAGAACGGCATGAGCTCGGACAGATTGAAGCCGGACACGTCATCTCCTCCCGGGCATCGGGAATCGAGCACGGGCAAGGGGTAAGGCGGATCGATCCCATCGCAACTTCGTTCGTTCCCGACGCGGTGCCCGAGGATCGATCAGGGCTTCTGGTACAGCCAGGGCTTGAGCTTATTCAGGTCGTCCAGCATGGAGTAGATCCCCTCGGTCGGCCCGACGACCAGGTATCCTCCCTTGTCCAGGGCGCCGATCAGGTTGCGGACGGCGATCTGCTTCGAGTCCTTGTCGAAATAGATCAGCACATTCTTGATGAAGATGCAATCGAACGGGTCCTGCTTGAGGGGGTTGAGGAGGTTGTGCTGCTTCCAGGTGACGAGCGCCTTGACCTCGGGCCGGACGGTCCATCGCTGGGCCGCCGGGTCCTCGTTGAAGAACGCGAGCCGATGGGCGGGCTCGACGAGGCGGACGGCGCGGGCGTCGTAACGGCCGGCGCGAGCTTCGGTCAGGACCGTACCGCTGAGGTCGGTCCCCAGGATCGTGGTGCGCCAGCCGGGGAACAACGCCTTCTTGCCCAGGAGCTTCAGCGCGATCGAGTACGGCTCCTCGCCGGTGCTGCACGCGGCCGACCAGATCCGCAGGGTCCTGGGCCGCTTCCGCGCCGCGCCGTTCTGGGCGATCTCGGGGAGGAAGGTCTCGCCCAGCCAGTCGTAATGCTGGATGTCGCGGAAGAAATAGGTCTCGTTGGTCGTGATCTCGTCGAGGAAGCTGGGCATCTCGCCGGCGCCGGCCGGCGAGGTCAGGAAGGTGTAATACTCCGCGAAGCTGCCGATCCCGGTCGCCCGGAGTCGAACGGCGCACGCGATTGCTGACCATCACCCGCTTGTTCTCGGCGATCCGGATGCCCGAGAGCCGGTAGATCAGCCCGCAGAACTTCTCATATTCGTCGTCGGTCAGCTCGATGGTCATGATTCATTGGTCTCGTAGGGTGCTCTGCGAGCACCGAATTCGGCAATCCACCGCGGATCGGTGCTCACGGAGCACCCTACGAGACTGCGTGACGGAAGAGAGATTTACACCTTGAACCCGGAGATCACGTTCTTGAGCGCCGCGGCCTGGGCGCCGAGCTCTTCGGAGCTGGCCGATAGCTCCTCCGAGCTCGAGGCGTTGGTCTCGGTGATGCTGGAGACGTTCTGGATGGCCTTGTTGACCTCGGAGGAGGACTCGGTCTGCTCCTTGGTGGCGCGGGCGATCTTGGCGATGCTGGCGGCCGTCTCCTCGACGCCGTGGACGATCTTGGAGAGCGACTCGCCGGCCTTCTCCGAGAGCTGGGCGCCGTCGGCGACGCGTCGGGTCGATTCCTTGATCAGGGCCGTGATCTCCTTGGCGGCGGCGCTGGAGCGCTCGGCCAGCTTGCGGACCTCGTCGGCGACGACGGCGAAGCCCAGGCCGTGCTCGCCGGCGCGGGCCGCCTCGATCGCCGCGTTCAGGGCCAGCAGGTTGGTCTGGCTGGCGATCTCGCTGATCACCTGGATGATGTCGCTGACCTGCTCGCTCGACTTCTTGATCAGGACCATGGCCTCGATCGCCTGGTCAACCGACTCGCCGCCCTGCTTGGCCAGCTTCGAGGTGGTGGTGGCCTGGGCGCTGGCGGCGTCGGCGTTCTGGTTGATCTCGACGATCGAGGTGGAGAGCTGCTGGATCGACGCCGACATCTCCTCGACGGTCGCCGCCTGGTTCTGCGCCGAGTCGCTCAGGTAGCTGGCGCTCTCGGCGACGACCCGCGAGCCCTCGGCGAACTGGCTGGCCGATTCGATGACCTGGCTGATGACGTGCTTGATGTCGCCGATCATCCGGCCCAGGGCCTCGCCCAGCCGGCCCATGTCGTCGGCCCCCGTGACGTCGACCTTGACGGTGAGGTCGCCCTCGGAGGCGGCCCTGGCCACCCTCATGAGCTGGTTGACCTTGCTCTCCAGATCCTTCTTCGACTCGTCGAGCCGGTTCTGCTGGTCGACCCGCTCGAGCGCCGAGGAGACGAGCCGGCCGACGTTCCGCAAGGCGTCGAGCCGGCTCTCCGACGGGGTGATCTTCTCCTCGGTGAGGAAGTCCATGGTGCCCAGGACGCGGCCGCCGATGAGGATCGGGAAGCAGACGCCCGACTTGAGGCCGCTGCGGCGGGCGACCGGGGCGCGCGAGCAGGTCTTCATGTCGCCCAGGTCGGAGACGAAGACCAGGTCGCGGCTCTGCCAGACCTGGCCGTTGAGCCCTTCCCCCTCGCGGAACCGCGCCTCGGAGCTGACGCGACGGAACTCCTCGCTCACCGAGCCCGAGTCCTGGGAGAATCGAAGGGCGTGCTCGTCGGCGTTGACCTCCCAGAACGACCCGTAGCTCCAGCCGAACGCCTCGCGCACGCTCGACAGCGCCGAGGTGACCACGTCGCGGACGGACCGCGACCGGCCCAGCGACAGGAGCAACTGGTTGACGGCCCGGATGTCGGCCGCGGTCTCCGCCTCGCGCTTCGCCAGCTCGACCTTCTCGGTCACGACCTCCCAGGTGATCATCGGCCCGATGAACTTGCCGTGCGCGTCGGTCATCCCGCTGACGCTCAGCTCGAAGAGCTCGGGGCCGACGTTGATCGTCGCGACGCGGGGCAGGTTGCGCGGGTCGGCCAGCAGCCGGCGCTGATACTCGGGCGCCTTGTGGAAGACGTCGATCGTCTGGCCGATCATCTGGCTGACCTTGACAGGCAGGTGGGCCTCGAGTCGCTTGAGCGTCTGCTCGGCCTTCGGATTCATGTACTGGATCTTCAGGTCGAGGTCGGCGTACATCAGGTTGATCGGCGCGTTGTCGACCATCTGCTTGATCCGGTCGAGGTCGCCCATCCGGGCCAGTGCCGAGAGCTTGTTCGAGGCGGTGCGGCCGATGATCCGCAACGTGTCGATCCGGGCCGGGGAGACCTCGACGGACTGGGTCGAGAAGAAGTCGAGGGTGCCGACGACCTTGCCGTCGTGCATCACGGGCAAGGCGATGGCCGTCTTGACGCCGGCGCGGCGGGCCAGCGGGGCGCGGCAGCAGTCGTGCAGCTCGCCGAGGTCGTCGATGTGGACCAGGTCGCGGGTTCGCCAGGCGCGGCCGTTGAGCCCCTCGCCCTCGCGGAACCGCGCCGTGCGGGTCAGCCGCTGGAACTCGTCGTCAACGCGGCCGGACTCCAGCGAGAAGACCAGCACATTCTCGGCCGGGTCGACCGTCCAGTAGGAGGCATAGGCCCAGCCGAACTCCTTGCGGATCGTGTCCAGGGTGGCGCGGATGATCTCCTCGGTCGTCTCGGCCCGGATGATCGCGGTGAGGGTGTCGATCATCGCCTGGGTGTTGGCGTTGGCCTCGGCCAGGAGCGCGTGCGCCTCCTCGGCGATGGCCAGGCCCGCGGGCGTGCCCCGCGCGACCGGGTCGTTGACGATGGACTTGACCGTCCTCTTCCGGACCCTCGCCTTGCCGTTGGCCGGCGACGGCCCTTGCTCTTGGTCGTTAGTCATGGGTCATCAGTCATTGGTTAAGACAGAGATGCGTGAATGCCGCGAGCCGGATGCCACTCACGAGTCGGCCTTCTCTTGCCACTGGCCGCTGACGACGGGGCTCTGGTCGTCGAACAGCCGGTCGATGTCGAGGATGATGAGCAGCCGATCGTCCAGCCTGGCCAGGCCGGAGATGTATTGATGGGCGACCGCCAGGACCGACAGCGGCGGCGGCTGGATCTGATCGCGATTGATCCGCATGACCTGGGTGACCGCGTCGACGATGCAGCCGACGGTCTTGTCGTGGATGTTGACCACGATGGTGCGGGTCTCGTCGTCGACCTCGCGGGGCGCCAGGCCGAATCGCTTGCGGAGGTTGATGATCGGGATGACCGACCCGCGGAGGTTGATCAGACCCTCGATGAAGTCGGGCACCTGGGGGATCCGGGTGATCGGCTTCATCAGGATGATCTCCTGGATCTTGGTGATGGCGATCGCGTAATCTTCGTTGTCGAGCCGGAAGCCCACGAGCTGGATAACCGGGTTGTCGCCGCGGCGGGCGGCGCCCTCCGCGGACGGGACGTTCCGAGTTCCGGCGACCATGGCGGAAAATCCTGGTGCAGTAGGAGGATCGGAGTCATCGGACGAGACGGATCGCCGCGCGGACCGGTCGGGAGATCTCAACCGATGCGGTGATCGTCGCCTTGCCTTTCCGACCGGCTCGGGCCGTCGATCGGACTTCGCTAAGGTGACAAACGAACAACAGCGTCTGCCGGCGCGGCCGCCCCTCGTGGCCACCGCGAGATCATCGCCGGGTTAGCCGGCCCGATGCGGTACCGCGGTGCGGCGCATGTATCTTACATCCGATTTCGAGTTCTTGCATTCTTTGTCGCTTCGAAAATGATCCCGGAGCAACGATGGGCGAGCCGTTGCATGAGGAATGATTCATCCTGGCTTCGTGGTCGTTGCAATCGCCTGAAATCAGATCTGTTTCGCCGACCTCAAATCCCGGACACTCTCGTCTTCGAGTGGCCTTGGCCTTGGCGGGCGTCAGTCGTTGAGGAGGAGTTCCTGGAGTGACTGGGCCTTGAGGAGATCGAGCTGGATTCGGGCCAGCGCCTGGGGCGACAAGGCGTCGATCTGTTGCTTGACTTCGGGAGAGAGCGGGCCGAACTTGGCTTCGATTTGCCGGAGGGTCAACTGCCGCTCGCCCTGTTCGATGCCGCGTTCGTAGGTGGTCTTCATGAGTGGCTCGACCTCGCGATATGCTTCGGTCTGGAGCAGCGCGTGCAGCCGCTCCTTTTGGGGCTCGTCCAGCTCGGCGTAGGCCTCCATGCATTCGGCCAGGAGGAATCGCTTGAAGTCATTCTCCCCGGAACCGGCGATGCGTTTCAAGCCCTCGGCGTAGAACTCGGCCCGCCGGTCCGCCGGGAGCCGCATCAGGGCGCTCAGCGCCACGCCGAGCAGGTTCTCGCCGGTGGCGAACGGCTCGCCGTCCATGCCCGGCAGGCCGATGTAGGCATACTCGAACCGGACCACCCGCCGCTCCCAGAAGTGCTCTTCGTACGCGTCCCAGCCTCTGCCGTCGAGCCCGACGCGGAGGAACACGGCGATGGGGAGGACCGGCAGCCCGGTGTCGCGCCGCAGTTGGATGTAATATTCGAACATCCGCGGCCGGAAGGCGATGACGCTGGCACGGGACTCGACCTCGAGATGGACCAGGGCCACCAGGTCGTTGACGCCGTCGCGGGGCGGTGGGGCGCCGGGCCGGAGCTTCAGTCGGGCGACCAGGTCGAGCTGACGTCGCTCGCCCTGAGGCGGTGCCAGGAAGAGTTCCTTGTCGAGCCAATCGATTGCGCCGAACTCGAACCGGTCCGCCCAGTTGGGGAAGAAGCAGGTGAAGAAGGCGTGGAAGAACTCCTTGATGAGGACCTTGAGCCGCTGGTCGTGATCGGGTGGGTCGGACTGCGGCATGATCGAGACCCCATGGCAGCAGACCCCGGCCGGAACCGACGAACCAGCGGCCAGCCGTTCGGGAGCGTGACGATATGCCATACTACCAGGAGGCTCGATGCTTGGCAGGTTGGTTTCGCTCGATGGATGCGAGCCCGTTCCTTACCGGCTGACCGAGACGACCTGCCAGAGCTCTTCGTCGCCGCCTCTGGGGAACAACTGGACGACCGGGCCGTTAGCGTCCGGCTTGTCGGACGCGGCGATGAGGAGGTTGTTCCAGCGGGAGGCGATGCGGAACGCTTGCCCGTCCCGGTGGAAGATCCAGGATTGGTTCGGCGCCCCATCCGCGACCGTCCACTGGATGAGCGGCAGGCGGTTCAGGCTGCTCTTCCGCGGGATGTTGATCGAGTGGCCGCTGTGGGCGTTGACGATCAGGAGGGAACCTTGGGCCGATCGGACGGTCCACAACTGGCTCGGCCGGTTGGAGACGGGGGATTGCACCAGTGCCGCGCCGGCGGTCGTCGAGCCGTCCGTGACATCGAGGGCCTTGCCGGTCTTCACGTTGACCAATCGGAAGGTGATTCCTGCCGGCGGTGACGCATCGCGGGGACTGTCCGCGTGGATGCCGGCGGTTACCGAGCCCGACTTCGAAGGGATGATCCGGAGATGCGGAATCAGACCCAAGATATCACGGAGTGACACGAAGGTAGTAGAGCAATTGGTGGCCTGCGCCGGCCACGCCGGCCAGGCTCTCGAATTGCTTGGGTCGCGTCTTCCCGAAACAAACACGAAGGGTGTCACCATTCAATGTGTAGATCCCCAGGCGTACCGTGCCCTGTTCTCGACCTCTTGTGATGATGAAATCAATCTCCTTCGGATTTTTCGTCGGGTCAATCTTCCAGGTCCCTGAATACCAGAACGTCTCCCCCTTCCTTGTAACGATCTTGTCCCCCTCGAAAGTGGCCGTCCAGTTCTCGGCTGGAAACTGGCGTAGGATCCGACCATTTAGCTCGTTGGATTGGATCGACCAAACCCCCTGAAGTCGCTTGGCTTCCGCCCTGGCCGCGACGACAGCGGGTTGCATCGTCTTGGGGAGCGATGGTAGCTCAAGGGCCTCCTTCTGTTGTCTCATGAGGCCATACAGGCGTCCATACTTCTCGGCGATTCCCGGCGTTCCGTCGGCGGGTGCGAACATCAGTCGATACTTTCGCATGAACGCGAGCAATTCTCCGATCGTATGAGCGTCATGCCGCTGGGTATCGCTGATGATTTCCCGCGCGAAGTCGATGGTCTCGGCGTCGAACATTCCCGTGGCCTTCTTCAGATCTTCCACAAACCTGGCGGCGCTCGCTTGATAGCCTCGACCGGGTGGCACGACCTTGTTGACCTTGTTCCTCAAGGCTTCGACTTTTCCATCCATCTGCAAGACGGTGTCAACTTCCAATCGACCCGATAGGCTCTGATCCCGAACCTTACTGAAGGCCGCTTCATACGCAGCGCGTTCCGGGGCCAGGCCGGGCATCGCAAGGTAGGAGGGCCACCGCCCCGCCATGTCGAGCCGGGCCAAGGCGATCGCGCCCCTACTCAATGCCTGCGAACCCTTATCCCGCGTCTTTGGGGCGAACCGGAAGACGAGCGACTTGAGGGACAGTTCATCGGGCAGGGGCACTCGAACGAACCGCCAGGACGACTCCTGTATCGTTGGGTTGGAGAGGTTGACCAAGAGGGCGTTCAGGGCGTCGCCTCTGTCGATGTCCTCGGTAGTGGGATTGGTCCGCAGCCGATTCTCCCTCTCCACAAACCTCGCCTGGGCCGCATCTGCCCGGGCCTTGGTGAGGTTCGCTCGTCGTGATCGGATGTCGGCCCGTTCGCGCTGGTAATCTTCGTAGATCTCCCGGTTCCACCGCTCAAACTCGATCGCCGTCCTGGCGTCGATCTCCCTGGCCTTGGCGGCATTGATTTCATACCAAGCCGCGCCTTTGAGAAACTGGCCTTGGCCCCGGAGGATATCACCTTCCACTGTCGAGCCCGGCAGGACCACGTCCTGGGCCTGGATCGATGGGGCAGACATGATGAGGAAGCACAACAACGCGGTTACCCGCCTGGCCTTGTTCATGAGTTTGCTCCTGCAGGGTCTCTTTGGAAGAGTTTGGTAAGCTTATTTCGGTCCGTCCAGGATTTCGAGGATGCGCTTGGCCGATTCTCGGGGATCGGGCCGTTTTGGCGGTGTGGTGAAGTCCAGACGCAGCCCCTCCTCCCGGGCGAAGCGGACGAAGGCCCAGTGGTTGACGAAACGCCGGCCATACCGGTTGCCCAGGTGATCGAGCACGACTCGCCGGCCCTTGCCGAAGCAGGTCGGCATCTTGAGCAGGTCGACCAGTTCTTGAGTGGTGAGGCGGCAGGGGAAGGGTTCGGCGGCCAGTGCGCCGGCCCAGGCGAACTGCCCTGACGTTGTCTGACCGATCATCATCGCCAGCAAGCCCGCGCGGCGGGTGATCTCCGCCATGGTGATGTCGTCTAATATCGCCGGCCATTGGACGTCGTTGTTATTCCTCTCCTGCCCGTCGTTGTTGATATTCCTCTCCGAAACCAGTCCTATGACGACCTCACGGGTCAGGGCTTCCGCTCTTGCCGGATCCAGATACCGGAGGAGCCCGGGCACGAGCGTCGGATCATGCCACGGCTCGCCCGCTGGGTCCTTTTCAACGACCCTTTGGATTGACAATCGCATGATACCGCCGCAAACACGTTCGGCCTCGGTCGGGGCCATCCACCTCGCCAACTCCAACAGCTCCCATACCGGCGGGGCATCCGTCTCACGGCTGAGAGCTTCGGCGAGTGTCCTGGCGGCCCGGCTGCAAACACGTTCGGCCTCGGTCGGGTCGATCCGCCCCGACAGTTTCGACATCGTCGATGCCATTTCCCAGCGGGCATTGGCATCCGTCTCACGGCCGAGATCTTCGGCGAGTGACCTGGCGGCCTGTCCGCAAACACGTGCGGCCTCGGTCGGGTCCATCCGGCCCGCCACTTCCGAGAGCGCCCATGCCAAGGACGAGCGGGCACCGGGATCCGTCTCGCGGCCGAGTGCTTCGGCTAAGGTCCTGGCGGCCGCAGTAGAGGCAATCCGGCCCGACAGATTCGACATCGCGACTGCCAAGGACGAGCGGGCACCGGGATCCGTCTCACGGCCGAATGCTTCGGCGAGTGTCTTGGCGGCCTGACTGCAAATACGTGCGGCCTCGGTCGGGTCCATCCGGTCCGCCAGTTCCGACAGCGCCGATGCCAAGGACGAGCGGGCATAGGCATCCGTCTCGCGGCCGAGTGCTTTGGCGAGAGTCTCAGCGGCCTGCGCCGGGTCGATCCGGCTCGCCAGTTCCGACATCGCCCGTGCCAAGGACGAACGGGCATAGGGACTTTTCTCACGCTCGAGTGCTTCTGCGAGCATCTTGACGGCCTGACCGCAGACTCGAACGGCCTCGGTCGGGTCCATCCGGCCCGACAGTTCCGATAGCTCCGATACCAAAGACGGGCCCAAAGCGGCACCCATCATCGATTTATGCCATAGGGCTGAGGGGGCACCGGCAACCTTCGTAAGCTCAAGTGCTTCGGCGAGTGTCTTGGCGGCCTGACTGCAAATACGTGCGGCCTCGATCGAGTCCATCCGGGCCGCCAGTTTCGAGATCGCCGATGCCAAGGACGAACGGGCACCGGGATACCGTCTCGCTGCCGAATGCTTCGGCGAGTGACCTGGCGGCCTGACTGCAAATACGTGCGGCCTCGATCGAGTCCATCCGGGCCGCCAGTTTCGAGATCGCCGATGCCAAGGACGAACGGGCACCGGGATCCGTCTCGCTGCCGAATGCTTCGGCGAGTGACCTGGCGGCCTGACTGCAAATACGTGCGGCCTCGATCGAGTCCATCCGGGCCGCCAGTTTCGAGATCGCCGATGCCAAGGACGAACGGGCACCGGGATCCGTCTCGCTGCCGAATGCTTCGGCGAGTGTCTTGGCGGCCTGACTGCAAATACGTGCGGCCTCGGTCGGGTCCATCCGGCCCGACAGTTCCGACATCGCCGACGCCAAGGACGAGCGGGCATAGGTACTTGTCTCACGCTCGAGTGCTTCGGCGAGCGTCTCGGCGGCCTGACCGCAGACGCGAACGGCCTCGAGCGGTTCCATCCGGCCCGACAGTTTCGATAGCGACGATGCCAAAGACGGGCCGAAATTGGGACCCGACCTCACTCCCCATAGGGCTGAGGTGGCACCGGCATCCGTCGTGCGCTTGAGTACTTCGGCGAGTGTCTTGGCGGCGATACTCGGGTCGATTCGCTCTGAAAGCTCAATCAGACGCGTTCTCCATGCCTTGTGTTCGTCAAGGAAGTTCCCCAGTAGTCCCTGTATCAGGAAGCCACATTGCTGTTCGGTCTCGGGACTGGCCCGGTCGGCGATTTCCAGAGCGACGAAGGCCAGATCAACCTTGCTCTGGAGTGGAAGGTTGGGATCGCCAAGCCGCTTGTTCAGGAGTCGGGCCGCCGACTCTCTCTTATTTGTGTCCAAACCAACCGCGGCGATCAGTGCCGGCTCCGACCGGGCGCCGAGCTGGCTGAGGGTGATCGGGTCTTTTGTGGCCTCGTCAAGGAAGCGCAGGCCGATGTCCGTCTCACCGAGTCGAGCCAACTCCCAGAGGGCTTCGGCTTCGGGTATTGAGAGCGTCTCCTTTCCGTCCCCATCGGGATCGAGCGGCTTGGCGAGGCCGCGAGCGAGGAGGCCCTTCATGTTTTTCTCGGCACTGACCGCGCGGGCTCGCTCCAGGCTTTCGGCGAAGGCTCGGCGTGACGCCTGCACGGCGAAGAATGTCGAGGTGGTGATGCCTATGAGGAGCGACGCGGCCACGGCCGCCGTCAGGCTGCTGACCCCAGGGTTCCGTTTGCACCATCGCCAGAACCGCTCGGCCTGGCCCACCGCGCGGGCCTGGATCGGCTCGCCGCAGAGCCAGCGAGCCAGGTCGTCGGCCAAGGCATCCGCCGAGGGATAACGCAGGTTCGGCTCCTTCTCCAGGCATTTGAGGACCACCGTCTCCAGGTCGCGGTCGAGCCCCGGCCGGATCGTCGACAGTCGAGGGGGCTCCGACTCGCGGGCCTGGCGCAAGAGCGTCAAGGCATTGTCGCCGGCGAATGGGGTTTGGCCCGTCAACCGCTCGTAGAGGATCACGCCGAGGCTGTAGACATCGGCCGCCACGGTCAGATCTTTCCGCCCGGCGGCCTGCTCGGGGGCCATGTACTTCGGCGTGCCCACCACCTGGCCGGTCTCGGTGAACGAGCTATCGGCGTCGGCCAGCCGCTTCGCCAGGCCGAAGTCGGTGACCAGCCAGGCTCCTCGTGTATCGACCAGCACGTTCGAGGGCTTCAGGTCGCGGTGCAAGACACCGCGCTGGTGCGCGTGGTGTACGGCGCGGGCCACGTCGACCAGGCCCGCCACCTCGATACGGACATCGCCCCGCGGGTGTCCCGCCAGCGAGGTGCCCTCGATGAATTTCATCGAGAAGTATTGCTGGCCCTCGTGCTCGCCGACCTCGTGGATCGGCACGATGTGAGGATGGTCGAGGTTCGCGGCCGACTCGGCCTCGGTGCGGAACCGCTGGACGTCGCGGGTCGAGGCGAAGCTGCCCGCCAGGATCATCTTGAGCGCGACCAGCCGGTTGAGCGACGTCTGCCGGGCCTTGTAGACGATCCCCATCCCGCCACGGGCGATCTCTTCCAGTAGCTCGTAGTCGCCGAAATAGCGGACGGTCGGCAGTGCGGTGTGGCCGTTCGCCTCGGCTTCGCCGGTCTCGTTCAGCCCGCCGGCCATACGCAGGGGCGAGGCGACGCGGTCCATGCGGTCGAGGTCGGCGAAGAAGGCGCGGAGGGCGTCGGCGTGCTCGGGGTGCTGGTCGAGCAAGTCCTGGCGGTTGGGGACCTCGCCGGCCTCGACCGCCAGCATGTAGCCGGCGATGACCGCGTCGAGCGCGTCGTGTGACATCGTGGGGTCGTTCGGCGTCGTCACGGGTCGGTCCTCCTGGGACTCGGGCTTCAACTTTTGTAGCCGGCCTCTGTGAGGCCGGGGTTCGATCCCGGGGTCACAGACCCCGGCCACAGCCGGGAAATCCGGGAAATATGGGATGGATGTTCATAATAAAGCATAATATTGTTAATATATTAAGAATGGTGGGTTTCACCCACCCTACAGGCGGTTTCGCAATTCTTCGAGGCCGCGTCGCAGCAGCGAGGCGACCGAGGGGACGCTCCGGCCCATCCGCTCGGCGATCTGGGGGAGCGTCCAGTCCTGGCAGTGCTTGAGCACCACCACCTCGCGCATCAGCTCGGGCAGTTCCGCCAGGGCCTCGACCATCCGCAGCAGTTCCTCGTTCCGCTCGGCGCGGCCGCTGGGCGAGGTCTGGTCGGCGGCCAGCCAGGCGGCGAATCCCGAGGCGGAACGGTCCAGGTCGGCCTCGAGCGACCGCTCCAGGGCGATGTCCCGCTTGTCCCGGTCGTAGTGCTTGACCGCGTCGGCCAGGGTCCGGGCCAGGATCCGTCGCAGCCAGGCGACCAGGACCTCGGGCCTCGCGTCGCGCACCTCCGCCAGGGCCGAGTAGGCGCGCAGCATCGTCTGCTGGACCACGTCGGAAGGGTCGAGCTTGCCGCGGAGTCTCCGGTCGAGGTGCAGCTCGGCCAGCACCCCGAGGTACTTGCGGTACGGTTCCAGGATTTCCGTCGCGTCTCGGGTCATGGGCGGTTGTCGTTTCTCCTCTTCCCAAAGAAGACGACGTCTTCCGGGCGATGAACCAGGATTTTTCTGGTCGGACTTCGATTTTGCGGATCGACGCGGATTTTGGGGAGGGCCAGCGGACGAGTTCTCGCGGCCCTTCAGTCCGCCGGAAGTGCGTGGAGCGTCCGATTCACCGGGAAGCTCGGCGCGGGCGTCAACCTGGGCATCGCTGCGCACGTCGGCTTGATCGGCACCGCGATCGGAGCCTTCGTCGGCCTCTTCATCGACTGGTTGCGTCGATGCGCATCAGCCCCGCGCGAGAGGTGGGCTCTCGGCCTAGCACGTAGATTCCCCCTCCGCCGGGGCTCGGATGGTCCGATCCCCAGGCCGGCCGTCAGCGGTCCCCGGGAGCAGGCCGCTGACCGCCTGCCAGCTCGATCGAGCCGCCCGGGACCCGTGCGATGACGTGGCGGCCGACGAAGCCGTAATAGCGCTCCCACTGGCCGCCTTTGCGGAACTCCTCGGCCTGCCAGACCCAACCGTCCTCGGCGCCGTCTCCCGGCGCCTCGTCGGGCGGGATCCACTTCGCCTTGATGGGCATCGACGGCAGCTCGACGCGGCGGACCTCTGCCTCCCCTTCGAGCGAGAAGATCGCCCGGCCCGCGCGGACATCCGCCTTCGTCGCGGGACGATCGAGGATCGGGAACGCCAGGTGTGCGCCCTTCTCGAAGGGATGGGCGGGCTCGCCCGGGGGCGCCTCGGCCGTGAACCGATCGCCGTAGGTCTTCAGGAACGCCACACACGCCCCGACCGCCCCGTCGCGTATCTCCTTCGTCCAGTACAGCTCGCACCGGGGCGCGCCCTCGATCTTCGAGATCTGTCAGGCGATGTAGTCGCAGGCGCGGATCGATCGACCCACTCCCTGCTCGACCCCCTCCAGGTCGGCCTCGGAGGCGATGAATCCCCCCCTGACCCCGTCCTTCAGCTCATACTGGACCACGGTCTGCTGGCTGCGCCGGACCGTCCCCAGCTCGGACTTGATCGCCATCGTCGTCGAGCACGGCGTCGCGAAACCCGGCCGACCGCAAGAGGGGCGAGGCGTAGAGGCTCGTGCTGGAGAAGAAATGCATCCGGTTGCTGCCCGGTTTGCGGAGCAAGGCCACCCACGGCGAGCCCGGGTCGTTGAAGAGCCATCGCGCGGCCTCCCGGACCGCCGGGTCATCGGGATAGGTCCACATCGGCTCGAAGGCGTCGAGGTTGTGTGGTTGGTCCTTCTCCGGGTCGCACTTGCGGATCTCGGCCGCATATTCGGCGAGGGCCGCCGGCTCTCCGGCCCGGGCGCGGATCAGGGTGAACCGCGCGATGGATTCCACCAGGCTGAAGAACTGGCTGTATCCTTCGGAACGATCCCGATCGACCGACTCGCGGGCCTGGGTCATCAGCGCCCGGATCACGGGCAGGGCGGCTTTCGGATCCCATCGGTCGAGCAGCAGCGCCAACCCGCAGGCTTTCTGCAGCTCGACGTCGGGGATCGTCCGCTGCCGTGGAGCACGAGCGATCTGGAGGGTGCGGCGTGCCAGCAGCTCCGAGACGCTCGGATCGCGGCGGGACCTCAGCTCCTCGCCTTTCATCGGCGCCGCGCTCGGTTCCGGCGCCCGGATGTGGACCCCCTGGACGGCCAGGCCGGGCTGATCGCTCGGCTGGACGATGTTGGCGGCCGCATCCGACCACCGCCCGTACTCGCTCGAATCGTCGCGCAGGGTGCGATACCAGCGCTCGGTCAGGGACAATGCGCGGTTCTTGATCCAGAAGTCGCGCATCGACCGCGCCAGGTCCTTCCGCGAGAGCGTGCCGGACTCGACCTGGTGTTGCTGGCCCGAGAACTGCTGCGTCTTGAGGATAGCCGTCAGGGCGGCGAACTCCGGCTCGAGGACGGGATGGACGCGGCGATCGATCGACGATCCTCGCCCGTAAGTCACGGTGCGGGTCAATCGCGTGTCGGTCTCGATCGCGGCCAGCAGCGGTTCGACGGCCGCGTCGCCCTCCGCGACCAGCGACTGCACCAGGGGAGAGCCATGGGTGCTGTTGCCGAAGTGCACCATCTGGGGGATGGCGATCTCGTCCAGGTCGCGGATCAGCGCGGCGACCCTGGCCGCAGGGTCGGCCCCGCGCGGCGGGATCGGCCCCCGCGACGGTTCCTTGGCCCGGCGCTCCTGGTCGGCCAGCAGCTCGGGGAGCTGTCGGAGGAACGGAAAATACGCCGGGCGGTCGTCGCCGAACCGGTTCTGATCCAGCTCGAATCCTAGCTCCATGGCCCTGGCCTCCGCCGCCTTCGCGAACGCCGACAGCCGTCGGGCAGAGTCCAGCGCGATCGCGTCGTCGGCCCGCATGTGGGCGTCCACCAGCCGCACGAACATCGTGGCGGCCCATTCCCGGGCCAGCGTCAGGTAAGTGATATGATAATCGGTGAAGTCGCGGCCCCGGATCTCGGGAGTCCAGGTCGTCCCGGCGGCGAACAGGGTCTCCGCCAGGTCGGAGCGGCCGAGCCGGAGCAGGAGACAGAGCTTCAGCGCCGATCGGTCCCCTCCCGTGCCGAACATGCTACCGCGCCGGGACACGTCCGCGAATCCGGCGGAGCGACCCGTACGAACCGCCTTCCCGGACGCGGCGTCCCCGCCGCCGTGCCTCATCGATTCGGCCAGGGCGCGGATATCCGCGTCCAGGTCGGCCACGGGGCCGACCGACGAGGCCGGCTCGATCACGCCATCCCAGGTCACGGCGAACCGGCCGGACTCGCCCGGCCTCTCGGGCAGGACGAACGCCCGGGTCTTGGAGGTCCGTCCGTCGACGATCTCGACCTCGCGGTACTCGCAGCCGCGCGGGTCGGCCACGCCTTGCTCGAACAGCGCCGAGGTCGCCGTGACGAGGAACCGGGGGAGCTTCGTCGGAGGGGGCGTCCAGGGGGCCTTCTGGCGGGGCGGATCGGGGATCGACTTGCCGGTGAACTTCGCGGGCTGGCGAGGGTCCTGGGCGCCGAGGCCGGCGAGCGCGATCAGCGGCAGGAGCAGGCGCTTCGAGGAGGATGGGGCGATCATCGTGGCTCCTTGATGGGGGAACGGGACTCGAGCGATTTACGATTGGTTTACGCACAGCTCGACACGAAGCGAGCTCCTACGAGCCCGAAGCGCAAGCGAGTGAATCCTCGGAAATCATGCACTCGCTTGCGCTTCGGGCTCGTATCAAGTGTGTGCAACCCAAGCGTGAATCGCCCTCGCATGCGATCAGTGCGCCGGCCGCAACGAGCTGCGCCCGAGCTGGCCGCCGAGGACCTGCCGGTATCGCTCTTCCACAGGCAGGCCGAGGGCCTCGGCCGCCGCCAGCCGGATCTTCGCCTCGGCGCTCGCGTCCTGCCAGTTGTTCTGCCGCTCGGGGACCGTCCGCGCGGAGGCGGGCAGCCCCCGCAACAGGGCGGTGACGGCCCGGGGGTCATAGGCGGCCAGGGCCTTGATGAGCGTCGTTTGAGGGTATGAGAAGTCGAACCCGTCGAAGAGCCGCCCCGGCAGGAGGTCCAGGGCAGGGCCGATGATGGCCTCGGCCATCGCGCGGTCGTACCGCGCCACGAGCGCCGCCAGGACCACCGGCATCCGCAACCGTTCCAGTAAATCGTGCTCGAACAGCGGCGCGCGGTGGGCCGCCGCCAGCCAGAGCCGCTCCTCGAGGCGATCGGGCTCGATCCGCTCGACCAGCGGCAGGAGTGCCGCCATCCTGTTCGCGAGCCCCGGGTCGTCGGAGCGATAGCGATTGGTTTCGACCTTGACCTTTCGCAGCCGGTCGAACGCCTCGTCCAGCAGTTTCCGAGCCCCGATCGGGTCGGTCCCGGCCAGGTCGGCGGCCATCAGGGCCAGGCCCTCGGCCGCGAGCTCGGGCAGGGGCTCGAAGTGCTCCCCGGAGCGTTCATCGAGGCGCTCGAGGATCCTCCGCGCCGGGGCAGGTCCGCCCGCGCCATCCGCTGGCAGATCCGGAGCACGTAGTCGTCGAGGTCCCGGTCCCGGCCGTTCGGCACGACCTGGGGGACGAGCTGCTCGGCCTCGGCCGGATCGATCGCCGCGAGCCGGACGGCGGCCTCGCCGTGGTGGCGCTGGATCGTCCAGGGGTCGATCGGGCTGGCATTCTTCGGGTCTTTCCGCTCGAAGATCGTCCTGGCGGTCCGGAGGTCGATCACGGCGAGCACCTCGGCGAATTCCTCGGCGGCGAACGAGACCTGGTCTCGCGGCAGCGAGGCGATGATCGCCCGCCCCTGGCGAAGGATCGCCGCGGCGCGGTCGGCGAGCCCCAGCTCGAGCCATCGATCGGCCACGCTGCGCAGCAGGCGTAGCCGGGCCTCCTTGTCCTCGACGAGACGGGCCTCGGCCAGCGCGCGGTCGATCAGCTCGATCCGGAGCGGGCCCTGTGCGTCGCTCAATCCGTCGGCGAGCGAGAGGAAGCCCTCGGCGCGGTGCGTCCGGGTCCCGGTCGGCCTCGATGGTCGCCACCGCCGCTTTCGGGTCGTCCTCGAGCTGAGCCAGGGCGACCTGGCGGAGCACGGTCGCCGCCTGCGACAGCACCCGGTTCTCCAGCATCTCGAGGACGCGATCGGGGGCGACTCGCGCCAGGGCGGGGACGACGGATTGACCCATCTGGCCGAGCGAACCCGCCCGGGCCGGTTTGATCAAGGGCGCGATCAGCTCGAGCGCCGTGGACCGCTCCTCGGCCCGGGACAGCGGCGGCGGGACCGGCTTCGGGATCGAGAGCGGGGGCTCATCGATCCGGGCCAGGCGGATCTCCACCGTCGCATCGCCGGGCCCCGCGACCGCCCCGCCGAACCGATAGCCGGCCTTCTCGGCGAACACCAGGGCGGGCCCGCTCGGCACCCCGTCGAGCCGGAATCGGCCCGCGGCATCGGTGATCGCCTCCGTCCGATCCGGCGACTCCGACGGCTGGAAGACCGTGACCGCCGCCAGTCCCTTGCCCCCGCGATCGACGACCCGTCCCGCGATGAGACGCCGGGTCGGCCGCGGGCGCAGCACCAGGTCCGGGAACGTGATCAGCTCGCCTCCGTCCGCCGACTCCCAGTCGGTCTTGCCGTCGAAGAAGACCATGGACGTGACCTCGACGCGGAACTCGCGATTCTTCCGGTAGATCTCCTTCGGCGTGCGGAACGTCCCGTCGGTCCCGGTCCGGAGCTCGGCCCCGTCGCCGAGGCCGAGCGTCTGGGGGAACGAGAACCCCCCGCCTGCGCACGCCTTCTCGCGGAACTGGAGGCGCACCTCGGCATCGGCGACCGGCGCCCCGCCCGGTCCGACCACGCGGCCCGCCAGGCCGAGTCGCAAGGCCCGGGACGATCGTGACCCGGACCGGGTCCGCCGTCCCCGCGAAGGCCTTGACCGGCCCGTCGGTCATCCGTTCACCCAGTCGGACCTCGATCGACACCTCGCTGCCCGGCGGGAGCCCGGGGACGGCGAACTCGCCGTTGTCGTCGGTCGTTTCCGGCATGTAATGCGACGCGGACTGGCCGTTGATCCGGGCGTGCGCCGCCGGCCGGCCGTGCTCGTCGCGCACGATGAAGCGGAGTGGTGGAGCGGCGGGGATGGCGTCCCACGGCTCCAGCTCGAGCGGCGCCTGGCCCTCGGACAGCGTGATCTCTTTCCAGGGCGGGCCGGGTGCCCGGATGAGCGTCGGCGGCAGCTTGGACGGGGAGACGTGCCACGTTCCCGGCGGGCTGGAGAACGTGTAGCGACCCCGGGCATCGGTCTTGGCGGTGCGGACCATCCCTCCCCGCGCCGGCGAGAGGTGCATCTCGGCCCCGGGCACGGGCCGGCCGGTGTCGCGCTCTCGCACCACGCCGGTGATCGTCACGGCCTTGTGGAGCGGGACCACCGCCGAGCTGGGCCGGCCCGCCACCACCGCCAGCGAATCCGGGACGTCGGCCATGACCGGCAGCTCCCCGGGCGGCTTGACCACGAGCTGGAGGCTGCCGGGCGCGATCGCGGGGAAGGAGTACCGGCCCTCCGCATCGGTCGTCCCCCTGGCGAAGCCGGTGGTCGGAGGGTCGGCCGACCAGCGATCGCCGGCGTACGTGTAGGCGAGGACTTGCCAGCCCCTGGCCATGGCGGGGTCGTCGGCCTGGAGCCGACCCTCGAGCGATCCGACCTGGCGCAACCGGACGCGCTTCGGCTGCGAGGGCGACGTGCGAAACGGCCGCCCCTGGATGCCGAACCCCTTCGCGTGGACGTTGACGTAGGCGATCTCCTCGTTGGAGGCGGCCTCGATGACGGCCCGGCCATCCTTGTCGGTGGTCGCCTCGATCAAGTCCTCGACCGCCTCGGGCACGTTGATTCGTTCCGGGCCGAACCACTCGAGGCGGATCCGCGCACCGGCCACGGGCAGGCCGTCGGGGTCCTCGACCCGGACCTCGCCCTTTCCCGGCGGCCCGAGCACGACGCGGACCGGCTCGTCGGGCTTCGGGAGCGGCCCGGGGAACCGCGAGGAGCCGAGCCGGAAGCCCGGCTTCACGACCCAGAGGATCGGGGTGATGTGGCGGTTCTCGCCCGCCAGCCCGGCGGGCCGATCGATGGTGAACCGGCCCTGGGCGTCCGACCGCCCGCGCGCCACCGTCACCTGGTCGTAGACCGGCAGGCCGCCGAGCAGGACCGCGGCACCGGCGACCGGCTCGCCGTTGGGCCCGACGACGATCCCCGTGAGCGGAGTGGTCGGGGCCTGGTAAAGCACGATGCAGACAAGCGGCACGGCGAGGACCATCGATCCCTCCCGGCTCTCGACTCGATGGGCGGATTCCCGCGATCGCCCGGTCTCGACACCCGACGCGCCCGTTGATCTTAATTCGTTTCTGGGTCCGGTGCCAGGCCCGCGGTCCCGGCGGGCGTGCGGGACTGCCTGGATTGGCCCCCGAGGACGAGAGATCCTCACGTCAGTCGGGTTTGGGGTATCACAATCAACCGACCAGGAACCGCCGCGGATGGACCGCATGGCGTAGCCGATCAACGGATTCCTCCATGCCAGCAGAGGACCACGCAGCATGCTCCGCAACTTGTCGATGTCGTTCTGGACCGTGACTGCATGTGTCGCGAACGACGGGGTAGGTCGGCCTAGGATATGCGTGTACGAGTTTCTCTCAGGATTTGGCTCACCATAGACTATTGAGCGCGGTTCCCGGTGGTTCGGTCCGCAATCGCCAAAATATGGGGGAGAGCATGCTCATTCACACCCACGCGATGAGGAAATGGTGCGCAACGGCGCTCGTGCTGGTCCCGGCTCCGCTCCTGCTCGGTTGGGCGTCGGCCCCGGAATCGAGGGATTCGCGATTGGTCCCGGTCAGCGGCCGGGTGACCTGCACCGACCGGCCGTTCAGCGGGATGATCCATTTCCTGCCGGAGGACAGGCGCGTGGCCCATGCTATGGGCCCCGTGAAGCCCGATGGTTCGTTCCAGGTGTACGTCAATGGCCAAATGAATCTGTGTGGGGCCGTGCCCGGCACGTATCGGGTCGTCCTACAACCCCGCCTTTCGGACAAGGCGGGATCGCGCGTTGACAACAAGTATCGGGACTCTCGCACGACCGACCTGGTGGTCCATATCGGGCCGGACTGGAATTATGTTCGCGTCAACGTGCAATGATTCCGATTCGATCCGGCTACATGCCCCATCGGCCGCCAGCGATTCGGCGGTGACGAAGGATGAGTGAATGGAATGGAGCGACCGATGAATAGTTCGCTCAGCTTTCCAAGAAAGTGCTCGATAGAACGAATCCAGAATCGGGAGCAAGGGACCTCTGAGGGCCGATACGCCGACCCGTCGCCGAGGGACCCTGCGGACAGGAGGGACGATTGCTCGCCTTCCGGACGTCGAGCGTCACGACTCTGATCGAGGCCACATCCTCCGGCGCCATCATTCGAGAGTTGACGGCGATCCTTTCATTATTGCTAGTATTGATACGGCGGTAATGCGTAATATATCCGCATGTTTTGCAGTGGTTGTATTCGAATGTTCCGTCCTTGTAGACGTAAGCTCGAAGGGCTCCCGGATTGCAAAGGACTCGGACGGATTTCGCCGAATAATAAGCCCATCGTGCCGCGAGTCGTCCGCAGATGGAACAGTTGCACTCGGTCAAGGTCCGAGGCTTTCGACGGATTTCGAGGCGGACTGCTCCGCAATGGCATGTAGCGTGAAGCATCAGGCACTCGCTCGCGGCAATGGAAGGCGGTCCAGTTCCGCAGCCCCGTCCGGATTCCCTCCGAGGCTTCTACAGGCCCGGAACGACGACACAGAATCCCATATCCCATCCCGAAAATAAAGTCTCGAAGCCTGCCTTCGCGATGAAGTTTCGAAGCGGTAAAGTAACGGCGGTTTGCTTTACTCTTGGACACTGGCTTATCCGGCCGGTATCATACAACTCCCGGTATGGAAGCGGGTTCGAGGAACCAGTCCGGCCACGCGAGGCGTCCCATGAATCCTGCTCGAATGTCGTACGCGGCGCTCGTCGTGGCGTGCCAGGGCTGCGAGGGAGCGTCCCAAATCGGCACGCCGGCGCGGGCCTCGGCGCGGAACGAAGGGCCTTTGCCCAGGGCAGAGGCTCCGGCGCCGTCCGGGCCGCTGGTCGAACTCACTCCGGCGGCATTGGCGCGGGTCAAGGCGATCGTGGCATCGGCAGGCCTCATCGAGCCTTGGTCCTTGCGGCTCGAAGCCTACTGGCTCGAGGGCGTTTGCAGCCCCCAGCACCAGATGCGGTTCGACGCCGACCCGCCTTCGCCGGAGGATCATCCCTTCGAATCGGCCGGGATCAAGCTCGTCGTCCTCGAGCGGCAGGCCGATCTGCTCCGCGGTACGGAGATCAACTTCGGCGAGAAGGCGGGCGAGCAGGGCTTCATCATCAACACCTCGAACTTGCAGGGCGCGTCGCTCGAGAAGTGGGGGCCCGTGCTCCAGTCCGATCCCCTCTCGGCCGCCAGGTGAGGCCGATCGAGGGCGGGCCCTCCGGGGCCGGTCGCCTACCTCCTCGGCCGCTCGACCCCTCGACGACGGCGCATCCTGTCTGGCGCTCGAATGGATGCCGCTGCCCGGATCGGTCGAGCCGGATGCCGTCCCAAGCCGAGACAGAGTCAATCGAACGAGGGTTTTCACTTCGCCCGGCCCGTCGCCGCCGGCTTGCCCCCGCCGTTGGTCGGGCATAAACTCAATGGAAGGCCCGACGAGAAAAAGCGGAAAAATCAGATCGACGAGGTCCGGAGTGTGACAGCCGCATGGAGCCTGCGAGCGACTTACCACCGCAAGCGGAAACGCGCCGGAGACGGTGGATCTGGCGACTGGCCGCGGTCTCGGCGGTGCTGGGGCTTGCGACCTTGCTGATATGCTGGCCGCCTGTCCCCGCTCATGGGCCGGGCCGTGCCTCGGCGGTGCTGAGCGGCTCTCCTTATCTGAACACGCGCCCCGGGGTCAAATATGTCGGTGATGCCGCCTGTCTCGGCTGCCATGCGAATGAGGGCGCGTCCTACCGTCTGCACCCCATGGGTCGCTCTCTTTATCCCATCACGCCAGAGTCCTCGGCGGCGGTCGGGGGGAGCCGCGGCGCAGTCCTGTTCGAAGCCGGTGGCCTCCAGTACTCGATCGAGAATCGGAATGGTCACGTCTTCCATCTTGAGACGCGCCGCTCGACATCGGGCCAGGTCGTCGCTCAGAAAGAGGCCGAGGTCCAGTACGTGCTCGGTTCCGGCAGACAGGCCGTGGCCTACCTGCTCGAGCGAGACGGCTTCCTCTTCCAGTCCCCGATCAATTGGTACCCGCGGGCCAACGATGGGACCTGGCCCCCGGCTATGAGAGGATCAACCTGCACTTCAACCGGCCGATCGCGGAGGAGTGCCTCTTCTGCCACGCGAACCAGTTCGATCCGGTGCGTGGTACGATCAACCGGTATCAACAGCCGATCTTCCATGGCCATGCCATCGGCTGCGAACGGTGCCACGGGCCTGGCGAGCTGCACGTCCGGCGTCCGGCAGAGGTCAACGGCCAGGACATGACGATCGTCAACCCGGATTCCCTCAAGCCCTCGCTGCGGGATGCGGTTTGCGAGCAGTGTCACTTGAGCGGCCATCAGCGCGTCTTGCGACTCGATCGCCGCGAAGAGGATTACCGGCCTGGTCTGCCGTTCCAGGAGTTCTGGACCGTGCTCGACACGGCCGACGGGGCGAGCGAGAAGCGGTTCGTCGGCCAGGTCGAGCAGATGCACGAGAGCCGCTGCTTCCGTGCGAGCCAGGGCGCGCTGGGATGCACATCCTGCCACGATCCGCATCGGCTGCCCGAACCCGGTGGGCAGGTCGCCTACTACCGTCGTCGCTGCCTGGAGTGCCACGCCGATCGGGGCTGTAGCCTCCCGACGGCCGTCCGGCTGGAGCGGAGCCGCGACGACGACTGCGTGAGCTGCCATATGCCGAGCGCCGCGCAGCTCCGACGTCATCCATGTTGCCATCACGGATCATCGCATACTCCGCGGCGCGTCCCAGCCCGATCGGGCGCCGGCAGCCGGCCCCGAGCCCAGCGGCGGTCGGGGCCACCTGGAGGTTTTTCACCGCGCGCTGATGGATGAGCGCGAGCGAGCCGAGGTCGAACGCGACGTCGGCGTGGGGCTGGCACTGTGCGATGACTGGACGGGCAGTGCTGCGGCGGCCCTGCCCCTGCTCGAAGCGGCGCTCTTGGGCCGGCCGGATGACGTGACGGCCTGGGAGTCGAAGGGAATCGTCCTGGGCCGGCTCGGCCGGCGCGAAGAGGCCCTGGCTGCCTTCCGGACGGCCCTGACCCGGGAACCGAACCGGGAATCGACCCTGATGCACGCGGCGTACCAGGCCACGTTCGCGGGGCGACGCGAGGACGCCATTGCCTACTGGCGCCGCGCCATCGCCATCAATCCTTGGCGTGAACTCTACCACGCGGAGCTGGCCCTCCTGCTGTCCCAGGTTCGCGACTGGCGCGGCGCGACCGACGAGAGCCGCGCGGCCATCCGCCTGAACCCCAACCGCGTTCAAACGCGCCAGCTCCTCGTCCGGGGCGAGCTCCATCTCAAGAACCTCGAGGCCGCGCGCAAGGAATTCCAGACGCTCCTGGGATTCGATCCGCCCAACCGCGATGAGTTGATCCGCTGGTTCGCCCCGCTGGTGCCGGACCAGGGCGGCAGGCCCTGATCTCGGATCAGAAACAGGGGCGCGGACCCGAAACACTGACCAGGGGGTGATCGCCGCGATCCAGGGACGCCCCGAGCTGGGATTCGACCGCGCCCCGGACCGTGCTGTCCGGGTGCGGGAAGACTCCATCGCGCGCCTTCCGGAGGTGTTCGATATGGTCCTCTCGACTTCGCGCGGTCGAATCCTGGCCTCCTGTCTTGCGAAGTCATTCGAGATAGGGTACAAATTTCCATCGCAAGGCCGGAGAGGGGCTGCTGAACATCCTGGACGACGCGGGGAACAAGGAGGGATTTCGATGCTGGTCCTGAGTCGCAAGCTGGGTGAACGGATCCTGGTGCCGCACTGCGATTTGACGATCACGGTCGTCGCCATCGAGGGCAAGACGGTGCGGCTGGGCATCTCGGCGCCGGCCGAGGTCGGCGTGTATCGTGAGGAACTCTGGCGGGAGATCCGCGAGCAGCCGTCGCGATCCGAGGGCCGCGTCCGTTAGAATGGGGGCGGGCGGGGTTCTGTCCGAGCTACACCTCTCTGGAGGCGCAGGGATGTTGATCCTGAGTCGCAAACGGGGCGAGTCCATCGTGCTACCGGGGGGCCTGGCCGTCTCGACGTTGGCCGGGGTGGTACCTCCAGTGCCGGTCCCGGTCGGTGGGGATGGGCCGTCGGGCGGCGGAGAGGGAGGTCCCCCGGCTTGCCCGGCCCTCGCGACGATTCCGGGGACGGACCGGCGAAGCGATCGCCCCGACCCTTGAATCCCTTCGGTCCCCGGGGATTGATCGGCGAGATCGACGTCCGCGGTACAGCCCGCCCGTCCTCGAGGCGGGATCTCGCTTCGACGAGCGACGACGAACACATCAACGAAGGCGGGGGTGAGACCGGCCATGGGAACTCGTGACATCCTTCGGGCCACTGGTGTTCTCGTCCCACTCGTCCTCGTGTTGATGCTCGAGGACACGCGAGCATCCGTGATCCCCGTTGACTTGAAAGCCCTCATCGCCCGTAGCGACCTGATCGTGGTGGCGACGGTCACCAAGGTCGAGGCCGGTCCCGTCGATCTGAAACCCGAGGAGGATTGGCTTCCCCCCGTGGAAGTGGCGACCGCTCGGGTCGTCGAGACATGGAAGGGGACTGCTTGCCGCGAGATCCGATACGTCGCCTCGCCGACCTGGACCTGCGACACGACGTCGGCCGAGGAAGGCGAGCGTGTCGTGCTCTTCCTCAAGAAGCGCGAAGGGTCAACATTCCTGGCGGTCCTCCATTCCGGACGCGGCCGGATGCCGCTCCGCGATGTGGGGAAGACGCCATACGTCACCCTTCCAGACGACGTGATCTTCCCCGAAGGGACGCCGACGATCTCCGAGAAGAAGACGGCTCGGGTGTCCCTACCGTCTACCAAGCCGGATCAGCCGGCCCCTGCCCCGCTCACCTTCACGTATTCGGTCACCTCGATCGAGATCGGGACGCTGCGCGAGCTGGTGACGTCCCTCGTCTCCCGAAATCGCGATGGGGAAGGGTCAGATCGGAAGGGGGCGCGTCCTCAGTCTCGGGGGGAGCGGATAACGTGAGTGGACGATCACCATCATGACGGCCATCCCTGCCGTTTATCGGAGAGAGTCCGCGAGCAAACTCGTCGGCTGCCTGGTTTATCTGGTGGTCGCCCCGTTCGTTGCGCTCATCCTGGCGCTCTTCATCGCGGTCCCGCTCATGTTCGGCCTGGAGGCGCTCGGGGTGTCCGGGTCCAAGGACCTCGGCGGTCTGGCCTTCGTGGTATTGCTGCCGTTGATGGGCGTCGGTGTGGCCATCTGGGGCTACCGGGATTATCGCCGTCGGGCGTCGCTCGAGGTGGTCATCGACCGGGATCGGGTGACGATCCGGCGAGGTCGGGCCGAGCAGGTCCTCCTCTTCGAGGATGTGATCTCGGTGCGGCTGGTCCCTACCCCGGAAGACTTCGCGTGCGTCCTCGGCAGGCGGTCGGGCGGTCGCGTGCAACTGCCGCTGGAGGTCGCATGGTTCACGATGGTACGCGGTGCCCTGGAGATCACATTGATCCGACAGATGGTGAGCCGGCTCGACGATCGGATCGGCGCGGCGAAGCCGTGGCCTTCCGGATCGAGTTGGGCCGGCTCCTGGTCCTGATTTACCCGGGTGTCGTGGCCTTTCTGTTCGGGGTGATCCTGCTGCCGAGGCCAGGGATGAGGCGAAGAGGGCTGTACACCATACAGCATGCGATGGCGATCTTCCAGCAGATCCGTTTGGCGATGGGGGGCGGGCTCGTCATCGAGCGGGAGGGCATACGCCGTCACTCGGACGTTGACGGATCACTCACCCGCTGGAGCGATCTGAATCGCGTGCGGAACGATCCCGCCGGGCTCGTGCTTCAATCCACATCGGGGGAAATCTTCATGCTTTCGACCCTGGTGGACGATTTCTGGCCGGCCTTGCGCTGGCTCAGTGCGCGGCTCAAGTGAGACGCAGGTCACGGAGATCGCCCAGCGATGGACGCGAACGAAGTGGAATTCGAATTGGACGAGGTCTCCCCCGAGGACACGAGGCCGGGCCTGCTGCAATCGTCGTGGCGGGGGGCGGTGGCGGGATTCAAGTTCGTGTCGTATGTGATCGGGCCGATCAGCGCCTTGCTGCTGGGGCTCGGCCTCGTCGCGACCGTGCTCGGACTGGAGCCGGGCGGGGTCTGGAATGTCTTGAGGATCGTGTTCGGCACGATCGGGGGCTGCGTGGTCTCCGCGCTGTCGGGCGGCGTCATCGGGGCGGTGGTCGGGCTGATCGGGGGCGTGATCGTGCGGATCTGGCCGGGGGCGTCCCGGCTGTCTTCCTTGTCGGGCGCGATGCACCGGCCGATCCGACTGTTCGGCAAGGGGCGGGAGAAGGTCGTGCCCGTCGCGTCGGCCCCGTCGCGGTTCCGGGTCTGGCATTGGGTGGTCATCGTCCCGACGCTGGTGATGCTGGTGGCCGCCATCGGGACCGGGATTTACCTGTGGTGGATTGTCGAGGGCCAGTTCGCCGAGGTGACCGTCGCGGCCGACCGCGACGATCCGTACTGGCGGCTGGACGACCTGATGGCCCACCGCGAGCCCGTGCCCGACGAGGAGAACTCGGCGCCGGTCGTTGCTGAAGTGCTCAAGCGGATGCCCGAGGGATGGCCGGCCGCCCCCAAGGGCCCACCCGGGACGCCGCCTCCGCCTCCGACCGAGGTGTCGAAGGCTCTCGAGCGGATGCACGATCGGGCGGAGAACGTCCGGCTGGACGACGCGACGGCCGAGGTGCTCCGCGTCGAGCTGGAGGCGCTCGACGAGGCGGTCCAGATCGCCCGGATCGTCGCCGACGATCCCCGGGGCCGGCATGAGCTGGAGCTCGGGCCCACACTCCTCGACGCGAGCTTGACGGAGACGCAGGAGGCTCGCACCGTGGGTCGGCTCCTGGCCGCGGACGTGGCGATCCGGGCCCACGACGGCGATCTCGACGGCGCGCTCGACTCGTGCCGCGCGATCCTGGGCACGACGCGTTCGATCGGCGACGAGCCGTTCGCCATCTCCCAGCTCGTCCGGATCGCGATCGGCGCGATGGGGATGAGATCCGCACGGCTGGCGATGGCCCAGGGCGAGCCGTCCGACGCGGCGCTGGCGCGGCTCCAATCGCTCATCCTCGACGAGCTGGCGCAGCCCCTCTTGCTCCACGCCATGAGGGGGGAACGGGCCATGCTCACCGAGCTGATCCGGCGGGTCGGGGCCGGCGAAATGCCGACCTCGGCGCTCGGCGACGTCGGCTCGAGTACCGGTCAATTCGTCTCGCTCGCCGGGCGCGGCCCCTGGGGAGGTCTGTGGTGCGACTATCAACGGGCCATCGCGCTGGAATGGATGAACGGGGCCGTGGCCATCGCTCGGCGGCCGGCCGCCGAGCGTCCCGCGCTCTGGGAGGCGTGGCAGGCCAGGATTGACCAGACCCGGCGGAGCCGGGTCGGCCTCTTCATCGCGACGCTCCCCATCCTGCTGATGCCGGCCATGGCCACGGAAGGCTCGTCCCATTCGCGATACCATTGCGAGCTGGGGGCCACGGCGATCCTGCTGGCCGCCGAGCGGCACCGCCGCAAGTCGGGCGACTGGCCGGCGTCGATCGCGGCCATCGACCGGGACATCCTGCCAGACGCGCCCGTTAACCCCTTCTCGGGCGGGGCGTTCCGCATGGAGCGTCGAGACGGACAGCTCCGGGTCTACTCGATCGGCCCGAATCGCAAGGACGAACATGGCGAGTACGAACCCAAACGATCGATGAAGGGCGGGCCCGACGACGCGGGCGCCGTCGGGTGGGACGTGCCCTTGCGGCGGCAGTCGGGTCGGTCGAGCGAGGAGCCGGGCCGATCAGGATCCTCGCCTTGAAGGGCCGCAAGATGCTAAGATAGCGGATATTCCCGATCAACAAGTCACCGGGCACGCCACCGAGATGATCCCACCTTTCGAGGAAAATGGGTATTTGCCACCAGGACTCCACCGGGCCACGCTCGATGAGATTGAGGGCCGCTTCGGACGCGAGTCGGAACTCAGGCAGGTGCAGACGGAGTCACTCTGGTGGCTGGTTGAACTTGGCCAAACGCGCGGGTGTCGAGCGAATCGTCATCAATGGGAGCTTCGTGACGGACGTGCCTGAACCCAACGACATCGATTGTGCATTGCTCATCAGTCCGGGTTTCCCGCACGATGCGACCGCGGAACGCGAGCTGATCCAGGGATTACCTTTCCTCGATATTCACCTGGTGCGGGAGGACGGCTGGGGCGAATTGGTGGGCACCGTCTTCGGCACCGACCGGCACTTCAATCCCAAGGGCATGATCGAGATCGTATCATGGAACTGAAAGACGAACGCGAGGTCGAAGTCACTCGCGAAAAGCTCCAATCGCTCGAAGCTGCGCTACCAGGCGGTCACGAGGGATCCGGGCGAGGATCACCACATTCAGGAGCTGACCCTCCGGTCGCTCAAGAAGCTGATCAATCAGATGAAGGAAGAGATCGCACGATTTCGAAGCGCGCCGGTCCTCGGAAGCGAGGCATTCCCGTACGGCGGTTGCACGAGACTGAATCACGCTCGCCTTCGCGCGAAGTCAGGGTCGCCTGGCGGCGGGCCGGAATGAAGATCTCGTCCCCGGGAACGACGTTGGAGCGATGCGTCTTGGCGCCAGTCACCTCGCCGTCGCCAATCGAGATCGAAGGAGCCCCGGCCATGCGGCAAACCCGCCTGCGGTTCACAATCGGGAGTCTGATGATCGCCGTCGCGATGCGTGGCGATCCTGCTCGCCCTCGTCAACTCCTGGGGAGTGGTCGCGATGGTGCTCTTCATCCCCTGCCTCATCCTGGCCGGTGCCATCTGGCTCGTGCTCCGGGGGCGAAGACGAGTGGCGTGCTTCGCTTTCTGGGGCCTGGCGATCGCGATCAATGCCTTATATGCCATTTCTTGCATCGTTCCAGATTATATTATTCTCATGTTCCTGTTCTTCGCATGGTTGCGTCATCGCCGTCCCGATGATCGGCGGCATCGGGGCGGCCTGGGTCCGGTTGTCGACCCAAGCGGGAGCAATCCCGAGGCGAGCGGGAGCGACGGCCGGGCTCTCGGTCTTCGGCCTGACCGTGCTGCCCTTCTTGATGCTCTTGACCTTCTGGCCGCTCCGTCTCGCCTTCCTCGTCGCCCGACCGAGCCTCGACCGCCTCGCCGATCAAGTCGCCGCCGGGAATTCCGTGGGCCTTCCTCAGCAGGTCGGTGTGTTCCCCGTGCGACTGCGCGGCCGTCGATTCCGTCTCGGGAAATGTCGGCCTGATAATCGGTCCGAATCCGAGCGGACCGACCGGGTTCGTTCGAGTTCGTACCGGCACCAACTCGTCGCGCTCTCGACCCGATCATCGGGTCGGACCTGGACATCGGACTGGGCTGGGGATGGTCGTACCGCGCGGACGACTGATTGCATCGCTCGGGATGGCCGTGCTCGGCGCTCGCTTCTGCTCAATCGATTGGCGAGCCGAAGCCCTCGATCAATACCAGTTCGACGGCTCAAGTCGGTCGCGGAAGGCCATGATGTTATGGAGGATGCCGGGTAACTCCCCGAGGGCGGAACTGGGCCTTGAGGACGACTTCCTCATCCATCATAGACATAAGGCGGAGGAAGAAACGGAATGAATTCCGTCCTACGCCGCGAGAGCAAGGGTCGGACTTGACGTCAGTGCACCGGTATGCCATTCGTCTCGGCGATCGCGAGCCGGTCGTCCGGCCGCGGCTTGGGCGGTCGACGGAGTTCGCTCAGGCGTTGCATCACCACGAAGAAGACGGGGACGAAGAACACCGCGAGGACCGTCGAGGCGATCATGCCGCCGAAGACCGCCGTGCCCAGCGCCCGACGGCTGGCGGCGCCGGCGCCCGTGGCGTTGACCAGCGGCCAGATGCCCAGGATGAAGGCGAACGAGGTCATCAGGATCGGGCGGAATCGCAGCCGCGCGGCCTCGACGGCCGCCTCGAGGATCGGCCGGCCCTGGGCGCGGAGCTGGTGGGCGAACTCGACGATGAGGATCGCGTTCTTGCTCGCCAGCGCGATGATCAGCACGATGCCGATCTGCGTGTAGACGTTGTTGTCCATGCCCCGGATCGAGACGGCCGCCACCGTGCCCAGCAGGGCCAGCGGGACCACCAGGATGACCGCCGCCGGCATCGTCCAGCTCTCGTACTGCGCCGCCAGGACAAGATAGACCATCAGCACCGCCATCGCGAAGATATAGATCGCCTGCGAGCCGACGCGCTTCTCCTGGTAGGACATGCCCGTCCACTCGAAGCCCATCGAGGGCGGCAGCTTGCGACGGGCCATCTGCTCCATGAGGTCCAGGGCCTGTCCCGAGCTCGAGCCGGGGGCGGCGTTGCCGTTGATCGAGGCGGTCGGGTACAGGTTGTATCGCGGGATCACCTGAGGGCCGAGCGTCTTCTCCAGCGTCACGAGCGTGCCGAGCGGGACCATCCGCCCCTGCTTGTTGCGGACCTCCAGCCGACGGATGTCCTCGGGCTCCATGCGGAACCGCTGGTCGGCCTGGACGCGGACCTGCCAGGTCCGGCCGAACTTGTTGAAATCGTTGACATAGGCCGATCCCAGCTCGGTCTGGAGCGTGTCGAAGATCCGGTCGAGCGGGACACCCAGGCTCTTGGCCTTCACGCGGTCGACCTCGGCGCGGATCATCGGGACGCCCGCCCGCATGCTGCTCTGGAGCCCCTTCAGGCCCGACTGGCCGTTGCCGTCGCGGACCATCTCCTCGACGACCTGCTGGAGCTCCTTCAGCCCGACGCCGTTGCGGTCCTCGACCTGGAGCTGGAAGCCGCCCGCGACGCCCAGACCCTCGATCGCCGGCGGCGGGAAGGCGAAGATCGATGCCTCGCGGATCGCCTTGCATCGGCCCTGGATCGTCTCGATCAGCTCCTCCTGGCTCAGGCCCGGGCGGCCGGTGCGCTCCGACCACGGCTTGAAGGTGATGTACATCGCCGCGGCATTCGACGCGACCGCGCCGTCGAGGATCGACATGCCCCCGATCAGGAACCAGCTCTCGACGCCGGGCGTCTTCTTGAGGATCGAGCTCACGGCGTCGACGACGATGCGCGTCCGCGCCTGCGAGGCGGCGTCCGGGAGCTGGATGCCGACGATCACGTACCCCTGGTCTTCCGTCGGGAGGAATCCCGTCGGCAGTCGCGTGAACCACCAGCCGGTCAGCGCGGTGAGGCCGGCGAACAGCGTCAGCATCGGGACGACATGCCGAACGGTCCGGCGGATCGCCCTGGTATAGGCGGACTCGCATCGGTCGTAGACGGCGTTGAAGGCGCGGAAGATGATGTTGTGCCGGGTTCGGGTCGGGCGGAGATAGACGGCGCACTGGGCCGGCTTGAGCGTCACGGCGTTGATGGCGCTGATGATCGCCGTGGCGGCGATGGTCAGGGCGAACTGTCGGTAGAGCTGGCCGATGATGCCGCTGATGAAGGCCGTCGGCAGGAAGACGGCCATCAGCACGAGCGTGATGCCGATGATCGGCCCGATCACCTCGGACATCGCCCGGATCGTCGCCTGCTTCGGCGGCATCTTGTTGCGGTCGATGTGATGGGCGGCGTTCTCGACGATGACGATCGCGTCGTCGACGACGATGCCGATGGCCAGCACAAGGCCGAAGAGGGTCAGCATGTTGACCGAGAACCCCAGCGCCGCCATCGCGGCGAAGGCGCCGATGATCGTGACCGGCACGGTCGTGGCGGGGATCGAGCACGGCCCGCCAGTCCTGGAGGAAGAGGAGGATGACGATCAGCACGAGCACGCCCGGCCTCGATGAGGGTCTTGTAGACCTCGCGGATCGACTCCTCGACGAAGGGCGTGGTGTCGTAGGGGATGGAGTATTCCAGGCCGTCGGGGAATCCGGGCTTCATCTCCTCCATGGCCGCCTTGATCCGGCGGGCGACGTCGAGGGCGTTGGCGCCGGGGAGCAGCGAGATGCCGAGCCCGGCCGCGGCCCGGCCGCCGATCTCGCTCCACTGGTCGTAGCCCTCGGCCCCCAGCTCGACGCGGGCGACGTCACGCACGCGGGTCAATCGGGCGGCCTGGGGATCGGCGTCGTCGGCCTTGATGATGATGTCGCCGAACTGCTCGGGGTCGGCCAGGCGCCCGGGGTCGTCACGTTGTACTGGAAGCCCTGGGTCGCCGGCGCCGGCGACTGGCCGACCTGGCCGGCGGCGACCTGGACGTTCTGCTCGCGGATCGCCGCCAGCACGTCCTCGGTCGACAGGTCGCGGGCCTTGAGCTTCTCCGGGTCGAGCCAGATCCGCATGCCGTACCGGCTGCCGCCGAAGACGTCGCAGTTGCCCACGCCGGGGATGCGGATCAGCGTATTCTTGACCCGGAGCGTGGCGAAGTTGCCCAGGAACAGCTCGTCATAGCGATGGTCGGGCGAGGTCAGCGCGACGGCCATGAGGAAGTTGGTCGCCTGCTTCTGCGCCGTCACGCCCAGTCGCTGCACCTCCTGCGGGAGCCGCGGCTGCGCGACGGCCAGTCGGTTCTGCACCAGGACCTGGGCCTTGTCCAGGTCGGTGCCGATCTCGAAGGTCACGGTCAGCCGGTACGAGCCGTCGTTCGAGCAGGCGGAGGACATGTAGAGCATGCCTTCCACCCCGTTGACCTCCTGCTCGATGAGCGACGCCACGGCGTCGGACAGCACCGGCGCTGGCGCCCGGGTAGGCCGTCGAGACGACGACCGTCGGCGGCGTGATGCTGGGGAACTGCTCGACGGGCAGCCGAAACAGGGCGACGGCACCGGCGATCATCGTCATGATCGCGATGACGTTGGCGAAGATCGGCCGCTCGATGAAGAAGCGAGAGAACATGCTTTGATCCGATGAGAAGTCGTGGATGAATCGATGACGGATTACGGATTGCGAATAGATATAAAGCCAGAAGCAATGGGGACTTATGAATTCGCGATCCGCGATCTGTAATCCGATTCTTTCACAAGGTCCGAGGCTTCAGGGGCGAGTGGATGGGTCGGCGGCGGCGACGGCCTTGGCGTCCTTCGCCTCGAGGATCGGGGTGACCTTCAAGCGGGGACGGGCCAGGAGGAGCCCCTCGACGACGACGCGGTCGTCGGGACCGATCTTGCCCTCGACGACCCGCAGTTCGTCGAACCGCGCCCCCGCCTTGACCGGGCGATACTCGACGAGGTCGTCCTTGCCGACGACCAGGAGGAACGGACCGGCCTGGTCGGTCCCGAGGGCACGCTCGGGGACCAGCAGCGCGTCTTCCTTGCGTCCGGCCGGGATCCGGACGCGGACGAAGAAGCCCGGCAGGATCGCGCCGTCGGGGTTGGGGAAGACGCCCCGGACGCCGGATGGTGCCGGTGCCCGGGTCGGCGGCGGGCTCCTGGTAGTCGGCCTGGCCCCGGTGGGGATAGCCCCGCTCGTCGGCCAGGCCCAGCTCCATGGGCATCGCGGCCTCGCTCGCCCCCGAGACGCCCGTCGAGCCGACGAGGCTCCGATACCGGAGCAGGTCGGATTCGCTGACGTTCGTATAGGCATAGATCGGGTCGATCTTGACGATCGTCGCCAGCAGCGACGCCTGCCCGTCGCCGACGAGGTTGCCGACGTGGAGGTTGATCCGGCTGATCCGGCCGTCGATCGGCGCGTACATCCGGCAATAGCCCAGCTCGATCTCGGCGTTGCGGATCATCATCCGCGCCGAGCCGACGTTGGCCTCGGCGGCGAAGATGTTGGTCTGGTAGTCGGCCTCGGCCTGGTCGAGCTGGGCTCGGGTCGCCTCGACCTGGGCCTCGTTCTTCTTGCGGTTGGCCTCGGCGGTGTCCATCTCCTCGCGAGTGCCGGCGCCTCGGCCGGTCAGGGTGCGCTGGCGCGCCTCGGCGGTCCGGGCCAGGTTGAGCTGCGACAGGTCGAGGTCGAGCTGCGCCTCGGCGACTTCCCGGGCGCGCGACTGCTTGGCCTTCCGCGAGGCGGCCTCGGCCTCGGCCAGCCGCATCCGGGCCTGGTCGAGCGCCAGGCGGAACGGCACCTCGTCGATGACCATCAGGAGCTGCCCCTCCTTGACGAGCGAGCCCTCCTTGAAATGCCGCTCCTTGAGGAAGCCACGGACCCGCGCGCGGATGTCGACCGCCATGGCCGGCTGGGCGGTCCCCGTGACCTCGAGGTAGTTCGTCACCCCGCGCCGGATGGGCCGGACGACCGTGACCTCCGGCGGCGGCGGCTCGACGTACCGATTCGGCTCGGAGCAGCCGGCGACGAGGGCCGCCAGCAGGCAGAGCGTCCGGAGTGATCGTGGCATACGGGGGCGCGAGGGCGCCGGGACTTCGGGATGATACTTCGTCGATCTCATCGTCGCTCGCATAACACCTCGAAGCCGGGACTCTCGATCGGATGCCGGGCGGATGGGGTCGAGCCTCTCATCCGGGCGTGCGACATCTATTGGACACGATGGGGATATCGGAGTGCAACCGATGGTCGAGGGCCCTCGGGTGCGCCCGTCGATTTTCCCGGCGGCCAGTGGTCGGCGTCGGGGAGTCGGAATATCCTTGAAGGCGGTCTCGAAATTCTCCCGGACTCCCGCGGAATCGCGATCGAGGATGACCGAATGAGCACGAGCGGCGAGGGGCCGACGAACCCCGAAGTCTCCGAGGTCGGTGCCGGAGGTCGGCGACGGGCGGCCGTGGTCCAGGCGGTCGTCGCGCTGGCCTTCTGCGGGGGCGCGTTCTTCTGGTCGTGGCGGGTCCTGTGGGACCACAACCATCCGGTGCTCACCGCGGCGCGGGGACTTCAGGCCCGCAGCCCATCGGATCGGATCGCCGCGGTGAACCAGCTCACCGACCTGGGTTTCCGCCACCGCGGAGAGTCGCTGCATTGCCTGGTCCCGGCGCTGGGGGATCCGGATGCCGGCGTCCGCGCCGCGGCGGCCCGGAGCTTGGGTCTGGTCGGCACCTATGTGGCGGGCAGCGAGGCCGAGGCGGCCGCCATGGCCGATGTGTGGGCTGGCCTGCTCGGGTTATTGAAGGATCGAGAGGCCGAGGTCCGTGGCGCGGCCGCCGCCTCGCTGGGGAGCATCGTCATGGCCGTGCCCACGCCCGGCGGGTCGGGACGGGGCTCGCGCCAGGGCGGCGAGAAGGCCGGGCCCGCCCTCGATCTCGAGACGGCGGCCGAGGGCATCACCGGCTTGCTCCAGGACCGCGACGCGTCGGTCCGCCTGGCGGCCATCTCGGCGATGGGTTCGATGGCCTCGCGGGTCTCGGGGGGCCCGCCGCGGTCGCTCCTGGCGGCGATGGAGGACGAATCGCCCACCAACCGGGCGGCGGCGGTGACGGCGATGGTCAACTACCGGAGCGGGCTGGATCCCTTGATCCCGATCCTGCTCGAGCACCTGGCCCATGACGAGCCGTCGGCCCGCGTCGCGTGCATCGACGCGATGGGCCGGATCCGGCCGACCGCGCTCACTTCGGCGGTCGCGCCGCATTGATCGCGGCGATCGGCACACCCGACCGGGACGTCCGGATGCGGATCGTCACGTTGCTCAGTGGGCTGCAACCCGACCCCCGCCTGGCCACCCCGGCCTTGATCGCGATCGTCAAGGAGGCGGACGAATCCGACCGTCGCGTCGTCGATCGGACGGTCTATGCCTCGTTCTCGGGCCCGGCCCAGGCGGCGATGGAGGCGCTGGGCCGGATCGCGCCGGGACGGCATCGGCCGGCGAGGCGATCGCGGCCCTGGCCGAGGTCGTACGCTCCGGGCCGACGCAACGGAAGGGCCCGGCGGCGCATGCCCTGGGCGACTTCGGATCGGCCGCCGCGCCGGCCGTCCCGGCCCTGATCGCCTTCCTGAACGAGGCCGCGGCCAGCAAGGCCCCCACCCGCGACGGCGACGCCGCCGCGCACGCCCTGGGCCGGATCGCCCCGGGCACGCCGGCCGCCGGCGACGCCGTGACCGCCCTCGCGGCCGCGCTTGCCTCCGCCGAGCGACTGACCCGCGAGGCCGCGCTCAAGGCCCTGGTCCCCTTCGGCGCCAAGGCCGCGCCCGCGATCCCCTCCGTCCGCGCGCTCGCGGAGAAGGACCCGGAGACCGGCGTGCGCGCGGTCGCAACCGAGGCGCTGGCGAAGCTCGAAGGCGGATCGAAATAGCACGCGATGATGAGTGGTCTCGAGTCTCGTTCCCAAATATACGCCGAGGAGTCTGTCGAGTGAGATTCACTGTAGCAATAGTGCTCGCCGTAAGACTAGCTTTGATGGGTGTTTGCGCTGCAGGCCTGGAGGCGGATTGCTAAGAAACTGCGTCGGATTGCTACCAATTGCTTCTCCCGGAGAGCCGCAAGCAGTCACTCATTCCATGCTCGATTGGCTTGGACCAGGATACCACTTACCCGCTCGGGTCAGTCCCACCGAATGAACTTTTCCCTCTCCTCTGAGCTCTCTTAATAAGATCTGCACCTGGCCGCGAGTCAAGGAAGGTAGTACGTCCATGAGGTCCTGCAAGGGGCTTCCTTCGGTGGCGTTCTCTTCGACGTGTTTTAGCAATAGGCTCTTATTCGTTTCACGATCGAGGCCCTTCTTGCGGGTATAGGCTCCCTTCTTCCCGACGAACGAGTAATAGCGGCGGGAGAGCATGAGCTTACCCCGTCCCGCGCGCTCGATCGTCCCGAGCTCCAAAAGCCTGTCGATGCGAGGCCGGTAAATATCCGGCACTTTTTCGCCGCGGGCGACATAGCCGAGGATCATCCAGTCGGCCGTGGAGAAGCTAGCGAGTTGCTCGTTGCCGATCTTCTCCAGGAAGCGGACGAAATTCGGATCCTGGATCGTTCCATGAAGCGTGAGTGAGACCTGATATTGATCGGTATTGGTGAAATCCGGGAGCGGCTTACTCGTACGGATGGACTCCTCGAAGATCATGTTCATTCCCTGACCCGAACGCTCGACGAGACCACATTTCAAGAAGACGTCGGCGAGCCGGCGGTTCCGCGGCGACTGCCGGTCCAGGATGTTCTGCAAGGTGATCGGGTAGGGTAGGCCGCCGGGGCTGGTGATCTCGATGCGGCGCGGATACTGCCGGACGAAGACGTTCGATCCGAGCTGATAGTCGCGGTGGCTCACGGCGTTGAGGATGGCCTCGCGGATCGGCCGTTCGGAGAAAGTCGAGATATCCAGGATGAAGAGGCCATCCTGGTAGTGCTGGAGGTCGTTCCGCTGGTTGATCGTGTTCCAGAGGTCGTCGTAGGCGCGGAAGAAACCGACGCGGTAATCCTTGCGCCCTGGGCGGGTCCCGACGCGTCGGATGAGCGGTATTCGAAGGTCATCTCGGCTTGCGACAGGAAGCGTCCCAAGGCCCGATGGGTCCCGAAGAGGATGATCGCCGCGTAGGTCAGGCGTCCATCGACGAGCACCTCGGCGTCCGTGAGAAGTTGTTCCATCGAGAGGGCTGCCAGGGCGCCGTTGCCGGACTTGGCGATCCAACGGCGCCGGAAATCTTCGATCGCATCGAGGTCGAGATCATCGAGCGTCGCCTCCTTGCAGGTCTCGGCCGAGAAGTCCCGTCCGCTCTCGGCGAAGATCTGTCGAAGTTGCTCTTCTCCCATCGGCACGAGCCTGTCGCCGTCACGACTCCAATAGATCCCCTTGTCTTCGATGGGAACGCCGACGGGCCGGGAGGGAATGTGAAATACGAGCACTTTGCCGTCGGGGTGCGGGATCTCGTCGAAGTCGATGCGCAGCCGAATCCGGTCCCGAAGGCCCCTTAACGTCCGCTCGGGCTGATCAAATGCCCGAGAACCCACGACCTGGCGCGGCCGTTTGTCCGTCACGCCGAGGATCATCTTGCCCCCGCCGCTGTTGGACAGACCGACGCAGTATTTGACGAGCTCCTCGAAATCGTAATGCCTCTTGGCCTCTTTGAACTCGCACTGCTCTCCTTCCTTGTTCTGCATCCATCCGGCGAGTTGCTCCAGCAGCGTGATCATCGGGACCTCATGCCTCTTCATGTCTCTATGAAAGTTGCGACCGTTCGGACCCATCAGCCAGCCCGGCGAGGGCCGGCGTCCGCACTTGCGCCATCAAAATAAGATACAAGATTATACTAAAATAAAGGGTATGAGTGCGATCCAGAAGATGCCCAGCGCCTGGCCGACGCAGTCGAGCCAATCCGGCCGCGGCCGCCATCGGCCGGTCAGCGCGAGCGTCAGCCAGGCGGACGCCACCGCCGCTCCGCATTGACCATGGCTGAAGGTCAGGCAATAACCCCAGGTCATTCTGGAATTCGGCCCAATCCCGCCTCGAGCCGTGCTTCTGCACGAGCATCGCATAGTTCATCGAGCCCACGAGCAGCATCACTGTGACCACGGCGGAGCATGCCACGAATCCCGGTCAACGGGCATGCCGGCGGACTGGTGGGCGGAAATGGCGGAGTTCCAGGATAAGGAGGGCCAGAGTCCCGATCGCGACCATGGGTTGAATGCTACAGATGCCGGCGAGGCTCGGGTCTCCATTGAGCAGAGTCAAGAACCATCCGCGGCCACCGTAGTAGTGGGCCGGCCTGAGCAGCCACAGGCCGGCCGCCACGGCCGCCACCACAATCATCATGTCGAGCAGGGTGAATTTTCGGCGTTCCATCACGAGATGCCTTCTCGTTGACATAAGCGGCAAGAGTACTGTAGGGTGCTCTGCGAGCACCGATTCGAGCCGCCACAAAGGATCGGTGCTCGCAGAGCACCCTACGGCCTACCGCTGCCTCGCCAGGCGGACGATCTCATCCTCGGGGATCTGCCGTGGGTCAACGGCGGAGGGATGCATCTTCAAGGCCGTGACCTCGCCGTCGCGGATCAGGTAGAACTCGCCGGGCTCCTGGGCGGGCAGCCGCGAGGCGACGTCAACGCGGCAGTCGCTGAGCATCGGCTTCATCTTGGCGATCGAGTTGGCCTCCTTGACCTGGCCGACGAACCAGGTCCGGATGTTGTCGCGGCACTTGTAGTCGAAGTCGCCGGGGCTCTGGGTGGCCAGGAGCAGGCCCAGGCCGGCCGATCGCGCCCGCTTCAACAGGTGCTCCATCGGCTCCTTGGTCGCCGGCTGTCGCACCGCGGGCAAATAGAGGTCGGCCTCGTCGAAGAGGATCACGGCCTGGAGCTTCCCCTCCGCGGCGTGCGACTTGCTGATCCAGCGCCCCAGCGTCATCAGGAACTGCGAGACCCAGAAGAGCACGTCCGGGTTCGTGCCCAGGAACTTGGTGCTGATGATGGTCAGCCGGGTCTTGCCCGGCGTCGCGTGCGCGCCCAGGCCCAGGAGCGCGTCGATGTCGAGCGGCTCGCCTTCGGCCGTGAGCAGGTCTCCCCGGTTGAGCCGCAGGGTCTCCAGGTCCTGGACCAGGTGGTCGAAGAGCTTGACGTCCAGCCGGCCGACCTCGTTGAGCAGCGCGGGGTCCTTCTCGGCGATCGACTCGACCAAGGTCCCGATCGGGACGGCGGCCTGCGGCGACTCGCGGCTGAGCAGGTCGATGGCCTTCGTCAGGATCGCCAGGCAGGACTGGTCGCGCTTCGTATCGCCGTAATTCATCATCCCGGCCAGGGCGCCGGCGGCGAACTTGGCGGCCTGCTCGCGCTCGTGCGACGGCAGCGCGCCGAGTCCCGCGGGCACGGCCGCGATCGACAGCGGACGGCCGTCGGGCCGCCTCGGCGTGTAGAGGGCGACGTCCACCGCGGCACGCAGCCGGTCGGCACGGTCGGCCAACTCGCCGTCGAGCCCGCTTCGGATGCCCATGTCGGGCCGGGCGTAGGCGCAGAGGTCCCCCTTGCGGTCGATCAGGATCGCAGGGATCCCCCGGACCAGGAGCTGCTCGACCACGCCCAGCGCGGCCGTCGTCTTGCCGCTGCCGGCGCACCCAGGAACGCGGCATGCCTCGTCAGCTCGGCCGGATCGATCGTTACCGGTTCGCCGCGACGGTCGCTCGTCGTGCCGATGATCATGGGAGCGGCCGGGGCGGGCTCCGGCCTCGGAGGTGTCGCCGGGGCGGGCGTCGGAGCCTTGGCCGCCGGCTTGCCGTTCGAGGGCCTCGGCTCGACGGGACGATCGAGGGCCAGGATCGCCCGCAACGACGCCAGGCCGGTCAGGGGCCGGGTCCGCTCCAGCCAGGCGGCGAAGCCCGGGGACGAGCCGCGGTCGCGGCGGAAGGACTCCAGCGCCATCATGGTCCGCCAGTCGGAGTCCTCCACGACCACGCGACGGCCGCCGCCGGCAATCAGCTTGCCGAGCTGCTGCGAGACCGCTGCCTTCGGGCTGCTCGGGAACGCCGTCGACCGGACGATGACCGGCGTGTCCCCGCCGGCTCGCTGCACGACCTCGTCGATCTGACGGCTCAGCCCACCCCCCTGGGTCGCCTTGTTGCATGTCCCCAGTAGCATGCGTTCGACAGAATCATCTGCCCCGTGGCGCACGACCGCGACGAAGCGGCCGTCGGCCGACGCCTCGAGGCGATCGACAGGCTCGAGCTCGACCGAGCACGACGCGATCGCCGTCGCGAGGATGGATGCCAGCTCTCCCTCGTCGGCCGGGACGACGATCGGGATCGATCGGTGCTGATTCCAAACTTGTTCGATCTCGATCACCTGTCGATCGAGATCGCGGTCGTCCCGGCCGCGATCGGGGCGGCGGTCGGTGGGATATCCGACGATCTTCCCGCTCGCGATGCAGCGCTCGCGGAAGCCCTCGATCTCGGTGAGGACGTCGCGCGCGCTCAGGCCCACGAGCTTGGCCACCAGGGCCTCGGGGAGCGGGTCGGTCGGCCGATCGGGGTCGAAGGGGACCCCGGCGGATTCGTAGAGGACCTTCAGGCGTCGGCCGATCAGGTCGATCACCTGGTCGCGGTCGCAGGGCGCGGTGAGGTCGATCGGCCCGGGGCCGGCCGTGACCCGACGCGAGATCGGCGCGGTCAGGTGCCGCTTCACCTCCTCGAAGAAGCCGTCGAGGCACGAGATCACCACGATCGCCGACGGCAGCCGGCTGACGACGTCGCAGAGCGTCGCCAGCACGCGGCGGAACCGCACGGGCACGTCGCCGAGGTCAACCATGTCCTCGAGCTGATCGATGCAGAGGATCAGCGGGACCTTCTCGAGGGCCCACATCAGCTCGCCCAGCCGCTGGATCATCCAATTCGGCGCGTCGGAGTACCTGCGGGCGAAGATGCCGCCGAGGTGCCCGCGATCGTGCGGGGTCAGCTCCTCGCACCGGAGGTACTTCAGGACGCATCCCTTGATTCGGGCGTCGTTGCACTGGAGATACAACAACGCCTGCATCAGGTCGTAATCGATCGAGGCGAACCGAGGGTCCATCGCGATCCGATCGGCGAGCGCCCGGACGCGGTCGTCCAGCTCCTCCTGGCCGAGGCCCCCGTCGCGGAGCTCGACGAGCTCGCGGGGCAACCCGCCCTCGAGGGAATCGGCCAGGGCGTTCGAGAGCCTCGTCAGCCCGCTGGTCGTCGACGCCGGCTCGTGGTACGCCTGGTCGAGCGACTCGATGAGGTTGTGCAGGACATAACGGCCATAGTGGTCGGTGAACGCGGTCATCTGCATGTAGCCGAGGTAGCCCTCGCCGCGGGAGTGGACCGCGTTCCGGAAGGCGCGGATCAGGTGGGTCTTGCCGCAGCCGTTCTCGCCCAGCAGCAGGAGGATTCGCCCGCCGGTCATCCCGCCCGGCTCGCCCACGCGGGCCACGATCCGACGGAACGCCTCGCGGGCCCCGGCGTGGATCGACTCCACGTCGAACGGGTCGTGCCTCCAGACCTGGTTGGCATAGTCGAACGGGTGGAACAGGCCGGCATGGCCGCCCGAGCAGAACGCCCCGACGCGCCGATCGCCCCCATCCCGAGCGTCCCGCAATTCATCGACCGGTTTCGCACTCATGGGGGATGTCGCCATGAAAGAGCGCTTTCAGATTCGGATAAAATGGAATGTGGCGTTGAGGTAGTTCAGCTCGGACAGTCGGACGGAGTCGGGATCGAGCGTCTGGACCAGGTCGGCCCGGCCGAGGTCGAGCAGGCGGGCGTTGTTGGCCATGGCGAGCCGCTCCTTGAAGTCGTCGAGGTCCATCCACGAATAATCGGGGTCGGACTGGAGCATCCTCCAGACGTGCGCGATGAAGACCTTGTTGTCGCCGTACCGGCCGGTCGGGCAGTCGCGGGCGGCCTCCTTGACACGCTCGGCGAACGCCGAGAGGTGAACCGGCCGGCCCACTCGCGACAGGGCTTCGGCCTCGGCGGAGGGCTCGGGCGTCTCGGGGGCGTAGAGGGAAAGGCCGGGCCGATCTCTCGCTTCGGGGCCACCGTCGGGGGTCTCGGCGGGGTGGTCCGGCTCGCGGACTGCCTCCCGGTCGATCCAACCGCGGAGGATGGCGTCCCGCAGCTCGGTCCCGTCGTCGCGACGCGCGCCGGCGTCGCGGGCCACCAGCCGGCTCGCGGCCTTCTTGAAGTCGGTCGCCCGGCCGTCGTCCAGGGCGCGGTTGAGTACCGCCGCCTTGACGTTCTGCGGGGTGAACTTCCGCGCTTCGCCCTCGAAGCCGATCAGCTTCCAGACCAGGGCGTCGATGGCGTCGTCGAGCTTGGGGACCTCGGCCGTCGGCAGGTCGTGCTGCCGCTTGAGCAAGATCGCCCGGAGGATCGGATCGGACGACATCGCCTTGAACCGGGCGTCGGTCAACGCCGGCAGGCCCAGCACGCTCGCCGGCAGATAGGTCTTCCGCAGCACGTTCCAGGTCGTCCTGGGCTTGAGCGTCGCGACGCCCAGGATCTCGAGCGCCCGACGCCGGCCCTCGGCCGTCAGGACGATCTTCGCCGCGGCCTTCCGGGTCTTGCCGAGCAGGAACGTGACCAGGCCGCTTTCCTTCAGGTCCTCGACCGCGTGGTTCAAGGCGCCGGCCAGGGGCACTCCCGACCATCGGTGCGACAGGAGCGGCTCGAGGTCTTTCTGGACCTTCGTGGGCGATTCCCCCTTCTCGCCCGCGGCCAGCAGCCGGACCAGGACCAGGGGGCCGATCGCGGCGTGATTCGTCGCGGGATTCATGTGCGCTTACCTCGCTGCCTGTTGATGACGGCAGAACGCGACCGCCGAGAGCAGGGTCTCCAGCAGCTCCTCGAGCCGATCGACGACGTCGTCCGCAAGGATCCGCAGGACCAGGAAGCCTCGCTTCTGGAGCTCCAGGTCCTTGCGACGGTCGCGGCGATAGGCTTCGGAATCCTGGAAGTGGTAATATCCGTCGATCTCGATCACCAGCCTGAGCGAGCGAGCGAGGAGGTCAACCTCGATCGGGCGGCCGGGTCCGAACGCGAAGTTGAGCGTCGCGTTGAGCTCGAACAGCCCGGTCGTCTCGGGCAGGGCCTCGAGCAGGTCGAAGAGGAACCGCTCGGCGGCGCTGCGAGCCTCTTCCGTGGGTGGCGGGTGGTGGGTGGCGGGTGGCGGGTTGAGTTCTTGCAATTGTGTGGCGCCGGCTGCGGGATTCCGTCCTTCTCCTGCCTGCCGACCTTCGGATTCTTCTTCCCACCCGCCACCCGCCACCCGCCACCCGCCACCGGGGTCGGTCACGACCCCCGAGCGGAGCAGGGCCTTGGCGTGAGACTCGGGCGCCTGGTCGAGGTAGGCATCCAGCCGCGCCGGCTCGACGATCAGGACGAGCGTGGCCAGGGGCTGGGCCTCGGCCAGTGCGGCCAGCAGCCGCGCAATGCCTTCGAGATGCGTCACCTCTTGCCGGGTGGGCGCGACGGTCAAGATGGGCAGGCATTCCTGGGGGACGAATTCGCCCAGGGCGCGGAACAGGCGGATCCCGGGCTGACCCCGGCCGTCGAGCAGCGTGTCGAGCTCGGGCGCCAGCCCCGGGCCGGACCCCCGCAGTCCCCGGGCGGCCAGCTCGATCAGGCGGAAGGCCACCAGCTCGACGCCCGATTCCGAGACGCCGTGCACGGTCGAGTCGAAGAGGATCGCCACCTCGTAATCGCTCATCGCGCGGAGCCGGCGTCCCAGCAGGCCCGCCGGCTGATTCGACCGATCCGCCAGCCAGGCGACCGCCGAATCGATCAGGTCGCGCCCGATCGCCAGCCGGTCGACCCAGGGGACGACCAGGCCCTCGACATCCGCCTGCTCCGGACGGACCAGCACCGTCGGCCGCTCGAGATCCGCCGCCCAGCTCTCGATCAGCTCCAGCGACGGGCCGATCGGACCGGGAAGGACCGAGACCGTCGGCACCCCGGCCCGCCGCCGTTCGTCGTGACGATCGAGTCCCGTTGTCCGTCGTCCGTCGTCCGTCGTCCGTCGTCCATTGTCCATGGTGTATAGCGACGAGCCCATCACTTGCGCCCTCGGCTTGCTCTGTGTTCTCGGTCGGTGGTCGTACCGTGCCATGCCGTCACGTGATGGCCCCGGTCGTGATATCCCCTGCCCGACCGTCCCGCCTGGCGTTCGATCAATACTAACAACGGACAACGGACGACGGACCACGAACAAAGCGATATTGTCCCCCGACGATGTGCGATTGTCCACGCGTCGGGCCGCTTGGGTGCGGGATTTGCTGGCGAGTCCTCGTTGCCGCCGGAGAATTTGCGCCAACCGCCCCGAGCTGCTTCGGTATGGGTCTGTCCGATGTGAATCGCCCCGGTCCCCAGAAGCCCCTTGAGGGCCGAACCTCGTCAGGCTAAGGTGCATCCGGCGTACCTGAATAGGGATCGATCATCCAGACGCACGCAACCAAGGAGACATGACATGCCGATCAAGAAGTGCATCGCCGCCCTGGCCGTCAGTTCGCTCATCTGCCTGACGGTGATGGGCCTGAGGACCAACGCCGCCGCGCCGGAGAAGTCCGACGTGGCGCCCCCGGTGACCAAGGCCTCCGCCCAACTGATCCCCACGACCAAGACGAAGAGCACGGTCGCGGGCACGTTGACGTTCACCAAGACGTCGAGCGGGATGCACGTCAAGGGCGAAATCACCGGCTTGACTCCGGGCGAGCATGGCTTCCACGTGCATGAATACGGCGTGTGGAACGAGGACGGCACGGCCTCCGGCGGCCATTTCAACCCGACCAAGGCGCCGCACGCCTCGCACGCGAGCGAGAAGCGGCATGTCGGCGACATGGGCAACATCAAGGCGGACGAGAGCGGCAAGGCGGTCGTGGACCTCGAGGACGACCAGATGACCTTCGAGGGTCCGACCTCGATCCTGGGCCGCGGCCTGGTCGTCCACGCCAAGGCCGACGACCTGAAGACGCAGCCGTCGGGCGACGCCGGCGGCCGGCTCGCCGTCGCGATCATCGGCGTGGCCAAGCCTTGACAGGCGGTGGGCAACAGGCCGTCAGGCAGTAGGCAGTGAAGAAAGTTCCGTCGAACCTCGTCTTCTCGGATCTTTACTGCCTACTGCCTGCTGCGATCAGGTGATCTCCACGAACTTCGTCTTGAACTCGCGGGAGGAGAACAGGTTCGCGAAGACGTCGATGACTTGCTTATGCTTGACCATCGGGGCGTACTGCGCCTGCTCCTTGGCGTTGGCGTCGCGGCCGAGGACGTCGAAGAAGATCGTGTTGACCTCGGCGTGGACCCCGCTCGGGCTGGTGATCACGTTGTACGAGAGGTGATACCGGGAGACGCCGTGCCTGAGCTGCAAGGCGAGGCGGGCCTGTTTGGCCGGCGTGAAGGCGGTGCCGAACCAGTCCTTGGCCAGCGCGTTGAGGAACCCGTCGGTCGTCCCGCCCGACTTCTTGTAGAACTCCTCGGAGCCGAAGATGGTGGCGTACAGGACGGGCGATCGCGAATTGCCCGCGGCCAGCACCTGGTTCAGCTCGGCCGTCGTCGCCAGGCGATCGAGCAGGGCCTCGTAGGCATACTCCACCGCCTGGGTCTTCGCTTGCGGGCTCTGGAGTATGTACTTCGCGACCACCTTGGGGGGATAGCCGCCATTGATCTGGGCGATCCAGAGATTGGCGCCGACGTTGCTCTGGACGCCCAGGATATCCATGTAGACCTGGTTGACGAAGAGCTCGGTGGGACTGCCGACCACCAGCGAGGCCGGCGTGGAACTGGCGCCGATGAAGTTGGAGTCGCCCGAATAGACGGCCGTGATCGACTCCTTGCCGACCGGGAGGGAGGAGACCTTCAGCGTGGCCACATCGGTGCTGCTCAGGGTGGCCTGGCCCAGGTCGTTGCCGTTGGCGTCGTAGAAGGTCACGCTGCCGGTCGGCGTGCCCGAGCCGGAGGACACATTGACGATCGCCGTGAACGTCACCGGCTGGAGGCCGAACGGATTGGTGTTGGATACCGAGAGAGAGACCTTGGTGGCCCCCTCGTCGACCACCTGGGTCACGGCCGAGGAGGTGCTGGTCTTGAAGTTGGTATCGCCCTGGTAGACCGCGGTGATCGGGTTGCTGCCGGTGGCGAGGCTCGTCGTCGAGAACGAGGCGACGCCCGAGGAGAGCGTCCCGGAGCCCAGTTGGGTCCCGTTGAGCTCGAACTCGACGGAACCCGTCGGCGTGCCCGAGCCGGGGCTGACCGCCGCCACCGTCGCGGTCAGGGTCACGGACTCGCCGGCCAGCGACGGGTTGGGGCTGGCGGTCAGCGTCGTGCTCGACGACGCCTGCGCCACGGTCACCGAGACCGCCGTCGACGTACTGGTGGAGAAGTTCGTGTCGCCCGAATAGGTGGCCGTGATCGAGTTGCTGCCGGTACTCAGCGTTTTGGTCGCGAACGTGGCGACGCCCGAGGCGTTGAGCGTGCCGGCGCCCAGGTTGGTCCCGTTGAGCAGGAACTCGACGGTGCCGGTCGGCGTGCCGAGGCCGGTCGTCGTCGGCGCGACGGTGGCCGTCAGCGTGGCCGACTGGCCGAAGACCGGCGGGGTGGTCAAGGGGCTGACTGTGGTCGTGGTGGCGGCCAGGGCGGTCAGGACCACGGAGTCCTTGTTGGTGCCCCCCGTGTAACTGATCGAGAACGTGGTGTTCGAGACCTTGAGCGTCGCCCCCTGGGCCAGCCCGGCGAAGGTGCCCGTGATCGGTGAAGTCCCCGTGTTGTCGATGATCGTGAACTGCTCATCGGCGGTGGGGATGTAGGCGTCGCCGATCGCGGTGCTGAGCGTCGCGCCGTTGAGGTTGATCGTGCCGGCGGCCTGCAACTGGCTGTAATTCGTGCCCACGGTGGCGCCGTTGATGTTGGCGTCGAAGGTCGAGCTGGTGTTGAGCACGGCGTTGCCGGTGTCGGTGAGGATCCCGGTGGTGCTCGCGGAGTTGCCCGGGCTGAGGGTGGCGCCCGTGGTGTCGATGGCGCTGACGGTGCCCGAGCCGTTCAGGGTCGTGCCGGGGTTGGCCGCGACGTTGCCGATGGTGCCACCGACCTGCAACGTGCCGGCGTCCACCGTCGCGCCCAGGGTGCCGCTGTTGCCGGTCAGGTCGAGGATGCCGGAGCCCTGCTTGATCACCCCCCCCGTGCTGGTGATCGCGCCGCTCATCGTCAGGGTGGCGCCGGTGTTGTCGACCGTCACGGTCCCCGAGGTGCCGCTGAACGTGATCGGGATGCTCAGCGTGGCGCCGCCGGTGGTCGAGGTCTGCGAGGAGTCAACGCCGCCGCCGAGCGTCACGGCGTTGCCGCCGATCGCGTAGCCGGTGTTCTGGATCAGGATCGAGGTGAGGCCCAGGCCGGTCATGTCGTTGTTGCTGGTCAGTTCGCCCGCGGTGAGGCCGGCCGGGAAGACCACGTCATCCCCGGTGGCCGGGACGGTGCTGTTCTCCCAGTTGTTCGCGTCGGACCAATTGTCGCTCGTGGCGACATCGCCGCCGGTCCAGGTGGCCGTGGTGACGGCTTCGAAGGTCAGGACGACGGAGTTGCCAGAGCCGCCGGTGCCCCCCACGTAGCTGATCTTGAACTGCTGGCCCGAGACCGTGACCGTGGAGCCCTCGGCCAGGCCGCCGAAGGTGCCCGTGATCGCCGAGCTGCCGGTGTTGTTCAGGATCGTGAACGTCTCACCGGCGGTCGGGGTGAAGCCCGAGCCGAGCGTGACGTTGAGCGAGGCATTGGCCAGGTCGATGGCGCCTCCGGCCTGCAACTGGGTGTAATTCGTGCCGGCCGTGGCGCCGTCGAGGGTCACGTCGAAGGCGGAGTTGGCGTCGAGCGTGAGCGCGCCGGTGTCGGTGAGGATCCCGGTGCCCGACTCGCCCGGGCTGACGATGGCATCGGAGGTGGTGATCGAGCCGACCGTCCCCGTCCCGGCCAGCGTCGTGCCCGTGCTCGCCGCGACGGCCCCGACGGCCCCGGTCCCGTCCACATGCAGCGAGCCGGCACTGATCGTCGTGGTCCCGGTGTAGGTGCTCTTGGCGGTCAGGTCGAGCACGCCGGCGCCCAGCTTGGTCAGCCCGTCCGACCCGGAGATCGCCCCGCCCATGACGAGCGTCGCCGCCGCGTGGTCCACCGTCACCGACCCGGCGGTTGTGCCGAGATCGACCGGGAGTCCGAAGGATGAGCTGCCCGTGGTCTGCGAGGCATCGATCGTGTCCAGGTCCACGGTGTTGCCGCTGATCGTGTAGCCGCTGTTCTGGATCGACAACGAGTTGAAGCTGGTGTTGGCGGTGATGTTATTCGTGTTGGTCAGGCCGGCGCCGGTCACGCCGGAAGGGAAGACCAGGTCATTCCCGGCGACCGGTGCCGTGTTATTCACCCAGTTGTTCGCGTCGGACCAGATGACGTCGGTCGCCGAATTGGCCCCCGACCACGTCAACGTCGAGAGGACCACCCGCGATTCCAGCCGCTCCAGGTCACAGACCAGCGACCGCCTCCCCCTCCTCCGACCACCGCGTCGCCCTCGCGATAATCCTCCGAGCTTCCCGTCTTCGAAGCGTCCCGTCCAGAACTCCATGGCCCATCCTCCAGTTGGGAAGAAGCATTGACTCCCTGCCCCATTAAATGCGTCCAACTGCCGGGCCAAAGTCCACTCAAGTTCCCCGACTTTCCCACTCCGCCTTCGCTCAACCCGTGCACAGCGACTAATCCTACCGGTCAAATGCATTGTAGCATGCAATCACTGGGCGTCAATCGTGCCGATTCCGGTCGTCGAGGGTGGGCGCATCTGGTCTGGGAGGGCCGGATCGGTTGTATCGTGAAGATGCGTGTCGATGGCGACAAGGCGTGTGTCGAGTGGACGGGTGGGGCGCGATGGAGGGGCAGATCTTGTGCGATGCCGTGCTGTAACAGGGCTCGGGGATTCGTACGCGGAGTGCCTGTTTGACAAGCCGAGGCCGGGACTTCGCCAGCGGTCGCGGTGGGAGTGTTGCGCGAGTGCCACCCCTTGTTGTAGCCGGCTCCGACCGGGATCCGACGAGAACATTCCCGCGATCTCCAAGTCCGAGATGGCCTTCCAGTCCACGAAGCCGCAGTAAGTCGTCCATGGCCTCATCGGATTTCGATAGAGAGCCAGTTTGCTGCCCGGATGACGAGCTCCGCCCTCGCGACCGCCGAAACGGGCAGTCTGCCGCCGCGTCGGAGGAAGCGACTGGATGGAAGCTCCGAGAATTTGATGCGAGCCCGCCCGATTTCCTCGCGAATCCACTCATTCGGAATCGTCGGATTTCCCGAGCACAGAGCCGACTCTCGATGGGTTGATGGATCCCCTCCAGGAAGATCATCGACCACTGCGTGAAAGCACAGAGGTAGTTCCAAACGTTGCACGTCAAGCTCAAGTCTCTTTTCTCGAAGGGCGGGCATTGGCTTCAGTCAATTGGGGCGGTCGCTACCGGGGAATCACCACCCAACTTAAGCGATCCATGGCTCGATCACTAGATACAGTCCATGATTTTGCAGATAGACGATAAATTTCAAGCAAAGACATAACATTAGCTGACGTCTTGTCTCGATGCTGTGTGGTCTCTCGCGGAGGGGATGGTTCCACGGCCGTGCCGAGTGGATTCCGCCGTGTCGGTGGGTTGTGCAAGGCTCGATCGCCGCAATAGCCCTATCTAGCCAGCCGACGCTCATCGGCACTTAATTCAAATCATTTCCCGTGACTGCAAAGGGAATTCCGCATGGAATCGACGTGGCAGGGGCAGCCAGCGAGCGTGGTGGCATCACGGCCTCGGCCGGACATCGGGCCGCTCCGGTCCCACTCCCATGGGCCGGGAGCTCGAGGACCCCTGCCACGATGGGCGGGGGCCGATCCCGCCGGCTCCGTCCAATGGACGGCGGCCAAACCCATCCATCGCGATCGCAAGCCTCTCGTCCCGGGCCTCTCGATCGGGCGTTGCCTGGTGGCTTCGATTGTCCTGCTTCTCGCCCTCGCCTTGGGAACAACCGAGGCATCCGCCGGCGAAACCTTCTCGTTCGTATTCGACCAGTCGAACTACGTCGCGGCGCCGGGCGGTCAGGTCGGCGTGGAGGTCTTCCTCCGTCAGACGGGGCTCGCTGGCGGCGGCCAGACGAACGTCCTGGGAGGCCCCGGGGCGGTCGGGATGGTCGGGACGGGCGTGCTCCTCACGTATCCCACCGGGTCGAGCGATGCCCAGGTCCTGAGCACGTCCGACATCACGGGCAACATCGCATTCGACAACGCGGGCTTCGGTCCCTACACGGCCGTCAACGGCGGCTCGGCCCTGCTGTCGCAGGCGGTCATCTTCGGGTCGCCCGTCTTCGGGACGCCCGTGTCCAGCCTCACGGACACGTTCGACCTCCTCCTGGGGACATTCACGTTCACGGCGGGGCTGCAACTCGGCCAGGTGACCCCGGTCACCGCCTCGATCCCTCTCGTGCCGGATTCGAACGACAACATCGCCAACACGAGCCCGATTCCCACCGTCCTGTCGAGCATCGTATCCGGGGAGGCGACGATCACCGTCGCGGGGTCGTCCGTCCCCGAGCCGAGCTCACTGATTCAATGTTTCTCGGCGATCGCGCTCCTCGCTATCCTTGGCTGGCGGCGAAGGGCGGCGCTCGCCGGCTGTATCGATCGCGAAGGGAGTTTGTTTCCATCGTGAGCATCTGGTGAAGAACCTGATGCCCAAAGTCCGCCGGTTGGAAGCGGGCGGGTTCGACGGTCGGCTGAAAGTCCGACTGATGTTGGTTTTGGAGAAACCCAAAATCCCGATCTTCTTGCCCATTCGATGCCTACTGAATTCCTCGGCCTGTGCCGTCGGCCATGCTCATTCCGACGTACTGGAAGTGGTCGCCCGGAGAGATTCTCGATCCCAGAATTAGGCCGTTAACCTCGCGCGGTCGGCACTGGCTGTGCAATCACCGCGCTGTAGTCGATCGCCAGGAAGCCCACATCCAGATAACGCTCCAGCGCCGCCCATTGACTCAGCACATAGCCGATCACCGCGCCGATCTCCTGGGGTTCGCCCACCACAGGGCTTGCTTGCACAGCCGGCGATGGGTGGTGAATCGCGAGATGTCCAATGAGCTGATTTCGCCGTGGATTCATGGCTCTGTCGGAATTGTGTCGGCTCGACCTCCACTGGGACATGAGGGATCAGCACCGGACACTGAGCCAGGAGCTCGTGGGCCACTTCGCGTAGTACGGAGTCACCGGCAATTCGCCGGTGCTGAATCGTTTCCGCGACGCGGCCACGTGGATCTGGAAGCGCCGGCTGTCGCTCCGTCGGCGCGGCGGCCAGATGACTTGGGACCGGCTCAATCACTTCCTGAAGCGCCATCGAATTCCGCCAGCCATCGCGGCCCACTCGGTGTGCCGCCCCGGAGTGCCGACCTGACATGACGAGCCGGATGCCTTAATCGGGTAAGTCTGGATCTGCGGGAACCTGGGGCGGTTGCCTGCCCCGGGAGGCCCAGCCCAATACCCATGGTTGCTCGATGTCGCTACGTCCCCGGTCTTGCCCCTGTCCCCGGTCTTGCCCGGTTTTGCCAGCGAAGGCGAGCCCCCACGGTGTCCACAGATGCCCAATCCTCGTTGGAAGCCCAACCGGATTCGATCATCGATCAATACAGGGGATAACCCGGGGCAATGGAGTTGAGGAGTTCCTGCAAGAACTGCTCCCCGTAGCTCTCGATGCTAGGCAGAGAGATCGAGTTGAGCACTCCGGCGATGATGTTCGTCTGGCCAAGATACTGATACGTGGTCCAGGAAGCCGTCAGGCCGAGACCACTCGAAGTGACGCCCGGCACGTCGCCCTGAGCGAGTGGCACGCTGAAGCCGTAGGACTGACCGCGCTGAGGGGTGGTGAACACGGTCGCCCCGCGCGGGACCTTACCGCCCCATTGCCCGGATCCCGCGGAGGTCGCCCAGAATGGCCCCGCGTAATCACCCGGCACTTTCACGTTCCACACGAGACCCGCGTAGGCCTGGATCGAGCCCCAAGAGCGGCCATTGGAGAACTGGGAGACGGTTGTGTCGAATCCGAAGCTCAGGCCGTAGTAAACGTACCACCACTGCTGAGACGTTGACGGGAAGAGCACATCGAAGCCCCCGACCCCGCTGACGAGGGCCAAGGCGACGGCCGCCTCGTCCGCGAAGACATTCTCGGCGGCGCCGGGACCTTCTCGATGAGCGCGGACGGTGAGACGCTGGCCGAGAAGCCGAGCAGTCCGGCATCGGGCAGCGACTGAAACCCGTTCGGACCGATCCAGTACGGAACGCCGAAAGTGAGGGTGTAGTAAGCCCCGATCTCGGTCAGGACGGAGGCGATGGCCAGCGCGGCGCCGATCTCCACGAGGTCCTGCCGCCCACTCGGGTCGATCCGGTCAACCGGATTGTCGTGGGTATAAACATAGAGGTTGGGACCGAAGGGGTCCGCATGGCCCGAGGGGGCCGGATCCATGCTGAGGAAACGACCGAGGGCGGGGTCATAGTCCCTGGCACGGAGGTCCAGCAGCCCGGTCGTCGGGTCGGACGACTCGCCGGCGAACATATGACCGCTAACCGTGGTGCCCGTCCGGGCGAGGAGCACGCCGAAGGCGTCGTACGTGAAGGTGTCGGTCACGGCCCCCGAGAGCGAGGTGAGCAGTCGAACGCTCCCGATCCCGTCGGCGTGGTAGATGCTGGTCACCCCACCGGACTGTTGCGAGATCGGAGCGTTCCCGAAGACGTACGAGGTCAGCACCGTGCCGTCTGGCCGGTATTGCTCGATGACTTGCGGCGGGCTCGTCTCGATGTCCACCAGGGATCGGGTCTCGACGCCGTCAACGATGGAGTCAACGCGGTTCCCGTCGGCGTCATAGGCGTAGACGGTCCGAGTCGTCCCGGAGGGCGTGGTCTCATCCACCTCCGAAAGATGGCCCTCGTCGTTCCAATCGTAGAGAACCTGGTCAACGGCGTCGGTGTACTGCGAGAGCACGTGGCCGTCGGCGTCGTAAGTGAAATTCGTGACCTTGCCCGCGGTCGTCTCGTCGATGAGCCGGCCGTCGGCGTCATAATCGTAGGTCGTCAGCCCCGCGACGGAGTCGTTCATCGACAGCCGGTTGCCCGCGGCGTCGTAGGTGTAGTCGATCACCCGATCGCCGGAGGCGGGGTCGGTGATCTTTTCCTCAGTCAGGCGATCGAGGGCGTCGTAGGTGTAGCGAACGACCCGGCCGCCCAGTTCGTCCACTTCGATGCGGTTGCCGACGGCGTCGTAGGTGTATCTCTCGCTCTGGATGGTTGTGCCGTGGGTGTCAACCGTGATCAGCGTGAGCAATCGGTTGAGGGAATCGTAGGTCCTCGTCTCGACCGAGCCGTCGGGGTACTCGGTCTGGATCAGGTTCGAATCGGCGTCGTAGGTGTAGAGGGTCCGGCCACCGGAGGGGTCGGTCACGGTGGCGATCCGGTTCAATGCGTCGAAGGTGTAGGTGGTGGTACCCGCGGGCGTCGTGACGGAGGTGCGGTTGCCCGCGGCGTCGTAGGTGTAGGAGACCGCTGTACCGTCCGGCTGGACGACCTCGGTCAGCCGATCGCTGGCGTCATACGAATAGGTGGTAACCCCGCGGGCATCCGTGACGGTCGCGCGCTGACCGGTCAGGGTGTAAGTGAAGTCAAGCTCGGAGCCGTCAGCGAAGACCTCGCGGACGAGTCGCTCGTCGGAGTCGTAGGTGTACCTCGTCGTCTGGCCATTGAAGTCGGTCGTCATGAGCGGGTTGCCGGCCGCGTCGTAGCTCACTCTCTCGGCTTGCCCGAGCGGCAGCGTGACGCTCACGGGGTGCTGCTCGGAGTCGAATCCCTGCCGCGTGGTCTGGCCGAGCGGGTTGGTCTGGGCGACGGCGTTGCCCATCTCGTCGTAACTGTATGTGGTGATACCGCCGAGCGCGTTCGTCACCTGGGACAACCGGCCGAGATTATCGTACTGGTAGTGCGTCATGTTCCCGTCCTGGTCGGTGACGGCGATCGCCTCTCCATCTTGGTCGTAGGTCGTCGTCTGCGACGAGCCGTCGGGCGCGATGGTGTGCGTCAGACGGCCGTCCTTGTCGTAGACGTAGGTGGTCGTGTGTCCGAGCGGGTCCGTGGCCGAGTTCCTGCGCCCGGCCGCGTCGTAGGTGAACGACGTCACTCCCCCTGCCGCGTCCTTGACCTGGACGAGCTCGCCTGCGGCGTCGTAGACCATGGTCGTCGTGTGACCGTCTCCGTCGGTCGTCGCCACGACCCGGCCGTCGGCGTCGTATTGCTGGCTCACGGACGAGCCGTCTGGGGAATCGGTTTTCACCCGGCGATTCAGGGCGTCGTACTCGTAGCGGGTGGTCCGCCCTTGGCGGTCGGTCTCGCTGATGAGGTTATGGGCGGCGTCATAGACCGACGTGATCGATGTGCCGTCGGCGAAGGTCGTCTTGACCAGATTCCCGGACGCGTCGTAGGCGTAGGTGGTCTTGTTCCCCAGGCGGTCAACGACGCTGGTGATCTCTCCGCTGGCGTCGTAGGTGTACGAGAGCGTATTACCGTTCGGGTCGATGACGGACAGGAGCCGGCCGTTGGGGGCGACCTGGGTACCCAGCGTGACCGAGACCGTGGTCCCGCTGGCGTCGGTCCGGGTCGTGGACTGACCGGTCTGATTTCCGTTGGCATCGTAGGTGTAATTGAGCGAGTGGCCGACCGCGGTGGTGATGGTAGTGGCCAGGCCCTTGCTGTTGACGACGTATGTGGTCGTGCGACCCAGGGCATCCGCGGTGGACGTCAGGTATCCCGCTGCGTCGTACGTGTTGGTCTCGACGACGACCCCCAGCGGGTCGGTCACCGTCAGGACGTTGCCGAGCGCGTCCGTGGTGACGGTCGTCGTGTCGCCGAGAGGATCCGTCTGTCGCGATGAGGTCGTTCCCCGAGTCGTAGGTGTATCGTGTCACGCGACCCAGCGGGTCCGTCATCGTGATCAGATTGCCCCGGGAGTCGTACGTGTACGTAGTCGTGTTGCCGAGCGGGTCGGTCTCTGTAAGCTTGTTGTTGTTCGAGTCGTATGTCCTCCGGGTGACCCCACCGAGCGCATCGATCTCGGTGATTACATTTCCTTGATCATCGTACTCCATCGTCGTCTGGTTGCCGAGCGCGTCGGTGATGGTCTCGACGTCGCTACCCGGGGCGAACCCGAGGTTCACCGTGTGGCCCGAGGCGTCGGTGACCTGCGTCAGCCGCCCCGCGGCGTCGTAGTCGGTTCGTGCACCGACTCGACCCAGCGGGTCGATGACGTCCTCGAGATAGTGGGTAGGGTCGCTCAGATAGTCGAACTTGGTGGTATTGCCCTGCCGGTCGATGACCGAGACGAGGTCGCCGGTGGCGTCGTAGGTGTAGTTGATCGACTGGCCCGACGGGTCGGTGGCGGTGGTGATCCGGCCCTCGGCGTCGCGTTGGAAGGTGACCGCCGCGCCCGAGGTACTGGTGATGCCGTCGGCGGTGAACGTCAGGGTGTTTCCGCTGCGGTCGGCGATGGTGTCGAGCTTGCCGGTGTCGCCGTCGATCTTGCAGACGGTCCCGTCCTTGGTGGTGAGCGTGTAGACGCCGCCGAAGGCGTCGTCGGACGGGTTGTAGGGCAGGTCGCCAAGGTAATCGGAGTAGGTGCCGTCGTCGTTCTGGCGGAGGTCGAACGAATCGACGCTGAGGGTGTCGGTCACGCCCGGGTCGGAGGTGAAGGACGGTAGGAGGATCCCCAGGAAGCTCCCCGCCAGCCCCGGGGCCAACTGGGGAGTGAAGGTGAACCCCTCGCGCTGGCCGCCCGGCACGGTCACGTAGACCCGGGTCCCGTCAAGGAACGGGTTGTAGATCCCGTCGTCCTCATAGCCGGTCTTGGCGACGTTGGTGCGGAGGTCGGTGTCGCTGTACTCCAGGCGCCAGCCGTAGCCGAAGTCCTCGCTCGTGCCCGAGTCCAGGGTGTCGTAGGTGCGCGTGACCGTGATCGGGATGCCGGCGACGGGGACGGTCAGGTCGTTGAACGACAGGGTGAAGTTGCCCAACTTGAGGTTGCCGGCCACGTCGACGGAGGAGGGGTCGGCGACGGTGATGGTGTTGCCGCTGGCGTCGGTGGCCGTCATCTGCACGACGTAGCTGTCGTCGGTGAGCATCGTCGGGTCGAACGTGCCGAGCTGGCCGTTCACGACCGAACTCGTGCCGGTGAAGATCGTCCGCGCGGGGCCGCCGGCGATCGGGATCGCGTCCAGCTCGTAGCTGATCAGGCTCGGGTCGCTCACCGTCCCCGTCACCGCGGTCGGCGCCGTGATGGGCGAGCCGTCGCCGACCGTGAAGGAGATGGTCGGCGGGGTGTGGTCGTTCGGGTCGTAGACGATCAGGTTGACAGACTTCGTGCCAACGTTCCCCGCCTCGTCGGTCGCCGTGCCGACCACCGGGACCAGACCCAGTGTGCCGGCGGTGATGGTAGCCTGGTCGGACGCGTTCAGCGCGACCGGGACCCCGCCGACCGTCAGGCCGAGCGAGGCGACCGACACGTCGTCGGTCGCCGAGACGGTGATGGTGACCGGGCTCCCCACCGCCACCCTCGAGGCGCTCTCCGTCACCGTGACCGTCGGCGCCACCGTGTCGAGCACGAACGAGGCGTCGAACGGCCCGAGGTCGAGGTTGTCCGCGTCGTCCGTCACGTACATGTGGATCGTATACTGTCCGTCGGCCGACCCGTCCAGGGGCAGCGTAGTCGGGAAGCTGAAATCGCCCGACGCGTCGGGGGTCACGGTGAAGAGCGGGCCCGAATCGATCTGCGCCTGCACGAGCGTCGCCTTGGCGGATCGGGTGACGACGCCGGTCACGGTCGGATCGGTGGTGAAGACGGAACCCGGTACGAGGTTGGTATACAGGACCATCGGGACCGACGTGTCGAGGACGAAGGTGTCGTCGTAGCTGGCCGAAACGTTCCCCGCCTTGTCGGTCGCGACGAGGTGGAACGTGTGCGGCCCGTCCGCGGTACCGTCCAGGGGCAGCGTCGGCGTGAAGAGGAACATGCCGCTGGGCCCGATCCCGACCGGGAACGTCGCACCCCCGTCGACCTGGCCCTGCAGCGACGCCACCCCGCTGAGTGCGTCGGTCACCTCCCCGCTGATCGTCGGGTTAGAATGCACCGTCGAGTCGGGTGCCGGGGCGGAGTAGTAGACGACCGGCGGGGTGGTGTCGAGGACGAACGTGTCGTCATAGGTGTCGGAGATGTTCCCGACCTTGTCGGTGGCGACCAGGTGGATGGTGTGCGACCCGTCTGCCGTCCCGTCCAGCGGCAGGCCGGTCACGAAGCTGAAGTCCCCGGACGCGTTGAACGACACGGGGAAGGTCGGCCCCGCGTTGACCTGCCCCTGCAACGACGCGAGTCCTTTGACGCTGGTGACCTGGCCCGCGACGGTCGGGTTCGTTCTCGTGAAGGAGCCGGGTGCCGGGCTCGTGTAGGCGATCTTCGGCGCCGTGGTGTTGAGGACGAAGGTGTCGTCGTAGCTGGCGGAGGTATTCCCGACCTGGTCGGTGGCGACCAGGTGGACGGTGTGGGACCCGTCCGCAGTCCCGTCCAGCGGAAGCGTCGTCGGGAAGCGGAAATCCCCGGACGCGTCGAACGACACGGGGAAAGTCGGCCCCGCGTTGACCTGCCCCTGCAACGACGCTACCCCGCTGAGGGCGTCGGTCACCACACCGCTGATCGTCGGGTTAGCGTACGCGGTCGAGCCGGGTGCCGGGGCGGAGTAGGAGACGACCGGGGGGGTGGTGTCGATCACGAAGGAATCGTCGTAGGAGTTCGAGACGTTGCCCAGCGTGTCGGTGGCGACGAGGTGGACGGTGTGCGTCCCGTCCGCCGTACCGTCCAGCGGCAGGCCGGTCACGAAGCTGAAGTCCCCGGACGCGTCGAACGACACGGGGAACGTCGACCCCGCGTCGACCTGGCCCTGCAACGACGTCACCCCGAAGAGGCTGGTGACCTGGCCCGCGACGGTCGGGTTCGTCCTCGTGAACGAGGCGGGCGCCGGGCTCGTGTAGGCGATCTTCGGCGCCGTGGTGTCGAGGACAAAGGTGTCGTCGTAGCTGGCCGAGACGTTGCCGGCCGCGTCGGTGGCGACGAGGTGGACAGTATGGGCCCCGTCCGCGGTCCCGTCCAGCGGCAGTGCGGTCGCGAAGCTGAACGCGCCGCCGAGCCCGAAGGTCACGGGGAACGTCGCGCCCCCGTCCACCTGCCCCTGCAGCGACGCCACCCCGCTGAGCGAGTCGGCCACCACGCCGGCGACCGTCGGGTTGGAGTGTTCCGTCGAGTCGGGTGCCGGGGCGGAGTAGGAGACGACCGGCGGGGTGGTGTCGAGGACGAACGTGTCGTCGTAGGAGCTCGAGACGTTCCCCAGGATGTCGGTGGCGACGAGGTGGACGGTGTGCGACCCGTCCGCCGTCCCGTTCAGCGGCAGGCCGGTCACGAAGCTGAACGAGCCGCTCGGGCCGAGCGTCACGGGGAGCAGCGTGCCCCCGTTGACGCCAGCCTGCAACTGCGCCACGCCCGTCAGGTCGGTCACCACGCCACTGACCGTCGGGTTGATCCGCGTGGCGCTCCCCGGGGCCGGGGTGGAGTAGGAGACGACCGGTGGGGTGGTGTCGAGCACGAAGGAATCGTCGTAGGAATTCGAGACGTTGCCCAGTGTGTCGGTGGCGACGAGGTGGATGGTGTGCGGGCCGTCCGCGGTCCCGTCCAGCGGCATTGCGGTCGCGAAGCTGAAGGCGCCGCCGGGCCCCAGGGTCACGGGGAACGTCGGGCCGCCGTCCAACTGCCCCTGCAGCGACGCCACCCCGCTGAGCGCGTCGGCCACCACGCCGATGACCGTCGGGTTGACGCGGGTCGGGCTCCCGGGCGGCGGGCCGGAGTAGGAGACGACCGGCGGGGTGGTGTCGAGGAGGAACGTGTCGTCGTAGGACTTCGAGACGTTGCCCAGCGTGTCGGTGGCGATGAGGTGGATGGTGTGCGTCCCGTCCGCGGTGCCGCTCAGCGGCAGGCCGGTCACGAAACTGAACGCGCCCCCGCGCCGACCGTGATGACGGAGGCCGAGCCGCCATCGACGCTGGCCTGCAACTGCGCCACGCCCGACATGTCCGTCACCACGCCGATGACCGTCGGGTTGACGCGGGTCGAACTTCCGGGGGCCGGGCTGGTATAGGAGACGACCGGCGGCGTGGTGTCGAGCACGAAGACGTCGTCGTAGCGCACCGAGACGTTGCCGGCGTTGTCGGTGGCGACGAGGTGGACGGTGTGCGGGCCGTCCGCGGTCCCGTCCAGCGGCAGTGCGGTCGCGAAGCTGAAGGCGCCCGACGGGCTGAAGGCGACGGGGAAGGTCGGCCCGGAATCGATCTCGCCTTGCAGCGATGCGACCCCACTCAGGTTGTCGGTGACCAGCCCGGATACCGTGACATTGGTGCGCGTCTCCAGGCCGTATGCCGGCGCGGTATACGCGACCACCGGCGGCGTGACGTCCGGCGCGAAGATATTGGTGTAGCGACGCTGAATGGCCTGCGCCGTATCGATACTGTTGACTATGCCGTCACCGTTGTAGTCGAAATACTGAACGTACAGGGGGTTGCCCATCGCGGCCAGGCGCAGATACGCCAGGTCGAGGTTGTCCACGAAGCCGTTGCCCGTGTAGTCGGCGAACAGCCGGAAGAAGTCGATCGGGACGTCCGACGCCAGGTTCTGGCCGGCGACGTTTTGCACATGATTGGCCGCGACCGTCAGCGTGTACAGTCCGTCCTGGAGCGAGTGGCCGCTGATCCCACTGCCGGAAAAGGTGATGGTATAGGCCTGGAAAGGGTTGCCGCTGCCGAGGGCCGGCGAGACGTTCAACGTGACCGGCTGGTCCCCCGAGGGGACGGTTAGCTGGAAGGCCCCCGCACTGAGGATGGTCGGATCCTGGAACGTGACCGTCAGCGAGCGGACCATCGACCGCTGCGCGGTGCCGTCGTCGATCTGGACGGACTGGACTTGGGGGAGGCGGACGAAGACCGTCTTCGAGAGGATGTCGGCGTACCAGGCCGTCGACAGCACCGGGTCATAGTAGTAGTACGCGTTCCACGACCCGTTCGAGTTCTGGTGGTTGACCAGGTAATCGGCGTAATCGTTGAACCAGTCGCCCGCGCTCGACCAGGGCGGATGGGCGGCCGCGTTGGGGATGGTCAGGACCTGGGAGAGCTGCAGCCCCTTGAACTGCGCGTACATCGCGTAGGGCTCGCCGATGTTGCCGCTGAACCCGTTCGGCCCGGAGCCCCAGTTCGCGTTGATGAAGCGGAGCGCGGACTGGTCGCGCGCCGCGGTGCTGGAATCCCCGAGGTAGTTGAATTCGACCATGAGGCCGCCGGTGACGCCGCTATCCTCGCTGCTCCCCGGGGCCGTGTATCCGGAGCCGCCGTCGGAGCCCTGGATGTAGGTGACCCACTTGTTCAGCTCGGGCTTCACGAACGAGGGGGCCTGGATATTCCACGGGGCCTGGGACGCCGCGCCCAGCCCGATGACCGGCCACTGGGAGACGCTGTTGTCGGCATTCCCCCCCTGGTTGGCACCGGCACTGTAGCGCCAGCCCCCTTCCCCGACGCCGGTGGTGAACTGGGCCCAGGCGACGAACTGGACCATGTCCGTCAGGACCTTCTGATAGGTCATCCCGGTGAGGGGCCCGGTCGTCACGACCCGGTTCGGGGTATTGCTGGCCGCGATCGCGGCCATGACGATCCCCGTCTCGTACATCTGGCTCGCCTGGGAGAAATAGACCCCGAAGCTGTCGCCGCCGGGGAGGAGGCAGCTCACGTTGGCCCCGCCCCCGGGGGCATGCTGGCTGATGTTGGTCTGCTTGCCGGCGTACTGGAAGACGAAATTCAGGCCCTTCTCTACGACCGCGGAAAACTGCTCGCCGCCGCCCGGGAAATTCCCCTTGGTCTCAAGGGCGATCACCGCCGATGCGGTGTCGGCCAGGGGGTACGTCGCGTTGCCGATCTGCCCCGACGAGGCGTTCTGCTGCGACGCCAGCCAGGCCTCCGCGTTGGTCAGCGCCGTCGCGATCTGGGTCGGCGAGGCCATCAAGACCCGGTCCTCGAGCTGCTGGACCTGGAGCCATGTCATCGTGCTCCTCCGAGAACCGCGAGGGCGACTGTTCCGACGGGTCGCGGCGGCCTGATTCCGCGCTTCAGAAGGTCGAGATTCCAACATGGTCCGAAGACTCCTCACGGGGGGATGACTGCGATGATCGAGGCGGACTTACAGGGCCGATCAAGGGTGCTCGCGGGCAGGCACTTGCCCGAGGTGATTCTCTGCAAAATGGAACAGGAGTCACCGAGCAAAGTTGGTTCTTTCGGTGGTTTGTGGCGCGGATCTTCCGTGGTCATTCCGGCCGATTCCAGCCTCAAGACCTCGAGTCCCGCGCGGACTCCGATCCATGGCCCCGAGTGGGGGATGTCGAAGTCCTCACTAACAGACAGGCGAAATTCGGCCCTACCGACAGGCCCTCACGACGAACGTGTCGGTTACTCCCAGGCTCGGCCCTCCGAAATCCCCGTGCAGGGGTGAGGACCCTTCGACAGCATCCCGGCTCGTCGGAAAAAATGTTGCATAGGCCTCCAGCGGCCCCGATCTCTAACTTCAGTCCGCGGTCAGCGCGACGATGATCGCCCGCATAGAAAAGGCTACGCAGGACTGATGAACAACTCGGTCGAAGCGAGCCGGACAATGGCTATCGCGACGACGGGGCCGGAGCCCATGCTCAAGAGACTGAGGGCGCTCCCGCTCTTCGGCGAAGCTGAGAATGCGACGTACATGAATACGATGAGTCAGCCTTACCGCTGCAACCAGATTGCTCGACTGTCATGCCGGGCAAAGCCGCACTCTCATGACCTGGTAGTCGCTCCCCACCCAAACCTCGTGGTGTTGATCTCGACACCTCGGACATCATCTCGTCATATCGACCCATCTGCTCGACGCCGAGACACACCCTACTTCGGTGGCCCTTGGAAATCAAGCATGTTTTTTTCAAAGTACAACTGAACTTCGAATTCGGATCTTCCTGGGACAACACACCATGGAGGGTATCGCGCAGCATTTCCCGGAACGCGAATTACTTTGCATCGCACAAAAACTAAACTTCGAAAAAGCGGGCAGGGACGCCCGCCCCGATGCGAAACCCTGGGAGATCCCGATACGGCGGCCTTATGTGCCCGCCGTCCCTTGTCGGGATGTTTATCGGCATCATGCGAGGGATCATGTGTCAAGTGAAGCGTCACGAGGCCGAATGCTGGATTTTCGATCTCCTTGCGCGGTGAGATTCAGCCACTCCGAGGATTCTCATTTTTTCTCTTGCATCGCCCCGGGAGGACGGGGTTGAATGAATCGGGCAGGACGGTCCGGGCCGGTTACTCCCGCCGAGGAAGTGAGCGGCGGCCCGCTCTCGGAATGAGCGTCCTCTTGCCGGCAGCCGGCATGGCCGGTTCCGGAGCCTCTCCCCATCGCGGTCGTCGCTTCGAATGCTGGAACCTTCTCCGAGGATGAGACACCGATGAAAGGACGTCAATGGGCGTATCTGTTCCTCTTTCCGGCCGTCGCGGGCCTGGTGGCGATCGGCTGCTCCGGCGAGGTCGGCGATGACAAGCCGCGCGAGGCGGTCGCCGGGGCCGTGACGATGGATGGCCAGCCCCTGCCCGATGGCGCGATCCTCTTCGCCCCCGAAGGCGGCGGCCAGGGGGGCGTCGCCTCGGCGACCGGGAAGATCGAGAACGGCGCCTTCTCGATCCCGCGCGCGAGGGGCCGGTCCCGGGCAACTACAAGGTCATGATCAGCCGCACCGACCAGAAGCCGGAGGGCGAGATCAAGCTCAACATCGTCAACCCCAAGGCCAAGAAGACCAGGCCCGCGCCGCCGAAGGAATTGATCCCCGCGAGGTACAATTCCCAGACCGAGCTCAAGGCCGAGATCCCCAAGGGGGGCAAGAGCGACCTGAAGTTCGACCTGACGAAGTGAGGGGCCGTGGATCGATCGATTGCGGATTGCGGATTCCAGATTCCAGAATCCAGATTGCGGATCGCGAGGACCGGATCGCGGATCGCGAAGACCGGATTGCGAATGGAAGAACCCGGCGAAACCAGGGCTTGTGACCTCGGGTCTCGCCGGGCCGAGGCTCACGCGCCGGGGTTGATGGAGGCCATGGCCGCCGGAGCATGGTGGGCGGCCCATTCGCCGTCGAGGCGGCCGATCGTCTCCTCCTCCTCGCCCTCGGGCCGGCCGCCGACCCGGCCGAAGGCCAGGTACAGGGCCGGCATCAGGACCAGGTTCAGCACCGTCGAGGTGACCAGGCCGCCAAGGATGACGATGGCCATGGGGTGCTCGATCTCGTGGCCCGGCTTGTTGCCGGCCCAGGCCAGCGGGACCAGCGCCAGGCCGGTGGCCAGGGCGGTCATCAGGATCGGTGCCAGCCGCTCTTCCGAGCCGCGGATCACCAGGCCCAGCCCGAAGGGTTCGCCCTCCTCGAGCTCGAGGTGGCGGTAGTGGCTGACCAGCATGATGCCGTTGCGGGCGGCGATGCCCAGCACGGTCACGAAGCCGACCAGCGAGCCGAGCGACAGCACCCCGCCGCCGATGATGGCGCCGACCACGCCGCCGATCAGCGCGAATGGGAGCGTCAGGGCCACCAGGGCCGTCAGCCGGAACGAGCGGAAGTCGGCGTGGATGATCAGGAGGATGCCCAGCAGCGAGAGCACGGACAGCGCCAGCAGCCGACGGCTCGACTCCTCCCGCGCCGCGTACTCGCCCAGGAACTCGGGGTGGTACTCCCGCTCGAAGTCCAGCTTCTTGACCCGTTCCTGGACCTCGCGGGCCACGCTCCCCAGGTCGCTGCCCGGCGCGATGTTGCAGGTGACGTCGATCTTCCGCGAGGCCCCCTCGCGCTTGATCTCGTTGGCCACCGGCACCATCGCGATCTCGGCGACGTCGGCGAGCGGCACGTGCGTCCCCAGCGGGGTCTCGATCGGCAGCGCGCTGAGCTTCGAGACGTCGTTGCGGACGTCCTCGGTCCCCCAGATGAAGACGTCGAAGAGCTTCTGCTCGCGGTAGAGCTCGCCGACCTTCTGGCCCTTGAAGAGCGTCGTGGCGGCGCGGCGGACGTCGCCGGCGGTCAGGCCCAGCCGCGCCGCGGCCTCGGGCCGCAGCCGCACGTCCAGTTGCGGGACGAGCAACTGCGGCTCGACGGTCAGCTTCGCCACGCCCGGGATCGGCTCCATCACCTTGGCCACCTCCTGCGCCTTGGCGCGGAGGACGGCGATGTCCGGCCCGAAGAGCCGCACGACGACCGTCGCCCCGGCGCCGGTCAGGACCTCCTTGATCCGCTCTTTCAGGTAGGTTTGCACGTCTTTATACAGGCCCGGATAGCCGTCGACGACCTCCTGGACCTTCGCCAGGGTCTTGGCGTGGTCGCCCTTCGGGTCGACGCTGATCCAGAGCTCGGTGAAGTTCGGCCCGACGACCTCGTCGGCGACCTCGGCGCGGCCGATGTGCGAGCCGAAATTCCTCACGCCGGGCACGCCGCGCAGCTCCTTGCTGACGTTGACGGTGACGCGACGCATGGCCTCCAGCGAGGTGCCCGGCTTCTCGATCCAGTGCATGAGGAAGTCGCTCTCCTGGAAGTCGGGGAGGAACTCCTGCCCCAGGTCGCGGGCGACCCAGCCGGTGGCGACGAATGCGGCGACCAGGATGAAGACCGCCCACCCGGGCCGTCGCGCCAGCGGCGGCAGGATCGCGCCGTACATCGCCTTGAGGACGCGGGCTAACGGCGACTCGCGCCGCCGCTCAGAGGCGCCGGTCAGGAGCATGAGCGAGAGCGCCGGGGTGACCGTCAGGGCGACCAGCAGCGAGGCCAGGATCGCCAGGACGTAGGCCATGGCCAGCGGCCGGAAGAAGGATCCCGAGAGCCCCTCGAGGAAGAAGATCGGCACGAAGACCAAGATCACGATCAGGCTGGCATAGACCACGGCGCTGCGGACCTCGAGCGAGGCGTCGAGGACGACCCGGAAGGACGACCGGGGCCGTGGCGAGGCGCGGTTGAGCCGCAGCCGTCGCACGATGTTCTCGACGTCGATGATCGCATCGTCGACCACCTCGCCCATGGCGATCACCAGCCCGGCGATGACCATCGTGTTGAGCGTGGCGCCGGCGGCCGTCAGCACGAGCGTCGCGGCGATCAGCGACAGCGGGATCGCCGTCAGGCTGATCACGGCCGTCCGCCAGTCGAAGAGGAAGGTCACGAGGATGACGATCACCAGGCCGCAGCCGATGACCATCGCCTCGGAGAGGTTGTCCAGCGACCGCTCGATGAAGCTGGCCGGGCGGAAGATGGTCGGGTCGATGTCGACGCCCTTCAGGCCCGGCTTGAGCGCCTCCAGGGCCTTCTCGACCTCCTTGGTCACTTGCAGGGTGTTGCCGGTCGGCTGCTTCTCGACGATCAGGAGCAGGCCCTCGCCGTCGTTGATCACGGCGTCGCCGATCGGCGGCGGGAAGCCGACCTTGATCTCGGCGACGTCGCCCAGGCGCAGCGGCGCCCCGTTGCGGAACGCCACGGTCATCTTGGCCAGGTCCTCGGGCTCCTCGATCGCGGCGCTGTGGCGGACGGCGATCCGCTGGTTGGGCATGTCGACGAACCCGCCGCCAGCGACCATCGACGCGTCGGTCACCGCCTTGACGACCGTGTCGAGCGTCACCCCGTTGAGCCGGAGCCGGTCCGGGTCAACCAGCACCTGGTACTGCCGGTCGCGCTGGCCCCAGATCGCCACGTTCGCCACGCCCGGGATCGACATCAGCCGGGGGCGGATCGTCCATTTCGCCAGCAGGGTCAGGTCCATCTGCGAGAGCGTCTTCGACGAGACGCCGATCTTGAGCAGCCGGCTGGTCGAGGAGAGCGGCGAGAGGATCACCGGCTTCGACGCCGCCGCCGGCAGCCGCGATGCCTCGACGGCCAGCCGCTCCTGCACCACCTGGCGGGCCGACATCAGGTCGGTCCCCTCCTTGAGGATCAGCACCACGCTCGAGAGGCCCAGCACCGACTTCGACCGGATCGTCTTGAGCCCGATCGTGCCGTTGAGCGCGTTCTCCAGCGGGACGCTGATCAGGCTCTCGACCTCCTCAGTCGACAGCCCAGGCGCCTCGGTCTGGATCTCGACCAAGGGCGGCGCGAACTCGGGGAAGACGTCCAGCGGCGCGTTCCGCGCCTTCTGGATGCCCACGATCATGAGCACCACGGCCAGGGCCAGCACCATCACCCGCAGCCGCAACGATGTCGAGACGATCCAGTTCATCATGTTCGTTGGTCCGTTGTCCGTAGTTCGTTGTCCGTTGTCGGGCGTGCCTGCCGTTCGGTCGAGCCGGGTGCGAGTCGGAATTGATCCTTACTCGCCACTCGCCACTATTTCTGCCCGCCGAATTCGGCCCCGTAGAGCTCGGCCGCGGCCTGGCTGACGACCTTGGCGCCGGGCTTGAGTCCGCCGGAGAGCGCCGCGAGGTCGCCGACGACGCGGTCAACGAAGACGCGACGCCGCGAGTAGACGTGCGGCGCGATGCTCTCGTAGACCCACGTGCCGCCCAGCGCGTCGCGGATCAGGGCGGAGCGAGGGACGGCCAGGCTGTCCTCGTCGCCGCTCATGGGCAGGGTGACGCCGACGCGCTGGCCGGGCCGCAGGGCGCGGTCGCGATTCTCGACCTCGTAGAAGAGGGAGACGGTCGCCGCCAGCGGGTCGCCCGAGGGCGGTGCGATGACGGGCCGCGCCGGGCGGACGTTGACGCCGGGGGCGGCGGACAGGCCGCCGACCCCGGCCGGCTTGTCGGCCGCCAGCCGTTCGAGGTCGCCGACGTAGACCGCCACCTTGATCCAGATCGGGTCGAGCTCGGCGACGTCGAACAGCAGGGCGCCGGCCGGGACCGGCTGGCCGATCTGCGCGTGGAGGTTCTGGAGCACGCCCTTGACCGGCGCGTTGAACGTCAGCGTGGTCATGCCGCCGCCGGCGTTGGGGTCTCCGGCGATCTTGCGGATCTCGTCGCGACGCTCCTCGGCGGCCCGAAGCGCCGTCTGCGCCACGTCGTACTGCGCCCGGGCGTCGATCAGCGAGGCGGCGGGCATCAGCTTCTGGTTCACCGCCTCCTCGGATCGTTGGAGGGCGATCTGGGCGATCTTGAGCTGCTCCTGCGCCGACTTGACCTGGCCGTCGGCCTCCTTCTGGAGCGGCTGGAGGGTGGCGCGGGCCTCGGGCGAGAGGATCGGCCGGACGACGAAGATCGGCTGCCCTTGCTTGACCTGGGCGCCCGGCGTCGGGACGGAGGCGCCGGGGGCGCCTCGACGGTCCCGAGGAACGGCGAGGAGACGCTGATCAGCCGGCCGGGGGGGATCATCACCTCGCCGCCGTAGCTGATGGCGCGCGGCACCGGCTGCCGCTTCGCCTCGACCACGACGACGCCCAGCCGCTCCTCGGCCTTCTCGGTCAGCTCGAGCTTGGCCAGGTCCGCCTCCTTGACGGCCCCGCTCACCTTGGACGGCCCCGCCGCCTTCGCGGGCGCCGCGGCACTCGGCGCCGCCGGCTGGCATCCCGGCTGCGCCCCGAAACCCAATGTGACCAGGCCGACCAGCAACAACAGCCGGCAGCTCGACATACATCGCATCATCGGCTTGATCCCCTTCATGTCCGATTCCGACTCGCGGATGGCGCGTCGGTCCGTGAGTCCCCGATTGTAACCCGGCCGCGGCTTCGATCGCCAAGGATCGCGCCGGCTCCAACGGCCCTACCCGGCATAAGACGATTCACGCGGCACCTCCGTCCTCGCGGCGCACGGGCAGGACGAGCGTGACGCGCGTCCCGACGCCGAGGTCGCTGTCGATCCCGAGCCGGCCCCCGTGGGCCTCGGCGATCGATCGGCAGATGGCCAGACCGAGCCCGCTCCCCTCGGCCTCCGGGTTCCGGGAGGGGTCAACGCGATAGAAGCGGTCGAAGACGTGCGGCAGGTGATCGGCCGAGATGCCGATGCCGGTGTCGGCGACGGTGACGCGCACCTCCCCGTCGGACGCCTCGCCGCACACGGCCACGCGGCCCCCGCACGGCGTGTACTTGATGGCATTATCGAGCAGGTTGAAGAAGAGCTGGCGCAGCCGGTCGGCATCGCCCCGGACGGGGCAATCCCCCGGCAGATCGAGGTGCAGGCCGACCCCCTTCTCCTGGGCCGCGACCTGCATGTGCTCGCCCACCTCGCCGACCAGGTGATCAAGGCCGACCGGCCGGATATCTCCCGTGCCGACGCCCGCGTCCTCGCGGCAGAGGAACAGGAGCTGCGAGACGAGCCTCGTCAGCCGCTCCATCTCCTCGAGCAGGTCCTCGAGCACCCGGCCGTCGCGCTCGGGCGATCGCGGCGAGCGGAGGGCGACCTCGGCCTCGGTCCGCATCGCGGCCAGCGGGGTGCGCAGCTCGTGGGCGGCGTCGGCGGTGAAGCGGCGGACCTCCTCGAAGGAGCGCTGGAGCCGCTCGATCATCGCGTTGAAGGTCCGCGCCAGGCCGCCGAGCTCGTCCCCGACGCCGGCCTCCTCGAGGCGGCGATCCAGCCGGCTGGAGGTGATCTCGGCCGCCGTGGCGGCCATCCGATCGATCGGGTCCAGGGCCTTGCGCGCCAGCCAGTATCCGCCGCCGAGGGTGCAGGCCAGCGCGATCGGGCCGACCGTGACGAGGACGGCCACCAGCTCGCTCAAGGCGCGCCGGTTGGGCGCCAGCGTGGCCGCCACCTGGACCCGGAACGAGCCCGACGGGCCGGGGACCACGCGGCTGGCCAGGCGGACCGGCCCCAGGCCGTCGATCGCGACCTCTTCGACCGCCAGGCCGTCCACCTCGCCCGGCGCGGCCGCGGGGCGCGGCAATCCCCCCGCCCCCAGGCCCGCGCTGCGGAACACCGGCTCGCCCTCGAACGTGCTCACCTGGCATGCATAACCATCGACTTGTGAGAAGCGAAGTCCCAGCATTCCGGGCAGCTCCGAGAGGCTCCCGGCCCGGCCGACCTCGGCGCCGACTTCCGCGACTTCCTCCCGCAGCGCGGCGTCGCTGAGCGCCAACAGGTGGTGCTGCATCAGCAGGTAGACCGCCGCGCTGGAGCCGGCCAGGATCGCCGACAGCACGATGCCGTACCAGGCGGTCAGTCGCCATCGGATGCTGAGGTCCCGCCGTCTCACGAACCCTCCCTCAAGACGTAGCCCACGCCCCGGACCGTCTGGATCAGGGCCGCCCGGCCGATCTTATCGATCTTCTTGCGGAGGGCATTGATGTAGACGTCGATGATCCGGGTCATGGCCCCGGTCGCCTCTCTCCAGACGTCCAGGGCGATCATGTCGCGCGTGACGACCTCATTCTTGTGGCGGATGAGGTACTCGAGCAATTCGTACTCGCGCCGGTCAGCTCGACCTCGACCCCGGCTCGGGTCACGCGTCGGCTCACGAGGTCCATGGTCAGGTCGCCGGCCCTCAGGACCAGCTCGCGGCCCGTGATGTCGCGACGGAGCAGCGCGGAGCCTGGCGAGGAACTCGGCGAAGGCGAACGGCTTGACCAGGTAGTCGTTGGCGCCCTCGTCCAGGCCCCGGACGCGATCCTCGACGGCGTCCCGCGCCGAGAGGATCAGGATCGGCTTGGAGAAGCCATTCGTCCGCAACTCCCGCAGCAGACTCATCCCGTCTCGACCCGGGAGCATGAGGTCCAGTACGACGGCGTCAACGTCCTCGCCGTTCGCCTTCGTCAGGCCCTCCTCGCCCGTCGAGGCCGTCGCGACGTCGTAGCCCTCGGCCTCCAGCCCGCGACGCAAGCTGTCGAGGTGCCGCATCTGATCTTCCACCACAAGGACTCTTCCCACTCGATGACTCCTCGCGGCCGGATCGACGCGATCGCTATGCCTTCGCCGATGGCTCCGGCCCCGCCTCGCTACGGACGGCAGCGGACCGGAAGCGAAGGCTGGCTCGGGATTTCGGGTTCGTCTCTTCATCCCGATCATCCCGGCGGAAGGCTCCTGCCCGGGAGACTTTAGTCTAACTTCCGCTCGTCTGGGCAACATGGGCACTTGGGTTAATTCTTCTTAACAGTGTGGTTCCTCGTTTTCTGGCGCCGATAATCGATGTGCGGGCAGGAGGCACCCCGTGCAACGGCCGATCCCGACGGACGCCGAGTCGCGTCGGCCCATCGACATCGTCACGAATCCCCGAGCAGGAAGCCATTACTCATGCGCGGATTATCTCGATATTGTGCGCTCGCGATTCTGGGCGGCGTGGGGGCCCTCACCATTTCGGTCGCCCCGGCGCATGCATCACCGGCCCAGGATACTCCCGTTGATTCGACACAGGCCGGATCGAAGAGCCGGCAACCTCAGGCGTCGTTCGGCGGGATTCGCAGCCCCATGAGTATCAGCGCCAAAGCGACCCGGTCCGGCCCCGGTCCGGCCCGGCCATCGGCGTCCGCGGGGGCCGGGAGTCGTCGCGTCGCCCCATCCACTCCTCCATCGCCATCCGCTTGGGTCGATCGGGCGGGCATGCAGGTCCGACCGGACCCGAGAGGGGCCAACTGGTCGAAGCCGCCTGCGACTACGGCGCGGGTCGTCGCGACGAGACGACCCGCCGGCGATGCCGCCCTGCGGCGGACGCAGGCCGGCGGGCCGGAGATGACGGCGGCTCCCCTGCCCGGCGGGCCGGTACCGCCATCGTCAACACCCGGCGCGATGATGGCCGAGGCCAACGACCTGGGAGGCCAGCCGATCAGCCTCCAGATGGCCCTCTACGGGGCGCTCACGAGCAACCCGGACCTGGTGTCGCTGCGCCAGGGCAATCCGCTGGCGGCGTCCCCGGAGGCCGTCGAGGTTGCCCGCCATTTCCCCACGACGCTCAACCCCACCGTCTGGATCGACTACCGGCCGATCACCCTGATCCCGCCCAATACGTTCGGGAGCACCAGCACGGGCGGTAGCGGGGGTAGCAGCACGGGCAGCCACCACGGGGGCTTCTACCATTACGGCCAGGACTACATCCTGGTCTCGATCCGGCAGCCGGTCGAGCTCGGGCACCAGACGACCCACCGCCACCACATCGCGCAGGCGGCCTTCACCCAGCAGCAGTGGAACGTGGTTCAGGCCGAGCTGACGGCCCTGGTCCAGACTTACCGGTTCTTCCAGACGGCGGCCTATCGCCGCGATCGATACCGGCTCGCCCAGGAACTGGCCCGTTTCAATGAACGACTGCTCGACTCGCTCCGGCGCCAGCTCGAGGCCAGCCAGCCCGGCGTCACCGTGGCCGACGTCGCGCTGGCGCGGATCGAGAGCCAGGGGACGCGGGCCCTGATCAAGGCGGCGCGGCAGGACTACCTGACGGCCCTGGCCGACCTCCGCAACCAGATCGGCATCTCCGACGAGGCCGCGGCCGCCGAGCCGCTCGGCGAGTTCACGCTGCCCGGTTACATCCCGCCGATCGACGAGCAGACGATGGTCCAGACGGCGCTGGGCAACCGCCCGGACATCATGGCCTTGAGGGCCCAGGTCCAGGGGACCGAGGCGGCGGTCCACCTGGCCAAGGGCGATCGCCTGCCGACGCCGGTCATCGGCCCGCAATACGGGATGGACGAGGCGGGCATCCAGTACGTCGGCCTGATCTTGGTCTCGACCCTGCCGGTCTGGAACAACGGCAAGCCGCTGGTGATCCAGCGCGAGGCCGAGCACCAGCGTGCCCTCGTGGCCGTCCACCAGGCCCAGCAGCGGGTGATCGCCCAGGTCCGCGCGGCCGTCGCCCGATGGAACGGCGCCACCGACCTGGTCAACGACTCGGCCGGACTGACCGCGGAACTGGCCAAGGAGGTCGCCTCCATGGAACGGCTCTTCGAGCTGAGGCAGACCGACCTCACCCGGCTGATGCAGGCGCGTCAGCGGCTGATCCAGCTCGAAGACCTCGCGGCTCGACGCGGTCTGGGCCGCGACCCAGGCCCAGGCCGACCTCCTTCTGGCCCTGGGCGCCCCCACGCTGATCCACGCCATGCTCGGCCAGGCCGAGAGCGACGCGACTCCCAGGGCTGCGGCACCGGCCCCATCGGCATCGCCCGCTACGAGTTCCGCCCCCGCACTCCCTTCCCCAACTCCCCGCGCCGCGTCGAGCACGCCCCCCGCCGTACGCCGATGAGCGGGGCGAGGTATCCTTCGATCTCATTCCTCCGGCCAGCTCGAGCTCCGGCGGAGCCAGCCGATGATCCGCTCCCCGGTCGTGCAGACGCCGAAGCCGAGCAGGCCCAGTCCCATGGCCGTCCCCACGATGGCCAACGTGCTCGAGGCCCACAGCAGGACTGCAATAACAATCCCCCTGATGATCGGGTCGAGCAAGACCCACATCCAGACGGCCACCAACGCGACGACGAGCATGATACTCCGGATCCGGAACTGCCGTCGCCGCCGATCGGGGGCCGGCGTTCGCGGCATATCCCCCTTCGCGAGAGCGATGTCAGCCCCGTGGAAATACGGGTCGTGGCCGGCGGATTGAGTCGCGTGGTCCATGGTGCCCGGCTTCGTGTCAATGATGGATGCTCATTCAGGACGCTCGCCCTGCTCGAACCTTCGCGCGAACCGAAGTGCCTGATCATGGATTATAATCCGATCGGCACCGCGCTCGGGAGATCGACCCGTTATCCTGCGATGCCGCATCCTTACGCCGAGTTGATTGACACTGACGTACGGCCTGCCTAGACTGAGTCAGTGAATGCCAAGACCTTATGCAGTTGATGTCGCAGCCGGGAGGAACAAGAGTGGTCGGAAAGCCCTGGAGCGGCCGTTTTGCGGGCAAGACTGATCGTCGCGTGGAGACTTTCACCGAATCGATCTCCTTCGATCGTCAACTCTTCAAGCAAGATGTCCGGGGCTCGATCGCCCATGCGCATGCTCCAGTGCGTGGGATTGCTGACGATTGACGAATGCCAGCAAATTGAGCGAGTCTTGTCGGAAATCCAGGCTAAGATCGAGGATGGGAATTTTGCATTTGTCTTGGAGCGTGAAGATGTCCACATGCATATCGAGGCGGCGTTAGTCGAGGAACTCGGCGACGTCGGGCGGAAGCTGCACACGGCGCGGAGCCGCAACGATCAGGTGGCGACGGGCGTCAAACTCTGGACGCGCGAGGCCCTCGACCGGATCGACGCGGCCGTGATCGTCCTCCAGCGTGACCTGTTGGCGGCGGCGATGCGGCACCGCACGGTCATCCTGCCGGGCTATACGCACATGCAGCGGGCCCAGCCGGTACTGGCGGCCCACTATTTCCTGGCCTATGTCGAGAAGCTCGAGCGGGATCGATCGCGGCTGGCCGATTGTCGCAAGCGGCTGAACGTCCTCCCGCTGGGCGCCGCCGCGCTGGCCGGGACCAGTTTGCCGATCGATCGCGACTTCGTGGCGCACGAGCTGGGCTTCGACGGGGTCGCGGCCAACAGCCTGGATATCTCCAGTGACCGCGACTTCGTCGTCGAGTCGATCTTCGTCCTGACGATGATCGCCGAGCACCTCGCCGGCTGGGCCGAGGAGTGGATCCTCTGGAGCACGCAGGAGTTCGGCTTCCTGGCCCTGCCCGACGCGATCTGCACGGGCAGCAGCATCATGCCGCAGAAGAAGAACCCCGACGTCCTGGAACTGATCCGCGGCCGTGCCGCGCGGGTCATCGGCAGCCTGACGACGCTCCTGGTGCTGATCAAAGGGCTCCCCCTGGCCTACAACCGCGACTTGCAGGAGGACAAAGAACCCCTCTTCGACGCGTTCGACACGGTCGAAGCCTGCTTGGAGCTGGCGGCCGTGGTCGTCGCCGGCGCGACCCTCCGCGCCGACCGGATCGCCGAGCGGCTCGACGAGGGCTTCCTCGACGCCACGACCCTGATGGAGTATTTGATCCGTCGCGATGTCCCGCAGCGCACGGCGCATGAGGTGATCGGCCGCCTGGTCGGCCTGTGCGAGCGTCGCGGGCTCAAACGCCTGGCCGACCTCACCGACGCCGAACTCGCCGAGGCTCATCCCCTGCTCGGCCCCGAGGCGCACGGCGTCCTTGGCGTCGAGAACGCGATCAACGCCTTCCGGTCGTACGGCTCGACCGCGCCGGCGGAGGTGGAGAAACAGTTGGTGCAGTGGCGATTACGCTTACAGATCGATCCCGATGATTCCAGGGAGGACCATCATGTCGACTGAGCTTCTTGAGGAACCGAGGACCCAGGGCCGCCTCTTCGACTTCCGCCATCGGATCACAGTCGAGGAATACCACCGGATGATCGACGCAGGAGTCTTCGGACCCGAGCCTCGAGTTGAGCTCTTGGAGGGCGTGATCGTTAAAAAGATGACCAAGAAACCACCACATGTGCTCGCGACCGATCTCCTGGAGGAACTCCTTCACCATCTCCTTCCTCGGGGGTGTGGCTACTCCATCTCCATGGGCAATCCGGTCACGATCGAGGATCGCGACGGCGAGCCCGAGCCGGACGCGATGGTCCTCCGGGGCCGGCTCCGCGACTACACCGGCCGTCAACGCACGCCCGCCGATGCCGTTCTGGTCGCCGAGGTGTCCCAAACGAGCTACAACTATGATCGCTATGATAAATGGGTGACGTACGCCGCGGCGCGTGTCCCCATTTACTGGATACTGGATCTGAACGCTCGCCGGCTGGAAGTCCACACCGAGCCGACGGGAGACGGCCTGGACGCGACCTATGCTCGGACGCAGATCTATGGCCCGGACGACGAGGTCCCGCTCATTCTCGACGGCCGCGAGATCGCGCGGTTCCCCGTGAAGGAGATCCTACCTTGAGCCTTGAATATCGGGGTCAGGAGTGCCCGCCGGTCGTGTCCGAAACGGGGGCCGAAAGCACGAAATTCGTAATAACCATCGATCGCGACGAAGATGGGGTCTGGATCGTCGAATGTCCGGCGATCCCTGGATGCATCAGTCAGGGAGACACGAAGCAACAAGCGATCGAGAACATCCAGGATGCGATCAAGCTGTGTCTGGAAGTTCGTGCCGAGCGCGGGATGCCTCCTGTCGTCTCGAACTCGGCAAGCTGAAGTCTCGCTCTGGCGCCGATAACACCGTTCCACGAAGACGAGGACCCATGGAACCCTTCCACTATCGCGACGGACAACTGTACTGCGAGGACGTCCCGGCGGCCGAGTTGGCCGCTCGGTTCGGCACGCCGCTGTACGTCTACAGCCAGGCGTCGATCCTGGGGACGCTCGAGACGCTCCAGACCGTGTACGCCGAGGTCGATCCCCTGGTGTGCTATTCGGTCAAGGCGAACTCGAACCTGGGCATCCTCAAGGTGATGGCCGAGCACGGCAGCGGGTTCGACGTGGTCTCGGCCGGCGAGCTCTACCGCGTGGGCCTGGCCAAGGGGGCGGCGGAGAAGACCGTGTTCGCCGGCGTCGGCAAGACCGACGACGAGATCCGCGCCGGGCTGGAAGCCGGCGTGCTGATGTTCAACGTCGAGAGCGAGGCCGAGCTCGATGCGATCGCCCGCGTGGCCGCCACGATCGATAAGGTCGCGCCGATCGCGCTGCGCGTCAACCCCGACGTCAACCCCAAGACCCACCGATACACCTCGACGGGCAAGAAGGAGTCGAAGTTCGGCATGGACATCGAGCGGGCCGCGAAGGCCGCCGAGGTCGCCGTCAAAATGCCTTCAGTCCGCATGATCGGCATGCACATGCACATCGGCTCGGGGATCACCTCGACCGAGCCCTATGCCGGGGCCGTCGCCAAGGGTGTCGAGCTGATCGATCGGTTGCGCAAGATAGGCCATCCGATCGCGTGGTACAACATGGGAGGGGGCTACGGGATCAACTACAAGGGCCACGAGGCCCCGCCGATCGAGGAGTTCGCGCGGGTGATCCTGCCGGGGATCAAGGCCGCCGGGTGCCGGCTGGCCATCGAGCCGGGGCGGGTGATCGTCGGGAATGCGGGCATCCTCCTCAGCCGTGTGTTATATACCAAGCAGTCGGGAGAGAAGCGGTTCCTCATCCAGGACGCCGCGATGAACGATCTGATCCGGCCTGCGCTGTATGAATCGTATCACCGGATCTGGCCGGTCGCGCCGGGTGTAGGGATGCCTCCGGAGCTGCCGGATGCCGAGGCCGCCGCCACCATCGCCGGGATCGAGCCGTGGGACGTCGTCGGCCCGATTTGCGAGAGCGGCGACTTCCTGGCCAAGGACCGCCCCCTGCCCCGGCTCGACTCCGGCGCCCTGATCGCCACCTTCTCCGCCGGCGCCTACGGCATGGTGATGGCGTCCAATTACAACACCCGTCCCCGCGCCGCCGAGATCCTCGTCGATGGCCCGAGCGCCCGAGTCGTCCGCCGCCGCGAGAGCCTCGAGGATCTCGTCCGCCACGAGGTGGGTCTTTAGTCCTTTTTTTCCGTTGTCCGTTGTGGAACTGGCCGGGCCGGGTGCGAAGCGAGACGGGGCGTCGAAGGCGGATGCTTCGCAAGAACAATTGAAGGCGGGTCTCTTCTCCCGCACCTGCGACATTCCAAGGGATACAAGCTGAGGACATAGCAATGATGGGCTCGGCACGACGGACAACGGACAACGGACAACGGACGACGGACAAATACGCCGCGATGGTCGCCGTGGTGCTGACCTTGGTGGGTTTGAGCACCTCGGCCATGGCCCAGGCGCCCGGCCCCGAGCTGTTCGCCAAGGAGCCGAAGACCCCGGCCGAGCTGTGGGAGGCCGCCGACTACCTGATCCGCACCGGCCAGGCGAAGAAGGCGGTGCCCTACCTCCAGAAACTCCAGAGCAGCCAGCCCGACGATGCGACCCTGGTCGCGCTCCGGGATCGCTATGGCGCGGGGGCGTTCCTTCGGCTCGACGACGACGCGGCGACCCGACCGTTCCTCAAGCCGATGGTGGACGCCCTGTCGGTGGCCTCGCGACGGTATGCGACGCAGCCCGATCGGATCGCCCGGTTCGTCACCGAGCTGACCCTGACGTCCGATGAGCAGGACTATGCCGTCCGCCGGCTCCGCGAGGCGGGGCCTTATGCCGTGCCGTTCCTGGTCAACGCCCTGCGTCGGCCCGGCCTGTCCGACGCCGAGCGATCGCTGATGGTCCGGAACATGGGTCGTCTCGAACCCTCGACGATCCCGGCGCTGGCCGCCGCGCTGGACAGCCCCGAACCGGCCGTGGCCTCCGCCGCGGCCACCGCGATGGGGTCGATCGGCGACGTCCAGGCCGTGCCGTTCTTGACGTTCCCGGCGGCCTCGCCCGGCGCCGATCCCGCGGTGCGAGCCGCCGCGCGGGCATCGATCGCCCGGCTGACCGGCCGGCCATTCGACCGACAACCGCAGACCCCGGTCCAGGTCCTGACCGCCGCCGCCTGGTCCGAACATCGCCGTCGCCCCGAGTTCCCCGAGGAGTCCGTTGTCGTCTGGGCCTGGGATGCGGCGCGGAATGCCCCTGCCCCGCGCGAGGTCTCGCCCGATGAGGCCAGGACGATCCTCGGCCTCCGGTTCGCGCGGGAGGCCCTCCGGCTGGACCCCAAGGATCGATCGGCCCAGGCGGCGCAGCTCAGCCTGGCCCTGGCGAAGGCCGTCGAGCGTCTCAAGCCCGACGATGTGCCGGCCAAGGATCCGGCCACCTTCGCGGCGGCGACCGCCGCGGGCCCCTCGCTCCTGGGCGAGGTCCTCGAGACGGCCATCGCCGACGGCAAGAAGGACCTGGCCGCCGTCGCGGTCCTGGCCCTGGCCAAAGTGACCGACCGCAAGGACCTGGCCTCCGGGGGCCGGCTCCATCCGCTGGCCCGGGCGTTGTCGGCGCCGTCGCGACGCGTCCAGTTCGCCGCCGCCCGGGCGATCGTCAACCTGGCGCCCGACCGGCCCTTCCCCGGCTCCAGCCTCGTCGCGCCCGTCCTGGCCCGTTTCATCATGAATCAACCCCAGCCCCGCGCCGTGGTCATCGACGGCAACGCCAACCGAGGCGGGGTGATCGCCGGCTTCCTGATGAACCTCGGCTATCATCACGTCCAGGAGCGGACCGGCAACGAGGGCTTCCTCGCGGCGGCCGAGGCCGCCGACGTCGAGCTGATCCTGGTCAGCTACGACCTCTTCTACGGGTCCTGGAAGCTCACCGATACCCTGGCCAACCTCCGCGCCGACGCGAGGACCGCCGGGATCCCGATCTATGTTTATGGGCCTTACGACCTGAGGATCAAGCGGCCCAACCTGGAGCGGGACTTCCCGGGGATCCATTGGCTGGTCCCTCCTCCCGACGCCGCCACGCTCGAGAAGCAGTTGAAGGGGCGGCCTTCGATCCTCACCGAGGCCGAGCGCCTCGCCTACGCCCGGGAGGCCGCCGCGCTGCTGGCGAGGATCGCCGCCGATCGCAAGGGCCCGCTGGGGACGGACCTGGCCAGCATCGAGCCGGCGTTGAGCCTGGCCCTGAATGGCCCCGAAACGGCCCGATCGGCCGCCGCGGCCCTGAGCGAGCTCCCCGATCCCGACGCCCAGCGCAGCCTGTTCGACCTGCTGCTTGACCCGTCCCGGCCGTCGGAACTCCGGAGCGAGGTGGCCGCCCTTCTGGCCCGCAGTATCAAGCGGTTCAAGCCGTTGATCACCGCCCGCCAGGAAGCCCGGCTCGAAGGCCTCATCGACGAGGAGCTCGACCCCGCCGTCCGGGCCGGCATGGCGGCGATCCTCGCCGCGATGAAGTCGACAACCCCTTCGTCGGCCATCTCGGTCCGGCCCCTGCCGCGGACCAGGATCACGCCCGCCATTAGTCATTAGTCATCGGCCATTAGTCATTGGCGTGGTGTGCCGGAAACCTGCTGGTTGTCGTCGTCAACGCATTCAACTCTACTGAGAGTTGGATGGAAAAGTAAACGTCCCCGTGTTCACAGCGATGACTGTCGGGATCATCGAGGGCCTCTGCGGTGACCACGGGCGGATGATCGAGGGCCTCTGCGGTGACCACGGGCGTGAGCCCGTGGTTCGGACGGGACGAAGGTCCTCCAACCTCGGGCGTCAGCCCGATCCGGAGCGCGGAGGTTCCGGTTGGGGACGGGGCCACAGATGACCAATGACTAATAAATCCTTTGCCTCTGCCTCCCAGCCCGATTGAGTTTCGGACGGAGCCACCGATGACTGATGACCGATGACCAATGACCAACACCCGAGAACGATCCCCGGCGTCCCGGGGCAGCAACCGCAGTCTCGGCGCGGCGGCGATGATCCGGCCCTGCCGGGGATCATCGGCGGCAGCGCGGGCCTGCAGGAGGTCGTCCGGACGACGCGGCGGGTCGCCCCGTCGTGCGCCTGCGTCCTGATCGTCGGCGAGACGGGTACGGGCAAGGAGTTGATCGCCCGCGCCATCCACGACCTCAGCCCGAGATCGACGGGTCCTTACATCCGGGTCAACTGCGGCGCCCTGACCGAGAGCCTGCTCGAGAGCGAGCTGTTCGGGCACGTCAAGGGCTCGTTCACCGGCGCCGTCGACAACCGCACCGGCCGGTTCGAGGCGGCGCACGCCGGCAGCATCTTCCTCGACGAGATCAACAGCACCTCGCCCAAGCTCCAGGTCAAGCTGCTCCGCGTCTTGCAGGAGGGCGAGTTCGAACGGGTCGGCGACAACAACACCAAGAAGGTCGACACGCGGATCATCGCCGCGACCAACCGCGACCTGCTCGAGGAGATCGAGGTGGGCCGGTTCCGCGAGGACCTGTATTACCGGCTCAACGTCGTGCCGATCTACCTGCCGCCCTTGCGCGAGCGCCGCGACGACATCGAGCCCCTGGTCCTCTTCTTCCTCAACCGATACGCCGAGCAGAATCGTCGCGAGATGCGCCGGGTCCACGCCGATGCGATGCGGCTCCTGCGCGAGCACGACTGGCCGGGGAACATCCGGGAGTTGCAGAACTACGTCGAGCGTGCGGTGATCCTGGGGACGGGCCCAGAGATGATGGTCGAGCACCTGCCGCCGCAGTTGCGGGGCCAGACCGTGCCGCGGCCGATCCGGCCGCGGGGCGGCGGCACCGACCTGCCGGCGCTCTGCGCCGAGCTGGTCCGCGCGGGGGTCCGCGCCGCCGGGCCATCGGCCGTCGACCTGTATGACCGGATCGTCGGCCGGGTCGAGCGCGAGCTGATCCAGCAGGTCCTCCAGGCCTGCGACCGCGTCCAGATCAAGGCCGCCGCCCGGCTGGGCATCAATCGCAACACCCTGCACAAGAAGCTCGCCGAGTTCCGCATGGGCGACGGCGGGGCCGGATCGTCCACCGGCGACGCCCCGGACAACGGCGACGGCCTGGGCCCCGACAACGGGGACGACACCGGCCCCGATTCCCATCATTCCCGGCCAGGCGCCGGGTTCCCGGCCCCGACGTCGCCCGTCGACGACGATTGAACATTTTGTCCGTTGTCCGTTGTTCGTTATCCTTGGTCCGTTGTTCGCTGACGCGGGCTTCGACGCCACGTCACCTCCATGCAAGGCGATCGCAGATGAAAAGTTCGAGGGGGAAGGAACAGGCGATGGACCCCACAACGGACAACGGACAACGGACAACGGACAACGGACATGTAGACCAACTGTACGACGGCGACTGTCTGGAGCTGTTCCGCCGGGTTGGGGATGGCACGGTCGACCTGGTTTTCGCCGACCCGCCGTTTAATATCGGCTATGATTACGATATCTACGACGACCGACGCGACGCCCAGGCTTACCTGCACTGGACGCTGGCCTGGGGCCGCGAAGTCGTCCGAGTGCTCAAGCCCACCGGCACGTTCTGGCTGGCGATCGGCGACGAGTTCGCGGCGGAATTGAAGGTGTTATTCCACCGCGAGCTGGGCCTTTCGCTCCGGAACTGGGTGGTTTGGTACTATACGTTTGGGGTCCACTGCACGAGGAAGTTCACCCGTAGTCACGCCCACTTGTTTTACTTCGTGCGGGACCCCAAACGTTTCACATTCAACGACCAGTCGATCCGCGTGCCGTCGGCGCGGCAACTGGTCTACTTCGACGCGCGGGCCAACCCCGAGGGCCGGCTGCCGGACGACACCTGGATCCTCCGCCCGCAGGACGTCCCCGACGGGTTCGCCCCCGAGAGCGACACCTGGTCGATCTCGCGGGTCTGCGGCACGTTCAAGGAGCGAGCCGGCTGGCACGGCTGCCAGATGCCCGAGCAACTCCTGGGCCGGATCATCCGCGCCTGCTCCAAGCCGGGCGAGCTGGTGCTCGACCCGTTCGGCGGCAGCGGCACGACGCTGGCCGTGGCCAAGAAGCTCGACCGTCGGTTCCTCGGCTTCGAGCTCTCGCCCGACTACGCCGCAGCGATCCGGAAACGCCTCGACGCCATCCGCCCCGGCCAGCCGCTCGACGGCAGCCCCGAGCCCACCGCCGGCGGCAAGAAAAAGACTGGGCGTCGGGTAGATCAATAGATTGGGTCGGCTGTGGATCCGCAGCCGAGAAGCACCACAGAACGGGCGCCTTCTCAAGTTGACAACAGGGTTCTTCAGGCGGAAAGTGCCAGAGCTTACATTCGCTGACCGCAAAATTTTTCCCCTCGGCTGATACTTGACAAGCCATGTCGCCTTGATTAGCCTAACCGTCTAGTCAGGATCTCTCCTCATTATCTAGGGGGGCATGAGCGACGATGTGTTACCGCAGTCCGCTCACATTCTCCGTTCTCAGCCGGAATTCTCCTTCTCGGCTTCCCTCGCCCCCCCCCCCCCCGCATCCAATTCTGCGTGCAAGCTGGAGTGGGGTTGTGCGTATTTCCGACTAAGAAGTATCGATCTCGTCAGAATCCATCTGGCGATGCTGAGTGTTACGATTGTGGTCATTGCCGGTTGTCGAGAGCGTCAAGAGGTTACAGCAAATCATTCAATTCGCAAGTCCGCGGTCTCGCATACAATCCTCGGGAGCTCCGACGATCGCTCGTTCAGCTTTGGTCCGATACTGGGAAAGCCCGGACTCAAAGTATCCCATCAGTTCCGCGTCAAGAACGGTCGGAACAAGTCGATTCGGGTTCTCCGCTCGATCAATGGCAAGCCATGCTGTGGCGATGTCGAGAGCCTGAAGCCGATGACGCTTGATCCTGGAGAGGAGCTGAATCTAAGGGTGACCCTGCGAATCGACGGATCGCCTGGCCCGCTTCACCACCTCGCCTTGCTGGAGACCGACCTTCCAGAGACAAATCCGGTCGAGTTCCACACCTTTGCCACGGTCTACCCGCGCTTTCGAATTGTAGAGACTGAAGCAGAGCTTCACGGGCCGTCGTCGGGCACGATCAGCCGACGCCTGTTCACTGTCTCCTCCTTCGGCACTAACGAGGAATCTCCCCTTGATCTCGACGACTCGTTGGTGAAAACCACGCTCCCAAAGGCGTGGCACGGCCCTAAAGTCGAGCGGATCATCGATGAGAGGATCATCGAGATCTCTCGGACGCTTTCGGTAATTCTCGATGCTGCGGGCGAGCCAGGTCATCGGTCCGAGCTTATTACTTTGCAGCGAGGGGACGAAATTCTCTTGCAGTATCCATTTCAATGGGAGATGGCGGCGGCCTTAAAGGCGATGCCAAGCACGATCATTTTCGGGTCTGACGTCTCCGAGACTGAAAAGACGATCGTGCTGAGAAGCTCGGACGGCAAGAACTTTCGGCTCACTAAAATCGAATCGACTTTGGCGGGGGTGGAGATCACCGCGGAGGATTCCGGATCGTCCACCACAAAACGGCTCCGTCTCTCGATCGAGCGTCGTGAAGTCCAAGAGACGGCTTTCGGACACATCAGGATCTATACGGACCACCCCTTGCAGCCGTTGGTCAAAATCTCGATGGCGATCTCTGGGAAAGTTCCGCTGCCCGGGACAAGAAACTGAGCTTCCGCACTGCTCGGCGCTATTTGTTGGGCGCCTCTCCAAAGCCTGTGGGTAAGAAGACGGTCGTCTCAGGTCTGGAGTCACATGATTCTCAGGGCGAAATGCGGGTTCGACTCAGTCGAAGACTCCTCATGTTTCCGATCCAGATATTACAACAATAAATCTATAATGTTTTCATGGCATGGTCAAGAATACAAAAACAAGATCTGCTCCATGGATTCGCCGCCCATGGCCCGTGAACCATGCCGACGGCTAGCGAGACAACACAGCTACGTGGCCTCGTATTCGGCATCTGCCCGGTCTCGAAAGGCACCCACGCGCTTCGGAGAGGAGTTATCTATGCTTAGCAAGCAAACTCGTGGATTCACGTTGCTGGAGATGATCGTCACGCTCGCGATCATCGGTCTGCTGGCGATGCTACTTCTACCGGCTGTGCAATCAGTGCGAGAGTCGGCACGGCGAGCCCAGTGCGCCAACAACCTGAAACAGATAGGGTTGGCCCTGAACGCATACCACGCCTCATACGGCAGGTTCCCGTTCGATATTGCCTATTTGCTCGGTAACCCTGGATCGGCCGGGCCTGGACCGAAATTAGCACAAGATCAATATTGTTCGTCACTTGTGCGACTCCTTCCCTACCTGGATCAAGCGGTGCTTTACTCTTCGGTGAATTTCAGCTTTGAGACACACTCGATACCCAACCATATACCACACCCGGCGAATACCACTTCGGCGAATACAGTATTGTCAACCTTCCTTTGTCCGTCCGACGGCCTGTCAACGCAAAGCGGAGGGACGAATTATCGGGGCAACTTCGGCGTCGGGCCTCAACCGATGGCATCGGCGGAGGGTCTGGATAGTGGCAATGGCTTCCTGACCTTCCCCAGCTGCTTGTCTGCGAGCAGTTTCGTGGATGGGCTGTCCACGACCGCGGCTTACAGCGAGCGACTCAAGGGAAGCGGACGCTTCAGCCCCAAGAACGCCGAGCGGGATGTCGGAAACCTGAATCGCGTCCCTTATGGTGGGCTCAGGGATGCCGATTATGCTTTGATGGCCTGTCTTGTAGCTAGTCGGACGGATTTCCCCCTTTACGTGGACGCGGGCTACAGCTGGTTCCTTAGCGGTCGTACGTATACGTCCTACTGCCATGCGCAGGAGCCGAATGGCAATGTACCGGATGCCGTCGTTAACGGGATGTGGGGCTTCGGGATCTGGGGAGTGACCACAGCTCGTAGTCATCATCGCGGTGGAGTCAATACCCTATTCGCGGACGGGTCAACGCGATTCATCCTAGAGACGATCCAACGACCCGTTTGGCGCAGTCTGGGAACTCGCGACGGAGGAGAGGTCGTGGATTGAGAAAGGACTCTTCTGTGCGTGCTCACAGCATCTTTGGTGTGCTCTGTTGATGGTTGATCCTCTTCCAAGTCTCAATTGCAAGGAGTTTATCCAATGAACAGATCGACGATCGTCGTGGCGTTTTGCGTGGCCATCGCCTGCTCGGTACTCGCCTCGAGCGGGAGATCGCGGGGACAAGACTTGAGCATGGCCGAGATGGCCGCCACGCGGGGAAGGAACCCCAACTCGATGAAGTGTTCGGCGACATGCAACAACCTCAACGGCTACAACACCCCATGTAACGGCAAGGCGTCGGGTGACAACTGTGTCATGTGTAATGCAGATCCCGATCTGTATTATTATATGAGTCAGGTTACGACCCCAGTCCCCAGTGGATGCACGACTGCGACAAAGGGGTACCAGAACGATCAAAACAACAATCAGCAGGGCTGTGGATTCAAATCAAATGGCACATGCAACCTAGTGGGCGGGGGCTTGGCCTGTCAAAACCTCAACCCGACGACGGGGGCCTGTAGCACTGCCGTCGAGATTGATCCTCAGTAACGGCACAACCGATTTCCCTCGGATCGGAGATCCGCGCAATCTCGAGGATCGGCTTTGTTCGGATCATTTTGTCGCGACTACATTTCGCCCGAGACAGGGACATCTGCGAGGAACGACGCATTCTGCGGTTAGTATCCTTGTCTCAGCCGATGTCGATCTGGGGACCTCGCTCGAGTCGATCGGGGGGCTTGCGACCAGCGGGCCCCTCATCTGGTGACTGGGGCGATTCCTCGATGACGAGAGGACAAGTGCGTCGCAGGGCCGGCCACGTCTCGCAATTTGTGTACTCAGGTGCTACCGATCGGGTTAAGCATAATCCGAGGTCTCCGTTCTCTTGCGGATCGCTCAAAATGAATACATTCCTGTTTGCAATTGTTCTTGTGTGTTTGTGCTTTCCACAGGCTGGCACTACCTCGACCGATGCTCTTGAGCAACTCGTCCTGGATGCTCAGGAGCAATTGAACGGTCTGAGCTTCGGTTATGAGGGACGCAGCTATCTGCCCGAGGCCGGACGGGAACCGAATCTGGAATCACCGTTCGCGATCTATACGGGGATTATGTCAATCCGTTCAGACAAGAGGGCACTTGCTGTTGAAATGTTCCATTTCTATTCTGATGCGAAATCTTCCAAGAATAACTTCCACAAAGTAATAGCGACACTCGATGGCAAAGTAGAGAGTCTCGCGGAGGTCCCGGATGGGCGAAAGGGGGGCACGATCGACCCGATCTCGGTACATGCATTCCAAGTGACGGGATCCTTCGAGCGAATCATGCCTATCAACACACTCAGATGCTATTTCAACAATAAAGATTATTATGTACTGTATGACGGCAATGAAGTTGTTGATGGGCGTCAGTGTTGCAAGATTAGTGCACACTTGAGAGATGATTTGGCATCAAGATTCAAGGCGCACAATACTCTAATGGCTTCATTCTGGATCGACCTGGAACGCGATGCTCAGGTTATCAAGCGTGAAGATTACCTGAACAGAACTGCGATGCTTTCTCGCGTCGGTCAGGTTATGCTGAAACGCTTTCAGATCGGGAAAATGCGGCTCTGGATTCCTGTCGATGCTATATACGAGCGATTCGATGAAAATAATATTCTTCAAGCAAGAGAATACTATCACGTTAATCAAGATTCGTTGAAAATTGATGAATTAAATGATAGTCATTTCAGACCTAAATTCAAGGCGGGTGTGATTATAGACGATCGACTCCGTGCCGCACGCTATGAGTTCGGGCAGGATCTGAGGCCTCCACCGCCGTCACGGCGTGAGGCCGAGGAGCGTCTGCGTGAACAGCTAGGCAAAGCCGACTCCCAGGTGGATCAATTGGACGCTTCGCGCGTGGCGAACGAGGAACACGATTGGCTAAACTACTTCGCCGTATCCGCGGTCCTCGCCTCGGCTTTGATTGGCTCGGCAATTCTTTGGCGTCGTCGCTGGCATGTCCGCGCGTTATAGTCGATACCGGTATTTGGTCCGCTCGTCCCAAACCGCGGTGTCTTTTCCACCATGACTTGCCTTGGGAATCTCCGGATGTGGATCTAGGGCGCCGATCCGATCAACGATTCCTGGCAGATGAGACCTCATACTGTGTACCCGAATTTGTCGAGTCGTTTCGTTCAAGGACACTGAAACACCTTCTGGATAGGGGATGACGTGACACGCCTGCTGCTCTGCCTGTCAATGGCCACACTGTCCATGCAGCTCCAATCGCGCGGCGATGCACGTGAGGAGGCGGCATACAAACCGCCGGACTGCGGCACTAACGCACTATTCTTGCTCATGAGTTTGAGCGGTTGCGATGTCAGCCTGGCAAATCTTCAGACGGCTCTCCCCCAACCTGACGACCTCGGATATTCGATGTCTGATTTGACAAACGCCGCACATCAATGTGGCTTGGAATTGGTTGGGGGGTCTATTGATAAATCTTGCCTGCCCTTGCAGTCTCCGGTAATAGCGCATTTCGACAGACATAGACCGGCCAGCGGACATTTCGTGCTGCTTCGTCCGGTTGGAAAAGAGAACAAATTGGTTCAAATCATTGATCCACCCTATGCACCACGGATCTTTGAGTACCACTTCCTGCTCGGTAACAAAGGCCAATCTCTGAAGATTCTGAGGCCGCAAACGGCCATTGAACGACACCGTTGGCTCGCTTGGGGTTTGCTGCTCGTACTCGGGACTAGCTGCGTAGCGTTCAGAGCATTCGTCAACCATAGATCAAAAAAGGATGTTTCTCATCAATGATTTGGCACGGCTGCCAGATGCCCGAGCAGCTCCTGGTCCGGATCATCCGCGCCTGCTCCGACGCGGGCGAGCTCGTGCTCGACCCGTTCGGAGGCAGCGGCACGACGCTGGCCGTGGCCAAGAAGCTCGACCGGCGGTTCCTCGGCTTCGAGCTCTCGCCCGACTACGCGGCGGCGATCCGGAAGCGCCTCGACGCCATCCGCCCCGGCCAGCCGCTCGACGGCAGCCCCGAGCCCACCGCCGGCGGCAAGCGAAACGGGGCGAAGGCGAAGAGCCGATCGACATGAAGGCGATCAGGTCGGTGGGGTGATAAGCGCGTCGATCTGAGGTCGTGTCACTTCGAAGTGGCTTCCGTCCCCGAGGCGATACACGTCCGTGAATTCCCGTCCGATGGCCTTGGAACACCAGGAGAACAAGGTGCGGAGCGACCGGCAGGTGGCGGGATTCGAGAGCACTCGGATCACGTCGAGCCGTTCGAGGATCAATCGTCCGTGCTCGACCTCATCAAATCCTGGGCTGAGTTTCTTCAGCTCGTTCTTGGGATGACGGATCGTTTCGACATCACCGTCGTAGTCGTCCAGCTCTATTGCCAGCACCTCATTGATTGCGTCCGCGTAGGCAAAGTAGTAGGCTTCCAGCATATTGACCAGGAAATGGACTGAGGCCCTTGTACTCATCCCGACGGGTTGCAACATCGTATCGAGTGCATCTCGGTATCGTCGGAAGACATCTTGGGCCTGGTCCCTGAAATCGTGCTCGAGGTCATCGATCAGAATGACGTAATCAAAATTTCCTCTCAAGAGGTTCCGTGCCATTAAGCCGATGTTCTCATCTCGAGACGTCAGTTGTTTGCCGGTCCTGACCATTTTCTCGATCCTCTTGACCGACGTGATAGGCCGCTGTTGCTCGATCTTACTTGCGACTTGGAAAGTACAATGTCCTTCAGCCACGAGCGATCGGAAGAGCAGCGGCAGGAATTGTGCCTCTCCTTTCCCGGTCACCAGGAGTGCGATCCGGAAAAATGGCCATGTCGAACTACTCATCGTCATTCTCTAGGGATTGATTCCGCAAAGAGTCTGCTTTGTCCGGCCACGGATTCGCTCATATAGAGGGAGCCAGATGCGTATTGCTCCAGGAGATCCTGAATCCCCTCGACATCACTGAGGCGGGTGATCTGGGTTCGTCGTTCCTTCGCTTCGATCACGAATGACTGATCGGATTCAAACTGGCTCATCAGTACTGGGGAATGGGTCGCCAGGATCACTTGCCTTCCCCACTTTTCCGTCGCATGGTTGATCGCCTTGGCGAGCACGGCGATTGCCCAGGGGTGAAGTGACATCTCCGGCTCGTCGAGGAGCAACAACGAATTGCGGCCCCGTTCTTCGGAGAATAACGCGGTTAGCAGAGTAAGAAGCTGGATATGTCCGTCGGAGACGCCCGAAGCCAGTATCGGTTTCTCTCGATGCCTTTCCAAGAAGCTGGCGTAGAGGGAGCCGGGTCCTGTCGGCTCGATCACGAGGCCGACGAAGGTCGGGAATGCTTCGGCCATGTACTCCGTGATTGTGGCGTATCGGGTGTCAAGCAGTCGACGACCTTCCAGGTTCCTCAAGACGGACCAAAGGTTCTCACCGCGGCCACTGACCCAGGTTTCATAGCCGGTCTCCGACCCCTTCTTTTTCAAGCCGTGGATATTGAGCGATCGCGAATGGTAGAAGTGGACCGAGCGCAGGATCCGATCGAGCTCGGACGCTTCGTCGCAGGTCGGCTCCTCGTCGAGGTAACGGCCCAATGCGAGCTTTTCAGGTTCGCGTAGATCAAACGACGCGACCTTGTCCCCACTCGGGTCGGAGAGGAAAAACTCCACCTTCGAGGTGCCGGCGCGGCGCTCGAACAGGTCTTTGCGACGGTCGAGAGAATAGAAGCGTTCGCCCGGCGAGGGATCCAGCCGTCCCCCAGCCAGGCTGAGCGTCAGCTCATACGCGGCTCGATCGGTCGCGGGCTTCAGCCGGATCGTATCGCCCTCATCCGCCCCGTCGAACAGGAGGCCGATGCCATGATCGCGGACGCGCGAGGCCAGCTCCATGCTCCGGGTCGCACAATCTCGGACGAACCAGATCGCGTCCAGGAGGCTCGATTTCCCCGCACCATTCGGCCCGAACAAGACATTGACGGGCTCGAGTTCCAATGACACGTCGGCGAGCGAGCGATAGTTCTGAATGCGGATGGATTTCAGGCGGGCCGACATAATCCGAACGCTCCTCGCGAATGATGAGCTTGCACCCTCTCATCATCTTGATGATACCCCGCCTGACCAGCATCTGGAAGCTCAGGCGGCCCGGGCTGCCGGAGTTGGGGCTGCCGTTCGGCGGCTCCGGCCACCTGTCTTATGTCACCCGAGGCCGATCGACATCCCGATCTTGTCTCGGGCCGCCCTTCCCGAGAGGGATCGCACTTCGGGACCCGTTCTGGCAGAATAGAACCAGTCAGATCGGCACGAGATGCCTTGGTCATGGAGGGGCTGCCCTATCCGGAGGCTCAGCAGGGATCGGAAGGAGAACGCCAATGCCATGGGTCAAGAAAACGACGGAGAAAGCGGGCCGACCTACCAAAGAGGCCGGCGTGCGCCTCTACAAGTTCGAAGTCTTCCTGATCGGCGGACGGATCACCGAGAAATTCGCCAAGAAGAATCCGGTGGTGTCCCGCATTATCCGGGTCCGGGGCGACCAGACCTTGCAAGACCTGCACGATGCCATCTTCGGTGCCTTCAATCGGGAAGAAGAACACATGTACGAGTTCCAGTTCGGCAAGGGGCCGATGGATCCGAAAGGGCCCACGTATGTGCTTCCGCACGCCTTTGAAATTCAGAGTGCCGAGCCCAACCCACCGGCAGGTCGTGTGGATACGACCACGATCGCATCCCTCGGCCTCAAAGTCGGCGATCGATTCGGCTACTGGTTCGACTTCGGCGATGACTGGTGGCATCAGATCAATATCGAGGCCGTCTAGGACACCGTTCCCCGCGGCAAGTTCCCGAAGGTGACGAAGCGGGTCGGCAAGAGCCCGCCACAGTATCCCGACGAAGACGAGTAGGCCCTTTCCTTGAGCAAAGGGGCAGCATGATCGATCCCAGCACGATGTTCTCGAATGTCCGGGTGGCCTGCAAGAAATGCGGGAAAATCAATGACTTCGGGTCGAGCGAGGCGCTCTACCATGCCGATCTCTCCACGCCCTGCGCCCACTGCGGCTTTCGCTTCCTCGAACACATGGACCGGCAGATGCAGAAGATGATGGAAATGGGGGCCAAAGACCCCCAATGGCGGGAGTGGGTGCGGACAGGTCGGAACGATCTCATCAAGCAGCGCCTGGACGAACTGGTGCCGATTCCCGAAGACACGTAGGTTCGGTCGTCGGTCAGGGCAGGAAAGGTGCCGTGGGCCGACTCAATCAGGAGTTCAAGGGCGGAAAGAACATGGCCAAGCCACGAAAGAAGAAGAAACCACGGGCTGAAAAACCGTCCCCGATGCGATGGGAGTTCGATCCGGACATCCCGACGGACGACTTCTTCGGGGGACGCCCGTTGAACGAGCTCTGGAACCTGCAAGAGGCGGTCGAGAATTTCGTCTACATGGTGGAAAAGAAGGACTTCCTGAACTGGGAGGCGGTCGTCTGCCTCGAGCAGGACCTCCCGCTCACGGCACCTCAGGAGGCGGCACTGAATGCACTGATCTCCTTCAGCGACGAACCGGACGACCGGATCCTGTACATCAACGAGATTGCGAGGCCCAGCGAACCCTGGTACGTCATCCTGAATCGGCTCGCGCCCTACTTGCTGATCGAGCCGTTCCGGACGTTCGACTCGCATGAACAGGTGAAGTCGGAGGGCTGGCCCCGGATCGCGAACGCCTTGCAGGAGTATGGTCAGGCCCTGTCGTTGCCCGCGGGCGTGGCGGCGCATGAGGAGGTCGTCCCGGCCGACTTGCGGCACAAGCTCTGGCTGCAATATTGCTTCGATGCGCTAGTCGGTCTCGGGCAGGGAAAGGACAGGACTCTCGACGCCCCCGACGAGCAATGGCGCATCGACGAGTTCACCATTCGCCTCCACGAGTGCAAGGAGAGCGTGGCCCATTTCGGCCTGACGTTGGAATCGCTGCTCACCCGGGTCATCCTCCCGGAACGGGATCGCCCTGTCCTCATCAAACTGATGCAAGAGAAACTCGGCCTGCGTTCTGCCCAGGAGCCGATCGCGGACCGGCTGGAACCCGGAGGATGACCATGGATCCCGGCGAGATCATCGAATCGCAGTGCGATGCCGCCCGCAACATTCTCGACCGATTCGGCGCCGAGAAGGCGATGGGCTACTTGATCGGTGAGAAGTTCCTCAACTTCCTGGAGGTCGCCGAGACCGACGGCGAATGGCGGGAAGCCATCCCGGAATTTGTTGCCGAGATCCTGTCCGTCTTCGAACCCCACCAACTTGCCGAGTACCTCGAGACGCCGCGACGCCTGGGAGCGTTGGGGCATGTCGCGAGCGAGGAAACGCATCGGATGTTCCGGGCCGATCTTGATGAGTCGGAAAAGGCTCGAGAGGATGCCAGGAACCTGATGTTGCTGGAATGGGCCAAGGAGTTGATCCTCGACGAGCGGAGACAATGACCCGCCGCACCTTCAGCCGGAGTGCTCGCGATTTTCGCCTCTTCGAGGAGGAGAGTACTCTTACTCACGGCGATTCGGCGAGGGCCCCGATGAGCTGATCCGAGCGGGCCCGGCGACTTCCCGGCAGAACTCGAGGATCGTACGCGTATAGAGGTCCTTCGCGGCGTGGAGCAGGTCGCCGTGATCGGCGCCCGGGATGAAGATCAGTCGGCCGTGGGTCGCGACGCGGCCGTGGAGGGCGTGGGCCTCCTCGGGACGTGCCCGGCGATCGGCCTCGCCGGCCATGATCAGGACGGGCACATCGTCGGGGATCCCGGCGATGGCCAGCAGCGGGGAGATCTCGTCGAGGTGTGGCAGGAAGAGGGGCGCGACGAGCCTCAGCCCGGCGTAGGCGGCCTGGCTGATCACGGGGGGTAGTGCCAGCTCGGTGCGGTTCCAGACCGCGACCTTCAGGTCCTGGTAGGGGCTCTCGAGGATGTAGCCCCGGACGCGATGGCCCAGCTCGCGGGCGGCGAAGACGGCCGCCGCCGCGCCCATCGAGTTGCCGTTGACGATCACCGGCAGGCCGGGCCGGCGGGCCTCCAGGAACTCGACCGCGGCGATCACATCATGACGGGCGCCGAAGCCGATGTCGTCGTAATCGCCCGTGGAGTCGCCGTGCGCCCGGAGCGTGACCATCAGCACTGCGTACCCCCGCGCCGCGAGGAGCTCGGCCCGGCCCAGACTGTTGTGCCGCTTCCCCTTGTGACCGTGGAGCACCAGCACGCCCGGCGCGTCGGCGCGGCCGTCGACGAACCACGCGCCAATCTCCTCGCCGTCGCGGGTCGCGATGCGGTGGCCCTCCAATCGTCCCCAGGCGAGGCTCGGCGCGGTCTCGACGATCCGGGCCTCGAGGCGATGGGTCAGCCGATACGCGACCGCGATCGAGATGAGCAGCCAGGCGGCGCACAGGATGGCCGACGCAATGATCAGCCGGCGCACGGCCCGTCGCCTCAACAATCCGGGTAGAGGAATCTTGAACATGCGTAACACTCCATCCGTTCGTGGAAATTTCCCTGCTGATACTCCTACTCGGCTCAAGGCTACCAGGTTTCGCGACGTCGATGGAAGCCGCGGTCCCGCGGGCCGGGGACTTCGGGTCCGGGCCGGTCGCCTGGTATGCTGGGAGTTCCGAACCTCGAGACCCCAGGAGGCCCCCATGCCCGACGACCGCATCGCCACCGTCAGACCGATCGAGGAGAGTGAGGCGACCGAGAAAGTCGCCGCGATCTTCGCCGACATCAAGGCCACCAAGAACCTCGAGTCCGTGCCGGCCTTCTGGCGGGTCATCGCGACCAACCCGACGCAGCTCGAGGTGGTGTGGCGCACGCTCAAGACGCTGATGCATCCCGAGTCGGTCGGCCGCACTTCGCCGCTCGACGCGAGGACCCGCGAGATCATCGCGCTGGCGGTCTCGGCGACCAACGGCTGCCCGTACTGCATCAACTCGCACACCGCCGCGCTGATCAAGCTCGGCCTGGACCAGGAGGCGCTCGGCGAGGTCATGGCGATCGTCGGCCTGTTCAACATGACCAATTCCCTGGCCAACGGCTATCAGGTGACGCCCGACGTCCGGCCTCCAGTGGAATAAGGATCGAGGCTTCCCATGTCGCGACGCTTCGTTGTTTGCCTCGCGCTGATGATCCTGGCGAATCTCCCCTGCCTCGCTGCCGAGCCGGGCTCGGGGTCGTTGACCGGGACGATCCGGCTCCCGTCCGGGCTAACGGTTCATTACGCGCATTACTCCGACCGTAACGCCCTCCGCGATGGCCGACGCGCGGGGGATGCCGTCATCGCCCTGACCGAATCCGGCGACCTCCTGCGCCTCGACTGGTCCACGCTCAAGCCGACTCGCGATGGTTCCGGGCCGGTGCCGGTCACCTGCCTGGGCCGGGGAGATCATGGCGACGTGCTGGCCGGCTTCAAAGACGGCCGCATCTGCCGGATCGACCCGAACACGCTCGCTCCGACCGAGGTCGCCCGGCTCTCGGGCGAGATTCAATGGGTCGGCGTCTTGATCGATGGCGCGCGCGAACCCGGAAAATCCCGGATCATCGCCGTCGTCGGGCAATCGAAGCCGGTCGTCCACGATCTCGGCTCAAGCAAGACCTATCCGCTCGAACGCCGAGCCTCCGCCTTCCTGCTCGATCGCAAGCAACGGCTCTGGGTGGGCGCAGACAACGGCGAATGGGGCGGCTCGTGCTCGTATGTGGATCTACAAGCGGGCCAGGATCATGCCGTGGACGGGCAGAAGGAGCCGGGTCCTCGCGGCGGGAATCGTTGGTCCGGCGTCTACGGCTTCTCCGAGCTGCGCGACGGTCAGGTCTGGGCCTACGGCGGCACGGCTCACATGGGCGGTACCGAAGGATTCCTGTGTCGCGTCGACCGAGGTCGGGCTGAGCGGTTGTACGAGGCCGATAATTCCGCACTGATCCGGCTCCAGCGGGCCGAAGCCGAGAAGGTGATGGAGGACGCGCGGCGCGAGGAGGAGGGGCTCGAGCCAACCCCCGCAAGCCGGCCGCTCCCGAACCGAAGGCCAAGGACAAACCCGAGGCGAATCCCCTCCCGGTTGACCGTCCCCACCTGCCGATCACGCACGTCGTCGAGGACACCCGGACCGGGGCGATCGTGGTCGTGTCGTTCAGCGACATCTACCGGACGGACGCCCGGCTCGCGCGCTGGGCCAAACTGCACGAGCTGGAGATCGCTTACCGATGGGGTCGGCGCGACGCCATGGGGGCCTATCCCTCGATCTGCTCGGTGTTGCCGATCGAGGAGCCGGGCAAGCCGCTCGGCCTGGTCTTCGCGACCCGGTTCGACGGCTTCGTCCGCCTCCTCGATGGCAAGGAGACGCACCATGAATTGCCCGGCCAGCTCTCCGCGGGGGGCATCAAGCGGTTCGAGAACTCTTCGGAAGGGATCCTGGCCGTCAACGAATCCGATGAGAATGAGCACGAATTCTGGAGATTCCGTGACGGGGCCTGGGGCGCGGTTCCATTCGCGCCGCCGTGCCAGCCGCTCCCCCATGCCCCCGACTTCGAGGGCGCGCCCGACGCCGATGCATGGGACAAGACGACGACCCTGGTCGGTCGCGACCGCTCGATCATGACCGTCAGCGCGACGAATGAGCTACCGGGCACGCGGACCACGGCGCGATGGCGCAACGGCAAGGCCGAGGTCCTGGGACGCGAGGTCTCCGGGCTGAATCCCTCAGCCTGCTTCCTCACGCCGGAGGGCCGGCTCTGGAACGCGGAGCGGGGCATCTTGCGCCATTTCGTCGATGGACGTTGGGCGGTGGCCGCCCCGTATACCGAGGCCCGCGGCTTCGACCTCAGGGCCTGGATCGGCGTCGGATACGGCCTGCGCGCCGTCAACGATGCCGGGCCGCCCTGGACACTCCTCGATCGGCAGCATGGGCAACTGGTCCGCCTTTCCTATGGCCCCGGCTCCAAGGACCCGCGATTGAACGCGGTCCCCTTGACCGACGCCGGCCAGCCCCTGAAGGTCCGCGACGCGATCCCCTGGACGAAGGCCGAGCTGATGCTGCTGACCGACCGCGGCCTGAAGATCGTGGCGACCGGAGGGGACAAGCCGGCCGAGGTCCCGATCGACACCGGCGGCCGGTCGATCGCTCGGATCTGCCGCGACGGCCGGGGCCGGCTCTGGCTGGGAGGCGATGGCCTGGCGGTCGTCGAGGCCGGCGGCAAGGCCCCGCAATGGCTCGACGACCTGCCGATGATGGGACGATCCACGGTCGATGCCCTCGCCGCCGACCCGGAGCATGCCGACGGCGTCATCGCCGCGGTCCGCGAGCGCGGCGTGGTCTTCGTGCGGGTCGTCGGGCGCTGACACGCGCGCCGACGAGGAAGATGGTCGGAGTTGGAGTCGCGGGTTCAGCCGACGGGCGTCGCGGGATGGCTGGGCATCCGGATGAACGCGGATCGGCCGGGGTCGGCCGCCTCGGCCTGGGCTTTCGCCACCCGATCCAGCGCACGCACGACATGGGCCGGGGTCTGGTAGCGCATCTCCGGCCGCTTGGCCAGCATCTTCTCCACGACGTCCTGGAACTCGTCGGGGATCGAGTCCTGGTATCGCTTGGGCGGGACGGGATCGTCCTGGCGGATCTTGGCGACCGTCTCCACCAGGGTCTTCCCCTCGAACGGAGGCCGGCCGGTCAGGAGCGTATAGACGGTCGCCCCCAGGCTGTAGATGTCGGCGCGGATGTCGACCTCGGCATCGCCGCGGGTCCGCTCGGGGGCCATGTAGGCCACGTTCCCCGCCAGTTCGCCCGGACGGCCGGCATCCCTGGCCCCGGCCCCGTCGACCACCCTGGCGAGCATCATGTCGGCGAGCTTGGGGACCTTGTCCTTCGAGCGGATCAGGATGCTCTCGGGGGCGACGTTGCGATGGATGATGTGCTTCTCGTGGAGGGCCTCGAGCGCGCGGGCGATCTGCATGCCCATCGATAAGGTGTATCGCCAGTTGATCATCTTGCGCGTGCCCAATCGCTCGTTCACCTTGATGAGCGGCTCGCCCTCGACGTATTCCATGGCGAACCAGCAGGTCTCGCCGTGCTTGCCGGCGCCGCATAGCGCGACCAGATTGTGGTGGTGCATGCCGACGACGGCCTTCATCACCTGCATGAACCGCCTGAGGCTCGCCTCGTCGTGGGTGAAATCGGGGTAGAGGACCTTGAGCGCGACGTCTTTGCCGGCGCGGTTGTCGCGCGCCTTGTAGACGGTGCCCATGCTGCCGCGCGCCAGCACCGGCCCGAGCTCGTAGTGCGAGATCGCCTGGCCGGTCAGCACGCCGTCATCGGCGCGGATCGCGGGATGGAAGGCCGACTTCTGCGCCTCGACCAGATTCTGGGTATCGGCGATCGCCGAGGAAAACAGCCGCATCCGGGTGTTGCCGACCTGGAGCTCCTCCCCATGCTTCAGCGGATGCTCATGGATCCTCTCCCCGGCGATGAACGTCCCGTTGACGCTCTCCAGGTCGGTCAACAGGAAGTCGCCCTTCTCGCATCGGAGCTCGCAATGGAGCCGGGCGACGGCACCGTCCGTCAGGCGTGTATCGGTCTTCTCGCCCCGGCCGATCGAGAGCGTGGTCCCCTCGATCAGGTTGAAGACGCGGCCCTGGTCAGGGCCGGCCACCACTCGCAGATAGGCGTGCATGGAGAACCCCCCTTCTGGACGTGCTCCCGGTCCAGGGTTCGTCGCGAGCCTCCTCCGGGGATCCGTGGTCTCGCCAGGCCCCGGGCCGGGAATCGGGAAGACATGATGACCTCGCGCGACGCGGTCGGCTCGCCGCACCGACGTCGAGAAGGCCGTTGCAAATCCGGAATCATCGACACCAAAGATGGGACGGCGCAGCGTCGGGCCGGGCGACTATCGGCGTGCTTCCGATAACCTCGGGACGACTCGTGGGATGGATCGGACCGCACGACGCCAGGAGACGACCGAGGTGGCCCTGACAATTCTCGAACCGATAAGTTATCACAAGGGGCGACACGACGCCAGACCCTAGCACAGGAGATTCCAATAATCTTTGAACTATGAATTTAGTGGAGGCGAGCGCGGAGTGGCTTCGTTGCAGCGGTCGGCGAGAGGCGATCGATCGGCTCGCTCCTCGCCGCCCGCGTTCGGATGGTTCATCTCCGTCGCGGCGTCGGGTAGAATTGTGGAATCGGTCATTCAACCTCTGGAAACGACCAATGCCAGGCGAGGATGAGGGTTCGATCACGCGATGGATCAACGGGGTGAAGGGGGGCGACCTCGCGGCCGCGCAGCCGCTGTGGGAGCGCTACTTCGCCCGGATGGTGAACCTGGCGCGGGTGCGGCTGCGAGCATCGGGGCGTCGGGACGCCGGCAGCGACGAGGAGGATGTGGCGCTCAGCGCCTTCGACAGCCTCTGCGCGGGCCTGGCCCGCGGGCAGTTCCCCCAACTGGCCGACCGCGACGACCTCTGGCGGCTCCTGGTGGTGATCACCCTGCGGAAAGTCCAGGCGCAGGCGCGGCGGGGGCTCCGCCAGAAGCGCGGCGGCGGGCTCGTCCGCACGGCCTCCGAGCTCGACGGCGACGGAGATGACGACGACGTGCTGGCCCGGGCCGTCGGCTCCGAGCCGACGCCCGAGTTCGCCGCCATGGTCGCCGAAGAGTATCGCGGGCTCCTCGATCGCCTGGGGGACGACGTCCTTCGCAAGGTCGCCATCCTCCGCATGGAGGGGTACACCACCGACGCCGTCGCCGATCAGCTCGGCTGCGCCCGACGCACCGTCGCCCGGCAACTGGCGCTCATCCGCAAGATCCTGACGACCGATTCGGACTGATGCCTGTCACCGTTTCGCGACGAGTGGACATCTCCCGGTAAGGTGCTCCGCGAGCACCGTCCCGAGACGATCATCGGCTCGCTCGCGCGCCCCGTTCGCTGTCAACGTAAACCCCGGCGAGCGAGCGGATATCCGAGGGACGAGCCGGCTGGTCCGCTATACAGGAGCGATGCCCGATGTCGAGCGCCAACGATTCTGAGCTGATGGATTCGGTAATCCGCACGAGCCAGATCATCGCCGCCGCCCTGATCACGGGGGTCGTGGTCATGCTCGGGGTGACGCTCGTGATCGACCCCTTCGGCGACGCCCGGCGGCGGGCGGCCGTCGTCGCCGGGGCGCAGGCGCCCGCCGCCGACCCGGTCCCGCCGCCGGCTACGAGCCCGATGGACGCCGGTGAGATGATCACCTGGATGGCGGTCGCCTTCGCCGCGGTGTCGCTGCCCCTTTCGTTCGTGGTGCCCGGCCGGATCGCCGATCGGTCCCGCGCGAGCATCGTCGCGGGGACCTGGAAACCCCCCGTTCAACCGCGTGGAAGTGCCCCGGTCGTACCATCGCCGTTCAGCCTCGAGGTGCTCCAGACCGATATCGGCAAGCTGGCTCTCCTCTATCAGACGCAGTGGATCGTCGGCGCGGCACTCATCGAGGGTACGACGTTCTTCTCGGTCATCGCCTACATGATCGGAGGGAATCCGATCGCCCTGGCGCTGGCGATCCTACTCCTCGCCGCGATGTTCGCCCGGTTCCCGACGCGCCTTCGGGTCGCCTCCTGGATCGACCGCCAGCAGGAATTGCTCATCCAGGACCGACAGTCCGCCTTCTGAACTGGACCGGCCGGACCGGCAAGGGCCCGGCAGCATCCCTCGAGTACAGGAACCCGGTCGAACATGAGCGAGCAACCCAGCCAGAACATCGACGGCCTTGATCTCGAAATGGCCCGCCAGATCGACGTGGTTTGCCGCCGGTTCGAGGCCGACTGCGCGCGGGCAACAGACTGTCGATCGACGACTACCTGGCCGAGGTCCCCGCGGAAGGCCGGTCGGCGCTGCGCGGCGAGCTGGCGGCCCTGGAACGCGAGCTGCGCCCTTCGGAGGAGACGGGCGTGGGCCTCGAGGCCGCGCCGCCGTCTACGATCGCCGAGGCGGCGACCATCGCGCCGGGTAGCCTGCCGACACTCCCCACCCCGGGCATGGCGACCCCCGCCGTTCACGAGGACGCCACCTTGCCGCCGAGGGATGACGCCACCGTCGAGCTGGGAGCGGGCCCGGCCGCCGATCTTGCGACCGAGCCCATGGCGACGGGCGTACCGGCCGCCGAAGGGTCGCCGCCCCACCCCCGCATCCGCTACTTCGGCGACTATGAGATCGTCCGCGAGCTGGCCCGCGGCGGGATGGGCGTGGTCTTCCAGGCGCGGCAGGTCAGCCTCAACCGGCCCGTCGCGCTCAAGATGATCCTCGCGGGCCAGCTCGCCGACGAGGATGCGGTGCGTCGGTTCCACATCGAGGCCGAGGCGGCGGCGAACCTCGACCATCCGGGGATCGTGCCCATCTACGAGGTCGGCGAGCACGAGGGGCAGCATTATTTCTCGATGGGTTTCGTCGAGGGCCAGGGCCTCTCCGGACTGCTGGCCGCCGGGCCACTCCCGCCCCGCCAGGCCGCCGAGCTGATGGTGAAGGTGGCCGAGGCGATCGAGTACGCCCATTGGCGCGGCGTGATCCACCGCGACCTCAAGCCGGCCAACATCCTGCTCGACCGGGCGGGCCATCCGCGGGTGACCGACTTCGGCCTGGCGAAGAAGCTGGAGGGTGACAGCGGATTGACGGGCTCGGGGCAGATCATGGGCACGCCCAGCTACATGCCTCCGGAGCAGGCGGGCGGGAAGCGTGGCGATGTGGGGCCGAAGGCGGACGTGTATGCGCTGGGGGCGACCTTGTATGCACTGGTCACCGGACGTCCGCCGTTCCAGGCATCCACGGCGATGGACACGGTGCTGCAAGTCATCGGCGACGAGCCGGTGCCGCCGCGGCGCCTGAATGCGTCGATCCCGCGCGACCTGGAAACGGTCTGTTTGAAATGCCTGGAAAAGGACCCCCGGCGACGTTATGCGACGGCCCGAGCTTTGGCGGAGGATTTGGGGCGATGGCTCCGTGGCGAGCCGATCTTGGCGAGGCCGGTGGGCCCGATGGAGCGAGTAGCGAAATGGGTGCGTCGTCGTCCCGTGATCGCGGGATTGAGCGTGGCGGTGGTGGTGGCGGTACTGGGCGGCCTGCTCGGCACGAGCCTGGCGTTGCGGTCGGCGTTCGCGGCTCGCGATCTTGCCCGCAAGGCGGAGGCGGCGGAACGCGATCAGGCCAAGGCGGCGATCGCGGCTCGCGATCTTGCCCGCAAGGCGGAGGCGGCGGAACGCGATCAGGCCAAGGCGGCGATCGCGGCTCGAAATGAGGCACGCAATCAGGCTCAGATCGCCACGGAGAATGCCCGGCAGGCTCGCGACCAGGCCGAACTGGCCAATCGGCGTCTCTATGCCGTACGCATGAACGAGGCTCGGCGACACTGGGAAGATGACGACCTTTCATTGTTCCGACAAGTCCTCGACGAGCAACTCCCGGAAAACCAGGGGGGCATCGACCGCCGAGGCTTCGAGTGGTACTACTGGCGATCTCGACTCAACGCGGGCAATTTCACATTGAGCGGGCATCGCGATACCGTCGAGTGCGCGGTCTTCAACCGCGATGGTACCCGGCTGGCGACCGGAAGCGATGACCGGACCATTCGTATCTGGGATACAACGACCGCTCGCGAAGCCGATCGACTCGCCGTCGTGGCTCCGGTCCTCGAACTCGATTACAGCCCCGACGGCTCGTTGCTGCTCGCAACGGACAACCGCGGAGTGGTCCAGGTCTGGGAAATCGCCAACCGGCGGACGCGGAAAAAGTTGACCGAGGTGGAGGACGCCCTGCGGGCCACGTTCCGCCGCGACGGGGCCCAATTTGCCACGGTCGGCCGCCGGGGAATCGTCAAGATCTGGGACGCGGCGACCGGCGCCGAAGTCGCGACCCGTATGGTATCCTCCTGCTTCGCCTGTAACCTGAGCCCTGACTTGAAACTCGTCGCGCTGTGCCACCGGACGGATGCGGGAGAGTTCCAGGTGCAAGCGTGGGACCTGGACACCGGCCGCCAGACGCAGGTCTGGCGGGGAAAGCCCGGCTGGATACCCCAGACATGCGTCTTCAGCTCGGATGGCAAACGCGTGGCTTCGTCCTGGTACCCTCCTTACAGGGCGATGAAAGGAGGCTACAGGAAGCCGCTAGGGGAAGTGACTGTGTGGGAGGCCGCCACCGGACGGGAGGTGAACAAGCTTGCCGGATTCGCCGGTGAACCTGTGTTCTTGGCACTCAGTCCCGACGGTAGTCGTATTGCCATCGCCCAAGCGAATGCGGTGGTCACCATCTGGGACCTGACGAACGGGGACGAGCTCTTGACGCTTCGAGGCCACGCGGGCGATTTCCGAGGCGTCGCCTACAGTCGCGACGGCACCCGGCTCGCGTCATTTAATAGCGATCGCCTGGTCCGGCTCTGGGACTCCCGCATCGGGCAAGGCCCTCGGAGGCTGGAAGGGCACGCGAGCCCGATCACTGACCTCGTCTTCAACGGCGACGGCTCGCGACTGATGACGGTCGATCGAGGTGGTGTCCTCCGCTCATGGAACGCCGAGTTGGGGCCGCTCAGGTCCGAACAGAAGGCCCTCACCGTGGCCGGGAAAGACTTCGTCCTCAGTCCCGATGGCAAGCGACTCGTCGGCCTGGGCGTGGACGACAGGTTGACAATCTACGAGGTTTCGGGCGGCCGAACGGTCCCTCTGTCGAACACATCGTGCAATGTTCACGAGCAGCTCGCCTTCAGCCCCGATAGCCAGCGCGTCGCCCACGTCGTCGGCGACAAGGGGCCCGTGAGGATCTGCGAGATGTCGGATGGTCGCGAATTGCTCGTCCTCAACGCGAGGGACGAAATCGAATGGCTGACCTTCAGCCCCGACGACAAGCTGATCGCGACGGGATCATCCAGGGGCTTCGTCACGCTCTGGGACGCCGCGACAGGCAAGAGCCTTCGAACGATGCGCGGACCGGGCTTTTCCGCACGGGGCCTCTTCAGCCCGGACGGCAGGCTGATCGCCGTGTCCTTCTTCGGCGGTAGGGTCAAGCTCTGGAACACGGCGAGCGGCGAGCCGGCGTCCTCATTCCAGGGGGAGGGGCCGGCGATGTTCGTCGAGGCATTTAGCCCGGAGGGCGACCGCCTCGTGACCAAGTCGATAGAGAACCAGATGACAAGCGACCAGACGTTGCGAATCTGGGACCTCCGCACAGGTCAAGATCTTTTCATGCTTAACTTGCGAGAGGGTGTCGGTCGCCTGGTATTCAGCCCCGACGGCCGCCGACTGGCCGCCCCGGCCGGCCTGTTCGCCCTGGTTTGGGACGCTCGCTCACCCTCACCGTGACCGTCGGCGTCATGCATTCGGCCCTCGCGAGATTCGAAAGCGGGGACGTCGAGAAGGCGATCCGGGCGATGAGGAAGTGGGCCGATTGATGTCCCATCGGACTCCGAACCATTACGATCTTACGGGCTGTGGTTGCCCCGATCGAGCCGGCTCGAGGCCAGCCGGGGCGAGAGATCTGGCACAGCTCGAGCGCGGAAGGACATAACCCTTTGATCCCGGATGGTCGTTTTGTCGAAAGTCGCTGAGTCCCACGCGATCGGCCGCTCGGATCGAGTCGAGCCGTCTCGTGCCGTACCTGACCACCCTACCGGGCAGGAGCTCCTCCTTGGACACGCCGGAACCCCTCGACTCCAGGAATCTCGACATCGACTCGGCCCGTCGCATCGACGCGATCTGCCGCCAGTTCGAGGCCGACTGCGCGCGGGCAACCGACTGCCGATCGACGACTACCTGGCCGATGTCTCCGAGGAGGGCCGGTCGGCCCTGCTCGCCGAGCTGGCGGCCCTGGAGCGCGAGCTACGCCGGTCGGAGGAGACCCGTGCGCGATCCGAGGCACCACCGCCGTCAACCATCGCCGAGGCGCCGACCATCGCCCCGGGGAGCTTGCCCACCGCGCCCATCGCGGGTCTGGCGATGCCCTGGGTCCACGAAGAGGCGACCGTTCCGCTGCGGGACGAAGCCACCGTCAACCTCGGCACCGCCCGACCGGCACGAGGTGAGGCCGCATCGCCGGCCCGCATTCGCTACTTCGGCGATTACGAGATCGTCCGCGAGCTGGCGCGTGGTGGCATGGGCGTGGTCTTCCAGGCGCGGCAGGTCACGCTCAACCGGCCGGTGGCGCTGAAGATGATCCTCGCCGGCCAGCTCGCCGACGAGGATGCGATGCGTCGGTTCCACATCGAGGCCGAGGCGGCGGCGAACCTCGACCATCCGGGGATCGTGCCGATCTACGAGGTCGGCGAGCACGAGGGGCAGCATTACTTCAGCATGGGCTTCGTCGAGGGTCAGGGCCTCTCGGGGCTGCTGGCGGCCGGCCCGCTCCCGCCCCGCCAGGCCGCCGAGTTGATGGCGAAGGTGGCCGAGGCGATCGAGTACGCCCATCAGCGCGGCGTGATCCACCGCGACCTCAAGCCGGCCAACATCCTGCTCGATCGGGCCGGTAATCCGCGGGTGACCGACTTCGGCCTGGCGAAGAAGCTGGAGGGTGACAGCGGATTGACGGGCTCGGGGCAGATCATGGGCACGCCCAGCTACATGCCTCCGGAGCAGGCCGGGGGCAAGCGCGGCGACGTGGGACCGGCGGCGGATGTGTACGCGCTGGGGGCGACGCTGTATGCACTGGTCACCGGCCGGCCGCCGTTCCAGGCGGCCACGGCGATGGACACGGTGCTCCAGGTGATCGGTGACGAGCCGGTGCCGCCGCGGCGGCTGAATGCCTCGGTGCCGCTGGACCTGGAGACGATCTGCCTGAAATGCCTGGAGAAGGAGCAAGGGAAGCGGTATGGCTCGGCATCGGACCTGGCGGAGGATCTGCGGCGGTACCTCGACGGTGTGCCGATCGCGGCTCGGCCGGTGGGTCGGGTGGAGCGGGCGTGGCGGTGGTGCAACCGGAACCGCGCCGTGGCCGCGCTCATGGCCAGCGTGTTCCTGATCACGGTCCTCGGTTCGGTCGGCGTGACCGTGGCGCTGATCTACGCCCTCAGGGCCAAGAACGCCCTGGTCCACCAGCTCGGGCTGACATCCGTCGCCGAGGGGAAGGCCAGGGACTCCGAGCGTGAGACGGCCGAACAGCTCGTCAAGACCAGGACTGCATTGCTCGAGGCCGATACGGCCGTTTATGTGAATGAGATCGCCACGGCCCAGAAGTCGCTCGCGGCGGGCGACGTCCGCGAGGCCGGACGGGCCCTGGGGCGGACTCGGCCGGGGCTGAGATCGTGGGAATATGTGTATCTCGACGCGTGTGCCGGCCGTCGGGCCGACACCCCGGCCGTGCCGATCGCGGGGTGCCTGGCCGTGGCCTTCAGCCCCGATGGCTCCCGCCTCGCCATGGCGGGGCCGGCGCCGGGGCCCGAGGCGGCGTCGGGGACACAGCCCCCGGTCGTGATCGTGCTGGACGTCGCGTCCGGTCGCGAGCAGGTCCGGATCGCCGGGCGGTTCAACCCCAGGATGATCGCCCTGGCCTTCGATCCCGGAGGCCGACGTCTCGCGACGGCGTCTTGGGGTACGCTCTGCCTCTGGGACCTCGCCGACGGCCGGGCACTCCACACCTGGCCCATCGAGTCCGACTCCAATTCGCTGGCCTTCAGCCCCGACGGCACACGCCTGGCCGCGGTCGCCGAGGACGGCATGCGAACCATCTGGGGCGCGGAGACCGGGAAAGTCGTCCGCGAGCTGGAGGGTCGCAAGCCGCCCGGTCGGAAGCCGTTCATCGCGGCCGATCTCGGGAAGGCGCTGGCCTTCAGCCCCGACGGTTCGCGACTGGCCGCCTCCTTCTTCGAGGGTTTCGCCGTCAAGGTCTGGGACGCGAAGGAGGGCCGGCTCGTCCTCGAGCTGAAAGGGAGCCTCAACCGCGTCGATCGCCTGGCCTTCAGCCCGGACGGGAGATGGCTGGCAACGGCCGGGGGCAACCTCAGCCGCCGGGCCGACGCGGGCGAGCTGATCGTCTGGGACGCCGCCACCGGGACGCGAGCCGGTAGCATGTTCGCCGTGGGTCTCCCCCGAGCGATCGCCTTCAGCAAGGACAGTCGGACCCTCGCCGCCTGCATCGATGCGGATGTGCAGATCTGGGAAGTGCCGGGAGGGCGCTTGCTCCGGACCCTGACCGGGCACACCCTGGTCAATGGGCTCTCCTTCCATCCCGTTGACGGACGCCTGGCGACGGCCGGCCTCGACCCGCCGCTTCGTGTCTGGAATCTGGAGGTCGAGCGCGATGCCGTGGTCTTGAAGCCCCCGTTTACCAATTCCATCGTCCGTGTGGAGATCGACCCGCAAGGTCGGCGGATCGCCGCGGTCGATCCCTTCGAGCGCGTGCTGGCCTGGGCCGACGGCCTGCGCGGAGCACCTCGCTCTTTTCCCGGGGCCTGCTTCGCCTTCCCCGCAGCACCGGGGGCGATCGCCGTCGCAGGAATCGACGGCCATGTCCGCATCTTCGATATCTCCTCGGGAGACGTCATCCGCGACCTTCCCGGTCGCGTCCATCCTTGGGGCCCATTGGCCTTCGCCGAGGGCGGGCGCAAGTTCGTCATGGGCACGATGGGCCGGTCCAGGGCCGTGAGGGACATGACCATCGAGCTTCGCGACATCGACGACGGCCGGAGGCTGGGTACCTGGCCCGGTTCGCTCTTCGCCCTCCGTCCCGACGGACGGGAACTGGCCACCATGTCGGCCGACAGTCGCCTCACGATCGTCGAGCTCGGCACGATCAAGGAACGACTTGCCTTCGCTGTGCCGAAGGACCTGAGCGGCCTCCAGTACAGTCCGGACGGGCACCGACTCGCGACGTCTCACATCGATTCCGGGCCCGAGCAAGCCCGTCGTTGCCGGGTCTGGGATGCGCGGGATGGCCGACCGTTGCAAGACCTCGAGGGGAGGGCCCTGATGTTCCATCCCGACGGATCGGGCCTGTTCACGACGACGCCGGATGGCCGGGTCCGATTCGTCGACGCGGAGCAGGCCGACATCCGAGACTTCGCGGGTCACGAGGGTGAGGTCACCCGGGCCCTCGTCACCCCCGATCGGAAGCGCCTCATCACCGGGGGCAAGGACGCCACGATTCGCCTCTGGGACCTCGAAACAGGCCAGCCGATCCTCGTCCTGAAGGGCCATACCCACTGGGTCAACGATCTCGCCCTCGAACCGCACGGGGACTACCTCATATCGGCGAGCCCGGATCAGACATTGCACGTCTGGCCGTCGTCGTCTCTTGCGAACACGAGGCCAGCCGAATTGAGAAGACCTGAACCCCATTGACGACCGAGGACCAATCAAAGATGAGCGAGGAACCCAGCCATAACCTCGGGGGCCTGGAGCTGGAAATGGCCCGCCGGATCGACGCGATCTGCCGCCGGTTCGAGGTCGACCGGCGCGCGGGCAAACGGCCGTCGATCGACGATTACCTGGCCGACGTCCCCGAGGCGGGCCGGTCGGCGCGTGCGCCGAGCTGGCGGCCCTGGAGAGCGAGCTGGGCCGGTCGGAGGAGACCGGGGCGCGATCCGGGCCGCTTTCCACGATCGCCGCGGCGCCGACCGTTGCCCCGGAGAGCTTGCCTACCTCGCCCATCGCGGGCCTGGCGAGGCCCTCCGGCCACGAGGAGGCCACCCTGCCGTTGTGGGATGACGCCACCGTCGACCTCGACCCAGCCGCCGCGGTCGACGCGCCAGGCGCGGGAGTCCGGGCACCTGTAGGGTCGCCGACCCAGCCGCGCATCCGCTACTTCGGCGACTACGAGATCGTCCGCGAGCTAGCCCGCGGCGGGATGGGCGTGGTCTTCCAGGCGCGGCAGGTCAGCCTCAACCGGCCCGTCGCGCTCAAGATGATCCTCGCGGGCCAGCTCGCGGATGAGGACGCCGTCCGCCGCTTCCATCTCGAAGCCGAGGCGGCGGCCAACCTCGATCACCCTGGCATCGTGCCGATCTACGAGGTGGGCGAGCACGAGGGCCGGCACTATTTCAGCATGGGTTTCGTCGAGGGCCAGGGGCTCTCCGGATTGCTGGCGGCCGGCCCGCTCCCGCCTCGCCAGGCCGCCGAGCTGATGGCGAAGGTGGCCGAGGCGATCGAGTACGCCCATCAACGCCGCGTGATCCATCGCGACCTCAAGCCGGCCAATATCCTGCTCGATCGGGCCGGTAATCCGCGGGTGACCGACTTCGGCCTGGCGAAGAAGCTGGAGGGGGACAGCGGCCTGACCGGGTCGGGTCAGATCATGGGCACGCCCAGCTACATGCCTCCGGAGCAGGCGGGCGGGAAGCGTGGCGACGTGGGTCCGAAGGCGGATGTGTACGCGATGGGGGCGACGCTGTACGCCTTGATCGCGGGCCGACCGCCGTTCCAGGCATCGACGGCGATGGACACGGTGTTGCAAGTGATCCATGACGAGCCGGTGCCGCCGCGACGGCTGAATGCCTCGGTGCCGCTGGACCTCGAGACGATCTGCCTGAAATGCCTGGAGAAGGATCCGAAACGTCGATATGCCTCGGCGGCGGAGCTGGGCGCCGATCTGGGGCGATTCCTCAATCGCGAGCCGATCGCGGCCCGGCGGGTGAGCCGTCTGGAACGCGCCGGGAAGTGGGCGAGGCGCAACCCGGTGGTCGCGGCGCTGGCATCCGTCATCCTCGCCGCCCTCGCGACGGTGATCGGGCTGGGCCTCCGCGACCTGCGGCGGGGTCGCGAGACGATCGCAGCCATCAAGGTCGAGCGGGACGACGCGAACGCCGCCCGCAAGTATGCCCAGGACCAGGCGGAGATCGTCGGCGAGAAGGAGCGCGAGGCCAGGGCCCAGACCGATCTGGCGGAGCGCAGGCTCTACGGCGTGAACATGGTGATGGTCCAGCGGGCCCGCGAGGACGAGGACACAGGGCTGTTCCGCAAGCTCCTCGACGAGCAGCGGCGGTCCGAGTCGGGCTCGGATCACCGGGGTTTCGAATGGTTCTACTCGGCGCGACGCGACCGGGCCGGGGTCATGGTCTGGCGACAGCCCACGTGGGTGGCCTCGGTCGCGTTCAGCTCCGATGGCCGATGGTTGGCGGCGGGGGCGACCGACCAGACCGTCACGATCCGGGACAGCCGGTCCGGGACGATCCGGACGACGCTCCGATCCGCCCATCCGATCTTCCACCTCGCGTTCAGTCCGGATGGCCGATGGTGCGGCGGGGCCTCGGGAAACGTGCTCGTGCTCTGGGACCTCGACAAGGGCACGCCGCCGCGGGTCTTCAAGGATCACACGGCGATCGCCTTCAGCCCCGATCGTCGGCAATTCTTCACGATCGGGAAATCCGGGTACGCGTCCTACGACCTGACGGATGGAAAGCCGATCCTCGCGGTCGACACCCCGGTGAACGAGCGACTCGCCTTGAGCCGGGATGGGACCCGCGTGGCGACCGCGGGCTATGAACCCAATTCGCGCCGCGAGGTGGTGCAACTCCGGGACGCCCGGGACGGCCGGCTCCTGAGCACGATGGCCGGCGCGTCCGGGGAACGTCCGGGACCCCGGAATCCCATCCCTCGCAAGGGCGTGACCGACGTCGCCCTGAGCCCGGACGGCCGATGGTGCGCCTCGTCCGGAGAACATGCCATCACGGTCTGGGACCTGGCGACGACCCAGGTGAAGCATGTCCTGGACACGGAGGCCGAGCCCCACTGGACGATCGCCTTCAGTCCCGACAGCCGTCGGCTGGCGACGGCCGGCGGCAACGCCGACAACACGATCCGGATCCACGACGTTCGACAGCGGTCGCCTCCAGCGGCAGCTCCGCGGCCACGAGGCCCACATCTCCGGCCTGGCCTTCAGCCCCGATGGCCGTCGCCTGGCGACGGGCGATAACGGGGGGACCATCCGCGTCTGGGACCCGGACGCGCCGGAGGCCGTCACGATCGCCTTCAAGGGCGAGGACGCGGTCATGGGAGGGGTCGATCACGACCTCGATTTCGGCCCGGATGGTCGCTGGCTGGTCGCCAGCGGCGTCGGGGTCGTGGTCTGCGATCCGATCGAAGGGCGGATCCTCGCCACGGTGCCCAGGGTCCGACATCCGATCGCCCTCGGTCCCGACCGATCCTGGTTCGTCTCCCCCGACTGGGATCCCGACGAGGTCTTGCAGGTCTGGGACCTGTCCCGGCCCGACACCCCGAGGTCGAACTCGTTCCGCGACGCCGAGCCCTATGCACGCGTCGGGAAGGCGATCGGCCGGAATTCGAAGTTCAGCCTCAGGATCTCGAGCCTCGCCGTGTCTCCCGATGGCCGCCGGATCGCCGTGGGACGGGATAGCGGGGCGGTCAATGGCCCCCACGGCCTGGTCTTCGATCCGGGGCTCGGCGCCGCCCCTCTCCGCCTCCTCGATCGAGAAAGCGGTCGGGCGATCTGGACGATGTCCGCGCATTCCGATCGGGTGGGTGCCCTGGCCTTCAGCCCCGACGGCCTCCGGATCGCGTCGTCGAGTTTGAATGAGGGGATCGCCAAGATCTGGGACGCGACGACCGGTCGGGAACTGGCCGTGCTCAAGGGGCACGGCGGCTTGTGCGCGATCCGGTTCAGCCCCGATGGACGATGGCTGGCGACCTCGGGCTTCAACGATGGCCTGGTGAAGCTCTGGGACGCGGCGAGCGGTCGGGAGGTCCACACCCTCCGGCGCCACTCGGGCCCGGTCCTGGCCCTGGCCTTCAGCCCGGACAGCCGGCGCCTCGCCTCGACCGGCGCCGATGGACGGATCGAGCTCTGGGACGTCCGCACGGCGCAAGGCGTCCTGTCGCTGAAGGCCCATCAGGGATGGGCCGCTGCCCTGGCCTTCAGCCCCGACGGCCACCTCCTGGCATCGTTCGGCCGGATGGACCACACGATCAAGGTCTGGGACGCCCGGCCGATGCCAGCCGGCGACTGAAAGGGGTTACGCACCGGTCCCCTGCCCTTGTCCCTGCCCGATCTTGGCCGACAGCTCGTCGATCTTGGCCTTGAGGCTGGCCACCTCGTCCTTGGACGCCAGGTTCAGACGGCTGACGACCGACTGCACGGCCTCATCGATCTTCGATTGGAACTCCGTCCGCGCCTGGTCCGACTGCTTCATCATGCTGTCGACCAGCTCCTTGCCCTCGTGCTCGGAGAGCTTGGCCTGCTCGGCGAAGTCCTTGACCAGCTCCTCGGCCTTTTCCTTGGTCAGCACGGCCAGGCCCAGGCCCGTGAAGAACGCCTTCTTGATCAGGTCAACCATGGCAATCTCCTGAGATCGGGTGAATCGGTTCGAGCGAGGTCCGTCGCCGATCTGCATCATACACCAATTCGCCCGGTCGCTTCGATTGCGGCCTGCCACCTGGGTGTGTCTGTATTTCCCCGGCGCCATGTGGAACGAGCCGGGCGGTCGGGGCAGGATCGGATGGGGGAGGTTGTCGAGCCGCTCGGACCTCGGTTCGGTCGTCCAGGTCCGGGCGACCTGGTGGCGCGACAGGGATCATCGACGGGAACTTCCCTTGGAAAGCCGGCCCTTCGCGGCGGCGGCGATGTCATCGACCAGCCGTTTCGCCAGCACCCAGCAGTCGTCGAAGTATGCGCGGTCAATCACCACCTTTTCGTCAAGGGCATAACGGGCCTTCAGCCCCGCCTTGTCAAGATAGATCGCATTGACGACGCCCGAGTTATGAATGAGCAGATCGCGGGCGGCCTTCATCTCGGCGACCTGTTCGATCTGGTCCTCCGTGGGGCAACCCAGCTTGACGACCTTGTTCAGGTAATCGAACCAGGCTTTCGGCCGGTCATACTTCAGCTCGTTCAGCTCGCGGTTGACGATGTGCCACACGATGGCCTCCTTGTCCGAGGCCGCCAGCACAACCCCCACCTCGATCTGCTTCCTCTGCGCCAGGTGGCGGGTGTCGTTCGTGAGCAGAAGGCGGAGGAAATCGAATACGAACGCCTCGAACACCGTCGTGAGCTGCACGAAACCGAGGCCGTGAAGATAGGTTGTCCGGTAGCGGGCGTACCGATCGACGAGACCTCGCTCGGTGACCTTCGTCCTGGTTCGAACATTCTCGAATGTTAGCGCATTCCCTTGGTCCACCCAAAGCTTGAAGTGCGCCCAGATTAGATCGATATGCTCCCCGAAATTGTGCAGGTCATCCAGGTCGTTCTTGGTGCGCTTTGCCAACACGTCGATCTCATCCGCGATGGCCACTCCGCGATCTCCTCTTGCGAGTCATCTTGGGGTCTTCGTGGTCGTCGAGTAGTTTTTGAACGGCCGCGACGTCGGTGCGAAAATCCAGGTGCACGTCTAGAGTAGAAGGTTCGTCCTTGTAGGCGAGCGCATACTTGTCCACGGCATAGCGATATCCAGCATCATTAAGGAGCTTCTCGATCACGTCGAGCTGGTCCAGTCGCACTTCGATGTGAGGCCACTCGTCCTCCTCTCCACGGATGACTCGGATCGGTTGCTTGGTGAATGAGTCGGTCATCGTTCGCTCCGGATTGGGGTTGGTTGCTCCCTTATTGTACGGCGAGCACTCCGGGAGTTCGATGGCGGACGCGCCGATGGGCCGAAGGACAGGCCGTGCGGATTATGAGAAAATCGGCAAATCGTGGAAAAACCTTGGTTCGCCGGGTGGGGAACGTCGTCTCCTTGAGATAGGACGAGGTGATGCCCGCGGAACTCGCTCGCTTCGAACGGCCCGCGCCGTGATCGCCGGACCGTTCGGAGACGAAGGCCCGGCCTCGACGGCCGAGGCCGGTCAGTCCGGCCCTTCGAACACGACGATGGTGAAATCGTCCGGGAATTGCCCGCTACGACGGAGCCGCGCCGCCGCCTGGAGTGCCGCCACGACCGCCTCGTCGCGATGAGTGGCGACCGCCTCGAAGATCCGCTCCCACCCCGCATATTTCCAGACGCCATCCGACATCGCCAGCACCGACCAGCGTCCGGCCAGGCTCGCCGAGAACGGGACGAACCGCGCCGCCCCCGAGCCCACCGGGGGGTTCTTGAGCTGGTCGGCCGTGGCCTGTCGGGGGACGCCGCCCTCGGAGACGACCAGCACGGCGCTGTCGCCGCTCGACGCGCCGAGGAGCGCGGCGCCTATGATGCAGAGGCCGATGAGGGTCGTGTAGCCCGCATCGGGGTCGGCGCAGACGGCCGCGTCGGCCTGCTCCAGGAGCGGTATCCACATCGACGGATCGCACAATTGCCGGGGCGTGAGCCGGAGGGCGGCCTGGGCGGCGACGCGGCAGGCGAGCCGGGCCGCTTCGGCCCCGCCACTCTGGCCGCCCTGGCCATCGGCGAGGACGCACAGCCAGCACTCGGGGTCGGATGGATGGCGATGGACCTCGAACGCATCTTCGCACTGCGCGTGGCCCCCCGCTTCCGAGAAGGATGTCACGTTGATCATGGATCTTGGTCCTTGAGTTATTAATTGGCCCGAGGACCCAAGGACTAGAGAAGCAACCGTCCCGACAGCCAGAACGATCCCATCAGGATCCCGCCCGGCGATGGTTCCACATCGAGGAATTCCGGGTCGGCGACCACGTCGAAGGCGCCGCCGTACGTCTCGACCAGCACCCACTGGAATGGCCGGTCCGTCAGCTCGTTCGTCCTCAGCTCCGCCTCGAGGATCCGGCCCGTGAACAGGGCGTGCGCCTCGGGCGGTACGATCCGTTCGCCATCGGGAGTGAACAGGCCCGAAGGGATGAACGACTGGACGACATACTTCAAGTCGCCGGTCAGTGAGGCCCTGTACTCCTCCTCGGAGCGGAAGATTGCCAGCTCGTGCGCGAACGCCGCGATCCGGGCTTCCAGGATGGTGGGTATCGTGAGCATGCCGAAGCAAGCGAAGTCCGGCGCATCGAAGACGAACGGGTAGCTGCCGACCTCCGGATCGTCGCGACGGGGGTCGGCCCAGGCGTGGAAGGCGCCATCCAGGGGCGTCCCTTCGGGACGTCGGATTCGCGCCGACAACCCGACGCGGACGCGGGACTCGCCGGTGAAATGCGGATTCATCCCGATGAGTTCATCCGCATCGTCAACCTGGAGCCACAGCTCGGCGCCGCACTCCGACGTCCAGCAGAGATAATAGCCGCCCGGCACGTCGAGCCTGACGCAATCCCCGGCTACCTCCTTCGCCAGGGCGAAGAGGTCCCCCTGCGATTGCAACTCCACCCCGATCGTCGAGAAATGGTTGGGCATGGCGGAAGTCCCTGGCGAGGGTCGCGCGACAATCGACGGCCGTTCCCGCCTCCAGGATCGCAGAAACCCTCGACCACACATACCCCTACCTATTTGACGTCGTTGTCGCGTTTCTCCTTCCGTCGCATCCAATATCGCAAGAACGACAGGAGTCCCGCATACTTGTAACCGGGATCGATGTAATGCTCGATCACGTAGAACGCGAAGTAGTAGGCCCGCGCGAACGCCCAGACGGCGACCGCCAGCAGCGTGGCGGTCTTCGCGGTCGGATGTTCGATGAGCAGGACCGTCAACGCCAGGATGCCCAGGCCGAGGAACAAGGCACCCTTAAGATAAAGCAGCCGCGGGCTCTGGATGTCGGCCATCGGGTGATGCAGCCTCGCGAACGAGTCCATGGGATCGGTCCGGCGGGCGGATGGCGTTCAGATTCTCGACTGCCATTCGGACGGGTCACGTTAACTGTGGAAGACTGCGATGACCTCCACGCGGTCCGCCCGAACCCGATAGTAGATGTTGTAGGGGAACTTCTTGACCACGGCACGCCGGACGTCTTGATGGACGACGGCGTGGAGTTCCGGCATCGCCCCGATTCGATTCAGTATGTCGCGGATAAGAGCGGTGAATGTCGCCCCCAGGCCGGCGCGTTGCTCGTACCAGTCCGCGGCCTCGTCGAATTCCGCCTCGGCCTCACGAGTCAGGACGATTGGAAGCGTCATTGCCGGAACCGTGCCAAGGCGCGTGCCTCAACCTCCTCCCAGGGAACAACGTCATCGGGATTCACATCCAGCGACGCGAGCCGCCGATCCAGCTCTTGTTTCTGAGCCTCGCTGAGCGGGGGCGAGGACACCTCATCCTCGAGGCTGTCCAAGATCTCCTGGATGAGTTGCAGGCGTTCGTCGGCACTGAGGCGGTCGATTCCGAGGGCGGTCATGAGAGTTGACATCGTTTTGCGACCCCATTTTGATCGATTGCATCTACCCCCATTCTACCAGGTCGAGCCGGGACCGCGAAGGCCACGATCCGTACGGATTGGTCACGTATGGAGCCCGTCCGCCCTGCGGGCCACGATGCGCAGCCGTCTGTAGTCGGCGAACCACTGGCCTTCGCGATAGAGCGTCGGCCGGGCGACGTCCTCGACGCGCCGGAGGAAGTCCTCTCGCCCGTCGGGAGGGACGCGATCCAGCAGGCTGCCGACGAACATGTTGACGAAGTTCCTGAGACCCTCCTCGCCTTCCAGGAGCGTCGGGCGGTCGAAGAGGAACGCTTCGGTCACTTCGAGCCCTCCCCGTTCCAGTAGCGGGGCATATGCGCCGATGCCGGGATAATACCAGGGGTGTTCCCAGGCCCCGAGGCCGATCGCCTGCGAGGCCGCATCGAGGGCCGAGACGATCGTCCGGACGTTCCCCCGGCCGCCGAACTCCGCCACGAACCGCCCGCCCGGCTTGAGCGCCTTCCGGACGCACGCGATGACCGCTCCCGGCTCCTTGACCCAGTGGAGCACGGCGTTGGAGAACACGGCATCGAACGGGGCATCGAGCGAGAAGTCGCGGGCATCGGCGACTTCGAAGCGAATCCCGGGATAGAGTCGGCGTGCCTCCTCCACCATCGACGCCGACGAGTCGATGCCGACCACTTCGGCCCCGGCCTCGGCGATCTTGGCGGCCAGGTGGCCGGTGCCACAGCCGAGGTCGAGGATCCGCTCACCCGCGCGGTGCGAGGAGTTCGATCAACGAAGCGCCGTGCTTCCAGACGAACGAGTGCTTCGCGTCGTAGAGCCCGGTGTCCCAATTGGTGGCGTTGGTTGTGTCCATCCTGAAAACTCTACCAGGATGATGCTCCGATATGAACGGCCAACCGGGTGCTCCTCCGCTACAGGCAGCCGAGCATTCCGGTGCGACGCGATAACTCAAGGGCCGGCGCCCTGTTCCCGGTCGGACGCAGGGGCGTTATGCTGGGAAGTCCGCCAGTACAGGGAATCGATGTCGAGGAGTCTCCCATGTCCGATCGATCGGAGCACGAAGGACCGCGAGGGGCCGGGACGAGGCGCATGTTCCTCGGCGGCCTGGCCGCGGGGACCGCGCATGCCCTCTTCCGCGGCGACGCCATCGCGCGGTCGTCCGGTGCCGCTCGCGACGCCGAGGGCGAGCCGGCGGGCGAGCTGGCCGGCAATGAGGATTACTGGTCGCAGATCCAGCGATGCTTCGACGCGGATCGGACGCTGATCAACTTCAACAACGGCGGGGTCAGCCCGTCGCCGTCGCACGTGCTGGACCAGATGATCCGCGACCTGCGGTTCTGCAACGAGTTGCCGGCCTATCATATGTGGCAGGTGCTCGAGCCCCGGATCGAGACCGTCCGACGGGCGCTGGCGCAGCAGTTCGGCTGCGACCCCGAGGAGCTGGCGATAACCCGCAACGCCTCCGAGGGCATGGAGACCCTGATCCTGGGCCTCGACCTGAAGCGCGGCGACGAGGTGATCGTCACCGATCAGAATTATGGTCGCATGCTCAACACCTGGGACCAGCGCGCCCGCCGCGACGGGATCGTGGTCAAGTCGATCTCGTTCCCGGTCCCGCTCGCCTCGCCGGGATTATTCGTCGAACGGATCAGCCGGGCGATCACGCCGAGGACCCGCGTCATCGAGTTCCCCCACATCACGAACCTGAGCGGCCAGATCCTGCCGGTGCGCGACGTGGTGCGGATGGCCCGCGAGCGGGGAATCCTCACGTTCATCGACGGCGCGCACTCCTTCGCCCACTTCCCGTTCACCCGCGACCAGCTCGACTGCGACTTCTTCGCGACCAGCCTGCACAAGTGGCTGCTGGCCCCGATCGGCACCGGCATGCTCTACGTCCGCAAGTCGCAGCTCAAGGCGATCTGGCCGCTCATGGCCGCCCCGTCGAGCATGGATGAGAATGTCCGCAAGTATGAGGAGATCGGGACCCACCCGGCGGCGAACCACAACGCGATCGCCGTGGCGCTGGCGTTCCACCAGAGCATCGGCGACGATCGCAAGGCGGCCCGTCTGCGATATCTCCGCGACCGATGGGCCGTACCGCTCCAGCAGTCGTGCAAATGCGTCACGATCTGGACCCCGCTCGACGACGACAACGCCTCATGCGGGATCACCCTCGTCCACATCGACGGGATCGAGCCGGCCAAGCTCAGCGATCACCTGTTCGCCAAGTATAAGATCTTCACCGTCCCGATCACCCACAAGGACTTCTCCGGCATCCGGGTGACGCCCAACGTGTATACTACCCCCAAGGAGATCGACCTCTTCGCCGACGCAATGCACCAGGTCGTGACCAAGGGGATCTCCTGACGCGACGGAGCCGCGACCTCGAGCGAGGAAACGCTTCGTCCCTTCGGTGGAGGGCTAGATTTCCGCGCGTACCCAGCCCGATCGGTGAGTGCTCTCGGGCGGTTCTCACGCCGATTTCGCTTGCGTCACATCCGCGTGACGCGGCGCGGTCGGACGAGTCATCCAGTTGTGTTGTAAGCTATTGTGGCAATAGGGTTCGGGCGGAGAATCGGCTGCCCTGGTTTGCACTCATCTACAACTTTTCAACCCGGCTTTGTGCTGGAAAAGTGGTCTGCGGTCAGGAGATGCCGAGGACCGGAGCAGTCTTGAGCCACTCTGCTTGGACAAGTTCAACCTGTATGCTCATATTCCACCGGCACTGAATAAGCTCACGCACTAACCCGAAGCGTCAGCGAGGGTCTGCGGCCTTTCCCCTCGCTGGCGCTTCGGGTTAGTATAAGTCAGCATGCGATCATTATTTGCATAATTAATAAATGTTCGCCGATTGACATCGAGGCTTGCTTTGTGAACAAAATTATATGTCTTTTATGTGAGCATATATATAGTAAATGGGACTGCGTGGAGCGGAAGAGCCCCGTTGTGGCAATGTCTTATGAGCTTGCCACTGGGCCGAGCGAAGGGCCCAACTTCCGAGTCCGGCGGGAGACCCGTGGTCCTGCGGACGACGGCGACCCTTCGGGTGTCCAGAAGCACTCGCCCAACAATACCCCGATCACTCGCCTTCGCGCGCTCATCCAAGCGGGGCGTCTCGGATGGACTGCGTCAAAGCCTCCAGCCACTGGCGAAGCTCGTCCGGCAGGCCGTGGGGAATCGGCGACAGTTGGCCGGCGGCGAGCTGGCGGAGGAAGGCGGCGAACTCGGGGAACGGGGCGGGGCCCTAGTCGAGCTGGGCCAGGGTTTCCTCCTCGTCGGGGCCGATCGTGCTGCCGCCGAGACCGGCCTGACGCAGGTGACGGTGAGGGTTTGCAGGGCCTTGAGTATCTAGGTGGGCAGCCCTACGTTACCTCTGGCGCGGTGTTTGCGTTCCTCGAGCAATGCATCACGCTTCTGTGCCCACTCGCCAGCGGCGGCGACGTCACCGCGGGCACGGGCGATCTCGGAGAGGGTGTGATAATCCACAAAGGCGTCCATGAGCCCGAGGGATTCGCGGATCTGGCGAGCATAGTGAGCGTGGCGCTCGGCAGAGGCCAGGTCGCCGAGGCGGAAGTGGACCTGCGCGAGCTGGCTCAACGCGGTGGCTTTATGGGACTCGTTGCCGTAGGATTGCGTGATCCGCAGACACTCCTCCGCTGATCGGCGGGCATCCTCGTAATGCCGCCCGGCAGAAGACGCGTCGCCCTGCTCGCGGGCGGCATCGCCTTCCTGCAGACAGACCATGCCGATGTTGTGCGCAGCCTGGAAAAGGCCGGGGTGATCCTTCAAATGCCCAGCCAACTCGCGGGACTTCTCGTACCAGGCCTGCGCCTTGGCCAGGCGGCCCGCCTCCCGCTCGGCCTCACCGAGGCTATTGTAGGTTAGCATCATCGCGCCCTGATTGCCTGCCTCCTGAAAGTGCCGGAGCGATTGCTGGTAAAGCCAGGTGGCGCGGTTGAGTTGGTTGCGTGCGGCGGCAAGCATTCCCTGATTAAGGATGGTCACCCCCATCAGCTCCTTGTCCCCGGCCTGGCGTACCGCGGCGAGGGCCAGGTCATAGCGGGCATCGGCCTCGTCGTGGCGGCCCGCTTCCACGAGGATGCTGGCACAGCGGCTATGATCAGCGGCGACTTCACGTTGGTTGCCGAGTGCCTGTTGAATCTCGACACATTTCTCGGCCACGGCCAGAGCCTCATTGTGCCGGCCATTAAAACTCAGCGCATTGGCCAGATTGCCCATCGTGGCGGAGAGGTTTCCCAGTTGGACCGCCGCCCTGGCGTGGTCCGGCGTGGACAGGAGCGTTTCCCAGGACTGGCCTCCGGCTTTCTCCACCAGCGCTTCCCAGTGTCCAATAGACTCCCTTAGGAAGAGGATCGCCTGTGTCGAATAACCGGACTGGCCAAAGATCATGCCCAACCCCCCAATCGCAAGTGCCGTTTGAAACGCGGGATCGAAATCCGTGGTTTCGCGGAGGCGCTCGATGAGGGCCTGGAGTTGCTCGACCGCGCCCTGCGGATCGCCCTGGGCAAACCGCGTGTAGGCGTGCTGACTCTCGTAGGCGGCGGCTTCCTCCGAGAAGCCCTGCTGGGTCGCCGCGTCCCTCAGCCACTGCACCCAGGCATCGCGCTCGCGGAGGCGGCCGGACATTTGCAGATAGTGGCGAAACGTATCGCCCAGCGCCGCGGCGGCCTGGAACTGCTGATCGGCCACGGCCCAGTGAACGGCGGTCCGGTAGTTCGTCTCCTCGCGGTCCAGGATTCCCAACGAGGCACTCGATTGGGAACCCCTCAGTGCCTGTTGCAGCGCCTGCATAAGGGCATTATAACCGGCGATGAAGCGCTGGCGGGTCTCGGGCTGCTGGGCCAGGGCGGCATCGGCCACGGCGAAGGAGAGGGTGGGGTGGAAGCGTAGGAAGGGGCGATCGGCGACCTGGAACTCGTACTCCGGCCGCACGAGGGCGATGCCTTGCAGCTCCCGGCGGATGGGTTCCCAGGCTTCCGGGTCGAGCTGGCTCACCTCGAGCAGGATCTGTTCGAACACCCCACCGCGGAACAGACCGAGCCAGGGCAGCGCCGCGCGAGCGGCGGCGCTGAGGTGGCGGCGGGAGAACTCCAGCGAGGCGAGCAGCGATTGGTTGCGGCCCTCCGGCGCATCCTGCTGGAACTGCGCCAGGAGCGTGGTGAAGTCGGCCCGGATCTTCTCCGGCGAGAGGGTGCGCAGGTGCGGGCCGACGAGTTCGAGAGAGAGGGGATGGTCCGCCAGGTCGCGCAGCAGCGGATCGAGCCGGTCGCGGTCGAACCGGGGGTCGTCGAGGGTCAGGCCGTCGCGTTTCAGGACGTGCGAGAGCAGCCACAGGCTATCGGCGCGGGCGAGGCCGTGGAGTTCGTGCCGTCCGGCGCCGGGCAGCCCGGTGTCGCCGGGGCGGCAGGTGACGAGTAGGCGGCCCTGGCCCGGGCCGGCGATAAGATCGCGGAACAGCTCGGCGAGGCGGTGGCGTTCGTCGTCGGTGTAAGGATTGTCGAGGGCATCGACCCCGTCGTTGAACTGCGGCAGGGTGCTCTCGAAGTTGTCCCAGACCATCAGCACGTCGTGTTGCCGGAACAACTCGAGGACGCGGCGGCACTGCATTGCGGCGGGAAATTGCTCGAACTTCGGCCCGTCGAGGTAGGCGCCGAGCAACTGGACCACTCGCTCGGCGCCGGCGTACTGCTCGAAGCTGAGGAAGCAGGCGCCGTCGCGGAACAGGCCGCTGCGCGTCCACCAGTGGGCGGCCTCGGTGGCGAGGGCGGTCTTGCCCATGCCGCCCATGGCGTGCAGCACGAGGCCGCGCTCGGTGCGGAATCGACGCTCCAGCTCGTAGAGCTCCCGCGCCCGGCCGTGGAAGCCATTCTGCGGCTCCTGCGGGAAGGGGCCGGATTCCTCTCGTCCTCGTGCCGGGAGGCGGAACCCGCGACGGCGGCGGGCATCCTCGGCATCGGCACTGCGGATGTGGCGGGCGAGCAGCGCGGCGTTGTCCGCGTCGCGGGCGGGATCGGTGAAGTCCGCCCAGTGCAGACCCTCCAGTTCGGGAGGGAGCTTCACTGTCTCGAACTTGATCGGGATGAGCCGGTCTCGCTCGGGATTGAGCGGGTCATGCGTGTCGATCTGCCATTGCACCCATTTCGATTTCAGCGCGGGCTTCGAGCCAACGACGACCGTGAACCGACTGTTCTTGATGCCGGTCTCGCACTGGGGCTTCCGATCGCCCAGTCCTCGCTCCCATTTGTCGAGCCACACGCGCAGGCCGTGCTTTTCCCCGAGTGAGAGGGCGAGCGCCTCGACGCGGGCCGAGTCGTTGTCATGGTGGCTGAGGAAGACGTCGAACGGCCGCACGGGTGACTGCCCGGCGGCATCGGGCGGGACGAGCGCGTCATCCGCGTCGCGCTGGTAGAGATGGGGCAGGAACCAGTCCTTCAGCGTGATGGTCCGGGCATTGGGACCGGATTCGAGCCAGCGTGCCGACGTGAAGAACAAGGCGATGCGGGCCTGCGCCACGGCCTGGCCGATGGTGGTCCCGCTCACGAGCTCGCGGTAGAAGCGGTCGAGCAGCAGTCGCGCGGCCTCGACGTGGACGGCGTGGCCCATGGAGAGCACGCTGCCCACGCCCGCCTTGATCAACCGCGGCGCGACCGAGCGGAAGACGGCGGCCTTGCCTACGGTGGCGCTGCGGCACGCCTCCAGGATCACCAGGGGGATCCGATGATTCGCGAAGAGGTTGCCGAGACGGTCGGCCGAGATGAGGTCGGTCTTCGAGTCGCCGAGACCATCGTCGGGCTTCTCGAAACACAACGCGCCGATCTCCGACTGCGGCAGGAAGGTGCCATGACCATCGAAGTGGACGAGGTCGTACGGGTCACCGGCCTGCTGACCGGCGCGGAGCATCTCCTCCAGGCGCACCAGGGTGGGCGGGCGGCAGAAGTCCACGCGCACGCTGGGGCCGAGCGGATCGAGGGCCTCGAAGAGCGCCTTGGTCGTGTGTCGCGGATCGATGAAGCCGGCATCGGCCGGTCGGCTGACGATGTAGAGGATGCGCAGGGGGAGCTTCGCCGCACAGGTGTTGGACTTCTTCGGCACTTCCAACTGACGCCGCACCGATACTCGCTGCGCGAGCTTGCCCACGCCATCGGTCATGAGCTCCCAGGGCAGACGCAGCAGCACCGGGTCTTGTGTGGCAAGGGTCAGCTCTCGCGGCTCCGGAGCGTCGAGGAGCGCCTTCAGGAGGTCGCGGTTCTCCTCGGCCGTGAACAGGGCGTCGTGCAACTCGCGGCCCCATCGTTCGAGGTCGCCTTCAATCCGCCGAGCCCGGGTGACCGCGCCGCCGTCGGGCAGGTCCATGTAATCTTCGAGGTACCAGCGGAGGTTCTCGTACTCGTCCTCGGTCAGGAAGGGTATGAACGGGACTTCGACGCCGAGGGGGCTCCCGCCGGCATCGGTGAGCCGGGCACGATAGCCCTGGTTTTCGTCGGAGTTGAAGAGGACGCGGAGGGATGTGACTGACGTTTGATCTTGAGGCGCAGGCGGTTCTGGATCGATCACCTTCTCGGGTTCAATGGAGATTACGTTGTCCGAAGACTCCGGGCTCGACTTTTCCTTGGTGAGCCAGAGTTCCTGGAGACCCTGGATGATCGCCGCCTTCCTGGGGCGTTCCCGCGTCAGGTGGGCGAAGAATTGCTCATCGATCAGGCCCCGGCGATCCAATGCTTGGATGACGTTGTAGACATACTCCATCCGGCCGACGCTCTGGGGCACGGAGTCGGCGACCTCCCTGTATTCTTTCAGGTTGAGGAAGATCTCGAGTTCCTTTGCCGTGAACGAGCTCACGAGGAAATCGCGGAGTTCCTCGATCTTTGCGCCCTTGGTCGCCATCGCCGAACTCGCTCTCCTGGCCAGGTTTTGGAGATCGCGTGGAGAACATGGGCTTCGGAACGCTTTCAGACCAGGTTTGCGATCGTTCCAGTTTCTCATTATAACCTGGATCGCAATCCTGATCTGAAGGCGTTCCGAAGAAATGGCTCAGGGCGATCTGAGTGGGAGAGATCAAGAGTTCGGGTCTGGAAAAGGCCCTTCGCAACGACGGACTCCTCCATCGACCGACTCATCCGGCTCTATCAAACCTGGCAGCGTACCAATCTTGAGAGGTCGCTCACGGTTGTCGGCGTCCGGCCCTTGGCCCACGCGGTGGATCAGCGTGTCTCTCGTCCGGGTCGGCCGCGGGGAGTTCGCCGAGAAGGGAGCATCATTTGGTGTCGAATCGATTTTTGGGGACGCTCCTCGCTGTCCGTTCCGGTTCCAACATCAGAAGCTGGTGATTCCGGCTGCGTTTATGCCGGAGAGTAGGGCGCCACGCTCGATCGCATCAGCCGGCAAGGGCACACGCAGGCATGGGACACAAGCAATCGGAAAAGATCACCGTGGTCGAGTACAACCCCGATTGGCCATCGTTGTTTCGAAGGTTGAGCCTTCCTGTGAAAGATGCCCTGGGCGAGATCGCCGTCGCCATCGAGCATGTGGGGAGCACCGCCGTGCCGGGTCTCGCCGCCAAGCCGATCATCGACATCGACGTCGTGATCCCCTCCCTGGCCGACTTGTCGGTCGTGGTCGCACGCCTCGCGTTGCTCGGCTACACCCATCAGGGTGACCTCGGGATTCGCGGGCGGGAAGCCTTCCTGGCCCCGTCGTCGAAGCCGGAGCATTATCTTTATGTGTGCTCGATCGATGGTAAGGAACTCCGCCGTCACCGACTGTTCCGCGATTATCTGCTCGGACATCCCGCGGTGGCGAGTCGCTATGCTGCCCTGAAGAAGGATGCGGCCCGACGGTTCCCGGACGACCGCCCCGCCTATACGGAGGCCAAGAGCTACTTCATCGAGGAGGTGTTGCGGATGGCGGAGACCGGGGAATCGAGCGATACCTGACAATCCGGTCGAGGCGTCGATGGTCAGCGTACGGGCGAGTGTATCGTGTCGATGCCGCTGCAGCGGGTCGAGCAAGCAGGGGGCACGGCCCGCGGATGATCCGGGGACGCCTGCCTCTCGAAGTCCGAACTCCCGGCGTCCATTATTGGGAACGCGATACCCCCGTCGCATCGCGTGCCACCCCGAAGAGGAAAGGCACGTAGGGCAGCGCGAACGCCGCGAAGAACAGGATGTCGGAAGTGAGATAGACGGGGCTAAATAGGTACTTCGGTAAGCCCGCGATCACCCCCGCTGCCATACCCGCCGAGAGAATGCTCAGGTACGGGACTTCCCATCGGCGGGCCCATGGCCGAAGCCGAAGCAGGCCATACCCCCCGATCAAACCGCAGAAGGTCAGCAGAGCACAAGCCGTCGTGAATATGAGCCAGTCGAAATCCAGGTGTTCCGGTATATGGCCACCTTTGAAATGGCTTTTGGCATGGTAGAACCGACCGGTCATGTAGGATCTTAGGGCCACCCAGCCGAAGTACACGGCGTAACCGATCTGGATGACGCCGACCGTGCGAGTATAAGTCCGCATCAATCCGAGGTGGCTTGCGCGGGATGGCATGCCGGATCGCTGACTTCAACACGGGCCCCTGCCTCGGTGATCGGGTCGGGATGGGCATCGAGCTGCGCGACATGTTGCACGGCTTCAACCCCCCTTTTGCTCCCGCCTCACTCGATCGACAACTGTCCGATGGTTCCATCGTATCCGCCGGGGGGATCGCTTCAACGGGCGTCCCGGCAGCTAGAGCGCTTCACGATTGGGTTGCCCACGGTCGGGGGACAGAGCCCCCTCCTACCAGGACGTCCCTGGCCGGTCTCTTGTAGGAGCCGGCTCCGTCCGGCGATTCTTCACCCAATCGTCAGGCGCTCTAACGCGGAGCGAACTGCCCGGCCCGTTTCCCGCCGCCCAGCCGTCGATCGAACAGCGACAGTCCATATAGCGGCACGGCGAGCACCAGGGCCGGGACGCCCCAGATGACGGCGAACTTGAGCAGGGCCAGGCCCCAGCCGGTCTCCTGACTGTCCGGGCCGAGGCCGTCTCGCACGATCCAGACGATCGGGGCGAGGCCGGCCCAGCAGATCAACGCCGCCTGCAAGATGACCATCAGGAGCTGGAGGAAGAAACGCAGCACGGTCCGCATCAACTCGGTCTCCAGGATTTGGGATCAAAGCACTTATATTTCTCCCTTGCATGCATGCGCACTCCGGGGTGCCCGGCGCGTGTACCAGGATATGATCCATCGGATGACCAGGCCGAATACGGCCGCGAAGGCAATCAGGATACCGCCGGTCAGGAGCGTCGCGAGGAATCCGCCGATTGCGGTGCTCAGATCGCCGGTTTCGCGGGTCATTGCCACGGCCACATCGACGCCGATCAAACCGGCCCAGATATGGAGAAAGGGGACGAATTGAGAGGCAGCGACAATCCACCCACCATACGCCACCGTGAGCATGGCCTCGCGGTAGACGAAGCAGGCACGACACCCGAGCGCGAACACAGTGATGATGCCGACCATCATCCCGACCCTGCCGCCCTCGCGGGTCCTCATCAACCCCAGATAGACCGGCAGGATCAGGTTGACGGCATAAACGCCGATCCAGGCCACCACTGGAGGCGGCCCGCCGGGGCCGGGCGGCTTGCCGGACTTGTCCAGGATTTGTCCGGCAAAGTACGGATCATCGGGGATGGCCATAACGCGAGCACCTCATCGCCTGGTTTCGGCATGATCAGCGGCCCTATCGTCGGGGACGAGCCTTGACTTTGCAATACCAAGTGAAAGGCCGGAGCGTTCGCGGCCGGGCCCTTCGGCGTGGCATGGCCGGCGGATGATCCGGGGGTGCCTGCCTCTTCGTTCAGGGGGATGTGGTCCCTACGCCTCGGTGGTCGAGTCCGCCTTCCTTCGGCTTCTGCGGAGTGTCGACGTGCGTATCATGGGGCGGGGCCTCCGGCTTCTTCCGCTCGGCCTCGTTGGGATCGAGGTAGCGGGTCGGGCTGACGTCGACGTCGGATGAGAAAACATTCGCCTCGGAGTGGGAACCGCGCCGATAGATCATCCGGCACTCCTTGATCTTGACCGTGTCCGACTGGCTCCGGCTGGCGGTCCGCCCGAACTTGGCGATCTTTAACAATTCCGCCGGGACTTGCGGATTGATCTCGGCGGTCTTCGACCCTTCGATCTTCAGCGTGCGAGAGCCCTCTGTAACTTCTTCCGCACGAACGATCTCGTATCCTTCGGGGAAATGCGCGTCCATCAGCTTCTCGGCGCGGTGGTGATAGTAGGTGGGCCACCGGTTCGAGTTCTCGGGCATGCCGATCACGCCGAAGTTCCCGTCCTGATAGACGTAGCGCACGGACTGGGTGGTGGCGCAACCCGTCGAGAAGACGGCGAAGAGTGCGATGAGAAAAACCGAGGCGCGCATGGTATCCTCCCCATGGCTGGCCCCGAAGGCCGCACCGTTGACCCGAGGTGTCAGGCGACTTTAATAAAGTCGTAACGGATTCGCGGGGTCCGTCAGATGATACGATTCTTGTCAAGGCAAATTTCGCGCCTGGCGGTTCATCGGTTCATCGCCCCGCGTCCACCGACGCGACGCCGACGGCATCGATCGCACCCGCGGCCGCATCGAGGTTGGACTGTGCGACCCGAATCCGCCTGGCGAGGACGTAGGAGCCCACGCCGATCGGCATGAAGACCGTCAACGCGAAGATCCGCTGGAAGAGCCCTCGGAACGCGTGCGTGTCGAGCCCGGTCATCCCGCTCATGATCGGGACCATAGCGAAGAGCAGGACGATCGTCGCGATGAGATAGGCCCTCAGGGCCGGAGAGCCGTCGCGTCTCCACAATGCGGCGGCCAGGACGAACGGCACCAGGATCATGGCGATCAGCAAGGAAGGATGGCCGCCATGCCTCGGGTCGGGCAGCGGGAACATCCCGGCCCGGACGCTCGAGAGCCCGGTCACCGCCACCGCGATCGCCGATGGCCACGCGAGGATCGGATGGGCGCCCAGGCGTCGGAGCGCCATCAGGAGCCCCGGTGAAGCCGCGACGGCCGCGAGCCCGGTGAGCATCGCCCCGATGTTGAAGATCGCCGGATGCGTCGAGAGGTCGGACCCGAGCTCGCTTGCCGTGGTACCGAGGAAGCTGAAGCCGGGGAAGGACGGCGCGGCGGCCGCCTGGGTGCCGTAATAGAGGATCGGGACGGCCATGCCGCACCCGAGCGAGGCCAGCGTGATGCGGGCTCTCCGTTGAAGAGTTCTCATGCGGGCTCCGAGTCGGTACGGTGAGGCGAGGCGGTCGATGTCCCTCCAGGGGTCATTCGGGGGCACGGCGACCTTATTGGACGAGGCGTCGAGGAATGCCCCGATCGCGCGGCGATGGCCGCTGGTCCTGGCATAACTCCCATTCGAGCTCCTCCGGACTCGGCGGGCTCCCGCGTGGGCAGGGGGCCGCGACTCGACGAACTTCATGATATAATCCGAGGCCGAGGCGAGTTGCGACCGGACGCGAGCCGCCCGTTTCACGATCGTCCGGGGCAATCTCCTGGTGCACCCTGGGTCGTGCGGTCTGGCCCCCATGGCGGCGCGGTCCCGGAACCTGCCCGGGGTTGGCGACTTGCCGGCGATTCCTACATTCGGGGATTTTGATGTTTCTTCAGCGGATCGAACTGACAAACGTCCGAAGTATCGATCACCTGGTCATCTCCTTCGAACAGGATGGCGGCGATATCCGCAAGTGGACCCTCCTCCTCGGGGAGAACGGATGCGGTAAGACGACCCTCCTCAAGTCGATCGCTCTGGTGATGGCGGGGAGCCAAGCACTCCCCGAGCTCCTGGCGCGGCCCGACGCCTGGATCCGTCTCGGTGAGAAGAGATGCACGATCAAGGCGGACCTCGTGACCGCGAAGGGCGAGGAGCGGCAGATTGCACTGGAATGGTCGCTCGCGGAGACCATCCGCGAGATCTTCGGCCGGAATGCCGAGGCGATGGACCAGATCGACGCCGCCCTCCTCCATAGCCACCGCAACTTCTTCGTGATCGGCTACGGGGCGACCCGTCGCCTCGGCGGGAACCGCTCCCCCAGTATCGTGCGCGAGCTTTTCAACCACCCTCGGGCGCAGTGCGTGGCGACTCTCTTCTCAACCGACGCGGTGCTCAACCCCGTTCGACACCTGGGCGATGGATCTCGATTACCGCAAGAGCAGGGTGGGCTTCCAGGCCGTCCGCGCCGCGCTGAAAGACCTGCTCCCGGGGGTCACCGTGGCGAGGATCGACCGCAAGAATCGCGAGCTGCTGTTCGACACCCAGGACGGCCGCCTGCCGCTCGACCAGCTCAGCGAGGGCTATCAGAACATGTCGGCGTGGTGCGGCGACCTGCTATATCGGATCACCGAGGTCTACAAGGACTACAAGAATCCCCTATCGGCCCGCGGCCTGCTCCTGATCGACGAGATCGACCTCCACCTGCACCCCGTCTGGCAGCGGGCCCTGAAGGACTTCCTGGATCAGAAACTCCCCCATTTCCAGATCCTCGCCACCACCCACTCGCCCCTCACCGCGCAGCAGGCAGGCGAGGGAGAGCTGTTCTTCCTGAAGCGGGTCAAGGAGAACGGCCCCGCCCGGATCGAGCAGTATCCGGGGGCCCCGAACACGTTAATGACCCATCAACTGATCATGAGCCCGGCGTTCGGGCTGCACACCGTCGATTCGAAGAAGGTCGAGGAGATGAAGACCGAGTACCGGTCTTTGAAGGAGAGACAGTCGAAGGCCAAGGGGAAGAAGAAGGCCGCCGGAGCGGAGCGGGAGCCGACGGGTGAGGACGAAGTGCTGTCCGCCCATGAGGTGGGTCGCCTCAGCAGCCTCAAGGACGAGCTGAGCGACATGCCCGACTGGTCGATCCCGAGCGAGCTGGAAGTGCGGAAGACCCGTTTGCTGGAGAAGATCACACAATCCATGGAAGGCGACGGGCGCACGGCCGCGGAGAGCGAACGCAAGGCCACTCGCCGCCGAAAGGGTCCCAGGTAATCCGATGTATGCGGGAGCATGAATGCGATGATCCACCTGGAGCGAATCCGCACGAATGACGCCATCCCATCGTCGTTCCGCGGCGAGAAGCGGATCGAGAAGGCGCTGTCACTGCTGGTCGCCGCGGGGACGAAGCGCGAGTTCGACTCCGACTACTGGAAGAAGGCCAAGGATCAGCTCAAGCGCGAGTCGGGCAACAAGTGCGCCTACTGCGAGGCCCCGACCGCCGTCGTCGCGCACGGCGATGTCGAGCATTTCCGGCCCAAGGCCGTATACTGGTGGTTAGCCTATTGTTATGATAATTATCTCTATGCTTGCCAGATTTGCAACCAGATCTACAAAGGTGACAACTTCCCGCTTGCGAACGACAGGACTCGCATGATCGTGGCGGTCCTCGCCACGAGCGGCGACATCGACGCGCGGAGAGATTACCTCCTCGGCCTGTTCCCGGACCCGCTGGAAGACGCTCGCGGCCTGAAACGGACCGACTACGAGGCGGCCTGTCGGGCCGAGCGCGCCCTGCTGCTCAACCCCTACCTGGATGACCCGGGGCGGCACTTCGCCTGGGAAGCGGACGACGTCTTGCGCGAGGTCAAGGTCGTGCCGAAGGGCAAGGCGTCCGGGATATACTGCAAGGCGGCCGAGGACTACTACGGCCTCAACCGAGCCGAGCTCCTGACCGAGCGGTGGAGGACCTATCGCGAGCTGAAGACGTTCCGCAAGCTCTACCTGAATCCTAGGACCGAGGAGGAAGTCCGCGAGGAGGTCGCCGCGATTTTGAACGAGATGACGGCCGCGGGCGCCCCATTCGCCGGCATGTGCCGCTTCTTTGTGGCGCGGTGGAAGATGGAAGCTCGAGCCATCGCCCGGGCCCGGTCGGCTCGCTATCGAGAAAGCTCCGGCCGGGAGCTCCCGGAGCCACCCGGCCTGGAGGCAATCCCCGCGGAGCGTGGGAACGAGTCCAAGGACCGCGCACTCCGGCGAAAACTTCAATTAGGTGCCAGTTATGCCATTAGACTTGAAAACATTTACGTTCATTCACGTCGCCATCAGCCTGCTGGCGATCGCATCGGGATTCGTCGTGTTGTTCGGCCTGATCGCGGGAAGGCGCCTCGACGCCTGGACGGGGGCCTTCCTGGCGACCACCATCGCGACGAGCGTGACCGGATTCTTCTTCCCGTTTCATGGCGTCACGCCGGGGATCGTGCTGGGCGTGATATCCATGGTCGTGCTGGCGATTGCCGTCTATGCCCGCTATGTCCGCCGCCTCGTCGGCGCCTGGCGGCTGGTCTATGTCATCACCGCGGTGATGGCACTCTATCTTAATTTCTTCGTCCTGATCGTCCAATCCTTCCAGAAAGTGCCGGCGCTCGCGGCGTTGGCCCCGACGCAATCCGAACCGCCGTTCGCCATCGCGCAGGGCATCGCGTTGGTGGCCTTCATCGCCCTCGGCATCCTCGCGGGGAAACGGTTCCGGGCAGGGCCGGGCGCCATGGTTTGAGGGGCGTGGCTCCGGTCGGAGTGGCTCTTGGAGATGCTCGACGCCGGCCTGAAGCAGGCAAGCGAACCCATGGGAGAGGCGCGATGAAGGTCCACGCGATCCAGACGGGCACCGTCCGCATCAGGCCGAGCCAGCAGGTCGGCCGGGGCCGGGGGCCGATGCGGGCCATTCGCGTCTTGATCGACGCGGACTGGACCGAGCCCCTGCCCATCCTCGCCTGGGCCATCGAGGCCGACGAGGGCGTGATCGTCGTCGATACCGGCGAGACGGCGAGGACGAGCGAGCCGGGCTATTTCCCGCGCTGGCATCCCTATTTCCGGCGTGCCGTCCGGCTGGATGTCGCACCCGAAGACGAGATCGGGCCTCGCCTGCGGGAGATCGGCATCCGTCCGGACGACGTGCGTACCGTCATCCTGACACACCTGCACACGGACCATGCGGGGGGCCTGCATCATTTCCCCAGGAGTGAGATCCTGGTCGGCGACATCGAATATCGGCTCGCCCTGGGGTTCGCCGGACGACTCCGGGGTTATCTGCCGAACCGATGGCCGGGCTGGTTCGCCCCCCGACCGATCGCGTTCCAGCCCGAGCCCTTCGGGGGATTCGACCGGTCGTGCCCTGTGACTCGTGATGGGAAGATCGTGATCGTGCCGACCCCCGGACATACGCCGGGCCATGTCTCGGTGATCGTCGACGACGGCGATCGGAGCTACTTCCTGGCCGGCGATACCACGTACATGCAGCGAGCGCTCCTGGAGCGACAGGTCGATGGCGTCAGCCCCGACGAGGCCGAGGCGCGACGGACCCTCGAGCGGATCCTCGCCTACGCGAGATCCTGTGCGGTCGTCTACTTGCCGTCACACGACCCGGAGTCCATAGCAAGGTTGGAATCGTCGGCGACGATCGGGTCCCGGGCCGGTGCGGTCCCGGATGGGCCAATTGCCCAAGGTTCATAGAGAGGTCCTCGCACCGTCGGTAGTCGGGGCTCACGCCCCGAGGTCTACGATCTCGCCCCCAGCCAAAGGCTCGAATTCCTGTCCGGAAGAGACTTAGTAATTCGGGGGATCGGACGAATAGCTCGATGTGTCATTCCGCCCCGACCGGCGAGCGGGGCGGCGAGATCGGGGGGGCCCAGGAGAATCGGGATGAGGGTTCTGGGCGGCTGGAGGATCCGGCTCGCTCGCTGGCCGCCGTGGCCATCGCGTCCGGATTCCGCGACCAGAGCCACCTGACCGGCCACTTCCGCAGGGCCTTCGGGACGACCCCGGCGGCCTTCCGCAGGCGATCGCACGAAGCTCCCAGGGATTAGCACGGCGGTCCAAGACCTGACGGGTCGTCGGGCCTAAACTTGAGTCGGAGCGATTGCGATCCGAATTCGCCCATGAGGAGCCCTGATTCGATGCCGAGAACCATATCGCGATTCACGCTGACGCTCGCCCTGGCCGGGCTGGGCCTCGCGAGCAACCCGCCACTCCGTGGCCAGGTCGCGAGTCTGACCGCGGAGTTGCCGGCGGCCCCGACTCCCGAACAGAAATCGAAGGACCTCGCGTCGTTCGACGTCGTCTGGACGACCATCCGCGACACGAGTGCCAGGGGATCGAGGACGTCGAGGGCAAGCCCTCGTACAAGGTGGTCTTCACGCCCAAGTCCGGCAAGCCGGTCATCGAGTTCTACGACGTGAAGACGCACCTCATGACCCGGCAGTCCACCACCGTGAAGTCGCCCATGGGCGAGATCACGGTCAACGTCTACCCCGGCGATTATCGCAAGGTTGACGGCATCCTCATGCCGATGACGGCGAGGCAGAAGGTGCTGGGCCAGGAGATCCTCCTCACCCTCACCGACGTCAAGCACAACGTCGAGCTGCCCAAGGACGCCTTCAATCCGCCGAAGTCGATCCTGGAGCTGGAGAAGGCCAAGGTGAAGTAAGGGGCTGTCCCTCGAGGCGGGCGGAGGCCGTGAGGGCCGCGCTCACGGCCCCCCGGCGATTTGCCAGATCCGGATGGTCCGATCGGCACCGGTCGTGGCCAGGGCACGTCCGTCCGGCGAGAAGGCCAATCGCTGGACGCCGCCCCTGTGGGCCCTCAGGACGGCCTTCTCCCTGCCCGTCGCCGGGTCCCAGAGACGGACCGTCCCATCGACACTGGCGGAGGCGAGCGTCCGGCCGTCGGACGCGTATGCCACCCAGATCACGCGATCGGTGTGGCCTCGCAGCACCGATCGCGGCTTGCCGGTGGCCGCTTCCCGCAGGAGTACGGTGCCGTTCAGGCAGGCACCGGCCACCGTCTTGCCATCGGGCGAGACCGCCAGGCCCCAGATGCCGCTGTAGTCCCCCACGGCCGACCAGCGCTCCATGCCGGTGGCCAGGTCCCAGGCCCGCACCTCGCCGACCTGATCGAGGTTGTTCCAGTCGCCGCCGCCGCTGAACAGCGTCTTGCCGTCGGGCGCGTAGGCCAGGGCGATCGCCGGCTGCTGGTGGCCGTCGAACTTCAGCCGGCGTTCGCCGGTCGGCCGGCGCACGATCACCAGGTTGTCGTCGGAGGCGGTCGCCAGAGTCTTGCCGTCGGGCGAGAACAGCGCCGCACTGACCGCGGCGGTGTGGTCGTCGAGCGTCGCGCGCGACTCGCCCGCGGCCGGGTCCCACAGGATCACGGTCTTGTCTCGACTCGAGCTGGCCAGGGTCTTGCCGTCGGGCGCGTAGGCGACGTGGAGGACGCCCGCCGAATGGCCTCGCAGGGTCTTCAGCAAGGCGCCGGTCCTCCAGTTCCAGAGGATCACCGTGCCGTCCTCGCTGGCCGAGGCCAACGTCTCGCCGTCGGGGGAGAAGGCCGCCATGCAGACGATGCCGCCGTGGCCATCGAGCCGACGCAGCTCGGTCGGGACCTCCTCGGCCGCGGGAACCCGGGAGGGCGACAGGAGGAGCAGCGATAGGGCGATCGCGGGGCGGAGGAACGGGAGCTTTGTGTTCATGACGCGATTCCTGATACAGGCTGACCCTCGATCGGGCCGACCGGCATCGAGGCCGCGCCGGTCCTCGGGAGATGTGACTCTCGGAAGCATCTGCGGATTTCACAGTACGGGCGCGGTCCCCCCGTTTCAAGTTCACGGCAGGATTTCCGCTCAACGCGACGACCTTACGGTCGTCCCGTCCGTTCCGCCGAGCGAGTAGCTCGTACTCCGGCCGCCGGCGGGATCCTTGACCAGGATGCCACGACCGACCAGGTCGTTGATATCGCGGCCGGCCGTGTCCTGCGAACACTTGCCGAGGCTCGCCCATTTCGATGTGGTGAGCTTACCTTCGAACCCGTCGAGGAGGCGATTGATGACCTTCCGCTGTCGGTCGTTGAACGACTCGCCGGCATGGGCCTCCCAGAACCTGGCCTTGTTCAAGACGCTCGCCAGGATGGCCTCGGCCCCGTCGCAGGCGCGATCCAGGCAACCGAGGAACCATTCCATCCACGGGGTGATGTCGAGCGTGCCCTTTTGGGTCCGCTCCAGGATCGTGTAATAGTCGTCCCGCTCCTGCCGAATCCGGGCGGACATGCTGTAGAATCGCCGCGGGCTCCGCTCGGATCGGGCCAGGGCCATGTCGGCGATCGCACGGGCGATCCGCCCATTCCCGTCCTCGAACGGGTGGATCGTCACGAACCAGAGATGGGCCAGCGCGGCCTTGAGGACCGGGTCGATGGAGGCCGGGCCGTCGAACCACGCGAGGAATGACGCCATCTCCCGGCCGAGCCGCTCCGCGGCCGGTGCTTCGAAGTGGACCTTCTTCCTGCCGACGGGGCCCGAGACGACCTGCATCGGGCCCGCACGGTCGTCGCGCCAGGTCCCGACCCGGATCCGGTGCATGCCGCTACGCCCCGTCGGGAACAGGGACGCGTGCCAGCCGAACAGACGCTCTTCCGTCAGCGGTTCGTCGTGGCGCTGGGTGGCGTCGAGCATCATCTCGACGACCCCTTCGACGTCCCGGTCAACGGGCGTCAAGGCCCCGATGTCCATCCCCAGCCGGCGCGCGATGGAGGAGCGCACCTGGTCCCGAGCGAGGACCTCGCCCTCGATCTCACTCGATTTGATCACATCCTGCGTGAGGGTCTCAAGGACGGCCTCCTCGCGAAGTCGGAAGCCGAGCGCCTCCATCCTCCCGATGAGTCGGCCCTGCCGGTGCCGGACCTCGGCGAGCCGGGTCGCGAGGCCCTCGTGGTCCAAGTGGAACCAGGGCCAGGTAGGTTGCTGGTGGATGTACACGGCAATTCTCCGCACGTCATGCGGAGATTATAGGCTCGAAGATTCGCTTCCGCAAGTCTATTCTCCGCAGACCATGCGGAGAATAAGCTACCGATTCTCCGCATCGGCCTGGAGAGCTCGACTTACTTTTCGAGCCGATAGACGCGGAGCGCGTTGTCGTGGAGCAGCTTCTTCTGGTCGGCGACGGGTCGGGCGGCGATGATCTGGCGCAGGGCCTCGACCCACTGGCGATAGGTCGCGGCGAGCGTGCAGACGGGCCAGTCGCCGCCGAAGATCACGCGATCGGGGCCGAACGCGTCCAGCACGTGGTTGATGATCGGCGCGAGGTCGTCGGCCGTCCACGGGTCGGGCGCGGCCGAGGCGACGATGCCCGAGACCTTGCACACCACATTCTTCCGACCGGCGATCCGGCCGATGTCCGCCTTCCAATCCGAGAGGTCCTTGGCCCGGACGCTCGCGTTGCCGCAATGGTCGAGGATGAACGACGTGTCGGGGCAGGCGTCGATCAGCTTGCCGGCATCGCCGAGCTCGGCGGACCGCATGCACAGGTCGAAGCTGAGGCCGTTCTTGCCCAGCAGGCGGATGCCGTCGATGAAATGCGCGTCGAGGCAGTAGCCCGGCGGCGTGTCGCCGCCGTGGAGAACCTGGCGCAGGCCCTTGATCGCGGGCTGGTCCTTGAACCGCGCCAGGTAGGCCGCGAACCCCGACGATGCCGGCCGGCCCGAGATCACTGCGCCGACCATCGGCGTGCCGCCTCCGCGGATCAGCTCGAGCACGTACTCCGCCTCGGCCGGCTGCTGCGACGGCTCGACGTCCACCTCCATGTAGATCGATCTGACGACGTTGAGGCCCTCCGTCGCGCGTCGGTAGTCGTCCATCACGAACGAGCGGTCCAGCTTCGGGGCGTCCTTGAGCCACGGGAGCTTGAACCGCGTGAGGTCCCAGAGGTGCTGGTGCGTATCGATGATCGGCAGCGTCACGGGTTCATTCTCCCGGGATGGGGCCGGCAAGCCGGCCGCGAGCGTCAGGGCGGCGGTCCGCTGGAGAAATCGGCGTCTTTTCATGGGTGAGTAGGCAGTAGGCAGTGGAGAAGGCCAGAACTCTTCCTCGCTCCCATGCGAAAGCGTGGGAACGCGCTCGAAGACTCGATCGTAGCGATCCGGGTTGGGCCGGGCCACGGTTTTTTCATTTGCATGCGGGGCAATCCCTTGGGACGATAGCGGTCCGGAAGGGTCGCACTCTCCCATCGACAAACCACCGAGGTCCCGATCATGTCCTTCTCGATTCGTCCTTTGATCGTACTGGCGACGTTGATACTCGCCTTGGGGCTGGGCGGGATGGCTCCCGTCGCGATGCCCCGGGCGACGGCCGTCCCGCCCGCGCCCGCGTCCGGGTCGAGCGAGACGATCCGGCTGTTCGATGGCAAGAGCTTGAACGGCTGGGCGGGGCATTTCAAGCACTGGTCGGTCGATCGGGGCGAGATCGTGGGCAAGAATACCGAGCCGGTGCCGGTGAGCACGTATCTGCTCACCGAGAAGAACTACACCGACTTCCGCCTGACCGCGAAGGTCAAGCTGGTCGAGTCGGAGATGCACTCGGGGATCGCCTTCTGGGGCCGGGTCGCCACCGAGCAGGGGGACCCGGCGACCTACGCCGGTCACCTCGTGATGTTCCCCTCGGGCTGGGGCATGTATGACCTGTACGGCCGGAAAGGTTTGCCGGTCAACCCGGCGCCGGCCAAGAAGGTCGGCAAGCAACACGACTGGAACGACCTGGAGATCCTCGCCGTGGGCAACCGCGTCCAGGTCGCCGTCAACGGTGTGGCGGTCATCGACTGGAGCGATCCCGAGCCGGGCCGGATCAAGGCCGGGCCGATCGGACTCCAGCTCCACTCGAACACGGTGCCGCAGGAGGTCCGGTTCAAGGACCTGGTCATTGAGACCTTCCCCAAGGAGCACCGGCTGCTCTCCGTGCGGTAAATCAGCCGGGATTCCGGACAGCAAACTCGGCTTTCTCCCTTGCGAGTGCGTCGCCTTTCTGCCACCGCAGCCCGACGAATCTGTACCACAACCCCCCCCTGCCCTCTGCTAGCGTTATGATGTCGCTTCGGAGGGCGGCTTGCGCCGACGTTCTGCAGGGGATAAGATCGGCTCATGAGCAAGAAACCGCCACCCGGCATGATCGGCCCTCCGCCTTCGGCGCGCGGTGGGCGCCCGGCCGATGCCGGCCTGCATGCGCAGCAGATCGCCAGGGAATGGGAGGATGTGGGGGAAAGCTACGTCAAACGCCGAAATCGGGAACTCGGCATCCCGCAGCATAGGAACGGACAACCGGATTACGGCGGAGACGGTCATTGGCGCACGTTCGATCCAAATACCCGGACGGGCGGCCAGAATACCACCGGCGTCACCGTCAACTCGGGCGTCCTGAATCCAAAATTTGTAAAGTGACTTACTTGAGGCTCAGTAACGTGGCGCCCAGGCTGTAGACGTCCGATCTCGGGCCGAGCCGCTCGTGATCGCCGATGGCCTGCTCGGGGCTCATGTAGGCCGGCGTCCCGATCGCCGTGCCCCGGACCGCCTCGGCCAGTCCACTGGCCGACGACGGGATGAGGGTCCGCTCGTCCGAAGCCGCATCAGAATCCGACCGACCCAATGGCTTGGCCAGGCCCCAGTTGACCACCAGGGTCTCCCCGTGCCGCCCGACGATGATGTTGCCCGGCTTGATGTCGCGGTGGAGCACGCCCCGGCTGTGGGCGTACTCGATCGCGTTGCAGACATCGAGGAATCGCCTCAGGAGCCGCCGCAGCTCCAGTGCGTCCTGTCCCGGGTCGCTTCCAAGGGCTCGGCTGGCATGGTAGGCGGCGATCGCCTCCTTGAGGCTGTCGCCCCGGATGAATCGCATGGCGTAATAGGGTCGGCCGTCTTCATAGGTCCCCAGGCCATAGACCGGGCGATGCCGGGGTGCTCCAGCCCGCCGGTGATCTCCGCTTCCAGCAGGAACCGGGCGCGGCTGTCCGCGGCGTCCGCGTGGTGATCCTGGATCCGCTTCAGCGCCACCTCGCGATTCAGCTCGGCGTCGAGCGCGACGGGAAGGATCGGGGCCGGACATCTCGCGGAGTGCCGCGACGCGGGTCCTCGGGCGCGACATCCGCCTCATCCGATGGGCGCCCGGCAGCCGTTGCCGTACAATGTCTCCAGACCTCAACGCCCCGGAGACCCGCGCCCATGAGATCGGAAGAGCTTCGAGATCATCTCCGCAAACGGCCCTTCCGGCCGTTACGCCTGGTCCTGACCGACGGCCGGACGTTCGAGGTCCGCCACCCCGAGCTGGCGGTGGTCGGCCAGAGCACGGTGGCGGTCGGCCTGGCGCGTCGGGGCGATCCCGAACCGCTCCACGATCGACTGGTCACGATCCCGCTGGTGGACGTCCTCCGCGTCGAGCCCGCCGAGTCGTCGCCGGCCCCGTCGGCGTAGCGTGAGGGCCGCGACATGTCGAGCGGCGCAACAGACGAGCCGACGCGGCGAATTCCCCGGGCGGGGCTGGCCACGGCGGCGTTCGTCCTGGTGGTCGGCGGGATTGCCCTGGCCTTCCAGTTGCCGCCCGGGGCGCTGCCGGCCGATTCTCCGGCGGACGTCTTCTCGTCGGCGAGGGCCATGCGCCACGTCGAGGCGATCGCCCGGGAGCCGCATCCGCTCGGCTCGCGCGCCGAGGAGCCCGTCCGCGCCTACATCATCGCCGAGCTGAAGGCCCTCGGCTTCGAACCGGAGATCCAGCAACCTCGCGACTCGCGCGGCAAGGGCCCGAATCGGAGTCGAGGCCGTCGAAGCGTGACGTGCGGAACATCGTCGCGCGATGGCGCGGGTCCGGACCGGCCGGGAAGAAGGCGCTGTTGCTCTCGGCCCATTACGACTCGGTGCGGGCCGGGCCGGGGGCCGGGGATGATGCTTCCGGCGTCGCGTCGATCCTCGAGTCCCTCCGCGCCCTCAAGGCCGGCCCGCCTCCCGAGCGCGACGCGATCGTCCTGATCAACGACGGCGAGGAGATCGGCCTCTTCGGCGCCGAGGTCTTCGCCGAGGAGCACCCCTGGGCCAAGGACGTCGGCGTCGTGCTCAACCTCGATGCCCGGGGGAATTCCGGACCGGCGTACATGTTCGAGACCAGCGACGGCAACGGCTGGCTGATCGGGCAGCTCGCCAGGGCTCTCCCGCATCCGATGGCCACCTCGATGACCTTCGAGGTCTACCGGCTCATGCCGAACAATACGGACCTGACGGTCTACAAGAAGCATGGCATGCCGGGGATGAATTTCGCCTTCGTCGGCGGCCTGAAGTATTACCATTCGCCCGAGGACACGCCCGCCAACCTCGACCCGCGGACGCTCCAGCATCAGGGGGAGAACCTGCTGGCGATGGCCCGGCACCTGGCCCGGCTCGACCTCGACGACGTCCGGCGCCCCGACGTCGTGTACTGCTCGGTGCTCCAGCGATTCGTGGTGATCTATCCCATGGGCTGGGTGCTCCCGCTGTCGGGATGCGCCGTGCTGGCATATCTGGCGGTGACGGCCCTGGGCATGGCGCGAGGACGCGTCCGGCTCGTGGAAATCGCCGTCGGGTTCGGGGTCTTCCCGATCTGCCTGGCCGCGGCGATCTTCGCGGCCGCGCTCCTCTGGATCGTCGTGAGGGACACCCTGCTCGACCTGGACGTACCCACGCTCGGGCTCGAGTACCCGCTCCTGCCGGCCTTCTCGATCGCCGCGGTGCTGGTGGCGGGGGCGGTCTTCGTCCGGACGGGTCGGCGATGGTCGTGGGAGGGCCTGGGCCTGGGGCTGCTGGGCTGGTGGCTGGCCGCGACCGTGGCCACGTCACTCCGGATGCCCGGGGTGAGCTATGCGCTCCTCTGGCCCCTGCTGGCGATCCTGGCGGGTCAGGCCGCCGCCTTCCTGGTGCCTCGAGGCGGGATGGCCGCCGTACTGTCATCGTGGCTGGGGGCCGTGCCGCTCTTGATCATCTATATGATGATCCTGCCCGGCCTGTTCGACGGCCTGAATCTCCGGATGACCGCCCTGCTGATGATCCCGGTCGTGCTGGCCGCCGCCGCGCTGGTGCCGCTGGCCGCGCAGGTCGTCGGCCCGCGACCGGGCGCGGCCTGACCGGATCGGGTCAGCCCGGGGGGATCGGGATCGCCCGGCCGATGCCCTGATAGGTGAACCCGAGCGAGGCCATCCGTGCCGGGTCATACACGTTGCGGCCGTCGAAGACGACCGGGTGCCTCATCAGCCGGCGCATGACCTCGAAGTCGGGGTTGCGGAACTCGTTCCACTCGGTGGCGACGACGAGGGCGTCGGCCTGCTCGAGCGCCCGATACTGGCGATCGCAGTAGACGATCCGATCGCCGTAGATCTGGCGGACGTTGCCGATGGCCTCGGGGTCGTGGACGCGGACGTGCGCCCCGGAGGCCAGGAGGGCCTCGATCAGCACCAGCGCGGGCGCCTCGCGGATGTCGTCGGTCCTCGGCTTGAACGCCAGGCCCCAGACGGCGATGGTCTTGTCCGGCAGCGCGCCTTGGAAATGCTTGTGGATCTTGGTGAAGAGGACGTCCTTCTGCGCCTCGTTGACGGCGTCGAACGGCCTCCATCATCCGCGTGGCGACGCCCTTGGACTGGCCCATGTGGATCGCGGCGCGGATGTCCTTGGGGAAGCAACTGCCGCCGTAGCCGACGCCCGGGAAGAGGAAATGGAAGCCGATCCGCTGGTCGTGGCCGATGCCGCGGCGGACGTCGTTGACGTCGGCGCCGTAGGCCTCGCACAGGTTGGCCATCTCGTTGATGAAGCTGATCTTGGTCGCCAGCAAGCAGTTGGCGACGTACTTGGTCATCTCGGCGCTCTCGGGCGTCATGACCAGGAACGGCCGGTCGGTGCGGAGGAACGGGGCATAGAGCGCGTGCAGCCGCTCGGCGACCTCCTCGCGTCGCACGCCGACGACGACGCGATCGGGCTTGTTGAAGTCGTCGATCGCGGCGCCTTCCTTGAGGAACTCGGGGTTGCTCGCGACGTCGAAGGGCACCTTGGCGACCTCGGCCATCTGCCGGGCCAGCTCGGCGTTCGTGCCGACCGGGACCGTGCTCTTGACCACGACGACCTTCGGGCCGGCGAGGTGCGAGGCGATCTGGCGGCCGACCGCCCAGACGCCGCCCAGGTCGGCGCCGCCGTCGGGGCCCTGCGGCGTCCCGACGGCGATGAAGACGATCTCGGCCTCGGCGATCCCCGCGCCCAGGTCGGTCGTGAAGGCCAGCCGGCCGTCGCGCGTGTTGCGATGGACCAGCTCGGCCAGCCCCGGCTCGTAGATCGGCACCTTGCCCTGCTTCAGGCCCTCGATCTTCGCCTCGACCTTGTCGACGCACACCACGTCGTTGCCGCTCTCGGCCAGGCAGGTGCCCTGGACCAATCCCACATATCCCGTCCCGACGACTGCGATCTTCACAATGCGACTCCCTCGCGCATGCGGGCTCCACTCGCCTCTTCCGCCGGGCGAGCGCGACGAGGGCGCCGGCGGAACGAATGGCAATTATCGAGAAGCCCGTCCCTGGGGGCAAGCCGAGATGCCTATGGCGGGAACGGACGATCGCGGTTCGGAGGTCATTTCTTCCGTTGGCGTGGGATGCGGCGGAAGAGGTCGGCGAGCGAGACCGAGAAGCCCGGCAGGACATCGCCGCCGTCGAGCGACTGATCCTCGCGGATCGGGACCGATCGATTCGGGGCCGTGTAGACGCGTGCCGCTCGCTTCTTCGGATCGATCAGCCAGACTAGCTCGACTCCCGCGTCGAAGTATTCACGCACCTTGCGCCTCATCTCCGCCGGCGTATTGCCCTCGCTGAGGACTTCGACGGCGAGGTTGGGCACCAATGCCGGGACCGGCTTCTCGGGCACCATCCGCCCGGGAAGCTTGTCCCAGGACACGAACGATAGGTCGGGAATGCGTACCAGGCCCGGCGCGATCCGCAGCATGCCGTCGGCGGTGAAGCAGGTCCCGATGTCGTTCCGGTCGAGATACGAGCCGATCCGGTGGCCGAGCAACCAGGCGAGATTCGATTCCTTGGCTCCCACAGCCTTCTCCACCAACGTGCCATCGACCAGTTCGCAGAGCCGATTCTCACGCGATTCGGCCTCGATCACGTCCTTCTCCGTGGCGGTCCCTGGGGGCGGCTGGAAGCGGATCCGATCCAGCGGGATATTCCCCAGACGCTTCCGGAGGTCGGCCAGGGTCTTGATGATGATAGGAGGCTCGATCGTCGCCTGGGCCATTGAGGGCGTCCTCGCGCTTCGTGGTACCTCGATGCCACAGGAGCTTATTCTGCCGCATTGAGGTCGCCCTGGCAAGGCGAGGCGAAGAGGCGGCGCCGGCGATGACCGCCTCGGGGCGCATCGCCGCCAGGGTGGTCCGATGTTACAATGGTGCGGATCGAAGGACTGTCCACGCCAACGATCGGGAGCCCGACCATGAGCACGGCCATCGCGACGCAGGCCCGTTACACACCCGAAGACCTGCTGGCCATGCCCGATGGCAAGAGCTATGAGCTAGTCCATGGGCAACTCGTGGAGCGGGACATGGGAGCCGAATCGAGTCTGGTGGGAGGAGAACTCTACTTTCGACTGAGACTGCATTGCCGAGATCGCGAGTCGGGCCTGGTCTGGCCCGCCGATAACGGCTTCCAATGCTTTCCCCACGATCCAGACCTCGTCCGAAAACCCGATGTCTCGTTCATTCGTCGAGGTTGACTCCCGGGTAATGTCGCACCCAAGGGCTGGGTCAGGATACCGCCCGATCTCGCGGTCGAGGTCGTTTCGCCCAAGGATCGGGTGTACTCGTTGGACGAGAAGCTGGCCGACTATCGCAAAGTGCGCGTGCCCCTCGTCTGGGTGATCAACCCCGAATTCGCGCACGGTCACCGTTTACCGCATCGACAACTCGATCCGCCTCTTATTCGAGGACGACGAGCTCTCCGGCGAGGACGTCATCCCCGACTTCCGCTGCCCCGTGCGGGAGATCCTCCCGCCGCGACAAGCGACCGAGCCCGTCCCGCCGACTCCGGCCGGGCCGGACGGATCACCGTAACGGATCCTCCATCCCGGGCTTGTCCGCCGCCTCGACCCGTCCTTGCCCGGAGGCGCCCGTCTCGGGCATCCGCCCCAGGCAGCGGTCGAACGAGCTGAGCGCCGCCCGGAACATCGCCGCGGCGAATGCCCAGGCCAGCGCGCACCACGCCAGGGCGAAGAGCCAGAACTTCCAACGATCGTTCGCGTGATATTCCACGAGCCATTCCAGGGTGATCATCGGTGCCAGGAAGGGGCTGATCACCATCATCCCGGTCTGGATCCAGCGGGTATCCGCGCTCATCATGCCCCATCTCCTCAACAGCCATTCCTGGAGCGGGTGGGAGATGGCGGATTGGAACAGGAACGGCCAACCGATGGCGATCAGGACGAAGATGACCACGTTGATGGCGATCGCGCGGCCGAGCCGGGGTACCCAGATCGCCAGCGCCAGGCCCATGCTGGTGATGGCCGCGCCGTAAGAGAGCATCTCGCCGACGACCAGGCCGGGTGCCGCGATGCGATCGAGGAGGTTGAGCCGGACCAGGCCGGGCGTCGGCAGGCCGGCCGCCCCGAGTCGCGTGGGCACGGCGGGGGCCATGCAGGCCACGATCACCGACGCGACCCCCGGCAGGATCGCCAGCCCGAGGACGATCCGATAGGTCCCCAGCCACTTGCCCCAGAGGATCGACCGCGTTGACATCGGGGTGGTCATCAGGACGTCCAGGCTGCCCCGCATCCGCTCATCCGCCAGCGAGGTCGGCGCCAGGGCGCTCAGGATCATCAGGCCGAACAGGAATTGGAGGTGCAGCGCGATGATCAGCGGGTAGAGACCGCCGGCCTGGCCCATGGCGGAGGCGATCGCCTCATGGATGCCGATCCCGACGCCGATGATGGAGGTGGTGCCGTAGATCACCCAGATGATCCGCGCCAGTCGCGACGGCCGGTTGCGATGCCATTCGCGCCAGAGCACGGGATTGCCGTCGAGCGACGGCCCCGGCAGCCATCGCGTGAGGCTGAGCCTGTCGAGGATCTCGCTCCCCTGCACGCGACGGGCCGGCTCGAGCACGCTGCGGCGGACCACCGCGATCGTCCTCGCGACCAGGGCCGTCAACAGCAGCAAGGCCGCCGCCACGAAGAGGACGACGTCCGTCGGCGTCACGAAGCCCGGCGAGGCGTAGGGCGCATAGACCAGGAGGATCGGATTGGCCTTCTTGAACCAGTCGGGCGGCGGGACGACCCCGCTCATCGTCGAGGTCCCCATCCAGATCGGCAGGCTCACCAGCCAGAGGATCCAGAGGGCCAGGACGGCGATGAGCACCTCATGCATCTTCGTGGCCCCCACCGAGATCGCCATCGACAGCGAACACCCCAGCACGGCGACCACCACCGAGACGGCGAACAGGCTGAAGAGGGCCTGGGGATCGATCCCGCCCAGGAGCGCGGCGAGCGCCGTCACCGGCAAGCCGCAGGCCAGCACGCCCAGGATCGGCGCCAGCCGAGAGCCCAGCTTGCCCAGGACGATCTCGGCGTCGGAGAGGTCCGTCGCGGCGAGTTGGGCGAAGATGCCCCTCGCGCGGTCGTGGCAGATGGCCCCGGCCGTCGCGACCGGCGCCACCAGCAGCACCATCGCGAGCTGGATGCCCGCCATGGCGTAGAAGAATCGCTCGCCGGCCAGCGCCAGCAACTGCAACATCGCCCGGGGCCCGCCGAGGCCGTCCGGAGCCGACAGCCCGCCGACCGTCCTCCACCAGGCCGTCGCCAGGCAGACGAACGCGAGGAAGACGAACAGCGCGCGCCCCGCGTAGACCTGACGCCGTCGCGACAGGATCAGCGACTCGTAGACGAACACCGGCCCCGGCCCGATCCGCGGCGCCATTGATACGACTCCCACTCGTCGAAAGACTTCCGCGGTTTCGATCACCATCGGCAGGGCGATTCTATCCGAATGGTCGGACGTTTGTAACGGGGTCCTGGCTCTCCAGGCCGGGTGTGGATCTGACTGCCGGTTCGGCATGGGCTTCACGACGTGAGACGCCTCCCGACGTCGCCCGATCGAGGGTACCATGTCGATCATCGAAGGAACTTCCACTGCCATCGATCGGGAGCCAGACCATGTACAGGAAACGTATACCCAGCGACACGATCAACAAGGAATGGGTGATATGAACGGCATCGCTTATCCGTTGGCAACCGTGCTGGATCAGTGGGTTCCCAGTAAGACACCCATCCTCATTCGTGCTCTTCAATCTTGTCTTCAAGTGTTCGCATCGGTGATACAGAACTTTTCTCAATGTGACTGAGGTGGTGTGTGACCAGCTCTTTCGCTCGCACCAGATCGATCATGCTGTGCCTTCCCCATCCTCGATCTCGTCCCCACGCTCCCGCGTAGGAACGTCTTCCCCGGCCGCTCCTGCGGCCCGAGCGCCGAAGCGACGCGGAGCGTCGTGGGGGACACTCCCACGCGGGAGCGTGGGAGCGAGGATTTCGACTGCGATCCAGCACGCCCTCCCGCCCTAACCCGGTCCCTTTTCAACAGAGTCTGCGAGACTACGACCTGAGCAGATCCTGCAACGCATAGACCTCGAGCTTCCCCGCCCTCAGCCGTTCCATGGCGGCGAGGGCCGCCTTGGCGCCGGCGATCGTGGTGATGCAGGGCACGCCGTGCGAGACGGCGCTGGCGCGGATGCGGCCCTCGTCGGTGCGCGCGCCCTTGCCCTTGGGCGTGTTGACGATCATCGCGATCGAGCCGTTGGCCAGGTAGTCCAGCACGTTGGGCCGGCCCTCGTGGATCTTCCGCACGGTCTCGACGGCGATGCCGTGCTCGGCCATCGTCCCGGCGGTGCCGGCGGTGCAGAGCAGGCGGAAGCCCATCGCGGCCAGGCGGGCGGCGATCGGCACGACCGCGTTGCGGTCGCGAGGCGCCACGCTCACGAACGCAGTCCCGCCGGCCGGCAGCCGGCTCATCGCCGCGAGCTGGCTCTTGGCGAACGCCGCCGGGAAGTCCATGTCGATCCCCATCACCTCGCCCGTCAACCGCATCTCGGGCCCCAGCACGATATCCACGCCCGCGAACTTGGCGAACGGGAACACCGCCTCCTTCACCGAGACATACCTCGGGACCGGCTCCGTCACGATCCCCTGCTGCTCGAGCGTCCGGCCCACCATCACTCGCGCCGCCGCCTGCGCCAGGTTCAGCCCGGTCGCCTTCGAGACGAAGGGCACCGTCCGCGAGGCGCGCGGGTTCACCTCCAGCACGTAGACCTCGCCGTCCTTGACCGCGAACTGGATGTTCATCAGCCCGCGGACCTTCAGCGCCTCGGCCAGCTTGTAGGTCTGGGCCTTCAGCTCCGCGACGATCTCCGGCGGCAGCGAGAACGGCGGGATGGCGCAGGCGCTGTCGCCCGAGTGGATGCCCGCCTCCTCGATGTGTTCCATCACCCCGCCGACGATCGTCCGCACGCCGTCGCAGACCGCGTCGAACGTCAACCTCGCTGGCGTCCTCCAGGAACTTGTCGATGAGGATCGGGTGCTCGGGGCTGGCCTCGACCGCCTCGGTCATGTATCGGTCGAGGCTCGGCTCGTCGTAGACGATCTCCATCGCGCGGCCGCCCAGGACGAAGCTGGGCCGCACGACGACCGGGTAGCCGATCCGCTCGGCGATCCGACGCGCCTCCTCGTATCGCGTCGCCGAGGCGTTGGGCGTCTGCCGGAGGCCCAGCCGCTCGATCACCAGGCGGAACCGCTCGCGGTCCTCGGCCAGGTCGATCGACTCGGGGCTGGTGCCGATGATCGGCACGCCCGAGGCCTCCAGCGCCCTCGCCAGGTTCAGCGGCGTCTGGCCGCCGAACTGGACGATCACGCCCATCGGTATGACGCGCTCGCAGATATTCAGGACGTCCTCGACGGTCAGCGGTTCGAAGAACAGCCGGTCGGAGGTGTCGTAGTCGGTGCTCACGGTCTCCGGGTTGGAGTTGACCATGATCACCTCGAAGCCGTCGGCCCGCAGCGCGAAGGCGGCCTGGCAGCAGCAGTAGTCGAACTCGATCCCCTGGCCGATCCGGTTGGGTCCGCCGCCGAGGATGACCACCCTCGGCTTCTCGCCGATGCGGGCCTCGTCCTCCCACTCGTAGGTCGAGTAGTAATAGGGCGTGACCGCCTCGAACTCGGCGGCACAGGTGTCCACCAGCTTGTAGACGGGCAGGATGCCCCGTCGGCGACGGTCGCGCCGGACCTCGGCCTCGGTCGTGCCCCAGAGCGTCGCGAGCTGCCGGTCGGAGAAGCCGTTCCGCTTGGCCTCGCGGACCATCGCGTCGTCGGCCTCCTCCAGGCCGGGGATCGCGCGGAGCCGGCCCTCCAGCTCGACGAGGTCGGCGATGTTGGAGAGGAACCAGGGGTCGATCCCGGTCAGCGCCTGGACCTGCTCCACCGACAGGCCCGCGAGCAGGGCGTAGCGGATCGACCAGATCCGCTCGGCGTTAGGCGTGGCCAGTTTCGCCTTGATGTCGTCGACGCTCGGCTGCCGAGTCTTGCCCCACAGGTCCTTGTCGTCGCAGCCGAGTCCGAATCGGCCCACCTCGAGCCCGCGCAGGGCTTTTTGCAGCGACTCCTTGAACGTCCGGCCGATCGCCATGACCTCGCCGACCGACTTCATCTGCGTGGTGAGGACCGGGTCGGCCTCGGGGAACTTCTCGAACGCCCACCGCGGGATCTTGGTCACGACGTAGTCGATGGTCGGCTCGAAGCAGGCGGGCGTCTCGCGGGTGATGTCGTTGCGGATCTCATCGAGGCGGAACCCGACGGCCAGCTTGGCGGCGATCTTGGCGATCGGGAACCCGGTCGCCTTGCTGGCCAGGGCGCTGGAGCGGCTGACGCGCGGGTTCATCTCGATGACGATCATCCGGCCGGTGAGCGGATCGACGGCGAACTGGACGTTCGAGCCGCCGGTCTCGACGCCGATCTTGCGGAGGATCGCCAGCGAGGCGTCGCGCATCCGCTGGTATTCCTTGTCGGTGAGCGTCTGCGCCGGCGCGACGGTGATGCTGTCGCCGGTGTGGACGCCCATCGGGTCGAAGTTCTCGATCGAGCAGACGATGACGGCGTTGTCGGCGCAGTCGCGCATCACCTCCATCTCGTATTCTTTCCAGCCGATGACGCTCTCCTCGACCAGGACGGAACGCACCGGGCTGAGCTCCAGCGCCTTGGCGACCATCCGGTCGAACTCCTCGCGGTTATACGCGATCCCGCCGCCGGAGCCGCCCAGGGTGAAGCTGGGCCGCAGGACGCACGGCAGCCCCACGTCGTCGCGGATCCGCCGGGCCTCGTCGAGGGTATGCGCCAGCTCGCTCCGGGCGCTCTCCAGGCCGATCTCCTGCATGCAACGCTTGAACAGGTCGCGGTCCTCGGCCTTGCGGATCGCCTCGGCGCTGGCGCCGATGAGCGTGCAGCCGTGGCGGTCGAGCACCCCGCTCTCGTGGAGGGCGAGGCCGACATTGAGCCCGGTCTGGCCGCCCAGCGTCGGCAGGACGGCGTCGGGCTTCTCGACGGCGATGATCTGCTCGACGACGTCCGGGGTGATCGGCTCGATATAGGTCCGGTCGGCCATCTCGGGGTCGGTCATGATCGTGGCCGGGTTGGAATTGACCAGCACGACCTCGAAGCCCTCCTCGCGGAGCGCCTTGCACGCCTGGGTCCCCGAGTAATCGAATTCGCACGCCTGCCCGATGACGATCGGGCCGGCTCCGATGATCAAGATCTTGTGGATATCGGTACGCTTGGGCACGTTGAATCAGCCTCGCCGCGGATCGGGTCCGTCCCGGACCGTTGCGATTCGGCTCGGCTCGGCGGTGGGATCGGACCGGACATAGTTCGGGCCGCGCCCACCCCGACGATCCTTGAGGCGGCGCGGCCCGGAAAATTTCCCGATCTTAGCACTAGCGGTCGAGTTTCGGCAAGGGCACGACCGACGCGAGGGGATCGTCTCTGGTCGCAAATACTCAACTTGACACTTCTTACGGAGTGGGGCTCATCTTCCTCCTCACGGGGGTGGCGTCAGATCACGGACGCGTAACTTGTTCTCTGTGACGACGACGAACTTGCCGGGGAGGTTGTTTTCGACCGTGGTCCAGACCTCTTGGAGTCGCGCAGGCGCACCGATGCGGGAAACTCCCCCATCCTCAGGAGGATAACCCCATGACTGTTGAGATGATCTCGGAAGACCAGCTCTCCGAAGTCCTTGTCTTCGGTGATGATCACGAGTTCCTGGGCCTCGGCTTCGTTGAGCAGATCGACGTCGGGCGTTTGCGCGCGCGTCTCGGCCGCGTAGAGCACGTCTTGGCCCTGATCGCGAAGCCACCGGACGATAGGACGAGGGACGTTCTCATCGGCGAGGAATCGCATGCGCGCCGACCTCTTCAGATTTCACTGGTAAATACACTGATCCATCGCCACGACGTCGGCTGCATACTGGTGTGCGGCTTGGATGTGTTCGGGCTTGAGGTTGGGGTAGTTGTCGAGGAGCTCGTCAGGGCTCATCCCCGTGCCGAGTTCGCGGAGGATATGTTCGACCGTCAATCGCGTTCCCTTGATGACAGGTTTTCCCAGCATGACATCCTTACGTTCCTCGATGTGATCTTGCCATTTTATTGCCATGATTTCGGCTCCCCGTCCGGTCTTGCCGGTCGGTCGGATCAATCAGGATGGCGGGTTTCGTCGAGTTTCTTTCTCATCGACCCGCGAATCGGCCCAGCTTCCATCCTATCCCGGAACCTCACCGAACGGCGAGACGTCTCCGGCCGGCGGCCCATCACGGTCTGGCCCGTAGTCAACCCGATCGTGGAGCGAGCTAAGGCCTTTGGGGTCCGGCGGCCGCCGTGTCGGTCGGCACGGCCGACGGGCCGGCGCCGGGGATCATCAGCCCGCCGAGCGTGAACAGGGCCGCCGCGAGGAGGATCGCCGCCGGCAGCGTCGTCACCCAGACCAGGCCGATCTTGCGGATCGTGTCGCCCTGGAGGCCCGACCGGTTCGCCCACATGGTGCCGGCGACGCCCGAGGAGAGGACGTGGGTCGTGCTCACCGGCATGTGGCCGACGTCGGCCAGGCCGATCGTGACGGCGGCGACCACCTCGGCCGCGGCCCCCTGCGCGTAGGTCAGATGCGTCTTGCCGATCTTCTCGGCCACCGTCACGACGATGCGCTTGTAGCCGATCATCGTGCCGACCCCCAGCGCCATCGCGACGCCGATGATGACCCAGGGCGGCACATATTCGATCGCATGGGCGAACTCTTGCCTGTGCGACGCCATCGCCTCGCGGACCGCGGGCGAGAGACGGGCGAGGTCGATCTCCTTCCGGAAGCGATAGATCGACTGGCGGGTCGTCCAGCGGTCGTCCGGCTTGACCTGCGAGAAGCTGCTCTTGCCCTCGAGCAGGTCGCCGATCGTGTCGAGGTCGGCCAGGAGCACGGGGGTGTTCGGCCCGGACGGCTCATTCGCGAGGATCTCGCGGATCGCGATCGCGGCGTCGCGCACGTCCTTCGCCCGGTTCGGCTGGTTGAGGTCGAGGGCGTAGTACGTCGGCAGGAAGCCGATCAGGACCAGCAGGATCAGCCCCATCCCCTTCTGGCCGTCGTTGGAGCCGTGCGCGAAGCTGACGCCGCCGCACGTCGCCAGCAGGACCCCGCGGATCCAGTGCGGTGGCTCATCGCCCTCGCCCGGCGGGTGGTAGAGCCTCGGCTCGCGGATGCATCGCTTCATGGTCAGGAGCAGGGCCGACGCGGCGACGAAGCCGATGACCGGCGAGATCAGCAGCGAGAGGCCGACCTCCACGGCCTTGGCCCAGTTGATCCCCGAGACGTCGCCGCGCGTCATCAGGCTGTTGGCCAGGCCGACTCCCAGGATCGAGCCGATCAGGGTGTGCGAGCTCGAGACCGGCAGGCCATACCACCAGGTCGTGAGGTTCCAGGTCACGCCGGCCAGCAGCAGCGAGACGACCATCACGATGGAACGCACCGACGCGCTCTCGATCAGCAGGTCGACCGGGAGCAGGTTGACGATGCTGAAGGCGACGGCCGTCCCGCCCAGGTAGACGCCCAGGAAGTTGCAGACCCCGGAGTAGACCACGGCCGGGGTCGGCTTGAGCGTGCCGGTGTAGATCACCGTCGTGACGGCGTTCGCCGTGTCGTGGAAACCGTTGATGAACTCGAAGGCGAAGGCAATCAGGACGCAATCCCGAAGAAGATCACGTTGTGGGCGGGGAGCTGCCACAACGTTTCCCAGAGCGAAGTGGTCACGGAGAGACTCCGGAACAGGGCAGGGGATGCGCGGAGACGGTACGGGGCACGACAGCATCCCTCGAACGGTGCGGCCCGGGGTCGGGGACAACCTGGTCATCATCGACCCACGGCCAGTCTATGCCATGCAGAGGGGCAACTCCGGGACATTGTAATAGAGATCGGCTCGACAACACAAAACAAATCCAGCAGGACGATAGCCCCTCCATCCCCAATCACGAACACGTGATGTTTTCGCTAATACCCGAAGCCGCGGTAGCGGGATCGGCCGCGGATAGGCGCAGCACGAAGAAGCACCCCGACTCGGACCCGCTGCGGACATCGAGCCTCCCGCCGAACGCGCGGGCGATCTGCTGCGCGACCGCCAGGCCAAGCCCGACCCCCGCGTGTCCGCCACGCCGCGCCTGCTCGCCGCGGAAGAATGGCTCGAAGATGCGGGTCAGATCCTCGGCCGCGAGGCCGCAGCCGCGGTCTTCGACCCCTAGCATCACCGATCCCTCCTCGCGCCACGCCTTGACAATAATCGGGGTGCCCGGGGCGCTGTATTTGCACGCATTCTCGAGCAAGTTGTCGACGAGCTGGGCGAGCAGCGGCGGATGAGCCAGCACGTGCAACGGCCCGCCGTCGGCGACCTCGGCGCGAAGGTCTGCGGCCCGCGGGTGGGCGGCCCAGCGGCGGAGGTGGTCGGACACCCATCCCTCGAGGTCCAGCACCTCCTGCTCGGGCCGTACACCTTCCGGCTGGGCCAGCAGGAGCAAGGACTCGACGATCTGTCGCAGCCGGTCGGCCTCGTCCTGGACCCGTCCCAGGACCCGCCGGTACTCCTCCGGTGCACGGTCGCGGCGGAGCGCGACCTGGAGCTGCCCGAGTATCGCCGTCAGGGGCGTGCGAAGCTGGTGCGAGGCGTCGCCGGCGAAGCGGCGTTGCCCATCGTACGCGGCGTGCAGCCGGACGAATGCCTCGTGCAGCCGATCCAGCAGGTCGTTGAAGGCAAGCCCCAGCCCATCCAGCTCGTCGCCGGTGCCGGCTATCGGCAGCCGCTGCCCCAAGTCCTCCGCCGTCATCGCGGTCGCGGCCTTCGCCATGCGAATCATGGGCGCCAGGGCCCGGCGGCACAGCCAGCGGCCGGTCGCGAGCGAGACCGTCCAGACGCCGAGCGACAGTGCCGACAGGGCCAATCCGAGCCGGCCCAGCGTCGTCTCCACGGGTGACGGTGGCAGGCCGACGACGAGCACCAAGGCCGGGTACTGCACCTCGTAACCGGGCTCGTCGCCCGGGTGCCCGCGGCCTTGTTTGAGCAGGTCCGCGAGTTGCAGGCGCCTCGCCGCGATTCGCCAGCCGGGTGCCGCGCCGAAGGCCGTCCCGTCCGCGGGGTTCGAGGGCCAGGTCGCCGGTGTCCAATCGGAGGGGAAGCTCTCGGGACTGGAGTTGGCCGAGTGGTCCACCATCGCTCCGCGATCGTCGCGGATCGCCCATCGCACCGCGACGGGCCCGGACTCCACGCCCAGGGTCATCTGGCGGTCGGTGGGCTCCCATTCCAGCCCGCTGGGCTCGATGTCCACCGAAGCCTCGAGCGTCTCCAGGGCATGTTGCAGCCGCTCGTCGATTTGCCCGACGAGATGAGACCGCGCGAGCAAGTACAAGGTGCCGGAGAACCCGGCCAGGACCAGGGCCAGGGCGGCCAGGAAGAAAGCCGAGAGGCGTGTGGCCAGGCTCATGGCACGCCCTCCGGCTCCGCGACCGGCGACTCGCCGAAGACGTAGCCCCGCCCGCGGACGGTATGGATCACGCGACTGCCGAGGGCCTCGAGCTTGCGCCGCAACTCCATGATGTGGACCCCGAGGGTATTCGACTCGGCGTCGTAAGGCTCCTTCCAGACCCGCTGGTAGATCTCGGGGCGGGTGAGCAGGCGGCCGGGGTGGCGGAGGAAGACGATGAGCAAGGCCAGCTCCTTGCCGGATAGGTCGAGGGTCCGCCCGGCCCGTTCGGCGCGCTGATCGGCCAGGTCCACCGAGACATCGCCATGGGATAGCAAGATATCCGGACGGTCATCATGGCGACGGATCAGGGCGCGGACGCGCGCCAGGAGCTCGTCGAAGTCGAAGGGCTTGCAGAGGTAGTCGTCAGCCCCGCTGTCGAGGCCGAGCACCCGGAACTGGACCTGGTCGCGGGCCGTCACGAGGAGTACCGGTGTCGCCCGGTCCCGCTCGCGAAATCGGCGGAGGAGCGCCAGCCCATCTTGCCCGGGGAGCCACCAGTCGAGGAGCACGAGGTCCCACGTCCCGTGCTGCAAGCGATCCCAGCCGACGACTCCGTCGGCGGCGTGCTCGACCGCATACCCCTCCTCACGCAGCCCCGTAACCAGGTAGTCGGCGATGTTCTCTTCGTCCTCGACCACAAGGATGCGACTCATCCCACCGCCTTCCGGCACACCGCCCTTGGCCCACGACGCGACCACTCCGTCGATTCTACCGACTCGAGTGATCGGGAAGAATCGCGGCGAGGCAGACGAGGAGGGTGGTGCGGAGTCCGACGGGCCGGCCGCGTTCACTCCGATTGATGCCGATGAGGGTGCCCGCGATGGCGGCAAGTATGAGGCGGATGGTGATGTCGGCCCATTGTAAGGTGAGGGGCATGGGTCCTCCGGGAGTCGGTCGTGAATCGGACATGGCCGTGTCCGCTCAAGAGTCGCGATTTCTGCTCTCCGTGCGTGCCGTCTGTGCCCGACGACTCGGGGAATCCAGGACATAGCGGGAGGAATTACGTCGTCGGTAGGCTATCGGGAGCGAGTTGAGGTCGGCGTGTGCATATCCAGCGGGAGTGTGATGATGAGGACGAGCCCGTCAGCGTCAACGCAGGGCTGATATGACGCCAAGGTCGTCCGACCGCGTCGGCCGAACTGGCTCCTCCGCCGAGGTTTTACCCTGGGGATGGTGTACTTTACGTGACGTTGATGGTTTCGAGCCCGGGCGGCGACGCACGGGCCTTTGGATGGCGCTCTGGTCGAGGGCTTCCAAGAGTGGCCTCTGCTCCTGCCGGATGAGTTTGCGTGCGAGCGACGGGGCGAAGAAGCCGACGCCGGACATCGCCTCGCCGGCGGTCGAGAAGGAGTCGAGGATGACTTCGTGGCACTCGATCACGAAATAGCGCAGGTCAACGGGTTGGCCTTTCCGCGCGTAGCTCAGCGTGCCTTTGGCGATGCAGTCCGCTTCGGTAAGGCCGCGTCCGCCGAGGCGCACGAGGTCGATTCCCGTCTCCTCCTTCAGCTCGCGCACGGCCGCGGCGAAGACTCCGCCGTCGGAAGCTTCCCGATATCTCCCCTTGGGGATCGACCAGCGGCCGTGGCATTCGTCCTTGCGACTGAGGACGAGGAGGATCTTACCTTCCGCGATGAAGACGATCCCGGCAAGGACCCGATCGACCATTCTCCCCCCTTTCCGAATCGTCGTCCTACCCACAAGTCAAAACTATAGCATAGCCGGGAGAAATCATCATGGTCCAGAGGAGCAGCCGAGGCTTGGCGGGGTCTGGCTGGTAGAAGACAAACCGTCTGCCCGACAGCGTCGGGGCCGACGGATCGTCGAAGCCGCGGACACCCGCCAGCAGCCGAAGTCATGGTCGAATTAGCTGTTCTCCTGCATCAGCAGGACCACGTGCCTGATGTCGCGCGACGATCCCTGGTGGGGCGGTCCCTGCGCCAGGGCTCGCTGCAAGTTCGGCGGCATCAGGTTCGCGGCGGCGTGCCTGATCCCGGTGAATTCGAGCGGCCACGATAGGCGGTGTCATAACCTCTCTCGGGAATCGGAGCGGGCTCGCGGGCTGCGGAGCGCCGGGCCATCACGCACTGGGCGAGTTCGGCTCCCACTTCACATCGACCATCTCTCGGTTAGAATGACCCTTCCCCGGATAACCGCCGCAACCGTGATCGTTGCCGCACCCACCCGCCGCTCGACCCGGAGATCGACCGTGCCGACCCGCTCGTTTCGCTTCCTCACGCTGGGAGTCGTTCTGGCCGGCTCCGTGTTGGGCACAGCTCGCGCCGCGGACTCGATCAAGGATCTTCAGAACGCCTACGTCGCCAACAAGAGCAAAAAGGTCGTCCGCGCCTATCACTTCGGCTCCCAGGGTGCCGGTGACATCTTCTCGAACCACACCAGCCACTCCAACCGGCTGATCCCCGTGTACGTCTTCGGCCGCAAGGCCGACCTGGGGGCCGTCACCGGCAAGAACCGCGTTTATCGCGATTCCCAGCAGATCCGGCGGCTCTACGGCACCCTTCCTGCCAATACGGCCAATCCCGATGCGGAATACTGCGACCAGAGCGATCTGTACGGGGTCCAGAAGGAAGCGGTGGCACGGGGGACCAAGTATCTCTTCACGGTCTGGTTCGACGGCATGGACTGGGAGACGACCCGTGCCGCCGCCATCGCCAAGAGCGGCAGGGTCTACACCGAAGGCAAGGGCTCGGGATTGATTTTCCAGGACTACGCCGCCGACGGCTCGGCCCAATACGGCTACTGTGTGACGAGCCCGACGCACGACAAGAACACCCCCGACGTCGATACCCAGACCGTCACGATTCCGCCGACGAGCCTTCTCGGGGGCTATGATGTCCGCATCGCCGGCCCGAACCCCTGGACGTGGGGAGACCTCTGGACCCCTGGCTACCTCAAGGGTCAGTCGGGCAACGAAGCCGACAAGGCGGGCGTCCGCGCCGTCGGTCGCATCATGCACACCTATACCGACAGCTCGCAGAGCGCCGGCGAATATGCCACCGGGGTCAAGGCGTACAACAACGGCGTCAACGTCACCGACGATGGTCGGTTCGTGCCGACCCTGTTCCAGCAACTCCAGGCTCAGGGCTGGAAGGTCGGCACGGCCACGAGCGTGCCGTTCGACCACGTCTCCCCCGCGGCGATGTATGCACCCGACGTCGACCGCGACGACTACCAAGACCTGGCGCGAGACATGCTCGGCCTGCGGGGAATCGCACAGGAAACGGGCAAGGACAGCGGGATCCCGAACAGGCCGAGCGAGAGGCCCAAGGGCATGAACGCGGCGGGTCGAATGAAGACGACGAAGGATGATGCCCCGATCGGACCGATACAGCCCCGGTCATGCAGACATCCCTCCGAGGTGGTCGAGACCAGTTCAAGCGCACCGCCCGGATCCGGCCGGTCCCGCAGACCCTGGACAACCAAGTCTTCGAGAGGAACCTCGTCCGGTCAGGGCGCCTGGCCGACGGCGCGCTTGAGCCGGAACTGGGCCCGGTTGTAGCCGATGACCGAGTCGAGGTAGTCGAGCCGCCCCTGGGCCAGCGCCTGGATGGGCTGCAAGACCTCGATGGGGCGCATCGCGCCGCCCAGTCCGGCCCCCTGGCGGATGTTGAGGAAGTTGAGCCTCAGCGAGTCGAGGGCCTCGACGAGCGTCTCGCGGGCATCCTCGATCTGGCGGGCCGCGGCCTGGCGGGTCTCGAAGGCCGCGACGACGTCGGCGCCGACGCGGGTCTGGGTCTGGACCTTCTGGAGGTTGGCGATATTCAGCTCGGCGGCCCGGCGTCGCATGATCGCGACGTCGGCGAAGCCGAGGTTCTGGAGTTCCCAGAAGAGGCCGACCTCGGCGTCGCCGCGAGCCCCGAAGTTGCCGAAGAACGCATTGGCGCCCCCCCCAACCCGCCCCCCCCATAGGTGAGGAACACGCTCGGGACGAACGGGCGGAGCCGCGCTTGCTTCCGCCGGATGAAGGCCGCTTGGATCTGGTATTCGGCGGAGGCCAGCTCGGGACGGTCCCGCATGCCCAGGTTGAGCAGATCATTGAGCGGGATATCATCAGGGACCAGGCGGATGATGCACTCCGACGGCTCGACCGGGGCGAGCACGACCTTCGGGTCCAGCACCAGCAGGCGGACCAGGTCGGCCGAGGCGACGAGCAACTGGCCGCTCGCGTAATTGGCGTCGCGGTGACGGCGTTTCACTTCCGTCAGGGCACGACGATGGTCGGCCTCCAGGCCCTGTCCCATGCGGGCGTAGGATTCGGTGATCGTCGAGAGGGCCTCGGCGTTCGCCGCAGCCTCGCGGGCGATCGCTAGCCGCCCGGTCGCGCCCTGGAGGCTGAAGTAGGACTCGGCGACCTGGAGCATCGCGTCGTTGTTAGCGGTCCGGAGCCCGGCCTCGTTGGCGCCCAGGAAACGCCGCGCCGCCATGGGTTCGAAGATCGCGTCGGAGATTCGCAGCACCGTGGTCATCCCGTTCACGGAAGGGATGCCGGTCCCCGGCGGCGGCCCCTGGATCGTATTCGCCAACGCCGCCGTCCCGCCGACGAACAACGCGCTGCGGTCGATCGTCTGGACCTGGCCGGTGACCGTCTGGATCTGGCCATCGGACCGATACCAACTCGGTCCGTAGAACAGCGACGGCAGCCAGAGTGCGCGCGCCTGGCTCAGGGCAGCCGCGGCCTGGAGGATGCGCTGCCGGGCGATCGCGATATCCAGCTCACGTGCACCGGTCAGCTTCAGCGCATTGGCCAGGTCGATCGGCTCGACCGCGCGTCCCGGGATCAGGGTGGTGTCAACCGGCAGGCGGGGCGGCGGGGCGGGTGTGGCACCCGAGTCGCCCGTGCTCGCGGCCGAATCCGGCGCCCGGGTCGTCGTCGGCAGCGGAGCCGCCGTGGGCAGGGTCGCGGCGCCCGTCCCGTCTTGCGGGCCGCGTTCGGACGTCATGCCACCGACACGGATGCGACGGGCCACCGGGTCCTTCAAGTCGAACTGCCTCGGGGGTGGAATCGAGATCCCGGACTTCACCGGCACCGACTCGGACGCCGGCGATTGCCCGCGCGCCGGGGCGAAGTTCCCCGCGACCGCCAACATCACGAGAAATAACGAGGCGCAGTGGCTCATCGGGATGGGAATTCCTGAGATCCGTACCATCACCTGGACCCTCCTGGCCCCGACGAGCGCGGAGAGGGCGCAGTAACCTCTCTGGCTCTCCCGTCATCCTTATCGGTCTTTCTGGTGGCTTCAATGGATACCGTTCAACTCGCGGAATCGCCCGGTTTCGGGCTCGCCGAGGGCCTCGAACGGACGAGCCCCGAGGCGTCTCCCTGCGTACGGCTCCTCATAACCCTTATCGTCGTCCCCACCGTCGGACTGAATCGTCTTCGAATAAAGTATTTCTTACGTTGCCCAACCGGTTTCAGGCAAAGGTTTTGTGAAGATCGGGTGAAGCCAGATCGCCGTTGCATCCGGGGCAACCTGGACAGAAAGGGAAACACTGCGAGAATTTAGGTTGATTGGCCTGTGCAAGGCGGTCCTGTTGAACACATTCTCGGAACTGGTCGTCCGTTCCCTGATCCTTGGGAGGGCGAGGACTTTGACTGTCGGGAAACGAACTGATCGCTCGCGGTTTCCCTGGCGACGCCTGGTCGGTGTCGTGTTCGGCCTGGCGGCGGTCGGCCTCGGACTCTGGTTGACGCGACGCGGTGCGCACTCGAAGGAGGTCGAACCCAAGGCGGCTCAAGAACGCGAGCAGCCGGTCTCGACCGTGGAGGTCGTCCGGCCCAAACTCGGGGGCATCCCGCGGACGATCCAGCAGCCGGCGTCGATCCATGCATTCGAGTCGGTCAACCTGTATGCGATGATCTCCGGCTATCTCAAGACTCAGAAAGTCGACATCGGATCGCGGATCAAGAAAAGTGAGATCCTGGCCGAGATCAACGTGCCGCGCGACGCCAAGATGGTCGAGGAGGCCGCCGCGTTGGTCGAGCAGGCGCGAGCCCAGGTCGTCCAGTCCGAGGCCCGGATCAAGGTCGCCGAGGCGCAGGGGTCGGCGGCGGCGGCGGCGGAGAAGGTGGCCGAATCCGAGCTGGAGCGACTCATCGCCCTACGCCAGCTCGCCGAGAAGCAATACGCGCGAGTCAACGGTCTGGTGGCCCAGCGGGCAACCTCCACGCTGTACGCTGACGAGCAGAAGAGCGGCCTCCAGGCGGCGACCGCCGCCCAGCAGACCGGCGCTTCGGAGATCCTCAGTGCCAAGGCGAAGGTAATGGCGGCCGGGGCGGCCGTCGATCAGGCCAGGGCTGATGTCGTCGCGAGCCGCGCGAACCTGGGGGTCGCCGAGGCACACCTCGACCGGGTGAAGGTTAACCTGCTCTATGCCAGGATCGTCGCGCCCTTCGACGGCGTCGTGACCCACCGGACGTTCCACCCGGGGGCCTTGATCCGATCGGCCGTCGAGGGCGGCCAGCAGGTGCCGCTCTTGACGGTCAAGCGGACCGACAAGATGCGCGTCGTCGTCCTGGTCCCCGACCGCGACGTCGTCCTCACCCGGGTCGGCGATACGGCCGTGGTCAGCGTCGATGCCCTCGACGGTCAGGCGTTCAAAGGGACCCTCGCGCGGATCGCCCGGGCCGAGGACGCCGAGCGGATGATGCGCGTCGAGATCGACCTGCCCAACCCCGAAGACCTCCTCTTCGACGGGATGTATGGCAAGGCCATCATCACCCTCGGGCAGGATTCCAAGACCTTCGCGGTGCCGTCGTCCGCGATCGTCGAGCACACCGGCCACTCCGGCGGGGCCGTCTTCGTCATCCGAGACGGGATCGCCCGCCGCACCGAGATCAAGCTGGGCGGCGACAACGGCTCGCAGGCCGAGATCCTCTCCGGCGTCGGGCCGGACGACCTCGTCATCCTCCCCAGCGGTACCCCATTGGAAGACGGCACGCGCGTCAAGCCGGCCGTCGAGCCACGAAAGGTGTAAAGGAAGAAATACGAAGAGTATAGAACACGAAATACACGAAATACACGAAAAATTCAATAAATTATGAATTATATTATTTCAGATTGATTTATGATTTTTTTCGTGTATTTCGTGTATTTCGTGTTCAAAAACCCCGGTGAATGCTGCCCGCGTTCCGTGGTCTGACGAGGGTTTGTAACGGAGCCAGTGTCCAGAGATGAACGGACTGATTCATGCTTCGCTGAAGAACCCGATCGCCGTGACGGTGATGGTCCTGTCGCTGGTGGTGCTCGGAGGTTTGTCGGCCTATTCGATACCGGTGAACATCCTGCCGGTGTTCAAGAGCCCGGCCGTGCAGACGCTGGTCTTCTACAGCGGGATGCCGGCGGCCAGCATCGAGAAGAACATCACGGCGCGTCTGGAGCGGGGCGTGGGCCAGGCCTCCGGCGGCCGTCGGCTGGAGTCGCGGTCGATCGTCGGCATCAGCATCGTCCGGGATTACTTCCGCAGCAACGTCAACCGCAGCGGTGCGCTGACCGAGGTCAGCTCGTACGCCGGGTGGGAGTATCCCACGATGCCGCCGGGCACGCTGCCGCCGGTCGTGCTGCCCTATGACCCGACGAGCGCGACGCCGGTCTGCCTGGTGGCCCTCGACAGCCAGACGCAGGGCGAGGCCGCCCTCTTCGACGTCGGGCGGTACGAGGTCCGGCCTCAGATCATGTCGCAGCCCGGGGCCCTGGCGCCGCTGGTCTACGGAGGCAAGGTCCGGGCGATCATGGTGTACCTCGATCGCATCCGCCTCCAGGCCCGCCACCTCTCTCCGATGGACGTGCTGAAGGCCGTCGATGAATACAACGTCTTCCTCCCCACCGGCAGCGCCAAGTTCGGCACGACCGACTACGCCATCGACAGCAACTCGATGGTCAACGTCGTCTCGCGGATGGAGGACATCCCGCTGCATAACGAGCCGGGCAACGCCACATTCCTCCGCGACGTGGCGACTCCCAAGGATGCCAACTTCATCCAGACCAATGTCGTCCGGGTCAACGGCCGGCGCCAGGTCTACGTCCCCGTCTTCCGGCAGCTCGGCTCCAGCACGCTCGACGTGGTGAACAACCTCAAGGGCGCGATCGGCAAGATCCAGACGCGATTGACCCGCCCCGGGATCGATCTGAAGGTGGTGCTGGATCAGTCGGTCTATGTCCGCCACTCGATCGAGAGCCTGGTGGAGGAAGGGGTGCTGGGGGCGATCCTCTGCTCGCTGGTGATCCTGCTGTTCCTGGGCGAGTGGCGGATGACGGTCATCGCCGTGCTGACGATCCCGATCGCGGTCCTGTCGTCGCTGATCGGCCTCTATGCCTCGGGCAACACGATCAACGTCATGACGCTGGCCGGTTTGTCGCTGGCGATCGGGCCGATGGTGGATAGTGCGATCATCTGCCTGGAGAACACCCACCGGCACCTCGGCCTGGGCGCCACGCCCGAGGAGGCCGCATTCCGCGGCGCCAGCGAGGTCGCGATGCCGGAGCTGGTCGCCAGCCTCTGCACGCTGCTGGTCCTCGCCCCGCTGGCCCTGATGCCCGGCCTGGGCGAGTTCCTCTACCGGCCGATGGCCGCCGGCGTGACGTTCGCCATGATCTTCGCCTATCTGCTCTCGCGGTCGTTCGTCCCCTCTCGATCCGCGCAGTGGCTCAGGCCGCACGCCGCGAACGGACATGGAGACGGAAGCGGGAAAGCGGATCACGGCGATGATGACGATCGGTTCGGCCCGGAACCGGCTCGTCCGGCGCGCGGGGGCTTGCTCCGCCGCGCCTTCGCGCGGTGGGAAGCCCTGATCGAGGCCGGGATTTCCTGGTACGTGAGGATGCTCCAGCGCGCGATGGGACATCGGCTCGCCGTGGTCCTGACGGCGGTCGGGCTGCTGGTGGCGACGCTCGTCGGCCTGGGGTCGCAATTGCGACGCGAGTTCTTCCCCGAGGTGGATTCCGGCGCCTTCGAGATCTATGCCCGGGCGCCGAGCGGAACCCGGATCGAGGAGACCGAGAAGAAGATCGCCAAGGTCGAGCAATTCGTCCGGGAGGCGATCGGCAAGGACCTCCAGATCATCATCTCCGAGCTGGGGGTCGTCGCCGACCTGTCGGCCGCCTACACACCGAACGCCGGCCCGATGGACGCCGTCGTCAAGGTCCAGCTCACGCACGAGCGGGAGCACTCGGCGCAGGAATACGTCCAGAAGCTCCGCGCCGGGTTCGCCGGGGATTCGAAGTTCCGCGACCTGGAATTTGCCTTCGATGCCGGCGGCATGATCCGCTCGGCGATGAACGAGGGGAAATCCTCGCCGATCAACGTCCGGCTCTCGGGCAAGAACCTGTTCCAGGCCCGCTCGATCGCCGAGGCGATCAAGCGTGAGATCGTCCCGATCGATGGCGTGGTCGACGCCCGGATCATCCAGCGGCTCGACTATCCGGAATACATCATCGAGGTCGATCGCGCCAAGGTGGCCGACCTCAAGCTGAACCAGGCCGAGGTGATGAAGAACGTCGTCGCGGCGCTCAACTCCAGCATCCAGTTCTACAAGAAGAACTTCTGGATCGACCCGGTGAGCAAGAACCAGTATTTCGTCGGCGTGCAGTATTTCGAGGAGGATATCGACTCCGTCGAGACACTCCTCGATGTGCCGATCACCGGACAGGGCCAGGGCAAGCCGATCCCCTTGCGTAACATCGCGACGTTGCGCAGGTCAACCGTGCCGACGGAGATCACCCATACGAACCTCCAGTCAACGATCGACTTGACGATGGGCGTTTCGGGCCGGGACCTCGGCCATGTGGCCGACGACGTCGCCCGCGTTGTCGCCCGGTTCGGCGAGCCGCAGCCCGACGGATCGTGGATTCCCTATGATCCCAAGGATCAGTCCGCCAAGCGGAAGGTGATCCCGGGTGCCATGATGGAGCTCAGCGGCGAATACTCGCGGATGCAGGAGACGTTCCGCAGCCTGGGCTTCGGGCTGATCCTGGCGACGTTGTTGATCTACTTCCTGATGGCGGCGCTGTTCAAGTCGTACCTGACGCCGCTGGTGATCCTGTTCGCGGTGCCGTTGGGGCTCGTCGGCGTGGTGACGATGCTCTATGTCACCGATACGGCGCTCAATGTCCAGTCGCTGCTCGGGGTCATCTTCATGGTCGGCATCGTCGTGTCGAACACGGTCTTGCTGGTGGACTTCGCGCAGAACCTCCGCACCCTGGAAGGGCTCACGCCCGACCGGGCGATCCGAAAGGCGGCATCGATCCGGGCGCGTCCGGTCATCATGACCGCGCTGGCGGCCTTCTTTGCCCTGATCCCGATGGCCCTGGCCCTGGCCCGCGGCAGCGAGGCGAACGCGCCGCTCGGCCGAGCCGTCATCGGCGGCATCCTGGCGGGGCTGGTCACGACGCTCTTCGTCGTGCCGGCCCTCTACTCACTCGTTGTACGCGACGAAGGGGCCAATATCATGGCGCCGGCCAACCCCGCGTGAGGAGCGTCTCGCGTTCCCCGGGGGCGTGGACCGTGCCTTCTCGAAGCCTACGTCCCGTCCAAACCACGCAATCACGTGCGTGGTCACGGGCTCCGATCTCGCTCCGTCGGGTGGTGTTCGGCGAGAAGTCTCGAATTTTCTTGGATAATCAGGTCCGCGTGCGGCACTTCCTGCATAGTAGTGGCGATGGCATCGAACACCACGGCGGGACGCACGACCATGAGAAAGGGACAATCCGGCTCCGCGTTGCGTCAATTGCGCGACCTGTTCGCGGGCGGGACGGCGACGGGGCTGACCGACAGCGAGCTCCTCGAACGATACGCGGCCAGGCGGGCCGAGTCGGCCGAGGCCGCCACAGCGGCCGAGACGGCCTTCGCGGCCCTGGTGGATCGCCACGGGGCCATGGTCTGGGGTGTCTGCCTGCGCGTCCTCGGCGATACCTGCGAGGCCGAGGACGCCTTCCAGGCCACCTTCCTCGTCCTCGTCCGCAAGGCCGGATCGGTGCGGGTGGACGGGTCCCTCGGCCGATGGCTCTACGGGGTCGCCCACCGCGTCGCGCTCCGGGCTCGGTCCGAGGCCCGGCGACGAAGGTCCGGGATCGGCCGGGTCCCGCCCACGTCGCCCGAGGATCCGGCGGCCGACGTGGAACTCGGGGACCTCCGCAACGCCGTCGGCGAGGAGCTGGACCGGCTGCCGTCGAAGTACCGATGCCCTCTGGAGTTGTGCTACCTCCAGGGGATGACTTACGACCAGGCGGCCCGGCAGCTCAACTGGGCGGTGGCGACCGTCAAGAGCCGACTGACCGAGGGCCGGCTCCGGTTGCGGCAGAGGCTGGCACGGCGCGGCCTCGCGCCCGGCGCGGTCGCTGTCGGTGTCGCCACGGTGCTCACCGTCGAGGCCCGGGCGGCCGTCCCGCGGGAACTCATCCGATCCACGGTCTGCGCGGTCACCGCGCACGCCCCCGTCGCGTTGCCGGCGGCGGTCACCGATCTGACCCAAGGAGTCCTGAAGATGATGATGTGGGAGAAACTCAAGATGGTGGCCGTCGGCGCCCTCGTCGCCGTCGGCCTGACGGCCCGGGCCCTGTCGCAGCAGGCGCCCGAAAACGGAAATCTCGCGGCGAGGCCGCCACAGGCCGCGACGAAACCGGCCGAGACGAGATCGGGCGATCGCCGATGGGTCCGGAGCCTGCCCAGCGGGGCGATCATCGAAGTCATCGGGGTCTCCTCCTTCCCGTCCGGCCCCGATACCTGGTGGCGCCCCGACGGGACGCCGTTACATCCCGCGCCCGCCGACCCGATCGTGCAAGGCATCTCGGGCGACGGCGTCCGTAAGTTGATCGTGGTGCGCCTGGCCCGCATTCCCGACGGGGCCGATCATCAGTGGTCGATCGCCGAGGCCCGCGGCAGCGCCCAGGGGTCCGCCATGCGAGGCGGCAAACATCTGGAGGGCCTGAGCGAGACGACGGCCCTGCTACCGGCCAACGCGGACACGGGCACGGTCCGTTTCAAGGTCGCGGCCGGTCCCTGGAAGACCATCCAGAATTGGGGGAAGAATCCGGGCGGTGTCGGCGGGATCGATGCGAGTTACATCTTTGGTGAACCCATCGCCACCAAGGAGGGCACGACGTTATCGGTCACTCATGACATCCAAGATCGGTCGGTGCAGATCGTCGCTATCGGCGGCGACGGCGAGGAACTTCCGGCGAAGATCCGGTCGTCCATCGGAGTGAATCACTTCCAGCAGATCGTTGTCGAGTTCGACCAGCCCCCCGAACAGATCGTCGGATTCCGGCTCCAGACCCGGTCCTATGATGAGGTCGAGGTCCCACGTATCGCTCTCAAACGCAAATGACCTCCGCAGAAAGAACTGACGGGATTTCGGGGCCCACGCAGAGGATCGCGGTGAGTCGTGACGCGGCGGTCGCTCAATCCGCCGGGCCGCGTCAGGGTCGTCGTCGCGAGATTTCAGGCCCTTCGTCGGGCATCGGCGTGGCGTCCCAGACCTGCACCCTGGCCTCGCGACCCCAGCTCCCGACGATGAAGGACAGGCGGTGGCCGTCGGGGCTGAAGGAGAGGCTATTCGCCGAAGGCGCCGCGCCCATGCTCCGAGAGGACGGTTCAAGACCTTTCGTCGAGAAGGTCAGCAGTTCCCTCCCCAGTGCGAGGTCCCAGAGCTTGACCTCCGGCGCCCGGGTCGGCGAGCTGTCGGAGGAGGCGAGTCGCCTCCCGTCGGGGCTGACGGCCATTCGAGAGATCGGAGCGCCATGACCCGCGAGCGAGTGACTCACCTCGCCGCCGTCGGCATCGACCACCTTGATGACACCGCCGCCTTCGCCCCGGGAGAGCGCCAGGGCCAACCAACGTCCGTCTCCGCTGTAGACCAGCTCGCTGGAATAGCCCTCGTTCCACTTCCGGGCCAGGATCGCTCGACCCGTCGCGAGATCCCAGACGCGAGGCTCGCAAGCCAGCGGACCGCCGGACCGGGGCTCGAACAGGCCCGCGAATCGCCGTCCGTCGGGGCTGAAGGCGAATCGTTCGGGGTGTTCCCGATCCGGCTCCAGATGCAGGAGCTCCCGGTTCAAGCCGAGGTCCCAGACCGAGACCGAGGACGTCCGCTCCGATCCGGTTCCGCGCGACGAAGATGCGGCCAGCAGCCGACCGTCCGAACTGAGGGCGAATACGGGGAAACAGGCCCCTTCGCGGTCCTGACGGAAGATTTCCCGACCCGTGGCGATGTCCCAGACCCGGATCCGGCCGACCGCGCTTTCCGGCTCGCCGTCTCGGGACCGAACGGTTGCCCGGTACGCGAGTCGGGTGCCGTCGCGGCTGAGCTTGACGGCCCTGTCATCGTAGCTGGCCTCGGGGCCGTCGAGGGCGGCTTCGGTCGTCTCGAACACCACCCGGCCGGCTCCATCCCAGACTGCAATCCGCGTCTCCCCACGCCCTCGGGGCGTCTCGAAGGCGGCGGCGAACCGATTCGTGCCCGCGGCCGAGGTCGGGCCGACCCAGGTCGCATCTTCAGGCCCCTCGAATACGAGCCGCTCCTCCTGGGCCGCGACCGGCCAGGTCAGGAACTTGCAACCCCAGCCCGAGGCCGAGACGTACCGGCTGTCGGGGCTCCAGGCCACTTCGTTCACCCGGGAATGATTCCCGCCGAGGATGCGGTCCGGCGGCCGGCTCGGCCTGGCGTCATCCGGGGCCACGTCCCAGATCCGCGCCTTGCCGTCCTCGGACGCGCAGGCCAGGCGCGTGCCCGCGGGACTGAAGGCGATCGTATCGAGATACGTCATGCCGTCCGCTGCCGAGGTCAGCTCGAGGATCTCTTCGCCCGAGCCGGCATCCCGGATCCGGTGGGTCGTCCCGCCGTCGTAGGAGACCGCCAGCCTCCGACCGTCGGGGCTGTAGGCCAGGCCGGTTGACCCCGGTCCCGTGCCGTGCCGGAAAATCTCCTTGCCGGAAGCGGCGTCCCAGGCGCGGAGCTCGATCGCGGACCGGGTGTCGAGAGGGCCGGCGGGCCGCAACAAGGCGGCGATGCGCGACCCGTCCGGGCTGAAGGCGATCGAGGACCAACCCCCGAATCGGCGGTCCGGCAGCGGGATCGCCAGGAGTTGCTTCCGGCTTTCGACGTCCCGGACGATCAGGTCGCCACCGCCGCGCTCGATCGACCGGATGATCCCCATCGCCAACCGGCCGGCCGAGCGGTCGAAGGCCGGGGCCACGACCAGGCCCGCGAGGCCCGAGTCCGCGAACACTTCGCGACCGGTTGACCAATCCCAGACTTTAACCCGCCAGCCGACCGGACGTCGCATCGCGTCGCGGGTATGAGAGAGGTAGATGAATCGCGTGCCGTCGGGGCTGAATTTGAGCGATGCCAGGGAATTCACCTGGATCTCGCCGGGGAAGGGGACGATCCTGCGCACGCCTCGCCCCGAGGCGCAATCGACCAGCCTCAACTCGATCTCGCCATCGTCCGATGGGCCGCGCTTCGAATCGGAGAACGTGCTGGCGACATGGCGGGTCCCATCGAAGAACTGTAAGCTGTCGATCCTGGATCAGCATTTACACGTCCCGACATCGTCGCGCAACCGCCTGTCCGTTCCAACTATCGAACATCGGTGGCGACCAGATCCTCATTTCCCGTCGCGTTCGAGGATGAGTAGACGATTACCCGAGCCCGGGACGGAGAAGCCCGTCGGGCGCCTCATTGCCCCCTTGCTCCAGGGACTGCTGAAGCAAATCTTGAGGCGGCCATCGTCCAGGTCGTAGATGCCTTGCATGGTCGAGAAGTCGGGCAGGACGAGATCGATCGCTTTCGGGCTTGCGGTCGGATCGAGCCTGAACGATGGGCTCTTGATGTTCCTCCCGATCCAATCGACCAACGATGCAGCGGCAACGGGCTCGCCTCGGGCACCGACGATCATCCTGTTGCCGTCGAAGAGGTATTGCCTCGTCTTGAGGTACGGTTCGTTGGCCGTCACCCCGGAGTCTTCAATTGCCACCACTCTCCAACTCCCCTGGAGTTTGGCCGCGTCACCTCGGGGAGACCAGGCGCAGAAATACAGGACGACCACGAGGGCAAGTCCCATTGCGGCGGCAATTTTCAACCGTCGGCCGGTCAGCCCTATCGAGGGCAGTCGCATGACTTGGTCCCGTGAGCGATCGCTACCAGTCCACACGTTCCAGGTTGCGACATCGTCCCGCGCCCACCCGTCGGCGCCAACCAAGGTTCATCATTGCCAATCGACAGGCACAACGAAACATGACGGCCAGACTCGTCGTATAGAACACGATGAACATGACAACCCTGGTAGGCATGGACAGGAGGATGGCCGCGACCAGGACCATAATCATCAAGCCCCGGATCGTGAAGCGAACGCGGCGCGGTCGCATGGTCGAGTCCCCTTGGTAACTCTCATTTCTGGATCAGCCTTTGCACGCCCGACATCGTCCCGCGCCCGACCGTCCGCGCCAATGATCGTCCGCCGCTTGCGCACGCAGGAATCACCGCGAATTCGACGCAAGTCTCGGACGGTCGCAGTGCATCTCAGTGACCTGTCTGGCGTATTCACCTTTTACTTCTGCAACACAGCTAGGATGTCCCTGATGCCCCGAGCAGACGCTATCCAACCCGGGGAGTCCTCCGAGGGATGCGAGGCCGGCATCGGTGGCTCGCCTCAGGCCTCGGTATGCCCCGCGTCCTGGCTGCTCTCGCGGACGATCAGCTCGCCGGGGATCAGGACCTTGACCGGCGGCCCGGCGTCGCCCGCGACGCGGGCCCGGATCAGCCGGGTGGCGTGCCGCGCCACCGATTCGGACGAGAACGCATAGGTCGTCACGCCGATCGAATACGCCTTTCCGATCGGCAGGTTGTCGAAGCCGGTGATCGCGACGTCGCCTGGTACGCGGATCCCCCGGTTGAGCAGCTCCAGGATCAGCCCGAGCGCCGTGTAATCCTGGTAGCAGACGACGCCGTCGGCGCCCTGGGCGACGATCTGGTCGGCCAGCTCCCCGTAGGACTTCTTGCTGGCCAGGCCCGATGGCTGCTCGAGCACGACGGGGCCCCAGCCGGTCTTGGCGTGGTGCAACGCGCTGAGATAGCCGGCCAGCCGGCCCTCGTGGCTGCTCGTCGGCGAGCCGGTCAGGAAGGCGATCCGTCGCCGGCCCAGGTCCAGCAGGTGGTGCGTGCACCGGAGCCCGCCGTCGAAGTCGTCGGCCGCCACGAGGTCGTATTCCAGCGCGCGGCCGAGGCCGCGGCGGTTCCGCTCGATCAGGACGACGGCCAGCCCGGCCTCGCGGCACGACCGGAGGAATGCCTCATCCTGCTCCGCGGCCTTGGCCTGGTGTCGCGACGGCATGAAGATGACACCCGACACGCCGGCCTCGGCGGCGCGACGGGCCTGCCGGAGCAACTCGGCCGGCCGCGTGGACTCGTCGAACGGGAACCGGTTGACCTCGAACCGGACGCCCTCCCGCCGCGCCACGGCCGCGAACCCGGCATGGCTGAACGAAAGGCTCGCCTGGAACCAAGGCCCGGGCGTGCTCCGCTGCACCAGCGCGTAACACTCCCGCATCTCGACCGCCGGGGACGGTGGCATCACGAAGCTACCCGATCGATCGACCGTCCGGATCAGCCCCTTGTCCTTCAGCACCTGGATCGCACGCGAGGCCGTCACGACGGAGACCCCGAAGGCCGTCGCGACCTGTCGCGAGCTCGGCACCTTCGCGCCCTCGCGACCCAGGAGGTCCGACTCGATGGCCCTCGCGATATCGAGATATTTCGGCAATGATGGGGCAGACATTGGAACTCCCAGGAATCCTGGCCACCCGGCGGGATCTCGAGCGTCCTCACACGAATCGATAACCACTCGATGATAGCCGATCCGAGGATCCCGGGAAACTGTGTAGCACAGACAGATCTCCGCGTCCCCGGGGAAGCGTGCCATCGTCGGCAGGGAAGGCCCACCTTCGCCGAATCGAACGCAGGATTTCATCGATAATTCACTTGCGTACGGCGTGAACGCGGAGACAATGAGGCAGATTCGGGAGGCAAACTGTATATACAGACCGAGTCGGTCGTCCCGGATGTTCACACGGTCGTCTCGCTAATTAAAAGCGTTATTGATGTTTAGCGATAGAATGTTTTTCCGCGAGACCGGGTTGCGCCCGGGGGCGGGGATCATGCTGGAGGGTATCGATCCGATGGCTCATCGCATCTTCGCCGCGGCCGCGGTCGGCGTGCTGGGCGTGCTCTGCGCCTCCTGCGGGGGGACCGTCCAGGGGCTGGCTTCGGCGGGCGGGAAGGTCCTCTGCAACGGCGAGCCGGCCGCCGGCGCGGTCCTGGTCTTCCACCGCCTGTCTGGCGGCGAGGCGCCCCCGGCGGAGGCGGCAACCGTCATCCCGTCGGCGGTCGTCGGCAGCGACGGCAGCTACACCGTCGAGAGCCAGCCGCTGGGCTACGGGATCGCCCCGGGCAAGTATGCCGTCCTCGTGGAATGGTCCCAGGAGTCTGATCCCGCCGCCGGGACCTCCAAGACTTCGAAGACCGCCGCGGGTCGCGGGAAGACGGTCACCGTGACCAAGCGGGCCAAGTTCGACCCGGTCCCGGTCGACCGCCTCAAGGGGCGCTACATGGACAAGAGCAAGCCTGCCTTCGAGCGGGAGATCAAGGCCGGCGGATCGAACGACCTGGGTACGATCGAGCTGGAGCTGAGGTAACTCCCGAACGACGACGTTTCCTCGCCTGCAATGCACCTGCACCCTTTCCTGGAGAATCCAATGATGACCGACTGTCGCGAAGCCCGCCGGGGCTTCACCCTGATCGAGCTCCTGGTGGTGATCGCGATCATCGCCGTCCTGATCGCGCTGCTGCTGCCCGCGGTGCAAGCCGCCCGCGAGGCCGCCCGTCGCGCGCAGTGCGTCAACAACATGAAGCAGATCGGCCTGGGCACGCTCAACTTCGAGAGCACCAACGGCTACATGACGCCCGACGTCGATTACCTCGTCCCGCCCTACCTGCCCGACCCGGACCCGGCCGCGGTGGCGACCTCCAACCAGGAGACCGCGGGCAACTTCACCCTGATCCTGCCGTACATCGAACAGCAGAACGTCTACAACCTGATCAACTTCAACCTGGCGGGGCTCGACCAGAAGAACGTCCCGCCGGCCGTCGGCGGCTCGGGGAGCCTGTTCCCTGGCATCGGCCAGAACTCCGCCTATTCGATCGTGATCAACGCCTACATCTGCCCCTCGTCGCCCGCCACGCCGTCGATCAACTACTACAACACCTGCTGGAGCGGCTACGGCGACGGCAGCGGCTCGCCGGTCGCCAGCCCCCCGACCCAGATCTGGGGCCGGACGGATTACTTCCCGCCGCCGGGCTTCCACACCAGCCTGCTGGTGAAGCTGGGCTACTCGCAGACCGCCGCCAACGCGATCACGGCCAGCGACAGCGGGACCATCGCCGACATCTCGACCTCGAACCCGACGACCGGCCTGGTCAACACCCCGATCGCGCGGGTGCGGATCGCCAGCATCACCGACGGCACCTCGAATACGATGATGGTCGCCGAGGGTGCCGCGCGCCCGATCGGCTATAACCACGCCCGGCAGATCTACAACCAGAACGGCGGCCCGGTCGACGGCACGATCAACCCGGTCAGCGGCGGCGGCGGCGCCTGGGCCGACCCCTTCTCCTATGCCCACCTCGACGGGGCCTCCGCCGACGGCATCCGCGGCAACGGCATCTGCCTGATCAACTGCACGACCAACAACGAGATCTACGGCTTCCATCCCGGCGGGGCCAACGCCCTGTTCGCCGACGGCTCGGTGCACTTCCTCAAGGAGAGCATCAACCCGCTCGTCGTCGTCTACCTGATCACCAGGGCCGGCGGCGAAGTCATGAGCTCCGACCAGTATTGATCGATCGGGCGCAGAGGAATCCGCGGATCGGGCCGGCACCGCCGCCGGGCCCGGTCCGCACGATCTACCGCGATGATGGGCGGAGGTCCCGGGGATCGGCCGGCGCGAGCCGGTCGGGTCGTCGGGACCTCGTTCATCCCGGAATCCGCGATCCGCGATCCCTCTTGGGTTTCGGCCGAATGCCGCGTTAGACTGGGAATAGGAATGCGGAGGTCCCCGGCCCGATGAATCGCGACGCGACGAGATTGAGACTCTGGCAGTTACTCACCGTGACGCTGATGGTGCTGGGTTATTCGGGGTTCTACCTCTGCCGGTCGAACCTGTCCGTCATGCAGACGTCGATCAAGGCCGACCTGGTGGCGCGGGGGATCCACCCGGACGCGGCGACGCTCGGCTTCGGCTGGATGATCACGCTGGGGACGTTGGGCTACTCGCTGGGGAAGTTCTTCGCCGGCGGCCTGGTCAACCGGCTGGGCGGGCGGCGGAACTACCTGATCAGCATGGCCGGCGCGGTCGCCTGCACGATGCTCTTCGCGATGGGCTACTCGCTGCCGCTCCTGTCGATGGCGTGGTTCGCGAACCGGCTGATCCAGTCGATGGGCTGGCCGGGCATGATCAAGATCACCTCGCGCTGGTTCTCGTATTCGCGATACGGCGCCGTGATGGGCGTGATCAGCCTGAGCTTCCTCTTCGGCGACGCGCTGGCGCGGCTGTTCATGGGCTTCCTGATCGAGAAGGGGCTGGGCTGGCGCGGCGTCTTCTGGGTCGCGGGCGGGGTGCTGGGGGTCCTGTGGCTGCTCAACGCGGCCCTGATCCGCGAGTCGCCGAAGGACCTGGGCCTCCCCGAGCCGGAGACGAATCCGACCAACTTGTTCGGCGCCCTCGGCGAGGACCCTCGCCCCGAGTCGGCCGCCTCGGTGCTCGCCACGCTGGCGCGGAGCCCGGCCTTCTGGATCGTGTGTTTCATGTCGGCCGGCATGACGCTGTTGCGCGAGGCGTTCAATAGCTGGACGCCGACTTACCTGGAGCAGGGGCTCGGCCTGAACCATGCCGCCGCGGCCAAGTTGAGCGGATTGTTCCCGTTCTTCGGCGGCGTCTCCGTGATCCTCGCGGGCATCGCCGGCGACCGCTTCGGTCGGGGCGGCCGCGCCGGGGTGATCGTGGTCGGGATGACGCTCTGCGGGCTGGCCCTGGGCGTCCTCGGCACGGCCGATTTCTCGGGGCGGTCGCGCGACGCGCTGGTGCTGGTCTCCCTGGTGGCCTTCCTGCTGATCGGCCCGTATTCTTACCTGGCCGGCGCGATCTCGCTGGACCTGGGCGGCAAGCGCGGCGCCGCGACCGCCTGCGGGATCATCGACGGCTTCGGTTATCTGGGCGGGACGCTCGCGGGTGCGGGCGTCGCCAAGGTCGCCGTCACGTATGGCTGGCAGGGCGTCTTCGACGTCCTGGCGGTCGTCGCCCTGCTGACGAGCGTGGCGGCCGGGTTCTACCTGGTCAATCAACTCCGGCCGGCTCCCTCGGCGGGCGAGGCCCTGCTCGAGATCGGCACGGGGCGCGAGGGCATCGCGCCCATCGAAGAAATAGGATCGGAAGCATGAAGATTGTCGAGGATATCGTCAGATTGTTCGCCCGCCGCGGCGCGTCGGCCTACCATGGCGAGGCCGTCTCGCAGGCCGAGCACGCCCTCCAGGCCGCCGAGCTGGCCGAGCAGGAGGGCGCCCCGGACGCGATGGTCGTCGCGGCGCTCCTGCACGACGTCGGGCACCTGCTGGACGGCCAGGATGAGGACCTGGCCGTCCGCGGCATCGACGGCCACCACGAGGAGGCCGGCAGCCGATGGCTCGCCCGCCACTTCGGCCCCGAGGTCATCGAGCCGATCCGCCTGCACGTCGCCGCCAAGCGGTACCTCTGCGCCGTCGATCCGGCCTACCTCGCCGGCCTCTCGCCGGCCTCGCGGCTCAGCCTGGACGTCCAGGGCGGGCCGATGGAGGCCGAGGAACGCGCGCAATTCGAGGGCAGCCCGTACTATCGCGACGCCATCCGCCTGCGGCACTGGGACGACACCGCCAAGGTCCCCGGCCTGGACGTCCCCGGCCTGGAGCATTACCGCGATCGGCTCGCCGCCGCGGCGCAAGTCAAGGCCGGGCTGTCCGGATAAGGGCCGATCCCAGTCGGGTGGGTGAAACCCACCGATCTTCTGTGGGCGTAAATACTCGGTGGGTTTCACCCACCCGACGAAGACGCCTACTGGCCCGCGCGGGCCGCTTGGACGGGCTTGTCCTTGCCGGCGATCCCTTCGAGGGCTTCCTTGGCCACCTTGGTCGGGTGGGCGTCGGGATGGCCGGTGGCCATGTCCTTGAGGATCGCCGTCGCGTCGGGGGTGCCGATGTGCTCCAGCAACATCATGGCGCGGACGGCGCGCGTCCACTTCTTCTTGTTGTTGCGCCAGTAGTCGGAACTGATGCGCTCGACGCGATTCTCGGCCCACCACGAGCCGACGTTCTGGGCGAAGAAGTTGAAGTCATCCGGGCCGCCGAATTTCTGGAGCTTGACATCCTTGCCTTTCAGCGAGCCGGCCTCGCGCCCGCTCAAGATCTCGACCATGCGCTGTCGGGCCGGGGACTCGGTGTAGCGATCCATCAGGGTCTGGAGGCCGATCGCGAGCCGCGGGTCGAAGTATTCGAGTTCCTCGAACGCCGGCTTCCAGACCTCGTCGTTGCCGCTGCCCAGCTTGAGCAGCAGCGCCTTCACCTGCCCGGACGAGATCGTGAGCGGCTTCATCTTTTTCCGGAGGAAGGCCACGGTGTCCTTCGGCCGGTCGGAGAAATTGAGCAAGGCCCGCGTCGCCTCCGTGTCGCCCTTCTCGAGGTCGCCCCACCACGCTTCCATCGTCTTCTCGTCGACGGGGACCGGGTCCGCCCCGGATGAAGCGGGAATGACGGCCACCATCAAGGCCATCCCGAACGCGACGGCGATCGGGCCGGTGGCCTGGAATCGGGAACGCAACATGGCCGAGAATCTCCATGGGACGAGCGGGGCGGGATCAGAATCTCTCATTGCCGATCACCCCGGAGAAGATGCGCGCGAAGAACCACGTCAGCAACCCGGCGACGACGACGAGGACCATCAGTCTCCGCATCGAGACGATGTTCCGACCCCGGGAGGCGAACGCCAGCAGCACGACGAGCGCCAGGCCGGCGAAGAAGCCCGTGACCCCCCACTTGATCACGAACGCGATCTGGTCGATCTCGTTGGCGCCCCCGACCTTCGCCCTCAAGCCGCCGATAAACAGGCCGCCCAGCATCCCGACGATCGGGTAGACGACCGCGGTCGAGGCGTTCCGCGCAAGCTTGGTTCCCGGTTCATTCATGGCGACACTCCCATCAAGGCGAGCGAGACCGGCGGTATCGGACAGTCGTCGTTTCGCCTATTGGATCGGACGGAGTGTCGAAGGGCAAGACCCTGGCGAGTCGAAGTGGTGGGGGCCTGGAGATGGCCCGCGCATGGAACGAACCGCGTCCCGGTCCCGGTGATGCGGATCACCGACCCGAGACGGCGGTTCAACCCTTCGCCGGCTCCTCATTTCGCCGGAGCATTCTGCGGCTTCAGGCCATCCATGACCAGCAGGACGGGACGGCGATTCGCCCACTCACCGGCCCCCTCGCGGCTGACGAACTCGTAGCCGGACCAATCCGTTCCTTTGAAGTCTTCGCTCAGGAACCGAAGGAGCACGCCATGGCTGCCACGCTTGCGGCTGGCCTGGTCGCGGACAAGCTGCGTGATGTCGAACAGCTTCCAGCCAACTCTTGAATTGAAGGGATAGTTCATCGCGGGATCGGGATGGTAACGAGGCATTTGACTCCAGCGGGCCATCTCGGGCCAATCCTCCAGGACCTCGAAGACATACATCGAACCGGTCGGCGGACGCCAGGTCGTCTTGCGCGTGTAGATCGCGATTTGAAAGAGCCGTCCGGGAATCAGGGCTTCGTTGATGGGGATCTCCGGCCAGTCGATCAAGACACGAACCCCTCCGTGATTGTTCGCCATCGCGAGGTTGTCAACATGGCCGAGGTTCTGGTTGGGGAGGTAAGCCAGGATCATGCAATCCTTGGACACGGGGACCGCCCGGACGATCGGTCCGGGCGCGGCTTTCTCCAGTGCCGGGTCAACCGCGGCGGATTGCGGTCGGCCCTTGTCCTCGTCGCTGTTCACCTTCGATCGGCCTGGGCCCGGGTCCTGGGGATCCGGGGCCCCGGACTCCGCGATCGGTGCCCCCGAAGGGCCCGATTCCGGCGCCGCAATCCCGTCCCCACTCTCGGTGAGGGCGACTTCCTGGAGGGGTTGCGCCTCGGCCGCGCGATGGGTCAGCGCGACCGCGACGCCGCCGACGGCGAGCGTGAGGGCGACAGCGGCCGCCGCGATGTTCTTGATGGATGTGAGCCACATGGTGGAGAGCACTCCGCTGGCGAGGCTGCGGGCCGTCGCCGAGACGGCACCGCCGGTCGCCTGGCCTGATTTCCCGAAGAGGAGAGCGGAGCGGACCAGCGACTCGACGGTTGCCTCGGTCAGCCGCGCGACGGCCTCGACGGCGGCCGCGTCGGCACCAGTGCCCAGCGCCGCCAGGCCGGCCGACAGCGAGACGCCCCGGCGGGTCAGCCGGTTCCCGAGCAGTTTCCGCGCCCGGGCGAGCCGGCCCCTCACGGTGCTCTCGGCCAGGCGGAGCTGCCGCGCGGCCTGCTCCTGGGTCATCCCCTCCAGGTAGCAGACCACGACGGCCGCGCGATACGAGCCCGGCAGGCGGCCGATCTCCTCGTGCAAGATCAGGCCGACCTCGTCCCGGCCCCCATCGGGCATCGGGTCGTCGATCGCGATCGACCGACGACCCGCCGCCTCGCGATCCCGGTCGATCCGACGCGCGGCGGCGACCTTCGCCTTCCTCGCCGTGCGGGCGGCGACCCCGTAGAGCCAGTTGCCCAGCAGCTCTCGCTCGCCGAGCGTCCGCGCCTTGCGGGCCAGCACCAGGAACGTGGCCTGGAACGCATCCTCGGCCGCGTGGGCGTCGCGGAGGACCGTCCGGCAGACCCGCAGGACCATCGGCCCGTGACGCCCCACGATCGCCTCGAACGCCGCACCCGACGACTCGTCGTCACCGGCCACGAATCGTTCCAGGAGCTGCGCATCGGTCAGGGCGCCCACGGTCCCCGCGCGGAACAGCCGTTCGAGCAGCCGGTCGGCCTCGGTTCGTGCGCCTCTCATGGTTGCTCCGCTGGGTCATCCGGCCCGCTCCGTCTCTCTCTTCGCAGAGTACTGCCCGTCCGCGAGGGGTCGCTCACGCGACTTCTCGCGAATTCCGGAGTGGGAGGGCGAGCCTCCGTGCGAGCCTCTTCTTGATGGTGGCTCGGACGGAGCCTCGCCATCCCGAATGCATCAATCCGGCCCGCGCGTAGTATAGCTGCCTGACCTCCTGCGCTTTCGCCTCGTTCGTTAAGAATGAGTACGCGCGTTATTATCCGCCCCGCGCACGCCCGCCACACCAAGTGGCTCCCAGGACATTTCGCATTCCGCCCGATCCCCCTGGCCGGTAGAATGCGGCTCAGGAGGGATCCGCCATGCAGACAATTACGCTGTCCGAATCCGCCGTGCTCCGGTTTCGGGTGAGGGGTCATAAGATGCCCGTCACGGAGAAGAGGCGGGCCGCCTACCTGGAGTTGGTCGCCGCCAGGATCATGGAGCCGGATGGCGAGGAATTCCGGTTCACCGATGATGGTTAGGCGAGGCGAGATCGGATTCTGGAGATGGAGCAGGACCGCATCGAGCGCGGAGCGGTACGCGCCCCCGGACGGCAAGCTGTCGAGGAAAGCCAAGAGGCTGCTACGGGAGTGCGGCGGCGGCGGTATCCCCATCGGGGATCGGTGGAACCGCCCCACATTCCGTGAGCTGGTCAAGGCACGGGTCATGGTCCCATGTGGGTCGTTCACCCTTGGCGACGAGTGCGTGTTCCGGTGGACATACTGGGGTCATCGGATGCGGTTCGATCTGGCGGAGATCGCTCACGCAGTAGACGCCGCGCAATAGCATGCGTGCAGGATTCGGCTGGATTGAACTCCGTGCGGTGGGCCTGGCCAAGTCATCACATGCACATTAACCTGATACAACCTATCTCTTTCTCGGATTCATGCGGCTCGGAGGATGCCATGCAGACAATTACGCTGTCCGAATGCGCCTTGGCCCTGTTCCGACTGCACGTCGAGCGGCGCGGGGACATCATCGTGGACGATACTAACCGGGAGCCTTACCGCGAGTTGGAACGCGCCGGGCTGATGGTCCTGGGCAACAGCTTCCGCTACGGGCCGGGCAGCATCTACTCGGTGAGCAAGCTCGGCTTCGAGCGGAAGGCTGAACTTCTCGCTTGCGCGAAGGCGGCGGGATGAGACTGAGCCTCAAGTAAGTCACTTTACAAATTTTCGTTCGGCCTTACGATGGTATGAATGTGGCGACCACGAAAACTTACTCCCGAACAACTCGAAGAACGCCGGCTCGAAGCGGGCCGGTTGCTCCGCGCCGGCCGGCTCACCCAGGCCGAGATCGCCCGTCGATTAGGTGTCAGCCGCATGGCCGTCAGCCTGTGGGCCAAGCGGCTGCGAGAGACTCCTCATGGCTCGGCGGGGTTGAAACGACGGACCAAGCCAGGACGACCGGCCCGCTTGACACCCCGACAGTGGCAAGAACTCCTCGATGTCCTCGCCCAAGGAGCCATCGCGTCTGGCTTCGAGACCGAACGCTGGACCCTGCCCAGAATCCGCACCCTGATCCAACGCCACTTCGGAGTCACTTACCATGCGAATTACCTCTCCGTTCGGCTGAGAGGCCTGGGTTGGTCGCCTCAGGTGCCCGCCGTCCGAGCTCGCGAGCGCGACGAGGAGCTGATCCGGGCCTGGCTCGATCGGGATTGGCCGCGCATAAAAAAAGGGCTCGCCGCAAGGGCGCCGTGATCATCTTCATCGATGAGACCGGGTTCTCGTATCAACTCAAGTCCGACACGACCTGGGCACCCCGCGGACAGACCCCGGTCCAGAAGCGTGTGAGCAAGCGACGCCAGGTCTCGACGGCGATCGGGCTGACGACATCGGGCCGGATCTACAAGAACCATTTCGACCATGCGATCCATGGCGACGACACGGTCACGCATCTGGAACATCTTCGGCGTCGAATCGCCGGGCCGCTGATCATCGTCCGGGACGGTTTGCAAGTTCACCGCTCCGGCCCATTGAAAGCATTCCTGGCCGAACATCCCGAGATCGCTGTGGAACGACTGCCCTCGTATGCCCCGGAGTTGAACCCCGAAGAGGAATGTCATGGGAACGTCAAACAGGGGATGCGCAACGCCGACCCCGAGACCGAAGCGGAGATCCGTGAGCAAGCCGATCGGGGATTTGCCCGACTGCGACGCCGGCCCGATCTCTTGCTCGGTTTCTTTCGCCATGCCGGCCTGCGTGTAAAGCGACTTACCTGAGGCTCAGTATATTGCCTGCTCACCGGCCGCCCCCCGCGCGAGGGGGAGAACCAGGTCGAGCAGGCGTTCGGGTCGGACACGCCGCGGCCGCCCCCCGCGAGGGGGAGAACCTCGGGGCGGTCCTGGCCGCCGCCCGCAAGGGGGAATCCTCGCCCCCACGAGGACTCGAACCGTCGATCGATCGGGCGCTGGAGGCGGTCTGCCTCAAGGCGATGTCGCCGGATCCCGGCGGCGCTACCCGACACCCAAGGCGCTGGCCGATGACATCGAACGGTGGATGGCCGACGAACCCGTGACCGCCCGCCGCGAGCCCTTTGCGGAACAGGCGCGGCGATGGATGCGACGGCATCGGACGGCGGCGATATCCGTCGCGGCGTCGATGCTCGTGGCGGTGATCGGCCTGACGGCCGTCCTGGTCGTCCAGCGCCGCGCCAACGCGGAGCTCAGCCTATCCAACGAACGCGAGCGCGCCCGGTTCGACCTGGCGATGGAAACCATCAAGACGTATCACACCGGCGTCAGCGAGGACCTCCTGCTGAGGCAGAAGGAATTCGAAACGCTCAGGACTAGCCTCTTGGTCAAGGCGAAAGAGTCGTATGGCAAGATGCAGAAGCTCCTCGAGGGGCGGGATGATCGGCATTCGCGGACGGTGTTGGGGAAGGCGCTCTACGAGTTCGGTGAGCTGACGGCGAAGACCGGTTCCAAGGAGGAGGCCCTCGCGGCACACGAGCAGGCGCTGGCGATCCGACGGGCTCTGGCCACCGAGGAGGGGGCGGATGCCGAATCTCGAGCGGAGGAGGGCCGGAGCTTGATGGCTGTCGGGTTCCGCCAATTTGAGACCGGCAATCCGGACGGGGCGATGCAGTCTTTCCGGCGAGCCGCGACGATCCTGGTAGCACTGGTCGCGGACCACCCTGAAGTCACCCGGTTCCAGATGGATCTCGCGGACAGCCAGAACCGAATCGGTGTGCTGCTGAGAGAGTCCAGCAAGCCCCTCGAGGCGCTGTCGTCCTTCGAGCGAGCCAGGACGATCCAGGAGAGAATGGTCAAGATCAACCCCAAAGCCACCCGGTTCGAGGCCGCCCTCGCGGCGAGTCACGTCAACATCGGCGATCTCCGGGCAAGGACCGCCCGGCTGGCCGAGGCCCTGTTGTCTTACCAGCGAGCCAGGACGATCCCGGAAGCCCTCGTCAAGGACAACCCGAACGTCACCCAGTTCCAGAGCGATCTGGCAAGGACCTACCACAGCATCGGCTTCGTCATGGGGAACGCTGGGAGAAAGGTCGCGGCGATGGAATCCTATGAGCACGCCACGAGGATTCGAGAGTCCCTGGTGAAGTCCCACTCCGATGTCCCTCAATTCCAGGTCGATCTGGCGCTGACCTACATCAACATCGTCGCGATGCAAGCCGCCTCAGGAAAGCGTCCTGACGCGATCGAATCCTACGAAGATGCTCGGATGTTACTCGAAGCCGCAATCAAATCCACTCCGACGGACTCCGAGTACCAGGACGCCCTGGCGATGAGCCACCACAATATTGCCGACCTGCTCTCCGGCATCGGCAAGACGGCCGACGCGTTGCTATCCTTCGATAAAGCACAGGTGATCTGGGAGGTTCTGGTCGAGCGCAACCCGGATCACACCGAGTTCCGGAACCACCCGGCAACGAACACGGGCGTCGCCGGCCTGCTTCGTCTCAGGATCGGTCAGACGGAGCAAGGGCGTTCCGACCTCAGGCGCGGCGTCGTCATCCTGGAGGGCTCTCCCACTCCCACTCAGACTCAGACTCAGGACGAGCTCTACAACCGCGCCTGCTTTCGATCCATCCACTGCGGAACGGCCCCGCAGCCGGGAACCTCGGCGACGAAGATCGAGGCGAGGGATGATGCCGATCGCGCCATGCGGGCGCTCCGGCTCGCGGTCGCCGCGGGATTCCGCGACGCTCATCAACTCCGAATGGATACCGACCTGGACTCGATCCGATCGCGCCCCGACTTCCAGCTGTTGCTGATGGATCTGGAATTCCCCACGGACCCATTCACCCGCTGAGCCGAGATCCTCGGGTATTCGGTGCAATCTCCTTGAAGTTCGGCGCAAGTCGGAGGAAATTGGGGCGTCTTTGTCGATGGAGATAACCGCATCCAGGCCCCGTCGTCACCGTCGAGGCTTGGGGGTGAGCGATCGGGCCGTTTCGAGGGCCTTGCCATGTTCCAGTCGACCGTCGCCGAATCGTTCCAGTCCTGGGATAAATTCCTGGGCGTCTACTACGAGCCGATCCGCGTCGCGCTCGCCTTCATGCCGTTCGTCGGCGAGGATCGGGCCGACGACGTGGCGCAGGGCTTCTTCCTGAAGATGTTCGAACGGGACATCCTGGCGAATCGTCCCGCGATCGAGGGTCGTTTTCGCAACTGGCTCTACATCGCGGCGCGACACCACGCCCTGGACGAACTGCGGAAGATCAAGCGGGTCCGGGAGCGAGCCGATGCCTTCGACGGCCGCGAGCCGTCCGACCCCCGCGGCCACGATCCCGGCGATGACCCATTCGATGCCGACGAGCACTATGCCTTGAGCGTCCTGCACCTGACGGTCCGCCGCGTGCGCAAGCACCTGCTCGCGGAAGGCAAGTCCGAGCACTGGATGATCTTCGAAGAGCTGGTCCTCGCCCCGCTCGTGCCCGGCCGCGTGCCCAAGACGCGCGACGAGCTGCTGGCGATGTTCCCGGGCCAAGCCCCCATCTGCCTCGACAATCGGATGACGACCGTCAAGCGCGTCTTCCGTCGCATCCTCCCGGCCCAGATCCCCGCCGATCCGACCGAGAGCCTGACCCCCGACCAACGCTTCCGGGAGCTCCTGGACATCCTCCATGCCTCGGGTCGGAGCCGGCTCTGGCTGGCCTTCCTGCTGGACCCGACTCCCAGCCCGGAGCTATCGACCGGCTCGTCGCTCGACATGGTGGCGCGGTCGACCTGCGTCGAACGGATCCGAGTCGGCCGTCCCGCCGGAGGTCCATCATGACGAGCTGCGGGTCCTGCTCGGCTTCTGGCTGGAGATGCCCCTGCACGACTATCTCGATGACCTGGAGGAGGTCGGACCCGCCCTGGCGGGATGGGTCCGCCAGTCGCGGCCCTCGATCTCGCTCGGACGGCCCCACGCCGCGACCCCGCTCAATCTGAGGACGTTGCTGGATGGGCCGCCCGGGCTCCCGGCCATCCCGGCCAAGGAATTGGCGGCCCTCTTCGAGAAGCTCAAGGCATTCGCCAAGCGCGTCCATCGCTCCGTGAGGCGCGGTCGCGGAGCGGGGAGGGAGGCCGCGCGTGGCCCCGGCCGACTCGATCATTCGATGCCGGTCGAGATCGCCCAGGTCCTCTACAATCTCGCCGGCGCCCTCGCCTTGACCCGCGGCGAGGCCCGGATCATCGGCCTCGACGACGCCCAGTACCGGAAGAACGTCGCCTGGGTGCTCAATCAGACCTGGCTCGATGCCCGGCTCCGCCCGGCCTTCTTCGCGGCCCTGTCCCGGCTCCGACCGGCGATCCAGCCCTGAAGCCCGCGCGGTCGCCGAGGCGATCCGTGAATTCCACCTGGCCTTGGACATCCGCTGAGGCGTCCGGAGCGAGTTCAGCCGGTCGGATCCGTCCCCGCCGGATTTCCGGGGTCAACGACGACCGCCGGGGCAGCCCGCGCCGGTTCGTAGATCGCGATCGCGTCGCGGCCCGATCGTTTGGCGTGGTAGAGCGCCTGGTCGGCCTGGTGGAGGAACTCCTGCGAGTTCCACCGGATCATCTCGGGGGCTCCCGCGATGCCCACGCTGGCGGTGATCGTGATCGCCTCGGCGGTCCCCGCCACGGGGATCGTCATCCCGGCGAGGCTCGCGTGGAACCGACGGGCCAGCAGGGCGGCCGCCGCCGGCGAGCAGCCCGGGGCGACGACGACGAACTCATCGCCGCCTATTCGCGCGACCAGGTCGCTGCTGCGCACCGAGTGCACCAGGATCTCCGCCACACGGCGCAGGGCCTCGTCGCCGGTCGCGTGCCCGTGCGTGTCGTTGATCGACTTGAAATGGTCCAGGTCCACGACCAGGACGGACAGGGCCGTGCCTTGGCGGCGGCCGGTGCTCCACTCGCGGCGGAGCTGGTCCTCCAGCGCGGCGCGGTTGAGCAGGCCGGTCAAGGCGTCGCGGTACGCCCGATGCTCCAGGGCGGCGAGGGCGTGGCGGTCCCGCAGCGCGGCCCGGACGCGCGCCACGAGCTCGCCGCCGGAGAGCGGCGGCGAGAGCAGGTCGGCCGCCCCCAGGTCGTACGCGTCGATCCGCTCCTGGGGGGTCGCATCGCGGCCATACAGGATGATGGGGATCGACTGCGTCGCACGGTCGTCCTTCAGCCGACGCAACAGGTCCAGGCCGCTCCCCAACCTCAGCCGCAACTGCGACAGGATCACGTCCGGATGGAACGTCGACAGGGCCGGCTCGGCCGCGACCAGGCCATCGGCCTCGGAGACATCGAGGTCGGCCGCGGTCAGCTCGTCGCGGATCCCCGCACGCCCCGGATCCGACGGCTCGACCACGAGCACGCGGCGCGAGGGGCTCGGTTGATGGGGATCGGAGTCCGGGGCGGGCATGGTCATGAACCTCGGCGTTCGGTGTCCGAGCCGGCCTCCGGCTGCATCCGGGATTGCGGATTTCGGATCGCGGATTGCGGATTCCCGGGCTCGGAAGCACTCAATCCGGAATTCGCGATCCGGAATCCGCAATGTGGTCAACTCTAACATAGTCGATGGCCCGGTCAGCGCGAACTATCGGCGGCGGCGCGGGCCTCGGCGCGCCAGGCATCGGACAGCCGGGTCAGCCCGACGCGGCCGGATAGCGCGGCGAGTTCGCCGAGGGCGGCCGGGTCGTCGAGATGTTTGAAGGCGGCATCCAGCCCCGGCACCAGGCTCAAGGGGTCGAGCGCCTCGCGGATGCGGCCGACGGTCTCGGCGGCCTGGCGGGCCTCGGCATCGCGGCCGGTCCGCCGCAGGGAGCGGGCGAGGCCGAACCACGAGCGCCAGTCCTGGGGCAGGACGGCGACCACCCTGCGGAACGCCTCGACGGCCCGGTCGGGGCGACGGTCATACTCCAGGTCCCATCGGCCGCGAAGCCGCCAGTATCGGGCGTCGCGGTCCGATTCGGCGCCCGGCCAGCCGTCGAGCACCGCGCGGCCGCGGTCGGGCTCGTAGGCGTCGGCCAGGGCGGCCACCATCGCCTCGCGGGCACCGAGGTGGTCGGGGTGCTCGGCCACGATCGTCTCGAGCTCGGCCAGCCGCGCGTCGCGATCGGGATCGTCCCCTCGCGGCTGCGTCGCCATCCGCCGCAAGAGCGCCACCCGGGCGTCAACGTCCCCGGCATCGCCCCGCGACCACCGCCGCAGGGTCTTCCGCGCCGTCTCGTCGGGCAGGTCGGCGAGCATCGCCAGGGTCAGCTCGCGGAGCACCGCGCGCCGGCCGGCCGGAGACACCCGGGCATACGCCTCCCAGCCCAGCTCCCGGGCCTCGAGCGTCCGGTCCTCGACCCGGAGGATCTGGAGCAGGAGCCGCCAGGGCTCGGGATCGGTCGGGTCCGCGGCGATCGCCCGGCGCAGGCAGCCCTCGGCCTGCGCGGCGCGGTCCAGTGCCAGGCAGGCCCTCGCCTCGCCCATGTGCGTCGCGGCGCCCGCGGCGCCGGTCGCATTCAGCGCCCGCCAGGCCCGCAATGCCGCGGGCCAGTTTTCTGCCCGGGCCGCCGACTCGGCCTCGGCCCGCAACCGCTCGGGCGACTCGGGGATCGACCGTGCGATCAGGACCAGCAAGCCGACGACCGCGGCTCCGGCCAATCCGACCAGCATCCAACCCCGGCGGACCCGTCCGGGCGATCGACCTGCGCCGGCTCGCGGCGCGGCCGCGGCCTGGGTTCGCGAGCGGGAGCGATGGCGGCCTGCGGGACGTCGGGGCATCTCTTTGGTCCTCGATCCTCGCTGTCAAGGCGTCCAGGACTTGCCATCCGTCAATGGCTGGTGATAGCTTCGCTCTTTCACACGCCGATCGAACGACCGGCGGGCCAGGAACGACCGGGGACCGGCGACCAAGGACCATACAACAAAACCTTATGAGGCTTGAGCCCTCCGCGCCAAGGGCGGAGAATGGACGATCGCGAAAAGGAGAACGCCCGCGTCCCGGGCCGGGAGACGACCGGGGCGGTCTTCCTGGACGTCCACGAAGGAAACCCATGATGGCCCAAGCCGACACCGACCGCAACCTCCTCTTCGGCCTGCTGGCCCTCCAGAACGCGCTCATCGACCAGGACCAGCTCGTCGGCACCTTCCGGGTCTGGAGTCGCGACCCGTCCCGCGGCCTCGCCGACCGGCTCGTCAACCGGGGCGACCTCGACGACGAGCAGCGCCCCTCGTCGAGGGCCTGGTCGCCCATCATCTCAAGAAGCACGGCGGCTCGGCCGAGCGGAGCCTCGCCACCCTCCAGATCGACCGGATTCGCCACGACCTGGCCCGCATCGACGAGCCTTTGATCGAGGCCACCCTCGGCCACATCGCCAGGCGGACCGCGGCCGATACCTCGCGCGACCCGAAGGTCAACCCCGATCGCACGGGCACCTACACCGTCGGCTCGGCCACCTCCGACGGGCAGCGGTTCCGCATCCTCAGGCCGCACGCCCGGGGCGGCCTGGGCGCCGTCTTCGTGGCGATGGACTCCGAGCTCAACCGCGAGGTGGCCCTCAAGCAGATCCTCGACGATCACGCCGACGACCTCATCAGCCGACAGAGGTTCCTCCTGGAGGCCCAGGTCACCGGCGGCCTGGAGCACCCCGGCATCGTCCCCGTCTACGGCCTGGGAAGCTACGGCGACGGTCAACCGTATTACGCCATGCGGTTCATCCGCGGCGACAGCCTCAAGGAGGCCATCGATCGCTTCCACGCCGACGAGCCCTCGAAGCACCATGCCGGCCGCCGATCGCTGGCGCTCCGCAAGCTGCTGCGACGCTTCACGGACGTCTGCAATGCCATCGAGTACGCCCACTCCCGCGGCGTGATCCACCGCGACATCAAGCCGAGCAACGTGATCGTCGGCAAGCACGGCGAGACGCTGGTCGTCAACTGGGGGCTGGCCAAGCCGATGGGCCACTCCGACCCCGACTCCGGCGAGCGGACGCTGGCGCCCAGCTCGTCCAGCGGCAGCGCCGAGACGCTGCCCGGCTCGGCCCTGGGCACGCCCGCCTACATGAGCCCCGAGCAGGCCGAGGGCGACCTGGAGCACCTCGGCCCGCGATCGGACGTCTACAGCCTGGGCGCGACGCTCTATTGCCTCCTGACCGGCCAGTCGCCCTTCACGGGGGAAGTCGCCGATGTCCTCCGCGCCGTGCAGAAGGGCGACTTCCTCCCGCCCCGTCAGCTCGACGCCTCGATCGACCCGGCGCTGGAGGCCGTCTGCCTCAAGGCGATGGCGCTGAAGCCCGCCGACCGATACGCCGCGCCCGGGCGCTGGCCGAGGACCTCGAGCGGTGGATGGCCGACGAGCCGGTCTCCGCCTGGCGCGAGCCGATGGCCCGACGGGCTCGCCGATGGGCCCGGCGCAATCGGACGGCGGTCACGGCCGCGGCGGCGGCCGTCCTGGCCGGATTGGTCGGGCTGATCGCGATCGTGGCGGTCGAGACCCGGTCCAACGCCCGCCTGGCCGAGGCCCTGGGCCGCGAATCGGTCGCCAACGCCCAGTTGACCCGCGCCAAGGCCAACGTCCAGGCCCGCTACGACCTGGCCGTGGATGCCATCAAAACCTTCCACACCGGGGTCAGCGAGGATTTCCTGTTGAAGCAGGACCAGTTCAAGGACCTGCGCGACCGGCTGCTGAAGTCGGCGAGCGACTTCTACGACAAGCTCGGGGCGATCCTGGGCAGCGAGACCGACCTGCCCTCGCGTCGGGCACTCGGGCGCACCAATTACGAGGTCGCATGGCTGACCGGGAAGGTGGGGCGGAAGGAGGACGCGCTGGAGGCGCACCGGCGGGTGCTGGCGTACCGCGAGGCGATGGCGGCCGAGCCGGGGGCCGACGTCGAGGTCAAGGCCGACGTGGGGGCCAGCCTGACCGCCGTCGCGTCGCTCCTCCAGGAGACCGGCCGGACCGACGAGGCGATGACGACGTTCCGGAAAGCCGAGGGGCTGCTGGTCGATCTGGTGGGGACGGGCCCCGCTGCGGATACGGCGTCGGCGCGGGCCGCCCTGGGCGAGTGCCGGTCCGGGCTCGGCTGGCTCCTGCGAAAGACCGGTCGCGTCGCCGAGGCCCTGGCGATGCTCCGGCTCGCGCGGGCCGACCAGGAGACAACCGCCTCGGCCGCCGGGGCTTCGGCCGAGACCCGCGATGCACTGGCCCCCACGATCGCCTCGATCGGCGCCATCTTGTCGGAGACGGGGAAGACGGCCGATGCGCTGGCCGAGCACCGCGCGGCCTGGTCGATCTACCGCAAGCTGGTCAACGAGAACGCCACGGTCCCGCGCTACCGTAACGGCCTGGCGAGCAGCCACGCCATGATCGGCTCCGTGCTCTGGTCGATGGGGAAGCCGGCCGAGGCCATGGCCGAGTACCGCGCGTCGCTGGCGATCTACCAGAAGCTGGCCGACGAGAATCCCGCCGTCGCCGATTTCCGCGATCGCCTGGCGGACGGCCGATACCAGATCGGCTCCTTGCTGTGGGAGACGGGCAAGCCGGCCGAGGCCATGGCCGAGTACCGCTCGGCGCTGGCGATCTACCAGAAGCTGGCCGACGACAACCCGGCCGTCACCGCGTACCGCAATCACCTGGCGGCCGATCGCCAGGGCATCGCCTACGTACTGTCGAGGACGGGCCGGGCGGGGGAGGCGGAGGCCGAGTTCCGCGCGGCCATCGCGATCTACCAGAAGCTGGCCGACGAGAATCCCGCCATCACCGAATTCCGCAGCAGCCTGGCCGCGACTCGTTTCGAGTTGGGAGTCGTGCTGGAGGAGACGGGGAAGACCGCCGAGGCCGAGACCGAGCACCGCGCGGCGCTGGCGATCCAGCGGAAGCTCGCCGACGAGAATCCCACCGTCACCCGGTTCCGAAGCGACCTGGCGACGAGCCACAATTCCATCGGCGCCCTGATCTGGTCGAAAGGGGACCTGGCAGGGGCGATCGCCGAATACCGGGCCGCCCGGGCGGCCTGGCAGAGGCTGGCCGATGACGACCCGGCCACCACCGAGCTCCATGTCGCCGTGGCATCGGCCGACTTCAACATCGGCATCGCGCTGGCCCAGATGGGCAAGACGGATGAGGCCATGACCGCCTACCGCTCGGCCCGCGCGAGCTTCCGGAAGCTGGCCGACGACAACCCGGCCGTCACCGCCTACCGTAGCTATCTGTCGATGAGCCACAACAACATCGGCTCGCTGCTCGTGGAGACGGGGAAGGCGACTGAAGCGATGGCCGAGTACCGCGCAGGCCCTGGCGATCAACCAGAAGCTGGCCGATGAGAATCCCACCGTCACCGAGTTCCGCAGGGGCCTGGCGACGAGCCACGAGTCCGTCGGCTCCGTGCTCGGGTCGATGGAGAAGTTGGCCGAAGCGATCGCCGAGTACCGCGCCGCGCGGGCGATCCAGCAGGAGCTGGTCGTCGAGAATCCCACCGTCACCCGGTTACGCCGGGACCTGGCGCACGGCCACCTCGGTCTCGGCTCCCTGCTCCGATCGGCGCAACGGTCGGACGAGGCCATGACCGAGTACCGCGCGGCGCGAGAGGTCTACCAGAAGCTCGCCGACGAGAATCCCACTGTCGCCGAGTATCCAAGCGGCCTGGCGGAGAGCCATTCCGACATCGGCGGCCTGCTCTGGCGGAAGGGCCGATTCGGGGAGGCGGTCACCGAGTTCCGCGCGGAGCTGGCGATCCAGCGGAGGCTCGTCAACGAGAATCCCGCCGACGCCCGCCTCCGTAGCGGACTGGCGCGGTGCCACCAGAACATGGGGTCCGCGCTCGGGACGATGGGGAACGTTGCGGGCGCGATGGCCGAGTTCCGCACGTCGCGAGCGATCTGTCGGAAGCTGGCCGACGAGCATCCCACCGCCGACCAGTTCCGCGGCGAGCTGGCGAGCAGCCATTCCTCGATGGGCGACATGCTCCGGCAATCGGGCCGGTCGGGGGAGGCGGAGGCCGAGCTCCTCGCGGCGCGAGCGATCTATCAGAAGCTGGCCGACGACGAACCGTCGGCCCAGTTTCGCAGCGACCTGGCGAGCAGCCACCATGGCATGGGCGTCCTGTTGATGCGCACGAGCCGGCCCGCCGAGGCGATGTCCGAGTTCCGCCGGGAGCTGGCCATCCGCGAGCCGCTCGTCCGGCAAGATCCCGACATCCCGTCCTATCGGAGAGAGCTGGCCGGCGCGGCGACCGACGCCGCCGTCGCGCTGCTGGCGATGGGGCAGACCGCCGAGGCGCGGGCGATGTGCGAGCGGGCGGTGTCCCTGCGCGAGGACCTGGTCCGGGCCGAGCCGCAGACCACCAGCTTTACCCTCGGACTGGCCGAGAGCCTGCTCCGTCGCGGCCAGGCGCGACGGGCCGAGGGGGATACCGCCGGCGCCGCCGTCGAACTGGCGCCGGGCGGCCGCGATCTCCGGCGACGCCCCGGACCTGGATGCCGAGCAGCGAGTCCTCGCGGCCTGCTGCCACGCCGGGCTCGCGAGCCTCGGCGATGTGCCGGGCTCGGGCGTCTCGACCGCCCAGGGACGGGCCGAGGCCGCCAGGGCCATGGACCGGCTCAACCAGGCATACGCGACGGGCGCCCGAGACCGCGACTGGCTGAAGGCCGAGGCCGTACTCGAACCGCTCCGCTCCCGCCCCGACTTCCAGATGCTGATGCTGGACCTCGCCATGCCGGATGACCCGTTCGCACAGACGGATTGATCGGGACCGATCGCATTCGCACAGTCTCGTAGGGTGCTCTGTGAGCACCGATTCAAGTCCCGGTGGTCCGGGCACGTGACCACGCACGTGAGTGCGTGGTTCGGACGGGGCCTTTGGCCCTCCAACCTCGGGCGTGAGCCCGATCCGCGGATCGCACTCACGTGCGAGGTCGGAGGGCCAACGGCCCCGTCCGAACCACGGGCTGACGCCCGTGGTCACGACGCAGATTCCCCCGGCGGCGAGCTTCGCGGAAACCAGGAAGCTATTCCCGGCCTGTTCCTAAAGACCGTGCATGATCCAGGTGCGAAACGCTCCAGAACCGCGGCCTGACGCCCCTTGAGCCGCCATCCCCCGCGACCGACAATGGACCGCCCAGGAAACCACTATGGGCGCCGGAGTATGACTCGATCATGAGAACCATGAGAACGAACCATCATCGTGGCAACGAGGCCGCCATCCGCGGGCTTTCCGCCGAGAGTCGGCCGTGCGCCATCATGTTCGTCGCCGGCCTGATCGTCCTCGGGGCCATCCCTCGCGTTCGCGCGGATGACGAGTCGTTCATCGTCACGCCGCCGGGCTTCACCCGGCCGGGCCAGGCGAAGATGGCGACGGGCGAGCAGACCGGCCGGATCCGCCTCACCATCCGCGACCGCGACACCGGCCGGCCGACGCCCTGCCGGGTCAATATCGTCGGGCCGGACGGCCAGTTCTATCAGCCGGAGCCCAATCCGCTTTCGCCCTTCAGCCTGACCGGCCAGTGGCCCAAAACCGGCAAGGGGAACCGCGAGGGCAAGGCGCCGATCCGATACATCGGCCGATTCTTCTACACGACCGGCTCCGTCGAGGTCGCGGTGCCCGCCGGGACGGTGCGCATCGAGGTCTGGAAGGGGCTCGAGTACCGGCCGGTGACGAGGAGCGTCGAGGTGGCCGCCGGTCGGACTCAGCCGGTCGACCTCGTGCTCGATCGCACCGTGGCGATGGCCGAGCTCGGCTATTCTTCGGGAGATCCGCATCTGCACTTCCCCCGCAAGACCGAGGCCGACGACCAGGTCATCCTCGACCTCCTCGACGCCGAGGACATCCATGTCGGGTCGATCCTGGCTTACAACGAGCCGGCCGGCCCGTACTCGGGCGCGATGGAAACCATGGAAGCACCCCAGCTCCGCGGGTTGGGCAAGGACTCGGTCCGGAGTCGCGGCGAGACCTGGATCGCGTCCGGCCAGGAATATCGCAGCACGACGTACGGTCATCTCAACCTGTTCGGGCGCGATGACCTCGTGCTGAAAGGCCGGAAGGTCAACGCCAACAACTGGCCGCTCTTCGGCGCGCTCGGCCGCGAGACCCGGCAAGGCGGCGCGTTCGCCATCCACGCCCATGGCGGCTATGCCCAGTCGATTTATGCCGATTTCGTCCAGAACAACGTCAACGCCGTGGAGCTGCTCCAGTTCGGCGTCTACCGAGGGATCGAGCTGGCCGACTGGTATCACATCCTCAACATCGGTTATCGCTTCCCCTGCGTCGGGGCGAGCGACTACCCGGCTTGCCGCAAGCTCGGCGATTGCCTGACCTACGTCTGGTCGAGGCAGAAACCCGACTACGCCACCTGGCTGAAGGGTGCGGCCGAGGGCCGAGGCTTCGTCACCAGCGGGCCGTTGCTCCTGCTCGAGGTCGAGGGGGAGCGTCCGGGCGGGATCATCCGCAGGCCCGTCGCGAGGACGCATCGCGTGAGGGTCCGCGTGCGTGCGACCTGCGAGGTCGCGCCGATCGAGGCCCTGCAACTCATCGTCAACGGAAAGGTCGTGAATGAGCGGGCCGTGCCGGCCGAGAAGGGCGGCGGGATCTGGATCGCGATGGATCTCCGGATCGCGCTGGACCGCCCGAGCTGGATCGCGGCGCGGGCATTCTCGAAGTCTCCTTCCGGCGCCCCCGACGCCGAGGCCCACACCAACCCGGTGTACGTCTACATCGACAACAAGGCCCCCTACGACCGGGATTCGCTCGACCGACTCGTCGCCCGGATCGACGATCAGATCGCGGCGCACCGCAAGCGGACCTTCGCCGAGAAGGCCCAGGTGCTCGACTATTTCCAGAAGTCGCGGGACATCCTGCTGAGGATCCGCCGCGACGGCGGGCTGCCCGCCGACGGCGTCCCCGACGACTGGATCGAGGACGCCGCCGCGACCGTCAACGCCAGCCGCCGGACGATCGCCGACCCGGACCTCGAGCGGTTCCTCGAGCCGTTGCCCGCGCTGACGCCGGACGAAGCCTTGAAGACATTCGAGACCGTGGACGGCTTCCGCATGGAGGTGGTCGCGGCCGAGCCGATGGTGCAGAGCCCGGTCGCCGCGTCCTTCGACGCCGACGGCAACCTCTACGTCGCCGAGATGCGCGACTACCCATACAAGCCCCGGCCCGGCAAGGCGCCGATGGGCACGGTCCGCCTGCTCCGCGACACCGACGGCGACGGCCGGTTCGACCGGAGCACGGTCTTCGCCGACGGCCTGCTCTGGGCCGCCGGGATCGCGCCCTGGAAGGAGGGGATCTTCGTCACCGCTCCGCCGGACATCTGGTACCTGAAGGACACCGACGGCGACGACCGCGCCGACGTGCGCCGGAAGGTCTACACGGGCTTCGGCACGCAGAATCAGCAGGCGATGGTCAACAACCTGGCCTGGGGCCTCGACCACGTCATCTACGGCGCCGCGTCGGGCAACGGCGGGACGATCCGCCCTGCCGACGACCGGCACGCGGCGGCGGTCCCGGTCGAGCACAGCGACTTCCGTTTCGACCCGGTCTCCGGCACATTCGAGCAAGTCTCGGGCAACGACCAGTTCGGCAACACGTTCGACGACTGGGGCAACCGGTTCACCTGCGACGAGTCGCACCCGCTCTCGCAGGCGGTGCTGCCGCGTCGCGAGCTGGCGAGGAACCCGTACCTCGCGGTCCCCTCGACCGTCCAGGACATCGCCGGGGGCTCGGTGCCGATCTTCCGGATCAGCCCGATCGAGCGATGGCGACAGATCCGATCGAGCCGTCGGATCGCCCACAGCACGCGTACGCCCGACTCGGCCGGCGTCAGCCATCACGTCGTCAACGCCGGCGCCGGCGTGACGATCTATCGCGGCTCCGCCTACCCGTCGGAGTTCTACGGCAACGCCTTCGTCGGCGACGCGCAGAACAACCTGATCCATCGGCGCATCCTCATCCCCGACGGCCCCACTTTCCAGTCAATCCGCGGCCCTCGCGAGCAATCCACCGAGTTCGTCCGCTCGTCGGACAACTGGTTCCGGCCCGTGAATTTCGCGAACGCCCCGGATGGCACGCTCTACGCGATGGACATGAGCCGCGCGGTCATCGAGGCCATCCACATCCCGCTCGACGTGGTCAAGCACCTCGACCTGAAGCGCGGCCGCGCCCAGGGCCGGATCTACCGGATCGCCCCTCCCGGATTCCGCCACACGCCCCCGCCCCGGCTCAGCCGGGCGACGACGGCCGCACTCGTCGCCGCACTCGCCCGCCCCGACGCCTGGTACCGCGACACCGCGCACCGACTGATCCACGAGCGCCAGGACCCCTCGGCGATCGAGCCGTTACGCAAGCTGTTGACCCCGGCCGGTTCCGCATTCGCCCCGGCGCGGGCCAACGCCCTCTGGTCGCTGGAGGGCCTGAAGGCGCTGCGGGACGAAGACGTCTTCATCACCTTATCAGACCCCGCACCGGAAGTCCGCGCCCAGGCGGTGCAGCTCGCCGCGAGCCGGCTGGATCGGTCGCCGCCCCTGCTCGACAAGGTCCTGGGCCTGGCCGATGATGCGGATTCGCGCGTGCGGTTCCGCGTGGCCCTGGCCCTGGGCGACACCCACGATCCGCGCGCCGGGCCCGCGCTGGCCCGGATCGTGAATCGCGACGCCGCGAACCGATGGATCCGGACGGCCGTGCTCAGCTCGAGCACTGCGACGGCTGACCGGCTCTTCGTCGTGCTCAAGACGGACCGCAACCCGGCCGACCCGTCCGTCATCCAGGAGTTTGCGAAGCAACTCGTGGAAATCGTCGGCGCCCGGAACCGGCCCGACGAGATCGGCCGCGTCCTCGACGCGATCGCGGCCGAGGACGGGGTCGGGAGACCCGCGCCCAGCGAGACCTGGCTCGGCCCCGATGGTCGGGACCTGATGATCCGCACCCTGGCCCGCGGCGTGCGTCGAGCGGGCGGAAGCCTCCCGATCGATCCGAACGCGAAGAGTCCGGGGGCAGCCCTGATCGCCGGCCTGTTCGAGCGTGCCCGGACCCAGGCCCGCGACCTCCACACGTCCGAGCCGGAGCTCCTGGGTGCGATCGCGATCCTCGGCTCGATCGCTCCCGAAGACTCGCAAGACGACCTCCTGGCCCTGCTCGCGCCCCGGCTCCCGATCTCGGTACAGCTCGCGTCGGTGCGGGCAATGGCCGAGGGCCGTTCGACCAGGCTCCCCGACCTCCTGCTGCCCCGGATGCGCGCATTCGAACCCCCAGTCCGCGCGGCCGCGATCCGCACGCTCCTGAGCCGCGACGACTGGACGAGGTCCCTGCTGCAAGCCACCCCGAGCGTCATCAGCCCGACATCGATCGAACCATCCGACCGCGCCCCGCTGTTGAAGCACCGCGATCCCGAGATCGCGCGATTGGCGCAGGCCGTCTTCGGCCGCACGATACCGGGCTCGCGCGCCCCGGTGATCGCCGACTACGCCTCGACGCTCCAGACCCGAGGAGACGCCGGCCGCGGTGCCAAGGTGTTCGACCGCGAGTGCAAGAGTTGCCACAAGGTCGGCGAGCGTGGATACGCGCTCGGACCCGACCTGACCGGCTCCCCGTCGAGCGACCCCGCCGTGCTCTTGGCCAACATCCTCGACCCGAACGCCAGCGTCCCGCCGGCCTCTGTGCAATACGTGGTCGTCGACCAGACCGGGCGGAGCTATTCCGGCATCATCGCCGCCGAGACGGCGACGAGCCTGACCCTCCGCCGCGGCGACGGCGCCGAAGACACGATCCTCCGTACGCAGGTCGCCGAGATGACCGGCACCGGCCTCTCACTCATGCCCGAGGGGCTCGAGAAGACGATCGCCAAGCCGGAGATGGCCGACCTGCTCGCCTTCCTGCACGCCTCTCACCGCGGCGGTCCGGGAGAAGGCGCGGACGCCGATGAACGCACGCGGCCCCTTGACATCGGCACCTTGCCGGGACTGATCGAGCCGGAGGAGTAAGAGTCTGTCCCAGAAGGTCATTCTAGAGCGCTTTACGATTGGGTGAAGATCGCCGGACGGAGCCGGCTCCTACCAGAGACCGGCCGGGGACATCCTTGTAGGAGGGGGCTCTGTCCCCCGACCGTATGCAGCCCAATCGTGAAGCGCTCTAGCCCCCGAATGGGGGCGAGATCGTATAGCTCGGGGCGTCAGCCCCGAGTACCGACTGACGCGATGGATTCAAATTCATGAGTCTTAACTTCACCTCCGGCCCGACCCCGAACACCGTCCGTGCGGCCGATGGCAAAGTCCTGGCGGTCCCGGAGGGCTGGATTCTCTTGCCGCCCGGTGATGCGGCCCTGACTCGTCGGGTGAAGGCCGCTGGCGATCATTGGGTCGTGGCCGAGAAGAAGGGCCGGAAGGTCTTCTCACGGGGGATCTGGGCCCCTGCGGCGACCATAGACCGGATTCGTGCCGACCTCGAAGCCGAGCGATCCACGGAGGGCTTCGCGAAGAAGAAGGATGCCGATGCCCGACGCCGGGATATGGCCCAGGCGGAATACGTCGAGGATTTCCGCGGAGCGGTCGTCAAGTTCCTGGCGTTTCATCCCAGGCACTCCGACCTCGCCGATCGACTCGCCAGAGTCGTGACCGATCACGCCACGCCGGTCGGGAGCGGCACGGTGGCCCGGACGAAACGCATCCCGGTCGAGCGGCGGGCCGAAGCTGCGGTCATCGCCTGGATGCGACACCGGACGACCGGCTACGACGGCATGGTGATCCCGAGGGTGAAGGGCGAGCGTCGGGAAGTCCGTCGCATTCTCGCCCGGCGATCCCATGACTTGCTGGAACGGTATCGGCGAGGCGAGTCGATCCCTGAAAGCTGTCCACTGATGAAGGCGTTGATCAGTCCTGCTCCTACTGCGAGCGAGTCGCCTCCCTGAACGCATCAAGGAACGCATCCGGCTGCTGTGCGCCGGACAGCGCGATCTTGTTCTTGACGATGAAGAAAGGACGATTCCTCGACGAACGGCCGAGCGTTGATCGACGGCGAGTTGAGATCGTCGCTGACTTCGGTTACAACGCACTCATCCCCGGATCCGAATCCATTGCCACGTAGACCCATCCATGAGAGGCCGAACCATGATCCTTCCGGCCAGCGTCATCACGATGCTCCTCGCCGGTGTCACCTCAGGTGATGACAAGTTGACTCCCCGGCCACCGGATGGCTTCAAGGCGGTCTTCAACGGGCGTGACCTCACCGGCTGGGAGGGGAGCCCGAAATACTGGTCGGTCGAGGACGGCTGCCTCACGGGCAAGGCCGACGGGACGCTCAGGTTCAACCGATTCATCACATGGCGGGGCGGGGTTGTCAAGAATTTCGAGTTGCGGGTCAAGGTGAAGGTCAGCCCGACCGGCAACAGCGGCTTGCAATATCGGGGGACCGAGCGGCCCGACCTGGGCGAGTCGGTCGTCACCGGTTACCAGTGCGACGTGGTGCCGAACCGTCCCGACTATAACGGGATGCTCTACGAGGAGCGGGGCCGCCGCATCCTGGCCCACACGGGCGAGAAAGTGGTGATCGACCCGATGGGTCAACCCTGGGTGGTCGGGCAGTTCCCGCTCAAGGGATTCAAGCCCGGCGAGTGGCACGACTACCGGGTGCTGGCCGAAGGGAACCATTACCGGCACTGGATCGACGGGCACCCGACGGTTGACGTCACCGACCTGGACGAGAAGGGGCGGAAGCTCGAAGGCGTCCTGGCGGTCCAGGTCCACGTCGGGCCGCCGATGACCATCCAGTACAAGGATTTCTTCTTGAAGGCGTTGCCCGATGACCTGCCTCTGATGAATCCCGGACAGGCGACCATACCGCCGGACGCCCGGAAAGTCGCCCCGCAGGGCCAGGACAGGCCGAGGAAGCCCGATGCGGAGTGAGCCGTCGGCCTTTGCCGACGACGGGGTAGCCTCGACAAGTTCCTCGGGGCCTTCGACTGGGTGCTCTCCGAGATCAAGGGGGTCGAGAACAATAGGGACGCCGATCGGCCCGATGACCGTCTCCAGTGGGCACATCCCGAGAGCCCGGAGTAAGGGACATCCGCATGATCCCCGACCCCGACGAGATCCTTCGCTATAACCGCCAGGCCTGGGACCGCCAGGTGGAGCGGGGCAACCCCTGGACCATCCCGGTCGACCCCGAAGCCATCGCCCGCGCCCGGCAAGGCGACTGGCAGATCGTCCTGACGCCCACGAAGCCCGTCCCCGCCGACTGGTTCCCGCCCCTCGCCGGTCTCGACGTGCTGTGCCTCGCCAGCGGCGGGGGCCAGCAAGGGCCGATCCTGGCCGCCGCCGGGGCCAAGGCCACGGTCTTCGACAACAGCCCCAAGCAACTCGCCCAGGACCGGCTCGTCGCCGACGGGAGGGGCTCAGGATCGAGACGGTCCAGGGCGACATGGCCGACCTGTCCGTCTTCCCCGACGGCCGCTTCGACCTGATCGTCCACCCCGTCTCCAACGTGTTCGCCCCCGACGTGAAGCCGGTCTGGCGGGAGGCGTACCGGGTCTTGCGCCCGGCGGCTCGCTGCTGGCCGGCTTCATGAACCCGGTGCATTACCTGTTCGATTTCTTCGCCCTGGAGCGGGGCGAGTTCCGGGTCGCCCACCGCATCCCGTACTCCGACCTGGAAGGCCTGACGGACGAGGAGCGGGCACGGCTGGCGGAGCAGGAGGCCCCGCTGGAGTTCGGGCACACGCTCGCCGACCAGATCGGCGGCCAGCTTGCGGCCGGGTTCGTGCTGGCTGGCTTCTACGAGGACATCGACCCCGACACCATCCTGGGAAAGCACATCCCGTCGTACATCGCCACGAAGGCCCTGAAGCCGAGGTCGTGACATGGACGCCGGCCCGCCTCGCGGTCGGCAGAATTAATGAAGCATCGAACGATGGCCCTGTCCAGAGCGGGTCGGTCGGTCGGGTCTTGCGGAGTTGTTAAGAACCCCTGGCTCCCTCCGTAAGCGGAGATGTTGGAGTTCCGCCTCCAGGCGATCCGGGAGCAGAGCATCGAAGACAGCATTCCCACGCGGAGCATGGGAACGAGATCAAGCTCTTCACTGTCTTCAAATTCTGGCTCAATCAGATATGTTAGAATTTGATCCGAATCATTCGGATCGCCGTGGGTCATTCCTTCCGAATGTCTTCAGACCAGGATTGCGATCCACGTAATAATGGGAAAGAAGAGCCGAGCCCTGCGCTGGGCACGGGTCTCCCGACCCCGCCCGTGGCCTGACCGAAGGTCTCCCTCCTTCGGACCGGTCTGGAGATCACAAATGCCTTCTTAGCCGGGGCCTATCCTGAGTGCGGCAGACCTCTGGTCGGGCACTCGGGCGAGGTCGGGAGACCCGCGCCCTGACTGTGCCAAGAGTTGCGGCTCGGCAAAATGTTATCATGGTTGCAAATTATCGTCACCACCAAACGTAGTCGTCCTCGGAGGTTTCTCGACACGAGACACGCGTACCACGAAGAGGTTTGCATCGTTCAGGTCAACCGGTCTGAGCGAACCTTATTGCTCCGGCATCCCCGCCAGGGCATCCTCGAGGATCTGGGCCGCGATCTGCATCGGGCTGACCTTGGCCTGCCGGCGCCGGCCTGTTCCGCCAGCAGGCTGAGCCGCCGCCGGGTCGCCTCGCTCTTCGGCACCTCGGGGTGACGCACCCAACTCGCATCGCTCGGGCGACCGGCACGTTTCCCCTGCCCGGGCACCAGCCGGGATTGCAGGCTCTCCAGGATCCGGGCCAGACGGGCCGCCCCCAAGTGCCTCCTCCCGTGTGGGGGACCGTGGCACCGAGGTCATCGGCGATTCGCTTGATGTTCCCGGCCATTTTACCTAACCCCTCGCTTCTTACCTCTCGACCGCGGCGGTGGCGCGTCCTCTCTTCTCCTCACAGCATCCGGCTTTCTGCCCAGAAAGCCAAACCAGCAACTCGATAGACCCACCTCCCATCGATGAGCCCCGATTAACAGTTCCCGGACGATCCCGGTAGCCCCGTTCGTCGGCGAAACGCCCCGATTTCCTCGTTGAGGGTCCATGCATCCGGTTCTGCGGCGTGATCGCAATCCCAGGGTGAACCGCCTTGACACGGCATCGCCGCCCTCCACCCGCCGTTTCATTCGGCCCAATGCAGTATTCCGGCGCGGAAATCGCCCGGGTTTTGGGATTTATTATCTGCTTCTGACACTTGGGTTTCGGGCGAAAATTCACTCGATTCCGCGTCGGAGGCGTTCATGAATTTGCAAAGTTGAGGCATTCTAATCATAGGGCAAGCGTTCACACGCGCATCCCCACATCAGGGCCATTGCCCAGTGATCTGTCAGGAACTCGTTCAAGTCGGACTCCAACCTCGCGACTCGCTCCATGACCAGCAGCCCATCAGGAAACCGGTTGACCGGCCGGCTCATCCCCTGCCACGATCTGCGACGTCCCGGGTCCGCGCCGCTCGCGGCCGGATCCGCACGACCTGTTTGCGGACTCGCCACAATCCCATGGCTGGCCGCGGAGATCGGCGATGGCGACCGGACGAACGGTTGTAGACGAATGCGAACCAGAGCAACGATCTGCGGCGGACCTCGCTGCTCGGGTCCCCGCGACCCACACCGGGGGCTACTGGCCGGGGACCGCGGCCGGATTCATCGGCCGGGACCGCAGGAGGTTGAGCCCGAGGCCGATGTAGATGCCGCCCGAGAGTCGTCCCAGCCAGGACATGAGGCCGGCGTTCCGGCGGATGGTGCGCGTGGCCCTCGCCGCGCCGACGGCCAGTCCCAGGCACCAGAGCGTCCCGCCGGAGACGAAAAGGCCCCCCAGCACCAGGAACGGGACCGGCCCGAGGCCGGCGGCCGGGTCGACGAACTGCGGCAGGAACGCGAGGAAGAAGATCGCCACCTTGGGATTCATCGCGTTGGTCAAGACCCCCTGGCGGAAGATCCGTCCGGGACCGGCCGCGGCGACCTCGGGCGTCGCCAGCTTTCCGGAGGCGCGCAGGGCCTGGATGCCCAGATAGATGAGGTACGCCGCCCCCGCCAGCTTCACCGCGTGGAAGGCCCAGGCCGACGTCGCCAGCAAGGCGGACAGGCCGAAGGCCGCGAACGCCGTGTGGATCAGGATGCCGCAGCCGATCCCCACCGCCGACAGGACGCCGGCCCGCATCCCCTGCGCGACGCTCCTCGCCAGGATGTACATCGTGTCCGGGCCCGGCGTGATCCACAGCAGGAAGCTCGCCAGCAAGAACGCCGGCAGGTCGTGAGTACCGAGCATCTCTTCTCCTCGATGAAGCCGCACGGGTCTTCGTCAGGACCACTCTATTATCATGTATCGCGGTCGGGACCTGGGATGCAAGGGAGACGATCCCCGATCGCTCCCGAGGGGGGAGTGGCAGCCCCGGCGGGCCTGGATTATGCTCCACGAAGGAACTCCTGAGACCCTGATACAAGCGAGGCAAGCATGATCGTCGTCGATCGCGGCTCGATGAGCGCAATGCATTTCGTGGCGGCACTGGTCATCGTGGCGACGGGCCACGCGGGGACCGCGATGGATCGGGTCCGCGCCGATGAGCCGACGGCCGCGAAGGCCGAAGGATCGCCTTCCCGATCCCTCCGACCGGGCGACCCGCACGCGCACGGCCTCACCGACGCCGACCTGGAATCGCTCCGCGCGGTCCTCCGCGAGGGCGTCGAGGATCGCGTGGTGCCCGGCGTCTCGCTGCTCCTGGCCCATCGCGGCGAGGTCATCTTCAAGGAGGCGTTCGGCAACCTCAAGCTCGACCAGAAGGTGCAGATGGCCTCGAGCTCCAAGCCGGTCACCGCGACGCTCCTCACGATCCTGGTCGACCAGGGCAAGCTGGCGCTCGACGACCCGATCGAGAAATACCTCCCCGAGTTCAAGGGGATCACCCTGCACGGCAAGCCGCCCGCCAAGTTGCCGACCGTGCGGAACGTCCTGTCCAACATGTCGGGGCTGCCGGGCGATCTCCTGACCGAATCGGTCCTCAGGCGGCTGCGAGCGAGGGACGGCAAGGCCGGCGCCCCCGAACCCGCCAAAGCTGCCGTCGAGGACGCGAAGCCGGACCGGGGTTCATTCTTCTCCGGCCGGAACCGCTCGCTGGCCGAGTCGGTCCGTGCCCTGGCCGAGGGAGGGCTCGCGACCGAGCCGGGCGCCGAGTTCCACTACTGCACGATGGGCTTCAACGTGGCGGCGAGGCTGGCCGAGGCGACGGCGAAGCGGCCGTTCGAGGAGCTGGTCCGCACCGAGTTGCTGGAACCCCTGGGGATGCGCGACACACGCTACGTCTCCTTCGGCGCCCAGGCGCTGCGGGCCGGCCCGACGCTCCCCGGCGGCGAGAGCCGGTTCATCATGGCCGGCGGCGGCATGACCTCGACCCTCGACGACTTCGCCGCGTTCTACCAGATGCACCTCGACGGCGGCACTTATCGCGGCCGTCGCATCCTCTCGGAGCGGGCCGTCGCCGAGATGCATACCCGCCAGGGCAAGCTCGAGCTGCTCATGTCCGGCCCGTATGGCAAGGACTACGGCCTGGCCTTCTTCCTCGACCGGCTCGACGATAAGGGCCGGGCCCACGTCGTCAGCCACCCCGGCTACTTCGGCACGACCCCCTGGCTCGATGAGGACCGCGACCTCGTCGCCATCCTGTTCATCCAGTCCAACTTCCTGCGGATCATCCCCTTCGTCGGCCGGATCCAGGAGAAGGTCCGCACGATCGTGCCCCTCCGCAAAGACGGTAACTCCAGGCCCCGGCCCGCCGCCCGGTAGCCGGTTCGAGCCTCCACGACGTCGCCTCGACGGGGTCCGGTCGCCGGCCTCCGGCTTGCCACGTCGATGGTATGCCGCTCGTCTTTATTCTGTTTACAAAAATTTCTCTTGACGAGGCAGGGTCGCCATGTCTTTTCTGTAGGAGAGATCGAAATGCCCTCACACATCTCATCGAAGGGTCGAAGGAGGTTCGTATGTCTGGAGCGAACGTCCGCGCGTTGCGCCACGGTTTCACGCTGATCGAGCTCCTGGTGGTCATCGCGATCATCGCCGTGCTGATCGCCCTGCTCTTGCCCGCGGTCCAATCGGCCCGCGAGGCGGCCCGGCGGATGCAGTGCACCAACAATCTCAAGCAGATCGGGTTGGGGATGCACAACTACCATTCGTCCATCGGCTGTTTCCCGCTGGGGGTGTCGCGATATGGCCCGATCACCACCTACAACTGGGATTGCTGGAGCGGCCACGCCCTGATGCTCGGCGCCCTGGAGCAGACGCCGTTGTACAACGCGGCCAATTTCATGCTCGGCAATAATGGTGCGAACAGCTATGGATTTTATGCGAATTCCACGGTGACCGGCACGCGGATCACGGTCTACCTGTGCCCGTCCGACCCGAACGCCGGGAGCCTGCAAGTCCTCCGGACGGCGGACAACCGCAACGATATGCTCGACGTCAGCTATCTCGCCTCGGCCGGGACCACGACCAATTCGCCGAACAACACGGCGCCGACCAACCTCTGGGCCACCCAGGGGAGTACCGGGCTGTTCTGGTGGTACATCAGCTACGGCATCCAGAACGTCACCGACGGCACGTCGAACACCATCGCCTATTCCGAGGGCCTGGTGAGCAACTTCGGCGGGTCGAATGCCGGCTCGGTCGACAACTCGGGGATGCCCACCAACTACGGGGGCACCTCGACCACCGGGGTCGCCGGCGCCGGCGGCGCCGCCCAGCAGTACGACGCGAATCAGAACCCGGCCGCGATCCTCGCCGGGCTGCAAGCCTGCACGATCGCGATCCAGGGTCGCAAGGGCCTCAGCAACTGTCGCGGGATCTTCTGGGAAGTCGGCTCGCTGGGGATGACGATGTTCAACACGATCGCGACGCCGAACTCGACGCAGTACAACTGGGGCGATTGCCGATACACTTCGGGCGGCTATCCCAACGATGCGACGTTCGCCAACGCCAACAGCAATCACCCCGGCGGCGTGAACACCCTGATGGGCGACGGCAGCGTCCGGTTCGTCAAGAGTTCGATCAACCAGGCCACCTGGTGGTCGCTCGGCACCAGGGCCAACGGCGAGGTCATCTCGTCCGACTCCTATTGACCGGGCTCGCCGGGCGGGGGCGCCTCGCCTCCGCCCCCTTCCTGGTCGCGGGATCACATCGTATAATCGCCCGATCGATCGCGGAGTCCCGACGGCCGTCGAAGCCGCCGGCCACCCGCCGGGACCGCGGCCATCCCCTCGAGAAATCATCCGGCATGAGCGTGATCCAACGCCATCGGCCTCGGGAATCGAAGCTGATCGCCAACAAGCATGGGATCCTCAACACGATCTTCCGCGAGCGGCGGTGTTCCCGCTTCTACCTCGCCCGCAAGCTCAATATCAATACATCCACCGTCGGGAATTATGTGGACGAATTCCTCCGCGATGGCGTCCTGCTGGAGGACCACCCGGGGCCGACGCGTCGGGGACGCTCGCCGGTGCCGGTGTGGCTCAACCCGGCCCACGGCCGATTCCTGGGGCTCGATTTCGAGGCGCTGCGGGTCCGCACGGTCTTGACCGATTTCGCCGGGGAGATCCTGGCGCAGAAGGAGGTCGGCCTCAAGGCGGGCCTGGGCCGGGAGGCCGTGCTGGAGGTCGTCCTGGATGCGGCGAAGGCGACGGCGCGGCAGGCGGGGGCTCATCGGTTGTTCGCGGTCGCCGTCGCGGCTCCGGGGCATCTGGACTGCCTGCGTGGCCGGGTCGTGCGATACTCGCTGATACCCGACTTCCTGGACGTCCCCCTGCTCGACCATTTCCGGCCGCACTTCGACTGCCCGGTCCTCATAGAGGAGAACATCCGGGCGCTGACGCTCGCCGAGATGCTCCGCGGGGCCGGCCGGGGACATCGCCACGCCTTGTGCCTGGCCGCGCGATCGGGGATCGGCATGGGCATCGTGATCGACGGCCGGATCTATACCGGCCACGGCGGCCTCGCCGGCAAGGTCGGCTGGACGGTCTTCCCGCAGGGCGATCATCCCCGGACGATGACCGAGCTCGTCTCCGCCAAGGGCATCGTGGGCCAGGCGATCCGATTGCTGAAGGACGAGCGGAAGACACCCCTGCGCAAGTCGTTGCTCGAGAAGGGGGACGACCTGTCCCTGGGCGATCTCGTCGAGGCCGCCGAGGCGGGCGACCGCCGGATTCGCGACCTCCTCGAGCAGGTGGGGAAGGACCTGGGGATGGTCGCGGCCAACCTGGCCAACCTGTTCGCCCCGGAGAAGATCATCCTGGCCGGAGAGGTCCCTTCGTGCTGTAGCCTGGTCCGCCAGGCCCTCGAGGAGGAGTTCCGTCGGCACACGCTGGGCGAGATCCTGCGAGAGACGGTGCTCGCCGACGGGTCGCTCTCGGGGTTCGCGGGGGCGATGGGCGCCGCCTACCTGGGATTCCTCCGCACGTTCCCCCAGGAGGAGGTCGTCCCGATCGAGGCCAGCGTCCTCCCCGCCGGCCGATAGCCGGGCGAAGGGAGGCCGCGAATCTCAGTCGCCGTCCGGCAGACTTCGATGACCTTCCCTCGGCGACGGTGTGTCCATATGCCTGCGGAACCACAATTCCAGGACCAAGAGTGCCCAGAGGCGGAACGAATGCTCGCGTTTCCCTTCGACATGCTCGTCGATCAGTTTGCGGATCGCCTCGGGCCGGAACAATCCCCGACCCAGGCAGATCGGGTCGAGCAGCACGCCCCTGAGCTCGTCCTTGAGCTCGTCGCGGAACCATCGGCCGATCGGGACGCCGAATCCCATCTTCGACCGGGCCCGGATCGGCGGGGGCAGCAGGTCGGCGAACGCCTGCCTGAGCACGACCTTGGAGCGGCCCGACCGGAGCCCGAGCTTGCGGCCGACCGGCATGGCCGCGGCCAACTCGACGACCCGGTGGTCCAGGAACGGCCCCCGGCATTCGAGGCCGTGCGCCATGCTGGCCAGGTCGACCTTGACCAGCAAGTCGCCGGGCAGGTACGTCAGGATGTCCGCGACCATGGCGCGGGTGACCCGGTCGCGCCGCAAGGCGGCGGCGAACGCCGCGCCCAGCATCGCGGACGGGTCGGCCTCCGTCGGATCGTCGTGCATCGACGCGGCCGAGGCCAGCCGGTCGAGCTGGTCGTCGGAGTAGAGCGCCAGCCGTGCGGACTCGTCGAAGGTCGTCATCCATCCCAGGTAGCGCGTCTCGGCCGGCTCGTTGATGTTTTCGAACAGCCGCTGGACCCCTCGCAGCCGGGACTTCGACCGGGCCGAGCGGGGCAGCACGCGGACCATGGTCCCGCCGAGCACACGGCGCGGGGCCTCCGGCAGCCGCTGGAACAGCTCGGTCAGCGCGAGGGCTCGGTACCGGTCGTAGCCGCCGAAGAGCTCGTCTCCGGCGTCGCCCGTCAGCGCCACGGTCACCGACCGCCGCGTCTCGCGCGACGTACCACGTCGGCAGGGCCGAGCTGTCGGCGAACGGCTCGTCGAACTGCCAGGCGAGATCGGGCATCGTCTCCCACGCCTTGGGCTCGACGATGAACGTCTGATGTTCGGTCCCGAGGTGACGCGCCGCGAGCTCCGCGTACTGCGTCTCGTCGTACTTCGGGTCGGGGAAGCCGATCGCGAATGTCTTCACCGGTTGACTCGACGCCCGTTGCATCAGCCCGACGATGATCGTCGAGTCGATGCCCCCCGAGAGGAACGCCCCGAGCGGCACGTCGGCGATCATCTGCTCGCGCACGGCGTCGTCGAGCGTCGCGCGCAGCTCGTCGATGTCCTCATCGAGGGGCCGCTCGCGCTCGGCGTTCCAGTCGGGGTCCCAGTACCGCTCGATCGCCAGGGTGCCGTCGTGCCAGACGGCATAATGCGCCGGGGGCAGCTTGCTCGTCCCCTCCAGGATCGTCCGGGCGCCGGCACATAGCCGTAGCAGAGGTAATGGTCCAGTGCCACGGGGTTGACCCGTCGCGGGACGTCGGCCTCGGGCAGGGCCATCAGGGCCTTCAGCTCGCTGGCGAACGTCAGGCGACCGCCGTGGTGGCGGTAGACGAGCGGCTTCTGTCCCATCCGGTCGCGAGCCAGGACCAGCGTGCGGCGGGGGGCGTCCCAGATCGCCAGGGCGAACATCCCGCGCAAGAGGCGGAACATCCCCGTCCCCTCGTCCTCGTACAGATGCACCAGGACCTCCGTATCGCCCTGCGAGCGGAGCGTGTGCCCCTTGGCCTCGAGGCGCCTTCGCAGCGAGGGATAGTTGTAGATCTCGCCGTTGAAGACCGTCCAGACGGTGCCGTCCTCATTGGAGAGCGGCTGATGGCCGCCGGCCAAGTCGATGATCGACAGTCGGCGGAATCCCAGCGCGGCATGATTGTCGCGATAGGCACCGGCGTCGTCCGGGCCGCGATGGACCAGGCGATCGCTCATGGCCTGGAGGGATCCCGACGTCAGCGCCCCATTGGGGTCGGTCCAGGCCGCGCCGCAGATGCCGCACATCGTTCGAGCCCCTCCCCGTTCACCAGTCAAGATCCTGCGACCAAGACGCCCATCCGCATCCATCCCGGGCGAGATGCCGACCGATCCGGCATTGTCGCACGCGGGGCGTCATCCCGGCTATTGCGTTCTGGACATGCAATCCGTTCGAAGGAGAGAGTCCTTGACAATCTTGTTGTATGTGCAACAATGTGGTCATGGAAACGCCGACTGGTTCGATTGACGAGATGGTACGTGACTGCCTCGCCGTTCGCATACGGCTGATCGGGAGGGCGGTTACGTCGATCTACGATCGCGCCGTCGAGGGGCACGGAGTCAGCATCGCTCAGGTGAACCTACTCGCGGCCGTTGGTAAGGTCGGCCCATGCTCTCCGACGAAGTTGGGAGAGGTCCTTCAGTTGGAGCGATCCACGGTGAGCCGCAATCTCGACCGGTTGTTCGAGAACGGTTGGGTACGAGCGGTGTCGTCCGATGCGAAGGGAATCCGCGAGGTGACCCTGACGCAGGCGGGACGAGAGAAGCTCGACTCGCTGATGGTCGATTGGAGGGCGGCCCAGGAGAAGGCCGCTCGCTTGCTGGGGGATGCTGGCGTCCGGGCGGTCCGGGAGGTAGCCGATGGCCTCATGGGCGGGGCCGGCGGTTGACGGAAGGTGCTCGAACGGCGGGTGGAAATTTTTTTGGCTACTTTGGTGTATGTACACCAAAAAGGAGAGGGCGATGAAGGTCGATCTAAGGGACAAGGTCGTGTTGGTGACGGGAGCCTCGCGAGGGATCGGGCGAGGCATCGCCCTGGCATTCGCCCGCCGGGGCGCGAGGTTGGTCCTGGCGGCCCGCTCGGTGGAGAAGCTCCGGGAGGTCGAAAGGGAGCTTCGCGAGATAGGGGCTGAGGTCATTGCGATCCCGACCGACATGGCCTCCCGCGACTCGGTCGAAGCGATGGTCGGCGCGGCGAGGGCTCATTTCGGTCGGATCGACGTGCTGGTCAACAATGCGGGCATCGCTCGGGTGGGCGTCGTCGACGCCGCAGCGTTCGAGGAGGACGTCCGGCAGACGTTCCAGGCGAGCCTCTTCGGCATGATTCACGCCACGCGGAGCGTGCTCCCCGTCTTCCGTGAGCAAGGGTCCGGGGCGATCGTCAACATGTCTTCCGTGATGGGCCGCAAGGCGTTCGCGGGGTTCGGTTCTTACGCGATCGTGATGCATGCCGTCTCGGCGTTCTCCGATGCACTTCGCCAGGAATTGGCCGGCAGCGAGATCCGGGTCTCGGTGATCCATCCCGCCCTGACCGCGACCGATCTGCTGCGGGATGCCGACGAATCGCGGATGCCGCCCCCCTTCCGGCACATGACCCCGCTCTCGGCCGAACAGGTCGGAGAAGCGGTCGTCGCGGCGGTACGCCGGGGCAAGCGCCGGGTCGTCTTGCCCCAGATGGCGAACATGCTGCTGATCGGCGAAGCCCTGTCCCCGCGACTCGGCGACGTGATCGCCCTCGCCCTGGCGATCCGTCCCATCGCATGGCTTTTGGGGATGAGCCGGGGAAAGACCTATCACCAGGTCATTGCTCATCGGGACCGGCCGCTCTCGGCCCTGCCGTGATCGTCGGTTTTTCCCGGGTTCCGCCAGACTTCGACCTTCAAGGGAGATCCTCATGACTACGAATCGCCCGACCATCCTCGTCGCGGGCGCCACCGGGCATACCGGCGGCGCCGTCGTCGCCCAATTGCTCGAAAGGGGTTGGCCCGTCCGGGCCATCGTCCGGTCGCGAGACGCCAGGAGCCAGCGGCTCGATCGCCTCGGGGCGGAGACCGTCGTCGCCGATCTGTTCGACCCCGACCAGCTCCTGGAGGCCATGCGGGGGACGGCGCGCGCCTACTACCTCCCGATCTTCCATCCGTACATGATCCAGAGCGCCGCGGCCTTCGCCGTCGCCGCGAGGGAGGCGAGGCTCGAATCGGTCGTCCAGATGAGCCAGTGGCTGTCGAGCCCTTCGCATCCGTCCCTGGCGACGCGGCAGACGTGGCTCGTCGACCACGTCTTCTCCATGATCCCCGGTGTTGCCCACACGATCATCAATCCCGGCTTCTTCGCGGACAACTTCCTGCGCGTGATCGACTTCGCGGCCCTGCTGGGGGTCTATCCCGTCCTGACGGGCGCCAGTCGGAGCGCGCCCGTCTCGAATGAGGATATCGCCCGCGTCGTCGTCGCGGCGTTGATCGATCCGGATCGCCATGCCGGCAAGAGTTATCGGCCGACGGGTCCGGCTTTGCTGTCCGCCGTCGACATGGTTGCGATCATCCGGAAGGTACTCGGGAGCCGGGTCCGCCCCATCAACGTCCCGATGTGGATGTTCCTGAAGCTCGCCCGCATGCAGGGCGTCGATCCTTTCTTGTTGAGCGGCTATCGCTACTATCTCCAGGAGCACCGGCTCGGGGCCTTCGAGTTCGGTGGCGGTACGAACGACGTCGTTCTCGAGGTCACGGGCCGCCCCGCCGAGGACTTCGAGACGACGGTCAGGCGCTATGCCGCGCTACCGTTCGCCCGGCCGACCCTGGCCAATCGCCTCCGCGCCTTCGCGAACTTCAATCTCGTCCCGTTCCACCCCGGGTACGATCTGGACCGATACGATCGCGGGCAGCTCCACCCCGTGCCGACCAACCCTCGGCTCTCCATCGACGACGAGCGCTGGAAGCTCGAGCACGGCCCCGAATCCGCGCCGCGGCCCGACGGGCGCCTTCTCGCGGGAGGCACGGCATGACGGCCGCATTGTTCCTGGGATTCTTGGCGATCACGGCGGTCGTCGTCGTGTCGCTCTGCGCGTGCTATCTTCCGCGCCGGACCACGATGGGTGTTCTGATGGCGCTCCCGGCCTGGCTCCTTTATGTCGGGCTGCTGGGATATTTCGGCGCCATCGGCAACGCGCCAGGCCGTCCTCCCGGCATCGCCTTCATCCTGGTCCCGGTCTTCCTGTTCATCGGTGTGGTCCTGGTGCGATCATCGGCGGGGGCGCGCGTCGCCCTCGCCTTTCCGCTCCCTGTCCTCGTGGGGATGCAGGGCTTTCGCATCGGCGTGGAACTGTTCCTCCATCGGCTCTGGATCGAAGGCCTCGCCCCCAGGACTCTGACCTTCGAGGGCTCGAATGTGGACATCCTCATCGGCGCATCGGCGCCCCTGGTCGCCTGGCTGTCCACGAGGGGGCGGCCGGGCCGGGAGCTCACGCTTGCCTGGAACGCGCTGGGACTCCTGGCGCTGGCCAATGTCGTGGTCCGCTCCGCCCTGACGGCCCCCGGTCCGTTCAACATCATCCACGCCGAAATTCCCAACAGGGCCATTAGCACGTTCCCCTTCATGTTCATCCCGGGGTTCTTCGCGCCCCTTGCCGTCTCGCTCCATATCCTCGCGATCCGGGCCTCAATCCCCGGGTCGGGGGGCCGGCAGAAGCAAAGATCCGACGGTTCCTGACAGGTCGCCGCGATCGTCGCGAGCCACCATCCTCCCTATCGGAGGTCAACAGGATGCTGGACGTGAGTGGTCCGATCGGCTCGAATGGTTCCCTATCCTCTCGGATCGCGGATGCTATCGTTGAATAGAGGCTCAACTTGTGGGCGCCGGCCGAGACTATCCCCCCGCATCGAGGACCGATCATCCATGTCGCAATCGAAGGAACCGCCCACCCCGGGACACGATCGGGACTTCGCCTGGCTCCGCGAGCTCGTCAATCGGCTGGCGGCGCTCTGGTCGTCGCCGCGGATCGGGCGGGTGGCGCTGTGCAGCCCGCTGGTCGGCGTGGTCGCGGGCCTGGGCGCCGTGGGCTTCCTGCTGGCGTTGCAGTTCATGTACAGCCTCGTGCTCGGCGGCTGGCTCCACTTCCAGATGCCGCCGACGGGCGAGGGGCATCCCCAGGCGGTCAGCTATCCCTATCCCTGGTGGCTCGTGGTGCTGATCCCGGCGGTGGGCGGCCTGATCTCGGGCGTGCTGGTCTTCACCTGGGCCCCCGAGGCGGAGGGGCACGGGACCGACGCGATGATCCGGTCGTTCCATCGGGGTGGCGGGCTGGTTCGGGCCCGGGTGCCGCTGATCAAGACCATCTCCTCGATCATCACGATCGGCACGGGGGGCTCGGCGGGACAGGAGGGCCCGATCGCCCAGATCGGGGCCGGCTTCGGCTCGCTGCTGGCGAGCCTGCTGAGACTGCCGCCGACCGATCGCCGGCTCCTGATGCTCGCCGGCGCCGCCGGGGGCGTCGGGGCGATCTTCCGGGCCCCGCTGGGCGGTGCGCTGTTCGCCGGCGAAGTCCTTTATTCCTCCACGGCGTTCGAGTCGGCGGCCCTGCTGCCCTGCCTGGCCAGCTCGATCGTCGCCTACTCCACGTTCGCGCTGTTCATCACCCCCAAGCCGATCTTCATGCTGCCTCGCGACATGGCCTTCCACGGCCTCTGGGACATCCCGCTGTTCGTCATCCTGACGCTGGCGTGCGCGGCGATGGGCTGGCTCTATGTCCATGTGTTCTACGGGATGCGGGACAGATTCTTCAAGCCGATGCCGATCCCCAGGCACCTGAAGCCGGCCGTGGGCGGCTTGCTGCTGGGGCTGCTGGCCTTGAAGTTCCCCGAGGTCATGACCGGCGGCTACGGCTGGGTGCAATGGGGCGCGATCGGCATGTCCCCCGAGCTGGCCCTGCCGGGCGAGGCGACCTTCGTCCCCCACATGACGATGTGGACATTGCTGACACTGGCCGTGCTGAAGATCGTGGCGACCGGCCTGACGATCAGCTCGGGCGGCAGCGGCGGCGTGTTCGGGCCGTCGATGCTCATCGGCGGCATGCTCGGCGGGGCCTGTGGCCAGTTCCTGCTCCCGTGGGTGCCCGGGGCCTCGGCCAACCCGGGGCCGTTCGTCGCCGCGTTCGTCCTGGTGGGGATGGGCGGCTTCTTCGCCGGCGTCTCCAAGACCCCCCTGACCTCGATCGTCATGGTGAGTGAGATGACCGGCTCCTATAGCCTGCTCGTCCCCCTGATGATCGCCTGCGGGCTGAACATGGCGCTCTCTCGCCGATGGACGATCTACGAGGAGCAGGTCCCCACCCCGATCGACAGCCCGGCGCACCAGGGCGACTTCGTGGTCAACGTCCTGGAGCAGCTCACCGTCGGCGAGGTGGGCGTGCGGACCCTGGGCATCGAGACGGTCCCGGCCTCGACGCCGTTCCGCGACCTGATCCACCTCGTGGCCCGGTCGACCGAGACGCTCTTCCCGGTGGTCGACCGCGAAGGCCGGCTGACGGGCATCTTCACGCTCCGCGACCTGCGGATCGCCCTGGTGGGCTCCGACTGGGGGCCGCTGGTCCTCGCCGACGACATCGCCCATCGGCCCGTGCTCACCGTCACGCCCGAGGACAACCTCCACACGGCCCTGCGGCGGATGACCGAGCTGAATATCGACGAGCTTCCCGTCGTCAACCCGAAGGACCCCGCGCACCTGCTCGGCCTTCTCAGCCGCCGCCAGTTGACGCTCGCTTATACGTCGCTCATCGAGTCGCTCCGCGCCCCCATCGCGACCGCCCCCAAGCCGAGTCCGTCCGGCGAGACGGCAGTGCGGACTTGAATGATCTCGTGTTCTGCCGACGGCATCGAAGCCGGCATTCTCCGTGAGGGCCGTCGTCACCGAACCGATTGGGGTCGGCTAATGCGACGTGTCCAGTATTTCGCGCCAGCGGCGCGGCACGCCGCGATAGGCCGCCTGATAAGTCTCTTCCAGCGGCACGGGCACGTAGGTCGAAGCGGTCAAGAACAATGGCATCGGTGTCAGGAGATCGCCGACGGCCAACGGCTCAAAGTATGCGATTTTCCTCGGTCCGGAGGAGTAGGCAGCAAGCGTCAGTGGTTTGTCCGTCGGCGCAACATACGAGTCATCCCCCAATTCGGACCAGAGTGCGCCATGGATGCCCTGAGGATCTCGCGGTCCCGGGGGCAGGAGGTCGATCAACAGGAGATGACAGCCTTGCCGGAGCGCGGTAGCCGTCTTCTTCACGAAGGTCTGGAAAGCTGCCTGGCTGGACTTGTTCCCCGGAGAAAGGACCTCAATCAGGGCAACGATCCGGTCATCGCTGCTATGGCGAATCACGATCTTCCGTGCCTTGGCCGCGTAGGAATCGATCTCGAGCTCCGCGGTGCAACGCACCTTGGGAGGGACGGTTGCCACGGCCGTCGCCGTGCCGCCCCCATCATCGGGGTCGAGCATTTCGAAGGCCGACTCGGTGCGAAGGGTCAGGATGTCCGCGGTCATCTCGCCCACGACCTGCTCGACCTGGGCGTAATAAGCGGGCGGGAGTAGGCCCTCGTTGAGCCGATTCTTGATCTCGGGGGTCCAGGTACAGTGGAAGTCGTGAAACGTCCCGGCGTTGACTCGCGTCCAATCGTGTACAGGCATGACCGATCTCCCATCACCTTACTCACGAAATCCGCATCATGGCTCGAGCGCGGTATTCCCTAAGCGCTGCTGGAGTTCGAACCGACCAGCACGTACGGAATCCCGCAGTCCTCCAGCGTTTCGATCGCTTTCAGGGTGGCTTCACGACTCGTCATCATCTGGACCCCAGCCGACGCCCCAGGGCGAGTCGCTCACGGAGGATAGCCTGCACCCTGGCCTCATCGGCCTCGGGGTATTGATGACGAATTCCGGCGCAGGTCACCTCGCATGCGGAGTCGAAGAGTTCGGCGCCCGCCAGAATCTTCTGCTCGATCGGCGTCCTCCGGGCTCGAAGCACTCGCTCCCGATAGATATCATCGATCAATTCTTTGGTTGGACCCATGGCCTGCGACTCCCAATCGCCCGAGAGGATTCCCTGGATGATTTTGGAGCGAACCTGTGCGGTTGTCAACTCGAATCGCACGGCTTCAGTCGTGGAATCCGCTCTACGGATTGCCGATCCCTTTCGCTCTCGCCAGTTGCTCGTAAAGTTCGGCGAACTGGGCAACCATGTTATCGGCGCCGAAGTGGGACTCGGCGCGGGCGCGGCCGGCCTCGCCGAGGCGTCGGGCCAGTGCGGGGTCGCGGACGAGGTCGCGGATTGCACGGGCCAAAACGATCACGTCGCCGACCGGGACCAGCGAGCCGGTCTCGCCGTCGACGACGACCTCGGTGGTCCCCGGCGCGGCCGTGGCGACGACCGGCTTGCGGAATCGCATCGCCTCGAGGACTACGTTGGGCAGCCCCTCGTACGAGCTGGGCAGCACAAGGAGATCGGCGGCGGCCAGTAGCCGCGGGACGTCGTTGCGATGGCCAAGAAATCGGACCTGGGCATCGAGTGCATAGCCGTGAGCGGTCTCTTCCAGCCGCTCCTTCAGCGGGCCGTCTCCGGCGATCAAAGTGCGGATGTCGGGCTGGACGTGCTGGAGCAGGTCGAGCGCCTTCAGGAGGTCGTCCACGCGCTTCTGTTCGGCCAGCCGGCCGGCGAACAGGACCAGACGCGCCTCGGCGCGAACCCGAACTCGGCGCGGACCGCGCGGGTCGACCGGCGGCGGCTCCTCGTCGCCGATCCCGGAATAGATCATCGCCAGCCGGTCCTCGGGCACGCCGAGCCCTCGATAGAAGTCGACGACCGCGTGCGAGTTGCCCACCAGTCGGTCGCACCACGTCGACAGCCGACGGTCAACGGCCCGGTCGAGACGCCCCTTCCACAGGTCGACGGCCATCTCCGCCACCACCACCACCGGGACTCTGGCCAGCCGGGAGGCGACCCGCCCATAAGTGTTCGCCGCGAAGATCCAGGTCTGGACCACGTCGAACGACCCGGCCTTCAAGAATCGACCCAGGCGGGCCAGCGCGATCGGGTCAACCTTCAACGATTTGCCGATCACCGTGACCGGGATCCCCGCCGCCTCCAGCTCGGCCGCGAGCGGCCCCGATCGCGTCAGGGCCGCCACCTCGACCCGGAACCGGTCGCGCGGCAGCCCTTTGGACAGCATCACCATCTGCTTCTCGGCCCCCGAGCGGTCGAGCGTCGGGATCAGTTGCAAGACTTTTAGTTTGGTCATTGGTCGATGAGCTGTGAGTTGCGGGTGGCGAGTAGCGAGCCGATCCGGGCCGCGTTCGGGCTCGGGCATGTACGAGTCGCGAGCAAATCCGATCTTCTTCCCTTCACTCGCTACTCGAGACCCGCCACTCGCAACTACCGATTATGGATTGGAATAATTCCAGATGCTTACGTGCTACGATCCGTATGGAGAATTCCTGTTCGACGCGACTCCGCGCGGCTCGACCCATGTGGAAGGCGCGATCGAAGTTCGCCCACTGCTCGTTGATCGCGCGTGCGAGCCGCTCGGGATCGTCGGGGGGTGCGAGTCGTCCGTGCTTGAAGTCGCCGATGAGCCGGCGGTTGCCGGCGATCGACGAGGCGACGGCCGGCACGCCGACGGCCATGGCCTCCAGCAGGGCGATGCTCATGCCTTCCTCTCGCGACGGGAGGACGAACAGGTCGGCGTCGCGGAGCGCGGCCGTCGCGTCGGGGGCGGCGCCGGGCATCTCGACGGCCTGGCCCGGCCCGAGGGCCAGTCCGCGCGCCGCGACCCTGGCTTCCAGCGAGGCACGCTCGGGGCCTTCGCCGATCAAGATGAGCCGGGCCGAGGGATGCGCGGCCCGGACGCCGGGCCAGGCATCGATCAAGGTATCCAGGCCCTTCTCGGGAGCCAGCCGGCCGACGAACGCCGCTCGGGGCGACGCACGCCAGTCGGGACGCCTTTGCCAGGGCGTCGCCGGGACCGGGACCCCGTTGGGCAGCGACACGATCCGCGGTTGCAACCTCGGGCGTCGCATCATCCGATCGAGCGACGATTCGCCCAGGGTCCCGCCGCGCCAGGCTGCGAGCAGCTCGTCCTCAACAGCCCTGGAGATCGCGACGAAAGCGTCCGCGGAGCGGCACCTCCGCCCGATCCTCCGGCCGAAGTTGCCCCAGCCTTGCCAGGCGATATCGCCCGTCGCTCCCGCGCCTTCGGGGCGCAGGACGACCGGGAAACCCAGGCGACGCCCGGCGCCGATCGTCGCATAGGCGTCGTGCTTGAGCATCGAGACATACGCCAGGTCAACCGGGTTGTCATCGAACCATCGGCGGATGTTTTGCATGTAGAGCCACGTCCCGACGAACCGCAGGCCGGAGGTCGCCAGCCGCACCACCCTCAGGCGGCCCGGAGGTTCGCCTGGCTTGCGTCGCGCCTGACCCATCGCTTCGATCGGGATTTCTTCACTCTCGGCCAGGCCGAGTTCCGGAATCCGCGAGGTCAGCACCGTCACGTCGGCGCCCTCGGCCGCCAGGGCCGTCGCCAGATAACTCAAGACCTTCTCCGCGCCCCCGATCAGCGGCGGATACCGGCGTGTGACCAGAGCCAGTCTCATCCTGTCGTCTACCGCCTACTGCTGGAGTACCCCGACATACGGCAGGTGACGATACTCGTCGTTGAAGTCCAGGCCATATCCGACCACGAAGGCGTCGGGGATGACGAAGCCGCAATAGTCGGGCTCGATCGGGACAACTTGCCGGCCGACCTTGCGGAGGAGCACGGCGGTCCGGACCGTCGCGGCGCCGCGATCGCGGATATGCTGCACCAGGGTGGACAGCGTCTGCCCGGTGTCGAGGATATCGTCGAGCAGGAGGACGTCGCGGCCGCTGACGTCGGGCGCGAAGGCCTCGTTGATGACGAGCGTGGTCGCGGTCGTCGTCGCCCCCCGGTAGCTGCTGGCCTGGACCAGGGCGATGCGCAGCGGGATGCGGATCTGGCGGACCAGGTCCGCCAGGGCGATCAGGCTCCCCGTGAGGACGGCCACGATCGTGAGCGGTTTATCCTGGTAATCCGCCTCGATCTGACGGCCCATCTCCACCAGGCGGTCTCGGATCTCGGACTCGTTGATCAGGGGTTCGACAGCCACGACAGTCTCATCTCTCGGCCTCGGGTCGAGTCGCATCCCGTCGGACGAGGCGGCCACCCGATCGACCCGCCCCGATCCGCAACGCACCGTCCCCCTCGCCGTCGGGGAGATCTCTTTACTGACCGTCGTTCGGAAGGAGATAGTCTAACGCATCGCGACCCCGGCGCGGATACCATGGCAGAATTCCCGGCGCGAACCGGTCGGGACCGATTCGTGTCCTCATGATCCGGGTCTCCCTCGATGTCTTCCACCTTCTCGGAGAGTCCGTCCATGCCCTCGACGTCTCCCAGCGACCTGATCGACGCCTTCCTGGACAGCGTGACGCGGCTCCGCCGGGCCGTCGCCGACCTCAGCCCGGAACAATTGCGGGCGCGACCGGTGCCGGGCAAGTGGAGCACGCTCGAGGTCGTCTGCCACCTGGTCGACAGCGATCAGGCGTGGTGCCACCGGATGAAGCGCGTGATCGCCGAGGAACAGCCGTTGCTGATCGGCTACGACGAGACCCGGTTCGCGGCCGCGCTGTTCTATCACGAGGCCGACCTGGAGGAACAGCTCGCGCTGATGGAAGCAATGCGAGGTCAGATGGCTCGGACGCTCCGCGTCCAGCCCGAGTCCGCCTGGTCGCGCACCGGCGTGCATAGCGAACGCGGCCTGATCACGCTCACGGAGATGCTCAGGCTCGAGGCCGAGCACGTCCCCCATCATGTCACGCATATTTTGGCGAAACGGAAGGCGATGGGACTGCCTGAGGTAACGTGAGTGCCCACGCGGTAAGATCACTGCCGAGTGATGGGGCTCGCATGACATCCGGCTCGAGCCCTCGCCGCGCCATCACCATTCCAGCGGTAGCCAGGCGAGGAAAGCGTTCATGCGGTGCCTTGCTACATCGATGGTGATCCGGCTCCGAGCCTCGTGTTGCTCATGGATGAGATAATTGCGAAACTCGCGAACCTCGTGGACATCGGCGAGTAAAATTTGCTGGATACCACGCCGTGCGGCGATCCCGGACAGGAGCTGCTCTGTCGATGGCCTGGTGTCCCTTACGGTCGTCCGCCAGAAATGCCTCAGGGGGAGCATTCCGAAAGAATCGGTGCCGTGGAGGGGGTTTCTCTTCTCCTACACCCTCGCCAATAATCGTCGTTTTCCTACACCCGTGGCAAGGGGAACGACCATGTGCAATGCAAACCCGGCCCAAGGCGAAAGGCCGAGAAGACTGCGGAGCAACCGCGCGATCGTCTTGCGGAGATTCGGGCCGAGATCCGGGATGTCCAGCAGCAGATCGAGACCAAACGCCGCGATGGGCGCGTGATCCGTACGGCCAAAGACTTCGAGTCCTTGGAGCGTGCGATCGCGGCACTGACCAACCAACTGGCGGCCCTCCTCGTGGCCGAGGCGACGCAAGCCGCCCTCGACGATTCGGAGAACCGCCGCCAGGCCCGCTCCTTCGCTCAAGGGGCGGGCCACACGATCAAGGATCAAGGCCGACGCGATGTCACGCTTCGGACCGCGTGCGGCCCGATCATCGTCCGGGCGCCCTACTTCAGTCGCAACTGCGAACGCGGCAAGGCCGGTAAAGGGATGTACCCGATGCTCCTGATCTGGGGCGTGCATGACCGCTGCACGGCGGCGATCTCCTCGGAGGTCAGCAAGTTGGTGGCGATGCTCGGTTCGTTGGAAGAAGTCGAGCGGGTCCTATCCGATCGCGGGCAACCGCTGGACCTCAAGACCATTCGGGCGATCGCTTATCGGTTCGCCATGCGGGCCCGTGCCGCTCAGCGCGGGGGGAACTTGAACTGGGGAGAGAGCGTCGCGGGCCGTCGCGCCGTCCTCTCCACCGACGGCGGTCGGATTCGGATTCGCACGACCAAGCGCGGTCCCAAGACGGCCAAGGGGCACAACCGCTATCGCACCGACTGGCGCGAGCCGAAATTGCTGATCATCTACGTGGTCGATGAGAAGGGGGAGATGGACCGGGACTTCCTCGCGGTCATCGATGGGACCCTGGGCGGTCCCGACGCGATCTTCAAATTGATGGAGTTCTATCTGCGCGAATTGCAGATCACCACAGCGGACCAGGTCCTGTTCGTCGCCGATGGGGCCCGTTGGATCTGGAATCGGGTCGGGGCGCTGCTGCGGCGGTTGGGGGTCAAACCGGAACAGGTCAGCGAGTTAGTGGACTTCTATCATGCGGTGGAGCATCTGGGCAAGATCGCGGCCTTACAGCGCCGCTGGACGGCGTCGGAGCGTCAAGCGTGGATCGGTCGCCAGCGGCGAGACCTACTCAAAGGAAAGGTCGAGGAGGTGCAAGCCGCGATCGATACCGCGTGTGGTTCCCGCCCCGGCCAGGCATTGAGACGGGAGCGAGACTACTTCAAACGGAACATCGGCAAAGGTCGGATGGACTACGCGCGGGTGGCGGGGTTGAAGTTGCCGATCGGCAGTGGTGCGATCGAGAGTGCGATTCGCCGTGTGGTGAACCTGCGGTTGAAGGGGCCGAGCATCTACTGGCATAAGACGAGTGCGGAGGCCGTCCTCTTATTGCGATCGTACTACAAGGCCGGGCGATGGAACCATCTTGAGAGGCAAGCACTTACAAACGACGTGGGGATCGCCGCGTGAGCCTACAGAAATGGAACGCTCCCTGCCTCAGGTCAGACTCGAACCAGGCGAACATCCTGGTGAAATACATGTCATGGAACTCGTCGAGTAGAGCTCGCATCTCTCCGAGGGTGAGCTTGTAGCCGTGCAGGTTTTTCGGCTGGTCTTCGGCCAAGCGAATTAGCGCGTTTGCCACGCGAAGCGCGGTTTCGTAGTGGGTTATCACCTGCTCGATGCGATTGTGGCACTCTTTGCGGCGCATCAGAGTTGGGAAAGCTTGGTTATTATACTAGCAAACGTATCCCTGGTAAATGGCCTTTTATGCTGCTTACCTTGAAGTGAGACGATCTGCCAACGTCCGTCTTGATAAGTAACCATGTACGCCCTTTCGAAGGTGGGCGAGACCTTGAGGTCGACGACCCCTTGTCGCCCGGCGCAGAAGCGGGCAACGGGAGTGAGCCACACCTCCTTCTCCGGATTTCTGATGAGAAGCCGAGGTGCCTTGTAGGTACCAAGAAGTCCCTCCTCGATCTTCTTCTCATCCTTCTCGACATACCAGCCTTTCGCCTGCGCCGCGGCCGTCGCCTCCTCCAGCATCTTCTCCTGGGCTTCGCGCCATTCGGGTACGAGTCGGTTGCGGACGATTTTCATGGCCTCGGTCAGGTGTTTGAGGGCCGGTTCGCTCTGGCGCCTCGCCACCGGCTCGTTCGGCGGAACTTCATTGGCGATCGCGAGGAAGGCATCGACCTCCCGCTTCAGTCTTTCTCTTTCTTCCTTGGGCCAATCGGCGAAGTCGGCGGGGTCGAAACCTTCGACACTATCTGGGCTGAGCCAGGGGTCACCTGAGAAGTAAGCGTCGGTCCGCGATCCTGGCCCGCCCATTTTCATGGGGGGGAGCAGACGGTCCGCAAGTAGGAGACTGTCGAAGAAATCTTCGCGAGCCATTTTCCACCATCATCAGATTTGCGACAAAGCATTATCTTGGCAAGGGTTAGTCCGCCTGTCAACGATTGCCGATCGGCTGTCTCACGGCCTATCGCCTCGCCCCTCTCAGATTCGCCTCATACTCGATCGATTGTCCGGCCACGAGTCGGTCGCAGGCGATCGTCAGCTTGGGCGAGGCCCCGCCGGCCTTGATCTCGTCGGTCCGGGACTCGCCCGGGAGCAGGCCCTTGAGCGATCGCTCGGCGCGGACGCCATCGACCGCGAGATAGGCGTCGTGGTAGATCGGTGCGATCCCCGTGTTGGTGACGGTCACGCGCGACCGCGACGGGCCGGACTCGAACGCCAGGATGCGGAACTTGTAGCCGCAAGCGAGGCCCGCCGCGCGGATGCGGTCCATTTTTTGATATTTGGGTTGGTCGTTGGCGATCATGAACGTGATGTGGAAATCGGCCGCGGCCTTCTCGAAGGCGACACCGTGCGGTCCGTCGGCGGCCAGCGCCTGCTCCTGGTCGTGGGGCGTGTAATAGCTGATCTCGCCGCCGGCCGGGGCGCGCTTCCATCGGTCGCGCCGAAGAGGTTCCAGTTCGGCTCGTTCTCCCGCTGGTGTTGCTGGCACAGGAACGAGTCGTCGAAGACGCCGAGCGGGATCTTCAGGAGGTCCGGATGCGCGGCGTACGGAGTCCGCGACGCGGCGGCCGCGTCAACCGAGATCATCCATGGCGTCTTCCGGAAGACGCGGCCGAGCTGGCGGGCGAACGCAGCCTGGAACGACTTGTCGGGGAACGTCTTGCCCAGCAGCATCGGACCGCTATAGATATGATACTCGGCCCAGAGGCCGAACCCCGTCTCGACGAAGGCCAGCCGCGGATCGTTGTCGTATCGCTCCGCCAGCTTCTCGTAGAAATCGAGCGTGAATTCCTGGAGCTCGCGGTGCGACCAGTCGGGGAACGCCGTCGGCTTGTCTTCGCTCCGCCCGCGCGTCTCGTGATAGTCGGGGAGGGCCTTGATGTAGGCGGGGACGGTGGTCGGGTTGCCCGGATAGACGAAGTAGAACCGCACGATGCCCTGGTGTCCGCGGGAGGCCACCCTGTCGAGCATCCGGTCCATCGGGAACCAGTCGTACCGGCCGCGTTCGGTGACGATGTCTCCATATTTCATGTAGCTGTACTCGAGCTGGATCGCGTTCGTGCGGGTGTGCTCGGAGGTCGTCCAGAGCACGATCCCGGTCATCGGCTGGACGTGAGTGATCCGGCTCGTGAGTGGCACGGGAGCTAACTGATCCTGGGCCCGGCACCTCTCGGAGCCGATGAGACTCGCGAGGATCAGGGTCGAAGTCGTAAGCAAGATCCGGAGTCGCGTTCGCGTGGTCGGCATGGGGTTATCTCCTGGGGAGGCTCTCGGCTCGTCTCCTGTTCGGCGATCGATCGGGCGGGTAGAATCCGAATTGAGGGCCGTGTAGCCGGCCCTGTCCCGAAGATCGGCCGACGCCGAGATCCTCATCATTGTCCCCGACGAGTCGAGCGATGAGCAATGTCTTGCTGATTCCGCTGGGCGTGGGCGATGCGTTCACCGCCCTGCACTACACCTCGTGCTTGGCCCTGGGCGTGGACGACGACTGGCTCCTGATCGACTGCCCGCACCCGGTGCGGAAGATGCTCCGCGAGGCGACGATCGCGGCCGGCCTGCCCCATCCGCTCGACCTCGACCGGATCCGCGCCGCCGCCGTCACGCACCTGCATGCCGACCACTGCTGCGGATTGGAAGACTTCGGCTATTTCTCGTTCTTCGGGCTGGAGCATCCGGCGAAGCTCCTGATGCATCCCGAGTCCTCGGCGCGGGCCTGGGACGGCCTCCTCGCCGCGGGGATGGAGTTCCTCCAGGGGCCCCCCGGCACGCCGCCGGCCCGGAAGCAACTGGCGGATTACTTCGAGCTGATCGACCTGGATACCGCCAGGCCGGTGGAGTGCGGGCCGTTCTCGATCGAGTGCCGGCGGACGATCCACGCCGTGCCGACCTACGCATTGCGGATCACGGCCGGCGGTCGGGTGCTGGGCTATGGCGCCGACTCCGCCTACGACCCGGGCCTGATCGAGTGGCTCTCCGCCGCCGACCTGATCGTCCACGAGGCGACGACCATGACCCACTCCGCGTCGCACACGCCCTATGTCAAACTCGCGGCCCTGCCCGAGGCGATGCGGTCCAGGATGCGGCTCACGCACCTCCCCGACGACTTCGACGCGGACTCGAGCGTCATCGAGACACTCCGCGAGGGGCGGGTCTACGAGGTCTGACGCCGGCCTACTCGTTGCGAGGGTCCCATCATGCGTAAGATACGGTTTACGATCGGCGGGCTGATGGCGGTGGTGCTGGTCCTGGCGATCGGCTTCGCCGCGCTGCGGAACGCCAACGAGACCTGGTCCGGCGTGATGACGTTGGCGACCTATGGAGCACTCGGGGTCGCGATCCTCGGCATCGTATTCCGCAAGGGGGCCCAGCGAGCGTGGTGGCTCGGATTCTTCGTGTTCGGGTGGGGCTTTCTGTGCGTGGCTCCCCACCTGAGCAGTTGGTCCACGCGCAGGCCGCCGACGCTGGCCTTGCTGGAATGGCTTCGAACGAAGTCGGGAGGTCAACCCGGCCCCCCCAACTCCTTCGCGCCCGAAGCCTTCCTGTTCTCAAATATCGCCCATTGCCTTTGGGCGCTCCTGGCCGCCATCCTGGGGGGCATGCTGGCCCGGGCCTTCTTCCTTTCGAGCGGTGTTGGTTCCGAAGATCCGAAAATCACACCCGATCGGGCGGACCGGCAGATCGTAAAGCGGTGGCTCGCCCCTGTGTCCATCGGTCTCGCGGGACTATTCCTGATCCGGTCGGTGATGGCGATCGGGTGGACTTCCGACGCGGGCCTCTGGGCCGGAGCGACTTACCTGTTGACCTGGAGCCTGCTCGGCCTCGCCGCCCTCGGCGCCATCCTCGGGCGGGGTAGACGCCGGGAGATCTGGATCGGGGCCACGCTCTTCGGCATCGGCTACATGTACGTATCCCGGACGCCCATGCACGCCCCCTATGATGGCCAGGTCTTATTGCCGTATGCGGCCGATCAGTTCCTGAACGCCCTCCGCCCGTTGCTGCCTCCGGTCTCCAGGGGACTCGCCACGGCGAACGAGGCGCCTTGAAGGCGCTGGAGCGGCCGATCCCGATGCGGTTCCCCGAGCCGACGCCGCTGGAGGACGTGCTGAAGTATGTCAAGAAGGCCACGGCGAATCCGGAACAGCCAGACATCCCGATCTACGTCGACCCGCTCGGCCTGCAAGAGGCGGAGAGGAGCCTGCAATCGCCCGTGTCGATCGACATCGAAGGCGTCCCGCTGAGGGCGAGCCTGGATCTCTGCCTGGATCAACTCGGGCTCCATTATTTCGTGAGGGACGGATGCGTGCGGATCACCAGCCTGGACGATGAGTCTCAGCCCGAGGGCGAGGATCCGTACCGGATCGTCGGCCATTGCCTGCTGGCGTTGATCGCGGCTGCGATCGGCGGCATGTTGGCCCCATTGGTCGCCGCCGTGAGTCGAGATCGGCCCGGACACACCGCGGACGAGAATGCCCCTGCGCCAGTCCCAGCCCCCGAAGCTCAAGCCGGCCTCTCGGCGGGCGCGAAATAAGGAAGGGGCGACGGATTTGTCGCGGAATCCGCATCAGTGCCGACATGCCCCGCTGTGATCCATCGACGGATGAGTTCGCACGCCCGGGAGAACGTCTCATCCGTCAACGAGCATGAAATCACGAGGTCCCGGCTCTCCTCCGGCTCTCCCTCCGCGAAGGTATCTTGCCAGGAGATGATCTCCCCGGAAACACCGGTCGGCTCGAATTGGATGACGCGGACGCCGAGCCGCCGGGCGACGTCAACGGCGCTGAAGATGGGATCGCCATCTCGGCAAGGTGTCCCGTTAACAAAAGTCGTCGTGTAATGGGGGGCTTTCCATCGGTCGAGCTGTCCGACGTCGCGGACCAATTCCCCCCAATGCTTCGACCAAAATTCTTCGGCTTCTTGGTATTGCTGGGGGTCGCTCAAGAAATCAGGGAAAAGAAAGTGAGCCATTATGGAACCTGCAATTCCCGCTCAATCCCCATACTTCGCCCTCAGCCGCGGCGAGAGTCGCAAGATGAGCTGGGCGCGTTCGAACTCGGCGAGCCAGTCGGCGGTGACGGCGGCGAGGGCCTCGTCGGCCGGCGGGACGAAGCCCGTCGGGCAGGCCGGCCCGAGCTGCTCGGCGGCCATCCGCCGGTACGTCAACAGCGGCCGCTCGCCGTATCGCGACACCTCGAACCCGTCCTCGCTGAGGAACACCACGACCGGGACGCGATGGCCGCCGTTGATCGATAAGGCTTCGCGTACGTCGGCACTGGCATCGCGGTCGAGGAAGCGCAGGTCGATCCGGCTCGAAGCCTGCGCGAAATGATCGAAGACCGGACACTGGTTGATGCAGTCGCCACACCACGCGCCGGTCAGGCAGAGCACCGGCATCCGTCGCGCGAAGCCACCGAGGACGTTCCGCTGCTCGGCCGTGAGAGTGAACCGCCCGTGCATCGCGTCCCAGCGAGTCCGTTGCGACGGGCTGGCGTACCGATCCAGGAAGGATGCGTAAGGCAAGGCGTCCGCAAAGACTTTCGACCACTCGATCATGAATCGCCTCGGTTTTGTTGACGCGCATCCCGCGGTCTTCCTCCGACTCGCAAGGCTTTCCCGCGACGCGGCGAAGCCCGTCAAAGTAGGGACACCATTGTCCCACAGGCCGGCGGTTGCGGTCAAATCCAGCCGAGGGTGGCGAGTGCGGCCAGGTGCTTGCAATGCGTCTTGCGACTGTCGCCATTCTCGGCGATCTGGTAGATCCATTCGGCGCAGTCGCATTGAGTCGTCCGATCGGCGAGCCGGCAGACGTAGTAAGGGCCGTCCTCGAGCGGCGGGTGGAGGCGCGTCAGCCGCCACTGGATCGGGGCCAGTTCGGTGCCCTCGACCCGCTGCGCACAATAGGTCTGGCCGGCGATCACGACCAGCAAGGCTCGCGAGGCGTTTGGCGTCGATCGCCCGTCGTCGGCGCCCAGTGTCAACACCACCAGCGGCGGCTGATTCAGGGCGCCTTCGAGCGTCCGGGTCCCCAGCTCGGCACGGAGACGCTCCCAGGAGCGCCGGGCTTCGTTGCAGGCGTTGCGGAAGTGCCAGGTAGTGGCATGGAAGGCACCATAGGCGGCCTCGGCCGCCTCGAGGTCGGCTTCCGACACGTCCAGGATCATCCGACCTCGCTGCGCAGCTCGACGGCCCGACGCTCCGGGTCGGACTCGTCACGGTCGCGCAACGGACGCGGACGGCTCGGCGGCGCGATCGGTGTCGGGGCCAGCATCGTCCTCGTCGGTTCGAGACTTGCCGATGCCGATGCCACGGATTTCCGGCTGCCTGGTTGGGCCATCGCGGCCTCCGTTCCCCGATTCGCGCTCAATCTCCGTTGCAGGGAGCGAGATGCACGTAGTGCCGGGTCGAATCGGAGCACGACCCGTCAACGGGTTGCGCGGCGCCGCCGTGGTGGTGGCCATAATCCGGTAACCACGCCCCTGCCAGGTCACCTCTTGCCCCGTCGTCCAGCCCTCGTCCGGTGCGCCGAGGTCCAGCCCGAGCAGGCAGACCTCACGAATCGTCGGTCGGCTCGTTTCCGACTTGCGTCCGCCCCCCCGGGCTGACCGCAACCTGCCCAGTCCGATCGCCATCGCCAACCCCCTCCCTGCTGTATCCTCGACTCTCTGATCCTGGCTGATTCCGATCCTACGTTCACGAGTGTACTGAACCCCACGAGAGGAAACAAGTGTCAAGTATCGGCACCTCGGCTCGACCGTCCTTGGCCCGACGGGTTGGTTGCGATAGGCGGTCCGGCCGATCGGAGACGCCTTGATCCCCGGGCTGAGCGCGTGCTTCCTCCGCCCGAAGGATGACCGCCGCGCCCTGGCGACGAGCCTCCTGGTCGATCTGGCGCACGACGATCCGGCGGTGGTGCTGGACCTCGCGCTCCATCGCAATTCTGGGCCCTGGACCGGGGGATTGACATGGTGACGCATTGTAACCATAATGGCCACGTTGCATAGCCAAGGAGATGCCATGATATTGCCCGACGAACCCTTGTCGCCCGCCCAGAACGAGATCATGGAGATCGTCTGGGAGAAGGGTGAGGTCGCCGCCATCGAGGTCCGAGGGCTCCTCGCGGATGGACGCGAGCTGGCGCGGGAGACGGTGCGTACCATGCTCCAGAGGATGGAGGACAAGGGATGGCTCAAGCATCGCGTGGTGGGAAGGACGTTCTTCTATTCGGCGGTCGTCCCTCGGGACGCCACGGCTGGCCAAAGGGTCATTGAATTGATCGATACCGTCTGCGGCGGCTCGCCGGAGAGGTTGATGACGGCACTGCTCGACTATCGGGGACTGTCCGCCGAGGAAGCGGCCCGCATCGAGGCCCTGATCAAACAAGCGAAGGGCCGGAAACCAGGCCGGTGGAGTTAGGCACCATGCCGACGTTTACCGCACTTCATTTCGCGATCGCGATCGACGTCTTGATGCGGGTCAGCCTCGTCCTTACGGCGGGGCTCCTGCTGGCACTCACGGCACGGAGAAACGCGGCGTTACGGCATGCGATCTTGGTCGCCGGGCTCGTCGCGGCATTCATCGTACCGGCGGCGATGCTGACCATGCGGGTGCTGCCGGTGTCCCGATGGCGGCTTGACTTGCCAGGACGGGTACCGCTCGACGACTTTTCCGCGGTCGGCCGGGTCAGTTCGCGGGCGCCGGACGAGCCGCATCAACGCTTTGCGAGCCTTGACCACCCGGCCCCCGCGATCGCTCCCATGGGCGGAGACGAGGCTCGACTCGGTCCTGGGGCCAATGCGTCCGCACGCTCGGACGAGCGGTCCCGAGGGCCTCGCGCACCGATCTGGCCGAATCCGCCCGATGGGCGAATGATGGCCGGCGCCCTGCTCTCGGCGTTGCTGTTCGGGGCGATTGTCAAAGTGACCGGGCTCGGGTTCTCGTTGCTCCGCCTGCGACGGATCGTGGCGCGCGCGCGTCCCGTCGCCGGCGATCAAGTCCTATCCATGCTCGGTCTGATACAGCAACGAATTTCGATGCGGCACCCGCCGTGTTTGTTAGAAAGCAGAGAAGTCTCCACGCCCGTCGCGGTGGGCGTCGTCGGCAACTCTGTGCTGCTGCCGGCGGGATGGGCCGGGAGTTTGGGCCGGGACGAAATGTTGGCGGTCCTCTGTCACGAGTTCGCGCACCTCGCCGCGCGGCGATCATTACGTGGTGATACTTCAGGAGCTCCTCGCGAGCGCCCTCTGGTTCCATCCGCTGGCGCATCTGTTCAACCGCACGCTGAATCGCGCGGGAAGAGGTGTGCGACAACCATGCGATTGCGGTAGTCGACCGCGCCTCCTACTGCGAAGTCCTCCTGCTCCTCGCCGTCGGCGGTCCCGGGGCGTCCCCGCGCGGCGCCACTTCGATGTGGACGCGCCACTGGTCGCTCGAGGATCGAGTCCGGGGAATCCTGGACGAGCATCGCACGACAAGGACCGGGATTTCGAGGGTCGCCCGCTCGGCAACCGCGACGTTCTCGGCGGCGATCTGCGGCCTCATTGCCATCCCGCAACTGACCGCGTCACAGCCCAACGGTCGGGTCGCGACGGCGGTTAAGGCCGAGTCTCCGCCACGCGCGAAAGCCGGGTCCCTCGCGAACGAAATGACGAGGAGCATCATCAGGTCCTTCCCGTCGAGCGGGGAGAAGGTGCTTCGCTTCGAGAACCTCGCCGGCCGTGTCGAGCTCGTGCCCGGCAACGGGCCGACGGTCGAGGTCGCGGCGATGGTACGAGTGAGCGAGCTGGCGGCAGGAGACGTCAAACGCCTGATCGACGACATCCGGTGGGTCGAGGCGCCGACCGAGGACGGCGACTCTCGCTGGGGCCTGGCGCTCCCGGGAGGACGATATCCGACCGTCCGGTATCCCGTCTCGGGGGAGTCGCCGCCCGGCGTCACGACCGTCAGCCACCTCGGCCGTGAGATTCGCCTCTCAGACCGCCCGGGCGCTTTGATCCCGGCCGTGGAGTTCGACCTGCGTATCGCCATCCCGCCTCGGGCGCGAGTCGCGATCCATAACGCAGTGGGGCCCGTCGACGGCGCGGATCTTGCCGCGCCGCTGCAAGCGACCACTCACGCCGGGAGCATACAACTTCGGAATGTCAGGGCATCCGTAACGGCATCCTCCGATCTCGGTCCTATCATGATCTCAAATCTGGAGAGCGACGCCTCCCTGCGTACCGACAGCGGGGGCATCGAGCTCACGCGGGTCGCGAGTGGTCGCGTGGATCTGACGACGCGTTCCGGCGGTTGTCGGATCGTTCAGCGGCCGGATGCCGCGTTCACCTTGCGGTATGTCGGCAAACGTCCCATCGCCGTCCTTGCCGACGGCGTGAGGCGGAGTTCACCCAGCTCCGGTGACCAACGCAACGAGTTGCTGTCACGCGGCTCCGGCGGACCGGTCATCACGGTCAACGCGGGTATGGGCGATTGCGTCGTCGAGTCTTTGCCATAATGTATTGTTATATTCATTCATGGTAATAATAGAGAGTAGCCCTGCATCCCATTCGAGCACCAACACAGGAGTCAACCCATGCGAGCCTCGTACCTGTCCGCGAGCGGAGCCGCTCACCGGCCTTCCCGGTTTCAGTTCGTGGCGATGATGCTGGTCGCCGGTACGTTGATGGTCGGCCGGGCGCACGGCCAGGGAGTCGACCGCGCCATTGGCGGGCCCGAACGGGCGGCCGTCATCGATGGGGTGCTCGAGAAGGTCCTCAAGATCTACGTCTATCCGGACGTGGCAAGACAGATGGAGCAGGCGATCCGCGATCGTCAGGCGAAGAAGGAGTACGAGACCGTCTCGAGCGGCCAGGAACTTGCCAGGGCGTTGACCCGGCATCTTCGAGACGTCTGCAAGGACGATCATCTCAGTGTCGACTTCTTCGCGAAGGGGATCCCCTATGACTCCGAAAAGAAGCCGGATCCGAGGGAGGTCGAGGAATTTCGGCAGGGAGGATTGCGGCGTAATTACCAGTTCAAGAAAGTCGAACGGCTGGAGGGCGGGATCGGGCTCCTCCAGGTGGACGGTTTCTATCCGGCCGAGTGGATCGCCGAGACGGCGGCGGGCGCGATGACGTTCCTGGCCAACAGCGAGAGCGTCATCCTGGACCTCCGACAAAACAGCGGCGGGCAATCGGGCGGGGGGTTGCTCTGCAGCTACTTCTTCATGGAGGAGACCCACCTGACGGATTTCTACAATCGGCCGGAGAACACGACGCGCCAGATCTGGAGCTACCCGGTCGCAGGGGCCGCGAGGTTCGCGGACAAGGACCTGTACATCCTGACCAGCCGCCGGACGTTCTCGGCGGGCGAGGCGCTCGCCTATGACATGCAGGCGCTGAAGCGGGCGACGATCGTCGGTGAAGCGACTCCCGGCGGTGCTCACGGGACGACGATCTACAAGATCACCGACTACTTCAGCGCCAGCATACCATTCTGCAGGTCGATCAACCCGGTGACCAAGACGGACTGGGAAGGGACCGGGGTGAAGCCGGACGTCGCCGTGCCGGCCGACCAAGCTCTGCTCACCGCTCACCTCCTCGCACTGAAGAAAGCGCTCACGAAGTACGCCGATCGGCGTGCCTTAGCCGACGAGTTGAAGAGGGCGATCGCCGCCAAGGAGAAGGAACTGTGGGCACTGAAGGCGAAGTAGCGACGGGCCACGAGCCAGTCGGGTCGCGTCGGTAATTTCATTGCTCCAGGGATTTCGGCGATCCGAGGTCTGAGAATTGACTACGGGCTGCCGACCCCTCGCCCGCGAGCCGGTCGATGCAGGGCGGTGGCATACGCGTCGAGGATGCCGGAACGTCCGGGGTGGATGGCCTCCAGGCCGAGCTTGGAGACCACGGTCCGGTTGAGACCCTGGTCGGTGCCGGCGAGGATGACGAGGCGCTGGCCGTCGGGGAGGTTGAGGAGTTCGTTGACGTCGGCGAGGTCGAGCTGCGGCAGGCGGGGCAACGCGGTCCTGAGGATGAATCGGAGCCGGCCGCCGGGCGATGGGCCTTCGCCGAACGGGACGGCCCCGCTCGCGTTGCGGACCGCGACCGAAGACGGCGGGCTTACCACGGCGACCACCTGGAACGGATTGTCGCGGTTGCGGCGGAGGATCATGGTGCGCAGCGCCAGCAGGTCGCGGTCGATGCCGTGGCGGAACATCACCTCGAGCAGGCCGTTGACGGCCGTGACGGCCATGACGACCGCGAGGAATACGCCCAGGACCCGCCGCTGGCGGTCGTCGCGGCGACGCGCCCATCGATCGAGCGCGAAGATGAGCGAGACGGAGATGACGACCAGGTCCAGCGCCAGGTGCAGCCCCAGCGCCGTGGCGGAATCGGCCCGGCCGTGGAATACGTCGTCGATGGCGTCGCGCAGGCTGGCGCTGGACCACCACGCGACCGAGACGGCCGTCGCCGGCGCCAGCCAGGTGAGCGTGCGGACCGGGATGCGGCGATTGACCAGGTCGGCGATCGTCTGCGCCGCCAGCAAGCTCAGCGGCACGAGCAAGACCAGGTCGAAGACACTCTGCGGCCCGCGAGGCCAGATCGTCGGCGCCAGCGCGGCGACCGTCAGCCAGATGACCCAGAACGAGCCGCCGACCGACTCGCGCGCATTCGACTCGTTAACCAGGGCCATGCGGATCGCCCGCACGACGCCGAAGAGGCCCAGGGGGAGCGTCACCGGCGCCAGCTCGATCAGCCGCGCCGGCAGGCCCAGGCCGCGATCGAGCAGCAATTGCTCGGGGGGTACGCGCAGCGCCGCGATGGCCGCCCACCCGTGAGCCCGGACCATCAGGACGAACCACGGCAAGGCCACGCCCATGGCGATCGCCAGGGCCAGCAGGGCGTTGACCCGTCCCGGCGTGTCCCGCCAGGAGAGCCGCCACCGGCGCGGCCTGCGCCCGGGCGGCGCCGGCGGCGCGGCGCCGCGGAGGTAATACTGGTGCAGCAGGATGATCGGGATCGCGATCAGGGCCAGGCCGCCCATCACGAGCAAGGCCAGGCCCATCGCCAGCCCGCCGGCGATCGCCCAGGCGGTCGGGCCGGCCCAAGGCCAGGGGCGCATCGACTCGGCGATCACCCGCTCGTGCCAGGAATAAGCCAGCAGGACCGCCAGGACCCCGCACAGCGCCAGCGTGCTCGGCGTCGCCTCTTGCATCCTCAGGAGCAGGTTCTGGTTGAATCCCACCAGGATCGCGGCCGTCAGGCCGAGCCCGGCCCCTCGCCAGTGGCGCGCATGGAGGTAGACCAGGATGACGGCCAGGCCGCCGGCCACGTAGCTGGGCAGGACGCTGGCCATCGGGTCGCGGTTGCCGTCGAGCCAGAACAGCGCCGCCTCGAGCCAGGCGTAGAGCGGCGGCTGGAAGGCCACCGCCCGGTAGGCGGCGGCCTCCTGCGCCGGTCGGATCGCGGCCACGGCGGGCACCTGGTCCAGCACCATGCCATCGAGGACGGCCAGGCCCCTCAGGCCCCAGAGCGGGCCCGGGGGCGTCAGGTCCCAGGCATTCAGGGCCAGCAGCCCCGGCAGGACGGCGACCAGCACCACCAGCGGGAAGACCATCGCCGACCGCGGCGCCGGTCGGAACAGCGGCCGTGCCGTCGGCGCCACCGCGATCCTCGACCGGTCCCAGGCCCGGCCGCGACCCTCATCCCAGAGCGCCGGTCCCTGGCCCCTCGACCGCAACGACCGATCCGGATCCATACGCGCGAACCCCCACGACCGACCGGCCGACGCGCGATCCTACCGGCGAATCCCCGTCCCGAGGTCCTCTCGAACGGCCGGCCAGCCAGGGCGAACGATACCATAATCCCGCGATTTGCGGGATAGCCATCCCGCTCCGACGGGGCGTTGGGAGGGTCAGCGGGACCTCGAATGTCCTCGGCTCGACGAGGTCGCCGCGGGCCGGCCGGGCTCACTCGCGATCGGTGCCGGAGGCGTCGCGGTTGGCGGTCTCGTCGCGGCGGGCCTGGATCCGCTCGAGATTGCGGCGCAGGGCGTCCAGGCCGTCGTCGCCGTCGATGTGTTCGCGGAACGGCAGGGCCAGGCGGAGCAGCTCGGGATGGGTGGTCCCGACGTCGTTGACGGCCTGCTTGAGCATATCCAGGAACTCGTCGAGCCCTTCGTCGGGGAGCCGGGCCCGCGCCACCAGGGACTTCAGCTCGGCGAGGCAGTTCGCGTTCGTCCGCGCGACGGCGGCGGCCGACGGCGAGGCGGGCGGGGGCACGGTCACGACGGCGCGCGGGGCCGCCGCGATCGCGCCGGGCGGGGAGGCGCGATCGGTGGCCGCCTCGCGATCGCGCGAGAGCTGGCTCTCGGCGTCCCGATTGCGCCGGCCGTTCTCGAACGCCTGGAGGAGCTGCTCCTGGGCCTCGGCGACGTACGCCGCCCAGTCGGTCGTGAAGTCCTGGCGGAACGCCTCGATATAGCCGGGCTCATACTGGCGGGACAGGTACTTGAGCTGGTGGAAGACGCGGTGCGACAGGGCCTGGTGCTCCTCGGTCTGCTCGGCGTCGCGTTCGTGGGCGGCCTGGTAGAAGCGGAATCGGCCGATCCAGACCTTGAGGCGGGCATATTGCTCGAGCTTGCCCAGCGTGCCGAACGCGCTCAGGCCGGCGTCGACCTCGTGGGCCAGGAGCTGGAGCTGGCCGCCGGGGAAATGGGCCTCGGCATCCCAGAGCAGCCGGTCCTCGGCGGCGAACTGCTCGGCCAGCTCGGGCTGGAGCCGGTCGATCTCCTTGCGGAGCTGCCGATACTGGTCGGTGGCCACCCGCAGCTCGCGCCGCGCCTCCTCGACCTCGCGGGTCACCTCTTCCAGGTCCAGCCGGCACTGGCGGCGCGTCCGCTCGATCTCCGCCTGCGACGCCGCGATCAGCCGCTCGGCGTCCGTCTCCGAGGCCAACGACGACTTGTACAGGGCCAGCTTGCGCACCAGCTCTTTGAGCAACTGTTCATCGGTATCGGCCTGCTCCAGTGCTCGTATGTTGGCCGGCCGCACCACCCTCAGCCGCTCCACCGCGCGCCGCGCCCGGAGTTCCGTCGCGCGGAATAACTCGGCGGCATGCTGCGTCTCCCCCTCGATCTTACGTGCACGCGTCTTCGCTTCCGCCTGGCGGACTAACTCCGCCAGTTTTTCCAGGGCTGGAGTCATGGTCATTTCTCGCGCTTTATTCAAGGTCTTGGGATTACTCGGCTCTACACTCATGCTCGACCTCGCTCCTCAACCGGTAAAGACCGCCTCTTCACGTCCCATTTTCCACTCGCCGCACCCCTCGATGCAACCACGGTCCTAATTATTGAATTTGTATATCTTGACGTCAGTGCGTACGCGGATCGAGCCGTGAGTGCATCATACAGCACGGGCGGACAAAGGTGAACACGGCGGGGGGGCGGGGTGTCGGATTGGCAGAATGGCGGATCGCAGGGCGACCGATCATGCCGCGATCACGCGAAGAGGCCAGGGCATCCGGCCGGCGGATCCGTCTTCAGTGGACGGTCAGCGGCTTGCCGTTGTCCTTCGGCCCGAGGCCGAGCAGGAACGGGACGGCGGCCTCGGCCCATCTCGCGGGGCTGGGGTATTCCGAGGCCGACTCGCCGAAGCAACTGCGGAGCATGTCGGTGTCGATGATGCCGGGGTTGACCGCGACGGCGGCCAGGCCGCGGGGGAGCTCCTGGGCCATCGCGGCGGTCAGGCCCTCGATGGCCCACTTGGTGGCGCAGTACGGGGCGACCCCCGGCGCCGTCGACCGGCCCCAGCCCGAGCTCAGGTTGACGATCACGCCCGAGCCCCGCGCGATCATCGCCGGCACGAAGTGGCGGATCACATTGACGACGCCCTTGATGTTCACGTCAATGACGCGGTCGAATTCGTCGGCGGGGACCTCCCAGAGCGGCGCGTTGGCGTTGATCGTCGCGGCGTTGTTGATCAGCAGGTCGGGCGGCCCGTGCTCGGCGAGGATCCGCTCGGCCCAGGCCCTGACCGCCAGGTCGTGGGTCACGTCGAGGGCGGCGAGGTCGTGCGGATGTCCCAGGGCCGCGCCGTGATGCGCGATCGCCTCGGCCGATCGGCCGCAGCCGACCACCGTGTGTCCCGCCCGCGCCAGGCCCTCGGCCAGCGCACGGCCCAGTCCGCGGGTCACCCCCGTGATCGCGACGAGTCGGACCGCTGCCTTCGCCATGCTCCACCCCTCGGGATTCGCCCGTTTTCGGATCGTCTGCGGCACAGCCATCATGATAACCGGTGCGCGCAAACACCGCCGCGCCTCCCCTGCCCCGATTGGCCTGACCGATTGTGGAGCGGGTTCGATGGGGATAAGCTGTCGCCATGTGTCCGGCCATGGTGGCCGGGATGCGGACCGGACGATGAGCGAAACTCGAATCTTGAGGTTGTAATGGGACATCGAACGATCGGGATATCCGGCTTGTTGGCGATGATCGTCGGGCTCGCGGCTTCGGCGCCGGCCGCCTTCGGAGACGGCCCCGAGAACGCGCTCACGCCCGAGGAGAAGAAGGCGGGATGGACGCTGCTCTTCGACGGCAAGGGCCTGGACGGCTGGAAGACCAGCAGCGGCCGGCCCAGCAAGGTGCCCGTCGAGGAGGGGTGCATCAATCCGCACGGCTGCGGCGGCTACATGATGATCCCCGAGAAGCCCTACGGCGACTTCGTGCTATCGCTCGACTTCAAGATCAGCAAGGGGTGCAACAGCGGCATCTTCATCCGGACTTATCCGCTGAGCCCGCGCCCGGGCAAGGACGTCGGCTTCAACGGCCTCGAGGTCGCCATCGACGACACCGCCACCGCCGACTATCACGACACCGGGGCGATCTACGACCTGGTCAAGCCGTCGAAAAATGCCATGAAGCCCGTGGGCGAGTGGAATCACATCGTGATCACGTGCGACGGTCCGAAGATCTCCGTCGAGCTCAATGGAGAGGCCGTGACCCGGATGGACCTCGACCAGTGGACCATGCCCAACCGCCGCTCCGACGGCTCGGAGCACAAGTTCGACATCGCGTACAAGGACCATCCCCGATCCGGCTACATCGGACTCCAGGACCACGGCTCGCCGTGCTGGTACAAGAACATCAAGATCAAGCCGCTGAGGTCGGCGAATCGATGATCGGTCCGGGTTTCTGCTCAAGGCGTCCTGCGGGCGGCGGCCAGCCTGGCGACGAACGCCGCATGCTCGGGCGCGGCGCAGCCCAGGTTGACCGTGTCGCGGAGCCGCCGCGTGTCGCCCGCCAGGAGTGCGGCTGGGTCGAGCCAGAGTCCGGGGAAGACCTCGGAGCGATAGATCCCGTCCGGGCCCGGCTCCAGGTCGACGAAGCGCCCCTTCCGGAGCACGAACCAGTGGATCTCGTCGGGCTCGATCGCGCGGACGATGTACTCCAGGACGCCGACGCGCTCGTAATCGTCGAACTTCGGACCGAGGTCGGTGTAGCGCGACGTGTGCGAGACCTCGATAATCAACTCGGGAACACCATCGATGAATCGCCGATCCATCCGCGTTTGGCCTCCGCATTCCGCCAGGATGCGAATCAGAACATCGGGTTGGGGTTCGCTCTTGAGCCCCATCGCCGTCGAGGGATTGTCCAGAGTTTGGACCCCCAAGGTGTTCTCCACATAGTAACTCGCCCATACGATCGTCGGAATATGGGCGAGGGCGTGGGCGGGACCGACAGGACTGGGCATGAGGACGACTCCGTTGATGAGCTCGGCCCGGATGCCGGGTGGCATCGTCTCGTAAAGGGCGTGGAACGCCCGCCGGTCGAGTCGCTGGCCTTCGACGAGTGCGCGGGTCGGGACATCCACGTCGCTTCGATAAGACATGACCGGGTCACCTCCTGCTAGACACGTGATCGGACCCTGCCTATCGTAAACGGAACGACACCACACCGGCAAGGCAGGCCGGATCGTTACGAGTCCGCACCCGAGACATCGCCGGGGACGAGGCGCCTCCGGTCGATGCGCCCTTGGGCTACGAGACGGCCCAGGGTTGGAAAGCCCGGCTGCATTTGTCAGAGGCTCGGAGTCGGCTTGATCGAGGGGGCAGGACGAGCGATCCAGCCGAGAAGGGGTCGATGACGACGGAGTATCCTGATGGCGGAGAGGCTTGTTCGACCGCTACGGCCGCGGTTCACACTGACGCTTCGTCAGATGCTGAAGCTCGTGGTCTTTGGAGCCATGGCCTCGATGTGCCTGGCGCCGATGTGGCGGCTCGCGGAAGCGGGGGTCGTGAGCTGGCCTCGGATGCTCCTGGGGGAGGCCGTGGCCATCCCGACGGCCCTCGCCGTCGCCGCGTTCCCGATCGTTCGCAAAGGTCCACGCAAGGACTGGCTGATCCGGGCCTCGCTCTTGACTTCCCTCGGAATCGGCCTCCTGACGGCGATTTATACGCTGGTCTGCGGCCCGGCCGGTCCGCCGTCCCTTAACCTCTGGGCCGGCACCGGCGCGACCGTCGGGTTTGTCTGGGCGGTCATCGTGATACTCGGACTTCCCTTCGTCTTCCTCTTGCGGCAGGTTGTGCGCGGTCCGTCGGAGGTTTGCACTTCTCCCCGATGCGGCAATCCGCGTTCCGCCGGAAGCCACGCTGGAGCAGGCTGATCGGTCGAGTCGGTGCTCGCAGAGCACTCTACGCTATATTACGCGCGTGTAACGCCGCCCGGACCATCGCGGCGTATTCGGCGGAATCTCCGATAAACTGCTCGATCTGGGACTCAACCTCCGCGAGATCTTTCGAGTGCTCGGGACTGGGATGCTCCTCGATCAGGCTCGCGATCGTGTCCCGCGTATGGATCAGTTCGACAATCTGAGGGATCAGCCGCCTGAACCACAAGAACCAGGTTAGCCTCCGATCCTCGAGCTCCTTGCGATTCAGGCCAAAGACTTTGATCGTCGCGACACCTCGCGGATTGCCGTCCACTGCGTGGACCAGGTTCTTCCGAAACTCGATAAACCGCGCAGGGTCTTCGATCGCGGGATTGATGAGGAGAGGGTTTTCACCATCGATGTCCTCGTGGTGGGATTTCGCTCGATGGGCCGGATCTGCCAGCGGGAAAAGGTTACCCTTGAAGACCTGGTTGCAAAGCTGGCAGCAGAAAAGGAAGTTCGACCAGTCGTATGCCAGCCAGTAATAACCGGGCTGACTGAGAGTATCTTCGGGCTCCTGTCGATGACCCGCCTTGGGGCGGAAATGCTCGACATCACCATGGGCGATGTGACTGATCTTCGACTCGCACAAAGCACATTTATCGTGTTGCGCTTTCCGCAGGACCTGCTTGACTGACGTGTCGGCGTAGATCTTGGGGTTGAACTTGAATGCCCTGTGTGCATCCGCGTCGGCGTCGTGCTTGTCGCAGAGTTGCCGAGTTGCCGGGATACCACGCCTTTGCAGGATCACAGGCCCTTGCTCGGGTTTCTTGATCGGAATCACGACTTCTTGCCCTGGTATTTCTCGATCAACTTGAGCGACTTCTCGATCAGATCCATCGTTTTCTTGGCCTGCTCGAACGAATCGCCCTGGGGGATCTGGCCGAGCTGATCGTCGAGCTCTTCGAGTTTTTTCTTGTCGGCCTTGGTCAGGCGGGGCTTGGTGAGTAATTCCTTCCGTTTCAGGATGAGCTTCTCCATGTCGGGCGGTCGAGAGGTCTCCAAGCCGAACAAATCGCTGGTCAGGACTTGATCGACGCGCCAGCCCCGGATCGTCTCCGGGTGGTTCTCGATGACGACGTGATCGCCCTCGCGCTTGAGCAAGGCGATGTTGGCATCGGTCGCCGCCTGGACGATCAAAGGGCTGTGCGCCGTGACGATGAACTGGGTGTTGGGGAACCGCTCGGTCAGGAAGCCGATCAGCTCGCGCTGCCACTTCGGGTGCAGGTGCAGGTCAATCTCGTCGACCAGCACGACGGCCGGCTCGGCGAGGGGATCGTGACTGTCGGGATAGCGCTCGACCATCCGGCTGGCGAAGTCAACGACCCATGCGATCATTGTTCGGTATCCATAGCCGAGCTGCCGGAGGGGAACCCAGCCATACGGGGTCCTGAATTCGACGCGAGGATAGGGCATGACGCCACTTGAAGGATCGAAGCGGATCTCCGTGACGTCGGGAAGCACCGTGATCAAAACGTCCTTGACCATCTCAAGATGCTGGCGCTGCTGATCTTGGACGCCGGAGGATTTGCTGGCGGAGTAGTCGAGGCGCAACAGCCAGTCTTCGGCATTGCGGAGCTTCGCGTCGTCTGACGAAGAGACCCTCGAAAGCATCGCTTCGCTCGGACGGATCAAAGGCCGAGCTACTTGCAGCTCGCCAGGCACCATACCCAAAACAAACAGGAAAGGTGAGTACTCCATCCCCGGATTCGATGCTTACATTGATGAAATACTCGACTCTGCTTGGATTGTTCAAGTTGATATTTATATTAAACGTTTTAATTCCAGATTCGTCCTGGCAGGCCATGGAGACACTGGAGGCCTTAGGGCCTCCTGTTTTGATAAGTGATCTTGCGTCCATATATCCGCACGCGACAATTGGTAGCTCGAAAGAGGAACCGGGGTCCATAATGACGCCCGGGAATTTGCTTCGAGGACTTTGGAGGTCTGGCCTGAACGCCACGAGCATTTGTAGAAGCGTCGTCTTCCCCGTCCCATTCTCGCCGAGCAGGATCGTCCATCTTGCGGGACGGCCGTTTCCGTCGGAAAGGTCGAGAGTCTGCCTCTCGGAGAAACATCGCACGTTTTCCAGCTCAAGCGAGAGGAAATACGAGCCGGTCGCCGGATGGCTTCGTTTTCTACCTGGGGCACCATTCGTCTGCTGTTTCTTGGTCTTGCGGTCGGCCATGGCTGCGCCTTCGCTGATCGAGTTGACTAGCGATCGTATCGTCCACCATGGCTCCCCGCGTTGGGCGGGCGCCTTCCATCCATAGGTTACCGGTCACTCCGCATTTTCCTTGGGGGACGACAATAAATGCCGTTTTCGGAGATGCGGAAGCCGGGGGCGGTAAGCCTGGTGGCGTTTGTTCTTCAAGAGATTACGCTCTTGATCTTTTGGATGCTCGCTGTCATGATATTCGATAAATTGTCTGAAACTCACAGGATTCTCCTTCCTTGGCTTCTGATCGCTCCGCGATAGCTTGAGGGAAAGTGCGAGCTGACGGCTTAACTTCTGGATCACGAGGATAAACGATGAAAGGTGGACATGGCGATGGACGGATGTTGGGCCATTCTCGCCGATTGTCTCAGATTTGGGAAGAGCACAATCAATTTGTTCTCGCATTCTCGCTGCCGTTATCATTATTACCTCCTAAGTCTTCGGGTAAACCAAGAAATTCGTCAAGCCCTCGCGCCGGCTGTCGGATACGCAGGAGGCTGAGCTCAAGAACTTCGATAGGGTCTTGAGGGATCAAAAGTCTGGCCAAGAGACCGAGGAGGCAGAGGCACTTCGAGATGCGTTAGCCAAACTTGTCGAGAGCATGAAACTGGAGTTCAGGCGGATTATCTCCACGACTCCTGCGCTTCAAGGGGAGTCGAGGTGATCTGGACATCCGGCAAAGCGAGAAATCGCTCGAACGGGCGCTGATGAATCTCAAGAGCAGTGGGCTTCGCTCTTGGAGCGGGAGCATCTGGAAGTTCCGAGATCCTACACGAGGAAGTAGAAAAACGGCATAAAGAGGCTGCAAGGCCACACCAGAAAAAGCATAACGACGCGATCAGCGGGCTCATCGGCTGAAGGAAAAGGCGAACTAATCGCCGCTGGAAGGGCTGAGCGACTCAAAGGCGAGGATGTCGAAAAGCTTCGGACAGCCTGAAGCGGGAGATTATTCGTCGACGACGGCCAGCGCATCAGCTCCTAGAGGACACGCTGGATCGGTCGCTCGCCTCGGTACGGACCGATTGCGTCAGCAGGGCGCGTGTGCAGGACGCAGCTATGAGCCTGCTTCTCGACCTGGAAACCGAGCAGGCTCGCCTGAGATCTCTTGAATGAAGTCCGTGCGTTGAACGAGAAGAGCCAGAAAGCCCTCGACACATGCGTGAATCAGCAGGACGATATGGCCGCCAAGGTTCGCAACTACCAAAAGTGGGCTTTGGCCAGATAAAGGAATTTGATGATTGGTCTTTTGATAAAACGCTGACATGGATTTACACTGCTTGAAAGCCTTGAATGGTTTAGGAGACGATGCTGATTGGCAACTGCTCGTGCATTATCCGTGGTCCAAGGATCTGATCCAAGACAAACTCGGTGTATCCATGCAAGATGTAGAAGGTGTACGTCCGAGTCGCGAAAAGCGAAAAGCCATTGTTGACAATTTGGGTGGATTGGGAGGGATCGGATGGAAGAACAACATCGATCAGGAGCTGACCTACCGAGCGATTCGGGAAGCCATGATCAAGTCTCTCCTGCCGATTAATGCTGCCTATCTTGAGCCACCAGTCGCCCAACTTTATCAGAAGTCGTTTTCCAAAGGTTGGGAAAAACTGAAGGAAGACAAGATCAACTCGAAGTTGCGAAGGCGACGATTTCGGTTTCCAAGAAACCGCTGGAGTGAACGAACTACGGGTGATATTCTTCTCCGAGCCAAGGAGCAGCGACGATGAGATCCTTCTATCTGAAATGCTTGGTTGTCGCGGTGGGATGGATCGCCGCGAACCTGTGCCGACACAGGCTCAGGTCGCCCCGCCCTCGGCCACCATGCCTCGATACAAACAAATCAAGACCTGGCACGAGCAACAATGGGGTCTCGCCACGACGCCCTCCGAGAAGTTGGAAGTGCTCCGCAAGACCGTCCGCCAAGGGCGTTACGCAGGTGACCGTCGTGTGATCAATATGTTCAAGAATTTTGAAGGCGATTTCGCATTTAACCCGGATCTACCAAACTTGAGGCAGTCTATCCGGCTCCTGGCATCCGACAACCGAAACGTGGTCTTTGGGGCAGCCCGGACAGTCCGCTACGCCGGTGTCATCAACGGGGACAGCCGCTTCACATTGACGGAGCTGAACAAGCCGCTCAAGTCTGCCTATGGGAAGACGGATGCGGACATACTGTGCCGCCACAACGAGACCGGCAAGGAAGTGCGAATCGAGGTCAAGGAGTGGTCCGCGAAAACCCAGCGAGCCAATCTGAAGAAGGCAGAGGCTCAATTCCATAAGATGGCCGAGGATCAGACCGAGACCGGCCGTCTGCAAGCCTGGGTGAATCGCAGAGCCAATATCGCTCAGGTTGAGGCCCTCGGCAAGAAGTACGGCATCCCGGTTTATGGCGACGTCGCGACTGGCAAGACGGCCTCCAAACCCGGGCAAATGACTATGACCAAGGTGCTCAACGACACGGATCGCAGGGCGGCATTCTACTCGCGTACCGTCTCCGGTGGGTTCCAGCTTGCCCTCGGAGTTTATCAACTCGGGGTCGCCGGTTCAGAGGCATGGAGAGAGATCGAACGCTTTCTCGACCCCGGTCGAGCCGACCAAGCCTCCTGGATGCGCCTTGGGGAACAAGGTCTTCTTGCCGCCGGAGGTGGGCTCTTGACCGTATCCGGGGGGATTCGTTTATCCGACACCTTGGGTCATGCCTTGAAGCTTCAGAAACTCAGCTCTGTTACGTCGAAGCTCTCCGGACTAAGCCGATGGAGCGGTCGATTCGGTGTGGTAGCGACACTGGGGGCTGGCGTACTCGTTACTATTGAGTACACCCACGGCGGTTTGACAGACCGTCAGTTCACCGGGATCACGATGCCTGATGGTGGGCGGTTTAGCGGTGGGTGCCGGTGGGGCGTGGGCCGGGGCTAGTCTCGGCGCTGGGATCGGTCTCATGATCGGCGGCCCACTGGGCTCTGGCATAGGTGCCACGATCGGCGGGCTGGTGGGAGGATTCGGAGGCGGATGGGCTGGGAACTCGCTGGTCGCATACGGAGTCAATACCTACTTCGAGATTCATGATCAGAGCATGGAGAACGAGCGAGTCAAGGCAGTATACGCTCATTATGGGGTTCATTGATCCGCCGATCATTTTGACAGGATGTCACACCGTCAGAGCTATGAAGACTTCCGAATGAACCATCAGCGATCCGAAACGGATGGGTGGCGAGCAGTGCGTCCAGAGTTGGAGACTGACGATTCCGCGTGTGTCGTCGAGGTCGCCGCTCTCCGTCGGGATCGCTCCGAGCTCACGGTTGAGGACATCCAGCAGGCTTCGGCCCACGGCGCGCGCCTTGAGGGATGAGACTCCGGTGAATCGCTTCGTTTCCCTCCATGGGCGAATAGTGCGTCGCCGCCACCGAAGGTCGTTCGCACTCGGCTCAATAGGGTTGCACGGTAATCAGACCCGTTTTGACCCAATAGTGCTTGAGGTTGAAGGTTGCCAGCGGCTCATTCAGCCCCACGGCCGTATGACCGATGAGGGAGTCAAGTAACCCGAGGCTATGGCTCAGGTGGAAGGCCGAATAATCCGCCAAGGCCCGCTGGCAATCGGCCGGGGTCGGCCAGAATAGCGGATACGGTTGACAGCGCCGTTCGACTCGCAGTTGTTCGACTTTGTCCTGGCAACCTTGAAAGAGTTCCATCACGACCAATCCCGGCAGACCGAGGACGGAGGGGCCGAGCCCCTGGAGCCAGGCAATGGCCGGCGGATGACCCCGGAGGATGTCGATCATCACATCGGTATCCAGCAAGGTCATTCGCGGCTCCGGGTCTGGGCTCGTTCGCGCAGCCGACGAGCAAACTCCCGGCTATCTCCGATATCCGATCGATCCGCCCAGATCCCGACCAGGCCGGATTCGAGCAAGCCGGATGCGGTGAGGGAGCGGTTCTCGGTTTCCTTGGCTAGCTCGCTGGCCGGGAGCAAGGACTCGATGAATGTCAATACGACTCCCCAACGATCTTGAGATAAGTGATGCAAGGCATCGAGTATCGTTGCTCGGTCACGGGATCGTCTGGCGGATGTCCTGAGACTGGCCGTCGAAGAATTCAAAGCCGGGCGACCTGCCTCGAAATCATCTTACCCGAACCGCTCCAGATCTTCCCCCTTGGCGACGACCGTGATGCCCTCATCGGAGACGGTGAAGCCGCGGGCGAGGTCGGCCTCGCGGTTCCAGCCGATCTCGAAGCCGACGGGGACGCGGACGTCCTTGTCGATGATGGCGCGGCGGACGCGGGCGTTGCGGCCGACCACGACGCCGTCGAACAGGATCGCGTCCTCGACCAGGGCGTAGCTGTGGACCCGCACGCCCGGCGAGACGATGCTCCGGTAGACCTGTCCCCCCGAGATGATCGCACCCTGGCAGACGATCGAGTTGTACGACGCCCCCCGGCGGTCCCCCTCCGAGTGGACGAACTTCGGCGGCGGGTACGGCGGCTGATAGGTATGGATCGGCCAGTCCTGGTCGTAGAGGTTCAGGATCGGGTCGATCTGGATCAGGTCCATGCTGGTCTGGAAATAGGCGTCGATCGTGCCGACATCGCGCCAGTAGGCCGAATCCCCCTTGCGGTTCTCGTCGCGAAACGGGTAGGCGAACACCCGCGAGCCGCCCGCGATCATCGCCGGGATGATGTCCCGGCCGAAGTCGTGCTGGCTCGCCTCCTTCCGTGCCGCGTCCTGGAACAGGAGTTCATACATCACATCCGTATTGAAGACGTAGATCCCCATCGAGGCCAGCGCCATCTCGGGCTGGCCGGGCAGGCCCGGCGGCTCCTTCGGCTTCTCGAGGAAGCTCGCCACGTGGTTCGCGTCGTCGACCCCCATGACGCCGAACTCCCGCGCCTGCGCCGCGGCACCGGCAAGCATGCGATCGTCAGGTCGGCCCGGTTGGCGCGGTGCTCGTCGATCATCCGGGCGTAGTTCATCTTGTAGATGTGATCGCCGGCCAGGATCAGCGTGTCGCGCGGCGCCGCCTTCTCGATCGTGTACACGTTCTGGTAGATCGCGTCGGCGGTCCCCTGGTACCACATCTCGGCGATCCGCTGCTGCGGCGGGATCACCTCGATGTATTCGCCCAGCTCGCGGCAGAGGAATTTCCACCCCTGGTCGATGTGCCGGTTCAGGCTCGTCGCCTTGTACTGCGTCAGCACCAGGATCTTGCGCAGGTCGGAATTGATGCAGTTCGAGAGGGTGAAGTCGACGATCCGGTAGATGCCGCCGAACGGGACCGCCGGCTTGGCCCGATCCCGCGTCAATGGCTCCAGGCGCGATCCCCGACCCCCGGCCAGCACGATGGCCAATACGTCTCGATACACCGAAAGACCTCCGCGATGTCCGGCCGGGGCATTGAAGGAATCATCTGCAAAGGCAGGTATCGTACCATTCTGCACGCTATCGCTATCGGCAGGCAAGCCGACAGGATTTCTTGGTCCTTTGTCCTCATTTGTCATTGGTTGTTTGGCGCCGAGTCTCGTCGGCATGGTCTTGTGCCCGGGGCCTCGTCGCGCACGCCCGATGCCACGGCGAATCCGTGAAGGACCGGGGAAGATTGGCGAAGGACCAATGACAGGGGACCGAGTCTCCTGGTAAAGTCTTCGCGGGCGAAGTCGGTCCCGGTCGCGGGAGTCGGCCAGGCGACGGTCGTCCTGGAAGGGTCTGGATTCATCCGGGAGGATAGCTGACGATGGCTCGACTGGCTTGGGATTGGGCATGGTGGCGACGGCGATTCGTCGGGGCTCACGTCCTGAGCGTGGCGGTATTGGCCATCGCGTTGGCCATCTTCGGGGCGGGCTTGGCGGTCGCCGCGGCGAGCGATGGAGAGCCCGATCGGTTGAAGGACCTCCAGGCGTCCTACGTCGCCAATTCGAGTCAGAAGGTGCCGCGCGCCTATCATTTCGGGTCGCAGGGGCCCGGCGACGTCTTCTCCAATCACACCAGCCATTCGAACCGCCTGGTCTCGGTCTATCTCTTCGGCAAGAAAGCCGACCTCAAGGCGGTCACGGGCGAGAACAGTCGATACCGCGACGCGGAGAAGATCAAGGCGACCTATGGCTTCTTGCCCGAGAATACCGTCAACCCCCGCGCGGAGTATGCCGATCAGAGCGACCTGTACCGGGTGCAGAAGGAGGCGGTGGCCCGGGGGGTCAAGCACCTCTTCATCGTCTGGTTCGACGGCCTGGACTGGCCGACGACGCAGGCCGCGGCGATCGTCAAGACGGGCAAGGTCTACGCGGAAGGAAAGGGCTCGGGCCTGATCTTCCAGGACTATGAGGGTGGGGCCGCGCCGCAGTACGGATTCGTCGTCACCAGCCCGACGCAGGACAAGAACAAGCCCGACGTCGATGCCCAGACGGTCGTCATCCCGCCGGACGGCCTCGGCGGCGGTTACGACGCGATGATCGCCGGGCCGAACCCCTGGACGCTCGGCCCGCTCGGCGATCAGGCACGCGGCTATCTCAAGGGGTCCTCGGCCACGCCGGACGAGGCGGCCCGCGTCAAGGCCGTCGGGCGGGCCATGCACGCCTACACCGACTCGGCGCCGAGCGCCGCCGAGATGATCAGCGGCGTCAAGTCTTACAACAACGGCATCAACGTCACCGACGACGGCCGGCCGGTGAAGACCCTGTTCCACGAGCTCCAGGAGCAGGGATGGAAGCTCGGGACGGTCACGAGCGTGCCGTTCGACCACGCCTCGCCCGCGGCGATGTATGCCCGGAACGTCCACCGTGACGATTACCAGGACCTCGCCCGCGAGATGCTCGGCCTACCGGGAGTCATCCAGCAGGCGCGGGGCGCCTCGCCGCTGCCGGGGCTCGATGTGGTGATGGGGACGGGATTCGGGATCACGAGCAAGGCGGCGTCGATGGCCGCGCAGGGGAAGAACTGGGTCCCCGGCAATGTCTACATCGCCGGACCCGACCTCGCGGCGATCGACGTCAAGAACGGCGGGAAATACGTGGTCGTCCATACCGAGCCGCTGGTCGGCGGCGCCCGGGCACTGCTCGAGGCGGCCGGCGAGGCGTCCCGTCGCTCGTCTCGTCTGTTCGGCTTCTTCGGCCGCGCGGGGCTCGACCATCTCCCCTACCGGACCGCCGATGGCCGTTATGACCCGGCGCCGAGCATCGGCCGCAGGGGCGAGCCGGCACCGGCCGAGGTCTACACGCCCGCCGATCGGATCGAGCAGCCGACGCTCGCGCAGATGACCGAGGCCGCCCTGACCGTCCTGGCCGCCCGCCCCGGACAGCCCTTCGCCCTTTTCATTGAGGCCGGCGACGTCGACTTCGCCCTGCATGCCAACAACCTCGATAATGCCGTCGGCGCGATCTACAGCGGCGAGGACGCCATCCGCACCGTCATCCAGTGGGTCGAGAAGAACAGCAACTGGGACGAATCCCTCATGCTGGTCTCGTCCGACCACGGGCATTACCTGGTCATCGACGACCCGCACGCCCTGGCCAAGCCCTGATGCCCCGGCCCTTGCCGAAGTGCCATGATTTGTCTTGCTAAAGCCAACGACATTTGTGGTATGATCGGTGATCTCGTATGGGGTTAGTTGGTTCCCTTCTGAGAGGTGCGTCCGACCGGAAGGCCGGCGATGCAAGAGTCGGGCGATCGGGATTCGGGAGCTATCCATGATCATCGCTACCCTTATGATGATGGCCGTGGCGCAGCCACAGGCCAGCCCGGCGACCCTCTCGGGCCGCGTGGTGGATGTCGAGGGCCGGCCAGCGATCGGCATCGAGGTGTTGCTCTCGGGGATTGGCCGTGGGCCCTGGGGACTGCCGGTGCTCTCGCGGGCGAAGTCCGATCGGGACGGGAAGTTCCGGCTCGACGTCCCCGCCGAGAAGGATCCCCGGCGGGCCCATTTCCTCCTGGCGGTCTGGGCCTACGCGCCGAAGGAGGGGCTCGCCGGGCAGGCGTTCTCGCCGTCGGCGGTCCCGTCGGCGGGGTCGGTGCAACTGAAGCTGGGCGGCCCGGCACACACGGCGGTTCGCCTGGTGGGGCCCGACGGGAAGCCGGTGGCCGGCGCACGCGTGGCGCCGGTGCAGGTGCGCGTGGCCGGAGGGATCCGGCCCAGGTTGACGTGCCCGCCGCCCGACGCGCTCGCCGACTTGCTCGCGACCACGACCGACGCCGACGGCAAGGGGGAAATCCGAGGTTGTCGAGCCGAGGAGATCGACGCGGTACTGGTCGAAGCCGCCGGGTTCGGCCGCCAGGGGAGCGAGCTCGGCGCGGGCGCCGGCGGCGCCCGGGCGATCAACCTGAAGGCCGCCGGCCGGCTGACCGGCCGCGTTCAGGTCGAGGATCCCTCCGCGGCGCGGGGCCTGGAGGTCATCGCCTTGACGCTGCCGAAGGCATCGACCGGCCCGCAAATATCCGGCGAGGGCCGCACGACGACCGATGCCGAGGGCCGCTTCGAGATCCCGGCCCTCGCCGCCGGCAAGCTCCATCTCAACGTGCTCATCGCCGACGGCGTGAAGCTTCGGCCCAGGCTCCCCGACAACCTGGCGATCGAGCCGGGCGCGACCACGGAGGTCACGATCCCGCTGGAGGGCCCCGCACGCGAGCGGACGGTGGCGGGCCGGGTGGTCGATCGCAACGGCCAGCCCGTCACCGGTGTCAACGTGTTCCAGTCGGGCGATTCCCCGACTCGAACCGAGGCCACCACCGGCGCCGATGGGCGATTCGCATTGAGCGGCGTCGTCGAACGATCGACGTTCGTCTTCGCCCGCAAGCCGGGCTACCGCTTCGCCGGCCTCGCCATCGCGCCGCGGTCGGCCGAGGTGACGCTCGTGATCCACAGGGTGGACGAGCCGCCCCGGCTCGTGAGGGAGACGCTCCCGCCCCCGTTGCCCCGCGAGGAAGAAGTCGCACTGGCTCGACGGCTGCTCGACCCCTACGCGGAGCGCGTCTTCAAGCAGGGTGGCGAGCCGGAGAAGTTGCGCACCCTCGAAGCACTCGCGCATCGAGCCCGAGCGCGCGCTGGAGCTGATCCAGCGCAAGACGGTGTCCGGCAGCCCGTTCTTCAACGGCACGATCGGCCGGCAAGTGGCCATCGGCCTGATGGAGGAGAGCGTCGACGAGGCCCTGGCGGTGCTGGAGGGGCTGGAAGACTCCATGTCGAAGGCGTTGGGGTTCATCATCGCCAGCCGCGAGCTCGGCGCCCGGGACCGCGCCAAGGCGCTGGAGGTGCTCGAGCGGGCGCTCCTGAATGCACGGGTGGCGAAGGGGCCTGACGGCATCAATCTGCTGCTCCTCGGCCAGGTCGCCGAGGGGTTCCTCGACCTCGGCCAGGCCGAGCGCGGCCGCGCGATCTTGCGCGAGGGGGAGGCCGTGGCGAAGCGGCTACCCAAGGCGGGCTGGGTCGGATACGCGTGCGGCGCGTTCGCCGAGGAGCTGGTGCAGGTCGACCTCGAGGCCGCGCTGGCGCTCACAAAGGACCTCGCCGACGCCCGCGAATTCGACCGACATCACGGCAATATCGCGCACGAGCTCGCGGGCCGCGACCCGGCGCAGTCCGATCGCGTGCTGGCGATGGTGAAGGATCGATCGCAGCGCGAGCTGTACGCAGTGCGGGTCGTCTATCGCATGGCGCCCCTGGACCTCGCCCGCGCCCGCCGCCTTGCCGGATCGATCGGCGACGGCGGCCTCCGAGGGTATGCCCTGGGAATGATGGCCCTCCGCCTCGCCGAGGCCGGCAAGGACTCGGCGCGAGAGGTGCTCGAAGAGTGCCTACGAATCGCTCGAGCGGTCGTCTCGGGTCGGCCGGGAGAACTCCAGCCTGTACGACATCCCTTCCATCGCGGGTGTCCTGCTGCCGGTCACCGAGCGGATCGACCCCAAGCTCGTCGACGAGTATCTCTGGCGCGGCATGGCGATGCGACAGCCGAAGCCATGGGAGACCAACCCCAAGGGTTGGCCCGCACAGACCGACGTGCTCATGGCGATGATGCTGGCCCGGTACGACCGGGCCATCGCCCGCTCGCTCATCGAGCCGCTCGTCCGGGAGCACGGGCTAGCTCCCCGCTCCTTCGCGGGCCAGGGCGAGTTGCCTGCCGCGGCCGCCGCGATCGACCCGAAATGGGCCGTCGCGCTGGTCGAAGCGATCGCCGACGATCCCGACTTGAAGATCCGGAGCCCCAAGAATGCCGCCCGGCTTGCCGTCGCCAACGTGCTGGGGCAGGCGGGCGAGACGCGGTCCCGGAAACTCCTGAGGAGCTTCCTCTACCTGTGGGTGCCGGACACCGAAGACATCGATCCCTTCGATTGAGGCAGGGCCGCGAGGCGTCCGAAAGTCCGCCACGGCAATCGATGGTTCTCCAGGGGCTCTTTCCTCATCGAATCGGCAATCCGCCACCCGATCGCGGGCGCGTCGGCGTGGGATCGTGCTCAACCCGGCGCGGAGTCTCGCTCTCGCCAGGGTCGGGTCCGCTCGGCGGCCCAGACGGCGTTCTCGTCGCCCAGCGCGGGAGGAGGCGGCGGGACACTGTAGTCGACCGCACCCCTTCGATAAGGCCCCGTATCGTAGGCCCGGTTGAAGACCACCTGGAGGTCCAGTAGGACTTCCTCCTCACCCTGTTTCAGCGGCACGGCGATGCACGGCAACCACTCGCGCAGGTTGACAGCAAAGATCTGGTAGGCGGACGCGCCTCGCGTTCGACGCCACGCCCGGTTGACCAGCACCAGGTAGGAAGGGGGCGGTTTCAGGCTGCCGACCTTGTCTTCAAGCTCGGGCGCCGGCAGGATGCGACGGCCGCCGCGCAGCAGGTCCAGCTCGATCAGACTCGCGTCGCTCTCGAGCACCTCGCGCTGCTTGGTCTCATAGGCCTCGCGGTCGGGTCCGGACCGTTTGTTCGTCGGGCTGAGGATCTCGATCAACGTGATCAGCTTGTGGTTGCGCATCGAATCCCGGATCTCGACATAATGATGTCGGATCAAGTCGTTGCGAATCTCGATCTCGATCGATTCCGAGACCTCGCGTCGGGTCTGGGTCAAGACGGCCGTGGCTCCGCCGCTCGATTGGCGGGGAGTAGGAGGATAGCGAACGATGGTCACGTCCGGCACGATCCAGCGTATTACCCCGTCTTCTTCAATGATACCCATTTCCTCGCGCATCTCGAGGCGGGCGTAGTAGGGGCTGGGCAATATCTGGTTAAGTTCGCTCCGGATCTCTCCCGCCAGGGCATCATGAAGGTCAGGCCAGATATCCAGGGCTTCCAGATACGGATCCATGCCGGGAAACGGTGATGGCATCGTCGAGGGCTCCTGAAGGACAGAACGTCCATGCCGCTATCGTATCATCTCCCTTTTGCGCGGTCGATCAGCGCGGCGCCGTCGCGCTTGAGCTTGTGCAGCGACGGGTTATCCATATACATCATGTGCCCGGCTTCGTAGGTCTCGGTGGTGAGGTTCTTGCGGAGGATCGGGTCGAGTCCCAGGCCGGCCAGCGAATGCTCGACGGCTCGGTAGGGGGTGGCGAGGTCGTAGTAGCCGGAGGCGACCAGGACCTTCATGTGGGGATTCTTGGCCAGGGCGTCGCGGAGGGCGCCGGTCGTCGCCGGGAAGCCCATCTCGCGCGGCCAGTCCCATTGGCCGACGCCCTCGCCGAGGATGTAATAGGGGACGTCGGTCCTGTAGCCCAGCTCGGCGCGGACGTACTGGTTGAACGTGGACGTATAGGCGGCGCGGACGGCGGCCAGGCTCGGGTCGAAGCTGGGACGGTCGGCGGAGTCCGGGCGTTCGATCCCCTGGTATCGCGAGTCGAACCGGCCGATCGACCGCTTCGCGGGCTTGAGCAGGTTGCGGCAGAATCGGGACATCTCGATCCGAAGGTGGCTCGATTCGATCTCGTCGGCGTCCAGGCCGGTGTATCGCGCCAGTCGCGCCGCGGCCCCGTGGCGCTCGAGGTCGGAGAGCCGGTCGCCGCGGGCGAGGATCGACGCGTACTCGCGATCGGCCCACTGCTCGACCTCCTTGAGCACCGCCGGCAACCCGGCCGCTTGCAAGTCGGCCGGCAGCTTCTTGTAATACCAGGCGGTCGCCGCGTACGAGGGGAGATACGTCAAGTACGGCAGGTCGTTGCCCGGGCTGAAGACGAAGCCCTGGAAGTCCAGGGCGCAGGAGACCAGCACCACCCCGTTGAACGCGATGCCCAGGTCGACCAGGTGCCCGGCCAGTCCGGCGGCGCGGGTCGTGCCATAGCTCTCGCCGATGAGGTACAGCGGCGACGACCATCGGTCGTTCCTCGACAGGTACATCCGGATGAACTCGCCGACCGACTCGATATCGCCGCGCAAGGAGTGGAACTTGCTGTTGAGCTCGGGCTTGACTGCGCGGGAATAGCCGGTACCCACCGGGTCGATGAAGACCAGATCGGCGCGGTCGAGCCAGCTCGCCTCGTTGTTGACCAGCCGGTAAGGCGGGGCCGGGATCGTCGGCCCTTCGGGTGCCGACACCCGGCGCGGGCCGAGTGCTCCCAGGTGCAGCCAGACCGACGCCGAGCCGGGGCCTCCGTTGAAGCTGAACAACAGCGGCCGCGACTCCGCCGGCCCCGCGTCGTCGAGCGTGTAGGCGATGAAGAAGATCCGCGCCTCCACCTCTCCCTTCGAAATCCCGGATCGGCATCAGGCCGGCCGTCGCCGTGTAGGGCAACTCCTTGCCATCGATCGCGATCCGGTGATGGGTGACGACCGGCTCCTCGTCCGTCGAGGTCTTGGGGGCGTCCTTCTTCGTCTTCGCCGGTTCCTCCACCTTGGCCGCCGCCGTCGGCTGCCCGACGGCCTGGCCTTTCGTCTGCGCCGGCGGGGCCACCTGCGCCGAAACGAACCCGATCGACATCGACAACACCAGGAACAGGCTCGCCATCCAGCTCATCGCGCGGTTCATCTCGTTTGGCCTCTACGGTCGACTTTTCTTCGAGTACCCGGTCTGGCTCTCGCGGCGCCCCGGTCCGGATCGATCCCGGAATCGCTCGCGTCCCGCCCTCGTAGGCGCGGGCCGCAATTGTAACACGCCCGGATCGGCCGGTCGTGTGCGACCGACTCGCGACCGTCTCGAAATCCTGGACGATCATGACGTTCGCGCCGGTCGGGTGATCGCCCCCGAGATTGACCTCCTGGCTGAGCGATCGGAGAATGGCAAGATCATCGGACATTCCGGTCGAACCGCATGTGATGTCCGACGACCATCTTCGCCGAAGGGAACGTCGCCATGGCCATCGATCAGAAGATTCAGGACATCCTGAAACTCAGCGAGTTGCAATCGAAGCTGCCTCGCGATCCCAAGGTCGTTGATATCCGCGTCGAGGACGACGTCGATACCGACGGGGAGGATGCCTTGCGCGTGACGGTCATCCTGGATGAGGCCGTGGATCCCGAAAAGTTCAGGGGAGAGGATATCATTTCCCTGAAATCTGCGATCCGCCAACAACTCCGCGATCAGGGAGTGACGTTGTGGCCTTACATCTGGTTGGCCACGCAGAGCGAACTCGATGAGGTCGACGACGAAGAGGAAGACGAGGAATGAGCCGTGCATAAGGATCTCCTGGAGCAGGCTGTCAAGCTGGCAACGATCGACGTCAAGAAGCCGAAGCAGGCGAGCCTGCGTCGTGCCATCTCGGCGGCCTACTATGCCATGTTTCATCTCCTGGTCGATGAGACCTACCGTGTCCAGATCGGTGCACAGCACAACCAGGCGCCCTTCCGGCAGGTGCTAGGTAGGGCCTTCACTCACGGGGCCATGAAGGACGCCTGCAAGTCTTTTGGAGGTGGGACTCTCAGGAAGGAGGTCGCCAAGGGGCTGCCTGTCGGTTTCACCATTCCCGGCGAGATCCGGGAGTTGGCGGCCACCTTTGTGGACCTGCAAAGGAAGCGGCACCTCGCAGATTACGATCTGACCGAACGCTTCAAGCGAAAGGATGTCCTGGGGCTGATCGCGGAGGTCAGGAAGCAGATTGAGACGTTCAGGAACCTGAGTCCTTCCAACGAGAAGCGGTTCTTCCTGGCGTGTTTGTGGGCGTGGAAAGAGCTAGCGAATCGCTGAAACTTGGGGACGCCAAGGGTCCGCGCGGGGCTTATTGGGGAACTCATTCATTCCGGACCTCCGACGAGGACGAAAGCCGTCCAGTCGTAGGCCCAGTCGAGGCGACCTCCGCCATCCCGGTCTCCTTGACGGCGACCCCGCTGGTCGCCAGCCCGATCATCTGCTCGGTGAGCCGGGCGATCCGGACGGCGGCCTGGTCGGTCGGGACGCCGCGGGCGTGGATGTTGGAGATCAGGTTGCGACGCGAGTCGTCGTGCCCGGCGCGGGGTCGATAGGCCATGTAGGCCGACAGGCTCTCGGCGGTCGCCAGCCCCGGGCGCTCGCCGATCAGCAACACGGCCACGGCCGGGTCGAGGGCCTCGCCGATCTCGTTGAGCACGCCGACGCGGCCATGTCGGATGAAGAACGGCCGACCGAATCGCCAGCCGCGACGGCCGGCCGCGGCGGCGAGCAGCGGCAGCAACGCGGGGACTTGCGCCCGCACGGCCGCGGCCGAGAGACCGTCGGCGATGGCCACCTGGATGTCGGCGCCGGCCGGACATCGGTCGGCCACCGCGGCCCGCGCCGACGGATCGAGCGACCGGCCCAGCTCGGGTTGCAGCAGGAACTCCGCCTTCGTCCGCGCCATGGTGGCGACCTCGAACAGGCCCCACTCGGCCACGAACGCCGCGCCCATGTCGCCGTCGAGATCGACCTCGGCGACGACCGCGTCGCGCGCCGCGGCATGGTCGCGGCGCAGCTCCAGATACGTCGAACGTCCGGTAGGACGCCCCGGCGCGGCCGGTCAAGATCCGCGCCGGCGTCCGTGCCCGGACACGATCCAGGATCGTCGTATCGGGGCCGGGGACGTCCGGCCGGGGCTCAATCGCGCCCGTTGATTCCATGATGTTTCCCCGATGATTCATGATCTCCGTCCCGAGAGGTCTCGATCGCTTCCAGGATCGCCCCGGTTCGTCGATGGCCGTCGAGTGCCGTCGCGGGCGGACCCGGGAAGCTGCGGCGCACGCCGCCGAACCACGCCGCGGCCAGAACAGTCGCGAACGCCCCCACGACCCAGATCGATCGCTCATTGGGCGGCTGCATGCCGACGACGATCAGCGACGCGCAGGCGGCCACGCTGAGCCAGGCCAGCGGCCGGTACCATCGCCCGAGGTCCCAGGGCCCCATCGCCGTCCAGGTCCGGCCATATGCTCGGGCGCCCAGGGCCGTCGGCAGCACGTAGGATGCGTAGAGGAAGATCGTGCAGACGGCGGTGATCGTCGAGTAGACCGGGGTATGCAGCGTGAACAGGACCGATACCGCGGCGACCGTCCAGATGGCGACCGCGGGCGAGCGTCGCTTCGGGCAGACCCATCGCACCGCCGATGAGAACGGCAGCCCGCCGTCGCGCGCGAACGCGTACGCCATCCGCGAACCCGAGGTCATCGTGGCCAGCCCGCAGACGTATTGCGCCACGACGATCCCGACGCACAGCGCGATGGCCATCCCGTGCGGGAGGACGCTCGAGATGATCCAGAGGAACGCGCCCTCGCCCTGCGCGGCCGCCCGGGAGAGGCTCGGCGCCGCCAGGACCGCGGCGCCCAGGAAGATCCAGCCGGCCACGCCGGAGACCACGACCGAGCGGACGATCCCCCTCGGCACGCTCGACGAGGCGACGAGTGTCTCCTCCGAGGCGTTGGCCGAGGCGTCGAAGCCGGTGATGGTGTAGGCCGGCAGGAGCATCCCCAGGGCGAACAGCATGGCGAGCCCTTCCGTGGGCGGCCAGACGTCGTGGCCCGCCGGCCCGCTGAAATTCGCGAAGGAGACCAGTCGCATCGGGTCGAGTCCCGGGGCGAACGCCAGCAGGCCGACCGTGAGCGCCGCGGCGATGAAGAGGATCCAGTAGCCGCTGAAGTCGGTCAGCCGCGACGTCGCGACGATGCCCAGGTGGTTGACCGCCGCCTGCGAGGCCGTGATCAAGATGACGCCGATGGCCTGCGCCGCCAGTTCGAGATCCGCCGGCATCGGGCCGGGGCCGAGCGCCGACATCGCGAACCGATAGGTGCCGACGTTGATCGCCGCCAGGACGGTGATCAGCCCGGCCAGGTTGAACCATGCGGTCGTCCAGCCCCAGCCGCGACCGCCCAGGATCGCCGACCAGTGATAGAGGCCGCCCGCGGTGGGGAACGTCGAGGCGAGCTGGCCCATCGTCGCCGCGACCGCCAGCGCCAGCAGGCTCACCAGCGGCCAACCCAGGCCGATCGACGCCCCGCCCACGCTGCATAACCCGATGTGGAACGACGTCACGCCGCCGGCCAGGATGCAGATGATCGACAGCGACAGCGCGAAGTTCGAGAAGCCGCCCAGCCGGCGTGCCAGCTCCTGGGCATAGCCCATCGCGTGCAGCCGGCCCTCGTCGTCGCCCGGGGCTGTCTCGGCATCGGCTCGCATCAGGCGAATCCCTCCGCGCGTTCCAGGACCGGGCCGAGCTGCTCGAGCATCCGTCGGCGGGCGTGGCCGTCCTCGATGGCAGCGGTCTCGCCCGTCGGCAGGCCGCGCGCCTCCAGCCATGCGGCGAACTCCGGCGCCGGTCGCTGGCCGAAGAGCCGACGGACGGCCAGGGCATCGTGGTAGCTGGTCGACTGATAGTTGAGCATGACATCATCCGAGCAGGGCACGCCCATGACGTAGTTGCACCCGGCCGCGGCCAGGAGCAGCAGCAGGTTGTCGGCCGAGTTCTGGTCGGCCGACGCGTGGTTGGTGTAGCAGACATCCACGCCCATGGGCAGGCCGAGCAGCTTGCCCATGAAGTGGTCCTCGAGGCCGGCCCGGATGATCTGCCGCTCGTCGTGGAGGTACTCCGGCCCGATGAAGCCGACGACGCTGTTGACCAGGAACGGGTCGAACGCCCGCGCCACGCCGTAGGCCCTGGCTTCGAGCGTGAGCTGATCGACGCCGTGGTGGGCGCCGGCCGACAGGGCACTCCCCTGCCCCGTCTCGAAGTACATCGCCTGCTCGCCGGCCCAGGCGACATCCCGGCCCCGGTGATGCTCGCGCACGCGTTGATTCCCCTCGCGGAGCAGCGCCAGGTCGATCCCGAAGCTCGCGTTGGCCGCCTGGGTGCCGGCGACCGACTGGAATAGCAAGTCGACTGGGGCGCCGCGGTCGAGGCAGGCGAGCTGGGTCGTGATGTGGGCCAGGCAACACGCCTGCGTGGGGATCTCCAGTACTTCGATGAGTCGGTCGAGCGCGCGGAGGATGGCCTCGGCGACGTCAACCGACTCGGCGGCCGGATTGACGCCGATCATCGCATCGCCGCATCCGAATAGCAGGCCGTCGGCCGCCGACAGGAGGATGCCGCCCAGGTCGTCGCTCGGGTGATTCGGCTGGACGCGGATGCCCAGCACGCCGCGCCCGCCCATCGTGTTCCGGCATCTCGTGACCACCCGGACCTTGCTCGCGGCCAAGACCAGGTCCTTGTTGCTCATCAGCTTGGCCGACGCCGCCGCGACTTCCGGAGTCAGCCCGGCCCGGATCGCGGCCAACGACCCGGCGGTCGTGGCGTCGTCGAGGAGCCAGTCGCGGAACTCTCCGACTGTCAGGCTGCGGAGGGGGGCGATGCGGTCGCGGTCGAGCGAGTCGCCGATCAGTCGGCTCACCTCGTCGGTATCGGGGTCGATCAGGGGATGGTCAACGATCTCGCCGAGCGTGAGCTCGGCGAGGACGAGCTTGGCCGCCACCCGCTCGCGCTCGGTCCGCGCGGCGATCCCGGCGAGCTGGTCGCCCGACTTCTCCTCGTTGGCCACAGCGAAGACCGCGCGCAGGTCCGCGAAGGTAAATCGTTCGCTGCGAATGACGGTCGAACAGGTTCACGGCCGAGCTCCGGTTATCCCGAGGGGTAGTCGATAGTCGTTGACCGACCAAACCGGTAGGCCGTAGTATACACGAGGAGGTCGTTGCCGATGAGTATGACGCGGGGTCCGACACAGATGGTTACGGTGCCGCCTTTGATCGAGGGCCAACGGCTCGAACAGCCGGTATTTCATGAACGATACGAGGCGATGCCGCCCGGCACGCATGCCGAATTGATCGATGGAGTGGTCTACATGCCCAGTCCCGTCGGTCCCGAGCACGGCCGGGCGCATGTCCCTACACTGGTGTGGCTCAGTTACTACCTGGAGAACACGCCGGGTGTCGAGGCCCTGGACAATACATCGACTGCGCTGGGTCTCAAGAGCGAGCCCCAACCCGACGGCCTCCTCCGCATCTTGCCCGAATTCGGAGGCCGGACGCGGACCGATCGGCGGTTCGTCCGGGGGGTGCCCGAAATGGTCATCGAAGTGTCGCATACGTCGCGGTACAACGACCTCGGTCCCAAGCTCGATGACTATCAGCGCGCCGGGGTGCAGGAATACATCGTCCGCGCCCTGGAACCGGATGAGGTGCTCTGGTTCGTGCTGCGAGCCGACCAGTTCGCCGAGCTGCCCCGGGGACCCGACGGCATCCTCCGCTCCGAGATCTTCCCCGGGCTGTGGCTGGCACCCGAGGCGCTGATCGCGGGCGACACCCGCCGATTGCGAGCCGTGATCGATCTGGGCGTTGCGACACCGGAGCATGCCGCGTTCGTGGCACGGCTGGCGGCGGCTCGCCGCACTCCTTGAGAAGCTCGTGGTTCCAAGGTCGTTCGTTGATGTCATATCGCGATCTCATCCGGCGACATGAAACGGCCAGATCCAGGGGATCAGGATCACCGCGGTGATCCACATGAGGAGATTCAGCGGGATGCCGACGCGCATGAAGTCGGTGAAGCGATAGCCGCCGGGCCCGAAGACCATCATATGCGTCTGGTAGCCGATGGGCGAGGCGAAGGCGTACGAGGCGGCCAGGGTCACCGCCATGATGAAGGGTCGCTCGCTGACGCCCATCAGCCGCGCCGACTCCAGGCAGAACGGGAATGACAGCGCCGCCGCGGCGTTGTTGCTGATCAGCTCGTTGAGGACCATGGTCCCGAAGTAGATCGCCGCCATGGTCGCCGTGGGCCCCCAGGACCGCGTGATCTCGACGAGCATCCCGGCGAACAGCCGGGCCACGCCCGATTGCTCCAGCGCCTTGCCGACGCCGAACGATGCGGCGATCGCGATCAGCACGGGCAGGTCAACCGACCTCCGCGCGTCGGCCGGCGAGATGCATCGGGTGAAGATCATCGCGCCCGCGGCCAGGAAGGCGGCCAGCATGATGTCAACCTTGCCGCTGACGAATGCCACGATCATGGCCAGGAAGATGACCGACGCAAACCAGGCGCGGTCGTATCGCACCGGGCGCGAATCCTCGACGTCGCTGACCAGGTAGAAGTCCGGGTTATTGCGGTAGGCCCGGCTGAAATCCGGGCCGACTTGCAAGAGGAGCGTGTCGCCGGGGTACAGCCGGATGTCGCCGACCTTGTTGGTCAGGCGCGCCCCGTTGCGATGCACGGCCACGATCGCCGCGTCATAGAGGGCGCGGAAGTCGGCGTCGCGCACGGCCTGGCCGGCCAGCGGCGAACTGGGGCTGATCACCGCCTCGCAGAGCTGGCGGTCCCGCTGTCCGACCGTCGAGACCTCGTAGCGGGCGTCGACCGCCGGCACCAGGCCGGGGATCTTCTCCAGGTCGACGATCGTGCTGACGACCCCGGTGAAGACCAGCCGGTCGTTGGCCTGGACCCTCTGATCCGGGCCGACCGGGCCGATGACCGAGCCGTCGCGGTCGATCTCGATCAGGAACAGGCCGGGCAAATGTCTCAGCCCGGCCTCGGCGATCGTCTTGCCCACCAGGCGACAGCCCGGCTGCACCTGCATCTCGACCAGGTACTCGCGCCGCGTCGCCTCGAGCTGCTCGATCAGGTCCTTGCGATCGGGCAGGAGCTTCCGGCCGAGCGTCAGGAGATAGGTCGCGCCGAGCAGCGCGCAGGGCAGCCCCACCTTGCCGATCTCGAAGAACCCCATCGGCCTGAGGTGGCTCTTGATCAAGAGCCCCTGGACGACCAGGTTCGTGCTGGTGCCGATCAGCGAGCAGGTGCCCCCGAGGATCGACAGGAACGACAGCGGCATCAGCAACCGTGAGGGCGAGATCCTCCGCTTGCGGCACCAGGCGATCAGGACCGGCACCAGCAGGGCGACTTTCGGCGTGTTGTTCAGCACCATCGCCGAGGGGATCAGCACGACGGCCATGTAGAACAGGGCCCGCGCCTCGGTCTCGACGTGGCCGAGGAACCGCTCGCCGATCGCGTCCATCACGCCGGTCTCGCGCAGGGCCGCCGCGACGACGAAGAGCGCCGCCACGATCAGCATCCCCGAGTTAGCGAACCCGGAGAACGCATCCTCGGGCGAGATCACGCCGAACACGGCCAGGATCGCCACCGCGCCGATGAAAAGCACATCGGCCGGTCGGTCCTTGACCAGGCCATAGAGCAGCCCTGCCAGGACAGACAGGGTCACGACCATGGGATAGTTGATGGTCCAATGCATATTCCACATCAGCGTTAGCGGTCCGTTGCAAAAGGACATACTCTATCCCCGGCGGCCGATGATCGCCACGCCCATCCAAGCCCCGAGATTAGCTCGGGAGACTGCCATATTGGCGGATGGTTCGGTCTGCCAATTTGGTGCTGGCCTGATCCCGGGTTCCTCTGAAGATCAGGTGAGACAAAGGCAGTCATGTACGCACGATCCATCGCGGCCATGTGACTGGCTGCAACCAAGACTTCATGTTGAATAGTTTGCTCGATTTCGGTGATGCCGACAGACATCATTGTGTACGTCTGATCAGATTCGTGGGTTCGTTTGCTCGATTTCTGTGATGCTAACAGACCTATTGCTACACGTTTAAACAGATAGTTGGCTTCGTTCGTTCGATTTGATAGTGCTCGTCCCAAAGCTCCCATCGTCAACTCGACACTTTATGCAACAAAGCTCCGAAATCTCGGCGCCGAACAGGGGAAGCTCCGAAACCTCGGCGCCGAACAGAGGGGAAAAGGTCGAACGGCCCGCGTGAAGGTCATGTCAGCGTCAACCTGCACCTACCCCGAATCCTGCTGATTTGGACGATCCCGTTGAAGCCAGACTGGTCATCGTCCGGCCGGGTGCTTGGATGGACCTTCGGTTCCTATGAAAATGGGCTTCGACAAACGCCGCCATGCACGCACGGCGCCCAATTTGTGGGGTTGGGTGCAGTCAAGGCTTCATGATGGTTTATTTCGTCGAATTCGCGCCTTGGCTGCGGCCCGCAGCCTCAACTTGGGTTCGTTTCGTCGGATTTGGGGTGTCACCTGGGTGAGTCGGCCGGGATCCGTGCCAAGGGCCGGATTCTGGGCCCATGATCGTAGGACCAGGAGAATCACGGGATAATTTACATGAAATTTTTTGGGATTTGTCGGGATTCTCTCGCGGGCGAGTCCGGCGGATTGCGACTTCCGGGCGGTGCCACTGGTAGATGTGGATTCTTCGAGATCCCGGCGCACATGCTCGCTCGCTAGGAGTATGGGACAATTCACGGATTCCGCCAACAAGATTTCGAGGATCCTCGGCCCTCGTCTCGCTCGAGAGTGGATACGAGAGAGGAGGTCTACCTGATCATGTCAGCGGCGGCCAGGGATTGAGCCATTATCGCGGCCAGGGAAGGCTACTGCGTGGAGGGGTTGCGCCCTTGACCTCGTCTCAAGTGCCTTCACTTCCAGGTGTAGGGCACTTGGGGCGAGGTCAAGCCGAGGATCAGGTTGAGTCAACTCTCGTAGCGATAATGGCTCAGTTTCGAGCGAACGACACGATTCGCAATGCGAGCGGTCGAGAGCCAATCATGTCCATTCGCACAGCCCGCTACCCCAACCGCCCCTCCATCGGGTCGTCAGCCCGATCATCCCCCGATTACCGCCCCACGTCACTTGTGCGGTCGTTTGTATCCACCCTGGCGCCATTGCTCCCGCGCCCTCCGGTGTCGCGGAGACGCGTCCGGCTTGCGCCATGCCAGCGCGTTCTCGGCCTGTTGAACGCGGTAGACGTGCGGCTCGACGTCCCGGTCGTCTTGTCGGCACGGGGAGCCCGCCGGAGATCCGCAGCGAGGGCATGGGACGGACAGGATTTCGGCTCGCGTCACAGAACACCCCCATGGATCGCACTCGGCGCACGCGACGATCATCACGTCCCGACCATCGGAAGTGTATCACAGCCTCCAGCATGGCCAAGCAAGCGACCCGCCAGCTCGTCGATCGTTGACAATATTGTCAACCGACATTTGTAGGGCGCCCGGCGGCCTCGACCACCCCATCCTCTCCGCTATGGCGTTTCGACAATTGGCGAAATTTGCACATACGCGAGAGCGGCCGGATACCAGATCAACGGTCCCGGCGTGCCCCTACGCTCGATCCTGACCGATCGAGAGCCCGCCACGCCCAATCAACGGCCCGAGAGCCGATCGCCTCATGGCGAAATCGTCCAGCCCACGCCGAAGATCTTCAGGGCGAGCCTCTCCCCTACGCGCATGGATTCTGGGTATGATCATGCCCGATGCGTCAGAAAGACTCCGCTTGTTCGTAAACCGTTCCCACCACGACATGCACGCGTTGCATCCCCTGGGGTAATCTCCCAATGGACAGCATCGATTGGGCTCATTTGCTATTCGCGGCACATGGGCAGGCCAGCGGCGCCGAAATCTTAATTGGCGTGATATTCGTCATCGTCGTGACCATCGTCGCGGCGATTATGAACGCCAACGCCCGTTATGAAGTCGTTATCAGGCACGGTCATCCCTATTGTCCTCGATGCAACCGCCAGGTCACGTATCGCCGCGACCAGTGCCGCGCGTGTGGCCACGTCTACAAATATTACGGGAAATCGCCGAGCGAGAGGGCCGCGGAAGTGGAACGAGCCAGGGAAGAAGGAGCGCGGCAATACGCGCGTGAGATGCGGCGAGGCGAGATCGAATGGCAGGAAAGACAGAGGACGCTCACGAACAAGGAAACGAACCGCTCGGATGAACTGAGTTCCGAATCGAATCGCAACCTCGAGAGTCGTTCCAGCGCCAGGGGCTTGATCCTTTACGCGAAGGCGTCTGCAGCAGTCCTATCGGCGATCGTAGCCATTGCCTACTACACGGCCGCTATGCCGCCCCAGCGGGGAGCCATGGCAATCCGTACGTCCGATGCCGATCCAGACATCAATCCTACGCCCTCCGAGCGACCGGACCACGACGGTAACATGATCGTTTACGTGACCCGAGACGGCGTGAGATACCACAAGGACGGATGCTTTCATCTCGCTGGCGACGGGTCACCCATGGCTCTTCGAGATGCCGCATTGCGGTATGCGCCTTGTAGCGAGTGCTGCCTTTCGGACGAAGCGCCGAAAGTCGCATCATCACGAAAGAGTAATCGCGCCGCGGCATTGCTCCAATTGGCTCGCCCCGACTGGGCGGAGCGTCTTGATCATGGCGTTCCCTCGAATTGGTCTTTCTGGTCACTCCACGCCAGTCTCGCCCCGTTATAACGTCGTGGCAACCGGATTCGCGGACGCCCTTTGTCAGCAGCGGCCAGGGACTGAGCCACAATGGCGGCCAGGGAGAGCCACCCCCGCGATGGGGTTGCCGCCATGCGTCCGGCCCCAAGTGCCCTCAGCTTCGGGTGAAGGGCACTTGGGGCCGGACGCAAGCCGAGGACCAGGGTGGCTCAACTCTCACCGCGAAAGTGGCTCAGTTTCTGACCGCGGTTGACAGCCCTTCGATTTCCCTCCGAGAGCCTCGGTCATCAATCTCTACGTCGTACACCCAAGATGATCCGCAATTCGCCCGTTTCAGTTGCATAAAAATTCGCGTTCGCGACATTTTCTCGGATCAGGCGCTACCGTGCATGCTTGAGCGGGCCCCATACTTGCTCCTGAGCGATCGATTGCCCCTCACGCCAGCGAACGGCTAGCCCCCCGTTGACAATCTCGTCAACGGACAACCGCCAGGGACTGTCCGGAGCCTCACCACAGGGGGACCGGTGACCCGCTCCCTATGCTACAATGCGAGACGGAATCGACTACTTCCTGAATCGGACGGCCTCCAAGGATCGGTCGCGATGCCAGCGAAAATCGCTCGGACCGAGCAGACCGTACGCGCCCGACTGAGGACGATCCTGATCGCCATCGCGCTCCTCGCCGTCTTGCTGGCAATCATCCCGGTCTCGGACCTGATCCGACTGATTCGCGCGACTTCGGTGCGAATCGAAGGAGCGAGCGTCTGGGTCCGGATCGACAAGTTACCGGGAGGACCGTTCCGTATCGACTCCGGGGAATTTGTCTTTGTTCATGATATTTACGTTCAAATTCCAATCGTGGCCATCGCTATCCTGCTCGACATCGTGATCCTGCCCGTGGTTCTGGTGGCCCATTTCCGATCTCGATGGAGGACGCGAGCCGAGGCGCCGCCGGACGGACCGGGCCCGACCCTATCGACCTGACACGCAGGAGACTGTCTCTTGCGGTTGTCGTTGGGTCGGCAGGTGTGCGGATCCTTCGGCTCGCTGGGCTTCGGGGATTGCGTCATGACCTCGGGATCAATATCAAGTGCTCGAGGCCCGAGGAAAACATCGTCAGCTAATATAGTGATAATTATAGTAAATTCGATTAATTATCCAACTTCGGAGGATTGGCACCCGGGTTGCCGGCCTTCTGATCATCCCCCAGGCCGCGCAAGGCGTCCGCCGCGATGCCCGCCCCCACTCATGGACCCCGGGTAGCTCGGTGGCGGCCTTCAGATAGCGGCGAGCATCCTCGGGCTTGCCATGATTCTTGAGGTAGAGGCCGACCAGGTGGGAGTTCAGGCCGAGCGACGCGGGTGGGACGGCCCGCAAGGCCCCGTCGATGGCTTTCAGATCGACGGATGCCGGCTTGGAACGGTCGTTGAAGGACCGGCGCAGGATCTCGTAGACCTGGCACGCCTTGGGTGCGTTGTTACGAAAACGCTTGAGCAGGATTCGGAGGGCTTCGTCGCGGGTGTCCGTGTCGCCGATCTCATCTCCGAGCAAGATCAGGTTGAAGCAAGTGTAGGCCGTGGGGGTTGCTTCGTGGGCCTTGCGAAACCATGTCATCGCCTTCTTGGGATCACCATTGAGCCAGTAGAAATAACCGATCGCCACCGGCTTGGCCACGTCCGGGCTCTCGTCGATGGCTTCGAGATGCTGCTCGGCGAAGGCGCGGGCGGCCGGAAGATCGCCGTGGCCTGTCCGCTTGCAGAAGAGGAACCACCTGGCCCAGCTTCCTCTGGGATACCGCTCCGCGACTCCTCGGGCGTAACTTTCGGCCGCCTGCCAGTCTTCCAGGCCCTCGGCGCACCGCTCGGCACAGACCATGGCCCAGCCGGCGCCGCTCTGCGCGGCGGACTCGGCGAAAGGCCGTGCCAGGTCCCATCGTTTCCGCTCCATGAAATGGTTCGCGAGCTGAACGTTAGCCGTGGCGTGAGTCAGGCCGTGATCCTCCGTCTTGGCGAGGAACTCCTCGAGGGTCGATTGCCAGTGCTCGAGGTCGCCACGTGCTTTGTAGTTCTTGGCGAGCCGGTCGTACGCCCAGTAGTCGGGCGAGAACCGGATATAGCGAGACAAGGCCCGCTGGGCTTCATCGTAACGACCGAGCTCGCTGTACCGCCTGGCCAGGGCGGCCAGGATCGCGGGTGACCTGTTCGCGTCCCGTTCCCATTCGGCGATGTGAGGTTTCGCTCGCTCCCAGTAGTTCTCGATGAGGGTCGCCTTGGCGTAAGGACACTGCGGGCTGAACTCCAGGAGGTTCTCGGCATGGGCGGCCCGCGCCGCGCCGTCGGAATGCTCCACGACCGCGCAGAGGTCATGCGCGTTGTAGTCGAGGTGTCGTACGGCGAATGTCCAGGGCACCCGCTTCTGTGGGTCCTGCGAATTGAAGATCGTGGCGAGCATGGGATACGACGAGAGCTCGAGGTTCGCGACGTCGAGATGTTCGATGAGGCGGGCCAGGGCTTGGTCAGCCCTCCGGCGATCGCCGACCATGGTCTCGAGGTAGGACCGGAAGGGGTGGTCGGCGACCGACGAGACCGACGCGGCCCAGAACTCATCGACCGGCACCGACCATGCGAAGTGCATAAAATGAAGCCGACGGGAGACTTGCACGAACCGCGTCTCGCGGATAAGGCGGCCGAGCACGGCCCATGATGGCTCACCGGCATCGAGGATCGGCTCTCCCGCTTGGCTGAGCAACTTGCAGAGCGTCGCGTCGCCCCCTTCCGGGTTCTCGAAGTGCTTCTTGACGGCGGCCGGGAGGGTCTCCAGGGCCAGCAGCTTTTCCGAGAGTGTGCGGGCGAGGACCTCGGGACCGGCCGTGGTCGCCTGATGCAGGTTGCTGACTCCGCCCACGCGGCACATCGCATCGTGTGCCCGATAACAGTCGGGCTCGAGGGTCAGCACGTCCCTTGCCGCGAGCAAGGTCAGGTCCTGCATCACGGGGTACTCGACGACCATCAGGCGCAGCAGGGCCGCGAGGGGCGAGAGTGGCCCTCGGTTGACGTTCATGCGTGCGATGTCGTAACTCGCGTAAGCCTCGATCAGGCCGGCCCAAGCAGGTTCCGGCTGACCCTCGGCGTTGGTTCGAGCGCGGGCCGAGGTGATATCGGCCTGGGCCTCCTTGTGGCGACCGATCAGGGCCTCGGCAAAGGCGCGGTGCCAGAGCCCGAAGGAAGCCTTGGGGCCCTGCGCGACCAGCCGCTGGGCATACAAGAGGCGCGGGCCTTGAAGACCTTGTGCGCGGGGTGCCAGTGGTGCTCGGTGAGGAGCCCCAGCAGGGCGTAGCCGCGCACGAGTCCCGCGACGCGGGCCGGCGACTCGCCGCTGGTCCGCATCGCCTCATGCAGGTCGCGGACGGCCGCGAACAGTTCGGTATAGCCCAGGTGCGAGAGCCGATCCTCGACCCCGGCGGGCAGGCCCGCATCCGGCCGGCTCGCGTTCGGCTTGCCCTCGAGCCCGAGTTGCTTCAGCGCCGCGACAAACCCGGTGCGCGACAGATCCTCGGCCACTTCGGGCTGATTGCGGCGCTCTCGCTCCGGCAGGTTGTTGTCGCCGAGGTCGCACTGGAAGAGCGTCCGGCGCTCGCCCCCTCGCCACGACGGATGACCGCCGGGCTGAGCCTACCCCTTTCCGTGTGGAGTACCGTCACAAGCTCGACGTCCGACCCGGCCGTTGCCGCGGCGGCGATCGAATCGCCGAGCACCTCGTCGCGCGTCGCCAGGCCCAGCTCATCTCGGGCGGCGATCAACAATGCCTGTCGCATCAGTTCGCGGTTGAGGATGCCTTGATATGTGTCTTCGAGCCGATCCGGGTCTTTCGTGCAGGTGGGGTTCGCCAGCGCCACGATGGGTCGATGCTTGCTGTCATTCCCGCCCCGGATCACGACAACACGGGTATGGTTCGCGGCCGGATCGAGCGTGTCCGGCGGCCCATCGGCGGCCAACACCAGAAAGGCCAAGGAAATGACGAAGGAGGCGAGGACCGATCGCCCATTCCCGACCGGCTTGCCCCTTGCTCGGCACCTCGGGCTACCTGTCGCGCGTCTCGTCAGCCTTGTCACGCCGGCTCGAGCTGAACGAGGAGCGAACGGATATATCGCATCGGTGTCTGGCATGGTGATGCCCTCAGTCGGAAGGTTCCTGGGTGTATGGTCTCGATCCTCGATCGGATGCCGGCAGGCCGGGTCTACTCATAACGCGATCGGAAGATTGATGATATAGCCCCGGGTTCCTCCTGTTAAGTTCTCCGGTCGGATCGGGAAATGTCTCGGTGCGAGTGCCGGTTTACATGCTAGAGCGCTTCACGCTCGGCTTGCACGTGCGCCGGAAGCTGGCGCGAATTCACCCCCGGAACCCCCCGATCGGGGGTGACATCGGGCTGAGGTCCGGCTGTTCGTCGGGGCGTTTTCGCCCAATCCTCGTGCCGGCACGAGTGAAAACCGCCCTCGCGGCCCGATTCTTGCGGATGGCATGCGCCGTGCGTGGATACCGGTCGTCGCGAAGTCGATATCGACTGATGCGGATCGAATCCGTCCGGACAACCGGATCCACGCACTAGAGAGGGAGGACGTCCATGCTGCTGAAGATCCTCGGCCTGGGAGCGTCGGGCTTGCTCAGCCTGAGCTTGTTGGGGATGATGCCGTCGAGTCCGCAGGAACCCGATGCGCCGCCGCCGCCGAAGAAGAAGGAATTGAAGCAGTCCAAGAAGGGCGAGTTCGAAACGAAGAAGAAAGAGGCCGAGACGAAGGCCGATGAGGGGCCGGAGGGCGACCTCTACCGGGCCTACAACCTGCTGCGTCGCCTGCGGTCCGACGGCCAGGCGGCCGGCCGCCCCGAGGCCCGGATCCGCGACTGGACCGACCGGGCCATGAAGTCGTATCGGGCCGGGATCCAGGCCCTCAAGGATGAGAATCCCGAGCTGGCCCACGAGTATGCCGCCATCGCGCACGACCTGGCGTGCGCCATCGAGCACGTGCGAAGCGCGACCCTCAGCGATCGACCCGACGAGGAGCTGCCGGCGCCTCCCATCAAGGCCGGACCCGGACGCGATCGGGAGGCTCGTCGCGACCTCGCGAAGGCGTATGAACGGCTCCGAGAGGGCGATCCCGGGAGCGACGCGGGCGCCGAGTCGCAGTATTTCCGCGACGCCGCCAACGACCTCTATCGGGATGCCCGGCGCGACTTCGACGCGGGCCGCATCGAGCGAGCCGGCGAGCTCGCCCGCGCCGCCGAGGCCATGACCCACGTCGCCGAGCACCTCGGCCGCGCCGCCGACTTCCGCCGGACGCCGCCGCCCAAGGCCGAGCCCGGGGATCGCGATGGCCGTCGCAAGGGCGACTCCAAGAATGAGCGCGGCCAGATCCAGCCGCCGCCCCCCTGCCCTTGATCGACGACCGGAGACGGTCTGCGCGGAGGGCGGGCCTCCGGGTCACCGGAGGCCCACCGTCCGGCGAGCTTCTCAAGGACGACCTCGCACCGCAGACCTGGTGGGCCATCGCGACCAGGGGCGACGGCGAAGTCATCCCCGGCGATGGTTTGTAGAATTCTGACAAATAACGGACATGGCAGTAATAATGATTTTAGATGTTTCGCAAGATGGGATTCCTCCGCTCGAAATTGTGCCGTGCGGCGAGAGGATGGCAAGGGCTATCGGGAAACGGTAACGAGAGGTCAAGCGCGTTGGCGAGATCGACCACGAGAGAACGCAAGAATGGGCACTGGCCCGGCTGGCCCAGCACTCGGTTCCAATCGAGTTTCTGGATTGCCGCGACGCCCTCCTCCGTCTCTCTGTAGGCTCTCGCGCGGGGCTCACCGGCAGGATCACACAGCCATCGCAAATACCACTTGGGGTGATGTAGCCGCGAGGTGGAACCCTGCCGGCTTACTTCGATGACGGCCCGGTAGTCTGGATCATCGGTATGGAATTCCTCAAGGTCGCGACCCGCGAGCAATGAGGGCTCCCGCTTGACTCCCGCGCGTTGCAGTGCTCCCGGGTCGCCAAATAGGTAGGCTTCGGCCATCGGTCGGAGCAGGTGGAATGAGCACCGGAGTGGGACATGCTTTACGCGACGGTTCTGACGGAGTGCCGTGTCGTATAGATGGGGCAGGCGAGAGCGTACTGCCTCGCGGAACACATCGACAACCCGTTCGGGTTGGTCATCATTGGCGAGCTCGAGATCCTCAAGTGCAAACGCGAAATCAGCCGAGATGCCATTGCGCCCGGGATCGAGTGCCAACATCATCGCCGTTGCAATCTTCTCGGGGTTGGTCATGATGCCGGCCGGGCGTTGAGCAGGTGGCGGGGCGGCCGAGAGACGATTGGACGTGAAGCCCTCGTAATACTCCGAGACGAATTCGACGTCCGGAAAGAGCCGACCGAGGGCGATGGGAAGCCCGGTTTGCTCCAGGCGCCCGGTGACGATCAGCGCCACTCGCGTCATGGCCGCGTCTCCCCCGTGGATCGAGGCATCAGGCGTTGATGTCGACCCGCGGGCTGCCGAAGCTCTCATGAGCGAACAGTTCGCCGAGGGAGAAGTGGGCCAACCAATCCGGGGCGAACTCTTCGGTCAATCGAATGGGTATGAGATCTCGGCCCGGCTGCATGATGAAGACGCGAGACGGTTCCTCCTTGAACTGATCGATGAGGACTGGTGAGTGGGTCGCGAGAAGAATCGTCGATTTTTCCTGGCGCGCCCAGTCCTGAAACGCCGCCGTCAGACTTCGGATCGCATACGGGTGGAGCGAGTTTTCCATCTCGTCGATCGCCACCACGGATCCCGGTTTGGCCCCCGCGACGGCGCACAGATGGAGGAGAGCCACGAGCCATCCATTCGGAGCGAAGCGCATCGGTATTCGCTTCTCGGTTCCCGGCGGGATCATGTTTGCGGTCACGATCTGCCCGGCGGCCTCGAACTCGATGTCCTCACAGATATCCGGGAAGGCATCGCGTAAGCTCTCCAGCACGAACTGGTATCGATGCCGGCAATCCCGTTGACCGGCCCAGTTCCGGAGCACCGTGAAAACGTTCTCCCCGCTCGGGTGCAGGTAGAGATCCGTCCCATACTGCGAGCCCGAATTGATGAGCTTCCGCAGGTTGTACAGAGAGTAGACTCGGGACCCCGTCAGCGCGGTGACGAGAGGATCGAGTTCGACATCGAGACGATCATCATAGACGCGCCTCAGCGCAACGCGGGCGTCGCCATGCTTTCCATTCCCAGAGGGCAGAGTCCAATCCTCGTCGCGGTAGACGATGTGATCCGAGAACGATTCGCGACGGAGAATGATGTCCTCACCACGAGTCAGACGCTCTCCGGCCCGTTCGTCAACCGAAGCGCCACGGACGCTGAGTTTCAGTTCCCAGGAGAGATCATCGACTTCCAGGGCAATTGATATCGGCTCTTCCGGTCGTGCCTCCCAATGGCGAAGTTCCCAGGATCCGCCTTGAGAATCGATGGCTGCTGGTACTCCCCTCAGATAGACGTTGCGTAACATCGCGAGGACCGCCAAGAGCGTCGTCTTGCCGGATCCATTGGGTCCGACCAATACGCAGACGCCCGGGGGAAGGTCCCAATCCACATGTCGCAAGACGCGATAGTTTCGGACGCGGATCTTGACGGACATAGCAGTTCTCGACGAGTGGCTCGACACGTAGAGGCCCTGGGATCGGGGAACCGACCGATGCTCCGGACTCAACTTTCACAGATTCTATCGGACGAAAACTCATGGGGTCAAATCGAACACGGCCGCGTCATACTTTCGATTTCTCAGGGGATGATCGACTTGATGGGGGGCACGGCGACGCGCTGGAGGTGCTCCTCGATCCCTTCGGCCTTGCGATAGAGGTGGTGGACGTTGACCTTCTGCCCGGTGAGCTGTCGACGCCGCTCCAGCCATTGCACGAGTTCCCGGGCCGCGTCGGGCTCGAGCAGGCCGATCGGGGCCTCGAGGGCCGTGGCGTCCTCGAAGGTGGCGTGGGGGACCGGGACGAGCTGGCCGAGGCTCTCGCCCCTGGCGAAGACGACCGTCCCGGGCTCGACGAGCTTCCAGTTGAGGGTGAAGGTATAATTGAGCCACCAGGTCTCGATGATCCCTTCCAGCGGCGCGCAGTTCGGCTTCCATCGGTTGCTGGGCCCCTTGAGATAGAGGTCCCAGCCGGGCGGCGTGCGGAATAGCCACGGCGGCGAGAAGGTGACGATCCCGCCGCCGAACTGGCTCTTGATCGCCGGCTCGTACTGCGGGGCGACCTCGACGCGCAGGCCGGTCAGCGCCGGCGTCCCGTCCCAGGTGACGCGGACGTCCGTCGGGCAGAGGATCTGCCATCCCCACTGGTTGGCGATGACCAGCGGCAGGCATTGATACGAATGCGTCAGCTCGTCCATCCAGTGGCGGCGGACCGGCGACGGGCGCAATTGCCATCCCTCGCCCCAGCCGTGGGGGATCAGCCGGAGTGCCTTGAATTCCATCGGCGGCAGGTCGATCGAGGATCCGGCCTTCGCGGCGGGCGGGGTGTGCGTCTCCGCGACGGCCACGGGATCGGCATCGGCTTCGCCGTCGCGCGTCGCGGCGAGCCGGGCTTCGAGCGCGGCGATGCGGGCCTCCAGTGCCCGGCATCGCGGGCAGGGCGATGTCCTCGACTCATCGCACTGGGAAGCCAGGTGTTCCGTCATATCCGCTTCTCCGGGGCAGTGGGCCTTCTCCGGCCGATCGACTTGGCGCCGGTCCTTGACGAGCGAGCCCCTCGATCTTTCCGACAATCGGCCCGGACGTCAAGGAGTGGGTGCATCGCGGCTCGTGGCGAGCGGGATCCTGGATTGTCAGCCGCGTGTCGGTGTTGGATGATTCAGGGACCCGGCGCGAGGCCGGAGATCATCGGGGAATGAAATCGTGTTGTCGCGCAGGCGTCTTGCCTGCCGATTCTTCCGGAGACGAGAGACGATCATGTCCACTCGCGTGCGATGGCTGGGGCATTCCGCCCTGTTGATCGAGAGCGACGGTCGGAACGTGCTGATCGACCCGTTCTTGACGGGCAATCCCAAGGCGGCGGCCAGGGCCGACGAGGTGCCGGCCGACTTGATCCTGATCTCGCACGGCCACGGCGATCACGTGGGCGATGCCGTGGCGATCGCCAAGCGTACCGGAGCGACGGGCGCTTCCAACTACGAGATCGGCCTCTGGCTCCAGCAACCCGCCCAGGGACTGGACGGCGGCAAGGTCCAGGGGCTCCAGCACGGCGGGAGCTTCCTCTTCGACGGGGCGATCCGCGTCAAGCTGACGCTCGCCTTCCACGGCTCGGCGCTGCCCGACGGCAGCAACGGCGGGAATCCTTGCGGATTCCTCCTCACGTTCCCCGACGGGACCAAGGTGTACGACGCCGCCGACACGGCGCTGTTCGGCGACATGGCCCTCATCGGCGAGGAGGGGATCGACCTGGCGATCCTGCCGATCGGCGATTACTACACGATGGGCCCCGACGACGCCCTCCGCGCCGTCAAGCTGATCAAACCGAAGTATGTCCTGCCGATCCACTACAACACCTTCCCGCCGATCGCGCAGGACGCGAGCGCCTGGGCCGCCCGGGTCAAGGGCGAGACGTCGGCGCAACCCGTGGTCCTACAGCCCGGCGATTGGTTCGGGATCTCCAAGACGTGACATGATGGATGACCGGACGGGCGACCTGGTCGCGTTCGCGAGCGAGGCGGACCGCCATGAGACGGAGATGGCTGCGTACCAACACGCTGATGCTGATGGCGCTGGTGGCCTGCTGCGCCGCACTCCTCGGCGTGCTGAAGAACCAGTATGACGCATCGCCGCTCCAGGCCGCGCTGCGAGGGCTGCGGAGCGGCGATGCGCCCGTCCGCCGAGAGGCCGTCCGGGCGCTGGGAACCTTCCAGATGGAACCGGACGCCGTCACGTCGGCCCTGATCGCGATGTTGCACGATCCCGACGAGGGGGTGCGTTCGGAAGCGATCGTGTCCTTGAAGCTCTATGGCAAGGGCGCCGCGGCCGGCGTGCCCGCTCTGGGTGCCATGCTCCGCGAGGATCATCTCGTCCGCTTCCGCCGCCTCGCCGCCGAGGCCATCGGGGACATCGGCTCGCCGGCCGGCGTCCCGAATCTGATCGAGGCACTCGGGGATGAGGACCAGGAGGTCCGTCAGAAGGCCGCCCGCTCCCTGGAGCAGGTGCTGTGGCAGGCGAAATCCGGTGAGTCGGCGGTGATCCCGCATCTGATCGCCCGCCTCGAGCGGGACAGCTCCGAGGACGTCCGTCTCGCCTGTCTCGGCTCGATGATCGGCATCGGTTCCGTGGGCGCGGCGGCTGACCAGGCGTTGGTCGCCCAGGCGCGCGTCAAGGCGATGTGCGGGGATGCGAGTGCCAAGGTCAGGTCCAAGGCGGCTGTCTTCTCGAATGCGAGGCCGTCGGAGATCGAAGTCCCGGCGCTCATCGCGGCGCTTGAGGACCCGAGCCTTGATGTCCGAGTGGGGGCGTCGCGGAGCTTGGCGAGGCTCGGGCTGGCCGATCCGCGGGCTCTGCCGGCGCTGTGTCGGGCCGTCCGCACCAGTCAAGAGCCTCGGGAACTGGTCTCCTGGGTGCATTGGCTCCGGATGGATATCCCGCCGTCGTATGGACCCTCGCCCGAAGCGGCGTCGATCCGGGCCGGGCTCGAGGCGATCCTGTCGCTCTTCGAGCTAAAAGATGTCGAGGTGCGTCGCGCGGCGCTCTGGCCGCTGTTCCAGTTCAACACGATGGCTCGCACGACTCGAGATCCCGCGTGGCAAGAGGCGAGCCGCATCGCCTCACGGGCCTTGCTGACGATGCTCGCGGACGAGCGCGAAGTCTCGCGGGTGCGGGTCGACGTCTTCGGAGGGTTTCCCCACGAATGGGATCAGGGCGAGGGCGAGGAGCTGTTCGCCGCGCTGAGGAAGGCCCTCGCGACCAAGGACTCCGCCGTTCGAGATCGCGCCGTGTGGTTACTGGTTTACGCCATCACCTGGGAGCCTAACCCCTCGGTGCGTACCGCCTGGGAGCCCGGCCCCGCCGAACGCGCGGCGTGGCGAAAGATGGTCCCGGCGCTCATGGCGGTGTTCAAGGATCACGGGATGGGGCCGGAGCCGTATCCCCAGGTACGGGGGATATGGCGAAAGATGGTCCCGGTGCTCGGTAAGGCGATCGAGGATCCGGCGCGGGACGTCCGGTGTGGCGCCGCCAGGGTGCTGGATGAACTCGGCGTGGAGGCGCGCGCCCCGCGGGTGATGTCCTGCGGAAGCTCGCGAGCGACGACCCGGATGCCGACGTCCGCCGATTCGCCGCGCATGCCGTCGAATCGATCGAGACTCCGGCGCGGCTCAAGGATCCTCGTCCCGAGGTGCGACGGGCCGCCGCGACGGCGCTGGGCCGGATGGGCTGGCGTCTCCGCCGGCCGTCCCGGAACTGATCGCCGCCCTCGACGATCCGGATGGCGGCGTCCGCGTCGCGGCGATCGAGTCGCTCGGCAGGATCGGCCCCGATGCCCGTGAGGCCGTCCAGGCACTCCGCCGACTCGCCGCCGATGGGACGGATGCCGCGGTCCGCAACGCCGCGGATGGAGCGCTCAAGGGCGTCTTCAGCACACCGAGAGTCGGAGAATAAGTAACTCCTGTAGGGTGGGTGAAACCCACCGGTATTGACGCAAATTCCGGTGGGTTTCACCCACCCTACCCGGATCTCGGACACTCTAAGTCGAGGGGCTCGCCCATGGCGTACGATAGGGATGTCGGGATGATCGCTGTGCCCTGGGGTCCGGACGGGACGCTCGAACTGCGGTTGCCATCCGCGGGGGCATTCGCCGGCGCGGAGGTCAACGTCGTCCGGCCCGAACTGGGCGGCCCGCTGGTCGATTACGCGACGGCGCTGGAGGCGGGCTTGCAGTCGCCCGAGGATGCGGATCGGCTGGATCAGCTAGTCGGTCCGGGCAGCAAGGTGGCGATCGTGGTGGACGATCCGTCGCGATGGACGCCGGTCCGCGAGGCGATGCCGATCGTCCTGGCGCGGCTGCACGCCGCCGGGGTCCGGGCGGAGGACGTGACGATCAGCGTCGGAGTGGGGCGGCACCACGCCGTCGACGCCGAGGCGATGCGACGTCGGGTCGGCGACGCGGTCGCGGCCGGCTATCGCTGCTACAGTCCGCCGGTGGACGACCTCTCCGCCTATGCCGACCTGGGCCGGACGCCGCAAGGGATCCCGGTCCGGGTCTTCCGGCCGGTCGCCGAGGCCGACCTGCGGATCCTCATCGGCTCGGTGCTGCCGCACCTCCAGGCGGGATTCGGCGGCGGATACAAGCTGATCTTCCCGGGCACGAGCCACCGCTCGACCCTGGGGGCCTTGCACGCCCAGGGCCTCGACGGCCGGTCCGATGCGGGCGGGTTGATCGGTTGTAACGCGGACGGAAACCCGATGCGACGGGCGATCCGCGACGCGGCCGGCCGACTCGGGCCGTGCTGGTCGATCAGCCACCTGATCGGCGGTCCCGGCCAGGTCTTCCGCGTGATCGCCGGGCATCCCGATCGCGTGCAAGACCGCCTCGCCGACGAGGCACGACGACGCTTCCAGGCCCCGCCAGCCCCGCCGGCCGACGTGATCGTGGCGGGCAATCATCCCTGGCCTGGCGACCCCATGCAGAGCTTCAAGGTGCTGCTTCACCATCGCGCGGCCTGCCGGCCCGGTGGCGTGCTCGTCGGCCTGTTCTGGACCGACCCCGACGAGATCGGTCGCTCGTTCCCCGTCCCCGCCCTGCGGCGGATCGCCGCGACAGGTGCCTGGGGAGGCTGGGCGATCCGCCGGCTCGTGCCGATGGCGCAGCGCACCGCATCGGCGGTCGGATCACCGGCGGCGTTCATGATCCGATGGGCGCGCGAGCTGGTCGTCGACCGCACCGTGATGGTCTACGCACCGCCGCTCTACGATCGGATCGGACCCCGACTCGGCCCGATCCAACTCTTCGCCGATCAGGACGAGCTATGGCGTAAGGTCATTGGTCAGACGTCCGGGGAACGGCCGCGTGTCCGCGTCTTTCCGCAGGGAGGATTAACCTATGTTTCAAGATTGACGTGACCATGCACCAAGTACATGGTCACGGCCTGATGTCATCCGGACACCGATCCGGTCAATACACTTCGCCCGGTGCGGCCTTGGACGGGCCGCCGTCGGCCGATGCGCCGAAGGGGGAGGCATAGCGGGCGTGCCAGCCTTCGCTCGCCCGGACATGGGTGAGATCTTCGACGGTGAGTCCGTAACGGGCGAACCACGGCGAGCCGTGCTCGCGGACGACGGCGTCGACGTCGGCGACCCGCTTGAGGGCGGTGGTGGCGGCGAACTGGGTCCGGGCGGCGTCGCTGTCCTGGAGGAAATACTCCTTCCAGAACGCCCGGCCGCCGAGGACGCCCGAGGCGCCGGCCTTCATGGCCATGCCGACTTGCTTGAAGTAATCCGGGTAATCGACGCCGGCGGACAGCAGCACCCAGGGCCGTTCGCTGGCCGCGTCGAGCGCCTGGAGGTTGTCGTGGAGCTGATCGTCGGAATCCTGGCCGAGGTGGCCGGGGAACTCGGCCTTGTAGACGTCGCAGAACCGGCTGAGCTGGCGAGCCGACTCGATGACCGTCTCGGCCTTCCGCTGCATGTACTTGGGGTCGGTCTTCTTCTCGCCGCCGAACGGGAACGCGACGGTCTCCAGAAGCAGCAGGATGTCGTATTTCTTGCACTCGGCGTAGACGTGCTCGATCAGGTGGAACTGGTGCTCGGCGGAGATCGGCTCGGTCGGCTCGAACTGCGCCAGCAGCTTGACGGCGTCGGCGCCCATGAGCTTGATCTTGGCGACGCTCCAGCCCGGCTCGATCAGCCCCATCGGCGCCCCGACCTTGTTCTTCGGGCTGCCCGACATCTCGACGCGGACCAGCAGGCCCGTGTGGGGAGGGATGGCCCCCGAGGCGACGCACGACCAGGCGCCGTAATAGCCGTCGATCAGCACGCCCGAGGCCCCCGGCGCCAGTTGCCGCGCCAGGTCGACCTTCGCTTCGACGATCTCCTCGAACGTCGGCTCGCGATCCTGCCCCTTGGTCTTCAGGGCCTTGGTGGCCATCTCGATCATCGAGCTATTCTGATCGAGGGCCACCATGGTCAAGGTCCCGTTCGGATTGCTGATCCGCTGCAACCCCCGGTACTTGCCCGGCGTCAGGCCCTTGCCGAATAACACGGTCGTGCTCAGGTGGCCCGAATCCACTGCGGTCGCCATCGAAGGACTCCCCTTGTTGCCTGTGTTCTCGCAGACCGGCTGGAAAGGCGCCCGATTGGCGAGTGCTCCCTGCATGCGGGCTCGCTGACAAGATCGGCGCCGTGGTGTAACCTTCCGGGTCATCAACCCGTCATGCCGACGATTGTAGCGATCGCGAGGGGCATTGCAAGCGTGTCCGTTGTTCGTTGTCCGTTGTCGGTTGTTTGGTCCCTAGAGCAGGCTGAGCCGTCATGGGAGGCAGACTGAGGTATTCACTTGGAAGACAGAAGGCCCTGGCTCGTTGCCCGATAACAACGGACCACGGACCACGGACCAGGGGAAAACGTTGCAGCGAATCGCTCCGGGGCGCCGATAAAACTCCTGTCGGAGGGAAACCGACCCGGTCACGGAGGACTGAGTCAAGGTCCCGAATCAGCGGTCGCGTCCAGGGACGGACTTGCGACTCGAGGGCCAAGGGCCAGGGAAGGCCCTCATGCATCTAGATTCGCTTAGTGCGGTATGCTCTTTGGCGTATCGGCCTCGGCGACCGGGCGACCCGAGATCCTCGGCCAGCCCGACCGTAGGCCCCGCTCGAAGACCAGCCGCCGCCGGCCGCCGCTCGGTGTGACTGAAGGCCCCAAAGCCTGACGTCGCCCGACCGGCGGTCGGTTCCGTTTTATTGACCCATGCATATTGCGATCGGTGCCATTGTCGCGCACTCGCGGCCGGTGGCCGAGTGAGCGATTCACACCTGGGCATGCTTCCGCCTCTTCCGGTACTCCCAGCCGGCCAGGACGGCGCCGGCCAGTCCGAGCAATCCGGCCGACGACGGTTCCGGGACGGATTGTCCGATGAGCACTTCTCCGATTTGTACCAGGCCCGAGCCGTCAGGAACGTTGGTGAAGAGCTGGTTAACGGGATTGGAATCGGTCCATTGGGTGTTGGCCGCACCCTCGACGGCGTAGATGCCGAACGATCCGGACGCGTCCGACGAGGCCAGAAAATCCATCTGGAGCAAGCTGGCCCCCGGCGAACCCGAGACCGATACCCCGGCGCCGTTGAAGAAATCATTGGCATTCAACGTGCTTCCCATATTGGCCGCCCAGATCCCCATGCCGTTATCGCCGAAAATGTAGCCGGGCGGGTTGGGTGGCGTCGCGGTCGCGGGGTCCTGGAACGTGAGCGTGCCGGTCGCGCCCGCTTCGGGGACGATCTGGAGCGTGACCTGCCAGGCGGACATGATGTCGTTGGGAGCGTTATCGCTGGCGACGTCGACGAGCATCGGCCCGGACGTGGTGCCGGCGCCCATGATCAGCGGGCTGCCCGGCGGGTTCCCGGTGGACAGGACGACTCCGGCCCGGGCGCCGTCGGCCAGCAGGATGAGGAACGCGAGAGACAGGATCAGCTTCTTCATGGCATGAGACCTCTGCGTGAGCGGCGAACTGCCGGGCAATCCGGCTCGTGCGTCAGTCGCGGCCCGTCGTGGGATCGGGCTGGAGCGCGAAGACGCACGCCTCGAATGATCCACCTGTCAAGATAGCTTGATGGTCGCGGGAGCCGAGTTGCCCCGCACGCGGGACCCGTTACCGCCCGATCCCGTCGCCGTTGCGAGGCCCGACGAGGTGGGCGGGGCCAGGACTCCCGGATCGAGGGCCCCGAGTACGATGTCGACCAGAGCGGCATCCGGGGTCCCCGACGGCGTCGCGGCCCGCTCGCCCACGGACTGTGCCGCCAGCACCATGGCGACATCCTGCGCGGAAGGCATTCGACGGACCCCGGTGGCCAGGGTCTCCGCCATCAAGTCGTCGGGGAACGCGGCCGGATTCAGGTCGTTGAGCCCCAGGACGTGCCCGAGCTCATGCATCACGACCGTCAGCAGGTCTTCCTTACCGAGCGACGCGGCGGGCCGGGCGAACGAGGGATTCGTGGAGGGATCGATGGACCAGCCGTAGCCGTCTGCGTTCGCGGAGAGCTCGACCGTATTGCCGCCGACGATCGTGCCGCCGAGATAGCCGGGCGAAAGGGTCGTGATCAGGACCGTGACGTCGTGCAGTCGGGCCACGTCCTGGGCGGGGAGTCCGGCGGACGCCCAGTCCTCGATCGCGACATCGAGCACGGGGGCCAGCGCGTCGGGCGTGAGCGGGGCGACGTCGCCGGGGCCCGGTCCCTGGGCGGCCAACTGGGCCGAGAGCGACGGGAGCACCGTGCCGATCTTCGGTCGATAGAGGGTAAAGTCGGCGGTGGTGACGGAACCGTCGCCGTTCATGTCATAGATCGCCTTATAGGCATGGGCCGGGGTCTCGTTATCGAGGATCAGGACGCCGTCGGTCGTGTTGACGACGCCATCGTCGTTGACGTCGCCAGGCAGGACGTCGAGCCGCCTCGTGTAGGAGATGACCTGGGCGTTGCCGATCGTGATCGTGACGCGGTCGGCGACGGTGATCACCTTGGCGAACGTGATGGTGATGGTGCTCGTCCCCGAGCCGGAGATGGTCACCGGACCATAATTGCCCCCCACGATCCCCGTGACGGTGACATCGCCGGGATTCACCACGGCGGACTGGCCGAGGGCGATCGCGACGCGGTTGATGTTGAACCAGGGCAGGTCCGTCTTGCGACCGGTCGGGAGCAGGCGCAGGCCATCGGCGGCGGTCTGGAGCGGGACGGTCTCAGAGCCCCACTCGGCCGAGACCCCGGAGACCGAAACACTCGGCCCGCTCACGATCAGGGTGTGGCTGGTGTCCGTGGACGTGGCGAAATCCGTGGTGCCGTCGTAGACGGCCTGGATCTCATAGGTACCGTCCGGAGTGTCCGCTGGTAGCAGGTAGTTGCTGATGTCGGCGATTCCGCCGGATACGTTCACAGTCACCGGAGAGCCGATGGGATTGTTGCTGCTATCGAATAACTGGAAGGTGACGCTCCCCTCGTCAACCGTGCCGGCCGGACTGGTGACCATGGCGCCGAGGGCGACATCCTGGGCGGCGGTGCTGAACGTGGCCGAGGCGTTGGAAGCGGCGGTTGACGTCGAGGCGATGCCGATCGAGACGATGCCGTCCACGGAATCCGTCGCGGCGTTCGTCGGCGCCGGCGAGAGGGTGAGCTGAACGAGATTGTCGTCGAAGATCGCCGTGTCCGCGGTCTGGATGTTCTGCATCAGGTTGATGACCGAAGTGCCGTTCGGTGCGGTCGCTTTCACCGTGAACGACAAGGAGAACAGTTCAGTGGTCGTGTTGTAAGGGATCGTATCTGTCCCGATCGGGGATTCTGCCTGAAAGATAAGCTCACCGGGTGCGGGGAAGCTCGGGTAGGGGGAGAAGCCCAGTGCCGATGAGAACATCGAGCCGAGCTGGGCGACCGGACTCACGGTGAATACGCTCGGGTCATAAGCGATTGCGATCTGGAAGCCGCTGACGGTGATGCCGGCGGACTCCGTGACGGTCATCTCGACGGGCACGGTGATGGTATCGCCGGGGTTGGCGTGGATAGTCGGGATGAAGATCGTGGGGTCGGGGCCTCCGCTCGGGGCCGGAGCCAGACCCGTCGGCAGGGCGGGGATGTTCGGGACGTTCACCAGCCCGACGACGCGCTGGATGCTCGTGGTATCGTTGGCCTGGATCAGGCCGTTGAGCGTGATGTCGCCGATCAGGTTGGGATCCGCCATCGGGAAGGCCGGGAAGCCATTGTTGATCAACCCGATGTAGCGCTGTTCCAGCGTGACATCGGGGGTGTTGTACGATTGATCGTCATTGGTGTCGCCGAAGTAGGCGGCGATGTGGATCGCGTTCTGGGCCACGGCGGGGAGCGGCTGGGGGATGGCCGCATTATCGAAGACGGAGAGGTTGGTGATCTGGAGGATCTCCTTGGACCCGTAAGGTGCATTGTTGGGGACCGAGGCCGTCAGGTCGCCGAGGGTGATCGATCCGGCCGTCGTGCTGAACGCATTGGGGCTGCTGATCGTGATGATCGCCGTGCCGGGCGTGGTCACATTCATGAGCGCCGATGCTCCGGAGATGGAGGTGGTAAAGCTGCTGAGTGTCAGGAGCGCGGGGTTGTAGAGGAGGGTGAGGTCGACCCCGGTGACGTTCGTGCCGGTGCTGAGCGTGATCGGCAGGCCCGAGGTGCTCGAAGCGGGCACATTGACCGGCTGGCCGTAGCCGCGGGTGAAATTCGGGATGCTGACCACGACCGCGTTGCTGGGCAGCGGACTGACGGTGAAGGAATAGGTGAGGTTGTCGCCCGGGGTGCCGTCGCCGTTGCCGTCGAGCAGGGCGCCGGTCGTGGTCTCGAAGGCATTCGCCCCGCTGTTCAGGGTGATCGTGTAGGTGTCGGCCGCGAGGAGTCCGGCGGTCTTGATGAACGTGACGGTTGTGTTGTTGTTGCTCAGGACGAGCGACCCCGTGACCGGGCCGGTGGACTGGCCGACGAGCGTGGCGTCGGCGGTCCCCATCGTGCCGGTGTCGTAGAGATTGAGGACGCTCGGGTTGAGCGGCGCGCTGAACGTGGCGGTGAAGCCGGTGGTCGTCGGCGTCACGTTTGTGGCCACGAGATCGGTCGAGGCCACGGTGCTCTTGTTGCCGAAGTTGATGCCGTTCACGGTCTGGCTGGCGCCGACGTGGACGATCTGGGCCGGATCGTTGGCCACGGTTGTGAAGCTGAAATTGTCGATGGCGCCGCCACTGAACGTGATCTCCGCGATGGGTGCTGCGTAGCTCATCGTCACGAAATTGCCCGTGGCGCCGGACGTGGTGACGGGGTTGCTGTTCACCGAGCCGAGGTTGCTGCCATCCGGCCCGAAGGCCGTGGCGGTGCCGGCCGCGAAGCCGTCGCCGGAGACGTAGAAGAACTTGACCGAGCTGATCGGCGTGCTAAAAAGGACCTGGGCGCTGCCGCTGGTGGCGTTATAGGCCAGGGAGGCCGAGGCGTACAGCGCGGACTGGCTCGGTGCGAAGATGGTGCCGCCCGAGAAGCTGGCGCCCTGGAACGTGAAGCTGGTGACGCCGGCCTTGGTGATGCCCAACTCGGCGCCGGTGCCGTCGAAGTCGATGGTGTTGGTGACCGACGATGACGAGGGGGCCGTCTCGGCCGACCCCGTCGGGACCTGCTCGCGGACCACATAGGTGCCGGGTGCCAGGCCGGAGAAGCTGTAGTCTCCCGCCTGGTTGGTCGAGGCGGTCGGATTGCCGGCCTGCGTCACTGTGCTGAGTTCGCCCGAGTCGAGAACGCCGTTATCGTTCGCGTCGATATAGACCACGATGCCGGCCAGACCCGGTTCGCCGCTATGGGGCTGTTAAAAAATAACTTGAACAATCAGTGTCTCACACTTTCGGTGCTATCGTGTAATTCCACTCGCCATGGAAGGATGCCTTCTCCAGTAGGATTGCAGCAAATTCTTCATCGGAGACCTTGCGGCCCGTTTTATAAGCGTTGGCATCCAGTTCCGCTTGGACTTGCAACCCCGCCTTTGTTGTCGTGTTACTGATCAAGTTCACGACGATGGCCCGCGAGCGGAGCGGCTTGCCGCGCCAGTTCTGGGTGATGTGGCAGAACATACGGTGCTCGATCTTGTTCCACTTGCTCGTCCCGGGCGGGAAATGGCAGACCGAGATCCGCAGGTCTAAATCGGACGCCAGGCGCTGCAACGCTACTTTCCAGAGCCGTGACCGATAGCCGTTGCTGCCCCCGGCATCCGCGGTGACCAGGAGCCGACGCGCCCGCGGATAGGCCCTCGACCCCATCTCCTGCCACCAGCGCCGGATGCTCTCCCCGGCGAAGTCGGCGGTATCGTGGTCGACGCCGACGCTCACCCACCCCTCATTCCGACTTAAATCATAGACCCCCTCGGGTATGGCCTTGCCCAATCGCTTGTCCAGGAAGTCCTTGGCGCGGACCTCTTCCGGGTGGCCACGGCGATGCCATTCCCGCCCGGAATTGCGGAAATCCCCGATCAATTCCTTCTTTTTCGCATCGACTGAGACGACCGGTTGACCGTCCCGTTGGAAGGCATGGACTTGCCGATTGATATACTCGAACTGAGCATCGCGATCGGGATCGTCTTCCCCCTCCTTGGTCTTCCGGTTGGCTTGCAAGCTGTAGCCCCAGTCATCGAGCAGGGCGGCGACGGTCGGGTAGGTCACCCGATGACCTTGGGCGGACAGCTCCTGGGCCAGTTTTCGCGTGCTCTTGGAGGTCCAGAACAAAGGCGATTGTGGATCCCCCCTCGTGGACGATTCGACGAGGTCACGCAAGGCGGTGAGCAGGGTCGGGTCATCTTGCTCGACGAGGTGGCGACCGCCGCCGGGTGCCCGGACACGTTCGGGCGTCAGGTCCATCTCGGTATGGTCCAACCGTCGCCGCAGATCGCGGCGGCCAGCCCAGATCGTAGTGCGGGACAGTCCGGTGGCTTCGGCCACCAGGCTCACGCCACCTCGCCCCAACGACTCGGCCTCACAGGCGGCCCATTGACGGCGCATGCGCTCGGTCATGAGCGGCTGTAGCAATAGGAATTTTGCCCGCACCGCTTCCATAGTACCGACCTTATTCATACAATAATCGGCACGCAAGTTGCGCGCCGAGATACAACGAAATTGTCCAAGTTATTTTTTAACTGCCCCTATCCTGCACGCCGTTGCCGTTGAGGTCGTTGAAAACCACGCCCTGGATCGTGCCGAGCGTCGCCGGAGGCGCGTCCTCGAAGGGAGTGTAGAGCACGAGCGGGCGCGTGTTGACGGGTGCATCGTTCCGGTCCGTGATCTTGGCAGCGATCGCGGTGGGATCCGTAGTGCCCCAGTAATTGTAACGGAGGTCGATCGTGGCGGAGGAAGGGCCCGAGGCGACCACGGTGCCGTTGCTGAAATCGTTCCCAGTGATGCTGATGAAGGCCCCACTGTTGACCGCAAGCTGGGTGTTGAAGACGTTGGATTGCATGGTATCTGTCGAGCCGGAGGTCAGGCTCAGAGTGGATACGGCGAAGGTATTCCCTGTGGCGATGAGTTGACCACCGGAGTTTATGAGTAGGCTGGACAAACCGTAGCTACTATTAGTAGTAGTGAGTTCGCCACCGGAGTTGACGGTGATGCTGGGGGAGTATCCGGCGCTGCTGAAGGAGGCGCCGGAAGCTGACATCGTTCCGTTGACGGTGATCTGGTTGGCATAGATCGAGATGGAGTCGCCGTTGGCGAAGTTGAATGCGCCGTTGTCGGCGATCGTGGCATCGGCCAGGACCTTGATGTCGGCCCCGACGTTGACCGTCGCCCCGGCGGCGATGTTGAAGCCGTTGGGGAAGACGTATCGGAGGCTCGCCGCGGAGCCGATCTGTCCGAGGTTGAGCGTTCCGGAGGCGAGGGTCGCGTAGTTGATGTTGACGTCGTTGAAGGTCGAGTTGTTGCCCAGATACCGGATGTCGTTGTAGGGGAGGTAGATGGGCATGTTGAAGACATCGCCGCTCAGGTCGCTGGCGGTGAGGATGCTGTTGTTGTCGAAGGAGAGCTGGCTGAGGCTGAAGGTGGAGTTGGTGGCCGTGAGCTCGCCGCCGGAGTTGACGGCGATGCTGGGCGAGTAGCCGGCGCTGCTGAAGGTGTCGTCGGAAGCGGTCATCGTCCCGTTGACGGTGATCTGGTTGGCGTAGATCGAGACGGAGTCGCCGTTGGCGAAGTTGAGCGCGCCGTTGTCGGCGATCGTGGCATCGGCCAGGACCTTGATGTCGGCCCCGACGTCGACCGTCGCCCCGGCGGCGATGTTGAAGCCGTTGGGGAAGACGTATCGGAGGCTCGCCGCGGAGCCGATCTGTCCGAGGTTGAGCGTTCCGGAGGCGAGGGTCGCGTAGTTGATGTTGACGTCGTTGAAGGTCGAGTTGTTGCCCAGATACCGGATGTCGTTGTAGGGGAGGTAGATGGGCATGTTGAAGACATCGCCGCTCAGGTCGCTGGCGGTGAGGATGCTGTTGTTGTCGAAGGAGAGCTGGCTGAGGCTGAAGGTGGAGTTGGTGGCCGTGAGCTCGCCGCCGGAGTTGACGGCGATGCTGGGCGAGTAGCCGGCGCTGCTGAAGGTGTCGTCGGAAGCGGTCATCGTCCCGTTGACGGTGATCTGGTTGGCGTAGATCGAGACGGAGTCGCCGTTGGCGAAGTTGAGCGCGCCATTGTCGGCGATCGTGGCATCGGCCAGGACCTTGATGTCGGCCCCGACGTCAACCGTCGCCCCGGCGGCGATGTTGAAGCCGTTGGGGAAGACGTATCGGAGGCTCGCCGCGGAGCCGATCTGTCCGAGGTTGAGCGTTCCGGAGGCGAGGGTCGCGTAGTTGATGTTGACGTCGTTGAAGGTCGAGTTGTTGCCCAGGTACCGGATGTCGTTGTAGGGGAGGTAGATGGGCATGTTGAAGACGTCGCCGCTCAGGTCGCTGGCGGTGAGGATGCTGTTGTTGTCGAGGGAGAGCTGGCTGAGGCTGAAGGTGGAGTTGGTGGCCGTGAGCTCGCCGCCGGAGTTGACGGCGATGCTGGGCGAGTAGCCGGCGCTGCTGAAGGTATCGTCGGATGCGGACATTGTCCCGTTGACGGTGATCTGGTTGGCGTAGATCGAGACGGAGTCGCCGTTGGCGAAGTTGAGTGCTCCCCCATCGCTGACTGTCGAGTCGATCACGACGCTGGCGCTGGCCCCGACGCTCAGCGTCGCACCCGAGCTCACCGAGACCGGTCCGCCGAGTGTCGATGAGGTCGCGGCCCCGAGGGCGAGCGACCCCGAGATAATCTTCAACGTAGTCGTGGAGTCGGTCGTCAGTGCGAAGACGCTATCGGACTGATTCGAGTTCAGATAGACAATCCCGGAGCCGGTGAGTCCCTTGATGACGGCCGTGTCGGAGGGGCCGGGGGCCACGCCCTCCTGCCAGTTGGAACCCGTGTCCCAGTTACCGCCCGTGGGGGCTGCCGTCGTACTCCAGTTGATCGTGGAGAGCAAGGTCCGGTCTTCAAGACCCTCGATCGCGGGCCTTCGAGTCGTCAATTGTCTTCGACTCGCAAGGCCCCGGGGCCGCGAGACAAGCCGTTCGATCAACCTGAGCTGCGATGCACGGTTCATGGTGAGTCACCCTATCCCTTGGGACGATTGCGGAACGCGTTGGACGCCTCTGTGTCTCGTCTGACCACTCAAGACTGGTTGCCACTGGCTCGTATGGATTGCCAACCCTTTGGCACTTTCGAAAGATTGAACGGGAAGCATCGTCTCGCATGTGGAGGGACTTGCCACGTCGCGGGAGTCCATGGCCATCCGGCGCGCAGAATCCCCTTCGAGATCCCCGCGATCTTCCGATCGAGGCATCTCGTCTCAGGCTCACTCGCTCGGCTTGTCGGTCTTCGTCCTCGTCCTTCGGGGCAACTCGTGGTGCGAGGTTTCACGACGACGCTGCCGTGGCTTCAACCCCGAAGGAGACAATGCAAGTTCTTACACGTCTTGGCGATGATCGAGTTTTGGGGTTAATGAAGCCCTGGATTCAGGATGCAATGACCTGCCCCTGAATGAGTTTGTAAAAGTTCGTGAAGCAGTCGCTTCCCTCGGTGGGGAGGGGGCGTGGAGGCGGCTCTCCGGCATCAAGACGGACCGCCGGGCCGATCCTTGCGCGAAATCCGATTCCGGCTCGATTCGCTCCGGCAAGGATTCCGACGGCGTTTTCCATGAACGAGTTCGAATCTCCTCGCGGAAACTTGCCAGTGTACGAATAGCTTGATCACTGAGGTTCTTTCGGGAAAGCATGGCAGAACCGATGTCCGAACCGAGCATCCCGGAGACATCCTCGGTCGATCTCGAGGAAGTTGAACAGGTGCCGGCCGTGGGCGGATTGAGGCTCTTGATACTGGGGCCGACGAAGGCCCGTGCGATCGATCCAGGAGATTTCACCGTCTTTTCGGTTTACTGGCTTGCATCACCCATTGACGCGCGTTAGATTGATGCCGCTCAATCAGTCCGCCGATTCAACGTCAACGAGGTCTCTACTAATACTACGGCGAACCTATGCGCGCGTCTGCGGATTCTCGCTGGCATCATGACCTGGGAGGATGATCCGGGCGGTGGTATCTCCAGGAAAAGGAGCGAGATCTGCCGCTTCGATGATGCAATCCCGAACCGCCTTCCTCGAAGCCTTCGTCCCGACGACGAACGTCTGCGATCGATTGCTTCGTGCTCCTAAATGCCGTCTTGCTCGTCGATGAACGGATTCTTTTCGAAATTTCACCGGATTTTTTCCGTTGCCGGCGCCACGACGCGTTGTGAACGATGAGTGCTGATGAGCCTCTCTGCCGGGATCGAGGGCGAAGAACCATGTCGTCGAGCCGTTCCGTGGATTCGTGTGAAACACCCGCTCAATTGCTCGCTAACCTCCATGGTAGCTATCAATTGCTCGGTCAGCTCCTGGATTCGCATCGCAACTATCTGCTCAAGATCATCGGCGAGGAGATCGATCCGCGATTGATCCGGCGTCATGGCGTCTCGGACATCGTGCAGACGGCATTGCTGCGAGTCCTCGAGAACTTCCAGCGTGCGACGGAGGGGATCTTTGCCGTCAGCACGGAGGAGGACCTTCGGAAGTGGTTGCGGCAGACCTGCCTCAACGCGCTGAAGCAGGAGTACCGCGATGAAAGTCGCGAGCTGCGCGATTTTCGCAACGAGGAGCCGAGCCCCGAGGGCCTCGAACGCCCGGGGAGGGGGCCGAGTCCCAGCACCATCGTCCGGGATCAAGAGCGGGACGCGCTGCTGCTCGGCGCGATCAACACTCTGTCGGAAGCCGACCGGATGCTCCTGCGGCTGAAAGACTTTCATGACTGGACCTATACGGCGCTCGCCGAATTGGTTGAACGGGGAGGCGACGGACGCGGGACGGGTGCGGATGCAGAGGCGACTGACACAAATTCGTTTTGAGATGGGCGAGGACGAGACGCTCCAGGGTCTCGAGTAGGGGCAATACTGTTGATTTGGCGTCAACGATTCGAGCTACTTCGACTTGAGTCAACTCGTTCCCACGCTCCGCGTGGGAACGAGTACAGTTTCTCGGCATTTTCGCCTGTAGCCGGGGTCTGTGACCCCGGGAGCGCCCTCTCCGGCCTCACAGAGGCCGCCTACAGAAGACGCGGAGTTCATAACACGTCCTCGAACCATCGATTTCGGCCGATTCGACGGGATCGTGATTAGCCCGTGGAGAGCGAGTGCGAAGGAATGGCCTCGAAAGCTTCGATCCGCGCGACGCCGGGTTGAGGGGCTCTCATCGTCGAAGGTCGCTCCGGTATCGGCCAATCGAACATCGACATCACGACCGTCCCTGAACCGAGGGCTCATGCTTTGGACGAACCGAAGACAATATAAGTTGACCCGAAACTGCCGCCGCGCGAGCAGGCGATCCGATTCCTGATGGCTCATGAGGAGGCGTTGGAGGCGGGCGATCCGCCGCCGGATCCGCCATCTTCGCTGCTGGAGTGCCTGGATAGACGCGAGCGGCGCGACTCCTCCGGCTCGTCGATGAGCAGCGCCGGAGGGACGTCGGGTCGCGGGTGAAGTTGCCCGACCCGGATCGCAAGGGCGAGGTGGTCGTGCCAGGTTTCCGGATCTTGGGTGAGCTCGGCCGCGGCGGGATGGGGGTCGTCTACAAGGCGGTCGAGGAGAACCTCAATCGCGTCGTCGCCCTGAAGATGATCCTCGGCGGCAACCACACCGATCCCGAGCGGGTGGCACGGTTCCGCTCAGAAGCCGAGACCATCGCCCGGCTCCAGCACGCGAATATCGTCGAGATCTACCGCGTCGGCGAGCACGACGGCATGCCCTACCTGGTCCTGGAGTATTGCGAAGGCGGGAGTCTGGATCAGGCCCTGACCGGCGCTCCACTGCGACCGAGAGAGGCCGCGGAGATCGTCAAGGTGCTGGCCCTGGCCGTGGATCATGCCCACAACCAGAGGGTCATCCACCGCGATCTCAAGCCCGCCAACGTCCTCTTCGGCAAGGGAGGAGTCCTGAAAGTCACCGACTTTGGCCTGGCCAAGATGGTCGACCAGCAGGGGCTGACCGCCAGCGGTGCCATTATCGGGACTCCGGAATATATGGCTCCCGAACAGGCGAACGGCCGGCTCCGCGAGGTGGGCCCGAGGTCCGACGTCTATGCGATCGGCGCCATCCTCTACGAGATCCTCACCGGCCGGCCCCCGTTCCGCGAGGCGACCCCGCTCGATACCTTGCAGAAGGTCGTCAAGGAGGAGCCGGTGGCGCCGCGGCAACTGACGCGCGAGGTCCCGCGCGACCTGGAGACGATCTGTCTCAAGGCGATCGATAAGGACTCGCGGCGACGTTACCCGACGGCCGGCGCGCTGGCCACCGATCTGCAATCGTGGCTCGACGGACGACCGATCGCCGCGCGGCCGCCAAGCCTGACGTATCTCTCGGCACGGTTCGTGTCCCGGCACAGATTACCCCTGGCGATGGTCGTGCTGGTGATCGCCCTGATCTCGGGGAGCATCGTCACGGCATTCCTCCGGATCGATCTCGAGCGGCGGTCAACCCTTGCGGTGAACGAGAAACTTGAGGAACAGCTCTATTCGACCCACATCGCCATCGCCGAGCGCGAGCTGACCCAGAATCACGACTTCGGCCTCGCCGCTGGACTCTTGCAGGATTGTCGCGAAGACCTGCGCGGCTGGGAATGGCACTACCTCAATCGGCTCCTCGACGGCGAACGGCTCCCGCTCGCTGCCCACAAGCGGGCCCTCTGGATGGCCGATTTCAGCCCGGACGGGCGCCGGATCGCCACGGCGAGCATCGACGGGACGGCCAAGATCTGGGATGTGGCTTCCGGGCGACTCATTCAAGATATCGACGCCGACGCGGGCGCCATACCGTTCGGCTTCGGGCCGATCGCCACAAGGCTGGGCATCGGCCGGATTCCCATCATGTGTGTCGAATTCAGCCCCGACGGCCGGTTTATCGCCACCGGCACCTTCGAGCCCATCTGGCCATCGAAGAATTCGCCAGGCGTCATGAGCATCTGGAAGACGGTCGAAGTCTTGATATCACAACCGGTCTTCACGTTGAAGAATTCGCCCGGAGTCGTGAGCATCTGGGATGTCGAGACCGGCAAGAGAGTCTTGAAGTTTGATCGGCAGGTTGGCGTCGTCCTGTCGTTGGCCTATAGTCCTGATGGTCGTCGCATCGCGTCGTCGAGCATCAACCCCGACAACACGTTCGTCGTCTGGGAAGTCGAGACCGGAAAAGTCGTCCGGGTCGTCCACGGGCATGAAAGCCAGATCCACCGGCTTCGCTACAGCCCGGATGGCCGGTCGATCGCCTCGGCGGACACCAATGGATCCGTGAGGCTGTGGGACGCCGACACCTTCGAGCAGAGGTCCGCGATCGATGCCCATCCCGCGCCGGTGATCGGCCTGGCGTTCGCACCCGACGGGCGTCATTTCGCCACGGCCGGCGATGATGGAGCTGTCCGGGTCTGGGTCACGGCGACGATGGAGAGGATCCACGATCTGACCGGGCATACCGGCGCGGCGCTGGGGGTCGCCTTCAGCAGGGATGGGACGCTGATCGCTTCGGGCGGGTTCGACAAGACCGTGAGGCTTTGGGACTTCGCCACCGGCAAGGAGAAGATCACCCTGCGCGGCCATACCGACACGGTCTGGAGCGTGAATTTCAGCCCCGATCCGAAGAGCGAACGATTGGTCTCGGCCAGTTTCGACAAGACGGCACGGATCTGGGATACGACACCACTCAAGGAGCCCGCGGCCCTGGGATTGATCGAGCTGACCGGACACCACGAGCGCGTGAACAACGTGGCCTACAGTGCCGACGGTCGCTATCTTGCGTCGGGTAGTTGGGATAAAGCAGTCAGGATCTGGGACGCCACGACGGGTGCGGGCCTTGCGACACTGGAAGGCCACACCGGTTCCGTCTGGGGCGTTGCCTTCAGCCCGGACGGCGGGCGTCTCGCCTCGGCGAGCTGGGATCACACGGTCAAGGTCTGGGACACCTCGAGCAGACGCCTGCTGTTCACGTTCTCCGAACATACGGCCCCGGTCCACGCCGTCGCTTTCAGTCCCGACGGAAAGCGCCTGGTCTCGGGCGGATTCGATGGCCAGGTGAAAGTCTGGGACGCGTCGTCCGGGAAACTGATCGCCAACTGCGATAGCTTCATCTTCCCGATCCTCTCCGCCGCCTTCAGCCCGGGCGGAAGTCGGGTCGCCTCGGGAGGCGCCGACCGCAAGATCAGGATCTGGGACGCGACCAACGGGAGTCTGCTCTTCACCTTGAGCGAACATGAAGGGTCTGTTTACAGCCTCGCGTTCAGCCCGGACGGAAAACGGCTCGCCTCGGCGAGCTGGGATCAAACGGTGAGGATATGTGATTTGAGCCCCGGTGCGAACACGTCTTCCAATGCACGCCAGTTGCGAATCATCACCGGACACAAGGACCGGGTCAACGGTGTCGCGTTCGCGCCCGACGGTAATCGGGTCGCCACGGCGAGTGATGACAAGACCGTGCGCATCTGGGATGTCAGGACCGGCGAAGAAATCTCGACGCCGCGACATCATCGCGGCGTCGTGTGGAGTGTGGCGTTCAATCCCGACGGGAAAAGACTTGCGTCGGGAAGCTGGTATACCGGCGGCTGGATCAAGATGTGGAACATCCAGTGATCCGATGGCCCCGCGAGAAATCCGAGGGGGGCAGTGCCGCACGCCCACGCCGATCGGCAGCTTTGTGCCCGAATCCTTCGTCGAATCCTTCGCCCCAGCAGACAAAACGATCCGAACAGGCCATAATTCTAGAGAGCTTCACGATCGGTTTGCGCACAGCTCGACACGAAGCGGACTCCTACGAGCCCGAAGCGCAAGCGAGTGAATCCCCGGAAAGCATGCACTCGCTTGCGCTTTGGGCTCGTATCCAGTGGAACGTGAGGCGCCCTCGATCATCCACCGTCTGTTCCGGGGACCATGTCGGGTCGGAGTAATGTCCAATGGCGGTCTTGAAGCATGTGACCGGCGACCTTGCCGGTACGCTGGTCGATTTGAAGAACGATGTGACGGTGATCGGTCGCCTGGCGGAGTGCGACATCATCCTGGCTCCCGTCGGAGTGAGCCGTCGGCATGCCGAGATCCGCAAGGTCGGGCTCGAATTCCACCTGGTCGATCTCGACTCGCGGAACAAGACGCACGTCAACAACGCCGAGTTGAAGGGGGGCGTCGCGCATCTCCTGAAGGAGAACGACCGGATCACCATCTGCGGCGTCGAGTTCGTCTACAACCCGGTCGAGCCGGCCAAGACGTTGGATGAACCGCCCGGCGGCGACGTCATGGAGGTCATCGAGAGCGTCGGCACGGAGAGGCCGGACTTCCGCACGCTCGACGCCTCGCGCTCGAGCATGACGGCCAGCGCGGTCCGTCCCGAGGTGAAGCTCAAGGCGATCCTCAAGATCACCCGAAGCCTCTCCAACGAGCTGCGGATCGACGCGGTCGCTCCCAAGATCCTCGACTCCCTGATGGAGATCTTTCCCGGTGCCGAGCGGCTCTTCCTGATGCTGCAAGATCCCCAGAGCAAGCGACTGGTCCGCAAGGCCTTCAAGTACCGCCCCCAGAAGCGTACGGCCTTCGGTCGAACCGTGCCCGAGGACGAGGTCCCGACGAGCATCAGCCGGTCGATCGTCAACTTCGTGCTCGGCCAGAAGAAGGCGGTGCTGAGCCAGGACGCCGGCGACGACAAGAACCTCCCCAGCAGCGCCTCGATCTCCGACTTGAAGATCCGATCGGTCATGTGCGTCCCGCTGTTGACGCCGGACAACAAGGCGCTCGGTATTATCCAGCTCGACACGAGCGACCGTCGCCAGTTCAACGAGGACGACCTCGACGTGCTGGCGGCCGTCGCGAGCCAGGCGGCGATCTCCATCCAGAACGCTTCGATGCTCGAGTCGCTCCTGGTGCGCGAACGGCTCAACCGCGACCTGAGGCTCGCCGAGCAGGTGCAGAAGAAGTTCTTGCCGCAAGGCGTGCCGACCGTCCCGGGCTACGAGTTCTTCGCCCATTATCAGCCGACTTACGAGGTCGGGGGCGACTATTATGACTTCGTGCCCCTCTCCGGCGACCGCGTGGCCGTCGCGGTCGGCGACGTCGCGGGCAAGGGTGTGGCGGCGGCGTTGATGATGGCCAAGTTCTCCGGCGACACGCGGTCCAGCATGCTGACCGAGAACGCCCCGCGCCGACCGCCAATCGCCTGAACAACCTGCTCTGCGCCGCCGGGATCGAGGATAAGTTCATCACGCTCGGACTGTGCGTGCTCGATACGCACACAGGCAAGCTGACTTTGACGTCCGCGGGCCACACGCCCGTGATCATCCGTCGCGCCGACGGCCGAGCGGAGGAAGTCGGCCAGGAGGTCTCCGGGTTACCGCTGGGTATCATGGAGGATTCGGAGTACGAGGAGACCGAGGTCCAGTTGAATCCGGGCGACGTCGCCGTGATCTACTCAGACGGTGTGACCGACGCGCACAGCCCCGCCGATGAGCTCTACGACTCGCAGAGCAACCACCGGCTTCTCAAACGAGTGGCCCAGGCGTCTGGCGGCCCGGCCGACGTCGGCCGGGCGATCCTCCAGGATATCCGCGAGTTCTCCGCCGGACACTCTCAGGCCGACGACATCACCCTGGTGTGCCTGGGGCCCACGCCTGGATAGGGAAGGGTTTGAGAGTCTGCTCCGAAAGCGACCCCGCCCCTGTGGGGCTTTCGGAACAGACCCTTATCGCACGCCCACGCCGATCAGCAGCTTGGTGCCGTCATCGAGGAACGGGCGCTCGCAGAAGAAGAGCTGGTTGAGGGGTGCCTTGATCGTCACCGAGAATTGCAGGGCCTTGTCGAGGAACAGCTCGCAACGGAGTTTCACCTTGCCATTCTCGTTCACAGACTGGACCAGCGACGTCTCGACCGTATAGCCGTGCCCGAGGTCGCAATCGACGGAATCTCCGGAGACGACCCGGCCGCTCTGAGCGTCCCTGAGTTTGAAGCCGTGATTGGGCAAGAGCCGATTCAATTGTCCCTGGATGTCCGACAGCTTGGAATCGACCGCCTTGGCCCCGGGCGTGGCGATGATCGCGCAAACCGTGACCTGTCGCGGCGCCTCGTGGGTGGAGTCAACCTTGGTCTGGGCGTGCGAGACGCGCAGTCCGCCCAGGCCCAGCGCCAGCCCGACGAACACCACGGCCGCCATCACGGGAATCCCGATCCGAAGAATCCGTCGTCTGAAGACCGCCATCGCCATGCTCCTCCGAGGACTCACTGAGATGCGACCACGGTCGTGGAGAACGATTCGACCGCGTTGAACATCTCCACGGAGCCCCGCGTGTTGTTGACGATGCCGCCATAGAACATATCTGGCGGGGTCACGTCCACCAACTTCGACTCCGACCCGTCCATGCGGATCATGATCTGGTGGCCCTCCTCGATGTCGATCTCCGCCACGATCACGGCCTGACTCACCCGGATCGCCTGCGGCCCGCGTGGCAGTGCCGGGATGGGATTCTGCGCAACCTGGGGATCCTGTTGTTTCGCAGGACCGGGCCGGCCATGCCAGGCCAATCCCACTGCAATGACAACCGCCGCAGCCTGGGCCAGGCCGATCAACGCAATCGCCAAGGATCGTCGCGTGCGTGGACGGTTGGCTGGCTGCGTGTGAGAGGGGCTTTCTTGAGTGAGAAGCTTAAGGATACGCGGGCGCATCGACCCGGGGGTCGTGGCGGATTCGCGGTCAGCGGCGGGGGACGACAACGCCTGGTTGATACTCGCCCAGACGGAGTCCCAGGCTTCGGGCGAGGGCGGGGCGGGGCGGGTCGCGTCCCAGAGCTGATCGAGCAGGGCGGCGCGATGGCTCCAGGCCGCGCAGGAAGGGCACCCAGCCAGGTGTTCGGCCAGGGCGGTCCGATCCCGATCTTCGGTCGGCACGGCCAGTTCGCGGGTCACCTCATCGCAACGCATCTTAACCATCCTAAATTGTTTTATTGCAGGCCGTTAAGTCGATCCCAGTCGAGGTCTGCCTGGAGTTTCTCGCGGGCTGCGTGAATCCGGCTCATGACCGTGCCGATCGGGACGTTCTCGGTCTCGGCGATTTCCTTGTAACTCATCCCCACCTCCGCGTATAGGACGAAGGTTTTTCGGAGCGTGGGGGTCAATCGGTTGAGGGCTTTGTCGAGGGCATCGCGTAAGTCTTGCTGGTGCATCCGCCGTGCCGGGTCATCTTCGGCGGTCGCTTCGCGGCCGTCGTCCGGATCGCCGTCGCCGATCTGGAGGCTGGGACGTCGCTTACGGCGCCGTCTCCAGTCGAGCGAGGTGTTCGTCACGATCCTCAACAGCCAGGTCCGGAAGCCGCTCCGCCCGTCGAAGTCGCCCAGGGCGGAGAACGCCTTGAGCAGGGACTCCTGGACGACATCGAGTGCGTCTTGCTCGTGCCCCAGGAACCGATAGGCCCCCCAGTAGGCGTCATTCCGGTAGCGGAGGAACAATTCCTCTCGCGCCGGTCCGTCTCCTTCGCGGGCGCACCGCACCAGGAGCTCGTCGGGGGTCTGCACATCGATCGTCGGGGCATCGAGCATACTTTCACCTGCGGGAATAGACGTGGGACCTCCCGCTTTTATTCGCCAAGGGATGCGATCGGTCGCATCAGCCCGGCGATTCGATCCAGCTTAGGGCAACTGGTGTCGGCCTGCAAACCCTCGCAACTTGAAAATAGCGTCGATCCGACTTGACCGATTCCGGGGATCCGAGCAGAATGCGGCCCTCAAGTTTTGGAGGCCATCTGCCGAGAAGCCACCTCCCTGATCGTCACCCTTCCCCCGGCTTGAGTTTGTATTCTGATTATCGAGCATCGGTCGGAATCCGGCCCGGACCGAGATCCCCCGGTCGCGATGACATCCCCAAGGATTGGAGGATGGATCGGGCCTCGGAGGTGTCGGCCCGCCGGACTCGGCGGAGGCGCCCGAGCCGGCGTCGCCGGGTCGAGTCGGAGACGACCGCTCGGAATGGACTGGGGATAGACGAACACCTGGCGGGAAGACGTTTGGGAACCGAGCATTCCGACATGGACGCGACGAAGGAACTCGAGAATTTCCCGTACCTGGCAGAGAGTTCAAGGAGGAGACTTGCCGTGTTACGTCGTTGTCCGACTCCCTTGACCGCGCTGGCGGCGGCCCTGGCCTTCGGCCTGGTCGTGTTGCCGATGTCCACCCGTGGCGATGGCCTGACGAGCAATTCCAATACGTCGAATACCTCGACCGAGTCGCTCGAGTACACGCTGACGACGACCCAGAGCATCGCCGCCGCTTCGGGGGCCCCGCCCGCGCCGGGCTCCTCGGCGACCACCCCGCAGATCCTCGCCGTGGTCTCGCCCGTCTCGATCGTCGAGCCGGCGAGCACCGGCACCTCGGCGCTGCAGATCTTCGCCGACTCGACCAAGTACTTCATCAGCAATCCGTCGCAGCTCTCGGTCGAGATCGGCAACAATCCGAATAACGGCGCGACGATCACCACCCAGGCGCTCGGCCTGAGCTTCTACGGCCAGGGGTTGGCGGCCGGCAATAGCCTGACATTTTCCTTGCCCTTCGCCCAGTCGGTCGTCGGCAACGGGCCCACGACCATCCCCCAGTTCACGGTGATCGACCCGACGACCGGCCAGCCGGTTTCCACCATCTCGATCAAATACGACGGGCTCGCGCCCGTCACCACCACCACGACCCCCGCGGGAGGGGGCGGCACCGAGACGGAGGCGGGTGGGACTCCCGAACCGCTCTCGCTGCTGATCTGGTCGGTCCTGGCCGGCGTCGGCCTCTGGCGAGCCCGTGGCCGACGTACCCTCGGCCCGAGCTGGCCGCTCGTGGGCGGCAAGTAAACCCGCGAGGGACCGCTCTCCGGTCAACGCAGGCAGAGAGCGGACTCGATCTCCCTCCCGAACGATCCCGACATTCGCCACCCATTTGCCCGGCCGTGCGAGTTGATTACGCTAGGGGTAGCCGCCGCGCGTCGGCGGCTTCACCCGCGCACCCTTCGTGAAAAACGAAGGGGGTTTGCGGACGTCCCCCAGGCGGTCCGACCATTGTCCGCTCCGCGGAAATCGCCCTGCCCTGCCCTCCTTCGCCCGACCTGTCGGGCGAGACGGCCTTCCACCGTACCGCACCCCGGAGCATCGCCTGATGAAAGTGCAGCGTTGGTTGATCGTCGCCTGCGGGCTGCTGGCCCTCTGCACGACTTCCCTGCGATGCTGCAACTTCGCGATCGACTTCCCGACGCCCGGGATGAGGGCCTCGCCCGTCGGGTTCGTGGTCCGGCCTTACTTGCAGCTCGGCGACGCGCCCCCGGGGGCGGCGGTCGCGGATTTGGTCTTGCTCTGGCAGGCCGAGGACCGCGACGCGGACTGGGCCGTCGATTACCGGCCGGGTGACGGGTCGTCCTGGCGTTCGGCGGATGCCCCGACGATGCGACGGGTGGACGTGCCGGGCGTCGCGCCGCACCGGGTGTATCGGGCCATGCTGAAGGGCCTGGAGCCAGGGGGCACGTTCGCCTACCGCGTGCGTCGCGGGGATCGGGAGCTGTTCTCGGCCGACGGCCACGCTCCCAGGTCGGCCGGGCAGCCCTACCGCTTCGCGGTCTTCGGCGACTGCGCGGCGGGTACCGCCGAACAGCGGGCGGTCGCCTTCCAGGCGTACCGAGCCCGGCCCGACTTCGCGATGATCACGGGTGACATCGTCTACACGCGGGGGCGGATCTCCGAATACCGCGACAAGTTCTGGCCGGTCTACGACGCGGACGTCGCGTCGCCGTCGACCGGTGCGCCGCTCTTGCGCTCGACCCTGTTCGTCGGCGCGGCGGGCAACCATGACGTCGCCGCCCGCGACCTGGAGAAGTACCCGGACGGCCTGGCGTATTTCCTCTACTGGGACCAGCCGCTCGACGGCCCGCTCGGCCCGGAGTCCGCCCGACTGATCCCGGCGCTCACCGGGCCCGAGGCGACGCGGTCGGCGTTCCTCCGAGCGGCCGGCGCGGCCTATCCCCGCATGGCGAATTTCTCGTTCGACTACGGCAACGCCCACTGGACGGTCCTCGACTCCAATCCCTACGCCGACTGGACCGACCCGGAGCTCCTCGGCTGGCTCGAGCGCGACCTGGCCGCCGCCCGGAAGGCCACCTGGCGATTCGTCGCCTTCCACCACCCGCCGTTCAACTCCTCCCGCGCCCACTCCGGCGACCAGCGGATGCGCGTGCTCGCCGAGGTCTTCGAAGCGGGACGCGTCGACGTCGTCTGGAGCGGGCATGTTCACAACTATCAGCGCACGTTCCCGATGACATTCCGACCCGATCGGCGGACCGACGTCAAGCCGGTCGTCGACGCGGACAAGGTCCCCGGCCGATGGACGCTCGACAAGTCCTTCGACGGCCGCGACAAGACCCGGCCCATCGGCGTGATCTACGTGATCACCGGCGCCGGCGGCGCCACGCTCTACGACGTCGACCAGCAGGACGACCCCGCCTCCTGGCAGCCGTACACCGACAAGTTCATCTCGCGGATCAACTCGCTGACCGTCGCGGACGTCAACGGCCCGACGCTGACCGTCCGCCAGGTCGCGGCCGACGGCCGGGAGCTCGACCGGTTCGTGGTGACGAAATCGCCCTGAGCCTCTACGGGATCGGCGCGAGCTTCGCGGCGGTACGATCTTCCGGCGATTGCCCTTAATGCCAGGTTGAGAGATAATCGAGTGAGCGTCATTGGCCCGACCATCGAGGTTGCATCGATCGATGAACGGCATGGCAAGTTGACACTCCGGGAACAGTTCGGGATCTCGATCATCCTCCGATTGGCTGTCGATCCCGTTCGAACGGCTTCGGGTGTCCTGAAACGAGTGGTCACGGTCGATCGAATGAGTCCGACGACGGGGGCGTTCGGCGCGAGGAGACATGGGAGATCGGTTGGGCGAACTTGCCCGATGATTTCGATCGGTGCGAAGAAATCCTTTGCATATATAACGAGCAAAGGATCACCGAGGATGCGGCCATCGGCGTCATGCTGCTATTGATCCATGAGTTGGAGGGGGCGGTCTTGACCGATGTCCTTCCGATTGGTTCCGGTGGCGATTACCTGGTTCGGTACTCGGGTTATTCGGAACCCGTCCAGGTCGAGGTCAGCGGTATCAGGGTCGGAACCCAGGACGAGGCATCAACGCGGCTCGGCAAGAAGCGCAGGCAGGTTCGTGGAGTGGGCTTTGTCTCGGTCACCACATTCCAGCATGGCCAAAGCGAAGCGGCCCACAGCATCTTGCACTTCGTCGATCCGGGGGCCGAAGACGAGGACACCGAGCGAAAGCGTCCCAAGGGGAAGAAGAAATGAACGCGGTCATGACCGTCCTCGACGCGGTTGGGAAGCAGGGAGAGGTCACGCGCATCTCTTCCGAGGGTCAGATCGCGTTGCAAGCGGGCGATACGCCAAGGGCACGCTCCCTTTTTCGGCAAGCCGCCACCCTGATGGAATCCGCCGTTGGGGATCTGAAAAAGCCCTCCGAGCGAGATCTCGCTCGCTTCCTGGTGGCGACACAGTACTACCTGGGTGGGCACTACGATCAGGCCGCCAAGGTCTGCGAAAGAATTCAGGAGAAGCGTCTACCATCGCGCGTTCGGCACATCTATCCCCCTTTCCTAGAGGACGTGCGGGAGCGGTCGGCGGCGGATTATGCGGACCGATACGGCGAGATCCTCCTCGGCCAGAGTGAGCGCGTCGGGAAAGAAGGCGATCCCTCCGCGGCCCAAAAAGTCATCGAGATCCTGATGGAGCACCCTTACGTGTTACATCATGATCAGATGACTTATTTACGAGCAAAGTGCGTCGAGGTCTTGGGACGGCAACGAGCGGCCTCGCTGTTCTATCTCAATGCGTGGAGGTTCAATCGAGAGAATCAGGATTACTTGATGTTTTACTTGAACAGCCTCTGTAAAGAAGGCAGGCACGCGGAAGCTTGGACGATCGTCGATGAGGAGCTTGTCAATCATCCGAGCGTGCGAAGTTCAATCAACGCAATCTTCGTACGGCACCGCCAATTCCGTGCCGTCCCAGACTCGCGAGAACGCGAACAGTTTCTCGCAGACATCACGAAGTATCTAGAATTAGCCTGGGACAGCTTCCGATCTCTCCCGGCCCAGGAGCGGACGAGGCTCACGTTGCAGATCGATTGGGCATTCGCACTCGCCTGGGATGCCCACAGGGAGTTGAAGGTTGCCGATGAACAACGGACAATGCTCGATCAGTGGATCGAACTGCGTCCGGATTCTCCGGATCCGCGAATCCTAAGAGGAGCGGCGACTTATCCCGGAGAAGGCTCGAAAGCAGATTTCCGCGAGGCCATCCGACTTAATTCCCCTGAGCCTTGGCCCTATTATTTCCTTGCGAATGAGGCGCTGCAATTACGAGACTTCCAGGAGTGCGATCGCCTGAGCAACCTCGCACTCGAGCGGAATCCCAGGCCTGACATTCGCGCAACGCTTCTCTCATGGCAGGCGATCTCTCGTTGGAACCTCAGTCTCGCGAAACCACAACAGATCCGCATGCTCCTTGACGAGGCAAGGCGGTTGAAACCCGACGACCCGGTGATCACGAGCTACGCCGAAGCGTTTAACGACCACCAAGGAACGCCGGATGTTCCCGCCGGACTCACGCTCGGAGGTGAAGAGCACCGGAGAGAATGGGTCATGCAATATTGGGATGAATTATCGAGGAAGCTCAGCGAGAAGATGAATCCGATCACCAGCGCGGCATAACTCACCATGAACTGGCCCACTCTCACACTCTCCGACGTCCTCAAGGCCCGCCGCGCGATCGCGCCGTACCTGCCGCGGACGCCCGCGCTGGAGCCCGTCGGGCTCGCCTCGGCGATGGGCTGCCGCGCGGTGCTCAAGTGCGAGAACCTCAATCCGACGGGCGCGTTCAAGGTGCGCGGCGGGATCAACCTGCTGGCATCGCTCGGGCCCGAGGCGCGGGCGCGGGGCGTGGTGGCCGCCTCGACGGGCAATCACGGCCAGTCGATCGCCTACGCCGCGCGGCTCTTCGGCGCGAGGGCGACGATCTTCATGCCCGAGGCCGCCAACCCGCTCAAGGCCGCCGCGACCGTCGCCATGGGCGCCGAGGTCATCCGGACCGGCCGCGACTTCGACGCCGCCCGGCTCGCCGCCGAGGAGCACGCCACGCGCCATGACCGCCGCTACATCCACTCGTCGAACGAGCCGATGCTGGTTGCCGGGGTCGGCACGGCGACACTCGAACTCCTCGAGGACGTGCCCGAGCTGGATGTGATCGTCGTCCCGGTCGGGGGCGGCAGCGGGGTGCTCGGCGCGGGGGTCGTGGCCCGAGCGGTCAACCCGGCCATCCGGGTCGTCGGCGTGCAGGCCGAGGGCGCCCCGGCCGTCTACCGATCCTGCGCGAGGGCCGTCGCATCGTCACCGAGAGCGTGACCACCTTCGCCGACGGCCTTGCGACCCGCGAGCCGTTCGAGATGCCCCTGGCCCTGTTCCCCGAACTGGTCGACGAGATCATGCTGGTCGACGACGATCAGATCGCCGCGGCCATCCGCCTCATCGTTGAGACCGCTCGCCTGGTCGCCGAGGGCGCCGGCGCGGCGGCCGTCGCCGCCGCCATGGCCAGGCGGGAGGAATGGGCCGGCAAGACCGTCGGCCTGATCCTCAGCGGCGGCAACATCACGACCGAGCAGTTGCGGCGCGTCCTCAATCAGGAGCGGCCGTGACCCGCGGAGACCGAGCCGTCGCGACGCCGACTGCCTCGGCTCCGCCGGAGTCCACCGATCGTCTCAGGCCTTGCGGTGCTCGGCCGCAGCCGGTTTCGCCATCTTGGAATGATGGACCATCCTGGGATGCGGTACCGACTTTTGGCCATAGGATAACCATCGGACGAGCTTCGGTGTCAGGTCGATGTAGACCAGATCCGAGCCGTCGGTGTTTGTCAGCGTGATCATATTGCTCGGATAGCCGCCGGGGGGGGTGACCGTTGCCGTGAAGGACCAAGTGCCGATGGCGAGCGGGCTGGATGTCAGACTCCATTGGCCTGTCCCACTGACCACCGCCTCGCCCAGGGGTAGCTCGGCATCCGCGTTGAAATGCCGCCCATACAGTTGCACGATCGTGAACGGTACGCCGGTACCGCTGAAGATCGGCCGGTTCGTATTGGTGAAACCGATCGCGGCGTGGGGGCCGTTACTCGCAAGGTTGGCGATTCCCCCGGTGAGAGGCAAGTTGGAGATCAGCACGATTGCTGTGCTGCTGGCCGTGACGACCTGTCCGCTCGGATCGACAATTGTAACATTCACCGGGAAGGAGCCGGCCACCCCGGACGTATAGTACGTGTGGGTGCCCGTGACGGTGAATGCCCCGTTCGCGATCGCGGGAGTCACCTCACTCGTCTGTCCGTCACCCCAGTTGATCACCACGGTGATGTTCTGAGCGGTCGCATTGGGGTTGGTGTCGGTGCCGGTCGCGACCACCCCGCTAAAGGGCTGGCCGGGCGTCGTGCTGAAGGTCGTGCCGGTGGCGGCGATGGTCGGCGCGGCGGTGGTGAGCGCGGTGCTGGTAGCCGTGGCCGTTTGGCCGCTTGGGTCGATGATTGTCACCGTGACGACATGCGGGCCGGCGGCTCCGGTCGTGGAATAGGTGTGCGGTCCGGTGACGGTGTAGACGCCGTTCGAGCCGGACACGACACCGTTGGTGGTCTGGCCATCGCCCCAGTTGATCAGCGCCGTGATCTTGGTGGCGATCGAGTCGGAGGAGTCGGTGAAGGAAGCGACCGTGCCGGTATAGGGCTGGCCGGGGATGGCATTGAAGGTGGTGCCGGCCGCGTCGATGGAGGAGGTGATAACGGCCTTGCTGGTGGCCGTGGCCGTCTGGCCGCTGGGGTCGATGATGGTCACCGAGACGGGATACGAGCCGGTCGCCCCCGGGCCGACATAGGTGTGTGGTCCTTTGACGGTGTAGACGCCGTTGGCGACGGTTACGACGCCGTTGGTGGTCTGGCCATCGCCCCAGTTGATCTGCGCCGCGACCTCGTCGGCGATGGGGTTGGAGGTGTCTGTGAAGGTGGCGACCGTCTCGGTATAAGGCTGGCCGGCGACCGCATTGAAGGTCATGCCGGCCGCGTCGATGGCGGCGGTGAATATGGGGTTGCTCGTGGGCGTCGCAATCTGGCCGCTCGGGTCGACGATACTGACGGTTACAACGTAGGGGGTCGTCGTACTGGGGGCCGCATAGAGATGCGAGCCGGTCACTGTGAAGGTGTCGGACGAGCCGCTCGAGCTGATGAGGTTGACCTTGCCAGTACTCGTCTGTCCGTCGCCCCAGGCGATCACGGCCGAGATCTGCGACTCCGGATTAGGATTCGAGACGACGGCGGGGTTCGTGTCGGTGAAGTTGGCGACCACTGTGTCGCTGGGCAACGTCATGCCGTACGTGGCGGGGAAGGTCGTGCCGGAAGAGGCGAGCGGCGTGGCGGAGGTAGCCGTGCTACTGGTTGGTGCGGTCTGTCCGCTCGGGTCGACGATGGTGACGCCCACCGTGTAGGAGCTCGCGGTGCCTGAGGCCGCATAGAGATGCGAGCCCGTCACGGTGAAGATGCCGGTCGAGCCGTTCGAGGCGATAAAATTGACCGTGCCGGCGCCAGTCGCGCCGTCGCCCCACTTGATCACGGCCGTGATGTTTTTGTAGGTCGCGTTCGGATTGACATCGGTGAAATTGGCGACCACCGTGTCGCCCGGCAGGGGCACGCCGGGCGTTGTGGTGAAGGTCGTACCGGACGCGTCGATCGGCGAGGCGACCAGGGCCGTGCCCTTGATTGTGGCGGTGTTGCCGAGATTGTCCTGGACCGCGATGGAGAACGGGTAGGAGTTGGGCGTGATGTAGAGGTTCGAGCCTGAGACCGAGAAGAGCCCGGGCGTCCCGGATACGGCTGCCACGGTACCGGGCGACGTGTGCCCGTCGCCCCAGGTGATCGAGGCGGTGAAATTACCCGAAACCGCACCGGTGTTGGAGTCGAGGAACGAGCCGACCGTCACTGGGCTACTGGGCAGCACACCAGCCGTAAAACCGGCTGTGGTACCGATCGGGGTCAGCACGGGAGCCGCGACGTAGGCGGTGCTGTCGATGGTGGTCGAATCGGACTGGTAATCCGAGACCGCGACTGAGATGGGATAGGTGTTCGCCGTGAGATAAAGGTTGGAACCCGTGATGTCGAAGCGCCCAGGCGTGGACGTGGGCTCGACCGTCCCGGCCGAGACCACGCCGTTGCCCCAGGTGATCGCCGCGGTGAAGTCGCCCGGCACGGCGGTGGTGTTGGAGTCGAGGAAGGAGCCGATCGTCAACGGGCTACTGGGCTGCACGCCGGCAGTGAAGTTGAGCAGCGCCGGGATCGGAGTTAGCGTCAGCAGGCTTCGTGGCTCCAGGCGTTCGAGCAGGGCGGCGACCGTGCGGCCCCGGTTCGAACCACGCTCCCGACTGGAAGACCGCATCAGGAAATCCATGGTCGTCAAGCCCCTTTCCAAATGCCAACGATTCGGTGGCACTGCGTGTACAATGCGCGGCAGAAGGCCGATGACCGGGGTAGGGCGCGAAGCGTAGCGCCCGTAGAACCTGGATGACCGGTGGCCGCTCCCGGATCGGTCAATAATGCTGAACTTTCTGGATCCCGAAGGCCCCGCTCTTGACGATGCTCACGCCGTTGAGCACGGCGGTCCGTGCCGCTTCGATGGCATTGTCCTGGCTGAGCGTGTAGAGCGTCGTCGTCGGTGAGGATGTGATCACCGAGGCGTTGATCTGCGGGATCGTCGAGGTCAAGGAGTCGATGAGCGAGCCCCCGGGGCCCCTGCCCTTCGGCCCGATGATCTTCGATTCGACCAACTGCTTGAGGGCGTACGGTTGGTTGGGTGCCTTGGCCGTCCCCTGCGGCGTCTGGACAAAGCTGCTGACGATCTGCTGGGCCAGGACCTGGGTCCGTTGCTGGGTGTAATCCGTGAAGGCGGCCATCGCCGAGGCGACCGCCGTGGACGAACCGCTGCTGGTCTGGAGCGAGGCGAAATAGGTCGCGCGGGCCTGGTCGAAGTCGTTCTGGAACGAGTCGAACGCCTGGTTGACTTCCGCGATCAGCGCCGTCTGCTGGCGATTCAACACCCGAAGATGAGGGGATAGGCCGCTGACGACGGTCAACAGCCCTAGAGTCGTTCGACTCAAGACGACACGGACCTCGAGCTTGTCATATGCTGACGGGACGAACTGATGTTTCCGTTTCATCGCCGGATCGCCTCCCTGAGATCCCTCGTGCCCGGGACTCTCTCTATCCTGGTCCGCCTCAGGGCGCGACCGGCAGGTTCTGCGACGAACCCGAGAGTCTTCTCAGCAGGAGTCTATCACACGGATTGGAGGCGAGTGGAAATTGTGAGACGGCTCACCCAGCCGATCGAATCTCGACAGGCGATTGATGACATGCGTGATTGGCTTCCTCTGTTGAAGCGTCATCGGCGTATCGATCTCGGCGTGCTGAATCGGGTCGACAGTAGTTTCGAGATCGACTAGTGCAGCAAATCTGACATCAGGAGTGTCGCCCTATCTTCATGACAGAGAAAGTTTTAATTTCCTTCGAGGCCGCCCGCGCGAAAAACGATCTGGTGATCCCATATTACTTGAAACCGCTGTTGCATGGTATATTTCCCACATAGCCCAGATAGCCGATTTTAGCTTGACAGTCGCCCCGGGAATCGACATCATTGATCGACTTGCAGGAGTGGTATCCATTCGATCGATTTCGCGATCTCACATTCTGAGAGGAGAAACCGATGCGCTATGTGAACGTCAGAGCGCTGTCCTCACCGATTCGTCAAATCCTGGCGGGCGGTTTGATCTACTTCGCGTCAATCCAGTGGGGTCACACTGCGAATGCACAGGCTCCGGCCGTGCCGAGTCCGCAGACCGAAACTCCAACGACGCCACCCACCACGGACCCGCCACCAAACCCGGCTCCCTCGGATTATTCGATAGACTCGAAATCCACCACGCAGATCCAGTACACTACGAAGAGGGATGAGAAAAGTGGAGTGAGCACCCTCGACGCGCCGGCGCAACCGATGCAGCCCGCGACAATCGTCATCGACGCGACCCCGTCTTCCGGTGTCCCGCCCGCAGGAATCCTCGTTATGTTTAAGTATTCTTATAAGGGTGTGCCTTTCAAGTTCACGACTATGACTGCCACAAAACTCGACAAGACTTCCTTTTCGGTCGATCTTACGGGGTTCGCGACTGACCTCATAACAAAGATGAAACAGCGTCTTCGAAGCGACTTCGACCCCAACTGCGCGATCGTACTAGATGGGCCAGTCCAGATTTGGGTAATCCCGCTTCTTGTTCCGGCAGGTACCGACCCTCTACCCCTGCCACCGTACAAAACCAACTTGGGCACGCCAACCCGGACGACGAATGACCTCAACCTCACCCTCCAACCGACGAGCGGAGTAGATTCTTAAACCTTTGGAATCGATGCGGGTGAGACGACTCCTGTGCCCGTCGCGTCGGGTCGGAAGATCCTTACTGTGGAACGGCCTGGCTCACTCGGTTGCCGAGCCTGTTGAACATCTGGCCGATGCGCGAGTTGTGCTTCTTCTTCGTTTTGGGAGTGTCTCCTGTGGGGATGAGCATGACGGGGGACGGGGTCACGACGATTGTCGGTACCTGGCCCGCGACCTGCGACACCGGGGGCGCGGGGATCGCAGCCGACCCCGGTGTCTGGCTCGAGACCGTGGTCGGCACGGGCTGACCCGTCAACATCTTGGAGATCTGCTCGGCTTCCGTCGAGACGTTGGGTGATAGCAGGGCCGGAGTGTTTAGGAACGGGGGTGGCTGCGGTGCGTTCATGAGCGCCGCCGTAGCCGGCAATTGGAACTGCTGGGCGGTCCGGATCAGCGCCGGGTCTTTATCGCGCGAGGCCGCCGCGCCGAGCCTGGGGCCGCTGAACTCCTCGGGGAACATCAGACGGCTGCTCGCGCCGCCCGCGGCGGGTTTTGGCGCCGGTGGGGGCAGGACGACGGGCGCCACGTTCGGCAGCGCATTGCGGCCGGTGGCGTTGTATTGCAGGTTCACCGTCACCTTCGACTTGAGGATCTTCGGCTCGATCCGCACGCGGAGCCCCTCGGAGTCGGCGGGGAGGAATGGCTGCACGGCGACCGTAAACGCGATCGGGCCGGCGGGCAAGCTGGGGAACGGCGTGAAACTCTGGAGCTGGTTCAGCAGGCTCACGGCGAACACCTGGCCGTCAACGCTGTAGTCCCCCTTGCTGAGGGCATCGCCCGGGAGGCTCAGGATCACGTTCTGGCTGTTGACCGTCCCCGAGAACTGGACCTGGATACGCTTGGGGCCAAGTCCGGTATCCGAGTTCCAGGTAATTCCGATCGTTCCTTTGGGGTTGTCGGCCGAGACGACCAGTGCCGGCTTCCCGTCGAGGCCAGACAGCCACTGATAGTAGACGTCGACCGACTGGCTGGAGGAGGCCACGCTGTAGGCTACCGGTGAGGGAGGGGTAACCGGAGCAGTTACATAGGGGATAAGGAGGCTGTTGCTTGTGCCGTTGGGCGTCGCGACGTAGATCTCGATGTAAGTATTTCCGTCCTCGGTCGTCGTCGGGATGACGTTGGCCGGGATCTGGACGTGGACGACCTCGCGGCTGAGGATCTCGAACGACGCCGACTTGCCGCCGGCAATGACGCGCGTGTCGAGGAGGCTGATGTACTTGCCCATGACGAAGACGTCGGCGATGCTCGTCGTGCCGCCGGCGATGTTGTAGTTCAAGGTCGTGGGAGGGTTGGTGCTGGCGAGGGTCGTCACGCTGAAGGTCGCGGGCGGTGGGGTTGTGCCGCCTGCCGCGGTTGTGCCGCCTGCCGCGGTTGTGCCGCCTGCTGCCGCAGTGCTACCGCCTGCCGTGATCACATCGACCCCCGTGAAGCCGGTCAGCTCCGGCACCAGGGCGGTCGCCCCGTCGGAGAACAGGTCGAAGCCGCTGGCGCTGTTATCGAACGGCAGCTGGACGACCCGCGATTGCATTGGCAGCATGGCGTCAAGCTGCGCCAGCTTCGCGTAGAGGACGCGGAGATCGGCCTGGCGGTAGTCCTGGGTGCTGCATAAGTGGGTCGCCGCCCGGCGGAGTTCCTGCACGCGACGGCCACGCTCCATCATCCGATTGGTGTGGAAGACCAGGTGCTCCGGGTCGTTGAGCTTGAACCAGTTGCCTGCGATCTCCATGCGCATTGTCGGAAGGAAGGTGGGGATCAGCAGCACGGCGGTGAGCTCGCGCATGCCCGGCTCGAGCTTCGACTTGCGTGTCTGATAATCCGGGCCCGGTCCGCCCCCGATGAGTTGGCTCGCGATGACTCCCATATTAGTCCTCTGATTGGGTGCGTTCTGGAACCGGGGAGTGAAGCGGAATCCGAAGATGTCGTTGTTGTGGACGAATCCGGTTACCGTGCGATTGAGGGCGATGGCATCGGCCGACTGCTGGATCTGGCGGCGGAAGGTGTTGAGCTGGTTGAAATTGATCTGCCCGGTGGCGAACGCGAACGAGACCGCGAGCTGCAAGTCGCGGTTCAGGCTGGCCGAGTCGGCGATGTTCTGCTGGTCGGTGACCGGGTCGAGGGCGAAGGTGATGATCGGCCAGCGGTTCGTCACGTAGTCCCGAAACGCGGCCTTGGCCGGTTCGTTCGGTATGTGCTTGGGGTAGTGGAAGTGGACGTCCTCGATACCCTCGCAGGGCAGGTCCTTGGCCGTCAGGACTTTCCGCGCATCGTCGCGGAGAGCCGGGTCGAGGATTGCTGCGTTGAACGGCGATGGCCCAGCAGAGCGCCGCGATCGGCCTGTCCCGGATGTTGTCACGGCCCTCTTCGAGCTTCTCGACCAGGTAATCGTAAAGCCGTTCCAACCGCGGCGACCCGCCATCATGAGACCTGCCGAACCGCCGCTCTCGGATCGCATCCATGAGTTCGTGCATGAAGACGTCGTCTTGGAGCGGGGGAATCGTGGCCGCGTCCTTGGCGGTCGGAAAGCTCATGGCCCTGTAGGCGGTCTCGAGCGTATGCCGCAGGTAGTCGCGGACCTCGGTGGCGCGAATCTGCTTCACCCGCGATGCCTCCAGGGCGTCCTTGGCCAAGAGGTAGAGGTTCTCCTCCAGGAAGAAGTCTTTCAGCTCGCGCGGGGCGATCGGGTAGAGTTGTTTGGGGGTCCGGACCGACGGCAGACTGATGTTGTTCAACCGGCCGTCATCCGGTCGGTTCAATTGCTCGTTGTAGTTGGCCAGCGCGTGGGTGATCTGATTCCGTTCCTGGTCGTTCAGCCCGATGAGGTTGTCGAGGATCGTGACGTCATCGGGCAAGGCGGTGGCGTAGAGGCCCCTGATGAAGGGGCGGAATCTTCGATAATCGACCTTCGAAAGATCGATCGGCAAGGTGAGCGGGGGCGGGACCGTTCCTTGGGCCGGGACACCTCCCTGCACGTCCGCGTCGACGAGGGTTCGGGCGAACTCGAGGACGCCCATCTTGAACGCGAAGTCCATCGCTTGACCGCGCCGGATGGCGGCGATCTTCTCCTTGAATCCCGCGACATCCTCGGCGGAGAGCGAGAGCTTCTCTCGGGCTTCGAGCAAGACGGTGAGCCGATCCGCGATCGTTGCCGCGATTAACAGGGCCTTCGCCGGGTCGTCCGGGGCGGGCTTGCCGGTCCTCAGGATGTAATCCGCCAGCGGTTGGGCGATCAAATCGGCGGGGACTGTCGGTGTCGGCATCCTTGCCCCTACCCCCGCGGGCGGCCGCGAGATCGCCGCATTACCCCGGCCGAAGGTGGTGTTGAGGAACCTCCGGTTGGTGTTTGCATTCAGTAGATCAAGCAATTGGTCGGTCTTGGTCTTGAGGGCTCTCTGCCGGATCTTGGCCTCGTGACGGGGTTTCAGGACCGAATCGTAGAAGCCCGACCGGATCGCTTCGTAGATGGCCGGGCCTAGCTCGTCGACGATGTCATTGGTGACGAGGTTCTGGAAAGTCTGGGGGAGGAAGTCGGGTGTGAACTCGTGCTCGACGGTCACGGAGAGGTCGGCGCCATGCCCCTGGTAGGTACACTCGCCGGGCGTGATCGAGACCGGCAAGCGAACGAGGTACAATCCGTAGCCCGAGGAATCGTTCTGGTCGGGGCCCAGGTTAATCCGCCGGATCTGGTTCAGGGCCTCGAGGAACCGCTTCTTCTCGTCGAGATAGACCGTCGGATCCACACCCAGTCCGAGCGGGGACGAGGCCGTGGCGGAAGCCGAGCTGAAGTTGTTGCTGCCGAGGCCCAGTTGGGCGAACGCGCCCTGACTTGGTATGGGCGTGGTCGTTCCGAATAGAGTCGGGACTCCGGTGTTGGGGAAGAGGTTGTTATTTGAGCTGCCCAGGATAGACGCGGCGTTGGCCGGCGGCGCCTGGACGTTGGTCGTGCCCGGCGCGGCGAGGGACGCGCCCAGGGCGGTCGTGGAGGTCGTGGTCGCCGAATCGAGCCGGTTGATCCGCGCCGCGAGAACAAGGTGGAAATTCGCCAGGTCGGTGTTCATCTGCCCTTCGAAGTCGTTGCGAAACCGGGTCATCCGCGCCTGGCTGAAGACGTCGGGCTGTTTGAGCACGACCAGGCCATCGTTGCGCAGTTCATCATTGATGCAATCGAGCCGATGGCACAGTTCCGCGATCGTCATCGGTCGCGAATGGTCGATCGGCAGGAATGAATTGAACTTGTTGACAAGGCCATCTCGCAGGGGCGACTGCGCCTCGGCCCGGATGCCCAGGGCTCCCGCGATCAGAAGCATCAGGAAAATGTGTCGGAAGCGGCAGAGAAACATCCGTGTCCTCCTCGGTCAGGCGGTGGCGACCTAATCCATTCGATTAGCTTGATTTGCGACCGATGACCGCTTGCGTCCAGGCCGGAGAAAAATGTCCGCGGAAGTCGAGTTCCTGTCGAGGGGATGCTTGAGAATGTGGTGGTCGCTCGCAAGCAAGGCCCATGCCCTTGTCTCATCACTCACATGACTGAGATGAGGAGCTAGGGTCGCTGTAAGACATGACTGTCGTTAGGGACATGGTGCCCCCCCGGCGATCGTCCGATCCGGAGCGGCGATCAATAACCCGAGATGGATACTCTCTGGTTGCTAGGTGAGGTGCAAGAAGGAACGATTACCGCTACTGGACGACCTTCTGGCCGTCCTGCTACCCGGGATTCGTCATGACATCGACGTTGGCCTTCCCGCAAGCCGGGCGATGATCGAACGACAATCGCTCGCGGGATGCCATCTGTCCTGCTTATCGGAGAGGAAGGGTCCATTTCTTGAGTAAAATCCATTTCCTCGAAACATCCAGGCGGCTCGGGCTGCAAAATTCGAAGAAACGCTCAGGATGCAGGTCCGTCCGGACGAAAGTGACAATCCGAGCCCCGGAGCGGGCTAGCCGATTCACTCGATCGCAACGGCGGACGAAGTCCTCCCCTGACCCGCGAAGCGCCTCAAGAGATCTGTCTCAGCCTCTCGAAGAGCAGTCGCACGAGTAGAGATTGTTCTGGCACTGGATCCGGCCTGCTCTGTAGAGCCTGTTGCAGGCGTCTCGGACAAAACTCACCAGGTAATCATCGCCGAACTCATCCTTGATGCGGTTCTTGATTTCACCCGGCGAGATCCACCCCGGCGGATGGCAGAGTACATAGACGATCTCATCACCCAAGTAATCGCCTTGGTCACTGAGTACCGCCCTGGCTCCAAAGGAGACGCCAGCCTTCATCAGCCGCACCGGGATCGTAGCCGCCTTCTTGGTCGCGACGGCCTTCCTGGTCGCGACGGTCTTCTTGGTTGCTGTCGCCTTCTCGGTTGCAGTCGCCTTGGACGCGGCCGCCTTAGGCTTCGCGGCGGCCTTCGCCGTCGTAGGGGCTTTGTGATCCTTCTTGGTCTCTCGGCCTTTCTCCTTGGCGGAGTCGTCCTTTGAGCTCTTCTTCGTAGCCATGATCGGGGCGTCGTCCTTACGAAGGGAGCCCGGCTCGAGTCGTTGTCCGGGCTGGATATCGAGAGCGGTCAGGTCTGGATCTCCTAGATGAAACTCCAGATCGCGCCAAGATGCAAGGGATTAGAGCGGTTACTGCTGGTGGGCGGGGTCACGGTCGCATTCGCCGCGGTCGAATAGCCGCGGCGAGAACGAAGAGTCCGGGCAAGGCGTGGTCTACGCGGCACGAGCTGGGCGATACGTCCGTCTGCATCGGCTATGCGGAGAAATGCAGTCCTCCAATCGCTCCAGACTCGCGAAGTATTGGAAGGGGATCGGTGGAGGCTGGCCTTCGTCATCGGGCTGATGTAAGGTGTGCGGGGCATGGCCTCGTGAAATCGCCGAGATTGATTTCGCTGAGGATCGAAAAGCCTGATCAAGTAGAAGAAGGCAGGTCGGTCAGAACTTCTCGTGGGAACTCGATGGATCGGTCTCCTGGCGATGTCCGGGTGGAGGCCGGCTCTCGTCTTCCGGCGGTAAGATCTCATCTCGACCGGCAGGGCCCGGCGGTTGCCCGCGGGGCCCTCCCGCCCGCGATCTGGCATAACTCTAACTTGAGGGGAAGGCGATGCGTTCGAGGCTCCTGCTGAAGTGGATCGGGCTGGCGATGTCGTTCGCACTATTGGTCGCGGTGGCGGCTCTGCCTGCCCCGGGGCAGTCGCCGCAGCCGAAGGGGACCGAGCCGCACGAGGCGAAGGCCGTCGCATCGCGGAAGAAACACCCTCGGGTTCCCCTCCAGCGCAATCTCGAGCTGGCCACGAAGAGCAACAACGAGTTTCGCAATCCGCCCGAATGTCCCTCCTCCGATCCATGCGAACTGATCCTGAGGAAGGATACGTTCGAGTTCCCCGGGGCTTCGCTCCAGAGCGCGCCGGACGCGGAGGTCCCCCAGAAGTTCGAACTGCTCTGTTACAACACATACCGATTCCCCGTCGGGCCGACCATCCGGGTCCGCCCCGGGACGACGTTCAAGATCCACGTCAAGAACGACCTGAAGTGCGGCAAGACGGACCCGGGCGCCTCCAAGTATGATCCGCCGACGTTCGAGAAACCCCACGGATTATGCACGACGAACCTGCATACCCACGGTCTGCACGTCAGCCCCAAGGACCCTTCCGACAATATCCTCCGCCTCATCGAGCCGGGGGCGGACTGGACCTTCAGCTACGACCTCCGCGCCGATCACCCTTCGGGGTCATTCTGGTATCATCCGCATAAGCACGGGTCGGTCGCCTATCAGTTGTCGAACGGATTGGCCGGCGCGCTGATCGTCGAGAGGGACAAGAAGAAGGAGAAGAACAAGGAGGGCGACGCAGTCCGATACCTGGAAGACATCTACGAGATCGCCTCCGCGGAGGAGAAAGTGATGGTCCTCCAATATTACACCTATCGCGTGGGGGCCGACGACATCGCTCGGATCGACGCGCAGCTCGTCTACAATATCCTGCCCGACGCGAAGAGCTGCGAGGAGATCACGGTGACGGACAAGGTCCCCTCGGTGACCGGTCAGGCGACGGCGATCAACGGCATGCTCGTGCCGACGATCAAGATGGCGCCGGGCGAGGTCCAGCGCTGGCGGATCATCCACGGATCCTGGGATGAGCTGAAGCCGCTCACATTCGCCGACAAGGCCGACAACAAGACGACCGACCTCCTGTTCCGCGAGATCGCCGTCGACGGCCTCGCCACCGGCGGCATGACGCTCCCCGAGGATAATACCCTCGAGTTGGCCCCGGGCCAGCGGAGCGACGTGCTGATCCAGGCCCCGATGATCCCCGCCGGCCAGACCGCCGTCTACTTCCTCAAGCAAGACGGCGTGCCGCCGGCGAAGACAACGCGCGGCTTGCCGACGGATCCCCTGTTCCTGGCCAAGATCGTCGTGACCGGCCCACCCAAGCCGATGTCCCTGCCTGACCCGAAGCTGGTCGCAAAGTGCCGGGCCCTGGACGACATCAAGGATTATGAATTATCTCCGACGACGGCCGCGTTCAAGGACGGCATCTACTTCAACGGGATCGACCTGAACAAGACGTACAACATCGGTTTCCGCACATTCCACGGGTACTCGGATCAGAAGGGTCAGATGCAGCCCGTCCCGATCGCGTTCGGCACCGCCCAGGAATGGACGGTCAAGGCCGCTCCGACGGTCAACGATGATTATGACCCGACCAATCCCGGTAACCCCTACCCCAACAACCACCCGTTCCACATCCATGTCAATCCGTTCCAGGTGGTCATGTACACCGACGCCAACGGAAACAGCAAGCCGATGAACGTCTGGCGCGACACGCTGCTGATCAAAGGGGGCGAATCCTACACGATCCGGTCACGGTTCCTCGACTACAAGGGCACGACGGTCCTCCACTGTCACATCCTGGACCACGAAGACCAGGGGATGATGGTGCCGCTGACCATCGACGACCCGAGCCCGGCCGCTACGAAAGCCTCGCCGCGCGCGAGCCTTGAGCCGGCCGCGATCCCGGCGCCGATGCTGACGCTGCCCGACGTCGGCGGCGCGATCCGCGAGCTCGCCGCGTTTCGTCGTCGCAATGTCGTCCTCGTCTTCTTCCAGGGCGTGCAATGCAGCCACTGCGCCAGCCAGCTCCGCGACCTGGTGCGCGACGCCCGAGGCAAGATCGGCCCCGACGCCGAGATCGTCGCCGTGAGCGGCCGGCCGATCGCGGACACGGCCCTGGCGCTCAAGGTGCTGGGCGTCACCGCATCGGACCGGTTCCATCTCCTCGTCAACAGGGACCACCGCGCGTTTCGCGACTTCGGCTGCTACGACGGCGAACCCAAGCACGGCCTGTTCCTGATCGACCAGGCCGGGATGATCCGCTTTCGATACGTGGGGGAGGCGCCGTTCGACGATCCCCGGCAGGTCGTCGAACGCCTACGAAGGCTCGTGGCGGTCAACCGGTAGTTCGCATGCTAGCCGGGCCGTCCCTCGGTTGTCCAGCTTCGCCTGAAGTCCACCGCCCGATCGATCCTCAGAACGCATCCGCGGACACGACCTCGCCGCCGGCGCGGGTGCTGATCGCCCGCCAGGTCGCCAGGTTCACCGAGTCCTTGACGAAGCCGACGTGGCCATCGCCGAGGAGCAGGTTCACGCCCCCGGGGTGGTAGCTCCGCGCGGCCTTCCAGCCGGGGTTGTGGTAGACGATGCAGTCGGGACGGTTGGCGTTGGGCGTCAGGTAGTGGTTGTATAACGCATTCTGATAATTGCCGTCCCACCAGGATGAGCCCTTGTTGAGCAGCCAGCCGTCGGGGGCCACGGCGCAGAGCGGCGTCGGTGAGCGGGGCCGCGGCGACGCGCGACATGGCCCGGCTCCAGGGCATGGGGATGGGCGTCGGCGTGGTCTGCGAGTACGGCCCGGCGATGCCCAGCGACTGCTCCGAGGCCGCCGCCGTCTGGCTGGTGCCGTCGATCACACTGGCGATCGACAGCGACGGACCGAGGATGAACGTGCCGTCGGCGTTGGTCGCGTCGCCGCCGTTGGAGCCGTCGCCGGCGCAGAAGGCGTAGCTGGTCGGACCGGTGCCGACGGCCGGCGGCGGCGCCCCGTCGCTCGGGCAGAGGAACATCGCCACCTGCGTCGCCATCGCCGTCGTGTTGGCCTCGAAGTAGGGCCAGAAGAGCGCGCCGCCGGTCGTCGGCATGTGGGCGATGGGGAAGTCGAAATTGATCGCGTTGAACAGGTTGGCCTGCTCCAGGTAGGGGGCCATCTGCGCCAGCGCCGACCATCGATATTGCGACGCCGAGGAATTCGGCAGGATCCCCTGGTAGGCGTAGAGGAACCCCACCGGGAAGCTGTTCCACGACGCGTGGTAGTTGTGCAGGGCCAGGCCGATCTGCTTGAGGTTGTTGGTGCACTGGCTCCGCCGCGCCGCCTCGCGGGCCGCCTGCACGGCCGGCAGCAGCAAGGCGATCAGGACGCCGATGATCGCGATGACCACCAGGAGCTCGATCAAGGTGAATCCCGGTCGTCGCCGGTGGTAGATGGTCGTGGCCACCGATGGATTCCTCCCGTGCCAGGGCCGAACCGAATCGAACGGATCATGCGGATCCCTGCTCTCATTATGGGGCGATGCCGCCGCGATGGCGAGGTCTCGGCCAACGGTTTATGGGCGCCCGGCCGTCCGGCCGGGATGAGACCCTCGATCAGTAGTCTGCCGGCGGCTTGTGGTCCGGGGCGATCTCCGCCTTCAATTCCCGCTCGATCGCGGGGATCAACTCCTTGTCCAGGATCCGGGTCAGTTCCTCCACGTCCTTCGCCGGCACGCCATGACTCGTGAATTCGGTGAGGAACCCGGCCGCATTGCCGATGTTCAGCCTCGCGGAACGGAGCGTGTGGAGCTTCTCCCGGAGTTGCTGAGAGGAGTAACTTTTCCATTGCTGGGGATCGAGGAGGCGTTTCGCATCCGGCAATCGGCGCTCCATTTCCGCGTCGATCGCCCTCAGTCTCTTGCCGAAATGTACCATCGCCGACTCGACGGCCGACCCTTCGACGATCCCCAGCTCCCCCCAGTAGAGCAGCCAGAACTCCTTCACATAGGGGTCGGCTTCCGTGAACGGATGCGCCTTGAAGCTCGCGACGATCTGCTCGGCGCAGAATCGGGCCATCAGGTAAGAGACGGCACGCTGGGCCTTGAGCTCTTTCAGCAAGTCCGGATCCTGGACCTGGAGGGCCGTACCCTTGAGCTTCCGGCCGGCCTCCAGGGCTCGGAAGGCGATCCGCTCGAGGTCCTTGGCGGAGGCGTCTCCCTGCTTGGCGTGGGCGAGCTCAGCGGCAGGTCCCTGGAAGATCGGATCGAAGTCCGGATCGCCACCAAGGGTCTTGGCGAGGATCTCGATCCGATATACGGCGATCTGCCGCTCGGCGTCGCTGACGGCCGTGCCGATCTCGGCCAGGGTCCGGGTCACGGTGACCATGTTCGAGAGTTTGACCTTCGCTTGGAGGGCGGCCGCGGCGCGCGTTGCGCGATTCGCCGCGTCTTCCGCATTCTTCTTCTCGATCTCGGCGCGGTGCCGCATGATGTCGGCGAGGTCGCGCGATGTCCTCGCGTCCTCGGCCGATTGGGCCGCGCTCTGACGTTGCCGGAAGGCCATGATCGCCGACGCGATGGCGCAGCTCGTCACCACGGCGAGGATGCAAACCGCGAAGCGATACTTCCGCGTCTGGGACTTCTCACGATCGCGGCTCGCGGCGACGAACTTCAACTCGAGCTCGTTCTTATCCTGATAATCCAGGGCATCGTCGAGCAGGTTGTCGCTGATCAGGGCCGTCCGATCCTGGCGGCTGGCGTCCCAGAACTCGGCGGCGTCGCGGAAGCGGACGCGTTGATCGACCCAGCCGGCATACGGGGCCCACGACCGGGCCAGCGCGTCGAACCGGAGGCCGATCCGGTCCTCCTCGGGCTTCTCCGCCTTCTCGACGCGGATCAGCCCGGCTCCGGCCAACCCATCGAGGATCGCGGTCACCTTGGCGGGCGGGCCGATTTGCTCCAGCGCGGACCTGGATACGACGGTCGCCTGGAACTGTCGGCCCTCGGCGGGGAGCCGGACGAGGCGGAGCAGGATGCGGCGGACGAGGTCCCGGTCGCCTTCCGGCACGCCCTGGAACCAGGTCTCGGCCGCCCGGGCGATCTCGCCGATCGTCCCGGTCTCGAACTCGGCCAGCACGGTCTCGTTCTTGGGAAGCCGCTCGATCCCGGCCGGGCCGGGTTGCTGGCGTTGACCCTGCGAGTACAGCGTGGCCGACCAGTAGTCGAGCAGGCCCTGGGCTTGCTTCCGGTCGGCCGGAGTATCGAGCACCTTGCCGGCGGCCGCGGCCCGGCGGAGGAAACCGCGGATGCGGTCGATCTCGGCGCAGTGAGCGCCTGCTCCGAGTCGGAGATGGACTGGAGGAGGTCGGCGTGGCCGGACCGGAGGGCTTCCAGCGAGGAGAAAGCGTCGGAATTCATGGAGTCACCCCCCGAGTCGAGACGCGGTGCTCAGCAGGGCCTCGATCGGGCTGCCGATATCGGTGAGCTGGCCGCAGAGCTTGAGCAGGTCCTGATCCACGTCGAAGAACCGATTGGCGGCCGAGGCGAGGAGCTGGCTGGCCGCGACCAGACTCTCATCCGCCTGGCCGTTCGCGGCCGCCTGCTCCCAGCTCCGGATCGCGTCGAGCACCTCGCCCGACCAGGATTCCGCCTGGAATGCGCCGCAGAGTGCGGTGAGGCGCACCTTGACCTTCGTCGGCCATCGGTAGACCTTCTCCTCGGGCCGATAGCCGGGATTCGTCTCCACGCCCGCCAGCTCCTTGCTCAGGTACTGCCACTCGGTGTGCTCCTTGATCAGGCCCGCCAGGCGCGGCCGCAGGAGTGCCAGGGCATCGCAGGCCGCCTTCAGTCGCGAGGCCGCAGGGCTCGTGACCCCATTCCCCCCGGACCCTTGCCGGCCGATCGTATCCAGGGCGTCGATGAGGTCTTCGAGCCGCAGTTGGGCGGCGGACGACACCATCTGTCCGTCGATCCGGTAGCATTGCTGGAGGAGCGCTCGCAGCACCCCGACGACCTGGCCCATAGCCGTCACGTCTTTCGATTCCAGCGCGCGTTTCATATCCTTCGCGGCGCCCCGGAGCTCGTCGATCCAGTCTTCTTCGAGGCCCGGCGCGGGCAATCGCGCGGCCTGGCTTGCGGCGTGCTCGGCGTCGTGATTCAGGTCGCTCACCTGCTTCCCCAGGAGTCGGGCTTGCACATTCTCGGCCGCGAATTTCCCGGCCGCGTACTCGATCTCTCCGAGGCGCCTCTGGAGATTGTGCAGGAGGTCGTGGAGACTCTTGTAGGCGTCCAGGATGCCCGTCTGATCCTTCACCGCGCGGAAGATCGCCTGGAATTCGCCGATCTTGGCCGCGACCCTATCATCCTTCGCGTCGGTCAGGGCCTGGAGGCCGACGGTGACCTGGTTGACCAGCCCGCGGGTATCGACCGGCGCGAAGACCTGCGGGGCGATCGCCCGGCACAGGGCGATCAGCGGCTGGTTATTCGGCCGGGCCTTGACCACGCCGCGCAACAGCGATTCCATCTCACCCCGCTGATTGAGGGCCTCCATCAGGTCCAGGACCACCGCCTTCAGCTCCCGCTGGTCGTCCACGAGGAGATCGATCCGATAGGGCAAATTGAAACGGACGAGCTCGGCCAGGTCGGCGCGGTTGAAGGCGTCGACCAGGCCGTCGCGGAGGGATTGCCACTGATCCGGGCTGAGTGCGTTCATGGTCGGCTATCAACTCCCTCGTCGCCCGATCGAATCGGGCGGATCGGATCAGGGTTGATCGCCGCCGAGGGCGTCGGCCCTGCCCTGCCGTTCCAGTCGGGCACGGATCAGCCCGATCGGGATCCCCTGGTTGTACTTGGGGTGCTTGTACGAGGGGTCTCCGTAGTGGTGCAGCGCGACCAGGTTCCAGTCGAAGTCGAAGCACGGCGACCCGGACGACCCGCCGAGGGTGTTGGTGGCGTACCGGACCCGCATCCCGCCCGGTCGCAGGCCCAGCGACTTGTCCTTGTCCTGGTCGATCGCGTCGGTGTCCAGGGCCAGTTGCAGGGGTTGTCCGTCGGGGTGCTCGGCGATGATGATCGCCATCTTGGCGGCGAAGGTCGGGGGCTTGTCGGGCACCCGGATCCAGCCTCGGGGAGGCGGAGGGTCGTCCTCGCTCGGGTGGGGCGCGACCGGCTTCGAGCCGAGCGGGACGGCCAGCCGCACGAGCGTATAGTCCAGCTCATCGGCGGTCGGGGTCGTGCGATCCGGGTCGTTGGCACCCTCGCCCTCCGTGTATGGGGAGGAGTCGATCAGCCAGTCGGTCGGATGCAGCTCGACCGGGGTCTCGGTCCGCGACTTGTCGGCGAGGAGCTTGTAATCGAACTGGCAGGTGATGGCGGCGGCCGTCTTCGGATCCTTCAACACCGGCTCGAACACGTGATAGTTCGTCAAGACGGCGTCCGGGGCGACCAGGAAACCGGTGCCGCGGGCCGCCCCGTTGAGGGTGATCCGGCAGACCTGGCCCTCGACGCGCGTCATGCGTTCGCGCCAGATCCCGAAGTCGGAGAACGACAGATGGGGGCGGACGATCTTCTCCAGGCCGCCGTCGGCGGCGTCGGTCGGCGTGGCGGCGACGGACGTGCCGCCCTCCTGGACCAGCACGGGGATCGCCATGCCGTACTTCTTGTAGATCTGCTGCATCGACGCCTTGCGCGGCCGCGCCCGCGCCGTGACCCGGACGAGGTCCACGTCCAGCCCGCGCATCTCGGCCCACTCGATCAGCTCGAACACCCGATGCCGGAACGCGCCGGGCGGGATCTCGACGTCGAGCCGCACGTCCAGGCCCATGCGTACGACTTCCTCGAGATCGTCATTGTTGTACGCGTCGACGATCGCGTCGCGGATCTCTCCGAGCGTCACCCCGGGCATCATGTGCGGTCGCTCCTGTGAACGGGTCATCGCGCGTGAAACGGCGGCCGGGACTCGGTCGCGGGCCGCGGGCGCCCTCGTTGTCGATCGATCTCGGGGACGGCCCCGCAATGACGAGGGACCGGCTCCGGGGTCGCTCAATCCTCTCGCCACGAAGGGTTTGCTCCGGGGCTCCGGCATCCGGAGACACCCTGGAAATGATGAGATACTTGGCTTCCGATTGGCCACTTGATCTTTACCAAAAGAATCGCCTATTATGCTAATCCTGTTGGAATAAACCAAGTCCCTTGTGTCTTATCATCGATCCGGCGACGACACCGAAGTCGTCGCCGTGAAAGAGCCGGGATTTTTCGAAAGTCCTCGCCGAATGCCACCGCATGATCGCGGTCTCACGATCGTGGTCGCGGACATCGATCGCGCGTCGTCGGGTGGTGTTCGGCGAGTCGCGTCAGTTCGACCGGCCCTCGACGCGAACCCCCCGCCATCCGGAGACGATCGATGGGCACGATGATCGAGGTCAACGACACGCTCCAACTGACGGCCGAACAGGGCTTTCCCGCGAAGCTCCTCGACCGCGAGAAGCATTGCAAGAAACCCGTCCGGCCGGAGGCGGTGGCCGGGCGGATCTTCAAGTTCCACGACAAGCCCGTGCGCCGCATCTTCCAGCTCGATCCGGTGCGCGTGTACTTCGTCCAGAACATCGGGGGGAAGTGGCTGTTCTGGGGCCATGTGTTCATCCAGAGCCTGACGATCGCCAAGCGTCTCGCTCCCGACGGGTCGTGGAAAGAGGACGATTGGGTCACGTCCGGGACCTTTCTGATCACCGAGATCTACGAACCCGATTATCAGAAAGAGTTCACGCTGCGCGAGGCCCCGGCCGACCGGAACTACTTCTGAACGAACGACGGATCGAGTGTCACTTTCGCGGAGGACTCCATGGATCGCTCCGAGAAGATCGCGCGGCTGAGATCGATGCTGCAACAGGTAGCCCCTGAAAACCAGCTCGAGTCGATCGCCGCCAAGCACGAACAGCCACCCGGCGGCCTCGAGTCGATCGAGGCGCCCGAACAGGCCAATGCCAGGAACGCCCTCGAGAAATTGATGAGCGGCCGGGAGGACCTGTCGCCCGCGGAGACGGACGGCCTCGAGGCGATCGTGATGCCCCGCGAGCGGCCGGTTGTCTTCCTCCGGAAGGACAGCTTCGACGTCCTCCCCGATCCGTGGACTCATCTGAACGACGACCCCTTGCGGAGAAGGCTCCTCACGCTCTCCCCGTCGGTCGGCCGGGTCGAGTTGCCGACCTCTACGGCGTACCCCTATGGCGGGACCGGGTTCGTGGTCGGCCCCGATCTCCTCATGACCAACCGGCATGTTGCCATGCTCTTCGCCGTCGGCCTGGGGCTCCGCGACATCCGCTACTTGGCGGGCGATTCCGCGGTCAACTTCACGCGGTACAAGCGCGAGACCGGCGACCCTCCGGAAGATGAGTCCGCGACGCTCAAGGTCCGGGAAGTGGTCATGATCCATCCCTACTGGGACATGGCCCTCCTTCGGGTCGATGGCCTGACCAATGTCCACTCCCCGCTGATCCTCTCGACGCGCCATCCCGACGAACTGGCCGGCATGGAGGTGACTGTCCTGGGCTACCCGGCGCGGGACAATCGGAGCGACCTCGACCTCCAGGACAGGATCTTTTCGCGCGTCTACTACGTGAAGCGACTCCAACCGGGCAAGATCCGCGACCGGCAGCAGATCCTCAGCTACGGCAACAACGTGAATGCCCTGACCCACGACAGTTCGACCCTGGGCGGCAATTCCGGGTCGGCGATCTTCGACCTCAAGACCGGGCAGGTCGTGGGCCTGCACTTCGCCGGCGTCTACCTCAAGGCGAACTATGCCGTGCCCGCCTACGAGCTGGCGCGACTCCCGGGTCGTCGATGCCGGGGTCAAATTCGCCGAGGCCCTCCCGCCGACGAAGGATTGGGAGCCTTCGTGGCAGTCGCTCGGGAAGGAAGGGCCCAGTGCGAACGGGGCGCCCGATGCTGGAAAGCTCATCCAGGGCCTGCCCCCTTCCACCCCGTCGCCGCCCCCGACGACGGTCCCGGCGACCGCCGCGCCGATCGCGATCGCCGGCGGGTTCGCGCCGGTCACGTGGACGATCCCGATCAACATCACGGTCTCGCTCGGAATCCCCGCGGCCGGAGCGACCGGCTTGATCGCCCCCGCAGTCGCCCCCGCCGCCCCTGCCGCCCCGGGTGAGGAGGCGCTCTGCGCGCCGATCATCTACGATGGCCTGGAGACGCGCGGCGGGTATGACCCCGGGTTCCTCGACCTCGACGAGGGCCTGACCGTCCCGCTGCCGCAGCTCACGCCGATCGGGAAGAAAGCGGTGGCCACCTTGGAGGACGGCTCGAACGAGCTGAAGTATCATCGCTTCTCGGTGGTGATCCACAAGCGGCGGCGGCTGGCCCTCTTCACGGCCGCGAACGTGGATTGGAGGCCGGAGTCTCGCCTGATCGACGGCGCCAAGCCGACCCGCAAGCAGTTGACCGGGCTCGGGAACGACCAGGAGCTCTGGGTGACCGATCCGCGCATCCCGGAGGCCCACCAGCTCCCCGATGTGTTCTACAGCAAGGACGACGGTGCGTTCGACAAGGGCCACCTCGTCCGCCGCGAGGATGTGTGCTGGGGCACGTCGTTCGATGATATCCAGATGGCCAACGGCGACACGTTCCACACGACCAATTGCTCGCCCCAGGTCGCCGGCTTCAACCGATCGGGCCGGGAGCCGGACAACTGGGGCGATCTCGAGAAGCTCGTCCAGACGGAGACGCGGGCCGAGAAGGCGATCCTGTTCTCGGGCCCGGTCCTCGCGGACGATGACCGGGTCTTCAACGGCCGGGACGTTCACGGGCGGGTCTCCATCAAGATCCCGCACACCTTCTGGAAGGTCGTCGCCGCGAAAGGTAAGAATGGTCCGGAGGCGTACGGGTTCGTCCTCGAACAGGACCTCTCCGCGGTCCCCACCACGGTCGAGTTCGCCGTCCCGGAGTCATGGAAGGGCTCACTACGCAGCATCGCCGAGATCGAAGCCTTGCTGAGCGGGCTGGCGAAACTCACCTGGTTGAAGAAGTACGACCAGTTCAACACCGAGGGCGGTCGTCGTGTCGCCGAGGGCGTGATGATTGGGTAAAATCGAGCCGGTGGATGGTGCAGAGAGGCGGCCCGACGGGATCGGCGGAGAGGATACCGGCATGATGAAAGGCATCGAGTTCGCGGAGGTGCGGGATGCGATCGCCCATGCCTTCAACGCGGACGAATTCGACATGTTCCTGTACGAGCGGCTCAATTTCGATCGCGCGCTGAACGTGCCTGACGGGCCGTTCCGGCTCGTCGTGACCAACGTCCTCAAGCAGTTCGAATATGAGGGTCGCGATCCCTATCTGATCGCGGAAGTGGCGTCCGTCAGGCCGCTCAAGGCGGAGGTCCAGGAGGTCTATCAGAAGTACGCGCTCTCGCTGATCGGGGCGAACTGGCAGGAAAAGGTCGATGCCGAGCAGCAGAAGGCCCTCGAGCGATATGGATTGGTCCCGCAGGTGGACTTCCAGCGGTCGGGGAGGTCGCAGTTTCCTAGCCCGGTCCCCGCCACCTTCGACGGGTTTCAGAAGCGCGTCCGCCAGGTCCTGCAACTCCTCGACCCGCGGGCCTGGGTCGCTCAACTGATCAAGAATGAACAACGTGTCTGCCAGATCGAGGTGAACGACGTCCCGATGGGGACCGGATTCCTGGTCGGGACGGATGCCGTCCTGACCAATTTCCATGTCCTCCGGGACCAGATCGAGAGCAAGGCGGCGGGCAGGCGGATCAAGTGCCGGTTCGACTTCCGGACGATGACCAACGGGATCCCGTCGGCCGGTACGCTCGTCGACCTGCCCGAGAAGTGGTCCGACTGGCATGTCGACTCCAGCCCTCCGCTCCCGGACGCCGCCGAGCAGGCCGGCAAGCCGATGCCGACAGTCGAACAACTCGACCATGCCCTGATCCGACTGAAGCGAGAGTTCGGAAACGAGCCGATCTACGACAAGGGGCCGGTCCGCGGCTGGGTTCAGATACCCGAAGGCTCCCCACCCCTGACGCCCGAGATGCCGATCATGATCCTGCAACATCCCGATGCGCAGCCGATCAAACTCGCCTTCGACACCGAGTCCGTGATCTCCGTGAACGAGAACCGGACCCGCGTCCGCTATGCCACGAACACCGAGAATGGGGCATCGGGCTCCCCTTGTTTTAACGTGGACTGGGGCCTCGTCGCGCTCCACCACTACGGCGAGCCCGATCGGAATCCCGCCGCCTACAACCAGGGTATCCCGATCGATGCCGTCCGTGCCCGGCTGGCGCGGGTCGGCAAGGCCGGCGCTGGGTGAGGTGGCCCCGTGACGATCCCGATCTCCCCCCCGAGATGATCTCGGCCCTTCCAACTCGCGATTCGGTGGGTGCTCGCCATGAATGATGAGGACAACGCCTCTCGCATTTCGAGACTGATCATCGAATTCCGCGACATTCTCGTCAAGATCTACGGGGTGCGAGAGGACCAATTCTCCGAGCTGCTGTTCGTCGAGTTTAAGCAAGATTATAAATACGACTATGTGATCGATGCAATCGGAGACACTCCCCCTAAGCGGTTCTTCTACACAATCAGGTGGTTTTACGGAGACGCCGACCTCGACGGTATCCTGGCCCTCGCCAGAGCCGTCTCGGACGCCAAGCCGAAGCAGAAGGGGATCAGGAGCCTCGTCGAGAAGATCCGCGCGATGATGGGCCCGGGCGAGAGCTCGGCGGGCGTGCCAATATCGGCCGACGAGGGGCGTCCGGCCCGGAGCTCGGGCGCACTGCCGTCTGACCTCGCGAAGTCTCTGAGCGACTTGGAGCAGCGGTTGACCACGATGATCGTCTTCGTGCGAGACCTCCGCCAATCCTTCCGTGCCAATGACTTTCGCCCTCTCGACCTTCCGGACCTCTACCATCTGAGCGATTCGGACGGCGAGCGCTCGGCGGCCATCCTCGCCCTGGAAGCCTACCACAATCCCGCGTATTCGCGTTGGTTGGCGGAGCGGGTCACGGTCGAATCACCCCATGCCGGTTTCCTGGCGACTCAAGCCCTGATCGCAGCGGCTCTCCGGGCGTCGCGCACGAACCTTCCGCGGTTGCTGAAGGTCATCAAGTCGGCCAAGGAGCGACTGGACAAGACCTCAGACACGGAAATAGGCTACACCATCTCAGCCCGGAAGGATAATCTCTCCGCCGCGGAAACCCTGATCGAAATGCGTACCACGTCGGGGGATCGGATGGAGGCCAATGATCTGGAGGCGTATCTCGAAGAGCTGCTCAAGATTTTCGACCGAGCCGCCTTCGAGAACCTCTTTACGGCTCGACTAGGAACCTCGCTGGACTTCTTCGTCTCCGTCACGGGTCCTTTCGAACTCATCATCGTCGGAGTGATCCTCCAAGGTCGGAATACCGAATTGGGGCCCAAGTTGATCCGGGCGGTATTCGCCGAGAAGCCCGACAACCCGACGTTCAAAGCCATTCACGAGAAGTACGTTCAGGGCACCGGACCCGTCGCGACGAGAGGGCGTTGAGATGCTCACGGGTAATCTCCTGAAGTCGTTCCATCAAACCCTCCTCCGAACGTTCACCTCGGAAGAATTCCGGGATCTCCTGGAATCGCGGATGGGGCTGCCGCTGAACCTGCTCGTACCTCCGTCATCGGGGAGGGAAACGCAGGTATTCGAGGTGATTCAGACAGCCGAGCGCGCCGGCTGGACCGGCGACCTGGTCCGGGCCGCGTACGAAGCCCGACCGGATGACCAAGCCCTGGCGCGGGTCTATGAGGATCTCGGGCTGGCGCCTCAGGTGATGCTCTATCACTCCGAGACGCCCTCAGGCGCGGCCATCAGGTCCCCGTCCCAACTGGGAATCGGCGACTCACCCACGGTGGACGCGGCCGATTTTCGCGACCCGGCGATGTTCAGGCAGTGGCTGGCAGCGATCGAGGCGCGCGTCTGCCGTGTCGAGGTGGGCGGGAGCCACGCGACAGGCTTTCTGGTCGGGCCGGGTGTGGTCCTCACCTGTTGCCACGTCCTTGGCAAGAGCTCGAAAAGGAAGCCCCAGCTCCCCGACTCCGTTCGCTGCCGGTTCGATTATCGGAAGACGCCCGAGGGCTTGGTCTCCGAGGGGATCGTCGAACCTCTCGTCTCCAAGGACCGGTTGGTCGACTATTCTCCGGCCAATGATCTGGATTACGCCCTGCTTCGGCTCGAGAATCGAGTCGGGTTGGTGCCTAGCGTCAAGAATAACCTGACAATCCCACCACGAGGTTGGTTTTCATTCCCCGTCGGCGATCCCGAGATCGTACCGGGAGCGCTCTCTTGATCGCCCAGTATGTCCTCTACGGGCCTCTCAAGATCGTGATGGACATGCGGGCCGTGGTTGGTATCGCCCAAGAAGGCACCCGCATCCAGTTTACGGCCCAGACGGAGCGAGGGGCGGACGGCGCGCCTTGTTTCAACGTTAACTGGGAGTTGGTGGCCATGCACCAGTCTCTCGGAATCAAGGGGCCAGCGGGCCGGACTTCGGAAGTCCGAGAAGGGATTGCGATCACGGCCATCCGGGATGCGTTGAAGCGGAAGGGGAAGGTGGGCTATCTCGATGGGGAATCGGCCAGTCGGGGAGTGAACCTATCCGCCGATTCCACACGCGATGCGAGCCCACCGAAGCCGGGGCCGGTGAAGCACAACGACGACCCCCAGAGGGACCGCTGGGGTGGGGAGGTTCAGCGAGACGGCCGGCGAGTGACCGTCGAGCTGCTCAAGACATTCAGTCGAACGTTCTTATTCAACGTGGTTGTCGAATCCACAGACGGCACTCCGCTCGAGGGGCCCGTCATCTTCCATCTCCACGACACATTCCCCAGAAGCGTCATCCACATTCGGAGGATCCGCCCGGGGAACCGGGCCATCTTCGAAGAGGTCACATCCTATGGTGTCTTCACCATCGGCGTGCAAGTCAAGAACGGCCGAGCGGAATGGATCGGCCTGGAGTACGATCTCGCCCAGCTCGAGGAACTCCCCCAGCGATTCAAGGATCGTTGAGGGCGGTCCTCAACGGGATGGCTCGTCGAGCACGATCTCCCCATAATCTCCCAACTCGATCTCCCCTTGCTCGGTCGCTTCGAACATCTCGAGGCCGCCGGTCGGGTCGCAGTCTCGCAAGCGTCCGAAGTCGAGCCCGGTCAGCTCCTCCACCTTGCGCACCCGGACCTGGAACATCCGCGCCACCTCGGCGGCGGACACCTCGACGGCCGACTCCTCGAACAGGGGTCGGATCAGATCTTCCTGGCTGATGACGAAGGCCGTCGCCGTCAGCCCGCCCTGCTTCCGCTTGATCACCGCCACCTTCCAGAACTTCTTCGGGATGAGCAGCCCCCGATATTCCTCATCCGACTTGGCGAACACGGGACCCGTGAAGACGCTCATCCGCATCCGATCGTCGCCCGCACGCTTGAGCAGGTAGTCCTCCAGGCCGGCCCAGAGGTTCTTGCCCTCGTTGAATCGCTCGTGCTGCGGGCTGCAATTCGTGAAGTGGAACGTATCGTCGTTCGCCGACTTGGCGATATTCGGGTTGCGGCCCCAGGCCGGGTCGAGGCGGCGTACCAGGTGGCCCCGGTCGAACTTCGTCCCCTTGTAGAAGTCGTTGCCCACCTGGTCCCCCGGATCGATCCGCGGGTCGAAGAACCATCGGTCCGATTCCCGCTTCGAGCGACCGGGGATCCGGCCGTCGATGTTGACCGCCGTGAAGTAGGCGAGCCGCCGCTTGCGGTTGAGCGCGACGCTGAAGTGGTGGTAGGGCAGCTCGTAACTCGGCGCGCCCGTGAACGCCTGCCGGTTGACGGCGGCGTTGGCCTCCTGGGCTCGGCTCAATTTGGGCATCGGGACGACGAGGTCCCCCGGGCCGAGGAACTCGGGGTCGTAGCCCTCGCGGGTCGCGTAATCCGGGTCGATCTGGATCGCCTCCTCGCCCGGCGTCGGCGCGGTCGTGCCGGTAGCCGCGGTGCCGGTCGTCGGCGCGAGCAACCGCACGGTGATCTCGAGCGGGATGGTGATCGACACCGAGCCTTCCGAACCGAGGGCGGCCGATTGGATCGGCGGCGACTTGGCGGGCGGGTTGGCCGGCATCGTCGCCGGGGCTCCCAGGAGGACGTCCGGGCCGACGGCGACCCCCGGCCCCCCTGCCCCGACCACCTTTTGCGGCCCGGGGGTGACCTTCGATCGCTCGGTGCTCGGCTCGCCTCCCCGAGGCGAGGGCTCGTCAGTACCGGGCGCCGCGACCAGTGCGGGCGCCAGCAGCGCCTTCTGCGCCTCGGTCATCGCCTGCGCCTGGAGGAACTTGACGATGGCGGCGACGCGCACCCCCTCATTGGCGATCCACTTGACCCGGTCGAGTCCCATCTCGCGCTTCCACAAACTGCCGTCATCGGCCAAGTAATTCCCCTGGGCGTCAACGGCCGGCTTGCCGGAGTGGTGCAGGGCCACGACCTCCCAGCCGTCGTTGAACACCGGCGAGCCGGAGGAGCCGGGGTTGGTATCGGTCTGGTAGTGGAGGAATTGGTCGCCGACCTCGGGGAGCTTGAGGACCTCGTTCTTGCGGAGGGCGACCTGCTTCGGGTGGCCCTCCGGGTGCTGGATGATCGTGACGCACTCGCCGGCAAGGACCTCGTCCTCGACCGCGATCAGCGGGCGATAGCCGAAGCCGTCGAGCGGATGGCCATCCTCCGACGTCTCGGCGACGGCGACCAGGGTGAAATCGAGCTCCTTGACCGGGCTGGTCACGAAGAAGCTCTCCTTGTCGAGGTTGAAGATCGTGGTCTGGCCCAGCCGGCCATCCAGGCCGCGCTGGTAGTTGAACTCGACCTGGCTGGCGCCGGCGATCTCGGGCGAGGACAGGACGTGGTTGTTCGTCAGGAGCAGCCGAGGCGCGACGAGGAACCCGGTACCGAAGCCGAGGGGACGGTTCCGGGCGTCGCGGATGAGCACGCGTCCGACCGACCGCGACGCGGCTTGCCCCGCCTCGAGGTAGCTGATCTCCATCAGCATGTTGCGGCCGATGATCCGTTCCAGGCCCAGCGGCTCGACCGAGACACTGAACGATTCGAAGCCGGACTGGCCGCGCTCCGCCTCTTCGGCCAGCGACCGGACCGTTTCCTCGGGCAGGCCGAGCCTCTGCAACCGCCGCTGGACCGCATCGGGCGGGTTGCTGCGGAGTCGTTGGGCCGAGGAAGCCCGGCCTCCGGGCGAAACCATGCTCGGGGCCGTCGCCAGGTCGGCCGACGACGTCGTGCTGAACGACTCGAAGCCGGAGTCCGTCTCGGGTGCGAGCGCCTGCTCCGGCGCGAGCCTTCTCGGTGCGGCCGGCAGACTCGCCGAGGAGTTCCAGGAGCAAATCGGCCGGCACGGTGGTTCCCGGGATCGCGTCGACCGTGGACCGACTCGACTTCGCGTTCGACTTGGCCATGAATCACCTCGAGACGGGCCGGCCCATTCGTAAGGCCGAGGATGCGACATTGCCAACATCGGCAGGAGAGACTACCTCTTCCCGCTGAACATAACAAGGATGCAGGGATATTCACCGGCCGTACGATCGTCGTCGACAGACCCCTGGCCCCGTCGCCGACCCATCCGTACAATCCTTTCCAACGTGTCACCGACACGAACCCCCCGAATTCCGTGCGGACGACGACCACCGCCTCGACGAACCCACACCAAGGACTCGCCATGAGTACGCGCATCCGGCTCGGGCTTTGGCTCCTCGCGACATCGACCCTGGCGGCCCCGGCCTGGGCCGCCGACAAGCTCACGGTACAGACCCTGAAGACGCGCCTCGTGGCCGGGCCCGCGGCCGGGAAGGCCCAGGCGCTCGCCGAGGACATCGCCGCCTGGTTCGGCAAGGACAGGTCCGGGAAGAGCAATTTGATCGGCGGAGCCAACCCGAAGATTGAAGGGCTGGACACGGCCTGGGCGATCGAGGCGCCGGGGGCCAGGACCGCCGCGGTCGTCACCAGCGACGGCAAGACCCTGCCGCTGAGACGGATCGGCGAGAGCCCCGTCTTCGCCGCGATTCACACCCTGCCCCAAGGGGCGGCCTTCCGGTGGAAGTACGTCACCAACGGCGCGGTCGAGCAGAAGCAGGGTCAGGTCGAAGTTTATTCCGATCAACCCGAGCTTGCTGAGAAGCCCGGCGTCCCCAAGGGCAAGCTGACTCACCAGAAGCCCTGGGAGAGCAAGATCTTCCCCGAGACCAGCCGCGAGTGGTGGGTCTACGTCCCCGCGCAGTACAAGGACGACCAGCCCGCCTGCGTCATGGTCTTCCAGGACGGCGCCGGGTACACGGGCTTCGTGCCGACCGTCTTCGACAACCTGATCGCCAAGGGCGAGATGCCGGTGACCGTCGCCATCTTCATCAACCCCGGCACGCGGGCCGGGCGGCGAGCGCGGAGCGTCGAGTACGACACGCTGTCCGACCAGTACGCCCGCTTCCTGCTCGAGGAGATCCTGCCCGAGGTCGAGAAGACGGTGAAGCTCCGCCACGACCCCGAGAGCCGGGCCATCGCCGGGATCAGCAGCGGCGGCATCTGCGCCTGGACGGTCGCCTGGGAGCGGCCGGACGAGTTCCGCAAGGTGCTCTCGTGGGTCGGCAGCTTCACGAACATCGCCAGCGGCAAGACCCGCCGCGAAGGCGGCCACAACTACGAGGCCCTGATCCGCAAGACGCCCAAAAAGCCGATCCGCGTCTTCCTCCAGGACGGCGCCAACGACCTGGACAACGCCAACGGCAACTGGCCGCTGGCCAACCAGCAGATGGCCAAGGCCCTGGCGTTCGCCAGGTACGACTATCAATTCGTCTTCGGCGAGGGCTTCCACAGCAACCGCCACGGCCGCGCCATCCTGCCCGAGTCGCTCCGATGGCTCTGGCGCGACTACAAGCCGGGCGAGGAGAAGAAGGCCGCCAAGTGACCGCCATCCCGACCCACCGCGGCGCCGAGAGGGACCCACGATCATGCTCGTCGTGATGCAGAGCCAATCCACCCCGGCCCAGATCGACCGGGTGCTCGAGACGATCCGGTCGATGGGCCTGACGCCGCATCCCATGCCCGGCCCGACGCGGACGGCGATCGGGATCACGGGCAACACCGGCAGCATCGATGCCCGGGCGCTCGAGGTCCTGCCGGGCGTCTTCGAGCTGATCCGGGTCACTAAGCCTTACAAGCTGGCCAGCCGGGAGATGCACGGGCACGACACGGTCGTCCGGCTGCCGCAGGGCACGATCGGCGCCGGTCGTTCACGATCATCGCCGGGCCGTGCTCGGTCGAGGACGAGGCGATGATCGTCCGGACGGCCGATTGGCTCATGGCGAGGGGCGTCCGCTTCCTCCGCGCCGGGGCGTTCAAGCCGCGGACCAGCCCGTATGCCTTCCAGGGGCACGGCCTGGAGGGCCTGGAGATCCTCCGTCGCGCCGGCGACAAGACCGGCATCGGCATCGTCACCGAGCTGATGGATACCGAGAACGCCGACGCCGTCGAGGCGGCGGCCGACATCATCCAGATCGGCACGCGGAACATGCAGAACTTCAGCCTGCTGAGGCGCGTCGTCGCGGATGCGCAAGCCGGTGCTCCTGAAGCGGGGGATGTCGGCCACGCTGGAGGAATGGCTGATGTCGGCCGAGTACGTGCTGTCCGGCGGCAATCCCGACGTGATCCTCTGCGAGCGCGGCGTCCGGACCTTCTCCGACCACAGCCGCAACACGCTCGACCTCTCGGTGATCCCGCCGGCCAAGGCGCTGTCGCACCTGCCGATCCTGGTCGATCCCAGCCACGGCACCGGCAAGCGCGACTACGTACCGCCGATGGCCCTGGCCGCCCTGGCCGCCGGCGCCGACGGCCTCCTGATCGAGATCCATCCCGACCCCGACCGCGCCCTCTCCGACGGCGCCCAGTCGCTCGACTTCGACCGGTTCGAACGCCTCCTCGGCCAGCTTCGAGCCCTGGCCGAGCCGATCGGGCGCACCATCCTCATTTAGCGGATGGGCGCCCTCGGCAACCGGGTCAGGACAGCTTGTGGTGCCTCGGGAAGTGGACCTTGGTCGTGTGATGGACCGAGAACCCCTGGACCCTGGTCTTGTGGCCACCGTGGGAGAACTTCGCCGGGCCGGCCGGATGGACGCCCCGCTTGACGTGCGAAGACGAGCTGTTCTCCGGGCTATTCCCGTAGAAGTAGGCCTTATCGGCGAGGAACGGCGTCGAGCTGCTCGGCGCGTAGGTCGTGATCCCCTGGATGTTGCCGTTGTAGGTCACGACGATCGACTTGTTATACGCCGCCTTGCCGTGCAAGACGATGGTCGCGGTGCCATCCGCGTTGAGGTTATAAGTGCCGATCGGCTTGCCATTGGCATAGACCGTGACCGTGCCGGTCGGCGTCGGGACGTTGGGTATCGGGTTGACGAGCTGGACCTGGAACTTGAGGCGGGTGTTCCGTCCGCCGAGGTTCGCCGGCACCGACGAAGGCGGCGGCAGGTAGATCGGGGTGACGGTGATCGTCGTGGCGACCGTGATGGGCGTGAGCGGGTTGGGCACGACGCTCGTCATGGTCACGCCCGAGGTGCTCGACCCATAGGTGGCGCCGGTCGAGTCGGTGTAGGTGGCCGTGAAGGCGTTATTGCCCTGGGGCAGGTCGGTCAGGCTCAGCGTGGCGACGTTACTCCCGTTCAGGGGGACGCTGCCGACGAGGTTGCCGTTGTCGTAGAAGTCGATCGTGCCCGTGGTGACGCTCCCCGCGCCGCCGACCATGGCCGTCAGCGTCACCGAGGACTGGCTGTAGGCGATCGTCGGCGTGATGAGCTGGAGGTTCGTGGAGACGACGTTGACCACGACCGAGGTCGAGGCCGACGAGCCGGCGAAGTCCGGACCCTGCGGCTGGTAGATGGCCAGCAGGTCTCGCGTGCCGGTGCTCGGGAAGCTGACGTTGTTGAGGATCGCCTGGCCATTGAGGAGGTTAACCCGGCCGAGGACGATCGGATTGGACGGGTCGGTCACATCCTCGAAGAGCATCATGCCCGTCGGTGTCCCGGCACCGTCGGTCACCGACACCTGGGCCGAGAGCGACACGGGCGTACCCGGCGTGGTCGCCGCGACCGACGACGCGAAGCCGGTCACCTGGGTCGTCGCCGCGGCCACGGTCAGGCTCGCGGTCGCCGACTGGGCCGACTGGTAGCTCGAATCGCCGCCGTAGATCGCCTGCAAGGTGTAGGTCGCCGGGACGAGGCCGTTGACGCTGAAGCTGGCCGTCGAGACCGCCCCCTCGCCGGCGACCAGGTAGGCTTGTGCGTAGAACGCTCCGGCGACGTCGAGCTGGACGGTCCCCGTCGGGGCCAGGCCATCGATGCCGGTCAGCGTGACGACGTACGTCCCGGCCTGGCCGTAGGCGACGCTCGTCGAGGACGGCGTGAGGGTCGCCGTCGCGGCGGAGGTGCCCATCACCTCGGTGAAGTTCGCCGTCGCGGCGTTGAAGTCGGGGTCGCCTCCGTAGGAGAAGGCGATGGGCAGCGTGCCGGCTGGGAGGTCGGACAGGACGATCGTGGCCACCCCGTCGACCAGGTTCGCGGAGGTGGTGACGCCGTCGATCGTGTACTCCAGCATGCCGCCCGGCGTGCCCGAGCCCGGTGCGTTGGCCTTGACGACCGCCGTCAGCGTGACCGACGTGCCGGACGTGCCCGGATTCGCCGTCGAGCTGACGTTGATCGTCGTGTCGGCCGTTGCCACCGTTTGCACCTGGATGTTGCTTGTCGATGCCAGGTAGCCGGCGACGTCGTCGCCGAGGTAGTTGGCCGTGAAGCTGTGCGAGCCGACGCCCAGGCCCGACATCGTGAAGGTTGCCGAGCCGTTCGCGAGCGTGAGCGGCCCATACGTGGTGTCGGTGGTGGTGTCGGTGAGCGTCACCTCGCCGGTCGGCACGCCGGCGCCGGGGGCGTCCGAGTTGACCCAGACGGTGAAGGAGACCGACTGGCCCGAAACCGATGTCAGGGTCGTGCTGGTGAGGCTGGTCCCGGTCGAGGCCTCGTCGACCGTCTGGCTCACGGTGGCGCCGACGGTGTTGGGGTTGTAGTTGTCGTCACCGTTATAGGTGAACAAGATTGTGTTCGACCCATAAGAGAGCGTCGAGATCGAGAGCGCGGCCTGGCCGTTAACCAGCGGGACGTCGGCGGCCAGCGTGGTGCCGGTCGAACTCGTCGTAGAAGGTGGCCGTGCCGGTCGGGACCGGGCTGCCCGGCGTGACCGGGAGCACGGATCCGATGAAGGTCGCGACCTGGCCCACGACGGTGGTGGTCACCGAGCTGGCGAGCTCGAGCACCGGCGTGACCATCGCGACATCCTGGTCGGTCGAGCCGGAACTGGCCGAGAAGTTCGAGACGCCCTCGTAGGAGGCGGTGACCTGCTGCGAGCCGGCCGGCAGGGCGGCCGTGGACAGGACGGCGTTGCCGTCGGCGTCGAGCGTCGCCGAGCCGAGCAGGACGTCGCCCAGGTAGAAATCGACGATGCCGGTCGGCATCAGCGAGGTGTCGCCCCCGGTGACGTGGGCCTCTAGCGTGATCGTCTGGCCGAGGTTCGACGGGCCCGTCAGGCTGGTCACCGTCGTCGTCGTCTCCGCGACCTCGGTCAGGGTGACGTCGTTGCCGGACGGTCCGCTCTTGTAGTTGATCACGTAAGAGACATCGCCGACCGTGACCGTCCCGCCCTGGTTGAGCGGCTGATCATTGTAATAGAAGATCGAGGGGACCACCGAACCCGCCGGGTCCGAGATCAGCGTGTAGATCGTGCCGGGCTCGGGCGTGGCGTCGCCGAAGGATTCCAGCTCTAGGACCGCGTCGCCGAGGTCGTAGCTGCCGTCGCCGACGATCTGGATCTGGTCGTAGTCGGCCCCGGGGATCGGCTGCTGGCCGGCGTTCAGCTCGCCGCCGAGCTTGAAGACGGCCGTGGTGGTGCTGCTGAAGTCGACCGTCGAGGCCGCGATGGTCCCGGCCGAGGTCGGGCTGCCCGGGCTGATCGAGCCGCCGTTGGCCTGGATCGTCCCGGCGTTCCCACCGGGGTTGGAGCCGTCGAGCAGGCCCATGAGCGAGATCCAGGGCACGGTCGAGCCGGCGCCGAGCGTCAGCGTGGTGCCCGACGACGTGGAGACCGATTGCGAGCCCAGGTCCATCGCCGGGGCGTCGGCGAAGATCACCGTCCCTCCCGAGACGTCGAGGCTGCCGATCGCGTCGAAGCCCCCCTGATCCTCGAGGGTGAGCGTGCCCTCGCCGTCCTTCGCGAACAGGCCCGACGTGATCGTACCCGAGATCGTGCCGGAGCCGGAGAGCGAGACGTCCACCGTGTTGGCGGGGCTATAGAGCGTCGAGGCGGCGTCGACCAGCATCGTGTCGGCGTAGAGATAGAGGTCCAGGCTCGCGTCGCCGCCTTCGCCGTCGATCTCGGCGCCGTCGGTCATCTGAATCCCATAGCCCGGCGCCATGCCCGGACGTCCCGAATCGCCCACGATGTCGGTATTGTTCCCGTCGGCCAGGTTGTTGTCGAAGACGATCCCCGAGCCGTCGCCGTCGATGAAGAGGCCGTCGTTGCCGCCACCCTCGCCGATCCCGCCATAGCCGTAGATGTCCACGGATCCGATCGCGGCGTCGCCGTCCCAGATGATCTGGCCGGCGTCGAGGATGGCGATGCCGGAGCTGAAGGCGGAATTGCCGGCGCCTCCGCCGGTCCCGGTGATCGCCATCCCGGAGCCGAGGCCCTCGATCTCCGAGCCGGCGCCGGTGATCCGGATGCCGTCATCCTCGCCCATCCCGCCGTGGCCGCCGGTCCCGGAGATGGTGAGGACGCCGCTCGTGTTGGTGATGACGCCGCCGGAATCGACGAGGACGCCGTCATCGTAGCCCTGCGAGCCGTTGCTCCCGCCGCCCTGGCCGGTGACGGTCACGGCCGCGGAGCCGGTGATGAGGCCCTCGACCGCGACGCCGGAGTCGTTGCCCCCGCCGGGGCCGCCGGTCCCGGTGACGATGAGGACGCCCGGCGACACGATCTGAGCGGTGGCCTCGACGCCGACGCCGACATCGTAGCCGCCGTCGCCGGCATGGCCGCGACCGGTCCCGGTGACCGTGAGCGAGCCGCCGCCGCTGGTGATGATCCCGCCGTTGGTCACGCGGACGCCGTCGCTGTTGCCGTTGCCCGGGCCGCCGTAGCCGGTGACCGTCACGGCGCCGCCGGTGCCCGAGGTGATCTCCGCTCCCGTGGTCACGTGTACGCCGTCGTCATGGCCGCCATCGACCGCGTTGCCGCCGCCGATGCCGAACACGGTCACGTCGCCGCCGTCGGAGCCGATCATCACCTGCGGATCCGCGGAATTGGTCCCGAAGAGGGCGACGCCGTAGCCGCCGCCGACGCCGCCCTGGCCCTGCACGCTGACCGTCCCCGCCCCGCCGGCCGCGATCGAGGCGCCGGTGCCCAGGCCGACGCCCGTGTCGCCGAAGGGGTCGCCGAGGGTCCCGCCGCCGGTCCCCGTCACGGTGATGTTCCCGTTGGCGGTCGAGACCTGCGAGCCGTCGAAGATGTAGATGCCGTAATGGTAGATCCCGGTTCCCGTCCCGCCCTGGCCGGTCATGGTCAGGTCGCCGGTCCCCAGGGCGGTGATCACCGAGTCGTTGACATCGATACCGTCATTATATCCGCCGAGGTACGACGGCCCGCCGGTCCCGGTCACGTTAACCGAGCCGCTGCCCGTCGCCGCGATCGACGAGCCATCGGTCAGGAAGACGCCGTCCTCGTACGAGCCCCCGTAGCCGCCGGTGCCCGTCACCGTCACGTTCCCGCCGTCCGAGCTGATGATCGAGGCATCCAGGTAAACGCCGGTCTCGTACGAGCCGTAGCTGCCGCCGGTCCCGCTCACGGACACGTCGCCGCCGGTCGAAGTGATCGTGGCGCCGGCATTCTCGAACACGCCATACCCATTCGAGCCGACGGCGCCGCCGGTACCCGTCACCGAGACCGCGCCGCCGTCCGAGCTGATCTCCGTCTGCGGGTCTGGAACGCCGGTCCCGAAGAGGGCGACGCCGTAGCCGCCGCCGACGCCGCCTTGGCCCTGCACGATGACCGTGCCCGCCCCGCCGGCCGCGATCGAGGCGCCGGTGCCCAGGCCGACGCCCGAGTCGTCGCCGACATCGCCCACGGTCCCGCCGCCGATCCCGGTGACAGTGATGCTGCCGTCGGCGGTCGAGATCTGCGACCCGTCGTAGATGTACAGCCCATAATGGTATCCCCCGGTGCCCGTCCCGCCCTGGCCGTTCAAGGTCAGGTCGCCCGTGCCCTCGGCGGAGATCGTCGCGTCCTCGAGGTCGATCCCGTCATTATTGCCGCCGACGTCCGAGAGGCCGCCGGTCCCGGTCACGCTCACCGAATTGCCGTTCGTCGCGGTGATCGCCGCGTCGTTCACGAGGACGCCGACATCATCGGAGCCCCCGATGCCGCCGGTGCCCGTCACCGACACGTCGCCGCCCGGGTTCTCCTCGTCGCCCTGGGTGCCCGAGGTGATCACCGCCGTGCCGACGACCAGGACGCCGTAGTTGTCCCCGGCGTCGCCCATCGTCCCGCCGCCGATCCCGGTCACCGAGACCGTCCCGCCGTCGGAGCTGATCGTCGGCTGCTGGGTCTGGTCGCTGGTCCCGAAGAGCGCCACGCCGCTGCTGCCGTTGCCCACGCCGCCGGTACCCAGCACGGTCACCGTCCCCGCACCGCCGGCGATGATCGTCAACTGGGGCCCGAGGCCGACGCCCGAGTCGTTGCCGACGTCGCCCACGGTCCCGCCGCCGGTCCCGGTGATGGTGATGTTCCCGCCGCCGGTCGAGATCTGCGACCCGTCGTAGATGTACATCCCGTAATGGTACTGTCCCAGGCCGGTGCCGCCCTGGCCGTTCAAGGTCAGGTCGCCCGTGCCCTCGGCGGAGATCGTCGCGCCCTCGAGATCGAGCCCGTCATTACCGCCGCCGACGTCCGACTGGCCGCCGACGCCGCCGAGGGTCAGCGAGCCGGTCCCCGCGGTCGTGATCGACGCCCCATCGACGTAGATGCCGACGTCGCCGGAACCCCCGACGCCGCCGGATCCGGTGACAGTCACGTCGCCGTTGCTCGAGCTGATGTACGAGCCGGACGCGAGCCCGACGCCGTCATTGCCGCCGCTTCCGCCGAGCGCCCCGCCGCCGGTCCCGGCCACCGTGACCGAACCCTGGTTCGCCGTGATAGACGAGTTATCAACGACCTCGACGCCGTCGGAGCCGCCCCCGCCCTGACCGCCGTAGCCGTAGACGTAGGCGTTACCGGACGTGCCCGCGCCGATCTTCGCACCGCTCGTGAGGTAGACGCCGAAATCCGCGCCGGAGCCCGTGCCGCCCGTGCCGACGACCGTCACATCACCGGACGTGCCTGCGGTGATCGACGAGCCTTCCAGGACGAAGACCCCGTAGTTGCCAGAACCGTAGGTGGACGCGCCTCCTGTCCCGAAGACGGCCACATTGCCCGAGCCCGTCGCCACGATCGACGCGTCGTAACCGTCGAAGACGCCGATGTTCTCATCGCCGCCCTCGGACTGCGCCGCCGGTCCCGTAGAGGCTCACATCGCCGCCGCCCGAGCTGATCGTCGAGCCCTCGACGTTGACGATCCCGACATCGAAAGCACCTCCGGAGCCGCCGGTGCCGGTGACGGTCACGTCGCCGCCGCTCGAGGTGATCGTCGAATCGAGGAGGAAGACCCCGAAGTTTTCGCCTCCGTAAGTGGAGGCGCCCCCCGTCCCGGTCACGATCACGGTGCCCGATCCCGAGGCCGTGATCGACGAGCCGGACTGATTGTCGTCGAGGAAGACGCCGAAGTTGCCGGAGCCGCCCGAGGACGCACCGCCGGTGCCCGTCACCGTCACGTCGCCGCCTACGCCGTCGTAATAGCCCGAGCTGATCGTCGCCACGCCCCAGAGGCGGACGCCGCTATCATCCTCAGCCCCGGAGCCGCCGGTGCCGGTCACCGTCACGTTCCCGCCGCCGGAGGTGATCGTCGCGTAGCCTAGGGAGATGCCGTAGTTGTAGCTACCGTTCAACGGACGCGCCGCCCGTGCCGGTCACGGACACATCGCCCGTAGTCCCCGAGGTGATCGTCGACCCATTCCAGATCGAGACCCCGACGTTGTACGTGCCGGAATCGGAGGCGCCGCCGGTGCCGATTACCGCCACGCTGCCGGTACCATCCGACATGATCGTCGAGTCGAGCAGATCGACGCCGACGTCCCCATTCGCGCCGGAGCCGCCAGTCCCGGTCACGGTCACGTTCCCGCCGGAGGTGACCGATGCGTAATGGAGGTAGACGCCGTCGTTCGCGTACCCGGTGGCCGACGCGCCGCCGGTCCCGGTCACGGTGACGTTGCCGGAGGCGCCCGCGATGATCGTCGCGTCGTAGTTCAGGTAGACGCCGTCGTTGTCGTGTCCGCCCTCGGACTGCGCCGCCGGTGCCGGTGACCGTCACGTCGCCCGACGCCGCGTTGATGAACGTACTGGGGCTGAGATAGATCCCGTCGTTGTTATCGATGCCTCCGCCGGCGGTGCCGACGACCGTCACGCTCCCCGTGCCGGTCGCGTTGATGAATCCCTCCTGGATGTTGAGCCCGTCGTTGTACTGGCCGTTGCCGGGGTTGCCGAAGCCGCCGCCGAGCGCGGTCACGGTCACATTGCCGTTGACCGAGGAGATCTGACCGACCTGCAAGGAGATCCCGGCGTCCTTGTCATCCCCGCCGCCGCCGGTCGCGGTCACCGTCACATCGCCCAGGCCGGTGGATTCGACCGACCCATTGCTCGCGAGGTAGAGCCCGTAGTTCATGCCGCCAGACGGATTGTTGGCGAGGCCGCCGCCGATCGCGGTCACCGTCACATCGCCGTCGGTGGACCGGATGCTGGCGTTGCCCTCGAGGAAGACGCCGAAATCTTGCTGGTGGCCGCCGCCGCCGGTCCCGGTCACCGAGACGCTGCCCGAGCCGGTCGCCGCGATCGTGGCCTGGCTCTGCACGAATACCCCGATATTGAACCCGTCCGTGCCGGTCCCGCCGCCGGTGCCGGTCACGTCGATGTCGCCGCCGGCCGAGGTGACCGTCACGCCCTGCCTGATCAGGACGCCGTAATTGTCGCCGTGCGTGCCCCCGCCGGTGCCCGTGAGCGTCAACGTGCCGAGGCCGCCGTCAACCGTCGCATAGCCGTAGAGGTAGATGCCGACGGCGAGGCCGCCGGTCGCCGACCCGGTGCCGGTGATCGTCAGGTCGCCCGTCATACTGGCATTGCCGACCGTCGTGTCGTACCCCTTGATGACGACGCCGTCGCCGTTGGCATAGTTGTAGGAACAGGCGCCGGCGGCCCCGATGATCGAGACGTCGCCCGACCCGGTGGCCTGGACCGTCGAGTCATTGACGAAGACGCCATAGTTATTCGAGAAGCCGGCCCCGCCGGTCCCGTTGATCGCGAGGTTGCCCGATCCGGTGGCCTGGACCGTCGAGTCATTGACGAAGACGCCGTAGTTATCCGTGCCGCTGGTCCCGGCATCCCCGCCGGTGCCGGTGACCGTCACATCCCCGCCGCCCGAGCTGATCGTCGAATAGTAGCCGAGGTAGACCCCTTGGTTGTCGCTCCCGCCGACGGACGCCCCGCCGGTGCCGGTGACGGTCACGGCGCCGGTCGCACCCGAGGTGATCATCCCGCTGTACAGTTTGACGCCGATGTTGCCGGTCCCGCCGGCGGCGCCGATGCCGGCCACCGTCACGTCCCCGCCGCTCGAGGTGATCGTCGAGTACTTGATGTAGATCCCGCCGTTGCTGCTGCCGCCGTCGGAGGGTCCCCCGGTCCCCGTCACGGTCACATCGCCATCGCCGCCCGAGGTGATCGTCGAGTAATTGAGCATCACGCCGTAATCGTTGTCGTCTCCACTGCCGGCGGTGCCGGTGACCGTCACATCCCCGCCGCCCGAGGTGATCTTCCCTTCGTACTGGAGGTAGACCCCGTCGTTATTGGTGCCGGAGCCGGACGCGCCCCGGTCCCGGTCACGGTGACATCGCCCGAGGACGACGAGGTGATCGTCGCCCCGTATTGGACGTAGACGCCGACATTGTGGTTGCCGCCCTCGGACGCGCCGCCGGTGCCGGTGACCGTCACGGAGCCGCCGCCGCCCGCGGTGATCGTCGCACTGTACGTGACGAGGATGCCGGAATTGTCGCCGTAACCGCTGCCCGCCGTGGCGGTCACGGACACGTCGCCGCCGCCGGAGGCGATTGTCGAGTAGCCGAGGTAGATGCCGAAATTGGTGTAGCCATTGGTGGAACGCGCCCCCCGTCCCGTTGATGATCACGTCGCCGGTGGATCCTGAGGTGATCGTCGCCCCATCCCAGAGGTCGATACCGACGTTGAACTCGCCGCCGTCGGAGGCGCCGCCAATGCCGGTCACGCTCACACCGCCATTGCCGCCCGAGCCGATCGTCCCGCCTTTCAGCTCGACGCCGACTTCATTGTTCTCGCCGGCGGAGCCGATGCCGGTCACGGTCACGTCGCCGCCACCCGAGGTGATCGTGGCGCCGTCGAGGTAGACCCCGACGTTGCCCGCACCGTAGGCCGTGGTGCCCCCCGTCCCGCTCACGGCCACGTCGCCCGAGCCCGAGGCCGTGATCGTCGCCCCGCCGCTGATGTAGACGCCGCAGTCGTTCGTGCCCCCCGCGCCGCCGGTCCCGTTCACGCTCACGGCGCCGTTGTCAGAGGAGATCGTCGAATCACTCGTGAGGAAGACGCCGTAACACGCGACAGTCCCCGCGCCGCCGGTGCCGGTGACGCTCAGGCCGCCATCCCCGCCCGATTCGATCGTCGAGCCGTCGAGGTAGACGCCGTAGTCCCAGTGACCTCCGGCGCCGCCGGTGCCGGTGACGGTCACGGCGCCGCCTTCCGAGGTGATCGTCGCTCCCTCAGCGAGGTAGACACCGTAGTTGGCGCCGAATTCGGAGGTGCCGCCGAAGCCGGCGACGGCGACATCGCCCGTGCCCCCGGCCGCGATGGTCGAAGCGTCGAGGAAGACGCCAACGTTCGAGAAGAGGCCGTCATTCACGCTGGTGCCGGTGACGCTCACGTCGCCGCCGCCCGAGCCGATCGTCGAGCCGTCATTGAGGAAGACGCCGAACTCTCGATAGGCTCCCGCCCCGCCGACGCCCGTCACCGTCACGGCACCGCCGTTCGAGGTGATCATCGAGCTATCGAGGTAGACGCCGTAGTTGTCCGAGGCGGTCGAGGTCGCCCCCCCGGTCCCGATCACCGTCACATCGCCCGAACCGCTCGCCGTGATCACCGAGGGCTGGGACGTGTCGGGCAGGGTGACGTTTTCGCTATTGCCGCCCTCGAGGTAGACGCCGTAGTTGCCCCCGCCGCCGCTGGTCGCACCGCCGGAGCCGGTGACCGTCACGGCGCCGTTCCCGCCCGATTCGATCGTCCCGGCATAGAGGCTGACTCCGGTCTCGTTCGCGCCGCCAGCCCCGCCGGTGCCGGTGACCGTCACGGCGCCGCCGCCGGAGGTGATCGTCGAGTAGTAGAGATAGACCCCGTAGTTCTCCGAGCCGCCGTTGCACGCGCCGCCGGTCCCATTCACCGTCACGGCGCCCGAGGAGCCCGATGTGACCGTCGCCCCATCCCAGAGGGCGACCCCGGTGTTATTCGTTCCGCCCCCGGAGGCGCCGCCGATTCCGGTCACGGTCACGGCGCCGGAACCCCCCGACTCGATCATCCCACCGAACATGCCGATGCCGACGTCTGCCGACGCGCCGGCGCCGCCGGTGCCGGTGACCGTCACCGATCCGCCGCTCGAGGTGATCGTCGGGGTATAGAGGCCTTGCGTGACCAGGACTCCATAGTTGGCGTAACCGGTGGTGGAGGCCCCGCCCGTCCCGATCACGGTCACATCGCCCGAGCCGGAGGCCGTGATCGTCGGGCCCCAGTACCAGCCATCGAGGTAAACCCCGAGGTTGTGGTTTCCGCCGACGGACGCCCCGCCGGTGCCGGTGACGGTGACGGAGCCGCCGCCGCCCGCGGTGATCGACGAAGCGGCGATGAGGACGACGCCGGAATCGGAGTCAGACCCGGTGCCCGCGGTGCCGGTGACCGTCACGGAGCCGCCGCCAGAGGTGATCGTCGAGTAGTAGAGGCGGATGCCGTAGTTGTTCGAACCGGAGACGGAGGCGCCCCCCGTCCCATTGACGGTCACGGCGCCCGTGGAACCTGAGGTGATCGTCGCCCCGTCCCAGAGGTCGACTCCGATGTTGTACTCGCCCCCGTCGGACGCGCCCCCGATGCCGGTGACGGTCACGGCGCCGGGACCCCCCGAGGTGATCGTACCGCTATCCACGCCGACGCCGAGGTCTCCCGAATCGCCGCTGCCGCCGGTGCCGGTCACCGACACGGCGCCGCCGCTCGAGGTGATCGTCGGGGCATAGAAACCCGGCACGAGGTAGACCCCATCGTTGTTGTAACCGGTGGTGGAATCCCCGCCCATCCCGATCACCGTCACATCGCCCGAGCCCGTGGCCGCGATCGTCGGGCCAAAGAAATCGGCAACCAGGAAGACCCCGTAGTTGTCGTAACCGCCAGCCGACGCCCCGCCGGTGCCGGTCACCGTCACATCGCCGCCGCCCGAGGTGATCGACGAAGCGGCCACGAGGATGACGCCGAAATCGGAGTTAGACCCGGTGCCGCCGATGCCGGTGACCGTCACGGCGCCGCCGCCCGAGGTGATCGTCGAGTAGTAGAGATAGACCCCGATGTTGCCGTTGCCGTTGGTGGAGGCCCCGCCCGTGCCGTTCACGGTCACATCGCCCGAACCGCTCGCCGTGATCAACGACGTAAATTCATCATTGGGCCGGACGCCGTCCTCGTAGATGTAAGCCTTGAGGTAGACGCCGTAGTTGTCCGAACCGCCGGACGAGACTCCGCCGGCGCCGGTCACGCTCACGGCGCCGTTCCCGCCCGGTTCGATCGTCGAGTCTGTCACCAGGACGCCGACATTCCCGTTATCGCCCGAGCCGCCCAGGCCGGTCACGGTCACGTCGCCGCCGCCGGAGGTGATCGAGGCGTAGTAGAGGTAGACCCCGTCGTTATTGCTACCGTCGCCGGAGGCTCCGCCCGTCCCGGTCACGGACACATCGCCCGTGCCCGACGCCGTGATCGTCGCGCCGGACTCGAGGTAGACTCCGTAGTTCTCGGTGCCGCCATCGGATGCGCCGCCGGTGCCGGTGACCGTCACGTCGCCGTTGCCGCCGGAGGTGATCGTCGAGTCATGGAGATAGACGCCGTGACTCCAATCGGCGGCCGTGCCGGCTTGACCGATGACCGTCACGGCCCCGCCGCCCGAGCTGATCGTCGATTCCCAGAGGTAGACCCCGTAGTTATCGGTGCCGTTGGAGGAGTCGCCCCCCGTCCCGTTGACGGTCACATCGCCCGTGCCCGAGGCCGTGATCATCGAGCTGTCCGTGAGGTAGACACCGATGCTACCGTCACCGCCGCTGGTGGCGCCGCCGATACCCGTCACGTCCACGGCGCCGTTGCCGCCCGTCGTGATCGTCCCGCCGTCTAGGAGGTAGACCCCGATGCTACTGTAGAAATAGGGGACGCCCACGGCGGAGACGCCGCCGGTCCCGGTCACGGTCACCGCGCCGTTGCCGCCGGTCGTGATCGTCGAGTCATCGAGGAAGACCCCGTCGTTCTCGTGACCGTCGGAAGTCGCCCCGCCGGTGCCGGTCACGCCGACTGCACCCGTGCCGCCGGAGGTGATCGTCGAGCCGACGAGATAAACGCCGTAATTCTGGACGTAACCCTCGCCCCCGATGCCGGTCACGGTCACGTCGCCGCCGCCCGAGGTGATCGTCGATTCGTAGACGTAGACCCCGTAATTGTCGCTCCCGCTGCCCGAGGCTCCGCCCGTGCCGGTCACGGTCACATCGCCCGAACCGCTCGCCGTGATCAACGACGTAAATTCATCATTGGGCCGGACGCCGTCCTCGTAGATGTAAGCCTTGAGGTAGACGCCGTAGTTGTCCGAACCGCCGGACGAGACTCCGCCGGCGCCGGTCACGCTCACGGCGCCGTTCCCGCCCGGTTCGATCGTCGAGTCTGTCACCAGGACGCCGACATTCCCGTTATCGCCCGAGCCGCCCAGGCCGGTCACGGTCACGTCGCCGCCGCCGGAGGTGATCGAGGCGTAGTAGAGGTAGAGCCCACGGTTGTAGTTGCCGTCGCCGGAGGCGCCTGCCGTCCCGACGACGGTCACATCGCCCGTGGACGCCGACGTGATCGTCGCGCCGGACTCGAGGTAGATCCCGTCGTTGTACTCGCCGCCGTCGGACACCCCGCCGATGCCCGTGACGACCACGGCACCGGGCCCGCCCGAGGTGATCGTCGCGTTATCCAACCAGATGCCGACGGCATCGTACTGGAAGATCGCGCTGGAGCCGCCGGTGCCGGTGACGGCCACGGCGCCATCGCCGCCCGAGGTGATCGTCGCCTTGTAGGCATATACGCCGAGATTGTACTCGATGGGGTCTCCGTCCGGGCCCGCCACGCCGGCGCCGCCGGTGCCGATCACCGTCACGGCGCCATTCCCGCCCGAGGTGATCTCCGCGCCGGTATCGAGGTAGACACCGTAATCGTCGTAATATCCCGCGCCGCCCGTGCCGGTGACCGTCACCGAGCCGCCGCCCGAGGTGACCGTCACGTCGCCGGCCTCGACGCCGTAGTTGTAAGCGCCCGCGCCGGTGGACGAGCCGCCGATGCCGGTGATGGACACCGTCCCCATGCCGCCGGCTTCGACTGACGACTGGAAGAGATCGACCCCGGTGGCATCGGAGGTCCCAGACCCGCCGCTCCCGCCGGTCCCGACGATGGTCAGGTCGCCGCCATCGCTGGTGATCGAGCTATTATCCAGGACGATGACGCCAAGATTGTTCGAGCCCGAGCCCTGGCCGTATCCGGTGATCGTCAGATTGCCGAGGCCGCCGTTGACCGTCGTACCGTCGTGGAGGTACACGCCGGCGTTATAGGTCCCGGTCGAAGCGCCGGTGCCGGTGATGGTCAGATCGCCCGTCGCGGTGGCGCTGCCGATCGTCGCACCCTGTCCGATGTTCACGCCGTCGCCGCGGTCGCTGGTACCGCCCTGGCCGGCGATCGAGACGTCGCCGGATCCGCCGGCAGAGACCGACGCGAATAGGCTGATCGCGACACCGAAGTTGCGGTCACCGCCGTCCCCGGCGTCGCCGCCGGTACCCGAGACCGCGATCGATCCCGAGCTCGTCGCCGAGATCATCGACCCGTACGTGATGTCGATCCCGAAGTTGTGGTCCCCGCCGTCGGACGCCCCGCCGGTGCCGGTGACCGTCACGGCGCCGCTGCCGCCCGAGTGGATCGTCGATCCGTCCGGCTCGCCGGTGGAAGGCCCGGTCAGCTCGACGCCGACGCTACCCTGCTGGTAGAGCGAGCTGGCATCGCCGCCGGTGCCGGTGACCGTCACGGCGCCCGAACCCGCCGAGCTGATCATCGAGGAGTAGGCGAAGACGCCGACGTTGTCCGAGGGCGTGGCGCCGCACATGCCGTCCACGCCGGCGCCGCCGGTGCCGGTGACCGTCGCCGAGCCGCTACCGCCCGCGGTGATCGTCCCGCCGTTGAGGTAGACGCCGAAGTCGTTGGTATACCCGGCGCCGCCCGTGCCGGTGACCGTCACATCGCCGCCGGTCGAGCTGACCGTCATGTCATCGACGAAGACGCCGTAGTCGTCCTGGCCCTCGTAGGTCGAGGATCCGCCGGTGCCGTTGACGGTCAAGGTCCCCGCGCCGCCGGCCGTGACCGTCGAGCCGTCGAGATAGACACCCATGTTGCTGGAGTGCCCGAGGAGCTCCCGCCGGTCCCGTCGATGGTCAGGTCGCCGCCGTCGGTGATGATCGACGCACTAGTCAGGGCGAGGACGCCAAGATTGTATGAGCCCGAGCCCTGGCCGTATCCGGCGATCGTCAGATTGCCGAGGCCGCCGTCGACCGTCGCACCGTCGTAGAGGTACACGCCGGCGTTATAGCTCCCGGTCGAAGTGCCGGTGCCGGTGATGGTCAGATCGCCCGTCGCGGTGGCGCTGCCGACCGTCGCACCCTTCCCGATGTTGACGCCGTCGCCATGGCCGCTGGTACCGCCCTGGCCGGCGATCGAGACGTCGCCGGATCCGTCGGCAGAGACCGACGCGGAATAGCTGATCGCGACACCGTAGTTGTGGCTACCGCCTCCCCCGGCGTCGCCGCCGGTACCCGATACCGCGATCGATCCCGAGCTCGTCGCCGAGATCATCGACCCGTACGCGATGCCGATCCCGAAGTTGCCTTCCCCGCCGTCGGACGTCCCCCCGGTGCCGGTGACGATCACCGAGCCGCTGCCGCCGGAATGGATCATCGAGCCGTCCGGCTCGCCGGAAGGCCCGGTCAGCTCGACGCCGTCGCTGCCCGTCTGGTAGAGCGAGCTGGCGTCGCCGCCGGTGCCGACGACCGTCACGGTGCCCGACCCGGCCGAGTCGATCGTCGAGGAGTAGGCGAAGACCCCGGTGTTGTCCGAGGGGGTCGCCCCGCACATGCCATCGACGCCGTCGCCGCCGGTGCCGGTGACCGTCGCCGAGCCGCTGCCGCCCGCGGTGATCGTCCCGTCGTGGAGGTAGACGCCGAAGTCGTTGTGATACCCGGCGCCGCCCGTGCCGGTGACCGACACATCGCCGCCGGTCGAGCTGACCGTCATGGCCCCGACGTAGACACCGAAGTCGTATTCGCCCTCGTAGGTCGAGGATCCGCCGGTGCCGTCGATGGCCACCGACCCCGCGCCGCCGGCCTTGACCGTCGAGCTGTCGAGTTGAACCCCGATGGAGGCGCTGGCGTTCGACGCACCCGCGGCGGTCCCGTCGATGGCCAAATCGCCGCCGCCGGTGGTGATCGTCGAGCTCGACAGGATGTGGACGCCGTCGTCACCGCTCTCCCCGCTGCCGCCGGTGCCGATCACCGTCAGGCTTCCCGCACTCGCCGAGCTGATCGTCGAGCCGCTGACGTTGACCCCGTCATTGCCGCTCCCTCCGGTGGACGCACCGCCGGTGCCGGTCACCGACACATCGCCCGAACCCGTCGATTCGACCGTCGAGCTGGAGGCGATGTACACACCATCGTTGGAACTGCCGCCATCAGTCATCCCCCCCGTGCCATCGACCGTCACCGCGCCGGACCCCGCCGATTCGATCGTCGAGGTGTTCGTGATGAAGACGCCGGAATTGCCGGAGCCGGAGCCGGTGTCCGCACCCCCGGTGCCGGTGACGGTCACGGAGCCCGAGGTGCCCGACTCGATCGTCGAGCTCGTAAGGTAGACACCGTCATTGTTACCGCCGCCGCCCGCGCCGCCGGTCCCCTCGACCGTCACATCCCCCGAGCCGGTCGTGCTGATCGTCGAAGCGGGCAGGAGCACGACGCCGTAGTCACCACCCGTACTCCCGGTGCCGGCGGTGCCGGTCACCGTCACATCGCCGCCGGTCGCGGTGATCGACGAGGCCTGGAGGTAAACCCCATAGTTGGCGCCACCGTTGACGGAGTCGCCGCCCGTCCCGGTCACCGTCACATTGCCCGTGCCCGTCGCCGAGATCGACGCTTCCGACTGAAGATTGACCCCGACTTCGTAGTCGCTGCCCATGATCGCGGCGGCGGTCCCGTCCAATGTCACCGAGCCGGCACCACTGGTCGTGACGTTCGAGCCGTTGACCACGATGCCGTCATCGGACCCCGGGGAGGAAGAGGCAAGCGCGCCCGTCCCGGTGATCGCGATGTCGCCGCCGTCCGAGCCGATCTCGGCGCCGCCCTGGAGGTTGACCCCGACGCTCGTCCCGCCGGAACTGCCCGAGTCGGCGTCCACCGTCCCGTTGACGATGATCGCGCCCGTGCCGGTCGACTGGATCTTCGCGCCGCTCCCAGCGAGGTTGACACCGCGGTTGTTTTCTCCGCCGTCGGCCGAGGCCCCGGTCCCGGTCACCGTGACCGTCCCGCCGCCTCCCGACTGGATCACCGAGGTGTTCTCGAGGAGGACGCCATCGTTGATATTCCCCGCGCCGGCATCCGCCCCCCCGGTGCCGGTGACCGTCGCCGAGCCCGAGGCGCCGGACTCGATCATCCCGCCGTTGATGTGGACACCGTCATCGCCGGTGCTGCCGTCGCCCGAGCCGCCGGTCCCGGTCACCGCGACATCGCCCGCGCCGGTTGTACTGATCGTCGACGAGGATGAGAGGTAGACCCCGGCATTGCCGTTGGGTGTCGCCCCGCACATGCCATCCACACCCGCGACGGCGGTGCCGGTGACCGTCACCGAGCCGCCGTCGCCCGCGGTGATCGTGCCGTCGTTGAGGTAGACGCCGAAGTCATTGATATACCCCGCGCCGCCGGTGCCGTTGACCGAGACATCGCCGCCGGTCGAGCTGAGCGTCGTGCCCCCGACGAAGACGCCGTAGTTGTAGTCGCCCTCGTAGGTGGACGACCCGCCGGTGCCGTCGACGGTCAACGTCCCCGCGCCGCCGGCCGTGACCGTCGAGCCCTCGAGATCGACGCCGAAGGCGCTCGAGGCGCCCGAGGAGCTCCAGCCGGTCCCGTCGATGCCCAGGTCGCCGCCGCCGGTGGTGATCGACGAGCCCGAGTCGATATAGACGCCGTACTCGTTGCTCTCTCCGGAGCCGCCGCTGCCGGTGACGGTCACGCTTCCCGAGCTGGCCGAGCTGATCGTCGAGTCGTTGACGTAAACCCCGAAGTTGGAAGTGCCGCTGGTCGTCGCGTCGCCCGCCCCGTTGACGGTCACATCGCCCGAGCCCGTCGCCGAGACCGTCGAACCCGATTCCAGCGCGACCCCGTAGTCGTCGGCGCCGTCCGAGGACGCGCCGCCGGTGCCGGTCACGTTCACCCCGCCGGCCCCGCCGGTGGTGATCGTCGAGCCGTTCGCATAGACGCCGATGTTGGTTACGGGGTCGGCTCCGCACATGCCGGACACGCCGGCGCCGCCGGTGCCGGTCACCGTCACCGAGCCACCATCGCCCCCGCTGATCGTCCCCTCGCCGAGGTAGATGCCGAAGTCATTCTGATACCCCGCGCCGCCGGTGCCGGTGACCGAGACGTCGCCGCCGGTCGAGCCGACGGTCATGCCCCCGACGTAGACGCCGTAGTTGTGCTGACCCTCGTACGTGGATGATCCGCCGGTCCCGTCGACGGTCAAGGTCCCGGCGCCGCCGGCGGTGACCGTCGAGCCTTGGAGATAAACACCGACGGAGCTGGTGGCATTCGACACGCTCCCGCCGGTCCCGTCGATGGCCAGGTCGCCGCCGCCGGTGGTGATCGTGGAGGTCGCCTGGATGTCAACGCCATCGCCATCTCCGCTGCCGGCGACGCCCGTCACCGTCACGGCCCCGACGCCCCCGCTGATGGTCGCGGAATCGAGATAGACGCCATCGTTAGCGCTACCGGTGCCCGAATCCCCCCCCGTCCCGTCCACCGTCACGGTGCCCGAGCCCGTCGCCGCGATCTGCGCGCTCCCGATGAGGAAGACCCCGTAGTCGTCGGTACCGCCGGAGGAGGCGGCGCCGATGCCGTCGACGGTGATGTTCCCTCCGTCGCTCGCGCCGATGATAGCCGCTCCCGCGAGGGCGACGCCGCGATTCATCGAGGCACCGGTGCTGCCCGGGCCCCCGAAGCCATCGACCGTGACATCGCCGCCGCCGGTGGCGGTGGACGATCCGCCGTCGAAGATCACGCCGGTGCTGTTCGATGCCGAGCCGCCGCCGGTGCCGGTGATGGTGATGTCGCCGGTGTCGGTGGCCACCGACCCGCCGCTGTTGAACAGGACACCCTGTTCGGCGGTCCCGCCGGCTCCTCCGGTCCCCGTGATCGTCACGCTGCCGCTGCTCATGCTGCCTGGCGGCACGAGGCTCGGGTTATATACGTCCGCGGCACCGACGAACGCTCCATTCTGGATGAGCACGCCGATGTCCTGGCTCGCGCCGCTGGAGTCGCCGCCGGTGCCTTCGATGGCGATATCTCCGGCGCCCGCCACCACGACGGCCGCGCCCAGCCCCTCGATCGCGACGCCGTAGTTGCCGCTGCCGGCGGCGTTCTGCCCGCCGGTGCCGGTGACGGTCACGTTGCCGCCGCTCGAGCGGATCGTCGCGGCCTTGAGGTAAATCCCGAAGTTGTCGGAGCCGTTGCCGGTGGACGCCCCGCCGGTCCCCTCCACGGTCACATCGCCCGTGCCCAGCGCCGCGATCAACGAGGGTGGCGGCGGGACATCGGGCAGGATGAAAGTGGGTGACGACGCGCTGGTCTCGAGGACGACCCCGAAGTTGTCGGTACCGGCCCCGGAATCTCCGCCGGTGCCGGTGACGGTGACGTCGCCGGTCCCGCCCGATTCGATCGTCGAGGACAGGAGGTACACGCCGTTATTGTTGTCGGTCCCCGCACCGCCGGTCCCGGTCACGATCACGTCGCCGCCGCCCGAAGTGATCGTCGAGAAATAGAGGTAGACGCCGTGATTGTTCTGGTCCGTGCCACCGCCGAAGCCCGAGATCGTCAGTTTGCCGAGGCCCCCGTCAACCGTCGCCTGGTTCAGTCCGACGCCGACGTCATTGGCACCGGCCCCCACCCCGGTGCCGGTGATGGTGATGTCGCCCGTCGCGGTGGCCCCGCCGATCGTGGCGCCGCTGCTGATGTAAACGCCGTAGTTGTCGCCCGTGTCGCCGGTCCCGCCCTGGCCGACGATCGAGATCTCACCCGACCCGGTGGCGGCGACCAAGGAGGTTTCGATGGCCACGCCGATGTCGCTCGCACCGCCGGCCCCGGCGTCGCCGCCGATCCCCGTCACGGTGATGGCACCGTCAACCGTGCCGACGGTGGTGCCCTCGAGGAGATAGACGCCGTAGTTCTTCTGGCCGCCGGCCGAGGCGCCACCCGTGCCGGTCATCGCGATGGCCCCCGAGCCCGTCGCCGTGATCGTGCTGGAGGCCGCGAAGATCCCGTCGGAGGTCTCGCCGGCCCCCGAGCTGCTGCCGCCGATCCCGATCAGATCGATTCCGCCCGCAGACGAGCCCGAGATCGTCGCGCTGAGGAGGTCGATCCCCGAATTGGAGCCCGTCCCGTCGCCGCCGAGCCCGGTCACGCTGACTGCCCCCGCGCCCCCGGAGCTGAGCGTCCCACCGGCGATGGCGACGCCGTATTCATCGGTCCCGGTGCCGACGCTGGTCCCGTTCACCGTGATATCGCCGCCGGCCGCGTCAACCGTGCCACCCTCAACCAGGGCGACTCCGAAGTCCTCGTTCGTCCCCGCGCCGCCAGTCCCCGTCAGAGTGATGCCGCCGCCAGCCGAGCTGACCGTGCCCAGGATGCCGATCCCCGCATCCTGCGACGTCCCCGCGCCGCCGGACCCGACGATCGTCAGCAGGCCCATCCCGCCCGCGATCGTCCCGCCCATCGAGGAGCTAACGTTCACGACCACGCCGGTATTCTGCGTGACGGTGCAGCCGGTACCGCCGGCAGCGATCCCGGTGACCGTGATGGCCCCGGAGCTGGGCTGCTCCGCGACCGGGCCGATGAATCCTCCGCCCTGCACCAGCACCCCGACGTCCGCGGTGTCGCCCGTGCCGGCGACGCCGGTGACCGAGATGGTCCCGGCGCCCGTCGTCTCGATCGACCCCAGGTCGTCAACGGCGACCCCGTGGTTGTGCTCGCCGTCGCCGGAATCGCCGCCGGTCCCGTCAACCGTGATGTCGCCGCCGGCCGCCTGGACGTTCGACGTCTCCAGGACGTAGACGCCGATGTTCTTGGAGCCGCCGGACGTCGCACCGCCGATCCCGGTCAGGGCGATCGATCCGACGCCGTTCGCGAGGACATGGGACGTGCTCTCCAGATCGACGCCGTAATTATCCGTACCGGTCGAGGAGCCTTCGCCGATCCCCGTGACATCGATCGAGCCGGTACCGCCGGTCGAGATCGTCCCGCCCTCGAGCGAGACGCCGGCATTGTCGCTCACGCCCGCGCCGGCGGTCCCGGTCAGCGTCACCGAGCCGGCCCCGACGGTGCTCACGGTCGAGCCGTCGATGTAGACGCCGATGTCGCCGTTTCCGCTGCTGGCCGCCCCGCCCGTGCCGGTGACCGCCACGTCGCCGCCGTCGGAGCTCAACGGCATAGAGGAATTGAGGTAGACGCCGTCGTTATAGCCCAAGCCCGAGCCCGTGTCCGCACCTCCCGTGCCATCGATGATCAACGTGCCGGCGCCGGCCGACTCGATCTGAGCGCCAGCTCCGTCGACATAGACGCCGAAGTTCTGGGTGCCGCCGACGGACGCCCCGCCAACGCCCGTCACCGTCACCGTGCCGGCGCCCCCGATTCGATCGTCGAGGTGTTCTCGAGGTAGACGCCGTAATTGCCGGTGCCGGCGCCGGTGTCGGCCCCACCGGTGCCGAGCACCGTCACATCGCCCGAGCCGGTCGCCTCGATCGTCCCGCCGTTAAGGATGACACCGTCGTTGGCACTGCCGGCAATGCTAGACGCCCCGCCCGTCCCGGTCACCGCGACACTCCCCGCGCCGCCGGTGGTGATCGTCGAGGTTAGATAGAGATAGACGCCATAGTCGGCGTCATCGCCGGTGCCGCCGGTGCCCGTGACCGTCACCGTGCCGCTGCCCGAGCTGACCGTCGAGATTTCCAGGTAGACCCCGACGTTGTCACTACCGCCGTCGGAGGCCCCCGCCGTCCCCTCCACCGTCACATCGCCCGAGCCACTGGCCGTGACCATCGAGCCGTTGAAAAGATAGACGCCGATGTTGTAGGTGCCGGCCCCCCCGGACGCCCCCCCGTTCCGACCAACGTCACCGTGCCGAGACCGCTGGTCGTGATATCCGAATCTTCGAAGTAGATGGCGTCGTTGCTGCCCCCGGTGCCGGAGGTGGTCGCCCCGCCCGTGCCGGTGACCGCGATGTCGCCGCCGGCCGAGCTCAGTGGCGCGGCGACCGAGAAGTAGACGCCGTAATTGTCCCCCGAGCCCGAGCCCGAATCCGCGCCCCCGGTGCCGTCGACAACCACCTCGCCCGCGCCGGCCGACTTGATCTGCGCGTCGGCTCCGTCGACGTAGACGCCGTAGTTCTGGTCGCCGCCGTCGGACGCCCCGCCCCAGCCATCGACCGTCACCATGCCATGATACGTATCGATCACCGAAGAATTCTCGAGGGCGACGCCATAGTTGGAGGTGCCGCCGCCGGAGTCCGCCCCGGCGCTGCCGTACACCGTCACCGCGCCGTCTCTGCCCGCCGAGATCGTTGCGTTACTGAGGTAGACGCCGTCATTGCCCGTGGCGCCGTCGCCGCGCCGCCGGTCCCATTCAGGGTGATGCTGCCGCCGCCGGTCGTGTAGATCCCGCCGGAACTGGTGAGCTCGATGCCGTAGTCGTTCCCGCCCGCCACGGAGCCGCCGCCGGTGCCGGTGACCGTCACCGAGCCCGACCCGGACGCCGCGATCGTCCCGCCATCGAACAGGACGCCAATGGCGGCGCCGCGCTGTCTCCGGCGAGGCCGGTTACGACGATGTCGCCATCGTACGAGCTGATCGAGCCCACCAGCTCGACGCCGAAGCCCTCGGGCCCCGCGGCTCCGGTGCCGTGGATCGTCACGCTGCCGGCACCCTGGGCGATGATCTGGCCGGTCGCGGCGACCTCGACGCCGGGAGAGCCATTCGTATCCGTGCCCGTGCCGGTGATCGCGATGTCGCCGCCCAGGGAGCCGACGGTCGCGCCGCCGGTCAGCATGACGCCATAGTCGCTCCCGGTGCCGTCGCTCCCGGTCCCGGTGATGGAGACCGCACCGAGCCCCTCGGTCCCGACCTGGACGTCGTCGAGATAGACGCCGGTATTATCCGAGCCGCCTTCGGTAGCCTTCGGGGCCGATCCCACGATCGTCAGCGTCCCGCCCGCGGAGCCGATCTCCGAGCCTCCGTCGGCCTCGACGCCGTAATTGCTCGAGCTCCCGTATCCGGCCGTGCCGGTGATGCTCACATCGCCGGTCGCCGTCGAGCCGACATTGGCACCATTGATGATCGTAACGCCGGATTCGTTGGTCCCGGTCAACGTCGCACCGCCGCCCGTGCCGATGAGGGTGATCGCCCCCCCTTGGGAGGTGACGGCCGTGCCGTCCCCCGCACTCTCGTCGTCGATGACGATGCCGGCGTTGTCATTGCCCGAGGCGGCGCCGCCCGTCCCGGTGATGGACACCGATCCGAAGTTCACCCCCGAGACGAGGCCGCCGGTCTCGACCAGGACGCCCACGTTACTCGCCCCGGCCGAGCTCGCCCCGCCGCCCGTGCCGGTGATCGCGATGTCTCCCCCCGAAGAGGTGATGACGGCGTTCTCGACCGGCGTGCCGGTAAGGCCGATGACGGCGACACCGGCGTTGCCCCCTTCCTCGCCGTCGCCGCCGGTGCCGGTGACGGTCACGTCCCCCTGGCCGCCGGCGGTGATGAGGCCGAGCGGCGCGACCTCGACGCCGTAGTTATCGCCCGAGGTGGAGACGCTCGGGCCGCCGCCGCCGGTGCCGTCAACCGTCACATCGCCGCCGGATGAGCCGATCGTCGCGTCGGCGCCGCCGACATAGACGCCGATCTCGTCGGTCGCGGTCGCCCCCCCATACTCGGAGCCCTTGACCGTCAGGGCACCCTGGCCGCCGGCGGTGATGAACCCCCCGGCGTCAACCTCGGTGCCGAAGCTGAAGCCGACGCCCGCGGTCCCGCTCGAGCCGATCCCCGACACGCTCACCTCGCCGCCGTCCGAGGTGATCTCGGCCGACGGGCCGTCGTCGGTGTTGGCGACCTTCACGCCGTCATTGTAGCCCCCCGAGCCGCTCCCGCCCTTCCCCAGGATCGTGATGGGACCCAGGTCGCCGGTGCCGATTGCACCCCCCGTGTTGACGTACAGGCCGACGTTATCGGCCGAGCTCGACGCGCCGCCGCCGTAGCCGTAGATGTTCACCGCACCGTTGACCGAGGTGATCAGCGCCGAGGTGCTCGTCCCGCCGGTGCCCAGGCTGTTCGGGTCCGTATTGCCGGGGATGAAGCCCGAGGCCCACACCAGCACGCCGAAGTTGTCGTCCCCGGTGGAGGCAGTGGCCCCGTTGCCCGTGACGCTCACGTCACCGGTCACCGAGCTGATCTCACCGCCGTCGACGAACACGCCGTAATTGTGCCCGGCGTCCGACGCCGCCCCCCCGCTGGTGCCCACGATGGTCAACGTGCCCGAGCTGGTCAGGATCGCCGATCCGCCGCCGACCAGAACGCCGACGTCGTCGCCGTGGTTGGCCGTCAACACCATGCCGCTGATGCTCACGTCCCCGCCGTCGTCGACCGTCGTCAGCGTGCTGTCATCGAGGTACACGCCGTAGACGCCCGAGCTCGCACAGCTCGGCGTACCCCGTGCCGTCGACCGTCAGGTCGCCGCCCGAGGTCACCGTGCTCCCGGTGAACACCACGCCCGACTTGGTCGCCATCCCCGACAGGGAGTTGGAGCCCACCAGCGTGATGTCCTTGCCCGAGTTGCTCGAGATGTCGGCGTCGACGATGACCTGGGCGAGCGACTCCGCGTCGAGGCTCACGGGCATGTTCGCCACCGGGTCGTCGAACGTGATCGCGCCGGTCGCGTGGAAGGTCAGGCCGCTGGTGGCGCCCGTGAGAGCCGAGGGGGCCAGCTTGTAATCGCTCCCGTTGGTGTAATTCCCCAGGTGGCTCAACGTCGCCGCGCTGAGGTGCGTCTTCGTCGCGCCGGTGATCTCGACGGTGATCGAGCCGGCGAGGAGTTGCCTCGCCTCGAGCTGCTCCATGCCGAGCCGCAGGGCCCCCTTCCGAGCCCGCTTCCGTCCCGACCGCCACGGCGCCAACTTCTTGTCGAAATTCACGTTGATTCTCCTGTTGCTGTGCGATGGTTGTCGGGTCGTTCCCGTTCGGGGTCGCGCGGATGGGACGCCGGCCTCCGAAATCGGAGCCGGCCAATCGGGTGGCTTACGGCCGTCGTGGAGCGACGGAAGAAGAGCATCGGCGTCCGGACCGTCATCTCCTCGCGCGCAACCGAGCGCGCCGGCCGGGACACGACCGGTCGGATCGGAGACCGCCACTGATGAGCCGTCTCCGGAGCCTCGCCCTCCCTCGGCATCTCGACTGACACTGGTAAATCCAACCTAGAACACGAATGTTCCGGACGCGAACTTGACGATCGGGACGCCTGGAGGGATCCTGTCGCGGGGCGCGGCGACGGCGGGCGTCCGACCTGCGGGGCGCACGTCGCGAATCCCGCGAAATCCGAGCATAAATATCAAGACTCGACGAATATGTAGACGGGCGGGCGCGAGTCGATAAGGTCATCGACCGCCCGCTTCGCTTCGAGGGCCCCGGAGGAACCTATGGCCAACGTGTCCCGTGAGCAGCGCGTGCAACTCGGCTGCGGCACGCTGATCGTGATCGCGATCATCGTGATGATCTTCAGCCAGGCAGGCCGGTCGAACCTCGAGGACGAGATCCGCGCCCTCCGTTCCGAGGTTGGGGAGATCAAGGAGCTGATCGAGAAGCAGTCCGACGAGATCCGTCAACTGCGAGAGAAGCCGGCGGCGGCGCCGCCCAAGGCGGCTGTCGAGAGAGGTAAGGAATAGCCCGACCGGATCAAGTCGTTGGGCACGCTATTCGCATGCGATAGGCGCCCTGGCCTCGGATTCTGCAACCCGGGCCGGGCCCAGGTATACTGGACGACTTGGGCCGGCCAGGCGCTCTCCCGATCACGATAGCACTCGGATCCCTGATGGACAAATCTGCGAATCCACCCCCCCCTGCCCGTCAGTCGGTCCGGGAGCAGGCCGAGCGGCTCCGGACCACGCTCTTCAGCATCGGCGATGGCGTGATCGCGACCGATGGCTCGGGCTGTGTGGAGTCGCTCAACCGGGTGGCCGAGGCGCTGACCGGCTGGACGATGGCCGATGCCGTGGGCCGGCCGCTGGACGAAGTCTTCCACATCATCAACGAGCAGACCGGTACGCGGCTCGAGACCCCGGTGGCGCGGGTACTGCGGGAAGGGACGGTGATCGGCCTGGACAGCCAGACCGCCCTGATCGCCCGGGACGGGACGACCCGGCCCATCGACGACAGTGCCGCGCCGATCCGCGGCGACGGCGGCGCGATCACGGGTGTCGTCCTCGTCTTCCGCGACGTGACCGAGCGTCGCAAGGCCGAGGCCACGATCGCCGAACAGGTCCGGCTGGCCGAGTACGGCCGCGACATCGGGCTGGCCTTGACCCGGAGCGGACACCTGCGCGAGGCGCTGACCGATTGCGTCGAGGCGACCGTGCGTCACCTCGACGGGGCCTTCGCCCGGATCTGGACGCTGGGCGATTCGGGCGACGTGCTCGAGCTCCAGGCCAGCGCCGGGATGTACACACACACGGAGGGCGCGCACAGCCGGATCCCGGTCGGGCAGTTCAAGATCGGCCGGATCGCCCAGGAACGTCGCCCTCACCTGACCAATGCCGTGATCGGCGATCCGCGGGTGCCCGCCCAGGAGTGGGCGCAACGCGAGGGCATGGTCGCCTTCGCCGGCTATCCGCTGGTCGTGGATGATCGCCTCGTCGGTGTCATTGCGATGTTCGCCCGTCATCCGCTCTCGGAGGCCACCTTGGGGATGATGGGGTCGGTCGCCGACGAGATCGCCCTGGGGATCGACCGCAAACGCGCCTGGGAACAGCTCCATCGTCAGAGCGAGTGGCTGCGGGTCACGCTGTCCAGCATCGGCGATGCCGTCATCGCGACCGATACCGAGGGCCGGGTCACATTTCTCAATGCCGTCGCCGAATCGCTCACCGACTGGACCCGGGCCGACGCCGAGGGGCAGCCGCTGGACGACGTCTTCCGCATCGTCAACGAGTCGACGCGGCAGGCGGTCGAGAACCCGGCGGCGCGGGCGCTGCGCGAGGGGACCGTCGTCGGGCTGGCCAATCACACGGTCCTGATCGCCCGCGACGGCACCGAGCGCGCGATCGACGACAGCGCCGCGCCGATCCGCGGCGATGACGGCGCCATCATCGGGGTCGTCCTGGTCTTCCGCGACGTGTCCGAGCGGCGAGGGGCCGATGAGACGCTCCGGGAGAGCGAGCGGCGATTCCGCGAGCTGGCCGACGCCATGCCCCAGATCGTCTGGACCGCCCGGCCCGACGGCAGCGTCAACTATTGCAACGAGCGCGGGCATGTCTTCACCGGTCAGGCGGGGGATGCGAGTCAGGATGGAGTCTGGAAGCCGATCCTCCATCCCGACGACGCGCATCGGGCCGGCGAGCGGTGGGATGAGTCGGTCCGGACGGGCGAGCCGTTCGAGTGCGAGTACCGCTTCTGGGATCGGAGCCGGGGCGAGTACCGATGGTTCCTGGGGCGGGCGCTGGCCGTGCGCGACGATTCGGGGCGGGTCGTCAAGTGGTACGGCTCGGCCACCGACATCGACGACCAGAAGCGGGCCGAGGAGGCGTTGCGCGAGGCCGACCGTCGTAAGGACGAGTTCCTCGCCATGCTGGCCCACGAGCTCCGCAATCCGCTGGCCCCGATCCTCAACGCGCTCCAGGTGATGAAGCTGTCCGGTGGCCAGGAGGCGCAGGCCATGGCGCCGCTCCGTGAGATGATGGAGCGGCAGGCCCACAACATGACCCGGCTGGTCGAGGACCTGCTCGACGTGTCCCGGATCAACAGCGGCAAGATCGAGTTACGCAAGAAGGTCGTCAACGTCGTCACCCTGGCCCGCCAGGTCGCGGAGGCCAGCCGCGCCTTCATCGAGGATCGCCGGCATTGCTTGACCCTCTCGCTGCCGGCCGAGGCCATCCTCCTGGAGGTCAACCCGACCCGACTGGAGCAGGTCCTGGACAACCTGCTGACCAACGCGGCGAAGTACACGGACCCCGGCGGCTCGATCTGGCTGACGGTCCTCCGCGAGGGGGAGACCGCCGTGATCCGGATCCGGGACACGGGCATCGGCATCGAGCCGACGCTGCTGCCCAAGGTCTTCGACCTGTTCGTCCAGGCGGAGCATCGGCCGGACCACGCGCCACGGCGGGCTGGGGATCGGGCTATGCCTGGTGCGTAGCCTGGTGGAGATGCATCGCGGCAGCGTGATGGCCCACAGCGAAGGCCGGGGGAAAGGGAGCGAGTTCGTCATCCGGCTGCCGATCTCACGGCCGGCCGTCGCGACGGTTAACGGAGGCATCGGGGCGGCGAAGGCCGGCCCCGGCGGCCCATCCCACCGACGGCAGATCCTGGTCGTGGATGACAATCGGGATGCGGCGAACAGCCTGGCTCGACTCCTGACGATCCTCTGCCGCCAGGACGTGCGGGTGGCCTATGATGGGCCGTCGGCGCTCGAGGCGGCCGACTCATTCCGGCCCGAGGTCGTCCTGCTCGACATCGGCCTGCCGGGCATGGACGGCTACGAGGTCGCGCGGCGGCTCCGCGCCGCGCCGAGTTCGCCGGCACGCTGCTGGTCGCCCTGACCGGATGGGGCCAGGACGAGGATCGGCAGCGATCCAAGGAGGCGGGCTTCGACCGGCACCTGGTCAAGCCGGTGGACCCCGACGCCTTGTTGCACCTGCTGGCCGAGCCCCAGATTCCGCTCGTCGCAACAACATAAGAGCTTTACCGAACAGCTTGTCCCGGGAGGGCCCATGAGCAGGGTTTACGGTCCGAGGCCGGCCGACATCGATCCCGAACGCCGCGAGGCGATGGCCCGCAACCTGGAGCGGCTCGCCTGGCTGATGGACCGCGCCTTCCACATCCCCGGCACGCGGATCACCATGGGGCTCGACGCCTTGCTGGGCCTGGTGCCGGGCGCCGGCGACGTGCTGACGGGCCTGATCCAGACCGGGCTGGTGCTCGTCGCCCTCAGCCACTACAAGGTGCCCAAATCCGTGGCGGTCCGCATGATGGCCAACGTCCTGATCGATACTGCCGTGGGCGCCATCCCGCTGGTGGGCGACCTCTTCGACGTCGGGTTCAAGGCGAACACGCGGAATGTGAAGCTCCTGGAGTCCTACCGGCATCCGGAGCCGACCGAGGCCAGGCCGCCGGGCTCGCCGCAGACGATCTCGATCGACCTCAGTCAGGTCCGGTTCAAACCACCCTGGCGCCTGATCCTGCCGATCGCGGCCGTGCTGCTCGTCGGCCTGGTGCTGGTGCTCGTCGGGTTCGTCACGGTCGTCCGATGGTTGTTCCATTTCTGATGCCGGTCGATTCGATTTATTTCTGCTTCTTGACCCAATTCACGTGTCGCCGGATGCCCTCGTGAGCGAGGAGGAGCTCGCGGGTGTTGTAGCTCCAGCCGAGGAGCTTCTCGTCGGGGATGAGGTCGTGAATCCCGCCATGGCACGGCTCGCACAGCCAGAGGCCGCGGCTCCGCATCTCCCCGATCGAGAACGTGTTGCGGAACCGATTCATGCGATGGCATCGGCGAGGGATGAGGTGGTGGAACGTCAGGAACTTGTCCGGGCGTCCGCACAGCTCGCACGGGCCGGTCTTGCGATCCTGGCGGCTGTCGGCCTCCTCGTAGTCGTCGGTATCTCGTCCTCGGATCATCGCGCGGACTGCCTCTACGGTCCCATCGTTACCGCCGCACTCCATGCGTCCTGCTCTCGATCGCCGCCAACACCCGAGCGACCCATTCGGCATCCTCGGGGTTCACCACAATGACCGGGAAGCCATGCCTCCGACCCTCCTCGGCCACGCCTTCCGAATCATCGACGTGCAGATTGATGCCGAATGCGGGTGGGTATTTCGAAGGCCCCTGACGTCCGACGACGCGCTCATGCCGATCTTGATTGACCACTCCGGAGATCGGGACGCCGAAGCTGCCGAACCAGCCGCGGAGGTAACGGGGCGTTCGGTACGAGGTCGTATAGATCCATAGATTGTGCCGTCGATCGATCAGTTCGCGCATGAGATGCTTCGTACCATGACGCAGGTCTTCCGGATACCACAACCTTTTCCATCGAGGTACGAACCGTTCGGTTGGGACCGAGGGACCACAGACGAGCGTGTCATCGACGTCGAACGAGATCCGCATCGGATTCGCCTCCCTTCGATGCCGTCTCCTCCCACCACCAGAGACGTGGCAGCGGCTTCCGCTCGGGCCAGGTCTGGTCGAGGGTGTCGCCTTCGAACAGCTCGCCGTTCTTCATGACGTATCGGATGGCATTGGTGTTGTGGATATCTGCGAGTGGATCCTTGGACAGGACGACGAGGTCGGCGAGCTTGCCCGTCTCGATGCTGCCGAGGTCCTGGGCGTAGCCGATGGCCTCGGCGCCGTGCAGGGTGGCGGCGCGGAGGACTTCGATCGGCTTCCAGCCGCCGCTGGCCAGGGCCCACAGCTCCCAGTGGTAGCCGATGCCCTGCATCTCGCCGTGGCTGCCGATGCAGACGTGGCCTCCGGCCCGCGCGACCTTCGCCGCCGACGCGGCGATCCTCGGGAAGATGTGCTCGTCCATGTGGAACCACTCGGAGCGCCGGACCTTGGCATCGAGGATCTCGTGCGGTATGAACCGGCGGATCTTCGGGTCGTCGTGGATCGCTGTCGTCGTGAAGAAGTGGGTCTCGCCCCACGGGCCGCCGTAGGCGACCAGCAACGTCGGCGTGTAGGTGATCCCGGTCCTGGCGAACAGCTCGGCCACGTCGTCGAAGAGCGGGACCACGGGCAGGCTGTGCTCGTTGCCGCTGAAGCCGTCGATCGCGTGCGTCAGGTTCAGCTTCAGGTCGAGGCCACCCTCGGTGGTCGGCATCACCTGGTTCTTCCGGCACGCCTCGATCATCCACTGGCGCTGGCGGCGGTTGCCGATCATGTACGACTTCAACGTATTGGTGCGATAATACTTCTTGTACCGGGCGACGACGCTGTCGACCTCGTCGGCCGACTGGAAGTCGGTGCTGGAGAAGACGCCGGGGCCGGTCGAGAAGGCCCGGGGGCCGACCAGGTCGCCGGTCTCGACGAGGTCCTGGTAGGCGAACATGTCGTTCGTGCTGGTCTGCGGGTCGCGGCCGGTGGTCACGCCATAGGCCAGGTTGGCGAAGAAGCTCCAGTTCTGCATGTCGAGCACCCCGCGACGGATCTCCGTCCAGTGGGCATGGGTGTCGATGAAGCCGGGCACGATCGTCGTCCCCGAGACGTCGATGACCTTCGCACCTTCGGGGACCTTGGCGGCGCCCTCGGGGCCGACGGCCGCGATCCGGTGGTCGGTCACCACGACGATTCCCTTGGGGATCACCTCATCACCTCTCATGGTGATGACGCGTGCCCCGCGGAGCACGACCGTGCCGCGCGGGCGGTGCCGGGGCCGCTCGACGACGACGGCGATCTCCTCGGGCTTCGGCTTCTGGGCCTTGGCTTCGGCCTCGGCCTTCTCCTTGTCCTCGCCGGAATCTTCGGACTTGAGGGTCGTGAAGGCCACGGAATCGAAGGGGAGGCGGAAGAAGCTGGAGCCGATGGCCCAGGTGATCGTCTTGCCGCCGTCGGCCCAGGCGGCGTAGTCGGCGCCGATGTCGGTGAGCTTCTTGATGGGTACGGAGGGCTCGTGGACGGAGACCTTGGGCGCCTCGCCGCCGAACCGGGGCAGGGCCACGAGGTAGAGCTGCGTCGTCGACGCGGGCCAGGGCCCATCGGCCGTCGGGGCGGAGCAGGATCTCGTCGGCGGGCTCGGGCTCGGACGGCCGGTAGGCGGTCTTGCCGGTGATGCTGATATGCGTGCGTCGATCGGTGCCGTCGAACCGCATCGAGACCAGGCCCTGCGGGGTGGTAACGTAGATCCGGTCGGCGTCGCCGGCGAAATGCGGACTGCTGGCACCCCGGGCGGGGCTGATGAGGGTCGTGTCGCCGCCGTCGGCGGGGAGCCAGACGAGGTCGAGCCCGGCGGTGGGCCCGAAATCGACGCGGCTCTCGACCCGCTCGCGACGGGGCGCGCGGAGGGCGACGATCCGCTTGCCGTCGGGCGACCAGGTCGGGTCGCGATAGAAGGCCGAGGCCCGCGTGACGCGGGTCGGCTGGCCGGTGCCGTCGGCGGACCGCTTCCAGATGTGGCCCCCTTCCGGCGACCAGCTCACATAGGCGAGCCACTTGCCGTCGGGCGACCAGCTCGGGTGGAACTCGCGGGCGCCCTGGGCCGAGATCGCCCGCGGCTTGCCGTCGGGCAGGTCCATGATGTGGAGCTGGGTCAGGGCCGAGAATGCCAGATGCTTTCCGTCCGGCGACGGCGACGGCGCCTGGATCAACCGGGACCGAACCGGGCCGTCGTCGACGCGGATCGGGAAGTTGAGCCGCGAGCCGACCGGCTGCGACACCTTCGCCGAGAACGGGATCACGCGGTCCTCGCCGGTCTGGACGTCCAGCCGATGGATCTTCCCGCCGTATGCCGCCAGCACGGCCTTGCCGTCGGGCGTGAAGGCATAGCCGGGGATCAGGTCGCGTGTGTATCGAGACTCCTGCTCGTCGTGCTGGATCGGCAGCTTCAGCCATCGCTCCTCGCCGCTGGCCAGCTCGCGGATGCGCAGGCCGGTCTCGTTGTCGACCCGCGTGCCATAGACCAGCTTGCTCCCGTCGGGCGAGACGGCCGGGCGGAATCCGCTGCCGAGGGCCTCGGTGACGGTATCCTCGTCGCCGGTCGTCCGGTCGCGGCGCGCGACCTGCGAGAGGGGGAATCGCAGGTTGTTATACGCGTTGAACATCTTGGTCCGCTTGGTGTAATACAGATGCTTGCCATCCTTCGAGGCGACGGCGCCGATGGCGTGGACCCACTCGTCGGGCTTGGCGTCGGGCTTGGGCTTGCCCTTGGTGACCGGGACGCCCGAGCCGCCGCGGACGTGGTACATGCAGAGCTCGAAGGTACCCCAGGGGAGCTGGAGTTGTCGCGAGGCGAGCACATAATCGCCGTCGGGCGTCCACGACGGCGAGGCGAAGAGGCTCTGCTTGTCCTTGGTCAGCGGCCTGGGCTCGGAGCCGTCGGCCCTGGCGACCCAGAGGTTCTCGGCGCCGTCGCGATCGCTGACGAACGCGATCATCTTGCCGTCGGGCGAGTAGCTCGGTTGGGCATCGAAGGCCATGCCGCTGGTGATCGCCTTCGCCTCGCCGCCGGCGATCGGGACGGTGTACAGGTCGCCCAGCAGTTCGAAGAGGATCGTCTTGCCGTCGGGTGAGACGTCGAGCGAGACCCACGTCCCCTCGTCGACCGTGAACTCGATCGTCCGGTCCGGCTTGAGCGGGAGGGGCTGGGTCTTCTTCTTCGGCTCGTCCTTCTTCTCCTGGTCCTTCGACGGGGCCTGATCCTTGCCCTTCTCCTGTTCGGCCGCCGCAAGGACGGGGTGGGGGACGCGGATCGAGAGCGTCGGGGTGACCAGCCCGCCGACGAAGATCAGAGCGACGGCCCGGATGAGAGGGAGGGGCGGCTTCATGGGTGTTGTACTTCTCGGAGATCGAGGGGAGCGGGATCCGGGTGGGCCTCACAACGATCGTGTCCCACACCGTCCGACTATCCTACCGGAACTCCGGCATCATTCCAGCGTCATGGGGCGGGCGACGTGATCGTGAGCTCGATCGTTGCGCGGCTCGCACTCATTTCTGGCGTCTCGTCGGGTCGCCCTCTCCCATACTCGGGGCCGCAATGGCCCCTTACTGGACTTCGTAGGCCCCGATGTCGAGGTGGCCGTGGGTCGTGCGAGGTAGTCCGCGCTGGTCGGTCGCGGGCAGGCCGGTCAGGTTGGGGTCTCCGGCGTCGATCGCCGGGCTGCCGGCCAGCAGGGCCATGGTCTGCGTCGGGCCGCCATTGTTCGCCAGCGGTCCGAGGTCCGGGTTGACGCCGTAGATGTTGCCCACCGTCGTGCCGGTGAACACCGCCGAGCCCGGCGCCTGGATCAGGTTGTACCCCAGGGAGATGTACTGCGGGGCCTTGACTATGCGAGAGCTGGACGTGGATGTGTCCAGGTCGTTGAGCATCGCCTTGCCGCCTGCGGGCTCCAGCAGGTTGCCGGCCAGGATCGTGTCATGGAGCGAGATCTGCGTGAAGGAGCCGGCGCCGAGCACGTTGATGCCGGCCCCGGACGTGACATCTCCGGCATCGGAGGTCGCCGTGTTTCCGGCGATCGTGCAACTGGCGATCGTGACGACGGTCGGCCGGCTGGACGACGTCATGCCCCGCACGACGTTCACGCCCGCCCCCTGATTGTCGGCCACCGTGCTGTTGACGATCGTGACGATCCCCCTGACCTGGATGCCGCCGTCAACGTAGACCGAGTCGGCCCAGGACATCCCGTTGTCGTTCACGGTACAGGAGTCGATCGTGGCGGTACCCCAGGAGGCGACGCCGACGATACGGTCGCCCGAGATGGAGCTCTGGCGGAGCGTCAGGTTCCCCGTGGAAGCGATGCTGTTGAACGCGTCGGCGGTGAAGGTGCAGGATGTGACCGCGGCCGTCGCGGCGTTGTAGAGGCTGTCTCCCATCGGACCGGCGGTGAGCCCCGTGGAAATCCCCGACGCCTCGTTGCCGGAGAACGTGGAAGTCGTCAGCGTGAGCGTGCCGGCATTGTAGATCCCGCCGCCCCCCTCGAGGTCATTCGCGTGATTGCCGGTGAATGAGCTCGAGCCGATCGCGAGCGTGGCGCCGGCGGCGTTGTAAATCCCGCCACCCGAGCCCGGCATCCAATACATGTTGCCCGCCTGGTTGCCCTGGAACGCCATGCCGGTCAGCGTCAGGTTGCCGTCGTTCAGGAGCCCCCCACCCTCGAAGCTGGACCCGCCGGCGATCGTCAGCCCGGAGATGGTCGCCGTGACGCCCTTGTTCACGACGACATCCTGCGTCGCGCCCTGGCCGTTCAGGGCGATCGTCGAGGCTCCAGGGCCGTCGATCGTCAGGTTGCCCGCGATTGTCAGCGGTGAGTTCAGCTTGATCGTGCCGCTCAGGCCCCTGGCGAAATTGATGACATTGCCCCCCGCGGTGGCCTCGGCCAGCGCGATCTCGCGCGGAGCGAGCCGGTCCCCGAGTCATTCAGGTTCCGGACGGTGAAGGTGCTGAGCAGCTCGCGTCCTTCCAGCGACGAGACTTCGGGGCGGCAGCGTCGGCCGGGCCGGCGCGGGGTCCTTCGAGGAAAACCGAGGATGCTTCTCGATCCGATCAGGCGGTGAATCTGATGCTCGGACATGGTCGGATCTCCTGGTAAGGGGGTACTCGGGGCGCGGACGGCCTCCGCACCCCGGCTCCGAGGCCGAGGGAATCCGGAGGTCGTTCGCGATGTCGTTGGTTCGCGGGCCGGGATTCGTCGCGATCGGACATGCTGCTCCGCATGCTCACTTCGGCGACAGGCCCGGGTCAGGTCACTCAAGAGATAGTACCGGCGGACCCGGCCGGACTTGACTCGCCCCCTCGACATATTTCGTCCCGGATCATCCGAGAGGCCGAAGCGGTTAGCCCGAGGCTTCGGTTTGACCGATTGTGGTCTCGCCGGTGGCCAGTTGGATCAGGTCTCCGATCGATCGGATCGACTGCGGAGCCGCCAGGTAGCCGATGCCCCGGTGCAGATGCAATCGGAACTGGCGGGCCAGGACCTCGTCGGAGGTCCCGAGCCCGTCGCGTTCGCAACGCTCCTTGAGGAGGGCGAGGTAGATCTCGTGGGCGTCGCCGCCGAAGACGGTCCAGGTCATCTCGACGTTGCTGTCGGCGGGGACGTCGAGGCCGGCCGGCGGCGACGGCTGGCGGAGCGACAGGCAGAACGCCCATCGGCAAAGTATGTTCCAGTGGACGATGCCCGTCCGGGTCTTCAGCCGGATGAGCTGTTCCTTCGCCTGGGTCGAGAGTTTGATCTGTTTTATGTTCATGTGATATCTTTTTATTTGTAGGGTGCTCTGCCAGCATCGAGATGCTGCACCGGATCGGGGGATGGTGCTCGCAGAGCACCCTACATCATGCCGGATTCCTCAGCTCGGTGTTGTTCGGGGACTCCTCCCAGAAATAGCCTTCCTCTCCGAAGGTCGCTTGCAATTCCTCGTCGTAGCGGAGGTGGTACGCCCGGGCGATGTGCGGCAGGAGGGCCTGGTAGTAATGCCGGTCAACCTCGGTGTCGGTCGAGAGGATCAGGACCTGATGGCTCGCGTTCGGGAAGTAACGCTCGACGAGGTGACGGCGGTGCGCGGCGTCGAGCCGGGCCATGGGCGTGTCGATGATCGCCGGCAGCGGATGCGCCGAGGCCCGCGCCAGGCCCCACAGGACCGAGATGGCGAAGATCTGCTTTTCTCCCTCCGAGAGCCGCTCCCTGGGCAGGGCGTGCCCCGACTCGTTGAAGAGCGTGATCGCGAACGTGGTCGGGTCGATGTGGATCCGCACGACCATGCTCTGCTTGCGCAGGAGGAATCGGAACGACTCGGTGATCAGGTCGGAGAGCCGATGGATCTTCCGCTCGGTCGCCCGCGTCAGGAACTCCTGCATGATGACCCGGGTCTTGCCCGCGGCCCGGGCCATCCTGCGACGATCGTCGCGGGCGAAGTCGTCCTTCGCCTCCCGCTCCTGGATCGCCCGTAGCTTCGCCGTGCGGGTCGCATGATCCGATCGACGCTCGTCCAGCTCGCGATCCATCTGCTTCGCCTGCTCGGTGAGCGCCCCCAGCCGCTCGTCGGTCGCCTGGATGCGATTCAGATAGGGACCGATCCCCGCGTCCTCCGGCGTGATCGAGTTGTCGCGCTCGACCTCGCCGGCTTCGCGGGTCAGGTTCGCGCGTTTTTCCAGCACGCTGTCGGCTTCGCGACGCAGCTCCGCCAGGCCCTGGCCGCGGAGGTGGTGGAGGAACGATCGGGCGCCCGTCGCGAGTGATAGCCGAACATCGACGTCTTGTGCGGCCGACGCGCGGGCTTCCCGATCGCGGACGAGATGGGCCTTGAGCTTCTTCACGACGCCCGAGGGAGCGTCCCACTCGGCGAGCAGGGTCACGAGGCGGTCGTCGCGGTCGGCGAGCAGGCGGCGGATGACCTCGGCCTCGGCGGCGTGTTGCTCCCGATCGTCCTGACGCTCGACGCGTTCGAGGAGGTCGTCCACCAGGCCGAGGGGCAGCTCGGTTGCGGAGAGGGCGACCAGCCGTGCGTCGCAGTCGGCGATCTGCCGCTTCAGCTCCTCGAGCCGGCGCTCGCGGTCGTTGCGTTTCTGCCGGTGCCGGCCACCGGCCGCCTGGAACTCCTCCTTGAGCCGATGCGATTCGGCCCGGGTCCGTAGCAGGACGTTCTCGAGCTCGCCGCGATCGATGACCAGGGCGTCGATCTCGGTCCGGAGCCGCTCGAGGTCGCGCTCGAGCTCGACGCGGTCCTCGCGCGGCCGGGCCACGTCGTCGGCCTTGGCGGCGAGCTGCTTTTCGAGGGTCGCGGCGTCGACGATCAGGCGCTCTGCGATGTCGAGGCCCAGCAGCGACTTGACGGCCCTGCCCAGCACCTGGCTGCTGGTCTCATCCTCGGCGAGCGAGCGGATCTTCTCCGCGTCGAAGAAGAAGAGCTGCGAGACCTCCAGCGGGAAGAAGTCCTCGACGAGCTGGCCCCAGTGCTCGGAGTGCCACCGATCCGGCAGGCCGTCGAGGGAGACCTGGAGCTCCTCCCGGACCTTCCGGCCTTGCACGGTCCAGGATCGGCGGACGTCGTAGATGTGCTCTTCGCCGTCGAAGACGTGTCGGAACGACAGGGCGATCCCGGCGCCTTCGGCTCCATCGACGCCATGATGGATCGACTGCCTGAGGAACTCGTCATACGCGAGATTGACCCGCTTCGAGCATCGCGCGCGGGTACCGTAGAGGGCGAGCTGGATGGCGTCGAGCAGCGTCGTCTTCCCCGCGCCGTTGGTGCCGCCGAAGAGGACGATCGGCCGCGTGCCGGCATTCCGCGGCGCGGGGAGCGGCGTCAGGTCGAAGGTCTGCTCGCCGCGGTAGAGGCAGAAGTTCCGCAGCGTCACGTGTTCGAGGATCATGCTCGGTCCGCAACCAGGAGAGATTGAACCACGGATCGCACCTATAACACGGATCAATTACAAAAACTCTTGGATTCCCATCCGTGCTATCTGTGGTTGGTATCCTTACACTCCTCAACTCGTTCCCACGCTCCGCGTGGGAATGCCGTCCCGGACGCTCCGCGTCCCGACCGATTTTCGGCCGCGCTCCGGGCCACCACGACGCAGAGCGTCGAAGACGGCATTCCCACGCGGAGCGTGGGAACGAGTTCAACGCCCCGGCCTCGCAGAGGTCGGCTACAAAACCTGGGTGAAGTTCATGCCTCGCTGGACCCGCCACTCCGAAAGAGCACCATCTGCTTCCCCTGGTCGTCCTCCTGGCCTTTCAATCGCTTCAACCGCTGGTCGCGTTCGGTGAGGATTCCGACGGCTTCCTCCTCGTCCTCGAAGATCGCCGCCTTGAGGCATTTCTCCAGGGCCTCGATGACGCCGACGCGCCGGGTCATCCCGCGGAACTTCTGCTCGACGCCGAGGAGTGCGACCTGGAGGTCGAAGAGCACCTCGTCGCCCTCGCAGACCTCGCGGAGCAGGCCCCAGTCGTCGGCGCGGAGCGTGTTGCCGTCCTCCCTCGGCCTGGGGAACGGCTCGCCGACGACCTCCTCGTAGATGCGCGGGAGGCTGTCGTCGAACTCGTGCTTCTCGTGGAGCCAGAGCCGGCGGATCTCGTCGAGCTCCTCCAGGCTGATGAGCTGGATCTCGCGGAACTCGGGCGGGCCGTTCTGTCGGGCGCTCCGCTGGGCTTCGAGCACCCGGCGGAGCCAGTGTTCGCGCGCCTCTTTCTTGTACGGGCCGGGGACGGTGCCGTCGTGCAAGAGCTGGATCGAGCCGTTCATCCGGCGAAAGTCTCGCTTGTCCTTGTCGGGCTCGGCGAGCTCGTTGCGGAGCTCGAGCAGCGGCGTCATCCAGACCTTTTCCTCGTCATTCTTGATCATGGCCTCCATCGAGCGGTCCTTGTCGACGACCGTGCAGACCCAGCAGCCGAACCGGCTGCTGCCGCAGCTCGGGGTGGAGCTATCGACGACCAGCGGGCATTCGCCGCCCTCGGTCGCGCCCTGATACATGCCCAGCAGCGACTTGTTGTCGTGGCCCCACGGGTTCTTCACCTGCATGAGGAAGAGCCAGACGTCGTCGTTGTTCCAGTCCTCGATGGGCGTGTAGACGAGCGAGTTGGGCAGGCTGGCGTTGGGGACGAGCCGGTCGCGGACGCGGCGCGCGGCGTGCTTCTCGATCGACGCGGCGCGTTTCTGGCTCTCGGCCTTGCGGGTGCCGAGGACGAGGATGGCCTCGCCGTACTTCTGCACGACCGCGAGGATGAACGCGTTCGACGGCTTGATCTTGAGCCGCTCGGTACACCATCGGAACTTCTGGTTCGGCGCCGGGTAACCCCGGCCGATCAGGTTGACCCAGAACGAATTGACGGCCTCCGGCGTGAGCTTGTGCGGCTGGAACGGCAGCCCTTGCTCCCGGGCCGCGGTCCGCATCCGGTCTAGCGAGGTCTCGACCCACTTCGCGACGATCGGCTGCTCGACCAGCGTATCGGTCGAGATCACGTGGATCGGCTTCGTGCGCTGGTCGGCCGGTAGCTTCCGGATGGCCAGCCAGACGAGCTGGAGCGTGGCGCTCGAATCCTTGCCGCCGCTATAACCCACAACCCAGGGGATCTCGTCGGCCAGGTAGAGCCCGCGGATTTCCTCACAGACCGCCTCGACGGTCCTGGCGAGGCCGAGGCGCGGAAGACAGATTGGGACGACCGCATCTTGATCTCGCTCATGGTGATTGGGTATGGTGCTTGGAAGTCAACCGTTGACATCCAGAATCTATCGGCAGACTTCCGAAGCGTCAATTGGCAAGGCCGCGATTCCGCGGCATTTCCGGGGGACTCGATTCATGAGACCGGTCTACCTCGATTACAACGCGACGCCGCCGCTCGATCCGAGGGTCTTCGATGTCATGAGGCCCTACTATCTGGAGGAAATCGGAAACGCCGGAAGCCGGACGCATGTCTACGGCATAAGGGCCATGGACGCAGTGGATCGAGCCCGCACCCAGGTGGGGGCTCTTTTGCAACGAAGTCCGGAAAGGATCGTTTTCACGAGCGGTGCGACGGAAAGCAATAACCTCGCTCTGCTCGGATTGACCTCGCAGAGTCTCAACTATCGACGAAACCACATCCTGGCCACCTGCATCGAACACAGGTCGGTACTGGGGCCGCTGAATAGGCTCCGCTCTGCCGGATTCGAGGTCGAACTCTTGCCGGTGACAACTGGCGGTTACGTCGAACCCGACGAGCTCCATCGCCGTTTGCGCCCGGACACCTTAATGGTCTCGATCATGCACGCCAACAACGAGACGGGCGTTCTCCAGCCAGTGAGAGAGATCGCCGGCCTCCTGACTGACTCCGGCGCACTGTTTCATGTTGACGCGGCGCAGACTTTCGGCAAGCAGGTTGACGAGCTCCGACAGGTCAAATGTGATTTCATCTCGATCAGCGGTCACAAGATCTTCGGTCCGGCAGGGGTTGGAGCCCTTTACATACGTAGGTCCAGGAAGCGCTCGGTGTCAATCGAACCGCTCATGATGGGAGGTGGACAAGAACGAGGGCTGAGACCGGGGACGCTACCCGTGCCCTTGATCGTCGGGCTCGGGGCCGCGTCTGAACTCGCTGGCCAAGAGTTCGGGCGCGGCATACTCACGCCGAAAGACTGAGGCGGCAGCTCCTGAGCGCGCTGGACGCCGTTGCTTATCACATCAATGGGGAACTCGGCCGGATGCAAGCTCATGTCCTCAATGTCTGCTTCCCGGGAGTGGATAGCGAGGCGCTGATGCTGGCATTGCGCGACAAGATGGCGATCTCCAACGGGTCTGCATGCTCGTCGACCGGATATTTACCAAGCCACGTCTTGAGAGCCATGGGCCGTTCGAGCAGCGAGATCGAATCGTCGGTCCGGATTTCCTGGGGGCCAGGCGTGGAAAGGATTCCGGCCATGGCCCTGATCGAAGCGGTGTCGAGCCTGATGTGATAAACTCTGCTCGATTGCTCCGAGCACGAGAGGCAATCACCGGGGACATGTTCCGATCGAATCTTTTATGAGTCGTCAATGGCTGGCTTCGAACTCCATCTGCCGGCGGTCCGAGGGAAGCAGGCAGGACGCGAATACTTCCTGGTCATGTGCCCTCTCGGGATTATCCCGCGTCTCTTCCGATCCGAAGATGTGTCGGTCCAACCCGAACTCCAAGCTCAGAGGCTGCTGAATCGGGGTCGTGTTCCCGAGATTGCCCGATACATCACGGACAACCCGGAGTCTTACGTCCTCTCGTCCATCGTCAGCTCTGTTGATCGACCGGTTCACTTCGAGCCAATCACGGGGCCGCCCGGAGCGATGGGGATGGGAACTCTGAGACTGCCGTTCGCCGCGCGTTTCTTGATCCACGACGGGATTCACCGCTGCGCCGCCATCGAGGAGGCCCTCCGTCTCAAGCCCGAACTCGCCGACGAGACCGTTTCGCTCGTCCTGTACGTCGATCCCGGATTTCAGCGATCCGAGCAGATCTTCTCGGACCTGAAACGCCACGAGTCGCGCTCGTCGCGCTCGCAGGGAATCCTCTGTGACAATCGAGATGAGATGGCGCTGATCACGAAAGAGTTGATCAAGAGGGTGGACGCGTTCGACGGCATGACGGAGATGGTCCGCAGCAAGATCTCGAACCGCTCGCTCAAGCTGTTCACCCTGAGCGGGATCTACCACGCGACGGAAATCCTGCTCTCCCAGAAGCAGAAGGCCCCTTTCGCCGAGAAGCTTGCGATGGCCACACGGTTTTGGACGGAGGTCTCGGACCGGATACCGGATTGGGGCGGCGCCAAGCGTCGCGAGATCAGCCCGGCAGAGCTCAGGGCCTCGTGCGTCCACTCGCATGCGATCGCCTTGTCGGCCCTGGCCCGGGCGGGAAGATCCCTTCTTGAGATCGATCAACCGAAATGGCGAGCGCGATTGGCGCCGCTCCGTAAGCTCGACTGGTCGCGGTCAAACCGGCAACTCTGGGAGGGCCGAGCGATGATTGCAGGCCGACTGTCCAAGTCGAATGTGAACGTCCTGCTGACTGGAAACGTCATCAAGCGGCAGTTGAAGTTACCTCTTGCGGATGAGGAGCAGGAAGCCGAGGAAACCTTGAAAGGTGGAACGGGACGTTAATTCGGCCTTGGGTTGATTCCACTATGACTGGTTGTTCCGAAGATACCGAGCTCTGCCTGGTATCACGCCTCGTACACCTCCGGTCGGGTCGGCGGAATCGCCGGGATAGCGTGGGATGACATGGACATGGACGTGCATAACCGTCTGGCCCACATCCTTCCCGACGTTCACGCCGATGTTGTATCCCGCCGGTCGGTGGGCCTGATGGATACGCTCCCGCGCGGTTCGGATCAGTTGGAGCATGTCGCCGAGTTCGGTCATCGTCAGATCGAAGACATCCGGGACGTGTCGCCGTGAGATGACCAGGCTGTGGCCCGGCGAGACCGGGAAGGTGTCGAGGACGACGATTGCGTGCTCGTTGGCCTCTAGGAAATTGTCCGAGTATCCCAACCCGCGTCCTAGCGGATGAGCCATGTGCACAGGCGGAGTCGGTTCGGGCACAATGGGGGTTTCTGACCTTCCCACTGCCTTGATACCTCCTCGGGGAGCCGAATCATGGACGGCCGACGCAAGAACTACCGGGCTTGGGATCCCCAACAGAACGGCCAAGTCGCGATCTCACCGCGCAACGCGCTCCCTGAAGACGACCTGGTCTTCTTCCTCATCGATCTCATCCCGCAGCTCAACCTCACTCCCTTTCATCAGTTTTATGCCCAGGAACTGCGCGGCCAGCCGCCGTTCGACGTCGCCATGATGGTGACCCTCCTGGTTTACGCCTACGCCGTGGGCATCCGCTCCAGCCGCAAGATCGCCGCCGCCTGCGAGCGCAATCTGGCATTTCGGGCCATCGTCGGCGCCGATCGGCCCGACTTCCGCACCATCAGCGATTTTCGCAAGATCCACACGGCGGCGCTCAAGCCCCTGTTCCTCGAGGTGTTGCGCATAGCGGGCGAGATGGGGATGGTCACGTTGGGAAATCTGTCCACCGACGGGACCAAGATGGGCGCCAATGCCTCGCGGCACAAGGCGATGAGCTACGGCTACATGGACAAGGAAATCGAACGGCTCAAGGCCGAGATCGACCAATTGTTCAAGGACGCCGAGCAGGTCGACGTCGAGCAAGACGCGGCGCTGGGGAGCCGTCGTGGCGAGGAACTGCCGGTGGAATTGAAACGACGTGAAGACCGTTTGGCCAAGATCCTCGAGCGCAAGCGCGGCTGGAAGCCGAGGCCTCCGCCAAGGCGGACGAGGAACAACGTCGCCGGGACCAGGCCCAAGCCCAGCGGGAAGCGGAAGGCCGCAAGCGCCGCGGCAAGGAGCCCGCTCCCATCGATCCGACCCCCGAGGAGAAGGCGCAAACGAACTTCACCGACCCGGAAGCGAAGATCATGAAGCAGAGCAACAAGGGCTTCGATTATTCGTACAACGCCCAGGCGGTCGTGGATAGTGCGAACCAGATCATCGTGGCGGCGGGAGTGACCCGCGACACCAACGACAAGCAGCAGGCACTGCCGATGGCCCGTGCGGCCCTGGAAAACCTGGAGGCTGCGGGGATCGAGCGGCCCAAGGGGGCCGACGGAACTCCCGTCCCGATTCCGAACACGGCCGACACGGGCTATTTCAGCGCGAAAGCGGTGGAAGGTCTGGAGCAGATCGGCATGGATCCCTACGTGGCCGTCGAGCGGCAGAAGCACCACGCCGCCGCCGCGGAATCGGAAGCCACGGCCCCCTCGTCGGAAGCCAGCGCGAAGGAGAAGATGCAGCACAAACTGCGCACGGCGGCCGGCAAGGCCCTTTACGCGGCGCGGAAGCAGATCGTCGAGCCGGTCTTCGGCCAGATCAAGGGGGCGCGGGGCATCCGCGGGTTTCTGCTGCGCGGCTTGGAGAAGGTTTCGGCGGAGTGGCAACTGATCTGTTTGACCCACAATCTCCTGAAGATCTGGCGGCGTCGCTGCAGCGCCGCGGCGCAATGAGGGGGACAGTGCGCGCCGAGGGCTGGGCTGAGGCCGAAAAGGCCAAAGCCCAGCGGAAGACCAGACGCCAGGCCGAAACACGGGCGAATTCTCGGACACGTTCCTAGGAAATTGTCCGAGTATCCCAACCCGCGTCCTAGCGGATGAGCCATGTGCACAGGCGGAGTCGGTTCGGGCACAATGGGGGTTTCTGACCTTCCCACTGCCTTGATACCTCCTCGGGGAGCCGAATCATGGACGGCCGACGCAAGAACTACCGGGCTTGGGATCCCCAACAGAACGGCCAAGTCGCGATCTCACCGCGCGACGCGCTCCCTGAAGACGACCTGGTCTTCTTCCTCATCGATCTCATCCCGCAGCTCAACCTCACTCCCTTTCATCAGTTTTATGCCCAGGAACTGCGCGGCCAGCCGCCGTTCGACGTCGCCATGATGGTGACCCTCCTGGTTTACGCCTACGCCGTGGGCATCCGCTCCAGCCGCAAGATCGCCGCCGCCTGCGAGCGCAATCTGGCATTTCGGGCCATCGTCGGCGCCGATCGGCCCGACTTCCGCACCATCAGCGATTTTCGCAAGATCCACACGGCGGCGCTCAAGCCCCTGTTCCTCGAGGTGTTGCGCATAGCGGGCGAGATGGGGATGGTCACGTTGGGAAATCTGTCCACCGACGGGACCAAGATGGGCGCCAATGCCTCGCGGCACAAGGCGATGAGCTACGGCTACATGGACAAGGAAATCGAACGGCTCAAGGCCGAGATCGACCAATTGTTCAAGGACGCCGAGCAGGTTGACGTCGAGCAAGACGCGGCGCTGGGGAGCCGTCGTGGCGAGGAACTGCCGGTGGAATTGAAACGACGTGAAGACCGTTTGGCCAAGATCCTCGAGGCGCAAGCGCGGCTGGAAGCCGAGGCCTCCGCCAAGGCGGACGAGGAACAACGTCGCCGGGACCAGGCCCAAGCCCAGCGGGAAGCGGAAGGCCGCAAGCGCCGCGGCAAGGAGCCCGCTCCCATCGATCCGACCCCCGAGGAGAAGGCGCAAACGAACTTCACCGACCCGGAAGCGAAGATCATGAAGCAGAGCAACAAGGGCTTCGATTATTCGTACAACGCCCAGGCGGTCGTGGATAGTGCGAACCAGATCATCGTGGCGGCGGGAGTGACCCGCGACACCAACGACAAGCAGCAGGCACTGCCGATGGCCCGTGCGGCCCTGGAAAACCTGGAGGCTGCGGGGATCGAGCGGCCCAAGGGGGCCGACGGAACTCCCGTCCCGATTCCGAACACGGCCGACACGGGCTATTTCAGCGCGAAAGCGGTGGAAGGTCTGGAGCAGATCGGCATGGATCCCTACGTGGCCGTCGAGCGGCAGAAGCACCACGCCGCCGCCGCGGAATCGGAAGCCACGGCCCCCTCGTCGGAAGCCAGCGCGAAGGAGAAGATGCAGCACAAACTGCGCACGGCGGCCGGCAAGGCCCTTTACGCGGCGCGGAAGCAGATCGTCGAGCCGGTCTTCGGCCAGATCAAGGGGGCGCGGGGCATCCGCGGGTTTCTGCTGCGCGGCTTGGAGAAGGTTTCGGCGGAGTGGCAACTGATCTGTTTGACCCACAATCTCCTGAAGATCTGGCGGCGTCGCTGCAGCGCCGCGGCGCAATGAGGGGGACAGTGCGCGCCGAGGGCTGGGCTGAGGCCGAAAAGGCCAAAGCCCAGCGGAAGACCAGACGCCAGGCCGAAACACGGGCGAATTCTCGGACACGTTCCTAGGACGCGCTCGGCAGGCATCTCGCAGAACGGGCAGGGTTCAGGAGCCAATTCGCTCATAGTAGTCGGAAATCGCTTGCTCACAGTGACTGCGGAGCGTCGTCAAGTCTTCGGGGGTGATCTGACGCCAGAGAGCGGCCTGGAAACGGATGCAGGCCAGGTTCTGTTTGTCGTATGAGAGGTATTTCCGCTGCTCGAATTTCCGGAACGGCATGGTGAGCATGACCGATCGTACGTCGTCCTTGGAGAGCCGATCGGCTTGTTGCATTCTCATCCCGGCTCGCTCGACGGGAAGTTCCTGTTGTTGGCGGCCCAGGTAGAACGCGTGGAATGCCGTCACGACATCGTCGATATTCGCGCGGCCGCTATCATCGGCCTGGTCGAGGAGCGCCAGAAGGAGAACCGGCTTGTACGAGCTGGACATGTCCATCCGCTCGACGAACTCGAAGAAGAGGTCGCGGATCGAGGCGTCATCGACCTGGGGCAAGCCGAGCGTCTCCCGGATCTCCTCGGCACGCTCCCGGAGGAAATAATGATAGGTCCGCTCTCCCAGGGTCAGGGTATGATCGGGGACGACGAGTCCCCGAGCGATGGCCATTCGGATTCGTCCCTCCGCCGCGGCCAGTTCGACCTCCAAGTCCGAGGCGGACATCATCCCCGAGACGGCGTCTTGCCAGTTGAAGACGTCGATCTCCTGATACTCCCGCGTCCAGAGTTCAATCGGGAGGGTCTGGGTTGGTGGCTTTCCGGCGCTCAGCACGTCTTGCTCATGGTTCATCAAGTCGGGCGGCGCGAGCACCAACGCGCCGGGACGGTATTGAGACGCACCCAATACGCGGTGAAGGCTGAGCGAGTGGTTATAGCGGGTCGTGTTGTCTACGAAGTCGAAGACGATGAGGCACTCCTTGCCCGGCGCCTTGCGAGTTCCCCTCCCCAACTGCTGGAGGTAGATCACCTTCGATAGGGTCGGTCGTGCCATAAGGAGTACTTCGACGTCGGGACAATCCCAGCCTTCGTTGAGCAAGTCGCACGCGCAGAGCACGCGGACTTCGCCGCGAGCAAACGCGTCGAGGCATACTTTTCGATCGGTCTTGCTCATCCTCCCGGAAACACTACGAGCGGGAACGCCTTCCTCTCGGAATCGCTCGGCCAGGTCCTCGCCATGCCGCACGTTCACGCAGAAGGCGACCGCCTTACGACCCGGGACATGGTCCTTGTAGGTCTCGACGATCAACCGGTCGCGCGACGGGACGAGGACCGTTTCTTCGATGTCACGCCGGTTGTACTGGACCTGGTTGAACCGAACCCGGCTCAGATCGACGTTGGTCCGGACCCGCACGCAGCGGATCGGGACCAACTCACCTTTCTCGACCGCCTCCTGGAGTGAGAGTCTGTGGGCCGAGTTGCGAAAGACTTCCAGCGCCGAGAGGCCGTCGGCGCGGTCGGGCGTCGCGGTGAGACCGAGCGTGAACTTCGGACGGAAGTAGCGGAGCAGCTTCTGATACGATTCGTCCTTCGTGGTCGCATGGTGGGCTTCGTCAACGATCAGATACGCGAAATCGCCCGGGGCGAAACGATTCAGATGTCTCGAGAGGCTTTGCACCGTCCCGACGAGGTTGTAGGTCTCGGTATCATGGTCATCGTCGAGGAATAAGCCCGTGGTCACGTCGGGCCATAGCCTGGTGAAGTGCTTCCGTGCCTGGAACACCAGCTCTCGAGTATGAGCCACGAAGAGCGTGCGGCCTCCGATGCGGAGCGCGTCGGCGATGGCCGTCACTGTCTTGCCCGCGCCCTGAGCATGGGTCACCAGCGCGATCGTATTCCCCTCGGCCCTCAGCCGTTCCAGGGCTTCGAGAGCCTCCGCTTGGTGGGGTTTGAGTTCAATGACTTCGCCGTGCTGTTTCGGCAGAAAGTCGTCGAAGGCCAATAACCCCGGGATCCGCTCCAGGAAGAGAGCGAGCTGTTCCTTGATTTGCTCGGGCTCTTGGAAAAGCTGCCGGTCCGTCCATCGGAAAACCCGCCATCCGAGATGCACGAGGCTATTCTGGCGGAGGAGCTGGTCCTCGTAGCTGGCGATCTGCGCGACATCAGGGACGTGCCAGGTCAAGCCGTCGATCTCGAAGGCCACGCGATCATCGACGGTTCGTAGCGCGAAGTCGACGAAGCGACAACCGCCATAGATGTCCTCGACAGCGAACTGAGGTGTCAGCAGACGCGCATTCTCGACTCCGAAGACCTGGATAAACAGTTCTGCGAAAAGGTCTTCGGGTGCTGAGTTTGTTACTGATCTACCGGAAAGCAGGGTGTCCATTAGTCGGCAAAACGCGGTTATAGGCAATTGGGTGAATCAGGGGCCGCAACGGATGGCGCTCATCGAGTGCGTCGAAACAGCTTATACGCGCCATGTGAGCTTGATCAACCAGTTTTCGCGAAGTCACTGGTTCCCGGTCGAGGCCAGTCTCAGGTCGAGTTCGGCGACGGGATCCTCACCGGTCGGGGTACGTTCCAGAAGTTCTTCGGCCAGATCGAGCTCAAGACCTACATCGAGTCCGTACTCGAAGCGGAGGCGATCCCGGCCGAGATCGGCGTCTTCTACGTCTTCAAGGACGAAGCCGCCGGCCAGCAATACCTCGCCAGCCGGTATCGACGCGCCACGGCGGCGCCGCGCAAGCGGGTCTCGGAGGTTCGGTTCGAGGAGAACCGCGAACGGCTCGAGCCCTTCATGGCGACCATCGCGGCCCTCGGGCGGCTGCCGGAGGCCGATGAATGCGCGCAGGCCGCCGAGATCGCGACGCGGTTCGGCTCGCTCAAACGGGCGTTCGCCCTGGTCAAGCGCGTGACGGGGGCCGACGACTGGGACGCCATCACCCGGCGCAACACCGAAGACCTGCTCGTCTACCTGGCCCTGGGTCGATTCCGGCGACGTCCGCCGATCTCGGCCCTGCCGATCGGCCTCCAGCGGGACATCCGCGCGTTCTTCGGCAGTTACGCCAACGCCTGCCGCTTGGCCGACGACCGGCTGTTCCGGGCCGGCGACGCCCAGGTCATCGACGACGCCTGCCGGCGCTCGGCCGTCGGCAAGCTCCTGCCCAATGCCCTCTACGTCCATCGCAGCGCCCTGGAATCGCTCGACCCCCTGCTCCGCGTGTACGAGGGCTGTGCCCGGGCCTACCTCGGCGAGATCGAGCGCGCCAATCTGATCAAGCTGCACCGCCAATCGGGCAAGGTCTCGTACCTCGTCTACCCCGACTTCGCGACCGACCCGCATCCGTCCTTGCTGCGGAGCATCAAGCTGAACCTGCGGTCGCGCGAGATCGAGAGCTTCGATTACGCCGGGAGCGAGAACCCACCGATCCTGCACCGCAAGGAGACCTTCCTGCCGCCCGATCATCCGCTCAGATCGAAGTTCGAGCGCCTGACCCGCCAGGAGGAGCGGGCCGGGCTGCTGGACGAGACCGCGACGATCGGCACGCGCTCGGGGTGGGTTGACCGCCTGAATTCGAGGGGGTACGCACTCCGCGGCCATCGGCTCGTTCGGAGCCGCTCGGAGTTTGGACCAGCGGCTCCGGAGGAATGATGCCGTAGGATGATGGGGCGAGTTCGGGCGGTTGAAACCGCGACCGTCGATGAGGATGACGTCCGGAAAAGCGAAGCATCCGGGTCAGGCTTTCCCGATTAACTCGGAGGGCCTGTCGGGCTGGAAAACGTGACCGGCCTTCCGGTGCGGGTCATCGGATAAGGCCCCATTCAGAGAGGCCGCCGCCAGGTCGAGTTGCTGCCGGAATTGCTCCCGTCTCGCAGGCATCTCCAGGATCGCCGGAATCTCGGGCGGTATCAGGTAGGCGACCTGGTGGAAGGCATGGGCCGCGTTCGGAGAGAGGAGGTCGTGCTTGCTGCTGGAATTGACCGCACTGATGTGGATCTGCTCGATCTTATCGCGGAAGGCTTTCGCGAGCCGGTAAGCTTCCGTCATCGACGTGTTGACCTGGCGAGCGTGGCCGATGTCGAAGCACATCCGGGCATCGGGGAGCCTGTCGAAGATTCTCTCGAGCTCCCCGACCGTGCGACCCACCGGCTTTCGTTTGTCCATGTTCTCGATACAAAGAAGCGATCCGAGTTGCTTCCAGGGAAAGTGGTCGCGGATGACGTCCGGGTGTGCGACGATCGGCCATCCTCTCTCGGCGAAATCGATCAGCCGATCGACGACGTCGGTCTCTCGGGCGCCGTCATAGTCCGTCGGGGCGTGGACCGATACGTAGGAGAAGCGCGTGAGGTCCGCATGCCTGACGAAGGCCACCAGTCCCGGCAACTCGCTGAGGCGGAGCGCCGACAGCTCGATCGCCGCGACGTCGATCCCATCGAGCATCTCCAAGGCAAGACCGAGGTCGCCGAGGGCCAGGGCACCGGTGGAGAAACCGAACGGGCGCATCAGAAGACTCCGTACGTCTTGGTCAGGTCATAGAGCTCGGGGCAAAGATCGGGGTCGAAGAAGACGGAGTCGAGCGCCCCTTGGAACACATGACCGAGTTCTCTCACCCTCATGTAGTCGGGATCGGCCGCGACATCCGGCTGACTCAACCCATCGAGATGCTTGCGTCTCCCGTCGTCGTCCAGGATCGCCAGGAACTCATCGTAGGCGCCGAACATCCTCGAGGCTGCATTGTAGAGCCGGTCACTCTCGAGGAACAATCTGGCGAAGATGGCCAGGGGCGTCATCTGGACATCGTTCGAGAGGTGGTCGACGAGCGCCAGGGCGGCTCGGTCCATGTCGCCCGTCGTGAGATCGGACGTGCCCGGCGGATTCGGATGCGTGGAACACCGGAAGCACATGACGAGACCGGCAGCATAGGTAAGCTTCCTCGAAAGCCTGAGCTTCGTCGTGCGGAGTGCCCATCCTTGTCCGCCGCGTTGTCTTCGTTTGTAGGCGAAATCGACCGCGAGAGTTCGCCAGTATCGGGCGATGTCGTTCTGGAGGAAGCGTGGTACGTTCATCGGATTCCGGGCGTGCATCCAGCCGTAATCCTCGACGATGTAACGCCTCAATACATTGTTGACGACCCTCCGGTACGCGTCGTCCCGACCGATGCACAGGGACTCGAGGAGGAGGAGCATGCGTCGGGTCAGGTTCGCGTTGGTATCATCGCTCCCTCCGATGTAGTTGATCAGGTCGTGGCTGAAGACCAGGCCACCGAAGGTTGCCTCCCGTCCCGGTCCCTTGAGAGCCTCTTCCTTCAGGATGGACTCGATGCTGAGAGATGCCTCGAGATGCTCCGGGTCGGCAATCCCGTCGACCAAGAGGACCCAGTCCAGGTCGCTCCCCGACGTCAATTCCCGGCGAGCCAGCGATCCGAAGACGACGACGCTCGTGTCCTCGGTGGTGAAGGTGTTGAGGGACGAGTTGAGCGATCGTATGCGATCGGCAGAAGCCTGGGCGGCAGCTTCGATAGCCTTCCATTCCACGCCGAGTTTGTCGGAAAGTTGTCGGATTGGGTTAACGCTATCCACGTATGCCAATCAACCTCAGCGGCATAAGAGTTTCGAATGGAAACGATCGATCTCTCAGTTCAAAGGCGTAGTCGGAAAATATACCCGGAAACGCCTGCAAAGTCTATTCTTCGATCGTCCTCGCGCAGATGCGTCAGACCGCGCGAGAGGGCAATGAAGGCGATCCGCAAGTCCATCGTGTCGACACGGAACCGGCGAGCCCCCAGCCCATTGAAGACCGCCGCGGCACCGGCGTCGAACTGTACGACGGGGCAGCCGCGAACTGTCGCAGGATCCGGGCCATCATGGCATATCCCCGAACGATGTCCTCGGCTTTCCGAGCCCGATTGATGTAGGCATGGGCTCCCAAGACCTGCTCGTGGAAGCTGACGATGGAGAACCCCAGGTCGGACCGAGCTTCCCCGCTGATCCGGGCGGACAGGATGGCGAACTCCCGCCCGGATTGCCGCTGGAGGATGCTGATGTGGTCGGTATCCAGCAGATACTTCACGGGTCGATGTCCTCGACCGAAAGCTCACCCTTGCGGATCGCCCGGCCGTAGGCCAGCACTTCGTCGAACGCCGGCTCGTCCTTGAACGAACCGATGACCTGTTCCAGCCAATCCGAGGCCGGTAGGTGGATCGAGAGTTGATCGCGAATCTCGGCGACTGCCGCCTCCACGGCAGCCCGGCGCTGTTCAAGCGTCGTGTCAACGGACATGCCAGCTCACCCTCAAGTCAATCTCGTGCTCACGCTCTCGTCCCGTACTCGATTCGGCAGAGGCGGCACAAGCTCGGTCGCTTATTACAGGGACGGGTCGGAATTCCTCTTCTCTTACGATAACTCGCGACGTCGAATTCGGCGAGCCCGGCGCGTCGCCCCCTCTCCGTCAGGACGTCCCACGCATGAGCGGTGGGTGGCCAGGAATCCGTCGCCGGCCCAGGAAAGCGAGGCGACGGACGCGGGAGGCCGACAAATGCGTGCAGGTCGCCGAGACCCCTGCCCGATTCGGCTCGCTCGAGCGGGCGTTCGCCCTGATCAATCGCGTGACCGGGACCGACGACCGGGACGCCATCACCCGTCGCCCGCCACACCGCTCGACCCGCCATGAAGAGCGGGCCGGCCTGCTGGACGAAACCGCGACGATCGGCACGCGATCCGGGTGGGCCACCGCCCGAATTCGATGGGATATATCCGACCGTTGACAGGGCTCTTGACTCGCCTCCGGGCTCAACGCGCCCTGGACCTGATGTGCCATTGGGGATAGAAGAATGCCTTGCTATTCCAGAAGTTGATCCGACTCATCTTGAGCAGGAGGTCCCAATCGTTCGGCACCCCATCGGTCGGGGCGGAGTCGATGATCTCATGCCAGCGAAGGCCGGCGGCGGGCCAGTCGTCCTGGATCAACCAGAGCCGGTCGGCGTAGTCTCGGTGGGGGCATTCCGCCAGGGCGATACGGGCGGGTGCCGGCCCGCCCGTGTTCAGGCCGGCGCAGGTGGGTTCCTTCCGGATCGGGCTCCCTTTGTCGATGACCCGCCTCCAGAACCATTCGCCGGCCTTGTTCGTGCCCAGCACGCCCACGGCGACCGGGGCCGTCCGCTCGATCTCGAGCTGGCTGACCTGCTGGCCCACCCACTGTCGTTCCAGGAGCAGGCCCCCGTGCAGGATCGCCCCGATCGCCACGGCCAGTTCGCCCCGGTCGTCAACATCGGCCGGGCCGGGGCTTCGCCCCAACTCCCTGGCGATCGCGAGGGCCTCGACCGGCCTCCCGGCGTGGATCAGGCGGCCCCGGGCGGTGTCCCGCCCGAAATGGCGCAGCGAGTCCTTGTAGCCGGCCGGGCCGCCGTGTATCGCCGCGTAATCGGTGATCTCGATCTTCAAGGTCCTCTCGACCCGATTGATCCTCGCGGCGGTCAGCTCCAGCCGGGGGGGGAGGCCGGTCAGCAGCACGTCGCAGGGCGGATCGACCTCGATCCGGGACTGCCAGATGCTCTCGAGCGCCAGCGCGATCGGGGCTTCGATCGCCGACCGCATCGGTCGCGGATCCGATCCTCTCCGGATGGGATTCAGCAACCGCAAGGTGAGCGACTGGAATGTTGCGCGAAGATCTTGGCCCGAGCGTCGAGGCTCATTCCATGCGGTGGGAGCTTGTCGTGAACGTATACGAATCGGATTACAGATCGCGAATTCCTGAGTCCATCGATAATTCGGGCTTTAAATTTACGCGCAATTCGCAATATGTCATCTATAATTGGTTTATTTACAGGCTCTCAGCCTTCGTGTCGGTTTTCCCGGAAACTGTAGTGGTTCATCTGGTCGGGTCGACTCGGGCTATTGCCAAGAAGGGAATAAAAAAAGCCCGGCCCCCAACGAGGGGGCCGGGCACAGCCAGGGAGAACGACGCTTGCTCGTGATTCGTGATGTCGATCAATTCCCCTGTTGGGGAGACCGTTCTCAGTATGGGGGTCGCAATGTTTCAAGCATCTTGGATCTTGCGTCGCCGAGAGGCTTGTCTTGCGTAACGATTATTAGCAAGAGCAGGACGCGTGCCAAAGTCTTACTGGTTCCTCGAAATTTGAATGGAGAAACTCCTAAATTTCCAAAAGGCAATGCTTTGTGCCGACCAACTTCGATCGGGGCTCGTCCGCGCCCGGTCGAGGCTAATATCTCATCGGCACGCACTCTAGGCAGACGTGTCGTCTTTTCGGGCGACAGCCATTCGACGTCCAAAGTGAGGAAGATGTCAATCATTCCGATCCAGTTCCAAGTCCTTCCAATCTTGTCATGATCGATTGCCTGCGTGGTTGCTTATCTCGGTGCGATGGAAGATGCATCAAGATGTGGTGGGTGCGATCGGTGGGGCTCGATTACTTGTCCTTGGCGAGGGCGACGATGGAGGCGTTCGTGACGCGGATGTAGTCGTCGGGGGCGATGAGGATTTGCAAGCCCCGGACGCCGGCGGAGATCGAGATCACGTCGAAGAGTTGGGCGGTCTCGTCGAGGTAGACGGGGTAGGTCTTCTTGCATGCCAGGGCGGTCACCCCGCCGCGAATGTAGCCGGTCAGCGGCTCGACCTCCTTGAGCGGGACGGTGTCGATCTTCTTGTCCCCCGTCGCTTTGGCCAGGGCCTTCAGGTCGAGCTGGGCGTCGCCCGGGACGATCGCCAAGCAGACCCCGTGTTTGTCGCCCCGGGCGACCAGCGTCTTGAAGACCTGCTCGGCCGGCAGGCCGACCTTGCGCGCGACCGTCTCGGCGGCGAGGTCGTCCGGGTCGACTTCGTACTGCGCGGAGCTCGTAGGCGATGCCCAGGCTGTCAAGCTGTCGGACGGCGTTGGTCTTCATCGTTTGTGCACGAACTGGTTGACCTGCCCGTTATAGTAGACGACCAGGGGATTCCTCGGGGCGGTGCCGCCCAGGTTGGTGTCAACTTGCGGGCCCAGCGCCGTGGCGATGGCCTGCGCATCCGCCACCAAGATCTTGTGTTCGGCCAGGGTCACGTGGGCCTCGCGGGCGATCAACTGCATTTGAGAGTAGGTCTGACCGGGGAGATTGGTCGTGATCGTCGTCCCGTAGAGGGCCGCGTCGAGCTGCGTCTGGATTTGACTCCAGTTGGCACTCTTGTCACCGGCGGCGAGGAACGATTGATCGACGGCGTCCTGGAGCTTGTCGAGCTGCTCGGTGACCGCAGCCGGGGTCAGGTTGGCCTGCTCGATCGCCTGGGCGAGCTGCTCCGCGTCGCTGTCCAGGGCTGCGAACTGCGCCGCCGTGACGTGCGAGGCCTTCTCCAGCCGTTGGAGTTCGCTCTCGTAGCTCTGGAATGCCGGTCCCGCCCCGCCCGAGCTGATCGACTGGGCCCTGGCCACCTCGGCGGATCCCGGCAACAGGAACGCGGCGGACGGGGCCGATGAGGTCGCCAACAGCCGCCGCGCCTCCAACGCCTCGCACTGCGGACGTCTCCGCGCCGAGCTGCGCGGTCGCATCGCCGTGCTGTCGTCGGCCATCCATCCCGAGCTGGCCCGATTCCCGATCGAGCGATCCATCGCGACACCCCCGTCGATTCGCTTCCGGAGCCGTCCCATACGGCCCTTCCCGCAAGGCCGAGGACCGCGCGACGATCATCGCGCCCGGACGAATTGGTTGAGCTGCCCTTCGTAGTAGACGACCACGAGACTGCGCGGGATGCTGCCACCGAACTCGGATGTGGAATGGGCACCGAGGGCGGTGTTGATCGCCTGCTGGTCGGCCGTCAACTGCTGGCCCTGGGCCGCCGTCACGTGCGCCGCGCGGGCGACCGCCTTCATCGCGTTCACGGTCTGCTGGACGAGACTGGGCGTGGCCTCGGCGTTGGAGAGCCCATTGGCCAGCTCGTTCTCCAACTGGTCCCAGGCGGACTTCGAATCGCTCCCCGCGACGAACGCCTGGTCGGCCGCGTCCTGGACCATGATGAACTCCTTGGTCTCGTCCTGGGGATCCGTCTCGTTCATCTCGGCGCCCGAGTCGATCGCCACCGCGAGTTGCTGGATGTCATTCTCCAGCTTGTTGAACTGGGCGCGGGTGACGCCCGAGGATTGCTCCAGGCCCTGCAACTCGCTCTCATAAGCCTGGAAGGCCGGCCCGACTGCGCTCGACATCAAGGACTGGGCCTTGGCCACTTCCCCGGTCCCCGGAGAGAGGTACCCCTCGGCCGGGAGGGACGACGCGGCCGCGGCCGACGCCTTCGACAAGAGCCGGCGCGATTCCAGGGCCTCGCACTGCGGGTATCGCCGGGCCGAAGCCCGACGTCGTCCGGGCACCCTGATCCCAGACCCGGATCCGGAGCCGTCCCACTCCTCGATCGAGCGATCCATCGCGACACCCCCGTTGACCTTCGTCAGATGCCGGCCTGCATCACCCGGTTCGCAAGGGGTTCGGCCCGCACCGTCCTCGATCCACCTCGAGACCTGCCATTCCCTACAATCGGTAGTTTCCGCCCGGTCGTTCAAGAAAGAGGTCAGCCGGTGCGGGCAAATGCCTCCAAGTCCTTCCGCCCTGACCGCAGCGTTTCCCCGTTGAGATCGTCATGGACCGGGAACACTCTGCGATCCGAGCGACAAGAGACATTGGCGTATCTTGTTTGCAGAAAATCGCTTCGGTCGATTTTCCAGTTTCGGCCGGGGGCGATGCGTTGCCGGCTCCTCCGAGGAAGCTCGCGCTGCATGTTTTGCCCTTTCTCACTACAATCCGGCTCCTGAAGAGATCCTTCGATCGGTTGCGGATTGTCCATTAATCCCTGGCCCATGTGGGGCGAGATTGTAGAATTGCGAAGCTTGGATAGTTTGTAGAGCTTGGCGGTCTCGCTTTGAGGTAAAATGGAGGGGACATTTTTTCGATGGCCGACGGCCATCGTGCAGAATGACGGATAAGAGGAATGCGCGGAGGCTGGCACACGATTTGTGAGTTAGGCCAGGATGGGGAATCTGGGCTCCGGAAAGGAAATCGCCGCGATGAAGGTCATGGTCCTGGGGTTGGATGGGGCGACGTGGGACGTTCTGGAGCCTCTGATCGAGCAGGGTTTGATGCCGAACCTGGCCCGACTTCGTGAGCAAGGATCCTCCGGGGTGCTGGGCTCGGTCTTCCCGCCGTTGAGTCCGGTGGCCTGGACGGGCGTGATGACGGGGAAGAACTCGGGGAAGCACGGCATCTTCGAGTTCCTGGAGCACGGGCAGGATCCGCTGGGTGGCCGGGTCAATTCCTCGCGGGCGATCCAGGCGAAGCTGATCTGGGAGATTGCTGCCCAGCATGGCAAGAAGACGGTGGCCGGCGGGGTGCCGATGAGCTACCCGGCGCGGCCGGCCGGCCGGTTCCCCGGCTTCTTCCTGGGTGATTTCCTCAGCCCGGCGTCGGCGTCGGATTTCAGCAGCGACCCGGACCTGTTCGCGGAGCTGGAGAAGGAAGTCGGGACCTATCGCCCCTGGGCGACGGCCATCCATGACGGCGGCAACGAGTCGGCCGTCCTCGACGACCTCCAGGATTTCCTCGAGCAGCACCTGCGCACCGTGGCATTCCTGATGAATCGGTGCGACTGGGACCTGTTCATGTTCGACCTGATGGCCACGGATCGCATCCAGCACGAGCTGTGGCACGTCTGGGACCTGACGCATCGCGTGGCCCGCGGCCGGGAGCGCGAGCTGGCCGCATTGCGGCCCCGGCTGATCCACTTCTGGCAGAAGCTCGACCGGGGGGTCGGCGCGATCGAGGCGGACCTTCCGCAGGATGCCGCGCTGTTGCTCATGAGCGACCACGGCTTCGGGCCGATCGAGCACTATGTCAATTTCAACGTCTGGCTGCTGGAGCGGGGCGACATCGCGTTGCAGGACTCGTTCTACGTCAAGCAGAAGTACTGGTGCTATCGCCTGGGGATGACGCCCGAGTGGATCTACGGCGTGATGAGCCGGCTCGGGCTCGGGGGCCACCGGGTGAGCCGGTTCCGCGGCAAGCAAGAGAGCCTGATCGACCGGGTGGGCGAGTCGCTGTTCCTCTCGCGACGGCATATCGACTGGTCGCGGACGCGCGCCTACGCCCAGGGCAACTTCGGCCAGATCTTCCTGAATCTCAAGGGGCGTCAGCCCCAGGGTTGCGTGGCACCGCGAGACGCCCGACCCCTGCTCGAGGACCTGAAGGCGGGGCTCCGGACGATCCTCCATCCCGAGACGGGCCAGCCGCTGGTCGAGCACGTCTACGAGCGCGATGAGCTCTATCACGGCCCGCACGCGCAGCTCGCCCCCGACCTGACCGTGGTCCTCAACGACTGGCGGTATCGCACGATCGGCCTGCATGACTTCACGACGCACCGGGTGATCTCGCCGGCCTTCGGGCCGACGGGCGACCATCGGATGGAAGGCATCTTCATCGGCACCGGGCCGGCGTTCCGGACCGGCGGCGTGCCCCGCGACGCCGATCTGCTCGACATCGCGCCGACCGTGCTGCGGATCCTGGGGATTCCCGTCCCCGGCGACATGGATGGCCGCGTCCTGACCGAGGTCCTCGACCCGGCGACCACGACCCACGCGGACGTGCCCGTCCACGCCGCGGTACTCGCCGCGGCCGCCCACGTCACCGCCCCGGCCTGCGACGATTCGCCGTACACCGCCGAGGAGGACGCCGTCATCCAGCAGCGTCTGGCCGACCTGGGCTATCTCTGAGCGGCTCGCGGCTTGCCCATGTATTTCAACTTGGTTTACGCACAGCTCGACACGAACCGGACTCCTACGAGCCCGGATCGCGAGCGAATGAATCCGCGGAAATCATGCGCTCTTTCGCGCTTCGGGTTTGTGTTCAAGTGTGCGCAATCCAAGCATGAAGCGCCCTTGCTCATACGGCCGAGGAGTCAGGACGGACGCGTCGTCGTCACGACGAGATTCTTGGATCGTTCGAGTTGTAACGAAGAGAACATGGGACGGCTCCTGTTCCGGGGATCTTGACCATGATCCTACCCGGCCGATGACGAATCGGATGCCCGTCGGACGCGAGGAACTCCTTGGTGGTTCATTGACTTCCGGCGATGGCGCCGGACAAGCGGCCGGATCGGCGGTCCGCGGGGCGGTAGCGGGTTGATCCTCGGTCGAAGCGCGACTATGATTGTTATGTCGAACGCGGTCCGCCGCGATCGTACGCTCTCCACTCCATGTCCTGATGGGAAGCGACCCGAAGGAGGCCGGCGATGCGAATACGTCACCGCATGAGTGTCTCGTCGAGCCAGGGTCCCGCGCCCGGGTCGCGCTAACCGCCGCGCCGCGAATTCCAACACGCTGAATCGCATCGCACCGCGGCGGACAACCCCCCCGCGCGCCCGGGCCAAACCCTGACCCCATCCCATCGTTGAATCGATCCATCCGGCGAATCCCGACGGATTCGCGGGCGATCGTACGCCCACGAATATCGGCGCACGATCCGGATCGATCTCATCTTTTATAGATTCTTATTCGTGAGAGCGATCATGAGACACCATTCTCCTACCAAGGATCGGATCCGGGGACTGTGCGCCGAGGTCGGCGAGGACGACGGCCGGGATCCTCGGCTGGCGCCGCGGCGAGATGGCCACGGCGGCCGGCACCTCTCGTCCGGTCCCGGGCCCGCTCCGGGGCTCGGATTCGGTCACCAGGGACGGCCCGTCAACCGCAAGGCCAGCCAGCTCTGCCGGCAGGTGGCCGTCACGCTCGACGAAGTGCTCGCCGAGTGCGGCGACGGCGTGCTCCGGAACCTGCACGTCGTCAACGTCACGCCCTTCCCCGACGCCTCGCGGCTGATGGTCGCCGTCGCCTCCGTGGACGGCAAGACCGAGCGAGAATACGGGCCTCGGGCCATGCTGGAACACCTCCAGCGCGCCAGCGGACACCTCCGATGCGAGGTCGCCGCGGCCGTCACGCGCAAGCGCGCTCCATTGCTGGTCTACCGGCTCGCGCATCCGGCGCTCACGGGCGTGGATCAGGGTGCCGAGGGTCCTGTCCACGAATCGGCCGAGCCCGGCCGATGAGGTGATCCAGAGGATCGGAGAGCGCACGAAAGACGCGAAAGTCGAGATGCCCAGTCCCTGGAATTGACTCGCGCCCGATGTCATACTGTGACCAGTAGGAGGGAGAGAAGGTCCAGATATCGACATCCGCACTTGTTTCTTTTCGAGTATTTCATGGATTCTACGGTCTTCCAACCTGTCGAACCGTCGGACACCCTGGCGGATTCCTCGCCGGGCCGTCCCGTTCGACCCGTCACTGTGCTGCTCCTGCTCGCGATCGTCGTGCTCGGCTCGGCGCTCATCGTGCAGCAGCGCCGGGAGGCGCGATTGCGGGAGGCCCTGGCCGCCTACAAGGGCCGATCCCAGGGGCAGATCGTCCGCACCCTCGGGACGGGTTGGCTCCAGTTCGACTGGCCCGAGGGTACGACCCTTGAAGACGCGATCGAGCTGATCAAGGCCCGGTCGGCTATGTCGTTGTCCTTCCCCAAGGGTGTCCCCATCCTCGTCGATCCGGATGCCCTCCGGAGGGCCGGCAAGAGTCTGAAGTCGCCGCTCGCGGAGCTTCCGCCGAATCCCGATCCGAAGATCACGTTCCGGAAGCGGCTCCGGGCCGTCCTGGAGCCGATGGGCCTAGCCTATGAGGTGAAGGACGGGGCCATCATGATCACCACGCCGGACGCGATCGAACACCCCGACGTCGATCCGCCCGAGGATGATGGAGGGATCGCGCCATGACCGCTTCGAGTGCTCCCATACCGGCGGCTCAGTCCGGGGCCTCGCCCGAGAGTCCTCGGCGGAGTCCGTTCGTCCGGCGTATCCGGCTGAGCACCCTGCTGCTCTTGATCGCGGTCGTGGCGCTCCTGATCGGGCTCTATGCGGGGATGCGCCGGGAGGCCAGGCTCCAGGACACCCTCGCACTCTACAGGAACACGAAGCAGGAGGGCATTTGCGAAGCCCTCCCGGAGACGATCGCCTTGAACTATCCCGAGGACGCCCATCTCGACGTCGTACTCAAAGAGATCAAGAAGCAAACCACCAAGAATCCCAGGCTCCCGAAGTTGCCGGGGGGAATCCCGATCTATGTCGATCCCATCGGCCTGCAGGATGCCGAGGTATCCATGAACTCCCGGGTCAGGAGGCCCTCATCGGCGGATAAGCTCACCCTGGGTGAGCATCTCCGCCGTATCCTCGAACCGATGGGCCTGGTGTATACGACCAAGGACGGATTCCTCATGATCACCTCGAAGGATTCGGTCGATGAACCGGTCGGAGGCGACACGGAAGATTTGTATCTCCGGTATCGAGACGTGCTCAAGCAATAGTAAATTTCAAATTGCGGATTGCGGATGGGACTAATCCGCAGTCCAGGCGCAGGCGACAAGGATCCCGACAATCGTCGTCGATCCTACTCCGCGATGACGACCCGTCCCGGCCGGCCTTCGGCCTCGGGTGCCTCGATGGTGATCGATCGGTCGAGGAAGGCGGCGATCGTGTCGACGTTGGTGCGGAGGTGCTCGGTGACCTCGCTGACGGTGAATTCGCTCCGCCCAGGGGCGAAGGCCAGCGGTAGGAGGACCTGGTCGGCCGAGTGGGGATCGACGGCGGCGCCGGGGACGGCCTCGAAGGCGAGCAACTGATCGACGGCCTCGTCGGCGACGGCCTCCGACGGCTTGCCGCGCTCGCCCAGGCCGACGAACGTGGCGGGGATGGTGGTGCCGTCGTACTCGGCGGTCAGGCTCAGCGCGGCCCCCTGCCCCGGGCTGGACCACTGGACCAACTCGATCTCGATGTCGACTCCGTCGGCGAGGCCGTGGGCTTCGAGGCGATCGACGGCCCGATCGCGCATCCGACGGGCGATGTCGTCGCGGAGATTGGCGACGCCGGCGATCCCGCGAACGCGTCGGAGCGGGCCGCGATCGGTCTGCACCCAGGCCCGGGGCGTCGCCGGCTCGATCCAGGCCTCGAGCTGTCCGCCGCCGCGGGGATAGAAGCCGGCGGCGGGCATCGTCAGGGCCATCGGCATGCCGAACGCCGCGAGGTAGCCGCGCCAGGTAGATTCCAGGAACAGATAGGCCGGCGCCTTGGGATTGAACGTCCCCCCGGCGAGCACGACCCGCACCGGGCCCGAGGCGCGCAAGGCCAGCGGCAAGTGCAGGGTCTGGAGTACCAGCCCGGTCGACCCGGCCGTGCCGATGTCGATGGTCAGGTCGCGCGACTCGTACGGGGCGGGGCGGAAGGTCAGCTCGCGAGAGCCGACCGACGCGCCGATCACGTGGGCGTGCCCCAACTCGGCGGCCGCGTCCACCGCCGTCCTGTGCTGGGGACGCAGCCCCGGCTTGTCCCGATTCGCCCGGATCTTCGACATCCGGAACGGCCGGCCGGTCAACAGCGCGAGCGTCAGCGCCGTCCGGAGGATCTGGCCGCCCCCCTCACCTCGGGAGCCGTCCAGCCGGACCGGTTTCGGTTCGCCTTGCGGATCGTTGGTCTCGGCGGCCATCACGCGAAGCTCCGCTCGCCCGGTCGCTTTCGCCCAGGGCCGGATGCCCCGGTGCGGCGTCGCGGTCGAATCGGGGCCGTGGGCACCATGGGCCCTCCACCGACGCGACTCGACCGCCGCCAGTGGCGGCGATTTCCACTCTACCCGCTCCGGGCCGGAGTAACCATCCATGGACATTGCTCCTTCTCTTGGTCTCTGATCCCTGGTCCTTAGATGTCCGGATTCCGGCCTGGACTTCCTGTCCATGGCGGGCTGGCGACGGACCTTCGCCGACAATTCACGCCTCGTGCAATCGGGGGTGGCGAGCGGTCGATGGCCGAGGATCAAGGATGATCCGACGGCAAGGGTGGTGGCGCCTGAGTCTCGGGCGGGGGCGCCGAGCTGGGCGTCGAGATATCGGGCGATGGGGGATTGGCCGCGGGCTTGGCGGGGGGCCTGGCGGGTTTCGTGGTGGTCGCGGCGGGGCCGGGATTCGCGATCGGGGCGGGTTTCGGAGTCTTGTCCGGGACCGAGGGCTCCTCCGCGGGCGGACCCAACAGCCTCTGGAACAGCTTGGGTCGGTCGCCGCCGGCCTTGGCCCGGTCGTCCAGGACGCCGGTGAGGTTGCGAGACGCCCAGATCAGGATCAGCTTCTGGTGGCGCTGGTCGGTGTCGGTCGGCGACTCGCTGAAGAGGAAGCTGCCGAGGTTGTGCTGGGTCTCGGGACGGCAGCCGATGATGGCGACCTGGCCGGGCTCGAGCATGAGGTCAACGCTCAGCTCGTGGATCGCTTCTTCCTGCTGGCCGTCGCGGATGCCCAGCTCCTGGGGGGCGAAGCCGCCGACGTTGGGCATCGCCTGGAACGTGCGCTGGAGCGGTCCATGGTGGATCTCGGGCGTCAGCCGGATCGAGACCCCATGGGCGCCCTGGTGCTGGGGGGTCAGCCGGAAGAAGCCGCTGGCGGTCTTGTAGTCCTTGCCCGAGACCCGGTCGTCGCGGTTCACCAGCAGGCTGACCTGCTCGACGGCCTCGCTGATGCTGATCAACTGCTGCTGGCCGCTCTCGACCAGCAGGTTCGCCGGGACCACCTTCGGATTCTGCGGGCCGCCGTCATCGAGGATCGACTCGAGCTCCTGGGGCAGGTCGCCGATGATCCGGCCGATTCGCAGGCCATTGGCCTCGAGCGCATGCCGCTCCTTCGGCGCGATGACCTGCTCGTCGGCGGCACGCCAGACGACATCATTAATCGCCGGGTCGTTGAACGGCCGATTGAGGATCACGACCTTGACCAGGCACCGCTTGGGCTCGATGATCTGGCCGCCGCCATGGCCGCCGATCCGGTTGAAGACCCCCTGCGGCCTCTCCCCGGGTTTATCCAGGCGCAGCCCGCGACGATCAGCAGGCCGCCCGCGGTCATCCCCGCCAGGATCGAGACCCATACCGGCATCCGGCTCGTGGAACGCATCGGGCGGAATCCTTTCCGCATGACTTCGGGACAAAAGGCACGGTCCAGCCGACCGATCACTGCGGGTCGGGCCCGATCGTTTCGGAAGAATCCCTCGTGGGGGTCGAGACGGGCGGGACGGGACCGGACCGGATCAGTGCCGTTCCAGCGGCGAGGCGGGGTCACGACCCCCGGCATCGCATGGAACGGAACTCCGGAGGGAGTCTAGGGCCATTCGGCCCGCCCGTCAACCTCAAGCCACTTGGTCATTGGTCATGTGGTCATCGGGTGAGGAGGCCGGAGTGTCCCTCGGAGATCCAAGGTAGGCCGTCGGCTTCGGCCCTTCGCCGTTCCATCAGGCCTGGAGGCGCCGGCGGCGGGAGGCGCAGCCGAGCATGGTCAGGGTCCCGATGGCGCCCATCACCAGGCTTGACGGCTCCGGGATCGACGTCATGACGATCCCGCTAACGCCCATCGAGAAGTCGGCGTTGCCGGTGTAGGGGCTGATGACGTAATCCGAGGCGGGCTCGAAATCATAGCCTCCCTGGCCCGGGCCGCTATAGAACGATCCGGCGACGTAAGAATTCCCGTCATTACCCGGGGGCATCCCGACGGCATCAGCCCCGCTGGTGGTCATGATGTACGAATAGCCTCCCCCCGTCTCGACCGGGGTGACGGCGAGATAGTAAGTGCCCGGTCCGAGGCTGACGCTCAGGTTCGACACGCTCACGCTGTACTTCTGATAATCGCCCGGGAGGACGCCGCCAATCTGCGACTGTGTGGCGGGTGCGTCGGTGCCCCCGGCGATCATCGTACCGCCGTCGCCCGGCGAGACGCCCGAGAGGATCTGCCAGCCGGCGGACGTGACATCCATCGTGTTCATCATGTTGTTCGAATAGACCGTGTCGATGGTCCAGGTTTGGCCTGCGGGTACGATGAAATTGTCATAGACGTACCCCACGCTATTCGGCAGCATGCTCGAGGAAGCGTCCGCGTTGTAAAGTGCCGAATTCCCGTCGAAATCGCCATTGTACCAGAGCATCTGGTCGGCTCGCGTCGCGCCGACGCTCGCCCACAAGCAAAAGACTGCCACGCCCAGCCCGAGCCGTTTGCCACCGAACGTCGTGGAGACCTTGCTCATCGTTCAGATACCTTTCGTGTAAGTCATGGAATGCCATCGGATCACATGGAGGGGCGAGTTTTCTGGACATATGCCCTAAAGAATTCGCCAAGGCGCCCGATCGATCGGTCGAACATCGCGGAGAAGCCTGGATGGCCGCCTGTGCCTAAGCCTTTTTCGGGCAATTGCTTAGAGCCTTCGGCGACTTGAGTTGTGGATGCAACGCTCGGCGTCAATCTACTGATAGATTGGGCAGGCCACTTTCCGTACAACCAACTTTTCGTACAAATCGCTCGAAATTATTCGAGTTCACGGGATCCGCCGCCGGATCCGCGATACTCGACCGACTTCCCTCACGACTCTAACCGACTTTCTGCGTCCGAAATAGATGTTTGGGAATCATCGTTCATTAAAATAAACGTGTTAGATCGACGAGGAATGCGCCCTGATCGGGCGTGATCGAGCGTTGTTGAGCGTCGCGGTGGTAATTTAAGGCGGTTCGCTGCTGCGACTGCTCTTGATAGGACCGAGTGGCACAGGAACTCAAGTTTTCCATGCGACGATCGAAGGCGAACCGGCGTGCGAGAAGTGGTTGGTCGCAGGTCGCCCCCGGGCGTCACAGTCGCGAGCGGGCCGGTGACATCGGCAGGCTCCCGTACGACGTCGATTCCCATCGGGATCGTCGCCGGGCTCACGACCGGGGCGCCGGTCGAGCCTCAACGCGCCTCGTGGGTGCGGGCGATCGGGAATTCCCCGGAGGCGTTCGCGTCGGTCCTGGGGCGGAACGCTTCGATGTCGTCGACTCGCTCGGCGAGCGGGCCGGTGGCGCGGCGGATGGCGGCGTCGAGACGGTTGAGGTCGATCGGCTTGGTGAGGTGGTCGAGGAAGCCGGCCTCGCGGCTGAGCTGCAAGTCTTCCTCGGTGCCGAAGCCGCTCATGGCGATGCCCAGCCAGCCCCCCCGGCCGCCCAGCTCGCGCATCAGTTGGAGCCCGTTGCCGTCGGGCAACTCGACGTCGGACAGCAGCAGATCGAAGCGGGCCTCGGCGCCGTTGGCCGCGGCGCGCGCCGCGGCGATGCAGTCGGCGGTCACGACCTCGTGGCCGCGCTTGCGGAGCACGGTGGCGAGGAATCGCAGGGTATCCGCATTGTCCTCGACGAGGAGGATGCGCAAGGCCCGTCCGCGCAATGGCGCCGGGGCGCGGCCGGCGATGCGGCGGCGGCCCGGGCAATGGACGCGGGGGCGGGGACCGTCGTCAACTCCAGCCTGAAGGTCGATCCGAGCCCCCGACCGCCGCTGGTCGCCGTCAGCCGGCCCCCCATCATCTCGGCGAGCGATCGGCTGATGGCCAGGCCGAGCCCCAGCCCGCCGGCGCGGCCGCGCAGGTCGTCATGGCCCTGCTCGAACGCGTCGAAGATCCGCGGCAAGAGCCGGGGGTCGATGCCGATCCCGGTGTCCTCGAACTCGATGACCAGGCGTTGAGGCGGCCCATCGACGGGGGCCGCCCCGGGCGCCGACGCACCCGGACGATTGCCCGTGCGGATGGTGATCCGGCCGTCGGCCGGCGTGAACTTGACGGCGTTGTGCACGAGGTTCCAGGCGACCTGCATGATCCGGGCGTGGTCGGCCATCACGTGGTAGTGCCGGGCCTTCAGGTCCGTCGCGACGCTCAGGCCGGCGACGAGCACCTCGTCGCGGCAGATCTCCACCGCCCTGCGGATGATGTGGTGGATGTCAACGACCTCCAGCTCGAGCCGGAGCCGGCCGCGGACGATCCGCGACAGGTCGAGCAGGTCGTCGATCAGCCGCGACTCCAGCTCGACGTTCCGGCGGATCATCTCCAGCTCCGGCAACAGTGCCGGGTCGACCTTCGCCTCGAGCATCGCCGCGACGGCGATCAGAACGGGGTTGAGCGGGTTGCGGAGCTCGTGGCTGAGCACGGCGAGGAATCGGTCCTTGGACTGCGACGCGGCCTCGGCCTGCTCCTTCGCCACGCGCAGGGCATCCTCGGTCCGCTTCCGCTCGGTCACGTCCTCGATGATGAACGAGCACAGGCTTTCTTCCGAGCCGGGGACCTCCATCGCCGAGAGCGTGACCGCGACCCATTCCGGGCAGGTCGGCCAGAGGTTCCGGCACTCGTACCGGACCGGATGGCCGGTCGCCCGACACTGGCGGAACCGGTCGATCCAGATCGCCAGCCGTTCCGCCGGCGCCCCGAGCTGCCTCGCCGTCATCCCTTTCCGCGCGCGGTCCGAGCCCGAAGAACCGATCGGTCAGCGCATTGGCCGAGATCAACCGGGCGTCGTCGCCGATCAGCTCGATGACGCCCATGGCCATGGCCGAGGATTCGTAGAAGCTGCGGAGCAGCGACTCCTTCTCGCGGAGGGCGCGCTCGGCGCGCTTCAGCGGCGTGACGTCGGTGACCATCAGGAGCAGGCCGCCGGAACTTCCCGGCGCCTCGCGATGTCGGCCGACCGCGACGTCGCCGGCACCGGGGATCTCGTCCGGCTCGATCGGCCGCGCCGTCGCGATCGCGTCCCGGATCTCGCGGCCGTCGTCCGCCCCGCCGCCTCGCAGTCGGATCTCGTGCCAGGCCGGCGGACCCTCGGTCGCGCCGAGCCAGCTCCGGGGGTCGTCGCGGGGATCGGCGAGGAAATCGGTCATCGGCCGGCCGACGAGCGAGTCCGGGGATACCCCGAGGATCTCCCCCATCCGCGGGTTGGCATAGGCGGTCGTCCCGTCCCGGCCGATCGCCCAGATCCCCTCCCCCGTGGTCTCGACCAGGCGCTGATACCGGCGCTCGCTCTGCAAATAGTCCCGCTCCCTCTGCAACGCCCGGCGGCGCTGGGCGTGCATCCCCGCAAACAGCAGGGTGATCAACAGCCCCAGCGGCCCGAACCGCCATAGCCGTACCGACAGGCTCGTCAGATTGCCCGGCATGTCGTCTGCCACGACGATCGCGACCAGCCCCAGCGCGGTCGCGAGCAGGCCCGGGCTCAGCCCACCCAGCCAGGCCGCGCACGTCACGACCCCGACGAGCATCAACCGCATCGGCGGCGAAGTGCCGATCAGCGGGACCAGCCACCAGTGGGACGACCCCGCGAGTAGGACCCCCACCGCGGCGATGGCATAGCTCCATACGAGCTGGCGGCTGGTCGCCGACATGATCGCCCCTCCGCCGCGCGCCGACTGGCGTCGCGTGACCGTGATACCCCCTATTCCCCGGCTCCACGCCTTCGCCCGTTCAACCCGTCACGCGACTCGCCCATCCACCGATCGGAGGCCACATGATTCTACCAACGGCCCCGCGGGGCTCCAAGCCTCGGGATCGCGAAGCGGCGACCGGCCGACCGCGCCGTTAATTATGATTTCATGGAAAGCCGGCTCCCGGCATGATCCGGGGGACGACGAGGGTCGCTTCCGTCCCTGAATGATACGCCGGAAGCCGGCGATCGGACAGGGAGCCGGCTCGCCGTGGAAACCGCGACGATCCGCGTTGAATTTGATCCGGTCGATTGGTTCAATATGTTGATAGGAGCGAGTCGGAGGCGATCCCGCGTCGTTCGGGCCGTCGCGGGGTGCGCGGCGTGTGCGACACGACCGACATGACGATCCGAGTCGGAGGTGGGAATCATGAACGTGCGGACCTTCGAAACGACTCGCCGACGGGCTCTGACCCCGGGTATCGCGATGATCGCCGTCGCCGCCCTCGTGGTCGCCGACGGTCAAGACACGGCCCGCGCCCAGGGCGGTAGGGCGATCAGCCAGGGTCGGGGGCAAGGGATGGGACCTTCGAACTCCCTCAATCCTTACGCCGTGCCGCAATCTTCGGGGCGATACTCGCCCTATCCCGTCAAGGACCCGACCGCCGCCGAGCGCACCCTGATCGCGGCCCGGGTCTACCGGACCGTCCTGGACGATTGGGCTCGCGTTGGGATGATTCCGCCTCGACCGGGCGGCGACCGGCCCGACGAGGATGTCTCCGTCCGCCTCGACCTCGCGGAGCGGACGGGGCGATGGTCGCTCCGATGGCAGGAGGCCCAGGACAATGCGGCGAAGACGCTCGCCGGCCGCTACGAGGCCCTGTCCGATCATCTCGACCGGATCAGCGCGCTGGAGCAAGGCCGGCCCTCGCGCGTCGCCGGCAATGCGGCCGTCGTCCCGGCCGGACGATCCGGCGAGCCGAAGGCGCCCGGCCTGGTCGCCGAGATCGCCCGCTTCTTCCGGCCGGTGGACGGGCGCGGCATCGATCGGATCCTCCCGCAACTCGTCGAGAACGAGCGACCGCTCAAGTCTCGGGGGCCGGCCGTCACCCCCGCCGATCGGGCCGAGATCGCGGGCCGGGTCTACCGGGTGATCCTGGACGAAGCGGCCGCCCGTTACCGGTCATCCTCGCGAGAGGGCGCGGCGCGTCCGGCCGACGGCGCGATCTTCGATGCCCAACTGGCCGAGCGGTTGGGCGACTGGTCGGAGCTCTGGAGGCAGGCCGAGGGCGACGCCGGCATGACTGCGGACGTTCGATCGGGGCCGGCTCGCGTCGCGCTCTCCGGGTCACAGCCCGTGGGCCTGGCCGCGCGTCGGGCCGCCGCCAAATCGCACGCCGAGCGGATGACCGCACTGGAGAGCGGCCGTTTCTTCCAGGAGGCCGTCCGACAGCCGGGCGGCCCGGCGGTCGAGGCGATCGACATGAGCCGGTTCCGCGAGTTCGCCGAGACCGCCCGCTTCTTCCGGATCGAGGCCGAGAGCAAGCTGGCGGAGTCCGCGAAGCCCAAGGTCACGGATGTGACGGCCACCGGCCGGGCCGCGGCCGCGGCACGAATCTACCAGGCCCTCCTCGACGGCGCCGCGCGCCGGAACCGTGAGGCCGGTGCGCCCGCCGATGTCCGCCTCGCCTTCGATCCTCGCCTCGCGGAGCGGCTCGCATCCTGGTCGATCCGATGGGCGCGTGCCCAGGGCGGCGAGGGCCGTAGCTCCCAGTTCGCCGCAATCCGGTCGCACATCGAGCGGATGTCAACGCTTGAGGACGGCCGCGCGCTGAACGACACGACGGCGCGCGTCGGCGGGCCCGTCGCGACGACGATGCCCCGCGAATTCGCCGAGATCGCTCGGTTCTTCCGGCTGGAAGCCCTGTTCGAGCTCGAGATCCTCAAGGCTCGGTGAGGCCCTGATGCCCGACCCTGCGAGACTCAGAGGAACGATCCGGGAGGCGATACCCATGGCAAGTTCCCTGATCGCTCGACATTGGCCGATACGCTGGCGGGAGCTACAATGAAATACGGCAAAGTGAGCGAATCAAGAGGAACTCGCTCCCGACGGCCGAATCCCGGCGAGTGAAGGCATGCCGCTAATCTATCAGTCGATGCAGAGGGATGGAGATCGACCGCGGATTGACCGCTCGGCGACGGCCCTCGGGGTCAGGATTCGAGTCGAAGGGGAGAACAAGCCCGAAGACATCCCCGTGGATATTTTAGGTCGAGTCTTTCCGGCGACCGGGGGAATGTCTGTGGTTCCCTCCTGGAGGTCGCTTCCCGCTCATCGGTTACCCGCCCGGTTGAAGCATCTTTGTCCCAAGGCCAGAGGGCGGGATGACTTCTCTTGTTGGAAGATGGGGGAGGGAGACTTCAAGGACGGACCGCTGGCCTCCGGGCTCAACTTCAGGAGAGATACCGCGACCCACGGCCTGGTGGAACCTGCCCAAGTCGTTCCCCTGGAAATCTACGAAGCGGATTTGGCGGAGACGCGAGATCAGTGGACCATCGACGAGGTTTGACCATGGCAGTCGATAGTCTGAACCAACTCGACAGCAGTAAAGCCACCTCGTCTCATCTTCGAGATTATGTCAGGCTGCTCAAAGAACTTCATTTCTTGATGGCGGAAGGGAAGAGTGAAACCGACGAAGCCGACCGAGTGCGCGACTTGATGGACGAGCCTTGGTACAAGATGAGCCCGGAGGAGATCCGTCGCGTCGAAGGCCTATCGGCCGACCTTTATACGCTCGTCGATCCCCCGCCCCCGCCCCGGCAGGCCGACCCGAAAGACATCGCCGAAACGGGACGCCTCGTCGAGGCTGCGCGGAACGACCAGGATTGGGATGACCTCCTGGAACTGCTACGAGAACGGCCCCATGCGTATCCGCCCGATCAGGTCGCCTTCATGAGGGCCGGCTGCTGGGAAAACCTCGGTGACCTGGACACTTCGCTGCTCTTCTTGCAGAAGGCGGTGTCGCTCAGCCCATCGAACGGCTATTACGTGATCAGCCTTATGTATACATTGCTGCGAGTCGGCAGGCCGAGGGAAGCAATCTTGCTCGCGGATCGCATACTCGGCATCACAGAGGCCCTCGATTCCGGCCTGCTCTACAAGATGGCCAGTGCGCTCATCGGGTCGCTCCATGCCATAGGGGATGGTCAACAGAGAGAGCGAATCATCGACAAGGCCATTGAATCGAACCAGAAAGCCCTCGAGAACGAGGGACTCTTGCCCGAGCGTGAGAGGATGGCATCGTCGTCGGTCGCGGGTTACATCAATTTGGGGATGTGCTATCGACTGCGCGGCAAGTCGGACCTCGCCCTCGGCGCGTACAACGCTGCGTTGGAGATCGAGCCGGAGAACCATGCGGCCTTGGTCGGCAGGGGCCTACTGAGATTCCCGACGGACAACGCCACGGCGATCGAAGATTTCCAGAAAGCCGTTCGCGGCAATAGCCCCGATGTCTGGCCCTATTATTTCTACGCCTTTCATCTCATCTCGATCGGCCAGGTTGACGAATGCCTCCGCGCCTGCAGGGCTGGTCTCCTCCGGACCAACGACCCGGCGGTGACGGCCGAGTTTTACGAGTGGATCGCGATCGCCCAGGATGGTCTCGGTCGGAGTCGAGACACTGTGAGATCGAGTTTCGAGAATGCACGGTCCCTCGCTCCCTGGAACCAGCACATCGAGCGAAATTATCAATTGTTCCTGCAGGCCCAGGACGCGCCGTCGGTCGATCATCCTGCCTGGAGCCTGGATCGGGCATGCGAGGCGGAAGATGCATCGCGCAGACTCATCCACCAGTTCAGTAGCCAGGTCAATTCCCGCGACCAAGCTGCATGACGGATCGGGAATCGATCGGCCTACGTGGAGTACGCGCCTCTCGACCCTGTTCGTAGCGACGAATCGGCCCTGCTTGAAGGACCCTTCACGATCCGGTCGAGGGCCTCGGCGGCCCAGATGCGGACCCACGGGTTCGGGTGCTTGCGGAACGCGTTCAGTCGCGGGATGGCCAACCTCGCCGCGGTGCCGAAACTTCCCAGGTCTTCGATCGACTCCTGGAGAAACTCGTGTTCGTAATCCTCCCTCGGGTCGAGGGCGAGCATCTCATCGATCCGTCCCAGGTATCGGCGTGTCAACCAGTCGGTCTCGAAGCTCGCCCGCCCCATCGCGCCGAGCACCATCGCCCGACCCTCCAGCCCGAGGTTCATGATCCGGTACGACACGTAGCTCATCGGCTTCGCGAGCCATCGCTCGGCAGTTTCCTTGCCGTCCGGGGCCAATCGATAGAGCGCGATCACGGCTTCGGGCTGGCACCACGTCTTCGTCGGGTCGTCTGCCATGAGGTCCCGGAGGACCGGGATCGCGGCCCTGGCATCGGGGCCGATCTGCCCCAGGGCCAGGATGGCCGCCTGGCGGAGATACGTGTACGACCAATCCACATCGTCCGCGTCGGCAATGCGGACCACCTCGATCAGGGCGGGGATCGCGGCCCTCGCCTCCGGCCCGAGCGAGCCGAGGGCTTCCGCGGCGGCCTTGGCGATCGCGCAATCGCACCGCCCTCCTTTCTCAACGCCGCCGGCTTCCTGGTGCACGACCCTCCGATGCCTCAAGGCGCCGATCAACGCGGGGATCGCCGGCTTCGCGTCCGGGCCGATGCGTCCGAGAGACCGGGCGGCGCCCACTTTCGCGTCGAGGTCGCCGCCATGGTCTTCGAGATGGCGCGTCAACACCTCGGCCAGGGCGGGCACGGCGCCTTTCGCCCGCGGCCCCAGCAGGCCAAGACATCGCGCCGCGTCATCGACGACGCCCTCATCCTCGGACTTCAGGGCCTCGATCAGCACGGGCACGCATCCGGTACCCTCGGGATCGATCTGCATCATGGTCTCGAGGAGACCCGTGTCATCGGGGCCCTTCTTCGCGAGGCCGATCAGCGTCGGCAATGCCGCCCTGGCCCTGGGACCCAGCCGCGCCAGTGCCTCGGGGACCTCCATGACCTCGAGGGTTTCGTCGTGGAGATGATCCAGGGCCTCGATGAGCACCGGGAGCGATTCCGTGACGGAAGGTTCGATGCGTGCGAGGGCGGTCGCCGCGGAAAAGCGAACCTGGGGCCGACGATCTGCCAGGGCGGTACGGAGCGCGGGGACCGCCTCGCGGGCCTTTGGGCCGAGCCAGGCCAGTTGCTCCGCATCGTGGGAATCACCGTCGCGAAGGAAGTGATCCAGCAGCTTCAAGACTGGGGAGTGCGCAATCCGGTCCAGGGCGATCACCACGTCGAAAGAATGATCGAACGTGCCGGCAATTCTTAGCCCGAGCGACTCATTCAAGGCCGGGATGGCCGCCCTGGCCTCGGGTCCGATCCAGCCCAGGGCCCGGATGGCGTGGAGGGCGAGGATCTCCGTTTCACGCTCGGGATCGGGGTGCTCGATCGCGCGGATGAGCGCAGGGACGGCCGCCCTTGCCTCGGGACCGATCCTCCCGAGGGCCTCGGCCGCGCAGGCGCATCTCGCCGTTCGGACCGTTCAGGATCTTCAGCAGCGCCGGCACGGCCGGGCCACCGATCCTGGCGAGTGAATTCTCCAGCGAGGGGTCGTGGGGAAACGAGCCCATTCTGGTGAGATGTTGACATCCCCGCTTGAGGAAACGCCCGATCAGGTTCGGGACCGTCACCTCCGCGCCCGAACCGATCTGGACCAGGGCATCGACGGCTTCATCCGGGAATTGGCCCTCTGCGCGGCGTCGATCAGATCGGGGACGGCCGCCCGGCCCTCCTGCGCCGAAGCAACCGAGAATCCACGCGGCTTGCCGGCGCTCGAGGTCGCTGGCCGCCTTGTCGCGAAAGACGGCGAGCCAGCCCTCGACCGTCTTACCCCGGAAGGTATGCGGCTCCTCGGCCCGGGCCGGCTGAATCCAGCCGACGAGGACGAGGACGGCCGGAAAGATCGCTCGCATCACGATGACCTCGGCCTGGTCTGGGGTATCCGATCCGAAGTAGACTCCGAAAAGGGTTGACGTCCGGATGCGGTCGGGTATTCACCATCTGCCAGCCCGCTCCCTCGGACTTGCCTCTCACCGCATTGTGGCCGCCATGGTCTGATGTCGGCAGGGCGAACGCACGTCCGAACGGAATCCGCGACACCGCCGACCGGATCGCGGGTTAGATAGAATATCCCGGGGTCACTTCGAAAAAGACGGCGTGAGGGCACACGCGAAGCTCCGGGCTCTTGCGTCGTCGGCCGGCGGGGGTTTTCCGGGGACGAAAGGGCATCGCACCCGGTTGGGGCACTCTTCATGAACACGCGATCATTATGGATGGGCGGGGCCTTGCTGGCGGCATTGGCGATCGGGATGCTGGCCGTGCCGGAGGCGGATGCCCACGGCAAGGGGGGCGGGCATTCGGGGGGCGGCGGGCGAGCCCCGCGGCCTCCGCGCGTCTCCGCACCCCGACAGAACTACCAGGCACCCAGGGCGTCTCGCTCGGCTGCGGCGTCGCATGCGAATAACGCGCGATCGCAGGCGACGGTCCGCAACGCGCAGGGCCATACCAACAACGCCCAGGCCCGCGTAAAAAACGCCCAGGTCCGTGCCAACAACACTCCGGCCCGCACGAACAACACCCAGGCTCACGCTAATAATGCCCAGGCCCACGCGAATCGATCCCAGGCCAACCTGACCAACGCCCAGGCCCGCGCCACGAACAACGCGACGGTCGCGACGCGGTCGTCTATACTGGGGACCGCCAATCCGACCACGACCGGGACCAACACTCTCGCGACGGGCACCCGCACCAACGGCACCTACTTCCCGAACACCTACAGTTATGGCTCCGGGGCCAGGACGCGCGCCTTACGCGCCTACGGTTACGGGCGCGGCTACCGGAACAGTTATTATGGTCGTCGCTACGGCTACGGGCGATCCCAGGGCAACAACCGCGCGATCATTTCGCGACTGCGGTCGGTGCATTCGAGCCTCGCGCGGATCGATCATGACTACCAGGGCCACCGCTCCCGCGCCATGCACGCGATCTCGATGGCCATCCGACAGCTCTCGAATCGATCGATGTCCTACGGCAACACGGGCTTCGCATCCGGCATGAACAACGTGCAGGCCATGGGCATGCGTCAGGGCGGCCTCGGCGGGGGGATGCGTCAGGGCGGCCTCGGCGGGGGCGGCGGTCGCGGGGGCCAGCCGATGACCCAGGCGCAGTCCGACAGCCGGATGAGTCAGGATCTCCGGGCTTTGCAGGGGATCAACATGCAGCTCAACAATCAAGGCTACAACACCACGGGGCACGCCCGGGCCAGGGGACACATCCAGCACGCCATCCACGAGCTGAACGTCGCCCTGTCGATCCGCTGACGCCGAGCGTGTCACGGCCATCGATCGGCGTATGGGGCGGTGTCGGGTCTGCTACGATCCTTGCCACGCCCCGCTCATTCTTCGCCGGCCTCGAGCGACTTGGAGATCAGCAGGCCGCTCTCGGCGACCTCGATCGTGTAGACCTTGGTATCGATCTGGACCTCGGCCTCGAAGGTGTGTCGGGTGATCCCGGTCGATCGGGTGATGCCCTCGATGGTGCCGCCCTTGGCGTGGGCCTTCAACGTAGCCTGCACCGCCGCGGGACACTTCGCCAGGTCGATCTCCTCGTCGTCGATGACCAGGACCTTCTCCACTAGCGTGCCGTCCTCGGCGACCACGATCTCGTACGGCTTGCCGTTGTGGTGGACGAGGCCCTCGTAGATCGTGACCCCGTACTTCACGTCCTTGCCCACGGAGTTGATCTTCTCGCCGAACGCCTCGCGACGGAACGTCGCCTGGACCGGCGCCGGGCACTTCTCGAAAGGGAGTTCGTCTTCCTCCACGGCCAGGTTCATCTCGGCGAGCGTGCCGTCCTCCAGCACGCCGATCGCGTAGGTCCGGCCGCCGATGGCGACCTCGGCCCAGTACATCGCCTCCTCGTCTTCCGCCTTCTCCTTGTGGACGACCTCGATCTTCGCCCCCTTCGCCTCGGCCTGCAACGTCTTCTTCACGGGGGCGGGGCACTCCGAGAACTTGACCTCCTGCGCGTCGGAGGCCGATGCCATCCCGATCACGAGGCCGAACGACGCGACCGGCACGAACCAGAGCGGCTGCATGGCAATAATTCCCGGCTCGAAGAGCGGATGATTGGCGGCGATCCGATGGATCCGAACCACACGTTTCAGTGTTCGCTCGACACATGAGACCGTCAAGACCCTCTCCGTCACGCGAGGGATCGGGATTGGCCCCTCCATAGCGAGGCGTGCCGTCCGACGCGAGAAAGACCATCGAGGGAACGATACCGGCTTGCGGCCACCGCTCGTCGAAAGTATTTTGATACCGGTCACCTCGAGCGGCACCCAGGCGTTAGCCTTGGATGGAGTCTGTTTCGAACATCGGCGTTCGAAAAGAAGCGGCACGGAGGTTAGGATCGTAAACCCTCACGTCCTGATCTTGGACGGGCTTCGGCCCGATTCGCAATGGCTGCGGCTCGCGTGGGCGACGGCCTCCCACTTCATCCGACCGCTCCCCGGTACGCTGCTCGGTCTCGCTTGCCTCGGCATGGCCGCGGTGATCGTGGTCGTCTCGGCCCGACGGCGGAATCGCCCCGCATCCTCCCCATCGCTGAGGACTGTGTGGATGCTGGGTATCCTCCTGGTCATCAGCGGGATCATCCAGATCGCCGGGGCCCTGACGGTGTCTCCGACGGATGGCGCTGCGGGGACATCGGTACTGGCCGCGGTCGCGTGCTGGGCGGCGGCGCTGTGCTTGCAAACGTCGGGCAAGCGGGCTCCGGCGGCGTCCATCGAGCCCGAACCGGTCGCGGGCGACATCGACCCGGCCGCGGATACGATCGTGGTCGCGCGGGCCGACCCGGACGCGGAGGCCGACCCGCGTCGGCTCGAGCACGACCTCCGGCGGAGCGAGGCCCGCGTCAAGGAGTTCGCGGAGGCCGATGCCCGCAAGAACGAGTTCCTGGCGATCCTGGGCCACGAGTTGCGCAATCCCCTGGCGCCGATCCGCAATGCCGTGCGGATCATGAAGCGTCGCGGCATGGATGACCCCGACCTGGTCTGGGCGCACGACGTGGTCGAGCACCAGTTGCGCCAGCTCGGCCAGTTGGTCAACGACTTGCAGGAGCTCTCGCGCGTGACCGGCGGCAAGGTCCGGCTCGAGAAGGAGCCGGTCGAGGTCGCGACGATCGTGGCCTTCGCCGTCGAGACGAGCCGCCCGACCATCGACGCGCATCGCCACCGCCTATCGATCGCCTTGCCGGGTGGCCGCGTGCTCGTCGACGCCGATCCCGGCCGGATGGCCCAGGTGCTCTCCAACCTCCTGAACAATGCGGCCAAGTACACCGAGGACGGCGGCCAGATCCGCCTGGCCGTCGCGGTCGAGGGCGCCGACGTGGCCTTCCGTGTCCGCGACAACGGCGTGGGCATCCCGATTGAGATGTTGCCCGGGGTCTTCGACCTGTTCGCCCAGGTCGGCCACTCACTGGACCGCGCCCAGGGAGGGCTGGGGCTCGGGCTGACCCTGGTGCGGAGCCTCACCGAGATGCACGGGGGCTCCGTGCAAGCCCTGAGCGAGGGGCCGGGTCGGGGCAGCGAGTTCATCGTCCGGCTCCCGGTCCTGACCCGCGCCCGGGCCAGGATCCGGCCCGAACCGGCCCCGCGGCCCGATGCACCGCCACGTAATCGCGACCGAATCCCCATCGAGCATGCCGATCGTCCTCCCGACGCCGATCCGGTCGTCGGCTCGACCGCGCCCCTGCCCGCGCCGGGTGCTGGTGGTCGATGACAATACCTCCGCGGCGCAGAGCATGGCCATGATCCTCAAGCTGGAGGGGTACGACGTCCAGCTCGCCTTCGACGGCGTGACCGGGCTCGAAGCCGTCCGCATGTTCCATCCCGCGGTGATCCTGATGGACATCGGCCTTCCCGGCATCGACGGCTACGAGATGGCCCGCCGGATCCGCCAGGATCCCGAGCTGAACGCGGGCCTCGACCTCCTCGCCGCCGTCACCGGCTACGCCGAGCCCGAGGCCCGACGCCGATCCAAGGAGGCGGGGTTCGACCAGCACCTCGTCAAGCCGGTCAACCCCGAGGCCGTGCTGGCGCTCCTGGCCTCGCTCGAATGGGCCGTGGAGACGCCGGCACCGGCCACCGGCGGGGATCACCCGTTCGGCGCGGGTCTCCCGACCCCGCCGGAGTGCCCGACCGAAGGTCTCACGCGCGTTCCACCGACCGCCTGAAGGCGGGACTCCAACCCGAGATCGCTCCTGTATTCGTTGGAGTTCCGCCTTCAGGCGGTCCGAATGCGATCCACCGACCGCCTGAAGCCGGGACTCCAACCTCGGTCTCCGCGGGGATTACGGCTTTGCAAGAAGTTCACCGCAACGGTCGAGAGGCCGGCGCCCAACTCAGACCAATGACTAATGACCAATGATTGACGACCACTCGGCCCGCCTGCGCTCCAATCGCGCCACGACGTCCGGGTGCCTGGCGGCGAGGTTGGTCGTCTCCGACGGATCATCGCGGAGGTTGACCAGGAAGTCCCCGACGATCCGCTCGCCCGGCGCACGCGGGTCGTGTCGACGACATCGTGGAGCAGCTTCCAGTCGCCCTCGCGCACGGCCCAGCCCGATTCGAACTGCCAGTGCAACACGTCGTGGGGCGTGGTCGCATCGGCCGACCGGATCACCGGGACGAGGCTCTTGCCGTCGATCGAGGCCTTGGACGTCGCGACGCCGCACAGCTCGGCGATGGTCGGCAGCCAGTCGCACCCGTGGGCGACCTGCGCGCGGACCTCGCCTTGCGGGAGGTGTCCCGGCCAACTGACGATCGCCGGCACGCGAATGCCCCCTTCGAACAGGCTGAACTTGGCCCCGCGATACGGCCCGGCGCTGCCGCCTCCGAAGTGGGCACGTTCCTCGGTCGAGTGGCCGTGGTCCGACTGGACGATCACGATCGTCCGCTCGCGCAGATGGAGATTGTCCAGCCCGGCGATCAGCCGGCCGATCCGCTCGTCCATCGTCGAGAGGAAGGCGGCATACAGGTTCCGAGGATACTTCAGGTGGGCGTAATGCTCGAGCCATCTCGGCTCGCCCTGATAGGGATAGTGCGGCTCGTTGATCGCGAAGTACAGAAAGAATGGCCGATCCTTGTTCTGCTCGATGAACTTGATCCCTTCCTCGACCATCAGGTCGCCGAAGAAGCGGCCGGGCGCCTGGACCTCGCGGCCGTCGCGCTGGAGGTCGTGACGGTTCGGCCCGCCCCAGTAGAAGAAATGCGAGTAATTGTCGATGCAGCCCCCCATGTGTCCGAACGAGCGATCGAAGCCCTGGGCCAGGGGCATGGTCTCGGTCGAGTAGCCGAGGTGCCACTTGCCGACATGCCCCGTAGCGTATCCGGCCGACTTGAGCATCTCGGCGATGGTGACCTCGCGGGCCGGCATGCCGGGCTTGCCCACCTCCGAGGGGGCGTTGCTGGGCATCCCCGCGCGGACCGGGTGTCGTCCCGTGAGCAGCCCGGCACGCGACGGCGAGCACACCGGGGCCGCGGCGTAGAACTGCGAGAACCGCACACCTCGCCGCGCCAGGGCATCGAGGTTCGGCGTCTCGAGGTCGGAGGCCCCGGCGATGTGCAGGTCGGCTGTCCCCTGGTCGTCGGTCAGGATCACGATCACGTTGGGAAGGGACGGCTCGGCGGGAGTCGCGACCGATGCCGAGTTGGCGAGTACGCCGGCCAGGATCAGCGAGGTTCGCAGGGCGCCAAGCATCGTGGTTCCTCCCGAGTTGTTGTTCGAGTTGATCTCTCGCCGAACATGATAGTCGATCTCGCGAGGATTCGAATGACCGATCCTGGTACCCTCTCGTTTCTTGCCGCATATCGCCGAGAGACTTGACCTCATCGATATGGACCGGGAATACTCCTTGAGATGAGGGAGAAAGCTCAGAGAGTTGATGAAGACCGACCTAGGAACGTGTCCGAGAATTCGCCCGTGTTTCGGCCTGGCGTCTGGTCTTCCGCTGGGCTTTGGCCTTTTCGGCCTCAGCCCAGCCCTCGGCGCGCACTGTCCCCCTCATTGCGCCGCGGCGCTGCAGCGACGCCGCCAGATCTTCAGGAGATTGTGGGTCAAACAGATCAGTTGCCACTCCGCCGAAACCTTCTCCAAGCCGCGCAGCAGAAACCCGCGGATGCCCCGCGCCCCCTTGATCTGGCCGAAGACCGGCTCGACGATCTGCTTCCGCGCCGCGTAAAGGGCCTTGCCGGCCGCCGTGCGCAGTTTGTGCTGCATCTTCTCCTTCGCGCTGGCTTCCGACGAGGGGGCCGTGGCTTCCGATTCCGCGGCGGCGGCGTGGTGCTTCTGCCGCTCGACGGCCACGTAGGGATCCATGCCGATCTGCTCCAGACCTTCCACCGCTTTCGCGCTGAAATAGCCCGTGTCGGCCGTGTTCGGAATCGGGACGGGAGTTCCGTCGGCCCCCTTGGGCCGCTCGATCCCCGCAGCCTCCAGGTTTTCCAGGGCCGCACGGGCCATCGGCAGTGCCTGCTGCTTGTCGTTGGTGTCGCGGGTCACTCCCGCCGCCACGATGATCTGGTTCGCACTATCCACGACCGCCTGGGCGTTGTACGAATAATCGAAGCCCTTGTTGCTTTGCTTCATGATCTTCGCTTCCGGGTCGGTGAAGTTCGTTTGCGCCTTCTCCTCGGGGGTCGGATCGATGGGAGCGGGCTCCTTGCCGCGGCGCTTGCGGCCTTCCGCTTCCCGCTGGGCTTGGGCCTGGTCCCGGCGACGTTGTTCCTCGTCCGCCTTGGCGGAGGCCTCGGCTTCCAGCCGCGCTGCGCCTCGAGGATCTTGGCCAAACGGTCTTCACGTCGTTTCAATTCCACCGGCAGTTCCTCGCCACGACGGCTCCCCAGCGCCGCGTCTTGCTCGACGTCGACCTGCTCGGCGTCCTTGAACAATTGGTCGATCTCGGCCTTGAGCCGTTCGATTTCCTTGTCCATGTAGCCGTAGCTCATCGCCTTGTGCCGCGAGGCATTGGCGCCCATCTTGGTCCCGTCGGTGGACAGATTTCCCAACGTGACCATCCCCATCTCGCCCGCTATGCGCAACACCTCGAGGAACAGGGGCTTGAGCGCCGCCGTGTGGATCTTGCGAAAATCGCTGATGGTGCGGAAGTCGGGCCGATCGGCGCCGACGATGGCCCGAAATGCCAGATTGCGCTCGCAGGCGGCGGCGATCTTGCGGCTGGAGCGGATGCCCACGGCGTAGGCGTAAACCAGGAGGGTCACCATCATGGCGACGTCGAACGGCGGCTGGCCGCGCAGTTCCTGGGCATAAAACTGATGAAAGGGAGTGAGGTTGAGCTGCGGGATGAGATCGATGAGGAAGAAGACCAGGTCGTCTTCAGGGAGCGCGTCGCGCGGTGAGATCGCGACTTGGCCGTTCTGTTGGGGATCCCAAGCCCGGTAGTTCTTGCGTCGGCCGTCCATGATTCGGCTCCCCGAGGAGGTATCAAGGCAGTGGGAAGGTCAGAAACCCCCATTGTGCCCGAACCGACTCCGCCTGTGCACATGGCTCATCCGCTAGGACGCGGGTTGGGATACTCGGACAATTTCCTAGGGCGTTATCGGTGCGCGAGTTTTTCCGCCCGAGACCCGCAAGCCGCCCCACGTGCACGTCGCGGCGGCCCTGACACTGATCCTGGCCATGTACGCCGGGGTCATGTCCGTGCCGTTCTGCTGCACTGGCGCTTTCGTCGGCCCACACGTCCTGATTCCGGGTGTCATTCACGCCGTGCTCGCAGCCGTCCTCTTCTCGTCCTGGAATGGGCTCCAGCATCAAAGGCGATGGTCCCGATGGCTGCTGGCCGTACTGTCGGGATTCGTGGCACTGGCGCTCGCGATCGCCGTCCTTCTCGCGAGGTTGGCCGGAGAGATCGGCGCGGGTTCCACGGTGTTCTTCCTGATCATCGCGATCGCCTTCGCCATCATCGCGTTGAACCTGTCCGCTTCGGCGGTGGAGGGCTGGTTCACGGATTGAGGGACCTCGTCGCGACGTTGCTCCGCGAGATCGAGCAGGAATTGGACGCGATCGAACAGGAAGAGAAGGCTAGGACACTCCTCGCTCATGGCAGTGGGGCCTTCATCGCGATCCATCAACTACCTCACCGGATGTGCCTCGGGAAACGTCCACGACCCGTCGAGGATCGCCTTCCTCGGGCGGTAGAGGCGGACCAGGTAGTTCCAGCCCGGCGTGATCGGCAGGCAATTGGGCGTCTTGCCGTCATAGCCTCCGAACTGGACGGTGATCGAGCCGTCTTCGCCTTTCCTCGCCGTGAGGTTGTTGAGCGTGTAGGCGTTCACCGGGTTCGGCTGGAAATAGCCCTCGGCGTTGTAGACGCTGATCGACCAGAAGCCATCGACGGGCACGTCCTTGACGTTGAGCCGGTAGACGGTGGCGCCGTCGTTCTGGCTCGGCGTGACGTTGAGATAGATGGCGTCTTTCTCCGGGTTCCCGCCCCAGGCCATCGCCGACCCGATCAAATGCCGGACCGGATCGACCTGGTCCCGGGGGCCGAACATCCGCCTGGAATCGGGGAGCGTCGATCCCAGCAGCAGCAGGGCCTCGCGGACCTTCTTCTGGCCGGCCTGATCCCAGCGAGGAATCTCGAAGCGACCGGTGTCCTTCTGCTCGACCTTGATCGCATCCTGCAAGGCGTGGACCTGATCCAGGTCCTTCGGATTCGCGGGATCGACGAGCGTGCGGATCGCCATCACGACGTAGCGGGTGCCGACCTGCTCACGGGTGAACGTATACTTGCCCCCTTCGTAGACGACCGCGGGAACATAGTGGTCCTCGTCGATCGCCTGCATCGACATGAACCGCCCGCCCGCGTCGGGCAGGGTGACCGTCACCGGCCCGGCATTGAGGTCGAACACGGCCGCGGAATAGAGGGTGTCGCGATTCATGCGGATGACCGTCTGCCGGTCGATCGGCGTCGTCTCGCGGTTGTGAAAGAACCTCCCGAAGCCCTTATCCTTGACGATGCTGGCGAAATAGAGGTCGCTCTCGGCGCGGCAGAAGTTGTCGGCGGTGACGGGGATGGATGCCGGCGAATCCGGCTTCGCCGGCTGCAACTGCGGAGCCTTCCACGTCCCGTTCAGCGCGTCTTCCTTCGGCCAGTACAGCCGCATCACGGCGAAGAACGGACCGTTCGGCGCGGGGAGCCAGTTGGATTCCTTGTCCTTGCCCGGCGACTCGGGCTGGAGGTAGAGCGTCAGGCCGCCGTCGGCGTCGCGCTTCAATTCCGGCAGCATGGAGGAGTTGATCAGGTAACGATTCAGCGGGTTCGCGGTGAGCAGGCTCGACGGAAGCTGATACATTGTGAGCGACCAGAACGCGTTGACCGGAGGCAACCGGTCTGCCGCCAGGCGGAGCGTGTAGCGCTTCCTGGACGCATCGAGCTTCTCGCCGTCGGAGTCCACGAAGTACACCGGGTAGATCGCCTCCTCCTTCGAGTTCCCATAGATCCCGAGCACCGCGGAGGCCATGCGGTCGATGTAGCGGCCCTTGAGGAACTCCCGCGTCCCGAAGCCATCGGCGCTCGTCAATTTCCCGGTATCGAGACGTGTCTTTTTGAATTCGGCGAATTCTCTCCAGGCGTCGGCCATGCCCTCTTCGACCGCCCGGCGAATCTCCGGCGAGAGCTTCGTCGCGTCGAAGGCGACGACCGTCCCGATGCCGAGCCTGACGAATCGCTTCCTCAGCTCCACCTCGGAAGGATGGGTCGGGCAGAACCGCAGCACGAAATCCAGGACGTCGAAGAATTCGGGCGAGGTCCGCTGCCGTTCGGGCGTGAGCGGCTTGACGAAATCGATGTCGGGCGCGGGGGCGGCGTGGGCCTGCCGAGGAAGCTGGAAAGCTTCTGGACCTTGTACCCGGCCTGGACCTTCTTGACGTTCTCGATGTCGTCGGGCTTGAAGAGCTGGGTGCGATAGAGCACGAAGGCGAGCTCCGTCTCGGACCGGATCACCGACTTGATCCCCTCCGGCTTCTCGCCCAGCCAGTTCGGCCCGGCGAGCAGGAAGCAGGCGCGATCGTTCCCGGTGGCACGGCTTCCGACGTACGCGAAGTTGAACGTGTAGAGGTCGATGAATTGCAGCGAGTAATAGCGGCCTTCCTCGACGGCGGGCACGGTGAGCACGAGCGGCTCGGCCCGCAGGTCGGCGCCGAGCTGGGAGTACGGGGTGTCGGAGTTCGGCGTCTGGATGGCCTTGTCATCGGGCGTGTAGACGCGTGCGTCATTGTGGATCTCGTTCCATCGCACCTTGAACTCGGGGCCGCCGCGATCCACGAAGTACGAATACTGAATACGATAGTTGTCCACCAGTGGGAAGCCGTAGCTGTAGGCGTCCCGGGCGATGTCGCGGGCTTCCGCCGGTGTGATCGCCGCCCTCTCTGGGCGCTCGTCCCGGGCATAGCCCGTCGTGAAAGGCCCGGAGCCGGCCAGCCAGACGAGGAACCCGCCGACGATGGCGATGGTCCTGGATGCGGTTCGCGACTTCATGATGTGTCCTTCGTGTTGAGGACGATCGATCCCGGAAAGGATCGATCGCGCCTGCCAGCGGCTTCCGATCCTCGTCGGGACTACTCCTTGCCGCGCTGCATCTCCGCGGCCCGCTTCTTCGCCTCGCGGATTCCTTCGATGGTCTCTTCCATGATCGTGTAGGCGGAGAAGCTCGGCGGGATCGAGCGCGGCGGGAACTCCTTGAACGTCGGCGGCGAACTGCACGACGTTGTTCGATCGCCCCGTAGACGCTCCCGATGTGGTTGAGCTGCCAGTCCCAGAAGGTGTTGGACGTGATGTCCGCCCGCTCGTACGGGTCCTGGAACAGGTTGAAGATCTTCTGGAGGCGGAGCTTCGTGAAGGGCTCCGCCCAGACGCCCAGCGTGCCCGGCAGGCGCTGCTCGGCGAAGACGTACTTGTAGTCGCCCTCTCGCAGGCCCACGAGCAGGCCGTCGTCGTCGGTATAGAAGAACCGGTTGCGTGCGCTCTTCACGCCGTTGTTGTTCGCCGCGGTGCCGGTCACCGAGCGCAGGAAGGCCGACTGGTCGAAGCCATCGAGGTGGACCTTGTAGTTGATGCCGTTGGCGGTGTAGCCCTTCATGCACTTGCTTGACGATGTCCGGCTCGCCCGCGATCGAGCAGAGCGTGGGGACCCAGTCGTTGTGGCTCATGATCTCGTTGGTCACCGTGCCCGGCTTGATCACGCCCGGCCAGCGGACGAGGCAAGGCACGCGGAAGGCGCCCTCCCAGTTGGTGTTCTTCTCCGAACGGAACGCGGTCATCGCGCCGTCGGGCCAGGTGTTCATGTGCGGGCCGTTGTCGCTGGTGTAGACGACGATCGTGTCGTTCGCGATGCCCATGTCGTCCAGGGCCTTGAGGATCGAGCCGATGGTCTCGTCGTGCTCGATCATGCCGTCGATGTACTCGCTGTCGCCGTGCTTGTAGCGGCCGCGGTGCTCGGCGCGGACGTGGGTGCGCAGGTGCATGCGGGTCGAATTGATACCAGCAGAAGAAGGGCTTGTCCGCGGCGTGCTGGCGCTTCATGTAGTCGATGGCCGCGGCGGACGTCTCGTCGTCGATGGTCTCCATCCGCTTCTTGGTGAGCGGGCCGCTGTCCACGATCGTCTGCTTGCCGACCTTGCCGAAGCGCGGATCGACGGTCGGATCATCCGCGTCGCTGGCCTTGCACTTGAGCACGCCGCGCGGGCCGAACCGGGCGCGGTAGGCCGGGTCCTTCGGGTAGTCGGGCAGCTCGGGCTCTTCCTCGGCATTCAGGTGATAGAGGTTGCCGAAGAACTCGTCGAAGCCGTTGACCGTCGGTAGCGATTCGTTGCGATCGCCCACGTGGTTCTTGCCGAATTGCCCGGTCGCGTAGCCGAGGCTCTTGAGCAGGCCGCCGATGGACGGGTCGAGCTGGCTCATGCCCATCGGCGCGCCCGGGAAACCCACCTTGGTGAGCCCGGTGCGGAGGCCGTGCTGCCCCGTGAGGAAGGCCGCCCGGCCGGCGGTGCAGGATTGCTCGCCGTAGTAATGGAGGAACCGGATGCCCTCCTTCGCGATCCGGTCGATGTTGGGCGTGTCATAGCCCATCAGGCCGTCGCTGTAGGCGCTGAGGTTGGTGATGCCGATGTCGTCGCCGAAGATGACGAGGATGTTCGGCTTCCTGGCCTCCCGGGCCGCCTCGGCGGCGACGGCTTCCTTCCGCCCGGCCATCGCGAGCAACGTCCCGCGACCGGATCCTTCCGGGCCGCAGGACGACGGCCCGTCCTCGGCCGCTACGTTGAGCGAATCGGCGGGCGGCGGTGCGGCAAGTGCCCCTCGTGATCTCTCCGAAGTCGCCGCGGCGTAGCCCATCAGCGAGCCGATCGCGATCAGGGCCAGGGCCTGGAACGTGGTCTTCTTCCCGAGCATGCGTCATCTCCTGGTTGCGGGGACTCATCGCGCATCGGAACCCCACGTGCGATATGCCCGTGTCCGGTCTGCGACCGTGCCGGGCGGCCCGGCGACTGTATGGGTGGAGCATGTGACCGCGCGGTGGGGCCAAGCCTTCAATTAATGTAAGCGGCCGGGGTCGGAAAGCACACAGGCGAACGATCGATTCGGGAGGCGGCCCAGGATCAGCCCGGCGCGGGTCCGCGAACACGCCGGGGCCGCGGCGTGGGACTGCGAGAACCGCATCCCCGCCGCGACAGGGCGTCGGAGCTCGTCAGGCGCGTGCGTCGGGGGCGACGACCCTCGAGCAAGGCGCCTCGCCCCCTCGCCGGCTCAGGATCGTGGGCCACGCACTTGCGGCGAACGAGCCGACAGGCGAGACTGTTACCGGTGTCCGTCTGATCGATGACGCTCCTTTCTCCGGTCGAACGAGAAACGCATTTCGATGGCACAGTCCTCGCTGCTGCGCGGTCCTGTAGGGTCCCCCTTGCGCGTGAGGCACGTGGCGACGGTCGCCGCCGGGCTGTTCGGCCTCTCGTTCGCGACGGCGCTGTTCACGCTCTCGATCTTCAAGCTGCTCAGCTTCTTCATCATGCCGTCGCTCTTCTTCGACCTGCTCTTCATCGGGTTCCCCCTGGGCGCGTTCGTGGCGGCCCACCGGCTGTCGGCGGGCCGAGGGTCGCTCCTGGCGAGCCTGTGGGGGCTCCAGGCGATCATGGTGGTGTCGGTCGGGTGCTGCCTGCTGGCGAAGCGGTTCGATTACCTGCGAGCACACCTGTTCGACATCGAGCTGGCCAGGCTGGTCGGCCAGATCGCCGTCTTCGTCGGGCTCTTCCTGCCCTTCTTCGCCGCCTACGGGATGAGCGAGTACCTCGGGTATCAGTACGGGCGGTCGCGGCTCGGCGGCCGGATGCGGCTGGTGTACGCCCTGTCGCTGTTCGGCGCGGCGGCGGCCTATCTGTTCCTCCGCGCCGCCCTGCCGACGCTCGGCATGGCGCACGTCCAGATCCTCGCCTTCCTCGCCGTCGCCGGGTCGATCGCGGCGCTCGGCGAGGGGACCCGCGCCGGGCCGCGGCGGGCGTCGAGGCCGTGGTGCTGGGGCTGGCGCTGCTCGCCCCGGGGCTCGAGGGCCGCTTCCTCTCGCTGTACAAGGGGCGCGGGATGCAGTCGAACGTCCGACTACGAGGCCCGCTTGGGATGCCGATCGGTCTACCAGCGATGGGGCCGTTACAGCCTGTGCGAGATCCTGGAGGCCCCGGAGAAGGCCGCATATTACGGATTTTATAACGACATGTTCCAGTGGGAATACAGTCCTCGCGTGGGGTTCACCGGCCCGAGCCTCGGGGCGCTGCCCATCCTCCGGACCCGGCCCGGCTCATCGATCGCGATCATCGGCTCGGGCGGGGGCCGTCAGGTGAGGCTGGCCGAGCGGCTTGGCGACCGCTCGGTGACCGCCATCGAGCTGGAGCCGGCCGTGTTCGAGGCGGTGCGCAGCCCCGATTACCTGCTCCGCGCGTTCGGCCGGGTCTACGAAGCACCCGGGGTGCGTCCCATCCGGGCCGAGGCGCGGGGCTACTTCGAGCGGTCGGACGAGCGATTCGACCTGATCTACCTGCCGAGCGTCGGCGGCTATGCCCAGATGATGATCGAGCCGGGCAACATGGTGCGGACGTTCGAGGCCCACAGGCTGCTCCGGGACCACCTGAGCGAACATGGCGTGCTGGCGATCTGGTACCCTCGCGGGCTCGACACGAAAGGCGTGCTCACCGACCAGTACGTGCGGACCCTGCGATCGCTGGGGATGCCCACGGCGGCCTACCGGAACTCGATCGAGTGGCTGATCCTGGCCCGGAAGGATTCGTCCGCCGCGGCGCCCGAGGCCGGGGAGCTGGCGGCATCGATGCAACTGGCCCCCGCCGCCCCGCGGGCCGTCGAATACCTGCCGATCCGGCACGAGGTGCCGGAGGACCCGCACTTCATACCGATCACCGACGACCGACCGTTCCTGGCCGGGAACGTGCGGTACATCCTCTCGATGCGACAGGTCCACACGCTCTTCGCGATGGCCGGCGGCCTGATGGCGGCCGCGGGCGCAGGGGTCTGGCTCGCGCTCCGACATCGCGGCGACCCGCGGATCCCCGGGAGGCCCTACGCGGCCGTCAACGGCCTGGCGATCCTGATCGGGGCCAACTTCCTGCTGATCGAGCACTCCCTGGTCCTCGCCCTCTTTCGCCGACTGTACGTCTACGACGACGCCCTGGCCCTCGCGGTCGTCTCGTTCCTGGGCTTCACGGGACTGGGCAGCCTGGTCGGGTCGCTCGTGCCGAGGCGATGGTTGCTCCCGCTCGCGGCCGCGGGGTTCGGCGCATTGCTGCTGGGGGGCCATCGGCTACCGCTCGCCGGTGTACTCCTGGCGGCGGCTCCTATCGCAGTGGCCACCGGGACATTCTTCCCCGCGCTGTTCGACCGGGCGGCCGCGAACCCCCTCGCCGTCTTCGCCCTGGACGCCATCGGGGCGGGCCTGGGTGCGGTCCTGGCGACCTTCGTGCCGATCCTCTGGGGCTTCGGGGCGCTCTTTGCCGTCGCCGGGGCGCTGTTCGGCCTGACTGCCGCGGCCGACGCACTGTTCCAGCGGGCACCGCCCTCGGCCTCGGTGACCGAGCTGAGGCGCGGTAGTGCGACGGACGTTCATTGATGGCGCCCCGGCCCCTCGGGAGGGGCCAGGGCGTTGGGTTCGCTCCGGTCGGTCGGCGCGCTCTCCTCGGGCGACCGACGGGTGGAGGAGCTCGCCAGCAGGACCAGCAGGCCGAGCACGGCGAGATACCAGGCGAGGCAACCCAGGACGATCGTCCGCCCTCGCCACTTCGTCGCAGGTGGCGCCGGGACCCAAGCTCCGGGTTCGGGCCCGTGATGCCCGGGGGGTGATGCGTTCACGGCCGACCGAAGCCCAACTTCACCGGGCTCGAGGCGGTTGCGCCGATTCCTCACTCGCTGCTCGTGATGGCTTGCCATGAATAGATTCGGCGTCATTTCGCCCGATCCTGGCCGGACCTTTTCCGTCGCTACTCTGTCGGACTGGACCAGCGACGCGATCTCTCACGGGCCACCCCGCATCCGTCCCCTTGCCTCCAAATAAGATATTGTACACGACCGTGGAGTGCGGTCTGGCGAGCGGATCGTGGGGGCAAGCTTTCCGGCCTCGGGATAGCAAACCGACAATCATCCAAGATCCGCGGTGGCCGTCAGATCGGAAGCGCAATCTCCGCGCAAGCACAGATTGTGCCCCCATCGCATGCGACGTCACGGGGTGGAACTGCGGGATCCGTCGCCGGAGCCCGACATCAGACCGGCAATGGCACAGCCTTGTTCGACCGCAGGACGCGATCGGTGAAGTCGCTCCGACCGGCCCAGGTCACGGCGAGATGGTCGATCGCGCGGCGTCAGGCCGACGTACAGCAAGTTGCTGTCGCGCAGTTCGTCCGGGACGATCGGGTTGGGGAGTTGGTCCAGGGCCGAGACGATCACTGCGGGGAATTCCAGCCCCTTGGACGCGTGGATCGTCAGCAGCCGGACGCCGGGCCTGTCGATTGACCGCACGCCGCCGTTCGGGTCCGATTCGTTGGAGATCCAGCAGACCTCGTTCGACTCGCGAAGCCTGCGGCAAAGCGTGTCGATCCGATCGCGCTCCTTCCTCGGGTAGAGCACGGCGATCTCCCGCTCGGCCAGCCCTTTCTCCTTGAATTCGCCGACCAGACGGGCGATCAGGGCGTGCTCCTCGTCAACGTTGTCACAGCCCCGATACACGGGCACCGGCCCCTGGCGGGTTGCCTTGGTGGGCAGGACCCGCACGTGCGTCTCGGATTCGTCCGCATCCTCGACGACCGACTGGGCGACCTGCCAGGCGAATTCCAGGATCTGCTTCGTATTGCGGTAGTTCCGGCTCAGCCGCCGCGACCGGCCTTGTGCGATCACGCCGACCGACTTCCAGGTGAAACCACGGCTCCGGCCATAGAGGCTCTGGGCGCCGTCGATCGCGATGAGGAGATCACCCTCGGGGCCGCCGCGGAGCGAGCCGGTCGCGCAGCGGAACCAGTCGGGCTCGAAGTCGTGGGCCTCGTCGATGAGGATCGCGTCGTACTTCTCCGCCTCGGCGAAATGCGCGAGCCCGCCGAGGAATGCCGCGACGGCCCGTGTCCCGTAGTCGTCGAATGACTCGTCGTCGCGCTGCCGCAATCCGGTCTGTGCGCGACCCAGGAATGGAAATGGCGGACCTCGATCCCTCGCAGGCTCGGGTCTCCGGCGAGCTTGGCCGTCAGGTCGGCGGACAGGGCCTTGTTGTAGCAGAGGACCAGGACCCTCTTCGAGGGGGCTCGCTCCGCGATCAGCCGGGCGCGGGCGAGCAGGAGCACCGTCTTTCCCGACCCGGCGACGCCGAAGATCACGTGATGGCCGGAGCCGAGCGCGCGGGCCGCCTGTTCCTGCTGGGCATCGAGCACCTCCAGCGTCACGGCCTCCGCCGCGGGGACTTGCCCCGACGGCACCGAGGCCGCCTTCGCCGGCCGACGCTTCACGACGACCTCGCGGTGCAAGACGCCCTTGAGCGTCTGCATCTGGTCCTCGGTCAGTGGATCGAACGGGAACGCGATGGTGAAGAGCCGCCTGAGCCTGCGGATGACCTCGCGGTCGCCGGCCCCTTCGAGCGACGCCAGCTCATCGCGGCACAACACCCGGTCGGACTGGAACAGCGGAGTGAACTCGGCCTCCTCGAGCTGGGCGCGGGTGATGTTCGTCAGCAGCACCCCGAAGCCGCAGGGGAAGCACGGCTTGCCCCGATGTTCGCCTTGTTGCTGGAGGAGGATGGCGTGATCCGGCCGGGCCAGTTCGTTGACCAGCGCGAAGAGATACTCGCGCACCTGACGGATCGGATGCTTGTGCGTCTCGACCTGGACCCGGCCGGCCTCGGTCTTGTGCAGCTCGACTTCGTGATCGGTCGCCCGCGCGATCTCGCCGGCATACCATCCCTTGACCTCGAGCATCAACAGGCCGAAATCGTCGGCCACCAGGGTGAAGTCCGGGAATCGGCCCTGCACGACCGGCTCGTACCAGGCGGTGAAGTGATCCGGCAGCGCGTCGCGGAGCATCGCGTAGACCCGCTTCTCCCCGGCGGTGGCCTTCGAGGGGCAGGAGTCGGGGATCAGGATCGCCATCGTTGCACTCCCCCGCACTCCGTCTCGTTCCGCTCGAACGTCCACCCCGACCGCGGGCTCTCGGTCCGGGTGTGGATTCCAGATTGCATTGTACCAGGACCTTTCCGGAGAGCCGTCGGATGCCACTCGAAGGCCCGTCCGAAGATGGCGACTACCGGCCCGTCCTCGCGAAATGATAATCGGCGAAATCCATAAATGCTTGCCAGTCATCCACGGTGACGTCGTGAACGCCGGGCCGGATGCGATAGCCGATGGTGCTCTTGACCAGGCTGTCAACGGCCGGCCTGGGCATCTCGGTGACTGCCAAGCCGTCGGTCCCGAGCAGGCGGTAGACCGGGTCGGCGGCGAGTGCGGACAGGAACTCTCCCTTCGGGTCGGCCCATCGGTCTTCCTCGGCCGAGCTGAGCAGGACCGGCCTCGGAGCGATCAGGGCGATCAGCTCGTGCTGGTCGACGGGCATGCGATCCTCGTGGTCGCTGTACTTGTGGAAGTTGGCGCAGAACCAGTGGGGGAACGACTTGTTGAGGTGAGCGGCGGTCTCGCCGAAGATTCGGCGGGAGAGCGCCGCGCCGCCGGCGCCGGAATTGTTCGCGATCACGATGGCGAACCGAGGGTCCGATGCGCCGGCCCAGAGCGACGTCTTGCCCAGCCGCGAATGGCCCATGAGGACCACCTTCTTCGCGTCGATCTCGGGCATCGTCGCGAGGACGTCCAGGGCCCGGCTCAGGCCCCACGCCCAGGCACCGATCGAGCCCCACTCGCCGGCCCCGGGGCGAGTCTGGCCGGGCCGGTAGAACAGTGGATGGACCCCGTTGAGGAACCCGTCGTCGAAGTCGGGGTCGATGTCGCCGTAATAGACCGTCGCCACGGCATAGCCCCGCGCAAGGATCCGCTCGACCGACCACTGCGACGCCTCGGAGCCCCGCGTCGCCTCGGTGGCCTTGTGGTCGTTGATCCCTTTCCGGGCGTCGTTCCGCATCCACTGCCGCGAGAGCGCGATCCCCGGATCGCGATGGATCGCGTGGTTGCCGTTGAAGTTCAGGCCCAGGAACGCCGGGACGCGATGCCCGGGCCCGGCCGCCTTCGGCAGGTAGACCAGGAGCTCCATGCTCGGGCCGTTCGGATCGTCCGAGAAGGCGATCGTGACCTCGCGGCGGACGGCGGTCCCGCCAAGGGCTTGCGCAGTCTTCCGAGCGGACGTGGGCCATCGGCTTGATCGGCCTCGGGGGTATCGGCACGGCGCCATAGACCTCCGCCTGGAAGATCCGCAACAGCTCGGGACGGCGCTCGTCGATCCACATCTCGCGCGTCGCGACCTTCCGGCCGTCGGCCATGACCAGCGGATCGGGCAAGGTGTAGGATCCGACCCTGGCCTCGTCGTAATTGGCGCCGGGCGGCTGCGCCCGGGCGGCGGACCCGACCGTCCCGAGGAGGGCGGCCAGTGCCGCGAGTGTGAGTGTCACGCGCGTGAAGCATGAGCGTGGGCGATCGGGCTCGAGGCCGAACATGGTGGTCTGCTCCTCGGTCGAGGTTCGTTGGGCCGACGGTTCGGGACGATCAGCAACATCATAAACGCGACATCGCGTCCACGTCAGGGCGGCCCGCCCAGCGGCTCCAATTCGTCCCGGGCCCGGCGCCAGTCCTTGTCGTCCATGACATCGATCCCGCCCGCCGGATCCATCTTCAGTCCCGTCACCACCCGCAACCACACGTCGATCCGATGGGGCTTCGCCTTCAGTGGCGGGGGCTGGTCCCATCGCGTTGCCATCTCGACGCTCGCGGTGGCGACCCATCGGCCTTGGGGATCGAAGGCGACGGCACAGATCGCCTTCTGGAGTGCCAGGGGTGGCCCGAGCCTCTGGCTGGAAGACACGTCCCAGAGCTGGGCCGTATATTCGTTGCAGCCGGTCAAGAGGGTCTGCCCTGCGGGGCCGAAGGCGAGGGCCCGCACGGGCCCCCGATGTCGCAGGGGTTCGCCGATGGGGCGCCCGGACGCGGTATCCCAGAGCCGCGCCGTGCGATCCTCGTCGCCGGTCGCGAGGATCCGGCCGTCGGGGCTCAGTGCGACGGCCCACACCGGCCCGTGATGTTGGATCGGCGCGACCTTCGGGCGCCCGGAGGCCGCGTCCCAGAGCCGCGCGGTGCCATCGCCGCTCCCGGTCGCGACGGTCGTGCCATCCGGGCCGAAGGCCACGCTCCATACCGGGCCCCCATGCGGCAGCTCGGGGCCGGTCGGTCGCCCGGAGCCCAGGTTCCAGACGCGCGCCGTCCCCTTCGTCGGAGTATCATAGTAACCCGTGAGCACGAACTTGCCGTCGCGGCTGAAGGCGACGGCGATGACCCCGCCGTCGTGCTTCGGCAGCTCCGGCTTGATCGGTTGCCCGGAGGCCGTATCCCAGAGCCGGGCCTCGCCGACGTCGTTCCCGGTGATCGCGGTCTTGCCGTCGGGGCTGAAGGCGACGGCCTTCACCGGCTTACCACCTCCGAGCAGCTCCAGGGGCTGTCCTCGAGAGCCCAGATCCCAGAGCCGCGCCCGGCCGTCCTCGTCGCCGGTCAAGATGGTCTTGCCGTCGGGGCTGAAGGCGACGGCCGTCACCGTCCCGTCGAACCGCAGGGGAGGCTGCCCCGGCGGACGGATCGCCGGATGCCATCGGCGCACCACGCCATCCTCGCCACCGGTGAGGACGTCCTCGCCATTACGGCTGAAGGCGACGGCCCAAATAGGACCCCCATGCCGCAGGGGAGGACCCAGGGGCCGGCCGGCCGGTCCATCCCATAGCTGCGCGACGCCGAAATAGCTCCCCGTCACGACGGTCTTGCCATCGTGGCCGAAGGCGACGCTCGTCACGCCGCCCGCTTGCCTGATCGGGTCGCCGATCGATTGACCCGAGTCCGCGTCCCAGAGCCGGGCCTTGCCGTCGTCGCTCCCGGTGATCACGGTCTTGCCGTCGTCGCTGAAGGCCGCGGCCTTCACCGCCACCTCGTGTCCCTTGAGCGTATGGAGCGATCCCCCGGAGTCCGCGTCCCAGAGCCGGGCCTTGCCGTCCTCGCCGCCGGTCACGACGCGCGTCCCGTCGAAGTTCATCGCCGCGGCGAGGACGGGTCCCGGATGTTCGATGGGCTTGCCCAGGGGCTCGCCGGAGGCCGCGTCCCAGACTCGCACTTTGTGGTCGTCGCCGCCGGCGAGGCACCGCCGGCCATCGCGGCTGAAGGCAACGACCTTCGCCGGCGCAAAGGGTCCTTTCAGGGCGAGGCTCGGTCGTCCGGATCGCGCGTCCCGGATCGAGGAGGGGCCGGCCTTGCTGCCGGTCAAGATCCTCTTCCCGTCGGGGCTGAAGGCCATGGCGCGGACGGGGCCCAGGTCTTTCATGGGCTCGCCGAGCGTCTTGCCGGTGGTCGCATCCCACAGTTGCGCCTGGCCGTCGTCGCCACTGGTGAGGCACTTCCGGCCGTCGGGGCTTACGGACAACGCCCAGACGGGTTTCCCGACCTCGACGCGATCCTCCAGCGTGTGGAGCTTCGATCGCCATTCCGAGAGCTGAAACGGGATGACCCGCTGGAGCTCGGTCTCGGGCCAGGACGTCTGTTCCAGGCTGCGCACCAGGTAGAGCATCCCGTAGTCCACCTCGCCCTGCTCGCAATAGGCCCGGCCCTGCTCCATGGTCATCTGGGCCGTCAATCGCTGCACCCGCATCGTCTGCGCCACCGCGATCACGATCAGGACCAGGGCGACGAACAGCCCGAGCGAGAGCCACGCGACCGTGACGCCAAGTCGTCGCGACTGCGCCGCCTTCAATTCCGCATCGCGCACCTCCAACGATCGCGCCAGGAAGTCCTTGTCGAGCTGGGTCACCGGCTCGGTCGTGGCCTCGGACCACCGCACGGCCTCTTCCAGTTCCTTGCCGTGCAGCAGGTCGCTCTCGCGGCGACTGTCTTCCCAGCGGTCGGCGCGTCGGAACAGGACCTCGGGCTGTCGCGCGAGCCAATCGGCGTTGCTCTTGCGGGCGGGCCCGATGAGTCGATCGTGGGCCAGCTCGTAGTAGACGATCGACTGCCTCTGGTCGCGTCGGATCAAGAAGCGGTCGGTCAGGGCGTGGAGGACCGCCGGGTTGAGCCCATAGCTCGCCTCGCCGCCCAGGAGGACGCTGATCCTCAGGCCCGCGGGCGAGATCAACGCCCGGTCGATCCATTTGCGGATCGACCGCTCGGTCACGCCGGCAGACCGGGACGCCTCCGCCGTCTCGCGGACCGAGGTGTTGTAATAGAGGGTCAGAGCCGCACTGACGCCGCTCTCGTCGCCGAGTTTCTGGGCCAGCCGCTTGAGGTCGTCACGGGTGATCCGACCCGCGTCGGCGCGCTCGCGCCAGAGGGACTCGCACACGACCTGGAGGTGTAACGGCTCGACGTAGTTGCCGTGCTTCCACTGCGACGAGCCGTCGAGCGGGTCCATGACCTGGATCCGGTCCAGGTCATCGATCAGGTCTTTGACCGCCTCTTCCTCGACCGCGACGCCCAGCTCCTCGGCCGGGCGGCGGACCGGGTCGATGGCCGCGTCGCGGCCCAGCAGGTCGAGCCGGAAGGTCGCCGACAGCCGGTTCGGGATCATCGGCAGGTAAGGGTCCAGCGGGGCGAGGTAATCCTCCCGGATGGCGAAGACGGCCCATCGGTCGCCGTCCTTCAGCGCCGTGCCGAGCTGCCGCATGAACGCGCAGCTTCGCCGGCTCGTCGGCCGGGTCGAGCGTCAACAGCTCCTCGAACTGGTCGAGCACCAGGAGCGTCTGCACCGGCTCGTCGGGCTCGGCCCTCGCGGAGTCCGGCACCAGCGCGGCGAGGTGCCGGTCGAGGAACGTGGGCTCCAGCTCCTCGCCGTCGCGACGCAATAGGTCCGCCAGCGCCTCGGCGGACCGACGGTCCGCCTCGGGGCGCGACTGCTCGAGGCCCACCAGGGCGCTGAGCAGGTATCGGTTCACCGATGCTTTCGCGGCGACCTCGGCCGCGTGCGACACCCGGACGATCGGCAGGATGAAGAAGCCCTCCCCGCCCGAGCGGTCGTCCCCGGCCGTGCCTTCGCCCGGCCCGGCCTGCGCTCGACGCCGGGGGGGTGGCCAGGCGAGTCGCGACTTCTCCCCGGCCATGCGGTAGCAGAGCCCGCCCCGGGCCTGAAGCAGCGAGGTCTTGCCCGCCCCGGACGGCGAATACAGCAGCAGGATCCGCTCGGAGAGCAGCCGGTTGGTCAGGGCGAGCAGCTCCCGGTCCCGGCCATAGAGCAGGCGGCTGGCCGGCAGCGGCTGCGGGCCGACGAAGGCGTTCTTCCCCGACGTCGATCTCACGTCGCCGCGGGCGGTTGCACGGCTTTCCATTGGCGATCCAGGTCCTGTATGAAGTCCTCGACGCCGCCCCAGTAGACGGCGATCTTGCCCTTCTGCCGGCTCGAGACCAGCTCGCTGAACAGGTTCTTGATGAAGTCGCGGGCCCGCACCGCCTCGCTGTGCGTCCCGTCCTCGGGGTCGATCTGCACGGCGATGTGCGTGAAGCTCGACCGCTTGTTCCCCCCGCTCTGGTCGATGAGCACGCGGAAGAGCGACCGGAAGTCCCAGTCGGTCAGCCGGAACCCGAGGAAGACCAGCGCCGAGCTGGCGAGCGTCCCGCGCAGCACGTCGTCGGACAGGTCGTCGTCGCGGCGGAGGACGTCCTTCTTCTGCCCCTGCCGGCGGGTCGCGGCGGTGAGGAACTGGAAATAATCGTCCTCGGTCACGAGCATGCTGTCCCGGTCGCGGAGGTGGCCGAAGAGCTGGTAGACGTCGGGAGACTCGCCGGTCGGCTCGAGCCCGGCGCGGGCCGTCACGACCGGCGCCGACTCGTCGACGGCCACCCCGTCCCATCGGCACGAGATGACGCGCGGCGTCCGCTTGGCCTCCCGCATGGCCTCGATCAGCAGGTCATCGGGGTTGGTGGTGATGATCGTCTTGATCTGCTTCATCCCGGCCAGGTAGCGATGGGGCTCGAAGGGCCGTTCCCGCTGGTATTGGCGCCAGGTCTTCGTGAGCTGCTCGAGCAGGTCCTGTTCCGGCGCCGACTCGTCGACATCAGGGAGTTTCAGCTCGGGCCACCGCCGCTGGAGCGCGCGGTACGTCTCCTTGATCACCTCGAGCCGGGTCGTGTTGTCGTCATAGACCGTCTTGAGGAACTGCGCCACCTGGGGCAGGTCCTCGCGACCGCTGAGGGCCATGGGGTAGCCGTTGGCGGCGGCCAGCCGGCTCGCGACCTCGCGCGAGGCGCCCGACGAACGGCTCGAGCAGCCCCGACCCGAGGATCGGCACGCATTTCCCGGTATTGATCTGGTTAATGAGGGACTTCCAGGCGCGGAATGCGTCCTCGCCGCCGACGTTCAGGCCGCGGGTGAACCAGACCCGGCCCTCGACGAGCCGGGTGGTGAGCACGGGGACCCAGGCGTCCGTCGCGTCGCGGACGGCGGCGCGGCCCATGGTGACGGCGGCGTCGACCTGCCCGGACTCGCGCAGCTCGGCGAAGAACGTGGGCAGGAAGGTGCGGGCGGTGTCCATCCGCAGGTTGCCCTGCATGGCCAGGACGGCGGGCACCCCGGCCTCGGCCAGCCGCGGCCCGAGCGCGGCCAGGATCGATGGCGTGGCGGCGTCGGGCACGGCGTCGGACCCCCCGCTCTGGCACGAGATCAGCAGGGCCAGTCGCGGGAGGTTCCTCAGCCCGGTGAGCCCGTTCACCAGCTTCGTCCCCGAGACCATCTCCGCGGTCCCGTCGTCGCGCTCCAGGACCAGCTTGGGCTCGCCGTCGATGATCGCCCCGTGGCAGACGAGGTAGAGGATGTCGGGCTCGTCGCGGAGGCCCTCCAGCAGCCGGGCCAGCGTGACGCGCCCGCGGTCGTCCGCGACCAGTTCCTTCCTGACCATCGGGTTCAGGCCATCCCTCGCCGTCTTGAGCTCGCCCTCGATGTCGATCGCGGCCAGCGCCCGGCCGTTTGGCGACCATTGCTCGAGGTCGGTGGGGCTGGCGACGGCGATCAGCGCGGTCAGCTCGGCCTGCGGCTTGAGCCGGACCGGCCGCATGTCGCCGCTGAACAGGTGGCGGGAGAACCAGAGCGACGGCTCCACCATCAGCCAGTCGTCCCGATCCGGCTCGCCCGGGACCTCGGGGTGCGGCCTGCGGAGCAACTCCCATCGGAGCCGGTAGAGGTCGTCCCGCGACCGCTGATCGGTGCAGAGCCGCACCCGCAGCGGCTGCGACGGCACCTGCCCTCTCGCAACAGCGATGGCCCCGTCGAACGCCTCGCGGACGACCTGGCTGGCGAACAGCGCCTTGCCGAGCTCGTTCCCGTAGGCGACCGGGTCGTTCATGAGCTCCGCCGATGCGAATTTCGCGACATCGATCCGGACCGACACGGCCTCGGTCCCGCGGTCGGCCGCGTTGCCCGGCTCGCGCAGCCGCATGACGAGGGAGAACTCGGCCTCACCGAGGCGGTAGAAGAAGAGCTCGAGCTCCGGGAAAGACATGATGCCGCTCCTCGTCCGGGCGCCCGCGGTCGACTGAAGAGACTCAGAGCAGAAGAGATTTGAACACGAAATACACGAAATACACGAAAATAAATCAAATACTTGGATTCGGCGAAAATTCTAATTGCCCGAATTTCTCCCGAGAATCCTGAATTCGCTGTTTTTTTCGTGTATTTCGTGTATTTCGTGTTCAAAATCTCTTGATTCCGAATTGGTTTCGGTGTCTTGCTAATACGGTGCTTCGCATTGTCGTGCACCTGATGACCGTCGGTTGTTGGCTTCGAGATTGTAAGCCTGACCCGGCCGTGAGGGATAGAGCGTAGTCTCCCGCCCCGCGGCCAAGTCCGCCGGCCGTCCGGCTCATGGCGTCCCGCGCTCGCGATCGTCCGGCAGTGTGATGTCAACGGCAGGGACCGTCGCGATCGATACCGACGTGGCGCCCGCGGTCAACGGACCGAAACGGATGGTGATCTGGAGCGGGATCGTCACGGTGACGGTCCCGCCTGCGACGGTCGCGATTGGCTCGGAAGGGAGAGCGGCCGTTCTTGGTGGAACGCCGGACGGAACTTCCTTCACAAGCGGTACAGCGGTCTCATCCGGATCTCCCCCCCTTACGAAGGGGGGGTTCGGGGGGGTGTCTTCGATCTGGCTCTCATCCGCGAGCGAACCAGGCGGAGCAGCCGAGAAGCTGATCGTCTCGATGGCCGGCCGCCTGGCGGCGGGGGCCTTGTCCGAGGCCAGCGGCAGCCGGACCGCCGGGTCGCCGAGGATGATGTAGCTGCGGGCGTCGTTATTCGCCGTCCACATGCCGCCGAGCCCCTCCGCATCGGGCCGCTTCCCGTACCGGACGTCCTGGAGCGCGCCGCTGAGTGCCGACGACAGGTCGGCATATCGCTGGTTGAGCGACTCGACCGCGGCCCCGACCGGCCGGCCCGACATCAGCTCCATGAGCATGTCCTCGAACGACTGCCGTTGGGGCCCGGCCTCTTTCCAGTTGAACGAGAAGCCCCAGGCCCGGTCGACATGACCGACCACGGCCAGCGCGCCGCCTCGGGGATGTCCCAGCAGCTTGCGGGGCAGATTGGCGAGGAACGACTTCGGCGCGATCTCCGGCGGCTCCTTGGAGGTCAGATGACCGAAGTCATCGAACCGGGGACATCCGGCGCCGTAGCAGGCGAAATGCATCGCGATCAGGCCGAGCAGGCTCGCATCCGGGGCCACATCTCCCGCGGAGAAGTAGTGCTCGCGCGGGATCGGCTTCTCCCAGGCCCTCGGCCCCGGCCAGTCCTGGCACAACAGGGCCCCCTGATCGGACAATTGCCTCGGGTCGCCGATGGGGAAGCCCATGCCGTGGCTGGCCGTGAACAGGAGCGCCGGCGTCTCGTCGCCGCCGAGCAGTCGGGCCAGCCGGCCCTTGGTCGCGTCGCCGGCCAGGAAGGTCTGCACGTCCCAGGCCGGCTGCCCCTCCTTGAGCAGCGAAGGCACCGCCTGGCCGAGCGGTTCGACGAGCTGCGTGGCGCTGAGGCGGGTCGCCTTGTCGTCGAGGTTGGAGACGCCGAAGAACACGGCGCGTCTCGGGAGAGAGACCTGGCCCTTCTCGGCGGTCACCACGCTCCGGGCGTACCGTGCATATTCCTCGATCGTGTCGAACCAGAGTCGGCCGACGGCATACTGGACGTCGAGCTGGTACTGGAACGCGAACGGGATCTCCTCCGGATCGCCGACGAGCAGCAGATAATAGGGCACCTTCTTGGGATCGGCCGGCCCCGGCCCCATCCCCTGCCGACCCAGGAAATCCAGGTGCGATTCGCCGGGGCGATAGCCCTTATACCCATCAAACTCGTAATAGTATTTCCCGGCCTGAGCCTTCCTCAAGTCGAGCAGCTCCTTGAGCGCATCCTTGACCGCCGCGTCGGCCCCGGCGGCGAGGATGATGCCCCAGCCGGCTTCTTCCAGCTTGCCGGCATCGACGCCCGACCGCGGCCCGTAGTCGGGTTGACCCGATTCGTGCCTTTTCTTCAATTGGTTGAGGTGCTTCGAGCTGGACTCTCCGCCGGAGATAGCGCGGGCCATCGCCTCGGGATCGGCCGGCTTCTTGGGGTCGATGACCGCCCCCATGGCGGTCCGGATCAGCAATTCGGGGTCCATGGGCGGGATCAGGTATTTCCCGGTCGCCCCGTCGATGCCGTTGAAGACGCAGAGGTCGGATTCATCGGCGGCTGGAGCCATGTGCGAGTTTCCTTCATGTTTGGCTTGAAGACAGATGAACCTTCTCATCGAGCCGGCGGACGGGCAGTCCCGCTCGTGTCGGGCCGATCGGGGGGCCGCCCAGACGGTCGAGCTCCTGGCGGTCCTTCAGCTAGGTGTCGAGGTCGATCGAACGGATTGCACCCGATTCATCGATCTCCTTCCTCGTGACCCCGCGGATCCAGATCTCCGGCTGATCGGTCGAACCCTCGACGGCGCTCGGAGTTCGCCAGAGTTGGGCGGTCTTATCCTCGCTCGCGGTAGCGATCCAATGTCCGTCGGGGCTCAACGCCAAGGCGCGGATCGGACCCGCGTGGGAAAATGGGGGGCCGATCGGTCTCTGATTCGCTGCGAACCAGAGCCGGGCGGTGCCGCCACTGCCGGAAGTCACTACCATGATACCGTCGGGACTGAAAGCGGCGCCCGTGATCTTCTCTCCGTGGTCCAGTGGCAATCCAATCGGTTTCTGGGTCGTAGCATCCCAGAGCCGCGCCGTCTTGTCGGCGCTCCCGGTCAGAGCGGAGCGCCCGCCTGGGCTGAACGCCACGGCGTGGACCGTGCCCTCGCGGTTCAGGGGAGGGCCCTTGGGGACTCCTGAGCTGACGTCCCAGAGCCGCGCCGTCTCGTATACGTCGCTGGGCGTTGAATCAGACGTTCCCGCCCTGAACTGATCGTGATCCATCGATGTCGGCGTCGGGCCGCGTGAGGTGACAGGATGGTAGATGACGGACCGGCTCAAGCCCTGGCCGCGAGAACCCGCGGGGGGTATTCGTTGGAGTCCCGGCTTCAGCCGGTGGAAGAAAGTCCACCCGCGGCATTTCGGACCGGCTGAAGCCGGGACTCCAACTCAAGAGGCCGAGCGGCCGACCGGCTGAAGCCGGGACTCCAACTCAAGAGGCCGAGCGGCCGACCGGCTGAAGCCGGGACTCCAACTAGAGTTCGGGTGGGTCCCAGTTATTGCCGTATTCCAGGATCGGATACTCCCGCCACCGCCATTCCGCCAGGTCGCGACCGACGTCTTCCAGGTATTCCGCTGCATTCGAGTACGGCCAATCCTGCCAGCGCTCAACGTAGCCGTGACGCACGGCATTGTGCAGCACGTAGTTCATGGTGGCCCAGAAATGCCGTTCCGATCTCATGGCCGTCTCAGCCGCCCGATGCCAGACCTGTCGACCTCGCCGTGCATCTTCTCCGTTCCATCGAAACGACGTCCGGCCGTGCAAGTGGCCATGCACCGTGAGCAGGGCCAGAATGTCCCCGCTATCGACCAACACGTGATAATGGTTCGGGAGCACAATCCAGGCAAAGATCGTCTGTGCGCGCTCAGCAGTGGTCTTGAGTAGTTCCGCCTCGAACTCAGCCATGCGTTGTCGGCTGACTCCGATGATAGGGTGGTGCTCGTAGCAGGCCGCGGACACAAGGTACAGGCTAGACTCCGAGGCATAGTGTGGGGGACCATGCCAGGGACGCGGATAACGCTTGCGTTCCTTGAGTGTCGCATCGCGTTGCTCTGGTGTCATCCGCCGCCAGCAGTACATAGCATGGTCTGGGTCCATGATCAGCTCTCAGTTGCAGTCCCGACTCGGTTGGAGTCCCGGCTTCAGCCGGTCGGTCACTCGGTCTCTCGAGTTGGAGTCCCGGCTTCAGCCGGTCCAGCAATGATGGCTTTAGAAATCTCGGGACCGGTTGAAGTCGGGACTTCAACTCTCGTCGTTCCTGGGGTCGCGGATTGTTTCAATTTTTGGACCGAGACCAGTATACGCTCCCGGTCAGTGCGATGCGACCGTCGGGGCTGAAGGCCTCGGCGATGACCGGGACAGCGTGCTTGGGCGGAGGCCGCTTGGGCAGGCCGGAGGCGACGTCCCAGAGCCGCGCCGTATGGTCGTCGCCGCTCCCGGTCGACGCGCAGGGAGGAGGCCGAAGTTCCCGGCTGGCGGTCGTCGCGAAAAAAGTTCGATCCAGCCCGCGGTTCGATGCAGTACTCTGTTCGGGACCGAAACGATTCCGATCGGAGGGACTCGAATGTATCGACTGCGCTCCGCCGACCTGGCCCGCGACCTCGCGGCCTTGTTCGCCTCCGGCACCCTGGCCGACCTGGGCGACGGCCAGCTCCTGGACCGATTCCTCGCACACGGCGACGAGCCCGCCATCGCCGAGCTGATCGCCCGCCACGGCCCGAGGGTGCTGGCCATCTGCCGCCGGTCGCTCGAGGATCCGCACGACATCGAGGACGCCTTCCAGGCCACGTTCCTCGTCCTGGTGCGCAAGGCCCACTCGCTCCGCGATCGAGACGCCCTCGCGAGCTGGCTCCACGGCGTCGCCCTCCGCATCGTCCGCCGCGCCCGGAAGGACGTCCATCGGCGACGCCTCCGCGAACGACCGATCACCGTCGAGCCCATGGCCCCGCCGCAACACGAGTGCCTCGGAGGGGAAGTCTCCGCGATCGTCGACGAGGAAATCGGACGATTGCCGCAAGTCCAGCGAGTCGCCGTCATTCGCTGCTTGCTCGAAGGGCGGGCGCACGAAGCCGCCGCGAGCGAGCTCGGCTGGCCGCTCGGGACGGTCAAGAGCCGCATCGCCGCCGCCCGCCAGACGCTCACCCGACGCCTCGCCCGACGCGGCCTGACCCCTTCCGGCATCGCCGCCATCCTCCGCATCGGCGAGCCGTCGAGCCTGATCTCGCCCCAGCTCGTCCGGCTCACCGCGCAAGCCGCCGTCCGTTTGCTGGCAAACCCGACACCCCTCGTGGCCTCGATGTCGGCCTCCGTCGCCGGGCTGGTCCGGGAAGTCTCGAGGATGATGCTGATCGCCCGCATCCGGGTCGCGACCCTGCTGGCGATGACGCTCACCTCGCTGGCCTGGACCGCTCCGGCCCTGCGGATCGCCCGTCCCGGCGATCCGGCAGGACAGGTCCAGGCCCGGCCCGACGGCCCGACATCGCCCGTGCAGCCGCCGAGGACCGATCGATACGGCGATCCGCTGCCGCCCGGCGCCGTCATGCGGCTCGGCTCCCTCCGCTTCCGAAACGAGCGGGGCATCAACCACATCGCCTATTCCCCCGACGGCCGGCTCCTCGTCACCGACGATCGACGCCGGTTCTTCCAGCTCTGGGACCCGAAGACCGGCCAGAAGCTCCGTCGGATCGATTCGGGCCTCGAGGACACCCGCTACTTCGAGTTCTCGCCCGATGGGAAGACCCTCGTCGCGGCCGGCAATGAGTACGACCCGAAGCGGAATAGCATGATCCACCGACTGACCTTCACCGAGCTGGCCACCGGCCGACAGGTCCGCCGCGGAGAGTGGGACGATCCGAAGAATGTCCGCCGGGTCTTCTACACTCCCGATGGCAAATCCGTGGTCACCGTGACCGATACGGGGGGCATCCAGCTCTGGGATGTCGCCACGATGAAGATCGTCTACCGCGAACCCTCCGGAGACAGCCGGGGCAGCTCGCTCGCGGTCTCGCCCGCGGCCAACAGCCACCTGCTGGCTATCATCCGCTCGAGCATCATCCGTTTCTGGGACACGGAGCAACGTCGAGAGGTCCGGACGATCGGTGATGAGATGTTTCACGCGACCGACGTCGCATTCACGCCGGATGGGACGGCCGTGGTCGCGAACATGCAGCGCAAGGAGAGCAACGATCACGAGTTCTGGCTCTTCCGGGTCAGCGACGGGGCCCAGCTCGGGCGGTTCGCGAGCGCGAAGACCACGAGCATGTACGCGATGACCTTTTCGCCCGACGGCAAGGTCCTCGCCGCGATCGGCGATCGCGACCAGGTCGAGACGTTCGACGTCAACACCGGCCGGGAGTTGGACCTCTTCCCGACGGCCCGCGCGGCGGAGTTGCCGCTGGTCTTCTCGCCCGACGGGAATACGCTCACGACGCTCGACGGCGAACAGGCGCTCCACTTCTGGGATCGGACGACGGGCCAGGACCGGCTCGCGACCCCGGACGACCATCAGGACCCCGTCACCTCCATCGCGTTCGTTGGCGCGGGAAAGACGCTCGTCTCCGTCGGCCGCGATCAGACCGTCCGCTTCTGGGACCTGGCCACGGGGCGGGCGCTGAAGGTCCTCCGCGATAACTTTCCGAATTCGATCGCGGTCCGCGCCGACGGCACGACCCTGGCCGCGGGCCTGGTCTCCATGACCGAAGCCCGGATCTGGGACCTCGCGACGGGCGAGACGCTCCATACCTGGTCGATCGACGCCGACGAGGAAAATCGTCGATTCGACGATATCTGGATCAAGGATGACGCCTCCCGCGGGATCGCCGCGCTCGACGACGGTTCGCTCCGGGTCTGAGACCTCGCGATCGGCGACGAACGCCGCGTCGCCCGTCCCAAGCTGCCCAGGGAAGGCGGCGAGGACTTCGAGCTGACTCTCGCGGATTCATTCTGCTCGCCCGACGGCCGGACGGTGGCCTTGACCAACTTACAGGGCTTGATCGTCGTCATCGACGTCCCCGGCGGCGCCGTTCGTTTCAAGACTTCCTCGGTGATCCGCGATCCGAATTCCCCCCGCAATATCTCCCACTTCACCCGGGTGATCTTCGCGCCCGACGGCCAGACCATCGCGTTCGTCAGGCAGGTCTACAAGGAGATCAAGGGCCCCGACGGGCAAGGCCGATTCTCCGAGCCTCGCGAGAGCACGATCGTCTGGCTCGACGCCCGGACGGGATCCCCGCGCCGCGAGATCCTGGTCCCGGAATCCGAGGTCGGCCTCCTGGGGATTTCTCCGGACGGCCGGTACCTTGCCATCAACACCCCGTCCCACGCCGTCGCCGCCCCGTCCCACTCCCAATCCCTCCCCAGGATCATCCGCATCATACGGCTCGGGGATAAGAAGGAGGTCCAGACGATCGAGACCCGGAGCCCCGGGATCACGGCGTTCGCCTTCACCCCCGATGGCAGCCGGATCGCCACCGGGCTGGCCGATACATCCATCGTGATCTGGGACGTTCGCCGGTCCGACTGATGCGCGTACGGAGAGTGAAATCGTGGATCACCGAGGAGCGTCCTTATCCGCTCCAGTCTCCGGACAGCATGGACAACGATACGGTGCCGGGATCATCTGGGTGGTATTCATCTCCCGGAGGCGCTCGATCCGAGGCCCGGAGCATGATGGGCAGCCGGCGAACATCTCGATGTCCCAGAGATCGGCGAAGACGCGACCGGACCGTCGGGAGAGGCCGTATTCCATCGCCGTCTCCAGGGAGGAGAGGGATGGCGGGGCGAACTCGCCGCTCGCCATCAACGATTCCATGGCCCCGTTGCCCGCGCGGGTCGGGATCAATGAGCAGGCCGTCGCGCCGCAATCGAACGCGAAGTCGAGGGACCGCTTCGCCCACGCGACGCCCTCCTGTTCCGAGAGCCATGGCGGTCGGACGAGGATGAAGACCCTCAGGTCGATCCCGGCGCCGATCAAGAAATCGGCGGCGCGGCGGAACTGGTCGAGCGTCATGCCCTTGTTGAGCCGTGCCAGCACGTCGGGGTGGGCCGTCTCCAATCCCATCGCGACTTCCAGCCGGCCGGAAAGCCGGTCGCGGAACTCGAGGCAGCGAGCCCCCACCAGCGCGGGATGGCACTCGACGATGACCCGTCCGAACGGCGACGCCAGCCGCGCGATCGACGGATACTCCCCGGGCGGGATCGCGCGGGTCGAAGAAACTGCCCGCGTTGTAGAGCTTGAGCGCACCGTCTCCCGGAATCATCGGCGGCAGTTGTTGCAAGGCGTATTCGACCTGGGCCGCGATGGCGCCCTCGGGGACGGTCTCCTCCAGCGTGTTCCGCCAGAGGTCGCACATCACGCAACGCCAGGGGCATTCGCGATTGGTCAGGAAGATCGTCGCGACCGCGACCGCCCGGCCGTCGGGCCCCGGCTCGGACTCGACCACGAAGGCATATGGCCGCATCGGATCGAGGACGTTCCGGGCCGGCCGCCGGTCGAGGATCCATCGGCTCCGCTCGGCCTGCGATCGAGGATAGCTTGTCATACGGCTGGCAAATCCGGAAATGCATTGATAGAACACGAAATACACGAAATACACGAAAAAATTCCGGGATCGGATCTGAGTGGCCAAGTCCTGGAACGGGATGCAAACAGGATTTCTGTTCTTTTCGTGTATCTCGTGTATTTCGTGTTCAGATCGTATTTTCTTATGCAGGGACGGCGTTGCCGGAGACGCGCTCGGCGTCCGGGTCCCACGCGGCTCGGAGGCGTTCTTCCCACTGGCGGAGGAAGACCTGCCGGCACCAGGCCTTGCTGACCTTCCATTGACGATACGTATCGCCCCCGGCGCCGGCCTGGAAACGCCGCTTGGGGAAGACGGGCATGCGGATCCCGGTGACGGCTTCCACACCTTCGCGGACGACCTGGGCCTTCAGGGTGTAGAGCCGCTCCACATCGCCCCGGAGCAGGTCCTCGAACGGGATCGCCACGGCCTTCGCGATCGCCGACCGGGCCGTGTACGGGCTGAACGCCGTGAAGCCCAGCCGATGCGCCGGGGCATACGTGCGCACGTACGACCGCGAGAGCCCGCCGGAGTAACAGAGGCTGTGCTTGATCGCGTCGATCCCCCAGCCCTCCTGGTAGAGCATCGGGTTCTTGAGGATGCTCGAGATCGTCAGGTCCGAATCCTCCAGGGGATAGGCCTTGAGGTTCTCGTCGCCGCCGTCGCCGTCGAGCAGGTACTGGAGCGTCGGATGACGCTCGCGGATCGCCCGCAAGAGCACCAGGCTGGCGGCGGCACACTCGACGTCCAGGGGATGATAGTCCTCGATGGTCGCGATGGCCTCCTCGAGGTCGGGGATCACGCGGGGTCGAGAGACCGGCTCCCAGCACGATTCCAGCCCCATCTCGCGCAACCAGGGCTCCGCCTGCGCCGCGTCCGCACCGCCGCCCAGGTCGAGGGTGAAGGCCCGCGCGAGGCCCGGGTCGCGGCCCAGCTTGCCGAGGGCATGCCGCGCCAGCAGGAGCACCGACCCGCTGTCCACCCCGCCGGAGAACATCACGGCGATCGGCTGCCCGGCCGGCACGCGGGCGATCCAGTTCTCGAGGGCCTGATAGGCCGCGCCCACGTAGGCGGCCCCCAGCTCTCCGATGTCCGTCGACCCCCGGCCTACCTCCGGCGCGAAGAAGCGGTGGTACCGCGGATTGGGGTCCGGGCAGCCGACCTGGTCGATCTCCACGAGGTGATGCGCCGGGATCATCCGCGTGTACTGCGGGTCGAACTGCCAGCCGATCTTCTCGCGGCGGCAATACTCGTAGAGCCGGTCGATCCGGTCGGCCACGACGAGATACGGGCCGTGATACCGCTTCGCCACGAAGTAGCGGAGCGGCAGGCCGATCGTCCTCGCCAGCCGGACCGTCTGCCCGTCACGGGCCGTGACGGCGAAGTGGCCGTCGGTCGCCCCCAGCCGGTCAACGTCGCCGTCGTGCACCGCGGCCTCGACCTCCGAGAGCGCGGCGCCCGTCAGCCCCGTCTCGCGCGGCCCCACCAGATCCACCAGGCGTTCCATACCAGCCAGCATGATCGAATCCTCTCCTGATTATGGCGAGACGAGGGAAAAATGAAGAAATGCTCAAATTTGTTTAACCACGGAAAACACGGACTCACACGGAAAGGGGAAGTCGATCTGGATGCTCTTTTCCGTGAATCTCCGTGGAATCCATGGTTGAAAAATCCTTCCGATTCTCGCGATCCGAATGCCGGCGCGCGTCCCACCAGATCTCCAGGGCGTTGGCGGTCGGGCCGACGAGGAACAGCGCATAGTACGGCGCATGGACCACCCGGTTCAAGCGGAGGATCGCCTCGACCACCGCCACCGTGAACGCGACGGCGCACTGACCCCATTTGGTCCGCACGGTCGTCTTGGGGTCGGTGATCATGAAGAAGACGAAGAGCTGGTACATCGGCCCGGTGATCGGCGCGACGGCCGCCAGCCAGGGATCGCCCGTGTAGGCGCTTCGAACCCCGGAGAGAATCAAGAACGAGCCGACATACGTCGCGCAGATGTGGAACCGCCGTAGCCGCCAGACGATCATCGAGCCCAGCAGCCAGATGACCATCATGGGCCAGACCGCGTTGCCCCACTGGATGCTCAGGCTGGCCACCGTGGCGGGTGCCAGGAAGAGCATGGCGCTCACGCCCAGGTTCGAGGGGTTCCAGAGGTGCCGGCCATGCCATCGGATCGCGTACTTCGAGGTGATCGAGATCAGGCTGCAAAGGACATAGGGCCAGTAGAACGGCGACCGGATCAGGATGCCGACGCTGATCCCCGAGATGTACGCGCTGGCCAGGTGCGGCCACTTGCCGACGATCAGCCGACTGAGGATCACTTCCATCGCGATGCTGCTGAGGATCGCCAGCGCCGTCCGGGTGTAGCTCTCCAAGATGCCGAAGCCGAGCTGGCCGACCAGCAGTATCAGCGTGATGAACACCGGCGCGACGAAACGGTTATCGAGGCTCAGGATGCGACGCCGCCGGGCCGGCGTTGCCGTCGGGGGAGCCAGGATCGGGGTGGAGATTGTCGTGGTCATCGCGGTTCCTCGACCTGGTGGACCTGCCCCGCTGCCGGGGCCTCGATGGTTTGGACCGTTCCGGACGGCCATCGGATGACGGCCTTCTCGATGTTCGGGGATTTGCCCGATCCGAAGTGGACCCGGCGCTGGTTCTGGGCCGAGTACCCGCAGCCGCCGTGCACCTCTTGCAGTTGCTCCTGCCCGTTCCAGAAGAGCCGGACCTGGGCACCGATCCCGCCCCGGTTGGACCGCGTCCCGTGCAGCTCGAAATCCACCCAGGCGCGATCGGTCGGCACCGTATTCTTGTAGACCAAGAGCGGACCCCGCTGGTTTGCGACGAGGATGTCGAGCACGCCCCGGTTCCACAGGTCCACCAGGGCGACGCCTCGGCCGTCGTGGGTGTCGGTGTAGCCGACGGCCTGCGCGACCTCGCTGAAGTGCCCGGCGCCGTCGTTGAGCCAGACCTTCTTCTGCTGGTAGCCCGAGAGGCTCTTGCCCTGCATCGGCGGCCAGTTCTTCGCGTCCGAGATGATCGCGCTGTTGCCGCCGGCCACCATGGAGAACTCGTACCAGTAGCTCGTCCCTTTGGCCGCCGAGACGTAGCCGTTGGTCAGGATCAGGTCCTGGGTGCCGTCGTTGTTCAGGTCGCCGAACTGGGCGCCGAAACTCCAGCCGCCCAGCTCGACCCCCATCGAGCCGGCCAGGTTCTCGTACTGGAGCGACTCGCCCGAGGTCCCCTCCCTGGGCACCCACAGGTTGTTGCCCTGGATCAGCACGCCCTCCTCGGAGATGTTCGTCACGTAGATCGAGAGCCGGCCCTGGTTGAAAATGTCGCCGAAGGCGACGTTCATGCCGCTCTTGGGGGCGAAGCCGATGCCGGTCGCCTTGCCGACCTCGCGGAACGACTTCCCGGCGTCGTTGGCGAACAGCTCCGAGACGCCGTAGTCGTTGGCGACGAACAGGTCGGGATAGCCCGTCCCTCGCAGGTCGGCGGCGGCCGCACAGAGGGCCCAGCGATGGCTGTTGATCCCGGCGGGCGTCGTCACGTCCTCGAAGGTCCCGTCCCCCTGGTTGCGGAAGAGGTACTTCCGCCCGCCGTTCTGCGCGTACTCGAAGCTCTCGGGCATCATCTTCGTGGTCTCGAGATGCCAGAGGTCGAGCTTTTCGGCCCAGTAGCCGGCGAGGAACAGGTCGAGACGGCCGTCGCGGTCGTAGTCGAGCCAGGTGGCGCAGCCGGCGTTGACCCACGCCGGCAACCCGGCCTTGTCGGTGACCCGCGTGAAGGCTTTGCCGCCGTCGTTGTGGAACAGTTCGGGCCGGCCCCACTTGTAGACGAACAGGTCTTCATAGCCGTCGTTGTCGTAGTCGCCCCAGAGCGAGCCCATCGAGACGCCCGTGCCGGGCCGGTTGACGTCCGCAATCCCGAGTGCCTCGGCCACGTCGCGGAACGTGCCGTCGCCCAGGTTCCGGTAGAGCCGGTTCCGGCCCCCTTCGGAGCTGTCGGTCGTGTAGAAGTCCTGCCAGCCGTCGCGGTCGAAGTCGGCGACGGCGACCGACGCCCCCATCGAGGCGATCTGCGGCATGATGTGATCGAGCTTCGGGTCGAGCCGGGCGCCTGGTGGACGAAGTTGACGCCGGCGGATCGAGACACCTCTTGCAGCTCGAGCCCGTATCGGGCCTGGGTGCGATCGGTGGTTGCGGTCGCCGTCGTCGTGGTCGTCGCGGCGGGCGTGGACAGGTCGTTGAGCACGCGTACCGCGATCAACTGGCCGATGAAGAAGACGATGATTGCGACTCGAGCGAACGGCTTCATGAGATCACTCCGGCTCCCGGCGCGGCCTGTGTGGTTGTTCGAGATCCGTGTAGGGTGGGTGAAACCCACCGGGATTGGCGTCAACTACGGTGGGTTTCACCCACCCTACGGGAGTTCTCTGATCGTTCGTGAGCCCTTTCTGGAAATCGCCGGGTGTGATGTAACGCGTATGGTACTCCCGCCAGTCCTCCGGGTGGAGGCGATACACCGGGTCGTCTTCGAGCGCGCCGGGGGCGTGTCGTAGCCCGGCTGCGCGTGCGAGGGCAGCGGGAGCACGGTCTTCGAGAAGGCCGTGTTATAGTCGCCGTCCTTGTTCCAGCCGTCGCCGATCATGACGAAATCGCGGACCCAGCCGTCCGACGGCGGTGGCGGCGCCGGGAAGCGGAGGGCCAGCTCGTCGCCCGCGTTGGCGATCACGTAGCGATCGTCGACCGCCTTCAGCAACTCGCGGACGTCGCCGAACCGCGTGTAGTAGCCGATCAGATCCCGCCAACGCTGACCCGTGCCGGTGATCGTGTCGTAATGCGGCAGCTCGGGCGAGCTGGCGTTTGCCTGCGTCATCAGCGAATAGCCGCGAGCCCGCAGCTCGGCCGACTGCGGGGCGAGCCGTTGCGTCTTCAGCGACGTCTCGGGTGCGGCCACGGCGACGGCGAGCGAATCCCAGAAGACTTCCAGGTTGGTGCGGAGCCGGAATCGACGCGGTCCGCTCGGGGCGAAGATGCCGTCGAGATCGACGAGGATCGTCTTGTTCTTGCCCGCCGGAAAGCCCAGGTCGGGGCGCGCGACGGTCCAGGTCCCATCGGGCGCCGGGACCTCCAGGACCAGCCCCTGCGGCTTGACCCGGCCCCCCTGCCCGATCGCGACGTTGATCGAGCTATCCGTCGGATGGATCCAGCCGTACGCGACGAGCCGGATCGGCCGGTCGCGCGGCACGTCGTCGCCGAGCTCGACCTCGACCCAGTGATCGCGGGCCACGCCCTGATAGAAGCCCCGATCGAAGTGATCGAGGTATCGGCCGTCGCGGGCGGAGACCGCCTCGGTCACGTCGCGGCCCCGGTCGTCGCGGGCATAGGCGACGGGATGGAGCGGCCCGGTGGCCTGCACGGCCAGCGGCGGCGGCTGACGGGCGAATCGCTCGTCGACGAAGACCTCGGTCCCCGACGGGTGGTCGACCACCATCAGCGCGACGTGGTCCCAGTAATGGGTCTCCCACAGCTCGGCGGTGATCCGCACGTCGTAGGACCCGTTTCTCGGCGCGAGCTGGTCGCCGCGGATCTTCACCCAGTCCTCGGTCTGGCCGGCGCCGGCCGTGTCCTGGGCGTTGATGCGAAGGCCCAGCGGCGACCTCCAGATGAAGTCCGTGACGAATCGCACCGCGGTCCCGTCGAAGGCGTACAGGAAGGGGCAGGACCCTTTGAGCCGCTGCTCGGCGACGATCTCCTGATCGGCCTTCGCATCGAACTCGGCCTGAGTGGTCCCGTTGGGCCAGACGATCCGCACGACGTCGGACTTGCTCTGATCCCCCAGGCCGAAGTGGAGGATCGGCCCGGCGATCACCTGCTTCTGGACGAGCAGGCCGGCCCGGACTTGCGACCTCGCCGCCAAGGCCGAACGAATTGATCCGGCCGTCACCGAAGGTCTTGGCGCCCCGAGGCCGGATGACCTGCCAGTGGTAATCCTTGGTCCCTCGACCGAGGCCTCGGGCGGGCTGACCTGCGTCCGAAAGACCCACCAGGTCGAGTCGGCCGTCGGCGTTCAGGTCGGCGACGGCGAAGACACCGAGCCCGGCCGGCGCGGTGATCGGTGCGGAAGCTAGCCCCCTGGCCGGCAATCGCCATCCATCCGCCCGACGACCCCCAGCCGATCAGGTCGGCCGCCCCGTTGTTGTCCATGTCCGCGACAAGGAGGCGCGGGGCATTCCCGACCGACCCCGGTGAGTCGACCACCTCGCCCACCTCCCAGGCATGCCCGTCCTCGCGGTCCAAGATCCCTAGGACGGTCCCATCGGGTCGCATCGCCAGCAGGTCCATGATGCCGTCGCCATTGAGGTCGGTGACGGCCAGGGCCGCGAGCGTGCCGAGCTCCTCCGGGACCGGCCGAGTCGTGAATCGGCCCGCGCGTTCGTTGGAATAGATGAGGAGTCCGCCCCTCGCATCCAGCAGCGCGGCGTCCGGGTCGCCGTCGGCGTCGAGGTCGGCCCAGGCGAAGTCGCGGAGGTCGGTGGCGCCTTCGAAGACCGGCACCTCGGTGAACGTGCCGTCGCCGTTGTTTCGCAGCACGGACGCCCTCCCCTGCCCGGCCCCCAGCACCAGGTCGAGGTCGCCGTCCATCTCGATGTCCGCCGCCCAGACGCCGAAGGCACCGGCTCCCAGGATGCCCGGATCGAGCTTGGTGGCCGCGGTGACATCGGCGAACGTGCCGTCTTCCTTCTGCTCGAAGACCTTCAGCCCGCCGGCGCCGGCGAGGACGAGGTCCATCCGGTAGTCGGAGTTCCAGTCCACGGCGAGGACCCCGCTCGGCGACGGGGCCACCGCCTGCGGACCGCCGGGGAACGGCAGGACGGCCCCCGTCCCATCGACCCGCCGCACCTCTCGGCCGTTGGCCGCGAACAGGGTCGGAGGTCCTGCGGCGGTCATCGGAACGGCCAGGATCGTATCCCATCGTGAGGCGCTTGCCTCGGCCATCGGCTCGACCGCGAAAGCGATCGCGTCATCCGGCGGCGAGGGCGAGGGCGGCGGGTCGGCCAGCCTGAGGAAGGTCTCGATCGGCGTGCCGATCGTCCCGACCGGCGTCTCGACCGCGGCCTGGCCCCGGCGAAAGTCGGGGCTCCTCACCAGCACGTTGCGCAGGCGAAGGATGAGGGTCACGGCCGAGCGCGGGTTGGCCCTCGCGGCCCGCTCGAGATCGCGGTAGATCGCTCGTGCCTGTTCCGGCCAGGACGGGGCCAGCCGACCGAGTCGCGCGACCGTGTCGCCGAGCGCCTGGGCGTCGCCGAGCTTGACGGCCAGCCGCGCCCGCTCGAGCAGCACGTCGAGATTGTCGGGCTGCAATTCCATCAACGCGCCCGCCATCCGGAGGGCCTCGGCGTCGCCGCCGGGCTCCGCCTGGCGCTCGACCTCCTTGATCAGGGCGAACCGCGCCTTCAGGTCGCGCGGGTCGAGCTCGACCGCCCGCCGCAGGTGCGCGATCGCCTCGGCATATTGACCGTCCTTGGCGGTCAGGCCCGCGAGCAGGCCGAGCATCCGCTCGATCGCGGCGCTATCGGGTGCCAGCCCCCGGGCCCGCTCCAGGTCCCTGGCCGCGGCCTCATAATCCGGCTTCCGCACCTCCACGACACCGAGGTTCGCCCACGCCGACGGCTCCGCGGGGACCAGCTCCGACGCGCGCGTCAGGGACGTCCGCGCCTGTTCGTTCGCCTCGACGTCGAGCGCGGCCACGCCCGCGTAGAACGCCGAGACCATCGCCCGGTAAGTCTCGGACCCGGGCTCCGGCAGGGAGTCTTCCGCGGCCGGCGGTCCGTTGCCCGGACGTCGCACGACGAAGAACGCCGCGACTCCGACGCAGGCGATGAGCGCCGCGACGGCCAGCATCAAACCGACGCGCGTTCGTGCTCGATCGCTCATGTCCGTGCCTCCTGCGACCAGGCCGGCGTTCGACTCGGTCCCGAGTCCTCGAGATCGTCCGTCCCGCCGCCGGCGAAGTGCAGCATCTCCAGGATCTCGGCACGGAGTTCCAGAAATGGGCCGCTGTTGCGCTGGCGGGGCCGTCCCAGGCCGACCTCGATCGATCGCTCGACGCGACCCGGACGCGGGGTCATGATGACGATCCGATCGCTCATGTAAATGGCCTCGTCGATATCGTGCGTGACCAGGACCATCGTCGTGCCCCGCGCCCGCCAGAGCCGCAGGACCTCGTCCTGCATCCGCATCCGGGTGAACTGGTCGAGGGCCCCGAGCGGCTCGTCGAGCAGCAGGACCTGCGGGTGATTGATCAGGGCCCGGGCCAGGGCCGCCCGCTGCGCCATGCCGCCGGAGAGCTGGTGCGGATAGTGGTCGCCAAACGCCTCGAGCCCGACCAGGCGGAGGAACCCCTCCACCTCCGGCCGATGTCGGTGGAGCACACCGCGCGCCACCAGCCCGGCCTGGATGTTGCGACGGACGCTCAACCAGGGGAACAGGTTCGGGTCCTGGAACATCAACCCGCGTCCGGCGCCGGGGCCGTCGATCGGCTCGGTCCCGACGCTCAGCCTTCCCGACGTCGGCCGCTCCAGCCCTGCGATCAGCCGCAGCAGCGTCAACTTGCCGCATCCGCTCGGCCCGATCAGCGACACCATCTCCCCCGCCGCGACCGAGAGCGAAATGCCGTCCAGGGCGCGGACGGTCGCCCCGTCGGCCGTGCGGAACTCCATGCCGACATCATCGATCCGCAGGGATGATGCTTCAGCGGGCATGTCACCATTTCGACCGCTCATCACCACCGGATCACGCCCTTCTGCCAGCCGAGGACCCAATCTCGCACTCTAAATAATAGCGTCATGAGTCCCGAAAAGAATGCCGCCATGATGATCAGGGCCGCGTAGACCTTGGCATACTCCACATAACCCTGTTGCCACTTGAGATACCAGCCCAGCCCGGATTTCACCCCGACGGTCTCGGCGACGATCAGGGTCAGGAACGACGCGCCCAGCCCCATGAACAGGCCGAGGAAGATGCTCGGCATCGCCGCCGGGATCGCGACCCGGAAGATCAGGTAGCCTCGCCCCGCCCCCAGCGTCCGGGCCACGTCCAGGTATGAGACGGGCACGTTCGCGATGCCCGAGCTGGTCAGCATCGTCACCGGGAACCAGACCGCCATGGCGATCAGCGCACTCCCCGAGACGAACGCGTTGGTGAACAGCGCCATCACCAGCGGGATATAAGCCGTCGCGGGGATCGGCCCGACCACCTTCATCACCGGCATGCCCCAGTAGCGGATGCCCCGGAACCACCCGATGAGGATCCCGCTGACGAGGCCCGCGGCCACGCCCGCGGAATAGCCGCTCAGCAGCAAGAACAACGAGTGATACGTGCTCTCGAAGAGGAGCGTCCGGTCGTCCAGCATGCCCTGGAAGACCATGTCCGGGCCGGGGAAATAAGGCAGCGGCAACCAGGCCAGCTTGAGCGTGATGACGTCCCAGGCGCAGAGCACGAGAATGGCGCCGGCCAGGAGCGGTGCGTGGTGGAGACTCCAGGGTCGCAGCCGTCGCCATGCCCGTTGCAAGACCGCCAGCAGCAGCGCCGCCGCGAGGAGGCCTTCCAGCAACATCGGGTAGATCCGGGTCGGCACCGTAGACTGCCGGCTCGGCAGGAACCCGTGAAGGGCCAGCGCCACGACCGCCGCGACCGCCGGCGCCAGTTCGACCGATATTCTCGCGATGGTGGAAGTCAAAGGCCTCGATCTCCTCGTTGGTCCGGTCTCGTAAGGTGCTCTTTGAGCACCGATTTGGCGACAGAGGAACCCGGAATGGTGCTCGCAGAGCACCCTACAAACCCGGTCCGATCGACGACTTCCGACTACAGATTTCCGCGTTCGTCACGCCGCCGCATCCGTCGCAGCAGGAGGCATAAGACAGGTTGCCGAAGGAGAGCATCGCGGCGAGCGCCGATCGATCCAGGGGCGGAGGCGGACCGCCGCCGACGATGTGCTCGACCTTCAGACCCTTGATCCAGGCGTCGTTCACGCCTTCCAGGTCCAGCCATGCCTTCCGCGCCAGCTCCGCCGGGTCGGTGGACGGGTTGAGCAGGCCGGCGGCCTTCATCTCGGCCGCCGCCATGTCGAGGCTCTTCCGGCAGCGGATCACTCCCGGCCCATACCTGAGCTTCGAGATCGCCCGGGCGTTCAGCTCCGACGAGGCCGCGATGTATTTCTTCTCGACCGAGAGCCGGGCCGCGGCCGACGGATTCTGCCTCGACCCACAGGGCCCCCTTGAGCAAGGCGCGCGTCGCCTTCGCCGCCGACGCAGGGTCGCGCTTCGCGAAGGCCCCGCTGACGACCACGGCGCAGCAATACTCGTCGCGATAAGGGGGATCCTCGGCCTGATCGGCGACCGTCCGGACCTTGTCCAGACCCAGCAGGATCGACCCGATCGGCTCGGATGCGGCACCGCGTCGACCTGCCCGTTGTCCAGGGCCAGGGCCGCGACGTCCGGGGCGACCACGACCCATTCCACGTCCTTCCTGGGGTCCATCCCGTGGGCGGACAGGACGCGGCTGGCGAACAGGAACGGAGGGCTTCCCATGGTCGGGATCCCGATCCGCTTGCCACGCAGATCCTCGACCGTCTTGATGTCCGTCTTCGCGCCCGCCAGGACCCGGAGGCAGCCCGAATGGACCCCGCCGGTGATCTTCACGTCCAACCCCTGCTCGATCGGCTTGAGCAGGTACATGATGAGCGTGTAATTCGCGTCGAATCGCCCGAGTCCCAGCCCGTCGCGCAGTCCGTCCCAGTCCGTCCGGACGAACTCGACGTCCAGCCCTTCCTCCGCGAAGAATCCCTCCTGCTGCGCGACGAACATCGCGGCCTCGCAGGTCAGGCCGAGGTAGGCGACCTTCACCTTGCCCGGCCCCGCCGACGCGGGCGCGTTCGAGTCGCTGTGGCATCCGCCCGATAGGCTCGCGACGCAGCCCACCACGAGCATGGACCGGGCCATGGCCAGGATCGGCCGCCGCAGTGTTCCTGGATTCATCGTACTCCTCCGGAAAGGGGCCGTCGGGATGGGGACCGCTCGGAAGTCTCTCTCCTACAAAGGTAGCCGGGGACGAGACGCTGCCCGGCTCCCGAGCGGTCCTGCCGATCCGATCACTTCTCGAGGATCTTCTTCTGGTTGGCCAGGATCTCGCGCTGGTTGCTGGTGATCTTCTCCTGATTGGCGAGGATCTGTTCCTGGTTGGCCTCGATGGTCGCCTGGTTCGCCAGGACCTTGTCGAGCTTCGCCTGGTTGGTCAGGATGCTCTCCTGGTTGGCCTCGATGGTCGCCTGGTTGGCCACGACCTTGTCGAGCTTCTTCTGATTATCCCGGATCGACTCCTGGTTGGCGAGGATCGCCGCCTGGTTGGCGACGATCTTGTCGAGCTTCGCCTGATTCTTCTCGATCGATTCCTGGTTCCCCAGGATCTTCTCCTGGTTGGACAGGATCGATTCCTGGTTGGTGATGACTTGATCGCTGGCCATGGTCGTGGGGTCTCCGATTGGGGTTGGACCGGGATCGTATCGGACCCGGTCGTTCGCGGCCGGCGCACCGTACGCCGGCCGTTCGGCCTGTGGTCGAGCCGTCCGATTCGTCGCGTCCTCATCGCCTGAGCACGTCCCGGAAGACCGTGACGGACGGACTGGTGCCGATCACATACGAGGCCTTCTTCTCGACGGCCTTGCTCTTGCCCTGCGGTCCGAGGGTGATCTTGACCTGGACGCGGAGGTTGGCGTCTTCCACCTTGCCCTCGTCGAGGATCTGGTAATCGATCAGCTTCGCCCCGGCGGCCCACTCGAAGTCCTGGGCGGTCATCGGCGTCCCGGACGACGCGAGCGAATTCGGGTCCTCGCCGTTCTTCCAATGGTCCAGGGCCATCTTGAGGGCTTCCCGCGCGAGCGGGGCGTCCACGGCGCCGGCACGGCTGGAGCCCGAGCAGCCCGAGAGCACCAGGACAGCCAACACGCCAACGCCGGCGCCGATGGCCCTGAGGCGACCGGACAGACTCCGATCGCCGACTTTCCAAGGTTGGTTCATGGTCGATCTCATCCGCGCCGAGTCCTTCAGAAACTGTCCGAGCTGAGGACTTCGCCGCCATTACGGGTCCCGATCGCACGCCAGGTCTGGAGCGAAACCGAGTTCTTGATGAACTTGACCGAGCCGTCGCCGAAGAGCTGGTTGACGCCGCCGGGGTGGTTGCTGCTCGGCGGCATGACCGCCCGGTTGACGATGAAGAACCCGCACGATCGCGTGTTCGGCGGTGAGACATGGAGCATGATGTGCTGGCCGTCGATCCAGGGGACCCCCATGATCATCGGGATCTGGTTGGCGGGGTTGTAGATGTTCAGGGCCAGGCACTGCGCCAGCGCGTCGTCGGGGGTCAAGGGCGCGCCGGGATCGAAGAAGACATCGGTTTGCGGGGTGATGATCCCGGTCGTCCCGTCGCCCACGACCCGCTCGCCGTAGAACCCGGTGTTGCTCAGCCCGTCGGTGATCTCGGCGAACCGGGTGGCGCTGTTGCCGTAGAACACCCCGCTGGGCATCGGCAGGCCGGTGTTGGGGGCGAACGCCGACGACTGCCAGACGATCCCGCTGCCCATGTCGGCCATGTAGTTCGTCTGCCGCCGGTCGTGGGGGTCGGGTTGTACGTGTCCGACGGGCAGATCAGGCCGTTGATGCTCGTCACCATCGCGGTGGCGTTGGACGGGTCCACGTCGAAGAGCGAGAAGTTGATGGCGTTGAACAGCGAGCCCTGCTCCAGGAATGGCAGGACCTGGCTCATCGCCGAGAAGTTGCTCCCGTTGGGTAGGCCGAGGAACTGCATCTCGGCGGCCGGGAGGACGTTGTTCGAGTCAACGTAGTTGTGCATCGCCAGGCCGATCTGCTTCAGATTATTAGTGCATTGAATCCGCCGGGCCGCCTCCCGCGCCGCCTGCACGGCCGGCAACAGCAGCGCGATCAGGACCGAGATGATGGCGATCACCACCAGCAGTTCGATCAGGGTGAATCCGGAGCGATGACGATTCCGATGCATGAGAAATCCTCCCTTTGTGATGAAATGAATGATCGAGAGATTCACGAGAATTCTTGGTGCCCCTTCGCTGATCCGGTCGAGGCCGAATGACGCACTCCTTGCACGCGAGTGCGTGGACGACTTCGGACGGATTCCCCCCCACCTTCACCAGGGAAGGGTTGGGGTCATCGTGCCCCGAGTTCGGTCGTCAGTCCGAATGGGTCGACGAGACGCGCACCGGTGCGCATCCTCACGAACGTGGCCAACGCGTCGCGGCCAGCTCCATCGCGTGGGACGGATTTCTGGGCGCACGGCCGGCGCAAGCGAGCGCGTCGTCGTCATCAGCCGGAATTGGCGCGGCGGCCCGGGTCGCCGGGCGCGGAATGATCGATGGCGAGGGGTCAGGCGGGGGGAGGATGGAAGATGGAAGGCTTTTCCCCGGCGGGCCGAGCGGCCGGTTCGTCGATCGTCGGGCCCAGCGGACCCGCGATCGGGAGGATCGCCGGAGGGCTCAAATGGCCCCAGTGGTCGGAGGAGTCGGGAGCGGAAAACGCCGTCGGGACCGGCATGGGGACCTGTCTCGAACAGCCCGGTCCCGAGCAGGGCTTGGGGCGATCCGGGCCCGGCGCCTTCCGCGGATCTCGAGTCATGTCGTCCGAGATCCTGATGGACGGGCCGGCGATCATTGCGTCGAGCCGGTTGACGTCGAGGAGTCGGTCGGACTCGGAGACGACGAGATGGTTGCAGACCGCCCAGGCGGAACGAGGCGCACCGAGGCCGTGGACCAGGAGCACGATCAATGCTCCGGCTGCCCACCGCGCCAGTCGCTCGAAACGCATGGACCTCATCACACCCTCGCCGTCGAGCGCGAGACTTCGCGCTCTTACCGAGCTTCTTCGACGTCAACTCTTCGAGTTGGGTAAAGCGAAGGGGACACCTCGCCGACCATTGGTTGAGCTAGCATACCCTGTTGCTGAGTATGATTGCAAGAAGGTCCAGGACTCGCATTTCAGACGCCGCACAGGGTGTTATTCCGGCTGCGGGATCGGCTTCCAGCCCATCGGCCGGTAGGATTCCGCGAACTCGGTGATCTCGATGGCCTGGTCCGCGGCGATGTCGCGGAAGACCTGGGTCGTCCCGCTGGTCGGCCAGTGGATCTCCAGCACGGCGACCCGCTCGGCCCCGGCCAGGCCGATGGTCTGTTGCAGCGGATTCGCCCCGAAGCTGCTGCCCGAGGAGACGTGCCGGTGGATGGTCAAGGGCTCCTCCCCGGCCGTGACCACCTTGATCCGGGCGCCGATGGCCGCCCGGTTGGTCTTCTTGCCGACGAGCTTGACGGTCAGCCAGTGGTTCCCCTGGCCGGGGTTCTGGAAGAGGATGTTGTGGTACTTGTCGCCGTTGACGGCGCCGCCGGTCTGGACGAACAGGTCGACGTCGCCGTCGCGGTCCCAGTCGCCGCAGGCCACGCCGTGGCCCTTCTGCAGGTGACCCGTGCCGGAGGTGCCGGTGATCTCGGCGAAGCGCCGGCCGCCGACGTTCTTGAACATGCGATTCGGGATCAGCGTGGCGAGGTTCGGCTCGCCGGTGCCCAGATACATGTCCAGGAAGCCGTCGTTGTCGAAGTCGGCGTAGTTGCTCCCCATGGTGGCGAAGACCATATCCAGCCCGGCTTCCTTGGTCTTGTCCTCGAATCCCTTGCCATTCACGTTCCGGAAGAGCCGGTTGGAATTCCGATCGTGCGGCTGGCCGATCAGGCCCTTGACCACGTCCTCGAGCGTTCGGTCGTAGCACGTGGCGAAGATGTCGAGCCAGCCGTCATTGTCGTAGTCCCAGGCCCAGCACGAGAAGCCGTAGGAGGGCCCGTCGATCCCCATCGACTTCGCGACGTCACGGAACGTGCCGTCGCGATTGTTGCGATACAGCTCGGCGGCGCCCGCCCAGGTTATTGAGGAACAGGTCGGGATAGTCGTCGTTGTCGAAGTCGATCCACGCCGCCCCTTTGCACATCCGCGGCCGTACCGGATCGCCCGGAGTGCCTTGGATCGGCGACCTCTTCGAAGGTGCCGTTCCCCCGGTTGTGATAGAGGCGGTTGGGCTGCCGCTCGCAGCAGACGAACAGGTCGAGCCAGCCGTCGTTGTCGTAATCGGCCCAGGCCGCCGAGTTGGAATTGACCGGGTCCAGGAGCCCGGCCTCGACGGTGACGTCGGTGAAGGTGCCGTCGCCGTTATTGCGGAGCAGGCTGGGCCGGATCGCGATCGGGAGCCAGGCGCCGCGGGGGATGTAGATGTCCATGAAGCCGTCGTTGTTGTAGTCGGTCTGGACGCAGAACAAGCCCCCGAGCTGGTCGGTCACTCCGGCCGCCTGGCCGCGGTCCTCGAAGACGCCGTTGCCCCTTGTTCCGGTAGACGCCCAGGGGCTCGGTGGGATCGATGCTGGAGGCGACGAGGTCGAGCAGTCCGTCGTTGTCGAAATCCTCCATGATCGCGCCGCCCGCCTGGTTGAAGCGGTTGACCCCGGCCAGGTGGCCGATGTCGCGGAACTTGCCGATGTCGAACTCCGAGTGGCGGAATCGATCCAGCGAGATGAGATGGCGTGCGTCCACCTTCACGGGGTGTTCCCCCAGGGTCATGTGGGCGAGATTGAGCAGCCAGCGGACCTCCAGGTCGTCGGGGAACTGGTCGAGGTACTCGGTGAAGTGGCGGATCGCCAGCCGGGAGCCGGTCGGATTGGAGTGGACGGCCGCCGGGGCGATGGGGAGGATGCACGAACTCTCGCCCCGGCAATCGATGCAATTGTCGTTCTCGCCGCGTCGCAGAGCGGCAACGCCCTGGAGGTAGATGATCGTGTAGAGCAACTCCCCCGTCAGTCGATCCTCCTTCTCGACGAGCGACCGGGCCTGTTCCAGGATTTCATAGGCGCGGCGCGGATTGCCCTCGCTGCTGAAGAGAGTGGACGTGGCGACCAGCAAGGAGACGGCCGACGTCGGGTCCGCGGGGGTCCCCATCAGCTTCTGGGCCCGCTCGAGCCTTTCGATCGCCCTGAGCCCCGGCTGCTTCCAGGATTCCGCGATCGTTTCCAGCGAGTCCGCGGGGTCCCAGGGCGGGACGGAATTCACCATTGGGGTAAACCCGCTGGTGTCGACCTCGAATCGCGGCCGGAATGTGTGCGGCAGGCCGATCGATCGCGTCGGGACAGCCGGGCCCCCTGGAGCACCGTCGCGCGACCTCGCTTTCGATAACTCCCGCGAGAGTGCGCCGCGGGGACGGGCGGGACCGGAGAAGTAGTTGATCATCCGCACGATGATGAGCATGGCAACGGCCGCGATGGCGAGCACCACCAGGACCTCGGCACGCGTCATGCCGTTTCGTCGTATCTTGTGCATGTCAGTCTCCCAGGAATTTCGTTGGTTGCGCGCGTTCATTCCCCGCGAGCGGTAGCGCGGCGTAATCCGCCCTCTCGCCCACCGAACGGCGGCGGGATCGGCGCCCGGCATGAGCGCACCCCGACCGCATCCTCGATCATTGCCATGATCGAGAACATGTATTTATGGATGTTTCGACATGAGGACGATGGATCGGCCTGCGGTCGCGCAGCATCTTCGGGGCGCGCGTCTCCGACGCGGAGACGAACGCACCGGCTGCGCCGACGGGCGCGGACCGGGATCCGATGCGACGATCGGAGGTCACGGGCGCAGGGAGATTCGTGGGGGCCGGAAGGTGGGAGTGGGGCGGTGTGAGGCGCGGAGATCCGCCGCGTTCCGGAGCAGGCGGGAAGGGGTCGCCGGGTCGTGGGCCGGCATCGCCATATGCCAGGCCCACAATTCGGCGCGGAGGCTCGCCGTCCCGCGAGGCGCCGTCGGGACGGTCGGACCATCGGCACACCACGCGCCGCGGCACCGGCGCGGAGACTCGGGCTTGGAAGGCGGGAAGAGCGGCGTGGTGTCGCCATTCCCCCGATCGGGCATCACCTCTTTCAGGAAGTCGGGCAGCAGTGTCCGGTCCGTCCGCGAAGTGACGTAGTGCGAGCAGCCGGCCCGCACGACCGGGGGCGCGAGCAGTCCCCACGCCACGAGCGCGAACACCGCTCCGATGGACGCTGGAGCCCATCGCCTCGACGCGGAGAACCGGGTCATTTCAGGATCGGCCGAGATAAGAGACCCCCTCGTGTATCGGACACGCGGTCGGATCGGTCAACAACCGGGCGTCATTTCGAGACGCCCGGGGCGGCCTCGGTCCGAGTCGACCCTTTGCCGTAGAAGTCGGCGAAGACGTTGTCTCGCTCCAGCGGGAGCTGGAAGCCGTCGGAGACTCGGGTCATGTACAGTCCTCGGCAGAGCCACCAGAAGGTGGCCATGGCCTTCTCGGGTCCGAGGTCTTGCTCGAGGCCCTTGTAGTCGGCCGGGGTGAGCTCCCAGGGCGTCTTGGTCAGCTTGCGAGCGTAGGCATAGGCGCGCTGCTCGGCGGGCGGGAAGCATGACCAGTCGTCGCCCGCCAGCCGACGGGTGCGCTCGGCGACGGCGCCCTTGTCGAGCCCGGCGACCTCCAGAAGCATCTCGCAATGGCCCATGCAGTAGTTGCAGCGGATGCTCCGGGTCTGGATCCAGAACAGGCTCTCTTCGAAGACGCGGTCGGGGTTCGCCTCGGCCCACATCGTGCGGGTCCCGATGCTCCACGGGATCGCCAGCTCGGGGACATAACCCGAGCAGACGAGGTTCCAGACGATCCGCGTCGGGCGTGCCGCGATCGCGGGCGGGAGGTTCTTCTTGACCTCGTCCCAGGTCGGAATCGGCAGGCGAGGCGTCCGTGCCCGCTGCCGCTCGAGCCGCGACTGGAGCTCGTCATACGACAGCTCCGACCACTCCCGATCCCGTTCGACGACCGTCGTTCCCGAAGCGAGCAAGACGGGCAACTCGGTCTGAGGCGGCAGGAGCGGCGTCGGCTGGAATGCACCGGAGGCGAACTTGACCTCGAGCGGTGGCAGAGGCCCCCCGGCTTCGATCGGCAGGGCGAGCCCGAGGACGATACGGTCCTGGAAATTGCCGTAGGCGCCGAGAAGGACCATGGCCGCGACTCCCTTATCGCCGAATCGCCCGCGGAGCCGGGCGAACAGCTCGTCGGGGATCGCGGGCGCCGCGATGGTCAAGAGGAGGGCGAACTGGAGCGGTTCCCGGTCGGCCTCGGGCCATCGGGCGGGGTCGCCGGTCAGCGTCTTGACCGAGGCGTCGTCGCCGCCGGCCCGCTTCAGGTCGGCCAGCGCGTAGGCCTCGGAGTAGTCGCAATGATTGGCCCGGGCGATCACCCACCGCATCTTCGCCCGGAGCGCCGGGTCCAGGGGACTCTTCGTCCGTTGGGCCAGGTCGAGCTCGAGCATCGTGGCGGCGGTGCGGGGCAACCGGACCGCCACGGCCATCGCCCAGTTCGGCAGCGGCTGGCCACCGCCCGATTCCACGGGCGGCATCCGCTTCCAGCATTCGGCGTCGCTCAGGGGCGTGACGGGCCCGCCGGTTTCGCGAGGCGACGCGGCGATCGTGAGGGACGGGAGCAGCATGACCCCCATCGCGAGCAAGATGAACAGTGCTTTTGTCGCGAGCATGTACAGATCCTCGAAAATTTCTGGTGAAACGGGTCTGTATGTCGGGAAAGAAGGACCGGCGCGGATCACGGTCCGCGACGGATCGAATGAGCGGCCGCCGAGGGTGCCGCTCAGAGCGGGGAGCGGATCACGGTCCGCGACGGCTCGATGCTGACGGTGTACTTCACCTTCTCCTGGACGGCCTTGCCCTTGGGATCCTCCAGCCAGAGTTCGACCGGGATCTTCAGGTCGAAGCCGGCGGCCCGGTTCGTCTCGGCGACCTGATAGCGAGACAGCTTGAATCCGGCCTTCCACGCGGGGTCGGCCACGGTGATCGGCGGGCTGCCGTTGGTCACCTCATCGATGGTCCGGCCGTCGTGCCAGGCGTCCAGCACCGTTGCCAGGGTCGCGCGGGCCTGGTCGGGGTCCGCCGGCTTCTGTCCGCCGCAGCCTGGCGGGATAGTCGCGAGCAGAAGGGCGGCGAATCCGGCCGGGGCCGACAGTCTATACGCGTATCTCATCGGTTCGTCTCCATGTCGATAGCCGTTCAGTACGAGTCCGAGCTGATGACCTCGCCCCCGTTGCGCGAACCCAGGGCGCGCCAGGTCGGCAGGCTGATCGTGTCCTTGACGAAACGGACCGAACCGTCGCACAAGGCGACGTTGACCCCGCCGGGGTGGTAGCTGTTGGCCGTGTTCATGATCCGGCCCGGCGGGAAGATGCAGGAGCGCTTGTTGGGCACGTTGACGTGGTTGTACATCGCCGAGGTGCTCCCCTCGATCCAGGGCACGCCGTCGGTCGAGAGGCCCTGATACGACAGGTTCGCGACCGGGAACGCCTGGCAGTCGGAGATCGCCTGGTCGGTCGTCGATGGCCAGGTCTGGGTCCAGAACTGGTCGGTCTTCTCGGTCGCGATGGCGTTGGACATGTCGCCCAGGCCCATCTCACTGAAACCCGCCGTGTTGCTCGTGCCGTCGGTGATGTCGGCGATCCGCGTCTTGCTAACCGGGTAGAAGACACCGTTGAACGGCGGCAGGCTGGTATTGAAGCCCCAGGGATCGCTCGCGCCGGAGACGTACTGGATGTTGTTGCCCGAGTTCGGGTGGTAGGTCTCCCCGGCCTGGCCCGGCGGCAGGTTGCCGTTTTGCGGGTCCGACGGGCACACGAAGGTGCTCACCGCCGTCGCCATCGCGGTGTTGTTGCCCGGGTCGATGCGAATGATGCTGTAATTGAGCGTGTTGAACACGACCGTTTGCTCCATGTACGGCAGGAGCATGCTGAGGCCCGAGTACGACGCCGGCTCCGGGTAGCCGAACCCGGGTGAGTCCATCCCCATGCTCATCGGGAAGCATCCCAGGGCGTCGTGGTAGTTTTGCATCGCCAGGCCGATCTGCTTGAGGTTGTTGACGCACTGTGCGCGGTGCGCGGCCGCACGCGCCGATTGGACGGCGGGCAACAGCAGCGCGATCAGGACCGCGATGATCGCGATCACCACCAAGAGCTCGATCAGGGTGAATCCGGAGTGACGACGATTCTGACGCATGAGACATCCTTTCGTTGTGATGAAACGAATGATCGAGAGATTTATGAGAATTGCTGGCGCGGCTTCGGCGATCCGGTCGAGGCCGAATTCCGCACCCCTTGCACGTGAGTGAGCGGACGAGGCGGACGAATCCATCCGCCTTCGCCAGCGAAGGTGTGAGGGCATCACGCCCCGACTCCGGTCGTCAGCCCGAACGAGTCGGCGAGGTGCGCACCGGTGCGAATCCGGAGGGTATCCCTCCGGACCGGGTCCTCACGAATGTGTCCGCCGCGTCACGCCCAACCCCATCGCGCAGGATGGATTGTTGTGCGTACGCTCGTCACACGTGAGCGCGCACTGTCGTCGTCAGCCGGGATCGGCGCGGCGGCCCGGGTCGTCGGGCGCGCGGAATGAGCGATGGTGAGAGGTCATCAGGCAGGGGGAGGATGGAAGATGGAAGGCTTTTCCCCGGTGGGCCGAGCGGCCGGCTCGTCGATCGTCGGGCGTGGCGAGCAGGCGATCGGGAGGATCGCTGGGGGACTCAAATGGCCCCAGTGGTCCGAGAAGTCGGAGGTAGGAAAGGCCGTCGGGACCGGCATGGGGACCCGGCTCGAACAGCCCGGGCCCGAGCAGGGTGCCGGGCGATTCGGGACCTGCCCTCCCGAAGGATCGCGAGCCATGTCGTCCGAGGTGGTCGCGTTCGAGCCGGCGATCAGTGCATCGAGCCGGTTGAAATCGACGGACCGATCGGACTTCGAGACGACGAGGTGGTTGCAGCCCGCCCAGGCCGAACGAGGCGCACCGAGGCCGTGGACCAGGAGCACGATCAATGCTCCGGCTGCCCACCGCGCCAGTCGCTCGAAACGCATGGACCTCATCACACCCTCGCCACCGAATGCGACACGACACGCTCGTGCGGACCAATCGGGAATTCGAATATTACGTGAAATGTCGATTCGAAACGACCATGCTACCGACGATTGCACGGACCAAGATACACTGTCGCGATATCATCTTTCAAGTCGAGCGCGAAAGATCGTTCGACGCGTGCGCCTGGTCGCCCGACCGGGCACGGATGGAACGGGCCACTCGCATCCGATCCCGTCGAGATCGGAAGCTTCCGGGCGAGGGGCCCGAGGGCGGATCACATCCGTGGGCGGCCTGGCTTGAGGGCCGGTTGCTGATCCCACAGTCACGCCGATGATTGACATCTACGACGGTCTTCGTACAATGGCCTTGGTGTGAGTGCTCGGCCCTTTGCGAGACGAGGAATCCTCCCCTATCTTGACCTTCGGATCGATCCGCTCGACGGCGAAGCCCTGGCCAGGCCGGTCAAGATGACGGCTTCTCGCGTCGAACTTTGGCGAAAGTAACGGGAAGGGGGGGATCATGACGGCGGCGATCGAGGGTCTGCTGGGCACGTCGCTGGTCAACCGCCTGGGATGGACGCTGCTACACTCGCTCTGGGAGGACGCGGCCGTGGCGCTCCTCCTGGACGTGGTCTTGTGGGCCCTCCGCCGAGCCCCCGCCGCGACGCGATACCTGGCCGCCTGCGCCGCCCTGGGGCTGATGGTGGCCCTGCCCATGTTGCAGTTCGTGCTGACCGCACCTCCCGCGGTCGCGGGGGTGGGCCGGGCCGCTCCGTCTCCGGTGGTCATCGCCCCGCGATCATCTCCCGTCGCGGCGTCGGAGGCGTCCGAAGTCGGCGCGGACCCGCCCTCGCCCGCGACCACGGCTACCCCGGCATGGTCGCTCGGGCTCCCGTCCGGGGCGGCGAGCGCGATCCGCTCGTGGCTCCCGGCCCTGGTCGCCGCCTGGGTCGCGGGCGTCGTGATCTTGTCGGTTCGGCTGCTGGGGGGCTGGTTCGTCTTGCTGAGGCTGGTGAGGCGAGGGACGAGGCCGATCGCCGGTCCCCTGGCCGCGACGACCGAAAGGCTCCGGACCCTGCTGAGGGTCGGCCGACCGGTGCGCCTCCTGGAGGCCCACGCCGTCCGGGTCCCGATGGTCGTCGGCTGGCTCCGCCCGGCCATCCTCCTGCCGGCGAGCGCCTTGACCGGGCTGACCCCGGGCGAATGGGAGGCCATCCTCGCCCACGAGCTGGCCCACATCCGTCGTCACGACTTCCTGATCAACCTCGTTCAATGTGCGGCGGAGACGCTACTGTTCCACCACCCGGCGGCCTGGTGGGCCTCGCGTCGCATCCGCGACGAGCGCGAGCATTGCTGCGACGACATGGCCGTGGCCGCCTGCGGCGATCGCCCGGCCTTCGCCCGCGCCCTCCTCGCCCTGGAAGAGCGGCGATCGGGCCGGGCCTTCCTCGCACCGGCGGCCGACGGCGGCCCGCTCCTGTCCCGCATCCGTCGCGTCCTCGGGCGGGAACCATCCCCGCGGGACGTCGCCCGCGACGGTGTCGGCCTCGCGTCCGTGCTGGCCGTCGCGATCGTGATCTTGGCCGGGGCCGCGGCCGATCGCGTGCGTTGGCAGGCGGATCCGTTCGCGGGCACCCGGACCATCGAAGTGCGGCACGCGAGCCGAGGCGCGGAGCCCAGGACGTATCGGATCGAGGGCGAGCGCGCGATCGCCACACTCCGGGATGAGCTCAAGGTGACGGGCTTCGATAACGGCATGGCCATGGGCAGCATCCCCACCGCCTTCCTGACGTTTCGCAAGGCGGATGGCACTTCCTTGAGCGTGGCCGTCGAGGGCCCCGGCATGCTCTCCACGCGAGGCGGGATCATCCGCATCCGGGAGGGCTTCATCGCCGCCTTGAACCGGCACCTCTCGGCCGCCGAGGGTTTCCCCGTGGACGTCCTCCGGTTCCTCCCATCTCCCGCGCTGCCGCCCACGCCGATCGTACCGGCCTCCCGGCGCTCGCTGGAGTCGGGATTCACCTCGGCGAGGGTGATGTACGCCGGGGGGGATCGGCCGCCGAGGCTGCGGTGGGCCCGGATCTCCGGCCCCGCGGCCCTCGACGACCTGCACACGGCCCTCGTCATCGTCGAGCAAGGCCCCGTCGGCGATGCGAAGCCACGGTCCCGGGAGTTCACGGCCGCCTGCAAGGACGGCAGCACGTTCTACGGCCAGATCGAGGACGCGGAGCATCTCTTCGCGTTCGACGTGGGGCGATTCACCATCAGGCCACGCTTCGTGGACGTGCTGAACGAGCAGATCGGCCGCATCGAGGGGCGGCGCATCGACGTCCTCTCGGACAACCGGCCCGAGAGACGATCGGCCGATCGGGAGCGGGCGCTCCGGCGACGCCTGGCGGATGTCGCCTCCATCCGATATCGGGCCGACGCGGATCGATGGAAGTTCGAGGGTGTGGTTGACAAGCCCGATGAGGTCGCGCGGCTGGTCGGCGCACTGGAATGGGCCGAGTGCCCGCCCGGGACTGGGCATTCTCCGGGAGCGACCTCGACCTCGACATGGTGACCCGGCAGGGGGAGACGTTCCGCATCACGTTCCGACGGAAGGAGCCGGATGACGGCCCGATCGACTCCGGCCCGCTGGGCGGCGACCTGGTCCAGGTCTCCGGCCTCGGCCAGGTGTGGGTCGACAACCAGTGGAGATATCGATTCCAGCAGCACCGCGAGGACGCCGACCGGGAGGAAGCAGGCCGCAAGGAGCTGGAGACGACCCGGGAGGTCTGCCGGGATCTCCCCGGCTTCCTCAAACAGGGCATCGGTGTGGTCGCCAACTACAGGGACGGTGGGCAGCAGATCCGATCGGGACTGACCCCCGACCGATCACGCCGGATCGCGCTGGCCCTGGTTTCGGGGAAGGTCGAGGAACTCCGATGGCCCGCGGAAACCTGGCGCGAGCGACTGCGAATCCTCGACGATCGGCAGGCCGGGGCCCTGGAGTTGGCACCCGGCCTGGGATATAGCCTCCGCCTGGTGATCGTCGGGGATCGGGAGATCCTGATCCCGATGTTCGGCCGGATCACGTTCGATACCAGCCCGATCGGGGAGATTCGCGGGGCGATCGAGGATGGCCCCGGTCGGGCGATCGGCCTCCTGCCGATCGAGCCGGCCGGCGGGAAGAAGGATTGAGGGGCCGCCCTCCGAATCGAACGCAGGCACTCTCCCGAGACCACGAAAGGATCGATATGCGCGCATCTCCACGGATCAGGGGCGGGACCGCCGTGCTCCGCCTGGCCTCGTGCCTCGTCACGGTCATCGGGCTGGGAGCGCCGGCGCGAGGCCAGCCGGTCACCACGAGCCTCGACAGCGTCGAATGGATGTCGGCCGATTCGCCGCTGATCGTGCGGGGGACGGTCGTCGCCCTGGAGACCGTGAAAGTCCCGGATGGATACTTCTGGCATACGGTGGCCCTCCGGGTCGATGAGACGTTGAAGGGGGAACATCGGCCGAGCCTACGCTTCATGCTCCAGTCCAACGGCCGCGACCCGAAGGCGATCGAGCGTTGGAAGGTGCGAGGCGTCTCGTTGCTGATCTTCCTCAAGGAGAGCCGGTGCGTGGTCGCGATGTGGCGCTACAAGGAGTGGACCCGATTCCCGTTCGCACCCCGCACCGGATACCCCGAGCGTTCCATCCTGGAACTGGCCCCGGGGAGCTCGTCCAAGGCTTACGACCTGTCGCTCAAGGCCCTCGACGGGCCCGAGGCGATCCTCCGGGCTACCCGGGAAGCGATCGCCGCGCCCCGCGGGCCGGAGAAGCCGTGCGACTCCTGGATCGACCTGCCCGGGCAGGCCCTGATCCGACTGACCGTGCCGATCGACTCCCGCCTGGAGGCAAGGGCCAGGGGCTGGGTTCGCTCGCCGGACAAGGACCTCCGCCAGTTGGGCGCCGCGAACCTCGTGTACTTCCACACGGACGCCAACGTCGCGATCCTCCGGGACCTGCTCGACGACCCCGGCACCTCGGACGTCCAATCCCTCGACGATCGTCGCGTCGAGCGGGTCGAGCGGGTGCATGTCGTCCGAGAGGAGGCCCATTCCATCCTGAGGGCTTGGGGGTACGACGTACCCCGTCCGCCCACGAGGGTGTTGCTCTCTCGGCCATGAATCCCCGGTCGCGAGTCCGGATCGCCGGGCCGCGATGAGGACCCGAGGCATCCCGGTCAATTCGCGGACGTCGTCGAGTTCGGTCTCGACGAGCCCGAGGTCTCGCGGCCCGGCTGGCCGCCGCCCGGCGTCGAGGCATCCGCCTGGTTCTCACGAACGCGACCATCCTGGAGGAGGAGGAGCAGCGACTGTTCCAGCTCGGCCGGCTTGAACAGGTACGGGCCGCGGCCGCTCTTGAAGGCGACCTTGCCTTCGCGGTCGATCACATAGAGGCGGCCGGGCATGCCGCTATAACGGTTGCCCGCGGTGTCGTCGATCGTGTCCACGAGCATCGGGAACCCCAGGCCGAGCAGGCGGCCGCATTGCTGGGCGATCCCGGCGCGCTCGTCGTAGGTACGCGGCTGGGCCGTCGTCACGCCGACGCGGTCGTTGCTCTCCATCCGCCAGCCGTCGGTCGGATGGGCCTCGCGGACATAGACCATGACGAACGTGGCGCGGTCCTTGTACCGCCGGTAGAGTTTCTCGATGTTCCCGGCCTGGCTGCGGAACGGCCCGCAGGTGAAGTTGCCGAAGACCAGCACGACCGGCTTGGGTCCGATCAGCTTCGAGAGGGTGACCTCGGCCTTGCCGTCGTTGGTCTTGAGGGTGAAGTCGGGCGCGGACTCGTCGATCTTCGGCCCCGGCTCGAGAGAACCGATCTCCCGGCGGAACAGGCCCCTCACGAGGGTCGCCTTCGACGGTTGCCCCGAGCTTGCCCCGGCCGGCGGCGTCGGCGGCGGGGTGAACGCCTCTTGCAGGTCGGAGAGCGACAGGAAGCCCTGGCCGCCGCTGTCGGCCGCCTTGAAAAATGCGTCGAGCTCCTCGCGCGTCACTTTGCCGTTGCCGTCTCGGTCGTGCGCGAGAAGACGATCGCGCCGGGCGATGGGGCCAGCGAGCTACCGGTGAAGTCGAAGTCGACGGCGGTCAAGGCGCCGTCGCGGTTGCGGTCGATCCGGACGAAGTCGGCGTCACTGCCGGTGAACTCGGGCCGCGCGATCCGGCCGTCGCCGTTGCGATCGTATCGCTTGCGGGTCGATTCCCAGTCGAAGCGAGTCTGCGACACGGCCGTGCGGAACCAGCCGAAATTCGGACTCATCGGTTCGTCTTCGAGGATGCTGGCGAGCATGTCGACCCACTCGGGATGCTCGGGCCAGGACTCGCGGAGGGCCTCGGCGATCTCGGCCACCTCCCGCTGGCGGGCCTCGATCGGCGTGGCGGGCGGCTTCTTGGGCTCATCGGCCGCCACGACCGCCGTCGTGGCACACATCAGCATGATTGCGACCGCACGTTTCCGAAGGAATGACGTCATCATCTCGAGGGAACTCCTGAATGAAAGAGATCGCCGGGGCGGCTGTCTCGTAGGGTGCTCTGTGAGCACCAAAATCGGCCGTCCACCCCGGATCGGTGCTCACAGAGCACCATACAACGGCCATCCGGGACAGCCTCTCATCCCTTGCTGAAGTCGTAATTCACATAGCCCTGGTTCGCCAGCCGAACGCCGGACTCCTCGTAGGCCGAGGGGTCACTGGGCGCCCAGGTCCCGAGCCCGTCGACGTATCGATTGAACATGCAGAAAGCCGCCGCGATCAATACCGTATCGTGGATCGCCTTGTCATCGGCGCCTTCCGCACGTGCCCGGGCGATATCCGTCGCCTCGACCAGGCGACCGTCGCGCCGGACCTTGTCGGCGATCGTCAGCAGGGCCTTCATCTTCGCCGAGACGGGCGCCGAAGCCGCGTCGGCGAGCACCTGATCGACGATCCGGCATTCCGCACCGAAATGGACTCGGGCCGCCGCGGCATGCGACTGCGTGCAGAAGTAGCACTGATTGCCGGAGGACACGTAGGAGGCGATCAGCTCGCGCTCGGCGGACGTCAGTGACGACGGCCCCCGAAGCAGGGCCTCGGCGAGGCCGCTCAGATGCACCTGGGTCTCCGGATAGGCGATCATCGGCCCGACGATGCCGGGCGCGCCTTCGGGTAGCGTGATATGGGGCATTGTCATCATTTTCATGTGTTCAGTCAAGGTGGTCAAAACGCCGACCGGATCACGGTCCGCTCTCCTGTGTCAAGAGCTGGTTTGAGGTCGTCGGCCTCGAACGCGGAATCGACGCGGGACAACGCGAGCAGGACCGCCGCCATCGCGGCGGTCCTGGTTCGTGAGTTCATCGTCATGGCCTCCAGTGGGTAAGATTGCGATCAGTTAAAGATCAAGCGAGTGACGGTCTCGACCGGGTTGGTGCTGACCCGGTACTCGACCTTTTCCTTCGTCTCTTTCCCCTTGGCGTTGGTCAGCCAGAGCATGACTTCAAATGCCTGCTGGCCTCCTTTGGGTGTACCCGGTCCTTGCAACTCGAACTTCGTCAGCTTGGTGCCGCTTTCCCATTTCGGCTCCGAGACCTTGATCGGTGGGCTGGCCTTCTCCATCCCTTCGAGGGTCTCTCCCTTCTGCCAGGATGTGAGGGCTCGCTCCAGGGCCTGTCTCGCCGCGTCGAGGTCGGGGGGGGGCGGCGCCGGGATGCTCTCGCACCCGGAGAGGATCATCATCACGGCCGCGGCCAGGACCGGCCACGAGCGAACGCGGGACGCATCGAGTCGCTCACGCATTCTGGCGCCTCCACGTCAGATACTCTCGAATGGATCAATAACTGTCGCTCGAGATCACCTCACCGCCGTTCCTCGAGCCGATCGCGCGCCAGACGCCGCGGTCGATCGACGACTTGAAGAAGCGGACCGAGCCGTCGCACATGCAGACGTTCACGCCGCCGGGGTGGAGGCTCGTGGCGGTCAAGGTGAGTCGCTCCGGGTAGAAGTAGCAGGTGAGCGTGTTGGGCGGGGACACGTGCTTGTAGACCGAGATCGACACGGTGCCGGAGATCCAGGACGTGCCTTCGGTTGACGATCCGTTGGACGGTGTGGAGGTAGGGTCGACCTGCTGGCAGAGCTGGTAGGCCTGCTCCGGGGTGGTCGGGACGACCGTCCCCACATAGATGTCACGGTTCGGGGTGGCGACCGCGGTATTGAAATCGCCCAGCAGCTTCTCGGCGCAGGCCGCCGTGTTGCTCGTGCCGTCGGTGATCTGGGCCAGGGTCACCGCCGTGTTATCGAAGAACGGCCCGTCGGGAGCCGGCAGCGCCGCGTTATACCCCGTCGGGTCGGTCGCGCCCCATTCGTAGGCGATGGTCGATCCCTCACTGAATCGATAGTCGGTGCCCGCCTCGCCCGCGGGCACCTGCTGGGGGTCGGTGGGGCAGAGGTAGCCGGCGACGACCGTGGCCAACGCCGTGGTATTGCCGGCCTGGTATGCGCTCCCCGACGGCAGGTTGAAGTTGATCGACATGAAGAGCGGCGCCTGCTCGATGAATGGCAGCAGCGTGGCGAACGGCGAGTACGAGTATGGGGTCGGACCCGACGTCGGCGCCACGAAAACGTTGCGACCGATCGGGAAGCTCCCGTAGGTGCCATTGTAATTGTGCAGGGCAAGCCCGATTTGCTTCAAGTTGTTGACGCACTGGGTCCGCCGAGCCGCCTCGCGGGCGGCCTGGACTGCCGGCAACAGCAAGGCGATCAAGACCGCGATGATCGCGATCACAACCAAGAGCTCGATGAGCGTGAATGCAGATCGATGTCGGTTCATGGACGAAACTCCTCAATCAGTCCTGAGTCATCACCGTTGATGTACTATCGGAGCGTAAGATGCACTTGCCCGGCGCACACTCCCTGCAACACGGCTCGTCCGCGACGATTTAACTTCGTGTTGCAGGCGTCTCGCCTGCCTTCTTGGTCTTCTGTGTTGCAGGCGTCTCGCCTGCCTTCTTGGTCTTCTGTGTTGCAGGCCCCTCGCCTGGCTTCTGGGTCTGTTGCATGCCCTCGAAGACATTGTCGCGCTCAAGGGGGATTTGAAAGGCGTCAGCGACCCGGGTCATGTAATGGCATCGGCACGCCCAGAAGAGGACGTCCAGGGTGCGTTCCGTGCCAAAGTGATCGATCAGCCGCTGCATGTCCTCCGAGGTGATCGACCATGGTTCCTTGGACTGTTTGCGAGCGAACTGGAATGCGGCGCGATCTCCAGGGGGAAAGGACGACCAGGCCCCGCTGGCCAACCGCCGTGTCCGTTCATCGAGTGCTGATTTGTCGAGGCCCGCGACCGCGAGCAGCATTTCGCAGTGGCCCATTCAGTAGAAGCAATGGATCGTGCGGGTCACGATCCAGAACAGGCTTTCCTCGAAGACCCGGTCCTGCTTCGACTCTTCGCGGAACGCCTTGGTGGTGGCCGACCATGCCATCGCCAGCTCGGCCTGATAGCCCATGGTCACCAGGGTCCATCGGATGCGGATCGGCCTCTCGGGCCGAGGGATCCCTGGGGGCAACCTGCGGAGCACTTCCTCGAACGTCGGGACGCGGATCCGGCTGGGCCTTTCCCGCTGCTCCGTGAGCTTCTCCTGGAGGTCGTCGAACTCCATGGACAGCCAGAACGGATCGTCGATCCGCGAGGGCTCTTCAGGGACGGGGCGTCCCTCGGGACGCTTCCGGGGCGGGACCGGCGGCGGTTCGGCCTTGGGGTCCAACCTCATCCCAAGCGGAGGCATCGGGCCACCAGGCTCGATCTGAGAGCCGAGAGCCAGGAGGAGCCGGTCCTGAAAGTTCGCATGGGCCAGCAACAAGACCATGGCCGTGACCTTCTCCTCGCCGTACCAGGCGAGCAGACGCGCGACCTCGGCATCGGTGACCTCGGAGGCATCCGAGGTCATCTGGCGAGCAAACGCGAGCGCCGCCCGTTCGGACTCCGCCAGGTCCCCATGGTCGCCTCTCAGGGAACGGAGCCCAGCCTCGTCGAGGCCCGCACGCCGCAGGTCGGACTCGGCATAGGCCATGCTGTATTCACAACGGTTGGCCTGGCCGGCGACCCATCGCATCTTGCCTCGGAGCAGCGGCCCGAGCGGGTTACGCGTCCGATGCACGAAATCCAGTTGCAGCATCGCGGCCGTGGTGCGGGGCATCGCGCCGGCCATCGCCCTCGCCCAGGACGGCAGAGCCGGGACTCCCCCTTTCTCGGCCGGGGACAGCTTCCGCCAGCATTCCTCATCGCTCAACATCGGGAAGATGCCCTTCACGCCCTCGCCGGGCGGTGCCGCCATCAGGTCGGCCGGCAGGAGCAAGGCCACGATCGGCAGCAAGATCCTGAGATTGATCACTCCAGACATGCAAGAGGCTCCTCTGTTCGATGATCCGCTTCCGGTGAGACGATGGGCTGGTTTGCCGAAGCGCGTCTTCGATCGGCCTCACGGGGCCGCCTTCGCGGTCGGACGGTTCTTCTGATACCCACTCAACAACCGGGTGAGTCTCGGTTCGGCTTCGATACTGAGATCGCAATGCAATTCGCCTTCTGGTCCAAACAGCTTGACTTCCCCGCACTCCAGGCAAATCAAGGCTTGTGTCACTGCCTCGCCGGCTCTCCATTCAACGCCGTATTCCGGGTTGTAGCCGCTGCATCTCTTGTTTCCCTCGTAACGTTTGAACGATCTCCGGGAAGAAAACAACGTGGTCAACTGCTCGGCGTCGGTCTCTTTCAATGCGATCGGCTCCTCATAAAACACGTAGCCATGGAGCCTGATCGTCTTCTTCTGATTCAGCTCTTGCTCCCGCGATTCCGGCTCCCAGAACTCACTGGGCAGTCCTTCGTGGAGCATCACGTCCCCCGATTTTGGAATGCCTGCAAGAATCTTCGGCAGGTTCGCGAAGGTCGTCTCGGTCTTTACCGGTTGTTCATATTCGACTTCGACTCGAGACGTTTGAGAGCAGCCGGCGAACAGAGCGGCAGCCATTAGCGGCCAGCGACGATCCACGATTGAACTCCAGGATTTGAAGTGTCCCCGAGAACCAGGCCGCGCTCGTCGGCGTGGTCGGGGGACGAGATCTTCCGACAGGGCCCGCAGGTTCGGGCTGGGCGCGTGATCACGGCATGCCTCAGCCCGCCCGCTGGAGGATCAAAGGCCATCGATGATCTGCCCGTCATTTCTCACGGCCAGTTTGTTCAGGACGGTGCGGTCCGTTGAGTTGCTGATGGCCGTGACATGGCCGTCTGTAAAGACGAACTGGCAGACGCCGGGGTGGTAGCTGCCGAACTTGCAGTGCCACGGTCCGCTCAGATCGAACGGTCCCTGACCGAGATTGAATTGCGGAAGGCCGGCGATCCGGGAGAAGTTGCGCGGGAAGTCACCGTTGTAGATCGCACCGTCTCCCCACGACGGGCCACTCTGACCGAACTTGCTGAGTGGGACGTGCTTCTCGCCGACCAGGAATGTGTGACTCGTTCCGTCGGTGACGTCACGCAACCGAGTCTGCGGCTGGCTTTGGAGTACCTGATCGCTGTTGTTGACTTGCCACTGGGCCTGGCACATGACCCCATTGCACAAGGGATTATCCACGATGGAGCCAGCAAACTGTCCGCCATTGCCAGCATAGTCGCCCACCACTCCCGGATACTGTTGGGTGTCAGGAATGCCGGTGCTAGAGATCTCATACTGCGTGCTAAGCATGGGCGACCGCCTCGTCGGGCAATAGAACGCCTCCACAGCCGTGGTTCTTGCTATCGGTTGCTGCAGGTAATATGTGTTTGTGAGGTTCCATGAGTTGTAGAGATCGATCTGCTCCATGAAGGGAAGGATCTCGATGAACCAGGTGGCGTTCTGGGGTCCCATTCGGCTGGAGGGCAGGGTTTGTTGCACCTGCTCGAAGTTCATGATCGCCAGGCCGACCTGTTTGAGGTGGTTGGCACACTGACCCCGCCGGGCCGCCTCACGACTCTGCTGCACGGCGGGCAGCAACATGGCGATCAGGACCGCGATGATCGAGATCACCACCAGGAGCTCGATCAGGGTGAAACCGGTTCGGTGCTTTCTCATGGGTCGTGTCTCCTGAATGAAGTAACGGGTCGATTCATGGATGTCGGTGCGGACGGTTGGTGGTCTTTCGGCACGAGGATCGGTCCGCTTGACTCGCCGGACCGGGTCGAGAAACCCGGTCCGGTCGATATCGCTCCAGACCGGGACGCATCCACCGCCCATTACTCTTCGAGTCGGAGCCGGGCTGCCTCGGTGATGCGGTCGAAGGATGCGCAATTGGTCGTATAACTGATCAACTGCACGACATCGCGGGGCCCGGCCAGCTTGACGGCCCGCGCCACCTCCTCGTCGGTGAGGACGACGGGAGACGCCCCCAGTTGCCTGGCGACCGTGAACAGGGCGGCCTCGGCGGGCGTGTAGGCGGACCAGTCGCCGTCCAGGGCGTAGATCTGTTGATCCGAAAGGCCCAGCTCCCGGAGCCGCTTCCGGGCCAGGCCGAGCGCGTACCACGCGCGGTCCTGCCGTGCGACGATCCAGCTCACCTGGGCCTTGAGCATCGGCTTGAGGTCGCCTTTCTCCTCGGAGGCCCGGTAGCCGTTGATCCAGGTCACGCCGTCGCGCGGGAAGTTCGCCAGCAGCCGCACCCACTGCGGCAGCGGACCGGCCGGCCAGTTCTCGGACACGATCTGACGGGCCTTGTCATCGTCCAGCACCGGCAACCGCGGCGAGCGACGCTGGGCCTGCGCAGCGCCTTCTCCACCTCCTCGCGCGACTCCAGCGAAGGGCGTCGGCAGACGGTCAGGCGGGTCGGCTGTCCGGTCTTCTCGTCGTAGGCGACGGCCGCGACCTTGGATATCCTGTCCTTGTACTTGTCGGACGTCGGCGTCAGGTAGCTGCGAGGCGCCGCCGCGGCTTCGGCCCCGGCGGGGCGACCGATATTGCCGCCGCCATTGGCCGATTGCGGCACCCCCACACCTTCCTTCCACCGGTTGATCGAGTTGTTGCCCGCGACCGAGACGACCATCTCCAGGATCTGGAGGTCGTTATAGTGCTTGCGGACCTCGTCGATGTCGGAATCGTTGAGGTTTTGAGGGTCATAAGTGAGCCGGCGTGCCAGCGCGAACGCCGCCCGCTGGGCCGGCGTGAACTCGGACCAGTCGCCGTCGAGTGCCGCGATCTCGTCCTCCTTCAGGCCCGCGTTCAGGAGCTTCGACTCCTGGTGTCCCATGCAATACTGGCAGTTGTTCGCCCGGGACGCGATCCAGAACAGCTCGGTCTTGAAGGCGTAGTCGAGCGACATCTTCGGATCCTGCTCGCGAGGTTGGCCGCCGAACCCTCCCCCACCGGCTCGGGCTCGCTCGCCGGCCGCTGCTCCGCCCGGTCGGGCTTGCCCGCCGGCCGCCCGGGCACGTCCGCCCCCGCCCCCGGCGCCAAAGCCACCGTTGCCCAGGCCGACCCTCAAGTCGCCCGCGGTCATGTAGTGCTGGCGCAAGCGACCTTCGTAACCGCCGCCACGCTCGCCGAGCTGGGCCTTCTCTTCCGCGGTCAGATCGGGCAAGGGAATTCGCGGCTTGCGGGACTTCATGTCCTCGATGAGCTGTTTCATCTCAGGCCGGGTCAGCGGGATGGGCCGAGGCGAGGACTTTGGTTCATCCCCGCGGACGGTCCCGACGGCGGTCAAGACGAGAATGCATATCTTGCTAATCAGTGCTTTCATGAATGGCCTCCTTTTCGAGATAGACCTCATCGAATGACATCAGTCTTCGAGTCGCAGACCGGCGGCCTCGGTCAGGCGGTCGAAGAACGCGGCCTGCGTGACCTGGTAGACGATCTCGGCGACCTCCGGGTCCGGATAGTGCTTGCGCAGGCCGGCGATGTCCGCGTCGGTGATCAGCGCCGGGTCGACGGTCAGCTTCCGGGCCAGGGCGAGCGTCAATCGCTCGGCCTCGGGGACCGAGTCGCCGGGGTGGTCGATGGCCTCGATGGCCTCGTCGCTCATGCCCAGGCCCTTCAGTCGTTGCCGGGCATGGCCGAGGGCGTACCAGGCGCGGTCATTCCGGGCGGCGATATAGGCGATCTCGGCCTTGATCCTCGCATTGAGGCGGCCCTTGGTCTCGGAGTGACACGTCTGGGCGATCCAGGCCCTGCCCCCCTTGGGGAAGTTGGCCAGGAGCCGGACCCATTCGGGGAGCGGACCCGAGCCGGACCAGTCGGCCGGCACCATCCCGCGGGCTTGGGCCTCGGTGGCCAGCGGCAGGCGGGGCCTTCGCTTGCGCGAGGCTTCGAGCGCCGCCTCGACCTGCGACTTCGTCTCGAGCGAGCCGCGGTCGGCCGGCTTCGCGCAGACCGGCGTCGAGGAGGATGCCTCGTCGGGCAGCGGTGCCACCCGGCTCCGCAGGGCCTGGTACTTCTCCGGCGTCGGGGTCAGGTAGACGCGATGCCCTTCCTGGGGGATGGCCAGCGCACCGGTCCATCGGTTCATCGCGTTGAACCCGCCGACCGCCGTGATGATCTCCAGGATCTGCAAGTCGGTGTAATGGGACCGCAAACGGTCGATATCGGCGTCGGAGAGCTTGTTCGGCTCGTAGGTCAGCTTGAGCGTGAAGGCGAACGCGGCGCGCTCGGCCGGCGTGAACTCCGACCAGTCGCCGTCGAGCGCCGCGAGCGTCTCCTCCTTCACGCCGTCGCCCGCGAGCTTGACCTCCTGGTGTCCCTGGCAGTAGGTGCAGTTGTTCGCCCGCGAGACGATCCAGAAGAACATGGTCTTGAACGTGTTATTGAGGGTCATCGCCGGATCGGGCTCGCGGCTGAATCCGCCCCCGAGAATCTCGGCGGGCAGGTAGAGCTTGCGCATCCGGGCATTATTGATGATGCCGGTCATCGGACCCTGGCCGGCCCGCGCCTTGGCCGCGGCGATCTCCTCCTCGGTCGGCGGGGGCAACGGCAGCCGGGGCTGGGATTGCTTGGAGTGTTCGAGCTGTTCCTTCAGCTCCGGCCGCGTGGCGGCGACCGGCCTCGGGGCGTCCGACGTGGGTTTGTCGTCCGCCGGGCAGGCGCCCGGGATGGCCAGAAATAGGAGGGCGGCGGAGAGGGACGGAATACTGGATCGCACGGATCGATCTCCAAATGGCTTTCAGGAGTTTGTATGGAATCGTAGGGTGGGTGAAACCCACCGGTATGCCGACGCTGATTGGTGGGTTTCACCCACCCTACAAGAGGCCGATCATCCCCTCAGCCCTCTTGCCGAGAGACCAGCAGCTCGGGGCGCGTGGTGATGGTGTAGATGGCGTTCCTCTTCACCGTCTTGCCCTTGGGGCTCTTCAGCTCCAGGATCACGGGGCAATTCATGTCGTAGCCGACGAGCTTGCCCTCGGCGTCGGCCTGGTATCCGACGAGGACGAAGCCGCCATTCCAGTCCGTGTCCTTGACGTGGATCGGGGGCGTCCGTTTCTCCAAGGCTTCCTGCGTCTCGCCCGCCTTCCACGCGTCGAGCATGGTGTGGAGGGCTTCCTTGGCTTGATCGGGGTCGGCGGGATGGGCATCGCCGCCGACCCCGCAACCGCCGGAGATCCAGAGTGCGCCCGCGATCCCGCAGGCTCGGAGTGCGCGTACCGTCCAATTCATGGGAGTTTCCTCTCCATCGAGTGAGCTTGTAGGCGATCGACCGCGGACGTCAGTAGGCGTCGGAGCTGATGACCTCGCCGAGGTTGCGGGTCCCCAGTGCACGCCAGGTCTGGATATTGATGGTTGTCTTGATGAACCGCACCGAGCCGTCGGCCAGGCCGAGGTTCACGCCGCCAGGATGCCGGCTATTGGCGGTCGTCGCGATCCGCGACGGCGGGAACATGCACGACCGCGAGTTCGGCGGCCCCGAGTGCCAGTAGCTCGTCGTCGAGTGGTAGCCGTAGGTCCAGGGCGCACCGACGTTGGAGTATCCCTGTGTGCTCAGGTTGTAGATGTTGGTCGCCAGGCAGAAGTTGTACGCATCGTCGGAGGTCAGCGGGTGCGTACCCGGCTCGAAGGTGTCGCTGAAGTCGGTGACGACCGAGTTGCTGAAGTCGCCGATGACGTGCTCGCTGAAGGCCGCGGTGTTGCTCGTCCCGTCGGTGATCATCGCCAGCGTGATCAATTGATCGCTGGTGAACAGCCCGTTGGGCGGCGCGACGACGCCGTTGTTGACGTTGGTCGTGTCGTCGGCGCCGTACCACATGGCGACGCTCGTCCCCTCGTTGGCCCGGTAATTGAGGCCGGCGACGTTATATCCGGCGAGGATCTGCCCCGGGGGGATCTGCATGGCGGCGTCACTCGGACACAGGAAGCTGTTGATCGAGATCGCGCCCGCGGTGGCGTTCGACGGGTCGTAGCTGCTCAGGCTGAAGTTCAGGGCGTTGAAGGCGTTGGTCTGCTCCATGTAACCCAGGACGCGCGCCTGCTGCGAGAAGGGACGATAGGTCCCCGCCTGCAAGGTACGTCCCAGCGGCAAGGCGTTGTTGGAGTCGATGTAGTTGTGCATCGCCAACCCCAACTGCTTGAGGTTGTTGACGCACTGCGAGCGCCGTGCGGCCTCTCGGGCGGCCTGCACGGCGGGCAATAGCAGCGCGATCAGGACGGCGATGATCGCGATCACGACCAGCAGCTCGATCAGCGTGAAACCGTTTCGATGTCGCTTCATGGCAGGAATCTCCTCGATGAGTTTCAGGAACGGACTTGGTTCGTAGGTATGTTCACAGGGCCTTCCTCGGCGCGAGTCGAGGTCGCAAGGCCCTCATCCTCAGAATCTCGACGGGGTGCGTCCTTCTCGATCCGCACCGCTCGGAGCCGTGCGGCGATGAAGTCGGCGAGGAATCGCCTTGAGAACTCGTTGGTCTCACTCATGGCAGGCAATCCTTTCCCCTTGATCTGTTGGGGGGCGCATTCGGTGCCCTCGGCGAACCCCGCAACGCGGAGTGGCCGGGGCTGGTCGATCTCGGTGACCGGCCTCGCGATCGGGCTTGGCGTCGGCGAAGGGCGCACCGCGATCGTGGGCACGGACCCCGCTCGACAGGCCGCGAAATGGGCCGGTCCGCGCGAGGGCGAGCCATCGACGCATCGTTGGAATCAAGGTGCGGCACGTCTGAGCACTGAGAGCGATCACGAGCCTGCAACGGTCGAGCGCACCAGGACAGGACTCGCGAGAGCGAGCAGTGTACGCTTATCGGCGCAAGGACGGATCGATCGGCGACAGTCGGCTACAGCGGGACGATCAGGAGTGTGTGCGGGGCTGGCAATCGCGTGGCGGGCGTTCGAGGGGAGAGGAGATATGTCGCGGAGACGCCACGGAGGGCTCGGCCAGCATCCCGGCGGCTCCCTGCCCGTCGCGGCAAGTCGCGAGGCTGGTGCAGCAGAAGGGATCGGTGATCCTCACCGAGATCGAAGTCGAGGGAGCCTGCGGCAAGCCCCGCCCCTTCGAGCAGCCCGGGCCGGAACAGGGCAAATCCCGACGCGGGACCGCCGGTGCCGGGTTGGCTTGATCGGTCGCGGAATATTTCAGTACGTCCAGGTCGGAGAGCGATTCCCGCGTCGATCGGATCAGGTTCGAGATGACGTCGTGACCGCAGCTCGCCCGGGCCGATGAGGGCGCAACGGCCGCGATCACCAGGAGCATGCAGAATGCTCCGGCGACCGAGCGGTTCGGGTGCTTGCGGGACGAAGAAGTCATTGCGAATGGAGCCGGCGAAGGGGTGAGGATCTGAGAACCTGGTAAGAGGTTACTTCGTGGGAGGCCGATTTTCAAGGGACTTCTTGAAAATGGTGTCATCTCGCGCAATCCCACAAGTCGGCGCGAGATCACGGCTGGCCGCTACGAGATCGCGAAGCGTGACCACGCACGTGAGTGCGTGGTTCGGACGGGACCGAAGGTCCTCAAACCTCGGGCGTGAGCCCGATCCAACGGGCGCGCCCATCGCACTCACGTGCGAGGTTGGAGGGCTGCGCCCCGTCCGAACCACGGTCTCACGACCGTGGTCACGAGGCGCCTTTACTTATCCGATATAGCCCAGACCGCTGAGGCGTTCGCGGATGATGGTCTCGTCGTCGGGATCGTAACCGGCCCCATCCGGCGACGCGGGATCCACGCCCGTGGCCAGCGACCGTCCTTGCATCACCGCCGGGACCTCGTAGCCGGCCAGGTCCATCAGCGTCGGGGCGATATCCAGCAGCCGGGCCCCGACCAGCTCGCCGTGCAGCAGACCTTCGGGCGCCGCCAGGACGAACGCTCCGAACTGGGCGTGGTTGCAGTCGTCGGGACCCGTGTCGTTCTCCAGCACGTGGATAGTCGGGTAGCCGACGCCGCCGATCGACCGCCAGTACAGCGCGCCGAAGTGGACGATCAGGTCGGGTGCCACGTTCTGGATGCGATGATAGATCTGCTCGGGCTTGAAGACCAGGGTGCCCATCGGCTTCCCCTCGCGGTCGACGGTCGCCTCGAACTTCGCCTTGACCTCGTCGCGGAACGACTCGTATTCCGAGGGCTCGATCGTCCCTTGCGGCTCGCGACCCTTCACGTTGAAGAACACGCGGGCGTAATAGCCGCCCTCGCTCCAGACCCTGGTCTTCTCCCAGTCGACGTCCAGCTTGGCGAACGGCGTCACTTCCTTCGGGTAGCTCTTGAGGACCAGCAGTCCCTCGCGCACCAGCCACTCGTTGACGCAGAATCCACCGTCGAGCCGCTGCGCCCCGTGGTCCGAGACCAGCAGGACGATCGTGTCGTCGGCGAGCAGCTCCAGCACCTTGCCGATCTCGACGTCGAGGTGCCGGTAATAATCGTGGACGGTCTCCTTGAACGGCGAATCCGGCTCGTGCAGGACGTGCTGGGGGTCGTGATACTTCCAGAACCCGTGATGGATCCGGTCCAGGCCGATGTCGACGAACTGGAAGTAGTCCCACTCCTTGGTCTCGATCAGGTGTCGCACCACCTGGAACTGGGTCCGGCTCATGGCGAAGATCGCGTCGCGGAGCCAGGCCTTGTCGTCGGTGCGGAAGCCGTGGGCGTCGACCGGGTAGTGGCCAACGAGCTTGCGGATCTCGTCCGAGAGCTCGGGAGGATGGGTGAAGATGTTCTTGTCGGTATCCGGCGTGAGGAAGCAGCTCACCGACAGACCATTGATCCGACGCGGGGGATATCCCGGGGGTACGCCGACGATGATCGACCGCTTGCCCTCGCGGGCGATGTGGTCCCAGATTGCCGGCTCGGTGATCGACCGCGACGAGGCGATCCCCAGGCCCGAGTAGGTATGATCGGTCCGGTTGCGGAACCCGTAGACGCCGAGCGAGCCGGGGTCCTGGCTGGTCGCCAGGCACATCCAGGCGGGGACCGTGATCGGCGGGATCACGCTCTCGAGCCGGCCATAGCAGCCCACTTCCATCAGGCGACGGATGTTCGGCAGGTCTTCATAACCGAGGAGCAATTCCGGCGCGGCACAGTCGAGGCCCAGGACGAGGATTTTCATGATACGAGTGATTCTCCCTCCATGGCCGGACCCTTGGGGACGCCCAGCGCGGCCAGGATCGTCGGCGCCAGGTCCGTCAGTCGCGCCGCGTCTCCCCGGAACGGCCGGTTCATGAACAAGATACCGGGGACCCGCTCCGGGTCGATGATATGATCGCCGCTCCACTTCTTGACGTTGTCCTCGAACAACGACTCGGCGACGCCGCCCATCGATGTCGACCACGAGACGCGATATCCCTCGGCGAAGTCGACGACGAGGTCGGGCGCCTCGGCGACGAAGGGGCCGCTATAGGCTTGCTCGCGGGTCAGCACGCGGCGGATCGCCTCGGTGTCCTGATGCTCCCGATCGACCATGCCGGCCAGGCCCGAGGCGATCCGCGATTTGAGCGCCTCGGCGTCCTCCGGGGCGACGATCCCCTGCTCTTCCCGGCCCTTGAGGTTGAGGTACAACCCGCTGAGTCCCAGCGCGTAAGCCTGCGTCCGGCTCCAGTCCACATGGCGGAGCATGTCGCCGGCGGCCTCGCCGGGTTCGACGCCGTCCTTGAGCTTCAGCAGCCCGTTCTCGTGCAGCCAGCCGTTGAGATGCACGCCGCGGCGGAAGCTGTTGAAGCCGTGGTCGGACAACGCGATCAGGAGCGTCTGGTCGTCGGCGAACTCCATCGCCCGACCGACAATCGCGTCGCAACGTCGGTAGGCGTCGTCGATCGTCGCGGCGAAATCGGGATCGGGCGGGACGCCACGATTGGCCGGGTGGTCGGGCTCGCGGAATCGCCAGAACAGGTGCTGGATCCGGTCGGGCGTGTCGAAGAGCACGTAGAACAGCCCGTCATGGAACGTCTCCAGCTCGTTGAGCATCATGGCCTCGCGCTCGCGCCAGGCGATCGCGCACTGGTCCAGGAACGCAGCCTCGGAGATCCGTTCGTTGTTCAGCCCCGTGTGGTCCTCGACCATGCCGGTCGTGTAGAACAGGCCGATCTCGCGGGCGAGGTCGCTGGCGTACTCGAACGGCTCGCAGATCGGGAAGAAGGGCGCATCGGGATCGAAGTTGATCGGCGAGGCGTACAGGACCAGGTCCGGCTCGGTGGCGACGAGGTGGAACCGCACCATCCCGCGGACCGATTGGAGCATCCCCAGCTTGAACTTGACGCGCAGCCAGTCGCTCCAGGTCCCCTGTCGCACCTCCAGCTCCCTGGGCGTGCCCTCCGATCGGAGCACGACGCGACGTCCCGCCCGATCGACGCGGATCGCGACATCGATGCGCAGGTCGTCCCCCGTCTTGGGATTGCGGGGGCCGATCAGATGAGTGGCGAACACGCCGTCGGCAACCGGCTGGGGATGGAGGACGTTCTCGCTCTCGCGTGGCCTGGCGGTCGCGTCGGTGGTGTAGAACGTGGTCGTGCCCAGCCCGCCGCGGAGGTCGGGCACGCCCATGCCCGAGAGCATCCGGCCGCGGATCGGGTCGGGCGGATACGTGCAGGGGCATCGCAGTACGGTCGCGCCTCGGCCGGCCGACTTGAGCAGCTCCCAGACCGGCGTCCCGCGCCTGAGGTTGACGGCCTTCGGCGGCAGGAACGCGTTCTTCTGCTCGTACCGGTTGAGGGCCAGGTCGGGCAGGTAATTCTTGGGGTTCCGCCGGAGGAAGTCGAAGATCCCATGGCCGCCCGGGTTGGTCCCGGTCGCGAACGTCGACCAGGCCACCGGCGTCTGCGCGGGGCGGGTCGTCGCGACGCGGGCGAAGCCCCCCTGCCCCTTCAACCGGGCCAGGTTGGGCAGTTGGCCCGCCTCGAGCAGCCCCGACACGATCCGCGGGTCCAGACCATCCAGGCCGATGACGATGACTCTTTTGATGGCTCCGTCCTCTCAGTCTCGTAGCACCGATCCGAGGTGGCGCAGGGCAACGGTGCGAGCCGCCTTAGCTCGCGGACGGCCCCCCCGGCTGTTCCGGCAGCGAGTCCTCGGGGCTTTGCGAGACGCCTGTCGTCACGCCGAGGGACACGCTGGACACGGGCTTCCTCTGGGCCCCGGGCAACACGCGACGGACGATGCCGCGGCCGATCGCCATGACATTGCGGCCGAACATCATGAAGACGCCCGCGACCGCGGCGATGATCGAGGCCACCGGCATCATGGTCTCGGGGCCGATATAAGCGAAGAGCATTCGGGACCTCTCATGTCGAAGGATCGAGCTCGGATCGAGCCCGACCGAACCCGGTCGGCGAAATCGACCTCTATCCTCACAAAAAACGGCGCAACAGCAAAGACCGGATCGCGGATCCGATCGCCTCGGGCCCGCGCCGGTCAACAAGCTCGCCATCTCGATCGGCAGCGAGATATAATCGCTTACCCCAGAAGGTCGATCCGACGTTTCCGCGAGGTGTTCGGCGATGTACCGCCAAATTGGCGTGACGGTAGCCGGGGAGGTACCTCATGCCTTGGTATGATATCATCTGGAATTATGATCCGGGCGGCCACGTGGAGCACATCGCGGAACGTGACCTGACGCCGAAGACGTGGAAGAAGTGATCGGCAACCCGCTGGAGGAGACGACGAGCCGGAGCTCGGGCTGAACCATCGTGACCGGCTACACTCCCGACGGCCGGCTGATCTTGGTGGTCTACGAAGAGATCGACGATGTCACTGTTTATCCCGTGACAGCCTACGAAGTCGAGGGGTAGTGTTCAAAGGTTCGAGAATTTCGAGGAGAACGTCCATGACACGCGAGATTCGCCGGCGCATCCTCAGGGAGGCGACACCCGAAGCGAAATCGCGGCACCACGCCATCCGAGAGGAGATCCAGGCGGAATTGCCGGAACGGAAACAATGGGCCAGGGAAGCGTCGGCCCGACACCGGGAACGTGTCGCCGTCGGGACCGTGTTCACCGATCAAGAGACCGTCGTGCTCGAAGCCATCGATCACTACGCGACGGAGCACGCGCTCACCAGTCGAGGGGCCGTCGTGCGTGAAGCATTGGCTCATCTCCTGGGAATCGACATCGCGCACCAATGACTGATCAAGGCCCGGGGTTACGCGACGATGTGCGTCGGCAAGTGACACCTGGGTCACCTGCCGCCGTACCTGATGTGGCGGCAGACCGTCCCGACGTGGAGCCGGACGACCCGCAGCTTAGAAGCGGCTACCCGCGATCGGCGAGCCCGGGGCGGCCGCGACACGAATCGGTCGATGCCGGGCCCGAGTCTTACTGCAAGACCTCGCAAAAGAGGCGGATCGTGACCACGGTTCCCTCTTGACTGTAATAGAAGTGGCGCGAAGCGACCCTGAGGTGGACATAGATGCCCGCCTGTTCGCCGGTCGGGATGTAGACCGCATCCCCGGCGACCGGGATCGTCGCCGGATCGCGCGCCGAGACGCGAGCGATCGTGGTCCCGCGCTTCTCGTCCCAATAATCGAGCTCGATCATCGTTCTCCTCCGCGTGATGAGACGACACCAATCCCGCTATGTCGCTAATTTAACCGATTGGCGCCGTCCTGTAACCCCCTGCCGACAGATCTCTTCGCTCGGCGAGGGGGCCTTCAGCCTGCAAACGGCCCGCCCGCCGCATGAAACCGGCGGAGAATCGTCCGGCGCGTATGACGAGCCCCGGAAATCCGGAGCGTCTCCATCCGATTCTCGAATGATTCGGCATCCCTCGCGGTAACCCCTCGGGTTCCCGGCAGCGATCGCACGCTATAATATAGCCGCAGAAAGCGTCTGGACGGGATGGCTCTTGCGGGATGACGAGCGCCCAGGTCGATGGCGAACTCGTCGGGCATCGGCCACGAATCGCCCGGCCGGCCGGCGGAGGACGTCTCCCGAGCGGGCGGACTCGACTCGGGGAGCGAACCATTGGATCCAGCCGAACGGGGGATGCAGGCCGCCCAGGCCGGCCTGGTGATCAACGTCATCCTGGTCGCGGTCAAGCTCGTCGCCGGCATCGCCGGCCATACGTACGCCCTGATCGCCGATGCCGTCGAGTCGTCGCTGGACATCGTCGCTTCGATGGTCGTCTGGGGCGGGCTCCGGATCACGACCCGGCCGGCGGATGAGGAGTATCCCTACGGCTACGGCAAGGCCGAGGCCATCGCCGCGGTCCTCGTCGCGCTGCTCTTGCTGGGGGCCGCCGTCGGGATCGCCGTCGCGGCGATCAACGAGATCCTGACGCCCCATCACATGCCCGCACCGTTCACGCTGGCCGTCATCCCGGTGGTCATCGTCGTCAAGGAGCTGCTCTTCCGCCGCGTCCTCGCCATCAGCCGCGAGACGGGCAGCAGCGCCGTCCACGCCGACGCCTGGCATCACCGCAGCGACGCGATCACCTCGGCCGCCGCCTTCGTCGGGATCGCCATCGCCCTCTGGGGCGGCCCGGGCTGGGAGTCGGCCGACGATTGGGCGGCGCTGGCCGCATCGGCGATCATCGCCGGCAATGGCATCCGCCTGATCCGGCCCACCGTCCGCGACCTGATGGATCGCATGCCCGACGGGCCCATCGTCGACCAGATCGACGCCGCCGCCCGGAGTGTCGACGGCGTCCGGGCCACCGAGAAGATCCGGGTCCGCAAGCTCGGCGCCCAGTTCTTCGTCAACCTCCACGTCCAGGCCGACCCCCTGCTGCCCCTGTTCGAGGCGCACATCCTCAGCGGCAAGGTCAAAGGGGCGATCCTCTCGGCCGTCCCCAAGGTCGCGGGCGTCCTCATCCACATGGAGCCCTTCTCGGAGGTGGCGGGTGACTCAGGGGGTGGCGGGTGACGCGTGGCGGGTCAATGCGGATCGACTTCCCCATCTTGACCCGCCACTCGCCACGCGTCACCCACCACGTGATGAGATCATTCCCGCGTCATGATGAACGAGGTGATCCCGGCCGACTTGCCGGCCATGTAACCTTCCCAATCGCTGATGACCTGGCCATCCTTGAAGGTCATCGTCAGGCCGTGGATGTGCATGTCCTTCTTCGGGTCGAGATTGGTGCCGCCGTCGAAGACGAAGATCAGGTGATCGGGCTTGGAATGGGCGCGGTCGAGCTTCACCCGCGGCTGGTTCCCCATGGCGCAATAGTGGGTCATGAGCAGGTCCTCGCCGTCCAGGTGATAGACGGAGGTCATCTCATGCCCGGTGCCGGGGAATTGCGTCTCGAGCAGGGCGATGCCGGCTCCGGTCAGCTTGAAGTTGACCGTGACCTGGTCCGCGTGCCCGTCCTTGTGTTCCTTGGCCTTGGCCGCCGCATGGGGGCCCTCGATCTTGGTCTTCCACGTCCCGGCCAATGTCTTGAGCCGCGCGAAGGCCGCCTTGGCGTCCACGCCCTCCTTCGCCCCGACGCCGTCCCCCGCGCCCTCCGTCCCCGCCCATCCCAGGACGCCGGCGCCTCCTAGCATCATCATCGCCACCAACGCGAATCGTACACCTTTATGGCCCATGTGACCCCCATTGTCTCGGACATCCTTCGAGCGACTCGAGAGCTCGATCCGACGGGCGCGTCGAAATCGGACTCTTGACGATCCCGTTCGTCGTGGGGCATGCTAGGGGCTTTCTGTACATCTGTCAAGATCGAAAACGAGAACGAGAGACCGAGATGGCAAGACTGGACATGGCCGTCGATCACGGGCAGACCGCCGAGGCGGCCCGGGCGAATTTCGAGAAGGCGATCACCGCCGCCCAGGCGCGTTACGGCAAGTGGGTCCGCAAGATGGAATGGTCGCCGGACCGGACCGCCGTCAACGTCGTCGGGACCGGGTTCGACGTCGAGATCTCCTACGACGACCGGAAGGTCTACGCGCGCGGGACCATCCCGATGGCCTTCAAGATCCTGGAAGGGCCCATCAAGGCGTTCATCGCGATCGCCCTGAAGAATCCAGGGTAGCGGGCTTGATTTCCGAGGCCGGTCTCATCGGCGACCGATTCATCATCCGAGGATGCTCATCTTGACGGATCCTCGAAAAGAGGTGAGATCATCGTCTTGGTGGCATGATCGATGGATCAGCTCGAAGGAGGATTCGGATGACGACCATCAGTCGAGGCCGGCGGATCGCCGGTTGGGTGTTGACCGGGTTGCTGACGGCCTTGTTCATCGGCAGTGCGGCCGGCAAGCTATCCGGCGCGGAGCCGGTCGTCAAGATGATGGGCGAATGGGGGCTGGGCAACTATGTCCTCCTCATCGGAGCCGGCGAGCTGGTGAGCGCCCTCCTGTTCGTGATCCCGAAGACCCATTCACTGGGCGTCCTGCTCCTGTCGGCTTACATGGGTGGCGCCATCGTCACGCACATGCAACACGGCGAGGCGTTCGTGGTCCAATCGGTGATCCTCGCATTGATCTGGGTTGCGGGATTCCTGCGATATCCCGAGCTGCTCCAATCCTTCCGGGCGGGACATCCCGTCGCCGACAAAGTCGTGCCGACGGGCTGGGATTCGTGAGAGTCAAGTTTCGGGGACGAGGCTGGCCTTGAAGCATGGCCAGGAATCCTTGAGATACAGCCCGAACGGCAACCACCAGATCAGGTCGTTGGTGATACAGAGGATGCTCGAGGAGATCGGCCAGAGTCCACGAGCAATCTGCACCGTCAGGCCGATGGGGCCGAGGATCTTGCCGGCGAGACCGACCGCGGCGAGGAGCCAGCCTCGTTCGGGGACGCGCGCGACTTCGAGGTATAGGATGCCGTAGAGGCCGACGACCATTGCCAGGCAGGCGAAGATGGCGGGGTGATTCAGGGGGGGCATGCCGGCGAACCGGAAGAGCCATTGCGGGTCCATCGCCGACCACAGTCCCCACGCGATGTTGTAGAACCCGGCCGCGACGAACACCGCGCGGTGAAAACGTCTTCGTGGGATCATGTCGAGGACGTTTCCTTTTCCGCCCGGCCCCGTCCTTCCCTGCGGGAGACCGACCGGATCGAGACCGCGACAAGTCCGAGCGACGCCGAGCCGCCCGCGAGGATCCCGAGGCCGAGCATCCGCTCCCATAGGCTCCCCGCCGCGCCCTCATCGCGAGCCAACCACGAGCGAGCGGGCGCCTCCTTCAACCAGTTTTCCTTATGCTCGTCCCAGCACGCCGAGGCCGAGGATGGTAGCAGGATCAGCATCAGCACGGCGATCGTCGAGCATCGCATCGGCAACCTCCTCCAGAGTCACATCGGCCGGATCCGCGACCCACTCCAGACAATTGTAAGATTGCTCTGACAGTTGTCAATGAGGCCGAGTCACGGCCGGGCCGATCGCGGGCGGTTCGCCCTGCGCACGTCGCCAGCGTTGATCGGTCGTCGGCCGCCAGGCATACCACCCCGGCAGCAGGTCGGCGAGCTCGCGCAGGCTCGGGTCGAACTGGACCATCTCGCCGAGGCGGACGACCGCCGCGTCCTCCTCGAAGACGTGCTCGCCGTCGAGGAACTGCCAGGATTCGTCGTCCTCGTCGTGCGTGACCAGGAGCAACGAGGAGTCCCCTCGGAGGATCCGATCGAGGCAGATGACCTCGGTCTCCTCGGGGTCGTCGAACGGCCAGCCGGCTTCCATGGATGGGCCTTCCCCGGTCACTTGAAACTGATCCAGTAGCGGAAGGATTTCCCGTAGGTGATCGTGCCGCCGTCGTTGGCGAGCTCGAAGGTAAACCCGTCCCAGATCTTCAAGGGGCTCCCTGCGGCGGCGTTGGCCTGCAAGGCGTCCTGAAAGCCGTCGTCCCAGAATTTCCTCAAGCGATCGATGTCTTTCTTGTCCTTCGTCAGGTCGCCGAGCGACTTGTAGAACGTGCGGAAATGTTGCTCGGGACCCGCGTGGGCCAGGACGATCAGCGCGGTCTGGACCGAGTTGTCGAAGCTGGCGGGGAAGCGTCGGCGGACGAATTGCTCGACCTTGTCCCGCAAGGTCTCGTCCTGGAAGATGCCCGTGACCGCGATCACGTCTTCCCGGCTCTCCTCGGAATCGACGTCGGGCAGGAGGTCGACCAGCTTCCGGAGCACCTCCGGGTCGAGCACCAGGGCGGCGGCGAGACTGAGGTTATGCAGGTCGATCGCCGGCACCGTGGCCTTCGCGATCGCCTTGGGATCGATCGCCTTCCGGACGGCCTCCTTCGCGGCCTTCTTGTTGAGGATCGTCGCGAGCAACAGCGCGTTGGACGCGCGAAGGGGATGGGTCCCCCGCGCCGTTCGGGCCAGTTCCAGCAGCGGGCCGACCTCGAGATCGGCCGGCATCTTCTGCTGGTACTCGAAGTAGGTCGTGAGGATCATCGCGGTCGTCTGGGCGTAGCTGGCGTTCGGCATCAACCGTGCCGCGCCGACGAACAGCCAGCCGATCCGCTCCTGCATCAAGGCGAAGGCATCGGCCTTGGCCTCGGGCGACAGTTTGCTCCTGGCCAGTTCCTCCAGCACCTTGACGAAGACGGCGTCCTTGATCAGTTCCATCCGGTCGAACCGCGCGACGAATGCGGTGGCCTCGGCCGCGATCGGAAAGGACGGCTTCGTGTCCTTGTCATCCTCCGCGGCCGGCGCCGCACCGGCGATCGAGACCAGGATCGCGAGCGCCGCGAGGGCGGCGAACGAGCGAGCGAAGGGCGTCCGGATCATTCGTCGGACTCCTGAAACGAGGGACCCGTTATGCGAACCAGAAATCGTAATGGGTCGTGATCAGGCCTTCCAGTGGGTACCCTCGGCGGCGAGCACGAATCCGTCGCCTTCGGTGAGGACCCGGTAACGGCCGCCGAACCCGGCGCACGGCCCGGCCATGGACGCCATGACGACCCAATCCCCATCCGGAGCGATGTAGAAAAAGACGCGATGGAACCGGAACCACATCCCGCGTCGTTCCCGCGGGATGGACTCGGGCGTCGCGTTCAACCGCGCGCACGCCATCCGCGTCGAACCAGCCATGCCCCCCGCAATTCGCCGGTGCAATGTTCCCGCTTCGCATCACACCCGGCGTACTCGAAGGCGTATGTACCGTCCGTCGAGGACAGGAACGCCTTGAAGAGACGCGCGAGCGAATTGCTCGAAGGCCGACTGATGCCGCCGGCCAGTCGCGTGAGCAGGAACTGCCGCACCCGATCGCGCCTAGACCCATCGGTCGCGGGATCCACGGCGATCTCCGTCGTGTCAGGATCGAGCCCATCGGTCGGTACGGGGCCAGCCGGCGATCCATCCGGCCGATCAGCGACTCGACTATTTGATCGCCCCCGCCGCGGCCGAGCTACAACTGACCGGAAGCCGATGCGGCGGACCGTCTCCGCGAGACAGGCGAGTCGGGGCCGGAGGGAGAATCGCCGAGAGAAATGGGCCGTCTAGGCGCCAGCCGAGCGACCGGCCAATCACCGCAGTCGTCCTGCCGGCGTAGGTCCGCGACTATCGCCCGCACATCGTACCCATGCGACCGCGCATAAGCCTCCCTCGCCGCTCGCACCTCTTGCAATACGCTATCCTCAGTCATCGTCGCCCCCTCCGGCCGGCAACTCTTCCGGCGTGCAGATCAGCGGCGGCTCATATCCTTCGGCTCGACAGACCGCCTCGATCTGCGGTCTGAGCGTCACGTTGGCGATGTGGGTGCAATTCCATGTGAGGAGGTAATCCAAGCCATGGACCGCCGCGATCGCGATGTGGAGGGCATCCGAGACCGCGCGTTCCGGCAGCGGCACCCCACTCATCAGCGCCTCGGCCAGGTCCGCGGACCCGGATGTCTGCTCCAGGAGAGGGATGCCCGCCAATGCCGCCAGCCGATCGGCCGCCGCCTCCGGGTCGCCGGCTTGACACTCCTGCACCACCAGGCGTGACGCGTACAACTCGAACGCGTCCCGATTCGCCCACCACTCGCGGGTGATCTGTTGGTGGGCCGCGCGAACCAGATCCCGGCTCGGCCAGGCCGTCAGGTAGCTGGGAACAGTCGTCTCGATGTAGACCCGCGACTTCATGATGGCATCGTAACAAGCCGACGCGAGCGCCGCCAGCAGTCCTGAAGCTGGGCGCGAGCCCGATCACTGTATGGCGAAGCGAACGGCTCCAGGAAAGAGCCGAGCTGACGCGTCAACTGCTCCGCCCCGGGGCACGCCCGCGCCACCCCGACGTACATGTAGTAGTCGTATCCGATATGGACGAACGCCTCGGGCCCCTCCAACCGGCACCAGAATTCCTCTCGCAGTACCCGCCGGATGACCTCCGCCGCCTCCGTGAGCCCGAGCGAGTTGCCCTCCGCGACCGGGGGCGGACTCCTGTGGCTCTCCAGTCCCACGACGGCGAGGACCGATACCTCGGCCTCGCGCAGGAATCCCAGGGCCGCCGCGAGGTAGGCGTCCTCGACTCGCTGATAGTCGTCGCGGGTCGATACCATCCCGCCGAAGGATAAGCCGATGTCGCCGACGGAAGTCCATACCTCCCGCCGATACGCGCCGCGGGCGTCGCGAAAGGCGGGATTGTACTTCGTGACCCGATACTCGAACACGAGCACGCCTCCACCGCCCGATCATAATGCAGACGCCGCGACGCCTCATCGACTCACCTGCTTGCCGCCATCGTAATGGATCGCCTTCTGACGCTCGACGACGAAGTCCCAATCGAGCCTGTGGGGTGGCTCCCGATAATGGCGATAGGCCGCCGCCATCTGCCGCGCGGCTTCGCTGTAGGGCACGCCACCGAAGCCCGTCCCCATGGCCGGGAAAGCGGCGATCTCGATCTTCTGCTCCGACGCTCGATTGTGGGCGTGGATGGCCAGCAGCGCGGCCCAGGTCGCGTTGTAGACCTTGTCCGTCCCCTCGATGCTGCCCGGCACTCGCATCGTCGGGGCGTGCGCCAGGAACGGGATCGCCGGGTTCCCGGTGGGCTCGATGAACGCCGTCCCGATCGGCTGCTCGCCGAAGAAGTCGTCCATGATCCGCTGCTGCACCCGCCGCATGATCCAGTCGCCGAAGAAGCCGACCACGGCCGCATCGATCCCGGCGGTCATCAGGCCGAACGCGTTCCCGGCGGTGACGAAGCAGTCGTGGGGTTCCAGATCCTCGAACCTCGCGCGGATGACGCGGACCCCCGGCAGTCCTTCGAATCGCAGGCGAAATGCGTCGCACATCGCCGCTTCGGGGTGGATCAGCCAGAGGTTCTCGAGCATCGTCCTCCTCCCGACAAGCCACCTCGGCCCAGGACTCCGGGCCGGATCGCCCCGAAAGTCGATCGCCTATACTCGATCCTGGGTGACCATCAGCTCATAAGCGTCCTGGATATTCTCGTTGAGCTCGGCCAAGGTCTTGCCCTGGCTGAACACACCGGGAACCTCGATCAGGCGGCCCACGTACCAGTTCCCATCCCGCCAATACTCGAGGGTGAATTGGTGCCGCATGGCGCCCTCAACGGTCGGATGCCGCTCTCGTCAAGACACGTCGAACCAGGACGATCATACCCGCTCAAAAGGATCGGGACAACTTCGAGCGATCGGTCGCACCGGCCTGTTGATTGCTTGAGATCGGCGCTCATGGCGGAGGCGGATCGGGCTCGACGGGCAGCCAGGGGAGGTACACCGCCCGCTCGTACTTCGACTTCATTCGCGACGAGTAAGCGACGAATCGCCTCGCGTGGTCCACTACCCGCTGCTTCTCTTCGGCCGTATCACCGTCCAGTCGGGCCGCGCCCGACTCGACGTTCCGTGCCCGGACGATCGCGGCTTCTCCGACCCGCGCGTAAAACTGCGCCCTGGAGCCGGTAATCCCCCGAGTGTCGATACGACAGCCCGACGTCCAGGGCGATGGCGAAGACCGCAACCGCCAGCATCATCCTCCAGACCGTGAGACGCATGGGCGACTATCTCCGGGATCGGTCATCTCTCGAGTCGGGACGGTCCATGACAATTGTCCCTCGACGTCCACGCCGACGCAACGGGCGATCATACATTCTTTCGTCTTCTGCTTGCGATCACGCGTGCTTGTCGCCAAGGCCTCCCGGAAGGTTCCGACGGCATCAGATGCCGTCTCCGGTAGGCGATGAAGTTGATTCATCAACGCCTACCAGAAACCGCCCGGCGTCCGCTCCGCGCGGGAACGGAGTTCTCAATAACTGGCCGATGCCCTACAATCGTTAGCCACGGGTTTCGGTGTCGGTGGGTTCCGCGCCGGCCGCTCGCCCCGATTCCGAGGCGGAGTCCCCGGCGAAGATCGTCCAGGCGATTCCGGGTCGTGAATTTCGGACGGAGCCTTGCGTCCTCGGTATTACCGGCGGCCGGTGCCGAGCGAGGCGCCTGAGTGAGGAGTGCGGTGCGCGCATGAATTCGTCGTCCGTCGAGCTGACCGTCCCGCCGGGTCCCGAGACCGAGTCGGCGGAAGTCGTGCTGATCGACCCCCAGAGCGAGGGCCCCATCCGTGCCGAGCGCTTCGGCCTCGAGCGGCTGGAGGCCTACGCGACACGCCTGGCGGCCGCCTGCGTCCTGGCGCCGCCCCGGCGCGCCAGCAGCCCGCTGCTCCGCCGGTTCGTCGACAACAAGCAAGTCCTCATCGAGGTCCACCGCAAGCTCGTCGCCCTGGGCGACCGCCGCAGCCTGCCCGGCACCGACGCCGAATGGCTCGTGGACAACTTCCACATCATCGTCGAGTCGCTCCGCGAGGTGCGCCGCGACCTGCCGCCCGGCTATGACGAGTTGCTGCCCAAGCTGGTCACGCCGCCGCTGGTCGGCTATCCCCGCGTCTTCGCGCTGGCCCTGGCCCTGGTCGCCCACTGCGACAGCGAGCTCGAAGAGACGCGGATCACCCGGTTCGTCCGGGCCTTCCAGGTGGTCTCCCCCCTCACCATCGGCGAGCTCTGGGCCCTGCCCACCATGCTCCGCCTCGTCGTCCTGGAGAACCTCAGGCGACTGGCCGAGCGGATGGTCTGGGGCTGGGAGGAACGTCAGCGTGCCGAGCGTTGGGCCGCGTCTTTCCCTTCCAACTCACGGGGGGAAGGTGGCAAGAGGCCGGATGAGGGGGACCGCCCCGGCTTCGGCGGCCTGAGCGACCCGTTCGTGGTCCGGCTGATGCAGCTCCTCCGCGATCAGGAGGGGGCGCACGCCGCATTCGAGCACCTCGAGGCCGAGTTGACCGCGAAGGGGACCGACCCCAACGAAATCCTCCGCCGCGAGCACCACTGCCAGGCCGCCAACCAGGTCACCGTCGGCAACTGCGTGCTCAGCCTCCGGCTGCTCTCGGCCGTCGATTGGAACGCCTTCTTCGAGGAGTCCAGCCACGTCGAGGCCATCCTCCGCGAAGACCCCTGCGGCGCCTACCCGCACCAGGAGTTCGCCACCAGCGACCGATACCGGCGGATGGTCGAGATGATCGCCCGCGGCTCGGGCGCCGACGAGATCGAAGTGGCGCACCGCGCCCTCGATCTGGCCCGCCAGGGCTCGGCCCCGACCGCCGGCGAGGCCGCGAGTTCGCATCCGGGCGAGCCGCGCGACCACGTCGGCTTCTACCTGGTCGATCGCGGCCAGGCGACGCTCAAGGCCGCCTTCGGCTATCGCCCCGGCGGGCGCGAGCGCCTCTTCGAGTGGGTGCTGGGCCATCCGGGCACGGTCTACTTCGGCGCGATCGCCGCCGGGCTCGTCGCGCTCCTGGCCCTGGCCATCGGCGCGGGCCTGGGCGGCCTGTCGGCCTCGTGGTGGCTCCCCGTCGTCATCGCGGTCTTGCTCCTGCCGATGTCCGAGCTGGTCGTGGGACTGGTCAACCATCTGTTCACCCTGCTCATGCCCCCCCGCGTCCTCCCCAAGCTCGACTTCAAGGGGGGCATCCCGGCCGAGCAGTCAACGTTCGTCGTCATCCCCTCGATGCTGGCGCGGATCTCCAGCGCGGGGGTGCTGGCCGAGCGGCTCGAGACCCATTATCTGTCCAACCCCGACCCGAGCCTCCGGTTCGCCCTGCTGACCGACTTCACCGACGCCCCGCACGAGACCATGCCCCAGGACGAGGAGATGGTCCGCGACGCCCTGGAGCGCGTCCGCGCCCTCAACGATCGCTACCGCGACGGCGAGTCCGGGCCCGACCACTTCTTCCTCTTCCATCGCCGACGCCTCTGGAACCCGTCGCAGGGCTGTTGGATGGGATGGGAGCGGAAGCGCGGCAAGCTGCTGGAATTCAACCGGCTGATCCGGGGGGCCACCGACACGAGTTATTCGGTGTGCAGCGCCGAGCCGTCGAGCCTGCCGCACATCCGATTCGCCATCACGCTCGACGCCGACACCCAGATGCCCCGCGACGCGGCCGGCCGACTGGTCGGATCGCTGGCGCACCCCCTGAACCGGCCCCGGTTCGACCCGACCGTCGGGCGGGTGGTCGCCGGCTTCGGCGTCCTCCAGCCGAGGGTCAGCTTCCTGCTCACGGCGGCCACGCGGTCGCGATTCGCGGCGATGCTGGCGACCTCCGGCGGCATCGACCCCTACTCGACCGCCGCCTCCGACACCTACATGGACCTCTTCGGCATCGGCACCTTCACCGGCAAGGGCATTTACGACATCGACGCCTTCGAGGCCGCCACCGGCGACAAGTTCCCCGAGAACCGCATCCTCAGCCACGACCTCATCGAGGGCAACTACGCACGCTGTGGGCTGCTCAGCGACACCGAGCTCTTCGACGACTTCCCGGCGCGCTACCACGCCTATGCCCGCCGCGAGCACCGATGGGTCCGCGGCGACTGGCAATTGCTGCCCTGGCTGGCGGGCGGCGTGTCGCCTTCGGGTGACAGCGTTAGGCGCGGGTCTCCAGACCCCGCCCATGGCCCGACCGAAGGTCTCCCGATCGCCCGCGTGGCCCCGCGTCGCAACCCGCTGCCGCTCCTCGAGCGCTGGAAGCTGCTGGACAACCTCCGCCGCAGCCTGGTGCCCCCCGCCTTGCTGACGCTCCTCGTCCTGGGCTGGACGGTCCTGCCCGGCTCGCCCGCGTTCTGGACGGCGGCGGCCCTGATCGTCTTCGCGCTGCCGTTCTTCCAGATCATCCTGGGCGTCGCGGTCGGATGCATCCGCAGCCGGACGCTCGGCCCGCTGAAGACCTGCTGGGAGCGGATCCCGTCCACGTTCGGCCAGGTCGGGATGGAGCTGGTCTTCCTGGCCTATCGCGCCGTTTTGCTGGTCAACGCGATCGTGCGGACCCTCGCGAGGCAACTGGTGACCCGCCGCAAGCTCCTGGAGTGGGAGACGGCCGCGTCGACCGAGCAGCGGCTGGGCACCGGGCTGGCCCACTTCGTCGCGGTCATGTGGCCGGCGCCGGCGCTGGCGCTCGCGATCGCCGTCGCGATCCTCGCCCTGCGACCGGGCTCGATCGCCGTGGCGGCCCCGTTCCTCGTCGCCTGGCTGATCTCCCCGTTCGTGGCGTTCCGCGTCAGCCTGCCCCGGCCCGTGGCCCGGATCCACTTGACCGAATCCGAGCGGGCCGCGCTGCGGCGGATCACCCGCAAGACCTGGCTGTTCTTCGAGACGTTCGTCACCGACGCCGACCACTGGCTCCCCCCGGACAACTTCCAGGAGATCCCCGACGGCCGGATCGCCCACCGGACCTCGCCGACGAACAAGGGCCTGCTCCTGCTCTCGACCCTCGCCGCCAACGACCTGGGATACATCGGCCTGGGTACGCTGGCCGACCGGCTGGAGCGCACGTTCCATACCCTCGACGGCCTGGAGAAGCATTGGGGCCACTTCTATAACTGGTACGAGACCCAGACCCTCCAGCCGCTCCCGCCGCGATACGTCTCGACGGTCAACAGCGGCAACTTCCTGGCCTGCCTGCTGACCCTGGCCAATGGCCTGCGCGAGAAGGCCGAGGCGCCGATGGTCGGGCCGTGGGTGATCCACGGGCTGGCCGACACGCTCGGCCTGGCGATCGAGCAGAAATCGTCCGAGGCCGCCCATCGGCTCGCGGCCATGACCGAGGCCCATCCGGCCGACCTGGCCGCGTGGGCCGACTGGCTCGAGTCCTTCGAGCGCGGGGCCCTCGAGATCGCCGGCCGGTCCGAGAAGCCGTCGCCCGATACGGCCGCGTGGACATGGGCCGATCGCCTGGTCTGGCAGGCCGCCGCCTGGCGGTCCGAGTTCGCCGCCAAGGCCCCCTGGCTCGAGCCCGTGCTCGCCCTCGATCGCTGGGGCGCCGCTCCTTTCTCGACCGGCGAGGCCCACCAGACCTGGGGCTCGCTCCGCGCGTCGATGCTGGCCCCGTCGAGCCTCGCGGCCGTCGCCGGCTCGACCGATCGTTGGCTCGCCGAGCTGGCCGAGCTCGAAGCCGCGGCCGAGGACCCGGCGTTCGCCGAGGGCCTGCGCGCGATCGCGGCGGCCGTGCGCGACCCGCGCCCGGCGCAGCTCCTGGGCCGGCTCCGCAAGCTGGCCGACGCGGCCGGGGCCATGGCCGAGGCCATGGATTTCCGCCCGCTCTACTGGCCCGATCGCCACCTCTTCGCCATCGGCTTCAACCTGTCGCACGGCCGGCTCGACAACGCCTGTTACGACCTGCTCGCCTCCGAATGCGCCCTGACCAGCTACCTGGCCGTCGCCCAGGGCCAGGCCCCCCGCCAGCACTGGTTCAAGCTCGGCCGCATGTTCATCCGCGCCGCCGGACGCATCGGCCTGATGGCCTGGGGCGGCACCATGTTCGAATACCTGATGCCCCGCCTGCTGCTCCGCACCCTGCCCGGCACCCTGATGGCCGAGGCGTGCCGCACCGCCGTCCTGCGCCAGATCGAGTACGGCCGGAGCCTGGGCCTGCCCTGGGGGATCTCCGAATCGGGCTTCTCCGGCCAGTATCTCGACGGCAATTACAAGTACCAGGCCTTCGGCGTGCCCGGCCTGGGGCTCAAGCGGGGGCTCGACCAGGACCGGGTCATCGCCCCGTATGCCACGGCCATGGCCACGATGCTCGTGCCCCGCGAGGCCCTGGCGAACTTCCGCCACCTCGCCCAGGAGGGCGCCGAGGGCGATTACGGCTTCTACGAGGCGATCGACTATACCCCCGAGCGGGTGCCCCGGGGCAAGCGGTCGGTCATCGTCCAGTCCTACATGGCCCACCACCAGGGGATGAGCCTGGTGGCGATGACCAACGCCCTGTTCGCCGACGTGATGACCGTGCGGTTCCAGGCCGAGCCGATGGTCCGGGCCATCGAGCTGCTGCTCCAGGAGCGCGTCCCGAGCGACCCGCCGATCGTCGAGACGACCCAGCCGGCCCCGCCGGCGGTCGCCGGGCTGACGGCCGCCTCCGAGGACGCGCACGGCGCCATCGTGGTCAACATCGAGCCCGAAGTGGGCGCGGCCGGCACCGCCTCGGCGCCGATGAGTCGGCGGCTCACCACGCCGATGACCCCGGTGCCGCGGACCCACATCCTCTCCAATGCCGGCTATCACGTCATGATCACCAACGCGGGCTCGGGATCGAGCATTTGCCGCGGGCTGGACGTGACCCGTTGGCGCGAGGACGCGGTCCGCGAAACTTGGGGACAGTTCTGCTACATCCGCGACCTCTCGCGCGGCACGGTCTGGTCGGCCGGCTTCCAGCCGGTTTGCCGGCCCTCGGATTCCTACGAGGTCGTCTTCGCCGCCGACAAGGCCACCTTCCGCCGCCGCGACGGCGGGATCGAGACCGTCCTGGAAGTCATCGTCTCGCCCGAGCACCGCGCCGAGATCCGCCGGGTGACCCTGGTCAATCACGACCCCTCGCCGCACGAGCTCGAGCTGACGAGTTACGCCGAGGTCGTGCTGGCCCCGCGCAGCACCGACATCGCCCATCCGGCCTTCGCCAAGCTCTTCCTCGAGACGGAGTGGGTCCCCATCACCGAGGCGATCCTGGCCCGGCGCCGGATGCGTTCCGCCTCGGAGCCGCCGATCTGGGCCATGCACGTCTCGGCCGTTGACGACTCGACCACCGGCTCCGAGCCGGTCGGCGAAATCCAGTACGAGACCGACCGCGCACGGTTCCTTGGGCGGGGGCGGACGCCGGCCAACCCGGCCGCGATCGAACCCGGCGCCGCCCTGTCGGGGACCGTCGGCCCGGTCCTCGACCCGGTGCTCAGCCTCCGACGCCGGTTCCGCCTCCAGCCGGGCGGCACCGTCGCCATGTCGTTCACTACCGCCTTCGCCGAGTCGCGCGGCGAGGCCATGGCCGTGGCCGACCAGTTCCGCGAGCCGGGCGCCGTCTCGCGCGCCTTCGAGCTGGCCTGGGCGCGCAGCCAGGTCGAGCACCGGCACCACGACCGCTCCGGCGCCGACGCGCACCTGTTCCAGCGGCTGGCCTCGCACCTCCTCTTCGCCGGCGACGCCCTCCGCGCCGATCCGACGGTCATCGCCCGCAACCGGCTGGGCCAGTCCGCCCTCTGGCGGTTCGGCATCTCGGGCGACCGGCCGATCGTCCTGGCCCGGATCGGCGGCGGCGACGGGCTCGCCCTGGTCCGACCGCTCATCGACGCCCATGCCTACCTCCACGCCCGCGGCCTCGAGTTCGACCTGCTCCTGATCGACGAGGAGCCGGGCAACTACCTCGACGAGCTGAACCGGCAGATCCTGGAGATCATCCGCGCCGGCGGCGGCCTCGACTGGCTCGACCAGCCCGGCGGGGTCTTCGTGCGCAAGTGGTCGCTGATGAACGAGGATGAGCAGGTCCTGGTCCAGGCCGCGGCCCGCGTCGTCCTGGTTGGTGATCGCGGCCCGATGGCCAGCCAGCTCGACCGAACCGAGCGCTACACCCCCCTGCCCGTCCACCTCGAGCCGTCTCGCGAGCCTGCCGCCTGGTCGGATGAGCCGGTGCGGCTTCCCGATGGCCTGCAATTCTTCAACGGCCTGGGCGGATTCACGGCCGACGGCCGCGAGTACTGCGTGCTCGTGCAGGGCCCGCCCCCGCCCGAGGCCGGCCGCAACGGTCCGGTGCCCCACCACCCGCCCTCGCCGCATCCCCGGCTCCCGCCCGCGCCCTGGGTCAACGTCATCGCCAACCCCGATTTCGGCTTCGTGATCTCCGAGGGGGCGCGGGGTTCACCTGGGCCGTGAACAGCCAGGCGAACCGCCTCACCCCCTGGAGCAACGACCCGGTCTCCGACCCGCCCGGCGAGGTCGTCTACCTCCGCGACGAGGAGACCGGCGAGGTCTGGTCGCCGACCCCGATGCCCGTCCCCTCCGCCCAGCCCACGCTCGTCAGGCACGGCCAGGGCTACACCGCCTTCGAGCGGAACGCCCACGGGATCGCCCACGAGCTGACCCTCTTCGTCCCCCTGGAGGACCCGATCAAGCTGATCCGGCTGCGGGTCCGCAACGCGGGCGACCGCCCGCGTCGGCTATCGGCGACCTACTACGCCGAGTGGGTACTGGGCCTGAACCGCGACTCCGCGGCCATGCACGTCGTCACCGAGGTTGACCCCGAGACCGGCGCCCTGCTCGCGCGCAACGCCTTCCGCCCCGACTTCGGCGGCCGCGTGGCCTTCGCCGACGTCGACCGACGGCCACGGACCTTGAGCGCCGACCGCCTGACCTTCCTGGGCCGGCACGCGTCGGTCGCCAGCCCGGCGGCGCTGGGACGGGTCGAGCTGGCCGACCGCCTGGCGCCGCCCTGGATCCCTGCGCCGCCATCCAGACCGCCTTCGACCTCCACCCGGGCGAGGTCGCCGAGGTCCTCTTCCTGCTCGGCGAGGTCGCCGACGTCGACGCGGCCCGCGCGCTGGTCCGTCGCTACCGAGAGCCCGGCCGCGCCTCGGCGACGCTCCAGGAGGTCCGGTCGCGATGGGACGACCTGCTCGGCACCGTGCAGGTCCATACCCCCGACCCATCGGTCGACCTCCTGGCCAACCGTTGGCTCCTCTACCAGGTGCTCGCCTGCCGGTACTGGGCCCGGTCGGGCTTCTACCAGTCCGGCGGCGCCTACGGGTTCCGCGACCAGCTCCAGGACGTCATGGCCCTGGTCCACGCGGCGCCGGAGTATCTGCGCGCCGATATTCTCCGCGCGGCGTCGCACCAGTTCGTCGAGGGCGACGTCCAGCACTGGTGGCACCCGCCGGTCGGCCGGGGCATCCGCACCCGGATCACCGACGACCCGATCTGGCTGGCGTTCGTCGCAAGCTATTATGTGGCCACGACCGGCGACGCCTCCATCCTCGACCAGTCCGTGACCTACCTTCAGGCGCCCCCGCTGAGTCCCGGCCAGGAGGACGCTTACGGTCTCGCGGACGTCGCCGCCACGCCGGGCACACTCTACGAGCACTGCCTCCGCGCCCTGGACCGCGTCGACCACCAGGGCGTCGGCGCGCACGGCCTGCCGCTGATGGGCGCCGGCGACTGGAACGACGGCATGAACCGCGTCGGCAGCCGCGGCCAGGGCGAGAGCGTCTGGCTGGCGTGGTTCGAGATCGCCGGATTGTCGCAGTTCGCCCCGATCGTCGAGGCGCACGGCGACGCCGACCGCGCCGCCGTCCTGCGTCGACGCGCCGACGCCCTCCGCGACGCCGTCGAGGCCAAAGCCTGGGACGGCGACTGGTACCGCCGCGCCTACTTCGACGACGGCACCCCGCTGGGCTCCGCACAGAACGCCGCCTGCCGGATCGACTCGATCGCACAGTCGTGGTCGGTCCTCTCCGGCGCGGCCCGCCCCGAACATGCCCGCAAGGCGATGCAGTCCGCCGACGAGCACCTCGTCGACCGCGACAACCGCCTCATCCTCCTGCTGACGCCGCCGTTCGACGCCGAGCCGATCGATCCCGGCTACATCAAGGGCTACCTGCCGGGCATCCGCGAGAACGGCGGCCAGTATACCCACGCGGCCACCTGGCTCGTCTGGGGGTTCGCGCAGCTCGGCGAGGGCCGCCGCGCCTTCGAACTATTCGACCTAATCAACCCGATCCGCCACGGCCAGGACCCGCAGGGCGTCGAGCGCTACAAGGTCGAGCCCTACGTGGTCGCCGGCGACGTATACGGCCACGCGCCCCACGCGGGCCGTGGCGGGTGGACCTGGTATACCGGCTCCGCCTCCTGGCTCTATCGCACCATCATCGAGGCCATCCTCGGCCTGTACCGTCGCGGCGACCGGCTCATCATCGATCCCCGTATCCCGCCCGACTGGCCGGCCTTCGAGATCGTCTACCGCTTCCGGACGGCGACCTTCCGGATCGCCGTACAGAACCCCCAGGGCGTCGAGTCAGGAGATGCCGCCGTCTGGATCGACGACCAGCCCCAGCACGAGGCCGTCATCCCCCTGGTCGATGACGGACGGACCCATGAGGTCCGCGTGGTCCTCGCCCCCCGGTCATCATCGGCCGGTTCATGAGAGATTTGTGAGGATTCGAAGCGGCGCGTATGCGATGCTAATCACCATGGAACATGTGACCACGCACGTGAGTGCCTGGTTCGGACGGATGGAATATGTGACCACGCACGTGAGTGCGTGGTTCGGACGGGACGAACGTCCTCCAGCCTCGGGCGTGAGCCCGATCCGATGTCGTGTCGTTCGCACGGACGAGCGACGTTGGAGCTCCCCCATCCGAACCACGGCCTCACGACCGAGGTCACGCCTTGATGTTCGGCGAGATGCGTCGAGTCTTCCGAGAGTTCCGGATGGAATGCGCGTTCCCCCGAAACCCTCCTGGATTAAGGAAATGTGAACGTGCTCAAGTCCGCACTGCTGCATTCTCCGGCTCCGCTTGCCCATGAATCGGGCAAGCGTCCGGCGCGGCCCATCCCCGTCGCCGGCCATCGACGCGATATCCGATGGTCCGGTCCGAGGCGCGGGTCCGTCAGCGTGTGCGGAGCAGGCCCCTCATCTGGAGGTGGCTCACGGGGAGCGTCGCCTCCTGGAGGAGTCGTGCCAGTTTGCTCTCGACGATCTGGGCGGGCCGCAGCGCGGCACGGTCGTCGACGACGAGGACTTCTTCGTGGCCGGCCATCGGCAACGCATCGGCTGCCAGGCGGCTCCCGGAGGCGATGACGCGGTCGATCGCCGGGGCGATCAGCGGACGCGGGTTGGTTGTATGAATGCTCACGGTGTCAAGCTTCGCCATCTGAGGTGAATGCTCCTTGCGGGGAGTTTCTATTAATATCACAGTGATCACTTGATGTAAAGGACTTGCAGGATCGAATTCCCGACGGGACCGAGAGCGCCTCGGACCCTCTCAGCCTCATGCTTCGGGTCACCCGCAAGACCAGGGTAGGTTATGGATCAATCGTACCAACCATCGATTCGCGGAAATGGCAACACATTGCCTGGAGACAAGGGAGAAATCCACTCCGAAGCAACTGGTGTGCCGAATCGTTTCCGGGAACCAGGGGCGGAGGAAATCGATCGCGGGACTTCTCGTCTGCGGTGCCATTGCTCGTACTGGAGAGTAGTACCTGTAGTGGGTAAGCGCCACTTCTTTAGCAATTGGACCCACGAATCCCGTCCGACGGCGAGGGTCGTGACCATCGACGCGACGGCGGGATTCCGGCGACTTGTTGAAGATTGGTTAAACTCATTCAACCCTTCGCTCCGGGTCGAGACCCGGAGCGGGACGGCTCTGAGACAACCGTCACGGGCTAGAAATAGATACGATAAAACCGCCGGAGTTTGCGAACACTCCGGGTGGGTTTTTCTCGGTTTTTCCGACGGCACGGGTTTTCGGGCAGTCGAGCGGCCTCGGGGCCGGATGTGAGGGAGAGATGAAGAGGGCGACGCGGTTGGAGCGGCTCCGGGGCGTGGGTCGCGAGCTCGGCATGATCGCCAGGCGCGGCCGCCAGGTCTGGCGGCTGATCCCCCGGCGCCATCAGTTGGCCCTGGTCGCGACCCTGGCGGTCATGAGCTTCGCCAGCGCCGCCAGCACGGTGATCCCCCTGTGCCTCCGGCAGCTCATCGACTCGGTGGATCCCAAGAACAACCCCGCCAAGTCCGCCGCGGACCTGTCCTGGGTCGCCGCCTACTACCTGGCCATCATCGGGGCGGCCTACTTCGTCCGCGAATCCATGAATGTCCTGCGCCGGTACCTGGTCGAGAATACCTGTACTCGGGTCAACAAGGATATGTACGTCCGGGTCGTCGCCCACCTGATGAAGGTCAACCTCACCGTCCTGGCCCAGGACCACGTCGGGGCGCTCTACGGCCGGATCAATCGCAGCGTGGAAGGGCTGGTCCGGTTCCTCCGCGTGACGTTCCTGGAGTTCGTGCCGGCCTTGCTCACCGGGAGCTTCGCGCTGGCGGCGACGCTCTGGCAACAGCCGGGCATCGCGCTGGCGATGGCCTGCGTGATCCCGTTCTCGCTCGGGCTGACGCTCTGCCAGATCATCACCCAGAAGGGGATCCGCCTCGAGCTGCTCCGGACCCGCGAGGCGATGGACGGCACGGTCGTCGAGCAGCTCGGCGGCATCGACTACGTCCGTGCCGCGGACACGCACCGACAGGAAGTCCGGCGGGTGGCCAAGGTGGCCGAGCGTCAACGCGCCAAGGAGCTGAAGCATCACTTCGAGATGTCGCTCTTCGGCTCCGGCAAGGCGATCAACGAGGGCTTCTTCCACGTCGTGGTCCTGGCCTTCGCCGTCTACCTGCTCATCCACGGACACGGCGGACCCGGCGAGGTCATGATGTTCTCGGTGCTGTTCCTGAACGTGATGTCACCCCTGGCCGAGGTCCATCGCTTCATCGATGAGGGGCACGAGAGCAGCCTGAAGATCGGCGACCTGATCGGGCTGCTCACCGTGCCGATCGACCGGTCGTTCAAGACGCCCGCCTCGGCGGAAGGCCCCCTGCTGGTCCTGGGCGAGCCCCTGTTCGTCTCCGAGGGCCTCAAGGTCGAGTTCCCGGTCCCCGGCCGCCCGTCGCGGCGGGCGCTCAACGGCCTGACGGTCACCATCCGGCACGGCGAGACCATCGGCGTCGCCGGCCGGTCGGGCTGCGGCAAGACCACCTGGCTCCGCGCCATGATGCGGCTGGCGCATCCCTGCGACGGCGAGGCCACCCTGGGCGGCGTCCCCCTCGATCGCGTCTCCCGCAAGTCCATCGGCGAGCTGATCGGCTACGTCGGCCAGAGTCCCTTCCTCTTCGCCGGCACGGTGGCGCAGAACATCGCCTACGGCACCAAGGGCGCCACCATCGAGGCGATCGAGCGCGCCGCCGAGATGGCCTGCATCCACGACGAGATCATGCTGATGCCCGGCGGATTCCGGGCCCGCGTCGCCGAGCGGGGCCAGAACCTCTCCGGGGGGCAGCGGCAGCGGATCGCCCTGGCCCGCGTCTTCCTCAAGAACCCGCCGATCCTGATCCTCGACGAGGGGACCTCCGCCCTGGACAACACCAGCGAGCGGCTCGTCCAGAACGCGATCAACGAGGCCCGCGCCGACCGCACGGTGATCCTCGTCGCCCATCGCCTGACGACCCTGCGCGATGCCGATTGCATCCTGGTCTTCGACGACGGCCGGATCGCCGAGACCGGCACCTATCCCGAGCTGGTCCGCCGCGGCGGCGTCTTCGCCGAGCTCGTCCGATCGGCCGAGGGGCACGACGGCGAACCGCCTCGCGGCGGGGATTCGGACCCGGCCCCCGGGCTCGAGCCGGTCGCGGCGCCGACCGGGGAATCGGCCCTGTGCGGGCCGTGAAGTTTCTCCCGAGGTGCACTCGGCTCATCGCGGAGAGCGGACTATTGATTGGAGTCCAAGGGGCGATACCATGGATGGAGATTCATGGAGTGGAAGCGGTACGTTGGCCAAAAAAGCGAACGGAGGATCCCCCAAATGGATCGTGACGAGCAGGTGATTCATCAAATTTACAATGCTTTTAACGCTCGGGACATGCAGGGCGTCTTTGCCCTGCTCACCGATGACGTGGCTTGGGCGAACGGCATGAAAGGCACCCACATTCACGGAAAGGACGCGATCCGGGATTATTGGACTCATCAATGGTCGGTTATCGATCCTCATGTCGAGCCGCTGAAGATTGCCAGAGCCGCCGACGGTTCCCTGGTCGTTGACGTGCACCAGCTCGTCAAGAACCTCGAAGGAGAAACGCTCATCGATGAAACAGTGAAACATGCATTCCGCCTCGACGGCGGTCACGTACGCCGGTTCGACATCCAGAGCGACACTCAACTGACCGGCATCCACTCAGCGACGTGAAACCGACCTACGCGGGCCTCCAGCTTGCCGGGCTTGACCAAGGGTTTTGTCAGAGCCTATAAACCAGCCAATAGCACTTGAGTAACCGCTACTCGTTCGGGTGAACTCAAGTGTCCTTGGCATCGCATAAATATTGTCTTCCCTTTTCGAGAATGGACAAGCCGTCTCAAGCATGAAATCGATATTTACAACATGGCATCGTGCTGCGTGGCTATTACAATCTCACTGAGAGTCGGCGCCGACGTCAGGGAGCCTCGAGATGCCCCAGGATTTGAAGCCTGACGCGGACGCGGAAGTCACCCTCGGGGTTGTGAATCAGGAGCCCTCCGGAGCCGGCGGAGGTCACGGGGCGCCCGATGTCGCCGCCGATCCGAGCCCTCGCTACGACCTGCGCGAGATGATCGCGCGGGGTGGGATCGGAGAGGTCTACCTGGCGGACGATCGGACGCTCGGGCGGCAGGTCGCGGTCAAGATTCTCCAGAGCCGTTACCATACAGGATCGGCCGTGGCCCGGAGGTTCGTGGACGAGGCCCGGATCTCCGCCCAGCTCCAGCACCCGGGCATCCCGCCGATCCACGACCTCGGCACCCTGCCCGGTGGCCGGCTGTTCCTGGCGATGAAGCTGATCAAGGGGCAGACCCTCGGCGACCTCGTCGCCGAGCGCCCGAATCCCGGGTCCGACCGCGGCCGTTTCCTGGCCGCCTTCGAGCAGGTCTGCCAGGCCGTCGCCTACGCCCATGCCCGACGCGTGATCCACCGCGATCTCAAGCCGCAGAACATCATGGTAGGTTCGTTTGGCGAGGTCCAGGTGATGGACTGGGGCTTGGCCAAGGTCCTCGGGCGGCCGACGGGACAGACCCGGCCGTCCGACTCCGAAGAACGGATGGCCACCGAGATTCTCTCGGCCCACGACGACTCCGACGGCTCGCAGACCCAGTCCGGCAGCGTGCTGGGCACGCCGGCATACATGGCGCCCGAGCAGGCCGTCGGCGCCGTTGAGGAGGTCGACGAGCGCAGCGATGTCTTTGGCCTCGGGGCGGTCCTGGCGGTGATCCTGACCGGCCAACCCCCTTATGTCGGCGGCAATGCCGAGGCGATCCGCGTGCTGGCCGCCCGGGGCAAGCTCGATGACTGCTTTGCCCGGCTCGACGCCAGCGGCGCCGAGCCCGAGCTGGTTGCCCTCTGCAAGTCCTGCCTCAACCCTGAGCGCGACGACCGCCCGAGCGGCGCCGGCGCGGTCGCCCGAGCGATCGCTTCGTTTCGCGCCGAGGCCGAGGATCGGGCCCGCCAGGCCGAGCTCGACCGCGTCCGAGCCGAGGGGGACCGCGCCCGCCTCGAGGCCGAAACCCGGGCCGAACGGCAGAAGCGGCGGGCGCGACGGGCGGTCGCCGTCGGCACGCTCGCCCTGCTGGTCGTCGGCGCCTCGGCCGCGTTGATCATCCGCAACCAGGCCGAAGGCCGCCGCAACGATGCCGACCGCCTCGCCAGCGTCGCCCTCGGCCGAGCCGAGGAGCTCGAGGCCCAGGCCGGCGCGATCGACCCGGCGGAACTGTTCGAGGCCAACGCGGCCGTCAGGCTCTTGGAGCAGGCCGAGGCCGCCGTCGCCCAGGCCGAGAGTGCGGTCGCCGGGGTCGGCGGCGCGGACGTCAGGGCCAGGGCGGGCGAGGCGGCCAGGTCGGTCCGCTCCCGTTTGGCCGGGTCCCGCCGCGACGCGAGATTACTGGCCGCCCTCGAGAACGCCGAGGGCGCGGATGCCGGGACGGCCGGAGGCCTGATCGACGACCAGAAGAAGCGTCGACTCTACCACTTGGCGTTCGAGGAGGCCGGATTGCCCGCCGGCGGCGACCCGCCGACGCTGGCCGCCGCCGTGCGTGCCGAGCGTCCCGGCCTCCGCGACGCGCTGTTGAAGGCGCTCGACCGGTGGCATACCTCCGCGTTTTATCGGGCCAACCCGACGGTCAACCGAGTCAGGGCGGCGGCCGATCTCGTCGATGGAGATCCGGTCCGCCGGGAGATCCGGGCCGCCATCGCGGGCGAATGCGAGGCGTTGAACCGCCTGGCCGGCCGCCTTTCGGCGCTCGACCTGCCTCCGCCGACGGCGGTACTCATCGGCGATGCCCTGGTGTTGCGGTGCAGATACTACCGGGAGGGCGCCCGAATCCTCCAGCACGCCTGGGAGAGATCCCCGTCCGATCGCACCCTCCTGAGGGATCTGGCCTGGGCCTTGAGCGAGGGATATCCCACGGACCCGGTCCGCATCGAGGAATCCGTCGGCTACGCGCGGACCCTGATCGCCCTCAACCCCGACAACGCGGTCGGGCACTTCGTGCTGGGGCAGATCCTCCAGTACGGGAAGCGGGACCTGAAATCCGCCGAGTCCCAGTATCGCAGGACTATCGAGCTGAACCCTCGCTTCACGCTCGCCATGAACAACCTCGGCTATATCCTCCGCGACAGGGGGGACGACGCCGGGGCCGAGCAGCTCTTCCGGAGGACCGTCGAGGTCGACCCAGGGGACGTTTTCTCTCGGAAGATTTTGGCGAGTCTCTTGCGCCAGAAAGGTGACCTGTCTGCTGCTGAGGCCGAGTTCCGCAAGCTCGTCGAACTCGATCCCAAGGACCCTGACGCGGCGAGCGCCTTGGACCGCGTGCGGCGGGCCGCGGATGTCTCGCCTCGTCTCGACGACGTCGTGGCCGGAAGGTCGGCCCCGGCCACCCCGGCCGAGGGCCTCGAGTTCGCTCGCCTGTGCGCCTCGTCCTACCGGCGGCAATATGCTGCTGCCGCTCGCCTCTTCGACGGCGCCTTCGCCGGGGACCCGAAGCTGGCCGAGGTTCCGAATTCCGCGGATCGATACAACGCCGCATGCGCCGCCCTCCTGGCCTCGATCGGCCGGGGCGTCAACGCCCCGGGCGTACCGGCCCAGCGGGCCGCACTCCGCGGGAAGGCCTTGGCCTGGCTCCGCGCCGAACTCGCCGTTCGAGCCGCGCAGGCGAATTCCGACCAGCCTGCCGAGCGGCAGGCTTCCGCCGACAAGCTGTCGTGGTGGTTATCCGACGCCGACCTTGCCATGGTCCGGGCCGGCGACCCCCAGCTCAATCTCCTCGCTGAGGAGCGGCCGGCCTGGGAATCGCTCTGGGCCGACGTCCGCGCGACGATCGAGGCCGCTACGAAGCCGGTCCAGGCCGCCAAGGCGATCCCGTAACCATGATCGGTCCTTCCATTTAATACTCCTTGTCGATACCGAGTGATTCGCCTCTTCGGCAGAGCAATATTGTTGGATGTCTACAAGAACCGCCTCACGTGGGACGAGGTTGGTATCCGTCTCGAGAACTTAAGGCAATTCCACTTACGCCTCGCAGAGGCCGCTCGGAAACTCATCGATAACTCCGAGCTTTCTCAGTTACGATTAATCGAACCAGAGATCAACCGAAGCGGCCACTCGAACCTCATTTCGTTGTGCAGGCCGGGTCAGGCGCAGTGCCTGCCTCGGCCCTTCCGTGCGGACCCAGTGAGTCGCTATCTCATTCCCTCGTTCCGCGCAGCCGATCGACTGGGACCTTGAGATAGTACGTGAACGCGCCGAGCAGGTCGCCCTCCTTGGCGTTCGCGTGACTGTGTAGACAATCCGCCTTCGCGCGGATCGCGCCGAACATTCGCGTCGGTGCTTCCCGGGTCCACACGAGTTCCTCACCGAACCGCACGGCGTTCAGCCCAAGGCGTTCGAACTCGTCGAGCGGTCGGCGTTTCGCTTGCCGGGCCAGCGGCGGCGTCGCCATCTCGTCGAGTACATACACCGAAGGCTCGTCATCGGCCAGCAGGCTGACCAGTCCGACACGGTCAATGCCCCGCGATGCGACATAAACGGCGCGATCATTCGTGAAAAACAGCATGCGCAAGAACCCGAAACCTGAAAAGTCCTCGAATAAGTCGAGAGTGCGATCGTGGACATCGTACGGTCCGGTCGTCCCGGTGGTGTTTTTCGGGGCGCGTTCGATTGAACGACAGTAGGTCGGCTGCATCGGCTCGGCGGGTTTGGGCAGCAACGTGCCGCCTTCCTGTCCCTTCAACACCCCCTCGTAGTTCAGGCCGTCCTCCCGCTCTGGATCGCCGGCGGGCCGTACTGCTCGCCGGCTCTGCTCCGATTTGCGAACGTCGTCGAACGGCTCCGCGGGCACAATCGGCTCTTGGGGCGAACCGGTCAGTACGCCACTCAAGATTATGGGCGTGACCTCGCGATCCACGTCACAACCGATCCTCAGAAGCCCCCACCGAATCCGCCGATGCAACCTCCGCCGCCACCGTCGAATGACCTTGCTTTCTCAGCTTCACGGGCACGCTTCTCCTCGCGGCGGGCGGCGGCAAGCGTCCTCTCCCGCTCCTCGGCTTCAATCTTCTCGATTTCGGCCGGGGTGAACAGCAATTCCGCCGGCAGGGGTTGCTCCTGACCCGATCAACCGGGCGTAATGTCCTCGGTCCGCTGCCGGGCCGGGGTCGGGGCAAATTCCGAGTGTCCGCCAGCATCAGGTTGCAACGGAGCCCCGCGTCTTGCGGGGGGGCGCTGATAAGACGAGGGCTTGCCCAGCCACTCCAGGCCGCAAGGCCGGAAAATCCTCTCGGTCGCGGCTTTCGATGCGCCGTGGTCTTTCGGAACCCACCGAGTCGCGGGGCTGCTGACCACTGCGGTGAACATCTTTTCCGGAGCGTCGGACCGCCTGAAGGCGGAACTCCAGCGGTGATCTCTCCGTTCTCGTTGGAGTTCCGCCTTCAGGCGGTCCGCGCGCCATCGGCCGACCGCCTGAAGGCGGAACTCCAACCTCGGTCTCCGCGGGGATTACGGCTTTGCGAGATGTTCACCGCAGTGGACTGCTGACTCATCCAGGGACGATAGCCTTTGAACGTCCTGCCAGGTAGAATCGCCCCCTCGGCCATGCACGGCGAACCCGGTGGGCTTCGGACCTGTCTGGCACTTCTGGACTCACTCCGCGCCCATGGTGTGAACTGTCCTGACACGGGACTCTTCATGGACCGTCGCATCTGGGCCTCACCGAGGAGCCTCATGACCCAAACCGATCTCGACCGAGACGTAGACTCCGTGCTGGTGGTGAGCGAGCTGACGAAGATCTATCCGGGGAAGACGCCGACGACCGCCGTGGATCGGCTCTCGTTCGCGCTGGGCCGGGGCGAGATCCTGGGCCTGCTCGGCCCCAACGGCGCCGGCAAGACGACGACCATCCAGATGCTCCTGAGCACGCTCGCGCCGACCTCGGGCGAGATCCGCTACTTCGGCCGGTCGCTGGCAAACGCCCGCTCCGAGATCCTCGGCAAGGTCGGCTTCGCCAGCGCCTATTCGAAATTACCCCGGCGGCTGACCGTCGCCGAGAACCTCAATGTCTTCGGCCGGCTGTACGGCCTCAATGCCCGCGAGCGGAACGAGCGGACGCAAGAGCTGCTCGCGCGGTTCGGGGTCTGGGACCTCCGCGGCCGGCAGATGGAAGGGCTATCGGCCGGCCAGACCACGCGGGTGATGCTGGCCAAGGCGTTCCTGGCGCGTCCGAAGGTCGCGCTGCTGGACGAGCCGACGGCCTCGCTCGACCCGGACATCGCCGTCGAGGTCCGCGACTTCGTCCGCAGCCGGCGCGACGAGGAAGGGGTCTCGATCGTCTTCACGTCGCACAACATGGACGAGGTGGCGCAGCTCTGCGACCGGGTCATCTTCCTCGACCGGGGCCGGATCGCCTCCAGCGGACGCCCGGACGAGCTGGCTGCGTCGGTCGCATCGGCTCGGCTGCAACTTCGCGTCACCCGGGGGCTCGACCGACTCCTCGGCCACGCCGAGGCCGCCGGCCTGGTCTGCTCGGTCGGCGACGGCTCCGTCGAGGTCGAGATCGACGAGCCCCGGATCGCCGACTTCCTCGCGAGCCTCGCCGCGGCCGACGTCCGCTATTCGGAGATCGCGATCCGCAAGCCGACGCTGGAGGATTACTTCCTCAAGCTGGCTGCGGCCCGCAACGAGCCCGGCCCTGTCGAGGAGGTGTCGTCATGAGACCGAGCATTGGGCGGATCATCGCCATGACCCTGCGACACCTCTACCTGGTCCCGCGGACGCTCGAGAGCTGGGGCGAGGCGATCTACTGGCCGATCGTGGACCTGCTGCTCTGGGGCCTCACGACCCGATGGGTCGAGTCGTCCTCGGGCGAGGTCCCGCGGCTGGCCATGCTGGTGCTCACCGGCGTGGTCTTCTGGCAGGTCATCTGGCGACTCCAACTACGAGATCTCGGTCAACCTGCTGGAGGAGTTCTGGAACCAGAACCTGGTCAACCTCTTCGCCACGCCGCTGAGCGTCTGGGAGTGGTCGATCAGCCTGGTCGTCCTCGGGCTGATCAAGAACCTCCTGACGCTGACCGTCGGCATCGGCGGCGTCTGGCTGCTCTATCGGCTCAACATCTTCGAGGTCGGCTGGATGCTCCTGCCGTTCCTGTTCTCGCTGATGATGTCGGGCTGGTTCATGGGATTCACGGCCTCGGCGCTGATCATCTATTACGGCCGGCGGGTCCAGAACCTGGCCTGGATGCTCGCCTACGCGCTGGCGCCGTTCAGCGCCGTGTTCTATCCGGTCAGCTCGCTGCCCGGCTGGGCGCAGTCGGTCTCGTCGGGCCTGCCGATGACGTACATCTTCGAAGGCATGCGCCAGATCCTCCGCGGCGGCCCGCTCCCGATCCGGTCGCTGGCGATCAGCTTCGGCCTGAACGTCGTCTACCTCACCCTGTCGATCCTCTTCTTCGGCCGGATGTTCGAACGCAGCCGGGCCAAGGGCCTCGGGCGTCTGGATTAGTCGGCGGTGCTCGATAGGGGACAAAAGGAGAATCGATGGCGAGCCTCGGCGAGATGTGCCACGATGAAGCGGGACTAACATCGATCAGAAAGGGTGACCCTCCGATGAGAATCAAGCGTTTGAGCATCCAAGACTTCCGAGGGTTTCGTCGATTCGAGATGAACGAACTCGGTCGGATTAACCTGATCGTCGGCTCGAACAACTGCGGGAAGACGACGGTCCTGGAAGCCATCAGTATCCTGATGGCTCACGGGAATCCCGCGGCCATCTGGACGGTCCTCAGTCGGCGCGGGGAGGTCATCTGGGTCGAGCACGATGAGCCGGCGAAGGGCTCTTCGAAGTTCTACGAGGTCCAGCAGCTCTTTCGAGGCTTCGAGATCGGGGTGGGCACACAATTCCGTCTCGCGGCGGACGCGGAGACCGGCACTGTGGAGATGGTTGCCAAGGTCGGTGATGACTACCGGCCGTCTCAACCTCAAGGCCCGGCGCGCGAACTCCTTCACGCCAACCTGCCTCCGGAGTTCCTCACGGCCCGGACGCTTTCACTCTCCTGGTCGAACGAGAGGTCCCAGCCTAGCTGCGAGGGTGGTCCCACAGGATGGATCGCCGCTCCAGTGGATCTCGTCATCCCCCCTTACGCCGGATGAGGTCGCCGCACTCTTCGGCGATGTCGTGCTGACGCCGGATGAAGACACGGTGATCGAGGCCGTGCGGATCATCGAACCGACGATCGAACGCCTCGGCTCCGCGATGTCGCGGAGGACCATGTCCGGTATCAGCTTCCCGCGCCCGGCCAGCACCTTCGTGAAGCTCAAGGGGACCAAAGATCGGATATCAATGCGAAGCATGGGTGGAGGAATCTGGCATCTCCAAAGCCTGGCGCTGGCCCTGGTCCATTCGAGAGACGGGATCCTCCTCATCGATGATATCGACACCGGCCTTCACTATACGGTGATGCAAGACATGTGGAAGTTCCTGGACTCCGCTACGAAGGCGTACAACGTCCAGGTCTTCGCCACGACCCACAGCCGGGATTGCTATGATAGCCTGGCCGCCATATCCCACGAGTCCGTTTCCGATGACAGCGAGGTGACAATCCAGCGTATCGAGCGCGGTCGCGAGAAGGCAGTCGCCTATTCTGAGCAAATGATCACTGCTGCCGCCGAACACGACTACGAGGTACGCTGAGTATGACTAGAGCCAATCCGAATATCCTCCTCGTCGAAGGCGACGAGGATCGGCGAATCATCCCCTTCCTCATGGATGAATATATTGTTTGGGGAAACAAGAAGGAAGATTGGGTGGACGAGATCGAATCGCACGATGGAATTGAGAATCTGCTCAAGCCCGGAAATATCAAAGCAGCAGCGATTACCCCCGGCCGGAGGGCCATCGGGATCGTCGTCGATGCCAATGACCATTTCGATTCGAGATGGGCATCGGTCAGGTGGTGCTGCCTCGGGATCGCCGACGACTTCCCGGAGGACTTGCCACCAGAGGGCTTGATCCACCAAAACTCCGACGGACTACGAATCGGCGTCTGGATCATGCCCGACAACCAATCGCGCGGCATGCTCGAGACGTTCCTGGGCCATCTCATCGACCCGGCGGATGCGACGCTCTGGGCCTTCGCGCAAGAGTCTTGTGCGCGGTCGCGCGATCATGGCGCGGCTTACACGGATCCGCATCGCGACAAGGCGAATATCCATACATACCTGGCCTGGCGCGATCCGCCGGGGATGCAACTACACGTCTCGGTCTTCGCCAAAGCACTGGATGCACGGCTGCCATTGGCCGATCGATTCGCGAGGTGGTTCATCGACCTGTACCGGCTCACGCCGCGCTGACTTCGATGTCCGGACAGACTCCTGTTCTACGGCTTGGGTGCCTCGCGATGCGTCGGCGGCTGGCTGGAGAGCTGGACCAACGCCTCGAGCACCCGCGGCCTCTGCTCGGGCCGGAGGATGAGATAGCGATGAAGTCCCTCCGGCAACGCTTCGAACCGCGTGGAGCCGTCGGCCTCGACGGTCACCTTCCCTTGCGGGGACAGGTCGAAGTACCCGCGGTCGCCGAGGACCGCCACCAGGACGCTGGTCAGGTCCCAGGTCGGCCGGTTGTGCGGCGGCGGGTTGCGCTTGATGTACGCCTCGGAAACGGGATGATGCGGAACATATCCATAGTCGCGCTCGATGCTGATCGCGGGATAGGGCAAAGCGATCCCGATCTCGAACCCGCTGTAGAGCATCGCCGTCGGCCAGTGTTTGGCCAGCGCCTGAGAGCTGGCGAGATCCTTGACGACGTTGTACTCCCCGTAGCGGCGATTCCCCTCGATTGGGGTGAATGCGCCGGCCATCAGCGAGAGCAGCTTCACCTTGCGTTTCACCAGCTCGATACCCGTCATCGGCGAGTACTCGTCCGCGGGCGAATCGAGCAGCCGGGCGAGATTGGTCGAGAACCCGACCTGGGCGATCACGACGGAATGATCGGGCTGGGCCGAGAGCGTCTTGCGGAGGATCGAAATGGCACTCGGAGCCGACCTCCTCGAGAGGAGGTCATGCGGATAGCGGAACTTTCCGTCCGCATCCTTCTCCTCGACCAGCGAGAGGAACGCGCTCTCCTCGACGACACCCCCCTTCCCCACCACGCCGATGGGGATGTCGCCCCGCCCGTAGAAGGTGTTGACCGCGTCGACGAACGGGGCGGCCTGCTCGTGGTCGACGCTGATCGTCACGGCCAGCAGCCGGCAATGCCCGCGCAACTCGAGCGCATGGATCATGCCCAGGGCCAGCACGTCGTCGCAGTCGCCGCAGATGTCGGTATCGAAGATCAGCCGCACCGGCTCGACGGCGTCGGCCCGGGCCGAAGGGGCGTCCAGGTCGATCGCCAGCATCGCGGTCGCGACCGGCAGGACGAGCGTCGCAAGGAGATCCCATCGCATGGCCGGTCGGTTCCTCATCGGTCGCGTTCAATCGGGGAGTCTTCGCACCGAGGCGTTCTTTACTATAGGAGAGCCGGAGCGTCCGGGGCAACGGGCTACTCTCGGTCCTCGGCGCGGAAATCCGCCTTTTCTGGCGATTTTTTATCTGCGGTCTAGTTCAAGGCTTCCGGCGGCCAGACGCCCCGATCCGCCGTCGGAGCGTTCGAGGATTTGCAAAGTTGCGGCATAGTAATAATAGAGATTCTTGTGGGATCGCTTCCATCGGGAGCCAGGGTCCATTGACAGTTTGTCCGACCGAAAAACGATGGGTCCGCTCCGTTCATCATCGGCCAGGATTCGCGTCGCTGACACCACCCGTTCGCGGCGAGGGCGCCAGGTCGTTACGGGTACTGGAGATCGGAGATGGCGACCTTGCGAAATGTGGCCAGTGACTGCAAACCGTCGCGATGAGCCGCGATCGGCAACTGATAAGCCCGCAAGAAATCGCCAGGCCCTTGCAGTTGTCCGACTCTTCTTGTAGAAGTCGATCGTCCGGCATGGATCGGTTCCAGAAGTGGCATCGGGGAGGACAGGTCTAGCTCGGTGCTCTGCACCAGGGCGGCGATGCGCCGCCCGAGCGTTTGCTCGGTCATGCTGCACAACGAAGGCTGTTTCAGGCCCGCTGATCCCCCGGAAGTGGGGACGAGCGCCGGCGGTCCTGGGACAACCCCGCCGGTCGTGGTTCCGCCAGCGTTCGTCCCCACTTCCGGGGGGCGGCCCAGAGAGCCTTCGATGTCCCAGGTCTTGTGGTAGACGAAATTCCCGTGATGCCGAGGGCGGGTTGTCTCGTTGATCGCGGGACAGCCCGCCTTCCCTATCCAAGCCCGCGTTTCTCCGGATCGACAGTCCGTCAGCCCAGGGTCGCCGGCCGAATTTCGTCGATTTTGACGAAAAAGCCGCCAACCCCTTGCGGACGCCTTGACGTTGGTGTACAAAACATCCGTTCATTGCCGTGGTCGTGAAGCATCCAGGAGTCCAGGTCTAGCTCGGTGCTCTGCACCAGGGTGGCGATGCGCCGCCCGAGCGTTTGCTCGGTCATGCTGCACAACGAAGGCTGTTTCAGGACCGCTGATCCCCCGGAATACCCGACGGGGCCTTGCGGTCCTGGGACAACCCCGCCGGACGTGGTTCCGCAAGGCCCCGTCGGGTATTCCGGGGGGCGGTCCAGAGAGCCTTCGATGTCCCAGGTCTTGTAGTAGATGACTCGAATCCTGGATGGTGAGGGCGGGCTGATCCGATCCCCATCGGATCAGCCCGCCCTATCTTTCAAATCAAACTACCCGAATCGCACACGCATCATCGAGGCATACCGTCGTGTCGAGCCGCCTTCGCCTGGACGACGTCCGACGCGCATGGGAGTCGAGCGACCCCGAGCTGGGCCAGCTCATCATCGAGCTCGCCTCCCAGCCCGACGAGAAGCCGACCAAGCCCCCTCGCGAAGGCGCGCCGACCTTTGCCGGCTTCCTGGCCGAGCTCCAGAGTGCGGCCTTCGCACGCAAGCCGCCCGAGGAGCAGAAGCACTACCGGATCGATCGGTTCCGGGCGATCGAGTCGCCGACGGCCGAGGTGCCGATTCCCGACCGGCTGCGGATCCATGAGGTGATCGCGGCCCTGTGGGAGGACAACGGGCCGTTTGCCCGGTCGTGCCTGCTGGAGATCATCGACCGGGTCCCGTTGCGATACGGCCCATGGCGGGCGCTGAAGCGGATCTTCAAGGAGGCCGAGGCCCGCGACGACACCGAGGTCTTCGGCGCCCTGGCGGCCCGCGTCGATGAGGCGACGCAAGTCCAGGAGATCGCCGAGCGGACGATCGCCTACATCCGCCGTCGCGCGTGGCGATACCTCCGTCGGACCGCCCAGACACGCCCCGCTTGCTACGCCGACGCGGCGGCCGACGTGCTGTCTCATTATTACGACACGACGATCTGGGGCAGGACCTGGGTCGCCAACCACATCTTCTACCACGAGACCGGCGCGTACAATCGGTCGGCGTTCCAGTTCCCCAAGACGCCGTCGGACCTGAGCGATCACGCGTTCGCCGAGCTCTGGCGGCGGAGCCCTCGTCCGCTCTTCGGGCTCCTGGAGCGGGCACGGAGCGACCGGGTCCGCCAGTTCGCCGCCGATCGCCTCAAGACCGACTTCCGCGCCTCGCTCCGCGACGTCGAGCCGGGCTGGGTGGCCCGGCTGGTCGGCGTGGGCAGCCGGCCGGTAGACGACTTCGTCGTCTGGGTGCTGGTCAACGTCCCGAAGTTCGAGCAGGGCGCGTTCCGATCCCTGGGCCTGCACGAGGCGGTGCTCCGCCTGTTCGATTCGCCGTCGGACCCGGCCCGAGCCTATGCCGCCGACTACGCCCGCACCCACGCCCGCGACCTGCCCGTGGACGAGCTGGTCCGCCTGGCCGATAACAACCATACCGGCGTCCGCCGACTCGCCGCCGACCTGCTCCAGGCCCGCGACCCGCGCAAGGAGGTCGGCCTGGAGGCGTGGGGCCGGCTCCTGGAATCGCGACACGGCCTCGAGCTGGCCTCGGCGGCCCTGCACAAGCACTTCGGCGCCCGAGAGCTGACCCCCGACTGGTTCCGCGACCGGCTCTTCACCAAGAACCCCGAGGCATTCGCCTTCGTCCAGAAGCTCTTGATGCAGACCCATCCGGCCGCGACGCTCGGCGCGGGCTACTTCGTCGCGCTCATCGAGGCGGCCGACACGCGGAAGGGATTCGCCCCCTACGCCGTCGAGTCGTTCGCCATGGCCCAGCTCGTCCGGTTCGACCTCAACGCGCTCGATGGCGACGTCCTCCGCCGGCTGCTCCTCCGCCCGGCCACCGGCGGGACCACGGCCGCCTGGGTCAACGAGGGCCGGCTCAAGCCCCAGGTCTTCGGCCTCGATTTCCTCAAGGCCGTCTCCTTCCACCCCGACTGGGAGGCCGACCCGTGGTGCGTCGCCCTCCGCCGCGATGGTCTCGACTGGGCGCGCGAGCTGAAGTTCGACGAGGTCCTGTCGGAGAAGGTCCTCGGCTGGCTCCGCGACGTCCGCCGGTTCGCGCCGGCCGAGCTGGGGTTCGAATGGCTGTTGCGGCTGGCGGCCCGCGGCGAGGCCCGGTATCACAACTTCGCCGTCGACACGATGATCAAGGGATTCACGCCCGCCGACTTCGCCGCGAAGGAGTCCGCCCCCTCGCCATCAGCCGCGTCGGCGCCGATCGCGGTCGATCTCGGCGGCGCGTCGTTCCTCTTCACGGGCAAGATGGCGACCATGCAGCGCAAGGACGCCGAGGACAAGGTCCGGGGTGCCGGGGGCGCGGTGGCGTCGAGCGTCACCAACAAGCTCCATTACCTCGTCATCGGCGACGAGGGCTCGTCGCTGTACGGCCACGGCAAGAAGGGCACGAAGCAGCTCAAGGGAGAGGAGCTCAACGCGGCCGGGGCCAACATCCGGATCATCTCCGAGACCGCGTTCCTGAAGATGCTCTCCGGCCACGCGCCGCAGGCATCGGGAGCGGACAGCCTCGCCGGTGCCGAGCGGCTCTGGGAGATGGCCATTGCCCCCGGCCCCGCCGACGCCCCGCTCGGCCGGTTCGCCATCCGTTACATCCTCCGCCATCATCCGGACATCGCCCTGGCCGAGACCGATCGGCCCGTGGACCCCGGCGCCGAGATCCCCGCCGGGTTCCTCAATTTCGATCGCGTCAAGCCCCTGTTCGCCGAGACCCGCAAGCCGCTCCGCGACCTGGCGCTGGAGCTGGCCCGATGGGAGTTGGCCCGATGGTCGCCGCCGGCCGACGACCTGGTGCTGCTGGCCGAGAGCCCGCACCTCGACGTCCGCCAGTTCGTGGCCCAGGCCCTGCTCGCCGACGACGCGCCCGAGCATCGCCGATACCGGATCGACCCCGAGTCGCTCACCCCCGCGGCGGTCTTCCGCTTCTGCGAGTCGGCCGACGAGTCGAACGCGCGCCCTGGGCATGCAACTGATCGGCCGATCGGCACGGTTCCGCCAGCCCGAGGAGCTGTTCCGCCTCACCGAGAGTCCCGACCGCCGCGTCCGGGCTTTCGTCGTCCGGACGCTCTGGTCGCTCTACCGCGATCGAGGGATCACCGAGGGCTGGAAGCCCTACGTGCCGCCCGCCACGACGGTAGGCGCCGCCGCGAAAAAAACCGCGCTGGCCCAGGCCGACAGCCGAGGCCCCGGCCCGCCGGCCCGGCCCGAGCAGTTGCCCGCGAGCCTGCGCGACCTCTGGGCCTTCCTCCGCCGCACCCTCTTCGAGATCCCGCCGCCGCGCCCCGAGAAGCGGTCCGCGGAGGCGATCGAATCGGGCGAACGGCTCAAGCCCTTCCCGGCCAGCAAGGCGAAGGTCGCGCTGGTCGAAACCATGCGCAACCTGGCGCTCGAGGACGCCGACTTCGCCCGGATCGTCCTGCCGCTCCTGGACGAGTTCATGACCTCCCGGGGCACGAGCGAGCGGGCCGCATGCCTGGTCGCCACGACCCGGATCCGACACACCCACGCCGTGCTCCGCCTCGAGGGCGGGGGAGTCAGCCCGTGACGGCCGAGAAGTACCTCACCTATCGGGGCGACATCAAGGCGGCCGTCGGCGCCGGCCGGATGCTGGCGTTCGTCACCGTGCATCCGGAAGGCCAGCCCACGGCCCTCTACCGGCTCGACGCCGACAAGCTGACGCTCGACGCCGATCCGCTCCCGAAGGGCGCAAGGGCGATCTCCCTCGTTAGCGAGGCCCTCTTCATCGCCGGCGGCGACGGGGCGATCTACCGCGCGACCATCGCCTCGGGCGATCCGAAGCCGTTCGCCCCCGCGTTGGAGACCCCGGCGCTTGGCCTGGCGCCGCTGGCCGACGGGCGACTCGCCGCGCTGGTCCCGTCGCGCGTCGTGATCGTATCCATCAAGGATGGCAAGTCGATCCAGTCTCTCGACCTGCCCGAGCCGGGCACCTGCCTGGCGGCCGACCCGACCGGCCGATGGCTGGCCGTCGGGACGGCGAAGGGGACAGTCCTGGTCTTCGATTGCGAGGACAAGCCCGAGTTCGTCATGAGCGACTCGGAGCGGCTGCACGAGGGCGCCGTCAACGCGATCCTCTTCGAGCCCGACGAGCTCCGGTTCCTCTCCGCGGGTGCCGACCACAAGCTCTACTCGACCCACGCCCGGGGAAAGCTCGAGCGCGAGGACAAGGGACGGGGCAACAATCATGCGGAGATCGTCACGGCGCTCATCTGGGGCCCGGGCGACCGCCTCTACTCGGGCAGCCGCGACGCCTCGATCAAGTCGTGGCCGAGGGCGGGCGCGGTCAAGCCGGCCACGACCAAGGATGGCGTCGGCCGCGTCGTCGCCCTGGCGATGGTCCACGTCCACGACCGCCCCCGGCTGGTCGCGGCCTGCGACGACAACACGATCCGGGTCTTCCCGGTCGACGCGGCGGGCAAGATCGGCGACCTGTCGCTCCGCGTCTATGACGCCTACGAGCGGGCCAAGCATGAGCTGTCGCAGGACGACCCGACGCGACGCGAGGAGGCGCTGAAGGCCCTCGCCGGCTACGCCGACACGCGGGCCCTCGACCTGATCGCCCAGCAGGCCGAGGCCGACGCCGATCACGCCCTGCGCCGGCTGACGGCCGAGATACTGGGAGTTTCCCCCCATGCCCGTGCCGCGACCTTGCTGGAGAAGCTCCTGGGGCATCGGGACGAGGCGGTCCGCGTCTCGGCGTTCCACGGCCTGCGCAAGCACCTGGGCGAGTCCGACCTCCGGCCGATCGACCTGGCCTTGAAGGCCGAGAAGCCCGACGTCGGCCGCCTGGCCGTGCAGGCGCTGGAGGCCCTCGCACCGCGCGATGATCAGGCGCTGGCGCGGCTCGCCGGCGCACTCGACGCGAAGACGGCCGAGGTCCGCCTGGCGGCCGTCGTGGGCCTCGAATCGGCCTACGACCCGCGATCGGCCGAGTCGAACCTGGATGCGCTGGCCTCGACGCACGCGGACGTCCGTCGGGCCGCCCTGATCCGGCTCTATCGGAGAGGATTGCTCGGCGAGCCGGCCGTCCAGGCGGCGCTGCGGCGTCGCGCCGAGGACGCCGATGCCGAGGTCCGCCGCACAGCGTTCCTCCTCTCCCTCCACACCCGCGACCGGCTGCTCCAGGCCCTGCTCGCGCGATCCCGAGTTGCAGCGGCAGCTCATCGAGTTGGAGGCGGCGGATGGCGTTGGGCGCGGGTCTCCCGACGCCGCCCCCGCCCCCCCGCCGACCGAAGGTCTCGCAGCGTCGAAGAAGAAGGCCAAGCCCGCCAAGGCGACCGAGACCCCCGCAACCGCCGAGCCCTCCCTCGACGACAACGACTTCGAGCCGCTGCTTCAGGCGACGGCCGCCCGGGCGCTGGACACGAGCTTGCGCGGGGCGCGGGGCTTGGCGATCCTGGGCGATCCTCGGGCGTTCGGCCTGCTCCTCCAGCTCAGCCGCGAGGAAGACAAGACGGCCCGCGCCGAGGTCTGCCGGGCGCTGGCCGCATTGGCCGACCCGCGTGCCATCGAGCGGCTCCGCTCGATGCTCCACGCCGCCGAGGCCGAGGTCCGCGACGCCGCCTTCACCGCGATGATGCACCTCTACCGCGACGACCCGCTGGCCGCCGCCGAGTCGGGCCTGAACGCCTTGCATGAGGACGTCCGTCGTCGCGGGCTCCAGGCGCTGGTCGAGCGGATCCGCAAGGCCCCGACCGAGCCCGCACTGGCGCTGCTGGCCCGCACCCTCAACGATGGCCTGCCGGCGATCCGATCCGAGGCGTTCAAGTCGGCGCTGGGCCTCAAGGTGGGCGGGGCCGGCGCGGGCAGCCTCCGGTTCGCGATGCGGAGCGTCCACGCGGACATCCGCCGCGAGGTCCTCACCGAGGCCATGGCCCAGGTCTTCGAGCCCTGGGGCTGGGACCTCCTGCTGGAGTTCTTCAACGACCCGGAGCCGTCGCTCCGCAGCGACGCATTCGGATTCGCGCTCAAGAAGACCAAGGGTCTCGAGTTCCTTGAGGCGGCGCTGGCCTCGCGCTACGCCGACCTGCGCAAGTGGTCCGTCGACGAGCTGGTCAAGAAGCACACGGCCGGGGCGCAATCGCTGCTCGTCCGGGCGCTCGACGACGAGGACCGCACCGTCCGCCTGGCGGCGATGGAGTCGCTCGTGGCCGCGGATGCCTTGCCGGCGCTGGCCGGGGCGATCGACAACGCGCACCCGGACATCCGTCTCCGCGCCGCCAAGGCGCTCGCCCGCCATGGAGATTCCCTCGCACTCGAGCCTCTGCTCGCGCTGGCGACGGCCCCCGAACCGGCCGAGACGGAACGGCGGGACGATTGGGGCAAGCTGGTCGAGTCGGCGCTCGACGGGCTCGGCGACCTGGGCGACCCGTCGGCGCTGACCCACCTGATCCCGCTGCTCGACAGCAAGCGACCGACGATTCGCCACCAGGCGGTACGTGCCCTGGTGTGGGCCTCGCGGCCCGGGTCGACCGACGCGCTCCGCCAGGCGCTCCAGCACGCCGACCCGGCCGTGAAGTACCACGCCGCCAAGGGCCTGGCCTATTGCGGCGACGCCTCGGTGGCCCCGCTGGTGTTCTCCGACGCGGGCGGTCACGTCATGAGCATCGGCGAGCAGATCGCCGCGTCCCTGGCGATCGGCGCCGCGGGCGAGGACCGGCTCGTCGTCTATCTCGACGACACCCGCGACGAGGTCCGTTCTCGCGCCCTGATCCTCCTGATGATGCTCGAGTGGAAGGCCCCCGACGGCACGGCCGCGCGGTGCCTGGCCTGCCTGGCGAGCCGGACGCCCCGCATCCGCCTCACGGCCGCCCAGGCACTGGAAACCATGTCCGAATCCGCAATCCGCAATCCGCAATCCGCAATCCCCGAGTCCTTCGTCGCGGGCCTGGTCAACGACCGGGGCGACAAGCCCGAATGGAAGATCGCCGGTCCGACCGTCAACGCGTTCGCCGAGCTGCTGGTCCACGGCGCCCCGCAGCTCAGGGCGCGGACGGCCCGGCTCTTCGCCCGCCTGAAGGAGAAGGAGCAGGACGCCTTCGATCAGGCCTGGGCGGTCCACGCGGCCCGCCATGCCGACGAGCTGGCCAAGCTCCGCAAAGAAGCCGAGGTGCGCACACCAGCGCCATCGCGATACACGAGCGATCAGCTCCGCGAGCTGGCCTTCGGGGCTTATGTCGGGCTGGTCCGCGAGCAGGGCGGCTCGTCGGCCAAGGGTCGATCGACCGATCAGGCCGTAGCCCGGGTCCGCCAGACGGCGCTCGCCCGCCTGCTGGCGATGGCCGGCACCGACTCGCACTTCGCCGCCGCGGCGCGGCCGGTCTTCGTCCAGGCGCTCGGCGACCCCAACCAGGCCGTCCGTTTCCAGGCGTTCGATCAGGCGCGGGCCGTCGGCCTGGCGTCGAGCGAGCTGGCGGTCGAGGCCCTGGCGTGCGGCCACGCCGACGTCGCGATCAAGGGGCTCGAGCTGCTCACGGGCGTCGGCTCGGAAGCCGAGGGAGCGGACGTGCTCGAGCAGGCGATGCTCACGCGCAGGGACGACCTGGCGATCGAGGCGGCCAAGCTCCTGATCGCACGCCGGGGCACCGTCCCCGTGGCGAGCCTGGCGCTGGAGGCGGCGCACCAGTTGCTCCGCGACCTCGCGGTCAACACCTGGCTGTCGCCCGAATACGATAAGGACCCGGCCGCCAAGGACGCGCTCCGAGGTGCCCTCTCCTCGCGATACCAGGCCGTCCGAGAGTCGGCCGCCTGCGTGCTGGCCGGCAAGAAGGACACCGCCGCCTTCGAGTCGCTGGTATCCATGCTGAATGCTGCGTCGATCCGCCAGGTTCAAGAGCGTTTCATCAAGGCGCTCCAAGCCCTGGGCGACCCGCGAACCGGCGACGCCTTCCTCGACCGGATCGAGAACGACCCGGCCGGGACCGCGATCTTCGAGGAGCTGATCGGGGCCGTCGGGAGGGCCCGCCGTCCCGAGATCGTGGACCGGCTGCTGGCCGTCCGGGAGAAGAATCCCAGGCAGCGCGACCAGATTTCCCGGGCCCTCTGGGAGATCAGCGGTTACGGCCAGCCGATCCTGGACTTCGAAGATGAGCGGCCCGACGACCGATGGGAAGAGAAGCAACACCCACGGCACGACGATGTGCTCGCCCGGCTGATGGACCGGGTCTCGGCCCCGACCGCGGCCGATGTCGCGTTCCTGGGCTTGCTCCTCCCGGGTGCCCGATGGGCGCGGGGCAAGGCGGTCGATCCGGTCCTGGCCGCGCTGGTGATTCATCCCGACGACGCGGTCCGTCAGAAGGTCGTCGAGGCGATCGGCTGGCGACTGCGCAAGCGGGGGGCGGATGCCGAGCCGCTCCGCAAGGCCCTGTCGCATCGCGACGCGATCACGCAGTTCCTCGCCGCCGAGGGCCTGGCCAGGGCCGGTCGCGGCGACGGGCTGAACGTGCTGCTGGCCAGCATCGACTTCTCCACGAATCTGGATATCCGCCGCCGCGCGGTCCTCGCCCTCGGCGAGCTGGCCGACGATCGGGCTCTCGACGTCCTGCTCAAGCTCGCCAGCGAGGACGGTCACGCCCTCCAGGGCCAGGCCCTCGAGGCCATCGGCCACCTCCGTCGCTCATCGAGGGCCGAAGAGATCTTCAAGCTTCTCGACCGCTTCGCCAGGCGGGACACCGCGATCGGCCTCAGCGCCCTGAAGGGCCTGAGATGGCTCGACGCGCGTGCCGGATGGCAGGTCCTCCGGCAGCAAGTGGCCGAGCCCTTGTATCAGCACCGGGTGGCGGCGGTCGATCTCCTGGGCCACGACGACGACCCCGCGACCCGCGACCTGCTGCTCCGGCTCTTGGCCGCGGATCGCCACAGGGGCGTGGTCGTGCCGGCGATGGCCATCGCCCGGCGCCTCTTCGGCCCCGACTCGCTCGAGCCGGATTACGCGGTGCTCCGCAACTTCCTGGTCAAGACGCTGGAGGGCTACGCGACGATCCTCGACCGGGCCCGCGACCGAGGCGAGCCCGTCCGACTCTTCGAGATCCTGCCGAGATGTGAGATCGAGGTGCGATCCGCGCTCGTCACCGCCTTGCTGAACCGGCCCGAGCCGCCGGTCGCCGAGGCACTCGCCGTCCTCGACAGCCCCGACCCGACCACGGTCGGGGTCGCGGCCCGAATCCTGGGCCGGGTCGGCTCGAAGGCATCGGGCAACGGCCCTGCGGTGGAAAAGGCCCTCACGAAGTGGCGGAAGGCCTGGGACGAGAATCGTCCGTCGTTTGGCGGCGGCAGGGGCAGCCGCGCCCGCTGAGGGCGCAGTTCACCGAAGACCTCAACGCCTGCGTGCGGGACCTGACCTGGGCGGCGGGCCGGCTGGGCGTCGCGATCGGGGCCCTCGCCGAGTCCGCCTCGGCGCGGCCGGATGACGCCAGCTACCAGCCGATCCGCCTCGCGGCCGTGCTGGCCCTCGACTCGTGCGAACTCACCCCGGTGACCCTCACGGCCCTGGAATCGGCCGCGCTCGCCGGTTCGCCGGAAGTCCGCGCCGCCGCCGCGCAGGCGATCGCCCGACGGGATCCGAAGCGGGCGGCCTCCCTGGCCGAGCGGCTCCTCTCCGACCGCGTCGGCTTCCACCGTTTGACCCTCGACGGCCGCGTGGACGTCGAGAAAACCCTGCGAGCCGCCGCGCGTCAGGTCCACTATCAAGGGATCGTCCTCTCCGACCTGATCGATCGCGGCGAGGTCGAGACGCTCGCCGCGGTCGCCGAGGACAAGGCACTACCCGAGGCCGCGCGATTGGGTGCCGTCGAGGGCCTGGCGGCGATGGCGCGCGAGCCGGCCGAGGAGGTGCTCCGACGGGTCGGGCTGCGGGCCGACGAGGACGAGGAATTCCGGAAGGCCGCGTGGCGCGGGCTCCGCCGCTCGAAGCGGGCGAGGCAGAAAGCCACTGGTCTCAAGAAGGCCGAGGTGTCAATATGAGCACGGGCGACGAGCCTCGAAACGAGACCCAGGAACCCGCCGCCCCCGAGGCCGCGACCACCGAGGTCCGCATGGCTTATGCCGGGCTCAGCACGCTGGTGGCCTCCGAGGGGAGTGCGCGGCTCGAGCTGGCCGGCAACCTCCGCCGCGACCCGGTGCGGTTCGAGGCGACGATCAAGGAGCCGCTCCGGTTCCGAGAGGCGATGGCCGCGCTCTACGCCGTAGTGGCCAGCGACTTCCGTTACGTCCCCAAGGACCGGACCGCGTACGTGGCTTATACGCGGATGCGTCGGGAATCGTCGGGCCTGAATGCCTGGCAGGCCCAGCGGGCCTATTTCTCCTGGCTATTGCAAAACGACCCGGTCGCCTTCGTGATCCTCGACCCGGTGATCACGGTGCATCCGGACCAGGTCCTCTTCGAGGTCTTCAGCAAGGACGAGGGCGCCTATGCGAAGCTGGGCGTGGATCGCGACGCCTTCGAGCACGCCGATCCGCCCGCATTCGGCACGACGAACGTCAACTTCAGCCAGTCGCTCTACCTGGGCTTGCAGCAGATGCGGAGCTACCGCGAGACCCGCCTGAGCATCGGCCAGGAGGGTGTGAAGTTCGCCACAGCCAAGGTGGGCGAGGTGCTCGAGAAGCAGATCCGCGTCCCCGACTCGTGGCTGCGCGGCTTCCTCCAGGTCCAGTCGTCGGCCGCGCTGCCGCGCGACCGGTTCGACCTCGCGCCGGTGGACCTCTACAACGCGCTGCGACACCTGAGGCTGCACGCCGACCGCAAGGGACAGCGGCGCGGCCTGCGGATCGAGCTTGTCCCCGGCGAGCCGCCCCGACTGGTGCTCGAGCCCTGGAACGAGGTGATCCCCAGCACGGCCGGCCCGTTCAAGGGAAAGGCGGCGCGGGTGATCCGCGTCTGGGGCCGTCGGCGGCTCTCGCTGATTCACCGCTTCCTCCCCTTCACGGAGGAGGTCGAGGTCCACGTGCTGGGGAGCGGCCTGCCGAGCTTCTGGGTGCTACGTGCCCCTTCCATGACGCTGACCCTCGGCCTGACCGGGTTCACCGCCGCGAACTGGTCCCAGGCGATCAACTTCGATTTGTTGCTGCCCCGCAAGACCGAGACGACCACTAAACCGCTCGACGCCGTGCTGTTGCACCTGCACGAGAAATGGTCGGCCGGCGCCGGCGAGCTCGCCCGCGCGACCGGGTTGGCCTGGCCGGCCTTGACCGAGGCGCTGCAACTCGGTTGCCAGCAGGGGAAGATCATGTATGACCTGGCGGGCGACGTCTACCGATTCCGCCCGCTGACCGACGTGCCGCTAGACCCCGCACGGCTCGAGTATCGCGATAGTCGCGAGCGGGTGGCCTACGACCTCCTGGCGCGTCGCGGCGCCGTCAAGATCGTCTCGGAGAATCGCATCCCGGGGACCGGGCTGGAGCTGACCGGCCAGGTGACCGTGACCGAGGATCGCCGCGAGTATCGCCCGCAGATGCTCCTGGCCGAGGAGGGTCAGGTCACCCGCGCCGACTGCACTTGCACGGCCTTCCGCAAGCAGGGCCTGAAGGCCGGCCCGTGCGTCCACCTGGTGGCATTGCGGCTGGCCTACGCCGAGCAAGAGGCACGACGGCTCAAGGGGCTCGACCCGCAGCAGGCGATCACCGTCGAGACGCGGACCTACTCCCGCCGTCGCCCGGCCGGCGAGGAGGTCTACCAGGTCTCGCTCGAGCGTCGCCGACTCAAGATCCGATGGGGCCAGGACGACCAGACGCGACGGTCGCAGACGCTCACGTTCGACAGCGTGGAGGACGCGCGGGGTGCCTTCCTCGCCAGGGCCGCCGAGTTGGAGGCGCTCGGGTTCCTCTCACTCTAATCCTTCGTCCTGAACCGGGCGCGGCTCTCCTCAGGTTGGAGTTCCGCCTTCAGGCGGTCCGGAGTTCGCAATCGGAAGCCGCCTGAAGGCGGAACTCCAACGAGTGCGTAAAGGAAGGTTGCTCTCAATGTCACGAATTCGTCTATCCGACCCGATCGGCCTATGGCGAGCCATCGAGCAGGCCGGCGGCGTGCAGGCGTATGTCAACGCCCAGCTTGCCGAGCGCGGATTCGTGGTCCAGCGGCGCGAGACGGACAAGATGTCCGACCGCGAGCGCGACGCCTACAGGAAATCGCTCAAGGCCGAGGCCGAGGAACGGCGCCGCCTGAGTCGCGAGGCCTGGGAGGCGCACAAGGCCACGCACATCGTCCACCTGGGCGAGGGTGTCTTCTGGACGGAAGGACGGGGACACGACAAGTGGGACCTGCCCAACGCCGAGGCCCGCGCCGCCGAGAACGAGCTGCCGGCGCTCGACTCGGCGAAGCAACTGGCCGAGGCCCTCGGCCTGTCGATCGCCGAGCTCCGCCGCCTGGCCTATCACCGCGACGCCGCGACGGTGCTCAATTACCGGCGGTTCACGATCCCCAAGCGAGATGGCTCGTCGCGGGCCATCTGGGCGCCCTTGCCGAGATTGAAGAAGGCCCAGCACTGGATCCTCCACAACATCGTCGAGAAGCTCTTGGTGCACGGCTCGGTCCACGGCTTCCTCCCCGGCCGATCGACGCTCACCAACGCCGCCGCGCACATGGCCCCGAAGCTCGTGGTGAAGGTGGACATCAAGGACTTCTTCCCCACCGTGACGTTCCCCCGGGTCAAGGGCGTCTTCCGCAAGGCCGGCTATCGCGAGGAGGTCGCCACCCTGCTGGCCCTGATCTGCACCGAATCGCCCCGCGAGATCGTCGAGTTGGAGGGGAAGACGTATTACGTAGCCCTGGGCCCGCGCTGCCTGCCCCAGGGCGCGCCGACGAGCCCGGCGCTCACCAACACGCTGGGCCTCCGCCTGGATCGCCGACTCAGCGGATTGGCGAAGAAGCTGGGCTGGCGATACACCCGATATGCCGATGACCTGACCTTCAGCCTGCCTCACAACCATCAGGGCCCGCCCCGTGTCGGCACGCTGCTGGGCTCGATCCGTCGGATCGTCGAGGGCGAGGGCTTCTCGGTCCACCCGGACAAGACGGCGGTCACCCGTCGCGGCGGTCGCCAGAAGGTCACGGGGTTGGTCGTCAACGGCGAGAAGCCGCCGTGCGCCCCCGCGAGTTCCGCCGCCAGCTCCGAGCCGCCATCCACAACCGGGCCAAGGGCAAGCCCTCCCCGGATGGCGAGACCCTCTCGACGCTGGTCGGCATGGCCGCTTACGTGTATATGTCCGATCCCGTCCAGGGAGAGAAATACCTGGACGCGCTGCGGGAGCTCGATCGGTCGCAGGCGGAGGTCAAGTCCGTCGATTGATCGATTTGGAATATCCTCGCGCAAAGGCGCGAAGCGGACGCAGGCTTGGGTCTTCTTTGCGAGCTTTGCGCCTTTGCGCGAGGATCATTCTCTCGACGGATTCACACGATCAGCTCCTTGACCACCCGTGCCGGCTCGACCCCCGTGAGCTTCTGGTCGAGCCCCTGGTATTTATAGGTGAACCGACGATGGTCGAAGCCCAGGAGCTGGAGCACGGTCGCGTGGAAGTCGCGGATGTGGACCGGGTCCTTGACGATGTTGTAGGAGAACTCGTCGGTCTCGCCGTAGATCGCGCCCGACCTCGAGCCGCCGCCGGCCATCCACATGGTGAAGCATCGCGGGTGATGGTCGCGTCCGTAATTCTGGTGGGTCAGGCCGCCCTGGGAGTAGATCGTCCGGCCGAACTCGCCGCCCCAGATGACCAGGGTCTCATCCAGCAGCCCGCGCGACTTGAGGTCCTGGATCAATCCCCAGCAGGGCTGATCGACGTCGCGGCACTGGTCGGGCAGCCGGCCCGCGACGTTGAAATGCGTGTCCCAGTTATTGTGGTAGATCTGCACGAACCGGACGCCGCGCTCGACCAGCCGACGGGCCAGCAGCGCCGAGTGCGCGAAGGTGCCGGGCTTCTTCGCCGCGTCGCCGTAGAGCGCATAGGTCGACGCGGGCTCGCGGTTGATGTCGGTCAGCTCGGGGACGCTGGACTGCATGCGGAAGGCCAGCTCGTATTGCTCGATCCGCGTGTGCGTCTCCGGGTCGCCGACGAGCTTCGCATTCATCTCGTTGAGGGCCCTGAGCCCGTCGAGCGTGTCGCGCCTCACCTGGGGGGAGACGCCCGGTGGGTTGTTGATGAAGAGGATCGGGTCGCCGCCGCTGCGGAACGAGACCCCGGCGTGCTCGCCCGAGAGGTAGCCGGAGGACCACAGCCGCGCCGAGATCGCCTGCAACTGCTCGGTGTTGGTCGGCTTCGCGACCAGGACGACGAATGTGGGCAGATTGTCGTTGAGCGAGCCCAGCCCGTACGAGGCCCACGCGCCCAGGCAAGGCCGGCCGGTGATCTGGTTGCCGGTCTGCATATACGTGATCGCCGGCTCGTGGTTGATCGCCTCGGTGTGCATGCTGCGGATGAAGGCCATGTCATCGACCATCCGGGCCGTGTAGGGCAGCAGCTCGCAGACCCACATGCCGGACTTCCCGTGCCGGGCGAATTTGTACCTCGACGGCGCGATCGGGAACCGCTTCTGGCCCGAGGTCATCGTGGTCAGCCGCTGGCCCATCCGGATCGAGTCGGGCAGGTCCTTGTCGAAGTACGCGTTCATCGCCGGCTTGTAGTCGTACAGGTCCATCTGAGGAGGCCCGCCGACCATGTGCAGGTAGATCACATGCTTCGCCCGGGCGCGAAATGCGTCAGCCCGGCGGGCGGACGGCTCCCGGTGGGCGACGGGTCGAGGCCCGCGCCTTGCGCCGAAGGGGCCAGGCCCTCGCGACCCAGCAGCGCGGCGAACGCCGCCCAGCTCACGGCGTTCGATCCCCGGCTCAGGAACTGCCGCCGCGTCTCGTAGCGGGCGTAGTCGTGGAAAGGATTCATGGTCGATCCCCGTAGGGTGCTCTGCGAGCACCGTATTCTCGCGATGGGCCGATCTGGTGCTCACAGAGCACCCTACTTGTTCAAAAACTCATCCAGGTTCATGAGCTCGTTGGCCAGCATGGTCCAGGTGGCGAGGGTCGGTGGATCGATGGCCGGATCCGCCTTGGACTCCCCGACCGCGATCAGCTTGGTGGCCTCGTCGGGGTGCGACCGGTAATAGGCTCCCAGCCGGGAGAGCGAACCGTGGACGACCGCGAGCTCTTCGGGGCGGAATGTCCGGGCGAGGACGCGTCGGGCAATGAAGTCGATGCGAGCGTCGGAGGTCCGGCCGGCGGGCTTGAGGGCCGATTGCGCCAGGGCGCGGGCGGCCTCGACGAATTGGGGGTCGTTGAGCGTGACGAGGGCCTGGAGCGGCGTGTTGGTCCGCTCGCGGCGGACCGTGCAGACCTCGCGCGACGGCGCGTTGAGGACCTCCATCGAGGCCGGGGGCGCGCTCCGCTTCCAGAAGGTGTAGAGGCTGCGCCGGTACAGCCGGTCGCCGTGATCGGGGACGTAGAAATGTGTGTTGCTTTCGGGCATGGCGACGGCTTCCCAGACGCCCTCAGGCTGATACGGCCGGACGCTCGGGCCGCCTAGCTTGCCGCCAAGGAGCCCGCCGGCGGCGAGCGCCGCGTCGCGGATGGCCTCGGCATCCATCCGGAACCTCGGCCCGCGCGACAGCAGTCGGTTGTGCGGGTCCTTCTCGATCTTCTCGGGCGTGGACGCGACCGACTGCCGGTAGGTCGCGGATTCGACCATCAATCGGAAGAGCTGCTTGACGTCCCATCCCGACTCGCGGAACTCGACGGCCAGCCAGTCGAGCAGCTCGGGGTGCGACGGCAACTCGCCGGTGACGCCGAAGTCGCCGGTGGAGCGAACCAGGCCCGCTCCGAAGACCTCCTGCCAGAACCGGTTGACCGTGACGCGGGCGGTCAGGGGATGCTCGGGCCCCACGAGCCATCGCGCCAGGCCGAGCCGGTTCCTGGGCAGTTCGGCCGGCAGCGGGGGGAGCACGTCGGGCGTGTCCGCCTTGACCGGGTCGCGGCGCTTGTCGTACTCTCCGCGGTGGAGCAGATAGGCCATCGCCGGCTCGCCCCGTTCGCGCATCACATGTGCGAACGTGCCCCGCGACTTGATGGCGGCTTCCTCCGCCTCGAGCGCCGCCAGCTTGCCTTGCATCGCCTTCGCGGTCGGATCGATCGAGCGGAGCCACCAGCCGAAGGCCGCCTCGATGTCGGCGGCCGGCCGCTTGCCGGCGGGGGTCCGGACGATCGCCGCGATGCGGTCGGCCCAGGCGAGCGCGTCGACCTCGCCCGGCATGAGGATGCGACCGTAAATCCTCAAGGCGTTGATCGCGGCCCCGTCGAGGCGGTCCGAACTCTGCCGCTGGCCGGCCCTGAGCGGGACCGTCGTGCGGATCGAGTTCTTCAGGGCATCGACCGCGACGTCCGTCGCCTGGGGCTCGCCATCGATGTAGATCTTCACCCCGGCGCCCCGGCCCGAGCCGTCATAAGTGACGAGCAAATGGGTCCAGACGCCGGGCTGCACCTGGCCCCGCGCGACGACCTTGAGTGCGTCGTCGGGCCACTTGTGGACGATGTGCGTCGCGACGCGGTTCCCTTCCAGCCAGATGTCCCAGCCCCGGTATCCGTTGGTATTATCCATCCGAGCGATGGCCGAGCCGTACAGGCCAGGCTTCGAGACCTTGATCCAGGCCCCGTACGAGAACGCCTGGTCCTTCTCGAAGTCGCCCGAGTCGGCGGCTTCGAAGCGGACCTCGGCTCCGTCGCCCGCGCCGGGGTTCGCGGCCAGCCGCAGGCCCTTGGTGGACGCGGAGGCGGCCAGGGCATTGGCGTCGGCCGCGGCAAGCCACCTGTCGAAGTCGGGCCGTGCCGATCGCTTCCGCTCCTTCAGCCCGCCACGGACGCCCGCCAGCTCAGTGGCCAGCGACTCCCAGCGTGGCCGATCCTCCGCGCCGGGGACGAAGACGGTCGGCGGCGTGTCCTTGACGTTGCCGTCCATGGTCGGCTGGGTCGTGTTGTTGAAGAAGGCCGCCAGCTCGTAGAACTCGCGCTGGCTGAGCGGGTCGAACTTGTGATCGTGGCAGACGGCGCAGCCGGCAGTCAGTCCCATCCAGACCTGAGAGGTCGTCTCGGTGCGGTCGCGGGTGTAGAGGACCGTGTACTCCTCTGGGATCACGCCGCCCTCGTTGGTGGTCGCGTTGCAGCGGTTGAATCCCGAGGCGACCTGCTGGTCGAGCGTGCGGCCGGGCAGGAGGTCGCCGCCCAGTTGCTCGATCGTGAACCGGTCGAAGGACAGGTTACGGTTGAACGCGTTGATGACCCAGTCGCGATAGGCCCAGGCCTCGCGATAGTTGTCGAAGTGGTAGCCGTTGGTGTCGGCATAGCGAGCGGCGTCGAGCCAGTACCGGGCGCGATGCTCGCCCCATCGGGGCGAGTCGAGCAGTCGGGTCACCAGCTTATCATATGCCTGCGAAGCGGGGTCGTTGACGAACGCCTCGACGAGATCGGGGTCCGGAGGCAAGCCGGTCAGGTCTAGGCTGATCCGGCGGGCCAGCGTGCGGCGGTCGGCCTCGGAGGCGGGGTGTAACCCATTCTCCTCGAGCTTGGACAGCACGAAGCGGTCGATCGGGTTGCGGACCCACGACTCGTCCTTGACCTTCGGCGGTGTGGGCCGCCTGGGGGCGATCAGCGACCAGTGCGGTTGATATTCGGCGCCGTCGGCAATCCAGCGACGCAGGAGATCCTTCTGCTCGGGTTTCATCGTCTTGGTGGACTTCGGGGGCGGCATCAATTCATCGTGACTGTCGGCGTTGATCCGGGCGATCAACTCGCTCGAATCAGGCTTACCCGGGGCGATGGCGCCGGCCTCGATGGCGGCCTCGCGACGGTCGAGCCGCAAGTCGGCCTTCCGCGCGGCGCTGTCGGGCCCGTGGCAGGGGAAGCAGTTCTCGGCGAGGATCGGCCGGATGTCCCGGTTGTATTCCACTCGAGGGGGATCGGCGGCCGAGGCAGCACTCGCGCCGACGGCCAGCGCCGCGATCACAACCAAACCCAGGCCGGCGGCTTTCCGCCCGCGCTCCCAGTCACGCTGCCGCATCGTAGCGTCTCCCCGGACGATGGCGCACGCACCCGGGGATTTGGTAGGAGCCGGCCTGGCCGGCGACCCCGGGTCGGAGAGAGGAGGTCTCTCCTTGTTGAGTGACTTGATCGTACCAGAAGCCTCGGCGGGATGCGAGCCGGCGGTTACCGCGAAGTGTCATCCGGACTGGATCCGGCCGAGCTTACCGAGATACCAGTCGGGATGCCGCAGGAGGACGGCGGCCTCGCGGGCCTTGTCCAGGTCGGAGTCGGTCAGCTCGCCCGCGAGGGACAGGAGCCGGCAGCGCTCGATCTGCACCATGCAGGAGCGGTGGAGCATCCCCCGGGGCGTCACGTCGGCCAGCTCGCGGTCGCGGACGCCCAGCGCGGCCTTCCAGTCTCCCCTCAACTCGTAATACACGGCGGTCGGACCGGCGCTGATCTCGTCGTGACGATCGAGGGCCTTGAGATGGCGCATGCCGTTGTGGAATGAGCTCGACGCACCCTTCACATCCCCCCTGCCCTGCTGACACACGGCCCACCAGAGCCAGGCGTCGGCCAGCGTACGCTTGAGGCCGGTTGACTTCTGCGAGAGTTCGAGCATGTACAGGGCGTGATTCGCAAGCTCGTCGCGGAGACCCAGGGCGTGGCAGGTTCGGCAGAGCAGGAAGAGGGTCCAGGCCCCATGCCAGATGTTCGCGCAACCGGTCGCCATGGCGTGCGATCAGTGCGCCAGCTCATGGGCCTCACCCCATCGCTCGATGTCGCTCAGATACTCGGCCCGCCGATAACTGAGGATAAATCGCTCGCTGATAGGGCCCGAGGAGATTTCCCCGTCCAGGTATTCGAAGCCTTGCTCGAGTTCATTCCGGTAACCGAGGGGATCGATCCTCAAGCAGGTATATAGCATGCTAAGCATGACCTGGATGCGGACGGGATGGGCCCGACCCTCGGGGCCGTTGAGGCGAATGACCAACTCCATCGCCAGGTGCAGTGCGCCGGCGAAGTCGTGCTGGTTGGATGTGAGGTTGTCGAGCCGCAAGTGTTCGAAGAAGAGGACCCACCAGGGCTCGTCCAGCGCTTTGCCTCATCCCGGCAATGTGTCATGATCGCCAGTTGATGTCCGGGGTTGGTCTCGCGATACGGTAAGGCCTGGTCATACTGGTCGAGTAGCCGGATCCGTTCCGGGTCGCCGGACTTTCGCCAGTCGTTGACTCGTCGAAAGAATTCCGTCCAGAGTTGGTCCATGATCAGATCAGATGCTCCAGGGATTTCTGCCAGGCACCTAGACAATCCACTTCCCCAGGTGGGAGGTCTTTCACAGGGAGGCCGTGCGACGGGCGCTCCTCGACATAACGGGACTCTTGTCGCGAAATTCCCGAAATCGGTCGAGGAATCAAGATCGAACAGCACTGAAACCACCATGCATTAGTCCGGAGGTTCCGTTGAGAAGCGTGTGCATGATTGGAATCAGGTGGGTGCTTATTCGGTCAGGACGCCGAACCGGGTCCACGTCGCGGTTGGCCAGTACCTGTACTGGACGTCGCCGAGCACGTCGCCAAGGGCCACGAAGCCGATCGTGCGGCTGTCGCGCGAACTGTTCCGGTTGTCGCCCAGCACGAAACACATCCCGTCCGGCACCTTCGCCTTGGGGTAGTCCGGTAACGGCTTCGTGTCGGTGGCGAAGAGAATCCGATAGCGACGGCCGGCGTTGGTTTCCTCGAATAGTTCCCCCTTGACCACTTGCGCCGCGGCCCCGAGGCTCGCTCGCGGCGCCGGCTCGTGCGGCAACTGCCGCCCGTTGACGAACACCTCGTTGTCCTTCACCTCGACGGTATCGCCGGGCAGTCGCGATGACACGTTTGACCCAGTTCAGCCCCGGCTCCAACGACACGCGAAACACCACCTCGTCGCCGCGGCGCAAGAATCGCCTCTGGTACGTCGTTTTGTTCACCAGGAACCGATCACCGGGGAGCAACGTCGGCACCTCGCTGGCCGACAGAATCGCAAAGGCCTCGAAGACGCTGCTGCGGATGACGTACACCGTGCCGGCCGAGTACGTAAGTCCTACAAGGATGAATAGAGCGTAGACTAGCGGATGGTTGTAGTCCATTGACTGGAAGAGATCACGGCCGCGGCGGGCAAGGCGGAAGGCGTCCACGACTGCAAAGACATAGACCCCCAGCACTGTCAGCAACGCGAGGATCAGGCCGACCAGAACAACGGTCGCTGGTGGCAACAGGGCGGCCACCACGGTCGCCGGCGCGAACAGCAGCGAGCCGAGGAACATCACCAGGCCGCGGACGATACTGCCGCAGTAAATCTGGCCTAGTCCGGTGGCGGCAAGCGATAGAATCACGGCGATCAGCGGACTGCGGGCGGGAGCGTTTGGGGTGCTCAAGAGAAAACCTCATTATCCACGGAGTTCACTGGACGAAAAAGACCGCAACAACGGCCACCATGCGGTACAGGCAGGCGAGGCACGCCAGGATGCAGGCGGCGACGCGCACGGCGGGTGAGGACTGCAGCAGGACCAGGACGCCCTTCGAGGACGGCGGCGGTTCGCGGCGGACGGCGTCCATGACGCGGTCGGCGAAGTCAGCGGGCGCCTCGGCATCAGCCCGTCGTATCCACAGGTTGTAAAGTTCGTCGTTCATGAGTGCGGCTCGGCGGCGTGGCGGAGGAGACAGCGAAGTTTCTCACGGGCCCTGGCGATTCGCGACTTCACAGTGCCCACGCCGACGCCCTCGATCCGACCGATCTCCTCGTAGGAAAGCCCTTGCAGCTGCGCGAGCACGAAGGCGGAACGCTGCTCGAAAGGCAGGGCGTCCAGGGCCGCGTCGAGCAGGCGGAAGAGTTCCGCTTCCGAGGCCGCCCGCTCGGGCGACCGCAGATCGACGACGTCCGGCAGTTCGGCGCTGGCGACCGGCCGCCGACGGGCGAGTTCGTTCCGGCAGCGGTTGCGGGCGATGGTGAACAGCCAGGTCGAGAATGCCGACCGCTTCGGGTCGAACGATGCCAGGCCGCGGAACGCGGCCAGGAACACCTCCTGGGCGACTCCCTCGTGGTCGGTCTCGGGCGGCGTCAGGTTGCGGATCAGTGTCAACAGCGGCCGCTGGTAGCGCTCGACGAGGCGGCGGAACGACTCGACGTCTGCCGCCAGCACCCGTCGGATCGCATCGAGGTCATCGTTCATGGCGCCCTGCCCTGCGGCACTGAAATCACGCTGAGAGGTTATACAGCCGGGCCCGGAAAAAGTTCCGCCGGCCTCGAGAGGACCCGAAGCATCCACAAATGACTTAACGACTCGGTCGTAGGAGGTTACGTTTCACTCGCTGGTTCGACACGCCACGGGCGTGGGAACAGACCAAGGACTCTGCCGGCGGCCCGGATCATCGAAAGTGCGGCAGGACCCCTTTTTGAGCCTATGCCGGTCGGCCGCAGAACCCCCTTGTTTTCAAGGTCCGGCGATCGTAGAACCGGGCCTTGCCGGCTATTTGAACCAACAAACTCTTCCTCGAGATGCGAGGTAGCGGATAGGATTCATGGGGCTCATCGCGGTAGCGATAGGCAACATCCCATCTCAGATCGGCCCTGGAACGTCCTCTTTCACCGAGGATCGATCATGTCAATCGCGCGAGAATGGTTCACCCTCCGCCGACAGATGGTGGTCATCGCCGGCGCGGCCTTCTTCTTGGCGACGATCGCGTGGCTGATCGCCCCACTTCGGGACGCGACGCCCCCGATGCCCCTGCCCTCGACGCTCAGGCCGCGGCTCGAGGTGCCCGACCCAGTCATTGCAATCGGAACGGTGCCCGAGATGGCCACGGGGCGACATACGTGGGTCGTCAAGAATACGGGCCAGGCGCCGTTGCGGATCTGGCGGGAAGACATACACGACTGCGGGCTCGCCCCGTGCAGCCTTGGCGAGATCCTGATCGAAAATCCGGGTGGAGTCACGTCATCAGTACGAGATCGCCTGACGCCAGCCATCATCCCGCCTGGAGGTCGGGCCTCGATCGAGATGCACTGGCAGACGCGTCGGACCCCGGGCGTCGCCAATCCCTGGATCGACTTCGGCACCGACGACCCGAAGGCATCCCGCATCCGGCTGGCGCTCGTCGGGGACATCTCGCCTTCGATACGGACATCCGAGAGGATCGATCGCCCATCATCCGGAGAGCCATCCTTCCAGGGCAAGGATCGGTGAGGCCCCGGGCCCCTGCCCGTGCTCTCCGGACCGTCTTTTCAATACGCATCGGCGCTGATGACCTCGCCACCAGACCGGGTGCCGAGGGCGTTCCAGGTGCTCAGGTTGACGCTCTCTTTGATGAACCGCACCGACCCGTCCAGGAGCAGGACGTTCACGCCCCCGGGATGGAACGAGCTGGGGCCGATGAACGAGTTGACGTTGCCGAAGCCGGCACTCACGGCGCAGGCCGGATGGTCCGGGGGCATGGCGTGGTAATACGGCCCGCCCCGGCCGGTATCCTGGAGGGTCCAGTATTCGCCCTTGAAGTCCCAGAGCGGGGTATCGGCGGCCTGGCAGAGGTTGAAATCGTTCTGAGACCCGCCATTGCCGTATCGCCCGATCGCATAGACCAGGTTGAGTCCGGGAGCATTCTGCCCGGACGTCCCTTTCACCCACTCGCTGAACCCGGCCGTGTTGCTGGTCCCGTCGGTGACGCCCGCGATGCGGACCACCCTGCCATAATACGCGTTGCCGCCGAGCCACCAGGCCGTGCCGTTGGTGCATCCCGCCGTGTTCTGACGATTGATGCCCCCATTGACCGCGTAGTTCACCGTGGTGACCGGGACGCCGTAGCCGATCGCCAGATTCTCGGTGCTGCCGGGGTTCGGGTCCGACGGGCACAGGTAGCCAGGGATCGCCGTTGACATGACCGTCGTGTTCGCCGGGACCGCGCTGCCGTTAAGCACGTCGCCCAGCGCGAAGTTGTAGGCGTCGTAGACCGCGCGCTGCTCCAGGTAGTTGGTCAGCCGGAGGTGGATCGAGGCAGTCTGCGGCACCCGGCCGCTGCCGCTCGAATTGCCCAGCACGTCCACGCTACCGGCCGGCGGGAAGACGTCATAAGTCGAATGGTATTGATGGAGCGCGAGGCCAATCTGCTTCATGTTGTTGGTACATTGCATGCGCCGCGATGCCTCTCGCGCCGCCTGCACGGCCGGTAGCAAGAGTGCGATCAACACCGCGATGATCGCAATCGCCACCAGGAGCTCGATCAGTGTAAATCCGGATCGTAAACGTTGCATGGTTCACCTCCCGGAAGCACTATTGCCAAATCCGCTGCCGGTCGGACACGAGAAATTTTTCCCCTCGGTTGTCCGTTTTTCCCCGCGATGGCAATGATTCAGATACGACACTCTCCGATCCGCCTGGTTTGTTGGGGGTTACCACCGTGGTGCAAGAGGATGCAGTCACTCTCTGGCTCGACGGGATCAAGGCCGGCGACGATACGGATATTCAGCGGCTCTGGGATCGATACTTTCGGCGATTGGTCCGGCTGGCGGCCGCGAAACTGCCGGCCCATTGCCGACGCTCGTTCGATGAGGAGGATGTGGCGCTCAGCGCCTTCCAGAGCTTCTGCGATCGCGCCGGCCAGGGCCAATTCCCCAGGTTGAGCGACCGGGAGGACCTCTGGCGGTTGCTGGCCACGATCACGGTCCGCAAGGCACTGGATACGATACGCCATCAGACCCGACAGAAGCGTGGTGGGGGTAACGTGCTAGGCGAGTCGGCGCTCCTCGTGGGGGGTGACGACGGCGATCAAGCCGAGGGCCTGGGCGCGGTCCTTGGCCGGGAACCCGCTCCGGAAGAGGTCGTCCAGTTTGCCGACGACTGCCGGCGTTTCCTGGCCAGGCTGCAAGACCCGTCGCTCCAGTCGATCGCCCTGCGGCGGCTGGAAGGCCAGTCGACGCCGGAGATCGCCACGGCGATGGAGGTCTCGACCAAGACCGTCGAGCGGAAACTCAAGCTGATCCGCGCGATCTGGACCGAGGAGAATCCCGCGTGAAGTCCCGGGCGACGCTCAGTGATCCGACCTTGCCGGTTGCCGACTTCCTTCAGATTGATGCGGCCTGCGACCGGTTCGAAGCCGCCTATCACGCCGGTGCGAGTCCGGACCTGGCCGACTACCTCTCCGGGATCCCGGCCGGGGCCAGGCTCCCGCTGTTTCGCAACCTCTTGAGCCTGGACATCGAGTATCGACGGCATCGCGGCGAACAGCCCGACCTTCCATCCTATCGCGAGCGATTCCCCGAGTTCGCCGACGCGATCGAGTCGGTGTTGCCGTCCCGGCACGAGAGTCAACTCACGACTCACCGTCGCGCGGGACGCGATCGGGCCGTCGATGGGACCGGAGACACGCGGCCGGCCGAGTCCGTTCAGGACGATCGAGAGGGCTTCGAGCCGCGTGGCGGGATGGAGTTCGATGCCTTCGAAGAGCTGATGTCGGCCGGATATGAGGTGACGCGACTGCTGGGTCGGGGCGGGATGGGCGTCGTCTACCAGGCCCATCAGGTCGCGCTGAATCGCGCCGTGGCGATCAAGTTGATCCGGAGCGGAAGCTTCGCCTCGGAGGCCGAGGTGCTCCGGTTCCAGAACGAGGCCGAGGCCGTCGCGCAGCTCGATCATCCCCACATCGTCCCGATCTACGAGGTCGGCCGTCACCGTCGCCACCAGTTCTTCAGCATGAAGCTGATCGCCGGGACCAGCCTGGACAGACGGCTCGACGAGTTCGTCGCCGACCCCCGTGCCACGGCCCGACTGGTCGCCGTCGTGGCCGAGGCCATCCATCATGCACACCAGCGGGGCATCCTCCACCGCGACCTGAAGCCGGCGAATATCCTCGTCGACGCGCAGGGCCAGCCGCATGTCACCGACTTCGGCCTCGCCAAGCGGATCGATGCCGACTTCGAGATGACCCATTCGGACGCCCTGATCGGGACCCCGTCGTACATGGCACCGGAGCAGGCGAGCCGGGCGAGGGGCTCGCTCTCGACGGCGACGGACGTCTACGGGCTGGGGACGATCCTGTATGCGATGCTCACCGGCCGGGCGCCGTTCGCCGGCACCACGCTGATCGAGACGCTCGACAAGGTGCGCAGCCAGTCGCCCGAGCCCCCCTCGCGGCTCAATCCCCGGGTGCCGCGCGACTTGGAAGTCATCTGTCAGAAGTGCCTCGAGAAGGAGCCGGGCCGCCGGTATCCGAGCGCCCTGGCGCTGGCCGAAGACCTGACGCGTTGGCAGGATGGCGAGCCGATCCAGGCCCGGCCGGTCGGGCCGGCGGTCAGGGCGGCGATGTGGTTTCGACGGAATCCGGCGCCGGGGATCGCGGCGGCGCTCGTCGTGCTGGCGATCGCCGTCGGATTCGCGGGCGTCGCCTGGCAGTGGCGCAAGGCCGAGCACAATCTCGCCGCGACCGAGGCGCTCTTCGATCTCGTCAGCCGTCGCCTGCTGGCCCAGGCCGACGCCGAGCACGACCCCCTGGCCAGGGACAAGACCGTCCGCGAACTCCTCGACAATGCCTCGGCCAATATCGGCGGCTGGGTTGGCGGCGATCCCGACATCGAGGCCCGGGTCCGCGAGACGATCGGCGGGGCCTATCTGTCACTGGGCCAGTATGATCGGGCGGAACAGCACCTCCGCGAGGCGATCCGCCTCGACACGCAATTCCGGGGGCCGGGGGGCCGGGGCGCCCTGGGAGCCACCAACCTGCTCGGCACGCTCCTGGACCGCACGGGCCGATCCGCCGAGGCCGAGCCGATCCTCCTCCGGAATCGCGACGACGGCCGCCGCTACCTCGGCCGCGACGATCCGATCACCCTCGACGCGGCCGAACGGCTGGGGACGGTGCTCTGGCACCTGGGCAAGCTCGACGAGGCCGAGGCGATGTTGCGGACGAACGTGGCCGATCGGAGCCGCGTGCTCCGGCCGGAACACGCCGACACGCTCGGCTCCATCTACCTCTTCAGCCGGCTCCTTCGCGAACGCGGCCGGCTCGACGAGGCCCGGGAAATGGCTTACTCCTATGCCCACAGCGTCCAGTGCACGCGGGGTTCGAACCACCCCGACATCGTCGCCGCCCTGGCCAACCAGGGGGAGGTGGCCCGCGCCCAGGGCAAAGTCGACGAGGCCGAACAATATTACCACCGGGCCGCGGTCGAGTCGGCCCGCATCCGCGGTCACGAGCACCCTGATACCCTTGCCGCCGAGAAGGCCCACGCGCAACTGCTGCGAGACCTGGGTCGCTGATTCGCGTGGAAGGGTGTCTCAGCTCACGGCCATTCACGCGTAATCCGGCGTGTTGCCGCTCGCGGCCATTCACGCGTAATCCGGCGTGTTGCCGCGTTTCCACTTGATGTTGCAGCCGATGCTGGGCCGCTGGTCCTCGGCGACCGGCCTGCCGGCGAGCACGGAGTCCAGGGCCGCCCGGAGATCCTTGCCCGTGACGGGGATCGCGTTACCCGGCCGGCTACTATCCAACTGACCGCGATAGGCGAGCTTGCGATCCTTGTCGAAGACGTAGAAGTCGGGCGTGCAGGCGGCCTTGTAAGCCTTGGCCACCTCCTGGGATTCGTCGTAGAGATAGGGGAAGTTGTAGCCGACCTCGGCCTTCTCGCGGACCATCATCTCGGGACGATCGTCCGGGTAATTGGCCGCGTCGTTGGAGTTGATCCCGACGATTGCCAAGCCTCGCTGCTGGTAATCTCCGGCCAGGGCGGCCAGTTGGTGCCGGATGTGCTTGACGTAGGGACAGTGGTTGCAGATGAAGGCCACCAGGAGGGCCGGGGCATCCCGGAAGTCGTCGAGGGCGACGATCTTGCTGTCCGTGTCGGACAGGCGGAAGCCCGGGGCCTGGGTACCGAGGGGGAGCATCGTCGAGGGTGTCAGTGACATGGGTCGAGTCCTCTCATCGGAGACAATCGCCAGGGGGTCTCTGATCGAAGACCCCAATCGTAATGCCCTTTCCCGGCTCCGGGAAGCGGATCGGTTCGAGGAGTCTGACGTCGTACACTTTTCGATCGTCCGACATGGCTTACATTGGAGTAGTGAGATTGCACCATGGGGGCTGTCTTTTTCGAAGGTCGAGGGATCGTGATGAAGCCAATCCTCGTGACCGGTGCCAGCGGCTACATCGGTGGCCGGCTGGTCCCGAAACTACTGGAGAAGGGCTTTCGCGTGCGCTGCCTGGCCCGCGACCCGAGAAAGCTTTCTGGTCGCGACTGGGGCGACGGGGTCGAGGTCGTCGCCGGCGACGTCCTGGATCGCGACTCGCTGGGGCCGGCGCTGGCCGGCTGCGGCGTGGCCTATTATCTGGTGCACTCGATGGGCGGCGGCGAGCGGGGGTTCGACGAACGAGACCGCACGGCCGCCGGGAATTTCGCCCACGCGGCGGCCGGGTCCGGCCTCGATCGGGTCATCTACCTGGGCGGATTGGGCAAGCGAAACGACCGGCAATCGGCCCACCTCGGCAGCCGGCATGAGGTGGGGGATATCCTCCGATCCGGTGCGGTCCCGGCGATCGAACTCCGTGCGGCCATGATCATCGGCGCGGGGAGCATCTCGTTCGAGATGATGCGAGCCCTGGTCGAACGCCTCCCGGTGATGATCTGCCCGCGATGGGTCAAGACGCGGAGCCAGCCGATCGCCGTCCGCGACGTGCTCACCTATCTGCTCGGCTGCCTGGACCTGCCGGCAGGCCGGAGCGAGGTCTACGATATCGGCGGTCCCGAGGTCTTGACCTATCGCGAGATGATGCTGCGATTCGCCGCAATCGAGGGCCTGAAACGGTATGTCATCGACGTACCGGTGTTGACGCCTCGCCTGTCGGCATACTGGGTCAACATGATGACGCCCGTCCCCGCCGGGATCGCCTTCCCGCTGATCGAGGGCCTCAAGTCGGAGATGATCTGCGAGGAAGACCGCATCCGCCAACTGATCCCCTTCGAGGCGACCGGCTTCGACGAGGCGGTTCGGCGCGCCCTGGACCTCACGCGACAGCATGAGGTCCAGACGCGCTGGACCAACGCGAGCGTCCGAAGGCGTGCGGTGCCCGTGGAGTTCAACCCGGACGAATTCCCCATCCAGGATGAGCAGGTCGTCGAGGTGAATGCACCGGCCGAGGTCTTATTCGATCAGATCCGTCGGGTGGGTGGCGACGTCGGCTGGTATTATGCGGACTCTCTCTGGAAGATCCGGGGATGGCTCGACCGGGCCATCGGCGGCGTTGGATTGCGTCGGGGCCGTCGCGATCCGGTGAAGGTCTGGATCGGCGACGCCATCGACTTCTGGCGGGTCGGGGACATCGATCCCAATCGTAGGCTGCTCCTCCACGCCGAGATGAAAGTCCCCGGCGACGCATGGCTGGAGTTCCGCACCCGCCCCCTGGACGACCATCGCTCGATGCTGGTCCAGACGGCTTATTTCCGACCCAGCCCCTTCTGGGGCCGACTCTACTGGAATTCCCTCTACCCGCTGCATCGCTTCATCTTTCGCGGCATGGCGCGGAATATCGCCAGGGCCGCAGAGAAACAAGCTGGCGGTGTCGCAACGGTCGGCGCGGGCATTCCTTAGAGGCCGACCGGAGCGTCGATGAGGCGCCGTCCCTTCATATCCTCAGGAATATCTTACGCCGGTACATCCAGTAGAGGATCAGCCAGAAGACCAGCAAGACGGCCGCGCCGTGGAGTAGAGGTTCGTAGGGCTCGCCGAGGACCAGGAATGGTTTCTTGCCCAGATGAGTCGTGAGGCTCTTCGCGATGAAGCTCTCGAAAAGGGCGTTCATGCAATAGGCAGCGATCGAGTTCATGCCGACGACCCGCAACGGGAACGCCCAGAATTGGACGCCCAGGAGGTCGAGGACCGCGTAGAAGGCCGCGAGGAACAGGAAGCACCAACCGCCGCTGAAGAGGACCCAAGTCGGAGTCCAGATCCGCTTGACGACCGGGCAAACACCCAACTCGCCAAGGCCCCAGCCGGTCGCCAGGCTCACCAGGCCGGCGACGATGAGCCAGCGGACCTTCGACCAGCCCGGCGAAGGACGTCGCAAGACCCCGCCGGCCAGGAGGCCCAGGATCATGGTGGCCAGGGTCGGGATGAAGCTCAGCGTCGAGTAGCCACCACCGTTGCCGATGAACGGCTGCTTGCGAGGGAATAGATTCAAAAACCATTTATCGAACGCCCAGGCGGGGTTGCTATTGATGTCCCAGTGGGCCGCGAATCCGCTCGGGTGCTCGGAAAAGCTCCGGGACACATGGGTCGCCGCGTAATCGAACTCGGGGCCGGGAGCCGGATAGAGGGCGAACGCCGACCAGTAACCGACGAGAATGACCCCGAGCGCGATCCACTGAACTCGCGTCGAGAAAAATGCCAGGACGAACAGGAACGTATAGCCCAGGCCGATCTGGCTGAGCGTGTCCTCGAAGGTGAAGTTGGTCTGGCTACTCTGCTGGGACCTGAGGAAGATCCCCAGGGCGATCAGGAGCAACGATCGCCAGAGGGCGTGCGCCGTCATCCTGGCCTTCGACTGCCCTCGGGCCAGTCGGCCCGCCATCGAGAACGGCAGTGCCACGCCGACCAGGAACGAAAACGACGGCTGGATCAGGTCATGCAGCGAACAGCCTACCCATTCGACGTGCGACTGGTGGTGGTGCAACGGCTCCCAGAACGTGTTGCCCGGTAGGTTCTTGGCCACATCTCGGAGGTTGAGTACCTCGGCCATCATCAAGGTCATCACCAGCCCGCGGTAAGCATCGATCGATGCCAGGCGCGCCGCTGGCGGCGGTTTGGCCGTCCGGACTTCGAGCTGAGCTGAACCGGAAACGGTGGTGGAATCGGGGTCGATCATGGGGAGGAGCGACTCGGTTGGGATGGAACGATCGATGCAGCCTGACGGAGGTCTCAGTCCGGTGGTCCTGGCGATCGTCAGATATCATACAGTTCGGAATACTTCCGACGCAGGCCCTCGACCAGCGGACGATGATCGGGCCTTGAGCCGGTCACCCGCTCGATCAAGGGTGCGGGACGATATCGCTGACCCTGGCGGTGGACCTTCTCCCGGAGCCAGCCGAGCAATCCATGGAAATCGCCCCGCGCGAAGGCGTCATCGAGGCCACCCAACTCGGCCTGGGCCGCCCCGTAGAGCTGGGCGGCGTAAACGTTGCCCAGGGTATAAGTCGGGAAATAGCCGATGAGTCCGGCGCTCCAGTGGATGTCCTGGAGACAGCCCTCCGCGTCGTTGCCGGGTGTCACGCCGAGGGTCTCGCGATATTTCTGGTTCCATGCCCCCGGGAGGTCGCCGACTGGTAAGGCGCCCGTGAGCAAGTCCTGCTCCAGCTCGAACCTGATGATGATGTGCAGGTTGTATGTCGCCTCGTCGGCTCGGACACGGATCAAGGACGGAGTCACGTGATTGACCGCGGCGTGGAACTGGTCGAGCGTCACTTCGGAGAGCACTTCGTGAAAGATCCGGCGCGCCATGGGCAGCCAGTAGGCCCAGAAGGATCGGCCGCGGCCGACGAGGTTCTCCCAGAGCCGCGACTGCGATTCGTGAATTCCCAGCGACACGGCCTCGCCCATCGGCGTGCCATAATGGGCCTCCTCCAGTCCCTGCTCATAAAGGCCGTGGCCGACCTCGTGGAGGATTCCGAAGAAGGCGTCGCCAAACTCGTGCTCGTCGAACCGCGTCGTGATGCGGCAATCGCCCGGCCCGATCCCCGTGCAGAACGGATGGGCTGCCACGTCCAACCGACCTCGGCGGAAGTCGAAGCCTACCGCCGAGGCCACCGCCTCGCCGAACACGCGCTGCCGATCACGCAGATAGCACCGCCGGAGGATCGCGTCGTCACCGGAAGGCTTCGTTGAACTGATGCCATTGGTAGAATGAGACTTGCGTGCAACGGCTTCGGTGATCGTTGCCACCATAGGAGCCAACTCGCGCCGCAACGCCTCGAACAGGACTGCTAACTCTGCACCCTTGGCCCCGGGTTCATAGTCGTCGAGCAGCGGATCATAAATCGATGCCGCCTTGTCTGGCTCACTGGTTGCAGGGCTGCTGGCCAAACAGGCAGATTCTTGTCGCTTGAGCTGGATGATCTTCTCCAGCCAGGGGTGGAAACGGCCGAAGTCGCTCGATGCCCGCGCGGTAACCCACTCCGACTGCGCCATCGAGGTCGTTCGTGCCAGTTCCTCCACCAGCGTCCGTGGCAGTCGCACGCGTCGGTCGTATCCGCGTCGGAGTTCGCGTATGTTCACGGCTTCCGCCGAAACCGGTTCGCCGATCAGATTCGACTGCTCGACGGTCGCCAACAAGTCGCTGATCCGAGGATTGGTCGCGCGCTCGTGATGTAAGCCCGCCAACAGGGCCATCTGACTGCCCCGATGACCAGCACCATCACGTGGCATGTACGTCTGCTCGTCCCAGCCGAGTAGTGCCGAGCACGAAGCCAGAGTTGCCAGTTCCCGCGACCAGCGGATCAATTCGTTGTAAGCCTTATGGGCATCGATACTCACGAAGAATCCCTCTCTCGTGCGATCTTCCCTGTCTTCGAAACAGAATCGGCAGGAGAGGTCATAGTAACCTCCCCTGCCGATTTGTTCCAAGCCTCGTGTGAACGGGCTAATTCACCTATTCGCACGGAAGGCGCTGATCTTCGGTGTGGCGAATCGCGACAGCCTATAGCCGCGACCCTCGGATTTCTGCGAGATCGAGCCCGACGGTCTGTTCCGACAGGCTCGGCTTGATCTTGATCAGTCGTTGGCGCTCCGCTTATTGAAGAAACGGCGGAAGGCGAAGAAGCCCGCCATGCCGATACCAAGCAGGCTCATCGAGGCCGGCTCGGGGACGATGGCGGTGTAGGTATAAGTAACGTCGGCGGAGCCGCCCGCTTCAGCAGTGCCACCGAAGAAGAGGAAACCGGCGCCACCCGTGCCGCCAGAAGTCGCATTACCCGCGGACGCGGATAAAGTTGCGCCGAAAGTGCCAGAACCCACGTAGGTCGAGATCTCCGCAGCAGGCACGGGGGTATATCCCATCTGGGAGCCCTGTATACCTGAAAAGGTAGTCAGGTCGGGGGATGCAGTCGCAATACCCGAGGCGACGTTTGCAACGGCTGTCGCTGAGACCGTGAGGGAATCTGGTCCCGTTACTGTCACGGGAATCTGGGTAAAGGCATTGGTGAAGGCCAGATTCGTCGGGGAACCAAGGGAGCCGGAGATATTCACGATCTGAACCTTACCAAGTATCGTTGCCTCGACCGACAACGTTACAGCGGTCAAGGTCCCCATGTCCGGATTGAACAGCGGGAGTGTGAGGCCCACGCTGAGCGGAAGGGACGAGTTGGGGACCACTGTCGAAGTGTAAGTTATTGATGCGGCCTGGCTTGGCGTCGAGAACGCCAAGTTGGCGAGCAGCCCCAAGGCTGCAATCAGGGAAAACGAACGTCTGCTCATCGAGTACCTCCGAAGAAGCAATGTCAGTCTGGGAAGGATCGAAGTTTTGTTGAACTTCGACTCTCTGTGTTAGCTGCCTGAGCCCGATCCCGCCCGACAATTCACCGAAGACAGAATGATCCGAGGACAACAGGCACCATAAAACCTCTGACATCTGCTCGAAGGACGACCACCCCTCGCCTCTCGAGCAAATCCGATCAGAAAATGACCGCCAAGGCTGCTCTCTGATCTGGATGTCGCTGGACATACGTAGCTATGCGCGCATGCGTGGCGCTAATCGGGACTCTACACAACGAGACGCTGGGCCTACGTCCGAATCATCTGGGACTGAGCAAAACCGACGCCCTTCGGTTCTCGGGAGATCAGTATACGGGATCGCTCGCGGTCGGATTCGTGGCTTGAAGAGCTGGTCCAAATTCGTCGGAAACCCTCTGCTTCGTGAGACTTCCTCTAAATTGGGCTGGGCCGCTCTCTTGAGCGCGGATCAAACCTGGCAAACAATCCGATAAACAACAGGGCTTCTGAACCCGAATGCGCAGGTAACACACCGCGCTCTATCTCTGTGGAACTTCTACATAGTGATACCGAATTCGATTGCCGAGTTCAAATGAAATTGGCTCACTGATCCCAAGATTTACAGCGATTCGGGGCGGTGACGGTGGCTTTGTTGAGAAAACGGAACATCTCTTCGTTCTGGATGAAACATCCGAACAGACTCACGCCGGGTTTGTTAGGTCGTGGCCCCGAAACCTCTGGTCATCTGGGAAGAATATCAAGGAGGAGGAATAGGCATTTTGTGTTGAATGCGTGGATTGGGATGACGTATGATTGAGGGGGCCGATGTGAAGGCTATTCGTGGATGCGGTTAGTAATTGGAAGGTAGGGGTTTCTCGGAAATACTGAAAATAGCCTAATAAGTCTTTTTTTAAAGGATATTAAGCCGTTTTTGCTAAGGACTTGGCGTCGATTTCTCCAAAAGCTGTTTAAGAAAGAGAGGTGTAGAGGGCAGCTAAGATGAGTGTGAGCGTGAGAATGGTTCATTGATGAGACTGGTGATTGTTTGGTCTCTTGATTGGGTGGTTGCGTCCGTGTTGACTGTTGCCAGCAACCCCGGTTCACCTCGGTACTCAATCCGGATGTCCAGGGATATGTCCTGGCGCATTCCATCATCCGGATGTTGTGAAAAAACAACATCGGGATGAGATCACTTGTATAAGATCCTTCCCGATGAACAATCTGTCCGAGGCGAACAACGGCTGGTAGTTCAATGTCCACCGGTTGTGGAAGTGCACGTAGAACGTGCTGCTTATTCGTTCCAGGTACGAGGGAGGTTTAGGCTGGGGAAATTTGAAGGTGAGCCTACGCTGGAGAGATCGGGTCTGTTTTTCTGCCTCTGTGCTTTTGCAGGATGAGCCCTTCTTCAGACCGCTTGGACCAGTTGACGACCCAAGGCATCGCGGAGCTTCTTGAGAGCGGTCCGCTCCACTTGATGAATCCGGTGACTACTCAATCCGCAGCCCTGTGCGAGCTCCGGGTAAGTTCGGTGGAAGTAGGATCGACACCTTCCGGGCGGATTCGCGTGTGAGCTCGAGGTCCGATCGCCATCGGTAGGGCGAACGGCCGGTGGAACCGAAGTGGACCAGTCGTCCTCGCCGGCTATCGAGATGGACAGGCCATAACGCTCTCGCAATACCCAGGCTTCAAAGGGGTTCAACTGCTGCAGCGCAGCTTCCAACCTCAACCGTTCTTCCTGATCTGCGGCTTCATCATCGGGCCTTCGATGATCAACGATCACCTCGGTGAGAGAAACGGTGGCGCCATCCTCATCCCTCTCAGTTCGCGCCTCTCGCCCGATCAGGGCAAGCCTTGATGGCTTGAGTTGACGCGATGAGATCCCTGACTCCATCGCGACCTGATCGATGCTCAGCCGTTCCTTGTCAGAGGCCTCCATGCAATCAAGCCCGCCGAGGGCATCAATGGCCCGATAATACCGCTTGCGGAGCAGGAAGACATACTCGGGGACCCGGATCAACGAGTCGTTGGCGATCAGTGCCCGGTGAACAAACGCTCTGATCCAGAGTTTGGCATACGTCGAGAATCGAACGTCGCGGAGCGACGGATCGAAGTCCTGACTCGCCCGGATCAGTCCGAGATTGCCCTCCTGGACCAGGTCGTCGAAGGAGAGATTGCTGCTCCAGTATTTGCGGGCGATGCTGATCACCAGGCGCAGGTTCGCCAAGATCAGTTGCTTCCTGGCGGTTGGATCCCCCCGCTTGATCCGCTCGGCCAGCGCACGCTCCTCGATCGCCGAGAGGAGGGGCCTCGATCGCGGGGGATCGGCCGATGAGTTCCGACCGAGTTCCGGAGATCGCCGAGCGAGGCGCGAATGGCCCCGGAGCCGACCTCGATCGCGACGGGGATGGGTAACGCGGCTGTGATTCGTCCCGGGCATGGCAGCCCTATCGCAACTCGACGGCTCGCAGATGCACGATCTATTGAGAATATGATCCGAATTCATGATTAATCCTCCGTAATCGTGGAGCGAACCTCTGGTCTAAGAAGTCTCGACGAGTAGCGATCCGAAGGGCTCTCCGTAGGATTGGACGATGGTCCGGCGCTAGGACCAGATGACTCGGCATCGGGCACCGGGCCGGTTCGGTGGCGGAGCCGATGGTCTCCAGCATCCGGATCGGAGGGCCTCGATGGCGTCGCCCGGGTTGGGAAAGCCATGACTCCGAGGTGCGAATTCAACATCTCCCGCTGTCCGCAGATACCAGAGTCCGTAGCGGTGTCCGGCGAGGAATTGGGAGGCAAACCGCGGCGTATAGACCTTGAATTCCTCGTCAGATGCCCGGTCGTACACCATCAGGGTGCCGTCGACCCACCTGGGTTTGACGTGGAGACGAGGCAGGGCTATTGCAAAAACTGACTGTCGGGTCAGTAACGCTGGCGCCTGCATGGATGTGCCAGGCCGGCCCCGACCCCTCGATTTGATGGGGATCTCTCTACTCGGTTTTACCGATTGGCCTCGACGCCCGAGGGGCGAGAGGGGCACGTCTCTTGCATCCGCCGAGGTGTTTTTCTGATGGATCGGTCGTGAAGGTCGAGGCGGGATCGTAGTCATCGAGTGCCAGCTCACTTATTCGATGGTTCGAGTCCAGAAGATTCGTGCGCGGAGAGGCCCCTCGCCGCACCCAACAGGAGGATGTCAACGTAAAGGTGGTGTCTTCTTTGCCACGACCACGGCGGCACGTCCGCCGGGAGATGAAGCGGGCTTTCGGTGGCGTTTCCTGCGATCAGGGCCCCGCCGGAGTCCGAGTGGCGCCGAGGACCGGAGTACGACGGCATGTCCACAACATTCTGGGGGGCGGCGGGATGTCGGCCGGCACCCGCGAGTGATCCGTGTCGAGAGCTCCGTAGTCGTCGGACCTAGGCGGATCCCCGGCACAAGCGTTCGAAGCTGAGCCCGCGATCGATGTCGATGCATCGGCTGCCAGGCATTTCAGCAACTCAGGGGCGTTATCGCCATCACGCACCGATTCCGCCAACACGCCGAGGGCCCAGTCGGCCCTCCGGCCATAGCCGGATAGGAGCCTCAGCCACTCCCAGGGCCTACGGTCCTCGTAGAAGGCCATATCGATGACCAGCCGCGACCCCATCTCCGGTGCCCCTGGATGCTGTCGCAGCAGTTCCGCCGGGATGACGCTCCATCGCCAGTCGCAGATCGCTCCGACGAGTCGGGCCCCAGTAATGATGGTGCCTCGCAGGTCGGCGCCAACGATCTTGGCCCCGCGGAGGTCGGCATGGGACAATTCGGCTTCCCGGAGGTCTGCTTGGCGCAGGTCTGCTCCTCCCAGGAAGGTGTGGAGCAATCGAGCTTCGCGGAGGTCTGCCCCTCGGAGGTCCGCCTTGCGGAAGTAGCTGGCCGCGAGGTCGGTGCCGCTTAACCCGGCGCCGCGAAGGTCGGCACGGGCCAGGAAAGCGCCGCGGAGTACCAAGCCCCCGAGATCGACGTCCATCAGGCTCATACCGCGCCGAGTGGCCCATTCCAGCGCCCGGGCGTAGGTCGGGGCCTCGATGACAGCAATGGTGCGTCTAGTCCATCTGTTTAATATCGAATATTTGTGCATGTGTAAATTCCACCATGAATTAGCCGCGTAAATTGGCCGGCTCCGAGTGGGCGCCGAGGTGGAGATGCCTTGGCGGCGTCGCCCCGGTCACGGGAGACGCCCTGCGAATCGGCTCGAGACGTGGAGTGGAACGACGGTCGCGATGCACCGATGCGCTAGCGGGCCGGATCCCGGGGAGACGTTCTACCTCGATATGCCGAGATCGCGATGATTCTTTCGGGGATTCCGAGGCATTCGCCCTTACCGGCGACGTCAAGGAAAAAAATGATCTCGGGAGGAGTTTCGGAAGGTCCAGAGCCCGGGATATTGTTCCCGTCGCAGCGGGAGCGAAAGATCCCGGGTCGCGGGACTTGAGCTTTGCCATTTCGTCGTGATCGGTTGAAAAACCCGGCTTTGAAGGTCGCGACGAAGAGATGGACTGAAACCTCCTGACTTCCGCGGCTATCTCCTCCGCCTGAACTCAGAACCGGGAAAGAAACCCCAGGAGGTCGAGGCGGTCTGAGCCCGAGGTCGCGATGGCCGAGAGGCCAGTGCGGCCTCGGTCACTCTGGACCACTATCACCGAGCGAACCGGATCTCACGACGAACCAGGGCCGACTGGTCCCGTCGGCGGAAGCTCAGGATGGGTGATCGGAGGCTCGCCGCCCGGATAAGGACCCGGAGAGGGCTCGGGGTCCGGCAGCGGATCATCGTCATAAGCTCTCACCTGATGGCTTGCCAGTGCCGCCACAGCGGCACCCGACAGCAGCGAGCTAGGGCTGAGCCGCAGGTCGAGCTTGTCAAGGGAGATCAGGCTGTCGAACAGTGTTCGCTTACGCATGGTCGAGATACCCTCCAACTGAGATGGTGTTGTCAAGGTTGATCGAATCGACCGACAAGAACCTAGGAAAGGCCTGCTCGAGCTCGCATTTCCATCCGTGTCGAGACTTCCTCGGTACCGTACACCCAAAATGATCCGCACAAACGGGTCTCTAGTTGCATGAAATTCTATTTGTGTGTCATTTTTTCCGTAGAGAGGGCTCCGTCGTGCGACGGGTCGCACATCCTATGATCGCTCTCATTTGACGTACTTATTGATCGTCCTTGACGAAGTGGCATGAAACCTCTAGCAGTGCTATGCCATTCGCGGATCGCCGTCGTGGACTAGATCGCTACGGAGAAGACGTGAGGCGCGCTCGCAGGCGGCGATATGCATCAGGTCGAAGGCGAGTTGCACGCGGCCCGAGGGGTCGGGATCGTGAGAGCGAAGTTGCAGGAGCGGGATGATTGCCCGGAGCCAGAGCCGATTCTGCGCCTCTTCATCCAATGCGGCTTGGATCAATTCGTCTGTCGAAGGCCCACTGAGGAGGGCATTCCCCCCTTCAGGGTCGATAGGCTCGCCGAAGCCCACGGAGCCTCGAAACATTTCGGCGGATGGTACCCTGACCTGATCCTCCGCGACGGAGCGATTCTCCGGGAGTGTATGGGTCGGGCCGACGGGCGGGATTCGTGGCGCGAGTTCGTCAGGCTTCATGGTTGCCCCCATAGTGTCGCAGGCAATCGAAACACTCGGGATAAGACACGATCGAACCTCGGCGTAAGGCACATTTCGCTCCGGCACACCCGCAGTCCCTATCCACAACCCTGAATTCGCACGCCTTCATGGCTCCGAGCAGTGACAATGTCTCGGAGACATCCGGTCGTACCGAAAAGCTTGCATCGGTCGCTTCCTCCGACCGTGGCAGACTCCGCAACGTCGCGACATATTCCGGTGTGTAGTCGGGATGCCCCGGGTCAACTAACATACAGAGCCGGCGCGCGTCCTGGCCTCGACAGAACAGGCCCTTGCCTATCGGGCAATTGGCACACTGTTTCGGGCGGGAGCGGGAAGTGGAGAGAATGCCGGGAGTGGATTCTGGAAAGCGAGTGCTGGACGAATCTGGGCCGGTCAGACTAGCTTCGCGCCTCATACTCTCCATCCTTCAAGCTCCGCGACCCTCTCGCTCATTGCGAGACCGTGAAACCGGTGTAGCCGAGGGCGGCGAGGTTCGCGCAGCTCGCCGAGCCTACCTCGCACGTGAGGAGGAGAGGACTGCAATTCAGGTTGGTCTGGATCAGGTTGTAGGGGTTCGCGCGAATCGTCGAGCAATACTGACTCTGGCCGCTCGGACAGGAACCCGATAGGAAGTAGTAAACGCGAAACTCGACCTGGTTCTGGGTGCAAATCAGCTCAAACAATAGCTGATTTGTGCATGCCGACATCCATTGTGTGGTCGGGCTGCCCGAGTAGACTAACGTCGTCGAAGCACTACCGAGTATGAGGTTCGACCACGACACGGTGAGGTTATTCCGCGGGATCTGACACTGACCGCATAGGTAGCCTGTTTGGCCCGATGTGACCGACCGCTCGGCGACCCACCGGCCGCCAACGGCATAGGCTGTGAGGAGATCACCGACCTGGGGAGCGCCCCACAGCACCACGACGGGGATCGTCGTCGTCGTATCCACATTCGGAGTTGCAAGGCTGCCCTCGGTCTCTATCCCGTCCAACTCCACCGGGTGCGTGAGATAGACCTTGTCCGGGGACATCGGCATCGCGCCGCCGCTGTAGACCTGAACGAGGGTCCGCGCCGTGATGAGCGGCGCGGACGCCGCGGCTCGATCAACCGACCGGCCCAATGCCGCTTCTCGGTTGCGGAGAATCCGTAGTTCTTCATCATCAGCCATGGGTCAGTCGTGGCTCTGGATAGGCGAGGTGCGGCGTGAATGCCGGTATGGACGCCGGACTGAGGCGAGCCGGGAGCGTCAACTAGGTATACCGATTTCGGGCGTCACGGAGCTCATACGTCGTAGCGGAAGACCCATCGGCCGCCGACGGCATGGCATACGATAGCTGTACCGACCGGGGGAACCTGAGTGCCGGCATTCCAGGCGTAGAAGATGTTCGAGCTCTCTTGCACATAGGTCGCCGATGCCCCCTCGGTCTCGCCGCCGTCGATATCCATCGGGATGCAGGCGAAGAAGGCCGAAGCGGTCGTAGGATAGATGGAGACCGTCGTCGTCTGCGCCAACAATGCTGCAGACCCTTCCGGAGCCCGGCCTAATTCACGATCGAGACCGCGTTTCGCGGCCTGCTGCCGGTCGCGGATCACTGGTAAGTCGTTCATAGGTCTGCCGCCTCCGCCCGCCGATCCGAGAGCTGTAGTACGGTCTGTTGGCGATCCCCCTCGAATGTCCACGACACGCCGACGATCCACGGGTAGCTCGGAGCCTCACCCTGGTCGATGCCAATGTTGGTCTGGAGCGAGGCATTCCTCCCGTCGATCGCCTGGATGCGATCGCCGACCTGATAGTAAGTCGTGATGAAAGGGATCACGATCGATCCGTTCAGGCGCGGGAACTCGTGAGCCGAGCGAAGCTGATAGGCGTGCGCCATCGCCAGCGACGTATCGTCCCGGACCACGACCGGATCGGTTCCGTCTCCGTTCAACGCCTGGTAATTTCGGCTTCCCGGTGAGACGCTCGCATACTGAAAATGGTCGCGTGCGTCGGCCGATCCCCAACGGGTGAAGTGGGTCGGGGAGGCGACCCGGGAAGGGGCCGAGATCGGCAGGCGCAGGTCGTCATCGATGACGGTCGTCAGGCGCAGGATGAATTGCCTCCCGCTCGGTGGCGCAGCCTGCCAGGTGACGCCCCGGATGTCGCCGACAGCCTTGCCGCCGTTCCACTGCTCGGGATCCTCGACCGTCACCTCGATGCCGAGGCGGTCCGGGAGTAACCGCCAGCCGCCGGTTACGAGTTGCCAGCTCGAGCTACTCGTCTGGGACTGGAGGTAAGGGTCGCCCGAGGAGGATCCAAAGAGAATCTCAAGTGTTGCTCTTAGGGGCCGTCCTTGGCTATCGGTAGCTATCAAAGTCTGAAACCCAGGCCGGTAGCGCGTGACGTAGGACTTGGCATTGGCCGTGGTGTTCGGAAATACAGGAGACAGATCTATCGCCGCCGTCAACCACTGGCCGGTGGTGGCGTTGTAATGTCCGTCTCCGCACTCGTCGGCGCCATACCATCGGTATTTCCGCCGCGTGGTCGCCGGTGTCGATGGAGTGAACGATGATGCGAAGAACTGCTTGCGGCTAGACGAGTCCTGATCGCCGGGCTGCGGCTCGAAGAGCGGCGACAAGTTGACGGTGACCTCCACCTGCCGCTGGTGAGTCTCGACCTGCCAGGCGTTGAGGATCTGGTTGGCATCCCGGGCTAGGTGGATCCGGGCGAGATTATTTGCCGAGGGGTCCAGCGTGGACGTCCGTGCCGGGGCGAGGTAGACGAGCTTGGGGGCCTGAACCGCAGCGGCATCCCTACGGTAGATCTTGAGGTAAGTCTCCGGGTAACCGTTGCCGTCTGCTTCCGTCTGCCAGCAGAGGACGAATCCGGCATATCCGAGAAAATCGGCCAAGACCTCGGGTAGCGTCTTGTTGCTTGCATCGTAATCTCGGATCGCTAGATTCGCGGTGGATGCGCTCGCCGATCCGGGATCGAAGGTCGCGTAACCCTGGCCCGGGTACTGCGCGTCCAGGAGGCTATCGAGTGTCGAGAATGTGGGCCAAGACACATATTCCTCGTCGGAGGTCTCAGTCGCCAGAAGATACTTAATCGCGTCAGGTATGCACCAAGGCGCGGTATAGGCAACTCCTTCGGATTGCCCACGTTCGGCCAAGAGCGGGTCGATAAAGACAGGGTAATCGCCGAGTTCATCGTCTTGCGTGTAATACTCGGTCGGCGTCGAGTTACCGAGTATGCCGCCCATCCCGCCGACAGAGTTGTCGGACGGATTGAAACGGCACGTGAGGTCCGTCTGCACGTCGGCCGAACCATCGGCTAGAGTGGGACTATCCGCGTCGCGCTGGACTCGACCGGTTATCCGCCTGTCGAAGCACCTCACCGCCGTCCCCACCGCAGCGAAGGTCACGCATTGAGACCCCGGCGTCAGGTCCACCTGCGGAACCTGAGCGAAGCCATCGAACAAGATCAGCGGCGAGCCGTTGGGGTTCTGGCCCATCACGACCAGTCGGTCATCAGGATCGACGACGTAAGGTCCCTGCACGTCGATCGGCCAGACCTGCTCGAATTGGCCGGGCCAGCCTAGGGTCAGGGCCAACGAGTCGTCCATGACGTACTCGAATCTCGCCAGGGAGGGCGCCGGCCCTTCGCGCATGTCGATGCGAAGGCACCTCACGTTCGGCAGCACCGAGAAGGGACCGGCGTCCGCGTCCGGATCGAAGAGATAGACGCCGATTGCCAAGGCGTCGCCGTAGAGTGGCGGCGTCGTGTTGTCGAGATCGAAAGAGCCGGGCATGTGCCGATTCGCTCCAGGTTAGCCATGGGCGCTCGGGTTCCGAAGAAAAAGGTCAGTGAGCAATGCGCGAGACAATGGGAGCCGAAGGTTCACGAGATGTTTTCGCGCTTCGCCGCGCGATCCCTCTTATGAGCCCAGACCTAGGGCGCAGGACGGCCGCATAGACTGCGTTCAACATCGCCTGCTCATTGCTCGTGTACGAGGAGCCGGCAGTCGCCGCACCCATGGTCGGCTGAATGGTCGGAGTCTTGCCGAAGAATCCCAGTTTCTGGTTACTCGCGGTGCCGATCTGGGTCCCAATCGCCGTCCCCAGAGTGATGTTGACGTTATCGGCCCACGAACCCACGACGTGGAAGCATTGCCGATTGTCGACGATCGAGCTGATCGTGGAAGTCCCTGCGACGACGGTCGCCAGGCGGACATGGGGCGTGGTCGGGTAGGTCGCTGCAACGGCGAGGGATCCCGAATTCGTGAGATCGAGGTAGAGCACCTGAGTGGACGAAGCAGTCATCACCTGCGAGGCGGTTCCGCTGTAGGTGCCGATCGTACTGTCTTGCTTGATGTATGGTCCGAGGGCGACGGCGACTTTCAGGGAGGCACTCGGGACCTCCTTCGTCGTGACCGCGAGGGCGCCGATGGCAGTGAAGCCGTCCAGTGCGGCGCAGTTCGCGTTTACCGGTATCGACCACCCAGTGTCGCCGATTGCCGGCATGGCCAGTTTGACGTTGGGCGTGTATGTGTTTGACATATTAGGCAGCCGTCAGTGAGCGATGATGAAAAGACACCGTGGTCCGTGTAACGTGAGATTGCGATCGTAGTGTGAAGACTTCGTGAACTTCTCCGAACCTCTCATCGGTGCTATATTCGCTCGCCGCCTACTGAGGAGAAGGGTTCCACGAGAGAGAGGCTTGAGGCAGCCCAAATCCACACTCGCCGAACGGTGTCTGTCCGTAGGCGAGCAGACTGTACTGGAGTCGCGAAGTCGTACCGGCGAATGGCGCGGGCGCCCGGGGCGGGGCGCTCACGGTGACTGTCGCAGTCTGGGCCGCACCCTCGTTACCAGCCTCGTCGTATGGCACGACGGCGAACTGCCAGGATCCACCGGCGAGCGGATTACTTGTCCAAGAGATCGTGCTGGCCGCCTGCCCCCAGCCACCTTGACCGAATCCGTCGAGACCGAATCCATCGGAGTTGATCCCCGCGGGATAGGCCGTGATGTCAGCCAGCGGCGAGGTGAAATCGATCCCACCACCCGGAGTAGGCGCGCCGTACACCCGGTAGCCCGCCAAGTCGATCCCCTTGTATGTCCCCGACTTCCAGGTGAGTTGTACGCGTCGGGTCGGCGCCGAGGGCAACGAGTTGACGAAGCTCGTCTGCTCCTCGCCGGGACCTGCGGTGCCGATGTCGATCCGCACCGGGCCTGAGGGGATCGGAACCCAGGCCCAAAGGCGCTGACCGAACCAGGCGAGTTGTTGGTTGATATAGAGCTGGAACCACGTGCCGGCCGGGCTGGAAGAGGCCCATGACAGGTACACCTGGCTCCCTCCGAGCTTGGGCGGGAAGACTTGAGTGATCGTCAACTGGGAGAAGGGCATGGCATTCGTTCTCAGGGGTTCAGCTATGCGGCTTCCGTGATCCAGCTCAGATCTCGATGGCTCACTGATCGTCCGACCGGCCGAGCCGTGAATCGAGATAATTAAATAATTTTCAACTGAAATAATATAATTTATGTAAGTCCGTAGAAAATCGCCTGGTATTGAAGGCACACCCCCTGGTCGGTCCATTTCGGACCCTCGGGCGACGGAACGTATTCCCCTCGGAAGTAGACGTTCGGGAACGTGCGCCCGATCGGGTCGAACGAGGGTCCGAGCGATCCCATCGGCATAGGAGAGTAGGAGCGACTCGGCGGCCAGCAGTCCCGTGATATCCAGTCCGATCAGGACCCCAGTGACCTCGAAGATCCGGCCTCGCGTGCCCCCGAAAAGCGACACGTTGCCGTCAACCCCGAAGAATGAGTTGACCTGATGAGCGTTGCGCGCGGGATCTGCTGGATATGGACGGCCGCGCCGAAGATGTCCACACCGCCGAACGATTCGATGCCCATGGAACACCTCATCCTTATCCGACGGGAGTTACTGACCGCTTACTGGCTCGCACCAAGAAGGCACGAGTCTCGAAGATTTGAGGTTCGAATCCCACCTTGGCGGGTTTGATTGTGGGGCTTTTCCTTCGACGGGTTTGCAGTCGAGGTCAGCGTCGATGTGCTCCCGCGACCATCCTCCCGGACGACCGCTGCACCGATTCGGCCCTTCGGCAGCAATCGATTCACATCCTCGTCGTGGGGTTCGGGAGGGGCGAGGCGAGGAGGCGGGTGGATCCCGGATTAGCAGGCCCTTTTATGATCCGAATTCCCTGCTCCAGTATCCGCCGGATCTCGTGATCGAGCATCGGGAGGGAAGCTCCGGCTTTGAACGACCTCGAATGCATCGTGCCCGACATCGGCAATGGCCGGGCATTCCCTCGCTCGAGTACTGACCGGCGCCCCTGTGTTCGTCTCCGAGATCCGGCCTGGACTGTCAGGCTGGGCGTAGGAGAGGGGTGAGACGTCGTAATCGATCTGACCCCCCGTCTTGGCCCGGCCTTCTCGGCGAAGTTGCTCGAGTGCCGAGTTGATTTCGATCCATTCCGTCCGGCCTAGCAGGGATCCTCCGCCGACGAGCCGTGTGCGTTCGCCGGCCCGAGAATCCTGAGAATCCACGAACGCTGGCCGGGAACGTTCGGTCGTCGTCTCCGGGACCAAATCAATTGGCCAATCAGATCCTCCGGCGTTTCGACTGCCGCCACCGAGATCGCGGAACCGCGGCACACCACGAATGGTCGAGGCGAACTCCTTCAGCATCCCGTCGAGATAGTCACTTGCTCTGGATTTATCAGTAATGTCGAGTGGGTTTGTTTGGATCGATCGTGTCGTTGTTCTGGCCTCATTCAGACTTGGAGCCATCCCCGTTCGCGACTCTTGCGCCCGGCTCCGGCCTCTAGAGCATAGATACTCGAGCTTCCTTCGACATCGATGATCGTCCGAGAGATGCGAGCGAGAGCCTTCTTAGTCTCTGCAGGCAAAGCCTCCTGGCCCTTCAGCCAATGCATTCCCGGCACGCCTTGGCTACTCTGAGTATTCGCGCCTTCCGGTCTTCCTAGGATCTCGACCTGAGAGGATAGTAGCCGGCTGAGGTCCTGCGGCAGGTCCCCCGGTTCTTCCCGTCCGCCCGCGAGCCAGCCCATCTTGGAGTTCGGTGTACTTTTCCCTCGGGCGAATCGTTCGATCTCCTGTTGGAACTTCCCGGATCGTTGGTCATCGAGCCAGAGGCGGTTCTCTCTTGAGATCGCGTCCGTCTGCGGATCGGATTCCTCAAGTAAGTAATCTCTACCGTCGAGATTAGTGCGCAGGACTTCTCAAGGCCAGGATCTCTGAGGGAGTTGGCGGCGCCGAACTCGGCCAGCCATCGAGCTTGGTGACTCGCGGGAGCGATTCGCGGAGAGCGCTCAACTCTGAGGCAGCTTTCTCCAGATAATCGCCCGTGTTCCCTCGACGATCGGAGACCAGACTCGCAAGAGACTGGATTCCGTCGAGACTAATTTGGTCCCTGACGAATTCGATAAGCCTCTTGCCTGGATTGTTCGCCGGGTTATTGGCCCGGTCGATGTATTTCCGAGTGTCTTCAGATTGGTCGTCGTGCTGAGCTTGACCACAAGCCCGGTGGCGCTGCCGCGAGGCCGTGTCCGTGTTGTGCGCAGAAGGAATGTCGAGGTCAGAGCTCGCGGACATCAGAAGATCGCCTCAAGGTTGCGCCGCTGGACTGCAGCGATCGATTCGACGGCCCATTTCGTGCGAGGAATGGTCCGCCCCGTTGCCTCATAGAAGTCCACCAAGTCAACGGCGTCTTCGAGCAGGATGAGCGATGGCGAGCTGTTTGCTAAGAGGGTCAACCTGCGCCACCGCTCTAGACTTTTGGGCCGGATTGACCCGTCGCTATCTGCAGGACCGACATGGCCCAATCGCGCGACAACGAGTCACCGATTCGGAACACGAAGAGATGGTCGAGATCGGCGTCGGATAGGTGGTAGTTCTGCAAAAGTAAGTGGGCGCCCAAGGAAGCGGCGCCAATCAAGAGCGCCGAGTTCTCGTTGCATTCCCCAAGCGTCTTAACGATGGCATCGAGTTCCGGGCCGTAGGTCAGGACGGGGTATGACGACTCTGCTTTCCCGCCCCGAAAGATCGGATGCACTTCCAGCCAGGGTTTGGGGACGTACCACCCCTGGCCGTCGGCCAGCACAACGGAGACGGAGTTCCGCGGATCGAAACCTTCTTTTCGCCGGGATTTCTCGTCAAGCACAGTTACCTCCCAACATCGAAAGCGCCCGGACAGACCCCTCCGAATCGGAGGGGAGGGGCGGGAATGATCCCAGGATTTCGGGACGAGAATCTCGCTACCTTCGCTCGACTTCCATCATTCGGTCATTCGCCTCATGTAGATATCCGCGCCGGATACCGTCGGGTCCGTCGATCCAGAAATATCTCGGTCGTCTCTGTAGGGGTGTGCCAAGCGGGTGATCGATCGTATCTTCCGGATCGCTTGTGATGAACAGCCAGCCATTGCCCTGACGTCGGATATAGGCGCGATCGCCCCTCGAACGGTCCAATCCAAGCATCGGCTCCGCGATGTCGAGGATCGAATTCATACGGTCCCAGAGGGTTCGTCCTCGCTTCATCTTTTCGGGGACGAAGAGGGCATCGGGAACTCGCGGATCTTCGATCATTGATTGCCGATCTTGGATTTCGTCGAGCATCCATGGAACTCCGGCAACGGCGGCTGGGATCCAGAATCAAGTACGCGTAAAGCTGAGCGGATTTGTCGTACCGTCGGTGGAATAGGCCCAGAAGGTCGCGGTAGCCGTGGCAAACTGGCCCCATTGCCCGGTGTCATCGGTGTTTTCGTGGACGGCGTTGATCAGGGTCCAGTTGACGGCGCCGCCGGTAGCCTGGAGGGCGTCGACCTGGGTCGCCTGAATCGTACCGGAAGTGCCGGGTGTGATGCCCATCAGGGTTGCCACATCGCTCGTTGTGATGGAGCACCGAGGGCGGTTGACGTTGTTCGCGATCACGACCGGATAGCGGTTGTTGTCCCCGGCGAATTCGATCAGCCTGCCCCCCTGTGAGAACATCACGCTGGTGACGTGGGTCAGGGATGTCGAGGCAAATTCAACGCTTTGCCAGTTGAGCTGAAGTGCAGTGGCGCTCATGGATTAATCCTATTCGCTGGTGTCGAACGAATCCCAGTTGACGAGATACGCGAAGCTGACCGTGGCGGCGATCCGCCGCTCGGGAGCCGCCGCGGGCTGCCATTGCCACCCGGTCACCATGGTCCGCTGCGGCAGGGTAAATCCGGCGAGCGAGACCCCATTGACGGCATTGCAGACGTGGTCCAGGAGTTGCTCGGCCAGCTCGTCCCGAAGCTGGGCATCCGGGTGCCGTGCGAGCACGGTCACCCTGCAGGTCGCGGTGTAATCGAGCTGGCCCGCGGGCGCCGCGTCCCATCCCTTGGTGAAACTCGTCCGGTCTGGCTCGACCGCCGCGGCCGTGAGATCACTGGCCCCCTGCCCGTATCTGTCCGGCAGGCCGGTGATCCACACGTCCGAGAAGGCACCTGTGGCCACCAGGGCGACCTGGATGGCATTCCTCACGTCCCTTTCGCGCGACATGACTTCAGGCCCTCAAGGTGGCTTTCCCGAGGCCGCCGAACCACGACGACCCCGTCTTGGCCGCCCCCGGCGTGAATGCAAACGTAACGGGAACCATCAGCGTCCCGTCCGAGGTCTTGGCCCCGCTGACCGTCACCAGATACTTTGCTCCCAGGGTGAACGGCGAGGACGGGGTAAACGTCGCGAGGTAGTTGGACGAGTTGTAGGACGTCGTCCCCCCCACGCTGGCGCCGGTGGCCGAGGCCACGACGGAGATCACGAGGCCGGTCGCGACGATCGGGACGCCGAACTGGTAGCCGAGCCCGGATATCACACCGGTGCCGGTCGGCGGCGCATCGAACCGTCGTCCACGACCATTTATATGGCGATGGCATCGGCACGCCGTTGGCGGCCGTCGCTTGGACGCTCGCCGTGTACTGTGTGCCGTTGGCGAATCCGCCGGACTGGGCTGGCGTGAAGGTGACGATGGTCTGGGTGGGGTCGATCGACAGCATGCCGGCGACCGAGGGCGTGAACGCGAATGCCAGGGTGCCGGGCTGGATCGCCTCGCTGAAAGTGGCGACGACCGTGTTGGAGAGCGGCACCGCCGTGGCGCCCGTGGCCGGGGAGGTCCCCACGACGCTCGGGGCCGGCGGCGCGAGGGCGTCCATCCAGTCGCGGAGCGCCTGGATGCCCGGCACCTGGTTGGGCCAGTCGTGGCAGGCGTTGTCGGCCGGGGCGCCGCCCTGGGCGGTCGAGTACAAGTTCGAGGTCCCGTATCCGGCCGGCTGCGAGGTCGAGACCGCCAAGGAGAAGATCGCCGAATCCTCGTCCCAGTTGTAGCACAGGCTGAAATAGCAGGCCATCGACAGCCCGCTGCCCGACACCCCGGGATGCCCCGATTGCATCGCGGCCAGGAGCGCCGTGACCGTGTCGTGCCACGCGGGATGGTAGAACATGTCGCGGGCGATCTGGCCCCGGAACGGCACGCCACCCGGCATGATCGTATTGACTGCGGCCTCGTACGCGACCATCTGCGGCACGGTCGCCGGCACCTGGTTGGTCGTCGGCGGGTACCGGGTGAGGCTGGCCCACGTGTTGCTCGACAGCGTGAACGCGGAGCCCGAGGCCAACCCGGAGGCATACAGCGTCGCCGAACTCGGCAAGAAATTCGCCTGGGTCGCGTAGAGGTTGATCGTCGCGGTCCCGGTGCCGAACATGGCCGGGGGAATGACCGGCAATTGCAACTTGACCACGTATCCGCCGGTGATATAGACGTGTACCTGAGAGTTGCCTATCGTGGTCTCTCGCCCCAGGTAGTCCACGAAGGTGCAGGAGAAATAATAGTCGCCGCTGGCCATCACGCCGCCGGTGGTCGCGGGATTCGACGCCGGCAAGGGCGCCAACGGCTGGTTGATGTGGTTGACGCACGCGGCCTGGATCGCGTAATAGCCCCAGCACGCCGTGTTGTAATAGACCGAGTGCTTGCACAGGTCGTGCATCGCGTCGGCGGGCCAGTTGCCCGGCGCGAGGCCGCCGTTGGACGGGCCGCCCGCCGCCGTGCAGGCGGCCATGTACGGGTTGTCGGTCGAGCCCAGCGCGAGCGCGTTGTAGTAGGGCGCCATGGCGACGGCCTGCACGGGGAACCCGTATTGCTGCGCCGCGGCGATGATCGCCTGCGTGGTGGTGCCGCCGCCCGTGTACTGGCACCCGAACAGCCTCACCACGTCGCCGCCGCGCCCGAGCGCGGAGAACACGCCCTCCCAGATGTCGTGGTGGTTCGCCGCCTTGATGGCATAGGCGTACTGCTGGGGGAGCGTGTTGCCGTCCGTGGTGTAATAATTGCCGATCCGGGTCCCGATCGGGAAATAGGAGACCAGCCGGGCGAACGTGAAGCCGGCGATCTGGGTGACGCTCGTGTCGTTCCACGACTCGTTGCCGAACTCCACGTAGACCTTCAGGCCCGGCGTGAGGTGGGCCGCGACGCGCTGCGCGATGGCCTGCGAGCAGGCTTCGCTGGCGAAGGTGGGGACCGAGATCCAGAGGTCCGAGCCGAGCGCCGAGCACATCGCGGCGGAGAACTCGTACGGCAGCCCGACCTGGTACGGGACCTGTACGCTCGCGAAGAATCCCGAGGGATAGGTCCCCCCGGTGTAGATCGGCGTTGTCGAGTTCACCCGCGAGACGGTCGGCTGGTTGAATCCGGGCACGCCGACGAGCGGGGTCATGAGCAGGACCGTGTTGGGGCCGGTGACGTAGGCCGTCTCTTCGACCTGGTTCGGCCCGATGCCGGCCGAGATCGTCGCGCCGCCCGCGGCGACGAACGGGATCGACGGCACGTTATACAGGGTGATGAGCTGGCCGGTCTTGATCCCGTGCGGCTTCGCCGAGACCAGTTCCACCGCGGCGTAATACCCAGGCCAATTGTAGGCGAGCCCGTGGCAGAAAAGCCCATTGTCGGACGGGGGTAGCGTCAGGTAGGGCCCGAGGACGGGGTCGGTCCCGGTGGCGACGCCCCAGGCCCCGAACTCGCCGTAATAGAGATTCGGCGACGACCAGGCGTAGGTCGGGTCGGACGGGTTCGTGTTGTAGCAGCGGACGTACGACCACTGGACGATCCCGGACCGAATCGGATTCCCGTTCGGGTCGAGATTGGAGCCGCCCGGGGACAGGCTGTTGGGCGGCGAGAGGGAGACCACGCCCCCGTTCCAGGTGAAGTCCGACGGGGAGGCGAGGTCCGAGGGGTCGATGTAGTTGGTGTAGCCGCCGTAGAATGCGTTGACGTCCATGAACCGGACGGCGGCGGGCGTCTGGGCCTTCGGCGACGTGAGCCAGGCCGCGACGTTGCCGTCCACCGCCAGCGGGCTGGACGAGCCGGAGAAGCCCGCGACGAACGCATCGTTCCCGGGCGGGACGACGAAGAGGTCCGAGATCGTCCAGTTCCCGGCCTGGCTCCCGGACGGGAGCGCGTACGTCAGCCTCACCTGGTAGGAGAAGTTGATCGGATTGGAGACGTAGGCGGTGACGTAGGTGAGCTTGACGAGATTCCCGGAGACAGTCTTGACGGGGGACGAGACCGTGATGATCTGGGAGAGCGTGCCGCCGGTGTCATCATTGAACGTGAGGCCGACGGTGGCGGCGTTGCCGCGCACGTTCGCAGCGTCGGGGTCATAATAGAGGAGCGTCCACGTCCCGGTCAGGAGCGGGATATCCCGGTTGTCGGTCGTGTTGGTCTGGTTGGATTCGGCGATGGCGGTCGAGATCGTCGCCGCAGTCGGCGTCCAACTGATCGGCTGCCCGTCGAAGGTCTGGGACAGGCTCCCGCCGCCCGTCACCGACCAGCCCGGCGACTTCTTGGCGTAATTGACGAATGGCGTGTTCGGCTGATTGTATTCGGTCGGCACCGAGCCCGCGTTCACGCCGATCTGGAGCGTGCTCGGGGCCGGGAATCCCGCCAGCAGCCCGGCCTGGCCCTCGGTCGAGCCGGCGAAGTTGGCGATGCTCCCCGGCGTCGAGGAGCCGGGCGGCGGCGACGCCATCACGGAGCCCAGCGCGTTCTGGAGCCATCCCCTCGCGGCCGTGTAGGTCAGGACGTCGCCGCTCTCCACGCCGGACATGACCGGCGTCAGGACCGCCGACGTGCCCGAGCCGTCGGTCACGGTGAGGGTGGGCGGCGAGGTGTATCCCGACCCGCCCGATACGACCGGGACCGACTGGATGTATTTGCCGACCGTCGCGGTGAGGCTCGCCTCGGCGCCGTCCACGACGACGACGGTCGGGCTGGTGTATCCGGATCCTCCGGAGGACTTGGCGAACGAGGCGACGCCGCCGGACGAGAGGTTGACGGTATAGGACGCGCCGGTCCCGTTCGGGTCTAGCACCATCACCGTGGTGCCGAGGCCGTACCCGGAGCCGGCCGAGTTGACCGCGATGCTGACGATGGCGCCGCCCGTGACCGTGGCGGTCGCCTTCGCCCCGGACCCGGTGCCCGGCTGGATCGCGACGGCGGGATGCGTGTATCCGGTCCCGGCCGCCGTGGGGGCGGCGGCGGCGACGACGCCGTTCGAGACGGAGACTCCCAGGGTCGCCCCCGAGCCCGTCCCGCCCTGTGTGTCGATCGCATAGGCTGTCGTCGCGGTGGACGAGTAGCCGCCCCCGCCGGAGACGACGGACACGGATGCTATCCCGCCTGACTTGCAATAGGTGCAAGTCGCCGTTGCGCCGGTGCCCGAGCCCGAGATCGCGATCGTCGGATTGCTCGTGTATCCGGAGCCCGGCGCCGTGACCGTCAGTCCCGTGACGACGCCGTTAACCACGGTGACAGCCAGCGTCGCGCCGGAGCCGCCGCCGCCGCCGACGGTCGCCGTAGTTCCGGTGGCCGCGTACCCGGAGCCGCCTGCCGTGACGAGCGGCTGGGCGATGCCGCCGGCCACCCACGCCTTGGCCGTCGCGGTCGCACCGCTGCCGGCCCCGGAGCCGGTGTTCGCGATCGTGACCGTGGGGCTCGAGTAATTGGACCCGGGTGACGTCAGGGTGAGCCCGGTGACGGCGCCACCGCTGACCGTCGCCGTCGCCGTCGCGCCGGTGCCGGAGCCCGAGTCGCTGATGGTGACCGCGACGGAGCCCGACGTGTAGCCGCTCCCACCGGCGGTGAGCGCCAGGAAGGCGATACCGCCAGTGAGCGTGGCCGTCGCGGTCGCCCCGCTGCCCAGGCCGCCGGACATCGAGAGCGTGCTAGGACCGGCCGTCACGCCGCTGCCGCAACCCAGGAGCCCGCCGACGGTCGGAACGACCGAGAGCGTCGTCCCGGACAGGGCGACCCTCGCCGAAGGCGCCGTCCCGGTGTAACTGGCGCCGGACATCGAGAGCGACGGGACGGTCGTGTATTGCCCGTAGGACCCGACGCCACCCACCGTGTAGGCCGTGACCCCGGTGTTCAGCACGGGGGTGCCGAAGGTCGCCTGCGCGGTCGCGCCGCCGCCCGATGCCGTCACGGTGGGCGATACGTATCCCGTCCCGCCATTGGCGATCCCGACCGACTGCACCGACCCGCACTGGAGCCGGTAGGCGACGAAGGGCAGGACCTGATTCGCGGAATCCCAGGTGGGCCCGTCCGCCTCGATCGCGGCCCCGTTCCAGGTGATGGTCGGGTTCGAAGCGACGCCGGTCACGACCTGCGGCACGTGATAGCCGTTGGAGGCCGGGGCCGCCGCGACCGGGAAGAACATCGCGAGCTTGCCCGACTTGCTGACGTACGCCGACACCGCGACCGGGGGCACGAAGCCCAGCACGCCGGCGTACTGCGCGTTCGATGTCGTCCCGGCGGAACTGGCGAACGTGTAGCCGTGGCCGGTCCAATCGTCGAAGCCGGAGTCGGAGTAATTCGGATGGGCGCCGGACGGGCCGCCCAGCGGGAACCAGGCGGTGGCCGGGGTGGCGAGGGTCTTCGGGGTGTAGACCCCGGCGTAGAGATTGACGACATCGGCCGACGTCGCAGCATAGCCGTTCCAGATCGCCAGGTCCGAGAGCTGGAAGTCGCTCGCGTATCCCATCGGATTGCCGATGGTGAGTGCCCCGCCGTATGCCGAGGTCCCGCCGGAGAATGCCTGGCTAGCGGCGAGCGCGCCGTTGATGTAGACCGACTGCGCGCCGTTGGCCCAGGAGATCACGACGTGGTTGGGGATGCCGTACTGGAAGTTGCAGTAGCCGGTGATGGTGCCGCCGGGCCCGGAGAGCATCACCGCGAAGTAGTTCGCGAGGATCGTCAAGCTGTAGTTCATGGACAGGATGGTGTTGCCCGCCAGCGTGATCAGCGCCTCGCCGTTCGGACCACTGCCCGCGCTGTTGAACTGGACCCGGAAGGCGAGCGTCGCGCTGGACTGGCTGCTGAGCAGCGAGGTGGAACCCGTCGAGTAAGTGCATTGGTTGAGGAAGCGGATCGAGCCCGGGATCGGCGTCGGGGTGTACGTGGTCGGCGAGCCGGAGATCGTGCCGCCGTAGGACGACGTCGCGGTCAGGGTCTTGGCGCCGGGGGTCGTCGGCGTGTAGCTGAAGGTCTTCGCGGCTGACGTCGCGATGAAGGTCAGCGACGACGGGGCGAAGGTGCCGCCGGACCCGCCGTCGGAGAGCGAGATCGCGTCGCTATCGACCGAACTGGCCGGGGTCAGTGTGAAGTTCGAGGAGGGGGAGCCCGCGAGCCCGCCGGATGGGCCGGCGAGCGTGTAATTCACGGGGACCTGGCCGATGGTGCAGGACAGGGACGAGGGCACGACCGGGATGCTGGCCGCGCTGGTCAGGCCCAGGGTCTTGACGCCCTTCGACGCCGCCGTGTAAGTGAAGGTCTTCGGGGCAGACGTCGCGGTGAAGGTGAGCGACGACGGGGTGAATGTGCCGCCGGACCCGCCGTCGGAGGGCGTGACCGTGTCGGACGGGACCACGAGGGTCGGCGCCACCGTGAAATTGCCGGATGCTTGGGTGACGAATGCGTGAGACGGGCCGGAGAAGATGTATTCGAACGGCGTCGCCGCGACCTCCGGGAACCACACCTGGCCCCGCCTGGGCTCGAAGATCCGCCAGGGGTTCGCGGCGAGCGCCGCGTGCTCGGCGGGCTGGAGGACGCGATCCCACCACGCGAACCAGGAGAAGGACGAGGCCGCGGTCTGCCCCGCCGTCCCGGGGTTGTAGCCGATGGCGACGACCGGCGTGCCGTTGTTGTACTGGGCCGTGGGCGTGAAAGGGGCCGTCGTGTTCGGCAGGCCGTCAACGTAGATTTTCCCGCCGGCCGCATTGATCTCCCCGCCGATCACGTGGGGATTCGTGTCCAGGACCGGCCCGCTGAACGAGTTGTGATTGCCGGGGGTCGAGTAATTGAGGGTGAGGGTCGTATTCGCACCGCCCTGCCACGTGAACGCGATCGTGTAATACGGGGCGGCATTCGTGGCATTCTGGAGGATGCCTCCGACCACGGAGTAGGCCGATGGGGTGCCGAGCCTCTGAATCCCCATCGCGATCGTCATGGGGAAGGCGATCCGCATGCCCGGCGGCAGCGAGGCCGACGCCCCGATCATGCCCGCGTACCCGGGGCAGGACAGGATCGGCCCCGTCGCGTTGGTCGACCACACGGGCGGCCCCGAGGTCGCCATCGTGAGGCCCGAGGGGGACGAGTCGTTGACCTTGGGCCCGTCCCCCTCGTTCAGCGCGTAGAAGCCCATGAGGCCCTGCGCAAGCGCGCTATCGGCGTCGATCTGGTAGCCGAATGGCGGCTTGTGAGGCCAGCGATTTCCGAGCATCGGGCGTCAGTCCTGCAGGTTGTGGCTATCGGGATGCGACACGGCGAACATGGGCGAGGAATTACTGGAACGACGTGATGCGGTCGTAGGTGACGTTGGCCGTGACCGACACGGAGCTGTCCGCGTTGCCGGCCGCAACGATCCATTGGCCAGGGCCGAGGAAGATCGCCAACGAGTAGTCCGAGCTAGCCACGTAGGTTCCGGTGCTGCTCTGCGGGGCGGCGGAGAACGTCGCCGCCTGGGCCATAAGGTAGACGTTGTCGCCGGAGGAGTAGCTGTTGATGACGGCTGAGCTCACGACGACCGTATACGGCGTGCTCGACCCACTGACCGACGAGATCGTGGCCAGTTCTCCGAGTTTCGACCCGCCCGCCTGCTGGAGGCAAATCCTCTGGCCGACGGAGAGCCCTGTCTTGCTCGACACGCTGAGCGAGGTCGTGGTCCCGCCCGTCGCCGCGGCCTGGAGCGTGATCGACGCCGACGATCCGGCCGCGTAAGCCTTATAGACGGAGAAGGTCGTGACGCCCGTCGGGACAGATGCCCCGACGATCGTCTCGCACGTCAACTGCCCCTCGATCGTGGTCGAGAGATCCAGGAACGCTGCGATGGTCGCGCCGTGGGCGACCGTGACATCATTGATCAGGTTGCCGGGTGTGCCGGCGGAATAGACAGGAGCAGCCATGGGTCATCCTCAGACGATTGCGGTTGCGAAGAGGGAGTTGACGGCGGTCGGTCCGATCGCGTCAGCCGTTACTGAAGCCGCGATCGTGTTTTGTTCCGCACCAGATCCGTTGTAAGCCCGGACACTGACGGAATAAGTCGTCCCATTGATGAGGCCGGCGAGGTTCGCCACGAAGGCATTGAAAAGACCAGCGGAATAGAGCACCGTCGCGGCGGGGGTTGAATAGTTCGGGGTACCCCCGATTCCAAGATAGACATGAAATCCGATGGGTGACGACGGCCCGCGAGTCGAGGGGTAGTACCACTCGACTCGAATTGATCCATTCGGCGTCGCGAAGGCCCTCAACCCCGTTGGGGGTAAGGGCTGGTTCGTTATGTCATTGCCGAGGGGATCCAGAGTGATCATCACGGCGCAGTCGAGGTTCTGTTCCTCGCCACTCGAGTTGAAGGCGCGGACGCCGAACCTCCAGGCCCCAGGGGCCGCGAGTTCCATGCTGGTCCAAGTCGTATCGTCGGTTCAACGCGCACGCGATAGGGGTCGCGTAATTGATCGGGTCACCCGAACCCTGGTTGGAGTAAATGTAGAATCCGCTTCCGACTATCAGTTGAGTGTTTCGACCGAGTAGCACGGAACCCGGATACGAGGGTTGCGGTTCGGCCGCTACGGAGACTGACATCGCTTGAGGGCGGAACGAGAGTAACACCGGGAGACGTTTGGCCGTGGCCACTACCGATACGGCGCATAGTGAGGGGTCTTGCGTCGTCGCAAACCGGAATGGCTGTGTCGGCCCTGCCTGAGCTCGCGTCGGAGCGCAGCGAGCCAGCGTCCTCCCCGGTTCAGGTTGAGGGAGGTCTGCACAGAGTGACGTGACCGCCGATGAACTCTTAAATCGGGGGATCGCCGCCGGATGGCCGTAACTCGAGACGATCGCCCCGGAGTAGGGCCGCGGCTCCTCTGTTGGCGTAAGAAGGTTCTTGATGGCGATCACACCTCCTACGTTCGACCGAGGGCCCGCGATGGCGACGCCCGGCTCTAGGTGCTGCGACTGAGGTGCGATCAGCCGGATTCCACTCGGGGAGGCAATCGGCGCGAGCATTCCGAAGTAGGTCTGGGCGCGTCGCGGCTCGTAGACTTGCCATGGGTTCGCCGCCAGGGCGGCGTGCTCGCCGGGTGACAGTGTGCGATTCCACAGCCCGGCCCAGTAGATCTGGTAATTGGGATTCCGAGCCGACAACGACGAGTTGTAGCCGAAGTCGAGGAACGGGTTCGAGCCGGCGGCATTGCTGATCGCGTTTGACAGTGCGTATGCGGCCACGCCGTTTAGGTAAAGCGTCTGGTTGGTGTTCGTGATCGTGAGGGCGGCCACGGTGTCCAAGTTCGAGGCGGCAGATATTGAGCTGGTGCCGCTGGAGCTGGACGAGCCATTTGCCCAGGCGATCGAATACAGATTCGCGCTGGTCACTCCGATGATCGCCGGCATCTGCGCCAATCCCGCAGTATAAAAACCGATGACCTGCGTCGTGCCGGTTGGAGTGCCGAGCATCCGGAATCCGACCGCGATCGTGATCGGGTAGTTAACCGAGATGCCAGGGATCGACGGAGTCTGGCTGTAACTACCCGACGACGCGAACGCCTGGGCCGCACCCGATGGCCCGGGCTTCCATACCGCCCCCGATGTCGCCGTGGAGGTGATGCCGTTGACGGAATCGCGTGCATTCAGGCCGTTTCCTTCCCAGAAGGGGAAGAAGGCATACATCCCCCGCGAGAGAGGATGCTCGCCGTCGATTTCGTAGCCGATCGGAGGTTTATGCGGCCATCGATTTCCGAGCATCGGGCGTAATCTTCCCGGGTCGAGCGAATGCGTTATAGTTGTGTGTGATCAGATGGTGGCCGCGACACCATCAGCATGAAACTTCAGAGTTTGATGGGAGGCTGACGCTCACTCGCATCCCCAGTGCCCGCCTCTCCATCTCGGGACGAGGCATAGGCTCACCGCGCTGAAGACGCTTGTCGTAGCTCCAGCAGAGCCCCTGTCCACCCGCATATCCATCGGGGGCCCGGAACATCAGCAACCCGTCCCGCCAGAAACTGGGCCACCGCTGAAATGAGCCGTCGGGAGCCAGGGTCTCGACGGAGTTCGGCCCGACCGCTCCGGCGACGCAGAAATCAGTCACAAAATCGTCTTCCTTGATCAGATAAAAATAGCGGGCGATCGCGGGCGTGGCATCGGCGGAAACCGTAATCTCGGTGAGTCCGGTTCGGTCGAAGTCGAGGCCGGCTGTGAGGGGCATGGATCAGGGTTCCAAGGGAGCACCGGAGAGGCCGATGCCCTGGGACAGGAGTGCGTGAAGGAAGTCGTTCCACTCGTCCTTCCACAGGATCAAACGAGGGAGTCCATCAAACTCGCGAACTGCCATCTTGAGGATGACCGTGAGCAACTTCCGGTCCGTGCCCGTGTAGGACGAAAAGACCGCCGCGTCAGTGGTTTTGTGTGCGTCATACCACGTTTGGAGAGCAGCCATGGCCCGTTCGGCGTCCGGTCCGACGAAGTGAACCTCGCGCTCGCTGTAGAACGGGACCAGATGATCGCTGGTAAGCGGGAGGCCCCGCCGCTGTGGAGCGCAAAATCGACCGAGATGATCCTTGTCATTGTCGTGGTATCCGCTGCCCGGAACGGATTCCAGCACTTTGTTCCGTGCGCGGATGGCGTTGGCACGTCTCAGGAGTTCTTCGCTCACGGGAGGTTTCCTTTGGTATTACTTCTTGCTCGGTCGCGAGGACATGCCAAGATCGCTTTATTCTTCCCCCGTCAGCTTTCCGCTGTAATTGACAGCGTTGGGGCTAGTGATCGTGATACCGCATCCCTTGCCGCCGATGCAGATGAAAGGCGACGCGAACGGATGGATGAAGTGGTAGAGTCCGTTGAATTGCCCCACATCGATGCACCATTGAAGCGTGATCACGGTCGGCTGGACGGTCCAGTGCTTCGCGGCGATTGCCTGGATCGTCTCGCCCCGGCCCGTATCTCTCTTGGAAGGCGCGACCGAAGTCGAATTCGTCCCCGGCGCGTTCGTCGCGAATGTGATCTGGTCGAATTCGCAGACCGCTGGCGCATTGCTCGATACCGAGCCGTCGAAGGAAATTGACGCCTCGGTCACCTTGACGCAGATATTGCTGGCCGCCTGGAGGCCAACGACGGTCTGGGTAGTAGCCGCGCTCAGTGGTACCGTCTCGGCGGCCACGTCGAACTGGTTGTAGGCCATGGAAGGTCGCTCACGAGTTGGGGGAGGGTGGTTTCGTGGAACAGGATTCTGAGCCGCGACGGTATTGGCTCACACTCCGGGCGACGAGTTGTGAGTGGGCCGAGCGGGCCGTGAGATCGAACTTGCCGATCGAGACGCCTCGGCCGATCAGGCTCGGGAGGAGTTCGACCGAGCACACGTCAAGCCCGGACCTCCCTCCACCGTCAACTCGTCATTATCGCGAGAGCTTGCAACCGAAGAGGGTTGAGGGCTCGGCCGAATTGCCGAATGGCCCCCAACGGACCTGAACGCGAGCCTGCACGTCGTCGAGTTGTTGGCGGATCCGCCGGATCTTGTTCTGGAAGTCTCCCTGCTCTGTACGATTCTCTTGGATGTAGCGGTCGTACAGGACCGAGAGGACTGTGGCCATCCGGAGGTCGCGGAGGTCGTAGATCCACGAACTGGTCCGATCGGTAATGTTCTCGTCGATCCCGAACCGTCGCTTGATCTCGAAGCTCGCTTCCTCGGATTGGGGATCGAGGGTGTTGATCGTGAAGGTGACCCCGGTCAGGCCGGCGGACGGAGCCGGCGGTTGGCCGACATGGAGGTCCTTGTGGGGCCGGCGGAGTGTGATGGAATTCCCCGAGACGCTGTCGATCGCCAGGAGTTGGCCACCGCCGGGATACTGCGTCTTGGGAGCCGTCAGCCAGGCGACCTGGTTGCAGCTCACCCCATTCGCGGCGAAGTTTACCGAGGCTGAACTCAGCACCCACGGGTTGCTGCTGGCAAAGACCCCGTCCGTGCCGGCGGCCATCTTCTGCCAGGTCGGGCAGAGCATGATGAAATCGCCGCCGGCGCGAACGAGGATATCCTCGTCCGTGCAATAGACCGGGACAGTCTGTTCGGGTAGGGATGCACTGAGGGTCATGAGGGACGCCCTCGGCCGCCTTTTCGGCGGGAGCTCCGGAGAAGCTGGATTGGAATGTGATCGATCGGGGCATCAATTTGCCGGCACGCCTTGCTGCCTCGCGGGCTTCCGGCTCGAATGACATGCGATGATCGCCGGTCAGGGCTTGCGATCGTGATCCTCGAAGATAGAGACTTCGGCGGAGAGGCTTTCCGGCAGCATCGTCCGGCGGAGCGTCGCTCGAGCCGCCGATCGATCGAGGTTCACAGTTGGCGCTTTGGGGGGACCGACGCCCCGCCAGATACAAAGGTCGCGGCTCAGCGGCCTTTCTTGCCGTCCTTGGCCTTCGATGTGATCATCTTGGTCTTGCCATTGGACGGTTGCCTCATGCCGGCCGGCTTCGGTCCTCCGCTGGGGACCGTCGGCTTGCCTTGGGGGTCTGATTTCTTGGCCATCGAACTGTCCTTTTTCATGAGTCCGCTTGAAGCATCGCCGATCAATTCGATCGTCGCTACTTCTGTGGTCTGGTGGTTGGTAAGGCCTGGCGAGGGCCTGGCCCGGTCAGGTTCACTTGCGCGGCGGCCGGGCGGTGTCCTGTTCGGGAATCGCCCGATTCACTCGGCCCGAGTCATTCCAGGGGTTCACCGGCACGGCCCCCTTCCCTGGTTCGATCGCCGAGGGAGGCTGGGGCATCTTGGCCATTCCGACGTCGAACCGATGATTGGGCGCTTCAACCGGCGATGGCATAGCCCTGAGCGGCCTGCATCCGTCGCGACGGTCACCGCCGGCTCCGTCGTTGGATGGCTTGACGCTACCGACTTGATGAGATAGGGGCAAGTAGCTGTTCCTGGCGCCGTTGCCGGCCGCGCCGGGCTGGTTGGGGGGACGAACGACGTCGCGCTCGACGCCGCCTGGGACCGGTGTCCTTGCCATGCGATTCCTCACTTCTCTCGGATCACCTTGACCGACTTGAATCCGCCGATCCGGCCGGCGACGCGCATCAGGTACATCGCCAGGCGGAATCGGAGTTTGAACGACTTACGGCATGTTACGACGATAACGAGGTTGGACACGGCTTCTTGTCCGATGCGGAGGATCCGCGTGTCGCTCATATTATCTTCCGTCCTCATCACCCACCGTCGGCTCGAGCTCAGGGCCAGGTGCGTTGAGTCTTCGTCCTGCCGATCCCCGTCGAGACATTCGTGTAGTGACCGGGATTGGCGTCGATCAGGGCGCCGGCCTCGGCACAGAGTTGGGCCATCAGGGCGAAGGTGGTGTGGGCGTCTCGGAGCTTTACCACGACCTCCTGATAAGTTGCCGGCTCGCCCTGATTGAAGATGGAGATGACCTGGCGGAGGAAGTCCCAAACCTTCTGGAACTGGTTGGTCTTCGCGTAGCGGAGGAGTTGGAGCTTGGAGTTCGCGAGCACGGTGGAATTGGTCTTGGGAGGCGCGACTGCGAAAGAGCTCGACGGCGCGACTGCGGACAAGCCATAGGTGCCGGCTGTGATACCGTCCGCGTACAGGACCTCGCTGCCACTGGCGCCGCCGGCCGGCGTGAGGTAGACGTTGCGTGCTATGTTGCCGACCTGGAGCGTCGGGAATGTGACCGTCGGGATCTGGCCCGCGGTCACATTGAACTGCGCCGACTCGGGGCTCGCCGTGGTCTCGCCGATGCCGTTGGTCTCGGTGATCTTGAGATAGTATGAGCCCGCAGCCAGCAGACCTCCGGTGCCCGAGACCGAGACAGTGGGGGCGGCCGAAGGCGCCTGGGTGCCGTTCAGGTTCGCCGCGATGAGATTCTCCAGATGCTTTGACGCGCCGCCCGCCTGTAACTGCGCGAACGTCGTTCCGCTGGCGGTGATCGAGGGGCTGATGTAGGCCATTATCGTGCCTTCGCGTGTTTCGGTTTCGCGTGAGGATTGGGATCGGAATTCGGCGCGAGAACCCCCTCCCCATTACCAGGGGAGCCAGGAGGGGTATTTGCCCCCTCAGGGATGAGGGCGGCCGCCTCGGCCAGGTCGTCGAAGTTGCAACGGACACGGAAATGACGGCTCGGGGGGGCGAGCCCGAAGGCCCGGTGGGCCTCGTCGATGATCACCTGGGCGGCGGCCGCCAGGACGTGGAGTTTCTCCAATTCGTGCTCGCACTGGCCGAGCGTGCCTTGGATCTGGGCCAATTCGGCCGGGAACACGATCGCGCGGCCGCCGTCCTTCGGGGTCCGGTAATACCGCTCGCAGAGCTGGCCGACCAGCACCGAGACTCGGTACATCTCCTGGTTGTGCCTCGCCTGGTCTGTGAGGATCTTGGAGACCCCCAGGCGGTCTCCCTGCTGGTCGATGTAGTGCGGGCTACCCCGGAATCGCCACATGCTTCGCTTCGCTCCTAGGGTCCTTGGTCCTTGGTCCTTCTGCCGTATAAGCCTGGCGCGAGCTGTCCTTGATGGCTTCGACTCCCCGGAACGTAACCGACCATCCCTCGAAGCAAACCAAGGACCAGGGTCCAAAGACCGAGGACCGGGTGAACGTCAGTTCGCGCTGAATGCTGTGATCCCTTCGACCCACGCGTGGTGGGATTCGTTGACGACCTCGATCGCCATTTCCGCGAGCCAGTCTCCCTCGACCATGTCGCCGCGGCTGCCGCGGATCTGCCAGAACGGATTCCGTTTGTTGCGGATGTAGACCTCCGAGCTCGTCAGCGCGATCGCCGTGTAGGGCCGCAGCAGCGGCGCCTCCACGATGGTGACGCCGTGCAGGAACGGGGCCTCGAGGACGTTGATCGGAGTGCCGAAGACCGTCTCGCCGGCCGGGACGCGCTGAATGGCCTGGCCCCAGGTCGCGAACCCGCTCATGAAGTTCGTCGACACGACCAGGAGGTCGGGCTCGCCGCCGCCCTGGCGGCACGCCTGCAATGTGTCGCGGATCAGGTCCGTTGAGCCGTAGGCCGCGGCGTTGACCGGCGTGGTATTGGTCAGCGACGAGACGTTGTTGGTCACGAGGATCGACCGCAGGCCGTTCATCTTGGCCGTCGTGGAAGTCAGCGGGTTGCCGGTGTCCACCGGCGCCTGCGCGATGCCGTAATAGACTGAGTTCTCGATGTCGTCCACCATGTTCTGGAGCTGGACGGTCATGTTGAAGTCGAACGGCGTCTGGATGCCGCCGGGGAGCACCTGCGCCCGGGCGGTCTGGGCCGATCCGCCGATCTGCACCGGGAACTGGAAGGTCTGGCAATACTGGGTACGCGAGACGCCGATCGTGGTCAGGCCCGTCTGCATGACCTCGGCGCCGGTCCGGCTATTGCCGATCAGGTTGACCGTCGACCCGTTGGTGACCGAGGACAGGGCCGAGGTCCCCTGAACGCCCGCGACCTCGGACCAGATGCCGCGGGTGACGTTGACCGTGCTGCTGCTCGTAGGGTCGCCGCTGATCTGCACCCGCTCGACGTTCCCCGTGACCGAGTCGACCAGCTCGAGCACGTCGTGGTTCATCAGGAACGTGGCGTCGGCCAGCGTCAGGGTCGTCTGGATGTTGCTGGTCACCGCCGTACCGAGCGTGGTCGACCGCGCCCGATACTTGTGGGTGTACATCAGGAAATCGACCCGCTCGACCGGGACATACGGCAATCGGGTCACGAGCGGGTTGCGATTGGCGAACCAGTTGCGGATGGCAACGGTGACATCGTTGCGGGCTTCGACACCCGCCTGTTGCGTTCCCAGGAAGCCTTGAAGGAAGTCGGCCATTCTCGTAGTAGGCAGTAGGCGGTCGGCAGGAGGCGGTCATTAAAATGCCCCTGTCTCACGGCTACACGCCTCTCCTTTGATGCAGCGCTCGCGGTTCTCGTGGTGCTGCGACCACGGCCGGCATGCCCTCGAAGGGCTGGTCCTTGGACAGCGATCGGCAGTCGCCCGCATTGGAGTTTTCTGCCCGATTCCCACTACCTACTACCTGACGGCTTTCAGACCCATCGGGAGGCTGATATTGGCCCTGGGATCGCCCTGGGCCTTCTGGATGTTCTGCATGTGGAGGATCACCGCCTCGCCCATGTTCTTCGGCTGGGGTGCTTGTGCCGGGTTCGCGGGCGTGCTCGGCAACGATTGGGTCAACGGCTGGAACCCGCCGGTCCCACCGCCCGGGTTTTGGGGACGGACGAAGTGGGCATACTCGGGCCGGCCGAGCTGCTGATGCACGAAATCTCCGACCGACTGGAATGTCGGTGTGCGCACCGCGAAGGAGTCGCCCTGCGCGTCAACCAGAAACTGATTTCGCCAGAGCTGGGTGAGTTGCTCCGCACCGCCGGGTACCAGATTGCAGGCGGCCAATGCTCGGGAAAGCTCGCCGTCGAGGGCGTACCTTTTGGCACGCTCCTCGACCTGCGTGAGCCTCGCCCGTTCGGCCTGAACCTGCTGCTCCGACTGTTCGCGCAGGATCCGCAGCGCGTCTTCCACCTCGCCCTTCTGGGCCCGGATGCGGGCCTGTTCCTGCTGGGCGGCTTGCTCGCGGCTCCGCTGCTCGCCCTCGAGCTGTGCCAGGCGGGCCTGCATCGTCGTGAAGGCCTGGACCTGTTCCAAGGGTATCGTCACGGTCTGCTGGGTCGTCGCGGTCGCCGACGAGACGGCCGGTCCTGGGGGCTGGGCGATCGATGCCGGCGTCGCCGATGTCGAGGTTATCTCTTCGGCCATGCTATGCTCCGCGGGGGTGGTGACCGTAGGGCACCCGGTGCCGTGCTCTGGCGATGACTCGCCGTGAGATGGTGCACGATCCGGATACCCCGGGCGAGTGACAGCAATCGCTGGTCTGAGGAAGGATCGAGAAGTTTAGCTCGCGCTCACGGTGATCGGCGACTTCATCGGCTGCGGGCCGAAGCGGGCCGTCGTCCGGCCACACCAGTTGGCCCCGAGGCGTGCCGGCTCGCTCTCCAGATGGAGCACGACGACCTCGGGTAACAGCCGCCGATAACGCCGGTCCCATTGCAAGGCGAACTGGACATCGGTCCGAGCGGCATCCCCATGGTGATAAGGGTAGTGGCGAACATGGTGGCCGCCCTCGACCATCGCCGATCCGTGGAAGAACTGGAAGAACCCGATGGGCACGTATCCGTGGAACTTCGACGCCCAACGAGTGCCCACCGTCGCCCCTTCCTCGAATCGGACCGACGAATGGTAGGCGTGATTATCCCACGAGCCGCGCTCGCGCTTGATCTTTTGCCATGCGCCATAGCCGACGATGTTACAGCGGTCGGCACCGTAGATCGCCCTCTCGTCGGGGTGTGCCATCTCGAGTAGCGACCGGAACTGTCGCGGGAGGACGATGTCCCCATCGAGGTGCAGCACCCAGCCGTGGGCACCGATCTGGTCGAATCCCCGCTGGACCATCCGGGCCTTGTTGAAAGGGCCGCCGCGACGATGGTCTTCGCTCAGGACGTGTCGTAGCGAGTGGCGATGGCACACCGCACGCGTCTCGTCGTCGTCCGGAGATGTGACGATCACCCAGTCATCGAGGAGGTGTTGATTCTCCTTGACGGTCTCGGCCAGGAAATCGCCATAGCCCACGCAAATGGTCACGGCTTCGATGTGCATAAGCCTTTCAACCTTGATCGGTTAATCGCCAGTCTTGTACATCTGGGCGAAGAGGTGTCCCATCAAGAACCCGAAAGCGAACGCGATCACCGGGTATTTCAACGACCACTGGTAAATACACCAGGATATGGTCGCGTCGCCCCCGGACAAGTAAGCCATCACAATGTCGAAAATCGACAGGGCGAAGACCGCCCCGATCACGACAAGTGCGGTGATCGACTGGTAGGACATGCTTGCCTCAGCTCGAAAGTAATTTGATGAGCCCAGGCGCCCGCGGCGAGCCGAGCCCGACCCATTCGTCGCGGCCGATGACGGGGCCGAATACGTGGCGGTTGCCCCGGGCCTGGCCCATGAGAGACCGGGTCTCCTCGGCATCCAGCGCGACCAGGCCGTGCTCGATCCGTTCTGAGTCGGCGATCCCGACCAGCCCCGCGAAGAGGGCGGACGATACGCTGGTCCCCGTCAGTTGAGTGGAATTCATCGCCATCACCAGATCCGGCGTCGTCCGGCCGGGATAGACCGGGCTCGCACCGCCGCCCGAGAGCGGCCACACATAGTCGCGGTCGCCGAAAACTTGTACGCCCCCCACGGCGATGACGTTCGGGGATGCTGCGGGGTAATCGGAGGCCTGCGTGTCGCCCGCCGCCGCGACGAAGGTCACGCCCGGCGACGCCAGGTAGCTGTCGAGCTGGCCCTCCCCCGCAAACTCGGGCGTCCCCCAACTGTTATCGACGGCGACCACGCCGGGTAGGCTGGCCGCATACCGGTCGGCCTTGAGCAAGACGCCGAGGTCGTCATAGATCGCCTCGACCACGATGATATGGGCGAGCGGGACGACGGCCTGGACCATCTCGACATCGCTCTCCTCTTCCATCGACCACGCGATGTCGGGCTCATTGCCCGGGATGCCCAGGTCGTCCACTGACAGATTAACGTCCGGCAAATGATATGGTCTGTCGAAATACGTGTTGAACGTCCCGCTGCAACGTCGGGTCGTCGTACGGGACGACGATCGCGATCGAGACGCCGGCGCCCTCGGTAGCCGGATCGCGATGGCGGTAGACGCGGTCCAGGCCGTAGAATTCCCGGATCTGGCCCGGCGTCAGCCCGGACATCAGTTCGCGGGTTTCGAGCGAATCGAGTTGCGGATTAATGTTCATGCTCCTGATAGGAATTAATCCCAGGCCGACCAAAGCCAGGCGCTCCCGAGCCCCTGACAATCCCAGCACGGATCCTCTCGGTAGTGCCGCGATGCCCCGCTCCCGCCGCAGGACGCGCACCGGTTCAGCCGGCGGAGGATTGCGTTCGACCGGAGCCGCACCTCGGGGTCGCGATGCTTCCGTCCCCAGAACAGCCATCGCTGATCGAACCACGAGGCCGCCGCGAGTCTTCGAGTGGCGATCTCGCGACATCGGTAGCAATCCGAACCTTGGCGTTCGATCAGGCCCTTGTAAGGCTCGGGAGCGGTCGTGCCCGGTTCGGCCATGACCGACTCCTCGACCGCCATCACGAATTCCAGGTCCGCGAGGGTCGGCGCCGTCCCCGGCCATCCCAGCCAGATCCCCAAGACAAGCGTCGCTGGTGTCACCATCGGTTCATTACTCCGTCGGCAGCCCGATGTGCCCGACCAGGATCCCGAGCCAGAAGATGAACGCGACGAACAGCGTGGGGTAGACGGTGAAAAGCCGTCGGAGCACTCGCGAGATCGACGACTCGACTCCCCAGGCGCGGATCGCCAGGACGTCGTAGCCTACGACCACGACGGTAATCGCCACGACGAATGCCAGTGTCAGCCATTGAGCCTGGACCGGCGTGAGGTTGGGCATGGGTTCCCTCTGGTATCGCTCGAGTGCCGTGAGGCCGGTGGATCGCTGGCTCCGGTCTTGGCTCGACCCTGGCCCCTTCGATGGTCACATCACACTCGGAATCATGTTGCCGACCAGCGTCCCGGCGGACTGGCCGGTAGGGTCCTCGCCCGCAGCCTGTTCGGCCGAGCCTTCGCCTTCCATCGCCTCGACGTGCGACGCGATGCCGGCATCGGCCATCTCCCGTTCCGGTTCCTTCAGTCGCGACTTGGTCCGGACCATGAGCTCGATCTCGGCATCGAGCGTGTCGTACTCCGCGTCGGTCAGTCCGAGGAGGGTCTGCCGCACGATTGCCTGGAGGATCTCTCGCTCGGTGTTCGGTGCCTCGCCGGCACACTTCAACGTGTGCTGAAGCTTGGTGAGGTTGTCGATCAATTCCGTGGCGGCGAACAGCTCGAATCGGGCGGGGTAGACCACCCGGATCTGTTCTCGCTCCTCGCGAGCAATCGGAGCATTCCGGAGCACCATGGCGGCGTACTCGGCGAGCTGGCGCTCGACCTTCGCGATGGACTTCGCGATGGAAGCCAACAGCTTGTGACCGTTGACTGCATCGAGTTGCTTCGAGATCCCGGACTGGCCGACAGTGGAACCCGTGGAGCCCGCCGGCTTCATGAGGCAGGCCCGGCGATCCTTCATCTCGACGATGTCGGCCTTGTTCCGCCTTAGAGACTCGGCCGGGTCCTTGGGCGGACTCACGAACTCCCATCCCTGGTATGTCCCCGACTCCGGGTTCTTCTTCATCGGAAGGATATAGCCCGGGCCGACCGACAGGGTGTTGTCGCTCTTGCAGAAGTCTTCCGCCCCGGACAGGAACGGGTGTGCCTGCAAGGTGTCGGAGAGGATCAGCTCGCTATCCCGGTTGTAATACTCGCGCTGGTACTCGGCGATCGCTTCGTAACGAGACTTGCCGATATGCGGGGTCCGATGCCGGGGGAGGTCGACCAGCCGGACGATCGGGACGCGGCCGAATGAGTGGCGGACCCGCTCCAGGATCGTATCGCCATCATAACTGAAGAGGATCGACTCGTCCGGCGCCAGAGCCGGTACCTCACGTAGTTCCGCCGCCATGCCTGGCCGATGCTGCCGGAATCCTCGGGGTCCACGGCGTTGCCGTTCTTGTCGTAGTCCATCCGATCCGAGGGATCCACGTACTCGCGGACCAGGCATTCGATGTAACGGCCGGCCGCATCGTTGCGCCACCAGACCATGTTCTCGGGGAGGATGTAACTGGCAACGCACCGGTCGAGCCCCAGCCGCAATTCGTCCGCCCGCGTCGCCACCGTCTCACCCGGCGGCGCCTTGGGATGATCGAGGCAGACGTCGATGCAGCCCAGGACCAGGAGCAATGGGGCGATCGTCTCCCGCATCCAGTCGTCGATAGGCGTCCCTCGGCCGTCCACGTCGCGCCACCATGCCTTGAGGTCATCGGGTCCGTCCCGCGAAACCTCCTGGTCATACACCTTGGCCAGATGGATCTCGATCGCCTCGGCGACGAACTCGGGAACAGGCGTCCGGCTCCGGCGGTATTCGTAGTCGTCGTCTTGCGCAGTCGCACCCGGGTCGGCGCCTAACATGCCAGGATAGGGCCCGTAGCCGACATCCTGCGCCTGAGCGTTGACGCTCCCCAGGAACCCGGCGAAACCCTGGTAGACATTGGGAAACATCTGCGGGTCGGGATACTCGCGCGTTGTGCCGGAACATGTTCCGGGTCGGCAAGCCGCGGCGGACCGGGCCGTACACCGCGTTCCGGTAACGGTCGCCCCCCTCGAAGCTGTCGAGGAGCCACCTCCACCGAATCTGATGCTCGAGCCAGTCAACGTGCCGACGTTGAACGACGAGCTTACCGTCGAGATCCTCGTCGGACTTGAGCCCCGCCCGGGGCGAGTCCGTATTCACCACAAACCTGCCGTCGCGGCCCGTGCCACGCCCCGGCGGAGGGGAGGTCGATTTCTTGAGCCAGTCGAGGGGCATGAGTCGCTTCGCTCCGGTGGCGAGGGGCAGGTTGCGGGTCGCGAGAGACGCAGAGACCGGCCTAGCGGTGCGGCCGGCGATCACCCGGCCCGCTACTCACGATTCGCTGCCGCGAAGGAGAGCACGATTCGGACAAGATTCCAGGCCAACGGCGCCAGGAGCACGACGAGGAGCGGGTATGTCACCAGGTCCAACCAGGAGTATCGAAGTCGCATCGTCTTGTCCGTGGTTCGTCGTCAGTTTCCCGTCGTCGTACGCCCGACCCGATGTGGACAGTCGGATCGACGGCCAGATCCGCGGACAGCCCGGGCGTTTAAAACGGGCACTGCTCCGGGACCTCGAACGCCTGATATGGGGCCACGGGGAACCGCCGGCTCGCACCGCGTCAGTGGGTCCGTCCCTCGGGTCGTAGACAATTCGGCGGATTGAGGTTATGAGCACGCCCGATCCAACCTGCGGATCTCCAATGACAATCGTGAGATCACTTGGTATTCCCGGCCATGCTGCCGGGCCGGTTGTCATCGGCCACAGCGTGCCGCAGGCCCACTTCGCCGGCGCTTTCGAGCTTGGACACGGCATGCCTCAATCCGACGACGCTCGTGCCTCCGAAGACGAGGGTCAGGGCCTGGAAGATTTCCGAGACGCCACCCGCATAATTCTTGGTGAGGATCATCCCGAGTCCCGAGACGACGGCGAGGATGACCGAGGCATACGTCTTGTAACCGTTGATGAAGGTCAGCAGGGACGCGGCAAAATTCATGGCGTAAATACCTTTGGAAAGCATGGTCTTGAATGGAGTATACTTCGAGTAGTCGGTCTCGAACGGCGGCGTGGTCGCCGGGCGGCGACGATCTCGAGCGAGCTGGCCCATTCGGCCGCGGTCAACTCCGCGACCAACCTCGAGCCAAGGGGTGCGAACATCCTCGGCAGAGGCAGGACGTCCTCGATCGAGAGGACCAGGACTGGTCTGGGCGGATCTTCCGTCGGGCCGCGCGATCGCATCCCGTGAGCTACCGGTTCCAACCCACGTAGGCCGACCCAAAATGGTCGCATCGAGATCCGTCAACGGACGGGATGGGTCGGGCCGACCGAATCCAACGACTCCTCGATCCGCTTCAGTGCCTTGATGATCGCATCTTGCTGCGAATGCAACTCCGCCCTCTCCTTGGTCATCCGATCGCGCTGGGCCTCGAAGGTCTTGCGATCCTCGATCGCCTGCTCCTTCTGGACCCGCAATGCCTCCCGACCGTGCAGGACCGCTTCGCTACGTTGCAGGTTTTCTTCCGCGTCGCTGATCAGATAGGCGACGACTGCCAGGACGAGCATGATCCCGGCCAAGATCAGCAACAGCGGGCCTCGATCGACTCGATTCACGATGCGTTCTCCTCGACGGATGAAGGCGGAGACGACTTCCTTGGAACCATCCCGGGGTCGGTTATCCGACGAACAATAAGGTCGATGTTGCTCACGGAGAATTGGAGGGACGCGACGGTCTTTTCCATTCCATGGATCGTTTGGACCGAACTCTCCAGGGTCTTCTCGACGGATTTCATCGCAAGGATGGCGTCGCGGAGTAGTGAGTTCTGGATCTCTGTCATCCGGGAGATCTGGTCCTGGAAGGCCCGTTGGAGTTGTTCACCACGATCGGTCAAGCGTTCCAACTGGTCTTGGAACTTCTTCTGGGACTCGGCGTGGTAATCCCGGAACTCTCCGAAGACTCGCGTTTGCTTCTCGCCCTCGGTGCGGAGGAAGCCGAGGAAGTAGTAGGTGACCGCGACCGCGGCGCCGGCTGCTCCCAGCGAGCCGATCAGGCTCGTGATCGAGACTCCGATCGTGTTCGGATCGACGACGCCCGCGGCTTGGGCCAGGACGGACAGACCGCTCATCATGCTCCCTTTCCTGCGAATGAATCCCGCGAGATCGCATCGAGCTCATGGAGGCCCGCTACCGGCCCCTCGAACCAGAGGCCCGCCTGACTCATGCTCTGGAGGCGCTCGACCTGGCGTCGAGGCGCGGCGGTCTCTCGTCGAGGTCGCGATCGTCCGTTCGGTGGCCTGCGAATACCCGTGGCCCCGTCCGGGGCGATCATGCCGCGACGTCATACTTCCACGACGGGGGCAGCTCACGCTCCTCGAACGCGGGCGACTTCGACAGCGCCCAGCTATCGCCCTGACCGAGGATTTGCTCGATGACGTCCCGGTCGGCCCAGAACGAGAAGCTCGGCTGATCGACGCGGTCGGACCCGTGGGAGTGTCCGGTCCCCAGCTCTGGATGATGCAGGCGCCCGGCCGATCGAAGCGCACTCCCGCGATGAACATACAATGCCCCCAGGTCCCTCGGGCCTGGCAGAAGCCATCGCCGTCTCGTGTCAGCGTGAATCCCTGGCCGGTGCAGATCGTGACCGGATAACCATTGTTCACGGCCGCGACCAGCTCATCCCAGGTCGAGACCTGGGCGGCCGTGCCGAGCTTGAAGGGGCCGGCCTTGCTCTTCACCGATGACGGGGCGCCGCGCCATCCCCAATCCTTGGCACGTTCGCCGCTATAGTTGCCGTCCGTACCGAGCATCTCGCGGCTTACCATCCCGATCGTCGTCATAGCTTTGACCGCCGCGGCGCCATACGAGCCGTCCTGGCGACCCAGGATGCCGGCGACCTCTCGGGATGTAGCGTAGATGAATTCCGTATCGGTCTCCTGGAACACCGCCGGCTCGCCCAGGCCGATCTCGATGCACTGCAACAGGTCGTTGCCGTGCCCGTGGCCGAAGGAGACGCAGTCTCCGATCTGCTGGGCCGGGTAGGCGGGGTCCTTACCGAGCACGTCCCGCCAAGCCTTGTACAACAGGATGGGCCCCGACGGCGTCGGCGCCCCGACCAGGTGCGGCGCGGCCTGGATCAGCGTCGGGAAGTGGCTGGCGAAGGCTTGTTGGATGGCATCGACACCCCTCCAGCCACAGAGCGACAAATATGCCGTATCGTCTGCCATTCGTGATTCCTCAGTCGGTTACGTCCGGAAGACCGGGCGGGGAATGGATAGTCGCGCGAGGTGATCGGCAGCCTCTCGGCGGAAGCCTCGAGGAGTCCTGATGCGTCGGATGAACGGCTCGCTTCGGCAGATCGCCGCGTTCGAGGGCGACGGAGGCCGGGGAAGTCGTGTACGACGTGACCACCGCTGGGGCCTACGCGGGTCCGATTCGGGAACCCGCCGGATCCTCATGGTGCAGGCGTCCTACCCGTGCGGGCGGGATGCTTGTACGAGGATGGAATTACGGAATCCAGGGCATGCCGATGATTCTCGACGAGATCCTCACTTCCTCAGACCGAGGGCGAACCCTCGCCACGCGGCCGCCATGGCCGCTCGTTCCTGGGGTGTGACGTCGGCGTCTTTCTTCGACTCCGCGATCAGTTTGCGGAATTCCGGACTCGCCATCTGGTCGAAGAGTTGCGTGCGGTTCGTGCCCCATGCCTTGGCCACGGTGCCTAGCGCGTCGGAGAGGTTCTGACCGGTGTCGAGCCCCTTGGCGCCGTCCTCCCAGGCCGTGGCATAGGCCTTCCCGAGTTCGGGAAGATAGGCCCGGCCCAAGCTGGCAAAGTGCGGGTCCGTCGGCGACACAGGGCCCGGAGACGGCCCGTCGGGCGACCACAGCCAGGTCGCGAGGCCGATGGCCAGTGCCGCTCCCAGCAGGCTCGAAAACACGACGGTCAAGATCGTGCTCCGGCTTGGGATCATGGCCCAGATTTGATTGATCAACATCGTCGAGCACCTCGGTTGGGAAGCAAGGAGCGAGTGGCCATTGGTGGGTCATGAAGATCGGACGTCATCGGCCCTGCTCTCCTCGGAGCATCCCCCGGCCGTCGCGGCTCGCTGGGCGAACTTTCGCCGCCGACGTGCCTTGCGAGTCGCGAGCGACTCACTGGCCTTGGACTGCAGGTCAGGCTCGGGGGCCGGTTCCGGCTTCGATTCGGGAGCGGGGTCCGTTCGCGGGTCGCGTTGAAGGGCGGGATGCTCGTCCATGCCGGAACGGTGACACACCATGCAACAGAATGCCGAGCCCTTCTCGATCGGTTCGCGATGCGGGCAGGGCGATTGCGGCGTGTAGGCCCCGACCGGGAACAAGGGGATGAGCGGAGGGTTGTGACCGCCCCGACCTCTTCCGGTTGTCGGCATGCCCGGGGAATCTTGCGAGAATCGCTTGTTGAGTTCCCGAGCTCGCGCCGCGCCCGATTCGATCCGGCCGACACTCAGCCCATCACGGACCGCGATCTCCTTGGAACTGAGACCATGATCCATATCGTACATCCAGATGTACTCTCTAGCCGCTGTCGCCAACGACATCGTTCGGTCTGACCGGGGACCAGTCCCGGCACCCCGATTGGCTTGGCCCCGCCGTATGCGGGAATTGTTCTCATCACCAGGATCATCTCTTGCCGTATGGTCGGAGACTTCTCCTTCGGGTGATTCCAGAACGTCGTCCATCGCTCCTGTGATCAACATCTTCGTCAACCTTTCGGCCCCTCGTTTGTATCCTCTACGATCCTCTACTCTCAGAATGCCGCAGGTTTGCAAATTCATTAACGCTACCACCCGAATTCAACGCGATTTTTCTCCATAAATCCAAAGCGGGTAAGGAGAAAAAATTTTCCAAAAAAATAAATTTTTCCGCGCCGCAGACTCGGATTCGTGACGCATTGGCGTGTCCGACTGTCGAGAGCCAGGGTTTTCTTACCATTCAAAGAAGTGGGAATCGGTATGGGACGAAAGGAAGCCCGCGCATTCCCGGAAGAGCAATTGTGGATCGAGCGTGACTGATGGTTGACTGCATGGAGGTGATGGCGGTCGCCAGGACTTGGCGTCTCGAATTCCAGAACGGGTCGCGGGGCTCACCGATCACCGAGCCGGCCGACTTATTCGCATCGCACCGCACGAGCCATAGGGAAGGAGCTCGGCGACACGCGGGCGCGGTCGAGCGGGCTATTCCTCTTGCAGCGAGTGGAGCGTTGTTATGATACTGATAGCTGGCCTGCAATCCCTCGGATTCGCTTTTCGCTGCCCAAGGAATGAACTCGACTCCGGATCCCGTCCCCATTCCCACGCCCGCCGTGCTCCGCCGATTCGAGGCCGAGTTCCTACGACCGTATCGCAGCATGATCTTGTTGGGACTGTTGGGACTATTGATCCAGTCCCTCATGCTCTTACCGATCCCCCTGCTCCAGGGCTGGGTCGTCGATCGGCTCGTCGCTTATTGTCAGGTTGACCGGCGGCCCTTGTTGTCCGAGTCCCCGTCGACGACCATCTCGACGGCGGCCCCGGCATCCGTCGGACCGCCGCGATCCTCGATCATGCGAGCGATCGCCGCGGCCCTGGCGGCCACGGTCGCGCTGCTCGGGGCGCGCACGATCTTGGCCTGGCGGATCGCCGCGATGATGGGCCGGATCAGCCAGGAGGTGGTGGTCGCGCTGCGCGGGGCATTGCACCGCAAGCTGATGCGGCTCCCGATGGCCTATTTCGACGCGCAACAGACCGGCCGACTCATGGCCAGGGTCACCAGCGACGTCGGCAGCATCCTGATGTTCATCCGCAGCGGCATCTTGCAGTTGCTCAACGACTTGATCCTGTCGATGGCCATTGCGGTCTTGCTGGCCTGGCTCCAGTGGCGGCTGGCCCTGGTTGCCCTGGTGGCCGTCCCACTCTATGCCCTGAACCAGCGGATTTTCTTCGGCAGGTTGCGCCATCTCTCCGACGAGATCCGCAAGCAGGTCTCCGCGCTGTATGCCCTCCTGAGCGAGCGGGTCTCCGCCGTGCGGATCGTACGGAGCTTCGCCAAGGAGGAGGATGAGCTCAACGAGTTGGACGAGCGGATCGACCACCACCGCGCCCTGAGCTGGGACAATACGCGCGCGTCGTCGGCCTTGGGTGCCTTGGCGGCACTGATCAGCGGCCTCGGTACGGTCTTCGTCATCGCCTACGGGATCATCCTGGTCGGCCGGGGCCTGATGACCGTCGGGGAACTGCTGGCGATCTATGCCCTGGTGGGCCAACTCTATCAGCCGATCGTTCGATTGACGCAGTTCCAGGCGACCGCACTCGCGACGCAGGTCTCCGTCGAGCGACTCTATGAGATCTTCGACGAGCCCGAGCCGGTTCGCGACCGTCCTGGAGCATCGGGCATCGTCCGCCCTCGCGGAGCGATCGAGTATCGTCGGGTTTCGTTCGCGTATTCGCCCGAGGGCTCCCGGGTGTTGGACGGCATCAACCTGCGGATCGAGCCGGGGATGCGCCTCGGTGTCCTGGGTCCCAGTGGTTCGGGCAAGTCAACCCTCCTGGCCCTGGTCCCGCGACTCTATGATGTCCCCGAGGGGATCGATCCCGATGGGGGGGCCTGGGGCCTTGTCTGCTTCGACGGCCGGGACGTTCGCGAGCTGAAGCTGGCCGACCTTCGGAAGGCCGTGGCCCTGGTGCCCCAGCAGGCCCTGCTCTTCGAGGGGACGATCCGCACGAACCTGCTCTATGCCAATCCGTCGGCGAGCGAGCCGCAGATGTGGGAAGCACTCCGCATCGCCGACCTCGCCGAGACGGTCGATGCGATGGCCGCCGGCCTCGATACGACCGTCGGCGAGCGGGGCTACTCGCTATCCGGAGGCCAGCGACAACGGCTCGCCCTGGCCCGCGCCGTCGTGGCACAGCCTGCCGTATTACTCCTGGATGATTGCACGAGCGCACTGGATTCCGAGACCGAGTCCCGGATCCAGCAGGCCCTCGATCGCAACCTCCCCGGCCGCACCTGTGTGATCGTCTCGCACAAGGTCGCCTCGGTCCGCCGCGCCGATCGAATCGTGGTCCTCGAATCCGGGAGGATAATCGAGATGGGGACCCACACCGACCTGGTCGCGCGCGGCGGCCGTTACGCCGACACGCATCGCCAGCAGACCTCGGCCTTGGCCAGTAGTGCCGGAGAATGAGCCGCGAATGGCCTGGCTTTCCCGGCGGCGTCGCGGATCAGTGAGGGCTCCTGGACGGCCGACCTTCGTCCGTCCCCGTCCAGAGTAGGTGCTCGCGAAGGAAGTCGAACGTCCCCCGCCCGTTGATGGTGTGTGGGCCGACGAAGAACTCGATCCGGCAGCGATCCCCGATCCCCAGCCGGGCGTGGTACAGGTTGTAGACCTTGGCGAATTCATAAGCGACCGTCTCATCGGGTGCGACGCCATCGAAATGACCTCGCTCGACCATGAACGGCCGTGGGGCGATCAATGCCGCCATCTCGGCGTAATTGAACGTGCTGCCCAGGTCGAACTCGAAAATCTCATACTCGCCGCTCCAGACGTAGCTATAAGGGCTCTGCGTCGAGGCATTCTTCCAGACCCATTCGTTGAAATCGGCCGAGCAGATCGAGAGGCAGTAATTCTCGACGAGGGGCGGGATCCTCATCGCCGACTTGCCTCCGTAGCTCAGCCCGTAGAAGGCTATCCGCGCCGGGTCCACCGCGGGTAGGGTCTTGAGCCAGTCGGTGATCTGCCGGTGCTGGGGGACCATCACGGAGAACAAGGTCTTCTTGAGCGGATTGGCCTTGCGCTGGAGGGTGCGAAAGCGATCTCCGAAGATGTAGAGGTTTTGGGGTGCGAACGTGATAAAGCCCTGCTCGGCCAGCCGGACGGCGTATCGATGATAGGCGGGATTGTTGACCTTCGGGTCCGCGACGTCGCGGGGCCGTCCCTCGAGGCCGTGCTGGCAGACCACGACCGGACGCTTCTCTCCCTCCTTGATCCCCTTGGGCAGGAGCAGGATACCGTAAGCGATGACGTCGGGGAAGACGTCCATCACCACTTCGTAGCCGGTGAACTTCGGCTCGTCATGGATCCGTCGCGTGCGGACGTTGGGCGCCATCCGCTCGAGATCGAACCGCCCGATCACCTCGTCGGCGAAGAATGCCCGGTAGGATTCGATCGACTTCGTGTAAGCTGCGATCGAGCTGGTATCGAGCTTCTTCATGAACTCCCGGCGCACGTCGGGGCTGGCGATCAGGAGCTGTTGATTGTGGCGATCGAGCTCGTGAAGTTGGCGATCCTGAATGCCCTTGGGATCGCCGAGTCCGGGACGTTTGATCGGACCCGGCGTCTCGACGCGCGCGGAAAGTCGCGCATCGCGTGCGACCGCGCCCACCAGCTTCTTGAGGGCTTCCTCGCTTCCAGACGGACCCGTTCCGTCAGGGTCACTTGTGGTCATTTCGATACTCGGTTGCGGACCCAGTCCGAATACGAGCTTCCGGGCGCGTTCGACTTCGCCGCGGACGGTTTCGAGCTTGGGTGTTGTCAATCGCCCAGGGGCGCCGCCGGTTCCCGGCGGGATGATCAGCTCCGGTCCCCTCGCCGCCTCCACGATCAAGTGGCGAGGCGCGACCATCGAGGCGATTTCGGCGTCGCCGAACTCCTCAAGGACCCCGAAGACGTTGCGATCGACCGGCTGTCGCCAGACATCATTGCGATCGTCGAAGTAACCGCTGACGCAGACGGCCTCGATCCGCGTATCGAGCGCAGCAGCGTAGAGCGCAATCGCCCCCCCCTCGCCGTAGCCGAACACTCCGATGCGGTGCGATCGGTCGGGATCTTTCGAGAGCCAGTCGACCAGGGCGAGCACCTTCTGGACCTCGTAGCCGATCAGGTGGCGACCCAGTTCGAAGGCCGGCCGATAGGCGAATTCGCGGCTCGTCAACCTGGCCCGGCCGTGTCGGGGAGCGACGGTACGGTCGATGAGCGTGGGGACAATCACATGATATCCACTCTCGGCCAGTCGGCGTGCCACCTGTGTTCCCTGCGGTAGATCCGGCACCAAGCCCAGGAGTCCTTCCGGTGCCTGGTCGGCATCGGGGATGACGATGATGTGTGCGGGAGGGTTTCCGGATCCCAGGCGAGAGGCTTCAAGTCCCGCGCCGGTCACATCACCGAACGCGGGCCAGCGGATGCTGTGGACCTCGATTGCTGCGACCTCGCCGGCCGTACCTTGATGGCTATATCCGTCGAGCTTCTCGGGTTTATCGAACGGCACGCGCGCGTCCCGCACGCCGAGGATGTGCGCCAGCCGCTTGCGGTTGGGCTCGACCGAGGCGTTGTACGCATCCGGCGAAGAAAGATCTCGTTTCCAGTGCACGGCACGCTTGGCCACCGACTCGTCGATCTGCCTCAACAGGAACCGGTTGACGCCAGCCACCAATTCGCTGGTGATGTCGCCGGTCATGGTTAAGGGCTTGGTCCCGGGCAGTGGCGGGCCATACTCATCGGCCTGGATCGCCCCGCCGCAAAGGCCCAGTAGCGCGACGATCCTCGCCAGCGTTGTACTTCGCAGCAACATGCGATCACCAGATGGAGAACATGGAGGGATCATCAATGGGAAGACTTGAGGGTAATCGCGGGAGGGATGGGATTCAAGGAGCTGGACTTCCAGTCGTGATCGGCTTTATCCGGACCGGTCAATTCCGTACTAATTCGATTGGTGGTTTCCCGTAAATAAAAGTCTCAATTGCGAACTCTGGTGGTGATGCGACGAGTGTCGGCATCTTCCGGCAATTCGAGGAACTGGCCGGGGATCAAGTTGGCCGGGTCGTCGATGATGTCGCGATTGAGCGAGAGGATCTCTTTATCGCGACGTGGATCCCCCAGCGCGTTTCGAGCGATCGATCGGAGCGTGTCATAACGGCGTACCTTATAGCTCGGCCGATTGACCTTTGCCGGGATGCGAGGGCGGCCGATCACGAGAGACTCGGCCCCGTCGTCAACCGTCGCCGCGTCCGCCGGATCGCCGCCGCTCCCGATGCCATGATCGCGAGGCAAGGCCGCCTCCTCGGTCGGCAAATTGAGGACCGCATCCGAACGGGCCGTCCGACGGGTATTGGTCGAAGACGAGCCCGATGTCCGTGTCGTCCGGGCCGTCGAGAGCGAATCACGCCGCCCGCCCGAGTCTGATGGAACCGCGGCCGGCATCGCGCGGCCGGTCCCCTCGATGCCGGCGCGAGCGGTCTGGCTTCGAGGCGGATCGATGAAGGCCGGGTCGAGGTCCTCGACTGGCGGAATTATAATCACGTCATTGATGTGTAGAATGTCGATTCTGGGGTACTTCCGGTCATTGGCCTTCCACAAGGCCCGATAATATCGCTCCGAGCTATAGTACAGCCGGGAGATGGTCCAGAAATTCTCGCCCCGTTCGACGATGTGGGGGACGGTCTCGACCTTCGGCGATTCCACGTCGGATCCGGCGTGATTCGGTAGTCTTGACCCGAGGGCCGGCGATTCGATGCCCACTGGGCTTGTTGCCGGACGAACCCCGGACTGGTCGGCGGTGCTGACGGATCGAGTTCTCGACGAATATCGAGTCGATTCGACCTCGAAGCTGAGTTCCTTGTCGGCATGGGCGCCCATGTCGCGCCTCGGCTCGGTCGCAGGGCCGGCGAGCCCGTCCAAGGCATCGGGACGATTCCCGACGACACCCGCGATCTTGCCGGTGTTGGGCAGCGGTACCCATCGTGGTGCGGCTTGATCTTGCATCGCGCCGGACGTAGGGCGTGCCGCTCCAGAAATGGATTGATCCGGCTGCCCTACAGCAGTCTCATTCCTGGCCGGCCTGCGCTCGGTGCCGGGGCCGGATCCTTCAGGTGCCGGAGCCGGGGTTAGTATATCAGCTTGCTTAGGGACTTCGATTGTACTGGATGCGGTGGCCTCAGATCCCGTGGTCGCGGCTTGTGGCGGGTTCATGGGGAGTTCAGAACCATGGGCCGTCGGCTCGAGGCCCGGAGGCACGACCTCAGGTGCGAGCATGCCGGGATAAGATGCGATGACTTCGGGGGTGAATTGCGGTTTGGCTCTCTCCGGTTCGGAGTTCTGCGGCGGTGATTCGGAGTCTTCACGCCGAGGGCTTGGATCGAACGCGGGTGCCTTGGTCTCCGCCTTCGAGTCCTGGATCACCGGAACCGGTCGCTGTTCGGACTTTGGAGCCTCTGGCATCGACGCAGGAGGACCCAGTTCGATCGGCCCGGGACCTGGGATCGGGTCGGATCGCTCGGCGATTGGTGAGGGTTCTGCCGATTTGGAGGTATCGGACTTGGGCGTGATGGTCGGTCTGTCGGTCTCGGGTTTCGTTGCCTCCGACTTGGGCATGGCTGCCGGTTGGGTCGCCTCCGACTTGGGCGTCGTTGACGGTTGGGTAACCTGGGACTTCGCGGCATCCGCCTTGGGAGTGGTCGGCGGTTGGTTGGCCTCCGCCTTGGGAGTGGCTGTCGGTCGATTGGCCTCGGATTTCGTCGCCACCGCTTTGGGAGTGGCCGGCGGTTGGGTGACCTCCGCCTTGGAGGTGGCCGGCGGTTGGGTGACCTGGGACTTCGTGGCCTCCGCCTTGGGAGTGGCCGGCGGTTGGTTGGCCTCGGTCGTTGGCGTCGTTGGCGGTTGGGTGACCTCGGATTTCGTGGCCTCCGACTTGGGCGTCGTGGTCTCGGACTTGGGCGTCGGAGTCGGTGTGGCGGGTTCGGGACTCGGCGAAGCAGGCTTGGGTTTCGGGTCCGCTTTCGGTTGATCGAGCGATGGCGACGGAGACTTCGGCAGAACCGTGTTGCCGGACTGCTGCGGAGTCGCGGCAGTCGAAAGTGGCTCGGCGCTCTCGGATCCGCTGGTCAGAGTCACTTCCTTGGTGGTGGGCAATGGCTTCTCGTCGAGCGGTGTCGGGGCAGGTGGTTCTGCCGTCACCGGCGGAAGATCTGGCAGTCGTTCCTCCGAGTCCGGGCGTGATTCGACCGAAGCCCGACCGATCGACGGCGACACCAGCGGGAGGTCCGGCTGTGCCGAAGTGTTGGTGTTCGGATGGGGCGCGGATTCTACGTCGGTCGGAGATGATTTGGGCGATGGTACAGGAACAGGGGCCGGAGCATCGACCGCGAGGTTGCTATCAACTGGCGCCGGCATTCGGGGAGGAGTTGGGGCGGGCGGCCCGGTCGCCGGCGCCGGTCCAACCTCAATTTTTTCCCCTTCGTTGTGGGTCACGGCCTTGCGGTGAGCATCCTCTTCATTTTTCTTCGATACGCCGTCCTTCTCAGGCCCTTTCTGCTCGACCGACGAGGCAGCGGCGGGGCTGAGGGACATCTTGGGCAGACCCGTTGAGTTGGCCGGTCGTGTGACGAGGATAGCACCCAGAATCACGATCGATAGCGCGGTCCATGCGGATGTGCGCGGATAGCGAATGGTCCCACGGATGACGGCCCGGGCGATGGCCAACAGAATCCCCGCCAGTACGCGAGTCGGCGGTCGAACCGACCGCCTTCTTGGAGTCGAGTCGAGGTCCGGTGTCGCGGTCTTCTCGGGTACGCCGATCTGCGTTTCGTCCTCGGGATTGTCCGAATGACCCGGTGAATCGGCATCCGCGCGATATCGAATCACCACTCGGCCGACTGCCGATTCTGCCGGGCCGGTGTCCGTAGCCTCCAAGTCGGGCTCGGATGAGGAGATCGTCATCAATTCGGACATCGCTCGGCCACCCTTAATTTGGCGCTACGCGCTCGGGGGTTGACAGCCACTTCCTGGGCCGTCGCGGTCACCGGTTTCTTGGTGAGGACAGTCAGCCTGGGATCCATCTTGAACGCCCACTTGACTCGGCGGTCTTCCAGCGAATGGAAGCTGATGACCACGGCGCGACCGCCTGGCGCCAGGATCTCGGGGATCGCTCGGAGCACGGAGTCGAGCTGGCCAAGTTCGTCGTTGACGGCAATCCGCAGCGCCTGGAAGACGCGAGTGGACGGGTCGATGGGCCCGTGCCGGCTCCGGCCCGGCACGCTCCGGCGTATCAAGTCGGCCAGTTGGCCGGTCGTGCGGATCGGATTCCCCTGCCTCGCTTCCACGACCCGGCGGGCGATCCGCCTGCTGAACCGTTCCTCCCCGAATTCGTAGATCAAATTCGCCAGGTCTTCGGACGAGAGGCGGTTGACCAGGTCAGCGGCCGTCGGCCCCCCCTGATCCGGGTCGAAGCGCATGTCGAGCGGCCCGTCAGCCGCGAAGCTGAAACCCCGGCCTTCCCATGCGAGTTGATCCGAAGAAAGGCCCAGGTCCAGGAGCACACCCTGAACACGGTCGATCCCCAGCTCATCAAGGACCCGGCGCATCTCGCAGTAGGGCGCGTGAATGAGACTTGCCGGCAATCCCTGGACGGCGCCTTCGGCCAGGGCCAGCATCGCCGGGTCCCGATCCAGACCGATAACTCGCCCGCTCGTTCCAATCCGCCGTGAGAGCGCCGCGGAATGTCCTCCGCCGCCGACCGTCCCGTCAACGAAGATCGCACCCTCCCGAGGCCCCAACCAGGTCACGACCTCGTTGACAAGAACGGACTGATGGAGGGATCCCATGACACGACGGCTTTCGTGGGGTTTGTTTCAGATCCTTGTCTCGATGGGAGTAGGCCGGCGATGGGCGCGGGCGTCTCGGCTTTCACAAGCCTTATTGTCCGTGGATTTGGGCGAACGACGTGATGATTCGCGAGGAATCTAATCGAACCGCCTTACTTGTCAACCCCGTAACAGGACGAGCATAACCGCCGGGACGTCGTGCGAGAATCCCGCTCTTCGCTTCATCGGCGGTTCTCACGTCGGACTTGAGCCGATTGGCGAGTTTCTGGCTTCTGGTGCCCGACACGGCCGGGGCATATTCAGCCTCTGAGCTCGCTAGCCTTCGTGAGCTTCGTGGGCTTCCCGATTCCCAGGAAGCTCGCAACCGCCTTCTTCAAGAACGCATCGAAAGCGGGGGTTTCGAAGTCGGCTACGGCATGGCCGACGATCATGAGTTCCTGGAAGGCGCCGAGGTCGGAGGCCCTCAGCCGCGGCTGGTCGCTGAGTACGGGGGGCTCGCTCTCATGGAATGGCGTGAGTTTGAGCTGCTTCTCCAGCGCGGCGGGGCGGAAGGTATTCCTCGGGACGAAGAATCGGAGAGTCACGACCCACTCCGAGGATGTCGTGGCGTGAAAGAAGGGAAATTTGATCTGGGTGTTATCGGCGGGGCTGATCCGCACGACTCCGCGCTCAGACCACTCGGTCTCGGCCAGGCCTCCTACGGCCATGGCCTCGATCCTATCGACGATGCTCTCGAGGATGCGTCCATCCCAGCGTGCCGGCCGGCCGTTGGCGGCGACGCGGTCCCTGGTATGCCATTTCCGGCCGTTCACTTCCCATGGGGCCTGCGCCTCGGGTTTTGGGGTGTGGATTTCGCCGTTGGTTCCCCCGGCCCGCTTGCTCTGGCCCTGCTTGGATTGAGGGGCTGTCGTCGCCGCGGGTTTCTCCTTCCTCGCGGGGCGGGCGGCGGCCTTGGGGTCGAACCGGGGTCGCTCCGCCTGTGGGCCCGCGTCGAGCACCGGCGAGAGGAACCTCGCGGTGTGGCCGCGACCGTGCGCGACGATCGCCTCGGGCGTGCCCGCGGCGACCAGGTCGCCGCCGCCGAGTCCCGCCTCCGGGCCCAGGTCGATGACCCAGTCGGCGGTCTTGATCACGTCGAGGTTGTGCTCGATCACGACGACCGTGTTGCCCAGGTCGGCCAGGCGATGGAGGACGTCGAGGAGCTTGCGGACGTCGTCGAAGTGGAGCCCGGTTGTCGGCTCGTCGAGGATGTACATCGTCTTGCCCGTGTCCGGCCGGGCGAGCTCGGCGGCCAGCTTGACGCGCTGGGCCTCGCCGCCAGAGAACGTCGGCGCCGATTGGCCGAGCGACAGGTAGCCCAGCCCGACGTCGTAGAGCGTCTGGAGGATCTTGCGGATCCTCGGCACGTTGGCGAAGAGCTCGAAGCGCCGCGGCGACCGACATGTTCAGCACGTCGGAGATCGACTGGCCGTGGAACTTGACGGCGAGGGTCTCGGGCGTGTACCGGGTGCCCCCGCAGGCATCGCAGGTGATCCAGACATCGGGGAGGAAGTGCATCTCGATGCGTTTCTGGCCGGCCCCTTCGCAGGCCTCGCAGCGGCCGCCGGCCTGGTTGAAGCTGAAGCGTCGCGCCGTGTAGCCGCGGACCTTGGCGTCGGGCATCTTGGCGAAGAGCTCGCGGATCAGGTCGAACGCTCCCGAGTAGGTCGCCGGGGTCGAGTTCGGCGTGCTCCCCAGCGGCGACTGGTCGACGCTGATCACCTTGTTGATCTGTTCGAGCCCCTCGATCGCCTCGTGGGCGCCGGGGGTGAGCTGCGATCGGTGCAGGGCCCGCGCGGCGGCCTTCCAGAGGATGTCTTCGACCAGCGAGCTCTTCCCCGAGCCCGAGACGCCCGTCACGGCCGTGACGACGCCCAGCGGGAAGCGGACGTCGAGGTTCCGGAGGTTATGCTGGCGCGCGCCCTTGATGACGATCGCCGGGACGCCTGGATCCTCGGCGGCCGGGCGTCGGTTGGTCGGGACGGGGATCGCGGCCTTGCCGCTGAGATAGGCGCCGGTCAGCGAATCGGGCGACGCCTTGACCTTGGCCGGGGTGCCGGCGGCGGTGATCCGGCCACCCCCCTCCCCCGAGCCGGGCCCGAAGTCGACGAGGTAGTCGGCCGCCTCGATGACCTCGCGGTCGTGCTCGACCAGGACCAGGGTATTGCCCAGGTCGCGGAGGTGCCGCAGGGCGCCGAGGAGCCGGTTGTTGTCGCGAGGATGCAGGCCGATCGTCGGCTCGTCGAGCACGTAGACGACGCCCGTCAGGCCGCTGCCGATCTGGCTGGCCAGGCGGATGCGCTGGCTCTCGCCGCCGGAGAGCGTCGGGGTGCCGCGGGCCAGGCTGAGGTAGTCGAGGCCGACGTCGACCAGGAACGTCAGGCGGTCGCGGACCTCTCGTACCAGGTCGCCGGCGATATGCCGCTCGTCCTCATCGAGGTCGAGGTCCTTGAAGAAGGACAGTGTCCGGCCCAGTGGCCATCGGCTGATCTGTTCGAGTGTGAAATCCTGGAATCGTGCGGCCGCGGCGTCGTCCCGCAGCCGCGCGCCCATGCAGCCGGCGCAAGGGACGTCGTCGACCATCCCCTGGAGCTTGAAGCGGTAGACGAACGAGACTCGTCCGGCCTCCTCGATCGCCGGGAACAGGCCCTTGTACTGGAAGGAGAAGGCCGGTGGGTCGCTCCCCAGGGTGTACCAGGTCTCCCCCGCGCCGTGGAGGACGATCCGGCGTGCGCGGCCGTCGAGGTCGTCGAACGGGGTGTCCAGATCGAACCCCTCGGCGCGGGCGATGGCCTCGATCATCCGGGCGAACTCGGGCGTCGCATCGAAATCGGGCCAGACGGCGACTGCGCCCTGGCGGAGGCTCAGGCGGCCGTCGGGGACGAGCACCGCCGGGTTGGCCCCGTGCTGGACGCCCAGGCCCTGGCAGACCGGGCACCAGCCTAGCGGGCTGTTGAAGGAGAAGTGGTGCGGCTCCAGCTCGTCGAAGCTACGGCCGCAACTGTCGCAGACGCGATGCTGGCTGAATCGGTCGACCGGCCAGCTCGACTCCTTGGATTCGTCGCCGACCTTCGCGATGTGTACGACCCCCTTGCCCAGGTCGAGCGCCGATTCGATCGAGTCGGCGAGCCGGGACCGCGTCGCGCGGCGGACGACCGCCCGGTCGACCACGACCTCGATCTTGTGCTTGCGGCGGTGGCTCAGCTTGGGAGGCTTGTCCAGGCTCACGGACTCGCCGTCAACCCGCACGCGAGCGAAGCCCGAGGCCCGCAGGTCGTCCCACAGCCCCTCGTAGTTCTCGCCGTCGCGGCGTTCGATCGGCGCCATCACGTAGACCTTCGAGCCCTCGGGCAGGTGGAGGATCTTCTCGACGATCTCGTCGGCGGTCTGGGTGCCGATCGGGATGTTGCACTTGGGGCAATAGGGCTGCCCCAGGCGGGCGAAGAGGATGCGCAGGTAGTCGTGGATCTCGGTGACGGTGCCGACGGTCGATCTCGGGCTCTTGCTCGTCGTCTTCTGCTCGATGCTGATTGCCGGCGAGAGGCCCGAGATCCGCTCGACCTTGGGTTTTTGCAAGGGTGCCAGGAACTGGCGGGCATAGCTCGAGAGGCTCTCGACGTAACGCCGCTGGCCCTCGGCGTAGAGGGTATCGATGGCCAGCGAGCTCTTGCCCGACCCGCTGGGGCCGCTGCAAACCGTCATCTGGTCGCGCGGTATGTCGACATCGATCCCCTTGAGGTTGTGCTGCCGGGCTCCCCGGATCTCGATGGACTTCAGCCCGGCCTCGGACGACTTGCGTCCGTTCTTCCCGGGGAGCTTGGAACCCGCCACCTTCCGCTTCCGACCTTTCTGTTGGGTTTCACCCGCCCTAATGAAGAGCTTCCGGATGGCCTCTCCGGTGTGGCTCTCTGCGACCTCGGCCACGGCCTCGGGCGGGCCCTCGGCGACGATCCGGCCACCGCCGGCGCCCCCTTCCGGGCCCATATCGATCAGCCAGTCGGCGGTCTTGATCACGTCGAGGTTGTGCTCGATCACGACCACCGTATTCCCCTGCGCGGTGAAGCCTCGGAGCACTTCCAGGAGCTTGCGGACGTCGTCGAAGTGGAGGCCGGTCGTCGGCTCGTCGAGGATATAGAGGGTCTTGCCGGTCCCCTTCTTGACCAGCTCGCGGGCCAGCTTGATCCGCTGGGCCTCGCCGCCGGAGAGCGTCGGCGAGGGCTGGCCGAGCTTGAGGTAATCGAGCCCGACGTCGTGGAGGGTCTGGAGCATCGTCGCGATCTTGGGGATGTTGGCGAAGTGCTCGAGCGCCTCTTGCACGTCCATGTCCAGCACGTCGCTGATGCTCTTCCCCTTGAACCGGACGTGCAGGGTCTCGCGGCCGAACCGCTTGCCCTGGCAGACCGGGCAGGACACCCAGACGTCGGCGAGGAAATCCATCTCCAGCCGGTTCGAGCCGTTCCCCTCGCACGCCTCGCACCGGCCCCCGGAGACGTTGAAGCTGAATCGGCCCGGCGTGTAGCCACGGGCCTTGGCCTCGGGGACCTGGGAATACAGGTCGCGGATCTGGTCGAACAGCTTGATGTAGGTCGCCGGGTTGGAGCGCGGGGTGCGGCCGATCGGCGACTGGTCGATGTCGATCACCTTGTCGAGTTGATCGAGACCCTCGATCCGATCGTGTACGCCCGGCTCGGTGATCGCGCCGTTGAGGTCGCGCGCAGCGACTCGCGGAGGATGTCGCCGACCAGCGAGCTCTTCCCCGAGCCCGACACGCCCGTCACGCAGACGAACAGCCCCAGGGGGAATGCCGCGTCGATATTCTTGAGGTTGTTATGCCGGGCCCCCTTGATGGTGAGGAACCGACCGTCCGGCGGCTTGCGTTCGGCGGGGATCGCGATCGATTTTTGCCCGGACAGATAGGCACCGGTCAGGCTCTGGGACGATCGCGCCAGGTCGTCGATCGTCCCCTGCGCGATGACCTCGCCCCCCTTCACGCCCGGCCCAGGGCCGAAGTTGACCAGGTGGTCGGCCGCGCGCATCGTGTCCTCGTCGTGCTCGACGACGACCACGGTGTTGCCCAGCTCGGCGAGCCGCCGCAAGGTCAGCAGCAGCCGGTCGTTGTCCCTGGGATGCAAGCCGATCGAGGGCTCGTCCAGGATGTAGAGCACGCCCACCAACCCCGCGCCGACCTGGCTGGCCAGCCGGATCCGCTGGGCCTCGCCGCCGGAGAGCGTCGGCGCGGCACGGTCGAGGGCGAGGTAGTGCAGGCCGACGTCCATCAGGAAGCTCAGCCGGGCGCGGATCTCCTTGAGTAATTCTTCCGCGATGGTTCGTTCAAGAGTGGGGAGTGGGGTATGGGCAGTGGGCGGAGATGACGAGGATGAGTCGGTCTGTTCCGTCCTTCCCGCTTCGGGGGGGCGCCTGCAATCGCGTCGAAGAACTGCGAGACCTGGCCGATGGGCCAGGCGCCCAGCTCGACCAGGGTCTTGCCGCCGACCTTGACGGCCCGCGCGCGCGGGTTGAGCCGGGTGCCCTGGCATTCGGGGCAAATCATGCTCCGCATGTAGGGATCGAGCTGCGCGTGGGTCGGCCCGCCGGTGGCGCCGCGATACTTGGCGAGCAACTCGTTCGCCACTCCGGTCCACTTCTCCGCATGAGACCAGATCTTGCTCTTGTTCTTCCATCGGTGGACGATCATGCGATCGCCGGTGCCGTGGAGCCAGGCTTTTCGCCATTTCTCGTCAAGGTCGCGCCATCGGCCCTTGAGCATGGTGCCCTTGGGAGGCCCGTCGGGGTCGGACTCGAGGTTGGCCGCGACGCCTTCGAACAGGTGCCGGCGCCACCGCCCGAGGTCCTTGACCGGCCCCAGCGGTGCGATCGCCCCGTCCCAGACCGACTTCGACGGGTCGGGGACGAGTAACTCGGGGTCGAAGTCGTGGCGGATGCCCAGGCCGTCGCAGGCCAGGCACATCCCCTGCGGGCTGTTGAAGCTGAACAGTTGCGGGCTCGGCGGGTCGAACCCGATCCCGCAGGACGCGCAGGCATAATTCGACGAGAGCATGAGATCGGCCCGGCCCTCGGCCGCGACGATGAGCGTCCCCTCGCCGAGCTTCAGCGCCTGCTCGACCGCCTCGACCAGCCGCCCGCGCACGGCGGCCGCGGCCTGGGCATTCGCACCGACCTTGAGGCGATCGATCACGACCTCAATTTGATGCTTGATCTGGCGGTCGAGCGAGAGGTCGTCGGACAGGTTGACGACCACGCCATTGACGCGGGCCCGCAGGTAGCCGGCGCGGGTCAGGTCGGCGAAGAGGTCCTTGTATTCGCCCTTCTGCCCGCGGACGACCGGCGCCAGGACCATGAAGGCCGTGCCGGCCGGCAGGTCCTCCAGGACACGCGCGACGATCTGCTCGCGGGTCTGGGCGGCGACGGGCCGGCCGCAGTTGGGGCAATGCCCCTGCCCTACCCTGGCGAAGAGCACCCTCAGGTAGTCGTTGATCTCGGTGATCGTGCCGACGGTCAACCGAGGATTCCGCCCGCCGGTCTTCTGCTGGATCGAGATCGAGGGGCTGAGCCCGTCGATCCGGTCGAACCTGGGGCTTGGGCATCTGGCCGAGGAACTGCCGGGCGTAGCTGGATAGACTCTCGACGTACCGGCGTTGGCCTTCGGCATAGAGCGTGTCGAACGCCAGCGAGCTCTTCCCCGAGCCGGAGACGCCCGTCAGGCAGATGAGCTTGCCGCGCGGGAGCGTCAGCGAGACGTCGCGCAGATTGTGCTCCCGCGCACCTCGGATCACGATGTCCGATGCGGCCATCCCTGGTTATCCCTCTCCCTGGAGAATCGATGTCGATCAGTCAAGGCCGAATGGGTACTATACGCGTGTTGCCATTCGATGTCCAGTCGATGTCAGCGGAATCGAGGAATTCGATAAGTGATTTCGTGGCTTACGATTAAGTCGGGGATGGTGTGCTGTCTGGGCGGGTGCGTGGAATTATGGAATCCTTGAACCGCGCCGACCGCCCGAGTATCCTGGAATTTTCAAGGCAAGCAACCAAGCAAGAACGGTCGCCGCTGACTGCGATGGAACGCCGTAAACTGGGAAGGGCACGATGTTTTCTGCCCAAACTTCGCCGCCGATGCAGACTCAGGTACACCGGAGCCGGATGGCTTTGCCTCTTGCCACGCCCGGAGAGGAGGTTATCCTGCCGGTTGGCTCATCTCGGCGATCTCGGGAGTGGGCGAGCTGGAGGGAGCCGGTCGCTCTCACGATCCGGTGCCCGGTCCGAGGATCGAGCGGGGCGTGCATGGACGATTATCCAACACGGCTGGCCGGGAGCTCGACGCGACTTGTCGCCGGGCGCTACACATCCAAGATCATCAAGGCCGGGGCGCTGCTCGCGGATACCAAGACCTTGCTCGCCCACTGGGATTCGGGGACAACGGCCGGAGAGAACCTCGATCGCATCCGCCGGGAGAACCTCTTCGGTAAGGCGTCACGATCCCGCGTCGAGGATATCCTGGGCATCTTCCGGCAACGCTACTTGAAGGAAGAGCCGGTCGCCAGGGCCCTCGTCGCCTTGGTCGAGCATCGATTTCCCGCCGCCGCCCTGGACCGCATCCTCTACTTTCATTCGGCCCAGTCAGATCCGTTGCTCCACGATGTTGTGGCCGAATGGTTGGTCCCCTTGCAGGGTCGAGGGATCAGCGACATCGACGTGGACGAGCTCCATCGCCTCCTCTCGAGATGGGTCGCCGAGGGGAAGACCACCGCCGGATGGTCGGGGGAAACCACCCAGAGGGTCGCCCAGGGCCTTTTCGCGACCCTGAGAGACTTCGGCGTGCTCCAGGGGGCCGTTCGCAAGCGGATCGCCCCGGCCTATCTGCCGGTGTCGGCCTTCGCCTATGTGATGTTCTACCTGAAGCAGCACCAACCCTCCGGGGCCAGGCTCATCGAGCACCCCGACTGGCGCCTCTTCTTCCTGCCCCGTGAGGGCGTGGAACGCTTCCTGTTCGAGGCCCACCAGTGCGGTCTGCTCGAATATCATGCGGCCGGTAGCGTCACCCGGTTGAGTTTCCCCGCCGCATCGCTGGAGGAATATGCGCATGTCCTCGCTGAAAGGGCGCATTGAACTCCTCGAGAGCGATCTGAAGGCGGTGCCGCCCCGGATCAGCGTCTACCACGACCTGCCGTTCGCCATCCTCCGCTACGACCCCGCCGAGGAGTGGGAGTTGCGGCGTGAGATCAAGCTGCTGGCGACCCGATTGGAGGCGACGGGCAGGGAGGTCCACCTGATCCCCATGTCGGAGTTCCTCTGGCGGGCCATCGACGAGACCGAGGGCATGGAGGAGGTCGTCGCCCTTGAGCGGCAGCGGGGCTACGTCGCCGCCCAGGAGCAGGTCACGACCTACCTTTCCGATAAGGACTGGCGCCCCCTGGCGATCCTGCTGGCCGACCGGCTCTCGGGGCTCGACCCGGCCCGCAGCGTGGTCTTCCTGATCCGGGTGGCGGCGATGGCCCCCGGCCTGTACCACATGTCGAAGCTGCTCGACCAGATGCACGGCAAGACCCGTGTGACGACGATCCTGACTTATCCCGGCTCGATCAAGGGCACGACCGGCCTGCTCTTCATGGACCTGGAAGACCGGGAAGCCCTGGGCAACTACCGTGTGAAGATCTACGGCTGAAGGTGACGGCGATGAAGACGATCGGTGACTTGCTCTCTCGTAGTCTGGACCGCAAGATCGAGGAGATCATCCAGGTCGATCAGGACGAGGCGCAGTCCGTCCACGACGAGATCACCGAGTACGTCGCCACCGACAGCATCAAGGATCAGTACGCCCGACTGCTGAAGGAAATCGCCGGGGCCCCGTCCGAGCAGCACGAGAGCGTCGGAGTTTGGGTGTCGGGGTTCTTCGGCTCGGGGAAGAGCTCGTTCGCCAAGAACCTCGGCTACGCCCTCCAGAACCGGAAAGTGCTCGGCGACGACTTCGCCACGCTCTTCATGCGGCAGGTCGGGGACAAGCGGATCGACGAGCTCCTCCGCCTGATCAACTTGAGCATTCCCACCGAGGTCATCCTATTCGAAGTCGCCAAGGAGCGGGACACCCGCAGAGTCACCGAGCGGATCGCCGAGCTGGTCTACACGGTGCTGCTCCGGGAGCTGGGCTACGCCGAGGACTTCGACATCGCCGAGCTGGAGATCGAGCTGGAGGGGGAGGGCAAGCTCGACCAGTTCGTCGAGGCATGCCAGACGATCCACAAGCTCGACTGGAAGATGGTCCGAAAGGGCGCCCAGAAGCTGTCCAGGGCCAGCGCCGTCCTGCACCACCTCGACCGGACTACTTACCCCTCGGCGGATTCCTGGTCGCATGCCCAGCGGAATCGTGATGCGGCGATCACCGTCAGCAAGGTCGTGGAGCGGACCTTCGAGCTGATGGGGCGGCGCCGGCCCGGCAAGGCGCTGGTCTTCATCATCGACGAGGTGGGCCAGCACGTCGCCCGCAGCGGCGACAAGATCGAGGACTTGCGGGCGACCGTCGAGGAATTCGGCAAGGTTGGCAAGAACCTTCTCAAGGCCCGCAAGATCCCGGCCCCCTGCTGGATGGTCGTCACCTCGCAGGAGAAGCTCGACGAGGTTGTCTCCGCGTTGGGAGACGACAAGCGTATCGACCTGGCCAAGCTCCAGGATCGCTTCCGCCACCGGGTCGACCTGGCCCCGTCCGACATCCGAGAGGTCGCCACGAAGCGGGTGCTGGCGAAGAAGGAGTATGCCGAGCCGGTCCTCAAGAAACTATACGCCGAGAACCAGGGCTCGCTGAATGCCGCCCTGCGGCTGGAGCGGTCTGCCCGCCGCACAGAGATCTCCGAGACCGATTTCGTCCATTTCTATCCTTATGCGCCGCACTACATCGACCTGTGCATCGGAATCGTGTCGGGCATCCGGCTCCAGCCCGGCGCCCCCCGGCACTACGGCGGCAGCAACCGGACGATCATCAAGCAAGCCTACGAGATGCTCGTCTCGGAGCGGACCGCCATGGCCCGCCAGCCGGTCGGCACGCTGGTGACCCTCGACAAGGTTTACGAGTTGGTGGAGACTAACCTCTCTCAGGAGAAAAAGTACGACATCCACGAGATCGGCCAGCGGTTCAAGGATGAGCCCGAGGAAGCCCGCTGGGCTCTCCGGGTCGCCAAGGTCATCTGCCTCCTGGAGTTCCTCCGTGACCTTCCTCGCACCGAGGCCAACATCGCCGCCTTCCTGGTCGATGAGGTCGGTCAGGCCGCCCCGGTGGACCGGGTGAAGTCGGCGGTCAAGCGGCTGCATGCGGCCCAGTTCATCCGCAGCACCGAGGAGGGCTGGAAGCTCCAGACCGCCCAGGAGAAGACCTGGGAGATCGAGCGGCGGGGCCACCTGGAGCCCAAGCCCAGGGAGCGGAACGAGATCACTCGCACCGTCCTGAGGGAGATCTTCTGCGAGCCGGCGCTGAAGACCTACCGCCACAAGGAGCACCGCAACTTCCGCCTCGGAGTGGCGGTGGAAGGCATGGCGCTCGAAGACGGCGACCTGACGCTGACCCTCTCGATCGCCGACGACCCCGACGAGCTGTCCCGCAAGCTCAACGAGGCCCGGGAGGAGAGCCGCCAGAAGGCCCACGAGAACGACCTGTACTGGGCCTTCGCCTTGACCCCCGAGATCGATGAGCTGGTCGCCCAGGCGTTCGGCTCCCGCAAGATGGTCGAGAAGTACGACCAGTTGCGGGCGCAGAACAAGATCTCGACCGATGAATCGGCCTGCCTCCAGGACGAGAAGAACGCTGTCATGGGCTACGAGGGCCGACTGCGGGACAAGCTCGTCGAGGCGATGGAGCGGGGCACTGGGATGTTCCGGGGGGTGGCTCGTGATGCCTCGTCGCTCGGCAAGGGCTTGGGTGATGTCATCAAGAAGTTCTACGGCCAGGCCATCCCCGACCTCTACCCCAAGCTCGAACTCGGCTCGCGTCCGCTCAAGGGCACTGAGGCTGAGGAATTCCTCAAGGCGGCGGACCTGAAGGCGCTGCCGCCGCTGTTCTATGACGGCGAGCAGGGGCTCGCCCTGATCACGAAGGACGGCTCGAAGTTCGTGCCCAACCCGGCCGCCCCCGTCGCCAAGGAGGTGCTCGACTACCTCATCGGTAAGCACGGATACGGCGATAAGGATTCTCGTACCGGCAGAGCTCTGGAGAAGAAGTTCGGCGGGATCGGCTACGGCTGGGACCGTGACATGCTGCGGCTGATCCTGGCGGTGCTGTTCCGGGCCGGGTCGATCGAGATCACCCAGGGCGGCGAGAAGTTCGCCGACTACAAGGACCCCCGCAGCCGAACGCCGCTCGTCAACAACACGGCGTTCAAGTCGGCCCTGTTCACGCCGTTCAAGCCGATCGACCTGCCGACGCTCAAGCGGGCGGTGGTGAGTTACGAGGATCTGACCGGCGGCTCGGTAGACATGGACAAGGCGGCCATTGCCGAGGCCCTCAAGGCGTTCGCCGCCGGGGAAATGAAGCGGGTCCTGCCGGTCGAGGCCCAGGCCAAGGCCCACGGCGTCCCGGTGCTGGGCACTGTCGGCGATTACCGGGAGTCGCTCGCCGCCATCGAGTTGGGCTCGGCGGATGATTGTGTGACCATCCTGGCGGGCGACGGCGTGTCACTGAAGCAGGGGCACGACCGAGTTCGCAGGATCGCCGACTGCCTGGACGAGAAGGGTCTGGCGACCCTCCGCAACGCCCGGCGTGGCGTCGGCGAGGTCTGGAACCTTCTCGATCCCGAGGCCCGCTCCCGCCTCCAGTCGAAGGCCGAAGCGACCAGGGAACTTCTGTCTACCGAAGGTCTCCTCGACTCGTTATCCTCGATCCAGGGGACTAGCCGGGAGATCTGGGGGGCCTACCGCACGCAGTACGAGGCCCGGCACGCCGACCGGACCGAGCAGTTCCGGGGTGCGATCGAAAAGATTAAGGGGCACCCGGAGTGGACCGCCGTGCCCGAGACGATGCGGGAGCCGGTGCTGGCCCCGCTCCAGTCCCGGTGCTGCGGCGACCTGAAGCTCCCCGACGGCTCGCTGGCCTGCGAGATGTGCCTGGCGGGGCTGACCCAGATGGAGTCGGACGTGGCGGCGCTCGGCGGGCTGATCGCCCAGGTGGTCGCCCAGGTCCAGAAACTCATCACGCCGCCCGATGTGCCGTTGCGGCGGGTGCGGGTCGCCGACTACTTCGCCGGGACGTTGGAGGACGAGGAGCAGGTCCGGCAGGCGGTGGCCCGGTTGCAGGAGCATCTGCTCAAGCTGCTCAGCGAAGGCGTCAGGATCATCGTCGAATGAGGGGAGCGGGACGGGTCATGGATGCGACATGTCGGTAATCCTCTGCGAGAGGTTGAGATGCCAATTCCCGAGCTGAACGAGGATGGATTCCTGCCCGAGGGGGTTCATGAGGCTTCGCTGGAGGAGGTCCGAGAGCGGTTCGGCCGCTTCCAGAGGACGGATTGACGGCCGGAGCTCTTCAGAAAGCTCTCCACCTACCTGGCGGAGGTGCGTGCCTCGGGCCTCGCGGTCGCCGTGATCCTGGATGGGAGCTTCGTGACGGCGAAGGACGAGCCGTCTGATATCGACCTGATCGTGGTCCTGCGCTCGAATCATGACTATCACGCCGAACGCAAGCCGTTCGAGTATAATGCATTGTCGAAGAGCGGGGCGCGTCGCCGGTTCCGCTTCGATGTGGTCAACGCCCGAGAAGGCTCCGATGAGTACGAGCGAGCCGTGGAATTTTTCCAGAGGGTCAGGGGACGGTTCGGCCTTCGGAAAGGCATTATCAAGGTGCTCCCATGATCAATAATGATGAGGAACTGGCGGCGACCCTGGAGGCGATCAGCCATTTGTATCGTGGCATGGCATCCCTCCGGAAGGAGGTCCTGCCCGAGAGCCGGCAGTGGTTCAGCCTGATGGCCGAGGGGTGGGTTGAACGAGATCCGAAAACTGGAGCGGCAGATCCACGAGTCGATCGGCGTGACGGACGCGGAAGAGCACGGCTCCGACGTGTGGCTGAGGATCGTGGGCCCGCCCCAGGACATGCCCGAGGTCGCCATGAGCCTCGTGACGGCTCTGCTGGAGGCGTTCCGCAAGGCCGTGCAGGCGATCGTGGGATTGGCGTCGGCGGGGGAACCGACGACGCGCCCGGCCGAGGCACTCGAGCGTGCCTGCGATCTGCGCATCACCGTGTTTCGCCTCGTGGGCCCCGGTATCGGGTTACGCGTTCCCGACCCGGGCGACTACGACTGGCGCGAGCACGAGGAGCCGATACTGGTCCGCCGGGCCCTGGGCCGGCTGCTCCAGGTCGCCGACTGGGCGGGATCGGATGCGCCTCCGGAGGCGCTGGAAAGCCTCCGTCCGGACCCCCGCGAACGACGGGTGATCCTCGAAGCGCGAGGATCCCTCCTGCCGCCCCCCGGCGGGGACATCGAACGTCTCGAAGTGAGTGGGAAGCTCGCTCCAGAGGGCCGGACGATCAGCCTGACCAGGGAATCGCACCGGCGCATCGAGCAGGCCATCGACGCCCTGGCGGTCGATCACGTTGAAGTGGGCGGGTCGCGGGACGGAGCCCGCTCCTACACAAGAGTCCGGACCGATTCGTTGTAGGAGGCGGCTCCGTCCGCCGATCTTTGCTCCACGAGGCGTTCCCGATGGACCAGGCGATCCGCAACAAGCTCCGGTCCGTCGTGACCCAATGCCGCAGGCTGCTGGAGGAGTCCATTGCCCAGCAGTTGCAGGGCAAGTACGACATCTATTCCACCGGCAAGAAGGACGAGGTGCGGGCCGAGAAGGACGTACCGCTCGGGCACCTCACCGACGAGGGGTTACAGGCCCGGCAGGATATACTCTCCCACTTCGAGCACATCCTGGCGCTGGGCTACAAGCCGAAGGAGACCCTGGAGCAACTGATCCGGGAGATCGCCTTCACGCACCTGAACCGCCTCTGCGCCTACAAGATGATGGAGGTGCGGGACGTTTACGTCGGCGGGCAGAAGTTCCGAGAGGCGGTCAGCAAGGGGCTCAAGTCGCAAGGATTCCTGTTCTACCTGGCCGACCACCCCGAGGACGAGCGGCGGTACAACGCCGGGGAGCAGGAGTTGGCGTATCGCCACTTCCTCGACTGGCTGGGCGGCACGTTGTCGCAGGAGATCGGCGTCCTGTTCAGCCCGACCGACCCGGCCAACCGGGTCTACCCGCCGCAGCGGGTGCTGGACGAGGTGCTCGACCTGCTCAACTCCGAGGAGCTGAAGGGGATCTGGTCCGAGGACGAGACGATCGGCTGGGTCTACCAGTACTTCACGCCCAAGGAACTGCGGGACCAGGCCCGCAAGGAGAGCCAGGCCCCCCGCAATTCGTATGAGCTGGCATTCCGCAACCAATTCTTCACGCCCCGGTACGTGGTCGAATTCCTGTCGGAGAACACGCTGGGCCGTCTCTGGTATGAGATGCGGCATGGCGAGACCCGGCTGGCGGACGATTGCCGCTACATGGTCCGGCGCCCGGACGAGGTGTTCCTCGCGGACCTCACCGACCATGGGAAAGCGGCGGGTGAACTCTCTCTCGACCTGGCATTCTTGAGCGGCGAGAGGGACGACCTGGCACCCTTCGAACTTCCAAGGGCCACCATTCACCCCGCGGTCAAGAAGGCGAACGGCATCCAGATGGGTTGGGCCGAATACGACCGGGCGGGAGACCGTCTTTTGCATTTCGCCCATGCCGTTCGCTCCTTCGGTTGGGGCGATGACCCGCGAATGCCCGAGCTGAGACGGCGGCTTGAGGATTGGAATCGTGGCGAGCCCGACGATCCTGTCGACGGCGAGACGCAAGATCTCTGGGACTTGCTCTTCGCCGTCCACCGGGCCGAACGTTTCGGCTCGGGGGTGATCGCCGAGAGTCTGACCGCCTTGACGCGGATCGCCAACGAGATCCGCCGTCGTCTTCTCGTCGCCCGGAATCCGGCCGCGACTCGGGAGGAATTGCTGAAGGCCCCGGTCCTGGTCGCGCACCGCCCCAAGAAAGACCCACGCGACCTGAGGATCATCGACCCGGCGTGCGGCAGCGCCCACTTCCTGCTCTATAGCTTCGCCCTGCTGCGGACCATCTACGAGGAAGCCTACGACGACCGGGACCTCAGTCCGAAGCTGAAGGTCGAGTATCCGACGCCCGAGGCGTTCCGGCAGGCCGTGCCGGGCCTGATCCTGCGACACAACCTGCACGGCATCGACATCGACCCGCGAGCCGTCCAGATCGCCGGGTTGGCGCTCTGGTTGCGTTGTCAGCGGGCCTATCAGGAGATGGGGTTGAAGAAGGACCGGCCGCCGATCCTCAAGACGAACGTCGTCTGCGCCGAGGCCATGCCGGGCGAGGCGGGGATGCTCGCGGAGTTCGTCGCGCAGCTCGAACCGCGCGTGCTCGGTCAGCTCGTCGAGGTCGTCTTCGGCAAGATGAAGCTGGCCGGCGAGGCGGGGTCGCTGCTGAAGATCGAGGAGGAGATCGCCGGGGTCGTGGCCGCCGCGAAGCGCGAATGGTCGGCCGGGCCGGTCGCGGTCCAGAAGACGCTGTTCGCCGATCTCGGGCCGAGCACCCGGCAGCGGCAATTCGAATTCTCCGACATGACCGACGACCAGTTCTTCGACCGGGCCGAGGAGCTGATCGTCGAGTCCCTCCGGCGCTATGCCGCGCAGGCGCGCGACGGCCAGGCCCTCTATCGTCGGCTCTTCGCCGAGGATGCGGCGCGGGGCCTGGGTTTCGTGGACGTCTGCCGGCAGCGGTTCGACGTGGCGCTGATGAATCCGCCGTTCGGCGAGGGGAGCAAGCTGGCCAAGGGATGGATCGAGAAGCAGTACCCACGCACCAAGAACGACCTGTATGCGGCTTTCGTCGAGATGGGCCTGCGGCGGCTCCATCCGGGCGGATTGCTGGGGGCGATCACGTCGCGGACCGGCTTCTTCCTGTCGTCGTTCCAGAAGTGGCGCGAGGAGATCCTGTTGCGCGAGGCGAAGCCGACGGTGTTCGTGGACCTGGGTTACGGGGTGCTCGATACGGCGATGGTCGAGACGGCGGCGTATTGTCTGGTAAAATGCCACGAGACGGTTTGAGGATGAATCACGGCCCGGTTGCATGGGGAGGCGTCATGAGTCAGGCGCTGGAATATCCCGCGGTCACGGAGCAACTGCTCGACGAGGTCGTCCGGCGGGTGCTCTCGGTAGGATCGCCACACAAGATCGTGCTCTTTGGTTCGCGCGCACGCGGGGACGCCCGTCCGGATAGCGACCTGGACTTGCTCATTCTCGAGGATTTCGAAGCTGCCACGTTACGAGCGTAGTCCGCGCTATTACCATGTCCTCACCGGCCTGTTCCCGGCCAAAGACATCGTGGTCTACACGCCCGAAGAGGCGAACGAGTGGTCCGAGGTGCCCAACGCTTTTGTGACCGTCGCACTGCGAGAGGGAAGGGTTCTGTATGGCGACACAAATTGACCTGGCGCGGGGATGGATGCAAAAGGGCGAGAGCGATCGCCTCAACGCTGATCGGACGCTGCAATCGTCGGGCCCGTACGACACGGCTTGCTTCCACACGCAACAGGCAGTGGAGAAATACCTGAAAGCGTTGATCGCCCTTGCCGGAGCACCGATTCCTCGAACGCATGACCTGGAGGACATCTACGATGGGTGCCTTGCGGTCGAGCCGGGGTTGGTGCTTGACCGCGATGAGTTGTCTGTGCTCACACCGTATGCGGTGGAATTGCGGTACGACACGGAATTCTGGCCGGATCGAGCCATGGTCCAGCAAGCCTTGGAGACGGTCGATCGGGTCCGCACGGCGGTATTGTCGGTTTTGCCTCTCGCGGCGCACCCCTGATCGACCGAGCCGACCGGCCTCGTCCGGTCGACGTGCTCGATCGAGGCGAAGCCGACGGTGTTCGTGGACCTGGGTCATGGGGTGCTCGATACGACCATGGTTGAGACGGCGGCCTACTGCTCTGGTAAAATGCCTCGACGAGGCCGCCGCGTGGGGCGCGGAAACGGCGGTGGCGATTGTGATGGGGTTCTGGGAGGAAGGGCCATGATTCAGGTGACCATCGAGGAAGCCCAGCGACGCTTGCCGGAACTCCTCACCATGGTGCAAGCGGGCGAGGGGATGGAGATCTACGCCGATAGCGGTTGGATCTTCCGCGTCGGCGCCGTGCCGCCCTTGCCCCAAGAGGGAGAACGGCCGGCCAGCGGATTCGGCTGCTGCAAGGGGATGATCTGGATGGCCGATGATTTCGACGCGCCTCTGGACGAGATGCGCGAGTATATGGAATGAATCTCTTGCGCGACACCCACGCCCTTTTATGGTTCCTGTCGGGCAGTCCGCTCCTGTCGGCGACGGCGCTGGCGGCGATCAATGATCCAGCCAACGTGCGCCTGGCTGTCCCCGATCAGCCTGGTCGAGATCGCCATCAAAGTGCGGATCAACAAGCTCCGCCTGACCGCACCCTTCGGGGTGCTGTTCCCCTCTCGGTTGACGGCCAATCAGATCCGCCTGTTCCCCATCACGGCCGAGCATACCGCCAGCATGACGACGCTGCCGCTGCACCACCGCGACCCTTTCGACCGCCTGATCGTGGCGACATCGCTGGTCGAGAAGTGGACGTTGGTTTCCGCGGATGCGATTCTCGACGCCTACGCGGTGACCCGACTGTGGTGAGGCCCGAACATGTCCACGATCTTCTTCCGCTTGCTCCAGCACGACGATAAGCCCGAGGCTCTGGCCGAGGCCGTGGCCTGGCTGCGCTCCGGTCGGCCGTCCACGGACGCTTATACGCTCGATCCCGAATCCTTTGAGCAAGTCCCTGGTTCGCCGTTCGCCTATTGGGTGAGCGAGCGGATTCGGGAGCTGTTCAAGGATCTGCCTTCGTTTGAGTCGAACGGAAGGCGACTTCGATTGGGGGATCACCCGAGCGACGATTTTCGCTACTTACGTTTATTCTGGGAAGTGGCAGCAGTTCCCTTTGGGCGAGAATGGCCGCCGTATTATAAGGGCTGCAACAATACGGCCTATTACGATGAGACGCGATTGGTAGTTGATTGGGATTCTGACCGTCAAACTTATCGAGATTTCTTTGGCAGGCCGGGTCGATCAAGCGTTCGCCCGTCGAATTATCAGTATTTCTTCCTGGCGGGCCTAACAGTTCCCTATCTCCCACACCTCCGCGGTCGATTTTCTCACGTGCCTTCGGGTGGTGTGTTCGGTCACGCAAGCCCCATGATTCACCTGCCCATCAATATTCATTGGTCAACTTGTGCGATTTTGAATTCAGAGGCATTCGTGAAACTGCTGCATCTCCTGATGGCTAGAGGAATCGAGGGCGGCAAGACATTAAAGTATGAGGTTGTCTATGTTCGCTCAGTGCCGATCCCTGAAGGAGACCAGGTAACTACAGAGGCGTTGGCGCAGGGCGCGAAAGCCTGCTATGAGATTGCACGAGGTCTGTCTGCGTCGAATGAAACCAGCCACGTCTTCCACCTACCCGCCTTGCTCCAAGTCTCCGGGCCGACACTGGCTGATCAAATTGCGTCGTGGAATTCGCACTTGGCCGAGACCGATCGGCAACTGGCCGAGCATCAGCGCGAGATCGACGACATCGCCTTCCGGCTCTACGGGATCGACGACGAGGATCGCGCGTTACTCGAAGGGTCGGAGGCGAGATCTTCATCTTATGCCGAAGGGGAATCCGAGCCATCGGAGGAAGATGAGCCATGAAACCCGATCCCGCGATCCTGGACGAAGTGGTGCGGCGGACGGTGGAGGCCGTCCAGCCGGTGCGGATCATCCTGTTCGGCTCGGCAGCTCGTGGCGAGATGGGGCCGAACAGCGACCTGGACATCCTGGTGGTCATGCCCGACGGGTGCGACCGTCTGGCCATCACGCAAGATTTGCACTGCAAGTTGAGCGGGCTGGGGATTGCGAAGGACCTGGTGGTCGTACAATCCAGCGACGTCGAGCAGTACGGCCGGAATCCTTACCTGATCATTCACTCGGCCCTGGCGGACGGAAAAGAATTATACCATGCCACTACCTAATCCGGCACCGGGATCGCCTCAGGATTGGATGGCCCGCGCGAAGGCCAAGTTGGTCATGGCGCAACAACCGCTTCCTGCGGGCGGTATGTGGGAAGACCTCTGCTACATGGCACAACAGGCCGCGGAGGTGGCGATCAAGGCCGTTTATCAACAAAATGGCTGGCCCTTCCCGTTCATCCATGACCTGGCCCAGTTGCTGAACGGCCTGCAACAGCAAGGTCTGACGATCCCGGCGGATGTGCAGGAGGCTCCGAAGCTGACTGTCTACGCAACCCTGGCACGTTACCCCGGCCTGACCGCCCCGGCGACTCAGGCGCATCACCAGGAGGCTATCGAGATCGCCGACGACGTCGTGGCCTGGGCGCAGACGCTTGTCCCTTGACGAGGGCTCATTCATGTCATCTGCCGCCTCTTCCGAAAATGGTCAACAACGGGTCGCGGAGCTGATCTCCTACGCCGTCGGCTGCGTCCTCGGCCGGTGGGATGTCCGCTTCGCCACCGGCGAGGCGCCTACACCTACCCTGCCCGACCCGTTCGATCCCCTGCCCGTCTGCTCGCCCGGCATGCTGCAGGGACCGGACGGCCTGCCGCTCACGCAGACCCCCGAGGGATACCCCCTCCGCGTCGACTGGGACGGCATCCTCGTCGATGACCCCGACCACCCCGACGACATCATCCGCCGGGTCCGCGATGTCCTCGAACTGATCTGGAATGACCGGGCCGACGCCATCGAGGCGGAAGCCTGCGAGATCCTCGGCGTGGCCGACCTGCGGGACTACTTCCGCAAGCCGGGGGCGGGCGGGTTCTGGGACGATCACATCAAGCGATATTCCAAGAGCCGCCGCAAGGCGCCGATCTACTGGCTGCTCCAGTCGTCGAAAAAGAACTATGCCCTCTGGGTCTACTATCATCGGCTCGACAAGGACATCCTCTTCGCGGCCCTGCTCAAAGACGTCGAGCCCAAGGTCCGCCGCGAGGAGTCCCGCCTCGGCGAGCTGCGGTCGCAGAAGACCGCCTTCGGCGCCGCCGACAAGGGGGCCAAGAAGATCGACAAGGACATCGAGCGGCAGGAAGCGTTCCTCTCCGAGCTGCGGGACTTCGAGGACAGGCTCCGCCGCGCGGCGAACCTGCATCTGGTCCCGGACCTCAATGATGGCGTCGTCCTGAATATCGCCCCGCTTCGAGAGCTCGTCCCGTGGAAAGAGGCCAAGAACTACTGGGAAGAACTCCTCGAAGGCAAGTACGATTGGTCTTCGATCGGCAAGCAACTGCGTGAGAAGGGGCTGGTCACTTCCCCAGCCACCTGAACAATTCAGAGGAGAGGGCTCGGAAATCCGGAAATCCCAGGAGACCATCATGACCACCATCTCGATCCAGGAAGCCCAGAGCCGACTGCCGGAGCTGATCCATCGGCTGACCCCCGGCGAGGAGGTCATCATCACCGAGGACGACCAGCCCATCGCCCGGCTGGTGCCTGCGGCCCCGCCAGGTGAACCGCGGAAAGTCCCCCGATTGGGCACGTTGCGAGGGACGGTCCTGTCCATGGAGCATTTCGACGACCCGCTCGACGATTTCAAGGAGTACATGGAGTGAGGGTCTGTCTCGGAAGCCTCGCTGTCCGACTCGCAAGGTGCTCTGCGAGCACCGAATTCGCCGGAGCACACAGGATCGGTGCTCACAGAGCACCCTACAAAGACCTTCCGAGATAGGCTCTGAACGTCCTTGACCCTCAAGGACCAGTGACCAAGAACAAAGGACGATTGAGGAATGCGACGCGAAAGACCAAGGAGACCCTCATGACCACCATCTCCATCGAAGAGGCCAAGAGCCGACTGTCTGATCTGATCCACAACCTCTCGCCGGGCGAAGAGTTGGTGATCACCGAGAACAACCAGCCCGTGGCCAGGCTGTCCCGCAGCGAGCCGAAGACCCAGTGGCCGTGCAAGGCGGGCAGCGCAAAGGTAGACCCCACTGGATGGCTCCCGATTTCGACGCCCCGCTCGAAGAGTTCAAGGAGTATATGGAGTGAACCTACTCCTCGATTCCCACACGTTCCTCTGGTTCGTCTGGGACGATGCCCAGCTCTCACCGACGGCCAAGGCCCTGATCCAGGACGTGGCGAACCGCAAACTCGTCAGCGTGGCGAGCTGCTGGGAGATCGCGATCAAGGTCGGCCTCAAGAAGCTCGACCTCGGCGAACCCGCCATGACGTTTCAACCCCGCGAACTGGCGACGAACGGCTTCGACCTCCTCGGGATCGAGATGATCCATGCGACTTCCGTCGAGTCGCTGGCACCGCACCACAAAGACCCCTTCGACCGACTGCTCGTCGCACAGTCGATGATCGAGAAGCTGCCGGTCGTCAGCGTGGACGCCCAGCCCGATGCCTACGGAATAACCCGGCTCTGGTAAGGTGAGCGAATGAGTCAGGGCGTCGTCACGAAACATCTGATTCAACTGGTCGCCAAGCAGGTCGCGGACGCCGGCCTCGTGGTCTGGTACGACCCCGAGGGGCACTACCGGTCTCTCGCCTCTTCCCTGAACTTGCCCGAGACAACGATCGCCCACTACGATGGCTCTTTCCTCCAGCTCCGGCGGGAGATCGACCCGCTCCTGGCCGACCTGGAACCACCCCGGCTGGTCGTTTACGTGCCGATGGACCAGGGAGGGACCGACCACGCCCTCATCGAGCTGGAGGCGGCGGGCGTCGTGATGCAGCCGAAGGGCGAATCACCATCCCGTACCACTCGGCTCTCGCTGGTCGCCTTCAATGCCCTTCGGTCCCTGCGGAGTGAGGCCGAGGCCGCTGAGATCGAGAAGCAGGTCGAGGCAGGCAAGCTCAGCCTGGCCGACCTGGATTCCATCGGCGAGCGGAAGGACAGCGGCGTCCTCTCCCTCATCTTCGGCACGGGTAATCCCCAGGAGGTCGCACTCGCCTTCCTGGCGAGCGACCGGCACGACGCGGAGGTCCAGAAGAAGGCGGCGATCGAAGACCTCGTCGGGCTCTTTCGATCAGCGTTCGAGGTCGACCTCGCCGCGACCATCCCCCTGCCGGAGTTGCAGACCCGCGTCGCCCAACATGTCCTGATGACGGACCTCGTGGCCTGCCTGGGCTCGGCGGCGCCCCCGCGCTCGCCTCGGCCAAGGTCGCGACCGCAGGTGCCGCACGCGACGCCTGCGTGAACCTGGCCCGCACCTGGAGGCTACGCCGGGACGTGCGGGATAGCTACGTCGCCGCCGCCCGCAAGATCGATCCCTTTGGTCCGTTGTCCGTTGTCCGTTGTCCGTTGTTCCTCGAATCCGCCGAACCCCGCAACGAAATCGTCCCTGAAACGTTCCCGAGCCTGGAGTGGGCCTTGCTCCACCGGGTCGAGGAGGCCCTGCTCGGGGAGCCCTCACGGGGACTCCTGGAATTGGCCCTGTCGCGGCAATCCCGGTTCTGGGCCGAGGTCACGCCCACGATCCAGGCCCACTGGGCGCTGATCGCCGCCGCCGCCGAGGTGCTGCTGGAGGCCGATCGGGTGGCCAGGGCGCTCAAGGACGCCCCGGCGACCGTCCCCGGCCTGGTCGCGGCTTATGCGGAGGGCGAGCATCCCTGGTGCCTGCTTGACACGCACCACCGCCATCTGGAGGGCCGGTGGTATCACTTCGAGCCCGAGCCGGGCGACCCGCATCCGGATCTGGAGAAGCTGATCCTCAAGGCCGAGCGTCGATACACCGATGTCGCCTCCGAGCTGGCCAGGCTGTTCGTCACCGGCTACGGCAAGGCCAAGCATCCGCTTGCGGGCCTGCTACGGCAGGTTCAGGTTTTCGCGACGCAGGTGAAGCCCCATCTGGGCGACGGGAAGGTCGCGTATGTCTGGGTCGATGCCTTGCGGTACGAGATGGCTCGCGAGCTGGCCGAGGTCCTCAAGGCCGACTTCGACTTGACCATCCGCCCTGCCCTCGCGACCGCGCCGACGATCACGGAGGTCGGCATGGCGGCCATGCTGCCCAGGGCCGATCAGGGGGCCACGATCGTGGCGGTCGGACTCGGCAAGCTGGGCCTGCGAATCGACCGGACGGTCATCAAGGACCGGAAGGATCGGGTGGCCTTCCTCAAGGCGCACGCCGGGGCCGTCGTTTTCGACGCCAAGCTCTACGACCTGCTGAAGCCGTCCAAGAAGGTGCGCGACGGTATCCAGGGGTCCGGGCTGGTCCTGATCACGTCGCAGGAGATCGACGAGCTGTGCGAGGCCGACAACATCACCCAGGCTCGCCGTCAGATGGATGGGGTGCTCAACGACCTGCGGCGCGGGGTTCGGGTGCTGGCCAGCCTCGGGGTCAAGACGATCGTCCTGGCCGCGGACCACGGGCATCTCTTCGGCGAGGAGGTCGGCGAGGACATGAAGATCGAGGCCCCCGGTGGCGAAACGGCCGACCTGCATCGACGGGTCTGGGTGGGCTCCGGGGGCACGTCCGAGCCGTCGTACCTGCGGGTCCCGTTGCGGACGTTCGGGGTTGATAGCGAGGAGCTGGACCTCGCGACGCCTTACGGATTCGCCTGCTTCAAGTCCAAGGGCGGGGCGCGGGCGTATTTCCACGGCGGGCTCTCGCCGCAGGAGGTGATCATCCCCGTCATGGTCATGACGCCGACGGCCCAGGCTCTCGCCGGGCCTCCCGTGGGGATTCAATGGATCCTGTCGACGGGATCGAAGAAGCTCTCGACCCGGTTCTTCTCGGTCCAGGTGGGCGGCTCGGGCACCGGGCTGTTCGGCCTGGAGCCGCCCAAGGTTCGGGTCGAGATCCGGGCGAAGGGGAAGTGCGTCTCGACCCCCGTGAGTGCCTCCTACGGATTCGAGGAGGCGACGGGCGATGTGCAATTGCGGGCGTCGGCCAGTGACCCCAGGCAGATCGAGCCGGATACCGTGACCTTGATGGTCAACGTCGAGGAGATCGGGCAGAAGACGGTGGGCGTCAGCCTGCTCGATTCGACGAGCGGGACCGAACTGGCTAACCTGGATAAGATCGAAGTGACCAACATCCTTTGAGTGCGTTCCAGAGGCCCGTTTAGACGATTGTAGGGTGGGTGCAACCCACCGTTTGCCGAGGTGTTAGATCGGTGGGTTGCACCCACCCTACAAGATTGACCCCGACTCTTCGGGAACAGACCCTGAATGGTGCCGCCATGCCGGAACTGGACCAGAAGACTTCGACGGTGTTCGCGGGCAAGGTCGTCCGCAAGGACCTGGTCCGCAAGGTCAAAGTCGGGGCGCATGTCCCGGTCTTCGTCCTCGAATACCTGCTCGGGAAATACTGCGCCACCGATGACCCCGCGGCCATCGACGCCGGGCTGCGGGTGGTCAACAACACGATCTCGTCGAACTTCGTCCGGCCTGACGAGGCGAACAAGGTCCAGTCGCTGATCAAGGACAAGGGCAAGCACACGCTCATCGACAAGGTGAAGGTCCGCTACCTCTCCGACGATGACAAGCACTGGGCGGAGCTGGTCAACTTCGGGCACAAGTTCGTCCACATCCCCGAGCATTACCTCCGGGAATTCGATCGGTTGCTGATGGGGGGGATCTGGGCGCAGATCGACATCCGGCACCAGTATGATGAAGAAGCCTCGGGCAAGCGGAGTCCGTTCTGGATCGATGGGATCAAGCCGATCCAGGTCGCCACGTTCGATCTCGACGAGTATCGGGAGTGCCGGCGGCAGTTCGGCTCCGACGAGTGGATCGACCTGCTGATCCGCAGCGTGGGCATGGAGCCGTCGCATTTCGACCGGCGGCTGAAACTGCTGTTCCTGCTCCGCCTGCTGCCCCTGTGCGAGCCGAATTACAACCTCGTCGAGCTGGGACCTCGGGGGACGGGGAAGAGCTACGCCTACCAGGAGTTGTCGCCGTACGCGATCCTGCTAACAGGGCCGACGACGGTCGCCAACCTCTTCTATAACATGGGGACCGGCAAGATGGGGCTGGTCGGCATCTGGGACGCCATCGCCTTCGACGAGGTGGCCGACCTCCAGAAGATGCCCAAGGAGGTCATCACCACGCTCAAGACGTATTGCGAGTCGGGCACCTTCGCCCGGGGCAAGGACGCGCTCTCCGGCATGGCCTCGCTCGCGATGTTCGGCAACACGAACCAGCCGGTGGACGTCATGGTCCGATCCTCGCACCTGTTCTCGCCGATGCCCGATGTGATCCGTGAGGACATGGCGTTCATCGACCGGCTCCACTATTACATTCCCGGATGGGAAATCCCCAAGATGCGGGTGGAGTTCTTCACGGACCATTACGGGTTCGTCGTCGATTACCTGGCCGAGGCGCTGAGGGAGCTGCGCAAGCACAACTTCACAGAGGTGATCGACCGGCATTTCGCGCTGGGATCGCACCTCAACGCGCGGGATGTGAAGGCGGTCCGCAAGACGGTCTCGGGGCTGGCCAAGCTGCTGTATCCGCATGGTGAGGTCTCCCGGGACGAGCTGGCGGAGCTGGTCGAGCTGGCGCTCGAAGGCCGGCGGCGGGTCAAGGAACAGCTCAAGAAGATGGGCTCGTTCGAGTATCACCAGACGTCGTTCAGCTATCTCGATGGCGAGACCCGGGAGGAGCGGTTCGTCGGCGTGCCCGAGCAGGGCGGACGGGACATGATCGCGGCCGATCCCCTGGCGCCCGGGTCGGTCTACGCCGCGTCGGTGGACGACCAGGGGAGGGTCGGGCTGTACCGGCTGGAAGTCGGGTGCTCGCCGGGGACCGGCAAGCTCAAGATCGCCGGGGGGATCGAGGGGCCGATGAAGGAGTCGATCCAGCGGGCGTTCGCTTATCTCCAGGGCCAGAAGGTCAAGATGGGGGTCGGCCAGCAGGTGGACACGACCGACTTCCACGTCGAGGCGATCGACCTGCTGAGCAATCGCGTGACGTGCGAGGCGGGGGTCGCGCTGGTGGTCGCGGTCTACTCGGCGATCAAGCGGCACTCGGCCCTGCCGGGCCTGGTGATCCTGGGCGACCTGAGCATCCAGGGGAACATCAAGTCCGTGCGGTCGCTGGCCGAGCCGCTCCAGGTGGGGATGGACAACGGGGCGCGCCGGGCCCTGGTCCCGCTGGAGAACAAGCGGAACTTCCTCGAGGTTTCGGGAGACATCGTGGAGCGGGTCGATCCCGTTTTCTACTCGGACCCGATGACCGCGGCGATGAAGGCGATGGGGATGACGTGATTCGAGTCCTCTGCTGGTCGGGGATCGTGTGCGGCTTCACCCCGGCGGGCGTGAAGGCTGCGGTTCATAGGCTCAGTCGTTCCAAAAAAAGTCGATCTGGCCACTACAACGTAAGCTTATATTCTACATCCCTTTCGGTGTAGGTGGCATCGGTGATCCCGAGGGCCGCCTCGACCACATGAAGCGACCACAGCAGCAGCGTCTCCCAGCGCAGCCGCTCCAACAGGATCACGCGACCGCCCCGGCGCGGCATCGCCAGTAGGGTATAGTGCAACCACACCCACAGGTTCCGCAGCACCAGCGCGATCCCCACGTAGAGCAACCGCACGTCCGGCCGGCGGGTGGTCGTCCGGATCCGACCCTCGTGCATCTGACGATAGCTCGTCTCGATCCCGAACCGGAGCCGGTAGGTCTCGAAGACCGAGTCGGGCGACGTCGGCCGGTACCCCCAGTAGGCATAGATCAACGCCTGCCGGCCGTGCCGCTTCCACTGCCCTCGATAGTTGCCGCACTTGACGCAGATCGACACCGTGGCCGTCCGCTTCTTGGAGTCGGCCAGGGTATAGGTCGACCAGCCGCTCTTCTTCCAGGTCCGGAAGACGTAGCTGCCGGTCGGGCCGCCGGACCGCTTGGGCGAGAGCCCATGGCAGACCACCGGCATCGCGAACGGGTAGCGCGCCGCCTGGAGGTAGCGGACCACGGCCACGCTGTAGAAGCCGCGATCCAGTAAGATCAGCTGAGCTCGGACACCGACACGAGCCGCCTGACGGAGCAGGCGTCGGACGACATCCTTGAGTGGCTCGCCTTTCTTGACGCCGGTCAAGGCGACGGTATACCGATGCCCGTGGCGGATGACATAGGCGGTGGCATAAGCGTGGAAGTGGCTGGTGCCGCTCTTGGCCTGGCCGCGGTAGATCTCGTCGAGATCGCGGAACGGCTTGCCGTGGTAGGGGATCAAGGTCAGGTCGATGGCCAGCTTCTGGAGTCGCCGGCGAAGGACCTTGGGCAGGTACCCGGCCAGGGCGACGTTGAGCCGCCGCTGCAACTCGGCGTAGTCGGGCAGGGTGGCCAAGAGGGCCTTGCGCCGTCTCGTCGGACGGGGAATCGTCGAGGCGCTGGCAGGCGTCGGACAACGAGGTGATGCGGGCCGCGGCGGCCAGCAACAACGAACAGAGGAGTTGGGCCGAGGTCTTCTTCTTGTAGTCGCGGAATTGCAAGTGGGCTTGCAGGTGCTCGGCGGCGAGGCGGTAGACCTTCTCGCGGTCGAGGATATGATGGGGCGGGCGCATGGCTCCCTCCGATGTTGACTCTGTGCTCTAAAGTCATTATTCGGGGGGAGCTTGCGTCCATCTACCTTGCACCTTCGCTATGCCCGCCTACTTTTGGAACTACTGAGTCTCAAACGAATCACTTCCGACCCCGTGACAATCAGATCACGGAGGATCTTGAGTTGCGAACGTGCCTCGAATACCGCCAGCACTTGGAGCACGTCGCCCATGCGGACGGCGAAGTCGCGGAACTGGTGGTTGAGCGGGACGGTGACCTCGAATTCCTCGCCTTCGTAATCGGCACGTACCCACCGCGACCAGTTCCCGGGCTTCTCCGCGGCCTTCGTCCAGCCACTCGAACGGAGATAGGAGACCACTTCGAGCGGCCGCAGCGCGGACAGGGGTCCTACATCGATGATCTTCACGTTCATGGCAATCCTCCCGAGCCAAGCCCCTCCATCATTCCCGTCAAGGCATCAACCGTGAATTGTTGCGCCCGTGGAATATGAATCGCCTGATCTGTCTCATTCTGGCTGGGCATCAGGTCACGGAGCGAGAACCAGTAGCCGCAGTGGTGGAGGGCCAGGCTGGCCTCGGAATGAATGAGCCAGTCGCTGACCTCATCGGGCACGACTACGACGACCAGAATCCATGGGACCATGTGGCGTGGGTCGCGCAGGTTATCGTAAGTCTCGAGATCGAGGACGAAAAGAACGGACCCCGGTTGTGACCCATGAAGGCACAGATCGTGAAGAAATGCCGATTCATTGAGACACGTTCGACATTCCGCCCTCTCGGTCGAGCAGCCGGCTTATGATGCCCAATTCTCGACGCTTAAGCCTGGCACGGCGAGCAGGTCGGTATCCTCACTGACGACGGTGCACTGACTCAAAGTGAGCGCGATGGCCGCGACTTGCATGTCGACCTGTTGCATGGTTCGTCCGACTCGCCTGAGGTGTGCGGCAAGTCGTCCATATTCCTCGGCGGCCTCGCGTGTGTAGGGCCAGAACGAGAGGCCAACTATGGCCCGCATCAGCCGATCGCGATTCTCCTCACGGGTCTGGCTCAATTCGATCCCGAAGAATAGCTCACCGAGCACGGGGATGCATGTGCCAAGTTTTGCCCCTCCTAGGCGGGCAACCCTGGCACGCTCATGGACGCCCTTGCGGCGATTGATGAGATCGCCCATCGCACAGGTGTCGAGCAAGTATCGCCTCACTCGAATATCCCCTTGAGCCGATCGGCCCTTTCGTCGAATTTGGACTTCTCCCAAGCCCGTCGCTCGCGCCGTGCGGCATGCCATGCCGCCTCCTCCTCCGGCGTGAAATTGAGAGGCTCCAGCGCGTCGAACCAGGCGAGCCAGCGCACGATCGACGCAGGGTCGTCGCCGAGAAGGTCCCCCTCGGGATCGACCACGAGGGATTCCTCGATCGGCTCGACTGCCAGCGCGGTCCCTTCGGGCCAGTCAACCGGTTGCGTGGGGACGATCTGGCCGTTTCTCCAGATCGCGTGAATTGTCTTCATCACGATGACTCCGGCCCGTTCAGGCTCGATATTGATAACGGACTCCGATCTCGAGTCCCCATTCTATCCGGGAAGACTCGGGTGGTCATCGCAGTTTCGGCCTCATCCGTTTTGGTGCCAGCATCTCTCCGTCCGCACGACAATCACTCTCAACCACAAGTTTGTCACTTTGAGCCGAACGAATTCGCGACCTAATACTTTTGCTCCACCCGACCGGTTCGCAGCGGCATCCTCGCGCCAGAAGGACGCCTTTTTTGACCAGTCTATCGGTTCAGGCGATCACCTGTTATGATGGTTCGTTCTCGACAATGTAGAAGTGACAACCGAAGGCCGGTTGCTTTTCGCTCGGTGAAGGCGGCGAGAGATGCCTCGACTTCGAATCACCCAATCGGATGGGGCGAACGACACTTATCGCGTCGAGCTGGAATTCGAGGCGGACAAGAAGCCTCGCCAGACGGCCATGGCCACCTTCGAACTCCAGATCCCGGAGCAGGATCGGGAAAACCTGCGCTGGTACCTGGAAGACTTTCTCCAAGATCCCCATGCCCCAACTCCAACGATCGCAGCCCGCGTCGAAAATCGAATGGTCGAGATCGGCGCGGACCTTTTCCGCAAGGTGTTCCACTTCGACGAGGACACGCGTGACCTCTGGTCCAGGATCCGAGACAATCTCCGCGACACCCACGTCGAGGTCGTCACCTCGGTCGAAGGCGCGACGGCCATCCCCTGGGAGTTGATCCGCGACCCCAAGACCGACACCCCGCTGGCCCTTCGCGCCGCCGCCTTCGTCCGTGCCCACCCCAATTCGGCACAGCAGCCCCAGGTACCCAGGACCAGGTCGGGACCAATCCGCATCCTCCTGGTGATCTGTCGGCCGCGTGCCGGTCACGACGTCCCATTCCGCTCGGTCGCCACACGGTTGATCAAAGGACTGAGCGAGCCGATTCAAGCGACCTACCAACTCGACGTGCTGCGCCCGCCGACCTTCGACCAACTGGGCTGCGTGCTCCGCCGAGCCAAGGCCGACGGTAAGCCCTACCACATTGTCCACTTCGATGGGCACGGGATTTACGCCGAGCTGACCGGCCAGAGCAATTCGGTCCAAGCCCTCAAGAGGCTGTCCCCGGTCATCTACTCGGCCCCGCGCACCGGCCGGCACGGATTTCTCGTCTTTGAGGACCCTCAGCATCCGGACAATCTCGCGCTGGTCGGTGGTCCCCAACTGGGTGGCCTGCTGTCCGAGACCGACGTGACCGTGCTCGTCCTGAACGCCTGCCGCAGTGCCCACGCCGAGGTCGAGGATGAGCCGATCAAACCCGGCGAGCCCACGAAAGCGAACGCTCAGCCTCAATCGACCGAGGTCTCAGACGACCCTCATGAGCGGGTACGCACCTTCGGCACGCTGGCCCAGGAGGTGATGGACGCGGGCGTGGCTGGCGTAGTGGCGATGCGCTACAACGTCTACGTCGTTACGGCTGCCCAGTTCGTCGCCGACCTGTATGCCTCGCTCGTCCGCGGCCAGACGCTCGGCGCCGCGGTCACGATGGGCCGAAAGCAATTGGCAGCTAATCCCGATCGCCGCGTCGCATACGATCCTCGCCCCCTCCAGGATTGGTGCGTGCCGGTCGTCTACGAGGCCATGCCGATCCCACTCTTTCCCGCCCGGAAGGAGACCGATGGCCTGACAATCACGCTCCAGGCTGGAGATACCATCTCCAGCCGGGGGGCGATCGACAACGAGCTTCCGCGCTTGCCCGATGCCGGCTTTTTCGGCCGCGACGAGACGTTGCACGCCCTCGACCGAGCCTTGGACACTCAGTCGGTCGTGCTCTTTCATGCTTATGCGGGCAGTGGTAAGACCACCGCCGCAGCCGAGTTTGCCCGCTGGTATCAGTTCACGGGCGGCTTGGGCACCGGAGCCCATGCAGTCTTGTTCACGTCGTTTACGACCTATAGGCCGCTGTTCAACGTCTTGAGCGATATCGGGGAGGTCTTCGGTCCGCGGATCCGCTATCGAAACAAGGACGGTGGCGAGAAGCCTTGGGATGCGATCACCGATCTCGATGAAAGACGTGATGCCGCTCTCCAGGTCTTGGAGCAGATCCCCATCCTCTGGATCTGGGACAACGTCGAGCCGATCGCCGGGTTTCCCAAGGGGACGCCATCGGCGTGGAGTGACTTGGAGCAGCGGGAGCTGGCCGATTTTCTCCGCGATGCCCGCACGACCAAAGCGAAGTTTCTGCTCACCAGCCGCCGCGACGAGCGCGATTAGCTGAGTGACCTTCCGCGTCGGGTCCAGATCCCTCCGATGCCCATGCTGGAGCGAGTGCAACTGGCCCGGGCACTTGCCGAGAAGCGCGGGCGACCTATCACGGATGTGGATGCCTGGAAGCCCCTCTTACGGTTCACTGATGGCAACCCACTGACCACCACCGTGCTCGTCCGCCAGGCTCTGCGCGATGATCTCAGGACGAAGGAGCAGATCGAGACCTTTGCGGACCATTTGCGAGCAGGCACGGCGAAGTTCGACGACGAGCCGACCGAGGGGCGCTCGAAATCGCTTGGTGCCTCGCTCAGCTATGGTTTCGACCACGCTTTCAGCGACGACGAACGCAAGCAACTGGCCCTGCTGCACTTCTTCCAGGGCTTCGTTGACGTAGACGCGTTGACCTGAATGGGAAAACCTGAAGCGGAGTGGTGCCTGCCCGAAGTGCGTGGGATGACACGAGAAGCGGGCATCGCTCTTCTCGACCGCGCTGCCGAGATCGGCCTTCTGACGGCCTACGGCGGCGGCTATTACAGTATCCACCCTGCCGTACCTTGGTTCTTCAAGAGCTTGCACGAAGGCTATTACGCCGAGCCCATGACTCTCATGTCCGATGATCATACCGGCGGGGAAGTATGCGGAAACAGTCGTCTAATTCGGGCTATGCATGGGCAATCGCTGCTTTGGGGGAGTTTTTTTTCAAGGAGAATAGCAAGGGCGAGCCCGTTGCAATCGTCGCACTCGCCAACGAAGAGGCCAACTTTCTTTATGCCCGCCGACTGGCCCGTACGAACGGCTGGTGGGATATAGTATTGGCTACGATGCAAGGCTTGAAGTTACTTTACAGGCATAGGGGTCGCCGAGCTGAGTGGAAAAGGCTCGTTGACGAGATCGAACACCACTTTGTGGATCCTGCGACCGACGGACCGCTGTCTAGGAGCGAAGACGGATGGAGACTGGTCACCGCATATCGAGTGCAGCTCGCGCGGGACAGGCATGATTGGGCGAAGGCCGAGCGACTTGCACGACTCTGTGTGGATTACTATTGTCGCTCTGCCGAGGAGGTTGTGGCCCGATACTCCAAACCGACGGATCATTCCAATAGCAGCGCTGAGGCTGGGACGAACGGAGCGGAACGCGGACAAACTTCAACCGATAGGCTACCGGTCTCTCGGGGGTATCTCAAGGCCGTGCTTCCGAAACTGTCCGAAGTAGACAGGCGTACCATTCTCTCGCTCGCGGATTCGCTGGAGACTCTTGGCCAGATCCGGCGCAAGCTCGAGGAGCCTGATTGTGTCGCCTTCCATACAGAGGCACTTGAGCTTGCCGAGCAAATCGGCGAACGTGACGAAGCTGCCATCTGTGCATTTAGTTTGGGTACTGCCTATATGGCCATAAAGTCCGTCCGCGACCTGAATGAGGCTGAACGGTGGTATCGTCGTAGTCTCGACATGCGTAACGAACGGGACCGGCCTGGTCGGGGGAAATGCTATAACCAGTTGGGTGCTCTGGCCTTGGAGCGATTCAAGGAGGCCAAAGGTTTCGGGGAACCGGATGCGACGTTGCACGCGCACATTGGCGCGGCCCTCGCGGCGTATCATGAAGCCTTCAAGCTGATTCCAGAGGATGAGGTGAACGATTGTGCCGTCGCGCATCACATGCTCGGTGCGGCCTACACAGTGGCCGGCGATAACGAGTGAGCCCTGTCGCATTACCGCAAGTCGATCCATTACCACGAATTGCAAGACAACAGAGACGGCGCCGCAAAATCCCGTATGAATGTCGCGGTGGCACTTTACCAATCCGGTCGCTTTGAGGACGCCCGAGAATACGCCCAAACCGCACGGGACGGCTTCGCCTCCTATGGCCCCGCCGCGGTGTATGACGTGCAAAAGGCACAGGCATTCATCAAACAGATTGAAGAGGCTATCGCTGGGAAGACGGGATAGGTCGAACTCCACAAAGGGCCGCCGAGCCGAGCAGGATGCCGAGCAAGTTCATCAGGACCCGGAAACCGAACACCCAACCGAGGGACGAGACCGCCATGGACCGCACCGAATTCGCGACACTTCTCGCCGAACACCACAGGGAGATTGGCCTGGGATAAGCCGTTTTGCTCTTGAAAGTTAGGGCTTGCGTCCCCGTGAATGAGGATTGGACACCCCTCACCACGAAAGGACGCAAGCATGGGCACCGATGCACCCACGATCGTCACTATACCGGTTCACTGCCTCCCAAGAAGGCCCCCTGCCCGAAGTGCGGCAAACTCGGCCGACGCGCACGGAAGTTGGACCCTCGCCTGGTCCGAACCGTCGCCTACAAGGCCATCGTCTATCTGGAGATCACCTGCGGCGAGTATCGGGCGAAGTGCGATTGCTGCACGACCTTCCGCAACACCCCCGAGGGCGTGCTCCCCAGGGCCCACTACGACAACAAGGTCCGCGACCTGGTCCTGGATCGCATCCTCAAGGACGGCATGAACATCGAACGGACGCTGGAGTCGCTCCACCGCGAATTCCTGCTCGATCTGTCCACGGGCTTCGTCTACGACGTGCTCCGCGACCGCGCCGGGCAACTCGATCTGGCCGACCATCGCCGCATGGTCCTGGATAACTTCAGTGGCACGCTTTGCGTGGACGAATTGCATCTGGGTCAGTTCACTCTCCTGCTGGCAACCGACCCGATCCGCGACCTGCCCGTGGCCTTCGCCCTGGTCAGTGCCAACGATCAGGAGCACATGAGGGGATTCCTCAAGAACCTCAAGAACTGGGGGCTGATGCCCGGTGTCGTGATCACCGACGGCTCGAACCTCTACCCGGCCGTCCTGGCGGGATTGTGGCCCGAGGCGGACCATCAGCTGTGCGTATTCCACACCATCCGAACGCAATCGCGCACCAAGGTCGGCCGGCGTCTCCTCCGGATCGCTTCCCCCTCCACCTCCTGACCCGTCGGGGTCGGTCGGACTCGGGCTCGCCGACTCCGCCTTCAGCCGGCCCAGCGGGATGACGTGGCGGATCTCCAGCGAATCCTCACCGACTATGACCCGGTCGATCAGCAACTGCAAGATCCGCTGCCGCTCGGCCAAGGTCGCCTCATCGAGCCGCGACCGTACGCGCTCGCAGAACGCCGTCAGGTCGGCCCAGACTTCCCTTGCCGTCTGGCGCTCGCAACGCAGCCGTCGCTCCTGATCATGCTGTGTTGTGAGCAGATTTTTTCGCGATCGAATCTGTTCACGTCTCTGCTTGAGTTCGTCGAGGCCGATCGCCTCGGCCTGGTAGGCGTCGACTAGGCGCTGCTCCTCGCGGTCGAGTCGGCGCAATTGCGCCTCACACTTCTGGCCGGCCGCGGTCGAGTCGGCGTCGAGGGCCTCGGCCTGTCGGGCTCGTTCCTCGAACTGGGCGGCCAGTGTGCCCGGGTCCTCGAGTAGCCCCTTGACATGGCCCCAGACGGCGGCATCGAGCTCATCGGCCTTGGTCCGGGCCTGCGGGCAGCGGCACTCGCGGTCGCGAGCGACGGTGTCCTTACCATGGCATGTGTAATACCGATGCACGCGATGCCCGCGGGCTCCGCTGGTGGTGACGCCGCACATGGCCAGGCCGCAAGTCCGGCATGTGAGCAAGCATCGGAGCAGATATTCGTGGCGGGTGTTGTTTCGGAAGGAGAGGACCGAATTGCGAGCGAGTTGCTCGCTCGCATGCTGATGAGTAATCTCATCGATAATGGCGGGGACCGGGATGGGGATCCACTCCTCGGGCGGGCGTCGCTTACGGCAGCTCGGCAGGCCCGCCCGAGGGCCGGTGGACCGTGGCTTGCGAGGCGCCACGAGCTCGTTCCGGTTGGCGTACGCCGTCCCCGTGTAGAGCGAGTCCGAGAGGATCCGATGCACGACACTGTTGGACCAGAGCCGCTTGCCGTTGCGCGGCCGCCACGGCCCTTCGGCCAGCCGCTTGAGGATCTGACGGACGGTCGTCCGCTCGTCGATCAACCAGCGGTAGAGCATGCGGACGACTTCGGCCTCGGCTTCATCGATCACGAGGTAGCCGGGGACGCCATCGCGTTTTGGGACGTATCGATAGCCGTAGGGGCGCGGCCAGCACCCCACTGTCCGGCCCGGGCCTTCTGGAGCTTGCCGCGGCGGAACCGCTCGGCGAGGACGGCCCGCTCGTACTCGGCGATCGCCCCCTGGATCTGGAGCAACAGTTGGTCGTGCGGGTCATCGGAGATGGGCCGCTCGATGAACTCGACGGCGCAAGCGGCCCTGCGGAACTCCTCGAGCAAGAGGACCTGGTAAGCGTAACGCCGGGCCAGCCGGTCCGGGGTATAGACGGCGACGATGTCGAACTCGCCCTCGCTCGCCGCGTCGCGGAGGCGATCGAGAGCGGGGCGATCGAGCCGCGCACCCGAGTAGCCTTCATCAATGTAAATATGCTCGTCTTTAAGGTCGTGGCCTCGGGCGGTCGCCCAGCGGCGCAGGGCGTCGAGCTGGCTGTCAATCGTCTGGTCCCGCCCCTGCTTGTCGGTCGAGACCCTGGCATAGATCGCGGTCCGCATGGACTGCACTCCGATGATGATATTCGAGACTGGTATTGTGATCGGAGGCCGACCCGAGCAGGACCTGGAAAGCCTGCCCGAGTCGCCTGATGCCGTCACGACGGTGGACGAAAGTGGAGCGGATGACCCACTCCGGTGGCCGAGGATCACGGGGTTGCCGACGCATGGGTGTTGACCTCCCGGGAGATCAACATGGTCGGCACGACCCGCGTCGGGCTAGGATTGGTGGGGAAGTCGAGGATTGAACCGACGAGTTGTGGACCTGAACGGAATTACAAGGGTCGTTCGCAAGGTATCGATTGCGTTCGGATTATGCACATCGTCAAGGAGATCAACAAGCTGATCCTCGATGCCCTGCGACGGTTGCGGATGAGGATGCAGCGGCGCGGCCAGGCCGGGCGGAAGAAGAAGCGGGGCCGCAAGGGGGCCAAGCGAAGGCCCCGGAGCGGCATGACGCTCAAGGAGAAATCGGCCTTCGTGTTCAAGCACCGGCATCTGATCGTGACGCGCCCCGAGAACCTCGACGAGTCGCAGGGGGAGGACCTGAGACGGATGCAAGAATACCTGCCCGAGTTGGCGACGTTGCGGCGATTCGCCGAGCGGATCTACTGGCTCTTCGACACGCCCAAGGACTACCATCAGGCGAGTTGCCGCCGGGCTGCGATCGTCCGCGATCCGGCCTTTCTCGCCGTGCCCGAATTGAGCAAAGCCCTGGAGCAATTGAGTGAGGAGAAGTTCCCCAAGATCATGTCCTACCTGCACAATCCGATCAGTCAGCGGGTACGGACGAACAATCACGTGGAGCGAACCAACCGGATGGTCCGGTTCCTGGAGAAGGTGAGGTACAAGTGGCGGCGGCGCAAGACGCTGGTCCGGTTCGTGGTGTTGCGGCTGGACGACATCTGGAGCCATTGGATTGCGCCCGAGGCCCGGGAAACGAAATCTCCTAAGGTAGGTCGCCGACGCGAAGCACAAGCCCCTACCGGGCAAGAACCTCGTCGCGTCGCGTGAGAATGTGGTGGTGTTCAGCGAGAAGTGTCGAATTCGCCGCAACGATCGCCGCCGATCCGAACCTGAAGGGACCGATCGAACGGGCCGGGCAGTCCGCGCGGCCGGGTCAGTACAGCGTGGTGGTCGAGTCGGCCGTCGTCGCGCTGATGTTCCCGATCGTCCAGTACATCGTCGTCCAGATCGGCCTGCCCTGGCTCTATGAGCTGAAGCGGTACAGCGAGCTCCAGCGCCGGAAGGTCCATCAGTGGATCGACGAGCGGTCGCGCGCCGAGGGCCTTGACCCCGACGCCGCCGAGGCCGCCAGCGAGGCCCTCTGCCAGGAACTCGAAGAGACCACCGGCGCCTCGGCCCGTGTCTCCTGGGAGCACCTGGCCGAGCTCTTGTCCGGGAAGGACGAAGCCCACGGCTGACGGTTCTGGGTTATCGTGGATGACTCCCAGATGGTACAGACCAGGATTTCCTCCCGAGGATTGCCGACGTGATGGCTCGACCGAACGAATCGGACAAGCGACCTCTAAGAAACGCGCAAGGCTCGCGCAGAAAACGAAACTCCTCGGTGATCACCGCCTCATGACCACGGTCTCGCGGACGATGGTCACGTGTCGTGGTCCCGCTCCGTCTGGCGACCTTCAGCGAGGAGTCTCAGTGAGTTGGGGTCTTGGGAGGCGATCATGGTCGCTGCTTTGAATTGCAGTAAATTTGCCAAAATCGGCAGATCCCTCGAATTCGACGGATTTGCCATTCCTGGCGTTTGCCATCTTGCCCCACCTGCGGAGAGAGACGAATGACGGATCTTGTGGAAGCCATCCGCGGCCAGGTCGAATCGATCTCGGTTCTCATCCGTCGGGCGGTGGTGGAATACACACCGATCGTGGATTCCATCGTGCGCGCCCAATCCAGAGACATCCGCCACATCGAGCACACGCTGGACGTTCTGCTGGATCTCTGCTTCGACCCGGAGGCGCTGCTCCTCTACAAGAAGCTCTGCCGCCATTACGACTCGATCGACCCGGCCGCCACCTCTTTCTACGTCCATTCCTATCGCGAAATGTGGGCTTCGGAGCCCGAGGAACAGCCGTGAGCACGCGGCCGAATCCCGGCGAGGTCTTGGGGCAACGCTCGCTCAGTCCGCGCGAATAACCAGGCCGGGGTTGGCGTCAATTAGAGCGTGTTATGAACTACCTCCTTCTGTAGCCGGTGGGCATTCCCGGGGTCACAGACCCCGGCCAGTGCGCCTGTAATTGCATTGAATCAGCAAGGTGAAAGTCCCTGCCGGGATGTTCTGGCATCCCGTAACTGATGGTAACTGCGCCGCCGCGAGGCGGGGTGGAGAGCAACCGGAGGTGAACGATCAGTCCGTAACGCAAGTGAACTCGATTCGGCAGGTCGTCGTGGCGAGCCTCCTGACCGATGGCGAAGCCCAAATGACGCACGGCCCCTCATCAAGGGCGACCACGAGCGATCTGGTCCGGTAAGCCCGGCACAGGAAACCCCAGAGTCGTGTCGGGACGACGGCAAGTGGTTGGAGACGGAATGATCGGAAGGTTCGATGACAAGACACAGGGAGACCTGGACGCTTTCCAAGCCGGTGTTCATGTCGCCTTCGGGAACCGAAGAGCCGGGCGTCCAGGAGTCAGAGCACCCATAGTAGCCGAGAAGCCGGGTAACTCCGGTGGAGCCAAGGGGTGCAGGGAGGTGGAGACGCGATGACCGAGACGACGGAATCCCAACCGGTGGCAGTGCCCGCGAGGGCTATACGTGCCGGAGAGGCCCCGGACCGATGGTCCTGGGTCGAACCGACGGTCTGGACAGCGCGGATGTTGGCGGCCCTCGAACAGGGGGTCAAGGGAGGCAGATGGTTCAGCCTGATCGACAAGGTCCATCCCGAACGGACCCTCCGAGCCGCGTTCGCTCAAGTCGCGGCCAACCAAGGAGCCGCCGGGGTCGATCATGTCACGATCGCGATGTTCGCGACCCACCTGGACGATGACCTGAGACGACTCAGCGAACAACTGCGGACGGGGACCTACCGGCCGCAAGCGATCCGCCGCCCCTACATCCCCAAACCGGGGACGACGGAGCGGCGGCCGCTGGGGATCCCGACGGTCCGAGATCGGGTGGTTCAAACGGCGTTGCGGATGGTACTGGAGCCGATCTTCGAGCACGAATTCGCCGAGCAGAGCTACGGCTTTCGCCCCGGACGGGGATGCAAAGGCGCGTTGCGCCGGGTGGACGAGCTGCTCAAGGCGGGCTACACCTCCATCGTCAACGTCGATCTGAAGAGCTATTTCGACACGATCCCGCACGACCGCTTGATGACCCTCGTGGGTCGGAAGGTGTCGGACTCTCGGGTGCTGAGCCTGGTCGAGTCGTTCCTCAAGCAAGGCGTCCTGGACGACATGCGCGAGTGGACCCCCGAGATGGGCAGCCCGCAGGGTGCGGTGATCAGCCCGCTGTTGAGTAACATCTATCTGGACCCGCTGGACCATCAGATGGCCGCGGCGGGATTCGAGATGGTGCGCTATGCGGATGATTTCGTGATCTTGTGTCGAAGCCCGGACGAGGCGAACCGAGCCCTGGCGCTGGTGCGGGACTGGACGGCGAATGCCGGCCTGACCGTGCATCCGACCAAGACGCGGATCGTGGACGCGACGACGGATGCCTTCGAGTTCCTGGGCTATCGGTTCGAGCCGAGCGGCAAGCGCTATCCGCGAGCCAAGAGCCTGAAGAAGCTCAAGGATACGATCCGAGCGGAGACGAAGCGGAGCTCCGGGCAGAGCCTTCGGACGATCATCGGGGTATTGAATCCGACGCTGCGTGGCTGGTTTGGGTACTACAAACACAGCTATAAGACGACGTTCCGCAATGTGGACGGTTGGATCCGGATGAGGCTTCGCAGCCTCCTCCGCAAACGACTGGGCCTGAGGGGGCGCGGCCGCGGCGCGGATCATCACCGCTGGAAGAACACCTTCTTTGCTGACCAGGGGTTGTATAGCTTGCAAGCCGCCCATGCGTTAGCCTGCCAATCCTCTTCGAGGTCAGACCACTAACTGGAGAGCCGTGTGCGGGAGATCCGCCAGCACGGTTCGGAGGGGGGAGGGACCGATCCGTCGGTCCTTCCTACCCCTATCAGCCGGAAAATGCCGAGAAATTCGTGCTACCAGTTCATAAGACGCTTTAGATCGACCAGAAGGCAGGTCAGGCTTTCCAGCCTCAGTACTTCCCAAATTTGCGGGCTATAGGGGTGGCAGGGGATGGCCAACTCAAACACTTCTCCGATAATGACTTGTGCTGAAACCCTTCATCACGGAGGCTACTATGCGCAAGTCGACCACCACCCTGACACCCGCCCAAGTCTATCGCTTCGCCATCGACTTCTGCCAGCCGCACCTCGACCTCCGCGGCAAGGGCAAGGTCACCGCCACCATCCTCCTGACCGTCCTCTTCGCCGCCGCGGCCCGCATCTCCTCGATCTCCGAGACCTGCGACCGCCTGGCCGACGGCCCCGGCCAGACCAGCTACGCCAACGCGCTGTACGCCAACCTCTTCTGCCTCGAAGAGCTCAAGCGCAAGGTCAATGCCGCCTTCCGCGGCCACCTGCCCAAGGCCATCCGCCGCCGCCGCAAGCGACCGCTCCGCATCTGCGTCAACCTCACCCTCATCCCCTATTATGGCGAACATCGTCTGGACAATCTCAAGATCTACCGCTCGGAGAAGAAGGCCGGCACCCGCTCGTTCTTCGCCTACGCCACCGCCTATGTCCTGCTCCACGGCCAGCGGTTCACCCTGGCGGTCACCCCGGTGACCCGCTCCGATCTGCTCAAGGATGTCCTCCAGGAGTTGCTGCTCCTGGTGAGCAAGGCCGGGCTGCGGCCCGGTCTGCTCCTGCTGGACCGCGGCTTCTACAACGCCAAGATCATCAACTACTTGCAGCGGGCACGCCGGCCGTTCCTGATGCCGGTGACCTGCCACGGTCGCTCCGCCGATCATCCCGAGGGCCCCAGCGGCTCGATGGTGTTCAAGCTGATGAAGAAGAGCGGTTGGTTCACCCATATGGTGGGCGACCCCAAGAAGAAGGGCCGGGCCACCGCCCGGGTGTCGATCTGCGTGAAGCGAGGTCGGACGACGGATCGGCACGGACGAAAGAAATGGCACACCTGGGTGTACGCCTACTGGGGGATCACCCCCAAGCGGGTGAACTGGGTCAAGACGACTTACCGCAAGCGGTTCGGGATCGAGACCAGTTATCGGCAGATGAATCAGTGCCGGGTCCGGACGACGACGAAGAAGTTCAACGTGCGGTTCTTCTACGTGGCGATCGGCCTGCTGCTGCGGAACCTGTGGGTGTGGCTGCATCACGTGGTCCTGTCAACGCCGCGGCGGGGGTGCCGGCGGTACAACTGGGATCGGCTGCGGGTGGAGCGGATGCTGCTGTGGCTGGAGCAAGTGGCCGAAAGCTTATATGGTTTGGTTCTCACAGTCGCAACCGAAAGGGATGTCCCACAGTCGGTTGTGACGTGACACGCCGAAATCGTTCATTCGGGAAGTACTGAGGCTGGAAAGCCTGACCTACGTGGGAGTGTCGGGCTGGAAAGCCTGACCGACTTGCGATACCTTGTTGCCGAGGCAATAGCGGGATAGACCTCGAGCGACCGACAGACCGATCCATCGACAACCGACCGACGGGGGACGAACCTCCTGTCCGGTCGGTTCGTGCTTTGGGGGCCGATCGGAGTCGTTTCGGAGAGTTCTATCATCAACGGAGGACGTCCGATGTCGAGCAAGACGAGGCCGTGCGAGATCTGCAAGGCGATCATCGAGGCCGAGCGCGTCGAGGCGATCCCGGAGACGCGGCTCTGCGTGGAGCACTCCCGGTTGATCGGGAAGTACGGCGGGGAGTTCCTCGTGACGGCGACCCAGGAGAGCCTCGGCAAGGTCGGCAGCCTGAAACGGAACTATGGCGGGATCACCACGCAGAAGACGCGGAATCAGACGGGGATTGACAAGCTCCGCCGCGATTATCTGGAGGGGCTCCGCTCGGCCGAAGGCGCGTCGGGGTGAGACCTCGATCAAACCTCCCCGACCAGTTGAACGGCTGCGTCGGGACGAGTCGGCCGCCTTTCCAGGTCGGTTGGATCGACTTCATCGTTCATGACTCCGGTCCGCTCCGGGGTTCGGCGTCGATCTCCGAGTCCTTCGCCGATCCGGGACAGGCGGTGCTCGAGACGGCGATGGTCGAAACGGGGACGTAGCTTCTGGTAAAATGCCACGGGACGGTTTGACGATGAATCGCGGCCCGGTTGCATGGGGAGGCGCATGAGTCAGGCATTGGAATACCCCGCGGTCACGGAGCAACTTCTCGATGAGCCCCTTGAGGAGATCGGAGTATTTCCATGATCGAATTGACCGAACATCAGCAGAAGGCCGTCAACACGCTGGAACAACCGCCCGTCGTGGTCGATCCCCGGACGGGCCAGGAGTACCTGCTGATCCGCCGTGAGATCTACGAACTCGCGCGCGGCACCTTGAAGCCCTACGGCCGTGGTTGGGATGATCCGGCCGATGACGACCTCATCCGGAAGGACGTATGAACCGGGGCGATGTCGTCGAACTGGACTGGCCGTTCAGCGACTTGACGGGGAGCAAGCGTCGCCCGGCGGTCGTTGTTCAGGCCGACTATCTTAACGGGCTGATCGACGATACGATCCTCGTGAAGATCACCGGCAGCCGTTTCGGCATCCCCGGGACCGAAGTCGCGATCGACCCGGTAGTGGAAACGGCGTCAGGGCTGAGTAAGGTGTGCGGCTCATGGGCCGAGATTGGTAATCCCTCTGGTGTAGGGTGGGTGCAACCCACCGCAAACCAAGCTCGGATGGTGGGTTGCACCCACCCTACGAAAACTCGGATACCGGCCATTACCAATCTTGGCCCATGAGCCAGGTGTGCTACGCCTCCTGCAAGGACATGCTCACGCGGGACGAGGCACTCATCCTGCGGACAATCGGCGTTTTGTCCGACTCGATCATGGGGCAGATCGAGGATTGTCTGAGGGCGGTGCTCGAGTTGCCGTAGGCCAAAGGACTGCACGAGAGGATGCCACCTCGTTACGCCAACCGCCGTCATGGTGCTGATGCGTTTCTGTATCTATTCAAGGACAGGTCAGACGACGTTCGCGCTCCTTCTGCCTGCGCCATCACGACGCGAACTCGAGGACAAGGTGCGCCGGACGGCGAACCTTCGACGCGACCCGGACCTCAAGTATGGTGTCGTCCTCGATGGCGCCCGGCTCCCGGGACCCGTCCCGAGAGGAGGCCATGTCCTATCGGGACGACCCGATGGAAGGCCGGTGCGAGTGTCGTTTATCGGCAAGCCGTTGCGTGAGAGAGACCTTGTCACGGGTGATCGAGGCGGATGATGACGGACTTCGACGCGAATTCGTACAGCGACGCAGAGTTGGAGGAGGAACTCGACGGGTTGTTCCCCCAGGGATTCGACGGCGCGGATGTCCTGAAAGAGCTGGCACCGGCCGGCTGGGAGAACTCGCCCTTGCTGGCCGTCTTCCACCCCTCGGTGGAGCAGATCTATGAGGAGACGCTCCGCTTTCATCGCAACATCCTCAACCTGCGAAGGCCGGACGACGAGCGTCCCTTGCCGCCCGAACCTACGCTCGACGAGATCGCCGGCGACTTTCTGGAGCAACCCATCGAGGTCGAGTCCGAAGTCCGCGACCTGGTCGGCCGGTGTCTCTGGGATGTGTTCTCCGACGGTCATGAGGTGGTCGCGTCGGAGGATGGCCGACTGCTCGACCTCGGTTCGTTCCGGCGCGGCGGCGAGTTCCTGGCCGAGTACCTGAATCGGCGGACCGGCCGCGAGCAGTACGATTACATGAACTTCTACCTGGGGACGAGCTGGGTCGCGGACCGGGCCGACTTCACGCCGGTCTATCGGATGATCTTCCGCCGACTTCGCGATCGTGGGCTCGATTGGGTCTATCACTTTCCCCGGTTGCATGCGATCGACTTCCGACCGCTCAAGGAGGCCCTGGACCAGAAAGACCAGCCCGACTGGTTGAATTACTCCCCCTCCGAAGCCCTGGCCAAGGAGGCGGAACGGGAAGAACACGACCGGGAACTGGCCGAGCTGCGCGAGTCGTTGGACGAGGGGTATCGCGAGGCGATCGAGGAGGCATTGGACGCCCCGCCGCCGCCGACCGTGCAGGCTTACGAAGCCGTGTACGGCCACTTTCCACGCGGATGGCCGCCTGCGGAATAAGCTTGCCGGGTCCAGGTCTCACCTGGACATCCCGCGACACCGGCCTGGTCCGTGCCGGCCATGCGCCCGGATCAACGCAATCCGGCGCGGAAAAATGGAAATTTTCGGAAAAATTCATGTCTCACCCTTGGCATGAGTTACGCCGAGAAATCGTCGGGTCCGGCGATGGGTGCGTTAATGTTTTTGGCAAGCTGAGGCATTCTATTATTATGGGAACTTTGTCATCTGATCGTTGTCCGTTCCGGGATGCCTTTCGATACCTACTCCATGTCTCTTGCCCGGCTGAGGCTCTTGCCTCCGACCTCGCACGTGAGCGCGATCGTCGGGGCGGATCGGGCTGACGCCCGAGGTTGGAGGACGTTCGTCCCGTCCGAACCCCGGTCTCACGACCGTGGTCATGGGCCTCGATCTCGCCCTGTCTGGTGATGTTCAGCGAGGAGTGTCGAACACGCTCCCAATCCCCGGCCCTGGAGGGCAAGCCGGCCGACCCCGCCGCGGGTCGAGAACCGCGGTTGCGGCACGGGAGCGCGATGGGGCCGAGTTGCCCGTCGCGTACGACGATTACCCATGGCCGGACCACTTCCCAAGAGCCTGTTCCGAGATCTAGCCCTGTTCATCGCCGCCGGCGGCAGGGTCGCCTCCTGGTGTGAGTCGCACGAGGTGGCGCGGGGGACCGCATATCACTGGTACCGCACCGACGCGTTCCGGCAGTTGGTCGACGAGTTTCGCCGTCGCGCCGTGGATCGCGCCATCGGCAAGATGGCGAAGAACATCGGCAAGGCCGTCGAGAAGATCGTCAAGCTGGTCGAGGACGGCGAGAGCCAGGCCATCCAGCTCTCGGCCGCCAAGAGCCTGATCGACAAGCTGGTGCATGTTCAGAACCATGCCGAGATGAAGGACGAACTCCGTCGGCTCGACGATCGCCTGGCGGCGCAGGAGCAGCGACGGGGTCGCGGCCCTCGGAAGCCTCCGGACATCGCGAACGTCGGCCACTGAGCCATTTCTCATCCACCGACGCGGGCGTTGATGAATCATTTGCCCGGCATTCCGTCGGGCCTCGATCGAGGAGTGTTTGTCGTGGATCGATATCTCGCGCTTTTCGATGGTCAGGCGATCTTCGGTACCGTGGGCAATGTGTCAACGGCCAATTTCTCGCCGACGTGCGCCGACGTTGACGCGTTCCTCGGGCTGACGCCCGGTACGACGCAGGTCGCCGACGTGCCGATGTACGCGGTCACGGGGACGCTCACCGGGCCGGATGTCCCGACCGTGCTGACCGCCCAGGCCTTGCTGTCGAGCTATGCCAGCACGGGCCCCGTGCTGCTGTCCGCGCCGCTGTCTCGCGATAACGGGGCGCCCTGGCCGGGCGGCTACGAGGTCGATCCCTCGTGCTACTTCCTGCCCCATGAATTGGTGTTCAACTCGGCCGGCATCACGGGACCGGTGGGGGGCGTCTACTCGCTGCCCTACCTGCTGGTGATCCGTCGTGTTGTCGGCGATTGATCGCGTGCGCGGCCGCGGGCTTCCGTGAATATCAGAATGGAGAACACATGCCTCGACCCATCCCCGAGATCCTGTTCCATCAGCTCGCCCTGGCGGTGGCCGAAGGCAGGTCGGTCGCGTCGTGGTGCAAGGCGAACGGCGTTGCGACGCGGACCGGCTACGACTGGTTCACGCGAGATGAGTTCCAGCGATTGGTCACGGCCTATCGCCGACGCGCCGAGGAACAAGCCATCGGCCGGATGGCGAAGAATCTCGGCAAGGCCGTCAACAAGGTCGTGCAACTGATCGAGGAAGGGCTGGACGACCATGTCAAGCTGGCGGCCGCCGAGGTCTTGATCGACAAGCTGCTGGTCGTACGGGGCCACGCCGAGCTCGAGGCCGAGCTCCGGCGGCTCGACGAACGCCTGGAGGCGCAGGAGGATCGACGTGAGAGCGGCGCTGAGAAGCCTCCGGGCGCGGGTACTACGGCTCGAAGATGATCGCATGCCGTCGGACCAGGACGGCGGCGACGATCCCGCGCGATTCGACTGGTTCGGCGAGTCGTGCCCGTGCGGCAAGCCGGCCGGCGAATGCCGCGAGCATCCTCGCGCGCGGCCTTCGCAACGGCCCCTGCCGTCGGACTGGCGCACCTGGTTGCTGCTGGCCGGGCGCGGGTTCGGCAAGATGCTCGACGTCGACACGCCCATCCCCACGCCCTCCGGATGGGCGGCCATCGGGGCGCTGAGGGCCGACGATCGCGTCTTCGACGAATCCGGCCGCGTTTGTCGCGTCACGTTCGCCTCGAGGCCGGAGAGGCCCGAGCGGGCCTACCGTCTCCATTTCTCCGACGGATCTTTCATTGATGCGTGTGCCGAACACCAGTGGGTGACGTGGGACCATGCCGCGCGCGGGGCATTCCGGCGGTCGCCCTACGAGGATGCGACGCGGTTCCCGGCCGAATGGCCGGACTGGCGGTTGCGACGCCGTCGCGGCGGGCAGGACCTCCGGCGCGAGGTCGTCGAGGAGGCGCTGCGCCTCAACGCGGCCGGCATGCCGTTGCCGGAGGTCGCACGCCGGCTCGGGGTGCATCTCGGGGCGCTCGTGAAGTATGCGAGGGCAGGCCGGTTCGTCGAACGTCAGCCCGTCGCGCAGGAGGATTCGCCCGGACCGGAGATCCGCACGACCGACGAGATCGTGCGGACGCTTTCCCACGGCCGTCTCGGCGATGCGAGCCACTGCATCCCCAACTGCGGCCCGCTGATCCTGCCCGAGGCCCGTTTGCCGATCAACCCCTATGTCCTGGGCGTCTGGCTGGGGGCCGGCGACCTCGCGGATGCGACGCTCGCGAGCGTCCGCGAAGATGGGGAACTATTCGATATCCTTCGATCCGAGGGATGCCCCGTCGACGAGCCGGACTTGGGATCGAGCGGGATATCGGGACGATACCGTCTGGGAAGTGCCGGGAGGATCGCGGGCCCCTCGACCGGGCGCATGAGGTCCGGCGGGCGATTGGGGACGCAGTTGCGCCGGGCGGGACTCCTGTACAACAAGCATGTGCCGGCCGCGTATCTCCGGGCGTCGGCGGCCCAGCGGCTGGCCTTGCTCCGGGGCCTGATGGACGCCGCGGGGGGCCTCCGGGCGCCTCCATCGTCGCGTTCGCGACGTGTAACCGCCCGCTGGCCGATGCGGTCTACGAGCTGGTGGTTTCGCTCGGCATGAAGGCGCGTCGCCACGAGCGGCCGATGAAGTGCGAGGGTGTCGAATGCGGGACGAGCGATCGGGTCTCGTTCACGCCGACGATGCCCGTGTTCCGATTGTCGCGCAAGGCGGCGCGGGTGCGGGTCGACGCCCGCTCTCAGCTCGCCCGTCATCAACGGACGATCGTCCGTGCCGAGGCGATCGAGCCTCGACCGATGCGGTGCATCGCGGTGGACTCGCCGCATCGGATGTACCTCTGCGGGCGGCAGATGGTCCCGACGCATAACACGCGGACGGGGGCCGAGTGGGTGCGGAGCATGGCCGAGTCGGGCCGGTCGCGTCGGATCGCGCTGGTGGCGCCGACGGCGACCGATGCTCGCGACGTGATGATCGAAGGGGAGTCGGGGATCCTCGCGGTCAGCCCGCCTTGGTCGCGGCCGAGATACGAGCCGTCGCGGCGCCGGCTGACGTGGCCGAACGGGGCGATCGCCACGAGCTACTCGGCCGACGAGCCGGAGCGGTTGCGGGGCCCGCAACATGAGCTGGCCTGGGTCGACGAACTGGCGTCCTGGCGGTATCCGCAGGCGTGGGACAACCTGATGTTCGGGCTCCGTCTCGGGTCGAATCCCCGGGTCTGCGTGACGACGACCCCGAAGCCCGTCCGACTGGTCAAGGCGCTGCTCGCCGAGCCGACGACCGCGATCGTGAGGGGCTCGACGCACGAGAACCGGTCGAACCTGGCGCCGGCCTTCTTCGAGAAGATCCTCGCGACCTATGAGGGGACCCGGCTGGGCCGGCAGGAGATCTACGCCGAGATCCTCGAGGTCGGCGACGGCGCCTGGTTCTCCCGGTTCGATCCGGCCAGGCACGTCACGGACGGCGCCGAATACGATCACCGGTTCCGCGTGCATCTGGCGATCGATTGCGGCGTCTCGCGGCACGTCGGCGCCGTCTTCTTCCAGGTCCGCGAGCTGGGCTCACTCAGTCATCGCGTGACGGTCTTCGGCGATTACCATGCCGAGGGGTTCCTGTCCGAGGCGAACGCCAGGGCCATCAAGGCGAAGGCCGAGGAACTGCCGTGCCGAGGCCGGCTCGACGTGGTCCGGCTCGACCCGGCGTCGTCGGCGCGGACGGGCGTCGGGCCGGCGGCGTACGGCGAATTCGAGAAGGTCTTCGGATCGCGGATCACGGCGCGATGGCCGCAGCATCCGGTCCTCGATGGGCTCGACCAGCTGGAGATCCTGCTGGATTCGGCCTGCTTGTTGATCCATCCGCGTTGCGCCACCTGAAGGCAGCCTTCCGGGACTATGCCCGCGCCCATCGCGGCGGCGAATGGCTCGACGAGCCGGCCGACCCGCAACACCCGCACGAGGACGTCATAGACGCGCTCCGCGGCGGCGTCCGCGACCGGTTCCCCGAAGGTCGGATCGGCCAGCCTCGGATGCGCACCGTCCACGCTTGAGCATCCATGATCAACCGGACCATCACGAGCAATTCGTCGATGGCCTCCGCGATCGCCGCGAAGTGCCGGACGATGGCACACTATCACGATGGGATGAGGCGGAAGTGGGAGTACTTTGCCTCCCACCCCTGGGAAACCGGCCCACCCCTTCCCCTGGACCATGGCGAATGCATGGAGAGGTCTTACTGACTCACGCGCTGCGAGCCAGCGGATGGCCCGCGAGGTCCTCGAGGATCGCGATCGGCGCCTTCTCGGGGCAGGCCAGGCTCGATCGTCGGACGATGAAGGTCTGTTCGAGCATGTACTGCCCGCTCAGGCAGGCGTGGCTGGCGCTATCGGTGAAGACGATCCAGGTCGAGCCGGCGGGGAACTCCCATCGGTCCTTGCGGCAGGTCTCCTGGAACCGTGCGTCTTCCTTCATGGCGTGGTGGATCTTGAGCATGAAGCGGTCGTAGGGCGGGCGGTCGACCACCGGCAGGCCCAGCCGGGCCGCGGCGCGGACGGTCAGGTCCTTGCAGGCGTCCAGGGCTCCCGGCTTGCGATGCAGCCCGATCCGGTCGGCGAACTGGCCGGCCAGCGCCTCGAAGTGATCGGTAGTGACCCAGACGCGGGGCCGCTCCTGGTGGATGTTGGTGAAGATCCGCAGCAGCCGGTCGCCGTGCGACGGCCGGGTCGGGAACGAGTCGAAGTGCAACAAGTCATTCCGGGAGTGCAGCGAGGCCTTGCGCCCGATTCCTCGATCGGGCGGAAGCTGGCGAAGTCGATCTTCCACGACGCCGCATACTGCTTCAATAACGTCAACATGAACGCGATCGCATGCCGGGAATAATCGCGCATGATCGCGTGGACCCGCTCGCGTTGCGCGGTGTCGTCCTGGTCGACGCCCTTGAGGCGATCCTCGAGCGGCCGGTAGCTGATGTTCTTGTGATACGAGGCGTCGGCTTGCTTCTGAGTCACCAGGAACGCCCGGTCCTGCTCGGAGACCAGCGGCGGCGAGGCGGGGAAGTACAGGATGTCCCCCGACTCCAGGCCGCGATATTCCGCCGGGCTCGCCTCCGAATTGAACCGATCCGCGTCCAGCGTGATCCGTGCCATCTGCGATCGCTCCCTGATCATTGGCCAATGGCCGGTAGGGCCGACTCCGTTGCCGGCCGATCGAGCCCAGGAGGGCACGGCCTGGAATCATACCCCGATCGCCGAAAGAGAAAAGGCGAACTCTCCGCCGGACGCCGGATCGCCGAATCCACGCGACAGGGCTACCAGTGCATGACATAGCCGCCATCGACGTTGATGGTCTGGCCGGTGATGTTGCGCCCCCGGTCCGAGGCGAGGAAGACGGCCATGGCGGCGATGTCTTCGGGCTGCTGCCACCGGTTCAGCGGGACGAGCTTCTTGATCTTGTCGGCCGTCCAGTCCTCGTAGGAGGGTCGTTCGGACTCGGGTTGCTCCTCGGCCCAGGACTCGTAGACCGATCGGTTGAGCGGGGTCTGGACCATGCCCGGGCAGAGTGCGTTCACGCGCACGCCGTAGGGCGCCAGGTCCTTGGCGGCGCACTGCGCGAAGTTGATCACCGCGGCCTTGGCGGCGCTGTAGGGCGGATCGGTCTGCGAGCCGATCTGGCCGGCGACCGACGAGAGCAAGAGCATCGATCGCGACGACCCGGCGCCCGCCGATTCGTCCGATCGGGCCGCCTCGGCCATCGCCGGCGCGAACGCGTGCGCCACGTTGACGGCCCCGATCAGGTTGACCTTGAGCACGAAGTCCCAGTCGGACGGCGCGAGCTTCCAGAACGGGAAGCCGAACTTCCCCGAGCCGACCCCGACCGCGAAGACGACGTGGTCGCAGCGTCCGAATCGTCGCGCGACCTCCTCGGCCGTGCCTCGGACCGCATCGAAATCGGTGACATCGGCCACCAGGCCGATCGACGATCGTCCTTCCCCTCCATCTGCCGGCGAAGAGCTCCGGGCCGAAACCGCGAGCTGTCCGGCCAGTTCGAGGACCATCGGATCGCGATCGATGGCCGCGACGTGGGCGGCCTCGGCGGCGAACGCTTGCGCGATGGCCGCGCCGATGCCCCGGGCCGCCCCGAAGATCGCCACCACACTCCCGGCGAGACCCAATTCCATCGTCGGCTCCTGGGGATTCCGTGCGTTCACTCACTTGGCGTGCTGGCGGCCCGCCTGCTGGTTGCCGCGGCCGATGTCGACCATCCGGTCCCGGGTCGAGGCCTCGGCATTCTTGGCCTGCTCGGTTTCGTGGGCTTCGCGGACCTGCTCGGCTTCCGGGCCCTTGGCGGTCGCCTTGCTCGGGGCTTTCCCCTTGCCCTTGCCCTTGGCCTTGCCGGCGCGGCCCGTCGAGTTGGCCTGGGTGTACTCGTGCGACTGCGATGCCTCCGCCGTCGCCTTCTGTTCAGGCGGGAGGGCATCGGTCAGCTTGAATCGTCCAAATCCGGCCATCGTCGTGATCTCCTGGTGGGTCGAGGGTTGTGACTACCGGCTAGTAAACCGGAATCGCGTCCGGATTTCACTAGCAACTTCGCCCGAGACCCGGGATCCATGGTAGACTGTCGGCCGGTCGCTTGTCTCGGGTCGGTCGCCCCATGCCGGCCGGTTTGTGCTCGCCCTGCCCTGCCCTTTACCAGCCCGGAGGTCCGTCATGCCGCAGGAATCGGGATCGTCCACGCGACGTGAATTCGCCCGCGAGGCCCTGAAATCGCTGACCGCGGTCGTCCTGATTGAGGGGCTCTGGTCGCGCCGGCTGCTCGGGGACGACGTTCGTCCGATCGTGGACGACTGGTTCAAGGAGCTCAACGTGATCAGCCGGGACGTCCACGAGCACCGGGTCAAGGACGTCGAGTTTCAGAAGTCGCTGGAGAAGCTCTACGGCCGGATTGATCTGTCCGGCTTGCTGAAGACGATCGACTTCGACCGGCTCGCGGCCGGTGCGAGCTTCCCGGCCAAGGGTGCCAATAGCCTGCCGGTGGATTTCTCGCACGTCGGCGGGCTGCCGGTCCAGACGGCATTCGGCCGGCAGATCTTCGCCATGGCCAGGGGCCGCTCGGTGGTCCCCCACGGGCACAACAACATGGCCACCGGCTTCCTGGTCCTCAAGGGCGACTTCCGCGGCCGGCACTACGACCGAGTCGAGGACCACTCCGATCATTACATCATCAAGCCGACGATCGACCGGAAATTCAAGCCCGGCGAGTTCTCGACGATCTCCGACCACAAGGACAACGTCCACTGGTTCACCGCCGAGGGCGAGACCGGGTTCCTCTTCAACGTCCACGTCGTGGAGACGAACCCCGAGAACCCCAACCGTCCCAATCGCGTCTACGTCAACCCGATGGGCGAGAAGCTCGCGGGCGGTCTCATCAAGGCTCCGAAGATCACCTACGGGAAGGTGAACCAGCTCTACGGCTGAGTTCAAAACCGCGGAGAAACGGTGCGGAATTCAGCCGGGATGGTTTGGTTTATTCCGCGCTCCGATACCATGGACGTTGCCCTGAGACGGGGCACGTAGCTCAATTTCGATCCCGGTCGTCTCCACTAAACTCTTTGTTTTATCTGCCAGCGCACCTGACGGTCTGTCATCGTGGACTCGAGGTACTCGGCACGTGTGCTCAAGCGAGGTAGGCCGCCTCGGTGGCACGGCGATAAGTTGCCTCGAGATCGACCGGCACCAACTCCCGAACGGACAGCGGCAGCCACATCGCCGGTAGGGGCGAGCCCACCGCCAGGTGCCGTCGCCAGATGGCGAGGAACCGCCCGCCGCCCGGCGCCGGCTCTCCCACTCGGTAGGCGACGGCGAACGGTGCCGAACTCGGCGGCTGCTCCCATTCCAGTGCCTGCGCGATCCGGTCGGCGAAGGAGAACGAAACGGGACGCCGATGCACGTCCACCAGCAACAGGTGGACTCCCCGCAACAGATAGCCGGCATAGGCACTGGTATAGGCGGTGCAAGCCGAGGGACGGTCCTTGTTCCGGGGTGAAACCAGCTCGATCGCCGCGATCAGCCGTCCCTGCTGCTCGACGAGCAGGGCCGTGTCCCCGGCGATGGTGCCGACTGCGACCTCCTCGTCCGGTTCCACGGTCGGCTCGCCGGTTCCCGCACCTGCCTGAGAGGCCGAGGGAGGCGGGGAGTGATCCGATCCAGACCAGTCCCGGACTCCTACATCCGGCCGTTCCTCCGTCGGGGCACCGATGGCGAAGGTGGGGGTTGTCCCGATGTACGCTCGGTACCCAACGGGTAGGCGGGGCTTAATCCAGTAGAGGAGTTCCACGATCCAGACTTGATGGACGCCATCCCAGCCCGCGAGTGCGGACCAGTCGTGCAGTGACATCGTTCGGTACCCTCCCCGGTGACTAGCCCCGGCGCAAGACCGCTTGCCCATTCGCAGTGGCGCACTCCTCCAACCACTATACCGACACCGAGAATCTACCGGAACGCCGGGTTGCGCCCAAAGCACGTCCGAGGGGTCATCCTCGTTCTGGGCGCGGGCTGCACGACCAGAACGCAAAGACACAACCGCGGCTGAAGGATGCGCCGTGGGTGGCGACGACTCGACTCGGGCGTTTGCAGCGACGAGAGCGTGACACTTTGTATTATGAATTGATAGATCGTTTTTGGATGATACTCCGAATCGCCTCGTCGAGTTGCCTGGTCTCGACCGGCTTGGTGAGGTGCGTCTCGAAGCCCGCCTCCAGGCACATCCTCCGGTCTTCCTCGGACCCGTAACCGGTGAGGGCGATGGCCGGGACCGAACGCCCCGGCCCCATCGAACGCAAGAGCTCCAGGCCGGTCCCATCGCCCAATTCAAGGTCGCTGAGGATCAGATCGAATCCTCCGTCCTCGGCGACGGCCAAAGCCGTCCGGAGGCTGTTCGCGGAGCGGACCTCGTAGCCGAGAAGGGACAACGACATCGACAGGGCGCGCAGGGAGTCCGGATTGTCCTCGACGAGGAGGATCGTTTTCGGCATGCGGGACTTGCCGGCTCCATCGGGCTCGAGGGCGTCGGGCTCGCGGGCGGTCGCGTCGGTTGCCCCTGGTCGATCGAGCGTCGCGACCTCGATGAGGTCTGCGCTGCGGAGGATGACTCGGAACGTGGCCCCTCTCCCGGGACCCGGACTCTCCGCAACGAGGGTTCCCCCGTGGGCTTCGACGATCCACCGGCCGATCGATAGTCCGAGGCCCAGGCCCGGACGTCGTCCGGCACCGTCGGCTGTACCTTGGATGAACGGCTCGAAGATCTCGTCCAACTGCGACGCGTCGAGACCGCGACCTTCGTCCTGGAATTCGATCGCGAGGGCATCGGGAGGGATGTTCCTCGTGCCGATCGTGAGGTGACTGCGAGCGGGCGAGTTCCGGGCGGCGTTGGTGATGAGATTACAGATAACTTGCTGGAGTCGACCCGGATCGGCGGCGATCCGGCTGTTCGTCGCGGAGAGATCGAGGCGGGCGATGAGGTTGGCCTCCCGGAGGAATTCGGCGCAATCCTCCACGCTCTCGTGCAGGAGCCCGTGCATGTCGACGAGCTCCATCCGCAGGCGCAGCCTACCCAGCGAGATCAGGCTCTGGTCGAGCAGGTCGTCGATCAAACGTGCCTCGAGACGGATATTCCTCTGCACGATCTCGAGGGAGGATCGCAACCCCGCGGGGATCGAGCTTTGATCGAGGGTGGCGGAGACGATCGCGAGCACGGGCGTGAGCGGTGTCCGCAATTCGTGGCCCAACTTGGCCAGGAATGCGTCCTTGGCCCGATTCGCCTGCTCGGCCGCGATCCGGGCCGTCAGCTCCGCCTCCGCCCGCGATTGGGCGGAGATGTCGCGGATGATGACCAGCCATCCCGGTTCGCGGCCGTGCGGGAAGCGAGAGACACGGACATCGTAGGCGGACCCAGGCTCCCGCGAATCCCCGACGAGGCGATAGGACAGCTCCGCGGCTCCTTCCACGCTGGAGAGGTGCTCGGGGATCTCCAGCCATTTCGGGATCATGTCGCCGGGAAGGCCGACGACGTCCTTATCGAGGCGCCCCATCAGGCGAAGGGCTGCCCGGTTCACGCCGGCGATCCGCCCCCGGGCGTCGAGCACGATGATCGCGTCGAGCATCTCATGCACGACCAGAGAATAGCTGACCGGAGCGATGTTGATGAGCTCGAACTGCCGCAACAGCACGAAGCCGAGCACGCCCGTCACCACGAAAGTGGCTGCCGTCAGGTCGTATTCACGATAGGGTAGCGGGATGATCCTCAGCACGTCCGCCACGTTGATGACCAAGGGGATGAGTAGGCACGCGGACAGTAACAGCATCTGCTTCCTCAAGACTCCGCCCAATGCCATGGCCGAGCGGGCGAGCAGCCATGCGGACAGCGACAAGAGGGCATAGCAGTAGCTGGTGTGGATCCAGAATGCAGGGCCATACCTGGGACTCAGCAATCGGTAGCCGCCGATCTCGACCTGTTCCATGCGCTCGAGGAACAGCCGGTGTTCCCCCGAGGTCGCGATGAGGCTGATCGAAATCGCCGGCACCGCGAGGATCAGCGCCTTGAAGCGCGGGGCGCGGCACCCGTTCGGCCCGTGTACTCGAGGACGAAGAACAGGAGCGAAGGCGGCACGAGGGCCACGGATGCGAGCTTCAGGCGGTAGATCACGGCTTGTGCGGATGGGTCGAGCAGGACCGCTCCGATCGCCTCACATAACGCCCAGAGCCCTTGGAACAGGATCAGCGAGATGAGGGGAGTGGCCGAAGGCTCGTTGCGACGCCCCCAGCCGAGCACGAACAACCAGGCCGACAGGGCCGCGGCCGCGAAGAACGGCAGCGAAGCTGGGTTCCACTGCACGGGGAGCCTGGACTGGGTGATGAGCAGATCCATCGTCAACTAGCCTCGCGGCATTGGTCCCATCCGCTCGCGTGGCGTCGGTGAGCGATGATGGTGGTCATCGTGATACTGGGGCAGAAACCAAGAACGCTACGTAGAGTTCCGCGCCGCTCCCGGAATCCGCTGCGACGCAGCAGCTTGGCCTGTTGACCGTCAACTCGAACGACGTCGGGCCGAGTCCCCTCCAGCAGTTGTGCCTGGAAGGGAGGCCAGACCGAGTGGCACACGATCGCGATCATCAAGGATGATATCAGCCTCGGCGTCCCAGAGCACTGTTGCCGTGGCCGCTCTCAACGAATCCGGCGCGTAGACGAGGCGTGAGACCTTCGTCGTGATGCCGTCTACAGCAATGAGGGGCCGAACCCAGGGCGAAGACGAGTGGGAGATCCGGACGGCGAACGAACTGACTTCGGAGCACATCGATCGTCCGGAGGGCCGGCCCCGAGGGCCGAGGGAGGCGCCTCGCCCATGATTTGACGTCCGTCTCTCGATGGCCGGCAACGACGACCGCCCGGCCCGGGTTCACCTTGCCACTTGAGGCGGCGCTCGCCATTCGGCATGATCACAGAGGCGTTGCGATCGGAAATGCGGCCTGGCACGAGGAGGTCCTCATGACTCAGTACACGATCAAGGAGATCCTGGCCGGACGCGTGGACGTCGGGGCGCCGGTCGTCGTCGAGGGCTGGCTGCGCACGCGGCGAGACTCCAAGGCCGGGCTCTCGTTCCTCAACGTCCACGACGGTTCGTGCTTCGAGCCGATCCAGGTCGTCGCCGAGGCGAGCCTGCCGAACTACCAGGCCGAGATCCTGCACCTGACCACGCACTGTGCCGTCCGGGTCGCCGGCACGCTGACCGAGTCGCAGGGCAAGGGTCAGCGGTTCGAAGTCAAGGCCGATCGCGTCGATGTGGTCGGCTGGGTCGAGAACCCGGACAGCTACCCCGTCTCGGCCAAGCGACACTCGATGGAACACCTGCGCTCGGTGGCGCACTTGCGGCCGCGTGCCAACACGTTCGGCGCCGTGGCGAGGGTCCGCGATTGCCTGTCGATGGCCGTGCATCGTTACTTCCACGATCGCGGCTTCGTCTGGGTCCATACGCCGATCATCACGACCAGCGACGCCGAGGGCGCCGGGGCGATGTTCCGCGTCTCGACGCTCGACCTCGCCAATCCGCCGCGCGACGAGCGCGGCGGCGTCGACTACTCGGCCGATTTCTTCGGCAGGCCCGCCAGCCTGACCGTCTCCGGCCAGCTCAACGTCGAGGCCTACTGCCTGGCGCTCAGCCGGGTCTATACCTTCGGGCCCACGTTCCGCGCCGAGAATTCCAACACGACGCGCCACCTCGCCGAGTTCTGGATGATCGAGCCCGAGATCGCCTTCGCCGATCTCAACGACGACGCCGACCTCGCCGAGGGTTTCCTCAAGGGCCTCGTCCGCGCCGTGCTGGAGGAGCGGGCCGACGACATGGCCTTCTTCGCCCAGCATATCGACAAGGATTGCATCAACCGGCTCGAGACGTTCGTGAACGCGACCTTCGAACGCATGGACTACGGCGAGGCCATCAAGGCACTCGAAGCGGCGGTCGCCAAGGGGCACAAGTTCGAGTTCCCCGTGAAGTGGGGGATCGATCTCCAGTCCGAGCACGAGCACTATCTCACCGAGACCCTGGTCGGGCGTCCGGTCGTCGTCATGAACTACCCGAAGCAGATCAAGGCGTTCTACATGAGGCTCAATGACGACGGCAAGACGGTCGCCGCCATGGACGTGCTGGCCCCCGGCATCGGCGAGATCATCGGCGGATCCCAGCGCGAGGAGCGGCTCGACGTGCTCGACGCGCGGCTCGATGAGGTCGGCCTGTCGAAGGAGCAGTACAACTGGTACCGCGACCTCCGGCGATATGGCACGGTGCCCCATGCCGGGTTCGGCCTCGGCTTCGAGCGGATGATCGTCTACGTGACCGGGATGACGAATATCCGCGACGTCATCCCGTTCCCGCGCACTCCGGGCAACGCCGAGTTCTGAACGCTCCCTCGCCGATCGAGGCACGCGAAGCGACCCGGTTTCCCGCCCCCGCCAAGGGCGAGTCCGGGATCCTCTTCGACGTCCATGCCCGGTCAGGGAAAGGTGATGCTGCGGGAATGCGTCAGTTCGCAATGGACGAATTGCAGGCGACGTCAAACGGCGGATCACGTAGAATGAGCCGTAGGGTTGACTTCCAGGAAAGGCAATCAAATGGCAACCGTGGACGAGCCTCGCAAGAAGCGCGTTTTTATCGCCTCCTCACAGGCCGATGCCGCCGAGGTTCAGAAGGCGATGCTACAGTTCGACCTCGACGCCGTGACGCTCGACCAGATCGCCACGCCGGGCACCACGTGGGTGGATAGTTTGCACCGCTGCCTGAATGACTCAGACATGGTAATCGGAATCATGGGTGACCGGCGGAAGGAGACGAATGTCTTCTTCGAACTCGGCGTCGCCAGCGCGCTCAATAAGCCGACTCTTCTGTTCCTCACACCCGACTATCCGATCGACAACATTCCTCCGTCGGGTATTCCTTACCTGCGGATGGATCTGAGGAACGAAGACGCCATCATGTTCGGAGTGAAGCAGGCGTTGTCACTATCGCCGCGAGATCCGATTCGTCAACCCGCGGAAGGCTTCACGACGAGGCCGATCGGCCCGGTCGCCGATCAACTACTGGCGAAGCTAGCCCAAACGAGCCCGCGTGAGTTCGAAGACATCGTCTACGAGGCGCTCAAAGCCAGCGGACCTACGACAATCGCGCGCGGCAGTCAATTTGAAGATAGGGAGATCGACTTCGCCGTCTGGTCGAACGACCTCGAACCGACGATCGCCAATCCCTTGCTCATCGAGTGTAAATCCAGCCTCGGATCCCAATCCGACATCAACGAAATGATCGGGAGGATGTTTGGTGCCCTGCATGCGATTCCCAACGGTTGGGGAATCGTTTTGTATAAGGAAACGGGAAAAGCGGCGAAGGCCGTACCAAGGACGCTGCCCGTTGTCTTCATCTCCGCGGAAGACTTCATCAACGGGCTTCGCGATACTGGCCTGGCCGAGTATGTCCGCAAACTCCGGATCGGCGCCTTTCATGGGTCCTGATCGATGGCCTCATATGACCTGGCGGTCATCCAAGGATATCTTACCATCGTTGACAATCCGCCGACCGCGGCGGCGAAGGGCAAGGCGTTCGAGGATCTGGCCTGTTACTTGCTGGACAGTATTCCGGGAATCAAGATCACCGCGCGCAATGAGATGAATACTTTTGCGACGGAGGAGATCGACGTCGCTTGCAAGAACGACAACGATCCTGCCGGACTCGCGGGCCTGGCCGATTTCTTCCTGGTGGAATGCAAGGGATGGAGAGACGCCGTTAACAGCGAGCAGGTTTCCTGGTTCCTCACGAAGATCCGGCATCGCGGGGTGCGTTTCGGGATCCTGATCGCGGCGAACGGGATCACCGGCGATCCGGAGCACCTCTCGCGAGCCAACTTCTTGGTGGGCGTCGAGATGGCCACATTCGGCATAAGAATGGTCATCGTCACGCGGGAGGAGATCGAGAAGCTCACGAGCGGTGAGGATCTCGCTAAATTGATCATTCAGAAGGTCTGCACGCTCCATGCCTCAGGCGGTCGTTGCTACTGAGGAGGCCAAGGCTCAAGAGCTCTCGCCGCATGGTGTGTTCAGGCGTTTGAATTGTCAATGTGCGCACGATCCTGATCGTCCTGTCTTCTCGGCGTCCTTTCCAGCCTTCATTTTCCCCCGTCCAGGGCGGAATGCGCCGCCTCCTGGAACGCCCGACGGACGGCGGACGCATCGGAGTTCGGATAGTCCGCCCGCTGGATCATCAGGAGGTAGATGCGCTTCTTGACGGGGTCGATCCACGCCTGGGTCCCGTACGCCCCGCCGTGGCCGAAGGTGCCCGGCGAGAGTGTGGCGGTCGCCTCCTGCGGCTCGCGGATGACGCACCAGCCCAGGCCCCAGCCGTTGCCGGGGGTGAATCCGGTCTTCAGCTCGCCGGTCTGGACCGTCGTCATCTGCGCGACGGACTCCGGCTTCAGGTAACGCCTCCCTTCGAACGCCCCGCCATCAAGGATCATCCGGCAGAAGCGCGCGTAATCCGGCGCCGTGGAGAACAGGCCGCCATTCGCCGCCGGGAAGCGGTCGCGGCTCGTCGGGGCCTTGCCGTACAGGATACTGACCTTCGTCGCCTCCAGCTCGCCCTTACCGGTCCGGCGATATGAGGTGGCGAGCCGCGGGAGCTGCTCCTCGGCGAGATAGAAGGTCGTATCCTTCATCCCCAGGGGGCCGAACAGCCGACGCTCGACGAAGCGGTCGAACGGTACGCCCGAGACGACCTCGACGATCCGGGCCGCGGTGTTGATCCCCGACTGGCAGTAAGTCCATTTCGTGCCCGGCTCGAATCTGACGGGCTTCGCGACATAGAGGGGGATGACCCCGGCCAGGTCCCCGATGGGGCGGGCCTGGTCGGGCGTGATCTCGCCCATCCCCGAGGTGTGCGTGAGCAGGTGGCGGATGGTCACTCGCACCGGCTTGCCATCCGCGGTCTTGAGGTTCTTGAACTCCGGGAGGTGCTTCTCGACGGGGTCGTCAACCGACAGCTTTCCCTCTTCCTGGAGCATGAGGACCGCCGTGGCCGTGATGGGCTTGGTCATCGAGGCGATCCAGAAGATCGAGTCCGGTCGCATCGGCCGGCTGCCGGCGATATCGGCGTTGCCGATCGCGTCCAGATGCACGATCCGGTCCGGCGTCGCCACAAGCGTCACGACGCCCGAAACCTCTCGATCGTCGACGAACGGGCGTACCCGCTCGCTGATCGCGGAGATGGCGGGCGGACTGGGCCCTTCTCCCGACGCCTGGCCGTGGGCGTGGGCCGTCAGAAGCGAGGCGATGATCCCGAAGAGCAGCGCAGGGGCGAATCTCCGCATGGCGTGGACTCCAGTCGTCATTTGCGATCTTGGGTGAAAATGCCCGAGCCGTCGAAATCATCGCCGATCCGATCGGGGCGTGCAATCGGTGAGGCGATCGAGGCGCAACGAGCCCGGCGCTGGTGAACCGACCGGCAGCGTGTCAGCCCGATCAGGGGATCATCACGATCGAGCCGACGGTGCGTCGGCCTTCGAGGTCGCGATGCACCTGCGCGGCGTCGGCGAGCGGATAGGTGTGCCGGACCTCGACCTTCACCTTGCCCTGACGGATGACGTCGAACACCTCGCTGGCGGTCGCCTCCAGGTCCGCCCGGGTGGCCGTGTACGTCGCCAGGGTCGGCCTGGTCAGGTACAGCGACCCCTTCTGGGACAGGATGCCGATGTCGAACGGCGTCACCTTCCCGGACGAGTTCCCGTAGCTCACCATCAGGCCGAGCGGCCGCAAGCAGTCGAGGGACGCCAGGAACGTATCCTTGCCGACCGAGTCGTACACGACCGGGACGCCCGCGCCGCCGGTGATCTCTCGCACCCGTTTGGCGATGTCCTCTCGGGTGGAGATGATGACGTGCTCGCAGCCGTGGGCCCTGGCCACCGCGGCCTTCTCGTCCGACCCCACGGTCCCGATGACGGTCGCCCCGAGGGCCTTCAGCCACTGGCAAGCGATCAGCCCGACTCCGCCCGCCGCGGCGTGGAACAGGACCGTCTCGCCCGCCTTGACCGGGTATGTCCGGCGGATCAGGTACTGTGTGGTCATCCCCTTGAGCATGACGGCCGCCGCCGTCTCGTCCGTGACACCGTCCGGGATCAGGACCAGGATGCCGGCCGGCAGCACCCGCGCCTCGGCATACGACCCGGGCGGGCCGCCGGCGTACGCCACCCGGTCACCCGGGCGGACGACCGTGACGCCCGGCCCGACCGCCTCGACGACCCCGGCCGCCTCGCTCCCCAGGCCGCTCGGCATCGGGAGCGGATAGAGCCCGGACCGGTGGTAGGTGTCGAGGAAGTTGACCCCGACCGCGGTGTGTCGGACCCGGGCCTGGCCCTCGCCGGGTTCGCCGAGCTCGATGTCCTCCCAGCGGAGCACTTCCGGCCCGCCGGCCTCTTGGAATCGGATGATTTTCGCCATGTCGGTTACCTCTAGGTGCTTATCGGAACTCGGACAGTTTTACAGGATTCTAACGGCCTGGCAATGTCCAATGAGAACGAGGACCCTCGTGTGCCCCCTTCCGGTTCGGCTCACCGAACTTGGTGTACTCATTGTCATCTCGCGAGAAAACCCGATAATGGTCATAGGGTTGATCCTTCCCGGTGAGGCATACCGACCGTCATGAGTAAGGAAGCCAGTGAAGTCCCGGCGTTCGCATGCTGCTCGGTCGGGATCGGCCGTTGGTTCTGGGTCGCGTGGGAGAGCGAGTCCGACGCCCGGGCCCTCTCGCCCGCCCTGGCCTCCGGATACGAGGCGTCCGCCGCCCGGGCAGAGGGGAAGGCCGTCGAGCGGGTCGGCCCCCGGCTGAATCGCCTTCCCGCCAAGTGGGCCTCCAGCTACAAGCGCGGCGGGGTCGCGGCCAGCGTGCCGAGCGTGGAGGGAGACGCCGGGGGTAACCCCGCGGCCAGGCCCAGGGCCCGGATTGGTCGCCCGGGCGGCCTGTCCAGGCGGGACGGCGGAGCGACCCGTCTCGCGTTCCTCTATTCCGCGACCGAGCGCGATCCGCCCGATTTGCTCGGGCACGTCGCGGTGGCCAGGCATCGGATCGTGAGGCAGAACGCCAGGAAGGTTTACGTGGACTGCGATCCCTTCGACGAGGACGAATGGGCCCGTCGAGCGGAACAAGGCGGGGAATCGTCGGGGGACGCCATTAAGACGCGCACGCTGGCCATCGATCGCGTCGCGCTGAGGCAAGAGGGGCGATTCCGCCGACGCCATGCCCGACGCGAGCTGTTTTTCTACGCCAGCGAGCAGGAAGGCATCCGCGACGTGGAGGCGGCCCTGACCGCCAAGTATGCCTGGTGCGCCACGCTCGGCGTGAAGTTCCCCTGCTCGGTGGACTCCATCAAGTCGGCCTACCGACGGCTGGCCGTCACCTCCCACCCGGACGCTGGGGGAGACCCCGAAGAGTTCCGCACGGTCGAGCGGGCCTATCGCGAGGCCCTCGCCTACTTCGCTCAGGCCGACGATGCGATGCCCCCCTCCGATCCCGGATGATCGGGAGTTTGCCGGGCCATTGCCGTCACGAAGCCGCTGGTCGCTTCGCAAGGGCCCGAGAAGGTCAAGAAAACCGTCGATCTGATGAGTTGAGACCCCCGGGCCGCCGCGAGCGGTTCTCGAATGCATAGCGGTCGGATGATTTCCATTCCCTTCGTCGGAAAGAAGTCGAGCAGCGATCCGGCCGAAACAATCGGCAGGGCCGGCAGGATTGCTAAAGTTTCTCCCTTCGGGCGACGATTCTGTCTCAGATGACGGGCGCACGCGTGCCCATCTCGAGAATCACGAGGGAGAGAATTCATGACTCGTTCATCGATCCGAGCGACGTTCGTCGGAGTTGCGCTCCTGGCATTCGCGGGTTCGACACTCCTCGCCGGGCCGACCCGGGTCAACTCCATCGAGCGATTCGGGATCGGGGGTTACATCCAGCCGGTCGGGCTGCACCACGGGTTCCACATCGAACGCGTCGCGCCCGACTCCGCCGCCGCGAAGGACAGGCTCCAACCGCACGACGTCATCGTCAAGGTCGATGGCGAGCCCATCCGCAGCATCGATCACCTGCGGGCGGTCCTTGCCGAGGCATTCGCGGACGACGGCGAGGTGACGATCACCTATATCCGGGGCGTCTCGCTCGTCCACCACGATCTCCGATGCAACGTCAAGAAGGCTACCGCGAAGACCGCCAAGAAGCCTCGAATCGATCCGGACGACCTGGAGATTCGCTGAATCGACGGCCAAAGCAATGGGGGCTGACGTGGGTCAACGTGGCTTGCGCCGACCATTTTAGCACGCCATATGTCTCGACGACGAAGGAATGCCGAAGCGGCCCAGGGCGGGAGTTGGGAGGCTTCGTGGTCCAACTCGCAATTAACGGTCGGGTTACCTTTGGGGACGGACAAGCTTACCCAGTTCGTAGAGCTTCAACTCGACTATTAATTGCGAGTTGGACCACTAAAGTGAGTGTCGAGATGGACCATTTTCGTTGGATTGATTATCATTCGGCCGGACTCGCAGTCTTCGTAGCTCGAATCCACCCAAAGCGAATACGGTCAGAGGATTAAGACACTTTGTCGGCCGAAATTAAACCGAGTATCGAACCGCTGTCGAACGGTTGTCCCCAGTGGTCGGGCCAGCATTCGACGACTGGCGCGGAATGGGTGCTCCATTGTGGCGACGCAAGGGACGTGGTTGCCCGGTTGCAGCCAAATTTCTACAAATGCGTCATCACTTCGCCGCCCTATTTCTGGCAGCGGGATTACGGCGTGACGGGCCAGATCGGCATTGAACCGACGGTCGAATCTTACGTGGACGCCATCGGCGACGTGATGGACGCGGTTAAGATCGCCCTGAACCCGCGCGGCGTGCTCTTCCTAAACCTGGGCGACACTTATTACTCGGGCAAGGGGAAGCCGCACGGTGAAGACCGGAAGCACAACGGGCGACGATTTCCCGGCTTGCGCGCCGTGGACAAGACCGGCCTCGGGCCGCCGAAGAAGACGCTCTTGGGCATGCCTTGGCGGGTCGCGCTCGCAATGATCGGTCGGGGCTGGATTCTCCGCTCATCAATCATCTGGTGCCGCAAGAATGCGGTACCCGAGTCGAACGTCGAAGATCGTCCTTGGCGATCACATGAAAATGTTTTTTATTTTCGAGATCGAGGGCATATGATTTCTCGCGCGAACCGCTCGACGGCCTTGGCGCGGAAGATGTCTGGACCGTCGAATCGCAGTCGAAAGTGGGTAGGGAGCATCCGGCGGTGTTTCCGTCGGAGCTAGTAGAGAAATGCCTCGCCATCGGCAACCCGAAGAAAGGGCCGGTTCTGGATCCGTTCGTTGGCAGCGGCACGGTCGTTCGATGCGCTGTCCGACTCGGCATGCGAGCCGACGGCATTGACCTCAACCCCGAGTTCTGCCGACTCGCCGCGAAGCTGCTATCGGCCGAATGACGACACGTAGCCTTATTCCCCCGCAGGCGATGGCTTATTAGTCCTTGCTTTGACGATAGGACGCTTCGGCTTCGGCTTCCCTTCTCGTCCCGTCTTGGGCGTATTGGGCGTTGTCGCAGTGGGCTCCTCGGCGATTCTGGAGGATGCGCTCCGGTCAGACTTTGCCTGGTCGCCGAACGTCGAGCGGATCAGGCTGGCGATGACTTCCGCCCTGTCGATCCGTGCGTACTTGTCGTTGCTGGCCTTCGCCGATGCCTTCAGGTACTTGAATACCGATTTCTGTCCGGACGGCACGTCTTCTTCGTCCGGCAATTCTCTTGCCCGGTACATCTCGTCAACCAAGCCGTAGAAGTGCTTGATGGCCGGCCCAACCAAGGCAGGATCGAGGGTCAACCTGTCCACGGCGATCGCCTTATGCAACTCCACGAGCAGCGTCAGCAAGTCCGTCTGCCTCCACGCCCTTGAGCTCTTCTCGAATTCGCATCGCTCGATGAAATCGAAGATCATCTCCAACTCAATGTTGATCTTTTCCTGCTGAGGGAACTCGTCGTTGTAACGCTCGAGGAATTCCCTGTTCCGCTCGTCTCGCCGGTAATAGTCGGACAAGAGCGTGGTGACGAGGATCACGCAGAAGGTGACGTCATACATCCGCTTCTCGTATGCGTACGGGAAGACGTTGTGTTCTTTGAAGAACTTGTGGTGCGAGAGCCCTTCCGCGTATTGGATGTATTTGCCACTGAACATTGCGTTCAGCTTTTCCATGGTCTTCAACGCGTAATCGGTGGCGTTGATGCGACCGAAGATCGCCCGAATTTCGTCCTCGCTCGCCGATCCCAAGTCCCTGACCGCGACCTCATAGCCGAGGAATTCGTCTTGCTGCTGCGGCGACAGGTCCTCGAACCGAGGCACCTCCTTGAATGTCAGCGCACCCTTGAAGTAATCGATCAGAGTCGTGACTCGTTGCTTGCCGTCGACGAGCCACGTGCGGCACTCCAGGTTCCTCCTGTCGTTGCTGGATTCAGCGATGAAGATCTCGGGAAACGGGTATTTCCTCAATACGGTGTCGATGAAGAATTCCTTATCGCGGTCCGTCCACACCTGACGGCGCTGGAAGAACGACTTCACCTCCAACCGGTTATCTTCAACCTCGCGTATCAGCTTCTTCACGCGATAGCTTTGAATACCCATGTCCTATCCTTCGAGCTTCAGCTCTTGCCAGCATTGGGAGACCATGGTTTCCTGATACGCCTCCAGCCTCGCCCAGGAACGGTAAAGACGTCCCTCTAGCTTGCGATATCCGCAGAGTCGGCTCCTCAGTCTGCGCCTCAAAGAATTCCTTCCATTCCCTCACCGGCGGGATGTTCGGCGACGGTGGCAGTTCGCTCGGGCTGATCCAGCCGTTGAACAGGTCCCTTGAGAAAAGCCTGCCGTGGTCGAGCGACCAGTCCCACCTCCGCTGGATCAGCTCGAACGTCCTATCCCAGAGCGAATCGAATAGCAACTGCGACACGACGGCCACGTCAACGTCGTTCCTATCGCCTGCAGGCTCGTATCTAGCGCGGCTCGGCCCTTCTCCCTTTGGCTTCAGCGCGAAGCCTCAGACCTCCTGATCTGCGGGATTTAGATGTGGAGCCAAGTTCGGGGTTTCGGCCTCACCGGCGATCGAGTAGACCAACCGCAGATCGGTGCCCGGATAGGTAAACTCCCCGGCGTTGAGATGCTCCAGCAGATGAGCGATGGCGCGGTCGGACCGCGGGTTCGACATCGGATGGACCTGCACACGTAGTATCCCCTGTTCCACCTCAGGCACCAGGTCGGCCTCGGAGCTAAACAGGTCGCGCAGCAGGCTGCGGGCGTCGTCGGGCCGGGCCAGTTCCTCGCGCACGATCGATGCCAACGCCGTCTCGGCGCGGTAGGCGATCATCTTCACCGTGTCCACCAGTTGCTTGCGACTGGGGGCCAGCCGCTCGAATCTCTCGGCCTCCGGCAACTCGTCCCATGCCAGGTGGCGGGGGGTTGTCTTCAACTGGCTGTTGATCGCGATCAATTCGTGGTCGAACTGCTCGATCTCTTCCACCAATCCGGCTTTGCGCCCCTCCCATCTCGCCCGCGCCGACTCGTCGGACTCCGGGTGCAATGTCAGTGCAGCGAACCGGGCCTGTCGATGGGTCAGCTGCGATTTGACCGAGCGTTTCCGCCGGTCCAGTTCCCGCCATTTGGGGTTGACCACCGGCCGTTTGGTCTCAGGAATCGTCTCCGTGCCGTACTCGTTAAGCAGGTCAATCGCAAAGTGTTGCATCATGTATCGGAAGAAGTTTTCCTGGGACCATCGACTGAACAGCCGAACAGAGTCCTGCCGCGCCGATTCGCCGAATGCCGTGCTGATCAGGCTCACCTGATGTCCGCTGGTGGTCAGCTTGCGGATCTCCCGCACCCAGAGCCCGCTCTTCCGCGAGCCGATCCAGGTCCCGCGCTCGGCCAGTCGCAATCGGACGGGCTCGCCGTGAGGCAGCGTCGCTTCGACCTCGGCGAACTCGGTCACGGGCCAGTCGTCCTTGGGATACTTATGGTAGGTGATGCAGGCGATGCGGTGGTCCTGCCACATCTCCCGGAAGAACTCCGGGCTGTATCCTTCGCGGTCGAACAGGATCACGAACCGCGACCGATAGCGGTCGGCCTTGAGCTCGGCCTCGGTCGGCTGGCCGGGGACCTCCTCGAGCAGTCGCGGCACGATGTCGCTGCGCAACACCTCGAGCAACCCGTGGTCGATCGTTCGTTCGACCGCGAAGAACGGCCGGCCCAGGATGTCGTTGACCCAGTAGTCGGTCGTCCCCCGCAGGCACAATCGCTGCCGCGAGACGAAGCGTTTGGGCAGGGCGGTCTGACTGCCATGGTAGAGGCGGACGTGCCCGTCCACATACAAGGCGCCGGCCCGCTCCGGCTCGGCCTCCAACCAGTCTCGCGACAGCAGGCCGGCCCATTTCTTCGGGGCGTCGTCGCGACTCAGGGCGGCCAGTTTGTGCCGCAGGCAACGGACCTCGGGGATGCGATCCAGGCCCAACAGCTTGCCCAACTCGCCCGGCGGCCGGTACTGCAACTGCTCGACGGTCTTGATGCGGCACAGGGCCATGTAGGCCAGCAGGATCATCACGTGCAGCGTGCTGTAGTAGCCGCGCAACCGTGCCAGGCCCTCCTGGATGTGCCGGAACAGGCCATTGGCCTCCAAGGCCGGCAGGGCGCAGAGCACGCCGCCGCAGGCGACGTCGCGGCAGGTCTCGAAACGGGTCGGAGCCGCGTCGAGCAGACCGAAGGACGCCAGGGCGCGTTCGTCGGGCCGGGTGCAGGCCGTGCCCATCTCGGCGGCGGCATCAAGGACCGCCCGCGTGGACCGGTCGGTGGCACCGGGCGTCGGTTGAGGATTCCCCGGCCCCACGCCGCCGGGCGGCACATCCCGCGCGGAGGGGTCGTTGGCACGGGGCGTCGGTTGAGCGGGAGCGGTTTCCGCCGCGGACTCCTCCGGCTGGCGCGGACAGGGCTCGATCAGTCGTCGCTGCTGGATGGCCTTGCGCGGGTATCGCGCTTGAGGCCCAGTCGCTCGGCGACTTCGTTCCGGCTCCGACCGGCTCCGAGCAACTGTTGCGCTCGGGCCGTAACCTCCGGCGTCATCACCGAGGCGCCGCGCGTCGCGCGCGGCGCGTAGAACGCCTGGACGCCTCCGGCTTGATAGCGGGCGACGCTGCGAATGACGCCGTTCTTGGCGACGCCGAAGGCCCGCACGATATCCACCTGGCGGCACGCGCCCTGGCAGATCAGTTGGGCGGTAAACATCCGAAACGAGCGGCGGTCGTCCTCGGCGTGTTGAAAGACCGGCTGAACCCCGCAGAAGTAGATCCATTGGCCGTCTTGGCGGACGACGCTGATTGTGCCGCTAATGCGCGTGGCACCGTCGGCGATAAGCGGTAATAATGCTTGGGGAATGGTACCTTCCTCCTGGTATGTGCCAGGTGATCTTGACAATCAAAGAAGGTACCATTTCCATTTCCCATCACGCACACTTGTCCGCTCAGACGAGGATCTCCTAAACGCCACCGCGGCAAGCAGATAATTCCTACGACCCTCATCCTGCGATAGTCACAGATCAGGAGCTCTGAGCCTAGTTTGCATGAGCCCACGATGATGACCGAGCTGGGATGGAGCTCGAAACGCTGGGCGATCCGATGCCGTAACTCGAAGTAGGCGTCATCGTCGATCTTCGCGGTCGGCCCGGTCGTGATATGCTTCCAGATCACGTCGCGGACGCCGATCCTGCCGAGGTCGCTCTTGAATCTCGCCAAACGTTCATGATAGGCGGCGTCGGGTTCAGGCACTCGCTTCGGTTCGGGTCTACGGGACCGGGGTGACATCGAACGCTCCGCCCTGACTGCTCCTTGATTGCACTTTGTGTCAAGGAACCATTGATTATAGAGCGACGCGCGTAGCGTTTGCCAAGTGACTAGGAGGTCAATTGCCGAGTGAGCGACTATCAGGCACCCTCCTGGAGTCAGACGGTCTCACCGGCAACCTCGGGACAGAAGTGGGTGTCACCGGACCGGCACCATGAACGGTGTCACCGGGACTGGCCCCGAGGCGACCCCTTCGGAGCGGAACCAGCAGTCGATCCGCACGACGCCCCACGAGACCGACGCTCCCGCCTACGCGCCGCGCCCCGGCCAGCAGGAAGGCGATCAGGTCGTACAGGTCCTCCTCGGCGAGCACGGCGCCGAAGTCCGCCGGCATGGCCGAGAGTCGGGTCAGCCGCCGCTCCTCGACGTCGGCCGACGGGATCGCGGTCTCCTTGCCGGTTCGATCGACCAGGATGAGGTTCGGACCGTCCTCCCGTCGCACCAGGCCAGAGATCACGCGGCCATCGCGCAGGGCAAGGAGGGTTGAGTGGAAAGCGGGATCGACGTTGCGGTTGGGATCGAGGATATCCTCGAGGATCCGTTCCGACCCGCGCAGGCCCTCGCCGTCGAGCTGGGGGCCGACGAGCGCCCCCGTCCGCCGATCTGATGGCAGCCGGCGCAGTTCTTCTCGAACACCAGCCGACCGCGTGTGGCATCGGCATGGGCGCCGACGAAGCCCTGGCTCCGCGATGCGATCAGTTGCCGCGTCTTCTCCTCGATCGGCGGGAGGGCCGACGTCAGCGTTTCCACCCTGCGGGCGAAGCGGCCCTCGCCGTGTGATCTCAGCTTGGCCTGGATCGCCGCCGACTGGAGGTGGCCGGCCGCGAGTGACCCCGCTTCGATCAGCGTGAGCAGGAGCTCGGCCCCGTCGTTCGTCTCGGCCAGCGACTCCGCCAGCGCGGCCTGAAGCCGCGACGGCAGTTCCCGGGCGACCTTGCCGACCAGGTCTTTGCTCGTCGTCCGATCGGACGCCGCCGCGTCGGTCAGGATCGCCTCGCGCAGCCCGGTCGAGAGCTTGGGATCGGCCGCGATCCGGATGAGCGCGGATCGCCTCGGGTCGGGATGGAACGCGGTGAGCGTCCGAGCCGCGGCGGCGCGAACCGAGGGCTCGGCGAACTCGTCGAGGATGATCCCCCGCACCGCCGGCTCCAGCTCGCGCAGGCCGAGGGTCTCGGCGAGCTGGGCGGCGGCGATCGATCGCCGAGCGACGACCTCGGGATCGAGCCTGGGCACGGCCACGACCGGGGGATCGACCCGCGCCACGGCGATCCAGGCGTAGGAATCCAGGTCGAGCACGTCGATGACCTCGAGGACCCCTCGCTTCCCCGCGTGGGCCGTCAGGTCCCACGAGACTCTCTGGGCCACATCATTGCGGGGCGCGGCCGCCTCGGCGACGACCTGGTCCGTGCCCACGAGGCGCAGGCGGACCCGGTTCGCCGGCGATGCGGGCTTCTCGGAGATGCCGAGATGGCCGCAGACGTAGAGGCTCAGTCGCCTCGGGATCGCGAATTCGCGGGAGCGTAACGTCCCGGTATAGGTCTCGCCCAGCGGGAGCGAGCTGAGGAACGGCAGGCGACCCGCGCCGTCGGCCGACTCGCGAGCCTCGATCCGCCAAGGCTGCCCGCGCATCCCGTCGCGACCGAAGGCCGCCCAGTCGGTCTCACCCCCCGCGACCGACGCCAGCAGTCTTCGAGCGAGCATCGCGCCCCATTCCTTGATCGACGACGGCTCCGTCTGCGAGCGATTCCGCAACCCGTCGCGCACGGCCGTGAGCAGATCGAGCTGGAGGTCGAGGTCCCCGGCCACGCCCTTCTGGGCGATCTCGGCGAGGGCCGAGACGTCCACGTCCCTGGGCAGGTGTTTCGCCGCATGGGTGAGCAGCGGGCCCATGACCTCGGGCGCGACCCGATGCCTTCGAAGATGATCGATGAGGAACGCCCCGGCCTCGTCGTTCGGCAGGGCCAGGGCGACTCCGGACATCAGGGCGAAGTCCTCCTCTTTCGGGCGGCCTGCGGCCCAGCGCCAGGGTGCCGGGGAGCTCGATCGATTCCAGCAGGGCCAGGCGGATGGCGTGGCGGAGGTGGACATCGGAGTCGGGCGTCCGGTGCCAGAGTTCGAGCAGGGCGGCGACCTCGGCCGGGCGAGGATGTTTGCCGATCGCGTCGACCGCCCCGCGCACGACGAACGGGTCGCGATCGGCGAGCCCGCGCAGGGCAAGCGACCGCAGGCCGCCATCCCAGTTCGGCGTCTCGGCCAGGACGCGCATGGCGTGGATGCGTACCAGCCGGTCGGCATCGCCGGCCGCCGCCGAGAGTTCATCCTCGCGGGCGGAATCCAGGCGATGCAGGGCCCAGAGCGCATGGGCGCGGGCCGTCGGAGAGCCCTCTCGGAAGGCCGCGCGCAGCGGCTCGACCGCCTCGTGGCCGATCCGGTCGACGAGCTCGTCGGCCGCCCGCATGCGGACGCCGAGGACCGGGTGATCGAACGCCGCGATCAGCCCCTTGACGTCCGCCGCCCGGAGGTCGGGCGATGCGCTCGAGGCCGGCTTGTCGCGCCCGTCCCCTTTGTAGACGACCCGCCAGATGCGGCCCCGGTCGCGGTCGCGTCCCGGGTGATCGAGCGGGACCTCGACGTGGCCGATGATCTTGTTATAGAAGTCGGCGATATAGAGGGCACCGTCGGGCCCGACCTGGAGGTCGACCGGCCGGAACCATGGGTCGTCGGAGATGAGGAAGTCGGGCTCCTCGATCGCGCGGGGGGAGGAGCCGAGATGGCGGATCGAGTCGCGGTTGACGCGGCTGGTCATCACGTTGCCGACGAACATGTTGCCGCGATATTCGAGCGGGAAGTTCGTGCCCGTGTAGCAGGTTGTGCCGGCGATGGCCGTCGAGCCGTGCGCATGCTCCATCACGGGGGGGACGTAGCCGAGCCCGTTGTGCGGCTTGCCGAAGCTGTCGTAGTAGCCGCCGCGCAACAGCAGCATGATCGGTCGTGTGTGGCAGTCGGCGTTGTAGAGGTCGCCCAGGGGATCGAAGGCCATGCCGAACGGATTGACCTGCCCGTGGGTGAACCACTCAACCCGTGATCCGTCGGGCCGCACCCGGTAGGTGTTGCCCCCCTGGATGTCGATCCGGCTACCGTCCTTGCCCTTGATCGTCGAGAGGTTCTGCCACCCGTGGTTCGCATAGACCCACCCATCGAACCCCCGGCGAAAGGCGTTGTTCATGCCGTGTGTGTCGCGGTCGAACCCGAGGGGACCGTAAAGCGGCTCGCGGCGGTCGGCACGGCCGTCGCCGTCGGTATCCTGGAGATCATAAATGAAGGGGATGCTGAACGCGATCGCGCCATCCTTGTAGGGATAGAGGCCGATCGGGATATTCAGCCGGTCGGCGAAGACCGTGACCGTGTCGGCCCGACCGTCGCCGTCCTTGTCTTCGAGGACGCGGATCGAGTCGCGGCCCGGCCGATCGGCGGGCGCGGGGAACGGATACTCTCTCGACCCGCTGACCCAGAGCCGCCCCCGGGCGTCGAAGGCGAGGTTCATCGGCTTCTGGATGTCGGGCTCGGCGGCGACGAGCTGGACCTCGAACCCCGGCGGGACGTGGAACGACCGTCGCTCCTCCTCGGGCGTCTTCGCGTCGGTGGGCCGGATCGCGGCCGAGAACGGATCTTCGCCGCGAGCCGCGGCGATCGACAAACCGAACGCGACCATCGCGGCGAACGCCAGGCACGCAATCCTCGTGTATCGTGAGGGCATCGGACAAACTCCAACCGCGCCGACGAGCCCGCGCCCGGACCGCACCCGGGATGCGATTCCACCGATCTCCGACCGGCCCTCGCATCGCGCTCGCGCAACTCGCGAAAAAGGATAGCGTAACCCGTTGAGATGCTTTTCGGTAGCCGATCCGCACGTAAGAGAGGACGGGGTCTTAGGCCACAATGGTTGATTTCCCTTCTACACAGTGGTACGATTTGCTCCGCAGTAACCGAGCGATAGCGGTCAAAGAGGGCAGCACATGGCGGCCCGGAACAGAGACTCCCCCCGCGGTTCCTCCCACTTCACGTGGAAAGCGTCGGAATGGCCGACTTTTCTTCATCTTGATATCTTCGACGATGAATGGTCAGACCTTGGGCTCGGAGACGATGACCTTCAGGAGCTGCAGAGCGAAATCCTGGCATCGCCCGAGCGCTATCCGATCGTCCGAGGCACGGAAGGGCTCCGGAAAATCCGGTTCGCCCCGACTCGCGAGGCGCGAGGTAAGAGCGGGGCTTATCGCATTGGTTATGTCCGGTTTCGCGAGCTCGGGTTCATCCTGCTGTTGACCGTTTGGGGAAAGAACGATAAGTCGGACCTATCCGCCAGGGACCGAAAGGCCATCGCCGCGATCGTCCGGGATATCCGAAGGGCACTGGGAGAGGGGGAGGACCGATGAAGCAGGAATCGGAGCTGACACCGAAGGGCGCGAAGATCGTAGCGGCCCTGGAGCGATTTCGCGACGCGATCGAGGCGGGCACGCCGATCGAGCAACGTTACACGGTCCGTCGGGTGAAGCTCGACTTGACACCTCGGTCTTTCGGCCCCGATGAAGTCAAGGGAATCCGCGCGATGATCGGCGTCAGCCAGCCGATTTTCGGCCAATTCCTGGGAGTCGATGTCAAGACCGTCCGATCCTGGGAGCAAGGTCGTCGCACGCCCTCGGGGATGGCCTGCCGCTTCCTAGAGGAGATCCAGGCCGCTCCCGAGCACTGGCGCAGCCGACTGGCCGCCGTCCTGGGCGCATCGAATCGGCCGAGGTAGGACCCGCTGGGGCGGCTCTCAAGCCGATCTATCTTCGGCGGAATCCGGTTCGCAACCCGATCGAAGTCGCACAAGTCATCCGGAAGGCCGGCCACAACGATCGCCTCGAGGGCCGATTCGACGATGACGATCGCCGCGCGAGTCCGTGTCTTTCGGAATTAAGGCTCATTGTTTCCGAATGTCGCAAGGAAATTATGAACATCATGAAGCGAGTTCAGTCGTCGATTAAACTGGAAACTCGGCGGGTCATCCGCCTTACTGCCATCCTGTTAGCCGTCGCCGCGACGAGCCCGGCGATCGCCGAGGATTGGGGTGCCTATGCGCTGATCCCGGCCAGCGCCCGGCGCTGGTGCTGGAGGCCGTGGGTTCCGGGACGACTGAAGGGACCACGGTCTCGATCGGCAAGCCCGCGGGGACGCCCAATCAGAAGTGGGTCATCGTCGCCAAGCGGGACAACTTCTATTCGATCATGCCCTCGTACAGATCGAGGCTCGTGCTCGCCGCGGCGAGAGGCGGCAAGGAGATCGGCACCCCAATCGTGCTCGAGGCCGACTCCGGCAAGCCCTGGCAAGAATGGAGCCTGAAGAAGAACGACGACGGGTCGTATTGCCTCATCCCCCGGCACGCCCCGGAGAAGGGCCTGGATCACCTGGGCGGCAGGCCGGTGGCCGGGGCGAAGATCGACCTGTGGACGAACAATCCCGGCGATACGCATCTTCAATGGATCATCAAACCGCTCGCGGGGACCATGCCGGCGGTCGCGGCCGGCGCCGGAGAATCGCCGCCCAGTAGCTATGTCGCGCCCGAGATCAAGCCCAAGGACATCCTCAACGGCGAGATGAAGGACTTCACGTTCGCGAGCAGCACGATCTTCCCGGGCACCGTCCGGCAAGTGTCGGTGTTCATCCCCGCCCAGTACGACGGGTCCAGACCGGCCTGCGTCTACGTCAGGACTGACGGCTTCAACCCGATCGAGAAATCGCTGCTCGAGACGATGATCGCCACGAAGGAGATGCCCGTGACGATCGGAGTGTTCGTGAGGCCCGGCGATCTGCCGCCCACGGTCAAGGACACGATGGGCCGCCGCAATCGTTGCTTCGAGTATGACGGCGTCGGGGACGACAACGTCCGGTTCCTCGTCGATGAGCTCTTGCCGTTCGTGGCGAAGGAATTCCATCTGAACTTGTCGACGAGCGGGAACGATCGTTGCATCGCCGGGGGGAGCAGCGGAGGGATCGCGGCATTCAACGCGGCCTGGGAACGCCCGGACGCCTTCAGTCGCGTGTATGCCAACAGCGGCAGCTTCGTCGCGTTCCGTGGCGGCCACGAGTTCCCCACGCTCGTCCGGAAGTTCGAGGCCAAGCCCATTCGCACCTACCTCTCCACTGGCATGCGCGACATGGAGAACTGCGCCGGCGACTGGTTCCTGCTCGATCAGGAGATGGATAAGGCATTGAAGTTCTCCGGATACGACTATTCCTTCCGGATCATCAACGGTGGGCACGTCGCCGGCTATTACGATTACTATCGTGAAGCGATGAGCTACCTCTGGAAAGACTGGCCGCGGCCGGTCAAGGCCGGGCCGAGCGCCCCACGTGTGCGCGACATCATCCTGCCCGATGAGCCCTGGCGACTGGTCGCCGAGGGTCGCCACGATGTCCGCGGTCCGGCGACGGCCGCCGACGGCGAGGTTTACTTCGTGGAGGCCGGCGAGAACAAGATCCTCCGCATCGATCGCGATGGTCACATCAAGGGGTTCCTGTCCGACGCGGGACATCCCAGCAGCCTGACCATCGGCCCCGAAGGCCGGCTCTATGCGGCTTCGATCGAGACCGGGAGGATCATGGCTTACGACGCGACCGGCAGAGGGAGCGCTGGTCGTCGAGGGCATTCGCGGCCAATACCTACTGGCCGTACCCGGCGGCGGCCTGTACGTCACCAGCAACGGCGACAAGCCGGGCGAGCTGGGTAGCGTCTGGTTCGTCAAGGACGGTCGGAAGACGAAGGTCGACACGGGCCTGAAACTCGCGACCGGCCTGGCCTACCGGCCCGACCAGTGGCTGCTGTCCGTGGCCGATGGCCGATCGAAGTGGGCTTACAGCTATCAGATCAACGCCGACGGCACGCTCGCCAACAAGGAGCGGTTCTTCTGGTTGCACGTGCCCGACTGGGAGGACGACGCCGGTGCCGAGTCGATCTGCTACGCCAGGGAGGGCCCGATGCTGGTCGCGACGCGATGGGGGATCCAGGCGTGCGCCGACGACGGCCCCACCCAAGTCATCCTGCCGATGCCCGACCGCGGCCGCGTCGTTGGCGTCTGCCTGGGCGGTCGCGAGATGGATACCTTGTTCGCCTTCTGCGGAGACCGGATCTGGAAGCGAAAGGTGAAGGTCCATGGCATCGGTGCCTTCAGTCCCCGGACGCCAACGCATGGGTCCAGACTTTGAGTGGCCAGGTCAGGAGACCTTGCTTCGAGTCCCGCCGAGGCTCAGGACGGCGACACAATAGGCCGATCACATCGGATCGCCTCCAGCAGGGTTGTCACAGCAGACTCGAGTCGTCGGAGTGATCGGAGCTGACGGGCTCGAATTACTTCAAGGCGGTGGCCAGCGATCTGGCGACTTCCGCCGCGCGGAACGTCTTGCCTCCCACCTTCTCGATATTAGCAAAGTCGTCTTTGACCAGTTTGTTGAACCGAGCCGACTCGGAACGGCGAATCGTCGAGCAAGATGTCGGGCCGTTCGGTCCTCTCTTTCAGAAGTCGCCTTAACAGCGTTGGGACCGCGTCAACTTCGCCCTCGCCTTCGACGAACAGGACGAGCCGCTTCATGCGACCGTTGCCTCCAATTGCATCCGGGCCGGATCGACCGTGAGGAGTTCTCCGGGCTCGAGCAAGTTGTCGCCGATTGCTTCCTTTTGCTCGGCGGAGATGAAGCCAATTCGGGTTGCCAGGCCGGCCAGCTCCACCATGCGAATCTGCTCCACATCGAAGTGGTCGAGGAGCTCAGGGCTATGCGTCGTCAGGAGGACCTGCCCATGTCCCGCGTCCGGCGCCGCCTTGAATTCCTCGGCCAGTAGCGAGAGTGCACCCGGGTGGATTCCATCCTCGGGATGCTCGAAGATCAGCGTTTGCTTGGGAGGTCGTTGATAGATCGCAAGCAAGTGGGCGTAAAACCGCCGAAAGCCATCGGATTCCTGGGAAAGATCGAGAGCGAGCGTCTTTCCATCGAACTTGTGGCCGACCACGACATTCGACGGATTCTGGATGTCGTTCAACTCGACGGATGAGATCGAAGGATTCACGCGTTGGACCGCCGCGACGATGCTCTTGCGGATATTGAGATCCTGGAGGTTGCTGACGACTTCCCTGAGAATATCAAGGAAATTCCCCGCGTCATCCGCAAGGCCCCACGTTCGTTGATTCTCCTTGACCGGCTGGCAGAGGACTCTGTCGGAGAAGACATAGCAGCCGATTCCCGACGTCAGGGCGGTGAACGCAATCACAATCTCGGAAATCGACGGGATTCGACCGAGGGCGATCGCGCCAGGCGTCGGAACCTGAATTAATTCGGGTGCAACGACCCAACGAGCTGAACGAGGTCCAGCGTTGACCTGATGGAAAAGGCATCGATCACCGAGGGTTAGTCGCTCGTTGTCCGGCACCTGGCTTGGGCCGCCCTTATTTACCGACAATTCGTACTGAAAAATTTCTTCGATGCCAGCTACGGAGAATTCGACACAAAAGGTCGTGGGTTCGTCCGACGCCATCACCGGGCGAAACTGTGGCCACGATTGCAGTGGATTTTGATTCGAGATATGTGGCTCTCTCGCTTTTGGCAATTGCGGCTGAAGGAGGTTCGGATTGAAGATAAGCACGTCCCTGAGGAACCGCAACGCTTGCACGAAGCTCGATTTGCCCGTGCCGCTCTTGCCGACGAGGACGGTGACGGGTGATAAATCGACGTCCGCATCGACGATGCTCTTGAAATTCTGAACCCGAAAACGATCGATCATGGTGCCCTCGGGATCGAAAAAACCGGGCTCGCCCGGCTTCCCATCTTACGATCTGCCGGACTTGATGGTGAGTCCTCTCCGTTGAGTTGATTCTGAGGCTCGACCTCAAGGCCGTCCGAAAGAGGCGCCGCTCGGCGCTCGGCCAGGTGTAGACAAGCCTTAATCCTTGTCCGTGACGAATTATCCCGATCGATGAGGCAAGGCCGAGGTGGTCGTCGCCGCGACGCTCGACCGCGAAGTTCGCCGTCTGGACGGGGAGGTACTCAAGTGGGGCATCGAGAAGGTCGTCTCATCCGGCAGGGGGAGACGCTCGAAGTGGGGATGCCGAGCTTCCACATCGAGGTGAATCCATAGCGTCAGCGTACGGATCCGATCACGACGTCACTGCATCGACCGCCGCAACTGGCCGAGGAGGCTGTCGACTTCGCCGTGGACTTCGGGGGTCTGGCGGATGATCAGGGCCGGCGGCATCGGCCAGGGGACGATGGCGCCGACGGGCCGTTCGACGTCCAGTCCTTGAGCCTGAGAAAGCCGGGCTCGACGTTGGCGGCGCCTCTCCAGGGTCTTGCGCAACGATTCTTTGTAGGCTTCGCTCGGTTCGCGCCGGGGCTCCTCGGCCTTGGCCGCGACCTGGGGTTTCGCTTTCTCGGCCTTGGGCGCTGGCCCGGTCTTGGAATCCGCGTGGGGTGCGCCGCCGTCGGCGCGTCCCTGGTCCTTGGCCGGCGTGGACGACGCATCTTTCTTGTTGGTTTCGCTTTGCGCCCGGGCTTTATCCGCTTGCAAGGATGCCCCGCAAACGAGGAGGCTGGCGAAGATCCGGAGCGCGAGCCGTTTCCAATGGGATCGCCTGTCCATATGTGCATCCTCCTGCTTCTTCGACGGGCCGGGTCGCCGTCGGCGATGTGGCGATCGATCGACGATCGGGTCGGGCTCGGATCGCGACCGGGCGGACCGGATCGTTGTGTAAGTCGGCGTCGTATCATAACATTAATCTGGCAAGTAGAATACCCGGGCGGAGTGGACCATATCGAGCAGCGGAGCCCCGCGGGATTCTGCGCCATCCGGAGACGGTCCGTCTCAACGGCGATGGGAGCCACACGGTGATCGATATCGGGACGACGCTCAAAGAGAGGTTTCTCCTGGAGAAGGAGCTGGGCCGCGGCGGCATGGGGGCCGTCTACAAGGCCACCGACCAGACCTTGCAGCGCAGCGTCGCCATCAAGGTCCTGAAGGAGCGGAGCGGGGACGAGGTCGGGAAGAAGCTCAAGCTCGAGGCCCAGATCGCCGCCCGGCTGCTCCACGAGCACGTGGTCCGGATCTACGATTTCGACGTGGCCGATCAGACGTATTTCCTGGTCATGGAGGAGGTGAATGGCACCAGCTATTCCAAGAGGTGGCGGCATCTGCCGCTGGAGGACCGGCTGCGGGTCCTGGCCCAGGTCGCCGATGCGCTGGACTACGCACATCATCAGGGGGTCGTCCACCGGGACGTCAAGCCGGGGAACGTGCTGCTGACCGCCACCGACTCGCCCAAGCTCTCGGACTTCGGGCTGTCGATCCTCGCCGAGGAGGGCGATCACTCGGGAGTCGTCCGGGGCACGCCCCTGTACATGAGCCCGGAGCAGACCAAGGGGAGCCGGCTGGACTTCCGCACCGACCTGTACTCGCTCGGGGTGATGATCTACGAGTCGGCGGTCGGTGCCGCGCCGTTCACCGGGTCGTCGCTGTCGATCATGGCGCAACATGCGGCCTCCGACCCCGACCCGCCGCGGAGTCGCAATTCGTGGATATCGGCGGATCTCGAGGCCCTGATCCTGTCGCTGCTCGCCAAGAAGCCCGACGATCGGCCGCGTTCCGGCGCGGCGGTGGCCGAGGCGCTGCGCGGGGAGGTCGACCGGATCCTCCGGGAACGCCAGACCGCGACCACGGGCACGCCCGGGCCCCAGACCAAGCCGGCCAGCGTCAGCCCGACGGCGCCGGCCTCCACCGAACGCCAGTCGCCGAGCGGGCCGGGGCCCGTCGCGGCCGATGGGATCGGGGTAGGATCGGCGGGCCCGCCGGCCGGGTCGGCGTCTTCATTCACGGTCATCCCGGCCGGCCCGAAGACCGATGCGGTCTCCGATCTGATGGCACGTCCGGGGAAGCCGGCCGGTCCGACGACGGTGATATCCGCCGCGGCCGGGGCCAGGTCGGGCAAGGGCCCCTCGTCCGCCGTGATCTCGGTGGCCAGCAGCGGCGGGCTCACGGCGATGGTCCGCTCGCCGCTGGTCCGCAAGATGATCGAGCTGGTCCTGGTCGATCCGATCATGCTCACCGCCGAGGAGCGATACCTCGACGGCCACTACCTGGCCTACCTCCTGAGCGGGTCGCGGCGCCGGGGGCTGCTGATGCGACGACCCCTGGAGCCCCGCAATGCCGATCGCGGCCGCCTGCTGCTGGGCCTCACCTACGCGATGCTCGCCGGCCCGACCGAAGAATCGATCCGGGATGCGGCATCGCTCCTGGACCAGCGGATCGAGGTCCGTGCGACGCTCTCGCCGGTCGTGGTGTCCAAGTATCTGGCCTGCCGCGAGACTCCGGCGAAGCGGAAGGTCTTGCGTCAGACCCGCAAGGCCATCGCCGAGGCCAGTCCCTACGCTCGGAAGAACATGCTCGACGCCAAGGGCGTGCTCAACCCGGGCCTGATCCCCCAGCGGCTGGAGGACCTCAACCATATCGCCCCGCCCCGCGAGGAGGTCGATGACGTCCTCGTCGAGCGTTGGAACCGGGTCGCCGAGGTCTGGCGGAACGAGCCGGACTTCCGCAACGCGGTGCTCCGCTACGCCACGACCAACGCCCATCGCGACCCGGCCAGCTCGGCCCTCTGGCCCGAGGTCGTCTATCCGCTGATCGAGCGCGCCCGCTGGCATCGTCGGATCCGATCGCGCACGGAGGCGGTGTGGGACTACCTCTGCGCCAACGTGATCCGCGTCCCGGACGCGGGCGTCCGGCTGGATCGGGCCATGGTCCGCGCCGTGCCCAGGCCGCTGGCCGCCCAGCTCGACGACTCGATGGACCTCATGATCGAGAGCCCTCGGCTGGATGAGGAGGCCCCCGACCCGTTCGCGGCCGCGGACGAGGCCGACCGGCTCGCCGCGTCGATGACCGGCAGCCAGGTGAGCCTGGCCGAGATCGCCTCCGAATCGGCCGAGTCCGCCGACAAGGGCAAGGGGCTGCTCCGACTGGTCGCCCCCGACCCGCTCCGGTTCAACCAGGGGCAACTCCACGAGCTCTGGAAGGAGGCGCTGGTGGCGCTGCAACAGCAAGGCCAGGCCCGCCCGGGGTCCAAGCCGGCCACCCATCGCTCCGTCCCGATCGGCCCCTATCGACTCGCGGTCATCCCCTCGGTCCGAGGCCGGGCCGCCGGACAGATCGCCATCCAGGGCATGAACAACAAGCAGATCGAGTTCACCACCCCCACGGTCCGCACCCGGGGCTCGGCGGGCAAGCCGCTGCTGGCCGTCTGGGTCTATCGCGATCACAGCCTGGTTATCGCCTACCTCGACTTCATGAATACCGAGCGCTACATCTTCTGGCACGCCCCCAAGAGCCACCAGCTCAACTTCGACGCCCCCGGCGATCTCAACCACGAGCTATTTACGCTCAGCATGGAAGTCCCCGATCAGGTCGAACAAGGCGCTCTCGCGATGGTTCAAGCCCAGGAAGACGGTCTAAGTCGAGATAGAGAAATCACTTGCGGAAGCCAGCCCTGGCAACCGTTCTTGGACGCGATCGCCGACTCAACCCGAATTGCCCGGATGGCCGATCATCTCCATATTCGCCGGGCTTAAACTCCCGGCATTGCCGTTCTCGAAAATCCCGATGTTCGATAGGATTCGCGCGGATCGCGAATTCTCGAGGTAGGGGTACGTCAGGTTTGGGGGGAACACGATGAGCGAAGTGGGACATCGACCTTCCCCGTGGAAATCGGCTCTGGACGCCAAGATTCACGGAGCCGCCCCGCTGGACGCCGGGACGATCAGGACGGCGTGGTGGGCCCAGTTCGAGCGCACCTGGTGGCCGGCGCTGATCGGGACGATGGTGGTCTTCTCCATCTTCCCGCTGGCCAACCTGCTCCTGGACCTTCCGACGAAGGATTACGGGCTCTGGTACCAGGTGGGTCGGGCGTTGCGTCAGGGCATGGACATCTATCCTCGGCCCGAGAGCGGCCGGCTCTTCCCCTTCATGTATCCCCCGTCGGCCGCGGCGATGCTCGGCGTGGTGAGCCTGCTGGGTCCCACCGGGATGCTGATCGCCATGGTGGCGGTCAATTCGGCGTCGTGGCTGGCCTGCATCCTGATCTCGGTCCGGCTGGCGGCGGGCCGCGGGAACCCCAGGCACCCGATGGTCGTGATCGTGCCGTCGCTGTCGGTGATCGTGCTGATCCATAACGTCTACCTGCTGGGCCAGCCGAATTTGATGCTGCTGGCGCTGGTGCTGGGGGCATTCGCCTGCCTCCGACGAGGCCGGGAGATCTCGGCCGGGGCCCTGGTGGCCACGGCGGCGGCGATCAAGGCGTTCCCGCTGATGATCCTGGGATATCTGGTCTACCGACGGATGTGGCGGGCGAGCGTGTCGACCGTGGCCGTGCTGGCCGCGTGGCTGCTGATCGCGCCGATGCCGTTCCGGACGCCGGCCCAGGCCGTCGATGACGTGGTGGTCTGGTCGCAGGGGATGCTCTTCACCTACAATACCCACGGGATCGCCCAGCGTCCGCTCCGGTCCTATAGCTACAAGAATCAGTCGATCATGGCGGTGATGCATCGCCTGCTGCGGGACGTGCCGGCCGATGGCGAGTCGGTCCTGTCGCGTCAGGCGCGGCTGGCGGAGGCCGGCCCTCGGCCCGCGCCGCCGGATCCGTCAACCGATCTCAGCTTCATCAAGCCGCACCAGCGCACGCCCAGGGCGGATCGAGGCGCCTTCGCGGCTGTCGCCGCGACCACGACGGCCGGCTCGCCCGATGACGGCGCGGGGGCGTCCGAGGCGGCCCCGCGGTGGGACGAGGCCGTGCAGGGTGCGGAACCCGCGCTCCGGGCCGCCTGGAGGGTCAACGTGCTGGACCTGGACTTCCGCACGGTGACGGCGGTGACCCTTGCGGCGATGATGGGCCTGTGCCTGTTCTTCGTGGCGGTGATGCCGGCCCGGTCGCGCCGCACCCGCGAGACCGACGCCCTCGAGTTCGCCCTGGTCACCCTGCTGACCGTGATCTTCTCGCCCCTATCGTTCAATTATGCGTATGTCTGGTTGCTGTACCCGGTCGCGCTCGCCTTGCATCGGGTGTCGAGCGAGCCGGCGGGGACGCCCGGGCATCGGCTCAAGGTCGGCTGGGCGGTCGCGGTGCTGCTGATCCCCGCTCTCGCCATACCGATGCCGCAAGTGGCGCAGGCCTGCGGCAACCTGATCGTCCCGGCCTTGCTCCTGGTCTTCGGCCTGGGAGCCATGCTCTGGGCGGCCGACCGGCGTCGCCCCGGACCGGTCGAGAGTGCCCCGATCCATCGCCCGCATCTCGAACAGCGGGGCCCTCTCGCCGAGATCGCGGCCTCAGGCGGCCGGTAGGGACCGTATCCGTCTCATCGACCGGAAGCGACCCGGCATCATGCCGTCTTCCGGTGATCCAGGCGCCATTGCGCCGGAAAAAAGTCGGTCAGGCCGTCCGGCCTGACGTCTCCCGAGCGTCAGTCCCGACGGCCTGACCGACGGGAGCACATTCGTTGACGAGATGATAATTGCGCGAGTCTGACATTGCCTTTTGCGGGGCTTTGGCCGACAATGCCGCCTCCTTCCAGGCGAGGCATCCGGCGCGAGGGAACGCGGCTCCGAGTCGCGATCGATTGTCCGTGAACGGTGGTCAGTCAATCCAGGGATGAACGATGGTCCGGCTCGGTCCAGGTCTTCGCTGACCTCGGACCACGGACCACTGACCACCTAACGAAGAGGCATGGAGGCCCGAGCCCATGGCGCGCTGGTTCGTTGACCGTCTGCCCCAGCGGGGGATCCCTTCGGTGAGCTTGCGTCGGTTGCTCCCGGAGGCCCGATTCGTCGGCTGCGCGGACTGGGAGGTCTCCGGTTGCAGCGACGATCATCGTCGGCTGGACCCGGGCCAGGTCTTCGTCGCGGTCCGGGGGGCGCGGCCCGGGTATGACGGGCACACCTTCGTGCTCGAGGCCCTGGAACGGGGCGCGGCCGGCGTGGTCGTGGAGCACCCCTGCCCGGCGCGGGCCGGCTCCAGGTCGTCGTCCCGGATGCCATGGCGGCGCATGCCCGGATCTGCCAGGCCCTGGCCGGGGACCCGTCGCATCAACTCGTCACCGTGGGCGTTTCCGGGAGCTTCGGCCGGACGCTCACCGCGATGATGGTCCGTTCGATCTTCGAAGCCGCCGGGCAGCGCACCGGCCTGCTCGGTTCGCTGGGCTTCTTCAACGGGATCAGCGCCCGGACGGTCGGCGCGGGCCGATTGGCCTCGACGTCCTCCTGGAACTCGCCCGGGGCCTTCGCCCCCGACGCGGCCGGCCTGGCGGCGCTGATGTCCGAGATGGTCGAGGGCGGGTGCAAGGCGGGCGTCCTCGAGGTCTCCGCCGAGGCGATCGAACAACGCAGCTTCTCGGGGGTCGAATTCCACGCGGCGGTCGTCTCGGACGTGGCCGCGCCCGGGGATTCCCCGCCGAGGTGGTGCTCCGACGACGGCGGGCCAAGGCCAAGCTGGTCCGTCAGGTCGTCCCGGCGGGCGTGGTGGTGATCAACGCGGACGACGCGAACGCCGAGATCCTGGGCGGCGTCAACCTGGAGGCGCGCCGGGTCGCCTTCGCGATGGAGCCGATGGCCCGGCCGGACCTCGACGTCAACGTCTCGGCCCGCCTCGTGCAACTCGACGGCGCAGGCACGCGGATGGTCCTCCATGGCTTCGACCGCGAGGCCCCGGTCCACCTGCCGCTGATCGGCCCGAGGGCGGCGGCCTGCGCGCTGGCCGCGTCGGCGCTGGCCTGGGCGATGGAGGTCGATCGGGCCGCGGTCGTCGACGGGTTGGAATCGCTCCGAGCCGTGGCCGGGCACCTCGAGGCGGTCGTCGAGGGCCAGGATTTCGACGTCCGGATCGACGCGGCGACGAGCCCGACGGTCCTGGGAGAGGCCCTGGCCGCCGTGCGGGCCGTGGGGGCCGGCCGGGTCCATTGCGTCCTGGGCGCCGAGGGATGCGGCGACCGCGACGACCGCCGTCGCCTGGCCGAGGCCGCCGAGGTCGGCGCCGATCGGGTCATCCTCACCGTCAGCAACCCCCGCACGGAAGACCCCAACCAGATCCTCGACGACCTCCTGGCGGGCTTCCGGCGGCCCGGCAAGGTCCGCGTCGAGCTCGATCGACGCCATGCGATCCAGGCCGCCCTGGCCGACGCCGTCGCCGGCGATGCCGTGCTGATCGCCGGTAAGGGACGCCATACCTACCAGATCCTCGCCGATCGCGTTGTCCCCTTCGACGACGCCATGGTGGCCCGGGAGTGGCTGCGCCAGCATGCCAGCCCGACCGCTCCTGCCCAACGCTCGGCGTGAGACCGGGGCGGCCTCGGTCAACGATTTCGCTCCCGACGGTCTTTCATGACATACGATTGGAGTGCACGCGATTCGGTCGCCAGACGTTGCCGCGATGCATCGCAACCAGAATCATGCGAACAAATCGGCCGATCGGGGCGTCTGGAGGAAATCGTGGGACGCATCCGTCGTGCCGCTATCGCGGCGGTACTTCAAGAATTATCGACGCGAGACGAATTACCGTTGATGACGCGGGCTTGTATCGGCAAGGGAACTCGACCGGATCCTGCGAGGAGCGCATGATGATTTCGATACGCGCGAAACCAACCCGTCGGACGGCCATTCCTCCCTGGGGAGGAGAGTCTAGCCACGACGTTCGCCATGATCCCATCGGCCTGAGCGCCACCCTTCGCGAGCTCGCCGTGAGGGCCCACCACGCGGTCCGAGCGGCCGAAGACGCGGCGGCGACCCCGGGTTTCCCTGGCCTCGATCCCGACTCCCGGCGGGAGTTGGACGATGTGCATGCCCGGATCGTCCAGCTCCAGCGGAGCCTCCAGGCGCAATCCCTCGACGGACTGGTCCCGTACGTGTCGGCCCTGCGCGAGAAGGTCTCATCCGTCATCGGTCTCGTCAGTCATTCATCCTGAGACGATGACTGATGACTACTCCGAGCCGAGCAGGTGCTGGCTCGACTGGAGGATCCGGTGCTGCCGGGTCTTCGAGGCCTTGGCGGTGGCGGCGGCCTGGGACTGGACCTTGAGGTCGGCGAGGTTTGCCTGACAGAAGGGGCATTCCACCACATCGAGGTGGAACTGGAGGTAGGCAGCCAGGTCGGGATCCAGCGCCTCGAGCAGGAAGCTGCCGAGCTGCTGGCGGCTGGGGCAGGTCAATCGGGAGCGATTCCAGATCGCGCCCAGGGTATGGAGCTGGCCGTCGGCGCGGTCGTGGCGGACGTCCTCGAGTCGGGCGCGGAGCTCGGCCGAGTCACGCAGCGCCTTCTCCACGCGGGCCGAGTCCTCAGGAGTGAGGGCGTCGGTCAGGTAGTCGCGGAGCAGGGAATCGTCGATCGGCGCCGGCTCGCGGTGGTGATGGTCGCGTCCGGCCTGGGCGCGTGCCGTCGGACCGGTGGCGTGGTCGGGCTCGTGCTTCTTGCCGGCAACATCATCGTTCTTCATCGATCAACCTCCGCCGAGTTCCTCGAGGGAGAGCCCGGCGCGTCGGGCCATCTCCTTGAGGCGGGCGATCGTCTGGAACTTGTAGCTGGCCACCGCCTGCTCGGTGACGTCGAGGTACTTGGCGACGTCCTTGTTGGCCCATCCCTTGACGATCAGCAGCTCCATGCAGCGGAGCCGGTCGTAGTCGCCGGCGCCAGCCATTCGCGGACGAGCTGGCCCATGGCCTCGGTCAGGAGCTGCTCCTCGGCCTTGCGCCGTTCCCCACTCCGCGCGATGCTCGAAGCGGCCCGGCCGCCGCCGGGGACCTCGTCGAGCGGACGGCCGTGGTCGTCCGAGCCGAACTGGTCGATCGGTCGCCGGCCCTGCTTGCGGAGGTGGTCGGTCAGCTTGTGCGCCGCGATCGAGAACAGGTAGGCTTCCATGTCCCGCTTATCATCGTAATGCGGCAGGCTGGTCAGGAAGCCGATGAACGTCTCCTGGACCACGTCCTCGCTGGCGGCACGATCGCGGAGCCGGCTGTCCACGAAGGCCAGCAGCCGCCCTTCGAATCGCTCGATGAGCTGACGCCACGCCTCGGCATCGCCCGAGCGCACTTGCCGGACCAGGAGGGCGTCGGTCTCTGTGGCTGCCATCGGTTCGATCTGCCCCGGGAACGGAAAGGGTCACGGATGGGATGGGATCGTCATCCCGATCATCGTCCAATTGTAAACGCGCCCCGGGACGTTTGCCTATCCTCCTCAAGCTCAGGCCGGCTGGGCCGCCGCGTCTCTCCTTGCCGGCTCCGGGTTGAGCTCGGGGTACATCATGGTCTTGGGCGCAGGCCAGTGGGCCAGGCGATAATCCCGGAACAGCCAGACACCGATCGGTGCGAATGCCAGGAGCACGGCCACCCAGATGAGCTTGTCATGACGGCCCGGTAAGTCCTCGTCCCTCAATCCCATGAGGAATACGAACTCGTGGCACCAGGCCCGAACAAACCAGGACAGGACCCAGAGGGCCAGGAGCGTAAGGGCGAAGCGCCTTTCCTCGGTCGGTCCGGACTCGAACACGAGCAGTAGCAGCGCGGCGACGATGACGGCGGCCATCATGTGCCAGAGATTGAACTTCCACGCCCTGGGGCCGGCGCCAAGACGGCGAATCCATTCCGGTGAGCCGACACGGGATAGATGGAACAACAGGGCGATTGCGCCAACGATCAGGGCTGGCGCGATGATCAGGGCAGCGAGCGTTTCCATGGGTTGGCATCTCCTCGAGTCGGCAGTTCACGCGACCATCCTGTAGAGAATCACCCCTGCGGCGCCAACGCCCGCGGCGGCCACCATCCGCAGCCGGTTTGTGTAATATCCCTTGGTAGCCTCGTCGGCGCGGATGTAGCCGGAGACCGCCCCGAGGCCGATGAGGACGAATGTCAGGGCGCCGCCGAGAGTCACCAGTCGGTGCTGGATCAATTCCCGAGTGTAGGCCCCGACCAGAGTCGCGCGACGCTCGGGCGAGAAGTTGACCTTCAGCTCGGTCCAGTAGAGGGTACCGTAGGGCTTCTCTTCGGGCGTGTCGCGGGTCTCGAGGATCAGCGACTGGAGGAGCGGCATGGGGATCGTCCACGTCCTGGGCACATCGGGCTCGAGCCAGTCGGCGGCCTTGTCTCGCAACGCGGCGCGAGCGTCGACCACGGCTCGCTCCTTGGTGGCGGAGAGCCGTCCCTCGACCGTCGTGGCCGGGGTCATGGCGGGTGCCGTCGGCGCGACGACCCGAGGAGTTGGGACAGCATGCACCGTCACCACGGGGCGCGGCGATACCGGAGGGGCCGGTGGCCTCGCCTCGGCCTCTGTCACGCGAGTACCCGGCACGATCGCCACGGGGAGCCCTTCGGCCGGCTCGCGCGGCGGGATCACGGCCGGGACGGGCGATGGCGGGGGCGGCACCGGAGGCTGCCCTCCGCCGTTCGTCTCGTGGTATGCCTGGCGGACCTCGTTGCTGACCTCGTTCCAGGCCTGGCGGATCTCGCCGCGAGCCTGGCGATAGGCCTTGCGCACTTCGTGGCGGGCCTCGTCGATGGCTTGTCCGGCCTCGGCCAGGGCCTTTCGCGTCTGCTGTCGAGCCTCCGCCAGGTCGGCTCCGCCTTGATTCGGATGTGCCGGCCCGTAACGATGCATCGGCCTCGGGGCGGGCGGCGCCGGCCTCGGCTGGTTCGACCTCACGGCCCAGACCACCAGCAGCACCAGGGCGAGAGAGACGAAGAAACGTTTCATCTTCGGAGTCCAATCTCGTAGTGGCGAATCACCGGCGGCGAGGGGCTCGGGAGGCCCGGACGAAAGCCGGTCACCCTCCCGCATCGACACGCCTCCGACCGAACGCGCCACGAACCACAATCCAATCAGCTCGAGAGGCCCAGGACGAAAGTCAGACACGCTTACGGATCGACACACTTACCAGGCTGAACGCATCGCGCGACGCTCAAACCAGCCGACTCGGCTTCCTTGCGGACTCGACATACCGGGCATATCGCGAGGCGGCTTCGTTCCAGGGGGTGACGACCTGGACGGCGGCCGCGATCATGGCAGCGATGGCGATGCCGTCCTGGCGGACGTACGGCCAGAGCGGGATCAGGGCCGTCAACAGCAGGGCCGTCCAGAGGACCGGCATGACGCGGAACCGCGCCTTGCGGTCGCGTGCCATGAGGGACGACCAGCCCGCCGGGATCGCATACAGGGCGCCGAAGTACAACGGCGCGATGGGGACGGGATTGCCGAAGAACTCGTGCTGCACGGGCATACCCGAGTCGAGCCGGAGCATCGCCATCGCGAAGCCCGTGCCGCCCACGGCCAGCCCGGTCGCCAGGGCGATGAGCCGCCGGCTGCCGCGGTCGAGGCGTCGCGCCTCGGTGAACTTGTTGGAGATGAGGGCGGCCCAGGTCCCCAGCAGCGCCATGCCGAAGAGGTAGGCCAACTGCTGCGGTTCGTGTCCCGGGTCGATGCTCAGGGCCGCCACGGCCGGGATCGCCAGCAGGGCCAGGACCGGGGCGGCCATGAGCATGGAGCTGGCCAGCTCGGCGAACCGGACCCGGGCGCTGGGCAACGGCGGCGGCTCGGGGGGCGGAGCCGGGGCCGCTGGCGGCGTGGGGGCGACCACCCGTCGGACGACGGGCGGGGGCACGCGACGGGCCGCGGCCGGTGCGACCTGGGGCCGGGCTTGACCGCGATACACCGCCTGCTGGACGTTCGCCCGACGCATCGCGTTGTTGCGGGCCAGGGCTCGCAGTCGCTCGGCGAGGTTGAGCACCCGGGCTCGGGGCGGCCGGGTTTCGGGACCGATGTAGAACACCGGCTCCTCGGCCTCGATGCGCAGGACGTCTTCCTCCGGCGGCTTGACCGGACGGCCCGCACCCTTGGCCTTGGCCTCGCCAATGATCCGGACCTCGGGCTCGCGCGGGGCGTCCTCGGGCGGCAGGAGGTCGTAGACCCGGCCGGTCCGCTGGTTCGGGTCCTTGGCCAATGCCTTGGACACGATCGTCCGATAGGGCTCGGCCAGCATCGAGACGTCCGGCCGCGCCGTCAGGTGCTTCATCAGCACCTCGTTGACCGTCTCGCCGTCGAAGGGCACCCGGCCGGTGAGCATCTCGTAGAGGATGATGCCCATGGCGTAGACGTCGATCGGCTTGTTGTACTTTCCCGAGCCGATCTCGGGGGCCATGTAGTGGCAGGTCCCGATGCTCTCGGAGTGATCGGTCCCCTGGCTGGGCGTGATCAGCTTGGCCAGCCCGTAGTCGCCGATCTTGACGATCCCTTCCTCCATGAACAGGTTCGCCGGCTTGAGGTCGCGGTGGACGATCCCGTGGTCGTGGAGATAGGCGACGCCCTCGACCAGACCCTTCATCCATCGGCGGATCTCCGGCAGGGGCATCCCGCCGGGATACTGCTTCAGGACGCTGGCCAGGCTCGGGCCGGCGACGTACTCCATCACGACGAAGGAATCGCCCGAGTCGCTGGACTTCATGTCGAAGATCGTCAGCAGGTTCGGGCACTTCAGGTTCATGCACTGCCCGACCCCGCGGCGTTCGACCTCGAGGTTGCGGAGGATCAGCTTCAGCGCGACTTCCTTGCCGGAGTCGGAGGTGGCGTAGTAGACCTCGCCGAAGCCCCCGCGGCCGATGGCCCGCTTGATGGTGTAGCCATCCAGGGGTCGCGAGCCCGAGCCGAAGGTGTAGCGACCGTTTGCCTGCGAAGGGTTGGCTTGACGCATGTCTGAAAGTCCCGGCCCTGTGGGCCCCGATCCCGATAGGTCTTTGGGCTCGTAAATGACCGTCTCGTCCATGGTCGAATCGACGTCGGGCAGGTCTTCGGCCGTCGCGCTCATCACTTGTGCAACTCCTGCGTTCGAGTGGCGAGTGGCTAGTGGCTAGAACGAAAATTCGGGTCGTCTCCCGACTGCCACTTGCAACCCGACACTCTGCTTGCGACGAACCATTCGCGACTCTTCCTTCCACCAGCCACTGGCCACTAGCCACTGGCCACGATTCAGACTGTCTGGCTCCCCAGCGGTTCGAGGCTGAAGGAGAACCCGTCGCCCAGGACGCTGGAATGCAAGGTCAGGGGGGCGCGGGCGGCGCAGGTCCGGCCGTCCACGTCGAAGGCGCCGGCGGCGCGGCACCAGAGGGCGCCGGCCTGCCGATAGAGGACGATCGGCTCCTTGAGCGCCGGGGCCGGGATGTGGGCCTGGGCCGCCTCGCCGACGATGCATGTCTCGGCCATCAAGAGCACGCCATCGACCGCCAGGGGGAGGCGATGCCGGCTGACGATCGAGATCCGCGCCGTGGCGCTGACCGGGCTCGGCTGCCGGAATTCCAGCTCGACCGACGATCCGAGTCGGATGACGTCGCCGTCGTGGAGGACGACCTGGTCGACAACGGGTTTGCCGTTGACGAAGGAGGCTTGATGGGCCTGGAGCAGGTAGCCCTCGCCGTTGCGCAGGAGCGTGGCGTGGTTCCGCGACAGGTCGCCCATCAGGGGGATATCGGCTTGGCTGTCGGGGCCGGCCCGGCCGAGGACGATGCGATCGTCCATGCAGACCAGGTAGCCGCCGACGCCGTCAACCCAGAGGAGGAATCGGCCCTTGGGCCCGGCGGCCTCGGCGCGTACCATCGGGCGTGCGGGCGGGGCGACGCGGGGCATCGCGACCGGCCGTGCGGGCCGCTCCGTCGGGTTCATGGGGCTGCCGGTCCGTGGTGACGGGGTCTCGCCGCCGAGCCAGACGATCCCCTCGGACCCGTCGGGGCTTCCGAAGGGCTTCTTATCCACCGGGCCGGGTTCGGCCGGTTCGCGACCGGTCGCGGGCCGAGGGTTGTCGAACAGGGGCCCTTGGGCCGCTCGTGCGCCCCGGCCAGGCCATTGTCCGGCGGCGGACGGCCCGATCGCCGCGATCTGCTGCCAGGCGCGGGACCGCGCCTGGCGGGCCGCCGGGTGTTCCGGGACGATCGCCAGCAGGGCCTCGGCCGCCGTGAGGATCGCCGGCCATTTCCCTTCCGAGAGCACGGTGTAGAGCGCCTCGACCTTGGGGGCGGCGGTCTTCTGGCGGTTCTCCAGGTCAACCTTGGCCGCGGCCACCGCCTGCTGGGCGGCGACGGCCCCTGCCCCGCCGGCGAGCCGTTCCGCCCGGTCGAGCTGCTCCTGCGCCCGGCCGAACTCGCCGCGACGGCCCTCGGCCAGCGCGGCCTCCCAGGCCTCGGCGATTTCCTTCGACCGTCGCAGCGCCGGCCCGCTGACCTTGTGCCGCGCCAGGTCTTCGATCCGCTCCAGGGCCCGGGCCGGCTCGCCGGCGTCCAGGTCGGTGCGGACTTCCTCGACCACCCGGTCGGCGAGGCTCAGCCGTGCCGCGGCCAGCGAATCGGGAGGAGCCCCCATCCGCTCGGCCAGGTCGAGATCCTCCACGGCGCCGTTCAGGTCATCGACCGCCCCGCGACGGGTCGCCCGGGCGATCAGGTCCAGAGCCAGCCGGCTACGGAACTGGACCGCATGATGGTGGTCCGCGACGTCGGGGCGAGTGGCAAGCGTGTATGCCTCCTCGAACCGCCCCACTCGCGCGGCTTCCTCTGCCTGTCGTAATACCATCCGCCAATGTCCCAACATGGTTGACTCGCCGCCCGGATTGACCATGGGGATTCACTCTCGTTTCCATCCGCTCCCGCCATGCGAGCCGGGAGAGGACGCCGATCGACCATTCAGGATAACAAACCGACGATTCGCGGGCGACCTGCGCCGGTCCGGCGTGTTCAACTCGCTGGCTCGTTGAGGAGCCTTTCACGAAGCCCCCATTCGGGGGCCCGAACTGACTTCGATTCCGATCGCCGTCCCCCCCTCCACCCCTCTCCTGGTTCGAAGGAGGCGGGGAGGGTGGGGAGGGGAGGAACGGATCGATCGAAAAGTTGGGTGCTCGAGAATCGAGCACCCCTGTGCGGCTGGGTAAGGCGATCAAAGGCTCTTGTCGCCAGACTTCGGGGAGCCGGGCTGACCGAACGCTTCATCGACTTCCTTGACCACATCGCGAGCGGGATCGACGTAGGGCGAGGCCCCATCGATGTTGCTGTAGCGCCCCTCGATCTCGGCCTTGCGGGCCATGATGTCGAGCCGGTCTTCCAGCTCGGAGATGGTCTTCTTGGCGCAGGATAGGGCGCTGTCATCGAAGTTGAATTCGTTCTTGGCCTGGGTGGCCTCGAGCATCTTGAGCTTGGCCTCGATGTTGGCCAGGCGGGCCGTCAGCGTGGACCGCTGCTCGCGGATGTTCTCGAGCTGGCGGTGGGCCGCGTCGATGGTCAACTGCTTGGCCTTGAGGGTGTCCTGCTTCTCCTTGAGAATCCCGGCCGTGGCGTTGTAATGATCCAGGCGGTTGGCGAGCTGCGACTTGACCTCTTCGGCGGTGGTGGCGTAGCGGCCGGTCAGGCGGAAGTCGCCATTCTTGACCTTGTCACGCAAGGTCATCATGGTCTTCTTCTCGCTCTCGAGGTTCGCCTGGATGGCGCTGATCTCGCGTTCGAGGTTCTTGGTCTGGACCTCGGCGCGGGCCAGGGTCTCGATGTTCTCCTCGAAGGCCGGCTGCAGGTTGGCGATGTCCGCCCGCGCCCGGTCGATCTCGAACTGCGGGTCGACGGAATCCTTGGCGGTCTGGCGGACCTTGTGGAAGGCCGTCCTGATGTAACTCGGGGCCGAGGTGCCGAACACCAGGAACAACGTCCCCGCGCCCAGCGCCGCCCCCAGCAAACCCTTCTTGACGATTGAACACACCATTGCTGAGTTCTCCTGTTTACCCGGAACCCCTAGTCTTCGGTCTCAATCCGCTCCCGGCGCGAAGGTCGGGAGAAGCGTCGCGTGGGATCTCGATTCAACTCAATCGCGCCACACAGGTTCTTCGTGGGGACCTAGCCAATTATTATCGGGATTGACCTAATCGGGAACACCCGACAGCCGGCGGCTCTTTCGATCATCCTGACGAGGGGCATGGATTTGCTCGGAGCCCCGAAGATGGAGATTCTGCGAGTCTTCGACCTTATCAGGTTGTTCGGCACCCGGTATCGCATGAGAGAGCGGCCTGTAGAATTACGTAAGTTCTGGAGCGATAACGATTAGCGAGTCTCGGCGTCGGTGTACTGGTTTGCACTCGTCAGTAACTTTCCGATGAGTCTCCCCTGCCCTCCTCGTGGTTTTCAGCCCGTTACACTGACTCCTCGGCGAGTGTTCGAGGGACGTGGATGTGAGTCGCGGTCCACGCGTGAGGTTTGATGGGAGGAAGTGTGGGACATCGGGGCTGCAGCGGGTCGAAAGATGGTAGCGATAAGATGCGCAAGCTCCCTAGTAATATTAAAGCGAGAGCTTTGTAGATTCATTAACGCATCCATGGAGAAATCGAGGCTTTTTGCCGTAAATCCTTATGTAGTATCGAGATAAATGTCCGAGAAAGTTGCCAGGTGGTCGGATTCGCCCAGTCGCTCTATGATGAGCGGGCCTTCGAAATTCATGCCCGTACTGGCGGACGGCCTCGAAGAATCCGGGTGCGACGACGCCGACATCCTCGGCCACTGCCGATTGCCGGGGCCACACGTCCGGGGCTGCTGGGTCGTCGATGCGATCCTGGGCAAATCGTGAGCATGCTTGTGACGGCGTGGTTTTCTTGCTTGCGGGACGGCCGGGCTTCTGGACGGCGAGGACGAGGCCCGCCAAGATCGGCGTGGCGTCGGCCTGCGGTGTCGGGATAGGGTCTACATCCTGGCGACCACGACGATCGGACCTCCGCGGACGATCGTGGCCTTGCCGTTGACCGTCATCTTACCGTCGCCGGCGGGGGAGCTGTATACGACCAGGAGGCTGACCGGCTGCGAGACGGTCTCCCTGGCATGCCGGTTCGGGTCGAGTGGCTTGCTGAGATGGATCTCGAAGCCGACGACATGCTTGTCCTTCCCCTTGCCGGCGGTGAGGAGTTTCTCGGTCGCGGTCGTCCGGTCGCCGCGGCTGACGAACCTGTAGCCATCGGCGACCTTCTTCAGCTCGAGCCCCGAGATCGTGTCAACGACGCCATTCGCCCTGGTGACGGTGATGGTCGAGCCGACGGCGTTGCCGTCGAGTAAGAGGTTGACCGTACCGGACGAGTCGGATTTCGCGGAGCTCGTCGTCTGATCGAGAGTGAGTACGAAACCGAACGGGTTGCGGGGCTCGGGGGCAATCGTGGAGGCAACAGGGTTGGGAATCAGAGGGGGTGGGCTGAGGAGAATGGGAGGCGATAAGATCGGTTCGTACGGGAGCAGGGGCACCTCCGGTGCGACGGTGAGCGTTTCCGGGGTGAACTCGCCGATCTCATTCGCGTTCTGCAAGGTGATCCACAAGTTGCCGTCGGGGCCGGCCGCGATCGCCGAGGGGCCCCCAATCCCGGCGAGGTCGGGCTGGTCGAGCGGCACGGGGTAGACCGCGATGGCATCGGTCGTCGGATCGATCGAGCCGACTTCGTCGCCGTTGAAGTAACCGAACCAGAGGTTGCCGTCGGGGCCGGTCGCGATGGAACCGTTAAGTAAGATCGTTCCGGAGGGGCCGCTCGGGACGGGGAATTCGGTGATAGCGTAGGTCGTCGGGTCGATCTTCCCGACCGCGCCGGATTCGATGAACCAGAGGTTGCCGTCGGGGCCGGCCGCGATGGCCGAGGGCGACGAGTCGGCCGTCGGGAGGGGGAACTCGGTGATGGCGTGGGTCGTCGGGTCGATCTTCCCGATGGCGTTCCCCACCTGCTCGGTGAACCAGAGGTTGCCGTCGGGACCGGGTGCGATATCGACGAGCCAGGAACTGGCGGTCGGGACGGGGAATTCTGTGATGGCGTGGGTGGTCGGGTTGATCATCCCGATCTGGTTGGCCGCCTTCTCGGTGAACCAGAGGTTGCCGTCGGGGCCCGTCGTGATGTCCATGAGGCCGGCGTCGGGGGTCGGGACCGGGAACACGCTGATGGCGTCGGTCTTCGGATCGATCATGCCGATCGTGTTGCCGTTATAGTCCGCGAACCAGAGGTTCCCGTCAGGCCCCGAGGCGATCGAGACGAGGTCGGGACTCTTGGAGCCGACGCTGTCTGGCAACGGGATCTGGGTGACGACATGGGTCGTCCGGTCGATCTTCCCGAGGGCATCGCCTTCCGCCTCGGTGAACCAGAGGTTGCCGTCGGGCCCGGACGTGATGTCCGTGGGGGAGACCTCGGCCGTCGCCGCGGGGAACACGGTGATGCCCGAGAGCAAGCAGAGTGACTCGAGATCTTCCAGGACGGGCCGCCGGGCCCGATTCCGCGCCGTTGTCGATCGGTCGCGGATGGCTGGCGACCGTGATGCCAGGCCCGACTGATGTCGCTCAAGCGGATTCGTCATGGTGGGTCTCGATGGATGCCGTGAATGGAAGTGGCCGTTCTTGACTACTCGGAATTGTCGAATTCTGGCAGACGAGCCCGCCATCAGGGTCTTGGGATTTTTCGCCGGGTCCAGGACTTCCGATTCCTATCTCTTGATGATACGCAACTCCCGTAGAAACCTTACACTGGGTTTATAACTATTCCCACTCATCCCGATTGATGCCAGCTTGACGGAGGATTCTGGCCAGCGATCCATTCTGATGTCAACATGATGGGAGTTTGGAACCCGAACGGTGACGTGACCCCTGACCATGAACTCGTGCTTGCCTCCGGAGTAGGGTCCTTCGAATCCCGACTGCTTGAGGGCCCGGACCAGGTCTTTCCGCTTGATGGGTCCGAAGGCAGGCATCAGGCAACTTCCTGGATGATGAGCTCAATCCCATCGATGGCCGGCAAGGGCAGGTTCCTGTGGACGCGGAACAAGACCCATCCTTCTAGGACTTCTCGCAACTCTTCCCGGCAGTCCTCGAGGGTCGTTGCGTTCGCGTAGACACCGTTGCAGTCCGGGATCTCCCCATAATAGGAGCCATCATCCGGAAGGATCTCATATTTCGCGAGGCGGAGTGCCGACTGAATGTACTCCAGGATCATTGGCGATTACTCCCTGTTCGGAATGCCTCCTGGATCGAGCCCTGGGCCAATTTCCCGCTCGCTGCCTTCACGTAGCCGTTCCCAGACATGCTTGTAGATCTCCTCGACCGCGGATTCGGCGTCTTCCGAGCGGCAATCGGCCAGCAACTTCCGATTCCAGCCGGGTCGGCCGCGAGGGCCACGAGGATCATCGTAGCACGTTGAAACGCCGTAGATTGCACTGATGCGTCTCTTGTGAGCCAGCGCCACACCCCAATCTTCGATGTCCGGCGAAGGAAGGGCGCGGATGTACTGGGCGGCCGCATCATTCAGATGGTTCTGGATATAGTGCTCCGCGACTGCCTGCGCGGTGCGAGGACAGTCCCATCGCCAGATCAAACCGGGCGCGACCCGGTCGAGAATCCGTCGAATCGTCATGAAACCCTCCCCGGCACGAATTCGAGGCATAATCTCGGCGGTCGGCCGGAGAGGTTCTCGCCGGATCACCTCGGCATTACGAACGCCGCGCGGACCGGCGGCGGCATGACCGCGTCCTTGCCCTTGACGGCCTTCCAGATGATCTCGTTGAAGAGGATGTCGTCGTTGCGGTCCTCGATCTCGAGGTCCAGCCGCTGGGAGACCTCGGCCATCGGGGCGTCGCGACGGTTGCGGGCGTTGATGTCGACCCCGGCGGGGCGATGGGCATACGGGGAGAAGCCCGGCTGATTCGCGAACGAGGCGAACATCGGCCGCGCCGAGGCGTCGAACTGGCTCATCGGATTCAGGCCCAGGATCAGCTCCATGGTGCGGAGCATCGACGAGGTGCTGTAGAGCGTCGAGTCGACCGAGTGCTTCTTGATGTAGGGGCTGATCGCCAGGGCGACGGTCCGGTGGGCGTCGACGTGGTCCGAGCCGTTCTGGGCGTCGTCCTCGACGACGAAGACGGCCATCTGCTTCCAGAACTGGCTCTTGCTCAGGCCCTCGACGACCCGCCCGAGCGCCAGGTCGTTGTCGCCGACGCAGGCCGTGACGGTATACTTGCCGGTCGACGTGCCCGAGGTGTGGTCGTTGGGCAGCTTGAGGATCACCAGTCGCGGCATCTCGCCGACCTTCTCGAAGCCGGCGAGCTCCTCGAGGAAGCGATCGGCGCGCTTGACGTCCTGATAGTCCATGTCGAAGCTGCGGTACATCGGGTCGAAGTGGCCCTCCAGCGCCTTGACCGAGGTCGTGGCTGGCTGTGCCGGGGTCGGGGCATTGCCGATGAACTCGCCGTAGCTACGATAGGTGACGCCCTTCTCGGCAGCCTTGTCCCAGAGGTAGCCGCCGGCCGGCTTGGCGGGCTCGAGCAGATTCCCTTCCGACGGATAGGGGACGCGGCGGTCGCCGCGGTAGCCGATCGGCCAGATCCGCTCGACGAAGTCGCTGGCGTAGGCACCCATCGTCCATTCGTGGCCGTCGGCGCTGACCTCGCTCTCGACGTAGAAGTTGTCGAGCAGGACGAACTCGCGCGCCAGGGCGTGGTGGTTGGGGGTGATGGCCTCGGGGAACAGGCAGATGCTGGGATCGCCGTTGCCTTCGGGCATGTCGCCGAAGACCTGGTCGTAGGTGCGGTTCTCCTTGATGACGTAGACCACGTACTTGATCGGCGATGGGTCGCCGACCTTGGCGGGGATCGGGTGTCCGGCCGCTGGGATTGCGCCGCGGACCCCCTCCGGATCGCCGCGACGGAGCGGGCTGCACTCGTAGACCGTCTGGGAGTACGTCGACATCTGGCGGGCAGTCGGCATCGAGATCATCGAGAGCGTGCCCTGGAAGAGGCCGCCGATGTACTCGACGGTCGTGGCCCCGGCGCGGGGGAAGCCCGGCGCGGGCCGTCTCGGTTGGCGCGAGATCGCACCCTTGCCGTTGGCCACGTAGATCGTCTTGCCGTCGCGGGCGACGCGGACCGAGGTCGGATACCAGCCGACCGGGATGAAGCCGAGCGGGGCGCGGCGCCGGGCTCCTTGACGTTGACGACCGCCAGGTTATTGGTGTTGGCGTTGGCGACAAACAGCATCGACTCGTCGGGCGAGAGCGCCAGCGAGTTGGGCGTGCTGCCCGAGGGTGCCTTGGGGTCGATCGCCGTGCCGATCGTCTCGATCGGCTTGCCCGCCACGGCGTCGATCACCGTGACGGTGTTGCGGTTGGCGTTGGCGACGTAGAGCGTTTTGCCGCCCCGCGCCAGGATCATCTCGTTGGGATGCTCCTGGGTCGGCCAGTTGGCGACGACCTTGAAGGCGGCCGTGTTGACGACGGCGACCGCGGCCTTGCTCCAGAGGCTCACATAGAGCCGGTCGCGCGACTCGTCGAGCGTCAGGCCATAGGGGAAGCTGCCGTCGCCGAGGGCGATCTCGCCGAGGAAGGCGCCCGACTGGGCGTCGAACCGGCCCAACGAGTGGCCGAACGCGGCCGAGACGTAGAGCGTCTTGCCATCCTCGGAGATGGCCAGGCCGGCGGGCGTCCGCTGATGCTTCTTGGACGGCTCGCCTTCGCTGGGGTTCGGCTCCGCCAGGAAGGACTTGCGGTCGGGGTATTCGAAGACGGCCTTCTTCGACAGCAGGCCGTCGGCGTGGTCGAAGCGGTAGATCAGGTCGTCGAATCCTCCGCCGAAGAAGAGCTGCTTGCCGTCGGCCGACCAGGTGATGCCGGCGAAACTACCGGGCAGGGCGACCCGGCCGATCACCTTGCCGGTGGCGCCCTCGACGGTCACGACCTCGTGCTCGCCGTAGCCGGCGTGGAGGATCGCCAGGATCGGCTGAGTCGGGTGGATGGCGATCTGGACCGGGAGATCGCCGAGCCTGGTCTGGCGGCCGGCCGGCTTGAGCGACCAGCCGTTGGGCAGGAGTACGGTGCCTTCGCGGGTCATGCCCGGCCAGGTGATGCCCGTCTTGCCCGTCGAAGGCACGACGCCCGACCGATTCGGATCGCGCTCGACGGTCGCATGCTCGGCCGCGCTCCTGGGCTGGGCCTTCGGTTGTTGCGTCCCGGCCTGTTGCGCCTCGGCCGCAGACATCCCCGATGCCCAGGCCAGCGTCAGCACGATCGCCCAATTCCGCCGCGTCATGGATCGTCTCCCTCGGTGGTGTTCGAGTCTTGCCCCCTCTCGAGGCATCCAGACCCTTTCAACAGCGTAGCGGCCGTGGTGACTTCGGGCCACCCCCGAGGGCGATCTTCACGGATGCTTCAGAATTCAGGCGCGATCCTCGGCACCAGGCGATCGATCGGGACGGCTAGTCCGCGAAACCTAAAATGACGGCCCAGTCCACAGGACCGCAAATAATGGCCCACGGAACGGACCAGTCCCCCGAGCACCGGTGCAACGCGGACTCGAGATCGAAGAGATTGGAACACGAAATACACGAAATACACGAAAAATCAATTAAAAATTCTAAAATGTTCATGTGATTTTAGGTCCCTTTCGCTTCTCTCGTCCTTTTCTTTTTCGTGTATTTCGTGTTCCAATCTCTTCGAATTGAAGACAATTCGGTGATCTGCGACCTCGCCGGCTCGCGGACCCGCGCAACCCATAGGCCGTTATTTGAGGTTTCGAGGACTAGACATTCAGGCATGCCACGATGAGTTCGCCGTTCGATTGGCAGATCTCGCATGTCGCCGGCCGAATCTCGCGGGGCTCGAGGCCCGCACCGGCGACTTCCTCGGGGGCCACGCGAGGTCTCTGCCCGATTTGCGCCCTGTTGAAATCGATCTTGTCTTCGGTCAACGTGGTCGGCGTGCCGGTTCGTTGGCATCGCCGAAGATGCTCTTCCATCCATCCGACCAGCTTCTTCTGGATCGGCTCATCGCGTTGCGGTCGGGCCGGCCATCCATCGACGTCGACGAGGCCCAGGTCGGCGGCATCGAACACCTTGAGGACGAACGTCGCGCAGTTCAGGCCGATTCTCGGATCGCTGGAGCGATAGATCGCGTCTTCGTCGAAGTGGGAATCGGGAAATGGAAAAGTCCCGAGGGTATAGCTGATCTGGGGGTTGGACGCGCTCTGGAAGATCCTGCGGCAGAGCCCCGCCAGGACCTCTTCATCCTCCGGATCGATGTCGGGGGTCACATACAACGGGAAGAGGAACGCCTCGTTGTCGCCGTCCAGGTCGTCCTCCAAGTGGCAATCCCATGCCAGGTGGAGGATGTGGAGCGGGCCGCCCGGCACCCGATGCCCGATGCCGACGTGGAGATTTCCCCATCGCGTGCGCGAGATCACGACTCCCGCGAGAAAGACATCCTCGGCCCTCGGCTTGATCCGCTCGACTCGATTCATTTATGCGTGTTTATTCAGTAGCCGTTCCGCATCGCTCCGCCCTCGCGCGGCCGTGAGGGTATCCATCGCCCGTTCGAAGAACGCCCCGCGTTCGGGCAGCCGAGCCTTCGCCTTGCTGGTGATCACCAGCACCGTCTTCATCATCGAAGCACTCAGCTTGCCCGGGTCGATCGCGCACAGCGCCTCCTGGCATTTGGCGAGATCGCCCTCCAGCAGCGCATCGTCGAAGAAACCAAGGATCGCATCGATTGCTAAATGATTGGCATCCTCTTGTGCAAGGCCATAAACCTGGCTCAAGAAGCCCTGGATTTCGCCTCGATCCACGTCCTGTCCGACCTCTTCGTCGGCGAGCGAGGCCGGGCGAGTTTGGTCGTCGCGGGCGATTTCCGGCGACTCGGGAACCGACTCTGGCATTTCGGCATCAAGAAGCCCGGGTGTAGCCGGCGCCGACGCATTTCTCGCAGTCGTGCCGATGGACGATCCACGATGCTTGTCGGCGATCCTCTCCTGAGCCGCCCGGATGAGGACTTGCCGAGCCCACGCGGCCATTCCACCGGGTTCATCCGATACGGCTTCGGCGATCACTCGCTTCTGGGCGGCCGTGACCGGAATCCGGATGTCCGTACTCAATTTGAGGCGATCGTCTTTTGGTGGTCTTGCCATTCCGTTATTGTGGACAAAGTATTCCGCCGGTCAAGTGCCATCCGCGCCGACGCCGCCATCGACCCGTGGCTTCGCGAACCTCCGTGTGGCTCGATTCAGCACCAGCGGTAAGGCTGGGAACCAGGTAGGGTGTCCCCGGAACTGCCGAACCTGGACTGAAAATCGTCAGGTGAGGAACGAATTCGGGAACGCGCGAGGCCGCTCGCGGCGTTTACTCGTGAGATTTGCGGAAGCCCGACCGGAAGTGACGACTCATGGCGGTCAAGAACAACGGCAACGCGCACTTGCATCTGCGGACGCTCTTCAACGTGGGCGCGATCGGCGCGCTCTCCGACGGCCAGTTGCTCGAGCAGTTCGCCACCGGCAGGGGTGAGCCGAGAGAGTTGGCCTTTGCAGCGCTGATCGAGCGCCACGGGCCGTTCGTCCTGCGCGTCTGTCGATCCGTCCTGCGCGACGGGGACGCGGCCGAAGACGCATTTCAGGCGACGTTCCTGGCGCTGGCTCGCAAGGCCGGATCGCTCTGGGCACACGACTCGCTGGCCCCCTGGCTGCACCAGGCGGCCTATCGGGCCGCGGCCCACGACCGAGCGGCGACGATCCGGCGCCGCTCGCACGAACGCGCGGCGGCCGCGCTCCGGCCCGAATCGGTGGCGCCGCCGCATCATGCCAACCATGACGACCTCGAGACGATCATCCATGAGGAGATCGATCGCCTGCCGGGTCGGTTCCGGGTTGCGGTGGTCCTCTGTGATCTGGAGGGCCGCACGCATGAGCAAGCCGCGCGTCATCTGGGATGCGCGGTCGGGACGGTCAAGAGCCGCCTCGCTCGGGGGAGGAAAAGACTGCGCGGGCGGCTCGTGCGTCGGGGCGTGGCTCCGGCGACTGCGATGGCGGCCGCATCCGCCGCCGGCGTCGCCCGCGCGGCCGTGCCGACGGGCCTGGCCGAGTCAACGGTCGTTTACGCGGCGACGGCGGGCGCCGTTCCCGCGTCGGTCTCTGTCATTATCGAAGGAGTCCTGAGCACCATGTTCCTGCGCAAGGTGAAACTCGTGATGACGGCCGCGGCGGTCGTGGCGACGCTCGCGGCCGGTGCCGTCACCCTGGCCCAATCGGGAATCGGTAGACCGAAGGAGGGGACCGGCAAGCCCCAGGTCGTCGGCCCACCGACCTGGACCTACCACATCCTGGCCTCTCGCGACGGCGAGCCGCCGCGCAAGGTGGCGGTCGTCGAGCTGACCGGCGACACGCCGATACGCGTCGACACTCCCGGCGCGCTCATCCTCTTTCAGCCCAAGCGCGACGGCGAGCCCGACCGCCAGACTGCCGAGGAAAGACGCAACCAGGAGCACCTTAAGATCGTGCTCACCAGACCCATGGCAGTGGACGTCACCATCCCCCAGCAATATGTCTGCCAGATCCACGCACATCGCCACATCGACGTCAGGGCTTTGGAGAAGGGGTATCTCGACGAAATCAAAGTCAGGGAGGGCCAGGCGGTGAAGAAGGGCGATCTGATGTTCAAGATCGCGCCAACGCTCAGCAAGGCAAACTTGAATGTCACAGCACCTTTCGACGGCGTCATCGATCGCCTGCGCGTGCAGCAGGGCAGCCTGGTCAGGGAGGGGGACGCCATCACGAACCTCTGCGATAACAGCATCATGTGGGTCTATTTCAACGTACCCGAGAAACGCTACCTCGAGTACATGGCCGAAACAGATCAGAATCAGAGGAGTCCGGATGTCGTACTCATGCTGGCGGACCACAGCAAGTTCCCGCAGATGGGCAAGATCGGTGCGATCATGGGCAATTTCAACAATGAGACCGGGAACGTCGCCTTCCGCGCGGATTTTCCGAACCCGAACGGCCTGCTGCGTCACGGTCAGACCGGCACCATCCTGATCCAGCGAAAGGTGCATGACGCCATCGTCATCCCGATGTGTGCGACTTACGAGATCGCGGACAAGCGGTACGTTTACGTCGTCAACAAAGAGGGCGTGGTGCATCGGCGCGAGATCGTCGTGCAGGACGAGATGGACGACATCTTCGTCATCAAGAAAGGAGTCGGTGTCGGCGACAGAATCGTTCTCGATGGAATCCGACAGGTTCGCGACGGCGAGAAGGTGGAATACGAGTTTCGCCCCCCGCAAGAGGTGCTCAGAAAACTCAAGACCCGCGCGGAATAGCGTCCGCTTGCCGGGTGTGCCGGGTTCCGGCGATACGATGCGTAATTGTCGCAACCAGCGTTCAGGGATCGTGAAGGTCTCAGCTCGACTCGTGAACTCGTGAGTGGTCACGGGCTTCGATCTCGCTTCGTCGGGTGGTGTTCGGCGAGAAATCTCGGACTTTCGGTTAGGATCAAGCGGACCGAGAGGATTCGTCGGACCGGGCCGGCTCCGACTGCAACCCGACACGCCTTCGCGAGGTTTCTCGACATGATGCGGCATTCGATCTGTCCGGCGCTGCTCGCCATGATGCTCTCGATTTTCCCGGGTCCGGGGTGGGGGCGCGAGGGCGGAAATCTCCTCGAAGACCCGTCCTTCGAGCTGACCAAGGACAAGGATCAATTCGGGCTGGTCTTCGCGAAGTGGGGCGGATGGAACTACGAAGGCGACTGCGAGTTCCGCATCGGACGGGTCGCCCACAGTGGGAAGCACTCGTGCCTCCTATTCGGCGGTTCCGCCCCCAAGATCCGGGTCGTCCAGAATGTTCCGCTCGAACCGGGCCGGTATCGGGTCATCGCCTACGTGCGCGGGCTCGACATCGGCACCGGCACTTACGGCATGTCCACCGAGTTCATGTTCGACGGCAACTATATCCCGCTCAACAAGAAGGGGACGTTCGGCTGGACCCGGCTCGCGTACGTCGGCGAGATCAAGGAGAAGAAGCAGGCCGGACCGTCGTTCGGCTTGATGGCGCCGGGCTACTTCTGGATCGATGACGTGTCGCTGGAGAAAGTGAGCACGGACGTCGCCCTGACCGAGAAGCCGGTCCTCGGCGCGGAGGAGTCGCCGATCGCGCCGCCGGGCGAGATCCCCGCCGAGGTCGTCCGCTGCCGCGAGTGCGGATATCGGAACGGAGCCTGGAAGACGTGCTACGCCTGCGGGACGCCGCTCGGGACCACTTCGACCGCGGTTCGTCCGGTCCCGGCGGTCAAGTCGATCGCCGACTTCGAGGTCGCGAATCCCTTCTCGGGGGGCGTGGTCGTTCAGGCGAGGACGACCGACGGGCATAAGGCGCTGAGGATCGATCGATCTTATGTGAGCATGGATCAGCCCCAGGACTGGCTCGGCTACGACTTCCTCAAGGCCGAGTTGTCCTCGGCCGCCCCGGTGCCGATGGACCTCTACGTCGAGATCCGCGATACCGGCACGCGGGACTACTGGACCCGGGTCAACTACGTGACGGTTGTGCCGCCGGGGCGGAGCACCTTGATCGTCCCGGTGAAGCAACTCTACGTGGGCGAGAAGGCTCGGCCCGGCCGCATGCTCAGTCTGGGCAAGATCACGCGGCTGGTCTTCGGCATCGGCGACACGCCGGCCGGATCGCTCGTCCTGGACAACGTGCGGCTGGAGCGCGATGAGTCCGCCGCGCGGGTAGGCTTCGTCGGACTGCATGCCTTCGACTTCGGCACGAGCACCAGCCCGGTGATGGACGGATTCACCCCGATCACGCCCGCGACCCAATACAGTCGGGGCCGGGGGTATGGGTTGAAGGATGCGCGGATCTGGCGGGCCTTCGACGCGCTCCAGCCCGACCCGCTCTACCAGGACTTCATCTGCATCGAGGGCGGTGGTCTGGCGGTCGATTTGCCCAACGGCCAGTATCGGGTCTTCGTCAACATCGACAGTCCTTCGGGTTTCTGGGGCGAGTACCAGACTTATCGCAAGCGCACCATCCTCGCCGAGGGCCGGCCGGTCGTGAGCGAGTCCATGGACTTCGAGGGATTCAAGGCGAGGTATTTCCGGTTCTGGGACGTCGAGGACCGGCCGGTTGAACGTCACGTTCGACAAGTATCAGAAGACCTATTTCCGCGAGAAGCACTTCGATGTCACCGTGGCCGACGGCCAGTTGAATCTCGAATTCCAGGGCGAGAGCTGGGCCTGCTCGGTGTCCGCCGTCGTGATCTTCCCGGTAGCCGAGGCGGCGCGCGGCGAGGCATTCCTCAACTACGTTCAGGCCAAACGCCGGTTCTACTTCGACAACTACTTCAAGCGTGTCTTGCATCGACCTACCGGCGATCCGTTGCGGGCGACCGACGAAGATCGTCGCCGAGGCTATGTCGTCTTCCATGGCGACTTCATGCGGGACGTCTACCACAATGACACGCCCTTTGAGTCCGAGCGCAGCGGTCTCGTTCGCGGGGAGGCGTTCGCGGGCGAGTACGAGCCGGTGACCCTGGGCCTGGCCCCGCTCCGCGACCTGGGCAAGGTCGCGGTCGAGGTCTCCGACCTGACGGGCCCCGGCGGGACGATCCCGTCGCGCGCGATCGACCTCGGCTTCGTGTCGAATCGCATCAGCCGGGTCACCATGGAAGGGACCGTGTACACGATCAGTCCTCGGCTGATCATGCCCGGCGGGGTCGCGGAGGTGCCCGAGGGCCTGACGCGCCGATTCTGGATGACGGTCCGCACGCCGGTCAACGCGCGGGCCGGCGTCTACAAGGGGATGATCGCGATCCGTCCGGAGAAGGGAGGCCCGGCGGATATCCCGATGGAATTCCGCGTCCGCGCCGGGACGCTGGACCCGGTGGATGTGCCCGCCGGCCCGTTCGACTTCCGGATCGGCATCCCCTGGTACGACGACGATCCCCGGGCCGCCCGCTTCAATGCGGAGATGACCGCCAGGAGCTTGCGGAAGATGCGCGAGTACGGCTTCACGGCCTTCAGCGGCGCGCCGACGATCGCGTACAAGGGGTTCCACGACGGCAAGCCCGTCCTCGATTTCCGGGCGGCCGACGCCCTCATGAAGCAGGCGAAGGAGATGGGTTTCCGGGCGGTGGTCAGCTACGGCGCGGGTGTCTCGGGGATCGACGCCTATTTCCCGGACACCAGCCAGATGGCCGCCGCCGGGTTTACGGATTACGCCGCGTTCCTCAAGGCGGTCTATTCGGAGGTCCAGGATCACGCAGGGCGGAACGGGTGGATTCCCGTGTACTACAACATCGGCGACGAGCCGGTCGGCGAGGCCGTCGTCCGATCGTCGGAGAATGCCGAAGCCTACCGGAAGGCGTTCCCGACAGGCCCCCCCTACTTCACCGCGGCCAGCAGCTTCTCGGGAAGCGACCGTCAGGACCCCCATTTCCGACTCTCGCGGGCCCTGCACGTGGCCGACTGGAACGATCACGACGAAGCCTCCGTCAACCTGCTCCATCAGGCGGGCGGAGACTGGGCGTTCTACAACGGCGGCAACCGGTGGACCTACGGCACGTATCTGTACAAGGCCGCGAAGCCATTCGGCATGAAGTTCCGGCTCGCCTGGCACTGGAACGCCGCGGCCGGGGACCCGTATTACGCGCTCGATTGCCGGGAGGACGACTATGCCTGGTGCAATGCGTCGCCGGATGGCCGGCTGATCCCGTCGGTCGAGTTCGAGCGGCTGCGCGAGGGCCTCGACGACTATCGCCGGCTGCTGACGCTCGCTCGCCTGGCGGCCGAGCATCCCGGCAAACCGGCCGCCGGGGCGGCCCACGAGCTCATCGATCGGCGACTGGCCGCGTTCCACCTCGGCCAGCGCGATCACGATGCACTTTTCCCTCGGTCCGATTGGGCCGAGTTCCGTCGCCGGGTGGATGATGCGATCGAGGCCCTCCGGAAGTAGGGGCCTCGATCGCGAAGGCCGTCCGTCGGTCTCCCGGAGACGGTCAGAGTCTGTTCCGAAAGCCCCGCAGGGGCGGGATCGTATAGCTCGGGGCGTCAGCCCCGAGAAGGCGGGACCCCATCCGTTATCCTCCCCTCTGCGCCGCCGCAAGGCCCGGCGATGCCGGGCCTTGCGGCGGCGCAGAGGGGAGAGACTCTTGCGTCGTTGGTACTCGGGGCTCACGCCCCGAGCTATACGATCCCGCCCCCTTCAGGGGCTCGAATCGCTTTCCGGAACAGACTCTCAATCCTGGTCCTTTGGCAGCTTCTCGACTTCCTGGCGGAGGGCGTCCAGGAGTTGTTGAATCCGCGCCCTCTGATCCTGGGATGGGGGGACGACCGCCTTCTCACTGTCGGGCCGAGGATCGGCCGGCCTCGCGTTCTTCAAGGTGGTCGCCACCGGGTCGTATGTGGGGATGGCCGCCTTCGCGTCGATCGGCTGGGGAAGTTGTCGCGCACCGTCAACCTGGCCTACGACCACGTATGTGGGAGTGGCCGCCTTCGCGTCGGTCGGATGATCCCGGACCGGGTTCACCAGGTATGTGGGAGTGGCCGCTTTCGCGTCGGTCGGCTGGGGATCGGCCGGCTCCGAGACGATGGGGCGAAGATGGTACCCAGGCTTCCCTTCTTCCTGTTCGAGGACCACGTTCGGGTTTTCCCGGGCATCCTGGAGACGTCGGAGTCCGCGCAACAGGTTGGCCACATCATCATGGACTTCGGGCGTGCACCGAACGATCAGGCTGATGCTCAAATAGAAGGGTGTGATGGCTCCGACCGGCTTCGACGACGCGGCTTTCTTCGCCCGCTTGCTCGAGAGAAACTGCGAACTGATGTCCGTCCCGTGACCATCGCGGATCGACCAGGTTCCAGGGGCCACGGTCAACGCGATCAGGTCTACGAGGGGCGTCATGTCAACCCATCGGCGGGCTGGGGTCGCCCCTTCCTTCTTGGTCGTTGCGGGCATGTTTCCCGGAGGGGATGGTATGGCTCCGAGGATATCACCGACGTAATAGGTCTTGACGTACGTCTTGGGTTCGGGTTTCTCCGAATCCTCCGAGGACGGCCCGACGTGCTTGACCGGAGGTCGCGTGGCGAGATTGTCGTCCGTCTGTCCGGCCGCCGGTAACGAGGACATGCCGACGACAACCGCCAGGGCTCCCACGGCGACGATCGCCGCGGCGAGGCTCACGAGCTTCTTGACTCCCATCACGATCAGGGCTCCTTCCAGGAGACAGGCGATCGATGCGGACACGCCGGATCCGCCCCCCGTCGAGGCGGATCCCGAGACGAATTGTGCCGCGACCTTGATCAAGGACTTCTGGATCTGTGGCGGCAACGCAGACGCCCGCGAACTCGATTCGAGCACGACGGCCAGCGCCGCGGCCGGGATCGCGATCCCTCGGCGCGCGATCCGTTTCTGGAGGAGGGCCCGCGCCCGGGCCAGCCGGCTGCGCACCGTCCCGACGGGACATCGCAGCTCGCGGGCGGCCAGGTCGTGGGTCATCCCTTCCAGGTAACACAACACCAGCGGCGCCCGGAGTCGTTCCGGGAGCCGGCCCAGCTCTTCCTGCACGACGCGAGGGATCTCCGGGCGGTCCGGGTCGTCGCGGGTCGACGGCTCGAGATGCGCCTCCGGAGAGACTTCGCGCTGCCGAATTCGCCGTCGGTTCGCTCGCGCACGCGACGAGATCCGGCTTGCGACCCGGTACAGCCACGGACCCAACGATCCCTCGACCCGGATCGAGCCCGCCTTGCAGACCAGGACCAGGAACGTCGCCTGGAACGCATCCTCGACCTCGTGGGGATCGAAAAGCACCTGGCGGCAGACGTTCAGGACCATCGGACCGTGACGCCTCAGGAGCAGCTCGAAAGCCGCCTCGTCCCGGTGCCCAACGAAGCGATCCAGGATCTCGCCATCCGGCATTCCCGCGAGCGTCCCATCCTGGAACACCCGCGCCATATTCCGGATTACCTCGCCCGTGCGTCCATTCACCATGAGTCGCGAGTCCCTCCGATTGAACTGCTAACCTTATCTATGCGCCGGACCGCCCGTCCAATCCCCAATTCCCGGTTTTTCCGGAGATTTCACGCGGCTTGCCTGGTGTGTAGCCCTGACTCGGGCGAATAGGAGGTCTGGTGAAGCCTGTCGGGTCCTTGCGACCTTTCGGTGCGCCGGGATGAGCAAGATCTGCTCCGGATGACGGCCGGCGATTTCGGCTGATCGATCGTGACCGGCTCAGCCGATAAAGCAAGGCATTGAGGTTGGCCCGACGTCGCGATGCGCGGCGAGAAGGGCGGGTCGAGTCGTGGGCAGTTCGACGGGCGGTCCGGACCCACCAGGAGCGGATGGAGATGGCGGAGAGCCGTCGATCGTCGGCCGTTGGGAATCTCGTTCGGAACCGACACGGAACGGAAAGGATTTCGGCATGGTCAGGCTCCGCAACGCGCTGATGGCCGTCGTGGCCCTGGGCCTCGGGTTGACCGGGTGTTCGCACCCCCCGACCTACGCCCATTTCTCGCTGTTCCACTGCTCCGAGTGTGACGACTTCCCCACACCGGCCTACGGGCCGGGCTATACGCAGATGCCGGGGAGCTACTCCGGGCCGAAGTCGGAGAACAGGCCCGATGCCTCGCGGATGACGACGCCCTCCTCTTCGAACGTCCCGGCGCCCAATAACGAGGCGATCGAGACCCCTCCCGAAGAGAGGCCGATCACCCAGCCGACCAACCCGGATCCGACGACTCCCCCGGCAACGCCCGGGCCCGGAGCACCTTGATCCTTCCGGGGTGTCCCATGGAGTGGCGAGGCCGATCCGCTACGGATCTCGGATGATCCGAGGTGCCTCTCTTCCGCATCCCGCGTTACGGCAGGAAAGGACGATGATATGAGTCGGATGGCTCGCGCCGTGATGCTGGCGCTGCTCGCGTCCCTGATGTTGGGCGCATCGGGCTGCATCCATACCTGGACCGGGACGTATGCCGAATATCCCGATTCGGCTTACACCAAACCCCACGAGCATGTCCAGGGTGACCCGCCGCAAGGTTGATCGACGAGCGGCCTGATCCTCGATCGGGCCGCTCTCATCGGCGCGGGAGTTGCGCGATGACCGCCTTGAGGGCATGGCGCAGCTCGGCGACCGTGTGGAAGCGGTCGCCCAGGTCTTTCTTCATGCAGCGCTGGACGATCGCGTCGACGGGCCTGGCGAATTTCGCGTATCGCGACGCGATCGCCGGGACGACCGAACGGACCGGTTGCGTGGAATGCTGGTCGGCCATCGCATCGGCCGTTTTCCCCTTGAAGGGGAGCTCGCCGGTGATCATCTCGTAGAGCACGACGCCGAAGCCGTAGATGTCGGCGCGGACATCGACCGTCTTGGGATCGAGGAACTGCTCCGGGGCCATGTACGCCCCGGTACCCAGCCGCGCGCCCGAGCGCGTGATGCGCGGGTCGAAGGTCTCCGGCGGCGATTCATAATCGCTGGTCTCCCGGTCCACCGTGGTCGGCGAGCGGCCGATGCCGGCCCGCGTCGGGCGCGAGGCCGTTGCCGTGGTCTTCCCGGCGGCCATGACACCCGCGGTGCGATCGCCGTTCTGGGCGGATGCGCCCGGACCCCGGGCATCCCAGTCTCGAGGGTCGGTCCAGACGATCGCTTGGCGGACCGTCGGCTCGGCCAGCGGGATCGAGCCGTCGGGCAGCTCTGGGCGTACGGCCACCATCTCTTCGCAGGCCCGCGCCAGGCCGAAGTCGGTGATCTTGAGCGTGCCGCCCTCGGTCACCAGCAGGTTGCCCGGCTTGATGTCGCGATGGCAGTGCAGGCCCTGACGCAAGGCGTGCTCCATCCCCACGCAGAACTGGTGGCCGAACCGGAGGATCCGCGGCAGGTCCAGCCGGGGCGTGCCGATCCATCGATAGAGGTCGCCGCCCTGCACGAGCTCGAGCACGACATACGGCCGGCCGTCGATTATCTCCACGGAGTAGGCGCGGACGATATTCGGGTGCTCGCCGAGCTGGACCCAGATCCGGCATTCCGCGGCGAACCGGCGGACCCGGGTGGGACTCCGGAGGAGTTCTTCGCGCAGGGTCTTGAGCGCGACGACTTTTCGGCCGGGCTCGCCACGGTCGTCGTTGGCCACATAGACCCGGCTCATACCCCCTTCGTGGACGTCGAAGACCTGGAATCGATTGCCGATCCAGTCTCCCACGGAAATGACGCCCGGCATGGAGGATCACTCCTTCGGCGCTGATTTCAGCATGGTTTCGGACGTTTTCGCGGCGTGCACGACCTGGCGGGCTTCACTATCTCAATTATACGCGACGAGGAAAGAGGTCGTTCTCTGCCTATGAGATTTTCGGCGGTATCGCGCGAATATTGGGCCGACGGATTTTTTCGGGGTCGTGAACGATTGAGGCTATCCTCCGAGGCTGTGCGGCGCGAGCTCGGCATCCCCGAATTAGGCGACGACCTTCGCTCTTCACAAGTCGGTTCCTCCTCAACCCGCCCCCTCGATCGACGCCACGGCTCGCGGCCGCCCCGCCGAGGCCGAGGGAAGATGCGGACTGCGTATCGGGGCCGGCTCGCCGAACTGTCGGGCGCAGAGGCGTCGATAGAGGCCGTCGCGGTCGGACATGAGCTGGGCGTGGGTCCCCATCTGGACGATCAGGCCGCCGTCCATCACGACGATCCGGTCGGCGTCGACGATCGTTGACAGGCGGTGCGCGATGATGAACGCGGTGCGTCCCTGGAGTAAGTTCGCGAGCGCGGCCTGGATCAGGGCCTCGGCGGGCGTATCCAGCGAGCTGGTCGCCTCGTCGAGCACGACCAGGGCGGGCTCCTTGCACAGGGCGCGGGCGATCGCCAGTCGCTGCCGCTCGCCCTGGCTGAGCTTGTGCCCGCCCTCGCCGACGATCGTCGCATATCCCTCGGGCAGGGCCATGGCGAAGTCGTGGACCAGCGCGGCTTTCGCCGCGGCTTCCACCTGCTCGTCGGTCGCCCCGGTCGCCCCGTAGCGGATGTTGTCCGCCAGGCTGAGCCGGAAGATGACCGGGTCCTGCAAGACCACGCCGATCTGTCGGCGGAGTGTGCGGGTCGGGATGGTCCGGATCGGCACGCCGTCGAGGCGGATCTCGCCCCAGGTCGGGTCGTAGAACCGCATCAGGAGGTTCACCAGGGTGCTCTTTCCGCATCCGGTCGGCCCGACCAGCGCGATCTTCATGCCGGGCTCGACGTGCAACCGGATGTCCCAGACGACCGGGACCCCCTTCTGATAGCCGAAGCCGACCCGGTCGAAGGCGACGGCCCCCCGCGCACGACCGCCGGGGCCGGGCAGCTCGCGGACTTCCTCGGGAGTCGGCTCGGCGACGTCGGCCTCGAGGTCGAGGATCTCGCCGAGCCGGTTGACGCTCGCGGCGGTCTGCTCGAAGACGTAGGCGAGGTCGGCCAGCCGCGCCACGGGGCCGAAGACCATCCCGGCCAGGGCCGCCGTCGCGACCACGCCGCCGGGCGTCATCCGGCCCTCGAGCACTTCCCAGGCGCCGACCGAGAAGACCAGCGCCGTGCCCAGGCCGCCGATGAGCACGCTGAGATTGGAGAACGCCGCTCCCAGTTGGCTCTCGCGGACCCGAGGCACGTGCGCGTCGTCGAGCTGACCGGCGAACTCGACGATCTCCTCGGGCTCGCGCGCGCAGACCTTGATCACGATCGCCCCGTCGAGCTTGGCCTTGAGGTTGCCGAAGAGCAGGTCCATCTTCTCGCGGATGATCGTGTTGGTGTCGCGGATCCGCCCCATGAAGTAGCGGAAATTCAGCGCGAACAGCGGGGCGACGACCAGGACCACCGCGGCCAGCCGCCAGTCGCGCGAGAGCAGCAATCCGGCGATCGCCAGCGTCGTGCCCAGGTCGGTCACGATCGAGAAGGTCTGGCTGGTCACGAACACCTGGATCGCGCCGACGTCGTCCATCACCCGCGCGATGATCGCGCCGCTGGGGGTCTTGTCGAAGTAGGCCATCGCGAGATTCTGGAGCCGCTCGTACATCAGGTGCCGCAGGTCGCGGACGACCCCCTGGCCGATCTTGCCGATGGTCAGGCTGGTTGACCAGGCCAGCACCGCCTGCACGGCGAAGACGCCGAACAGCACCGCCGCGTACCACGGCAAGACGTCCCAGTGCCCCTGGGTCACCACATGGTCGATCAACGCCTGGACCAGGAGCGGGACCGGCAGGTTGAAGAGGCAGGTGAACCCCGTCAGGACCATGGCCAGGATCATCTGGCCCCGATACGGCGCCAGCCAGCCTCCGATGCGGCGGATTGTCTTCACGATCGATCGTCCTGCCCTTGTTCCCGTCGAACTCTATCCTATCTCCGATCATAGAAGATCGGGCCGATTCCGCCAGAGAAGTTGCGGTGAAGGATCAGTCGTCGTCCGAACGCCTCTCGTCATCGTGACGGGCCGGTCCGGGCTGCCTTCCGCGGCGATGATCTCGGGCCGAATCAAATGACCTGATGGCGAAACTCACCGCGGGGACCGTCCGGGCGCTGGAGTAGCCCGCAAGGTCTTTTGCGAGCGCGCTCATTTTCCTGCTTGACGGCCGGCCTGTGTCCGTTAGAATGTGAGCGTGCTCAGATTAAGAGGGGGGCCGACGATGAGGGTGACCGCAGAGGCCAAGCTCGCGACCAGAGGCCGCATCCTCGAAGCGGCCCGGGAGTGCTTTTCCCGGGCGGGGTTCGAGGCCGCGACGACGCGCGACATCGCCGCGACGGCGGGGATCGCGGCGGGAACGCTGTTCAACTACTTCCCGGCGAAGGAGGCAATTGCCATGGCGCTGGTCGCCGAGGCGTTGGGCACGGCGCGCCGCCAGTTCGATGGATGCCCGCGCGGCGAGTCGCTCGAGGAGGATCTCTTCGCCCTCATCGTCGCCGAGCTGCGGGGTCTGCGGCCACACCGGACCTACCTGCGGCCGGTGCTCGAGACGACGCTGAGCCCGCTGGCCCGGGCCGACGCCAGCCCGGAGGGGGAGGCGATCCGCATCGAGCACCTGGAGACGGTCGGACGCCTGGTCGCGGCGCGGGCCCCAGGAGAGCCGCTGTCCCTCGTGGCGTTGAACCTCTACTGGACTCTCTACACGGGCGTGCTGGCCTTCTGGGCGTGCGACCCGTCGCCGAACCAGGAGGACACCCTCGCCGTCCTGGATCACTACCTGAGGGCCTTCGTGGGCTCACTTCCCCAACCCGAGTGACTCGACCCCGCGGGGCCGTGTCGGAGAGGAATCATGTCATGTCGCCCAAGGTTGCTGAATTGATCGCCGCACTGCCCGATCTCGAAGGCGACGAGGAATCCGCCCGGCAGGATCCGCTGTGGGGCGACCTGGCCGCCCTGACCGGACGTCCGGGTCCGGAGGGCGCGCTGCGACGCCTCTGGGCCTTCGGTGGGCTCCAGGCCCAGGTCACCCTGGCCTACCTGGCGTACTGGGTGCGGAGCTGGTTCGTCAACGCCGACCGGCGGGAGCAGGAGCGGGGCGAGCCCCACCTCCGCGCGGCGCTCAAAATGCTGCGGACCATGGGCTACCTCCGCGGCGCGGCGATCAAGCTGGGGCAGGCGCTCGCCAATTTTCCCGGCCTCGTCCCCGACCAGATCGTCGAGACGCTCGAGCGGTTGCACTTCGAGGCACCGCCGATGCACTTCACCCTCCTGCGCGAACACGTGCGGAACGAGCTCGGGCGGGAGCCGGAGGCGGCCTTCGCGACGTTCGACCCGCGGGCCTTCGCGGCCGCGTCGCTGGGTCAGGTGCACCGCGCCACCCTGGAGTCGGGCCAGGACGTCGCCGTGAAGGTCCAGTATCCCGCCATCGGCCGGTCGATCCGCTCGGACTTCCGCAACCTGTCGGCCGTCCTCCTGCCTCTCCGCCTCGGGAGGGGCTGGGAGCCCATGAAGGCCCAGCTCGAGGAGATCCGCCGCGTCATCGAGCAGGAGACCGACTACCATCGGGAGGCCGAGTGGCAGCGTCGCGCCCGCGCCCTCTTCCATGAGGACGACCCGATCCTCGTCCCCCGCGTCATCGACGAACTCAGCACGCGGCGGGTGCTCACGATGGAGCACTTCGAAGGGGTCCACATCCACGCCTTCCTGGCCGGCAATCCGCCCCAGGAGCGGCGGGACCACTTCGGCGGCCTGATCGTCCAGGCCGGGTGTCGCCTCCACTACGCCGGCCGCCTGCTCTACGCCGACACGCACCCGGGCAACTACCTGTTCCGGGTCGACGGCCACCTCGGCCTGCTCGACTTCGGCTGCGTCCGCCCTTACACCGATCGAGAGTGGGAGGCCAACCGCCTGGCCGACCTGGCGATCCGCGGCGGCGACGAGGACGTGGTCCGGGCGATCCGCGCCAGCCTCGGGCTGGCCGAGGACGAGGCGTTCGACCCTGAGATCCTGGCCCGGAACGTCGCGTTCGGCCGATGGATCTGGCGACCGTACCGGCATGACGGCCCCTTCGATTACGGCGACCCCGGCTATCTCCGCGAGGGCGTGGACCTCTTCGCCGCGCTCGGTCGCACGAGGATCCCGGCGCCGTGGTTGCTGATGAACGCGTTCATCGCGCGATGGTACTTCGGCGTGGGCGCCATGCTCTACCGGCTCCGGGCCCGCGTCGACGTCCAGGCGATCTACCTACGTGAACGCCTCGCGGCCGGGTGGGGACCGGCCTAGCCCTGACCGGGAGGCAGGATGACTGTCACCGCATAATCTGGATATGCACCTTCGGAGGATCCTGAGGGCGAGTCTGATCCACTGGGTGGTCTTAAAGGGACCAGCAGCACGGACTGGTCCTGTCTCGCGGAATCTCGCCAAGAAGTCGCAGAGGACGACCAGGACCATAGCCGCCTACCGCTAGTCGCGAGAGCAGCAGCGGGGTGATCGCCAGCGTCATGCCCAGGTCGGTCACGATCGAGAAGGTCTGGATAGTCACGAACACCTGGACCGTGCTGTTTGGGGGCCGGTCGAAGTAGGCCATCCCGAGGAGCTGGAGCTGCTCATACATCAGGTGCCGCAGGTCGCGGACGACCCCCTGGCCGATCCTGCCGATGACCAGGCTGGTCAACCATGCCAGCATCGCCTGCACGGCGAAGACGCCGAATAGCACCGCCGCGTACCACGGCAGGACATCCCAGTGCCCCTGGGTCACCACATGGTCGATCAACGCCTGGACCAGGAGCGGGACCGGCAGGTTGAAGAGGCAGGTGGACCCCGTCAAGGACTATGGCCGGGATCATCTGGCCCCGATACGGCGCCAGCCAGCCTCCGATGCGGCGAATTGTCTTCACGATCGATCGTCCTGCCTCTTCACGCGACGAAACTGCTCCATCATCCATGATAGAGGATCGGGCGGATTCCGCCAGAGAAGTCGCGGTGAAGGATCAATTGTGGAGCAAAGCCCGTTCGTCCCCGTGGCGGTCATTGATGTGAACGTCGGTTTGATTGTCCTTGTTGTATTCATAATACAACGACAGATGCAACGGTCAATCGTTGTCTACGCGCCGATTGCGCCGCGACACAAATTATCAGATGGCAACAGGTTGCGGCTTGGGTTGCGGAATAAGACCGCTTAGATTGGAGATTGGCCGAATCGCTTTGCAAGGAATCCCGGAGAAATAGCATACAAGGCCCACCTCGCTCGGTCTCCCGGAGGGGAAACCGGCCTCCGACGGATCAAGCCTGGCGATTGCATTGATGATGCGGAAAGTCTGAATTGTGCGTGATTGGGGTCAGAAAACGCAGAAAGTGCGTCTTCTGTCGAGGGTGTGGACACGCGAATACTTCTCGTGGGAGGCCACTCTTGCCGGGAAATGTGGTTCTTTCGCCGACATGCAGCCAGAGGCATGAGTTGACGTAATGCGTTTTCCGTGGCGGAACGCGCTGTCGGAGCAGGGACGGCGTTAGGCGTTAGGCTTAGGGAATTCTCCGGGCCAAATGAAGGCGACCGAGAGGATTGGGTTCGCATTTGATGGGGTTGATGCCGGCCGCCTTGACTCATCGAAACCGAAAACCACACGATGGCCATTGACAATCGTGATTGGTCTCGCGAGACTAATCTCATGAACTTAGCGAAGCTCATGGTGCTCGGACTCCTGGCCAGTCACGGCCATCAGCTTCGCCGTGACGCCGAACGGACTAACGTCGGCAACTGGGGCGGGGTCAACGTCGGTGCCCTCTACCGCGAACTCCAGCAGATGCATCGGGAGGGCCTGGTGGAAACCATGCGGTCCGAGCAGGTGGGCCGACGCCCGACACGGACCGTCTATCAGCTCACCGAGGCCGGAGCCCGGGCGTTACGTGACCTGCGTGCCGAAGCGGTCCGCGGGCACCGCTTTGGCCCTGACACGTTCGGCGTCGCCTTGGTCTTTGTTCGGACCTGGGGCCGGCCGGAGCCGATTTACTGCGGGACTGCAGGCAGGCGATGGCCGCGGCCCTGGCGGGACTGGAGGCTGAGGGCACTGACCTCCAGGCCCGGGGCGAAATCGGGCCGCTGGATGTTGCGATGTTCCGCCGCAGGGTGATGCAGTTGGAAGCGGAGCTTCGATGGCATGACGAGTTCGTCAGCGTCATCACCTCGGTGCCCGAGCCCGATGGGCAGGCGGCCGCAAAGGAAGTGAAGGAGCCTGGAGCTGCGGCGAGCATTGCGGCTCCAGCAGCCTCCGGAGTGGAAACCCAACGGAAATCCCCGAGCCAAGGTCAGCAAGCGGTTCCGGGCCGGGGTATCAAGAAGCGGAGGGGGACATGACGCAGAGGCAGGAGGAAGCTATCGATGTCATCGTCGCCGGTGGCGGACCGACGGGCCTGATGCTCGCCTGCGAACTGGCCCTGGTCGGGGTGCGGACCGTCATCCTGGAGCGGCAGCGTGAGCGGCCCGGCTTCTGCCGGGGGTTCAATCTGAACGCCCGCAGTCTGGAGCTGCTAGACCGGCGGGGCTTCGTCGAACGATTCCTCGCCGAGGGGTGGCGTGTGCCGGTCACGAGCTTCGCCGGGCTGGATGCCCCCCTGAATTTGGCCGACCTGGATAGCGACCACCGGTATACTTTGGGCATTCCGCAGACCCGCACCGAAGAGCTACTCGAGCAGCGGGCCGTCGAATTGGGGGTGCCAATTCGACGCGGACACGAGGTCGCCGCACTGGTTCAGGACTCGGTCGGGGTTAGCGTCGGGGTTCACGGTCCGGGTGGCGATTACACGCTGAGGGCCTCCTACGTGGCGGGCTGCGACGGGGGCCGTAGCGCAGTGCGTAAGCTCACCGGAATCGCATTCTCCGGCACCGATTCGACGGGCTTCTGGCTCCTCGGTGATGTGGAACTGACTGACCCGGCCTGCCTACCTGTAGGCTCGCACCGAGGCCCGGGCGGGTCAGTGGCCGTCATCCCTCGGCCCGGCTATGTCCGAATAATCACGGCCGACCGTGAGCGACCGGCTGTTCGCGACGCCCCCGTGACCTTGGAAGAGCTTCGGTCCGCAGTCTGCGTCGCCCTCGGCCGAGATGTGGGTCTGACCGGGCCCCGTTGGCTGACGCGGTTTGGCGATGCCGCCCGACAGGCCGAGCGATACGTCTCCGGCCGGGTTGTACTGGCCGGAGACGCTGCACATATCCATCCCCCGGCCGGTGCCCAAGGACTCAACGTCGGGCTCCAAGACGCATTCAATCTCGGCTGGAAGCTGGCCGCCCAGGTTCGCGGCTGGGCACCCGCAGGGCTCCTGGAGAGCTATCATACCGAGCGCCACGCGGTCGGTGCCCGCGTCCTGTCCAACACACGTGCCCAGGTCGCGTTAGCTGAGCCGAGCGAGAAGTTCGACCCGCTGCGTGTCCTGTTCAACGAGCTAGCCGCGTTCGAATCAGTTCGACGCTACCTGACGGAGATGGTTACCGGCGTCGGGACCCGCTTCGACATGGAGAACGGCGGCCTGCACCCGCTCGTGGGCCGCCTCACGCCCAATCTACGACTAGACGTTCCGCCGCATGGTACCTCACAGCTTGCCACCTTTCTGCACAAAGGCCGTGGGGTCTTACTCGATTTAGCCGACCGGTCCGCGATACGGTCCGTGGCGGCCGGTTGGGCGGATAGGCTGGTTCTGGTCGAAGCGGACTGCTCCGAGGCACTCGGGGTTGATGCCTTGCTAGTCCGCCCCGATGGGTACACCGCCTGGGTAGCACCGGCTGGCTCGAACGACAGGCGAGGAGGACTTCGAGAATCGTTGCTTACCTGGTTCGGTGAAGAACGAACTTGATCCACCTCACGTTCTCTCGACACCTGGCTGTGAATCGTTCGCGTTGGACGAATCGCCCGTGGAGCCCGCTGAATTTGGCAACTCCAGGAGTCGGCGGCGGATATCCGAGGTTGATGCGATTCGCACCGACTAAGAACGCTCTGCAAGTCGCTGTCTTTCCGCCATAGAACATAAAGGCGATTCCACGACGGAGTTGACGCTAATGCGTCTTCTGGGGCAGAGCACGCAGCACTCGCATCTACATCCAGTGCCCGACGAGAGCGATGATCTCGCTGTCGAACTTCAGTCTCATGGGCCGAAATTAGGAACGACCCGCGCACGCGGCTTCGTAGGATGGGCGCAACCCACCATCCGGCCTGGGATTGTGGTAGATTGCACCCACGCTGCACTCGAGATCCTCACCAAATCTTGGCCCATGAGCCATTCGTCAGCGGGGCCGTAGAATCCCCGGACATGACAGTGCCCCGCTAAGGTAAGAGTTTTTACGTTAGCAGATGGTGCAACGCAATCCGTTATCCTGCAAGGAGAAACATGGCGTACAATCTTTTCAGGGTCAAGCCGTTGGAAGGCTCATTGTGCCCGTCCCGGGATTCGCGAAGCCAGCTCCAGGTTCGATTCTCCGGTCGATGGATCGAACCGGCAAATCTCGCCATCAAGGGTCGAAAACCGAAACTCGCCTGACCGATTGACATGAGTGGCCGAGGGCGATGGTAAGGTGGTGATAGGGACCATGAATAACCAAGGACATCCCGGGTCGAATCCGCTCCCGATATTCTGCCGCGCGGTACTCGCGCTCATGATGGCAGCCGTCATCGTCGCGGGCCAATCCTCCCAGGCCCGAGGGGATTCGGGGCGAGCCGGCCGGCCGAATATACTGATCCTCCTCGCCGACGACCAGCGGGCCGACACCATCGCCGCCCTGGGCAACACGCGCATTCGTACCTCCAATCTCAACCGGCTCGCGAGTCAGGGTATGGCGTTCACGCGTACCTACTGCATGGGCTCGATGCAAGGGGCGGTCTGCGTCCCCTCACGGGCCATGCTCCTGACCGGTCGCACGCTGTTCCACGTCAAGGAGGATCTCGCGGGTCAGCCGACCTGGCCGGAGGCGTTCGCCGGGCAGGGATACACGACCTTCCTCACCGGCAAGTGGCATAACCAGGCCAAGTCCGCCTTGCGTGTTTTCCAGCAGGGCAAGGCTGTCTTCCTCGGGGGTATGGGCGATCCGTACAAGCTCAAGATCCAGGACATCTCGCCCGGACACACGTTCGTGAACGAGCGGACGAGCGGCGAGCATTCGGTGAAACACTTCGCCGACGCCGCGGCTGAGTTCATTCGCAACGAGAAAGGGGAATCGCCATTCCTCTGCTATGTCGCGTTCAACCTGCCGCACGACCCTCGCGTGGCCCCGCCGGAGTATCATCGGCGCTATCACGCCGATCGGCCGCCCCTGCCGGCGAACTTCATGCCCCGGCATCCGTTCAATAACGGCGAGCTGGTCATCCGGGATGAGGAGCTTGCCCCGTGGCCGCGGACGCCCGAGGTGGTCTGCCAGCACCTCGCGGACTATTACGCCGCGATCGAGTTCCTCGACGATCAGATCGGCCGCATCCTCGGGACCCTCGAGGCGAGCGGCCAGTATGAGAACACCCTGATCGTCTTCGCCGCCGACCACGGACTCGCGATCGGCAGTCATGGGTTGTTCGGCAAGCAGAACCTCTACGAGCACTCGATGCGGGCGCCCCTGATCATCGCCGGGCCAGGCATTCCGAAAGGACGTCGGGCCGACGCGATGTGTTACCTGCTCGACATCTTCCCGACGCTCGGCGAACTCGCCAGCGTGCCGGCCCCCGAGGGCAGCGAGGGCCTGAGCCTTGCTCCGGTCCTGGCGGGGAATCGGCGGACGGTCCGCGAGTCGATCTTCACCGCCTATCGCGGCGTCCAGCGCGCCGTGCGCGATGAGGAATGGAAATTGATCATCTATCCGCAGGTCAACAAGTCCCAGCTCTTCAACCTCCGCGACGACCCGGATGAACTGCACGACCTCGCGGATGATCCGAGCCGGGCCGGCGAGGTTTCTCGCCTTACGGGCCTGCTCCGGCGATGGCAGGAGCAAGTGGGCGACGGACAACCGCTGTCAACGTCGAAGCCGCTGCCCCTCGAATTCCAGTTGCCTCCGGCTGATGCGAAGAAACCTGCGGCGGGAGGCTGAGAGTCTGTTCCCCCTAGATCGCTTCACGATTGGGCTGCATACGGTCGGGGGACAGAGCCCCCTCCTACAAGGATGTGCCCGGCCGGTCTCTTGTAGGAGCCGGCTCGTCCGGCGATCTTCACCCAATCGTCAAGCGCTCTAATCCCCCTGTTGCAGGCCGACGCTCTCGACGCCCTCGAGTGCGTTGAGCTCCGATACGAGGTCGGCGGGCGAGCAGCCCGGCCGGAGGAAGACGCGATAGGTCAGCTCCAGGGAGGTCCCCTGGCGTGCCGTGCCGACCGAGGTCAGCGCGAATCGTTGCGACGACCCGCCGAGGAGCTGTTCGGCCGAGGGCCGGACGCCCGCCGATAGCGCGATGCGGAGCGAGAGCGTACACTCGACCCGGTGCCAACCGTCGGCGCGGTGCGGCCAGAGGGCCAGCGACGCCGTGGCAATCAGTCCCAGGCCCACGAGCGCCACGATCAGGTGGCTCGCGCCCGAGGCCATGCCTACCACGACCGCCAGGATGACGAAGGCCGTGTCCTGGGTGTCCTTGACCACCGTCCGGAACCGGACCACCGACAGCGCCCCGACCAGGCTGAACGCCCGGGCCACGTTGTCGCCGATGACCTGCGTCGCCATGGCGATCACCGTGGCCAGCAACACCAGCGTGGTCACGAACGTCCATCGCACCGCCTCACCGCGGCGTGCCCATCGGTAGATGAGGGCCACCGCCGCACCCAGCACCAGCGCCATCCCGATCCGCCAGATGAGGATCACGGGTTCCGGGTCCGAGCCGTTCGACAGTGACGTGTGCAACCATTCGGGCATCGCGTTCTCCCCGGCGGATGTTGGGCTTCGGAGCGTCTCATTCTCGGATTCCATGCGGGATATGCGGAGACCTGTACCTGGCGACGTTGGACGCCGTCATGGGGTGGCCTTGCGGATTTCCGCGTGATTGAGGAGGTACTTGCGCCGCTGGTCGGCGAAGGCGCGGAGGCCCGAGCCCGGCCGCCGGTTGGCGGCCGCCGCCGGTTCCTCCGCGATGTCGGAGACCGCCTTCTGGAACGCGGCCAGCGACGTCAGTTTGCGCGTGTCGAGCTCGATCTCCTTCTCGATCAACGCACGGTAGCGAGCCACGACCGGGCCGAGGTTGTTCCAGTCCAGCGATTGCTCGGCGATGGTGCGGACATGATCGAGATATCGGGCCTTCAGGCTGGGGACGGCCAGCAACCGACTCCGCAGTGGCTTGCGCGCGTCATCCAGGCCGACCAGCGGGTCGATCTCGATCCCCGATTGCCTCGAGCCGCCGCCGGCACCTCGACCACCGCCGGGCCCACCTTGGCCGCCGGGTCCACCCGGGCCGCGTCCAGGGCCGCCCTGTCCGCCGCCGGGTCCACGTCCGCCCGGCCCGCGCCCGCCGAAACCCGGCCCGCCCCCGGGTCCGCCCGGCCCGAAGCCGAAGCCCATCGATGGCTGGAGGGTCTCGTTCGCGTCGTGGGGGATGACGTGGAATTTCCCCTTGCTGTCGAGGAAAATGCTGTAATCGCTTGCGCGGATCCAGTAGCCGTCACTGTTGATCAGAGCGTTATCGATCGCCAGGAACCAGAGCGTGCCGTCGATGTCGAGGATCGGCTTCAGGGCCTCTTCCAGCCGGTCCAGCGGCGTCTGGTTCAGGACCTTGCAGAGCGCGATCAGGGCCTTCCAGTCCTTCGGGTCGTCGTCGGTCTTGATCTGGTATCGGCGCTTGTACTCCTCGATATTCTCGCCGGGGTAGCCCAGGCCGCCGTCGGCGCCGGGTTGCCGGGCACCTTCCATCGCGCGCCCTTGCTGCTCGGGTAGTTCTCCGCCAGGAAGACCTTGTCGAACTGCTGGGCGTTGACATACAGTCCCCAGCTCTCGCCGTTGATCACCACACGGACGAAGTTGGCCTTCGGCGCCGGGATGTATTTCCGGGCGATCTCGAGGTAGAGGACCGTGTGCAGGAAGGTCGGGTCCTCGTGCGAGTTGAGCAGGTTGAGCGTCTTGTAGCCGAGGAGCCGCTGTTTGGGGTCGACGAAGTCGAGGGACAGGTTGATCGAACGCTTCTGGCCCTCGCGCACGCCGAAGAACGAGGACATCCCGCGGAAATGCACGCCGACGTTGGGATAGGTCTTGCCGTCCACGACCATCCTGGCCGGGACTTCGACGTCGGAGCGATTGAAGTCGGCGAGCTCGGCCTCCCAGTCCTGCTCCGGGAAGTCGAGGAAGATCGTGCGGATGATCGCCGGGTCGTAGAGCGGCTTGCCGGGGAAGGTTTCCACGTCGCCCGGCTGGAGACGACGGCCGGGCTTCGAGGGCGTCAACTCCCCCCCGCCGAAGCCGCCGGGCGGGCCGAAGCCGCGACCGCCCCGACCGCCGGACGCGCAGTTCCTTCTTGATGGATTCGCGCGCCGCCAGGCGCTCCGTCCGGTCCAGGCGTCCATTGTCGTCCTTGTCAAATTTCTTGACGAGCTTCCGTTCGCCGCCCATCGGGCCGCCCGGTCCGCCGAATCCGGGGGGAGGTCCCATCCGACGGTTCATGGCCGAAGCCAGGCCGCCGACGTCGAGCGAGCCCTTCTTGTCGCCGTCGGCGTCGCGGATGAACTTCTCGGCGGCCTTCGTCGCCTCTTCGGGGGTCAGGCGGCTGTCCTTGTTGGTGTCGGCGAGCTCCATGACCTGCGGGGCCAGGAACATCCCGGGGCCGAAGCCGGGAGGCGGGCCCCCGCCGGGGCCGTCGCCGGCATCGAAGCCCGGCGGCGGTCCGATCCGCCGGTTGATCGCCTCCCGCAGCGCGGCCACATCGAGCGAGCCCTTCTTGTCCTTGTCGGCATCGCGGACGAATCGGTCGGCGGCCTTGGCCGCTTCCTCGGTCGAGAGGCGGCCGTCCTTATCGGCGTCGGCCGCCTCCAGGAGCTGTGGCGCCAGGAACATCCCGGGTCCGAAGCCGCCCGGCGGCCCGCCACCCGGTCCTCCCGGTCCGAAGCCGCCCGGCATCGGGCCGCCCTGGCCCTTGGTGGCCGGCTCCTGGGTCCTGGTCTGTCCTTGCGTCGCCATCGCGCCCAGGACGGCGACGGAGGTCATCGCGACGCCGACGGTGATGCGCAACGCCGCGCCGGTGATTCTTGGCATGATGGCTCCCAGCTCCGTTGTTCAAGAGGGATGCGGTTCCGGTTCGTCTCGAGAGACAATCCTCAAATGACCCCGCCCGTCACTTCGGGGGACGGCCATGACTTTATCGTTTCTTCGCGCGAATTTCACGATTTCTACAAGAATAAGGAACGGCCAGGGCGGTGATTCTGAGACTGCTCGGTCCAAAAACGATCGTTGGTAAGCCCGAGAGGAGGCTTTTCCGAGCTCGTTGGCGACGCGATCGGCCCGCCAGACTCTCCCCAGCCGTCGGGATTTGTGTTAGGGTCGGGAGCGAACGACCGGACGGATACCGATTCGTGTAAACTCGGACACATTCAGGAGATTCATCCTTGATGACGACCAGAATCGCGTCGATGCGCCCGACCCTCTTGACCGCCGTGACCGTTGCGGTCCTGTCCTGCCCGATCGCGGCGACTGCCGTGCATGCCGCGGAAGCGGGGCAGGAGCCGGCCAAGGTCAAGGAGAAGGCGATGACGAAATCCAAGAGCGGGCTCCAGTACCGCGACGTCGAGGACGGGACCGGGGAGAAGCCCGAGACCGGCCAGATGTGCGTGGTCCATTACACCGGCTGGCTCTGGCAGGACGGTGCCAAGGGCAAGAAGTTCGATAGCTCGAAGGACCGGGGAATCCCATTCTATTTCCGCGTCGGCATGGGCAAGGTGATCCCGGGCTGGGACGAGGGCGTTGCCGGCATGAAGGTCGGCAGCAAGCGGGAACTGATCATCCCCGCCAATCTCGCCTACAAGGACAGGGAGATCCCCGGCGCCATCCCCGCCAATTCCACCCTGTTCTTCGAGGTCGAGCTGCTGGACAAATTCGAAAAGACCAGCACCGGACTCGAATATCGCGACGTCAAGGTCGGGACCGGCGCCAAGCCCAAGTCCGGCGAGACCTGCGTGATGCATTACACCGGCTGGCTCTGGTCAGAACGGGGTAAAGGCAAGAAATTCGACAGCTCCAAGGACCGCGGCGAGCCGTTCCCCTTCCGACTGGGCGTCGGCGAGGTGATCGGGGGCTGGGATGAGGGCGTCGCCACCATGAAGGTCGGCGGAAAGCGGGAACTGATCATCCCCCCCGACCTCGGTTATGGCCGGCGCGGCCAGGGCGGCGTCATCCCCGGCAATGCGACCCTGTTCTTCGAGGTCGAGTTGCAGGATGTGAAGTGACGGTCGTAGTCGCGAGTCGCGAGCCGAAGTTGGGCGCGGGTCTCCGACCCCGCCCGAGTGCCTGACCGCAGGTCTCCCAATCTCCCGCCAGGTGCCCAGTGCAGACTCGTCCGGCCCGCACCCGACCGGGAGACGTTCGGTCGCGCGGATGGCGGGACCGGGAGACCTTCGGTCGCGCGGACGGCGGGGTCGGAGACCCGCGCCGAACCCAGATCGGGAGACCTTCGGTCGCGCGGACGGCGGGGTCGGAGACCCGCGCCGAACCCAGGGCTCGGCGCGGTGGTGGCTGAGTCGGCCTTACTCGACTGGTTTTCACTCGCGACTCGCAACTCGAATTGACCGGAACCGCTAAGTCGGTTTAGATAGCCCCTCGACTTGAGCAAATCTCCGCATCAGATCTCGAATTTTTTCCCGGGCGATTGTGATTCTCCGACCCGGTTGGGAACCGCCGGCCCTGTCCGGCGGTCGGGTCAGGACGAACTCGAATCATCCAAATCGCTCGCTTGGTTCCAAGGAAGGACGCCGTGATGACACGGAACAGTGTTCCCATTGGGTCTTTCTGGCAATCCACTCCGCGCGGAGCCTGGTCTCGGGCCGTGATGGTGATGGCGGCGTTCGCTCTCGTGTCGGGACAGGGCTCGAGCCCTGGGTCGCGCTGCGAGGCCGCCGGGATCGCCGGTTTTCTCACGGCGAAAGATCGGTCGGGCGCCCTCTTCATCTCGGAAAACGGGCTGCCGATCTCGTCGGGCTCGGCGCCATCCTCGGGGAACATGCCGGCTTACGTCGCGTTTCCCCTCTATGGTGGCGAGCATCTGCCAAACGGAGTCGCGACGGTGATGGCCGGTGGGTCTTCGGCAGGCGGTACCCCCGTCGGCCCGCTGGATCTCACTCCGGTGGTCCAGGCGAGCCTGAACGCGGACCTCAATACGGGACGGATGGCCATCGTCCAGACTCCCGCTCAGAGTTACGCGGTCGAGTACCTGCCGCGCTACGGCCTCTCCCAGGTGCATCCGTCGTCGTCGGCCAGCACCGCCGGTTCGGGACAGGCCGCGACCTCGTCGAGCACGTCCTCGTCGTCCTCGAATCCACTCTCCTCGTTGGCCTCGAGCCTGACGATCGCGGGCGTTCCGGCCAGCGAGCTGTCGAAGTGGACGTCGAGCCAACTCGCCAACCTGGAGAAAGATCTGCACCTCGGCGGCAGCAGCAGCGCCAAGGCCACGGTCAAGAAACCGAGTACGAACGTGGAAGCCCAGTATCTGACGCCCCCCCTGGGGGAGTCTTCCGGGAGCCCGTTGCCGACCCCGGCCCCCGAGCCGAGCACCTGGCTCGTGTTCGGGCTGCTCCTCGGCATCGGCGGATGGCGACATCGGGCGGGCAAGTCCGGCTGAATCGGGCGGCCGAATCTCGACACGCGTCACGGCGACGGGCAGGCCAGCGCCATCGCGGCGACGGCCCAACCGGTGGCGGCGGCCGAGATGAACTGGTCCGGCCCGTGGGGGAATCCGCTCTCGAAGTAGGGCTGGAACGGCTTGCTCCGCGACTTGATGAACCACGAGCCGTCGCCGCGCTGACTCGCGATCAGGAAGGCGAGGCCGCGACGGTAGGCCGGTAACTCGGTGGCGACGCCGCCGGCCAGGTGGATGGCGACCAGGGTCGAGCCGGTCGCGTAGGCGTCGCTGGAATACGGGTCGGCCTTCCCTCGGCCCTGGTCCTTCGGGGAACTGGCCGGTTCGCCGGGTGTCGGGGCGTCGAGCTGGCTCCAGCCGCCGTCGGGTCGCTGGGTGCGGATCAGGTCGGCGACCGCGGCCTCGATGTCCTTGGGGGCGGCCCCGGCGTGCTTCAAGCCCCAGAGGCGGAAGACGCGATCCTCGGTCTCGCGAGGCTCGGCCTTGAGGAGCCACCTCAGGGCCTCGTCGCGTCGCGTCGTGGCCTTGGCGTCCTGCGCCCGCGTTGCGTAGGCGTGTAGGCCCCGCATTGCCAGCGCGGTGGCGGTGAATTCGCTCGACTCGGACGGGGGCCTCTTCGATTGCGACAGCCAGTGGTCGCGTCGACCTGGCACGACTTCCAGGTAGTGGGCCACGGCGGCGGTCGTCTCGTCGGGTTTCCAGCCGGTTGCCTCGAGCGTCAGGAGGGCATATCCGGCGCGGATCACGCCCCCGGGCTGACCCTTCCCCTCGCGGTATTCGTCGATCGCCGAGTTCAGGTCGGCCTCGGTGTGCTCGGCGATGGCTCGCAGCGTCGCGGCCTCGACGGCGAACCCGCGTCGACGCGACAGGTCGAGTGCCAGCGCCGGGATCGCCTGGTTGTGGCAGGAGAAGCAGTCGCGTTGCTTCGGATACTCCTCCGCCCCGGCCTTGACGAGCAGCGGCAAGGCCCGGGCGACCGACGCTCGGATCGTTTCAACCCCGGGATCCTGCTCCGGGGCCGATGACCGCCCACCATCCCCCGCCGCGCGGCGCCGCCACTATTATCGGCGACAACTCCCAGGATCAAGATCAGGCTCGCGGGCCATGATCGCGAAAAGCCACGTGCCGCCATGCCCATTCTCCGATTCGCTTCGACTGGCACATCAGTTGCGTTTTGTTCAGTGGGGGCGCCGCGCTCGCTCGCGCATGGCGGCGCCCCCTGAGCACGGTCGTCATCGGGTGTCCGGCCCGAGAGGAGGATTGTCGCCGATCGCGTCGATCGGCGACAGGGGTCAGCCTCCGGTTGGTCACTCCAAACGGCGCGGTCGCCGATCCCGACTGTCCGGCCATACGTAGAATGATCAAGAGGCGGCCCGGAATGAGTCGAAATGAATACAGATCTCCGATCGTGGCTCGACTCGTCGCCCCACCTTGGAGCTCCACCCGGGGCTCACTTCTCTGAGAGGGCGCCATGCTCCCCTTCGACCTCCGCGAACCCATCAACGCCTTGAGCCATGGGGCCGGTATGATGATGGCTCTGCCCGTCACCTGGTTCCTCTGGAGGCAGTGCGGCCGGCTGAATACGTGCCGCCTCAAGCGTCCGTGCGATGCGCCCAGTCCGTGCGTCATGGCCCGGGGCAAGTGCCGCGTGGCCCGATATCAACGGTTCAAGGCCCTGTCACTCCTCATCTTCGGCATCTGCCTCACGTTCTGCTACGCGGCCAGCGCGGTCTTTCACGGGGTGCCGTTCCGCGGCGAGTCGCTGGGCCGGTTCCAGCGCCTCGACCATGTCGGGATCTACCTGCTGATTGCGGGCACGTACACGCCGGTGGTCTGGTCGCTCTTGCGAGGGGCTTCATTGTGGGGCACCCTGGCGACCGTCTGGACGATCTCCGTAGTCTGCGCCACCCGGGTCTGGTGCGGGGGCGTGTTGCCCATCTGGGTGTCGACCCTGATCTACCTGACGATGGGCTGGGGGTCGATGTTCTGCTACTGGCAACTGTCCCGGATCTATTCGCACCGGACGCTCGCGCCGCTCCCGCTGGGAGGGTTGTGTTACAGCATCGGTGCGGTGATGAACCTGGCACACTGGCCGGTGCTGAGCCCCGGGGTCTTCGCCTGGCATGAGACCTTCCATCTCTTCGTGATCGCCGGCAGTGCTTGCCACGTGATGTTCATGCTCAACGTGGTCGTGCCGGCCCCGTGGCCGGGCTTCGTGCCGGTGCCGGCCCGGTCCCGGCCGCTGGCCCCGCTGCTGCTGAGGTGGGCGCGGGCCATGCTGAGTCGGCGCGTCCGGCGGTGGATGCTCCACGTCCTACCGCATACCCAGTGGCTCGAACGACTCCTGGCCGTCGACCCGCTTGACCCCGTCCCGGCCGAGGGTTCGGCCAAGGTCATCTGACCCATCGCTGTCGAGAGAGTGCTCCCGGCGATCCTCACAAGCAGCCTCGGAGGCCGCGTGCCATGACCGTCGATAGCGAACGCGCCGAAGGAGCGGCGGTCAACGTCCCGGTGTTGATCGTCGGCGCCGGCCCCACCGGGCTCGTGCTGGCGATCCGACTGGCCCGTCTCGGCATCGCCGTGCGCATCATCGATAAGACCGCCGAACCGGGGATCACCTCGCGTGCCCTGGCGGTCGCCGCTCGCACCCTGGAGTTTTACCGACAGATCGGGATGGCCGGCCCGCTCGTCGATGGCGGCGTCAAGGTCCCGGGTGCCAACTTCTGGGTCGAGGGCAACAAGGTCGCGCGGCTGCCCCTCGATCGAATGGGAGAGGGTCTGACGCCGTACCCGTTCGTGTTGGTCTTTCCGCAAGACGCCCACGAACGCGTGCTGATCGAACGGCTGGAGTCCCTGGGCGTGAAGGTCGAGCGCCGGACCGGCCTGGTCCTTTTCGAGACGGAGGAAGAATGCGTACGAGCAACACTGGAGCGGGATGACGGCTCCCGGGAGATCTGCAAGGCCGCCTATCTGGCGGGCTGTGACGGCGCGCATTCGATCGTGAGGGAGACGCTGGCGATTGGCTTCCCCGGCGGGACCTATTCCGACACGTTCTATGTCGCCGATGTCGAAGGGTCCGGCCCGGCGACCGACGGCGAGGTCCATGTCGATCTGGGCCGGTCCGACTTCCTGGCGGTCTTTCCCCTCAAGGGGACGGGCCGGGTGCGCGTGGTCGGTACCGTGATCGAACGCCCGGCCGACGAGCACGCCAAGATCACTTTCGACGACGTGCGCTATCGGGTGATCGGACACCTGAAGTTCACGGTCGACCGTGTGAACTGGTTCTCGACCTATCGCGTGCACCACCGGGTCGCGGCGAGATTCCGGGAGGGACGCGCGTTCCTCCTGGGAGACGCGGCCCACATCCACAGCCCGGTCGGCGGCCAGGGGATGAACACCGGCATCGGCGACGCGGTGAACCTGGCCTGGAAGCTCGCCGCGGTGCTGAACGGAGGCGCCGCCGCCGGCCTGCTCGACAGCTATGAGCCGGAGCGCATCGGCTTCGCGCCCGGCTGGTCGCCACGACCGATCGCGCATTCACCATCGTGACCGATCGGAGCCCCATCGCCTGGCGTGTGCGCACCCGGCTCGTCCCCCTTCTGGCACGCTTCCTGTTTCGACTGGACGCGGTGCGACGCTTCCTGTTCCGCACCGTGTCGCAGATCGGCGTCAACTATCGCGAAAGCACTCTCAGCGAGGGCGATGTCGGCTCCGTGCAGGGCGGCGATCGCCTGCCGTGGATCGAGACGGGGTCGCACGAGGATAATTTCGCTCCGCTCGCTTCGATGGACTGGCAAGTTCATGTTTACGGCGAGCCCCGACGCGGGGTTTCGGAGGCGTGCGACGCACTCCGGCTGCCAATCCATGTATTCGCCTGGACGCCCGCGATGGGGCGCGCCGGTCTGGTGCGCGGGCGCTGTATCTCGTCCGGCCGGACGGGTATCTTGGGATGGTCGAGCCTCGGGGCGATCCGGACCAATTGGGCCGCTACTTCATGCGCCACGGCCTATCGGCCGCCGTCCGTCGCGACCCGGCAATCGGGGTTAATCCTCCCCCGGTCGGCTCCGGATCGCCCGGGGTTGGCGGTCCCCCCTGAGCTACGCAGTGACCGGAATTCGCTGCTCGCGGCAGGTGCGGTCGTAGGTCGCGTCCAGGTTAACCCGGAGGCACACGGACCCGCGCAGCCAGAGCGGCAGGCTGGGCAGCGACTTGCCGATCGCCAGGCCCTCTTGCCAGATGTCGAGACTGGCCTGGCCTTCGCGGTCAACCGGCCGATATGAAGTGGCGTAAAGCTGCGCATCGATCGGTCGGGCCGTATCCGTGCCGAGGCGTTTCAGGAGCGCTTTGTGTCCGTTGAATCGACGCCCGGCCACGAGGTCGACGATGACCAGCCCCAGCCCTTGTTGAAGATAGGCCGTACACTTGGTGATGAAGGCGCCCCGGTGGTCGGATCGGTCCTTGTTCGTGGGGCTGACGAGCTCGATCGCGCCGGCCAGGGTTGACCCGCCGTCACGGCCGAAGACCAGGACTTCCACGACGTCGGTGATGACGGGAAGCGGGATGGTCTGCGACGGGGCCGACACGATCCAACCGTCCGGGTCGGGATCGGTGGCCGATGATCGGTTCATCGGAGAATCCGCTTCCTCGAAGGTGGCAACATCGATCTCGATGCCGAACTGGACGTTGGGCTCGGCGAAGTAACCTTCGGGTAGGCGCCGGTTCAGGTCCGACGAGATGTAGGTTGCCCAGGCGTTGTGGAAGGCGTGCCAGTGCCGTCGGGCGCCGAGCGGTGGTCGGAAGTGATCTTGAAGTACCATGCTCGCGCGTCCCCCCGCGAATCCGTCCGGGCCGATCCGACCGTCGCATGTCGGCTCGGTTAGCGATATCATAGGGCTTCGGTCGATTCTCCGCGATGGACGTCTCATCGCGTCGAGCTCACGTCTGCCTCGCGAGGAGGGCTCCGAATGACTCGCACCATGATCGATGACGCGGTGCTGGAGGCGATCGTCCGGTTCAACCGCGGGCGGAAGCGAAAGCTGGTTCGACTCAAACTGCGTCGCATGATGGACGACCCGTTCACCTTCTTCCGCGGGACGAATCACCTGTTCGTCCGGTCCTGGCCCGAGCTGCGCCCGCCGGAGGTCGGCCCGGAGATCCTGATCTGCGGCGACCTGCACCTGGAGAACTTCGGCGTCTACCGGACATCGGCCGGGGATTTCCGCTACGATATCAACGACTTCGACGATGCGGCCGTCGGGCCGTGCAGCCTGGACCTCGTCCGGTGCACGACCAGCATCTTCCTCGCCGCCGAGCGGTGGATGCTGACGCCGACGGAAGCCACCGGCATGGCCCTGGCCTACCTGGAGCGGTACCGGCAGGCGGTCCGCGATGCGGTCGCCGCCGGCGACGTCGGCGAGGTCGCCCCGAAGAGCGGAGAGGGGCCGGTCTGGAAGCTCCTGGGCTCGACGGCCGTCGCTACCCAGTCCGAGCTCCTGGATCGGAACACGAAGCATCGGGATGTCGGCCGTCCGGTCCTTCGCCGGACCAAGAATCACCGCGAGGTCTCTCGGAAGCGGCTCGAGGCGATCCGCGACGCGATCGAGGGTTACGGGCGATCCCGGGAGAAGCCGGACGCCTTCCGCGTCCACGACGTGACGATGCGGATCGCCGGGGTCGGGAGCCTGGGCGTCCGCCGATACCTGGCCTTGGTCGAAGGAGATGGCCCGCCCGACGGGTACCGGCTGATCGACATCAAGCAATGCGAGCCGTCGCCCGTCCCCGGCGGCACCGAGGCCCCGCAGCCGGACTGGGGCGGTAACGACGCACTCCGCGTGGTCCGTGCCGAGACCGCCCTCCAGGGTCATCCCGCCGCCGGACTCGACGTCCTCCCCCTCGGCTCGCGGTCCTACCGGATGCGCGAGATGATCCCCGAGGAGAACCGGACGAGCCTCGAACGATTCCGCAAGCAGCCGCGGAAGCTCCGCCTGGCCGTCGAGACCGCGGGTATCTTGACCGCCTGGTCTCACCTCCGCGGCGCCCGTCCGCCCGCGATCCCGGGCCGGGATCACTGGCCGGAGCTGGCCCGATGGTCGGCCGGCGCGGCCGTCGACGCCATCCTCGCCGCCGCGGCACGGTACGCCGATCGGACCAATCGCGACCATGACGCCTTCCGGCGCGCCGTGCGCGACTCCGGCGGGCTCGGACATTGCCTCCACTCGATCGATGAGGAGTCCTCGCCATCCCAGCATGGCATCGATTCTCTCCCAAGTAATTCGTAACCGCACCGGAGGCACTCCGCTCTTTGTAGGTACCGGGCGACGCCGATCGACATGATCGGTGAGCCATGCCGTCGGCGCGATCGGTCGTCCTCAATCGAGGCGGGCAGCGCCACACAACAACGTCACGGCGGACAACCCCGGTTCGGGCGATTTCGTCTGAAGCCCGACGCGTTCAAGACGTGCCTCGACCTTGAATCACCTCATTCGCATGAGGAGGAGAGATAGTATGCGCCAATCGAATTCCGAGCCGAGGATGGAAATCTCGACGGACGAGCCGATGGGGACGCGCGGTACGGCCGCGGCCGGTGGCGAGCCCGCCCCGTCGCGGCGGTCCTTCCTGACCCGCGGGGCGGGCGCCGCGGCCCTGGTGGTCCCGACCCTGAGCCTGATCGCTTCCCGTAAGGCCCACGCGGCCGGGCCCAAGAGGTTGACCGGCCTGTCCGCCGAATTGATCAACGAGATCATGAGTGACGAGGACCAGCACGTCCCGATCATTCAGAACCTCCTGGACGACCCCGACAACCCGCTGCCCGTCCCCATCCGACAGCCGCCGCATTTCAACATGAAGCGACTGGTGCAACCGAACCTTCAGGCGTTCCTCGAGACGGCGGCCGCGTTCGAGAACACGGGGTCGGGGCTCTACCACGGGGCACTCCTCAATATCGTGCAGACCGACGAATACTTCCCCACCGCGGCCGGCCTCGCGGCGGTCGAGGCCCGTCACGCCGGATGGCTCAATTCCCTCCTGGGTCAGGCGCTCGTGGAGGATTTCGCCCCGGTCGAGGCGCCGATCGCTCAGTCGATCGTGCTGACGCGGGTCGCGGAATTCGTCACCGACCCTCGTTCGACGTTCCCATCCTTCGATACGACCATTTCGACCGACGCCAATAACTTCTTCGTCCTCGATTTCGTCCTGTTCCTGGAGTACATCGAGTCGAAGTTCTACGACGTCAATGTGCCGCTGTTCACCTGAACTGATCCGACGATTCCCGACTTCGGGGGATAGAAGATCGACCGTTCAGCCGGCTCCATCGGCCGCCCCACGTCACCTGCCCGTGCCGGGCGGCTCGCCTTCCCTGTCCTCTGGCAGTTCATGATATCTCCCGGCCGACTCTCAGCCCGTGGCATCCTCCGGCTCGACCCGGGGGGCCGCGGGCTCATGCTGCGCGCGATCGGAGGGGAGACTCGCAACAAACCCTCCGCTCGGATCGGGGCTGGGCGTTGACCGATGGCCCCGAGGGACGTATATTTCCCTAAGCGTAAAGGAGATAGCCACCTGCGCAATCGGGCCCGGATGTATTGTTTTGCCTGTTTTGTCTCTATTGCCCTCCTCGCAATCTCGCCCGCCTGAGCGCCATCCGTACGATACAATAAACCGGCTTGCAAGTGGCTCGCACGTTACGTTGTCCTTCGCGCAGCCGATCGATTAAGCTGGGTGTAGTCGAGGAGGTCCGCGTTTCATGTTGAAGCTCTGTGGTCGTGAGGTTGCGGTATACGCCGGGACTCGGGCGCGGTCCCTGATCTGGATGCTCGGTCTGGTCCTGCTCGTGTTCGGGGCGATGGCGAGCGGAATCGCGCGCGCCAGGATCCGGACCGTGGTCCCACCGCGCCGGCGTCCGGGAGCCCGCGGGGGGCCGGCGTCCGGGTCACGGGCGGCGCGGATGAGGCGGAGGGATCGACCCCATCGGGGCCCGATGGTCAAGGTGCAACCTCTCGGTCGGGCGGCGAGTCGTTGCTGGGATCGATCGGCCACGCCTCGGCGCCCGTCGTGATCGTGACGATCGTGATCGCCGCCATGTCCTTCTACCTGATCGCGGTGATCATCTGGATGGCCTTGAACTATCGCGCGTCGGACGCGGTCCCGCCCGAGCTGGTGCGCGAGGTCCAGGGCCTCCTGGAGCAATCCAAGTACAACGAGGCGTATCAGCGCCTGCTGGAAGACCCGTCGTTCCTGGCGAGGGTGCTGGCCGCCGGGGTCCGCAAGCTGCCGGCGGGGTTGGCCCCGGCCCATCGCGCCATGGAGCTGGCCAACGAGGACGCGACCATGGAGATGGAGCACCGCACGACCTACCTGGCCACCGTGGGGACGCTCGGGCCGATGATCGGGCTGGTGGGGACGGTCTACGGGATGATCATGGCCTTTCGCGTCATCGCGCAGGAGGGCACGACCCCCCAGGCCAGTCAGCTCGCCGACGGGATCTCGACGGCGCTCTACGCCACGCTCGAGGGGATCGCGCTGTCGATCCCGGCGATCTATTTCTACGCCCTGTTCCGCAACCGGATCGCACGGCTGTCGCTGGAGGTGGGGATGACGGCCGAGACCCTGCTCGAGCAGTTCGCGCCGGGCGTCCGGATGACGGCATCGAGCCCGAGCCCGGGCCCGAGCCCGCCGGCGTCGCACGCGCACCCCTTCGCCGTCAGCGCGGCGCTGGCGGCCGGCGCCAACGCCCCGCGCCAGGCACTCCCGCCGGCGGGAGCCGGGCCGACGAGCTGGGAGCAGAGTGATTGATCGGTTCGATGGTCTGGTCGTGAGGTCGTCATGCCGCGTCGCAGTCGAACATCGTCCCAGAATGCGGCCACGCCGAACCTGACGCCGCTGCTCGACATCGTGCTCCAGCTCATCACGTTCTTCATGATGCTGGTGCATTTCGGGTCGCGGCTGGAGGGCTCGACCAAGCTGGTGCGGCTGCCGCTGGCGCCGGCGGCATTACCGGGGTCGGACCTGACGTTCGACCGCCTGGCGGTGGTGCTCGACGCCAAGGGACGTCTGCGGGTCGGCGGCGAGTCGCTCGACGAGGCGGCGGCCAGCGACTGGTGGGCCAAGCAAGCCAGGTTGCGCCGATCGGGGCTCGAGACCCTCGGGCAGGTGGGCGCGGCCGACGACTTGCCGACGGTGGTGATCCTCCGTGCCGACCGGTCGGCCTCTTACGGCGCGGTCCGTCGCACGCTGGAGATCGCCCAGGAGAAGGGCTTCGTCCACTTCAGCCTGGTGGTCCTGAACAGGAGCGGGCGATGAGCACCGGGATGGGGGGCCTGATCCTGTCCGGCCCCGAGTCGGATCCGACGACCGTCCGCACCGACGCGATCGATCCCGACGCGCCACGATCGCGGCGATACCGCCCTGCCCCGCCCGAGGACGTCTCCTTCCCTGTGGCGCCGATGCTCGACATGGCCTTCCAGCTCCTGGCCTTCTTCATCCTGACCTTCAAGGCGCCGTCGGCCGAGACGCACATCGACCTCGACCTGCCCGCGACCCCGGCCGCCTTGCCGACCGCGTCCGAGGGCCGGGCCGTACCCCGCCGGTCGCGTCGGGTCGACACCGACCTGGAGAACGACCTGCTCCTCCGCGCCGAGTCCGACGACCTCGGCGACCTCAAGGTCCTGCGGCTGGGCGAGGCGACCCTCCCCGATCTGCCCACGCTCGGCCGTCGCCTCCGCCGTTATATCCAGCTCCTCGACGGCAAGCCGCTCCGCGTCCGCCTCGTCGCCGACGATCGGCTCCGATACGAGCCCGCGGCCCAGATCATCGCCACCTGCTCGGCCGCCGGGGTCTCCGCGATCCGCCTGGCACCGCCGGGCGCCACGCCCGAACTGCCGACGTCCAAGAATCGTAGATGACTCGTGTTGAACCGCGGAAAACACCGACGTACACGGAAACGAAAGATTTGATCCGGGCTCTCCGTTCCGTGTACGTCCGTGTTCTCCGCGGTTGAGAAGGAGTTCCCATTCCGATCCTCATCGGGAACACCGTTCTGTTGAGTTGAATTCAAGATCATGCGACGATTTCGCGGGCTCATTGCATCCTGGTTGCTGGTCCTACCGTGTCTATCGGCTTCGGGCGGCCTCGCGTGGGCCGATGATCCGGAGGCGGGCCAGGACGATCAGTTGAGCCTGGCCGACCTGGCCGGCTATCGCGCGGCGCTCTCGGGCAAGGCGACCGCCGACGATGCCCAGCCGTCGGACGCGCCGGCGCGGGTGGGTTTCCGCGACCTCTGGGAGCGTCCCGACGCCTATCGGGGGCGTCGCGTGACGGTCCACGGCCGGGTCGCGCGGATCTTCCGCCAGGGGCCGGTGGGCAGCTTCCCCCCCCTGCTCCAGTTCTGGATCTTCTCGACGGCCGGAGACCCCTACTGCCTGGTCTTCCCGCGGCCGTCGGACGAGTCCGGGGGCGGCCAGGAAGCCGAGGTCCGTCGCGATCCTCCGGCGATACCCGGCGCGGGGCTCGCGGTCCGATTCACCGGCACGTTCCTGAAGATGATCCGCTACGCGGGGGGTGACGGGGAACGGCTGGCCCCTTTGATCGTCGGCGACCGCCCGCCGGGACCGGCACCCGCCGGGCCGGACGGACCGGGAAGCCTTCCTTCGAAGGGCGGTGAGGTCCTCCAGACCGGCGGGGGCGAAGGTCCCGGCGGCGACGGTCCTGACGCTCGGGGCTGGTCGTCGGGTCGCTGGGGATTGGTCCTGATGCTCGCTGTGGTCGCGGCCGGCATCCTCGCCCGGCAGCACCTGCGCGGAGCCCCGATCCGACGCCGGTCGACCCTGCGAGACCGGCTGCTCGATTCGAGGACGCCCGACCCTCCGCTGGAGTTCGTAGATCACCGGGACGACTCTCTCGTATAGAATACTCTGGAGCGATCTCGGGTGCCGGCCGTCCCGGGTGGCCCCGATTGTCTCTCGCGGTCTCGCATTAGCACCCATCCATCGCAATGGAGGGATTGGCGATGTCGAAAAACCTGGCTTCCTCGGCGTTCGGCGAGACGCCGCTGACGGACCCTCGGTCGCTGGGCAGTTCGGCGCTGTTCCACGGGCTGCTGCTGTTGCTGGCGTGGCTGGCGGTCCTGAACGCCGCGATGCCGGTCGCGTCGGATTCGAGCCCGCGGCCGATCCGAGCCGAGCTGGGCGCGGTGGATAATCGGGCCGACCGGCCGCAGGTGCCCGGCGAGGGCGGCGGGAGTCCCGGGGCGATCGGCGGGGTCAACAAGATCCCGCTCAGCTCGCCGGAGAGTCGGACGAGCACCGCCGCGGAGAGCGGGGATCCGGCCGACGCCCTGCTGGCGGAGATCCTCCCCGACTCGCAAGCCCGCGGCCCCGAGACGCTCCAACGTGCCTTGCCGGGCCCGCAGACGACCGGCGAGGGGATCATCCCCGGCTCGGGGATGGGCGGCGGCGGCGGGTCGGGCGGCGGCACGGGCAGCGGCGTCGGCCGAGGGATCGGGCCCGGCACCCAGTTCTTCGGCGCCCGCGACCACGCCCATTCCTTCGCCTACGTCATCGACTGCTCCGGCAGCATGAACAGCCACAACTCGCTCACCGTCGCCAAGCGCGAGCTGCTCTCGAGCCTCAACCAGCTCCCGCCCGATGCCGAGTTCACCGTGATCTTCTACAGCCTCGTGGCCAAGATGCTCAGCGATACCCAAGGCCGTCGCGGCATGATGTCGGCGACCTCGGCCAACAAGGTCCGGGTTCAGACCCAGCTCTCGGCGATCGTCCCCGACGGCGGGACCGACCACATGGCCGCCCTGAGCATGGCCATGGCGCTGAAGCCCGAGGTGATCTTCTTCCTGACCGACGCCGACCTGATGACCAACGGCGACGTCAACAAGATCCTCGCCGACATCGGCTCGACGCGGATCCAGGCCGTCGAGTTCGGCCGCGGCCCGCCCATGAACGAGAAGACGCCCTTGCACCGGCTCTCCAACACGACCGGCGGCTCGTACTTCTACATCGACGTCAGCCAGTTTCCCAGGTAGGACGTCGGAGATTCAAAGGCGGTCCGGAAAGCCCTGGGCGAGTCGTCACACGCACGTTTCTCCCGGCGAGAGGAGATGCGAATGAAGCCCATCGATCGACGCGATTTCCTCGGGAACCTGGCGATCGCCGGCACGATCTTCCAGGGGTCGGCTCGGCCGGATGCCGCGAAGACGCCGGGTGCGGCGTCGTCGAAGGCCCGGTGGCGCGGGGTCAACCTCGGCGGCTGGCTGGCGCTCGAGAAATGGATCTCGCCGTCCGTCTATGCCGGGACCCAGGCCGAGGACGAGTTCACACTCTGCGACGCGCTGGGAAAAGCGAAAGCGTCCGAACGCCTCAGGCGGCACCGCGAGACATGGATCACCGCCGAGGACTTCCAGTGGCTGGCGTCGCGCGGGATCAACGCCGTCCGGCTGCCGGTCGGCTACGGGGTCGCCCGGGACAATCCACCGTACCTCACCGCATTCGACACGGTGGACTGGGCCTTCCGCACGGCCGGCCGGAACGGCATCGGCGTCCTCCTCGATCTGCACGGCGTCCCCGGCAGCCAGAACGGCTGGGATCACAGCGGCCGGCAGGGCCAGCTCGGCTGGCATACCAGCAAGCAGAATATCGACCAATCCTTGCGCATCCTGGCCGACCTGGCCGCCCGCTGCAAGCCCTACGATAACCTCATCGGCATCGAGCTACTGAACGAGCCGCGCTGGGATGTCCCGATGGACATCCTCAAGGGGTTCTACCGGGACGCCTACCACCGCGTGCGCGAGCAGATCGGCAAGGAGCGAGGGGCCGTCGTCATCCACGACGCCTTCCGCCCGTTCGAATGGAAGGATTTCATGCAGGGGCCCGAATATGCGAACGTCTATCTCGACACGCATGCCTATCAATGCTTCACCGACGACGATCGCAAGCGGGACATCCACGGCCAGGTCGAGTTCGCGCTCGCGGAGCGTCGGAAATTGCTGGACGGGATGAAGCAGCAGCTCCCCTGCCTGGTGGGCGAGTGGTCGTGCGCCCTGCCTCCCGAATCGCTGGGAGGGCGAAAGGGTGTCGAGCTCGACGTGGCCATGCGGGCGTATGGGGGTGCCCAGTTGATCAATTTCGACGCCATGGCGGGCTGGTTCTTCTGGACCTACAAGACGGAGGAAGGGGGCGGCTGGAGCTTCCGCGACTGCGTCCATCGCGGCTGGCTGCCGGGACGGTATGACATCTGAATTACCTTGCACGATTCCGGGAGGACGAGCCGCGCCGCGACCCGGCTCGGACGGAGGTTACCCTCCTCGGCCGAGGGATGTCGTCGAGCTGATCAATCGTTCCGAGCGGGCGCGCCCGGAAAGAAATGTGTTCCCCCGCCCTTGCCCTCATCTTTGGGTTTCGGCTGTGGTTTTTCGTCGGGGGACGACGAGTCATCCAGTTCAGGCTTGGAAGATCCTCGTATGTGCACGCCAGAACCTAACGCGGGGCCTTGGGTGTTTTCCCCGGCGATCGCGCATTGTGCGGATCCAAAATGAGCAATAGCTTGTCGATCCTCTCATCCTGGCCCTTGGCATGATCCTTCAGCGCGATGATCGATACTTCGATGCGTGCAGCCCGGTCGGCAGCCTTGTAGGAGTAGGTGACCAAGCCGAGAACGACCGGCAATACCACCAGGACCGCAATCCCCTTGGCCCATGCGAGGCTGTTCTGGATCGCGCTGAGCTTGTCGGTCAATTCGAGCCGGAATTGGTAGAACTCCTTCTGACCCTCCTCCAGCTTGCGCGTGAGGTCATCGAGCGACTTCGTCAGGCGCGTGTTGGACGCCTCAATCTGTTCGGCGAGGTACTCCGTAGAAATGCCCGGCATGATTACTTCCCTCTGGCTTCGTCAGCCTTGAGCCGTTCCAATACCGCCATCCTGGCATAGGAAGCCATGGTGAGGCCCAGCTCTCGCGAGCAACGCTCAAGCCGTGCGTGATCGACCTCCGACAGATCCAACCGTACGCCCTTGACGAGCGCGGAACCGGACCTTACCCGTCCCTTGACCGCGTTCATTGACTTATCGTTCACCGTCTTCTTGGCCACCGCCGAGTCTCCCGCCGAGTTGAGGGAACTTCCCCCCATCCTACCATCGGCGTGGACTCTTTGCACCCAGATTGTATGCGTGGACATTGGCACAGTCAATGGCCATAGATCACATTCTGTATACACTCGCCTTGACTGTGTGGGCAGTGTGTAGGCAGTCTGGGTTGGAGAAAGGGATATTCTTGGTAAAATGCGAGAAAATGGATAGGTTGGAGAGGCCGATCTTTCCTATCTTACTCATGTCGCTCCGGGTATCAGCGATGTCCCGATTTTCTTCCCTGTCGGCGAAAGAGATCCTGAGTTTCCTGGGGCGGAGATTCCATCCGCGGTTCGAGGGCGAGGTGCTGACGGATTGCCAGAAGGGTCGTTGGCCCGGGGCACGGATCAAGCACCGGATGAAGAACAACTGGCTGAAGATGTACGACAAGTTCGGCCGGGTCCTGCGGATCGAGACGGTGATCAATAACCCGTCCGAGTTTCGGGTCCGGCGGCTGCGGACCCGTCAAGGGCGCCAGCAAATGGTCTGGTGCCCGATGAACAAAGGTGTGATCAACCTGTATCGCTACCGCGAGGTGGCGTTGGCGTCGAACCGGCGCTACCTGGACGCGCTGGCGGTGGTCGACGATCCGGCGCCGGCTTGTCGTCAGGTCGAGGAGTTGACCGAACCGGTGGTGGTCTCCGGGCGCAGCCATGCCGGGTTCAACCCGGCCAGCGGCGGGGACGTGAAGTGGTTCGAGGCGGTGCTGCGCGGCGAGAACTTGCTGCGCGGCTTCCGCAACGCCGACATTCGAGAGGCGGTGTACGGCTCGACCGAGGACGCCGAGGAGCGGCGTCGCCAGAGCCACGCGGTGGGTCGGCTGCTGAAGCGATTGCACGTGCGCGGGTTGATCGCGAAGGTGCCACATAGCCATCGGTGGCATGTCAGCCAGAAGGGCCATCAGGTGCTCGGTGCGGTCATACGGCTGTACCATGATGGAATCCCGGCGACGATCGGTCGAGCGGCGTAATCGGCCGGAATATGCGCGCACGGCGCAGAGATCCTACGGAGGTAGTATCTAATGGTGCTCCGGGCATTTCGAGTCGTCGACGCGTCGACGGGGACGTTTCATCAGCGGGCTTAACACCCGTCGCAGCGCCCTGAGTCTGCGCCCGTCTCCTCCCGGCTTCGGTAGTAATTCCAGCGCGGCTCCGGCGCGGAATGGTCCTGCATGCCTCCACATCGATGGTGTGATCTCACCATCTTCCATCGGACCTGATGCGGCCCGAATGCCCAACATTTTCCGGACCGAGGCGAAAAACTCTTGCCGCCTCGCCGTCGCCGTCCCTCTATAGTGGGACGTGAAATAGGCCCCGGGAGGAAACGCGATGGCGACGGCATTCCGGTCGGGAACGTTGGGACTGATCCAACACCTGTTCGACCGAGGGACGTGCACGGGCTTATCCGACGCCCGCTTGCTGGAACGGTTCGTAACCGGCCGCGACGAGGCCGCCTTCGCCGCGCTGGTGGCGCGACACGGGGCCCTGGTGCTGAACACCTGCCGGGCCGTGTTGAAGGACCCGAACGCCGCCGACGACGCCTTCCAGGCCACGTTCGTGCTGCTGTTCCGCAAGGCCGGGTCGATCCGAGGCCGCGACTCCCTGGGCGCCTGGCTGCATCGGGTGGCTTACCGGACGGCCCTCCAGGTTCGGTCCGACGCCGCCTGTCGACGGGATGCCGAGCAGCGCGCGGGCGAGTTGCGGCTCGTCGAAACCCCGGACCGCGACGAGCTCGGCGCCGTGCTGCACGAGGAGATCGAGCGCCTCCCCGATCGGCTGCGCCTGCCGGTGGTCCTCTGCTACCTCGACGGACTGACCCGGGACCAGGCCGCCGATCACCTGCGATGCACCGAGGGCTCGGTTCGTGGCCGGCTGGCCAAGGGCGCGAACTGCTCCAGCGCCGGCTGACTCGTCGCGGCATCACCCTGGCCGTCCCGCCGTTGCTTCCGGCGGCCATCCCGGAGAGCCTGGTCGCGACGACCGTCCGCACCGCGACCGCCGGGCCACCGGCCGCGGTCGGCGCACTCGTCACGATCGTCTCGCGCGGCCGCATCCTGGCCTGGTTCAAGGTCGCCGCGGCGGTCCTCCTGGCGATCGGAACCACGTCGGCGGTGTTGCTGGGCGAGGGTCTCTTGAAGAAGCCTGCCGCGGGGCCGAATGGTCCCGCGCCTCGACCGACCGACGACCAACGGCCTCGGGTCACAATTCAAGCGGCCCTCCCGGCGCCGCAAGACCCGGCGCCCTCCGCCGGACCGAAGAAAGACCGGCCGCGCGCCGCAGCAACCGATGCCGGGCCGACGCACGTCGAGGGGCGGATCCTCGACCTCGAAGGCCGTCCGGTCGCCGGCGCGATGGTCGGCGTCAAATACGTCCAGTCGCCTCCCGACGGCAAGCTCGATCTCTGGATCGACGAGGTCAAGAGGCTGGCCAAGCAACCGTTCGGACTACCGATCATCGCGTCGCCGGCTCAGCACGAGCCGGCCGCGGTCGTGAACGGCCGCGGCGTGACGATCTCCCTCCTCTCCGGGCGCGGACTGGTGCGCTCTCTGCTCGAGAACCTGGACCCTGGGACTCGCCGCCCGCCATTCTCGGCGACGACGGGACCCGACGGCCGATTTCGCATCGACGGATTGCCCCGCGACGGTATCGCCACGGCGACCATCTCCGGCCCATCCATCGAGTCGGCCGAGGTCTACATCCTGACCCGCGACGTGCCCACGATCCGCGTCAAGAACCCGATGTTCCCCGATCATCCGATGCTCGTCTACTACGGCGCCCGGTTCGAGTACATCGCCGCCACGGCGCAGCCGATCGTCGGCACGGTCCGCGACAAGGACACCGGCGTCCCGATCCCCGGGGTACGCATCACCGGCATGCCCAACATCCCGAACAGCATGATCCCGACGCCCGGCGTCGCGGCCACCACCGACGCCCAGGGCCGGTATCAGGTCAACGGCCTGTCCACCGCACGCGGGTTCAAGCTCTTCACTCAGGCCCCGGCCGACCAGCCTTATGTGAACTGCGGGTTCGTCTCTCCCGCGAGCGAGCCCAGGCCCGGAGCATTCACCTTCGACATGACCCTGAAGCGTGGCGTGCTCGTGCGGGGCGCCTGACCGATAAGGTGACGGGAAAGCCCGTCCAGGGTTACGTGGAGTATTCTGCCTTCGGGGACAACCCGTACCTGAACGAATTCCCGAACTTCAAACGAGGCAGCGAGATCACCCGGGCCTACATCACCGCGGACGGCCGGTTCGCGATTCCGGCCCTCCCGGGTCGCGGTCTGATCGCCGCCCGGGGCCCCGAGGTCGGTTACCTCCACGGCCTGGGTGCCGGGTCGATCAAGGGCTTCGACAGGCAACTCGGAGGCCTCTCGACCTATCCGATGGTTTCTTCGTCAATCGACAAGCACGTCCTCGCCGAGATCAACCCCGCGCCGGGGACAAAGGAGGTCAAACTCGAACTCCAGCTCGATCCCGGCCGGACGGTCCGCGGCACGACGATTGACCCGGCCGGCCGGCCCATCCTCGGCGGTGTTGCGATCCGTACCCTCGATGTCTACCAGAGTCGCCAGTACGCGGACTTGAACGCTCCCACGTTCGAGGTCAAAGGGTTGCCGACGGGACGATACCGGCTCGACTTCCTCCATCACGGCCGTAAGCTCGCCGGCTCTCTCGCCCTGAAAGGTGACGAGACGGGGGACCTCACGGTGAAGCTGATGCCCTGGGGCACCGTGGTCGGCCGGGTCGTCGACGAGGAGGGGAAGCCTCGCACCGACGTGGAGATCTTCAGCACGAGCCGCGCACACCCCGACCCCGAGCGCGGCGACCTCGAGGAGAAGCCGACGGTGGACGCCCGGGGCCGCTTCCGCATCGAGGGACTCGTACCGGGTGTGAAGTACGACGCGCTGGGAAGCTCGACTAACAAGGCTAGCGGACCGATCCTCAACGGTGTCCAGGTCGGGCCGGGCGAGGTGAAGGATCTGGGCGATATCACGCTGCCGACCTGGAGGCCCGACGGGAATTGAGCTTGCTCCCCGGTCGGCCGGCGTCGCGGCGGAGGACAGGCCCTCAGGTCAGGAAATGGCGGCTTGTTACGGTAATGCTCTTCGGGGCAACGATCGTCGCGGAGCTCAACCTGTCGATCTCGACGGTGGCGCGCAGCGTTGGCGAGCTGGTCGAGCGGGGCTACATCGTCCGGGAGGGAGCGCGGCCGCTCCGTCCGAGGCGTCCCGGCCCTGATCCGGGTGACGAAGCGGATCCTGGCTGGACGGGTACCCCTGCCCGGCCGACGGGCGGGCCGTTACGCGATGAGGTGGCATCCCTCCCACGGATAATCTCACTTGACCTATCGCAATTCGCGATTATTCTTGCTATCGAGCGACCTCGCTGGATGATAGGTACGAACGTGTGGGTTATCGCCAAGTCACACCTGCGGCGGTTCTGGGAGTCACGGAAGGACGATTCCGAGATCGCCCGGAGAGATCTCTTGACCTGGTTCAAGATGGCCGAGGTCGCCGAATGGGCCCATTTCGGGGCGCTCCGTCAGACCTTCGGATCGGCCGACCAGGTCGGCAACTGCATCGTCTTCGACGTGGGCAACAACCGCTTCCGGCTGATCGGGCGCGTGTTCTACGCCACCGGCAAGCTGTATATCCTCAAGGTGATGGATCACCGGGAATACGACAAGGGACGCTGGATCGATGACTGCGGGTGCCACGAGCCCCCGCCCAAGAGGCCGCCCGCGGCGAAGACGCCCCCCGCACCAAAGGCGGCCACACCCAGGCGGCGGAAGGGAGGACGGTGAGCGATGGCAGTCAAGGCCGCTACCCCGAGAGTGCCGGACACCTACTGGAAACTGGTCAGGCGATTCCCGCTCATCCATATCCGGGACGAGGCCCACCTGGATGAGGCCCTCGCGGTGCTCGCCGAGTTGCTGCGGCAGGACCGGGATGAGGGGGCCCAGGACTACCTCGACGTCTTGACCGACCTGGTCGCAGCCTACGAGGACGAGCATGTCGCGATGGCGGATGTCTCCGAAGCCGACGTACTCCGCGAGCTGATGCGGTCTAACGGGCTCAGCCAGATGGAACTGGCCAAGGCGGTCGGGATCGCGCAGTCCACGATCTCGTCGGTCCTGACCGGCGCCCGATCGCTCACCAAGGGGCAGATCGTCAAGCTCGCCGGGTATTTCGGCCTGCCGCCGGCGGCTTTCCTCCCGAGAGACCCTCGGCGTGGCCCCGTCGGGGCGGTATCGCGTCGGCGGTAACCCCCTGTCCCTTCCTGCGCCGAGGAATCCCACGATCCTCGCAAGCATTTCAAAGCTGATCCCAAACCACTGGCCACTACCCAAGCGGCAGTTGGTCGTGTTTAATCGCTTGGGAAAAAGCGGGGTCGGCGGATTCGGATCCGGGAAACCCTGTCCGTGTGCGAGACGGACGAGACGGTACCGATGATGAGGGCGAGGGTGACGTCGCCCTCGTGGGCATCCGGGTATTGGACGTTCGCATGGGGACTGACGGCTCAGGATCGGCCGTCAACTCCGAAGGCCGCCAGCGAGACCGGAGGCGGCGCGACGCAAGTCTAAGTGGTATAGCAACCTCGGTCTTGATGTCGCCGGACCGGTCGGCGTGCCGTGACGGTCTTGCTTTTCGAACCGATCGATTCTCTCTCACCATTCCATCCAGAACTCGCTCAACGACCACTCGGTGCTCCTGGGGCACCCGACAACCGTCGTGGTGTCCGTCGAGTACCCGACGACCGATGTTTACCCACGATGAGAAGCCCTTGAACCAGGAGACAAGGATCATGCAACGTTGGCGATACATGGGGTTCGCGATGATTGCGGCGGCGGTGCTGGCGGTGCCCGGGCGGCTGCCGGCTCAGGAACCCGCCAAGAAAGGAGAGGCGCCGAATGCGGCGGCCCCGGCGGCCAATGAGGCCCAGGCCCCCGCACCGACCGGTCCGGCCACCAAGGCGGAGCCGACGGCCGGGGCACCGGCACCCAAGGCCGCGCCCGTCATGGAGGCCGTCAAGGCGCTCGAGCCGGATGCGCCGGCGGCGCGGAAAGCCCGGGCCGCCGAGGCACCGTTCCAGTGGTTCGCGTTCCTGAGCGACAAGGCCTATGGTCCGGCCGAACAGATCGCGCTGTGGATGGTCCTGGCGATCGCGATCGCCGGCCTGCTCTATGCCGGATGGCTGGTCGGCCAGGTCATCGGCGCCGACGAGGGGACCCCTCGGATGCGAGAGGTCGGCGCGGCGATCCGACAGGGGGCCAACGCCTACCTGGCGCGGCAGTTCCGCGCGATCATCCTGCTGGTGTTCGTGCTCACCGGCCTGATCTGGGCCACGACCGAGAGCATCGAGCAGGTGGCCTGGGGCCGCGCCGCCGCCTTCTTCCTGGGCGCGTCGTTCTCGTGGCTGGTCGGCTTCGTGGGGATGACGCTGGCGGTCCGGGGCAACCTCCGGGTCGCCGCGGCGGCGCGGACCAGCTACGGCGCGGCGCTGCAACTGGGCTACCGCACCGGCACGATCACCGGCATGCTCACCGACGGGCTGGGCCTGCTGGGCGGCACGCTGATCTTCATGGTCTACGGCGAGCATGCCTATGAGGTCCTGCTCGGCTTCGGGTTCGGCGGCACCTTGCTGGCGCTGTTCATGCGGGTCGGCGGCGGGATCTACACCAAGGCGGCCGATGTCGGCGCCGACCTCGTCGGCAAGGTCGAGGCCGGCATCCCCGAGGATGACCCCCGCAACGCGGCCACGATCGCCGACAACGTCGGCGACAATGTCGGCGACTGCGCCGGGATGGCCGCCGACATCTTCGAGAGCTACGAGGTGACGATCGTCGCGGCCATGATCCTGGGCTACGCCAGCTTCGGTCACAAGGGCGTCATCTTCCCGCTGCTGGTCCGGGCCATCGGCGTGCTCGGCTCGATGATCAGCACGTACAGCGTCAAGGCCGGCCCGAACAGCAGCAGCGACGAGGCGCTCCACTCGGTCCACCGCGGGTTCGTCCTCGGCTCGATCATCAGCGTCGTCGGCTTCGTCGCGCTCGGCATCGCCTACCTGCACTTCGACAAGGCGTATTTCGCCGAGTATCCGCAGGCCCTCGGCGGTGCCAACCTCAATCCCACATTCAGCGCCCTGAAAGAGCACTTCGACAAGGATAACACGGCGCTCCGCGAGCAGGACCTGGCCGCGTACAAGAAGGCCCTGGGGGAAAAGATCAAGGACTTCCCGGAGGACCTGTTCGAGGCCCAGCCGTTCTGGACCAACCTCGGCTGGAAAGGGCTCGATATGCGCCCCGCCTGGACCTGCCTGATCGGCATCATCCTGGCCATCACACTCAACAAGCTGACCAGCTACTACACCCACACGCAGTACGAGCCGGTCAAATCGCTGGCCAAGGCCTGCCAGACCGGCCATGCGACCAACATCATCCAGGGATTCGCCGTCGGCTACGAGTCGGCGGTGGTCACGACGATCGTCATCGCGGTGGCGATCCTGCTGTCGGTGTTCATCTACAGCGGGGCGCCCAACCCGATCTTCGTGGCCTACGGCGTGGCGATGTGCGGCATCGGCATGCTGACCCTGACCGGCAACACGATCAGCATGGACGTCTTCGGCCCGGTGGCGGATAACGCCAACGGCATCGGCGAGATGGGCTACGACCGCGAGGAGATGGGCGAGGAGAACTACAAGCGCGCCCGCCAGATCCTCGCCGACCTCGACGCCGTGGGCAACACCACCAAGGCCGAGACCAAGGGGATCGCCATCGGCAGCGCCGTGATCGCGGCCGTGAGCCTCTTCGCCAGCTTCATCGCGGTGATCGCCGTCAAGAGCGAGGCCAAGATCGATACGATGACCATCGATCAGTACCGGATCGAGGCCGGCAAGCTGTCGATCGCCTACCCCGAGGTGTTCGTCGGCGCCCTGATCGGCGGTGCCGTGCCGTTCCTGTTCAGCTCGATGCTGATCCGCGCCGTGGGCCGTGCGGCGTTCCTGATCGTCAAGGAGTGCCGGATGCAGTTCCGCGACAAGGAGATCTGGGCCGGGACCAAGAAGCCCGACTACGGCCGCGTCGTGAACATCTGCACGGCATCCGCCCAGAGCGAGCTGATCGGCCCGGCGCTGCTGGCAATCCTGATGCCGATCCTGGTCGGGATCTTCCTGGGGACGCAGGCATTGGGCGGCTATCTCGCCGGCATGATCGTCGTCGGCCAGCTCCTTGCGGTGTTCATGGCCAACGCCGGCGGTGCCTGGGACAACGCCAAGAAGATGATCGAGGATGGGATCTACGGCGGCAAGGGCTCCGAGGCGCACAAGGCCGCCGTCACCGGCGACACCGTCGGCGACCCGCTCAAGGATACCGCCGGCCCGGCGCTCAACCCGCTCATCAAGGTCATGAACATGGTCGCCCTGCTGTCGATCGTGCCGATCATCGCCTTCAAGGATAAGGGGTCGCCGTGGGTCTACCTGGTCGGCGTCCTCTGCATCCTCGGGATCGGCTGGGCCGTCTGGCGTAGCAAGACCGAGAGCAAGGAGCTCCGCGAGATGGAGGCCGAGCTGGCCGGCGCCTCCGAGTCCGCCAAGAACCTCGAAACGGTCGGGACCCCCTGAGTGGTCGGTGGCCCTCGTCGCGGCGAGTGGCGAGTCGGGAATAACGCCTCGTTATTCGATAATCCTCATTCATCGTTATGATGTGACCACGCACGCGAGTGCGTGGTCACGGGCCTCGATCTCGCCGCGTCCGGCGGTGTCCGGCGACGAGTCTCCGCTGTTCTCTCGCCGCTCGCCGATGGCGGCTCGCCACGGCTTCGTCATCGATTAATAAGGAGGACAGGCCCGACGCAATTCCGCGTGGCGATCCGATCCATCGGGTTCGCCCGGATCATCAAGGTCGTGCATAAAGGAGACGTGAGGTCGCGTTTCTCCGTCCAGGTGACTTTTCCGCGCGGGTCGAGTTGACAGGAGGCGGGGACGTCCTAGGTTTCTCTCGCGGACCCGTACGATCGTGCGATCGCCGAAGAATTAAGCGGGTCGTCGTAGTGCATCCATGGAATGTCCCCTCGACTATCAACTTGGGAGCGACCCGCTCATGAGTGCTCGTCGGATTGAGCGCCGGGAAATCCATCCGTCGTCGCCCTTGCAGATTTACTTGCATGACATCAACGACACGCCGCTATTATCGGCCGACGAAGAGCGGGAGCTGGCCGCGCGGGTGGCCGCGGGCGACCCTTATGCGAGAGAGCATATGGTCAAGGCGAACCTGCGCCTGGTCGTGAATATCGCGAGGGGCTACCTGGGCAAGGGGCTGGGCCTCGAGGACCTGATCGAGGAAGGGAACCTCGGCCTGATGCGCGCCGTCGAGGGCTTCGACGGGATGATGGAGACCCGGTTCAGCACCTATGCCAGCTACTGGATCAAGCAGTCGATCCGGCGCGCGGTGATGAATAACGGCAAGCCGATCCGGCTGCCGGCCTACATGGTGAGCCTGCTCTCGAAGTGGAAGCGGGCCTCGGCCGTGCTGTGCGAACGGCTGGGCCGGGCCCCCACGCCCGAGGAGGTCGGCAAGATCTTGCGGCTCTCCAAGCGGAAGATCGGCATCGTCGCCAAGGCGATCCGCGTCAACAACCTGACGCCGCACAGCGAGAACTCGCAGGACGAAGGCCCCGCGCTCGACGACGTCCTGACCGACGAGCGTTGCAAGGCCCCGGAACTCCAGCTCATCGAGTCGGACGACCTGGGCCGTATCTTCGTGGGCATCGATGATCTGGACGACCGCGAGGCGACCGTCATCCGCATGCGGTTCGGCCTCGACTCGTACGATCCCATGACCCTGCGCGAGGTGGGCGAGAACCTGGGCCTGACCCGAGAGCGCGTCCGTCAGCTCGAGAACCAGGCGATCCAGAAGCTCATGGCGCCCTGCGCGAGACCAGCGGGCATCTGGAGAACTAGGGCGCTTAACGATTGCGTTGGTCACGCCCGCAGAACCCCCCCTGGCCCCCCCTTCGTAAGGGGGGATGGGGCGTACTCCAAGATCCCCCCCTTACGAAGGGGGGGGTGGGTGAATTCGCGCAAGCTTCCGGCGTGCGCAAGCTAATCGCAAAGCGCTCTAGGAAAGCCCTCTCGAAATGGGGTGCGAGAGCGGGATGCCATCCCGCGGCTTGCACTCCGCACTTCGTCCCCGCTCAAGCCTCCCATCTCCTCATCCCACCGCCCGCTCCCCGCGGGATGATCCGACTCAACGTCGTCGATTCGATGCATCAATCGCGAGGTCCGCGAGGCGTCGAGGCCCGCCGGAAGCGAGCCCATGACACGCGGGCGAATCCATGACCTATCCTAGAAATGGGGTACGGCACGCCGCCTCGGGTCCGCCGAGCGATTCCCGAGGCGCGCCGGGGAGCGAGGGGCCGTGCCGACGAGCGGGGCGTCCGGGGCCGCGATGCGAGGCCCGCCCGCGTCAGGGTGTCGGGACATCATTTCCGGATGGCATACAACATTCTCATCATCGAAGACGACGAGATGAACATGGACATGATGATCCAACGGTTGGAGCTGAGGGGTTATCGCGTCGTCGCGACCGGCGATGCGCCCTGCGGGATCGCCCTGGCCCGCGCCGAGATGCCCGACCTGATCCTGATGGATGTCAACTTGCCCGACGTCAACGGGTGGGAGGCGACCCGCCGGCTCAAGGCCGAGCCGGCCACCCGCGATATCCCGGTGGTCGCGCTGACCGCCCACGCCATGGAGCGCGACCGGGACCGGTCGCAGGACGTGGGCTGCGACGGCTACGAGAGCAAGCCCATCGATTTCCCTAGGCTGGTGTCGAAGATCGAGGAGCTGCTGGCGAGGAGGGCGAACCCATGAGCGCACGGCCCGGTTCCTTGTTGATCGTCAACGATGAGGAGATGAACCGGGACATGCTGTCCCGGCGCCTGGAGCTGAAGGGATACGCGGTCCAGGTCGCGGGCGACGGCCGCCAGGCGCTGACGCTGATCGATCGGCAGGCCTTCGACGCGATCCTCCTGGATATCATGATGCCGGAGTTGAACGGCCTGGACGTGCTCCGCCTCCTGCGACGCCGCTATTCGCTGGCGGACCTGGCGGTCATCATGGTGACCGCCAGGGACGACAGCGAGGACCTCGTCGCGGCCTTCAAGCTGGGAGCCAACGATTATGTGACCAAGCCGATCGACTTGTCGGTCCTCCTGGCCAGGATCGCCGCCCAGGTCGCGCAGAAGCGGCGCAGGGGGAACTGCGCAAGAGCAAGGCGCGGTACGCGCTGGCGGCGCGCGGGACGAACAACGGGTTGTGGGACTGGGACGTCCACGCCGACGAGGTCTACTACTCGCCCCGATGGAAGGCGATGCTCGGCCATGAGGACGACGAGATCGGCTCGAGCCCCGAGGAATGGATCCAGCGGATCCACTTCGAGGACGTTGCGCGGGTCCGGGCGGAGCTGACCGCCCACTTCCAGGGGGGCGCCCCCCGATTCGCCTGCGAGCACCGGCTGCTGCACAAGGACCGGACCTATCGCTGGATGCTCGCGCGGGGCGTGGCGGTCCGCGACGGCGCCGGCCTGCGCATGGCCGGCTCGCTGACCGACGTCACCGAGGGCAAGGTGACCGACGCCCTGACCGGATTGCCCAACCGGATCCTCCTCCTGGATCGGCTCGGACGCGCCCTCGAGCGGTTGAAGACTCGCCCCGAGGCGAGGTTCGCCGTGCTGTTCCTCGACCTCGATCGCTTCAAGACGGTCAACGATAGCCTCGGCCATCACGTCGGCGATGAGCTCCTGATCGCGTTCGCGCCGGCTCGAGGGATGCCTGCGCGCATCGGACATCGCCTCTCGCGGCGCAGTCCGAGCCGACCATCGCGCGGCTCGGCGGCGACGAATTCACGATCTTGCTCGAGGCGATCGAAGCGGACGGGGACGCCATCAAGGTGGCCGAGCGGATCCACGGCGCATTGGCCATCCCCTTCCATCTCGACGGCCACGAGTTGTTCGTCGCCGCCAGCATCGGCATCACGCTGGGCGAGCCCGGATATCGACGGGCGGAAGACCTGCTGCGCGATGCCGACATGGCGATGTACCGCGCCAAGGCGTCGGGCAAGTCGCGCTACGCGGTCTTCGATTCCGCCATGCGCGCCCAGGCCGTCGCCCGCCTCGAGGTGGAAGGCGACCTGCGACGGGCGCTGGAGGGCGACGAGTTCCGCCTGCACTATCAGCCCATCATGGCGCTCGAGGACCATCGGCTCATCGGCTTCGAAGCCTTGCTCCGCTGGCAGCACCCGCGACGGGGCCTGCTCAGCCCGGACGATTTCCTGGAGATCGCCGAGGAGAACGGGCTGATCATCCCCATCGGCTGGTGGGTGCTCGAGACGTCGCTCCGCCAGATGGTCCGATGGCAACGCCGATTCCCGTACCGCCGGACCCCGATGCTCTGCGTGAACATCTCGCCGAAGCAGTTCTCCCAGCCGGGCCTCGTCAACCGGATCGCGCGACGCCTGCAAGACACCGGCGTGGACCCGCACGGCCTGAACCTGGAGATCACCGAGCGCGCGATCATGAGCGATCCGGAGTTCGCCGCCGTCACGCTCACTCGGCTCCGATCGCTGGGCGTGCGGATCGGCATCGACGATTTCGGCGCCGACTATTCGTCGCTGAACTGCCTGCGCCGGTTCCCGATCGATCTCCTCAAGATCGACCGCTCCTTCGTCCACCGGATGGACTCGGACGTGAACGAGCGGGAGATCGTCCAGACCATCATGACGCTGGCCCACAACCTGGCCATCGACGTCGTTGCCATGGGCGTCGAGACGATCCGGCAACGCGACCAGCTCCAGGCCCTCGGATGTGTGCTAGGCCAGGGCTTCTACTTCTCCAGGGCCGTCGAGGGCCCCGGCGCGGAGTCCCTGCTCATCCGATCCCAGGTCTCGCCGGGGGACATCTGCCAGCGGGACGAACCGGCCTCCGAAACCGGCTCCTCGGTTGATCCCATACGTTTGGGCTGTACCGTTTCCACCGATCGCTAGGTCATTTGTGAGAATATGAGCGAGGCGTTATTGCCCCAGAACCCGAGGGAGTTGGACATCACGGTTCGCAGCGGAGTTGGTACGGCGGGGCCTCGGACGAGGTTGATCGTGCATTCCGGATCGAGTTCGGCGCAGTTGGCCGTGCCGGGGACCGACTGATGATGGAGGGCGAGGATGCTGATCACGGCCTCCAGCGCGGCCGAGGCGCCGAGGCAATGGCCCGTGATCGGCTTGGTCGAGCTGCTCGGTATTTCCCCGAGGTGCTCGCCGAAGACTCGTCGCATCGCAATCGCCTCGAGCCGGTCGTTGAGCTTGGTCCCCGTGCCGTGGAGGTTGATGGCGTCGATATCTTCGGGCTTCAACCCTGCGAGTTGCATCGAGCGTGTCATGACGTGGACCAGGCCCTCGCCGTCCTCCGCCGGTGAGGCGCAGTGGGCATGGTCGGAGCCGAGCGCCCAGCCGGCCAGTCTCGCATGGGGCTCGATGCCTCGCCGGATCGCGGACGCGAGCGATTCGAGGACCAGGAAGCCCGACCCTTCGCCGAGCAAGGTGCCGTCGCGCGTGACGTCGAACGGGCGGCAGGCCCGGCGCGGATCCTCGTGCGAGCCGAGCAGGCCCAGCGAGACGACCTGCCGGATCATGGGATCATATAACGGCGCATCGGCGCCGCCGACGAGCATGACGTCGGCCATCCCGAGCTGGATCTGCTGGGCCGCGACCACGATGGCGTGCGCCGCGGAGGCGCAGGCGGAGGAGACGGTCAGGCAGGGGCCTCCCGCCTCGAAGGCCATCGAGAGGGCGCCGCTCAGGCAGGCCAGGGTGGTGTTGGCCCCGAGCGAGGGAGGGAGGCGACGGGAGGGTGCGTCGCGGACCAGCCCGATCAGCTCGGACCACTTCTGCATCGGCCCGCGCGAGGTGCCGGCGATCACGCCCAATCGCGTCGGGTCGGGCCGGTCGCGGTCCAGGCCCGCATGGCGATATGCCTGGTCCGCCGCCGCGAGGGCAAGCTGCACGGTCCGATCCATCCGGCCGCCGTGGCGGACCAGGGAGTCGATCGCGATCGGGCCGGAGACCTGGCAGGCGGGGATCGCAGGGCTGTCGGCGGTCGTGCTGTCGCGGAACCAGGCCGCCGGGGACATGCCCTCCGAGACGGTCTCCCAGAGGGCCATCGGGGCATCACCCGCGGCGCAGAGGACGCCCATCCCGGTGACCACGATCGGTTCGTCCCGGGGGCCACGGAGTTTCTGGGTCATCTCGGCATCGAGCCTCTCATCAGGGCCGGAAGGCTATCCTTGCGGGAAACCCGCCAATGCGCCACCGATACGGGTCGGTCACGTGATTGTATTCACGAGCATTGTTCAACGGTAGAATAGAAGAATTCGTGTTGCTCTTTCAAGTCCTCGAAGTCGCCATTTTTCGATTCGTGTTGCTTTTTTTCAACGCCGCTCATTTCTTGGTTGTGAATCGCGTTTTTCGATTGACCCGTGAGCGGTCACTTCGTTATCACTAACAGCCCCCTGCGTTGTACGCAGCCGCACACAAGCTTCCTCCCCTCCGCCGATGTCGCGGCGGGACGTCGTCGTTTCCGCATCGACATGCACCAGAATTTCACCGTAAAGGAACCCTCGAAGATGACAAAGCCCCGTGTTCCCGTTGCGAAGTCGAACAAGGAGAAGGGCCTGGAGCGGAAGCTGGCGGCCTACACCGTCGCCTCCGGCGCCTTCCTGGCGATCTCGGCCACCGGCTCGGCCCAGGCCGGCATCGTCTACAGTGGTCCCCAGGATATCCAGGTCCCCGTGGGCTCGGCTCCCTTCTTCATTGACTTCGACGGCGACAGCGCTGCCGACTTTGCGATCGCCAATAAGGCGTCGGGACCCGGCAATCTCCTCATCTCCGCCGCAAGCGCCGGGATCGTCTCCACCAACTCGCCCTTCGCCGACGCCCTCAGCCTGGGTACTCCGATCTCCGGCTCGAGCCCTTTCAAGGGATACACCGTGATGGGTGGTGTGGTCCCTGGAGACCCCACTCAAGATTTTGGCCCCTGGGCGGATGCTCAGAATCAGTACCTCGGTGTGTCATTCACCGCCGGCGATAGCCTGACCCATTACGCCTGGGTGGAAGTGAGCTTCCCGAGTACGGGGCCGAATGCCGGGACAGCGACGGTCGAAGGTTGGGCCTACGAGACCGATCCCGGCGTCGGGATCAACGCCGGAGCCGTGCCCGAGCCGTCCACGCTGGCCCTGTCCCTCCTGGCCCTGGGCTCGGTCGGAGTCGCGGCCTTGCACCGCTCTCGCAAGAAGGTCCAGCAGCCTTCCGCGGCCTGAGCATACGAGGGCCGGCCTCGCAGAGGCCAGGTATACGATCCCCGTTGAGATCGGCTGTAGCCGGGGTCTGTGACCCCGGCATCGGAGGGCCCGTGTCCGATTATCGATCGCGTAAGATCGTGCTCGTCGGTTGGGATACCGCCGACTGGAAGATCGTCTCCCCGATGCTCGACGCCGGAGAGCTCCCCAGCCTGTCACGGCTCATCGATCAGGGGACCATGGGCCGATTGACCGCGACGGTCCCGGTCCTTTCGCCCCTACTCTGGACGTCGATCGTCACCGGGCGACGGGCCGACGGGCACAACATCCTCACCGCGAACGAACCGGACCCCGACACGGGGGGCACGCGCCCCTCGTCGAGCACCTCGCGGGCGTGCAAGGCGCTCTGGAATATCTTGACCCAGGCCGGTTTGACGTCCCACGCGATCAACTGGGTCGCCAGTCATCCGGCCGAACCGATCCTCGGGGCCTGCGTCTCCGACCGGTTCGCGACCGTGGCGGGTCCCGGGGGTCATGCATGGCCCTTGTGTCCGGGCTCGATCCACCCGGCTCGCCTGGAGGAGACCCTGGAGGCATTGCGGGTCCACCCCGCGGACCTCGACGGTGCCCACCTCTTGCCGTTCGTGCCCGGGTTGGGCCAGGTCAACCAGAGGACGGACCGCAGGCTCGAAATCCTGGCGACCCACCTCGCGAAGACCGCGAGCGATCACGCCGCCGCGACGTTTCTCCTCGAGCACGAACCCTGCGCGTTGCTCGCGGTCCGCTACGATGCCCTCGATCCCCTCACCTATCATTTCCTGCCGTTCCGCTCCCCTCGAACCGAGGGGGTCTCCGAGGCCGATTTCACGCTCTATCGACACGTGATCGCGGGCGTCTACCGGTTCCTCGACATGATGCTCGCGCGACTGGTGGAGCTGGCCGGGCCCGAGGCGACCGTGATCGTCGCCTCCGATCACGGCTTCGCCGCCAACTTCCTGCGTACCCCCGCCTACGACCGATCCCGACCGGATACGATCGCCGCGGGACACCGCGCCAACGGCTTCATCGTGATCTCCGGCCCCGGCGTGAAGCGCGACGAGCTGATCCACGGCGCGACCGTGCTGGATGTCGCCCCCACGGTCCTGACCCTGCTCGGCCTGCCGGTCGGGGAGGACCAGGAAGGCCGACCCTTGGTGGAGGCCCTGGATGACGTCGCGGTCCCTCCACGGATCCCGAGTTGGGAGTCCGTCGGAGCCGACGTCGGCCGGCATCCGGGCGAGACGGGAGGAGACGCGACCGAGGCCGCCGCGATCATCGAGCGGCTGATCGCGCTCGGATACGCGGAGGAGAGGAAGGAGGACCGCGAGCGACGCAGCCGCCTCGACCGCCAGCGGGCCTATAATCTCGCCTTCACCCACCTGTCCGCGAACCGGCCGGCCGCCGCGGCGGCATTGTTCGAAGGGCTCTCCGCCGAGGATCCCGAGGACCTGGTCGCGTCCCTCCAGATGGCCCATTGTTACCTCCTCCTGGGTCGCCACGAGGAGTGTCGCCGCGCGGTCAACGACGTCCTCGCCAGGCACGCCGACCACCCGTCGGCGGACCTCATTCGCGGCAATCTGGAGCTGGCCGAGGCCCGGCCGGAAGCCGCCATCGCGGCCTTGCTCAATGCCGAGGAGAACCGGGAGAAGCGGCCGGGCCTGGAGGTGCTCCTCGGCCATTGTTACCTACGGCTCCGCCGGGCAGAGGAGGCCGAGCGCGCCTTCCGGGCCGCGCTGGGACGCGACGAGGACTTCGCTCCGGCGCACCACGGGCTCGCGATGAGCCTGCTGCTCCAGGGCCGCCCGGAAGAGGCCGCGGAGGAGGCACTGGCCGCCGTCGCGCTGAACCATTATTTCCCCCAGGCCCACCGCACCTTGGGGCTGGCCCTGATCGGGCTCGGCCGGACGGATCGGGCCGCCCGGGCCTTCGAGACGTGCTTGGCCCTGGACCCCTCCGACGTCGAAGCTCGAAACCGCCTTGAACGGTTGCGCCATCCCGCGGTGGTCGTCCAGTCAATGGGCATGACGAGATGAGCACAACCACCGATCGCCGATTCGATACCGCGACGCTCTCGGTCGATCGGGCGACCGATCCGCAACGGCGGGCGTGCCGGATGCTCTTGCCCGAGTCGGCGACCTGGGCCTGGCCGGCCGAGTATCTCGTCGCCATGGGCGATTCGCCGGCGCAACTCCTGGGGGCCCTCGCCTACACGCCGACGCTCTTGGCCGGAGCCCCTTCCTGGTTCTTCTCCCTTCGCGTCATCCGGACCCATCGCCGTCGGGGGATCGGACGTCGATTGATCGATGCCCTGATCGATCGGGCAGGCTCAGGCGGTATACCCTTGCTCATCTCGCACGTGGATTCGGGCTCGGGTCCCGAGATGTCGGCCCTCCTCCGGGGCTCGGGTTTCCGCCCGGGGCGGACCGTGACCACCTTCGAAGGGGACATCGACCTCGAACGCTACGAATCCCACTTCCGACCCATTTGCGATCGATTGCAGGCGCGCGGGAAGGTCCCTACGGATCTTCGCATCGTCTCGCTGAAAGAGGCCCCGCTGGATGGGGTGAGCCTACTGTACGCCGAGAATCTCGGGGGCACGATCGACGGCGTCGAACTCTTCCTCCGGCGAGCCCTGGCTAGGGGCGGCCTGGACGCGTCGTTCGCGATGATGGTGGGTGGTCGCGTCCTGGGCCTGCATCTGCTGGAGGTTCACGAGTCGGTCGTCCTGATCCGTGCCAAGATCGTCGCCAAGGAGTTCCGCGGTCGTTGGGTCAATGCATTCTTGAGCCGGGAATTCGCCGGCCGTCTGCGTGCCTGCGGCATGCACCGCGTGCGATTCACGGCCGCCGACGACGTGCACTACACCTTGAAGTTCGCCGAGCGGCAGTCCGTGGGGATCGTGAACGTCGCCACTCAATTCATCCGCGAGCTCTGAGCCACCGGCGCGGAGATGGCTTCGCTGACCAAAGGTCTCCGGCTCCGAGCCCGGCCTGGTCCTCTACGTTCGCCGTCTTGCTGGGAGGATGGGATATGGCTCCTTCGCGGGCGAACCATATCCCATTGCAGGCGACCTTCAGTTCCGCGGTCGGCGCGGTTGGAGACTGCGCCGAACCTCCGAGGTGGCCCACTCAAGGGGCCGAGTGTGACTTCCGACGACGCCCTATCAGACCTACCCCAATCAGGAGGGCCATGGAGCCCATGACGATCGTTGAGGGCTCGGGGACAGCGTTGTACGTCAAGAACCCTTGCAGGCGTACACCCTCAAGATAGTTGTCGGACTCGGTTATGGTGATTGTCAATGTATTCAGTCCCGCAACAAAGTCGGAACTGCCAGTCCCCACGGAGAACGCATGGAGCGAACTCCAGTCGCCGGAGGACAGTGAACCACCGATTTGATGGCCGTTGAGGCTCAGGGTTCCACCATCATCGATCGTCCAGGAACCCGAGATGGCGGCCGACGACAACTCGCTCGCAGTCAGGGTGAAGTTCAATGTAAAGCTGTAAGGCGCCGGACCGTTATCGGTAATGTTGGCGTTGCGAGCGATCCAATCCGAACTCGGGCCGTTCGCGATCCAGCCGCCATACCAATCGGCGTCGTTCGGGAAGACCGTCTGGGCTTGCCCGGTCCCCCCTGCCTGTTCGCTGACCGTCCAGTGGGCGCCCGCGACCCCTCCGGATGTTATCAGGCTGTTGGAGGCGTCCAAACCCGTTGATAGGTTGACAGAGGCCGCCCAAGTCTTCGGGCCGGCGATGGCCGCGATCAAAACAACCGCGAAAAGAAACACGATGCGATTCATGATTTCGATCCTCTGGAACAAGTAGAAGAATCTGGAACGGAACGGCGAATGGCGAGAATTGGGGCCGGAAATAGCCATCCCCCGGTTCCGACTGGGATTGCCCGGCTTCATCAAGGAAACCGCTCCCGCCCCCTCTTCCCAGTCCGACTTGCGAGTTCACTGCGGCCGATCTGTCAGCGGCCAACTCGATAGGCCGCGTTGACGGAGGCTACTTGCCTCTGCCAAATCAAACAGCCGAGTAGGCTGATCATTCCCAGGCTCATAGTGACGATACTCTTTGGCTCAGGAACGGCTTGAGTCGTGACGCCGATCGTGAGAAAGTCAACCGCCCATCCATCTCCGCCGTCACCACCCTCATTGATCTTGAGGGTCAAGACGTTGTTGCTTAGCAAGGTCAACGTACTAATACCAATCGTGAGGAAGTGCTCTTGCGGGCCGGTCTCGTTGAGTGAGTTAAGGGTGTTCGTGAGGACTTGGTTGGTAATGCCGTTGATCGCGGCGGTGAAAGGCTGGCCGAACACCGGATATTGAAAGTCGTCGGTGGCGATGCCCAGCGTTAATGTAGCAACCGCTTGGCCTGGAGCAACGAGGCTCGAGTAATCGAGGGTCAGAACCTGTGGCCCCGCAATGCGAGAACCGGCGTTGGAGTAACCGTCGTGAGAAGCCGTTTGGTTACTACCGACGTAAATCTGATCGGTCCCCGGGAAGTCGCCCGGCGAGGGAGCAAATGGGTAACTGTGGGCGAACGATTACGTCGCAAATGTGACGACGCCCGGCGCGAGCCCCTGAAGGGTAGCACCTGCCTTCGGATCGCTTGGATATGTGCCGGTGTTCAGAAGGTTTTCGTTCCCGTACTCGACGATGCCAGCGTCGGAAGAAGTGCCGACAGCTCCGATGACAATCAATGCGATTGCAATTGATTTGAACACGACATGCATGGAAAACCTCCAATAGTTAGTTGCAGTCTCGGAAGGCGTAAGCCAATCTCCCGCCTTTGACAAGATCAGGATGCGCCCTGCATCAAACTTCGTGCCTCTCGATCGGACACTGTCTGCCACAGCCTCGAACCTTGTCTCCTACTCTGGAAGGCGAACGGAATCCCGGTTTCGGACACGATCCGCGAAAAAATGTTTTTTTCGTGGGGTTGGGCCAGAAACCTTGATAGGATGGATGAAGGCTAGTTGTGCCGATGTGAGGGGAATCCGAGGAGGACCGGACGTTTCCCCGACTCACCGACGTGGAGGAATCCGAAGGGGGTCAGAACGTCATGAACGGCGACACGACGGGCGACATCCGCGACTTGATCGAGCGGTTGCGACATGGGGACGAGTCGGCCCGGAGAGACTTGCTCGAGCGCGTCTACCACCGCTTACGGCGCATCACCGCCGGCATCCTTCGCAAGGAGTTCCCTCGTCTTCTGGCCCGGCACGAGCTGAATAGCATCGTCGATCAGGCTTGGATGCGCTTGAATCGGGCGTTGGACGGTACTCGTCCCGAGTCCGCCGAAGCATTCTACGGCCTCATGTTCTGCAAGGTCCGTCAGCTCCTATTCGACATCGCCCGGCGCCAGAGCCGCGAGGATGCACGGAGGCAGGATGCTCCTCGCGATCAGCAGGGGTCCGGCTCCGAGGTTCCCTTCGATATCGAGGAAAGCACCTACGAGCCTTCGCGCCTGGCTTTCTGGACCGAGTTCCACCGCGAGGTCGAGGACCTTCCCGGTGACGAGCGCACCGTCTTCGACTTCCATTATTTTGCGGAATTCCCCCAATCCGAGATCGCTCGGCTCATGGATTTGCACCCGAAGCAGGTCAGCCGGCTCTGGCTGGCGGCGACGATGCGGCTGGCCCAACGCCTGGACGGGATCGAAGAGCTGATCTCTTGACCGTGAGGTGAAGTGAATGCGCGGCCATGACTTCCATCCCGATACCGGGCCCTTCGGCGGACCGATCTCCGGCGAGACGACAACTGACCAAATCGGCCCGGCCCTCGACCCGGCGGCTGGCGACAACGACGCGTTGCTCGACGTCCTGGAACGCTGGGAAGACGGCTACCGGCGGGGCGAGGATCCGACTCCCGAGTCGCTCGGCGTCACGAACCCCGCGCAGATTGCCGCACTCGGCGAGTTGATCGGGAAACAGAAACGGCTCTATGCCCGCCTACATTTGGCGAACGCGCCCGTGGGAGATCCCACAACCGACAATGAGCCCCTGCCGTCGTTTCCGGATCACGAGATCATCGTCGAGATCGGCCGGGGGGGCATGGGCATCGTCTACAAGGCCCGCGACACGAAGCTCGGCCGCATCGTGGCGATTAAGACGATCGCCGACGGCCCGTACGCCAGGTCGGATCAGCGCGAACGGTTCCGGGCCGAGGCCCACGCCGTCGCCCGGCTCAGGCATCCGAACATCATCGCCATCCACGCCATCGGCGAGCACGATGGTCGTGCGTATCTCTCGCTCGAGTTCGCCGAAGGCGGCAGCCTTGCCCAGCGGCTGGCCGAGAAGCCCATGTCTCCCCGCGAGGCCACCGCGCTGGTGGAAACCCTCGCCCGTGCCGTCCACGCTGCCCACCAGGCCGGCGTCATCCACCGCGACCTCAAGCCCAGCAATATCCTCTTGACGGCCGACGGAGTCCCCAAAGTCAGCGACTTCGGCCTGGCCAAGCTCCTCGACGCCGACTCGGGACGAACCCTGTCCGGCCAGGTGATGGGGACACCGAGCTTCATGGCCCCCGAACAGGCCGAAGGCCAGTCGAAGCAGGTCGGCCCTGCCGCCGACACGTACGCCCTGGGTGCGATCCTGTATCACGCCTTGACCGGCCGGCCCCCGTTCCTGGGCGAGTCGGCGATGGAGACGCTCAAGCTGGTCACCTCCACCGAGGTCGTGGCGCCGAGGCGGCTCCGACCCGACGTCCCGCGCGACCTGGAGACGATCTGCCTCAAGTGCCTGGAAAAAGCCCCGCTCAAGCGCTACGCCAGCGCCGAGGGCCTGGCGGACGACCTGCGACGGTTCCTCGACGACCGCCCCATCTCGGCTCGGCCGGTCGGACCGGTCGGACGGCTCCATCGCTGGAGTCGAAGGAACCCATGGTTGGCGGGCCTCTCGGCGGCCGTGTTCCTGAGCCTGCTCCTGGGCAGCGTCGCGAGTACGACCCTGGCGATCTGGGCGATCCGCGCCGAGGCGGCAACTCGCGGCCAGCGTGACAGGGCCGAAACTGAGGCGGAACGATACAAAGCCGTCAATGAGTTCGTTCGAAAGGATCTGCTCGCCCTGGCCGGTGTGGACGCGCAGGCCGCGCTCGGCTTGCAGCCCGAACCCGAGTTGAAGGTCCGTACGGTCCTCGACCGCGCCGCCGAGAAGATCGGCGAACGGTTCGCGACGCAGCCGCTCGTCGAGGCCTCGATTCGCCAGACGATCGGAGAGACTTATCTCGCGCTCGGTCTCTACTCCCAGGCCAAGCCGCACCTGGAACGCACGCTCGAGTTGCGAAGGACAACTCTGGGCGCGAACGATCCCGAGACCTTCAGCGCGATGATCAGCCTGGGCAATCTACTCGCCAGTGGTGGAAAATGGCCCGAGGCCCTCGATTACCTGGTCCCGGCGATGGAAGGGCTCCGCAAGATCAGGGGTCAGGACGACTTCGAGGCGCTTTCCGCGATGGTCCTCGTCGGAGAAATCTACAGGAACATGGGGAAAGAGGGGGCCTTCACGCTATTGTCTTCGAGCGAGAGAAGGATTTCTACGGATCCGGGGCCGCCAGGCTGAAGAAGCACTTGGGGCGACGGAGGCGCTCGCAGGTTTCTATCTCGTCACCCACCAGCCGAGGAAGGCCGAGGAACTGTTTGAGGAAACCGTCGAGAGATTGAAAAAGGCGTTCGGCGAAGATCATCCGGGCACCCTGATCGCGACTCGCAGGCTCGCGTCGATCTACGGCCAGACTGGCAGGATCAAGGAGTCGGAACGTCTGTGGCGGAAGGTCCTTCACGGGCAAAGGCAGACACTGGGTAACAGGCACCCCGAAACGTTGGCTACCATGGTCCAATTCGGGGAATTCCTCCTGCCCCAGCATCGGGAGGACGAGGCTGAGACGCTCTTCCTCGAAGTCCTGAAGGAGGGTCGCCAGTCACTTGACCGCAATCACGGCGCCACAAACGCCGCCCTGGCCTTACTGCCCCTCATCTATCTGAGAAAGGGTGATCTCAAGACGGCTGAGGGCTACTTGATCGAGGCCGTCGAGATCACCCGATCCCGGTATGGACCCGACATCGAGATGTACGCCAAGGGGACCTTTGACGCCGGGATGCTACTCGTCATCGAACAGGAGTATGCCCGCGGAGAACCGTACCTCATCGAATGCCGAGACTACTGGGTCAGGAACCACCCCGACCAGGCGGATCGTTGGTGGAGCGAACTCCGGTTGGGCATCTGTTTACTGGCTCAGGGGAAGAATGCCGAGGCGCTGTCTCAACTACTTCTCTTCTATAATGCGATGGGCACGAACGGGAAGGGCGGCGACTTCAAGGGCGAGAAGGACCTGCGTTGGGTCGTCGAACAGATTACCCAACTTCGTGACCAGCAAGGTCAGCCCCTCAACGATTCGTCCTTGGCGCGGCTTCGCACGGATCCCCATCTCCAGGCCATCATTCTTGATCTCCAGTTCCCGGCCGATCCGTTCGTTGATCCATCCGTGACATCCCCTGGCTCCTCGGCGATCGATCCCGTTCCATCGAAGAGGGTTGATGGTCAGGCGCCGGGCGTTGTCCGGCCGGTGCGCCGATGAGCGGAGATGGGCCGGTAGCTTTACATTTGCGGGGCCATGTTTTATAAGACCAATGGGGTCATTCGATTGCGAGGACGGTCCTGGGCAGGTGTTGAGTGAATTCGAGCCGGATCATGTCTCCGGCCGAAGACCGATCGGATTGGGCCGGAGAAAGGGGCCGCGATGGCCGAGTCGGCGATGCCGCATGGACGGCGGACGCAGCACGCGCCGGCCGTCGAGGCGATGCACATCCTCTGGATCACCGCCGGGCTGGGGTGCGATGGCGATTCGATCGCGATCACCGCGGCCACCCAGCCCAGCCTCGAGGACCTGGTGCTGGGTGCCATCCCGGGGCTTCCCGAGGTCCGGCTGCACCACCCGGTGCTGGCTTACGAGAACGGCGACGAGTTCCTCGAGACCTGGTATCGGGCCGCGGAGGGCTTGCTGGATCCGTTCTTGCTGGTGATCGAAGGCTCGATCCCCGACGAGCGGGGCGGAGATGGGGGTTACTGGGCCGCGGTCGGCGTCGACCGGGAGACCGGCCAGCCGATCTCCACCTGCGAGTGGATCGACCGCCTGGCCCCGAGGGCCTGGGGCGTGGTCGCGGCCGGGACCTGCGCCGCCTACGGCGGCATCCACGCCATGGAGGGGAACCCGACCGGCTGCATGGGCCTGCCGGATTACCTGGGCTGGCATTGGCGATCGCAGTCGGGCCTGCCGATCGTCTGCGTGCCGGGTTGCCCGGTGCAGCCGGATAACTTCATGGAGGTGCTCCTGTACCTGCTCAATCAGGCGGCGGGTCGGGCGCCGACGATCCCGCTGGACGAGATGCTCCGGCCGGCCTGGCTCTTCGGTCAGACCGTCCACGAGGGTTGCGACCGGGCCGGCTATTACGAGCAAGGCGACTTCGCCACGACTTATGGGTCGCGCGAGTGCATCGTCAAGCTCGGCTGCTGGGGGCCGGTGGTGCAGTGCAACGTCGGCAAGCGGGGCTGGATGGGCGGCATCGGCGGTTGTCCCAATGTAGGCGGGGTCTGCATCGGCTGCACGATGCCCGGCTTTCCCGACAAGTTCATGCCCTTCCACGGATATGCCGCCGGGCGCGCAGCTATCCACGACGGCCGTCGCGATGTACGGTAAGGCGATCCGGGCCTTGCGGCAGTTCACCCGGGCCTCGATGAACCGGGAGCCCCCGTGGCGCACCCGGGCTACCCCTTGACCAGCGTCGCATCCCTCGGCCGTCGGCCAACCGGTGCGACGCGATCCCGCATCGGACCGAAGCCATGACCGCAGCCGCCTCGAACGGCCCGATGGCGGCGGACGATCCGCCTCGACTCGTCGAGATGTCCTGGGACCCGATCACCCGGATCGTCGGCAGCCTGGGCATCCACACCAAGATCGACTTCGCCAATCGTCGGGTCGCCGAGTGCTACAGCACCTCGTCGATCTTCCGCGGCTACAGCGTCTTCATGAAGGGCAAGGACCCGCGCGACGCCCATCTCATCACCAGCCGGATCTGCGGCATCTGCGGCGACAACCACGCCACCTGCCGCCTGCTACGCGCAGAACATGGCCTTCGGCGTCCGGCCGCCGGCCCTCGCCGAGTGGATCATCAACCTCGGCGAGGCGGCCGAATACATGTTCGACCACAACCTCTACCAGGACAACCTGGTCGGCGTCGACTTCTGCGAGCGGATGGTCCGCGAGACCAACCCCGGCGTGCTCGATCGCGCCGAGCGGACCCAGTCGCCCCACGCCGACCTTCACGGATACCGGACGATCGCCGACATCATGCGGTCGCTCAACCCGTTCCAGGGCGCGTTCTACCGCGAGGCGCTGCAGATGAGCCGGCTGACCCGCGAGATGTTCTGCCTGATGGAGGGCCGGCACGTCCACCCCTCGACCCTCTACCCGGGCGGCGTCGGGACCGTGCCCAGCATCCAGCTCTTCACCGACTACCAGGTCCGGTTGCTGAAGTACGTCGAGTTCATGAAGCGGGTCGTCCCCCTGCACGACGACCTCTTCGACTTCTTCTACGAGGCCCTGCCCGGCTACGAGGAGGTCGGCCGGCGCCGGGTCATGCTGGGCTGCTGGGGCTCGTTCAACGACCCCGAGGTCTGCGACTACACCTATCGGCGGATGTCCGACTGGGGCCGGGCGATGTACGTCACTCCCGGGATCGTCATCGACGGCGAGTTGATCACGACCGACCTGGTGGAGATCAACCTGGGCCTGCGCATCCTGCTCGGCAGCTCGTTCTACGACGACTGGCAGGACGCCGAGACGTTCGTCGAGTCCGACCCGCTGGGCAACCCGGTCGACCAGCGGCATCCGTGGAACCAGACCACCGTACCGAAGCGGCAGCGTCGCGATTTCCAGGGCAAGTACACCTGGGTGATGTCGCCCCGATGGTACGACGCGCGAACCGGCGCGTATCTGGCGCTGGACACCGGCGGCGGCCCGCTGGCCCGCCTCTGGGTCACGGCCCTGGCCGGCCTGGTCGACATCGGCTACGTCAAGGCCACCGGCCGTGGCGTCAAGATCTACCTGCCCCGGACGGCGAACCTGCCCGAGACCGAGCTCGAGTGGACGATCCCCCGATGGAGCAACACCCTGGAGCGCGACCGGGCCCGGACCTATTTCCAGGCGTATGCCGCGGCCTCGGCGCTGTATTTCCTCGATCGGGCGATGAGCGAGGTCTACGCCGGACGGACCCGGACCTGGACCGAGTTCAGCGTGCCCGACGAGGCGATCGGCTGCGGCTTCCACGAGGCCGTGCGGGGCGGCCTCTCGCATCATCTGGTGATCCGCGGCGGCAAGATCGCCAACTATCACCCCTATCCGCCGACCTGCTGGAACGCCAGCCCGCGCGACGCGTACGGCACGCCCGGCCCGTACGAGGACGCGGTGCAGAACACGCCGATCTTCGAGGAGAACGGGCCGGACCGATTCAAGGGCATCGACATCATGCGCACGGTCCGGAGCTTCGACCCCTGCCTGCCGTGCGGGGTCCACATGTACCTGGGGGGCGGCAAGACGATCCAGGTGCGACACGCGCCGATGTTCGGCGTCCAGGCCGGGGAGGAGGGACTGTCGTGAAGGTCACCGACGGTCGGGTCCTTCTCGGGATGATCGGCTCGATCGAGACGAAGCTCCTGGAATGGGACCGCCTCGATGGGCCGGCCGCCGAGCCCTCGGTCGAGTTGACCTTGCTCGAGGCCGAGGCGATCCTCCGCCAACTGGCCGGCGCCGACGAGCAGGCCGCCGGCATGCCCTGCCCGACCCTACCCCCGGCCACCCGCGCCGAAGTCGAGGGTCCCAGCGGAGAGGAGAAGGCCCGCCGGGCCGAGGCCCGGTACCGCACCCTGGTCGAGCAGCTCCCGGCCGTCACGTTCATGGCCGCGCTCGAGGGGGAGAGAACGAGCTCTACGTCAGCCCGCAGATCGAGGCGCTCCTGGGCTTCTCGCAGAAAGAATGGCTGGAGGACCCGATCCTGTGGTACCGGCAGCTCCACCCGGACGACCGCGTCCGATGGCATGCCGAGTTCGCGCAGACCTGTGCCATGGGGCATCATTTCCGCTCCGAGTACCGCTTCCTGGCCCGCGACGGCCGCGTGGTCTGGGTCCATGGCGAGGCCCAGGTAGTGCGCGACGAGCGGGGCAATCCGCTGTACCTCCAGGGCATCGCCTTCGACATCACGGCACGAAAGCAGGCCGAGGAGGAACTCCGCAACGCCCACGACGAGCTGGAACGGCGGGTGGTCGAACGCACGGCCGAGCTGGCCAGGGCCAACCGGGTGCTGGAGCAGGAGGTCGCCGAACGTCAGCGGATCGAGGAGGAGCTACGTCGGGTCAATGCGGTCCTCGTCGAGGCCCACCAGCAAGCCGTGGAGGCCAATCAGGTCAAGAGCACGTTCCTGGCCAACATGAGCCACGAGCTGCGCACGCCGCTGAACGCCATCATCGGGTACAGCGAGCTCCTCCAGGAGCTGGTCGCCCGCAAGATACCCAAGGACCCGACGGCCGACCTGGAGAAGATCACGCGGGCGGGGAAGCACCTGCTGACGATCATCAACGACATCCTGGACCATTCCAAGATCGAGGCTGGCAAGATGCAGCTCTCGCCCGAGCACTTCGAGATCGCCGGGCTGATCCACGAGGTGGCGATGACCGTCGAGCCGATGGTCGCCGGCAACGGCAACACCCTGGAGATCGTCGGGTGTGAAGGCATCGGTTCGATGTATGCAGATGTCACGCGGATGCGGCAGTGCCTGCTCAACCTGCTCTCGAACGCGGCCAAGTTCACCCATCGGGGTACGATCCGCCTGGAAGCGTCCCGCGAGCGGGCGGCGGATCTCGACTGGGTCGTCTTCCGCGTCCGAGACAGCGGAATCGGCATGACGCCCGAGCAGGTCGGCCGGCTCTTCGAGGCGTTCACGCAGGCCGATGTCTCGACCACGAGGAAGTACGGTGGGACCGGGCTGGGCCTGGCGATCACCCGGAAGATCTGCCGGATGATGGGGGGCGAAGTCTCGGTCGAGAGCGCGCTGGGTGTCGGCTCGACGTTCACCATCCGCATCCCCGCCCAGTTCGTTGAAGCGACGGTCGAGTCCTGAACAGGGTCCGAGAGAATTGTCCTGACAGCAAAGCTCTTACGCCGTTTCAGGGATTGGATTGGTCTGGCGAATCCGCTTTCCTCGGGCAGGTCGTGTATGGTACACTCAACCCCGGAAGAGTCCCTCACTCCAGGGGATCGTGTATGCAAGCGACCGAACTACCCTTCCATGAGGCGGAGATCCTGAACCGGATTGCGTGGCCGGACGAACCTGTGTTGTCCGCGGCGACGGCCGAGGGCATCTTGACGCTGGGTTTCAGTCCCGCGGATGAGGACCGCATGCATGCGCTCGCCGCCAAGGCACGCGAAGGCGCGCTCAGTTGCGATGAGCGGTCGGAGATCGAGGCATACAGCCGAATCGGCAGTCTGCTGGGCATCCTGAAGTCGAAGGCCCGTCGCGCCCTTAATCGCCGCACGAGCAACGGCAAGTCGCGAACCCACTGAGTCTGCATGGATCGCGCGCTGCGAGAGCTGGTCTGGCGTCGCGCCGGGTACTGTTGCGAATACTGCCGCATGCCCCGGCAGTTCGACGACACCACTTTCGAGATCGACCACGTCATCGCCGACAGCCACGGCGGCCCGACGCGGGCATCGAACCTATGCCTGGCGTGCTTCGCGTGCAACAGTTTCAAAGGACCAAATCTGAGTGGTATAGACATAATCACAAAAAAGGTTGTTCCACTCTTCAATCCGCGACGGCACAAGTGGCACTATCATTTCCGCTGGGATGGCCCTCGCCTCGTGGGACGCACCGCGATGGGCCGGGCAACCATCGCGACATTGCGCATCAATCTCGACCACCGCGTAGCCCACCGCCAGCAGTTGATTGACGAGGGCGTGTTCCCGCCCGATTAGCCAGGATTCTTGCAACGTGCATCTGCGGACCGGCCCCGAACTATCGCCCCCACGGGCCGACCTGCTCCGAGTCGGCACCCAACTTGGTGCCGGGCGCGTCCGGGACGTCGATGGCGAAGTCGCGGGGCTGGGCCAATCTCCGCGAGTTGGGGGTGGCGCGGTAGTTGACCCTGTCCCGGATCGCGCCAGTCTCGACGACGCCGACGACCTTCGACCAGCTCTCCGGGTCGATGACCGAGGATGAGAGCGCGGGCGTGCCCATGCGAGACGAGAGCACGATCCAGCCTTTCTCGAGGATCTCGAGGTGATTCCCCTGGCCTTGCCAGTTGAGCCGGGCGGCTTGGAGTTCTTGCGGAAAGGCCAGGATCGCCCTGGCGCGCACGGCAGACCGCTTCACGACGACATCCAGGGGCAATGGCACAGTCGCAGGGATGAGGTCCAGCAGGCCCGCCCCTTCGAAGGTGCAATCCTCCAGCTCCAGGAGGCGCCGACCTACTCCCTGTTCCAGCCGGACCTCGACGCCCCAGCCGTACCAGTCGGGTGCCGGCGACGGCATGGGGCCGACCGGGGAGCCGCTCACGACCATCGTCTGTCGAATCGCGTAGGTCCCGTGATAGGCATGGATCCGGATCGCCCTGTCGAACCCCTGGAACCAGCAGCCGTCGACGGTCAATTCCTTCCCCTCGAGGCTCACGGCGCTGCACCCCTCGGGACGCGCACCGTTGAGGACCCGGAAGGCACACCGATCGAGATGGACGGGGCCGGCGGCCTGGATCACCGGTGTGGCTCCGGCAGCACCCCCAGAGTCCTTGTAATTGACCCGGATATCCAGGCCGGTGAGGTAGAGAGAAATCGACGACCCAGTCGTGAGGAAGTGCTTGCCCGGCTCCATCCCGATCTCGAGGACGGGGACCACACCCGGGGCGGCGCGGATCTCGATCCGACCCTGGCCGCCTTTCAAATCGTCGAGCTTGCCGGCGTCGAGCCGCAAGGGCTCGCGATTGCTCAGCTCGACATAGCCGTGCCCGATCGACAGCTTGAGCGCCCTGATATAAGTCCGCGGGCGGGGGCCCTTTCTCTTCGTCATCCGCACCCGGGTCATAGGAGTGCATGACGATCGGCGCACCATCCTCGCGGGCCGATTGACGGGGCGCCGTCTTCCCGGCGATTTCCGGAGGGGTCTGCCGGAACCAGCGCAGGCCGCCGGCCAGTCCGAGGATGATGGCCAGCACGGTGGCGACGACGGCCACCAGGACCAGCCCCCAGAGTACGCCGACGGGCGGCCACCAGACCGATCGCTCCGAGGTGGTCAACGTCGAGGAGTAGGATCCCGGCGCGCGTTCGACTGGGTCGGGGCGCGGGCCGGGGGGGCGTCGCGGTCGACGCCCGAGGCCTGGACCGGGCGAGCCTCTCGCTCAGCGGGGGGGCGGGCCCGAGATCGACGAGCAAAGAGCCGTTCGTGTCCACCTCCGTCGGATCCTCCATCGGCGTCAGGAGCGGGACCGACGGGTCGTCGAGGTCTCCGCCCGATGACGGGCCGGGTCCGCGAGTCCCGTCGGGATCCGGCGCTCGATCGCCGCCGGGCACGGCCGGGGGATTCCGCCGGACGGCCGCGAGCTCGACCACCGCCATGGGCACGGCGACCAACGTGCCATCCTCTGACGGCCGCGGATCCGAGGCCGGGGTGGACGCCGCCGATGACGGATCGCTCGCCTCGTCGAGCTGCGGGGGAGACTCGGCGACCGGGGCGAGCGAAGGCCGCGCCCGCTCCGGGCGGGGCGCGTAACCGGCGGCCTCGTCGAGGTAAGGCTCGAGGGCCTGGATCACCTGCGCGGGCGTCGCGTACCGCTCGTCGGGCGACTTGCGCATCATCTTCCGGACGACCTCGACGAACCCCTCGTCCAGGCCGGGCGCGAGTTGCTCCACCGGCGTCGGCTCCATCGCCTGGTGCGCGAAGAGCTTCTCGGGGAGGCTGGGGCTGGGGAACGGCACCTGGCCGGTGAGCATGTGATACAGGGTGCATCCCAGCGAGTAGATGTCGCTGCGGATGTCGGCCGAGTGCGAATGCCGCGCCTGCTCGGGGGCGACGTAGTCGAAGGTGCCGACCGTGGCCCCTTCCCGCGTGACGCGATCCCCTTCGGTCAGGTCGATCGCCAGGCCGAGGTCGGCCAGCTTGGCGGTCCCGTCGTCGGTGACCATGATGTTATACGGATTGACGTCGCGATGGATCAGCCCCTTGAGGTGGGCGTGTCCCAGGCCCATGGCCACCTGCAGGACTAGTCGCGCCGCCGTCGCCATCGGCATCGGCCCCTGCTCGGAGATCAGGTGGCCGATCGTCTTGCCTTCGATGAACTCCATCACCAGGTAGAAGCGGCCGTTGGCCTCGCCGAAGTCGTAGATCCGCACGAGGTTCTCGTGCTGCAACTGGGCGCCGACCCGGGCCTCGCGCTGGAACCGCGCGACCGCCCTCGGGTTGTTCACCCGCTCCGGCGCCAGGATCTTCAGTGCCACCCGACGGTTGAGTCGGGTGTCTCGCGCCAGGTACACCCGGCCCATGCCCCCCTGCCCGATCAGGTCCAGGAGCAGATATCGGTCGACCTTGAACCCGCTGGTCCGCCCGGCCAGGAGCTGCTGCGCCTGCCAGAGTGTCAAGGAATTCGACTGGACCGCCTGACGGGCCAGGCGGCGGTCGATGTGCTCCGGGGCGTTTCGCTTTGCCGGTGGGATCGCGTTCCAGCAGGCCGCCAGGGCTTCGACGTCCATCAGCCCGCTGAAGACGGCCGCTTGCCAGAATCGCGACGCCTGAGAGTCGAGCATGAGGCATCCTGAAAAAGCGCCCTCACCGTCAGACAACGACACCGGCGAGTCTACCATGTCCGGCCGCCACCCTCAATCTTTCCCTAAGCATAGGCGGCGCAAGAACCATCGGCAATCCACCGCGACGCCATCCAGGCCCACCCGGTCACAAGACGACCCCCCTTATAGTATAATCTTCCTGGGTCCTGAGGTGAACATAGGGAAAATGGCCATAGGTGCACGCGTTAGGTCCCGGCGCCTCGCTTCCGTGCACCCGAAACACCGCACCCTCATCGATGCTGCCAGGTATCGTCTCCTATTCTTCGCCTCGGGTATGTTCCCATCCTTGGCGAAAGCTTCCCTAACGGAATGGGAATGGAGATTGCTAGCTGGGTAACATCGGGCACACGCGTCGCTCATCGACGTAATATCGGCGAATCGCTGTGCCCAACCGGGCGGACCTCGGCTCCGCATTCCCAGCCCGAACCTCTCAGGATCTCCTGAATTCCCCGGTCCACGAAGATTTCGCGTCCCCAATGGGGGCGACAGGCCGTATCCCGGGGCGTTAATCTGGGAGAGATCGACGTCGCTCCGAGACGATGCGTCGTCCATCAGGGATGTCCGTCATCCGCTCTCCCATCCTTCAGATCACGTGTCCCGACGAATTGTCATGTGCGGGATCGTGCTGAATCTATTGCGTGGCTGCGCAATGAATTGTATGATAAGGAACGGGATCTCGCTATCACAGAGGAGAGCGATCTGATGATTCGCGTGGTCTGCGGCTGCGGGAGGGTATTCAAGGCGGAAGATCGCCATGCCGGGAAGAGGACGAAATGTCCCGTATGCGGGACGACGCTGACGATCGGCGGGACGCCCGTCTCCAGTTCGAGCGGGGGGGATTTCGACGAGGTCCCTTCGTGGTGGTATCCGAGTGATCCCCAGGGAAGACCGGCGGCCGTGGCCACGTCGTCGGGTGGTGTCGGGGACCTGGATACGATGCGGACGGCGGTGTTCCCTCCCGGTACCGATCCCGGTCACACGAAGCCGATCGGGAATCATCCGCGGCTCACGATCCCGGCGGACGGCGCCCGGCTCCGGCCTTCGACGCCGGCATCGTCGCGGGTCAGGCGACTCTGGGCGCTCTCGGCGTCCACGGCGACGCTGGCGGTCCTGGCCCTGGTCGCCATCGTCTGGATGTGCGGGACCGTGCCCGGGGATGGTCGTCCGCCGAGGGCCGCCGGGGCTCCATCGGTCGAGTCGGTCGATCGCGTGCCGGGCGAGCCGGCATCGGCGTCCCCGAGGTCCATCCCGGCGCGGGCCGTCGCGGGCGACGAGGGGGGATCGGCCATCGTCGCCGGCAACGCCCCGCCGCCCAAGGAGGCCGGCGGCGGATTGCCGGCCCAGATGGGGCGCAGGCTGCGCCTGCTCGTGCCGGCCTATATCTACCCCGATCCGGAAGGCCGCAAGGCGTGGCAGCGGCTGATCGCCGCCACGTCGAAGGTGGATCTCGTGGCCGTCGTCAACCCCAACAGCGGACCCGGTTCGGTGAGGAACTCCGACTACGTCGCCCTCATCGACGACGCCGGCACTCATGGGGTCAAGCTCGTGGGCTATGTCAGCACGAAGTATGGCGAGCGCACGCCGGCCGAGGTCAAGCGGGACATCGACCGATGGGTCCAGTTCTATCCCCAGGTCGCGGGCTTCTTCATCGACCAGCAGTCCTGCGATGCCCAGTTCTCGGCCTATTATGTCGAGCTCCGTGCCTATGCGAAAGACAGGCTCCGCGAGGCCCTGGTGATCACCAATCCGGGAGGCACCTGCGACAATTCCTTCGCAGCACGGGGGACCTCGGATGTGGCCTGTGTCTTCTCCAACAACCAGGGCTTTGGGACCTTCGAGCTCCCCGCCGAGTTCAAGGTCTACGAGCCCTCTCGGTTCGCCGCCCTGGTCTATAAGGTCGCCGACGTCGAGACCATGCGGGCGATGATCAAGGACGCGATCCTCAAGAGGATCGGCTACATCTACGTCACCGACGCCGGGCCGGACAAGCCGTTCGAGCGCTTGCCCGGCTACTGGGAGGCCGAGGTCGAGGCCGTCGCTCGCGTCCAGTAGCCCTGCCCGGCCCGTCCCCGGTCCGTCGCCCCGATCGGGCTGACCGAGCCCGCCGCCTCATCCTCGTGTTGCTCCCGATCGACACGCGAAAAGCCTCTCCGCGCCGGCCTCGTCACCTCCGGCCCGTCGTCGCGTTATTAGATTGACCGACCGGCGGCCCGATCGGGTCGCCCGGATCAACATGGCTCTCTCGGAGGCCCATCGAGCGATGATGTCGCAATATGACGCCGATGCCCGGCACGTCGCGGTCCTCTCGGACCGTCGCGGTCCCGAGGCGCGAAGGCAGGAGGGCCGGACCGCATGGCAAGGACCCGGTTGATCCTGCCGCAGGCCGATGCGGCCTGCGGGAAGTTGTTCTATAACGACCGTCGCACGGCCGACGGCCATCGCATCGCGATGGAGGTCTGGAACCGCGCCACGGGGCGCGTCCGGGAAGGATATCGGCTGGCGGTCGTCCGGTGCCGGAGGTGCGGGGGCTTCCACATCGGCCAGAGGCCGATCTTTAAGGAGCCGATGCATCCCACCGACCCGCCCCGGGAATCCGGCGGAGAAATCGACGTCTGTAATTGGAGTGAAACAGCAACACGCCTGGAACGTCTCGATGCTCACGCGGATTGGTGACCGGGGGCCGATCGATCGCGGATTCGTGCCCTCCTCCCTCTGTGTGCGCCCGGGGGCATTTGTGGTTAAATCGATGGGGTCTGTGCTCGAGCCCTCCGACTCGGTCCGGCCGCGAGCGATCCGGCCGGCATCGAGCGGGTTGACGCGACTATCAATCTGAGGAGCCGATGAGCCTGGCCTTCCGGTGTACGCGGTGCGGCAAGACCTATCCCGTGGCCGGAGAGCTCGCCGGCCGGAAGGTCCGATGCCTCGCTTGCGGACTGGTCCAGCGCATCCCGATGCCGGCCGATCCTCCGTCGGATTTCGAGGCCGGCCCCGATCCGGACGGTTACCCGCTGGCCGAGGTCGCGCCCTCCGTCATCCCCATCTCGGCATCCGAGCCGATCCATCCCGCGATCCGCAAGCGATCGAGCCGACCGATCGGCTCGAAGCATGAGGCGCGCGGCGAGAGCGGGTCGCCAGCAGGGTTCAAGCCGATGGCGGCGGGTGTTGCGCGACTACGCCGCGGAATCCAGCGTGCTGGAGCAAGAGATCCTCCTGCTGGTCGCCCTCAGCGCGGCCGACTTGCTGGTGACCTATGCCTTGCTGCGGCAGGGCCCTTCGTTCTACGAGTCGAATCCCTTCGCGCAATGGGTGTTCCAGCGTTGGAACATCGCCGGGATGACGCTGTTCAAGTTCGGGGTGATCGGCGGCGTGATCGTGATCGGCGAGGTGGCCGAGCGCCGGCGGCCCGGCCTGGGACGCGGCCTGATGGCCGCGAGCTGCCTGGCCACGGCGGCCGTCGTCGTCTACGGGCTCCGCCTCCTCCTGGGGTTCGCGGGCCACGGCGGCGAGTAAGCGGGCGGGTTGAGTCACGGCCTTCGGTCAGACCGCTTCGACCGCACGATCGAAGATCGCCCGCAGGACCCCCAAAATTCGACCGACGTTATCCAGGTAATACCGGCTTCGATCCAGGAGGGCGGCCTGATCGGCCAGCCGCAAGAACTGCCAGGTCTCGCCCGTCGTGACGCAGCCGAAGACCGGGGCCGTCAATCGACCGGCCGCCTCGTTGAACCGCCTCGCCCCCACCATTTGCGCGATGCATTGGCCCAGGCCGGCCTCGACGTCGTTCTTCTTGGCTTCCACCACGCTCATGACGGGTGCGTGCAACGGGGGTAATGCCGGGCCGATCGCGAGGATGAAGTCGCACTCTCCGATCAAGCCCTTGGCCGGATCCACGTCCAGTCGCTGTCCGGAGAAGATGGCGAACCGATCGCCCGTGAGCTCGCGCGCAGCCAGGAGGATCGGGACGACGATGAATTCACTCCGCGATTTCTCGCTGATCAACGCCAGCCGGGTCCCGCGCGCAGCCATCCGGGGAGCCACTCCGGGACCGTTGCGGTCGGCGATTCGGGGAACAGGTCGGCCTCTTGCGTCGTCAGTCCGAGCTCGCGTTCGACGGCTTCCAGTGTGAATTCGCTGTAGGACATGAAGGGCGTCCTCGGCCTCCTCGATCCTCGCCGATGGAGATGGAGCGGCCGTGATCCGCGGGGGGAGTGGATCACGGCCGCGATTCTGCTGGTCTCCTAGACCCTGAAGGGCCGTCTCAGACTGACACGAGGTCCTGCCCCTGGCCTTCGACCAGCGAGAGCAGGAGCGACCGGTCCTTGCTGCGCGTCTCGCCGATGGCGGTGACGTACACGGCCGGGTCGTCCTTGACGGGGCACTCGTGCTCGCAGATGCCGCAGCCGATGCACTTGACAGGGTCGATGTACGGCTGCTTGAGCTCGATGATCGCGCCCCAACGGTCGGTGGCCTCGACGTTGCGGGTGAAGATGGCCTTGGGGCTGACCGGGCAGACCTCCTCGCAGACCACGCAGCTCGTGTCCATCGACCAGGGGAGGCATCGCCCTCGGTTGTAGAACGCCGTGCCGGTCTTGATCGGCCCCTTACCTTCAAACGGCCCGATGCCGAGCTTCTCCACGATCGAGATCTCGCGGATGGCGCCGGTGGGGCAGACCTGGCTGCACAGCGTGCAGTTGAGCTCACACCAGCCCATCTTCGAGATCATGATCGGCGTCCAGAGGCCCTCCAGGCCGGCCTCGAACAGCGCCGGCTGGAGGACGTTGGTCGGGCAGACGCGGATGCACTGGTCGCACTTGATGCAACGGCGGAGGAACTCGTCCTCGGCGACCGAGCCGGGCGGCCGGATCACGGCGCGATTGAAGTTCTTCCGCACCCCGCCCGAGAGCCGCGCCATCGGGAAGAAGAGCAGGCCGAAGAGGCCCGCCAGGACCAGTTCGCGACGGCCGACGGCCGGATAGGGGACCTCGCTAGCCTTTCGGGGCAGGAACCGGAACGACAGCGCATCGTGCGGGCAGTCCTCGATGCAGTTGAGGCAGACGAAGCACTCGCTCTTGCGCAGGTCGGTGTGGGGGTCGGAGGCGCCCTCGCAGCTCTTGAGGCACAGGTCGCAGTCGGTACATCGCACCGGGTCGCGGTCGATCCGCCAGAGGGCGAACCGGCTGAAGATCCCCAGCAAGGCGCCCAGCGGGCAGATCGCCCGGCAGAAGAACCGGGGAATCCACCAGTTGGCGACCAGGAAGCCGATGAAGATCAGCCCGACGACCCACGCCTGCCAGTATTCGCGAGGCTCGGTGTAGATGCTCTCGGTCGCGTTGTGTACGGTCGGCAGCACGCTGGTCGTCATCGAGCGGACCGTCAGCGCGATCGGGTCCAGCAGGCCGATCTGGAGCGAGCTATTGCCCCGCTTGTGCTCCTCGGCGGCGCGGGCGAAGCCCGTCTCGACGGCCGCGAAGACCCGCGGTACCCCCGACTGGCGCAATTCCGAGCCGTTGTACGCCTGCCAGATCTGGCCCGGCGCCGCGAGGGTCGTGGGGATGATCCAGAGCGCCGCCATCGCGATCATCGCCGCCAGGATGTAGTACTTGATCGCGTAGATCTTGCGATACCGGTTGACCTCGATCATCTGCTTGGTGTTGCGACGGTTGCCGATCCAGCCGAAGAAGTGGTGCAGGATGCCGAACGGGCACATCCAGTTGCACCAGACCCGGCCCAGCATCATGGTCACGGCGATGATCACCAGGCCCCAGACCAGGTTGCGGTAGATCGTGTGGGTCGTCAGCGCCGTGGCGACGGCCACCAGCGGCGTGGCCTCGAGGAAGAACGACACCGGCCACCCCTTGAGGTAGCGCAGGTCGGTGATGACCAGGAAGAAGAGGAACAGTCCCAGGAACAGGACTTCGTAGGCGCGTCGGATCTTAACCATCGGTCCCTCCGGCGGGGGGCATTGGGATTCGGCTCGTCGGCAGGCTGTTCATGGATTCAAGCGTATCGGGATAAAGCGTGTGGGCGATCAATGAGAGTCAATCGAACAAGATCCCCTTCAATTCCAGCACGAACCCCGGCAGGACATCTTCGCCGGAGAGCGTCGTTGTTTTCGCGGGACGCTCGACCGGCCGGCCGGGGCGATAGATCTCGACGGTGCCCAGGAGGGGATCGATCAGCCAACCGAGCCGGGCTCCCTGCTTGATATACTCGCGCATCTTCAATCGCAGCTTTTTCTTCCGGTCGGACCGCGATCGGAGCTCGATCACGAAGTCGGGGCAGATCGGTGCGAACCCCACTTCTTTCTGCTCCGTGGTCAGGGCATTCCACCGCTCATTCCGGATCCAGGAAGCGTCAGGTGAGCGAATCGCCCCGTTGGGGAGGGTAAATCCCGTGGACGAGTCGAAGGGTGTGCCAGTGTGGTTATCGAGCGACCAGACGACGAGCCGGGCCGTCAGCGTTGCGTTCCGGGCTCCCGTCCCGCCGCTCGTCGGTGGCATCGCCTCGAGGACTCCTCGTGCTGTACGTTCGAGACGAAGGTCAGTGTTAGATCGGCAGAGACGCTCGAAGCCCTGCGCCGAGACGAATAAGCGAACGCTCGGCGGCAGGACGAGCGAGACCGTGTTGTCGGCGGAGCGCCTCGTTCGGGGGCGATCCTCGATCCTCGAGCTCATACCGTGATCTCCTGCGTCCAGTTGGGCCGCCAGTCCTGGCCGAGCCCGCGGGTGATCACCTTGTCGAGGTAGATGATGTCCTCGCGTTGACGTTCCAGGAGCTTGGTGACGCACCAGCTATCGACGGCCGTGTGGTCGGTGCCGACGACCATCGTGTCGCCCTTCTTGACGTCGTTGAGGCTGCCGCCGGTCGGACCGTTGCGCATCAGGAGCTTCCGGCCGTCGGCGATCACCAGCGTCGGCTTCATCATCAGGGCGAAGTCGGAGATGATGCCGTGGATGTTCTGGTGGAACTGGTTGCGGGGGTTGCCCAGCAGGCCGTACCAGTTCTTCATGGTGACGGTCGCCTTGCAGAGGTTATGGTCCTTGACCGGCGAGATGCCGATGACCTTGGTCGCCTCGCGGAACGGCCGGTAGAACATCCGCCAGGTGCTGGTGATCGTCTCGCCGCCGACGTAGAGCGTCTCGAAGTAGCTGTCCTTGGGCAGCATCAGCTCGGCGCCGGCGCGGACGGCCGCCTCGCCGACCTTGGTCTTGTAGAAGCAGCTCTCGGGGTTGTTGATCGGGTTGTCGGCGACGATGACCTTGCGCGCCCCGGCGCCGAAGCAGAGCTTGGTCACGGCGGCGACGGTGTCGGGCTGGGTGGTGGCGGCGAGGTCGGGGTTCTTGTCGAAGGCGACGTTCGGCTTGATGACGACGACGTCCCCCTTCTGGATGAAGTGGGCGACGCCACCCATGGTGTCCATCGCCGCCTTGACCATCGAGAAGGCCTGTTCTTCGCGGGCCTTGAGCTCCTCGTCCTTGGTGGCGTACGACTCGGCGCGGACGGGGCTCGAACGGACGACGACGAGGCTGGGCCGGCCGACCGGCAGCGCGACGCTGTAGTTCTTCAAACGCACCGGCGGCGGTGGCTTGACCCCCTCCATGCCCCAGGTGTCGCGGAGCAGCATGCCGCCGGCCACGGCGCCGCCGGCCACCAGTCCGAAGCCGCCGACCTGCGCGGCGAACTGCCGACGCGAGAACGTCTGGTCGGCCGGGTTCACCCCGCCGAACTTCTCCAGGTTCTTCTGCTGGGTCCGGGTCAGTTTCTCGCTCATCTCTTTGGGCCTCGGTTGGGGACTCGGAGCCGATCCAGTCGGGTGGGTGAAACCCACCGAACTCCTGACTTCGCAAGCACTTGGTGGGTTTCACCCACCCTACGAATGTAAGATCGCGTCGGTCCGAAGACTATTGACCGATCGTCGGGACGGTGGCCGGCAGGCTCTTGGCCAGGGCGCGGGCGTAGGCTTCGCCGGCCGCGGGGCTGGTGGCGCCGTTGGCCCCGGCCAGGGTGTTCCCCTTGCGGAAGACGAAGTCGGCCAGGCCGATGTTGTTGCTGACGACCATCTCGTCGGCCCCTTCGGCCGACATCGGCTTGACCTCGGCGCCGTCCTTCTTGACGCCGGCGATGTATTTCTCGAAGACCTCCTTGGCTTCCTTGGCGTCGCGGTAAGGCCGGAGGAAGCCCTGCCAGGTGACGTCCCCGTCCTTATAATCGGCCATGAAGACGTCGGAGAGGAAGCTATACCCGAAGACGTCCTGGGCGACGTACTTGGCATCTCCATCCCGCTTCTGGGCCGGGAGGAAGGCGAAGAGGGTGGCCGGGGAGACCTCCGCGGGAGCCGGCTTGGCCTCGGCGGGGGCCGGCTTGGCCGGCGTGGACGTGGCGGGCGGCGTGCCGGCCGCGGGCTTGGTGGTGGTCGTCGATTCGCGGACCGTCACCGCGACCGGATCCAGCAGGTCGTTCTGGTTCGGGACCTTGCCCCCCTTCTGGCGGATCGCCACCCGCTTGGCCAGCTCCAGGGCGAAGGCGGCGAACTTGGGGTCATCCTGGGTCGAGACGATCTGGGTGTAGTACTTACCCGCGTAGAACAGCGTGCTGCCGGCGGAGGTATAACCCTGGTCGCCGACCGCGGCCGGCACCGCCTCGTCGGGCTTCTCCGAGCCGTACTTGCCCAGGGCCTTGAGGGCGTCGGGCATCTCGAAGACGTAGAGCTGGAGCTCGTTGGACGGGTCGCCGGTCGGGTGATAGAAGGTGTACGCCATCCCCTTGACGCCGTACTGGAGGAAGCTCTCGGCGCGACCGTCGATCTTCTCGTAGAGGTTGTCGGCGTTGAAGGTCTCGATGTGCCGCTCGCCCGACTTGCCGACGGTCCATCCCGGCGGCAGTTCCGACAATGGCAGCATGGCGGCGATCGCACGCTGGGGTTCGGGGACGGCGGCCATCTCGGTCACCATCTCGGTCGGACTCAGGCCGTTGCCGGCTGAGGGGGCGGCTGCGACGGCGGCTGGAGCGGTCGCGGGCACCGCCATGACGGGTGCCCCGGCCGCGGGCGCATTGGCGGCCATCGCCCGGAGATCGACGGGCGGCGCGGTGTAATCGAGGAGTTGTTGCGGGCCGTCGAGCCCGACGCTCTTGCGGACGCCGGCCAGCGACTGCAACACGCCGGGGAACCGCTGCGCCACCGCCTGGGAGGTGCCGGCCACGCTCCGGAGGGCCAGCATGGACTCATCCAGCTTCTTGACGGTGTTGACCAGGTTCTTCCGCTCGAAGGCGAGCCGGTCCATCTCGAGCCGGACGGCCTCGTTGGCCGTCTTGAGGTTCTCGTACTCCCTGCCTTGCTCCAGCACCGACCACGTCTTGTTGGGGTCGAACTCGTACCGGTTCTTGTCGAACGACCGGCTCTTGAGCACCATGGCCGCGAAGATCGCCGGGATCCCCATCACCAGGATCATACCGATGACGATCGACGAAAACGCCGGCCGCAGCATGACCCGCCCGCGCCGGGCCTTGAACCATTCCAGCCGACCCAGGACGGCGAAGGCGATCGGCGTGGTCGCCAGCGCCAGCAAGGCCGCCGACAACGCCAGGACCAGGAACGGGTCGCTCGACAGCTCGTCGCGATACTGGGACCAAAGGGTCGTCGGACTGATCGTGCCCTTCATCGTGCCCTCTTCGTCATTTGTGGTCGAATGCTGGCCGTCGCCTCATCGCCGGTGCGGACCGGGCGGGCTTACCAATGACCAATGGCCGAGGAGCAAAGGAGGGAGAGAAAATCGGGTCCGAAGCTCAACAAACGTTAAATTGCCCGGCCGAGAACCATTATAGCGGTGCAGGGAAGCGGGCGGCAACGAGCTTGGCCGCACTTGGTCGCGGATCGTTCAATCACGAGGAGGTGAGGTCGTCTGCGGATTCCTTGGACATGGGGATCGGCGATCTCCGAACTTCTTAAAAGTGGATGCAGCCCATCATTCGTCAGCGAGTGTCGGTCGGTTGGGTTCGATTCACCGATTTCACTCGCTCAATGTCCTGTCTCAGCGACGTTTCGGCCGACGGTGAGTTCGTTTCATCGATTTGGCCCTTCACCATACCCCAGATCGTCTGGATTCGGGCAACACCTGTGGTCTGACGTCCATCAATCGGCTCCGAATTGGCTTCGTTCTGTCGATTTTGTGGTGTGGTCTCGCCGACTGTCTGCACCCATGCGTTTTGGTCTTGGGTTCGTTTCGTCACGTTTCGGCTGGGTCTTGCATTCCAACAGGGGTCCATCTCTGCTCGATCGCGCACCTCGAACGACTCCGGTTCGACCAGATATCCCATATTATAGAAACCCCCGAGTGTTCCGGGTTTCCAACACGGGAAAAACCCGAGACGCATTGACGATTCCATTTGGCGTGGCTGGCACCGACTCGTTCCCATGCTCGGCGGGAATGCCGTCCCGGACGCTCCGCGTCCCCACGGGTCCTTGACCTCGCGGCAGGCCAGGTTGACATAGCGCGTCGAATGCGGCATTCCCACGCCGAACATGGGAACGAGTCCATGCCCTTTATCAGCTTTGTGTTCATGGGTATACTCTCTGACGGTGGCCCTCTTGCGACCGGTCGATGCTCTTGGCGTGTTCCCGCTTTGAGAGGTCACCTGACCATGCTAGGATGCGTCGTTTTCTCAAGATGATTCCAGCCACGATTTTCCCAGAATTCGATTCATGAACGATCCGAACCTGTCATCCTTCATCTGGTCCGTCGCCGATCTGCTGCGCGGCGATTACAAGCAGTCCGAGTACGGCAAGGTCATCCTGCCGTTCACCGTCCTGCGCCGCCTCGATTGCGTGCTGGAGCCGACCAAGGCCGCCGTGCTGGCCGAGCTGGCCGCGCGGGAGAAGGCCGGGCTGAACCCGGAGCCGTTCCTGCTGCGCAAGTCGGGCCAGCTCTTCTTCAACACGTCGCCGCTGGACCTGAAGAAGCTGATGGGCGACCAGGACCATATCAAGGAGAACCTCTTCGCCTACATGCAGGCGTTCTCGCCTGCCGTGCGCGACATCTTCGAGAGCTTCGACTTCCACACCCAGATCGACCGGCTGGCCAAGGCGAAGCTGCTCTACCTCGTCACCGAGAAGTTCGCCAACATCGACCTGCACCCCGAGGTCGTCAGCAATGCCCAGATGGGCGCCGTCTTCGAGGAGCTGATCCGCAAGTTCGCCGAACTCTCCAACGAGACCGCCGGAGAGCACTTCACCCCGCGCGAAGTCATCCGGCTGATGGTCAACCTGATCTTCATCGAGGACGACGACGCGCTGTCGAAGCCCGGCGTGGTGCGGTCGCTCTACGACCCCACGGCGGGGACCGGCGGCATGCTGTCCGTCGCCGGCGAGCACCTGGCCGAGCATGAACCCGGACGCCCGCCTGGTCATGTACGGGCAGGAGCTGAACCCCGAGTCCTACGCGATCTGCAAGGCCGACATGCTGATCAAGGGGCAGGACATCGCCAACATCATCTTCGGCAACACGCTGTCGAACGACGGCCTGCCGGGCAAGCACTTCGACTACATGCTTTCCAATCCCCCGTTCGGCGTGGAGTGGAAGAAGATCGAGAAGGAGATCCGCAAGGAGGCCGAGCAACAGGGCTTCAACGGGCGGTTCGGCCCCGGCCTGCCCCGCGTCAGCGACGGCTCGTTGCTGTTCCTGCTGCACCTGCTTTCCAAGATGCGCCCGGCCGTCGATGGCGGCAGCCGGTTCGGCATCGTCCTGAACGGCTCGCCGCTCTTCACCGGCGGCGCCGGGTCGGGCGAGAGCGAGATCCGCCGCTACGTGCTGGAGAACGACCTGGTCGAGGCCATCATCGGCCTGCCCACCGACATGTTCTACAACACGGGCATCAGCACCTATGTCTGGATCGTCAGCAATCGCAAGCCCGCCGCATCGCAAGGGCAAGCTGCAACTGATCGACGCCAGCGGCTTCTGGCAGAAGATGCGGAAGAGCCTCGGCAGCAAGCGGAAGGAACTGAGCCCCGAGCACATCGACGAGATCACCCGACTGTTCGGCGAATTCAAGGACGTCACGCAAGGACGGCGTGCCGATCAGCCGCATCTTCAAGAACGAGGACTTCGGCTACCGTACGATCACCGTCGAACGCCCGCACCGCGATGAGAACGGCAAGATCGTGCTCGGCACCAAGGGGAAGTTGAAGGGCAAGCCGCAGCCGGACCCGAACCTGCGCGATACCGAGAACGTGCCGCTGAGCGAGGACGTCGAGACCTACTTCAAGCGCGAAGTGCTGCCGCATGCGCCGGATGCGTGGATCGACCACGAGAAGACGAAGGTCGGCTACGAGATCCCGTTCAACCGGCATTTCTACGTCTTCAAGCCGCCCCGCGACCTGGCCGAGATCGACGCCGAGTTGAAGGTCGTCACCGACCGGATCCTGACGATGATCGGGGGGCTGTCGAAATGAGGGCTTTTTTCGATGAACGGCGGACCGACCACGTCCATAATGGACGGGTGTGATACCCGAGTGATCCGCGTCTCAGGAGCCGCAACCATGGAGACCTACCGCAGCCTCGGCAAGGTCGGCGACGATGGCGTACTCCACCTCGACATCCCCGTCGGAGCCCCGAACTCCGAGTTTGAGGTCGTCGTCGTCCTCCAGCCAAAGGCCCGCGCGACCCAGTCTGATGCACCCGAAGACCTCGGTTGGCCGCCCGGCTACTTCGAGCAGACGGCCGGCTCGATCCAGGATCCGACGTTCCGCCGCCACGACCAGGGGGAGTTCCGGAGGGCCGTGCCGGTCAACGGTATTCCGGGATCGTCGAGGGAAGCCCAACACGCATGAAGAACCGGGCGAAGGCTTGCGAGAAATGCTCGAGGAACGGGGAATCTAGCCGCCATCTTGGGCCGAGGTTCGTGGCATGTTCGACCAGGTAGTCGTAGGTCAGGCTGTAGATCTCCCGGAAATCGACCACGAGTGCCTCTCGGTTGTCCTCCGGGTCGGTAGGAGAAGCAAGCAGGTGCAGGCCCTCGACTCGGCCCTTCAGGACCTCGTTCCAACGACCCTTTCGGGCGAAGGCGGGATTAACGGCCTCGAACTCGGCGAGAGGGAAGATGGGACAGGTGGCCACGAGACGGACTTTCCGCTGCTCCAGGTCGCAACTCTGCGTCAAGACGATCAAGTCGTACTCGGCCGCCGTCCCTTCCCGAGGCCCACCTTCGGTCGCGAATCCGGGCGCGGGCATCGGCACGAGACATCGGGGCAACAGATCGCCCTGACGCAAAGATGACTCGTTGACCTGGACCCAGAACGGCTCGATCGTCATTCCGCCCCGTCCTCCTCAAGATGGTAGGGAAGCGGCCGGCCGCGACCGACTTGCCGATACGGGACCGCCATGGTCACGACGCGCCGGGGAGGGACCGGTTGGTAATTGAGCAACTCTTCCAGCTCCACGTCCTCGATCCGAGTCTCGTGGGGAATGCCTTCGATCCCGCGCTCCGGTATCGATCGGATACGGGTTGGCTCGTCCAGGATGTTGGAGTCCATATGCGCGTTCATGAGGAAGTCCTCCCGTCCTATGTTACCCGTCGGGCCGGGTCGAATCCGCGTCGGGTTCGCGGTAGAGTAGTCGATCTGGATGGAGACACCGGAGGAGGCCCGCGACAATCGACATTACCAGGGACCCGAAGCACCGTCGAGACCGCCTGTATTGACCACGATTCGTGGGGTTGCCGAAATGAACGAGTCGTTACCGCCGATCGAACGGACGACCGACGCCGAATACCAGCGGTTGCTCGGCCGGATCTCCGAGGTCTACACCACCGGGCAGGCACGCGCCCACCAGGCCGTTAATACGTGCATGACCGAGACCTACTGGCAAATCGGCCACGACATCGTCGAGTACGAGCAGGCTGGCAGGGCCAGGGCGGTTTACGGCCAGGCCCTACTCACCAATCTCAGTCGGGATCTCAAGTTGCTCCATGGCAAGGGTTTCAGTCGCAGCAATCTCGTGTACATGCGGCTGCTCTACCTGCACTACCCAATAAGTCAGACGCCGTCTGACTTATTGAGCTGGTCCCACTATGTCGAGTTGCTCAGGATCGATGACAAACTGGAGCGTAGATTCTACGAGCAGCAGGCCATCCGCGAGAGATGGACGGTGGCGGAGCTTCAGCGCCAGAAGAAATCGTCCCTCTTCTTCCGCCTCGCCGCCGGAAAAGACAAGGATGCCATCCTCCAGCTCGCCTCTCAAGGCCAGCTTGTTGCCAAGCCTGGCGACATCCTCCGCGAACCCTTCGTCTTCGAGTTCCTCAAGATCCCGGAACCGTACGCGATCTCCGAGACCGACCTCGAAACGCTCCTCTGCGACCACCTTCAGCCCTTCCTCCTGGAACTTGGCAAGGGGTTCACGTTCGTCGGCAGGCAATACCGGATCACCATCGGCAACACCCACTTCCGGGTCGACCTCGTCTTCTATCACCGCATCCTCCGCTGTTTCGTGCTCATCGACCTCAAGATGAACGAGGTGCAGCACCACGACATCGGCCAGATGAACCTCTACCTCGGCTACTTCGCGGCGGAAGAGAACGTCGAGGGCGACAATCCGCCCATCGGCATCATCCTCACCCGTCACAAAGATGAGCTCCTTGTCGAGTACGCGACCTATCAGATGAACAGCCAGCTCTTCGTCCAGAAGTACCAACTCTATCTGCCCGATCGCGAAGAACTTCGCCGCGAGCTCGAACTCACACTCCAGATCGCGGAGGAACGCTCCCGGGAGAAGTCCCCATGAACGACTACCGGATGCACGTCCGGCCCGTCGCTTCGAACTGTCCGGATCGCCGAATCGGCCAGATCGGCCAGCAGTCCGCTGACAGTTGCCCTGGCCCCGCATCGTCGCCAACGAAGTCGCAATCCTTGCCACCTACGTGGATAGGCATCGCATCGAGATGGGGATTCAACCTTGAAGACGCCCAGGTCAACGTCAAGAGACTCGGCGATCGCTGCGCGGAAACCCGCGAAGCGGGCAAAGGCCACGCCTGACGCGGCGGCGGAAGTCGTTGCCGACGTCGATGAAGCGAGGCTCCTCGCCGATCTCCGCGACCTCATCAAGGCGGCCCGCCAGCGCGTTGCGACGGTGGCGAATTCGACGCACGCCTTGCTTTGCTGGCACGTGGGACGACGTCTCTTGAGAGAGAATCTCCAGGATGGCCGGGCGGCTTACGGGAAGCGAATTCTTGCGACGGTGTCGCAAGAATTGACGGCGGAGTTCGGCGAAGGCTTCACCTATTCGGTGCTCACCCGGATGGTGCGCTTCGCCGAGATGATGACCGACGAGGCGATTGTTGTAACGCTGTCGCAAGAATTGAGCTGGTCTCATTTCCAGGCGCTCCTCCCGATCAAGGACCCGCTCGCCCGTGATTTCTACGCCGAGATGTGCCGCATCGAGCGCTGGGATGTCCGGACCTTCCGGCAGAAGATTGGCGGGATGTTGTATGAGCGCACGGCCCTTTCCAGGAAGACCGAGGCGGTCATCGCCTCGGAGATCGCCAACCTCCGGGACGGCCGGATGACACCCGACGCGGTCTTTCGCGATCCCTATTTCCTCGACCTGCTGGGGCTGAAAGGCGCCTACAGCGAACGGGACCTGGAAACGGCGATCCTCCGGGAGATGGAAGGCGTGCTCATGGAACTCGGGTCGGGCTTCACTTTCGTTGCCCGGCAGAAGCGAATGAGCGTCGGCAAGGACGATTTCCGTCTCGATCTGCTCTTCTACCATCGCCACCTTCGCAGGCTCATCGCCGTCGAGTTGAAGCTGGAGGCGTTCCAGCCCGCCCACGTCGGTCAGATGGAGTTTTACCTCCGCTGGCTGGACAGGCACGAACGCGCCCCCGGGGAGGAATCTCCCATCGGCCTCATCCTCTGTGCCTCCGCCGATGCCGAGCAAGTGGAACTCCTCCAGCTCGATGCCAAATCCATCCGGGTGAGCGAATACCTGACCGAATTACCGCCCATGAAGTTGCTCAAGAGTCGCCTGCACCAGGCCATCGAGCTTGCCAGAGAGCAAGCCGCCGGTTGACGAATCGCCCTCGAAGACGAAACAGAGGACGAGGTCCCGCACCCGGGCGGAGCGACCGTCAAGAGAGTCCCGAAAAGCAAGAAGATTCGCGCTACCGGAACAGGTGACGCATGAACGACTACGAGGACTTGCTCGAATCCCTGAGCGGCCTGGCCGAAAGCTTGCAAACGCTGAATCAGCAGGCGGTCCGGGAATACACGCCCGTCGTCGAGAGCATCGTGCGTACCCGAAGCCGCGACGTCCGACACATCGAGAACACCCTGGACGGATTGCTCAGCTTCTGCGGATACGAGCCCGCGCTCGTCCTCTTCAAGACGCTCTGCCGCCACTACTGGGACATTGACCCGTCGCAACCGCCGATTATGTCAACATTTATCGCGAACAGTGGGACTCGGACGAAGAGGAACCGACCGAGGACGCGGACGAGCCGGACGGGGGTGACGCATGAGCTTCCCGAGATATCCAAAGTATAAGGACAGCGGCGTGGAGTGGCTGGGTAATGTACCCAGCTACTGGACAACGCCACCGGTTTACCTTCGGTACGAAGCCGTACTGGGTAAGATGTTGAACGAGAAGCAGTTTACGGGTGGCACGCTATTTCATATCTTCGAAAAGCCGACGTGCAGTGGGATCAGATTAAAGTCGAAGATTTACCTCATTTAGACATCGAACCAGATGAGTTTGACCGCTTCACACTTCGTTCGGGTGACATACTGATTTGTGAAGGAGGTGCCGGGGTTGGTCAGACCGCTATTTGGCACGGCGAACTCGATCGGTGCGCCTTCCAAAAGGCGCTTCATCGTGTCCGCCCGTTGTCATCAAATGAGAGTCCTCGATTCTTCTGCTACTGCATGCGTTTCGCGGTGGATACGGGCATCGTACTTGCAGGCGGAACCGCTACGATCCCGCACCTTACGGGTGAAAAGCTTCGGGGCTATCGGTTCCCTCGTCCGCCATTTGAAGAACAAATCGCGATCGTCGCGTTCCTCGACCGGGAGACGTCAAGGATCGACGCGCTGGTGGCGGAGCAGCGGCGACTGATTGAACTGCTGAAAGAAAAACGCCAAGCCGTCATCTCCCACGCCGTCACCAAGGGTCTGAATACCCACGCCCCCATGAAACCCTCCGGCATCGAGTGGCTCGGCGATGTACCGGAGCATTGGGAGGCCAACAGGTTACGGTTCCTTTACAAGCAAGAGAAGCGACAGGATCAAGAAGGGAAGGAAGTCCTGTCAGTCTACAGAGACTACGGGGTCATCCTGAAGGCCCAAGGGCCAGGCCGCCGAGCCGCTGCTCGCCTTTCCCGGCGGGGCACTGGTCCACTTCGCCGTGAGCAACCGCGAGGTCTACACGTCGACCCGGCTGGACGGCACGAACTCCGTGTTCCTGCCCTTCAACCGGGGCGACCAGGGCGGCGCCGGCAATCCCGTGAACCCGGACGGCGGCCATCGCACCGCCTACCTGTGGGAACAGGTCTGGGAGCGGCAAAGCTGGCTCGAAATCCTCGGTCGGTACCTGGTCGCGCGGAAGGACAAGAAGAAGCAGCTCGAACGGATCATCTTCCCACGGTTCCATCAGCTCGACGCGACGCGAAAGCTCCAGGCCGCCGTGCTGGCCGACGGGCCGGGGGGCAAGTACCTGATCCAGCATTCGGCGGGCTCGGGCAAGACGAACTCGATCGCCTGGTCCGCCCACTTCCTGGCCGACCTGCACGACGCGGAGGACCGGAAGGTGTTCGATTCGGTCCTGGTCGTGTCCGACCGCAACGTGATCGACACGCAGTTGCAGGAAGCGATCTTCGACTTCGAGCGGACCACCGGCGTGGTCGCGACGATCAAGGGCGAGGGCAGCAGCAAGAGCAGCGAGCTGACGACGGCACTCTCCGGCACCAAGAAAGTCGTGGTCTGCACGATCCAGACGTTTCCGTTCGCCCTCGAGACGGTCCGCAAGCTCGCCGCGACCAGGGGGAAGCGGTTCGCGGTGATCGCCGACGAGGCGCATAGCTCGCAGACCGGCGACGCGGCGGCCAAGTTGAAGGCCGTGCTCAACGCCGAGGAGCTGAAGGAGCTCGGCGATGGCGGCGAGGTCAGCTCCGAAGACATCCTGGCGGCCCAGATGACCGCTCGGGCCGACGCTGGCGGGATTACCTACGTCGCGTTCACCGCGACGCCCAAGACCAAGACGATGGAGCTGTTCGGCACCCGGCCCGACCCGACCCAGCCGGCCGGCGAGGGCAACCTCCCGGCGCCGTTCCACGTCTATTCGATGCGGCAGGCCATCGAGGAGAAATTCATCCTCGACGTGCTCCAGAACTACACCACCTACAAGCTGGCCTTCCGGCTGGCCCACAACGGCAGGGAGGTCGACGACAAGGAAGTCGAGCGCAGCGCGGCGATGAAGGGGATCATGGGCTGGGTGCGGCTGCATCCCTACAACATCTCGCAGAAGGTCCAGGTGGTCGTCGAGCATTTTCGCCAGTACGTCGCGCCGTTGCTCGATGGGCGGGCGAAGGCGATGGTGGTCGTCGGCAGCCGACAGGAAGCGGTCCGGTGGAAACTCGCGATCGACAGGTACATCAAGGATCGCGGATACGGGATCGGGACGCTCGTGGCCTTCTCGGGCGAGGTCAAGGACCCGGAATCCGGCCCCGACCCGTTCACCGAGACCAGCCACGCGCTGAACCCCAACCTCCGGGGCCGCGACATCCGCGAGGCGTTCAACACCGACGAGTTCCAGATCCTGCTGGTGGCGAACAAGTTCCAGACCGGCTTCGATCAGCCGATGCTGTGCGGGATGTACGTCGACAAGCGACTGGCGGGCATCCAGGCCGTGCAGACCCTGTCCCGGCTGAATCGCGCCCATCCCGGCAAGGACACGACCTATGTGCTCGATTTCGTGAACGATACCGAGGACGTGCTCAAGGCATTCAAGACCTACTATTCCACGGCGGAACTGGCGAACGTCAGCGACCCCGACCTCGTCTTCAACCTCCGCGCCAAGCTCGACGCCGCCGGTCATTACGACGATTTCGAGGTCGAGCGCGTCGTCGCCGTCGAGCTGAAGCCGAATGCCAAGCAGAGCGAACTGGCGGCGGCCGTCGAGCCGGTCGTCGACCGGCTCCAGAAGCGATACAAGGCGGCCATGGAGGCCCTGAAGCTCGCGCAGGAGGCGAAGGACAAACCCGCGATCGACGCGGCCCAGGACGAGCGGGACGCCCTGCTGTTGTTCCAGTCCGACATGGGGGCGTTCGTGCGCCTCTACACGTTCCTGTCCCAGATCTTCGACTACGGCAACACGGCGATCGAGAAGCGGTCGATCTTCTACAAGCAGGTGCTACGCCTGCTCGAATTCGGCCGCGAACGCGAGGGGATCGACCTGTCCCGGGTGGTGCTGACTCACCACAACCTGAGGAATCAGGGCAAGCGTCCCATGCCCCTGGCCGCCGGCGATAACCCCAGGCTGGAACCGATCACCGAAGCGGGCGGCGGGAGCGTCCAGGAGAAGCAGAAGGCCCTCCTGAACGAGATCATCCGGCGCGTGAACGACCTGTTCGAAGGCGAGCTGACCGACCAGGACAAGCTGGTTTACGTCAACAACGTCATCATGGGGAAACTCCTGGAATCCGACACGCTCAAGCAGCAAGCGGCCAACAACACCAAGGAGCAGTTCGCGAACTCGCCCGATCTGAAGACCGAACTCATGAACGCGATCATCGGGGCCCTGGAGGCCCACACCGCGATGAGCACGCAGGCACTGGGCTCCGAGACCGTCCGCAGCGGGATCAAGGACGTGCTCCTCGGGCCGGCCCGGCTCTACGAATCGCTGCGGGAGCAGGCCGCGGGCGTATCGGAAACGGGGACGGAATGAACAGCAAGAGCATTCAACGGATGGGTTGGGCACGCGAAGGGCATCGTGTTGATTGTTTATAAATATGTATAATTGAACTTAGGGCCGTGGTTCGGACGGGGCCTCGGACCCTCCAGTTTCGCACGTGAGTGCGATCCGCCCGGCCGATCGAATCGGGCTGACGCCCGAGGTTGGAGGACGTTCGTCCCGTCCGAACCACGCACTCACGTGCGTGGTCACGTGTTTCGCGGAGCGCTTCGATCCGTCTCGTCCCTCTACATCCCGTCGATCGCCAGGCGCGAGAGTTGCTTGTCATTTCGATCGGTAGTCAAGATCCAGGTCGAGGTCCACCCGAATGGCCGCTCCGGGCAGAGGGGCGGTCCTTCACGCACCTTCTCTAGAGGCAATCGTTTATGAACGACACCGAGATGCCTTACCGGCTGCTCGGCAGTACGGGCGAGCGGGTGTCCGCCATCGGTCTCGGCGGCTGGCACCTCGGCCTGAAGCACGTCGACAAGAAGCTCGCGATCCGGATCGTCCATGCCGCGATCGATCGCGGCATCAACTTCCTGGACAACTCCTGGGATTACAACGACGGCGAGAGCGAATTGCGGATGGGCAAGGCGCTCCAGGATGGGCATCGGGACAAGGTGTTCCTGATGACCAAGATCGACGGCCGGTCGAAGGCCGAGGCCGCTCGCCAGCTCGACGAGTCGCTCGAGCGACTCAAGACCGACCGCATCGACCTGGTGCAGCACCACGAGGTCATCCGCTTCGACGACCCTCACCGGATCTTCGACGAGGAGGGCGCCCAGGCGGCGCTCGTCGAGGCGAAGCAGGCCGGGAAGATCCGTTACATCGGCTTCACCGGCCACAAGGACCCCGAGATCCATCTGCACATGCTCCGGGTGGCCGAGGAGCACGGCTTCCGGTTCGACGCGGTCCAGATGCCGCTCAACGTCATGGACGCCCACTACCGCAGCTTCGCCCGATTGGTCGTCCCGAAATTGGTCCAGCAAGGCGTCGGCGTGCTCGGGATGAAGAGCCTCGGCAATGGGATCATCCTCCGGTCGGGTGCGGTGACGGCGATCGAATGCCTGCACTACGCCCTGTACCTTCCGACCTCCGTGGTCATCACCGGCATCGACAGCCTGGAGATCCTCGACCAGGCGTTCGAGGCCGCCCGGACTTTCCGCCCCATGGGCGAGGCGGAGATCGATGCGCTGATGGCCAGGACGTCCGGCGCGGGGTCGCGGGGCCAGTTCGAACTCTTCAAGACGACGTCGATCTTCGACTCCACCGCCATCAACCCGAAGTGGCTCGGCGAGGAACCCGAGAAGGTGAAGAGCCTCATGCCCGCATAGCGGGAGTGCGCGTGGCGCGAGCATCTTCTGCGCCCGGCCGCCGACCTCGACAGATCGTCGAGGGCTCGTTGAAACGGGCCTTCGACGTTCCATGATCGTGCATGGAAGGCTGGACGTCGGCGCGACTGATCATCCCGGGCAACGCTACATGCCACGTCGGGGAGAGGCGAGCAACTCATCCCAGGTCGCCACATCGAGGACGCGGTCGTGGAGGTCGCGGAGCCGATCGAGATCGCCGATGGCGGCGATCTGGGCCTCGACATCCGCGCCAGGCGGGCCGAATTTCCGTCGGCCCAGGCTCAAGAGGGCCTCTCTCGTCCCCTCGGCGCGGCCCTTGGCCTCGCCCTCGGCGCGGCCCTTGGCCTCGCCCCTGCGCAGGAGCCCCTGATAGGTCGTGGACTCCTCGATCCCATGGATGCCGAACAACATGGCACTGACCCCCTCGATGATCGCGTTAACCTCGGCTTCCCCGAACCGCAAGCCCATCAGGATCCGGGTGGCGCCCCACAATGCCGCCGCCTGCTCGGGCGTGGTCTCTCGCTCCAGGCGGTCCGAGATGGCCAGGAGCACCCCGGGCACGTCTTCCGTCGCGACCTTCGAGACCGGCGCCAGCGGCAGGACCGTCGGGCCGCAGGCCAGGACCGCTTGCACCGGCTGCTCCCAGACCCTCACCACATCATACCGGAAGGTGTCGTAGACGTCACCGTCGGGATGGCGCAGCTCCAGCTCGCCGGTGAGCTCCGGGCCATTGGCGGCCTCGCGGAGCAAGACCAGGGAGGTGCGCACCGGCAGTTGGTAACGCCAACCCAGGAGCGTGCTGTAGACGTGCGACCGGCTGTTGACGCGGACGTTGCGTCCGGCCAGGAGCTCGATGAGCTGGAGCCAGGGGCTGGGGTCGTCGACGCGGATGACCTTGTCGGCATCGGCGGTGAAGGTCGAGAGGTTGAAGTCGATGACGGTGACGCGGCCGGGATCGGCGACGGGGACGCCGAGGTAGGCCAGCCAGTCGGCCGGCCCCAGCTCGATCAACTGCCGCGTCGTCGCGTCGTAAGGCTTGGGCATGGCCACCTCATCGAATGATCGACCGCTCTGGATCTCGACCGGGCTCAGCGGGAGGACTGGACTCGGGCCACGCGGAAGCCCAAGAGGTCGTTCCGCGAGTCCGGCGCGTCCCTGCTGCGGCTGGCGGACCGGCACTCGCGCGGGTCGTCGTCCCAACACCCGCCGCGGATCACCCGCTCCGCGGCCGGGGAGGCCCCGGGGGGATCCTCCTCGGGGGATCGCTCGTAGTATGCCTTATCATAACCGTCGCGACACCATTCCCAGACATTCCCATGCAGATCGTACAACCCGAAGGCATTCGGCCGGAATCGACCGGCCGGCGCTGTGTAGACGAATCCGTCCCGCGACGCGATCGCCCCGGGCCAATCCGGATACTTCCTCCTGGCCGTCGCGTCCGCGATGTTGCCGACCGTGGACAGCGACTCCGGGTCGCTGCCGCTGTGATACCTCGTTGCCGTCCGGGCCCGGCAGGCGTATTCCCACTCCGCCTCGGTCGGCAGCCGGTACGTCTGGCCCTCGACTCGGCTCAGCCACGCGCAGAACGCCACCGCGTCGTTCCAGCTCACATTCACCACCGGATGCTCGTCGGTCTGCTCGAAGCCCGGAGTGAGCCAGGTGTATTTCTCATCCGGCTCGAACACTCGCGTCTCTTCATTCCAACCCCAGCCGCCCTTGCCGTCCTGTTCCGCCTCGGTCTTGTATCCGGTCTCGTTGACGAAGCGGCGGAACTGGCCGCGGGTCACCTCGGTCACGCCCAGGTAGAACGCGCCGATCCGCACGACATGCTGGGGCCCTTCATCCGCTTCGGCATCCCTGTCCTCGGCGGCCGACCCCATCCGGAACGTGCCGGCGGGGATGAGCCTGAGCCGGATCCGGGCGGCCCTGGTCGTGATGGAGTCGGGCGATGCCCGTCTCCGGCCCAGGACCAGCCGATTGATGACTCCGGCCGAGATCGGATCCTGATCGGGATTGAGCTCGGCGACCCGGTATCGGACGCGGTCGACCAGCATTCCCCAGGTGATGACGCCGCCGTCGACCTCGGCCCGGAGCGCCTCGAGCACGCAGTAGGCGAAGACGCTATGCCTCAGGTCGTCGCGCTCGATCGACGCCTGTCGCGATTCGCAACTGAAGAGCATCGCAGTCCCCTCGGGGAGCGACACGACCCGCCCCTGGACACCGCGGGCGCGGGCCCCCTTGTCGAGGTCGAAGATGCCGTCGCGACAGGCGTCGAACAAGACCAGGTTCTTGCCGCCCCATCCGGCCAGCAGGTCGTCGGTGAGATCGCTCAGCGAGATCATGGTGCCGGGCTCGTTGAGCACGGCGTCCATCGGGCAATAGAACCCGTCTTCGCGCCCGTCGGGGTCGCGGGACTTCACTTTGAGCTCCTGGCCATGGCCAGAGAGCATGACGAGCATCAGATCCCCCTTGCCGATGTCGGCCAGCATCCGCCTGAGCTGGCTCACGATGTGCTCCTTCGTCGGCCGGAGCTCGCCTTGCGATGATCCTTTCATCGTCACGACCTTGTCGAAGCCGAGGTGGCGGAGCTCCTGCCCGATCTCGTCGACGTCGTTCTCGGCCCACTTCAAGACTGGGAAGCCGTTGTTCTCGTATTCGTTGATGCCCACGAGCAAGGCGGCGCGTCGCGTCGGGGCCTTGGGTGCGGGCTGCTGGGCCGGGACGAGGGCCGTCGCCGACAGGCCGAGCACGCCGACGGCCAGCAGCGAACGGAGGTGGAGTCGGTTCATTGGAGGGGCCCTCGACATGACAGGAAATCGGTCGGGCTTTCCGGCCTGACGTCGCATCGGCCGCCGCGGCTCGTGGGCGACCCCTGCCGCCTCGTACGGCAGGTGGATCGTCTCGCAGGCTAGGCGAGATAGGCGGACTCTCAGGCGAACAGCGACTCGACGAAAGTATCGGCGTCGAAGGGCTGCAAGTCGTCGATGGCCTCGCCGACGCCGATGAACTTGACGGGCAGGTTGATCGTCTGGCGGACGGCGACGACGACGCCCCCCTTGGCGGTCCCGTCGAGCTTGGTGAGGACCACGCCGGTACAGCCGATGCTCTTGGTGAAGACCTCGGCCTGGCGGATGGCGTTCTGGCCGTTGGTGGCGTCGATGACCAGGATCACCTCGTGGGGCGAGCCGGGGATCAGCCGCTGGATCACGCCCCGGATCTTCTCGAGCTCGCGCATCAGGTGGTTCTGGGTGTGGAGTCGCCCGGCGGTATCCACGATCAGGACGTTGACGCCGCGGGCCAGGGTGCGCTGGCAGGCATCGTGGGCCACGCTGGCCGGGTCGGCGCCGGCGGCACCGCGGACGATCTCGCAGCCGGCGCGGCCGGCCCAGACCGCGAGCTGGTCGGCGGCCGCGGCGCGGAAAGTGTCGCAGGCCGCCAGCAGGATCGTGTTGCCCTGGTCCTTGAGCCGTTGCGCCAGCTTGGCGATCGTGGTCGTCTTGCCCGAGCCGTTGATCCCGGCGATCAGGTAGACGCTCGGCTTCTTGGCCGCGACCACCAACGCACCGGGCCTGGGGTCCTCCAGCAGGCCCTTCAGCTCGGACTTGACGAACTCCAGCAGGTCCTCGTCGGCGGTCTTGTCGGCGTACGACTCGCGGACCCGATCGATCAGCCGGGTCGTCGCCACGACCCCCACGTCCGCCTGGATCAGCTTGCTCTCCAGCTCGTCGAGGAACGACTGATCCACCTTCCGCCCGAACCACGAGCGGAAGTTGAAGAGCTGGGCCGTCCTCGCGAGCCCCTTCTTGAACCGATCCAGTAAGCCTGAGATTGCCATCGTCTGGTCCGTTGTCCGATGTCCGTTGTCCGATGTCCGTTGTCGTACGCTCGCCCTGTCGCCGCTGTCCTGGAATGCCAGGTTTTTCCGGGTTAGCCTGGTCGACACGCGAAGCGAACCACGGACAACGGACTACGGACCAAGGGCTAGTTCTTGGCCTGCGATTGGAGGACGCGGTCGAGGATTCCGTTGACGAACCGGCTCGACTGGGCGGTGCTGTACCGCTTGGCCAGCTCGAGGGCCTCATTGATGGCGACCCGGGCGGGGACCTCGGGGCAGAACATCATCTCGTAGGCGCCGAGGCGGAGGATGTTGCGGTCGATCGCCGCCATCCGGTCCAGCCGCCAGTTCTCGGCGAACTCGGAGATCAGGGCGTCGATCCGCTCCTTGTGCTCCTTCACGCCGGCGACCAGGCCCTCGGTGAACTCGCTGAGCTTGCGATCGCCCAGCAGCCGGCGGTGGATGAACTGGCGGACCTCCTCGGGGGCAATGCCGGCGTTCTGCTCCACCTGGTAGAGTACCTGAAGGGCGACTTCACGGCCTCGGGATCGTCGCGTCATGATCGGGTAATCTCACACCAATTCGGGCACGCGGCAAGGCTCCGGCGGGGCTCGCCACGCGAGGCGCGATCGATCATTCGGGTCGATCGGTCGCCGCGGTCCGGTCTCATCCGTTGCGGTCGTCCAGCCGGGGTCGTGCAACCCCGCCGGGAACTCGGTCCCGTGGGATCCGATCCGATTCGATTCGGGCCGAATCCTTCGCGATGCCCTCTTGCACCGGGTTTCCTCGACTCGCTTCTCCCATGCCGAATGATACGCCAAGTTGGTCCGGGCCGGAAAGGGGGGCGCGAGACGGGGCGTAGGTTGCATGCGCCAGGACCGTGCTCGGCCCGAGGGCGCCGGCATCCCCGGAGTCGGTTCGGGTTCCATGGCATCCGGCATGATTCCTGCAAAAATGACCCTTGAGTCGTATGATTTGAGGAGGTCGAGGCTCCGTCCGAGCATTTCCTTTCCGGCGCCGGCCCGGATGCTCGTTCAACGGGCGCGCTTCGCCGAGGCTACGCCGGCCGTCCGGGCCTCGATCCCTCCGGCGCCAGCTCGGACGGAGCCACGCCCTCCCGGGAGAAAGTCGGTCAGGCTTTCCAGCCTGACGAAATTGGGACTCGGGCCGGAGAGCCCGGGAGGACCGGGCGTCAGGCCCGGAAGCCCGACTTAGTGCGAGAATCCAAGGAGAGACTTCCATGAGGATCTTACGAAGGATGAACCTGGGCTCGAACTATCTGCCGCTGTGGCTGGTTGTCGCGATGCTCGGGAGTTCGGCGTGGGGCCAATCGCCGCCGACGCCTCCGGAGCCGAAGGCCCCTCCGGCGCTGGACGGTCCGGCGACCGGCGCCGAGGCGCTCTCCTTCGCCCGACGCGCCCGATGCGGGGTCGTCGGTGGCCGGCAAGCCGGCCGATACGGGCCGCGTGTATGCTCCCAAGGCCCCGCCGGCGACGATCGTCGAGCGGCCTTCCGGCGCCCGGCCCGATCGGAGGGCCCAGTGGATCGCGGGCTACTGGGCCTGGGATGGCGACCGTGATGATTTCGTCTGGGTCGGCGGGAGCTGGCAAGTGCCGCCGCCGGGATCGATCTGGGTGGCCGGCCGATGGAACCGAGATGCCGGCGGATGGTACTGGGTCCCCGGCCTGTGGACGCGTCGCGACATCGCGGCGAACGTGGCCGTCGATCGACCCGCCTGGCGAACGACCGGGCCGCCCGCCGACCATCCCGACGACGAGCCGGCGCCCGCCCCCGGGCTCGACTTCTTCTTCGTGCCGGGCCACTATGCGCCCGACGGCGATCGCCTCGCCTGGATCCCTGGCTTCTGGGCACGATCCCAGCCCGGATGGGACTGGATCCCGTCGCGGTGGGTCCGTCGCGCCAACGGCTGGGACTTCCGCGAAGGCCACTGGGTCCGAGACCCGGCCGAGGCCGTCGTCATCACCAACCCGCGGGGTCGTCGACGCATCGTCGCCCGTCCCGTCCTGCCCGGCCAGCCGCCGGTCGTGGTCGAGACGAGGCCCGGTGCCGTCGTCGCCGATCGCCTGCCGCCACCCCCCGGCACCATGACCGGACGCGACCCCATCGCCGACGCCGAGGCGGTCGATGAGCAGGCCGATGCCATCGTCGGGTCGGTGGTCGGCTCACCCTATTATGTCATCCGGCCGCCCGGGATGTATCCCTATGGACCGGGAGGCGTGATCGTACCCGGCGCGGTCCCTCCATTCGTCCGACGCCTCCTGGACCGCGTGCTGCCGTGAACAGGATTTGCGGATTGCGTCGATGCTCGAGGACGGAGCCCGGCCGGAATGGCCGGGCGCCACCGTCAGAGCGGTCGATCTTGAATTCTTCAACGAGGTGGCCTTGTCCAAGCCTTACGACGCGACGACGCGGCAGTTGATCGAGCTGGGGCCGGCCGACTGGCTGGCCTACCTCGGCATCCCCGTCGCCGATCCCGGCCGGGTCCGCGTGATCGACTCCAACCTCTCGACCTTCACCGCCGATGCCGATAAGGTCATCCGCGTCGACGACCCCAGCCCCTGGCTCCAGCTCATCGAGCTCCTGGCCGGGCGCAACGTCCGCGTTGACAAGCGGTCGCACGTCTACAGCACTCTGCTGGGATGGCGCTACCAACTGCCGGTGCGCACCTCCCTGGTGTTGCTCCCCCAGGCCGCCAATGGCCCGGAGCTCACCGGCGAGCTGGAGCTGCGCCATCCCGACGGTGACGTCTACGACACCTTCCGGTATGATGTGGTGAGGGTCTGGGAGCAGCCGGTGCAAGCGGTCCTGGCCTGCGGCCCGACGGTCCTGCCGCTGGCCCCGGTCTCGAAGGTCGCGACGGAGGACGTGCCCGGGGTGCTCCTGGCCATCTCGGACCGCCTGGAGCGGGAAACGACCCCCGAGCAGGCGGCGGCATTGTGGAGTGCGACCCGGATCCTGATGGGCTTGCGGTTCGGGGAAGCCGAGGTCGATGCGATCATCGAGGGGGTCAGTGCCATGTTGTTCGGCATCCATGGGATCGAGGAGTCCACGACCTATCAGGGGCTCTTGCGCAGGGGCGAGGCCAAGGGCCGCGCCGAGGGCGAGGCCAAGGGCCGCGCCGAGGGCGAGGCCAAGGGCCGCGCCGAGGGCGAGGCCCTCGGCCTGCTCGAGGGGATGAGAGAGGCCCTCTCGCGAGTTGGCCGACGGAAATTCGGCCCGCCCGGCGCGGATGTCGAGGCTCAGCTCGCTGCCATGAGCGACCTCGATCGGCTGCGCGACCTCCACGACCGCGTCCTCGATGCGGCGACCTGGGATGAGTTGCTCGCTTCTCCCGGCCGCGGCATGTAAGGTTGCCCGGACTGAACTGTCGTGCCCACCTCCCGCCCTTTTTGCGCGATCATGAAGCGTCGTAGGCCCTCTTCAGCCAGCCCTCGACCTCGGCATCGAGGTCTCCGGCGGATTCCAGCCTCACGCGATGCGAGCACATCGCGTTGAAGCTGCCGGAAGCCTCGAGCTTCCCGCGCGGTTCGACGCCCTTGAGGTTGAGGCCGAGGTCGAGCCTTTTCGCCGTCGAGGGCTGGACCAGCGCGAATTGCTTCTTGCGACGAAGGCTGACGTACGACTTCTTCGGGTCAACTTCCACGTCGTCGCCGAGGCGGCTCGCGGAGGCGATGACCCGCTCGTACAACGGCCTCAACACCCCCTTCGACCCGGCGAACAGGGCGTCAACGAGGGCATCGCCCGACGTGGGCTCGTCGTTCTTCGCCTGGAGGAATCGTCGGGCGACGAAGTTCGCATATCCGTGAGTGAGGCCGTGCTCGCCCTTGAGGATGGCCAGGATCTCTCCATGTTTCGCCTTGCCCGTCGATGCCGCGATCTTGAGCCATTCGTCTAGGCCCTTGCCGGTCTTCTCTTCCAGGTTCGCGATCATGGAGTCGATCGCGTCATCGATCACTTTCGCCATGGCTGGGCCCTCGTTCGGGAGACGATGAAGGGAATCAGGACTGGGACAGCGGCCAGTTCTCGACGCGGGTCTTCTTCGGGGCGAGCGGGCCCATGAGTGCGAAGATCCCATAGAGCACGCGCGTCCCGAGGGGCAACTTGCCCGTCTCGACCAGCGACTTGAGCGTGTTGACGATCAGGGGGCTGCCCTGGAGCATCTGCTTCGCGGTGACCGTGCCCGGCGGGAGATCGTCGAGCGTCATCACGAACTCGGTGCCGCCGGCCACCTCCTTGAGCTCGTAGGTGATCTTGCAGGGGGGATCGTCGAACCGAGTGAACCGGAAGGTCGTGACGTACCGATGCGGCGGGTCGAACTCGAGCACCTCTCCCACGATCCCGACGATCTTCCCGTCCTTCGATCGCATCTGGAACGGCGCGCCGGGCTCGAGGCCGGGCGTGTGAAGCCGCATGTTGAACATCGCCCTCTGAACACTGTCGGTCTTGGTGATCTCGCGCCAGACGGCGTCGATCGGTCCCTTGATTGTCACCTTGAAGACCGCACGTTCACCCGGGGGCGATGTCTCAGGCATGGCGTTTCCTCGACCGGCTCGATTTCTCGTCACCGACGACCTCGGCCTCGACGGCCGCCTTGATCCGGGCCATCTCTGCCGCCGCCTCTCGGCTGAACTCCGTGGTCCAGGCCTCATAGATGAGCTGGATCGGCACCGCGTTGAAATACATGCGACGCTCGCGGCCCACCTTCTCCGAGTGGATCAGGCCGGCCGTCTCGAGCAGGCGCAGGTGCTTCATCACCGCGATCCGGCTGGTTTCGAATCGACGCGCCACGTCCTCGACGCGAGACCCGGGCGCCTCGCGGACGATCTCCAGGATGCGCCTCCGGTCGCGGTGCGCCAGGGCATGAAACACGATGTCCAGCTCGTCGGGGCTCATGACTATTGGTAACGCAATGGTTACATGTCCTCGATGGTTCGTCAAGTGGCTCGCTCGACAGACTGTCCGACATCAGCGTGAATCCTCAACCAGGGTGACGACGACGGGTAATCATGAGTAGCTTCTCAATAACCGTGGGCAACCGCGGCGCGCATCGGGTCGGCGCGGGGATAGCGCGGAAGTCTTGGGGAACCATCGCTTTGGCGTTCACCCCACCGCGCCGCCACCCGCCTACGCCGGCCGCGCGGCACCGGCCTTCCTGGCCGCTGTCTCCTCCGCCTTGCGGCGGATCAGATCCGCCAACCGGGGCATCTGGCCGACTCCTCGCACCCGGTCCTGGAGATAGGCCCAGAAGTTTACTCCCAACTCCCGGCACGTCTTCTTCAGGCTCGCGAACGTGTCCCGCGCCTGACGGCCCAACTCGCTCCGCGTGCCACCGCTGATCTTCCGCTTCTTCACGTAGTCCCGAATATGCCCTTCGCTCAGGTTGGTGTGCAACGGGACCGCGGGCCGCTCCAGAACCCGCAGCAACGCCGCCCGGTGCGACTGCATCCCCTTGAGCACGCCGTCGATGCTGGGGAAGCCGGTCCGCTGCCCACACAGCGCGTCGAACCGGGACGCGAGATCCCCCCTTCGCGACGGCTCCGGCTGCTGCCGATAGGCCTTCAGATCCTGGTACAGTTCCCAGATCTGTCCCCGCACTCGCTCGATGGCCGCCCGGTGTTCCTCACTGTAAGGGATCAGTCGCGCCAAGGGGCGTTCCGCATGGATCCAGCAGGCCGCATGCACCAGGACATCGTATTGCCCCGCTCCGTCGCTGAGGATCACCAACTCCGGCGACACCCCATGAGCGATCAGGCTCCCCAGCAACGCCCCCTCGCTGGCGATTCGCACGTGCCGCTCTCGGGTGATCCCCAACTCCCGCAACCGCGCCTGCCAGACGGCCGTGTCGGCGAACGCCTGCGGGCCCCGCCGGAGCGAATCCACCACGGCCGCCGCAAGCTTCTGCCGCTGCCAGTAAGCCACCGCGATCTCGTTGATCACGTAGTCGGTGGACGGCCCCCGGAGGATCTCCAAGAAGTTGAGCCGGCTCTTGCTCTCGGTACTGGCGAAGACGGCGAAGAATTCGTTGCCGATCTGCGTGCAGGCCCCATTGTGCCCCTGATGCCGCGCCCCGGTGTCGTCCACCTGGACATAATCCGAGACGGCCAAGGCGGCCGGCAGGAGCTCGGACTTCTCCTGGTGAAAGGCCTCCTTCCCCTCGGTAAGGATGCGGTTGAGTTCGCCGGCGGAGATGTCGAAGCCCAGTTGGTGCAACTGTTCCAGGAGCAACGGTTGAGTGACGTGCTGGTGGTGGTATTGGTGGAGGATGTAACAGATCAGGTCGGGTCCGAAGTGGCAGCCGGGCAGGACATCGGCCGGGAGTGGGGCCAGCAGGCTTGTGCCATCGGGGGTCAGCCAGCGTTCGCGGCGGTAGCGGATGACGCGGGGCTTTAGGACCAGATCCTGAACGACGAAGTCCTCGTATCCTTTGAGGACGGCCCCCTTTGGGGGGTCGAGCAAGCGGATGACGGCCTCCTCGGTGATGGTCAGTTGGGCGGTCTTGGAGCGCTTGGCGGAGCCGGGCCGTTTGGCATTCGGGTCGCGGGGCGGCCGGGGTGGCGCCTCGAGCGTACTGGGGGCGATCCGAGGTCGGGTCTTGAGACCCTTAAGGCGGGCGATCTCGTCTTCGAGTTGGTGAACGCGCTCTTCAAGTTGCTGGATGCGCTCCTGCTGGAGGGCGATGATGTCGAGCAACTGCTCGACCAGCGGCGTGCGTTCGGCCTCAGGGATGTCGGGCAAGTGAATCTGCATGATCAGATTCGACCAGCAAATCCCCGGCCAAATTGCCCTGGGTTATTGAGAAGCTACAATCATGAGCGGTCCTTTTCAGAAAGTGAGGGTGGCCTGGTCTAAAGTGCAACCAAGGTCCCATGGTTCGTTTCTTGCGCTTTCCTTGTTGGCGTGGTATCCCTTACCTTCGGCGAATTCGATATATTCTTCCTATTCTTCGTAGTCTTGGGTTCGTTCGTCACAATTCGCGTTCCGCGATACTCCCTTTCATGGAGTTTGCCCATTTTTCCAGTTTTCGGCGCCGAAATCTCGGCGCTTTGTCGGGTAAAGTGTCGAGTGAAAAGCAAAAACGCAAGCGTGTACGCAGGAATCGCTGCGTTCATGCGTTTGCGTGCAACCAGGGTTTCATGGCCGCTCGTTTCGCAGGATTCGTGGTTGTCTTGCTCGGTTTGTACCACTTCAGCGACCCTATCTTTGTTTGTTTGCGCACCCCGAACGCCGTCTGGAGGACTCGACATCCTGGATCATAGAAACTTCCCAGGACTGCGGCACGCTCGTCGCCCGAGAATTTCGTGAGATGGGACTCTCCGCCCGAAAGTTCGATGTGGGCCGCCTGTGCCCCCTCAATATCCGCCTGACGCGCCTTGCTGGGCCTGGAGGAACGGCCAGTTCGGGTTGTAGGAAGTCCCGTTGGCCGGCGCCGAAGGATTGTCGAACGGTACGCTCGGGTTGTGCGTGAGCAGGCCCGTCCGGGTGAAGAGGGTCAGGAGCTGGTAGGAACCCCGGATCTGAAGGCCGTTCTTGGGGGTCGGGCCGACTCCCAGCGGGAGCGGCAATAGGGGGGCGGTCGATCCGGTCCCGGGGTTGAAGACGTCGCTCCGCTCTGCGATCCAGAAATGGAAGAAGGCGCTCGACAGCCCGAACGACGCCGGCGACGAGTAGATCGTGGTCGGCACGATATCGCCGTTCGGATTGACCAGGATGTCAACGTAGCCCGTGTAGGGATTGACCGGGAGCCGGGATCGCTCCCGCGTGGTCCCCCATGTCGTCAGGTCGATGACGACGTTCGATGGCAAGGAGATTGCCCTCCCGCCTGAAACGGGGGCGGGTCGGCGGCGGATCCGGTACGGGTAATTCACGGTGGATTGCGAGATGAACGTAGTCGGCCAGATCTCGTATTCCCATTCGGCCAACTCGTCGATATTGCCGTCCCCATTGTTGTCGACGCCATCCCATCCTTCGTTGACCCAACCGTTCCCGTTGTCATCCCGGGAATTCACCAGGAGGAGGAATTCCGGATAGTAGAGCGTCCCGTTGAAGACCCTGATCAGAGGGGACGTCTGCCGGTTCAGAGGGCCGGGCGGCCCGACATTCACGAACATCTCCGAGTTGCCTGTGGCAGGGGTCACGGTCATCGGCCCCACGACCTTGAACCAGGGCCCTGATTGATTGACCTGGATCTCATCGCCGATGCGGATGTTCCAGTACCACGAGGTCGGCGGGTTCGGGATCAGGAGCGAGGGATTGGGCTCGTAGACGCACTCTTCGATGAGCAGGACGCCGGAACCGAGGGTGTAGATCGGATATGAGCCCCCGCCGGCTCCCGGGTAGGGGACGGTCATTCCGAACTGCGGGCTGAAGATGTTCACGAACCCTTCCATGTAGTCCGGCGCCGGCTCGATGGGGATGAACTGGTCCGCGGCCAGCGGCAACGTCGGGTCGAGGTGTCCGGTTGACGCGTTGATCCCGTTGAACATCGGCGAGGGGATCAGCCGGATCCCGCTCGGTGCGTTGTTGTGGATCGCCGAATCGCGGGCGCCGGCCAATCCGCCCTGGAGGATCCGAGCCGCCTCGCTGACCTGCCGATCGGATAGGCCCGTAACGATCGATGGCAGCACGAGCACGCTGATAATCCCGATGATCAGGAGCACGACCAGTATTTCCACCAGCGTGTATCCCGAAACCAAGGGCGCGGGACGTCCGGACCGTTTGCGGCTATGCATGAGCGCCTCGGTGTCCTTGGTATCCTGATCGCGTGTGGCCAGCGCCACGGCTTAATCAGGAACCTAGGACGCCGATCGCTTCTTGTTAACTCGTCCGGATAAAAAAAGCTGCCGAAGTTGGGCGCGGGTCTCCGACCCCGCCCGAGTGCCTGACCGGAGGTCTCCCGATCTCCCGCCAGGCCCTGACTGCAGACTCGTCCGGCCCGCACCCAACGGAAAGACCTTCGGTCCCGCCGACGGCGGGGTCGAAGACCCGCGCCGAACCCGCCTGAAGGTCGGAAAGAGTGGCCGGGGACAGTCTCAGTAAAAGAGAAAACGCCCGGGTGCATCCCTCGATGGGACGCCCCCGGGCGTTTCCGGTACCACTGAATTTCGGAAGGGATCCGCTTTTTCTTCGGCGAGTCATCCGGGATCCCCGGGTACTTCGCCGCAAGCCGCCGGCTCGACCCGTCGGGATCGACGCCGGCGCTGCCGGACGTCGAGACGCTCAATTCGCGAACGCGTCCTGCGAGAGCGGGAGTTGCTTCAGGCCGGTGGTCGTCGTGAACATCGGCAACTTGCTCCCGGCTGGGGTGATCATCTTGGCGTAGACCGTGCCATCGATGTTGCTATTGATGAACCGGACGGCGCCATCGCAGAAGCCCATGTTGCAGCCGCCGGGGTGGGCGCTGTTGGAGAAGGGATACGAACCGTCCAGGGTCAGGTTCTGGCCGCCATTGATGTTGGAGTAGGGCGGGCCGACCTTGTTGGCATAGGCCCAGCCGACCCCGTCCTGGTCGTTCAGCGGGGCGAGCTGGCCGGCGGCGCAGTTGGTCGAATTCGGAACGCCGCACACGCCCGACGAGCCGATGAACATCACATAGTTGGGGAAGGGAGCGGCCCAGTTCGTCTCGTACCCACCGTTGTACAGGGCTTGGCCCGTGCTCACGCCGGTCAGGGTGTTCTCGCTGATCAGCAGGGTGCTGCTCGATCCGTCTGAAATACCCGACAAGGTCGACCTGCCATTAAACCCAATCTTGGCTGCGACACCGCTCGCGAGCTTGGTGACACCCTGGGGGAATCCCGTCTCCAGGAACATGACCCCCATCTTCTGCGTGATCCCCTGGGTGATTGCTTGCGACGATCCCGTCGGGATCCCATTGCAGGGCGACGGTGGCACCGCCACCATCCACCAGTGAGCCATTCCATCCGTAAGGCAGTGCATGCCAGAGATTGAATCCACCGTTGACGACGTAGCTCAGGTTTCCCTGGCCGGTTTGCGCGGTGTTATCGTCGGGGCAGCGAAGGACGCCGATATTCGTCGAGCCGAGCTTCCAGTTGCTCGCCTGGCCGGGCGAGAGTGTCGCGGCCATGTTTACCCCGGGGTAGCCGTCATAGTAAGGGACAGGCCCACCGTTGCTGGAATACATGCTCCACTGGTTGAACAACTCCTGGTTGTCCAGATCGGGTAGAATCGGGACCACCCAACTGTACATGGGAGTACCGGTGTGGGTGAGCGACGAGCCTGTCGGCATATAGGAGTTGATGACCGACTGGCTGGGATTGGTCGGGTCTGTCATGCTGGTCGTAGGGCTCGAACCGGACGTGTACTCGTTGTACTCGGCGGCTGGGGGGAAGCTGTTCGTCCGGTTGACGTAGGCCAGGATGGCAAGGACGACGTTGCGCATGTTGCTCGGGCACTGGGTGCGGCGACCGGCCTCGCGGGCCGACTGGACGGCGGGCAGCAGGAGCCCGACGAGGATGCCGATGATGCTGATCACCACCAGCAGCTCGATCAGCGTGAATCCTCGACGAGGATGACGACGGCGACGGGTAGTCATGAGCGGTCCTTTCAGAAAGTGAGAGTGGCCTGATCTAAAGTTTAACGCCACGGGCGGGATTCGACAAGCGGTGCCGCATGAACCCCGCCCGGAGTCGCGCGGTTGACGATGGTGGCGAGCGGCCGACCTCGAGCGGCCGGCAAGGGGCTGTCCGAACGACTGACCTGACGACGACTGGCTGTCTGTCACTCGCGAAGCGGTCGGTCGTGGCCTGGCCCGGGCCGAGCACTGGCTCCGACCCCGAGAGGCGGATTTCTCGTCGCCTCGGGGCCGGCCAGGCCGGCCCGGGCGGCGTTGCGGGCGTTCGGGTCTGCTTTGATAGTGCCTCCTGATCCGAGCGACGGCCCGATCACTGGATGACCTTGCGGTAGACGACCGCGGCGCGGAAGCCGCCGACGTTGCTGGGGTTGTAGCCGGTGAGCTTGAGCCGGTCCACCAGGAAGAAGCCGCGGTAGCGGACATTATTGCCACTCAAGGCGCCGACCTCTGGGCCCATGGTGTCATAGGCCAACTGGGGAGTACCTTGGGCGAGCATGCCGATATCGCCCTGCCGTTTCACTTCGAAGAACCCGACGGTGATCCAGACCGCGTACTGGTGGGTCCGGACCGTCGTCAGGTTCATGGCCTTCTGCAACTGCTCGGTGCGCCAGAAGGGATGCTGCCGGTCGTCGGTGGCCGTCAAGGACTGACTCGCCGGGCTGTTGACCGAGCCGAGGTAAGGATTGTTCGAGCCCATGGTCAACTGGGTCTGGGTGGGCGACGCCAGGTTCGAGGGCAGGACATCGACCGGGACATTTTGCGCGTTGAGTTGCAGCCACCACACGAGGGGTAGCACGCCCGTCGCGGGGTTCGGCGGGTACGGCGGCTTGCCGGCGGTGCCGGTCGGTACGCCATACTCGAGCCCCGCTTTCGTCGTGTTCGTCCCGGACATCCAGGGCCAGACCAGGCTCGGGAAGCCGTTATTCAGGGCATACATCCCCTGCGTATCCGCCGTGACCAGCACCTGGGTCGGGATGCTAGGAATCTGGTTGTTGATCCAGGGATCGCCGGAATCGGTGGCGTTGCTCATCGGCGGGGGGACCATGGTGCTGCCATTGTAACCGTAGATCACCACGTTCCCCGCCCCGTAAGCGTCCGGGGCCTGGAACAGCCGGGCGGCCGGGATGGGCGGGGGCAGCACCATGCTGTCCAGGAGTGGACTGGGCGTCCCTCCAACATTCGGGAACGCGATGTTGACCGGGATGGGGACGCCTCCACCCACGGAATAGGTGTTGGTGCCCGAGTAGAGCGGATAGGGACTCAGGGCGGGGGTCAGGGATGAGGCGCTCGTCGCATACCCCTGCGACAGGAACGGGTTTCTCACGCCGGGGTCGCCCGTGTAGACGATTGGGGCACTGGCGAAGGGGCCATATCCGCCGCTCGGGGGTGGACCGGGTTGCGGCGCCACCGGCGCCACATAAGGTGCGTAGTAGTTTGGCAGGGGCGTCATCTCCCCTGACGAGACGAGGCTCGAATTCATGAAGTACCACCCGGTCGTGGGGGCGGTTTTGGGGGTGAAGATCAGTTGCTGGGCGTTGGTCGCCGGTGTGTTCGTCGGGACTGCCGTGTTGACTGCGTTGAGTGCCGGGCTGCTGAACGCCGATGGCGGCAGCGCGGCGGGTCGCATGATGGTGTAATCGATGTCGGGGTACGAGAGTGAGTGGAAGTATCGATCGGCCGGTACCGGGTTGACATTGAGTTGGGTATTGTTGGGATTGATCGTGACTACCGAAGTGTTCTGGCCGGTCGAACCGGTGCCGTCCCCGAACAGATAGCCCGAGCCGCCGTGACGCAGCCACAAGAACTGGGCGAACGCCGCCTTGATCCGGCTGCCGACGCCCGGAGGGACCGGAGTACCCCCGGTGTAATTGTTCCACTGCTGCAGGATGGGGTCCGTGGCCAGGTAGCCGTTACTTACGTTGAAGGCCGCCACATTCGTACCGAGCGGAGGGACTGGGCTGATCGGATAGACGTAATTCGGGGCGCCGTTGGCCTGGAGCGCGGAGACGACCAGCGGGACCGGCGACCAGTTGTAGGGGATCGGGGGGATCGGCTGGCCATTGCCATTGGCATTGGACGTCAACGGGAGGCTGTAAGTGCCTGAGGCCAGGGCGGGAGCTCGATCCCGTTGAGCAACGTCTGGGTGAAGGAGGAATTCTGGCGGCCGAATACGGCGAAGAACGCCTCCTCGTCGATGATCAGGTTGACGTTCATCAATCCGGGCTTGGAATCCTGCCGCGCCCAGTCGAAGTTGGCCCCCTGGGCGACCGGCCCGATGGCGCCGGTCATCTGGCTGGGGACCTCGAAGAAGTCGAACATCTTGAACCAGCCGTCGGCGCCAGGCCCGCCCACGACGGGCTGGCTCGACGAGGAGGATGGGTCGGTGGTACCGGCGCCGCCTTGTGTCGTCAACGCCTCCACGCCGTTCGACGTGTTGGGATACACCAGCGGCGGATAGAGGAAAGACGACGCCCCCGTGTAGAAGAACTTGTTGACCAGGTAGGGGTAGGTGTGGGGCTGAACCGGCGTGGGGACTGTGCTCGGCAGGGAGGTCGATGCGAGGCTCGAGGGGAAACTCGGCACCGTCGTGATCGAGTTCTGGGAAACCCCCGCGGTCACCGACGTGTAGGCCGAGGTCGGCGGGGTCCCGGGGAACACCAGCGCGGTGGGCGAACTGGCCGCCGAGACCGACATGAACGGCGCGGTCGCCCCGGGCCCGGTCATCGACCCGAAGCCGAACGTGCCCGAGTTGAACAGGGTCGGGTCCTTGGCCGTCGTGGCGACCGTGCTCGTGCTGGTAAAAAGGGGCGTGATCGTCGGCGTGACCTGGCTGAAGATATTGAACGCATTGATCTGCGACGGCGCGAACTCGACGAACTGCTTGGTGAACAGGCCCGGCGGGCAGCCCGGCACCAGCATCAGCTCGGCCACGCTGCTGAAGTCGCGGTCGTTGAAGACCAGGTAATCCCAGTTCTCGGCCGCGCTGTTGGGCTGCCCCAGGGTGTGCAAGACGATGTTGTTCGTCAACGGGTATTTCGTCGATCCGATCGTGGAATACGCGTAGTTATTGAAGCGATATGTGGGCAGCTCGGGGAAGCAGATCTGTTCGGTATATCCGTAGCGCGAATCGGGCGGCGTCTGGGTCGGCCCGGTGCCGGTGAGGTACGGGGGCGGCACGGCCTGCCCGCCACGATACGGCTGGAGCCGCTGCGCCGAGTAGATGGTGTTGGCGGTACTCGTGACCTGCCAGGCCTTATTGACCGAGTCATAGTTCCACGAGGAGCCCGAGCCGTCGATGAAGGGGAATCGCATCGAGTTGACCACGACCATCGGGTTGGTCGCCGAGACCGGGGCGAAGGGATTGGCCGGCCGCCGCAGGCAGACCCAGTAGTACTGGGCAGACCCCACCGAGCTGAAGGACGGCAGGGGCGTGGGAAGCTTCCAGCCGAAGTTAGTCGGCTGAGTGGCGGCGGTCCCATCCGTGGCGCCGGCGGTCATGCCCGGGAGAATCCCGAGTCGCCAGAGGATGGAAGGGTTGCTCGAGGCAAGGGGCGTCGTGTTAGTAATGGTCCCACCGGCGTTGAAAGTTGACGTGGCGCCCGTGATCGGGTCGTAGGCGGCTTGGAGTTGCTGCGTGACCGGCGGCCCTACCTGCGTACCCTGCTGGGGCGTGGGCGTGGACGTCGAAGTCGGCGACAGGCTGCTGGACTCGTTGCCGGGGCTCGGGTCGCTTAGCACGTAGAAGTAGTTGGTGGGAGGATTCGTCTGGGTGGTGGGGAGTTGTACCGGAATCGTCGTCGGGAGGTTAGCAGTCCCGGGTGGGTTGGGGCTGACGGGGATGAGGGTGGGGTCGCCATTGTTCAGGGGCGTGGTCGCGGTCGGGGCGACGAGAGGAGGCAGGGTACCGAGGGCATAGAAGGAATCCCGGTGCAGGGGGATCAATCCATAATAGTTGCTGACGGTGCTGTAGGCCAATTGGCCCGAGAAAGGATCGGGCCGGCTGGCCCCGTTATCGGCCGTGAAGACCAGGTCCCAGCAACCGCCGCCGTAGGGATCAGACAGGGAGGCGGTGGAGGCATAATTGAACCCGCCCAGGTTGAGCGAACTGGCCTGGTTGGCGTAGTAATTATTCGGGTCCGTCGGAGTCGTGTTGTTGAAATTCGCGTTGTAGGCGGCGGTCAGCGTGTTGACCAGCTCGATGAAGAACCGGCCGCTCTCGGTCGCCGTGACATTCGGGGACGCCTGCCGGGTCTGGAACGAGTAGGCCAGCACCTCGTTGATGGCGACCGGGTTGTACTCCATGCCGAACTGATCGAGGTTGCCATTGTTGTAGTTGATGGTCAACGTGGGGTACGCGTTCGTGGCGGTGCTGGCGGTGAAGACGACGTCCGGGTTGACCCAGTGGGTCATCGTCGCGTCGGGGTCGCGGAAGTCGATGATATTGATCACGAACTGGCTGAGCTGCGCCAGCTCCTCGGCCGTATCGACCGAGTCGGGCGGCAGGATGAACTTGAGGAGCTGGTAGGTCTCGCGGATCCACTTCTGGCGGACGGGCTCGTTGCAGTCGTTGGATACGGGGAGCGGGTAGTTCAGGTTGATCTTCTTGTCGCGCTGGGCCAGCGACGGCGTGTAGTTGAGAACGTTGCGCCCGGTCAGGTTCGCGAGGCTGGCGTTTTGTACATTGGTGAACCGGCTATTGTATGGGAATGCGTTGCCGGGGTTGTCGTTGGCCCAGACGAAGTTGTTCGTCTCCCAGGCATCCAGCGAGAAGAGCCGGCGCCTGCGGGAGCCGTCGATCGCGTTGGTGAAGCTGATCGGGGCGAGCTGCGAGAGCCGACTGGTCAGCGAAGCGCCGTCGATGTCCTGTTGACGGTAGAGCCACTCGAGATCGCTGATTTCGAAGGGCGAGTCGAGCAGCGGGTTCGGCGCGTAGAGATTCATCTCGTCGGCTTCGTTCTCGCCGTCGGATTTGTGAGAGGAATTGACCTTATTGTCGTAGGTGGGGAACGCCGCAGGGACATTGTTGACCGTCGTAGCCCCCACCACTAGCGGATTCTGGTCGACCGGCATGCCGCCGATCTGCTGGGGGTTGAAGTTGTTGTAGCTCGCATAGGTCGTCGCCGTGCCCGGACTCTGCATGAGGTTCGGCAACTTGTACGATTCGAAGCCGTGGAACGGATTATTGGTCCTGTCGGGCAAGTAGGTGGGCCAATACACGGGAGAGGTCTGATTCGTCCCGTTCGTCGCGACGCCTATGTTAGGCCCGCTGGCGTAGAACGGGTCGGAGCTCGCCGCGTTATAAGGAGGCGCCGGAGGGGCCGGACTGGTCGCTGCCGGGCTCGCGGGCGGCGTGCTCTCGGGGTAGTAGATCGCCCCGAGCGACCCGCTCACGGCGGTATATGACGGCGGGGTCGTGGCGGTGTCGTAGTGATAATTCGTCCCGATCACGCCCGGGGCTCCGCCCGGCCGGTAATAGCTCGAGAACTGGACGCGGCCGAAGTTGTCCGGGCCCAGATTCTGGCCGCGGCCGATCCGGCCATTGCTGGCCGAATTGTTGAACTGGGAGACGCGACCGCTGCCGTTGATGTCCATCGGCGTCACGAAGCGCCGGAATCGCTCGACAGGGAGTAGCAGCGATCCGGTGGCGTCGAAGTAGTCGAAGTCGCCCTGCTCGCCCGTCAGGCGCGGCGGGAAGACGTCGAACGCGTTGTAATTGTCATCGGCCGCGTCGCGAGGGAAGATAGGGTCGCCGTTGCCGTCGTAGGCGGTCCCGGCCGTGATGGCATTGAGCAGGTCGGTGATGTCGAACGAATAGCCGGCACGGACGGGGTTGGCGTAATTGATCTGGACCAGATTGAGCGGTGTGCCGGTGCCGGTGGCGGGGTTGACAAACGGTACCCCGGAGACCGAGGCCGCTTCGCCCCAACGCCCGCCGACCGGTGCCGTCGTACGCTGCACCAGGATATTTCCGGCGGGATCCGTGAAGCTCGAAGGGATATCGCCGAGTACGGTGCCATTTTGGAGCGTAATGGGGTAATCGGCGATCGAGTTGGGGAAGACGTAGGACTGTCCGCTTGCGCTACCGCCGAAAGCCCCGAAGATCAGGTTGGCATCGCCATTGATCGAACCGTTGGCGGCCGATAACGGATTGGTCTGCGGGCGTGTACCGGCCAGGAGGTTGCGGAGCTGGGTCAGTCGGACATCTTGCGATTCATAATTGCCCTGCTGGTTGACGGCGTTGTCTACTTGTGTGTTGTTCGTCGGGACCGTCGTGCCCTGGATCATCGTGAGCGGCCCATTCCAGTAGGTGGAGGCCGTCGTGTTGGGCGCGGTGATCAACGAGTTGAACGGATCAAAGTCGCTGACTTGCCCCTGGTAGGCATTCTGGAGGGCATAAGTCGGGTCGATCTCGCTGACCGAGTTGCCGAAGTGCTCGGTGTGGGAATAACCCGCGGTCAGGTTCGAGTTCGCGGAGTTCTGGGACGCGAGGTTCCCGGCCGTGTTGAGCGGGATCCGCCCGTTGAGGCCGATGACCATGAAGGCGAACAGCGGCTTGGTTAGCTGGCCTCGAGAATCGCGGCGTGACGGATAGCCCAGGTCGAGCCAGACCGAGTCGGTGACGCCGTCGCCGTCGTTGTCGACGTCGTAGGTGATCTTGCCGGTGCCGGGATCAGGGACCAGGTCCTTGAACGTCGCCGCGTCGTTGCCGTCGGCCGCGACCGGCCGGAGGATCCGCGACAGCGAATCGGTATTGGGTGGCAAGAGCAGGCCGTTGGGGAACCGGTAGTTCACGTTCCAATCGTCGGCCCCATTGACCAGGTCGTGCCGGAGAATCCCCGGCCGGTGGAAGGAGGGGATCACCACCTGGCCATCGGCACTCTGGATGGCGAGGAACCAGTTCTCCAGGTCGCAGGCGTCGTAATCCTCATCCATGCCCGCGGAGGTGCCGGTCAGGTAGTTGCCGGAGAGGCCGTTGTAGCGGAAATTGCCATGGGTCGCATTGGCCCCCATCCCCGTCCCGTTGAACGCATGGAGCCAGCGGCCGTCGAGGCTGAAGGGGAAGGCCAATCCAGGATTCAGGTTATTGGCCGCGACATGATACAGATACTGGCCGGGAAGCTGCGAGGCGGCGGCCGCTACGGCGCTGCCGCCTGCCACGCCGGAGACACTGGCCGGGATCATGTATCCCCAGTTGATCAGGTTCGTGGCGGCGTCGTTTAGCACGATGTTGAACCCGCGTGCCGCATTGGAGGTGCTATTGAAGCCGCTGTCCGCGATGATCTCGAATGTCTGGCTCGCCGGCTGATTGGTATTCAGGCTGACCGTCGAGTATGAGGTCGCCGTCGCCCCATTCGCCGACGGAGGCTGATAGGGCGAGTTCACCGAGGGCGCCGTAGTGGTCCCGGTGTACGAGACCTTCATGATCCACCGCCGGAAGTTGACGCCGTAGAAATTGGGGTCGTTCTGCTGGATGTTCGTCGTGATCTGATAGATCGAGCCGCCGACCAGAGTGATGCCCGTGATGTAGAACGGGCCGCCGTAGGTCGGGTGGAAGGGCATATAGCCGTTGTTATTGGCGTCACTGCCGTACATGTCGCGGGCGAGACTGTGGCCGTGGATCGCCGAGTGGGCGTCGCCGGTGTCGGTGATCAACTGCGACAGGGCGAAATCCATCAGCTCGTCATCCTGAGGGGCGAGCACACCTTGGAAGTAGTTCTTCGTGTTGATCTTCGCCTGGCCGCTGAAGGTGGCGAAGGTGACCCCGATCAGGGCCAGCAGGCCGAGCATCGCGAGGACCAGGACCAGGACGATCCCGCGCTGCGCCTGCTTGTGATATCGTGAATTGGCTAGCATGGGACAAGTCTCTCCTTGTTCATTCCTCGCGATTCCGATTATCCCCGCGGCTCAGGCCTGTTGCCGCTCGGGAATCCCGATCTCAATCCGTAAAGTATTGGACGTTGTCTGATGATCGACTGTTCCGTGAATCCGTTCATAACACACGCTAGGGCCTCGGTGTCCCAGCGTCGCGCTTCTTTCGGACCTCCGCCCTGACCCACTGCGCCCAATCCCTCACGGTTCGCGGATCCTCAAGGATCCAGCGACGAACTTCCTCCGACTCGACCGGGAGGAATCCGCTGGAGGTGACGGCGGCGTAGGTCCCGTCTGGCGTTAATCGCTCGAAGACCAGGGTCTCGCCGTCGAATCGCCAGAGCTCCGTCACACCGAGTGCGGCGTAGATCCCCGCGCGGTCAACCTGGGGCCTGGAGATATCGACCTCGATCGCCAGATCGGGATTGGGATAGTCGTCGATATCGCCACCGCGCTGCGCCGCCGCGAGCTCTTGCGCGAGCTTCGCCGGAAGGAAGTAATAGCACTGGTCGGCTTCGAACCCACGGGAGAGTTGCTGACGTTTCCAGGTCGTCTCACCCAGTCCCGTAAAGTCGATTTCCCATTCTTCGGTGACGATATCGATCAAGCGACTCAAGCGACGGTTGATCTTTTCATGGATCGCCCCCTTGCTCATGACCTCCAGGTCCCTACCGTCGTAATCGACGTGGATGTTGCTCCCCCCGGGGATCGAGTTGACCAATTCTTCATAGAAGGCCCAATCCACACTACGGAACACCACACGTCGGTCGGGGACATCCGTGAGACGGTGGAGCTTATCGAGCGAGGGGACGCGAAGGACCGGGCCCGGGATTTCGAGCGGGGCGGGAGCCACCGGGGTCATGTGGGTTGTCGCGATGGTCATGGGATCTTCTCCAGGCTTCCGGGCCGATGACTTGCCAATTCGGGGGCGAGCCTCACACTCTCGCAACTTACTTGCCTTCACCGCGCCGACGAGCAGCTCGAGCCAACTGCCGCGATTTCTTCTTCATCTCGTCGCGCAACCGTCCTATCCAGGCGGTGTCATCGCTCGTATCTTCTTCAAGGACCCAGCGCCGGATCTCCTCGGCCCGCACGGGCAGGAAACCGCTCGTTTCCACAGGCTCATATGTTCCATTCGATGTCAGGCGCTCGATAATGATGTTCTCGCCATCGGAGCGCCAGATCTCGGTCACTTCGAGTGCGGCATAGATACCAGGCCGGTCGACTTCCGGCCGGGAGATGTTGACTTCGATCGCCAGATCAGGGTTGGGATAGGCGGCGATATCCTTGGAACGACGCAAATGGACCATCGCGGCCACTTTCTCAGCACGGAAGTAAAAGCACTGATCGGCTTCCAGTCCCCGGTAGAGCTGTGGTCGCTTCCATGTCGTCTGGCCCAGTCCTTTGCAGGGGATTCCGAATTGTGCCGCGACGAGACTGACGAACTGTCCCAGTGAATACTTCAGGTCTTCGTGATCCGGGCCAATTGCCATGACCTCCAGGTCCCTGCCGTCGTAGGCGACATGGATATTGGTCCGCTCCGGGATCGAGTCCACGAACTCTTCGTAGAAAGCCCAATCCACGCCTCGGAAGACCACCCGCCGGTCGGTAATGTCCGTAAGCTGGTAAATCTCTGCGAGGGAGGGGACCTGCGCGACGGGACCCCGTAATTCGAGCGGGGCGGGAGCTGCCGGGGTCGCGTGGGTCGTCGTGGTGGTCATGGGATCTTCTCCAGGCTTCCGGGCCGATGACTTGCCAATTCGGGGGGCGAGCCTCTTACCCTCGCAACTTACTTTCCTTCACCGCGCCGACGAGCGGCTCGAGTCAACCGTCTCGCTTTCTTCTTCACCTCGGCGCGTAACCGCCGCGCCCAGGCCGATTCATCAGTTGGATCCTCCTCGACGATCCAGCGCCGGATTTCCATGGAATTAACCGGTAAGAAACCACTGGAATCGACGGCTGCATACGTCCCATCGGACGTCAGGCGTTCGACGATGATTTCGTTGACATCAAGCCTCCAGACCTCGGTGACGCGAAGCGCCGCGTAGATCCCCGCGCGATCGACCTGGGGCCGCGAGATGTCCACCTCGATCGCGAGATCGGGGTTGGGGTAGTCGGCGATATCATCCGAATCGCGCCCGAGGGCCTCGGCGTCGGCCGCCAGCTTTTCGGGCAGGAAATAATAGCATTTGTCGGACTGTAGCCCGCGCATTGTCTCGGGCCGTTTCCAGGTCGTGTCCTCCAGGCTGGAGTATGGGATCGAAAATTCCTGGGAGACCACCTCGACGAACTGACCCAACAGATTGCTACGTTTCCCGTGCCTTCGCCCCAACGACATGATCTCGAGGTCCTTCCCGTCATAATCGACGTGGAGGTTTCTCTCTTCCGGGATCGAGTCCACCAGGTCCTCATAGAAGGCCCAATCCACGCCGCGGAACATCACCCGTCGCTCGGGGACGTCCGTCAGCCGGTAGATTTCTTCGAGGGAGGGGACGTGCGCGACGGGGCCCGGGATTTCGAGCGGGGCGGGGGCCGCCGGTGTCATGTGGGTCGTCGCGGTGGTCATTTGTGCTTCTCCAGACTTCCGGGCCGATGACTTGCCTGCCGCTCGATCAGAGCTTATCCGTGAAGTCCTCCCGGATCGTCAGCGACTTGATCCGCTGGCTGGTGGGATCGGCGACCCGGATCTGGATCTGGATGCCGCGGAGCGGCGCCGGATAGGGCGGCGGGTACGACGGATAGATCGGCGGCGAGAACGGAGGGCCAACTGGGAAACCGTTATTCGTGGCATTTGGGTTGAGAATAACCCCAGTACCCGGCGCCCGGCTGTATTCGGTGGACCAGGAATCCCAGACACGCCGCAGGCGGACGACTCCATTGTTGTTGTCGCCGACGTTGCCGCCATTGTAATTCCCGCCGTTGACCGTGAGGTAGCCGCTGCCACCGGGGAGATAATTCGTCGCCAGGCCGTACTGGGCGTCGAGGACTAGGTCGCTGGTCAACGGAGGCATCCGACCCTCGTGGGCGAACGTCTGGAATAGATTGTAGACCGTGGTGTTGGTATTCGTGTTGATATTGATAGGCGGCCAGGCGATCAATGGCGTGAGCGTGGTGCCGGCAACATTCGGCGCCAGCGCGAGGTTGCCTGCGATGTACGGAGGCGTGGCCGGGTTCATGGCCCCGTTCACGGTCGTGTAGGGCTGGTACAGCCGGAGATCGTCGCCCCAGCCCAGGTCGGCATAATTGGCCAGGGCGTTGTCGTACGCCTTGACGTCGAAGCTCCGCACGTTTGTCATGATCAGGTCGTCTTCCCAGGTCAGGGAATTCCAGAGCGTGTTGCCGGTCTGGGGGTAGAAGGAATTCGAGGTGCCGTTATTCCCGCCGCCCCAACCATCGGTGAAGAGCTGTGGCGTATTCCGCCATACCGACGTCATCGCCGGGAGCAGTTGGCGGATATTGCCCGAGTTGTCCACGATGCCGCTATTGACTTCTCCCGCCACCAGGGGATTCAATGCGATCGGCTGCGCGGGCGAGGAGTTCCCCGCGTGCAGGAGCACGGGGCCGACATTCACCTGCATGGCTGGATCGATCCAGCTGGGCGAGAGCGTCTCACGCCATGTGGGAAAGCCCCACCAGGTCTGGAGGAGATTCTGCTCGGTCTGCCCACCCGCACCGATCGCGGGATTGGCCGGGGTGGGCAAGTTGTCGCCCACGTCCAGCGGGTTGTGATTCAGGCCGTTGAGATAGGCCAGCCCGCCCATATCGAACTGGACCGAGGTCCCGCTGGCGTTAGCATACGGCGAGGGTGCGTGGATCCAGCCGAAGGAGTCGCTCGTGAGCGCCTGGGCCTTCGAGTAGGCACCCGGGAAGATGTAAGGAAAGGCCAGGAGGTTGATCGCCGTGCTGTTGCCCGCGTAGCCCGGCGCGTTGAACAGGCCCGTGTTGAAGACGTTCGGGTAAAGCGACGGGTAGAGGTCGGGGACATTGTCGCCGTTGGCGTCGTCAGGCACCCCATCGGGCTTGTTGGGTACACTCGGAGTATTCGCGTCGGTGAAGTCGTTCGCGAACCGCGAGTAGGCGAATCGGTTCTCGCGGTTGGTGAGATCGCCCAGCGTGTTCAGGACAATCGTCTGCTGGGCCTGGGAGATCAACGATTGAGTGGCGTTCATCTGGCTGAGAATGTTCGTATTCGGTCCGGTGCCGTTCGGTCGCGCCGACAGGTCGTTCAGTCCTTGCCAGCTTACATTGGTCCCGAAAATCGATGGCTGGAAAGTAAACGTATTTCCGTTCGGCAGGACGCCCTGCTGCAGAACGCCATTGGCGCCGAGTGTTGTGCTCACCGGCACGATGGCCGATTGAAGTTCGGGGGCGATCAGCAAGACGCGACGATAGAGGTTGCCATTGCGGAGGAAATAGATGATCTCGGCGTAGTCGCTGGTGATCGTGACCGGCTGGGACTGGAGATACGTTGCGAGCTGGTTTGCGCTCCAACCATTGATCATCTCAATCGATGGCGGTATGAACATCCGGCCCAGGAACGGCCGGCCCGCAGGGGCCTTGGCGGTGAACCGGATGTAATCGTCGCTATCCTCGCCCTGATTGTCGGCGAATTCATTCTCGCCGTACTCGAAATAGCCGAGGTTCATGGCCGGATCGAGCGGCGGAGTGAACCGGGCCGTGACCCCTTCGAGGTCGCCGCGGATCACGCTGTTGAGCCGGCGGAGCTGGTCGTCGATCTGCTGGAGCTGCTGCGCCGCGGTGACCGCGCCGGTCGCCGACTGGAAGATCTGCACCAGGACCGTCATGATGATCACCAGGATGGCCACGGTGACCAGCATCTCGACCAGGGTCACGCCCTTCCTGGTGTTCGGTCTTCGATCATTCGCGAGCATTGTTCCGCTCCACAGTGACGGCCGCGGTCGGCAGGGGTGACCTGCGTGGCCTCCGGACGATGACTCGAACAACGGCTTACTGATGTCTAATGACTATCAAGAGCTCATCCCGGTAGGGCGGGTGAAACCCACCAGACCTGGGGATTCGCAGGCGCTTCGGTGGGTTTCACCCACCCTACCGGGATCGATTCACGGCCGATGACTACCGCGAGAAGATCGTCTGAGGGATGACGTTGACGACGTTGGGGGCGATCAGGGCCGCATTCAGGAAGAGCGGCTGGCCGTTGCCTTGCAAGACCGTCCGGGAGACTAGCGACTGGTTGACATAGACGGTCATGGAACGATGACCGGCGACGCTCGGGTCCGGGACGATGGGCTGGGTCTTCTGAACCTGGTACCAGTAACAGCGCTGGGGGGGCAGGTTGTCCCACTCCAGGTTGTTGGCCCAGTTCTGGAGGCCACCAGGTGCGTTGGGATTGTTGATCTGGGGGTAGCTGAGGAACCGGCTCACGACGAAATTGGTCCGGCGCTCGTAGGTGACGTCGGCGATCCAATCACCGACGCGGACGACCGGGTCGGGCAACTGGTCGTTCCATCGCAGGAGGACGGTGTGGTCGGCGGCGGAGCCGTAGCCCGGGTTCCCCGCACCTGCCGCCTGCGGCCCCCCGGGTGGGATGACGGCATTGCTGACGCCGAAGACGGCCTCGACGACCGTCTCGCCTTCGACCTGGTACGCCTGGAGCGGTGCCGCCGGCGCGTTCGGCATGATCGACGGCACCTGGATCCCGAACGGACGGTTCTCGAAGATGACGATGTTGCCGTCGAAGCAGGAGGCGTTGCTGCTGCTGGTCTGCTGGCCCGTGAACATCCAGGAGAATCGCCAGTCGATCGAGGGAGTCCCCGAGCCGGACGTATTCAGGTCGGGGATCACCGGGCTGGGGCCGAAGACCGAGATCGCGGAGTTGCCCGTGGCGCCGTCGATGGTGTAGGTGTTAATCTTCGCGTCCTGCCAGACGACGTCCTCCTGCGAGACGAAGATATTCGGCACGAAGAGCGCCGCGGGCATGATCGGGGTCTCGACGTTCTGCCCGTTGACCACATAAGGACGGTTGAAGTTGGTGAGTCGCGGAAGGCCGTGGGCGCTGGGAGGGTTGCCGTCCGAATCGTTGCGGATGAAGCCGATGCCTGAGGCGAAGCGAGCCTCGTAGGTATCGCCCAGGTAGTAGCCGGGCGTACCATTGGCGGTGCTGAGGGTCTGATAACGCCAGAGCGGGTCGTATGCGAAGGGGAGCCCGGCCCCGCCCTGGGACATGTTGGTGACCATGGGAACGTTCGGACTGAAAGGGAATCCGGGATTGTTCGTGTCGTAGGGGTCATCGCCGTAGTAGGCGGTGTCCTGGATCAACGGGTTGTAGCTGGGTGGATACGTTGGCACTGCGGCGTTCGCCAGAGTTGCCGAGTAGTACCACGGCGAAAAGCCGAACTTGTAATTGAACGATTCGGCGTAACTGAACGACTGGCCGTTGAGCAGCCCCCGCGCCGATGCGTCCGCGGCGGCGGTTTGCAACAAGGTCGCGGAGCGACTGTACCGATTCGCGTCGCGGAGCCGCAGGAGCCCGATCGGGAACAAGGTCGCCAGCGAGACCAGGCCGATGCCCATGATCATGATGGCGATCAAGATCTCGGTGAGCGTGATGCCCGGCCGCGGCCGAGGCCGTCTTCCTGTCCATGCACCGACCATGATCAAGGCCCCCCACTGATACCCTGTTGCGCCCCCAGGAACGGGAGGCTCGTGTTGTAGTTCGCCGTGCCGAGGTTGGTGATGTCGAACGGCATCGCATCGATCGTGGCAGACTGGCCAGTCCGATTGAAGATCGTGAGCAGGCGATATTCGCCCTTAATCTCGGTGCCGCCGGCGAATCGAGTTGGGGCCAACCCCTGTGGCAGTGGTAGATACGGCGCGCTCGACTGGGTGGTGTCCGGCGCGGCCAGGTCGCTGCGCTCCGCCAGCCAGAGGTGGATGAAAGCCGACCCGAGCCCGGAAGTCGAGGGGGACGAGTAGATGGTGTTGGGCACGATCGTCCCGTCCGGATTGACCACAATGTCCACGTAGCCCGTAAATTGATTGAATGCGCCCGCTGGAACCCGTGAACGCTCCAGCGACGAACCCCAGCTCGTCAGGTCGATGACCACGTTCGTCGGCAGTGCGATCTCACGGGCGTTGGTGGTGGGGGCCGGACGCCTCTGGATGGTGTAGGGCACATTAGTGACGCCATGGGTACCGATCGAGCCCAGCCATTGTTCAGCTTCCGGTGGGACGTTTGATACACCGCTGACTGAGTTGAATCCAAGGTTGGCTTGCCATTCGGCCAATTCGTTAACCAAACGACTGGTGTCGTTGTTGTTGTTCACCCCATCCCATCCCTCGTCGACCCAGCCGTTCTTGTTGTCGTCCTGGCCGTTCACCAAGAAGAGGAAGTCGGGAAAGTAGTTTCCGGCATTGTTGTTGTTGATGATATTCGGCCGCACCAGCGGAGATGTGGTTCCCGGAAGTCCCACGTTGACGAACAGTTCCGAGTTGCCCCCAGCCGGACCGACGGTCATCGGGCCGATGACGGTGTACCACGGACCGGCGTTGTTGATCTGAATCTTGTCGCCGACACGGATGTTCCAGAACCACGAGGTGGGCGGGTTGGGCTGGAGCGAGCCGGGTACGAAGAAGCTCTCCTCGACCATCAGGACATTGGGTGCACCCGCACCCGGCAAGAGCGCCGGGACCGCCCCGAAGATCGGATAGACGATATTGTTGTTGTTTCCCGGTACCGGATACGGCACCAGCAATGACGGCGTCGGAGGAGTGAGATTAATGTTCACATAACCTTCGGAATACTCCGGCGCCGGGTCAATCGGGATGATCCGGTTGCACGCCAGGATCTGCGTCGGGTCGAGCTGACCCGTCGATGCATTGAAGCCTCCGTTAAACACCGGATCGGGGAGCAGTCGGATTCCGCTCGGCCGGTTGTTATGGATGGCGTTGTCGTGGGCGCCGACGAAGGCCCCCTGGAGGATCCGCGCGGCCTCGCTCACCTGGCGGTGAGAGAAGGCCGGCAAGACGACCGGCAGGGCCACAGCGCTGATGATGAGGATGATCAGGATGACCACCAGGAGCTCGATGAGGGTGAAGCCCCTATTAGTGCTTGGTCCTTGGTCCTTAGTCCTTGGTCGTGTGGCGCCGGGCCTCATGAGTGTGTCTCCACTTTTCTGGATCGCCGCGTGGTGCCGACCAGGCGCATGGGTTTTCGGGTGCGTCTTTGCCTAACGGGGTTATCTGCGTTGGCCTCAGCCTGCCCGCTTGCGAACAACGGACAACGGACAACGGACAACGGACAAAAGAGGATCATCCCGAGCCTCCGATCCCGACACTGACCTGGATGTTCTGGTTGCTGATATCGTCCTGGGCCGCCTGGAGCAGGTCGGAGCTGGACGGGGTCGTTGGGTCGATCGAGGGGTTGTACGAGATCGTGGAAGTCTGGACGCTCGGGTGCTGGGTGAAGTCGGCCACATCGAGGCCGAACGGCATGGCGTTGTTCTCGTTGGCGATCAAGGCCGTCGCCGCGCCGTTGCCGAGACTCTTCATCGCTGCGTCGGAGTAGAGGAACGCACCGAGTTGTTGATCCAGTCCGCCCGAGACGATGAGGAACTTGGAGTAGAAGGCCCGTCGACCGCCGTAGGTCGTGCCACGATCCCAGAAATATTGACCTCCGCCGGCTCCGAGCGGTTCGGTGAGCCGGTGGAAGAAGGACTCGAAAGCCTGGCGCCTCCCGCTGGCGTTGTATGGGCTCGAGCCGGCCACTCCGGTGATGCCCAGGATCGATACGTTGTTATAGCTGCTCGACCACCACGCGGGCGCCATGAGTTGCTGGTTGAGGTCGAGCGGATCCTGCTCGCGCTCCTGGAAAGCGGTCAGGTAAGGAGAGTTGAGCGTCCAGGAGACCGTCCCGCCCGTGTTGGTCTGTGCGATCGACTGGCCGCGCTGGATGTCGGAGTGATACAGGAGCGGCCATCGGAAGAACTGGAGGGGCTGGCCCCAGGCGTTGACGAATTCGGGCAGGCCGTCCTGGTCGGTATCCTGCACTTCCTTGTCGGTGAAGTCGTCGCGGTTGAAGATCGAGCCCAGCGGCCCCCGACCCTCGACGAGGAGGGCATAGAGCATCTCCGAGCGCGCCGTGTTGTGCGTGTGCTTGGCCAGGTTCGCCTCGACCGTGGCGAGGGCGGGGCTGCCGCTGGGGGCGCCCTCGGCCAGCTCGTCGATCATGAAGTTGCCGTTGTTGTCCACGCCATCGTAGCCCTGGGGCAGGTACCCGAGGTTCTTGTACAGACCGGCTGCGGCCGGGTAGGAGGCCCCGTAGACCCCGGTCCCCGCCGGGTTGAAGGTGTTGCCGGCACCCAGGGCCTGGATGCTGCCGGTGGCCGCGATCGAGTTGCCCAGGGGAAGGATGTAGTTCCCCAAGTTGTTCGGGTCCGTGGGTGTACCCGGGTACGGGTTCGCCGCGAAATTCAGCGGATAGGGGCCCGACGTGTTCTGGACGTAAAAGACGTCGGGCATCTCGCTCTTCACGTAGTCATACCAGGCGATGACCGAGGCCCGCAGGTAGCCCTGTATGGGCTGTGTCGCGTTCTGGTTGGCGATGGCCCCCATGGCGAGGTGGGCGTTGTTGTAGTCGGGGCGGGTCATGAGGAGCGCCTCGAACCGCTCGCTGAGACCCACATCGAGCTTGGTGATCAGGGCCTGGGTGGCGCGTTCCTCGGCGCGGCGACGGGCTTCCATCCCGGCGTTGAGGATGAAGACGAGGATGATCGAGATGATCACCATGACCACCAGCAGCTCGATGAGGGTGAACCCCTTCTCCTCTTTCGAGTGCGTGCTTGGCCGTCTCCCACGCCTCGCGGCGCGGGCATCAGGCATCAGTCGTTCCCCGTCAACTTGCGTGGTCCCTCTCATCGCATCTCACTCCCCTCTCCCGGCGCCCCGCACCCAGCCTGGGACGCGGAAGGACGGTTCGTTTCCCGATCGGGGCCGTCGCCCGCCGCCCGGTGCGGGCGGCTGTGGGCGGGCCGGAAACCTCGATATCGGCCTGTTCTGAATGGCGTTCGCCGGGGGATTGCCCTTACGGACTCAGTAGAGTGTCCCCGACTTGAAATTGCTCACGTTGTCGTACTCGCGCTGACGGATGGAGCCGTCGGACGTGTTGACCGTATGATTGACGTCCAACGGCAACGGGACTGACGCCGATGTCGTGGCCGACTGGTACTGGCCGCCGACGCCGTACATCCCGTCGATCCCCGAGGAGATGATCTGGAACGACTGCGGCTTCTGGTAGGTGATGGTCCCGCTCGCGGTCCCTGCCGTCTGCGTGCTGGTGTAGGGATTGGGCGAGGGCGAGACGGCCGTATAAGGCGTTGAACGTGCTGCCGAAGGTGTAGAAGCCGACAGTATATTGGAGCTCGATCGGTAGTGACGAACCCAGGTTATCGGTCTCATGGAAATTCACGTCGTTCGGGTCGTAGTTCCCGTTGCCATAGGCGTTGAAGTAGGCGTAAAAATTGGTCGGCTCCGTGCCGGTCGCACTCAGAGGCGGCTGGCTGCCGAGCGTGTCGTAGTAGCCCGGGATATGCGGGGTCGTCGGGTTGGTGGGGTCCGCGAACAGCCGCCCGGCGTTGAATTCGAAGTAAGGGGTCTCCCGATTGGCGTTGTACATGCTGTTGCCGACGATGTTATTGCTGAATGGGTTGGTCGGATCCTTGCCCCAGCCCGTCATCCCGAAACCTTGCGTGGCGGGATCGTAGATGGGCACGCCGCCCAGGAAGAAGACCAGGCATTCGTGGCCGTGGAGGATGTAGGCCCCATCGAGCGTGCCGTTGCCGTTGAAGTCGTAATAGAAGTTCGTGTTGAGGTTGGGCGGCGACGAGCCGTTGGTGCTCAACTGGACGCGAGGCCAGATCTGCCGGAAGGCCGTCAGGGTCCGGGTCGCGAGCTGGCCGACCGTGATGTCGCCCGTGCCGGGAGAGCTCGAATCGATGGAACTCATCGACGCATTGCTGTTGAGGTAGGTGCTGTAGTTGCCATTCTCCACCAGCAGGACGCGGCTCGGGGGATAGGCACCGAACTTGGATTTGAACTGCTCCAGCGCCTGGGCGAGTTGGTTGATCTCCGCCGAGACGGCCGCGTTCTTCGCCGTCCTGACCGCCGCGTTGATCGCCGGCAGCAACAGGGCGGCCAGGACCGCCAGGATGACGATGACAACAAGCAGCTCCACGAGCGTGAAGCCTCTTGGCATCCGGGCCGTGACCGTCCGTCGTCGGCGAGCGGCGGCCGGTGTTGTCGTGGGACGGGTCATGGGTCTTCCTCAATGTGGGGTGCTCTGCGAGCACCATCTGGCCTGATCGCGAGTTGGGTGTTCTACCAGGATGATTCGGGGCGCCATCGAGCGCCCCGATCGTTGCTCGCAGTTCGTAGGGCGGGTGAAACCCGCCGAATCCTTGCCAATCCAGGAGCCCGGTGGGTTTCACCCACCCTACCGGGATCAGGGAGCCCGGTGGGTTCCATCCACCTTACCGGGATCATCTCTCAGCCGGAGAGCTTCGAGATCAGCGTGATCAGCGGGAGGAACAGGGCGATGACGATGAAGCCGATGATGCCGCCGAGGACGACGATCATGATCGGCTCGAGCAGGCTCACGAGGCTCTCGACGGCCGTCTCGACCTCCTCGTCGTAGTTGTCGGCGATCTTGTTGAGCATGGTGTCGAGGTCGCCGGTCTCCTCGCCGACGTCGATCATGTTCACGACGATGTCGTCGACGATCCGGGCTTCCTTGAGCGGCTGGGCGATCGTCTCGCCCTCGCGGATGCTCTCGTAGATCCGCGTGAAGGCCCGCTCGAAGACCATGTTGCCGGCGGTGTCGCGGACGATGTTCAGCGACTCGAGGATCGGCACGCCCGACTGCACCAGGGTGCCGAGGGTCCGCATCGTCCGCGCGACCGTCGATTTCTCGACGATCATCCCCATGACCGGGATCATCAGTAAGATCCGGTCGCCTATATACGCCCCCGTCTTGTTGCGATACACCAGCTTCAGGAAGATCCAGATGAACAGCGGCGTCAGGAAGACGATGTAGAAGTATTTGATGAGGAAGTGGCTGGCCTCGATCAGGAAGATCGTCATGCCGGGCAGCGGCACGCCGAAGTCCTTGAAGATGGCCTCGAACTTCGGGATGATGAAGTACAGGATGAAGCCGACGATCACGCAGGCGACGAAGATGACCACGATCGGGTACACCATCGCCGACTTGACCCGCCGCTTGAGCGACTGCGACTTCTCCTTGAAGTCGGCCAGCCGCTGGAGGATGGCTTCCAGCGCACCGCCGGCCTCGCCCGCCTTGATCATGTTGCAGTAGAGCCGGTCGAACGCCTTGGGGTGCTTGGCGCAGGCCTCGGAGAGGGTCTGGCCGCTCTCGATGTCCTCGACGATGTCCTGGAGCGAGTTCTTGAGCACGCCCGGCTTGCACTGGCCCTCGAGGATCTTCAGGCTGCGGAGGATCGGCAGGCCGGCGTCCTGGAGCGTCGAGAGCTGCCGCGTGAAGGTGCATAACTGCTTGGTCGAGATCCGGCCGATGGTGAACGACTTCTTCTTCCGGCGGCCGCCCTTCTTGCCGGCCTTGCCCCGCGTGGCGGTCTTCTTCGCCTTCTCGGCGATCTTCGTGACGAAGAAGCCCTTCTGGCGGATGAGCTGCTGCGCCTCTTCCTGCGTGGCCGCGTCGATCGAGTCCTTGACCTCGCGCCCGGTGTGGTCCATCGCCTCGTACTGGTAGGTCGGCATGGGTCTCGTCGCTCCCTTCGGTCGCTCCAGTGGCTAGTGGCTAGTGGCTGGTGGCTAGTAGATACTGGCCCCTTGTAGCGCCTTGCCTCTTGCCCTTGTCCTCGGCCATTTCGATTGTGATGGGGATCAGAAAGCCCGTCTTTTCTAGCCACTAGCCACTGCGGCGATCACAGTCTCGTAGGGTGCTCTGTGAGCACCGAATTCGGCGAATCACACCAGATCGGTGCTCACAGAGCACCCTACGAACTGATGATCACAAATCATCCAGCATCGTCTCCCGCATGATCTCCTCGACGGAGGTCAGACCGGCGTGGATGAAGTCCATGCCGACCTCGCGGAGGGTCTTCATGCCGAACTTGCGGGCCGCGGTGCGGAAGTCGTCGAGGGACGCCTCGGAGACGATCATCTCGCGGAGGGTGTCGTTCATGACGAGCAGCTCGTAGATGCCCTGGCGGCCCTTGTAGCCGGTGTTATTGCACTTGTCGCAGCCCTTGCCGTAGTAGAACTTCTTGGCGGCGGCCTGCTCGGGGGTCAGGCCGAGCTCCATGCAGATCTCGGGCGCCGGGGTGAATTCGGTGCGGCAGAAGGCGCAGATGCGGCGGACCAGCCGCTGGGCGAGCACGGCCTCGACGGTGGCGGTGATGAGGAACGTGGGCAGGCCCATGTCGCGGAGCCGGGTGATCGCCGAGGGGGCGTCGTTGGTGTGGAGCGTCGTGAAGACGATGTGGCCGGTCAGCGACGCCTGGATCGAGATCTCGGCCGTCTCCAGGTCGCGGGTCTCGCCGACCAGGATCTTGTCGGGGTCCTGCCGCAGGATGGCGCGGAGGCAGCTCGCGAAGGTCACGCCGATCTCGGGGTTGACCGGGATCTGGATCAGGCCCTCGATGTCGTACTCGACCGGCTCCTCCGTCGTGATGATCTTCTCGGTGATCCGGTTGAGGTGGTTGAGCGTCGCGTAGAGCGTGGTCGTCTTGCCCGACGAGGTCGGGCCGGTGACCAGGATGATCCCGTTGGGCTTCTCGACGATCTCGTACCAGAGCTTGAGCGTGTCCTCGGGCATGCCCAGCCGCTTGAGGTCGAGCTGGACGACGGTGCGGTCGAGGATCCGCAGGACCACGCTCTCGCCGAACATGCACGGCAGGGTCGAGACGCGGATGTCCACCGAGTTGCCGCCGAGCTCGAGCTGGATCCGGCCGTCCTGCGGCAGCCGTCGCTCGGCGATGTCGAGGTTCGACATGACCTTGATGCGGCTGGCGATCGCCGGCGCCAGGTGCCGCGGCGGCGGGACCAGCTCGTAGAGGATCCCGTCAACCCGGTACCGCATCTTGTACTCTTCCTCGAACGGCTCGAAGTGGATGTCCGAGGCCTTGTCCTTGATCGCCAGCAGCAGCACCATGTTCAGCAGCTTGCGGACCGGCGCCGCCTCGGCCATCTCCTCGATGGCCTCCAGGTCGATCGTGTTGGCGTTGCGGCCGGCCATCTTCGACAGGCCCTTGTCCGACTCGATCTGCTTGACCACGTCCTGGATGCTCTCGTGGTGGCCCGCGTAGAGCCGCTCGATCGCCGACATCACGTCGGCTTCCGAGGCGATCGCCCCCTTCACCTCGGTGCTCAAGAACATCTTCAGGCTGTCGAGCGTAGAAGGGTTCTGCGGCTCGGCCATCACCACCGTGATGCTCTTGTCCTTCTTGTTCTGCGACAAAGGCACGATCTTGTACGCCGTGGCCATGCTCTCATTGACCAGCTCGGTCATCTCGGCGGGGATCGTCACCTCGGAGACCTTGACCACCTTCATGCCGAGCTGTTCGCCCAGGGCCTTGAGGACCTGCTCTTCCTTGACCAGGCCCATCTTGGTCGCCACCTTGCCGAACAACTCGGTCCCGGACCGCTTCTGCTCCTCGAGCACCTTCCAGAGGGTATCCTCGTCCAGATACCCCATGTTGACCATGATCGTGCCGAGTCGTCGTGCCATTGGTCCGTCGTCCGTTGTCAGTGGTCCGTCGTTCGTTATTTGACAGGTTTTAGCGGATGGCCACGCAGGCGGTCGGAATCGCGAACCGAGATGGGAATATCAAAGGTCCGCGTGCGACGACGGGAGACCGGAGCCATCCCACCACGGACAACGGACCGCGGACGAAATCTCATTCGTCGTCCTCGCCCTCCTCGTCCTGGTCGTCGAAGATGCCCTTCTTGGCGTTCTCGATGCGTTCCCGCAGGTCCTGGGGCTTGCGGGACTTGTACATCACCTCTTCTTCCTCGACGAGCCCCTGCCTCCAGAGGTTGAAGAGGCTGTCGTCGAGCAGGATCATGCCGTGCTTGCGCCCGGTCTGGATCGAGGAGTCGATGCGGTACGTCTTGTTCTCGCGGATGAGGTTGGAGATGGCCGGCGTGACCACGAGCATCTCGTAGGCGGCGACCAGGCCCTTGGGCTTGCGCGGCAAGAGGGCTTGCGCGAGGATGCCGAGGATCGCGACGGACAACTGGGTGCGGATCTGGTCCTGCTGATCCTTGGGGAACACGTCGATGATCCGGTTGACGGTGCCCTCGGCCGAGTTGGTGTGCAGGGTGCCGAAGACGATGTGGCCGGTCTCGGCGGCGGTGATGGCCGCGGAGATCGTCGCCAGGTCGCGCATTTCGCCGACGAGGATGATGTCCGGGTCCATACGCAAGGCGCGGCGGATGGCCTCGGGGAAATCCGGGACGTCGATCCCGATCTCGCGCTGATTGACCAGGGACTTGTTGTGCTTGTGGAAATACTCGATCGGGTCTTCGATCGTGATGATGTGGCGGTCCATCGTGTTGTTGATCCAGTTGATCATGGACGCCAGGCTCGTGGTCTTTCCCGAGCCGGTCGGCCCCGTCACCAGGATCAGTCCCCGCGGTCGCGTGATCAACTGCTCGACCACCGCCGGCAGCCCGAGCTGTTCGAACGTCAAGAACTCGTTCGGAATCCGCCGCAAGACCAGCCCGACATTGCCGCGCTGCTTGAAGACGGCCACCCGGAACCGGGCCATCTCGCCGAACGCGAACCCGAAGTCCGTCCCGCCGACCTCCTGGAGCTCTTGCTGGCATCGCTCCGGGGTGATGCTCTTCATCAGGGAGACCGTATCCGCAGGCTCGAGGATCTTCGTGGCCAATGGTCGCATGTGACCGTGCAGCCGAAGCATCGGCTGACTACCCACGGTCAGATGCAGATCGCTGGCCTTCTGGCTGCAGACGGTCTGAAGCAGTTTGTCGATGAGCAGCGTACCCATTGCCCTGGAATCCCTCCGCGGTTACATCACTGGAACCCGATGCAATCAATCAACCAGCCCGCCCGGTGGGCTTGACTTTTTCCGATGAGCCAGGTGTCCAACGAATTGTGACCGCGTGCCTTGAAGTTAGGGCGAGGTGCCGCTGTCCCCCAGACCACAGTATTATTTCGATGGAATCCCCCGGATCAAGCGAGAGGCTCTCTTCTCCAACCACGAACACCAATCGATCCACGCTTGGAAGCTCGCACGAGCCGTCCGTTTGACTGGACGGACGGCCACGCAAGGCGGATCGTCGTCTTGGGGACACCAACGGGTCGAGACAGGGCCGAGCGATTCATTTCCGGCACGCCCCGGCTACCTCGGGCGACCTGGACTGAGGGCTGCGACATCAGAAGATCAAGTCTCGCGCTGAGTGATGCGCATCACCTCGTCGATGGTGGTCAGGCCCTTGAGGGCCTTGATCATCCCGTCCTCGAAGAGTGTATGCATCCCCTGTTTGCGGGCCATCTTGCGGACATTCTGCGTCGACTCGCCCTTGAATGTCATGTCCCGGACCTGGGCGGTCATGGTCATCAGCTCGTAGATCCCCATCCGCCCGCGATACCCCGTCTTATTGCAGTTGGCGCACCCCTTACCCTTCATGAAATTGGCCTTCTTGACGATCTCCGGCTTCAGACCCATGCCGATCAGGACGTGCGCCGGGGGCTCGTATCGCACCTTGCATTTCGGACAAACCTTGCGCACCAACCGCTGGGCCATGATGGCGAGCACCGAGCTAGCAACCAAGAATGGTTGGATGCCGATGTCCACCAAACGTGTAATGGCACTGGGCGCATCGTTCGTGTGCAATGTACTGAAAACCAAGTGTCCCGTCAGACTGGCCTGGATCGCGGTCTCAGCCGTCTCCAAATCGCGAATTTCGCCGACCAGGAGGATGTTGGGGTTCTGCCGGAGCATGGCTCGGATGATCCGCGCGAAGGTCATGCCGATCTTGGCCTTCACTTCACATTGGTTCACCCCGGGCAGGTAGTACTCGACCGGATCCTCGGCGGTGATGATCTTGACGTCGGGGCGATTCAACTCGTTGAGCGCCGCGTAGAGGGTGGTCGTCTTGCCCGATCCTGTGGGGCCCGTGACGAGCAAGATGCCGTTGGGCCGCTTGATCATTCCCTTGAAGCGGGCCCAGTCGTCGTCGCCGAAACCGAGGTCCTGCAACCCGACTTTGATATTGTCGCGGTCCAGGATTCGCATGACGACCGACTGTCCATGGCTGGTCGGGATGATGCTGACACGCAGGTCGATGTCCTTGCCGGCGACCAAAATCTTGATCCGGCCGTCCTGGGGTCGGCGCTTCTCGGCGATGTCGATGAAGCCCATGATTTTGATACGGCTGACGATCGCTCCCAGGAGTCTCCGGGGGGCGTTGTCGCGTTCCATCAAGACGCCATCCACCCGGTATCGGATGCGGACACGGTCGGCGAACGGCTCGATGTGGATGTCGCTGGCGCGTTGTTGCACGGCTTCCTGGATGATGAGGTGCACGAGCCTGATGACCGGTGCGTCCCCCTCCTCCAGGGTATTGGTCGTCGCCGACTTGCTGGTCGGCGTACCATCTTCGGCGAAGTCGATCGCGGTGTCGGTGAACTCCTGGAGCATCGAGTCGACCGACTCCGTCTCGGTCGTGGCGGTCCCGTAATGTTTATTGATCGCCTCGACGATCGCTTCCTTCGGCGCCAGCGCGACCTCGATCTCCCGGTTCAACACGAAGCGGAGCTTATCGATCGTCTCGAAGTCCATCGGGTCATGCATGATGACGCGGATGATCCCGCTCTTCTCGGAGAGCGGCATGACGATGTTTTCGCGCGCGAGCGATTCGGGGACGAGTTCGATGACGGACGGCGGGATCTCGATTTCCTGGAGGGCGACGAACTGGAGCCCATGCTGTTCGGCCTTGGCCTTGACGATGTCGTCGGCGTCGGCGTAGCCGAGCTTGACCAGGGCGTCCTCGACGGCGCCCTGAGATCGAGCGGCTTCCTTGAGTTGATCGGGGCCGATCACCCCTCGCTTGATGAGAATGTCTGTCCAATCCCGACTCTTGGCCATGACTTACGACTCCGGAGATGAACATCTAGCTGGCCGGAACGGGAGGCGCGGGGGCGGTTGCCGGCGCGGGGGGCGACGACAATGCCTCCGGGGCTTCCCCACGTGCTGGAAGATGGCGAGAGCGCTTGCGGGATAATGTGGATTACGAGATTACGACGATACGATCGGTTCTGTGACGAGCATCGGGACGACCGGGCCGCGGCGACACAACGAATGAGGATGACAGGGATGAAGGAATCGATGATAACACTTGAACTTACCAAGAATCCGATCCTCGGGCAAGGAATTCGCTGGCATTTCCCTCATTGTGCCGATGGTCCGTCGCTGTGCCAAGTCTACCGCGCCGGAACGGCCGGCACGCCCCAGATGTGTCGAAATGGATGGATTTCCCCGTCGCGGCGACCGACGATCGGTCCGTGAACGGGGAAACGGTCAGGCGAAGAGGACCGTCCGGTCTCCGGGGACGACCTCGCCGATGATCATCGCGGGGGTTTGCGCCTGGACGTTCAGATGGCGGACGATCGCCTCGGCGTGATATTCGGCGACGATGAGGATCAGTCCGATGCCCATGTTGAAGACGCGGTCCATCTCGGCGACTTCGACCGCACCGAGGCGTTGGAGCCAGGGGAAGACCTTGGGCACGGGCCAGGATCCGCGGCGGAGCTGGATGGCGCAGCCGTCGGGGAGGACGCGAGGCGGGTTATCGATGAGGCCGCCGCCGGTGATATGGGCGATTCCGTGGACGATCCGCTTCTTGACCCGATAGTTCCGGTAGACGGTCTTCATGGCCCGGACGTAGATCCGCGTCGGCTCGAGCAGCTCATCGGCGACGGTCCGGCCGAGCTCGGGGACGAAGGTGTCGGGGGTCAGGCCGGCGCCTTCGAAGACGATCTTCCGCGCCAGGCTGTATCCATTGGAATGGAGGCCGGAGCTGGCCAGGCCCACGACCTTGTCGCCGGGCCGGATGTCGCGGCCGTCGAGGATGTGCTTCCGCTCGACGACGCCCAGGCAGAACCCGGCGAGGTCGTATTCGCCGGGATGGTAGAGGTCGGGGAGGATGGCCGTCTCGCCGCCGAGCAGGGAGCACTCGGCCTCGATGCAGCCATCGCTGATCCCTTTCACGACCTGGATGGTCAGGTCCGGATCGTCGCGACTCATGGCGACATAATCGAGGAACAGCAACGGCTCGGCCCCGGCGCAGAGGCAATCGTTGACGGACATGGCGACCAGGTCGATGCCGACCGTGGCGTGTCGGCCGGTGGCGAAGGCCAGCTTGAGCTTCGTGCCGACGCCGTCGGTCGAGGCGACGAGGACGGGGTCCCGATAGGTCCGCGACAGCAGGCCGATCTGGTCATCCAGGCGGAAGAGGCCGGCGAACCCGTTCTTCCACTCGATCACGCGAGGGGTGTACGTCCGGCGCAACAGCGGCGGGAGCCGGGCGATCGTTTCCTCGTATGTCTGGAGGTCCACCCCGGCCGATCGATAGTCCATCTCGGAATCTCCCCCGCTCTATAATGAGTGTTCGATCGGCTTGACGGCACGACGGTCTTGAGCGGGTTTCTCGTGGCCCTGCCCGGGAGGGTCGCGCGGGGTCCTTGATCCGACCCTCGATCACCGTTATCCTGGAGCATAACACGGCTCGACGCACCGGCCGAGGCCGGCCCGCCTTATTGACCTACCGGGACTCGACTTTCCTCGATGTCCCCAGATACCGGGAGACTCGCAGCATGATCCGGAAATGGATGGCATTCGTCCTCAGCGCCGGGATCCTCGTCACACTCGGAGTCGGCGCCGGCCTCTCGAAGGCGGACGACGATAAGGAGTCGGAGCTCGAGAAGATCATGGAGAAGGTGTCCAAGCACAACGGCATCATCACCAAGGGGATCCGCAACGTCGCCAACTACAAGAAATCCCAGAAGGACGTGGTGAAGAGCGCCAAGGAGCTGGCCAAGCTGGCCAAGCTGGCCAAGCCGATCAAGGACGCCTTGAAGAAGGCCAAGGACGAGAAGGATCCCGCGAAGAAGTGGACCGATCTGCTCGACGCCATGGCCAAGGAATCCGAGAAATTCGAAGGGGTTGTCGCCAAGCCCGAGACGACCTATATCCAGGCCAAGGATGCCTTCAAGCCGGTCGCGAAGACCTGCACCGACTGCCACGCGATCTTCAAGGGTGAAGAGGAGAAGTTCTGAGGTGCAGGACAGCCCCGTCGGGCCGCGCCCGGTGCGGCCCGGCTTCTTCGCCGATCGTGAGATGGCCTGTCATGACGTGACGCTGTCGAGCGTGATGGAGGATCTCGCGCTCGACGAGGCGATGCTCATCGAAGCCGACGAAGGGCGCGGGCCTCCGCTGGTCCGATTCTGGGAGCCCCGCGACTACGCGGTCATCCTGGGCGCCTCATGCCGGCTCCGCAACGACGTCCAGGTCGATGCTTGCCGGGCCGACGGGGTGCCGATCCTCCGCCGATCGAGCGGCGGCGGGACCGTGGTCATCGGCCCCGGGGCGCTCAACGTGTCCGTGATCCTGCCTGCGTCGGCCGCCCCGGGGCTCTCGGCCGTCGACGCGGCCCAGCGCCATGTCCTCGATCGGATCGCCTCGTCGATCGCCCGAGCGAGCCGGCCGGTCACGGTCCTGGGCCATGGCGACCTGACCATCGGCGACCGGAAATGCGGCGGCAGCGCGCAGCGGCGGTTGAAACAATGGTTCATGGTCCATTGCTCGATCCTTTATGACTTCCCGATCGAGCGGATCGATCGCTACCTCGCGATGCCCGCGCGACAGCCGGCCTACCGCGAAGGTCGCGCCCATCGCGATTTCCTGTGCAACCTCGAACTTCCCCGCAAGGCCATCGTGGATGCCCTCCGTCCCGAGGATTCCCCATGTGCGGGATCCTCCCCTACCCTCGACGGGCCGATGAGCTTGCTCCCGTCCTTGCTAGCAGAAAAATATGCGAATCCGAGCTGGATCGAGCGGTTCTGACGCTCTGGGTCTCGGGGGATCGCAGCCCAGCCGGATCCTCCTGCCATCTTTTTTACTCCAAAATAGAGCGCCGCGAGACGCGGCAGGCGCCGGCGGACCTCCTCGAGATCATCGTAATCCCAATCCTCGCCTTGAAACTCCGCATGCTCGCTACGTGCCGGGTACGGGTTGGTATCCGGTCTGCCGGTTCCGGCCATCCAGGCTTGGTGTGTTACGCAGGTGCTGCTCTTCGGAAATCGAACCGCCAGTATCCATGGGTATCCCAGATCGGGACCGCCAGCTCTTCCCCGCCCGCTCCGAGATAGACCAGGTCGTCGGCATAGCCCTCATCGATATAAAGTTCGTCGATTCGCGATACTTCACCCTCGCCTTGTCTGTCCGCGTCCGACAAAGCGGCTCGGAATGGCGAGCCCGCTCGGAAGGCGAGGACTGCCGGATGTTCATCGGGGGCGATGATGCAATCGACCGCCCCGAACGATTGACAGAGCCGCCGGATGGCGCCAAGCATGACGCGGCTGCCATTCACCTTCGGTGACGAAGAAGATCCAGCGGAGCAAGTGAGAAACCCAGACCGTGTCGGCACCGAATGTCAGCGAGAAGCCCGACGGCAGTTCGAGCGCGGCCTGGAGGCTCGGGAGGACGGGACGTAAGGGGAGGGTTCGTTCCCAATCGTCAAGTCTCCGCCAGACGGCCTCGTGCCCGACATCATTGGTGAAAGCGAAGCCCAGACGACGGCCACACTCGACCACCTCGTGCAATCCGGGCGAGTTCCCGCCGGCTTCCAGGCGCGTAATCGCCTCCGCCAGGTCGTCGGTCGGACCGGGGTAGTGAATCAGGGCTGAAAAGTCGCGGCCCATCGCCCTCACCTCCGACCACAAGGCTCGGCGCACCCGGCCCGCCGAGCGACTCAAGACGGGGCGGGTTCGCCAAGCCGCCCGGTTATACGGGCCTTGCAGGCAGCACCGGCCTGTTTCAATCAGTATACCCGCGAGATGCGCACGGTGCCGGCTCTTCGCCCCGACGAAGGGCCTGCTTGGCCGCTCGCCGAACGCTTCGGATGACCTTCTGGAGCAACTCGCTGCCGTATCTGGTATGCATGCCACTGCGACATCGTTGACAACTGCATCCCTTCATGTGGTTGCCCATGTCGGGTCAGCCCTCCTTACCGGCCAGCGTGAAGGTTCAGCAACCCACGCACCGCATCTGCTCCAATGTTTCGTCCGACGTGCCTTTACTGCGATCCCTCGGCCGGCAGGGCCTTGCGGAAGACGACCTTGTCATCCCCCTGCCGGTAGAAGTCGCGGATTCGCGCCTCCTCGGAATAGTCGCACTTTCGGTAGAACGCCCGCGTCCGCTCGAAGCTCGCAAGCCCCGACGTCTCGACCAGAAGGAGGCGTGCGCCGCGCGAAGCCAACGCTTGCTCGACGTGGTGTAGCAATGCCGCACCGCGCCCCTGACGCTGGCGGTCGGGCCGGACGGCGATCATGTAGAGGTTCCAGGTCCCTTCGGTCATCCGCTCGGGCGCATAGTAAGCGACCCCCACCGGCCCGCCGTCGTCGTCGATGACCCAGAAATGGTCGAGGCCGAGATCGCCATTGAAGTAACCGGCCAGCACTCCCGCAACCTCCTCGGTCCCGTCGGGCGGGAACATACCGGTGGAGACGGCAAGGGTGATGATCGCGTCGGTGTCCTCGGTCGTGGCCGGTCGAATCATGGCGAGCTCCGGTGGGTTGTGAAGGTCTCCCCCAGACACGCGACCGGCATCCCAGGTTCGCGCCTCGGCTCGGCCCATCCATGAATGTTGACGCGATACGGCGGGGCCGGGTCGGCCGAATCGCCGGATTGGGAGCGTCACACACCGCCGAAAGTGAGCGAAGCGATCCCTGCTTGCGCCTTCCCGAGGGCGTTACACGTCGGCGAACCCTCGATGAACTCGCGGAAAGCCGACAAATCATCCGGAGTGCGGCACCATCGGTTGCCCTCGCCCAGTCCGCCGGGCACGGACGCGGGCGAGAACCGGAACGTCAGTGAGAGTTGCTCGATCTCGTCGTCCTCGCCCGCCGGGGTGATGAACTGCCGGGTGATATTGAACTCGAACGACGCGCCTTCGCCCCAGTCGTAGGTCCCCCACTGGTAGAGGAGCATGTCGCCGTCGCATTCGAACGGACACCCCTCGGCTCGCTCGTCGCCGTAGAAGCGGAGCATCAGCTCGACGCCCGCTGACGGGGTCAGCGCATCGAGAGTGACACCGGAAGATACGATCATCTCGCGGAACCGCTCCTCTGCCGTGTCTGGCTTCATGGAATGCTCTCCATAGTCGAACGGACAAGCTCACCGGCCCGGCCCGCATCGGTGAGTTTAGACTCCCGGAAGCGAACATGCGGGCCGGGTCTGATGTCGCGGCGGGTTCGAGTAAGCCGCCCGGGTGCAGGTACTTCCGACGGCATCAGGTCCGGCCTCGCAGCCCCCATCCTTTATGGTTAGGCGGCTCGCTCCGATGTCGGTTCCGCCTGGGCTAGCCCCACATGACCCAGCGGTAGCCGAGTAGCGTCAGGAGTGCCGCGAGGAGGAGCCCATCGCAGACCAATCCCATGATCGAGAACCGGGCGGCCATCCCCGCGAGCGAGACCCGTTCGACGCTTCTCCACCCGCGCCATGCCAAACCTAGCCCGACAGCACCGGGCACGGCAATCATACCTATTAAAGTGAGTAGATATGTGGTTTGTTCAAAGGATGTCAGTTGGTAGATCCGCGTCTGGACCCGGACGTGGTCCTCGGTGATCTGGAGGGCGATTCCGAAGGGAATGACGAAAGCGGCCCCGATGCCAGCGACCGCGGACGCGGCCCCGAACATAGAGGCGAAGCCGTCGACCGCGCGCCTCCACGCCGAACCTCGCATCGCCATCCCGATCGTTTGGAGCATCGACATTGAGGTTCATCCGGCGGAAGCGCGCGCTGGGCTTGAAAAAAGTGGACATGCTGACTCCACTTGGAGTTGCGTCAAAGCACTCCAAACCGGGAGGTCAGCATGTCCACCAGCCTGTTGTATCACGCATTCGGCATCCGCGGCTACGACTATATCCGCACCGACTACGAGGGAGGCGAGGTGATCTTCACGATCCGCCAGGACCCCGACGACTGTCGCTGCTCGGCCTGCGGCTCCCGCGAGGTCACCTCCCGCGGTCACGCCGAACGCCAGTTCGTTTCCCTGCCCATCGGCAGCCGGAAGACCTCCGTGATCCTGCCGATCCCGCGCGTCGAATGTCGAGCCTGTGGCCTGGTGCGCCAGGTCGAGGTCCCCTTCGCCGAACCCCGGCGGAGCTACACCAAGTCCTTCGAGAGATACGTCCTGGAGTTGTCGCGGAGCATGACCATCCTTGACGTCGCCCACCATCTCGACGTCGGCTGGGACCTGGTCAAGGATATCCAGAAGCGCGACCTGTCGCGGCGGTATGCCAAGCCCAAGCTCAAGCACCTGCGGGCCATCGCCATCGACGAGATCGCCGTCGCCAAGGGGCACCGCTATCTGACGATCGTCATGGACCTGGAGAGCGGCGCCGTGGTCTTCGTCGGCGACGGAAAGGGCGCCGAGGCGCTCAAGCCGTTCTGGAAGCGGCTGCGGCCCAGCGGGGCCAAGATCGAGGCGGTGGCGATGGATATGTCGGCGGCCTATCGCGCCGCGGTCACGACGAACCTGCCCAAGGCGAAGATCGTCTTCGACCACTTCCATGTCGTGAAGCTCTTCAATGAGAAGCTCTCGGACCTCCGCCGGGCCTTGTACCGCGAGGCGACCGACGTGCAGCACAAGGAGGTGCTCAAGGGGACGCGGTGGCTGTTGCTGAAGAACGCCGAGAACCTCGACGAGGAGAAGGATGAGAAGAAGCGGTTGAAGGAGGCGTTGGCCCTGAACGAACCGCTGGCTGTGGCCTACTACATGAAGGAGGATCTGCGGCGGTTCTGGCAGCAACCCGGGAAGAGCTTCGCGACGACATTCCTGGACGGGTGGATTCGCCGCGCGGAGGCGTCGGGGATCAAGGCGCTGCAACAGATGGCCAAGACCCTGGCGGGGCACCGAGCGGGTCTGCTGGCATACTACGACGTGATGATCTCGAGCGGCCCGATGGAGGGGACCAACAATAAGATCAAGACGATGAAGCGGCAAGCGTACGGGTTCCGGGACCTGGAATTCTTCAAGTTGAAGATCCTGGCGATCCATGAGACGAAATATGCTCTGGTAGGATGAATCGTCAGAACGTTACTACACAACACTTTGCGTGCGCAGTCGAATTCGCGCGCGCTTCCGCCGGATGAACCGACATTGAGTCCCCCTCCGGCTCCTGCCGCCCAACGCAAACCTCAGCGGCCCGGTCCGCCGAGGGATCGCCTGTGATTGTACCAGAAGCCGCCGCGGCGGGCCGGGTCCGCTGAAGCATGGGGTTCAAGTAAGCCGCTTCGAGGCAGATACTTCCGATGGGGTCCAGTGTACCGCACCCGCCTTCATCGGTCATCGGCATTCCCACCGACTCATCGATCCCTGGAACGCAACGCCGCCGTAGCCCATGGTTCCTGGCGCCGTACGCTTTCCGCGTGGCCATCGGCGATCACCGGATTGCCTCGTGCGACGACGGCCGGGTGACCTTCGCGTATCGCCGTGTCGAGTCGATGGCGGCAGATGACGCTGGAGGCGACGGAGTTCCTCCGACGGTTCTTGCCGCGCGTGCTGCCGTCGGGTTTGCCGAAGGTGCGTCATTACGGATTCCTGAGCCCGGCGAGCGGGGTGGGGCTGGAGCTGGTGCGGTGGCTGATCGCGTTGTGGGCCGGGTTGACGTACGCGCTGCGGCGCGCGCCGGCCTGAGGAGCCGTCGGCACTGGCCCCGTCGCCGGGTTGCGCCGTGTGTGGCGGTGCGCTGGTGCGGCTGGGATTCGTGCCGGGAGCGTCGCCGGCATCCTTCGACACGAGTTAGCCGGATGAGAGTCACGCATCAGAGCCCGGGCCCCAGTCGCAGACCGCGGCGAAGTCGCGGCCCGATCGGGGTGCGCGCCGGGTTGGGAATGAGGCCGTTAACGGATGCACGCCGGGCGATCCTCGTCGTCGAGGACACGCCTGACGACACCTCATCGGACGACGTGACGGCCCGCGCGAGGTCGCGTCAGGGCCGAAGTCGGCCTGTCTGAGCCGTCACCGAGCGAAGCCGATCGGAAGCGTTACCCATGTGGGCCGCGGTGGGGTCGCGCCACGGGCTTCTTGAACAGGGATTGGAGGTCCGGCTTCGCGGACTCCAATCCTTTATGGTTTAGGCGGTACCGCCAGCGACCGGGGTCGGAAGATCCTCTTTGCGGCCGAACACCCAGCGGCCGGGCAGTTCGACTCTTGCCTCCGGCTTGCATGACACCACGACGGACGAGTTGATCTCGATATCTCTCTCTTGCAACACCTCGAACTCGAAGAGAATGTCGTCGATCTCCTCTCTGTCCGCTTCGTCATCCTCGGCGAGGAGGAAGTATAGGCGGACCCCGCCGTCTCGGCACTCCAACGAGACGGATCTCATGTTGGGCGAGATGGCGCCGAACATCGCCTGAACCAGATTGAGGACCTGCGCGTTCTCGTAAGCGAGTTCGGCGGGCCCACACCTCGACATGGTTCTCCGCCTCCTAACCATTGATTAGACGCCCCAATGGGCGTCTTTCTTTCCGTCTGAACGGGCATATAATCCAGGACATTCGTTGGATTATAAGCTGCAAAATCACCACTTGCAACCGGAACGCCATGGATTATGCAGACCAATTCCGTCCAGCGATGACGCCCGGTTCCGGGGCGCCCGCCGAGCATGGGCCGAAGCTGCTCGATCGCGTCCGATCGGCGATCCGGATGTTGCATTACAGCATCCGCACCGAGGATGCTTATGTCCAATGGATCAAGCGTTTCATCGTCTTCCACGGCAAGCGGCATCCGCTCGAAGATGGGCGAGCGCGAAGTCGAAGCCTTCCTCACCCATCTGGCGGTCGACGAGGACGTCGCCGCATCGACCCAGAACCAGGCGATGAGCGCGCTGCTCTTCCTCTATAAGGTCGTCCTCGAGCGGCCGCTGGAAGGTCGCATCGACGCCTGCCGGGCGAAGCGGCCCGGACGGCTGCCCGTCGTCCTCACGCGCGCCGAGGTCCGCGCCGTCCTGGCCCAGCTCGACGGCGAGAAACTCCTCATGGCCAGCCTGCTCTACGGCTCCGGTCTGAGGCTGATGGAATGCCTCCGCCTCCGGATCAAGGACGTCGATTTCGGCCAGAACCACCTCGTCGTCCGCGACGGCAAGGGGCAGAAGGACCGCGTGACCCTCCTGCCACGGTCGCTGGCGGAATCCTTGAAGGATCAGATCGCCGGCGTCCGGCGCCGGCACGAACGCGATGTCGCCGAGGGGTTCGGCCGCGTCTACCTCCCCCACGCCCTGGCCGAGAAGTATCCCAACGCCGATCGCGAGCCCGCCTGGCAATACGTCTTCCCCGCGCCCAGGCGAGCGATCGACCCTCGCACGGGGATCGAGCGACGGCATCATCTGGCCGAGACCGCCCTCCAGAAGCTCGTCCGCGGCGCCGTCGAGGCGCGCCGGGATCGTCAAGCCGGCGAGCTGCCATACCTTTCGCCACAGCTTCGCCACCCACCTGCTCGAGGCCGGCCAGGACATCCGGACCTTGCAAGAACTCCTCGGCCACAAGGACGTCAGCACGACCATGATCTACACCCACGTCCTGAACCAGGGGCCGCTCGGCGTCCGCAGCCCGATCGACTTCCTCGACTGACTGGCCCGGGTACGCCCGGAGCCCCGCCGATCCCCACGACCCCACGGAGAAACTCGGGATTTCTCTGGACACGGCCCGGAGCGGGGGCCAAACTGGTTGGGCCGAGCTGCGAACCCCCGGCACCCCGGGCTTGAGAGTTTGTCCCGGAAGCCGGATCGGACCGTTGTAGGGGGGGTGAAACCCACCGAGAGGGCCTCGCATCGGTGGGTTTCACCCCCCCTACAAGACCGAAATCGACCCTTCCGGGACAGACGCTGAGAGCTCCTCTTTTTCGAACGTTTACACAGCCGATTGGAAGGGTGGGATCGCCCCAGATCGCCGTCGCGACCCGGGGTGGATACCTTGCGATACCGCGCGACGACGGCACGGGTTGCCGGGCCCACGCCGAGATTCGCATCGGCCCGTAACCGGATCAACTCGGCGCGACGACGGCGGAGCCGTCCGACGCGCCTCTACACCGAGAGAGACCGCGACATGGTGAGCAGGAACGTCGGGCTGATCGGCCTGCATGCCTCCGGGAAGACCACCCTATTGACCTCGCTGATCGCCCAGTTGAAGAACCACAACCCGGCGCGGTTCCCGATCGGGCGCGATGGCAAGGCCCGGATCACCGAGTTCGACACCCCGGCCGTCGAGGAGAAGGACGGCTGGAGCAGCTTCCGCTATCAGCGCTACCTCAGCCAGCTCGCCGAGCGCCAGCGCTGGCCCGAGAAGACCACCGATCGCGAGAAGATCGTCTGCCAGTTCCGCCACTCCGACGACCGGCTGGGCAAGCGGACGATCGAGTTCTACGACATCCCCGGCGAGCGGTTCGTCGACCTGGCCATGGTCAACCGCGACTACAAGGCCTGGTCGTACGAGACCTGGGGCAATATCAACACCGTCACGCTGGCCGAGGCCTACGCCGGGTTCACGGCCGCGGTCAAGGCCGGCGGCGAGCGGCCCGACGAGCTCGTCGCCGCTTACAAGCTCGGCATGGCCCGGACGCTCGGCCTGGACCGGGCCGCGATCACGCCCTCGACTTTCCTCCTGGACCTCGAGGGCAAGCTGGCCTCCGACCGGACCGAGGACGGCCAGGAGATCGCCCCCGAGCAGATCGTCGCCGGGCGACACTCCGGGCTCCCCAACGCCGAGTTCGTCCCGCTCCCGCCCGAGTTCCGCAAGCGATGGAGCCCCGGCGTCGTCGCCGAGTTCACCAGGGCCTATGAAGTCTACAAGAACGAGGTCGTCCGGCCGATCTTCGACGCCGTCCGGCGGTGCGACTCCCTGCTGGTGATGGTCGACGTGCTGACGCTGCTCGAGTACGGTACGGGTATGTACAGCGACACCAACAAGCAGATGCGCGTGGGCCTGCCCGGCCTGAGACCGGGCGGCGGGGCGATCCGCAAGTCGCTCGGCTGGGCCGGCGGCATCCTGCCTTCGAACCTCCGCCTCGGCGGCGTCCGCAAGATCGCCTTCGTCGTCCCCAAGGTCGACATGGTCCACCCCGACGATCGCGAGCGGCTAGAGAGGCTAGGCAAGGCCCTGGTCGACGGATTGATCGCCGACCTCAAGGACGTTAAGAGCACCTTCCTGCTTTGCAGCGCCATCTACTCCTCGATCGACCCGGACGACATCCGTCGGCCCGACTCCGCCAAGGATCGTCGCTCACACCGCGACACGCGCCGGGCCGGCGCCGGTCGCGATTTCGAGCCGGGTGAGGGTGCCGACTCCGACGAGGATGACGAGAAGACCCACATTTACTACAAGGTGCGCAAGGAGGTCGAGGCGAAGCCCGGCCAGTACGAGCGACGCAAGCGATACAAGGAGGTGACCGAGGCGATGGAGGTCTCGCGGATCCCCAACGACTGGCACGAGGGCCTCAGCCGCGGTGGCGCCTACCACCCGCCGATCCCCCCGAACGTGTCGATCGCCGAGAACGACCCGCCCGAGCATTACAACCTCGACGGCGTCTTCCGGTTCCTGACGGACTGAATCGCGGGGGCGACCCATGGACGAGTCGAGCGAACGACCGGACAACCACCTGCCCTGGGTCCGCGACAACGATCGCATGCCCGGGCGCGCCGCATCCTCCTACGTGCGCATCCCCGTCGAGATCGTCAAGGCCCCGCCGCGCGAGTCGGAGCCCGAGGATGAAGTCGCGGAGCCATCGCCGCCGGTCCCGCCGGACGCCCCGTCGACGGCCCCCGAGCCCGAGGCCGAACCCGAAGCGACGGGCCGTCGACGGCCTCGCCGGGAGTCGGCCCGGCCTTCGACGATCGAGCCTCGACGGATCGAGCCCGCGCCCTGGGTCATGCCCGGTTTGCCGATCGCCGCCGCGTTGCCGGGCCTGCTCGCACTGATGGGGATGTTCCTCGCCAGCGTGGCCCTGGCGACCGTCGCGGCGATGGCGCCGATGCCCGTGCCGGCCCGGTTCGCCGCCGCGATCGTCGCGGCGATCTTCCTCGGCCTGCTAGCCTATCCGGCCGGCCGATCGGCCCTGGCCCTGTCGGGCCTCCATCCGCTCCGTCTCGAATCGCTCGCGGCGGGCCTCGCCTCGCTCCGATCTGCGACCCGGGCGGCCATCGATCGACGCGCCGAAATCCAGTCGCTGGCCTTGGCCCGGAGCAACGCCGCCGAGCTGATCCGGGCCAAGGCGGTCCTCGGTCGCTACCTGGCGTCCCACCCGGTTGGCAAGGGGGGCGATGATGGGCCGTGGACGGCCGTCGGACTCGCCGCGGAGACCTTGAGGCGACGCAGGGACGACCTGCTAAGCCCCAGGCGCCTGGCCGCGGACGAGGGCGATCGGCCGGCCGACTGGCTCCGATCCTTCGAGGAGGGTTTCCTGGAGCCGCTGGACACCTCGGCCCGCCGTCGGGTCGAGGAGCATGCCTGGCGGACCTTCAAGGCGACGGCGGCCTCTGCGAACGAGGGCGTTGACGCGATGGTGATCCTCTCGTCCGGCTCCGCGATGATCGAGGACCTCGGCCGCATCTACGACCTGCGGATGGGACGCGTCGGCGGGGCGGTGCTCCTGGCCCGGTTGCTCGTTCGACAACGACCTCGCGGGCCGTCCCGACCGGCCCGAGTCCCGCGGCGAGACGGTTAGCGAGCGGGCCGATGGGGAAGGCGGCCAGGGCGATGGCATATCCCCCGAGGGCGGATTCCGCGCCGCCCTGGAACGGCATCCGATCCCGCCCGTCGCGTCCGAGATCGAGTCCCTCCTAGGCCGGGGCGCACTGCGCGTTCGGCTTGCGAGCGGAGTCCGGACTGCTCCATTATTTCCTGATGAGCGCCTGGGGGACCGGGCGATCGAACTCATGCAACCGATGACTCGCCGTTGAATCGCAGAATCGCAGGCACCCGGGCATGAAAAGGCATTCTCGCACGGAGAACAACCGCCGCGAGGCCACGCCGACCGGAGAGACCGAGCCGAGCCCGTTCGCGTGGTCGAGTGCCCGGTGCATGATCGCGACGAGGGGAACACCATCCAGAAGATCACGCGGGAAGAAGCCCGGCTTGACGCTTGATTTCCCGAAGTTTATGAAAGACACCCGTGCCATTCGCGCATATCACGGTCCTCACGGTCATCGCGACGGCACCCGCAGTACGATCTCTCCGATCGAGAAGTCGCACGGCCGATTGTCGGGCTGGATCCAGAATTCCTTGACCGTGTCGTTCAACGCGGATGATCGTCACGCGGTCTTCTCCCGTGGGCAACGTCCAGATCGACATGCTTTGGCCGGCCACCGGTGACGAACCGCTGCCAGACGTCCACGAGAAACGAAAATGCGCCACATCCCCGGCCCGGTTGCCGTGCGAGTATCTCAGGAGGACCTCGGCGACCGGCAGGGCCCGGTCCAGGACGAAATGGAGGTACGCGTCCTGCCCGGTGACGTGAGCCGTGCCATTTTCCCACCGCGCGAGCTTGAGATCGGACGGGGCCACGGGCACCCGAAATTCGCGGAACGCGGGGTCGTGACGGAGGTTGGCGAACATCCCGATCCGTGCGTTGCGGAGCGACTCGAATTCGCGTGCGACTTCATCCTGAGAGGGGTGCACGAACGGAGTATACCGCTTGATGAGCCGATAAGGCGGCATGCCGGCTCGTAAGTCGCGCCCGAACTGACTGGCCTGGCTGGCCAGGTCCCGCCCGTATTCGAGCCCCTTCTCCGTGTTCGGCCAGACGAGCAAGAGCGCCGCCCAGCAGATCGACGTGAGCATGAGTCGCCCCGGCGCGGGGGGTGCATACAAGTCCCAGGCGAAGAAGATCACGATCCAGACGGGCAGGACCAGCGTGCAGTAACGCGGCTCGAAGCCCGAGAACTCTCCCGCGCGGCGCGGCCCCAGCCCAGTCCCAGCACGAGTGAACCGATGGCGGCGAACGCGGCGAGGAGGCCCAAGGCGCCGGGCGCACGGCGGCCGGGCCGAGCCACGCGGCCCGCGCGACGACGGCCGCGCTGAGGGCAACGAGGCCCATCGCGACCACTCCGGACGCGGGCCAGACGTCGCGAGCCGCGGGCCCGAACATCAAGGCCAGGAACTGGAGGCTCGTCCTCATCGCCGCTCCGATGCCGACGGCCCCGGGGAGGCGTGCGTCGCGTCGGAGGCCGAGCAGGTAGAGGCCGACAAGGAAGAGCGCAGGTGCGACCGAGATGAGCGCGACCAAGGAGTCTCGGCGGCCCCGCGGGGTCCCCGAAGACCCTCGAGCGACGGCGGCGACGAGCAGCCAGCAGGCGAGCGCGGGGACCAGGGCCAGCCCATTGGCCCCGCAGAGCGGCAGCGCGGCGAGCCCGAGCCCCGCCATGGCCGCGCCCCTCGGACTCGGCCAGCCCTCGTGGGAGACGATGAGGAGGATGATCGCCCCGGCCGCGACCGTACTCAGGACGAACTGGACCTGCCAACTCCAGAGGAGGTTGACGTGGTGGGCCGCGCCGAGCATGACCAGCGGAAAGACGGCGTCATGAGTCCGCGATCCCCCTCGCAGGCGTGCGGCGACCGCGACCGATCCCGCGGCCAGGGCGGCCAGGGCGGCGACGTTGAAGAACATCCCGGCGCGGAAGTCGTTGCCGCTCAGCCTGTAGAGGCCCAGCAAGACGAGCCTGGGCAGCGGGACGCGGTGCTCGTTGTGGAGCGACCAGAGCCATTCGACAGTCGCGCGATGCTCGCCGGCCACGACGTCCACGACGTCGAAATCATCCCAACGCGGCAGATCAGGGCCGAACCGCGCGACGAACGCCAAGGTGAGCGCCGTGAGCAAGGCCCACGTCGCCCAGACGAATGCCCGTGCGCCGGGCTCGGCGGCATCCGCCAAGACCGGCCGGGAGGCGATCGCAGTTTTCCCGCCCATGCCGAGCTCCAGTCCGCCACGCCCCACGTCTCAGAGCTTGTGAAAGGATCGGATTGCAGATCGCGGATTCCGGATGGCGAATTCATAAGTCCTTGATGATTCGGGCTTTAAATTCGTTCGCAATCCGCAGTCCGTCATCTGGAATTGATTGATTCGCAGCCTCTCACTACATCGCCCTGCCGGGCGTGACAGATCCGGGTGTCACTTCGTCACTTCGCCGAACGGTTCGAGAGGCCCCGTACCCCGCGGGCTCCGGGAGGACCGACACGGGGCCCGTCCCTCATGGTTCTTATTCGACCTTATCCGGAATTGCTCCAGGCGGCCACCCATGTGTAGGTCGGCCCTAACTGTTTTTCGAGCGAGTATTTCCGTCAAGATCGCCGCGAGGTCCCTCCGAAGCTCGCCTTTCGCTGCCGTGCCCTCCAGGTCTTTTCCGAATCGACAGGGGTCTCCGCGATGGAAACGCTGCTCTCCTCGGCCTTTCGCTTCGCATCGAGTGGAACGCGGGCGAGCGGATTGGCACATGGACTTGTTCTTCGCGTATGATAGTCAATGGGAATCGTCGCTCGCGGCGGGCGACGGGCCCTCGACCTCCGATCGTCCGGACGCAACGGCCCCGGCCCGGCCGGCCTCATCCGCCCGATCGTCCTGGAACTCTTCGAAAAATGGAACGCGCGACGGTAGCGAACCGGTGGAACGTAGACCTGATCGAGGACTACTATGACCGCTGGCGCAAGGATCCGGCCTCGGTCGAGGAATCCTGGCGGATCTTCTTCGAGGGATATGAGTTAGGTTACCAGCGTGTCGGCCCGTCCGGCGGCGGCACCCCGGTGGACCTCGACGCGGCGCGGGCGCAGGCGGCCGTCACCCGGCTAATCGATGCGTATCGCGAGTACGGCCATTACCTGGCCGATCTCGACCCGCTCAAGCTCGCCCCGCGGCGCGATTCCATCGAGTTGCTCGAGCCGTCGGCGTTCGGCCTGACGGAAGCGGATCTCGATCGGGTCTTCTACAACCGGGTGAGCGGGGCGGAGGGGGGGGCCTCCACCCTGCGCGAATTGATCGCCGTCCTGCGCGAGACCTACTGCCGCACGATCGGCGTCGAGTTCATGCACATCCGCGACACCGAGATCCGCAACTGGCTGCTCGACCGGATGGAGCCGACGCGGAACCGGCCGTCGTTCGACATCAAGAAGAAGCGGCGGATCATCTTCAAGCTGAACGCCGCCGAGCTGTTCGAGACGTTCCTCCACAAGAATTACGTCGGGCAGAAGCGGTTCTCGCTCGAGGGGGGCGAGATGCTGATCCCGCTCCTGGACTCGATCGTCGAGCGGGCCGGCTCGCAGGGGGTGCGCGAGATCGTCATGGGGATGCCCCATCGCGGGCGGCTCAACGTGCTGGCGAACATCCTCGACAAGCCGTATGGCATGATCTTCAACGAGTTCGAGGGGAACCTGCCCGAGACGGTCGCCGGCGACGGCGACGTCAAGTATCACCTGGGCTTCTCCGCCGATCACGTCACCATGGACAAGCAGGTCGTCCACCTGACCCTCACGCCCAATCCCAGCCACCTCGAGGCGGTCAACCCGGTCGTCGAGGGGCGGATGCGGGCCAAGCAACGGCGGTTCGCGGACAGGGACCGCCGCATGGGCGTGCCGATCCTGATCCACGGCGACGCCGCCTTCGCCGGCCAGGGACTCGTCGCCGAGACCCTGAACCTGTCGCAGCTCCCCGGATACAAGACCGGCGGGACGATCCACATCGTGGTGAACAACCAGATCGGATTCACCACGGCGCCCAGCGAGGGCCGGTTCGACCCGATATTGCACCGACGTCGCCAAGATGATCGAGGTGCCGATCTTCCACGTCAACGGCGAGGATCCGGAGGCCGTGATCGCCGTCGCCGAGATGGCGTTCGACTTCCGCGAAGCCTTCGGCAAGGACGTGGTCATCGACATGGTCTGCTATCGCCGGCACGGGCACAACGAGGGGGACGAGCCGGGCTTCACCCAGCCGATCATGTACGAGCGGATCAAGAACCGGATCAGCATCCGCGAGATCTACACCGAGAAGCTCGTGATGGCCGGCGAGCTGTCCAGCCAGGAGGCCGAGACGATCGCCGAGACGTTCGCCGAGAAGTTGCAGGAGGTCCTGGCGGAGGTCCGGCGCGGGATCGTCGAGCCGCCGCCGTCGCGCGGTTTTTCGGGGACCTGGGCCGGCCTGACCTCGCAGCACTCGTTCGCGACGGTCGAGACCGGGGTCTCCTACGAGACCTTGCGGCAGATCGCCGAGTCCTCCGTCCGCGTCCCGGACGAATTCACGGTCAACCCGAAGCTGGCCCGACTCCTGGCCGCGCGGGTCAAGTCGGTCGTCGACAAGGGCACGCTCGACTGGTCCGCCGCCGAGATGCTCGCCTTCGGCTCGCTCCTCTGGGAGGACACGCCGGTCCGGCTCAGCGGCCAGGACAGCCGTCGCGGGACCTTCAGCCAGCGGCACTCGGTGATGGTCGACATGAAGACCGGCGAGCGATGGGTCGGGCTCAACCACATCAAGGACGGCCAGCCCGAGTTCTGCGTCTACGACAGCCTGCTCTCCGAGGCGGCGGTGCTCGGCTTCGATTACGGCTATTCGCTCGACGAGCCCAACATGCTGATCATGTGGGAGGCCCAGTTCGGCGACTTCGTCAACGGCGCCCAGGTGATCATCGACCAGTTCATCGCCTCGGCCGAGTCGAAATGGGGACGCGCCAGCGGGCTGGTCCTGCTCCTGCCCCACGGCTACGAGGGCCAGGGCCCGGAGCATTCCAGCGCCCGGCTCGAGCGGTTCCTCCAACTCTGCGCCGAGGAGAATATCCAGGTCACGGTCCCGAGCAGCCCGGCGCAATACTTCCACCTGCTGCGGCGTCAGGTCCGCCGCGAGTTCCGCAAGCCGCTGATCGTCATGACCCCCAAGAGCCTGCTGCGGCACAAGCAGGCCGTCTCGCCGGTTGACCACCTGACCGTCGGCCATTTCCGCGACGTGCTCGACGACCCGACGGCCCCCGACCGGGTGCGCCGCGTCCTGCTCTGCTCGGGCAAGGTGTATTACGACCTGATCGCCCGCCGCGCCGAGGTCGGCAGCCATCGCGAGGTGGCCGTCGTCCGGATCGAGCAGCTCTACCCCTGGCCGGTCGACGAGCTGAAGTCGGTGCTGGATCGCTACCGAGCGGCACGCGAGTGGGTCTGGGTCCAGGAGGAATCGCAGAACATGGGCGCCTGGACGTTCGTGGCCCCGCGGCTCCGCGAGCTGCTCGGGGTCGAGGTCTCCTACGTCGGCCGGGACGCCAGCGCCAGCCCGGCCACCGGCTCGAAGGCCGTCCACGACCGGGAGCAGGCGGAGATCGTCGAGGCTGCGGTGGGCGCCGCCGTGCCGCACCTGGTCACCGCCGCGTCGATCCGCAACCATCACCCCGTGGTCGTCAGCAAATAAGCAGAAATTCGCCGGGTGGGCCGGGTCGCGAGCCATCGGCGCGACGCCCACCGGGATTCCCGCGGCAATCGGCGGGCCTCGCGAGCCCCGGAGCCGTCAGACCCGATCGATTGCCCACCTGGAGACGAAGCATGTCCGCCGTCCCGATCACCGTGCCCAGCGTGGGCGAATCGATCTCCGAGGGTATCGTGTCGCGCTGGCTCAAGGCCGACGGCGCGCTGGTCAAGGCCGGCGAGCCGGTCCTGGAGCTGGAAACGGACAAGGCGACCACATCCGTGCCGTCGCCCGGCTCGGGCGTCCTGAAGATCGGCGTGGCCGAGGGCCAGACCGTGGCCATCGGCGCGACGGTCGGCACGATCGACCCGTCGGGCAAGCCCGCGGCATCGCCGTCGCCGGCCTCGGGCCGCGAGCAGCCGAACGGCCAGGAGTCCGGGCGGCCCCGCGGAGCCGGAGGGCACGGATCGACCGCTGTCGCCGTCGGTCCGCCGACTCGTCGCCGAGCAGGGCGTCGACGTCGCGCAGGTCCCCGCCACCGGGCCGAGCGGCCGGCTCACCAAGGGAGACGTGCTGACGTATCTCAACTCGACGGAGATCGCGCCGGCTCCCTCGGCCGCGACCGCGACCGCGGCGGCCCCCCCTGCCCCGGCGCCCGCCGCGACTCCCGCCAAGGCCGCGCCGACGCCGGCCGCGGCGACATCCGCCGGGCCGCGCGAGACCCGGCAGCGCATGAGCGGGCTGCGCCAGCGCATCGCCCAGCGGCTCGTGGAAGCCCAGCAGACTGCGGCGATCCTGACGACGTTCAATGAAGTGGATATGTCTCGCGTCATGGAGCTTCGCGCCCAGTACAAGGAGACCTTCCAGAAGGCGCACGGCACGGGCCTGGGCTTCATGTCGTTCTTCGCCAAGGCGTCGATCGCGGCCCTCAAGGCGTTCCCGGCCGTCAACGCGCGCATCGACGGCAACGAGGTCGTCTACCACAACTTCTACGACATCGGCGTGGCGGTCAGCACCGAGAAGGGCCTGATGGTCCCGGTCATCCGCGACGTCGATCGCCTCTCGTTCGCGGCGGTCGAGAAGGCCGTCGCCGGCTTCGCCGTCAAGGCGCGCGAGGGGACGATCTCGGTCGACGACCTCCGCGGCGGGACCTTCACGATCACCAACGGCGGGACCTTCGGCTCGCTCCTCTCGACGCCGATCCTCAACCCGCCCCAGAGCGCCATCCTGGGCATGCACGCCATCAAGAAGCGCCCGGTCGTCGTGGATGACCAGATCGTGATCCGCCCGATGATGTACCTCGCGCTCTCCTACGATCACCGCCTGGTCGACGGCCGCGAGGCCGTCAGCTTCCTGGTCCGCGTCAAGGACTGCATCGAGAATCCCGAGCGGATGATGTTCGAGGTCTGATCCTCCGGTGGCTTGTGGAGGCTTGATCGCAACCGGTAAGATCGGGGCGGAATGATCGGCGGACACATGTCCCGATCCGCCGGATGCTGATTCCGTCAAGACCCTTTTCACCAGGAGATTGCGATCATGTCGAACTGGAAAAGAATGAGCCTGATGCTGGCCGTGGCCATCGGCATCGCCGGCGGCTCGGCCAGGGCCCAGAGCCTGGGCATCGGCGACCCGGCACCGAAGCTGGACGTCAAGTTGTTCGACAAGGGCGAGGCCGTCAAGGCGTTCGAACCGGGCAAGAACTACGTGGTCGAGTTCTGGGCGACCTGGTGCGGCCCTTGCCGGACCAGCATCCCGCATCTCACCGACCTCCAGAAGAAGCATCCCGAGGTCACCTTCATCGGGGTCAGCGTCTGGGAACAGGACCAGGGGCTCGTCAAGCCGTTCGTCGAGCAGATGGGCGACAAGATGGCCTATCGGGTGGCCTCGGACAACGTCCCCGAGGGAAAGAAGGGCAATGACGGAGCGATGGCGAACTCCTGGATGAAGGCCGCGGGCCGCCGCGGGATCCCTTCCGCCTTCATCGTCAACGGGCAAGGCAAGATCGCCTGGATGGGCCACCCGATGTCCATGGACGAGCCCCTCGAGAAGATCGTCTCGGGCTCGTGGGACCTGAACACCGCCGCCGAGGAATACCGCAAGGAGGAGGCGGCCTCTACCAAGATGCAGCAATCCTTCTCGAAGCTCAATGCGGCCCGCCGCGCCGGCGACCCCAAGAAACTCCTGGCGGTGATCGACGAGATCGTCGCCGAGACGCCTGCCCTGGAGCCGCAACTGGCACTGACCAAGCTGCCGGCATTGATCAAGCTCGACGAGCAGGACAAGGCGCTGGAGCTCGCCAAGAAGATCGAGGAGGGCGCGATCGGGAAGTCCGCCGAAGGCCTGAACGCGCTGGCGTGGTCGATCCTCGACCCGGATGCCGGCCTGAAGCCGAACGCGAAGCTGATCCAGTTCGCACTCGGGGCGGCCCGCCAGGCGGACGAGAAGAGCGACGGCAAGAATGGGGCGATTGCCGACACCCTCGCGAAAGCTTACTTCGATTCTTCCGACGCCGCGAAGGCCGTCGAGACCCAGGAGCGTGCCATCCGCCTGATGAAGGAGAGCGGGACGCCGATCGATCAAGGCATGAAGGACCGGCTCGAGCAGTACAAGAAGGCCGCGCAGAAGTGACCGGAGATCCGGACCATGCGACCCGTCGCGGGCGGACTTCCGCCCGCGCGGGGATCCGCAGGCCACACGGGGCGGCGTCGGCCGGATTGACCGACCTGTTCCGACCTGCTGTAATTCATTGTCGATGACCATGAAGACGACGAGATCACCCAATCTCGGCGCTCTTGCCTCCGAATCCAGCCAGCCATCCTTCTCTAAGTCTCTACCCCGGCGATGATCATGAAATCGATCGTTCTCGCCTTGTTGGGATTGTCGATCCTGGCCGCGCCCGCATGGGCGGTCTCCCCCGTCGTCCGCTTGATCCAGCCCGTGGGCGGACGGCGCGGTACGGAGTTGGCCGTCACCATCTCGGGGCAGCGGCTCACCGATATCCAGGAAATCCTCTTCTATCAGCCGGGGATCACGGTCACCAAGATCGTCGGCGGCAAGGAGGCCCAGGCCGTCGTCTCCTTCAAGATCGCCGAGACCGCCGCGCCGGGTTTGCACGACTTCCGGGTGCGCACCGCGACGGGCGTGAGCTCCGTGAAGACCTTCAGCGTCGGCACGCTCGCGGAGGTGGCCGAGGTCGAACCCAATAGCGACTTCGCCAGGCCGCAACAAATCGGCATGAATGTCACCGTGAACGGCGTCGCGGGCAATGAAGATATCGACTACTACGAAGTCCGGGCGAAGAAAGGCGAACGGATCACCGTCGAAGTCGAGGGCATTCGCCTCGGCCTTACCCTGTTCGACCCCTACGTGGCCATCCTCAACGCGAAGCGATTCGAACTCGCCTCGAGCGACGACAGCGCCTTGATCTGGCAGGATGGCTTCGTCTCGCTCGTGGCGCCCGAAGACGGCCCGTACACGATCGCCGTCCGAGAGGCCGCCTACGCCGGGAATGCCCAGTGCCTTTATCGACTGCACGTGGGCCACTTCCCCCGTCCCACCGCCACGCTCCCCGCCGGCGGGAAGTTCGGCGACCATGTGAAAGTGCGCTGGATCGGCGATGTGATGGGCGAAACCACGACCGAAATCGATCTACCTGGCCACGCCGATCGCGGCTTCGGATTGCTGGCGCACGACGCTAGCGGTTACGCCCCGTACCCCAATGCATTCCGCCTGAGCCCGTTCGGCAACGCGATCGAAGCGGAGCCCAACGACACCCAGGACCAGGCCACGCCGTTCGTCCCTCCGGTCGCCCTCAACGGCGTGATCGCCAGGCCCGGCGATGTGGACTCGTACACATTTCGGGCTATGAAGGGGCAACGATACGACATCCGCGTGTTCGCCCGCCAGATTCGCTCGCCGCTCGACCCGGTCCTGAGCATCCTCGGCAAGAACGCCGGGCGCGTGGCGGCCAACGACGATACCGGCGGCCCGGACAGTTATGTGCGGTTCAACGCGCCGCGGGACGGCGATTTCGTGATCACGGTGGCCGACCATCTGAAGAAGGGCGGGCCCGATTATACCTATCGCGTCGAGATCAGCCCGGTGGAGCCGAGGCTCGAGCTGAGCACGCCCAACGAATCGCTCCGACGCGGGACGAACGTGATGGCGGCGGCGGTACCCAGGGGGAATCGCCAGGCGATCTTGATCCAGGCGCGTCGCGAGGATTTCAGCGGGGCGATCACACTGGGCGCCGCCGACCTGCCCCCCGGCGTGACCGTCGAGGCCGACGAGATGACGGCCGGCAACACGGTGATCCCGGTCCTCTTCCATGCCGACGCCAAGGCGCCGATCGGCGCCAGCCTGGCGAACGTCACGGGGAGGCCGAGCGATCCTGCGAAGCAGGTCCCCTGCGAGTTCAGCTCGACCGCCGAGCTGGTGCTGGGGCAGAATAACGTCCCCTTCTGGACGCGGACGGTCGACACGCTGGCCGTCGCGGTGACGGAGGAGGCGCCCTTCGCGGTCGAGATCGTCGAGCCCAGGGTGCCCATCGTGCGCGGAGGGTCGATGGAGTTGAAGGTCGTCGCGCGGCGTAAACCCGGCTTCACCGCCCCGATCGCACTCACGCTGCCCTGGAATCCTCCGGGGATCTCGTCGAAGACCGAGGTCGTGATGGCCGAGAACCAGAACGAAGCGACCATCCCGATCAACGCATCGGGCGGCGCCGAGCTGAAGACGTGGCGAATCGTCGTGAACGCCACATATATCGAACCTCCACCCGCGCCTCGGCCCGGCGCACCGCCCGTTCAACGGCGGGGCAATCGCGGCGGTCAACTCGTGGTGTCGTCGGGTTTCGCGAAGCTGACGGTGGCGCCCCAGTTCTTGACCCTGAAATTCGAGGCGGCGAGCGTCGAACAGGGGAAAGACGTTGACGTGAGCGTGAAGCTGAACAAGGCGGTCGACTTCGTCGGCGAGGCGAGGATGACGCTGCTCGGCCTGCCCAACAAGGTGACGACCGAGCCGGTCGCGATCACCAAGGACACCACCGAGGCCGTGTTCCACCTCAAGACGGATACCAAGACTCCGCCGGGGCAATCGAAGAACCTATTCTGCCAGGTGGTCGTGATGCAGGACGGCGAGCCGATCCTGCACAACCTGGGCACCGGCCGCCTTCGGGTTAACACGCCGATCATCAAGAAAACGCCCCCCGCGCCCGCCAAGGGGGCCAAGCCGGTCGGCTCCATCGCCATCAAGGCCGATGCGGGCAAGCCGCTCAGCCGGCTGGCGAAGCTCCGTCAGGAGAGCAAGGAAAAAGAAAAAGCCCAGGGTGGCGACGCACCCCGATGATGACACTGCGCGGGGCGTTGACGGCGTGATTGCGGGGTGGTTTCAACGCACCGTCCTCGCGCCGCTCGCGGTGTCCCGATGCATACGACCGCGATCGATCAGGGCGATCATCGGCCGTGCCAGGCCCTCGAGTCCCGACCGCGTGAGTATCCGTTCGCGCGTTGAGATCGGGCACAGGATCGCTACGCCCTCTTCGCGAGAGACATCGGAGGACACTGTATGGGCTGGGCGTCGGCGTATATCGAGAAGTTGCGCAATGGCGAGGCCGTTTCATTCCGCCCGCGCGGCAACTCGATGGTGGGCAAGATCGAGTCGGGGCAGCTCTGCACGGTCGAGCCCGTCGAGACGGCCTCTTTGAATGTCGGGGATATCGTGCTCTGCAAGGTCAACGGCCGGGAATACCTCCACCTGGTCAAGGCGATCCAGGGTCAGCGGTTTCAGATCGGCAATAACCGCGGTCGGATCAATGGCTGGGTGTCGGCCGGCGCGATCTTCGGGCGGTGCGTGAAGGTCGAGACGTAGCGTGGCGAACGATCCGTGGCATCTCACGCCGTGGCGCGGCCGGGTGACCGACACGCGGGGGAATACGCGTGGAATTCGACGTCCCAAGGCCGAAGTGATGCGCATCAATCCGATGCTGGCCGCGGCTTGTGCCGCCCGACGCGTCGTGCGGTAACGATCTCCGGGGTGACCGATGCATTTCCGATACTTTGCTGCACCGATCGAGGAGATATTCGACCTCTGTCAGACTGAGCGGGCCTGTTCGCTGTGCGGCGGCGATGGGCCCTGCTTCGAGCTCCGATTTGCCACCTGCCTCACGGTGTCCGACCGCCAGAAGAAGGACGCGGTCGGTTGCTACGTCTGCCTGCGTGAGGGCCGGTTCGAGTTCTGCCATGACACCGAGCTCGGACTCGTGGACGAGAACGGCCTGAGTGACGTCTGCGAGGACAACATGCCGCCGCCGGACGGCTTCGCCGAAGGAGCCCTGGCCGAGCTCCGTCGCACGCCGCAGTTCATCTCATGGCAACAAGCTTGTTGGCTGGTCCACTGCAACGATTTCATGGAATACCTCGGGATCTGGGAGCCCGACGACTTCTATGAGAACGCGGACGATGGTGATGGGCGAGCCCTGTTCCGCGAGATGACCGATCCGGGCGACTGGCACATCTGGGACGAGAGCCTGCGAGCGGACGGCGAGCGGCTGGAGTCCTGGGATGCGTCGTATTACGTCTTCCGATGCCTCCATTGTTCGAAGCTCCGCGGCAACTGGGATTGCGGCTGAGCGCACCGAGCGTAAATCGCGTTGAGGACATACGCTCGGCAGTCCGCGGATCATTCGAGAGATGGAGGCCGGCGCGGTGTGGGAATCTCTGGCCAGTCCCGTCCATTTCGCCCACTACGACGAGGATATGGGGGTCGATTGGGCCCCCATGCGTCGCGTCGTGAGAGGGCTCGCGACGCGGGAGTATGCCCCCCTGCTCTACGGCTACACCTCGCTCGACATGTTCTGTCTGACCTTCTCGCCGACCTACGAAGAGCGGGACGACTCCCCCTCCATTGCACTGACGTTCGACCCGAATCGGCAAGTCTTCGAGGTGCGTTACCAGGGCTCCGGCGATCAGGACCGGGTTCGCTACTGTTGCGAAGAATCCGAACTCGATCGCCTGGTCGATGCCCTGGTCCTGCGTATGCAATTGACGGGGGAGACCATGCGTCGGAGGGCAGGTGTATCATGAAAATCGTGCTCGCGGCCGTCGAATCGGAGCTGGCGGATGCCTGGGAATTCCATTGTGGCGACTTGGAGTGCGTCTCGGTCCATCGCGGCTCGATTCTTGATGTCCGTTGCGATGCCGTCGTGAGTCCGGCCAATAGCTTCGGCTTCATGGATGGCGGGATCGATCGGCTGTATTCCTACCATTTCGGCTGGCAGGTCCAGGAGCGGTTGCAGGAACTGATCCGATCGCGGCATCACGGCGAGTTGCTGGTCGGCTTGGCCGAGCTGGTCGAGACCGATGATGCCCGCATCCCGTTCCTGATCGCGGCCCCGACCATGCGGGTCCCGATGATCCTGCGCGACACGGTGAATCCGTATCTCGCGGCGCGCGCCGTCTTGCGGCTGTTGCGGCACGGGGTCGTCCCGTCGGGGAACTTCGCGGGGTCGCCCGTGGCGTCCGTCGTCGAGACGGTCGCGTTCCCGGGGCTGGGCACCGGGGTCGGTCAGGTCGGCACCCACATCTGTGCTCGCCAGGTGCGAGAGGCGATCGAGCAGGTCATCCTGGGGTCCGGCGAATTCCCTCGGTCCTGGGTCGAAGCCCAATGGCATCATCAGTCGCTATACACCGATCGTGTCAGTGATCTCCAGCGGGGCTAGGTATCACGCTCCGCCTTACGCTGTAGATAGCCTCTGGTCTATTCGACTCGCCTACTCTTCGGAGGGCATGATGTCAGACGCTGCTTTGGAGCTCATGGAACGAGCGGATGGCTCGCGACGTGAGAATTGCCTGCACGATGCGCATCGGGATTACTCGGAGGCCGTCGTCCTCTGCCGCCAGGCGGGCCGTCCGCGAGACCTGGCGAGAGCTCTGAAGGGGCTAGGCCAGATCGAGCGAGACCAGGACCGTGGCGATGCGGCGCGACTGTTGTACGAAGAAGCAGCCGCGATCTGCCGGGGAGAAGGCGACGCCCTGGCACTGGCCCACACGATTCGACACCTTGGTGACATCCATCGGGATGCGGGGCGAATCGAACTGGCCGAGCCTTGCTACCGCGAGGCACTCGCGATCTACCGCGACCACGAGCAGACCAACCCGCTCGACCTGGCGAACGCGATCCGGCCGCTCGCGATCCTCAAGGACCGGGCGGGAGACGTGGACGAGGCGATCCGGTTGTGGGAGGAAGCGAGGGACCTTTATGCGGCCGTCGATGTGGGCGCGGGCGTCGCGGAAAGCTCGGCCCGGCTCGCTCGACTGTCCCGTCAGGACTGAGCCCTCTCGGAGTTATTTCATCGAATCCCCTCGATCTGATACGATGGTTTGAGACGGTCACGAGCGACCGATCGGTCGGCATCGTCGGGGCTGGCAACGCTCGCGGCGGGGAGATCAGAGCCGGGAGGTCCCCGAACCTCCGGTCAATCAGGAGTTTACGGTGGCAACGCAGTTCGATTTGGTGGTGATTGGGGCCGGGCCGGGCGGCTATGTGGCGGCGATCCGTGCGGCGCAGCTCGGCATGAAGGTGGCGTGCGTCGAGAAGGGCCGCACGCTGGGCGGGACCTGCCTGAACGTCGGATGCATCCCCAGCAAGGCGATGCTCGACTTCGAGCGAGCTGTTCCACCTGGCGAAGGAACGGTTCAAGAAGCACGGCATCCAGGTCGAGGGGCTGTCGCTGGACCTGGGCGCGATGCTGGCCCGCAAGAACGAGGTGGTCAAGGGGCTGACCGACGGCGTCCGCTACCTGTTCCGCAAGAACAAGATCGAGCCGGTCTTCGGCACGGCGCGGGTCAGCTCGCCGACCTCGGTCCATGTCGAGCTGAGCGAAGGGGGCGGCGTCGACCTCCAGGCGCGACAGATCCTGCTGGCGACCGGGTCGGAGCCGTCGGGATTGCCGTTCCTGCCGTTCGACGGGCGGGCCGTCGTCGATTCGACCGGGGCGTTGAGCTTCGAGAAGGTCCCCGAACACTTGGTGGTGATCGGCGCCGGCTACATCGGCCTGGAGCTGGGCTCGGTGTGGAAGCGACTGGGCGCGAAGGTCACGGTGCTGGAATTCCTGCCGAGGATCGTCCCGCTGATCGACCAGGAGCTCGGCGCGATGCTCCACAAGAGCCTCGCCCGTCAGGGCCTGGAGTTCCACCTGGATACCAAGGTGACCGGCGCGACCGTCGAGGGGGACCGCGTGACGGTCCGCGCCCAGAAGAAGGACGGGGCCGAGGAGACCTTCGCCTGCGATCGGGTGCTGGTCGCGGTCGGCCGCCGGCCGTACACGACGGGCCTGGGGCTCGCCGAGGCCGGCGTGACGGTCGATCCCAAGTCGGGCAAGGTCGCGGTCGACGGCCACTTCCGCACGAACGTGCCGACGATCTCGGCGATCGGCGACCTGATCGACGGCCCGATGCTGGCCCACAAGGCGGAGGACGAGGGGATCGCCTGCGCCGAGATCCTGGCGGGCAAGCCGGGCCACGTCAATTATCACGCGATCCCGAGCGTGATCTACACCTGGCCCGAGCTGGCGAGCGTCGGGCATACCGAGGAGGTGGCGAAACAATTCGGGCTGAATTACCGGGTGGGCAAGTTCCCGTTCCAGGCCAACGGCCGCGCCAAGGCGATGGACGAGACCGAGGGCCTGGTGAAGATCATGGCCGACGCGGTGACCGACCGCGTGATCGGCGTGCACATCTTCGGCCCGAGGGCCTCGGAGATGATCGCCGAGGCCGTCGCGGTGATGGAGTTCGGCGGCAGCGCCGAGGACATCGCGCGCACCTGCCACGCCCACCCCACGCTCTCCGAGGCGACCCGCGAGGCGGCTCTGGCCGTCGAAGGCCGGGCGATCCATAGCTAGTCCTGGGCCGAGTGCGGTCCTGGTCGATGAGCGGTAGCGGGCGGTTCGGAATCAGGCGACGTCGGCCGGCCGATGTCCGTGGATCGAATCCCGGCGCGAGCCGGTCGGCGGAAAAGGCGGACCGGAATCGGTGCAAGTCGTGCTCTACGCGTCATTGACGCCGAAGGCCGTCGTCTGGTAATTTCCGTAGGAGACACGACGATTCGGATGACCGCCCGAATCGTGATCGCCCGCCGGGAGAGGTGGCTGAGTGGTCGATAGCGACGGTTTGCTAAACCGTTAGGGTGCGCAAGCGCTCTCGGGGGTTCGAATCCCCCCCTCTCCGCTTTTGAGACGATTGGAAGCGACAGTACACGTCAAAACCCTTTCCCTACATCGAGTTGCGTTCCGAATCAGACCAGAGAGAGCGATATGGACGGCGGGAAGCGAGAGAGCGTTGATGTCCAGGCTCCCTTTGCCCTGTCGATGATCATCTGCGATGCGGTCCACCTCGATCCGAGTACGGGCAAGGCATACATCCTCGGATGTTTCGGAGCCGTTGGAGCCGATAGCTTCCCGGCCTCTCATTCGAGCATGGCCGTCTTCGCTGAAGTGACCGAGTGCCGAGGGAAGACACCGTTTCTCGTCCGCGTGATCGATGTGGATGAACAGGACGAGCCGATCGCTGAAGCCGAGACCGGATTAGACAATCCCGATCCGCTGGCAATTACAATGCTCATACTTCGGTTAGGGGAAATCGTGTTCCCGAAGCCAGGAGAGTACCGAGTTCAACTCTTCGCGGGCAACGTCCCGCTCATTGAACGTCGCCTGTCACTCATCCTGAACTCAGAGGAGCCCAACGGATGACCCAATCAACAACCGAGATAGGGGCTACAGTTATCGAGCGGTCTCTCACCATCTCGGGACCTCCTTCGGCCAGCAATACCCCGACGTCCGGGACATTTACGGACGACTTCCAGACGGAAAAGCATCGACTCTCGGGAAAGCCGCTGTTCCGGCCCGTCCGGCGCCTATCGGCCGCAAGTTCCTCGTCCGCCGAAATTGATTCCGAAGAGGCAGCACGCCAACCCCTTCAACTCAGGATGCCGCCTCGGAGCCGAATCCAGGCGATCCTCGATCGACGCGCCGGACGCGACCAAGACCCCTGGCTGGACGACCAATACGATTGGCGGCCCTGATGATGTCCTTCCAGGGAGTGGGCTCGTGGGGCGATTCCGTTTCGGACAGACCATCGAGGCTTATTTCCAGGACGGGACTGGACGCACAAAGGAGCGTCCGGCCCTCATCATCTCCAATGATGACGAGAACGATCAGGGTCAGGATCTCCTGGCAATCGCGATCACCAAGAGCATCGAAGATCCCAGGCCGGATTACCATGTCATTGTGCGTCGGGACTGGAAACGAGACCCCGTAACCGGCCTTACAGCGCCCTGTGTCGCCAAGTGCAATTGGGTGCGCGAAGTGAAGCAGGACCGGGTCATCCGTTCCCTGGGGAGAATGCCCGAAGACCTGATGAGACTCATCGTCGAAGCATTTGATAGGATCCATGCAGATCCCGAGTTCGAGGATTGGATCTGATTCAATCTCCTCCCGCCTATCATGTATTCCAGCAGCATTGCCAGCCAGGTCGATCCGGCAATAACCCACGGCCGGCAACTCCCACGAGGCGATCGACTGACCATCTCCGATGACGTCTAGCAGGGACACGTTTCATTGCTCCAAGAGTCCGATGCCAAGAAGGAGCAACTTGCCGCGAAGCCACAAGCTCAATAAAATCAAAGCATTGCGGCAAGTAGCCTCGGTGTCAAGGGCGCAATTTAGACAATTTAGTGCGTCTTCACATAGGCAATAAAACGCAATACAATGATTTCTCGGAAAAGCAACCTTTTTTGTGGCTGACAGGGTATCAGTATCTACCGCTTCTTGGGATCGGGCTCTCCCCAAATCAGTTGGGTGTAACTACCGGATCGTCTTTATCCAGTTCTCCCGAACTTCCCGTATAGCCGGTCGTCTTCCCGTTCCACATGGTAGAGCCAGAACGACTCCCAGTCTCCGTTGAGGTACGTCGCCCGCAGGTCGAGCATCGCTTGCGCGCCGGAAGCGACCCATCTCATCCCGGCTCGTTCCAAACGGTCTTTCACCAAGTGACGGCATGCCCCCTCTACGACTCCACTGCCGATCGGATAGCCCGCCGCAAGGTACTCGTCATACTTCATCCGCTCACGGTTCCGCTCGAAATAGCCCGTCACCTCGCGAATCGTCTTGCGGCGCGATCCTTTCAAGTTCCGCTTGGTCATCATCTGGCGCAGACCACTGACGACATGGCGCACATTCCCTTCCAGGAGCATTCGCAGATATTTCTCCACCCACTGGTGGGCTTGGCGCTTCTCGGTCGCCTCGTCGAAGAGACACCACGCCGCCTTCCACAACCGCTCCATGACGTGGAACAGGTCCAGGATACAGATCACGTCTTCGGGCAGGTATTCGCCCTGACGATCGTGCAAGGCCCGCTCGCCGTCCGAGAGGAACACCAACGGCTTGGTCCCCGACGGGTTGCGGCGCACGACCTCATCGGCTAGCCAGAGGGACAACGCCACCTTGCCCACCAGCAATTCGGCGCGCACCCGCTTGTTCGCCGGGTGGGGACGGCGTTTGGCGGCCTTCTCCCTCATGACCTCGTCGATCACCTCATCGGCGGTGCGCGGGAAGGGATCGATCGTGTAGACGGCGCCCACCGCCGCCATCTTCTTCTTGTTGGCCTTCTCGCCCTTGCCACGCCGCCGGTTCGCCGCGGCCGGAAGTGGGGCCTCGGTCGCCTCCTCGGGACCCAGTGCCGAGCGCACCAAGGGAACCCCTTTGCAGTCGGCCGTCACCACCAAGATCGGTCGCTCCTCTGCGGGCTCGGGCACCGGCAGATGGTCCTGGAACGGCTCCACGTCGCTGGCCTGCTCGCGGTTGAGGTCTTCCGAAGTGCGCACCGACACGCCCAACCCCAAGATCGTCTCGAGCTTCTTGATCGCCTCGGCATGCGCGTCGTCGATGACGAAGGCCCCGAGCCACTGCTGGTACAGGTACGAATACTGGCGGCAGGGCAGATGCAGTCGCGCATCCAGGGGAGCCGCTTCCACACGGCCCTCAGCGTAGCAGACCCGCGCGATGGGGATCTCGCCGAAGATCGACAGATACGCGCGGGTGCGCGGTGCGTCGAGCCGGGGCAAGTCCTGCGGCGACTCCGAGCGCCCCTCGCCGAGGACGGTCAGGCTCGGTCCCACATCGCCGTCACCGGACAAGGCCAAGAAGGCCTGGAGCAAGGACCGTCCCATCTTCAGGAGTTGGCGAAAGAGTGCCTCCTCGACGTGATGGATCGGTTGTTGCTCGTCGGCGGCGGCGTGCAGCCGTTCCACGAGGGTCCAGAAGATCGAGAGGGCCTGATCGGTAGCGATCGAGCAGCCGGCCTGCTCGGGGGTGGAGAAGGTCGGGAACTTGACGGCCGGTGCGGTGGCGGCGAGCATGGGTGTGGTTCCTCTCCGATGCGGGAAATCCTTGGACTTCGTTAACACCCAGGAATGTACCGCATCGGAGAGGGCCTTTGCGACCCCCAAGACGAGCGGTCAGGAACCATAACCTGTTCAACTTCAATCACGTGTGGCCAGTGAGCGGGAGCCGTACCCGGTAGTTACACCCATTCGATTTGATAGGGCTCCCCCGTCGCGACGGCGAGTTGCCAGACGTCCAGACATCGCTGGAGGTCATCCGGGTGCAGGACGGAATTCCAGCTCTCGTCGCCGCCCCCAACTTTCGGGCGGCCGGTGAACTCGTACCAGCGCTCGTTGTAGTAATCGAGGTAGCCGTCGGGCCGGGCCGTCCACACGATCTGCGGCATCGCATCGGCGAGTTGGCGGAACCTCTCCTCGCCCAGCCGCACCGCCTCCTCGGCACGCTTCCTCTCGGTGATGTCTCGGGCGATCTTGGAGATGCCGACGATCCGCCCGGAATGATCCTTGATCGGCGAGATCGTCAACGACACGTCGATCACCCGGCCATCCTTGGCCAGCCGCACCGACTCGAAGTGATCCAGCCTCTCCCCGCGCCGGAGCCTCGCCAAGTTGTGCGGTTCCTCGTCCCGGCGGTCGGGCGGGATCAGGAACGTGATCGGCCGGCCCACCGCCTCGGCGGCCGTATAGCCGAAGATCCTCTCGGCGGCGTGGTTCCACGATGTGATGATGCCGTCGAGATTCTTGCCAACGATGGCATCGTCGGAGGACTCGACGATCGTTGCCAGGTAGGCACAATCCACTTGTGCACGTCGCAGATCTTCGATCGTCCGGCTCAGCTCCTCCGTCCGCTCGGCGATCACTCGCTCCAGCTCGGCAGGGCTCCTCGGCCAGGCCCGGCGGAGCGACCAGGCGGTCCACCATGACACCAGGCCGATGGCCACCAGGACGTGCCCCGAGGGCCGGTACATCGGGTGAAAGGACGCGAGCATGTCCAGGAAGTGCCCTAGCCCGCACAGGCCGATGAACAGCGCGAATGCGCGCATGACGCCCCGGAACCGCGACCAAGTCGGCCGGCGCCCCCCAGCCGCCAGATCATCAGCGGAACGGCGACGTAAGCGACCCAGATCAGGGCATCGCCGGCGACCTGCTGCCGGACCAGCCAGTTGGGCCAGGGCCCGTGAATCCGCCGCGGGACCAAGCCGTCGGCCCCGAACAGGCCGGCCAGGGCGTCGAAGAACGTGGACATGGTGGGCGAATCCCATCCCGAGGATCGGTTCCAGAGGGGGCGTGCCGTTTCGTGGCGTGGACGAGGTCGTCGAGTCGCACCGGTCTGACCAGGAAGTCATCCATCCAGGCGGCCGCATACGGCTCGAACTCTTCGCCTTGGGCCGAGAGCTCGATAATGCAGGGCCCGCGGCCGCCTTGCCTCTGGCGTATCGAGTGGGCGACCTCGAGCCCGCTCATCACAGGCAGCTGCGCGTCGAGGACCATTAGGTCGAATTCCTCTCGGGTCGCCGACTTGATGGCCGCGAGGCCATCGATTACGGATTCGACCGAGTGGCCGGGGCTCCGGAGGAGCCCCGGAACCGCGGCCCGGAGCAGCTCATTGTCCTCGGCCAGGAGGATGCGGAGGGGTGGCCGTGCGCCGGCGCGACTCGGCGGGGAGATCGCTGGCATCATCGCAGATCTACTCCAGGACTCGCCTCATCGCGGTCGCCGTTGCGGATTGCGTCGGTCGATAGCAACGGCCCGAACGCCACCACCAGGTTTTCCTTAGAAAGGACGCACTGGATTATCATGGCATTCTCTGCGAGTTGATTCAAGAAATTCCCGGGGAACCGTGCCGGATCAGTCGTGAAAAGTGGATGCATTTTGGTCGGTGGATCATATTGGACGCGGTCGCGGCGCCGGGAATTCTCCCCGGCTGGATGAGGCTGTCCTACGTTTCACCTGTCCATTGAAATGATCCCTGGCTTTCTCGTATCGGTGGCCTGTGATGCACATTCTCCTGGCGGAAGATGAAGCGGCGATTGCCGCCGCCTTGAGCGGGACCTTGACCTCGCCGGGCCATCGGGTCACGTCACCGTCGCGACCGACGGCCTGGGTGTCTGGCAGTTACTCCAGGAGGAACACATCTCCTTCGTCCTCTCCGACTGGATGATGTCCGGCCCGGACGGCCTGGAGCTGTGCCGTCGGATCCGGGACCTGACCGGGCGGTCCTACGCCTACTTCGTACTGTTCACATCCGAACGGGGTGTGAAGACCGCCTGGAGGCGCTGGCCGCCGGGGTCGACGATTTCCTGACCAAGCCGATCGATATCCGGGAGGCTGTCAGCAGCGGCCAAACACTGAGCCATTATCGCAGAGCCAGTTGAGCCATTCCGCGAGCGGTCGATCGCGGCTTTGGCTCTCTTCTCCCGTCGCTTCGTCCCTGGCAAGCATGCGCCTGTGCAAGTAATCTGAAGGATGCGTGCGGCTCGGCTGCCGACCACCGCCGTCCAAACTGTCGGCGCAAAGGGGCGGCGGGAAGTTCCACCTTCCCGCCGCCGGACCGCTCGGGAGCAAGACCTCCCGTGGGCCGTTTCCAGTCTCCCCGCGCCTTGCGGCCGGGTCAACCTTCCGACTCGCACCGTTGGCACCCCGATTGCCGCCGCTGCCTGCTCAAGGGGTGCGAGCGCTGGTTCCGGCCGCGCCGGCCTCAAGCCCGTTACTGTAGCCCCGCCTGCCAGGACGCCGCACGGCGGTGGCGCCGCTGGAGGGCCGGTCAACGCTATCGCGACACCGCCAACGGCCAACAACGCCGCCGTGACCAGTCCCGACGCCATCGCGATCGGCGGCGGCAGCGATCGGACCCTCCCGAGACGGACCCTTCCCTCACTCACGCCGCGTCGCCGCCAGCGGCCGTCGAAGCCGAGCCGCCGCCCACCTCGGATCGACCGCCAGTCGGACCCGACCTCACCGTGGGCCAGCGCCCAGCCCAAATCCTCGAGAAATCGCCCGGCCTGCCTTGCCACAGGCCCGGCTGCTACGTCCTCTTCCTCCCCTCTCCACGATCCCCCGATCAGAAGTTCTGTTCGGGCTCGTGTGGACAGGCGTTACGACGCGTCCGCCAGCGCGAAGCCCGGCTCAGGCTCAGGCGCCGCCGCGGCCGACGGCCCCGATGCCGACCGCCGCGCCGAGGCCCACCACCCCACTCAGTTATGTCGTCACGTATTGAGGATACCGTCTCCTCGACTCTATCGTCTTCTTACCCCCCAGGACCGAGGAGGGAGCGGGTGGGCCGGGCTCTCCGGTCCCCCGTTTCCTCGCTCGGAATTCTCGGGCTGTTCCGAGGTGCCCCATGGCATTGTCACTCCCGGGCGATCTCCGAAGCCTGGCCGTGGACCGACTGGGCCTGAACTATCGCCGCTATCGCCTCCCCGACCCCGAGGCCGAGGCCGCCATGGTCCGCTCGCTGGGCCGCTATGGGCAGCTCTCCCCACTGGTCGTCTGTCTCCGCGATGAGACCTACCAGGTCCTTGACGGGTTCAAGCGGCTGGCCGCCGCCGGCACCCTCGGCTGGAAGACGGTCAGTGCGCGGGCCTGGGAGGCCGACGAACGCGCCGCCAAGGCGGCCATCCACGGGCTCAACCAGACCGGACGCCGCACTCAGGAGTGGGAAGATGCCTGGATCGTCCATGCCCTGGTCCGCGACGACGGCCTGACCCAAATCGAGGTCGCCGAGCTGCTGGGACGGCACAAGAGCTGGGTCTGTCGCCGGCTCGCCCTGGTCGAGAAGCTCGCCGACGCCGCGCGCGAAGATCTGCGACTGGGACTACTCGGGGCCACCGCCGCGAGGGCGCTGGTCCGGTTGCCGGCCGGCAACCAGGCCGAGGTCCTGGACGCATTCCACCGCGATGAGCTGACCGCCGCCGAGCTCGACGGCGTGGTCAACCTGCTCGGTGCCGCACCGGGCCGCTCGCACCAGGAGTATATCCTGGCCCGGCCCCGGCAGGCGTTGCAGCAGTCGCGGCAGCAGACCGGCCGGGCCTGGGACCCGCGGCTCTCTCGGGCGGGCAACCGCGTGGCGCGACGCCTGGCCGGACTCCTCGACAGCCTGGGCCATATCGAGACCTGGCTGCACCACCAGGGCCGCGCCGGCTTGACACCCTGCGATCGCTCGGTCCTCACCCCGGGCTTTGCCCGCCTGGCCGACGACGCCCGACGCGTCGCCGGCCTCACCGACGACCTGATCGCGGAGTTCTCTGTCCATGAACGAGTCCCAACGCAATGAGATCATCAGTCGATGGCGAGCCGGCTCTTCGATCCGGCGGATCGCCCGCGAGCTGGGACTGGCTCGCAACACCGTCGGCGGCGTGCTCGAGCAGGTCCAGGCCCGACGCGCCGGGACCGGTGACGGCTCGACCGTCGGCAAGCGGCCCAGCCGGCTCGATCCTTACGAGCCGGTCATAAAGGACCTGCTGACTCGCTATCCCGACCTGACCGCCGTGCGACTCCTGGAAGAGTTGCGGCACCGGGGATTCACCGGCGGCTATACCGTGGTCCGCCAGCGGCTCGCCGCCATGCGACCCCGGGCCGCGCCCGTCCCGGTCGTCCGCTTCGAGACGGCACCGGGTCTCCAGGCCCAGATGGATTACGCCGTCTACGACCTCGACTTCAGCGGCGAAGGCCGGCGCCGCGTCAACCTGTTCAGCTACATCCTGGGCTACTCGCGGCGGCAGTACCTCCGCTTCGTCGAGGCCCAGGAACTGACGACCACCTTGCGCGAGCACGTCCGCGCCTTCGAGCACCTGGGGGGCGTGGCCGCCACCTGCTTGTATGACAATATGAAAGTCGTGGTCAGCGGCCACGCCGATGGCGTGCCGATCTACAACCCGCGGTTCCTGGCCTTCGCCACCCACTACGGCTTCCGGCCGATCGCCTGCCGGGTGCGGCGGCCCCAGACCAAGGGGAAGGTGGAACGGCCCTTCTCCTATGTCGAGACCAGCTTGTTCAACGGCCGCACCTTCTCGTCGCTGGGACATCTCAATGAGACCACCGCCTGGTGGCTGGCCCAGGTCGCCGACGTCCGCGAGCTCCGCGCCGCCGGCCGGACTCCGGCGCAGTTGCATCAGGAAGAGATCCCTCACTTGATCCCGTTGCCGCCCCAACCCTATGACGTCGCCCCGGTGATCTACCGCACGGTCGGCGTCGAGGGCCTGATCACTTACGGCCAGAACGGCTACTCGGTCCCGTGGCGACACATCGGCAGCATGGTGCCGGTGCGGCTGACCGAGCGCGAGTTGATCGTCTACGGCCCCCAACTCGAGGAGATCGCCCGACACGCGCTGCTGCCGAGCAAAGTCACGGGACAACGCGTCGTGTCGAAGGAGCACCGGCCCGGCGAGGATGCCCGACGGCGGCAGGCGGAGTTGGAGGAGCGGTTCGCCGAGCTGGGCGAGCCGGGTCGTCAGTTCCTGGGTGGCTTGCTTCGGGCGCAGCGCTACGGCAAGGACCAGGCGCAGCGAGTGCTGGCCCTGCTGGGGACCTACACCCGGTCCGACCTGATCGCGGCCCTGGAGCGGGCGGTGCGCTACGGCGCGTATTCGCACGCGGCCGTCGAGCGGATCCTCGGCGTCCAGGCCCGCCCCCGAACGATCCTGGAGGCGCTGGCCGAAGAAGAGCGGCGGCAGATCCCGCCCTGGCTGGGTGAGGACCTGGTGTCCCCTCGGCCGACGTCGGTCTACCAATACCTCTGCGAATCGGAGCCGCACGACGATGAGGACCCCCACGCCGCGCCCGACGCCGACGCCGCCGACGGCGACGGAGCTGCGCCGACAAATCCTTGAGGACTTCCGTGTCCTGGGCATCCCCCTGCGCCCCGAGCAACTCGACGCCGTGTCGGTGCGCGCCGAGAGCGGAGGGATGTCGCACCTGGAATTCTTGAGGGCGGTGATCAACGAGCAGGCCAACGGCCGCCGCGAGCGGAGCACAGCCCAACGGATTCGCGCCGCCGGGTTCGCGCAGAGCCGGACGTTGGCCGACTTCGACTGGCAGTTCAATGCCCCGGTGATCGATCGGGTGCAGATCGAGACGTTGGCCGAGGCCGAGTTCATCGGCCGTCGTCAGAACCTGGTGTGGGTGGGCCAGAGCGGCGTGGGCAAGAGCCACCTGATCCAGGCGATCGGCCAGCGTGCCTGTGTGCTGGGTCATCGGGTGCGGTATGAGACCGGCGCCTCGATCCTGCACGTCCTGACGGCGGCGCTGGCGGACCAGACGTTGCCGCAACGGTTGCGCTCCTATGCGAGATTCGACCTGGTGATCCTCGACGAGTTCGGCTTCGACCGAGTGGAACGGCAGGAATCGCCCCAGGCGGCGAGCTTGTTGTACAAGCTGATCAACGTCCGGGGCGGTCGTTCGACGGCGTTGGTGACGAACATCGATTTCGAGGCCTGGGGCGAGTATCTGGGTGATCCGCCGCTGGCGATGGCGTTCCTGGACCGGATCGTGGACGGAGCGCTCATCCTGAAGATCAACGGCAAGTCGTACCGGGCTCACCGAGCGGAGCAAGCCTCGGCGGGCCAGCGCTCGAAGAAGTGAAGCTCAATCGGAGCCGGAGTCGGGCTGCCATCGCCGACTCCGGCTCTTGGTACTTCCCCCCCTCCGCTGACATCACGTCCCCAAAGCACGTCACGGTCGCTCCACGCGGCAACCACGCAAGTGGCTCAATTCTGGCCGCGAAAGTGGCTCAATTCCTGACCGCGGTCGAACAGGAGGCGGTCGCGCGCCTGGAGATCGCCCGTCGCCTGATCGCAATGCAGGCGGAGTTTCGCAGCATCGACGGAGAATGCCGTGAATGCCAGCTCGGGGACCACCTCAGGAACGCGGCGACATCGTGGAGGGGGATCGGAGTCGCCCTCGCATCGCGATCCCGGCGATTGACGCGAGTGGCGTCTCCGGCTCGTCTCGGGATGAACTGGACCGATTCAGGCCGTGGGCAAGAGTGGGACAGGGTACGCCCGAACCTGGTCATCGACCGTGACCAACTTCATGCCCTGCTGGAGCGCCTGCGCGATCAGGATGCGGTCGAAAGGGTCGGGGTGCAAGGGCGGCAAACTGGCCAGGTGCGAGAAGGCCGCCTCTTCGACCGGCAAGGTCGCGATGCGGTGAGCCTGACCTTGCCGTGGGAGGTATTCCGCCGGGGCCTCCGGGAGGGGCCAGCTTCCCCAGGGCGTATTTGATGACGGCTTCCCATACCGAGGCGACGCTCAGGTAGACCTCATTGTCAGGTTCACGGATCGCATCCCCGAAGGCCGCGGGTAACTGCGGATCGGAACTGACGTACCAGAGGAAGACGTGGGTATCGAGCAGAAGCTTCATGGCCCCTCGAACTCCCGGAGGATGTCCTCGGGCAAGGGACCGTCGAAGTCAGGCGGCACGGTGAAGTGGCCGGCGCATAGGCCGATTGGGCGGAGCTCGGTGGCTGGCGCGGCTACAGGTCGGACCTCCGCGACCGGGTGGGCGCCGCTGACGACCAGGAACGATTCGCCCGCTTCGACGCGTCGAAGGAAGGCGAGGACGTCACGCTGAATGTCCTGCACGCTGATGGTACTCATACGGTCATTGTAACGGGATTGGTTGACCGAACAAGTCATGCACGGTCGTCGGCCCGAGCCGAGCCGGCACGCCAATCCACCGCGCGCGATGCAAGCGAGACGCACGCGAATGGTGCGGTCGTTCGACCGGGTCCTTCGGAAGAGCCGGTGATCCGAGCCTCGCCCCGGGCCGCGGAGACGGACGGGGTTTCTCGTGCGAGGCTCGCTCTGCCGGGGGCCCTCGAGTCTCGTCGATCAGAATGACACATCGAAGCCCGGCGAGTAGACAGGGCCTCCGGCCCCCAGGCCGATGGCCGGTGGCGGGTGGATGGCCGAGGCCATCTCGAGGACGGAGAGTGTGAATTCGGTCAAGCCTTCGACGCCCTCCGGTCCGACCCAGATGTAGACGTCCTTGGAGTGGGCGACGTAGCAGGCATCCTTGGGTACGTCGTGCTTGCGGCCCGTGTGATACCAGCCCGGGTGGATCTTCTTGAGCTCGTCGTTGATCTCGTTGATCTCACTGCCCACCTCGCGAGCGAGGGGCGTCTTCCGGGCGTCGCGAGCATGATCGCCGGTCGGGTCGAAGAACTTCTTGTCGCCGACCGTCGAGTCGATACCCTGGTCGAATTCCGAGTAGGAATGATTCTTGGAGCGGAACATTTCGCGATAGAAGAGCGCCGACTCGACTTTCAGGTCCTCGGTGGAAATGATCTGCTTCTTGATTTCCCGGGCCAGGTCGTCGAGGAAATCCGCGGAGGGCATCTCTTCGAATCCCAGCGCCCGGCGATAGGCGATCCGCAGCAGGCGGAGCTCGTCGCCGTCGGTGACCGGGCTGTGCCCCCACTGCTGGACGACCGTCCGCGAGCCATTGACGGCCGGCGAGAAGTTCCAGAACCCGTGCCTCGGCTGGTTGTAGAAATTGAGCCCGAAGCCGACCGTCCCCTGGGTCGAGTCGGTGATCTGGGTCGTGCCGCCGGTGATGTTGGCGTGCCACGGCATCGTACCCGGGTTGGCGGCCAACGTCGCCAGATTCTCCAGGACCATCTGATACTGCAGATCGGTCATGCTATTCGCCTGGTTGACCGTCGAGTGCCGCAGCGCCACGTTCGTGCAGCCCGTCCCGACCGACAGCATGCCCATCAGGAAGACGGTGGCAACACGCATCGTCACGTCTCAAGTCGCGAGGATGGGGACAGGAAGTGCCGCCTCATTGTATCGGTCGCGCAAGGTTTGACGCTTGAGGCAAATGTGCAGGTGAGCCGAGATCCGCGCAGCCGGCATCTTCGGGAGACATCATCCGAATCCGAAGGCGCCGGCCTAATGCTCACGCAGCAGACCGACCCCCGGACATCGCCACGGTGCCGGGGGAGGCGCCGATCTGTCATGTGTCATCGGAACTCACGGCAGCAGGCGGCGCAAGACTTCGGCGACTTCCTCGGCACTCTGGCCGCTCTGGATCAGCTCGCCGTCCGGCCCGATCAAGAAGTAAGCCGGCACCGAGCTGACTGCATACCGCGCGAGCAGGGGATTGTCCGTCAATCCTCCGAGCGATCCCTGGGTCCAGGGCAATCGGCGATCCCGCACGAACTGCCGGGCCTTCTCCGTGTCGTCGTCGAGGTTCAGGCCGAGGATCGCAAGCCGATTGCTGGCCCCATACGTGTCCTGGAGCTTCCGCACCGCCGGGAGATCGGCGACGCAAGGCCCGCACCAGGTGGCCCAGAAGTCGAGGAGGACGTATCGTCCCCGGAATTCGCTCAGCTTCACGGTCTCGCCGGAGAATGCCGCGAACGCGAGGTCGGGGACCACCTCGCCGGGGTGCGGGCCCGGCCTGACATCGACGGTCATGTCTCCCAGGTCGAGCGTCCCCTTGCGGGCCGCGTCCTCGGTCACCCGGACGCGGACGACCTTCGTGCCGACCGGGCTGACCAGGCAGCCGCCCTCGGGCGGCTGGTAGAGCGCGATGGCGAAGTCGTAATCCCCCGCCGGGACGCCGCCGATCCGGAACCGGCCATCCTGGTCCAGCGTGACGAAGTGATAATTCAGGGTTGCGAGATATTCAAGCCCCTCGGCCGAGCCGGTCCAGGCGTTGCTCCAGCCGCGACGCGCGTCGAATCCGAGCGATCGGAGTCCCGATGGCGGCTCGATGCCGGGTCCCCGACGCACCAGGTAATTCAGGGACTTGCGGATGTCGATCTTGATCGACGCGACGCCGGACGGGATGACCCGGCCCGTGACCGAGGCCCCCTCGCCGCCCAGGTCGACCGCGATACGCTGCCCCGCCTGGAGGTCCATCGGGACGGACTGGCTGGAGCGGATCGGAAAATCCCTCCACACCGACAGTTGGGCCCTCACGCTCGACTTCACCGGCGGGACTCGCGGCAAGACGAAGTGGCCGGATCGGTCGGTCTTCACCGAGATGCCGTCCTGGATGTGGGGCGATCCGCCCGAGCGAAGTCGGATCGGCGCGAAGTGGACCCAGGCCGAAGGCACCGGCTGGCCTGCCTCCATGAGCCGGCCCTCGACGTGGGCCCAGGCCCTCAGCGACAGCTCGCCGGGCGGCTGGTCGGGGTCGAAGTTCGCCTCGGCGTAGCCTTCATCGTGGAGGGCGACGAGGGCGTAACGCTCGAACTGCGCGGGCAAAGCGAACGTCCCCTGCGCGTCGGTGACGACCTTCTGGTTGGACGACCAGTTGTCCTCATCCTGCTCCTCGATGCCGAGCATCTGCGAGTGAGTGGCCAGGAAGACCCGGGCTCCCGCGACGGGCTTGCTCTCCGCGTTGACGACCCGGCCCCGCACGGTTGGCGCCGGCTCGAGCCGGAAATCGAACGTCGGTCGGAATGCGCCGACGCGCACGGCGTCGCTCATGGCCGACCGGTAGCCCTCGGCCTCGACGCGCACGCGGTAGGCGACGTCGGTCCGGTCGAGTTCCAGGGTATAGGACCCGTCGGAGGACGTCTTCTTGTGCTGGCGCTCGACGAGGAACCGACCGGGCGAGAACTCGAGGACCGGGATCGCGGTCAGGTTCTCGATCGGCCGCCCCGTGGCGGCGTCCGTGACCTTCCCCGCGATCTGGAGCGTCGCCTGGAGCGTGATCGTCTGCTCCTTGCCATCGGCGATCAGCTCGGCTTTCCGCTCCGCGTAGCCCTCTTTCCAGAACGTATAGGACACGGCGTCGTCCGGCGCCCACGTCCACTGGTAGAGGCCGGACTCGTCGGACTGGACGGGGATCTCGGTATTCAGGACGTTGGGATGCCGGTGATTGTAGAGCGCCTCGTTGCCGCGCCATTTGGCGATCCCCACGTGGACGGCCGAAATCGGCTTGCCGAGTCGATCGACGACGCGGATGCGCACTTCCTTGCCCGGCAGGAGCGGGAAATCGACGGGCTTCATGCCGGGCTGGAGGTCGACCTTCTTCTGCCACGGCATCCAGCCCTGTGCGACGACCGTGATCGTCAGAGGCCCGCGCGGCAGCGGCGGCAATCGGTAGACGCCCTGGGCGTCGGTCAGGACCTCCTGGCTGCCGACGTCCCAGTAAGGCCGCTCGCCCCTGACGACGACCGCCCCGACGACCGGCTTGCCGTCCGGGTCGATAACCGTCCCCGTCGCCGAGAGGCCGCCTCGCATCGTGATCGTCGCCTTCCGGGCGCGAAGGGCGGCCAGGTCCACGCCCTGTTGCTCCTGGAACTTCCCCCATTCCGGGTCGGAGATGTAATCGGCGTGGCCGATCTTGAGGCGGAGATCGAGGGCCTTCCCGGCCGGTACGTTGTCCAGCATCCATCGCCCTTCGGCGTCCGTCGTCGTTGCGGCATCGCCCTCGGCCAGCCACATGTCCGGGCCGGTGCGACCGCCCGACGGCCCCACGCTGGTGAGCATGACCTCCACGCGGGCACCCGGGATCCCCCGGCCGTCCGGGTCGCGGATCATCCCGCCGATCACGGTCCCCGGCTCGAGCCGGAAGGTGAATTCCTTGGGTAGGGACTTCTCCGGGTTGTCCTGTTCCTCCCAGTGCGCGAACAGCGGAACGTAACCCTTGGCTCGCGCCCAGATGCGAAAAATGTACATGCTCTCCGGCAGCTCGAATCGGGCCTCGCCGCGCTCATCGGTGGCAAGGTCGACGTTGCCCCGCGCGCCCGGTTTCCGCGTCCACACGGAACGATGGACGTTGACCCCGGCCATCGGGCGGCCGTCCGGCCCGACGACGTGGACCAGTATCGACCGACCGGAGGCCGGCGGCGGCTTGGCGCCCGCCGCGGTCTTCTTCGACGTGTCATCCGAGTCGGGTTTTCGTGCGGCCGATTCCTGTGCTGCCGCCTTCGGAGCCTTGGCCGCGACGAATCGCGTCGCCGCGGCGATCGTGCCGCCGCAGACGAACACCATCGCGACCAAACCGACCAGCCAACGACTGTTCCCCGTCATCGTGCTCCTCCTTTGATCCAGAAGTCCCGCGATCCGACGTTCCAGCGCGCCTTTCCAGTGGAGGATCCCGACCGACACGCGCAACGGCCGGCCCTCCCACGAGAGCTCGGCCAGGTGTAGCAGCGTCTCGCCATAACTCAAGGCGTCTCGATCTCGCAGCACGTGGTTGTCGCAGAGCTCCTCGCGGGCCTGGCCCAGCTCGCGGATCAGGCCATGCACCGTCACGATCGGCCAGTACAGCGCCCTCGCCAGCTCTTGCAGGAGGACGACCAGGGGGTCGCCCCGCCGGATGTGGGCGACCTCGTGTACGAGCACGTCGCGCATCTCCTCGACGTCAACGGCCTCGAGGAATCGCTCCGGTAGGACGACGATCGGCCGACGGAGCCCGATCGCCATCGGCGTCATCGCGCGTCGCGAGACGACGACCCGCGGCAGCCGTCGGACGCCCATTCTCCGGCCCACGTCATCGAGCAGGGCCTGGAGCGAGTCGTCGCGCGGAGGGCTCGATGCGCGGCGGAGCCGCCGGATCAGCCCGTAGCTCCGCGCCAGGTTCAGCAGCAGGAGCACGCTCCCACAGCCCCATGCCATCAGGACCATCGTCGCGCCGCCTCGAACGGCCGAGGGCCATTCGGCGCCGATGTCGGCCCGTCCTCGATCGAGCACTTCCGGGGGCTTGCCGGCCGAGCCGGCTGCGACCACGGCCACCCCAGGGGGAGACACTCCAGGGCCGGTGTGGCTGGGGTCGAGCCCGGAGGGCGAAGGCCCCAGGAGAGCCCTGGGGTGGCCGGGCTCGAGCCCGAAGGGTGAAGCCCACGGGAGTGCCGCCTGCGCGTCGAGCTGCGGTGTCGCACGCGTAGCCCTAGCGTCAACCGAGGGCATCGGAGTGCTGTCCGAGGCCCGTCCGGCGGGCAGGAGCGGGATCGCGATCAGCGCCCAACCCGACGCGGCGAAGACCGACGCCAGGGCCGGCATCGCCAGGCAGCAGATCATCGCCGACGCCAGCACCAGGTGCCGCGTCGCCGGCCGCCGAGGTAGCCGCCACGCCACGACCCACGCCGCCGCCGACAGCAGGGTGACCCCGATCGCGACGATCAGGAAGAAGTCGCACGCCCGGTCTCCCGGATACCATTGCATCAAGGTCAACATCACGAATCCTCCTTCGATTTCCGGGTCGCTCGCGCCTGGGCGAGCATCTGGCGGATCCTCATCAGCTCGCCGGCATTGAGTCCTCGGTAGTCGAGCAGCGCCGTGACGAGGGCCTCCGCCGACCCGCCGCAGACCGTCTCGACGACCTCCTGGACCTTCCGTCCGATGGTCGCCTCGCGGGGCTGGGCCGCCGCGTAGAGGAACGTCCGGCCCTCCTCGCGATGGCGAATCCACCCCTTCTCCTCCATGCGCTCCAGCAGCGTGCGCACCGTGTTGCGGGCGACCTTCCGGGTCCGCGAGAGGATCCGCCGCACCTCGCTGGCGGAGACCTCGCCGCAATCCCAGATGATCTCCATGATCTCGCCCTGCGCCGGAGTCAGCTCGGGCAGCTCGCGTCGATTCTCGGACATGTTTCTCCTCGTCTTGGCTACAGGATGTCGTCAATAGTGACGACAAGTTGTCGTCAAGTCAAGGGTGCTCCGGAGTGATCCGCCGGAGGCTCGATGGACGCACTTTTTCGCGATTGACGAAGACACTCGATTGACTTTCGGGCTTTGCGAGAGTAGACCTCAAGGCGATCGAGGAGAGGTACCCACCGATCCGCACCGTGCTTCGAGTCGACTCCGGCGATCGATCGCACCAGAGCTCTTTCCAAAGACACCTCGCTGTTGGTAAAGGTGATAATATGGTATTAAAATGCCGCCTGTTTCCTGCGTACCTCGTCGGCGTCTTGCTCTCATCGGCCGGAGTCGCGGCGACACTTGCAGGAGGACCGAGACAATCGCCATCCGCGCGTGGAGCGGGCGTCGGACCGTTGAAGGTGTTCGTCCTGGCCGGGCAGTCGAACATGCAGGGGCACGCGAGCATCTCGACGTTCGATTCCCTCGCGGATGACCCCAACACGGCCCCGATCCTCGAGGAGATGCGCGGCCCTGATGGTAATCCGATCGTGTGCGATAAGGTCTGGATCTCGTCGATCGGCTGCCTCGGCGATGCTTACTCCGATCTGGGAGAGAATAGAGGCAAACTGACGGCCGGGTTCGGTGCCCCGGCCGAAAAGATCGGTCCGGAATTTACGTTCGGCATCTACATGGAGAAGTTGCTGGGCGAACCCATCTTGATCATCAAGACCTCCTGGGGCGGCAGGAGCCTGCACACCGATTTCCGTCCGCCCGGCGCCGGGCCTTATGTGTGGAGCGACTACGAGTTGGCCCGGTGCAAACGGCGGGGCGACGACCTGGAAAAGATCAAGGCCGAGAAAGTCAAGGCGACGGGCCTGTTCTACCGCCACATGATCGAGCATGTGCGTAAGGTGCTGGGAGACATCAAACGGGTCATCCCGGATTACGATCCCATGCAGGGCTATGAACTGGCCGGTTTCGTCTGGTTCCAGGGGTTTAACGACCTTGTCTCCGACTGGACGTACGACAAGCAGATGAAACCCGGCGGGTACGACCTGTACGGCGAGCTGCTGGCGCAATTCATCCGCGATGTCCGCAAGGATCTCTCTGCGCCGAAAATGCCCTTCGTGATCGGAGTCATGGGGATTGGCGGCGCCGGGAAGGGAAGAAGGCGCCCCAGTCACACTTCCGCCAGGCCCAGGCCTGCGCCGGCGTCGATGCCCGAGTTCAAGGGCAACGTGGTGGCAGTGCAGACCGCGCCCTTCTGGGACGACGATCTGGAAGCGCTCGATCGACGGTTGGACAAGCTCAACGAGGACCTGGATCGGGGAGCCAGGAAAGGTCCGGGAACGACCCCGGCGGAGAAGGAGATGGCCCGCAAGAAGGCCATCGCGGAGGGCTTCACGACCGAGGAGTTGAGGCGGCTGAAGGGGGTCTCCAACGGGGGGTACCATTATCTCGGCGCCGCCAAGATACTGGCACCGATCGGCAAGGTGTTCGCCGAGGAGATGGCAAAGCTGCGAGCGACCCAAGATCAGAAGTAGCATTAAACGATTTTCACTGACTGCTTCCGACTGGCCGCCCAATACCTTGAGGTGACTTCGATGAGATATTCTCCATGCCGGATCCACATTGCGGTGGCCCTCGCGTTCATGAGCTTCTGGTGCTCATCCCCGGGGTGGGCGGATGATGCATCTCCCCAGGAGGCGGAGATGTCGGGCTATCTGCTCGTCCCGCACGGCAAAGTGGACGCGAAATACAACGCCGGGTTCTCCATGTATGTCGCGGCATGGCCGCTCCTGAAGGACTACCCCGGACAGCAGTTCCAGAGCGGCCTGTTCGGCACCTGGATGTTCTCCCAATCCGAGGGGCGAAAACCGAAGGACCTCTACTCGGACATCGAGGGCGGACTCGGCTGGTGGCGCGACACGCGGTTCGCCACCGAGACGCCGAAGTTCATCATGGGCGGCGTTGCCCTGAACTTCGTCGAGTGGGCGAACGGCCCCGGCGCCGGCAAGGGCCGCGACTGGAAGAAACCCGCGGGCCACTACGCGATTGCTCAGCTCAGTCCGTGGGTGCTCTGGCCGCCGGACGGCCTCAACCTGAAACAGGGCACGTCCGGGGAACTGTTCGGATACGGCTACCTGCCGTTGCCGCTCACGTCGACCAAGAAGACCACCGCAGGCAAGGACGTGCCGACCGGGAACCACTGCTGGACCCTGTTCCTCAACACCGGCAACTTCAAGGGGCCGGTGACGTTCTTCCTGCCGTACTTCTGGTCGCGTCCCTCCGTCGAGGACCCGAAACTGGGCGGGTTATTCCTCGACGCCCGGCCGTCCGAGCCGAACAAGGCGGTGCAGATGGAGACCCAGCACATCCCCGCGTTCATCGCCAGTGACGCGAAGGGAGAGACCTACGCCCGGATCGCCCCCACGTTGTTCCCCGGGAAACCGGACGGGGCCGCTCCGCTGGTGCATCGCATCACCGCGTACAGTAAGGCCGCGTTGTGGGATGGTGTCCAGGCGTGGTTCGACGGCGGCAAGGCGGTCTCTGGCGAGATCGATCCCAAGCCCGCGAGCGTCCACGCCTTCGAGAGCAAGGGCGGGGCCACCTGGCAAATCGATCCTCTCAATACTCCCCGAGCGGAGAAAGTTCCGGTCGCCTGGAGTTCGTTCGCCACCCCAGTTGCCCTCGATGAGAGCACCTACGGATACAGGTGGAACAAGGCCCTGGTGACGAACCCTGGCGCGAAGCACGGCTCGCCAGTCACCCTTCCCGAGTACTACCGCCTGGAGAAGGACAAGAAGGGCAAGGCACGCTGGGTGGTGATGAACCCCAAGGACGTGCCCGCGGAGACCGGCCTGGCCAAGGTCGAGTTCGCAAGGCCGCGGCAAACGCCACGGGAGCCCTACGTCACTCCCGACGAGGCGGAGAGTTCGCTGGAAGAAGCCCGGCCCCGCGGCGGGGCCGTTCGAGGCGAAACTGGGCGACGGCAGTGTCGTGACCTACTCCTGGTATCGCTTCGCCGACCAGCCCGCTTTGCTGAATGCCGATCTGGCTGCCGAGGAACGGGCGAGCCTCCAGAAGCGGGTCGAGATGCTGCACAAGCACTGGACCAAGGAGCGCGAATATCTTCCCCCGCCGCGAGTCGGCAAGCTCGCCGACCTCGACCCGGCGGTCCTCGTGACACCGCCGAAGGGCCTGGAGATCGGCTACGTGCCGATCGTCACGCGACAGGCCGCGATGGAGTAGGTGTTCGTGATGCGCATGGCGAGGTTCGCCCAGGTGGTCGGCCAGAACGCAAGTCCCCGGAGTCTCCGGTATGCGTGGCGCGTTCGGGTCTCTCGCCGTAGTCGTGTCGCGAATCGCCCGAACCACGGATTCGATGGCCGGCCCCGATGCCCTGTTCCGTCGCTGCACCCTGCTCTGGGCGTTACTGGTGGCGGTAGTCGGGTCGCAGGTCGCCCCGGTGCAAGCCGCCGAGCCGCCGAAACCGAACATCGTCTACATCCTGGCGGACGACCTCGGGTACGGCGACGTCGGCTGTTACAACTTTCAAGGGGACGGCGGGCATCGCGCGGGGCCGTTCGGCCTCGGCCGCGACCGGGTCGGGCCTGGCCGATCGCGACGGCTGCGTCGCCATCGCCCCTCGCAGCACGAGCCCCAGGCCGGCGCCCATCGGGACGAGGCCGGGCGCAACCACGGCCGTCCTGACTCGCGCGAGGAGCAGGCTCCTGAGCACGAGACTCGCCAGGGCAGCCGCGGCCGCGCCCGGCTTCCCCTCGATCGCGACGGCGAACGAAGCGGTCCCACCGGACCGGACACAGTCATCGCGTCGGAATTTCCCAGATATCAACCTTCGTGATATTGGGCGGGTCCGGGTCTCCCGGCCGATCATCGTCGATCTGCGTCCGATAATGGATGGCCAGATATTCTCCGTCCGGAGAGAACTTCCAGCCGGAGTCCCCCCAGGTCTGCCCCGGCGACGGGATCGTGACCCGCACGCGGGCCGTGATCGGGTCGAGGAGCCGCAGCTCCAGGTCGTATCGCGTCTCCAGGCCGGAGGGCGTCACCGGGTTCCGACCCGACAGGAGGGCGAGCCGGCGGCCGTCCGGCGAGAACCCGGCCCCGATCAGGCCGGGCATCTCGATGGGTCCGCTCGTGCGCGAAGAGGGCAAGTCGTGCAGCACCACGGTCGAGGAGCCCCACAGGCCGCGGCAGTCGAGCACGGCGGCGTATCGACTCCCATCCGGGGCGATGATCGGGGCGCCTGGCTCCAGTTCCACGCCCTTCGGCGGCATCGTCGCGAGGTCGTAGCAAGAATGCCCCCGACCGCGCAACCCCGGGGGCCACGCCTTGAATCCCGTTCGGAAAGGACAGTCTCTCCGAGTCGGCCATCCCGGTCGGAAAGAGCCATCGCCCGTCCGCGCTGAACCTCGGTGCGCCGTTCCCGAGTGCCCCGGCCGCGACCGACCACCGGCGCCCGCTCGCGAGCTCGCGGAGCACTTGCTTCTGCGGGGCGCCGATGGCCAGGTACTTCCCGTCGGGAGCGAAGGCCAGCGGCGTCACCCAGGGCGTCCCGATGTCGATCTCGGCACGGAGGCGCCCGGTCTCCACGTCCCACACCCTGGCTACCGGGACCTTCCAATCCCGGGCGCCCGTGATCAACGTCGTGCCGTCGGGCGAGAACGCCATGGACGAGCCCCCGTCGAGCGTGGCCATCTCCTCCCACCGCGCGACGTCCCAGACCTTCACCCGGGCCAGGCCGGGGCTCGCGTTGAAGGCGAGATCGAACTCCTCCCGATCGATCGTCATCTTCCCGGTCTCGACCTTCATCGGCAGCCGATCGGAGTTGTCCAGGAAGGCGAGGGTCCTGCCGTCGCCCGACAGTGCGAAATCATTGGAATATACGTTGATGCTTTCGGAAAGATGGGGGAAGGTGGCGTGCACCGCGCCGCTCGCCACGACCCAGACCTTGAGGTCGAAGACCGCGACGGGCTTGTGTCGGTCGGAGAGGATCTTCGCGAAGAGGAGGCGCCCGTCGGGCGAGAACGCGGCGCCGTGGAGCTGGTGAGGGCCGGTGGTCAGGACTGCCCGGACCCGTCCCGTCTCGGTCTCCCGCAGCCGGCAACCGTCCCCGCCGGACGAGACCAGCGACCGGCCGTCCGGCGAGAAGACCTCGACGCGCGCACCCTTCTCCCTCCAGGAGGCGATGAGCTGCGGGGGCACCTCGGCGCGATCGGCCGGTTCCTTCGGCCGGGATGCCGGCGGATCCCGCAAGGCAAGCCCCAGGCCGGCCGCGACCAGGAGGATGCCGAGCGCCGCCGCGGCCATCTTGATCCGGGCCATGAGCGGTCTCCTTGGCATGAGGTCCGCCGGGGTGGTCCCGTCGATGCGCCCGCCATGATACGCCTCATCAGTCGACCGGGCCAGAGGCAGGTCGTCCCTCCCCGTCCGGGCCGTCCGACTTCTCTCGGGGAGAATCCGGATGTCGACGGGCGTTTGTGGTCTCCTGATGGTGTGGAGGTCGGACGGCATCCGGCGTGAAAGGAGGCGCGATGGCAAGCGGGCGATCCGGAATCGCATTGCGGCAGATCGGTCGAACTCTTCGACGAGGGGACCCTCACGGGGTTGTCCGATGCCCAGTTGGTCGATCGTTTCGTCGCCCGGCGCGACGAGTCGGCGTTCGCGGTCCTGGTCGAGCGGCACGGGCCGATGGTGCTGTCCGTCTGCCGGGGCGTGCTCAAGGACGTGAACGACGCCGAGGATGCCTTCCAGGCGACGTTCCTGGTCCTCTTCCGCAAGGCCGGCGGCCTGCGCGGGGGCGGATCGCTGGGGAGCTGGCTCTACCGGGTGGCTTACCGGATCGCGATCCGGGCCAACTCCGTGGCGGCCCGACGTCGCGAACGGTCGTGGGAGGATGAGTCGATGGCCGCCGAAGCCGCGTCATCGAAGGAGGCGGACGCCGAGCTCGATCGCGACCTCCTGCCGATGATCCATCAGGAGATCGACCGGCTGCCGGACCGGTATCGCGCCCCGATTGCGCTCTGCTACCTCGAGGGCCTGTCCTACGAAGACGTCGCCCGCCAGCTCGGCTGGCCGATCGGCACGGTCGGCAGCCGGCTGGCGCGGGCACGAGAGCTGTTGAAATCCCGACTGGCCCGGCGCGGGGTCACGGCGACGTCCGGGGCCCTGGCGGTCCTGCTGGCCCGCGAGGCCACGGCGGCGCCGGCCGGCTGGGTCGAGGCGACGACGCGGGCCGCGATGGGCCTCGGCGGTACGGCGAAGGGGGCGACGGCAGCGGCCGGGGCGGTCTCGGTGGCGCTCGCCCTCAGCGACCATGTCTCGAGGAGTATGCTCATGATCAAGTTGATCCAGGCGACGGCCCTGCTGGCCGCCGTCGTGTCGGCCGGCCTCATGGCCTGGTCGGCGATCGGTACCGGCGACGAACCGAAGCACCCGGCCCCGGCCGTGAGGGAGATCGCGAACGCTCGGTCCGCAGATGCTCCGAAACCGATTGATGAGATGCCGGGCAAGGTCCCGATCGGAGGGCGCGTGCTCGCCCCGGACGGCAAGCCCGTCTCCGGCGCGTCGATCTACATCGGCCAGTCGCAGTTCGGCTGGGACCTCGAGCCGATCGCGCGGGCCGACGCCGACGGCCGATTCCGATTCGTGCTCGACACCGAGAAGGAGCGGCGCGAGCAGGCCGAGTTCATCCCGCGTCAAGACTGGAAGCTCGAGAAGGTGGAGCTGACGGCCCATGCCGACGGCTACGGCGCGGCCTGGTCGGGGGCGTTCGGCGCCGGGGTGGATGAGGTGGAACTGCGGCTGGTCCCGGACGACGTGCCGCTCCTCGGCCGCGTCCTCGACACGCAGGGCCGGCCTATCGCAGGCGTCACCGTCACGGTCGCGGGGGTCGGCGACCCGCCCGCGGGCGACCTCGATGCCCTGCTCAAGTCCGGGATCATCCGCGAGGATCAATCCTCCGGCGGGTTCTACACCGTCGCCTGGTTGAACAAGGAGTCGGTCAAGACCGGGCTCGACGGCCGGTTCCGCCTCGACGGTGCCGGCCGAGACCGGCTGGTCACGCTCCAGTTCGAGGCGCCGGGGATCGAGCGCGGCCAGCTCCACGCGATGACCCGCCCGGCGCCGCCCGGCGCACGGCCTCGGCCGACACCCGCCGATCCGAATTATCAGCCCAGGCATTATCCGCTGCATGGCGCGATTTTCGATCATGTCGCCGCCCCGTCCCGGTCGGTCGAAGGCGTGGTCCGCCTCAAGCGGACCGGCCAACCCCTCGAGGGGATCCTGGTCCAGGCCGGCGTCTCGGCGACCGGGGCGCATGCCTCCGTCACCACCGGCAAGGACGGCCGGTTCCGTCTCGACGGACTGCCCAAGGCCACATCCTACTGGGTCCAGGCCGATCCCCGCCTCGGGAAGCCTTACCTCGGCACCCGGAAGGACGTCGCCGGCACCGATGGCCTGGAGCCGGTCGCGGTGACCTTCGAGCTGCTGAAAGGGGTCATCGTCCGGGGCCGGCTCGTGGACAAGGCCACGGGCGAGGTCGTGCCCGGGAGTCGCGTCTATCATCGCAAGCTCCCCTCGAACGCCAACGAGGGCAACGCCGGCACCGCGGGGCCCTTCGATTTCGACACGGAGGGATTCCGGATGACCGTCCCGCCCGGCCCGGCCATCTTCTACGCCGAGGCGGAAGGCGAGGACCTCCCCTACACGCGGGCCCACCTCACCCCGGCGGATCGCGCCGGGGCATCCTCAGCGTCGGTGACGACGACGGAGAGGGCGTCGCCATCTTCCTCGCGAACGCCCACACCTACCGGATCGTCGACGTGCCCGCGGACGCCGACACGTTCGCCCTCGACCTCGAGCTGACCCGAGGCGCATCACGCAAGGGCCGGCTGATCGACCCCGACGGCAAGCCGGTTGACGGGGTCATCGCTTATGGATTGGCCGCCAACTGCCAGGTCAAGACGCTCGCCGAGCCGACGTTCGAAGCGGTCGGCCTCGAGCCCGGCCGGCCCCGCACGGTCTCGTTCATCCACAAGGCCCGGCGGCTCGCCGGCGCGGCCCTCATCGAGCCCGGCGAGGGCCCCGTCGAGGTCCGCCTCGTCCCCTGCGGTGCGGCCGTCGGGAGGCTCGTCGATGGGGACGGCCAGCCGATCGCCGGCGCGATGCTCCATCTCATGCCGCAGGACCACCGGGGCAAGGTGATCACCCTGGGCATCGGCCTCTGGCCCCAGGGCGAGACCTTCACCTCCGTCGCGGATGGCCGGTTCCGCGTCGAGGGGATCAACCCCATGCTGGGCGTCGCCGTCTCCATCCGGCCGCGATCTCGACCCGACGTCTTCCTCGTCCCGGAGGAGTCCAGGCAGGACATCCTCGGGCACCTCAAGGCGAAGCCGGGCGAGACCGTTCGACCTCGGCGAGATCCGCTTGACCCAGTAGCCGTCCCGAGTCGGCGCGTCGGCGACCGGGTCGGGCCTTCAGGGCATCGGGAGCTCATGGAATTCGAAGGGGACTTTCGTCGAGGCACGGATGATGCTCGAGATCCGGATCTCCTTGACCTCGTCCATCTGGGGCATCTGGTTCAACCTCAAGGTCACTCGCCCGGATTCCCGATCGACCGACGTCTGGTAATAGGTGCTCTGGCCTGTGGATGTGAGGATCCGGATCGGCCAATGGGACGGATCGTTTCCGATGGGCCCTACGAATCCCCGGCGAATCATCCCGGGGCGGCCGACGAATCCCTGGCCGTTGACCGGTTCCGCGGGGAAGAGATCGTCCAGGTCGTCGATCGTCAGCTCGATGGCGCCCTGCCTCCTCATCAGACCGCGGTCAATCGCGTTGACGACCACACGCCGGTCGTCGTCCTGGAAGGCCTTGCCCGCGGCGCCTTCCAGCGGGATGACGAGCGGGTCCGATCGCGGCGACGTGACCGAGACTTCGACCGTGCCGCGCAGCGTCTTGATGAGCTTGCCCGGTGTCTCTGGGCGATGCAGGTGGGCGGTCAGGTTCGCCGCGGCGCCCGGCATGGAGCCCCTCATCATGAATGTCGGGCCAGGGGCTCGCCCATCGTCCCTCGCGGCGGGCAAGAGCGAGTGACCCAGTTCGTTGACGGCTTCGAGGAGCTGGAGAGGGCCCGCCTGGCTGATCGACATCCGCGGCTCGGGGACGATCTGCAACTGGACGTGGAACTGGACGATGCTGACCGGGCCCAGTCCCGCGTTCTTCGCCCCACCCGGCCCCGGGACGCCCGCGGCCGATGGGTCCGCGGGCGGGGCCGCGCCTTTCCCGGCCACCGCATCAAGCCCTCGAGCACCCGCGCGAAGCTGGACGCGCATGCGGGCGGGCGAATGGAAATAGACCTGGCTCTGATAGAAGAGTGATACCACATTGAAGTGGAAGGGGCCGTGGTTGTAACCGGGCTGGATCGAGGGTTCCGGCTGGTAAGCCAGGACCAACCTCGGCTGTGACACGCCCGGAACACGCGGCGCCATGCCTTGATATTCACACGAGAGCTGACCGACCTCGCAGAGCCGGTCGATGGCCTTCCAGAAGGGGACCGGTTGGGGCTCGCGGAGCGTGACGCGTCGGGCCTCGAACTGGGGTCCCTGCTGGGCGAGCCCCACCTCGAAACCCGCCTGTTTGCTCAGCGATTTGACGATCCCGTCGAGGGTCGCGTCTTTGAAGTCGAGGCGGATCGACGATTCCTGGATCAGGAGGTTGCCGTCGATCTTGTTGATCAGTTGCCTGGCTCGCCTTCGGACCTCGGGATCCTTGGACTTGCTCGCCGCGCGCAGCGCGGGTGACGCCTTGCTGCCGAGGCTTTCCGGCGACTTGCTGGCTTCACGCCCGGCGGAAGTCGCCGACCCGAGCTTCTCCACCAGCGCGGCCGGGTCGCTGGGAGGTCCCGCCGCTTGCCCCAGCAAGGCGAGGACGATCAGGTTCGCGCCCATCATCGAAGATGCTCCTCGGTCGGTTCGAAGTCGCGACAGCACCGTTATATCACGGGTCTCCGGCGCGTTCGACCTCGTCATGGCCCAAGAGCGGGCGGCCCCTCGCCGTCAGCCCGGGCCTTCGGCTTCCGGCTGCCCTCGGCCGAGCCGATGATCAGCACGCCATCCTTGACGCGATAGGCCAGGCCAATCTGCTTGAGAAGCAGCCTCAAGCTCGACTTGAGCGGGACACCTTCCAGGTACATGTTCATGGTCGAGTCCATCGACCGCCCGGTTTCCCGGAGGCCGACCGGGTTGACAAAGATGGAGATGCCGTCAGTGCCGGGGGTGGCGGTCGCCTGCTTGATGTAGCTGACCACGTCGCCCAGCGTTGACCCGCCGGCGAAGGGCATGGAGATGGGCTCGTCGAGCGCGGCCAGCACCAATTTGGTCTCCGGCGATGCGTCGGCGGCCGGGCTCGCCGTCTCGTCCCGCTCCCGGTCGATGCCCTTGGTCGAACTGACGATGAGCACGTCATCCTTGACGATGTAGCCCAGGCCCAGTTCGCCCAGGAGCAGCGGGAGCGTGGCCTTCAACGAGGAGCCGATCACGTCCATCCGGACCGTTGACGTCAGGGTCTGCCCGGCCTCCCGGAGCCCGTCCGGATCGACGTAGATCGGGATTCCCGGGTCGGTCGGCTTCCTCCCCTTCCATGTGGTCTCCTTGATGTACGTCAGGACGTCGCCCAACGTCGTCTCGTTGGCGAAATTCATGGGGACGGGCTCGTCGAGCGCGGCCAGGATGGCCCTGGTCCGGTGCGAAATCGCGTCGGCCGGCCGAGGCTCCACCCGGGCGACCTGGGGCGGCTTGGCCGCAACCGGTTGGGCTGGCGTCGCAGGTTGGTCGGTTTGTATTTCCATCACCTCGTACGGGCGATGATCGTATTCCACCTTCTCGCCGTCGCGAACCTGTCGGATCCCCTCGAGAATGATCCGGTCGCCCACGCCGACTCCCTTCTTGATGACGAAGATGTCGTTCAGCTCGTGCCGGATCAGGATCTCGCGCCGATGCACCACGTCATCTTTGTCGACGACGTAAACGTACCGCTTGTCCATGAGCTCGTAAGTCGCCCGCCGTGGGATGACGATGGCATCGTGCAACTTTCGGCGGATCAGGATGGTGCCGGTCTGACCGTGACGCAGCAGGCCGTCCGGGTTCGGAAAATCCGCCCGGAAGGGGATGTTCCCGGTCTTGTTGTTGAATCGGGCCTCGATCGCACCGATCTTGCCGGCCTGCGGGAACTCGTTGTGGTTCGCCAGCTCGAGTTCGATCTTGTACTCCTTCTCATGCAGCTTCCGGGCGGCCATGTATTCGAGGTATTGTTCCTCGGGTACGTTGAAATAAACCCATATCACGCTGTTATCGGACAAGGTCGAGAGGATGTCCCCCTCCTTGACCAGGCCGCCCGGTCGCTCGTGCAGCAGGCGGGCGACGATGCCGTCGAAAGGTGCTTTGACGCCGGTAAATTTCGACTCGGCCTCCGCCTGTTTCACCTTGGCCTGGGCCTTGGCCAGTTTGGCCTCGAACAGTTTTACCTCATATTGAGAGACAATCGGCGGTTCTTGCTTGGCCAGCTTTTCGACGTTACTTAACTCCAGTTCCGCGATCTTTGCGTCGGCCATCTCGGCGTCCAGCTTTGCCTGGTAAAGAGCTGGTGCGATCTTGAACATCAAATCGCCCTGCTTCACCGCCTGGCCCTCCTTGACTGAGATCTCGCGGAGATGCCCGTTCTCCGGGGTACGGACGTCGATGTGGCCCTGCGAGCGGACCTGGCCGACATATGGCTGGGTGACGATGACGTCCATTGCCTTGGGGCTGGTGAGCACGATCTCATGGTGCTCGTGGTGGGGCTGCGGCCCGGGTCGCGAGGCGGGTTCCGGCAACGGGCGCCGCACGGTGACGACCGTCTTGTCCCCGCGCCTGAGCGTGAAGGTGTCGGGCGACAGCCGTAGGCCCGCCCCGCCGCCGGCCAGTTGTAATTCGTATCGGCCCGCGCCCAGCTCGATCCGGTCCTTGGTCTTCGGGTTGACGATTGTGACCTGCTGGCCTCCTCGCTTGACGATCACCTCGATGTCGGGATCATCGGTCTCGATGACCAGTTCCCCCGTGCCGGTCTGGATCCGGTAGGTGATCAGGGTCAAGAATCCCGCGACTGTGGCCAGCACGGCCAGGGCCGTCGCGATCAGCACCCGAGGCCGCCGCGAGCCCGGACGGGGGCGAGTCGCCTGCCCCGATGGCTTCCGATCCCCCACCGTCGAGTCGAGCGATGGGGAGGCCGCCGGCAGGGTACGCGCCCCGTCGGATGCCGATTCGGCCGTCCGGGCGGCCTGGGAGTCGGCGAACGGGGCCAGCGCCCGGGCCACGTCGTCCGGGCTCTGGAACCGTCGCGACGGGTCTCGGGCCATCATCCGCCCGACGGCCCGGGCGAGTCCCGGCGGCACGTCGCCGCGGATCTCCGCGAGCGGTCGCGCCGTCTTCTCTCGATGGGCCATCAGCTTCTGGATCAGGCTGCGGTCGGGGAACGGCGGCCGGCCAGCCAGCAGGAAGTAGAGCGTGCAGCCCAGGCTGTAGATGTCGGCCCGGATGTCGGCGGCGTGCGGGTCGTCGATCTGTTCCGGGGCGATGTAGTCGGCCGACCCAAGGACCATCCCCTCGGCGGTCATGCCGGCATCGGTGCCGACCTCGCTGGCGAACCGGGCCAGGCCGAAGTCGAGGATCTTGATCTGGCCGCGGTTCGTCCGCATCAGGTTCTGCGGCTTGATGTCGCGGTGGACCATCCCGTCCTCGAAGGCGTGCTGGAGCCCCAGCGCCGCCTGGCGGACGTACTCGCACGCCTCGCCGACGGGCAACGGCCCGCGACGATCGACCAGCCGTGCCAGGTCGGTCCCCTCGACGAACTCCATGACCAGCATGTGCGTCTCCCCGGCCTGTTCGGCGTCATAAGCAGCCACGATGTTCGGGTGTGAGACCAGCCGCGCGGCCGACTTGACCTCGCGGCGGAACCGCTCGACCAGTGCCTCGTTTCCCAGCAGGTCGCCGCGGATCACCTTCAGCGCGACCGGCCGGTCCATCAGCCGATGCTCGGCGCGGTAGACGGTCCCCATGCCGCCGCTGCCGATCGCGGCGACGACGCGGTATCGCGGGTGGTCGTTCAGCTCCCCGGGCAGCCCCACGAACGCCGTCGCGCCGTCGGGCGGCGTGGCGACGCGCGCCGAGTCGTGCAGGGTGTCCCTGGCATCGGGGCCGAGGATGAACGATGACGGGACCTCGAAGCCCGATGGCGGCCCGACGACGGACTCCTCATCCGTCACCGGCGACGCGACCGTCGCGGCACTCCGGCCGCGGAGCTTCGCGACCAGCGAGTCTTCCGGCCGGTCCCGGATCCATCGGCAACACGAGTCGCAGCCGGACAGGTGTTGCTCGATCTCGTCCATCTCCGGCCCATCGAGCCGGCCCAGGACATAATCTGACAGGCGGTCGGCGAGAGGGTGGATCGCCTCGATGTCGGTCATCGGATCGACTCCGCGGGTCGGGTGCGGGCACCGCCGACCCTCTCAGGCCACGGCGGCGGCCAGACGTGCTCGCTCCCCAACTATCAGGGAGAATGCGCGACCGGCGCGAATCCTTTCAAGGAGCATGAGAAATTAATCGACGAGCCCCTCGGCATTGCGGCGCAACTGGCTCAGGACGCGCGACTTGGCGATCAGGACGGCGTTGACGGTCAGCCCCAGCTCGGCGGCCGCGGCCTCGGCCGAGACCCCGTCGATGACCTGCCTCTGGAACGCCTGCCAGGTGGCCGGCCGGAACTCGGCCTCGAGCAGGGCGAGCAGGCGATGTAGGACGAACTGGTCGTGCTCCCGGTCCCAGAGGCGGCTCAGGTCGCTGGCCGGATCCTCCAGTCGATCGAGCGCGGCGTCGAGGTCCGGCGGGCGGGTTGTCCGGAGTCGGAGGCGTCGCGACCGCCAGGACTGGCGGAGGCAATTGATGGTGACCGTCCGCAGCCAGGTCCGGAACGCCCCGACGCGGCCGTTGTGCCGGAACCGAGAAACCTCGCGGACGACGATCCCGAGGACTTCCTGCGTGAGATCCTCCGCGTCCTCGGCCGAGACGCCCTGGCGAAGCAGCCAGGTGCCGATCAGCGGGGTATAGATGTTGACCAGCCGCCGCCACGCGACGGAATCCGAGCGATCGTTCAGCCGTTGCAGCAGCGTGGCGGACGTCTCGGACATGGCTCGGCTTCCGGGATGGGATGGCCTCGGACGGGACTCTGTGCCGGTCATTTCCGATGTTGACCTCCTCCACCTCAAGGCAGGAGACGATGTCGCGTCCACCACTGAGCGGCTGTGAATCAATCCATTCCAGATGACGGATTTCGAATTCCGGACAATTCTAAACTCTTAAGAATCAGGGTCTTCTGGATACGCAATCCGCAAATCGCGATCTGGAATCCGATCCTTTCACACTCTCGGAGAAAATCCGCGACGCCCTCATTCTATAGTTGTAACAGCGATGCGATCGGAATTCCACATGCGTGGGCGGTTCCTCCGGGGGATTTGGCATGAGCCTTGCTTGCCGAGCCCTCGGGCTTTACGCTACCCTGTGCGGGTCAAGCGATTCGGCGTTGACACGCCCCCATGGTCTTGAGGAGCCTCGTGGCTCCGGGAGTCTCGAGTTCGATGCCTCGATTGCGACGTCGCATCCCCCGGCCGCAGGCCCAGGCCCACAGCGCCCCGAAGCGTCGGCGATTGCGGCTGGCCTTCCTGGCGGTCTTGACCGGCTGGAACCAGTACCAGGTGGGCCGGGTGGTCCTGGGACTGATCGCGACCTGGCTGGTCGGCGCCGTGGGGCTCTACGAGATCGAGGGGCCGGCGAATCCCGGCTTCTTGAGCTTCGGCGAATCGCTCTGGACCGTCTGGATCCTCCTCTTCGGTGGCATGGACGATTCCTTCGCCCCCAGGACGGTAATCGGGCGATTCCTGGCGATGTTCCTGCTGGTGACGGGGGTCGGATTGGCCGGGCTCTTCACGGCGAGCGTGGCCTCGCTCCTGGTCGAACGCTACTTGCGGAGGCGCGACGTGTCTCACTTCGAAATGGACGATCACCTGGTGCTCTGCAACTGGGCCCCGCGCGGGCTGGAGTGGATCCGAGAGGTCCACAGCAAGATCATCAACGATGCGCGGCCGATCGTGATCATCCACGACAACCCCGACGAGATCGACCTGCCCGACAAGCAGGACGAGCCGGCCTTCAACGACGTCTACATCGTCAAGGGCGACCCGACCAACGAGGTCATCCTCCACCGGGCTACGGTGTCCAAGGCGTATTCGGTCATCGTGCTCAGCGACGGCCGCGAAGGAAAGCACGCCGACGGCAAGTCGATCCTGACCTGCATCGCGATCCGACACATCTGCCGGGGCGACCACCAGCCGAACATCGTCGTCGAGTGCCACAGCCCCGGCAACCGCCATCACCTGCTCAAGGCGGGCGCCAGCGAGGTGGTCTCGTCGGATTCGCTGGGCCTGCGCCTGCTCGCCCGATCGGCCCTATTCCACGGGATGTCCGAGTTCTACCAGGAGCTGCTCACGGTCCGACGCGACGCCAACGAGGTCTTCCTCGTCCCGGCCCCCGAGGACCTGCTCGGCCTGGATTTCACCGAGCTGAGCGAGCGGTTCCTCCGCTACCGCAGCGACCGGCGATCGTGTCTGCTCCTGGGGATCCAGCGCGGCGACGAGATGATGCTCAACCCGATCAACGAGGAGGCCGGCCCGCTGCGAGCCCACGACCAGTTGATCCTGATCAGCCGGACCTATCCCAGCGGCTCGCAGCCGCTGCCGATCATCCCGCCGATCCCGCCCCGCGAGGAGAAGACCTCGAAATGAACGCGACACGCCCCCGCGTCATCGCCGACACCCCCCTGGATGCGAGGATCGAGGCCCTGCTCCGCGACCGGGTCGAGGTCCTCCCGTGGTCGGTCGCGATGTCGGGCGGCGACGAGACTGTCGCGGGGCTTTACACCTACGGACACCCCGCGGTTGACGGCGCGATGATCGACCGGCTGCCCGGACTGAAGGTGATCAGCAACTACGGGGTCGGCGTGGACCACATCAACCTGTCGGACGCCGAGGCCCGCAACATCCCGGTGGGCAACACTCCCGGCGTGCTCGAGGGCGCCACGGCCGACCTGGGCTTCGCGCTGCTGATGGCCTCGGCGCGTCGGATCGTCGACGGCGACCGATATGCGCGCTCTCCGGAATTCACCCGATACGACCCCGGCCACATGCTCGGCCGAGAGGTCCACGGCAAGACGCTGGGGATCATCGGCATGGGCCGGATCGGCCACCAGGTCGCCCGCCGCGCGATCGGCTTCGACATGACGGTGCTCTACCACAACCGCCGCCGTCGCGACGACCTCGAGCAGTCTCTGGCCGCGTCGGTCCACCACGCCGAGAAGGACGACCTGCTCTCGAGGTCGGATTACGTGATGCTCTGCGTGCCCCTGACCGACCAGACCCGCGGCATCATCGGCGCCCGCGAGCTCGCGCTGATGAAGCCCGACGCGACCCTGATCAACATCGCCCGAGGCGCCGTGGTTGACCTCGATGCACTGACGCAGGCGATGTCGCAAAACCGCATCGCTGCCGCGGCCCTCGACGTGACCGACCCCGAGCCCCTGCCCCGCGACCATCCCCTCCTGACGATGCCGAACGTGATCGTCACGCCCCACCTGGGCAGCGCGACGGTCGAGACCCGCCGCCGCATGGCGGAGGTCTCGGTTGAGAACCTCCTCGCCGGCCTCCGCGGCGAGTCCTTGCCGAACCCGGTCGGCCGATGAACGACGGATCGCTGAAAAGTAGGTCAGGCTTTCCAGCCTCAGTACTTCCCGAATGAACGATTTCGGCGTGTCACGTCACAACCGACTGTGGGACATCCCTTTCGGTTGCGACTGTGAGAACCAAACCATATAAGCTTTCGGCCACTTGCTCCAGCCACAGCAGCATCCGCTCCACCCGCAGCCGATCCCAGTTGTACCGCCGGCACCCCCGCCGCGGCGTTGACAGGACCACGTGATGCAGCCACACCCACAGGTTCCGCAGCAGCAGGCCGATCGCCACGTAGAAGAACCGCACGTTGAACTTCTTCGTCGTCGTCCGGACCCGGCACTGATTCATCTGCCGATAACTGGTCTCGATCCCGAACCGCTTGCGGTAAGTCGTCTTGACCCAGTCCACCCGCTTGGGGGTGATCCCCCAGTAGGCGTACACCCAGGTGTGCCATTTCTTTCGTCCGTGCCGATCCGTCGTCCGACCTCGCTTCACGCAGATCGACACCCGGGCGGTGGCCCGGCCCTTCTTCTTGGGGTCGCCCACCATATGGGTGAACCAACCGCTCTTCTTCATCAGCTTGAACACCATCGAGCCGCTGGGGCCCTCGGGATGATCGGCGGAGCGACCGTGGCAGGTCACCGGCATCAGGAACGGCCGGCGTGCCCGCTGCAAGTAGTTGATGATCTTGGCGTTGTAGAAGCCGCGGTCCAGCAGGAGCAGACCGGGCCGCAGCCCGGCCTTGCTCACCAGGAGCAGCAACTCCTGGAGGACATCCTTGAGCAGATCGGAGCGGGTCACCGGGGTGACCGCCAGGGTGAACCGCTGGCCGTGGAGCAGGACATAGGCGGTGGCGTAGGCGAAGAACGAGCGGGTGCCGGCCTTCTTCTCCGAGCGGTAGATCTCGAGATTGTCCAGACGATGTTCGCCATAATAGGGGATGAGGGTGAGGTTGACGCAGATGCGGAGCGGTCGCTTGCGGCGGCGGCGGATGGCCTTGGGCAGGTGGGCGCGGAAGGCGGCATTGACCTTGCGCTTGAGCTCTTCGAGGCAGAAGAGGTTGGCGTACAGCGCGTTGGCGTAGCTGGTCTGGCCGGGGCCGTCGGCCAGGCGGTCGCAGGTCTCGGAGATCGAGGAGATGCGGGCCGCGGCGGCGAAGAGGACGGTCAGGAGGATGGTGGCGGTGACCTTGCCCTTGCCGCGGAGGTCGAGGTGCGGCTGGCAGAAGTCGATGGCGAAGCGATAGACTTGGGCGGGTGTCAGGGTGGTGGTCAACTTGCGCATAGTAGCCTCCGTGATGAAGGGTTTCAGCACAAGTCATTATCGGAGAAGTGTTTGAGTTGGCCATCCCCTGCCACCCCTATAGCCCGCAAATTTGGGAAGTACTGAGCCTGACATCCTCAGCACGACGACCCGCGCGGCGTCTCGCAGGGCCGCGACGGATTCGACGGCATAACGAAGACGCCCCCGGTCGAGGACGGCGAAGAGAATGGGCTCGCCCGGCCGCGCCATCAAGGCGGCGGCCAGCTCGACCGCCACCCCTGTGGCCACGCCCGGATCGTCGGGCGAGAGGGCCTTCCTCTCCCGGACCGTCTCGACGGCCTCGTCCGATCGCCGGAGGGCCACCAGGAGCCGGAAAAGCTGTCGCAGCCGCGCGTCGAGGAGCTTGCGATGCTTGAGCTCGCCCGGCTCGCGGCCACAGACCTGTCGTTGGTGGGCCACGCTCTTCCGGTAAGCTCCGACGGCCTCGTCGAACTGTCCCAGGGATTCCATCGCCTCGCCCAGCCGATGCCAGGAGCCGGCGCATTCCGCCATCCAGCGGAGACCGTCCGGTTCGGCACGCAACAGCTCCTCGCGGATCGCGATGGCGGACCGATACGGCCCGATCGCCTCGGCCGCCCGCGACGAATCCGCCAGCAGGCGACCGATGATGTGATGGCTGGCGCCCATCGCGGCCCGGGTTTCCGGCGTGAGTGGCCCCGACCGAGCCAGCTCTTCGAACGTTGCGACGGCGCGACGGAAGTCGCGGAGGGCCTCGACGCTCAAGTCCTGTCGGTCCTCAAGCCCGGCGAGCTCGTAGAGGTAACTGCCCCACTGTTTCATGGCGGTGCGATCCGGCGTATGCTCCTTGGCGATCGGTTCGGCCAGTTCGCAAGCCCGCCGATACAACGCGATCGACTCACCCGGGGAATCCCGATGCAATCGCCACCCCAGGACCGCGTAGGTCTCCGCCACGATTTGCCCGGCCGTCTCGTCACTCGGCCGCTCCCGAAGCATCTCTTCGGCCATCTCGATGGTCTGCCGCTGGTAAGCGATCCATTCGGACTCAGGGCCGATCCGAAAGCCCACCGAGGCGAGGTTTAACCGGGCCCCGATCCAGGTCTCCCGGGCGCGGTGATGGCCCGGGTCGTCCAGGGAACGTCCCTGCGTCAATGATCCATAGACCTGCCACCAGTCCACCGCCTCGCGGAGCCGCGACTCGGCCTCCGCGAGCCGACCCATGTCCCGGAGCAATACGCCTTGATTCCCGAGGCACCTCGCGTCGTTCTCCAGGTATGCGAGGTTGGTTGGATCGTCGCGGCGGAGCCCCGCGAAGATGTCCTGGGTCTCCTCCCAGCAGCGCAGGGCCTCGTCCTTCGTGGCGGCCCGTTCGACCCGCGACATCGCGCCCATCGCCAGCGATAAGAGGGTATCGCGCGATTCGGGATCGGCGGCGAGCTGTCCTCGGAGGGCGCCGTGATAGTAATCGAGGATGACTCTCCGCAGGAGGACGCGATCGCGCCCCGCGTTATCCGGGCCCTGATCGTAGAGCTTGAGGAGCGAAGACAGCGCGTGGGCTCCTCCGCCCAGGATATGCAAGGCACGCCGGCGTTGCTGACGGGCGGCGGCCAGGTTCGTCTCGGCGAGGCGTCGCTGGGCTTCGGACCGCCGCCAGGACCAGGTCACGCCCGCGAAGCCCGCGACGACGGCCACGACCAGTGCCGCGGCCAGGCCGGCCACGACCGGCTTGCGTTGACATCGACGCCACAACGCGCCGACCGGTCCGACCGGATGGGCCAGGACCGGCTCACCCCTCAGCCATCGACGCAGATCGGCCGCGAAGGCATCCGCGTCCGGATATCGGCGACCCGGCTCCTTGGCCATCGCCTTGAGGCAGACCGTCTCCAGGTCGCGAGGGATGGCGTCGTCGAGACGACGCGGAGGCGCCGGCTCCTCCTCCTGGATGCGAGCCATCAGCATCCGACCGCTCCCCCTGGAACGGCCGGACTCCGGTCAGGACCTCGTAGAGCACGACGCCCAGGCTGTAGATGTCCGACCGCGCGTCGACCGCCCCCTTTTCGCCCCTCGCCTGCTCGGGGGACATGTACGCCGGGGTGCCGATCAACTGGCCGTCCAGCGACAGCCCCTCGACGGCGACCAGCTTGGCCAGCCCGAAATCGGTAAGGAGGGCGTGCCTCCGGCCGTCGATGAGGATGTTCGACGGCTTGACGTCGCGATGGATCACGCCGTTCTGATGCGCGTGTCCCAGCGCATCGGCCATCGACGCGACCCATTCCGCGGCCTGTCGTGGAGCCGGCCGGCCCGAGGCCAGCTCGTCGGCGAGATTCTTCCCATCCACCAGCGCGCTGACCAGGTACGGCTCGCCGTCGACCTCCCCGGCGTCGTACACCGGGACGATGTCCGGATGCTGAAGCGCCGCCCCGCCGCGCGCCTCGCGCACGAATCGATCGATGGCCCCGGGGTCATCCATCGTCCCCGCTCGGAGCCGCTTCAAGGCCACGGCACGATCCAGAGTGGTATCCCACGCCCGGTAGACGACCCCGCAGGCTCCCTTGCCGATCACCTTGCCCAGCTCATATCGACCGGTGTGGAGGACCGCCGCACCGGCGACCCCCGGTCCGGCGAGCCCCCCCCTCGTCCGCCAGAACGACGCAACCTCGCCGAACTCGCGAGTGAACAGCGAGCTCGACCTCAGCTCGGCGAACCGTTCGAGGTACGTTTCGGCCGAGACCGCCTCTCCCGCCTTGAGCCGATGTTCGATCTCCTCGTGGACCAGCTCGGCGAGGAACGCGGCCCGACGCGATGCCTCGGCCGGCAAGTAGTCCTCGACCGACGGTCGATCGCCCCGCCTCAACGCCGCACGAAACCGTGCCACGGCCTCCTGGAGCGTGCTCCAGTCCTGGCCGTCCATCGTGTCGTCGAGGTCATTCTCGCGCGGCATCGCACGATCTCCGAGGATTCAAGCCCTTCAACGCGACAACTGGCGAATCAACCGATCCTTGGCCCACCGCCGCACCCGGCCGACCGTGCGCACCGAACAATCGCAGGACTCGGAAATCTCCCCGGCGGGATAACCCGCCAGGACCATCTCGACGATGGCACGATCGCGCGGCTCGGCCGCGCCGAAGAGTTGCTCGACGGTCTCGGAGAACATCGCCGCCTCTTCGGGCGTGGGCCCGCGGTCGGGGATCGGGCCTTCCCGGCCTTCCGCCTCCGCCCACGACCGCTCGCGGAAGGGGTCGCGACGGGCCGCCCGCGCATGCTCGCGGCGCGTCTGACACTTCCGCAGAGTGATCATCGCCAGCAACGCCCAGAGCTCGTCCCAGTCGGCCATCTCGAACGCGTCTTGCCGACATCGCAGGAAGAAGCTCTTGCAGGCCGAGGCCACCAGGTCCTCGACATCGATCCGTTCGCGAATCCGCGCGTCGAACTGCCGGCCGGCCAGCCCGACCAGCCGGCGCATCTAGCGGCGGAAGACCAGGGTCTCGGCCGCGTCGTCGCCGGCCCGGACCCTGGCCATCAGCCCATCGAACGACGTTTCGACAGCCATCGGATCGTCCCTCGCCGATCCAGATCCGCATTTCTCGGATCGAGACAGGTTCGTACCGCCAAACCTCGCCCATCTTCCGAGATCGCTCGGGTGATTTCAAGCATGAACCGACAGCGAACGGGATCGCTTCGGATCTTTTTTCCCGAACTCGCCAAGATTCTTGGCCGACATCCGCCCCGTTTCCAGAGTTAACACAGTAGCAGAGATCGCGCGGGCTCAGAAAGCTCCCGGAACAGACTCCGCCCGACGCCCGCCCAGACCGGTCGGGCGGCCGTCGATCGGCGCCCTTCTGGAAAAAAACGAAAAGCCGCAAGTCCGCGCCGGGTATTCGGGTACTTCTTACAGTAGGAGCGTTGATGACCGACGCAACCGTGCTCCCCTTGGAGGGCTACCGTGAATACCTGTGCCTGCTTGCCCGTCTCCACCTCGACCCGCGCCTACGGTCGAAGATCGACCCGTCGGACGTGGTGCAGGAGGCGCTGCTCCAGGCGCATCGGACCTACGATCAATTTCGCGGCCGGAGCAACCTGGAGCAGATCGCATGGCTCCGGACGATCCTGGCCGGGGAGTTGGCCCGCGTCTCCCGCGACCTCGGCCGCGGCAAGCGTAACATCGACCGCGAGCAATCACTCGAACGGTCCCTCGAACAATCTTCCCGGCTCATGTCACTAATTTGGTGGTCCCCGGGCATCCGAGCATTACCCTGAGGAACGCGCCGGTCGCCACCTTGAGGTTGTAGGCCCACTCGAAAATGATGACATACTGTTCTAAGTATATCTTGTTTAAACCTCGGAACGGCCGGAGGAAGTTCCGCAGCCCCGTCCAGATCCCTTCCAGCGTGTTGCAATGCACCTCGCGGACGCCGTCGCCGTCGTCATCCCTCGCGTACTCGCCTCGGTTATGGTTCACCGTCGCGTGCCCCCGGTCGCTCCGGCTCAGCGGGTTGTATCCGTTCCACTCGTCCGTGTACACCATCGCCGCCGGCTTGGTGGCCGGCAGGACCGTGGCGTCAACCAGCTCGGCCGAACTGCTCCGGCGCCCCACCCGGAACTACACCCGTCCGCTGGCCCGGCCGACCACCCCGGGGACCGGCGGCCGGTCGGTTTCCCAGGTCCCGTGGCCCTTGGCCTGGTCGGCACGCCGGCGCGGCGGGTCGTCGGGGTCGTCGTGCGGCATCCCTTTTTCCCCCGCGTTCTGGTACATCTCGTCGGCCTCGGCTTCGTCGTCCGGCAACGGCACGCGGTCGGCGGCGCCCAGGGCCCGGGCCTGGATCTCATGCCGCAGCCGCAACAGATGCTGGCGGCTGATCCCCACCTCGCGCGCCAGCTTCGCCGTGGGGACCCCTTGGGCGATGCCACGGAGGATCAGGAGGATCTGGGCCGGGCTGAGGTGTGTCCCTTGCCAGGATGTTCCCGTGAACATATTAAACACCCGTCAGCACCTCTTGCAGCGGTAGTCCACGACCGGGGAGTCGGGATGACGGCGGTGGACATTGAGCCCCTCCCGGGCACCGCACCGAGGGCACACGGACCCCTCGGGGTGGAGCAGGTCGAAGAGCTTCTGGCAGCAACCCTCTTGGTCCATCAGGTCAAGGATCGGGAAGTCCATGGCGACGGCTCCAGGCAGTGATTCGGCGACAACCCGCTCAAGACAGAAGAACAGGACCGGACCTGGCTGAAAAGGGCCAACCACCAAATTGCTTCCATGAGCCGGTGGATCATTGACAACAATATTCCCGGGCGTCATCACGTTCCCCAGCGATTTTGTATCAATTAACAATAATGGATACGTTGCATTTGCCAGTCAAGCCACGGGCCCCGTCCCTTCTGAAATCCTCCTGGGCAATGGAGGACCACTAACAACGATAGCGACGGGAAAGATTAACCAAAATAATGTTGATTTTGCGGTAAGGAGCTGTTCCAAAATAACTTGATAAATTTTTTCCACCCGGTATAGAATGACTCGATGGTCACTCCCGAGGCGATTGCCACTGTGCAACGCAAGTATCAGTCTCTGTCGCCGCTCATGGACGAGAAGCTGCGACGGCGTTGGGCGGCGAGTGAAGCCCTGGCCCTCGGCTGGGGCGGCATCTCGGCCGTGGCTGAGGCCACGGGGCTGTCCCACAATACGATCCGGATGGGCATCGCTGAGGACCATTCTTCCGAGGCCGATCCGGATGGCCCGGGCAATGATCCTGCTGTCCGACGCCCAGGTGGTGGTCGGAAGCGACTCGCTCAGCGAGATCGAACCCTCCTCATCGACCTGGAGACCTTGGTCAACCCGGCGACCCGAGGAGACCCCCAGTCGCCATTACGGTGGACCTGCAAGAGTACACGAAACCTGGCCGAGGCCCTGATTCAACAAGGCCATCAGGTCAGCCATCAGACGGTCGCCCGGCTACTCCAGGAGACGGGTTACAACCTGCAAGTCAACCGCAAGACGCGCGAAGGGGACTCCCACCCCGACCGGGACGCTCAATTCGACTACATCGCCGGCCGAGTCCGCTCGTTCCAGAGGCGAGGGCAGCCCGTGGTGTCGGTCGACACCAAGAAGAAGGAATTGGTCGGGGATTTCAAGAACGCCGGGCGAGAATGGCAACCCGAGGGGTCACCGGAAGAGGTGCGTTGCAAGGACTTCAAGGACAAGGAACTGGGCAAGGTCGCCCCTTACGGCGTCTACGACCAGACGACCGACGAAGGCTGGGTCAGTGTGGGGATCGATCACGATACGGCCGAGTTCGGCACCGAGACGTTGCGTCGTTGGTGGTCGCACATGGGGATTCGGGTGTACCCTCGGGCGACCGACTTGTTGGTGACGGCCGACGCGGGGGGTAGCAACAGCAGTCGGTCACGGTTGTGGAAAGTCGCCCTGCAAGGGCTCGCTGACGAGCTCAGGTTACGGATTACCGTATGCCATTTCCCGCCGGGGACCAGCAAGTGGAACAAGATCGAGCACCGCATGTTCTGCCATATCACGGAGAATTGGCGAGGGAGGCCGTTGGTTAGCCGAGCCGTCGTGGTGAACTTGATCGGGAATACGAGGACGAAGACAGGACTGAGAATCAACGCCGAACTGGACACGAATAGCTATAAGACGGGCCTCAAGGTGACCGATGAGGAGTTTGCCACGATCAAGATCACGAGGTCCGAGTTCCATGGAGATTGGAACTACACCATCTTGCCAAGGTAGAATTTTCATCAAGTTATTTTGGAACAGCCCCTAATCAACAACCATGGCGTCGTTGCATTCACGAATACAACGACGACTACGATTTACACTGGGTCTGGAGGGCAGCTCACGCCTATTGTTGGCGCCCCAAACGGATTTACGAGCGTAACGGCCTTGTCCATAAACGATTCAGGTACTGTATTGTTCTTCGGTGCGCGGGACGTGGAAGCTGCCGGCAGCTACTTTGTCTCGAACGGAGGGGGGACCTTCACGCAGCTTTTTCCAGCCGGGGACGCGAGCGGTGTCAGTATAAACAATTCGGGCGAGATCGCTTACGAATCGTTCAACAGGTTATTTGTTGTTAACGGTGGTGTGACAACGGAGTTGGTCGGGTATGGATCCCAACTCGATGGCTCAACCGTCACCAGCTTGAGTATGGGCTCGCGTGATCTCAACAACTCGGGCCAAGTTGCCTTCTACGCATCATTGGCGGACGGGCAGAGTGGTGTCTTCGTGGCGACCTTGTCGGTCCCCGAACCATCGAGCCTGTTGATGCTCGGAATCGGTTCGCTCGCCACGATCGGTGCAATGATCCGACGCAGCCGGACTCGGTATCGCAAGCCGTAGTGCTGAGGGCACACTTGGTAAACTCATCGGGGAACAAGGGGACGAGCAGTCCAAGAAAGAGCGGCAATGCCGACGACTTCCGGCGGGGGGCGGCAAATCGTAGATGGATGAGACTTCGTACTCGTTTCCGACCATTACGGGTCAATCTTCCCAGATCCGACGCCCGTGATAGAAATGCCCTAGGCTTGCGCGGATGCCCCGTAATACCCTATCGGAAACCCTGATTGGTGGCGATCCGCTGGTGGGCATAATTGAGCCTTGGCGATGCCAGCGCCAGAAATCGGATTCGCGCCAGGAGTGCGTCGTCGATGGGTTCTTGCAGCAAGATTTCGCCATCAGCGAGAGCTTGATCGAATTCGTCCCTCGTCCAGACTACCGCGGCGCTGAATGCGATCGTCGTCCGGTGCGTCACGAACGGATGATCGCCGGCCTCGACAATACACGTTTGGTCCATCCTCGGGCGTAGCGAAGTCATAAACACGGCGAGGATCTCGGTCGGGTATAGATCCGGATCCGACAGGATGATCCAGAGGTGCCGGTTTGCATCGAATCCCGGCTGAGATCCCGCGAAGCGATAGGTCCAGCCGGCCTTCAAGGAATGGCCTCCGACCTCGCCGCGACCCTCTCCCTGGCTGATGAAATGACCCGATCCATTTGCCTCCGGATCGCTTCCTCCTCCCGGATCGCTTCGAGGGTCCCTTCCTCCGCTCCCATGCCCTCCAGAATGTCCTCGAGCGGGATGGGCCGGCATCCAGACCCAGAATAGTTCTTATTCCATTCGGGGAATGCTTGGCTCAATTTCACGAGATCCCAGACGTTCATTTCACTATATCTGGAGTGAACCTCGCGCAGTTTCGTGACCACGGAAGCCGACAGGTGATCGAATCCCGGATCGGCGGCCAGCTTGATCGAATAGCCCGTCCTCGCGATGAATTGATGCCATTCGGCGCCCTGCCAGTTCCTGTCCAGGATGATGTCTTGGACCGTGCTCAAGACGGGACCGTGGTCCATCGCCGTGCAGATGTCTCCAGTCAAGGGCGATGCGTCCTCGGCGAGCAACTCCCTCTCGGCGATGTAGAGGAGCTTGAGTAGACGAATATACTCCATGCTCCCACCCCCGAGTTGGAGGAGATAGGCCGATGCTTCCAGACTCCTGTCGAAATCGAAGCGGTGCTCCATGGCGTTCCTCGTTTGGTCGGGGCCGAGGCAATCTGCCCTTGAACACCCGGCAATTCTAAAGGTGCGCGATGTCGCTGGTCAACGACATCCTGTCCTGATGGACAAGGTATCAGTTTGGGGTGTCGCCGGTCGGATTTTGCCGGAACCGATCCGATTGGATAGACTCGAATATACGGTGTCTTCCCGATGCAACGACGGAGAACCTTCATGAACGCCGCACAGAATCAGGATCTTCAGCCAGCCTCCCCTCGATCGTTCGATGATCGCGGCCAGGCCGTCCGACTCACCGAGGATGAGATCCGTCGGCGGAACGCGCCGGCACTGACGGCACTCGAGGTCATCGAGGGGATCGGGGACGACGCCGAGCAGCGCGAGACCCTCGACTATCTCACGCGCGTCGTCGATGAGGACCGGTTATCAGACGACTTGCGGTTGGCTCATGAGGTTGATCGTCCTCGATACGGGTCTGATCAACCCGGGCCTGCTCGCGAACTACGACGAAGCAACCCAGGAGATGTGGCGGCGCACGCGGATCAGGGACTGAGACCCGCCGCCAGATGCCCGAGCTTTCCGTCGCGAACCTCCTCGCCGGCCCCCGCGGCGAGCCCCTGCCGAACCCGGTCACCTGATGAACCGCGAATGATCGCGATGAGCTGAGCGTCCGTCGCCGCGGCGCGAACCGCGCGTCGGGTCCCGTTGTCCGAGATCGGGTCTCAACGAGGCGTTGACGGGAAGGAAGGGGATCCGATCGCCACGAGCACGCGGACGAGACGACGACGGCGGTCCCGGTGGGACCTTGACGCGACGAAGATCGCGGAAGCGGAGCGGCGGCTCCGCGAATCGGAGCGAGGGATCCGCGACCCGGAGGGGCTGTTCCGGAGACTCGAAGCGGGCGAGGTCATCCAGGTCCCGTTGCTCTCCGAGGCCGCCCTCTTCGTCCACGCCGTGGGAGAGTTGAAGCGATCCGAAGTCGCCGGAACTCGGCTGGCCCCGGACGCCGAGTCGCTCCGTCGGCTCCTGCTGTTCTGCCGTCGCCGGACCGCACTGGCTCTCGGAAGGGGCGCACAGCGGTTCGCCAACGCCCTGGTCGCGCTCTCCGCCCGACGGGATGCCTGGATCCGACCTCTGGAGGACTGGAGGGCACCCACGCACAACGCCGATCGGCAGTTCCAGTCCCTCCTGAAGCATTTGATGGCGACCTTTGAGGTGCCCTCTTTCCTCGAGGCCGCCTGGTTCGAAGGGCTGACCCCCGAGGGAATCCAGCACCAGGACTGGTACCTCCATGTCGCCCGCGGGAAGAACATCCGGACGGCCGAGGGACTGCCCGTCCCCCTGACCCGAATGCAGGCGCATCACTACCTCCGCGCACCCGACGACCTCGGCATCGTGGCCGCGTTCCGATGGGCGAAGGTGATCGACCTGGGCGGCGACGACCGGCTGGCCCGCGCGGTCCTGGGCACGCGGATCGGCTCGACGTTCGGCGACGAACCGTTCTGGGACTCGGTCGTCCGCTGGTTCATCGCACACCCGGCGCTCCATCCGTTCCAATACGGGCCGATCATCGACTACCTCCGGCGCCAGAAATTCGGGGACCCGGATCGCGGCTCGCCCTCGGATCCGCCGCGCGGGTATCCCCGCCAGCCGAACCTCTGCATGAAAGGGCGGACGCCCGAGACGGTGCTCAGGGCCGTCCGCGAGTGGCACCTCGAGCTCGCGCTCGCCACCCGGACCGTCGTCTCCTCGTGGGGGCCGTCCGGGATCGCCGGCTTCGCGCATCACGAAGAGAATGGCGAGGAGCGTCGCGTCTACGAGATCGCCGAGCTCCTCTCGACGGCCGAACTAAGCGACGAGGGGTACGCGATGCAGCATTGTGTCGCCAGCTACGCTTCGGAATGCGCGTCGGGCCGGACCTCGATCTGGTCCCTCACCGTCCGACTCGGGACCGGCCGGACGATCCGGCTGGCCACGATCGAGGTGAGGAATCGCGAACGCACGATCGTCCAGGTCCGTCAACGTTGCAACAAGCTGCCGACCGAGCGGGAGTTCAGGATCCTGGCGCGTTGGGAAGACTCGGGCGGTCCCCGGCGATCGCAGTGGCTCGTGCCTCGTTGAACCGGGCACGCCCCCGGAGTCAGTCCATGAGGGACGCGCGGGCCGTAAGAGGGACGTCCTTCTTTGTGGCTAAGATGGCGAATCTCTCGGAAATTAGGCCGGTTTCGACGCGCCACCGTGCGACTCCAGTAGGGCTCCACCACGGACTCGACATGAGCCGACTGCGTTTGTTGGATTCCGTCAACTTTTCCATCCGGGGTCTTGATTTCCAGTCGTGAGATCTATTATTTTTGGTCTATCCGCGATGTCGAGGCGTGATCTCAATAGTGTGTCGGACGTTGATGCCGGCAATTCATTGAGAGATAGAGAGTCATACTTCTCGATATGTTGTCAATATGGGCGGATGGCTTGTTCGAGGAGATGCTGTGGTCGTCCGATGACATCGATCGGTCAGTACAAGGCAATTCCCATCCGGGGCCGTGGGGATCGCCAACCTGAGATCTCGACATCGGACTTACCTCCGGGATTGGCTTCGGACCGCCATTCGTCCGACGACGCGTGGGAGGTGCTTGGGCCGCAGGATGGTGTCCCACCGGGTCCGAGCCGTACCGGTTTGTCCCCCGGGATCGATGCCTTCCCCTCGTCGAGAGGCTATGGTGAAAATGCCATTGATATCGAGATTTTAGAAACATCAAATTTTTTGCACTCTCCCCGGTCGAAGTCGTACGACGAACCCCATTTCCCCCGCGATCTGGCCCCGGCCTCTCTCCCCGGGCGTCGTGGCGCCAGCCGGGCGAAGTCGATTGGATCCGAGACGTCCCGGAGCGTCTCACTCCCGCGAGCCCGGCCATCACGACGGGCGAAAGAGAAGGGCTGAGGTCCGAGGGGCGAACGTCTCGCCGCCGCACCGAGAGCCGATGGGTCATGACGGATGAAGTAGAAGGCATGACGTCTGCGGATCGGCAGGCGCATTCCCCCGCCCCGCCCGCCTTCGCGATCGGGACGACTCACGGGATGGCTCGTGAAGACTCGCGAAGAGAGACCGATAGCCGGCTCCCCAACGAGGTCGAGTACCCTTACGAATTCGAACCGGCCGATCTGATCCTCAGCCCGGCGCGATGCGGAGGGTCCCCCCCGACGATCCGGATTCGACCTCGAATCCATCGGCCAAACGGACGAGCATGCCCGGCGGGCGTCCTTTCGCGAGGACGAGCGGTCGAGCGACCTGACAGACGGCGATTTGAGCGAGCAAGGCGTCCCGCGATAGCCGCCGATCCTCCGGCGATCCTCCAGGAACTGAACCATGGACCAGAGAACCGCAACGATGGACGAACGATCATCCCTCTCTACGATGGACGAGCGATCATCCCACTCCCCGTCCGCTCCTCGAGAGCCGGGGAGGACACGCGCGATCACAATGGGAGCGGTCTCACTCCTGCTCCTGACGCTACTCTTGAATCTTTACTATCTCTATCGATGTGGGGACGGGCTGTCGCGGTGGGCGGACGGCTATTCCGAGGCGAACGCGCTCCGCGGCGCCGAGGGGTTCACGAATGAGGGCTTCCTCAAGACCCGCGGGCTCCCCGATCCGACCTATGGCCATCGATACCCCAAAGAGGGGATCATCCATAGGTCCGGCCTCGACCCGAATGACACGATCTATCACGGCTATCCACCGGGTTCGGAATGGATCTGCGCCGTCCAGATGCGGTTCCTCGGCGCCGAGCATCCGTGGAGATTCCGCATCTTCTCCACGGCCGTCGGGATGGCCGCGGCGACGATCTTCCTGCTCGCGCTGGTCAAGACGATCGGCGCACCGCGGGCCCTGTTCGTCTACCTGATCTGTCTTCTTGCTCCTATGTTCACCAATATGACGCACAGCCTCTACTACCACGGGTATGCGTTCGGTCTGCTGCTGGTGCAGGTCGCGATGTTGCTCGTGATCTTCGCGAGTCCCGGGCCGCTGAGGGCGGGTAGCCTGCTCCTGTCCTTCGCGCTCGGCTTCCTCCAGGGTTGGCTCTCGTTCGATTACTGCTTCGTCGTGACGTTCGCCGCGATCCCGATCGCGCTGCTCATCGCACCGCAGTTCGACCGATCGGTGATGCGGAAGCTCGTGCCCCTCGTCATGGTGACGGGAGTGGGCTTCGGCCTCGCGATCGGGTTGCATTTCCTCCAGTCGGCCGTCTATTTCGGCAGCATCCAGAGGGCGATCGAGGAGTATGCCTACCGCTCCCGCAAGACCTACGGCGTGGCGAGTAAGCTCACGGGTTATTCCAAGGTGGCCCTGTTGCGCGCGGGGCTGATCCAGTATGCCCAGGCCTATCTACGCTGGACCCAGCTCTTCAGCCCGACCTCGATCATCGTCACGGCGGCGACCCTCGCGGCGGTCTTCCTCTCCCGAGCCTCGTTCACGGTCGGTCGAAGATTCCGGCTCGTGGCGACCTTCGAGAATCGCCCTCAGCTCGTCGCCGGGATCGTCGCGGGGTTGGTGGTTAGCCTCATGTGGCTGTTCGCCAAGCCGTTCCATGCCTTCAATCACCTCGCCTTCGTGGGCCGGCACCTGTTCCTGTTCTATTTCGGCTGTGCGATGCTGCTGGCCCGGACGTCCGTGCGGACCTCCTGGATGCGAGGCAAACCGTCACGATGATGACGGGACGTTGTGCGGCGGTCACGGGCTTCAATCTCGCTCCGACGGGTGGTGCTCGGCGAGGATTGTCGGATTATGCGCCTCGATGAGGAGCGAGCCAGCGATCTCGTTCAGCGGGGTCCTGGAGATCCAGGACTCCGCGGCGATCACGACGGGGATGAGCCATCTCGGCGTCGCGGGATGGAGGAACTCGAACGGCTTGACCACGATGCCCTCGAAACCCGCGGCCTCCAGGGATCGAGCGATCTGCCGGCGAGTGAAGGCGTACTCGTCGGGGCTGTCGCCGACCAGACGCTTCAAGAAACCAATATTCTTTTCGAGGAATATCTGAGGATTCATCATATTTGGTTCTGAAAAGCGGACCAATCCGCCGGGGCGGAGCAGTCGCCTGAGACCGGCCAGGGCCCGATCCCAGTCGAGATGGTGGAGGATCGAGACGCCGACGATCGCATCGAAGGAATGCGGGGGGAAATCGCACCGGTGCGCATCCATCACGTGATACGAGGCGCCCGGGGCGCGCCGCCGTGCGAAGGCGAGCAGGTCCGGAGAGATATCGATGCCGACGACGTCATCGAAGGCGGCCAGGAGGGCGATCGTCTGGAGTCCCGTCCCGGCACCGAGCTCGAGGACCTTGGCATCCCGGGGCAATCCCGAGACGAGGAACTCGCCCCGGCGGGCCCGGCGGATCCTCCCCGCGGGAGAATCCCAGCCGTATTGGGCCTGCTGGAACGCGGTGCTCGTGGCGCCGTGCTCGGCCTCCCGCTTCAGTCGATCCTCGAGGTCGAGTGTCATTGCTGTCCTCCATCGTCGTCCGACATTCGTGGAGGGCCGATCTCCGCGACCGACCCCCGGAGTGACAGCTCCCCGCCGCGAGGATGACCGTCTCGATCGCGGCGGCGTCCGGGCGATTGATGTGAGTTCGTAAAGACCTGATTGATGGATTTTCCACGGGCCGCGGAGGCAGTCCTCGCCGCCGCGTTCGGATCGATGCAGGGTAACCTTTTTTCATGACGATGGAAAGAGCACGCCCGCCGGATCGGGCGACATTCCGGCCGCGGAGGCGTGCAAGATCGCCGTCGGGTATGGGGCCGCACCCGATGCATTCGGGCGTGTGGGTATCCCATCGCCCATGATCATGAGTCGGGCCCTTGATCGGCGATGCGGTGGGCGTTGGCCATCGCGGTCAACGTCGTGTTCGTCGCCGGGACCGACGTGAAGCACGAGGCGTCGATCACGTGGACGCGTCCCAGGCCGTAGGGTCGGCCCAGCACGTCGCATTCCAGCTCCTTCGGCCGGGCCCGCATCGGCAGGCTGCCCCCGACGTGATAGCTCTTGCCCGGGGCCCCGACATGGGTGGCGAACGGGACCTCGAGGCTGCCCATCGCCCGCGCCACCCGGCGGAGCCGACGCCGCACCCTGCGGATGGTCGGGAGGGTCCGCGGATTGGGCCGCGCCTCGAGGATCACCCGGGCCGGTCCCGATGCGGCCGGCCGCTCCACCCGCACGCCCAGCGCGGGCGACTCGTCCGAATGGAGGTAGCCCTGCAAGACCAGCAGCCGCGAGAGCATCCGGTTGACCACCGGCCTCATGGGCCCCGAGAGCGGCCCGAGCAGCTTGTCCAGCGCCCGGCGGTAGAGGTCGTTGTAGGTGTAGATCAGCATATGCACCGAGTGCCGGCTCACCGCGAGGTCCTCCAGCTCCAGGCTCACCTGCGAGAGCGTGTGCAACGGCTCCTCCGCCACGCCCGGCGTGCCGCGCAGTCGCATCATCGGGGTCAGGAAATACTGGCTGTCGAGGAGGGTCGCCTCGCGCCCCGGCTCGTAGAGCGACTCGAGGATGATCTTGGTCGTCGAGACCGCCCCGCAGCCGAGGAAGACCCGCTCCGCGTCGATCCGCTCGCGGCCGCCCGTGTCCGTGCGCCTCGCGTGGATCGTGACGCGCCCCTGGGCCTCCTCCACGCGCTCGACGTAGTGGCCGGGGACGTACCGGAATCCGGGGAAGCCCTGGAGCTCCGGCAGGCTGTGGGCCGAGCTGTAGATCAGCCCGTACGGGCAGCCGTAGAGGCAGAGCCCGCAGTAGGTGCATCCGGCGTCGCCGCCCTTCGGGTAGGCGCGGACGGCCAGCCGCGAGTAGCCGTACTCGAACCCGGATCGCGTCATCGCGGCGCGGTGGGATTCGAGGTCCTGGATGAGCTCCCGGGCCTGTCGGCTCGGGCGGAGCGGACGGGGAGAGTCGGTGTAGAGCGGGAGGTGCGAGCCGAGGCGATCCTCGGTCGCCGACAGGTTGACGAACGAGAAGACGGCGCGATAGTAGGGGGCGAGGTCGGCGATCCGGATCGGCCAGTCGGCGATGTCCGAGTCGCGGAACGGCATGACGTTCGAGCCCCAGGCATTGCTCAGGCCGCCCAGCGCATGCGAGACGAGCAGCTCGACGCCCCTCTCCTCGACCTCCACCAGCTCGGCGGGCGCACGATAGGCGTAATCCGAGCCGTAGACGAGCTTCTTGGGCAAGCCCTTGACGTCCGGGGAGGTGGCCTCGCGAAGCGTATCCACGCTGTCGTCGTCCCATTCGCCGGGGGGCGTCGCGGCCAGGCGTGCGACCAACTGCTGCCGCTCCGGCTCGAGTCGGTATCCGACGTCCAGCATCGTGACCGAGAGGCCTTTTCGGAGCAGGCAGAACGCGGCGGAGACCGCCGAGGGACCCGAGCCAATGATGGCGATGGCCATTTCTGAAAGTCTTCCTCCGTACCATCATGGCGGGTTGAGCGGCCGCCGAATCGCGACGATTCGGATGACGGCGACCCCATCGGCACGCCGTCACCGCGGGGGTCCCGAGGCCCCGCCGCGATCGGCATCGATCAGGATGGGGCGACGTCCGCCGTCGCCTCGTCTTTCCTCCGGAACAGGGCCGTCCCGGCATTCGTGTCCACCTTGCCGACCGATTCCAGCGCGAATCCCAACGGGACCAGGAGGCTCAAGATCTCCTCCAGCGTCGTGACCCAGGTATGCCACTCGAGCAGGATCGCGTCCGTTCGCGACAGGAACGACCGATGGGCCTTCAGGAAGAGGAGCTCGGCCCCTTCGATGTCGATCTTGATCAGGTCGATCCGACGGTCGCCGAATCGACGATGCCACTCGCCGGCCGGGTCGAGCACCGGCACGCGGATCTTCCGGATGCGGCCCCTGGGCGGCAGGCGCGGACTGAATTCGCCCGTCAGGGTCGAGGCGATGTGGGAGGGGCTGAGGAAGAAATCGGCCTCCGGCCCGGCATCGTCGCCCGCGACGAGGCCCTTCAGGAGGTGGACGCCGCTCAGGCCGTTGGCCTCCAGGTGCCGCTCGATCCGACGATGGAGCTGGGGGTTGGGCTCGATGCAGAGCCCCTCGATCGTGCGCGATCCGGTGATCTCGGCGACCAGCAGCGGGAAATAGCCGACGTTGGCCCCGAGGTCGACGATGGTCCTGGGCCGGACCCGTGAAACTGGCTTCATGTAGTCGTCGGTGGCGAAGATCTCATTGGCCACGACCAGCGACGGGACCGACTCGACCCAGTACACGACCCCCGAAGGGGTCGTGCGCCGGATGAGGAAGCGGTCGAGGTAGACGTCGACGACGCGACTGATCTGAAGGACCTTGACGAGCGCGTTGGCGAAGCGATTCCGATGGAGCTCGACGATGAGGTTCACGCGATTGTGTCCTCCGGCACCCCATCTCGCGCCGGCGAGCGGGGGGGCGGTCGTCATGGTCGTGGAAGGGCCAGGATATCCGTCGCGACGAGGCCATGTCGAGGCCTCGCTCACGTGCGGGACGCGGCCGGGGCGGTCTCGCGAGGCTCGTCGAACGATCGGGAGGCGCATCCCCCTGGCCGCCGCCGGGGTCATTTGCCCCGAGGCCGGCCGGACGACGCATCCCAGCGGCGCCTGGCGGGGTTCCACGAAGAAGGACCTCGGCAGCCCTTCGTCGGAGGCCCCCGCGTCGGCCGAGTTCCGGACCTGATCGATGGCCTCCAGGACGTCCTCGACGGTGATCCGCCACATGCAGACATTGTTCCCCCGACAAGGGGGCTCGCTCACCTCATGGACGCACGGGCTGCAGTAGATGGGCTTGTAGACCATCCGGACTCCCGGGCCCACCCAGCCGTATTGGGCCGGGTCGCTGGGGCCGAAGAGGGCGACGGTGGGCGTCTCGAGGGCCAGGGCCATATGCATCGGGCCGGTATCGTTCGTGACGATGTACCGGGCGCCATCGAGCAGGGCGAACAGGCCGCCGAGCGAGAGCTTGCCGGCCAGGTTCACCACGCGGTCGCGGTCGATGCCCACGCGATCGGCCAACTCGGCGACGTAGGCGCGCTCCACCGGCGCCGATCAGGACGACGGCCAGGTCGTCTCGGGTGAGGAGCCGCTCGATCAACTCGGCGTACCGCTCGACAGGCCAACGGCGATCGAGCAGCAGGTCCGAAGCGTTCGCGTTGACGACGAAGTACCCGCGCGAGACGGCGGGCAGCTCGCGGAGCCGGCCGTCAACCTCCTCGCGATCGGCGTCGAAGATGCGGATGCGACCCAGTTGGTCCGGGACGTCCGGCTCGCAGCCGGCGAGGCGGCCGAGCTGGAGATAGATGTGTCGGATCGGACTCCGGGGATTGAAGTACATCAGGTGCGTATAATTGCCGAGCTTGTGCTCGGCCGAGACGCGGAAGAAGCCCAGCCGGTTCCGGGCCAGGCTCAAGAGCGAGACGATCGAGGAATAGGCCGAATAGACCTCGAGGTCGAGGTAGAGGTCGAACGCGGGCGCGGATCAACTGCCCGATGGCGCGGGCCGTGGTGCGCGCCACCGAGACCATGTTCCCGTCGTCGATGGTGATGATGCGGTCGATGTCGTCGAGCCGCTCGACCATGCGCCGGCTGCCGGCGCCGGTGACGAAGATGATCGTGGCCTCGGGGTAGGTGCGTCGGAGCGATCGGATCAGCGGCGTCGCCTGGATGATGCTGCCCATGCCGACATACTTCGAGATCGCGATCGTCCGGACATTGTGCCGCGAGATGCCGTGGTCGCGCCCCAGCAGGCGTCCCAGCAGCCGGGCGGCCGTGTTGAGCACCCAGGAGATCGGCTTCCCGATCAGCCGGTCCACGCGAATCTTACGCTTGGAGTCTCTCATGTGTAAACTCGTGGTGTGGCCAATTTCTAATAAATAAATATGGTCGTATATAAATTTATTAGAACTGATTGTCGGATGTCACATTCCGGGGGGACGATCGCGAGAGACGGGTCTCGCCGGGGTTCGGGAGCACGATCGTTGCCCGATGTGACGTCAGGGATCGGGCCGTCGATCCTCGCGTCGCAACGCCAACGTTCGTGGAACCCTCCAACCGTCCAGGCCCGATTTTCGGATTCGTCCAGATGACTGAAAACAAAGATTGCAGAGACATCTGGAGTTACAACTATGTGCAATGAGCGATTGGGGCGTGTACAACTACAATGCCTCGACAGCGATCCGGGAAGCTGCCATTCCGGTCCGGGCGACGACCGGCCGCGGCCCCGTACGACGAAGCCGGGGAGAGGGTTATGAAACTAGCAGAATGGCGATCGATTTTCAAGCATGGTGATCCCAAAGAAGTAGAAATTCGGTGAAGGCGTCAAGTATAATTAGGGGTCCGTCGCCGCTTTTTTCGGCGGCGGTGATCTCGGGGCCGAGTGTGCCGTGGTGCATGGCATAGAATTGCGCGATCCGATGTCGAGCCCGCCATATTCGGCCCTCGGGGCGCCCCGATACTTTCGAACCGCTCAACCCGAGTTCTTGGGTGCCGGGGAGCGGGACGACGGCGCCACTCGCGCCGGTGATGGAAGTGGAGTCCCACCTCGGCCGCCTCCCATCCGATCGCCGGTCGCCGGTCGGAGGGCTCGACGAGTTTGAGCCTCAACACGTGGCGACCAGGCTCCGAGCGAAGGGTACGGGATCAGGGCCCGCATCCCTGATGCCTTCGATCGGCGACGATAACAATGGAAAAACATCACCTTGTGGCATGAAGGTGTAAAATAATTTGATGAGAGCTCGGTTAGGGGATTTCCACGGCGAAGATGCCACCGTCATGGCGTGCGGTCTGCCCTCGCTCCTCGAGGGATGATCCGGCATCGACGATTTCCGAACAGGGTGTCGCCCCGACGCTCGCGTCACCACGGCGACGATCACTGCACCCCGACTCCGGGAGAGGCCAGTCACGAGGGCGACCGCCCGACTCCGATCCCGGCCTGGAAGCACTCGGTCAGCAAGACCGACACATTCCTGGCCTGGTGGCGACAAGTCGCCATCATGTAACGATTCGATTCGCTCGGCGAACCGGCGACCTGCAACGGTAGAACGCGTTCGGATTCAGGAAATAAGGGTTGCGGCCTTGGGATGAAAGCAACCTCGTTCATCCATAATTGCAATCTCGTCGTCTAGACAAGATTCCTGTTGTGGAGCCAATCGGCCAATCCGGACTATTAGAACATCCTCGGTCGCGATTACAACCAGAAACTTGCGATCGGAGATTGATGGTGTTTTTTTTCACCACGCGGAGAGCATCCCGGCCGATCCCGGCGCGATTTCCGTCGTCGATCCCTCGCGCAACCGATCGCGAACGGCACCGTCTCGACGAGGTTGGTCGCGGGTCTCCGACCCCGCCCAGGTGCCTGACCGGAGGTCTGCCGATCTCCCGCCGGGCGTCGAGAGCAGGCTCGCCCGTCCCACACCCACGCCGAACCCAGATCGCCCAACGATTGAATGGCGCAGGTGAGCCAGGTAATCTGGTTCGAAACAAATGGTGTAAACGCCATCGTTGCCGTTGCTCCGTCTCGCGACGACAAGGGGATCAGCCATGCGACTCCCGCCTGTCCTACTGATGCTGTACGTGGCCGTGGTCCCGGCGCGTGCCGAATCCACCGTGCGGTACACGGTCATGTCCCAGGGCAAGCCGTCCGGCGCCCAGGTCACCCGGTTGGCGAACGACGGCACGATCGCCGTCGATTACAGCTATCGCAATAACGGCCGGGGGCCCGACATCAAGGAGGTCTTCGCGACGGCCCAGGACGGCACCCTGACTCGGTATTCGTCCGAGGGCAAATCGACGTTCGGCGCACCGTTCCACGAGTCATTCACGCGACGCGACGGCCGTGCCGAATGGACGTCGGAATCCGAGCGGGGACATTCCGAGGACCCGCGCCCGTCGGCCTACCTGCCGTTGCACGGCTCGCCCGAGGCATTCATGCGGATCGTCCGGGCCGCCGCCCGGCGTCCGGGCGGACGGCTCTCGGTGCTCCCGGCCGGCGAGCTGACCGTCGAGAAGCTGGCCGACGAGCACCTGGAGCTCGACGGCAAGACCCGCGACGTGTCGCTGTACGCCATCACCGGCCTGTCGATCGCGCCTTCCTACTGCTGGGCCGGTCCGGGCCCCGACATGACCCTCTTCGCCTCGATCTTCCCGGGGTGGCTCCAGATGGTCGAGTCCGGTTGGGAATCGGTCGCCCCTCGGCTGGAGCGCCGCCAGGTCGAGGCGGACAACGATCGGCTGCGCCAGCTCGCCGCGCGCCTGGGCCATCGGCTGCCCGGGCCGATCCTCATCCGCAACGCGCAGCGTCTTCGACGCCGAGGCCGCGCGGCTCGGGCCGGCGCGGGACGTTTACATCCACGACGGCCGCATCGCCGCGATCTACGAGGCCGGCTCGCCCGCCCGCGAGGCCGCGACGGTCCTGGAGGCCGGCGGCCGGGCCCTCTTGCCGGGCCTCTTCGACATGCACGGCCACATGTCGAGCTGGGCGGCGCCCCAGCACCTGGCCGCGGGCGTGACGACGGTCCGGGACATGGGCAACGACAACGCCGTCCTGGCCGACCTTTCGCGACGGACCGATCGTGGCGAGGTCCCGGGCCCTCGCATCGTGCCGGCCGGGTTCATCGAGGGCCAGAGCGACTTCTCGGCCCGCATCGGCTTCGTCGCCTCGGACCTGGAAGGGGTCAAGAAGGCGATCGACTGGTACGCCCAGCGCGGCTACCCGCAGATCAAGATCGACAACTCGTTCCGCCCGGAATGGGTCTCCGAGGCCGTCGCCTACGCTCATCGCCGCGGCCTGCGCGTCAGCGGCCACGTCCCGGCCTTCATGAAGGCCGAGGACGTCGTCCGCCAGGGGTTCGACGAGATCCAGCACATCAACCAGGTGCTGCTCAACTTCTTCGTCAAGCGCACCGACGACACGCGGACCCTGGCCCGCTTCTCCATCGTCGCCGAGAACGCCCATGCGCCGGACCTCGACTCGTCGGAGGTACGCGACTTCATCGCCCTGCTCCATCGCGGTCCGACGGTCATCGACCCGACGCTGACGGTCTTCGAGGGTCAGTTCGTCCAGCGCCAGGGCGAGCTGGACCCGAGCTACGCCGCCGTCGCCGACCACATGCCCGCCACGATCCAGCGGTCCCTCCGCACCAACTCGATGAATGTGACCGAGTCCAACGTCGATCGCTATCGCAAGTCATACGCCCGGATGGTGGAATTCGTCGGGATGATGCACCGTACCGGCATCCCGCTGGTTGCTGGCACGGATGCCATGGCGGGCTTCACGCTGCACCGGGAGATCGAGCTCTACGTCAAGGCAGGCATCCCGCCGGGCGAGATCCTCCGCATCGCGACCTGGAACGGCGCCAGGTACACCCGGACGCTCGACTGATTGGGATCGATCACGCCCGGCAAGTTGGCCGACCTGATCCTCGTCGATGGCGACCCGACCGAGGACATCTCGGCGATCCGGCGGATCGGCCTGGTGATGAAGGAGGGGGTGGTGTACTACCCGGCCGAGCTGCACGAGGCGACCTGCATCAAGCCGTTCATATCCCCGATGCGGCCCGAGGTCGTCAAGCCGTGACGCCGAGCCGGCCGGCGGTCGCGCGATCCCGACTGGTTTGACCGTGCTATTGCCGGTGCGACGATGTGTCGGCCCATGGCTCGCTCGAGGCCAGCAAGGGTGTGAGACCAGTCAAACCAGCAAAGAGGTCGGGAAGAAAAAATTTAAAGCTTGACCTCAGGGCCCTTCTTTGGAACAAAAGACAAAGCGCGACCCCATGCCCATCGTGAGCGCAGCCCAGAACCTTCTCGTTTCCGGTCCTCCGTGAAAAAATGTGCCATTCCCTCTTGATGCTTTTCGGCTGCCACACCTACTGAGTAAACGCACCGAGCATTTCCATCATGGCTGGACCAAGTGATGGGGAGCAGACCAGCTTGCCAAGAAAAATCTTATTCGATTACCCCTGCCGCGCGGAGGTTTTCTATAATAATGGTGACCGCGACAGATTCGCTAAACTGCCTGGAGCTCTGTTAAAACGACGACGCTGGATGACGAAGATGAGACGATTATGGCTATACACACCGATGCTCAGAGAGCTTGCGCCCTCGAAATCGCCATGGCCAAGCATGCAAAGCGGCAGGTCGAATTCTCTCAATCGCTTTGGAGCGAATTGGAATCTCGCGGCCTTGTGATCCGCGTCAAATCGCGCTCGGGCGATTCGTGGTTTGAGTTGACGTCGCAAGGCTGCCAAGCTCTAAGGATGGGTGGCGGATCTGCATATGGGTCAGGCACATGCTTCTCTTGCAAGCAGCGTTACAGTTACACCCTTGAAAAAGAATGGTTTGACACGATTTGTCCCATGTGTGGGTTTCATGCGGATGACGAGTAAGATTCAGCAAGACTACCTCAGCTTATGGGTGATTCTATAATAGGGATTATGGCTTCCAGGAAGCCGCTGTCGCCGATCACCACGATGCGACCCCATTCCGTGTAGTCTTGGGCACTGAGATTGATGTCCGTTTCTTTCTTTGCTACTTCCCGCGCTATGTAATCCAGGAAACCGAACAAACCGTCGCAGATCGTCGAGATGTCCCTTGCCAAGTCGGTAGACAGGAAACTCCTGCCCGACAGTTGGCTTGTCATCTTGCGCGAGACAATTTCTCCATTGACCCTTACAGGTCCAGAGAGGCCTTGAATTGCACTGCGATGGACCCGATGATTTCTGAGAGTCTTCAGCTTCTGAAACCAGTCCAAATTTACATTGGTTAACAAGCATGTATAGTTTGAGTTGCCTTTGCTGGCATCGTCGATCATCGATTGAAGATTATCGTAATCTTGATTTGGAAAACCTCCATTATGAAAAACAGGTGTAATAATCAAGGCAAGAGTATCGGCTATCATCGAAGCGTACGTCAATGTCATATCATAAGCGATTATTAAATCTCGGTGCTCGTTGATTGTAATTTGCCCCGCTTCATGCAGGTCGATCGCCTTGGCATTCGTTTCCCCAATAAGCTGGATGCTGCGGACCAATAGTTCGAAATGCTCGCGTAGCGAGTTGCTTGCGAGAGAGACACGTTGGTTCCCGCACCCCGTGATCGCTCGTAGCATATCGAGCTTTCTCAGGACTTCGCCGATCAGGAACAGAACGAAGCCCCCCTCGGCTTTCGCGACAACTTCCCCGGATGCCGTTTTATTAACTATAACAGATTTGGGTTCATCATCCTGGTTTTTATAAATTCCATGGATTCGGGAAACTGGATTCGTCCAGTGAGCGTTTGTCATTGTGGCGAAATTGTTAAGATTCATTATAAAGCCTCAGAACAAGAACCCCGCGCTGGCCAATATTCCCACGCGGGCGTTCAGGTCCGGAATGAGAACGCCAAGGTTTGGATCGGTTGCGTGGTAGCGGACACGACTTCAGGAAAACTTATCACTTCCTTGTCAATACTGCAATGGTGGCTCGTCCAGTACCTCTTCGCAGGCCCCCAGGGTCAGAGCTACTGGTTACTTCGATTTCGCCCGGGAGGCCGTCGAAGCTCACCCGCGCGGAGCATTCCGGGGTCAAACTTGGTGTGCGCCGTGGAAAGGTGTTGGTCTTCAGTGGGTGCAACTCCCACCTGGCAACTGGGTCGCTCCAGCCAGTAGCTATCGGAGCGGCGGTGGAGGTAACGAAACCGTCGGAGCCTTCGAGACAATGTGTCGCCTAGGCGATGCAGCGAGCAGGCAGGCCGTAACGCGAGTGAACGTCGAGCAGGCCTCGAAACGACCAATGTGGACGCCGACCTTGCACTAATAGGAGCTGTTCCAAAATAACTTGATAAATTTTTTCCACCCGGTATAGAATGACTCGATGGTCACTCCCGAGGCGATTGCCACTGTGCAACGCAAGTATCAGTCTCTGTCGCCGCTCATGGACGAGAAGCTGCGACGGCGTTGGGCGGCGAGTGAAGCCCTGGCCCTCGGCTGGGGCGGCATCTCGGCCGTGGCTGAGGCCACGGGGCTGTCCCACAATACGATCCGGATGGGCATCGCTGAGGACCATTCTTCCGAGGCCGATCCGGATGGCCCGGGCAATGATCCTGCTGTCCGACGCCCAGGTGGTGGTCGGAAGCGACTCGCTCAGCGAGATCGAACCCTCCTCATCGACCTGGAGACCTTGGTCAACCCGGCGACCCGAGGAGACCCCCAGTCGCCATTACGGTGGACCTGCAAGAGTACACGAAACCTGGCCGAGGCCCTGATTCAACAAGGCCATCAGGTCAGCCATCAGACGGTCGCCCGGCTACTCCAGGAGACGGGTTACAACCTGCAAGTCAACCGCAAGACGCCGCGAAGGGGACTCCCACCCCGACCGGGACGCTCAATTCGACTACATCGCCGGCCGAGTCCGCTCGTTCCAGAGGCGAGGGCAGCCCGTGGTGTCGGTCAACACCAAGAAGAAGGAATTGGTCGGGGATTTCAAGAACGCCGGGCGAGAATGGCAACCCGAGGGGTCACCGGAAGAGGTGCGTTGCAAGGACTTCAAGGACAAGGAACTGGGCAAGGTCGCCCCTTACGGCGTCTACGACCAGACGACCGACGAAGGCTGGGTCAGTGTGGGGATCGATCACGATACGGCCGAGTTCGGCACCGAGACGTTGCGTCGTTGGTGGTCGCACATGGGGATTCGGGTGTACCCTCGGGCGACCGACTTGTTGGTGACGGCCGACGCGGGGGGTAGCAACAGCAGTCGGTCACGGTTGTGGAAAGTCGCCCTGCAAGGGCTCGCTGACGAGCTCAGGTTACGGATTACCGTATGCCATTTCCCGCCGGGGACCAGCAAGTGGAACAAGATCGAGCACCGCATGTTCTGCCATATCACGGAGAATTGGCGAGGGAGGCCGTTGGTTAGCCGAGCCGTCGTGGTGAACTTGATCGGGAATACGAGGACGAAGACAGGACTGAGAATCAACGCCGAACTGGACACGAATAGCTATAAGACGGGCCTCAAGGTGACCGATGAGGAGTTTGCCACGATCAAGATCACGAGGTCCGAGTTCCATGGAGATTGGAACTACACCATCTTGCCAAGGTAGAATTTTCATCAAGTTATTTTGGAACAGCCCCTTAAGATGGGGAAGGCCGCAGCCGCTGGCGAGCAATGTAAACGGCTGGAATACGCTGTTTCACGAGCGATCCGACCCAGTGGGCCACCGGGGTAATGACGACGGCATGTCTGTACACGGGGATCAACGCAACACGGGAAGCCCCAAGCGGTGAGGGCGTGTGACCCTCAACCGGACGCCCGCGAGGGATAGGCCGGGCCGCCTGGGGTGGCGGATAGGCCCGTAGTACCATCGACGCCGGGTAACTCCGGTTGAGGGAAGGGGCCTTAGTTCAAGGTCAACGCAACAAGCGGCCGACAGCCGGGAGATTGGCATGGGCCTAATACCTCCGCCGAAGGTTGGGAAGTTGCAGACGGCGTTGCACACCAAAGCGAAGAACTCGCCCGACTATCGATTCTACGCATTGTACGACAAGATTTACCGCCGCGATGTCCTGGGCTTCGCCTACGCTCGCTGCCGTGCCAACGGCGGCGCACCGGGGGTGGATGGCCAGAGTTTCGCCGATATCGAGGCGTGCGGTGTCGATCGCTGGTTGGACGATCTGGCGGAAGAGCTGAGGTACCAGACGTATCAGTCCCTGCCGGTCCGACGTGTGTACATACCCAAAGGGGATGGCAAGCAAAGACCGCTAGGGATTCCGTGCATCCGTGATCGCGTGGTGCAGATGGCTGCTGTGCTGGTCTTGGAGCCGATCTTCGAGGCCGACTTGGAGCCCGAACAACACGCCTATCGCCCGGAGCGCAACGCCCTGGACGCCGTTCGCCAAGTGGGACGGCTGGTCAGGAAAGGGCACACCGAGGTGGTGGACGCGGACTTATCCGGATATTTCGATACGATTCCTCACCCCGAGTTGATGAAATCGGTGTCGCGGCGGATCAGCGACGGCCGCGTACTACGGCTGATCAAGATGTGGCTGGAGACGCCGGTGGAAGAGACCGACGGGCAAGGGCATCGCCGTCGAACGACCCGGAGCAAAGACCTGGCGATGGGGACCCCACAAGGGTCTCCGATTTCGCCATTGTTGTCGAATATCTACATGCGACGATTTGTGAAGGGATGGAAGACGGGGGGGCATGAGCGACGTCTCGTCGCGCGAATCGTCAACTATGCGGACGACTTCGTCATCTGCTGTCACGGCACAGCCGAAGAGGCCATGGTCGTGATGCGTGGGATGATGTCCCGGCTGAAGCTGACGGTGAACGAGACCAAGACGCGGCTATGCCGCCTTCCGGATGAGACGTTCGACTTCCTGGGCTACACCCTCGGCCGGAACTACGACCGTCGCACAGGCGAGCCCTATGTGGGACCACGTCCGTCGCGGAAGAAGATCGACCGGCTCTGTAGCGAGATCAGTGAACTGACGGAGCGCAAGACGACCTGGCTGGATGTCGAGAAGCAGATTGGTCGGATCAATCGCAAACTGCGCGGCTGGTCCAACTATTTTCGCATCGGAACCGTCAGTCCGGCCTACCGCGCCATCGACAGCCACGCCCGCTTCCGGGTGCGTCAGTGGTTGTGTGCGAAGTTCAAGGTGCCGGGTCAGGGTCGAACACAGTACCCCGACACCTACCTGCACCAGGAGTTGGGACTACACCAACTTCAACGGACGTAGCCACACTGTTTCGTGAGCGAAAGGTGTGAACTCATTTGATGAGAAACGCCTTGTAACGAAAGCTGGATGCGGGAAAACCGCCTGTCCAGTTTGATGAGCGGGGTGTGGAAACGGAGCCTGGTCGATGCGACAGAGCCACCGCGCCACACCTCGACTCTACTTTTGTTTCCAAGGAGTCCCGGTCCGCGGGGGCCAAGGGGTCAGCTCTAGTTTCTAGTTTTTCCCCCTCCCTGGCTGTAACAGAGGATACTTAGATTTTGCGGAAATGTTGGTAACATGCAGGAAACAAATAGGAAAGTTTGCCGCTGACGTGTCACGATGCCCCTCATTTGACCTCGAGTTCCCCGAGCCCGAGGCCTCGCGAGGGCCCGGCGTGCATCATATCAGGCGGTCTTCTGGGACCGCGTTCCCTCCAGGTGTCCGGCTTCGATGACGCGACCATGCTCCCGATCCGCCAGCATGCAGCCTGTCGCCTCTTGCAGCCGAATGGCGAACGCCTCCGCCGCGTGGTTGGTCGATCCACCCTTCCAAGGCAGGATGATGCAGCCGTCCTCGAATCGAACCTTCCAGCCGCCGAGCGTCGGCTCGCCATCCGCATCCACGTCGCCCATCTCCGCCAGCAGGCGGCGGACGATGCGCATGTCCAAAGGCCTCGATACCTGGCCGACTCGGTCGAAATGTCCTGCCGTCAGATCGTGGATCATCGGCCCTTCCCCGCTATGGTGCGCAGGATGCGTCGCGCTCCGTCCGATACCGGCAACTCCGTCTCGGCGGCCAGGGCCTCGGCGCCTTCATGGGTGCCGGTTATCGACTCGGCCACCTCGTGGGCGATCACGACGTCTATCCTATCGCGGAGTCGACTTTTTCCCAGAGCTTCCCCACCTCGGGGCCGTACCGCTCCGTCAGCAATTCCGGGTTCAAGATGCCCGAATTGACGACCACCCGCCGCCCGAGGATGTTGCCGCCAGTGCTGGAGTTGGGATGGAACACCGCCCAAGGTATGTCTCGTGTCCGGTCGGCGAAAGCGATCTGATCATCCGACAGGCTGAAGTCATGCATGCGCCCTCGACGTAGTGTTCGAGGCGGTCGACATACTCGTTGGCAAACTGCTTGGCGTGGATCATCTCCGGGTCGAGAACTGGCTGCGATAGAAGCTCAGTAGCTACGGACCCGCGGGGTCATTCCAAGTTAGAGGTCTGTTCCATCTCGATCGCGGGGTCATTACGGGTCCCCGCCCGCGGGATCCGATCCCGAAGGCCCTGTGGTCTGAACTCTGACGCCGTCAGAAGCAATCTCTCGATCTCGTGAAGCCCGCAGCAGATCGGGTGAAGTCCCAGCTTGTCGGGATTCTGGGATGGCGACGAACCGGGTAAGATTTGGATCGACGTCTAACGGTTGCCCTAGTGACGCGGGATGGGGTCGGCCAATGGGACGATCCATGAGCCCGCGAGATGGTAACGCCAAGGAGCGCGATCGCGGGCACGGCCATTACGTGTCCACCCGGCGATCCGGCGCGGTAATCTCTAAACTTTTCAATTTTCGCATCTCCCTTCCTGGTCGCGACTTCGAGTGAAATACGGCCCGCTTCCGCGGCGGATGCGTTAATGGAATTGCAATCCTGCGGCATTCTGATAGATAGAGCTCCGTGTCATCATTTCCCACGCAGGATCGCCGCCAGTGACAGGATACACGTCCGCAAGTCGTCCGAGCCGGGCGAAGCGTCGCCGACCTCGAGCCGCGACGATAGTATCGCGACGCCCTCGACCGCATTGGTCCGACCCGTTCGCGGTCTCGTCGCTAACTCGCGGCTGTCCTTGCAGATCGGTGATGGCGACCCGGCCAGAAGGCGCAAACCCGCGCAAACCAACGTACCGATCCGCGCCGGATCATTGAGCGGAAATCGGCCGTCTTGACCCCCATTGCAGTGGCGATGTCGCCCGGCGGCCTTCGGGTGTATAATCTCGGCGAAACCTCATGGCGATCACGTTCCTCCACGCGGCCGATATCCACCTGGACAGCCCCCTCAAGGGGTTGGAGCGGTACGAGAATGTCGCCGTGGGACGCATCCGCCTGGCGACCCGCCGGGCCTTCACCCGGCTGATCGACCTGGCCATCGAGAAAGCGGTCAACTTCGTCCTGATCGCCGGCGACCTCTACGACGGCGATTGGCGCGATTACAGCACCGTCCTCTACCTGAAGAAGGAGCTGAACCGGCTCCGCGACTGCAAGATCCCGGTCTTCGTCATCGCCGGCAACCACGACGCGGCCAACAAGATGTCGCGCGGGTTGACGCTGCCGGATAACGTCAAGGTCCTCTCCCACGACCGGCCCGAGACGGCGCTGCTCAAAGACCTGGACGTCGCGATCCACGGGCAGAGCTTCGCGAAGGCCGCCGTCACGGAGAACCTGGCCGCCGCCTATCCGGCGCCCGAGGGCGGATGCATCAACATCGGCCTGCTCCACACCGGCCTGGGCGGCGCCGACGGCCACGAGCGATATGCCCCCTGCACGATCGAGGAGCTCCGGCTCCGCGGTTACGATTACTGGGCGCTGGGCCATATCCACATGCGACAGGTCCCCTGCCAGGACCCGCCGGTCGTCTTCGCCGGCAACGTGCAAGGCCGGCACATCCGCGAGAGCGGTCCCAAGGGATGCCTGCTCGTGACCGTCAATTCGGATCGGAGCTTCGACCCGGTCTTCCACCGGCTGGACCAGGTCCGTTGGGAGCGCGGCCGCGTCGAGGTCTCCGAGCTGGATACCGAGTCGGACTTGCTCGGCCGCGCCGCGGAGGTGCTCGACGGCTTGCTCGCGGACGAGCCCGACCCGGATGTCCTGCTGACCGTGAGGGTGATCCTCGGCGGCGTATCCTCGCTTCACGGCCGGCTGAGCGCCGACCCGGACCGGTTCATCAACGAGATCCGCGGCCTCGCCACAGAACGCGGCAACGACCGGCTCTGGGTCGAGAAGGTCGAGTTCCAGCTCCGGCCGCCGAGCACCGTGATGATCCCCGACGGACCGATCGAGGAGCTGCTCGACGTCCTCGAACAGCTCCGCGGCGATCCCGGCGCGATGCGAGGGTTCGTCGACGAGCTGGCCGACCTGAGGCGCAAACTGCCGGCGGAGTTCCTCCACGACCCCGACAGCCCGCAACTCGGCGAGGCGGAGTGGCTGCGATCGTTGCTCGGCCAGGTGCAGCCCCTGCTGCTGGACCTGCTCCGCAAATCCCAGGGCGCCGACGCCTCGACCAAGTAGGTCAGGCTTTCCAGCCCGACATCGGAAAAGCGTCAGGCTCGAAAGCCTGACCTATGGAAATCCGCGAGATCCCATGAAACTGCTGAGCCTCAACTTGAAAGCCGTGGGGCCGTTCACCGGCGTGGTGATCGATTTCTCCGAGGGCACGCACGGCCTGCACCTGGTCTACGGCCCCAACGAGGCCGGCAAGACCTCGGCGATGCGCGCCCTGTCGCACCTGCTGTTCAACTTCCCGCACGTGTCGGCCGACGACTTCGTCCATCCCTACGATCAGCTCCGCGTCGGGGGCCGGCTGCGTCATAGCGACGGCGACGAGCTGGAGATCCTCCGTCGGAAAGGGACCCGGAATACGCTCCGCACGGCCGATGATGCCTCGCCTGTCACCGACGAGCGGTTGAACCGATTCATCGGCGGCATCAACAAAGATACCTTCGAAGCTCTGTTCGGCATCGACCACGAACGGCTGGCCCGCGCGGGGGAAGAGATCCGCACCGGACAGGGCCGCCTCGGCGAGCTGCTCTTCGCCGCCGGCGCCGGGCTGGCCGGCTTGCGACGGGCCCACGAGACGCTCCAGAAAGGGCTGGATGAGCTGTTCAAGCCCCGTGCCCAGAATCCTCGGATCAACAAGACCCTGACCGATCTCCGCGACGCCCAGGAAGAGCTGAAGCAGCACCAGTTGCCCGGCGAGGAGTGGCATCGGCACGACCGCTCCTACCGCGAGGCACTCGAGGAATCGGAAGGACTCCGCGGACGCATCCGCGCGGAGCGCGGCGACCAGGCGCGGTTGAAGCGGATCAAGTCGGCGATCCCGATCGTGGCGCGTCGGCGACGGCTGGCGCAGGAGCTCGCCTCGATGGGGGACGTCATCCGCCTCCGCGACGACTTCGGCGACGAGTTCCGCAAGGCGATGGATCAGCTCCGCCTGTCCGATCCCGCCATCGCCTCGGCCCGCGAGGCGATCGAGGAGATCGACGCCCAACTGGCCGGCCTCGATCCGCCCCGTGTGCTGCTCGACGCCGCCGACGAGATCGAGGCGCTCCGCGAACGGCTGGGCGTGGTCGAGAAAGGGAAGGAGGATCGCGCGAAGCGGCTGGACAACTTCCTCGGCGACACCGAGCACCAGTCGCGACGGATCCTCCGCGACCTCGGCCGGTCGACCGACCTCGACGAGGCCGATTCGCTCCGGCTCCGCGCCGACGAGCCCGCGAGCATCCGCGGGCTGGGACAGCAGTTCGCCAAGCTCCGCGGCCAGGCGGAGGAAGCTCGCAAGACGATCGCCCGCCATGAGGACCAGATCGAGCGACTGGAGAAGGACCTCGCCGATCAGGAAGGGGCGAGGGACGTCGAGCCGCTCCGCCGCGCCGTCAAGCAGGCCCGCAAGGCCGGCGACCTGGACGCGTGGCTCAAGGAAGCCCGCGGCAAGCTCGCCCGCGCCGAGAAGAAGGCGGCCACGGCCCTGGCCCAGCTCCCCGGCTGGAGCCGATCGGCCGAAGACCTCCAGTGCCTGGCCGTCCCCCTGGCTGCCACGCTGGATCTCTACGAAGCCCGGTTCTCGGAATCGTCGCGAGACCGGCAGGCGATCGCCGAGCGACTGGCCGCGGAAGACGACGCGATCCGGCAGCTCGAGGCCCAGTTGGAGTCCCTCGACCGGCAACACGACGTGCCGACCGATGAGGCCCTGCTCGCCGCGCGAACCCGACGGGATCAAGGCTGGCGACTGGTCAAGGCCGCCTGGCTCGAGAAGGCACCCGAAGGGCAGGACCTCACCGCGTTCCTGGCCGAGTTCGGACCGGAGGGCACGCTGGCCTCGGCCTATGAGCAGAGCGTCCAGCGAGGCGATGCGCAGGCCGATCGCCTCCGACGCGAGGCCGACCGCGTCGCCCGCAAGGCCGAGTGGCTCGCCCACCTTGGCCAGCATCAACAACGACGCGTTGCGATCGAGCGAGAAGTCCATCTGCTCGACGACCGCTGCGCCTCGATCGATCGCGACTGGAACGCCCTGGTCGCCCCGCTGGGCATCGAGGCCGAGGCGCGGACGCCCGTCGAGCTCCGCGCCTGGCTCCGCCGTCGCGAGGACATCTTGCTGCTCCTCGAGAAGCGGGAGGAGGCCCGCCAGGTCGTCGAGCCGCTCGAGCATGCGTTCGCCGCGCAGCGCGGGGCGGTCGCCCTCGCCATGGGCGAGGCGGGCGAACCGCTCGCGACGTCCTCCTCCGACCTGGCCGAGCTGCTCGACCAGGCCGACGCGGCGATCAAGCGGCAGGACGACCTGGTCCAGAAGCGGTCGAAGCTGGAGACCAAGCTCGCCTCGGCGCGGGGCGAGCTATCCACGGCCCGGCTCTCGCTCCGGGAGGCCGAGACCGCGCTCGACGCCTGGCGGACCGACTGGGCGTCGAAGATGACGCGCATCGGACTCGAAGCCGACGCCGCGCCGGAGCAGGCCGAGGTCTTCCTGACCAAGATCGGTGAGCTGCTCGAAAAGCTGCACGACCGGCGCAATCACCTGAGTCGCATCCGCGGGATCGAGCGCGACGCCGAGCAGTTCGCGGCGGACGTCGCGGCGCTGTCGGCCCGCGTCGCCCCGGACCTGGTCGACCGCCCGGCCGGCGACCAGGCGCGCGAGCTGCCCCGCCGCCTCCGAGACGCCCAGGCCGACGACCAGAAGCGCACCACGATGACCCAGCAGCGCCTCCGCGAAGAGGCGACCCTCCGCGCGGCCGAAGCCCGTCGCGAGGAGGCCCGCGCCCGCCTGGAGCGGCTCTGCATCGAGGCCGGCTGCACCGGGTTCGACCAGCTCCCCGAGGCCGAGCGACGATCGCAGGACCGCGCCCGCCTCGACAACGACCTGGCCGCCTGCGAGGAACAACTGATCGTCAACGCCGCGGGCTCCGAGATTGCCACCTTCGCCGCCGAAGTCGAACAGTCCGACCACGACGCGCTGGACGCCTCGATCGAGGAGTCCGACGCGAGGATCGCGGCCCTGGAAGAAGACCTGCGCCGGCTGGACCAGACCATCGGCGCCGAGCGGGGCGAGCTGGCGCGGATGGACGGCGGCGACGGCGCCGCCGAGAGCGCCGAGAAGGCCCAGACCCTGCTCGCCAAGCTCCAGGGCGACGTCGCGCGATATGCGACCCTCAAGCTGGCCTCGTCGGTCCTGAACCGGAGCATCGAACGGTATCGCGAGAAGAACCAGGGTCCGATCCTGTCGCGTGCCGGCGCCCTGTTCCATCTGCTCACCGGCGGCTCATTCGCCCGCCTCCAGATCGACGACGACGGCGAGGGTCACGCGGTGGTCAAGGGCGTCCGTCCCGACGGCCGGCTGGTGACCGTCGAGGGGATGAGCGACGGCTCGCACGACCAGCTCTATCTCGCCCTGCGGCTGGCCAGCCTGGAATCCTGGCTCCAGTCGCACGAGCCGATCCCGTTCATCGTCAACGACATCCTCTTGAACTTCGACGACCGCCGCGCCACCGCGGCACTCGAGGCCCTGGCCGAGCTCTCGCAACGGACGCAGGTGCTCTTCTTCACGCACCATCGCCACATGGTCAACCTGGCCCTCGCCCACTTGCCCCGCGACGTCGTCTTCGTCCACGAGCTGCCCGGCCCGGAAGCCCGGCCCCGGCTGGGCGATGGGGCCGAGCGGTGATGCTGCGGATCACGCCTCATATGAAGATCCTGGTGGCCGTCGAGCCGGCCGATTTTCGGGGACTTTAGAGCGCTTCACGCTTGCGTTGAGCACGCGGGAAAAGGGGACAGGCACCCGGCCCACTGACTCATTGCCCGAGATCCCCGGGATTGTCCGGGGCCGTGAGCCAGTCCCCTTTTCCCGGCCCCGTGCGCAAACCAAGCGTAAAGCGTTCTATCATCACCACCGGGACTCAGCGTCGGCTCGTACAATGGAGGACCGCCGCGCACAACGGCTTGCGGTCCGTGGGGCCGGGGTCGGGTTTCCCCGACCCGGGGATCATCGGCCGACGCGCCGCGGGCGACGGCCCGCGGCGATGGCCAGGCCGGTCGCGCAGGCCACCGCGGCCAGCGCGAGCGACGACGGCTCGGGGACCGCCTGGAACGTGACGGTGCCGGCCTCGTCGAGGGTCAGGTCGCCCGCGGTCGTCGTCGCGACCGCAAGTCCCCCGTTGATACCCGACGGACCGCTGATCGGCCCGAGCGGCGTGGTGAGGTCATAGGTCGCGAACGCCGGGTTGGACAACACAAGTATGTCGATATTGAACGGCCCAACCTGCCTGCCGAGGAGGCCGCCGCTACCACTCGGGTTGCAGAACGTGGTGGTCGCCGAGGTGAAGCTTGCCGTGAGGGGCGAGGCGAGGTCACCGCCGGTGATCACCAGGGTCGCCGTCGTGTCGACTACCTTTTTCGAGTGCGAGATCGGATTGGTCACGACGTTCGCCGTGTCGGCCGTCTGGGTAAACGTGATCGTCGCATCGGTGAACGTCGTCGATCCCAAGGATCCGGACGCCGTCACCGTCTCGGTATACGTCATTAAACTTGCGCGGGCATGCCCCGCGCCCGACGCCACCAACGCCGTCGCCAGGACGGTGATCGCGGCGGCACGCTCGACCAGGTTTCTCATCTCTCTCCTCTTTCTCTTGAAGTCAATGCGAGACACGAGCGCCCGGGGACGGAATCGACCCCGGAATACACCCAAAAGGCCGGAGACACGTCGAATCATCCGAGATCCTGGTGGCCGTCGAGCCGGCCGATTTCCGCAGACTTTATCATCACCACCGGGACTCAGCGTCGGCTCGTACAATGGAGGACCGCCGCGCACAACGGCTTGCGGTCCGTGGGGCCGGGGTCGGGTTTCCCCGACCCGGGGATCATCGGCCGACGCGCCGCGGGCGACGGCCCGCGGCGATGGCCAGGCCGGTCGCGCAGGCCACCGCGGCCAGCGCGAGCGACGACGGCTCGGGGACCGCCTGGAACGTGACGGTTCCGGCCTCGTCGAGGATCAGGTCGCCCGCGGTCGTCGCCCACGTATGTCCCGGGGCCTGGATGAACGACGGGCCGCTGACCGGCCCGAGCGACGTGGTGAGGTCGTACGTCGGCGGCGCCGCGGCTATCGCGGCAATCAGGGGGGCGTTGCCGACCGGCAAAGCTAGGTGGCCGAAGCCGACGTTGCCGGACCTGAGGCCGGCCGTGCCGACAAACGTGTAGGTCGACTCGGTGATGGTCGCCGCGAGGGGCGAGGTGAGGTCGCCGCCGGTGATCATCAGGGTCGCCGTAATGTCGAGCACGTTCAACTCATGCAAAACCGGAGCGATCACGACGCCGTTCGCCGGGTCGGCCGTCTGGGTAAACGTGATCGTCGCGTCGGTGAACGTCGTCGATCCCAGGGACCCGGACACCGTCGCCGTCTCGGTATACGTCATTAAACTTGCGCGGGCATGCCCCGCGCCGGACGCCACCAACGCCGTCGCCAGGACGGTGACCGCGGTGGCACGCTCGACCAGGTTTCTCATCTCTCTCCTCTTTCTCTTGAAGACGATGCGAGACACGAGCGCCCGGGGACGGAATCGACCCCGGAATGCACCCCGACGGCCGGAGACACGTCGAATCATCCGATGAGCGGACGGGGCCGTTGTCGGCCAGGCCGACGAAGTCGCCGCGGTCGTTGAAGTCGTCGATCTCCGCGATGATGTTGCTGCCCGGGCCCGCATATCGAGCATCGATCGTCAGATCTTCGCGAGGTCGAAGCGCCCTATCACCCTAAGACCGGAAAAGTCTCGTTCCGGCTGAGTTTTTTTATTTTCTCAGGAAAAGCGTTCCGAACCGCGAGGCTTCGCGGCTCCCGGTGAGGGCCGTAAGTCGCCTCCCGCCTTGAAGATCACGTCCTGAGCCTGCTCGGTATTGACAGTGTGAAATTGGGTGGATATGATGCAATCAGCCTGAGACGGTCAATGTCATCAGTGTCGTAGGCCAGTCTGTCGCGAATGGGACGCTACGCCGCGACCGGGATCATGCCAGCCGTCGATGAGGGCGCCGTTGTGCGGGAACGGGACGACCAGACGATCCACTTGATCCGGCAGGCCCGCGCGGGGTCTAACGACGCCCTCGGCCGGTTGCTCGACGGCTGCCGGCGATACCTGCTTCAGATCGCCGTCGACGACCTGGATCCGCGCCTCCGGGCGAAGGGGGGCGCCTCGGATATCGTCCAGGAGACGTTCCTCGAAGCGCAGCGAGACTTCGACGGGTTTACGGGCGAGTCGGAGCCGGAGTTGCTCGCGTGGCTCCGGAATCGGCTCCAGTACCGGATCGCCAAGTTTGTTCGCGCCTTTCGCGGGACATCCAAACGCGAGGTCGGCCGCGAAGTCCCGCTCGACGGCGACACATCGAGGGTACGTCCGGATCCGGCGTCCGATCAGCCGTCGCCGAGCGAGCAGGTTCTCCAGGACGAGCGCGATCGCGCGCTGGAACGAGCGATGGAGCGATTGCCCGAGGAGCATCGCCGGGTCATCCAACTCCGTTATCGGGAGGGCCTGTCGTTCGAGCAGATCGGCGAGACGCTGGCGCGGTCACCGAACTCCGCGCGGAAGCTCTGGGCACGCGCGATCGAGAGGCTGAAGCGTGACCTGCGAGCCGCGAAGTCGTCATGAGCGAACCGGACGGCGATGACCCGACCGAGAGCGACTCGTATGTCTCCTGGCTGGAGGCATGCGACCGGGCGATTGCCCTCGGGCGTTCGCCGCTCGAACCGATCCCGCCCGAGGTCAACCCGGATCGAGGGCACGAAACACTCGACCTGCTGCGCCGGCTCGACGGTCTTCGCGGCCCCGGCGCGGCGAGCGAGGACGGCCCGACCGACTTCGATCCGAGCAAAGAGGGCGCGGAGACCGACCCGGAGGGGCTCGCCACCCTCGAGCCGGCTTCGGCCGAGTCCCTCCGCTCCTTCGGCGACTATGAGCTGCTCGAGCCCATCGCCAGCGGAGGGATGGGGATCGTCTACAAAGCCCGACAGAGGAGCCTGAATCGGGTCGTCGCGGTGAAGATGATCCGACTCGGCTCATGGGCCAGCGCCTCCGACCTGCGCCGCTTCCCGCGCGAGGCCGAGAACGCCGCCAAGCTCGACCACCCTCACATCGTGCCGGTCTACGAAGTCGGCCAGGTGGGCGGCCTTCCGTTCTTCAGCATGAGGCTGATGGAAGGGGGCAGCCTGGAGGATTCTCTCGGGCGCCTGGCCGAGGACCCGAGGGCCGCCGCGCTCATGGTCGTGACGATCGCGCAGGCGGTGCAGTACGCCCATCAACACGGCGTCTTGCATCGCGACTTGAAACCGGCGAACGTCCTCCTTGATGCCGAAGGCCGGCCGAGCGTCGGCGATTTCGGGCTGGCCCGGGCGATCGAGGGCGACAGCTCGCTCACCGCGGAAGGGGTCATCGTCGGCACGCCCAGCTACATGGCGCCCGAGCAGGCCGCGGGCGAGCGATCGGGCGCCACGATCGCGGCCGACGTCTACGGCCTGGGGGCGATCCTCTACGCCCTCATCACCGGGCGGCCTCCCTTCGTCGCCAAGACACCCCTCGAGACCCTGCGCAAGGTCATCGACCAGGAGCCGGCGTCACCGCGCCAGTTGAACCCCGGGATCGACCGCGACCTGGAGTCGATCTGCCTCAAGGCGCTCGACAAGCAGGCCGGTCGGCGCTACCCGTCGGCGTCCGCCCTGGCCGAGGATCTGGGACGATGGCTGGCCGGCAGGCCGATCCGTGCGCGGAGGGTCGGGCGGCCGGAACGCATCTGGAAATGGGCCAGGCGACATCCGTCGGTCGCGGCCCTGAGCGGGATGCTCGTGCTCGTCGCGGCGGCCGGCCTGATCGGAATGTTCGCCGTCTATCGCCAGGCCGTCGATCGCGCGGGGCACCGCGCTGGCCCAGGCGCGGAGGGCCCTCGACGCCCTGGAAAGCTCGGAGGCCCACCTCTACAGCAACCGGATCGGCCTCGCCGAACGCCACCGCCTTTCCCACGACGCCGACCGGGCGGATGAGCTCCTCGACGAGTGTCCGGTCTCACTTCGCGACTGGGAATGGCGCTATCTCAGGAGACGTGCCTACGAAGATGTCAAAGTCTCTTCCGATGACCGATCCGGCGTCGCATCGCTGGCACTCAGCCCCGACGGCCGTTATCTCGTCTCCGTCGGCCCGAGTCGGGGCATCCATGTCCGGGACTTCGAGACCGGACGTGCCTGCGATCTGCCCGGTTCGCCGGGCCGGCTCAGCGCGGTCGCGCTCAGCCCTGATGGGCGATGGATGGCCGTCGGTGGCATGGTCGATGCTCGCAACGCCTCCATCACGCTCTGGGACACGAGGAACTGGTCGGAGGTCAAGTCGCTCCCGAATGGGGACAGCTTTCCCACCGCCCTCGCATTCAGCCCCGACAGCCGACGGCTGGTCGCGGGCCTGACTGATGACATGGTCCGCGTGTGGGACATCGCCACGGGGACGAGTCGCGGCTTACCGGGGCACCGAAAGGCCGTCGAAGACGTGGCCTTCTCCCCGGACGGCACGTCGATCGCCTCGGCGAGTCGCGACACCACGATCCGGATCTGGGATGCCGAAACGGGCGCTCCCCGAGCGACCCTCCCGCATGGACGCCCGGTTTTCAGCCTGGCGTTCCATCCTCAAGGGCGGCTCCTCGCCAGCTCGACGGGTGACGTCGTGGACAGTTCTCGCGGCGACCTGACCCTCTGGGACGTGGACTCGGCACGGATCGTCCGCGCGAGATCGTCCCTGGGCGCGATGCTCAGCAACGTCCGCTTCAGTCCCGACGGCCGGCGCCTGGCCACTGCGGGCTGGGATCATGTTGTGCGGATCTGGGACGCAACCACACTCAATGAGCTGCTCCCCCTCACGGGCCACGCCGATCCGGTCCGGTGCGTCGCGTTCAGCCGGGACGGTCACCGGCTTTTCTCGGGGGGATATGGCGGCGAGGTCCGCTGTTGGAACGGGGCGCCGTTGCCCGACAAGCCGCCGCGCGAGCCCTTGCGTACGCTTTCGGGGCACGACCGCGCCGTTTACGCACTGGCGCTGACCCCGGACGGCCGACGCCTCATCTCCGCCGGCGAGGATTACACCGCCCGCGTCTGGGATGTCGATTCGGGGGAGAACCTATTGAGCTATCGCAAGCACACGTTCGCGATCTACGCCGTTGCGGTGCGTCCCGACGGACATGCGGTCGCCAGCGCGGGCGACGACCAGATCATCCGGATCTGGGACCCCGATTCGGGTGCGGACCTCGGCCGGCTCCGCGGCCATACCTCGCCGATCTCCTCGCTGGCGTTCCACCCGGACGGCGTCCGGCTGGCCTCGGCGAGCCAGAACGGCACCGTCAAGCTCTGGGACACCCGCACCTGTGAGCAGATTCACGAGTTCCTCGAAGGATTGAACATCGTCTATTCCATCGCCTTCTCCCGCGACGGAAATCAATTCGCCGCCGGGGGTGATGACCGCGCGATCCACGTCTGGGACGTGCCCAGCAGGCGCTTGTTGCACGTGCTGCGCGGCCATGACCGGCGCGTCATCGGCCTCGCGTTCCATCCCTTCTCCGACCTGTTGCTCTCGACGAGCCTCGACGGGACGGCACGGTTGTGGGAATCGCTCTCCGGTCATGAGATTCGCCGCTTCGACGGCGCAGCGGGCGCGGGCTGGCCTGGGCGCCCGACGGCCGACACTTCGCCGTCTCGGGCGCGGGCGGCATGCTCAAAGTCAGGGAATACCACTCCGGCCGGCGCACGCTGACGCTCCAGGGCCATGCCGACGACATCACCGGCGCCATCTTCAGTGCCGATGGCCTCCTGGTCGTGACGGCGGGCTGGGATCGCACGATCAAGCTCTGGTCGGCGTCGCCGGATACAGCCGACCTCTGGGCGGGAGAATCCCAACAACTTGTCGGTAACCCCTCGCGCGTCAACGCGGTCGCGGCGCTCCCGGACGGGAAACGCGCGATCTCGGGCGGCGCGGACGGGACGATCCGGATCCACGACATCGCCAGCGGGCGCGAGGTCCGTCGCTGGATCGGGTCCGATTTCAAGATCTTCCGCCTGGCGGTAACCCGCGACGGCGCGAGGGTGGTCGTCTCCGGAGAAGGGACGGACGTGCGGGTCTACGAGATCGAGTCGGGTCGCATGCTCCGCCGATTCAATCGTCAAACCGGCGCCATCTTGGCTCTCGCCCTCACGCCCGACGGCCGCCATGCCCTGACCGGTGGGCCGGTGAACATGGTTTCCAACGAGGGTTGGCGATCCGGGCCGGACCTGGACCTCCACCTCTGGGACCTCGCCACGGGTGCGGAAGTCCGCCGCATCTCGGGTCATCGCGGCGGGATATGGTCGGTGGCCATCAGCCCCGACGGCCGCCGCGCCGTATCGGGCTCGATGGACGGCACGGTGCGCGTCTGGAACCTCGACGGCGGCGCGGAGATCCGCCGTATCGAGGCGCACAAGGACTTCGCGACCAGGGCGGTCGCCTTCCTGCCCGACGGGAGGCGCGTCCTCTCCGGGGGCACCGACAACCGGCTCTGCCTTTGGGACATCGACACCGGCCGCGAAATTCGCCGCTTCGACGGCCCTCGAGCACCCATTGACGGCCTCGCGATCGCTCCGGACGGCCGGCATGCCCTGAGCAGCGGCACAGAGGATCATCATCTCCGCCTCTGGGACATCGACGCCGGCCGCGAGCTCTACAGCTACGAAGTGACCCACGTCCCGCTGACCGATGGAACCTTCACCGCCGACGGCCGCCGGGCACTGTGGGCGGGCCATGACGGCGTTATTCGCGTCTGGAACCTAACGGATCATTTCGGCGCCACGGCGGCGGCAGCCCATGCCCCCGAGTGAAGTGCGCCCCGGGATTAGAAACAGAAGAAGAAATCGGAGACTTCTCGGGTTTGCCCTTTTATCACGAAATCACGAAAGTACGAAACCACGAGATCGGACCCACGGGAGGATGGTATCGGACCGAACCGATGGCGGAACCGACTCTCCGCGCCCCATTTCCTGGTTTCGTACTTTCCTGATTTCGTGATCTCTTAGGGGCCGTGCTCAGAGCATGTGATGAGCCTATGCATTCCTTGCAGCCGGCCTCTGTGAGGCCGGGGCTCACCGATCTCGGGTCACAGACCCCGGCTACAAGGAGCTAAAGTCTCCCATTTTGATGGATGGCAGACTCGGCTGGAGTCGCCGCCCTGGTCGTGAGGCGGCCGGCTCGACCGATCCGAAGAGCCTGTGCATCCACTCGCCAATCGCCCCGCCGCTTGAGTCCCGCCGAAATCGGCCATAAGATGGCGCCGGGTTCGTGAAATGAGATGGAAGGATCGGACGTCCGCGAGGATCGCCCGAGTTCGTGCATGGGAGGACAGACGCATCATGGCAACCGCAACCCAACCGCGACAGAAGGCCGGGGCCGGGAATGGGGCCGCCCACCCGCTCCAGACGAAGATGCTGATCGACGGGCATTGGCGCGACAGCATCAGCGGCAAGACGTTCGCGACGATCAACCCGGCGACCGAGGAGGTCATCACCGAGGTCGCCGAGGGGGATGCCGCCGACATCGACCTGGCGGTCAAGGCGGCGCGCAAGGCGTTCGACTCGGGGCCCTGGCGGACGATGGACGCCCGCGATCGAGGGCGGCTGTTGAACAAGCTGGCCGACCTGATCGAGGCGAACCTCGACGAGCTGGCCCGGCTCGAGACGCTCGACAACGGCAAGCCGATCAGCGAGAGCCGGCATGGCGACCTGCCCCTGGTCGTCGACTGCCTGCGCTACTATGCCGGCTGGGCCGACAAGATCCACGGCCATACCATCCCCGTCCGCGGGCGATTCTTCTGCTACACCCGCCGCGAGCCGGTCGGGGTCGTCGGGCAGATCATCCCGTGGAACTTCCCGATGCTCATGGTCTCGTGGAAGTGGGGCCCGGCGCTGGCGGCCGGTTGCACCATCGTCATGAAGCCCGCCGAGCAGACGCCCTTGAGCTGCCTCCGCATGGGCGAGCTGGCCATGGAGGCCGGCTTCCCGGCCGGCGTCATCAACATCGTCCCCGGCTTCGGCGAGACGGCCGGCGACGCCCTGGTCAAGCATGCCGGCGTCGACAAGGTCGCCTTCACCGGGTCGACCGAGGTCGGCCGGATCATCATGAAGAACGCCGCGGGGACGTTCAAGCGGGTCACCCTCGAGCTGGGCGGCAAGAGCCCGAACATCGTCTTCGCCGACGCCGACCTCGACTCGGCCGTCAACGGCGCGATGCTCGGCCTGTTCCTCAACCAGGGCCAGTGCTGCTGCGCCGGCAGTCGCCTGCTCGTCCAGGACAAGGTCTATGACGCGATGGTCGAGCGGCTCGCCGACGCGACCGGGAAGCGCAGGCTCGGCGACCCGTTCGACACCGCGACGGAGCAAGGCCCGCAGGTCGACAAGACCCAGTTCGACAGGGTGCTCGGCTACATCGAGTCGGGCAAGCGGGAAGGTGCCCGATGCGTCAGCGGCGGCGAGCGGTTCGGCACCAAGGGCTATTTCATCAAGCCGACCATCTTCGCCGACGTCAAGGACGAGATGAAGATCGCCACCGAGGAGATCTTCGGGCCGGTGATGCAGGTCCTCAAGTTCAAGGACGTCGAAGAGGTCGTCGCAGCGGGCCAACACCACCGACTACGGCCTCGCCGCCGCCGTCTGGACCCAGGACATCAAGAAGGCCCACACGATCGCCGAACGCATCCGCGCCGGCACCGTCTGGATCAACTGCTACGACGTCTTCGACGCCGCTGCGCCCTTCGGCGGTTACAAGAGCAGCGGCATCGGCCGCGAGCTCGGCGAGAAGGCGCTCGATAACTACACCGAGCACAAGACGGTCACCGTCGCGCTCGAATGAGTGGATTGCGGATTCCAGATCTTAGAACATGTCGTTCCCGCGCCGCCCGCGCGGGGACGACTTTCACGGCCGACGGGTTTGGGGATCGTGCCATGCCGCTCCGGACATCGACCAGTGCCCAGGCCCTTGCCCACGGGGCCCTGGTCGCCGGAGTGAAGCTCGTCACCAGCTATCCGGGCTCGCCCAGCTCCGAGACGGTCGAGGTCCTGATCGAGTTGGCTTCGCGCCACGACCTCCACGTCGAATGGTCGAGCAATGAGAAGGTCGCGATGGAGCTCGGCATCGGCGCGTCGATCGCCGGTCGAACGCGCCCTGGTCTGCACCAAGAGCGTGGGCATGAACGTCATGATCGACCCGCTCATGGCGCTGAACCTGACGCCCGTGCATGGCGGGCTGGTCATCCTTCTGGGCGACGATCCCGGCGGCTACGGCTCGCAGAACGACCAGGACACCCGCTCGATCGCCCCGATGCTCGAGATGACCTGGATGGAGCCGGCGACGCCCGCCGAGGCGTTCGCCATGATGCAGACGGCCTTCTGCATCTCCGAGCAATTCCACACCGCCGTGATCGTGCGCATCACCCGGAGCTTCACGCAGCAATCGGAGCCGGTCGATGTCCCCGAGGGTCCTCACGCGAAGCCGGACCTCGGCCTGGCCCGCGAGCCGTGGCGGTTCGTCCCGGTGCCCCGCAACGTCGTGGAGAAGCACCGCGCCCTGCATCATCGGCTCGCGATCATCGAGGCATGGGCCGACGATGCACCCTTCAACCGGATCGATGGGCAAGGCGACCGAGGTATCATCGCGGCGGGGTTCGCCTACCAGAAACTGCGCGACGTGATCGGCGACGGGCCCCGGCCCGATGTCCGCGTCCTCAAGCTGGGTGTGCTGTTTCCCTTGCCGCGCGGGCTCGTGGCCCGGCTCCTGTCGGGCTGTCGCGAGGTCCTCGTCCTCGAGGAGAACGAGCCGTTCCTGGAGACCCAGATCAAGGCGGTCGCCCACGATTCCGGGTGCGATGCCCGGATTCTCGGGAAACAGACCGGCCACACGCGCCGCGAGGGTGAGCTGTTCCGCTGGCAGATCCAGAAGGCGCTCGAGCGGTTCTTGCCCGGCTTCGTCCCGGCGCGGGACTACCTCGAAAAGGACGAGGCGTCGGAGCGCCCGCCGCGCGAGAACTATTGTGCCGGCTGCCGGTTCGGGGCGATCGTGGACGCGCTGAAGGCCACAGCCGCGATCCTCGGACAAGACCCGGTGCTGGTCGGCGACCCTGGCTGCCTGGCGGCGGTGGGCGATCGGCTCGACGCCAAGTACGCCCTCGGCTCGGCGGTCGGCGTCGCCGAGGGCCTGAGCCGGGCGGGGATCCGCGAGCGCGCGATCGCCCTCTTCGGCGACTCCTCCTTCTTCCACACCACGTTGCCGGCGATCGTCAACGCGGTCTACAACGGCAGCGACATCCTGATGGTGGTCCTGGACAACGCGGCCACGGTGACCTCGGGATTCCAGACCAATCCCGGCGTGCCGCGCGACGCCCTGGGCCGGCCCAGGCGCCGCCCTCGACATCGATCGGATCGCGCGGGCCATCGGCGTCGAATTCGTCCGCGACGTCGGCCCGGACGACCTCGACTCACGGCTACCCGAGGTCTTCCTCGAGGGGTTGACCCACCGCGGACTCGGCCTGATCGTGGTCCGCTCGCCCTGCGATCGGCCCGTTTAGTCTTGGACCCTTCTTGTAAAGAGCCCATCCAGAACCATGGTGCCACCGTCGTATCCCGCGCGTCATGCTGGAACGGTTGCGTCGTCGCGAACGGTCCTCGAAGTCGAGTCGGTGAGGCGCAGCCCATGCCGGACGCGGTGGAGACTCCAACGACTTATGATGTGTTTCTCTCGCACGGCTCGCCCGACAAGCCGTGGGTGCGCACGCTTCGCGGCGAGCTCATGAAGCTGGGCCTGAGAACCTTCCTCGACGAGCGCGAGATGGAATCCACCGGCTTCATCGACTCGCGATCGCCCGCGAGATCGGCGACCGCCGGGGCGAGGGGAACGCCCCGGGCAACCTGGGCAACGCCTATCAGGACCCGGGCGAGGTGGAGCGGGCCATCGGCTCGCTGGAGCAATCGCTACGGATCGACCAGGAGATCAAGGATCCGCGGATTGTCAGATTCACCACGGCTCAACTGGAGCGGCTGCGCGGGGGCGGGGCGGCGGACGAACCGGGAGACGCGTGAGCCGCCTGGCGGATGGACTCGCCGCTCTCGGCGCGCGTTGCAGATCGTCCCAGCTCTTGAGCTCCGCGTCGAGGAATCGCTCGCCGAGGCCTCCAGCCGACTGGCATCCTGGATGCGATCCAGGGCGGAAACGACCTTACTCTCGGGCCAGCGGAATCGCTTGGCCCCGAGGCGGAGCAAGAAGCGCCGTGCCATCCAGGTACGGCCCTCGATCAGGCCCTCCTGCCGGCTTTCCCGCTGGATGGCCTGAACGGTTCGACGATTCTCGCATGGTTGAGCCGCCTTCCCGAAAGGTGCGGAACCGGTTGGATGGTCTGTGTTCATCGGTGCGACCGCTCACTCTTCGCGGAGCAGGTCGTCCCAACTCTGGATTCCCGCGTCGAGGACTCGGTCCCCGAGGGCTTCAAACCGCTCGAGATCCTTGATCGCCTCGATGGCAGTGACAGTAGCGGCATCGGGAATGCCGAACCGCTTCGTCCCCTGACGAACCAGCAACCGCCGCTCCCCCTCGATGCGTCCTTCCATGATGCCCTCCTCACGCCCCAAGATGATGCCCTCCTCCCGGCCTTCTCGCAGGATGGCCTGAAAGGTCGTCGATTCTCGCATGGCTGGCAGCTTTCCTTTCAGAAGTTCGTTGGAGACCTCATCCGAATAACGCAGTCCCATCAGGACGAGAGTCGCGGTCCAGAGTAAGTCGGCCCGAGGCTTGGTCTCTGGGTCGATCCGTGCCTCCATTCGCCGGATAATCTCGGGCAAGCCCAGTCCTTGGACGTCGGTCAGCGGGGCCAGCGGTACCAGGCTGATTCCGGCGTTGAGGTACGTCGCCGGGTCTTCTTCCCAGAGTCGCACTACGCGGAAATTATACCGATTCGTGATCCAGCCGTCCGGTAGCTGACGCTCGTAACTGCCGGTCAGGCCGGGCGAGTTGGCCTCCTTGCACAGCAGCAACAGGACGGTGAGCACCGGCAAGTCGTGCCGGTAGTCGAGGGCGACCTGGCGATACCAGAGCTTTCGGACCAGCCCGAGGTCGTGGTAGGTCTGGGGCTCGAGGACGAGGAGGTAGGGATCGGGGACCTCGACCTTGAGGACCTTGTCGGCGACCGCGCTCAGGGTGGTGATGTCTGAGTCGATCATCGTAACCGGCCCGATCGGGCCGATCGTGAAGTGGGCCAGCCACTCGTCCGGGCTTTCCCAGATCAGTTCCTTTGTGGAGACGTCGTACTGGTTGACTTTCATGAGCTGGCCTCCGTGTTCGACTCGCTGCCCACAACCCGCACGCTGTCGTCGACTGGTACGGGATCGGCGCGGAATGGCCCGGCCTTGACTATTTCTCTAGCGACTCGACCATCGGTCGGCCGACGTCGCGCCGACCAGAGGGCGGCTCGGTCCTCCTCCCAATCGGCGGCGCAGGCGCACACGGCCAGGGCGCGCTCGACGCTCGCGGCATCGGGGAAGCGATCGGCCGGGGCCTTGGCCAGGCATCGCAGTACCACCCGTTCGAGGTCCTCGGGGATGCCGGTGCGGACCGAGGATGGTGGCACGAGCGGCTCGCGGGCATGCGCGATCATCACGCCGACGCTCCCCCCGCGGTCGAACGGCGGACGGCCCGTCAAGAGGTAATAGGCCACGGCGCCCAACGAGTAGATGTCGCTCCGCTCGTCGAGCTCGCGCATCGCCCATCGCCTGCTCCGGAGACATGAATAGCGGCGTGCCGAGGAGCCGGTCCTCATCTCATCGTGGCGGGCGGCACGCTCCTTGGCCGCGGGGAGGACCAGGCCGAAGTCGAGCAGCTTGGCGACGTCGTCGATCTCCCCGCGACGCGCGGCGAAGATGTTCGACGGCTTGACGTCGCGATGGATCAGCCCGGTCGCGTGCGCCTTGCGCAAGCGCCATGCAGACCTGTCGGAGCAGGTAGATGACGCCGGCCGGGGGGCAACGGTCCGTGACGCTCGACCAGCTCGGCCAGGCTCAGGCCCGGGAGGTACTCCATCACGTAGTAATACGTGCCGTCCTCGGTGCGGCCGTAGTCGTAGATCTCGACGGTGTTCGGGTGCGAGAACGTGGCCGTGAGCCGGACCTCGCGCTCGAACCGCTCGAAGGCTTCGACGGTCGGCCAGCGTAGCCCGGGCGGATGAGCTTGAGGGCGCAGGGCCGCTTGAGGAGCTGGTGCTCGGCCAGGTAGACCTCGCCCATCCCGCCGGCGCCGATCCGATCGCCGGAGGCGGTACTGGCCGAGCTGTCGGGCCTCGACGACCTGTCGGCGGAGGTGCGAGATCATGTGCGGCCCCAAAGGTGGAGCCGACGGCCAGGATCAGCAGGAGCATCACGTCGAAACTGAACAGCGCCAGCGGGGTGACGCTCGCCCTTCAACCACCCCCACTCCAGCCATCCCATCGCCTCGGGGTGCCGCAGGCAGAGGGCCAGCAAGGTCGCGAACGGCAGCAACGCCAGCGGACCGGCGACCATCGCGGCCCGCCGCCAGCTCTTCGGGACGTAGATCCCATAAGTGAGGATCAAGATCGATGTGATGAGCACGATATTCTTCATCGTCAGCCAAGCCAGCATCGGGTCGCCGGCGAGCGAGTGCCGTCGCATGCATCCGGTATTGCGAGAAGGCGAACAGGCTCGCCAGCATCGCGATCATGCCCAGCTCGATGTCCCGGAGTTGACGCCATCGAGAGCGGTCGATGGCTCCAGAGCCGGGCCGCGATCCCCGCGAGGGCCATCAAGACGACGACGTGGAGGGACGGGATTACCAGGTCGGGAAACCGGTGGACGATGCTGCCGTAGATCGAGCCCCATCCCGAAGATCAAGATATAAATCATCGGCAGCTCGCGCAGTTGCGCCCGGACGACGGGCCAGGGCCTCGGACCTCGGGTGTGGCCCCGCTCCCACGCGGATCGCCGCCTTCGGCGTGAAGCCGCCGCGCCGTCGTGGGGGGCCCGCGGGCGGGCGGACGACCTATCGTGCTGGGCGGCCAGCTCGCCGGTCTCGTCCGACGGCCGACCCTTCAGATCCAGCGGCGTCAGTAACGCGTCCTGATCGGCCCCGTCGTCGAGGGCCAGCAGTCGCCCTACCTCGGCCCTCAGCGCGTCGTCGTCGCCACAGGCGCGACGGAGCCATGCCCCCCGCTCGGACGGGTCGAGCCGGATCGCCGCGATCGAACAGGTTGTCAATCTGGAGCCAGCGGTCCGGCGTCATCGGCGTCCGCCTCCTGGAGCTGGCCGCGGAGCCAGGCCCGAGCCAGCCGCCAATCCCGCTCGACCGTGACCACCGAGACCCCCAGCGCCGGCGGCGATCTCGGGGACCGTCATCCCGCCGAAGTACTCTCAGGGTCATCACCTGGCTCTGGCGATCGTTCATCACGGCCAGGCGTTCTCAGCGCCTCGTGGACGGCGACGATGTCCAGGTCCTGCGTCTCGAAGTATTCCACCACCGAGTCGAGCGACACCCGGTGCCATCCGGCCCCGCGACGACCGGCGGCCCGCCGACGAGCGTGGTCGATGAGCACTTCTCGCATGGCACGGGCGGCCGAGGCGAGCAGGTAGTTGGGATCCGCGGCCTCGAAATCCGGGTTGCGCAACAGCCGGATCACCGCCTCGTGGACCACCGCCGTCGGCGTGAGAGTATGGTCCGATCGCTCCCTCATCATCAGGTGGGCGGCCACCGGGCGCAGCTCGTCATACACCCGGGCGAGGAGGTCGTCCCCGGTCCGGTCGCTCCGGACCCGGCCCCATCCCGGGATGAGCTTCCAATTCGCGCCACACCTCGGCCCCCATCACCCCTCCGTAAAAAATAATGAAGGGTTTTGCTCCTATTATGCGCACTATTAATAGTAGGGCAAGACGCAGAGGATTCCGATCAACCACCGTGACGGGTCGTGGTTCGTCGTGCGCGACGATTCGCAACGCGAGCCGATCGTCGATCTACCTTCGCAGGCCCGGCACGGCGCCTCTTCCGATCGTTTCTCTGCACCCTGGACAACGATACTGACGTATTACTGCACGACTACCGCGACGCGACGTGGCGATCCTCCTCCCTTCATGCCTCGCCGGTCCTTTCTCGCCCGGATCATAGAACAAAGGTTAACTCCCATGCGACACTCGATTCGTCCGTTGGCCGCGATTCTCGCGGGAGGATTCGTCCTCCTGATGCCGATGACAGCCACCCGGGCCGAAGACACCAAGGACCGAGCCCGGAAAAAGACCGACCTCGCACAGACGAAAGAAACCGCCGAGATCCCGACGATCAACCTACTCGACGCCATGCGCGATGGACTGGTCACTGTCCAGGCCGAAGGGATCGGCGATGGTCGGATGACCATGATGGTGACCAATCGGACCAGGCGATCCCTCCGCGTGATCCTGCCTCCCGGCATCGTCGTCCAGGGTGCGACCGGTCAGATGGGCGGCATGGGTGGAATGGGTGGCGGCATGGGCGGCGGTATGGGTGGTGGCATGGGCGGTGGTATGGGTGGTATGGGCGGCGGTATGGGTGGCATGGGTGGTGGCGGCGGCATCGGTGGCGTGGAGCAACGGCATGAGCTCCGGTACCATGCCCCCGATGCATGGGCATGATGATGCTGCGCGAATTGATCATGTATTTCTGTGGTGATGTCGAGAGCTGGGATCGGCGTAGCCTGATGATGGGCATGGGTGGCGGCGGCATGATGGGTGGCATGGGTGGGATGGGTGGTGGGATGGGCGGCGGTATGGGTGGTGGGATGGGCGGCGGGATGCGGTCGGTGCCGCCGACCGATCTGCCCTCGGCCGAACTTAGGCCCAAGGAGACCCGACGCTTGCCCACGCGGCTCGTCAGTCTCTCGGCGCCGGATCCGGAAGAGGGGTTGAGCGTTCCCGACCCCGGCGAACAGCTTGAGATCCTCGGCGATATTGGCCACGTCAACGAGGATGCTCGGGTGCAGAAGGCCCTCAGGCGGCTGGCCGCCGACAAGGCTCCCACCACGATCTCCCAACTGGTCATGTGGCATCTGGCGGCGGGCCTGGATTGGCATACGATCGCGAGGCTTTCGGAGAAGTGGGCCAACGCCTATGAACTGACCCTGGCCCGCGACTTCGTCGAGCATCTGGACACGTTACCGAACGGCGAGACGGGTCGCGTGCGGTTCCAAATTCAAGGCACGGACGCGGGGACCGAGTCGCTGGCGGCCGAGGTCGGCAAGGCGGTTCAGGGCAAGACGGTTCTGGGCCTGCTGGCGGAACTGGGTATCCCCGCCCGGCCCGAGGGCCCGGTCGTCGCATGCCGCGTCCGGCTGACGGGGTGCGAGGCCCAGGTCCAGGTCAACGGCACCGATCCGTCGGCGAGGAGCTGGGTCCCGTATGGCAAATTCTCCGTGCCGATCCCGGGCGATGCGGGGAAAGTCGATATCGCGAAGCTCACCGACTCGATGGCCGAGGGCATGTTGAACCGGCTGGTCCGGACGCAGTTGGTCAAGGGTCCGCGGGCGAAGGGGAAGCCGACCTATCGGCTCCAGATCGAGAATGCGTCGCCGATGATCCTGAACGGGGTGGCGACCCTGGCGATCGAGGGCCCCGAGGACAAGGCGCCAAAGTCTTGTCGGCGCTCAGCATCGCGCCGGGGAAGATCCTGGCCGTGCCCGCGAGCGAGGAGATGGCCAAGGCCCTGAAGAAGGGCATCCGGACCGTCGCGGTCGACCTCAGCGGACTGTGAGCGTATCCGGGGCCGGCCGCGTCTCGAGCGGCCGGCCTCCATCACACCGAAATGGCTCAGGATACTCCACCGAGCCTATGGATCGTCGCTTCCAGCTCGCGAATCCGCGCCTCGGCCCGGATGAGGGCCTCGAGTTCGGTCGCACGCCGCTGTGCCAGAGAATGGACCAGCAACGCCCGGGTCGCCCCGAAGTCATCCTCGGACTCGACGGCAGTCCCACCCCGCTCGATCGACGGTTCGCCGTCGGATTCCTCATCGTGGATCCGGGAGGAATCGGGCGAGGATGGACCTCGTTCTGGCGATCCCTCGACCGCTGCGACTTTGCTCCGATCGTCGTCTTTCGGGCGGCGACTCGCGTCGCGCCACCATCGGGAGGCGCGGGACTGGTCCCAATCCGCGGCGCAGGCGCACGCGGCCAGGGCGCGCTCGACGCTCTCGGCATCGGCGAATCGATCGACCGGGGCCTTGGCCAGGCATCGCAGCACTACCCGTTCCAGGTCCTCGGGGATGCCGGCGCGGATCGAAGATGGTGGCACCAGCGGCTCGCGGGCATGCGCGATCATCACGCCGACGCTCCCCCCGCGATCGAACGGCGGTCGGCCAGTCAGCAGGTAATAGGCCACGGCGCCCAACGAGTAGATGTCGCTCCGCTCGTCGAGCTCGGGCACGCCCATCGCCTGCTCCGGAGACATGAACAGCGGCGTGCCGAGGAGCCGGTCCTCATCATCATCGTGGCGGGCGGCACGTTCCTTGGCCGGGGGGAGGACCAGCCCGAAGTCGAGCAGCTTGGCGACGTCGTCCATCTGCCCCCGCCGCGCGGCGAAGATGTTCGACGGCTTGACGTCGCGATGGATCAGGCCGCTCGCATGCGCCTCGCCCAGCGCCATGCAGACCTGCCGGAGCAGGTAGACGACCCGGCCGGGGGGCAACGGCCCGTGACGTTCCACCAGGTCGGCCAGGCTGAGGCCGGGGAGGTACTCCATCACGTAATAATACGTGCCGTCCTCGGTGCGCCCGTAGTCGAAGATCTCGACGGTGTTCGGGTGGGAGAGCGTGGCCGTGAGCCGGACCTCCCGCTCGAACCGCTCGAAGACCTGCCGGTCGGTCGCGCGGCCCGGGCGGATGAGCTTGAGGGCGCAGGGTCGCTTGAGGAGCTGGTGCTCGGCCAGGTAGACCTCGCCCATCCCGCCGGCGCCGATCCGTCGACCGAGCCGGTACTGGCCGAGCTGTCGGGCCTCGACGACCTGGCGGCGGAGGTTGGAGATCATATGGGCGCCATACGTGGAGCCGACGGCCAGGATCAGCAGGAGCATCGCGTCGAAGCTGAACAGCTCCACCGGTGTGGCACCCCGGTTCATCCACCCCCGCCCCAGCCATGCCATCGCCTCGGGATGCCCCAGGTAGAGGACCAGCAAGGTCGCGAACGGCAACATCGCCAGCATGCTCGCCACGATCGCGACGCGACGCCAGTTCTTCGGGACGTAGATCCCATAAGTGAGGATCAAGATCGCCGTGATGATGACGACGTTCTTCATGTTCAACCACGCCGACATTGGATCGCCGGCGAGCGAGTACCGCAGCATGCCGCGGTACTGGGAGAACGCGTACTTGCCGGCGAGCATCGCGATCATGCCCAGCTCGATGCCCCGGAGCCGCGCCATCGACAGCGGCCGATGGCTCCAGAGCATCGCCGCGATGCCGGCGAGGACCAGGATGACGACGACGTTGAGCGCCGGGATCACCAGATCGGCATAATTATGGATAATGCCCCGATAGACGAATGTCATGGCGACGATGAGGATGTAGATCATCGGCAGCTCGCGCAGGCGGGCGCGGACGACGGATTGGGCCTCGGGCATCGGTTGCGGCCCGACGCCGTCGCGGATGGCCGCCTTCGGCGTGAAGCCGCCGTCGTCCGCGTCGATCGCCGGCGGCTCGATCGGTGCGGCCCCGGCCCGGCCCCGCGGTCGATCGCCGTCGTGGGGGGGCCAGCTCCCGGTCTCATCCGACGGGCGTGGTCCCAGTCCCAGCTCCATGGGCGTCAAGAACCCGTCCCGGGTCGCCCCCTCATCCTCGGCCAGGAGTTCCCCGACCTTGGCCCTCAGGTCGTCGTCGCCGCCGCAAGCATGGCGGAGCCATTCACCCCGCTCGGATGGGTCGAGGCGGACCGCCGTGTCGAAGAGGCTCTCAATCTGGAGCCATCGGTCCGGCGTCATCGGTGCCCGCCTCCCGGAGCTGACTGCGGAGCCAGGCTCGCGCCAATCGCCAATCCCGCTCGACCGTGACGATCGAGACCCCCAGCGCCGAGGCGACCTCGGGGACCGTCAAGCCGCCGAAGTATCGCAGGGTCATGACCTGGCTCTGGCGATCGTTCAGGAGGGCCAGGCGATCCAGCGCCTCGTGGACCGCGACGATGTCCAGGTCCCGCGCCTCGAAGTAGTCGACGACCAGGTCCAGCGAGACGCGACGCCATCCGGCGCCGCGACGGCCGGCGTGTCGACGGCGGGCGTGATCGATGAGGACTTCCCGCATCGCCCGCGAGGCGGCCGCGAGCAGGAAGTTGTGATCCGCCGCCTCGAAATCCGGGTTGCGCAACAGGCGGATCACGGCCTCGTGGACCACCGCCGTCGGCGAGAGCGTGTGGTCCGAACGTTCCTTCCTCATCAGGCGAGAGGCCACCTGGCGCAGCTCGTCATAGACGCGGGCGAGGAGCTCTTCCTCGGTCCGGTCGCCCCGGCCCCGGTCCGATGGCGGGATCGGCATCCATTCTCTCTGCGGCTCGGCCCCCATCACCCCTCCGGAAAAATCGATGAAGGGTTTCTCTCCCATTATTCGCAGAAATGATCGGAGGGCAAGGAGCGGAGGATTCGAGGAACCCACGGGGATGGGCCGAGGTTCGTCGTGCGCGCCGATCGACGAGGCACCCTGGCCGGCCCATTCACCCCGGGACGAAAGGACAAAGGTCAACTCCCATGCGTCAGTCGATTCGTCCGTGGACCGCGCTCGTCGCGGTCGGGTTGGTGATCCTTTTGCCGATGTCGGGAGCCATGGCCGAAGACGCCAAGGACCGGCCACGCAAGAAGGCCGACCCCGCACAAACGAAAGATCAGCCGGATCCGCCGACAATCAACCTGCTCGACGCCATGCGCGACCGCCTGGTCGCCGTCCAGGCAGAAGGCATCGGCGACGGTCGGATGACCATGTCTCTGACGAACCGTACCCGACACTCCCTGCGCGTCGTACTCCCTCCCGGCATCGTCGCCCAGGGTGCCTCAGGCCAGTTCGGCGGCATGGGAGGCATGGGCGGTGGTATGGGAGGCATGGGTGGTGGCATGGGCGGTGGTATGGGAGGCATGGGTGGTGGCATGGGCGGTGGTATGGGAGGCATGGGCGGCATGGGTGGTGGCGGAATCGGTGGTGGGAGCAACGGCATGAGCTCCGGTACCATGCCCCCGATGATGGGCCTGATGACGCTGTCGCGCATCATCATGTATTTCGCCGGAGATTATGCAAGTTGGGACCAGCGAAGCCTGATGATGGGCATGGGCGGCGGTGGCATGATGGGCGGCATGGGTGGCATGGGCGGCGGGATGGGCGGCGGCACGGGTGGGATGGGCGGCGGGATGCGGTCGGTGCCGCCGACCGACCTGCCTTCGGCCGACCTCAAGCCGAAAGAGACCCGTCGCTTGCCGGCGCGGCTCGTGAGTCTCTCGACGCCGGATCCCCAGGCCGGGCTGAGCCTGCCCGAGCGGGGCGAACGGCTCGAGATCGTCGGCGACGTGGGCCGTGTTAACGAGGATGGCCGGGTCCAGAAGGCCCTCAGGCGGCTGGCCGCCGACAAGGCCCCCACCACGGTCTCGCAACTCGTCATGTGGCGGCTGGCCGCGGGGCTGGACTGGGATACGATCGCCCGGCTCTCGGAGAAGTGGGCCAACGCCTATGAGCTGACCCTGGCCGAAGATTTCGTCGAGCGCCTGAATGTCCTGGGCGAGGGCGAGACCGGGCGCGTGCGGTTTCAGGTGCAGGGCACGGACGCGTTGACCGAGTTCCTCGCGGCGGACATCGGCAAGGCGGTGCAAGGCAAGACGGTGCTGGGCCTGCTGGCGGAGCTGGGCATCCCCGCCCGGCCCGAGGGCCCGGCCGTGGCCTGCCGCGTCCGGCTGACGAGTCGCGAGGCCCTCGTCCAGGTCGACGGCACCGACGCGGCGGGGCAGAGCTGGGTCCCGCTGGGCAAGTTCTCCGTGCCGATCGCGAGCGAGTCGGGCAAGGACGATGTGAAGAAGGTCACCGATGCGATGGTCGAGGGAATCTTGAACCAACTGGTGCGGACCCAGTTGGTGAAGGGTCCGCGGGCGAAAGGGAAGCCGACCTACCAGATCCGGATCGAGAACGCATCGCCGTTAATCCTGAACGGGCTGGCGGCGGCGGGGACGGAGAGCCCGAAGGACGAGGCGCCCAAGGTGCTCTCGGGGATCACCATCTCGCCGCACAGGACCATGACCTTGCCGGCGAGCGAGGAGGTGGTCCGGCTGCTGGGATTGAAGAAAGGCGTCCGGCTGGTGGCGGTTGACCTGAGCGGGTTGTGAGCGTCCGGGCGGCGGCTAGCGGAGGCGGGGAGGTCGAGACGGTACTCATGAACGCACCCCTCGGGCCAGGATCACGGTCGAGATCTGGCCACCATACCCCGATTGTAGCCAGGGGGCCGGCAGACCCGCCAGCCTCGACTCGACTCAAGCCGACTACGGCACCAGGGTGACCTTCGACTCCACGACCGCTTCGACCTTGGGCGCGAGAAGAAGACGGGGAAATATCGGCCATTGGCCCAGGGCTCGAACAGGTCGCCGTAATGGGGATTTGCCGGGTCGCCGGACTGTCCCGGCGCGTTGGTGCCGACCGATCGGTCCCAGTCGCTCGTGTCGGCGATGATCCGGAACGAGGCGCCGCTCGACTGGTTGTCGTGGTCCGACGTGCTGTTGACGGTGTGGCCGTAGCCGCCGCGCGGGAGCGGGCCGAGATCCAGCCGGTCGCGAAGCTGGGGATTCACCGCGTCGCTCAAGGGGTGCCTGAGGAGGACGTGCTTCAACCGGGTCTGGCCGTACTTCCAGTCGGTCCGATCCGGTCCCAGGCGACGCCCCAGCTCGACGAGGGCCCGGTCGAGCGACCGGAGCAACAGGGCGTCACGGACGGCGATCGGATCGGTGCCGAAGCGGCCGTCGGGCGCGGTGAGCCAGTCGATCAGCTTCTCGGTCGAACAGGGAGTGCGCGGGCAGGATCGCGTGGGCGGCCTGCGGCATGAAGATGTCGCGCACCGAAAGCTTGAGGTGCTTCTCGAAGGTGGCGTAGATCGCCGCCGGGATCGACTCCGGCTTCATCACGAAGTCCCAGGCGAGGAGCGTCTCGATCGCGGAGTCTTGCTCGACCCGATCGGTCTTCAATCCGCGGAGCAGCGGCACCAGCGACCGCGCCGGGATCGACAGCTCGTCGTGCTGGAGCCGCATCGAATCCATCATCGTGAATCGCCGCGGCGTGCCGAGGACTTCCTCGATCCGGGAGAACCGGAACGGGTCGGTCCACTCGAAGCTGACGGCGAACGGGTAGCCCGGCGGGAGGTTGTCCTGGTTGGCCGAGGCGATCCAGCCCCGGGGCGGGTCGAACTCGTGGGGCAGGTCGAGGATCGGCAGGAAGCCGTCCCACTCGTATCGGCCGTCGCCGGGGACGGGCAGCAGCCCGTTCCCGTTCGTCCGGCGCGGCGCCAGGCCGACGGCCTGCCAGCCGATGTGGCCGTCGCGATCGGCCCAGACCATGTTCTCTGAGGGGAGGAGGAAGTACCGGCACGCCTCGCGGAACTCGGCCCAGCTCGCGGCCTGGTCGAGCCGGAGGCTGGCCAGGTAGGGCGCGGCACCCACCTCGAGCCAGGCGGCCCGCAAGACATACGCCCGGTGATGTGCCGGGTCTTCGAAGACGACCGGCCCGTGCCGGGTGTACTTCAACTCGACCTCGAACGGCTTGCTCCCCCTCGCCGCGATCGTCTCCGAAATCGTCCGCATGGTTTCCCAGCCGTCGCGATACCTGTACCGCGAGGGGTTCGCCGGGTCGGTCTCGTAGACATAGAGGTCTTCCTGGTCGATGGGGAAGATGGTGAAGCCCCAGGCCCCATATTCGTTGTGGCCGGCCGAGACGCCGGGCAAGGCCGGCTCGCCGGCGCCGATGACGTCCCAGCCGGGCGCGACCAGGTGGACCCAGTATCGGAGCGACGGCAGGATGATGGCCCGATGCGGGTCGCTGGCAAGGATCGCGCCGCGATGGAAGGTCTTCGAGCCGGCAATCGCCCAGTTGTTACTCCCCTCCGCCTCGGGTTCATCATCGAGGGCGACGAGATCGCGACTGGCGTGATCGGGCTCGAAGGCCGTCGGCTTCGCGCGGAACTCGGGCCGGACGTCCTCGGGGCGGAACCGGACCGCGGCGCGCGAGGCGGCGTAAGGCTCGATCAGCTTCTCGGAGATCTGCGACAGGTCGACGGCCGCGTCGGGCTTCAGGTCGGGATTCCCGGGATGCAGGTTGACGATATCCCGCGCGGGGCCGGCCCCCATCACATGGACGAGCCGGGCGAACTCGACCTCCTGGGTGACGTTGCGATACAGCCCGTTGTGCCGCGAGACGACGATCTCGGGCGTCCACTTGCCGGGCTTGATCCCCAGGACGCGGAACTCGATCGGCAGCCACGCCGGCTCGCGTTCGGTCAGCGCGATGTAGGCGTTGATCCCCTCGACGAAGGCCCCGACGATCTCGGCCCCGCGTGGATGATAGTGGCTCAGCTCGCGGCCCATGTCGCCGCGGAACTTGAGCAGGCGGGCCCCGATGTCGCCGGGAAGTGCCCGAGGGCCCTGGATCTCGGCGAGCGTCCCGGTGGCCCGTCGCCGCCAGAGCTCCAGTTGGAACAGCCGGTCGCGGGCGGCGTTGTATCCCTGAGCGAGGAACAGATCGTGCTCGTTGCGCGCATAGATGTGAGCGATCCCCGATCGGTCGCGGAGGATCTCCACGGGCTCGCGTAGGCCGGGGATGACCGGCTTCTCATCGGCCGCGCGGGCGACCGCGACCAGGGCGGCGAGCGCAACGAACCAGAGAGGCGTTCGATAGATCCAGGATCGAGCACGCATCAGGTGTATCCCTCGTGTCGCGGACAACGGAAAGGCTGACCATCATGCCTATCTTGCTGTCCGTTTGCGCCCGAGGGAAGACACAACCGGATCGAAGCCCGGCTCAGAGGATAGTCGCCCTGGCGTGCCAGTCGTCCGGTAGTTGCGGATACTGGGCGGCCTCATCCGGTGTGATTGCACGCTTGGCCCGGATGGTGAAGTGAATCCAGCCGTCACAACGGGGGCATCGGCCGGCGAACCCGGTATCATTCCACCAGGCGCGCGCCAGGGGTTCATGGACGGCACGTCCGGAGTCCTCCAGGCGGAAATCGATCGCCTGCATCGGCTGATCGCATGCGGCCTGAGGGCAGCATGTCTCCGAGTAGACCACCTGGGGTGCCGCCTGACGCTCCCGACCGCTCACCCGATAGAGGTCGTGCATGTGTGCCAATGCTTCGGCGGCCACGGTCATCACCCTCGTCCTTCTCTCGCGAGCCATGTTATGCAGATCCGGGCGGAGATCGGAAGGCCCGGTCGGGGCCGTTGGCTTCATGGTAGTGGGATATCCCGGAACTCGAACGGGATCTCCGCATTGGTGCGGATGATCCCGTAGAAGAGGAGCTTGGATGGGATGATCGCGGGCCCTTCATGGAACGGATTGTCGCTCATCGATACCGAAGCTTCTTTCGGTCCGATCCGACGACTTCCCACACCCCATTGGTTTATACGCCGGCCTTTCTCATCCAGCACGATGATCTGCCTCGTGAGGTACGGGACCGAATCCGGGACCGGGGGGATCGAGCCCGGCTCCGCCGGCTTGTCCGGCTCAACGTCAAGATCTTCATTCTTCGATCGGACCAGCAACTCGATGGACAACTCCGATTTTGAAGGATCGAGCTGGATTGACTTCATCGTCAACACGGCGTCCATCCCATCGAAGGACTTGCCTTGCGAACCGGCGAGCACGACGGTGATCGGCTCGGGTTTGAGTTCGGCAGCCTGGACCGGAATCACACCGCGGAGTCGCTTGATCGTCCCGCCGGGGCGACTTCGCGGTTTTAGCTGCACCTGTAATTGAAAGATTGAATCGGGGCCATCCGAGCTCGGCATGTATTGTTGATCGGGGTCAGGAGGAAGGATCAGGGACTGGCCCTGCTCATCGACGGCTTCGAGGATCTTCGGATCGCCGGCAGATTTGATCATCAGCCTTGGCTCCGCGAGGATCACCAATAATACTGGTGAGCGTTCGTCGAGGAACCGATCCGAATCCTGGCCGCTCGCGCGGTCTAGGACCCTGTACCGTTGGAGTGTGTAGCCGACCGACAGGATCTTGACGCGGAACGGACCGGAGTCCGACACGGGCCCCGATATCCCGGCAGGCGAGAAGGTCATCGGGTTTGTGAAGAAGAACTTCGGCGGAGCGAAGGGCGTGTCGACTCCGTATCCGAACCGTAGCCCTCCCGCGGCACAAAGCCGATCGATCGCCGTCAAGAGCGGGACAGGCTTCTCTTCGTGGAATGCGACCTTGCGCAGTAGGTTTTCTCGGACCCGGTCGAGTTCACCGCTCAGATCGAATTGATTCTTCTCACCGATCGCCTTGATGACCTCGCCGAGCGTCCGATCGCGGACATCGAGCGTGATCATGGTCGGCCGGGTCAACACGTCGTGCTCGATCCTGGCCATCAGCTTGGTGGCGCGATCGCGAACCTCGGCGTCATGGGAATCGCGTTTCGCCGCCCGGAGCGCCGGCAACATGGCGCGGCCCTTGGTCTCGATCGCGGCCGATGCCTCCTCACGCTCGGCGGCGCGGGCCGAGCCCAGGCGCCTGATCAATGTCGATGTCTCGGGATCATCCGCCGACGTGAGGATGAGCATCGCGAGCGCGAGCATGGTTTTCATGGACGTTCGTCTCGATCCCGTGAATGGGCGGATCTTGCCGTTGAAGACGTTCGCGTTACCCAGATGCGATCATCGCAGCCGTCGTGGCGCGCCGCAAGGCTCGGCCCGATTGGATTCCTGCTCCCGAATCCCGTGACTCGTATATTCCTGCGGCTAAGGGGCCGGGAAACCGCCTTCAACCGGGACTGCGGCGATGTGAGGGGCACTGAGAATCGTACGCTCGGATTGAGCTCTCCTGGAAATCCGGCGCGGCCCGAGGATAGACTATCAGGCACAACGGGACTGTTCCGGTTGTCTCCATTCCAGTCAGGTATCCTGGGTGGCGAGGAAATGAGAAAATGCGAATTTCTGTATTGATCGAGCCTGTACCGCGCCATGGCTTTCGAGCCAGTGGGGGAGAGCCGTTTGCCATGGTGGCCGAAGGGGCCACGCGCGACGACGCCCTGCAAGAATTGCGCAAGCTCATCGAAGGAAAGGTCTCCGCCGGAGCCGAGATCGTCACGCTCGATGTGCCCGTGGCCGAACACCCCTGGCTGCCGTTCGCCGGGATGTTTCGGGATGATCCCCTGGTCGAGGAATGGAAGGAAACGATGGCGGAACTCAGGCGCCAGGCCGATGAGGCCGACCTCGTCGCAGAGGCTCCCTGATGCGCTACGTGCTCGACACGGACATACCGACCCTGTACGAGGAGGGTCATCCCGAGCTTTGTCGCAATGTGGCGGCCCATCGTCCCGAGGATATTTCGACGACCATCATCACCGTCGAAGAGCAGCTCTCCGGCTGGTTCACCATGCTGCGTCGGGCCAAGGATTATCGGACACTGGCTCGAATCTATCAACGGATGACAGATACGGTTACGTTCCTCGCGCGAATCCAGATCGATTCCTTCACGGAACCGGCGATCGCACGCGGCGAGTCTCTGCAAGCGATGAAACTCAACGCCGGGAGCAAGGGCCTCCGGATCGCGGCGATCGTGTTGGAACAAGGGTCAATTCTGGTCACGCGGAATGCTCGCGACTTTCGTCGTGTTCCCGGTCTGATCCTCGAAGATTGGTCCGTCTGAACGGGTCGCTGGAGACCCGGCCCGATTTTCGAACGGTGACTCAACCAACGGAATCCACCCTGTTGCTCGTAATGGAAATGGAGTGGATAATTGTTAAACAAGCCCGTTCGACGTTTCCCGCCTCGACGCCCTCGCAACGGAATCTCACCACGATGGATCATCCAAAGACGGAGTTCGAGCCAAGGTCCACATCGCGCGGCCGTGATTCCGCCGTGTGGACATCGCTCCTGGTGCTGTGCGGGCTGGTCGGACCGGTTGTCGCGGCGGATGGGAAAGCAGCCTCGGATGAAGCACCGGCCGCGCGGCTGGACCGGGAGTTCCGGGATCAGGTCCGCCCGCTAATCCAGCGGTTCTGCTTGAAGTGCCACTCCAGCAAGGAGCCGGAAGCGGATATCGACCTCCAGAAATTCGCGTCGCTGGACGATGCCAGGCGCGGGCTGGAGACCTGGCGGAAGGTCGCCGAGATCCTCGACAAAGGGGAGATGCCGCCGCCCGAGGCCCGTCAGCCCAAGCCGGATGAGCGCGGGATCTTGCGCGGCTGGGTCGGCCGCTATCTCGACTTCGAGGCGCATGCGAATGCCGGCGACCCGGGGCGCGTCGTGCTGCGACGGCTCAGCAACGCCGAGTACGCCAACACGATCCGCGATCTGACCGGGGTCAACCTCGACCCGGCACGCGAGTTCCCACAGGACGGCGCCGCCGGCGAAGGGTTCTCCAATACCGGCGATGCGCTGGTGATGTCCCCTGCCCTGCTCACCAAGTACTTCGACGCCGCCAAGGGCATCGCGTCCCATGCCGTGCTCCTGCCCGACGGCTTCCGATTCTCCCGCGCCGCGACCCGACGCGACTGGACCGACGAGATCGTCGCCGACATCCGGCGGCTCTACGACCGTCATGCCACGCCCGACGGCAAGCTGCCGCTCGAAGCCTACCTGGCCGCGACGATCGAGCTGCGTGGCCGGTCGGTCAAGGAGGGCGAGATCCGCGACCTCGCCGCGACGCGAGGGCTGAGCCCCAGGTATCTCGGCATCCTCTGGGAGATGCTGAATCCGCGCGTTCCCTCGGACAGTCGGGGCGGGTTGGTTGACGATCTCCGCACGCGATGGCGAGCCGCCAAGGCCGACGACGTGCCGGCGATGGCCGGCGCGATCCGGCAGTGGCAGGCGGCGATCTGGAGTTTCAAGAGCGTGTCTTACTCCTTCGACGGCACCTGGCAGGTACCCGTCGATCCGCTGATCGGCTCGCTGGCCTTGCGGCACAAGCTCCCGGCCGCGACGCCGTCCGGCGAGGTCGTGCTCTACCTGGCGGCCGGCGAGGCCGGCGACGGCCGCGACGGCGACGTCGTCGTCTGGCGCCGCCCTCGGCTGGAAGTCACCGGCCAGCCGCCGCTGTTGCTCCGCGACGTCCGCCCGCTCGGCCGATACCTGGCGGGGCGTCGGCGAGAGATCCTCGGCGCCACGTCGCGATACCTGGCCGCCGCGGCCGAGGCACCGCCCGGCTGCGATCGCGAGACGATCGGGGCGCTGGCCAAGACGCATGCCGTCGAGGCCGATGCGCTGGCCGCGTGGCTCGACTACCTCGGGATCGCCGGCGCGGGGCCTGTGAAGATCGACGGCTATTTCACGAGGAAGATCGGTCGAGCCAGTGGATATGATTTCGTCAAGGGATGGGGATTCGACGAAACGCCCTCGCTGCTCGCCAATTCGTCCGATCAGGAGGCGAACGTCCCCGGCCGCATGAAGCCGCACGGCGTCGTCGTGCATCCTTCGCCGACCTTGATGGTCTCGATCGGCTGGCGCAGCCCGATCTCGGGTCGCGTCCGGGTCGCCCCGACGGTGGCCGACGCGCATGGCGCCTGCGGCAACGGCGTGATCTGGTCGGTCGAGCTGCGTCGGGGCGGACTCCGACGCCGGCTGGCCGCGGGCGTCATCGACGATGGCAAGAAGGCGTCGATCCCGCCGATCGACGACGTCGCCGTCCTGGCTGGCGACCTGATCGCGGTGCGGATCGGCCCCCGCGACGGCAACCACGGCTGCGACCTGACCGACGTCGACCTGGAGATCAGCATGCCCGACGACAAGTCCCTCCGTTGGCACCTCGCCCCGGACGTCTCCGGCGACATCCTGGCCGGCAACCCGCACGCCGATCGACTGGGCAACAAGGAAGTCTGGCACTTTTACACCGAGCCGGCCGACGACACCTCGGGCCGGCCCGTCGTGCCGCCCGGCTCGCTGCTGGCTCGCTGGCTGGAGACGAATCAGGCCGCCGAGAAGACGCGCCTCGCCGGGGAGATCCAGCGGCTGCTCAGCGCTGCGACCTTGTCGGCCGCGAAGGACAAGGATCAGCCCGACGCGGTCCTGGTCCGGCAGGCGAATTCTCTGGATGGGCCTTTGCTGGGTCCGATCGGTGCCGCCGCGCGGGCGGATCGAGGCGGACTTCCCGATGCGAAGGCGAAATCGGCCGATGCCGGGCCCTCGTCCGCTTGGGGGCTTGATCCCGGGCTGTTCGGCAAGCGTCCGGATGGGCCGCCGATCGACGCGGAGAGCCTCTGCGTCGCGTCGCCGTCGGTCCTGGAGATCCGCTTGCCCGCCGACCTGGTCGTCGGCCGCGAGTTCGTCGTGACCGGCGAGCTCGAGCCCCGGGCCGGCGCCGAGGGGAGCGTGCAGGTGCAACTGCTGGAGAGTACTCCCGGCTCGCTCGATCGCTTGCGGCCCGGGCTGCCGGTCCTGGTGCGGGAAGGCAGCCGTGTCCGTGCCCGGTTTGCGGCCTCGCTGGAGGAATTTCGCCGCGTGTTTCCGGCCGGGCTCTGCTTCCGCCAGATCATCCCGGTGGACGAGGTCGTGACGATGCTCCAGTTCTTCCGCGGCGACGAGCCGCTCGCCCGGTTGATACTCGACGACGCCGAGCGGGCCCGGCTCGACCGGTTATGGGACGCGCTGCATTACGTCAGCCAGGACGCCATCAAGGTCTACCAGAACTTCGACCAGATGCTCGGCTTCGCCTCGCAGGAGGGCGATACGGCGAAGGTCGAGTCGTGGCGGAAGCCGATCACGGCGGCGAATGAGGCCGCCCTGAAAGTGCAGGCCGCCTCCGAGCCGAAGCAGTTCGCTTCGCTGCTGGCCGTCGCGGCGAGGGCCTATCGACGTCCGCTCGCCGGCCGCGAGGAGCAGGAGCTTCGCGCACTCTACCAATCGTTCCGCGCAGGAGAAGTTCGGCCATGAGGACGCGTTGCGGTTCGCGATGGCCCGCGTGCTGGTCGCGCCGTCGTTCCTCTACCGGGTCGAGCGGCCCGGGCCCGGGAGTGACGCAAAGCCGGTCTCGGACGGAGAGCTCGCCAGCCGGCTCAGCTATTTCCTCTGGGCCTCGATGCCCGATGCGGAGCTGCTCAGGTCCGCCGCGGAGGGCCGACTCCATGCGTCGGACGTGCTGGTCGCGCAGGCCCGACGGCTGGTCCGCGACGACCGGGTCCGCGGCCTGGCCACCGAGTTCGCCTGCCAGTGGCTCGAGATCCGCGACTTCGACACCCACGACGAGAAGAGCGAGCGGCATTTCTCGACGTTCGCCAAGGTCCGCCCCGACCTCCACGAGGAGGCGATCCAGTTCTTCGTCGACCTGTTCCGCAACGACCGGTCGGTGCTCGAGCTCATCGAGAGCGACCATGCCTTCCTCAACGAGTCGCTGGCGCAACATTACGGGATCCCCGGGGTGAAGGGCCCCGAGTGGCGTCGGGTCAACGGGGTCAAGGTGCACGGTCGCGGCGGCGTGCTCGCGCTGGGCGCGATCCTGACGAAGCAGTCGGGCGCGTCGCGCACCAGCCCGGTGCTGCGGGGCAACTGGCTGCTCGAGAGCCTTCTCGGCGAGAAGCTGCCCAAGCCGCCCAAGAACGTCCCCCAGCTCCCCGACGACGAGGCCGCTACCGAGGGCCTGACCGTCCGCCAGCTCGTCGAGAAGCACCGGAGCGCGGCCGCGTGCGCCGGGTGCCACAGCCGCATCGACCCCTTCGGATTCGCCCTCGAAGCCTACGACCCCATCGGCCGGTTGCGAGCGAAAGACCTGGGCGGCCGGCCGGTGGATACCCGCGCCGAGTTGAAGGACGGCACCCACTTCGACGGGCTCGACGGCCTCAAGAATTACATCCTCACCCGGCGCAAGGACGAGTTCCTCCGCAACTTCTGTCGGAAGTTCCTGGGATACGCGCTGGGCCGCTCGGTCCAGCTCTCCGACGAGCCGCTGATCGACGAGATGCTTACCCGGCTCCGCGCCAGCGATTTCCGCGTCTCCGCGGCGCTCGATGCCATTCTTCACAGCAAGCAATTTCGATATCATCGGGGTCTTAGTAGTGGCTCGTAGGGTGCTCTGTGAGCACCGATCCGAGGCGGCAACGGGGAATAGTGCTCACAGAGCACCCTTCTTGGCACTCCCAGAGGAGCAAGAGCAATGATCGACTATCGCCTTTCCCGACGTTCGGTGCTCCGCGGCCTGGGGGTCACGATGGCGCTGCCTTGGCTCGAATCGATTCCGGTCTGGGGCGACGCCCCGGGCGGGGCGTCGCGGGCGAGCGAGCCGCCGGTCCGGCTGGCGGTGCTCTTCGGCGGCAACGGCTTCCACAGCACCGAGTGGTCGGCCAGCGGGGAAGGCAAGGGTCTGAAGCTCGGCAAGGTGCTCCAGCCGCTCGACGACTTCCGCGAGAAAGTGCTGTTCATCCGCGGCCTCTATAATCAGGAGGCCACGAAGGGGAACATCCACAGCTCGCAGACGGGCAACTTGCTCTCCGGGGCGCCTCTGGCCGCGGGGGGCGAGATCCGGTCGGGGACGAGCATGGACCAGGTCGTCGCCCAGCGGCACGGGCGATCGACCAAGGTGCCCAGCCTGGTCCTCGCCTGCGAGAAGTCGAACGCGTCGGTCCACCGCAGCTACTCGATGCTCTACAGCTCGCACATCTCGTGGAGCTCGCCCACCACGCCGACGCCGCTGGAGCTCTACCCCGCGCTGGCGTTCGACCGCCTCTTCAAGGACGAGGTGCAGAAGGGCGATGAGAGCGTCCTCGACGCGGTGCTCGCCGACGCCAAGGACCTGCGGGGCCAGATCAGCACGACCGACCAGAGGAAGCTGGACGAGTACCTCGACTCGGTCCGCGAGGTCGAGCAGCGGATCGAGCAATCCGGCAAGGCGGGCCAGCTCCAGGGCTGGCGTCCGACCCTGGACAAGCCCAACATCCCCCGACCGGCCGACGGCCTGCCCCAGGACATCGCCGAGCACATGAGGCTGATGTGCGACATCCTCGTGCTGGCCTTCCAGACCGACACGACCCGCGTCTGCACGCTCAAGCTCAACAACGACCACTCAGCCCTGCGATTCCCCAACCTCGGCGTGGATTACATGATCCACCACCTGCTCTCGCACTCGCTGACCTCGGACGACTGGCTGAAGGTCAACCGGTTCTTCGTCCAGCAGCTCGCCTACATCGCCCGCAAGCTCGACGCGATCCAGGAAGGCGACCGCACGGCGCTCGATAACTCGATGCTCATGCTCTGCTCGAGCATGCTCAACGGCGCCCACGACGCCTCGCAGTTGCCGGTGGTGATGGTCGGCCGGGGCGGCGGGAAGATCAAGACCGGCCGCGTGATCGATTACCTGGGCAAGCCCGACCGGCAGATGTGCCGGCTATACCTCTCGATGATGGACAAGGTCGGCGTGCGCCTCGACCGGTTCGGCGACGCGACCGAGCGGCTGCCGGAGGTGTGAGCGTCGGTCTCATTCCCGACCGCCTGGGATCGGCTATGGCCGAGCTCCTTGATGTATGGAACTCGGCCGACCCCCGCTCCCGTCATCGAACCGAGGGCCTTCAGCTCGCTAAACCTCAGCCGGTGCGATACAGTTGATTCGGCGAGCGGCGCGTACTTGTCCAGGAGCAAGTTATGACCATTACTATTGAAGCCACGTATGAAAACGGCGTCTTGAGGCCGGCCCAACCACTGCCTCTGAAGGAACAGGAGCACGTTCGAGTCACCATCCACAGACCCAGCAGCCTTGCCGATCAAACCTACGGAATGATCGGATGGTCCGGAGATGCCGACACCTTCGACCGCCTCCTTCAGGAATCCGAAGCCGACCATCGGGAGCACGAATGATCCTCGCCGATCTGGTCGATGGCGACTCTGTTTTCTTGGATGCGAATGTCCTGGTCTATTACTTCGCTCCTCATCCACAATACGGGCCGGCCTGTCACGACCTGATCCGACGCGTGGAAAACCGGGCTTTGATGGGCTATACATCCACAGCGGTCCTCAGTGATACAGCCCACCATCTGATGACCTTCGAGGCCTCCGCCGTCTTCGGGTGGACTTCCAAGGTCGTGCAGCGGCTGCGGCACGACCCGTCGGCCGTGATGCACTTGAGCAGGTTTCATCAGTCCCTCGTCGAGGTGCCCAAGCTGGGGATCCGGATCCTCACCATCCCCGAGACCTCGATCGAGAATGCCGCGATGCTCAGTCGGCGGACCGGCCTGCTGAGCAACGACGCGCTGATCGTCGCACTCATGCGGGATCACGGCCTCGACAAGCTCGCGAGCGGGGACGTCAACTTCGACCGCGTGCCGGGGCTCACTCGCTACGGACTGGTCTGATCGGTGAGGATTCCGACGAAGGACTACGTGTCGAGGAGCAACCTCACTCCATGTACTCCGCGAAATCCTCCAGATGCTCGTCATCTCCCACGAGCAGGGTAATCATGCCCTTGCAGTTTCCGGGTACACGGGGCTTGCGTTCCGGAGATCGTCCACCGACCAGCTTGGCCACTGGCTGCTGGTCCTGCGTGATGATGATCTCCTCGCCAGGGGCCAGGTTTCCGATCAGTTCGGGCAGCTTGGTCTGGGCTTCTTCCACCGTGATCGTGGTAAGCATTAGTGCTCCTCCTGAAGATCGTCGGATTGACCCCGATTGAAAGTCCGACTAGGCGATGATCTGTCGGATGGGCTGGCCGTAGTCGATCTCGAGCCGCTTGCGGCCTGGGACCTCGAGCTTGCGGGGGTCCAGGCCGAGCTGGTGGAGGACCGTGGCGTGGAGGTCGGTGACGTAGTGCCGGTCCTCGACGGCGTGGAAGCCGAGCTCGTCGGTGGCGCCGTGGACGACGCCCCCCTTGATGCCGCCGCCGGCCAGCCAGGCGCAGAAGCCCTGCGGGTGGTGGTCGCGGCCGTCGGCCTGGGCGCCCGGCGATCGGCCGAACTCGGTGCCCCAGACGACGATCGTCTCGTCGAGCATCCCGCGCCGCTTGAGGTCCCTCAACAGCCCGGCGATCGGCAAGTCAACCTGCGCCGAGAGCTGGCCGTGATTCGCCCGGATCCCTGCGTGGGCGTCCCACGAGCCGCCACCGCCGCCGCCATGGAAGACCTGGACGTACCGCACGCCCCGTTCGACCAGTCGGCGAGCGGCCAGGCAGAGCCGCCCGAACGGGCGGGTCACATCGCGATCCAGGCCGTAGAGCGCCTGCGTCGAGGCGCCCTCGTCTTCCAGCTTCAGCGTCTCGGGCACGGCGGTCTGCATGCCGAAGGCCAGCTCATACGCCTTGATCCGAGCCCGCAGCGCCGGGTCGTCGGGGTACTCGATGCCCGCCAGGCGATTGAGCCGGCCCAGCAAGCCGAACTCCTCGGCCTGGTCCTGCGCGCTCATGCCGGAACCCGGCGCGACGAATGGCAGGGGCTCTTTCGCGTCGGGGTTGAGCCGGACCCCGGCGTACTCCGGCCCGAGGTAGGCCGCGCCATGGGTCCACGAGCCGCCGCAGCAGTCGCCGGTCGGCTCGCCCAGCACGACATATTCCGGCAGGTCCTCGTTGAGCGTTCCCAGGCCGTAGCTCACCCACGAGCCGATCGTGGGATGGGCCCCCTCCCGCACGTGACGGCCCGTGTGGAACTGGAGCTGCGCCCCGTGGTCGTTGTCGGTCGTCCAGAGCGAGCGCACCACGGCGAGGTCGTCGGCGCATGACCCGACGTTCCGCCACCAGTCTCCGGCCGCGAGCCCGGACTCGCCGTACTTCCGGAAGCCGGTGTTCAGGCCCATCAGGATCTTGCGGCCCCCGTGCTGCGGATTGGCCGAGACCAGGTCTTTCAACTTCGACGGGTTCAACACGTCCTTGTAGGGCGTCGCCTCGATCGACTTGCCCGCGTAGCGATCGAGCGCGGGCTTGGGGTCGAAGCTCTCGACGTGGCTCACCCCGCCGCAGAGGAAGATCCAGATGACCGCCTTGGCCTTTGCCGCGGGGCTTGCGGCCCGCGCGTTCCGGTCCCGAGCCAGCATCGCACCCAGGGCCAGCCCGGTGAATCCCATGCCCGTATCCGCCAGGAAGGACCGCCGCGTCTTGCAGAGTGATCTGGTGCTCATGGGAGTTCTCGCACGAGCGGTCGGCTCATTTCGCGAGGATCTCCTCGCGCGAAGCGCAAAGCTCGCAAAGGAAGACGCAGGGACGAAATTTAAAAAGCCCTTAATCTGTAAAACCCACATATTTCTAATCGATGGCCTGGTTCGTCCTTACTTGCCGGATTATCGACCATTCCGCCCTTCTCCGCGTCCTTCTGTGCGAGCTTTGCGCCTTGCGCGAGATCATCTCATCGGATCGTGACGAAATCATGGTGGTTGAGCAGCACGTGGACGAGGCCCTTGCGCTTCCGCTCGACGACCTCCCGGCCGAGGTAACGGAGGCACTCGGCGCGTTCGGCGTCGGTCGGCGGTCGCGAGAGCACGCGTTCGAACGCGGCCGTCACGAATCCGGACGAGTCGGCGCCGGCCCGATCCGAGAGGGTCCGGGCGAGCTGGCGGGCCATCCGCAACGACAGCTCGCTGTTGGCCAGGGCCAGGGCCTGCTGGGGCAGGATGCTGTCCTTGCGTCGGTAGCACTCGGTCACTCCGGCGGCGTCGAAGATCTGGAGGAACTCCATCTGCTTCTCGGCGGCATGCTGGAAATAGAGGCTGCGGCGAGGGACGGTCAGGCCGGCCTTGTGATCGATGTCGGGCCCGCCGAGGGTCGGGTCGAGCCCACCGGCGACGGCGAACACACAGTCGCGGACGACCTCGGCCTCGGCGCGGCGCGGGGTCCATCGCCAGAGGAAGACGTTGTCCGGGTCGCGGGCGAGGTCGGATGGGTGGGGACGGGAATCTTGCCGGTAGGTCGCGCTGGTGACGATCAGCCGATGGATCGCCTTCATGCTCCATCCGCGATCCATCAACTCGGAGGCCAGCCAGTCGAGCAGAGCCGGGTGGGTCGGCGGCTGGCCGTTGCGACCGAAGTCGTTGACCGATGGGACGATCGCCCGGCCGAAGTGGCGGCCCCAGAGATGGTTGACGGCCACCCGGGCGGCGAGCGGGTTGGACCGATCCGCGATCCATCGGGCGAAGGCCAGCCGTCAACCCGTGCTCCTGGACGTGATGGACGTCGATACCGGCTTGACCTCGTATCGTCCGCCCAGCGATTCGGGGACGCCGGGCGATAGAGGATCGCCGGTCGGGTATCGGTCGTCGCCTCGGACGAACAGGAGCGTCTTCGCATCGAGCTGCGCATCATCAGGCGCGGGATGCCGTCCTTGACCGTGTCGATCGCGCCGGGAAGCTTGTCGATCCGGACCTGATGCGGTTCGAAGATCGCGCGGACCTGATAATAGTCCTTCTGGAGGATCGGGTCGTACATGTGATCGTGGCATCGGGCGCAGCCGATCGTCACGCCGAGGAAGGCCTGTCCGGTGTGGTCGACCACATCCTGCATCCACTTCTCGCGGCTGAGCAGCTTGAAGTTCCGCGCCAGATACCCGGTGGCCCGGAGGGCGTCCAGATCCTCGGGACGATCCTCGTCGGCCGCGAGCATCTCGACGACCATGCGATCGTACGGCTTGTCCCGGTTGAGCGACTCGACGATCCAGTCGCGCCAGTGCCAGATATGCGGCTGGCTGTCGCGGACCTGCTGGCCCCAGCCGGCCCAGTCGCTGTACCGCCAGACGTCCATCCAGTGCCGGCCCCACCGTTCGCCATATCGCGGGCTGGCCAGCAGGCGATCCACGACCGTCTCATAGGCGCCCGGGGATCCGTCGGCGAGGAAGTCATGGAGCTCCTCGGGCGTGGGGGGCAGGCCGGTCAGGTCGAGATACAGCCGTCGCAGGATCACCGGCCGGCTCGCCTCGGGACGGGGCGTCAGTCCGCGCACCGTGTGCTCGACGGCGATGAAGGCATCGATCGGATTCCGCACCCAGCCCTGTGATCGATCGACCGGCAGCTCCGGCCGCTCGACCCGCTCGAACGGGTTCCACGGATAGCCGCTCCGCGCCCGCTCGAGCGCGGCGATGGCCTCGCGGCCCCTGGCCAGCTCGGCCTCGCCCGGAGTATCGTCGGCCTCGCCGGGGAAGTGCCCGGTGACCAGTTCGAGCAGGTTGGGGACGCCGTCGCCGTCGCTATCCTCGCCGGCGATGGCCTCGACCCGCGCCGGGATGCCGGAGGGCTTGCCGCCCTTCTTCAGCTCCGGGCGCACGGCCTTGAGCCGCTTGCCGAACGCGTTGTGCGGCCGGTCCTCGGCGGGATCGGCCCCTTCCTCGGGCACCAGGTGGCAGGTCCGGCAATCGTTGAGCTTCCGGGCCAGGCCGGGGCCCAGGTAGTCCGCCAGGGCCTTCTTGTGCGGCGGCCTCGCCTGCGCGGGGGGATCCGTCGCGATCATCCAGACCGCCGTGACCACCGCGAATCCGAGCCAACGCCGTCGATCGCTCATGGGCCTGCCCGCCGGATAGGACCCGGACCGAACGCCACTCGCCGCCCGGCCACGACGATCCGCCTCAAACCTGTCGTAACTCGAAAGATTAATCGAAAGTTTAACCTTTCCTCAATGGAAAATCGACCGCGGCTCCCCAAGACCGAGAGCCGACTCCATGGCGGATCCCAGGCTTGTCGAGCGCAAGGGCCAGCCAGGCGACGACGAGGTGGGGCTTGGATCGCCTCAGTCAGTAGCCGACCTTCCGGACATCCCACCCGAACGCGCGGATCATCAGCTCAGGCTCGATCCATCGCGAGGCCAGGCGCAACATCTGCTCGCGCTCGTCCGCCTCCGGGTGCCGCCGCCGGATGTCCATGATCGCGAGCTCCTGTACGGCGCGGGTCAGGGCCCGAACCCGCTCGAGCTTCTGAGAGGGCGAGATCCGGCGATAACCCTCGATCAGCATCGCTTCGATACGCGGGTCGGTGTCGTTCGGACCGGTACAGGTCATCGGATAGGAAGGGTCCATCGCAATTGCCTCGAGAAGCACCGAGAAAGTGGGGATGGTGACTCGATCCTGATACGTGGCGGTGAACCGCGATGTCGGCCTGTTCTACAGTCTAGCATCTCCGCGAGCCCTGCCACAGCGGAATATGCCTCGTACTACATTTGTCGTTCCTCGACAACTGGTCCCGCTCCGGTCTTGGCGGAATCGTCGTGACGACCCTCGGGAATTGCTCGATCCTCAATTCTTTCATAGTACCTGAAGGGCTTGCCTTCGGACGAATCGGGTCGGTTGCCTTATCCCGGCTCCGAGGACGGAAGGCCACGATGACCATGCTTGGGATGCCCTTACGGGGAGTCCCTGTCGTGTGACGCGCCGGGCCTCGGCCTTGCCTCGGATCGGCCATCACGTTGCATCACGCCCACGGTCTGCCGACGGCGTGTTGCCCCGATGCGTCTACGCCAGGGATGTCGTTACTTCCGAGAAACGGCCGCTAGCCCGATCCCGGAGTGCGAACTACTCTTCCTGTGTCAGGGACGCCATAGAAACGTCACGCGACTTTGTATTTGTTCAAAGTGTCGAATGAAATATTTGTCGCCGACTCGCTGGTGGCAGGGACCCTTCGCTGAAGAAAGGCTGATTCAAGACATGAGGAATGGTTTCAAGAGCTTCTCGGCCTGCGCGGCGATCGCGCTGATAGCCGCCGCGGCCGGGACGACTTGCCGGGCCGGCGTGGTCCTGGGCATCGAGGCTGCCGGCGCGCAGTCCAGCACCGTCCCCGGGGCGATCACCGAGGACTTCAACTCGTTCGCGCCTGGTACTTATTCGACGCTCTCGACGGCGGTGGGCACGCTCAGTACCGCGGGCGGGTTCCAGATCCAGGGTGCCGACCAATACGGCGGTGCCGGCGGCACCGGCAATTACTTCACGTTCGGGGCGCAGAGCAACTCCGTCGACCCGGTGACCCTGACCTTCGGCGGTCCCCAGTCCTATTTCGGCATGTGGTGGTCCGCCGCCGACGCGAACAACACGGTGCGGTTCTACTCGGGCGGCACGCTGGCGGCGACCTACACGACCTCCTCGATCTTCGGCGGCATCTCCAACTCGTATTACGGCAACCCCAACGGGGGCGCCGACTCGGGAGAGCCGTTCGCCTACCTCAACTTCAACGGGAACGGAGGGACCACGTTCACGTCCGTCGTCTTCTCGAACAACGACACGACCTCGACCGGATTCGAATCCGATAACTGGAGCATCGCGGGCGTTCCCGAACCCTCGTCGCTGGTCCTGGGCGGGATGGCCGTCGCCGCCGTTGCCACGGCGAGCGTATGGCGTCGGCGGCGAGCCGGCGCGGCTTCATCTTCGGCGATCGTTTGATCCTCGCCGGAGTCGGGCCTCCCGGGGCATCATCGTCCCGGGACGGCCCAGGCTCCACGTCCACTCACCACTTGTCGATGGCCCCCGAGGGGACCGGGATCTCGGCGTCATAGTGGCTGGGCATGGGGGAATCCGGGCCCTCGACGCGGGCGATGGCGACGACCTCGTCGAAGAGCGCCGGGCTGGAGAGGTTGAGCAGGCGTCGATACAGCGGCCTCGGCATCCGGGTGAAGTGGAAGTACCACTTCAAGATCTTGCGGAACTGCAAGCAGCCGAATCGCTCGCCGCGGCGCATCACCAGCCCGTGGAAGTGGTCGCACATCAGGTCGATCCGCTCGTCGTAGGACGGATCCGGGCCGGGGTGGCCGGTGCGGGCCCATCGGTCGAGCTGTCGGAAGAAGAAGGGGTTGGCCAGCGCCCCGCGGCCGATCGAGATCGCCGCGCAGCCGGTCTCGGCGAACGTCTTGGCGGCGTCGGCGATGTTGCGGATGTCGCCGTTGGCGACGATCGGCATCCGGTCGACGGCCTCGACCACCGCCCGGATCCCCGAGCGGTTCACCGAGCCCTTGAAGCCCTGTTCCCGCGTCCGGCCGTGGATGATCACGCCCGCCACACCGATTTGCTCGAAGGCGCGGGCCAGGGCCGGGGCCGTCAGCGACTCGTCGTCCCAGCCCAGTCGCATCTTCACCGTCACCGGGATTCGCACCGAGCCGACCACCGCGCCGACCAGTTCCACGGCGCGATCCATCTGGCACATCAAGGCCGAGCCGCCGCCTCCCTTGACCACCTTACGGACCGGGCAGCCCATGTTGATGTCGACGGCCGGCACGCCCTGGCCCTCCACCCATCGGGCGGCCTGCTCCATGTCGGCGATGACCGCCCCGTAGATCTGGATCGACAGCGGACGATCCGCGTCGCAGGTCTCGGCCAGCTCGAGGGCCCGCCGACGCCCCTCATTCAACGACCGGGCGTTGACGAGGTCGGTCGTCGCCAGGCCGAGCCCGCCGCATCCTCGCACGGCCAGCCGGAACGACAGGCTCGTGTAACCGGCCAGCGGCGCCAGGAAGAATCGCGAGGGGATCCGCAGTTGGCCCAGGTGGATCGGCTCGCGCACAATGGAGGGGACTTCGGGTATCGGACGCTCAAGGTGTTCGAACAAGATCGTCTCCCTCGCATGGTCCAGTCGCGACGTAGGGTGCTCTGCGAGCACCGACGCCGACCTCCGCGAGCACAGTCCCCGCCAATTGGTGCTCACAGAGCACCCTACGAAGACGAATCCTCCCATGCCACGGCCTTTTCATTCTAGTCGCGGACCGGTCGAGGGACGAGTCCAGAACGGTTCGGCCGTCGACGAGGAGCACCGGGTCCTGACGTCCGATGCGGGCCAACGCCTGCTCGCCGAGGTCGCGTCGATCCGATCGATCCGCCCGGCGGACCTCGCCCGGTTGCGGAAGCTCGCCGCGACGGAGGCCGTCGCCGCCGCGGTCCGTTTGTCGATGGCGCGGCGGAAGGCCGCCGAGAAGTTCGATCGCGGCGATCGGATGTGGGTCGAGGCGACCGGGGTCGAGCAATCGACGGCCGAGCCGGTCGCGCGCCACAAGGCCGCGCGGTTCGGCTCCTGTCCGATCGTGGTGGATCTCTGCGCGGGGATCGGCGGCGACGCGATCGCGATGGCGGCTCGGTCGCGAGTCCTGGCGGTCGACCTCGATCCGGTGATGTGCCGGCGGCTCCTCTGGAATGCCGAGGTCTACGACGTCGGCGATCGGGTGCTGGCGGTCCAGTCGCGGGCGGAGACGCTTCGCGATCCCTCGCGGTGCGTGGGTCCATCTCGACCCGGACCGCCGGGCGATCGGCGATCGCAGGGCGCGTGCGCTCGAGGACTACGCGCCGGGCCCCTCGGTCTGGGAGTCGATCGTCCGGAGCGTCCCCGCCGGGGCGATCAAGCTCAGCCCGGCGGCCGACTTCGCGCGCCATTTCCCCGGCCCCGGCTTCGAGGTCGAGCTGATCAGCCTGCGCGGCGAGTGCAAGGAGGCGACCGTCTGGTTCGGCGAGGCGGCCTCGTGCCGTCGCCGGGCGACCCGCCTGCCCGAGGGCGTTACCTGGACCGATCGCGATACCGGTCCACCCGGGCTCGCCGGAGTATCCCCGCTCGCGTCGTGGATCTACGACCCCGACCCGTCGCTGATTCGCGCCGGACTGCTCGATGGGTTCGCGCGGACGCACGGGATTTCCCGCGTCGCCGAAGGGGTCGACTACCTGACGGCGGCGGATCGTCTCGAGACGCCGTTCCTGACCGCCTTCGCCGTGCGCGACGCCTGTTCGATGGACCTCAAGCACATGCGGCGGATGATCGAGCGGCATCGCGTCGGGACGCTAGAGATCAAGGTGCGGGGCGTTGACGTCTCGCCGGAGGCCCTCCGCGCCCGGCTGAAGCCTCGCGGCGACGAGTCGGCGACGCTGCTGATCGTCGGGGGAGCCGGTCCCGCTCGGGCCGTGCTGGCCGAGAGGGCCGGTCGGTCGACTTCACTCGAGTTCGCGACTCCTTGAAGCCGGTACGAGCGACGGCTACGCATTCCGGCTCCCACCCCGCCCGGCGGCAATGCGGTGCGCAGGTCGAATCGCGAGCGGTCCTGTCCATTCGTGATGGCCTCCCTGATATAATAGCCCTCCGAGCCGGGCTGGGCCATCGAGTCTCGAATCATCGTCGCGAGGAGGCACCTGTGCAACAGACTGCATATCAGCCGGGGATCACGTTCGCCGTGGACGAGGTGACGCCGGCGACGGAACCCCTGCGGGAGTGCCGGACCCACGAGGCCGTGAAGCACGCGCTCGGCGGCGAGATCGAGAGCTGTTGCGACTATCACGGGACCGTGATCAAGGGCATTGACTATCAATCCCTGCTCGCGGCCGTTTACACGGCCTTCAACGAACATCGGCCGCTGGTGCTCACGCCGGACGCCGTCTGGATCACGATCGCGCAGGGCGTCGCCCACCACATGACGATCCACGGCGAGCGGCTGAGGTCGCGGTTCGTCTCGCACCAGGGGAAGCTGGAACTGGCGTTCGAGTGTCGCGACTGGGTGGAGGGATCGCCGGAGAATCCCTGGCCCGAGGCGTTCGAGTCCTGGACGGGGCAGATCCGCGAGCATGTCGGCCCCCGAGTGCACGACACGCTCCTCTGCGACTTCAGCACGAGCGGCCCGGTCGAGCGCACCGCGAGCCAGATCGTGATGATGGATGTCTTCGAGCGCATTTCGAGTACCTGGTTTATGGCATATGTGGGATCCCTTCGATCGCGATGGAAGGGACTCCGGCCGACTGGCAGCACCTGCTCGATAAGGCCAAGGGCCTGGAAGTCTTCGATCTCGATTGGTGGCTGGCACACTTGCTTCCCATCTGCGAGCAGTTCGTGAGGGCCAGTCGCGGCGACGTCGACCTGGCCCATTGGGGAGCGATCTGCAAACTCCGATCGCAATACGGCGGGGACGTCATCAACGGCTGGGTCGCCAGGCTGTTCCCGTACTTGCGCCGCTTCATCGATGGCCCTTGCGATCGGCGCAACCCCATCTTCGAGACCGGCGAGGGCTTCCAGACCTTGATCGCGCCACCGGGCCTGTCGCGGGTACCGTTCCTCTGGCAGAATGCGGCGACCGGCCGCGAGCGGCGGATGGAGGCCATCGGCGGGCTGGTCGGCGTCACGCAGGACCCTCGGACGCTGGCCCTGAGACCGAAGGTGGGTTGGGCCGTGCGAGAGGTCGAGAAGATCGAAGCACTGCTGGCACGCCTGGTCGCGGAACATAAGTCGTTTCCCAGCGGTCAGATCGAACTCGAGACGTACATGCCGGCGGATATGGCCACGTTCTACCATCGGACGGATGGGGCGGAGCTGTTCGACCGCGCCGGAGCGGTGGCCTGCCGGATCGTCGCCGCGAGCGATATCGAACCGCTCGACTGGGGCGAGGCTCCCGAGAGATTCCGTATCAGACTCATGCCCGGCGGGCGCAACTGGCACCGATTCGCATGGCTGGCGGATGGGAGCTGGTTGGCCATCCATTTCGACCCTCCCCGTCCGGAGGATCCCGATCAATGGTCCTTCGACCGGTGGCCTCGACCGATCTGCCGGGGAACCGTTGATACGCAGCGCCGACCGGGGCAGAATCCGGTGGTCGCCCTCTCGTTCACCGAACTGCTGGAATCGCTGATGGATAAGAACCGTCTCCCCCGCTGGCTCGATCGTCAGTTTGTCAGCTACGGCGACGCGGAAGTATACACCCGACGCACCTGACGAGTGGGGTACTCATCGCCACGGGTCGAGCACAGGAATGCGATCGGGAAGGCGCGTGTTCCGGGCCGCTCATCGCCATTGGTTGAGCACGTGAATGCGATCGGGGATGAGAACGCCTGATGCTTCGAGCTTGGTGATCGCCGTCGCGATCGCCCGGTCGGTCATGTTGTTGCGAGGGTCGCTGTCGAAGCGGACGACGAGGATCCCCGGATGGTGGCCACCGGCGGCCATGAGCAGGTCGTGCAAATCCTCGAAGTCTTCGGAATCGCGGGTCAGGACGGGTACAGCTTGCGCGATCGCCCAGATCAGCACCCGAGGGTCCGCGGCCGACAGTAGGCCGACGTCGCTGGCGAGGACACAATCGTGGCCCTGAGCCCGAAGTCGTGAAGCGATCTGCGGACTATTCATGTTCTCGTCAACCAATACCCTCATAGTGGTATTGGCCCGTTCAAGTGGCCCCCGGCGCGAAGCCTCGCCAGCTCCCGCTCTCGCTCCTGCTCGATCAGGGGCATATTCCGGGTCACATAATCGAGGGCATCGCGGACCATCTCCAATGGGACCTGATACTCCTCCGCGAATTCCTCGGGAGTGCGCGGGTCGGGGCCGTGGACGACCTCGTAGACGACCGCGGCCCGGATCCGCCGGCCCTTGAGCCAGAGCTGTCGGTAGTTCGAGCCGGGCCGCGCTCGAGGTGCTGATACTGCGGCTGGGTGTCGGTCGACATCGGTGTCTCCGCTCAACGATTCTCGGCGTTGGGTTCGCCAGCCTCGTCCTCGAACGAGAATTGCCAGCCGGCCAGCGGCTCATCCGAAGAGCCGTTGCCATCGGCCGATCCGTTGCCGTCGCCGGCGCCGACCGCGAAATCCCCGGCCGGGACCGGGACCGGGGCAGCCACCGGCTGGGGTTCTGCCGGCCGTGTCGACTCGGCCGGCGATCCGTGCCCGTTGGCCGGGACGGGCACCTCGTTGGCCGGGACGGGGACCGCAGGTACCTCGGGGAGCGGGCGGGCGGCGAATTTCTGCTTCACCTGCTCGAGCCATTCCGCCTCAGGAATCCCGTATGGCCGGAACTTCTCGGTCCGGTTCTCTTCCTCGCTGTAGTACAGCGCCCGGTTCTCGCCCAGCTTGCTGGCCGCCGGCGTGTCGATCAGTGTGCTCGAATCATTCGAGCTCATCTGGAAGAGGATGCGATTCTCGAACTCCTTCGTGCCCTGGCGGTCGAAGGTCCGGTTCAGGTTGTTGACGCTGTCGCACCAGATGATCGTGTGGATGCCCAGCGGCGGGCCGTCGCGGAGCACGTCGCCGAAGAGCTTCGACGCCGGCATCGGCTTGTCCTCGTCGTAGCGCGAGAAGCCGAAGTCGTCGTCCGACTTGCGCAGGTCGCGGAACCGCTGGATGTCGTAGATGAAGATGAAGATCGGGGCCTGGTCCTCGGAGGCATCGGTCTGTCGGCGGGCGATCTCGGCGGCCAGCTCGTTGTACATGGCGCCCAGCTCGCGCCAGGTGATGTTCTTCACCGGGTGGGGCAGGATGTTCGCGAGCTGGCCGAGCTTGCCGTGGAGGCCCGAGTCGACCGGGCTGCCGTCGAGGAGGTAGATGCGGCACGCCTGCGGGCCGACCGGCGGGTGCTGCGCCGCGATGCTGATGGCCGACATCATCAGCATGGACAGCGCCGCCTCGTCGTTCTGGCCGACGATCAGGGCGTTGCTGCCGCTCTGCGGGCGGAACACCACGACCGTCGGGTCCTTGATCGCGATTGCGTCGCCCAGCCAGGCTGAGTCGGCACGTGGGGCCTCGGGCCATTCCTTGGCGTCGAGCAGGCGGTTCAGGAGCGGGTTCAGGCTCACCTCGGCCGGCAGGTTGCCTTCGAACACGATCGGCGGCGGCTTGACCATGTTCTGCTCGCGCGACATCTCCTGGATCCGCTCCAGGTATTTCTCGCGACGCTCGTCCGACAACCAAACGACCTGGAAGAGGTTGTTCCCCTCCATCATGCCGTTGGCGTCGTTGTAGATCGCCTCGCCGGGACGGGTGAGGAGTCGGGCCGCGGTATTGTCCTCGCTGAGGATCATGTGGGCGTCGGCCTCGGAGCATTGCAGCGCGATGCGGACGGCCATCTGGCCGAGGGTCGCCCGGGGCAGCGAGTACGACCCGCCGAGCGTCTGCGAGCCCAGGATCACGTGCATGCCGAAGGCACGACCCTGGCGGACGAGGCGGTCCAGCAGCAGCGAGACCTCCTGCGCGATCTTGTCGTCCTCGGTGAAGAACTCCTGGAACTCGTCGATGACCAGGAGGATCCGCGGCAGGGGCTGTTCGGGCCTCGCGGCGCGGAAGCCGCCCAGATCCTGGGCGCCGTATTGCCGGTAGAGCTCGCCGCGTTCCTTCATCTCGACGTCGAGCCGCTGGAGCACGCTCAGGCCGAACTCGCGCTCGCTCTCGACGGCGATGACGCGGGCGTGCGGCAGTTGCATCGCGGCGTAGACCTTGAACTCGACGCCTTTCTTGAAGTCGATCAGGTAGAGCTCGAGCTGGTCGGGGTTGTATCGCAGCGCGCCGTTGGTGATCAGGGCGTGGAGCATGGTCGATTTGCCCGAGCCCGTCTTGCCGGAGGTGAGCACGTGCTGCGAGGTCCCCTTGCCCAGCACGAGGTGCTGGAGCTTGGTGGCGCCGGCGCGGCCCAGCGGGATGTCGACGATCTTGCCGCTGTCGAAGGTCCAGAACTGGTCGGGCTTGGGCGCGATGAACTCGAAGGGGACCTCGACGCGGTTGGCGTCGCGGGCCGCGGCGCCGACGCGGTGGAGGATCTTGGAGAACTTGGTCTGGTCTGGGGGCGCGTCGAGGGCAAGCGGGTACTTGCCCAGGTTCGGCTCGCGCCAGTTCAGCTTGTTGTCCTTCCAGATCATGTTGACGCAGTGCTGCTCGATGTCCTTGAGCTGGAAGCCGGAGGGGAGCTGGAGCTTGGTGTCGAGCATGATCAGGGCGTAGACGCCGCAACGCGCCCCGCTGCTGACGATGCTGACCAGCCGCCGGATGGCGTTGTCGTTGAAATTGGTCGGGAAGTTGGCGACGACGACGATGCGGAACGGCTCGGCGACCTCGCCGGCCATCGTGTTGTATTCCTCGATCGTCTGGAACTCGTTGCGGAGGTATTTCTGGATGACGTTCTCCATGTGCTCGGTCACGTCGGTGAGGCGCTGCTCGATGTGCGACGACTCGGTCCAGATGCGGTTGGTGACCAGGAGCTCGTGGTAGTCGCCGAGGTGCATGAAGGCGGCGAAGTTCTCGCCGAGGCCGACCGGGTCGACGATGGTGAAGCGGACCTTGCCGGCCGGGATGGACGTCAGGTAGCGGAGCATCAGCGCCTGGAGCAAGGGGATGGCCTGGTCCTTGCCGCCATCGGCGGCGCGGATGAGCATCGAGCCCGTCATGGGGAACGGCAGGAGGGCGGGCAGGTCGAAGTGGGTCGGCACCGACTTGAGCCGCGGGTCGCGCGGGATGCCGTCGGGGAACTGGCTGAGGTCGACCGAGAACCGGCCGAACTGGAGGCCGGGCGGGACCTCGACCGGCGGCTTCCAGCCGTCGAGCTCGGGCCGGTCCCAGTCGAGGAATCGCCGCGACGCCTCGTCATTGACGCCGCGCAGGGCCTCGTCGATCCGCGCCATGCCGCCGGTCCAGTGGTCGATCAGCTTCTGCCAGGCCTGGGCGTAGGCGGCCTGGGTGGTCTCCTTGGTCTTGCTGTAGGCGTCCTCGAACTGCTGCTTGTCCTGGGCGTATTTCTTCTTGATCGCGTCGAGGAGGGGCGGGTACTTCTCCTCGACCTTCTTGAGGTCAACGTCGCGACGCTGGCGGATCTGCTCGGCCTTGGCGGGATATTTCGCGTCGGCGAGTTTGCGCTGCTCCTGGCGGCGCTGCTCGGCCTCGGCGACGGCGGCGGCCATCTTCTCGTCGGCGTCGCGGACGCGATTGACCCGCTTCTCCTCGAACTCCTTCAGCTTCGCCTCGTAGTCGTTCTTGATCCAATCCTTGTTCTGCTCGACGAGCTGCTCGGCGTCTTCGAGCGTCTTGCGGAGCGGGACGGCGTGGCGCTTGACCTTGGGCCCGGCCATCGAGGCCAGCCCGAGATACGACCCGATGCCGGTGCCGATTGCGACGACGCCTCCGGCGATGCCGGCCCCGACCACCGAGCCCGTGGTGGCGATGACGCCGCCGCCGGCGGCGCCGCCGACCAGCAGGAACGGCCAGACGAAGTTCTGGAGCTGCAAAAACTTGGGGAGCTTGAGGGCATCCAGGGCGTGCAGCTCTTCCTCGATGATGATCAGGTCGGCGCGGAGTCGCGAGAGCGGGTCGTCGCCGGCCGATGGATTGGTCGCCTCGGCCTCGGTCGCCGCGTCGGCGGGCGCGTCGGCCTCGGTCGCGTCGGGGTCGGGCTCCGGGGCGGGCCGGGCGGCGCGGTCGGCGGCCGCGGCCGCCATGATCGCCGGCTCCTCCTCCGGAGTAGCCAGCGTGAGCTTGCCGCACCGTTTCAGGAGGAAGCTCGCCTCATCCTGGCGGACGTGCAGCTCTTCGATGGCGACCGACCAGTTGGCCTCGGTCGCGCGCCGCCACTTGGTCCCCTCGTCGCGGGTCCCCTCGAAGACCGTCAATGCATGCCAGCCGGTCTCCTCCTTGGCCTTCTTGGCCTTGCGATGCTCCTTCTTGTATTGCTCGTCGATCTGCTGCTTGACCTGGGTATACTCGGCCTCGCACGCCTGCGAATCGCGATTGTACGTCTGGAGGACCGTCTGCTTGGCGCGTGCGAACTCGGACTCCATGGCCTGGTAGTCGCCCTTGAACTTGGCGGCGAGCTGCTGCGACCCGGCCTGATACTCCTTCTCCTCGCGGTCGATCCGGCGGCGGAATCCCGTCTCGGTCTCGGTCTCATCCTTGGCCCGGACGGCGATCAAGGCTTCCAGGTCGTTCAGCGCATTGGTCTCGATCTGGACGAGGGGCGACTCGGGCATTTTGGATGAATCCTTCGAGAGTAGCTGGTCGCTAGAGGCGAGTGGCTAGCCGCTAGCCACTTCAATCTTCCTTACATTGAGCACGGATCTTCCCGAGGGTCTCGGAGAGCTTCTCCATGCCGATGATCGCGTGTTTGACGTTCTGTTCCAGGGGGATGATGTGGATTTTCTCGAATTGTTGGGCGTTCTGGTCGGCCCAGGTCTCCTGGGCGATGTCCCACTGTTCCCGCAGGTGTTTGAGGGCGTGTTGGAGCCGTCCGGACTGGGCGCTCATGAGGTCTTCCCCGAGACAAGGGCCTCGCCGACCGGCGCCGGCGAACCGGTCGCCGCGCCGTTGGCAGGATGGGTTTCGGTCGTATTCTGCCCGCCGGGGACGTCATCGGCTGCGGCGGTCGTCGTGGCCGATGCGCCGGTGCCGGTCGGGCCGCCGACGGCGGATTCGACCGGCGCGTTCCGGGGTGCCGTCGGGGCTCGGGTCGCCAGGTAGGCTTCCAGCGAGAGGGTCATCTTCTCGAGCGCGACCAGCCCGCGTTCGAACCCGCCGGCGAGATGGTCGCCCAGCGGCTGGGAGTGCGAGTGGTACTCGGCGATGGCGTGGGTGAGCGTCGGGATCAGCTTCTTGACCATCGCCACCTTCTCCTCGGCGACCCGGAGCCTTCGCTGGGCCTCGCGGAGCCGCTCCTTCTCGTCGGCGTCGGAGACGGCGTCGCTGCCCTGCTGCGACACCTTCTTGCGGTGCAGGTCCGACCGCGCCTGCATCAGGTCCTCCTGACGCCGCTTGACCTGCGCCTGCCAGTAGCCGAGCTGGTCGCGCTCGAGCCAGTCGCGCATCCGACGCAGCTCCATGTCGACCCCGCCGAGCGCGTTCCGCGCTCCTCGGCGAAGGTGATCATCGAGTTCTTGAAGTCCTTGAGCGTCTGGACGGACAGGACGTTGGCGGATCGGCTCATCTCGGTTTGTCCTTTGTCCTTGAGTCCTTTGTCCTCGAGTCGTTGGGTCCTTGTCGGCTTGATCCGGTCGAGTTGGGGCGCCGTGGCGGGGGCGATCACGGGCGGATCCATCAGACGATTGCGAGGCTATTCCCGGCGAAGGACCGAAGGACCAAGGACCATTACCGCTGCTGCAAGTATTCCTCGATCCGTTCCGCCTTGCGGAGCAGGAATGGGATGTGTTGATTGGTCGAGTCAACGAATCGCTTCACGACCTGGAGGGTCTGCTCGAATTCCTCGACGAACTTGTCGTGCTCGCGGTCGCGCCAGGACTGGCCCAGGCCGCTGAGTTGACCGTGCAATGTGGTCAACTGGGTCATCATCTCGTTATTGAATTGCTTGAGCCTTGCAGCGAATCGGCGGAGATCTTCCGGGTTGACGATGGCTTGAGCCATTTCGGGCCTCACTTCCGCGACGGGGACGGGTAGAAGACACGCGACGCCGCCCAGCCGGCAAATCGCCGCGACGACTGCGCACCACGCGACGCGATGCCGTGAATTGTCCACCTTGATGTTATTCGCCCCGGAGCCGCCTGTAAAGCGGCGCGTCCCGATTCGCCTTTTCCCACTCCCCGGATTCTCGACGGCGACATCTCGAACGCTCCCGGAGGCGGTCGCACCTCGGGGAGCGATCCGGGAAATCGCCGGATGGCAACGGTCGTTTCGCGCTCGTCCACCGTCCTGCTGCCCGGCGCCCGACCGAGGTCCCTGTCCGACCTTCACGCTTACTAGCTCCGTAGCGGAAGTCATCCCGAGAGATGAATCGACACGAGCCGCTCGCGGGATGGACCGCGATCGTCGACTCGCAGTCCCTCGTCATCCTCTTGGGGTGAGGCGCCTATCGTCCCGCCCTTCCCGCGCCCGGCGACGGGCGCCGCGTGCAGTGGAGATCGACCGATGACCGATGTCACGACCTGGCACCGCATCCAGTTTGTCTTGACGATCACATACCACTACTTATTCCCCCAGTTGACGATGGGGCTGGCGCTACTCATCGTCGTGTTCAAGACCATGGCGATCCGCGGCGGCGATGGGCGTTACGACGAGGTGGCCCGTTTCTGGGCGCAGATCTTCGGCCTCAATTTCGCCATGGGGGTGGTCACCGGCATCCCGCTCGAGTTCCAGTTCGGCACCAACTGGGCGCGGTTCTCCGATTTCGCCGGGGAGGTGATCGGCCAGGCCCTGGCGATGGAGGGGCTCTTCGCCTTCTTCCTGGAATCGACGTTCCTCGGCCTGTTCCTCTTCGGGGAGAAGCGTCTGGGGCCCAAGGGCCACCTCGCCGCGGCCGTCGCCCTGTTCCTCGGCTCCTGGCTGTCGGGATACTTCATCATCGTCACCAACGCGTTCATGCAGCATCCGGTCGGGTCATGCGATCGGCAAGGACGGCGTCCTGCATCTGGCCGGATTTCCGGGCATTCCTCTTCAATCCGTGGGCTTTCTGGCAATACGCCCATAACATGATGGCTTCGGTGGTGACGGCCTCGTTCGTGGTCGCGGCGGTCGGGCGCTTATTGGCTCTTGATGGGACAGCATCGCCGAGCCACGCGACGATCTGCCTGCGGCACCGGCGTCATCGCCGGCCTGGTGTCCAGCCTCCTGGTCGCCTTCCCGGCCGGGGATGGCCAGGGGAAGCTGCTCGCGAAGCACCAGCCCGCGACGCTCGCCGCGATGGAGGGACTGTTCGCGAGCGGGCCGTATGCGGAGCTGGCCATCATCGGCCAGCCCAATGTCGCCGCCGCAAGCTGGAGAACCCGATCGTCGTGCCCGGCGTGCTCAGCTTCCTGGCGTACGGGACCTTCGGCAGCACGGTCAAGGGGTTGAACGACTTCCCGAAGGACGAATGGCCGCCGAACGTCGAGTTGCTCTATTATCAGCTATCACATCATGGTCGGGCTGGGGACGCTCTTCATCGCTGGTCGATGGGCGTGCGGCATTCTGCTCTGGCGCGACAGGCTGACAGCGGACCCGACCGATGCTCTGGGTCCTGATGCTCGCCTTCCCGTTCCCTTACATCGCCACGACGGCCGGATGGTGGACGGCCGAGCTGGGCGCCAGCCCTGGATCGTCTACGGCCTGATGCGGACGGCGACGCCGGCTCGTCGCTCGTCAATCCGGGCGACGTGGTCTTCACCACCTGGGCTTTGCCGGGCTGTACCTGCTCCTGGGCGTCCTCTTCGTCCTCCAGGTCCGAAGGAGATCGATCGCGGCCCGGTCGCTCACGCTGATAGGCGAGGTGCCGACGATGGAAACGATCTGGTTCGCGATCGCCTCGGCGATGCTCGCCATCTATGTCGTGCTCGACGGGTTCGATCTCGGGGTCGGCATCTTGCATCGCCTCGTCGCCCGCACCGACGAGGAGCGTCGGGTCGTGCTCGTCGGCGATCGGGCCCGATCTGGGACGGCAACGAGGTCTGGCTGATCGCCGCGGGCGGGGTCCTGTTCATGGCCTTCCCGAGGGCCTATTCGACGGCCTTCAGCGGCTTTTACCTGGCGTTGATGATCGTGCTCTGGCTCTTGATCCTCCGCGGGGTGGCGATCGAGTTCCGCTCTCACCAGGACAATCCGCTCTGGCGCGAATTCTGGGATACCGTGTTCTCCGACCGCCTCGACCCTCCTGGCCGTCGTGTTCGGCGCGTCGCTCGGCAATCTCGTCCGGGGGGTGCCGCTCGGGCCGGACGGCCTGTCGAACATGCCGCTTTTCACCGAATTTCTGCCCGGCCGGCATCCCGGCATCCTCGACGCGTACACGGCGCTCGTCGGCTCTTCGCGGCCGTCGCTTTGGCCGGACACGGCGCGACCTATCCTGGCCTGGAGGACCACGGGACCCGTCCACGATCGAAGCCTCGCCTACGCCCGGAAAGCCTGGCGGCTGATCCTCCCGTTTTGGATCGCCGTGACACTCTTCACGGCGGCGGTCCAGCACGAGGTCTTCACCAACTTGATCGCTCGTCCCTGGTCCGTCCTGTTCGTGATCCTCTCGCTCGGGAGGCTTCGGCCGCGTCCTTTTTTTCCTCGACAGGGCCGAGAACTTCCGGCTTTCCTCGCGTCGTCCGCATTCCTTCTCGGCCTGCTCGCGAGCGACCATGATCGGCAATTACCCTACTGGCTGCGGTCGACGATCGATCCCTCCTTCGGCCTCTCGGCCCGGAACACCGCCTCGGCGGGATATGGGTTGCGCGTCGCCCTGACCTGGTGGCTGGTCGGCATCGCGCTGGTGGTCGGCTATTTCTTCAACATGTTTCGCTCGATTCGTGGCAAAGTACTGGAGGCGCACGGCGTCGAACAGTCGATCGATTCATTGAGCAGGAGTTCTCCGCATGAAACTGAGAATCAAGGGTAACTCGATCCGCTTGCGTCTGGGTCGATCGGAAGTCTCGTCGCATGCTCGCGCCGGGCGTCGTCGAGGAATCCACGACATTCGATGTGGCCGGCCGCCATCGGCTCGAAGTACGTCCTGTCCTCGACCCGGAGATGTTCCGTCCGTGACCGCAACGTTCGAGGATGGCGAAATGATCCGCGTCCTCGTGCCGACGGATCGGGCCCTCGAATGGTGCTACGACCGACGGGTAGGGATCTACGCGACCCAGGCGATTCGGACGGGGCGTTGCTCAAGATCCTCATCGAGAAGGACCTCGAATGCATCGATGCGACGGTTGAGGAATCGCAGGAGGACGCATTCCCTCGCCTCGATCATGGCGTCGCATGCTCATCCACGAGCATCCCGGTGATGGAGGCCGCCCATGGGGTCTCCTGAAGTCCCGCGGTCCGGACGCGCATCGAACGATGGAGTGGGGAAGATGAGCAGGCTCTCGATCAACGGGTCGGCTGGGACGCACGGGCCGGCGAACGCCTCATCGACGTCATCCTTCGCGACGGCATCGAACTGCCGGCCGTCTGCTACCACCCGCAACTCGGGCCGATCCAGACGTGCGACACGTGCATGGTCGAGGTGGACGGGAAGCTCGTCCGGGCCTGTGCGCCACGACGGTGACGCCGACGGGATGGAGGTCGTCGACAAGACTCCGCCGCCGGCCTCGGCCGCCCAGCGCGAGGCGTTCGACCGGATCCTCGCCAACCACATGCTGTATTGCACGGTCTGCGACAACAACAACGGCAACTGCACCATCCACAACACGACGAAGATGCTCGCGGTCGAGCACCAGGCGATCCCGTTCACAGCCGAAGCCCTACGAGGTCGACAACACCAACCCCTTCTATCGCTACGATCCCGACCAGTGCATGCTCTGCGGCCGCTGCGTCGAGGCATGCCAGAATGTCGAGGTCAACGAGACCCTCTCGATCAACTGGGACGACGAGCATCCCCGCGTGCTCTGGGACGGCGGCTCGACGATCGGCGAATCGAGCTGCGTCTCGTGCGGCCATTGCGTCACGGTCTGCCCGTGCAACGCCCTGATGGAGAAGTCGATGCTCGGCCACGCCGGCTTCCTGACGGGCCTGCCGAAGCCGGCGCTCGACGGGCATGATCGACATCGTCAAGGGCGATCGAGCCCGAGGCCGGCTACGGGACGATCCTGAAGGTCTCCGAGGCCGAATCGGCGATGCGCGAGTCCCGCGATCCGCCGGACCAAGACCGTCTGCACCTACTGCGGCGTCGGCTGCAGCTTCGACGTCTGGACGAAGGACCGGCACATCCTCAAGATCGAGCCCGAGCACGGCCCGACCAACGGGATCTCGACCTGCGTCAAGGGGAAGTTCGGCTGGGACTTCGTCAACAGCGCGGATCGCCTGACCAAGCCCCTGATCCGCGAGGGCGACCAGTTCCGCGAGGCGAGCTGGGACGAGGCCCTCGGATCTGGTCGCGCGACGACTGGCCGAGATCAAGGCGCAGCACGGCCCCGACGCGCTCGCGTTCATCTCCTCGTCGAAGTGCACCAACGAGGAGAGCTACCTGATGCAGAAGCTGGCCCGCGCCGTCATCGGCACGAACAACATCGACAACTGCTCGCGCTATTGCCAGGCGCCGGCCACGCATGGGGCTGTTCCGCACCGTCGGCTACGGCGGCGATTCCGGCTCGATCACCGACATCGACAAGGCCGGCCTCGTCCTGATCATCGGCAGCAACACGGCCGAGAGCCACCCGGTCGCTCGCGACCCGCGTGAAGAGCGCCCACAAGCTCCGCGGCCAGAAGCTGATCGTCGCCGACCTTCGCGAGCACGAGATGGCCAGGCGCGCCGACGTCTTCTTCCGGCCCCATCCCGGCACCGACCTCGTCTGGCTGTCGGCGATCAGCCGCTACATCCTCGAAGACGGGCCTGGCGAAGACGGAGTTCCTCGACCGATGGGTCAACGGCCTGGACGACTACCGGAAGAGCCTCGAACCATTCACGCTCGAGGCCGCCGAGAAGGCGTGCGGGCTCTCCATCGAGACGATCGAAGAAGGTCGCGCACATGATCGCCGAGGCGGACGGCGTCTGCATCCTCTGGGCCATGGGCGTGACCCAGCACACGATGGCGTCCGACACCTCGACGGCGATCTCGAACCTGCTCCTGGTCACCGGCAATTACATGCGGCCCGGGACGGGCGCCTATCCCTTGCGCGGCCACAACAACGTGCAAGGGGCGAGCGACCACGGCGCGATGCCGAACCAGCTCCCCGGCTATCAATCCGTCGACGACCCCGAGGTCCGGGCACGGTTCGAGGCGGCCTGGGGCGTCAAGCTGCCGACCACCAAGGGGCTCGACAACCACGAGATGGTCGAGGCGATCCAGGACGGCAAGCTCAAGGCGATGTACCTCTTCGGCGAGGAGATGAGCCTGGTCGACTCGAACGCGAACTACGTCCAGGACGCCTTCGCCAAGCTCGACTTCTTCGTCGTCCAGGACATCTTCTTCAGCTACACCTGCCGATTCGCCGACGTCGTCCTCCCGGCCGCGCCGAGCCTCGAGAAGGAAGGGACCTTCACCAGCACCGAGCGGCGAATCCAGCGGCTCTACCAGGTCTTCGAGCCCCTCGAGGGGAGCCGGCCCGACTGGCGGATCATCCGCGACATCGCGAACCAGCTCGGTGCGAGATGGAGTTACCAACATCCCTCGGAGATCATGGACGAGATCGCGTCGTTGACGCCGCTCTTCGCGGGCGTCTCCTACGATCGGCTCGAGGGCTACCGGTCGCTCCAGTGGCCGGTCGCCGCCGACGGCACGCGACGAGCCGCTCCTGTTCACCCAGGGGTTCCCCTTCCCCGACGGCAAGGCGAGGCTCTTCCCGGTGCGCCTGGTCCGAGCCGGCCGAACAACCCGACGCGGAATTCGACCTGCACCTGAACAACGGCAATCTGCTCGAGCACTTCCACGAGGGGAACATGACGTACCGGGTCGCAGGGATCCGGCAGAAGACTCCCGATGTGTTCGTCGAGGTGTCTCCCGAGCTGGCCGAGGAGCGAGGGATCCAGAGCGGGACGCCGCGTCGAATTGATCTCGCGGTACGGCCGCGTCTTCGTCCGTGCCCTGGTGACCGATCGGGTCCACGGCAAGCAGCTCTTCATGCCGATGAATTCGAGCGAATCGCCGGTGAATCGGCTGATCGGCAGCCATACGGACGCCGTGACGCATACGCCGGCCTACAAGGAAGCGTCCGTGCGCATGCGAGTCTTGCCCGGAGTGGACGAGAGCCCGATGCCCCGCGTCGAACCCCCGCTTCGGGCACCCGACGCCGCAACGGGGCGTCCAGGTCGAACTCAAGTGGAACCGCGCCGACTATTCCCTCCCGATCATCGAACTGGCCCCGACCCGGAACGGGCAGAAGACGGAGTGAAATCCATGGCTCGACCCATCACGCTGGAGCGGCCGACTTATGATCCCCGCGCCGAGCTGCAAGACCGGCTCCTTGATGCGCCGGCGGAGCACGCCGAGGCGCTCCTGGCCGCCCTGGAAGTGCTCCAGGGGCTGCAAGACCGCGGCGTCCTCGAGCTCCTGCGCGGGGCGCTGGGATCGAGCGACAAGGTCCTCGAGATCGCCGTCGACGCGGCGAAATCGCCGGGATCGATCCGAGGCATTCGCAACCTGATGCTGGCGGTCAACATGCTGGGAGCGATCGATCCCGATGAGCTCAAGGTCTTCACGCAAGCCGTCCCGCAAGCCGTGAGGTCGATCGTCCGGCAGCCGGAACCGCCGAGCTTGTGGTCATTCCTGAAGTCGTTCCTCTGGAACCCGAAGGTCCGCCGCGCCCTGTCCGCGGGCACGGTCCTGCTCGAGACGTTGGGAGACAGCTTGTCCCGGCATCGGGCAGGAGACGGAATTCCACACGAGAGGGACGGGCATGCGGATCCTGCGTTGGGACGGTGAAATCGCCCGCGAAGAGTCGGACGAGGTCGTCGAGGAGGAGCCGCTGGAGATCCGCGTCCAGGGCCGGGCGATCAGCGTCACCATGCGCACCCCCGGCCACGACGAGGAGCTCGCGGTCGGACTCCTCCTCACGGAGGGCATCCTCCATCGCCGACAGGACGTCAGCTCGATCCGGCATTGCTCCCGCAACCCGGACGATAATGTCCTCAACGTCGTGCTCGCTCCCGACGTCCCGGTCAATTTCCATCGACTGACCCGCCATCTCTTCGCCAGCTCGAGTTGCGGGCTGTGCGGGAAGGCGACGATCGCGTCCGTCCACGGCCGGTTCCCGCCCGTCCGGAGCGATCTGGTGATCGACGCGGAATTGCTCGCGACCCTGCCCGGGACGATGCGGGCGTCCCAGGCGACCTTCGAACGGACCGGCGGACTGCACGCGGCGGCCCTGTTCGATGCGGCGGGACGATTGATCGTCCTCCGCGAGGATGTCGGCCGGCATAATGCAGTCGACAAGATCGTCGGCCATTGCCTGTTCAACGGCCTGATCCCGATGGACCGCCATGTCCTGGTCATTTCCGGACGCAGCTCGTTCGAGATCATGCAGAAGGCGCTGGCGGCCCGCGTGCCGGTGGTCGCCGCCGTGTCCGCGCCCTCGCGCCTCGCGGTCGAATTCGCCGAGGAGAGCGGACAGACCCTGATCGGCTTCCTGCGCGACCGTCGGATGAACGTCTACTCTCACCCGCGCCGCATTTCCTTCACGATCCGATGAGGGATCCCGCCTCGAGATCCCGCAGGGCGACCTGGTACGTGGTCCGCACCGGAGAAGTCCGCCGATTTGAAGGTGGGCCAGTCTTCCGTTAGAATGACACTGAACTTGTGCCTGTCAAATCTGGCTACGTTGGCTCGGCCGGCAACTCCTGGGACTGCGGAACTTCAATCGTCCGTCAGCGCGTGGGCATGTCGCTTTCTTATCCCTCAGTCTTCCCCGGGGCGGAGTTGGAGCCCGGCGACCGGTTCGAGGTCGAACCGATCGGCTCGACCGGCCGGCTGAGCCTCCCCAGGATCCTGGGGCCGGACGGATTCCCCATCGAGCAGGTCGAGGACCCCGCGGGGCGTCCGCTGGAACTGACGCTCGACCTCGCGACCGGTTCGCTCATGCTGCCGAAGCTGGGCGAGGCCGTCTCCCGATCGGCCGCCCCGGCGCTCTGGCTGGAGTATCGCGCGCCCGGCCGGTTCCGGCTGATCGTCGAGCCGGGGGCGCCGCATCCGGTCGACGGCGCCGTCGTGACCGACCAAGGGGTTCCCATCGACTTCGACGCGGCCGACTGGCCGGTTGTCGAGGGCGTCAGCCCGGCGCCGGCGGGCCTCGAACAATTCGACCTGGCGATCCAGGCGGCCCGCTTGGCCACGCATTCCGGCTTCGACCGCCTGATCGCCCTGCCGATGGTCCGCGACATCGAGCTGCTCGAGCACCAGATCCGCACGGCCAAGACCGTCCTGAGGCGGTTCCGCGGCCGGGCCATGCTCTGCGACGAGGTCGGGCTGGGCAAGACCATCGAGGCCGGGCTCGTGCTCTCGCGAGCTGATGATCCGCGGTCTCGCCCGGTCGGTCCTCGTGCTGGTCCCGCCGTCGCTGATCGAGCAGTGGCAGGGCGAGATGCGCCGCAAGTTCTCGATCGAGCTGATCAGCCACGACGACCCCGCCTTCCGCGACCGCGGCCAGGCCGCCTGGGGCGAGTTCGACCGCGTGATCGCCTCGATCCACACCGCCAAGCGCGAGCCGCACCGATCGGCGATCCTCGCGCGACGGTGGGACATCGTCATCGTCGACGAGGCCCATCACCTCCGCAATCGCAACACCCAGAGCTGGAAGTTCGCCAGCGAGATCCAGAAGCAGTTCATCCTGCTCCTGACCGCGACCCCCGTGCAGAATAACCTGGAGGAGCTGTTCAACCTGGTCACGCTGCTGGAGCCCGGGCTGTTGAGCACGGCGCGGCAGTTCCAGAAGCACTTCATGGACAAGCACGACAAGCTGACCCCGCGCCACGTGGACGAGCTGCACGAGCTTCTGGCCGAGGTGATGATCCGCAACCGTCGGAGCACCGTCGGCTTGCAGTTCACCCGTCGGTGGGCGAAGACCGAGAGCCTGACGCTCTCGCCGCCGGAACAGTCCCTCTACCAGGACGTGACGGCATTCGTACGCGGACATCTCCGCGCGTCGCAGGAGAAGTCCAAGGTGAAGGAGAAGGACAAGGCGAAGGAGGGAGCGGTCCTCAACCGGATGGCGCTCCTGAGCCTCCAGATGGCGATGGGCAGCTCGAGCCAGGCGGCGGCCGGGACGCTCGCGAAGGTCGCCGAGCAGCCGAAGCTGGCGGCATCGGATCGGGCGCGGCTGGTCGAGCTGGCCGGTCGCGCCGAGGCGCAGCATGATAGCGCGAAGGTCGACCGGCTCCTCGGGCTGGTCGGCGAGTACCGCGACAAGATGGTGATCTTCACCCAGTTCCGGGCGACCCAGGACATGCTCGATCGCCGGCTCAGGCAGGCCGGGCACGACGTCGCGGTGTTCCACGGCGGGCTGTCGCGGCTGGAGAAGGAGGCGGCGATCGAGCGCTTCCGCGGCCGGGCGCGGATCCTCCTGTGCACCGAGGCCGGCAGCGAGGGCCGCAACCTCCAGTTCGCCCATGCCATCTGCAACTTCGACCTGCCGTGGAACCCCATGAAGATCGAGCAGCGGATCGGCCGGCTCAGCCGGATCGGCCAGACGCACGACGTCCACGTCTTCAACCTGGTCGCCGCCGACACCGTCGAGGCGGCCGTGCTCCACCTCCTCGAGGCCAAGCTCAACATGTTCGAGCTGGTCATCGGCGAGGTCGACATGATCCTGGGCAACCTCGAGGACGATCGCGAGTTCCCGGACGTCGTCGCCGACCTCTGGGCCGAGTCGGCCGATCAGGGCGAATTCGCCCGTCGCATCGAGGACCTGGGCGACCGCCTCCTCGTGGCCAAGCGGGCCTATTTCGACCAGCGCGCGATCGACGACAAGCTCTTCGGCAACCGGTTTGCACCGGATCAGTAACCTCGACGCAGGCTAGAATGTAGGTCAGGCTTTCCAGCCCGACGCCCTGGGGAGTCAGGCTCGAAAGCCTGACCTACGTGCCACTCAGGAAGACCATGAGCACAGATCCCAACAGACCCGCCCCTGCCCTGTCGCCGCTGGAGGAGTTCCTCCGCGATTACGCGGTGGTGAGCGGCGGCATGTGGGACGAGATCGAGCCGCAGGTCTACGACCTGATGCTGCCGAGCCAGTCGGCGGCCGGGGAGCCGGAGCTGGTGCGGTTGGCGTTCGATCCCGAGGCGATCCCCGAGCATCCCGGGTCGCAACTGGCCAGCTACGGGACGCCGCTGGTCGACCGCCTCCTGGCCGACGCCGTGAGTCGAGGCCGGCACGTCGAACTCTACCGGGTCGGCCTGAACCTGGTCGCGCAGGGCGTGGAAGACCGGCTGCGACGGGCGGTCACGCTGCCGTCGGGGTTCGGCCTGAAGGTCGAACGGACGCGAGCCATGCACTTCCCCCAGGCGGTCTTCTGGTTCGAGGCGACGTTCGTCAGCGACCAGAAGGAGCAGGACCTGCTGACGGTGGCGATCGACGTACACCATGGCCGGCAAGTCCGGCACCTGGAGGAATTGCTCGATCGCGGCCACCTGGCCGAGAGGCCGTGGTCGCCGCTGCCCGAGGCGCCGCACCCGAGGCTGGCCTCGGCCTACCCGATCGCCCGCGAACGCGTGGTCCGGACCCTCTCGGCGCTGGCCAACACCTATTTTCGCGAGCTGCACGAGCGCCTGGACCGTCAGCTCGAGCGGATCGGCCGCTATTACGCCGACCTCCGCGCCGAGGTCGAGGAGCAGGCGAAGAAGGCCCGCAATCGCGAGGAGGATCCCGCGAAGTTCGCCGCGAGGATCGAGGGACTCGAGCGCGAAGAGCAGTTGCGCGGTGCCGAGCTGAAGCGGAAGAGCCAGTTGAAGGTCCACCTGAAGTTGCTCAATCTCCTGGTCGTCCACCAGCCCAAACTGCTCCTGCGCACGGCCGTGATCGCGTCGGCGTCGGGTTCGGTCATCGACCGGCTGGAATGGGTATGGGACCCGCTTGTTGAGGCCATCGAGGCGGCCGTCTGCCCCGGGTGCCGTCATCCGACCTTCGCGTTCGCCGTCACCCGACAGGGCCGGCTCGTCTGCCCGGCCTGCGCGACGACGGCGAACCCGCCCGCCCGGCTCGCGCGGCGGTAATGGAATCATGGGTCTCGATCGACATTTCTCGGAGATCGGCGTATCCTGGAGAACCGATGAGGAGGGCGACGCATGCCGGTGCAACGGGATGAAGAGAAGCTGGTGGCGCTCCGCAGATTCGCGGCCGAGGCGTTCGACGAACTCGATCGGGCGAGGCGATCGTGATCGAGAATCAGGACGAGCTGTCGGCCTTCATCGGTCGGATCGGCGAGCGTGTGGCTCGACGCGTCGAGAACCGTCTGAGCCGCTGGCGATTGCAATGACGAAGAAGTTTGCGGCAGCATGTGGTAAGAGGGTTTGGAGGTGGTGATGAGGCAGTTTACCGCTGTGATCGAGCATTGCCCCGACACGGGCTTGTACGTCGGATATGTTCCAGGCTTTCCCGGTGCCCATTCTCAGGGCGAGACGCTCGACGAATTGGGCCGAAATCTCTCAGAAGTGATCGAGATGCTCTTGGAAGACGGAGAACCCGATTTGGACTCGCACTTCGTGGGCACCCAGACCGTACAGGTTGCCTGATCATGCCAAAACTGCCGGTCCTCAAACCGCAAGAAGTGATCTCACGTCTGCAATCGCTCGGATTCGTCGAGGTTCGGCAGCGCGGTGCCCACAAGCAATTTCGTCATCCCGATGGACGAGGCACGACCGTGCCATACCATAAAGGGAGAGACATTTCACCGGTATTATTGCACAAGATCGCTCGGGATATCGGGATGTCGGGCGAAGAGTTCGTGGCTGGGGGTAGTTGATCCTGGATCCCTTCAGGGTGGCGACGGCCCCAAAGGAATATGGGCCGACTGTCAGCTCAAAGTCGCCCGCCGCGATAAAGATACTCGATGATCAGATAAATAACGGTCGCCACCAGGAAGAACGCACCCATGGTCATCGCGTAGAGGATGAACAGCAGCATCGGCCCGAGCCGCGACTCGAGCCGACGACGGGCGACCCACCAACCGATCCAGCCGATGAGCCCATACAGCGCGAAGCCCCCAATGGCCAGGGCGATGAGGAGCGGCTCATGCATGCGCTGGTCCTGGATGTCGGCCAAGGCCAGCGCGACGAACAGGACCAGCAGCGCGAGGTGCCAGATCCGGGGTTGATACCAGCTCGCGGAGCGAGGTGTCGGAGATGGGTTGACGCTCATTTGATCACGATTCCTCTCTCAATGGAGACCCGCCACGGGACGACGACTTCACTTGACCGGCGGCCCGCCCAGTTCCTGGAGGTGGCGGCGGAGCTCCCAGACGGCCAGTTGGTCCATGCGACGGATCGCGTCGCCCTCGTCGAATTCGAGCTCGGTCGCGACGCGGATCCAGCAGGCGATCCGCTCGGCGGGCCCGGGGAGGGGAGTGGGGACGCGCCAGCATCGCGCATGGCCGTCGGAGCAGGCCGTGGCGAGCCGACGGCCGTCGGGGCTGAACGCCATCGCGTGCACGGCGCCGCGGTGTTCCAGGGACGGGCCGATCGGCAGGGCCGTGCCGGCATCCCAGAGCCGGCCGGACCCGTCCTGGCTTCCCGTCGCGACCATCGAGCCATCGTGGCTGAACGCGACGCAATCGACCCGAGCCCGGTGGGTCATCGGCTCGCCGATCGGCTTGCCCGTGGCGAGGTCCCAGAGCCGGGCGGTCCCGTCGTGGCAGGCGGTCGCGGCCGACCCTCCGTCGGGGCTGACGGCGACGCGACCGACCTCGGCGCGGTGGGGGAACTCGACCAGGAGGCTCGATCCCGAGAGGTCCCAGAGCCGGGCACGGCCGTCGCGGCAGCCGGTGAGCAGCGTCCGGCCATCCCGGCCGAACACCAGCGAGGGGACGGCCGCCTCGTGACTCAGGGTCGCGTCGAGCCGCCGTCCGGTTGCCGTCTCCCGCAGCCAGACCTGGCCGTCGTCGCCCGAGGCCGCGAGCAGCGTGCCGTCGGGATGGAAGGCGATGTCCAGGACGGCCGTGTCGTGCCCGGTCGTCGAGGTCGCGTCGATCGCGCTCCCGGTCGCGGCGTCCCAGAGGCAGGTCGCATTCGACCGGCTCGCGGTCGCGATCGTGGAACCGTCGGGGCTGAACCGCACGACGGTGACCGGGGCTTCGTGCCGGAGGGCGACGCCGATCGAGGTCCCGGTGACGGCTTCCCATCGGCGCAAGGCCCCGTCGCGTCCCACCGTGGCGATCATCGTGCCGTCCGGATGGAACGCGATCGCGTGGACGTCGTCGTCGTGGCCCATCGGTGCCGAGAGCGGCGCGCCCTTGGCGAGGTCCCAGAGGCGGGCCAGTCGATCGTCGCAGACGGTGGCGAGGCTGCGCCCATCGGGGCTGAACACCACGCCGTGGACGACGCCGCCATGAGCGAGCGTGCGTTCGATCCGCTTCGCCCCGGCATGCCAGCCGCCCAGGCTCGCCCGGACGGCGCGATCCAGGCCCGGCGCGTCGGGCGGGACATGCTCCAGGGCGCGGGCCAGCCAGAGCATCCCCTCGTCGTGCTGCTCGCGGTCGAACCGGTTGTGGGCCCGCTCGATGCAGAGCCGGGCCATCGACCGCTTCACGTCGTGGGCCGCCTGCTCCTGCTCGCTGCGGTGGCGGACGTCCGCCATCCAGGCTTCGATGCCCTCGGCCAGGGCGAGCGGGCCGGCGAGACGGCCCTCCGGCCGCAGCGCCATGGCCTTCAGGCAGAGCGCCTCCAGCGCCGGATCAATCGAGCGTCGCAGCCGTCGCGGCGCGGGGAAGATGCCGCGGCCGACGCGATGCAAGACGTCGGCGACGCCGCCGGATGAGAAGGGGCCGTGGCCGACCAGTAAGCAATAGAAGGTCGCGCCCAGGCTGTAGACGTCGCTGGCCGGCCCGACCCGCTCCAACTCGCCCGATGCCTGCTCGGGGCTCATGTACTGCGGGGTCCCGATCGCCGAGCCGGGCCGGGTCAACGACGCATCGTCCGCGAGCGGATCGGGGGATGATCCATCGGCTGCCTCGCCGGGAGGCTCGGCGAACGCCTTGGCGATCCCCCAGTCGACGACGAGCGTCTCGCCGAACCGGCCGAGCATGATGTTCTCGGGCTTGAGGTCGCGATGCACGACGCCCCGGCTGTGCGCGTAGGCGACCGCGTTGCAGGCGTCGACGAGGCTGCGCAGCAGGCGTCGGAACGCGATCTCTCGCCCGGCGGGCTTGTCGCGAAGCATTCCCTCCTGGCCGTGAAACCGCTCGATGGCCTGGCTGAGCGTCTCGCCTTCGATGAATCGCATGACGTAGTACGGGCGGCCGTCGGCATGTCGACCCAGGCCATAGACCGGCACGATCCCCGGGTGCTCCAGCCGCCCGGTGACCCGAGCCTCGCGGAGGAAACGCGCCTGGCTGGACGGGTCATACGCGTGATGGGCCTGGAGCTCCTTCAGGGCGACATGGCGGTCGAGCTCGGGGTCGAGCGCGACGAAGACCTCGCCCAGCCCGCCCCGAGCATGAGGCCGGACGATGGGGAACCGATCATTCTTGCGAACGGGGCCGTCGCGAGGCTCCTCGGTCTGATGCGATCCGACGTGGTCGACGGTGGGAGAAAGATACGGCGGGACGCTCGGGGCCGAATCCTCGCGACCGGTCTCTCCGATGATCAGGCCCTCCAGCGGTACACCGGAAGCACATAAGGGACAACGGGTCGGCTCCCAGAGGCGGTTCGGCAAGGATGCCAGGCTTTCCATCGCGACGCGTTCGCTCGCGGCGAGTCCCGATGCGGAGGAGCCGAGGACCAGGAGGGCACCGATGGCTGCCGGGGTCGCGCCGCAGGCGTGGAGGTCGGCCAAGGCCCCTCGGACCGCCGACCCGGCGTTGATGACGTCGTCCACGACGGCGACGGTCTTGCCACGGAGGGTCGGTCGGAGGGCGTCGGGGATGCGGTATCCGATCGGATACAGGCCGTCGCCTTGCGGTCGGGTGAACTGCTCCGCGAAAGAGAACTCGACCTCCAGTTCCTCGGCCACCATCTGCGCCAGGAAGGCCCCTTCGACCAGGGGGCCGCACACCGCCTCGATGTCGTGCGAGGCGAGTCGCCGGGCCAGTTCGGCCGCGAACGGCCGGAGGCGGCCGGGCCGCAGGTAAAGCCGGGGGATCTCCAGCCAGAGGTCACCGTGATGGCCGGATTCCAGCCGGAAATGGCCCCTTCGAGGTGCTAACAGGCTGAGGAGTTCCTCCTGCATCGGGTCCTCCCTCGCTTTGTCTCGACGTGCGACGGTAGCATGTCGTCTCGGAGCACGACGCCTGCTATCCACGGTTTACCAGGAATATCCATCATGAGCGATCGACTCGGCGAAGACCAGCGTGTGAATGGAGATCGGCGGGCATTCCTCAAGCGGCTGGGACTCGGGGCTACGATCGGGCTCGCGGGCGGCTTTTCTGCCCAGGCGCGGCCGCTCCAGGACGCCAAGCCCGCTGCCGGCGCGCCGACGGCTCCCGCGCATCGCAACCCCATCGGCGTCTCGACCTACTCGTTCTGGCAGTTCCGCAATCGCCGCCTGGATATCTCGGAGTGTATCGACCGGGCCGCGGCGATGGGGTTCGACGGCGTCGAGGTCCTCCACATCCAGATGGCCGACGAGTCGAACGCCACCCTCCAGAAGATCAAGCGACAGGCCCACTCCCTCGGGCTGGCCCTGATGGGCCTGTCCACGCATCAGGGCTTCGTCACGCCCGATCGGTCCGAACGTCAGACGAATATCCAGAAGACCCTCTACCAGATCGATCTCGCCTACAGGCTCGGCATCCCGACGATGCGGATCAATACGGGCCGATGGGGGACGACCAAGTCGTTCGACGAGCTGATGGCCCACAAGGGGATCGAGCCCTCGCTTCCGGGCCATACCGATGATGAGGCGTTCAAGTGGGTCATCGACGCACTCGAGAAACTCTTGCCGCGCGCCCAGGAGTGCGGGGTCGTGCTCGGGCTGGAGAACCACTGGGGGCTCGGCCGCACGGCCGAGGGCGTGATCAAGATCGTCGAGGCGATCAAGTCGCCGTGGCTCCAGATCACGCTCGACACCGGCAACTTCCTCGAGAACTCCTACGAGCAGATGGATCGCATGGCCTCGAGCACCGTCCCGATCGCGCTGGTCCAGGCCAAGACCTACTACGGCGGCGGCCGTTGGTACGCCCTCGACCTGGACTATTCCCGGATCGCCGGGATCCTGCGGAAGCACAACTACCGGGGCTGGATCTCGCTGGAGTTCGAAGGCAACGAGGACGCCCAGACCGCCGTGCCCAAGAGCCTGGAGCTGCTGAGGAAGAACTTCGGCTGAGCCGGCGAGGCGCATCGGCCGCGTGGTCTTCGGAGGCTCGTAGGGTGCTCTGCGAGCACCAGGTCCGTGCCCCGATAGGGGATCGGTGCTCGCAGAGCACCCTACATGCGAGGGCGTCTTCATGCGAGGAGCTCCTCGACCACCCGGCCGTGGACGTCGGTCAGGCGGAAGTCGCGGCCGGCGTATCGGTAGGTGAGCTTCTCGTGATCGAATCCCAGCAGGTGGAGGATCGTGGCGTGGAGGTCGTGGACGTGGACCTTGTCCTCGACGGCGGCGAAGCCGAGGTCGTCGGTGGCGCCATGGACGTGTCCGCCGCGCGCGCCGCCGCCGGCCATCCACATGGAGAAGCCGTAGTGATTGTGGTCGCGGCCGGAGAGCGTCGGTAGCTCGGCGACGGGCGTCCGGCCGAACTCGCCGCCCCAGATCACGAGCACCTGGTCGAAGAGTCCGAGCTGTTTCAGGTCGGCGAGGAATGCGGCGATGGCTTGGTCCCACTCGGCGGCGAGCTGGCGATGGTGCGCGGCGATGTTCTCGTGATCGTCCCAGGGCTGGCCGGCGCCGCTCCAGACCTGGATGAACCGCACGCCGCGCTCGAGCAGGCGGCGGGTGATCAGGAGCTGGCGGGCCTGCGTGCCGGGACCGTACAGGGCTCGGATCGATTCGGGCTCGCGGCCGATGTCGAAGGCCTCCGCCGCCTCGCCCTGCATGCGATAGGCCAGCTCGAACGACTGGATCCTCGCCTCCAGGGCCGGGTCATGCGCCCGCGTCGCGGCGTGCCGCTCGTTGAGCCGTCGCACCAGGTCGAGCTGTCGACGTTGTTCGGGCAGGGGCATGACGTCGTTGCGTACGTTCTCGATCAGCCGGTCGACGCCCGCGTGCCGGGTGTCGATGTACGTGCCCTGGTAGGCGCCGGGGAGGAACGCGGCGCGCCAGTTCTGGGTCGCCACGATCGGATAGCCGCCGGGGCACATCGCGATGAAGCCGGGCAGGTTCTGGTTCTCCGAGCCGAGGCCGTAGGTGACCCAGGCCCCCATGCTGGGGCGCTGGAGCCGGCCGTCGCCGCAATTCATCAGCATCAGCGACGGCTCGTGATTGGGCACGTCGGCGTACATCGAGCGGATGATGCACAGGTCGTCGACGTGCTGCTCGGCCGTGCGGGCGAACAGCTCGCTGACCTCGATGCCGCTCTGGCCGTATTGCTGGAACGTGAAGGGCGAGCCCAGCGCCGCGCCGGTCTTGCGCTCGGTGCGGAGGTTCGGGTCCGGCAGGGGCTTGCCGTGGTACTTCGCCAGCATCGGCTTGGGGTCGAAGGTGTCGACCTGCGACGGCCCGCCGTTCATGAACAGGTGGACGACCTGCTTCGCCTTTCCGGGGAACTGGGGTGCCTTCGGTGCCATCGGGCTGAGCGCCCCGGAGGGCGCGGGCGATCCGGCACGGGCCGCGGAGGCCAGGCCGAGAGTGCGGTCGTCGGCCAGCACGCCCGCCAGGCCGAGCAAGCCAAACCCCATGCCGCTCCGGCCGAGCAGCTCGCGCCGGGTGAGGGCGAGGCTCGGATCGGAGTCGGGCGATGAATCGTGTGACATGGCTCGGCTCCTCCGTTTTCCCATCAAGGGCGCAGCCCCGCGGCGCGGAGGTATTCGTCGACCCAGGTGGCTTGCTCTGGGGAGAGGGGGATCTCAGGAGGCTTCGAATAATCGATCATGTAATTCAGCCCGCACTCGTCATAGACGACCTTCAACGCTTGCTGGAGATCCAGCTTGGCGTCGGCATCCGCGGGAAGCAATGGCACGGGAACCTGGGGCAGAGCCTGATCCATTGTGATCGGGTAGACCTCGGTCAGCGGTCGTTGGTGGGCTCGGCAAAGGAAGACGAAGTAAGGGACCGAGGGTAGCGTCTTCTGCATCGGTACCCGCTGGCCTTTTCGTAGCAGATCGATCTCGATCAAGTGGGCAGAGCTACGTAGGATACGATCGCGCCTCTCGACATACTCGTCATAGCCTTCCCCTCGCTTGTTCGTGGGAGAGAGCACCTCGATCACGGCCACGAGTTGTCGGTTCGCGACGTCGCGTATCGCAACGTTAATGTGCGGCACAGGAGTGCGCATCAGCGTCGCCATCCGAAGGGGGGCGACGATCGTCCCGGTCGCGCCGCGGCCCAACTCAGCCGGTTCTGACCGGACCGCGGCGACATCGGGATAGATCGGTCCGACAGTCACTTCGGAATCCTCGGGCATCTCCAGCACATGACGCCGCTCGGACAGAGCGATGTAGCGTGGGAGGAGCTGAGGGTTCAACTGACGGACGAAGGCCGAGGCCAACTGCGCGTGAACGCTCATCCAGAGTGATCCCTCGAGATACGGATCCATACCCGGAAACGGCGACAGCATGGTTTGGGCTCCTTTGTGGATTACACCCTCAGGAAGATCTTGTTCCGATAGAGGTGCAGCAACAACAGCCACTCGATCGCGAGGGTGCCGATCGGCAGGACCGCCGGGCCGAACGACCCGGAGACGCGGGCGACGCCGCCGAGGAGTCGCCCGGCGATGTCCTCGAAGGGGATGATCGCCTGCGCGACGTAGATCGTGATCGCGTTGACGCCGATCACGACGAAGAAGGACGCCCAGCCGCGGAGCTTGATCACGTCGATGATCGTGTAGAAGAGCGAGAGCAGGAGCAGGCTCCAGCCGCCCGCGACCAGGACATAGGTGCTCGTCCAGAGGATCTTGATGATCGGGAACTCCCGGCTCCAGAAGAAGCCCAGCCCCAGGCAGGCCGCCCCCGCGACCGCCAGGCCGAGCGATTTGATCCATCGGTTGCGGTCCGAGAGCAGCCAGTGCCCGGCCAGCACGCCCAGCAGCGCCGTGGCGAGGCGCAGGGATCGTCGAGAGCAGCCCCTCGTTGTCGCCGAAGCCGTAGTAGCTCTTGTAGATCTTGCCCGGGAGATAATGCCGGTCGAGATAGCCGGCCAGGTTGGTCTCGATCGAGAGGTCGCCGGCCTTGTTCGTTTCCGGCGCGGGCACGTACATCAGGATCGCCCAGTATCCCACCAGGATCGCGACGAACAGGATCGCCTGGGTGCGGACCCTGGTGAACAGGAAGATCAGCGAGGCGATCCCGTAGCAGATGGCGATCCGCTGCAAGACGCCGGTGACCCGGAGATTGACGAAGTCGAACCTCAACAGGCGGTTGTAGATCAGTCCCAGCAGGAAGAGCACGACGACCCGTCGCGCGATCCGTCCCAGGGCCTTGCCCTTGGGATGCTCGCCGACCATGTACTTCCGAAGCGAGAACGGGAGGACGACCCCGACCGTGAATAAGAACAGCGGGAAGATGAGATCGTAGAACCGGAAGCCTTCCCAAGCGACGTGTTCGAACTGCTCGCCGAAGGAGTCGGCCTGGGGACCCCACCACTTCGCGACCGCCTTGGCGACCTCGTCGCCCCCGATGATCCAGAACATGTCGAAGCCACGCAGTGCATCGATCGACGTCAGGCGCTCGGAGGGCGCGGCCTTGGGCTCTTCGGGAAGATCGTCGGAAACCGTGGTCATGGGCTCTCCTGTCAGGGTGCATCTTTTCGACGCGAATCCGACCGCCAGCCGGAGAGAACGGAAACCGTCCGGTCTTCCGGGGAAACGGTGGAGAACACGCCCAACGGCCGCTCGAAAAGGATCCGCACATCATCGATTCGTGACTCGCCAACCTGCTCCGGGTCGGTTTGGAGTGCCTGGTCGATGACGTGAGCGGCTTGACTGACGGCATTCCGGTCAGTCGCTGACGTCCAGATCGCGGCCAGCCGCTGCTCCGCGACCGGCATCCAAAGCACTGTATAATTCATGAGCGTCCTTCCAGATCCGCGAAGATCTCAGCCAGGCTTCGCCCTCCCTCTTGTTCTTTCAGTCGTCGGATCTCCTCATCGCTGTAAGGTGTCTCGATCGCGCGATAAAGAGCCTGCTGGTCGATCGGAGTGAACGTCCCGAGCGGGAGCCCATCCTCGTCGAGGAGCTCGACCGGTTCTTTGATTTTTCGGAGTTGATTCGAGACCATTGGGTCAAGAGGCAATCCGGACATGAAAAGTCTCCCGTGTACTGCCAACGGAGGGAAAGGTCTGGTTTCCGAACGACTCCATCATACCGAATTCATCCGAAGGGGCGAAGGTTTGGAACGAGAGGTCCTCTTCCTCCTCGGCGGTTTCAATCCACGAACACGAACTCATTAGACATCAGCAACGCTTGGGTCGGCGCGAGCCAGGGGTTCGAGCCGGCGGGATGCGAGGCCAGGAATTCGCGGGCCATCGCGAGATCCTCGGCGGTCGGGGCGCAGGCCGTAGATCAGCCGGTAGAGCTGATCGATCCTGGCGTCGGCGTCGCGCGCCCCGACGACTTCGGGCCGCGTCAAGAGGGCGCGGGCGGAGTCGATCGCGAACGGGTGGTTCATCAGGAAGAGGGCCTGGGGTGCGACGGTCGTCTCGTCGCGACGCGGGCTGGTCGCGTTCGGGTCGGGGAAGTCGAAGGTGCGGTAGAGGCCGGGCAGGTTCAGGCGGTCGATGGTGCCATAGAGGGTCCGACGGCCGGCTCCTGGACCGGTCAGGGTGGGCATGGGCGGGCCGCCGATGCGGTCGTCGAGACGGCCGTCGACGGCGAGCATCGCGTCGCGAGTGGCCTCGAAGTCGAGGCGGCGGCGGTTCATCCGCCAGTAGAGTCTGTTCTCGGGGTCGAGCGCGCGGGCCTCGGGCCGGTCGTCGCTGCGTTGCTGATAGGTGGCCGAGAGCATGAGCCGACGATGGAGCGCCTTGATCGACCAGCCGCCGGCCATGAACCGGGCGGCGAGGTGGTCGAGCAACTCGGGGTGCGTCGGCGGCTCGCTCCGCAAGCCGAAGTCGCCCGGGGTGGCGACGATCGGCGTGCCGAAGTGGTGCATCCAGACGCGGTTGACCAGGGCGCGGGCCGTCATCGGGTTGTCGCGCGAGGCGATCGCGCGGGCCAGCTCGAGCCGGCCGCTCCCGTCGCCGAACGGCCGACGGTCGGGGCCCGAGAGGACGGCGAGGAACCGTCGCGGGACGCGCTCGCCCAGGTTGTTGGGATTGCCGCGGAGGAAGACGCGAGGCTCGACCGGCTCGGGCGCATCCTCGAGGCTCAGGGCCCTCGGCGGGGCGCCCGGGCCGGTGGTCAGCCAGGTCTGCAAGGCTTTCTGCAACTCCTGAAGCTTCGCCTGCGAGGGGCGGTCGGGGAGCAGCCCGAGGATACCGAACGGGTCCATGGGGACCTCGGGCGGACTGTCCGGGCTGTGGAAGACCTGTCGCAACGCCTCCATCGCCGGCACGGGGAGCGGGCCGGGCGTGCGCCCGTCCATCGCCGCCCGACGTGCGGAGTCTTGCCAGAGCACCTCGACGCGGTTCAGCACGTCGCCGTAGATCCTGGCCACATCGGCCATCGACCGGGGCGATCCGTCGGCCAGTGCTCGCGCGATGATCGGATTGATGGCATTGTCCGCGGCGAACCGGGCGATCAGGGGCCGCGATCGGTCGGCGAAGGTGTGGTCCGGCAGGGCCGCCAGGTCGTGCCAGGGGACGAAGGCCGGGTCGTGGGCCTTGCGGGTCCGCGAGAGGAAGGCTTGCCATCGCACGAGCATCGACGGGTTCAGGTCGGTCCCGTCGGCGATCAACATGAAGTCCTCGGTGGTGGGCCGGTCAACGGCCTGCTGCGCGGCCAGCAGGTATTCGCCGGCCCGACGCTTCGTCGACGCGACCAGCTCGCGGTGCTTCGACGTCACGAACTCGGCCAGACTTTGCTGCCGGGCGGCCAGCTCGCGGGCGAACGCGTCATAGGCCGGGGTGCGAGGCGGCTCGACGGCCTCGGGCGGGATCATCGGCTCGCGGGCGCCGGCGAGCACGCCGTAGAGCGCGTAATAGTCGCGGGTCGGGATCGGGTCGAACTTGTGGTCGTGGCATCGGGCGCAACTGACCGTCAGGCTCATGAGCCCCCGGCAGACGACATCGATCCGATCGTCGATCACGTCGTGGAAGTTGCCCATGAATCGGCCACCCAGGGTGAGGAACCCCAGCGCCGCCAGGGGTGGCCTTGTCTTCGGCTCGGAGGGCAGCCGGTCGGCCGCGAGCTGCTCGAGGATGAACCGGTCGTAGGGCAGGTCGCGGTTGAAGGCGGAGACGACGTAGTCGCGGTAGAGATAGGCCCAGTGGAAGTCGGCGTCCTGGAAGAGGACGTATCCCTTGGTGTCGGCGTATCGGGCGACGTCGAGCCAGTATCGGCCCCATCGCTCGCCGTAGTGAGGCGACGCCAGCAGGCGATCGATCAGCCGGACATAAGCGTCGGGCGAATCATCGGCCTCGAAGGCGGCGACCTCGCCGGGCGTCGGCGGCAGACCGATCAGGTCGAACGTGACGCGTCGGATCAAGGTCCGCCTGTCGGCCGTCGGCGAGGGAGAGATCCCCCTGCCCTCCAGCCGGGCCAGGATGAACCGGTCGACCGGATCGCGGGGCCAGGCGACGTCCTTGACGCTCGGTGTCGGAAGATCCTCGACCTGCCGGAATGCCCAGTGACGCTTCGCGTTCGCGGAGGTCGCCGTCGATGCCTGTGATGCCTCCGGCCAGGGGGCACCCAATCGCGCCCAGGCCGTGAGGTCGTCGATCGCCTGCCGGGGCAGCTTCGCTTTCGGCGGCATCTTGACTGATGAGTCGTACCGGATCGCCTCGATGAGCGGACTCTGCTCGGGCTTGTCTGGCATCACGACTGGCCCGTTGTCGCTGCCTTTGAGCAAGCCCTCCCGCGTGTCGAGCCGCAGGCCCGATTCCTGCTTCTTCGGGCCATGACACCGATGGCAATGCTCGGCCAGGATCGGACGGATGCGCGCCTCGAAGAACTCGGCCTGGTGCGCCGATACGACCGTCAACCGGACGGGCTCATCCGCAGTGGCCATCGATGATCCCGACAGGATCCATCCGGTCGCGAGGAGCCGGATCGTCCTCATAGTTGATGCGCTTCGGTGAGTCCAACGGGTTCGCGGTCCGGGGGGCATGGGTTCATCCGTCGCGTTTCGTCGATCAAGCCCCGATCCGCTATTCCGCAAAATCCGAATATTTTGCCCGGCCCCTCTAGTCGTGGCTTCGTTCCGCGCGTTTTGCTGGTCTTCCTCGGGGGCGTCTTTCCGGCGAACGCCGAATATTTTGCCCAATCCCTCTGGTCGTGGCTTCGTTCCGCACGTTTTCGGTTCGACCTGAGAAGGGATCGATGTCGTGGCTTCGACGGGACGGTGGGTTCGTTTTGCGCGTTCTTGCGTTCGTCGTGCTTTACTCTGCATCCCCCCGCCCCCTTACATTTCTTCCTTGCGCACACCGAACGCCATTGGGCTGCCCCGACATCGTGGATTATAGAAACTTTCGAGGATTCCGCGACGCTTGAGCTCCGGAATTTCCTGACCTCAGAGAGGTGTGTCGAGGCCGATCGGATTTCGCCCCGAAGGGGCGAGGAAATCAATAAGCGGACGCTCGCAACGAATGCCTTGCTGGTCCATAATGGAGCCCGATCTCCCCCGGTGCCTCGGACCACCTCGCCGAGTCTGAAGTTCGTCCCGATCGGGTCCCCTGCTTGGGCCAACGAGCGATGCTGATCTACAAGAAGACCTCGACGCTGGCCGTGAGGCATGTCCTCGATCACGGCGCCCGGATGCTGGGTCATCTCGCCGATGCCACCGTCGGCGACTGGGCCCGGAATGTCGCCGAGGCGGTCCAGGACCACTTCACCGACCACAGCGAGAAGCTGACCGAGGCCCTCGCCCGATCCAACGAGAAGGCGTGGAAGACGATCGAGATCGCCCTGGGCGGACAGCGGTTATGGGACCGGTTCGCATCCGCCGAGGACCACGCCCTCCGCGAGCAGGTGAAGGCGTTCCTGACCTCCGCCGTGAAGGAGGACGATCCCGGCTACCTGACCGCCTGCCTGAAGGAACTGCGTCAAGCCGCGAGAAAGGGCATCTGACGGCGACCGACGGCTTCCATCCGGAGAGCCTTGCCGAGGAGGTCGGCCCGTTTGCCCGGTTCGACGACCCCGAAGCCCTGCTGGCCGCCGAGTGCAACCTCGTCGAGGAGATCGCCCGCGAGCTCCAGCGCCTGGGCTATCGCCATCTCGGCCGGCTGCTGGCGGTCACCCCGACGCGGGGTCAGCCCTTGCTGGCGATAGCCGCCCAGTATTACTTCCGACGCGCCGTCGCCGAAGATCCGATCCTGGCCCGGGAGCTGACCTGGACCAAGCTGATCGCGATCGACCGTCGCCTCGAAGACGGATTCGCGTTCCTGGCCCTGATGCAGGAGCGTCACGGCCGGACGCTCGAAGAGGCCTTGGACGGGCTGACCCGCGTGGAAATCCTCGTCGTCGAGACCCGCGAGGCCGTCCTGGACCTGCATGCGGACGTCCGAGGCCTGACCGATCAGTTCAAGCTGCTGCGCCGGGACCTGACGTCCGGCCATAGCGTCTCCTATCGCGACGAGCACGAGCGGGAGCTGATCGAGGCGATCAAGCGTCGTTATCGGGCGCTGAGCGACGACCAGCGGCGACGGTTCCCGCAGCTCGGGCTCGACCTGAGCCGGCTGGAGATCGTGGCCGGCGATTTCCAGGACGCGCTGGGCCAGGCCCGCGAGGCGGCCGCGCAACTCGACGAGCCGACCTCGAAGGCCGAGGCCCACCACGCCGCCTACCGCGCCGCGCTCGAGCTGAAATCGTGGGACGAGGCCCTCGCCGAATTGCGACGGGCGGCGGCGGCCGATAGCCGGTTTGCCATCTGGCCCTCGATCAAGTATCAGGTCGAGCGGATCCTGGGTGCCGGGGCGTTCGGGGTCGCGCTGCTCTGCCAGGATACCTACCTGGAACATCGGGTCGTCATCAAGACCTTCGATCTGGCCGGGATCGACCGGGACGTCGCCACCATCTTCCGCGAGGCCCGGATCCTCCTCAGCTTGAAGCACGCCGGGATCATCAACCTGTATAGCTGCGGCTTCGTCGACGAGGTCCGGAAGCAGCGGCCGTACCTGGAGATCGCGCACTTCCCCGATAGCCTCTCCCTGGAAGACCACGTCCATCGGCACGGGCCGCTCACCCCGGACGATCTACTGCCGGTCGCCACCCAGACGGCGGAAGCACTCCAGGCGGCTCATGACGCGGGCGTGTGGCACCGCGATGTCAAGCCGGGCAATCTGCTCGTGCGAAAGGCGGAGCGAGGCTGGGAGGTGAAGGTCATCGATTTCGGCCTGTCGTTGCGGCGCAGCCTGGTCCAGACCGCGCAGGCGCGGGCGGCCAGCGATGGCCGGTCGATGATCGGCAGCGCCGTCGCGGGCACGCTGCACTACGCCGCCCCCGAGCAGCTCGACCCGAATCGGTCCCGGGAGATCGGGCCACACTCCGACGTCTTCGGCTTCGGGCGGATGTGCTATTTCGCGCTATTCCGCGAGCCTTATCCCGACCAGGAGGACCTCGATTCCCTGCCAGGACCCTGGAGAGACTTACTGGGCCGATGCACGGCAAAGCGCATCGGCCGTCGCCCCGGTGACTTCGCCGCCGTGCTCGTGGGCCTGAAAGACATCCAAGAACCGAGCCCGGCCCCCTCGGCAACCCCACCATTCGCCCCTCCGACATCCGCCCCGGTGAGTCTATCGCCTGTATCACAGGTGAGCGCATTCGCGGCCAGGACGCTGCCGACGACGGCTCCGTCGCCCCGATTCACCAACTCGCTGGGCATGACGATGGTCCGTATCGAGCCCGGCGAGTTCCTGATGGGCTCGACCAAAGCACAGATTGACAAGTTAGTGAAGCGCTTTCCCGGTATCGTTAGCGAATCGTGCGATGACGAGCAGCCCCAACATCCGGTCAAGATCACTCGGCCGTTCTACCTGGCGACGCATCAAGTCACAGTGGGCCAATTCTATCGATTCGCCGAGAGCAGTGGCTATCGGACCGAACCCGAGAAGGCCGGCAAGGGGACGAGCTGGCGAGTTCCGGGATTCGCCCAGGCGGACGACCATCCGGTCGTCTGGGTGAGTCATAACGACGCTGTGGCGTTTCTTGGATGGCCCAACGAGCAGAAAAACGAGGGAGAATTCGGCTACCGCCTGCCGACCGAGGCAGAGTGGGAGTATGCTTGCCGGGCTGGCACGGGGGACTTTATGGATGTGACGACGATCCTGAAAGCCTCATCCACATCGCCAATGTCGCCGACGCGTCGTGCAAGAAAATTTTCCCGCATGCAACCTGCATCCGGGGTAATGATGGGTTTGGCTATACAGCACCAGTCGGTTTGTTCGTGCCGAACGCCTGGGGATTGTATGACATGATCGGCAATGTTTGGGAGTGGTGCGAGGACTGGTATGACAGAATGTCTTACCAGTCCTCACCGCAAGAGAACCCTCGGAACGCGGGCTCGCTCGCGGCCTCGCATCGGGTGTCCCGGGGCGGTAGCTGGGTCTCTCACCCGGGAGACTGTCGTCCGGCGACCCGCTACAGGCTCGCGCCATTGTATCGAGGTTACGACCTCGGATTCCGCCTGGCCGCAGCCCAGGAATAGGACTGTTCATGCAGTCAGTCGTGCGCTGGAGCGTAGGCCGGTTTGAGCCACTACAACGGAAAGTAAGTCACCATATCCTTCCACTCCTCTTGCGAGCTACCTTCGATCACGAGAGTGAGTTCGTCGATGGCCTGTCCGATGGGCATGGAGCTACTGACAAGGAATATGCCGGGCATGGTGAGTCCTGCACGTACACGATCGTAGGCAAACGCGGGGATCGTGTTCACGTCGTGGGTCACCAGTATCCGCCCTTCCGCGGCAGCCCACTCCAGCAGCAGGGGATCAAGGACGCTGGCCAGCCCGACGTCGATCGCGCGAACAAGGTCGAGGTATGGGACTCGCCGGCTGACTCCGCGGATGATGCGTTCGTTGAAGTTCTGATCGCTAATCAATTCGAGCATCCGCCTGCTCCTTGGCCTGGGCACGCGCCATCGGCGCGGCGCGGAGATTCGGCCGCGGAGGCTGGGACGCCTCGATCTTCTCACGAATGCGACTGGCCTCGTGTTCCCGACGATCCAGATACCCGTCGATCGCCTCCGTATGCCGCAAGTAGTAGCCGATCACAGCGTACACGTCGGCGAGGTTCAGTGCTTCGTAAGCCTCGACGATCCCCTCGGGACTGGCCCCGTTCCGGAATTCCTGGATGACCAGGTCCAGGAGGACTCGGGTGTCGCCGACCCGGATCGCGCCATACTCATCCTCGCGCAGCGGAACGGACATCGGTTCGAAGGATAAGGTCGGCATGAGCACATTCTCCTGATCGTTCGGCATCGTGATGACTCGAGGTGCTGCGATGCCTTTCCCTCGAGCATTAAGGATCTCTCTCATTGTACGCTTGGTCGACGCGTCTTCGTCGACGGCCACTTCCGGAACATGCGGAGGATTGCTTCGATACTCGTAACGATGGCCGGGCCGCCGGGCTACAAGCGGATAGGGCGGGTTCATCGGGCCAACTCGTGGCTCATCGCCGCGGCGCGCTCGGCCGCGGCGCGGAGTTCGGCGTCGATCAACTGTTCCAGCTCGGTCTGCACGTGCAAGGGGAGTGATCTTCCGGCGTCGCGCTCCGATCTCCAGTCGGCCATGAGCGGCTCCAGCCGTCGCCGTTGCTCGGAAGTGAAGAAGCGATCGGGGGCCAGGTTGCGAATGATGATGAGCGTGTCCCTCTCCTCATCAGAGAGCTGCGAGGTCAACGCATCCAGGGCCTCTCCGGCGGTGCGGCCCATGGCTTGATTGCGGACCGTCACCGCCCGGAAGGCCATTCCCTCCGCGCCGGCGCCCTCGCGGAACAACGCGACCTTCGTCATGGAACAATCTCCTGGAACCTGGTTTTAACTCAAGTCTACCTTGACTGGAATTCTCACCGCAGCGCGAAGTATCCGTATTCGGTGAGAACGCGGAGGTCATCATAGGTCCTATCCAGTATCCCGCCTCACGAACGCGGTCCCATCAGCCGACCGCCCGGGGCGACGATCGATCCCCATCACCAGGGGACGTCGGGCGATCCATCGCGGACGCCCTGGTGGACAAGGGTTACGTTGAACTTGTTCGATCCGGCCAAATCCGGGATGATGAACGCTGACGCCGGATGGGCCGCCTCGGTGCCCTGGGCATCAATCAAGAAGTCCGGCGAGATGAACGAGGACGGTACGGTCGCGACGACGGCTGATCCGGGCGCATGCGCGACCGACGAGGAGGCAGCAGTGACAGCGATCAAGCAGACCGTGACGATCCAGCCCGGCGGCCGGGTCGAGGTGATCTCGGACGAGTTGCCGGAAGGGTGGCAAGCGGAGGTCATCATCTTGGTCGATCCGTCTCGGTCAACGCGCCACGCGACCGACCCCATCGGGGCTGGCCGGCGGCCTTCCCTGGACATCCCGACCGCCGACCAATCGACCGGTACGAGAAACGACGCGGGGACATCGCAAACCGAAGGACAGCCCCCGGAGTATCCGACGGCCGAATTCATCAAGCCAACGGAATACGATTGGAATATAGACAAATTTATCGCTGAACAGGCCGTGAGAGAATACCTCAAGGACTCCCATGCCGATAGTCTTCGCGGACCGGAGATGAGCCCTTGAACCGGATGGCGAAGTCGACTCGGTGGGTCGGAAACTCGAAGGGAATCCCATGTCCACAGTCGCACTGACGCAATCCACCCCCATGCCGGTGGATCCGGAGTGGGTCCCGTCGTCGCTCTATCGCCTGACGCTGGAGCAGTACGAGGGGATGATCGATGCCGGCCTCTTCACCGGGAAGGAGCGGGTCCATCTGATCAACGGTTTCCTGGTGGCCAGGATGACCGAGAGCCCCCCATACTCGACGGCCGATCTCCTCTGCGGGGCCGAGCTCGGCCGCGTGATCCCGCCCGGCTGGTACGTCCGAGGGCGCAAGCCCATCCGGATCCCCAGCCCAGGTCGAGATGGCAAACCCGAGCCGGCTCAATCCGTCGTGCGGGGGGCGATCCGCAATTACAGCCGACGAGACCCGGGGCCGGCGGATGTCGCCCTGGTCGTCGAGGTCTCCGACTCCAGCCTGGATGACGACCGCAAGCAGTCGGAGCTCTATGGCCGGGCGGGCATCCCGTTCTACTGGATCATCAACCTGGTCAACCGCCAGGTCGAGGTCTACTCCAATCCCGGTGCGGCCGGTTACCAGTCGCTGGAAGTTCTGGCGCCCGGTCATGTCCTGGCCGTGATCATCGATGGGGTCGAAGTCGGACAGATCCCGGTGGCCGACATCCTGCCTTGACGCTACTTACGATTCTCGAGCAACGCCATCGCGGCCCGCAGCTCGGTATCCCGGCCCTGGGCGATGTCGTCGACGCTCGGCAGGACCGGGACGTCGGGATCGATCCCTGCGTCCGGGATGCTCAGGAACGGGATCTTCTCGCCCGTGGGCCGCTCGTCGCCGACGAAGTTGCCCACGAGCGGCAGGTCGACCTCGACCCGGGAGTTCGGCAGGGTCACGAAGAAGAAGGCGCCGCCGTTGATCCCGCGCAGATTGCCGCCGGTCGTCTGCCCCACCAGGGTCGCGAGCCGGTTCTCCTTGATCACCTGCGCGAACTGGAAGGTCGCCGAGCTATTCGCGGCATCGATCAGGATCAGGACGCGCCCCTCGTAGCGTCTCCCGCTGGGAGTGATCACGTCGCCCTTCTCGTCGTCGTCGAATTTAGTCATGCGGAAGAAGCCATCGCGTTCGTCCTTGGCCGCCTGGCCCCAGTTCTTGAACGACCAGTCCCACGTATCCAGGTAGGCGTCGAAGGACTTGGGCAAGGGCAGCGTGCGATATCGGGTGTATCTCTGATACCGGTCATAGCGGATCTTCGACCTTGCGATCCGGGCGATGAGGGTATTGCCGACGTCCTGGCCGCCTTCGTTACCCCGCAGGTCGACGATCAGACCCGGGACGCGTCGGTCGATCAGGTCGTCGAGGCCACGTTCCAGGAAACCCAGCCAGTCCCACTTGCTGTTGTAGAGGGCCCAGCTCGGCATCCGGAGGTAGGCCGTCCGTTCGTCGAGCTGTTCGAATCGCCAGAGGGGCTCGGACTCGCCGCGCTGCGGCTCCTTGTTCGCCTTGGCGAGGGCCTTCCGCTGCTCGAGATCCTGGGCCGTGACAGCGACGGTGATCGGGCTATCCATCGAATGCTCTCGCACGAGGAGCTCCATCCGCTCGCCGGTCTTCGGGAAGAAGAGCGGTAAGAAGATATCGAACGCCTCGTACTTGCCGGTCCCCAGGACTTCGAGATAGGCGACGCGCTTGGCGTCGTTGGAGCCGTCGGCGCGGGCGATGGTCATGAGCCGGCCGAGGATGTCCGCGACCCGGATGCCGTCGATTGCGAGGATCTCCGAGCCCGGCTTGAGCCTCGGTTCCGGAGACAGGTCGCGGGTCACGATCATCCGGCCGCCGATCCATCGGAAGCAGAAAGGCACCCGATTCTTGCCGGAGAAGAGCGTCCGGACCACGTCCTTCGGCTGATTGAAGAAGTTGGCGTAGGTGTGCCCGCACCGGACCTTCGCGAGGAACTGCGAGAAGGCGACATAGGCTTCGGCCAGCGTACGATCGCGGGCGAATTCGGCGCGGAGGGCGGCGAAATGATCATCCATCTGCGCCTTGGTGTTATAGCGGTAGAGCCCGGGATGCGCCGACTCGTAGACGCGACGGAGGATGTTCACGTCCTCGAGGAGTTTGGCCGACGTCAGGCCCGGCGGCCCGGCATCCTGACCGGAAGCGGAGCCGTGGCCGAGGAACGTTCCGAGCAGGCAGATACCGGAGATGGCGAGCGAGCATCGCATGTCTTGGAAGCCTCCTAGGTCCCGTAATATCCGATGTCTGACCTTACTCTTTATGCGCACGACACCTCCTCGGAAAGGTGGGGATGACTCGGATCGCCGTCCCGTTGATCCGGTCCGACTCGACGGCTAAGCTGGTCGGATTGAGTCGCGAACCGGTATCCTCCGGAGGAAGCCGATCGATGAGATACGCGATCGTCGCCGCGCTGGTTTTCGCTTTTCTGACATCCCGACCGGCCGGTGCGCAACAGGTGCTGGTCGGGTCGAGGAAGAGCCCGGGGGTCGAGCCGATCGTCGCGGAGATTTCGCCCGCCCGAATCGAGGCGACGATCCGGAAGTTGGCGAGCTTCGGCACCAGGCACACGCTCTCCGACCCGGACAATCCCGATCGCGGCATCGGCGCGGCTCGGCGGTGGATCAAGGCGGAGCTGGAATCCTATGCCCGGGAGTCCGGCGGTCGGTTGATCGTCGAGGAGGATTCGTTCGTCCAGCCGGTCGCCCCGCGCGTGCCGAGGCCGACGACGCTGGTCAACCTCGTCGCCATCCTGCCCGGCATGCAGCCGGCCTCGAAGGACCGATGGCTCGTCGTCAGCGGCCATTACGACTCGATCCCCTCGCCGATCTCCGATGCCAAGGGCGACGCCCCGGGCGCCAACGACGACGCCTCCGGCACCGCCGTCTCGATGGAACTGGCCCGGGTCATGTCGAAGCATCACTTCGACGCCACGCTCGTGTTCCTCGCCGTCCCGGGCGAGGAGCAAGGCTTGCTCGGCGCCACGCACTGGGCAGAGAAGGCCAAGCAAGAAGGCCGGAAGATCGAGGCGATGATCACCAACGACATCGTCGGCAACACCCAGGGAGGCAACGGGATCAAGGACAACCGCCGGGTCCGCGTCTTCTCCGAAGGGGTGCCGTCCGCCGAGACCGAGGCCCAGGCCCGGAGTCGACGCTCGGTCGGCGGCGAGAACGATGGACCCTCTCGCCAACTCGCCCGGTACATCAAGGAGGCCGGCGAGCTTTACCTCAACGACTTCGAAGTGACCCTCGTCTTCCGCCGCGACCGCTACGGCCGCGGGGGCGACCACATCCCGTTCAACGAGCGAGGCTTCGCCGCCGTCCGGTTCACCGAGCCCAACGAGAATTTCGACCGCCAGCACAAGAAGGTGGAGACGGTCGACGGCGTCGAGTTCGGCGATGTGGTCGATCGGGTCGACTTCGCCTACGTCGCCCAGGTCGCGCGGGTGAATGCGGCGGCCCTCGCGAGCCTGGCGCTGGCGCCGGCGCCTCCGGCCTACGTCAGATTCGGCACCGGCCGGCAGGAATACGACACCCGGATCCGCTGGAGTCGCGGGAGTCGAGCCCGACCTCGCCGGCTATCGGGTCGTCTGGCGTCCCACGCATCAACCGTTCTGGACGCGAGGGCTCGACGTCCTCCTCGTCGACAAGCCCACCGACATGGCCGAGGCGGTCGTCAAGGGGCTCTCCAAGGACGACCTGTTCTTCGCCGTCCAGGCGGTCGACCGCGACGGCAACGCGAGCTTGCCGACCTTCCCCGTCCCGCCACCGATCCGACCGAGCCCGGCGAATCGCGAGTGAATGCCCGGTCTCCTGGCACCGCCTATCCTGGCGGGGCCAAGGACCACTATCCACGTCACAACGGCCCGAATTAAGATGTATGTGATCTGCGGGCACGGCGTCACGCCGAGGGATCGAGGCTCGACCCTGGCTGCCCCATCGACCCGGCGCAGGTCGCGCATCGAGGCAAGCCTCCGCGCTCAACGCTGGGCGAGCGGACTGGCGATCGATCGAAACCCCAAGAGGTGTGCCATGCCTTCGGACGGCGAATATCGGCAGCTCTGCTTGAATATGTCCCAGGCCCGTACCGGCGGCGCGGAACGGAAGAATCGCCCCCGGGAATCCCTGGACACCCTCATCCTCGGCTCGCTCTCCACGTCGATCGGCGTCGTCGCCATGATCGCCCTCTTCTCGGGGATGGTGGGCCGCCCCGTCCAGGGCTGGAACGAGGCGCCGATCGCTTCCGGCGGCCGATACCTCATCCCGAACGCGACCTGCGGCATCGCCGCGGTCGTCGGTGAATTCCTCGGCCTGGCCGGCATGGCGCTGGCCCAGGTCCGCCGCGGCGCCTTCTCCCCGCTCTCGACGCTGGGGACCACCATCTGCTTGAGCCACATGTATCTCTTTTTTATTTACGTGTTTTCTTGATCGATATTGGCCCGGTGGCTCGACCGGGGTGGGAGATCAGCGGCACCTCGCGGACTTGAGCGGTTCACGCTTGGCTGGCATACACTCGAGCCTCTCGACTCAAAACCCCCCCTGCCCCCCCCTTCGTAAGGGGGGGACGAGAAACGGGCCGGTCCGCCTCAATGTCGCCCCCTTACGAAGGGGGGGCAAGGGGGTATTCGCATCCGCCAAGGAGTGTGCACGAGTCAATCGTTAAGCGCTCTAAGACTCGACCGAACGGTTCAATCGCTCCGTCGTCCTGACGCTGCTCGACCAGGTCAGGGAACATAGCGAGTAGTTCCGGAACCTGGCGTCCTCGAACGAAAAGCGGTTCTTCCTGTCCTGCCAGTGGGCGTGGAAGGAACTGGCCAACCGTTGAAGCGGACGATCGACGTCGAGGCCGTGGCCATCGGTCGGCTCGAAGTGTTAGCTCCTGGCATCGTCAATGAGAGGTATGGACAGTGATCGACGATCGAAGCTTGTCGGGCGCGAGGGGAAGTCGGCCGGCTCCACGCCGGTTAGCCGGTTGGGTGTCTTGGCTCCTTCTGGCCTCGGCGGTCGGGGCCGATGATCCTGCGGTCGGGGCCGTCGGGGATCAACAGACGACCGGACAGGCGGCCGCGTCGCCGACCACTCCGCCTCCCGCGGATCGAGGGGCCCTTGTCATCTGCGGCGGGGGCGGGCTGCCGGAGGCCGTGCGTCGGGAGTTCGTCGAGCTGGCCGGCGGATCGAAGGCGAAGATCGTGGTGATCCCGACAGCCAGCGGCGACGCCGATGGACCGGCTGCCGTCCGCGCCGGATTCCTGGAGCCCTGGACCAAGAGAGGCGTAGCCTCGGTGGTCCTGCTCCACACCCGCTCGCGGGCCAGGGCCGACGAGCCGGAGTTCGCCCGGCCGCTCGACGACGCGACGGGCGTCTGGTTCGGCGGGGGCGACCAGTCCCGCGTGACGGAGGTCTACCTCGGCACGGCCGTCGAGCGGGCCTTGCGGCGCGTGCTCGACCGAGGCGGCGTCATCGGCGGGACGTCGGCCGGCGCCGCGATCATGTCGCGGGTGATGATCACCGGCGGGCAGGACAAGGCGACCGTCGGCACCGGGTTCGGCTTTCTGCCCGGCGTTGTCGTCAACCAGCATGCCCTGAGGCGCAACCGGATCAATCGCCTCCTCGTCGTCCTGGCCGAGCACCCCGACCTGACGGGCGTGGCCGTCGACGAGGCCACGGCGCTGGTAGTCCGCCGGGGGCGATGGCGCGTCGTCGGCAACTCGTACGTGGTCGTCTGTCGATCACCCGGTGCCGGCGTCCCGATGCGTCTCGATGCCTTCCATGATGGCGACGAGGGGGACCTCCGGGATTGGAGGTCCCCCTCGAGTCCGGCCGCATCCCCGCGTAAGCCAGAGTCGAGCGGCCTCAGGCGAGGGCCGCCCGGGTCCGCTTGACGAGGTCGTTGTCCTTCTCCGAGGTGCCCGGCAGGAGGAGCATGCTCGCGGCCAGGTATCGCTCGCGATAGGACGGCGAGGCGTTGTAGTAGTCCTCCAGCACGGCGGAACTGAACTTGTAGTCGTGGGCGTCGTTCCCCTTGAGGAACACCAGGCGGTGCGCCGCGTGGATCAGCGACTCGGGGTCGTGGCCGGCCTGGAGGTAGGCCAGCGCCTTGCGCGCGGCAGCCATCTTGTCGTGGCCGGCCTCGGCGAAGATCTCCTCGACGGCCCCCCTGCTCTCCTTCGATCCCGACGAATCGGCCGGCTCGAACTGATCGATCCGCACCTCGTTCGACTTGCCCAGCGCGTCGCGGAACAGGGTGAGGAACGCGGCATTCTGGAGCATCAACAGCCGACGGGTCAGGTCGTCGCCGCTGGCCTGGTAGGCGTAGTGCAAGGCGTTGGTCGTGGTCACCGCGTGCAGCGAGACGATGTTCGGGTTGCGCAGGAGCAACTCCCCGGCGCCGTCGAAGAGGGCATCCCAGATCGACTGGGGCGCGATCCCCCGGTTCAACAGCTCGACGACCTGCTGGCTCGCGTCGCCGTCCGAGCCCTTGCGCAAGGTCGAGAGCAGGTCGGTCGCGGCGACGGCGTCGGGCTTGCCGGCGGACCAGCCTTCCTTGATGCGTGCCGCGCGGGCCGTGTTCTGCCGCCCGGGGCGGTCGGCCGGCTCGTCGCGGTCGGCCGGGTTGCCCTTCTCGCGCTTGAGCAGGGCGTAAGCCAGCGAGCGGAGGACCGGCTCGGCGTGCTGCCAGCCGATGCACTGGAGCGTCCGCCAACTGTTGGCCACGTAGATTGCCTTGTGGCCGATGTCGCGGAAGTCGCGGCACCCGTAGCGGACGAACAGCTCGTAGACCTCGTTGGACCCGGCCGTCCGCGCCAGCCCGGCGACCGCCGCGTCGGCGGCCGACTCGTCCCAACGGTCCATCGCCGCGATGAACGCCTCGCGCGCCCGACCCGACGGCGGCACCGCCGACTCGTCCACCGGGCCCATCGTCCAGTTCCCCTCGCGGACATCCGCCGCCTGCGAGCTCTTGAAGTGGTCGATGCCCAGAAGATCGGGAGCCATCGATCGGAGTCGGGCGAGCCGAGGCTCGCCAGGTGCGCCGAGTTTACCACGAGGACCGCGTGGAACTTGAACCCGACGTTCGGCCTCGGCTGGATGTTCCGCACGCCCGCCAGCAGGAGGGCCGCCAGGACTTCCTGGTAGCTCAGCCCCTTGTGGATCCGCCCGGCCACCTCCTCCAGCAGCCGCTCGCGCGGGGTGTCCTCGAGCATGCGGACGATGGGCTCGATCTCGGGCTGGAGCCGCACGACCTTCGGGTCGAGCTTGGCCTCGTCGGCCGAGACCGGCCGCAACGCCGAGAGGAAGCCCAGGTCGCCGAGGCCCGCCAATGCGCCGCCCGCCGCGGTCGTCTGCAAGAAACGACGTCGATCCGTTCGCATGCTCATGGCTGCTCCTGTTCTCGTCTGGAGAGGAATCCCGCGGCCGGGAGCGGATCCCGGCCCGCGATCGGCACGACCCCGGGGACCTCGGGGAATGACGGTCCCCCGGCGCCTCATTCTGACGCGCCGGGATCGCGGCGACAACAACCTGGGCACGTCGCACGTCCTGCACCGGGGCGGAGCGCGGGTGGACGTTGCGAACGCCGATCAAGGCCCCTTCGCGGTTCCTTCCGTCTTTCGTTCCTCGGCCGTCGGCGCCAGGGAGCGGACGACCTCCCAGAAACGCGTGTCGCGCTGACCTGCGGACGTCTGGAGCTTGTTGTGGTCCAACGACTTCCCCCCCTCGGCGAAGACCTCCGCGACGGCCGATGACGGAAGCTGGAGGGTGGCGAAGATCCGGCCGGAAGCGACGTCCCAGAGTTCGGCGGACGGAACCGGCCCGAACCGGAACATCACCGCCGTCATGCCATCCCCGGACAGTCCCGCCGACTCGACCACATGATCGCCACCCGGCAGGCGAAGCGTGGCGACGGCGGTCAGGCCGACCGCGTCCCAGACGGTCACGGCCTTGTGTTCGGAATCGATCGTCACGAATCGCCGGGCGTTGGGGGCGAACGAGAGCCACATCGGACTGATCGTCTGACGTTCCAGCTCCTTCCGCGGCTCGCCCGTGAGGGCGTCCCAGACCTTGACCGACTCGTCCGAGAGCGTGATCAAGAGGTTCGATTCGTCGAAGAACGTGAGTTCCCGGATCGGTCCCTTGTGCCGCAATGTCGGAGCGATGGGATCTTTCTGTTGCGTGCTCCAGAGTTTCGCCGTGCCGTCCTTGTAGCGGATCGCTTCCCGGCTCTGGAATGCGACTCCTCTCGACGTCTTGACGAGCGGGCGCATGTTGCCGATCTCCGCGTAGAGATAGTCCTTCATCCGTTCCTTGTCCATCATGAACGGGAATTCGTCCAGGTTTCCGCCGAGGATACCACCCTCGGGCACTGGGTTAGCCTTGGGCGAGGTCTGCGCCGCGACGGGCGGGACCTGCGCCCCGACGCCGGGTCGAAGGGTCCAGGCCGCCGTCAATCCGACACCGATGGCCGCCACGGACGCGGCCCCGACCGACATGAACCTGGCCATGAGCAGACTCCTGGAGATGTTCTCGGCTAACTTGGCGGAGGCGGCCGAAAACGCGCCGGCCCCGATATCGCCCACCGCCTTGCCCAGCCCGAGCCGGATGGTTGATTTCGTCAGGGTCGCCGGCATGCCCGCGCCCTTTGAATCCGTTGACAGCATCGCGACCAGCGTCCCGACTGCCGGGGCCAGGCCGCGGCGGGCCAACCGGTCCCGCAACCGCTCCCGGCCCCTGGCGAGGCGACTGCCGATGGTCCCGATCGGGCAGCCCAGGTGACGGGCGGCCTCCTCGCAGGTACGGCCTTCCAGGTCGCAGAGCACGATCGGCACACGATAGCGTTCCGGCAGACGGTCGAGCTCCTCGTGCACGACCGCCGCCAGGTCGTGCCGATCGCGGCCGATGGCCTGGCCGAGCGTCGCCTCGGCCAGGCGACGTTCGAGCGCGCGCCGACGACCCGCATCGGCCCTGGCCCGTCCCGCGGCCCGGCAGGCGACCCGGTGCAGCCATGGGCCGAGCGAGTCGCGGACCCAGAGCGACCGGCCCTTCTTGATCAGGACGAGGAACGTCGCCTGGAAGGCGTCCATCGCCTCGTGGTCGTCGCGGAGGATGCCGCGGCAGGCGCGGAGGACCATCGGGCCATGCCGCTCGACCAGGATCGCGAAGGCCAGCTCCGCGGCGTCGCCGCGGCAGGAAGCGAACCGCTCCAGGAGCTGCCCGTCAGTCAGTCCGGCGGGCGCTCCTCCCTCGAAAAGCGCCTTGAGGTACAGCCGCGAAGCCCCGCTGAGATCTCGCCTCATGAATCCGCCCCCCGCGATTGGTTGCCTTCCTCATCTATAAAGCAACCGAGGGGGCGATTTTATCCAGGTTTCTCCCCGTTCGGGCGGACGACGGAAAGGTCTGACTTGCTTCGTCCGCATGCATACAAAGGAAGTCCCACGAATCCGGGAGGAACAAGACATTGCACGCCTGATCGTGCGAGTCTCGGAGAAATCCGGAAAAAAGTGAGATTGGAAATCTCCCCGGGTGCAGAATCAGGGGTGAACGGGCTGTCAACGTCGGGAGGGACATCCTCGTGAGTCGCTACTCGGGGGTCATACTGGGCCAGTTGGATCGGGTCTTCAACCAGGGGACCGTCGCGGGGCTGGACGACGACAAGCTCCTGAAGCGGTTCGTCGTCGAACGCGACGAGTTGGCATTTGCCGCACTGGTCGCCCGGCATGGGCGAATGGTCCTGGGCGTCTGCCGCCGCATCCTCCACGACGAGCACGACGTCGAGGATGCTTTCCAGGCGACGTTTTTGGTGCTAGTCAGCCGCGCAAAGCGATCCGCAACGGTGGTCTCCTGGATCATTGGATCTTCGGGGTCGCCCACCGGGTCGCCGTCCGGGCTCGGGCCAACGCCGCTCGACGCTACGTCCACGAGCAGACGTTGACGGCAGCCCAGTCCGGGGTCGAGTCGCCGTCCCGCGAGGGTGAGCGGAGCGAGCTGCGGGGGGTCCTCGATGAAGAACTGGCCCGCCTTCCGGAGCTGCTGAGGGTGCCGTTGGTGCTCTGCTACCTCGAAGGGCTGACCCATGAGGAGGCTGCCGAACGCCTCCGTTGGCCGGTCGGCACGGTTCGCAGCAGGCTGGCTCGGGGCCGAGACAAGCTGCGAAGCCGGCTGACCCGGCGAGGGCTGACGGCCGACGACGCATCCCTGACCGCCGCGATCGCCACGCAGCCTGTTTCATCACTCATCATCGACAGGACGGTCAGAGTATCCCTGGCATTCAGCACACAACACGCGACGGCGACCGCCCTGGCCTCCGCCACGGCGACCGCCCTCGCCAACGGGGTTCTCCACGCCATGATGATCTCCAAGCTGAAGATTCTCGGTGCGGCGACGCTAGCCTCCCTCGTCACCTTGGGCGGCATACAAACCTACGCCCTCCAGTCCGGAGGCGCCGGCGCTGATCAGCCGTTGACCGCCTCCGGACCCCAGGGCCAGGCCGATGACCGCCAGCGGGCCTTGTTCCGGTCGGTGGCCAAGATCCAGGATGATCTGGCCGAGTCGGCCCGGATCAACGCGGAGCTGCAGAAGGAACTGAACGACCTGCGGGCGGAGATGGTCGCGGAGGGGACCGCCAGGGAAGCGCAGGAGCAGATCCGCGCCTTGGGGGCTACGAACATCATCCTGCGTTCCGTGAAGCCCAGGGACGAAGCCAAGGCCACGGCCGGCCGCCCGGCCCGGGTCCTCAACTACGGGCTGAAGTACAGCGATTACGACCGGATGGTGGCGACGATCCCGACCATCCGCAAGTCTCTGCCGGTCCGGGAAATCCGCAAGCAGATCCGGCGCGGTGCGCTCTACCTGGATGGTCGCGTGGTCGGCACGACGCAGGACTACGCCGAGTTCAACTCGCTCCAACTCGAGAAGGGCCGATTCCTGACCGCGTCGGATAACGAGAAGTACCAGAATTACGCCGTGCTGGCCTCCGAGACGGCCAAACGGCTTTTTCCCCACGAGAACCCGCTCAATCAGTCGGTGAAACTGGGCACGGATTACTACACGGTCGTGGGCGTGACGGCGGAACGCGCCAGCTCCGCCGGGATCGGCAGCAACCGGATCTCACAGGATTTCAACAAGGATGTGTACATCCCGCTCAACACGTGCAAGCTGCGGTTCGGTGAAAGGATCGTTGACAACCGCTCGGGCTCGATGCAGGCCGAGGAGACGCAGTTGACCCAGGTCACGGTTCAGGTCAACTCGACCGACGATGTCTTGCCCACGGTCGACCTGATCAAGGCGTCGCTGGAGCCGCACCACCCCGAGAAGGATGTGGAGATGACGGTCCCTTACGAACTGCTGCTCCAGGCTCAGAAACAGGCCCGGCAGTCCAGCATCGAATCCCTACGCCGGCCCGCCGGGCCGCCGGCCTCAAACCCGGTTAGCCGGCCGGCTCCCGGTCCGGCGTCCACACCGAACCCCGGAGGCCCTGCCGGCAACTTACCGAAGGCCGGCGTCGCGGGTGTTGTCGACCCCGCCCGGGACCTCGCACGCGGCGGGGGCGGCGGCATGGGTGTCACGGCGATGCGCGGTACGGGAATGGGCGGAGCCGGCGCCAAGGATCGACCCCGCTACATTCGAACCAGTCAGCTCATCGTGGTTTCCTCACCGGAGGGCGACACGGTCACGGCCTACAGCACCGAGACGGGCAAGGCGAAGTCCCTCCGGCTGGCCAAAGCCAGCGACACCAAGCTTGAGGTGCAGCCTATCGTCAGCCAGGGGCTCGCGGCGCTCGATCTGAAGGGACCGAACATCACCCGGATCGCCGCCTTTAGCGTCCTCGACGGGACCTGGAACGCGCAGGACCTGCGCGAGCCCGTGGACAAGGCAGTGCCGGTCGTCGGCCAAAGCATGGCCGCCTATGGCATCGGCCGCCGGATCTATGCTTTCAGTTCTGTCGCGAAACGCTGGGATGTCCTGGAATTACCCGAGGGGGTTGTCGCCGAGCCGGACCTCGGGAACGACGCGATCACCTGCGAGCACAATGGCCACCTTTACGTGTTCAGCGTCAAGACCGGCAAGTGGGAAGACATCGACACACGAGCCGCCCCCGATGACCAGGACGGCGAGAGGGCCGTGAAGTAAGAACGACCCACGAGACGGCGGCGCCTTCCGATCTGCCTGCGGAGCAACGAGAGATCGCACACCTGACCGTGCGAAAACGGCGTCGAGATCCTTGGAGCAAGTTTTCGCAGCATACTGAGTGGTACCCCCACCCCCGGAAATTCCAAGATATTCCGCGCGTGATGTGCGGAAAATCGGACCTACGCAAGTGGAATAATCTTCGAGCAATTGATATCACTCGTTCCGCGAGCCCCCCCGGCCGGGCAGATCGCCGAGGATCGGGCCCGGGGTGGCGGCGGAACGCGGTGCATCCCAGATGCGGACGGTGTAATCCCCGGAGCCGGAGACCAGCCGGGTGCCGTCGGCGCCGAACGCGACGGCGTGGACGTACGCCCGGTGGCCGCGGAGCTCGGCGACTTTTTCGAAGTGCCCCATATCCCAGAGCCGGATCGTGTTGTCCCGGCAGGCGGCGGCCAGGCGGGTGCCGTCGGGATGGAAGGCGAGCCCGTAGACGGGGCTGGCCTGCTTCAAGGTGGCGATCGGCGTCCCCGACGCGGCTCCCCAGATCCGTACGGAACCGTCGAGCGAAGCGGATGCGAGCATCGCCCCACCGGGGTGGAAGGCCACGCGGGAGATGATGCCATCGTGGGCCTTGATGGCCGCCCGGGGCGACCTCGAGGCGAAGTCCCAGAGCCGCAATGTGCCCCCGACGTCCGCCGTGGCGATCGACTCGCCGTCGGGGCTGAAGGCGACGTCGCTCGTCGCCCGATCGTGGCCTCGCAGGCCCTCGAGGAACTCCCCGGTCGCGACATCGTGGAGTCGCACGGACCACTCCCGATCGCCGGCGACGGCGAGGATGCCGACCCTGGGGTGGAACGCGACCCGACCGTCGCTGTCGGCGGCCGCGCCGACCTCGAACCGGGCACTCCAGAGGGGTTCGATGGCGGGCGGTTCCCAGAGGTGCAGGACGCCCGGTTTCCCCACCCAGGCGAATCGATGGCCGCTCGGCGATGCCGTGATCGACCTCACATATCCGCCGAGGGGCCGGGAACACACCGATTGCCCCCCGCCATGCGGATCCCAGAAGCGGACCGTCTCGTCCCACGAGGCGGAGGCCACCCACCGTCCATCGGCGGCGATCGCCACGTCGTAGACGAAGCTCGTATGGCCCGCGAGCACGCCGCCGCGGACCATCCGATCGAGGTCCCAGATCCGCACGGTGCCCGCCGGGTCGGCGACGGCGACGAGCCGCCCGTCCCGGCTCAGGCTCATCGCGGCGCATCCCGCGTGACCGCGGAGCGAGCCCAGGGATGCACCGTCGGACGTCTCCCAGAGCCGGATCGCGCCGTCCTCCGATCGCGTCAGGACGCGACGCCCGCCCGAGACGAAGCGGACCTCGACGAGCTTGGCGCGGTGCCCGTGCAAGACCGCGAGGTTCGAACCCGTGGCCGCGTCCCAGATCCGTGCCGTCTGGTCGAGCGAGCCCGATGCCAATCGACGGCCATCCGGGCTGAAATCCAGGCTGTTGATCGAGTTCGCGTGACCTTTCACGGCGATCGCCTTGTCGGCGGCCGCGAACCGGTGGATATTGATGTCGTTCGCGGGGAAGTATCCCCCGGTCGCGATCCGCGCGCCGTCCGGGCTGAACGCGGCGGCCTGCAGGCCGCCGCCGACACCGGCCGGCGAGAAGGGCCGTCCGTCCGCCGAACGGAGGAACCTCACCTCGGAGCCGGCCGTGCAGAAGATGCTCCGCCCGTCGGGGCTGAAGTGGGTGGCCCTCGCCGGGCCGAGTCGGATCCGGCGACCACCGACCAGCTCCCAGAGATGCGCCTCGAATCGTTCGTCCACGAACAGGAGCCGCGAGGCGTCGCGATCGAATTCCATGGTGCGAATGGCAGACCCTCGTCCCGCGAGGGCCGCGACCGTGTCGCCGTCCTCGACCCGCCAGACGCGGATCGACCCATCGGCCGAACCCGCCGCGACCCGCGTGCCGTCCGGGCTGAAGGCGTCGCAGGTGATCGCCGCCGCGAGCCCGACGAATCGGGCGGAGTCCCGCCCCTCGGCGGTCCGTCGAAGCCGTAATTCCGCGGCCCCCTCGACCGAATAGGCGAACGAGCTGCTGTCGGGGGCCAGGTCGAACGCCCTGACGGGGCCTTCCTCGGGGCGGAAGAGCAGGCTGGAATTATCGAGCTGGCCGGCGAGGTGGCTCCATTCCCAGCCTCGGCATTCTTCGGGGAGGTCCGCGAGCAAGGATCGGGCCTCGTCCGGGTGGTCCAGCTCGAGCGCGGAAGCCGCCGCGGAGATCCCCGCCTGGTATCGGATCCGCCGCTCCATCTCGCCACGTCGACGCGCCAGGTCCGCCGCCGCCGTGGCCCGGTCCCTGGCCTTCGTCGCGTTGACCCACAGGTCGGTGATCGCGATGAAGGCGCCGAGGAGCACGGCCAGGAGCGTGGCCGAGAGCGCCGCCATCGCCGGGCGTCGCCGCGCCCACTTGGAGAGCCGGTCGAGGGCATTGGGCGGCCGGGCCCGGATCGGACGCCCGTCGAGGAAACACCGGAGGTCCTCGGCCATCAGGCCGGCCGTGGCATAGCGCCGCGACGGCTCCTTGGCCATCGCCTTCAGGACGATCGTCTCGAGGTCGCGCGGCACGCGGCGGTCGCGACGGCGCGGCGGGATCGGCTCGGTCTCCAGCACCCGCTCGATCAGTCGGGTCCGGTCGGCCTCGTCGAACGCCGGCCGGAGGGTCAAGAGCTCGTAGAGGGTCGCGCCCAGGGCATAGACGTCGCCGCGGGCGTCCGATCGGCCGTCGAATCGTTCCGGGGGCATGTAGCGGAGCGTCCCGACGATGTCGCCGGTGTCGGTGAGCGCCTCCTCCGGATCGGCGCCCTTGGCCAGGCCGAAGTCGGCGACCCAGGCCATCCCGGCCCGGTCGAGCAGGATGTTCGCCGGCTTGATGTCGCGATGGAGGAAGCCGCAGTTGTGGCGCGTAGTCCAGGGCCTCGGCGACCTGGAGGCCGATGCGGGCGACCGTGTCGGCCATGTCGAGGCTCGACGTTGACGAGGATGGCGTGTGCCGACGGCCCTCGTCAGGCGGGGGCGTCGACGGGGGGCCGGCCGGCGGTGGATCCGGCCCCAGCGAGCCGGCCCGGGTCAGTTCGAACTCCGGAATCGGACGGGTTGGCGCCGGGATGGCCCGTTCGCGACGGAGCCGATCGATGAGCCGGTCGAGTCCCTCGCCGTCGATGAACTGCATCGCGTAATACAACAGGTCGCCGTCGGATCCGACGCCGAAGATCGGCACGATGTTGGTGTGATGCAGCCGCCCGGCGGCGCGCGCCTCGCGGCGGAACCGCTCGGCGGCCGTCGGGCCGGCGGAGAGCGGCGGCAGGACCTTCAGCGCCACGCGACGGCCCAGCGCCAACTCGATCGCCTCGAAGACGATTCCCATCCCGCCCCGGGCCACCTCGCGGACCACCTCGAAACCGGCGATCGCCGGCCGCGCGGCCGAATCGCGGCCCGAGGGCCGGGTGGACGCCGGTTCGTCGCAGACGACCGGCCGCCGACTCTTGAGCCGTTCGAGGGCGGCAGCCTCGAGGGCGATCGCTTCGACCGGCTGAGGTCCCGACGGGCCGCACAGCGCGGGGGTCAATGCCTCGAGGGTCCGCTGGCACGCCGAGCACGCCCCGACGTGGGCCTCGACGAGACGGACCTCGTTGACGCCGAGCCGGCCATCGAGGAAGCGTTCCAGCACTTCGACGGTCGGGCAGCCGCTCATCCGGGTCGATCCTCGATGGGCGGGAGCGGCCGGTCCGGGCCCCCGCTGGCCGGGCGCGGGCCGTCGTCGTCCAGATCCCGGATCTCCTCGCGGAGCATCCGCAACACGTTCGCCTTGGCCATGAAGACCGACCCGACGCTCATCACCAGCAGGGCCGCGGCCTCGGCGCCGGAGGCGCCCTCGACGGCCGTCAGCTCGTAGGCACGCCAGGTCTTCGATTGCACGCGCCCGCGCACCCGGCGGCTGGCCTCCTCGAGCAGCTCCAGGTCATACTGCTGCTCCAGCCGCCGCACCAGGTCGTCGCGCGCCTCCAGCCCCTTGAGCAGCTCGATCGTCTCCGAACGCCCGCTGGCGGCATCGGGCCGGCGCGCGTCCAGGCTGTCGCGCCAGGCGTTCAGCGCCACCGTCCGCAGCCAGGTCCGGAAGCTCCGCGACGGGTCGTAGGCGAACCGCCTCATCTGCACCGCCAGCTTGGACAGGACCACCTGGGTGACGTCCAGGGCATCCGCCTCCTGCGAGCCCCACCGACGGCACCAGTTGACCACGAGGGGCGCGTACCGATCCACGAACTCATCCCAGGCCGCCTGGTCGAGCGGGAAGAGCGCCAGCCGTCCCAGCAACGTCGTGCTCGTCTCGGAGCCGTTCATTTTCGCCATCGGCGACGATCCGTTTTCTCCGCTCACATTGAGATGCCACGGTCCCGGACCGTACTCATCTGGTAGAAGATACCGAAGCTTCGTCGTCATGCACAGTCTCAAGAGTACGGCCGACATCCCCCGCGGTGACTTCGAGCATCGACCGGCACGCCCGCCGTGCGCGCCGGCCTCGTCGCCGACAGAGAGCCCATCACCATGAGAATACGATCCCGCAATCGCCGGCGCCCGATCCACATGTCAACGAGACGCCAAGGCCGTCCCGGGAGCCGGGCCTACCTGGTGTTCGATGCCCTCGATACCCGCATCATGCTCGACGCCACCCCGACGCCGACCATGCCGGTCGGGGCCGCGACGATCTTTACGCAGTTGCCCCCCGAGCCCGAAGGCGCCACCACGTCGTTCGTCACGCCCAGCGATCAGACGGCGATCGTCAGCAACATCGTCGGCGACACGGCCGTCGTCGACACGCCACCCGATGTGGCACCCGGCAGCCCCGCCGCCTCCGAGCCCGTGGCCTCGAACCAGACCTGGAGCTCGGTGTACTCGCGCAACCCGAACGAGCCCGCCTACCTGCCCAACAGCCAGGCCTATATCCTGGTCAACGCCAGCGGGAATTCGATCACGACCGGCACAGGCGACCTGGAGAGCTACGCGCAGTATTACGCCAGGCTTGGCCAGACACCGCCCGCGCCCAATGCTCCCTTCTTCGGCAAGACGATCGTGGCCACGACCACCAACGGGGTCACGACCTACGCGTACAGTACCGCGGCGCCGGCGCGCATCGGCTATCCCTACCCCAGCAACGCCTCGAATCCGGTCGGCTTCGGCGACCTCTCGTTCAGCACCAACCTGACCATCAACAACACCGCCGATCCGACGACCAACTTCGGCAACGCGAATTCGCCCTTCGCCACGACCCCGAGCACCCTCTTCACCCTGACCTCGACGGCGCGCTATCTCAACTACCAGACCGGCAGCGGGCCCAACGGCGATACGCCGGTCACGGTCCAGCAGATGAACGCATCGGGCCAGTTCGTGACCGCCCCGTCCAACGGCCTGATCCCCTACTTCGACTACGACCTGCCGACCTCCACCCCGGCGACGAACGACTTCGCCAGCCCGAACTTCGGCGACCTCGGCGTGAGCATGATGGACCTCGGCGGGTCGATCGCGGGACCGTACAATAACCCGACGGGCATCGATGCGAACGATTTGCAGTTGTATGGCTACTCGGATGACGCGGCGACCTTCACCTGGGGTAGCGCTTCGCTGGGCCACTTCGACGTGACGATGGGCGAGAGCTCGCCCTTCGCCCAGTACACCTACACGCGCGGGACGGACACCGATCCGCTCACGCTGCTCCTGCGCAACAACGACATCCCCGGCCTGAACCCCATCACCAGCACCGCGACCTACGATGCGGCCAATAACGCGATCCTGATCACGGGCTACAGCAAGCCCGACACCTCGGGGATGAAGGTTGTTCAGGATCCGAATGTCCTGGTCGAAGTGTTCTACGCCATCTACCTCCCCTCGGGCGTCACGATCGACGCGAATACGTTCCAGTCGAACGTCAACGGCACGACCTACGTGCCCGGAAACAGCCCTCCCCAGGTGCCGCTCTTCGGCGCCGGGGCCAATGACGTCCTGGTCAGCCTCTCCGGCCAGGACGGGACCGCGGCGAACCCGTTCCACTTCGTCATCGCCTCGCTGCCCGACCTGAACGAGGCCACGATCGCCGACTTCCACCAGTACGCGTTCAACTATATCACCGGCAGCACCAATACATTCAGCTATAACCCGGCGACGAATCAGGTGGGGCTCTCGATCGCCGTGACGACGCAGAATGTTGACGCCGAGTCAACCGCCATGGGGGCCCTGCTGGAGATCTTCCCGCTCCAATACGACAATCTGAATGCGGGCGCGTACGACCCACTCTACTTGACCGACTCGACCCTGCCGGCCGGTTCGTACCTGACGCTGTCAACCGACTTCGGCAACACGCGGCTGATGGCCGCGCCGGCGGTCAGCCACGGCAACGGCACCGATACCTCGACGATCAGCTATTCGATGACCTACGACGGCAGCCTGTCGATCCTGCCGCAGGGGGCTTTCGTCTCCACCGACCCCGGCGACGCGCCGACGGTGACCCCGGCCGAGCTCGAGCAGGAGGTCCAGCTCATCGAGGGCCTGCTGACCAACTATAACGTCAATGCGCTTCTCACGAACAACGGCCAGGGGAACACCTATGTCTGGGGCCAGGAGCTCCAGAAGCTGGCGACGCTCATCCCGATCGCCGACCAGCTCGGCCTGACCTCGCAGGCCGACATGATCCTCGAGATGGTCGAGTCGGAGATGACCCAGTGGTTCAACGCGGCCACCACGCTCAACGGCGACGGCGCCGACCAGGTGCTGGGCTACGATCCGCACGACGGCGTCCCGCAGTTCTTCTACTACGACAGCACCTGGGACGCGATGATCGGCTATAACGCCGGCTTCGGCGCCGATAGCGGCTTGAACGATTTCATGTACCAGTTCGGCTACTGGATCCAGTCGGCCGCGATCGTGGCGACCTACGACCCGAGCTTCCTCTCGGGCTACGGCCCGATGGTGACCCTGCTGGCCCAGAACGTCAACAACTGGGACCGATCGGACACGATGTTCTCCTACCTGCGGACCCTCGACCCTTACGCCGGCCATAGCTGGGCCGCGGGCGTCTCGGCGGTGGGCAGCGGCCAGAACCTGGAGTCGATCTCCGAGGCGATCAACTTCGAGGCGGGGATGATCGCCTGGGGCAACGACCTGATCGCCGCCGCGCAGGGCACGTCCGACCCCAACTATGCCCTGGGCGTCGAGATCCGCGATACGGGCATCGAGCTCCAGACCTTCGAGACCGCATCCTATTACGAATACGACCTCAACGCCAACGACGACACCTTCCCCCCGCTGACCACCGTGAGCTACGGCGGCAAGACTTATGCCGCGTCGGGCTACATTCAGCTCTCGACCTACCAGGCCAACCCGACCAACTACGCCAACTGGAGGCCGGAGATCTACGCGTCGAACATGTTCCTCTTGCAGCGGGGCACCACGACGTTCTTCGTGAGCAGCACGCCGAGCACCGGCAACAATGCCGAGGGCCACTACGCGATCACCATCCTGCCATTCTCCCCCAGCTCGCTCTATCTCGGCGTCAACCCGAGCCTGGACGAGGCGAACTACAACAATTACCTCCAGCAGCAGAACTCCGTGTACGGCAATCCGACCCCGGGGACCCTCCGCCAGTTGCCGATCGCCTACCCGGCGGAGACGTATATCTACCAGGCGCTCTTCGACCCCACCGACGCCCTGAACCGGTGGAACGGGATCGGCGGTTACCGCTACGACTATCCCGCGAACGCGACCCCGGCCGAGCTCGCCCAGGACAACTACGCGACGTACAGCTTCCAGGCCACGCTCGACACGCCGGCCGCCACCTATTATTTCATGCAGTTCTTCAACAAGTACGGCGAGGTAAATGGCAGCGTCCACGCGCTCAACGCGACCGAGACCGCGGTGATGGACCAGGCTCCCTCGGGCAGCTCGACGACCTACGATCGGACCTACATCGTCGAGAACCTCGGTTCCACTCCCCTGGCGTCGGTCGCCTTCAGCGACGGATACACCGTCACGAACGTGCCGGCCCGCGCGGTCTACGCCCTCACCGTCGAGCGGAGCGGCTCGAACAGCGGTACGATCGTGTCGACGTTGAGCAACACCTACGTGATCCCCGACCTCTCCGCGGCCGCTGCCGGCCCCACGACCGGGCCCGGGACCAATCTCTTCCTCGGCTACTCGCAGCCCGCCGCGCCGCAGACGGCGGTCGTCGAGCCGCTCACGCTCAAGCCGCAGACCAGTCCGGGCGCGGTCGCGATCACGCCCTACACGGCGACCCCGAGCAACAACTTCAGCTTCCTGTACAATTACGCGACGCCTTATGTGACCGGTCCCGACGGCCCATTCCCCGGCGCGGCGTTACCGTCGAGCAACATCGTGTCATTCCAGGTCCAGCACGTCACCGGGACGTACGATCCTAGCCTCGACACGCAATTCCAGCTCTACTTCAAGGCGCCGCTCGGGGTGGCCCAGATGGACCTCCTGGCCTCGGTGCAGGTGAGCTACAGTTACACCTTGCCGGACGGTGCGCTCAGCTCTTATGTGGAGACCTACCCCCGGGTGCAGCTCGCCGACGTCGGCGGGCTGGTGGTGTTGACCAACCAGGCCCTAGGCGTCATCGGCGCCTCGCCCGGCCTCGGCTCGGGCGTCGCGGCGGCGACGCACACCGTGGGCACCGGCCAGTTCGACCCGAACCTGCATTTCGACGTCTACCAGCCGGACGGGGGGCAGAACCAGAACCTGGTCTATCCCTCGTTCAACTCGACGAATCAGTACAATCGGACGGCCCAGTTCAGCCCCCAGCCGTTCACCATGACCGACGGTACGGTCACATTCACCCTCTTCATCGGCCGCTTCAACAATAACGGCCCGGCCCAGTATGCCAACCCCGTGCTCCAGATCTTCGCGGGCCTGCCGGGATACGCGGGGTTCCAGTCGTTCCTCTCGATCCCGTTCACCAACATCAGCGTGGGGGCGTTACCCACATCCGCCCGGCTCACGTCCCTCGGGCCGGACGCGATCGTCAACAGCGGCCTGGACACCGTCACCCTGACGACCGACGTCACGGCCGACGGCCTGCCCATCAACGAAGGCGAGGTCCAGTTCCTCGAGAACGGCACGACCTCGCTGGGATTTGCCCCGGTCATCCGGGGTGTCGCCTCGCTGACGCTCACCCAGCCCCTTGGTTTCGGCGACGACACGATCACCGCCTTGTATTCCGACGCGGCCGGCGGCTACGATTCGACCGTCGCGGGATCGGTCGTCGTCGAAGTCAACAAGGTCGTCGTCGGCAAGACGGGGGTCAAGGTCGTGGCGCCCGACGGCTCAAACCGGTTGAACGTCAAGCCCTTCGGCCCGGGCGCCCACATGGGCCTGAACGTGGCGGGGCTCAGCCGCAACGACGGTTCCGACCCGCTGCTGATCGTGGCACCCCGTCGCGGCGAGAAGCCGCGGGTGCGGATCTACGATGCGGCGACGGGCAAGCCGGTCCGGAGCTTCCTCGCCTTCCGCCGCACCGACCGCGGCGGCGTATCCCTGGCCGCGGTCGCGCTCGGCGGCGGCGACGACATCATCACCGCCACGGGACGCGGCGACCGTCCCGTGATCAAGATTTTCGACGCCTTGACCGGCCGGCCGCTCGAGCGGATCGCGGCCTTCGGCCGACGGTTCCGCGACGGGATCAAGTTCTCGGTCGAGGCGTCCCCGGACGACACCGGCTTCTCGATCACCGCCGAGACGACCCGCCACGGCAAGACCTTCACCAGGGTTTTCGACGGCACCACGGGGGCTCCATCGGGACCGACGGTCGTCGCGAACCGCAAGTCGACCTGACCACAGTCCGCTCGCGGGGATGTCGGGCCGCCGCATCCCCTTTCCGCCGCCCCGCGGTTATATTGAGGCTCGGCGTCTCGGTCGTGCCGTTCTCGATTGTCGATTGCCCGGGGGGAATCCATGCTGACACTGCTCGTCGTCGTGTTGCTGCGCGCGGTGCCTGGCGAGCCGGCCGATCCCGCCGCGAGCGGATCATCCTCGGCCGCCGTCCGTCCGGCGATCGAACCCTTCGGCTACCGCGGCGTGAGCCTCGACGAAGGGCCGCTCCGTCGGCAGGTCGATGCCGCTCGCGAGGATTATCTGCGAATCCCCAACGATGACCTCCTCAAGGGCTTTCGCCTCCGCGCCGGCAAGCCGGTGCCGGGGGCCGACCTGGGCGGCTGGTACTCGTCGGACGTCTTCCACGTCTTCGGTCAGATCCTCTCGGGCCTGGCCCGCTTGCATGCGACGACCGGCGACCCCGATTGCCGCGCCAAGGCCGAGGCCCTGCTCCAGGGATGGGCCGATTGCATCGAGCCCGACGGCTATTTCTACTACTCGCGCAAGCCGAACGCCCCGCATTATATCTACGACAAGATGGTCGGCGGCCTGGCCGACATGGTCCTGTTCTGCGACAGCAAGCTCGCCGCCGAGTCGCTCGCGAAGATCACCGGCTGGGCGGTCAAGAACCTGGATCGGTCGAACCCCTACTCCTTCGGCGAAACCGAATGGTACACCCTGAGCGAGAACCTGTACCGCGCCCACCGAGCGACCGGCGACCCGAGGTATCGCGACTTCGCCAGGGTCTGGCATTACGACGAATACTGGGACATCTTCGCGCGTAAAGGGGACATCTTCGGCGACCGCGGCAACGGCCGTCGCACGGGTGCCTATCACGCATATAGTCATGTTAACACCATGGGCGGTGCGGCCCAGGCGTATCTGCACGCCGGCGACCGCCGCCTCCTCGACGCGATCGTCAACGCCCACGACGAGCTCCTGGCCCATCAATGCTTCGCCACCGGCGGGTTCGGCCCCGACGAGCAGCTCCTGCCGCGCGATGCCTGGCGCAAGAAGACCGACTACACGCACAACTCGTTCGAGACGCAGTGCGGATGTTTTGCCGTGTTCAAGCTCTGCAAGTACCTGATGACGATCACCGGCGAGGCCCGCTACGGCGATTGGGTCGAGCGGCTGGCGTACAACGGCATCGCGGCGACGATCCCGATGTCGCCCGACGGGCTGGTCTTCTACTATTCGGATTACGGCGCCCTGGGGGGCGAGAAGCGGAACCACCCCGCCGGCTGGTCGTGCTGCACCGGCACCCGCCCGATGGCGCTGGCCGACCTCCACGACCTGGTCTATTTCCACGGCCCCGACGACCTGTATGTCAACCTCTACGTGCCCTCGACGGTGACCTGGAATCGCCCCGGCGGCCCGATCATCGTCCGCCAGCTCACGCAATTCCCCGAGGCCGAGTCGACCCGGCTTATCATCGCAGTGCCATCCCGGGAACCGGCCACTTTCGGGCTGAAGCTTCGGGTGCCGGGTTGGCTGGCCGGTCCGATGCGATTCGCAGTCAACGATGAGCCGATCGCCGTCACGGTCGATCCGCACGGCTGGGCGACGGTCCGCCGCGCCTGGCACGACGGCGACCGGGCCGAGGTCCGCCTGCCGGCAAAATTCGCGGTCAGGCCGCTCGACGATGCGGCACGATTCCCGGCGGTCATCATGAGAGGGCCGGTGGCGATGGCGGTCCGTTCGATCGGGGCCAACGCCGGCGCCTTGCTCGGCGAAACCGACCTGGAGCGGTCCTTGGTCGCGTCCGAGGGCGAGCCGCTGACCTACCGTCCCCGATCGGGCGCCGACCTGCTCGTCCGGCCGTTCTACGCGATCAAGCAGGGCGAGCGCTATTCGCTCTACCTCGACCCGAACCGTCATTCGCACCGCGACGCGCGGTTCTCGGGCGACGGCTGGCGGACTTCGGAAGCCTTCCGCTTCGACGATCGGCCCGGCGACTCGGCCGTGTTCGCGTTCCGCGGCACGGGCGTACGCTGGATCGGCTTCCACTTCGACGACGCCGGCATCGCCGAGATCCGCATCGATGATCGTCCCGTCGCCCGGGTCGACCAGTATTCCCCCCGTCGCGGCGAGCCGTTCGAATGGCGCCAGGATGGGCTGCCCGCGGGCGAACATCGTCTGACGATCACGATCGCCGAGGGTCGGCCGAAGGCATCCACGGGCCGATTCATCAACATCGCGGGCTTCGAGGTGATGCCTTGATGAAGTCTGTCGGTGACAGGGCTCGCGGAATCGGCCAGGATTCGCGTCCAGGTTCTTCCGCTCCTCGGGCCTGTCGTCGGGGAGCATCTCGTCAATCTTACCGACACCTTCCCGTTCGGGCGGTGAGGCGCGGGCTTTGCATCTGGGATGACGCAACTGCCCCGTCGCGGGGCGGATGATAGAGAATCAGGAGAACGCCATGAATCCCGAACACCCGAACAAGACCGGCGCGTCGCTGGCCGAGAGCATGGGCCCGGTCGGCTCGCCCGCCGACATCAAGGAGCACATGGAGGTCTATGCCTCATGCGGCACCAAGGTCGGCAAGGTCGACCATGTCGAGGGCGACTCGATCAAGCTCACGAAGAACGACAGCGCCGACGGCCAGCACCACCGGATCCCGCTGTCGTGGGTGGCGAAGGTCCACGACCATATCCACCTGAACAAGGACCACAAGGAAGTCCAGGGCCAATGGCAGCCCGCCTGAGAGGCCAGGCTTCCTCGCGAGGACCGATGGGCCGGGGTCGTTCCCCGGCCCTTCTTTTGGGGAGCTTCCATGCCCACCGAACTGACATTGCGCGCCCCGGCGCCACGTTCTTGCCGAAGCTCTTGACCTTCTCCTCGGGCATGGTGGCAGGGTATCACCCAGCCTTCGCCGAGACGACCGGGAAAGGCGCATGACCTCCGCTGGCGCCACAATCGGCGACCTGGCATGGGAGTCGCATCCCTTCGGACCAATCAGCAACTGGAACCACTCGCCCGTCCTCTCCCGGAGGCACAACCGATGTCCGACTCTCTCAAGCCCGGCGATCGCGTGGAGTGGGAATCATCCCAAGGCCCGGTAACGGGCAAGGTCAAGAAGAAACTCGTACGTCCGACCCAGATCAAAGGGCACCACGTCGCGGCCTCGCCCGACAAGCCTGAGTTCCTGGTCGAGAGCGAAAAGACGGGCGATCAAGCCGCGCACCGACCCGGAGCACTGAAGAAGGCCGTCCGGAAGAAAGGGGGCCGGTGATGAGCGAAGACCCCGAGAAGGTCATCGCCAACTTCAAAGCAGCCGTCAACATGACAGCCCACCAGTTGGAGGAATGGCTCCAGAAGGAGGGGTCGAAGAAGGTCGGCTACAGGAACGAGGGAAATGGCGAATCGGTCGGGCATCACTCGGGACGACGCATCGTCGAGATCCTGGGGAAGAAGAAGGCCGACTACGATGTCGACGACCTCCGCCACATGACCAAGGTGGTGGGATATGTCCATCGCCATCTGGCCCAGAGACCCGGGAGCGACATCGAGGAGACACCCTGGCGGTACTCGCTTATGAATTGGGGCCACGACCCATCGAAGAAGGCGAAATCCTCGAAGTGATGGGAGGGTGAGATGGCCGGGCCGAGAAAAGACCTGGGCGAGGATGACGTCAGCCTCTCCGGCACAATCGGCAATGTCGCGGAGACAAGAGCGGACGTTAGCTCAATCAACCCAATTACCGTCATGGCCAAGCCCAGTTACCTGAACTTCGACAAGTCGAAATACGCGTGGCGGCCCGACGTGGACTACCGGGCCCACCCGGAGCTTTATCGCGTGGGCAAGGGCGAACAGGGTGTGCTGATCTGCGAGCCGTACAAGGGCGAGCTTGTGCCGCTCTGGCGGTTCAAGACGCCCGAGATCGCGGCGAGTAGCAGCAAGGCGATCTACAAGAAGTTCCTCGCCTACCTCCGGCAGGGTGACTTCGTGGGGGCGGACATGGCCCGCAAGTTCCTCCAGATGGGCTTCACCCGGGCCAGGCGCTATACGAACTACAAGGGCGGCCGGAAGTACGACCCTGGCGACAAGCACCCGTTGGAAAAGGGCACGGGCGACGCCGCGAAGGCGGAGTCAGCCCAGATCTTCTTCGATGCCTGGAAGAAGGCCGAGGCGAAGCCCGCCTATGCCCGGATGAAGGCCGAGTGGAAGGAAAAGTACGCGTGAAATTTCAACAATGACGCCCACGCCGTCCGCAACGGCTTACGTCTGAAAGCGCTCGCGGGCGATTGACTCACACCCGACTCCGCAGTGGGTAGGGATTCCATCGAAGATGCGAAAGATGCCTGCGCGTCGGTCGCGCGACCCGGGTTTCCACGGTCCGACCTTTGCACGATCGAGGACCGATCTCCTCCCAATAGTCCATCCGGGGAAGCGCACAATGTCCGTCCTCGACTGCCTCTACATCCTCGAGATCGAGTTCCACCGCCTGTTCAGGGCGCAGGCGATCAACGCCTTGGAAGCCGCCGGCATACATACCAGTTACGCCCTTCAGAACAACTATGAGCCCTTGCTGCGGACGATCGGGATCGTCGAAGCAGCCGACCTGGCGAGGGCGACCGAGCGGATGATGGGAATGCGCGACCCGCGTGACGTGCAGGCCGCTTATCGTTCCCTCCGCCAGCTCATCAGTGTCGGCTGACCGAGCGGGACTGACGGGCGTAGGTCAGGTCTTATGGGCCTTCGGCTTTTTCGAAGCGTCACCGACGCCCGCCTTCTCCCTCGACTCGTCGATCTTCGTCGAGAGGCGAACTCCCAGTGCTTCTCGCGAGGCCTGTACTGGAACTGCTCGATGCCGGTCGTGATGCCGGCGGAGGCGCACTTCCAGCCGCGCGGCGAGCCCTTGATGACTCAGGGCCGCAGAGGAACTCCCACCATGCTTTGAGGATCTTGCGGAAGGCGGCATTGATGGAGTCGTTCCGGACTGCGGCCGAGCCTCATGATAATCGACTCCGTCGCGAAGCAATCGGATCAAACCGTCGAGGCGATGCGACCCTTCGCCATCATTGATGCCTCCGGGGAAGATCCTCACGCGAAGGGCGCGAAGCTCGCCAAGGGGACGCCGAGAATAATCTTAGGGATCGCGTGATCCCGGTCTTGAGGCCGCTTTGCGAGCTTTGCGCCCTTTGCGCGAGGAGACTCCATCGGGCCGACCTGAGAGTGGAACGATCGACATCAACGGACGCCACGGTCTCTTTGCAACGGAGTCTGGCGATCGGAATCATGGAGACGAGCGCACTGTCGGTACGCAGATGCCGTCGAGGATGATCCATCCAGCGATCTCGGGACGGCCGTACTCGGCCCCGCCGGTGCGGACCCGGAGGTTGGGCAGGACCTGGGCCTCGCCCGGGGAATGCGTATGCCCGCAGAGGACGAGCAGCTCCCGGTCCGGGTGGGCCGACATGACGTCGACGAGTGCGTCGCCGAGGGCCTTGCAGGCGAAATGCGGCAGCCAGTTGTCGTCCGAGATCTGACCGCGGTGCCAGCACGCCTCGCGGAACGGCGGGACGTGCGTCACGGCGATCACGCTCCGGAAGTGAGCGATCGCCTCGGGCAGGACGCGTCGAAAGTGCTCGGCCGCCGCGTCGCCCAGCGCGTGGAGCCGCTCCAATCGCGCCTCGGGCCCGATGTGAGCCAGCTCTTCGATCAAGACGTAATCGTTGAGTAGCACATCGGAAACGGCGTAATCTCCGAACCGTCCGTCGGCCCAGCCGTCGTGGCCGATCAGCCCGGTGTCGGCCGTCAGGCCGACCGCGCCCGCTTCGTTCAGCCAACGGATTCGCGGCGATCGCGCAGAGCCTGGCGACCCGATCGCGGACCCGGTCGATGCTGCCCCGATAGAAATCGTGGTTGCCGAGGACGAAGAAGATCGGCCGCTCGAGCCGCCGATCGAGATGCTCCAGGTAAGCCTCGATGCCGGGGGCCTCGGCGATGTCGCCGGAGATCAGCACCGCGTCGGCCCCCTCATCGCGAATCCGTCGGCAGAACCCGTCGAACGCAATCCAGGTCCACGAAGTTCAGATGGAGATCCGTCAGCCAGGCGAGTCGCATCGTGGATCTCTTGTTGAACGGGGATCAGGATTTTGGTCCAGTCGCCACGTTCAGCCGGCCTTCTTGAGCGCGGTCTCGCGGGGTTCGAGCAGCCCGGAGAGCCAGCGCACGATGTTGAGCGCCATCTGGCGGTTATCGATGCCGGGGACGTTCATCCCCATCTGCCCGCTCAGGCCGTAGACCTGCGCGGAGAGCTCGGCGGCCTCGCCCAGGACGACGACCCGGCCCTTGCCGAACGCGAGGGCGACGCCCTGCGACCGCCCGGCGGCCGCGCCCGGCTTCCCGTCGCCTATCGACGAGTCGTAGGCGGTGTCCGCCAGCTTGAGGATGGGCACGCTCCCCTCGGGTCCCTTGAGCGATTGACCGGTGAAGGTCATGATCCGATTGACCTGTTCGGACGCGTCGCGGCCGCGGGTGATCGGGTGGTCGCCCAGGAGGTTGTCCTTGCGCGCGAATACGAGGCAGGTTTCTCCGTCCTGCGAATGCGAGGGGTCGGCGGCGGTCCCGGTGCTCATATGCACGCCGAAACGCTTCGACAGGGCCTGGGCGGCCGAGCCGAACGGGGCGTGATCGGTGATCAGGAGCAGCGAGCCTCCGTCCTTGACCCAGTCGCGGACGGCGTCGCACTCGGCCTCGGTGAACGCGGATTGCGATGTCTCGCCATCGGACCCCGGCTCGTCGGCCCCCGAGGCGTTGGCGATGACCAGAATGTCGCCTTTCTCGAGCGCGGACCGGGTGAACTTCTCCTTGTTGGGGCCGACGCGATATCCGTCGTTGGCGACGAGGTCGGCGAAGGGCTTGTAGCGGCCGTCGGCCGTGTGGAAGTTGCCATGGGCCTCGTCGATGAGGACTCGCGGATGCGGCGCCGATCGATCGCCCGCGTAGGCCGGGTGGGCGACCTTGACGTTGAAGTTCGGATCGGCGCGCTGGCCGCCGCCCAGTCCGAGTGCCTGGGCCACCGTCTCGACGTCGTCTTCCGTCGGGGATACGCCCCGATCGAACTGGAGTTTCGAGAGGTCGAACGGCGCGCCGAGCATCTTCCGGTAGTTCGCACGCTGCTCGTCGCTGAGGACCTCCTCGATGCGATGGATCACCGCGTCCCAGGCCGCCCGCGCCGTATGCCGGGTCTTCTCCTTCGCCGCCCGAAATTCCGGGCCCTCGACCAGCTTGCGGATGGACTCCGCGGTCGGCTTCTCCTTGGTGTCCATGACGATCGGGAAGCTGGCCGCCTTGGCGATCTCCTTGTCTCCGGTCTCGACGATCGCCCGGACCTTCCGGGCCTGATCTTCGGACAGCTTGAGCCGTTCCGCGACCGGCGGGCCGACGAATTCCATCGGCTCGAACTCGGGCCGGGCGAAGGCGAGCGGGCCCTGCGCCTGGAGCTGGATCTGGTCCAGTCGCTCGCGCTGCTCCGGCTTCATGGTCGCCTGGAACGCCGCCGCGATCTCATTGAGGATGGCTTTGCGAGCGGCCAGGAACTTGGCGCGGTCCTTGTTCTCGCGGCGTGCCTGCTGGATCCTCGAGGACTGCCGCCCCTCGATCGCCGCCTGCTCTTTCTTCTGCGCGTCGGTGATCTTCAACTCCTGCTGGACCGCATCCATCGACAGGAGCACGCTCTGCAACGACGGGCGCGGGACCACCCCGAAATCCCAGATGTCGAACGTCGGCGCCTCCTGGGCCGCCACGGGCATCCCGGCCAAGGCCAGGCTCGAAACCAGGGCCACCACGCCGACGCCGATGGCCCGGACGACTCCGATCGCCCCCCGTTTCGTCGTTCTCGCCATGGAATCCCCCTTCGTGCTGCGAACCTCCGATCCCACAACCTCTCCCGCCATCCTACAAGTGTCCGAAATCCGTCAGGCTTCGCAAGGGGGTAGTCGTCGGCCCGCGGTGGCGCCGGAATCGGTCGAGCTGGCGAGGTCGGAGTGGGGTCGCTACGACCGCTTGCCCAGTCGTACAACTCCCCCAGCGCGACGCTCGACGTATCGAGCCGGCCCGAATGCTGAACGAAGCGATGCGTCAGACCGGCGGGACGCCGGAGGTGCTCGGAGATGATGTTGGTGTCGAGGAGGAAGCTCACTCCGGGATCTCCCGCGACGAGGCCCGATGGCGATCGGCCTCGATCTCCGCGAGGATCCGGTCGTCCTCCTCGGTCCAATGCTCGGCCATCATGCCTGCGGCCGTCTCGGTCCCGCCTGGGCGCCAGCCAGGAGGTGGCCCGGGGAGCGACCTGGAGCGGACGATGACCTTGACCGTCCGTCCGTCTTCGATGCCCGGCTCGAATTCCAGCTCGATCGTCCTGCCGTGGACGATACCTCGCAAGATCTTGACCATCGATCTGTCCTCATCAAGATTCCCCGACGGTATTTTATTTGCGATTCTGATAGATTTCTTCCAGGATCCGGTCGTCCTCCTCCGTCCACTCCCCTGCGAGAGCTCCAGCACATCGCCATAGCCCTTCGCCCCATTGTCCCGAGGCCGGAACTGTGTTGACGGTAATCTCGACCCGTTGCCCCTCCGCGATTCCCAGGTCTTCCGCGACCTCGATGGTCCGGCCGTGGATCAGGCCGTGAACGGTTCTGGTCATGATTTAGACTTCTCCGATTCGAGGACGTTCGGGACCATTCTCCGCGACTTCAGACGTTCATTGTCGCCGGAAACGAGGGCAATCGGAAATGGTCGGCTCACGATCAGATTGATGCGGCGAAGCCCTCCGACTTCGAGCGAGTCGACGCCGCGAAAGTTCTTGATTGCAAGCCGACAATACATGGGCCGTCTCCTACCAATTCCGAAGTCCGGTTGCGATGGCTTATCATCTCGACGGCAGTCCCTCGGCTTCTGGGCGTTTCGGGCGATCGAACGTCATGCCAACGGCTCCCCGGTTTCGAGGCTCTCGACTTCCTCGGCCAGTCTCCGGAGCCTGAGCGCCAGCGTCTCTCGTGACATGACGAGGATATAGCCATCGTCCTTCCGGCCAGCGCACCCACGACCGGATGGCCGAGTCGTTCCATGATGCCGGCCACGTCTTTCTCCGGGTAGTGGACAGCACGCTTGCGGGTCACCAGCCTCTTGAACACCTCTCGTATCGAGAGCGGTTCCGTGAGCCCGCTCTCATACGTTTCGCTGAACAGGTCGACCACGTCGGCGAGGAGTTTCCCCCATCGCTTGCGATCCTTGGCGACCTGGGGCAAATCGGTCGGAAACTTCTCCACTTCGGTGTGAAACCAAGAGGTCCGTCGACGCGATCCTGAAATCGCCCGGATGACTGCGAGGTTGTCGGCTCTCGATGGGCGTGCTCATTTGATCCATGAGAACGCGCATTAACGCGAGGCCCGGATTTCCCGTACGATCCCGGCTTGGTAGTCATGGACTCTGCACTCGATCGAACAATATTTCCGGTCTCGAGGAGACCATATTGGACTGGGGGCGCGATCTGGAAGGTACGATGACCTTGATCGAAGGTCGAAAGTCCGGCGGCGGATCACGCCGGGCACGATTTTGGTCGTGCGGAATCCTTCGGCTTCCAGGGCGTCGGTTCTCCGATCGGAGGGCGATCATCACAGTCAGCCTTGCAATGTCCACATCGGTGTACCTTCTTCCAGCCGAACGAGCTTATCCGGCAGGAATTCATCCAGTTCTCCCAGCTCGAAACGGCAGAGATTGATGGCAAACCAGACCGTCCCGGCAACCGGCCCACTCAACTTGTAGCGGCCGTCGGGCGTAAAGACGACCCAGCCTTCGGGAGTTCCGACGAGAGTGCCCAGCAGCCTTCCATCGGCGACGTCCCAGAGCCGCACCGTTCCGTCACTGCCTGCGGAGGCGAGGGCACGGCCATCGGGTGCGAATGCTAGGGCATAGATCCCGCCTTCATGACCTTCGAATTTTCTACTCTCGTGGCCGGTGACCATGTCCCACAACCTCACCGTTTGGTCGTCACCCGCGGAGGCGAGTGTACGGCCATCGGGGGCGAACGCCAGGCGCATTGACCCAACCTTGATGACCCTGGAGTCGTCGGATCGCACGGCCAGAGGTGACGTTCCACAGCCGCACCGCCCGGTCGGCGCCCGCGGACGCGAGCGAATGGCTGTCGGGTGCGAACGTAAGGGCATGGATTGTGCCTTCGTGCCCCTGGAGTTGTCGGATCTCACGGCCTGTAGCGATGTTCCAGAGCCGCACTGCTCTGTCGGCGCCCGCGGAGGCGAGGGCTTGTCCGCTTGGTGCGAACGCTAGAGCAAAGACACCGCCTTCGTGCCTCTGGAGTCTTCGGATCTCGCGGCCAGAGGCAACGTCCCAGAGCCGCACGGTCGGGTCGGCTCCCGCGGAAGCAAGTGTACGGCTGTCAGATGCGAACGCCAGGGCGTAGACTCCGTCGACATGCCCCTGGAGTCTTCGGATCTCGCGGCCAAGGGCAACGTCCCAGAGCCGCACCGTCCGGTCGCCGTCTGCGGAGGCGAGGGCCTGTCCATCGGGTGCGAATGCCAGTGCATTGACCCAACCTTCGTGTCCCTGGAGTCTTCGGATCTCGCGGCCAGAGACAACGTCCCAGAGCCGCACCGTCCGGTCAGCGCCCGCGGAGGCAATCTTATGGCTATCGGGTGCGAATGCAAGCGCATTGACCGTGTTTTCGTTCCCCTGGAGTCTTCGGATCTCGCGGCCGGCGGCGTCCCAAAACCGCACCGTCTGGTCGTCGCCTGTAGTGGCGAGTGCACGGCCGTCGGGTGCGAATGCGAGCGCATAGACCGTCCCTTCGTGCCCCTGGATTCGTCGGATCTCACGGCCGGCGGCGACGTCCCATAACCGCACTGTCCGGTCGGCACCCGCGGAGGCGAGAGCATGGCCGTCGGGTGCGAACGCCATGGCATAGATTATGTCCTCGTGTCCCTGGAGTTGTCGGATCTCGCGGCCTGCGTCGAGGTTCCACAGCCGCACGGTCTGGTCGGTGCCCGCGGAGGCGATAGCACGGCCGTCGGGTGCGAACGCCAAGGTATAGACCGTGCCTTCGTGCCCCTGGAGTCGTCGGATCTCGCGGCCTGCGGCGATATCCCAGAGTCGCACCGTCGGGTCAGAGCCTGCGGAGGCGAGGAATCGCCCGTCGGGAGTGAACTTCAGAGCCCGGACCCAGTTTTCGTGCTCCTGGATTCGTCGGTCCTCGCGTCCTGAGGTAACGTCCCACAGGCGCACGGTCTGGTCGGCGCCTGCGGAGGCGAGGGATCGTCCGTCGGGTGCGAACGCGAGAGCATTGACCCAACCCTTGTGTCCCTGGATTCGTCGGATCTCACATCCGGAGGCGACATCCCACAGCAATATCATCGGATCGGCGCCCGCAGAGGCGAGGGATCGTCCGTCCGGGGCGAACTCCAGGGCATTGACCTTACCGGCGTGTCCGACCAGGCGACGGATCTCTCGACCGGTGTTGCAATCCCAAAACAAAATACTTCCATCCCATTGGCCACTTGCGAGAATGTCGCCGTCAGGGCTCCATGACAGCGCATTCGACCCAAATCTCGCTGAAACGACGGCCCGGGGATCAGTGGCATTTGGCAGTGCTGCCCCGAATCCGTCGCAAGAGTCCAAAGCGGTCGATTCCAGCCTTGCCCCGACCAGCTTCGCCCTCCGGAAGGAGGTGCCCTTTAGGCTGGCCCCCCGAAGATCCGCGCCAAGAAAGCTGGCACCAGTGGCGTTGGCGCCGTCGAGATTCGCATTTTCCAGTTTGGCCAAGTTGAGATCGGCCCGGACGAGTTGTGCCTTCTCTAACTTCGCGCCTGTCAGATCAGATCGGATCAATTTGGCTTCCGAAAGGTTGACACCTGCGAGCACTGCGCCCATAAGCCGCTGGTTCGAGAGATCGCTGCCGCGCAGGTCCTTGCCGGACAACTGGACCGGCAAAGTGGACTCTTTCCCCAATCTTTGCAGCACCAGAAGGGCATTCTCCTTGGCAAACACGCCGAGATCGCCCTCGACGTGGCCCAGTACATACTGCGCCCACGGTTCAGCAAATTCCTTGGCGAGGCCACAGAAGAAATCGGCCATCAGTGGAGACATCTTGGCCTTGCCCAGGGCGTCGATGGCGGTACGAACCTCTGCTCCGGCCGCGATCTGCTCGGTGGCGCGATTCGCCACGAGCCATTCCATGACCGATTGGTGCACGAATGTAAATAGTCCATCGGGGTCGCGGACCAGGAACGAGCGAGCACCGATGAGCTGGGTGGCCGTCTGTTCGTCATAGTTCCGCTCGGCCAGGTTCTCGAGGACTTTCGCCACGGACTCCGTGAGTTCGGAGACTCGTATAGTCCGCTCGGCCCTCGGCCACAAGGTCAGGGCGATGTGGGTCACGGCATTCCAGCGATCGGCGACGGTTAGCGTCGCCGCCGCGCCCCTGGGCTGATCGCGGACCACATCGAACTCTAGCCATCGGTGGAGCAGGAGCCGATAAAGCTCGGCCGAGGTGATCTTGCCAAGCTGGTTCCGGGCCTCTCGGAGCTGCTCCGCCGGGAGCTCGGCGATGAAGCTCAGCATCCGTGGCGTCTCGGATAATCCGAGCAGATCCTTGACATCGCGAATCAACTGGAAGCGCTCTTCGGCTTGATGCGAGTCACCTAGCAATTTGGTCAAGAAGGCACGGATTTGCCCTTCGTCGAAGGGCTGGAGATGGCAGAGGCGGAGGCCGGGGACGAATTCGGCTTTCTGGAGGAGGGCCGTCCGAACCTGTTTCTCCGACTCGAAGTGGTGGGTGCGGCTGGTGACGACGACCTTGGCCAGGCCGGCCGCCGCTTGCAGGAGTGTGTCGAAGTGGTCGGTGGCACTCTCATAGCTGACGCGCTGGGCCAGCTCGTCGAAGCCGTCGAATAGCAGCGCGACGCGGCCTTTCTCCAGCATGTGGCGAAATTTCTTGATGTCGAGCGTCTCTTCGCCCGCGGCGACGAGATGCTGGGCGACCAGCTCGTCCAGGGTACGTGCGCGCTGCAACGCCCTCATCTCGATCAAGATGGGGATTGGCGCTGCTGGGAGCTTGGTCAGGCGGCGGGTGAGCTCGCGAAGGAGAAAGGTCTTGCCGTGGCCGAAGTTAGCCAGCATGAGGACGAATCGGCCGTCCTCATCGGTGAGCCAGCCAGCCACGGTGTCGAGGACGTCGCCGGAGTGGTTCTCCGGCAGGACGGTCGCCCCGACGCCGAGGCGATAGGTCATCCGCTGGGGGATATAGAGGCTTTCCGGGTAGACCGGATCGGCATCGAGTCGGTGCGACTGACGCTTCAGATACTCGCCGAGATCGATCAATCCCTGATATTCGATGAGGTTGAACAGCCGGACGCCTTCTCGTTTCGCGCCGGCCTTGAGTTCCTGTGGGACCTGTTCTCCGGCATAAACGATGGCGGAGTTGAGCCTCGGGTCCGCGGCCCGATACTTCTGAACGACCGATTGGACGAATTGCGTCAGGTCGGCTTCGGTAACGGGGCTTTCGAAGACACCGAGCGGGTATTGCTGGTCGCTCATCTCGTCATGCGTCGTGACCAGGAGATATTTCAGCGGCGGGTCGCCGTCATTCCTCTCACGAACGTCCGTCACATACTTGTCGCGCTGGGCACACAAGACGGCAACACGCGCGATCAACGATGACGAGTAGGATGGCCCGCTCCTACGCAGGTCGCGGTCGTCGAACTCACGCGGGTTCGGTTGGTCGTCCTGTGTGGTCTTCGGCCCCCGCCCGCCTCCGCGGCGTTTCGGAGTCCGCGGCCGGGGTCGGTTGGGAAACGTGTCCTGGACAGACACGAACGCGACCGGGTGGACGACGTGCCAGGAATCGCCGCCATCCGAGCACCGGGTATCGCCGATCCATCGTTTCTGCTCGGGGTCGAAGCGACGCGTCCAGCGATCCAATCGGTCGGGCCAGATCCGGACGATCTGGTACTGGTTGGGGACGTTGTCGGGGAGGGCCTTGTTGAGCAACGCGGCACTGCCGGTCGAGAGTACGGGGAGGTTAGGGTTGAGCCAGCCGATCTTGCTGTTGTGCGCGTGCCCATGCAGGAGCAGATTCAGGGAACTGCCCAGGAAGTGGCCCAGTCGCTCGACATCCCGGAGGCTCTCGTCGTCATCCAAGGCGCTGCGGAGGACGTTATGGTGGACGACGCCGATGCGAAAAGTGCCGGTCTCCTTGAACGGCTTCAGTTTGCCGGCGAACCATCGCAGTTGCTCCTCGCCGACCCGGCCGAAATGACCATAGGCCCCGCTCTTGATCAACTCGTCGTACCTCGAGTCGGTCTCAGGGATGTCGTGGATCTCGGAGATGGTCGAATTGAGCCCCGCGACGGCCACTTTCAACTCGGCAATCTCGTACCACGACCAAGGCTCGGCAACAGTGAAGCTGGGGGACGGCCCTCCATAGAACTCCTTGAACATCTCCGCGTAGTCCTCCCACTTGGGCCAGAAGGGCGGGATCGGTGCCTTGCCCTTGGCTTCGGCCGTGAGAAAGTGGACCTGCGACAACTTGCGATTGATGTCGTGGTTTCCCGGTACGATGATGATTCGCTCGTGTTCCAATCCCAGATGCTGTGCCATTCGATTGAGGAACTCGCGAGCCTGCTCGAACTCGCCCGGCAGCCCTCGCTCGGCGAGATCGCCCGAAGCTACGACCATCTGGGGGATGAGGTTGTGGTCGTGTTTCAGACCGTCGAGATCGTCGGTCAGGCGTTGAAGGAGGCTATCGAACGACGCTTCCGGGTCGTACTTGCTGAGCCGGCCGAACCGATGGTTCTGGCCGAATTGCATATCGGAGACCTGGAGAAGAGTGATGGGCCGAACGTCATCATCCGTGATTGGCGACTGATCTCGGAGCTTGGCTGTCGTGCTCGCGGTCTCCTTGCGAGAGCGACCCGAAGTCGCGCCGCCCGATGGCTTCGCTCTTGGGTTCACGTCATCGAGCCACAATCCCCTGACGATCTTGATCTGGTCTTCCTTCGCGGGACGTTCTTTCAACAGTCTGTCGAAAAACGTGGCGTTGACCAGACGCCTGCGATCCATTGCATCGACGACATCGAAGAAGTATTTGACCGCTCCAACATTCGGACTCACATTGTCGGCGACCTCGACGAAATCATTTGACTTGAGGAACATTTCCATTTCCGAAATCAGGAACGATTCGCGGAAGAAGTCGCGAAGCTTCTCGTATTTCTCGCTTACGGTCGGCATCGTCGAATTCGCTCCTTTGAGCTGGGACTGAGTGACCTCGATGACGCGCCCGGAGTCCACATTTGACCCGAGCTCTGGATTTACGGTCCGATCACGCTGACAACCAGACGCCTCGTCATTCCGGCAGTTTCCAAAAAGGGCATTCTCCTCCACCCTGATAAGTTTGCCCGGCAGGAATTCGTCCAGCTCTCCCAGCTCGAACCGGCAGATGTTGATGGCAAACCAGACCGCTCCGGCCACCGACCCACCAAGCTTGTAGCGGCCGTCGGGGGCGAATACGACCCAACCATCGGGAGTCCCGACCATAGTGCCGAGCAAGTTCCCCGTGGCAACATCCCAGAGCCGCACCGTCGAAGTACGCTTCGCTTGAGTTGCGTCTGATGTCGCGGTATCCCGGGACGAGGATGACTCGATCGCTTCCCAATCCCATATGATGAGACAGTTTGTCGAGGAGCGCACGTGCCTGGTCAAATTCCATTCGCCATCCCCACTCGGCGAGATCGCCCGAGGCCACGACCAACTGGGGGATGAGGCCAGGGGTCAGTTTCAGGCCATCGAGGTCGTCGGTCATTCGCCGCAAGAGGGTATCGAATGACGCATCCGGGTCGTATCGACTGAGCCGCCCAAACCGACGGTTTCGGCCGAACTGCATGTCGGAGACATGAAGCAAGGTGATGGGTTCAGGGTCGTAAGCCATGTGAGTCCATGCTCCAGCCCGGATGGGGCGGCTATGTGAGGTTCGAGATCCGGGCCCTCCGATCCATCGAAGGACGCCCGGCGCAGGCATCGCAGCCCCGGCCTCAATGGCGCCCACGTCCCGCTGATCGTGCTTTCTTCGGCGGGATCGAGCATTCATTATGCCGTAAACCGGAATGATCGGGAATGGGAGCCCGATCATTCGGATCATTCCAGAGTTCCCTGCCGATTCGGCAGAGCCCTCAGGGTTTCGCCCGCGGGCCTCTGGGATACCACACATGGCTAGAGATTGAAAAAATGGCGTGAAAGGTTCCGGCGCCGGCTGTGTGTATCCCTGTGGGAGGAGGACCGATGGACGACGAGCCGCCTGCACCGGCCACGCGACACACGCTGATCGTCAAGCTGCGCGACCCGGCCGATGCCGGGGCCTGGCGCGAGTTCGTGGCGATCTACGAGCCCTTGATCTACGGGCTGGCCCGGCGCAAGGGGCTCCAGGACGCCGATGCGCGGGACCTCTGTCAGGAGGTGTTTCGCACGGTGTCCCAGGCCATCGATCGCTGGGACGCGGACCCGTCGCGGGGCAGCTTCCGCGGGTGGCTCTCGCGGATCGCCCGCAACCTGCTGGTCAACTTCCTGACGCGACGCCCGTACCGGCTCCGCGGCAGCGGGTCCACCAGCGTCCAGGAGCTGCTCGAGGCCCAACCGGTTGACGACCCGTCGGCCACGGCGCTCTTCGAGGCGGAGTACCGCCGTCGGTTGTTCCGGTGGGCGGCGGATGAGGTGAAGGGCGATTTCGCCCCGAAGACTTGGGACGCGTTCTGGCGGACCGCCGTCGAGGGCCGCTCGCCGGGCGACGTGGCAGCCGAGCTAGGTTTGTCCGTGGGGGCCGTCTACATCGCCCGGAGCCGGGCACTCGCCAGGCTGCGGAATCGGATCGGGGAACTGGGCGAAGAGGCATCGGCGATCATCAGCGAGGTCGAACATGGCAGTCCGATTGAAACCCTGTGATCTCGACCGTCTGCGGCGGCTGGCCGAGGATCGCTTGCCTCCCGCCGAGGTCGAGGGGCTCGAAAAACACTTGCATCAGTGCGAAGCGTGTCGCGAGGCACTCGACCGCCTGGCCGGCGGCCAGCCCTGGCTCGAGGCGGTCCGTCACTACCTCGGGGATGATCCGACCGAGGGCTACGAGTCGAGCTTGCCCGCGGAGTTCGGCGAGCCGCTCGGCTTCCTGGCGCCGTCGGACTGGCCCGACTCGATGGGCCGGCTCGGGTGTTACGAGGTCAAGGGCGTGATCGGCCGGGGCGGGATGGGCGTGGTGCTCAAGGCGTTCGACCCGGCCCTGAGCCGGAACGTCGCGATCAAGGTGCTCTCGGCGTCGCTGGCCACCTGCGGCGCGGCGCGGCGGAGGTTCCTCCGCGAGGCGAAGGCCGCGGCGGCGGTCGCTCACGAGCATGTCGTCTCGGTCTTCGCCGTCTCCGAGACGGCCAACCCGCCGTTCCTGGTCATGGAATACGTGCCCGGCGGCTCGCTCCAGGACCGGCTCGACAAGCAGGGCCCTCTGGCGCTGGCGGAGATCCTCCGGATCGGCATGCAGACGGCGGCCGGGCTGGCGGCGGCCCATGCCCAGGGGCTGGTCCACCGCGACGTCAAGCCGGCCAATATCCTGATGGAGCCCGGCATCGAGCGGGTCAAGCTGACCGACTTCGGCCTGGCCCGCGCCGCGGCCGACGCCTCGATGACCCGCAGCGGGCTGATCGCCGGCACGCCCCACTACATGGCCCCCGAGCAGGCCCGCGGCGAGGTCACCGACCATCGCGCCGACCTCTTCAGCCTGGGCAGCACGATCTACACCATGTGCACCGGCCACCCGCCGTTCCGCGCCGATGCCGCCGCTCGCCGTGCTGCGACGCGTCTCCGACGACGAACCGAGGCCGATCCGCGAGATCAATCCCGAGATCCCCGGATGGTTGGAAGCGATCGTCGTGCGGCTCCACGCCAAGGACCCGGCCGGGCGGTTTTCCTCCGCGTCCGAGCTGGCCGGGCTCCTGGGCCGATGCCTGGCCCACGTCCAGCAGCCGCTCGCAGTCCCCTTGCCTACCGAGCTGGTCCCCCCGGTGAGACCGACCCGGCGCCGCCTCCGGTGGGCCGGGGCCGGACTGCTCGGATTCGCCGCCGTGCTGGCAGGAGTCGCTTTCATCGTGCCGAGGCGTCCGCCGGTGCCATCGGAATCGATCCCATCCGGCGGCGATGCCCGCCAGGGCACGGCGACGTCCGTGTTGACCCAGGCGGTCCCCGACGAATTCGACCAGGCGCTCCGCCAGGCCCAGGTTCAGGCCGGGGCGATCGAGGCCGAGCTCCATCGTCGCGCCGATCCCTCCGGCATCGACGCGATTTCCGAACTTGCCCGGGGCCTGGCCGATCGCGCCGGGGCCCTGGAGCGAGAGCTTGTTTCCGGCCGCGACGCGGCCCCGATCGTTCCGACCGTTTCCCGACCTTCCCAACCCCGTTGACAGGAGATGACTCATGTATTCGAAGCTCGCACTCGTGGTGATCGCCGCCGTAGGCTCGGCCGCCCTCGTCGCATCCGCCCAGACGCCGAATTCGTCCGATGACGGCGTGCGCCCGAGGTTCTACCGGACGCCCGCCGTCGCCACGGCAACCTCGGCCTCCTTCGCCCCCGATCAGGATGGGCCGTCGAGCGTGACGGTGACATCGAACCGGCAAAACTCGGGCTCGAGCGCGGCTACGGTCGGTGTTGGCGGGACTTCCCGAGGGGGGGGCTCCTCGTGGACCACCAACTACGTCGTCGGGGGGCCGCTCAATCGGATGTTCGTCCAAGACGATGCCAACCACGAGACCGATCAGTTGATCCGGCAGCTCGGCGAGGCCAAGTCGGATTCCGACCGGGACAGGCTCAAGGTCAAGCTCGGTGAAGTGTTGGAGAAGCAGTTCGAGCAGCGTCAGAAGCGGCACGAGGGCGAGATCGCCGAGCTCGAGGCTCAGATCAAGAAGCTCAAGGACCTCGTCGCGCGACGCCAGGAGAACCGCCGCGAGATCATCGCCCGGCGCCTGGAGCAAGTCCTGCGAGAATCGCAGGGGCTGGGGTGGTAGTTGACCTGTTGGGAGCCGCCTATCGCAGGATGTGCTCGAACGCCTGGAGCGGCGTGAGACCGACCGAAGTGCCGTCTCTGCCATGGTGGGTCTTGCCGCGAGGAATCTCGGCTCGACCCGCCCTCTCCAACGAAAGCCGTGACCTTTCCGGGCGACCCTTGATAGAATTGAGTCGCCCTCCCGGCCCGGCGGCCCAGATGGCCTGGATTGAAGGGGAGACGCCATTCGAGGAGTTCGACCCATGCAGACGCTGCACGTCCAGTCCCAATCCGGCTCCGATGGTGTTCTCCACCTGGAAATCCCGGTCGAAACACCGAATGCCGACTATGATATCGTCATCGTTCTCAATCCCAGGCACGCCGCCTCGACGGCGACAGCGGAAGAGCGTGGCTGGCCCCCCGGCTTCTTTGAATCGACCGCCGGAGCCTGGCAAGGGGACTTCGTTCGTGATCAGGGCCGGTTTGAGGAGCGTGAGGAATTGTGAGCGCGTATTTGCTGGATACCAACGCGCGTAGGGTGCGGGTCTCCTGACCATTGTGGTGAGCATCTTTTCCGGAGTGTCGGACCGCCTGAAGGCGGAACTCCAGCTGGGATCTCTTCCGTTCTCGTTGGAGTTCCGCCTTCAGGCGGTCCGGGAGCGATCGGCCGACCGCCTGAAGGCGGAACTCCAACCTCGATCTACGCGGGCTTTACGGCTTTGCGAGAAGTTCACCGCAGTGCTCGGGAGACCCGCGCCGCAGCGCGATCCGGACCGGTTTCCCGATAAGGCTACTCTTACGCCAGCAACTCCGGCACGACCCTGGCCTTGGTGACCTCGGCATCGGTGAGGCTGTCGAGTCGGCCCTCGTGGGGGTAGGTCAGTTTGCGATGGTCGAGCCCCAGGGCGTGGAGGAGCGTGGCCTGGAGGTCGTAGACGGTGACGACCTGCTCGACGGCCTTGTAGCCGAACTCGTCCGTGGCGCCGTGGGAATAGCCGGGCTTGAACCCGCCGCCAGCCAGCCAGAGGGAGAAGCCGTGTCGGTTGTGGTCGCGGCCGTCGGTCCCTTGCGAGACCGGCAGCCGGCCGAACTCGCCCGTCCAGAGCACGATGGTCTCGTCCAGCAGACCTCTCTGCTTGAGGTCCTTGACCAGCGACGCACTCGGCTGGTCGGTCATGGCGCAGAGCGACTTGAGCGTGTTCGCATTCTTGTTGTGGGTGTCCCAGGGCTGGCCGCCGAGGAACAGTTGGACGAACCGGACACCGCGCTCGACCAGGCGGCGGGCCAGCAGGCATCGGGTGCCGTACTCGCGCGTGACCGGGTTGTCCAGCCCGTACATCCGCCTGGTCGCCGCCGATTCCCGCGACAGGTCGAGCGCCTCGGGGACCGCGGTCTGCATCGCCGCGGCGACCTCGAAGTTGGCCACCCGCGCCGCCAATTCGCCATCATCGGGATGACGCTTCATGTGGATGCGGTTCAGCTCGTCGAGGAAGCCGAGCCGGGCGGCGCGGGCCTCGGGCGTGACGCCGGTTGGCGTCTTGAGGTGGAGCACGGGCGAATCCCCCGAGCGGAACGGCGTCCCCTGGTAGACCGCCGGCAGCCAGCCGCTCGACCAGTTGCGGTTGCCGTCGACCGGCAGGCCGCCGGGGTCGGAGAGGACCACGTACGCGGGCAGGTTCCGGTTCTCCGTGCCCAGGCCGTAGACGACCCACGAGCCCCAGGCCGGCCGGCCCGCCAGGATCTTCCCCGTGTGGATCAGCCGCAGGGCCGTCTCGTGGTCGACCGAATCCGTTGACATCGACCGGACCAGCGTCACGTCGTCGGCGATCTCCGCGAGGTGCGGCACCAGCTCGCCGAGCACCATCCCCGAACCGCCGTGCGGACGGAACCGGAACGGCGACGCCAGCAGGTTGCCCGCCGCCTTGTTGAAGTGGATCTCGAGCGAACCGGGGTATGGCTTGCCGTGATACTTCGCCAGTGCCGGCTTGGGGTCGAACAGGTCCATCTGGCTCGGGCCGCCGTGCTGGAACAGGCAGATCACCGATTTCGCTCGGGCGCGCGGCCTGGCTATCGGGCTCGGTCCGGTCGCACGCTCGGCGGCCCGCGCCGATTCCTCGAGCAGGCACGACAGCGCCAGGCCCCCGATCGCCCCGGCGTAATGGCCCAGGAACGCGCGTCGGTTGAATGCGAACGGTGAGGGATCGGCCGGTCGGATCGTGGTCATGGTGAGTCACTCGACATACAAGAACGCGTCGCTGGCCAGCAGCATCTGGCAGAAGTCGGCCCACGCGCGGAGCCTCGCGTCGGGGCCGGCCATGCCGGGGTATCGGGACGGCTGCGACTCCAGGAACCGTCGCGATGCCTCGCGCTCCTCCCGGCCCGGCCCGCGGCCGACGACCAGCAGGAAGGCCCGATCGATCCGGGCGTCGACCGCGTCCGCGCCGCAATCTCGATCCAGCCGACGCGCCAGCCTGACGGCCCGGGCCACCACGAAGTCGGAGTTCAGCAGGCTGAGCGACTGGAGGGGAATCGTCGAGGGGAGTCGACGCGTGCAGGTGGTGACGATCGAGGGGGCATCGAAGACGTCGAGCAGGCTGGCGACCTGGGTCCGGCGCTGCTGGAGGTAGACCGATCGCCGGCTCGCGCCGGGGGTCGATTCGTCGACGGCGACCTCGCCCGAATCCGTCCGCTCGGTCGGGACATAAGGACCGGCCTGGCGGTCATCCAGCTCGCCGGAGGCGGCCAGCATCGCATCGCGGATCGACTCGGCGTCGAGCCGGCGGAGCGGGTATCGGGCCAGCATCCGGTCCTCCGGATCGATGCGCGCGGCCTCGGGACGCGGCGCGCTCGACTGGCGATAGGCCGTCGAGGTTACGATCAGTCGGTGCAGGGTCTTGGCGCTCCAGCCGGATTGGGCGAGCGCATCGACGAGGAATTCGAGCAGCTCGGGGTGACTCGGCGGCGAGCCGGTGTAGCCGAGGTTGTCCGAGGTCGCGGCCAGTCCGGTCCCGAAATGATGCTGCCAGATCCGGTTGACCAGCACCCGTGCCAGCAATGCCGACGGCCGCGAGCGGGGCTTAGTCAGCCAGCGCGCCAGGGCCAGCCGGCGGCCGGTCGAGGTCGAGCCTGGCCAGGGCGGCTTCGGCTCGTAGGGGTTGTCGGGATCGGTCAAGAACGCGGGGACGCCCGGGCCGACCTTCGGGCCGGGCGTCGCGTAATTGCCGCGGAGCAACAACGGGATCTCGGCCGGCTCGCTCGACACTTCACCGACCCAGGCGATCCGGCCGGGGTTCGGACGCCGACGACCTTCGATCGCCTCGATGATCGGCTTGAGCGCCTCTTCCTTCTTCTTGCGTACTGCCTCCGGACCGTCAAAGAAGGATCGCTTGAGTGCCGCGATTTCCAGGTCGATCGCCTTGTCGTACGCTTCCCATCGCGAGAGCTCGTGCGCGGGCCGGCGATCACCGCGCGGGCGTTCGGATCGACCCAGTGCTCGACGTTGAACGCCGGATAGAGGATTGCCTGGAGCTGGTAATACTCCTTCTGGGTGACCGGCTCGAACTTGTGATCGTGGCACTTCGCACACTGGATCGTCAGGCCCAGCAGCGACGAGCCGATGACCTGGGCCGTGCCCTCCAGCACGGCATACTTGTCGGCGCGGACCTCGTCCGGATTGCCGTCGCTCTCGCCGGTGCCATCCTGAGAATTTCGCAAGTAATGGGTCGCGACCAGTTGATCGACGGCCTCGGGCGGCGTGCCCGGCCCGCGGCTTGCCGTCATCTCGTCGCCGGCCAGTTGCTCGCGGACGACCCGATCCAGCGGCCGGTCGGCGTTGAACGCGCGGATGATGTAGTCGCGATATCGGTAGGCCAGCGGCCGGTCGGTGTCGGCGCTGAAGTAGCCGTTGGAGTCGGCGTAGCCCGAGGCGTCGAGCCAGTGCTTGCCCCACCGCTCGCCGTATCGGGGCGAGGCCAGCAGGCGGTTGACCAGCCGTTCGTAAGCATCCGGTGCCGGGTCGTTGACGAACACCGCGATCTCCTCGGGTCGCGGCGGTAGCCCGGTCAGATCGAAGCTGAGTCGGCGGATCAAGGTCGCGCGATCGGCGTCGGGGCCGAGGGTCAGGCCGCGATCCTCGAGGGCCCGCTGGATGAACCGATCGACCGGGCCGCGGATGCGGCTCGCGTCTCGCACCGGGGGCACCGGAGGGCGAGACGGTGCGGCGAAAGCCCAGTGGTCGGACTCCGGCGCGGAGCTTGCCGACGCGACGGCATCGGGCAGCCCCTCGGCCCCGCCCTCGATCCATCGGCGCAGCGACGCCTTCTCATCGGCCGAGAGCGGCTCCTCCGGCCTCGGCGGCATCGCGCCGCTCGAGACCTGCTCCCAGAGCGCGCTCTCGTCCGGATTGCCCCGGACGACGATCGGCCCGTTCGCACCGCCCCGGGACATCGATCGCGGGCTGCTCAGGTTGAGCTTCCCCTTGGGCTTGATCGGCCCGTGGCATTTCACGCAATGCGCCCTCATGACGGGCAGGATGTCGCGATGGAGCTCCGGGCGAACGGCGGCATCCCCGCCGCGAGCTTCGACGCTCGCCGCGAGCAGCACTCCGATGATCACGACGGGCAGTCGCGTGAAGCCCTTCACCGAGGGATCCCTCGTCGCGGCAAGGCCGCAACCCAATGCCTTCTCGCCGCGGAGCCCGCGGTGAAGATCCTTGCCCTTCTCCTTCGTTGGAAGCACGCGTTTGTTATTATGGGTCGGATCCGGACGACTCCGCAACCCGACCCATGGCGACGAGGGCGCGTACGATGACACTGGCACACATCACGCTGGCGACCCGCGACGTGCGGCGCGCTTCGACATTCTTCTCGGATGCGATGGGCTGGCGGCCGATCTCCCGGCCGAACAACATCGGCCGGCCGGCGGCCTGGCTGGCGATCGCACCCGGGGTGGAGTTGCACCTGATCGAGGAGCCCGATTTCCATCCCTCGCCGTTCGAGCGAGAGTTCGGGCGGCACATTGCCGTCACCGCCCCTCTGATCGAGTTCCCCTCGCTCAAGGAGCGGCTCCAGGCCCACGGCGCGACGCTCATCCAGCCCCTTCGCGAAACGCCATTCCAGCGGTTCTTCTTCCGCGACCCGGAAGGATATGTCTTCGAGGTCGTGGAAGAGCACCACATCGAACCCACACCGGTCGCTTGATCCGAGATCAGGGCTTCTTCGTGTCGGGCGGGGCCGGAGGCGTGGGGGCGGTATCCGGCTTGATGACCGGTCCCCCCAGGTCTTTCTTGAGATCCTTCTCGACCTTCGACGTCTTGCCGGGCTCGACCGGATTCGTCTCCGGCGGCACCGGCGGCGCCGGCGGCCTGGACTCCTGGGCATTCGGGAGCGGGCTCGGCGGCGCACTCGTCGGGGCGGACTCCTCCGGCGCACAGCCGGAAACGAGCACGAGGCCGGCCGCCAGGGTCAGATTCGTTAGCCAGGCTTTCCTGTTCGATGTGATCGTCATGGACGTACTCCTGGAAATCTCCAAATGGATCCCATGCCGAGGATTTCCCTGCACGAACCGCGCCTCTTTCCGCCTTTTTTTCGACGCTTCTCGTCGAACACCCCCGCATGCCACCACGTGACCACGGTCGTGAGACCGTGGTTCGGACGGGGCCACTGGCCCTCCAACCTCGCACGTGAGTGCGATATTCGCGTCGGATCGGGCTGACGCCCGAGGTTGGAGGACCTTCGTCCCGTCCGAACCACGCACTCACGTGCGTGGTCACGGATCACGATCTCACTCGTTCAGGTGATTGCCTGCCAGAGGTGCCATTCTCGCATGAACAATGACCACTAAGATCGCCCGACTCCCAGCGAATCGGCGACGCGGTTGATGTAGTTGAACCACGACGCGATCAGAGTGATCTGGAGGATGGCGCGGTCGTCGAAACCGGCATTGCGAAGCCGCTCGTGGTCGTCGGGCGAGACCTTGGTCGCGTCCCGGGTCAGCTTGACCACGTAATCGATCATGACGCGCTCCGCATCGGTGATCGGAGCTTTCGTGTAGTCCTCGCGAAGTGCCGCAATGAGGGCATCGTCGAGGGTGACCCGACGCAGAAACTCTGCGTGCGAGACAATTCAGTAATGGCACTGATTTGTGAGCGATACCATCGTGGCGATCATCTCGTGCTGACGCCGTCCCAGCGGCAGGTCGGGCGACATCAACGCGCCGAAGGTGGCGAACGCGTGGTAGAGCGCCTGCGGGATCAAGGTGTGCGAGGCGACGATCCCAGGCAGGCCCTCGTCGAGCTCCTGCACGGGCTGGGCATATTCCCGGGGATACAGATGGCGCTGGTCGGCCATCGCCTTTTGCACCGCTTCATCTTCGCCCTCGAGCGGGGTCGTACGTATCCAGGCCATCGGAAACACCTCCGTTACAGGTCGGTCAGTTCAAGTGACGGATCCTTGCCCGCCGTCCGCCGCTTCGCCATGACCGCCATCGAGACGGGCACTCCCAGCACGACGACGGCCAGCCCAATCGCAACGCGGTAGGGGTCGCGCAAGGTCCGCAGGACGATCACGAGCAAAATCGGCACCAGGGCCAGCAAGACCGTACCCGGGTATCCCGGGATCACCAGGGCGGGTTCGTCCGACGACTGCGAGCGCGATCGGCGTTGTAACACGAAGACCCCGACGAGGGTCATCGCCAGGAAGATCAGGGTCGGGACGATGAAATAATCGAGGATCTGCTCGAAAGAGCCGGTCAGCGTCAGCCCGGCCGCGAGCGTGGCCTGGATCGCGATGGCCCGCGCAGGCGTGCCCCGGCGCGGGTCCACGGCCGCGAAGCCGGAGAAGAACAGGCCGTCGCGCGCCATGGCGTAATAGACCCGGGGCGAGGCCATCAGCACCGCGGCCAGGCTGCCGGCAACCGATGCGACGACGATCGCCGAGAAGACGACCTCCCCGGTCCGACCGAAGAGGGCCCGTCCGGCCAGGGCCGCGAATGCCGCCTTGTCCTGCTCGGAGCCAATCTCCTCCGGCGCGACCAGGTAGAGGAACACCACGCTGACGGCGATGTACGCGATCGTGACAATCGACACGCCCAGCACCAGCGGCGCGGCATGGTCCGCCCCGGGTCGCGCACCTCGCCCGCGATCTTGCTGGCGTCCCACCAGCCCGCGAACGAGATGAAGGCGAGGATCAGTCCGCCGGCCAGGGCCCCCGCGAGCGGTTCGGACCCCGGCCGTTGCGACCAGAACGGCGTGAGGTTCGCCCAGTCGCCGCGGCCGAACCCGAAGCCCCAGGCGACGAGGAACGTCAGCAGGCCGAGCTTCAGCCCGGCCAGGGCGCGGAGTACCCCCGATCCGATCGCAACGCCCGCCATGTTGACCGCGGCCAGGACGACGATCGCCCCGACGGCCACCGCCTTCAGCTCCCAGCCGGAGAGCGGCACCAGGTGCGCCACGTAATCCGCCAGCCCGACGGCCAGCATCGCGGTCAACCCCGGGTCGGTCACCAGCATCGAGAGCCAGCCGAAGAGGAAGGCCGTCCGCGGCCCGAACGCTTCCCGAAGATAGACATAGAGCCCGCCCGCCTCCGGGTAACGCGCCGCCAGGCCGCCGAAGCAGAGCGCGCCGCCGATCGCGCCGGCGCCCATCGTCAGCCAGACGGCGATCAGCCACGAGGGCGAGCCCAGCGACTTCGCCATCCCGGCCGGCGTCAGGAAGATCCCCACGCCGATCACCTCGCCCACGACCAGGGCCGTGGCCGTCGCCAGCCCGAATCGCCGAGCCAGGCCCTCATCGCGTGGCGGGTGAAGGTCGGACCCCTCGATCGATCGATCCACGTCGTCGTCTCCTCGTCGGCGGGACATCCCGGCCGCCCGGCGTTCAATAATCCGACCCGCTGATGACCTCGCCGCCGTTGCGGGTGCTCAGCGCCCGCCAGACGCTCAATGCGACACTATCCTTCATGAACCGGACCGAGCCGTCGCCGAGCAGGACGTTCACCCCGCCGGGGTGATAGCTCGACGGCGGCAGGTTGACGGCCATGTTCGCCATCGAGCTGGTCGGCATCATCATCATACCGCCGGGCATGCTGGCGCAGCTCCGGGTATTCGGCGTGGAGACGTGGTTGTAGGTCGAGCAGCTCATGTCGCCGACGGACCAGGTCGCCCCCATCCAGCTCGTCAAGGGCATGGCCATGGTCATGTCCATGGTATTGCACATCTGCCAGGTCTGATCGATCGTCAACGCGGTATTCATCATGTACAGGTCGTTCTTGAGGTCGGGCGAGCCCTGGCCGCGGCGGCGCTCGCTGAAGAACGCGGTGTTGCTCGTCCCGTCGGTCATGCTCGCCAGGTTGACGCAGCTCCGGTTGTAGAGCGGACCCTGCGGCAAGTAGCCCGGCGCCACGGTGCTGGGGGTCTGCGAACAGCAGTCGCAGAGCCACGACCCCTCGTTGCCGAAATAATTGTTGCCGCCGTTCCAGCCCGACGGGCCGCCGGCTCCGGCCGGGTCCGACGGGCACAGGAACGCCGAGATGGCGATCCGGCAGACGCTGCTGTTCTCGCGGTTCGGGTCCTGGAACGCCGGCATGAACCCCATGTTGTACGAGTCCATGGACGGGGTCTCCGGCGGCAGGTTGAAGTTGATCGCGTTGAACAGCGGCATCTGCTCGAAGAACCCCAGGATCTGGCTGTGCGTTGACCATCGGGCGTAGACCGGCGCCATGGCGATCTCGTCCATGTAATTATCCCCCTTGCCGAAGGGGAGGCTCCCGAGCGAGTCGACGTAATTGTGCAGGGCAAGCCCGAATTGCTTGAGATTGTTGTTGCACTGCGCCCGACGCGCCGCCTCCCGCGCCGCCTGTACGGCCGGCAAGAGGAGCGCGATCAGGATCGCGATGATGGCGATGACCACCAGGAGCTCGATCAGCGTGAAACCTGGGCGACGTCGGACCATGGTGAATTGTCCTCGATGCGGTGCGTGAGAATGGACTCTCCGGACGGCTTCATCGCCGCCCGAGCGTGCTACGCGAGATCGTCATATCTTCGGCCTACGGGGCCCGTTCAGAGCGTGAACACCAGGCTCGCCACGACCGCGAGGCCGGCGGCCAGCACGCCGAGCGTGCCGTACCAGCTCGGATCGCGGTCGGCCAACCAGGACGCGGGATGCGCAGAGCGCCGTCGAGTTCGTTGTGCTAATCATTTGCTCGTCTCCCGATAAAATGATGGTTCCGGTACGGATCTCGGTCGCGATCGGACGGGCGAGAAAGCCGGTCGGGCTTTCCAGCCGGACGTCCCCCGGGGTTGCGTAGTAGACCGGCCCGCGCATGGGTCGTACGGTGCTCTGCGAGCACCGATCGACTGTGCCGCCGGCTCGAATCGGTGCTCGCAGAGCACCCTACGAAGGTGCGCAGGTCTAGGCGCTCCGGGCCAGCAGGAGGTTTCGCCGGCCCGGTCGATGGGACCATGGACTGGCCCGGCGGACCCGGAATCTCTCGAGTGTGCGCGGACCCACTGGTGGGCAGTGGGAGATCAGACTCGGGGCGGGTGGAAGATGGAGGACGCGCGCCGCGACAAGTCCGGCGTGACTTCGGCGGCCATTCGCTCCGGGGGCGATGCGCATCGGCAACATGAGCGGGAGGCCCAGGGCTCCCCAATGATCGGTACTGTCGGAGGCTTGAAAGGTCGTCGGGACGGGCATCGGCACCCGTTTCGAGCAGCCCGGCCCCGAGCATGGTGCCGGTCGCTTCGACCCCCGGTTTCCCGGAGGGTCCTGGGCCATGTTGTCGGAGAGCGAGGCGGACGAGCCGTCGGCGACGAGGGCGTCGAGCCGGTTGAGATCGAGGAACCGGTCGGAGTTCGAGACGACCAGGTGGCTGCAACCGGCCCAGGCCGATCGCGGGGCGCAGAAGCCGTGGACCAGGAGCAGCATCAGTGCCCCGGCTCCCCACCGCGTCAGACGCTTCGATCGATCGGGCTTCATCACAACCTCACCGCCGAGCGTGGACGGATTGCCCCGGCGGATAGAGTCCTGGAATCGGATGCCGGTGAAATGCGAGATCGACGACCAAGCGAACGTCCCTGATTTCGACAAGGATAACATACACGGTTGCGACGGGGAATTGCAAGCGGTCGCAATCCGATGTCGAGTCTTATTCCCAGGTCAGTTCGACTTCCGAGGCGTCGGGCACCTGTTCCGAGCGCTCGGCTCGCTCGAACAATTCGCGGGTTGCCGCGATCTCCTCCGGCCTGAATTCAACATGGGTTTGCAAAGTCGGCACCGTTCCGATAGAAAAGATCCAACAACGATTCAACGTGCATCCCACCTTCCATCCGCATCGACCCATCGAGAGGTTCCCCTTGCGGAGGTCTGCCATGAAGCTCGAAACCTCCCTGGCGATCGCGACGCTCGCCGTGTCACTCTTGATGTCCGCCCAAGCCACAGCCGACGACGTGGCGGGACGAGGGGTTGACTTCGATGCCCGTGTCGCCCCGATCCTGATCCAGCGCTGCCTCGACTGCCACTCCGGGGCCGATCCCAAGGGGAAACTCGACCTTTCCGGTCGCCGCTCGGCGTTCGCCGGCGGCGAGAGCGGCGAGGCGATCGTCGCCGGAAAGCCCGAGGAGAGCACGCTCTGGGAAAAGATCGAGGCGGGCGAGATGCCTCCCAAGAAGCCTCTCCCCGACGCGGAGAAGGCGGCGATCAAGCGGTGGATCGCCGACGGGGCCGCCTGGGGGACCGACCCCATCGACCGCGATCGCCTGACCACGACCCGCCGGGCCGGCCGAGACTGGTGGTCGCTCCAGCCAATCCGTCGTATCGAGCCCGCGATGGCTTCGAAGGACCCTTGGTCGCGATCCCCGATCGACCGATTCGTCCTCGCGAAACTCGAGGCCGCCGGCCTGACCCCGGCCCCCGAGGCCGATCGCAGGACCTTGATCCGCCGATTGAGCTTCGACCTGATCGGCCTCCCGCCGACTCCCGACGAGGTCGATGCGTTCATCGCCGACCGGTCGCCCGACGCCTACGAGCGCCTGGTCGAACGCTACCTCGAATCGCCCCAGTACGGTGTCCGATGGTGCGCTGGTGGCTCGACCTCGCCCGATACGGCGAGAGCAACGGCTTCGAATACGACGAGTTCCGCGCGTCATCGTGGCGCTATCGCGACTGGGTGGTCGACTCGCTCAACCGCGACCGACCTTATGACGAGTTCGTCCGGCTCCAGCTCGCGGGGGACGTCCTCAGGCCCGACGATCCCTCGGCAATCGAGGCGACCGGATTCCTGGTGGCCGGCGCCTATGACACCGCCGGCCAGAACCAGCTCAGCGCCGCCATGAAGGCCGTCGTCCGGGGGGACGAGCTCGAGGACATGATCGGCACCGTCGGCCAGACCTTCCTCGGCCTCACGCTCCATTGCGCCCGATGTCATGACCACAAGTTCGACCCGGTCCGCCAGGTCGAATATTACCGGATCGCCTCCGCGCTCGGAGGAGTCCGCCACGGCGAACGCGACCTGTCGGATATCAGCCCGGATACAATCCGGTTCAAGGCGAAGATCGCGCAACTCGAGGCGAGGATCGGCGTGATCGAGGCGCCGACGCGGTCCCGGCTCCTGGCCGATCGGAAGGTGTCGCCGACGGCCCACGCCCCCAGGCCGATCGCGGGCTGGGACTTCGACCGGGGCCCGGACGATCGCTTCGGCACACATCCGGTCTCGCTCAACGGGGGAGCCTCGCTTTCGGCGACGGGTCTCCATCTCGACGGCAAGACGGGCTATGCCTTCTCGGGGACTTTGTCTCGCGACCTGAAGGCCAAGACGATCGAGGCGTGGATCCTCCTCGATAACCTCGAGCAGCGAGGCGGCGGGGCGATCAGCGTGCAGGTCCCGGGCCGCGGGGTCTTCGATGCGATCGTCTTCGGCGAGCTGGAGCCGGGGCGCTGGATGGCCGGCAGCGACAATTTCGCCCGGTCCCGCGGGGTTTCGGGTGACGCCGAGACCGAGGCGACCCGCCGGCCCGTCCATGTGGCGATCAGCTACGCCGAGGACGGCACGATCCGGATCTTCCGCGATGGGCGTCCGTATGGGTCTGCTTACCAGACGAAGGGGCCCGTCGTGATGCCGGCCGACGAGACGCGCATCGTCTTCGGGCAGCGTCACGAGCCGGTCGGCGTCAACCGGATGCTGGCCGGGACGATCGTGCGGGCCCGCGTCTACGACCGCGCCCTAACTCCCGAGGAGGTCTCGGCCTCGGCCGGCACCTTCGCCGAGTACGTCGCCCCGGCGGCCCTCGCCGTCGCCTTGCCCGCGGAGGCCCGCTCGGAGCGAGATCGGCTCCGCAAGGAGATCGACGCGATCCGAGGGGCATTGAATGCCAATCCCCACAAGGCGTATGCCGTCTCACCCCGCCCGGCCGGGGTCACCCGGCTCCAGTTCCGCGGCAATCCGGCCCAGGAGCGGGAGGTCGTCGCACCCGGCGGGGCGGCCGCCGTGGTCGGTCCCGACGCCGACTTCCACCTCGTCCCCGACGCCCCCGAGGCGGAGCGTCGGAAACGCCTGGCCGATTGGATCGTCGCCCCGCGCAATCCGCTCTTCGCCCGGGTCGTCGCGAATCGACTCTGGCAGGCGCATTTCGGGACGGGACTCGTGGAGACGCCCAGCGACTTCGGCTTCAACGGCGGCAGGCCGTCGCATCCCGAGCTCCTCGACTGGCTCGCCTCGGAGATTGTCGCCCGGGGCTGGAGCCTCAAGGCGATGCATCGCCTGATCGTCACCGGCGCGACCTATCGCCAGTCGTCGCGGACCGACCCGGCCGCGATGAAGAAGGACGCGGGGGATCGACTCCTCTGGCGCAAGGCCCCGACGCGATTGGAGGCGGAGATGGTCCGGGACGCCATGCTCGCCGTCTCGGGCCGGCTCGACCCGACGCTCGGCGGGCCGAGCTTCCGCGACCGGGAACTTACAAAGGCCCCCGGGACGCCCGCCGTCCTTTATACGTCCGCCGATCCGTCGAAGCCCGGCCTCAACCGACGCACCCTCTACCGGGCCTGGGCCCGCGGGGGCCGGAGCACATTCCTCGACGCCTTCGACTGCCCCGACCCCTCGACCACCGCACCGAGGCGGGCGGTCACCACGACGCCGCTCCAGGCGCTCGCTCTCATGAACAATGCCCTGGTCCTCCACCTGAGCGACGCCCTCGCCGGACGCCTGAAGCGCGAGGCCGGCGACGACCCCGGCCGCCAGGTCGAGCTCGCCTACCGGCTCGCGTTCGGCAGGGTTCCCGAGGGCGACGAGCGGTCGCACGCGGTACGGGTCGTGCGGGAGTTCGGCGCGGCGACGCTGGCGCGGGCCCTCTTCAACAGCAACGAATTCCTCTACGTCGATTGACGGATCGCATGCCGTCTTCGGATTCCCCCGGGGCCCTTCCCATGGATCGACGCGAATTCTTCTCCTGGATGCGGGACGGCCTCGCCGGCGCGGCCGCCGCCTCGCTCATGCTCCGAGACGGCACGCTCCGCGCGGCGACGCCCGGCGAGGCGAGCCCCTCCGCCCCGCACTTCGCCCCCCGGGCGACCCGCGCCATCCACATCTGCCTCTGCGGCGCGATGAGCCAGATCGACAGCTTCGACTACAAACCGGGCCTCATCGCCGCGCACGGCCAGTCGCTGAACTCGTTGACCCGGCCGGATGTCTTCTTCGGGCAGGTGGGTCGGCTGAGGAGGCCGGACTGGGAATTCCGCCAACGGGGCCGGGGCGGCCTGTGGGTCTCCGAGCTGTTCCCGAACATCGCCGAGGTGGCCGACGAGCTGACGGTCATCCGCTCGATGGTGGCCGAGACTTCGAACCACACGCCGGCAACCTACCAGGAGAACAGCGGCTTCCGGCTCAATGGTTTCCCCTCACTCGGGGCCTGGATGAGCTATGGGCTCGGAAGCGAGGCCGACGACCTGCCGGCGTTCGTGGTGATCCCCGACGCCCGCGAGCTCCCTTGCGGCGGCTCGATCAACTGGACCAACGGCTTCCTGCCCGCGCGGCACCAGGGGGTGGTCATCCGCCCGCAGGGAGAGCCGATCGATGACCTGTTCCCCGCCCGGCCCCTGGCGCGGGTGCGGAGTCGGCCGCGCGAGCTGGTCGCCGAGATGAACCGCCGCCACTTCGCGAGCCACGCCGACGACGACGCCCTCGCGGCCCGGATCCGCGGCTACGAGCTGGCCGCCCGGATGCAGGTCTCGGTACCGGGGGTCACCGACCTCGCGGGGGAATCGCCCGAGACGATCGCCCTCTACGGGGCCGAGCGGCCCGAGACCGGCGACTTCGGCCGCGCCTGCCTGATCGCCCGCCGCCTGCTCGAGCGCGGGGTCCGCTTCATCCAGCTCTTCTCCGGCGGCACCTTCGGCAGCCCTCGGCGCAACTGGGACGGCCACGAGGACATGAAGGCCAACCACGGCCAGGAGGCCCTGCGGATCGACCGGCCGGTCGCCGGCTTGCTCCGCGACCTCCGCCGCCGGGGCCTGCTCGAGGACACACTCGTCCTCTTCACCACGGAGTTCGGCCGGACCCCGTTCACGCAGTCGGCGGCCGATGTGGTCGGCAAGGGGCGCGACCACAACCAGTACGGATTCACCGTCTGGATGGCCGGCGCGGGGCTCAAGCACGGCATCACCTACGGTGCGACCGACGAGATCGGCTGGAAGGCCGCCGAGGACGCGACCACCTGGCCCGACTTCCACGCCACCGTGCTGCACCTCCTCGGCATCGACCACACCCGGCTGACCTACTATCACAACGGCATCCGCCGCCGGCTGACCAACGTCCACGGCGAGGTCATCAAGCCGATCCTGGCTTAGCGTCTATTCCAAACTGGTGCCCTTCCGACCCAGTGGGGTGGATTTCTTCGGGTGACCACGGTCGTGAGACCGTGGTTCGGACGGGGCGCAGCCCTCCGACCTCGCACGTGAGTGCGATCGGCGCGCCCGTCAGATCGGGCTCACGCCCGAGGCTGGAGGACCTTCGTCCCGTCCGAACCACGCACTCACGTGCGTGGTCACATCGGGTCCCGCCACACCTATTATAGTTAAAACGATCATATTTCTATTCGATCGGCAAGCAGAGTTGATACTCGCCGCCGGCCTCGGCGCCGAGCGACGACAGCGTCACGCCGAGCAGCCGGATGCCCTTGCTGACGGGAAAGAGCGACTCGAGCAGGGCATACACGATCGCCTCGATGGCCGCCTGCGTCGCGAGCGGCGCCTCGCCCGTCCGGCCGCGGGTGACCTGCTGGAAGTCGGCGTACTTGGCCTTGAGCGTCACCGTGCGCCCCCGGATGGCCGACTCCTCGCAGTAGGCCCACACCTTCGCGATGAGCGGCCCGAGGGCCACCCTCGCCTCGTCGAGGGTGAAGAGATCCGCATGGAAAGTGGTTTCGGCACCGATGGACTTGCGAATCCGATGGGAGCAGACCGGTCGTTCGTCGATGCCCCGCGCGAGGGCGTAGTAGTAGGGGCCCGCCTTTCCGAACTGCTGCTGGAGGAATAACGACGTCTGGGCCTTGAGGTCGCCGCCGTTGCGGATCCCGAGCCGCTCCATCTTGTCGCGCGTCACGGGACCGATCCCGTGAAACTTTCCGATCGGCAGGTTCTCGACGAACGTCGGGCCCATCCTCGGCGTGATGACGAACAGGCCGTCGGGCTTGCGCTCGTCGGAGGCCATCTTGGCGAGGAACTTGTTGTAGGAGACGCCCGCGGACGCGGTCAGCTCGGTCTCGGAGCGGATCCTCGCCCGGATCTGTGCGGCGACCTCGGTCGCCGAGGACATGGCCTTCAGGTTCTCGGTGACATCGAGATAGGCCTCATCGAGTGAAAGCGGCTCGACCAGCGGTGTGTACGCGGCGAAAATCTCGCGGATTTGATGCGACACCGCCCGATAGGCGTCGAACCGCGGCCTCACGAAGATCAGCTCCGGGCACTTTCGCCTGGCGGTCACCGACGGCATGGCGGACCGGATGCCGAATCTGCGGGCCTCGTAGCTCGCGGCCGCCACGACACCGCGCTCGCGCGAGCCGCCGACCGCGACCGGCTTGCCGCGAAGCTCCGGATTGTCCCGCTGCTCGACGGAAGCATAGAACGCATCCATATCGATATGAATGATCTTGCGCTGCCGCGCAGGCTCGACCACGCCCCCTCCGTCGAGCGAGGCGATCGCCGGCCCTCGTCGCTCGATCTCCGGCACCGGCATGGGAATCGAGGCCGCGCGGCCTCCCTCATCTTTCCTCTCGACTCCGACGATCACGATGAGCGGTCGATCGTCGCCCTCGGACCGTTCGATTGTCCGCGCCTACCTCCGATTCTTCGGGCACCCACTCTACCAGAATTGTGTCCATGGGTATACCCATTGGGTACAGACGTCGATTTGCGAGGTCGGCATCGTGGACCGGCGTGGGTGTCAGGCTCGAAGGTGTGCCTTCAGGAACGACCCCGTGTGCGATGCTTTGCACGCGGCGACCTGCTCCGGGGTGCCCGCGACCATCAGCTTACCGCCCGCATGGCCGCCCTCGGGCCTGGCGACCGTCATGAGCCGGCACGTGTGGCCGATCCAACGGTTTGATTCGGATTCCTTGGGGCCTGGAGTGCATTGAGCCGCTGCTGCCGCTGCTCGAAGAGGAAGCGGGCGTGCTCGTCGCCGGGATCGAGGGCCAAGGCGTGCTGGGTCGCATCGACGGCCAGTTTCAGGTTCCGCTCAACGGCGGCTTGATCATCAAACCGCCAGGCATTCTTGGAGAGCTGCATGTAAGCCTCGCTGATCGCGATATGCGAAGCCGGTTGGCTCGGGCGTCGTTCGACCAGAAGACGTCCGAGCGAGAGCATCCGATCGGCAGTCCGTCGTGCATCTTCGCGTTTTCCGTCATGCCTCTGAGCGGCGGCCATCTTAAATAGGTAAGTGATCAAGGCATATCCGGCCTCGGCCTCCTCGGACGGCCCGATGCCCGAGTGGCTGGGCGCACGCAATCCTCCGAGCGCGAGCTCCGCCCAGGAGCGGGCTGGGAGGCGATCGGCCTCCGGGGAGGCGAGCATCACAACGGGATCAACTCGACCTCCGCCGTCATCTCGCCAAGCAAAGGCTGTCGCCGGCCCGGCGCGCGCGTTGAGTCGATCGAGTTCATACCCGGTGATGATGCGACACACCGCGATCTGCGGGCTTTCGATATCCCCCGACACGTCGGCGAGCATGCTTCGATTCTCGACCAAGAGGGACCTGGCCTGGTCGAGCTCGCCCTGACGGCACGAGAGCGACACGAGATCGTTACGTACCATCGCCAACTGGCAGATCGACCTTGCATCGGGCCGGAGACGCACGAGTTCCTCTCCGATGGCGATGGTCTTCCTCATCAGCAGGAGGGCCGCGCGGGCATCATCTTGCTCGAGATACGCAGAAGCAAGGCTTCGCTGAATAAGGATCCGATCGGCGAGCGTCGGGTACTCATGGGTATCCTGCCGGTCGATCGTGTCGAGTGTCCTCAGGGATTCCTCGTAGGCGGCCCGAGCCTCGTGGAAGCGCCCGCTTCGGCCAAGGGTCGTACCCAAGCGACTGGCCAGGAGTATCAGATGTTGGGCGATCACCGGGTCACCCGGCCGTCGCGAGCCGAGTTCGAGGAGATATTCCCTCGCATGTTCGAGCCTGGTTATGAAACGATCCGAATCGGACACCTCTCGAAAATGGGATTCTTCCACACTGTGTTCGATCATCTCAGCCAAGACTTTCATCGTCAGTCGGCTTTCTGCCTCGGCGCGGTTACGTTCCATCTCGTAGCGACGGCTCGCTTGCTCGGCATGACCGCGCTCCTGCTCGGCACGACGTCGCGCGCTTTCCGAATGCCTCCAGAGGAGAATCATCCCGAGGAAGCCGGCCGAGAGCGAGAACAGCAACGCAGCCGCCAACGTAGCGACTAGGGGCCGACGGCGATAGGTTCTCCAGGCCCTCTCAATGAACGACACCGGTCGCCCCTCGATCGTCCGTCTCTCCTGGTAGCGGAGCAAGTCATCGGCCAAGGCCTCGGCCGACTCATAGCGTCGCCTGGGATCCTTCTGAAGACACTTGAGGCAGATCGTCTCAAGATCGCGAGGGACGGCCGGGTTGAGCCGGCGCGGAGAGACCGGCTCGTGCCGCCAGATCTGCTCCAGGGTCGCGACGATCGAATTTCCCTGAATCGGCGGCCGACCGGTCAGCAGCTCGAACAGGATGGCGCCCAAGGCGTGGATGTCGGCGCCGGTTCCGATCCGAGTGCCCGTCGGGCCGGCCTGCTCCGGGGCCATGTAGGACGGCGTCCCGATCGGCAATCCTGAGCCGAAACTGGTCCCGGAGGCTCCTATCAACTCGCCCGAGAGGCGGGCGATGCCGAAGTCGGAGACTTTGGGGATGACCTCGTCCCAGGGGGCCTCGTCATCCCCGTCGAGGAGGATGTTCGATGGCTTGAGGTCGAGATGCAACAGCCCGGCGCGGTGGATTCCCGCGACGGCCCGCGCGATCGTCTCGAGCAACCGGGCGGCAACGCGCGGCGGGAGGGGACCATCGAGCCGCTGCCTCAGTGTACCGCCGGGGATGTATTCGAGGGCCAGGTAGAACCAGGGCGCCGCGTCACCGAAGCCATATAGGGTCACGACATGCGGATCCCGAACCTTCGAGGCGGCCTCCGCTTCGCGGAGCCAGCGCCGCGCCTGCGGTCGCCGTCGGCCGGTCCGCCCGGTACAAGCTTGAGCGCCACCCGGCGACCGATCCCGTCCTGCCGGGCCAGATAGACGACCCCCATCGCGCCCTGTCCGAGCCATCGCTCGACCGCGAATCCCGGCACGGCGGGCAACTCGACCGGACCGGGGAATCCGGGTGCGGGTAGGCCGGATGCCGCCGTGCCCTCGTCGAGGATCTTCCGGAGGATCGCCCGGCATGCCGGGCATTTCTCGACGTGTGCGTCGATGGCTTCGTAAGTGCAATCCCCGACCTCAGCCGTGCCGAGCCGGACCAGCTTCTCGGGATCGGGACATCCGGTCCACATGGTCGTTCCTCCTTCGGGAATCAATACTCGTAGGTCGTACCGCTTTCTCGCCGTCGTCCCTCGTCGCGGAGCATCTTGTTCACATGTCGGGCGGCCGCGTAGGCCGCCGCGTACGTCACTCCCAGGGCGGCCGCGGTCTGGCCGATGTCTTCGCCCAAGACGATAATCCGCCAGAATGCCTCCCACCGCCCCGGTTTCACGCGGCCCTTGACCTTCGCCTGGACTTCCTCCGCCTCCCGGAGAAGCCACAGCCACCCGGTGTCCGGCTCGTCATCGTCGTACGGATATGGGGCATCCATGATGGTCGCGTCAACGAGGCAGGCCAGCTCAGCTTGACGTTCCTTGACCAGGGTTAGCGCACGACGACGGAACAGGAACCAGAGCCAGCCACGAAATGAGTCCCCGGGGTCATATCGATACGATGGCATGCGCCTCATCAGCTCGATCCACATCCGCTGACAAAGCTCGTCCGCCATCTCGGGGTCGAGTCGGAAGCGATGGCACCATCGGCGTAGAAGCGGATCATAGCATCCGAAGAACTCCGCCCAGGAGTGCTGATTCCCAAGGTTCGCCACGCTCCTGAGGAGAGAAGGCCGCGTAGGGTCGGCATCTGTTGGAGGCATTGCCAGCTTCTCCCCGTTACGAATACCGGAAAGATGTTTTGAGACGGATCGAGGCTTGCCACCCCGGCCGTCAATTCGACTCGAGTCCTTTTGAACGACCGATGACCCTCGGCCCAACTCTGAGGTTCATGGCGTCGAGCGACTTGCGAAACGTGGCCCCTTCGATGCAAGACGAATCGGGAACGATACCCTTGCGCCGTGTTAAACCCGATTGGTCTTCTTGTAGAGGCATCGATCGGAGGCGGCTCGGGAGATTCGGTGGTGAAAGCCACGCGGAGACTGGAGTGTGCCTGAAAACTGCCCGTGCCGCGATGGTCCGGGTTTCCGCCCTCCGCTCGCGTCCTGCTCCTAAAGTCTTAGGTTCCTTCTGCTACAGATAGCCTGAATGAGTTGTCCTCGTCGCTACCATCGCCCTGGCGGAGAGGATGGGTGAACTCTCGCATTCTAAACTTCGGTGAAAGCGAAGGAAAGAAGATTTCTTGAAATCCTATGAGAATCGCGTTCGCATGTATCCTTTGTTGGAGTCCGGTAGCGAAGTCGCTCCCGTACTGGCACTTTACGCGCCCACACGTTCAGGTATCGGCTCGCCCTCGTCCGAGGGCTTACCTAGTCCTCTATCCGCCCCGAGAGCAGACCATGGCCCCGGACGACCGACAAGAGGTGTTTGAAATCCCCATCGACCTACGCGATCAGCCAGCCAGGCTGCGGCCGAGGGGCATAAGGCGGCCGGCTTGGTGGCTGAAATGCATCGTACCGGGTTGCGGCCTCACGCTGAATGCAGCCCTGGTCGCCTCGGTGTTGAATTTCGTGGGGACTATCAAGATTCCCGGGCTTGAACATTTGACGCGGGAACATCTCCTGCCCGCGAAGCAGGCGATAGCTCCGACCGATCTCCGATCCACGGCTGGCTGGCCCCCGTCGCCGAGCCCCCAGCGGACTCGCCCCAACTCACTACGCCTTCCAAGCCTGTCACCCGAAACTACGTCACCCTCCAGTTCCCCGATCAGCGTCGTGCGGGCCGGTGGCCATCCTACAGAGCAGCCAGAAATGCAGAACTCTAGCACGACCGGTGCCCGGTTGGAGGCGAGCGTCTCGTCCGCCCGCGATCTCGCTCCCGCCGCGGCGGAGGCGCTGCTCGAACGCAAGGGTCTCGTCCGGAGGGCGTCGGCCTTCGTGCTCCAGTCCGAGTCCGATGTAGCGTCGAAGCTCAAGGCACTCCGATCACGTGCCGACGAGTTCAACGCCGCCAGTGAAAAATTCTACGCTTTCCAGCTACCCCTGAAGAGGATCGCTGAGTTGGATGAGGAGATACCGGCGACGAGAGCCCAGATCGCTGATCTGGACTTCCTGATGAAGCAGTTCCCGGCGGGCCGATGGATTCACGGGATGAACATGGACGATGATGCCGTGTTCCGACAGCTCAGAGCCGAGCGCGACTTGGTAGTGAGGCGTTTGGAAGCCGAGATGATCCCGGAACGGGACATCCTGCGAAGCCGGCAGCCCAGCCGGGCGGCACTGAAGCAAGCGAGCGAGGCGGTGGATCGTCAGCGTGAGGCGGCACTCGGCGCGCTGGCCGATCTACGCGAGGCCGTCGTCGTGACCAGGCGGGGTTACGATGAACTAACCAAGGACGCCCAAGTCAAGCGGGCTTTGGCGAAACTCGGCCCGGCGAGGCTCGGCCCCTCGGAGGAACTCATGGCGAACGCCGAGGTGCTGACCCGGTTCGAGAGGTGGGTCGGCCTCAGTAAGACGACCGAAGTGCCGAAGCCAGCCAGCGTGGGACCGGTTCAGCCGAAAGGAGACGGACGTACGCGCCCACATGCCGATGGCGGTAATACGGCGTTTGAGGCGGCATTAAATCTGGAGAAGAGCGGAAATATCACAGGTGCAGCGGGACTCTACAAATTTGTCATAAAGAAATACCCCGACACCGCCGCCGCGAGGAGGGCTAACGATCGCATGTGCAAACTACCGTCCAAATGATCGCTACCGTTGCTCGGCTAATTACGGTGCGAGAAGCTTCGTCGAGCATGCCGACCAACCTAGAATTGAATGATTATTGACGGTCAGGAGTGTAATGTACGCTACGGGAGTTTCGTAGACGATTCCTGCTCGCTACGCTTGAACGTGTAGGCGCGGGAAGTTGCGCGAAGGAGTGCGTTACTTTCCTGTTGGTCAATAAAGAATGAAGTCTGTGCCAGGAGCTGAAGGCAGTTCCGGATTCTTGCTATTCCCATCTTCGCCTAGCCTCCCTGTTCTTCGTCACCCTGGATCCAACTTGCATGTTGAACTCATTCCGCTATCGCCGGTTGGTGTCTCTTGTCACGTCCGGCTCGAGAAGACGTTCGAAGATCGAGCTTCGTCTGGAATTGCTCGAAACTCGCTCATTGATGGCAATGCCTGTAGATCTCGGCCCACTCGCGGGGGTCTCTGCGAGCGTTTCAGGCATAGACATGAACAACGACGTAATTGAAACCCAAATGCCCGACCCCGCGAACGGCCTTTCTAGCGCTTATTTCCTGAAGAACAATGGAAGCCCGACGGACATACCCATCATAACGGGTTACACGTCCAATTTCGCTACTGCCCTCAATGACTCCGATCGAGTCGTCGGTTATTCTGAGCTGCCTGGCGCAGCCTTCGGAGCGGTACACGAAGCGTATCTTTACACACCGGGAGCGGCGAACCCATTGACCCCCTTGGGGTTCCTGGGAGGCTCCAGCCCTGATAGCGAGGCCGAGGCAATCAATGTCGATGGTGATATCGTCGGCTATTCGACAACGTTGACGGGCTCAGACCATGCTTTCCTCTACTCCAGTTCTGGCGCGCCCACGATGCAGGATCTGGCGCAAACGGAGACAGCGGCAGCGGAGCAACGGGCATCAACAACTCGGGCATTGTCGTCGGCTTCTTGACGGTATCAGATCTTGGCGGTGCTACCGATCACGCCGCTTTCTTGGAATCCGGGACCAACTGGACAGATCTGGAATCCGAAGTCGGCGACGATAGCCAAGCGACTGGGATCAACAACTCGGGCCAGATTGTCGGATATTCGACAAGCGCCGCGGGGATTCCCTCTTCCTTTCTCTATCAAATCAGTAGCGTGACGATGACTGTCCTATCACCACTCCAGGGTGACGGTACCTTTGCTAAAGCTATGGCCATTAATGACAACGGCCTCATTGTTGGCCAATCGACGACTGGATTGGCCTCCTCGTATGATGCCGTTCTTTGGAGTGAGAACAACGGTATCTGGACCCCCACCGACCTCAATTCCCTTATCCCCGCGAACTCGGGATGGGAGCTCGAAACTGCTACTGCCATCAATGACAACGGCGACATCGTTGGCACAGGAACTCTTGACGGCCAAGTGCACGGCTACGAGCTAAGCCTTTCATCACCGCCCCCCACGCCCACGCCGACCCCCACGCCCACGCCGACCCCCACGCCCACGCCGACCCCCACGCCCACGCCGACCCCCACGCCCACGCCGACCCCCACGCCCACGCCGACCCCCACGCCCACGCCGACCCCCGGCCCAGTGCCTCCGTCATCGGGCGCTCACCCGACGAAGACGATTCTCACTGCGACACCCAGAACATCGAGCGCCGGAAAATCGGTGACACTGACCGCTGCTGTCTCGAACCGCAGCCGTTTCGGTGGAACGCCCATCGGCGATGTCACGTTCTTTGATGATACGACCGTACTGGGTAACCTGTCACTGAATCGCGGCAAGGCGAAGCTCCGAACTTCGAGTCTCCCGATCGGGAGAGATCCGATTCAAGTGGTTTACGTTGGTGCCGGAGACTTTACACGAAGTCTATCCGTGACCGTGATCGAGACTATCCATGTCCATCGCTCTCGTACCCATGTCACTCATTCCCGAGCCTTGGCGAGGCTCGAGCCGGCTGTTGTCGAGAACACGAGGGAAGGGATAGACTCTCAGACGAGAACAGGCGCGTCCAGCGATCGTTCGACTGCCCAAGGGATGGGCACGCTCGATCCAGGGGCGATGGCGGTCGCCAAGGGACTCTCTCTCGGGAGCCATCCTGCCCGAGTGCTCTCGATGAAGGATGACGACGGCGTTTCCGGCGGTTCACCCCTCAGAAAACAGACCGTCAACCAGGCCACGACGAGAGCCTCGGCGGTGGCTGTTCGTCTCGTCACCCCGGATTGAATAGCTAAGAGCCCGCCAAAAAACATCTTGGTATATATAAGTAATTCGATTGGTCGGCGCGCCGTTCTTCGAAATCTCGGGTAATGCGGTTGATTAGCGATAATAAGCATTTCCTCAACTCGTAGAGCGGTTTCGCGCGTCACTTTGCCAAGCATCTCCGGACCTATGCGAACCGGCGCGGAGGTCAGGCTCGAAGGTGTGCCTTCAGGAACGACCCCGTGTGCGATGCTTTGCACGCGGCGACCTGCTCCGGCGTACCCGCGACCATCAGCTTACCGCCCGCATGCCCGCCCTCCGGCCCCAGGTCGATCACGTGGTCGGCCGTCTTGATCACGTCCAGGTGATGCTCGATCAAGAGCACCGTGTGGCCGGCGTCGACCAGCCGATTCAAGGACTCGAGCAGCCGCTGCACGTCCGCCAGGTGCAGGCCCGTCGTCGGCTCGTCGAGGATGTAAAGCGTGTGCTTCGATCGCTGGAGCTTGCTCAGCTCCGTGGCGATCTTGATCCGCTGCGCCTCGCCTCCGGAGAGCGTGGTCGCCGACTGGCCAAGGGTCAGGTATCCCAGCCCGAGTTCGGCCAAGCACCTCGATCTTCTTGCCCACCACCGGCTCGGCCTGCGAAGAACACCGCGCCTTCCTCGACGGACATGTTCAGCACGTCGTCGATGGTCTTGCCGCGCAGCGTGACCTCCAGCGTCTCGCCGTTGAATCGCGCCCCCTTGCACGCGCCGCAGGTCACCTCCACGTCGGGCATGAAGTAGAGCTGCGTGGTGATCACGCCCTCGCCCTGGCACTCCTCGCACCGGCCTCCCTTGACGTTGAAGCTGAATCGCCCCGCCTTGTAGCCGCGCTCCACCGACAGCGGCGCCTGGGTGAACAGGTCGCGGATCGTGTCGTAGAAGCCGATGTAGGTCGCGGGGTTCGACCGGCTGTTCCGACCGATCGGCGACTGGTCGATGTTGACGACCTTGTGAACGTGCTCGAGCCCGTCGACGCCATCGTGCTCGCCCGGCAGGGTGCGGGTATCGACGAGTCGCTTCCAGAGCGCCTTGTAGAGCATCTCGTTGACCAGCGTGCTCTTGCCCGAACCCGAGGCGCCGGTGATCGCGACCAGCTTGCCCAGCGGGAACGCCACGTCCACCGACTTGAGATTGTTCTCCCGGGCCCCGCGGACGACGAGCATCTTGCCGTTCCCCTTGCGTCGCCGCTTGGGGGTGGCGATCGACCGCTTGCCCGAGAGGAACTGCCCCGTCGGCGACGCCTCGCACGCGAGCACGTCGTCGATCGTCCCCTGCACCACGACCGTGCCGCCGTGGACCCCCGGTCCGGGGCCCATCTCCACCACGTGATCGGCGGCGCGGATCGTGTCCTCGTCGTGCTCCACCACGATGACCGTGTTGCCGATGTCGCGCAGGCTCTCCAGCGTGGCGATCATCTTCACGTTGTCCTTCGGATGCAGGCCGATGCTCGGCTCGTCGAGCACGTAGAGCATCCCCATCAGCCCCGACCCGATCTGCGTGGAAAGCCGGATCCGCTGCGATTCGCCGCCGGAGAGCGTGCCGGAGCGGCGGTTGAGGTTCAGGTAGTCGAGCCCGATGCCCAGCAGCAGCTCGAGCCGACCGCGAATCTCCCCGAGCACCTGCCGGCCGGCGTCGGCGCCGCGGCCGACGGGCTTGACGGTGCCCAGGAACGCATGAAGCTCGTCGAAGTTGAGCTGGCCGAGATCGTGGATCGTCTTGCCGTCGATGGTGAAGCAGCAGCCGCGTGGCCCGCAGCCGCGCGCCGTTGCAGTCGGGGCAGGTGTGCTCGACCATCACGTTGTCGAGCCAGGCTTCCATCCCGGAGTTGGCTTCGCCTTGCTGGCGGTAGCGGCGGTAGTGCCGCTCGATCCGCCGGGCGATGCCGCCGAAGCCGACCTCCTTGCCCTCCCAGTCGTCGCGGCTTCCCTTCGCCTCCGGCGGCGCGGAGAGGACGATCTTCGTGGTCGATGCCATTGAGGATCGCCTGGCGCGCCGGCTCGGGGAGCTTCTCCCACGGCGTATCGAGCGAGAATCGCAGCGCCTTGGCCAGGCTGTACATGATCCGCCCGTCCCAGGTGTCCGGGTTGTACTTGAACGCCTCGCGCACGAAGCAACCGCCGAGGATGCTCCGCTTGCGGATCGGGCACCAGCAGTTCCGGGTGCGTCAGCTTGTGGACCCCCAGGCCGCCGCAAGTCCGGCAGGCGCTCTCCGGGTTGTTGAACATGAAGTACTCGGGCTGGATGTCGCCATAGACGAAGTGGTGCGTCGCGCTGCACAGTCCCCTTGTAGAACCGCTCGCTCTCCGCCTTCGTCGCGCCCTTGGCGACCTGCACCTTGAGCAGCCCGTCGCCGACGAGCAGGGTCGCGGCGATCGCGGCCTTGATCGCCTTCTCGTGCTTGCGGCCGACCACGAATCCGGTCCACCACCGCGTCCATGTGCCGGATCTTCGATTCGTCGAGCTCGAGCTCTTCGGAGATGTCCACCGGCTTGCCGTCGACGATCAGCCGCCGGCACCCCTTCTTCCGCACCTCGGTCAGGACGAAGTCCAGCTCCTCGCCGTAGACCTTGAATACCGGCGCGCGCAGCTCGATCTCGGCTCCCTCCGGGCAGCGACAGGATCGCTTCGAGGATCTGGCTCGCCGTCCGGCTGGGGGTCGGCTCGCCGGTGCGCGGGCAGCGCGGCTCGCCGATAGTGGCGCAGTAGCAGGTTCAGATAGCTCGCGATGTCGGTCATGGTGCCGACGGTCGAGCGCGGGTTGCTGCCGATGGTCTTCTGCTCGATGGAGATCACCGGGGACAGGCCGAACACGAAATCGACGTCCGGCTTGGCGACCTGGGCGACGAACCGCTTCGCGTAGCTGGAGAGCGACTCCATGTAACGACGCTGCCCCTCGGCATAGATCGTGTCGAACGCCAGGCTCGACTTGCCCGAGCCCGAGAGCCCCGTGACCACGACGAGCTTGTCGCGCGGGATCTCGACCGAGATGTTCTTGAGGTTGTGCACGCGCGCGCCCTGCACGGCGATAGTGGTGCGCACCGAGGACCTGGGCGGATTGCGTCGGGCGGTCGACCTAGAGGCCATCCGATCGTCCCTCGAGGTAAAAGAAGGCCAACTCTTGCACAGCCACGTTGCTCCGCTTCGTGAGATGCACCGGCGTCGAGGCCTTGCCGATGAGCCCCCGGTCGGCCAGATACTCGCACGCCGTCGTGACCCCGCCGACGTCGAAGTTCCGTCGGAAATAGGACTCGATCTCGGAACACGACCGCGCCTCGCCGACCTCGCGGAGGTGATCGATCACCGGCGAGAAGAGCGTCGCGGCACGTCGCGCCAGGTAGTCGTCGACGGCATCGAGCGCCGCCTGGACGTTCTTCCGCGTCTTCTTGCCGTTGAGGAGGTCGGCGTAGATGGTCTTGAAGAACGAGGGGTTCAGCTTCATCGCCTGAGGGATCACCTCCCGGTCGGCGAGCAGCTTCCGGCCGATGACCTCGATCCGGGCCAGTGGGGTCGCGGCGTAGAGGATCCAGAGCGCCGTGTAGTCCAGGTCGCCGCGGGTCAGGAGCCATTTCTGGGCCTTGTACATCAGCGGTAGCGCGAGCGTCGCCGCCTGGAGGAGCTGGAGCTGCGTGTCGCGCTCGCCGATCTCCGGCATCCGTGAGTAGAGGTCGGTGATCGTCTCATCATGGGTGTAGAGGAGCTTCCCCTTGGTGAGGAGGGAGTGCATGAACGAGTTGCGGATCGACCCTTCCATCACCTTTCGGAACTCCGCCCGAGGCATGAGGATGGCATGGACGTTGACCCCGTCCGCGTAGAGCGCCAGGTCTGCTTTCTCCACCTTCTTGTCATCGATGGTGACGAAGCACCAGATCGATGTCGGACTTGGCCCACACCTTGTCGTGGGACAGGCTACCGCAGAGGATCGCCGCCAGGATGGAGCGGTCCTGCTTCACCTGCTCGAGGAGCGCCTCGAGCGCCTCCGTGAACCTTTGCGCGATCGGCTCGTTCGCCATGCTCCACCGTCCCGGCCGCTGGTCGTGTTTCCGACTTCCGCATGAGACGACGTGCGATCCGCCCCATTCTTACCATAGTCATCGATACGAGTGTACCCCAGGTGGCCGATAACCGGTCGTCGGCGTCTGCCTGATAACGTGGATAGTCCCTCCGTCGATGCCGGAGAATCTGCCCATTCCAAATTTGGCGCAGAAATTGCCCCTGATCACGAGAATTGCTCCCGTTTAACATTGAGTCGAGCTGTTCAAGACGACGTCGATCTTCGACTCTACCGCCGCCAACCGGAAGTGGCTCGGGGAGGAGCCGGAGAAATTCACGAGCCTCATGCCCGCGTGAAGCCCGCCGGTCCGCCTTGCCATTGAAAGGAACAGCATGAGCGACAGCTATCCTGGCGATGGAATGACCTTCGCCCCATTTCCCAACCCAATCCCAGACTGGTCGCAGGACGACCCATCCCACCCGGGGTTCGTCGTCATCGGCCTCGACGACACACCCGGACCGAAGGCCTACTACATCCACATGGAGGCCAAGCCGGGCAAGGAGGAGCAGCTCATGGCCTTCCTGCAGGACATCCACGACGGGATCGACAAGGAGCCGGGGACCGGGCCCTGGTTCGCCCTGCGCGACTCGAAGACGACGTTCGGCATCTTCGAAGCTTTCCCTGATGCCCATGCCAGGCACGACCACGACAACGGCCCGGGCGGCCAGAACTTCTTCACCCGGCCCGAGCTTCTCCACGACATGCTGGCCTACCCGGCGCAGCTTCACCGGCTCGACGTCCTTCACGGCAAGTTCGGCGTCATCCTGGGCCAGCCGGTCAAGCCTGCCTGACAAGGCTCAGGCCGAAGCCTTCCATTCTCCCATCTTCTCCCGCTTATACGGGATTGAAAGCTCTGATAACTAGGCGTAGCCCATGACGAAGGAACGAAACGATGAACGACCTTGCGCCGGGCACGGCGACGTCCTTGCCCGCCGAGACCTCGATCGACCTGACGGTTAACGGCGTTCGCCGGCACATGCATGTCGCCCCCTGGACGACCCTGCTCGATGCCCTTCGTGAACATCTTGGTCTTACGGGGACGAAGAAGGGCTGCGACCACGGCCAGTGCGGCGCCTGTACGGTCCTCGTCGACGGTCGCCGGATCAACTCCTGCCTGACCCTGGCCGTGATGCGGGACGGCGCAGAAGTCACTACGATCGAGGGGCTCGCTGAGGGAGATGCCCTTCATGCTCTGCAGGAGGCCTTCGTCGAGCACGACGCCTTCCAGTGCGGCTACTGCACGCCGGGCCAGATCTGCTCGGCGGCGGGCCTCATCCGGGAAGGGCGGGCGAAGACGTCCGACGAGATCCGCGAACTCATGAGCGGCAACATCTGCCGTTGCGGGGCCTACCCGAACATCGTCGCCGCGATCGAACAGGCGATGGCGGCGGAGGGAGTGGTATGAACCCCTTTACCTACGGCCGTGCCGACGACGTGGCGACCGCCGTCAGGGACATCGCCGCGGGCTCCGGGATCAAGTTCATCGCCGGCGGCACCAACCTGCTCGACCTCATGAAGGAGAACGTCGAGCGGCCCGGACGATTGATCGACATCAACCGCCTCCCCCTTCGCGTGATCCGGCGAGCCAAGGATGGGGGGCTGGAAATCGGGGCGCTCGTGACGAACACGGACGTCGCCTACGACGAGCAGGTCGAGCGGTTCTATCCGCTCCTGTCCCGGGCCATCCTCGCGGGGGCATCGGCCCAGCTACGCAACATGGCGACGACCGGCGGCAACCTCCTGCAGCGGACCCGCTGCCCGTACTTCTACGACACCGCCACGCCGTGCAACAAACGCGAGCCGGGAAGCGGATGCTCGGCCAACGAGGGGTTCAACCGCTATCACGCGATCCTCGGGCACAGCGAATCCTGCATCGCCACCCATCCGTCCGACATGTGCGTCGCCCTGGCGGCCCTGAAGGCCGTCGTGAGGGTGACGGGACCCGGAGGCGAGCGATCCATCCCGATCGCCGAGTTCCACCGCCTGCCCGGCGACAGCCCCCACATCGACACAACGCTAGGTGCCGGCGAGCTCATCACCGCCGTGCTCCTGCCCGCCGAGGGCTTTCCGGAGCATTTCGCCTACTTGAAGATCCGCGACCGCACCTCGTACGCCTTCGCCCTCGTGTCGGTCGCCGCCGCGCTCCGGATGGATGGCGGCAAGATTGCCGAGGCCCGCATCGCCCTGGGGGGGGTGGCCCACAAGCCCTGGCGCGATCCCGGCGCCGAGGCCGTTCTCCGGGGCTCGGAGCCGACGAGGGACAATTTCGCGAAGGCGGCCCAGGCCATCCTCCGCGACGCGCGCGGATTCGAACACAACGCCTTCAAGATCGAGCTGGCGCGACGCACGGTCGTTCGCGCCCTTTCCGAGGCCGCCAAGGAGTCCGCTCGATGAGCAGCACCGCCCACATCGGGAAGCCGATCAGCCGCGTCGACGGCCGCGCCAAGGTGACGGGCGAGGCGAAATACGCCGCCGAGTACACGACCCCGGGACTCGCTTACGGCTGGGTGGTCTCAAGCCGCATCGCCCGGGGAAAGATCACGTCCATCGACGCGAGCGAGGCGTTGAAACAGCCCGGGGTGATCCAGGTCATCTCCCACGAGAACAGGCCGAGCCTTGCGTGGTTCGACTCCAGCTACCGCGACCAGATCGCGCCGCCCGGCTCCCCGTTCCGCCCGCTCTACGACGCGGAGGTCCATTTCAGCGCCCAGCCGGTGGCCCTGGTCGTCGCCGATTCGCTGGAGCTGTCGAGGTTCGCTTCGACGCTTGTGCGTATCGAGTACGAGCCCCGCCCCCATATCACGGACTTGCAGGCCAACCTGACATCCGCCTACAAGCCGAAAGAGCGGAGCGGTATCAAGCCGCCCCCGAAGCCGCGCGGCCACGCCGACAGGGCATTCTCCAAGGCCCCGGTGCAGGTCGACGCCGAGTATATGGTGCCCGTCGAGCATCACAACCCGATGGAGACGTTCGCCACGACGGTGTTGCGGGATGAGGACGGGACTTTCACCATTTACGACAAGACCCAGGGCGTGCAGAACGTCCGCGACTACCTCTGCAATGCCCTGGGCTTCAAGCCCGACGAGATCCGCGTCGTCACCGCCTACGCGGGGGGTGCCTTCGGCTCGGGCTTGAGGCCGCAGTACCAGGTCTTCCTGGCGGCGCTGGCCGCACGCATGTTGAAGCGGTCCGTCCGGGTGGTGCTGACCCGCCAGCAGATGTTCAGCTTCGGGCACCGCCCGACGACGCGACAGCGAGTGGCCCTCGGGGCGTCCCCCGACGGGACGCTGCAGGCGGTCATCCACGAGGCGACGGCCGAGACCTCGCGGTACGAGGACTACAGCGAGGAAGTGGTCAACTGGTCGGGCCTCCTCTACGGGTGCGACAATGCCCGGTTCGAGCACAAGGTCGTCCAGCTCGACCTGCCCACCCCGTGCGACATGCGGGCCCCCGGGGCGGTGTGGGGCGTCTACGCGCTCGAGTCTGCGATGGACGAGCTCTCCGTCGGGCTCGGGATCGACCCCGTCGAGCTCCGGCTGAAGAACTACGCGGAGGAGGACCAGAACGACGGCAAGCCCTTCACGAGCAAGGAGCTCAAGGAGTGCTACCGCCAGGCGTCCGAGCGGTTCGGCTGGAAGAGACGCGACCCGACCCCGCGCTCGATGCGCCGGGGCTCGACGTTGATCGGCTGGGGCATGGCGAGCGGGGCCTGGGAGTCGCTGCAGCAGAAGGCTTCGGCGTCGGCGAGGCTGACGGTTGACGGCGAGCTCACCGTCGCCAGCGCGACCGCGGACATCGGCACCGGCACCTACACGGTGATGTCCCAGATCGCCGCCGAGATGCTCGGGCTCCCCCTGCGGGATGTGACGTTCAAGCTCGGCGACTCGTCGCTGCCCCTGTCACCCGTCGTGGGGGGCTCATGGACGGTCGCGTCCGTCGGCTCCGCGATCAAGGCTGCGTGCGAGGTGGTCGGGAAGACTCTCCTCGGGCTCTCACGGAAGGTCGATGGCTCGCCGCTCGCCGGGGCGTCGTTCGACCAGGTGGAGTTCGCGGACGGGCAGATCCGACTGCGGGAAGACCCCTCGCGTTCGGTCTCCATCGCCGAGGCGATGCGGGCCGGCGGGGTCGATGTCATCGAGGAGGAGGCGTCCGCCAGGCCCGAGAGCGACGGCTACTCGCGGCATACGCACTCGGCGATCTTCGCCGAGGTGGAGGTCGACGAGGACTTCGGCACGGTGCGCGTCACGCGGGTCGTGACGGCGATCGCCGTGGGCCGGGTCATCAACCCCAAGACTGCCCGGAGCCAGGTCATGGGCGGTATCGTCTGGGGTATTAGTTCGGCCCTGCACGAGGAGAGCGTCCTCGACCACCGATTCGGCCGGTTCATGACGCACAACCTGGCGGACTACCACGTCCCGGTCAACGCCGACGTGGATGAAGTCGAGGTGATCTTCGTCGACGAGCGCGACGAGCTGGTCAACCCTCTCGGCGCGAAGGGCCTGGGCGAAATCGGTGTCGTGGGCGTGGCCGCCGCCATCGCAAACGCCGTCTTCCACGCGACCGGCAAGCGGATCAGAGAGTTGCCGATTACCCTCGACAAGCTCTTGTGACGCGGGGCTCGCTGCTGGTGGCGGAAAGGCCGATGCTCAAATCAGACTCCGGTCACGCGGCGATCCTCTGCGGCGAACCATCGAACTGAGCCCTCGCGACAGCCGCCGCGATCGGCGGGCAGACCGAGTTGCCGCACATCCAAACCTGAGCGGTTTTCGAGAGCCGCTTTCCGCCGATTTCGGGGGCGTCAAGTGGCCCTCGGGAAACCCCCGGGCCCGGTAGAGCTCGGGCGGTGCCGACATCCGCAGGCCGATGTCCACAATCACGTATTCCTCGCCGCGAACGGTGTTCTTTTGTTCACAAGAGTAACACCCTACAGATTGGTTGTTCCAGGCAGGAATGTCGTCCGCAGGGTTACTGGGCTCCCACGGTACGGGGGCGGGTACGGACCCTATTTTCCCCCGGTTTCGGTGCCGGATCCGGGGGGGGAACTGGGTCGAACTGCGCTATCGCGCCGAGTTCAAGCTGTCGCATCTACCGAATCTGCTCTCACGGATCATCACCAATGCATGGGCTCCGTTCGCATGGTGCGAGATCTCTTACCGATTCAACAAGGTCGGGGACATCCGCATCCGTGTGGAAGGCAGCGCGATACCGAGCCGTCGCTTGTACATCGACTGGCAAGACCCCGCAGTAAACCCTCCAGGGATCGCGCCCGAGTACGACATACTCACTGCCACGCAGGCGAGCGTGACCGGCTTCCTTAAAACGGTGGGCTGTGGATGTCAGCCTGCCCCGCTCTTCGCACAAAGCCAGCTCGAGTGGTCAGGACAAGGGACGGCATGCTAGGATATCCGAATGGCGCTTTAGGCCGAGAGGGACCCAGACATGGCCGCCGAAGTTGGACATCAAGAGGGAAGCCATCCGACAGGCCGCGAGCCCACTCTGACCCGCGTTCTTGAATGGGTCCGTCAGCAGATCGGCCTCCAGTCCGATCCACTGCTCGGTTTCACGGAGGGCTTGCTGTCAAGGTTTCGCACCGGCATCGAAATACCCCATCCTTGCACGGGAACGTGGTTCGCTACGATTGATGCGTTGAACTCGCGTGACGAGCAAGTGGCCGCGGTCGTGCGGGTATCCCGAAATCGGTCTACGCCGCCCAAGGACGTGTCGGGGAGGATGGTCGGATTCGGGCAGCGTGGGCGAATACGGTTCGCCGAGCCTGTCGGGGCCCAGGCCATCGATGCCGATATCCTGCTTGCCTACTCCTTCATGCCCCTCTTCTCGCTCGATGGTAACCTGCGTCTCTTTGTTGAGTTCGTCACCAATGAGATCGGACGCCTTCGTGGGAAGCCATCGGAGGAGATCCGCACGAACTCGGACTCGGAATGATTGCCAAGCAGCAAATTGAAACCTGGTCGTGCGGCGCGTGATCCATCGGCTGCAACATTAGGGGTGAACAGGCCCGATCAGAGTTGCGATGCCCCAGGCCCGCCGACATCGCGCCGGGAGATCGACTTGATCAGCGCATCGGTCACTCCCGCGCGGATGACCGATGCGGAGCCGGAGGGTCAGGGCCTGTTCGAGCGCCTCGAGTGCGTCGCGGGTCCGGCCCCGGCTCAGTAACGCGCGCCCCAGCAGATGCCCTGCCTCTGCTTCACCCCAGGCGAACTGGCACGAGGACAGCGAGGCCAGGTCGACCGCCTCCTGGGCCGATCGCACGGCGTCGGACGACGGTGCGCCGCCCAGCAGCAGGGCCGCAGACTGCCCGCCGCTCAGGAGCAATTCGGTCTGCACGCAGAGCAGCTCGACCTGATACAACCAGAGGCCGGACTGGCGGGCGAGGTGCAATCCCTCGTCGACGGCGAGCCGGGCCGTCCGGAGGTCGCCGGCCTTCTGTGCGATCCGGGCGCGGACCAGGTGATACAGGCAGAGGTGCTCAACGGACCCGGAATGCAGCACCCATCGCGCCGCCGCTTCGAGCGAGCTCGTCATGCTTGGCGTATCGCCCATCCGGCACGCCGCCTCGGCCCGATACAACCGGGAACGGGATCGGTCGTCTTCCCAGCCGATCATTTCGTAGACATTTTCCGATTCGGATGCGATCCACGCCTGGGCGGCTAGGCCCTGATAGAGCATGATCTGGGCCCGAGGGACCACGCAACCGAGCGGGTGGGACGGCAACCGGGTCGTCCGGCCCATGAGGAACTCGGCGATCTCCGTGCGCGCGGGATCATCTTCCTCTTCCACGCGGGGGAGCTGGCCCTGTAGGAGTCGGATGTCGGCTCGGAAATAGGGGAAGGGATTCTCCGCGTAGGCCGCTTCCAGCTCGCCGAGCGCCCGGAGATACCACCCCAGCGCCCATCGGTCCGGGCAGGGGTCGAAGCCGCGGAGGATCCGCAGCCCACGCGCCATCTCGCCCAGCTTCCAGGCGAGGTGCCGGTGCCCCCCGAGCACGTGCGCGTAGAGGTGACAGGCTTTCTCCGGCTGTCCCGCGCCCAGGGCATGGGTGATCGCCTCCTCGGCGAGGTCGAGCGAAGCCTGCTCCGCCGGCAGGCGTACGCCCGGCTGCTGGACCAGGCTGATGAGCTGCTCACCGATCAGGTGATGCCAGAATCCGCGCTCGGATGCCGTCGCCATCCGGGCGAAGTAATCGCGCACCGCCGGATGGACGCTCACCGCGCCGTTGGCCTCGCGCAGGACCAGGTGCCGGCCTTCGAGAGACGCGAGGACCGCCTTCATCCCCTCGGCGTCGAGCGACGCCAGCGGGCCGCTCACCTCGGCCTTCCGCTGATAGAGCCGGCACTGCTCGCGGACCAGGAGCAGCGCCCGATGCTTGATGGCGAACTGCTGCAAGGACAGCTTCGCACGGCCGATCGACCGCACCACGTCGGCCGGCGTCAGGTCGGCGAAATCCGCCTGGGAAGGCTTGCCCCAGCCCTCCTTGATGAACGCCGACTCCAGGGCATTCGGCGGTTCCTTGTAGGAGTATAGGGGATGATCGCGGTATTTTTCGTACGAGGAAATGAAGTACCGGAGACCTTCTTGATCGCCCGAGGAGAGGGGACGCTGGTCCGTCGGATTGCCGTCCTCCTGGTTGCCGTAGAGGCGGGTAAGTTCCTCAACGTCGTCCTCGATGCTCATCTCATGCCGTTCCAGGAGCTCTTCCACCGCCCGGTAGATGGCGTGTACGAAGACGTCCTCCGGACCGGCGACCGGTGCCTGCTGGATCGCCTCGGCGACGGCCTCTCGAATCGATTCCGCCAGCCAGGGCTGAAAGTGCTCCGGGAATGATTCTGGGGTAGGGATGCGTTCGAGTAAGACTTCGAGGTCGCGGGCCGTCCGGAAGAGGACCGCCGGCGTGCAGAGGAACATCCGGAGGACCTGGTCGACTGCGATGCTTTTCTGGAGGAGGCAGAGGCGGCCGAGCAGCGTCCGCTCGGCCGTCGGCAGGTGGGTCTGGTAGGCGTCGAGCAACCGCGCCAGCCTCAGAGCCTGCCGGTCTTGCTGGGGCGAAGCCAACTGAGGCGCCTCGGGTGCCCGACGCGGATCGCCGTCGAGGAACTGGCCGATCAGCCCGCCGAGATGGTCGAGCGTCAGGGCGTGGGCGCCATAGGATTCGACGAGCTTCGCGAGCGTCGCATCGTCGCCCCGGACGCCGTGTCCGCGGAGCAGGGCCAGAGCCGCCGGGAGGCCGAGCCCCTCGACATCCTGGTGCCGGTAGCCGCGATCGAGGAACGCCTTCAGATCGGTGAGGGGGAACCGGCTGGTGACCAGTGCGGTGGTCTGGCCGATCCCCTCGGCGATCCGGGTCAGGAGCCCGCGGAGGAGCGGATCCTCGATCTGGCCGAAGAGGCCGGGGCCGGTGCCATCCTGCCGCTGGACGCGCTCCAAGCCGTCGAGTACCAGGAGGTGCGGGCCGCCGACCATCAGGGCGTCGCGCAGGAGGTGGAGCAGGCCCGCGCCCTTGGCGGGCGTCGCGTCGACATCATCGCGGGCGAAATAGCGGTAGGCCTCCCGGAGGAAGTAGCCGACGTCGGGCTCCTGGTAGAAGCTCCAGACGAAGAGGCCCTCGGGACGTGCCGGGTATCCCGGCCGGCACAACTCGTCGAGGAACTGGGCGGCGATCGCCGTCTTGCCGGCGCCGCCGAGCCCCACCAACGCCACGACACCCCGGACCCCGGCTCGCCACGACGCGCGCAGGCGCGTCCAGCTCCGCCTCCCGTCCCACGAACTGGGGGGCCGGCGGCAACGGATGGACGATGTGGTAATCCGGTGGATGCCACTCCATATCGATGATTGTATCTCAATCGTCGCGGCATTCTCCACACCTCCGGCGAAGAGCCGGTCGAGTTTTCCGATCAGACCGGATGCGATCCGGCCTCGTCGGCGGCGGCCCCGTGGCGGATGCCCTGTTCGTGGGGCCCGCGATAGGCCGCTATGGTGCCATCGGCGATGACGGTCGTCGGTCCCTCCTCGCGATGCCGATCCAGCCACGTGACGATGCGATCGGCGGCGCGGTCCGAGGCGCCGGGCTCGGCGACTCGCTCCCGCAAGGCCGACAGGTCGGCGGCCACCCGGGCACGCGCGTCCGGGTCGCCGAGCCAGGTCTCGGCCCACCGGGCCAGCTCGCCCGATGCGTCCTTCCAGGTCAGGTATTCGGGGAACACCTCCGCGTCGGCGAGGAGGTTCACCAGGCTGATATATTTGGCCTTGATGAACCAGCGAGCCACCCACAAGTCGAATCGATTGACCTTGTATAGCACGACCGAGGGGAGGCCCTCGACCATGAGCTCGAGCCCGACCGAGCCCGACACGGCCCAGGCGACCCGAGCCAGCCGGATCAGCTCGGGCGTGCGGGCGGCATGGACGGCGATCGATGGGGCCGGATCCGTCGCGATGCCCTCGCACACGCCCGACTCGGCGATGATCCGCTCGGCCATGGCCTTGTGCCGCTCGTGCAGGCAGGCGACGGCGAATCGCACGCCGGGACGCTGCTTCGCCAGGATCTTTGCGGCCCGGAGCATGTCGGGCAGGTTGCGGAGCACCTCCTGGGTGCGCGAGCCGGGCAGGATCGCCACGATCTCGCCGGGCTGGGCCCGCTGCTCGGCCAGGAAGCCCTCATCCAGCGGCCGATCGGCCAGCTCGTCGAAGTAGGGATGGCCGACGTGCACGGCCCCCTCGACCCCGCGAGCGTGATACCACGCCGGCTCGAACGGGAGGCTGCACAGGACCAGATCGATGTATTTCCGGACCTTCTCCACCCGCCAGCCGCCCCAGGCCCAGATCTGTGGCGGTACGAAGTAGAAGACCGGAATCCCCCGCGCCTTGGCCCGGCCGGCGATCCACCAGTGGAGGCCCGGATAGTCGATCAACACCACGGCGTCCGGCCGCTCGTCCCGGAAATAGCGATCCGCCTTGAAGATCAGGCGGATGAACGTCGCGATGTTGAGTAGCACGTTGAGGAACCACATCACCGCGAGGTTGACCAGCGGATAGAGCAGGCTACCGCCGGCCTCCGCCATCTTCGAAACCGCCGTAACCGACGAACTGGGCGTCCGGGAGCCGCTCGCGGAGCGATCGGATCAGGTTGGCGGCGTGCAAGTCGCCGCTGGGCTCTCCCGCCGAGATGAAGATTCGCATGGGGTCACTCGCTTCCTTGCGCAAGGGCGTCAATCCGATCGACCTCGGGTACGTCGGGAAGCGTATCAGACCGAGGGCAGACTGAGAAGGCAAATCGCATCGAGCGGGCGTCGAGCCGGAGGCGGATATCTTGCCCCAATTGCCGGGATCGCATTTTCGGATTACTCCCGTGCGCCTCATCGCCAGTACGGGTCATGCGGACTTTCCGACCGGCCGATACAGATCTCATCACTAGGGAAACTTTTTGCAGTCGCTCGATCGGGCCGTCTTGGAGTCGATCGACTCGGCTGAAGAGAGGAGTTTCGCTCATGCGAACGCGCCATGTTGCCAGACCCCGGCTCGAGTCGATGGAAGACCGGTTGACCCTGAGCGCGATGGGCGCCGCACCGACTGCGGAGGTGCATGTCACCCGCGTGACGAGACTCGAGGCGCACAAGGCCCAGGAAGTTGCGACTCGCGCCGCCAAGCATGCAGACCATCACCACGCGGTCAAGCACGCGACGACCACCTCGAAGACGTCCTCGAAATCCACCTCGACCAACATCTTCTCCCAATTCTTCAAGTCGGCATTCAGCGGCCTGTGATCCCGCTCGCCGGGCACGGTTGAGGTCGATTCTCCGGTCCGAGCCGCGGCGCCCCCTGCTCAGATGGTCTCTCCTCATCCTCTTCGCACAGGAGATGAGTTTCCGAGTGCCGGAATCTGTCCTATGTTTGCCCTAGAGGGCTCGATAGTGCGCCGAGGAATCTACTGCTTGAGAGACGATCCGTGCCTCGAAGATCAACGATTCCGTGCCATCCCGCAGGCCTCCTGGGAATCTGGGGCCTCGTCGTCGGCGCCGGGATGCTCGCGTTGGGGGCCTACGCGTCCCGGCCGGGCGATGCCGGGTCCGTGCCGGGCCGATGGCCGTCGGGGAGTCTCATCGCCCGCGATCGGCGACTCCCGACCCTGCTGATCTTCTTGCATCCCCGCTGCCCGTGCTCGAGGGCGAGCGTGGCGGAGCTGGCACACCTGTGCGAGCGCGGCGGCGATCGTGTCTCCGTCCAGGCGGTGCTGTTGCGGCCCGGCCGCGACCGCGAGCCCGGGGGCTGGTCGGACATCGAGGCCGACCTGGCGGACTTGCCCCGACTGACGATCCGGCCCGACCCGGGAGGCGAGGAGGCCCGACGGTTCGGGGTGGCCACGTCCGGGCATGTCCTGCTCTACGATCCCGGGGGCCGGCTGCTCTTCAGCGGCGGGATCACGTCGGCTCGGGGCCACCGCGGGGACAATCGCGGGCGGGATGCGGTGCTCGATCGGATGCTCGGCAGGGCCGCGGGGACCGCGGAGAGTCCGGTCTTCGGCTGTCCGCTGGCGACGCCGCGACCGGGCCCGAGCAGGGGGTCTCCATGATGAGCATGCCGGGGATTCCGGAGTCTTGCCGGGCCGGTCCGATCATGGACCGGGCCTGCGGCCTGTACGCGGGCAATCTGGAGGCAGGCTCTCGCCGTGTCAACAATCTCTTCGCGGCGCTGCTGCTACTGGAGTGGATGGCGGCGGTGGCATTCGCCGTGTGGGTCTCGCCCTACACGTGGGCCGGCGAGACGGCCTCGATTCATGTCCACATCTGGGCAGCGATCATCCTGGGCGGCCTGATCGTCGTCCTGCCGCTCTCCTTGATCCGCCGGCAGCCCGAAGCGGCGACGACCCGACATGCCGTGGCGATCGGCCAGATGTTGATGTGCCGCGCTGTTCATCCACCTGATGGGCGGCCGGATCGAGGCCCACTTCCACATCTTCGGCTCGCTGGCCTTCCTGGCGCTCTACCGCGACCCGCGGGTGCTGATCACGGCCTCGGCGGTCGTGGCGCTGGACCATTTCCTCCGGGGGTTCTTCTGGCCGCGTTCGGTCTATGGCATCGCGACGGTGAGCCCATGGCGATGGCTGGAGCACTCGCTCTGGGTGGTCTTCGAAGACATCGTGCTGATCCGCGGCTGCGTCCAATCGCTGCGCGAGCTGCGCGACCTGGCCATCCGGCAGGCGGAGGTCGAGTCGGCCCACGCGGCCGTCGGCAGGATCGTCGAGGAGCGGACGGCCGAGCTCCAGCGGGCCAACGAGGGGCTGCGCCGGCAGGCCGACGAGCTGCGCCTGGCCGAGCTGACCGATCGTCGCCTGGCGGCGATCGTCGAGTCGTCCGACGACGCGATCATCAGCGAGTCGCTCGACGGCACGATCATCTCCTGGAACCACGGGGCCGAGCGGATGTACGGCTACAAGGAGGCGGAGATCGTCGGTCGGTCGGTCGCGCGCTTGATACCGCCGGATCGCCGCGATGACCTGCCCCGGATCCTCGAGCGGCTGCGAGCGGGGCTGGGGACGGACCATTTCGAGACGGTGCGCCTGGCCAAGGACGGCCGACGCATCGACGTGTCGCTGACGATCTCGCCGATCAAGGACGAGGCCGGCCGGGTCACCGGCGCGTCGAAGATCGCGCGGGACATCACCGAGCGGAAGCGCGCCGAGACGGAGTTGCGGTGCGCCCGCGACGAGCTGGAGGTGCGCGTCCGCGAGCGGACCGCCGACCTCGAGCGGACCAATGCCGCCCTCCACGCCGAGATCGCCGACCGTCGGACCGCCGAGAAGGCCCTGCGCGAGAGCGAGGCGCGGTTCCGCACGCTCTCCGAGGCGATACCCCAGATCCTCTGGGTGACCGACGCGAGGGGGAATTGCGAATACGTCAACAGGGGATGGTTCGACTATTTCGGGACGGATCCGGCGACCTCCAGCCTCGATGAGTGGCCGGCGTTCCTGCATCCGGAGGAGCGCGACCGGGTCCTGAGGAGCTGGGCCGAGGCCCTCGACGGCGGCGAGAGCTATCAGATCGAACAGAGGCTGCGGCGGCGGGACGGGGCCTTTCGCTGGTTTCTGGTCCGGGGGCTGCCCCAGTACGGCGAGGGTGGCCAGATCGTCCGCTGGTTCGGCACGAGCACCGACATCGACGACCAGAAGCGCGCCGAGGAGGCCCTGCGGCTGGCCCACGACGAGTTGGAGGTGCGGGTGCACGAGCGCACGGCCGAGCTCGAGTGGATCAACGTGGCGCTGCAGGCGGAGGTCGGCGAGCGCCGGCGGGCCGAGGAGGAGGCGCGCGACCGCCAGCACTTCGTCGAGGGCCTGGCCGAGGCCAATCCCTCGATCCTCTATCTGATCGACCTGGACCTCAATCGCACGGTCTGGGTCAACAACCGGCTCGGCACGATCCTCGGCTACGGCCCCGAGGAGGTGGTCTGCGTCCGCGGGTTCGACAAGGTCATGGCGGACCTGATCCATCCGGATGACTTCGATCGGCTGGGGTTCCGCGACTATGCGGCCCGATTCGCCGCACTCGGCGACGGCCAGGTCTCCGAGGTCGAGTTCCGCTCCCGCCATGCCGACGGATCCTGGCGATGGCTCCAGTCCCGCGAGGTGGTCTTCCGCCGCGACGAGGCCGGACGACCCATCCAGATCCTCGGCGCCTCCGTCGAACGTGACCGAGCGCAAGCAGGCCGAGGATCGCTTCCGTGTACTGTTCGAGCAGTCGTCCGACGCCCACATCATCTTCGACGAGCGCGAGGGCATCGTCAACTGCAACAAGGCGGCCATCAACCTCTACGGGGTCGGCGATCGGGCCGAGTTGCTCGGCAAGCACCCGGCCGACCTCTGCCCCGAGGTCCAGCCCGACGGCCGCCTGGGATCGGTCGAACGACTGAATTACGACTCCATGGCGCACCGCGAGGGCTTCTGCCGCTTCGATTGGTGGATCCGGCGATTCGACGACGGCGTGCTGTTCCCCTGCGAGGTGACGCTCACCCCGGTCGAGGTGGCCGACCGCCCGCTGCTCCTGGTCGTCATGCACGACCTGACCGAGCGGATGAAGGCCGAGCAGGCCATCCGCGAGAGCGAGGAGCGATTCCGGCTGATGGCCGACAGCGCCCCGGTGATCATCGCCATCACGGACCCGCAGCTCGGCTGCACATTCATCAACCGGACCGGTACGCAGTTCTGCGGGGCGCCGCTGGAGTCGTTGATCGGGCAGGGTTGGAATGGGTTCATCCACCCCGACGACCTGCCGCGTTGCGCGGAGGCGTACCGATCGATCTCCCCCCGGCGGGGCGCCATCCATCTCGAGATGAGGGTCAGGCGCGTCGACGGGGTCTATCGATGGATGACATCCACCTCGATGCCACGTTTCCTGCCGGATGGGACGTTCATGGGTGCCATCAGCTCGACCATCGACATCACCGAGCGCAAGGAGGCCGAGGACACGCTCCGCCTTGCCAAGGAGGCGGCGGAGGCGGCCAGCCGGGCCAAGAGCGAGTTCCTGGCCAACATGAGCCACGAGATCCGCACGCCGATGAACGGCATCATCGGCATGACCGAGCTGGCCCTGGACACCGAGCTGACGCCGCGGCAGCGCGAGTACCTCGGCCTGGTCAAGAGCTCCGCCGATTCGCTGCTGACGGTGATCAACGATATCCTCGACTTCTCCAAGATCGAGGCGGGCAAGCTCAGCCTCGACCGCGCGCCGTTCGAGCTGCGAGACGCCATGGGCGAGACCTTGCAGACCCTGGCCCTGCGCGCACACTCCAAGGGCCTGGAGCTGGCCTGCCGGATCGCCCCGGAGGTCCCCGACGCGGTGATCGGCGACGTCGGCCGGCTGCGCCAGGTGGTGGTGAACCTGGTCGGCAACGCGATCAAGTTCACGGAGAAGGGCGAGGTCCTCACGCGAGTCTGCCTGGAGGAGGGTCGGGGCGAGGCGGTCGTGCTCCGCTTCGAGGTCACCGACACCGGGATCGGCATCCCGGCCGACAAGCTGGACACCATCTTCGAGCCGTTCGAGCAGGCCGACGGCTCGACGACGCGTCGGTTCGGCGGGACGGGCCTGGGCCTGGCCATCTCGTCCAAGCTGGTCGGGATGATGGGCGGGACGATCGCGGCCGACAGCCGCCCGGGGCTGGGCAGCACCTTCTGGTTCACGATCGCGCTGGGGGTCCGCTCGCCGGATGCCACCTCCGTCGGCCGCGTCGCCCCGGAGGTCCCCCGCCTGGAGGGGATGCCGATCCTGGTCGTCGACGACAACGCCACCAATCGACTGATCCTCGTGGAGGTCCTGACGAGCTGGGGTGCGCACCCGACGGCGGTCAACGCCGCGTCGGCCGCCCTGTCGGCGCTGCGGGACGCCTCGGCCCGCGGCCGGCCGTACGTCATGGCGCTGGTCGACGGCATGATGCCCGAGGTGGACGGCCTCGACCTGGCCGGGCAGATCCGATGCGATCCGCGGATCGCCCGCATCCATATCCTGCTCCTGACCTCGGCCGGCAGCCCCGAGGATCCGTCGATCAGCCGCACCCTCGAACTCGCCGCCTGCCTGACCAAGCCGGTGCGGCAGTCGGAGCTGTTCGACGCGATGATGAAGGTCCTCGCGCCTCGCGTCGGCCCGGAGCCGGCGCGGGTCGCGGGTCGCGAGGCCGAGGGATCGTCCCCGACGGGCGAGGGCCTGCGGATCCTCCTGGCGGAGGATCATCCGGTCAACCAGAAGGTGGCCGTCCGGATGCTCGAACGCCTGGGGCATTCGGTCGTCGTCGCCCCCGACGGCGCGCAGGCCCTCCGCGCCATCGAGGCCGAGGCGCGATCCGGCGGCTTCGACCTCGTCCTGATGGACGTGCAGATGCCCGAGATAGACGGCTTCGAGGCGGCGCGGGCCATCCGGGCCCGCGAGGCCGAGACCGGCGAACATCTGCCGATTCTCGCCCTGACCGCCCACGCCATGCAGGGCGATCGCGAGCGGTGCCTCTCCGCCGGCTTCGACGGCTACCTGCCCAAGCCCATCCGCCAGGCGGACCTCGAGGCGGCCCTCGAGACGTACTCGCCCCGCGACCGATCGGGCCGGCAGCCCGCTTCCCCGGACCCCGACGCCAGGCCCCGCGTGCTCGCCGGCTTGATGGACATCTGCGGCGGCGACGACGCCTTCGCCCGCGAGCTGGCCGCGTCGTTCCTGGAATCGGCCCCGCGATGCCTGGGCGTCATCGAGGACGCCGTCCGGCACGGGGACGCGCCGACGCTGGCCAATGAGGCCCACGGACTCAAGGGGATCAGCCGGACCATCGGCGCCGGCGATCTCGCCGACGCCTGCCAGGCGCTGGAGGATGCGGCGCATCGAGGAGACCTCAAGGAGGCCGAGGTGGAGATCAGGAGGATCGGCGACGCCTGGGAGGTCGTGCGGGCCGCCCTCGAATCTTTCGACGAGATCGCAATCCAACTATGAAGATCCTCATCGCCGAAGACCAGCCGACGGCCGCCCTCTTCTTGCGGCGCACCATCGAGAAGATGGGTCACGAGACCGCCGTGGCGCCCGACGGCGAGGCGGCCTGGCGGATGATCCGCGAGGGGGACGCCCCGCTGCTGATCTCCGACTGGATGATGCCCCACCTCGAGGGCCCCGATCTCTGCCGACGCCTCCGGGCCGCGAAGGACGACCGATACATCTACATCATCCTGCTCACCTCGCTCGATCGCCGCGAGGACCGGCTCAAGGGGCTCCGCGCCGGCGCCGACGACTTCCTGACCAAGCCGCCCGACCCCGACGAGCTGGCCGTCCGCCTCGAGATCGCCGAGCGGATCATCGCCATGCACGACCAGTTGGCCCGCCAGAACGCCCGACTCGCCGAACTGGCCACGACCGACGAGCTCACCGGCGTGAAGAACCGCCGCCGATTCCGCGAGGACCTCGAGCTGCTCTTCGCCCAGGCCGACCGACAGGGTTCCCCCCTCTCGCTGATCATGCTCGACATCGACCACTTCAAGCAATTCAACGACACCTTCGGCCATCCGGCCGGAGACCGGGTCCTCCGCGACGTCGGATCGAACTTGCTCGCGATCGTCCGCGGCCACGATGTCGTGGCCCGATACGGCGGCGAGGAGTTCGTCGTGCTGTTGCCCGGGACCGAGGCCGACGAGGCCATCGACGTGGCCGAGCGGATCCGGTCGGCCATCGCCGACCATCCCTGGCCCAGCCGCAAGGTCACCGCCAGCCTGGGCGTGGCCACCTCCAGCATCGAGGTCCCCGACGCCGCCACGCTCGTCGATCACGCCGACCGCGCCCTCTACCATTCGAAGCAATCCGGGCGCAACCGCTGCTCCCACTTCGCTCAAAATGCAGTAGGCAGTAGGTGGTAGGCAGTGGGCAGTAAAGATGGCAGAAAGAGAGCGATCGGCGGCGGGCGGCGATCGCGCCTTTTGAACGCTCCCTTGCCAACACACCAGCGCGGGCATTAGAACAATAGTCGGTTTCGTTCTGCCTACTGCCTACTGCCCTCTGTCTACCAATGACCCTGATTGCCTGGTGCACCTTGTTGATGGGCCTGAATGCCGACGAGCCGCCGAAGCCCCAGCCCGGCGCCTTGAGGTTCGAGGTGCGACTCGGGGCCGAGTCGGGCGGGAAGTGGCCGGGGGCAGGCCGGTTGCTCGTGGCACTGGCGCCGCGGGCAACGCTCCGACAAGAGCCCCGACTGGCCGTGGGTCAGACCGGCGACGACGCGCCCACGGTGCTCGGCCGCGACGTAGACGGCCTGAAACCGGACGACTCGGCCGTCCTCGACGGTCGATCGGCGATCTTCCCGCTCGATGACCTGGGCCGGCTCCCGGCGGGCGAGTATCGGGTCCAGGCCCTGCTGCACACCGACGCCGATCTCAACACGCCCAACGCGCCCGGCGACCTGTATAGCCCCGTCCGGACCGTGCGGCTCGACCCGAAGGCCGGCGGCGCGGTCGAGCTGGAATTGTCCCGGTCGGTGCCCGCGGAGACCCTCCCCCCCGACTCCGAGCTGGTCAAGCACATCAGGATGCGTTCGCGGGTCCTGAGCGACTTCCACGGCCGGCCGATCGACCTGCGCACCGGCGTGATCCTGCCTCGAGGCTTCGGGCGCGAGCCCGATCGCCGGTACCCGGTGCGCGTCCACATCGGCGGCTACGGCGGGCGTTACACCGAGGTCAACGACATGATGGCCGAGGGTTCGGGATTCCGCCGGAGCTGGATGGCCGCCGACACCCCGCCGATGATCCTGATCCACCTCGACGGCGCCGGCCCGCTGGGCGACCCGTACCAGGTCGAACTCGGCCAACCACGGCCCCTACGGCGCGGCGACCACCGGCGAGTTGATCCCCTACATCGAGGATCGCTTCCGCGGCATCGGCCGGGGCGAGGCCCGCGTCCTCGACGGCGGCTCGACCGGCGGCTGGGTCGCCCTGGCCCTGCAAGTCTTCTACCCCGACTCCTTCAACGGCGCCTGGGCCTTCTGCCCCGACAGCGTCAACTTCCGCGATTTCGAGTTGATCGATATCTATAAGCATGAGAACGCTTATGTCAACCAGCACGGCTTCGAGCGGCCGGCGGCGCACGACGTCTCGGGCGAGGTCCGCTTCACGATGCGGCACGAGTGCCGGATCGAGAACGTGTTGGGCCGCGGCGACTCGTGGGCGCTCTCGGGCGGCCAGTGGGGCGCCTGGAACGCGACCTATGGGCCGCGGGGGGCCGACGGCCATCCCGTGCCGCTGTGGGACCCGGCGACCGGTCGAATCGACCACAAGGTCGCCGACCACTGGAGGGCCTACGACCTCCGCCGCATCCTCGAAGCTCGATGGGCCGAACTCGGGCCCAGGCTGAAGGGGAAGCTGCATATCTGGATCGGCGAGGCCGACGACTATTTCCTCAACAACGCGGTGCACCGGCTCGACGAGTTCCTCTCCCGCGCCCAGCCACCTTACGAGGGTTCGATCACTTACGGCCCGGGACAGGGCCATTGCTGGATGGGGATCTCGCAGCGCGAGATGATGGAGCAGATGGCCCGCCGCACCGCGACCGCGACACCTTAGGGTGCCCGGCTTGAGTTCCGCCCCTTCGAGGAATTCGTGATGGGCCGACAGGGTCGGCGAGAGCGGACCGTGATTCGGACGGGGAACCTCCGACATCGGGCGTCAGCCCGATCTGGCGGGCGCGCCCATCGCACTCGCGTGCGAGGTTTGAGGGCTACGCCCTGGCCGAACCAAGTTCTCGCGAGCGTGGTCGCCTGGTGGCGTTCGGTGAGCCGAGGCTCCAGTCGAATCGACGGCTCTCAGGGGCCTTTCGATAGGCACTCGGCGACGGCCCGTTGGATCGCCTTGCCCTCGAGGTCCTTGGCGAGGAATCGCCCGTCGGGGCCGATCAGGAAGGCCGCGGGCGGGAACCAGACACCGAATGCGGCCTCGATCGGGTTGGGGTCGTAGGTGCTGCCGATGTACCGTTGCTCCCAGCCCAGGCCGTGGCGCGCGGCATAGCGACGCACCGGTCCGGGCGTCTCGTCCGCGTTCAGCCCGATCATGACGAACCGTGGGTCGCGGCCGAACGCCTCGTAGGTCGCCTTGAGGTAAGGGATGGTGGCCGCGTCCTCGGGCCGCCCGGACCAAAAATGCAGGAGCACGCACTTGCCGCGCAGGGCGACGAGGTCGAGCGTGCGCGCGGCGATCGTCGGCGCCAGGTCGCCCACCCTCGGCTCGTGGAACGGGAAGACTTCCAGCGGGATGGCACCGATGTCGAGTGCTTCGTCGCTCCGGCCGCCGGGCATATCCGGGACCACCACCTCGGAGCGGGCGAAGGCTTGCCGCCCCTCGCGCGTACCTCGCGATAAGCCCTCGAATGGCAGCTTCAGGACATATCGCCCCGCGGGGACGTCCTCGACGCGGAACGTGCCGTCGGGGCGGAGGTCGACGGCGTAGGACCGATCGCGGTCCTCGGCGTAGGCGCGGCCCTCCGGGGTCCGGGAGAAGGCGTCCCACCAGGCCGATCGCCGCGCGCTGTCGAAGACGAGGTAATCGTCCGGGGTCGGAGGTTCTCGCAACACGGGGACCAGGGCGTTCTGGCCGTAGCCGACGGCGAGCTGGTCCAGCTTGACACCGTCGGGGATGGCGAGCCGGCCGACGACGGGCCGGCCCGTGCCGCCGATTTGGAGGCGCACGGTCTCGCCGGGCTTCACGTCCAGATTGACCGCGTGGGAGGCCATCCAGACCGTCCGGCCCGGGGTCTCGACGCGGTGATAGACGGTCAGCCGGCCCGGAGCGACCCGGTCCATCACGAAGCGGCCCGACTCGTCGGTCCGGACGTTGTTGTCCACGCTGGCCCAACCCGACTCGAGGAGCCTGGCAACCATGCGCTGGCCGGGCGCCGGCCCGGCGCCCACCTTCAATAAACCCTCGAGCCGCGCCCAGGGCGCCAGGGTCAGGTCCGCCGAGGCGGCCAGCTCCTCGGCCGATCGGATCGCAAACCCGGAGTCGTGTATGGCGATGACCGAGCCAAGACGTCCCGGGTGGGAGAACGCATAACGACCGTCCGGACCGGTTTGCATCCGGAGGATTCGGTCATCGACCGATCCGGGCTTGAGCTGCCCGTTCTCGATCCTGGCTCCGTATCCTTCGCCCGCGAGCGCGACGGAGACCCCGGCCATCGGCCGGCCGTCGGGGCCTCGGACGATCCCCTCCAGCCGTGTCGCCTTGCGGAGCCTGAAATCGTGCGCGACATCCTCCAGGCTGTCGGAGAACCCGAGGAATTCGGCCGGTTCGTATCCCTCCGACTCGACCCGGATCGACCGGTTCAGCTCCTGCTCGATGCCCGAATCGATCAGGTCGAACCGGCCGCCGCCGAACGATCGGGAGGAGCCCTGGGACCACTGCGGCGACCAGCCGGGTCGGATCGGGCCCTGGACGGAGATCAGGTCGAATCGCTCGATCGGCCGGCCCGTCTCGGCGTCGGTGACCGTGCCGTGCAGGCGACGCGGACAATGAAGGGTGAGCGTGATGCCGTCCGCGCCGCCCGGGATCATGCGGGCCACGATCTGCCGGAAGTTGGGCTTGGCGACATCGAGCATGTAGCTGCCGGAGGCCGGCGCCTCGTACCAGGTGAACCGGCCGTCGCTGTCGGTCTCGACACTCCAGTCGAGTCCGGCGAAGCCGAATTCCGTGGCCGACCGGACCACGGCCCCCGGGATGGGCCGCCCCTGCGCGTCAACCACGCGGCCGTGCAACGGCCTGCGCGGCGAGAGCCGGATCGACTGTGCCGCGATCTCCTGCGGCACGAGCAGCAACTGCGAGGACGAGGCGAAACCCTCGGCCTCGACGACCATCGTGAATTCGCTCCAGCTCGGGTCGATGAACGGCCCGGTTTGGAACCGACCCTCTCGGTCGGTCGGGATGCGCCGGGGCATCGTCCGATCCGACATCGATTGGACGGTGATCGTCGCACCGGCGACCGGCCGCCCGACGGGGCTCAGGACCGTGCCGGAGAGCGATCGGCCCGTCTTCATCACGCCGATGGCCGCGAAGGTGCGGAGGGACTCGGGGGTGACGGGTTGCTTCAGGCCGACATGATCGGGATGCGTCGTCACGAGTTCGAGTCGGACGCCGGGTCCCGCCGAGGCGGGCAGGGCCTCGGATCGCCAACGGCCCTCGGCGTCCGTGATCGCGTCGGCGAGCTCGCTCCCCGGGCCCGGATACCGATCGGGCCCGCCCCTGGGCGGGATCGCGCCGACCTGAAGGTGGACTCGTGCCCCCGCGATCGGCCGTCCTTGCTCGTCCCGCACCGTGCCGCCGATCGGCAACCCGCGATCCAGGGCCACGGTATAGCTCTCGGGGATCGGTTGCTGACCGTCCCATCGCAGCTCGATGGGCGCGAGGCCGGGATGGACGATGACGACCCGGAGCGACGAGTTCGCCCCGCCCGGCACCGCGATCGTGTAGCGGCCCTCTTCATCGGTCCGGCCTTGCGAGATACGAGGCCGGCTCGCCTCGGCCTCGACCCACGCCACCGCGCCGGCCACGGACGCATTCTCGGCGCCGCTGACCACCTCCAGCTTCAAGATGCGTCCCGGCTTCGGAGTCTCGGCCGCCCCGGGCTGGGCCGCCAAGATGTCACGTGTGATCCTGGGGGGATCTTGACCGGGCCCTGCCGGGCTGGTGCTCGTCAGCGCGGACGTCGCGGCGAATGCCGCCAGCACCATGAGCGCGACCGGCGCCAGTTTCACCTTCGCCAGGAGCATCGCCCGCAACGCGCCACGGGTCAGGCACATCACCGTGCTCGACGCGGCGAGGACCTCGCCTCGACCGAGGGCCGCACCCACCGCGATCCGTACGGCTCCTTCCACGACCGCCGCCGAGACGGACTCCTCGGCGAGGATCAGCCCCAGCAGGCCGGCCGGCGGGGCGAAGCCTCGGCGGGTCAGCCGGACGCGGAGCATCTCCTTCGCGCGCGCCAGGCGTCCCGAGAGCGTGCCCTTGGTCCAGCCCAGCTCTCGGGCGGCATCTTCCTGCGTCTTGCCCTCGACGTAACAGAGTACGACCGCGCGTCGATACGCGGCCGGGAGACGATCGACTTCTTCGTCGAGCACCGAGCGAAGTTCCGCGACCTCGATCCCACTCCCCTCGGCGTCGCGTGAGGCCGGGCTCAGCGGCACGAGTTGCGGCACGTCTCGACGGCGAGACAGCAACCTCGCCCGCCGGGAGATCCGGGCCGCGACCCCATGCAGCCAGCAACCCAGGGAGTCCCGCTTGCGGATCGAGTCGGCCCTGATCGCCAGCACGAGGAATGTCGCTTGAAAGGCGTCCTCGGCCGCGTGCGGATCGCGCAGGACGCGCCGGCAGACCCCCAGGACCATCGGGCCATGCCGGTGGACGATGGCCTCGAACGCTTGCTGTGCCGCCGCGCCGTCCCCCATCGTGAAATGGCCCAGCAACTCCCGATCGGTCAAGCCGCTGACGGTCCCCATGCGATAGAGGGTGTCGAGGTCGCGAACAAGGGTTTGGGTCGCTCCGCGCTTCATCATCGGGAGGCTCCAGCCGTCGTTTTTCCGGATCGTCTCCACAAATAGTGCGCGGGTAAGGCCTCTCGAATACGGGTTTTTCCGGACACTGTCCGAATTGCTCGGCGAAGGCCATCCAGGCAGACGCCGACCGGAGCAATCAGTCGAGGCGCACCGGATTTTCGAGGACCCGCAGGATGCCCGCGTCGGCGTCGAGCTCGACGAGTCCGCCGTGCGGTAATGTGGCATTGAGCGGCGTATGTCCGACCGGGAACTTCATGAGGACGGGGACCTTGAGCGTCCCCAGGGACTCGCGCAGTACGCGATCGATCTCCCTGGCATCGGGGTGATCGGCGGGCGAGAAGCTGCCGGCCACCACCCCGGCGACCGACTCGAGGACGCCCGCCAGTCGGAGCTGGGAGAGCATGCGATCGACGCGATACGGGGCCTCGTTGGTATCCTCGATGAGGAGGATGGCCCCCTTCGACTGCAAGGCGTACGGCGTCCCGAGCGTGGCACAGATGAGGGTCAGGTTGCCGCCGATCAACCGGCCCCGCGCCGTGCCGCTGACGAGTTTTTCCGGCCGAGCCTCGCTCGGGACCGCGATCGTGTAGCCCGATTCGCCCTGGCGATATCGATCCGCGAACACCGCCCGCCGGAACGACTCGGCGGCGAAGGCGTGCTCGGGCTTGTCGCCTTTCCAGAGGCTGTGCATCGGCATTGGGGAGTGGAACGTGATGAGCCGCACCTGTCGGGCGACGGCCAGGTGGAGCGCGGTCAGGTCCGAATAACCCGTGATGATCTTCGGGTCCTTGCGGAGGGCGTCATAATCGATCCGATCCAGGATGCGGGTCAGCCCGTAGCCGCCGCCGACCGGGAAGATGGCCCGGATCTGCGGATCGCGGATCATCCGATTCAGCTCGTCAGCCCGCTCCTTATCGGTGCCGGCGAGGTATCCGCTCTTCCGCTGCTCGATCCCCGGCGGGATGATCACGCGGTATCCCCCCTTCTCCAACTGCGTCGCGTACTCGCGCATCGATCGCGCATCGGCCGGGGCGGCCGGCGCGACGAACGCGATCGTATCGCCCGGTTTGAGGGCCCTCGGGCGGATCCACTCGGCCGCCGCCCCCGGTTCCTGGGCACGCGCCGGGGACAGCCCGGCCGCGACCAGCGCGATCGTGGCCGCGGCACACCAGACGGGGACACTGAATTGCTGGAATACCGGCATCGGGGAGGCTCCGTGAACGGGGGAAGGCTCGGGCGGCGACCCGTCCGATGGATGGCCCGCGGGCCTCCACACCGGATGAATCCTCGCCTCCACTTTACAGGGTCGGCTCGAAAACGGAAGTACCGTCGCCATGGATCAATTTGTCTTGACCGGTCATCGAATGATCTCGTATGACCGTTCTAAGGCAATGCGGGCGATGGACAAGGCCGATGATCGCGAAAGGGGAGATCCGTGAACGAGGCCGAGTGGCTCGCCCTCACGCTGGATGGCCCGCTGCTGGATTTCCTGCGGAACAGCTCCATCGACAGGGATACCAGCCGCAAGCAGGAGGCGATCTACCGTGTGCTGGAGGATTTCTTGCGGGCCACGCCAGTGTCCGCAAGAAGCGACTCTACATGAGCACGCACTGCCGACATTACTTGTGCACACAGCTCGACGAGAACTGGTCGTGGACGGAGCGGTGTCGGTCGGCGCTCGAAGTCGCCGTGCAATATGCCGAGGGTCTTGCAACCGCCGACGAACTGCAGGCCGCGCATGAACAGGTAGTTGATAGGTACGCACTCATCGAGCAACAGGACTTCGAGGGGTGTGCACGCGCACGACAAGTCGCCGACCTGACAGAGCCCCTGACCGAACCGCGATGGAGATCAATCGAGCTGATCCGCGATCTCTTCGGCAATCCCTTCCGGCCCGTGACCATCGATCCGGCCTGGCTGACGAGGAATGTCATCGCGATCGCCGAGGGCATCTACGAGGATTGGGCCTTCGATGGTATGCCGATCCTCGCGGACATCCTCGAAGAGTCGGGATGCGATGACGCCGCGATCCTCGAACATTGCCGCTCGCCGGCCGAACATGTGCGGGGCTGCTGGGTCATCGATGCCATACTCGGCAAGGGGTAAGCGCGAACGCGTCGTCGGATCGTCAGGGTTGTTCCGCTTCCGGGGACACATCATCTTCAAAATAGATCCTGAGGCTGTCATTGACGCGTTGCGGGCGGTGCGTCTCGGCGTCGAGGGGCACCCAGACGCTCCGGACCCGCGCCACCAACTGGTTATCCCTGGGCCTCCAGATCTCGACGACCCGCTCGCTGGTCGCCGCCGTGGCCTTGCCGACCCAGGTGCGTGCGAGGAGCTCGTCGTCCTGGAAAGCCGGAGCCAGGTAGTCGATCTCGTGGCGGCGGACGACCCACACGATGGACTCGGCTTGCTCGGCGGGCACCGCGGCGAACCAGTGGGCCACGGCGGCATCCTGGGCGTACCGGAGGTAGACGACGTTGTTCACATGCCCCAGTCCGTCGATGTCTTTCGCCGCGACCCGGAAAGCACGCTCGAACACCTTGGCCTTGCCCATGCGGGACTCCTTTCGTCTTAGTGACATTCCTTCGCCCATCCGGAGCGCCTGCCTTCAAGCCCGCAGATCCACCGAGAGACTCGCGAACTCCTCTTTCAACGCCCGATATTGCGACTCCTGCGACAGATCGAGGACTCGCGTCACTGTGGACAGTACGCGGAAGGCGCGATTGATTTCGGGATCCTCCTTCTGCTCATCGGTCGGGTTGACGAGGATACCTCCGCCATCCTTCGGGATGAGGGCTGCCCTGACGACACAGGAAAATTTCCACGCCGCATCGTTCACGTTCTTTTGGAGGACGTGCTTTTGCCTGGGCAGTTTGGGGATCGGGAGCCGTTGGTAGAGTCGAACCGGGGCGCCGTGCCCGAAGCCGTAGCTGAATTCGAGCCGCTCATCAACGTCCTCTCCCAGAGGGCAATTCACCTCATAACGCTGCCGAAATTGGGGGGCATCCTCCAGGCGGGTCTCCCTGATCAATCGCTCGCAGACCTCGTCGAGGCTCGGGTCGCGCGGTTCCTCGTAGCCGCCGGCTTCCACAAGGTTACCGTAGAGGTGATCGAGGAGGGCGGGTAGCTCCTCGGGCCCGAGAGGATCGAGGAGGAATCCCCCCTCCACGAGCTGGAAGTTCCCGCGGTTGCCGCTCATCAAGGCCGCGAGGAATTCGGGCGAGGTTCGGGCGACTCGCGCACCTCCCATCACCGGCTCGATCTCAAACTTCTCGATCTCCCGGCGCCAGAAGGTCACCCATTGACGAAGGGCGTCGGCACTGGTCACGAACGAGGGAATACTTCGCCCGTCGAGTTGGCCAGGACGGTCGGGTTTCTCGGCTACGAAACGGGCATCCATCGCTCCGGGGGTCCAGACGATCACGCCGATATTACGCGGTTCCATTCGCCGGAGGTCCGGAACATATTTTGCGATCAGATAGCGAGGTGTTTTCATGGGAAGAGGCTCCATTCCCGGATCGCGCGAAACTCTGCCTGGTCCTTCTCGATGATATCGAGCAGATGATCCCGCCGATAGCACAGGAATTCGATCGCGACTTCCGCTTCCGGAGGGTCGATTCCCAGTCCGATCGCGTCTCGACAAATCGCTTCGAGGAAGAAGTCGGGGATGGACTGGATCCTTCTCCTCCGCTCGTCGAAATAGTCGTCAGTCTGGATGACGTCGAGCAGGCAATGGCGATTTCCCGGAGTCGGCTGGCCTTCCGCCAGGGCGAGACGGTCGCGTATGGCCGTGAGACGTGCTACTCCCTTGCCCTGCTCGAAGCCGAAAAGGGCATGACTGTGGTCGAAGATATTCATACGAGGCGGTTGAGTAGAGAGGTAAACCGATAGGTTGCCTCGATGTCGGTCGCCGTTGGCGACAAGGATGTCGAACAAGAGCAGGCCTGCCGACAGATCCGGAAAGCGCACGATGCACTCCACGGGATCGATCGGAGGCAAAGGGTTGCCCGCCAGGTTGAAGTCGAGAGATGCGAACCAGAAAGGCGTCGGGGCGTTGGGGGCGGAAACGATCCCGAACGGTGGAATCGGCAACCGGAGGAACCGTCCGACCTCGGCGCAGATCAGCTCGTTCGGGATGCAGTAAGGCGCCCAGGGGCCGTTCGACTTGGCTACCGCGCCGATCGTGATCTGGCAACTGCCCGTCACGCCGATGCCGAGCTGCTGACCGAAGGAGACGATCCGGTAAAGCCCTGCATTCATGAGAGGGCACCCAACCAGGGAGAAATCGCACCGATGTGAAGCGTCATCACGCGACCGAGCCTTTCATGCCGGCGCCTCGGCCTCCTCGGCCGGCTCGTCGTCGGGGAGGTTGAGTTCCTTGATGCGGCGATAGAGCCTCGGCCGGGAGATGCCCAGGATCTCGGCGGCGCGGGACTTGTTGCTCCGCGACTGGCGCAGGGCCGTCTCGATCAGCCGCCGCTCGACCTCGGTCAGGAGCTCGTCGAGCGGCTTGACCGCGGCGGGCGGCGTCGGCGGGTTGAAGGCGCCGCCCAGGCTGCCGCGGATGGTCGCGGGCAGGTCTTCCGGGGCGATCAATGGCGCGTCTGCCGCGGGGCGGCCGAGGGCGTGGTCGATGACGCGGGCCAGCTCGGGGAGGTTCCCCGGCCAGTCGTAGGCCATCAGGACCGCGATGGCCTCGGGCGAGAAGCCGGCCCGCTGCGGGCCCCCGCGCTGATTGGCGCGCTCGAGGAGGTGTTGCGCCAGGGCCGGCAGCTCTTCGCGACGCTCGCGCAGCGGCGCACGCGGAGGATCAGCGTCGTCAGGGCGAAGTACAGCTCGGGCCGCAGCCGATCGGCCCGGAGGGCGGCTTCCGGTTCGGTCGTCGTCGTCGCCAGCAGGCGGACCTTCGGGTCCAGCGCCTCGACCAGCCGCGCCTGGAGGTCCCGCGGCAGGCTCAGGATCTCGTCGATCAGCAGTGAGGAGCCATCGCCCAGCGAGAGCCGCGATCGCCGCACGACGCCGCGACCGACCAGTTCGTCGGCGTCGGGATCCAGGCGCCGAAGAGCTCGCGCTCGAGGAGCTCCGCGGGCAGCGCCTCGCAGTCGAAGGCGATCAGCGGCCGATGGCGGCCCTGCCCCTGCTGGTGGATGGTCCGCGCGACCTGCCGCTTCCCCGTCCCCGGCTCGCCGACGATCAGCACGGGCACCCCCGATCCGGCGGCCAGCCGGACCTGGTCGAGCAGCCGGCGGTGGGCCGGGCCGAACCCGATCAGGCTGTCGAGCCCGTAGAATTCCTGGAGCCGGCGACGGATCGCCAGCAGCTCGACGTGGAGCTTGTTGCCCTCGGAATCCGGGACGCTCGTCCGGCCGTCGGCCGGGCGCACCGTCCCCAGCAGGCCGATGAGCTGGTCGTGCTCGTCGCGGAACGGCCAGAACTCGACCCGGCGCCACAGCCGCTCGCCGCCGGCGTGGTAGATCAGCGTCGGGCTGCCCGCCGGCTGGCCGGCCATCGCCTCGGGCGGCGGATGGAAGCTCGCGGCCAGGTCGGCCGGGTCGCCGGCGCGGGTCGGCCCATGCGCCTGGCACGTCAATCCCACCACCGAACTCGCCGCGTGGCCCGTCAGCTCCTCCCAGGCCCGATTGACCCACACCAGCTTCAGCGTCGCGTCGAGCCAGAAGATCGGCTCGCGTGCCCGCTGCCAGAGCGGATTCGGTTCGAATGCGGGGACGCGTGGAGTTGGCATGGAGTCTATGATCTAATCGGTAGTCGGTCGTTAGCCTGTAGGGTGCTCTCTGAGCACCGGTCAACTATGCCGGCTCGAATCCGTGCCCAGAGGGCACCCTACGGGACCGATGGCGGGTGGCGAGTGCCTATAAAAATCCGTGCATTTTTCTTTGTGAGCCACTTGCCATTTGCCATTACGATGTGCCCCAGGATCGCTCCGCCCCGGCACGAAGGCAAGGAAAAAGCAAAAACATGGCTGACTCGCAACCGACGCCCGGCCGTGCCGGCGTGTGGTCCATCGCCCTGGATGGGGGGACGACAAACACACGAGCTCGGCTGTTGCACGGGCCACGGATCGTCGCCACGTCGCGCCGCGCCGTCGGCGTGCGCGACACGGTCCTGGGCGACACCGCCCCGCCGGGACCGCGCGTGGCCGCGTCGCCCACCGCCGCGGGAGCGACCGGCCAGCCGCACCGCGACCGCCTGGTCCGGGCCGTGCGCGAGGCCGTCGAGGAGGTCGCTCTCGCCCGGATCTCGACGCCGGAGACCGCGGGCGGGGGCGAAGCCGACGGTGCCGGTGTGGGCGCCGAGTTCCTCGTCGCGGCCGGGATGCTCTCGTCCGAGGTCGGGCTGGTCGCCGTCCCGCATGTGCCGGCGCCGCGGGGCTCGACGAGCTGGCGCGGGGCGTGGCCGTCGTGAGCCTGCCCGAGATCGCCGCGATGCCGATCTACGTGGTGCCGGGGGTCCGCACCCCCGCGGCCGACGGCCCCGACGGCTGGTTCGAGGCCGACGTGATGCGCGGCGAGGAATGCGAGACCCTGGGCACGTTCGCGGCGATGGCCGCCGACGGCCGGATCGGACCCGGCCAGTGGTCGGCCTTCCTCTGGCCCGGCTCGCACACCAAGCTGGTCGAGGTCGACCCCTCGGGCCGGATCACGCGCAGCCATACGACCCTGGCCGGCGAGTTCCTCCAGGCGGCCTCTCGGCACACGATCCTGGCGGCCAGCCTGCCCGAGGCGATGCCCGACGATCCCGATCCGGACGCGGTCGCCGCCGGCGCCCGAGCCGTCGAGCGCGACGGGTTGGGACGCGCCGCGTTCCTGGTCCGGATCGCCGCCTTGACCGACAGCTTCGATGCCCATTCCCGGGCCTCATTCTGGATCGGCGCCACGGTCGCCGCCGACGTCCTCGCCCTGGCACATCATGGCATCCTCGTGCGGGACCGGCCGGTCTGGATCGGCGGGCGACAGCCGCTGCGCCGCCCTCTACGCCACCGGGTTGGCCCGCCGACATGCCGGCCCGGTCGTCGCGATCGACGACGCGCTGGTCGAATCGGCGTCGGCCCTAGGCGCGTGTGAGATCGCCGCCCGCCGGGTCCAGCTCGACACCCATCAACGGCCGACCGGCTGAGCCATGCCCACGCATCGCGCACCGGCCCTGATAGCCATCGCAATGCGCGATCTCGGGATCGGGAATCGATGCCTACGGGGCCGCTCGGAGCTTGTGAAAGAATCGGGTTGCAGATCGCGGATTCCGGATTGCGAATCCACGAATTCCTGATGTCTCTGGCCTCAGATTCATTCGCAATTCGCAATTCATTATCTGGAATTGATTTATTCGTGGCCTCTCAGGCCTGGATGAATCGACTCCAAGACCAGACGACCTGGCCGATGATGACGTGGCTCCCCTCTTCGTTGAACTCGATCGGGATCAGGGGGAAATCCCGGCCGCCATGATTGGGCCGCAGGATAATGTGTCGGCCGTGCACATCCAGCCAGCGGATCATCGGCACGCCGTCGGGGCACGCGGCCACGATCTGGCCGTGGAGTTTCTGCGGCTGGGTCACCGATCGGTCGATGGCCACGACCGAGCCGGCGGGCAAGATCGGGTGCATCGCATCGTCGATGAGTCGCGCCCCGATCGTCTCCGAGGGCTTGGGCAGCCAGTTCCGGTAGGACATGACGTGACCATCCACACGCTCGGGATTGAGCACCGGATCGGCGATCTCCGAGAGGGGATAGAGCGTGATCGCCACGAACTCGGAGGCCATCTCGCTCGGCAGGTTCTCCGGGGCGACGACGACGACCTCGGTCAACATGCGTTCGAGCTTCTCCAGGCCCCGACGGATCAGCTCGATCGGGGTCAGCTCCGAGAGGAGTCGATCGCCGTGCGAATTCCGGTATCGCGGCCCCTCGCCGTTGAGCAGCCATGTGGGGTTCGCGCCGGTCTGCTCGATGAAACCCAGCAGGATCTCGGCGGGGACGGTGACCCCCGTCTCATAATTGTACCAGGTCCGCGCGGGGAGATTCAGGCGACGAGAGAGCTCCGGACCCCCGTGCTCCCCGAAGATCTCCTGGCGGATCTCTCGCAGGCGACGAGATAGTGAGGCTTTGACATTGACGCGGACTTTCGGTGTCTTCTTTCGAGCCACAGTGCCCAATCCCGCGTGCGGGAACCTCCCCTGCTCCGTCTGATCCCGGATCATACCGCTTTTCTCGCGGGAAATCCCGCGAAAAACGAATGCCCTGCTCGACCGACGAAAGTCTAGTTTAGCTCGATGTGACCCATGTTTCTACTATGCAAGGACCCAAGTGTCTCCGAATCCCGGCGCGAGTCACCCGGAGCTCCCCACCCGCATTCCAGAGCCCTCTCCTTCCGTAACGCTTTGAAGATGAATCGGTTGCGTCGGATAGCCTCGCCGCCATCCGCGCGACGGCTCCCGGCAGGCGCCGCGGGCCTCGGAGTCGTAAATCTTTCTAGAATAATGTGATGTGCCTATTGCCCGCGTCGTCGTCGAGGAGAAAAAGTTGATGCGCATCTTGCCATGTCAACGCAAAAGAAGTGAGTGCGTGTCGGAAAAACGCCGCACTCCCCCGGTGTTGTGACGGTGGTAGGTCAACTCGTGCTCCTCCTTTTCAACAACGAGACAATGCACGGGAACATCAACATGGCTCGAACGAGCCTTCCGACCCATCTCTCCCAGAGAGCCGACGTTACCTCGGGGCAACGCAACCTAAATCGGCCGAAGCGAGTCCTCTCCCGTGGGGCAGCCGCCCTTGGCTGCCTGTTCGGCGCGGGTCTCCAGACCCCGCCGTCCGCAGGACCGAAGGTCTCCCGCAGGGCACAGCGCGGGAGACCTACGGCCCAGTGGCAAGGTCGGGAGACCTTGCCACAACCTGGGTCGAAAAATCCAGCCCAACAGTTCTTAACACGCCCTAGAAGACGCCCAGTTCGTCGCGGGCGGCGTCGGACATCTTCTCCGGAGTCCAGGGGGGGGACATCACGAGTCGGACATTGGCCTTCGTCACGCCCGGGACGGCCTCCAGGGCCGTCGCGGCGTTGCGGAGCATCTCCGGTCCGACCGGACACGCGGGCGAGGTCAGCGTCATCTCGACGTCAACCTGATCGTCGTGGGCCTGGATCGAGTAGACAAGGCCCAGGTCGATCACGTTGACATTCAACTCGGGGTCCTTGACCTTACGCAGGGCATCGAGCAGGGTTTCTTGATCGATCATCTCTGAGTCCTTTTCCCGGGTCCTTGATTCGTTGACGTGCTAAAGGGCCACATAGATGTCATCGCCGCGCACCTCGACGGCATGGACGGCCACGGGTTCGATCGCCGGCATGCAGAGGGGCTTGCCGGTCCGGACGTCGAACCGAGCCCCGTGCCGCGGGCATTCGATCTCGCAGCCCATCAACTGGCCCTCGGCCAGCGGCCCGCCGTCGTGGGTGCAGACGTCATCGATCGCATAATAGGTGCCCTCGACGTTGAAGACGGCGATGGCACGCCCATCGACTTCGGCGAGCAGCTTGCCGCCGACCGGGAGCTCGAAGCGGGTTGCGACTCTTACGGACGATGGCATGATTGGCGGGCCTCGAAGGCGTTAGGGTGGAGGAACGGAGTTCGGGGCCGCCCTGATCGGGCACGACGCGAGAAAACACGATCTCGGGGGTGATGACCCATCGCTCTAGCCGGTCGCCGCCGAGGGAGCACCGGCGTTTTCCGACCGAGCGATCGCCGCGCGGGTGACGTCGCCCTTGACCCGGCGGAGGACTCCCGACAGGCCCCGGACCCGGAGCATCCCCAGGATTTCCGACAGGCCGCACCGCTCGACCAGATCATTGGGGACCTGGAGGACGTCTTCCACGGTGGCCCCCTCCAGCCCCTCCAGCAGCAGCGAGACGAACCCCCGCACGGTCGGGGCTTCGATCGGCGCGTCGGCGTGGAGCGACACCCGCTGGCCGTCGAGCTCGACGAACAGGTAGACCGGTGACTGGCATTCCTCGACCCGATGCGCCGCGTCCTTGTGCGCCGCCAATCGATCCGGCAGCGGCGGCAGGCTCTTGGCGAAATCCAGCAGGAGGTCGATCCGTTCCTGCCGGTCGGCCTGGCTCAGCTCGGTCGCGATCTCTTCCATCTTCTTGGTCATTTGTCATTTGTCCTCTGTCCGTTGTCCGTTGTCTCTGGTCATGAGTGGCTCGGGTCCAAGGGTGATCGGCGCGGGGAACTCGGCGGATACCGGGCCGAAGTCGAACGGCAAAGGACCATCGCCACCTTCCAAGGACTAATGACCAAGGACCGAGGACAATCAGGCCCCCTTGGCGATCGGGGCGCGGACCAGGTTGCCCCATTCGGTCCAGGAACCATCATAATTCCTGACGTTGGGATAGCCCAGCAAGTAGGTCAGGACGAACCAGGTGAGGCTGGATCGCTCGCCGATGCGGCAGTAGGCGACGACGGGGTCATTCGGCTTGAGGCCGATCTCCTGCTCGTAGATCGCCTTGAGCTCCTCGGCCGACTTGAAAGTGCCGTCCTCGTTGGCGGCGCGGCTCCAGGGGACGTTCTTGGCGCCCGGGATATGGCCGCCGCGGAGCGCGCCTTCCTGAGGATACGCTTCCATGTGCAGCATCTCGCCGGTGAATTCCTTGGGGCTGCGGACGTCGATCAGCGGGAGCCCGGCCTTGGCGTGGGCCATGACGCTGTCGCGGAAGATCCGGATATGCTCCTCCTCGCTACCCTTCACGGTATACTTCGTCGGCGGGTAGCTGGGGAACTCGGTGCTGGTGGGCCGTTTCTGGTCGAGCCAGAGCTTGCGGCCGCCGTTGAGGATCCGGCAATCGGCGTGGCCGAAGAGCTTGAACGCCCAGAAGGCATAGCAGGCCCACCAGTTCGACTTGTCGCCGTAGAAGACGACGGTCGTGTCGTCGGCGATCCCCGCCTTGGAGCAGAGCGCGGCGAATTTCTCGGCGTCGATGTAATCGCGCAACAACTGGTCCTGGAGGTCGCCCTGCCAGTCGATCCGGACGGCGCCGGGGATGTGGGCCAGGTCATAGAGCAGGATGTCTTCGTCGCTCTCGACGATGCGGACCTTCGAATCCTTCAGGTGGTCCTCGACCCAGTCGGCCGAGACCAGCACTTCCGGATGGACGTAAGCTTCTCCCATGGCGCGGACTCCGTGATGGAACAACGAACTCGGTGAAAAGGGTCGCGACCTGCGTGGACCTCCCGGCCCGGCGATGGGTCGATCCCATCCCGGAGGGGCGTCCCGCGTGCGACCCGCCCTGCTCTGTCTTGCCTCGCCTCTGTCATCCCGTGGGCCTCGGTTTCCTCGTTCAGGCGAGCTTGGCCTCGACGGCCTGCCGGAGCGTCTCGCGCACCGGCTCGACGGTGATCCGGTCGTAGACGTTGGCGAAGAACCCCTCGACGATCATCTGGACGGCGGCCTCGCGGGGGATGCCGCGGGCCTGGGCGTAGAAGATCATGTCCTCGTCGACCCGGCCGGCGGTGGCGCCGTGGGTGCATCGGACGTCGTTGGCCTCGATCTCCAGCCCGGGAATCGAGTCGGCGCGGGCGGAATCCGACAGGACCAAGTTGTCGTTCTTCTGATAGGCGTCGGTGCGCTGGGCGTCCTTCTCGACGCGGATCATCCCCTTCCAGACGACCCGCGAGCTGCCCTTGAGGCCGCCCTTGTACAGCAGGTCGCTGGTCGTGTGGTGCGAGACGTGATCCTGCCGCGTGAAATAGGCCAGGTGCTGTTTCCCGGTGGTGAAGATGACGCCGTTGACCTGGGCATCGGCCCCCGGCCCGGCGAGCACGACCTCCTGATTGACCTTGGCGACCCGCGAGCCCAGCCCGCCGACGGTCCATTGCAGCGCCGCGTCTCGGCCGACGATCGCGCGCTCCCGGCTGAAGTGCCAGGTGGCGTCGTCCCAGTCCTGGATATTCACCAGCCGGAGCTTGGCCCCCGCCGCTAGGAAGACCTCGAGCGCACCGGCATGGAATGCCGGCGCCGAACCGCGCCCACGCCCGGTGGTCTCGCGAACGAGGGTGGCCTCGGCACCGTCCTCGAGCACCACCAGGGTATGGCTCAGGTCGACATTACCCCCCTGCCCCAGCCCGATCAGGCTGAACAATGGGGCCTCGAGCTTGACCCCCTTGGGCACGTAGAGCAGCGAGCCGCTGGTCCAGAAGGCCGAGTGCAGCGCCGCGAAGATGTCGTCGGCCGGGGTGACGGCCTGCGTGAGCAGGTATCGCTCGATGATCTCCGGATGGTCCTTGACCGCGCGGGCCAGGTCCATGAAGACGGCTCCGCCGAGCCGCGACGGATCGGGCTCGCGGGCCACGGCCCCGTTGATATGAGCGATGCCGGTGGCGTAATGCAAGCTCAACGTCTGCCAGTGCTCGTCGAAGGATGCGAGGGCCTCGGCACTCGGCCCCTCGGCGGCGGGGGGCGAGAAGGCGTCGAGCTTCAGGCCGCGGATGTCGGTCCGCCGCCATTCCTCCTCGCGAGCGCTCGGCCACGGGAACGCCTCGAACCGCGCGAAGGCGTCCTCGCGACGCTCGACCAGCCATGTGGGCTCGTCGCGACCCTTCATGAAGCGATGGAAGGCGTCCTCGGTGAAGCCGCCGGTGGTAGGTGTCATGGTCCCCGATACACTACTCATGATGATTGGAACTCTTCAAAGGCTGTGTCAGGCTCTTGGGACACTCCGGATCGGTGCCCGCATTCCGCCTCGCGGATGTCATATTCCAGGAAAGCCTCGTCGGCGATCTGGGCCATCGTCTCCTCGTCCAGAGGTGGGTATTCCATTTCTTCCATGCGCCATAGCGGCTCGCGGTCAGGTTCTTGGCACGAATCTTGGCCTTCAGCGGGATCGGTCATCATGGATTCACCCTCTGAATTGGTTGCGCTCCTCTGGCCGACTTGATGACCTCGGTCAGAAGATTGAAACCAAACGCTACTGCTCCGCCCAGGATTGCGGCGACGATTAATTTCCCGATCTCGAAGCGATTAGAGCGTAGCTTGTCGAGCTCCTTCGTCGCGTTATTCAACTTCTCCTCGATGCGTGCGAGCCGGTCGTTGGCATCCGATCTATCGAGTCGGTCCCTGAGTTGCCTCACGGTCTCATCGATACGGGCGGCCTGTGTCTCCAGTTGATGGAACTGGCTACTGATGTCGTCGCCCCTCTTCTTGAGGTCGGCGAGTTCCCCTCGGGTTGCCCCGATGCGCTCGTCGAGGGAGGATGTCACCTTGGTCAGCTCGTCGATCCTTGCAGTATTCGTCGGCGCAGGCACGATCAATCCTTTCCAGCACCGACGTTCCCGCGGAGAAGATTCTTGATCAAGGTCCGAGACCTGCGCACAGCAGATCTTGATACAGTCGCCTAATCCGCTCCTTCATCAAGGATTCGTCACTGAGCTGCTCCAAGCTCAATCCAAAACATACAGGCAAGAAGACCGTGTCGTCTTCAAGATTCAAATGCACGGTTGTCAATTCGGCTGCCTCATCACTTGCCTGCCAGTACCAGGTTACTTTGATCGGATGGAGCGCCTCTCTGATTTCTTCCTTGGCCAGCGTGATGGCCTTCAAAACATGCACGTTCACTTCCGGGGCCTGCTTCACCAGATCCTCGAGGCTGATCTCGCGCACTTCTGAGACGCTAACCGCCGCCCCAGTATCCGCACAGAGCCCTCTCTCGATTTCATTGACCGCCCGATTGTATGCCGGTTCAATCCAGGAATTGTCTTCGGTGTATCCGTACTCCGCTTCGGTCAATCCTTCTACACTCGCGTAGAAGTAGAGACGGCGCAGCCTCTGACCTTCGTGGACGTCGGCGACATAGTATTGATCGGGCTTCATCGATCGTACCTCCGTCCCCGCCTCACCCAGCAAGGCGGGAATCTTTGGGAATACACGGGAAGTATGTCGGCGGGCCTCACCCCACCGAGCCTTCCATCTGGAGCTGGATGAGCTTGTTCATCTCGACGGCGTACTCCATCGGCAGCTCCCTGACCAGCGGCTCGATGAACCCGCTGACGATCAGCGTCGATGCCTCGGCCTCGGAGAGCCCGCGGCTCATCAGGTAGAAGAGCTGCTCCTCGCCGATCTTCGACACGCTGGCCTCGTGGCCGATCTTGACGTCGTCCTCGTCGACCTCGATGTAGGGATACGTGTCGGACCGGCTCCGATCGTCGAGGATCAGCGCGTCGCAGACGACATTCGACTTCGAGCCCTTGGCGCCGTCGGCGATCTTGAGCAGGCCGCGGTAGCTGGCCCGGCCGCCGTTCTTGCTGATGCTCTTGGAGATGATCCGCGAGCTGGTATAGGGCGCCCCGTGCACGACCTTGCCGCCGGCGTCCTGGTGCTGGCCCTTGCCGGCGAAGGCGATCGACAGGATCTCGCCCCGCGCCCCTTGCCCAGCATGTAGACCGCCGGGTACTTCATCGTCAGCTTGCTGCCCAGGTTGCCGTCAACCCACTCCATCAGCGCGTCCTCGTAGGCCACGGCCCGCTTGGTCACGAGGTTGTAGATGTTATTCGCCCAGTTCTGGATCGTGGTGTACCGGCACCGGCCGCCCTTCTTGACCACGATCTCGACGACGGCCGAGTGCAGGCTCTCGCTGGTGTAGATCGGCGCCGTGCAGCCCTCGACGTAGTGGACCTGGGCGCACCTCCTCGACGATGATCAGCGTCCGCTCGAACTGGCCCATGTTCTCGGCGTTGATCCGGAAATACGCCTGGAGCGGCACGTCAACCTTCACGCCGGCCGGGATGTACACGAACGAGCCGCCGCTCCAGACCGCCGAGTTGAGCGCCGCGAACTTGTTGTCCTGGATCGGGATGATCTTGCCGAAGTATTCCCTCACCAGGTCGGGGTGCTCGCGGACCGCCGTGTCGGTGTCGGTGAAGATGACGCCCTTCTTCTGCAGGTCCTCGCGGAGGCTGTGATAGACGACCTCCGACTCATACTGCGCCCCGACGCCCGCGAGGAACTTCCGCTCGGCCTCGGGGATGCCCAGCTTCTCGAACGTGTTCTTGATGTCGGCCGGGACGTCGTCCCAGCTCTTGCCCTGGCGGTCAGCCGCCTTCATGTAGTAGTGGATGTCGTCGAAGTTCAGCTCCGACAGGTCGCCGCCCCACTGCGGGGTCGGCTTCTGGTGGAAGACCTCCAGCGCCTTCAGGCGGAATTCGCGCATCCACTGCGGCTCGCTCTTCATCTCGGAGATCTGGCAGACGATGTCGCGCGAGAGGCCCCGGCCGCTCTTGAAGGCGTAGTTCGCCTCCGAGTCGTGGAAACCGTACTTGTAATCGTCCTTGATCCCCGCGACCTGGAGGTTCAAATCGGTGGACATGGCGGATGGTCCTTCCTTCGGCGTGAGGTCTCGATGCGTGCGATGAATCCGGGGGGTGTCTTGGGGGGCCGGTTCAACCGGCCTGGCGCGGCTTGCCCAGTTGCGACTGGGCCGCTTCCAGCGCCTCTTCGTCCTTGGCGGCCTCGGGGTATTTCTCGCGGATCCAGTCGTAGCCCTGGCTCTCGAGCCGCTGGACCAGCTCGGGCCCGCCGTTCTCGACGATCCGGCCACCGAAGAGGATGTGGACGAACTGCGGCTTGATGTAGGTGAGGATCCGCTCGTAGTGGGTGATCACGAGCACGCCGGTGGCGTTCCGCTCGGCGACGCGGTTGACCCCCTCGGAGACGATGCGGACGGCGTCGATATCCAGGCCGCTATCGGTTTCATCCAGGATCGCGAACGCCGGCCGGAGCATGGCCATCTGGAGGATCTCGGCGCGTTTCTTCTCGCCGCCGGAGAACCCCTCGTTGAGGTAGCGCCGGGCGAATTCCTGGTCGACGCCCAACTCGTCCATCTGCTCGCGCATCTCCTTGCGGAACTCGCGCATCGGGACCAGGTCTTCCCCTTCCTTGCGGGCCGGGTTGCGGACGTTGGTCACCGCGTGCCGCAGGAAATTGGCCACGGACACGCCGGGGATGGACGTCGGGTACTGGAAGGCCAGGAAGATGCCGGCCTTGGCCCGCTCGTCGGCCTCCAGGCCCAGGATGTCCTGGCCGTCGAGCGTGATCGAACCCTCGGTCACCTCGTAATTCGGGTGCCCGGCCAGGGCGTAGCTCAGGGTACTCTTGCCCGACCCGTTGGGGCCCATCAGCGCGTGGATCTCGCCTTGCCGGAGGGTCAGGTCCACGCCGCGGAGGATCTCCTTGCCCTGGATCGACACGTGCAGATTCTGGATCGAAAGGACCTTGCTCATCAACGTGCTACCTCTTGATCATGAGTCGTGGGGTCATCGGTCATTGGCCTTGTGTCGGGGCGCTCATGACGGATGATTGCGGTTGCGACTTGGCCTGGAAGTCGCAGGAGCGGTCGCCGTCGAGGCGGCACTGGCTGATGCGGAGGCCGCGGCCCAGCACTTTCTCGAACATCTTGCGCTCGAGGGCGCAGATGGCGCGGTCGGACTCGGCGAGCTCATAATAGGGGCAGGAATGCTGGCGGAGGATCGGGAACGCGTTGCCGCCGTCGCGGGTGACCTCGGCCTCGACCCCCCGGTCGTGGAGCAGGTGGGAGAGCTGCACCAGCCGCCCCTCCCACTCCTGGCCGCTGACCTGGCCGCGATACACGTCCGCCAGGCGATCGGTGATCCGGGTGAACAGCAGCCGGCGAAGTTTGCGGTCGGCCACCGTGCTCATCATCTCTTCCCAGAGCACGAATGCCAGCTCCGCATAATTCTGGCCCAGCCGCTTCTGTGCCTCGACGCTCGCCTGGTAGGCATGCTTGGGACGGCCGCGACCGCCGTGCTCGGTGCGGCGCTCCACCAACCCCGAGCCGAGCAGACGCGCCAGCCGGTTGCGGATCGCCGTCCCGGTCACGCCCAGGCTGGCGCCCATCTCCACGACCGTCAGCGGGCCCCGACGACGGATCAAATCCAGCAACTCGCGATCCGACGACTCGTTCATCGTAGTCACCCCGTCGCCGTAAATCCATCCGCCGAGGTCATTCCCGCCTCCGACGTCCCCGGCCATCGTGGGATAGTCTGGGATTAACTCATTCTAGGGACTCACCCTCGGGGCGTCCATCAGCTCCGGGCGGTTTTTTCGCCTTTTTCGCAAGATTAATTGCGAAAATTCGCCGCCGCGATGGCCAATGCATGGCTTCGCAGGGCCTTGCGACGAGTCAACCCGGGGCGATCCGATCGGCGGATTCTTGATGCTTGCGGCGCGGCCCCTGGGGCGCTACGATTGAGGGGCGAGGATCAAATCTGATGAACGAGCACGAGGTCTACGATAATCCGCTGATCGTCCGATATGCCAGCCGGCAGATGGCCCGGCTCTGGTCGCCGCAGGAGAAATTCTCGACCTGGCGGCGCCTCTGGGTCGCGCTGGCCGAGGCCCAGAATGCCCTGGGCCTGGCGATCACCGAGGAACAGATCGGCGCAATGCGCGGCCAGGTCGACGCGATCGACTTCGCGGCGGCCGAGCGCTACGAGCGCCGCTTCCGCCACGACGTCATGGCGCACATCCACGCCTACGGCGATGCGGCCCCGACGGCGCGGCCGATCATCCACCTGGGCGCGACGAGTTGTTACGTCACCGACAACGCCGACCTGATCGTGATGCGGGCGGCCCTCCGCCTGGTGCGCGACAAGGCGGTCGCCGCGATCGACGCCCTGGCCGAGTTCGCCAATAAATATAAAGCCTTGCCCTGCCTGGGCTACACCCACTTCCAGCCCGCCCAGTTGGTGACCGTCGGCAAGCGGGCAACGCTCTGGTGTTACGAGCTGATCCTCGACCTGCTGGAGATCGAGCGCCGGATCGCCGAGCTGAAGTTCCTGGGGGTGAAGGGGACGACGGGGACCCAGGCCAGTTTTCTGGAACTCTTCGACGGCGATGACGCACGGGTCAACGCCCTGGATCGAATGGTCGCCGACGCGTTCGGCTTCGAGCGGACCTATCCCGTCTCGGGCCAGACGTACTCGCGCAAGGTCGACGCCCAGGTGCTGGCCGCGGTCGCGGGGATCGGCGAGAGCGCCACCGCTTCGGAACCGACTTGCGGCTGCTGGCCCACGAGCGCGAGGTCGAGGAGCCGTTCGAGGCCCAGCAGATCGGCTCTTCGGCGATGGCCTACAAGCGCAACCCCATGCGAGCCGAGCGGATGTGTTCACTATCCCGGTTCGTCATGGCCCTGCCGGCGGTCGCCGGCCAGACGGCCGCGACCCAGTGGCTCGAGCGCCACGCTCGACGACAGCGCCGTCCGTCGCCTGACCGTGCCGCAGGCGTTCCTGGCCGTCAACGCGATCTTGAACCTTTATCTCAACGTCGTGCCGGGCCTGGTCGTCCATCCCTCGGTGATCGCGCTCCATGTCGCCGAGGAGCTCCCGTTCATGGCGACGGAGAACCTGCTGATGGCGGCGGTTCAGGCCGGTGGCGACCGCCAGGACCTGCACGAGCGGATCCGGGTCCACGCCATGGCGGCCGCGAACCGGTTGAAGGACGGCGCCGGCGACAACGACCTGCTCGACCGGATCCGGAGCGATCCCGCATTCCCGCCGCTCGATTTCCAGGACGTGCTCGAGCCGCGCCGGTACATTGGCCGCTCGGAGCAACAGGTCGAACGCGTTCCTGGCGCAGGAAGTCGAGCCGATCCGCCGTCGGTACCCCGATCGCCGCGTCGAGGACCCGGCATCCCTGGTACGCGTCTGATGTCAGTCGTAGGGTGCTCTGCGAGCACCAATGCTCGGTGGCTGAAGTTCGGCGCGGGTCTCTGACCCCGCCCGAGTGCCTGACCGCAGGTCTCCCAAGCGGCCCTCGGCCTGGACCCTACCAGTAAACCTTCGGTCGCGCTGACAACGAGTTTGGCGACCCGCGCCGAACCCAGTCAGTCCTTGTAGGGTGTATGAAACCCACCAAGTCTTTCGGCGACAAGGCATTCGGTGGGTTTCACCCACCCTACTGGGATCGGCTCCTAGACCCGGGAGGTCTGGTGCTGGCGGGCCTTGCGAAGTCGCTTGAGCTCCTCGCGGCGTCAACGCTCGCTGGGCTTCTCGTAGTAGGCTTTGCGACGCATTTCCTTGCGGAGGCCGCTCCGTTCGCACAGCTTGCGGAAGCGTCGTACTGCTTCCTGGATCGACTCGCCGGCACGCACCCGTAACTTCACCACAGGCCAAATCTCCCGTTCTTCTTGATAGTGGAACCGATTCACGAATCCGATTGGCACGATCGCGGACGATCGGCCGCCGCACCGATCCGACCTCGTCCGCTTGGAGGCCGTCGGAGATGTGTGTCACGGATGTCGCCACCCCGGCTTACCTTGCCGGGATCGGCCATCCCGATCGGCTTCGGCGAAGGGCCCATCCTGAAACGAGCGCCGGCCGATACGCTTCTATATTCAGAAGCGGTGGGAATTCCTCATCCTACCTGTTGGCGTGTCCCACGCCAAGAGCGCAATATTTCCGGACGATCACGGCAAAGGTCCGGATTGTGGGCGGGCCAGCGATCAATGCACGTGGCGACGCATGGCCGATCGGGCGGTATCAGTAGTCGCGGCCTCCGCGGCCGCGTCGGTCCCCTCCGCCGCCGCCGTATCCGCCCCCGCCGCCACCACCACCGTATCCACCCCCGCCACCATAGCCCCCGCCGCCCCCACCGTATCCTCCGCCACCCCCGCCGCCGTATCCGCGGCGCGAGGCATCGGTCCGGGGCCGGGACTCGTTGACTTTCAGTGGGCGACCGCCATAAGGCTGGTCGTGCAAGGCGTCGATGGCCGCCTGGGCCTCGTTCTCGTCGGACATCTCAACGAACCCGAACCCGCGGCTGCGACCGCTGAACCGGTCCACGACCACCTGGCCGCTCACGATCGTCCCATACGATTGGAACAACTCAACCAGGTCATCGCCGGTCGTCTCGTACGGCAGGTTCCCCACGTAGATCTTGATCGGCATAGCTTACTTTCCCACCCGATTTTCACATCAATCGTTCGATTGACCTCGCGCGAGGCATTCGAGCATCACTGCGATACCGAAAGGCGTGCGTGCCGGGGACCCTGCCGCGGGAAGGCCCCCGGGCACGGAACCAGCCACTATTCACTATCTGAATTCTCGGTGCGTAACTCAAGGAAATTTCGTATCAATCCGCAAAAGCCTCAAAATCGATCGTGTCGGTTGCAGCGAAAAGGCCGGCGCGGACCGCGGAGGACGCGGCCGACCGGCCTTTGAGAAGGCGGATAATACGCAATCGCGACTGTATCAGCCGAGGAGCTCGTCGGTCATCGGCAGGAGCTTGGCGAAGTCGAGTTTGCTGGGGCACGCCCGGCGAGCGGCCTCAAGGTCGGCGCCTTGCCAGTTGCGGGCGGCGTCGGTCATCTCGGCGTATTGCCGGCGGGCCTCGGCGCGATAGCCGTGGTGCTCGTGGTAGGTGAGGAACCGGGTCAGGTTGCCCAGCTCGGCCGAGGTGCCGGCGGCCAGGCTGCAACGCCCGTCGCAGCCGGAGCACATCGTCGGCCCGGCGGCGATGCAGGCGTCGCGCAGCCGGTCGAGCTCGGCCCTGGTCATCGGCTTGAAGGTCCGGGCCGCCTCGGCGTTCTCGCGGATCTGATCGGTATTCCGCATCGAGACGCAGCACGAGGAGAATCGCTCGTCGGTCCAGATCGCGTGCAGCAGCTTCTGGTACGGCGTGAGGCCCTGTTCCTTCAGCTCGGGGAGCTGCCGGACGATCTCATCCAGCTTCATGTTCCCGGCGACCTGCTTCATCGAGATCAGGCCGATGCCCGCCTTGTAGCAGGCGTCGAGGGCGCGGTTCATGTCGTCTTGCTGGGCGATCAAGGGATTATTCTGGATCATGATCGCGTCGACGAACCCGCCCTTGACGGCCGCCTGGAGGATCTCCGGCCGCTTCGGGTGGTGCGTCGAGAACCCGACGAGCTTCGCCTTGCCCGCCTTCTTGATCGCCTCGGCGGTTTCCTTGAATTCCTGGCTGTTGGGCCACTTCACCTCGGTGTCGAAGTCATGATCGCCCAGCGCATGCAGGAAGACGAGGTCGATATAGTCGGTCTTGAGCGCCGCCAGCCGATCGTCGATCTTCTTGATGAGCTCGGTGGGCGAGGCCGTGGCGTGGTACTTGGTGACCAGGAACGTATCCTTGCGGGCCTCGGGGGTCTGCTGGAACCACCGGCCGACGGCCGGCTCGGTCCCGTAGCTCTGGGCCGTGTCGATGTAGCGGATGCCGTTGGCCCAGGCGAAGCGGAGCAGCCGCTCGACGCCCGAGCTCCGCCAGGTGCCGATATTCAGCATCGACACCTCGATGCCGCTCTTGCCGAGCTTGCGCTTGGCCAGCAAGGCCGACTGGGTCGCCTTGGGGGCATCCTGGGCGGCGGCCGGTCGATCGCCGATCGCCGCGGCGACGGCCAGTGCGCCGGCGCCGGCCTCGAGGAAGCCGCGACGGCCGATCGGTCTGGACAGGTCAATACCCTGATCCTGCATGAGTTTGCTCCCGGCTGTCTCGCGACAGCGTAATGCGACATCCCCGGGCTGTTGAATATTTGCGAAACAACGAAGCACCCAAGCCAAACTAATCGACGCCGAGGGAGATGTCGAGCAGAAATCCAGGTCGAGGAGGCCCCGAAGGCTCATCGGGCGCCGACGTAGAAGGCCACGAACAGCAGCACCGCCACGACGAACGCCAGTTCGACCAGGACGATCACCCCCTGGAGTAGGAAGAGGCTCCGCAGCTTGGTGAACCCCTGGACGAGATAAGCCTGATCGGCCACGTCGGTCGTCGCGACGTTCTTGAACGACCTGGCCGCCTGGAGCGACCAGGTCGCGACGCAGATGTGGAGCAACAGGTTGATGAACTGGCCGGCGTTGAACTGGAGCGCCATGTTGACGACGTCGCCAACCGCCGCGGCGGCGTTCACCCAGCCCACGATGGCCAGCCAGAAGGCGAGCGACTTGAGCTGGTTCTCGGCGGCGACCGTGAATGGGATCCGGCTCAACCCGCCCGTGCCCGGAATGTCCGACATGATGTCCTCCCCTTCAGGATCCGGCCGAAGCCCTGGCCGCCAGCCCGATCCCGGCCGAGAGCGCCACCAGCGCGGCGGCCACCCCGAGCAGGATGCTGACCTTGAAGTAGATAGTGAGCTGCGCGATACCGGCCGTGATGTAGTCCTGGTCGGCCACGTCGCTCCGCGCGACGCGGTCGAAGTCGTCCGCGGCCTGATAGAGGACGAACCCCAGCATGGTCCCGACCACCGCCAGGATCAGCCCGAAGCCGCCCACCGCGAGGAAGGTGACCGGATTGGCGGCGATGATGTGGCGCAACTGGTCCGTCGTCATCTGGCCCTTGACGCCGCCGGCCGATACGGTGACCGACGGCGGCGTCGCGGCCCCCGGCTTCTCGGTCGGCGCCATCTTCAGCGCGGCTTCGAAGTAGATGATCCCCACCAGGATCAGGAATGCCATGATCAATCCGCCGACGACGCTGACGATGGCGATGAACCGCATCCAGCGCGCCATGCTGGCGATCATCAGCTCGTCCCGGACCGAGAACGGAATCCGCGACAGCGCGTTGTCACTCATGGCAGCAGGTCTCCAATCCGATCCGGCCCGACGATCCGATCCGATTCGCAATTGACACAATATCGTCGCGCGAGGGCGCGTGCAAGAAGGAGGCGGAACCATCGATCATTCTCGCGGAACTCCACCGACCGCCGAGGGATCCCAGCCCGTGACCACGGTCGTGAGACCGTGGTTCGGACGGGACGAAGATCCTCCAGCCTCGGGCGTCGGACCGATCCGCCGAGAAATAATGTGGCGAGGCGCCCCATTTCCTGGCGATCGTATGACTCGTCGCCCGACGGTATTTTTATGTAGGATTAATCAAACGGTCAGACGTTCATCCTGCGACCATCGACCGGGAAACGCCGGCCGGGTCGATTGCAGGGGTTTCGCGAAACGAAGCACCCGTCAAGAATGGACCCCCGGCGCGTGATTCGCATCAACCGGATCCCTCGGAGGTGTCGAGCCGATGAGGATTTCATTCAAGAAATGGCGACGGCCGCTCCTGGTCATTCTGATCGTCCTCGGACTGGTCGTGACGATCGTCTGGATCTGGGTGATCCCGCGGGCCATCGTGGCGGCGATCCGCCAGCGCTACGACGGCGATGTGACGATCTCGGGGTGGTGGATCAACGGCTCGACGGCGGGTGTGACCGGCCTGACCCTTCGCGAGACGACCGACCCGAACTCGCCGGCCTGGCTGATCACCGACCGGGTCGCGACCGACCTCAACGTTTGGGGGATGCTCCGCGGCCGGTTCGCCCCGCGCCGGATCGTCGTCCGGCACCCGTCGATCCGCTACCGGCTCGACGCCGAGGGACATCCCCTCACGCGGATTCAGCTCACCCATTCCGGCAGCGGACCCATCCCCGAGCTGATCGCGGAGGACGGTCAACTCGCCATCGATCAGGCCGGCCGGCCCGAGATGCTCGTCGTCCACCTCGGCGCCCACATGGTCCCCGACTTCCAAGGGCCGAAATTCGAGGTCCGCGCCGACGATCCGGCCTGGGGTCATCCGACCCTGGACGGCCGGTTCGCACCCGATTTCGCATCCTCCCAGTTCGAGCTCAAGGCCGATGACCTCGTCGCCGACCGCGACAAGGAGCTGCGAATCCCGTTCGTGGACCCGAATGTCTGGCAATACTTCAATGCCCGAGGGCCCATCGGGATCGTGCTCGAGTGCTCTCAGCCCCCCGAGGGATCGGGGCCGCCCTCGGTGAAGACGACGGTGATCTTCGAGAAGACGAAGGTCTTCCTGCCGAGCCTCGACCTGGTCGGCGACGAGACGACCGGCCGGGCGATCATCCACGACAAGATCGTCAACCTGGCCGACGTCCAGGCCCGGCTGATCGGCGGCCGGGGCACGCTGTCCGGCAGGCTCGATTTCACGAACGAGGTGGTCCGTTATCACCTATCGCTGGGCCTCGACGGCGTCAACCTCGACGCCACGCCGCCCGCGTGGGACCTCGACCGCCGGGACGTGAAGGGCCGGATCACCGCCACCGCCGCGATGCGGATGTCCCTCTCGCCGCGAGGGCTCGACCTGACGGGCTCCTCGGCCTCGGGCCGGATCGATGGGGCCGTGATCCAGGGCCTCCCGCTCGGCCAGCTCGACCTGACGCTGCGAGGCGAGGGCCTGCGGTCATCCGGATCGGCCGCCTCGGCGAAGGGGCCGTTCCTCCAGCAGTGGCTCGGCGTGGATTTCCAGGTCCGCGACGTCGAGCTGAAGCGGGCGCTGGCGCAGCTCGACCCGGCCGCGACGGGCCATCCGCGCCGTGCCGGTCTCGGGCCGGCTGAGCCTCCGGGGAGCCGCCCGGCTCCCGCTCGGTGCGCTCGACGACCTGAAGATCTACACGGTCCATGCCACGGCCGACTTGGCCGGCGCGTCGATCGGCGGCCTGGATCTCGGCCGGCTGATGGCCCGGCTCGATCTCGACAAGGGCCTGCTGGAGCTGGCCGACCTCCGCGGCCGCCTGATCGACCGACCCGACGGTCACGGCCCGCCCCCTCCGACCGACCCGCCCCCGGCCGAGGGCCCGCTGCCCCCGGGCGGTTTCCGCGGCCGGGTCCGGGCCGAGCTCGCCGACGATTCGAAGCTCCGCCTGGACTTCGAGGGCGTGGAGCTGCCGATCCGCGAGCTGGTCACGGCCGGGGCCTCGCGAGACCTCCCGCTCTCAGGCCGGCTCACGATCGAGGCGTCCGCCGAAGCCAAGGGCCGCACGTTCTCCGACCCGCGCATCTGGACGCTCTCCGGCCGCGTCCGAATCCCGGAGATCTCCTATCAGAAAGCCGTCATCCGCGACCTCGCGACGCCCATCGCGATCGAGCATGGCCGGCTCGTCTTCGCCGGCCTGTCGGCGCGGCTGCGCGACGCGACGCTCAAGGGCCGGCTCGGGATCGACCTGGCGGAGCCCTGGGCCTATGAGGGCGAGGTGGACGCCGACGTCCTGCCCCTGAGCGACCTGCTCCCCTTTTCCCCCACGTCCCCGACGACTTCCCGGTCTCGGGCACGGTCGCGGGCCGCGCCCGGGCGCGCGGAACGGTCCGGCCCTTGCGGATCGAGAGTTCGGGCGAGGCCCGGATCGCCCATTTCCAAGCGGGCCGGGCGCCGATCGGCGACCTGCCGATCCGATGGGAGACCCGGGGCGAGACGATCTACCTCTCGGCGGACGAGGTCCAACGCTACGGCGGCGAGATCAAGGCCGAGGTGCGCCTGCCGGTCGGCGGCGACCGGCCCATCGAGGGGACGATCAAGCTGGCGCGGGTCGACACGGCCGAGCTCTCGGCGGAGGCCCCGGAATCCTGGAAGCTGACCGGCCGGGCCGACGGCCAGGTCAAGTTCCGCCTCAAGCCCGGTTCCGGCGGCGACGTCCCCGACCTGGACGCCGACGGCCAGCTCTCGGCCGCCGACCTGACGGTCCGCGGCATCCCCGCGCAGGTCGTCGGGCTGACGCTGACGGTCCGCAAGGGCGTCCCCCGGTTCGACGTCCAGGCGGAGACGCTCGGCGGCACGATCCGACTCGCCGGCGACACGCGGATCGGGTCGGACCCGAAGGATGACGCGATCCACGCCGAGTTGAAGGCGATCGGCTTGCAACTCTACAGGGTCTGGGATGCCCTGGGCACGACCGGCGGCCTGGCCCAGTTGCGGGGTCGCGCCTTCCTCGACGGCGAGTTGGACACGCATTCCAGTCTCAAGGACATCCGCGCCCACGCCGAGGCCGAGGTGGACGAGCTGATCTGGGGATACAATTTCCGGCTGGGGCGGCTCCGATCCCGGCTCAGCACGGCCCCCGAAGGATGGCGGATCGGCCCCTTGAGCGGCGAGCTCTGGGGCAGCCCGGTCAAGGGGGAAGGGATCATCATGGACCGCCTCGAACGAGGGCGATCGCGATTCGGCGTCAACGTGCGGCTCGATCGGATCGCGCTGGCGCGCGGGCTGGCCTTCTGGCCCGACGCCGAACATCGGTTCGGCGGCTTCGGCGCCCTGAGGGTCAGCGGCAAATCCGACGATTCCCCGCGGGGCACGGCCGAATTCCGCGTCGACCGGGGGACCGTCAACGGACTCGAGCTGACCGAGCTGCGCGTCCCGGCCGACTGGTCGATGACGATGGAGGGAGCCCCGCGCGGGGCCCTCCAGGTCCGGAAGGCGGTCGGCAAGCTGGCCGGCGGCACCGTCGGCGGCGACGCCTGGATCGCGCTGGGCTCCCGACGCGACTTCCGCGCCAAGCTGTTCGTCAACGACGTCAACCTCCGCGTGATCAGCCGGGACGAGCTGGCCAATCGATCGGTCCCGGGCCGGATCTCCGGTTATATGACGATCTCCGGCCCGGACCCGCTCCAGCCGGCCGGATACCGTGGCGAACTGGACTTCGACCTGGTCCAGGCTTCGATCGGCGACATCCCGCTCCTGGACGAGCTCGACCGCTCGCTCGGCTCGGCCCAGGGCGGCGTCTTCGACGAGGGCGACTTCCATGGTGTCATCGCCGACCAACGGATTCGCGTGGATCACCTGACCCTCGTCGGCCCGCTGGCCCAGGTCCACGCCACCGGGACGGTCGACTTCGACGGCCGGCTCAACCTCGAGGTCGTGGTCAACACCAACAAGGGGATCCCCCAGACCGGCCAGGCGATCCCGTCCCAGGCGGTCAACGTGGCCGAGGACGTGGCACGCCGCGCCGCCGCGATCGACCAGGTCGCCGATTTCGTCTCGGCGCGCTTGTTGAAGTTCCGGATCACGGGGACGATCCGCGACCCGAACGTCACCGTAGACCGGTCGATCAACGCCCGCGGTGCCATCGGCTTCTTCATCCGGGCCACGGGTCTGTCGATCCAGCAATCCCCGTCGCGACGCGACTTCGGACGGCGTTGAGCGGCGCGAAGTTCGGGATTCGGCGCGGTCGGGAGTCCCTCGCCCCACAGAGACCCGAGGTTGGAGTTCCGCCTTCAGGCGGTCGGGCGACCGGCGGGGATCCCGCATGTTGGAGTTCCGCCTTCAGGCGGTCGGCCGATGGCGCCCGGACCGCCTGAAGGCGGAACTCCAACGAGGACGGGAGGGAGCTGAGGTTGGAGTTCCGCCTTCAGGCGGTCCGACAGTTCCGGAAGACATGTTCACCGCAGTGCTTTCCGACCCCCACCCGACCGAGGTCCCGAATCGATCACCGGCCATGGATTGCAGCCTCCCGGAGGATACGGCCGATCCATTATGATGAAGCAGCCTCGGAGAAAGGACGACGCCCGGCCCGGATCCCTGGAGGAATCGATCGATGCCGATTCTATTCACGTGCGCCTGCGGCAAGGCGCTCAAAGCCGACGAGTCGCTGGCGGGCCGGAGGACGAAATGCCCGCAGTGTGAGGCGATCCTGACGATCCCGCGCCCGAGCGTCGAGGACTGGCTCACCGAATCCCCCTCCCCTGCCCCGCCGCCCCCGATCCCATCGACCCCATCGGACGACGAGCACGACCCGTACGCGGTGGAGGAGCCGGCCCGGCCGTTCAACCCGGCCACGACGTCGGTCGGTGGTGTCCGGCCCCAGCTCGTGCCGAAGACCAGGCCCCTCCATCCGGCCGACGCCGGATCGTCCTCTGGGTCGATCCGCGAGTACGCCTATCTGCTCCTGGGCCTGGCGCTGATCCCCCTGGTCTTCTCGCTCCTGCACAAGGACGAGGCCAACACGATCATCCAACGGATCGAGGCGACGCTCCAGAACGCGACTCCGGAACAGGTCCGCCGCGCCGAGGCCGTGCTGTCGAAGGCCGCGGGTCTGACGCTGGAGGCGGTCCTCGAGGTGATGCCCGAGGGCAAGCTGCTGGGGGCCCACTTGCCCCGCGATTCGGCGATGCACTGGATCTATGCCGCGATCGCCGCGGCCGGGTTCCTGATCCTGACCCTGGCGTTCTTCTCCGTCGAGCGTGCCAACCCGCTCCACCTGCTGGGCATCGGGCTGTTCACCGGGACGGTGGGCATCGTTTTCCTGTTGATCGTCCAGTTCTGCTCGCAGTTCCGACTCGGCCGGATCCATGGCCGGGGCATCGTGGCATTGATCATGCTGATCCTGGCCTTCATCGGCTGGTCGTACCGCTCGGCGTTGGACCCGGATAGCAACTTCTACCTGAGCGCCTTCGGCTACACGTTCGGGGTCGGCCTGTGCGAGGAACTGACCAAGGCGCTCCCGCTGTTCGTCTACTTCCAGCGCGACGCCACGATGGGATGGCGAGGGGCGTGCCTCTGGGGCCTGGCGTCCGGGGTCGGCTTCGGGGTCTCCGAGGGGATCATGTACTCGGGCGATCACTACAACGGGATCAGCGGCGGCGACATCTACATCGTCCGATTCGTCTCGTGCGTCGCGCTGCATGCGATGTGGGCCGCGTCGGTCGGGATCGCGATCGCGCGGAACCGCGAGGATTACGAGAAGGTGTCCGACAATGGCCAGTTCGCCGCGTTCATGCTCCGGATGCTGGCGGTGCCGATGGTGCTCCACGGCCTGTACGACACCCTGCTCAAGAAGGAGATGAACGTGTGGGCGCTGGTGGTCGCGGTGCTCTCGTTCGGCTGGCTGGCCCTTCAGATCGAGATGGCCCGCGCCGCCCAGCCGGAAGCGGGCGCCGGCCTGAAACGCAAGCTGAGACCGGCCTATTGAGCTTCACGCATGGCTTGCGCACGGTTCGACGCGAAGAGAATTACACTCGTTCCCACGCTCCGCGTGGGAATGCCGTCCCGGACGCTCCGCGTCCTCTTCCGAGCCACAGGGCCGCATCACAGACGACGCAGAGCGTCGAAGACGGCATTCCCACGCGGAGCATGGGAACGAGAAAAAAGGATGCCCGACTCTTGTAGGGTGGGTGAAACCCACCGGTATTCAAGCAATTCCTGGAGAGTTTCACCCACCCTACAGATCTTGGACGAGCTTAAAGTCCCTCGCGGTCAAGAGCCTTCGGAATGCGGGGACCCGGTCAGCTCGTTCAACTGCTGCTCGATCTCCTCCTGTGTCTTACCCATCGCCTGCAAGAGATTACGGTAATTGGCCAAGCAACTCCAGATTCGAGGGTGCTCATACTCCGTCTGGCGCTGGAACTCGATCAGTATCTTCGCCGAGCGCCTGTAGAGTGGTTCGGCCTCGTCCAGGCGGTCGGTGGCTTGCAGTAACATCGCCAGGTTGTTGAGGTCGGTGGCGACGTCGGGGTGGTCCGTGCCGAGGCTCCGCTCGTCGATCGCCAGGGCCTGGCGCATGAGCGGCTCGGCCTCGTCTAGCCGGTCGGTGGCTTGCAGCAACGTCGCCAGGTTGTTGAGGTCGATGGCGACGTCGGGGTGGTCCGGGCCATAGCTCCGCTCGTCGATCGCCAGGGCCTGGCGCATGAGCGGCTCGGCCTCGTCCAGCCGGTCGGTGGCTTGCAGCAACTGGGCCAGGTTGTTGAGCCGGATGGCGACGTCGGGGTGGTCCGGGCCATAGCTCCGCTCGACGATCGCCAGGGCCCGTCGCATGAGCGGCTCGGCGGAGCGGAACCGGCCGCGTGCATTCCAGAACAGACCCAGTTGACTCATTAGCCGAGCCGTCGGCCCGGCGATCACGGCGGCCTCAGCGTACCGGCTGACCGCCTCCGCATGCGCCGCCAGGGGCGTCCAGACCACCCAGGTGCGGACATCATCGGCATCGTACGGGGCTATGGCATTCACGGCATTCAACGCAGTTTGCAGGCTGGCTGCGCGGTCGGCATCGGGAATGCGGCTACGGGTGATCTCCTGGACGAGCCGGTGAACCTCGACGGTGTCCCCCTCCGGCGAAACCGCGCCAGTGAGTATCCTTCCAGACCTGCCAGCCGATCCCGCGCCTCGGGCACCTCCTCTGTGAGTGGCTCCGCCTCGAACAAGAACAGCGGGATCGGCTCCGCGGCCAGCCAGGACAGCACTTCGAGCAACCGCCGTTCGGTCTCACCGAGCTGCGCGAAGGTCGTCTCCCAGGTCGCAGCCACGCTGACGGGATACCCCATCACCTGCTCGTCATGCCACTTCAAGACCTCGGTCCGCTTCGCGTGCCAGCGTTCGAGATATTCGGCGAAGCTCAGCCGCAGCTTGTCGATGTAAGCCCCCGCCTGCTCCAGGGCCAGCGCCAGGCCGTCGAGTTCGCGTGCGATCTCGGCCGACCGTGCCGCGTCGTCGCGCCCCTGACGACGGTGCCGCGTCCGCTCGTGCAGGAACGCCACGGCATCGGCCTGGGCCAGCACGTGCAACTCCAGCGTCTCGACGCCGGCCCGCCAGTTGGCGATCCGCGAGGTGATCAGCACGTGGCCGGCCCGCATTCGCGCGAGGAGCTGACGGACCTCCCGGGCCGCCTCCTCGGAGTCGACGTTGTCGAGGATCAACAGCCAGCCGGGATGGGCGTCGAGCCAGCCCAGCACCTCGGCCAGGCGGGGCTCGACCGCCGTCTCGGCCGTACGGATCGCGAGCACGCCGACCAGGTCGGCCAGCCGGGCGCGGAGTTCGCCCGCGGACGGGGCCGAGACGAATAACAGGGCCGTATAGTCGTCCCCGAACCGCCAGGCGTATTCGATCGCCGCGCGGGTCTTGCCCACGCCCCCGAGTCCATGCACGACCTGTCGAGCGACGACCGCCGACGCTCCTTTCCCAGCACCCGGCCTCCGACGCAGATTCTCCAGGAACGCGTCCCGCCCCTTGAACAGCAGGCCCAGCGACAGGTCGGGCAGATTCACCGGCTTGTGATTGGGCGGCGGATCCTCGAGCAGCCAGGTATTCTGAAGACTCCGGATTTCCACGTCCCTGCGTGGGCGTTCTCGCGTCAACCGTGCGAAGAACTCTTCATCGATCAAGCCATGGCGTTCGAATTCTCGGGCGACACTGAAGGAATAGTCGCGAAGACCGACATTCTCGCTCACGGCGAGAACGACCTTCTCGTACCCTGTTACGAAAAGGAACTCCTTTAGTGCTGATAATGTGAATGCATCGGCGAAGAAATGGCTGAGTCTCTGAATCTTTTCGCCCTTGGTCGCCATCGCCATACTCAGTCCCAACCCGAAAGTTGAAGATCGCGTGGATGCCATCCGATCGGCCTTACCGGCCAGCTCGCCTGGTCCGCTCCGACTTGAATGCGGGGTTCCCCGCTCCGGCGAGGTTGGCTGGATGGCGGATGTTGCTCGCGTGGGCCACTACACAAGATCGCCTCTTTGGCTTCTCCCTACATTGACATCAATCCTCGGTCACCCCAGGGTTGACCGATGTCTCGTCTGCGGCGAGCAGCACACACGTCCTTGGCAAGTCGGCGATCGCTCATCAGGTCGCGAGCGATGGCGCCGCCGCAGTTGCGATTCCTGCTCATTGGAGCCCATAACTTCCGACGCGTTGCTAGGCCGAGAAAGGCGGCCGATCCCCTTTGAGGATATGTTTACGACGATCGCACCGCTACCCTCATCTTGCCGGAATCGCATCCCTGACCCGCTGGGCTTGCTGCGTCAGCCGGATCCGGGCTGGGCCACCCCGATCGGAGCGACCGCGGCCCCACGCGATGTCGCCCCGCTCCGCCAGGCTCCGCGCCACGTTTGAGGTCGACCGAATCGAGCACCGCGACGATCATTGTCCCGGAGAAGAGCGTCACGGTTGCGAGACGCCATTCGCGACTCTGAAGGCGTGTGATAAGATGGACCAAGCCCCACTGTTCAGGAGCCAATCCATGCAGCCCGACCTCGGTCCAGCGAAGAAGACCGGCGCCACGATCCTCAGCCGGGCCCTCGAAACCAAGGGCGGGACCGTGCCGCCCGAAGGGGCGCGGTTCATCCTCGACCTGGGAATCCGCGAGGATGATAAGAAGCGAATGCTCAAACTCCTCGAGAAACAACAAAAGGGACGGATCACCGCCTCGGAGAGGGACGAGCTCGGATCGTACGTCCAGGCGGATAACGTGCTCTCGATCTTGAAAGCCCGGGCGATCCTCGCCCTGAAGCAAGCCGGACAAGAACCCTGAGCCATGAGCGAATCGCTGGATCGTCGAGTCCGGGAGCGGGCCAGGAATCGTTGCGAATATTGCAAGGTCCCTGCCGAGATCTCCGAGTTCACCTTCCCGCTCGATCACATCATCGCCCAGCAGCATCGCGGCGAGACGACGTTCGAGAACCTTGCCCTGTCCTGCCCGCATGACAACTATAACAAAGGCCCGAACATCGCCGGGCTCGACCCGGATACTGGCCGGCTCACGAGACTCTTCAACCCTCGCCGCCAGCGCTGGAGTGCCCACTTCGCCTGGGACGGTCCGTTGCTGGTCGGGAAGACCGCCGTCGGTCGGACGACCCTCTACGTTCTCAACATGAACCACCCCGATCGCGTGGAACTTCGCCGTCTCCTGATCGCAGCAGGATTATTCCCGCCATAGGCAGGTGTGAGCGACAGGCTGCTTTCGGCCGACAGCCGGATTCGATCGCTTTCGGAGAGAGGCCATGCTATGATGGCGTCGTCATCGTGTCCTTGTCATCGAAGCGGATGCCTTCTTGAGGGTTTCACCCGTGCCGGTTGAAGCCAGGCCGATCTTCCGCCCCGACGTGATCCGCCTGCCGGTACTGGGCTTCGCCCTGCCCGAGTCGGTCGACCCGTGCCGGCCGAAGCTGCAAAAGTGGGCCGAGATCATCGCGACCGGCTCGGTCGACGCCCACAAGGAGCAGGAGATCCTCGGGGATTTCCTCAACGATGTCTTCTGCGAGTTGCTGGGATACACCCGGGCCGTCGACAACCCCAAGCGTTACACGGTCTCGCGGGAGAAGCACGTCCAGGCCAACGGCAAATTCGCCGACGCCGTCCTGGGCGAATTCGAGCCGGTCGCCAAGCGCTATGTCGCGGCGGTCGAAGGGAAGGGACCGAAGGACCCGCTCGATCGACCGTTCGCCGGCCGGAAGGTCTCGGCGGTCGACCAGGCGTTCGACTACGCGATCAACCTCCGATGCAACTGGATCCTCGTCACGAACATCCGCCAGACCCGGCTCTACTACAAGGGTACGGACAAGCAGACCTACGAGCGGTTCGACACCGAGGCCCTGGCCGCCGACGACCGGCAGCTCCGCAAGTTCGTCTTCCTGCTCCACGCGAGCCGGATGGTCCCGACCCACGGTCCATGCCATCTCGACACCCTGTTCCAGGAGTCGGAGAAGGTCGGCCGCGAGCTGACCCGGGAAGTCTACGCCGAATACGCCTTCATCCGTCGCAGCACCCTGGCGATGCTCCGGCGTGCGAACCCCGAGATCGCCCCGCGCCTCATCCTGGGATGCGCCCAGAAGCTCCTCGACCGCATCCTCTTCATCGCCTTCTGCGAGGATCGGAGCCTCCTCCCACCCGAGACGATCAAGCGGGCCTCGGCCCATCGCGACCCGTACAACCCCCGCCCGCTCTGGGAGACGTTCCGCGGGATGTTCCGCGCGATCAACGTGGGCAGCGACGAGCTGGACATCCGCAAGTACAACGGCGGCCTCTTCGCCGATGATCCGGTCCTCGACAACCTCAAGATCCCCGACGAGGTCTTCGGGTTGTTCCGCGACCTGGCCGAGTACGACTTCCGGCCGGCCTCGGCGATCGCCGAGGAAGACGCCGTCACCGACACCCGGCTCGTCGACGTCGAGATCCTCGGCCACATCTTCGAGCAGTCGATCGACGACCTCGAGAAGCTCAAGGCCGAGCTGGACAAGCCCGTCGAGATTCCCGAGGCTCCCGAGCCCGAGGCCGAGCAAGGAGAAGGTCAGCCGCCGCAAGCGCGAGGGAGCCTTCTACACGCCCGACTACATCACGCGCTACATCGTCGAGCAAGCCCTCGGCGGCGTCCTGCGTGACCGATTCGACCGCCTCCACCGCGTCCATGCCGAGAAGGCCAAGGGGACGGCCCGAACCGCCCTGGCCGACCCGATGGCCTACGACCTCGGATCGCTCAAGGCCCCGCAACGGGAGGCCCTGCTCGCGTTCTGGCTGGACTGGCAGCAGGAACTCGGCTCGATCCGGATCGTCGACCCGGCTTGCGGCAGCGGCGCGTTCCTGATCGAAGCCTTCGACCAGCTCCACACCGAGTACGAGCAGACCAACGAACGCGTCCAGGAATTACGGGGATTCGCCGAGCTCTTCGACCTGGACCGCAAGATCCTCCAGGATAACCTCTATGGCGTCGACCTGAACGACGAGGCCGTCCACATCGCCAAACTCAGCCTCTGGATCAAGACGGCCGTCAAGGGTAAGGTCCTCACCAGCCTCGACCACACCCTCCGCGTCGGCAACAGCGTCGTGGCCGACGGCAAGATCGACCCGAAGGCGTTCGACTGGCAGGCCGCGTTCCCCGAGGTCTTCAGCCCCGAAGCAGGCACCGGCGGCTTCGACGTCGTGATCGGCAACCCGCCGTATATTCGCCAGGAATGGCTCTCGCCGATCAAGCCGTACCTGCAATCCCGATACGCGGCCTATCACGGGATGGCCGACCTCTACGTCTACTTCTACGAGCTGGGCCTGAACCTGCTCAAACCCGGCGGCCGGCTCTCGTATGTCGTCACCAACAAGTGGATGAAGGCCGGCTACGGCGAGCCGTTGCGGAAGTTCTTCGCCGAGAAAGGATGGGTCGAGTCGGTCGTCGACTTCGGTCATGCCAAGCAGATCTTTCAGGATGCCGACGTCTTCCCGTCAATCATCGTCGTTCGACGGCCGGATGCCGGAATCGTCCCGGATACGACCCGGGTCTGCGCAATACCGAGGGAGCAGTTGAGAGTTGATGATTTGGGAATTCAAATCAGCCGAGACGGCCTAGGAGTCCAACGCTCACGGCTTGGTTCCGATGCCTGGTCATTGGAATCGAGTTCGGTTGTAGATCTCCTCAAGAAGATCCGAAATCGTGGTACGAGTCTTTCCGACTACGCGGGAGTCAAGCCGTGCAGGGGAATCTTGACGGGCCTCAATGATGCGTTCCTGATCGGCGGCAAGACGCGCGAATCCATTATTCGCGCTGATATGAGCAGCGAGAAACAGATCCGGCCTTTCTTGCGCGGCCAGGATATCCGCAGATGGTCATCCGAATGGGCCGGTCTATGGATGATTGCTCTGAAATCGAGTGGCGACCATCCCTGGCCCTGGGCTAACTCAGGCGATAAGGCCGAGGAGATATTCCAACAGGTTTATCCGGGCCTTCACGCGCATCTCAAGCCGCTTGAGGAAGCACTGAGGAAAAGGCAGGATAAGGGTCGCTACTGGTGGGAGCTACGGTCGTGCGCCTATTGGAGTGAGTTCGATAAGCCGAAATTGATGTACCAGGAAATCCAGTTTCACCCTTGGTACACACTCGACATAACGGGAAGTCTCGGGAACAACAAGACCTTTTTCTTGGCATTCGGCGATCTCTACTTGTTGGCTCTCATGAACTCGCCGCTCATGTGGTGGCACAACTTCCGATATCTGCCCCATATGAAGGATGAAGCCTTGACACCGGTCGCATTCCTGATCGAGAAGCTTCCAGTCGCAGACCCGAGCGATCCCACGAGAGAGAGTGTCGAGAATTCTGTCCGAAAACTGATCGAGATCACGGACTCCCACCGTTCGACGACTCACGACATCCTTGACTGGCTCAAGGTCGAGCACAGCATCAATGACCCGAGCCAGAAGCTCCAAGCCGCCTTGGAACTGGATGGCGACTCATTCGTCGCCGAAGTCCGCAAGGCGAGGGGCAAGAAGAACCCGTTGAGCCTCGCGGCCCTCCGCAGCCTCCGCGACGAGCACACACAGACCATCCTCCCCGCCCAGGCCCTGGCGAGAGAGGCGCTGGCCCTGGAGCGCACGATCAGCGACCTGGTGAACGAAGCCTACGGCCTGACCTCTGAAGAAGTCGAATTGATGTGGGAGACCGCCCCGCCGCGCATGCCGATTGCTCGGTCATGAGATCCCGTCGGAACTCGGACACCCACCGAGCCGGTATGCTCAGACTTGCCGGTCCGGAGAGGGCCTCGTACAATACACGTCTCGCCGAACACCACCCGACAGAGCGAGCACGAAGCCCGTGACCACGGTCGTGAGACCGTGGTTCGGACGGGACGAACGTCCTCCAACCTCGGGCGTCAGCCCGATCCGAAGGTCACACGTTCCACGGATCGCACTCACGTGCGAGGTTGGAGGTTCCCCGTCCGAACCACGGTCTCACGACCGTGGTCATGGGTTACGATCTCATGCCCGATGGTGGCGTTCAGCGAGAAGTCTCCTTTTTTCGCCGGAGTCGCGATGATTCGATGAGACCCGCGCGGCTATTATGACATCGAGGATCATCCGGAACCCGTCGTCCATGTGCGGGCCGTCGGCATCAAGGACCACAACCGTGGAGAAAGTCATTGTCATAGAAGTGGGCGTCGAGGGCGGCGGCGCCACCGTCTTCGGGGAGGACAACGGGGGTGTCTGGTCTTTCTGGCAAGAAGGGAGTTCGCTCTCGCTCGATGAGGACGACCACGAAATTGGGTCAGACTGGCGGACCCAGCCGGTCGGCGACCTGGAACGGGCGCTTCCGGGGGGATGGGTGAGGATGTTCCCGATGAAGATCCACCCCACATTCCTGCCGTGGGTCCGCACGCGATATGAGGCGGAGCGGGCGGAATTGCCCGAGTACCAGCGCCGAGTTCATGACGAGCATGTCCATCCGGCCTGGTGCAGGTTCTTCCAACGATTCGACACCCCGACTCCATAGGCCGCGCGCCCTGGAATTACCTCGGTCGCGAGCGGTGTCCCGGCGCGGAAATCTTTCGATTCTTGGATTTTCCCAACTCCTGCACTGGTCGGTATTTCGGGACGAAAACAGCCCAATTCCGCGACCGTAGCGTTAATGGAATTGCAAAGTGGAGGCATTCTAATCATAGGTAGGGTGTGTGATCGCTTCTCCCGGAGGTGAGTTCTCGTGATAAAGTCTGCGTCTGGAAACCGGTCGGGTCGATCGCGTCATCGCCGGCCATGCGCCGCGAGCCGCGTCCGTGCCGCCCGTGACGGCAACGTGATTCCGGCCCTGGAGATCGGTGATAGCGACCCGGCGAAAGGGATCTCATGACTGCAAATCGGCGCAGCGATCCAGGGTGGGCGGAACCCCCTACTGACGACCGGCCGGCTGATGCGGCATTTGAAACACCCCGATGACGGACGCCTCCCCGTTGTCTCGCTCGTCTCAACCGGCTACTGTCTGTCTACAGACCCAGAGGACCCGAGAGGATCATCGCGATGAGCCGCGAAGCGACGTTGAAGCGGATCGTGGATGCAGGGATCGTGGCCGTCGTACGCTCCGAGTCGAGCGAGTCGCTGGTCAAGGTCGTCCAGGCGCTGGCCGACGGCGGCGTCGGCGCGGCCGAGGTCACGTTCACCGTCCCCGACGCGATCGATGTGATCCGCCAGGTCCGACGCGAGATCGGCGATGCGATCGTGCTCGGCGCCGGCACGGTCCTCGATACCGAGACCGCCCGCGCCGCCCTCCTCGCCGGCGCCGAGTACATCGTGGCACCCACCCTGAATCTCGACGTGATCCGGCTCTGCCACCGATACGACAAGGCGGTCATGCCCGGCGCGTTCACGCCGACCGAGATCCTCACCGCCTGGGAGGCCGGCGCCGATATCGTCAAGGTCTTCCCGGCCGACGTCGGCGGTCCCGCCTACCTCAAGGCCATCCGCGGTCCCCTCCCCCAGATCCGGCTCATGCCCACCGGCGGCGTCAACCTGACGACCGCCGAGAGCTTCCTCAAGGCCGGCGCCTGCTGCCTCGGCGTCGGCAGCTCGATGGTCGATCCCAAGGCCATCGCCGCCGGCGACTTCGCCCGCATCCGCAGCCTCGCCGAACAGTTCTCCGCCATCGTCCGACGTACCCGCTCGAATAGCGGCACCTGATCGCTCTGTCGCCCAGATTACCCAGCCAGACGCAACTCATCGGGAACCGGGTCGTTCCGGACGTCGGAGACCCGCAATTCGTTCCGGGATAACCCGCGTAATCACACGCCTCGCCTGATTCGCTTCAAGCCCGACAGGCGTCAAGGTCGATAAAGCCGACTAGAACCCTGGAACCCGCCCGGAGTTCGGGGGTGACGCGCCTCGGGCGCACGATCGAGCAAGCCGTCTCGGGAGGGACGAGTCACGTGACGCGGAAGCGGCCGAACATGCCTGGTGTGCTGAGCGGGACGGGCCTGATGGCTTGGGTCCTGGGATTCAGCATGCTAGGCGCGGCGGGACTTGCTGTCGGGCCGAACGGGGCCGCGGCCGAGCCATCGTCGACGTCGACGCCCGCCGTGCCGCTCATCTATTACAAGGGCCGCAACTTCCGGATTCCCATCACCCTGCCGGCCGCAACCCGGAACCGCATCAAGGAAGTCATCCTGCTGGTCTCGGAGAATTCGGGACACAAATGGCGGCCCGTCAGCAAGACGTTCCCCGACCACCCGACGTTCAGCTTCCGCTCGTCCCGCGACGGCGAATACTGGTTCGCGGTCCAGACGCTGACCCTCGACGGCCAGGTCTCGCCGAAAGAGGACGGGATCGTCGAGCCGAACCTGAAGGTCGTCGTGGATACGATCGCCCCGACGCTGCTGCTGGAACCGGACGGTCGACGCGGGAGTCGGGCGAGCGTCCGTTGGGACGTCAAGGATACCTATCTGGATCTCAAGTCGCTGGCGCTGGAGTACCAGGTCGAGGGCGCGGGCGCCTGGCGGCGTGTGCCGGTCCCCCGGCCGAGGCTGATCGGATCGCAGTCGTGGGACGCCGGGACGGCGGAGGCCTTGAAAGTCCGGATGTCGGTCGCGGACCGGGCGGGCAACGTGACCGAAGCCGTGGTAGACCTGTCCGAGGGGGCATCGAATCCGCCGGAATCGGTCCTGGATGAGCCCGAGGATCCCAGCCCTCCGGCCATCGAGCCGATCTCGAGCCCCGGGCAGCCGCGGATCACACCGGGCTCCGGGTTCACGCCTGTGGACCAGGACGTTGCCCCACGACGCGCAGCGGCCACGACCGAGCCGCCGGCCCGGCCGAAGATGCGGACCGCCGGGGGGGCGGCACGGATGAGCCGCAAGCCCCCGCCGGATGATGACCCCGAGGGTGGCCCGCCGCCCGCGAGGCCGTTGGCCGCCACCGCGGCACCGATCCGGGCGTCGGCACCGCCGGACTTCATCCCCGCCGCCGTCGGACCGTCCGCCGATTCCGGCTTCGGGGCGGTCGCGACCTCCGCCGGCGCGTCGTCCAATCCCGGCCCGTCAACCGATCCTGCCCCGATCCCATCCTCCTCCCGCGGAGGCCCAGGGGCATCCGGTACCTTGCTGGTCGATAGCCCGAAATTCAAGCTCCAGTACGCCATCGACGACGCGGGGCCCAACGGGCCGGCCACGGTCGAACTCTGGATCACCCAGGATGGCGGTCGGACCTGGATCCGCCGCGGCGACGACCCGGACCGCGTCTCGCCCATCGAGGTCGACCTCGGAGGCGAGGGTACTTACGGGATCTCTCTGGTGGCGAGGTCGGCGTCGGGGCTCGGCGATCAGCCCCCCGCGCCGGGCGACCCGCCCCAGTCCTGGGTCGAGGTCGACGCCACGGCCCCGACCGTCCAGCTCGACGCGGTGCAGGTGGGCACGGGCCCGAACTCCGGCAAGGTGGCGATCATCTGGCGGGCCACCGACCTCCACCTCGCCCCCCGCTCGGTCTCCCTCTTCTGGCGGCCCGACCAGCCCGGCACCTCCTGGCAGCCGATCGTCGAGGGACAGGAGAACAACGGCCGGTACATCTGGCCGGTGCCGACGACCGTCCCCACGCGATTCCACATACGGGTCGAGGCGTCGGATACCGTCGGCCATCGCGGGTCCGCCGATACGACCGACACCGGCGCGATCACCGTGGATCGCAGCCGCCCACGCAGCCGGATCATCGGCCTGGACTCCAACGCTCGCTCCGGCGCCGGTCCCGCCGCATGGCCCCTGCGTTGACATCCCACTCGAGCTCAACTCATGACCGCTTCTTCGCCCGCTGTCGCAGTCCTTCCAGTTCCTGGCGAAGCTCCTCCTTTACCCGCTCGGCGGCGAGCCGGGCCTCCTCGGCATGGCGTAAAGCCGCGGATAGTCGCTCCTGCTCGGCCTCGGCTTTCTGCCTCTCGGCCTCGGCTTTCTGCCTCTCGGCCTCGGCTTTCTGCCTCTCGGCCTCGGCTTGGCGCGCATCCATTCTGGCTAATTCCGCCTCGGTTTGGGCGTGGATTCGGAGGCGTCGCTCATCCTCGATCCGTTCCGTTCGACTGAGCAGCGGCTGGCCGGTCCCCGGATCGTAGAGCCGGAGCATCCGGCCCTGGCGTCCCATCTCCAGCCCGAGGTGGTTGCTGTACAATCGGCCTCGGATCGGCTTGATCGGGACATAGACCCCCTTTCGGAGCCGGTAGCCCTGGAGCGACGGCGACAGATACTCTTCGTAAGGGTCGAACAGGAAGTATTCCGGGACCTTGAGGACGTTCTGGTAAAGCAGCCGCTTGGTGCCGGTATCCGTCTTGTAGGTCGATTTCGAGGAGATCTCGAAGATCACGTCCGGGCCCTTGCCTTCCTCCCAGACCAGATAGCATTTGCGTTCGGAGTTCGGAATCCCGCGGACGAAAAATACGTCGGGAGAGGTATGCCGCCGCTTATCGTTCCGGACGTAATACATCATCAGGTTGCCGGAGACATAGACCATCGGGTCTTCGACGAATTGATCTTGCAGGATCTGCCGCAATCCGAACATGTTCTCACCGTGGATGGGCGTCTCTGCCATCGGCTTGCCATCCCCGGTTGGATACTCGCTCAGCGGGATCTCGCGGGTGGGTCGTGTGACGGTTGCCATGCGATGGTCTCCGGCGCGACAACCGGCGGGCCAGGCCGTCCTGGCGTCCGCCGGAATGGTTTGCAATCGCAAGTCTAGCACAGGGGATCGAATCTCACGATCGCGGTCGGGCCGCGGTCACGCGGCCGGCCCCAGCAGTTCCTTCACGGCGTCGCGCTCGGAGACCAACTCGGCCGCGGATGCGTCGAGCCGCTGGCGGGCCTCGTCATCGATCGGCAGGCCGGGGACGATCGACCAGTCGCCGTGGCCCTTGGAGACGAGCGGGTAGCTGTAGATCAGGCCGGCGGGGACGCCATAGCTGCCGTCGGAGACGACCGCGGCGCTGAACCAATCGCCCTGGGGAGTCGGCGTGTGGAGCGATCGGACGCTGTCGATCGCGGCGTTGGCCGCCGAGGCCGCCGACGACGCGCCTCGGGCCTTGATCACCGCAGACCCTCGCTTGGCCACGGTGGGGATGTAGGTCTCGGTGAACCAGGCCGCGTCGGAGATCACCTCGGGTGCGGGCTTCCCATCGATCCGGGCGTTCTTGTAATCGGGATACTGGGTATCGCTATGATTTCCCCAGATGGTCATGCACGACACCGAGCCGACCGCTGCCCCCGCCTGCTTGGCCAGCAGGGCCGCGGCGCGGTTCTGGTCGAGCCGGGTCATGGCGAACCAGCGCTCGGCCGGGACCTTCGGCGCGTGCGACCGCGCGATCAGGCAGTTCGTGTTGCACGGGTTGGCGACCGTCAGGACGCGGACATCCGCCCCGGCGGCCTCGTTGATGGCCTTGCCCTGGCCGGTGAAGATCGGGCTATTGGCGCGGATCAGGTCGCCGCGCGATTGGCCTTCCTTCCTCGGCAGGCCGCCGACCAGGATGACCCAATCGGTATCCGCGAATGCCTCCTCGGCCTTGTCCGTCGCCTTGACGTCGGCCAGCAGCGGGAAGGCGCAATCCTCGAGTTCCATCAGCGTCCCGTTGAGCGAGGGCAGCGCCGGGGTGATCTCGAGCAACTGGAGGGCCACCGGCTGATCGGGTCCGAAGGCCGCCCCCGAGGCGATCCGGAACAGCAAGGCATAGCCGATCTGGCCTCCCGCCCCCGTGACAGCGACGCGAATCGGTTTGGTCATCGTCTGAGCTCCATCGAAGAAGTTGTGGCCCCATGGAGGGCGAGCCCGTGCCATCTCGGCCGGGCCCTTCCCTACCGGATCGTCCGCGCGGGATCGGGGCTACCGAACGCGCCGGGATGCCGTATCGCCCCGCAGCTTTCCGGCCCGGGTGATCGCCGGGGTGGGTCAACGCGACGCCGGCCTCGCGAGGGCAACGACCTGCACGCTGCTGGTCGTCAACGCGCCGGTACTGACCGGCGCCGACATCGTCACGGTCACCTTAACAGCAAAATGGCCCGTGGCGGAATATGTATGTCGGCCGATCACCGTAAAGTCGCCGTCTCCGCCGCTGATGGTCCCCAGGCTGACGCGCCCTCTTCCCCAGTAGATCGTCGCCACGAAGCTCGCCGCCGGGGTCAGGGTGTTCGCATCGGTGAACGTGGCCACCGGCCCGACGAATGGCGACCTCTTCGTCGCCGCGATGTTCAGAGACTCGACCGACAAGGAATCCACAGCCGCATCGGTCTCCGCCACGGCCGGCACGCTGGCGACCGATTCGCCGGCGCCGGAAACCGATATCACCTGGTACGCGTAGGTCGTCGAGGCCAGGAGGCCGGCGTCGGAATACGTCGCGAAGAGGTCCCCGCTCGTGACCACCGTCCACGCGCCTCCATCGACGCTCCGTTCCACGACGTATTCGGTCGCCCCCACCGATGGGGCCCAGTACAGGTTAATCTGATCCGATCCGGCGACCACAGCCATGAGGTCCTCGGGAGCCGACGGTGGCGGGGTGGGAGTAGGGGCTGGAGTGAGGATGGGCGTCGGAGTAGGAGTGGGTGTCGGAGTCGGCGTCGGTGTTGGAGTGGGAGTCGGCGTCGGTGTTGGAGTGGGCGTGGGAGTCGGCGTCGGAGTGGGAGTGGGAGTCGGTGTTGGAGTGGGCGTGGGAGTTGGAGTCGGAGTGGGAGTGGGCGTGGGACTTCCGGCGGTATTCAGGTTGTCGAGGTTGAGCGGATAATAGGTTCGGCCATTGTAGGACTCGGCGATCAACGCAGGGGCTTCGGTGACGCCGTTGACGATCCCGGCGTAGACCTGCCCCGACGGCCCGGTCGCGGGTGTGACGGCCCCGTTGGCCGCGATGTCCTCGACCGCATTGCCCTGCAGGGTCACCTGGTTCTCGATCGGGTCAACAAAGATCGGGGCGATGTTGCCGTTGACGGAGAGCTCGCCGCCGACGGTCCAGGGGAACCGGGGGCTGGCGTAGGGACCGGGGGCCTCGGCGCTCCAGCCGCTGCCGATGGTCACCGTCGGCGGCGTGGTCGTCTCGGCGGGATTGTTCCCCTCGACGACCGACGCCGACGCCCAGGCTTGCAGGAACGCGGCATCGAACTCGAATGTGTTCCCGGTCACCGTCGCCGTGACGAAGACGCGTCCGGTCACCGATTCGGTAGTGACCTGGGCGCCCCAGTAATTCTCGCCATGTCCGACGCCGATGAGGATGCCGCCCAGGGAATCCTGGATCGTGTTATCCTCGACGACCGAGCCGAGGTTCGGCAGGGCGGTCCAGCCCGAGGGCATGGGGAAGGCGCCGTCGCCGCTGCCGGCGGAGCTGAGGCTCCCCCCGATCGCGATCGCCGTCCCGGTATAGCCGTTGTCGTAGATCGTGCCGCCGTGGAAATGGTTGCCGGTGATGACGGTCCCGTAGTCCTCGCCGCTGAGGCTGATGCCGGTCAACGACTTGCCGTCGAGGTCGATCGTGTTGTCAACGATCGTGTTATCGACGAAGCCGCCGGTGACCTCGACCTCGTAGTAGCCCCCCGCCGGCGGCGCGGGCAGCGGGTCCTCCATCAGCAGCTCGATGGTCGTGCCGGAGAGGCTGACCTGCTGCGCGACCGGGAACCATTCGCCGGCGGCCGCATTGTCGGATGTACCATTGCCGGCGACGCCCTCGAGGATCGAGACCACCAAACCTGGGCCCGTCGAGCCGGAGAAGGCTTCCGCCCGGAGGCCGGTCAGGACCAGCAGCCGGCCGTCCGCCGAGACCGCGCCGGGCCGGCCTTCGAACAGGACGCCATAACCGCTCTCCGCCAGGATGACCTCGGGATCGTTGATGCCGGCGAACTGATCCGAGGACGTATTATAGCTGAGCTCGTCGCCGACCTGACCGGCCCCGCCGCCGAAGCTATTGCCCTGGATCGTGTTGTCGACACCCGAGCCGGCGAGGATGACCAGGCGGAATTCCCGGCCCGCCGGGGCCGACTGCGAGACCTGGTTATCCTCGACCAAGGCCTCGTAAGGCGAGTGCAGGGCGAAGGCCGCCGGCGAATAGGTGTCGGTCGTCAACCCGAGCACCGCGTTGTTCGCGATGGTCCACGGGCCATTGAAGACCTCGATCGAGCCGCCCTGGAACGTGCAATCCGCGATCGTCCCGCTGTCGTTGTCATTGGCGCGGATCAGATCGATATCCTGCTCGCCCACATACTCGTGACTCGTGTCGCCGGACTGCGCGAGCTCGGCCTGGAGAGTGGCGTAGGACGAGCCGTCGAACGCCGGGGGGCCGTCGATGGTCATGCCATTCAGGGTCAGGATGTCGCGGTTGAGGTTGGAATTGGAGTCGCGCGTGTCGATCACCGCATGGCTGATGCCGTCGGAGTTGTCCGGATCCCAGAGTGTCGGGGTCGTACCGGCGGGATTGCTCCATCGGATCGGCTCGCTCATATCGAATTTGATCGTGAAGTCCTGCAAGTCCACCTGGAGGTCGGTGTAACCCGGCTCGGACACATAGATCGAGCCCGAGGCGGCGGCCGGCCAGGCCGCGGTATTGCCCTGCTGGAAGTAGAGCGTGGCGCCGTTGCCGACGATCGTGACCGAGTGCGTGATCTGGAGCGGCTGGGTGATCACGATCGTCTGATCGGCGGGCAGGTCGATGGTGTCATACTCGGGGCTCTCGGACATGAGATCGGCACGGAGCTGGGCCTCGGTCGTCGGAGGCGCGGGGGCGGCCTGGGAGTTGGGGGCCGTGGCCAGCAAGGTCAGGTTCCAGTTCGCGCCCGCGAACGCGGTGGCAGAGACCTGGCTGCTATTGGGCAGGCCGACGCGCAGGAGCATCGTCGGCGCGTTCGAGCCGCTCGGGGGCGCCTCATGAGCGAGGGGCGGGAAGTAGAGATCGACGACATTCGTGGAATTCGACCGGAGCGTCGCGTAAACATGGTTATGTCCAAGGGTGGCGTTGGTGCTGTCCCATGCCATCCCCATGTCGTCGCTCAGTCCCCAGGCGACCTGGCCGAACGTGCCGGACGCGAACGTGCCGACCGGCGTCGTCACGATCAGATGCACATACCCCTGCTCGTAGGACAGGCCGGTGCCGTCTTGCCCGTCGTCGGCGACTTGCAAGGAGCCGATGACATTACCCGGGACGGGCGTCGCGGGCATCGGGTCCGTGGCGGAGACCAGGTTCGAGACGGGCACGGTCACGACATCGGCGGCGGTCTGGCCCTGATAGTCGATCGTCACGGTCAGGGGCACTCGGTCGGTCAGTTGGATCAGGCTCCCCGTCGAGCCCCCGAGCGGCAGCGTACCGCCTGCCAGGGGCAGGTCGCTCTTGACTTCCGGGTTGAGATAGAGGTTGCCCTGACCGGCGGTCGAGGAGGGGAAGAACTCGGCCAGCGCCGCACCGGTCGGATCGGGCTCCGTCGCCCATTCGAAGCCCCCGGGCGCCTTGATGACGATCGACGCGACCGAAGCCGGCAGGTTGGAGAGCTGCAAGAGCAGGTCTTGAAACCCATCGGAGCCCTGCGATGCGTCGGGGCCGGCGATGTCCTGGCCGTCCTGCCCGAGGCAGACGACCGTCGCCGTGAGCATGCGACGGTCCTCCAGCACGAGGAATCCCGGGACGCGGCGTCGGCTCCGCCGTTGATTCGAGGGCTTCATGATGGCTCTTCAGATGTTTCGCGGTGACCCGTCCCTGAGAAGGAGCCCGACGAATCCGTCCGAAGAACTTTAGGACAACCTCGATGTATCCTCCGAATTTAGTCGGATTATTTCGGATCTCAAGAGCTTGTCGGGAGAAACGACCGCGGACGATCGGTGCGATCGCTACATCCCGCCACCTCGCCCCTGGCTTCCCCGGCTCAACGTCGAGCCGGCCGGGCTGGATCACAGGCCGCAATCCGGAATCCGCAATCGATCGGATCACGGCCGCTCAGGAGGCCGGCCGGGCGGCCTTGCGGCTGGGTGCCGCCCGGAGCTTGGCGAGCATCAGCGCCATCTCGCGAGGCAGGTGGTGCGAGGCCGCCAGCAGCACCACGCCCGAGATCAGCAACGCCGGCAGCACGGCGAGTAGGCCGGCGGTCAGGTTCTCGGGGTCGTGGCCGGGCTGGGCGACCGGCACGGCGCCCAGGGCGGCCAGGACCTGGCCGAACTCGGTCGCCATGGAATCCCGCTGCCCGAAGGTGTCGATCACCCAGCCCATCAGGGTCGGCGACCAGAGGTCACCCAGCAAGTGCGCGGCCGACAGCGTCGCCGCGCACGCCACGGCACGCATGTTGGGCATCACCACGGCCGAGATGATCGTGTAGCATGGCCCGATCTCCAGGAACATCAGGCCCACGGCCACGAAGACGCCGCCGAGGACCCAGGGCATGCCGGTCGCATAAATCGCCAGCAGGACGCCGGCGATCGAGCCGAACATCGCCAGGCCGGGCAGGGTGAACAACATCCGGGGTCGGCTCGTCGCGAAGGCGTCGGCCAGCCATCCGCCGGCCCCGATGCCCAGTACCGCCGACGCCAGCAAGGTTGCACCCAGCGACCGATCGGCCTGGGCGAGCGTCAGTCCCCTGGCCGTCGTGAGGAACGTCGGCAGCCAGTAGACCAGCCCGGCGATCGCGAACGACGAGAACGCCAGGCCGAAGACCGAGTAAGTATAGGAAGAATTGACCATGAGATCGACATAATCCTCGCGGCTGGGGCCGACGTGCTCGTGGTAGCGGAGCCGGGGGATGTCGACACCCTCGCTCCAGCCGCGCACCGGCTCGGGCAGGGCGAGGGCCAGCAAGGCCAGCACCAGCCCGGGCGATCCGGCCGCGAGGAACGCCGTCTGCCAACCGGCGGCCCGGGCGAACGTCGCGCCCAGGATCATGCCCAACGCCGCGCCGATCGGCATCGCCAGGAAGAAGCCCGCCAGCACCCGGCCGCGCATCCGTCGCGGGAAGACATCCATCAGGATCGTCAGCGCGATGACCATGAACGCCGCCCCGCCGACGCCCACCAGCACCCTCGCCGCCTGGAGTTGTTCGTACGTCCGCGCCAGCCCGGTGCCGACCGTCGCGAGGCTCCCCAGGGCGAACCCGACGGCCAGGAGCCGCGACCGCCGCAGGCGATCGGCCACATACCCGATCGGCGGCGCCGCGACGGTGAAGCCCAGGAGCAGCATCGTGGAGAGCCACCCCGCCTGGGTCTCCGAGAGTCGGAGCTCCTGGCTGACCCCCCGCAGGACCGCCGGCAACAGCCATCGCTGCGCCGAGTCGACCAGGTGCATCGCGAAGAGCAGCCCGAAGACGGCCCAGGCCCAGAGCGGAACGGCGTCGGCCGCCTTCCCGTCCTTCGGTTGGCTGGATGCCTCGAGTCGGGGTTCGGTGCTATCTTGATCCACGCTGATGGTCTCCGTGATGCGGTCGCACGGGAGCAGATCGAGGCCGGTGTGACGTCGAGGCTCGAAGGCCGTCCGGGGTTTGGCCCCGCACTACTTGCCCTTGACCTCCGGATTCTTGAGCGTCTCCAGGTAGGCGATCAGGTCGGCGAAGTCCTGGGGGCTGAGGCCCTCGGCCAGGCCGTTGGGCATCAGCGAGACATCACTGCGCTTGCGCTCGTCGATCTGATCCTTGGTCAGGCGGATCGTCCTGGCGTCGGCGTCCTGGATCTCGAGGGCGTCCGCGGTCTCGTTGCGGACGAGCCCGGTGAGGACCCGGCCGTCGACCAGTGCCAGCACGGTCGGCTCGTAGCCCGAGGCGATCTTGGCCGAGGGATTCAGCACGGCGGCGACCAGCTCGTCGCGGGGGTACTTGGATGCGACGCTCGAGAGCTCCGGCCCGACGGCGCCCCCGTCCTTGCCGACGGCGTGGCACTTGATGCACGCCAGGCCCTTCAGGTCGCCGAAGAGCTGGCGGCCGCGATCGGGCTTGCCCTGCCCCTTGAGCGCCGCGGCGCGGTACACCTCCGGATTGAAGCCCGCGGCGGAGGCGTCCTTGAGGAACGCGAAGTCGGCCGGTGCCGTCACGGCGACGGCGAACTGCCACGGGCCGCCGCGATTGCCGCAGCGGATCAGCACCCGATTCGTCCCCTTCTTCAACGCCACCTCGAACCGCGCATGATCATGATCGAATCCACGGCGATCGGAAAAGTTGTAGACTTCCTTGCCATTGACCCAGACGGTCAGCGTGTCGTCGGAGCCGACGGCCATCTGGGCGGCCCGGTCGACGGGACTCTGGATCTCGGCGTAGCCGTAGGCCGACAGGTCGTCGTCGTGGCTGTAGGCGCGGCCGAGGTCGAGCTGGCCCCTGGCATCGACCGGCTTGACCGACCGCCAGCTCACGTGGCGCCCGCCGGCCCCCTCGAAACTGGCTTTCGGATCGATGGGTTTATTCGTGTCGATGCTCGGAGAGCCGGCGATCGGGAAGGGTCCGGCCACGCGCCAATCGGTGATCGGCTTGAGCCCGGCATAGATCGTGCGGAGCTCGGGCAAGAGTGCGGGGGCCAGCTCGCGGCGTCGGGCGAGCTGTTCGAGCACCGGCGCCGCCTGGTCGCGCAGGTTGGCGACGGCCGTGGCCGAGGCCCGGCGCAGGTCGGTGTTCTTGCCGGCCAGGCCGCGGAGATAGACCTGCAAGGCGCGGAGGTCGGGCATGGCGGCCAGGGCCAGGCCGGCCTCGAACTGCGAGTCGGCCGCCTCGGCCGCGGCGAGCAGCGCGGGGATCGCATCGCGGTCCTCCAGATCGGCCGCGGCCGCGATCGCGCGGTGCTTCACCGTCGGATCGGGATCGGTGAGCAGCCCGCGCACCGATCGGATCACCTCGGCACGGGACGATTCCTTCCGGCCCTTGATGATCGCGATCAGGGCGTTGACCGCCGCGGCCCGCGTGGCGGGCTGAGGGCTCTTCAAGGAGCCCAGCAGCGGCTTCACCGCGGCGAGGCCCTTGGATCGCGCCAGCGCGGCGATCACCCCGGGCTGGCGGTCGGGGCTCAACGTGTTCCGGATCAGCAGGTCGGCGAGGGCCTTCACGGCCTTATCCGTGCCGATCGTCTCGACGGCCTCGAGCGAGGCATCGCGGACCGGTTCGGGCGACTTCGGGTCGCGAAGCGCGGCGATCAGGACGTCGAGCGCCTCCTTGTCGGCCAGCTTCCCCAGGGCCAGGGCGATCGCGCGGCGGACCGCGACGTCGTTCTCACCGGCGAACTGAGATCGGAGCATCGGCAGCGATTCCCGGTCGTTGATATCGACGATTGCCTCCACGGCGGCGAGCCGGAGGGGGACTAGGTGGACGGCATGGTTCTGCACTTTCACCAGGCTGCGGAACCCCTTCAGCACGCGAGGCGTCTGGCTCCAGTCGATCGTCCTGGCCGGCGGTTTGCCGCGGGCCGGCTGCGTGCCCCACCACTTGCCGTCCCACGGGGGCGCCTTGCGAGCGACCTCGGCCAGGAATCGGATGACCTGGACCTTTTCATCCATGGTGTGTCCGCTCCAGCCATTCAGGGCCATGACGGCCGCGTCGTCATAGACTCCCTCCAAGGCGAGCAACACCCCGGCGCGGACCTTGGGATCGGGCGAATCGAGCCACTTGGCAGCCCGTGGCCAGTCGTTGATGCGCCGCAGGGCCTGCGCGCGGAAAACGCGAGGAAGACGTCGGAGTCGGCAACCTGCGGGATCAAGGAGGGGATCGAGTCGCTCAGGCCGATCCGCCCCAGCGCGATGACCGCCTGGAGCCGGACCGAGGGCTCCCCGTCTTTCAGGAGCTTGAGCAGTGGCTCGCGCGCGATCGGCACGGATCGCTCGCCGAGGGCGCGGGCGGCCTGGGCACGGACGTCGGCGACCGGCGATTTCAAGGCGTCGATCAAGGGATAGCTGGCCTCGGGCGTGGCGCCGGCGATCGCGTCCAGCGTCCACACCAGGTGCCGCTTCGCGACCGGGTCGGTCGCGGGCTTCCCCAGGGCGGCGGTGACCGCCCCGACCGCGGTCTTGCCCGGTCGGATCAAGGCCGTCTGCGCCCGTTGACGCTCGTTGTACGAGGGATGATCGAGCTGCTTGATCTGGGCCTCGATCCCGTCGGAGTCCTTGCCGCGCGGGCGGGTCTTGACCGCGTCGGAGCCGTCATAGGTCACCGCGTAGACGCGGCCCAGCTTCTCGGTCTTGGCGCCCCAGCCGCCCATCGACCAGTCGGCGACATAGAGGGTTCGGCCGTCGTGCGAGAGCGCCAGGTCGAGCGGGCGGAAGCTCTCGACCTCGCCCGGCTCGACGAAGTCGATCTTGTCGGCGATCTTGAACGTCGCGCCGTCGGGGACGAACCGGATGGACTGCACGGCGCGCTTGCCCCACTCGGCCCAGAAGACGCGTCCGCGGTACTTCTCGGGCCAGACGTCCTCGCCGTAGAACACGCCGCCGCAGGGCGAGCCGCCGCCGTACTCGGCCATCCGGGGGAGCATCCGGTCGGTGCGATCGTGATAATCGAAGGGATAGCCGTAATAGCCGCCGTCGATGTGATGCGTGACCCGCGTCCACCAGCCCAGGCCGTCGTCGGTGTTGTCGTAGGTGAAGAGGTTGTCGCGGTCGTCGAGGTTGGGCTCGAGGTGGTTGCGGGTGCCCGTGGTGAAGACCTCCAGGCCGGTCCCGTCGAGCCGGCAGCGGAGCGTCCCGCCGCCGACCACCTGCGCCGTGCGACCGTCGGGGCCGGTGGCCTTCGGCACGCCCTTGTCGCCGACCGAGATATAAAGATATCCGTCGAGCCCGATCTTGAGCCCCGAGACGATGTGATCGTTGAAGTCATTCGGCGAGCCGGCCGGGACGCCCATGTTCGTGAACAGCTCCTTGCGGTCGTCGGCCTTGCCGTCGCCGTCGCGGTCGCGGAAGACGGTCAGGTGGGGCATGTTCATCACGTAGAGCGCCCCGTCGTGCCAGACCATGCCGAAGATCGCGTTGAGCTTGTCGGCGAAGACGACCGGCTCCTTGCCGTCGCGGAACAGGAGGATGCGGTCGATCGGCTTGTTCGCCGGGCCGACCTGGTCCATCGGATCCTCGCCGACGAACAGCGAGCCATCCGGCGCCGTGGCCACCTGGCAGGGGAACTGCACGGCGGGCACGGCGGCCACCAGGCGGATCTTGAAGCCGTCCGGCACCTTGGGCTGCGCGGCGCGGACCGAGATGGAACCGATCAAGAGCACCATTATCACCGCAGCAAGTCGCCGGGCCTGGGGAAGTATCGGGATCGTCATGGGGTTGCAAACCTCTCGCCGGAAATCCGAATGCAAGATTTAGAACACGAAATACACGAAATACACGAAAAAATGCCAATCTAAATTATAGTACAATTCGGTCGTATTCGAGCTTGGGGTACGACCCGAAGTTGATGAGGATGCCGAGCCTCTTCCGCGTGGCCTTGAGGTAGTTGAAGACCTGTGCACGATGCTCGTCGCCGAGTTGGCTGATCGCTTTCAACTCCAGGATGATATCTTCGTAACAGACGAGGTCGGCCTTGTAGAACTGTTCCAGAGTTCGCCCCTTGTAGACGATCGGAATGAGTTGCTGGGACACGAACGGGACCCCTCGCTCGGCAAGTTCCATCTCCAGGCATTCCTGGTAGACAGGTTCGAGGAAGCCTCGCCCCAGGCCCTGGTAGACCTCGAAGCAAGCCCCGAGGATCTTATAGGATTCATCCTTGTAGATCAGCTCGGCCATGTGATCCACTCGACTCTCTGCATTTGAATTTTTTCGTGTATTTCGTGTATTTCGTGTTCTATTATCTTTTTTATGATTATTGTTGTCAGTGCCAGCATGACGCAGAGCATCGCGCCTATCAACGCCATGCGGAGCGGGCGTAACCGCAGGCCCTGGATGACGATCGTCGTGAGGATCCTCCGGCCGTCGCGGAATGCCCGCAGCTTGCTCTGAGTGCCGGCGATCCGGGGGTGATACGGGATCGCGATCTCCATGACCCGGAGCCCTCGCGCGACGGCCTCGCTGGCGAGCTCGGTCTCGATCTCGAAGCCCGATGAACGAAGTCGGACCTCCGAGCGGAAGCGCCGGCTGAAGGCGCGGTAGCCCGACAGCAGATCGGTGTTCCCCGGGCCGATCAGGATGCGGAAGGCCGCGCGGATCAGCCGGTTGCCGATGCCTCGCGTGAGCGTCATCGCCCCGGCACCGGGAGTCGGCTGGCGGGCGCCGACGGTCATGTCGGCCGAGCCGTCGAGCACCGGCGCGATCAATGTCGGGGCGGACTCGGCCGGGTAAGTGCCATCGCCGTCGGTCAGGACGATCACATCGAAATCTTCCAGGACTTCGAACGCGGACCGGACGGCGTGGCCCTTGCCCTGCTCGGGGACGTTGACCACCCGGACTCCCAGGCCGCGCGAGATCGCGCCGGTGCCGTCGGTCGAGTTGTTGTCGAACACGACGACCTCGGCAAGCGGCAAGGCCGCTCGGAACTGGGCGACGACGGTGGCGATCGCCGGGGCCTCGTTGAAGCAGGGGATGGCGACCGCGATCCGGGTGGCATCGGGTGTCGGCTCGGCGTCATCGGGAATCGTCACGGGGTTGGCATTCTCGAATGGGAGTCTCTTTGATCGTTCGGCGAGGTCGGGAGACGCTCGCCGAGCGTGGTGCCGATCCGGTTCTCGCAGAGCACCCTACTTGCCGGTAAACCCGACCGGCTGGTCCGCGACGAGGGTCGTGACCAGTGCGGCCGGCCCGCGAGAAGTCCCGTCGGTGGTGGCGCGGATCAAGAGCGAGCCGGCTCCCGGGACCAGGTCGAGGGTCGCGGTCCGCGGCTCGCCCTTGTCGCGGGCGCCGGCGAGCGCCACGGGCTTGCCGTTGAGCCAGACCGCGACCTCGGCCGGGGTGTCGAGGACCAGCTTCGCCTTCTGGGCGGTTGGCGAGGTGATCGGCGTGAAGGCGTAGATCGTCGAACCAGCCTTGGATTCGGCCGACACGAGCGGCGAGAGGTTGACCAGCCCCTCGGCGTTGGCATTGAGCCGACGCCAGGACAACTTGCGTCCTCGGCCGTCGTCGAGCGACGCCTCGAGGTCCACCGGCGAGGCCGGGTTGATCCGAGGTGTCGCATCGCCCGACTCGGAGATCGGGCCGACCACGTGGTATTGCCCGACGATGCTCACCGGCTGCTTCAGCGTGGTCAGGTAGACGAGCAGGTTGACGAGCTCGCGGTCGGTCATGGACTGGGCGAGCCCCTCGGGCATGAGCGAGACGTCGCTGGTCCGCCGCTCCTCGATCGAGCCGGGCGCCACCGTGACCCGCTCGCCGGCGGCCGTCTTGAGGACCAGCCGGTCGGCCGTCTCCTCGACGGGAAGGCCCGTGATCACGCGGCCGTCGTTCAGGGCCACCACCACGGACCGGAAGCTGTAGCCGATCGCGGCGCTGGGGTTGAGGATCGATCGGATCAGCTCGTCGCGGCCGTACTTGACGCCGATCGTCGAGAGGTCCGGCCCGATCCACTGCCCCTGGCCCTGGACGCGGTGGCATGCCCCGCAGGCATTAGTACCGGCGCGGAAGAAGACCTCTTTACCATGTCCGGCATCGCCCGGGCGCCGCATCAGCTCGCCGATCGACGGCAGCGGATGGCCCCCGGCGATCTTGGGCAGCGGCAAGACTTTCGCCGCCGCCTCTCGGACCCGTCGATCGGATGAGGCGTATAACAAGGTGGTCGCCTCGGTCTTCAGATCGTCGGCGAGCTTGCCGGCGGAGGCCAGCTCGATGACCTGGGTGCCGCCGTCGCGGAGCTGGGCCAGCGCCCTCAGGGCCTCGCGACGCACACCGAGCGGATAGTCACGCCCGGTCAAGAGTTCGGTCAATCGGCCGCGCGGGTTGGGGTAGTGGGCGAGGGCCCGCGTGGCCGCCTCGGCCACCGGGCTTGCGCTAGGCTTGCCCTTAACCGACGCGATCAGTTGCTCCAGGGCCGGGTTAGGCGCGACACGGAACAGTCCGACCGCATCAATCGCAGCAACGCGCGTCTCCTCGGGCAGCTTGGCATCCTGGGCGAATCCCTCGAGGGTCGTGCGGTAACGGCCCTCGCCGGTCGCCGACGCCAGCGCGATCCCTTCGAGGCGCGCCTCGGGATCATTCAAGGACTGGGTGATCAACTGGACGACACGCGGCCGATCGTGCGCGACCTTCCATGCCGTGGCCAGTTGACGGGCGAGGATCGTGCTGAGCGCCCGGCGAGCGGCCGGGTCCTTGGACGACATCGCCAGGCCGGCCACCAGCTCGGCGGTCTCCGGCTCCCTCATCCGCTCCAGGATGTCGTCGAGGGCCTGTTGCAGCTCGGGCGTCTTCAGGTAGGGGGCGACGCGTTCGAGCATCGGCAGCACCTCGCGACGGTGGAGGCGCCAGGCCAACCCGAGGGACTTGCTCAGCGCCGAGGCCGGCAGGTCCGGCGTTCCGACGGCCATGTACGCCTCGTTGCGGTTGACCGGGAAATACGGCGGCAGCGCCACATTGACGCTCCGGCCGGCGTTCTCCAGGTCCAACTCGCCGTAGAGCGAGCCGTCGAAGAGGCTCGACAGGAACTCGGGCTCTCGCTTCTCCAGCGCCAGGCCGAGGGCTTCGAGGTACCAGCGGTCTTGACCGTCCCAGGACGCGGCCAGCTTCCGCAGGGCATCGCCGACCTTGTCGGTCGGCAGGTTGCGGAACGCCAGGATCAGCTCGCGACGGACGCCCGCATCGGGGTCGTCGGCCGCTGCGAGCAAGGTGTCGAGCTGATGCATCGCGGCGGGCGCCTTCCGGGCCTCGGGCCTCTGATACTCGACATGGCCGTTCTCGCGGCAATCGCGGCCGAGCATGCGCACGGCCAGTTCTCGGATGCGGGGATCCCGGAACTTGACCTTGAGATACTGCTCCGCCACGAGGTCGATCATTCCATCCCGGAGGTAGATGCCGTGAATCGTCCAGAGAGCGCGTGCTTTGTCGATGTCTCTATTGCCATCGCCCACCAGTGTCCCGACCGCGTCACAGACATCCGCTCCATCCATGCGCTCGATCCGGCCGGGTATCTTGCCGGGTTCAATCTTCACACGATCCATCAGCAGCCGACGCGCGGCGTCCATCGTGGCGATGTTCGGCGACTTGAGCGCCGCGATCAGACCATCGACCGTGGCGAAGTCGGGCTTGGGTTTGGTGCTCTTGTGTCCGTTGGGGGCGACGCGGTAAATCCGCCCGGTGGTCTGGTCGCTGAAGGCGTGGCCGCCGACGCCCGCGTCGTACCAGTCGGCGACGAACACCGAGCCGTCGGGCGCGGAGCAGGCATCGACGGGCCGGAACCACGGATCATCGCTGCCGAGGAAGACCTTGTAATCGGTCCGGAACGCGGCGCCCTTGCGGGTGATCGGGAAGAAGTTGACCTGGCGTGTGCCCGCGTTGACCTCGAAGAGCCCGCCCCGATATTCGGCGGGCAGGAGCTCGCCCTCATAGACCATGATGCTGCACGGGCTGCCGTTGCCTGTGCCGACGATCTTGGGGACGTTCCCCGGCACTTCCTCGCCCCAGTGCCGCGGGCTGCCTTGCGTGTGATACCCGTAATGGCCGCCGTCCATCGCCCAGATCACGCGACAGCCGCGGTTGCCGTCGTCGTCGTTGTCGCTGGTGAAGATGTTGCCGAACGAGTTCATGCACGTCTCGTAATTGTTCCGCTGCCGGTCGCAGATGATCTCGAACTCGGTCCCGTCGCGATTGACGCGCAAGGTGTTGGCGAGCTGATCGGACGAGACGTGCCGGCCGCTCTTGTTGACGACGTTGAAGTTCTGCTGACGCTCCGAGTGGTCCTGCTGGACCGAGCAGCAGCCGTCGCCGTGGGTGAAGTAGAGCTTGCCGTCGATCCCCAGGACCATCCCATGCACGCCGTGATCGGAATCGATCCCGCCGAAACCTGTGAGGAGGGGATACCGCTTGTCGGCCTTGTCGTCGCCGTCGGTGTCCTCGAGGACGAGGAGGTCCGGACTGTTGCCGACGAAGACGCGGCAGCCGGTGTACTTGCCCGCCTTGTCGAAGTGCTCCTCGACGGCGATGCCCATGGGGACGGGGAAGATCCGGTCGGCGAAGACGGTGACCTTGTCGGCCTTGCCATCGCCGTCGGTGTCCTCGAGGATCTTGATCCGGTCGGCCTCCTCGATGCGCTTGAACCGCCGGTTGCCGCCGCGGGTGAGCCGGTAGTTCAGCCCCTCGGCGACCCAGACCCGGCCGCGAGAGTCGACATCGATATTGGTGGGGTTACTGAGCATGGGCTCCGACGCCCAGAGGGTCGCCTCCAGCCCCGGGGCCGGCTTGATCCGCCTGGCGGACTCCTCGGGGCTGACCTGGGCCACGGCGGGGGCGGGCGAGATCGCGGCCAGCCCGACCACCCCCAGTACCATCCAGACGCCGATCAGTCGGCCGGTCGGAATGCGGTGCATCATCTATGGAAACTCCTCGTTGGGCGGGTGTAGGGCGGGTGAAACCCACCAGGAAACGGCTGGATTCCGGTGTTTTCACCCACCCTACGTAAGTCGTACGCCGGCCTCGGACGGTCTCGGATATCGTCACGACCCAAGTCGTCTGGCCTGAAGGGATTGGCCCCGGGCCGTCCTATTGTGGCCTGATGATCCCCGACCGTCCAGATGCGAGAGGCTGGGCCCGCCTCCGATGTCGAGCGCGCGAAGCCCGTGACCACGGGTCGTGAGACCGTGGTTCGGACGGGACGAAGGTCCTCCAACCTCGGGCGTCAGCCGGATCCGAGGCACGATCCCACGACCGTGGTCACGCGTTACGATCTCATGCCCGCTGGTGGTGTTCCCCGAGAAGTGTCGGAATTCTTCTCGGGCTCGCTCGGGATCGCAAGCCGGAGCTCCACGCCGAAACCGGCGTGGAGCAGCGTGAGCACCGATCCGAAGAAGTCTTCCAGTTTCGAACCACTCAGCGAATTGGCCTTGCTCTGGTCCAAGGAGACGATGACCCGGCCCAAGGCCGACTCGGCGCCCGGTCGCTTCGCAACGGGATCGAGTAAAGCGCCAATCGATGCCACGCCGGCCGTCACCCTGCTGCTCGATCTCATGAGCAAATTTTGGATCGGTACCTCCAGCGCCGTGGCGAGCAGTTTGACCGTGGAGGGGTGGACGATCCCGGTCGACTCTGCTCGCACGACCGTCTTTTCAGACATGTGGGCGATCTTGGCAAGTTGCGCCTGCGACAAGCCCAGCTCTTCCCGAAACCGCAAGAGGCGTTGACCGTCGATCCTAGCCATCGGAAGCCCTTCCACGCTGGGAGCTCTGACCAACCGCGCCTTCCAACTCGAGAGCAAACCCGTCGCTGTCTATCCGGCAGGGTGAAGATGTCCGACAGATCGCAGGGAAACGGGTGCGAAGCGGGATGATGGTGGCGACGTTCGGAGCGGATACTATAACATTCAGCGAAGCGACTTCCCAAATGATTATGGAAAGTATCTGAAAAAGCCCTTGCGCGATCTCGAGGCGTCCGAGACTTGAGCGCCCTCATATCAGCGGAATGCTTCCGGTGCCCCGTCGTTGTCGGTCGGGGTTCGACCTGATCATCCGGATCGAGGTCGGCCGCGGACGGGTCGTGGAAACGTGGTGTCATTTGCGCGTCAGGGCGGGCTGCAAAGCATGAAACCGGCAAGGATGGCAGCCCGCTTCCGCTTGCCATCGAGGCATGCCACGACGGATCGCCAATTCGAGGCCACCCGATCCCGTATCTGGGGTCGATGACTCTTCGACTCGAATTGAATCATCATCATTGCTCCGGCCACCCTCGCCGAGAAGGCCCCTGATGACCGCCCGGGCTTCGGACAATTCCAGCGCGACGACGAGACTGATCGAGCGCGCGGTCGGCGGCGAGCAGGCCCCCCTTGGGGAACTGCTGGAGAGGCACCGAAGTCGCCTTCGCCGGATGGTGGCGATCCGGATGGACGCCCGGCTCCAGGGCCGGCTCGACCCTTCCGACGTCATCCAGGAGGCGTTCCTGGAGGCGGCCGTGCGGCTTCACGAGTACGGCCGCGATCCCACGATGCCGTTCTTCCTCTGGCTTCGGCTCATCACCGGCCAGCAACTGATGATCCTCCATCGTCGGCACCTGAAGACCCAGGCGCGCGCCGCCGGTCGCGAGGTTAGCCTTCAACGTGGCGCGATGCCCGAGGCTTCGGCGCCGCGCTCGCCGCCCAGCTCCTCGGCCATGAAACGCGCGCGAGCGAAGCCGTCGACCGGGCCGAGCGGAAGATCCATCTCCAGACCGCCCTCGACGCGATGGACCCGCTCGACCGCGAGATCCTCACGTTGCGGCATTTCGAGCGACTGAGCCTCGTCGAGGCGGCCCAGGAGCTCGGGATCTCCCAGTCGGCCGCCGGCCAGCGCCACTTCCGGGCGGTGAAACGGCTCAAGGAAATCCTCGCGGGGCTGCCCGGGGGACTGCGGGACTTCATGCCATGATCTCCGCCACAACTTCGGACGGCGACCCCCTGCAACCGATCGCCGACGCGTTCCTGGAGAGGGTCCGCGCCGGCGAGTCGCCCGACCTCGGCGAGTACAAGGCGCGCCACCCCGAGCTGGCCGATCGCATCGACGACCTCTTCCCCGCCCTGGTCGCGATCGAGCGATTCGGTCCGGTCATCGGCCCGGAGTCGCCCGCGCCCGAGGACCGGGCCGCGAACCGCGACGCCCCCGAACGGCTGGGCGAATATCGGATCGTCCGCGAGATCGGTCGCGGAGGCATGGGGGTTGTCTACGAGGCCGTCCAGGAGTCGCTCGGCCGGCACGTGGCCCTCAAGGTCTTGCCGCCCAGGGCCCAGCTCCATCCCTCCTGGCTCGTCCGGTTCCAACTCGAGGCGAGGGCCGCGGCGCGGCTGCATCACACCAATATCGTGCCCGTATTCGGCGTCGGCGTCGACGAAGGCACGCACTATTACGCCATGCAGTTCATCCGGGGCCGAGGCCTCGACGTCGTCCTCGACGAACTCTGCCGCTTCCGCGTCGCCGGTGCGCCCGAAGGCGGCCCGGAGACCCTCGGAGCGGTCGCGCGGGCAACCCTGACCCGCGCCATTCTATCCGGTGGCGCGCCCGCGACCGAGACCGAAATCGGGGGCGCCGAAGATCGGGAGGACGCACCCGCGGAGACGGCCGATACCCCACAGGCTCGGACCGGAGTCGGCCCGGGCCGCGGCGGGGTGTCCACCGCGGCGAGGGTCGATTCACCGCCGGTCGCGAAACGCCGGGGCTCTCGCGACGAGGCCGATGCTCCCGTAGTCGACGCGGGCGGCGGACGACCGCCGGGACTGTCTTCGGGCGACGCCCAGGCGGATTACTTCCGGGCGGTCGCCCGCATCGGGCTCCAGGTGGCCGAGGCCCTCGCCCACGCGCACTCGCATGGGATCGTCCACCGGGACATCAAGCCTTCGAACCTCCTGCTTGATGCCCGGGGCGTCGTCTGGGTGACCGACTTCGGGCTGGCCAAGTCCGACGAGAACGACGGCCTGACCCAGACCGGGGACATCGTGGGCACCATCCGGTACATGGCCGCCGAGCGGTTCGAGGGCTGGTCCGACCCGCGGAGCGACGTCTACGGGCTGGGCGCGACGCTCTACGAGCTGTTGACGCTCCGGCCGGCGTTCGAGGGGGCCAACCGCGCCCAACTGGTCGAGCGCGTGCTCCACGACGACCCGGTCTCGCCCAGGCGGGTCGACCGGCACGTGCCGCGGAGCCTGGAAACCATCGTGCTCAAGTCCCTGGCCAAGGAACCGGGGAGGCGTTACACCACCGCCGAGACCATGGCCGAGGACCTGCGCCTGTTCCTGGCCGACCGGCCCATCTTCGCCCGGCGGTCGGCCGCCTGGGAGCAGGTCTGGCGCTGGTGCCGTCGCAACCCCCTGGCCGCCTCGTTGTCGGCGGCGTTGCTGCTGGTGTTCGTCACCGGGCTGCCGGTCATGACCGTGCTCTGGCTCCGATCCCAACGGCTCTACCTGCTCTCCGAAGACCGGCGGGCCGAGGCCGAGACCAACCTGGCCCGCGCCCGCGGCACGGTCAACGACTACCTGACCACAGTCAGCGAGAGCACGCTCCTGAAATCGCCGCTGCCGGGCCTCCAGCCCCTGCGTAAGGAGCTGTTGCAGAAGGCCCTGAGCTATTACGAGGACTTCGTCCGACGGTACGAGAACAACCTCGACTTGCGCGCCGACCTGGCGGCGGCCTACCTCCGGGTCGGCGAGATCAACGCCGAGGTCGGGTCGCAGGACGATACCCTCGGCCCGCTTCAGAAGGCGGCCGACCTCTACGGCTCCTTGACGGCGGGGACTCCGTCGAACCAGATCCAACGGGCTGCGATGGGTCGGTGCCTGGTCCGGCTGGCGATGGCCCAGGCGAAATACGGGCGAGGCGAGGAGGCGGGCCGGTCGTTCGAGGCGGCGATTGGCCTGCTGGGGCCGCTCGCCCGCGATTACCCCCGCGACGCGCGGGTCCGGGCCGACCTCGCCCTCGGCCACCACTACTACGCCGACCACTTCAAGATGTCCGGCGGCAGCCCGGGCGAGGCGGTGCGACACCTCGAGGCCGCCATCGACCTGCGATCCGCGCTCGCAGACGAGTTCCCCGACGAGTTCGTTCACCGCGTCAACCTGGTGAGGAGCATGAATAACCTGGCCGAGATGGAATACCGGGCCGGGAGGACGACCGAGGCGCTGACGATCGCCCGGCGGACCAACGACATCCAGCGGCTCCTGATCGCCTCCCACCCCGATGACGCCCCATTGCGACGATCCCTCTCGCTCACCTTGCAAGGGATCGGGGCGATGCTTGAGATCCTCGGCCGCTGGGACGAATCCCGAGCGTCGTTCGCCGAGTCGTCGGAGATCAACGACCGCCTCGTCGCGGAGAACCCATCCTTCACCGATTACCGGAGGCTTCGGGCGACAGGACACTCCGGGTTCGGCCAGGCGCTCGTCGATCACGACGAGTTCGACGCGGCCCTGAAATTGTTCGCCAGGGCCAGGGAGGACGCGGAGATCGTCCGCAAGGCCGAGCCCGGCAACGATCTGAATGCCAATAGTTTGGCATCGATCCATCGCGGGATGGGCAAGGCGCTGACCAGGCAGGGGCATCACGCCGAGGCCCTCGGCTCGCTCCGGCAGGCCATCGCCATCAGCGAGCGTCTTTCCGGGGGCGACAGCATTTACACGTACGACCTGGCCTGCGCGATCTCCCTCGCCAGCGGCGCGGCCGGTCAAATCCGTGCCGGGACGCCTGGATACGATCGGGACGAGGCCGAGCGACTGGCCGTCCGGGCGATCGCGACCTTGCGACGGTCCGTCGAACAAGGCTGGAAAAACGTCGATTGGATCGAACGCGACCCGGACCTCGTTGCCCTGCGATCCCGGCCCGATTTCCAGGAGGCGATCCGCTCGTTCCGGGGCGCGGCCGGGCCGACCGCCCCGAGGTAGCAGTCGGCGGGTCGGGCCAGGACGCACTCTCGCGATTCGACCCGTCAACGAAAACGCCCCGGCCGCGCGGGCCGGGGCGTTGGACGCTTCCAGCAAGGGGGGAGCTCAGCCCGCCCAGATGCCGCCGGGGCCGGGGCCGCCGCTGGGGCCGCTGAAGTTCGTGCCGCCGGCGGCGGTGACGGCCGCGAGCTGTTCGTCGGTCAGCTCGGCCTTCGTCTCGGCCACGACCGTCTTGGCCTTGTCGGTCTCGTGGATGGCCTTCGGGGCGAGGTCTGCGATTCGCTTGAGCAGGTCAGACATGGGAAGCTCCTTCGTCGCCAAGGTTCCGGGGAGTTGTGCAGCCGGTCGTTCCGGCATGCCTCTACCCAAGGGTCTGCGCACCACCGGAAACCATGACAGGGCCGCCCGAAGATTTGCTGTCGGCCTCCGCGAGATGGGATTCCCCACCGAGCCGCGAGGCGCCCGTATCCGCGAATGCCGCGTGACCACCGCACGTGGCAGCGAAAGCGTTCGGGGCACCTCACGACTGGTAGTGCACGCCGGGCCCCCATCACCCCAACTCTCTCCCCGGTCAACTGGTCCGGCTACCCCAATCGACGTCGCGGCGATCGATCGTCGTCGAATCCCGCTCGCGCGTTCACGGCGATGACCCTCCTCGGCTCGAATAGCCGGACACGAGGGCTTGTGACCGGCACTCGCTTTTCCTACTGTAAGAGATAGTCCGACTTTTGTCGTTTGATTGCCGCGAAAAACCAGGGCCGTGTGACAGGGCGGTCCGGCATGTGGGCCAGATGACCGGAACGGCTCGGGGAGAAGAAGAAATGGACGCGAGCCACTCGTCCCGAGACGCTTTACATTCCATTCCTGACGAGACACCGCCTCGCACCGGCGGTCGGTCTCGGCACCGAATAGCCCGCTGGGTCGCTGTCGCTGTGCTCAGTGTCCTGGCGACGTTGCTGGCGACACCGAGTATTGTCTCCACGTTCCAGGAATTCCGGCGCACGGAATGCGAGGCCCACCTCAAGCGTCTCGGCCTGGCTTTCCACCAATACCACGAGGCTCAGGGGCACTTACCCGCTCCCGCGCTGATGAGAGGCGACGGCACACCGCTCTTGAGCTGGCGGGTCGCGATCTTGCCATACCTGGGCTACGGGCCGCTCTACGCGCGATTTCATCTCGATGAGCCGTGGGACAGCCCCCACAACCGATCGCTGCTTGCCGAGATGCCGCTCGAGCTGGCCTGTCCGGCCGCAACCGTCCCTCGAGATGGCCAGACGGGGTACATGGTGGTCGTCGGGCCGAAGATCGGGCCGACTGGTGTCAATACCCCGTTCGACGCCTCGCGCAGGGCGCAAATCCAGGAGTTCACCGACGGTACGTCGAACACCATCCTCGTCATGGAGACCGACGCCCGCGTCCCCTGGACCAAGCCCGAAGACCTCCTCTGGCAACCGGGCGGGTCGATGGCCCAACTCAAGAGCCCCCATCCGGACGGTGCGCACGTGGTCCTTGCTGATGGTCAAGTCCGTTTCCTCAAGAGCACGACGCAGCCCAATATCCTTGGGACCCTGATCACGATCAACGGCGGCGAGGTGATCAGCTCCGATTCGTACGGGGATGAGCCGGGACCGTACACGAGCCCCGCGATGGTCCCGGTTGCGAGATGGAAGGGCGACGCGACAGGAGAAGTCGCGAGATCCAGGGATGCCGCCAAGCCCGCACCGCCCCGAACACCGAGGCGTACGACAAGATCGTCGATAACCCCTTCCACCTGACGGCTGCCGAGCCCCTCTCCACCTTCTCGATCGATGTCAACACCGCCAGCTATGCCAACGTGCGCCGCTTCCTCGGCCAGAACACGCTCCCGCCGAGGGATGCGGTACGCATCGAGGAGATGTTGAATTACTTCGCCTACGAAGACGCACCTCCTTCGAAGACGAGCGAACATCCCTTCGCCGTTCATGTCGAGATCGCCGGCTGCCCGTGGAATGCCCGGCATCGGATGGCCCGGATCGGCATCGCCGCCCGACCCATCGATCGGACCCAGCGGCCTGCCAGCAACCTCGTCTTTCTCGTCAACGTCTCCGGCTCGATGCAAGAGTCCAACAAGCTCCCTCTGGTCCAGTGGAGTCTCGAACGCCTGGTCGAACAGCTCGGCGAGAACGATCAGGTCGCCATCGTGGTCTACGCCGCGGCTTCGGGATTGGTACTACCACCGACCTCGTGCTCGCATAAAGCCGAAATCAAGTCGGCCATCGACCAGCTCCGCGCGGGCGGCTCGACCAACGGCGGCGCGGGCATCCAGCTCGCGTACGATATCGCAACCCAGCACTTCGTCAAGAACGGGACGAACCGCGTCATCTTGGCGACCGACGGCGACTTCAACGTGGGCATCTCGAATCAAGAGGACCTGGTCCGCCTGATCGAAGCCAAGGCCAGGAGCGGTGTCTTCCTCAGCGTGCTCGGCTATGGCATGGGTAATCTCAAGGACAGCAATCTCGAAAAGCTCGCCGACAAGGGGAACGGCCACTACGCCTATATCGACTCCCCGCGCGAGGCTTACAAGGTCCTGGTCGAGGAGATGGGCTCGACGCTCGTCACCGTCGCCAAGGACGTGAAGATCCAGGTCGAATTCAACCCGGCCAAAGTGGGCGCATTCCGACTGATCGGCTATGGAAACCGGATCATGGCCCACCAGGACTTCAATGACGACACCAAGGACGCCGGCGAGATCGGCGCCGGCCACCACGTGACCGCGCTCTACGAAATCGTCCCGGCGGATCGAGTGGGAGACCTCCCGGGGATCGACCCGCTCAAGTACACGAAGTCCGCTGCGTCAACGGTCTTGAGCAACGAGTCGTTCACCGTCAAGCTCCGATACAAACGCCCCGACGCCGACACCAGCCGCCTCCTCGAATACGGCGTGACCGATCCGGGACGATCGTTCGCCGACGCGTCGGATGACCTCAAGTTCGCGGCCGCGGTCGCCGGGTTCGGAATGCTCCTGCGCGGCTCGGCCGACAAGGGAAGCTTGACCTATCCCGGCGTGCTGGAGATCGCCGAGGCGACGTTATTGAAGGACTCATCGGGCTATCGCCGGGAGTTCGTCGCGGCCGTGCGGCAAGCACGGGCTCTCTCCGATCGTTAGGCGTCGGCAACTCTGCCGGTCGCCGCTTCGGGGCAGAGCCCCCAGACCCGGTTTCCTTGCGATAGGCTCGCGAAACCGGGGAATTCAACCCTCCTCAACTCCACTGGCTGATAGGTAGCAAGCGTCTATGTCGGTTCCAATACGAAATCTGCCCGTGATGCAAAACTGGGATTGTCATACCTGCGGCGATTGCTGCCGCCGGCTCGGGGGGGTGATCACCGACGAAGAGAAGCGTCGCATCGAGGCGCTGGATCTGGCAAACGATCCCGAGGTTGGTGCCAAGCCGTGGTTCGCGCCCGTGGGTGGGGGCTCCAAGAAATGGACGCTGGCCCATCGGCCTGAGGGGGGGTGCGTCTTCTTGACGACCGGGAATCACTGCCGTCTTCAAGAGCGTTTCGGCGCCGAAGTCAAACCGTTCGTCTGCCGGTTGTTTCCCTTCGTGCTCATACCGGCGGGCAATCACTGGCGGGTCGGCATGCGTTTCTCTTGCCCATCGGCCGCGGCCAATTCGGGTCGCCCGGTGGCCGACGCCGAGAAAGACCTGGTCCACCTCTCTCGCTTGTTAGAGCAACATGTAGGCAGGTCGGCGGACAGTGCGCCGCCGCCCTTGATGCAAGCCGGCGAGCAGCTCTCTTGGCCGGACGTGTGCCGTGTCGTCCAGGTGCTGGTGGAGATCGTGCAAGACCGCAACGATCGCCTGGAACGGCGGCTGCGCAAATGCTTGGCCGTGGCTCGCATTTGCGGCCAGACGCGGCTGGACAGCCTGCAAGGCAACAAGTTGAGCAAGTATGTGCAGGCGGTGCGCACCGCCGTGGAAGCGGACGTGCCCCGCCAAGCCGCAGACCTGCTGCCGCCCGACCGGCTACTCGGCGGGGTCCTGTTCCGCGCCCTGCTGGCCATCTATGCCCGCAGGGATCGCGACGTGTACCGGGCCTCGGGCGTTGGGAGACGCCTGGGAAGGGTCCACGCCGGCTGGCGCTTCGTCAAGGGCCGCGGTCCCGTCCCTCGCATCAACGAATTCCTCCCGGACACCAGCTTCGAGGAGGTCGAACGAGCCGGCGGGGTGCTGTCGGAAATGGATGCGACCCTGGAACGGTATTATGTGGTCAAACTGAATTCGCTGCAATTCTGCGGTCCGCCCAACTTCGACTTGCCGGTCTGGGCCGGCCTGGAATCGCTCGTCCTCACGCTGCCGATGATCTTGTGGTTGAGGCGAGCGATTGCTGGCCCGTCTCCGGTGAAAACGGTGGAGCAAGCGATCCAGCTCGTTGACGATCATTTCGGGGGTAACCCGATGCTGGGCTTCCCCCACATCCAGTATTTGCTTCGGCTCCTGGCCCAGAGCGGCGAGTTGGAAAAGCTCGTGGCCTGGTACAGCCGATGAGTTGCGCCGTCGGGATGGCTCGCGGATCCCTCGAAACATTGGCCTCGGATCAGCGAGGTGGAACCGACGAACGGAGACTCGCTGGCCACATCAAATTCCATAGGGCGGGGGAGATTCCCCGGCCAGGTCCTTGATGTGCGTACAATCCGGGACCCCGGGACACGGGCGGAATCCGAGGGATTCATAGAGCCTCGCGGGCCCCTCCTCTTCGGCCCGGAGTCGAAGTCGGTCGAAGTGGCCGCGGGCTGCCGCGATGGCCTCCGCGATGAGCCGACGGCCGATCCCGTGTCAACGGTATTCGGCCAGGACGTAGACGTTGCGCAGGCGCCCGATTCGCGGGATATTAAGGTAGGGATCGACGCTCAGGCCGCAAACACCGACGAGTCGGTCGTCGATCTCCGCCGCGAACAGCGCCTCGCCATGCCCCGCGAAGCGATTGACGCCCGCGTCCCATTCCTCGATCACGCGGCGCAGGAAGCGGTAGCCGGCCGCCTCGCCCTCGTTGAGCAGGTCCGCGAAGCGATCGTGCGTGAGCCGGTCCAGTCGGCGGATGATCAACTCGCCGTTCATGAATTCCCTTGAACAACAACCTTCGCATGCTTGGCTAGGATCGACGCGATCAAGCCCGGGCCGTCTGGCGGTTCACCCTCGCCGTCGCCGCGGGGCTCGAGTAAGGGCAGTGCCGGCAACCGTTGCCACAGCAGTAGCCCCGTCGTCGCAGGAAGTCGGCCGTGAAGACCTCATATCCCGTGGCCGGATCGGTATAAGTGGGCCGATTGCTGGCGCATGCCTTCGCGTGCAGCTCGCGGATCCGCGGGGTCTCGCCGGGCCGGGAGTGGACCACCCAGGACTTGCCGCGGTGGCCGGCGGGATATCCGTGGAGGATCTCCGCCAGGATCTCCACCGTCTCCACGATCGTCGTCCCGGACCGGTTGAAGTAGCGGTTGCCATCGGCCAGTACCACCTTGCCGTGACGCACGGCGCTCAGGTCGGTCCAGCCGGGGAGGACTTCCAGCGTCGGTGCCTCGCGGATCGTCCGCTCCAGGTCGAAGCCGCAGGGCGCGATGATCAACCATTCCGGATCGGCCTCGCGGACCCGCTGCCAGTCGATGGCGCTGGAGTGCTCGCCCCTCTCTCCCAGCGCGAGCCGTCCGTTGGCCAGGTCGACCAGCTCCGGGCCCCAATTGCCCATCGCGAAGACCGGATCGATCCACTCCAGGACGACCAGGCTCGGCGCGCGTTGGTGCGCGACCGCGGCGTGGACGGCGTCCATGCGTCGCCGCATCGTGTCAACCAGATTGGCCGCATCCGGTTCGCGGCCGAGTGCGCGACCGATCGCCAGGATGCCGTCGAAGATCCCTCGCACAGTGCCGGCACTGAGCGCCAGCACCTGCGACGCGACGACGCAACCGGCTCGCCGGACGTCGCCCGGTGTGACGGCGCACACCTCGCAATGCTCCTGCGCGATCAGCAGGTCCGGCTTGAGCGAATCGATCCGATCGGTGTCGATGTGATACAACGGCTCGCCGGCCTTGAGGCGGCGACGGACTTCCGCGTCGATCAGCCCGCTCGCCATGTTGATGTCGAACGCGGGCCGGGTGCATTCGGGGAGTCCCTTCACCCACGGCGGGTTGTCGCATTCGTGCGACCGGCCGACGAGCCAATCGCCGGCGCCCATGGCGCAAACGATCTCGGTGCCGCTGGCCAGCAAGGAAACGACGCGCATGCCGCCCACCTCCGCGTTCTAGGCCGACACCGGCGGGATGCTCGCCGGGGTGCAAGACATCGCCCCGGCCGATCCCGCCAGGAGCAGGTCGGCGTAATATCGCCCGTCGCGGATGACGGTCTCACCGACCTCCACCGCGACCGGCCATCGGAAACCCGGACTGTCGTAGACGAACGAGTGGAACTCGCCGTATTCGCCGCAGGGGTCGATCCCATCGGGCAGGTCATCGAGCAGGCGATCGTCATAGGCCCGTCCGACGAAGCCCGGCCCGACCTTGCCTTCCACGCAGGAAAGGATCGCCTTGAATCCCATGGCGATGAACTGACGCGACAAGTCGCGCGTGTCCCGTTTCCAGATGGGGAAGACGCCGGTCATCCCCGCCTGGGCCAGGTTGTTTTCCCGCCAGGGCGCAGGTCTTCGAGGAAGAGGTCACCGAAGCCGACGGTGAAGACACCTCGCGACCGGAAGTCCGCCATGACCCGCGCCATGATTTCCTGGTAGACCTCGTTGGTGCACGGCGTGGTCTTGCCCGATGGCAGGTAGATCTTCGTCAGCGGCAAGCCGATCGCCTCGGCCTGCGCCTCCAGCAGCTCCTCGCGGACACCGTGATGGCTGACGCGTCGAAACTCCTCCGAGGCCGACGTCATCAGCGCGACCACCTCGTAACGCGGATCACATTGGAGCTCGTACAACGCCAGCGCGCTGTCCTTGCCGCCGCTCCAGGACATGACCACGGCCGTCCGCTCGGGATTGTCCACGCTCATCGGCCTTGCTCCCGGTCATATCCCCTTGCCGTCGAATGAGTCATAAGCTGAAGACAGCGAATGATTTGAACTCGTTCCCACGCGGAGCGTAGGAACGAGTTAGTGAAGGCGCATCGTAATTGAATCGTTAACACGAAATCAACGGTATTGGGGCTATCGGACCGCCTGAAGGCGGAACTCCAACATCGGTCTTCACGGGAATTACCGCTCTGCAAAATGTTCATAGCCGTGGTTTCCAGACCCCACGGTGAGCTCGACTGCGAGAGCGAGACTTCCTTCGGCGTGAGAGCCCTTGACACGGCGCACCTCGATCGTGAGGAATTTGAGGAGTGATTCTAGGCCCATTCCTTGAGAGCTATCCTATGTCGCAAACCCTCGAAGCACTACCATTTCCCTGGCCATGCGGAAAGTGCCGGCAGCAAACCGTCGAGCGAGCGACGCTGTCGTATTCGACCGAGCTCCAATATGATGGCCGGATCTATACGGTCGATGTACCTCGGTTCGAGGTCCCCCGCTGCACGAACTGCGGGGCGATGATCCTCGACGATGATGCGAACGATCAGATCACCGATGCCCTGCGCCGCCAGGTCGGGTTGCTGACACCCGGGCAGATCCGGAGCAATCGCGAGTCCCTCGCGCTGAAGCAGCGCGATTTCGCCAGTCTCCTCGGGGTGGGTGAGTCGACGGTATCCCGCTGAGAAACCGGGTCGCAGATCCAGCAGAAGTCCCTCGATAGACTGATGCGGCTCTACTTCGCGATCCCGGTTGTCCGTCAGGCCCTCTCCGACAAGGATCGGATCGCAGAGCTGGGTTCCAACGTCGTCGAGGACGCGATGTTCTGACCGGAGACTGTCACGAAATTATCGCGCCTCGCGTCCCGGCTCGACGAGCTGGCGGAACCGAAGCGCGAGTCGGTCCTCGACGAATTCCAGAGATTGGCCGATCTGATCGTGTCTTGACCTTGTGCTCAGTGAATCGCATGTTCCTCGGGCTTGACGCCCTTCTTGGCCCCGTTGAAGCCGAACGGGAGCGGGTGGAACTCGCCGACGACGGTCACGTCGGTGCGAGCGGGGATCTTGTCCTCCAGCCCGACGGCCCAGTAGGCGGCGTTGACCAGCAGGCGGCGGGTGCCCTCGGTCTCGAGGTCGGTGGCGGCGCCCATCGTCGTGGTGAAGACGCGCGCGGACTTGCCCTGCTTGCCGACGTAGCTCTTGACCCAGGCGACGGGCATCATCGGGTTATTCTTCTTGCCCTCAACCGGCGTGTCGGTCGGCTTCATGCCCTTGAGCACCTGGCCGAGGACCAGCGGGGTGGACTCGGCGGGCGGGTGGGCTTCGTAGACGTCGGTCGGCCCCCAGATGTCGCCGTCCTTGATGCCGCGGACGATCGGGTGGTCCTTCGCGCCCGGCGCGATGATCCCGCGGGTGCTCTCCTTGCCGTGGTTGCCGTGGTGCGAGACCCAGGTGTCGCCGAGTACCTGCCGGCCGAACCCGCCGTCCCACTTCTTGCTGTTCCACGAGTAGTCCGCATACGTCTTGTTGCCCCGGATGTTGAACGCGTGCGTTGCGGTCCGCATGCCGATGATCGGGCGGCCGGACTCGATGTAGGCGACAAGCTCCTTCATCTGGTCGTCGGGCAGGTCGCGGAATCGGGTGGCGATGATCATCAGGTCGGCCGAGCGTAGCGATTCGAGGCCGGGGATGTTGTCGTTGCGGTTGGGGTCGATCGAGCCGTCCTTGCCGATGGCGAAGAGCACCGTGCACTTGAAGCCGTGGCGCTTCGCCAGGATCTTGGCCAGTTGCGGCAGCGCCTCCTCGGATCGATACTCCTCGTCGCCGCTGACCAGCACGACGTGCTTCCCCTTGCCCGGACCGTCGGCCCCCTCGTAGACGACCCAGGGGTCGGCCGCCAGCGCGGGGGCGGCCAGCGAGAGGGCCAGGGTCAACATCAAGGCCAGGCCCAGGACCAGGCCCGACGCGTTGTTTCGGTGTGCGTTCCGTCTCGTCGGCAACACGGTTTCGCCTTTCCGTTCAGATTGCGGTTGCGGGGTGGGTGTCGTGAGCGGGGCCCCATCGAGCCGGATCGCCGCGCGATCGAGCCCGGAGGGCGGCCCCTGCTCCGCGATTGTCTACTATATACACCGGCGGGAGTGAGTCCGGGAGGGCGTGGCTTCGTCCGAGACGTGCTTTGACGGGAAGGCAAGACCCGATGGGTCGAGGCGGTGCGGAGGCCGGAGGTCAGTCGCCGCATCGCTATCGACTCCGTAAGTCCTTCGTGAGTCTGGCATTGTAGCAAGGGGCCGGTTGCGAGCGGGAGGGGTCGCGGAGCGTCCACGCGATCCGCCTCCTTGGGGAAACGCAGCGCCTTCGCGGGGAAGATGCTTCCGACGCCGCGACGAGTTTGCTAACTCTTGCGGCGTGGGCCGCGGCCGCGGAGCTCTTGGAACCTATGGTTAGATCGTCGTATAGAACGTTGAAGCAAGGCGACGGCTGGTCACCATCTTGGAGTGCAAGCCATGCGATGTCTCCGGTTCCACATTCGCACATGCATGATGATCTTCAGGCCCCTCATCCGAGCGCCGCGCCTAGGAAGATGAGCCCGAGCAGGAGCAGCGGGACGACGATGACGAGCCCCATCGCCAGGCACGCTGCCCGCGCCACCGTCACACTCCTGGTGCCGATCTTCTCCATGTAGGGCCTGCCGATCGGCCCCTCCAGGAAGGACGCTGGCGCGAAGAAGCAGGCCATGGCCAGGCCGAAGAAGAAGCCCGCGCCGCCCATCGTCAGCGGGAGCATGAGCACGCCTCGGACGGAGGAGTGGCGGACGACTCCCCGGGGGTAGATGAAGAGCGCGACGGCCGCGACGGCGCCGCCAAGGAATCCGATGGTGGCCCCGACTCGCGCGGCGAGCCGGATTCGTACGGCAATCCGGAGGTCACTCTCGGCGTCGCGACGGGGATCGTTCGAGGTCGGGGGATCGGGCCAAGGCCCTGGCGGGCGATTCGCCCATCGCAACGCCGATCTCGTGACGTAGATGCTCGCGACGAGAGACGCCAACGCCTCGGCCAGGACCAGCCAGCCGGCATAGGACTCGTGAGCTTTCGCGAAGGATGGCGCACAGTAAGTAATCGACAGGGCGATGGGGATACCACCGGCGAAGAGTATGGCGAGCCACACGATGAACAGGAAGAGCCAGACGACGGGGGAGAGGAACGAGCGGAACATTTGCCTTACTCCGATCGGATTCGAGCGAGCGAGGGACCGCCCGCGTACGTCGGCGAGGCCCGATGTGGCGAGGCGGCGACTCGCTGGCAAGTGAAGCGGCTTTCATAAAACCGGTGAACCCGCGAGGAGGCGCGGCCCCCTAGGGAGGAATCCGGGGGCAAGCCCGATTTGAGGACAGGGCGGGGGGATTTTTCCCGGCGGGCCGGCGTGGCTGCTCGTCGCCGCTCGAGAAATCAAGGCGGGGTGGTCGCCAATCGTCACGCCGATCCGGTTATCCTTCTAGAAGGAAGGAGGGCGATTTTCATGGAACACGGTCCCGACCGAGCCGACGACCTCCTGGGGCGAGCGAAGGCCGGCGATGAGCGGGCGCTGGGCGAGCTGTTCTCGCAATACCGCGACCGCCTGGAGCGGATGGTGCGGCTCCGGCTCGACCGCCGGCTCTACGGCCGGCTCGATCCCGCCGACGTCCTCCAGGACGCCTACCTCGACCTGGCCCGCCGCTTCGGGGAATATGCGTCGTGCCCGGCGACCCCGTTCTTCCTCTGGCTGCGCGGCCTGGTGGGACAGCGCCTGGTGGACCTCCACCGCAGGCACCTGGGCGCGCAGATGCGCGGCGTTGGCAATGAGGTCTCGCTTCACCGCGGCGGATTTCCCCAGGCATCCTCGGAATCGCTGGCGCATCAACTGCTGGGCCGCCTGACCTCGCCGACCCGCGCCCTGGCGCGCCGAGATGCAGGTCCGCCTCCAGGCGGCCCTCAACGCGATGGAGCCGCTGGACCGCGAGGTGGTCGTCTTGCGGCACTTCGAGGACCTGAATAATGCCGAGACGGCGCAAGTGCTGGGCATCCAGCCGTCGGCCGCGAGCAAGCGGTACATCCGCGCCGTCCGGCGGCTGAAGGTCATCCTCGACGACGTCGGCGACTTGTCCGGCTGATTCGCCAACTTGGGGACGCTTGCGCGTCCGGTCGGACATGCCTTGATGCGGGCTGTCATGGTGGTGTCGAAAGGATGTCGCCGCCGACGATTCGCCGGGCTCATCACTCCGTTGCGTCGGAAATTCCCCGTCGATCGAGCGTGCCGCCTTGGAGTCAGTCGTGGGAATTTGTAGTATTGTTGATACTTGGCGAGGCGATGGGGTTTGGATTGAGGGCCCATGGCGTGGACGATCCCATGTCCACGGCGTTGAGCGGTCATCGCGGGATGGCCGTATCGTTCCCCCTCGTCCAGAGATGGGGAGCCCAGCATGACCGAGTCCTCTTCCGGCCGCGATCCGGTTGAAGAACTGGCCGAAGACTATCTGGAGCGGCTCCGTCGGGGTGATCGGCCGACGGTTAGCGAGTATGTCCGGCGGCATCCGGAGCATGCCGAGGCGATTCGCGAGGTGTTCTCGGCGCTGGCGAAGATCGAGCAATTGCGGCCGTCGGGGGGGGAAGCCGGGGTCGGCCGGGTGCCGGACGAGCCGGCCACGGGCCGGCGAATCCAGCAGTTGGGCGACTTCCGGATCATCCGCGAGGTGGGCCGCGGTGGCATGGGGGTCGTGTACGAAGCCGAGCAGATCTCGCTGGGGCGTCGGGTGGCGTTGAAGGTCTTGCCCGGCGGCCCGACGCGCAACGACCAGGCCGTCGAACGGTTTCGCCGCGAGGCGCGGGCCGCGGCGCGGCTCCATCATACGAACATCGTGCCGGTCTTCGAGGTCGGCCAGCACGGCGACATCGGCTTCTACGCGATGCAGTTCATCCAGGGCCAGGGTCTCGACCTGGTGGTCCGGGAGCTGAAGCGGCTGCGCGATCAGTCGCCGGGCTCGGGCTCGGAGGCGCACGGGCCCTCGACTGACGACCCGGTCCCGCCGACCGACTCGCTCCGGCGGAGTGGGCCGGCCTCCTCCACGATGCCGTCCATCAAGGGCCGGTGGCTCGACCTGGTGGTCCGCGAGCTGAAGCGGCTGCGCGATCAGTCGCCGGGCTCGGGCCCGGAGGCGCATGGGCTCTCGACCGACGACCCGGCGCCTCCGTCGGAATCCGTCCGCCGGAGTGGGCCGGACTCCGCGGACCGTACCCTGGCGGCGGCGGAGACCCTGGAAGGGCGGCAGCTCAGCCGGATCACCGGCGCGATGCTCGGCGGCGGTCTCACCCCCGGGGTGACGAAGCCGACTCCGGGGGGCGCGCGGCCCGTGGGACGGTGATCCCACGGGAGCGGGATCGGAGCAAGCCGGCACAGGGCCTCACTCCCGCGCTTCCGACTCGGCCGAGATCGGAGCGTCGTCGGCCGGCACGGCCGTCATGCCGGGCGGCGCCCAGATCGCGGACGTCGAATCGTCCTGCAAGCGCGGGGCCCTCTATCGGAGCGTGGCCCAGATCGGCCGGCAGGCCGCCGAGGGGCTGGCCTACGCGCACGCCCGCGGCATCATCCACCGCGACATCAAGCCGGCCAACTTGCTGCTGGACACCGCGGGCGTCGTCTGGATCACCGACTTCGGCCTGGCCAAGGGCGAGGATGAGGGATTGACCCTGACCGGCGACATCATCGGCACGATCCGGTACATGGCCCCCGAGCGATTCCGCGGCCAGGGCGATCCGCGCGTCAACATTTATGCCCTTGGCCTGACGCTCTACGAGCTGCTGGCCCTCCGGCCGGCGTTTCACTCGGCCGACCGGCTGCGGCTGATGGAGAAGATCAAGAACGAGGAGCCAGTCCGGCCCCGATCGATCGACGGTCGTATCCCGCGGGACCTGGAGACGATCGTGCTCAAGGCGATGGACAAGGACCCGAAGCGGCGGTATCCGACGGCCGGCGAGATGGCGGAGGACCTGCGTCGGTTCCTTGCCGGCGAGTCGATCCGGCGCGATCGGTCGGCGCCGGCGAGAGATCCTGGCGCTGGTGCCGGCGCAACCCGGTGCCGGCGGGCCTGGGGTCCCTCGTGGCGGTGCTGCTGGTCGCGCTGGCGATCGGCTCCGCTTGGGCCGCCAACTCCTTCCGCCTCCAGTTGAAGCGGATCGAGCGCGAGCAGGAGCACTCCGCCCTGGCCGAGCGGGACCGAGTCGAGGCGTTGGCGCGCGCGCTGCTGACCAGCCGCCCCGACGGCGTTCCGGTGATCGCCGAGCAGCTCCGCCCGGTGCGCGAGCGGGTGCTGCCCGGTCTCCGCGCGGCCCGAGACGAGGCCGAGGCGGACCCGGACCGCCGGCTCCGCGCGGCGGTCGCGATGGGCCTGCTCGGCGAGGATCGACCGGCCGACCTGATCGCCGCGATCCCCACCGCGCCCCCTCCCGAGGGCCGCAACGTCGTGCTGGCGCTGGCGGGCGCCGGGCGCCGGTGCGTGGAGCCGCTCCGCGAGAGTTTCCGGGATACCGATTCCCCCGAGGTCCGCACCCGGTTCGCCGTCTGCCTGCTCGCCTTCGGCGAGCTCGACGCGGCCCGGTCGATGCTCCTCTCGGTCAAGGACCCGACGGATCGAGCGGCGTTCATCCACTATTTCCCGGAATGGCACGGCGATCTCGATAGGCTCTCGGAGCTGTTGCGGGGCATCCCGGAGCCCGACCTCCGCAGCGGCCTCTGCCTGGCCCTGGGCCGCATCGACCCGAAGCAGCACACCGAGCCGGAGATCGCCGCTCTCACCTCGGTCCTGCTCCGGTTCCATGCCGAATGTCCGGACGGCGGGACTCACAGTGCCGCCGGCTGGGCCCTGCGCCGCTGGGGAATCGACCCGCCGGCCATCGCCCCCGCGCAATCGGCCTCGGCCGGACGAGCCTGGTCCGTCAACCGGCTCGGCATGACGATGATCGAGGTCCCCGCGGGCCCGTTCCCGACCCGCGAGGCTTACATGCTCGCCTACGCGCTGTCGGCCTGCGAGGTCACGGTCGGGCAATTTCGCCGGTTCCTCGAGGATCCGAATGGAACCGTGTCCGAACGCCCGAGCGGTTTCCAGTTCCCCGCGGTCGATCCCGTCGACGGGCCGGAATCCGACCGGCCGATGACTTTCGTCTCCTGGGAAGACGCGGTGCTGTTCTGCAACTGGCTCAGCCGCACGGAGGGACGAGTCCCCTGCTACGAGCGGGCGGGCGCCGGGCCGGAGGAGTGGCGATGTCGGTTCGACGCCGACGGCTACCGGCTGCCGACCCGGGCCGAATGTGAATATGCCATGCGGGCGGGATCGTCCACCACCTACCCGGTGGGACCGACCTCACGCTTCCTTCACGAGTACGCCAACATCGCATCGGACCGATTCGTGCCGGTGGGTCGACACGCCTCGAACCGCTGGGGGCTATTCGACCTCCAGGGCAACTTGTGGGAGTCGATCTGGGAGTCGAATCCGGATTTCCCCATGACGGGATTACATCCGATCGGGCCCTCCGTCGGTCCGAACCGATTGTTGCTCGGAGGCGCATTCAATAGCGGGACCTTCGACTTGACGCTCCCGAACAACACCTTTGCGATGAATATCCATACGAGGATTCAATCCCAAAGCTTCCGCGTCGCCCGTGCCGTCCGCCTGTCGCGAGCCGCCGTGGCCGCGGCGCCGGACATCAAAGGGTTCCGCAGTACGCTCGGCGTCGTCCTCTATCGCGACGGCGATTGGGCGGGGGCGGTCGACGAGCTGGAGCGATCGGTCCGGCTCGACCCGGAAGACCGATCTTACGGCAACAGCGGGTTCGTCCTGGCCATGGCCTACTGGCGGCGAGGGGACGCGCAACGGGCGCTGATGGCCTACGACCGCTCCGTCGCCTGGATGGCGGCGCAGGTGCCCGACGAGAGCGAGGCGCAACGATTCCGCGCCGAGGCCGAGGCCCTGATCGGGACATCCGGGCGATCCCGCGCCGAGGCCGAGGCCCTGATCGAGACATCCCGGACCCGGCCCGATTTCCGGGCGGTCCTCGGCGACCTGAGCCCGTCGATCATCGCCGTGTCGCTGTATCGGAGCGCGCTGGCCCACGGGCGGTCCCGGCGATGGCGCGAGGCATTGCGGGACCTGAGCCGGGCCGTGGCGTCGGGTCCGGGCCCGTTCCGCGCCATCGGACGGGATGTCGCCTATGTCCAAAGCTGGTACATCCAGGGTCCGCTCTACCTTCAGCTCGGGGATGTGGAAGGATATGATCGGTACCGTCGGGCGATCCTCGAGCAGCTTTCCGGTGTGACCGCGCCCGTCAACCTCGATCGGGTCTCCAAGGTTTGCCTCCTCACTCCGGTGCCGGTGCCCGACGTGGCCGAGAGGCTGCGGTCGATGGCGGCGACCGCACGGCGGGTCGGGAGCGATCATCCCAACCTGCCCTGGTTCCTGCTGGCCCTCGGCCTGGCCGAGTACCGATCCGGGCATTGGGACGCGGCCCTCAAGGTACTGGACGAATGCCGCGAGCAGGCGACCGGCCCCTTGCAATCCGTCCCCGCCGCGTTCGTCGCGGCGATGGCCCTCGGGCGGCTCGGCCGGTCCGAGTCGGCCCAGGGCCGGTTGGCCGAGGCGAATTGGATGATGGCCAAGTCCCTCCCGGCAGTCAACGCCAACGACCTCCGGGCCACCTACTGGCCGGACTGGCTGATCTGCGCGATCCTGGCCCGCGAGGCCGAGGCTGTCGTCCTCTACGATCCGGTCTTCCCGGCCGACCCCTTCGCCCGCTGAGGCACGCGCCGATCACTCCGGCACCGAGGGACCTCACGCGAGTCCGGCTTCCTTGCCGGCGTCATACCCTCCGGCGCGGCCCCCGACACGCGGCGGGACAGGTTGCCCCGGGGGAACGAATCGGCGCGGCGAGGTCGGCCGGGGCCCGGTGCCTCGCACCGAGCACCCCGAGGGGATTGCCGCGTCGGGGTGGATACCATATGTTTGAGCGCGACGACCGCCTCGGATTGGCCGTCCAGGATCGCGATCCTCTCCCGATCAAACAAGGATTATTAGACATGTGGGTCCGCCAATGCGACCTCGACGCCGAGACCGAATTCCTGCCGCCGATCCCCTCTCGGGTCGCCTCGAACGAGGAGTTCGTGCCGCCGCCGCAGTCGGCCGAGCAGCGGGAGTATGAAGATCGCCTGGCGCGGCTCAGCGAGACGACGGCGAAGCGACAGGGCCGATCGCGTCGCGACTTCCTCCGCAGCGGCAGTGGCATGGCCGCCGCGATGGTCGCCCTCAACGAGGTCTTCGGCCACAGCTATGACGTACAGGCCGATGAGGTCGAGGATCCGAAGGCGTTCGAGGAGCGGTGGCCCAAGGACCAGTTCGTCTTCGACGTGCAGACCCACCACGTCAACGTCTCTCGCAAGTGGTACGACGACAGCCCCACCGGCCGCGGGATCAAGGCATTCTTCCGGATGCTCCGCTCGGACGCCAAGAGCGACGAGCATGCGATGGAGCTGCTCAACCGGGCGCATTACGTCAAGGAGGTCTTCGGCGATAGCGACACGGTCATGGCCGTGATCAGCGGCGTGCCCAGCCGCGACTGGGACAAGAACCCGCTACCTCCGGACCAGATGGTCGCCACCCGCAAGTTCGTCAACGACCTCGCCGGCAGCCGTCGGGTGCTCTCGCACGGCCTGCTGCGGCCCAACCTCGGCAAGCCCGAGCTCGAGGAGATGGAGAGGCAAGTCAAGGACCTGAAGATCGACGCCTGGAAGATGTACACCGGCGCCGAGATCGGCGAGAAGGCCTGGCGGATGGACGACGAGAAGGTCGCCTATCCATTCTGGGAGAAGACCAAGGCGCTGGGGATCAAGAACCTGTGCGTCCATAAAGGATTGCCGCTGGGCGCGTTCAACGAGGAAGCCTGCCGGCCGCTCGACCTGGAGAAGGCGGCCAAGGACTGGCCCGACCTGAACTTCATCGTGTACCACTCCGGCTTCCGCGGCTTCGGCTGGCTGGCCAACGGCACCGGGATCAAGGTGGTGGACTCCAGGAGCACGGATCCCCAGCGGATCCCCTGGATCAGCGACATCCTGGATATCCTCAAGCGGAATCCGCAGATCAAGAACATCTATTTCGAGCTGGGCAGCACGTTCAACATCCTCTCCTCGTTGGCGCCGCGGAGTTGCATGCACATGCTCGGCCAGATGGTCCAGGTCGCCGGGCCGGACCACATCCTGTGGGGCACCGACTCGATCTGGAACGGCAGCCCTCAGAGCCAGATCGAGCGGATGCGTCGGTTCAAGATCGCCGACGACCTGATCGAGAAGCACGGATATCCCCAACTGACGGCCGAGATCAAGGACCGGATCCTGGGCCTCAACGCCGCGCGACTGCTGGACGTCGATCCCGCCGCGGCGAGGAAGGCGATCAAGGCCGACAAGCTCAGCGCCCTGAGAGAAGGACGTCGCTACGACCCCGCGACGCGGAGCAACACGCAATATGGCTGGGTCTGGGTCGAGGACGGCGGAGACCCGACCACGCCCGTGGGGGCGTGAGGCTCGATCGGATGACGGCTTCGGTACGCCGCCGTATAATGCTCGAAGGCGTGGTCACCGATTCGATCGGGGTCGGGGTCTTGTCTCGAGAGGGAATCTCATGGCGATCTGCGGTTGTAAGCAGTGTGGGCAAATGCCAGTGCAAATGGATGCGCCTTGCCCGAATTGCGGTAGTCTCGACAAGATCCTCTATTCTCCCGTGGATCAGTCGGTTGTCGACGAGCAGGCTGCGGCGGCAAAGGTACTGGCCGAGAAACATTACGAGTTGGATGATGGTCTCACCCGGATCTTTCGGATCACGGACGAGGCCGAGGTTGAGGCCGGTCGCAACCAGCCGATCAAGCTGCTCATGGTGAACGAGAACACGGTTGAGTCCGGCGTGATGCCACTGCATTTCGGGCCGGTGCCCGCCATCGGCATCCCCTACCCCTCGATTCTGATCGAGGTCACCCCGAACGAGTTTCAGAAGATCCAGTCGCGTGAACTCAAGCTTCCCGATAGGTGGGAGATCGGGGAGGAACTTCCCAGATCGCCCATCCTCGCCGGAGGCGTCTGATGGCGACGAGTTCCGAGTGGGCCAGAGGCTTCGCCCGCCAGGCCGATGAGGATCTCAAGACCCTTGAAACGCTGGAGTCTCTGAGCGTCCCGGAGTGTCACAAGCTACAGTTTCTCCAAATGGCTTGTGAGAAACTGGTAAAAGCTCACTTACTCGTGGAAGGAACGGACGCCGCGGCGCTGCAAACCAGCCACGGCTATGTCGCCAAAAACCTCCCCCTCGTGCTGCAACAAGAGGCCGCCTCCGCGAATTTCCGCGGGGGCAAGGCGAAGGAAGTCCTGAACCACGCGCGTCGCCTGGCCCACGAGATCGAGGTCCTGGCGCCAGCGGTCAAGCGTGGCGGGCAGCGCCGGACAACTGCGAGTATCCGTGGGAAGACGATGCTGGGAGACTGCATGTTCCCCTGGACTGGTCGTTTCAACCGTCTCGACTCATCGTCATGCCGCCTGGACGAACGATCCTGAAACTCATCCGCGGGGCGATCGACCGTCTTCTGTAATCCCGGCGTGCCTCCACGATGGCGCATGTCAACTCCGTGAGGGCTGGTCTTTTCTCCTTACGCCTTCGCCGGTTCGCTCGCATCCGTGGTCTTGAGATCCCACTCGATGTGGGCGCCGAGGGCGCCGGCATAGCGAGTCAAAGTCGCGAGAGTCGGGTTCGTGTTCACCCCGATCTCCAGCTTATGAATGGCCGCCCGGTCGATGCCCGTTCGCTCGGCAAGGTCGGCGAGGCTCAAGCCCTGCCGCTCGCGCTCGGCACGCAGGGCCGCCATCAAGTCTCGAAAGGGGCGATCCGGCGGGCCCGCGGCGCGGAGCCTCTCGGCTGCCTCGAACGCCTCCCGATCGATCCGGCCACTCTCGCCCAACGCCCGCAAACTGGGTCGGGCGGAGTATTGCGACGCGATCGCATCGTCTCGAGCGATCCGGTACGTCGTCAACTCGCCTGCGTCGCCGGGGGGTTGTTTTCGCGATCTCGCCATGATTTCCTCCTCAATCCTCACTCGGTTCGAAAGCCGTGATCGGCCGGATGATCGGCATGTCCTCGTCCAGGATCTCGAAGGCGACCGCGATGAATCGGTCGGTCGAGGTATAGCCGAGGACTAGACAGTGCTCCGGGAAGGAACGGTTTGCCGTGGCCTCGAAGTTGTCATCGAGTCGGACGGATTCGACCTCGTCTTCGCTCAAATCATGGGCCCATACCTTCTGCCGGTTCCCCCCGGGGTGGCTCGGATCGTCCCGGATGACCTGGGCATCCGATCGCTCGATCGCGAAGCCCAGATCCTTCCTGGCCATCCGCTGTCCTTCACCTTGTAATAATATACCGCTACACATGATTCATGGGAGCAAGCCCGGCCGTGGAATTATGGCCAAGCCGTCTCCATCCCTCGGACGCGGCAAATTTCGAAAGAGATGCTTGATCTTACAGTGGCATCTTGATTCTATACCTGGCGTTTCGGTAGGCTTTCGTGATCACACGAAAACGCTGTCGCGAAGTCATCTGGACTCTCTGGACCGCAGGGAATGGGCCAGCATAGGGACGAAGTCAACGCACGGCCAGCTAGGAAATCGCCCGCTCGCTCGAACGGAGATAATTCATCATGATCAAGGCGAGGGCCTGGAAATGGTCCATTTTAGTGTCACTTGCCGCGATCGGCGTTTGCTCTTGCCTCTGGGCGGCCTTCCCGCAATGGGCTCGATATCGGGACGCCAACTTACGCGATGCAAATGGTTATAAGGTAAGCATAAGAAAGTTCGAAGCAGGGAAACCGCGGCCTGTAATCACTTTCTTGGAACCGAGTGGTCCGGCGCGGTGCAAGGTCGGTGAGAAAATCAAGGTCGTCATCCACTGCGAGTTACCCGAAGGATCCGATCCCCCCTCCCTCATCCTCGCTTCCCTTCTCATTGGGAAGCTATCGTGTGAAGAATGCGTCCTGACGCTCGCCCCCGCGGCCGGGGATGGTTACGATGGGGAAGGCCAGTTTGATGGGCCAAAACAAAAAGGTGAATACATGATCCGAGTTCAATCGTTCGACTATGTCAAGATGCCCGATTCCGACAAGACCAAGAGCGTCGCGACGTGCGAGATCGCCACGACATTGCAGGTCAAGGCGAAATGAGATACGCGAAACGTTTTTCAAATACAGGCGCCCGCATCCCCGATGCGGGAGGCTTTACACTGATCGAGGTGATCGTCGTCGTGGCGGTCATCGGGCTGCTGGTCGCGATTCTCATCCCGGCCGTTCAAATGGCCCGCGAGGCGTCGCGGCGCACCCATTGCCTCGCCAACCTCCGGCAACTCGGGCTGGCGATCAACCAGTATCTCGCGGCGAGCGGCGTGCTGCCGGCCGGTAATACTGGGGGATATTCCTTTTATGTAATGATATTGCCATATATTGAACAAAAGCCGCTTTACGACTCTTTCAATTTCTCTGCCCCTTTCCCGAATCGGCCCTCGCCGACCCCGAACGCGACCGCGATCGGCGTATCTCTCGCCCTCCTTCTCTGCCCATCCGACCCGTTCGCCGCGAGCGTCGCTGGATCGACGTCCTACGCCGGGAACCATGGGGTCGGCTTCTGCAAGAATAGCCTTTATGGGGCCTGCGACAACGGGAGCTTCGTGCAGGTTGGTTTTCCCTCGATCAGTAACCAGGCGATCACCGACGGGACGAGCTCCACGGTTATGATCGCCGAATGGCTCGTGGACTCGGGGGCCTCGTCGGCGGGCGATCCGAAACGCGCGATCTATTCACTCCCGGGCCGCTTCACGGAACCCGAGCAGTTCGAACCGTTCGCCCAACAATGTTACGGCGCTGACACCAGCATGGTGGCCAGGGTCCAGGTCGGCAAGGGTTCGAATTGGTATTGGGGGACTTTTCCATGCACTCTCTATAATCATACCGAGCCGATCAACAATCATACCTGCTTGAACGGCGGCGGAGCCCTGACCCAGCAAAGTGCCTGGACGGCCGGTAGCATGCATCCGGGCGGTGCAAACGTCCTCTTTGCCGACGGACATGTTCCATTCCTGAGTGCGTCCATTGCGACGAAGGTGTGGCGTGCCCTGGGCACACGGAATGGCCAAGAGGTCATCTCGTCAGATTCCTATTGATTCTGTGCCAAAGTGGGGTCCTGGCCGCTTCGCCCCGCTAGCTTGTTACTTCCGGATACATCGGTGGGGTTCTCGCGTTCAAGCGAAGCTCCGATGGCCTGACACCCGCGGGCTCTGGCGCCCGCGGAGTTGTGCGATGCAGTCTTTGCATCTTGCGTCTCTTCGTGATCGCGTCATTCTTGCACCCTTGAGGAGGAGTCGTCAACAATGTTCAACAGGACTCGGCTTGCAAAGATGTTCTCTACGTGGGTCATCGCCTCCGTGATGGCTATTCCAGCATTGGCGGGCGATTATACCATCACCGTCACGAACCCGACGGCGGGCGGCTCATCATACGCCCCGGGGGCAAATGTCGCTTGCACCGGTACAACAGGTTGGGTCGATATCTACCCATTCGAATACATCCCCAATGTTCTCGTCACGGTGACCGACGATGTTCGGAATATGATCACTTCTACATATCCTGTGATCGCTACCGTGGGCTGGTACTCCGGCTCCTTCTCTACCTCGGTCAATCTCTCGACTTCGGCGGGCAATTGTACTGTCTTAGCATATGCATGTGATTCTTCCTATAATAGAATGGGCCCTGTCGCCGGGGTAACGGTTACCATCGGCTACTTGCCTCCTCCCCCGATGCCATGACCCTAGGCGACCACTGCCGAGGTGGGGCATGGGGACGATTGATCGCCGGGCGGTCCGGGATCGGCCGCATGAGGAAGGGGCGAGCGGTTTCGCCCCTTCGACGCTCATCGACAGGCTTGGCGTCTTGACGAAGTGGCTTAGAGCGCTTTACGGTTGTGTTGCATACGGTTGACGCCCTCTCCCGAAGAACCCCCCTGTATCCCCCCTTGGTAAGGGGGGAGGATTGAGGCGGAGCGACCCGTTTCCTCTCCCCCCTTACCAAGGGGGGATGCAGGGGGGTGTATTCGCATCGACCCCGGAGGGTGCGCAAACCAATCGTAAAGCGCTCTAGCACCTCGCTGACCGTAGGAGATCTCCCGCACGATCCGCCATAATGACGATCGAGCCCGAGGGCCGTCCCCATCCGGTTTTGGGCCGGGGAAGGGGTGGGGCACTCGGGCTCGCCGGTCTCGGAATCCGTTCCGGGGAGAGAGAGATCGGGCTCGTGGGGCGGGTGGCCTTGGAGGCTTGCTTGGGGCTGAAGCGGTCCCGGGAGGACCGGCTACCGTCGGCGCCCGGGGATGGGCGGTCGGCCGGAAGACTTACCACTCCCGGGGCGGATCGTCCGCGCAGGCGCCTCGGGTCAGGGCTCGTCGGCCTTCTTCTGCGAGATCAAGCGGCGGACGCGCTCGGCCAGCAGCGCCCCGTCGAACGGCTTCTTGAACGCGTCGTTGAAGCCCAGCGCGAAGGTCTCGTCGCCCGGCTCGTCGCTGGTCAGGGCCAGCAGGATCGTCCCCTGATGGTCCGGGCTCTTGCGAAGATTCTGGGCGATCTGACCGGCTTCGATGCGGCCCAGGGCCATGTCGATGATGATGCAATCGGGATGGAAGCTCTCGGCGCGGATGCCCGCCTCGAAGCCGGAGGCGGCCACCTCGATCCGGAAGTCGTCGGTCTCGCGAAGGTGGTCTCGCAAGATCGCCTGGAGCGGGCCATCGGCACCCACGACCAGGACCTTATGATAAACCTCGGCCTCGAGGTCGCCCAAGGGCATTCCATGCTCCTTGAGGAACCGCAGGAGATGCTCCCGCGGGATGCGACGATCCTGCGAGCCGGGGATTCGATAACCACGCAAGCGGCCCGAGTCGAACCACTTGCTTACCGTCCGAGGCGCGACCTTGCAGATTTTCGCGACCTGGCCAGTTGTAAAGACTTTTTTCATCTCGAGGACTCCACTCGCCCACTGAGGTGCGAGGCCACGGAGGTTTCCTCCTCCCTCCGGATAGGTACCTTGTCGGCGCGGTCACGGTCCCGGCCCGGCGGCGATGTGGCGCAATCCTGCGCTCGAGTCGCTCCGAGAGGCGGCCATCGTGCAAGTCGCTCCGACCATGCTCCCAGTCCTTGATCGTCTCCTGAGCACGGCCCAATCCACCGTTCCCAAGACCCTCGGCCAATCCGACCTCGGATCCCGGGACGAACGGACTCTGCCGGTCCCCTGAGCTGGGTTAACGGGCGGGAACCCGATCCCCTTCGATCAAACATCGAGAGCCCCCGCTCCGGTGCGTGCGGGGAACGGTTCGGTTCCGGGCTACCCCAAGGGGTGTCGCTAGCCTCCCTGACGTAGCGAACCTGACCGTCAAGACTAATATTCGAACCGCACGGCGTGCGACTTTAGGAGGGGCCAAGGCTAGCTTCACCATGCAAGCCAGTCTTGGGGTATGTAGGAGTTGTGAAGTGTGTGTCGTAGGTGTGACTTACGTCGTCAACCGCGAAATTAGACATTTTTTCGCCGGTCAGCCGCGGACCACATCTCAGGAGCGAGTTCGTGGCGGAGTGAGGGGATGATGGGACTTCAAGAACCGGAGTCATCCATGGCGTATGCCAGGTCCGGGATGCCTCGCCTTTTCTTCGGGAATGGCATGATCGTAAGCTGTTATTAGCTCATGGGATCGGCCGGCCCGCTCGTCGTCCGACGAGCGGGCCGGTCCGAGCAGGTCGAGCGATCAATCGTCGCTCTCGCGACGGAAGAAGTCAAAGAACCGCCGGCGCGGTGGCGGCGTCGGTCGGGCGACCTCGGCGGACGTCCTCTGCACATCCTCGTCCGTCTTGGCGACGGGTTGGGGCTGTGCCGCACCGCTTTTCTTGGCGTCCCCGGTGGCAGTCGAGTCGCTCTTGGCGAAAGTAGTGGGTGAAAGTGCGGGGCCAGGGCTGGTTACGTCGGATGGGTTGGATCGACGAGTCAACTCCAGCGATGGGGATGGGGTGGGGTTGATGTCGCGGTCGCGGTTGAACAGGCTGAAGAGCCGCCAGCGGGGACGGGTCGAGGCCTCGGCGGCGGCCCGATCGATGGCGGCGTCGCGCTTGGCGGAGGTGTCGCGACCCATGATGGCTTCGAGGTAGACGGTGTTGGAGGAGGGCACGGCGTCAACCACGAGCAGGCCGGGGAGGTTCTTGTGGGCGTGGGCTTCCTCGAGGATGGAGACGATCTCGGGATAGGTGGCGCCGATGTTGGCGGCCTGGCGGACCACGTCGGCCAGCTCCAGGGATGTCGAGAGCTTGGTATCGGAATCGCCGACGATGATCTTGCTGACCTCGAGCTTGTCGTCGTTGTCGCCGGCGTTGAACTGGATCGGGCCGGTGCCCAGGACGATGGGGGGGAGCAGCTTCTGTTGTCGGCCGAAGATGACGAGCTCGGCCCGACGGCTCCGCGACACGTGGACCAGGGGCGGGCCGTCGGAGTCGACGATAAAGAGGGCGAACGGGTCCTTCGGGCGGTTGCGGCTGCGGCTCGCGTTGAGGATCTGCACGGCCATCGAATCGGCCGGCTCGTCGGCCTCGTCGTCCGACTTGGGTTCGTTGAGCACGCGGACCTGGCCCAGGAACGGGTCGTGGGGGTCGAGGGTCCGCAGGGCGTTGAAGGCCCCGTAACGGACCTCGATGTCGGCCTCGTCCATCAGCCGGCGCAGTCGCACGTGCGATGCGGCCTGGTCCAGCGACGCCAAAGCCGCCAGGGCGTAGGCGCGGAATTCCGGATGCCGGACCACGGTGTCTCCCAGGGCCTCGACGCCCGCGGTGTCATTGAGGTAGGCCAGCGCCTCGGCGGCGAAGAACTTGACCTGGTCGTTGGTGCTGTTCAGTCCCTCCTTGAGGGCCTCGATCGATACGTTGCCGAGACCCTCGAGCTTCATGGCCGCGACGCCCGCCGTCTTGGGATCCAGCAGCTCCTTGCTCCAGGCGGCCAGCCGGCGCACCCGCAGCTCGGGGCCGTCGACCATCGGCAAGAGCTGGACGACCCGGAAGAAGCGCGGCTGGTTCTGGTGATAGAGCGCGGGCACCTTCAGGACGAGATAGCTGGCGGTCTTGCCGGTCGCCACCCCCTTCTGGTGCCCGTCTTCGTTCTGATGGAAGCGGGCATTGACGACGGTCTCGAGCATCTTGGCCGTGTGATAGCTCTCGCGGTTCTCCTTGATGACCAGCGTGTACGGATAGTCTTTCTTGATCCGGCCGCCGCCCAGGACCCGGCCGACCTTGGGGTCTTTCGGCTTGGCCGGGGTGCCGATCATGATCGGCCCTTGCGCGGTCGCGAGCTCGTGGTCCCTGAGGGTCTCCCCCTTGGCCATCGCGATGCGGTACAGCCGGCAGCCCAGCAGGTAGCCGCCGGCCAGGCTCTTGGTCCCGCAGGCCGGCGGGACCTCGACCTGGACGTCGATCGGGTCGTCGGGATTGACGCCCATCGGGATCGACATCTTCACGATCACCATCGAGACGTCCGGCCTGGCCAGCAGCCGCTCGGGCTTCTCGACGCCCACCTTGGCCATCTCGTCGATCAGTTGCTTGCGATAGTAGGACGGCGGCGGATCGCCCCCGGTGTTGTCCAGCCCGGTGACCAGGCCCACGCCCTCGACCCTCAGCTCGCCGCTGCTGACCACGAAGCCGATGTCGCCGACGGTCTCCTGGACCTTCAGCGGCGGGACTTTCTTCTTCTTCTTGGTGGTGGGGGCGGCACCGACCTGGGTCAGTGTCAATGCCATCACCGCGATCGCAGCCAGGGCCCCGAGAGCCCAAAGGCGACTGGAGAGTGTGCGCCGCATGAACCTGACTCCTTGCGCAGCGGTCGGGGAGAACCCCCGGACGCGACTTGAGAACCCAGCCGCGTCATTCGCGAAATTTCGCCCGCACACTTCCCTGTGTGACGAACGGCAATGGAGTCGAGATCACCCCATGGCGGGCGGAGGATAACGGTATGGCGTCGAACGGTCAAGGGCGTTCTTTTCAACCTTGAGCATTTCCCTTTCGAGATTTTTCGTTGAACGCCACCGGACAAGGTGAGATCGAATCCTGTGACCACGGTCTCACGACAGTGGTCAGGAGCTTCGATCTCGCACTGCCGGTGGCGTTTGGCGAGGAGTCTCGAATCGCTTCAGATCAGGTTCGACGTCGGCGCGACCGTCAAACCCGTCTGCGGCGCGGTCGTCAGGCCGGTCTCCGGCGCTCCGGTCAGACCGGTTGAAGGCGCGACCGTCAGGCCGTTCGATGGCGCGTTGGGGGCCGTCGTGCTGTTGCTCAAGGTGGTCGTGAGCCCCAACTGGCTCAGCCCCAACTGGCTCGTCCCCAGATTGCTAAAGCCCAAATTGCCGAGCGTCGAGGTGATCGAGCCGGGCGTGATCGTGCCGGTCGTCTGCGATCCCGCCGTCGGTACGGTCCCCGTCGTCAGGAGCGATTGGAGCGGCGAAGTCGAGGACGAGGATGTCGTGCTCATCGAGCCGCCGACGGTCGTCGATCCGGACGACGACGAGACCGACGCCCCGCCGGTAGACGAAGTCGTGATCGAGATCGAACCCCCGCCACCCGAGCCCGTTCCGCTGGCTTCCCCCGCTCTCAGCGAACCGGAGTATTGCTTCACATCAAGCCCGACTGTCGCGAGATCGGTCGCCACGGGCATCGAATTGAGGAGGGCCGCCGATACCGACCCGGATGAAGGCACAGCCAACGAGGCCGAAGCCGCCGCCCCGCCGGTCGAGGAGGCGGCTACGGCCAAAGCCGACATCGTGGCCGCCCTCGGTGCCGGTGGGTCGCTCTTGATCGCGATGGCGGTGACGTTGGTGTTCGCGGCCGCCGCTTGTGTCGCGTCGAGCTTGGCCGTCGCCGTGAGATCCTTGGTCAGGACCTTGGCGTTCACGCCGCCGCGCAACTTATGCACCCAGCTCACCAACTGGGCGCTGCTGGGAGCGGTGCCGAGGATCGCTTCGAAGTCGGCGGTCACGACCTTGCCGGCGTGGGTATTCTTCGAGCCTGGACGCCGTCTTGGCCACCTCCGCGGCGCTCGCCCCGGAGAGCAACACCCGATCCTCAAGACACGCGGCCGATCCGTTCAGGGTCGGTAGACAACGCCGCTCGCGACGCTTCGAAGTACGATCGTTTGCATGGCAAACGGTTGTGGTCCATCCGCGAAACATGGGTAAGACTCCTCAGAGGTGCGCCAGGGACACCCAACTCGGTCTCGTCCGTTCCGTATCGATGATCGCCCCCGTCTCATGCTGTTCTACTCAAACGTGGGCGTTTTGTTATCTTGGTTTAAAGCAACTCATGTGCCATTCCGCCGTCCGCCGTCCTCGATCCTTCCGGGCCTCGCGCCCGACGCGGATCCTGGCGATGCCGACAGGGCATCGCGCCGACGACCATCGACTCCGCCGGCGCGTGCCAGCGAGAGGGACGGGGCGGAGGGACGAAGGGCCGGTTGACGCAACCATTTCGTATTGGAGAAGATGCGACGTAGGTCGGGCGGCATCGAGGGGAGCGTCCGGGAATCATCGGGAAAAAAACTGAGAAAGTGGGACGCGCGGGCCGCCCGGTTCCAAGTAACTGGCAGACGGGCATGGGCGGACGAGGTTCGGGGAGACCGGGTAATGCAAGGCGCACCGTCGCGCGGGGTGTGGAAGCAGTTGGATGGCCTGTTTCGCTTCGGGGTGGCGGGCCATCTCGGCGACGACGAGCTCCTGAGTCATTTCGTCGCTCGTCGGGACGAGGACGAGGTGGCGGAGGCGGCGTTCTCGGTGCTGGTTGAGCGACACGGGCCGATGGTCCTGGGCGTCTGCCGCCGCGTCCTGCGCGACCGGCACGAGGCCGAGGATGCGTTCCAGGCGACATTCCTGGTGCTGGCGCAAGGCGGGATCGATCGCCCGGCGCGAGCAATTGGCCAACTGGCTCCATGGCGTCGCGTGCCGGACGGCCCTCGACGTCCGCGCCCGGGCCCGCCGCCGCAAGGCACGCGAACTCAAGGCGCATCAGATGTCTCCTTCCGAGGTCCGACCGGCCGATGACGCGGAGTTCGACGAGTTGCGGGCGATCCTCGACCAGGAGCTGGCCCGGCTGCCCGAGCGTTATCGAGGCGTCGTGGTCCTTTGCGAGCTCGAGGGCCTGTCCCGCCACGCCGCGGCGCATCGGCTGGGCATCCCCGAGGGGACGCTCTCCAGCCGGCTCGCCCGGGCCAAGGACCTCCTGCGACACCGCCTGATCCGCCGCGGGCTCACCCCTTCGGCCCTCGCCCTCAACGCCGCGCTGGCACCCGAAGCCGGCGCCATCCTTATCCCGCCGTCGCTGGCGGGTTCCACGATCCAGGCCGCGGCGTGCGTCGCGGCCGGTCTTTCCCTGGCCGAGGCCGCTCCGACCTCGGTCGCAATCCTGACCCAAGGAGTTCTCAAAGCCATGCTCATCGCCAAGTTCAAGGGGCTCGTCCTGGGCCTGACCGTCGCGACCGTCGTCACCACGGGGATCGGCGTCCTGGCACAGTCGCCCGGCCCGGCCGCCTCGCCCGACGGCGATCGGCTCAGCGCCCTGGAGCGGAAGCTCGACCGCATCCTCGAAGCCCTGGGAGGTTCGCGCGGCGACGCCCCGAGAACACTCCCGCCGACGACCACCACGCGGGTCGATGCGAGGAAGAATGCGGCCTCTCCCGATGTGCAACTCGTTCTTCCACCCCCGGCGACTTCGTTACCGCCTCAGGTTTTTGGGGATCGACTGGGCCACCGAATCTTGGCGCCGGCGGCTTCCTCCGATGACCGATTGGCTCATGTGGTCCCGGACGCGCCGCATCCTCCCGCAGCCCGATTGGCTGATGTGGTCCCGGATGCGCCGCATCCTCCCGCGGTGCCGCCCCCGCCCGCCGGCCCATCGAGGGACCTCGACGCGAGGGTCGATGCACTGGAGCGACGGCTTGGCGAGATGGAGCGTCGCTTCGGCGAGATGGAACGGCGGATCGGGCGCACGATGTCGGGGTCGGCCACGCGGCCGGCGGAACGAGCGAAATGAGGGCTCCGATCGGCTCTTGATCGGGAGCCCAACTCGATGGGCGACTCGCCCCGTTCATGGAGGAGGGCGATCGCCGACAATCCCCTTTGATCTTGTGCCATCCGGATCAGACCCTCACGATGGGAGGAAACCCGGCGGGAGTTCGTTCCGAGCGAAGGACGATCCCGCCGCGATTGACCGCATCAATGAGGGACTAGCACGCATGAGATCGCAGATCGGCAAAGTACCAGGTCTGAGGTTGCTGGCGGTGGGCCTGAGCATCGTCTTCCTGGGCTCGGTTCCATTCGTCCGGGCGGAAGACCGGCCCACCCGGTCGGGCATCGGGAAATCGGGCTTCGACGCCAAGGTTCGAGCCCAGGATGACCTCTTCCGACACGTCAATGGTGGATGGATCGCCGAGGCCAAGATCCCCGCGGAGTATGGCTCCTTCGGCACCTTCATGGAACTCCGGGACAAGGCGCTGGCGGACCTCCGGGCGATCATCGAGGAGGCCGCGAAGGCCGATGACCAGTCGTCGGGCTCCGAGGCCCGCAAGATCGGTGATCTGTATTCCGGTTTCATGGACGAGAAGAAGGTCGAGGAACTGGGCCTCCAGCCGATCCACGACGCGCTCGCCCAGGTCAACGCGATCAAGGACAAGGCGGGGTTCCTCCGCACCGTGGCCGCACTCCAGCGCCAGGGGGTCGGCGGGCTGTTCCGTTTGTTCGTGACCACCGATGCCAAGCACTCGGACCGGGAGATCGTCTACCTCTCCCAGGGCGGGATCAGCCTGCCGGACGAGTCGTACTACCGCGACCCGAAGTTCCAGCCGATCCGGGATGCGTTCGTCGCGCATGTCGAGCGGACGTTCGCCCTGGCCGGTCGGCCCGATCCGGCCAAGGCGGCCAAGCAGGTGATGGAGCTGGAGACGCGGCTAGCCAAGAGCCACTGGGATCGCGTCAAGAGCCGCGATCAGACGCTCAGCTACAACAAGAAGGACCGCGCGGACCTCGGCACCCTGACCCCCGGATTCGACTGGTCAACCTACTTCGACGCCATCGGGGCCAAGTATCTGGCGGAGGTCATCGTCCGGCAGCCGGACTACCTCGCCGCCCTGTCCCGGGCGTACCTCGAAGTCCCGCTGGATCAATGGAAGACCTGGCTGGCCTGGAACGTGATCCACTCGGCCGCACCCTACCTGAACAAGGCGATGGTCAACGAGGACTTCGAGTTCGCGAGGAAGCTCAGCGGCGCCACCGAGCTCCCCCCGCGTTGGAAGCGGGGCGTCGCGCTGGTCGAGGGGGCGCTCGGCGAGGCGGCGGGAAAACTCTACGTCGCGAAGCACTTCCCCCCCGAGGCCAAGGCGCGGATGCAGGTGCTCGTCAAGAACCTGATCGAGGCCTATCGCGAAGATATCCAGCAGCTCGCCTGGATGAGCCCCGAGACCAAGAAGAAGGCCCTGGAGAAGCTCGCCAAGTTCACCCCGAAGATCGGCTATCCCGACAAGTGGCGCGACTACTCGAAGCTGGAGGTCCGCCGCGATGACCTGCTGGGCAACGTCCGCCGCGCCAACGCCTTCGAGCACGACCGCGACCTGGCCAAGCTCGGCAAGCCGGTCGACCGGTCCGAGTGGGGGATGACCCCTCAGACGATCAACGCCTACTACAATCCCGGCTTCAACGAGATCGTCTTCCCGGCAGCGATCCTCCAGCCCCCCTTCTTCGACATGAATGCCGACGACGCGGTGAACTACGGGGCCATCGGCGCCGTGATCGGGCACGAGGTCGGCCACGGCTTCGACGATCAGGGCTCGAAGTTCGACGGCGACGGCAACATGAACAACTGGTGGACCGAGGCCGATCGCAAGGAATTCGAGAAGCGGGCGAAGATGCTGATCGAGCAGTACAACGGCTTCTCGCCGGCCCAGCTCCCCGGCCAGCACGTCAACGGGGCACTCACCATCGGCGAGAACATCGGCGACCTGGGCGGCCTGACGATCGCCTTCAAGGCCTACAAGATCTCGCTGAACGGGAAGGAGGCCCCGGTCCTCGACTCCTGGACCGGAGACCAGCGGTTCTTCATCGGCTGGGCCCAGGCCTGGCGTTCCAAGTACCGCGAGGCCGAGCTGGCACGCCGACTGGCCACCGATCCCCACTCCCCGACCGAATTCCGATGCAACGGCGTCGTCCGGAACCTCCCCGAGTTCTACGCCGCCTTCGGCGTCAAGGAAGGCGATAAACTCTGGCTGCCACCCGACCACCGCGTCCGGATCTGGTAAAGATCATCCATCGTCACGGCGATGCCGATGAATGCAGGACGGGCCCGATCATTCTGATGATGCGGTATCCTCTCGGAAGTTCGACCTGGGCTGCGAAAGCCCGGGCAATCCAGGTAGAATTGCTGAAGATTGAGCCCACCTTGGGCGGCGATCGTTGAGGGTTCTCGATAAGGCTTCTCATCCTACCCAATTGCGACTCGCCGCCCGAAGAAATCCGTGGCACACCGCGATCGGTCCTGCTCATAGAAGAAGGCTAGCCCGGCAAGGACGCCGGGCAGAGACAACCGTCTGACGCTTCAGGAAGGAGCGGATCGATGATCGTAATCTTGCGATGGGCAGTCACCGCCGGCCTGTTGTTCTCGCTGGCCTTCTGCGTGCTGGGATTCCTGATCACCTTCGGCTCGGCGACCGATCGGTTCTGCCCGTGTGTCTACAGCATCCTGATCGTGCTCTACGGGATCGGCACCGCTAGGTTGCTCAAGCCGATGATCCAGCGGGCCTGAACCGCCGGGTGAGGATCGGATCGGGGGGCGATCGCCCCCCGCGGGGCTGCATCTCCCCTCACTTGCGTTGGGAGACCGAGGACGCACCGGACTTCTCGGCCTTGCTGACGGTCGGCTCGCCGCGATATTCCAGGTGCGATGCGCCGCTGATCTCGTAGTTCAGCAGGCTCTTGACCTGGATCTTGGCTTGCGATGCGCCGCTGAGGTCCAAGTCGGCGGCCTCGAGGGCCAGATCGGATAGGTTGAGGTGGCTGGCACCCTCGGCTCTCAGCACGGCGGCCCCTGCCGAGCCTCGGATCCGCGTCGAGCTGGCACCACTGATGTCGATGGTCAATTTCTCGCCTTTCACCTGCCAGTCGGCCAGCTCGAAGTGGCTGGCACCGCTGGCGACCAGCTTGGCACCGCGTCCCGATCCGCCGACCTTGAGCGTGCTGGCCCCGCTGATGTCGTAATCGACATCTCCGGCACGGATCGATCCCGCCAATGTGCTGGAGCCGCTGAGCCGGGCGCGGAAAGGCCGGTCCGATTCGAAGCCCTGGATCGTCGCCCGGCCGGCACTGCTGAGGTCGACCTCCTCCAGCGCGGGCATCATGATCGTCAGCTTGAGCGGGTCCGGACCGCCCAGCCGGTAGCTCAGGCCGTCCTCGAGGTGGACGCGGAGCCGCGTGCCCTCCTTGGAGACCACGACGTGCCCGATCACGTTATCGTCGGCCGTGACGCTGATCGCGAAGCGGTCGGCCCGGGTCAGCGAGGTCCGGAACGGCTGCCGGATCTCGATGGCCGTGAAGCCGGCGAGGTCCCATGACTTCGTCGCCGGCTTGCCCGAGCCGACGATCGTCCGAGCATCGTCCCGGTTCGTGATGATCACGTGCGCCGGATGGTCTGCTGGAACGGCGGGGGTCGGCGGGGGTTTCGGGGTTGCAACCGGAGCGGATTGCCGGAAAGGTACTCCTTCGTGCGACAACATCATGCAAGCCAATCCGAAGGGAACCACGACGCAGAGGAACACGAGCAGGGCCGCACCGATCAGTTTGAGGTCGCGATGTCGCGGCCTTGACGACACCCATTCGTTGACGGGGTCCGCTTTCTTTATCGCCGGTTGCGACTCGGGGACGGGCTGGGCATCGACCCTGGGTGTGCGTCGGAGCGGGCGGGCGCCGGGCGCTGGAGGATGGCGAGCTGTCGACCGAGCACGTCGGCGACCTCGGCGGCAGACTGGTATCGCATGGCGGGGTCCTTGGCGTGAAGGCGCTCGATGACTACTTCCAGGGCTTCGGGTACGTCGGGATTGATCTCGAACAGCGGGCGCGGCGCGTCGTCGGAGACGCGACGGAGCACGCCCATGGTCGTCTTGGCGCGGAAGGGCGAATGTCCGGCACACATGGAATAGAGCACGCTGCCGAGGCTGAACAGGTCGGCGCGATGATCGGCCGATTCGCCGCGCGCCTGCTCGGGCGACATGTACTGCGGGGTCCCGGCGACCACGCCGCTCTGCGACTGGCTGCCGTCGTCGATGGCGCAGCGCCAGGCCGAAGTCGGTGATCTTGACCCGCTCGACGCCGTTCTCCAGCAGGATGTTCGACGGCTTGATGTCGCGATGGACCAGGCCCTGGGCGTGCGCCGCGGCCAGCCCGAGCGCCGTCTGCATGCCGATCCGAAGGACTTCCTCGGTGCGCAACGGGCCGTCGCGGTCGATCCGGTCCTGGAGCGATCGGCCGTCGATGCAGGGCATCACCAGGTAAGGGAGGCCGGTCTCCGGATCGGTGTCGACGGCGTGGATGGCGACGACGTGATCGTGGACGACCGCCGCGGCGGCCTTGGCCTCGCGGAAGAACCGCCGACGTGCGGCGCCGCTGGCGGCGAGCTGCGGGGCGAGGACCTTGATGGCCACCACCCGGTTCAACGACGCGTCGATCGCCTTGAGGACGATCCCCATGCCCCCCTCGCCCAGCACCCCGATGACCTCGTAAGGCCCGAGTCGTCCCAGGTGCTCGGGATTGTCGGAGGGTGTCAGGAAATCGAGGTCGGGTCCCTCGCGGCCGACGGTCGATCCGGGCTTTCTCCGCGATCCGCCCGGCGGGAGACCCGTCATCGGCGGATCCGCTCCGCCCCCGAGGTGTCGCAGGTCGTCCCAGAGCCGGCTCCCGCCGGCGAGCCGCTCGAGCGCCTTCTGGCAGGTGCTACAGTGATCGAGGTGACCGGCCAGCTCGGCCTGATCGTCGGGGCTCAGGTCGTCGTCGAGGTAGGACCTCAGCCGGTCCGAATCGCACTGAGAACATTCGCTTCACCATCGTGAGGCTCCTGGGTGGGGAGTGGATCTGGAAGAGCGAGAGGAGACGATTGATCTTCACCCCTCACCTGCGACACGCTCGATTTCCCTGCGGAGTCGGGCGACGACCCGGCTCTTGTACTGGTAGACGGTCCCGACCGAGAGGCCCAGGGCGCGGGCCGCCTCGTCGGCGGACTGGCCTTCCACGCCGGTCTTCCAGAAGGCCAGCCAGGCCGCCGCCGAGAACTCATCCTTGACCCGCTCGGCCGCCCAGTGGAGGAGACGACGGTGGTACTCCGCGTCGAAGAGGGCCGATTCCTCGGAGTCCGGCGCCGGCTGCGCCTCGAGGAGCTGCTGGATCTCGGTGTCGCCCGTGCCGCGCGGATGTCTCCGCTGGGCATTGAGCAGGTTGACGATCAGGTTGCGGGCGATCGTCGAGAGCCAGCCGCGGAACGAGCCCCTGGCCGGGTCGGGATCATACCGCTCGATGGCGACGGCGACGGCCCGGAAGACCTCCTGGACGAGGTCGGCGGCGTCGGCGTCCTGGAGCCCGCGTCGACGCGCGAGCTGATCGATCAGCGGGCCGTAGATCTCGACGAACTCGTCCCAGGCCCGTTCGTCCATCGGGTTGCGCAGGCGGACCAACAGGCTGGGTCGAGTCGTCGGCGTGTCGCTCATTCGTTGTCCTCCAGGAGATTACACAAGCCCCGGGAGGGGATTTGAATCGATTCGGGGATTTTCCCGATTACCTCAAGGCCGAATGGATGGCGCGGCTTGAGAGCTCTGAGTTCTGCACTAACCGTCGTGGGACCGTGTTGGCGTAGTTCGGCATCTCTCGGGCATGTAAGATGAAGCACTGATCCGCCGCTACGACGGGAGCATGGACCATGCCGAAACAGCCGCTTGACAATCTGACGATCGACGGCTTTCGTGGGCTGAGAAAACTTCGCCTCGATAACCTTGGTCAATTCAATATCCTCGTCGGAGCGAACGATTCCGGCAAGACGAGCGTGCTGGAAGCCTTGTCGATCCTTTGCAAACCTCTTGACCCCCGCGAGTGGGCATGGATGGTCAGTCGCCGCGACGTCGGTCGACTCGACGAGACACGAGTTCAATCCTTGCGATGGTGTTTTGCGCAAAGCGGTCAAATCGCCGATCCAAACGCCATCTTCGAAGGCGAGTGTTCGATGTCCTGGGATGGGATCATGTCCTGGAGTCAGAAATTAGCCCCGAAATTCCAACTTCGGGTCGCCTACAAGGACATCGTGGGATATCCGGGCCCGCCCGAGAGAGATAGTGGCCTCGTGTCGAAAGAGGAGCCGGAAGATGAAAACATCAACGACATCGAGCCGCATCGTGGCGCCGACATCACGCATTTCCTCAACGATGAACTGCCGATCACGGCTCAGTTTTGGGAGGCCCCACCCGTACTTGTCAGCCGCTCGCCATCTCCTCTCTATTCCCTCAAGAATGAGACTCTGACGCCTTATTCCTATCAACTCAACAACATTCAAGTACGGTTTCTATCTCAATTGAGCTTCGACTCCAAGAACCCTGAAGATTCAATAAAAGGAAAGGAACTCGTCCTCGGTCTCCTGCGAGAATTCAATCCCGAAGTCGAAGACATCGAGGTCGCGTCGTTTGGCGGTGTCAGGCCGGCCGTTTATCTTCAACACCGGCGGTTGGGACGTGCGCCGTTATCCGTCTTCGGAGACGGGCTGCGGAGGGCCGTGTTGCTCGCGAGCGTCCTGCCCAATTTGGGACCCACGAGTATCCTTTTTGTCGATGAGATCGACACAGGAATTCACGTCCGTGCGTTTAAGCGAGTTTTCTCATGGCTCGTTGCGGCTGCGATCCCTTTGGGATTCCAGATCGTCGCCACCACGCACAGCCTCGAAGCGGTTGACGCGATCGCGCTGGCAGCCGAGGACCGAGACCATCTCCAGGATCTCGTGGTTTTTCATCTGGATCAGACCGAGCAAGAAACCCGGGCCAAGAGGATCTATGGCGACCTCCTGCTCCGGCTTCGTCGCGAGCGTGGACTGGATGTGAGATGACCCATGGCGAGGAAATGCGGCTTTATCGTCGTCGAAGGACCTCACGATGTCGAGTTGGTGTACCGATTACTGAAGCCCTTCGGCCTTGGCCGCGTTCAGTTGAAAGCAAACCTCGATCTGTTTTTTCACCCATTGACCGAGTATGAGTTTCCGCTGGACGGAGACTTGATGAAACGAATCCCCGTACCGCTCTTCCTCCAGAGCGGTTCCCATCTCGTGGCCGTTCACGCGGCAACCGGCGACACAAGGTTGATCGAGACCGTCGAGGAGAACGCACTGCTGATCGACCATACCCACTTGACCGGGGTCGGCGTGATCCTCGATGCGGACAGTGACAAGTCTCCCGGTGATCGGTATGCCATCATCCGGGATGGCCTGAGGGCGAAGAACTTTCCCTTCCCCGAAGATGCCGGTTCCCTTTCCACAACAACCCCGCGGTTCGGAGCTTTCGTCCTGCCGGATAACCAGGCGCAAGGTACTCTGGAGGACATCCTCCTCGAATGCGGCGGCCTGGTCTATCCGAGCTTGCTGGCCTCGGCGACGATCCACGTGGACGCGGCGTCTCAGGATCCGTCGTTACTCAGCGAAGACCTGAAGGAGCTGAGGAAATCGGCCGGCGCAAGAAGGCCATCATCGGCTCGGTCGCCAGCATCTTGCGTCCAGGCCGGGCCGTTCAGAACTCGATCCAGGATAATCGCTGGCTGCGCGACGCAGCCCTGGCGATTCCCCGGGTGAAGGCCATCCAGGACTTCCTCGTCGATCTCTTCGAAATGACGCCACCTCCTTGAATCGGGCCATCTGATCGAGAGATCCGTAGCCGTGTCACCGCATAAGCTCAAATAGGCAGTAAATAAACATTTGGACCGATCCGATGATCAGCCACGACCCGATCCCGAGGCGATTCAGGCCATCGGCCGGGGCGTCGGATCGCCAGTCCTGGACGAGCGCCCACAGGATCGCGAGGGTCCCCAGGAGAACGGACCCGGCGTAAACATGGCTCATGAGCCGGTTCAACGTCATGTCCGCCAGCCCATGGAGGGCGGGGATCAGGAAGGGGATGTGTCCGACCGCCTGGATGGCACTGATGATGGAGAACGTGAGGAACACCGCGAGTCAGTGTCGCGGTAGTCGGCGGCGGAGGGCCAGGAGGAAACCCATGCTGGCTATCGTCCCTGCGCTCCAGCCGACCGCCTGGTGATAGCCCGAGGGCCAGGTCCATGGGCCGCCGTGAATGAAATGCGCCATGTAGGGCGAGATGGGGTAGGCGGAATCATGTGGGTCTCGATACCAGAAGGCTACGACCGCCGCGACGTCGGCCATCGTCGCGGCCAGGCCGAAGATCAGCAGCCAGTGCCCTGCCCGCGACGGATACGCCAGGTCGCCTTGCCAACGGCGGTAGGCCAGCGTGGCGCAGCCGGCCAGGATCGTGCCGAACGCCGTGCCCATGGCGAGGTTGTAGCCCGTCACGATCGCGAGTGCGGCGGGCTTCCCGAGGTACATCGGGGGCGTGATCGACCGGTACGCCGCGAAGCCGACGGCGCACCCGACCACCCAGATCAGCAAGTGCCCCATGCGCACCCGTGGTCCGCGTCGCTCCTCGGCCTGCATGCGAAGGCTCCCTCGTCGCGTGCCCGGTGATGACCGCCGCTTACCGGCCGTCCGGGTTCCGCAGCCCATCCCCGCTCGGGGCCGTGCTCGATCACTCCATCGGCTTGAACTTCACGTTGCGGAACTCGATCCGGTAGCCTTCGGCCTCGACGCCAACGTAGCCCTTGGCGACCTGGCAGTCGTGCCACTGATTGGTGACGGCGCCATTGACCCAGAGGGATACGTCCTTGCCCTTGCAGGTGATCTCGAAGGTATTCCACTCACCGGCGGGCTTCACGCGAGACCTCTTCTGCTGCTTCGACAGGTTGACTCGCTTGAGCTTGCCGTCGACCTCCGTCTCGCCGAAGATATACCCGCCCGAGGCGTCGCCGGTCTGGGCCTGGTGCCAGATCCGGGCGTCGGACGAGTTGCGAGCATAGATCCCGGAATTGTAGCCCTTCTTGCCCGAGACGGGCGTGAATCGCCACTCGACGTGGAAGATGCCGTCGCCGAGCTCCTGGTCCCAGCGGAGCCACTCGTGGCCGCCGTCGCCCTGGCAGACGAGGTGGCCGGTCGCCGTGTCGATCGACCATTGCGATCGCGGTTTCAACTCGCGGCCCGGTGGGATCGTCCCCCGGGTCCAGCCCTCGAGCCTCGGTCCGGCCTGGGCCAGGAGATCGGCCCAGCCCTTCGGGTCGCGTTCCAGGGCGCCGGGGACTCGGGCTCATCTGCCAAGGCTGTCGCCGTGGCCAACCCCATCAATATGACGAAACTTTCGGCCCAGGACCGTCGGCTGCCGAACCCGTGGTGGATACGCATGGGCAAATTCCGATCTCGAGACGGTGGTCCGAAGTGCGATGCTTCCGGTTGATCCGGGAGGGTGCCTGGCCGAGCAAGCGATTAGACCACGGCTCGGAGCCATTCGCAACGGACCACGGGCCACCGACCGGAATCGGAACCCGGGTGATCCGGCTGACCTTGAGCGGAATGGGGTTCCGTGCGAAACTCGATTCCCTTGGTGATTCGTCGGCCTGTGAGGTCTGATACCGTCATGAGTACCCTGACCGGTCTCGCCCCGCCCCAAGTGATCGTCTATCCCGACGATGATGGGAAACCCATGGCGGATAATACCTGGCAATTCGAGTGGATCGTCACGATCAAGGGGGGGCTCGACGGCCTGTTCGCCCACGATCCCGACGTCTTCGTGGCGGGCAATCTCCTCTGGTATCCCGTCGAGGGGAAGCCCAAGATCCGCACCGCTCCCGATGCCCTGGTCGCCTTCGGACGCCCGAAGGGTCGGCGGGGCTCCTACAAGCAGTGGGAGGAGAATGGGATCGCTCCCCAGGTCGTCTTCGAGATCCTCTCGCCCGGCAACCGCTTCGTCGAGATGCTCCGGAAGTTCCAGTTCTACCAGCGCCATCGGGTCGAGGAATACTACATCTACGACCCGGATGACGGATCCCTCGTAGGCTTCGGGCGGGCGAAACGGCGCTCTGAAAGCGATCCCCAAGATGGCCGGGTTCGTCAGTCCTCGGCTTGGCATTCGCTTCGAGCCCGGCGCGGGTCCCAATAATCTCGCGATCATCCGGCCCGATGGCCAGCCGTTCCTCACCTACGTGGAGTTGATGGGCCGCGCCGAGTCCGAACGCCAACGCGCCGACGAGCAGGCCCGGCTCGCCGAGTCCGAACGCCAACGCGCCGACGAGCAGGCCCAGCTCGTTGAGTCCGAACGCCAACGCGCCGACGCGCCTGGCCGCGAGGTTGCGGGAACTGGGCATCGAACCCGATTGACACCGTGCCGACTGAGGCCGCCATGAGACGCATCCTTCCGCCCATGCTCGTGCTGTCTTTTGCGAGTCTGTCGGGCCTCATACCGCTCTCGGGCGCGATGGGCCAGGAGGGCTCTCCGGCGCGGCGCCGACCGGCTCTTTCGCGCGGCGCCGCCACCGTCGACATCGCGCCTCAGAAGTTCCCGGTGATCGTCAATGGCGGATTCCTGAAGGCCCAGGCCACGCGGTTGAAGGACCCGATCCTGGCCAGATGCGTGGTCCTCGACGACGGCTCGACGCGGCTGGCCATCGTGGTGGTCGATACCTGCATGATGCCGCGCGAGCTGATCGATCGGGCCAAGGCCATCGCCCGGGAGAAGACGGGAATCCCGACCGAACGGATGCTGATCTCGGCCACCCACACCCATTCGGCGCCCTCGACGATGGGGGCGCTCGGCACGCCGCCCGATTCCGAGTACGTCGCGACCCTCCCGGCGCGGATCGCCGAGTCGATCGACCTCGCCGTTCGGAACCTCGAGCCGGCGCGCGTTGGCTGGGGCGCCATCGACGACCACGAGCACACGTATTGCCGCCGATGGATCCGTCGCCCGGATAAATTGATCGAGGACCCTTTCGGTCAGAAGACGGTGCGGGCCAACATGCATCCCGGCTACGAGAACCCCGACGCGATCGCCCCGGCCGGGCCGGTCGATCCCGGCCTGACCGTGCTCTCGGTCCAGTCGCGATCAGGCCGGCCGATCGCCGTCCTGACCAATTACTCGATGCACTATTACGGCGCCGAGCCCGTCTCGGCCGACTATTATGGGCGGTTCGCCGACGCGCTCGCCCGACGGATCGGTGCCGGGGGCGAGTCCCCGGGTGTACCGCCATTCGTCGGGATCATGTCGCAGGGCACGAGCGGCGACCAGATGTGGATGGACTACGGCCGGCCCAAGAAGGATCCGGGCCTCGACGCCTATGCCGACGCCGTCGCAGCCTACGCAGAGCGGGCCTATCGCGCGATCGCCTATCGCGACTGGGTCCCGCTGGCCATGGCCGAGACGACGCTCATCCTCGGCCGTCGCGTGCCGGACGAGAAGCGGCTGGCCTGGGCGCGATCCGTCGTCGCCCAGATGAAGGACAGGGACCTCCCGCGCTCCCTGCCCGAAGTCTACGCCAAAGAGGCCATCTATCTGCACGATGAGCCCGGCCGCGAATTGAAGCTCCAGGCGATCCGCATCGGCGACATGGGGATCACCGCGATCCCCGACGAGGTCTATGCCATCACCGGGCTGAAAATCAAGGCACAAAGTCCGTTCGATACGACGATGAATATCGAGCTGGCCAACGGGTCCGAGGGCTACATCCCGCCCCCCGAACAGCACGCGCTGGGCGGTTACACGACGTGGCCGGCACGCACCGCAGGGCTGGAGGTCCAGGCCGAGCCGAAGATCGTCGAGGCCTTGCTGGGACTCCTGGAGGCGGTAGCGGGCAAGCCTCGTCGCGACGCTCATTTGACCCACGGCCCATATGCGAAAGCCGTCCTGGCTTCGAAGCCGATGGCCTACTGGCGACTCGACGACATCAAGGGTCCGATCGCGCTGGATTCGTCCGGCCACGGTCGGCACGCCCGCTACGAGAGCGGCGTCGCATTCTATCTGCCCGGTCCGGATTTGCCGGGCCTCTCCGCCGGAGATGCGACCAACCGGGCGGCCCATTTCGCCGGGGGCCGCCTCGAGGCCAAGCTCGACAGCTTGCCCGGGGCGTACACCATCGAGCTGTGGTTCTGGAACGGCCTGCCGAACGATGCGAGACCCGTCACCGGTGATCTTCTCTCAGTCGGCACGGATCGAGACTCCACCATTCTGGGCATCGGAGGGACGGTCCTCGAGCCAGGCCGCCTTTTCCTCAGGTCGGGCCCGAACCGACTGACGCTCTCATCCCCACGGACCGTGATCCCGCCTCGGACCTGGCACCATCTCGCGTTGGTGAACGCCGGCAAGGGAGTGATCGCCCACCTCGACGGCAGCCACGAATTCCGCATCGGCCCCGATGCCGATGCGGCACCGTACCAGGGACCCGGATGGCTTTATCTCGGCGGCCGGGGCGATGGCGACTCGAACTTCGAAGGGAAGATCGACGAGGTCGCACTCTACGACCGGGCACTCGGCGCCGACGAGATCGCCGCACACATCCGCGCAGCCAACGCCCGCTGATCCCGCGACCGAGCATTCGCCGGAGCGGGCTGGACCTGTCGCCGACCCTGTGGTATACCAAGGTACATTGACGGTCGGGTGCTGGTCCCATCTCTCCGGAATAAGGACTGATACGATGAATGGCACGAGCGCGATCCAGACGGCCCTCAAGGCCACCCAATCCATGATGAACATGTTCCTGAGTGACTTCACCGACGCCGACCTGTTCGTCCGCCCTGTGCCGACGGCCAACCACGCGGCCTGGCAGATCGGCAACGTGATCGCCGGCGACGCGATCCTCGTCAAGGAGCAGTTGCCCGACGCGGCCTATCCCGAGCTCCCCGCCGGATTCGCCGAGACCCACGGTCCCGAAGGGACGAAGCAGGACGGCCCCGACGGCTTCCTGACCAAGGCGGAGTACCTATCGCTGTTCGACGCGGTCCGCGCGGCGACCATCGCCGCCGTCGGCGGGCTCTCCGACGCCGATCTCGACCGGCCGGTCACCGGCGATATGGCGGCGTACGCCCCGACACTCGGGCACATGTTCCTGATGCTCTCCGACCACACCTTGATGCACGCCGGCCAGTTCACGGTCATCCGTCGCTTGCTGGGTAAGCCCGTACTCATGTGATGTCCAGGCCGAGCGTTCCGGCCGGGCCTCGCATCGATCGAGAAGGTACCTCTCATGGATTCGATCTCGCGATGGCTGCCGCTCGGCCTCCTGTCGATTGTGCTCGTCGGGGCGGGAGGCGCGATCGCGGCCCCGCCACCGCTCTGGGGCAAGCTCGCGCCGGGCCCGTACGCCGTCGGGTTCCGTTCGATCTGGCAGTTGGACCACAGTCGGAGGTACAACACGGCCTTCGACGACAAGACGACCTATGCCGCCGGCAAGGTGCCCAGGCCGATCCTCTTCAACACCTGGTATCCGGCGGCGCGGCCGGACGACCTCAAGCCGATGCCGCACCGCGATTATCTGGCGATCCAGACCGAGGACCCGCGATTGTCCCGGTTCGCGAGCAAGCTGATCGACTTCGAACGCGTCACCGTATGCAAGGAATTGACGGGCAAGGCGATCGTCGAGTTGACAGACCGGCAACGACAGCTCCTCGACCGATTCTGGGACACACCGACGGCGAGCCTCCGCGACGCCCCGCCCCTCGACGGCAAATTCCCGCTGGTCCTCTATCATTCCGGATTCGGGTCCTCGTTCGAGGACAACGCCGTGCTCTGCGAGTTCCTGGCCAGCCACGGCTACGTCGTCGTCGGCAGCGCGTTCCCGGACGCGACCGGCCAGTCGTTCAACGTGGGCGGCTCCCAGGGTTCGATGCGCGACATGGAGTTCCTGATCGCACACGCCCGGCGGAATGCCTATGTCGACTGGAACCACATCGGCCTCGTGGGCCACAGCGGCGGCGCCGAGTATTCCCTCCTCTTCCGCTCGCAGGACGCATCGCCTATCGATGCCGTGGTGAGCCTCGATACGACCCAGGATTACTACAGCCTCTCCACGCGCGGCTGGGACTACATTACGAAACCCGTGCTCGAGAATGTGAAGAACATGGACGGCCCCTTGCTCATGGCGGCCAATGCACACGCGATCTTCCAGTTCGCCGACGCGCTCGTTCACGCCGAACGCTATTACTTGACCTTCCACGACCTCGATCATAACGACTTCATCGACCAGGGCATCCAGAAGCGAGTCCTCGAGTGCGAGGCGAATCCCGGCAAGGAGGACCTCCGGGCCGGACTCGAGGCATCGCGTGCGGGTTACGAATCACTCTGCGAATACATCCTCGACTTCTTCGACGTCTATCTCAAGAATCCATCGATCGAGAAGAAGAAGGCCCTCCGTAAGAAGTACGGGAGCAACAAACTCGGCGGCCGGGCCCCCCATCTGGACTACGTGCCCGCGGGGGTGTCGGCGCCGGAGCCATTCCGCGACGGCTCGGATTCGCCGCCGACGCCGCGGCAGTTCCGTCCGATACTGAACGCGCGGGGGACGGAGGCGACCATCGCCCTCCTCGAGCGATTCCATGCGAAGGAGCCCACCGCGCCCGTCTTCCTCAAAGACTTCGGAGACGCGCTGGTCGAAGAATTACTCGATCAGGGCCGGGCTCCAGACGCGATCGCCTTCTACCGGCTCTATGGCTCGTACGACAAGATGCTGCTTGGGACGTTCACCCGCAGGGGGGACAGATACCTACGCTTCGGCGCGAAGAAGGGGCCCGGAAGTATTTCAAGATGGCCCTGACGCTCGACCCGGCCGACGCCGTGGCCGCCGAGCGGCTGAAATCGCTCGAAGAGTTGAAGAAGCCTTGAAATTCTCGCGAATTCCGGGCAAACCCTCGCGACCCGTTGACAGCCGTCGAGGTCGGATATCGATGAGGATGGTAGCGATCGAGGGCGGGGTCCGGACACTCCGACTTCGTGAAGCCTGGGCGAATCCCCCCAACATCCGCCCGAGGCTAAAGGGGAGAAATCGGCAAGCCTCGCTCGGCCATCTCGGCCGCCGCCGCGTGCCGGCGCGTCGGCTTGATGTCTTGATCCATCACGCGGGTCTCGGTATCGTTACAAGCGTCTCTCTTGATCGGATTCCTCCGAATTTGTTCGGAGATGCCTTGGCGACTGGATCTCCATCGTGTAAAACCTACCGCGACAGCCGGGATGATGTGTCACTATCACACTTCATCGCATGGACTTGGTGTAAGCTAACCGCTATCTTGTGACAATCCCTCGATTGCGACGATTGTAGGCACGACTGCGCGTCATCGGCCACCATGGCCCCGGGTCAAGGTGCGGAGTCGCCTTTCCGGGCCGAGGTGTACGGCTGACCGTTCAGCCGACGACGGGACTCGAGTCGTGCCGGGTCCGTCTTTCATCACAGCCGTCTTCTTCTCTTGCCCAGGAGGGTCATTCATGGTCTGTCGGGAAGCATCGCCGCGCCAGCGCGGCTTCACCCTGATCGAGCTGCTAGTCGTCATCGCCATCATCGCCGTGTTGATCGCCTTGCTATTGCCCGCCGTGCAGGCGGCCCGCGAGGCGGCTCGCCGGGCCCAGTGTACCAATAACCTCAAGCAGATCGGTCTCGCCTTCGCGAACTACGAGAGCGTGAACTCGATCTACCCGCTGGGCGGCATGACGCTCGTGACGTCGATCTCGAATGCGACCTGGGGGAATGAGGCCGCCAACAACGGTGTGAGCTGGGTCGCCTTGACTCTTCCCTATCTCGAGCAAAACACGGTCTACTCCGCCATCAACTTCTCGGCCGGTATCAACAACAACATGGCGGCCTTTGCCACCGCCTGGTACACGCGGCTCTCGGTGATGTCTTGCCCGTCCGACGGCGACCAGGATGGCTACCGTAACTCGGGATCGGGCAACGGCAACGGCCAGGACATCGCCCAGGGTCCCCCAACCCCACCTGGCGGTGGCACGCCGATGGTGCCCGTCGAGAATTATCTCGGCAGTTTCGGAGACAATTACTGCATCGGTTGCAATAACCCCGGCATCACCTTCCCGACCGAGACACCATACACCTTATGGCCGCCTGTCGCCGGACAGCCGCGCATCGGCTGGCCCGGCGAACAGGGTACCTTGCTCGATATCAACTGCAATGGCGGCTCGGGCGCTGGGGCCCCCGGCGTGCTCCGCGGCATGTTCGACGTCACCACGGGTCAGAGTGTGAAGCTCGCGAGCGTCACCGACGGCACGAGCAACACGATCGCCGCCGGGGAGGGCCTGCCCGCCCAGCGTGCCGACAACAATGTCTGGGAGTTCAACTCCGGCGCCAACGGCACCACCGTCCCGATCAACTATCCCTCGGGGCAGAGCTGCAGCATCGGCGGCAACGGTTGGGGCTCGACGAACTGGGCGTCGCGCTGTGCCTACACGAACACGGGTTTCAAGAGCAAACACCCCGGCGGCTGCAACTTCGCATTCGTCGATGGATCCGTCCACTTCATCAAGCAGTCGATCAACATGTATACTTACTGCGCCCTCGGCAGCCGTAACGGCGGTGAGGTCGTCAGCTCCGATTCCTACTGATCGAATCCCGCCGCAGCTCGCCCCAGTCGATGCGTGATCGTCGAACGAGCGGAGGTCGGGCCGAACCCATCGGTCCGGTCCGATCGCCGCATCATGGACTGTTGCTTTCAATACAAGTTCGCGCATGCCAATCAGGATCACAAGATTCATGCTCTCCCTCAAGCTGATGGTCGCCTCCGATCGACTCCCTCGCCGATCTCTCATGATTCTGGCCGTGCCCGCCCTCCTCGCCATGGCTTCTTGCGGCGGAGATGACGGCCTCGGCAAGCGTTATCCCGTCTCGGGCAAGGTCACCTATAACGGCAAGCCGCTCGAGAAGGGCTCCATCAGTTTCATTTCCGAAGACATGAAGAACAACGTGGGTGCCACCGGCACGATCGCCGAGGGCTCATACACCCTCTCGACCGGCGGCAATAACGATGGGGCGCAGGTCGGCAAGTACAAGGTGACCATCACATCCTTGGAGGACTTCGCGGCCAAAGCCCAGGCCGACTTCCAGAAGGACGCGGGGAGAGAGAATCCCAAACTACCCCCGCAGTATAGCGCGAAGGCCGCGGCGGCCACGAAGAGCCTTATCCCCGTCGGCTACGGCGATCCGCGCTCCACGACCCTCAAGGCCGAGGTCAAGGCGGAGTCCAACACGTTCGACTTTCCGCTCTCAGACGTCGAGGCTCCCCCGGAGCCATCGAAGGAGTGAACGAAAGGCGGCGGTCGCAGAGGACGGTAAGCTTTGCTCCTGCCCCATCCTCTAGCGGAACAATCCTCGATCGCCGCCAGGCCCCCCGAGAAACGTGTCGAGGAGACCGACCAGCTCGGAGGCATTGGGGATCTCCTTGAACCGAAGGATCGGGCCCTGGAGCTCCTGCATGGCCTCCTCGTCGACCTTGAGGCGATCGGAGATGGCCAGGAGGAACCGGGGTGGGCCGTGCTGTGGCAAGAGCTTCAGGAGGCGTTCCAGGCTCGCCCGCTTCCAGAAGCCGACGACCTCGAAGAGCACGTCGGTGCCGGTGGGCTTGTGGACCAGCCGGTAGTCGGGGACCCAGATGCCTTCGCGGCCCAGCTCGATGACGTCAGTGCTCTCGGTGATCTCCCAGGCCGGCGCGACCTGGCGGAACCGCTCGACGAACGCGGCCAGCTCGGCCGGCGCGAAGGTGCCGGTGTCCGCCTGGTGCGAGACCAGGCCGTCGCCGGCCTCCAGGTGGAAGCCCCGGGGCTCGCGCTTCGGGCCCCATCGCAGCTCGGCGTCGAGGCGGAAGTCGGCGCAGTGCAAGAGCGATGGCAGGAACCACGCGACCTGGAGTCCATACTTCGTCGTGGCGCTGAAGAGGCTCAAGGGCCCGTCGATCTGCAAGACGTAGCCATCGCGCATGCTCCCCTCGACCCGATAGAGCAGCCGGTGGAATTTGAGCCGTCGGAAGAGCTGACGATACCGCGCCGGCTTCTCGTTGCGGACCTCGACCCGGACCTGGACCGAGCGGAGCAGCACGGACTGGGCCAGTGCCACGTTATAACGATCGACCAGCCGCTGGGCCGTGATGTCCTCGAAGCTGAGGAGGCGGTTCTCGTCGCGAAGGTCGGCGAAGAGCGAGTTGAGCACGGCGTCGGGCTCGAGCTTCAGCTCGGCGGCCACCGCGCGCACGACTTCATCGCGGTGGAACTGGGGCCGCTGGCCCGGCACGGATGCCCCCGTGAGCAACCGGCGGCGGTATTCCGCGGCGGCCGTGAAGACCTTCTCGCGGACCTCCTCGGGCGGGATGTCGGCGACCACCTCGAACTCGGCGCGGTCCTCCAGGACCTTCGCCAGCCCGCGCTGGACCTGCGTCGCCTTGCCGCCGCCGCCGAAGAGCTCGTCGACCTCGCTCTCGATCTCGCCCCGGGTCATCCCGGTCCCCTCGCGGAAGAGCAGTAGCAGGCTCTCGGCCACCTCCAGCCATTGCGGATCCTCGCGCTTGATGTACAGCGGGATCACCCGCTGCTTCGAGATCCTCACTCCGACCAGGTCACCGGTGAGCATGAGAACCGATCGTCCTATCGAGGGGCCAATGTGGAATCGGTCAACCCTGGAAAGCCTTCCATCTGTCCGACAACAGATCAATTCAATAGATCCGGAAGCTCGGGCTCGTCTTGTGCTCCGTGCCAGATCTTCACGATCTCGACGGATTTGAGCTGATCGTCCACTTTATAGAGGATACGATACTTCCCCGAAAGGATCTCCCTGATCCCCTCGTGCGCGGCTTTCGGATGACGGGGACCAATCCGGGGGAAGGTGCTCAGAACCTCGATGTGTCGAATCATCGCATTTCCTAGCTTTTCGGCGGCGCGAGGGTTGGTCTGAGCGACATGAGTGATAATCGCCTCAAAGTCGGTCAAGGCTTCCTCGGCCCAGATCAGTTTGTAGTCCACGTTTGCAGCCTCTTCTTCACCTCGTCATGTGTGACCGTGCGACCCGCTTTGATGTCATCCAGGCCCCTGCGGATGCCGGCGAGGAGGGCGATCTCGTCAGCAATCTCCTCGATGGTCAGGTGCTCGGGAAGCTGACGGATTGTCTCAATGACGATCTCTTTGTTCGACATGATCGCGTTACCTAAAGAGGGAGGTGAATCTCTCCAAGACCTATCCACGCGGTTCCGGAGGCGGTTTGTTCCCATCGTAGGCGTCGTGCTGGCGCCTGCGGTTGGAAGTAAATTCTTCGACGGTGTCGCGGGTGATGACCTCGTAGAGGACGGCCTCCTTGTCGCCCGCCTTGCGGAGGACGCGGCCCAGCCGCTGGACGTGCTCGCGGACCGAGCCCGAGCCGGAGAGCACGACCGCGACGTTCGCCTCGGGGACGTTGACCCCCTCGTTGAGCACCCGCGAGGTGGCGACGATCGGATAGGTGCCGGCGTTGAACCGCAGCAGGACCTCGCGGCGCTCCTTGGTCTTGGTCTGGTGGGTGATGACCGGGACCAGGAACTGGCGGGCGATGGTGTAGACCGTCGCGTTGTCGTCGGTGAAGATCAGCACGCGGTCGCCGTTGTGCCGCTCGAGCAGGCGGCCCAGGAGGTTGAGCTTGGCCGGCGCGGCCAGGGCGAGCCGGCGCTGCTCGCGATAGGCGCGGAACGCCTCGCGGCCCTCGGCCGACTGGTGAGCCACGTAGATGAACTGGCTCCAGCCCTTGGGACCCCTCATGTCGATGCCCGCGTCCCGGACGAACCCGCGATAGATCTCCCGCGCCTGCTCGTAGCGTGACCGTTCTTCGTCGCTCAACTGGACGTACAGGGTCATCACGCGGTAATCGGCCAGGTACAGCCCGCGGAGCTGCGTGATCTCGCGCCGGTAGACGATCGGACCGATCAACTGATCCAGGTGCGTATGCGCGTTGTCGGCGCGCTCGGGGGTGGCGGTGAGTCCCAGGCGGAACGGGGCGAGGGCGCAGGTCGCCGCCAGGCCGTAGGTCGGGCCGGGGAGGTGGTGGCACTCGTCGAAGACGAGGAAGCCGAACCGGTTGCCGAGCCGATCCATGTTGAGATAGGCCGAGTCGTAGGTCGTGACGGTCAGCGGCCGGATGTCGTAGTAGCCGCCGCCGAGCAGGCCGACCTCGACGCCGAAGCTCAGCACCAGCTCGTCATACCACTGGTTCATCAGGTCGATGGTCGGCGTGATGACCAGGGTGGGCCGGCCGGCGCGCTCGATGCAGAGGTTCGCCAGGTGGGTCTTGCCGGTCCCGGTCGGCAGGACGACGGTGCCCCTTCCGCCGGCGTCCCACCAGGCCTTCAGGCCCTCGACCTGATGCGGGAACGCCTCCTTGGCGACGCGGATCCGCCACGGCGACGGTTCATAGGCCCGCGCGGCGTCCTGGTAGGCCCGCTTCCTGGATCGCAACTGCTCGACGATCGTCCGGTACCAGATCGCCTCGGCGCGGAACTGACGGGTGCGGAAGTCGTACTTCAAACCGGGAAGGCCATGCTCTTCATTCTCGATCAGGCCCTCGACCAGGAGCGTGCCGGCATCGAAGGCCAGCCGCAAGGGCTGGGCGGCGTGGCCGTTGGGCGACTCGCCGGGTGTGGACATCAGCCCGGCCCTCCCGGGGTAGGGTCCGGAGACGGCGGGGACGAAGGCTTGCGATTCCGCCTCGGCCGCTTCATCCAGTTGAACAGCTCAACGACAGGTAGGCGATACCCCGGAAGGACAGGGTCGCCGTCGAGGACGCCATCGATGGTGACGAGTCTGGGACGACGACCGGCGCGATAAACCTGAACCGTCCTACGCTTGGGGTTAATCAGCCAGCCCAGCGGGCAACCATTGGCCCTGGAAAAGACCAACTTCTCGCGGCACTTCTGAACCGATTGGTCGGGCGAGACGATCTCGATGTGGAGATCCGGCGGTCGCGGCGTGGGGTCGAGGACCACGTCATCCTCGTCGGTCTCGATGTGCTCGTCGAGCAAGAATACGACATCAGGGATGATCGATCGGCCCGCGAACGTGCAGCGCAACTCGGGGAAGGTCTGCACCGAGTTGCGTCGGATTCGCAGTGGGCGTCGATGTGGCTCATGAGTCCTTTCTCGAGCAGACCGTGTTGCTTCTGAGGAGACACCTTGGCCTCGATGCTCCCGTCGATGTACTCCAGGTACGGATGCTCGTCGATCTCCGGCATCCGGAGGAACTCTTCGAGTGTGACCATCTTGTCGACCCGAGCTGGACTGGCCATCGCCGAAACTTTCCTCCCTCCCGAATCGATCGGCGCTCACGCCGGCCCGACCACGCCGGTTGATTCACGTCCAGTGTACCCCGGCCTATCCGAAAAGGTGAGGCGAATTGGAGGTGAGAAAGGCGGGCGGCATCCGTCACGATCGGCGAGGCTTCCGGTTTCGCGGATTGCGCCGGGATTGCGGGCGTCCGGGGGCCTTCGCGTTCCCGTCCCGGATCTGCGACAAGGTCAGGAGTTCCGCCTCGCTCAGGTCCCGCCACTCGCCGGGCGCGAGGTCGCCGAGCCGGATCGGCCCGACCGCGACGCGGATCAGCCGCAAGGTGGGATGGCCGACGGCGGCGGTCATCCGACGGACCTGCCGGTTGCGGCCCTCGCGGATGGTCAGATGCAGCCAGGCCGTCGGCACGTTCTTGCGGAACCTGATCGGTACGGATCGCTCCGGCAAGTTCGGTGGGTCGCCCAGGAGCTCGACCTCGGCCGGACGGGTCGGGCCGTCGTTCAGGACGACGCCCCGGTGCAGGGCTTCTAGCGCCTCGACATCAGGCACGCGCTCGACCTGGACGAGATACGTCTTGGGATGCTCGAAACGCGGGTCGGTCAGGCGATGGGCCAACGGGCCGTCGTCGGACAGGAGGAGCAAGCCCTCGCTATCGCGGTCGAGCCGGCCGATGGGATAGATCCCCGGGATCGGCACGAATGCCTTCAACGTGGCCCGGCCCTCGGCATCGCCGAACTGGCACAGGACGTCGTAGGGCTTATGCAGGGCGATGGTGCGGGGGGAACGCCATGGCGCATCCACGTAGTAACCTCGATGTCCCAGCCATTGTCCCTCACGCGAATAGCCGGGTCAACCAGTCCATCAGGCTTTGCACGGGCGGGCCATCCCAAGCGAAGTATCGTTCTTGGAACGCCTGGCCGAAGGAGGTTCCCGGATCATCCTGCCAGGCGAGCCAGGTATGGACGATCGCCTGATTGAGATGGGCCTCCGCGAAACGCCGATCCTCGGCCGGAATCTCATCGACACATCGCCTGGCCCGCTCGAAGAGGGAATCCCCTTCCGGGACGAGGTCCATTAGATAATCCACCAGCCTGCCGGGCGACCGGTTATCCGGCATGATCCAGACGCCGACCCGGGGCAAATCCTCATCATCGATGATCGTCCCGGCAGGGTCGGGATCATCGGGAGACTGGTCGTAACCGGCTTGCTCCAAAGTTCGCTTGATCTCGAGCCAGCGCGCCTGGATATCGGCCTCGGCGTCGACGATGATCCCGAAGCGTTCCAGCTCGGTGCCGGGCTTCAAGTGAATGGGCATCCGCGCGAGGAGCGTCTCCCATGCGCCCTCGGCGAGCACCTGGAATTCGCGCGGAAAAGCATGTCGCGTGGCGATCGCGCGGACCACCCGTTGATCCTCCGCGCCCTCGACGACGAGTAGACTTCGATCGGTCATCAGCGGACCTCGATATTTCCTTCGACCGCGGTCTCCAGTTCCGCCTCAACGAATTCGCCGACGAGCGTCCGGTCTCCCCTGCGCGCGAGCCGTATCAGGACCCCCTCCTCTCGGCTCTCGCCGGCGGCCTTCTCGAACGCCTTGATGCAGTCGTAGCTGTGCGTCGTCGCGAACACCTGGACGCGCAGGCGAGCCGCGGTCTCGAAGATCCACCGCCAGAGATCGGCCTGCGCGGAGTAATGGATGCCGTTCTCGATCTCGTCGACGAGGAGCAGCCCGCCCTTGGCATGGACCAGGGCCAGGGCGAGGCCGACGATCCGATTCGCGCCGTCGCCGAGCGCACGGAGGGGGATCGGTTCGTCGAGGCCGTCGAGCTTGACGAACGGGACCCTGCCGGCGGCATCGCGCCCGTTCGAATGGTCGCCGACGCGCCCTCCGAGACCGCGCGTCGCCACGCGGGCGACGCCGGGCGAGACGATGCGCAGGGCGTCGATCACGTGGGCCTCGCGCGGGGACAGGGAGACCTCTTCCCAGAGCCGGGCGATGCCGCTCGCGCCCAGGCCGTCGGGCCGCACGTGCTGGAGCGTGACCTCGCTGACCGAGGCACTGAAGGTCTCCTCGGTTCGGGCCTGCGAATGCCCGTCCCTGTGGGGGACGGCCGCCCCGCCGGGGATCATCCGAGCGATCGGGATGACTCGGGTCGCGGGCCCGACCCGGAAGAGGAGCGATCGCGCGTTCGAGGACGACCCGGCGGTGCCCTCGTGATTCGCGTGGGGGCCGCCCGGCTGATTCTTCAACATCGCGCGCGAATAACTCACATGGAATAAGATCCTGAGCGTACTGATGAACGAATCCAGCGGGCCGATCCGGATCGCGCCGTCTTCCCCCGTGGATGCCACCCGGCCGAAGAAGAGGCCCTCGGCGAGGAAATCCGGGATATGACCGTTATCCCACGCCTCCACTTCGGCGATCGAGACCTCGTCTCGGGCCGAGAAGACCTCCAGGAGATCGGCCTGGGAACCGGGCCTCGCGAAGAGCCGCAACGCCTCCAGGATCGACGACTTGCCGACGTCGTTCCTGCCGACGATCAGATTCACCCGCCCCAGATGCCCGATCCGCAATTCGCGGAAGCACCGGAATCGCTGGATCTCCAGCGAGCTGAGGATCAAGTCTTTGGGCATGATCGGCGACCTCCTTACTCTGGCCTACTACAAGCTAGATCATGGGCTTCCCCGATGTGAAGTCGTCGGGAGCCGAATGTCGAAATGTCGATCTCCCCGGCCTAGGCCCGATGTCGGATTCTTGCGATAATCGCATCATCGAGGACCCTGCCAGGAGAATGCCATGTCCACCGCACTGGTGCCCGCACCCACTCTCATGACCGCCGAGGAGTACGCCCGGCGACCCGATCCGGGTCGTCTCGAGGAGCTCGTTCGAGGAAGGATTGTGCCATTGTCCCAGCCCAATCGACGTCATGGCCAGATTTGCAGCAAGGCGGACAGAATCTTCGGTAACTTCGCCGAAGACCACGACCTCGGCCATGTCCTGAGCAATGACGCCGGGGTGATCACCCAGCGCGATCCGGATACGGTTCGAGGCGCGGACATCGCGTACTACAGCTACAGCCGGCTCCCGAAGGGGCCGCTGCCGGACAATCTCGGACCGGAAGTGCCCGAGCTCGTCGTCGAGGTCCGATCACCGAGCGACCGATGGCCGAAGGTCCTTGCCAAGGTCGTGGAGTATCTGGATGCCGGAGTCACGGTCGTCGTCGTGCTGGACGACGAATCGCGGACAGCCACCCTCTATTTCTCCGACCGACTTTCGCTCACCCTCAAGTCCGACGACGAGCTGACGCTCCCCGACATCCTGCCCGGTTTCGCTATCGCGGTGCGACGGTTCTTCGAGTGATCGTCTCGATCTTCGCTCAACTCCCCTCGGGCGTCTTGACGCGGAACTCGCGCGTGCCGAACGTCAGGGCGCCGAACGCCGCGAACGCGACGCTCACGCTCAGGAGCACGATCAGGCTCGTCGAGGCCGCGGGGGCGGTCGTCAGGTCGATCGACCATTCGGCGCCGGGCATGTCGAGCCATCGGACGGCCAGCACCCGGATGTGGTACATCACTGTCGCCTCCCGGATGACGAAGTCGATATTCGCGAAGACCCCCTCGAAGAGCACGATGTAGACGGCGCCGATGACGAGCGTCCGGCGCACCCAGAGGCTCATGCCGCCGAAGATCGCCACGTAGGCCGACAGGCACAACGCCACTAGCGCGACGATGATCGGGGCGCGCTCGGTCAGGACCGGCTTGATGAGGCCGGCCTCGCCCCAGTAGATCGCGACCAGCGTCGCGACCGTGAAGACCAGGGCGCGCATCGACGTCACCACGAACGTGCCCAGGAGCTTGGCCAGGTAGATCGCCCATCGCGGGACCGGCCGGACCAGGAGATAGGTCAGCGTCTGCTCCTCGATGTCGTCCTGCACCATGCCCGAGGCGAACAGCAGGGCCGAGATCGGCAACAAAGCCTGGAAGATCAGGCCGAGGATCAGGGCCGCCTCGATCGACTCGGGCTCATACGGATTCTGGAATTGCCGCGTCAAGATCGCGATGACGATCGGCAGGGAGAAGAGGACGGCGAGGATCAGCAGACGGAGCCCACGCCCTTGCCGCGCGACGGTGATCTGCACGATCGTCAGGATCGCCCAGGGGCTGACCCGGCGCGAGAGCGGGACCGGGACGGCCTCGATCCGATGCCGTACGCCTTCGAGGGTGCTCGCGCCGGCCTGCGATGGCTCCGGTTGGGGCGAGGGAGAGGGCGACGTCATGAGTTCACCAGGTATTTGAAGACGGCTTCCAGGTTGTCGTCGTCGGAATACACTTCCTCGATCGGCGTGTCGGCTTCCAGTGCCAGGTGGACCAGTCGCCCGTAGAAGAGGTCGGGCAGGCGGGTCTCCACCACGATCGACCCGTCGTCCCGCTTCAGCTCGACCCCCACGACATCGTCGCACCGCACCAGCTTGGCGGCCAGCGCCCGGGCTCCCGATGACTTGAGCACGATCCGATGCGGGTGCTCGTCGATCAGGTCGCGGATCTGACGCACATCCCCCTCGGCGATCAGCCGACCCCGGCTCAGCAGCACGATCGACCGCGTCAGCGCCTGGATCTCGTGGAAGACGTGGCTGGAGACCAGGACGGTCCGGCCCTGGCGACCCCAGTCGAGGATGAGATCCATCAGCTCGCGGCGGGCGACCGGATCGGTGCCCGTCAGCGGCTCGTCGAGGAACAGCACGATCGGGTCGTGGACCATGGCTTGGGCCAGCTTGATCCGCTGCCGCATCCCCTTCGAATAGCCGCGGATCGGCCGGCCGGCGTGCTCGGTCATCCGGACCATCTCCAGCGCCCGCTCGGCCGCATCGCGCGCACCGCGCCGGCCCAGGCCGCCCAGGAGCGCGCAGGCGACCAGGAACTCCCGGCCGGACATCCACTCGAAGAACGCATCCTGCTCCGGGCAGAGCCCGATATAACGGTTCAGCCCCGGATGGTTCCACGGGCGATGACCCAGCACCTTCACCTCGCCCTGGCTGGGCCGCAGCTGGCCGGTCGCCAGTTGCAGGAGCGTGCTCTTCCCCGAGCCGTTCGGACCCAGCAGTCCCGTCACGCCCGCCGGCAGGCGGAGCGACAGGTTGTTCAGGCCGATCACCTGGCCGTACCACTTCGAGACCGAACGGAACTCGATGATCGGCGGGCTGGATCCGGATTCCGTGATATTGGATTCCATCGCGGAGGCACTCGGAAAAGAAGAGATTTTGAACACGAAATACACGAAAAAACTCGATGAATCATTCCATGGTAAAGCTTCAAATTTTGATCCTTATTTCTTGATTCATCTGTTTTTCCCTTTCGTGTATTTCGTGCATTTCGTGTTCAAAATCTCTTCTGTCTGAGTTCAAATCCGTGGTCTCCCGCATCGACGAGCGACTCATCCGTGCTGCTCGAAAATCCGATCGCTCCGTTCATCGGAGCCGGTCGAGGCTGCGGATCCGCGTCATGAGGACGGCGACGGAGGCCGTCGCCAGGCCGGCGAGGACCCCGGCCGACCATTGCCAGGGATAGGTCTCGGGCGCCAGCGGCGACCGGCGTACCCGATCCGATTCGCGCCGCCCCGTCCGACCGTCCGGCGTGATTGCGAGCGGCGAGGGCGACCGCGGCGGCCCTCCGCGAGACCGCGGCCCTCGGCCCGGCCCGAACGGCCCCATCATGAGATTCTGGCCGGCCTGTCGACCGACCTGGAAGACGTTCATGACCTTGTCCCACGAGGTCTCGGCATCGAACAGGGCATCGCGGACCCGACGCAGGTTGTTGGTGTAGGAGACCAGCGGGCACCAGTCGGCCCGCACGGTCCGCTCCAGCACGCCCGACGTCATGTTGCTGATGATCCACAGCCCCAGCCACATCGCGCCGACGTATCGCGAGTTCCGCGATAGCGAGGAGAGCGCCAGCATCATCAGTCCGGCCGAGGCCACCACGATGATCCCGTACGCGATCGAGGCCAGCAGCAACCGGCCCGTGTCGCGGATCACGGCCGGATCGAGGCTGAAGCCGTAGCCCAGCACGAACGCCAGCACGGCCGGCACGATCGTCACGGCCGAGAGGAACACCGCGATCACGCCCAGCTTCCCCAGGAAGTATTCGAATCGCCGCATGGGCCGCGAGAGGTAGAGCGGGATGGCGTTGAAACGGAGATCCTGGCTGATGAGGTCCGGCCCGACCAGGAGCACGAGGATCATCGAGACGGTGAGCTGGATGTCGAAGAACTGGCGGAAAGCCAGCGTCCAGAGCGGTGTCCGGAACGCTTTCGGCCCGGACCGGATATCCGCCGGGAGGTTCTGGAAGAGGAACAGGTACGGCCTGAGGAACTCGGAGCCCTGCTCGAAGAGGCCCCAGATGGCCAGGAGGCCGGTGAGCACCAGCGCGGGGAGGCAGGCCGCCATCAAAAACCAGCGGATATACCGGTTCTTGAGCTGGACCTGGACCCCGTTGCGTGTGATCGGCAGCCAGCGTCCGGCCTGGCCGGAGAGCTTGCCGTGCCAGTGCTGGTATCCCTGGTCGAAGATCGGCATCAGTTTTTCCCCCCGAGGGCGCCGAGGAAGACTTCTTCGAGGGTCCCCCGCCTGGGCCGGAGGGAGCGGACCTGCTCGCTGGCGTCGCGGGCGGCCTCCCAGACCGTGCCGGCCGGCATGCCCGGCGGGAGAGACACCAGGAGGTGGTCATCGATCACCTCCGCCGGGATCCCCCGCGCCGCGAGCTGCTCGGAGAACCGAGTCGGATCGCCCTTGACGCGGAGCTCGTATTCGAGCTTGTGTGCCTGTTTGAGGTCGGCAATCCGCCCCTGCGCCAGCAGCCGGCCGCGTCCCAGGACCATGACGTACTCGCAGACCGCCTCGACATCGGGGAGCAGGTGGCTGGAGAAGAGCAGGCTCATCCCCTTGTTGCGCGACAGGTCGGTGGTCAATTCGAGCACGTCGTCGCGGCCGGCGGGATCCATGCCATTGGTCGGCTCGTCGAGGATTAGCAGCCGTGGGTCGTGGACGATCGCCGCGGCGATCTTGAACCGCTGTTTCATCCCGGTCGAATACGACTCGAGCCGTCGGTAGCGGGCCTCGCCCAGTCCGACGTAGTCGAGCACCTCGTCGGCGCGCTGCAAGGCGTCCTTGGGGCCCATCCCCACCAGCTCTCCCGCGTAGGCGACGGCCGCCACGCCGTTCATGCCGGGGAACAGGCATTCGTCCTCGGGCACGAACCCGGTGGCCTGGCGGATCGCCAGGCGTTGCGTGCGGATGTCCATCCCCAGGATCGTCCCCTGCCCCGAATCGATCGCGATCAGCCCGAGCAGGGTGCGGATCATCGTCGTCTTGCCCGCCCCGTTGGGACCAAGCAGGCCGATCGCGCCCTCCGGCAGCGCGACCGACAGGCCCCCCAGCGCCGAGAGCTTGCCGTAGGTCTTGGAGACATTCTCCAGCTCGATGAGCATCTTCGATCCCGAGAAAAAGTCCGCGTCCGCCCCGGGCCACTGGCTATCTGATCGCCTCGTCCTCGTCGATTATACGCGATCGGCCTTCTGCGAACCGGATTCCGATTTGGCCTTGATCTGTTTGACCACGGACTCCGCCTGCTTGCGGACGTCGGCGCTGGGATCTTCGCGCAGACGTTCCAGGGCCGGGATCGCCTCGCGGGCACTCGGGCCGGCGAGTCCCAGGTATCGGATAGCCAGCAGGCGCACCGCCGATTCCTTGTGCTCGAGCAGCTTGACGAACTCGGGGATCGACCTTGGCGTCCGGGCCCTCGTCGCTCGAACCGGCGGAGCGATCGCTCGACGGTCCTGAGGGGTTCCTTGCCGCCGGCCATCGCGATGATGTCCGGGATGAAGATCGCCCCCTGGGGTCCGAATCGCTGGATCGCCTTCGTGGCCGCGCGACGCACTTCGGTCTTGTCGTCGCGGAGCGCCCGGGCCAGGGCCGGCCTGACGACCTCGGCTTCCAGCTCCAGGCTCCCCAATGTCGTCGTGGCCGCCTCGCGGACCTCGACCTGCTCGGCGGCCAGCAGCGTGGACAGCCGGTCGAACGTCGGTTGCGCCGCCTTGCCCATCTGGCCCAGGGTCTGTGCGGCGATCGTCCGGATCTTCGGCGTCGGATCGTCCAGCAGGACGCCGAGGGCCGGGACCGCCTCGGCCGCGGCCTGGCCGTGACTGCCGATCATCTCCGCGGCGGCGAGCCGCACTTCGGGGTCCTTGCTGCTCAACTTGCCGATGACGTCGGTCAGGGCCTTGCGGCCCGTCGGACCGAGGAAGCGGATCGTGTCGATCGCCTGCCGCTGCACGCGTGGGTCCGCGTCGTCGACCATCGCTCGCAGGTCGCCGAGCAGTCGGTCGTCCCGCGGGGCGGATTGATAGAGGATGTCGAATGGCTTCGATGCCGAACCTCCGGCAGACGGGTCGTGCAGCAGGCCGCGCACGGCCGGAACCGACTCGCCGGCTCGCGGGCCGAGGTATCCGATGGCGGTGAGGAACGCCGCCTTGGCCTGCGGGTCGGGGTCGTCCAGGCCGGTCATCAGCTTCGGCACGGTACCCGGGGCCGGCGGACGGATCTGCCCCAGCGCCAGCGCGGCCCCGCGTCGGACGCGAGACTCCGGGGACTTGACCGCCTCCGAGAGCGGCCCGACCGCCGGCCGGCCGATCTGCGCCAGTGCCTCGGCGATCGGCTCGATGCGACTGCGCCCGTCGCGGAGGGCATTGAGCAGTCGGGGGATCGGCGGGTGTCCCGAGCTTGCCGAGCAGGAACGCGGCGTGGCGCGAGACGCCGTCATTATTCGACGTCAAAAGGGACGTCGAGCTCCGGCGCCATCCGAGCCAGCAGCGACCGTCGCTCGACGAGCAGGTCGATCGCAGCCAGCCGGATCGGTTCCTCGTCGCGACTCAGATTCTCCGCGAGGGCCGGCAACAGGACCTCGTCCGGCAACGGCAGACCGCGACAGCGACGGTCACCGCCGCCGCCCGGACCTCCGGCGACCACATCGTGCGTGCCCTTGAGGACCGCCGCATTGACCCGATCGTCGCGGTCGAGGACAGGTTTCCCAGGCCTTCGATCGCACGCGCGCGGACGATCGGACTCCTTGTCCGTGGACGCGGCGATCAGCGGATCGACCGCGGCGTGCCGATCCGACCGAGGGCGAGGGCGGCCTCGTGGCGGATCCGTTCGCTCTTGTCGCCGAGCAAGGGGATGAGGTCGGGGACGGCCGCAGCCGCGTCGGGCCCGATCCGGCCCAGGCCCATGATCGACCTCGGCGCGGACGTTCTCCTTCCGCTCCTTCAGCAGGCCGCGCAGGCCCTCGACGGCCGGCTTGCCGATGGCCGCCAGGGCCAGGGCCGACCGGTAATCCTGGTGCGACTCCTCCTGCCCCTGGCCTCCGTAGTCGGTCCGCAGCGTCTGGACGAGCGCGGGGACGGCCGGTGCGGCGTCGGGGCCCAGGGCGGTGACCGTATCGAGGACCGCCAGGCGGACCTGGCCGTCCTTCTCCTTCATCAGCAGGTCGATCAGCACCGGCAGCGCGTTCCGCTGCACGTCCCGGCCGGACATCCGGAGCTGCGCTCGCCGCGACCTCGGCGGACATCCACGTCCTTGGATCGCAGTTTGGCCATCAGTGATTTCGCAGGATCGGCGGCCGACCCGTCTTGGGCCGTAGCCTTCAAGACCGGCGCCCGCAGACGGCAACTAGCACGACGGCCCGGCCCAGGCTACGAATCCACACAAATCGGCTCCCTCATGTCGCAAAATCGGGGTTGGATGCGAGGATCAGGTCAACAGGCCCGGCAGGGGCTCGGTGCTGTCGCCGAAGCGATCGACCGGGACGCCGGCCTGCTGGAGCATGGCCAGCAGCAGGTTGGACATCGGCGTCTCCGGCCGGCACTTCAGGTGCTGGCCCGATCGCAGCGTGCCCCCGCCCTTGCCGACCACGATGACCGGCAGGTTGACGTGGTCGTGACGGTCGCCGTCGCTGATCCCGCTGCCGTAGAGGACCATCGAGTTGTCGAGGAGGGTCGTGCCGTCGGCCTCCTCGACGTCATCATCTTCTCGACCATGTAGGCCAGGATCGAGATGTGGTAGCGGTCGATCTCGCGGAGCTTCCGGTTCTTCTCCGCCTCGCCCGCGTGGTGCGAGAGCTCGTGGTGCCCGTCGGTGAAGCCCAGCCAGGGATAGTTCCGGTCGGTGGCTTCCTTGGTGACCATGAAGCTGGAGGCTCGCGTGCTGTCGGTCTGGAAGGCCAGGACCATCAGGTCGCACATCAGGCGCAGGTGCTCGTCGAAGTCTTCCGGGATGCCCGCGGGCCTCGGGAACTCGGCCCCGGTGACCTTCACCGCCGCCGTGCGATTGCTGGATCCGCCGCTCGACCTCGCGGACGCCGGTCAGGTACTGGTCCAGCTTGCGCCGGTCGGTCTTGCGCGACGCGATTGCGGAGGCGATTGGCGTCGTCCAGCACGTAGTCGATCATGCTCCTGCGGTAGAAGTCGCGATCGGCGACCGTCGGCTTGCGTCAGGCTGCTGGTCCCCTTGGTGAACAGGCGGTCGAAGACCACCTTGGGATTCATCTCGTAGGGCGCGGGCGAGGTCGGCGTCCGCCAGGAGATGTGCGTCTTGTAGGTCCCGCTGTAGCCGAACGCGTTGCCCGAACGGGCCGACTCGCAGCCCAGCTCGAGGCTGGAGAAGCGGGTCTCGTCGCCGACGTGTCGCGCATAGAGCTGGTCGGCGGAGATGCCGACGCGGACGGCGTCCTGCGTCTTGTACGCCTGGGCGCCGGTCAGGAAGCTCGCCGAGCCCTGGCCGTGGCCGCAGCCCTCGGTGTCGCCGTTGGTCGAGCGCGGTGTTGTGCGTCAGGCCGTGGAAGCAGTTGAGATAGTCGCGGGCGAACGAGAGCGGCCGGAGCGTCTCGGGCAGGTCGACCAGCGGCCCCTCGCGCCTCGGGAACCAGGCCGGCAGGTGCACGCCGTTGGGGACGTACCAGAAGCACATCCGGACGGGCGGCTTCGCGGACATTCGCGGCCGCTCGCGCGACGGCCGGCAGGCTCTCCATCCACGGGAGTGCCAGGGCGGCTCCCATCCCGCGGAGCATGGTTCGGCGGTTCAGGTGAGTCGTCATATGTCCTTTCCCTTCGTTGGGTTACTTGCCACTGCCACGCTACGCCCCGATTCTGGAACGCCCGGCTCTCCACGATCCCGAAGATGATGGTCTGGATCCGATAGTCGTTGGCGGCAAGCTGTTTGCGGATGTCCTCGACCGTGCAATAGTCGTAGGCTTCGAGGCCCGCGTCCCAGGCGCATAGGTCAGCAGGTTCTCGACGAGAGTCCTCGCGAATTTCTTGGTCGGCGGTGGTCGCGAGGAGTCGCTTCAACTCGGCGACGTCGGCGAACTTGCGCCCGCCGATCAGCTCTCCGGACGGGTCGATCCGGGAGCCGCCGTCCATGGTCCTCCAGCGGCCCGACGGCGTCGTAAGTTCTCCAGGGCGAAGCCGAGCGGGTCCATCTGCTGATGGCACGAGGCGCATTCCGGCTTGGTCCGGTGGAGCTCCATCCGCTCGCGGAGCGAGGCGGCCTCGGCGGCCTTGCTGGCTCTCGTCGAGCTTGGGGACGTCGGGCGGCGGCGGCGGGGGCGGCGTCCCGAGGATCTGCTGCAAGATCCACTGCCCGCGCTTCACCGGCGAGGTCCGGTTCGGGTTGGACGTCAGCGTCAGGACGCTCGCCTGCGTCAGCACGCCGCCCCGCCGCCGGTCGGCCAGGGTCACCTGCCGGAACGCCTCGCCCTTGACGCCCTCGATCCCGTAATGGCTGCGCCAGCGGCCTCGTTGACGAACGTGTAGTCGGAGTCGAGCAGTTCCAGCACGCTGCGATTGTTCCGGAGGATGTGCGCGAAGATACTGCTCGGTCTCGCGCCGCATCGCGTCCCGCAACGAGTCGTCGAAGCCGGGGAACAGGTCCTTGTCGCGGGCCACCCCGCCCAGCTTGCGGAGCTGCAGCCACTGGCCGGCGAAGTTCTCCACGAACTGCGCTCGACCTGGGGTCGTCGAGCATCCGGACGACCTGCCGGCGGAGGTTGGCCCGCAGCGTCCCCTGCGCGGGCCTCGCGGAACAGCTCCTCGTCGGGCATGCTGCTCCAGAGGAAATACGAGAGCCGGCTGGCCAGCTCGAACTCGGTCAGCGGGCGGTCCTCGCGCGTCTCCTCGGGCTCGACCAGGAACAGGAACTCGGGCGAGGCGAGCACCGTCGTCAGGGCGAGCTGGACCGCAACGCTCGTAGCTCTCGCCCCGGTCGTGGGCCAGCCGGAAGATCCTCAGGACGCGATCCACCTCGTCCGGTCGGCACCGGCCGCCGGAAGGCCCGTTCCGGCGAACCGGGCGATCGCCTCGCGGGCGCAATCGAGCCGCGACTGGTCGCCGTAACTCGGGGTTGCGAGACAGGATCCTCCGATGCGACTCGGGAAGCCGATCGGTCGTCGACGGGACGGGACCGCGCACGACCATCGAGTCGACGTGCAGACCGCGGTCTCGTTCCCGTATCGCTTGTCGCCGCTCACGTTGGCGGCGACCTCCGCCGGCTTGACGAGGTTCGCATCCTTGGCCTGGCCGGGGGCCAGCGCGACGTGGACGAGCTTGTCGCCCTCGGCGACCTTCAGCCAGTATCGATAGACGACCGTCTCGTCCTGGACCTGGACGGCGTCCACGGTCCGACGGTCCTTGCCGAACCCGATCACCAGCCGCGGCGGCGGGACGGATTCGGCGATCCCGACCCGCACCAGGCTGAAATCGGCCAGGTACCGCCCGGGCTTCAGCGAGTGCGCGAACTCGACCGCCGCTTTCGGCGGCAGCGGGTAGGTCTTCAGGCCGATCAGCTCGATGGGCGAGTATTCGCTCGGCGTCGGGCAGGACGATCGCCCGATCGAGGGCCACCTCGGCGGCGTCGAGATACTTCTCGACGTGGACGGGCGAGATGTTGAGCGCCGAGCCGACGTTGTCGAAGCCGAACCCGATATCGTCGGGCGGGAAGGCATCGGCGAGGTGGAGGTCGAGTCCCGAGCAGGTCGCGGATCGTGTTGTCGTACTCCTGCCGGTTCAGCCGGCGGATCACGACCGGTGCCGAGCTGGCCTGCTTGCCGCACTGGGCGGCCAGGAAGTCGTTCTCGATCCACGCGACGATCCGGTCCAGCTCCTCGACCGAGGGCTGGGGCTTGTCCGCCGGCGGCATGATCCGCCCCTGGACCGCGTCCCGGACCCGGAGCCAGGTCTGGCCGTCCTTGACGGCCGCTGCCTGATCCTCGAAGCGGTCCAGGGCGATCCCCGCCTGCGCATCTTCCTCCATGTGGCAGTCGACGCAGTAACGCTCGAGCAAGGGCAGGACGTGTCGCTGGAACGCGTCGTCGGCCTTCGGCTCGTCCGCGATCGCCGATGCGGGGGCAACCAGGATCGCGATCGCCGGTATGGTGGCGGCCGCAGTCGCGAAGGCCACGAGTCCCGTCACCACCCACCGGAGCTTGATCGTCTTCATTCTCGGATCGACTCTCCCCATTGATCTCCAGACGCCTCGGATCCGAGGGCGTTCTGTTGAATAAATATTGGACACGGACCGGATGCACGCGTCCAGGGGTAATCCGAGAAATGGGTATGCGAGCAGGGGCATCGGGAGGCAACCGGCAGGGACGCAAGCCCCGCGCGCACGACGATCCACCGGCAGGAGTCCAGGACCCTCCCGGCGGATCATCGATGGCGGCGGGTGGTTACCGAACGAGGGTGCGCCCATCAACTAGCCAGGGCGCGGCGGCGGTGCTTCCACCGCCAGCCGCCGACGAGCACTCCCGCGGCGATCAGGCCCAGGATGCCCGAGCTCGGCTCGGGGACGGAGAGCGACCCGAAGAGGCCGTCCCCCTGGCTCGCAAGCCCGGCCGTGAAGTAGAGGACGTTGGTGGATCCTCCGTTGCCGCCGTTACCGAACGAGATGCCCCAGAGGTCGGCCGCCGTGCCCGGAGGGCCGCCGACGTTGATCGTCAGCGAGCCTTCGAAGAGGCCGGTGGTGGGGTTGTAGGCATTGATCGTGCCAGGTCCATTGTTGTTAGCGACGAGCAGGTCGCCGCCGAACTGGCCCCAGGTGCTCGGCGCGAGGGCGAGACCCCAGGGGACATCCAGATGGGCGCCTGCCGTGTCGTTGATCAGCGTCTTGATGAAGGTCCCGTTCGTGGTGAATTCGTCCACGATGCCGCCCGTACCCGACTGGTTGGCGAAGGTGACGAAGAGGGTCTGTACTCCGTTGAGACTGAGGTTCTGGACGTTGAACGCGGCATAGCCGGTCGGGAAGTTCGCCGCATTCGGGTCGGTGAAGCTCCCGGTCATCTGGAATTTGTTGTTGAAGACGTCGATATTCTTGCTGTTCTGGTCGGCGGCATAGAGCTCGGGACCGGTCGAGGAATTGCCGATCGCCAGCCCGGTGAAGGACGCACCGCCGACCGACGACACGATGGCCGGGCCCGTCAACCCGGCCCATGCCGAGATCGAGCCGTCGAGATTGGCGAAGGCGAAGCTCGCCTTGGCGGTAACGGAAACGTTATTAACCATCTTGGTGAAATTGAAGTCGGTCGAGACCGTGGTGATGCCCGCCGCGGCCGTGCTGACCTGGCCCGTCGGGCCATCGGACTCCACCGGAGGAGGGGAAGCGGGGGCGCCGTTCAGATTCGGCACCACGACGACGAGCTGCGTGACGATGGAAGGCGCGTTGGTGGTCTTGTTGACCGAGTAAAGCGTCGCGAGGCTGCTCGCCTGATCCGAGATCCAGAACGGGCTCGACCCCGAGAGGGCGATCCCCCAGGGATCCTGCAAGTTCGGGTCGGTGAGGATCGCCAGGCCCTTCTGGTTCGAGACGAGATTCGTCTGGAAATAGCCGTCTTGCGCCGGGCCATGCCCGCGGCGCCGACGAATAGGAAGGTGATCAAGGCGAGGCGACGAACGAAGGTGTGCATGCGCGTGTTGCTCCCCGGCGCAGGGCGTAGCGGAACGCCCGGCGCGACGATGGTCGGTCGAGAAATCGACGACGGAGGCATCGACCCTGGAACAGGATAAGAAGGACGCGCGAAGGCTCCCGGGGGCCGGGCCTGTCAAGACCCGAGCCTCCATCTGCCGTTCTGCGCGTTAGCAACACTTAAGAGCTTCATCGCGCAAGGACGGTTACAACTTTTTTCTCCGGAAAAACCCCGGGCGAGGGAAAGTGATCCGCGGAAGGCTTCCACTTCCACCAACCCGCATGACGGCAAGGATCCATCGGCCGGAGTTGAAAGCCCTCCGACCCGCGGATCTTCGAAATGTACGCGACGACTCCATGCGGACCGGGTGGTCATTCCTGACCTTCAGTCCGCCATGTCACGCGGCAGCTACCTCCGCAGCTACTTCCAAAGAGCGTCATCCGGCGATGTCAGTTACAACCTTCCGCGAAAAAACCCGTCGCCGGAGGGTTCGCGAGATCGGATCGAGGAATACTCAAAGCTGTAACTATTCCACCGAGTCGCGGCACTTTGACGGGTGACAGCACAGCTTTCATACCGACGGTTGGCCGGGCCAGAGTATGGGCCGGCTCGCCTCCTGCCGAGGCGTATCACCCTGTGCTGATCTCGGCCCGCAAGACGACGCGAAGTCGAGCGATGGGCGAAGCGTGGCTTCCGTTCCCTCGACAACAACAACGACAATCAGGAGGCACTATGAAGAGGGTCATCCCCTTGGGGATCGTCCTATCGGCGATGGGAATGCTCGCGGCATCGGCGTCCGCGGGGAGCATCGATGCCGGCGCGGTCATCACCGCAACGCCCGCCGGTTCCGATTTCGACTACTCGATCACTCTCACGAACACCGGTTCCGGCCCGGGCGCCGATCGCATCGCGACATTCTGGTTCGCGTGGGTGCCCAATATCAATTTCCTCGCGACCAGCCCGCTTTCCGTCACCTCCCCCGCCGGGTGGACGGACGTCATCACGAACAGGGGCGCCACCGATGGCTACGGCATCAAGTTCGAGGCCAACTCGACGGCCAATAACCTGGCGCCGGGGAGCTCGCTGGTCTTCCAATTCCAGAGCGCCGATACGCCGACGCAACTCATGGGGATGTCGCAGTTCCACTCGACCCACCCGGTATTGGAGTCCTTCGTCTACAACATGAAAGAGGGAGTCGTCGGTCCGTTCGCGGGTGACAGCGACGTGTTCGACGTGAAGTTTGCATCGGTCCCCGAGCCCTCGACGCTGACGCTCGGGATCGTCGGCCTCGCGTCATTGGCGGCCTTGCGGCTGAAGCGCAAGAGGGCAGCATGACGGGGTATTGAAGACAAGGTCCCTCTGGGCACCGAAGTGGCACGAGGCCGACTCGCATCGAGCACGATGCGAGCGGCCCCGTCTCCATTTCGAAGCCGACACCATCGGCGATCGCGCGGGCTGTCCGTGGCAATCCATCGAATGAAGAATTCCTCAAAATTGTAACTCTTCAACCCGGTCGTAGCACTCTATGAGTGACAGCACAGCCAAGTAACCACGCGATGGCCGGTCGCGAGTCGGGGCCGGCTCTCCTCCGGCCGAGTCGCGATGCCCTGTGCTGATCTCGGCCCGGAAGACATGGCATCGTCGGGGGATAAGCGAGGCGTGGCTTCCGTCCCCCGCCAACATCGACACTCAGGAGGTACTATGAAGAGGATCATCGCCTTGGGGATCGTGCTGACGGCGATCGGTATGTTCACGGCGCCCGCGTCCGCAGGACTGGCAGCCTCGGGGGTCATGACCGCGACACCCGACGGCGCCGACTGGAAGTACTCGATCATGCTGACGGACACGGGCACCACTACCATCGGTACTTTCTGGTACTCTTGGATTCCCGGTCAGGGTTATCTCCCCACCCTGCCGTCCGACTTCACCGCTCCCGCCGGATGGGTGAAATTGATGACGGACGGACCACCACCGACCGACGGTTATTCCATTCGGTTCGTCAACACATCATCTCCCCTAATGCCGGGGCAATCGGCGGTATTTGGATTTGAGAGCGCGAGCTCGCCCTCGACCCTCGCAGGACTGTCGGCCATTCACCCCTCCACGCCAATCGGAACCTCGTTTGTCTACTCGGAGGGACCATTCTCAGACGCCGGCCAACGATTTGTCGTGACATCCGCCGTCCCCGAGCCATCGACACTGACCCTCGGATTTCTCGGTCTCGCATCGCTGGCCGCCCTGCGGCTGAGGCGCAAGGTCGTAGCATGACCAGGCATTGAGTACGGGCCCTCTGGGACCGATCAACGCGCTCACGGAGGCGAGGGACCCAATCATTCCGGAGTGGCTCTCTCGAGACTCTTGGCCGTTCACCGCCGCGGTTTGACGAAAGGAGTCGCTTGAAGGTCGGTTCGGCTTGGCTCGGGTGCCATGGGTCCTGCTCGACCCATGGCGCCCGGAATCCGTTGGAGTTCGATGAGAAGTCTCGTTCTTTCCTCCTATCCATTTCTCGGAACTGGACGATGATGAGGTTCGGCGGCCTCCTCGTGGCTCCAGCCTCCGGCCCACGACGTGGCACTCCACCGCTCGACGAGGCCCGTAGTGCCCGTTCCCCCACTTCCGCACGTCTCTGAGATGGTGCAGCTCCTCGACATCCGTCTCGCCGTACCTCGTTTCCTTCGCTTGCCGATACCATCGTCAACCCCTATATCAATTGGCGCAACCGTTCCCGGTGTATGACGGCTCGTCGGCTCGTCGGTCCCCGGGAAAATCGGACTTGGCGCGACCTACTCGAGCGTCGTGTCGATCACGGCGAGAGACCTTCGGCCCTCGACGTAGCTCACGCTCGTCAGGCCGAGCATGCCGCGCAACTTCCCGGCCGGGATGTTCTTGAGCGGACCCGGTGAGGCCGCCTTGCCCGGCTCTGGCTGCGGGAAGGCCGTCGATCGCGCCGTGTGAAAAGTCACGTTCCCTTCGACCTTCTGGAGGATCTGGTGAATGTGGCCGTTGAGCACGGTGACTGAGCCGAACCGTTTGAGGTAGCCCAGCGCCCGCTGGCCATCCTGGGTACCCCAGCCCCACTTGGGATAGACCATCACGAGCGGGATGTGGGCGAACACGACGACCGGAGTGCTGTCGGTGAGTGGCGTCAGGTCTGCCTCGAGCCAGTCCAATTGCTCCGGCCCCAGGATCCCGAGCCCCCTGTCCATCCCCTGGCTCGCGACGTTGACCAGGCCGATGAAATGCACGCCGCGGTGGTTGAAACTGTACCAGCCCTCGCCCTTGGTCCCCTTGCCGAATCGCTCCAGATACTTCGAAATCGCCGATGATGTCGTGCTCGCCAGGCACGCAGGCGATATGCCCGACCTTGGCCTCCTTGAGGATCTCTGCGACGGTGTCGAACTCCCTCGGCGTCGAGAGGTGGGTGAGGTCGCCGGTGTGGATCAACAAGTCCGGGCGCTCCGGCAGCGCGTTGATCTTGTCGATGGTCGCCTGGAGCGTGCCAACCACATCCTTGTTCGCCTCCTTGGAGAAGCCGATGTGGCTGTCGCTGATCTGGACGAACGAAAAGCCCCTCGCCCCGGATTGGCCTGGCCCTTGACCGAAGGTGCGGGACGAGAGCACGCCTCCGCCGACCGACCAGACCAGCCCCGTGCCGGCCCAGGCCATGCACTTCAAGAACCCGCGACGATCCACACCGTCGTCCTCGTGATCGTTATCGACCTGATTCGCCATCGTTGACGTCCTCCTTCGACTCATCTCGGCGCGGATCTCGACCCGGCCGCGCCACCGTGCGGGGCTTCGGCCCCTCGCACGGGATACACCGGGTTGACCCCACCGGATGACTTCGGTGAAAGAATTCACGAGGCCGATGAAAGAGACGTCTCTCGAGGTCCCGAACCGTGCTCATGGTCCATGTTCCTGAGCGGGTCTTGGACCTTGGTGCCGCCTCGTGTATCGAAGCCCTTCGGTGGCGAGCGAGGTGAGGTGAGGGGCCGGGCGGTCTTCTCTGACCGCCCGGGAGAGAACAGCCCCGAATGATGATGATCTCGACTCTCCATTCCTTGATACACCGGTCTGTCCGTCCTGGATTGGCCCTCTCCTTTCCTGACCCGGAAGCGAGCCGGAGGCACGGTCCAGCGCCGGACCGTGCCTCCGGCTGGTGCTCTTCGGTCGTTTCGGTCGATTCCTCGAGGCCCCGGGACGGGCCGCCGGATTACTGGGCCGGCCAGCGGATGATCGGCTGCCCGGTCGGGACGGCACCGGCACCCGCATGGGCACCGACCGGCTCGAGCGTCACGCGGAGTTGATCGGGAGAGATCATCAAGTCGGGGCCCTCGGCGATGATGAGGCAGCGACCCTTGCCATCGAGCTGTACCCGGCCGAGCAAGGTCCATCGGCCCCCATGAGACGCCCAGGCCCGATATTCCTGTCCGCGGGGAGCCGGTGCGAGGTAGGACAAGGTCAGGACGGCCAGGTCCACGCCGGGACGGCCGCGATAGTTGCCGTGGGCCGTCGGGTCGATCCCTGGAGCCGGGCCCAGGCGTCGCGGCACGACTTCGCTGTTGGTGACCAGGCGCAGGGCGCGGTCCTGTCGTCGCAGGGCGGCCTGCTGGGCTCGCTCGCGGAGGCCCGCGAACGTGAAGAGTCCGGCCAGGATCACGCCCAGGGCGACCAGCGGGGCCAGCCGGACGCGCAGGGTCTCGAGGCCGGCGCGGATCCGGCTCTTGGTCGTGCCCAGCGGCAGATTGAGGAAGGCGGCGGCTTGCTCGTTGGTCAGGTCGTTGAAGAAGGCGACGCTCAACGCCTCGCGCTGGGCCGCCGGCAGGACCTCCACGGCCGCCCGCACGGCGGCGCGGCGATGCTCGTGCCAGGCCGCCTCGACAGGGTCGGGCCGTGAGTCGGGCCGGTCTTCCGCCTTCGTGCCCCGGGTATCCGACGTGGTGCGGGGCCTTCGGCCGCGACGGCGCAGCTCATTACGCACGCGGCTGTTGGCGATCTGCGCGACCCAGGCGCGGAATGTGCCCCGAGCCGGGTCGAAGCTCGCGGCCTTCTGCCAGACGGCCAGGAAGACCTCCTGGGTGATCTCCTCGGCGGTTCCCCGATCGAGCGTCCGGGCCGCCAACCCGAAGACCAGCGACGTGTACCGGCTATACAGCGGCTCGAGCGCCTCCGATCGGCCGGCGGCGAGCTGGTCCATCAGTTCCTCATCGCTCGCGTCCGCTTCCATCGACGGCGTGCCTTCTCTCACCACCGACTCCTCCACGAATACGCGATCGGGAATGTGTGGGCCAGCCGAGGGCTGCCCCACACTTCCCCGATCACGAGGCTCGATCCGGTTTCAACAGGCTCGACGCCGGGCCGCGGGCTCACATCTCCCGTCGATCGCGCGCCAATCCGGCGTCAACAACGGATCAGTAGATGGGCAGACCCACCGGCGGCGGGGCCGGCGTAGGCGTGGGCGTCGAGGTCGGTGTGAAGGTGGTCACGGGCGCGGCCGGGGGAGTGGGGCCCATGAACACGGGCGCGACGGGGATTACGGGGCTCCTCGCGGTCGCGGTCGACGCTACGGGATTCAAGGTCACGCCGGTGCGACGGATCACGGCGACCGCATTTCCACCCGCGTTGCCATCGGCGTCGCCGTCGATCAAATGGCCGGAGCCGTCCTGCAAGCCCGAAGGGGACGTCCCGTTGATCGTGAGCCGGGCCGGTTCGGTGAGGGCAAACGCCTTTCGGGGAGTGAGCGTGACCGTGTCGTTCCCAGGGTTGAATACGGCCGAGCCGAGCCTCCTCACGAGCGAGTTCCGGGCGGTGAATGACCCCTTCGTATTCGCCGTCACCAATTGGTAGGTCGCGAAGTTATCGGCCTCGGCCGCGCTAACCGAACCGCTGAAGTCGACGATGATCTCGGTCACCTGATGCTTCTTGTTCTTCACCTCTCCAACGCTGACCACCGTGACCGGCGGTGTCGGCGTGGGCGTGGGAGTAGGTGTCGGTGTGGGAGTGGGCGTCGGTGTGGGAGTGGGCGTCGGTGTGGGAGTGGGCGTCGGTGTGGGAGTGGGCGTCGGTGTCGGTGTCGGTGTCGGTGTCGGAGTGGGCGTCGGAGTAGGAGTGGGCGTCGGTGTTGGCGTAGGCGTCGGGGTCACGACGAATTCGTGACCGGAGTCGCTGAAAGGAGATGTCGGGTAAACCGTCGAGGTCCCCACCGGAGTGGACGTGAAGAATGGGGAGTTACCCGCGACCGACGAGGGCGTGTCGGCGCTCTCGAACGAGAAATTCATCGAGCTGCCGGGCTGTACGTCATAGATTGAGCTGCTCGAGACGAACTGGATGGCGAAGCCGTCGGACGAGCCGGTATTCGTGATCGTGTCCGTCCAGCCGACGGGCGGTGTGACGGAGATGGGTTTGGAGGCGAGGAAGTCCTCGCCCGGGACCCACGCGTACCAGAAGGTGCCGATTGCGGCGTTGCTCTGGCTGGAGTTGCTCAACTTGACCGAGTAGTCGAAGTCGGAGCCGGCGGGCGTCGAGCTGACGACTCCACTGGCGATGATGTTGGCCATGAGGGCGCGCCCTTCCAGGTATTCCAACCCGGTGAATCGACGTGCCCGAGACCGACGCTTCTGCCGACCGCTGCCGGACGACAGGGCGTCGAGTACGCGGTGCAACCGCCCGACCAAAAGCGATCCAAACATGATATGATCCTCTCTTGTGATCACCCGCACGGAGGTTGAACGAGTGATTTCCGTGTGAGCCGCATGGTGCGGAAAAGGTTCGGTGTTCGATCCGGCGAGCGAGGCACTCCGAGCCCGGGATGACGGAGCCCCGTCTCGACCCGCCATGAGTAGAGAGCTTCGCCCGAAGTCGTCGGTTACGCGTGTTCTCGATTCGCCGATGGCCCGGGTGCCGTCGGGCCTACCATGGTGCGGGATAGGCGGTGACCGAACGGACGACCGCGGGGGAATTCGTGTCGGGAATGCCGATCGTCCTCGTCCATGAGTAGGGAGCCGGCGGAGATCATCGCCGAGATGCACCCACTCGCGTGGATGTCGGTATCAGCCCGGATGGTTCGAGGAGCGTCGTGCAATGACGGAGATAGAGCTACTGGATCGTTTCGTCACCGCGGGGGACCCCGATGCGTTCACGGTCCTGATCGAGCGTCATGGTCCGATGGTCCTCTCTGTCTGCCGTACGGTCCTCCGCGAGCCGCACGACGTCGAGGACGCCTTCCAGAATACGTTCCTCGTACTGGCCCGCCGCGCGGCGACGATCAAGCACACCAGCACCATCGGGCCATGGCTCCATCGGGTGGCGCTCCGCGTGGCGCAGCGGGCCCGCTCCAAGGCCGCCCGACGTCAGGCCCGCGAGCGGGTTCGCACCGACTTCGAGATGGAGTGTCCCTACAACCCCCCCGATTTCTCCCTGGTCCCGCTGCTCCGCGAGGAGGTGAGTCGCCTGCCGGATCGTTACCGGCTGCCCGTCGAGCTCTGCTACTGGGAGGGAAAATCCAATCAGGAGGCCGCAAAGCAGTTGAAGTGCCCGGTCGGGACGATCAAAGGGCGGCTTTCCAGGGCCAGGGAAACGCTGCGCGATCGCTTGATCCGACGTGGTGTGGACTTCGCCTCGTTGCATTTCGGCCCCAGCCCTCCGGGATGAGCGTGAGCCGCACCCGCCCGAGGCCGGCCCGGGTCGATCTCGCTTTCCCGTCGCATCTCGATTAATCCGAGCATACAATGACACTCTCGATACGACGACTTCGTAGAGCGCCCTCCCCTGAGGCGGTGAGGGCATCCGCTCCGGGGAGGAATCCATCAAGGGGACGAGCTTCGAGATTTCGTGTCGGGTTCGTCGGGAAATCTCGTCACAAGTCCTTGAGGGACAGATCAAGTCCCGCCCGCTGGATAGTCCGTCCCCAACCGTGTCCATGGGGTCATGATGTCATCCATCGAAGGTCGCGTGCCTGCCGAGAGGCCAGTCCTGGATTCGGCCGAGCGGATGCGCCCCCGCCTGCGGCTCATTCCGCGCCTTGAGATGCTGGAGGCGCGCTGCCTGCTCTCGGGGGCGTATCCGGGGGGCGAGTTTGCCGACGGCCGGCCGTTGCCGGTCCGAGGAACGACGGTGGCGGAGAGCCCCGTCGATTCTTTCGCTCTCGATCGCCGTGGCGTCCGCCTGCACACGACACCGGTCGGGGGCCGGGCTGGATCAGCTACCGACGTCGAGACTGCGAGCACCACGTCCGGGGTCGGAGTCTCGTGGAGTGACGGCACGACCTTGCCCGGCATTCCCGGCCTGCCGCGAGCCCACTATGTGATCGTCCCCGAGATCCAGTCCCCTCATCAGACCTTCGCGACCGCCCAGGGGCTTCCCGATCTTCCGTATTTCGGCGTCGTCGGGACCATCGGCTCCGGGGATCCCATCGAACTGTACCGGTTGACCCTCAACTCCGGGGCGGAAGGTCTGAACTTCGGACTCGTGGCGGATCAGTCGGTCCCCATCCAGTTACAGGTCTTCGACGGGTCGGGCAACCTGCTCGGCGAGTGGTCGTCGAGTTCTCATGGCACCACGTCGCTCGATGCCGCACTGGGCGCCGTGCCCGCGGGTTCGACCATCTATTTCGGCATCACTGCGGGGAGCCCGGGCGGATCGGGAGCGTGGTCCACGTCGATCGGCTATCAGCTATGGGTCGGCGTCCAGTCGACGACGGCCGGCGCGACGATCGTTCCGGGCTCGGGGACTCCCGGTCCATCTTCGGCGAATCCGCCGACGGTCGCCTCGCCACTGCCGGCATCGACCGGCCTGGGGGCAGTGCCTTCGGGCGTGAATTCGCCGACCACGCCGACCTCGCCTCCGAGCCCCGATGGGGGCATGCGCGTGGCCGTCGGGTCGCCGGCGACTCGCTCGGCGGGACCATCGGGGGGCCTCTTGTCCGATGGCGACCCCGCGCCCCCGGTCGCGAGCAATTTCAGCGCGGTGGTCAACAAGGATTGGGACGAGTCGTTGCTCGCCCGGCAGACCGCCCGACCGGCCGACAAGGTTGAGCCCGCGGACTCCTCGGGGCCGGAGCGAGAACCGGATGCCCTGGTGGTCATCCACGGTCCCGGCGGGTTCCCACTCCTGGGCGCCGTGGCCCTCGGGCATCGGCGGGGGAATTCGACCGTGGACATGGGTGATGTCACGGCCCCCCCTGCCCTATCGTACGAGGAATTCCAGGCAGCGGCCCGGGCACTCCCGGCGGCGTCGGACGTCCCATCGACCGACGCGACGGTCTCGATTTCACCCCGGGCTTTCCACGATCGTCGCTGGGGGCGATTCTCGGTACCCATCTTCTCCGGCCTGGGACTGGCGACCGTCTTTACCCTGAACGCCGTGCTCTCCCCACCGATGGCCGGATTCGACTATCTGACCGGCCGCCTGGATGCGACGCCACGGACTCGGACCCGCCGAAGGGACCGCAACCCGGCGTGAGGGGTCGCGCACGGCGTATCGAAGCGGTCATCGTGTCCCGCCCGATCGAACCGACGCGATCCAGCCCGACCAGGCACGTCGCACGAGTCCGAGCCACCGAGGGAATCGATCCGGTCGCGAACCGAGGCAAAGGGCGTAGGCGGCCGTAATCCGAGGCAATAGCCTCGGATGATCCGCGGCCCAGACGACGGCCTGTTCGAGGTCGACCAGGGCTCGATCATGGAGTCGGAGCCGGATGAAAGCCCTGGCCCGTCCCAGATAAGCCTCGGGGTTCTCGCTATCCTCGTCGAGGGCGAGCGACCAGTCGCGGACGGCCGCTTCGTCTTGACCGAGGGCCATCAAAGCCAGGGCGCGTGGCAGATGGACGGTCCCCGGGGCACCCCGGAGTATGGCACGGTCCAGATCGATGAGGGCGCCTTGCGGGTTCCCCGATTCGGTCTTCAGGACCCCCCGCAGCTCGAGCAGACGCGGATCGCCCGGCACGAGGGCCAGGGCCGACTCGACGTCCGCGAGGGCGGCCCGCCGATCGCCGGTCCTCCGGCGAACCCGGGCGCGCACCAGGTAGGCGTCGGCCGACTCGGGGGCCAGCTCGATGGCGCGGGTGGCTTCGGCCTCGGCGGATGGGTCATTGCGGGCGCTCAGGAGCACGGCGCGGGTTCGGTGGACCCGCGAACGTGCCGCCACGTCGCGACTCCCTCCGATCAGGGAGCGGAGTCGCCTGTCCGCCTCGCGGAGGTCGGCCCACAACGAGGGCCCGCCATCGGGGAGGATCGTCAGGTCATCGGGACGGGAGAGCCAGTAGAGATCCTCGACCCGGCGGAGCGCGAGCAACGTCCGGACCCAGAGCCGTTCGCGGCTCGGGATCGGCTTGCGTCGGTAGGCGCCCTCGGCGTCTTCCTCCGCATCTGCGAGCCGACCGAGTGCCAGCCGGGCCAGCGCGCGCCGCGCGAGGATCTCATCGGCACGCTCGGGGACATCCTGGAGCAGGAGCGAGAGATCGGCCTCGGACTGTGCCGCCCGGCCGAGCTGTAGCGCCAGCAAGGCCCGGCTCAACCGCGCCGGGACGTCGCGCGGATCCTCGACCAGCAAGGCGTCGTACTCGGCCCAGGCCCGGTCGACGGCCCCGGCGTCGCTGTCGAGCTTGGCGCGGTTAAGCCGGCCGGCGCGGACGTAAGGGTTGTCCGGCCCCGCGGCGATGACCGACTCGAAGGCCGCCCGGGCTCCCGCGTCGTCGCCCAGGGCTTGTTTCACCAGGCCGAGATTGAGGCGGGCCTCCATCAGGTCGGCCCCTCGCGGCGACTCCAATGCCCGATTCAAGTCGTCGAGTGCCCGATCCCAATCTCCCCGCTCGTAATAGAGGATCGCGCGATTGCATCTGGCCCAGGGCGAGTCGGGCCGTAGCGCGACGGCCGCCTGGTAATGCTCCATGGCCCGCCCGTTCCGGCCGAGGCGACGGTGGTAGTCTCCCAGGTAGAACTGAGACCAGTAATTCGATTGCTCAAGGAGGGTCGCCCGCTCCAGCCAGTCGACCGTCGCCTGTTTCCGCCCCTCCAGCTCGCAGAGGAGCGCCCAATGAAAGCAACCGCGGGCCGACGTCTCGCCTTCGGTGCGAGCCGGCACCCGGGAAGGGGGCGGCTCGCCGGAAAGGACCGCGTCGCAGCGCTCGCGGATCGCCCGCCATGGCCCGGCCGGCGTGGCGAATGCCAGCGCCACGTCGCAGATCCGGCGGGCCTGGCGGGCCGCCGCCGGGTCCCGCGGCCAGGCGCGGTCCAGGGCGAAGGCCCACAGGAAGAGCAACTCGTCGACCTCGGCGATCAAGCGGTTGCGTCGCGTCGCGTCGAGCCGCCCGAGCGGCCGCATCCAATCCGGGTCGTCGAGGATGGAGAGTGGCTTCAGGGCCGATTCGACCCAGCCGCAGGCGACCCTGGGATCGCCGCCGAAACCGAGCAGGGAGAAGCGGAGGCGTTCCCCGACTTCGAACAAGGCGTCGGCCTTGTCGCGGATCTCCTTGGCCTCGCGGGCGAGCCGTTCCTCCCGCCTGCTCCGGACGTGCAGTTCCCGCAACCGCGGATCGTCCTGGGCACGCCGAGCGGCGGTATCGAATTGGTCGATGGCGAGTTCGAACTTGCCGGCTTCGGCGGAATCCCGCCCCTTGTCTAACGCTCGCCGGACCTCCGTCTCGCGGCCGATCGAGTCGAGATGGGCGCCAACCAGGGAATACCCCAAGAGCCCGATGGCCAGGACGACCGGCGCCGCCACGATGAGTCGACGGCGATTCACGCGGAGCCAGCGGGCGCAACGGCTGGGGATCGGCTCGCGGGCATAGCGGAGCGGCCGGTCGTCGGCCACCGCCTGGAGGTCGGCCGTGAGCTGCGCCGCCGAGTCGTAGCGATCCTCCGGCTCGGGGGCCAGGCAGCGTCGCACCACCGCCTCGAGGGCCGGCGGGACGTCTGGGTGCGTCGCGCGCAACCGCGGGGCGCCGGCGCGACGCGCCTCCGCCGCCCGCAGCAAGGCCTCGCCCATCGGCATGGATTGCGATGGCAGCGCGAACGTCCGCGTCCCCCTCACCAGGCAGTCGAACAGGACGACGCCCAGGGCATAGAGATCGGACCGGGCGTCGACCGACTTCGACCCGCCGTCGGCCAGCGCCTCCATGTGCTCGGGCGACATGTAGGCGAGTGTCCCGCCGAGCGCGGCGGGGGCCGCCTCGGAGTCGTCGATCCGGGGCTCCTGAGCGAGGTTGAAGTCCAGGAGCATCGGGAGTCCGTCGCCGGTCACGAGGACGTTCGACGGCTTGACGTCGCGGTGCAGGACCTGCCGGTCGTGGGCGTGCTCGAGCGCCTCGGCCATCCGGGCGCCCCACCATGCGATCGCCTGAGCATAGGTCCGCCGGCCGAGCGCCGCGCGGCTGGCGGCGCGCTCCACCATCTCGCCGCCGGGCGGCCCGAGGCGATCCAGCAGATTGACGAGGTCGGCGCCCGTGCGGGCCGACCGGATCTCGGGATGATGGAGGATCTGCAACAGCGTGATCCGGCCGAGATACGGCATGCAGAGCAGATGCAGGCCGGTGGCCGGGTCGGTCCGGTAGGAGTAGATGGGGACGATGTGCGTGTGCTGGAGTCGCGCCAGCGTCTGCGGCTCGCGCGAGCCGGTCCGCGTCACCTTCAGCGCGACGGGCCGGTCGGACAGATGCCGCTCCTCGGCGAGGTAGACCCGCGCGAATGCGCCCCGACCCAGCTCCTCGACCAGCCGGAACCCCGCGATCGTCTGGCCGGACTCCGGGAAGGGCGTACTATCACGGCCGGGCCCTGGCAAGGACGGGGCCTGAACCCGGCCGATCAGCTCATGGATCTCGAGGACTTCGCAGAATGAGGCGGCGATCTCGGGGAATCGGGCCTGATACTCGGCGACCTCGGGCGACTCCCCGGCCTCCTCGCGGAGGCAATACTCCTCGTAGAGCAGGGCCACCAGCGACTCGCCATCGAGCTCGGGATAAAGGTCGCGGTACCATTCGATCGGACACGGATCCTTCGACTCCCACCGCAAGGCGAGGTCGGCCAGCAGCAGCGCCAGGAGCACGGACTGCCGCTGCCGTGGGTCGTCGGGCAAGTAGGCTCGAGGATCCGGGCGGGGCCCGCCCGAGGATCGACAGTCGGCCTCGTAGCGCCGCACCTTCAGGGCGATGGCCGGCGATGACCGGTCGTCCCACCTGCGGACCGATTGCGTCGGGCTCATCGCATCAGTCTCCGAGCCGGGCGCGGCCCTTCAAATCTTCCAGCACGCGTTGCACCGTACGCTCGCTCATGCCGAGCCGGTCGCCGATCTCCCGGGACGAATAGCCGGCGGCTTTCCATTCGAGGATCACCCGTCGGTCTTCCGGCAAGAGGTCGCGCAGGCGGTCATAAGTCTCATTGGCCTGGGCCAGTTGACTCGGCGTATCGCCGCCCGCGAGGCATGCTTCCTGGTCTCCCCGGATCCCGAGGCGTTCCTCCCGCGTGACATCCTGTTTCTGCGTGGCGGCGCGGCGGTATTCATCGATGACCTTATTCCTCGCGGCCCACGCCAGGAACGCGATCAGGCCCTGCTCCTCATTCAGGTCATTGGGACCCGTGCGGATCCGGTGGAAGAAGCTCCCCCACACGCTCTGGAGGAAGTCGAGCGAATCGAACCGCGACCGCAGCAGTCGGGGCAACTGGCGGCGCACGACGAGGCGCACCTTCGACTCGTAGCGGGTGAGCAGTTCGCACGCGGCCTCCTCGTCGCCGTCCTTGATCCGCGCCAGCAGGTCCTGGATGTTGCCCGAACCCTCTCGCTCGTCTTGATCGGCGGACATATCACTCCTTCCCGCATCGCTCCCGAGGCTCAGACTCATAATGCGATCGACACGACGTGCAGCCCCCTCACTCTATGTACCTCCCCGTGAGGTCGCGGTTACGAAAAAATAGGAGGCTTCTCGCGGAACGGCACCATGGATTTGACGTAACGTCTTTCTCGTTCCCACGCTCCGCGTGGGAATGACGTCTTCGACGCTCCGCGTCGTCTGTGATGCGGCCCTGTCGCTCGGAAGAGGACGCGGAGCGTCCGGGACGGCATTCCCACGCGGAGCGTGGGAACGAGTGCAAATTCGGCGGTGGTGTTCCGCGAGAAGTCTCGAAAATACTCCCGACGCCAAGGTTTGACGACTCGACGACACTCATCGCCCAGGAAAGGATAACCGCGCACAAGTGACCAATCGGTTTGCATTTCCGCTCCGCTCCGCGTAACATCCGCCTTGATCGGTAATCCGCGATCCGCAATCCGTAGCCTGGAATCCTCCTCGCAATGGACCAATCGTTGCTGGACAATCTCGGCGAGCAAGCGAGGCAGACGTCGATCTTCGCGCCGGTTTCGCCCCCGGCGGAATCGATCAGCAACCTATCGATCCTGGTCTTCGCGATCACCGGATTCATCTTCCTCGTGGTCGAGGGCATCCTGATCTACTGCATTATCCGCTCGCGACGGCGCGCGGAGGGCGAGACGTCCGAGCCGCCGCAGGTCTACGGCAGCAGTCCGATCGAGATCGCCTGGACGGCGGCTCCGGCGCTCATCGTCTTCATCCTCACGCTGGTCACCGCCCGTGCCCTCTGGCAGATCGACCTCGAGCCGCCGCGCGGGTCGCGCCCGACGATCACACGCTCTTCGTCACCGTGATCGGCCACCAGTGGTGGTGGGAATACGTCTACGAATCTTACGACGGCAAGAAGCTCGGCTTCATCACGGCCAACGAGCTCCACATCCCGGCGAGCGAGTCGGGAGTGGCGCGTCCGGTTTATCTCGCCCTGAAGTCGGCGGACGTCTGCCACAGCTTCTGGGTCCCTCGGCTGGCGGGGAAGGTCAACCTGATCCCGGGACACACCAACTCCCTGTGGTTCCAGACCGAGCGGACGGGCCTTTACCTCGGCCAGTGTGCCGAGTTCTGCGGCACCCAGCACGCCAACATGCTCCTCCGCGTGGTCGTCGATTCGCCGGGAGATTTCGACCGGTGGCTCGCGCACGAGGCCGGCCCGGCCGCGGAGGACCCGGCCGCGGCCGACGGCAAGGCGGCGTTCCTCGCGCAGACCTGCGTCAACTGCCACCGGGTCCGCGGGACGCCGGCGCAAGGCACCTACGCGCCGGACCTGACGCACCTGATGGGCCGCCAATCGCTCGCCTCGGGCATGATCCCGAACACCGCCGACGAACTGGGCCGCTGGGTCGACGACCCGCAGCAGGTCAAGCCGGGATGCTTGATGCCCGCCTTCGGCCTGACCGGGACCGACCGCGATGGGATCCTCCGCTATCTCAGGACGCTCCGCTGACCACCAATCCGAGGGGGACGGGAATGGCAATCGCAGCGCCAGACGTGGAGCCGGCATCCCCGCCCCTGACGGCCGTGCTCCACGACTGGGTCAGCACCGTCGATCACAAGAAGATCGGCATCCTGTATATCCTCATGAGCCTGGTCTTCTTGGTCGTCGGCGGCGTCGAGGCCATCCTGATCCGATGGCAACTGGTCACCCCTCGCCGCGAGTTCCTCGGGCCGGACGTCTTCAACCAGTTGTTCACGATGCACGGCACGACGATGGTCTTCTTCATGGGGATGCCGATCCTGATCGGCATCGGCAACTACCTGGTGCCGCTGATGATCGGCGCGCGGGACATGGCCTTCCCGAGGCTGAACGCGCTGGGCTTCTGGGCGACCCTCTTCGGCGGGCTTCTGGTCTATTCCAGCTTCGCGACCGGCGGCGCCCCCGCCATCGGCTGGTTCGCCTACGCACCGCTGACGGAGAGGACCTTCGCCCGCGGCCCGGCGACCGACCTGTGGGCGCTCGGGTTGGTCGTCAGCGGCGTCGGCACGCTGACCGCGGGCGTGAACTTCATCGCGACGATCCTGGGGATGCGCGCCCGGGCATGACCATCGGCAAGATCCCGTTCTTCTGCTGGACGATGCTCTGGACGTCGATGCAGATCCTGCTCGCCATCCCGCCGTTGACGGCCGCCCTGGTGATGATCCTGCTCGACCGCCAGCTCGGCGCCCATTTCTTCGACGTGCAGAACGGCGGCTCTGCGTTGTTATGGCAGCACATGTTCTGGTTCTTCGGCCATCCCGAGGTTTACATCCTGATCCTGCCGGTGTTCGGCATGATCTCGGAGGTGATCCCGGTCTTCTCGCGCAAGGTGCTCTTCGGCTACGAGTTCATGGCGATGGCCACGATGGCGATCGCCTTCATCAGCCTCGGCGTCTGGGCGCACCACATGTTCGCCGTCGGGATGAGCCGGACGCTGGATTTCTACTTCGGCGTGGCCAGCCTGCTGGTCTCGATCCCGACCGGGATCAAGTTCTTCAACTGGCTGGCCACGATCTACGGCGGCCGGCTCAACCTCGCCTCGCCGATGCTGTTCGCCTTCGGTTTCCTCTCGCTGTTCTTGATCGGCGGCCTGACGGGCATCATGCTGGCGACGGTCCCGTTCGACTTCCAGCTCACGGATAGCTACTTCGTGGTCGGCCACTTCCACTGGGTCCTGATCGGCGGCACGTTGTTCGGCACCTTCGCCGGCATCTATTACTGGTATCCCAAGGTGACCGGGCGGATGCTCTCGGAGCGGCTGGCCCGATGGCAATTCTGGCTGCTGTACGTGGGATTCCTCCTGACATTCGGCCCGATGCATGTTTCGGGGATGCTCGGCATGCCCCGGCGGATCTATACTTACGACGCGGATCGGGGATGGGCGTTCTGGAACCAGCTCTCGACGGCCGGGGCGTTCCTGCAGGCGCCGAGCTTCGCGATCTTCGTGTATAACCTGTTGGTGTCGCTGTGGAAGGGCCGGCCGGCGGGCGACGACCCGTGGGATGCCTGGACGCTCGAGTGGACGACGACCTCGCCCCCGCCGTCTTACAACTTCGAGTCGATCCCGGTGGTCGCCAGCCGCCGGCCCCTCTGGGACCTGAAGCACCCCGACGACCCGGACTGGCGATACGAAGACGCGGGGACCATGACGTGACCGAGCCAAACCCCTACGCCCCCCTGGTCGTCGATACGACCGGTCACATCGTCGATCCCGAGCGGGTCGAGGCGCCGGCACCCGGCCGCCCGCCCCGCCCGCGACCGAGTCTTACCTGGGCGCGGCCGAGTGGGGCATGATCGCGTTCCTGATCTCGGAGGTGGCGTTCTTCAGCACCCTGATCGTCGTGTACTTGTCCTACCTGGGTCGGGACATCGTCGGCCCGACGCCGGCCGAGTCGCTGTCGCTGCCGCTGGTCCTCGGCACGACGCTCTGCCTGCTGTCGAGCAGCCTGACAATCTACCTGGCCGAGCGGGCCTTGCGATCGGGGTTCCATGGGCCGTTCTGCCTGTGGTGGGCGGCCACGATCGGCCTTGGCGTGATCTTCCTGCTCGGGACGGCCTACGAGTGGCGCGAGCTGATCGTCCGGCACCACCTCACGATCGGTCGCAATCTCTTCGGCACGACGTTCTACACCCTGGTCGGCTTCCACGGCCTGCACGTGACCGGCGGGATTGTCGCGATGTCGATCGTGATGGGACTGGCCCTGGCTCGCCGGGTGACCCGTACGAATCGACTCGGCGTCGAGTTGGTCTCCTGGTACTGGCACTTCGTGGACGGTGTCTGGGTGGTGGTGTTTGCGGTCGTTTATGTGTTCGGCAGGTAAGCGAACCGCCAATCGAGGTCGTCAGCGATGTCCATCGACCACCATGAGAGAGCGGAAGGCGAGCCAGGGGCCGGGCCCGACGTCCTGTCGATGCCCAAGCCGACCGTGGCGCCCGTGGTGCTCGCGATGGGCCTGGTCCTGCTGGCGATGGGCGTGGTCACGAGCCCGGCGTTCCTGGTCGTAGGCGGCCTGATCCTCGCCTTCGGGCTGTACCTTTGGGTCTCGCAGCTCGTGCCGGGCGCGGGCCATTTCCACGAGCATCGGGTCGAGCCGCGCCTGCGTCCCCGACCTGTGACGCCCCGTGGCTCGTCGGTAGAGCACCTGCGATCGGGCATGCCCGGCTACCGGCTCCGGATGCCCGCCGAGGTCCATCCGATCTCCGCCGGGATCAAGGGCGGGATCATCGGCGGGCTGGTGATGCCTATCCCCGCCTTGACCTATAGCCTGCTGAGCGGCCATGGGATCTGGTATCCGGCCAACCTCCTGGCCGGCATGGTGTTGCCCGGCGTCGAACGGGATGTCGACCGCCGAGCTCGAGCAATTCCGGATCTCGTTGTTACTCGTTGCGTTCGCCATCCACGCCGTCAATTCGGTCATCTTCGGGATGATGTACGGCGTGCTGTTGCCGACCCTCCCGCACATCCCGCGTCCACTGGCGTGGGGCGGGATGCTGATCCCGCTCCTCTGGACGGCCGTCAGTTTTGGATTCATGGGTGTCGTCAACCCCTTGCTGCGTAAGGGTGTGGACTGGCCCTGGTTCATCGCCTCGCAGTTCGTGTTCGGGGTCGTGGCCGCGATGGCGATCATGTGGGCCGGCAAGCGTCATCCCGTCTGGGGCGGGTTGTTGGGCGGAATCGCCGGCGGCTTGCTGATGCCGGTCCCGGCGGTCATCTGGAGCCTGTCGACCGGCCACGGGATCTGGTATCCGGCCAACCTCCTGGCCGGGATGGTCCTGCCCCGGCTGGATCGCATGCCGATGGAGCAGTTGACGCAGTTCCGCCCCGATTGGCTGGCCATCGCGGTCGGCATCCACATCGCCATGTCGATCGGTATCGGACTGGCCTTCGGCCTGCTCCTGCCCCGGCTCGGCCCGATTCCGACGCCCGTGACATGGGGTGGCATCCTGATGCCGCTGCTCTGGACGGCCGTCAGCTTCGGTCTGATGGGGATCGTCAACCCGTTGCTCCAGGGGCGGGTCAACTGGCCCTGGTTCGTCGCCTCCCAGTTCGTGTTCGGGCTGGTGGCGGCGATCGTCGTGGATCGCTCGGAAAAGGTCTACATCGCCCCCGCGGGTCGTCCCGAGCACCTGGAAGAATTCGTCTACGGATCGGGAGGGGATCAGCCTTGATCGGACCTGACGTTCGGGCGGTTCACGATCGGGTCGGCCACGCGCGTGGAGGGCTTTCTGCGGCCCGGCCCTGGTTGCTCCTGGCGCTCCTGGCAACGGGCTGCCAGCGCTCGGACCAATTGAAGGCCCCTGATCGCCCCGTGCCGGCCGATCGCATCCTCGACTTCGCGACGCTCTACGGCAAGAACTGCGCCGGCTGCCACGGCGCCGACGGCAAACTCGGCCCGGCGCCTCCGCTCAACGATCCGATCTTCCTCGCGATCGTGCCGGATGAGGTCTTGCTCGGCCTGGTCACCAACGGAAGGCCGGGCACCCCGATGCCGGCCTTCGCCACGAGCCACGGCGGGCCGCTCACCGACGACCAGGTCAAGGCGCTCGCCGAGGGCATCAAGCCCCGATGGGCTTCGGATCGGCCGTCGCGGACCGACCTGCCATCCTATTCCGTCGGCAAGACGGCGACCGGTGACAAGGATCGCGGCCTCGCGGTCTTCGCCCGCGCGTGCAGCCCCTGCCACGGATCGAATGGAGAAGGCACCAAGGATATGGCCGGCGCGATCCATGACCGGAACTTCCTCGAGCTGATCAGCGACCAGTGCCTGCGTCGCTATGCGATCACCGGCCGACCCGACCTGGGGATGCCGGACTTCGCCGGCGAGGACGGGCGAGACTCGGATTTCCGGCCGCTCACCTCCGCCGAGGTCAGCGACCTGGTCGCCCTGCTCGCACACTGGAGACAAGCCCCGAACACCCCGGCCCCATGATCGATGAGCGAGGACGCGATCTCAGGAGAATCTCACCATGGAACCCTCACCGCAGCCCGACGAAGAGACGCCGCCCCGGCGCGGCTTCTTCCGATGGCTGACCGTCGGGACATCGGCGATCGCCGCGGCGTTCTTCGGCATCCCGGTCGTCGGCTATCTGCTGAAGCCGAAGAAACGACCGATCGACTGGGTCGCCCTCGGCAAGGTCGGAGACTTCGCCGTGGACGAGACCCGTATGGTGACGTTCGACAACCCGATCCGACAGCCATGGGACGGCATGACGGCGCACACCGGGGTCTATGTGCGTAACAACGGCAAGGACGACCAGCGGAAGGACCAATTCCTGGTCCTCGCGGTCAATTGCGCGCACCTGGGATGTCCGGTCTCCTGGTTCCCGCAGTCGGGCTTATTCATGTGTCCGTGCCACGGCGGTGTCTACCACGCGACCGGAGAACGCGCCTCGGGACCGCCGCCCCGGGGCCTCTTTCATTGCGTCTGGCGGGTGAAAGATGGTCATCTCGAGGTCCAGGCACCGCACTACCCGACCCTGCAAGACACCCTGGAACAGCCGGCATGATCGGCGGCTCGATCAGACGGGGGGCCGAAGATGATTCGCCTGTTGAAGTCCCTGGGGCAGTGGCTCGACGACCGCGTCGGATTCCGCGAGAGCATCCTGCCGATGCTGACCCACCCGATCCCGAGGGGTGCGGCCGGGCCGATGGGCTGGTGGTATGTCTTCGGCAGCGCCTCGATCACGCTGCTGGCGATCCAGGTCCTCACGGGGATCGGCCTGTCGCTGGTCTACGTGCCGGCCGCGGACAAGGCGTATGAGAGCCTCCTCTACCTGAACAACGAGCAGCCGCTCGGCGGCCTGCTGCGGGCCATCCATTACTACGCCGGCTCGGGGATGATGGTCATGGTCCTGGTGCATCTGACCCAGGTGTTCCTGCACGGTGCCTACAAGTACCCGAGGGAACTGACGTGGGTCGTCGGCGTGTTCCTGCTCCTGTGTACGCTCGGCATGTTCTTCTCCGGCCAGATCCTCCGATGGGATCCGGATGCCTACTGGGGGCTGGCGGTCGCCGGCTCGATGGCCGGGCGGACGCCCGTCGTGGGCCCCCAGGTTGTCCGCCTGGTGCTGGGGGGATCCGTGATCGGCGGCGATTCGTTGAGCCGGTTCTTCGCCTTGCACGTCTTCGTGATCCCCGGCGGCCTTCTGGCCTTTCTGGGGTTGCATCTCTGGCTGGTCCTCAAGCGCGGGATCAGCGAGCCGCCCGCCCCCGGACATGTCGTCGATCCGCGGACCTACGACGCAAAGTATCACGAGGAGCTGAGGCACGGAGTCCCCTTCGTCGGGGATGCCATGCTGAAAGACGTGTTCTTCTCGGCGATCACCGTGATGATCGTCGTGGGCCTGGCCGCCTGGATGGGGCCCAAGGGTCCGACGGCCCCGCCCGATCCCATGCTGCCGGGCGCCAATCCGCGACCGGAATGGCCGTTCCTCTGGCTCTTCGCCATGCTCTCGCTCAGCCCGCCCTGGGCGGAGACGCTGATCATCCTCGTCTTCCCGGTGATCCTGATCGTGGCCCTGTTGCTCGTCCCGTTCGTCAGCAACCGGGGCGAACGCGCCCCCAGCCGTCGACCGGTCGCGGTGCTCTCGGTCATCGTGATCTACACGGGGCTCGGCACGTTGACGTACCTGGGCCTCAACGCGCCCTGGTCGCCCGAGATGACGGCCTGGAGCGGCGACCCGATCCCCGAGGACCTGGTGGATCGATGCACCCCGTGGCAACTGCAAGGGGCGGTGATGCTCCAGAACAAGAATTGCCGGAACTGCCACGCGCTGGGGGGCGTCGGCGGCCGTCGCGGTCCGGACCTGACCGCGGTCGGCACGCGGCTGACGCGCGATCAGCTCATCGACCAGATCAGCAACGGGACGCCGGGCGGCGGCAACATGCCGGCCTATGGCAAGCAGGTGAAACCGGCCGAGATGACCGCCCTGGTCGAGTTCCTGGTGAGCCTGCGACCCCCCGGCCAGCCTCCGGCCGGATCGTCCGCAGCCATGCCATGAGCCCGACGCTCGACGGATTCCTCCGCTCCTGGCCATTCGAGCCCTGGCTGATCCTCACGCTGCTCTTACCGGCGCTGATCTACCTTCGCGGCTGGTGGACTCTCCATCGTCGCGACCCGCGGACCTGGCATGGCGGCCAGCTCGCGAGCTTCCTGGGAGGCATGGGGACGCTCTTCCTCGCCCTGGCCTCTCCGATCGAACCGTTCGCCGCGCTGGTGCTCCAGGCCCACATGGTCCAGCACCTGCTGTTCATGATGGTCGCGCCGCCGCTCATCTGGCTGGGCTCGCCGTTGTTCCCGATCCTCCGCGGCCTGCCGACGGCCGTGCGAACCTACTGGGTCGCCCCGATGTTGCGCTCGCGAAGGCTTCGCCGGCTGTTCGGTTGGCTCACGCATCCGGTCGTGGCGTTGCCGATCTTCGTCGCCGCCACCTGGTTCTGGCATGCCCCGCCAGTCTACGAAACCGCACTGCGTTCGACCGGCTGGCACGCGGTCCAGCACCTCTGCTTCCTCGGCTCGGGGCTCCTGTTCTGGTATCCCGTGGTCCGGCCCTATCCCAGCCGCCCGCGCTGGTCGACTTGGCTCCTGTTCCCGTATTTGATCCTGGCCGACGTGCAGAACACCGCCCTGTCGGCCTTGCTGACGTTCTCCGACCGGGTGCTGTATCCGCACTATGAGCGGATTCCGCACATCGGGGGGCTGTCGGCCTTGCGAGACCAGTCGGCCTCGGGCGTGATCATGTGGGTGCCCGGCTCGCTGGTCTATCTGTTGCCGATGTTCGTGATCGGAGTGCGGCTGCTCTACGGAAAGCATGCGGAGGTGAGGACGGTCCCGGTAGCCCGAGGGCCTCGCGATCGGCCGCGGCAGGCGCGAGGCACCCCCCCTAACCCCCCCTTCGTAAGGGGGGGGTCGAATTCGTTTCCCCCCCTTACGAAGGGGGGGTTAGGGGGGGTGGATTCGTATGGGCTCCCGATCGTACATAGACCCAGCATGAGCCGCCCCAGCCAGGCCCGGCCCCGTTTTGATGTCCTGCGATTGCCGATCCTGGGCCGTTTTCTCAAGTGGCGACATGCCCGCTTCACGATGCAACTGCCGATGATTGCCCTCGCTGCCGTCGTGATCGTTCGACGGCCTGTCCGGGCCGCAAGTTGGCGCGATGAACCTGGCGGGCGTGCTGCCCTGGATCCACTGGAGGGGCTTCTTGATCCTGGGATTGCTCGCGGCGGGCAACGTCTTCTGCATGACCTGCCCGTTCATGCTGCCGCGGACGCTCGCGCGGCGATGGCTGCCCGCGCGGCTGCGATGGCCGCGACGCCTGCGCAGCAAGTGGCCGGCCGTGATCCTGCTCGTGTTATTCTTCTGGTCTTACGAGGCGTTCTCCCTGTGGGACAGCCCGTGGTGGACCGCCTGGATCGCCATCGGTTACTTCGTGATGGCGTTCGCCATCGACGGGCTTTTCCGCGGCGCATCGTTCTGCAAGTACGTCTGTCCCATCGGCCAGTTCAACTTCGTGCAATCGCTGCTCTCGCCGCTGGAGGTCAAGGTCCGCGACCACGACGTCTGCCACTCCTGCCGCACCAAGGACTGCATCCGGGGCAACGACAGCCTTCCCGGTTGTGAGCTGAACCTATTCCTCCCTCGCAAGGCCGGCAACCTGGACTGCACGTTCTGCCTCGACTGTGTCCACGTCTGTCCGCACGAGAATGTCGGGATTCTCGCCGTGATCCCCGGCCAGGACTTATTGAACGACGGCCATCATTCGGGCATCGGCCGGCTCGGCGGACGTCCGGACCTGGCGATGCTGGTCCTTCTGCTGGTCTTCGCCGCGTTCGCCAACGCCGCGGGGATGGTCGCACCGATCGTCGACTGCCAAGGCCGCTTGACCGGGCTGATGGGCTGTCAATCCCCCCTGCTAGCGACCACCGCATTCGACTTCGTCGCGCTCGTCGTCTTACCCATCCTGATGGTGGGGACCGCGACGACCCTCAGCCGTTACTGCGGCGGTTTCTCGATGAGCCGGCTCGCGCTGGCGACGCGATTCTCGTATGCACTCGTCCCCCTGGGATGTGGTATGTGGCTGGCGCATTACGCGTTCCACTTCCTGACGAGTTACGGCACCGTGATACCCGCGGTGCAGCGATTCGCCGCCGATCACGGCTGGTCGTCTCTCAGAGATCCCGAATGGTCCTGCTCCTGCTGCGGGCCGGTGGCCGATTGGCTACCGCGCCTCGAGATCGTTTTCCTGGACCTGGGATTGCTCCTGTCGCTGTACACAGGTTATCGGATCTCGGTCGGGCTCGCTTCGCGGCCGTCGCGGGCGTTGATGGCCTTCGTCCCCTGGGCGTTGCTGAGCCTGCTCCTGTTCGCGGTCGGGGTCTGGATCGTGATGCAGCCCATGCAGATGCGCGGGACGATGTCCGGGATGAATTGAAGGTATCGGCCAACCATGTCGAAATTACGAGCGACGATCATCGCCTTGTTGCTGGGCTGGCTACCGACGAGCGCGTGGGTCTCGCCCGCGCGGGCCGATGGCGGCGCCTTCGCTGCTGGGACCGGCAGGGCCGTTACGAGATCGCCGTCTTCACCGCGCCGAATCCCTTTGTTGCGGGACCGGTCGATATCAGCGTGCTCGTCCTGGATTCGTCGACGGGCGAGCCGGTGCTGGATGCGATCGTGATCGTCGAGGTCGCGCCGCGCGACCGTCCCGATGCGGCCGAATCCCATCCCGCCACGTCGGGGGCCGCGACCAACAAGCTGTTCTACGCCGCCCTGTTCGATATCGCCGAGCCGGGTCCTTACTCGGTCGAGGTCGTCATCGAAAAGGCGAAGGAAGTGACCCGCGCTCGATTCGTCGTCGAAGTCGCCGACGACCAATTCGGGGGGATGGACCTGTGGCCATGGATCTGCTGGCCAGCCCCGGTGATCGTGCTCTATGGCATCCATCAGTGGCTAGTCTGGCGGAAGGGGCGAGACAAAAGTCGATAAGATATTACAGATCATCGAGGTGTCGCGGCCAATCATCCTTGAGCAGCCGCGAGAGCGAGCGATCGGCGAGGATTCGCCCGTCGGTCTGGCATCGCGGGCAGTAGTTGGTCTCATTATCGGCGTAGCGGATCCGCTGCACGATGGCCCCGCAGACCGGACACGGCTCGCCGAACCGGCCGTGTACGGCCATCTCCGCACGGAATGCGGTCACTTTCTCGGGAAAGCTTCCCCCGGTCTCGGCCCGAAGGCGATCGACCCATTCGTTGAGGATCTCGCGCGTGGCGGTATGAAGCCGCTCGACCTCCTGGTCGGTGATCTTCTGCGAGAGGGCCAGCGGCGACACTCGCGCACGATGGAGGATCTCGTCGGAGTAGGCGTTGCCGATTCCGCTGAATAAGCGCGGATCGCTGAGTGCCCTCTTGAGCGTGTGGTTGCGCCGGCGTAAAACGGCTTGGAAGGCGCCGAGGGTCGCCGGGAGCACCTCGAGGCCGCCGGGGTCCTGTGCGCGCAGGGAGTCCTCGCCACGGATCACGTGGAGTCCCGCCCGACGCTTCGACCCAGCTTCAGTGAGCAACAGGGTCCCGGCCGGGAAGTCGAAGGCGGCCAGGTTGTACTTGCCCGAGAGCTTCACCCCGCGCGCCTTCCAGTGGAGCCGACCGGCGATCATCAGATGCAAAACCAGCCACAAATCATCGTCGAGTCCGATGGCGATCCGTTTCCCCAGTCGCCGGATCTCGCGAACCTGCTTGCCGATGACCGCGTCCAGGGGCGGGTCGAAGGTCCGCAGCAAGAACGGCGCCTGGATCCGCACGGCATCGAAGCGCTCGCCCACGATGCGACGCTCCATGGCTTCGATGTAGATCGTGATGTCCGGCAGCTCGGGCATGATCGGCAGAGCTCCTTCTCAACGGACCGCACCGCGACTCTCATGTCACGGAGATCATCGTCTACCGTACGTTCGTGCGCGACATTAGGATAACGCTATCGTCGCGAACGATCCAGCGGAGGATGCCGTCCGATTCCGTACCGGGTTGGAGCAGAAGTGCGCAATGGAAAGCTGGAAACGAAGGATTCCCTTTCGAGTCGACATCGGCGGCGTCATCGAGATCCTCGGATCGGCCCTCTATAGCAGGCCGGATACATCGGTTCGCGAGTTGATCCAGAACGCACACGATGCGATCGCACGTCGTCGCAAGACCTCGCTGTCGTACCAGGGACGCATCGACATCGAGCAGGACCCCGCCGGCCACACGCTTCGGTTCAGCGACGATGGCATCGGGCTCAACGCCGAGGAGGCCGAGACCTACCTGAGCACGCTGGGGATCGGCATCACCGGGCTGATCCGCGGCCGAGGCTCCGCGCCGCCCTCGGAACGGCCGGCAGGCAGGGACAATTCGCTGATCGGCATGTTCGGCATCGGGCTCTTCAGCGCGTTCATGCTCGCCGACCGGGTGGTCGTCGAGAGCCGCAAGGACGCCGACGCCGAAGGTGTGCGGTGGGAGGCCGGCGCCGAGAGCGAGATCGAGCTCTCGAACTGCCCGAAAGAACGGCCCGGGACGACCGTCACCCTCTCCCTCAAGCCGGCGCATTATCGACTCGCCGAGCAGCCCGAGCACCTCGAAGCCATCATCAAGGAATACGCCGACTTCCTCCATGTTCCGATCTATCTCAACGGGGGCAAGGCCCGCGTGAATCTGATCACCCCGACCTGGTTCGACCCGACGCCCGACCGGGAGGCGATCGAGCTCGAGCTGGAGAGCTATTTCAGCGAGACGCCCCTGGACGTGATCCCCGTCCGTCGCGAGAAGTCTCCGGCGATCGCCGGGGCGCTCTACGTCACGCCCCGGCGCACGCCCGGCTTCGCCGGCGAATCGGTCGTCAGCGCCACGGTGCGCCGGATGGTCATCTCGCGGAAGATCCAGGGACTGCTGCCCGAATGGGCCCCGTTCCTCCGCGGCGTGCTCGAGCTCAACGACTGCACGCCGACGCTCAGCCGCGAGGACCTCGTCCGCGACGCCGCCTTCCACCAGGTCCGGGCGGCGATCGAGACCATGCTCTACGAGCACCTGGAGCTGCTCGCGCGCGACGATCGAACGCGGCTCGATTCGGTGATGGGCTGGCACCGATACACGCTCGCCGGCGCCGCCCTGTCGGAGCGTCAACTCCGCGACCTGCTCCGCCGGACCTACCGCCTGCCGACCTCGCAGGGATTGCTCACCTTCGACGAGATCCTCCCGCGGAGCGCCGCCGACCCGCTCTTCGAGACCGAGGCCGAGCGCGTCCTCTGGTATAACACCGACCGCCGCCAGGAGGGATGGGCCAACACGCTGTTCGCCGGCCACCCGGCCCCCTGCATCCACACCCTGCGGAGCTTCGAGGAGTCGCTGCTGGCCGCCATGTCGTCCGATCGGACCGCCGAGGGCGAGGCCGTCGACCTGCGACTCGCCAGCCCCGGCTCGCCCGGTTTCGCCAGGGCCGTGCTCGGCGTCAGCGACCTGGATGACGCCCCGGCCGAATGGCAGGAGTTCCTCGGCACCGACGCGAAGATCCTCTGCGCCTCGTTCCGCGAGAATCTGCCGGTGATGGTGTTCCTCAACGAACGCTCCGAACTCCTCAAGACGCTCGACGATCTGAAGAAGCAGGAGGCGATCCCCTCGGGCTTCCAGCGGATGATCGACGCCCACGTGGGCGATAGCCCGGCCGGGCGGAACGAAGTGATGCTGAACCGCGACCACCGCCTGGTCGCCCGCGCGCTGGGGCAATCGACGTCCACCCCGCTGGCCAGCGTGTTGCGCCTGCTTGTCAGTCACGGACTGTCCTCCGCCGGCGCGTCGCCGACGCGGACGATGCTGCGACAGCAGGCGGACGACCTGGACTGGATCGCGGACGCCCTCTGGGGACGCAAAACCTGATGTGAACTGGTGGCCAGTCTCTCGGTATATTCGGCTGTAGCCGGGGTCTGTGACCCCGGGAACGCGCTCCCCGGCCTCACAGAGGCCGGCTACAGAAGAGGGAAGTCTAGCCAATCAAGCCTCTGCTGGACGACTTGACCAACTCACGTTTCCTATCCCCGTCGTGGAGGATGACCGATGAGCGACGACGAACGCGATCCCGACGGATCCGAGAACGTCCTGGACGATCTCGCCGCCGCGAAGGACGACGCGATCGAGCGATGTCACTATCGCACGGCCAGCCGGCTGGCCGCCGAGATCAAGCGCAAGGCGAGGGCGGCACGCCGGCTCAAGCCCTACGTCTGGGCCCTGCACACGCTGACGAATCAGTCGGCCTCCCTCCTCGACCCCGAGCAGGGCCGAGAATCGGCGGTGGAGCTCATCGCCGTACTGGAGAGCGAAGACCGGGCGCGGCAGATCCAGCCGGACCTGGACATGGCCGAGTATGAATCGCTCGTCTCCTGGGTCTCGTCCTGCGCCTACGACAACCTCGGCCGCGCGACGGCGGCCTCCCGCGGATACAACTCCGAAGGCGTACACGGGGCCGTCGCCGAGGGGATCGAGGTCTGCCGCCGCACTGGCAAGCACCAGTGCATCACCTGCTTTCGCGAGTATGCAACCGATGTCTTCCTCGCGTCTGACGACATGCAGATGGCGCTGCACCACGCGCGTCATGTCATGGCCACCGGCCGGTCCAATCCGGAGTTCGACCGCCGATGGTCCGGGGCGATCGAGGAAGTACGCGTCTTCACCATCGCCGGCTTGCTCGACGCCGCCGAGGCGGCCGCGCGACAGGCCTGGGAGCTCGCCGCCACGTATCACAGCCCGCTCCGGGCCCGGCTCTGGTCGGTGCCGGCGTTCGAGACGATCCGACTCCTGAAGGGCGAGGACGGGCCGCCCCTCGGACTCGACGGGCTCGCCGCCCTGGACGAATCCCGGCCCGCCGCCGACGAATGGCCCATGCTCCAGCTCCGCCGCGACATGGTCTCGGCGCTGGGCTCGTGCCTCCGCGGCGATTGCGCGGCGGCCATCGAGACGCTGACCTCCTGGGATCGCCGCCTCCAGGAGCGGCAGTACCTGGAACAGTGGTTCGAGGTGCGCCTGCGACTGATCGCCGCCTACCGGCTCGCGGGCGACGACAAGCGGGCCGATGCCCTGGCGCGGCAACTCGATTCGAAGGCCCGCGAGGCCCGCGACTGGCTGACGCTCCGCCGGCTCGCGCGCCTTGCTCGACCCGGATGAGCCCATCTCGCCGATCGCCGCGACCGGCCCGATCGTGATCGGCGCGACGCCCCCGCCAGACTCGGCCGGGTCGAAGGCCGCCGAGAGCGCCGAGCACGCCTCCGCGCCGCAGGAACGCACACCAACGCCTCTCAAGCCCCTCCTCGACGAGATCGAGGCGCGGAAGTCCCAGGGATCGGACGACCCCGCGACCCGCGTTGCGCTCCTCGACGCACTCCTCGCCCTCGGGCCGGACGTGGCGACCCACCCGGCGGACGTCGCCCGGATGCTCGGGCTGGCGCGCGAGTTCTCCGGCGACCCCGCGCGGGCCGTCGATCTGGGACTGGGCCGAGCCGATCGCGGCGCCCTTCCCCCGCGAGGCGACGATACTCAGCCTGCTGGCCTCACTGGGCGAGGGCCTGCGCAACGCCGAGAATTCGCAGGTCGCCGACCGGATCGATCCCAAGGCGATCGAGTCGCTCTTCCGGCAATCGCTCGACCTGGATCCGAACCACCTCCACAATTTCGGCCGCGCCGCGGTCCATTATCTCAACTCCGGCCAGACCAACGAGGCGGAGCGTTGCCTGGCCCGGTGCCTCCGCCTCGACCGCGGCAACGCGACCGCCTCGCTCTGGCTGGCCGAGATCTACAGCCGGTCCGACCGGTCGAACGACGCCCTGGCGATCCTCGACATGGCCCTGCGCCACGGCTCGGACAGCCCCGACGTCGCCTGGCAGGCCGCCCTGCTGGCCCACTCGCTCGCGAACTATGAAGCCATGCTGACGTACCTCGATCAATACGAGACCGTCCAGCCCGGTCGGCCCGTGGTCAACTATTATCGCGCCAGTGGATTGATCGAACTCGGTCGACATGCCGAGGCACTCTCTGCACTGGACGAGGAAGAGCGTCGGGTCGAGAACAAGCCACTTCACGTGCTCATCTTGCGTGCCTGCGCTTCGAGCGGGCTGGGACGTCTGGAGGATCTCCGCGCGCAACTGGCCGAGGTCCTGGCGATCCGCCTGTCCGAGGTGGACTATCTGACCCATCAAGGACTGGTCAAGCTTTTCGATCGACTCTGGAAGGCGGCGGGGCTCCTGCGCGACGACGCCTTGATCGACGAGCTGATCGATCGCTCGCTCGTCACCGGTTTGGCACCGAGCGAGCTATTCGAGACGCCCCGGAGATCTAATCCGAAGGCGGAGGGATTGAAGTTTTACGTCTGCACACTCCTTCAGTCGCTTGATGAACGCTGGCGCGACTCGCCAGGATGCCTGAGCGGCGAGGGGGAATGGACGAGCTATCGCATCCCCTGGGGCGTGCTGGCGTCGGACGAGGCCGAAGCCGGCAGGATGGTGCTGACCTGGCAGGCCCGCGGCAATCCCCTCGAGCCCGTCGTTGAAGACGTGACGCAACAAGGCGAAAACTATACCGACAATCCGGGCGTCGTCTGGCAGGGGCTTCGATCGCCATGAGCCACGTGCTCGGTCACTTGGCTCTTTCGGCGGTTCTCGCGAAGGCCAGGAGAACGGTCTCCGTTGTCCTCCTTCCCCGGCCAGAAGGGACGGCGGCCGCGGTCGCCTCAGACGCGCCAGTCAATCCCCGCAGCAAGATCCCGCTCGACAGCTCGTCCAATCCCCGGGGCACATGTCTTGAGACCTTCGATCAGCAGTTCTCGGTTCTGGTAGAGCTGAAACCACATTCGTCGATATCGAACCACCACCTCGCTGTCCCGCAATCCGAGCTTCTCGATCGTAAAATCGGCGAGCTTACGTTGCGTCTTGGGCACCTTCTTCGTCAATACGAGCTGCAACGACGGAAGCAGGATCTCGAACCAATCGTCCTTGACTTTGAACGGATCGAGGACCAGGTGATTCGACTTCCTCTGATTCACGACCCCTTCCCCATACCGGAAATTGCTCCATTCGTAGGCCAGATGGTCTTCTCCGCGCCTTCAGGATCGCTACCGGGATGAAATGATCGACCTGCCCTTTCATCACCGTCATGGCACAATAACCGCACAGTCCGTTGAAAATCTCCCTCAGCTCGGGCTCGAACTCTGACCAGTAGTCGTAGGGGTGCCCTTCGTAATTGGCGTGCTTCTTGAGCCAAGCGCGACCCCGGTCCCGGCATCGCCTGGCGAAGTCCTTAGGCTCGGGTCGGGATCGGACCCGGATCATGATTTCGCCCCGACGATCCAGCGCGGCCAGAACGGGTCGAGTCCGGGAAGGGTCTTTTGCAACGCCTTGTGAATGGACGCCTTGGTCTTCAAGCCGGCCGGAAGTTGCCCGATATCGCCGCGCATGAAAGCTTCGGCCGCCTCGATCGCCTTCTCGGCCTCCGAAGAACGAGCTTGGTCGAGGCCAAATACCGGCGATGTTAGCCATCCGACCACATCGCCGTGCATCGCCCAAGGAAGGCTCTTGATCGTGACGTGTTTCGTCTTCTGATCAAGCTCAAACAGGAACAGGGAATCGCGATCTGGTTCGAAGTGAGGCTCGATTGATGCGAGTACCAAGGGAGAGTGGGTCGTCGCGAGGATCTGCAAATCGACATCCGCTTTGAGCGCCTTGCCCACATTCAGGATCGAGGGCAGCAAAGTCCTTTGCCAGCGCGGGTGCAGATGCGATTCGACTTCATCGATCAGGAGCACTATGTGCTCGACCGGATCTTGATTTCTCAATCGGGATGCCCTCTTGTGCTCATCCCAGGCCCAGGTGAGCATGTAGGCAAAACTTGCGATACGCTTCATCCCCGCGGCGGCGTGGACCACGGGGACGTCGCCATAGGGCATGGCCAGGGTCGGATAGTCCGTCACGTTGACGGCGGAGAGTCGCACCGGAAGGCCGATCTGGATCGGTTCCTCATCGGGAGGCGAAAGGCTCGCGAGTACCTCCCCGAGCACCTCGAACGGCGAGGTCTTGGGTTGATTCTGCCAGGCGACCCAGTCCCGGAGCAGCCCATTGCAGAGGGTCTCCCCATGCTCCTCCAACCCGTCCCAGAGCGTCTTGACGGAGAGTTGAAAGGCTCGCGGACTCCATCCCGAAACGGGATGGCCGTTCTGACAGGAGTTGCGCGGGATCCCAAACCGAGAACCCTCCGTCGACCCGTGCATAGACGACGAGCGCTTGTGTCACGAAACTCGCCCGGTCGTAAGGCCACTCCAGGCGCTGGAAGTCGAATGTGCTGATGGTCGGCCTTTTCGCGGCAGGCGCATGGCCGGTCAGCAGCCAGTCGATTCGCGGTTTCTTACCTGGCTCTCGCCTCGGGAAGGCAGGGAATCCCGTCCATACACCTGTCCATGTCCACCAGGCGAGGTCCAGAATGAACGACTTTCCAAGGCCGTTATCACCCGTGAAGATATTGAGCCGGTCCGAGAACTCGATATCGAAGCTCGGCGCCGGCCCGACCTCGCGTAGCCGGAGGTTCTTTAGCATGGAACCACGCCTTCCTCCCGCAAATCCTTCGAAAAAGATCGACCACTCACACCTGAAACGCCGCCGATACACCCAGGTCATTTTACCAGAGAATACGCCTTCGTCTCGACCCTCGCCAGGCCGAGCATTCCAATGCCCGGCTCGTTGAGGACCGACAGCCTCTGCTCGCCAGTATCGTCGCCGTTCGTCATATGGAACAACGAGAGGAGTTCGGCCCCGCCCAGTCCCCTCGACCGGCTCCATGGGATCGGAGATACTGGCGGCGCGGTTGCGTAACGGATATCTGATCGCACGGCAAGAACAATCGGAGCGCCCTCGTGGACGGCCACCTGTTCATCGCACCCGGCGACATAACCCAGCTAGCCGCGCACGCCATCGCCTATTCCTCCAGCACCGGACTCGGTGAGAGCGGCGCACTGTATCCGGCCTTTCGAGATCACGTCCCGGGCTTTGCGACGTGGTTCGAAGAACTGAGCCTTGAATACTCAGGCCGGTGTTCGGTCGGCGATAGCTATTGGCTGCCACTCGGCTCGGATACCCGTCCGCATGGTGTGGTCGTCGTGGTGGCAGCGGGTGGGCCGAGGACCCCGGAGGACAAGGCGGGAATGGCCGTCCGAGCCGCTATCGACGCGGCGGTACCCCGCCTGCGCGACGCATTGGGGCGCGACGTCCGACTATTGATCGCGCTGCCGACCTTCCGCATCGGCTGGGCTGGTGACCGCGATCATCGGCTCCGGTCCGCCCGGGCGCAAGTGATCGCTGCTATCAAGTCCCTGGAGCAGCACTCCGGAGTCGACGTCGCCATCCTCACTTACACTCCCGCTATCTACCAGATCTTCCTTGAAGCCCGTCGCCAAGTCCTGGGCGAACTTCCGGCGGATCCGACTTATCCCCAAGAGCTGGAGCACGCCCTGTTGGCTGGCGAGTGCGTCCTCTTCGTCGGCGCAGGGATGTCACGCGGGGCCGGACTGCCCGACTGGGGCGCAGCTCGTGGACCAGATGGCTCGGGAACTGGGGATCGAGTCTCGCGAGCGCCTCGACAACCTCGACCTGGCCCAGTGGTATCGAGAGCGTTTTACGGCGCGGAGAGCTCGCAGAAATCGTCAGAAACACCTTTGGCAACCCGGTGCCCGTACCACGGCCGACCCTGGCCCATTTCCTGCTAATGTCCCTCCCCGTCCATCACGTCATCACGACGAACTATGACGACCTGCTGGAGCGTACCCTGGTCGCCCTGAAGCGCCACCCGGTGAAGGTCGTCCGTCAGGAGGATGTGGCACGCATGGGGTGGAGAGACGGGGTCCACGTCGTGAAGCTGCACGGCGACGCGACCGAGGCCGAGGGGATCGTGCTCTGCCGCGACGACTACGACGAGTTCTTCGAACGACGGCCAGCGATGGCGCTCCTGCTGGAGGGGCTGCTCCTAAACCAGACGTTCTTCTTCGTCGGCTACGGCCTGCGTGATCCTAACTTCCGCCAGGTCTACAGCCGTATCGCTCGCATGCTGCGGCATGCCCGCAAGCCGGCGTTCGCAACAAGCTTCGAGTCGGCGGGTGAGGCCGGGCCATATATCGTCCGACAATGGCAGGAGAAGCAGTTGCAACTGATCGCTATCCCTGGCTCGACTCCGGACGAGCGGGAGAGGTACTTGCTCCGTTTCCTCGACCAACTCGCCGACCGAGTTGCGTCCGGCTCTCCTCGTCTGTTCCTGGCCCCGGATGTCGAGGCGCCGCCGAGCCTGACGCAGATACACAAGCTCATGTTGGAAGTCGGCGAGCAACTAATAGAAGTCTGCCGGGGTATGCGGTCCGACTCCGAGAAGGACGTGCATCATCTGGCCGAGACCCTGAGGTTCCTAGCCGACCACGGCTGGCGGCCGCCGCGACGATCGGGGATGGTCCTGAGCCAAATTTGGATGCGTTTGGCGTCGTGCTCGGCGGCCCCAAGAGAGCAACGCCGTCTCCTGATCGCGGCCCTAGAAACCGCCGAGGGATTCGATGAAGTCACGAGCATCCATGATCAGCTCGCCGCCTTGGAGGATCTCTGAGGTATACGAGTTTCGAAATGAGCATCCAACAGAATCAAGGGCTCCTGGTAGACTTGGGCTTGCTTTCATGATTCTTGAAATTCCTTTTCTTTTTGCGTGCGTTTCATCGTTAAGATTCTTCTCTGCTGCTCAAATCCTCTCGCGTCGTCTCGTGAATCGGCGAGTCGCGAGTTCGTGCGACTCAGGGGGGGCCGCGGTTTCGTGGACCTATCGCAAATCGGACGGCTAATCGCCTCCCGAACTCCTCACGAAGAGTAACGCCGAGATCCGGCCTCCCACCCAGGCAACGATCAATGCCAGCAGCGAGTGGCCGATCCGCCGGAAGTTCTCGGAGGTACCAACCCCCGTCGAGAAGTTCACCCCCGTGGCCGCATCCCAGAACTCGAACACTCCCGGATTGGTGGTCGTCCGGAACCCTCCGTCCGGCGTGAATGTGACAGAGCGAGACGGGATGCCCATCACACCCTGGATCACAAGCTCACGGCCCGGAATCTTGGACTCTAGGTACTCCAGCGCTTTCGTCGTGAGCAATCGGGATTCGATCGGAGGTATCGAGGCCAGCCCGAGGTAGCCCCAGCCGAACAGGGCAAACCCGATCCAGAAGGCCCGTCTCGATCTCGTGCGATGGACGGCGAACAGCACCGCCGTCAGCAGGACACCCAAGGTTAGCGTGATAATTCCACTGTCCCAAAGGTCGTTGGCCTCTCTCAGGCCGGCGAAGCCGACGCCCATGAGCAACACCAGGATCAGCAGGTTGCCGATGTGGAAGCGGAAACGTCCCATGTTTCGATCCTCGGGAAGGCGGGGGGCCAGGACCATCGGCAATCGTCGATGAATCGAGGATACGAGAGAACCGGTCATCCGGGCAAGGCAAGTCGAGCAAGTGCTGGCGCCGTCCTCCCGGAGGTGGCATAATCGGACGGATCGACGGTCAATCCTCGACTTCGACCACTCGGAGAGACCCATAGCCATGTTCGTCCTGCCGGTCATCCTCGCGACCTTGATCATCCCGCCTGCCGAAGCGGCCCCGACGACCGACGCCGCGAAGTCCCGCACGTTCACCTTGACCTACCGTGCTGTTGTGAAGGATATCCCCGAGGGTGCGAAGACCCTCGACCTCTGGTTGCCTTTGCCGCAGTCCGACCGGAATCAGACGATCCACCGGCTCAGCATCGACGTCCCCGGCCCGCTGACCATCGGCCGCGAGTCACGGTTCGGCAACCAGAATCTGCACCTACGGGTCGAGCAGCCGCGAGGGCCCATCTCGGCAACCCTGATCATCGAGGCGACTCGAAGGGAGAATTGCGGAACCATCGAGCCCTTGAACGACGCCGACCGCGACCGATACTTGCGTCCCGAGCCGCTGATCCCCCTGGATGGTCCGATCCGGGAGCTGACGGTCGAGGCCACGAAGCGGTCGAGGACCGACGCCGAGAAGGCTCGGGCGATCTACGATCGGGTCGCGGGGATGATGCGATACGACAAGAGCGGCACGGGCTGGGGGCGTGGCGACGCCCTGTTCGCCTGCGACGCGAAGCGTGGCAATTGCACCGACTTCCATGCGCTGGTCATCGGCATGGCCCGCTCGGTCGGCATCCCGGCCCGGTTCGCCATCGGCCTGCCGTTGCCCGCGGCCCAAGGCTCGGGCGAGATCGCCGGTTACCATTGCTGGGCCGAACTCTATGTCGAGGGCCGGGGATGGGTCCCGGTCGATGCCAGCGAGGCGTCGAAGGACCCGACCAAACATGCGTACTTCTTCGGCCATCACGATGAGGATCGCCTGGAGTTCAGCCAGGGTCGTCATCTCACGCTCTCGCCACCCCAGCAAGGGCCGCCCCTGAACTTCTTCGTTTTTCCTTATGCCGAAGTCAACGGCAAGCCGCACGCGAGCATCGAGCACCGGTTCACGTTCAACGATCGGAAAGCCGATTGATTGCAACTTCCGAATACCAGACCGGAGAGATCGATGGAGAGGTCATCTTTCGAAGCCGCCGACCCGATAGTCGAGCGAATGGCGGGGGCGATCGATCACGTCTTGAACTCCCCCCAGTTTGAGGAGATTCGCCAAGCCTTGATCGATTTGAGTGAGGTGGTCGGTCGGCGGTACTCGGTCAACCTCGGGATCAGCATCGATGTCTTCGATCCGGAGCGGGGTCACCCCTTGCCCCTACTGATTACTGGCCTCTCTACTTCGACCGGAGAATCCCCCTACAGGACCTGGGGTGATTCGAGCCCTCAGAAGTACATCGTCGAAGGGGAGATGCAGGTGGTGCCCCACGATCGATGTCCCAGATGCCATGGACTCTGGGACTTCAAGTTCGAGCATCATACCTGCTCCGGTTGCGGTGCGACCTTGGGCAAGGATGTCAAAGTCCTCCTGGATACCGATGCCTGTCCTCATTGCGATGAGGGGAAGGTCTCAATGTCATCCCTGGTTTGCAGAAAGTGCGGCTTTCAAGTCGATCCGGCGCTTGTCGTCTGGGGTTGAAGGCGGAGCCCCCGAAAAGCACCCCGGATGCCGGTGCCGAGATCCCGATTCCCGCCTTGACACCATCCGCCGGTCCGCTAAATTTGCCGAACCAAATTTGAGAAACCAAACCCGAACGGCCATCGGAGGGCCAGCCATGGGACGACCGCCGTCGAAGGACCTGACGGAACGGGAACTGGAGGTCATGCACGTCTTCTGGTCGCGCGGCGAGGCGACCGCCGCCGAGGCCCGCGACCAGCTCGCGGCGACCGGACTGGACCGGACCTACACCACGATCGCCAACCTGGTCCGCGGGCTGCACGATAAGGGCTTCTTGCGCCAGCTCAATGCCGAGCGGCCGTTCGTCTACAAGGCCGTGCGTTCGTACGAGGACGTCTCGGGGCGACTGCTGGGCGACCTGGTCCAGCGTGTCTTCCGCGGTTCGCGGGCCCAACTGCTCTGCCGGCTTGTCGACCAGCGCAAACTGACCATGGAAGAGCGCGCCGTCCTCGAACAGATCTTGAAGGAGGCCGGCCGATGAACGACCTCGGACTGACCCTGGCGTGGCTGGCCGTCCAGGTGGCCATCCTCCTCGCACCGGCCCTGGCGTTGCATGCGGTCGCGTCGCGCCGCGGGCCGGCCTCGGGTGCCTGGGTCGCGACCGTCAGCCTCGGGCTGGTCGTGGCCCTGAACGCTACGGCGTTCGTGCCCGGACCTGGCATCGATCGGAGGACGGCGGCCACCGCGATCGCGCCGACGATGGTCGCTCGTGAGGGCGAATCCGCACCGAATCTCACACCGAGCTCGACTGGCCATGCCGACGGCCCGGACGTCAAAGCTCCGGCGGACGCACCCGGCCTGGGGCTCGCGTGGCTGCGGCTGGCCTGGGACCGGCTCGGGCGCGGGGCGGCCGAGCCGTCGGTGCGTGTCCGCCCCTGGGGGAGCATCCTGGCGACGATCGCGATGGCCGGGACTGCCGCCGGACTGCTCCGCCTGACGATCGGCCTCTGGGCGGTCGCCCGCTGCCGACGTCGCGGACACCCGGTCGACGACCCGGCGATGATCGGAATACTCGGCGATTTGAAGAATGTGATGGCATGTCGAATAGACGTCGCACTGCGCGAGGTCCCCGATCTGACGACTCCCGCCACGGCGGGCCGACGTCGGCCGGTGATCCTGCTCCCGGACGACTGGCGATCGTGGAACGATGACGAGCGTCGCGCGGTGCTCGCGCACGAGCTCGCCCACATCGTCCGCGGCGACTACGCCACGGGCCTGCTCGCCCGCCTCGCCGTGGTGCTGAATTACTATCATCCGCTGGTGCGATGGATGGCCGCGCGGCTCCAGCTCCAGCAGGAGCAGGCCGCCGATGCGATGGGCGCGGTTCGCGGGCGGCCCGACGCGCTACCTCGTGGCGCTATCGAGCCTGGCCCTGAGGCAAGATGGACGGTCCCCAGGCTGGCCGACGAGGGCGTTCCTTCCGGCGCGTGGGACCCTGATCAGGAGGATCGCGATGTTACAGGATGCATCCCATCTCACGACCTTCGAGGAGCGTGGTTTGAGGGCGCGGCGGCTACTCACCATGTTCGGCCTGATCGGCCTGACTATCGGCGTGGCGACGCTCCGCGGCCCGGTTCGCGGTGCCGAGGAACGCCCTCCCGCTCCGGCCTCGCCACCCGTCGCCACGACCGATGCACGCGATTTGCCGGAGCCCTCCGTCCCGCTCTACATTTGCGAGGGCGCGGACGGCGTGGCCCTGATCCGACCCGCGGCGGCGCTGCGTCATCCAGGGTTGGACCGATTTCTCGCCGTGATCAAGGAACACCTGGACGAAGGCATCAACTCGGTCGCGAAGCAATTCAAGATCGATACGTCACGGCCTGACTTCGTGAAACTCCGCGCCCAGGATATCGACTGGGTGACCGGCTTCGTCACCTTCGGACGCGCCAAGAACGACGCGAAGGGCGAGCCGGTCCACACTTTCGCTTTCGGTGCCTCGGCAGTCCGCATGGTTGCGCCGTTCGACTGGCTGGCATTCCTCCGCCAGTGGCAGTTCGCATGCGAGAAAGTCGGTGAAGGGAACTCCGCTTACTACAGGGTTACAGGCGAACTCTTGGCGATGTTCGGCCCGAAGATGTGCATGTTCCTGCCCGACGACCGGACGATCGTCTTCGGTAATGAGGCCACGATCCGCAAGATGGCGGGCGGCGCGAAACCGGCCTTACCTTCCTACCTTCGCGGGCCGGCATGGGAGCGGGCGAGCCGCGGACTGGCCGCCCTCGCCATCACGAATCAGGATGACTCATTCACGAAGAAATACGACTTCGGCAGGCCCGATGACAAGTTGGCCCTGGCGCTGTTCAAGGGGATCGACTGCTGGATGATCGGCGTCGACGACTCCGACGCGATCGTCTTGCACGCCGACGCGACCAGTCGCGGTCGCGAGGCCAGCGAGTCGGTGAGCCGCCAGGTCGATTCACTGATCGCGATGGCCCGGCAATTCCTCCTCACGGAGCTCGACCCCAAGTCGCCCGAAGTTGCGGCCCACCAACTCGTCGCCAGGGTGATCAAGGGCATGGCGGCGAACGTCCGCGTCGAGCATACCGACAAGACCGTCACCGTCCAGACCCGCGACTTCGGCACGCTCGCCGACTTCGCCGCCATTGTCGAGGGCGAGGCCCGGGAATCGAAAGACCGGACCGCCGCCCGGAAAACTGCCAAGGACTCGGTGAGGCGGTAATCAGCGATCGAGTATCGGGGAGGGCCACCTGGTTCTCCCTTTGGTTCGGATGTATAGTATTCCCGTAGGTCAGGCTTTCCAGCCTGACACGGCATTCGCGTCAGGCTCTAGAGCCCGACCTACGAGGATATACCGGCCATGAGCGGGTCCAATCATCCGTCGCCGAAGGGCCGGGGTGCGGGGCACAACCCGGCGAATCGATTCGAGACGACCCACCACGAGCTCGAGCTCGACCAGGTCGAGGGGGACGACGAATACCTCGAATCGTTGGGCCGGTCGCGGACCGAATACCTGCCCGACCAGTCGCGGAGCATCATCACCGAGAACGACAGCCCAGACGTCGGCTTCGTGGCGAGCCTGAACCCGTATCGTGGGTGTGAACACGGCTGTATCTATTGCTACGCGCGCCCGACGCATGAGTTCCTGGGCTACTCGGCGGGCCTGGACTTCGAGACGAAGATCCTGGTCAAGCACGATGCGCCCGAGCTGCTCCGCAAGGAACTCGCGTCGCCGCGATGGCAGCCGCGGGCGCTGGGACTGAGCGGGGTGACCGACCCGTATCAGCCGCTGGAGCGGAAGCTCGAATTGACCCGGCGCTGCCTGGCGGTCCTGGCCGAGTTCCGCCAGGCGGTCACGATCATCACCAAGAACCGGCTGGTGACTCGAGACATCGATCACCTGCGAGAGCTGGCCCGCCACAGTGCGGCGGGTGTCTTCGTGTCGATCACGTCGCTGGATCCGGAGCTGATCGCCCGGCTGGAGCCGAGGACGACGCGACCGTCGGGACGGCTCGAGGCCATCGCCGCCCTGGCCGACGCGGGCATTCCAGTCGGCGTGATGGTCGCGCCGGTGATCCCCGGCCTGACCGAGCACGAGGTCCCGGCGATCTTGAAGGCCGCGGCGCAGGCCGGCGCCCGGTCCTCGGGCTACGTGCTGCTCCGGTTGCCGATGGCCGTCGCCGGGCTCTTCCAGGACTGGCTCGAGACGCATTTTCCCGGCCGGAAAGACAAGATCCTCGGACGCATCCGCGCGACGCGGAACGGGCGGCTCAATGACTCGCGGTTCGGCGTCCGGATGAGCGGCGAGGGCCATCAGGCCGAGCTGATCATCCGACTTTTCCAGACCGCCAGCCGTCGCGCCGGGCTGAACCAGCAGCCCTGGCCGGTCTCACCCGCGGCCTTCCGACGACCGGGACCGCAACAACTCAACCTGTTCGATTAGAGATGCCTCGACGTAATTTTGAGGTTGGCCGGATCCTGGATTTCGATTAAAGTCCGCCCACCTCGGGTTCGACACGGTGAGTCGGTCGGGCCCTGGTCCCTTCAATGCGTCCGGGCCTCGAATCGGCCGCGGACGATCGCGATCCACGACAGGCGAAGCGGTGCTGCCGTTTGCCGTCCTATCTTTGTCTCGGGGTGTCAAGGCCCGTCTCGGTCGCGCCCACTCGTCGTCGGGCGGTGGGCCCGGACGCGGAGGCCGGCTCGCCCCGTCCCACGGGAGGTTCGCCATGCGACAAGCCCGCCGCTTTCCGAGAAATTGGCATCGGTCGTGGAGAGTCCTCCCGGCCTGCGTCCTGGCATTCGTCGGCTGGGGCTGTGCCCAGCCGCCCGGCTGCTTCTACTACGGTTACGGGGCACCGCCGTGCGTACAGGCGATGCCCGCGACGGCCGCAAGCCCATGCGATCCGGCCCCCACGACGCTGGGGCCGACCATCACCAGCGATGCCGGAAGCTCGTCGGCGGCGGTCGCCAGTACCCGCAGCTCACCGCGAGTCGTGGTCAGCGAACCCGACAACGGACTCCGCCTGCCCTGGAAGCGACCCAATCCCGACTCCCCTCCCCTGACAACCAGCATCGAGGGCGCCGTCAACGACACCTCCGTCAACCGATAACGACAAGAGGTTGATATGAACGGTTAGCCTGAATCCCCCCGGTCTTTTCGGCTGTAGCCGGGGTCTGTGACCCCGAAAGTGCCCTCTCCGGCCTCGCAGAGGCCGGCTACAGAAGATGGGGAGTTCATGACACACTCTAGGCCAGTGACCATGGCTTGCGATACTCGTAGTGCAGGAGCTGGTTGGCCTCGTCGCAGTGGGTGAAATGTTCGGCTTTCGGGTCCCAGTCGAGGCGTTTGCGGGTCGCGAGCGCGATATTCGCCAGGTGGGCGAAGGATGTGGAGCGATGACCTTCCTCGATATCGGCGGCGGGCCGCTTCCGGCCCTTGACGTTGTCGAGGAAGTCGCGGGCGGCCTGCTGGTCGAGGTCGCCGTCGGTCGACTTGACGACCTGGCCTTTCCTCCTCGGCTTGGGGTCCTGGAACGCGCCGCCGCGCTCGGGGACGATCTCGAAGCCCTGCATGTTCGCATAGGCCGTGCCCATCGTGCCGCGGAGCTCGACCTCGGCGTTGCGGGCGAGCACCGGCTGCCCGTTGGCCTCGTAGACGCTGAATGACGTGAGCATCCCCGAGGCGTGCTCGAAGATGGCTTCGGAGGTATCGGGGATCGTGCGATCGTCGTCGACGGCGAACCGGCCGCCGTGCGCCGAAATGCTCGCCGGGGCCAGCTCGCCCGTGAGCCAGCGGATCAGGTCGAAGTAATGCACGCCCCAGTTCGCCATCTGTGACGAATAGAGATGCCACCATCGGAACTTGTACGGCATGATGGTCAACTGGAACGGTCGCGCCGCTCGCGGGCCGAGCCAGAGGTCCCAGTCGAGGCCGGCTGGCGGCGCCGATTCGGGGGCATGGCCGATGCCCGAGGGGGCCATGTTGCTGGCGAAGGCGGCTCGGGCCACGGTGACCTTGCCCAGCGCCCCGGAGTGGACCGCCTCGGCGAGCTGCGCGTACATCCGCGACGATCGCCGGTGGACGCCGACCTGGACGATCCGTTCATATTTTCGCGCCGCCTCGACCATCGCGCGGCCCTCGACGATCGTCGCGGACAGCGGCTTCTCGACGTAGACGTCCTTGCCGGCCCGGCAGGCGGCGATCATCTGGATGGCGTGCCAGTGGTCGGGCGTGGCGATGACGACGGCGTCGATATCCTTGCGATCCAGGACTGCTCGGAAATCCTTGACGCGCGCGACATCGCCTTCGATCTTCGGCATCTGGGCGATGCGCTTGCCCAGGCCGGCGAACCGCGGGTCGAGCCGATCATAAGCCCCGTGGAGGTAGGGCTCGTACACGTCGCAGAGCGCGACGACCTGGGCGTCGGGTTGCGCCAGGAAGCCCTTGAGGAGCTGGCAGCCGCGATTGCCCACGCCGATGAAGCCCAGCCGGACCCGTTCGTTGGCCCCGATCGCCCGGCCCGGCGCCAGTCCCGCGGCCGTCGCGACGGTCGCCGCCGCCACCGCAGTCTTCGAAAACGCACGACGGTCGATTCCCTCGGACATGCTCGGAGTCTCCATCGGGGTATGCGGGTTGCACGAATATCGGGCGTGTCGGGCCTCGATCCCCATGAGACTCCGCGTTCAGTCGGAAGTCAATGACGCGGGTGCCGCCATCATCCGGGACGCGATAGAATGAAGGTAGGCGGAATGGGATCCGATGAGGAGACCAGACGATGTCGATGGCACCCGGCCCGAAGTTCAGCGTATTCGCGATGTTCCTGACGGTCGCCTTCGCGTCGCCGGCCCTGGCGTTCGGCCCCGGGGAAGCGGCCGGCGGCCGGCGGCCGGGTCCGATCGCCCGGCCCGGTCCGGCCAACGCCGATTACAAGGTCCTGATCTGGTATCGCCGCGACGATCCCCTGGGCACATTCCAGCATCAGACCTATGACGTACGCAAGGGCGAGTACACCAAGGCCGTCGAGGATTGGGTCCGGGATATCAAATCGAAATACCCGGCCTATCTCGTGCAGGTCCGGACGATCGATCTGGCTCGAGAGCGGGGCGAGACCGAGAAGCTCAAGGTAGGCTCGGTCATCTATCGCGAGCTGATGGTTGCCGCTGCCTCGGCCGGGGTCTTCCTTGGGGCTCCGACCAGTCTCAGCGCGTCGCCTCCGGCCGACCGAAGCCAGACGTCGCGTTCTCCTCGGATGACCGCACCCGATCGGAGCTTCTTGGACCCCGGTCCGAATAGCCTGAATATCCCCGTATATCCGCGGACCCGTACGCCCTACGCGCGGCGTTCGGCTTGCTGTGCTTGGCATCCAGGACGGTGAGGATGTCGTCGCTGCCCTGTCGGGGGATGCCGTTCTGGCGGATCAGCGGCTCGGTCGCGTCGAAGATCGCCTGACGGCGAAAGACCAGCGTCTCCGAGCCGTCCTCGGCGAAGCTGAACGTCAGGAATTCGTCCTTCGAGTCGCGCAAGGTCTCGACCAGGTGGCGGAGGCTGCGAATCTTCGTGCCATTGACCGTCTCGACGACCTGGCCAAATGGCTCGCCGTATCCGCGGGTCATCCGGTGGGGGAGCATCGATGCCGTGACCACGACCAGCTCCTCGCCCGGTAAGTCAACTCGCGTCGGCGCTGCTCGCGGACCATGATCCCCCGCACCGCCTTGGTCAGCCCGAGCCGGGCCCGGATCGCCTCGTTCTCCAGGATCTGGAATTGCTCGAAGAGCCGCGGCTTGCCGTCGTACCGGCCGTCGGCGACGTCGGCGAGGAAGCCGTCGACCTCCTCGGCCGGGATGACGTAGCCGACGTTCTCACCCGGACCGACGCCGTAGACCAGGCCGACCATCTTGCCCTCGACCAGCGCCGGGCTGCCGCTGTTGCCCGAGCTGATGGCGGCGTCGACCTGGATGCGTAGCCCGGCCCCGCCAGCGTCGTAATAGGCATACTCGATCCGCGAGACGATCCCCTGCGTGGTCGAGAGGGCGATGCCCCCGACCAGGAAGCCCTTGACGACCACCCGCGCCGAGACCTCGGGCAGCCTGGCGGCCCGGGCGATCGGCGGTCGTTTGACGAAGAAATCCGCCTCGGTCGGATCGATCGTCAACACGGCCAGGTCGATCTCCGGCCCGATCGCCGCGACCTTGGCCTCGACCCGGTCGCCCCCCTGGCCGGACTGCACGTAGACTTCCTCGGCGTACTGCACCAGGTGCGCGTTCGTGAGGATCCGCTTCCCATCGATGACCACGCCCGTCCCGCCGACCTCCGCCGGGTTCTGCTTGGTCCACGGCCGCACCGGGTTGGGCAGCCTTAGCACGCTCGTGACCCGTACGATCGAATCCTCGGGGCCGACGGCCCACGCCGAGGGCCCGGCCCCGGCGAACGCCAGCACGGCCAGACCCAAACACATGATGATCGTTTGCGCATTCATGGAGGATGCCTTGCCTCTCTGGTGGACTCTCGGGATCGGGGTACATTCCCCTTCTACTTATGAGTGTTACGCGAGGCATCCCGAAACCTTACTGGAAGGCGCCACAAGCGGCCGTCTCGCCAGGTCTTTGTCGGGTGCTCTGCGCCACCGATCCGGTGTGTTGCCGAAGTCGAAGCCGCGCTCGTACGGCCCGCGCCGGGTCGGGCTAGGTTGATCGCAGCTCCATCTTGTCGTGGAATTCCCGCCGCAGCGCCGACAGCTCGGCGCGGAGCCGGTCCACTCGCTCGCGACACTCCTCGCAGCCTTCGAGGTGCTCGTCGATCGCGACGGCGGCCGGCTCGCCTGTGGCGACCACCAGCAGCTCGTGCTCGTCAGGACAGGTCATCATCCGACTCATCGCCCCGTTCCTCCTCGAGCTCGGCGCAAGGGTGCAGGACCCCACTCAAGGCTCGCGAGGCCGTCGTCGGCCCCGTTTACCCCTTCACCCATTGATACGCAAGCCGGGAGCAAACCTTACAGAATATGAGACACGACCCGATGACCCCGGCGCGTGCCCGAACTCCGGCGACGCAGGCCAGCGTTCATTTCCCCCCTCGGTTCGGGAAGACCACGGCCTGGGTGTAGTCGCCCAGCGGCTGCACCTTGTCCACGAGTATCTTCCGGATCCGCAGCACGGGGTCATCGCTCTTGCGGGTCTTCGAGCTGGGCGCGGCGCGGTCCTTCGGGTCGAGGTCCACTTCCCGACCATTTTCGATCCAGACCGCCGTTTCGAGCCCCGGGCGAGCCGGGACCGGCATGCCGGTCGCGAGCGCGGACAGGTCAACGTCGCGTGGCAACGGGCTGCCCGCGCGGGCGAGCAGGACGATCGTCTCGCACCCTGGGTTCCCCGACGGGATCTCCCAGGCGCGGTCGGCCTTCGGCGGCAGGTCGAGCCGGTCCACCTTGGCTTCCTCGGCCGGGCGTCGGTCCCAGTGGCCGGGTGCCCACGGATGGATCGGAGCGACCTTGCCGTCGGCGCCGAGCCAGAAGAGATACAGGTACGCCGGCCGGTTGAGCTTCGCTTCGATGCGGAACCGATCGCCCGCCTTCAGCGGCAAGGCCCCGGTCTGATCGAGGCGGAGGTCGCGACGGCCGGGATCCGTCGGGTCGTCGATTCGCAGGTGGATCGAGCCCCGCAACGGTCGGGCGTCATCGGGACCAGGGGCCGATCGTGGCGCGTCGCCGACGGCCAGCCCGAGGCCGGCGATCGCGAAGAGCAGGATGGGGAAACCGCGGATGCATGTCATCGTCAACGTACCCCGCCCGAGAGGAGGAACGCCGCCCACTGCTTCGCCGCGCGCGATCCTTCGACGATGATTCCGGACCGCCGGCGCCCGGGGGCGCCTCGGGGCGTCGCACCACCTTGTCGAAATCGGGAGTCCCGCGCGATTTCGAGAGCTCGCCGACCCGCTCGGGATGACGGTAGAGGGTCAACTGGGCGGTCCGCAGCGCCTCGATCGGCGGCCTGTGCTGCCGCCAGAGCTGTTCGTAGAAGATTGCCATCAGGGCGGCCGTCGCCTCGTCCTCCACCTTCCACAGGCTGGCGACGACGTCGTGCGCCCCGGCGAGGTGGAAGTGCGCTGGAGTCCGAAGACCCCCTCGCCGCCGCCGACCGTGCCGAGCCCGGTCTCGCACGCCGAGAGGACGACCAGCTCGAGGTCGTGCAAGGGGAGCCCGGCGATGGCCTCGGCGGTGAGGATGCCCCGGTCGTCGCGCCGGGAGCCGTCTCCGTCGCTGTCGCTAGCGGCGTCGGGCCGGTTGGCCCCGGCCAGGACGAGGCCCGAGAGCACCAGCGGATTGCGCAGGCCGGCGCCGACCCGCTCGCCGCCGACGGCGGAGAAGAGACGGGGATCCGGCCGCAGGGCCGATGGGATATCGGGATCGGCGAAGAAGCCGTGGGTGGCGATGTGCGCCCATCGGGCGCGGGGCAATTCGCGGAGGAACTGGGTCGTGCCCGCCTCGTCTCCCTGGAGCCGGACGAGCGTGCGCGGGCCGGCCAGGCTGGCCAGGTCGTCGAGCTCGCGGAGCGTGCCCGGGAGTCCCTTCCAGCCGTCGCCGGGGCCGCCCCGGTCCTCGGCCCGGCGCGGCGAGCAGGTCGATCCGGGCCTTCGGGTCGTCGATGGACCTGGGGGACCGGTCGTAGGCCACTCCGCCGACGGCCAGCAGCAGGCCGCGATCGGCGTCGGTCGGCGTCGGTGCCGTCAGGCGATCGAGGAGGAACGGGGCGTGGGGCACGGTGCCCAGGGCATATTGCTCCAGCAGGACCGTACCCGGCCGGTCGCCGGGCAAGGCACTCCAGGGGAGGCCGGTCAACTCGCCGTCGGGCGCCAGGATCACCGTCGTAGCGGCGGGCGGGATGTGCCTCGCCAGCGGCTCCCAGACCGATCGTCGCAAGGTCGCGGCGGCCGGGCTCGCCTGCCCGGCGACGATCGCGCCGCGCCATTGCCGCACGGCGTCATCGATCGGCCCGGCGGCGCCGAGGTCCACCATGCGCACCGGCCGGCCCCGGGCCAGCACGAAGCCGATGTAGCTCGGCGTCCGGCGTCCTTCCGATCTTCCCGGGCTCGTACCGCGAGGCTCGAATCGCGTGAATTGCACCAGGTCGAGCACGACGGTGCTCTCGGGCATCGCCTCCAGGAGCCGGGTGTGCGAGCTGCGTTCGACGGCCTGGGTCCGGGCGAATTCGGGGATCGCCTCGGCGAGCTCGCGCTCGAGCCGCTCCTTGTCGGCGCCGAGTTGCTGCAGCCGACGGAGTCGTTCGGGATGATCGAGGCCATCGGCGGTCGCCAGTAGCAGCCGGGCGAGCTGGCTTCGGGTCTCTCGCCAGACTTCGAACTTCCGCCGTGTGGACGGGTCGATGCCCGTCTGCCGGACGAGGGCCGCCTGCCGGCGCCGGAGCATCCGCGACATCGCGGCCTTGCCGCGCCAGATGCGGGTATAAGTGGCCTCATCGCTCCCGGGCACCCGGAGCGCCGTCGCGATCAGGGAATCTCGGACCTCGCGAAGCTGCGCGAGGAAGTTCATCGCCTCCGCTTCGGACATGGTCGCGAGGAGCATTTCCGAGGAGCCTTGCCGCATGTCCACGGCCTGCTCGATCAGCGGCAGCGCCTCGCGGTAGGACCCTCGTTCCCGGAGCAACTCGCCCAGCTCGCTCAGGCTATGGGCCAGCTCGGGGTGACCAGCCGGATACTGATCCTTCGGATAGAGGTGCCGGGACATCTCGAGCGCGCGTTGCAAATAGTCCCACGCCTCAGCGTGCGCGCCTGATGCTCGAGCAGGATGCCCATGTTGGTCAACCGGCTGGCCAGGTCGGGATGGCCGTGAGGATACCGGCCCTCGGGGTAGAAGTGTCGGGACATCTCGAGCGCGCGTTGCAAATAGCCCCGCGCCTCGGCATAGGCGCTGATGCTCGAGCAGCATGCCCAGGTTGTTCAGGCTGCGGGCCAACTCGGGGTGGCCATGCGGATACCGAGCCTCGGGATAGAGGGCCCGGTTCATCGCCAGGGCCCGCTCGTAATAGCCCCGCGCCTCGGGGTAGGCGGCCTGGTCCTGGAGCACGGCTCCGACGTTGTTCAGGCTGCGGGTCACCTCGGGGTGGCCGTGCGGATACCGAGCCTCGGGGAAGAGGGCCTGGTTCATCGCCAGGGCCTGCTCATAATAGCCCCGCGCCTCCGCGAAGGCGGCCTGGTCCCGGAGCAGGGCGCCCATGTTGTTCAGACTTTGCGCCAGGTCCGCATGTCCCCGCGGATATCGCTCCCCGGGGAAGAGGGCCTGGCGCATCGCCAGGCCACGCTGATAATACACCCTCGCCTCGAAGTAGTCGCCCTGGTGCTGGAGCACGGCGCCCAGGTTATTCAGGGCGAGGGCCAGGCTGGGATGCCCTCCCGGATACTGCTCCTTCGGATAAAGGGCCTGCTTCATCGCCAGGGCCTGCTCGTAATAGCGCCGCGCCTCGGCGTCGGCGCCCTGGGCCTTGAGCACGAAGCCCAGGTTGCTCAGGCTGCTGGCCAGGTTCTGATGCCCCTGCGGATACCGCGACCGGGGGTAGAGCGACCGGTACATCGCCACCGCTCGCTCGAGATACTCCCGCGCCGCGACATGGTCACCCTGTGACTGGGCGAGAGTACCCAGGTTGTTCAGGGCGGAGGCCACATCGGCGTGGCCGTCCGGATATCGATCCTTTGGATAGAGGGCCTGCTTCATCGCCAGGGCCCGCTCGAGATACCCCCGCGCCGCGTCGAAGGCCCCCTGTGCCTGGAGCAGCGATCCCAGGTTGTTCAGCCCGCTGGCCAGGTCGGGGTGGCCCTCCGGATACAGCTCCGTCGGGTAGAGGGCCTCCTGCATCGCCAAGGATCGCTCGAGAGACTCTCGCGCCGGGCCGTAGGCCGACTGGGCCTGGAGCAATTGGCCCAGGGTGCCCATGCTGGTCGCCAGGTTCGGGTGGCCCCGCGAGTACGCCGCTGCGGGATAGAGCGACTCCTGCATCCTCACCGCCCGTTCGAGATACCCCCGGGCCTCGCCATAAGCCCCCTGGGCCTTGAGCAGGAAGCCCATCTCGTTCAGGCTGCGTGCCAGGCGGTGGTGGCCCTGCGGGAACTCGCTCTCGGGATAGAGGGCCTCGAGGATCCGGAGGCCTTCCCTGGTCTTCTCGAGAGCGGGACCGAGCGCTCCGCGCTCATAGAGTTCAGATCGGGCGTTCCACAGTTCGTCCGCCCGACCCTCCAGCTCCGATCGCCGCTCGGGCGACAGGCGGCCCGGCGGATCGTCGGCGCACACCGACGCCACGATCCCGAGGAGCAGCCACAATCCCATCGCCGAGGTCGCGAGCCGGTATCGCCTCCCGAGTTCGCAAGCCCGATCGGAATCGGTCGGATTCATTTATCGTCCTCCTCGGTTGGGTACGATGACCGCCCGGTGGTACGCCCCCAGGCCCGAGAGACGTATCCTCAAGTGCTCGCGGATGTGGAGTACGGGGTCGTCGTTCTTGCGCGTGCGGGAGCTCGGCACGCCGCGACTCGGCTCCTGGCCCCGATCGTCGAGGCCGATTTCCTGGCCGTTCTCGATCCAGACCGCCTGGTCCATCCCGGCCGGGATCCGGGTCGATGGCTCGAGGGCCAGGGCATGCTCGAGCGCGGCGGCGGCCTCGATGGGTAGCGGGCTGTCGTCGCGGGCCAGGAGGATCAGGGTCTCCAGGCCCGGCGGCGAGGGGGGCAGGACCATCGTCTCGTCGACGACCTCGGGCACCTCGACGCCCGCGACCTTCTCCTCTCGCGCCGGCCGCCGGCTCCAGTCGTGCTCCTTCCAGGGATAGAGCGGCGCGACCTTGCCGTCGGAGCCGAGCCAGAAAAGGTAGAGGTACGCAGGCCGGTCGACGCGGGCCTCGACGCGCACCTCATCGCCGACCTTCACAGGCACGGCAGCGGCCTGGTGCAGCCGAAGGGCGTGGCGGTCGCCGTTGCCCGGCTCATCGACCCAGAGATCGATCGCCCCGTGCAGCGGTCCGGGAACGGTCGCGGACGGTTGGGTCGCGGCCGACGCGCCGGCCGTGGACCTCAGTTCGGACGTCCGGGGCCACGCCGGGCTCCGGTAGATGGCATACGAGGCCGCGAGGGCCACGAGGAGCCCGGCCGCCACGCCGATCCGACGGGTTGCTCCCGAGGGCTGTTGCAGCGCCCGCCCCATGTCCTCAGCCGTGGCATAACGCTCGGCGGGGTCGGCGGCCATCGCCTTGAGGCAGATCCGCTCCAGTCGCCGCGGGACCCCGGCCCGCCTGGGCGCCGCCGGCGTCGAAGTCGCACCGACGTGCGCGATCCCAGACCTCGTCCTGGGTCTCGCCCAGGAAGGGCGCCTGGCCGGTCAGGAGGAAGTAGAGGACCGCGCCGAATCCGAACACGTCGCTCCGCGGGCCGATCCGGTCGTGCTCGCGACGCGCCTGCTCGGGGGCCATGAAGGAGAGCGTGCCGCCCCAAGTGGAGGCGGCGCGGTCCGACCAGGCGTGTCGCAGCCGCGCCAGGCCGAAGTCGATCAGGCGGGGCTCGCCCGACTCGTCGATCAGGATGTTCCGCGGCTTGATGTCGCGGTGGATGATCCCGCGCCGATGCACCATCGCCAGCGCGCCGGCCAGCTTGGCCACCAGCACCGCGGCGCGGCGAGGGGTCACCGGCTCGTCGACCACGTAGTCGGCGAGGTTGCGACCATGCACGTACTCCATGACCAGGAACGGCCGGTCGTTGTGGAAGTCCAGGTCGTAGATCTTCACCAGGTTGATATGTTCGAGGTCGGCCACCAGCCGGCCCTCGGCCACCAGCGACGCCCGGTCGTCGTCGCCGACCGGCTGCCGGCCCAGCTTGAGCACCATGTCCCGCCCCAGCCGGGGGTGGATGACCCGGTAGACCTCGCCCTGGCTCCCCTCGTCGAGCTGGTCGACGACCAGATATCGCCCGATGGCACCCGGCCGCTCGGGACGTGCCTCGCCGCGATCGCGGTCGGGGGACGCGGGTGGCCAGAGCCGGATCGCGGCCGGGGGCCCGGCCGAGCCGCCGACCCACTCCAGCGACGTCACGCCGCGGCAGGCCGCGCCGGCATGGCCCACTGCCGGGTTGGGCTCGGCCGATGGCAAGTGCGTCCGGTCGTCGAAGTCCCGCCGCAGCGCCACAAGCTCGGCGCGGAGCCGGTCGACCCGCCCGCGACAGTCCGGGCAGCCGGCGAGGTGTCCTGCGATCGCGTGGGCCGCCGGCTCTCCCGTGGCGACTCCCAGCAGCTCGTGCTCGTCAGGACAGGTCGTAGTCCGACTCATCGCCCCGTTCCTCCTCGAGCTCGGCGCACTGACGCCGGACCTCCTTCAAGACCCGCGAGGCTCGGACATAGACGAGGTCGGCCGTGATCCCCTGCCTGGCGGCGATCTCCGCGGCCGGACGCCCGCGGAGCAGCCGTTGTTCGAAGCAATCCCAAGACGTGGCCGAGACTGTCGCGCGCACCCGCGGCAGGACGACCTCCAGGAGCCGCTCGCGGTGGCGGCGAATCCACCTCTCCCTGAGCCGCTGGCTCTCGGATTCGGTGGCCTCGCAATACTGGCGTTCCCACTCCTCCTCCGCCCGGCCGCGCACCTTGCGGCTCCGCACCCAGTTGACGAAGGTATTGTGGGTCAGCGTCCACAAGTACGTGCGGAAACGGCCGCGGTTCCGATTCAGCTCGAAGCTCGGTAGGATCTCCGTCAGGCGGAACAAGACCTCCTGCGTCAGGTCGTGGGCGTCGTGCTCCTCGAGGCCGAGGCTGCGCAGGTAGCCGAAGATCAATGGCCAGTAGATCTTGTTGAACTCCCGCCAGCCCTCGTCGTCGCCGAGGTCGCGTACCCGCGCCAGGATCGAGAGCCGGGTCTCGGCCATGGTGATCGTTCCTGTACCCATCGGATTGTAACCCGTTATATCAGCGCATTTTTCGAGTTCGGCGTCAATCCGGTGGACCCTTATACCCCCCTTTGATACGCAAGCCGGGCGAAAACCTTACAGGAAATAAGGAAGTTGGGCGCGGGTCTCCGACCCCGCCTCAGCTTGTGACCACGGTCGTGAGACCGTAGTTCGGACGGGACGAACGTTCTCCAGCCTCGGGCGTGAGCCCGATCCGGAGCAGTTGGGCGCGGGTCTCTGACCCCGCCCGGACGATCAGGGCTTCGGCAGCCGCAGCACGACATCGCCCGAATCGGGCGATCGCGCGTTATCGTTCTTGCCGCCGTCGTCGCGGCCATCCTGGCCGATCGAGTAGACGGTCGGCCGGCCGTCGACGACCGTGAAGCGGATCGGCCGGTCGTCGTACGGGTCAACGGGCACGTGCGACCATCCGGCTTCCTTCACGGCGACGGCGAGCGATGTCGGCAATGCCCCGCCGTGGCCGAGTTGCCAGCGCCGCACCGCGACCAGACCCTGGGCGGCCCGCATCATGGCCTGACGCCTGGCCAGGGCCTGTGCGAACGCGACGAAAGCCGACTGCGAGATGCCGCGGGTCACGCGCGTTTGCAGGTCCATTGTATCCAATGCGGGCGGCCGCTCCGCCGCCCTGCGGAGCCGCTCCGGATAAGGGGCCTTGGCCGCGCCGAGCAGCTCCACGTACAGCTCGTTGAGCTTCCCGACCTGTTGGGCCAGTTCCTCGGGGGTCGTCACGGCGATCCGGGCGTCGAGGTCCTTGATGTTCTTCAGGGACATCAAGCGATCGGCCATCGCCTTGAGCTGCGCGCCGGCGCCGGGCGGGGCCGCCTTGGCGTTGGGAGCCAGGGCCGAGATCAGGGTCGGCTCGGCGACCTCGGCGACGATCGACGGGCCGGCGGGATTGCCGAAACGGCCCCATTCCTGGCGGAGCCGGTCCTGGTCGAAGACGAGGTCGTGGAGCGTCGCGCGGTTCGAGAGGTATTCGGTGCGCAGCCCTTCGGTGTAGGGATCGACCGAACGCGCCTCGTGCTCGGCGAGCAAGGCCAGCAGCCGGTCGCAGTGCGCGACGGTCAGCCCGGGGGCCGCGAGCATCGGCTCGATCACCTCCCTGGCGGCGACGTGATCCATGGCGGCGGACACCATGTCGACGATCATCACGCCGCGAGGGAGGAGATCCCGGTCCAGGCGGAGCAACCGGGCCAGGTCGCGGATGGCGGCGTCGAACTCGCCGCGTTCGAGCTCGCGACGGACCTTCAGCGCCGTCACCCGGCTGACCTGGCGGGCGACCTGGGCATGGGGGACCAATGCCGTGGCGCCGACGGCCGTCTGGAAGACGCACCGCGGCCGCTGTTGCGCCCAGTCGAGCTTGCGGAAGCCGGTGCGGTAACTGTCGACCATCGCATCGATCTTCTCGGCCGGGACGGAATTCGGGGCACTCTTCAGGGCGCGGCTCGATTTCGAAGTGGCGCCCCACCCGCTCGTCGGCGGCCTGCCTGCGACTCTCCCGATCCGGCCCCTCGGGGAAGCAGACGGCGACCTGGGCGCCGAATTCGAAGAGAGCGTCCAGGTATCGCGGTGCGGCGTTCTCGTCCGGCGGTGGCGCGGCGAAGTAAGCTGCGACGTCGAAGATGGCATCCTTGGCAAGCCAGGGCGGGGGCTCCGCCACGGCGCCGGGCAGGCTCGGCGATGGGGCTTGCGCGGGCTCCGGCACGGGTCGGACCTGCGCCTGGGCTCCGCCGGGGCGAACGCCGGCGGCCCTCGGCGCGCCGAGGAGCAACCCCCCTGCCCCGGCCGTGAAGGCGCCGAGTGCCAGCGCCGCGCCCACGATGATCAGCTTGGTCATGGTCATGGTCCTGAGTGCTCCTCCGGCCAGTTCGACGGCCGCGACCGACGCGATGCCGGCGGCGACGGCCCGATTCGTGTTGAAGATGAGGGCGGCCTGGATCGTGGCGCGTTCGAGGGCCGGCGGGACGGCGGCCGTGGCCATCCTCGGTTCCAGCGATCCGGCGATCGCGATGGCGCTCGCGGACAGGCCCCGTCGCGTCAGCCGGCTGCGGAGGATCTCGCGAGCCCGCGACACCAGCGAGCCGACGGTCCCCGGGGCACAGCCCAGTCGATCGGCCGCCTCGGCGTGGGTCAGGCCCTCGAAATGGCAGAGGACGACCGCCCGGCGATAGCGATCCGGCAGCCGGCCGACCTCTTCGTGGACGGCCGCGACCTCCTCGGCCTGCAACCGGTCCGGATCGAGCTCCGGGCACGCGGCTTCGATGTCGGACATGGCAATCTCCCGCCCCTCGCGCCCGGCTCGCCGTGTGGCTTGGGCCCGGGCCTTCCGCGCGATGCGCGCCGCGACGCCGTGCAGCCAGGCCGAGAGCAACTCCGGCCGCCGGATCGAACCCGCCCGACGCGCCAGGACCAGGAACACGGCCTGGAACGCGTCATCCGCGGCATGGTCGTCCCGCAGCCAGTGCCGGCAGACGCCCAGGACCATCGACCCGTGCCGCGACACCAGGGCCGCGAAGGCGGCCTCGGACCCGCCGTCCCGACGCGACGCGAACCGCTCGAGCAGTTGGCCGTCGGTCATCCCGGTCACCGAACCCGCCTCGAGCAGGACCCGCATCGGCCTCGAGACCGCATCGGATCGCCCTCCTGCCATGACTCGCTCCCCCCGCGGTTCTCGCAAAGAACGACACGTCTCGCCGGACACCACCGGACAGGGCGAGATCGAAGCCCGTGACCACGGTCGTGAGACCGTGGTTCGGATGGGACGAACGTCCTCCAACCTCGGGCGTCAGCCCGATCCGGGGCGCCGATCGCACTCACGTGCGATGTTGAAGGTTCCCCGTCCGAACTACGGTCTCACGACCGTGGTCACCCGGTGGAATTCGGCGAGGAGTCTCCCAAAAATCGGTCCCTATCCGATTACTGCCCGCTATTGGCCGGATTCTTGCAAGTAATAACCCACCGGCGAAAGATCAAAGCCTGCCGGGATGTCGGACGCTCGCGCCCGAATGCCCCGGATCCCGGCCCCGATCCCGAGCCGACAGTCACCTGCCTTGGTCGCGCGGTGCACGATCGACCAATCTCCCGAATGACCGAGAATGGCGCATCAGTTGCACTCATAAAGACGCACGCATTTACAACTTTGAACCGGATCGGGCGTGGAGTCTCCGGACTTCATCGGTGCCCGGCCGTGTCGATCATCCCTCGGGGTCTGCCTCGCAAGGTCTTCAGGTCTTCGTAGGGTGCTCTGCGAGCACCGATCCGGATTATCTCGCCGAATTCAGTGCTCGCAGAGCACCCCACGAGACCGCCAGTGAAGTCTCCGGGACAGGCTCTCAGTCGTAACCGCTTTTCAGAGGAGGCTCACGGATGTTTCGGAGTCTGAAGGACAGCCTGCGCGCCGCAGTTTTCGATATCGATCCTACCGCGCGTCCCCGTCGTCGCCGCAAGGTTTCGATCTCCCCGATCGTGATCGGGCTCGAGGATCGGCAATTGCTCTCGGGAGCCGCCGCAGCAGCGGCGGCCGCGGCCCCGGCCGTCGTGGCCGTGAAGACGACGATGCCCAGCGACAACCTTTCCGGATACACCTCGCCCGTCGATAACTTCGTGATCGATCAATACGCGAGCCTACTGGGCAGGGGCCCCCAGCCCAGCGAGGTGGCCTACTGGGCCGGTGAGATCCAGGGCGGCGTGAGCGAAGGCGCGGTGCATAACCTCATCAAGGCTTCCGCCGAAGCCCAGGGCCTGTCGTCGTCGAGCACGGGCGGGATGTCGTCGAGCACGGGCACGACGACATCGAGCACGGGCGCGTCGTCGGCGAACACCTCGACGGGTAGCAGCAGCCTGGCCGGATACACCTCGCCCGCGGATCGCTTCGTGATCAGTCAATACGAGAGCATCCTCCAGAGAGCACCCCAGCCGAGCGAGGTCACCTACTGGGCCGACGAACTGCACAGCGGCCTGAGTCGCGCTGAGGTGCATAAGATCATCGCGAGCTCACCCGAGGCTCAGAGTCTGTCATCCTCCGGGACCGGCACGACGACCGGGTCCGGGACCACCACCGGCACCACCACGACCGGTAACGGTACTGGGACCACGACGACCGGCACCGGCACGACTTCGACCGGTAACGGTACTGGGACCACGACGACCGGCACCGGCACGACTTCGACCGGTAACGGTACTGGGACCACGACGACCGGCACCGGCACGACTTCGACCGGTAACGGTACTGGGACCACGACGACCGGCACCGGCACCACCACGACCGGAACTGGGACCGGCACCGGCACCACGACCGGAACTGGGACCGGCACCGGGACCACTGGCACGGGCACGAGCGGCACCGGGACCACTGGCACGGGCACGAGCGGCACCGGGACCACTGGCACGGGAACGACCGGCACGGGCACGGGCACTGGGACCACGACCGGCACCGGGACCACTGGCACGGGCACGACTGGGACCGGCACGGGCACCGGGACCACGACCGGAACCGGGACGACTGGGACAGGGACCACTGGCACGGGAACGACCGGCACGGGAACGACCGGCACGGGAACGACCGGCACGGGCACGGGCACCGGGACCACGACCGGAACCGGGACTACCACAACCGGAACAGGCACGACCGGAACCGGGACGACAACAGGGACCGGCACGACCACGACTGTGACCGGCACCGGCACCGGGACCACGACCGGTACGGGAACCACGACCACGACTGGGACCGGCACCGGCACCGGGACCACGGCCGGTACGGGAACCACCACGACGACCGGCGGCCTCGGCTCGGGGACGGCCACGACCGGCGGTACGACCGCGGGCGCGACCGGGACCACGACCGGCACCGGGACCACCACGGGCGCGACCGGGACTACGGGCACGTCCGGGATTACGGGCGCGTCCGGGACCACGGGCGCGACCGGGACCACGGGCAGTGCCACGTCCGGCACGGGCGCGAGCTCGCTCATCTGATCAGATCCCGAATCGAGGTCGGGAATATATCCGCCCGATCGGGTCACTCACCCCGAGAATCGCTCCTGTCGCAACGTCACCGGGCCAGCTCGCCCCGGTGGCGTTGCGGCATTTTTTTATTCTCACATCTCGACCATTTCCAACCTGAGACCCGGACTTCCGAATTCGGACACATGTCCTACACATGGTCCGGCACGGAGAGGACGGAATCGTCGGACCTACCCCTTGACGCCCCGTTCAACCCCCATTATTCTGATCTCAGACAAAACGACTGGAAGTTCAGACAAAACGACTGCGAGGTGATCGATGCTCGCAGAGCACCCTACGATTATGAGGGGGGCCATGGCACGGCCGGCGCAGGACATCACGGAGTCGGAGTTGTCAGTCTTGCGCATCCTCTGGGACCGCGGGGCGTCAACGATCCGGCAGTTGACGGAGGTGCTGCACCCCCGGGGCGGGACGGCCCAGTACGCCACGGTGCAGAAGCTCCTGGATCGGATGGAAGCCAAGGGCTACGTGCGGCGCGACCGGACGTTATTCGTCCACGTCTTCGCCGCGGTATTGAACCGTGACGAGCTGATCGGCCGACGGCTCCGCTCGCTGGCCGAGACGTTGTGCGACGGCTCGCTCACGCCGCTGTTAACCCACCTGGCGCGGGCCAAGGACTTGACCGACGAGGAACGCCTGGCTCTGCGGAACATCATCGACGAGGCAGGTAGTAGCGAGTAGCGAGTGACGACTCACGACGACGAACCAAGGACCAAGAAATGGACGCGCTCGTTCAAGGTATATTGAGCAACGCGATGGCCGTGACCGTCCTGGCGGTCCTGGTCGCGGTCCTGGCCCGCACGTGCCGGCGCCCGGCCCTGATCCACAGTCTCTGCCTGCTGGCGATCCTCAAGCTGGTCACGCCGCCGCTCGTGCCGCTGGCGATGCCGTTGCCGGCGTCGTGGCGGGCACCGGCCGCGTCGGTGCCGGAGGTGGAAATCGGCGCGACCGGGCTCGACTTCGATCCCGAGTGGGAGCTCGAGGCGGCCGGATTGCTGACGTATCTCGATGGAATCGATGCGAGTCGGCCCTCGGACGGATCGATGACAGACGAACGGATTGAGGCGGCGATCCTCCCGGCATCGTGGCGCTGGGAGCCGGCGTTGCTGGTCGCGATGCTCGCGGGCGCAATGGCCTGGTGGTCGCTGGCGGCGGTGCGGATCGTCCGGTTCCATCGTCTGCTGAGGGACGTCGAGCCGATGCCGGCGGAGTGGCAGGACCGGATCGTCGAGCTGGCCGGGTGCTTGAACTTGCGACGTCCGCCGGTCGCCTGCATGGTGCCGGGGGAAGTCCCGCCGATGCTCTGGGCGGTCGGGGTCCGTCCTCGGCTGCTGGTGCCTCGGCAACTCTGGGCGACCCTCGACGAGGATCAGCGCCGGGCGCTGGTGCTCCACGAGCTGGCCCATCTGAAGCGGCGCGACCACTGGGTCCGCTGGATCGAGCTGGTCATCGCCGGGCTGTACTGGTGGCATCCCGTCGTCTGGTGGCTCCGCCGCGCCCTGCGCGAGGCCGAGGAACAGTGCTGCGATGCCTGGGTCGTCTGGGCGATGCCTCGCGGCGCCAGGACTTATGCGACCGCCCTGCTGGCGGCCCTCGATTACGTTTCGGGCGCTCGTCAATTACCGGCCGGGGCCTCGGTCGTCGCCTCGGCGACCGTCGGCAACGGACATGTTTCTTCCCTGAAAAGGAGGCTGCGAATGATCGTGCGTGCCAGGACCCCCAGGGGGCTCTCCCTCGTCGGACGACTCGCCGTGGTGGGGCTCGCCACCCTGCTCTTACCCCTGGCCCCGAGCTGGGCCCAGAAGGACCAGGCGGCCGAACCGAACCCGCTGGCCCGCGATGCGGGGTCGGCGCTCGCGTCGAGGTTGAAAGCAGAGCTCGCCGCGCTGGACACGAGGATCGCTGAGAAGAAGAACGCGAGCTGAAGGCCCTTATCGAAACGGGCAATGTCGGGGTCCAGCAAGGGATGGCCACCGTCACCGAGGATCAGTACACCCAGGCAACCAACGCTCTGCTCGCGACCGAGATGGACATGCTTGAGACCCAGGCGGATCTCGATGCCAGCCTGGAGCAAGCCGCGAAGGTCCGCGAGAGCCGCGGTACTAAGGAGGCCCAGTCGCGGCTCGAAGGCCGGATCGAGGACGAGTTCAAGAAAGATCCCGAGGCGTCATCGCTTCTCGCCCATATGAGCGAAGCGGAGAAGGCCTTGCAGGATATCAAGTCGAAAACGAGGTCCGCGAACGACCCGGCGAGGACCATGATCGAGAAGCAGCTCAGGAAGCTGAAACAGCAGTGGAGTACGCTCTGGGCGGAGAAACACGACTCGATCGCCAAGAAGCTGACGACCGACAACTTGGGCCGTAACGCGGAAGAGTGGGACAAGAAGATTGCTGAGCTTCAGTTCAAGCTCGGAAAGCTGAAAAAGAAGAAGGTCAGCCTGTCGGAGCGAATCAAGGACTTGGAGGTTAGGGTTAAGAACCAAAAACCCGAGATTTTCCATGTGAATCTAGTCAACCAGGAGCTTACCAGCCTGCTGAGAAAGCAGGAGATCATCTCGCAAAAGCTCTTCGAGCCTGAGCTCCAGGAAAAGACCCAGCCCAAGGCGGACGCGAAGCCCAAGGACGTCGAGAGTCGATCGGCCGCCGAGCGGATCGAGAAGCAGTTGAAGGGGCTGGTCGAGAAGCTTGGCAAGGACGCGAGCCCGGTGGGCCAGGAGGTCCGCAAGGCGCTGGAGCGTTCGGTGCGCGAGATCCACGGCGCGCTCGAGAAGGACGGGATGACGGCCGAGGAATTGCGGCGTGCGGTGGAGAAATCCCGGGAAGACCTGCGGAAGTCGTTCGAGCCGGGCGGACCGGTCCAGAAGGAGATGCGCGAGGCGGCCGAGCGTGCCCGCAAGGAGATGCACGAGGCGATGGAACGCGGCCGCCAGGAGGCCGAGCGGGTCCGCGAGGAGATGCACCGGCAGATGCAGGAGCTCCGCGAACAGCAACGCAAGGTGGCCGCGGAGGCCCGCGAGTCGCAGAAGAGGGGCCCGATCGCCGTACATAGGCGGGCCGAGGTAGTCCAACGCCCGGAGCGTGAGCCCAGGGCCGATCGGGAGCGCGAACAGCCCAAGTCGCGCGCCATTCCGAAGGCCGAGCCGAAGCCGAAGGCCGAGCCGAAGCCGGAGGCCGCTACTCCGTCGAACCGTGGGGAGCTTGACGCCGCACGCAAGCAGATCCGCGACCTGCAACAGCAGTTGGAGAGTGCAACCCGACGCCTCAATGAGATCCAGAGGAAATCCGATGTTGCTCGGGACAAGCAGGCTCTGGAGGAAGAGGCACGACGCCTCGAGGTGAAGGAGAAACGCGACGCACGTCGGGTTGAGCCTCCGGCCCGGCCCGCCGAGCCCCGACGGCCCGCGACACCCGCTCGTCCGGCCGAGCCTCGGCGTCCCGCGACGCCCGCCCCGGCCGCAGCCCCTCGCCCTGAGACACCCGCCCCCGCGCCCGAAGCCCCCCGTCCCGCGACGCCCGCCCGACCGGCCCCAGCCGCTCGCCCCGCGACAACCCAGCCCGGGCGCGACAAGAACGACGACGACCGCCGGTTCCGCGAGCTCGAAGACAAGATGAACCGGCTGTTGAAAGAGCTCGAAGAGCTCAAGGGCCGCAAGACGGCCGCCATCCGGACCGCAGCCGCCTCGTGATCCGAAAGGATTGATCGGACCGGGAGTTCGGTGATCCCTCGCCGAGCTTCCCGGTTCCCGCGTTGTCGGCGAATGGACTGCTGGAAATCCGTTGATCCGATGCTCAGTCTTCTCCCCGTCTACCTCCACTCCGTTCGAGGTTGCGCGTTCGCCCGGCGCGGAAAAACCCCAGCGGAGGGATTTTTTTATCTTCCATTACTGTAAAGAGTTCGAGAGCCATTTTGACCGATCGCACGTCGGTAGCGTTCATGTTTTCGCAAAGTTGCGGCATTCTAATAATAAGTGTTGCAAGCAACGATTTTCCACCATGCCCCGTCCGGAGACAGGTCCGGCCGGTTAGGGCATATCCAACCTCGATTCGCGACCAGGTGATCCATGACGCCGGCGATCGGACTGATCCGAACCATGACCAGGTCCGAAGTCATTCCCGGCCTTGTTGATCGGGAAAGAGGACTCGCCAAATTCGCGCAAATGATTGCAGACCGGCGCAGGTTGCCCGAAGAATCGCCTTCGATCGTCCTTCAGAGGTCTTTCGGTAAGGAAATCTGCATGGCTCGTCGGTCGCCCTTCGTCTTGATCATCGTCCTGACGGCCATGCTCGCCCACGCGCCGGCGACTCAGGCCGACGATCCGATCGAAGTCATGAGGAAGTCGCTGGCCGGCTTCGACGCGGTCGTCGACAAGGCGATCAAGGACTTCAAGGTCCCCGGCCTGGCGATCGCCATCGTCAAGGACGGCCAGCCGATCTACGCCAGGGGCTTCGGCCTCCGCGACGTCGACAAGAACTTGCCGGTCACGCCCCGGACCCTGTTCCCCATCGGCTCGTGTACCAAGGCGTTCACCACGTTCGTGATGGGCACGCTCGCCGACGAGGGGAAGCTCGACTGGGACACCCCCGTGAGGACCTACCTCCCCGGATTCCGGATGAGCGACCCGATCGCGACCGAATCGATCACCCCGCGCGACCTCGTGACGCACCGCTCCGGCCTGCCCCGCCACGACCTGGCCTGGTACAACACCACGCTCACCGGCCGCGATGTCGTGGCGCGGCTGGCCCACTTCGACGCCACCGAGCCGTTGCGCAGCAAGTTCCAGTATAATAACATGATGTTCATGCTCGCCGGACACCTCGTCGAGACGATCGATGGCCGCCCGTGGGCGGAGTCGGTCCGCAAGCGGATCTTCGGCCCGCTGGGCATGACCACCAGTAATTTCTCCGTGCTCGACTCGCAGAAGTCCGACAACTTCGCCCGGCCCTATGACGAGCAGGAGGGCAAGGTCCGCGTCATCCCGTTCCGCGACATCACCAACGTCGGGCCGGCCGGCGCGATCAACTCGAGCATCGCCGAGATGGTGCGCTGGGTCGCCGTCCATACCCAGGCCGGCAAGCTCGACGGCAAGTCGATCATCAGCACCCCTGTGCTCGCCGAGCTGCACACGCCCCAGATGGCCATCGGCGTTCCCTCGGAGAAGAAGGAGATCTCCCCCGCCTCATACGCGCTGGGCTGGATGGCAGACACCTATCGAGGCCATCGGCGGGTCCATCACGGGGGCGCGATCGACGGGTTCACCGCGGACACGTGCCTGTTCCCCGATGACGCGATGGGGATCGTCGTGCTGACCAACAAGGATGGCACCCCCCTGCCCTCGCTCATCGTCCGCCACGCCGCCGACCGGGTGCTGGGCCTCGAGCCGATCGACTGGCTCGCCGAGGGGCTCGACCGGCGGAACAAGGCCCTCGATGCCGAGAAGGCGGCGAAGAAGAAGAAAGAGACCGTCCGTCAACCCGGCACCCGACCGGCCCACCCGCTCGAGGAGTATGCCGGCGATTACGAGCACCCGGGCTACGGGCCGCTCAAGATCGAGGTCCACGATGGACACCTCGTGATCACCTACAACGGGATCCGGGCCTCGCTCGAGCACTGGCACTTCGAGGTCTTCGACGCCCCCAGGGCCGATAACGATCCGGCCCTGGCCGAGCTCAACCTGAAGTTCCAGTTCCAGACGAACGTCAAGGGTTACGTCAACGCCGTCGCGGTCCCGCTCGAGCCCAGTGTGAAACCGATTGTCTTCCTCAAGCGGCCCGAAAAGAAGCTCTCCGACCCCGCCTACCTCGCGCGATTCGAAGGCGAGTACGAGCTGGCCGGCAGGCCGGTCACCGTCCACCTCCAGGGCCACACCTTGTTCTTCGAGCAGCAAGGCGCCCGGCCGATGGAGCTGGTCCCGGACCGGGACGATGAGTTCAACCTCAAGCGAGCCGCAGGCCTGAGCATCCGCTTCGTCACGGACGCCCGTGGCAAGGTTGACGAGATGGCGCTCAGCACCCCCGACGGGGTGTTCGCGGCCCGGCGCAAGCCGTAGATCGCGTAGGTCAGGCTTTCCAGCCTGACTCTTCGGGACGTCAGGCTACAATGGATCAGGGCACGGCGATCGGCGTGACTGGCGGCACGGCAAGGGGATCAATCGGTGCGATCATCTCGGCTTCCGGCGGCGGGATGACCCCATCGATCTCGGGCTGGTCGGGTTTCTTCGGGGTCTTGTCCTTGGGCCTGGGCGGGTCGGCCTGGCGGACGGCGCACTGGGGATGGATGCCGGCCCGGGAGTAGACGGCCTCGTGACAGACGGGGCAGCGCACCCGGGTCGATGGGAGAGGTGTGTGATAATACCTGGGGTTCATCAGGGCCGTCCGTTGAGAGGGTGAAGGGAAACCCCGGCGGAGCCCCGGTTGGGGTCGCTCCTGGAGCCAGCCGGTAGGCACAGAGCCGTCGAGGGACCGATACGATCGAGCCCTCGACGTCCACGATCCGAGCCGGCCTGCGATCAATAGCGGTTGCCGCCGCCACCGCCGTAGCCGCCGCGACCGCCGCCGCTGCGGCCGCCACCGCCGCCGCCGTAGCCGCCACCGCCGCCGCCACCGCTACGAGCCTCGCGCGGCTTGGCCTCGTTCACGGTCAGGTTGCGGCCGTCGTGCTCGCGGGCGTTGAGCCCCTGGATGGCCGCCTGGGCCTGGGCGTCGGTCTCCATCTCGACGAACCCGAACCCCTTCGAGCGGTTCGTGTCCCGGTCCACGATGATCTGGGCGCTCTGAACCTGCCCGAACGGTGTGAACAGGGCCTCCAGGTCGGACTCGTTCACATTGTAGGTCAGATTACCCACGTACAACTTCTTACCCACCGAAAATCTCCTTCGAAGGCATGACGACCCACCGGGGGCTTCCAGGGTCGAGAAGGAAGGGGCTTCTGATGAGGCCCAATTGGGCAGGAAAGGCGAGAGAGGAAAGCAGAGACCGGATCCGGAAGAGCCAGCGGTGCCGCTCGGTCGTCAGACCAACCAGCGCGATTATATCGGACATTCGAAAGGATTGATAGAGGGATTCGGCCGCTTTGCCGATCCGGCAAACGGGCCGATGTCAATAGCCTGGTCCTCGATCCCGGCGAGGGATCACAGGCTGCGGATCGCGGATGGTGGATCGCTGAAGCATGGCAATATCGTCAATAGAGTATGTGGAATCCGCAATCCGCAATCCGTCGAGATGAGTCGGGATGACTCGGACCGATGACCGACGGATCGACCTCTCCGGGGCAGCCGGCCTCAGCCGCGGGGGAGTGCGCCCGCCCGGACCGCGTCGAGATGCGGCCGGCCCCGGTTCGCCAGGGCGATCATCGGCCGAGCCAGGCTCCGGAGCGCCGCCTGTGTCGCCGGCGTCGTCGTGACCGTGGTCGCCTTGTCATTGGCGCCTCCGCTGTAGACGATCGTGATCGGCTTATTCCGCACCTTGTTCGCCTTCACGCTCAGCGTCGCAACGCCGCCGCTGAGCGGCAGCGTCCCGAGCGTCGTCACCTTCGTCTTCTTCCGGGTCTTCTTCACCAGCTCGAACGTCACGTCGCCGGTCGGCACGCCGCCGCCGGGCGCGATCGGTTCGATCTCCGCCTTCAATCCGACCGACGTCGCTTTCTTCTTCGTGCCGGAGACCGATTGCAGCGCGAGGACCACCTGGGTGCTGGCCTGGCCGACCGACTCGGAAGTCGACGCCGATGGCCCGCCGAGGAAGTCGGCGCTGCCGTTGTAGGTCGCCGTGATCGCATCGGCCCCGAGGGGCAGTGCCGAGGTGGTCAGCGTGGCCTTGCCCGATCCGTCGAGCGACACGGTGACCATCGGGGTGCCGTCGTCGGAGAACGTGACCGTCCCGCCCGGCGTGCCGCCGACCGAGGCGGTCACCGTCGCCACGAACGTGACCGACTGCCCATACACGGCCGATCTGACCGACGGGGCCAGCGCGATCGTCGCCTGGCCCTGCGCGATCGTGAACGGGACGGCGGCGGACTGGACGGCGGCGTAATCGGTGGTGCCGGAGAACCTGGCCACCACGCTATACGTGCCGGGCGCCGTGGGAGGCGTGGTGCCAAGATCCGTGCCGGAAGTGCCCGAACCGTCGTAGTAGGTCAGCGTGGGCACGACGTTATCCAGGCTGGTGGCGGCCGAGTTGCCGACTCCGGAGATCGAGACCGAGGCCGCGAACGGGTTGCCGTTGAAGGTGCCCCCGGGCGCCGAGAGGCTGAGTACCGGCCTGGCCGGGGCGACGTCGATCGTGGTGCTCACGGTGGTCGTGTGGTAGTCGGTCGAGTCGCTGGGCGTGAAGGTGACCGAGAGCTTCTGGTCGTTGCCGGCATTCAGGACCGTCTTCGCGGCCGGGGTGTAGACGTACGTGCCCGGGACCGGGACGCCGGCCAGCGAGGCGGTCGCGTCGAGCTGAGTGCCCGACAGGGCCGCACCGTAGGTGAGGGCCGCCGGGCTGGGCCAGGAGATCGCCGGTGTCGACGGCTGGATGCTCGCCGTCGTCGACGGCTGCGTCAGGGTGTAGTCGGATGCCTGCGGTCCGCTCAGGGCCAGGCCGGAGATCGTCACCGCGATCGCGCTCCCCACATGCGAGGAGGCGAAGGTCCCCGTGGCGCCGTCGGTGTCGAGCGTCACCGTGTCGCCGGAGAGCACGCCCACCAGTACCGCGGAGTCGAAGCCCAGTGTCGCCGCGGTCGTGGTATCGTAGGGCTTGTTTTCGGCCGTGACACCCGAGACGGATACGGCCGCCGGCGCGATCGTCCCGGTGGTGTTCACCACCGTGGTGACGTTGTAATCCACGCCATGATCGCCATCGTTGATGGTATAGGCAGTGACCGTGAGCGTCTTGCCGTTGCCCGCATCCTTGGTGTCGAAGGACTCGGCCAGGCCGGCCACGGTGTCCGCGCCGACAAGGCCGAAGACGGTCGGCGAGGCCGATGCCGTCGTCGTCCCGTCGTAGGTCTTCGAGTCGCTCACGGCCGTGATGGTCAGCGGTGCCGGCGCGATCGCCCCGGTGCTGGCGGTCGCGGTTGTGACGGTGTAATCCGCGCCACCATCGCCGTCGTTGACGATGTAGGACGGGTTCACGGAGAGCGTCTCGCCGGTGCCCACGTCCTTGGAGGCGAACGACTCGGCCAGGCCGGTCACGGTATCGCTACCCTTGAGGCCGACGACGGTAGGGGTGGCCGAGGCGGTCGTGGTCCCGTCGTAGGTTTTGGAGTCGGGGGCCGCCGTGATGGTCAGGAGTGCCGGCGCGATCGTCCCGCCGGTGCTGGTCGCGGTCGTGACGGCGTAATTCGCGCCGTGATCCCCGTCGTTGACCGTGTAGGCGGTCACCGTGAGCGTCTTGCCGTTGCCCACGTCCTTGGTGTCGAAGGACTCGGCCAGGCCGGTCGCGGTATCGGTGCCCTTGAGGCCGGCGACGGTCGGTTTGGCCGAGGCCGACGTGGTGCCATCGTAAGTCTTCGAGTCGGGCGCCGCCGTGATGGTCAGGGGTGCCGGCGTGATCGTCCCGGTGGCGGTCTGGGTGGTGACCGCGTAATTGCCGCCGTGGGCGCCGTCGTTGATCGTATCGGTGACGACCAGCGTGCTGTCGCCGGCGCCCAGGACGTTCTTGGACTGGAAGACCTCGTTGAGCTGGGTGAAGGTATCGCCGCTGAAGAGCGAATTCGCGGCGAGGCCAGCGACCTGGTAGGTGGGCGTGGCCGAGGCGGCGGTGGTCTCGTCGTAGGTCTTGGAGTCGGTCACGGCCGTGATGGTCAGCGGTGCCGGCGTGATGGTCGCGGTGGTCGTGGCCGAGGTCGAGGAGAGCTGATAATTGCCGGCAGCGGCGCCGGTGAGGCTCAGGCCGGTGACGTGGGCGGTCTCGGCGGTCCCGGCGTCCTTGCTGGCGAAGACCGCCGTACCGCCGGTCAGACTGACGGCGTCCGTGCCGATGACGCCGTCGAGGGTCTCGCCCGACAGGGTCGCCCTGGTCGTGCCATCGTAGACCTTGTTCGCGACCGCGACGACCGGCGTCACGGTGGCCTTGGTCACCGTGAGCGTGCCCGAGGCGCTGGCGCCGGCGTAGGTCCCGTCGCCGGTGTACGCATACTGGATGCTGTACGGCGAGCCGGATACCTCGAAACCGGCGGTGTCGAACGTGGTCGAGAACGCACCGCCGGCCCCGATCGTGGCCGGTTGCGTCAAGCCGCCGATCGTGACCGAGACGGTCTCCCCCGTCGGGGTCATCGAGCCGCTGGCCAGCGTCCCGGAGAGGGTCACGGTCGCCGTGCCGTAGGTGATGGTCGGATTGCTCAGGCCGGAGAAGGTGAGCGCGACGATGTTCGTGAGCGAGAAGCTGGCCTGCGCCGTCGATCCGCCGAGGGAGGCGGTGACGTTGTAGGAGCCGCCGACCGCGTTGGCCGTGGCGTTGACCGAGGCCAGGCCATTGGAACCGATGACCACGGACGTGCCGGAGAGGACCGCCGAGGCGCCGGAGGAGGGCGCCGTGAAGGTCACGATCCCGCCGGCCACGGGTTCGACGGAGTTGTTGGCAGTGACGATGACGGCCAGCGGGTTGGCGAACGCGGCGCCGGTGGCGGCGGTCTGCGGGGTCCCACCGTTGACCGTCGCGACGGTGAATCCCCGGCTCTGGAAGGCGCCGATGTCTGGGGTGGGCGTGTCGAGAGGCTCGCCGCGCTGGTCGGTGGTCTGCGTCTCGAGCGACGGGCTGCCGGCGTGGAGGGCGGGGCTGGCCGGGAGCAGGGCCATGGTCTCGGTCGACCCGCCATAGCTGCCCGGCGCGGTCAGGCCCAGGCCGGTGAGTGTGGTCAGGACGATGTTGCCGTTGTGGCCGTTGACGATCCCGCCGGTGCCGCCGACGCCGATCAGGTCGCTCGAGCCGGCCACGTTGACCCCGTTGTTGCTGCTGATGGCGATATCGCTGGCGGTCCCGGTGCCGGTGGTGTTCGCGGCGACGATCGTGTCGTCGAGCGTCGCCAAGTTCACGCCGAGGCCGCCATTGTAGAGGCCGCCGCCGAGCGCCGTCGTCGTGTTGCCGCTGATCGTGCAGGCGACCAGGGTCACCGTGCCGTCGTTGTCGACGCCCCCGCCGTCGGAGGCGAGCAGGCTGGTGCCCTGGTTGGCGAAGTTGTTGACAATCGTGTCGTCGGTCAGCGTGGCCGTGCCCCAATTGCCCAGGCCGCCGCCGCCTTCCTTGCAGGTATTGCCCATGATCGTGCAGTCGGTTACGACCAGGACGGCCTTGTTCTGGAGATGGCCGTTGGAAATACCGCCACCGTAGCCGAATGTCGCGTCGTTGTTACTGATGGTGCAGTCGGTCAGCGTCGCCTTGCCCGCGTTGTACAACCCGGCGCCGATCTGGGCCGTGCCGCCGGTGATGGTGCAGTTGACCACGTTCATCGTGGCGCCATATTGATTATCCAGGCCACCGCCGTCGATGAAGCCCGAGCTGCCGCTGATCGTGGTCCCCTTCAGGTAGATGGTCCCGGCATCGTTGAAGACGGCGGCCCCGCTACCCGAGTCGCCGACGAGCGTGCCGCCATAGACCTTGAGCTGGCCCGAGTTGTACAGCCCGCCGCCGCCGCCGAGTGTGGAATCGCCGCTGATGGTGCAGTCGGTCACCGTGACGGTACCGCCTTGATCGCAGACCCCGCCGCCCTGGGCGCCCGTATTGTCGCTGAGCGTGGAGCTCGAGATGGTGGCCGTGCCCCCCTTGACGAACACGCCGGCGCCCGAATAGCTGCTATTGCCGGTGATGGTGCAGTTGCTGATCGTGGCCGTGCCGGAGACATACACGCCGCTGATCGTGTTGGCGGTGATCGTGGAGCTGGTGAGCGTGAGCGAGCCGAGGTCGTCGATGGCACCGTTGTCGCCGAGCGAGCCCCCGGTGATCGTCACGCCCGAGATCGATGCTGAGGCGCCCTGGTCGACCTGGAAGACGCCACCCTCGCTGTTCCCGTTGATGGTCAGGAGGCCGGCCCCCGGGCCGTCGATCGTGAGCGACTGCGGCAAGGTGCCCGGCCCGGTGGCCGCCGTGATCTCGACGGCCGACCCGAGCTGTTCGAGGGTGATCGTCTGGGGCGTGTTGAAGGTCGAATTGAAGGCGATCGTATTGGCCCCGCCGGCCTGGTCGGCCTGCTCGACCGCCCATCGCAGCGTGCCGCTGGCCGGGACGCCGTTGGTGACCGTGTCGGCCGTGCTGGTGACGGTGAACGTGGATAAGAGCCGGCGATCCTCGAGCGCGACCAGCTCCGGCGTCCGCCGGAATCGCTTCGCCCGGGATACCGCACCCGCCTTCTCCCGTCGATGAGACGTTCCATCGATGCGCTTCATAGCGTACCCCTCAAGTCGTGTCGGCATGGCCCGAGGGCCTGAAGTCCCCTATCCGCACGTAGGCCGATCGGGCGTCCTGTCCCGATGGGACGGACGTGGAGCCGGGACGCCCGGACGACCTTCCTGTCGATCATCAATCGCACGAACGAACAATCGATCAACTCATGCTCGGTCAGACCGCGTCGGCGGCCGGGACCGTCTTGCCCTGGAGCGTCTCGGGCACGTCGACGAGCGCCGAATTGGGCACCACGAACGAGTTCTCCAGGAGCTTGGTATCGTCGTTAATCAGCTCGGGGTAGCGCCGGCCGGGCAGGACCTGGACGGCGAAGACCTCCTGCACGCCCTCCTCGAAGCGCAACAGGGCGACCGGCTCGCCGCGGTTCAGGTCGATCACGCAGACGCCGCAGGTCCGCTCCTCGGCCGTGAGCCGCTCGGTGATCGGGATGCCGCTGAAGACGGCCGTCTCGCGCACCTGCGACAGGCCGACGAAGGCGAGATTGCCGACGAAGTCCAGCCCGCGGGTGAACCCCGGCGTCGAGGCGACGGCCGTGTACTTCCCGGTGCGCGGGTCGATGTAGCCGAGCGTCCCGGCGCCGGACTCGCAGACCCAGAGCCGCCCGGCGTGCCATCGCGGCGAGTGGGGCATCGAGAGCCCATCCGTCACCAGGTTGCCGGTGGTGATATCCATCAGGATGCCGCCGCGGGCCTTCTCCGGCCGCCAGCCGCCGGGCTCGTTGGTCTGGCCCAGCGCCGTCACGTACCGCGGGCGTCCGTTGACCATGGCCAGGCCGTTGAGGTGACAGCGGTCGGTCGGCTCCAGGGCCGTCACGAATTGCGGGCGCCATCGCGGCGTGAAGCTGGCCGTGGGGTCGAGTGTGCACAGGCACGAGAACCGCGTGTTGACCACCCAGAGCTCATCGCCGTTGCCCCAGGCCATCTCGTGGATCTGGATGTTGCCGGTGATGTGGCACGAGCGGGGCAGGAAGCAGGCGTCATGGCGGCCGGCCGGCTCGAGCTTGGCCGTGACGGCCGGCACGTTAACGTACTCCCAGACCTGGACCGACGTCCCGATCGCCAGCCGATCGCCGCGCAGGGCCAATCCCATCGGCGCCTGGAAGGTGCGGAAGTGGGTGTTGAGATGATCGCCCTCGTCGCGGACCAAGACCAGCTTGCCCGCCTGGTAGGTCGTCACCAGCAGCGAGGCGCCCAGGCTGCGGAGTAACGCCGGGAAGTTCGGCGTGTGCACGGCCCGCAACGTCGGTGGCGTCGGCGCCGGCGCGGTCTCGGGCGGAGCCGCGTCGTTGGCGGCGTCGGGCGCAGCCTCGCTGGCGGCAGGTTCAGGCTCGGTGCTCATGGAAGGGAATCCCCGGAAGAGACCAATTGGCGCCCCGCGCGTGCCGCCTTGCGATGACGGCGCCCGCGGAGCTCACATCCTGCCGGTGCAACCGGTCGTCGTCGGCGGGTGCTTCGAACGGCTCGTGCAATCATCAGATTCTGCATCGCCGGATACTCGCCGTCAAGAAATGCGCAACACCAGAAACTTCTCCGATGGGGTCTGGTTGTCTCTCCGCGCGATCGGCTCGCAACCGATCGGAATGTCCGATCCGGAAATCGAACAGGGACTATGCCAGCCTCGCGAGCTCCTGCTTGCTCAGGGTAGGCGGCGTCACCTTGACCGCCAGGAAATCCGTATCGCCGCCGTAGATGACCGTGAGCGGCTTCTTGCGATGCCGCTTCATGGATTGGCTCATGTTCGATGAAGCCCTCGCGACTACCGAATGCTCGCCGACGAGCAGCTTCGCCCTCCCCTATCTTGAGAGGCGCCGTCTTGTGCTACATAGGGCGTGCGAGGTGAATCATTTTCGGCGCGGCACCTTGACCGCTGCTCGAGCGACATCGGTCTTCTTGATCGAAATGGACGTACGAGAATACCCGCCGTCGGATCGAGATCCCGTCCCAGTCGAGCGCGCAATTCTCTCGAAATGCTCCCGATCGAGGGACACTTGGCATCGCGACCGATTCATCATCGGTTAGGGAGATGGATCGTGAAGCCCCACAACTCCGCGATGTTCGACGGGACTACGCATTCATCCGATTTTGCATCGCGGGATCGCTGCCGTCAAGAAATGAGTTGACCGGACAACATGGCCGGTGCGTCCTGTAACGGCTACGGCAAGCGCAGAATCATCAGGATCGAAAGGGGCGTTGCGTTTGCGCATCGTCGCGGGCGAAACGCTCGTAGGCCCCCGCCTGTCGGGACATCCTGGAGAGGCAAGGTCTGGTGTAGACCCTGAGGCCCCGGAATACGCGCCTTCTATCATTCCCGGCAGGAATCCTCGCGAGGCGGGAACGACTTCGGGACGTTCACGTGCAGGTTGGAGCGAGCCCCGCTATTCTTGAGCACGGCCATGCAGGTCCCGATCGCCAGCGAGAACGAGATGGCGAGGAACAGCGACACGATCAGGATGGGCCTGATCCCGATCGGAAATCCGCGGACGACCCGGGTCATCGGCAGGATCGAATCGGAGAGGTCGCCGACCGTTGACGCCGGGGCGGAGGGTAGCGATGAATCGGTCGCGTCGGCCCCCGATCCCGGGCCCTTGGAGATCGCCAATCGCACGGTCCTGCGGACCAGGTCCGCCGGGACGGACTCGGCGAAGACCCGCCCGCGTGACAGGGCGGTCATCAAGAACGCCGCCGACAGGGCGAGGCCGCGTCGCGTCAATCGCGAACGGAGCAGGTCGCGGGCCCGCGACAGCCGCCCCTTGACCGTCCCCACCGGCCACCGCAACTGCTCGGCCACCTCCTCGTTCGTCTTGCCTTCCAGGTAGCTGAGGATCACCGGGATGCGATACTTATCGGGCAGCCGATTGACCTCCTCGTGCAGGACCGGCCGCAACTCGTTCCAGGCCGCCTGCTCGGTCTGATCGCCTGGGTCCGCCGTCGGGCGGGACATGGCCATGCCCTCCCTCTCGAGGTTTCGACGCCGCACGCCGCTGGCGCGCGCCTTGATTGCAATACGATAGGCGATCTCGTGCAGCCAGCCGGACAGCACCCGACGATTCCGGATCGTCGACGCCTTCCGCGCCAGGACCAGGAACGTCGCCTGGAACGCATCCTCGGCATCCTGGTCCTGATTGAGGACATAGCGGCAGATCCCCAGCACCATCGGTCCATGACGCTCGACGATCGTCCGGAACGATTCCTGGGAATCCAGCGGTTCTCCGGTCAGGAATTGATCCAGCAACTCCTCGTCGGGCATCTCCGCGGCACGTGACACGCCTTCGTGCCGGATGACCCTCTTCGCTAACATACTGATCATGTTGGCGGCTCCTTGTTGGCTAACAGTCTAATGTGTCGCGTCGCCAATGTCCGGTTACAAATTTCCAAAATTTCACAGGTTTCCGCGCCCGGACATTGTGGACAAGATGCCTTCGCCTTATCTCGTTTCTTGGCAGTCCTTTCCGGCACTGGGGCCCTGGTGAGTCATTGCTCCGATGGGAGATGATCTTCACACGACCCGAGGAAAAACTTTAGTTATCGATGCACAATTCATGAGTTGCCGTCACGCATGGATCAGCCGTTTGTCGAGTGTGTTGGTGTCGTCATTGACGGTTGCCAGGGTGGTCTGGCTCTTGGTGGTATCGAGCGCGAGGCCGAAGGCGGCGCCCTGGGCCTGGTCGAGCGAGAGCTGGCCGACGAAGGTACCCGTGCGCGTGAACTCGATCAGCTCGCACGGCTGGTTAGGGTCGCCGTTGACGGCATCGCCATTGGTGGTCAGCAGGTCGCCGCCGGGGGCCAGGACCAGGCCGACCGGACCTCGGAGATGGCGCGGGTCCTGATAAACGAGGTGCCCATGCCCCGATCGGCCTGGGTCGCGCGAGGCGTTCCGGACGGCGAAGACGGCATCATCGCCGGTCGAGGCGACATAGAGGACGTCGTCGCGGGGTCGAAAGCCAGGCCGGTCGGGCCGACCACCAGCGCGGCGGGATCGCTCCGATGCAGGTATCCTGAAGCAATCTGGGTCATCCGCTGGACCGCGATCCCGTCGCCATGTTTGGGGACTTTCAGGTCGATCCGCGTCACGGTGCCGCTCAAGACATTCGAGACGAAGACCTCGGCTCGACTCCCTTGATCGTTGATCGTCAGGTCCCAGGGGCCATCCAGCAGGCGGGGTTGGAGAGCGTGCCGACCAGGTTGCCCGAACGGTCGAGGATCAGGAGGGACCCCTGGCCGACGGAGACCGGATTGCCGTCGCTGTCGTAGGTCGCCGGGACATTACCCACGAGCACGAAGCCGCGTTTCAAGACCCCCAGCGCGGTCGTCAGTCCCAATCCCTGGGCTCCCTGGTAGAAGACCGACTGGCCCCCGCCGGGACCGATCGCGACGATGGTCGTCCCGGTCCCTTGCAGGTTACTGGAATCGTTGAAATTCGAGACCAGGGCATCGCCGGGCTGGAGCGGTCCGCCGGAGGGGAAACGGCTCGGCACGAACGCGACTCCATAAGGATTGACGTCGCCGTTGGCCGGCACGGTCGGGAATGAGGCATCGGGATTCGGATTCACCTCACCGATGATCGAGGCGCTCGTGCGTTGCACCAGGGAAACCGACGGGGTAGCGACCGCCGCGGCCGGCATGACGGCAGGCTGGACGACCGCCGCGGCCGGGGCGACTGCAGGCTGGGCGAGCGTCGCGGTGCCGCAGAGCATCTCGCGCGATTCCAGGCGATCGATGGCCGGGCGGAATGAGAGTCTGACGAGGAGGGTGCAGGTGGCCAACCATGGTGGAGTTCCAGGAGAGGAATCGGTCCGCGAATCGATCGGTCCCCGAGGATGTCCTCGGGTCGCGGCATCGCGTCTGTATGCGACACGTCGGCGCGTGGCGCTCATTCCCAAACTGAGAGGGAGTTTTCCGCATCCCGGTTACGGATTCTCGAAAATAGGGCCGCGGCCCTACTCGTGCCGGAGGCGATTGGGCCTCGCCCGGCCGTTCAGAGACGGGTATCCGTCAGCGTCGGGGCCTCGACGACGCGGGGGCAATCGGGGAGCGAATTGAGGAAGGTGCGGCCGTAGGACTTGGTGAGGACGCGGGGGTCGAGGATCACGACGATGCCGCGGTCGGACCGGGTGCGGATCAGTCGGCCGAAGCCCTGCTTGAGCTTGATGACCGCCTCGGGGACCTGGTAGTCGAAGAACGGGTTGCCGCCGCGCCGGCGCATCTCCTCGAGCCGCGCCTCCAGGAGGGGATGGGTGGGGACCGAGAACGGCAGCCGGGTGATGATCACGTTCGAGAGCGTCTCGCCGGGGACGTCCACGCCCTGCCAGAAGCTGTCGGTGCCGAAGATGACGCTGTTGACGTCGGCCTTGAAGGCGTCGACCATCTTCGATCGCGGCATGCCGTCGCCCTGGGTGAAGACGGCGATGTTGCGCAGGGCCAGCCAGGGGGTTAACGCGCGCGACGCGGCCTCGAGCATCTTGTAGGACGTGAACAGGACGAACGCCTTGCCCTGGGTCCGCTCGAGGTAGTGGGCGATCGCCCGGATGGCGTCCTGTTCGAATCGGGCGGGCTGCTCGGAGGGATCCGGCAGGTTGTTGGGCAGGTGGATGGTCACCTGCCGGTCGTAGTCGAACGGACTGCCCAGCGCGAGGGTCTCGGCGGCGGTCAGTCCGAGCCGGCCGCGGATGAAATCGAACCGCGGGGGCGAGCCGACGCAGAGCGTGGCCGAGGTCAGGACGCAGGTGGGGACCTCGGTGAAGAGCAGGTTGCGCAGGCTCGGTCCGACGTCGAGCGGCGCCGCGGCGAGCCGGATCCGACGTCGAGTCCGGTTCTCGTGCTCCATCCAGTACACGCACGAATCGGACGCTTGCCGCATCCAGCTCGCGATCTGGTCGGCCAGCGTCCGGCATCGTGTCTCGGCGGCGATCAGCTCGATCCGGTCTTCCTGCTTCTCGATCTCCCGGGCGCCCAGGTCGATGGCCGTCGCGAGCCGGCGCAGCTCCTCGCAGAAACCCTCGTTCCAGCCGAGCGGCTGTCGGACCCGGCCGTTGAAGCCCTCGGGCTGGCGCTGGTGCCAGTCCGCCAGGCGGTCGAAGAAGTCCTCGGCCGCCGTCCGGGTCGCCCTCACCTGGTGGATGGCCCGGTCGAATGCCTGGTTCGACCCGTTGCCTCGCCGGATCGCCAGGAGACCTTTGTGCGTCCGCTCGCTGTAGAGCCGCCCCAGCGAGTACTCCACGCCGAGGTTGGTCAGTTGCAAGCCGAGGTGCTCGCCGGCGACCGCCTCGAGCGTGTGCGCCTCGTCGATGATCGCGATCTGGTAGTCCGGCAGCAGCCCGAAGCCCTCGCCTCGCAGCGCCAGGTCGGCGACGAGCAGCGCGTGGTTGACGACCAGCAGATTGGCCGATCGCATCCGCCGCCGGGCCTTGTAGAAGAAGCATTCCTGGTGGTTGGGGCACTCGCGGCCGAGACAGTTGCCGTCCTCGCTCTGGATGGCCTCCCAGACGGTGGGCAGCGGCCGGAAGTCGAGGTCGGATCGGCTGCCTTCGGCGGTCCGTTGCGACCACATCCGGATCGTGGCGAGCTGGTCGATCTCCTCCGGGCGCTCGAACAGCCCCTCCTGGCGCTGGATCGCGACGTTGAGCCGTCGCAGGCTGATGTAGTTCGACCGGCCCTTGACCAGGACCGCCGAGAACTCCTGCGGCATCACCGAGCGGAGGAACGGAATATCCTTGTCGAACAATTGCTCCTGGAGCGCGATCGTGTGCGTCGAGACGACGACCTTTGTGTTCGGGTTGGCCGTGGCCTGGATCGCCGGGACCAGGTAGGCGAAGCTCTTGCCGACCCCGGTGCCCGCCTCGACGATCAGGTGGTTGGGCGCCTCGATCGCCCGCGCGACCGCGTCGGCCATCGCGAGCTGCTCCGTGCGGTGCTCGTAGCTGGGCAATCGCCGCGCGATGGCGCCCTTGGGGCCGAGGATCGAGACGGGGTCAAGGCTTGCCATGCTCGCTCCCAACGGGCTCGTTGCTCGGGTTTATCTCAGAACAACAAGCCAATTCATGGAGTGTTTGTCTTCGCTTTATATTTGGCGATCGCGTCGGCCGCGGAACGCTGCCGGGCCGGGTCTGCCGCGAACTGGTCCAGGATCTCGATGGCCTTGCGGGCGGATTCCACCATGTCCCGTGCGAGGGCGAAGGTCTCGACGGTGATGTCCTTCATGTCATAATCGGCCCGGTTCCTCATGGTACGCAGCTCGTCGATCGAATCCCCGGCCCGCTCGAGAGCGGCATCGCCGGTCTGTTCGAGATAGATCACAAGCTTCTTGTGCTTACTGTCTCCCTTTCCTGGAGAATGTCCGATCCCGTCCAGGGCATTCGCGGCGACATTCAATGCCCCATAGTAAGCGCGGCTGATTGCCGATCGATAAGCCGCCGGCCCGGTCGGCGGTCGTCTCACGATGATATCGATGGCGATCTGATTGAAATCTCGAGGATCCATCGCGGTTCGTACTCGTCAACAACTATAGGGGAAGAACCGAATGAGACGACCCTCAGGCAAATCGGCGAATTGCAGCCAATCTCGGGTATATCGGCTGTGAGTCTCCACGACCTCCGAGACGCTGCCTCGGGCTTGAATCTCGAGCATCAGATACTCCTCACCATTGTCTGGGTCCTGCTCGTATGCGATGACTGGCTCGCCAACAATGGTGAAGTGTTGTCTTGCGAGGTCCAGCGCTTTCGCCAGGTGGCCGAAGAGTTCATGACGTTCGCAGAACTCGCGAACCTCCTCGGAGAGCGTCAGTTCCCCAACGGTCCGGATGGGGTTGGGATTGGGAGCGGGAAAGGCGACAAGCCGGATTAGACGAACTTCCGGCAATGAGGCGAATTGCGTCCAGGCTCCGCCAAACCGGAACCGGGACTCCACGCGCTCCGAGACACTGCCTGGAACTTGAATCTCAAGCACCAGGTACTCCTCGCCATTGTCGGGATCCTGCTCGTACACAACGACGGGCTCCCCAACGATCGTGAAATACTGTCGTGCGAGTTCCATCGCCCTGGCCAGATGGTCGAAGAGGGCGTGACGTTCGCAGAACTCGCGGACGTCCTCGGGGAGCGGCGTTTCCTCGACGGTCAGGGCGGGATCGGGCAGCATGGTCTATCCCTCTCGGCGATCAAGGTCAAGACAGCACGTCCGAACATCCGGGGCTAGCATGCGTGGATCTTCGGCCACGCGCTCGTCCCCGGTCGTGTCCGGAACAAGCTGCTCTCATTCGCCTTATTCTATCACAGGGAACCTGCGGCCCCCAGGCTAAGACCGCTCGATGAGGCCCTGTGTGGGGCTGGAGGCGGTGGCGTAGAGCTTCCTGGGGATACGACCGGCCGTGGCGGCGAGCTGGCCGGCCTCGATGGCCAGCCGCATGGCGTGGGCCATGCGGAGCGGGTCGGCGGCGCCGGCGATCCCGGTGTTCAGGAGCACGCCGTCGCAACCGAGCTCCATGGCGATGGCGACGTCGCTGGCGGTGCCGACCCCGGCGTCGACGATGACGGGATAGGACGGGTCGTTGCCCTTGAGGTCTTCGAGGATGATCCGGATGTTGTTCGGGTTGAGCACGCCCTGGCCGCTGCCGATCGGGCTGCCGGCGGGCATGACGCTGGTGGCCCCGGCCTCCTTGAGCCGTCTCGCCATGATCGGGTCGTCGCTGGTGTAGCAGAGGACCTGGAAGCCCTCCTCGACCAGGACGCGGGTCGCCTCAAGGGTCGCGACGGGGTCGGGCAGGAGCGTCCGCGTGTCGGCCAGCACCTCGAGCTTGACCCAGTCGGCGCCGGGGTTCTCCAGGCCCTCGAGTAGCTCGCGGCCCAGCCTCGCCGTGCGGAGGGCATCCTCGGCGGAGAAGCAGCCTGCTGTATTAGGCAGGATGGTGTATCGCTTCGGGTCGAGATAATCCAGAAGGTTGCGGCCCTGACGGTCGAACAGCCGCTCGCGGCGGACGGCGACGGTGACCACCTCGGTACCGCTGGCCTCCAGGCATTCGCGCATCAGCTCGAGGGTCGCGTACTTGCCCGTGCCGACGAGCAGCCGGCTCCGCACGACGTGGGTGCCGATCGTCAGCGGAGGGATGCCCGGGGCCGCGCCCGACCCGCCGCCGACCAGGGTGACGATCTCCAGGACGTCGCCGGCCGTCAGCGCGGTCTCCGCCAGCCGGGACCGCGTGACCAGATCCTTGTTCACCTCGACCGCGACGTGTTCCGGCTTGACCCCGAGGTGCCGGAGCAGCTCGGCGATGGTCAGCGGCCCGGGCACATCGCGAGGCTCGCCGTTAATTGTGACCTGCACGATCGATCGCACCTCTTCCCAGTGGCAAGTGGCAAGAAAGATGGGAGCTCCTGTTCGTGTCTCACTCGCAACCGACGATGTCATCGTATCGACGCCGGCGCGACAGGGTCAAGCCGCGGCGGAGCCTGGAGGGACGGCACCGCAATTGCATCGAGTCCGTCCTGACATCGGCCCTCTCTCCGGTCAACCCATCGATCGCGAGCGGAGGGGTTGCGGATCGCGATTCGAGAAAACCTGGAGGGACCCCAATGTTGTTGATCAATATGGCTTGCGGGCTCGGGCTTGTCGTCACCTTGACTTCCTTGTCGATCGCACAGGACGCCGGCTCGACCTCCGGCGATAAGACCGAGAAGGCTTGCACGCCCGAGACGCTGGTTGGCCGCTATACCATCGTGTCCGGCGAGAAGGATGGCGTGAAAGAGCCCGAGGAGCGGATCAAGGGCACGGTCGTCACCTTCACCAAGGAGAAGGTCGTGGTCGTCGACAAGGAGAAGAAGGAGCGCTACTCGGCCAGCTACAAGCTCGACTCGACCAAGAACCCCAGCGACATCATCATGACCAGCCGCGTGGAGTCCTCGCCGGGCGAGATCGCCCGAGGATTGATCCGGAAGGAAGGGGATACGATCAAGCTGATCTACGCGCTGCCCACCGGCGAGATCCCGTCGGAATTCAAGACGAAGGAGAAGCAACTGATGTTCGTCATGAAGAAGGCGGAGTGATGGTGGCTGAGGTCCGGCTTTATTGCTTACTTACCGGGCCGCCGGTATTGCCAAACTTGTTCGACTCGGACAATTCGCGTATCGAGATCGACCCTAAACATGACGCCCAAAGGGAAGACGAAGAAGATCCGATCCTCGTCTTCCCTTGATTCGCTCGAGTCGAACGGATTATCTCGCAATGTCTTGTCGATGATGTTAGCAGCCTCAGTGATGGCTTGGCGTCCCGCCGAGTCGGTCTCTGTCCAGACCGCCGCCAGTTCTTGAAGAGCGTCCGGTAGCCACTCGACCTGAAATATCACAGCCCCTTCAGGTAGGCAAGCACCTCGACGGTCGTGTATGTCTTGCCCTGATAGGATCTCCGTCGCTCCAGTTCCTCTTTGCTGATCTTCGGCCTGAGATCCGTGTAGAGGGCCGGGTCGAGCACCCGCTGGATGCGGGCCAGGATATGGCCTTGCTCGTCGCACAGCTCGATCGGCTCGTCAAGATCGGGCAATTTCTCTTTCAAGGCGGCGTCGTAAACAACCCTCGTCATGATTCTCCTCCCACGATAGTCCACGAATTCCGGCACTCCAATACTATGTCAGTTCGACAGGATCTGCCAAGGCAAACGCGAATGCGCCGGCGTGATTAGATGCCCCCGAGCAGCCGCTGGTTCCGGCTGATGTGGTAGTGGCAGAGGGCCACGGCGCAGGCGTCGGCGACGTCGTGGGGCTCGGGCAATCGGTCGAGTCCCAGCTCGGCCATGATCGCGTGCTGGACCTGCGCCTTGGGGGCCCGGCCGCTGCCGGTGAGCGTCTTCTTGATCCGGGTGGGGGCGTAGCCGAAGACCGGCGTCTTTCGCTGCGCCGCGGCCAGCATGATGACACCTCGCGCATGTGCCATCAAGATCGCCGTGCGCGGGAAATTCACATGACTGTGGACCTGTTCGAGTGCCACGCCGATCGGCGGGAACGCCTCGAGCACCTCGGCGATGCCCTGGTGGATCCAGGCGAGCCGCGGGCCCATCGTCTTGCACGCGGGCCCCGGCCGGATCACCCCCGCCTCGACCACGAATGCTCCTCGCGACGACGGCTCGACCACCGCATAGCCGGTCACGTTCAGGCCGGGGTCGATCCCCACGACCCGATCGGCGGATCGCGGATTTTCCATGGGTTTCACGGGACCTCGCCGCTCCATCCTTGGGCTTTCGGAGTCCGGATTGACCGACGATTCCGTGTCTTCAATCCGTTATCCGTAATCCGCCATCCGCAATCAAGAGATACGCCATCGCGTGCCGTCGGGCTTGTCCTCGAGCGTGACGCCGAGCTCGGTGAGCCGGTTCCTGATCTCGTCGGCCATCGCGAAGTTCTTCTCCTTGCGGAGCCGTGCGCGGAGGTCGACCAGCAGCGCGAGCAAGGGATCCGTCAGGGTGCCCACGGCGTTGGGCCGGGTCTTCGCGATGGGTCGGGCGAACAGGCCGAGGATCCGGCTGAGCTCCTTGAGCATGACCATGCCGCGTCGATACTCGTCGACCTGGCCTGGCCTGGCCCGGCCCGCCTCGAGGTCGGGCTGGTGGGCGAAGCGGTTGAGCGCGTGGGCGATGTCGAAGAGCTCGCCGAGGGCCCCACCGGTATTGAAGTCGTCGTCCATCGCGTCGAGGAAGCGGAGGCGATGCTCGGCGATCTCCTCGATCAAGGGGGAGCCGTCGGGTTCCGGGTCCTGGCGTCGCGACGGCGCCTCGAGGCGGTCGAAGGTCTCGCCGGTCAGCTCCTCGAACCGCTCGAACCCGCGGTAGAACGTCTGGAGGCCCCGCTCGATCTCGTCGAGCCGGTTGGGCCCGAAATCGATCGGGCGGCGGTAATGGCTGGAGAGCAAGAGTGCCCGGAGCGTGTCCGGCGGATGGGCCTTCAGAAGGTCGCTCATCAGCACGATCGTGGCCGGGTCGGACTTGGAAATCTTCCGACCGTCCTTGGTCAGCAGTCCGTTGTGCAGCCAGTACGTGGCGAAGGGCTGGCCGCTGTACGACTCGGACTGGACCAGCTCGTTCTCGTGGTGGGGGAAGACCAGGTCGAGGCCGCCGCCGTGGATGTCGAGATGCTCGCCGAGGTATTTCATGCTCATGGCCGAGCACTCGATGTGCCAGCCGGGGCGCCCGGGTCCCCAGGGGCTCTCCCACGACGGCTCGCCGGGCTTGGACCGCTTCCAGAGGGCGAAGTCGCCGGGATGGCGCTTCAGCGACGACGGCTCGATCCGCGCGCCGGCCATGAGGCCCTCCGGGTCGCGGTGGCTGAGCTTGCCGTACTCGGGGGCCTTGCCGACGTCGAAATAGACGTCGCCGCCGGACTCGTACGCGAATCCCTTGTCGATCAGCGCCCGGTTGATCGCGACGATCTCGCCGATGTGCTCCGTCGCGCGGGGCATGTGGTCGATCCCGACGACCTCGAGCGCCGCCAGGCAATCGAGATAATCCCGCGTGACCGCCTCGGCCAGCTCCAGGACGGTCGTCCCGTCCTTCTGGGCCTGGACGATCAGCTTGTCGTCCACGTCGGTGATGTTGACCACCCACGTCACCTCGAAGCCGAGATACACCAGGTATCGCTTGATCGTGTCGAAGATGACCGGCCCGACCATGTGGCCGATGTGGCTGGGCGAATAGACCGTCGGCCCGCAGACGTACATCCCGACCTTGCCGGGCCGGACCGTCTCGAAGGGCTCCTTGGCCTGAGCCAGTGTGTTATAGACGCGCAGGGGCATGGGTCGATCTTTCAGTGGTCAGTGTTCAGTGTTCAGTGGTCGAACAGGTGGTTGGTGTCGCGAGTCAGTCCTGCTCTTGGCCGACCACTGTTGACTATTGTGTGATGAGCACAACGGCCTCGCAGACGATGGCCTCGCCGCGGCCGACGGGCCCGACGTGCTCGCCGGTCTTGGCCTTGACGTTCACGGCCGACTCCTCAACGCACAACAACCGTCCGAGATTGGCGCGGATGGCCGGCTTGTGGGGGCCGAGCTTGGGCTCCTGGGCGTGGACGATCACGTCGCAGTTTACGACCTGCCACCCGGCCTTCCCGATCCGGTCCACCACCTCCGCCAGCAGGCACGTGCTGTCCAGCCCTCGCCACCGAGGATCCGTGTCCGGGTAATGCTCGCCGATGTCGCCCATGCCGGCCGCTCCCAGGAGGGCATCGGCCACCGCGTGGCAGACGACGTCCGCATCCGAATGGCCAACCAACCCGCGCGGATGGGCGATCCGCTGACCACCCAGGATCAACGGTCAACCCTCCTCCAACCGGTGGGTGTCATGGCCAATCCCGATTCGCGTATTAGTCATTGGTCAATAGTCATTGGTGAACTGAGCCAGATCCTGGCCATGTTGTCACAATCTGTGAGCCAAGCCATTGTCTTCCATCCGGTTATCAGGGAGCAGGAGACCAATCTCCTGGCGCCGAAACGCCCGAGCCAATGACCAATGACAAACCCGACCAGTGACCATCAGACTAGCGTTTTTCCGCCAATCTGACCATCCCGCCGCGCGACCTCGACATCTTTTCCCATTCTTCGGCCAACCGATTATCCATTTGAGAAGAAAAGGTTCAAGATTTTGCAAGCGGCCCTTTTCGTGACTTCTCGTGCCGAAGCGATGTCAATCTCTAAATCGTTCTTCGCTAAGATTTTGTGGCAAATCCGTGTCGCGTGAGGTTGGTGTGGCACTCGGAATGCAGTATCGGGATTCCAACGAACGCAGCCCAGGCAAGGACATCTCGGAGACCTTCGGGTCGCGGGAGAAGAGAGGATCGAGAGGGTTGCTCGAAACCGGAATCGAGTTGAGCCCCACAAGAATCAAGGAGGTCGTCATGCTCGTACTGAGCCGCAAGGTGAATGAGAAGATCGTGATCGATGGGAACATCGTGGTGACGGTCGTGAAGATCGACCGCAACCAGATCCGAATCGGGATCGAGGCCCCCGGCCATATCCCCGTCTATCGCGAGGAGATCATCGGTACGCCGCGCCACGCCCGCTCGGAGGAGGCCGTCGCCGTGGGCGTTTGACGGCGGATGTTTACGAGTTGGAGACGGATCGCGAGGCACAGGCACGGAACCGGAATCGAGTTGAGCCCCAGGTTGACCGATCAAGGAGGTCGTCATGCTCGTACTGAGCCGCAAGGTGAATGAGAAGATCGTGATCGATGGGAACATCGTGGTGACGGTCGTGAAGATCGACCGCAACCAGATCCGGCTCGGGATCGAGGCCCCCGGCCATATCCCCGTCTATCGCGAGGAGATCATCGGGACGATGCGTGGGGCGGCACTCGAAGAAGGCGTTGCGGTTTGCGTCTGAACCCCGCCGAGTGATGCCCTCGTCTCGCACGGCGGGGCGATATCGGCCATACCGGACGTAGGCTTGCCATCCCGAGATCGCTACGAGATATCTCGTTGCACGGCCCTTCCGGTTCCGAGTGGGTAAGGATCGATACCCCCGACTCGGTCTCTCGAGGTTGAATGATATGGCCGCCCGGCAGGCGCGGCCAGTGGGACGATGCTGCGCCCTCAAGCATGATCTTGATCTCGTCCGGTCACATCCCGCGATCGGCTCTCTGGACGACGTCGTCCGCATGATCGACCCGGCCTGGCCTCCCGTTCCGCGCCCCGTTCGGGCCCGCGGCCGGACTCCCTTGCCGATGGGAATCCGACCGTTGGTCGCCGATTAGGCGGGCGAATCGAGACGGCTCCGCGCCGGACGACCGCGAATGCCTCCGTCAACGCTCGTAGGAGGTTCGGACCGGATCGCGTATGATAGAATGCCGAAGACATCCGGCGAATCGAGAAGAGATCTCTCGATTGACGTCGATCGCCCCATTGACCGGAACGATGGCCTCGGGTCGTCGATTCATCCGGGAAGGTGCGAGCGCAGATCATCGGAGCGAGACGGCCAGGGGGTCAAATGTCGGCCAAGGCGTCGAAAGTCGGAGCGGACTGGAACCTCCTGTTCGGGATGCTGGCGGTGAACCTGGACCTGGTCCGTCGCGATGCGCTCGTCGCGGCCCTGCGAGCCTGGTCGCGAGACAAAAATAAGAATGTGGCCGATATTTTGTTGAGTCAGGGTGCGATCGACAGGGAGACCCAATCGCTCCTGGATGCCGTCGTCAAGAAGCACCTGTCCGTGCACGAGAATAGCTTGGATCGCAGCCTCTCGTCAACCCAGCCCGACGCGACGGTCCGACGCGACCTGGAGGTGCTCGGCGATGCCGAGCTGATCCGGGCCCTCAAGAAGCTCGACGGCGGAGACGGCCGACATGACGAGCGCGACCCGCTCGCCACGCAGGCCGACCCCCTCGAGACGATCGATCAAATCCCGAATCGCTTCCAGGTGGTCCGGCTGCACGCCCGGGGAGGGCTCGGCGAGGTCTTCATGGCCTCCGATCGCGAGCTGGATCGGACGGTGGCGCTCAAGGAGATCCAGCGGCAATACGCCGACCACCCCGACAGCCGGGCCCGGTTCGTCCGCGAGGCGAAGCTCACCGGCAAGCTCAAGCATCCGGGGATCGTGCCGGTCTACAGCCTGGGACGCTTCGATGACGGCCGGCTCTACTATGCGATGCGACTCATCGAGGGTCATACGTTCAAGGAAGCGATCGCGGAATTCCACGCCCGCGCCGACCCTCGCCGCTATCGATACGAGTCGCTCGAGTTTCGTCGCCTGCTCGGCAAGTTCGTGGAGGTCTGCACGACCCTCGAATTCGCCCATAGCCGCGGGGTGCTGCATCGGGACATCAAGCCGGGGAACGTCATGCTGGGTCCCCACGGGGAGACCCTGGTGGTCGAACTGGGGCCTGGCCAAGGTGTTCAATCCGGCGGCGATGGGGTTTCCTCCGGAGGAGAAATCGCCGGCCGTCGGCCGCAAGATCGTCGAGGATGAGTTCCGGACAATCCCCGGGGCCGCGCTGGGCACGCCGCAATACATGAGCCCCGAGCAGGCGGCCGGGAAGCTCGACGTGCTGGGGCCCGCGAGCGATATCTATAGCCTCGGCGCCATGCTCTTCATCCTCCTCACCGGCGAGCCCTCGATCACCGGCGAGGATGCGTTCTCCGTCATCGAGCGCGTCAAGCGAGGCGAATTCGCCGCGCCCATCAAGGTCCGGCGCGATGTGCCCAGGCCGCTCAACGCCGTCTGCCTCAAGGCCATGGCTTTGCTCCCCGAACATCGCTACATCTCGGCGCGGCTGCTTGCCGAGGATGTCGAATTGTGGCTGGCCGGCGAGCCGGTCTCGTGCTATCGCGAGCCGTTCTCTCGACGGATCTGGCGGTGGGGGAGCCGCAATCCCTGGGTCGCCCGGGCCGTTGGGCTCTCGACCGCCCTCTTCGTCATCATCTACCTCATGTCCTCGTTCGTCTTCCTCGTGCTCGGCCTGGTCTGGGCCATCGTCGGGGCGATCGCCGGCGGCGTCGCCGGGTATCCTCCAGGGCAAGGCCTGGCAGGGGCGCACGCCGAAGCGCCGAGTTGGGCTTCCAGATCGGCCTGGCCGTGTCCATCACGTTCCTCGTCATTTACTATGTCTGGTCGAGCTACGTCTCCGGCTACTTCCCCGGGCTTCGAATCGGCCGCTGACCCTCCCGGCTCGAGCGGATCATGCGGGGCTTTTCCGCGAAGGACCCGATCGACCTCGGCGAGAACGGGGCGGATGTCACTTCGTACCGGGGCGCGAGTCGTAGATGGCGACCGGATTCCCGTTGATGAAGGGGTCGCCGGCCGCGGCCAGGAATCGCCCGTCTCCGGAAAAGGCGAGCGAAAGCACCGAGCGGTGCAAGTCTTCGAACACGAACAATTCTTGGCCGGTGGCGACGTGCCAGAGCCGCACGGAACCATCCGGACCGGCGCTGGCTAGCGTCTTTCCGTCGGGCGAAAACGCGAGGCTGCTCACCCGCCCACGGTGGCCGATCAGCGATCGACGCTCATGATCGTGAGACGACGACACGAGGGTGATGTTCCCCTGACTGTGACCGAATGCCAGCCTATTTCCGTCGGGTGAAGAACCGGCGACGACATCGACGGGGCAGGAGAACTCCCGGACGACCCGATCGTGCTCGAGACTCCACGAGCGAACGACGGACGGCTCGACATCGCACATCATGAGAGTGCGGCGATCTGCCGCCGGGGACAATAGCGGAGGCTCGGCGACGCTGCGACAAGGGAGAGTGTGCTCCCGCCAATCCTTCCCGTCACAAATCCACAGCCGACCGTCGAATCGAGAGCGCGATCAGTTGACCTTCCGCGGTATATGCGAGACGAATCGAGTACGTCTGCCAGACGGGCCCTGGAGGTGAGACGGGAGGTGGATCGAATGGAGGCAGTTCCCGGTGTTGCCCCATGTGCCAGCGCCTGATTCGTCCGCTCGGTCCGACGACAGCGATATGGCTCCCGTCTCGTGAGAAGACCGGCGGCGTCAGGTCGGCGGAGACGATCGGCAGCGTCGTCAACGATCCGGGCTGCAAGGCATCGCCGAGCACCAAGGCGCCATCGCGAAGGCTCATGGCCAGGGAAGCACCGCGGGGTGCGAATGCGACGTGTCTGACCGTCGAGAGGCCGGTCGCGATCCAGCGAACGGAGTCCGACCGGGAAGGCAAATCCCAGATCCTTGCCGTCGTATCCTCGCTCGCGGTCAAGAGCCGCCGGCTGTCCGGTGAAAATCGTGCCGACCAGATTCGTCTCTGGTGCGCATGGAAATGCCACGCCACGTCACCCTCGGGGAGACGCCAGACGACGATCGTCCCCTCTCCGTCGGCGCCGACCAGGCGACGGCCGTCGGGCGAGAAATCAACCGATCGGATGGTTCCCATCGGCGGTTTCTGGAGCGCAACCGGCTCGAACGTGTTCGTACGCCAGAGATACATGGTCCCAGCCTGTCCGCCGCTCGCCAGCAGCGATCCGTCGGGTGAAGTGGCGAGGCACAGCAGGGATCCTCCGGGCGTCGCCGAAAATCGGACCGCCCGACTCCTGGTGTCCCAGACGCGGAGGCCCCCGTGATTGTCGGCCGAGGCAATCTCCCATCCGTTCGGCAAGAAGACCGCGGCGGAGACCGGGCCGTCATGGCCATCGAAGTCGATGGGTGATCCCGGAGCGTCCAGGTCCCAGGCCCGTACGAGCCGGTCGGCGCCGGCCGTCACCAGCCGCCGGCCGTCGCGAGAGAAATTGACCGCAGAGACCTCTCCCCGGTGCCCCGGTTCGAGTGCGCGCCAGGTCTCGTCGGCGAGGTTCCAGATCCGGACCGTCCCGTCCTCGCATCCCGAGGCCAACCGCAGGCCATCGGGAGAAAATCGAACGGAGTTTTCATCCCCCGCCCCGTGCCCCGGAGCGGGAGACGGTCCCGGACGAAGGATCGTCCGATTCGCGCCGGTCGCGGGATCCCAGAGATGGATCGTGCGGTCGGCTCCGCAAGTCGCCACGGTCAGGCCATCGGGTGAGAATGCTGCCCCATAAACGATATGACTATGCCCGCTGTACCGGATCGCCTCGCGCGGCCGGGATGACGCGTGTGCGTCCAGCCATTGCCATTCGAAGCCTTTGAGAGCCCCTTCGTGCCGGAATTCGTCCAGGAGTTTCCGCGACTCGTCCAGTTCCCCTCGCTGCGAGTGTCGGAACGCCACGCCCATCTGCCCCGCGTAGAGCCGCTCCCGCAATCGGTCCGCCTGTTGCTCGGCTCGTAGCCGATATCCCTCCGAGATCTCATGGGCACGGCTGACCAGGACATAACCGACCGCCAGCGCAGCCACGCCGAACAGGACCAGCAGCGCGGCGGCACTCGTCATGGCGGCCAGCAAGGGATTCCGCCGGCACCAGCGACGGGACCGTTCCCACGCTCCGATCGGACGCGCCAGGATCGACTCTCCGGCCAGCCACCGTTCGAGATCTTCGGCCAAGGCCAGGGCCGATGGGTAGCGTCGGCCGGGATCTTTCTCCAGGCACTTCAGACAGATGGTCTCCAAATCGCGATCGATGAGCGGGTTGAAAGTCGCCGGTGCCCGGGGTTCCTGCTCGCGAACGGCCAGGAGTGTATCCAGCGGCAGCAGGCCGCGAAATGGCGGCTGTCCGGTGAGCAGGGTGTAGAGGATCGCACCGAGGCCGTAGATGTCGCTGGCGGTGGTCGTCGCGCTCCGCTCCGCCGAACCCGGCCGGGACGCGGTCTGCTCGGGTGCCATATATGCCGGCGTGCCGATGATCGCGCCGGTTTGCGTCTGGGACTGATCCACGTGCAGCCATTTGGCCAGGCCGAAGTCGGCAACGTGCGGCCTTCCCTCGGCGTCGAGCAAGATGTTCGACGGCTTGAGATCGCGATGGAGGATGCCCCGCTGGTGGGCGTGGTGTACGGCCCGGGCGATCGCTTCGACCAGTTCGGCCGGGCGCCTCGGGCTGGCGGAGAATTCCCGGACCTGTTCGCCGAGGCTACCGCCCTCGAACAATTTCATGCTGAAGAACGGGCGCCCATCGTGCTCGCCGATCTCATAGATCGGGACGATGTGCGGATGATCGAGATGGGCGGCCGCCTCCGCCTCCGCACGAAACCGCCGGTCATCTCCTGCCGCGTCCGACGTGCTCCCGCGAAGCACCTTCAAGGCCACGAGCCGGTTCAGGCTCTTCTGGCGGGCCTTGAAGACGATTCCCATCCCCCCGCGGCCGACTTCGGCGAGCAGGTCGTAATCGCCGAACGACAGAGAGACCGTACTTACCGGCGGACGGGAAGACGGCGGACGGAGTCCGGCGATGTACCGGTCGAGCTGTCCGACGGCGGTCATGAACTGGGCCAGATCCTCGGCGATCTCGGGATGCCCGGCGAGCAAAGCGGCCGGGTCGGGCGCGGTCCCGGACTCCGCGGCTTCCAGATAATCGGCGAGCACCCGATCGAGTCGGTCTTCGTCGTCCGGAGGATGGATGGTGTTCAATGGTGTTGGAATACCAATAAGATTGACCTGGTCAGGATCTCTGCAAGATACACGCATCCTGTGGATTTTCAAATGAAAGATTCAAGAACTGCGGGCTCTCTAAATCTGGGACCTTGGATCTGGACTCCGCGATCCCGAATCGATGGCCGCCGACGGCCGCGTCGGGTATGGTGCGTCGATGATATCACAAACCGGCGGGCCTGCCGACAGGATCCGAGGTCTCGTACAGTTCAAACGTGCCGTCAACTTCCTCCTGGTCACGCCCTCGGAGTACATGAAGAAGACTCTGTCCCGGGTGACCCCGGATCACTCAGCCCAGGGCCAAGCCCGATCCCAACTTCCGGTTCTTCGACCGGGTGGCCAGCAGCAGGTCCAGCGACGACACCGTCCCATCGCCTGTCACGGCGGCGCTCAACGGCGCCCAGCCCAGCTCCATCGTATCGCTGATGCTCGCCGCGATCGCGTTGAGGTCGTTCTGGTTAACGATCCCGTCGCCGGCCACGTCGCCCAGCAACCGGTCGAAGTGATGCACCGCCACCTGGCCGCTGGGCAGCTTGATGTCCACCTCGTAGTAGCCGTCCGGCGCCGTCGTCGTCGGGCTGTTGCCGATCCCCCCCGACCCGAAATTGATCTCGATGGCGTGGTCGAGCACCGAGAGCATCGTCGGGCTCGACAGCGGGACCGCCACCTTGCTCGATGTGTCGCCGTTCAGGTCGTACTTGTAGATCATGATGTCCGGCGAGGCCGTCCCGATCGAGTTGATGATGGCCGTCAGCTCGGCGCCGCTCTGGGCGTCGCTCTCGTTGAAGCCGAGGTCGAGATACTGGATGAACGACCGGCTCGGGCTGCCGTGCTCGACCGTGAAGTTGCTGACCTGGAGCTGACCGGGTTGGGCCATCGCGAAGACCTGGTTGGCGAAGGTCACGTTGGGACCCTTCGGCGCCTCCTGGAGGTTGCCGGCCGCGTCGAGTCCGATACTGTAGAAGGAATACGTGTGCGGCCGACTATCGGTGAGCCCTTGATAGGCGATCATCGAGTGGTAATTGCCATTGCTGTCGGCAAATCCGGCAGGGATGGCATAAGGGCCGACATCCTGGTAGGTGCCCCCATCGACCGAGACGAAGACCTGGAAATAGACCAGGGCGGCGCCGCCGGGGTCGGACCCGGTGAGGTCGAGCGTGAAGGTGCCGGTCGTGCTATTGACCGTGCTGGGATTCGCCCCCGACGTGGCGTCAACGCTGGTGACCGGCGGCGTCAGGTCGGGTAGGTAGGTGCTGGCCTCGATCAACAAGCTCTTGTTCTCGACGTTGCCGGCGAGGTCCTCGGCGATGCTGTAGAAGGAATAGCTGGTGTTGCTCGCGCCGGTGTAGTTGGCCGTCGGATTGGAGGCCGGTACCGTCGTCCATCGCGCCCAGGGACCACCGTTGATCGAGGCGTAGATGGCGTAGGAGGCGACGCCCGCGGCCGGGCCACCATCGGCCGCGTTGGGATCCGAGCCGGTGACCGAGACGGGGAAGCTGAGGCTGGTGCCGCGGGCCGCCAGCGCGTTGACATGGCTGGTGGGCGGGGTCGTGTCCATTAGCCAGGAGGTCGAGAGCGAGCCGGTGCCTGGGTTGCCGTACGGATCGGTGATGTCGGCCGCATTGACGGTGAGCGTGAACGCGCCCTGGGCCGTCGTCAGACTCGTCAGGGGACCGATCGCGTAGGTCGCGGTCGTACCGCCGAGCAGGCTGAGGGAGACGCTGCTGTTGATCAGGTTAGACCCGCCGTCGTAGGTGAGCGTCAGGGCGCCCGGGCTCAGGCTGCCGGTGCCGACGGGCAGGCTGAAGGTGACGTCGATGGCCGACACGGCCGTGTCAGTCGGGCTCGAGACCTTTGCGATCGAGGTGATGCTCAACGGCGGGAGGATCCGGACGGTCTGCTGGGCCGAAGCGGGTGTCGGCTGGACATCCCCCGCGTTGTCGGTCGCGATGCTGTAGAAGCCGTAGGTGTTGCCGGCCTGGCCCGTGAAGGTAGCCGACGGTTGGGAGGGCGTGACAGTGGCGAGAAGCGCGAATGCCCCGCCGTTGGTCGCATCGTAGATGGCGATCGAGGCGACTTCGGAGGGCGCGAGCCCGTTGGCCCCGTCGGGGTCGGTGGCGGTCACCGAGACGGTGAAGCTGGTGGACGTGGTGACCGTGGGCAGGACATTGATCGTGCTGGTGGGCGGAGTGACGTCGGTCAGGACGACATCCCGGTGGTCCAGACCTCCGGCATAGCTGATCATGAGCTGGCGGCCATCGACGGTCATCACCGCCCCTTCGGCAAGCCCGGCAAACGAGCCTTGGATTGGGGCTGTTCCGCCGTTGCTGATGATCGTGAACGACTCCCCGAGGGCGGAAACGAACCCGTTTGTGAAAGTAACATTCAGGGTCCCGGCGAGTGCGACGCCGCCGCTCACCTGAATCTGTCCATATTCGGTCCCCGCGGCCAGCCCACCGATCAACTCATTGAGGACCGCCGCGGGCGCTTGAGCATAGCTTGAGGTGACCAGTGAATCATTGAGGTTAATCTGACTTCCATTGGTGAGGTTGCCGTAAGACACGCTTCCTCCGCCACTCGAACCGACGCTCCCACTGCCGGTCTGGACATACTCGCCCAGGCTGAGAATTCCTTGAAGCACCTGGACAACGCCGCCGTTATAGAAGGGTGTGTTCAGATACGTCGTCCCGTCGGCGCCGGACTTGACGAATAGTCCGAGGTTCGTGAAGACGGTGCTGCCACCGATCGTGCAGTCAACCTGGTCGTTGAATTCGCCTGTGGCCTTATTGGTCAGGCCGCCGCCTTCGATCGTCAGGTCGCCGGCCGAGACGTCGATCGTGCCGGTATTCGTGCTCTGGCCGGTCTGCGTCCACACCAGACCCGCTTGCGAGAGGTCGATGGTCCCGGCGTTGTCGAGGGCCGTGACGCCCAGATACCGCCCCCCGCCCAGGCCGGAGTCGTCGGAGGAGCGGATCGTCCCATCGGGTGCATTGGTGAGCGTCCCGTTCACGTCCATTTCGGCGTAGTAGGATGTGCCGGCCGCGCCTTCGGAGTTGAGGTCGATCAGTCCGTGGTTGGTGAACCCCTTGGCCACCTCGAGGATGGCGTGCGCATAGGGCGAGCCTTCGGTCAGCTCGATGGCCGAGCCGGTTGCGGTCGTGAGCGTCCCATTGAGATAGGAGTAATAGGCTTGCACGAGGATGGTCCCGTCGTTGACCAGGTCGAGGTTCAGCGTGTCCGCGAACAGGTTCAGCGTCGTGCCGGCGGCGTTGGTGAGCACCCCGGGTCCGTCGAGCGTCGTGGCGTACAGGGAGACCGCCGTATCGGCGGTCGACACGTCTCCCGCGAGGTGCACCGTGCTGGAACTCGCCGCCAGGCTCGCCAGCGTGACGTTCGCATCGAGCATCGCGGTCGTATTATTCAGCGAAAGATCCCCCGTATCCGCGATCGTCCCGGCCGAGTCGTCGAACGTACCGCCGTTACTGGCGGAGAAGGTGAGCGTGCGGCCGTGGGCGATGTCGATGGTGCCGGTGTTGGTCAGGCCGCCTCCGGTGATGGTGAGGTCCCCCGCCGTGACGTCGATCGTGCCGGTATTCGTGCTCTGGCCGGACTGCGTCCACACCAGACCCGCTTGCGAGAGGTCGATGGTCCCGGCGTTGTCCAGGGCCGTGACGCCCAGATCGCCCCCCGCCCAGGCCGGAGTCGTCGGAGGAGCGGATCGTGCCGTCGTGGGCATCGGTGAGCGTCCCGTTCACGTCCATTTCGGCGTAGTAGGATGCGCCGGCCGCGCCTTCGGAGTTGAGGTCGATCAGTCCGTGGTTGGTGAATCCCCGGGCCACCTCGAGGATGGCGTGTGCATAGGGCGAGCCTTCGGTCAGCTCGATGGCCGAGCCGGTTGCGGTCGTGAGCGTCCCATTGAGATAGGAGTAATAGGCTTGCACGACGATGGAGCCGTCGTTGACCAGGTCGAGGTTCAGCGTATCGGCGAACAGGTCGAGCGTCGTGCCGGCGGCGTTGGTGAGCGTCCCCGGTCCGTCGAGGGTCGTGGCGTACAAGGACACCGCCGTATCGGCGGTCGACACGTCTCCCGCGAGGCTCACCGTGCTGGAACTCGCCGCCAGGCTCGCTAGCGTGACGTTCGCATCGAGCATCGCCGTCGTATTATTCAGCGCCAGGTCCCCGGCGTTCGTGATCGCCCCGGCCGAGTCGTCGAACGTGCCGCCGTTACTGGCGGAGAACGTGAGCGTGCGGCCGGGGGCGATGTCGATGATGCCGGTGTTGGTCAGGCCGCCTCCGGTGATCGATAGGCCGCCCGCTATCACGTCGATCGTGCCCGAGTTGGTGCTCTGGCCCGACTGCGTCCATACCAGGCCGGCTTGCGAGAGGTCGATGGTCCCGGCGTTATCCAGGGCCGTGACGCCCAGATACCGGCCCCCGCCCAGGCCGGAGTCGTCGGAGGAGCGGATCGTCCCGCCGAGGGCATTGGTGAGCGTCCCGTTCACGTCCATTTCGGCGTAGTAGGATGCGCCGGCCGCGCCTTCGGAGTTGAGGTCGATCAGTCCGTGGTTGGTGAATCCCCGGGCCACCTCGAGGATGGCGTGTGCATAGGGCGAGCCTTCGGTCAGCTCGATGGCCGAGCCGGTTGCGGTCGTGAGCGTCCCATTGAGATAGGAGTAATAGGCTTGCACGACGATGGAGCCGTCGTTGACCAGGTCGAGGTTCAGCGTATCGGCGAACAGGTCGAGCGTCGTGCCGGCGGCGTTGGTGAGCGTCCCCGGTCCGTCGAGGGTCGTGGCGTACAAGGACACCGCCGTGAGGGCCGTTGACACGTCTCCCGCGAGGTGCACCGTGCTGGAACTCGCCGCCAGGCTCGCCAGCGTGACGTTCGCATCGAGCATCGCCGTCGTGTTGTTCAGCGCCAGGTCGCCGGTGTCTGTGATCGCCCCGGCCGAGTCGTCGAATGTACCGCCGTTACTGGCGGAGAAGGTGAGCGTGCGGCCGTGGGCGATGTCGATGGTGCCGGTGTTGGTCAGGCCGCCTCCGGTGATGGTGAGGTCCCCCGCCGTGACGTCGATCGTGCCGGTATTCGTGCTCTGGCCGGTCTGCGTCCACACCAGACCCGCTTGCGAGAGGTCGATGGTCCCGGCGTTGTCGAGGGCCGCGACGCCCAGATCGCCCCCCGCCCAGGCCGGAGTCGTCGGAGGAGCGGATCGTGCCGTCGTGGGCATCGGTGAGCGTCCCGTTCACGTCCATTTCGGCGTAGTAGGATGCGCCGGCCGCGCCTTCGGAGTTGAGGTCGATCAGGCCGTGGTTGGTGAATCCCCGGGCCACCTCGAGGATGGCGTGTGCATAGGGCGAGCCTTCGGTCAGCTCGATGGCCGAGCCGGTTGCGGTCGTGAGCGTCCCATTGAGATAGGAGTAATAGGCTTGCACGACGATGGAGCCGTCGTTGACCAGGTCGAGGTTCAGCGTATCGGCGAACAGGTCGAGCGTCGTGCCGGCGGCGTTGGTGAGCGTCCCCGGTCCGTCGAGGGTCGTGGCGTACAGGGAGACCGCCGTATCGGCGGTTGACACGTCTCCCGCGAGGCTCACCGTGCTGGAGCTCAGCGCCAGGCTCGCCAGCGTGACGTTCGCATCGAGCATCGCCGTCGTGTTGTTCAGCGCCAGGTCGCCGGTGTCTGTGATCGCCCCGGCCGAGTCGTCGAATGTACCGCCGTTACTGGCGGAGAAGGTGAGCGTGCGGCCGTGGGCGATGTCGATGGTGCCGGTGTTGGTCAGGCCGCCTCCGGTGATGGTGAGGTCCCCCGCCGTGACGTCGATCGTGCCGGTATTCGTGCTCTGGCCGGTCTGCGTCCACACCAGACCCGCTTGCGAGAGGTCGATGGTCCCGGCGTTGTCGAGGGCCGCGACGCCCAGATATCGCCCCCCGCCCAGGCCGGAGTCGTCGGAGGAGCGGATCGTGCCGTCGTGGGCATCGGTGAGCGTCCCGTTCACGTCCATTTCGGCGTAGTAGGATGCGCCGGCCGCGCCTTCGGAGTTGAGGTCGATCAGTCCGTGGTTGGTGAACCCCTTGGCCACCTCGAGGATGGCGTGCGCATAGGGCGAGCCTTCGGTCAGCTCGATGGCCGAGCCGGTTGCGGTCGTGAGCGTCCCATTGAGATAGGAGTAATAGGCTTGCACGACGATGGAGCCGTCGTTGACCAGGTCGAGGTTCAGCGTGTCCGCGAACAGATTCAGCGTCGTGCCGGCGGCGTTGGTGAGCGTCCCGGGTCCGTCGAGCGTCGTGGCGTACAAGGACACCGCCGTGAGGGCCGTCGACACGTCGCCCCCGAGGTCCACCGTGCTGGAAGTCGCCGTCAGGCCGGCTAGGGTCACCCCCGCGTCCAGCTCGGCCGTCGTGGTGTTCAGCACCAAGCTGCCCGTGCCGCTGATCGAGCCGAGAGAGACGAGGCCCCCGCCGCGGTCCACCTGGAGCGAGGCGTCGATTTCCGAATCGCCTGAGAGGTCGAATGAAGTGCTCGATACGTCGATGTCACCGAGGGTGTGCAGGCTGCCGATGGCCACTGGACTTCCCGAGACGTCGATTGTGGCCCCGCCGAGATCGCCGATCATGACCTCGTCTCCGGCCCCGGGAACACCGCCCGGTCCACTCCCGCCACTCCAGTTGGCGGCGTTGTTCCAACTCAAATCACCTCCGAGGCCGGTCCAGGTGGTTAAGCTCCCGACGTTCACCACTTGGCCGCCGGCCAGTGTCGCGCTGCTGCCAACGAAGTCGAGGTCTCCACCGTACACGGCGGTGACAGTATGGTTGCCGGGCGTGAGAGGAGCCGGCGTGTAGGTCGCGACGCCGTCGCTGGCGAGCGCCGCGGAGACCCCCGCGCCGCCGTCGATCGTGAAAGTCACGTTCCCAGTCGGCACACCCGCCATAGGGGAGCTCGGGGACACCGTGACGGTGAAAGTAACCGCCTGGCCGCTGTGCGCCGGGTTGGCTGACGAGGTGACGGCGGTCAACGTTGCGGCCTGGCCGATCATCTGAGCCAGGGCCGTCGAAGTGCTCCCCACGCCGTTGGCGTCGCCCGAGTAGACGGCCGTGATCGGATGCGAGCCGCCGCTGAGGGCGTCGGTCGTGAACATGGCGGTGCCGGCGTCGTCGAGCGCGACCGCGCCCAGCGTTGTGGTCCCGTCCATGAACGTCACCGTGCCGGTCGCCGTTAACGGGCTGACCGTCGCGGTGAACGTCACCGCCTGGCCGTATACCGGCGAGCTGGTGCTCGAATTGATCGATACCGAGGTGGGATCGTCGATCGGCGATAACTCGAACACCGTTCCGTTACCATCGGGCGAGCTGCTATAACCGCCGCCGTCGGCGCTGGTGGTGCCGAACAGGTCGCCATCTCCGTCCAGCACCACCCCAGCGATCGGCCACGACCCGTCTGAGCCATTGAACGAGGCGAGTGTGGTGATGCTGTCCGAGCCCGTGGCGATCTCGAACACTGTGCCATTGCCGAGGTTCGAGCCGTCATAGTCGCTACCGCCTTGTTCGGTCGTACCGTACAGGTTGCCCTCTCCGTCCATCGCGAGGTCGCCGTAGGGATAGACCCCATCGGGGCCATCGAACAAGCCGAGAGTGGTGATGGTGTTCGACCCCTTGGCGAGCTCGAACACCGTGCCGTAACCATCGCTGTACGAATCGATGAAGTGGTCGCCGCCGATCACGGTCGTACCGTAGAGGTTGCCCTGGGCGTCCAGAACGAGGCCGCCGTACGGCGCCGAACCATTGGTGCCGTCGAACGTGGCAAGAGTGGTGATGTCGGTTGACCCCTTGGCGAGCTCGAACACCGTGCCGTTGGCCGTTGACGCTCCGGATGGGGTCGAGAAGTAGCCGGTCTCGGTCGTGCCGTAGAGGTTGCCCTCTCCGTCCATCACCAGGCCGCCCTGCGGGAGCGCGCCACTGCTCGAGTCGAACGAGGCGAGCGTGGTAACGGCGTTCGACCCCTGCGCCACTTCGAACACCGTGCCCGTTCCGTGGGCCCCACCATTCCCGGTCGTGCCGAACAGATCGCCCTTGCTGTCCACGACGAGGTCACCCGACGGGAGCAGGCCATCCATGAATGAGGCGAGCGTTCCGACGGTGTTCGACCCTTTGACCATCTCGAACACAGTGCCCCGATTGTATGTGCCGCCGGAGGCTGTCGTGCCGTAGAGATCGCCATCGGCATCCAGGACGAGGCCGCCGTAAGGCGCCAGCCCATCGGTGTCGCTGAACGAGGCGAGCGTGGTGAGGGTGTTGTTCGACCCCTTGGCGATCTCGAACACCGTGCCCGTACCGTAGGTCCCACCGTTCGAGGTCGTGCCGAACAGATCGCCCTGGCCGTCCGCCACAATGCTGCCGTAGCCCGGGTTCGCTCCATCGGCGCCGACGGACGAGGCGAGGGAGGTCAGGTAGTAGAGGGGATCGACGGTCTGAGTCAGGGCCGTCGAGGTGCTCCCCGTGCTGTTGGAGTCGCCGGAGTAGACCGCGGTCATCGAGTGCGAGCCGGCGCGGAGGGTTTCGGTCGTGAACATGGCGGTGCCGGCGCCGTCGAGCGTTCCGACGTCCAGCGCGACGGCGCCGTCCATGAATGTCACCGTGCCGGTCGCCGTCAACGGGCTGACCGTCGCGGTGAACGTCACCGCCTGGCCGACGGAGACCATCGTACTCAAGGACTGGATCGTGACGACCGACAGCAGGGCTCGTATCTCGAGGACCTCAGCGTACCGGGGAACCGGGCAGAGGTTGCGGACGGAAGTGCGCAGCCGACGGCGTCAACCCTGGAGGCGAGATCTCCAGTCATAACTTTCACGCAAGTCGCTCAGCCAAGGTCGCAGAAGCATGGACCCGCTCCTCATCGAGGCGTTCAATCCGTCAAGGATGTCGTCGGTGCCCAAGAAGCTCGTGGAAGGAATCTCCGGGCAAGGCGCAACACGATCTCCACGAAGAGAGGGCGAAGAAATTGTGCAAAGAGACCGCGCGAATCTTGCTGGTGCGCGAAATCGCGGATTCTCCGCGGCCTGGAGCGGGTCCGAGCGCGCGCTCTTGCGACGTAAATCCTTGTTGTCGAAGGATCGCGACAGCACCCGTGCTCGGAAAAGGACCCGTGGGTCAGCGAGACATGGCCCGGACACTCAAGCCGGTTCATTCTCGACGAGGACATCCCGTAGCTTCGTCAAGCCACGACGCAACAACCCTGCCACCGCCGGCTTGGTGCGACCCAGCGAGCTGGCGACCGTCGCCATCGGTTCACCCTGGAGGTGATGCCGCACGACCACAGTTCGCTGATCCTCGGGCAATTGCTCCAGGGCCCACGCCAGCCGCAGCAGCTCTTCGTTGCGCGAGGCCCGTTCGCTCGGCGATGTTTGCTCGGCGACCAGCGAGGCTTCCGCGATCGATGAGAACTCATCGAGCGACTGGTCACGGGTGGCATCGAACCCGACTCGTCTGATGCGGCGGATCTCGTCGAGCAGGTTGCGCGTCAGGATCCGCCGCAGCCAGGCGAGCAATGCCGTCTCGCCAGGGTCACGGAGTTCCCTTTGGCCCTGATACGCCTCGAGGAGGGTCTGCTGCACGACCCCGGACAGATCGAGCTTCGACCCGAGACGTGGGTCGAGGTCGAATTGTGCGAGCAGGTGCAGATAGCCACGGTAACACTCCAGATCGATGGAATGACAATGTGTGTCAGGTGGCATCACGATCGGTCCAGAGGTTTCGGGCGAAGGGATTCTTCTGCGGAGCCTCGGAATGGGAAAATCGCGATCGCGCCCGAGTATACTCGATCAGCCTCCAATAGTAGATGCTATGCGCCAGGCATGCAATGGATCAGACGTTCGAGGCCGGCGCAACGATACCGGCGTCTTTGTCCCTCGCCACGAAGGGGCCACCAGAGATCAATCAGCCTTGGCATCGCCCCAGGGATTGGTCGGATCTCGATCCTGGGCCCTGAAATGGCGAGACATCGCCGTGCCCGTGTCCCGCCCTTTCCGCGCTCGAACTCGGTTCGTCGGACGTCCACAGGCAGGGATTCGCCAGCGAAAGCGTCCCGGCCCCTGGACAATCGCGGGGCGAAGTCTTACGGTTGTCAGGGATGCCGAGAAGCCCTGGTATGCTCCGCTGAGCCTCGTTCCGAGCCCGTATCCTGGAGAATCCTGTTATGAGATCGTTTTTGCGTTCAATTCTTGGCCTCACGCTCGTTTCCCTGGTAGGAGGTGTGGCGCATGCGCGGCACCCGCGTCCGCGACGTCTGGCATTCCTACGTCGCCGACGGCAATCGCTATGGCTACATCCACACGGTGGTCGTCCGGCTGCCGGACGGGAACTACCGCATCACGCGAGACTCGCGCCTGCTGGTCGACCTCCTCGGGTTGAACAAGGAGGAGATCACGGAGCGCGGGGACTATGTCGTGACGGCGGATTACCGGCCGGTGTCGATCGCCGTCGAGGGGAAGCGCCAGTCGGGCTCGACGCGGATCATCGGTCGGAGCCGAGGCGCGGCGTTCGAGGTGACCGCGACGGTGGCGGGGATCAATCGGAGCGGGGTGTTCGATCGGCCGGGGGAGATCCTCCCCGAGCCATGCCTCGACGACTGGCTGGCCGATCGCCCGGCCGGTTTTGCGGCGGGCGAGGTCACGCTGCTGGCCGAGGAGTCGTGCATGCCGAAGCCGGCGAAGGTCCGGCGGCTGGACGCTCGGCCCGGCGAGCCCGGCGCTCCTGGGCGATCGACGCCGGACCACTGGACGGCAATCAGCGGCTCGTCCTGGACGCCGATGGCGTGTGTCTCGAGCGGACGGCCGCGGGGGGCCTCGTGGTCATCCGGCGTGCGACGGCCGAGCAGGCTCGCGACATCTCCCATCGCAAGATGAACGGGCCCGACGTGTTGATGTTCCCCCTCGGCAAGGAAGTCGGCTCGCCCGAGTTCCTGGAGTCGTTGACCGTCGAGCTCAGATGGAAGGATATCCCCTTCGAAGGATTCCGTCTGGAGGACGATCGCCAGCACGTCGTCGAGCGGTCTCACGAGGGGGACCAGTATCGGGCGGTCGTGCGGATCGAGGCCCCGAAGCCATTGACCGCGCCGGCGCGGCTGCCGATCGCGGGGCCGGAGTTCGCACCCTATCTGGGCGAGTCGCGCTACATCAAGCCCCACGATGAGCGGATCATCGCCGTCGCCCGCGAGGTCACCCGGGGCAAGACCGATGCCCTGGAGGCTGTCAAGGCGTTGAGCGCCTGGATATTCAAGAACGTCGAGCCCACACTCATCGTCGAGACGCTCGCCGGTCCCGAGGTGCTCGCGTGCCGCAAGGGGAAGTGCAGCGAGTTCGCGATCTTATTCGCCTCGCTGGCGCGGGCGGCCGGCATCCCGACCCGGATCGTGCTCGGCGAGCGGATGATCCCGGGTTACTGGGAGGGACACATGTGGAATGAGGTCTATGTCGGGCGATGGATCCCGGTCAACGCGGGCGCCGATGAGGTCGGCACATCGTTCACCCTGGTGAAGCTGATCGACCACGAGACGGTCGAGGGTACGCAACCCCTCCGCCAGGCCCTGCCGGCCAGCTTCTCGATCGCGATCAAGGACTACCGGGCGAAGCCCTCTCCCCTCGCAGGCAAGTTCAAGACGGGCATCGTCGGCCGCGTCTACACCAACGCCGAGGTCGGCTGCCGGATGACCGCACCGGGCGATGACTGGTCGATCGAGGAGGTCAAGGAGCCCGGCGCTGCGGTGATCCGCTTCAAGGGCCCCGCAAACGGCAAGGGGGATGTCAAGCTCCATTTCGTAGCCTTCTCGCTGCCCGTCCCGCTCGAGCCCAGGGCGCTGCTGATGCTCCGCCGCAAGCATTACGAGAAGAACGTGAAAGGTTTCGAGGTCATCGCCGACGAGGCCTACCCCGTCAACAAACTGACCGGGCATCGCCTCGAATTCCGGGCGACCCCCGTCAAAGGAAAGCCACGTCACGCGTTCGAGGTCGTCTGGCGGAATCCGTCGGCGGGCTTCCTGCTGGCCATCGATGCGGAGCCGCCCGCCTTCGAGGAGGCCAAGGCCAACTTCGACAAGCTGATCGCGAGCTTCGAGGTCCTTGACAAGAAGTCTCCCTCACGTTGACGCCCCGCATCGCCTGGGCCGATGTTGATCGCGCCGGTCCGCTCGGATCGAGAGCCGCTGTCGTCAGGCACCTCCGCGCCGAACGTAAATCGTCCCCGAGATGCCGAGCACGCCGAGGAGCATGATCACGGCACTCGAGGGCTCGGGGACGCTGGCCGCCGTGACCACGGCCGTGACATCCTCGTTCGGCGTCGAATAGACGAGCACGTTAGGCGGCACCGATCCGTCGATGTCGAAATTGAACAATGTGCCGCTAGAGACGTCGGTAGTGGGGATCGGCGTCCCGTACAATCCCATGGCGGGATTGTAGTCATTGTAGATCACCATCGAGAAGTTATCCGGGGGATCGCTCGATACGGGGGGCGCGATGACGGTGTAATCGATGGTGAACGTGAGCGTCAAGCCGGGCGTGAACCCCTGGTTGAAGTCGTTGAAGAAGTACACGCTGTCGGTGAGGTTGACGCTACTGGAAAGATCGCCGATCGCTCCGTTCGTGAGGATCGCCGTGCCCGGGACCGTGCTCCCACCCGCACCGAAGGAAAAATTGGTGAGCGTGACTGTGTTCCCGTAGGTGCCGGTCAACAGGAAGTCGATACCGAATGGACCGGGCTGGTAATTCGCGACCAGGCTCGATGTATCGATGCTAACGGTCAATACCTGGTCGCCGCGGGCCGGCGATCCGGCCAGCGTCAGGACGAGTCCCAGCACACACATCCGGGACATCATTCGGGATAGGCTCATCTAGGGGCTCCTTTTCTGTAGGTTCTTGCGAGATAGGGGGCGTCTTCCGTCTCAACCGATGGATCCGGAGAGGAACTCGGAGGTATAGCTGATGGCCGCGAGCGTCGGGTCGACGAAGACGAGCGTGAAGGTCAGGCTCTGACCGATGCCGAGCGACCCGCTGCTCAGGACCGTGATGTAGGGGCTGCCCTGGTACGTCCCGGTCTGGCCGACGAGCGTGGCGTTCTTGAGGTTCAAGAGCAGCAGGTCGATCGGCCCGACGATGGCCGCATTGCTGATGTTCTTGATCGTCACCGTCTGGGAGAATTGCCGCGTCGTGCGGTTGTAGACGAAGCCCCCCAACTTGACCGAGAGATCGTTCGTCACATTGACGGGCGGCGCCGCGGTATTCGTCAGCGCGAAGCTGCCTGGCGTGGCCACGCCGCTGGCCGAGGCGATGACCGCATAACTGCCGGTCGTGCCGTTGGCCGTGGCGGTGATCGAGGCTGCGCCGTTCATACCGATCGAGGCCGAGTGGCTGGAGAGTACGGCCGAGGCGCCCGAGGATGGGTCGGTGAAACTGATCACGCCGCCGGCGACCGGTTCGAGCGAATCGTTGGCCGTCACCGTGACGGCCAACGCATGCGCAAAGGCGGTACCGACGGTCGCCGACTGCGGAGTGCTGCTGCTGGCAACGGTGATGGTGAATCCCTGGCTCTGGAAGGCACCGATATCGATGCCGATGCTGGGCAGTGCGACGCCGCGCTGGTCCGTGGTGAGGCCGGCGATTGCGATGCCGGTGCCGATGGCCTGGCTGCCCGGCAGGAGTGCGACGGTCTCGGTCGGCCCGCCATAATTCCCTAACGGAGAGAGCAACGGATTTGCGACGTTGAGCAAGTTGTGACCGGCCGCGGTGAGTCCTCCCGAGCCGCCAGTGCCGATCAGATTGTACATACCGGTGACCTCGCCTGGCGAGTTCCCGCCGATGTCGTCGGCAAGGTCGGCGCTATCGGTATTGCCCGCGATGATGGTGTTGGTCAGGCTCGCCATGGACGCGTATGTCGGTGAGCTGTAGTTGTACAGGCCACCACCCGCGGCAGAGTTGCCGGTGACCGTGCAGTTTGTGAGCGACGTCGTACCGTAATTGAAGACCGCTCCGCCCTCCGAGGCGGAGTTGCCGGCGATCGTGCAACTGGTCAGCGTCGCGTGGTAATAGACATCCAGACCACCCCCCTTGGAGGCCGTGTTGCCGCTGATCGTGCTATCGTTGACGACGAGCGCCGCCGGGTAGCCGTCGAACAGGCCACCGGCAAGCTCAGCGGCTGAATTACCTTCGATTGTACAACCAACTAGAGTCGCCATCCCGTTGTCGACGAGTCCACCCCCGCTGTAGGCCGAGTTGCCGTCGATCGTTGAGTCGGTGATCGTCGCCGTCCCGCTGATGAAGAGGCCTCCGCCATCGCCGGCCGACACGTTGTTGTCGACGTTGCAGTCGGTCAGATTCGCCGTACCGAAGACGGAGAGACCGCCGCCCAGGGCGGAGCTGCCTCCGGCCACGGCCGAATTCCCGCTGATCGTGCAGCCGAACAGGTTCGCCGTGGTCGAAGGCTGATCGGCCAGCGCACCGCCGTTGAAGGCCGAATTCTCGGTGATCGTGCCACCGGTGACGGTGAGCACGACATCGCTTTGAACGCCATTATAGATTCCGCCGCCCTGCCAGGCCGAATTGCCCGTGATGGAGCCACCGTCGAGCGTCGCGATCCCCCGATTGCTGAGACCACCGCCGTTATGTGCCGTGTTGCCGGTGAGATTGCAATCGGTCAGGGTCACCGAACCCTCGCTCAACACGCCACCGCCCTCGATGGCGGAATTGCCACCGATGGTGCAGTCGCTGATCGTAGCCATGCCGCGGTTGTACATACCTCCACCAGTGCCGTCCGCGGAGTTACCGCTGATCGTGCAATACGTGATCGTCGCCGTACCGGCGGCAGAGTTGTACAGGCCGCCTCCGTTGTAATGGGCAAGGTTCTCGTCGATTGGGCAACCCGTGACCGTTGCCATGTTGAGGTTATCAAGCCCGCCGCCTTCGCCGTACTCTGCGGAATTCGCGACGATCGTGCAGCCCTCGATCGTCGCCGTGCCGTCGAAATCGTTGTAGACGCCGCCGCCATTATGGTGAGCGGTGTTTCCGGTGATCGTGCAACCTGTGAGCGTCGCCATATCGCGGTTGTACACACCGCCGCCGGAGGCGTTGCCCGCCGAGTTGCTGTCGATCGCACAGCCGGAGAGAGTCACAGTGCCGAAATAGGAGTTGTACACGCCACCGCCGCTGGTGGCGGCGGAATTGCCGCTGATCGTGCAATCGGTGAGCGTCGCCGAGTTGCCGTTGGATACGCCGCCGCCGAAGAGCGCGGTATTGCCGTCAATCGTGCAGCCATTGGCGGACAACGAACCCCGGTTCCAGATACCGCCTCCACCATTGTACCCGGCGCCGTTGTTGTCGATCGTACAATATTCGAGCGTCGCCGTCGCGATTCCGCCGTTGTACAGGCCGCCGCCCCGGTAATAGACCGGATTGCCACTGATCGTGCATTCGACGAGGGTGGCCGTGCCATCGTTGGCGATCCCGCCGCCCAATGCGGTGAAGTTGCCGTCGAGCGTGCAACCGCTGAGGTAGGCCGTGGCGTTCCAGGCATTGTCCACCCCGCCGCCCGCGAGCTGGGCGGAATTGCCGCTGATCGTACAATCGGTGAGCGTCGCCGAGCCGAAGTAGGAGTTGTACACGCCACCGCCGCGATAACCGGCGTCGTTGCCAGTGATGGTGCAGCCGGAGACGCTCGCGTTGCCGAACGTGTCCAGCCCGCCGCCGTCCCGGGCGGAGTTGTTCTCGATATAGCCGCCGGTGACGGTCAACGAACCGGGGTTCCAGATCCCTCCGCCACCTCCGTAATTGATGGCGGAGTTGTTGGCGACCGTGCAGTCGTCGAGCACCGCCGTCGCGATGCCGCCGTTGTAAAGCCCTCCGCCGCGGTAGGCCGTATTTCCGCTGATCGTGCAGCCGGTGAGCGTCGCCTCCCCGTCATTGACCAGGCCGCCGCCCAGGAAAGAGGAGTTGCCGCTGAACGTGCTGTCGGAAATGTAGGCGGTGGCGCTCCAGTTATTGTCCAGTCCGCCGCCAGCGAATCCGGCGGAGTTGCCGGTGATCGTGCAATCGGTCAGGTACAACGTGCCGCCCACGTTGTAGATGCCGCCGCCGCGAGAGTTGGAGAAGCCCCCGGTGATGGTGAGCCCCGACAGCGTCGCCGTGACGCCCGGGTCCAACTGGAACACCCGGCTGGAATCGTTGCCGCTGATCGTCAGGCCCACTGCGGGGCCGTCGATCGTCTGCATCCCGTCGGCGTCGCTCAACTCGAGCTGGCCCTGGGTTAGGGTGATCGTCTCTGGGGTGGCGAAGACGTTCGCGTCGAACGTGATGGTCTCGGCCGCGCCGAGCACATCGGCCAGGTTCACGGCCTGCCGCAGGCCCAGGTCGCCCGACGGCGATCCGATGCCGTCGATGGTCGTGTTGACCACGAGTGCGGGCTGGGTCTGGAAGGCGCCGATGTCGAGGGCGAGCGAGTTTAGCAGCATGCCTCGCTGGTCGGTCGTGACGCCGACGACTTCGGTGCCTGCCCCGATGGCCTGGCTGCCGGGCAGCAACGCGATGGTCGGGGTCGGCCCGCCGTAGTCGCCCAGCGGTGAGAGGTCCAGGCCGGAGAGGTCGGTCAGGACGATGTTTCCGCCGACACCGCCCACGATTCCACCCGAACCGCCCGTGCCGATCAGGTTATTTGTCCCGATGACCTCGCTCGTCGAGGTACCGCCGATGTCGTCGGGATTGCTCGCGGCGTCGGTGTTGCCCGCGACGATCGTGTTGGTCAACGTCGCCATGGAGGTGTAATACGACGTGACGACGTTGTACAGGCCGCCACCTTGGCCCGAATTGCCGGTGATCGTGCAGTTGGTCAGGGTGGCGATGCCATAGTTGAAGATCCCGCCACCTTTCGTCGCCGAGTTGCCGGCGATCGTGCAGTTCGTGAGAGTCGCCGGGAAGTAGAGAGCCAGTCCACCTCCTTCGTAGGCCGAGTTGCCGGTGATCGTGCAGCCGACGAGTGTGAGGGGTTGTGCCGGATAGCCGAGGAACACACCGCCACCCTGGGCTCCGGCCGAATTGCCGCTGATCGTGCAGTCGGCCAGAGTCAGCGTCCCGCGGTCGTATACGCCGCCGCCGCTGGACGCCGAGCCCCCCGTGATCGTCAACCCCGAGAGCGTCGCCGTCACGCCCGAGTCCACCTGGAAGACGCGGCTGGCGTCGTTCGCGGTGATCGTGAGCAGGTCGGCGCCGGGGCCATCGATCGCGATCGTCGCGTCATCGTTCAGGACGAGCGGACCTTGCGTGAGGGCGATCATCGCCGGTGCCGTTCCGAGTTGGAAGTCGATCGTGGCGGGGCGCGGAGACTGATCTGCCAGGTAGACGGCCCATCGGAGTGTCCCGGCGCTGCCGTCGTCGGCCGTGCTGGTCACTGTGTACACCGGGTTGGGCGGATAGATCGGTTGGTCGGGCTGGCTCTGGAAGGCTCCGATGTCGGGCACGGGCGTATCGAGCGGCTCGCCTCGCTGGTCGGTCGTGATGTCGGGGACGGTCGTTCCGGTGCCGATGGCCTCGCTGCCGACGTAGAGGGCCAGCGTCGGCGTCGGACCGCCGTAGTTGGCCAGAGGGGCCAGTCCCAGACCGGCGAGGCTCGACAGGACGATGTTGCCCTGGGCGCCGTCCTGGATGCCTCCTGAACCTCCCGTGCCGATGAGGTTGTAGGTACCAGTGACCGCGCCGACGGACGCGCCGATCGAATTCTCGCGGATGTCGTCCGGAGTGAGGGTGATGTCTGTGTTCCCGGCGACAATGGTGTTGGTGAGCGTCGCCACGGATGGACGATAAGAGCCGCTGTACTGATACAGGCCCCCGCCTTCCCCGATGTTGCCACTGATCGTGCAGCTTGTCACAACCGCCGGACCGGCGCTGAATATCCCGCCCCCTCGCGAGGCAGTATTCCCACTGATCGTGCAGTTTGTGAGCGTCAGATCTCCGATACTGGACAGCCCACCTCCTTCAAACTCGGAGGAGTTGTCGCTGATCGTGCTGTCGGTGATCGTGAGCGATGCATTGTTGCTGACGTAAATACCGCCGCCGTAATAGGACGCAGAATTTCCGGTAATATCACAGGCGTCGATCGCCATGTTCCCGTAGACGTCGACGCCGCCGCCGTAATAGCCGTAGCCCCCCGTGATCGTCAGGCCCGACAGCGTCACCAATCCTGCCGCGGAGGAGTAGAACACCGGACCATAATCCCCTTGTATCTTGAGCAAGTCGGCTCCCGGCCCGTCGATTGTGATCGGGGCGTTCCCGCCCAAACCGAGTGTCCCGTCGGTTAATGCGATCGTTGCTGGTGTGCTCCCTAGGTCGAATTCGATCGTGCTGGCCGTCGTGGAATACGAGGCGAGTTGGAGTGCCCAACGCAGGGTGCCCTCGCTGTAATCGTCGGCCGTGCTTGTCACGATGAACGTGGGGAACGGTGGGATGATCGGTGAATAGGGCTGGTTCTGAAAGGCGCCGATGTCGGGCAGGGGATAGTCGAGCGAATATCCCCGCTGGTCGTAATAGATGCCGGGGACCTCGGTGCCGGCCCCGACAGCCACGCTATCGAAGTAAAGGGCCATGGTCTGGGTCGGACCGCCGTAGTTGCCCAGCGGGGCCAGTCCCAGATTGGCGAGGCTGGTCAGGACGATGTTGCCTTGCACCCCGTCCTGGATTCCGCCGGAGCCCCCCGTGCCGATCAGGTCGTAGGAGCCGGTGACGTCGTCGAATAGGTTCCCGCCGATGTCGTCGGGATTGTCGGCGCCGTCGGTGTTTCCAGCGACGATCGTGTTGGTCAGCTTAGCCGTCGAGACGTAGCCCGAAGAGCTGTAGTTATACAGCCCGCCACCTTGGCCCGAGTTGCCTCCGACCGTGCAACTGGTGAGCGTCGCGGTACCGTAGTTGAAGATCCCACCGCCCTCGATCGCCGAGTTGCCGCTGATCGTGCAATTCGTCAAGGTCGCCAGGTTGTAGTTGTACAGGCCGCCGCCCCGATCGGCGGAGTTTCCACTGATAGTGCTGTAGGAGAGGTTGAGCGAGGATGGATATCCCACGAAGATCCCGCCGCCAGCTTCCGTCGCCGTGTTGCCGCTGATCGTGCAGTCGGTCAGCGTGGCATTGCCGGCGTCGTAAAGGCCACCGCCAAGGGTCGCCGAGCCTCCCGTGATCGTCAGCCACGAGAACGTCGCTGTCACGCCCGGGTCTACCTGGAAGACCCCGCTGGCGTCATCCGCTGTGATCGTCAGCGTGTAAACCCCGGGCCCGACGATCGTGATTGGTTCGAGCGTGTTGCTCAGCTCGAGCGGCCCATGCGTCAAGGTGATCGTGGCCGGCGCGTAGCCCAGGTAGAATCCGATCGAGCTGGGGCTCGTCAATTGATCGGCCCAGTAGACGGCCCAGCGCAACGTTCCCACGCTCCCGTCGTCGGACGTGCTGGTCACCAGGAACGGAGATGTCGGATATAACGGTTGGCCGGGCTGGCTCTGGTAGGCTCCAATGTCGGGGACGGGCGTATCGAGCGGCATTCCACGTTGGTCGGTGGTGATGCCGCCGAACTCCGTCCCGGCCCCGATAGCGACGCTGCCCGCGTAGAGCGCCATGGTTTCTGTTGGCCCGCCGTAGTTCCCCAGCGGCGCCAGTTGCAGCCCCAGGAGGTCGGTCAGGACGGTGTTGCCGTCCACGCCATCCTGGATCCCCCCCGATCCGCCCGAGCCGATCAGGTTGTAGGTGCCGGCGACCGCGGCCGCGTTCGGGCCGCCGACATCGCTGTCGATGCTGCCGACCCGGTTGCTGGCGACGATCGTGTCGTCTAGCGTCGCCGTACCTGCGTTGTAGATGCCTCCGACCCCGACCGAAGCGCTGTTGCTGGCGACTGTGCAGAAAGCGAGCGCGGCGTCGCCGAGGTTCAAGAGGCCGCCGCCCTGCGGTGCGGAGTTTCCGCTGATGGTGGTGTCGGCGAGCGCCAGCGTGCCGAGGTTGTACACGCCACCGCCACTCGTCGTCGCGTCGTTCTGGGCGATCGTGCTCGCATAGAGCGAGGCCGTACTGTTGCCATTGTACAGGCCCGCGCCGATGTAGGCGTAATTACCGCCGATCGTACAATCGGTCATCTCGAGTGTGACCGTCGTGGTCGGGTCTGACGTGGAGCTGAACAAGCCTCCGCCACGGGGCGCTCCATTGCCGGTGATCGTGCAGCCGATGAGGTTCATCGCCCCGAGGTTCATCAGGCCGCCGCCCTCTTGCGCCGTTGCCGGTGATCGTGCAATCGGTGAGCGTCGATATGCCCTCGTCATTGTAGAGGCCGCCACCGTTGCCGACGGCCTGGCCTCCGGAGATCGTCAGGCTCGAGAACGACGCGGTCACCCCCGGATCGACCTGGAACACACGGCTCGCCGCGGAGTAATAACCTCTCTCGATGGTCAGCAGGTCCGCCCCCGGTCCGTCGATGGTGATCGGCCCCGAAGCGTTGCTCAACTCGAGCTGGCCTTGCGTCAGGGCGATCGTTGCGGGCGCGGTACCCAGTTCGAATTCGATCGTGGAGGGAGACGCCTCCAGATCGGCCCAGGCGACGGCCCATCGCAGAGTGCCCGGCGTCAGGTTGTCGGCCGTGCTGGTCACGATGAACGGCGAGCTGGGGAAGACCGGCGGCGTGGGCTGCGTCTGGAATGCCCCGATGTCGGGCACGGGCGAATCGAGCGGCAGTCCGCGCTGGTCGGTGTAAAGGCCGGGTACTGCCGTCCCGGTGCCGATGGCCGCGCTCCCTGGCAGCAGCGCCATGGTTGGCGTAGGGCCGCCGAGGTCGGCCAGTGGCGTGAGGCCCAGGTCGGCCTGGCTCGTCAGGACGATGTTGCCGTCGATGCCGTCCTGGATCCCGCCCGAACCCCCTGTGCCGATCAAGTTATAGGTGCCGGTGACGTCGCCGGACTCGTCACCGAGGATATCGCTGCTGCCGCCGGCGAAGAAGTTCCCGGCGATGATCGTGTTCGTGAGCGTCGTCGTCCCGAATGCTTCCCACAGTCCGCCGCCCGAGGACCGCGCGAAATTCCCGCTGATCGTACACGCGGTCAGCGTCAGTGTGTTGTCATCGTAAACCCCTCCTCCGCCGCCATAGCCGGCCGAATTGGCGGCGATGGTACAATTGGTCAGGACCGCCGTGCCGAAGTTGGCGAGGCCCCCGGCGCCATCGGCGGAGTTGCCGCTGATCGTGCAGCCGGTCATCGTTAGCATCCCGGTGTTCGCGACGCCTCCCCCCTGATCATCGCCGATCGTGATCGCGTTGTCGCTGATGGTGCAATCGGTGAGTGTCGCCGTGCCTGAGTTGTTCAGGCCGGCGCCGTCGCCGTATCGGCCGGTGTTGCCGGAGATCGTGCAATCGGTCAACCACGCGATGCCGTCGTTGATCATGCCGGCGCCACTGGTGTCGAAGCCCGTGGTCGCGTAGTTGTTGCTGATCGTGCATCCGACGAGCGTCAGCGAACCCTTGTTCGCCAGGCCGCCTCCGCCGAGGTAGAAGTCGGAGCCGAAGTTCCTGGTGATGACGCAGTCGGTGAGCGTCGCCGTCCCGAGGTTATACAGGCCGCCGCCGAGGTAATTCGACGAGCCGCCGGTGATCGTGAGGCCCGACAGGCTGGCTGTCACGTTCGCATCCAGCTCGAACACCCGGCCGGCTTGGTACGACTCGCTGATCGTCAACAGGTCTGCCCCCGGTCCGTTGATCGTGATGGGTGCCAGGCTGTTCCTCAGATCGAGCGACCCTCCGGTCAGCGTGATCGTCGCCGGTGCGCTCCCCAGATCGAAATCGATCTCGCTCGGCGTCGCGTAGAGATTCGCCCACTCGACGGCCCATCGCAGCGTGCCGGCACTCCCGTCGTCGGCCGTGCTGTTCACGAGGAATGGCGAGGTCGGGAAGACCGGTGACACGAGCTGGGTCTGGTAGGCGCCGATGTCGGGCACGGGCGAATTGAGTGGCAGTCCGCGCTGGTCTGTGGTAATTCCCGGTACGGCCGTCCCGGCGCCGATGGCCGGGCTGCCGGGCAGCAGCGCCATGGTTTCCGTCGGCCCGCCATAGTCGCCCAGCGGCGTGACCCCGAGGGCCGAAACGCTCGCCAGGACGATGTTCCCGTCCGTGCCATCGACGATGTCGCCGGACCCCCCTGGACCGATCAGATTGTACGAGCCCGCGACGGTGCTCGAGTCATAGTAACCGCTGGCGATATCACTGCTGCCGGAGGCGTCGCTGTTCCCGGCGACGATCGTGTCCGTGAGCGTCACGGAGCCCTCTCCCGCCCAGATCCCGCCTCCAGTCTGGGCTGCGTTCTCGGCGATGGTGCAGGCGGTCAGCGTCAGGTTGCCGTTGTTATCCACGCCGCCGCCCACGGATGTCTTGGCGAGGTTGCCCGCGATCGTGCTGTTGATCAGAATCGCCGTGCCCCAGTTGAGCATCCCACCGGCCTGATTCGAGGCATTGGCGCTGATCGTACAGCCAGTCATCATCAAGGAACTGTAGTTGGCCACACCGCCGGTATTGTTTCCGACGAACGTCGAATTGCCGCTGATCGTACAATCCGTGAGCGTCGCCGTGCCCGAGTTCCGCAACCCGGCGGTCCCCCAGGCGGCGTTATTCCCGCTGATGGTCGAATCATAGACCGTCAACGTCCCTTCGTTGCCCACGCCGGCAGCGGAGTTATAGCCCCGGCCCGAGTTGCCGCTGACCACACAGTCGGTGAGCGTCGCCGTCCCGACGTTGTTCAAACCGCCGCCGTAATTGTAATACGACGAGCCTCCGGTGATCGTCAACCCCGAGAACGTTGCGTTGGCGCCCGATTCGACGTCGAACACATGGCTGGAATGGTTCCCGCTGATGCTCAGCAGGCCGGCACCGGGGCCGTCGATCGCGACCGGTTCCGCCGCGTTGCTCAGCACGAGCGTGCCCTGGGTCAGCGTGATCGTCGTCGGCGCGTTGCCCAGGTCGAACTCGATCGTGCTCGGGCTCGTATCGACGTTCGCCTGCGCGATCGCCCATCGCAGCGTGCCGGTGCTCCCGTCGTCGGCGACGCTCTCGACGGTGAACGTGGAGAGCATCCGGCGATCCTCGAGCGCCAGCAGCACCGGCTTCAAGCGGTGTCGATACCGATCCCGGACCCGGCCGGCGCCGGTGATGGACTGCGGCCGCCCTACGATCCCCGATTTCCCGCGTCGATCCGGTCGGAAGCTCAAGGTGCACCTCATCGATCTACGAAGAAACACGTCCGCGGTCTTCACCTGCCGCGTCGGCGGCAGTGTGGCCGTCACCGCCCCGGGTCGGCCGCGGCCCGAGCCGCACCGTCCCCCTCCGCGCAACATCGCCGGCACCTGCGCCGGCGTCATATTCGGATAAGATGAATCAGCCCTTCGATGATCTCGCTCTTTCCTCGACCCGCCTACGATCGGAATCCGATCCTGGCGTGAGGTCCGCGCGTTCCGTCCACCCGCGAGCCTCGCCCTCATGGGGCGGCGTCGTGCAGGGCGGCCTGGAAGTTTGGCAAAACGATGTTCTTGAGGAAGACTTCTGTCTCAGGCGTGTGATCTCGCCTTCGTTGGTCCACACCATATAGGAACCAGAAACCGGAAAACCGAACGCGCCTCGGACAAGAATTTCGAAAATAAATTCACCGCCCACTGTTCAATGACGGGGGTCTCTGGCGCAAATCTTTTTGAGCTAAATGTTTGTGGCTGACCCTCGATGGGGCCAGAATGTCATCTAGTCCCTCGCATGATCCCGGTTGATGTGGGCGGTCATGGGAGGATGCGTGTGTCGAGCGGCGACGCGATCGCGCTCGGCGACGGGATCATTGCGTCAACGAACAGGTCCGACGAATTGGAGGGGATGGAGGGCGCCGTCGGATCGGTGGAGCCGTTGTTGCGGCCGGGAATCCGCGCCCGCGGAGGACGAAGGCCCTGCGTTGCATCGTTCACGCTCAGAGATCGACGGTCGCCTTCTTGTTCGAGAGCGCTTGCAGGCGGCGGGCGGCATCCTGCGCCTCGGGCTTACTGGCGAAATGGTCGAGGATCTGCCGGTAGGTCATCGCCGCCGCGTCCAGGCTTCCCGATGTCTCGAACCGGCTGGCGACATCGAGGAGGAGCGACGCCCGGGAGATCGATCTCGATCGGGCGGCCTTTTCGAATAGTCGCGTCCGATTCCGTCCCTTCGACGACGGCTCTTCCTCGTCCGATACCGGGGGGAAATAGGGGAGATCCGTCATGGGACGGTATCGAGGCCGGGGCTTCCTCGGATTCATCGAGCGATACCAAAGGCCCTGTCTCTTGCGGTACAGGTAGGTCTCGACCCAGGCGACGGGCGCGACGACCGTGGCCAAGATCATCCCCAGGATCAGGCCGACTTGAAGGAGGTACTGGCCCAGGGTGATCGCGATCCCGAGGGAGATCGCCAGCACCGCGTTCGCGATCATGAGATCCTTGATCCGATGCCGGAACATGGCCGATTGCCTCCGTCCGAGGGCCGGGACATCTCGCCGACCGCTCTGGGCCGGATTCGTGGACCTCGCTCCGTTACGCGGGCGGGCGCGACATTGTTCGGCCCCAACTCCGGGATTCTATCCGAATTCCGACCGATCGGACAGGGATGCTTGGATTCGGCCTCTCAAGGGATCCCGAACCTTCCGCGCGGAGAGCCGCTCTTCGACGGTCTGCAAGAGTGGGCTGTTCTCGAGGCTGGCGTCGCGGACGGCGGCGACGAGGGCGGTGGTGAGGCGTCGATCATCGAGTTCGACGAGTGTCTCCAGGGCGGCGGCGCGGACCGGTTGGGTGGCGTGGCCGTCGGCGAGCAGCGAGGCCAGCCGGTCGCGGACGTCGTCGGAACCGGCGCCGGGCGCGGCGAGGAGCTTGCGCGAGGCCCGGGCCGCGGCGATGACGACATCGTCGCTGCGCGAGGCCAGCCCCGCCCGGATCAGGGGCAGGGCGCGGGACTCGCCGAGGTCGCCCAGCGCGATCAGAGCCGGGGCCGTGAGCGGGTCGTTGGAGTCGCGGGCCAGCTCGAGCAGCCGCGGGGCGATGTCGGCCTGGCCGAGGCGGCCCAGGGCCCGGATCGCCGCGCCGTTCCAGCTCAGGTCGTTGCTCCGCTGCCAGATGGCGTGCAGCTCGGGGATCGCCCGCGGCTCGCGGATCGCCGCCAGCGCCTCGACGGCCAGGTCGAGCAGCGCGGGATCGGAGAGGTGCTCGATCGCGAAGGGATACCCGCCGCGGTAGCCGAACCGCCCGACGAAGCCGGCGAGCCGCAACTTTCGCGACAGGTCGGACTCTTCGCCCATGTGGGGCCAGGCGGCGCGTGCGGCCTCGGGGGTGTTGATCTGCTGGAGGGCGTCGAGGGCCGCCCAGCGCACCTGGATATTCGTCGGGTCGATCAGGCTGGCCAGGATGGGGACCATCTTCGGGTCGGCGACGCGCCGACAGGCCGTGGCCAACGCGAATCGCTCGTTGAAGTCGAGGGATCGACGGGCGGCGTCGAGTAGGGCAGGCGTCGCGACGGCCGCCGGCAGCTCGCCGAGCAGGCCGATCTCGATGGCGATGCCCAATCCGTCCTCGTACTTGGCGGTCAGCCGGTCCATGATCCGCCCGGCCGCGCCGGGCGGATCGATCGCCCCGAGGGCTCGCCCGGCGGCTTGCTGGACCTCATCCGGCGCGTCCAGCGGCAGGGCTTCCAGCTCCGCCGCGATCGCCGGGGCCTGGTCCGCCGGGGCCAGCTTCGTCAGGGCCCTCAGTTGCGCCGCCCGCTCGGCGAAAGTGGATGCCGGCCGATCGGGTCGAAGCCAGGGACGGGCCTTCTCCCATCGCCCCGGGCTCTTCCCCGTGGCCGCCAGGGCAACGAGCATCGCCACCCGGACCGCGAGGTCGGTCCCCGTCTCCTTCGAGGCCCCGATGATCGCCTGGGCTGCGGCGTCGTGCAGGCCCTGTTGCCCGAGATAGTCGGCGTCCAGGACGGCGGCGAGGGTCCGTGCCGCGGCTTCCCTTACGGTTGGCGACGGGTCGCGCAGCGGGCGGACCAGCACGTCCAGCACCCCCGTTGCCTGTGCCGCCAGCACGGCGCGTCGTTGCAACGAGACCAGCAGCGGCAGGGCGTCACGTCCTTTCGAGGCCCGCAGTCCCTCGACGAGCCGCGTGACCTTCTTGCTGCGATCGCGCTGTTGCGTGACCGCGATCAGCGTCTCGACCGATGCCAGCAGCGGATCGTCCTGGCCGGCCAGCCGGGGGATCGACAACTCGAGCGACCCCGCCTGATTGCAGTTGAAATAACCGGGGCCGTTCCGGCCGAGCATGAGCAGGAAGACCTGCCCCCGTTCGACGTCCTCGGGACCGGCGCCGTATTGATAGATGCCGAGATCCTGGCCGGTCAACAGCAGGGTATCGCGCGCGTAGATCCCCTTGAGCATCCGCACCGGCTCGAACCGATACTGCAAGGTCACCACTTCCTGCTTCCCGCCATGGACGATCTTCGTCTCGAAGACGTTGACCAGCCGGACGGCGAGGATCAGCTCGGCGCGGGCGATCGCGCTCTCCAGGTCGAGCATGCCCTGCTTGGCGGCATTCCGCGTGCGGACCAGCGACGGCGTTCGCCCCTGGGAGGGCGCCGACTTCGGAGCAGGAAGGGGCTGGGCCTCGGGATCCGTCGGCTCGCCGCGGAGACCGCCGGGGGCCGTCCATGCCGAGGCTGCCAGCAACAGGAAGGATGCCGAAATCATCGAACCCAGCAGGAACTTCCTGCCGGTCAACAGGCCGAAACTCTCGGAGATGCGCCGCTGAGATCGCTCGGACATGGCCCGGACTCCTTGATGACTCGTTCACGATGAATGCCGAGCCTCCGATCGACTCGCGGGGATCCTGCGCCAGGGGTTGCGGATTTCCGGCGGGACCATCGACACGGAAGCTCTATCTGTTGATAGGCGTGAACGGATCGCGGGGAGAGCGCGAGAATCCGAGATAGGTCGGCCGGGCATTTCGAGGTCAGTCGAACGGTCTTCGCGCGCCCGGCTCGCGGCTCACGCTTCCTCGCCGTAGATCTGCTTGAGCTTGCCGACGCGGTGTTCGCCGCGGACGACGCGGATGGTGCCCGAGCTGGCGCGCATCACGATCGACTCGGTGGTGGCGCCGAAGGCGAAGAAGCGGACGCCCTGGACGAGCGCGCCGTCGGTGATGCCGGTGCAGGCGAAGAAGATGTCGTCGCCCTTGACGAGGTCGTCGACGGTCAGGACGCGGCCGAGGTCATAGCCGGCCGCGATGGCGGCCTGGCGTTCGCCGTCATCCCTCGGGTAAAGCCGCCCCTGGATGACGCCGCCGAGGCACTTGAGCGCCGCCGCGGCGACGACGCCCTCGGGCGTGCCGCCGATGCCGTAGAGCAGGTCGACGCCCGTCCCGCGACGGGCCGCCGTGATGGCCCCGGCGACGTCGCCGTCGGTCAGCAGGTAGACCCGCGCGCCGATCTTCCGCACGCGATCGATGGCCTCCTCATGCCGCGGTCGGTCGAGGATCATCATCGTCACGTCGCTGATCGACATCCCCTTGGCCTTGGCGACGTTGCGGATGTTCTCCTCGATCGGGGCGGTGATGTCGATCGCCGTCGCCGCGTCGCGGCCGGTCGCGAGCTTCTCCATGTAGAAGCACGGGCCCGGGTCGAACATCGAGCCGCGCTCGGAGACGGCGACGACCGACAGCGCATTGGCCTGGCCCTGGGCCACCAGCCGCGTGCCGTCGATCGGGTCGACGGCGACGTCCACCTCCGGCGGCTGGCCGGTGCCGATCCGCTCGCCGTTGTAGAGCATCGGCGCCTCGTCCTTCTCCCCCTCGCCGATGACGACCATGCCGTCCATGTGCACGGCGTTGAAGAACAGCCGCATGGCGTCGACGGCCGCCTGATCGGCGGCGATCTTGTCGCCGCGGCCCACCCATCGCGCGGCCCCCAGGGCCGCGGCCTCGGTGGTGCGTACCAGGTTCAGCGCCAGGTCGTTCTCGGACATCGGCGGCAGCCGCCGGCTGGCGTCCGCCCGCCCGGGGACGGGTGCCAGGCCCACCGGCGTTCGGCCTAGGTCATCGGAGGGCATCGACATCGGGTCTCTCCTCGCGCGGTCTAGCGGCAAGTCTGCGATACGCAATCCGCAATCCGGGATCCGCAATCCGCAATATCCCGAGCGTTCACGGCAGCTCTCGGATCCTCAGGTTGCGGAACTCGACCGGCGAGCCTTCGGACTCGAGGCAGAGGTAGCCGGAGCGGGGATCGCATCCGCTGCCGCCGGAGACCTCCTCGCCGTTGACCCACAGGCGGATCTCGCCGTTGATGCCGCGGACGTAATAGTGGTTCCACTCGCCGATCCCCTTGCTCCGCTGCTTCGTGGGGAAGCTACGGCTGCCGTCGGGCGAGATGGGTGGGAATGGCTTCATCTTCGACGAACCGACCGCGAAGACGTCGCCATCGGTCGTGAACCATGTGGCCTTCTTGCCCGTGCTCTTCTCGTACTGGGTCCTGTAGCCGTGGTCGAGGATCTGCACCTCGATCCCGCCGCGCGGGAGGGCATTCGGTTTGATCCCGTCGAGCGCCTTCTCCGGCGCCCAGACGAAGATCCCCGAGTTCCCGCCCGATTTGAGGTGCTTCCACTCGGCGACTAGCTCGAAATTGGCGACCGGCTTGCTCGTACGGAGCACGCCGACCGGCGTCCCCGTGCAGTGGAGGATCCCGTCCTTCCAGGTCCAGGTCTCGGCGTCGCAGTTGACCCTCGCGAAGTCCTGCTCGCCCAGAGACCTCCAGTTCGGGCCGGTCCCGTCGAGGAAGGCCTTCGGCAAGTTGGACGGCTCGTCGGACATGGCGATCGCCATCGGGGCGGCGATCGCCAGCAGCCAGGCGAGACCGGTCCAGGCCCGAGCGGATGAACTGAGCTTCATTGCGGATGCTCCTCGGTGCGGTCGACGAAATCGGCGGTACGGATCATCATCTTGACCGCAAGCCGGGGGCGCGGCAAGCCGTTGCCGGCGTTGATTCGCCCGGACCGATCCGGGACCTCAGTCTGGTCGTCGCCACCGACTTCCGGGGTCGCGGGCCGCTCGTCGGGCGACTCGACAGACGTTATGGCATCAGGGGAGATTTGGGGGACAGCGTGTCGGCCCGGGCAAACGCGGCCTTGGCGCCCGCGTCGTCGCCGCGCCGGGCCAGCCAGCGGCCGTGCTGGATCCAGGGCATGAGATCGGCGGATGGAATCGCCGCGGCTTTGGCGAAATCGGCGTTCGATCGATCGCGATGGCCAAGCTCCGCGAGGACCCGGCCCCTGCCCAGCCAGACGGCCGGGTCGCCCGGGGCCGCCTCGACGGTCGCGCGGAATTCGGCCTCGGCGCGATCGGCTTCGCCTGGTGTGCTCGCTCGGCGTCGGTCGTGGGCGTCGGTGTCGATGCCCCGTCGCCAATGGCCACGGCCGACGTGGCCTGAGGATGCTTCTGGAGATGATCGGCCAGCCTGGCCAGCAACTTCTTGAAGTCGTCGCGGCCGCGGAGCGGGGACAGGTCTTTGTTCGTCCTGATCGCGTCCAGCTTGTCGAATCCCCCCTCGATCGCTTGTTGCAGTTGTTCGATGGCGCGTTCCGCCTCCCGACGCGCATCGGTCTGCTCCTGGGACGTGGGCGCAACCTTGACTTGCGCGACCGGGATCGATTGCCGGGCGTGGAAACACGCGAGCTCGAAGAGGGCATCCGGTCCATCCTTCGGCCCCTTGTCGAGCCAGAGGCCGGCCTCTCGCAGCACGCTCGCGGCTTCGACCGGCCGACCCATGGCTCGATGGGAGTCGGCCAAGATTTTCAAGGCGCCGATCAGCCGCTGTTGAACGACGAGGACGGCCGGGTGGTCGCGGACCATCCGGCGGAAGTGCTCGGCGCCCTTTCGTAACTCGGAGATCGCCTCGTCCTCTCGCCCCTGCCGCTGGTACGACCCCCCCGGCGCACCAGTAGGTCGAACCCAGATCGCAGCCGTATTCGATCACGTTGGGCATCCTGGCATATGCGAAGCGGTAGAACTCCTGGCTCCGCAAGTACATCGCCAGTGCGTCCGAGTGGCGTCCCTGGCTCGTGAGGAGGTTCCCGAGGTTGAGGAACGACTCCCCCAGCGCATAGTGCAGCGTCGGATCGTCGGGGAGCTTGCGTAGCAGGAAATTCTCGACGGACTCCAGGTGGTGACGATCCCGAGAGACGCGATTCGATCGCGAGCCCCCTACGTGTCCCTCGCCTTGTCGGGGGTGGCCGGGAACGATAAAGTGACTGGGATGATCCGGAACCGCTTTACGGATTGATAGATCGAGCACCTCGAGCTCTTGGGGCCGATCCTCGGAGCCGGGCGGCGAACTTCGGGACAAGACTCATGACGTGGGAAAGTCCGACCTCGGCCTCGCTCTCAACCTGCCTCGTGCAGGTCCGCCAGGCACCCGACGGGCCATTCACCGCCCAGGTCCTCGGGGGGACCGACCTTCAGGCGACGGGTGCCACGCGCGAGGAGGCCCTGGAACAGCTTCGTAGGCTCCTCCAGGAACAGGTGAATCTGGGATCGCTCCTGTCGATTGAGCTACCCCAGCGAAATCCCTTGATGGATCGGTTCGGATGGGCGAAGGACGACCCGACATTTGACGAGTACCTGGAAGAAATCCGAAAGTTTCGCGAAGAAATGGATCGCCGCGAGACGGAGAATACGGAAGCGGGTGAATGCTTCGATACCTCTTTGACAGCGACCACCTGACGCTATTCCAGCACGGTCATGCACCGGTGGGCCGACGCCAGAGACTCGAAGGCCCGGGCGCCGTCGGGATCTGCGTGGTGACGATCGAAGAATCCCTTCGAGGCCGGTTGGCCCAACTCGCTCGCGCCGGTGATGGGCCTAAGCGGATTCAGTGTTACGCTGCGATGAAAGAAACGCTTCTGGATTTCGCAAAGTTCACGGTCGTCGATTATGACCAGCCTGCTGAGAATCAATTTCAACAGCTTCGAGCGGTTCGCATCGGCACGCAGGACAAGAAGATCGCGGCAATTGCCCGGGCGAACCAGTTGATCCTGGGCACCTGCAACCGCCGCGACTTCTCGCGCGTGCCCGGACTCGTGCTGGAAGACTGGTCGATTTGAAAGACTTGCGGATCTCGGAGAAGGCTCCGCGCAAGAATGTCGGCCCGAGGTCGTCGTCGGACCCGGGCCGAACCTGAACAGCGAACCTTTCGTTTGCCGGAAGGCGGCAGCAGGATCTCCGCCTCCGACCGCCCCGGCCGAGGGTCAACGCCCTCGGTGCGGATGCCGTTGCGACCCCGGACCCTGGCCCCGGCCGGGACGGAACACGGACGAGAATACGGATGCCGCGGGGTCGATCGCGATGACCTTGAAGGAGTTGGAGGTCACTGACGGCAGGCCGTCGCCGGAGAGGCTCAGGGAGTAGACGCCGGGCGTATCCGATATCGAATCGGCGAAGACGGCCACACCGGCGTAGACCGGTTCCGTGGGCGATCCGTGGAGCCTGGCATCGCGGGGGCCGCCGAGCAGCGATAGGCTCGCGGTGCCACTCTCGGACAGCACGACATTCCCGTACGCGTCCTCGATGGCGGCGACGATCCGGATCGTCTGTCGGGGGGCGACCGTCGCGGGCGGCTCGGAGATGAAGACCCATCGGGCGGGCTCGCCGGCGTTGACGGTAATGGTATTCGTCGTCGTCGAGGACAGGCCGCCGGAGTTCAATTGAAGCCGATCTCCGTAAGTGGCCTCGGTGAGCACCAGGCCGGAGAACATCGCGACGCCATTGACGGCCGTCGCGGTGTTGTTGCCGCCGAGTACGCCGGGGTTCGCCCCGCCCGTCAGGGCCGCGGTCACGCTGCCCTGGAAGGACGTCGCGACGTTTCCATAAGCGTCCTCGGCCGCGACCGAGACGCCGAATCCGCTCCCGGCCGTCACGATGCTGGGCGGCTGTGCGGTCACCACGAGCTGGCTGGCCGCCGCCGGGCTGACGCTCAGCGCGCCGGTGACCGCCGAGGACAGGTTGCCGGCGGCCGCGCCCAGCGTGTATCCCGCACCGGCCCGGTCGATCGTCAGGCCGGAGAAGTTCGCCAGGCCCTGGCTGGCGGTCACGGTCAGACTGCCCAATAACGGGGCGCTTCCAGGATCGCTGGCCATCGATGCCGTCACGGTCCCGTCGAAGCCGGTCACGACGTTCCCATAAGGGTCCTCGGCCGCGACGGTGAAGCCGAACGCCTGTCCGGCGGTCAGGTTAGTCGGGGGTTGCGAGATGGTGACCAACTGGCTCGCCGTTGCGGGCGTGACCAGGAAGGCCGTCGAGGAGGCACCCGTCAGCCCGGCGCCGGAAGCCTGAAGCGTATAGCCGGAGCCGGCCCGATCGATCGTGAGGCCCGAGAAGCTGGCCACACCATCGTCGGCGGAGATCGTGAGTGTCCCGCCGAGACCGGCACCGCCGGCCAGGGCGAGGGACACATCGCCGCTGTAGCCGGGCTCGGCGTTGCCGTAGGGATCCTCGACCGCGACCGTCACGCCGAACCCGGAGCCGGCTGTGATGCTCGACGACGGTTCCGTCGTGATCAGCAATTGCGAGGGTGTGGCGGGTGTGATGGCGAAGACCGATGTGGTGGCGCCCGAGAGGCCAGGGGCTCCGGCCTGGATCGCGTAACTCGTCCCGACCTGGTCGAGGGACAGGCCGGAGAAACTCGCCACGCCGCCGGAGGCCGGTACAGAGAGCGTACCGTTCAGGCCGCTCCCGCCGGTCAGTGCGAGGGTCACGTTGCCGCTGTAGTCGGGCTCGGCGTTGCCAAAGGCATCTTCCACGGACACCGCCAGGCCGAAGCCCGCTCCGGCCGCGATGCTCGACGGCGGCTCGGCGTCGATCACCAGTTGCGCGGCGCGGCGGGTGTGACGGCGAAGGCATTGGTGGTGGCCCCTGCGAGTCCGGTGGCGCCGGCCTGGATCGCATAGCTCGTCCCGGCCTGGTCGTCGGTCAAGCCGGAGAAACTCGCCACGCCGCCGGAGGCTGCGACCCTGAGCGTGCCGTTCAGGCCGCTCCCGCCGGTCAGTGCGAGGGTCACGTTGCCGATGTAATCGGGCTCGGCGTTGCCGTAGGCATCTTCGACGGCAACCGAGAGCCCGAAGCCACTGCCAGCCATGATGGTCAACGCGGGTTGTGAGGCGATCACCAGTTGCGCCGGCGCGGCGGGTGTGACGGCGAAGGCGAGCGTCGTCACCGCGGACAAGCCGTTACTCGTGGCCGTGAGGGCATAGCCGGAACCGGTCTCATCGAGGGTCAGACCGGAGAAGTCCGCCACGCCATCGCTGGCGGGGATCGTGAGCGTCCCGTTCAGTCCGGTCCCGCCGGACAGGGCGAGCGTGACATCGCCGTTGAAGCTCGGCTCGGCGTTGCCGAAGGCGTCCTCGACCGATACGACCAGGCCGAAGCCGGCGCCGGCCGCGATGCTCGACGGGGGCTCTTCGGAGATCACCAGTTGCGCCGGCGCGGCGGGTATCACGGCGAAGGCATTGGTGGTGGCGGCGGTCAGGCCATTGCTCGTGACCTCGAGGGTGTAGCCGTCGCCGGCCTGGTCGAGTGTGAGGTCGGAGAAATCCGCCACGCCATCGCTGGTGGTGGCCATGAGCGTGCCGATGAGGCTGGCCCCGCCCGGCCCGCCGGCTAGGGCGACGGTCACATCGCCGTCGAAGCTCGTCTCGAGGTTTCCATAGGCGTCCTCGACCGACACCGACAGCCCGAATCCGTTGCCCGCCGTCACGGCCTGCCCGGGTCCAGTAGAGACGACGAGCTGCGTGCCCGTCCCGGTGGTGATGTCGAACGGCTGGGTGGTCGCGGACGACAATCCGCTCGCGGTCGCCTGGATCGTGTATCCGTTCCCTGCGTTGTCCAGGGTCAGGCCGGAGAAATCCGCCACGCCGCCGTCGGCCGTGGCCGTGAGGTCCCCGAGGAGGTTACCCCCGGCCGGATCGGACCCGAGCGCGAGCATGACGCTGCCGGCATAGCCCGTCTCGAGATTGCCGTATGCGTCCTCCACATCGACCGTGAGGCCGAACCCGCTGCCGGCCGCGATGCGCGACGGCGGCTGGTCGGCGATGACGAGCTGCGACGGCGCCGCGGGGACCACATTGAAGGCGCCCGAGGTCGCGTCCCCGTAACTTCCGGCATCCACCTGGAGGGAGTAGCCGGTCCCGGCGCCGTCGATCGAGAGCCCCGAGAAGGTAGCGACGCCGTTGTCGATCGTCGCGGTCAGCGTTCCATTCAGGGAGGCCCCGCCCGGGTCGTTCGCCAGGGAGAGCGTGACGGTGCCGGTCGCGCCGGTCATGACCTGGCCACCGGGGCCTTCGACCGCAACGGTCAGCCCGAACGAGCTGCCGGCGTCCACGCTGCCGGTTGGCTGCGATGTCACGACGAGCTGGTTGCTCATTTCATAGGATGCGAGGTCGGGCACCAGCAGGTTGGCCACCGGCGTGCCCAGGCCCGTCACGTAATCGTACCCGGGCGTCGTGTAGTCGCCGTTGTATCCGGTCGTGATGTCGTGGAAGTCGGCCGACGGGAGCGAGTAGAGGGCGGGCAGGGTCTGCGAGGGGCCGTCGAGCGTCGTGCCGCCCATGGCGACCCGGCCCTGGTCGGCGATCGCGATCAGGGCGGCCCAGGCCGGCGCGGCCAGGCTGGTGCCGCCCATCACATCCCAAGGGCCCCCGCCCGTGTTGTCATACGAGTCGTAGCCGGCGACGCCCGGGTTATGGTCGGAGTCGAAAGAAACGTCGGGGATCGTCCGGTATCCCGTGCTCTGCACGCCCTCCTGGTAGGACGGCTCGGACTCGTACTGGCTGATCCCGCCGCCGCTGCTGCCCCAGCCGATCTCGTTCTGGTAGGTGCCATCGTCGCCGAGGGTGAGCGTCGTACCGCCGGCCGCCACCACGTTCGGAGAGAATGCCGGGGCGAGGCCCGGGACCCCGCCATCGCCCGAGGCCGCCACGAAGGTCACGCCCTGATGGCCGTACGGCGTCTCGAAGTAAGTATCATAATTCGTCTCGCCGTCGAATTCGGAACTGCCCCAGCTCACGGAGACGGTCGAGACGCCGGGGAGATCCGCCGCGACGAGGATGGCGTTGTAAAGGTCGCTGAACGAGTTCGAGTTGGCCTCGACGAGGATGATGTTTGCCCCTGGGGCGATGGCGTGGGCCCACTCCACGTCCATCGCTTCCTCATATTCCCAGTTCCCGCTGGAACTGCCCGCACCGGCCGGGTCCGTGCCCGGCAGGTTGGTCGTGCCGCCGAACTCGTTGACCTTCTCGAAGCTCGGCGGGTCGGGCAGGCCGAACGCCTGATCGAACTCCGCCAGGTCGCTGGTGCTGAAACTCGGCGACGTGCTGTCAACGAAGCCGGGGTCGTCGTAGGCATCCACGATCGCGATCGTCTGACCCGATCCATCGCCGGCGATCGATCCGAACTGGATGTCCTCGATCCCGTATGCGGCCCGGATCTGCTGGGGCGTGTATCCGACCGGACTGCCGTTCCCACCCTGGGGAGTGATCGGCGCGGCCCCACCCTGGACCAGAAGCGACGCCGGCGCGATCGCGAGCGCGGACGCGATCGGTTCGGGTCCGACGACGGCCGGCACGACCCGGATTTCCAGTTCTTCCCGAGCGGCGAGGAAGGCAAGGGCTCTGCGCGGCGGGCGCCACGGGCGGATCGTTGAGGTGGTAGCATGGCACTCTCCATAGATAGAAAAAACGGCGCAGAGTGATGATTTCAGCGCAGCCCCCATCGGGGACGCGTCTCGTCCGTGCTTGCGCAGTTGTCGGGTGAATTTCAGGCCGGGAGAGGGTGGCTATCCCCGGCCGGTCTTCGATCAGACAGTGGTTCAGGCGGGTTTCCGCAAACTCCGCGGGCTTGGTCCATACGCCGACGAAGACCCGTGACCGGACCGATGGGCGTGCCGGCTGCGGGAGACCGCTCTGATTCCCGTAAGCTGAGGGTATTCTAACCCACAAATTGACCGGAGGTCGGATTGATCGCTGAATGCGACGCGTGGGGAGTGGGGACTGGAGATTGGTGAGTGGAGAGTGAAGAAGACGGCTATTCACAGGCCCTCGATGGTGAGGACGATTGCAAGGAGTTTGGAGACAGCCTGGTGACCACGGTCACGACCGTGGTCACCAGTAGCGATCGCCGAACCCACGCCAGGCTTTCGGCCGAGACCGCTTTGGACTTGAGCGAAAATCGGCCGTCTGCTATGTATCTCCAAGGTCAGGCTCCGGGCCATTCCGTGGCGCCCGCTCGGGATCCGCATCGCCAGGCAGGCGAGCGACCCGCCGCGACCGTCGCCACTGATTCCACGATCCGTCGCCACTCTTATCCCGGGATCTCCCGAACGCGTCGGGGTCCTGAGCCCGCCAGCTCGGCAAGGAGGCCTCCTGGCATGAACCGCCGCACGGCACTCTTCTCGTCGATGTTCCTGGGAGCCCTCCTCCCGCGAAGCCTCCATGCGCAAGGCCAGGGCCGTCGGCTTGCGGTCCGCGACCGCGACAAGGCCGCCGAGCTGCGCCCGGTTGACCCCCCGGCGGACGACGCCGAGCCCGCGGGCGCCGACTCCGATCAGATCCCCCTCCAGGCCGGTTTCAAGTTCAAATCGTGGGATATCTCGGGCTATACGGGCATCCGCGAACACAAGGCCCCCCCCGAGAAGGCCCTCATCGACTGGATCTTCCTCCGAACCGCGCCCTCCGACTGGCACGGCGACCGTCTCGCCGCTCTCTGGGCCGATCGGAGTAAGCTCTACGCCTACAATTCGCCCGAGATCCTCAAGCAAGTCAACGACATCGTCCAGCGGTTCACCGCCTCGGTCGAGGACATTCTGTCGGTCAACGTCCGAATCGTGGCGGCCGTCGACCCGCGATGGCGCTATACCGTCTACTGGCACCTTACCTACGTGGGCGGCGGCCCGCAGGGCCAGCAGATCTGGACGATGAAGATGCAGGACGCCGCGCTGGTCCTCTCGCAGATGTCGATTCAGCAAGGCTTCCGGACGCTCGCCCGCGGCAGCCTGGAGATGATCAACGGCCAGACCGTCAAGTGGAAGACCCAGGAGGAGCGCACGTTCGTCGGCGGCCTCCAGCGCGACAGCTCGGCCGGGATCTCCTTCCAGCCCCGTCCCGAGAAGCTCAACGAGGGGGTCGTCCTGAAGCTCAGCCCACTCTTGACCTTCAATGGCGACGGCGTCAACGCGAAGATCGACCTGACGGTCAACACCCTCCGCACCTTGCACCGCACACGGGTGATCGCCCCGCGAGAGATTGGCGCGGGCGGCGAGACCACGATCGAGGTCCCCGAAGCGACCGAGACCCACCTGGAACAGACGGTCAAGAACTGGCCGCTGGGCCAGACCCTGGTCATCTCCTGCGGGATCCAGCCGGGGATCCTCGACAAGAAGAGCGGCCTCTTCAACCTGCCCATCCCGGGGACCTTCCCGACCGCCACTGAGGTCCTCGTCTTCCTCGATGTCGTCAAGGCCGAGCGACGCCGGGCGCCCGTGCGCGATCCCGAACCGCCTGCTCCCCGCCGCTCCCCGACGCCCCGCGCCACGAAGCCGATTCCGAACCGGTCGACGCCAATCCCGAGTAGGCGACCGGTGATCATTGCACCTGATTGCATGGTTTGGCCGGACGATTGTCCTGCAACCTTGGGCTTCAGCCCGATCCTTCGCTCAGGTGAGATGTTCGTCGGGGAGTGTCGGAAGAAGGATTGCCTCCGCGCTTTACCTGTCGCTCAATATAATCGTAATGGGCAATCGCTCGATGCGAGTTGACAGGTAGCCGCATACTTGAGTAGACCACGACGGGCGTAGCTCTTGGTCCGTCGCGTCTTCAAGAGGGAGACAATCATGAGGAATGAAAGCCCGATCTCGATCGGTTGGAGGCCGATCCTGGCGCATGCCGCCACGGTGGCGGTGACCTTGATCCTGGTGGCGGTCCTGTTCGGCGATCGCCTGGGATTGCGTCGGCCCCCCCTGGCGCAGATCCGGGGCGGGCTCAACGAGCGGGTCGCGCCGGTCCCCCCCAACCCGCAGCCGTTCGACCCGGCATCCCGCGAAAACGCCGATCCGGCCGACGGCGTCATGGGCTCGCGATCGACCCCGCCGCCGCCGGAAGACATGCTCAAGGGCCTCGACCCCGACGAGCGGAATAACATCCGGGTCTATACGGCGGTCAACCGGAGCGTCGTGAACATCACGACCGAGGCCGAGGGCCTGGGCTTCTTCGGCGACGAGACGTCCTCGGGCAGCGGCTCGGGCTTCATCTTCGACAAGGCCGGCCACATCCTGACCAACTGCCACGTCATCCAGGACGCCGACTCGGTCCGGGTCAAGCTCTACGACGGATCGGCCCACGACGCCCGGGTCATCGGCGCCGACCTGGCCAACGACGTGGCCGTGCTGAGGATCCAGGTGCCGGCCGAGAAGCTGGTGCCGGTGAAATTCGGCGATTCCGCGAAGGTCATGGTCGGCCAGAAGATCCTGGCGCTGGGCAATCCGTTCGGGCTGGAACGGACGCTGACCTCGGGGATCATCAGCAGCCTGGACCGGTCTTTCAAGGCCAAGAACGGCCGGATGATCAAGGGGATCATCCAGACGGACGCGGCGATCAACCCGGGCAACTCGGGCGGCCCGCTGCTAAATTCGCGGGGCGAGGTGATCGGGATGAACACGGCGATCGTCAGCCAGGTGGGGCAGTCGGCGGGGATCAGCTTCGCGGTGCCGATCAACGGCATCGTGCGAATCCTCGACCAGTTGATCCGCAACGGCCGTGTGATCCGGGCCGACCTGGGGATCAGCCGGATCTTCGCGACCGAGCACGGCCTGCTGATCGTGGCGATGGTGAAGGGCGGCCCGGCCGAGCAGGCGGGGCTCCAGGGCGTGCGCGTGCGGGTCGAGCGGCTCGGCCAGGGCTTCTTGCGTCGCACGATCGACCCCGACAGCGCCGACATGATCGTCGCCATCGAGCACAAGCGGGTACACACCCTCGAGGAGCTGCTGACCGAGGTCGAGAAGCACCGGCCTGGCCAGACCATCCGCGTCACCGTCATCCGCGACGGCAAGCCGATCGATGTCCCGGTCGAGCTCGGGCAGTCGTGATCGAAGCCGGGCGTCGGGGAGTCGGTTCTCCGAGTGATGAGCAAGTCGTGGCCGGTCGTCCCGGACAGAGCACAGGAGGTTCGATGTCGTCCCAACACAACCCTATACCGATACCGCGTCGCCCCTTCGTCGGGTTCGACCGCGAGCGGCCGCCTTGAGCAACTCAAGCCCGACTTGCTCAAGGCGGCCGAGGGCCAGTGGGTTGTCATCGTCGGCGACGAGCTGATCGGCCCGATGGAGAACGACGAGGAGGCCCAGCGTGCGGGCCATCAACGGTTCGGCCTGGGGCCGCTTTACATCAAACAGGTCCTCGCCCGGGAGCCGCCACCCGTCGAGCTCCCCTTCGGACTGGTCCCATGCCAAATCTGACGCTTCCGGTCGGGACGGGTCGAGGTCCGATCATCGAGTTATTCGTGACAAACAGCCAGCTCATCATTTCCGACACACGCCAATGAGAAGCACGCATGAGCGAACACTCCCAGATCGAATGGACCGACGCGACGTGGAATCCCGTGCGGGGTTGTACGAAGATCACCCCCGGTTGCGATCACTGCTACGCGGAGACGTTCGCCGAGCGGTTTCGCGGAGTCGAAGGACACCCCTACGAGCAAGGTTTTGATCTCCGCCTCGTCCCGGAGAAGCTGGCCGAACCGCTCCGCTGGAAGACCCCGAAGTCGGTCTTCGTGAATTCGATGAGCGACCTTTTCCACAAGGATGTGGCGGAGGACTACGTCGAAGCGGTCTGCCGAACGATGGAGCGGGCCAACTGGCATACCTACCAGGTATTGACCAAGCGGTCGTCTCGGATGCGGGACATGCTTCGAGGCCGCATCCGGTTCGCCGCGGACATCCCTCACATCTGGTGGGGCGTCAGCGTGGAGGACCGGGTCCACGGCTTGATCCGGATCGACCACCTCCGCCAGGCGCCCGCCGCCGTCCGGTTCCTCTCGATCGAGCCGCTGCTCGAGGACCTGGGTCAGGTCAATCTGGAGGGAATTCACTGGATGATCGTCGGCGGCGAGAGCGGGCCGGGGGCGCGGCCGATGCGGAAGGAATGGGTGATCTCCCTGCGCGATCAGTGCGAGCAGGCCCGAGTCCCCTTCTTCTTCAAGCAATGGGGCGGCGTCCGCAAGAGCAAGACCGGACGGGAACTGGACGGAAAAACCTACGACGGTCTTCCGACCCGGGTCGAGTTGCCCGTCATGGACCATCACTCAAGGATGGCCGCGATCGACGAAATCGAAGCGTTGTACCCTGCCGAGCACAAGCGTTTGCCGCCGGGACTCCTCGCCATGGTGTAGCGGCGCCGCGTCACCGATCGAAAGCGGTCCCGTGGGAGGCGTCGAGGTCGAGCCATGAGACGACGGTCTGGAGACTCCGCCCTTCCGGTCCGAGGCGGAAGATCGCCGCGCCTCGGGCGCCGACGTGCCGTCCGGGCCCGTAATGGAGCAACGGGACCCGCGCGATCCGGAGCTCGGTCAGTCGCTCCATCGCGGCGATGAACCGGGATCGGTCGAGAGTTCGGCCGGTCGTCTTGAGCCCTTCGACGAGCAGTCGCGCCACGGCGTCCGCCGCCGTCGCGTCCAGTCCGTCGGCGAAGTCGGGGGCAGCGAGCAGCAGGCGCCCGACGAGGTCCGGTCGTGGCCGCGAGAGGATCGCCGCGGCCAGGGCCCGCGGGACGAGGAAAACGAGGGCCGGGTCGCGACCGATTGCCTCGCCGACTATCCGGTCAACGAGGCTGGGGTCGGCCGGCCCGACGAGCAGGACCGCGCGGCAACCGACCGCGATGTCGCCCGCCGCGACCGGGCGGCATATGACGTCCATCGCGCCGGAATCTAGGAGCTGACGGGCGAGCGAATTCCCGAGCGCCTCGGATTGTCGGGACGGGCCGTGCAGGACGGCGAGCCTTCCTTCAAACCCGATCCGTTCCCGCGCCGCCAGCCTCGCGAGCGCCCGGGCCTGGCCCGCATGCCCGCTCACGAGTGCGAAGGTCCGCTCCTCCGTCTCGTCGGTCGTCTCTCCGATCGGATCGGGCTGGAGCGAGATCAAGGGGGCTGGTCCCGCCGACGCGCGCTGGGGTCGGGCCAGGGGATTTGGGGGGAGACGTCCACGAACGCGAACGCGGTGTCGCCGGCCATCCCGACCTCCGTGATGAGGTCCAGCCGCCGCCGGAAGACCCCGCCCTTAAGGTTGACCGCGTTGAAGCAGGCGCGGACGGCCGCGACCGCTTTCGGGCTCGCATCGCGTGCCAGGCCGATTCGCACCGCGTCCGCCGTCACGCCGGGGCTGGCGGGCCCGTCGTCGAGCTCCTGGAGATACGCCACCAGGTCGGCGAGGTCCTCCGTGCTGAGCTCGTATCGAGGCATCGTGGCGCCGAGTTTCTCGCCGGCAGGGTCGAACCCGAGCGCGACCGCACGGGCGAAGAGCGCCCGCGAATACGGTGGACGACTCCGCCCATCGGAACGGGTCACGCCGTGAGGGCGCGTCAGCGCCGACCATGAGATATCCGAGGGTACGACACCCCCTTCGGACTTGCCGTAACCGTCCTCGCCGTGACACTGGACGCACGCCAGCAGCGAGGCCGCCACCGGTGGGCCGTCGCCGATCCGGGCGGTGATCGGCCGGCCCGACGGGCTCGCGCCGGTCGTGTAGATCGCCCGCCCGCGCATCGCCTGCGCGGGGCGTTCCGTCGAGACCCTGGGCGACGTCGGGCCCGCGGCGGGTCGGGCCGGCGAAGCCTCCCGCACACAGCCAATCGGCGATGCGACGGCGAGCACGACGACAACCCACGCGGCTCGCGCGCGTGTCAACTCACCCTGCCTTGCCATCGCCGATCACCGACTCGATGACCTGGATCACTTCGCCGGACTCACCCAGGCCGAACACCTTCTTCCAGAGCCCCGTGCGGAGGTTTCCCACGAGGAAGATCGGGCTATGGCCCTCTCGCACCTCGACATACTGGCCGAGCTTCTTCAGCACGGGGTCGAGCATGTCCCTCTCGCCGGTCAGGAAATACCAGCCCGGTTTCGCGCCGACCTTCCTGGCGTAGTTGGCGAGGACCGCCGGCGTGTCGTTCGTTCGGTCGACGGAGATCGAGAGGATGACCACGTCGCGTCCGAGTCGGTCGCCGAGCCGCTCCTGGAGTTTGGTGAGCGTACTCGCGGTCGTCACGCAGACCCCGGTGCAGCTCGAGAAGAACGTGCTGATGATCACGGTCTTGCCGCGGAGCATGTCCGAGTAGAAGCGGTGCGTCGCCCCGTCCTGGTCCACGAGTCGGGCGTCGGTGAAGTAGTCGCGAGTGGGGCCGTCGTCCGGGGCCGCGGCGGAATCGGGCTTCGCGTCGCGAGGCTCCGCGGGGCGAGCGGGATTCTCGCGGAGCGATCGCATCACCTTCACGATCGCCCCGGGCGCGGCCGTGCCGTCGACGCGGATCGCCTCGCCCGTCGCGCCGTCGATCAGGAGGATGGTGTTCCGGTGGTTGGCACGATCGGCCGAGAATCCGTCGAGTGCTTTGAGCAGTCGGTCCATCTCCGGCTTCGCCCCGGTCGCGAGGGTCCAGCCCGGCGTCGCTTCGTACCGCTCGCCCCAGGATTTCAGCATGGCGGGCGTATCGAACTGCGGGTGGACCGAGAGCGAGATGAGCGCGAATTCGCTACCGAGCTGATCGCCCAGGAGGCGCTGGACCCGCTGGAACTGGAGGCCCAGCACGGGACAGGTCGTCGTGCATCGGGTGAAGACGAATTCGACGGCCACGACGCGGCGGCCGACCAGCTCGCTGACGAACCGGACGGGCCGACCCTCCTGGTCATCGAGCCGCACATCCGGCAAGGCGACCTTCGCCAGGACCGCGCCGGAGTCCTTCGCGGCCACGACCGATGCGGCGTCGCGCTTGCAGCAATCCGGCACGGCGGCGCTTTCGAGCTCCACCTTCGCCGTCGCTGTCGTCGCGGCCATCGGGTCGATAGGGACGGGATGGGGGCCGGAGCCGCAGCCAACGAGGGCGGCTGCACCGGTGGCCAGCAGCATCGCGCAGGACGCGCCGTGCGAGCCTCGGGAAGCCCCGTTCGTGTGTCATGCTCACGGTTTCACCTCGAGCGAGAATGACCAGGGGTTGCGGAATGGGAGCCCCGCCGACGGACACTCGACGAGGAAATGATACGTGCCGGATTCCGGCGGCGTGAGATCGAACGCGTAGCTGCCCGGCTCGGGTCCCGCCTCGGCCGTCTCGTAGCGCTGCCATCGTCCCGGGAGCATGGCCAGGATCCGGACGTCAGTCCGGCCCGCGACCGGCTTCCGGCCCGCCTGCTCGCAGATCGACAGTCGAACCTTGCCGGATCGGCCGGCGCGGAGGACGTCCGCCTCGGCCACCGGTGCGAGGCGGATCTCGACGGCCGGCGCCGCGGGGGCTCGGCCGGGATCGCCGTCGATATCGAGTCCGAACGCATGCACGATGCGCGGGTTGTCGAGCAGGACCACCACGTCGAAACGCCCCGCGTTCCGCAGGCGGGCGACCGCATCGAATGCGCCCGGCCCGGCGGCGCGGAGGCTGCGATCGACCGTGAGCACGGCGCGGGGCGAATGGTTCGCGTTGCGAAAGCTGCCCGAGGGTGCCGACATGCCTTCTTGATAATAATAGAGGGCATCGTCGCCCGAATTGGCGATGAGCACGGCCATCCCGGCCGGAGCCGGGGCGATCGCCGCCGCCGCGCACGGCTTCACCCCGCGGCCGAGCGGGTGCTGGCCGCTCGGCATGTCGAGTACGACCGCGGCGCTCCCCGCGTCGGCGAGCCCATCGAGCGGGATGAGCCGGACCATGGGGTTCTCCCGCGGTCGGACGTAGGCAAACCGTTCCGTGAAGACGACCTGATCGGGGACCCCTTCCACGTCGACCGTGCGAATCGCCCGGTTGACGGACGCGTCGATCACGGAGACCTGGTCGCGCCCCGGATGCGTCACCAGGGCAAACCGTCCGCCGGGCGCGAAGCGGATCGAGCTCGCCCCGGGGCCGACCGCAACCCGAGCGGTCACCGCGGGCGGGTCGCCGCTGACGACCGCGACGCCATCGGCGCCATCGGCCACATAGGCGGAGCGACCGGACGAGGAGTATGCGACCGAGACCGGGTCCGGGCCCACCTCCAGGTCGGCCAATCGCTTCAGCCCGCGCGTCGAGGACGGTCAACGTCCCAGACCCCCGGTTGCAGACGTACGCCCGGCGGTCGTCCGGATCGACGGCGATATCGCGCGGGCCTCGCCCCGTCGCGAATCGGGCGGCAACCTTCAGGCTATCGGCCTCGAGCACCGTCACGCCCTCGACGGTCTCGACCCAGAGCTGATGCCCGTCGGCCTGGAGCACGATTCGGTTGGCCCCGGCAAGCCCCTTCGCCTCCGCCGCGATGGTCCAGGCGACGCTATCGATCGCCACGACGCGATCGGCCGTCGGGACGGTGACGTAGAGCCGACGGCCGTCGGCGCGACGCCCAGTCCTCGCCGGGCCCCGGAAGCGTGACCAGGGCGAGCAGCTTCGTACCCCCGAATCCACCGATCGGGTCGACCACGGTGATGGTCGCGTCGTCATTGAGGGAGACGACGTGATACCGGTTGAAGTCGATCTCGAAGGATGCAAGGCGATCGCCATTGATGAGCGAGGCGACCTTCCGATTCAGGGCCGGGGGCCGTAGCGGAGCGTCGCCCTCCCGTGGCACGAGCCAGGCCAGTGGGCGGGCGTCCGGGATCGGGCGTCCGTTGGTGTCGGTCACGCGGACCCACAAGGCGAGGTCATCGCCCGCGCGAGCGTCGCGCCGCCGCCGCGGACCGGCGCGGCCACGATCTCGACCGAGACCCCGTCGCGCGTGAACGTCTCGACGATCGCGCCCGGGGGCGGCGTCGGCGGCGTCGGGCCCGATTCCTCGATCCCTCGGGCCGATGCCGGCACGATGGGAGCAGCGGGGCGGGCGACCGGCCCGCGCCCACAACCGACGATGCAAGCTATAAGGACGGGAACGAGCGACCTTAGCGATTGTGTCGGGCACGCCCGAAGAACCCCCCCTGCCCCCCTTCCTAGGGGGAAGGCGAATGCGCTTGACATCCCCCCTTGAGAACTGAGCATTGGACACAACTTTTCCGAGATGTTTCCATCGGTTAATCTAGGCCGATATCGTGATCTCATGAGCCTTCACCAGGTTTCATTCGCGACGGGGCCCCTGACCTTCTCTCATACCGATTGGGCACAACAAGTGGCCTCGAGAGCTGACCTGCCCGATCGATGACTTCCGAGTCGTCTCACCATCATCCTCGTGGACACGATCGAACGGCCCTCCACCTCGATCCTACAAGCTGCAGGCGACCACAGCCAGGCCAAGGCCGCCTACCGCTTCGATGCCGATGATCGCCACCACCGAGGTATTGCATCACGGCGGAACCTGGTAGAGCGCTTGGCATTCGCTCCGCCACCCGGGGCCGAGCCGGCGGCGACGGCGGAGGAGGCGCTGGAGGTGGTGGGGAAATCCATCTGCCGGTGGCCGATCGAGACGACCTTCCAAAGAGGCCCGTTCCTAGCTCGAGCTGGAGACGCCGCGGGGCTGGAGCCGGTCGACCTCCCTGCGGGCGACACCGTGCTTGTTCTGCCTGTATACCGTGGTGATGTGGTTGTACTCGGATCTGCCCCGACGGTACGCGCGAGTGCGGGTGGTGGTTTCGCCGGGGAAGTGCGAGGTGACGTTCTCGGATGCCATCACCGCCGTGCGGCGCTGGCTATGGGTGGAATGGGTTCTTGAAATCCCTGTTCATCGCGAGATCTTTTCCAAACTCGGCCGTCCCCTGCGGCAGATCCTGCTCAATGGATTGGCCCTGGCCGCCTGAGAAGGGCCGCCGGGCCGCGGAGGGAGGCCGGTGCGGGGCGAATCGCGGTCGTGCGGCGCGCCCCTCGATTGGGCTGCGCGCCGCGAGCACAGGGTGTTAGAATCGGCAAAAGTCGAGCCTAAACTCGGCCACGGCCTGCGCGATTCCACAAAACCGCAGCACCACAGAGTGCGACCAAACTCGCCACCAATACGGCCCAGCCCACCCATTGTCCGTTGGCAGCATGCTCAGGCACGCGTACCGGGTGCTCTACCTTGGCTACGTTGCTCACACTGCTCTGTTTGGGCCCCAAGAGTTGCTCTTTGTCCTGAATCGTAACCCCTTCCTGGAACACCGGCCAGAACGAAGTCTCAGGGATCGGGGAATCAAACAGAATCTCCACGATGTGAATCTTTTGCGACAGGCTTGGATTCGACTCCAAGACCCCATCCTTGCCCGGCGACACATTGAACGCGTCGTATTTGGAAGAGAGCGGCACTGCTCGATCGAGAATCGCATCGAGTGATGTCGCCTCCCAGACCCAGTTCGGCTTCCCCAGTCGGATTCGTTGTGGGTCGTCGTAAGCACTGACACGGAGAGGCACCGAGGTCTTCTTGTCGATGTAATAGACAAGGGACTGGGAGCGCGCGCCCCACTTTCTTAAAGAGAAAGACATCGCAGGGCCGGTCGATCACGACGCCGCCCGTCAGACGTTCCGCCTTAGGCAGCGCCTCGGCAAGGGGCCTCACGCCGACGTAGAACCACCGCAGCGGGTCCGGCGCATCGTAAAACCCAAAGGTTCTCTCCATTCCAAAACTGTGGCCGATAACGATCTGCTGCTGCCGTTCAGGTTCTCCTCGTTTGTAAGAAATACCCGCGGACTTTTTTCCGTCGTAATAGTGAGTGCGATGCGAAACGTGACCCGTAGGGCCAGGCTCGCTCATGTGGTCGAAGAAGCGCTGCCCCTTGTCGTTCTGAAGATAGGTCTCATGGACGGTAAACGTTCCTTGGCCGACCGAAATATTCGTCTGGTCGATGTCCACCTTTAATCGGACTGATTGAAAGGTCGTCTGTCGTAAGAGATTCTCAATGATTTCGGCAAGGCCGTCGTCGCGCATTGGAAAACCCTTCTGTTGAATCCCGCAGGGCGAGAGGATTCGCGCCCGAGGGCTTTTCGTCGGATTCGGGAGCGACCTGCTCCAGAAGCTGTTGAAAGAATGTTCAAGTCATTTATTCACGACGAATTGCTGTATGTGGGCAGAAGGACTTGTCTTCAAGTCTTAGAGTCTGTCCCGGAAGCTCTCTTCGCCCCGGGGGGGCGGAATCATAAAGCCCCGAGTCGGGACACGAACTCCCTGCGACCGTACATTCCTCCGTGCCCGGCGCCGCAACGTCCGGCATGGCCGGGCGTTGCGGCGCCGGACAGAGAAAGGACGGGACTTTTGTTCGCGCGATGATCTCATCTCGGGGCTGACGCCCTGAGCTTTACGATTCCGCCCCTCCGGGGCTTTCGGGACAGATTTCTTAGAGTCTGTCTCGGAAGGTGCGTTGTCCGTCTCGTAGGGTGCTCTGTGAGCACCAAATTCGACAAGGCAACCCCGGATCGGTGCTCACAGAGCAAGCTACAAAAACCTTCCGAGACAGACTCTTAGTGAGACTGTGCCTTCACCAATCCGACTCGAGAAATCAAGGCACACGCCAGACCGAAGCGCGCTCGGCGCCGGCGATTAGTTGGAGCAAGATGCGAAGGTACCCCCACCTCCGGCGCAAGCGGTCCCTAAGTTGAACGGGAGGCGTGGCACAACTGTACAGGTCATTGCAGGGAGAACTGTTTTGAGTGCACGGGGTGGGTGACTCGACTTGATCCGGGTCACATTCGCCCCAGTATTGGTCCGAGATGTTATAGCACCATGTCGTGACCGGCGGGCTCGAATACGAGCAGTTCTCGCAAGTGTTATTGGAATAGACGCAGACCGCATAGGCGGGTTTGAACGCCTTCGCCTCTCGAACGAGAGGCCATCCCGGCCCGAACGAGATCATGACAGCCGCCAACAGCACGAGAGCGAGCGAGGCGCCCCTGATGGCCATGGTTCGACGGTAGGCACTTCGAACGATGTTTGTCGTCATCTTTCATTCTCCTCCGGAGTAGAACGGAACGTGAAGCAGCCCGCACATTGCGCAACGGTGTTTTCAAAACTCCGCCGACGTGACTTCCCCCCCACTGCGAGTTCCCAGGGCCCGCCAAACGTAGACGTTCGTCGAGGACCGAAAGAAGTGGACGGACCCGTCAGCCATTACTGCGTTTACGCCGACGGGGTGGAGGCTCCGCGCGGCGAAGACCCCATCGCCGCTCAAGGTGAGTCCCCCACAATCGGGAGTCGTTGAATTCGGGGGGACGCCGACCAGGAATTCCGTATACTTTGTCCCGCCGAGCATCCAGGTCAGGCCGGCGTCGCTTTTCACTCGCTTAAGATCAAGCGACAGATTGGAACAGAAAACGACCCAATCCGTGACCGAGATCGCCTGCGGATCGCTGATCCCAACGTCGGGCCAATTGAGAATCCAATCTCGATCGGCTTGATAACGTCCGATCGAAAGGTCCCCGACCAGTTTTTCCGAGAACATGAGGGTATTGGAAAGGCCGTCGGTGAAACCTGCGACCGCCACGCCGCGCGCTGACGGCTCCATTGGAAACGCCCGATGCGCAATGCCCGCAGAGGCCGGAATTAGCCCTGTAATTGGTGGGAGCGAAAAGCGAGGGGCCCGTCCGACCGTCCGTGGGACAGATGAAGGTCGAAATCCGTTGGGAAGCGGCCGTCGTGTTGACGCCCGACAGCCTAATCGAATCGACAAACATGGTTGGAACCTGAAAATTGATCGTGTTATGGATTGGCGATTGCTCGAGATGAGGTAGCAAGGACGTCAACGACGAAAAGTATGTTCCGGCTATAGGCCTCGATCCCGGAATAAGGTAGGTCATCGGCGAAGGGGGCAAGACCCCCCATTCGCTCTCGTAGCCGTGTACGGCAAGACCCAACTGTTTCAGGTTGTTCGCGCACGCGACGCGACGCGATGCCTCACGGGCCGCTTGAATGGCTGGGAGTAGCATCGCGGCGATCACACCGATCACACCGATGACCACGAGCAGCTCGATCAGAGTGAAACCAAGGCGTCTCTGGGTTTGCATGGGCGGCCTCCGATCGCCGGGGCTACTTTTTTGCATCCACTGTCACGGGTATCACGAGCACCGTGCGCAAACCATTCGTAAAGAGGTCTAACCCACTCTGCACTAATCGGCCTGGGTTCGCTTGCATGATTTGGTCAACAATGCTTGCTCGTTGCTGGCTTCCGAGCCGCCAAGCGGCTACGGGAATCGTTGTGGGGAATGCTCATTCTTGAGAAGGAGGTCTTTCGCATCGGCATCCGACCGTGCGCAAACCCAACGTGAGGTGCTCCAAGCCGAGCCGGCGCGGGGCCGGCCCGGCATGGGCTCCCGGAGACTCGCTGGTGAATTCGAATGTCGTGGTTGATTGCCCGTGGTTCCGAGGGTCAGGGGAGTGTGGGCTTCCTGGGTCGGAACGACTCGGCCCGGCGCTCCTGGAGCTCGCGTGCCTTCGAGATCGGGGCGACGGCCTCAAGCACCGCGACGCCCGGTGCGGTCGCACGCCGGATCGTCACGGTCGCCTTCCCCTTGTCCGGCGAGACGACCATCAACGCGGTCGCCGTCGTGGGTAGAGGAGGGTTGAGTGCGAAGGCGCCGGTCGTCGGGTCCACCTCGGCGGTCTGGAGCATGTTGTTGCCGTCGTACACGGTCACCGTCTTGGCGTACGGCCGCGAATCGTTGGCGCGTTGCAGTCGTCCCTTGATCGTCACGGTCGTGCTCCCTCCCGAAGTTGACATCGCCAGCTCGCGGAGGGCGACGGCGTCCTGGCCCGGCGGGATGACCCGGAGGACGCCCCACGCGCCGTTCTGGAACTCGGCGCTGAGCACGCTCCGGTACAGGTAGTCGCCCGGCACGGCGAACCGGCCGCCCGCCGAGTCGATCAGGACGTTGAAGCTGTCCATGGGGCCATAGGCGCGCCACCGCCCCGATCCAGTCGGACTGGGGGTTATGTCCCAGGACCATCGACTCCCGCTCGTAAGGCGACCGCTGCCAGACATGGCCGTGGACCGACCAGGATGAGTAGCTATTCCCCCCGGGGTGGATCAGCCGGATCCGGATCGGCGTCCCCGCGGCGGCCACGAGGGCGGGCGTCTGCGGGTCGATGCCCGTCACTCCCGCCGAACCGGCGGCCACATAGGGCGCGATCGAGTCGGAGGTCGCCGGGGCGATGTCCTCGTTGTTGAAGCTCCCACCCGGCGGCGGGGGAAGGCGCCCGGCCATCGGCTCCGCCTTGTAGTTGATCGCATTGATCTGCGTCGACGCCGGAGCCGCCGGTCCCGTGGCGAGCACCGCGTCGGTCTGATCCTGCGTGACCACGACGAACTCCCGGAACGGAGGGGCCTCGTCCCTGCCGTTGCCGCGGTGCCCGGGCGTGATCGTGGCGACCGTGCGGTCCTCGGGCGACCACCTCGATCCCTCGGGCTCGACGATCAGCACGCCCAGCAGGCCGTGGCTGTGCTGGAATGCGGGGTCCGCCGGCGCGAGGTTCACGGCGCCGAACTCGACGGGGATCGGCTGGATCGTGCTCTCGCCGCCGATGCCCAGCACGCCGGCGTACCACGTGTACGTGATGTCGCCGCCGGGGGCGACGGTCTGCACCGGGTTCCCGCCCGCGTTGAACCCGCTCGATCGCGTCACGTCGGACGCGACGAGCTGCGGATGCAGCCCAACGCTCGTTGATGTCGCCCCGAAGAGGCTCGGGCTACTCGCCGGGCCGAATACGAGCTTCCCGCCCTGGAACGGCCGCCGGATGGAGAAGGGCGTTGCGAGGTTCCCGCCGCTGTCCTTGATGTCGAACCGGTTGTGCAACGTCACTCGGATCAAGTCGCCGGCATTGGCGCGGAGCACGAGCGGCTCGAGGGTCAGGCCCGCCCGCAACTTGCCATCGGGGCCAAGATCGCTGCTGCGGACATAGACCAGCGCGTTGGGGTCGTACACAACCCGGTTGGTCTGTGAGTTGAACACCAGCCCTCGCGACGCGTCTTCCCCGTCGAGGACCTGCCGCGCGACGACCGCCGTGATGTCGTACTGTCGCACCGGACGCTTGATCGGGCCGTCGTTGCTGAAGAGTGCGGCGACCTCGTCGCTGTGGCGCGTCGGGATCGTGGGCTCGTTGCCCGGCAGCCGATGGAGCGAGGGCGTCGGGCCGCGGTAGGCGCGGAGGAGCCCCCAGAGGCCGTTGGCGTTCCCGTTGATGTCGCCGCTGGCCAGGTAGAGGTAGTCGCTCGGCTTCGCCTCGACCGGCCCGGGGGTCGGCGGCACGACGAAGTTCATCTCGAAGTGCTCCGAGATCGACATGGTCTGGTTGTCGCGGTAGCCCGAGTTCAGGTACGACGGCTCGGCCAGCCAGTTCACGCCATGGATGTTGAAGGCATGCCCTTCATGGTGCGCCCCGACCAGGACACGGATCTGGATCCGATCGTTCTCGTAGGCGCGGAGCAACGGCGTGTAGGGGTCGAACGCGCCGGCATCCGTGAACGGGCCCGGGTAATGGAATGGCGAGCCGGGATTCAGCTCGCCCGAAGGCTGCCGGTCGAGCTCGGGGTCGTCGCGCTCGATCGAGCGAAAGACGTGGGCCAGGTCCTGGTTCACCGGCGCCGGATCGGCCACCGGGCCGTCGTGGGCGACCCGGAACGGGATCGGCTCGCTCCGGTAATTGAGCGATCGCGACCCCGGCTCCGGCGGCGTGCTGATGAGCGTCGGACCTACCGGGTTGCCCGTATTGGTCTTGGGCGCGGCGATCGCGTGCGACGGGTCGGCCCAGCCCCAGCTCGCGGTGTTCGGAGGCTGGGGTTCGGTGTAGTGGGTGTACGGCACGGCCTGCGTGATGCTGTCCCGGTTGTAGGCGAGCTGGAAGTCCTGGAACTCGAGGATGAATTCGCGGCTGGCCTGCTCGTCGCGGCCCGCGACGGTGGGGACGATCAGGGCCTGCCAGCTCGTCGGCCCGCCATCGCGGGTCGTCGGCCCGCCGGGCTGATAAGGCGCCGCGATTCGCGTGCCCATCCGCTCGCCCGTCTCGGCGTTCAGCCAACGGGTCTGTTCGGGCTCGACGATCAGGGCCGCGTAGAGGCCGACCTGCTGGTGGGTCGAAGGGCTGAAGTGGTCGTGGGTGAAGACCGACTGGAGCGTGCGGTCTTCCGGCCTCCCTCCCGAGGCCATGTAGCCGGGCTTCTTTCGGGGATTCGGCGCCTGGGTATCGAGCAGCTTGTCGGCGTACCAACGCTGGATCGTCGCCTGGGCACCCAGCCAGGCACCTTGAGGGCCCTCGCCGAAGTAAGGGATCGTCCTGGCCTTGAGCGTCCTCCGCGAGCCGCCGGGCACGACGATGCCCCCGGCCGCGTTGATGCCGTCGATCCGGTCGCGGACCTCTTCCGGGCTGAAGCTGCCATCCTCGTAGTTGAACCCGTTGACCGCCCCGTCGGACGACGTCACGTCGAATTTCACCAGGTGGATGTGCTGGCCGATGATGTCCGTCGGCGTGCGGACCTGGAAGTCGTCGAGCTCGTAATTGGCGGGGATCAGGTTGGCGAGCCAGTACTCGATGACATCGCCGCTATTGGCCCGGAAGAACAGCGGCTCGGTGCGCGACGGCCGTCGAGCACGTCCTTCACGTCGCCCCAGAGCGAGAGGATGCGCTGCTGGGGATAGTGCCAGCCCTTCTTGTTGAAGACGACGTCGAGCTGGACATCGGCGGCCTTGTAGACGAGCGTGGGCTTCTCCCTCGGGTCGCGCGCCTCGAGGTAGAGCTGGGGATCCGGCGTGACGCCGGCCCGCTCGGCGCGGAAGCGGTCGTCATCGGCCCAGGGGTCGATGGCGGGGTCGGCATAGGGGGAGCCGGGATGGGGCTTGCCGCCGTTGGTGATGAAGACGGCCGGCTTGCCATCGGGATCGCTGCTTGGGTGCCGGCCCAGCGAATGGTACGCCATCGCGGCTCGCTCGACCTCGGTGCCCTCGTGCGGCAGCGCGATCGCGTCGAGCCGGCCTTCCTTCAGCTTGCCGTCGGCGCCCTCGAGAGATGTTCTCCTTGGTGAAGTCGAGCGTGTTGTGCTTCTCGTAGACGACCGTGCCGTTGACCACGACGTGCCGGGGCAGGCCCCCATCGAGGACCTGGCCGTCCTCCCTGGCGAAATCCAGGGGCGGCTGGGGCGCACGATGACCGGCCTCGCCGGGGATGAAGAAGGGGTAACCGGGGTTCTTGCCCCCATCGGCCTTCGGGTCGGCCAGCTCGGCGTGATAGCCGACGATCGGTGCGTCGCCTCCCGACGCCGGCTTGGCCCCCAGGGTCGGCACCAGCTTCACGGGAGGCGGGATCGGGGCCATCGCCAGGGCCGGCATGGGCACCACGGCCGGGATCGGCGTCCCTAACGCGATCTCGCCGTCGGGCAAGGCCCGCGAACCGGGCAAGGGCCGGTCATCCTGATCCATCGCGGTGCCTCCCTCATAGACGTCGTGGACCCGCCACATCGCCCAGAGTCCCGCCGCGAAATGCGGATAGAAGTGGCAGTGGAAGATCGAGTCGCCCACCGTCAGGTTCCGGTTGCCGCTGCCATAAATCATCTCCAGCGTGAAGCCCTCGCCGGGGGTGATCGTCTGGCTATCGAGCAGCTTGCTCTCGTTGCTCTTGGGCGTCTTCAGCCATTGATGCGCGTGCTGATGGTGGACGTGAACGATATTTGAACCGCCGTGGATGACCCGGAACTTGACGCGATCGTTCAGGTAGCTGTGATAGACGTTGGACGGATCGTCGGGGTAGAGCGCCTTGGTCGCCGGCTTCGTGCCATTGGCGGGGTTGTCCACGAGCAGGGCGGGATCGCCGCAGACCCACGAGCTGAGGAAGAATTCCTCGAACTTGGCCTCGACCGCGTGCTTCATCGGTCCCACGCCGATCCGATTCGCCCAGACCTCGGTCGCGATCCCGACCGAGCCGTAATTGATCGCGAACGCCTCGTTCCCGGCGTTCAAGGCGTTGTTCAGCGGGGGGCTGCCGTAGTCGAACGCGGGGTTGATGTTGAACGCATCGTGGTAGAGGATCGCAAACTCGCGATACGGACGGAGCCGGTAAGGGTAGACGGGGTTCCGCTCGACGCTCGGATCGGGCTTGAAGTGCCAGGGGTCCGGCCCCGAGTCCATGCCCGTGATCACCGCCGTCAGGTCGCTGGCGACCAGTTCCATGACGGGGATGCCGCCGTTGCCCTTGCCGGCCTTGAGCATGTTGAGGATGGGATCGCCCTTGGCGTTGACGGCCTGATAGTTGACGACCGGGTGCCCGCCGGGCCCGGTCTTCCCCTTGTCGTAGGCCGACTCGATCGCCTGGCGGGTGACCTGGCTGCGGAACCAGAGCGAGTCGGCCGGCTCGACGATCACCATGCCGAACAGGCCCTTCATGACCTGGCCGCTCGAACCGACGCCCAGGGCGAAGTCGGCCGCCTGGCTGAAGAGGTAGAACTCCCCTTCCGCCTTCGCGTAGAGGCGATAAGATCGCGAGTTGCCCGGCGTGGTCACGGGGACGAGGCTGCTGGGGTTCTGGCCGACCCACGACCCGTCGTCGGCGAGGCTCTCCACCAGCTCCAATCCCGCGACGTTCAGGCTCACATCGCGGGTGACGATGCCGTCCGCCGGCGGTTTGCCCGCCGATATCGGCGTGAGGAGGTTCGTGAGCGTGACTTCCAGGCAATCCCCGACGTTCGCCCTGAGCACGATGGGACGAGGGCGCTTACCCTGCCGGAGCGTGACATTGCCGGGGGTCAGGTCCGCTCCACCCCCGGGCGCGTTCGATACCACGTCGCGCTTCAACGCGAAGAGCATGGCGTCGGGATCGACCGATCCATATCGGTTGTAATAGATCCCGGCATTGAGCGCGACCACGTCGGCATGGACGATCCGCCGACACTTCGACGCGTTCCCCGCCGGCTCGGCGGCGGCCCCGGTCTGCGCGCCGCCTCGGCCGCCAGCGCCAGGCCCAACCCAAGACCCAGGCACCACGCCACGAACCGGCTGTCCCTGATGTCCATCGTCGTCACTCCTCGTGGAAACCTCCGACAAACAACACCGCGACGCCTCAACGCTCGGAAATGTGTAAATTGGAGATGTTTTGCTTTGCCGGTCGCGTTCTACGGAATCTCGCCCGGGGCCGTGAATTGCGGAATCGCCCCTTTCCGAGTCCCGACAGGGCCGCCCACTCCCGCGGATCTCCTGGCTTTCTCGGAGCCTGTCGCGGAAGCCCTCCCTCGCTCCACCGGGGTAGGACCTTGGTCTCAGAGTGTGTTATGAAACCCGATCCAGCTTCCGATCTTATTTATGATATGAACACTTTGATCATGATTTCGCCGGCCTCTTCGGCTTGGAGATTGATGATTGCTCCGGCGAGATTCCGGAGGGTTGGCATCCTTTCGCCCCCAGCATCCTGGTGCGTCAGAGGGCCGTCCCCGACCTCTCGTACGGATCCTCGCACTCCCCGATCTTGCTTATTAAGATCCAATGGCTCACGAAAGAGCAAACAAAATCCCAAGAAAAAAATAAAATCTCGGAGTGTACCGGTCCCGGGCCTCCCCGTTTTTCCCCGTGTGGGCCATAGCGGGTGCGTGATCTCGTTTCCGGGCCCTATGGTTGCACCAATCCCTGTCTGATCAGGATGTCTGCATGGTCTAGCGACATCTTCGTCGAATTCATAGCACCTTCCTGAATCCTTCGCAGGATGTCAGGGCTCATGGGGCTCTGTATCAGCAAGGCGTTCGCATTTTCAGCCGCCAGAAGTTTATCGAGGGTCGTGACTTGCGAGTCTCGGTAATTGATGCAGGTGTCATGGCGGATCCAGGGGTGGTCTCCCACCTTGAGCACGCATGCCTGCTCCTTGCGGGGATCGAGAGAGGTGAGATTCACGATCAGAACGTTCTGGGGATCCGCCTGCGGATCCGAGATGATCACCCAGAGATGGATATCGACGGCGCTCAAGAGAAAGGTTGTACCGGCATCCATTCTGGATCACTTTCTCAGTAGGCGATCGAAAGCGGTCAAACTCTCGGCCTCTCGGGACAGCTCCTCGATGGCATCAGCCTGGCCAAGTGCTTCCATGATGCTCGACAGAGGGATCGGCTTCGAAGACTTCCCGGGGTCATTCTGCTTCCATTCGGGGAACGTGTGGGTGATGTTGACCAGAGCCCACTCATCATCTTCCTGATAGATCTTGGCGACTTCCTGGAGTTTGCCGATCTCGTATCGGGATAGCTGTCCGACGTCCGGCTCGGCGACCTCGAGCAGATCATATCGTTCCTTGCGAAAGAACTGGGACCAGAGTGGCATTTCTCGATGTTGGCCCAGGATCAGGTCGTAGACCTCCTTGGCGACCGGACCGCGCTCCATGGCGATCACCGGCCCGCCCGTGATGGGCCTTCCCGTCTCCCGAAGGCTCTCGCGATCCGCGATGTAGAGCAATTTCAGGAGCCGCATGTAGTTCATCCGCTTCACTCCGTCAAAACGGAGGAGGACGCCGATGGCCTGAATCGTCTTCGAGATCCTAAAAGGGAAGTTCGTCATGATTCCTTCAGCACCATCCGAGGATTCAAAGTATTGTTCTGAACAAAGTGCCAGTGTTGGGGATACCATTCCCCGGGCGAAAAGTCAAGGAATTGGTGGAGGCTTGCCTCCGTCCCCCTCCGTCGCGGCCCGGACGAAACGGGTCGGGTCCCTGCGCGACTTGGCTACGGTGGATTTCGCATCCGGCGCGATGACGGTGGTCGCATTCAGTCCGTCGGCGGCGACCTGGAGGGCGTAGCCGCGACCTTTCGGGCCGAGCTTGACGCGGGCGAAGGTGGCGAGGCCCTGGCTGGCCGTCGTGGCGAAGGTATTGTGGCGTGTCGCGGTCCGGCCGTGGCCGGCATTGCCGCCTCCCTCAAGTGTCACGCCGCCGGTGAAGGTCGTCACCACGTTGCCGAAGCGATCTTCGACCGAGACGGTCAATCCGATCGTGTTGCCACTCGGCGGCGACGTGGCGACCACCAGTTGGGCGGGTGCGGCCGACGTCACGGCGAAGGGGGCCGTCGATGCGACGAACCGGCCCTCGGAGATGGCCAAGATCGTGTAGCCGGCGCCGGTATGGGTGAGCGTCAAGTCGGAGAACACGGCGTAGCCGTCGGATGCCGTCGCGATGAGGGTGCCGCCCAAAGTGCCGCCGCCGGGATCGCTCCCCAGCCGGATCGTGATGGTGCCGATGTATCCCGCGTCGAGGCCCCCGTCCGGCTCCTCGACTTCCACGGTCAGGCTGAAGGGTTGCCCGGCGGTCACGATCGAAGGCGGGCCGGCGGTCACGGCCAACTGGGGTGCGATGTCGTAGGAGGACAGGTCCGAGACCACGGCGTCGGCCACGGGGCTGCCCAGGCCGGTGACCTCGTCGTAGCCGGGCCCGGCCGAGAAGACGCCGTTGCCTCCGACCGTGATGTCGTGGAAGTCGCCCGAATTCAGCGTGTAGAGGGCCGGCAAGGTCTGGCTCGGGCCGTCGAGGGTCGTGCCGCCCGCGGCCACGCGCCGCTGGTCGGCGATCGCGATCATAGCCGACCAGCAAGGCGCCCCCAGGCTCGTCCCGCCGATCTCCTCCCAGGGATCCTGGCCGGACGTGTCGTTGTAGGAGTCGTAGACCGAGACCCCGGTATCCGGGTCGGCGTCGAAGGCGACGTCGGGGATGGTCCGCATGCCCGAGCCCTCCGAGGCGTCCTGGAACGCGGGCTCGAGCTCGATCGCGCTGGTGCCGCCCCCGCCGTCGGACCAGGCCGTCTCGCCGCCGTAGGAATCGTCGTCGAGGATCGTCAGGCTCGTCCCGCCGACGGCGACCACGTTCGGCGAATAGGCCGGATAGGTGCCGGGCGCACGCGTCGTCGCCCGTAGCAGGCTACGAAGGTCACCCCCTGATGACCGGCCGGCGTGGTGAAGTCGCCGTCGAACGCCGTCTCGCCGTTGTATTCGCCGGCGCCCCAGCTCATCGAGACGACCGACACACCCGGCAGCGATGCCGCCGTCATCGCGCCCTGGTAGAGGTCCGAGCTACTGCTCGAGTTGCATTCGACCAGGATGATCGAGGCCCCGGGGGCCATGGCGTGGGTCCATTCCACGTCCAGGGCCTCCTCTTCCTCCCAGTTTCCGGGCGTCCCGGCGCCTGCGGGATCGGTACCCGGCAGGTTGTTGGTGCCGCCTTGCTCGTCGATCTTCGCGAAGCTCGGCGGGTCCGGCAGCCCGTACTCCCGATCGAATCGGGCCAGGTCGCTCGAGGGAAAATCGGCATCCGCGCGGTCCAGGAGGTCCGGGTCGTCGAAGGCATCGACGATCGCGATGGTCTGGCCCGTGCCGGTCCCGGCGGCGGCAACGGGAAACGCGTAGGCGGTGCCGACCTGCTGCGGGGTCAGGCCCCAGGGCGTCCCCTTATCGGCGATCTGGTCCGGCTCCGAGACGCCGCCGACCTCGGGCTCGGCCTGGACCATCGGCTGCATGATGACCGCCGGGATCACGTCCGCGGCGACGCCAGCGGTGGCCGGGAGTAGGTGCCCCTCCAGCACCTCGAGGTGTGGGCGCAGCTTCCGCCGGCCCCGCAGCCTCCGCGCGTGGAGCGATCGCGGCAGAGAGGTCATGCAGCTCTCCGTGTGGAAGAAACAAGAGCGAGGGAACGCGACGGTCGTTTCGCCGCGTCCAGACCCCGGAGAGTGGTCAGCACGCCGACCGGGTCGAACTGGAGCGATCGCGGTCGCGAGGCGTCATTTCATGCCTCGTCGATCGACGAACCGTCCTCGAGTCGCGTCTTCTGGCGATTGATCATTGAAACATGGGCCGGATTACAACTTGCAAATGGGGAGGACCGTGGAGGATTCGCATGGAGGGTCGCCGGCCGGGTATTCGCGAGTACGCCCTCGGCCCCAAGTCCCATGAGAAGCGTAGGCCACGATTCTCGCGCGGGAGGGACCTGTGTGTGTCCGTCGGCTTCTTCGCGACGGACCTCCGGACGATAGGGAATGGAGGGCGCATGAAAAAGGCCGGATGTCCGCGTGATGCGGACATCCGGCCGGCGATCGGACGACGGCCGGGATGTCGCGATGACACCCCGGCTCGCGGGTGATTCGGTGGAGTGATCAGGCAGCACGGCGCTTGCGGAAGCGGCCGAGCACGACAACGGCGCCCAGGCCCAGCATCACGACGCTGGAGGGCTCGGGGATGGAAGACAGAGGGATCACCATGACGGGGCCCATCGTCGAGATCCCGACTGTGCCGTCGACCATCCCGGCGTTGGGGTTCACCGTCAGCATGGCCGTCGAAGTGTTCATCCCTGCGTCGCCGACGGTGACCTGAAAGACGGTGCCGCTGAAGGCACCGTTCGCACCCGGGCCGATCTCGGAACCGGAAAGCGTCACGAACACGTCGAAGAATGAAGCGGGCGAGAAGTCCTGGGTCAATTCATTCCCGGCCTGGGTATTGTCCATGGTGACTCCCACGGTCGTCAAATCGCCCGCGGCCGTCCCGTTCGTGTAGGAAACCCCTCCCAGGCTACCGTCCGTAATCGGGCCATAGATGCTCGCCGACACGCTCGCGGGGAACCCGGAAGGCGTGGACGGGCTGAGCTGGATGTCGACGAAGCCGCCCGGCGTCTGCACAAAGCCGGAGGTGGTGAATTTGATCTCATAGGAGAGCGAGCCGGCCTGTGCCGGATTGGAAAATCCGGCGAAGGCGAAGATCGCGGCCAGTGCGAGTGGAATGGTGCGTCGTATGCTCATTGAGTTGTTTCCCTTGTCCGACTCTCCGCTCGAGGAGATCATGATCCGAGGTTGACGAGGTAGTAAGACGTTGAATAGCTGCTGGCGAGGATGTTGGAGTTGAAGGTGACCGTCGCGCTCGCTGTATGGCCGACGGCGAGGCTCGAGATGACGACCTCGAGATACGGCAAGCCGTCATAAGTGCCGCTGGCATTCTCGAGGATCCCGCCTCCCGGCAGCGTGAACAGGACGAAGATCGGCCCACTGAAGGTCGAAGAGCCGGTGTTGGTGAGCTGGATGGTCCCGGACCACAGGCCGGTCCTGACATTGCGGATCAGGCCGTACTTGGTGATGGCGATCTTGCCGGTCTGGACCTGGAAGCTTCCCTTCGTCCCGGTCGGGATCGTGTTGCCTTGCGAGTCGATGATCGGCGAGCCGCCGAGGGTGACTTCGTAGGTCCCATTGTCGGCCGAGGTCCACGAGCCGTGCGGAGGCGTGATCGAATAAGTGACCGTGAACGACTGGAAATTGCTCCAGGGATCGCTCGGACCATTGGCCATCGTGGAGATCTCGGTCACGGTGATCGGGGCGCCGACCCCGCCAGGTGGGACCACCTGCACGACCGCGCCGGCGAGTGACGCGGCCGTCAGGCCCGCGACGCTAGCATAGGTTACGGTGAAGGTGTAGGACGTCTGGCCATAACTCGCCACGGATACGTTGGCGGCGCTCAGCGTGGCGGTGGGTGCTGCGACCGCCGCGCCGAACTGGTAGGCGCCGATGTCCCAGGAGCTGATGGACCCTGCGTAACCGCGCTGGTCGGTGAAGAGCGTCACGCCGCCGATGCCGTCCTTCCCGGTGCCGATGGCCGCGCTCCCGGCCATCAGGGCGATGGTGGCAGTCGGGCCGCCATTCTTGATCGTCAGGCCGGCGGTGAGATCGAGTCCGGCGTTGACGTCGAGCAGGTTGCTCGCATCGGCGGTGACGCCGACCGGTGTAGTACCGAAGAGGCTGTGGTAGGCGACGGCAGAGCCGCCTCCGGTGTTGCTATAGTCGGCTCCCGTGCTACCGGAGGAGCCGATGTAGCCGTTGTCGGCGAACAGGGAGTTGTAGGCTCTGACGGAGCCGCCGACCTGGAAGACGCCGCCCTCGTTGAGGGCGACGGTGGCGTTGTAGAGGGTGATCGATCCGCCCACGACGAACAGGCCGCCGCCGATCCCGCCGCCGTTGTCGCCCGCGAGGTTGCCGGCGTGGCCGGCTTGACCGGGAGCACCGACGGCCCCGGGCAGGCCAGAGCTGCCGCTACTTGCCTGCTGGCCTGAGCCGGCATCGCTGAATCCGCCCGAGCCGCCCGGGCCGCCTCGAGCGGCGACGGGCACGCCCTGGGAGGTCCGGACGCCCCCGCCCGCTCCACCCGCGCCGATGTTTCCACCGAGGCCGCCTCCGAAGGAATTCTCGGCGATGGTGGAGTTGTAGACCGTCAGCGAGCCCGAGACGACGAACAGGCCGCCGCCGAATCCGCTGCCGCCACCGCCGCCATCGCCGCCATTGCCGCCGAATCCGCCATCGCCGCCGTGTCCGCCGTTGCCGCCGTTGCCGCCCCGGCCGCCCAGGCCGGGCTGCCCGCCGATGATCGTGGAGGCGGAGGCCCCGAGCGAGCCGCCGTTGCCGCCGTAGTTCAGGCCGACGAGCCGGTAACCTCGGCCCGAGGAGGTGTAGTAGGTGGGGCTGGAACTGCTGCTGATGTCTGAGCCGCCGCCGTTGCCGCCGTCGTAGCCGAGGCCGCCGATACCGCCCTTGCCGCCTTGGCCGCCGTTACCGCCTAATGCCAGGTTGCCGCTGATGGTGTCGGCGTTCAGGGTGATGGCGCCGCCTCCGATGAACAGGCCGCCGCCCGAGCCATAGCCGCCGTAGCCGCCGTAGCCGCCATTACCGGCATGGCCGCCCGAGCCGCCGTAGCCGCCATTGCCGTCGTTGCCGCCGACGCCGCCGTTGCCGCCGTTGCCGGCAATGAGGATGCTGGAGCTCCCGTTCGTGATCAAGAGATGGCCGGCCTCGCCGCCGCTGCCGCCGACGCCGCCGTTGCCGCCCGACCCGCCGTAGATTGCGGTGCCGCCACCGCCGCCCAGGCCGCCCTGGCCGCCGGCACCGCCTGCGGCGGAGTTATTGCCGATGGTGTCAGCCTTGAAGTTGACGGTGCCGCCAGTCACGTAGACACCGCCACCGAACCCGGATCCGCCGCTGCCGCCTTGGCCGCCGCCGGCCCCAAGGCCGCCGAAACCACCGCTGCCGCCGCTGCCGCCCTGTCCGCCCTTGCCGCCCTTGCCGCCCTGGCCGACGGTGCGCGGGCTACCTGTGCTCCCCTGGGTGATGTTGATCGCCGGAGACCGGCCGTTGCCGCCGTTGCCGCCGCCGCCGCCGTAACCGCCCGAGCCGCCGCCGCCGCCGTAGGACACGTCGCCACCATGGCCACCGACACCGCCGCTGCCGCCCGCGCCGCCGATGGCACCATTGCCCTTGATGGGCGTGCCATTGACCGTGACGATCCCGCCATTGACGAACAGGCCGCCGCCATAGCCGTTGCCGCCGAATCCGCCGTATCCGCCCGACGCCCCGAAATTGCCCGTACCGGCATAGCCGCCGGATCCGCCGGATCCGCCGGATCCGCCGGCCCCGCCGTTAGCTCCATCGACTGCGGAGGTCGTCCCGCTCAGTCCCCTACCACCGATGCCGCCGCTGCCGCCGTTGCCCCCGGTGCCGGCGTGCAAGTTGATGCCGCCGTTGCCCCCCGCGCCGCCGGCCCCGCCGGCCCCGCCGAGGGCCCCATTCCCCGTGAAAGAGCCGTTGAGGAAGGTCAGCGTCCCGGAGTAGACGAAGACACCGCCGCCGGCGCCGAATCCGCCGTCGCCGCCGGCCCCGCCGGTATGGGCGGCCCCGCCTTCACCCGCCGGGCCGCCGTTGCCGCCGCGGCCGCCTTGACCACCAGGAATGCCGACCGGGGAGGAGGACGTACCCGCGTAACCGGCGGCGCCGTCGCCGCCCGTGCCGCCGGCGCCGCCGTAGTATCCATCGCCTCCGTAGTATCCCCAGCCGCCGGCGCCGCCCGAGCCGCCGATCGCCGCGTTGGAACTGAGGCTGACCTGGCTGGCCGAGACGGTCCCGCCGGATTGGTACAAGGCCCCCCCCGAGCCGCTTCCGCCATGGCCGCCGTTCCCGGCATAACCCGCGGTGCCGCCGTTGCCGCCCCTGCCGCCGGTGCCCCCGCTGCCTCCTTCGCCGGAGCCAGAGGAGCCCGCTGCCCCACGCCCGCCGGCGCCGGCGGAGCCGCCGTAGCCGCCGATTCCGGCGATGCCGCCGATGCCACCCGCGCCGCCGATGCCTGTGTTGGCCGCGAGCATGTCCCGGGAGATCGTCAGCGTTCCGCCAGCGACATAAAGTGCGCCGCCGGCGCCGTAGCCGCCGTAACTGCCATTTCCACCATTTCCACCGGGTGCACCCGTATGGCCGTTACTGCCGTTGCTGCCCCGGTTGCCGGCGCCGGATCCGGTCGTCCCGATCCCGCTCAAACCGTCCAACCCGTACAAGCCGGTCCCGCCCGTGCCGCCCTGGCCGCCGTGGCCGCCGGTGCCGCCCGCGGCCACATTGCCCGCGAGGTTGCTCGAAACCATCGACGCGGCGCCGCCGGCGAGGTAGAGGGCGCCGCCGCTGCCGTCGCCGCCGCCGGCGCCGTCGCCGCCGTCGCCGGCGGCCTTGTTGTAGATGCCGCCCCGGCCACCCATGCCTCCAGCACCTCCGGTGCCCCCGGTGGCGACGTTACCGATCAGCGCATCGTCGCTCAGCGAGAGGGTGCCGCCCGCAACGTAGAGGCCGCCGCCCGCGCCATTGCCGCCGACACCGCCGTTGCCGCCCGATCCGCCATTGCCGGCATGGTAGCCGATCGCGGTGAAGGAACCGCCCGAGGGCGTGGGGATGTGCACCAGCGAATAACCGTTGCCGCCATGCCCGCCGTTGCCGCCGGCCCCGCCCTGGGCGATGTTGCCCAGGATGATGTCGTCGGTCAGGGTGAGGTTGCCGGTGGTCAAGTAGATCCCGCCGCCCTCGGCGTTGCCGCCGTTGCCGCCGTCGCCGCCCGTGCCGCCCGTGGGATTGTTCGAGGTCGCCGAATAGCCGTCGGACCCGGCGGTCCCGGCGGCACCCGCGGCCGTGTTGTTCAACATCGCGACATTCGACATCGCCACGATGCCGCCATCGATCAGCACGCCGCCGCCGATTGCCGCATTGACCCCGTAATAGCCGCCATCCGTCGCGTAGCCCCCTTCGATGCCCAGGCTCTGGAAGTCCACGTGCAACGAGGAATCTCCGATAACCTCGAAGACCCGGCTGGTCCCCCCGGCGTCGATGATTGAGTTCGAGTTGCCCTGCCCGACGATCGAGATCGCCTTACCGCCGGAAGCCCCATTGAAAAGGGGCAGTTCGCCCGCGGTGATGCCGTAGGGCAAGCTGGAGATCGAGAGCGTCACGACGCTGGTGGTGGCGCCATCGAAGTCGGCACTTAGGATCGCGTCGCGGATGCTGGAGTCGAAGGGCAGCGGATAGTAATTGTCCACGCCGGGCGACGGCGCGATCACGTCGACGGGGTCTGTTGTCGTCGATGTCAGGCCGTCCATCGAGAGCTGGAAGACGTAATTGGTGCCCTGGGACAACTGGCCCAGCGACAGGTCGTCGAAGACCGCCAGGCCGTCGGTGATCGGGACGGTGACCGGCGTGAAGGTGGCGCCGGCCGGTCCGCTGACCAGCGAGAGGGTGGCGGTGGTGCCGGTGTAAGTCGGGTCATACGTTCCGGGATAACTCGTGGGTGAGGCGACGATCCCGAAAGTGTCCCCCTCGACGACGCTCGGCGGCGGCTGGGTGAAGACCGTCGCCTGGGTGGCCAGGCCGTAGCCGGCCAGGTCGGGGATGAGGAGGTTGGCCACGGGGCTGCCGATGCCGGTGACCAGGTCGTAGCCGGGTCCGGCCGCGTAGCCGTTGTTCCCCAGGGTGATGTCGTGGAAATCGCCCGGTGCGATGTTCTCGAGGTTATAGAGGTCCGTGAGGGTCTGGGCGGAGCCCAGCGGCATACCGCCGGCCAGGACTCGGCCCTGGTCGGCGATACTGACCATGCCGGCCCACAGCGGCGACGTCAGGCTGGTGCCGGCAGCCTGGTCCCAGGGTGTCTCGACGCCGAAGTCGAAGGGGTCGTAGACGGCCACACCCGTGTTGGGGTCGGCGTCGGCTGAGACGTCGGGATTGGTCCGGTAGCCGCCGCTATCGAAGCCGTCGGCCTGCTGGTAGGTGGGTTCCGCGAAGACGGTGGAGATCCCGCCGCCGCTACCGCCGAACAGCGGGCTGTCGTCCCCGTACCCCCAGCCGATTTCGCTGTTGTAGGATCGATCGGCGTTGAGATACAGGCTGGTCCCGCCGACGGACACGACGCTGGGAGAGGCGGACGGATAGATACAGCCCATAAGCTGCCCCGCTATCGCCCGAAGCCGCGAAGAAGGTCACGTACTTATGGTCGGCGGCGGCGGGCGCCAGGTATTCGTCTTCGAAGGACTGTTCGACACTCCCGAGGTCCCGATCCTCATAGTCGTATCCATAACTGGCCGTGACCACCGACATGCCGGGTAGGCCGGCGAGGGTGGCCATCCCCTTGGAGATGTCGTCATAGTCGTTGGCGGGGTCGGGAACGCCAGACAGGACGTCAATGCTGGCACCGGGAGCCATGGCATGCGCCCACTCGATGTCCAGCGCGATCTCGTCGCCGGCGCCGTAGTTGCCGAAGCTGGGATTGTTCGTGCTGTTGTTGCTCGACGTGAGCAGGTTGCCGCCCTGGTCGAAGAAGCTCAGGTCGGGCGGGTCGGGGAGGCCGAACGTCTTGTCGAACACCGCCAGGGCGCTGGTCTTGTAAGCGGGGTTGATGCCTTGGCCGGGGTCGCCGTTGAGGTAAGTGTTCACGAAGTCGGGGTTGTAGCCCTCCTCGTAGATCCCGATGGTCTGGCCGGCGCCGTCGCCCTTGGTGGTGCCGAACGAGATCGAGTTGACGCCGTAGGCCGTCTGGAGCTGGACGGGCGTGTAACCGACAGGGCCGATCACCTGGTCGGGTCCGCCGGATAGGAATGGCGAGGCGACCGGGGCATGGGCGAGGATGACGCCGGAAGACGACGGCGAGAGGTCGGCGACGGGAGCCGACTGGGATCCGATCGTTCCATCGTTTGCCAGCAGACCCGTGGCCCCCATGCTCAGCATCAAGGCGGTCCCCCCGCTGGCGAGCGGGTAGGACACCAGGCCGGTCGAGGGGCCCTGCGTGAGGACGAGCCGGACTTCCAGGTCCTCCAGCAGCGGCCGGACGGACCGATGCTTGCGATGTGTGGCGCCCAGAGGACGTATCGCTCGCTTGCGGGATGCCATGGTCGTTCGCTTCCTTGGGTGTCGGACAGGCTTCATTCGGGAATACTGGGCGATGGGCTTTCGCCCGACACGGCCGCCCGCTCAGAGGTTGCCAACGACCGGGAGGCGCACCGCGACCTCTCCGGGTACGTAGACTCTCGACCCAGTCAAACCGTCACAAGGGCCAGGCGTACTTTCGAGAGGCCAGGGGGCGGACGGTTCGCCGCCACCCTCGTGTTACAGGCCAGCAATTCGGGGCCCGGACACTTCCTCGCACGAGTCCGGCGACGTCGGCAAAATGCGAATTTGGGGTAAGACAGACCCAATGCGACGGGATCATACATTCACGTCAGGGCTGCCACCCGCCGACCGCAAACTCTCATCCGGCCCGCCAGTACTGATCGGTTCCAACGGATACCGGACGGTTCAGAAGCAGGATGCTTCACCGCGGCGTTCCCCTCGCCGATCCTCTCTTCACCGGTCCTATGCACCTTGCTGCGGTAACTGACATGGACGAGGTTAACGAATGGATCTCAAAGTCAATCGAGTGCCGAGGTGACTCAAAAAAATACTAAGATCACATTACCGGAGCCCGGTTCTTGATCGAACGTGGTTCTTGCAGAGACTTTCTTTACGATTCGAGAAAATGGGCCGTGTTTTCGGTGGCAGAATTTCCTGGCACGGCATGGGCTTCCCGGCCGAGCACCGGTCCTGGAGTTCGGAGCGAGAAGGGCCCTCACGCTCGACGCTCGGGTCCTATCTACGCAGAGAGACCGTTGCGAAGAGATCTAAAGCCGACTTCGAAAAGGCCAACGGCTCCGGGCGTTCCGGTTCGCGGACGGTACCCGAGGATGCGAAAGCATTCAAAGTACGCCTTACTAGGTTTGAGTCGTCGGGCACAAGTGCGACCGTGTCCCCAAATGGATTCCCCGGCGTAAGATTATCAGGGGGCGGGTGCAGCACACCCGCCGTCGGTGGAGGGTATCCAATCGGAATGACCGGCGATACAACCGCGGACCTTCAGGGCCTGATCGATCGCCTCCGGCTCGGGGACGACTCGGCGCGCGCGGAGCTCCTGGCACGTGCCTACCATCGGATGCGGCGGATCGCCGCGTCGATGTACCATCGCGACTTCCCCCGCCTGAAGGACCGGCATGACCTGGAGAGCGTCGTGGATGAGAGCTGGCCGCGGCTGATGCGTGCCCTGGAGACGGCCCGGCCGCCGACGGTCGGGGACTTCCTCCGACTGGTCGCGCACAAAGTGCGGCAGGTGCTGCTCGATATGGTCGAAGAGCAACGTCGGCGCGACGGCTACTTGCGCGACGGGCTCCTCAACGCCCCCGAGGATTGCGGCCTCGTCGAGCCCGCCGACCACTCGCTCGAGCCCGGCCGGTTGGCCCTCCTGACCGAGTTCCACCGGCAGGTCGAGAACCTCCCGGAAGACCAGCGGACGGTCTTCGACCTCCACTATTACACCGACCTGCCCCAGGCCGAGATCGCCCGGCTGCTCGGCCTGCACCCCCGCAAGGTGAGCTACCTCTGGGTGGCTGCGACCGAGCAACTGGCCGAATGGCTTGACGGTCTCCCCGAGTTCCTGGCCTGATCGAGTGGATCGACCGAAGCAATCCGCAATCGGCCACCGATCTCGCCGCGGTTGGATCGGATGAAGTTTCGAGCGGAGGTATCCGTGGAGGAGGCGATGCACGATCGCGATCTGGACGGCGGTCGCCACGGCGAGACGGATACCGATCCCGAGCTGACGACCGGTGCCGAGCCCTCGGGCGACCCGATCCTGGAGCTGTTGGTGCGGTGGGAGGAAGCCCGTTCGCGCGGCGAGGATCCGACGCCCGAGGTGCTCTGCGGGCACGACACGCGATGGCTGTCGACCTTACGGGAACGGATCGCCAAGCGGAAGCGACTGCATCGGGTCCTGGCCTTGCCGGAGGCGACGTCAGGAAGTCCGGTCAACCGATCGTCGCCGGTGCCCGAGTTCCCCGGCCACGAGGTCCTGGGCGAGGTCGGCCGGGGCGGGATGGGGGTCGTCTACCGGGCGCTCGACATCCGCCTGGGCCGGATCGTCGCGGTGAAGACGCTCGCCGAGGCAAAGCATGCCTCGAGGGATCAGCTCGATCGGTTCCTCGACGAGGCGAAAGCCGTGGCGCGGCTCCGGCATCCGAACATCATCGCGATCCACGCGATCGGCGAGCACGAGGGGCGCCCATCTTCTCCCTGGAGTATGCCGAGGGCGGGAACCTGGCCCAGCGGCTGGCCGTCGGCCCGCTGTCGCCGCGGCAGGCCGCCGAGCTGGTCGAGTCGCTGGCCCATGCCGTGCACGCCGCCCATCGTGCCGGCATCGTCCACCGCGACCTCAAGCCGAGCAATGTCCTCCTCACGGCCGAGGGCGTGCCCAAGGTGGGCGACTTCGGGCTGGCGAAGCTGGCCGACGCCGAGTCGGCGCGGACCTACTCCGGCCAGGTGATGGGGACGCCCAGCTACATGGCCCCCGAGCAGGCAGAGGGGCGATCGCGAGAGGTGGGCGTGGCCGCCGACGTCTATGCGCTGGGGGCGATCCTCTACCATGAGCTGATCGGCCGCCCGCCGTTCCTGGGCGATTCGGCGCTGGAGACGCTCAGGCTGGTCACCACGACCGACGCCGTCCCGCCGGCGCGGCTGCGCCCGGACGTCCCGCGCAACCTGGAGACGATCTGCCTGAAATGCCTGGAGAAGGCGCCGTCGAAGCACTACGCCGATGCCGTCTCGCTGGCCGAGGACCTGCGCCGATTCCTCGAGGATCGGCCGATCCTGGCCCGGCCGATCGGGGCCGTCGGCCGGCTCTGGCGGTGGGCGGGTCGCAACCGGAGGCTCGCCGCGGCCGGCGCGGTCGTGATGACGATGTTCGTGATGGGCGCGCCCGCCTTCTTCGTGCTGTGGCGCGGCGCCGTCGCCGACCGGGCGGCGGCCCTCGACGCGGGCGACCGCGCCGTCGCGGCCCTGGGCCAGGCCCAGGCCGCTCGCGAGCGCGCCGAGCGCGTCCGCGACCGCGCCCTCGAGCGCCGTCAACTCGATCCTCATGACCGAGTCGGACGACCTGCTGGCCGAGGAGCTGCGCCCTATCGCAGGGCCCTGGCCGAGAGGGGCTTGCACGAGTCCCAGGAGCTGGTCCGCACCCTGGAGGAGGATTCCGATGCCGAGGCCCAGCGGGTCTATGGTTACCTCGCGCGGGCGGCGGCCCAATTCGAGACCGGCGAGGCCGCGGCGTCGCGGGAGTCGGGGCTCAAGGCGATCGAACTGGCCGAGGCCCTGGTCGCCCGCGATCCCTCCGTGTCGTCGCGGGAGATCCTGGGCGTGGCCTTCCATCGGCTGACCAGCCAGGTGAACGACTGGGAATTGCTCCGAAGCTATGCCCGGCGGTCGAACGAGATCCTCGAAGCCATCGGCTCCGAGCGGCCGGACCGGCCCAATCCCCATCATCACGCCATCGCGCTCAACTACCATAACATCGGGCACGCCTACTATCAGGAGCATCGGTACGGCGAGGCCGCCGCGACCTTCGACGCGGGCACCCTCGCCTGTCGGGAGCAGATCCGGCGGGGCGATGGGGGCGAGGTGGTCCGGCACGATCTGGGCCGGATCCTCATCTATCTCTGCCGGGTCGGCCACAACCTCGGCCATGATCGCGAGGCGGTCGATGCGGGCGAGCGGGCCGTCGCGGTCTATCGCGAGATCCTGGACCGGGAGCCGGGGAACTATCCGTGCGCCATCCAGTTGTATCGGGCGCACGAGGAGCTCAGCTTCGCGTACGAGGTCCTGAAGCGATGGGATGACATGATCGCCTCGCTCGAAGCGGCCCGCGCGATCCTCCGGGCCTCGGCCCGCCAGCAAGCCGCGCTGGTCTCGCGGGTGGCGGCGATCCAGGGAGACCTCGCCCGGATCGACTTCAATCTGACGCGTGCCTACAGCTCGGATCCGCGCGGTACTATCAACCGCTCCGCGCCATCTACCTCGAGGCATTCACCATCTGCGACAAGCTTTCGATCGTCCGGCCGCTCTCCGACGACCTCCGCGCGGTCCTCGCGGACGCCAGCTTCCAGATGGCCGACTATCAGGTCGAAGACGGCCGCGAGCCCGACCTGGACCTCTACCAGCAGGCCGAGCGGATCTGGGAGGACCTCCATCGACGCATCCCGTCGGGGAAGATGTATCGCGCCATGCTGGTCCTGGTCCGCTACAACCTGTCCGACGAGCTGGCGGCCCGGGGCCGGTCCGACGAGGCCGGGGCCTGCCGCGAGAGGCTGCTCACCACCACGCGGGGCGACGCCGGGTTGCTCTTCGAGATCGCCCTCAACTATGCCGCGAACGCGCGGCAGATCGGCACCTATCCGATCAAGCTCGACGCGAGGCGACAGGACGAGCGGCGGCGGATGTTCGCCCGTCGCGCCTTTCGGATGCTCCGCGAGGCGATCGCCGACGGGTTCCGGGACGTCGCGCGGCTCTGGCGAGAGCCCGATCTCGTCCCCCTCCACGACGCCCCCGAGTTCCTGGATGTCGCCGCGGCGCTCGACGCGCTGACGTTCCCCGCCGACCCTTTCGCCAGCCCCTGATCGATTGACCCCGATGCCCCGAACCGGGACAATCAGGCACGGAGCGGCAACCGATCAGGCCGCGGAATGATCCATGGATCTCCGCCTCGATGATGAAAGGTGACGATCAGGATGCGACCCCCCTTCCCCGGCATGGACCCCTGGTTGGAACACCCGGCGCACTGGCTGGGCGTGCATAATAGCTTGATCACGGCAATCCGTGACGAGTTGGCTTCGAAGATCGCTCCGAGGTACTTCGTCGATATCGAGCAGAACACCTACATCACCTTGCTCGACGGAGACATCGTCTCCGATCGCCCCGACATCATCGTCGGCCGCACGAGATCGCGGAAGCGGCTCCCGCGATCTCCCGAGCCGGGCGAATCGGCCACAGTCGGGGTCCTGAAGCTGAAGATCGAAGTACCCGTCAAAGATCGGATCGACGAGTGGTATCTCAAGATTCGCGACGTCGGGACCGGCAAACTCGTCACGGTGATCGAGGTGCTCTCTCCGACGAACAAGTCGCACGGTGCGGGGCGGAGGAAGTACTGCAAGAAACGGAATCGGATCCTCGACTCGAACACGAACCTGATCGAGATCGACCTTCTCCGCGCCGGCAAACCGATGCCGATCAAGGCCCAGGAGCCGGTCGAGACCGATTATCGCATCATGATCAGTCCGAGTTCGCCGCGACCGATCGCCGACCTCCTTGCTTTCGGCATACGGCAGCCGATCCCGGCGATCCCGATCCCGCTGATGCCAAGAGACCCCGAGCCATCGCTCGACCTCAACGGCGTCCTGCACGCGCTGTACGATCGGGCGCGGTTCGACCTGCGGATCGATTACGCCAAGCCGCCCATCCCTCCGTTGAGCGAGGAAGATGCCGAATCGGCGCGAGCCATCGTGGCTCGTCAACCGCGAGGAGATTGACGGTCCGATCGGAGTGGTCATCATGGTCCCGGTCAACGCCCGCCTGATACGTATTTGTGTGAATGCCAGCGACCGTTGGCAGGGTCATCGGCTCTACGAGTCCATCGTGACGACCGCCCGCACCCTGAATATGGCCGGGGCCTCGGTCTTCCCGGTCGAGGTGAGCTATGGCTCGGACCGACAGATTCACGACAACGCAGGCGACTATGGTTTCGTCAACCTCCCGGTCGTCGTCGAGATCATCGATGCGCCCGATCGGATCGAAGCCCTCATCGCCGGCCTGGGCGCGATGATCGCCGGGGCCATGGTGACCGTCGCATCGGTCCGCGTCCATCGCCATCCTCAATGAGCCGAGGTGATTCCATGATGATCGAGGGGGGCGCACGGCGGGTCACGATCTACGTCGGCAGCCGGGATGTCTGGCAAGGAAGGAACCTGGCCGAGGCCATCGTCGAGCGATGCCGCTCCCTGGAGCTCGCCGGGGCAACCATGACGCGTGGCATCATGGGATTCGGCAAGAACTCGCGGATTCATCGCGCCCATCTGCTCGGGCTGTCCGATGACCTGCCCGAGCGAATCGAGATCGTCAACCGTCCGGAGCGGATCGACGAGGTCCTGCCGATCCTCGAAGCGATGGTCGGCGCCGGCTTGATCGTGGTCGAGGATGTGCGGGTGATCCGCTATCGCCACGATGGCGAGATATCCGAATGAATTGATCCGATATTGGCCCGGGCCTTGTTTTCCGCTCGAACCTGGGAGGAAGACCTGAGATGCAACTCCCCTGCCCTGTCATCCATCGTCGTCTGGTGATCTCAGGAGTCCTGCTGGCCCTATTGGCCTGTCCGTGGTCGGTCAAGTGCTCGCGGGCCGAAGACGCGGCCGGGGCGCGGCAGGTGGAGCGGCTCGGCCGTGGCGTGGTCGCCATCAAGCGGGGAGATGGGAAAGTCTTCGTGAGCTGGCGGCTGCTCGGGACCGATCCCGACGACGTCGCTTTCAACCTCTACCGCACGACCGGCGACGGCCGGCCGTCGAGACTCAATGCCAGCCCGATCGCGAATTCGACCGCCTTCCTCGACGAGGGCGCGGACCCGAGACAGTCGCTGGCCTACTCCGTGCGCCCGGTGCTGGGTGAGCGATCAGGAGAGGCGAGCGCCCCATTCCGACTGGCCGCGAACGCCCCGGCCCGCCCCTACCTGGCGATCCCGCTCCGGACGCCCGAGGGCTACAGCCCCAACGATGCGAGTGTCGGCGACCTCGACGGCGACGGCGAATACGAGATCGTCCTGCATCAGGCTTCGCGAGGGCGCGACAACTCGCAGTCGGGCAGGACCGGCGAGCCGATCCTCGATGCCTACAAGCTCGACGGGACATTCCTCTGGCGGATCAACCTGGGCAAGAACATCCGCGAGGGGGCACACTACACCCAGTTCCTGGTCTACGACCTCGACGGCGACGGCCGGGCCGAGCTGGTCTGCAAGACCGCCGATGGGACCGTGGATGGCACGGGACAGATGATCGGCGACGTCAAGGTCGACGATCGCAATTCGGCGGGCTATGTCCTGGCCGGCGCCGAGTACCTGACCGTCTTCGACGGCCTGACGGGCCGGGCGCTCGCCACGGCCGACTACATCCCGCCCCGAGGTCGGGTCGCCGACTGGGGCGACAATTACGGCAATCGCGTCGACCGGTTCCTGGCCTGCGTGGCCTATGTGGACGGCGTCCGGCCCAGCGTGGTCATGTGCCGGGGTTATTATACGAGGACGGTCCTGGTCGCGTGGAACTGGCGCGACGGCAAGCTCTCGCGCGTCTGGACGTTCGACACCGACGACGGGACGCCGGGCAACCGCGCCTATCGCGGCCAGGGGAACCACAACCTCAGCGTCGGCGACGTGGACGGTGACGGCAAGGATGAGATCGTGTACGGGGCCTGCTGCATCGACGACAACGGCAAGGGGCTCTACGCGACGGGCTGGGGGCACGGCGATGCGTTGCACCTCTCCGACATCGACCCGACCCGGCCCGGCCTGGAAGTCTTCGACATCCACGAGCGGCCCCGACACCCGAACGGCGCGGAGTTCCGCGACGCGAGGACGGGCCGGCTCCTCTGGGGCAAGAGCTCGACCGACGTCGGCCGAGGCGTGGCCATGGACATCGACCCCCGCCACCCCGGCTATGAAATGTGGGCCTCCGGCCCGGGCCTGTCGGGACTCTGGAACGTCAAGGGAGAGACGATCTCCGACCGCAAGCCGCGGTCGTGTAACTTCGGCGTCTGGTGGGACGGCGACCTGCTCCGCGAGATCCTCAACGACAATCGCATCACCAAGTGGAACTGGGAGGCCGGCACCGAGTCGCCGCTGGTCGTCGCCGAGAACTGCACGGCGAACAACGGGACGAAATCGACCCCGGCCCTCTGCGCCGATATCCTCGGCGATTGGCGGGAAGAAGTCATCTGGCGGACGCGCGACGACAAGGAGCTCCGCATCTACATAACCACGATCCCCACGGATCACCGGCTATTCACCCTGATGCACGACCCTCAGTATCGCCTGTCCGTGGCCTGGCAGAACGTCGGCTACAACCAACCGACGCAGCCGGGCTTCTACATCGGCGACGGCATGCCGCCACCGCCCCGGCCCAGGATCTCGGTCACCCATGCGGCATCTCAGGCCGGGGCGTCGAAGTGAGTCGATGTCTGGAATCTCTCTGTTGGGCGGGGTCGGGAGACCCGCGCCCAACAAGCGAGACTGTCCGCAGGGCGCATCATGCGAGCATCGCTTCAGTTCACGCGGACGTCTCCCTGACGTCAGGTCGGATTGTCGAGGAACAGGCCGTTGAGGACGGCATTGGGGCCGGCCGTGGCGGTGATCGTGATCACCACGTTGCCCGAGACCTCCCAGTCCAGGTACTCGCCGCCGGCGAACGATGAGATGGTCTCGGTGGACAGGACGGCGCCCGCAGCGGTGCTGATCTGCACCGTCTCGGCGCGGCCCTTGCTGTCCCAGTCGTCGAAGTAGAGCTCCAGGTCGTGCGCCTGGCCGTCACCAAGATTGACGCCGAGGCTGAAGCTGGTGGGGGAGTACCAGACGGCGGCGATGCGGTTGCTCGAGCCGGGCAACTGCAAGGCGCGGGCGTCGGTCGAGGTGGTCGTCCAGGTATAGGTGGACTGCCCGGACGGCCTGACGGTGGCATAGGAGGGCAGGCTGATCGGCCCGCTCACGATGTCCGAGCCCTGGACGCCGTAGATGCCCTCCCAGGTCCCTCGCGTCGTCGTGTCCGATTTGAGGAAGCTGGCGGCGCCGGTGGAGCTGGTCGCCGCGTCGAGGAACAGGCCGTTGAGTACGGCATTGGGGCCGGCCTTGGCGGTGATCGTGATCACCACGTTGCCCGAGACCTCCCAGTCCAGGTATTTGCCGCCGGCGAACGACGAGATGGTCTCGGTGGACAAGACGACCCCCGCGGCGGTGCTGATCTGCACCGTCTCGGCGCGACCCTTGTTGTCCCAGTCGTCGAAGTAGAGCTCCAGGTCGTGCTCCTGGCCGTCGCCCAGGTTGACGTCGACGCTGAAGCTGGTGGGGGAGTACCAGACGGCGGCGATGCGGTTGCTCGAGCCGGGCAACTGCAAGGCGCGGGCGTCGGTCGAGGTGGTCGTCCAGGTATAGGCGGACTGCCCGAACGGCTTGATGGTGGCGTCGGAGGGCGGGCTGATCGGCCCGCCCGCGATGACCGAGCCCTGGGCGCCGTAGATGCCCTCCCAGGTGCCCTGTGTCGTCGTATCGGACTCGATGAAGCTGGCGGTGCCGGTGGAGCTGGTCGTCGCGTCGAGGAACAGGCCGTTGAGTACGGCATTGGGGCCGGCCTTGGCGGTGATCGTGATCACCACGTCGCCCGAGACCTCCCAGCCCAGGTACTTGCCACCGATGAAGGACGAGATGGTCTCGGTGTCCAGCACGGCGCCCGCGGCGGTGCTGATCTGCACCGTCTCGGCGCGACCCTTGTTGTCCCAGTCGTCGAAGTAGAGCTCCAGGTCGTGCTCCTGGCCGTCGCCCAGGTTGACGTCGACGCTGAAGCTGGTGGTGGAGTACCAGACGGCGGCGACGCGGTTGCTCGAGCCGGGCAACTGCAAGGCGCGGGCGTCGTTCGAGGTGGTCGTCCAGGTATAGGCGGACTGCCCGGACGGCCTGATGGTGGCGTCGGAAGGCGGGCTGATCGGCCCGCCCACGATGTCCGAGCCCTGGGCGCCGTAGATGCCCTCCCAGGTGCCCTGTGTCGTGGTATCCGACTCGAGGAAGGTGGCCGTGCCGGTGGAGCTGGTCGTCGCGTCGAGGAACAGGCCGTTGAGGATGGCATTGGGGCCGGCCGTGGCGGTGATCGTGATCACCACGTTACCCGAGACCTCCCAGCCCAGGTACACGCCGCCGGCGAACGACGAGATGGTCTGGGTGTCCAGCACGGCGCCCGCGGCGGTGCTGATCTGCACCGTCTCGGCGCGGCCCTTGCCGTCCCAGTCGTCGAAGTAGAGCTCCAGGTCGTGCTCCTGGCCGTCGCTCAGCTTGAGGCTGACGCTGAAGCTGGTGGGGGAGAACCAGACGGCGGCGATGCGGCCGCTCGAGCCGGGCACTTCCAGGGCTTGGGGGGCGTTCGAGGTGGTCGTCCAGGTATAGAGGGACTGCGCCCGCCGGTGTGACGCTGGCGTAGGAGGGCAGGCTGGACGGCCCGCCCACGACGTCGTAGCCCTGGGAGCCGTAGAAGCCCTCCCAGGTGCCCTGCGTCGTGGTGTCCTTCCCGAGGAATAGGGTTTGGACCGTGAAGGTTCCGAGTGTCCCGGAGGCGAGGGCGTTGCCGGCGATGTCGGTGACGGGTGTCCCGATCAGGTTCAACGTGTAGGTGCCGTTGTCGATGGCCGTCCAGGAGCCGCCCGGAGGCGTGATCTGGTAGGTGACGACGATTGACGGGGCGTCCCCGAACGGGTCGGTCGTCCCGACGGCTAGGGTCGCTGTGGCCGTCGCGACGATCGGATTGCCCCCGCCGGGGGGGATGACCTCGACGACGGCGCCCGCGATGCTCGAGGCCGAGACGGCCGTATTATCCGTGAAGGTGACCGTGAACGTGTACGGGTCGAGGGCGGAGGCGTTCGAGCCGGTCACGTCGGTCGCATTGGAGTTGAACGTTGGGGGCGTGGTGTCTGCCGTCGCGTCATGCTGGTAGGCGCCGATGTCGGTGCCGTGAGTTCCGGTCCTCGGGCCGTAGCCGCGCTGGTCGGTGAAGAGATTCTCGGGATTGGACCCCGCGCCGATGGCCCGGCTGTTCGACTGCAAGGCGATCGTATCCGTCGGCCCGCCGTTAGTGTTGGTAAGCCCCGCGGTGGCGAGCAGCGGGTTGACGCCGATGAGGTTGTGGCTGCCGGTGACCGTTCCGTTGGTCGGGGCCTTCTGGAAGAGCGAGTAGGTGGCGTTGATATTGCCGGAGTCGTCGCCGGACGTATTACCGGCGAAGAGGGTGCTCACCGCGGTGACGGTCCCCGCGACGCGGATCAAGCCGGTCTGGGTATTCAGCGCGACGGTACTGCTGTAGAGGTTGACGACACCCCCATCGACATAGAGGCCGCCGGCATCGGAGGTCGCCGGCCTTTCCGGCCGCTCCGGCGCGCCCTTGCCCAGTCCGTTGCTGCCCCCGGGGCCTCCGGCGCCCCCGGTGCCGCCGGCACCGCCATCGGCGGAGTTCATGGCGATGGTGTTGTTGAACGCGGTGATCGTTCCGCCGGTGACATAGAGGGCCCCACCCTGTCCCAGCCCGCCGACGCCGCCATCGCCGCCGGGTCCGCCGCTGGCGATCCCGCCGTTCCCGGATGACCCCCCGCCAAAGCCAGAGGAAGAGCCGCCCCCGCTCGTCAATTGAGACCCGCCGCCACTGCCGCCACCGCTGCTACCGCCGCGGCTGCCACTGCCGATCCCGCTGAGGCCGCCGGCGAATCCGCCGGGGCCCCCGGTCCCGCCGGTCCCGCCGACGCCGCCCATGGCCGAGTTGCCGCTGAGGGTGTCGGCGTTGAGCGTGACCGTGCCGGCCGCGAGATACAGCGCGCCGCCGGAACCGGTCCCGCCGGCACCGCCGAGGCCGCCGGAGCCGCCGTAAGGGACGGCCCCGCCCCCTCCGCCGCTGCCGGAGCCGGATAGGCTGCCGGAGCCGCCGAAGCCACCGAAGCCGCCGAGGTCGCCCAGGCTCAAGGCCGCATGGCCGCCGATGCCGCCGGTTCCCCCCTGGCCGCCCACCGCCTCATTGCCACTCGCCGTGGCGGTCGCGATGCTGATCGACCCCCCGCCGACATAGACCCCGCCCCCGATCCCCTGGCCGCCGGCTCCGCCGAGCCCGCCGGCGCCGCCCGGCCCGCCGTGCAGCAGGCCCGAACCCGAGAAGCCGCCGTTGAGAATCGACGACAAGATCGACTTGCTCGGGGAACCCGAGCCGGCCTGGCCCGAGGATGTCAGCCCGGACAGGCCGATGCTGCTGGCCACCAGGGCGCTACCGGCCCCGCCGTCGCCGCCGAGCCCGCCCGCGCCGCCCGTGGCCATGTTCCCCTGGATGAGGCCGCCGGCCAGCGTGATACTCCCCTGTGCCAGGTAGATGGCGCCGCCGGTCGCGGAGCCGCCCGGCCCGCCGGCGCCGCCGGCGCCGCCGGCACTGCCTTTACTGCCGAGCCCGCCGGCGCCGCCCTTGCCCCCCTTGCCACCGATGGCCCCATTGCCGGAGAAGTTGTCCTGCGAGCCGACGAGTTGGCCCCCGGCGACGTAGACGCCGCCGCCGGCCGCCGAATTCCCCACGCCGCCGACTCCCGCCGGGCCGGAGGAAGCCATCTTGTTGCCGCCGCCGTCGCCGCCGCTTCCGCCGACGGCGAAGTCGTCGCGGAATGTGTCGTCGATGAGCTTCAGGGTGCCGGCGGCCAGATAGATGCCCCCGCCGCGGCCGATCTCGCCCTTGCCGCCGTCGCCCGCCGGATTGCCCTTCGACGCGGCCGCCCCGTTGCCCCCGGCGGCGCCGACGGCCTGGTCCTGCGCCACGGCCACTCGATTCATCAACACGCTGCCGCCGTCGATCAGCAGCCCGCCGCCCAGCGCCGCCTCGCCTCCCAGGACGCCGCCGCCGGTCGCGTTGCCCCCCGAGATCGTCAGGCCCTGGAAAACCGCCGTCATGGCCGTCGGGCTCGTCGCGAGCACTTCGAAGATCCGGTCGTCCCAGGGGAAAATCCCCGGCTCGATCGTCGTGCTGGTCTCGCCCGAGCCGACGACGTTCAAGGTCTTCGCCGGCAGACGCGAGCTGTTCTGGATCACGATCTGACCGGCCTTCCGGTCGGTGAGCACATAGGTCGCGGTCGACAGGATGATGTTATTGATCGCGAAGCCGTTGCTGTCGGCCGCCTCGATGTCGCCGCGGAGGCTGGCGTCGGTCGGCACCGGATAGTACGTACCCTCGTTCGGCGTCGGGTTGGCGATGATGTTGAAGGTATCGGTCGTGATCGAGCCGAACTGGGAGTTGGTCACCTTGAAGCTATAGCCGTTGCCGAGCTGGTCGATCGTCAGGCCGTCGAAGAGCGCCACGCCGTTGACGGCCGTCACGCTGAGCGTGCCGCCGAGCGAGTGCGCCATCGGGTCGCATCCAGCGAGATGGTCATGGTGCCGTCGAAGGACGGGTCGACATAGCCCTGCGACGTTCTCGGCGGAGACCGCGACGCCGAACGAGTCGCCGGCGATCACGCTGCTCGGGCGGCTGGGCGGTCGCGACGATCTGGTTCGCCGCCCCGTAGGCCACCAGAGTGGGGATCAGCAGGTTGGCCTTCGGGCTGCCCAGCCCGGTGACCTCGTCGTAGCCCGGGGCCGGCCCGAAGCCCCCGTTGCTCCCGTTGGTGATGTCGTTGAAGTCGATCGAGGGTGCGGTATAGAGTGCGGGCAGGGTCTGGGTGGGCCCGTCGAGGGTCGTTGCGCCCTCGATGATCCGCCCCTGGTTGGCGATGGCGATCAGGCCCGACCAGCACGGCGATGCGACGCTCGTCCCGCCGATGTCCATCCAGGGGCCGCTGCTATCGGTGTCGTCGTACGAGTCGTAGACGGCGACGCCGGTGTTGGGATCGGCGTCCCAGGCGACGTCGGGGATGGTCCTCATGCCGGTCGATTGCACGCCTTCCTGGTAGGCCGGCTCGGGCTCGAACTGGCTGGTCCCGCCGCCGCTGCCGGACCAGGCGTTCTCGCTCTGGATCGCGTTGTTCGACTTCAGCAGCAGCGTGGTGCCGCCGGTGGCGACCACGTTGGGCGAGTAGGCCGGATAATATCCCGGGGACCCCTGGTCGCCCGCCGCGGCGACGAAGGTGACCCCCTGGTGGCCGGCGGGCGTGGTGAAGATGCTGTCGATCGGTCTGCTGGCCCTGGTATTCGTCGAGGCCCCAGCTCATCGAGATGACCGACACGCCCGGCAGTGCGGCGGCCGTGGCCACGGCCGTGAACAGGTCGTTGTTATTGGTGTCGGTGTTCGCCTCGACCAGGTCGATGCTCGCCTTGGGGGCGACGGCGTGCGCCCATTCGACGTCGAGGGCCTCCTCCATCTCCCAATTGCCGCTGGCATTGCCCGCCCCGGCCGGGTCCGGGCCGGGCAGGTCCTTGGTCGCGGTCTGGCCGAACTGGTTGTACTTGGTGAAGCTCGGCGGGTCGATCAGGCCGAACTGCTGGTCGAACTGAGCGAGGTCACTGGTGCTGAAATTCGGATCCGTACTGTCCAGGAAGGCGGGCTCGTCGTAGGCGTCGACGATCGCGATGGTCTGGCCCGCGCCATTCCCCTTGATCGAGCCGAACGTCACCTTGTTGATGTTGTAGGCCGCGTCGAGCTGGGGTGGGGTATAGCCGATCGGCACGGGCGAGCCGAAGTCCAGGGGCACCGTGGTGCCGGTGGGGATCACGCCGGGCACATGGTGGCCGTGGGGGAAGATCGGCAGCTCGATCGAGAGGACGAGGCGAATCTCCAGTTCTTCCACGATCGGTCGGACGACCCGCTTGCGCAGCGGCCGGATGCGATGCCATCGCGGTCGGGAGGACATTGGGGACTCTCCTGGATGCCGGGCCCTGATGGATCGATCAACGAGATCCTCGCTCGTCAGTCACTTACAACCCGACCATCGCCCCCGATCGAGAGACGCTCTGGACATGAACCTGACCCATTCCCGAGGTGGACGAACGACTGGCCGAAGGCGGTCAGTCATCCTCTCGGCACGAGCGATTTTTCGATCGAATGGTTTAGGATATCATCGGATTCGAAGGACCGGCGTGCGGATAGGCGCGGAACCCGTAGCCACCGAGCCGTCGGCCATGAGGGCCGGGTGAATCGGGGTCCGTCCCAACAGCTTGGCGGCGCGCCCTCGCAAAGTCAAGTCAAACCGTCAAGATTCGTAAGGGGTACTCGGCGTGGAGACATGGAACCAGGTCGCGTTGCTGTCGGTCGGTGGCAGCCTGGGGGTCAACGCCCGATACTGGCTGGGTGTCGCCATCACCCGGTCGATCGGCGCGCGGTTCCCCTGGGCGACGTTGGCGATCAACGTCACGGGGTCGTTCGCGATCGGACTGCTCACGGTGCTCTTGAGTCGATGGCTGCCGCATCCCCACGCGCGGCTGCTGGTTGTGGTCGGATTCCTGGGCGGATACACCACGTTCTCCTCCTTCTCCCTGGAGGCGATGACGCTCTGGGAGCGGGGAGAGACCTGGTCTTTCCTCGGTTACGTCGTCGGGAGCGTCGCCGCGGGGCTCGCGGCGGTGGTGCTGGGCGCGGCGGTCGGCCGGATGCTGTCGCGTTGAGGCGACCGCCGGCTAGCCGCGTCCGGGGAAGGTACGGGCGAGGGCTCGAACCGTGACAGCCGTGTGCCGCGATTACCCGATGTCGTGGGATCGGGAGCGGACCACAGTTTGGGCACTGCCATCTGCTGGGATTCCGCTTCTCTCCGAGTACCTGCGCTCTAAAGGAACGCACGCTCTACGTCATGGATGAGTAGCGACGGTATGGGCTGCTCGACAGCATGATCGGCGGACGTATCGATCTGCGGTCCATCATCGGGAATTGGGACGAAGGGCTGCGCATGGCTGCGCCCATCCGCATCGGGACAGTGCCGCCGTCGGTCATGCTGAGCAGGCTGGCGTCATACGCACGCGAGAATGAGTTGGCCGAGGCACTCGCGGAACTGGAAGGAGAGGCGGGAAAAGGGGGCATAACGAATACTGACCCTCGAACGGGCGATCTGTGCCGCGAATTGATGCCGAGAGGGCGTCCCCAAAAGAGCCCTTGAATCCTTATGTCCCTTTTTCTGTTGCGAATTGACGCCGAAAAGCGTCCCCGAAAGAGCGATTAAATCCTTATGTCCCCTTTTCTCTTCGGACGCCTTTCTTCACTTCAAAAACCGCCCTGCTCGCTCGGTGTCCTCGGGTTCCTCACTTGCTAACCTCATAAGCATTATTATTTTCCCCGATAATCCTCAGCACTGAGGGATCGCCATCAGACGTTGTCAACAACTGGATACATCGCCTTCCGTCGGAATTCGTCAGTTGGACTACGGACTTACCGTCTTTCGATATCATCACCGTCGCACGATTCCGACCTTCTTGATCGGCCAGGCTAATAAAGGGTAAATCATCAGGTGCTACTCCGAAGTGAAGACTTTTCACCAAGCTTGATCCGTGAAGGGTCACAGTGGGAATTGCGTCGTTTCCGAGAGAGTCCGATCGAATGGATAATTGTGGTTTGCCCCTGGAACTAAAGAGGGCAATCTCCGGATCTCCATTAGATTTCAAGCCAAGAATCATCCGGCTGTTACCCTTGCTGTCGTAGGATGCCAGCAATGGGCCGGAATTGTCAAGAAAGCTGATCACGCACTTCCCATTTCCGTTCGGAGCCTGAACGAACAACTGCTCTGTAACTAAATGATTTGTTTTGAATCGATTTAATTCGGCTTTGTCAATCTTGAAAATGACTGAAGAGCCTACATACACCGCGGTTAAGCTCAGAATACAAAGCAGGACCAACGCGACGTTTCTGTCCCTCTGCAAGCGGCGAATTGATCTCTCAAGGTAATGTAGCGTTGCAATAAGTTGCGCAACGTTGACATTGTCGTGTCCACCCTCGCCAGCCGTCATGGGATTCGACCCTTTCATAGAGAAATACAAGCACTACCGGCCTTTTAGCCAGCGGATGACCCAGTCCCAGGGAAAATCGTACGGGCCGACGATGTGTGGCGATGCTGGTGGTGGTGATTGGTCCGGTAGAAGGGTGAACCCGGGTGGTATGTCGAACGCAGGCGGAGAGTACATGGGCAATGGGTTACCGGGGCCTTTTCCACCAGGACCGAGCATTTGAGGACCCAGCCGCGTCGGATCTGGTATCGTACCGCCGATCACAAGCCCTGGCGGTGTCCCAAGGGGGTCCGACAGCCCGCTGAAAGGTCCACCACCAGAGAGCCCATAGCCAGGCCCTTGGCCCATGTTCAATGTACCTCCTAAGCCATCGCCCAACCCCACCTCAACGTCAGTATCATTTCCTTCAGGTGCCTCGTCGCCGTTGTCGTATTGGCAGTGGGCACCAGCGAACAGGTCTGGAATTCCAAAAGGCAACTCTGCACGTTCGGGACGTCTCCTAGGTCTCGGCCTGGGACGACGGATTGTAATCGCCATTACTCCTCCGTCTGGTAGAGTCCAAGTAAAGGTTCCGCTTCCATGATTATTAGGTCGTATCTCCAACCCGGTTGATCCTCCCGTAACAAGTACTGGTCCCAGTCCGCTAGGATCGACCGAATTCGGGGAATCATTTGACGTGTAGCCGAACAAATTACTCGTGCCTGACGCGAATCCCAGCGGATCCAGGCTATCCCACCGAGCGGTCGTGGGATTCTCTTCCCGGTACACCGCCAAGTTCAAGCCTGTAACCGTATCCCGCTCAAGCCCCGCGAAGCCCGTCATCCGGTCGCCACTCGTCGGACTCGACTCGTCGAGCACCGTGCCGAAGGCGCTGTAATCGACATGATCGATGATCGGGTCTCTGAAACGGGGACGCAGCTAGAATCGGGAACTAGCTGCGTCCCCGTTTCCGTCCCCCCTGATCGGAACCTGGTCTCTGAAACGGGGACGCAGCTAGAATCGAGAACTAGCTGCGTCCCCGTTTCCGTCCCCCCATCTGCTGGGATCCCGCTTCTCTCCGAGTACCCGCGCTCTCGAGGAACGCACGCTCTTCGAGGAACGCACGCTCTACGTCATGGATGAGTAGCGACGCTTTGGGCTGCTCGAGAGCATGATCGGCGGACGTATCGATCTGCGGTCCATCACCGGGAATTGGGACGAAGAGCTGCACATGGCTGCGCCCATCCGCATAGGGACAGTGCCGCCGTCGGTCATACTGAGGAGGCTGGCGTCATACGCACGCCAGGATGAGTTGGCCGAGGCACTCGCGGAACTGGAAGGAGAGGCGAGGTAAGGGGGCATAACGAACACTGGCCCTCGAACAGGCGTTCTGTGCCGCGAATTGATGCCGAGAGGGCGTTCCCAATAGAGCCATTGAATCCTTATGTCCCCTTTTCTCTTTTCCACTGGAAATCACCGATTCGCTTGCCATAATGAGACTATATCGAGTCCATGCCTTTTTGAAAGATTGTTCTGCAACAGATTCTATCTATCCTCCCTCTTCCTACTGCTCATCGTGTCCCGTATGTCTAAGAAGCCGAATCGAGGAGCGAGGATGGTTTGCGGGATGGATTCGGTTTAAGCTGTGGGTTAAGTGGTCAATCTTTACAGGACGACAAGATGTCGAAGCAGCCAAGCAAGGGTTCCTGGTGGGTGTGTCGCCACATGTGCCCGAATGTGCGGGCGCTGCTGGCCCTATTCCTCTTGTTGATCCTCAGCGTTGGAGGAGCCTTGTTGGTCCTCCGACTCGATTCCCAATCTGCCTCCTTCTACATTAGCCGCGGCCAGGCCAGGAGCGATAAGACGGATTATGACAAGGCGATCGCCGACTTCGCCGAGGCAATCCGCCTTGATCCCAAGTGCGTATACGCCTTAAACAGCCGCGGCCATGCTTGGAGCGAAACGAAGGATTTTGATAAAGCGATCGCCGACTTCACCGAGGCAATCCGCCTTGATCCCAAGAACGTATACGCCTTCAAAAGCCGCGGCTACGCATGGGCCGAGAAAAGAGAGTACGACAAGGCGATTGCCGATTATAGCGAGGCCATCCACCTCGTTCCCGGAAAATTCAGATGTCTACTTCAGCCGCGGATGTGTCTGGCAGGCAATGATGGAATATGACAAGGCCACCGCCGATTTCAACGCGGTCATCCGGCTGGACCCCAAGAACGTTTATGCGTACTTCGGCCCTCCAGTTGATCCGGTACTCGTCCCTTGGTAGCTGTACTCAACGGCAAATTAATCACCGGCTCAGCCAATTCGACGAGCGTTTCCGATAATTCATTTGTGTTTCGATCCTTCAACTGGCTCTTCGCCTTTTCGAAGAGCCTTGATGGGGTCAGACTTTGTGTGCGCCGTGGAAAGGTGTTGGTCTTCAGTGGGTGCAACTCCCACCTGGCAACTGGGTCGCTCCAGCCAGTAGCTATCGGAGCGGCGGTGGAGGTAACGAAACCGTCGGAGCCTTCGAGACAATGTGTCGCCTAGGCGATGCAGCGAGCAGGCAGGCCGTAACGCGAGTGAACGTCGAGCAGGCCTCGAAACGACCAATGTGGACGCCGACCTTGCACTAAGATGGGGAAGGCCGCAGCCGCTGGCGAGCAATGTAAACGGCTGGAATACGCTGTTTCACGAGCGATCCGACCCAGTGGGCCACCGGGGTAATGACGACGGCATGTCTGTACACGGGGATCAACGCAACACGGGAAGCCCCAAGCGGTGAGGGCGTGTGACCCTCAACCGGACGCCCGCGAGGGATAGGCCGGGCCGCCTGGGGTGGCGGATAGGCCCGTAGTACCATCGACGCCGGGTAACTCCGGTTGAGGGAAGGGGCCTTAGTTCAAGGTCAACGCAACAAGCGGCCGACAGCCGGGAGATTGGCATGGGCCTAATACCTCCGCCGAAGGTTGGGAAGTTGCAGACGGCGTTGCACACCAAAGCGAAGAACTCGCCCGACTATCGATTCTACGCATTGTACGACAAGATTTACCGCCGCGATGTCCTGGGCTTCGCCTACGCTCGCTGCCGTGCCAACGGCGGCGCACCGGGGGTGGATGGCCAGAGTTTCGCCGATATCGAGGCGTGCGGTGTCGATCGCTGGTTGGACGATCTGGCGGAAGAGCTGAGGGACCAGACGTATCAGTCCCTGCCGGTCCGACGTGTGTACATACCCAAAGGGGATGGCAAGCAAAGACCGCTAGGGATTCCGTGCATCCGTGATCGCGTGGTGCAGATGGCTGCTGTGCTGGTCTTGGAGCCGATCTTCGAGGCCGACTTGGAGCCCGAACAACACGCCTATCGCCCGGAGCGCAACGCCCTGGACGCCGTTCGCCAAGTGGGACGGCTGGTCAGGAAAGGGCACACCGAGGTGGTGGACGCGGACTTATCCGGATATTTCGATACGATTCCTCACCCCGAGTTGATGAAATCGGTGTCGCGGCGGATCAGCGACGGCCGCGTACTACGGCTGATCAAGATGTGGCTGGAGACGCCGGTGGAAGAGACCGACGGGCAAGGGCATCGCCGTCGAACGACCCGGAACAAAGACCTGGCGATGGGGACCCCACAAGGGTCTCCGATTTCGCCATTGTTGTCGAATATCTACATGCGACGATTTGTGAAGGGATGGAAGACGGGGGGGCATGAGCGACGTCTCGTCGCGCGAATCGTCAACTATGCGGACGACTTCGTCATCTGCTGTCACGGCACAGCCGAAGAGGCCATGGTCGTGATGCGTGGGATGATGTCCCGGCTGAAGCTGACGGTGAACGAGACCAAGACGCGGCTATGCCGCCTTCCGGATGAGACGTTCGACTTCCTGGGCTACACCCTCGGCCGGAACTACGACCGTCGCACAGGCGAGCCCTATGTGGGACCACGTCCGTCGCGGAAGAAGATCGACCGGCTCTGTAGCGAGATCAGTGAACTGACGGAGCGCAAGACGACCTGGCTGGATGTCGAGAAGCAGATTGGTCGGATCAATCGCAAACTGCGCGGCTGGTCCAACTATTTTCGCATCGGAACCGTCAGTCCGGCCTACCGCGCCATCGACAGCCACGCCCGCTTCCGGGTGCGTCAGTGGTTGTGTGCGAAGTTCAAGGTGCCGGGTCAGGGTCGAACACAGTACCCCGACACCTACCTGCACCAGGAGTTGGGACTACACCAACTTCAACGGACGTAGCCACACTGTTTCGTGAGCGAAAGGTGTGAACTCATTTGATGAGAAACGCCTTGTAACGAAAGCTGGATGCGGGAAAACCGCCTGTCCAGTTTGATGAGCGGGGTGTGGAAACGGAGCCTGGTCGATGCGACAGAGCCACCGCGCCACACCTCGACTCTACTTCTTGCTTCTTTGAACTGTTGGATACGAGGAGACGAGCGGCCTGGAAACAAGAAACAAAGTCTAACCCCAGGTCTGCGGACCCCAGGTCTGCGTTTCCGCTCATAGGCCTACGAGTCCAGTATCCGCTAGAATCTCGATAACTCTCCCGTCTACAACAACAATTGCGACAAACCACTTACGTTTGACCAACTCTCCAGAATCAGTCCTGCAACAATAGACGTAATCAATATTATTTCTATCCATAAAAGACTCATTTTGAACATATGAACAGACAAATCCTTGGTCTGTCATAAATTGTGCAGCTTTTTCTAAGGGCGTTCCTGGCGGGAGTGCCTTTAGGATAACTCGCGTCATTGTGGAGGAATCTTTGATGTTACGGGTTACGTGTTGACTCGCGGTACAACCCGCCATAAAACATGCTAAGAATACTAAACATAAACTTCGGTAAGCAAATGCCATTTCTCATTTATCCTTGATTCAGAGAACATTCTCTGATAATTCTAGACCACTTATATCACAAGGGCGACAGCCTTCATTGAGGGCTAAGGGATTGAGAGCTTCGAGCCCGGAGCATTCACTGGAGGCTCTGGCCTAGCTCCTCCACAAATCTGACTAAAAGCGTCGTGGGCCACAGTATTACTGTTTCTTCCGAGTGGGCGGTATTTGATGTTGCGTCCGTTGTAGAACTTCTTCAGGTTTCGAAGCTTTGTCACGTAGATTTCAGCCGGATTGTCGTCGGAGAACTTCCTGCCCACGACGACAGGCCTTCCGTTCTCGATTCCAGGCGATCCATTCTTACCGGGTATATCCGGATAATCGACCGTTCTCCGCTCAAAAACTCCTACCTCGGTTACGATGAAGCCGTAGTCAAGCGGACCCTCGAGTTCCGGTCCACCACGAAAATACCACTGCTTCCCAGTGTCTGGATCAGTGACCACAATAAAAGTGTGATAGAATCCACCGTTCTTCCCGAAAAGATAATTATAACGAAGTTCGATGTCAGCATCTCCTTCGGGGTCAATATAGTTAACTGGATTGTTCGCTGCGTAACTGTACAGGTTCGAGCTGCCGCCTCCGAATCTTAGAGGATCCAGGCTTGACCACCTGCCGGCCGCCGAAACCTCGACCCTCTCGACCGCCAAATTGAGTCCCGTTAAGGTATCTCGCTCCAGCCCTGCGAAGCCCATCATCCGGTCGCCATTCGACGGACTCGACTCGTCGAGCACCGTGCCGAAAGCGCTGTAGTCAACGTGATCGATGATCGAACCCGAGTTGTTGATAAGGTCGCGGATCGTGCCCAGCCGGTCGGGCAGATACCACGAAACTGTCCCACCGGACGTCTGACGAGCCAACACTGTGTCAACCAGGTCACCAGCCGGGCCGTTCAGATATCTCATTTCCAAAGAGCCGGAGCTGTTGAAGTCCATGATCGGATCCGAGCCGTCATAGAGCGTCCAGGTCTGCGTCCCATTCTCGTCCATTCCGATCCGGTTGTCCAGGGCGTCGTATGTGTAGGTCACCTGCTCAAGGGTCGTGCTCCCGGAGGTCTCCATCGCGCCGACCAGGCGATTGCGGAAATCATACGTGTACGTCCAGACATCGCCCGTCGAGGTCTGGGTCATCGTGATCATGTTGCCGTCGGCGTCGTAGGTGTAGGTGTAGCCCGGCGAGGCCGTCTGCTCGTTGCCGGTGCTAGTCATGTAGCCCGTGCCGGTTTGGTTGCCGTTGGCGTCGTAGCTGAAACTCTCGTTGCTGAACGACGTGTCGGTGTGCGATACGTTCGTCAACTGGTTGTTATTCGTGTAGCCATAGGTCAGGGTGTCGGTCGACGATCCCGAGCTCCAATCGCGGACCTCCTGCGTCACCCGGCTGGCGGCGTCGTAGGTGTAGGCGTAGGAGACCAGCGTCGTGCCGCTGGAGTTCTTGTCCGTGATGCCGGTCATTTGATTGGCGGCGTCGTAGACGAAGCTCGTCGTGGCGACGACCGAGGTCTCTGCCAGGTTTGAGTAACGGGTCAGGCCGGTCATGTTGCCGGTGTTGTCGTAGGTGAACGCGACCGCCTCGGCCGAGATCCCCGAGCCCGAGAGGGTCATGCTGGTCAGCTCGTCTCGCACGTCGTAGGTGTAACTGACCACGCCACCCAGGCTGTCGCTCATGCTGGTCTCGTTGCCGGCCGGGTCGTAGGAGTAGGTCAGGGTCACCGTGGGCAAGTTCGCCGAGCCGACGTCGCCCTGGCTGGTGACCTCGCCCTCGGCGTTGTAGGAGTATTCGTAGGTGGCGTTGTTGTCGCTGACCTTGGTCACCTCGCCGTCGCCGTTGTAGGTGTAGGTGATGATGTCCAGCGCTGATCCGCCCAGAGGATTGACCCAGGTCTCGGTCGTTTCCTCGTTGTCGGCGTTGTAGCCGTAGTCGATCGTATGGCCGTCCGGATCCACCGATTGCGTCACGTTGCCCAGGAGGTCGTATGTGTACGTCATAACGCCGCCGGTCGGGCTAGTCTCGGTGGCGACCTCGTGGGCCGCGTTGTAAGTGTACGAAGTGACATTGCCATCCGTGTCGGTGACGCTCGTCAAGTCTCCGGCACCATCGTAGGTGTAGGACGTCGTCCCACCGCCGGACGGTTGCGTCTGCGTGACTTCGCGGTCCATCGCATCGTAGCCATAGCTGGTGGTGTGACCCAGGCCGTCGGATTCGGTCAGGACGTTGCCGTCGCCGTCGTAGGTGTAGCTGGTCGTGTCGCCGTCGGCGTTGGTCGTCGAGGTTTCCTCGTTCAGGGCATTATAGACATAACTTGTAACGTGATTATTGGGATCGGTGGTCTTGAGCAGGTCTCCGTCCTCGTCGTACGTATAGGTCGTCGGCGAGCTGAGGCCCGGGAGCGTGACCGTCGTCTCCTCGCCCAGATTGTTATAGCCATAGTGGGTCGTGTTGCCGTTCGGGTCCGTCTCCGCGGTTACCTCGTCATCCGCGTCGTAGGTGTAGGTCGTGGTGCCGAGCGCAGTCCTTGGCGGTCAGCATGTTGCTGTCATTGTCGTATGTATAGGTTGTTCGATTGCCGAGCGGATCGACGTCGACCGTCTCGTTGCCGGCGGGATCATAGGCGTAAGTGGTTGTGTTATCGAGGGCATCCGTCACGCTCGCCAGCTCGTTCCGGGCATTATACGTGTAGCTGGTGACCTGATCGACGATAATGCCGGTACCGCCGGGCGTCTCGGTCTTGGTGATCAGATTGCCATCGGCGTCGTAGGCATAGGCGACGTCCCGGCCGGCCGCGGCCTGGACGGGGTTTTCCTCGGTGAGGACGCGACCCATCGGATCGTATGTGTAGGTTGTGGTCTCGCCGACCTCATCGGTGACGCTGGTCTCGTCGCCGGCGGAATCGTAGGTGTAGCGCACCGTCGGCGAGCCGGCGGTGGGCTCGGTGACGGTCGTCAAGCGGCCGAGGCTATCATAAGCAAATGATGTGGTCTTGCTGTTCCCGTCGGTGTAGGTGAGGACCCGGCCGGCGGAATTGTAGGCCCACTCCTGGTTGACGCCGCCGGGCTGCTCCTCCTCCGTGACATCCCCGTGCGAGTCGAGCACGTAGGTCGTCGTATTGCCGTTGTAATCCTTGATCTCGGTCGGGACGCCGAGGCCGTTGTTGTAGGTGAGGTACGCGTTGCTCCCGTCCGGCCGGGTGATCTGGGTGACGTCTCCGACCGAGTCATAGGCGATCGTGTTCGTCCGGCCCATCGGGTCCTCGACGACCGTCGGCCAGTCGCTGGAATCGCGGGTGATGGTCGTCACGCCGCCGTTGAAGTCGGCCTCCTTGATCGGGCCGCCCAGGCTGTCGAAGGTGACGCTGGTCGTCGCGCCGTCGGGGTTCGTCACCGAGCCGATATCGATCGAGGGCGATGGTAGCGTCGAGCCGCTGCCTCCCCAGGCGATCTGGCCGGCTTCCTGCGCCGGGGTAATCTCCACCTGCGACGTGCCGTCGTAGAGGGTCTCGGAGCTGATGTTGCCCAGCGAGTCGTAGGTGACCGTCGCCGTGGAGCCGTTGGGGTCGGTCTCGGACGTGATCTCCTTGTTCGCGTTATAGCCGTACTGGGTCGAGGCCGCATCGGGGTCGACGATATCGGTCAGCTCGTCGTTGCTGGAACCGATCGTGAAGGTGGTGGTGCGACCGACGGGGTCGACGACCGTGCTGAGATGGCCGGATGTATCGTATGCCAGGGTCGTGGTCAAGCCCACCGGATCCGTGATCGTCTGCAAGGCGCCGGTCGCCGGGCCGCTGGTGATGTAGGCGTATGAGGTCGTGTTGCCGTTGGAGTCGGCACTGGCGACTTCCTGGCCGCCGCCGTTGAAGGTGATCGTCGAGCCATCGAGGTACGGCGAGCTTTTCCATCTGCGGCTTGATCGCGTTGCGACCTGGCTCGTGGTGATCCGGTCGGCGGCTCATGGTGTCATTCCTTGGGGTATAGCGTGACGCAGAATGGTGCGGGCGGCCACGGGGCTCGACGCGTCTTCGGATTTCGCGCTGCGCCGACCAGTCTGGCCTGACCTGGAGATGCCTGGCGCGTAATATCCCCGGTGAGTCCATCCCATTCGGGCCGGACAGCTAAGGACGGCGCGATTCCTCCGCGCCGCATGAGAGCGCAGGTAAGTGTTGATAGCAGCGAGAGGAGTGGACGAGCCAGCCAGGGTTCGAAAACCGCCAGGTCTGGCGACGAATGCAAGTCGATGCGGAACGATTCAAGCCAGTTCCAAATGTGAACGGCTCATGTAAGTCATAAGATTGCTGAATATGACGACTGCGCCAGAAGAATGCGAGAGGGTGATCCGAAATTCATCGGATCTTCTCGGAGTGGTCGCGTCTCGATGCGAGCCGATGGGTACGCGACTCATACTGACCCGAAATGCCCCTGGGAGATCCGCTCGGTGGTCCTTCCTGGAATAAACAGCCACTCCCCTCGCGGGCTCCCTGAGCTTTAGAACGAATAGGCCGCAAGTAAACTGATGTGTTTTTGATCAGTATGTCTCGCTCAAGAGTGCAACACTTGAGCTGAGAGCCTGTCCCGAAAGGCCATTTCCGAGCCCCCGCCGGGGCCTTCAAGACAGACTCTGAGGGTCTGTCCCGGGAGCTGGATTGGAGCGTTGTAGGGTGGGTGAAACCCACCGTTGCGAGGCCCTTTCGGTGGGTTTCACCCACCCTACAAGACCGAGCACGACCCTTCCGGGACAGGCACTGAGCGGATTTCAGGAGGGAGTGCGAGGCATCCGGGGTTGGAGGGTGGTCGCCACGTGCATCGGTCGGGCATGGGGACCGCGGACGATCGGGCGATGACGGTGCGGGCGCCCTGCGGCGACCGCGGGCGTCGGGGTTTTGCGTCGCCACCATGTCTCGATCGGCCGTCGGAGCCGGTAGGCGACGGCGGCGGTCACGATCAGGCCCAGGGTCCCACGGAGGTCGCCCAGCACCAGGCTCTCCTGGTCGGCTTGCCGCGAACGCTCCGGGCCGGCAGGGCCCGATCCGCGCGCATGCTTTCGGCCTCGCCGCGAAGGGTCAGGCCGGCCACGATGGCCCGGCCATCGGCTCCCGCCGGCGTCGCCGGCTCGGATCCCGACCGGAACCCGAGGAGGCCCTCGATCCAGGTCGCCATCCGGACGAGCCGGTCGGCTTGTCCCAGCGCCCGCGCGTCGTTGCGGGCGATGGCGACCTCCGGGTTTGCCGGCGTGTCTGCCAGTGAGACGGTCGTCCTGGGTTCGGTCATCGGGCCATTCGCGGGATCGAGGATATCGGGCGGGTCGCCGTTGGCGCCCTTCGCCTCGGAGTCGGACCGCGATAGGTAGGTGATCCCCGGCAGTAGCCCGTGGACGCGATCGGCCACGGCCGTCAGGGCCCCCTCGGCCATCGGGCCGACCGCGGCCACGTCCTGGGTATTGGCGCCCGGCAGTCCCATCAGACCCGTGTTCATCGACACCAGCAGGCCCGCGGGGATCGGGGACGTTGTGAACGTGGTCGGATTCGACCCGGGGCCATTGCCCAGGCCACTACCCGGACTAATACTGGCGGTGCTCGTCGTGGATGTCACCGCGCTTACCGCCCCGGTGTTCGCCATCGGTCCCACCAGGCCCCCGGTCGCGAGTCCCGTCGGAGAGAGGGTCGCGACGGACGTCTGGCCGACGCCGTTCTCCAAGATCTTCTCATAATCGAGCGCGATCGGCTTGAGGGTCCACTGGACGATCGCCGGCTGGGACCCCTCGGCCGTCAGGGTCATCGAGTACACGCCCGTGCCGAGGGTCATGAGCGAGTCATGCAGTCCGGACAGGTCCTGGGCGTCGAGGACGGTCGTCCCGTCGGCTCCCGTGACCTCGAGGTCGATCGGGCCTCCGGCGATCTGGGTCTCAACCTTGTAGATGCCCGGGACGATTGTGACGAACTGGTAGGTCGTCTCCTGGCCGGCCGCGAGTTCGGTGGTCCGCGCGATCGCCGAGTTCCAGGTCACGTTCACCGGGCCGGGCCAGACGACGCCCAGGTCGTCGGGATCGCTCGGCCCGGACATGGCCGCGACGGTCCAACGCGCCAGGACGCCGGGCGGATTCCCGGCCGGCACGACCACGGGTTGGCCGGAGGGATCGGTCAGGCCGCCCTGCGCCGGCTCGATCAGCGAGTAGCTCCCGGCCGGCAACGGCTCGTCGAAGATGAAGTTCAGGCTATTGGTGGAGTTCTGATAGTTCACGGCCGTTATCGGCCAGACCTGGCCTGAGGTGTTGACGACCGCCAGGGCGGACTCCTGCTGGTCGGGCACGAACAGGGGACTCGCGTTGACCGGCCCGGAGAAGGTCAGGTCCAGTCCGGTCGGGGACGGATCGAGCCCGATCGGATCCCCGTATTCCAGGCCGTCGCTCGTCAAGGTCGTGGTGGTGACGACCGGGGTGGCGGACACCTCGAGCTGGAATGGCCCGCCGGCCTCGTCGAAGCCGGCGGTCCCCGGCGTACCCGCCGCGAGGTCGTAGCCGTCGGGCCATCCCGGCAGGTTCCCGGCGGCGGAGACCCCGAGATAATACGTGCCCGGCGGCAGTCCCAGGGTGAGGAAAGGATCGTTCGGATCGGAAGCCATGCCCTGGCCGGAGTTGCGCGTCGCCCACAAATTCCCGTTGCTATCGAAGAGGGCCAGCCCGGCTTGCAGCGGGCTGCCGACGGCCTGCGCCAGGACCTGGGCGTTCAACAGCCAGCGATTCCCCTGCGGCAAGGTGAACTGGTAGACCGCGACCTGGCCCTGAGAGCCCTGCGGATCGACCGACCCCGAGACGATCCGGGACGACGGCCCGATGTCCCCCAGGTCGGCGGCGTCGCCGGTCGTCGCCCCCTGGCCCAGGACCGTGAACTGCGCGATCGTGACCGTCTGGCTGGCGGTCCAGGCCGGTGAGGGATCGATCAAGCTGAAGACGCCGTCGAGCGTCGTCCCCGGCTCGAGCTCGATCTGGTAGGTGCCCGGCAGCAGCGACGGGGTCCCGGCCGGCGGCGTGAGGATCAACTGGGACTGGGTCGTCGTCCCGTCGGGGTCGGTCGCGGTCGTGATCTGTCCTTGCAGGGGAGTCGAGGTGGCGCCACCCAACAGGGCCGTCGTGACGCCGCCGGCGCCGACTCGGTCGACCTCGAACTCGCGGTTGTCGCCGAGATTGTCGTTGTCGAACCCGATGATCATCGGGAAGGTCTGGGAAGGCGTGGGCCCGAAACCGAAGAGGTCGTCGACTTGATTGACCAGACCCGGGTCGAAGTTGATCGTGAACTGCTGGGGCGGCGCGAGCAGGGCCGCGCCGTCGGCAGGCACGGTCGAGTCGATCTCGGCCAGGGCCACCGAGAGGAGATGCCGGTGCTCCAGCGGCTCCATGCCGGGGGGACGGCTCGCCGGCCGCCTGGGGGGGGCCGGCGGATGACGAGGTTTCCAGGTCGGTCGTTTCATCGGAGTATCCACGGCTGCGGTGACGTCCGGGCGAAATCAACTCTGGTGCGGCTTGACTGCGTTGATCGAGGTCCGATCGGATTGGCCATCCCATCCTTCCAGCGCGAGATCCAGCGCCTGGAAGACGACGTCCGAGGTCGTCGAGGGCGTCGCCACGCCGGGGCCTGGTGACGTGGTCGAAGCGCCGGTCGGGCCGATTCCGATCCAGCTCGGAGCCGCGTCCGTCGTCCCGGAGCCGTGCAAGGCGCCCATCGCATCGCCCGGGATGCTCGGGGTGGCCTGGGTGGCGCGTGTGTTGTCGTTCGCGTTGCCGCCCCAGTAACCCCCCGACGCGTTAGCGGGGGCATACATCATCGCGACCCAGCCCGAAAGATTGCCCATAGAGGCCCAGGCGGTACCCGGCATGCCTCCGTAATTACCGTTTGGATTCGAGGACGTCGTCCAGCTCGGGTTCACGACGGCATTATTGGTGACGCCACCCCCCTCGTCGGGCTGCTGGCCCACGACGGTGTTGGGCGGCGGGATCGGAGACTGGGACTGCGAGCCGAAGTTGACCAGCAGGCCGTAGGCACCCACCGGTGCCACCGAGCTGGCCGCCAGGACCTTGAAGTAATACTTCTGGCCGGCCCTGACGCCGAGGGTCTCGGAGATGGTCGCCCCGTACGTGTTCGGGGCCGAGACGCTGGCGATCAGGCTGAAGCTCGAGTTGTAGACCATCAGCTCGGGGGCGAGCGAGCTCAGGTTCGACGACTGGACCGTGACCGTCATCTGTCCCGTCGTCGATGACGGGACCGTGACGCCATACCACTCATCATCGTTGGGCGTGGTATTGTCCAGGCTCGCCAGCGCGATCTGAGATTGGCTGTTGATGTACGGCGTGATGTTCGTGGCGTTCAGGAACGAGCTGTTCCGCGAGCCGTTGCTGTTGAACTGGTCGTACTGCTGCGCGCCATAGATCGAATCGATGCCGGCGATATCGTCGCCGACCAGGGCCTGCTTGATCCCGTTATAGGTGCCGTACATCACCGCCGAGGAGACGGTTGACTCGCCCAGCCCCAGGGCGTGGCCGAGCTCGTGCGCCGCCACGGTCATCACGTCGTAAGTGGAGCCGACCGCCCAGTTCGCGGTGGAGTTGAACAGGATGTCGCCGGCATCGGTGCCGCCGTTGACCGGCGGGGGCAGGAACGTCTCGGCGAGGACGCCCGAGGACAAGGGGACGGCGCCGATGCGGATGTCGCCGAACCGCGGGTCGTCCTGCTGATTGCCGCCGGTGCCGACCGGCTCCCCGCCGTCGGGGACCAGGGAGAGGTTGACGTTCGCGGCCGTCTCCCACAGGGACGCGGCCTGCTCGAACTGGGCCTCCCAGGTGGCCGTGGGGGCCACCGCGTTGAGCGTCGCGAACAGCGAGCTCGGGGTGCTCCCCACGTTGGTCCCATCGGGCATGAAGCTATAAGTGATCCGGCTGTCGTAGGTCCACTGCGCCCCGAGCGTGGAGTAGAGCAGCACTCGGTCTTCCAGGTCCTCGAGGGCCGGCCGGACGAGCCGGGCCGACGCCTTGCGCGCAGCCGGACGAATTGCGGGGCTAGGAGTCTTGAACATGGCAACACTCCGTTGCAGGTCGAGTAGGAGTCGCAGGCGTTGCGCGATTCCGGGATGAACATCGGACCATGTCCGCCGATCGGAGCCGGGCGGTTCAGGCTGGCGGAGAAGCCAGGGCAGCTCCTCGGATACACGATCCCTGTATTGAAAAAGTAGCTCAGCCTGCGCGGCGTGTTGACCGGATGCAACGTCGAGTCCGATGGGACTTGAAATCCAGGACGGGGGCGGTTCGCGAATGGGTCCGAGGCGAGCGATGCGCGAGGGTGGCGGTTATTCGAGTTGCGAGAAAGGGGGGATGTGAGGGCCGAGAGGCCGTATGAGCCAGGGGGCTGTCCCGTAGGGCGAAAGGGCAACCCAGTTCGGCGATGCGGGACTTCCTCGGCCGCTTCGCCGGGATGCCGGAGTATCGGTCAGGCCATAGAGCGGTTCTTGCGCCGGTGCCTCCAGAGCAGCGTGGCCGTCGCCAGTCCCCAGAGGGCCCAGGTCGTCGGCTCGGGGGCGCTCATCGGGTTGATCATCTGGGGGTAGGGCATGAAATTGGTGGGGGCCGGGGTCATCGCCGTGCGGAGGGCCGCGGCGGCGGCCGGGCTGAACGTCGAGTACGGGCTGGTGATCATCGACCAGTTCGCCATCCGGGCATCGATGTAGTTGCCGGTCGTGTCGTAGCTCTCCGTGACGCCGAAGGTGAGCATCAGCTCGTGTGCGATGTTGTGGGCGACGATCAATTCGAGCTGGCCCAGCGACTGGGCGTAAGGCGCGATGGCATCGATGAAGGTGAAGCCGTTGCCGCCGACCTGGCTGGTCCCGATGGCGCCGGGGAAGGCGAGGCTGGCGGTATTGGAGACGACACTGAGCGTATGATCGGCCGGGACATTCGGGTTATCGGTCAGCTTGATCGGGACGCCGCCGAGGTTGAAGGTCTGCTGGACATCCTGCATGACGGTATTGTCGAAGTTCTGCTGCTGCTGGGCGGTCGAAGCGCCGCCGAAGAACTGCGTCAGGTACGAGCTGTTAGACCAGGGCGCCGCGCCGCCGGTGGTGACCTGGGCGGCATCGGGATAGGGGCCGGTCCCCAGGTCGATGAAGGCGTTCATCGGGGTCGCCGAGTTCGCCGAACTGATCTGATCCGCAATCGTCGCACTCGTCGCGGTCATCGACAGGACGAGGCCCAGGACAAGGATCCTCCGAGCAGACATCGAGAACCTCCTGTTCGAGTCCAACGAGACCGCCGTCATGGATAAAGGATGCCGGCGCGCCAGGGTGTCGGCGAGCATCATGCTGCCGACCCTGGTCGAGACTTGCGGGCCTGAGGCAAGGTTGGGCGAAGGAATCGTGCGGGACGTCCCTGTACTTAGCAAGCCGTGTGCCGTTGTCAAGGGCCCCGTGGGATTTAGAGGTCGCGGCCATCGGGGTATTGTCGGAAGTGCCGGTTCGGCCAAGGACTTGAGACCTCGCCATCGAGGACGTCGGGACTCCGTTCGATGGAAGGCACGGGTCGCAACGATTCTGCCCGACGTGGTGATTCTTACAAGTGCGGTGAGGCGTTGTAAGGAACTGCATAGCGTCCGAGGACCGGGTCGGCTCGAAGGCCCGCCCGCCATGCCGCAATCCGGGGAAAATTCGATTCTGCGGGAACTTTTCCTCAAGCCGCGGCACCTTCTTGTCGTGGGAGCGTCGGCATCCGATGTCCCCAAGTCGCGGGCTCGAATCGCTCGCCGACTGGTTGTCAAGAGGAGTTGGGTCTTGCTGATCGTGGGCGGATCGTTCATACTAATCCGAGTATTTATGGCCGGCATTGATCGCTCGTTCAATGATCGCGTCCCTGGCCGTGTGACCGCGAAGGCGCACGCCGCCCGGTGGGGACGGACACGGTGTGTTGGTTGACCGCGTGGAATGCACCCAGATCGGGAATACCATGTCGCGGTTCGTTAGACAACTCCTGTTCGCCGCGTTGATCGCGTGCCACGCGTCGGTGACGCTGTGCGGCCCGTGTCTCCACGAGCTCGCCGGATCGTCCCATGCGACGGGCACGGCCTCGAAGGGCCATCTCCCCGGAGGGCCAAGTCCATCGGGCCGCGACACGACCGATGGTTGCCTCATCTGTCAGTTCTTCGCACAGGGGCAATTGCCGGTCACGTTCTCCAGCGAACCGTCGATCCAGGTGATCGACGAGCTGGCGATCCCCATACTTCCCTTCACGACGCCGCTGCCGAACCCGCTGCCATCCAGCCCGCGCGCCCCGCCCGCGTTCCCATCCAAGCTGTCGTGATCGGCGCAACGCCGTCGTATCCCCGTTAGGCCGTGGTGTCGCGCGCCGCTCCCTGACATTCGGGCGTCGAGTCCGGTTGCATGGAACGGGATCGCGTGGATTCCGCTCGGCGCGACAGGCCCCATGGCGGCGCAACCCGCCGATCGACGGTCGCTTGCGGCGAGAGCCCCATCCGCTCGCCGATGGTCCGTCCCGGCTGCGTGAAGCCGTCGCGGCATCGAGTTCGACGTGCGGTCGGCCTGGCCTTGCATCCGCGAGGCCGATTCCCGATATCGAAGCTCCGGCCCGCGGTCGCCGAGGTTTATCGCCTCGGATGTGAGCCCTGGGCCGTTGTGACCGACCATCCGTGGCATAACGATCGGCCTGGACGATGGACTTCAACGAAGTGACACGCCCCCTGCTCGGGCACCTGGTCTCCATCGCGCGACGGATCCTCGGCAACGAGGACCTGGCCTGGGATGCGGTCCAGGAGGCACTCTTCAGCCTCTGGCTCCAGGGAGAGATGCCGACGAACCTCCGCGGCTGGCTGAGCCGTGCGGTCGTCCATCGGAGTCTGCACCTCTCTCGATGCCGGTCGCGACGCCGCCGCTACGAGGACCGAGCTCGACACGAACGCACCGAGGAGAGCGATCACGACGACCCGTCGCGCCGCCTCGAACGCCAGGAACTCCGGCGGATCTTCGGCGAGGCGCTCTCCCGGATCGGCCCGGACCACCGCGACGTCCTCGAGCTGAGCGTGGTCGAGGAGATGGATTATCAATCCATCGCCGCCACCTTGAATATCCCGGTCGGCACCGTCCGGTCGCGTCTGAATCGGTCGCGCCGGGCGATCCGAGACGTGCTGATCCGAGAGCTACCGGAAGAGTATCACGCACTATTCCCCCATCGATCGGACCGAATCTCATGACTCATCAATCCGCGTTCATCCCCGAGGAGAACCCCATGCGAAGCGATCGTTCAACGGCGGTGCCCCGAGGTTTCACGCTCATCGAGCTGCTGGTCGTGATCTCAATCATCGCGGTCCTGATTGCCCTGCTCCTGCCCGCGGTTCAGGCAGCTCGCGAAGCAGCTCGCCGGGCCCAGTGCGTGAACAATCTCAAGCAGATGGGCGTCGCGCTGTTCAATTACGAGAACAGCATCGGCGCGTTCCCGCCCGGCTACATCGATTACCAAAACAACCCCATCTATACTCCCGACCTGGACATGGGACCGGGCTGGGGCTGGGCGGCCATGTCGCTGCCCTTCCTGGAACAGCAGCCCCTCTATAGCGCGATCAATTTCAGCCTGGGAATAAGACACCCAAGCAACGGCACGGTCGTCCTGACGTCGTTGGGCGTCTTCCAGTGTCCTTCGGATGGTTACAACCCACAGCCCGTCATCCTCTACGACAGCACGTTCACCAATCCCATCGCCACGGTGTCGCACTCCAACTACGTCGCGGCCTGCGGCTGGGAGGAATGCTTTGTGAACGCCACCGGGAACCCCACACAATTCTACCTCAACACCAGCGACCCCAATGATCAAGACGGGGACCCCACGGACGGCATCCCTGGCAACGGCATTACCTGTGGGTATGGCCCGCAAGGAATCGGCATATTTTCGCGCAACAGTAACACGCGCATCGCGGCCGTCACTGACGGACTGAGCAACACAATCGCCGTCGGCGAGCGCTGCACCGCCCACTCCCCAACGACCTGGGTCGGCGCAGTGACGGGAGCGAGGTGCCCCGCGTGGATGTCTACGCAAGGCTGGACAGCCCCCAATACTCCTCCCTCCTCGGCCCCGAATACCGGAAATGGCACCGCCTACGATAATGCGGACTTCGACGAAGCCTTGTGCCTCGGCCACGGCAACGCCACGCACAAACCCAACAGCGACGACCCGGTCTACGACCCTGACGTGTTCTGGGCCATGCACCCAGGTGGATGCAATTTCCTGTTTGCCGACGGCTCGGTGCATTTCCTCAAGTCTTCCATGAACCCGGGCGCGTATCAATACTTCATGACCAGGGCCGGCGGCGAGATCATCTCATCGGATTCCTATTGATTGCGGCGGTCCGCGTCCACCAGCCGGCGGACGCGGGCCATTCGCCTTGTTCTTCGCCGCTATTCAGACTGGGGAGCCGAATGATGCAGGTGCATAAAGGTTTGGTTCTGTTGCTTTGCACGCTGGCGTGCGGCGGCTGTAGCACGGGGAAATCGACCGACGAGTTGATCGGGGATCTGAAGTCGGGCACGGAGATAGACGCGGTGAAAGCGGTGCGCACCTTGCCGCGGGCAAAAGAAGACGCGGAAAAGGTCGTTCCGGCGTTGATCGAGGGCCTCACGCATTCGGGCAACGACGTCCGCCGCAGCTCCGCCCTCAAACTTGGCGAGTTCAAAGAACACGCCAAGGATGCCATCCCCGCGCTCCAGAAGGCGGAGGAGAACGACGCTGACGCAAGGGTCCGCGAAGCGGCCGGCATCGCCCTGTCGCGCATCGATCCGGAACGATTTCCCTACAAGACCAAGGTAGGGAAGAAGTTGACGAAGGGTCGGCGGTAGCTAAACAAGGACCCCGATTCGAGGGCCGTCGGTGCCGGCGCGCAGCCTCATCCTGACCGCGGGACTGGAGAACGGCCTCCGGACGCCCGACGATCCGGAGGCGCATGTGGAAGACGACTGGACCATGCACCCCGGCGGCGCCAACTTCCTGTTCGCCGAAGGCTCGGTCCACTTGATCAAGGCCTCCATTAATGTCCTCGCCTGGCGCGGCCTGGCGACCCGGAACCTGGGCGAGATCATCTCGTCCGGTTCCTACTGACGGCTACCCTGGAATCCGACAGTCATCGGTATGATCCGGTGCCCATGACCGACCCCCAAACCACGCGTTGTCCGTGGCGGGGGAAGCGTGCGCGCGGAAGTTACTCGCTCTTCTCCATCACGACCCTTTTCAGGAGGTTGAACGATGAACCGTCGCGAGGTTTTCTTGGCCGCCGGGGCGGGTCTTGCGGGCCTCGCACTGGGGATAACCGAGTCCCGGGCGCTGCATCCCCACCGCCATGACAAGCTGCATGGCGATTGCCTCAGGGCCTGCGAGGCGTGCTCCACCGTCTGCGACGAGACGTACGAGTAGGGTGGCCGCGGTGACCACTCATTTTTCGATGCGACTTATTGCTTTTCTGGCGCAGAGGGCCCTGATGACCCCACTTACGAATCGGAGAGCGGTCCTGAACCAGGACATCTTTCCCGCGATCACGCCGTACATCCGCTGGGCACGGACGCCCCTCGGTAGCCTGGGCCTGGCGGCAGTGGCCTCGGGACTCTGTGGGATGTTCCTGCACCCGCAAGGATTCGTCGTTGGTTTCGGTGTGCTCGTCGTGACGATGCTGGGCCTGATCTGGCCCTGGCTGATCGTCCGCGGCCTGTACGGGTCGCTGAGCTTCGATCGGTCCCGTTGCCGCGAGGGGGAATCGGTCACGGCTCATCTGATCCTCGGCAACCGGATGCCCTGGGGCGCATGGGGTGTCTCGGTCCGGGGAGGATTTGCGAACGCGTCCGCGAATGGTCGCGATGAGATGGCCCTCGCCGGCCTGGCTTTCGTGCCCGGCTGGCGTTCGATCGCGGAGACCGTCGAGTTCGTGCCCGCTTGCCGAGGAGAGTATCCCAGCCGGCGACCGAGGGTGGTCTGCGGGTTTCCGTTCGGCCTGTGGGAGGCGTCGCGACCGCTGGACGTCACGGCGCCGCTGCTGGTCTGGCCCCGGACATACCCCGTCGCGGCGGTGCCCGAGACCGCGGGCGGTCACGACTCCGACGGCCTGGCGACGCGGGATCGCGCGGGCCACTCGGGCGATCCGCGCGGGGTCCGTCCCTACCGTCGCGGCGACCCGATCCGTCGCGTGCACTGGGGCCTGACGGCGCGGCACGGGGAGTTGATCGTCCGCGAGCTCCAGTCGAATGCCGTCCCTCACGTGCAGATCGTACTCGATACCCGCCCGGCCGCGCACTCCGATTCGGGGCCGGGCAGCTCGCGGGAGTGGGCGATCCGCGTAGCGGCGAGCCTCGCCGAGGGCTGGATCGGCCAGGGGGCGGCGGTGGAGTTGTTATTCGACGGGACGCTCGTTCCCTCACGAGGGTCGGCCCGGCCCCGCACGGTGGCCGTGCTCGATGCGCTGGCGCGACTCGCGCCTGAAGGCAGCCGCGACCTTGGGGAGTTGCTGAGGCTCGATGGGGGCGGGCGGGCCGGTCGCGGGCTCAGGGTCATCATCACGACCGACGTCGGTCTGCACGGGTTGACCAGTGAGGGCCGACGTCGGCCCGGAGATCGCTTCGTCGTGCTGAAGGCCGGGGCATTCGGGTCGGATGAGGGCAACGGCCCGATCGAACCCTTATCCCTGGTGCCCTGGATCTGGATCGACGGCCCGGGGCGCGTTGCGACGTGCCTCCTGCGGGCCGGAAAGGAGATGGCGTTTGGCCGCTGAACGTTTGGAAGACGAGCCGGTTCGATGGACGACCCTGGCGATGGCCGCGATGGCCACCACGGCGCTCGACCAGGCGGCGGTCGAGCCGGGCCGAGTCCGTGGCTTAGCCCTGGCCGCGACCGTGGGCGTGCGCGTGATCCCGACGCTCGTCACCGCCGGGTATTTCGCGACTCGCCGGGATTCCCCGGACGGCGCACCGTCACGCCCGGGTCGCTTGCCCGCAAACTGGGTGGCCATCGTCGCCCTCGAGATGCTCTTCGCCCTCCCGTTCGCGAGCGAGGGCGTGTCGCTGCTCGTGAACGGCCGGTGCGCCATGGTGGAAGTGACATTGATGTCGGCCTTGCGGAACCTGGGGCTCGGCCTCGCCGCGATGGCCTTTCGGCCGGTCTATGCGAGGCTCTCGGCGCTCGTCAGCCTCTTCCTGGTGACGGTGGCCTCGGCGGTCGGCGGCGAGGCCGGGATGGCCGTCCTGGCGCCGGTCGGAGGCTTCGCGGTCGTCGGGACGCTCTGGTTGATGCTGGTCTACTGGAAGGGGCTCGGCCCGATGACGGGCTCGGAGTCCGTTGCGCGGCGGCTGCCGCTCTCGGGCGCGGCCTGGGTGGTGGGGGTCGTGGCCCTGGTCGTGGCCGTCGCGGCGATCGGGCCGTCGCGGGCGGCCGTCGCGCTGGCCGGCCTGGTGCCCACCTCCGGCGGCACGGACTGGAGCGACCCCAATGCCAGCTCGGGGGTCGGCGACGGCGACAACGAGGTCAGTGCCAGCGAGCATCCGGAATCCGTCGGATTCACCGAGAGCGAGGTCTACCTGGAGACCGACCGGCCGAGCCTCTACGACTCATTCAACGAGACATATGGCGAGCCGTTCAAGCCGACGAAGAAGGTCGATAAGATGATCGCGCTGGGCCAGCAGGACGTCGGCGAACAGAAGGAACGCCCGGCGGAGAACCTCCAGGCCGGCCGCGAGTTCGCCGCCGTGCGTCGGAAGCCCGAGCCGCGCCCCCGTCGGCCGGGCGAGCGGGCGGCCACGGCCCTGGTCTACGTCAAGGGCCAGACCCCGCTGCATCTGCCCTTGACCTCGTACAGCCACTTCGATGGCACGTCCTGGCGCGAGGAGCCGTGTTGCAACTGGCATTTCGCCGCCGAGCTCGAGCCTCGCGGCTCGTGGCTGCGGCTGCCGTGGTCGGAGGCACCCTTCTACGCCGGAGTCGCCGCGCATCAGGTCAAGATCGGGACGCTCGCGTCGAGCCCGATGCCGGTGCCCTCGCACGTCACTCGGTTCCGCGTCGGCAGCGTCAATCGGCTCGACTTCTTCGGCTGGGCCCAGTACGGGATCATCCGGATGACCGATCGGACCGTTCCGGCCGGGACGGTGATCGACTCCGAGGCGCGGACGGTGGACCCAGAACGGCTGCGGTCGGTCGAATTCTCGGCCCGGCCGGGTGACGAAGGCGACCACCAGTTGTCGTTCCAGGGCGAGTACACGATCGACGCGACGGTGGCCGCGATGGCGAAGGAGTGGGTCGCGGACCTGCCCCATGGGTGGTGCCAGGTTGAGGCGGTGATCGTGGCGCTCCGACGTCGCTACGACCATGATCGTTCGGCGACCTCGCCGCCCGGCTGCACCGACGTCGTGGCCGAATTCTTGCTGCGTTCCGGCCGAGGTCCCGATTACCTGTTCGCCTCGTCGGCGACCGTGCTCCTGCGGTCGCTGGGTTATCCGACGCGCCTGGTCAGCGGCCTGTACGCGGCGCCGGGGCGATATGACCCCCGGACGCGGCATACGCCGGTGACCGGCGAGGATGTCCACCTCTGGGTCGAGGTCCGGTTGCCGGACGGGATCTGGGTCGCCGTCGAGCCGACGCCTGGCTACGAGCTGATGCCCCCGATCCGTCCCTGGTCCGAGCGGATCGCCGGGGTGGTCGCGGCGGCCTGGAGCTGGGTGCGAGTGCATGCCGTCGGCCTGTTGATAGCCCTGGCCGGCCTCGTCGCGCTGGCTGTCCGGCTTCGCTCGCTGATCGATCGGCTCGCGACGATCGCGTTCGGCTTCGTCTCGGGGGACGACCCGAGACGATGCGTGATGCGCGCCTTGAGGCTGATCGAACGACGGGCACGGTGGGCGGGCCACCCGCGTCCGGCGGGGCTCACGCTCGCCCGATGGTATTTCCCGGTGGCGCGAGAAGTCGCGGGCGAGCCCCGGGCCGCCCTCGAGGGGCTCGTCGGCCTGGCGGATTGGGCCGTCCACGACCCCCACCGGTCGGGGCTGCCCGCGGCCGCGAGCGGGCGCGACATCCGGCAAATCTGCCGGTCCGCGGTGCGGGCGTGGACCCTCGCCCGCTTCCGCCATACGATCCCTCCCCAATTCCGAAAGGCGGCCACGACGTGAGGACGATGACGACCAAGACGGTCATGAACAACGAGGTGGATGCCGGCCCGATCGAGCGGATCCGCGCCGCGCTCAACGGCGCCGTTCGGGGCAAGGCGGAGGTGGTCGAGCACGTGCTGGCCTGCCTGCTGGCGAGGGGACACTTGCTCGTGGAGGACCTGCCGGGCCTCGGCAAGACCACCCTGGCGAAGGCCCTGGCACGGGCGCTCGGCGGCAAGTTCGCGAGAGTCCAGTGCACGCCGGACCTGCTGCCGGGCGACATCACGGGATTCCGCGTCTTCGACCAGAACACCCGCACGTTCGAGTTCCTGCCGGGACCCGTCTTCGCCGACGTGCTCCTGGCCGACGAGATCAACCGCACGACGCCGCGCACCCAGAGCGCGCTGCTCGAGGCGATGGGCGAGGGCCAGGTCACCGTGGACAACGTGCGGCATGTCCTGTCGGACACGTTCTTCGTGATCGCCACACAGAACCCCGTCGAGCAACACGGGACTTATCCCCTGCCCGAGGCGCAGCTCGATCGGTTCGCCATGAAGGTGCGGATCGGCTATCCCGGGCACGATCACGAGCTGGCCATGCTCGAGGCGGCGGTCGGTCGGGATGAGGCGGCCGATCGGACGGCGCCGGCCGCGATCGAGCCCGGCCAGCTCCGAGCCTTGCAAGACCGCGTGTCCGAGGTCGCCGTCGGCGCGGCGGTCCGCGAGTATCTCGTCACCCTGGCGCATGCGACGCGCGCCCATCGGCAGGTCACCCTCGGCCTGAGCCCCCGCGGACTCCTGATCTGGCAGCGGCTGGCGCAGGCCCGCGCGTTCCTCACCGGCCGGCACTATGTCACGCCGGACGACATCCAGGACGTCGCCGATCCGGTGCTGGGCGTCCGGCTGGGCATCGAGCCCGAGGCGACCGCCCGGGTCCTCGCCGAGATCACGGCATCCGTGACCGTCCCCATTTATACCCAGGCCGGCTCCGCGTGATCGAGGCGACGCCGGCGCATCAGGAGGGAATGTTGTGAAGGCGATGACTTGTTCCTTTATCCCGGCGTGTCGGACGGCGCTCGTGGCCGGCTACTTGCTGGCGTTGGTGGGCTGCCAAGGGGAACATTCCCCCGGCGAGTCCGAGGAGGACCACGTCGGCCACGTCATCCCGGCGCACAAGCCGAAGGCGTTCCCGCAGGCCGTCGTCCGTCTGCGTGAGCTGAACGACCAGTTCCTTCGCGATGGGGTCGCTGGCAAGGCCGGGTCGTCCCGCGACGACAAGTCACTGCACATCGCGCTAGACATCGCCAAGTGGCTCCCCGAGATCGCCGCCGACAGCGAGATGCCCGAGGCCCCCTGGGACGATGTGAACAACCGGTCCGCGACGATCGCCGCGGATTATGAGGCGATCCTCTCGGGCGACGCCGGCGACGTGAAGCGCGAAGTCGAGGGCGCAGGCGTGGAGATCGGGAAACTCGAAGGGGTCCTGCGCGCGTGCGATCCGCGGTGGTTCACCGGCCCGAACAAGACCGGTGCGGCATCCGCATCGACCTCGACCGATGTCAAGAATCCATGAACCGCCAACGGCTACGAGGATAAAGCGATGTTCCAGGCGATCTTCTGGGGCGCGGTGCTCCGCGTCTCGCAGGCGTCCATCCAGGCCGCCCCGACGATCCTCGTCGGACTGATCGTGGCGGGGATCTTCCGCCGGCTGCTCGGCCAGGAGGGGACGCGCCGGCTCTTCGGCTGCGGCACCTGGCGCGAGCTGCCGCAGGCCTGGCTGATCGGGATGCTCTTGCCGATCTGCTCGCTGGGCGTGATCCCGGTCGCCCGCGAGATGCGACGGTGCCGCGTCTCCGGTGGCGCGATCCTGGCGTTCGCGATGACGGCGCCGCTGTTCAACCCGCTGTCGATGCTCTACGGCCTGACGCTGTCGGCGCCCCTGGTCATTTTGTCGTTCGCCTTCTGCACGATGATCGTGGTGACGGTCGTGGGAGCGGTCTGGAACTGGGGCTTCCCGATGGTTATCGCGGAGGAACCGGCCCCGGCCCCTGTCGCGTACGGGGTGAAGCGCATGGTCGCGATCATCATCGCCGCCGCGCGCGAGATAGTAGGTCCGTCGCTGGCTTACATTGCCGTAGGACTGATGGGTGTGGCCTTCCTCGGCGCGGTCCTGCCCCGCGGCAGTCTCCAGTTGACGATGGAGCACACCAACCCCTACGCCCCTCTGGCCATGGCGGCGGTGGCGATCCCCGCGTATGCGACGCCTTTGGTGGCGATGTCGCAGCTCGGCTCGATGTTCCAGCACGCCAACTCGGTCGGGGCCGCGTTCGTCTTACTCACGCTGGGTGCCGGGATCAACCTCGGGGTCGTCGCGTGGGTCTTGCGGAATTACGGGCTCAGTCGCGGCCTGGGCTGGCTGGCATTCCTGATGATCGTCGTGCTGGGTCTGGCCTATGCGATCGAGAACCCGCTCCATCCCGTCGAGATCGAGCCGCCCGGCCATACCCACGCCTTCGACATGTACTGCCGCCCGTTCGACGACGGCATGCGAGACCTGCCGGTCACGGTCTTCGCGAAGCTCAAGGAAGACCTCCAGCCGTTCGAACGCGTCGGGTTGACCGTCCTGGCGATGCTCGCCATCGGAGGGCTGGCGCTCCGGCGCTCGACCGTCGATGGCGGATCGAGGACTGGCTGGAGAGCCCCCCGAAGCCGCGCGAGGTGGCCGCACCCGGCTTCGACTTCGCGATCCCCGCGCCGGCCCTGGGCGCCATCGCCCTGACCGGCTTGGTGGTCCTCAGCTTGGTCGGGTGTTACGCCTATTACCCGTCGCCTTCCGAGATCTTCAAGGAGATGTACATCATCCGCGGCGAGGTGTTGACCGCGGCCTCCAGCGGCAACAAGAAGCACGCGGGCCACTTCATCCCGATCTGGGACGACTGGACGCGGAGACTCCAGGTCGGTGCCTTCCTCCGCGAGGGATCGAACCGCCCCTACCGTCGGATGAAGACCAAGGTCTTCCGCGACCGGCTCGAATTCCTCAAGCACGCGGTCGAGGAAGGGGACCGCGAGGAGTGCAATGAGTATATCCAGGCCGTTGAACCGGGCGTACAGGCGGATGCGCGATGTCTACCTCGGGACCCAGGAAACCGTGGCACGACCTTGATGGTCCGAGCCACAAGGGTACGAGGGGATCGATACGGCACAAAGGCCGGCATCCGTTGAGGGATGGCGCGCCGAACGACGATGAACTTGCCCTCGCCGCGCCGAGACAGGCTAGGATCCAGGTCATCGTGCATACCGGTCGGTTCGAAACGACCACCGCGGCAACCCCCCCTCTTGGGAAGAGTCGCCGCGGTCGGATCGGATCGGTCTGATCAGGAGGTGGGACGCGACTGTCCACGAATGGACCTTCGCGTCGCACCGGAGATCAATACTGGCCCGTCGCCTTCGCCGGGGCCTGGGGGACGGCCGTCGGCACATACTTGGCCGGGGCCTGAGGGGCGGCCGTCGGCACGTACTTGGCCGGGGCCTGAGGGGCTGGGGCGATCTTGGCCGGAGCCTGGGGCGCCGGGCTGATCTTGGCCGGAGCCTGGGGCGCCGGGGCGATCTTGGTCGGGGCCTGGGGCGCCGCGTAAGGAGCCGGGGCGATCTTGCTCGGCGCCTGAGGAGCCGGGCTGATCTTCGTCGGGGCCTGGGGCGCCGCGTAAGGAGCCGGGGCGATCTTGCTCGGCGCCTGGGGCGCCGGGGCGATCTTGGTCGGAGCCTGGGGCGCCGCGTAAGGAGCCGGGGCGATCTTGCTCGGCGCCTGAGGAGCCGGGCTGATCTTCGTCGGGGCCTGGGGAGCCGCGTAAGGCGCCGGGCTGATCTTCGTCGGGGCCTGAGGCGCCGGGAGGATCTTGGTCGGGGCCTGGGGCGCCGGGGCGATCTTGGTCGGGGCCTGGGGCGCCGGGAGGATCTTGGTCGGGGCCTGGGGCGCCGGGGCGATCTTGGTCGGAGCCTGAGGAGCCGGGGCGATCTTGGCCGGGGCCTGGGGCGCCGGGGCGATCTTGGCCGGGGCCTGGGCGCCGGAGTGACTTTACCTTGAGTCGTCGGGTACACCCCTTGCGGGGATTGGGTTGACAAACTCAAGGCAAGAGCTAGTACCGCACTGGTCATCGCGATGTCCTCTTGTGTAGAGAGGTATTGTCGGTCGATGTCTCGATCGAGTCGGTGAGCTTGAGAGCCCCTGATGGTTTCGGCGCGGCCGATGCTGGACAGCGTCCGATCGCCAACACCACCGTTCACGCTGACGTCCACTGTCCCGGCGCTGGGGGCGCCTTCCAGTAAACGGTCCCCAACCTGCGCTGGGGAGCAATTCACGAGGGCCGTCTGACGGTGGCGGAAGCTTCAAGCCGGTCATCTTGGCCGACTCTCGCTCTCCACCCCAGGGGTGGCCATAGCTGGTTATCGGCAACAACTCCGCACTCATTTACTGAAGTTGAGAAAATCGAGAAACTGCTACCTTGACGAGTTCTAGGGGCTTTGAGGAGTTTCAAGGACGGGGCAACGCGGCTTGGGGAACTTGGCGAGTTTCGATTTACCCGTGACGGTTTCGCGGTCGAACGAGAATGGGGCATCTAGGGGACGGCGCATCGAAGGTCGGGTCTGAGTCGAGTTTCTTTGTTGCAACAGGATTCCGAGTCGGAGGTCCTGGTTGGTGCGCCGTCGCGATCTCTCGAGAACAATCAACAGGGTACTGGAGGGGCAGCATGGTCAGGGGCAACCGGCTTGGTGGTCTCCTGGGGTGGGCGTTGGCCGCCACGATCAATGTGGCCGTCGGCGCCCAGACCGCCGAGCGAGCGACGAGTGTCCCGTTGGGGAGCATCTCGGAGGTGCAGACCGGCGATCGCGAGTTCGCCGTCTACATCCCGACGCGATTCGGTGGTGAGTTGACGATCAAGGTCAGCTCGGGTCAAGTGGAGGGGTTGAAGGGGTCGAAGGGCCAGGCGTTGACGAATGGCCGCGACATCGGGATGGATCAGGAGGGGTGGGCGACCTTCAAGGTCGCCGGGGCGAAGAAGCCCTACACGGTGGAGACGACCTTCGTTCAAGTCGGACAGAGCCGGAAGAGGCCCTGGAACTTCTACTACTGGCCGACGAAGGCCGATTCGATCCATGAGCCCTGGGCCGGCGGCAATGGGCGGGTCGACACCATGTCCGTCAATGGCGACGACCAGTTGATCGCGACGCCGGGGTCTTATATCGCCCCCGGAGTTGACATCGTCCTGGCCGGGCCGAATGGCCTGCTGGAGACCCTCCCTGCGCCCGGCGACGACGCGACCTGGTTCCCGAACCTCTATGACGACCTGACCTGGCTGGGACCCAACAAGGAGAAGGGCAACGAGACCACGATCTTCCGGACCCAATCGCCGCTCCTGAAGTACGACCAGGTCTTCCGGTCGGGGGCGCGTCAGTGGGAGGGGGCGTACAGCCAGTCCAACGGCATCTCTCGATGGCCGGGCCATTGCCTGGGCGGTGCGACGGCCTCCATCGGCCTGAACGACCCGGTACCGGCGCCCGGGTCGGGGCTCACGCGCGACGAGCTGAAGGCCCTCTGGGCCGAGCTGGGCGAGAACTTCCTCAACCACCGGATCGGCGACAATGCCAACGATATCCCACCCGGCCCGCCGCGGCCCGGTCCGGACCAGACGGATTATATGGTGTCGCGGGTGCACGCGATGCTCGAGTCGCACATCCGCGGCGAGCGCAAGGTCCTCCTGGCCAATCTCCGGGCCTTCCCGCCCCGGGGGCTGGTCAACGAGGTCTGGAACCACGGAGTCTACAAATATATCGCGAGCTTCCATGCCGTCCCGGGCCGAGGACCCCGGGCCGTGCGGATCGTGATCGAACTGCATGCCAACTCGGGCTCGTCGCTCAACGGCCAGGATGACGGCGACCGCGTGGTCTATTACGAATATAGCCTGGTCTACGGCATGGACGGGCGGGTCGATGAGACCAACCCCTCTGCGGCCGACTGGATCTCCGTGGCCGGGGAGGCGATGTTCGCCCCGATGAACGTGATGGAGGTGCTCGAATCGCGATGGGCCGGGCACAACCCCTACGTGACCGAGGCGAACGTCCGGGCGATGGACCTGGCCAATGGCGGGAACGCCTATGGCCGCCTGGCCGGCCCCGCGCCGACCTTCCGACCGGTCGTTGAGTACGAGGCGGGCCGTCCGCAGTTGGTTTCCAACAGCGCGCTGTCGAGGCCGTGCGCAACATGAACATGCCCCGAACCGGGGGCGGCGGATTGTTCCGCGGTTTCTTCCGCGGGCGATGATGCGACCTTGTCCATAGGATTGCGGATCGCGAATTACTGAGCATTGTGACCACGGGCCTGAGCCCGTGGTTCGGACGGGACGAAGGTCCTCCAACCTCGGGCGTGAGCCCGATCCGCCGCGTGAAGATCGCACTGACGTGCGAGGTTGGAGGTTCCCCGTCCGAACCACGGGCTCACGCCCGTGGTCACCAGACGTTGACCTTTCCATGCAACGCCCTCGTAATCGGTAATCCGCGATCCGCAATTTGTAATCATCCGTCTCTCCATCAGGCCCGACTCGGGCGGCCCGGCGATCGCCGGACCTTCCCGAGTCGGGCCGCACGCTTTTACTGATCGGGAAACTCGCGCAAGGAGCTGGGGCGGGCCCTGCGAAGGGAGGTTGAGGCGATCGATTGTCGCGGATGTAACGGCTTTGTAACCCGATCGATCCGGCAAGATCCCGGTTCCGGCATTTTCGTCAAGGCTGTTCAAGTTTGACGAGCCTGCCAGACGATGAAACAACCGACTCGGGAGAGATGAGATGCCAGGTGTCGTGGCGTCGCGATCGACGACGGACGACTCCGAATTGGCGAGGTCGCCGAGCACAGCCAGGAACGCGGGGTGCCGCCATGACTCGAATCGATGCTGACCCGACGATGCCCGGCACGCCATCCGGACCGTTGCCGTCCTTCCCGATGGCCGTGCTCATCGCCGTCCCGAAGGTCCAGCCGCCGAGGGCCCGGCGCGTGAGGGCGGCCGAAAGCCTCGGGGTATGGCGGCCGATCTCGCGCGGCCGGCGACGTACCAGGCGACGATTGCGTCCGGGCGTGCGGCTCGCCGCATTCTCCCTCCTGGCAATGCTGCCGACCCTCGGTGGCGGTGCCATCGTCTGGGCGAATCGGGCCAGCAACCGCCCGTCCTGGAATGCGTCGGCGTCGATCCCCGCCGAGGACCGCGATGGCGAAGGTCGCACGATCCGGTCGGACCGGTTTGTCGCCGAGCCGGCCAGGGCGACGATCGACGTCCACTCGGTCTTCCTCGAATCGAACGAGCCGGTGATCGGGGCACCCGTGGCCGACGTGGAGGTCCCCGTGATCATCCCCGGGTACTTGCTGCCCGACGACCGTCTGGAGGAGCCGGTACATGAGGGAAGTTGACGAGGTCCTGGCACGGGCCTATGCCCATCGGGAGAAAGGCGATCCGCCCCAGGGCGTGCCGCCGGCCCCGCACTGGCCCGCCCACGTCTCGCATCGCGGGGCGCCGACGGAGTCGCCGGAGACGCCAGCCTTCGGCTCGATGACGACGCCCGAACCCCTGGCCGAACTCCAGTGGCCGTCCGTCGTCCTGACCCTCGAGCGGGAGTGGGGCGACCGGTTCGAGCGGATGGCCGAGTTCTTGATCCAGTGCCGCGAGCGGCAGAACCTCCGGGTGATCCTCTTCACCAGTTGCCATCGGGCCGAAGGCCGGACGACCCTTGTGCTGAGCCTCGCGCGGGCCCTGTCGCGACACGCGGGCCGCACGATGATCGTCAACGCGGACCTCACCGGCCCGATGCTCGCACGGTCGCTGGGCCTGCGCCCCTCGGTCGGGCTGGATGACGTCGTCGAGGGCGGTCGGGCGCTCTCCGACGCGGTGATCGACGCGCCCGACGAGCATCTCTCGATCCTGCCGATGCGAGCCGCCGTGGCCAGGCCGCGAGACTTCCTGGCCAGCTCCGCCTGGACCTGCTCGCTGGCCCGGCTCCGACGCGAGTTCGACCTGATCCTCGTCGATGGCGGCCCGATGTTCACCGGCCTGAACGCGGCGATGCTCCATCGCTCCGTCAACGCCGCCGTGCTCGTCCACCACCGCGGATTCACCGGCGAGCGCGCGATCCTCCGCGCCGGCGAGGTCCTCGAAGCCGGCGGCATCCCTTTGCTCGGGCTGGCCGAAACCTTCGTTTGAGCGGGGAGTGGGGAGTGGGGAGTGGGGAGAAGGAACGATGGCGCTGCAAAGCTACCGGGAGTTGGCTGTGTGGCAGAAGGCCATGTTCTTGGCCGAGGAGTGCTATCGGGTGACGAGGGTGTTCCCCAGGGAAGAGATGTTTGGAATGACCAGTCAGATTCGCCGGGCGGCTGTGTCGATTCCCGCCAACATCGCCGAAGGACAGGGGCGTCAGTACACCAAGGAATTTCTGCATCATCTCAGTATCGCCAGGGGCTCGCTCAAGGAATTGGAGACCCATCTGATACTGACCCAACGAGTTGGATTGCTCGAAGCGCCCGCGGATCTCGGTCGGCTCTTGGGTCTGACCGAGGAGATCAGCCGCATGATCTCTGGCCTTCGGAAGTCCTTGGAACGTCGTCAGTGAACGTTCTTTTCTGCCCACTGCCCACTGCCCACTGCCCACTGTCCACTGCCCACTTCTCCGCAGGAGGCTATGTGTACGAGGCTCACTACGGCCTGGAGCGTCGCCCGTTCGGCGAGACGGTGAGTCCGTCGGCATACGTGGCCTTGCCGAGTCATGAGGTCGTGTTGCGCCGCTTGCGGTACGCGATGGAGCAGGGCCGAGGTGCGGCGGTGATGTTCGGCCCCGCGGGGTCGGGCAAGACGCTCCTGGCCCGACGGCTGGCAAGCCAATGGGACGGGCCCACGGTCCATGTGACGTTCCCATCCCTGCCCGTCGCCGACCTCGTGGCCTGGCTGACCGAAGAGTTCGGCGGCGAGCCCGCGGCACATGCGACGTTTCACGAGTCTTTGCGGCGGTTGCGCGATCAGCTTGCCGCGACGGTCGCCCAGGGACGTCGACCGCTCCTGATCGTCGATGAGGCCCACACGATCGACCAGCCATCGACCTTCGAGGCGTTTCGAATGTTGCTCAACTTCACGTCGGATGGATCCCCCGACCTGTCGTTGATGCTCGTCGGCGGCGGGGCAGTCCTGCTGGATCTCCCGCACGGACTGGCCGATCGGCTCGCGGCACGATGCCTGGTCGGCCCCTTGACCGAGTCCGAGGCCGCGCGTTACATCCTCGGCCGGTTGGAGGCCGCGGGGGCCCAGTCGCCTCTCTTCTCGCCGACAGCCTTGACCGCCCTCTACCTCGCCGGCGACGGACTGCCCCGCCGCCTCAACCGCATCGCCGACCTGGCCTTGCTCATCGCCTACGCCAAGGATCTGCCCATCGTCGATGACCCTACGATTGCGATCGCTGCTCGCGAATTCAATCATGATGGGCTCGCCGCGTGAATCGCGGCGCGGATCGCTCGCCGAATGATCGGCCAGGCCGGTCACTCCGCCGCAAGTGCCGATCGGGTCAAGACTAATGGCCGAGGATCGATGGCCGAAGACCACGCGCAGACGAGTTTTCGGATGCACGGTAGAATCCCGTCCCTGCGAGCTCTCCAGGATGTGCCGAGAAATCGGCGCCCGGAGGGCCTCGCGCCGCCGGTTGGATGCGGCGGTCCTGGTCACGCGATTCTAAGGAGAGCACACGTGGCGATTCCTCGAGTCCCCGGTCGATCCGGGCGTTACAGCCGGCTGGTTTTCGCCGTGTTATTGGCGTGGTCTGTCGGGTTCATGGGGTCGTCGACTTCGAGGGGTCAGGAGCCACCCCCGGATCCGACGCCGGTTGCAGATGGGGCGCCTCCGCAGGGAGGTCCGGCGACGGATCCGGCCGCGGCGGACCCCCAGGGAGGCCAGGTCCTGACGCAGGGGCCCGTCCATGAGGCGTTCGCGGCGCCGGTGGTCCACGACCCGAAGGCCGGGCCGGCCGTCGCCAAGTCGCCGCCGGATCCGATCCAGGAGTTGCCGCCGGATCAGAAACCGTCCGGGCAAAACATCCAGTGGATCCCGGGCTACTGGGCCTGGGATACGACGCGCAACGACTATCTGTGGATCAGCGGCGTCTGGCGCGAGCCGCCGCCGAACACGCAGTGGGTCCCCGGCTACTGGCACCAGGTCGATGACGGCAACCAGTGGGTCCCCGGCTCGTGGATGCCGGTGAGCAGCGGTCAGGGCCAGGGCCAGCCCCAGGCATCGGGCCAGAGCCAGGCGACTTACATGCCGCCTCCTCCGGCGAGCCTCGAAGCCGGGCCGAACACGCCGCAGCCCTCGCCGAACGTCGCGTGGACGCCGGGCTACTGGGTCTGGCAAGGGAACGCCTACGCCTGGCGGCCCGGGTTCTGGGCGAACGTCCAGCCCAACTGGATCTGGATGCCCCCGCATTACGTCTGGACGCCCAGCGGGTACCTGTTCGTCCCCGGATACTGGGACCTGCCCGTGGCCAACCGCGGACTCATGTTCGCGCCGGTCTACTATCCCCAGCCGGTCTACGCACAGCCCGGCTTCGCCTTCACGCCATCGATCACCATCGTTGGCTCGGCCGTGACCGCCAACCTCTTCGTCCAGGCGAGCACCAACCAGTACCTCTTCGGCAACTACTACGCCCAGACCAACATCAATGTCGGGATCGTCCCCTGGTTCTCGTTCAGTTTCTCGACCGGCCCACCGGTCTACTACGACCCGCTGTTCTCGTTCTATGCGGTGGTCAACGTGCGTCAGAACCCCCAGTGGATCGTCCAGGCGCGACAAGCGTATATCCTGCGGCGCGACAACATCGTGATGAGGCCGCCGGTGACCTATGCCGAGCAAGTGCGGATCGAGCGGAACGTGTCCATCACGCGGGATATCACGGTGGTCGACCATCGGACGATGGGCATGTCGCTGGAGCGGCTCGCGGCCGACCCGATCGCCGGCAAGAACATGCGGATGGTACGCGTGAGCGAGGCCGAGCGCCAGCAGATCCGGCATCAGGTGGCGCAGGTGCATCAGGCCCGCGAGCAGCGGGCCCACCAGGAGCGCGAGGCGGCGCGGGCCGGCGTCCCCAACCGCCCGAGGACGATGAGCATGCCCCACTCGCCGATCGCGGCCCACACGGCGCTCATCCGGCCTCCGGCCATCCTGGCGCGGGCCATCCCGCGGCGCATGCCGGTGGTGCCGGCGCCCGGGCCGCCGTCGCCCACCGCGGCGAGGAGGAGCACGCGTCAGCCCGGCGTGCCGAGGGGCATGAGGGTCGCCCCGCGGCCGAGGCGCCCGCGCCGGGGCCGCCGAGAGGCGCCCCGCCGCCCGGGCGGCCCGGCCGGCCGCCAAGGCCGCACCGCGCCCGGCTCCCGCCCAGCGCGGACGTATGACGACGCGGCCGGGGGAACACGCGGAGCACGAACGCCGCCCGTGACGCGGACCGGCGGGTGAAACCTGCCATGCCGGCATGTTCGGATCTCGAGGCCGCGCCGCCATCAGACGGCTCGGCCCTTTCGCTTGAACGGGGACCTCCGACCCCGGTCCTTATCATCGCGACCGTCTGCGACTACAATCACTCTGTCGGGTCGCTCCGATTCGGCGGGACATCTTGAGCGTTGAGGCGGACACCAGGGAGGATGGCGAGGTCAGGACGCCTCGCGAATGTCGGATGCAACGAACAGGAGCCGGGAGCACACCGGGCGTTGATTCGTGGGGATCGGCCGTCGCACTCTTATCGGAGCCAGTCCGAGGCTGGTTCGAAGCGGCGTTCCCGGATGGTCCGACGCCGGCGCAGGCGATGGCCTGGCCGCCGATCGCCGCGGGCGAGCACCTGTTGCTCGTCTCGCCGACCGGCACAGGCAAGACCCTGGCGGCCTTCCTGGCGATCCTCGACCGGCTCTTCCGCGCCAGGGAGGCGAAGGCGCTGGCCCCCGGGCTTCGTTGCGTTTATGTCTCGCCTCTGCGAAGTCTCAACTACGACATCGAGCGCAACCTGGCCGAGCCGCTGGCAGGCATCGCGCGCCGGCTGGAACTCGATCCGTGCCCCGTCCGGGTCGGCGTGCGCACGGGCGACACCTCGGCGTATGAGCGTCGCAAGTTGAGAGATCATCCGCCACACATCCTGATCACCACGCCCGAGAGCCTCTCGCTGCTGTTGAGCCAGGAGTGCTGGCAGCCGCACTGGAAGACCGTCGAGCACCTGATCGTCGATGAGGTGCATGCCCTGGCGCCGACGAAACGGGGAGCCGACCTGGCCGTCTCGCTGGAGCGGGTCGCATCGCAGGCCGCGAGGGATCCGTGTCGCGTCGGGCTCTCGGCCACCTGCCGGCCGGACGAGTCGATCACGCGGTTCCTGGTCGGGACCGGTCGGACTTGTCGCGTGATCGAGGCCCCCCCGCCCCACGGCACTCCGCCTCTTACGATCGGTGTCGAGTCGCTGATCAAAGCCGGCGAGGCCCCGCATCGTGGGCTGAGCTACCGCCGCTTGTTGAGGCGCCTCCGACAGGTCATCGGGGCGAATCGCATCACCGTTGTCTTCGCCAATACGCGCGCTTTTGCCGAGAAGATCACGCACGACCTGCGGGGTGGGCTGGGGAGTGGGCAGTGGGGAGTGGGCGGAGAAGACAAACGCGAACCCGGGAAGTCGGTGGCCGAGGAACCCCCCCTGACCCCCCCTTCGCAAGGGGGGGATAGGAAGGTGCGGGGAGGGAGCGAATCTTCCCCCCCTTTAGAAGGGGGGGCCAGGGGGGGTAGCGCCAGCCAACCGCCGAAGAGACGGACGAGCCGTCGATCGCCGCGCACCACTCGGCGCTCGATGCACAGCGGCGTCGGTCGATCGAGGCGGGGCTGAAGGCGGGCTCGATCCGCGCCGTGGTGACCAGCACCAGCCTGGAGCTGGGCGTCGACATCGGCACGGCCGACGTGACCGTTCAGGTGGGGCTGCCCGGCGGGGTCTCGCGATGTTTGCAGCGCGTGGGTCGATCGGGCCATCGCCGGGGCGCCGGCTCGCGCGGGCTCTTGCTGGCCGCGACGCCCGGCGAGTTGGTCGGCGCCCTGGTCACGGCCCGCGCAGCCCTCGCGGGCCGTGTCGAGCCGATCCGCGGCGTCTCCGCGCCGCTGGACGTGGTCTGCCAGCAGCTCGTCGGCATGGCCTGCGCGGGCGAGCAGTCGGTTGACGCGGCCTTCGATCTGATCCGCAAGGCCGGCCCGATGGCCGGGCTGTCGCGGGCCGATCTCGACGCCTGTCTGAACTCGCTGGCCGGCGAGCTCGCCGCGCCGGCCGGTGCCTATGAGTCCGAGCCCGGCGCGGCGCCGCGGTGGACAGCCCCTCGCATCTGGAAGCGCGCCGGCTGGTTCGGCGTCCGCGACCGTCGCGTGGCCCGGTGGTTCCGTAGCAATGTCGGCACCATCTGTTCCGAAGAGTCGGTGCGGGTCGTGGAGGACGGGACCGCCGTCGGCACGCTGGAGGCGTCGTATGCCGAGCGGCTGGCCGTGGGCGATCGATTCGTCCTGGATGGGCGCCGCTCCAGGTCCGCAGGATGGAGGCGGCGATCGTCCACGCGCGACCGGCCGGCGGCGAGCCGAGCCTGCCGCGATGGTCCAGCGATCGACAATCGTTCTCGCCCGAGCTGGCCGCCGAGCTGGCCGGCTTCCGCGTCGAGGTCGCATGCCGGCTCGTCGGCGAGGGCGCCGTGGCCCTCCGAGGCTGGCTGGTCGAGGAGCTCGACCTGAAGCCGCAGGCCGCCGCCGTGGTGATCGAATTGTTCGAGGCCCAGCAGCAGTGGAGCGAGGTCCCCGGCGCCGAGGGGCTCCTGGTCGAGGAGTCGCCGGCGCCCGAGGGCGCGGGACGGATCTACACGTTTCACGCGCCTTTGCATCGTTCGGCGTGCGAGGCGATGGCGCGTGCCGTCGGCGCCCGGGTGGGCCGTCGCGTCGGTCGCGACGTGGTGCTCGGCGTCGCCGACCTCGGTTGGTCGATCCGACTGCCCGACGAGGCTGCGATCGTGGCCGAAGACCTGCCGATGCTGCTGGACCTCGATCGCCTCGACGAGGACGTGCTCGAGGGCCTGGATCGGGGCGAATTGCTGGCGCGCCGGTTCCGCCAGGTCGCGACGATCGCGCTGATGGTCCTCCGCAACCCGGAGCCGGGACGGCGGGTGCGGGTTGGCGGGCTGCACTGGGCCAGCACGCGGCTCTATCCGCTGGTGCGGGCCGCCTGCCCCGACCATCCGCTGCTCCGCCAGACGCGCCGCGAGGTGCTCGACGAGGTCCTGGACGTCCCGGCCGCGCGGCGATGGCTCGAATCGCGGCCGTCGGTCCGGTTCCGCGTCCTGCCGGGCTTGTCTCCGTTCGCCGCCGCCTGGATCGAGCCGGCCTCGGGCGATTCGCTCCACTTCGAGTCGCCCGCCGAGGCGCTGCGACGCCTCCACCAGCGGCTGATCTCCGCCGGCTCGGGAGGGACGACGCCATGACCGGGCGACTGCGGAAAAAGCCACTGGCCTCGACGCCCGGGGTGACCATGTGGGAGTCGTGGCAGCTCACGCCCGAGGGCGCGGCGATCCATCCCGGCGAGCGGACTGCGGTGATCGCCGACGTCCACCTGGGCTACGAGTGGGCCCGCGGCGCCGCGGGCGACTGCGTCCCCGCGCACTCGCTGGATGAGACCCGCACGCGGCTCGACCGCCTTCTCGCCCGCGCACCGATCGAACGGCTGATCGTGGCCGGCGACCTGGTCGAGTCGTCGCGCCCCTGTCATCGGACGGCCGCCGACCTGCGCCGGCTCGTGGACTGGCTCGACCCGCTCGGCGTCCGTCTCCTGGTGCTCGAGGGGAACCACGATCGGAGCCCGATGGGCGTCTCGAAATTGAGGCGGCGATCGACCGGCTCCCCCCCCCTGCCCTCGACCTGCACGGTCGACAGCTGGACGATCGGCCACGGGCATCAACCGATCGCCGGCGATCGGACGATCTCGGGGCATGTGCACCCGATCGTCCGGATCGCGGGCGTGGGCGCGCCGTGCTTCCTGGCCGGACCGGGCCGGATCGTCCTGCCGGCCTTCTCGCGCAACGCGGCGGGCTGGGACGTCCTCACGGCTGCTGTCCCCCGGGACTGGCGGATCGCAGACCTCCGGTGCTTCGCCAGCACCGGCGATGATATCCTCGATCTCGGCTTGATGCCCGACATGCGGCGGGCGCTCGCACGCCTGTCTCGATGACCGGAGGCGTGCTTCAGCGGGCGAACGGGTCGGCGGGGAAGTCGGCGTCGAGGAGCAGGCCCGCCGGCACCGGGTTGCGGCGGCACCAGCGGGCGAACCGGAAGCGAAGCTTGGCTCACGGTGGGTTTGACCCACCCGACAATACTGGTGCGAAAGGGTCGGCCGGGAAGACCGGATCGTCGAGGATTACGGCCTCAGCCTCGCGGAGCCAGACCATTAGCTCCAGCCAGTTCACGATGTTGGCGTAATCGTTCTCGAGCAATCGATCGGTGTCGAATCGGCCGCCACGGGGCCCGCCGGCCATACTCCATGCCTGGGCGAGCGCCTTCCGGGCTTCCTCCGCGTGGCCGAGGCGGTGGTAAGCCAGGGCGAGCACGGGCCAGTTCAACACTTTGCCTTGCCAATGGGGATACTCTTCGAGGGACCGCCGACAGGAGCGGACTGCTTGATCGTAGTGTCCGGCACGATATTGGGCAGACCCGAGGACGTAGAGCATGCATCCGGGCCAGTGGACCGGGTCCGGGAAACCGCACTTCAGCGCGCGTTCCGCCATCTGGATCGAGAGGTCGCGGTCGTCCAGCGCGTCGGGTGCCAGGATGCCGGGGCGATTGGCGAGCACCAGCGTGGCCGCATCCTCGCTGCGTCGGGCGCGATCGAGGGTCTCGCGGCAAAGCCGGCGATAGCCCTCGCGATCGCTAGCCATCATCAGGAGGCAGGTTCGAATGAGTCGGTCGTACATCTGGGTGTCGGAGAGCTCCCCCGCGACGAGGGCGGCCCGGTCCCAGAAGCCGCGCCGGGCCAACTGGCGGACCCGCCACTCCTGGAGCCGACGATCGCCCGGACGACCGGGGGCCACCCGGTTATAGATCGCATCCTGTGAGGCCACCTCGGCGGCCATTGCCTCCAGTCGCTCGCCCGCCTCTGGAGCGGCCCGGTCCAACGCCCGGGCGAAGTCGGCGGCGGCCCGATCCGGTTGGCCCCAATCGGCCAGGATCCGGCCGCGTTCGGCCCAGACCTGGGGATCCTTTCGGCCGAGCTGCACGGCCTGGTCGAGGTCGGCCTCGGCCTCTTTCCGACGGCCCAACTCGCCGAGACGCCGGCCTCGGGCAAGCCGGAACTGAAGGTGGTCGGGATCGATCATCAGCGCGAGGTCATAGTCGGCAGTCGCCTTGTCGAGGTGTTTCAGCCGGTCGCGCATGCGGTCCTGGTAGGCCGGGAAGCGCGGGTCCTCGCCCGGGTCGGTGCCTTCGATGAGCGTCCTGGCCTCGCGGCGGAGCATGTCGGCCGCGATGAACTCGAACCACCCGGGGCCGGGGCCGATCGGGGCGGCGGTTGCTTCGGGTGGGGACAGGAATTCGGTCAAGGACAGCCAGCCTCGATCCACGTCGGCCAGCGCCCGGCGGGCCTCCTCGTCCCGCTTCAGGCCGTGATAAGCCATGGCCAGCAACGACGGCCTCCAGCGACTTTCCTGAGGGAACTTCAGGGTGAGGTCGAGTGCGCGCTGAGATTGGCCAGCGCGAAGACAGGTCAGCGCGGCGGAGAGAGACTGCCAGCTCGATCCCTCCTGATCGTGTTTCTCCTCGCCGAATCGCTCGTGGAGTTGGGTCAGTCGGACAAATCCGCTGGGGTCGCCCGGCGCGAAGTTGCAGGTCATGGCGAGCTCGTCGAGGAGCCGTTGATCGGAGATCGCCCCAAAAGACTCGCGAAGGTCCTTGACGAGGCGACGGCACTTCTCGGTCTCGCCGGTGACCCACAGCAAGGAGGTGTAGAACCTGCGGAGGGAGACGTCGTCCGTCGGGGCACCATGGTAGACCCGGTCATACAGGGCCGCCGCCTCGCGCCACAGACCCATCTGGACGAAACGCCTCCCCTGGTCAATCGGGTTGTCGGCGAGCCGGAGGACCAGGGAGTGCGGCCCCGTCTCCTGGGTCACCCTGGCCAGGATGGTATTCCGCCCGGCGCGGAGGGTCACGGGGACCGGATCGAGAGCCCACGGCCCGTCGGTCAGTCGGGTCGTCTCGTGGATCGGCTGGCCGTTGAGCCAAACCCGCACCCGATCGTCGCCGCCGATCAGCAGCGTCGCGGTCCGCTCGTCGGGCGAGTAAACATAGGTCAGGACATATGCGGAGATGTTATTGGCATTGAAGACCGCCAGAAGGTTGACGTCGCCGTGAGGACCCGTCGCGACCCGCCGCCACAGCCGCGCGGCGGCACCGTCGGCGGCGGAGACCGGTCGCGCGGGATCGGGGTCATGCTCCGGCGGGCATGGCGCCATCAGGCTCTTCGGATAGGGCCCGACGGCCCACCAGCCGGCCTCAAGGAACCGGTTCAGCTCGTTCGGCGTCAAGTTCGCGGCGCGGGCGAAGGCGGCATCGGCCCCGGCGCGGTCGCCGCGCTCGGCCAGCCAGCGACCGAAACTGATCCAGGGCATCGGGCCGGCGGACGACAGCGCCGCGGCCCTGGCGGAGTCGGCTGCCGCCCGGTCGCGATCGCCGAGTTCCGCGAGGATTTTACTCCGGGCCAGCCAGATCTCCGGGTCGTCCGGAGCCGCCGCGACGGCCGTCCGGAATCCCGCCTCGGCGAGGTCCGCACGGCCGACCTTCGCATAGAGCCGGGCCGTGGCCAGCGATGCCAGCGGCGGGTCGGGACCGGCCTTGCCTCGGATGACGACCTCGGCCTCGCGGCGAAGCGCCAGCCCGCCGGCCCAATCCTGCCAGTAGACGAGATTGCGAAAGTCTCCCTCGTGCTCGAGAATCGTGCGGGCGGTTCGCGACTGGTCGGCCTCCGCGTCCTCCAGCGCCCGTCGGGCGTCCTCCTCGCGCCCGAGGCGATGCAGCGCCATCGCCAGCGTTGCCGCGTCGAGACCCGACCTCACCCAATAATCGGGTCTGCGGCCGTCCCACCGGTGGATCTGCTGGATCGCCTCCTCGAACCGGCCGCACCGATAGAGCGCCAGCGCCATCGCATGGTTGGTGAAATGACTGTCCCAGACGGGCCGATCGAGCGCCTCGGCGTCGATGAGCGACAAGGCACGCGCCGGATCGCTGATCCCACCCGGGGCCGCGACGAACATCCAGCCCAGTTGCGGGTCGCGGCCCCGGGATCGATTCGGGTCGCGGTCGCGGTCGAGGATCCGCGCGCACAGACGGCGATAGGCGGCGTCATCGCCGACGACGAGAAGCAGCGTCGCGGCCTCGCAGCACCAAACGGAGTTGTCGGAGAGACCGGCATCGAAGGCCCGAATATACAGGGGCGCGGCCAGGGCCCAGAGCCCGCGATCGGCGTAGGAGTGGCCGATGGATTGGCGCACGGCGGCCAGTCGGCCCGGATCGCGACGGGACACCGGGGCTTCGGACTCGGCGCGGGACCAGAGCTCCTCCCCGTCGCGCCAGAGCCGATCCCCTTCGGCCAGCCGGCCGGACTCCCATTCCAGGGACCCCAGGGCGATCATCGTCGAGCTCAGGTCGACCCGGGATCGATCGTTCCTGGAGGCGCTCCGCGCGAGCCCTTGGCGGAGGGCGAGCGCCCGTTCGAACGACGCCCGCGCCTCGTCGAGCCGGTTCAGGCCGACCTGGATCACCCCGATCGCGTGATGGCTGGCGGCGACATCGCCGCGGAGCCGGCGGTCCTTCGGATCGGCCCCGGAGAGCTGCTCGCGGATCGCGAGGGCCTCCCGGTTGCGCTCCAGCTTCTGGGCCGGGCTGGCCCTGTCGGAGCGGGCCAGTTCCTCGGCGCTGGTAGCCCGCGCCTCCAGCTCGACGCGGGCCGTGAGCTTCTTGAAGTCGTCGCGGTCGCGGATCGGCGCCAGGTCGGTGTCGCGCTTGAGCGACTCGACGTCGCGGAACCCGAGATCCACGGCCTGGACGAGCGCCGCGATCGCCAGATCGGCCATGTGGAGTCGTTCCCGACGGTCGTCCTCGGAGCCGGAGGCCGTCTGGCCGACGGTCGGGGCGCCGCGCAAGAGGCCCGGACGCAGGCCAGGTTGTAGAGGTCGGCAGCAGTCCGGGACGGGAGCCGTTCCAGTCGTTCCAGGGCCGCGCGGGCCTGACGCATCAGCCGCGCGGCCTCATCCACCTTGCCAAGTGCGCGGAAGTACCCGCTGAGTTGCCGGGAGTCGCGGTAGTGCAAGCCCTGGAGCGAGGGGACTGAGGGGTTCTCGGCGGCGAGTCGCATCGCGATGTCGTTGGCCTCCTGGAGCCACGGCAACCCGGCTTCCCTCTCGCCGAGCTCCCAACGCATGGAGCCCGCATGGTTCAGGCCGATCGACAGGTGCTGACCATACTCGACGACTTCCGGGGATCGCTCGTAGGCCGGGCGACTGTGCTGGACGACCCGTTCAAACATCGCCAGCGCCTCGCGCTCTGCCCCTGGCGACCGAGCACGAGGCCGAGGTTAATCAGCGTCTGCCCGAGATGGGCCTGGACCCTCGGGTCTTCCGGATCGCGACGGACCAGGGCCTCGCGCAGGGCCAGGGCCTTGAGGTGCCACGTGAGCGACCGGTCGGCCTGGGTCTCCGCGAAGGCCCGAGCGTCGTAGGCATCGGCGAGCTTCCGCTCGTAGCGGGCAAGGTCGGGGCCATCACGGACCAGCCGCTCCCAGATCGCGATCGCTTCGTCCGTCTGACCGAACTCGTCGAGGGCCTCGGCCAGTCCGCCCTGGGATTCCCGGTCGTGGGGCGAGCGCTCGGCAAGCGCCCGATAGAGGTCCCGCGCCTGCTGGAACGCCCACCGGGCCTCGTCCGCCTGTCCGAGCTCGCGGACGATCCTGCCGACGCGCAGGTGCGCGGCGGCCAGCCCGGCGAAGATGGTCGGATCATCGCCCCGCTCCTTGAGGAAGTCCTGGTAGAAGCCCAGCGCCGATTGGAGTAGGTCGCGGCGCAACGGCTGCATGCCGGGCACCTGGAAGAGCCGGCTCTCGCTGACCCGAGTGAGGTAGTCGTCCACGGCGGCGCGGGCCTTGGCGAAATTGGCCTCGGCGCGATCGCGCTGGACCTTGGCGTCGCGGAGTGCGGCCTCGGCCTGTTGCCGCGACTGGGCCTCTCGCGTGCTCGCGGCCTCGGCCGCGTCCTTCTGCCGGTCGGCGACCCACCGGGCGGCGGTCTCCCGCTGGACCAGCCGGCTCATCCGCGCCAGGCCGATCAGTGAGCCGATCGTCGCCAGGATCAGGAAGCCGATCAGCGACGCGGCGAGGCCCGTCACCCCCGGGTTGCGGCGACACCATCGGGCGAACCGCTCCAGCTCGCCGATGCGACGCGACCGGATCGGCCGGTCCTCGAGGAACCGCTTCAGATCCTCGGCCAGCGCGGCCGCCGTCTGGTAGCGGTGGGCCGGGTCGCGCTCGATCGCCTTGTGGATCACCGTATCCAGGTCGCGCGGGACCCCGCGATCGAGGTCGCGCAGCCGCGGGGGATCCCCGATCGTGACCAGCCGGATCAGTCGGGCGCGGTCCGACTCGTCGTAGGCCGGGCGGAGGGCGATCAGCTCGTAGAGGGTCAGGCCCAGCGCGTAGATGTCGCCGCGGGCGTCGTACCGCCCCTCGAACGCCTCGGGGGGCATGTAGCGCACGGTGCCGAGCAGGTCGCCGGTGCCGGTGAGGTCTTGCTGGTCGGCGACCTTGGCCAGTCCGAAGTCGGTGACCCACACGGTCCCCTGGTCGTCGAGCAGCAGGTTCGACGGCTTGATGTCGCGGTGGATCACGCCCTGGCCATGGGCGTAGGCCAGCGCCTCGGCCACCTGCACGCCGATCCTCGCCGCCTCGCGGGAACCGGGACGCCCCGGGGATTTCCCGGTCCCGCCCGGTGCTTCGGCCCGATCCTTCGAGATGGCGTCGAGCCCGCGGCCGACGATGTATTGCATGACGTAGAAATGCCGCCCCCGATGCTCGCCGACGCCGAAGACCGGCACGATGTGGGTGTGGTGCAGCCGTCCGGCGGCCTGGGCCTCGCGGCGGAACCGGGCGAGGTTGCCGTGCTCGGGCAGGAACTTCAGCGCCACGTGTCGGTTGAGCGAGCCCTGGTACGCCTCGCAGACGACGCCCATCCCGCCCCGGCCCAGCTCGCGGACGATCCGGAACTCGCCCCAGGACTCGATCGCCGAGGGCAGCTCTCCCGCACGGGCCGACGGGACGGCCTCGGTCGCGTCCGGACCGGAGATGCGCCTGAGCTGCGAGACGACCTCATCGGCCATCGCGTCGAGCTGTCCGATCTTCTGCTCGCAATCGGTGCAGACGTCGAGATGCTCGGCCACGGTCCCCTGCTCGGGGACGGGGAGCTTCCCCAGCACGAAATCGGAGAGCGTGTCCTGACTCGGACAGTCGGTGCGGCTCATCGGCGCCTCGTCGTGCCGGTCGCCACGCTCCCGGATCCGCGAGGACCGAGTCGAACGCCGGTTCCACGGTGTCTTCTGGAGTTCGCGGGGGATCTGATACTATAAGAGACGCTATGCGCCACGCAACAGACCGTCCCTCTTCCGGCATGAGGAGCCCGTGCCGCGATGGACGAGGGCCGAACGAACCTGGCGGAGATCTTCGCTTTGAATCCCGCGGATCCGACGTCCTCCTCCCTGTTGCGCGGCGCGATGGCGCGCGAGCCGGAAGCCTGGGAGCGGCTCGTGAGCCTGTATTCCCCGCTGGTGCACCACTGGTGTCGGCAATCGGGGATCTCGGGGCACGAGGTCGCGGACGTCACGCAGGAGGTCTTCGCGGCGGTCGCCGCGAACCTCGGTCAATTCCAGTCCGGTCAGCCGGGGACGACGTTCCGGGGCTGGATGCGCGGGATCACGCGGCACAAGCTCCTGGACCACGCCGCGCGACCGGGGCGAGCCGGGCATCGGCGGGACGGATGCCCAGGTCCGGCTCCATCAGGTCCCCGCGCCGGCGGACGAGCTCGAGCTCTCGGAGGGTCCGGCCGACGTCACCGGGCTGTACCAGCGGGCCCTGCGCCTGGTCCAGCACCAGGTCGAGGACCGGACCTGGAAGGCCTTCTGGAAGGCGACCGTCGAGTCGCGCACGACGGCGGAAGTCGCCGCGGAGCTGGGGATCTCGCCCAATGCCGTCCGACTGGCCAAGTCGCACGTGCTCCGCCGCCTCCGCGAGGAGATGGGCGAGCTGATCGCCTGAAGCCGTCGCCTGTCGCCGGTTGCCCGTCGTCCGTACCAGGTCCCCGCCTGACGCGCATCGAAGAATCGCGGGCGTGCTGCGTGCTCCAATCCCGTCGCATTGGGACTGGCCTTCGCGGGTCGAGGCCCTTTTGTCGGCCTTCGCTCCGCGAAGGAACGGTTCCTTCGCGGAGCGAAGGCCGACAAAAGGGCCCGCGCAAGGCACGCTGAGTCCTTCGAAAACCGGCAGGCCAATGAATCGCCCCTCCAAGGGGATTCTCTCGCGGAGCGGAGCGCACGACGGCGCCTGCGCGTCTCGGGGCATCTCCGACAGCATGCGCTGGCTTTCGCGCACCGACACGTTAAGGTAGAGTCGCCCTTCGCTCCGCGAAGGAACAGGTCCTTCGCGGAGCGAAGGCCGACAAAGGGACACCGCAATGCTCGGGGAGTCTTTCGATCCGGCAGGCGAATTACAGGTTTACGAGCATTATCGTCCGCACTGGTCGCAAGCGGGGGCCGTGGTGTTTCTCACGTTTCGAACACACGATTCGATTCCTCGCGAGGTGATCGAGCGCTGGGATCGGGAGAAACAGGAGTGGCTGCGCCTCGCGGTTGGAGTACCGGGGCGCACTGGGCGGCGATTGTCCCGACGCTCACCGCGAAGGATCGGGCGGACTTCGAGAAGACGTTCCATCGCACTCGCGAAGCGTTCCTGGATTCGTGTCATGGTCGTGGTTTGCTCAGGCAGTCGGAGCTGGCCCAGATCGTTGCCGGGTCGCTCCGGCATTTCGATGGCCAGCGATATCGGATGGGCGACTTCATTGTGATGCCCAACCATGTGCATTTGCTGGCGGTATTTCCGACGGCGGAGGCGATGAAGGACCAGTGCGATTCGTGGCTCCATTACACCGCATACCGGATCAATCAGGCGGTCGGCGAGAGCGGTAAGTTCTGGCAGCGGGAACCGTTTGACCATCTTGTGCGGAGCCCGGAGCAATACGACTATCTGCGACGCTACATTGCCGATAACCCGCAGAAGGCCGGCCTGAAGCCTGGTGAGTATCTTTATCGTCGATTCGGCGAGTAGTCTCGTGCCCTTCGCGGAGCGCATTGTCGGCCTTCGCTCCGCGAAGGAACGCTTCCTTCGCGGAGCGAAGGCCGACAAAGGGCCTGCGCGGCCAGTTCGATTCGCGTCTTCTGCCTGGCCGTGGTCTGAATCGGCGAGGAGTCTCGCTTTTTTGCTGAAGTTGTTTTTGGACGCCCACTTAGCTCACGTCATCCCCATCTCGAAAAAAGTCGTGACATACTCCCGCGAATACTAGATAGCGAAGAATCGCGCAGGCATCGACGGCGGATCGGCCGACGATCAGGCCAGGCCGGCACGGGGCGGATCACCGGCCCCATCCTCATCGAAGGGGCATCCCTTCGAGAGGATGAGGGCCCCGGTCGTCCCCGGTGCGCACGCCGTGCTCACCGATCCTCCGGTTCATCGTCTCCTCCGAAAGAGCCAGGTTTGAGACCGATCGGCCGACGATCCGACCTGGACCGCGCGACCCCGTCCCTTCCGCGCCGAGCGACGCGCGGCGGTGTGGGCCGGGCCGTGGCGGCGCTGATCGATTGGCGAACGCATCCCCAACTGCGAGGCACACCATGCGACGGACCAGCGGGCGGGATCTGCGGCCTTGGTGGACGACGGGCTCAGGGCTGGCGGCCGGGTCGGGACGGCGGATTGGCCACCGGTCCCGGTCGGCCGATCGCCATCGCTTGCGGCCGGACATCCTGATCCTGGAGGATCGCCAACTGCTGGCTTCGTTTACCGTCACCGACATTGGCAATTCCACCACGGATGGCTCGAATGGCTCGGGGAGCCTGCCGTACTGCATTACACAGGCCGATGGCAATAATCAAGTCAATACGATCAGCTTCAGCTCGACAGCCTTCAGCACGCCGAAGACGATCACCCTCGGTGGCAGTGCGATCACTCTGAGCGACAAGGGCGGGCTGCAGACGATCAACGGGCCGGCGGCGGGAGTGACCATCAGCGGCAACCAAGCCAGCAGGGTGTTCCAGGTGGACACCGGCGTGACGGCCTGGTTCGGCGGCCTGACGATCACGGGGGGCTCGACTCGTTTCTCCGGCGGCGGGCTGTACAACCTCGGCACGGCCACGCTCACCGACTGCACCATCAGTGGAAACGAGGCGACCTCCGGCGGCGGGCTGTACAACGGCGGTACGGCCACGCTCACCGGATGCACGCTCTCCGGAAACTCCGCCGAAGGCAATAGTGAGCCGGACGCGGGCGACGGTGGTGGGCTGTTCAATTTCGGCACGGCCATGCTCACCAACTGCAGACTCTCCGGAAACTCCGCCGACAGCATCAACTCCGGATTCTTCTCCAACGCCAACGGTGGCGGGCTGTACAACGAACGCGGCACGGCCACGCTCACCGACTGCAACCTCTACGGAAACTCCGCCGGAGAAGGCGGCGGCGGGCTGGACAACAGATACGGTGGCACGGCCACGCTCACCGACTGCAACCTCTACGGAAACTCGGCCGGAGAAGGCGGCGGGCTGGACAACGACAACGACAGCACGGCCACGCTCACCCACTGCTTCCTCATGACAAACTCCGCCGACAGCAACGGCGGCGGGCTGGACAACAAGGGAACGGCCACGCTCAACGAGTGCAACATCGCCGGAAACGGCGTTGCCGCCAACAACAGCAGCGGTGGCGGGCTGTTCAACGCCGGCTCGGCCACGCTCGCCAGTTGCACCATCAATGGAAACACGGCGATCTTCGGCGGTGGGCTGGAAAACGGAGTCGGCACGGCCACACTCACCGACTGCTACCTCTTCGGAAACGACTCGGACCAAGGCGGCGGGCTGTACAACAAGGGCACGGCCACGCTCAGCGCCTGCATCCTCTCCAGCAACTCCGCCGATAACGGCGGCGGGCTGTACAACAAGGGCACGGCCACACTCACCGACTGCACCCTCTCCAGCAACTCCGCCGATAACGGCGGCGGGCTGTACAACAAGGGCACGGCCACACTCACCGACTGCACGATCAGTGGAAACTCCGCCGATAACGCCGGCGGGTTGTACAACCTCGCCGGCACGGCCACGCTCACCGACTGCACGATCGCCGACAACTCGGCTACCACCTCCGGCGGAGGCTTGCAGGTCGGGTCCGGGGGCACGGCCAATCTCACGGACTCTACCCTCTCCGGCAACTCCAGCGCGTACGGCGGGGCGATCAACGACAATGGCGGCCTGACGCTGATCGACTGCACCCTCGCCGACAACACGGCCGACCAGGCCGGCGGCCTGCGCTTCTACTCCGGGACCGCCGCGGTCAACGGCGGCACCATCGCCGACAACACGGCGAGCACCGCCGGCGGCGGCCTGTTCGACCAGATCGGCACGTTGACGGTCGGCGACACGATCATCGCCGGCAACACATCCCCGAGCGGGCCGGACGTTGACGGCTCGGTCACATCGGAGGGCCACAACCTCCTGGGCAACACCAGCGGCATGTCGGGGGCCATCGGCTCGGACTTGACGGGGATGGCGGCCGACCTGGGGCCGCTGGCCTACAACGGCGGGCCGACCAAGACCATGGCCCCGCTCCCTGGCAGCCCCGCCATCGGCAAGGGAACCGTCGCCGATTACCCGGGCACCTCCACACCGATCACCACCGACCAGCGCGGCGCCGTCCGCGGCAACACGCTGGACATCGGCGCCGACCAGGTCTCGCTGGTTGTCGAGTCGAACATCAGTCATCCTCGACGCGACTCCGGCCGGCCCGACGTTGACCCTCTCCGATGCGGTCGCCCAGGCCGATCTGTACGCGGGCGCCGAGATCACCTTCGACCCGGCCGTCTTCACCTCGGCGCAGACCATCACCCCGGCCGCCCTGCTCGAGCTGACCGCCAATCCGCTGTCCACCTCGATCACGGGTCCGGCGGCGGGCGTGACGATCGGCGGCGGGAAAAGCCACGGCGTGCTCCAGGTGGACGGCGGCGCGACGGCCACCCTGTCCGGCCTGACGATCAGCGGCGGGTCGGCGACCGTCGGCGCCGGCCTGGAGGTCAAGGGGACGGTCACGGTCACCGACTGCACGATCGCTGATAACACGGCCACGACCTCCGGCGGCGGGTTGCAGGTCGAGTCCGGGGGCACGGCCACGCTGACCGACTCCATCCTCGCCGGCAACTCCAGCCAGGGCGGCGGGGCGATCAACGACAATGGCGGCCTGACGCTGATCGACTGCACCATCGCCGATAACACGGCCACGACCTCCGGCGGCGGGTTGCAGGTCGAGTCCGGGGGTATGGCCACGCTGACCGACTCCACCCTCTCGGGCAACTCCAGCGAGTACGGCGGGGCGATCAACGACAATGGCGGCCTGACGCTGATCGACTGCACCCTCGCCGACAACACGGCCGACCAGGCCGGCGGCCTGCGCTTCTACTCCGGGACCGCCGCGGTCAACGGCGGCACCATCGCTGACAACACGGCGAGCACCGCCGGCGGCGGCCTGTTCGACCAGATCGGCACGTTGACGGTCGGCGACACGATCATCGCCGGCAACACATCCCCGAGCGGGCCGGACGTTGACGGCTCGGTCACATCGGAGGGCCACAACCTCCTGGGCAACACCAGCGGCATGTCGGGGGCCATCGGCTCGGACTTGACGGGGATGGCGGCCGACCTGGGGCCGCTGGCCTATAACGGCGGGCCGACCGAGACACTGGCCCTCCTAACGGGCAGCCCGGCGATCGATGCCGGCAACAACGCGCTGATCCCCTCCGGCCAGATTGACGACCAGCGCGGCCCGGGTTACGACCGCATCGTCAACGGCACCGTGGATATCGGTGCCTTCGAGGTCCAGCCCGTGTACACGGTGACCGACCTTCGCGACACGGCGGGCTCGTCGAGCGATGTGACCCTGCGGTACGCGATCACGCAGGCCGATGCCAACCCGAACAGCACGATCGACTTCGGCGTGACCGGCACGATCGCGCTGGCTTCGGCCCTGCCGGACCTCATCGCCAACGTCGCCATTACCGGTCCGGGGGCCACATCGTTGACGATCCAGGGAGGCGGGCCGTCTTCCCGCTACAGCTACAGCATCCTCGTCGTGGATGCGGGCGTGACGGCCAGCCTGTCCGGCCTGACGATCAGCGGCGGGTCGGCGACCGTCGGCGCCGGCCTGGAGGTCAAGGGGACGGTCACGGTCACCGACTGCACGATCGCCGATAACACGGCCACGACCTCCGGCGGCGGGTTGCAGGTCGAGTCCGGGGGCACGGCCACGCTGACCGACTCCACCCTCTCGGGCAACTCCAGCGCGTACGGCGGGGCGATCAACGACAATGGCGGCCTGACGCTGATCGACTGCACCCTCGCCGACAACACGGCCGACCAGGCCGGCGGCCTGCGCTTCTACTCCGGGACCGCCGCGGTCAACGGCGGCACCATCGCCGACAACACGGCGAGCATCGCCGGCGGCGGCCTGTTCGACCAGATCGGCACGTTGACGGTCGGCGACACGATCATCGCCGGCAACACATCCCCGAGCGGGCCGGACGTTGACGGCTCGGTCACATCGGAGGGCCACAACCTCCTGGGCAACACCAGCGGCATGTCGGGGGCCATCGGCTCGGACTTGACGGGGATGGCGGCCGACCTGGGGCCGCTGGCCTACAACGGCGGGCCGACCGAGACACTGGCCCTCCTACTAGGCAGCCCGGCGATCGACGCCGGCAACAACGCGCTGATCCCCTCCGGCCAGATTGACGACCAGCGCGGCCCGGGTTACGCCCGCATCGTCAACGGCACCGTGGACATCGGTGCCTACGAGCTCCGGTTGTACACGGTGACCGACCCGGCCGACACGGCAGGCTCGTCGAGCGATGTGACCCTGCGGTACGCGATCGCGCAGGCCGACGCCCACCCGTACAGCACGATCGACTTCAGCGTGACCGGCACGATCGCGCTGACTTCGGCCCTGCCGGACCTCAGCGCCAACGTCGCCATCACCGGTCCGGGGGCCACGTCGTTGACGATCCAGGGAGGCGGGCCGTCTTCCGACTACAGCATCTTCACCGTGGACGCGGGCGTGACGGCCAGCCTGTCCGGCCTGACGATCAGCGGCGGGTCGGCGACCGTCGGCGCCGGCCTGGAGGTCAAGGGGACGGTCACGGTCACCGACTGCACGATCGCCGATAACACGGCCACGACCTCCGGCGGCGGGTTGCAGGTCGAGTCCGGGGGTATGGCCACGCTGACCGACTCCACCCTCTCGGGCAACTCCAGCGCGTACGGCGGGGCGATCAACGACAATGGCGGCCTGACGCTGATCGACTGCACCCTCGCCGACAACACGGCCGACCAGGCCGGCGGCCTGCGCTTCTACTCCGGGACCGCCGCGGTCAACGGCGGCACCATCGCCGACAACACGGCGAGCACCGCCGGCGGCGGCCTGTTCGACCAGATCGGCACGTTGACGGTCGGCGACACGATCATCGCCGGCAACACATCCCCGAGCGGGCCGGACGTTGACGGCTCGGTCACATCGGAGGGCCACAACCTCCTGGGCAACACCAGCGGCATGTCGGGGGCCATCGGCTCGGACTTGACGGGGATGGCGGCCGACCTGGGGCCGCTGGCCTACAACGGCGGGCCGACCGAGACACTGGCCCTCCTACTAGGCAGCCCGGCGATCGACGCCGGCAACAACGCGCTGATCCCCTCCGGCCAGATTGACGACCAGCGCGGCCCGGGTTACGCCCGCATCGTCAACGGCACCGTGGACATCGGTGCCTACGAGCTCCGATTGTACACGGTTAACGATACGGGTAGCGGCGCCGGCTCGTCGACCGACGTGACCCTGTCGTACGCGATCGCGCAGGCCGATGCCAACCCGAACAGCACGATCGACTTCAGCGTGACCGGCGTCATCCAGGAGTATCCGTCCGTCCCGACCATCACCGCCGATGTCACCATCATCGGCCCCGGGGCTTCGTCGTTGACGATCAAAGGTTACGACAACGAGGCCCCCCTACATTTCGTGAGCTTCGGCGTCATCGCCATAAGTTACGCGACGGTCTCGCTGTCGGGGCTGACCATCGCCGATGGATACGCCGCCTTTGGCGCTGACAACGGCGGCGGCATCACCAACACAGGTGGCACGTTGGCGGTCACCGACTGCACCATCTCGGACAACGACTTCCACTTCGGTTCGAACGGCGGTCACGGCGGCGGCGGCATCTACAACACCGGCGCGATGACACTCACCGACTGCACCATCTCGGGCAACTCCTGTGATTATCGTGGCGGCGGCGGAATCGCCAACCTCGGCACGATGACGCTCGTTGACTGCACCATCTCGGAAAACGACACTGTAGACAACGGCGGCGGCATCTACAACACCGACGCGATGACACTCACCAACTGCACCGTCAGCGGCAACACCGGCGTTGACGGCGGCGGCATCTACAACAGATACAGTATGACGCTCAGCGACTGCACCATCTCGGCCAACGCCGCTAATCACGGCGGCGGGATCTCCGCCTACAACTCGCCGCCGACGATCGGCAACACGATTGTCGCCGGCAACACGGCCTCAACGGGAACGGACGTTTGGGGCTCCGTCAGTTCGGAGGGCAACAACCTCTTCGGCGATGCCAACTTCGGCCTTCTTTTCGGCGGCCAACCAGGCTACATCAGCTCGGACCTGTTGGGACAGCCGGCCGATCTGGGAGAGCTGGCGGAAAACGGCGGACCGACCGAGACCATGGCGCTCTTGCCGGGTAGCGCGGCGTTCAACGCCGGCAACAACGCGCTGATCCCCCCCGGCCAGATCGACGACCAGCGCGGCCCGGGTTACGACCGCATCGTTGACGGCACCGTGGATATCGGCGCCTTCGAGGCCCAAACCCTGGCCCCGTGGATCACGACCCAGCCGTCGGCGCAGACGGTGGTCGTCGGTGCCTCGGCGACCTTCACGACCGCCGCCGACGGATTGCCCGCTCCCATCGTGCAGTGGGAGGTGAGCACCAACGGCGGCACCTCGTACACGGCGATCACAGGCGCGACGACCGCCAGCCTGGTGCTGAGTGACGTGACGGCCAGCATGAGCGGCGAGCTGTACGAGGCGGTCTTCACCAATGGGGAGGGCGCGGCGACGACCCTCGCTGCCCAGCTCACGGTGGCTCTGGTACCGATGGCCAACCCGCGGACGGTGAATGTGTTGGTCGGGACGGCGACGAGCCTGACGCTGACGGCCTCGGACCCGACCTCACCGCCACTCCCGCTGACTTACACGGTGACGACCGAGCCGGCGGACGGCACGCTCAGCGGCACCGCCCCCGACCTGACCTACACGCCGGACTACGGCTTCCTGGGTACGGACAGCTTCACGTTCACCGCCAGTAACGGTTACCTTACCAGCCCCGCGGCGACCGTGACCCTTGATGTGGTAGGCACGCCGACAGCGACCGGCCAGACGGTGAACGTGTTGTTCCAGACGGATCAAGCCTTGACGCTGACGGGCTCGGATCCGGACCTGCCGCCGCTCCCGCTGACCTACGTGGTGGCGACCGAGCCGGCGGACGGCACGCTCAGCGGCATCGCCCCCAACCTGACCTACACGCCGGACGCCGGCTTCCTCGGCACGGACAGTTTCACGTTCACCGCCAGTAACGGCTACGCGACCAGCATAGCGGCGACCGTGGCCCTCTTCGTGGTGAGCATGCCGACCGCGAACGGGCAGACGGTGAATCTGAAGTTCGAGACAGCGGCGAGCTTGACGCTGACGGGCTCGGACCCGGACCTGCCGCCGCTCCCGCTGACCTACGCGGTGGCGACCGAGTCGGCGGACGGCACGCTCAGAGGCACCGCCCCCAACCTGACCTACACGCCGGACGCAGGCTTCCACGGCACGGACAGCTTCACGTTCACGGTCAGTAACGGTTACTTTGCCAGTCCCGCGGCGACCGTGACCCTTGATGTGCCAGCGCCGATCACTTACACAGTGACCGACCCGGCCGACACGGCGGGCTCGTCGAGCGATCTGACGTTGCCCTACGCCATCGCGCAGGCCGACGCCAACCCGAACAGCACGATCGACTTCAGCGTGTCCGGCACGATCGCGCTGGCTTCGGCCCTGCCGGACCTCAGCGCCAACGTCACCATCACCGGTCCGGGGGCCACGTCGTTGACGATCCAGGGAGGCGGGCCGTCTTCCGACTACAGCATCTTCACCGTGGCTGCGGGCGTGACCGCCAGCCTGTCCGGCCTGACGATCAGCGGCGGGTCGGCGACCGTCGGCGCCGGCCTGGAGGTCAAGGGGACGGTCACGGTCACCGACTGCACGATCGCCGATAACACGGCCACCACTTCCGGCGGGGGGTTGCAGGTCGAGTCCAGGGGCACGGCCACGCTCACCGACTGCCACTTCTCCGGCAACTCCAGCGTGCACGGCGGGGCGATCAACGACAATGGCGGCCTGGCGCTGACCGACTGCACCGTCTCGGGCAACACGGCCGACCAGGCCGGCGGCCTGCGCGTCTACTCCGGGACCGCCGCGGTCACCGATTGCACGATCAGCGGCGACTCGGCCGGGAACGGCGGGGGCGGCATCGCCAACTACCAGTCTGGCAACCTGACGGTGAGCGATTGTACGATCAGCGGCGACTCGGCCGGGAACGGCGGCGGCATCGCCAACTCCGGCGCGCTGACGGTGAGCGACTGCACGATCAGCGGCGACTCGGCCGGGAACGGCGGCGGCATCGCCAACTACGACTCTGGCTACCTAACGGTGAGCGACTGTACGATCAGCGGCGACTCGGCCGGGAACGAAGGTGGCGGCATCGCCAACTCCGACGGCATCGCCAACTCGACCGGATTCCGGAGCTACGACTACTCCAGGCTGACGGTGAGCGGCTGCACGATCAGCGGCGACTCGGCCGGGAAGGAGGGCGGCGGCATCGCCAACTCGACCGGATTTCGGAGCTACGACTACTTCGGGCTGACGGTGAGCGACTGCACGATCAGCGGCGACTCGGCCGGGAAGGAGGGCGGCGGCATCGCCAATTCGACCGGATTGCGGAGCGACGACTACTCCAAGCTGACGGTGAGCGACAGCACGATCAGTGGCGACTCGGCCGGGAACGGCGGCGGCATCTACAACTCGGCCGCACCCTCGACGTTATACAAATACAGCTACGCCGCGCTGACGGTGAGCGACTGCACGATCAGCGGCGACTCGGCCGGGAACGGCGGCGGCATCTACGACACCCACTCGGCAAGTCTGACGGTTTTCAGCAGCACCATCGCCAACAACACCGCGCGCTCCTCGGGCGGCGGCCTGGCTGTACTGCGATTGGCCACCGCCCTGCTGTACGATACGATCGTCGCCGAGAACGTCACTGTCAACGGCACGCCCGATGACGTCGTGGGTGGCGCCCTTTACGGCACCGGCGACCTCATCGGCGCCGACTCCTCCAGCTTCGCCGGCATCATCGCCGGCAGCAACGGCAACCAGGTCGGCACCACAACGACCCCCATCGACCCGATGCTGGCCCCGCTGGGCGACTATGGCGGGCCGACCCAGACCATGGCCCTCCTGCCCGGCAGCCCGGCCATCGCCGCGGGCGACGGCTATGCCGACCCCACCGACCAGCGCGGCGAGCCCCTCGCCTCGCCTCCGGACATCGGTGCCTTCCAGACCCAAGCCGGCTCGCTCGTCGTCAATGCGATTTCGACAGTCACGGCCGCCGCGGTGAATGCACCCGTCGGCTCCATCACCGTCACGCTCAACGAGCCCGCCGGCCCGGGCTTCTTCACTACAGGTGCGCTGACCCTGACCGACAACGGCGAATCCGACCTGATCACCGACGCCGTTTCCATCACCCTCGTCTCCGGCTCGACTTCCACTTACTCGATCGGCGGCCTCTCCACCCTGACGACCGCCGAGGGATCCTACACCCTCACCGTCAACGCCGCCGACATCTTCGATCCCGACTTCAACACGGGGACCGGCTCGCTTTCGACGTCATGGCTGATGGACACGACCCCGCCCACCAGCCACGCCAATGCGCTGGCGGCCCGCGGGACCAGCCTCAGCTTCCCCGTCTCCGTCACCGGCTCGGATCCCACCGCGGCCGATGGCGGCCCCGCCTCGGGCGTCGCCACCTACGCCATCTACGCCTCGATCAACGGCGGGACCTGGTCGCCATGGACCACCGTCCCGGCCTCCAATCCGACGGCCACCTACACCGGCCAGAGCAACACCACCTATTCCTTCTACAGCATCGCCACGGACCTCGCCGGCAACGTCGAGAACAAGAGGCCAACCATCGAGGGCAGCACCTACCTGCCCGACCTGACACCGCCGGTCACCGTCGTCAACGCCACGACCGGGACCAATCCCAGCACGGTCAATGGCACGACCGGCACCTTCACCCTCGACCTCACCGGCAACGATCCCGGCGGCGCCGCCCTGACCTATTTCGAGGTCTTCGTCTCGGTCAACGGCGGCACCTACCACGAGGTCGGCCCCTACGCCATCCCCGCCGGCTTCGCCGACAGCAGCGGCCACTATCACTCGACGATCGCCTATCAGGGCCTCACCGATGGCCAGTCGCACAGCTATGAGTTCTACAGCATCGGGCTCGACGCGGCCGGCAACCTCCAGGGCTGCGCCGAAGGGTCCCAACGTGACCTTCGCCAACCAGGTCTTCGCGTTAGCCCAGCCGAATCAGCTCCAGGTCAGCAGCTTCACGGTCGAGCACGGCAGCCCGAGCCGATCGTTCATCCAGTACCTCGACCTCGGCTTCAACGAGAGCGACAGCCAGAGCGGCGCCGAGCTGTCGGCGATCGTCAACTCGATCGGGACCGCTTCGCCGGACATCACGATCTACAAGTACGACCTGAACGGCGACGCGTCGAGCAAGGTGTCGGTCCCGCTGATGAGCCCGACGATGCTCACGGTGCTCGACCACGCCATCGAGATCAACTTCGGATCGGGTGGCATCGGCAACAGCCCGACGACCGCGCCGGACGGCTATTACGAGGTGGACATCAAGCTGCCCAACGGCCAGGTCGCCGTGCACCACTTCGACCGGCTGCTGGGCGACGTGGCGGGCGACGGGATCGTCGACCAGAACGACCTGAACGAGATCGCCGCGAGCATCAACGAGACGTCGGAGGTGGGCTGGGCGCCGCTCGAGCGCCTCGGTGACGGGCGACGGGACGGTGACATCGCTAGACCTGCTGCTGGCCACCCGGTCGAAGAACCGGAAGCTGGGATCGGGCCTGGCGCTGGGATGAGCGATCGAGTGCCAATGAGCGCAATGAGTTGACCGTCTGGATCGATCCAATTCGAGATGATCATCCGACCAGCCGAGGGCACCCAGCCTTCGGGGGTCGGCTTGCGGAATCAACAGGATCATTCGGCACTCCGCGGATCGCTACGCAATAAAAGTCGAGTCTTCCCGAAGAGTCCTTTGGGGCCCCGACGCGCGCGTCGGGCCCCTGGTACTCATATTCCATCGTCATTCGCGGAGACTCACCACATGGACGGACATCTCGAACGAACGGCCTCCTGGCTCCGTCTGGCTCCAGGAGTGGTCTTGCTGGGCTTTGCGCTCATAATGGCCGGGTGTGAAGGGGTGCGAGAGGATCGCACGATCGAGTTCGCGCCGTCGGGCGACGCGGTCGGCTTCCAGCACGGCGATCAGGGTGTCTTCGTCGCGGACAAGGACGGAGGGGGCCTCAAGAAGGTCTTCCAACCCGGTGCCGATGTCCTGGCCACCAGCACGCCGTCTTGGTCGCCGAAGGGGCGTCGGCTTGTGTTCACCACGGCCAAAGCGGCCGACGGCGACGCGGCCGCCATGGCCCGGACGCAGGGACAAATCCAGGCCCTCTTGCGGAACGGCTCCGACCCCAATCCGGCCGGCGAGGTGTTCTTCGAGGCGGCCGTCGTCTACACTTGCTGGCTACGCGACGAGGCCAGCGGCGAGCCGCCGGTGAAGCTCTTCGACGCGAAGTGCGACCATGTCGGCTACGTCGCCGCGAACCTCGCCGTGCGATGGCATCCGCAGGGCGATCGCATCCTCTATGTCGATCGCGTCTCCGGCGGGCGCCACGCCCTGTTCGCTTACGACCTGAAGACCAAAGCGTCGCGGAAGGTCTTCCCCCATGAGGCCCCTGCGCTCGTCTTCGACTGGTCGCCGGATGGCAAGCACCTCGCCTGCGTAATGGGCACCATGGGCGCCGTTGGCGGCAACGGCGCGGAGGAAGATGGCCTCTGGATCGGTCAGCCGGATGCGGATCCCGCTTCGTGGTGGCACGTGCCGGGCTCGAACGAGCTGGCGAGCGCCGAGCTGGGATCGCTCCTGGAACAGCTCCGCGCCACGCGACCGGCCTGGACGGCCGACGGCCGGTCGTTCGCCTTCGTCACCCATCGTCGTGGATCGTCTCAGAGCGATCCCGGCGAGTCACGACTGTGGTTGGGCGGGCTCGCCGATCGCCGAGTCGAAGCCATCGCGAAGGAACCGGCCCGACTCCACGACCTGCACTGGTCGCCTCGCGGTGATCGGCTGGGCCTGGTACGTGGCGGGATCGAGCCGAGGCCTGTCGCGATCGCGACGCCGGCGACACCCCCGGGCCAGACGGCGACGCTCCACATCTGGGACCGCGCCGGCGGGCTCTCCAGCCCGCTCAACAAGCGGCCGGTGCGACAGTTTGCCGGCTGGTGCGCCGCCGGAGATCACCTGGCGTATGTCGTCCCCGATGGCGTCCTGGGCGAGGATCAGCCGCTCTGGTCGTTCTTGATAGTCCCCGACTCCCTGGCTCGCGACGCCGTCGTCATCGAAAACGGGAAGGGTGCAAGTTCGGGAACATCCAGGACGGCGTTTGCCGGCCTGCGCGTCACGTTCCCCCACTGGTCGCCCTCGTCGGACGATGATGTGCTTTCGCTCTGGTGTACGTTCAGCCCGTCGCACCGGTCGGTCCTCTCCCGGTTCCTGGGGGGTGGCCTGCGCTCGGGCGACCCGGCGGCGCTCCTGGACGCGCGGACCGGAACCCTGGCCTGGATGGCCGTCAGCCCGCTCGAAGAGGCGCAGATCGGACATTACCACCAGCTCAAGCGCGCCTACAACGAGGCGTGGCAGCGGTACAAGAGCGCCGAGACCGCCCTCGCGAAAGCGAGCTCGACTCCGGATCCCGAGCCGAAGACGGCCACGGAATGGCTCAGTCGGTTGTTGTCGCCTCGTGGGATCGCGGTCTTCGAGTACCACTGCCTGGCGAAACTGGGGCGGCCGGATGAGGCGCGTGCCAAGCTCGACTCGTTCCGGAAAACCTACCCGCCCCAGCTCCCCGCGCGGCCCGCACAGAACGGCCAGACGATCGCCGACGGCTCCGAATTCCCCCTCGATCAGCCCTGGCTTCGAGATGCCCTCCAACCGGGCGGCGTCTCGGCGCGTCTCCTCCAGGATCTTTATCTCGCCGAGGTCCTCCTCAGCCTGGACGCGAGCGCGGATGCACGCGATTACTTCCGCTCGATGATCGCGCCGGGCTCCGCCGAGACCGACACCGTGCGGCTCAGCGCGGCCGTGGTGCTCTCCCAGATCCTGCTCATCGAGGGCAAGCATGACGAGTACGCGGAGCTCGTCACCGAGACCCTGGCCCCTACGCTCCTGAAGCTGCACCGATCCTTGCCCACCACATCCCCTGCCAACACGCTCGATCTGGCTCGACACGTGCCGGATCTCGTCGGCGGGCTGGCCTTGCTGCCGCTCACGTCCGGCACATTCCTCTCGGGGCTCTCGGACGCCCGCTCGAAATTGGTGGCGGAACGCTGGGAAGCCCTGCGGGATCAAGCCAAGGATGATCTCGAACGCCTCGCCGTCGACCTGGTCCTGGAGGCGTCCTACCGACAGCTCGGCCAGACGGTCCGGCGGTCTCAGGCCGTCGAACGGATCAAGGCCAACTCGACGCTGGCCGCCGCCGGCGCGAGCGTCGGTAACAACCTGTCCGGCGGGATCACCGACGAGATCATCGATGCATTGCGCACGCTCGTCTCCGGTACCGCGTTGGGAACACCGGCGCCGCGGTAGGAGTGCCGCGCCGGATTCAAGTCAACGGGTTCCGGGCCGGTCATCAGACGACCGGTAGACCTCGGTATCGGGGAACCGCGCAGACCCAGGCGAACCAGAGCGTATGGATCACCAAGGCGGCTTGCGGCACGCCGACAATGCGGACGCCGTCGGCCGCCGGGTCAACGGCGATCTCGACGGGGTCGCCGCCGATGCGATCGACGATCGTGGCCCGGCCCGCGGCCTTGAGTGCGTTGAACGGGGTAGGCTCGGGACTCTCCGCCGTGGCTGATGCCGATGATCCGCGCCTTGTTCCGCAATCGCGGGTCGATAGGGAGGTCCTGGAAGCGAGGATCTAGCGCCTCGGTCTCGAGATAGGCTCGATGCGGATCGGAGCTGTAGGCGTAGTCATGGCCGGTCTGGAAATTGACCACGGTCGAATCGGGATGCGACCGACGCCAGGCTCCGAAGGTCGTCAGCTCCCAGCCGTCGATGTGTCGCAGGGTCCGGCCGGCCATCGGGCCGCTGATGGCCGTCGAGGTCATCTGCGACCAGAGGGCCTGATCCGTCCGGTCGAAGAAGAGCATGTTCGACTGGTAGACCGCGCCGGAGACGCCGAATTCGTAGACCTTGTCGTCCAGGCGGCGATCGAAGACGGTCACCGAGTCGCATAGCGAGCAATAGGTAATCGCCAGGTCGGTCCGGCCCAGGTGGTCATTGACCAGCTCGTGCCAGTTGAGCACGTTGATCGGATAGGCCCGCGAGACGCCGTCGACCGTCAGGCCGACGATCCGGCTGGCCGGCTCCAGGAAGGTCGCGGCGGCGACCGGCGACGTGGGAGGATTCGTCAGCGCCTTGATGCCATCCTTGGGCTGCCGGCTCCGGAGGATCATCTCCGGCGGGACCTTCAGGTTCTCCACATTGAAGTCGGACGCGATCGGCGGCACGGCCGGGTCTGGGCCTCGCCTCCTCAGCACGTCCGAGGGGGCGGAGGGCGTCGGGGCCGGCCCCGGTCGTCGGCGTGGCGACTCGACCGACAGGACGATCCCCGCCGTCGCGGCGAGCCCGAGTCCGATGAGAGCCAGGATGAGCGCCTTCGCCCGGGACGGGCGTGCCGGCGGGATAGCTGAGGTTTCCACGTTCGTGACCTCTCCGAAGGACGGCCTCTCTCGATCGTCGTCATTGTATCCGTTCCCGGGGAATTCGCCCGGCGAGATCGGCGGAGGCGGGCCTGCTTGCCGGGCGAAAATAATGATACGCGGGGCTCGCCGTAGGAATTGCGTCGGGAGAATCGGCGGATTAGAGTGTTATTAGTTTCTTAAGACCCATGATGCCGATGAGGATACCGCGCCATCACCCGCGCGTGGGGTCTGGGTCGCGCCGGAGCCTCTTTCACGAGAAGGATCGCCCCCCGTGGGCCGAACCGAGGAATCTCACACACGGATCACCCTGCTGGGTCGCCTGGGTCGAGACCAGAGCGATCCGGCCGCCTGGTCCGAGTTCGTCGAGCATTACGGCCGGAAGATCTATGGATGGTGCCGGGTCTGGGGCCTCCAGGATGCCGACGCCCAGGACGTGACCCAGCATGTGTTGCTCAAGCTGGTCGCCGGCTTCCGCGACTTCCAGTACGAGCCGGGCCGGAGTTTCCGGGCTTGGCTCAAGACCGTCACCCATCACGCCTGGCACGACTACCTCAAGGCGCGGCAGCGGCCCGGCCGGGGCAGCGGCGACAGCTCCATCCTCCGGCTGGTCGACAACGTCGAGGCCCCGGACGACCTCTCGGTCCGCCTCCAGGACGCGTTCGATCGGGAGCTGCTGGAAGAGGCGATCGCACGCGTGCGGCTCCGGATCGAGCCGAGGACCTGGGACGCGTTCCGCCTGCTGGCCCTCGATGACTGGTCCGGGGCCCAGGCGGCCCGGCACCTGGGCATGAAGGTCGCCACGGTGTTCGTCTCCAGGGGCAAGGTGCTGAAGATGATTCGCGAAGAAGTGGACCGGTTGAGCCGGAATTGAGCGGCGGTCCCGGCCGAAGGCAGGCTCCCCATGACCGACTGCCCACCCCGCGCCGATCTCGCCCGGCTGGTGCGCGACGACCTCACCGGCGACGAGCTGCCGGCGATCGCCGAGCATGTGGAGGCATGCGCCCGCTGCCAGGAGGAACTCGATCGGCTCGCCCGCGCCGAGGTCGAGCCGGAGTTGCGATTGCTCCGGCATACCGCCGTTGATGCCGCCCCGGCCCCGGGTGGAGCGGAGTTCGACGCGTTCCTGTCGCGAGTCGGCCGCGAGCTGGTCCTGCCGGACGAAGGCGGGCGCCTCGGGTCGGCACCGCCCTCCCCGAAGAACGGGGACCTGCCGGCGATCGACGGCTACACGGTCCTCGGCGAGCTGGGGCGCGGCGGGATGGGCGTGGTCTACAAGGCCCTGCACCTCCGCCTGAACCGGCTGGTCGCCCTCAAGATGATCCTCGCCGGTCCGCAGTTGGCCCCGAAGGCGCGCGAACGCTTCGGCCACGAGGCCCGGGCCGTCGCGCGGCTGAGGCACCCGAACATCGTCCAGGTCTACGATTTCGGCGAGCAGGATGGCCGCCCCTATTTTTCGATGGAGCTGGTCGCCGGCGGCAGCCTGGCCGGCCGGCTCGACGGTGCCCCCCGGCCCGCGCGGTGGTCGGCGCGGCTGGTCGAGGTGCTCGCGCGTGCGGTGGACTATGCGCATCGGAATGGTGTCCTCCACCGCGACCTCAAGCCCGGCAATATCCTCGTCGAAGCCTGGGGCGGCGGCGGTGTCGAGGGTGACGACCGCGCCGACGCGCCCCTCGAGCCGGATGATCCCCCGCCGGTGAAGGTCACCGATTTCGGCCTGTCCAAGGAGATCACCGATTCGGCCGTCTCGCAGACGCAGACCGGGACCGTGCTGGGCACTCCGTGCTACATGTCGCCGGAGCAGGCGCGGGGCCGGAGTGCGGCGATCGGGGCGACCTCCGACGTCTATGCGCTGGGGGTCATCCTCTACGAGCTGCTGACGGGCCGCCCGCCGTTCCACTCGGCCTCGCCCCTGGACACGCTCTTGCAGGTGGCGCACGAGGTGCCGGTCTCGGTCCTGCGGCTCCAGCCCCGGGTCCCGCACGACCTGGCCACGATCTGCATGAAATGCCTGGAGAAGGAGCCTCGCGAGCGCTACCCGACGGCCTGGGACCTGGCCGAGGAACTGCGACGGTTCCTCGACCACGAGCCGATCCGCGCGCGCCGGTGGGCGTCGCCGGCCGGCTGCGGCGGTGGGGGCGTCGCAACCCGTCGCTGGCGGCGATGATCGGGGTGCTGGGCCTGGTCACGGTCGCGGGCTTCGCCGCGGTCCTGGCCGAGTGGCGCGTGGCCGTGCGCGACCGCCAGCAGGCCGAGGCCCTGGCGGCCTCCGAGGGCGCCGCGCAGGCCGAGGCGCGAGGGGCCCGACGGAGTGCCGAGCGCGCCAACGTCGGGCTGATCATCGACCGGGCGCTGGGCCTGTGCGAGGGCGGCGAGGTGGCCGCAGGGCTCATCTGGCTCGGGCTGGGCCTGGAGCGGGCCGAGGTCGTCGGCGCCGAGGAATTGACGCCGGCCATCCGGTCGAACCTCGCGGCCTGGGCCGGCCGCCTGCTGGTCCCGCACACCAGCCCGCCGCAGGGCGCTTCCACCATGTCGGTCGCCTTCAGCCCGGACGGCCGCTACCTGCTCTCGGGCGCCTGGGACTCGAAGTGGGGCCATCCCGGCCCCGGCCAGGCGCAGCTCTGGCTCCCGGAGACCTGGAAGCCGGCCGGTGCGGCGAAGCTCCATCCGGGTCCGGTCATGGCCGTCGCGTTCGGCCCCGACGGCCGTCGGGCGCTGACCGGCAGCCAGGACGGCACCATCCGGCTCTGGGACACCGCGACCGACCAGGCCGTCCTGCCGGCGCGATCGCTCGCGTACCGCCTCAAGGCCCTGGCCTTCAGCCCGGACGGGTCCCGGTTCGTGACCGCGGGCCAGACACCGGACGGCGCCGGCGTGGTCGATCGCTGGGACGCCGCCACCGGCGAGCCGCTCGGCCCTCCCTTGATCGAGCCGGGTCCCGTCGAGTCGGTCGCCATCAGCCCGGATGGCCGGCTGATCCTCGGCGGTTGCGGGCGGGTCGAACGCGGCGGCGGGCCCGTCGGCGGCATCGCCCGGCTCTGGGACGCCGCCACGGGGCGGCCGGTCGGCCGCGCGCTGATGCACTCCGACGCGGTGAAGTCCGTCGCCTTCAGCCCCGACGGCAAGACCATCCTGACCGGGTGCGACGACGCCATGGCCCGCTTGTGGGATGCCGAGACGGGCCGTCGCGTCGGCGTGCCCCAGCCGCATGCCTACCCCGTGCTGGCCCTGGCATTCAGCCCGGACGGCAAGACCGTGGTCAGCGGCGGCGGCCGGACCAGGCCCCTGGGCTCGGACGTCGGCGAGGTCCGGCTCTGGGACATCGCCACCGGGAAGCTGCTCGTCGGCCCCCAGTCCCTCGACACGCTCATCCATTCAGTCGCCTTCCGCCCCGACGGGCGATCGCTGGCCTCGGGCAGCCGGGACGGGCGGATCCGGATCTGGGACGTGGGCCACCTCCGCCCGATCCGCGAGTGGAGCCGCCCGATGCCCGTGCTGGCCCTGGCATACAGCCCGGATGGGAAGCTCGTGATCACGGGAGGGGGCCGCTACGAAGAGAAGCTGCCGGGCAATTCGGACGCGGGTCCGCAGTCGGTGCCCAGTCGGTCCGCCGAGGGTGCCTCTGCCGGTCGCGGGTTGGCCTGGCTCGACGACGCCGTGGCCGGCCGCGAGGTCGTCGCGACGCTGGAGCACTCGGCGCCGGTCGAGAGCGTGGCCTTCAGCCCGGATGGCCGGACCATCGCCACGGGGTCCCGAGACGGCCTGCTCCGGCTCTGGGACGCCGGCGGCCGGCCGCTGTGCCCGCCCCGGACCCAGGGCGGGCACGTCAACTGCTTGTCCTTTCGCCCGGACGGCCTTGCCGTGGCCGCCTGCGGCGACAACGGCCCCTCACGGGTCTGGGAGGTCCCCTCGGGGCGGTCGCTCGGACTCCTCCTGGGCCACCATCTACCCGACCGCGCCGTCGCGTTCAGCCCGGATGGCCGGTCGATCGCCACGGCCAGCCGCGACGGCGCCGTACGGGTCTGGGATGCGACCACGCTCCGCCCCGCCGGCATCCCGATGGGCCACGGTTCGGAGGTGATGACCCTCGCCTTCAGCCCGGACGGCGCCACCTTGATCACCGGATGCGCCGGCAAGGTCCGATTGTGGGACCTGGCCACTCATCAGTTGCGCGTTCCCCCCTTGCCGCATAACGGGGTCGTGTGGACGGTCGCCTACAGCGGGGACAGCACGCGGTTCCTGACCGTCGCCGGCACGGAGTTCCGCGACTGGGGCTTCGTCCGACTCTGGGACGCGGCGACCGCCCGGCCCTATGGTCCCCCGCTGCCGCAACGGATCTCGGTCACCGCGACGGCCTTCCATCCCGCCGGCCGGATCGTCGCCACCGGTGGCTGGGAGGGAGACGTGCGGATCTGGGACGTGGCCAGCGGCCGGCCGGTCGGCCCCGCGCTACCCCAGCGCGGCAGCGCCCTGGCGCTGGCGTTCGATCCGGCCGGCCGGACGCTCGCCGCCGCGGGCGAGGACGGCACCTGTCGCATCTGGGCCGTCCCCGACCCGGTCCAAGGGCCCGCCGGGCGGGTCCGCGAATGGATCGAGTCGCTCACCGGCCTGGAAATCGACGAAGACGGGGCCATCCAGTCGCGACCCCACATCGGTCCCTGACCCCTTGCTCTTTTTCGGTCCGGTCGGGAGGTCTGCGCCCGACGCGTCCCGATTCCTGCGGTGTTCGACGAGGAATCGGCGGAAAATCGCGGATGCGCCGTTAGGTTTTCGGGGTGAGCCCAGTAATAGCCTTGCGAAATCAGCGAGTCGGCCGGTCCGCGCAGGGCGGCTCATGATTTCGCGGGTCTCTTCGTGTGCTATCGTTCTCTTGGTCGGACTTGGTTAACCTGTGCCGGTCACATCGAGGGGCGGAACGGAAAGAGGTCTTCCGGACGGAAAAATACCGTGCAACATCGCTCGGTACTTGACCTCGTAAACCAACAAGCTAAACTCGCTATTCATCTTATAAGAGCTACACCGCCCCAATCCTCCCGGAGCCCGCGCTTTCGCTCTCCGAGTGAAATACGCGGATTTGTTTGGTTTTGCGCACGCCCCGTTCGCCAAAAAAGCTAAAAATGTCGGAGATTCGACCACATTCGGCAGCTTTGCTGTGTGCGTTCGTGACTTCTTTGGCCGCCGCTCTCCACCCCACCCGGGCCCGGCCAAGACCCACCCGGGGCGGCGGATGACGCGGAGTGTTGCTGTGGGGATGTCCTCGAAGTTTCGGCTTTGACGATGCCGTCCTGCAACCGTGTAGGGACTTTTCCTAAGATCTTCCCAGTCTCCAAGGAGTCGCTTCACCATGATCTCCTCGCGACGTAACAAATCTCGTCGGGGTTTCACGCTGATCGAGCTGCTGGTGGTCATCGCCATCATTGCCGTTCTCATCGCCTTGCTCTTGCCCGCGGTCCAGGCGGCCCGCGAAGCTGCCCGTCGTGCCCAGTGCACGAATAACATGAAGCAGATCGGCCTGGCCATCCACAATTATGTGGACCGCGTGAACCTGTTCGTCCCGGCCGTCTCGGCCCCCCCGGCCGGCGATACCTGGAACTGGGACAGCGGCCTGAGCTGGCGGGCGATGATCCTGCCCGACATGGAGCAGACCACCGTCTACAACTCGTTCAACATGATGCTCAAGATGGACACCGGCGGCCAGTACGCGTCCTATGCCTGGGCGACCTGCTGGTACAACGTCATGACGACCTTCCTCTGCCCTTCCGACGGCAACAACGGCAGCCCGCCGGGCATCATGCCGTACGGGGCCTCGGGGACCTATGCCTTCATCAACTTCACCCCGGCCCCCCCGCCCGGCGGCGGCTCGGTCGGCGTCCCCGTCACGAACTACAACCTGAGCTTCGGCGACAACTACGCGGTCCTGCCCCTGTGCGGCGGCACGGTCCCCTTCGAGACCTCGCCGACCACGACGCCGGTCCTGGGCTACATCCAGCGCGGCTGGGACGGCTTCTGGGGCACGAACGGCAGCGTGATTTCGCTTGGTGGCCCGGCGTCGATGCGTGGCTTCTCGGACTACCGCACCGGCCAGACCGCGACCATCCAGAGCGTCACCGACGGCCTGAGCAATACCATCCTCGTCGGCGAAGTGCTGCCCTCGCAGGATGGCAACAATGAGATGTACGGGGCCTCGGGCGTGGCCTCGGGCACGACGATCCCGATCAACTATTACACGGGCGGTCCGTCCGCCGGCTACGGCTGCCCGGCGCCGCCGTCGCGCACCAGCTACTATGCTCGCGGCTTCAAGAGCATGCACCCCGGCGGCGCGAACATGCTGTTCGCCGACGGCTCGGTCCACTTCCTCAAGGCCTCGATCAACCCGCAGGCCTACAACGCCCTGGGAAGCCGGATGGGCGGCGAGGTCATCAGCTCGGATTCCTATTGAGCGTCTGTTCGAGAAGCCCCGGAGGGGCGATCGCACGTAGCCAGTGGCGTCAGCCGCCCCTGGCTACGTGCTTCCGCACCCTTCGGCGGCTCGGTTTCGTATACCCATCCGCAGGGAGATCATCACCATGTCGAACCGAATGCGCCTCGCTCTACGACCCCTCGCCCTCCTGATCGGCCCGGCCTTGCTCTTCGTGCCGGGCTGTTCCGAGGAAGGGATCGGGAAGCTCTATCCCGTCTCGGGGACCGTGGAATACAACGGGAAGCCCATCGCCAAGGGCTCCATCAGCTTCGTTCCGAAGGATGCGGCCAGCCGCGGAGCCTCGGGACAGATCGAGGACGGAAAGTTCGACTCGTTGACCACCCAGAAGCCTGGAGACGGCGTCGCGGGGGGAGACTACTTCGTCACCGTCACGGCCAGCGAGATCGATACGGGGAAGATGACGAAGGCGGCCGATGACCTCGCGGCCAAGAAGGGGATGGGAAAGATGACCATGATCCCGCCCGAGCTGCTGGCCAAGGCCAACAAGGAAGCCAAGAGCTCGATCCCCAAGAAATATGAGAAGGCGACATCGAGCGATCTCAAGGCGACGGTCAGCGACTCTCAGAAGACCTTCAAGTTCGAGCTGAAGGACTAACGTCGCGCCTTGACAGGAAGAGGGGACGGCCCTTCGTAGGGTGGATGAAACCCACCGGCGTCGAACTGTGGCTCGGTGGGTTTCACCCACCGTACAAAGCTCTCGGACCAACTCCAGCACGCGGAGCCTGTCCCCTCCTCGTCATCGGCTCTTGGATACAGACCACCTCCACGGGATGAGCCATCATTTTGGTGTGGCTGATCCCTTTTCCAATTTTGTGCATCTTCCTTGCGTCGTGCGACGGTTCGTGGGTGGGGCCCGCATCTGGCCGTGGGCAAGGCGTCCACTCGTGCTATGGAGGGGGGATGGACGAGCGGAGCCCGTCGGGTGCCCGATCGAGCTCGCGATGGCGATGGGTGCCCGCCTTGCTGATCACCGTGGTCATGGCGGCAAGCCTGTGGAGTTTGCCGCCCGGCCCCGAGAAGCCCGCGCCGGCCGAGGTGACACCCACGCAGGGCCTGTCTCCCATCCCGTCCAGTCCGTATCGCAACACCGGGACTGGCGTGGCCTATGTCGGCGATGAGGTCTGCGCGCGCTGCCATGGCGAGATTGCGCGGACCTTCCGCGAGCATCCGATGGGCCGATCGATGTCCGTCCCGGCCGACTCCAGGCCGGAGGTGAACGGAGAGGTCTTCACGGTCGCCGACCTGGTCTATTCGGTCCTGCGCCGAGGCGAGCGGGTCTTCCATCGCGAGGAGAAGCGCGATGCCCAGGGACGCGCGGTCGCCGCGAACGAGCATGAGGTGCGCTACGTGCTCGGATCGGGTTCGACGCGGGCTCTCCTTCCTGGTCGAGCGTGGCAACGGCCTGTTCCAGTCGCCGATCACCTGGTACGCGCAGCGGCGTCGCTGGGACCTCTCGCCCCGCTATGAGGTCTGGAACGGACATTTCGACCGGCCGATCACCGCCGGGTGCCTGTACTGTCACACGAATCGGGTCGAGATGGCCGAGGATCGGCCGCCGGTCTTGCACGGCCTGGCGATCGGCTGCGAGCGTTGCCATGGGCCCGGCGAGCTGCACGCCCGCCGGCCGGAGATGGTCGACGGCCGCGACTGGACGATCGTCAACCCCGCGCATCTGGAGTCCCATGTGTTGCGCGATTCGGTCTGCGACCAGTGCCATTTGCAAGGCTCGGCGCGAGTGGATCAGCCCGGCCGTTCGGTCACGGCGTATCGCCCGGGACTCCCGCTGGAATCGTTCGTGAGGGTCGTCTACGCGCACGGCGATCCGGTGGCGGAACGCACCGTGGTCGGCCAGGTCGAGCAGATGCGCAAGAGCCGGTGCTACCAGGGGAGCGGCGGCGAGCTGGGATGCGTCTCCTGCCACGACCCGCACCGACTGCCCGCCGTCGGAGAACGTGTCGCCTATTATCGAGGCCGATGCCTGGAGTGTCACGCCACGCGCGGTTGCACCCTGCCTCGGGACGATCGCCTGTTGCAGAGTCCCGACGACGACTGTACGGCCTGTCACATGCCGCCGACGCGCGTACTGGACGTCGCCCATACCGCGATCACGCTCCATACCGTCCCTCGCATCAAGCCGGCGGCCGAGGGGAGTCCAGCCAAGGCTGACTCTCGTCGGCCGAGCGAGGGCCATGGGAAATAGGGCGTGTTATGAACTCTCGATCCTCTGTAGCCGGCCTCTGTGAGGCCGGGGAGGGCACTCCCGGGGTCACAGACCCCGGCTACAGCCGAGAATGCCGAGGAATTCGGGCGTACCGATACAACAAGCTCTAACCACCCTGCTGGATCCGGCCGATGAGGGCTTCGAGGCTCCGGAGGAACGCGGCCTGCGCCGGCGTCACGCGCCGGCGCAGGCCCGCCCGGCGGGCGGAGAGGGCCTCCTTCGCCGCCCCGCGCTCGGCATGGAGCAAAGCCAGTCCAAACCAGGCTTCTGCGAGGTCGGGATCGCGGTCCAGGGCGGCGCGGTAAGCCTCGACGGCGGTGTCGAAGTCCATCGCCGCCATCGCCGCGGTGGCGATCCGATTCGATCGGATCGCGGGCGAGGGCGGAGTCGCACGTTCCCAGATCCGCCGCGCCTCGGCGGGTCGTCCCATGAGCAAGAGCGCGATCGCCACCGGGTCACATGCGGACCAGCCCGGGACCATCCCGCGACCTTCGGCCTCTTCGAATAACGATGCCGCGGCCTCGGGTCGCCCATGCCGGATCCTCTCGGCGACGGCGCGGGCCAGGCCGTCGCCGTCGAGTCGGTCCCAGTCGATCGCGGGCGCGGACGTGTCCTCGGGCTGGGCCTCGGCGGCGGCATCCTGGCCGGCGTAGACGCCAACCGCCTCGGTCCAGGCCCGTCGCATCATGCCGGCGACGGATCGCCGGGCATCGTCCATCCGACGGGCCTCGAAGGAGCGGAACAGCGCGAACAGGGCCCGGATCTCGCCGGGATCCTGCTCGAGGGCCTGTCGATAGCAGAAGGCGGCTTGCGACGGCAGGAGTCCTCGCGCCGGGTCCCAGGGCTCGTCCGGTCCGGGGAGTGCGAGCTTCAGGTCGGGGGCCAGGTTCGAGCACGCATCGCCGAGCAACGACCAGGGTGCCGCGGCGGTCGGATCCTCGGCGATTGCCTGGCGGAAGCGGTCGGCGGCCAGCAGCGAGAGCGCCAGGCGCAAGGACCGGGTGGGCCCGGGCCGATGCGAAACCGTTGTGGCCAGGCTGAGCAGGCCCCGACCCTCGGCGAGTCCCAGCGGCTCGGGAGCCCGGGCGAGCCAGGCTGCGTCGTCGAAGTGCCGCGCCGCGAAGTTGACGCTGGGATAGGCAAACTCCAGGTCTCGCAACCCTTTCGACAGGAAGACCGAGCCGACCGCGTCGTAAAACACGCATCGCCAGTCGGGATCCGCCAGGAGCGTGGCCTCGGCGCCGGCGTTCGACTCGTGGTCGAGCAGGATCAAGGGATCGCCCATCCGCCGTAGGGCCGCGTCCCAACCCGGGCGACCGTCATTGAGCAAGCGTCCGAGCTGCATGTAGGACTCGAATGTCGCCCGCGTGGGCACTTCGAGGCGTCCGTCCATGAAGACCTTTCGATCGGGGCCGTTGTGGAAGACATAGACGCCGGCCTGCCGGAGGCTGAACGCCAGCGCATGATCGGGCATCCCCGGCCGACCGGCGAACCGTGCGGCGTCGTGGGCGTAAGCCAGCGGCGAGGCGAAGGTCCCGAATCCCCTGCGCTCGCCCGTGGCGCGGAAGAACCCGCCGGATACGGTCGCGGCAATCAGCAGCCCGAGCAGGCCGGCCAGGACGGCACGTGCCCCCCATGTGATCGCGCGGGCCGCCCGGCCCTCGGAGAACTCGGGAGAGAGCTGGGCGGCCCACTCGCCGAGGTCGGCGGCGAGGACGAATCCGGCGGCCAGCCCGAAGAGGTTCGCGTTGCGGATCGCCTGGAGGCCGAGGTAGCCGAATGTCACCGCCAGGATCAGCCGGAAGGGACGACCGCCGGCGCGGAGGGTCATCACGGCCGTCGCGATTCCCAGGATCGCGGTCGCCCATGCGAGGGCCGTCGAGCCCGGCCCGGGCACGCCCAGCCATGACGACGGGCCGGGCTCCGCCCCGAACAGGTACGCGCGCAGCCAGATGACCCACGCCGCCGCTGCAAGCCCGCCGACCGCGGCCAGCACCGCCGCCCGCCGCGATGATCGCGTCAGCAAGGCCCCGCCGCATGCCCCCAGCGCGACCAGCCCCAGCGGGGCCAGCCGCCCGGATCGGACGATCCACACGGGCGTCCCCTGGCCGGGCAGGCCGATCGCGGCCCACAGGACCAGGCCCGCGGCCAGCCCGAACGCGATGACGAAGCCCCTGCCCCGTGCGCGACCCGCGGCCCGCCACGCGGCCGGGACGATGGCGCCCGGCGGCAGCAGCCAGAGCAGGAAGCATTCCGCGCGGTTGTAGAGGTTGCCCGCGGCGATCGGCACGGTCTGCTTTCGGATGAACTCATGAAGATCCATGAATTCGATGATTTCCGACTTGTACGATCCGCCCCAGGCGGTGATCTTGGGGAACAGTTCGAGCGGGAACATCGCCCCGCTCAGGCCGTAGGGGTTCGCCAGGCAGGCGAGCCCGACCGCCGCCGCGGCGCCGCCGACATGCCCCCACCATCGCCACCCGCCGGACCTTGCCGCCAGCCGGTCGACCAGGTAGGCCCCGAGGATGATCGGCCCCAGGACGAACAGGCCATGCGCATTGACCCAGATCACCTGCACCGGCGGCAGGACCCAGGCCAGCGCCGGTCGGGAATCGGTCCGCTGGAGTACAGCCAGGTAGACGGCCATCCCCAGGAGCGAGAGCAGCTCGGGCCTCGGGGCGAATCGCGCGCTCATGACGGCCAGCGCCGGCAGCCAGCAAGCCACCGCGACCCACACCGGCCCGCGTCGATCGCGCGCCGCCAGGGCGACCAGCAGCACCGCCGCGCAGATCCCCGCGGCCATCAGGATCGTGCCGCGTGCCCCGTCGGCCGCGAACGCCCCGGCCAGCATCACCTCGAAGAGCCAGTGCAAGTCGATCCAGGGGCGATCGGCCGAGGCGAACGTGAACGGGTCGAGCCGCGGGACCTGCCGGTTCTCCCATATCCATCGGCCGGTCCGCACGTGCCACCAGAGATCCGAGTCGTACAGCTCCTGGCAGCCGAGCGGCGAATGCGGCCGCGAGCAGCAGGAGCATCAGGGCGCCGTCGGCCAGTCGCGCGGCGCGGTCAGGGTTGATGACGGTCTTTGTCGCCATGTCGGCAGGAGTTCATCGTGCGACGGATCATCGTTTGGATCGGGACGGTGCAGCTCGGCCCTGGACGTTCACGGCTTCGACGAGGCGGCCATGAGGCGATGATAGTTCGCCAGACCGGCCTCACCTCGTTTCTGATAGTAATCGGCCAGCGTCCGGTGGGTCGGGGCGTGACTCGGGTCGCCGCGGAGGATCTCCTTGGTCCAGCCCAGGCCCTCCTCGGCGTGTCCGTGCTCGAGCATCCAGCGGGCGACCTTCAGTCGCGACTCCATGTCATTCGGGTCCTTGACGATCTTGAACCGGAGCTTGACGACCTCGTCGTGTTCGGCACGGAGGCGGGTGGCGAGCTCGGTCTCGGCCTGTGCGCGCGTCGTCGCCGGCGAGCTTCAGTGCCTGCGCGTAGGAATAGCGGATCTCGTAGTCATAGGTCTCGATCTGGATGAGGGTCTCGAATCGTCGGCATGCCTGGCCATACCGGCGTAGCCTCAGGTCGACCTGGGCGAGCTCCTTCAGGGCGTCGGGCTGGCGGGGGTCGATCTTGAGCGCGGCCTCGAAGTCCCGGGTCGCCCCGTCGAGGTCGCCGTGCTGGAACGCGTTGTGGCCGAGCCCGACGAGGGCCAGGACATCGTCGGGGTGCTCTTCGAGATAGCCGAGATACTCCCGCTCGGCCTCCTCGAACTTGCCGGCCTTGCCGAGCTGCTCGGCAAGGCCGAGCCGCGCCCTGGCCAGGCCGGGATCGCGCTCCAGCGCCGCGCGGTAGTTCCGGATCAAGATCGAGGGCTCGCGATCGGACCGGGAGGCGATCTCGTTGGCCCACAGATAGGGCTGGGGATCCTCGGGCGCCGCCGTCCGCCATCGCTCGATCGCCTCGCCGGCCTCGGGCAGCCGATAGGTCGCCAGGTAGATCCGGCCAGCTCCCTGGCCACCAAGGCCCGGGGCTCCTGCCCGGCGTCGTATGCCAGGCGCAGGATCGGCTCGGCTTCCTTGATCTTGCCGATACGGGCCTCGTAGATCCCGGTCAGGGGGATGAGGTGGTCCTCGTCGAGGCCGAGCCGCGTGGCCTCCTCGATCGACGCCGCGATCTCGCCGGGCTGCTTGTCGATCGTCGCCAGCCAGCCCCGGTAGAATTGCGCCTCGGCCGAGCGCGGCTGCTCCTGGATCCATCGCGGCACCAGGCCTGCGCCTCGTCATAGCGACGCTCGGCGAACAGCCGCCGGACCTCGCCGGCCAGGCGCGACCGCGGATTCCAGCCGAAGGCGAGATAACCCCCGGCCGCCGTCATCGACGCCGCCAGGATCAGGATCGCCGCTCTCTTGTGGTGGCGCGTGACGGGTGGCGGATGGGGGGTGGGTTGTTCGTCGGCGCACTGCATCGTTGATACCGGACGGTGCGAGAGATCGCTATCTTTCAGATAGAGAGCATACCAGTTTCGACTCAACACCCGCCACCCGTCTCCCATCGGGTGGGGGAACCACGTTTGCAGACCTCGGTCCCGGAGATTATCCTGTGATCGTCGATGACGGGGGCGTCAACCTCGGCGGAGTCGCGCGAGCCTTGATCCTGGTCATCGAAGGAGAACCATGAGCGTTCCGCGGGTCCAGGCCGCCGGACGACGACCGCCGACGCTGGGCCGGGGCCCGTACGCCTGGGCGATGGCGATCCCGCTGGTCATCGTCGTCCTCGTCGCGTTCTTGCCGATCCTCGGCAACGGATTCGTCCAGTTGGACGACCACGAGAACTTCCTCTATAACCCCCACTTCCGCGGCCTCGGCCGGGCCGAGATCGCCTGGGCCTGGACTACCGAGCTGATCGGAGTCTACCAGCCGGTCGGCTGGATGATCCTGGAGCTCCAGTACGTGGTCTTCGGACTCGACCCATTCGGATATCATCTCACCAGCCTGGTCCTGCACGCCCTCGCTGCGTTGGCCTTGTACTCGCTGACCCGGGCGCTGGTCGGACGCGCCTGCCCCTCGCTCCTCGCCGGCAATCCGAAGGGCGTCGCCCTGGGCTCTGCCCTGGCGGTCGCGCTGTTCGCGATGGAGCCCTTGCGGGTCGAGGCGGTCGCCTGGGCCTCCTGCCAGACGTATTTGCCGAGCGCCGTGCTGGCCGTGCTGGCGGCCCGCGTCTACCTGGGTGCGGCCGAGGCGCCGCCGCGACGTCGAATCGCGGGGCTGACCGTCGCCTGGATTTTGTTCGCCATGGCCCTGCTCTGCAAGGCGACGGTGGTCGCGCTGCCGGCGGTCTTGCTCATCTTCGATTATTACCCGCTCCGACGGCTGGGCGGCGGCCCCGGGCGATGGTTCGGCCCGTCGACCCGCCGCGTCTGGGCGGAGAAGGTCCCCTTCTTGATCCTGAGCCTGATCTTCGCCGCGATGGCGATCCATGCGAAGGCGTCGGTGGACTCGGTGCTGTCGCTAGAGCGGCGCAGGCCGCTAGGCCGGCTCGCCCAGTTCGGTTACAGCGCCTGCTTTTGCCTGTGGAAGTCGGTCTGGCCGACCGGCCTGTGTACGAATTACCCGGTGCCCGAGCCGTTCCAATGGTACGCGCCGAGATACCTCGCGTGTGCCGCCTTGCTGGCCGCGGCCACCGCGGTCGTGTTCCGACTCCGCGTCCGGTACCCGGGCCTGCTGGCGGCGTGGCTCGCTTACCTGGTGCTGCTGGCACCCAGCTCCGGACTGGTCACGATCAGCGATCAATCGGCCGCCGACCGCTACAGCTACGTGTCCACCATGAGCATGGTGCCGCTCCTGGCCGCCGCGTTCGCCCGGCTGACGCGCCCGGATCGAGGCCCCTTGAACTTCGCGATGGCCGCGGCGGGCTTACTCCTGATCGCAGTCCTGACCGGATCGACCTGGGCGCAGTGCCGGACCTGGCGCGACACGGCAGCCCTCGCCTCGCACGCCATCGCGCAGGGCGGTGGAGGCGTCGAGATGTCCATGAACCTCGGCTGGGGCCTGGAGCATCGCGGCGACCTCGACGGGGCGGCGGCCAGTTTCCGCGAGGTGCTGCGACTGGAGCCATCCCATGTCCCCGCGAGGATCATGCTGGGGATGGTCGAGCTCCGCCAGGGTCGGACCGCCGACGCCCTCGAGCTGCTCAACGAAGCCGTCCGGCTCCAACCCGATATGCCCGAGGCCCATAACGGACTCGGCACGGCGCTCGCCGCCGATGGCCGCTTCCACGACGCCCTCGAACAGTTCATGGAGGCGTTACGGCTGCGGCCCAGCTTCGCCGAGGCCCGCGCCAACCTGATCCGCGTCCGGTCGCTCACGCGATCGGGCGGGCCCTGACGAATGAGGCCCTGACTCAGGATTCGTCGGTCGCCGGTCGATCCATCCCGGCCACGGTCCGGTCGACCGGCCGCGCCGCGCAGATCGTGCCGAGGATGATCAGGGCGGCCAGTCCGATGGCCGTGCCGATCCGACCGATCCGGAACGATCGCGGATGGTAAGAATAGACCAGCCGGTGCGTCCCTCCCTCGACCGCGGCGCCCCGCATGAGTCGGTTGACCTTGTAGATGGGCGCGGGCCGGCCGTCGATCGTGAGCTCCCATCCCGGATAGAAGACATCGCTGAGGATGACGATCCCGGGGGAATCCAGGGACGCGGCCAGCTCGACGCGTTGCGGGCTCGGATAGTTGACCTCGACCGTCTCCGTCGGCCGCGGGGGGCCGCCCGTGAGATAGCGGGCCAGCTCGTTCTGCTTGTCGTTATCCAACCAGGTGAAGACACGCGGGTCGAAGGTCGCCATCCTCGCGTCGTGCCAGATCGGGTCATCGGCATAGATCATTTCTAGCATCGATCGGTCCCGCTTCTCGGGGGACAGCCCCTCGGACGCATTGAGCCAGCGCGCCGCGTGGACCACCCAGGCCCTCGGGAGCTCGTTCGAGTTGCGCCGCACCTGGAAGTCTCGCTCGATCCAGGTCCGGACGGCCTCCTCTCCGTTCGGTCCGCTCAGGATCTCGGGGCCGGGATAGACCGGCTCGGTCTCGAACACGAACGACGCATGCCCGCGAGACGGGTCCCGCCATCCGGTCGGATTGCCCGGGATGACGAAGTATCGCGTGTTCCAGATGTCGAACGACCGCCGCGGGAAGGACATGACCTCCTGTCCGATCGCGACGCCGAGGGCCTTCGCGGCCGCCTGGGTGCGGATGGCGCGGGGAAAGCCGTCGAAGAACCAGTCATAATCATGGAGCTGGCCGACGCCGAAGGTATGCGTGAACTCGATCCCGAGCTCGATCCCGTATTTCGGCTCGAGCGTGTCGTGCTCCCAGGCGACGTATTCGCCGGCCCGATCGATCGAGGGCGTCGACTGCCAGGTCGGCGGGTGCCAGTTCGGCATCCGATGGATACGAAAGAGACCCGGCGAGGGCCTCTTGCGCTCCGCATCCTCGATGATGCGAAGGACTTCCGGTCGGGAGTCCAGCACGGCCTGAGGGACGGTCAGGACGTGGCGGGCGTTGGCCGCGGCCAGGTCGGCCGTCATCGTCACCAGGGCGAGGGCACCCGCCAACGCCGGGCGCGTCCGGACCAGGCGGACCGTCGCCAGGCCCAGCCCCGAGACGATCACGGCATGGACCAGGGCGCGGACCAGGGCCCGGAAACCACCCTCGGCGTCGAGCGGACCGGACATCGAGGGGACGACCGGCGCGCGGAAGACGGCCAGGATCGCCGGCCGCGCGATCGCGACCACGCCCAGGGCGGCGATGCTCGCGATCAGCAGGAGGGCGAACGCGACGGCGATCTTCCGGGTCCGACCGGCGCGGAGTTGGTCCCAGCCCAGTCCGGCCAGTGCGGCGATGCCCATCGCGGCGAGGGTATAGAGCTTGGCGGGGTATCGGAACTGCTGGAATCCCGGCAAGGCCGTCGCAAGCAACCAGTAGATGCCGCCGTCGCCGTCGCGGAGGAACCCGTCGATTCGGACTGGCGTGGTCGGCGTCGGATCGAGCGGGCCGACCGCGCGGACTAGCTCACGAAGCGGGTTCAGCCCGGTGGCCTCGGCCAGGCGCGGCGCCGCCCAGAGGGGGCTACTATACGGGCCCAGGCTCCCCAGCAGGCCGACCACCGCGAGCACCGAGAGCCAGGCGCGCCGGGGCGGAGCTTGGCGGATCGCCAGGGCGCCGCCGGCCAGCACGAGGGTCAGTCCGCCCAGGTACATCGAGGGAACCCAGACCTCGGACCGGCCGCCGGGGAGCTTCACCGCGTCGACCCAATAGGTGTTCCCTCCGGAACGAAGCCCCAGGATGTTCGGCCAGGCCAGTTCCACAAGTCGGAACGGTTCGATGCTGAACCGATAGATATCGAGCCGTCCCGGGCCGGCCGCCCGCGACGTCTGTCCGACGAACTCCACCACCGGCAGGAGCTGGGCCGCGGCCATCGCCGTCGCCAGGCCGGCCGAGAGGCCCAGGCCCATCCCGGTGATGATCAGGGGGGACCGCCATCCGCGTCGGTGCCCGTACCCGAGCAATCCCAGGCCGGCCATCGCCCAGGCAACCGCCACCGACGGCGAGGCCCAGGGCATCCAGGGGAGCACGGGCGGGGGATAGCCCGGCGGTCGGAGCCGCGGCAACCAACGCGCCAGGACGAGCGTCGCCATGACCCAGGTCGTCATCGCTCCGATCGCGATCAGGAAGAACCTTCGATTCCGGATTGCGGATCGGGCATCGCGGATCGCGATGGCTTTCCGGAACTCGGCCTTCAATCCGGAACCCGCAATCCGAAATCCGGAATCCCTCCGGCTCCAGGCGATCCCGGCCGCATAGCCCGCCGCGGCGATGCCCAGCAGATAAGCCGACTGGAGGTCCCCGCCGAGCATCTGCATCGCCAGGACGACCGCCAGCTCGACCAGGCCGCGCCGACGCCCCGACCGGATCCAGCGATTGGCCGCGAAGAACCCCAGAGGCATCCAGGCCGCCCCCACGAGATAGATGACGTTACTGTACTGGAACAGGACCGGCATACCGAAGGCGTAGCCCAGCGCCGCGAGCGCCGAGCCGACCCGGCTCGTCCCCCATGATCGCATCAGGGCCAGCATCGCCGCGAACGCCAGGGCGGTATGCATCACCGCGTAGACGCGGGCGGCCCACGCGTAAGGCAGGATCGCGAAGACGAGCTTGCCCGGATAGAGTACGGCCGCGGTCGGATTGCCCAGCAGCGGCATGCCGGCATTCTCCTCGGGCTCCCAGAGCGGCCATCGCCCCGCGTCCCACTCCTGCTGCACGCGACGATGGAGCGGGTAATAATAGTGGGCGGCGTCGCGATAGCCCAACTGGCGATCGCCGAAGAGCACCGGGGCGTAGCAGGTCAGGAACAGCGCCGTGAAACAGGCGGGTACGACGAGGAATTTCAAAGTGTGGATCATGGTCTCTCGATCGATGTGATCGTCTTCGAGCGTCGATCAGGGCGCCTCGTGCCTGGATCCGACCGGTCGGCTCCTATGTTATTCGGTGCGGAGCGGGCGAAGAAAGCGATCCCTCGCGGAAGGCGGCCGGACGGCGCGAGAGCGATCCCCGGACACTCGCGTGGATGCGTGCCTTGAATTGTGACATCCAGCCTCACCGGTGAGTGTGATGTGCAACGTTGTCGAATTGGGCTGACTCTAGAGGTTGGAGGGTCTCCGTCGCATAGCCTCACGGCCGTGGCGACGAAGCGGATTATTCCCGAGAGATGCATAGAAAAATCACGTGCGTAGTCGCTCGATACTTGACCTTTGATGTAGACAAGCTAAACTCTACTCTCCGCTCGTCAATAGCCGCTTCGGTTGAATCCTCGACTGAGAGCTTCTCCCTCATCAGCAGGGGGGACTAGGAGGATTTGGTCGTTGTCGGGCTCGCCCTAATTCGAAACATCCTAGGATCCGGAGTCTGACAACTCTCAGGCATTGCAGCCCTGGGTAGATGGCCGCCGGTCCCCGATGTCTTCGGGACCTCGGCTCATGCCGAACCAGATCGGGCACATCGGACGACGCGGAGCGAAGTCGTCGGGATGTCCTCCGATCTGCGACGATGTCGTCTCAAACCCGTTCTCGCTTCATTTTCTAATGGTCTTCCCGTGAGGAGTCGGTACATCATGATGACAATGCGACGTTCAGGTTCCCGGCGTGGATTCACGCTGATCGAGCTGCTGGTGGTCATCGCCATCATCGCAGTCTTGATTGCACTTCTCTTGCCCGCCGTCCAGGCCGCCCGCGAAGCCGCCCGTCGTGCCCAGTGCACGAACAACCTGAAGCAGTTGGGCCTCGCGATCCATAATTACGTGGATCGTGTCAACCTGTTCCCGCCGGGCGCGCTGGCCGGTACCTGGGGCAGTGCCACCAGCGGCGGCGGTTACACCTGGCGGCTGATGATCCTGCCGGATATCGAGCAGAACCAGGTCTACAACTCGTTCAATTTCTCGATCGGCGAGGGCCAGAACGCGGCCGCTACCGCCTGGGCCACCGTCTGGTACACGACCTTGGCGGCGTTCATCTGCCCCTCGGACGGCAACAACACGGGGCACATCCCCTACGGCCCCACCGGGACGTATAGCGTCACCTCTCCCCCGCCCAATCCCAGCGGAGGGGCCACTTCGGTCCCGTCAACGAATTACAACATGAGCTTCGGCGACAACTATGCCGTCCTCCCATTGAGCGGTGCCAATCCCTGGGAGACGTCCTTGGGGGCACTCACGACCCCGATGGCGGGCGCGGTCCAGCGGGGGTGGCCAGGCTACTGGGGTACGAGCAACGCTTACAACAGCCAGCCCGGTATCATGCGGGGCTTCTCGGACTATACCACCGGGCAGGTCGCGACCATCCAGAGCGTGACCGACGGCCTCAGCAACACGATCATCGTCGGCGAAGTCCTACCGCAGCAGGATGCCAATAACGAGATGTACGGTTTCACCGGCGCGGCCTCCGGGACCACGATCCCGATCAATTTCTACACGGGTGCGCCAGGCCCCGTCTCTTACGGCACGACCACCTGGCAGTCGCGCTTCAGCTACGCGACCCGCGGCTTCAAGAGCATGCACCCCGGCGGTGCGAACATGCTGTTCACCGATGGCCACGTCCAATTCCTCAAGGCGTCGCTCAATCCCGTCACCTATAACGCGCTGGGCAGCCGGGCCGGCGGCGAAGTCATCAGCTCCGACGCCTACTGATTCGCATCGGATCCGATCGCCGTCGGGGCGGTCGGATCCGTTCGCATGCCAATCCTGACCCGGCCCCGAGAAGGGATCGGGCAGGTCGATTTCGAGCCGGCTTGACAGGGTGCATCGTCGGCACGCCCCGGAGGAATTACTCCACCCTGGCGTGCCGTGCCATTCATCCGTGCCGGGTCGTCGTTCGTCATCCAGATCATCCGGCAGATCGGCATCTCCCGTTCTGCCAGTCCGAGACATTTCGTTGACATCTTCAGGAATACCACTGCCATGACCATTTCGAAGTCAAGTCGCGCGCCTGAGCCTGGCGCTGCTCGTCGCTCCCGCCCTCCTGATCGTCGTAGGCTGCTCCGATGATGGGATGGGGACGCGGTATCCGGTAACTGGTATGATCAAGTACAAGGGTGAGCCCGTCGCCAAGGCGCGGATCAGCTTCATCCCGACCAAGCCCGGCGTCGGTCGCGGGGCTTCCGGCAACGTGGTGAACGGGTCGTATAAGTTGACGACCTTGAATCCGGACGACGGTGCTGTGCCGGGGGAATACAAGGTGACGGTCGACGACCGCGAGGTCGATGAAGGCAAACTCAAGGCCGATACCGAGAAGGAAGCCGCCAAGAAGGGTATCGAGAAATTCTCCGGCGGGGCGATGATCCCCCAGGAATTGCAGGCCAAGGCCATGAAGGATGCCAAGGGCCGTCTCCCCGGGAAATACCAACTCCCCGAGACGAGCGATAAGACCGTCACGGTCAAGGAATCGCCCAATACCATCGACATCGAACTGACGGACTGATCCGCCTTCGGATCCAGGGCCTTGCCACCAACGGTCGGGCCCTGACTCTCCCGCCTCCGTTGGTAGTCGGTTCGAGACTCCTGGGTAAGCCGGTGCAGGTCACCACGAAGGTCGTCGCGACCGGGGTCCGCGGCCACGGCCACCGTCAAGAAGGCCAGCGCCTCGAATCGCTGTCCGAGTCGTTCCGCCAGATGGGCCATCTCTTCGGCGTCTCGGATCGGTTGATTCCGGGCATAAAGCTCCCGGTATCGGGACTCAAGTCGCGGGATCTCGCCCTTGCGTCGGCGCAATTCGGCCGCACGGGCAGGATCTCCCGCGGCGGCCGTCAGCTCGGCTAGACGCTCCAGGGCGTTCGAATCGGCGGAATCGACCGCCACGAGCGATTCCAAGGCTTGCCGCTCCGCTTTGGCATCGCCGCGCCTCGCGGCGAGCCAGACGGCCAGCCGGTGGGCCCGGGCCGGCGTCAGGGTCGCCGCGGGCAGGTGGTCCGCCGCCTGGCGGACGATCTCGATCTGATTCGTCGCCATGCCCCAGTCCAGCCGGGCGCGCCAGACCGGCACGTCGTCGGGGCGCCGTCGCAGGCAGGCGTCGAGCCATCCCTTCGCCTGATCGTAGGCACCGCCGCGGATCGCCAGGTTCGCCTTCGCCAGCCAGATCCGATCGTCGTCGGCAGCCAGACGCCCGCCCTGATCGAGCGCCGCTCGGATCGCCTCGTCCGGGATCGGCTCCAGCCGGAGCCGGATGTGCAGGCGAACCAACTGGATGGCCCGCTCCGAATGGCCCTGCCCGGCGGAATCGAGCCGTCCCCAGCTCGCCTCGATCAGGGGCTCGGCGTCCTCGAGCCGACCCTGCTGGCAGAAGATGAGGCCGAGGAACAGGGGTAGGCCGGACGCGTCGATGCGAGGATCGTCCATCGCCTGCGTGATGAGCCGCTCGGCACCGGCGAGCCGCCCTCGCGCGACCTCCAGCTCCATCCGGCCCTGGATCGCCCGGGTCGCGAACGGAGAGCCCAGCGGCACCCGGCTCCATGCCTCGTCGGCCTCCCGCAGTCGTCCCCTGGCCTTCTCGCAGGCCCCCAGCAAGTAGTCGGCCTCATCCGAGTCGTTCTTCCAGGAGGCGAGCGCGGCGAGTTGCGCGCCGCATGCCCGGGCCTCGCGGCCTGGAGGTCCCCGCGGATCTCCGCGAGGGCCTTCCGGTATTCTCGACGCTCCCACCAGGTCCGGCCGGCCCAGAGGAGGCCGACCACGATCGTGGTCGCGATCAGGACGGGCTTCGGTCGCCATCGCCGCGGAGGGCTGCTCATCGACAAATTCCTCAATGGAACCCATAGCGATTGCGTTGGGCACGCCCGGGGGGGGATTCGCATCACTCGGCCTCATCTTACAAGGTTGACACCTCGCACGTCCTCTGTCACGATGCAATCGTCACCCAGGGGTGGCCTGGACGACGCTTTGCGATGGAGAAAGCACCGGAACCTTCATGGGCGTGATGGGACCATCGGTGTCGGATTCCGCCCCGAACGGGCCGCGGCCGATCGGCCCGGGGCAAGGTCCCGGCGAGGAGCGTGACTCGACGTCTCCCGATCCCGTCCGAGGGCGTCGTGGATTGCCGGCGGTCCTGGTCGTGTCGGCCTGGTGTGGCCTCGTCTCGGGCCTGCTCGAGGTCGCCACGGTCGTCGTCCGCAAGCAGACCTTCGACACAAACCATCTATACGGGATGAGCCGTCAGTTCATCTGGCTGATCCCGATCACGAACCTTTGCATCTTCGTGGCGCTCGGCGGTTCATCGTGGCTGGCGTCCCTGATCTGGCCGAGCCGAGGCGGCCGGCTCGCGGACTATGGGCTTTGCACCCTGACGCTCTTGCCCCCCTTGCTGGTCGCTTTCCCGCAGATTTACGGGCTGGCCTGGTTGTTCGTGGTGGTGGGGATCGCGTCGCGGCTGGTCCCTGCGCTGGACCGCCGCGCCGCCGGCTTCCGGCGGGTGGTCCGGATCAGCTTCCCGGTCGTCGCCGGGCTTGTCGCCATCCTGGCCGCCGCGCCCTGGGCGTCGGATCGGCTCGCGGAATGGCGCGAGGGCTCGCGGCCGATGCCGCCGCCGGGCTCGCCGAACGTCCTGCTGATCGTGATGGACACGGTCGCCGCGGATCACCTGGGCCTCTACGGCTACGACCGCCCCACCAGCCGCACCCTCGACGAGCTGGCCCGGCGCGGGACGCGGTTCGATTCGGTGCGGGCGTCCTCGTCGTGGACGCTGCCGTCCCACGCGAGCATGTTCACCGGAAAATGGCCCCACGAGTTCTCCGCGAACTGGCTCACGCCGCTGGATCGGACCGATCTGACGGTCGCGGAGTTCCTGGGATCGCGGGGGTATGCCACGGGCGGATTCGTCGGCAACACCCTTTATTGCGCGGCCGATTCCGGGCTGGGTCGGGGCTTCGCCACCTATCGCGATTTCATCTTCCCGAGGCTCACCGCGTTCAAGTCGGCCGTCCTGGTCGATCGCACGATCGTCGGGCTCCAGGCCCTCGATCAGTTCCTGGAAGGCCGGCTGGATTTCGACCTCTTGAAGCCCGCGGTTCAACACGTATGGTGGCTCTTCAACGGCGATCGCAAGGAGGCGGCGGTCGTCAATCGCGAGTTCCTCGAATGGCTCTCCCGACGCCGGCAGCCGGATCGGCCGTTCTTCGCCTTCCTGAACTTCTACGATGCGCATTATCCCTATCAACTCCCCGAGTTGAGCGTCCATCGGTTCGGGGCCGGGCCGAGGGACGTCCGCGAGTCGGACATGATCCAGAACTGGTGGCCGATGGACAAGCGCGGGATCTCCGCCCAGGACGTTGCCTTCGTCCGCGATTCGTACGACGACTGCGTCGCGAATCTCGACGAGCAACTCGGCCGGTTGATGGACGAGCTGGGCCGTCGGGGCATCCTGGAGCAGACCTGGGTCATCATCGCCGCGGACCACGGCGAGAGCTTCGGCGAGCATCCGGGCGTCTTCTGCCACGGGACGAGCCTCTATCAGACGGAGCTCCATGTACCGCTGCTGATACTGCCGCCGACGGGGCGGCGATCGACCACGGGCCGGGTCGTCGACCGGCCGGTGAGTCTCCGGGACGTGGCGGCCACGGTCGCAGACCTGGCGGGTTTCGGGGGCGAGTCTTCCTTCCCGGGTGAGTCGCTGGCGCGGTCCTGGGCCGAGCCGTCGACGCCGCCCGACGAGACTGCCGATCCGGGCCGGCCGCTCTCGGAGGTCGTCCCCAACGATCCCCTGGTCATCCGGGACCGATCGCAGTTGCTCGCGCCTCAGTGGCCGCTGGCCGCGCTGGCCGAGGACGATTGGACGTTTATCCGCCGCGAAGGCGAGGTCCGCGAGGAATTGTTCCATCTCCGCGACGACGCCAAGGAGTTGCACAACCTCGCCGGTGAACTGGCCGAGAGGCCAAGGCTCGAACGGATGCGGGGCGAGCTTCGGCAGCTCACGGGCGGCCCGCTGACGCCGCAACGGTTTCATCCCTGATCGGTCACTGGCCCGAGGCCATGAGCCGATGGTAGTTCGCCAGGCCGGCGTCGCCGCGCTTCTGATAATAATCGGCCAGAACGCGATGGGTCTGGGCGTGATGTGGGTCGGAGCGGAGGATCTCTGTCGTCCACTTCAGGCCCTCGTTGACGTGCCCGTGCTCGAGCATCCATCGGGCGACTTCGAAGCGCGATTTCAGGTCGCCGGGATCCTGGAGGATATTGGATCGGAGCTGGACGATCCGGTCGTGCTCCTCGCGGAGGCGGGCGGCCCGCTCGTCCTCGGCATGGGCCCGGGCCGCCTCACCGGCGAGTTTCAGCGACTGGGCGAACGAATAGCGGATCTCGTGATCGAAAGGTTCGAGCTGGGTGAGGATCTCGAACCGTCGAGCCGCCCGGGCGAACTGGCCTGCGCCGGAGGTCGGCCTGGCCCAGCTCCTTCAGGGCCTCGGGCTGGCGCGGGTCGACGCGGAGGGCCTCTTCGAAGTACTTGGTGGCCCCTTCGAGGTCCCCGTTCTGGAAGGCGTTCCGGCCCAGGCCCACCAGGGCCCTGGCGTCCTTGGGGTTGCGGCGGAGATACTCGTGATACTCCTGCTCGGCCTCGTCGAATCGCCGCTCGCGGCTGAGGAGTTCCGCCAGGGCGAATCGGGCCTTGTCCAGCGTCGGGTCCCGCTCCAGCGCCGCGACATAGTTGCGAATCAGGATCGAGGGCGCGACGTCGGACCGGATGCCAACCTCGTTGCTCCACATGTAGGGCTGGGGATTCTCCGGGTCCAGGGTCCGCCATCGCTCGATCGCCTCGGCGGCCTGCGGGAGCCGGTAGGTCGTCAGGTAGATCCGCGCCAGCTCCTTGACGGTCTCGATCATCGGCTCCTGCTTGCGTTCGAACGCCTCTTTCAGGAGCGGCTCGGCCTCGCCGAGCTTGCCGGCACGCGCCTGGTAGATCGCGGTCATCGGCCGGAGCTTCTCCCGATCGAAGCCGAGGCTCCCGGCCCGATCGATGGCCGCGATGACCTCCTCGGGCCGATCGTCGATCAGGGCTAGCCACGCCCGGTAATACTGGGCTTCGCCCGACTGGGGCCGCTTGCGGAGCCACCGCTCCAATAGCCCGCGCGCCTCGTCGAGGCGACGCGCCACGAGTGATCGCCGGACTGACTCCGACCGCCGGTACCCATCGTATGCAACATAGGCCCGCGTGGCCGCCGCGACGGCCAGGGCCAGGGCCAGGACCGCCGCTCTCTTGTAGTGGCGCCTGACCCATGACGGGCGGCGGGTGGGTTGGTCGTCGGGTCTCTGCATCGTTGATACCGGACGTGGCGGGAGTTCACGGTCTGACAGATTCCGAGCTTACCAGCAGCGGCCCGCCACCCGCCACTCATCACCCAGCTCCGGTCGGGCCTGTCACTTGCCGGCCGGGAGATGGACGCGGATATGGTGCTCGGTGAACCGGGTGCGTCGCGAGGGATCCTGGACCTTCGGCATGTGGCACGAGGTGCAATCGGCCGTCGCATTGATCGGGCAGACGGCGCCGTGATGGGCCGCCGGCGCCGGCCTGGCCCCGGCGGACGGCGCCGACGAGCCGTGACAGACCAGGCATTTCACGTCGTAGTGGGATGGGTTGGTATCGAGGTCACGATGCGGGTCGTGGCAAGTGGCGCAGTGGATGGCGCCGTCGGTGGCGGTGAAGCATCGGCTGAACATCAGCGTGGTGGTCTGGACTCGGGTGAATTCCGGGTCGCTGGGCTCGACCGAGCTATTCGAGCCGTGGCACTCGTCGCACGACTGGAGGAGCTGGCGCGGCGGCGTGTGCTTTGTCCGGCCGATCGCCATCTCGGCGAATCCCGAGGCCACGGCCTTGTCGTGGTTGAGCCCCGGCCCGTGGCAACGCTCGCAACCGATGCCGCGATCGAGCGCCTCGGGGCCGCGCGGGAGCGACGCGATCGGCTCGGCGGCGCGGAACCAGGTCGTATGGCAGTGGAGGCACTTCTGGAGGCCCCTGGTCCCGAGCCCCAGCCCGATGTACTCGCCCGGCTCGTGCGGCAGGTAGTTGATCCCCTTGGTCTCGCCCCAGGTCTGGTTGGTGCTGAAGTAGGAGACCCTCAGCTCGCGATCGATGCCGGTCGGCTCGTCCTTGCCGACCATGGTAATGCCGTGGCGGCCGGATCCGACGGCATATTCGATCACGGCGCGGACGGCCCGGTCCTTGTCGCGGCTCTCCAACTCGATGCGGTCGTCCGCCGACCTCCAGAATCGGTGGGTAATGCCCGGCGCCACCGGGTCGGGGACCGGCTGCGAGGGGAGCGGGACGTCCTTCAGCCCGGCGCCGAGATAGAGTGTCTTGGCGTGCGCCGCTTCTTCCTGCTGAGCCCTGAAGATGCCGGCGTGGCAGGCGGCGCATCGGCGCGAGCCGATGTAGGGCGCGGGCTCGGGCGACGGCTTGTCCCCGGTGCCGAAGCCCGCGGCCATCGCGAGCATGGCGTCGGCTGCCTCGTGCCGGTCGAGTTGCAAGGCGGCCCGGCTGAGCAGCCAGGCCGCCTCGCGATCCGGACCGGAACCCTGACCCGGCGGTCGATCGGCCACGAGCGGGCGGAGCAAGTCTTCGGCCTCGGCCGCCCGGCCGGTCTCCATCAAGAGCCGGGCGACCAGTTTGATGGAGTCGGCGGTCGTCGTGACGGCCCGCATCACGGACCGATCGCGGAGCATCAATCGGTCCAGGAGGTCTTGCTCGTGGTCGGGATCGCCGGTAAATCGGGCCAGGCCGAGGACCAGGAGGCCCAGCGGCTGCCCGCCGCGGACCCCCCGCAGGAACTCGACCGTCTCGGACGCATCTCGGAGGGCCGCCTGTTCACGGCCGGCGGCCAGCTTCGCCTGGAGGCCCTCCAGGTCCCGGTTCGTCGGCCCATGCCTGGGATCGATCCGACGTGCCGCCTCCAGGGCCGCCCACCCCAGCACCCGGCGATCCCGCTCGAGAAGGATCGTGCCCAGCGCGGAGAAATCTTCGGCCTCGAAAGCACTTGCGACAAGACCTCGATAGGATGCCCACGCTACGTCCAACCGGCCGTCGCGGATCGCGGCGCAAGCGCCGTCGCGTCCCGTCCGGGTGCCTCGGGCATCGACTGCTGAGCCGTCCGATCTCCCGGCGCCCGGAATTCCCCTGTGCCGGACCTGCCAGAACGCGCCCGCGATGCCCGCCAGGACCACGAAGGTCGCCCCGCCCCAGAGCACGATGCGCGATCGAACCAATGGTAACGCCCTCATGGTCTCCGCCGATCATGGTCGATGGTCGCACCGGACGGCCGTCGAGCCGCACCGCTCACATCTCCCGCCGCGAGCGGGACCCCCGTATTCTATACCCTCTTCGGCGCGGATGGCGACATCTTCCGGCGCGACTCCCACGGGCCAGCCGGATGCTTCGCGCCGCCGACTCGGCCTCTTCAGCGTGGTACCAGCATTGCGTGATCAATTTCAAAGAGTTAGGATCGGCGAATGCGATCCGTAGGCGGATCTCTCCTCTTCTCATCATGCTTGATCGCGGACATGATTCCATGAATAAGACGCGGAAGTGGGTGACAGGATTGGCCATCGGTATACCGGTGGCGATGATCTTGGTCGCCAGGTACACCGACTTCTTCACGCCGACCGGCGCGCTTTATGGGCGGGTGACCTATAACGGAAAGCCCCTGGATCGAGGATTCGTCCTGTTCTATCCGACGGACGAGAAATCGAACGACTGGGTGGTGGGGCCGATCGATAAGGAAGGCAATTATCGCATCGACTCGAAGTGGCGCCATAATACCAAGGAGATCCAATTTCGGATCTGCATCATCCCCCGGAAAGGGAAGCCCGCGGCTCACGTGGACGTGCCGCACGAAGGATCGGACTCGCGCGTCGTCCCGGTGCCGCTCAACTCCAAGGATTCGGACTCTCACCCGCTCGTGGCGCTCGACGTCGGGTTCCCGAATCGGTTTACTAATATCTCGACCTCGGGGCTCCAGATCACGCTCGGGCGCGAACCGGCCCGGATCGACATCGACATGAAGGATTGAGGACCGGTGCCGGCTTCATCGCCGATGATTCGACGGGGGCGGGCCTCCATGCCCGCCTTCTTTCGAAGCCTTCGATCAATTGCAGGACAGGCAGGTCGGGACGACGACGGGGACCATCGTGCATTGCTGCACGGCGATCTGCCGCGGGACGACGCGGGCCACGCAACGATTCACCGTGACGGGGACCTGCTCGGCGACGCAGGTCGGCACCTGGCGACTGGCCGTCTCGGCGACCATCCGGCAGGTCGTCACCGGGATGCGCTCGGACCGCTGCTCCCTGACGTACTGGCAGGTGGTGACGGGGATCGACTCGACGCGCTCCTCGGCGACCATCTGGCAGGTGCGGACCTCATAAGGCTCGACGCGCTCCTCGGCGACCATCTGGCAGGTGGTGACGGGGATCGACTCGACGCGCTCCTCGGCGACCATCCGGCAGGTGCGGACCTCGTAGGGCTCCACGTGCTCCTCGCTGACCAACTGGCAGGTGGTGACGGGGATCGATTCGACGCGCTCCTCGGCGACCATCTGGCAGGTGCGGACCTCATAAGGCTCGACGCGCTCCTCGGCGACCATCTGGCAGGTGGTGACGGGGATCGACTCGACGCGCTCCTCGGCGACCATCCGGCAGGTCTGGACGGGTACCTGACGGACCATCGTCTCGCGGACGTAGCGGGTCTCGCTGACGTTACGGACCATCGGCCTCGACACGAAGACGCGCTGACTGACGGTCCGCGGCGGCAACTGGACCGCGACCGTCGTGGTGACCTTCTTCTTATGAAGGCACGCGAAGAGCCCGCGAGGCGCGCAGCCGCAGTCCTCGACGGGCACCTTCACCTTGCGATCGACGATCGGGCCGGGCACCGTCGTGTACTGGCGCTCATAGTAGCCGCATTCCTTCACCTCTTGGCGGCAGGTCGTCACCGGACGGCAGACCGTGTACGACTGGTCGACCATCGCCGTCTCGTAGACCGGCCTCATGACCGTGTATCGCCGCTCCTGGCTCGACGTCTGATAGACCGGCTTCATGACGGTATACCGGCGCTCGCGGCGCTCGGTCTGGTAGACCGGCTTCATGACGGTGTATCGCCGCTCCTGATTGACCGTCTGATAGACCGGCTTCTGCACGGTATAGCGGCGCTCCATCCGCTGGGTCTGATAGACTGGCTTCATGACGGTATAGCGCCGCTCCTGGTTGACCGTCTGGTAGACCGGCTTTTGCACGGTATAGCGCCGCTCGCGGCGCTCGGTCTGGTAGACCGGCTTCATGACGGTGTATCGCCGCTCCCGATTGACCGTCTGGTAGACCGGCTTGGTCACAGTGTAGGGCCGGTCGACATAACTGGTTTCCGTGACCGGCCTCATGACGGTGTAATTTTCCGTCCTGTAGGCCGTGCGATAGCGTGTCTCCATGACCGTCATCGGCTCGGTCTCGTAGACGGTCTCGTAGACGGTCCGATAGACGGTCTGCACCTGGGGGACCAGGCACTGACTCTCGACCACGGCCGGCTGCTGCGAGCAGCGATGGCAGGGCCCGCCGCCATAGGTCGCCCAGGCCGGCTTGGAGGACCCCCCGAAGAATGCGACGACCGCACCGACGATCAGGCACATCCCTTTCTTAAACTTGAACATACATAACTCCTCGGCGGATTCTCGGGCATCCTTGCCGCTCGAGTGGCTAGTGGCTCGTAGCTGGTGGCCGGTCATGCAGATTCCGCTCAAGGCCAGCTCGCCCGACAGCCGAATTAGACAAGTTGCGCCGCCACGATGATCGCACTTCGAATCGAGTATAACATGGGTGATTTGGCAAATTCGGGCGACAAGCCGGATTTACTCACGGGCGAGATCGCCCTGTGCCGATAACGACGAGTTGACCGTCGTCGCCGGCAATCCGACCTTAACAGGGCAAGAGTTGTGCCCTTCCTGGAGTGGGGAGTCGGGAATGGGGAGCCAGGAGCGAGGAAAAGACGGAGCGACCGCGGTTTACGTTTTTCCGGGCGACCTCAGTCGTCGTCGAGCCGAGGATACCTCTCATCAACATTGAACTTTTTACATGGTCGAAATGTGCCAGGCGGCCGGCCCCGCGCTACGGTTGATTCGTCAAGGCGCTCAAGGTTTCGAGGGCCTGGCTGCGGACGCTGACCAGCCCGGACCGGGTGAGCTTCTCGAGCTCCGGCCGGAGGGACTTTGCCAGTTGGGGCGAGCCGTTGCGGACGGCATTCCGCAGGGCTTCGATGGCGCCGAGCTGGATGCCCTCGATCTTGTTCTGCTTCTCGGTGACGGATGGGATCTCGATGGCCTTGTCGAGGTCGGCGGGCGAGAGCATCTCGCGGAGGGTGGTCTCGGCGGCCGGGTCGCCGCGCCGGCCGAGGGCGACGGCGGCGTTGTAGCGGACGAACCGGTCTTCGTCCGATCCGATGCGATCGCGGAGGATCCGGACGGCATCGGGACTGTCGAAGAAACCCAGGGCGTAGACCGACAACTGGCGGAGTTCCGGGCTGCTGTCGATGGCGGCCTCGCCGAGGGCCTTGATGGCGCGGGGGGCGTCGAGCTTGCCTTCGAGCCGGGCTGCCTGCTTGGCCAGGCTGCCCGCGGCCGCCATCCGGATCGTCAGGTCGAACTTCGGCTCCAGCGCCCGCGCCAGGGGGACGAGCGGGTCGACGACCTGGCCGTTCTGCGCCCGGGCCTCGAGCGTCTGGAATACGCCCAGGGTGTGCGCCACGTACTGCGCCAGCTTCGGGTCGTCGCGGAGCTTCGGGTCTTCGTAGTGGTCGAGTTCGCGGGAGAGCAGGTCGGTCAGTTCGCCGAGCAGCTTCGGGTCGGAGGCGATCGCCGGGTCGTTCTGGATCAGGCTGGCCAGCTCGAAGGCCGACCGCCAGTTGGCCGTCGGGAGCTGGAGCTGCCGGACATATTCCATGGCGTCGCGCTCGCCGCCGGCCAGCTTGCCGAACAGGAGCCAGACGATGATGACCACCAGGACCACCGCCGCCGGGATGACGAAGAGCTGGACCACGAACCCCGCCGACGGCGCCTCGACCGGCGGCAGGTCGGGCAAGGCCGGGGGCTTGTCGCGGTCGGCGGCGGGATCGGCGAAGAGGTCGCCGGAGGTATTGGGTATCGTCGGCTGGCTCATGGATCAGGGTGCTTCACCATCGGAATTCTCGGGCATGACATGACATCGGGCGGGATTCCGTTCGATCTCCCCTCCCGATCTTCCCGGTTCCAGTGTAGGGATTCCGACCGGTACGTCAAGCAAGCCGACGGCCCGCAGCCCGCGATGTGCTTCAACGCGCCGGCGGCCTGTCCGGCTGCGTGTGAAGGTCCTATGATGGAGAGGGATCCCAGCAACCCGATCCGTGCCCATTCACCATCCGGGGGGCAAACCATGAGCATCAGCGAAACGACGGAGCAACCCGCACGGCCGGACGAGCCCGAGATCGACCCCTCGCTACTGGCGGACATGGACGTGCCGCCGATGATCCAGAAGGCGCTGGACCAGCATCGGCGCGACCTGCCCGAGCTGATGAAGACGCACTACAGGCAACGGGTGATCTACCACGGCGACAAGCGGCTGGAATTCGGCCGGTCGCAAAGCAAGCTCTACCAGAAGTATCTCGCCCGCGGATACAGCATGGATGAGTTGATGGTCCTCGGCGTTGAACCGATGATCGAGGATGAACCCGAACTCGACCCGCCGAATCCGCCCGACGAGCCGGCGCTGGAGATGTCCTCCATCGCGGACACGGAGGTGCCACCGATGATCCAGAGGGCGCTGGACAAACATCGTCGGGACCTGCCCGAGTTGATGAAGACGCACGCCTATCAATGGGTGATTTACCATGGCGAGAAGCGGCTGGAATTCGGCCGGTCGCAACAGAAGCTCTACCAGAAGTATCTCGCCCGCGGTCTGACCATGGATGAGTTGGTCGTTTTCGGTGTCGAGCCGCAGTTACCCGATGAGGTTGAGCTCGACTCGAGCGAATGGGCCCACGTGTGATCGGTGCTCTGTGATAGGACGCTCAATGTGACGACCATCCTGCGAGAGCTTCCCTACTTCGACGAGGGTTCTGTCGTCGTGGTTCGGAATCGAAAGGTGCCGATCAAGCCGCAACAGATCGTAGTTTGGGTGAGCCTGGCGGAGCCCGAGGAGAGGGAACTCGTGTCCGGCACGCCTCGTTTTCCCGCCATCCTGGATACCGGCTTCTCACATAACTTTGGTATCCAAGAGGAACACCTCATTGGATGGGCGGGCCTCCAACCGGGGTATTTCCGGAAGCTCGGCTACGTCCGGGTCAACAAAGTCGCTGTTCCGCTCCATCGCGCTGGCATCTGGTTGCATCGGAACCGAGCCGGAACCCGCGATGAGTCGAGGAACGACCAGCCTTTCAACTTGGAGATCAATCAAGGCATTGTCGTCTACCCGGCAGGCGCTTTCGAATGCTCCGCGCCTGCCGGTGCTGGGCCTTCGCGGGCTCAAATGGACTCGGCTCAAGCTCTCGGTCGATTCCGAGCGTTTCCGCGTCCGGCTCCGCACGCCGCGTCGGATCTGGTTCTTCGCCTCGAGCAAACGATAGGCGAGCCAACTCGACCACGCGATGCGAGTTATCTTCGGCTCGCGGCACGCTTCAGGATCGTGTCAACATCCGCCCAGAGCGATCGCCATGCCTTCGCCTCTTCCGCGGGGAGCATGGCCAAGGCCTCGACATCGCGGATGCCGGCGAGGTCGGTGTCCTGCTTCCAGTGCTGGAGGTTCTGAACGATGGCCGGTCGGGCCTGGGGTGGGCCGGATTCGAGGAGCTTGGTCCAGGCGGACAGCTCAGCCTTCAGCCAATCGAGCGCCTGACTCCGAAGCCTCGTTCTCGCCGCGTCGTCGGGTGGCGGGACGTCCTTGCCTCGTCCTGCACCGGCCATCGCCGCGGCGCAGGCGGCGAGGTAGCGCGGCGGATCCTGCTGGCGTTCGTCGCCGAGCTTCGGGTCGCTCGCAAGCGCCTCGGACCAGAGCCGAGTCGCGGCGGCGAAGAGCTTGAGGTCGTAGGCCGTCCGGGCGAAGGCCAGGCGCTCGGCGTTGTCGCGGGGTTTCTCCGCGCCCGGAGTATGGCCGGAAGCCGATTCGACAGGGCCGCGAGGCTCTCGGCGTCGGCGACCCATTGCGCCGAGGGATACCGCCAGCCCTGCCTTCGTGAGCCGAGCTCATGGCCCTTGCGGTACATCTCCAGGGATCCGGCGAAGTCGCCCTGACTCTTGAGGACGCCGGCGAGGTTGCAGTGGGCCTCGGCGAAATCGGGTTGGAGCCGGATCGCCGTGCGGTATTCGGCCACGGCCTCGTCGAGCTTGCCCCGCTCCCGCAGGTCACCGGCGAGGATATACCGTGCCTGCGCATTGTTGGGTTCGAGCCGGATCGCCGCGCGGAATTCGGTGGCGGCCTCGTCGCGCTTGCCCTGGTTTTTCAAGGCGTTGCCGAGGTTCGTGTGGGCCTGGGCGTCGTTGGGTTGGAGGCGGATCGCCGTGCGGAATTCGGTCTCCGCCGCCGGATAATCCCGCAACTGATCGCAGAGCAACACGCCGAGGTTATGGTGGGCCTCGGCGAAATCGGGTTCGAGCCGGATCGCGGTCCGGTATTCCGCGATCGCCTCGTCGGATCTCCCCAGGGTTGCCAACGCGGCGGCGAGATTGAGGTGATAGCCCGCGACGTCGGGCTTGATCCGGCTCGCCGTGCGGTATTCGGCGACGGCCTCGTCCCGTTTGCCCTGGCTTTCCAGGGCGTTGCCGAGGTTGTTATGGGCGTTGTCGTGGTCAGGATTGAGTCGGATCGCCTCGCGCAAGGCCTCGATGGCCTCGGCGGACTTGCCCTGGATCACCAGCGACTTGCCGAGGTTGGCGTGAAGGTCGGCGTGGTTGGGATCGAGCCGAATCGCGGTGCGGAATTCGGTCTCCGCCGCCGGATAATCCCCCAACCGATCGCAGAGCAGCACGCCGAGTTGGATGTGGGCTGTCGGGTCGTCGGGATTGAGCCGGATCGCCGTCCGGTATTCGGCGATGGCTCCCCGGAGCTCGCCTCGACGCCCGAGGGCATCGGCGAGCGAGAGGTGGGCGGGAGATCGGTCCGGCTCGTGCCGGATCGCCGCACGGAACCCGGCGATGGCCTCGTCGAGCTTGCCCAGGCGCTCCAGGACTTCCCCGACGTTCACGATGGCCGGGCCCAGGTCCGGTTTGAGCCGGATCGCCGTGCGCAGCTCGTCAAGGGCCTCGTCGAGCTTCCCCCGCGACCTCAGCTCGGCGCCGAGGTTGCTGTGGGCTTCGGCGAAATCGGGGTTGAGCCGGATCGCCTCGCGGAACTCGGCGATGCCCTCGTCCGAGTTCCCCTGGGTCGCGAGGTCGGTGCCGAGGTTGTAGTGGACTTCGGCGGAGTCGGGGTTGATCCGGATCGCTTCGCGTAGCGCGGCGATGGCCTCCGCCGGCTTGCCTTGAGCGGCCAGGGCGATCGCGAGGTTGTTGTGGGCCGTCACGTCGTCGGGATTGACGAGGATCGCCTCGCGGTAGTTTGCGATCGCCTCGGCAGCCTTGCCCTGCTCCACGAGGCCGGAAGCGATGTGGTTGAGTGCCGTCGCGAGGTACGTTCGGGGCAAGCCGTCGATCGGCTCGAGCCGGATGGCGACGCGCCATTCGGCGGCTGCCTCCTCGTAATTGCCCAGGTCCGCCAGCGCCTTGCCGTACTCGATATGAGCCGAGGCGGAGTCGGGTTTGATCCGGATCGCCTCGCGGCCCGCGACCAGTGCGGCATCGAAAAGGTCGTCGGCCTCGCTCGAGAGTCCCTTCGCCCTGAGGGCGTGGCCCAGGCAGCCGATATGCTTGGCGCTGCCCGGCCGCAGCCCCTTGAGGTCGCGGAATACGGCGATCGCCTCCTCGCGATCGCCCCGCGTCTCGAGGGCGTGGGCCAGCACGTGGGCGGTCTCGGGGCGGACGGAGCGGGCGGCGGTGTAGAAGCGAATCGCCTCGTCGGTCCGGGACAGAGCCTCCAGCAACTTTGCCAGTTCGTAGTTGACCCAGACATCGCGCGGATGCCGCTGCTGGGCCCTCCGCAGCACCGACTCGGCCAGCGGGGCGTCGCCGACGGTATTCAGGACGGTCCCCAACAACCCGAGGCTGATCGCTGAGAGTTCGTCGAAATCGGCCTTCTTTTCCAGCGATTGCAGCGCCGCTCGCGTGTCCGCCTTGACTCGCAGATCCAGCGCGTTCCGCAGCTCGATTCGCCAGGGGTCCGGGTCGGCGACCCGGGCGGATTCGCTCAACCGAGTCGCTCCGACGAAGTTGAAACGTTTCCGCCGGATCCTCGCCCAATCGTCGATCGCGCCGGCCAGGGCCAGCGCCACCGATGGCGGCCGGGCCTTGATCCTCGCCCCCGCCTCGGCCGGGGTCAGGGTCGTCAGATCGATCCCGGCGGCGCGGAAGGCCGCGCCATAATCGGCCTCCGTGGTCGAGCCGATCGGGTCGTCGGCCTCGGCCGATCGGATGTTGACCAGGCGATCGAGCAGCTTCTGGTCGCGCCGGGCCGCGTCCCGCCCGGCCTCGACCTCTTCTTTCAGGACCACGAGTTGGGCCTTGGTCTTCGGGTCGCCAGAGGGGTCGGCTTGCTCGACGGCCGCCATCGCGACTTCCCAGCGGGGGATCTCCTCGGGATGGTCGAGGGCCTGCTTCTGGAGCGTGGTCACATGATCGATGGCTCGTTGACCGGCCGCGGCCTGCGCCTGCCGCTGCTGGAGGTAGTACGTCGTGCTCAGACCGCCCAGCGTCGTGAGCGCCAGGACTGACGCCGCCAGGGCGAGCTGGACCTTGCGCCGCCGCCGCTCCTCGATGGCCTTGGCGACGGCCACGGCGCGCTCGCGCTCGGCCGCCTGTACCCGCTCCTGCACGCCCGCCAGGTAGGCCGTGACCCGCCTGGCCACGTCATTGGCGTCGCGGGGACGATCGTCGGGCCCGACCGCCAGGCAGTCCTTCGCCAGGACGATCAGCTCGGCCTCGGCCCCGCAGCCGTCCAGCCGGGCCATCGCGTCGGCCGTCTCGCCGCGCATCGCCTTGCGGAGGATCTCCAGGGCGCCGCGCCCGGCATAGGCCGGCTCGCCGGTGAGGATCTCGCAGAGGATCGAGCCCAGGCCGAAGACATCGGTCCGGCGATCGACGTGCACGATGTCCCCCGCGGCCTGCTCGGGGGACATGTACGCGGGCGTCCCCAGGACGCTGCCGGCATGCGACGCGTCGAGGTTCGAACCGCTCCTCACGGTCGCGACCAGGCTCTCCTCGGGCGCGGGCTGGGCAGGAGACTCATCGGCGACGCTCCCGTCCTTCAAGACCTTGGCCAGTCCCCAGTCCATCACCTGGACCTCGCCGAATGAGCCCACCATCACGTTGGAGGGCTTCAAGTCGCGGTGGATCACGCCCCGGGAATGGGCGTAAGCCACGGTCTGGCCAATGGCCTCGAAGATGGACAGGAACCGCGGCAAGTCGTGCGCGGGCGAATCGCGCTCCGCCAGCAACGACGACAGGGTCCGACCCTTCACCAGCTTCATGGTGAAATAAAGCCGTCGGTCGGCGAAGGCGCCCAGCTCGTACACGGGCACGATGCCGGGATGCTGCAATTGCCCGCCGATCTGGGCTTCTTCCACGAACCGGCGGATCAGCTCGGGCTTGTCCTCATGGTTCTCGAGCAGGACCTTGACGGCCAGTTCGCGTCCGAGGTCGGGGTCGCGGCCCTTGAGGACGGCTCCCATGCCGCCGCGTGCGATCTCGCCGAAGAGCTGATAGCGGTCGCCGCGCTCGGCCGGCGCCGGCATCGCGTCGGACGATGGGTTGGTGAAGTCCGCACGCGTCTCGTCGGGAGATGTGTCGGGGAGGAGGACGTGGGGGATCGAGCCGATCGATCGGGCCAGGCTCTCCAGGACATGGCCCGGCTGTACCGGCTCGAGGCCGAAGGTGACGGCCTCGTCGGCCGAGATGCCCGTCGGCTCGGTCTCCGGCTCGGGTCTCGCACGCGCCTTGCAGGCCGGGCAGGTGCCGTCGGGTGCGTCGGAACGTAGCGGGTTACCACAACGGTCGCAGCGGCGATGCTCATCCATCGTTGGGTGCTCCGGTCAGGGAGAATCGGGTTGGCTAACGTCAGCGTGGCTCCTCCGTTGCGGAGGTCTCTATCGACGTCGGCATCTCCGCCGCCGCCACAGGTGGGAGATCCGTCGGAGCTGGGAGGCTCCCTGGATGTTGCAGCGGGGCCAGGCGTCGTGCGAGGAGGTCGGAAACGTCCCGCGCCGACGCCAAGCGACCCGCCGGCTTCCTGGCAAGCAGTCAACCGATCAGGTCACACAACCACTGCGGCAGTTCCGGGACGATCTCCCGGATTGGGCGGGGAATGTCTTCGGTGATGCAATCGTGGCCGGCCGGGGTCTTCGCGGCCCGCGAGGGTGGCCGGCCGGCGCACATCGCGTAGAGGACGCCGCCCAAGCTGAACAGGTCGGCCCGCTGGTCGATCGTCTCGCCATTGGCGTGCTCGGGTGCCATGTACATCGGCGAGGCGGCGATGAGTCTCGACCTGATGATGCCGGCATCGTCAACCGCGCGGGCCACGCCGAAGTCGGCCAGCCGGGCCATCCCCGCCGGGTCGATCAGGATGTTCGACGGTTTGATGTCGCGATGGAGCAAGCCCCGCGAATGGGCGGCGGCCAGGCCGTCGGCGATCTGTCGGCCGATGCGCAGGATCTCGTCCAACTCCAGTGGAGCGGTCGCGTCGAGCTTCTGCTGCAAGGATGGGCCGGTGATGTACTCCATGACCAGGTACGGGACCGGCTGGCTCTCGACGGCATGGATGGCGATGACGTTCGGATGCCGTACGGTCGCGGCCGATCGCGCCTCGCGCAAGAATCGCTTGCGGGCCGCCGAAGTCGCCGCCAGGAGCGGGGACATGAGCTTGATGGCGACGAGCCGCTGAATCTCCGTGTCGAACGCCTTCGCGACCGTCCCGAATCGACCCTGCCCGAGCACCTCCAGGACTTCGTAATGGGCCAGCCGTCCTAGCGAGCCGGGCTTCGCCGATGGCCGCAAGACGGCGAGGGGGTTCTCCCGCTCGATGCCGCGATCGTCGGCGACGGTCTCGACCAGTTCGTGCCGTCCCAGAGCCGCCCCGGCGTCTCGCTTCGAAACGATGGACGGAGCAAGGTCCGGGCGGTTTTCGGCCCGACCCCCTGGAGGGGCTCCGAGGCGCTCGCCGGCGGGCCGGTCCAGGAAATCCGCCGCCTGGGGCAGAGCCTCCAGGAGCCGTTCCACACGACGGCGTAAATCGACGTCGGCGCCGCAGGCACGATCCAGATAACCGGCCCGTTCTCTTGGCTCTTTCTTGTCCATCGCGGCAAAAAAGATCGACTCGACCTGCGCAGGGGTGCTCATGGCTTCGCTCCGGGTCCGGATCAGTCCATGAATAATGCGACGAATCCGGGCCGAACCCCTCAAACATTGCGTTTTTTGAACGCCTGCGATGGATTTGAGTCCATCCGACGCGACGCACCCTTCCCCTCGCGGAAACATCGCCCGGGGCTCATCCGGGGGCGTCGGATCCATCCGATCATCTTACTTCAGCCCGATCGCTTCCGAAATTCCCAGAGATAATAGACCGGCACCCCGGCCAGGATACTCAGGAGCGCATAGGAGGATACCTCGGGCTTCTGAGCGAACGCGGCGATCGTGACGAGCGCCGTCAGGCCGATGTATACCGCCGGCGTGACCGGATATCCGGGCGTGCGGAAGGGTCGGGGCATGTCGGGTCGATTCCATCGGAGCAGATAGATCGAGCTCATGGCCAGCATCGAGAAGATCGAGAGCCCGATGCCGGCATATTCGATGATGCTCCGCAACGTCCCGACCCACAATAATACCAGCGCCAGGACGATCTGGAACGCCGTCGCGACCGCGGGCGTATTCGCCCTCGGCGTCAGTCGGGCCGCGACCGAAGGGAACTGCCCGGCCTGCGCCATGGCGAAGAGGACCCGGGGGCCGATCAGCAGATAGACGCTGAGGGAGGACAGGAGCATCAGGCCGATCGCCATGCTGAGCGGGTCGGACCATCGCGCGCCGAAGAGCCGCTCCGCGGCGAGCTGGGCGATCGGTGCCACGGCATCGAAGCCCTTTTCCTTCGCGATCGCCCCGACATCCGCCGCCGAGAGGGCCAGGGCATAGACCACGTTGAGGGCCAGGTAGAGCAGGAGCACCCCGCCGGTCCCCAGCAGCACCGCCCGGGGCAGCAATTTCTGGGGCTCGCGGACCTCGCCGGCCATGTACGCCGCCGCGTTCCAGCCGGTGTAGGCGTAGTAGATGTAGATCAGCGAGGAGAGCATCGTCAGGGTGAGCCTGCCGTCGAGCGGCTTGGGGTTGACGAGGTTGGCCGCGTGGGGCCAGCCGACCGCGAGCCCGGCCGCGGCGAAGGCGACGAGCAGCGCGATCTTGATCGCCGTGATCCAGGTCTGGACCTTCGACGTCTGCCGACGTCCCGAGACGTGGATCGCCGCGAAGGCCAGGATCGCGACCGTCCCCAGGCCGCGCTGCCAGATCATCGCTTGATCCTCCGGCATCGGGAACGGCGCCAGCATGTATTTGGCCATCCCGAACGCCGACGCGGCGCTCGGGGCGGCGAACCCGATCACGAACGACACCCAGCCCGACAGGAACGCCGGCAGCGGCCCATAGGCCTCGTGGAGATAGATGTAGTCGCCGCCCGTCCTCGGCATCGACGCCGAGAGCTCGGCGAGCGTCAACGCCCCGCAGACTGCCGTGATCCCGCCCAGGACCCACAGGAGCAGCATCCACGTGTTGCTTTCGACGCTCGCGACCGTGTAGCCCGAGGTCGTCAACACCCCGGTCCCCACCATACTGGCCACCACCACGAACGTCGCCATCGCCAGGCCGAACTCGGCCGGCATCTTCGCCCCGCCCACCTCAGTCGGGCCTTCACTCGTCGGTCCTGTGCTCGATTCAAGCATTATCGGATCCATGAGAGATCTGAGAGGATTCTGATGAGAGGTCGGGTCACGGCTGGTTCACTCGGGCCGGCGGCGTCCGCTTTGCCCTGGGCTTCTCGAACCGCAGGAAGAAGTTCTCTTTCAGGCGAGGCGGGTTGGGCGTCGGGATTGCGACGAACCCGGCCGCTTCGATCTCCTTGCGGAAGACCGCCTGGCCGGCGCGCACGTGCTTGAGCACGAATGCCGAGCTCTTCCCCTCGACGCGATCGAACTCGATCACGACCAGCCGGCCGCCGGGCCGCAGCGCCTGGTGGATCGAGGCCAGGGTCTTCTCGGGCTTCTCCAGGTGATGATACACGTCGCTCATGAAGACCAGGTTGACGGAGTCCCTGGGCAAATTCGTCGAGTCCTGACTGCATAGGATGGTGACCACCTGGTCTTGTTTGTGTTTCTTGGCGTCGGCGGCGATGTGCTCGAGGAACTGGGGAGCGATATCGACGGCGTAGACCTTGCCGGACGGCCCGACCTTCTCGGCGAACAGCCTCGTGAAGAGCCCGGTGCCCGCGCCGATGTCGGCCACGGCCATGCCCGGGACGAGGTTCAGCGCCGCGACGATCTCGTGGCGCATCGCGTAGTTCTCGCGGTCTTCCGACTCGAATCGCTTGACGAATTGCTTGACGTCCGGCTTCTTGAATGAGTCGTTGATCTTGGGGTCGATCTTGGACTCCATCGACGGCGACTGGGTCTGGGTCCATCCTCCGGTCGCGGCCAGGACGACGACGCTGGCGCCCGCAACCAGGGCGAGCCCGATGCGATGGATGCGCATGCCTCGCATGAGAGAACCTCCTCCTCTGAATGTCTTCGGGACTTCCGGCGCCCGGCCCCATCCTGTGGATGGCGGACCGGGTTCCGATTATCATGGGGTTTCGTCGAGAATGCTACGCCGTGCCCTGGAGCCGCCGATATCGGGGAGGTCGAAGCGATGGTCAACTCGTTCGGAGAATCGGGACCGGGCGTACCCGACGCGACCCGCAGGACGTTCCTCCGCCAGGCCGGCGGCGGCTTCGGCGCGATCGCGGCGGCCTGGCTGCTCGAACGCGATCGGGCGCTCGCCGGGACCCCGGTCAACCCGATGGCGCCTCGACCGCCCCACTTCCCGGCGAAGGCGACGCGGGTCATCTACCTGTTCATGCACGGCGGCCCGAGCCATCTCGAGACCTTCGACCCCAAGCCCGACCTCCAGCGCCTCGGCGGCCGTCCGCTGCCGGAGAGCTTCGGCCACGTCGCGACGCGTCGGCAGGTCGCGACGAACCCGCTCCTGGCCACGAAGCGGACCTTCCGACCGTACGGGCGGAGCGGCCTGCCCGTCTCCGACTTCCTCCCGCAGATCGCCGAATGTGCCGACGAGCTGGCGGTGATCCGCTCGTGCCGGGCGGACAGCGTCAACCACCCGCAGGCCGTCTACCAGATGAACACCGGCTCGGTCCTGATGGGCAAGCCGAGCCTGGGGAGCTGGGTCGGCTATGGCCTGGGGACGGAGAACCAGGACCTTCCCGCCTTCGTCGTGCTGCCCGACCCGGCCGGCGGCATCAAGGGCGGGCCGCCGGCCTACGGCGCCGGCTTCCTGCCGGCCAGCCAGCAGGGGACGGTCATGCGGTCGGGCCCGCGGCCGATCCTCGACCTGGCGCCGCCCGCGGGGATGTCCGGCGTCTCCCAGCGCCGGACGCTCGACCTGATCGGCAGGCTCAACGCCCGCCATCTCGCCGACCGGGGCGAAGACACCGAGCTGGCCGCCCGCATCCAGGCGTATGAGCTCGCTTATCGGATGCAATCGGCCGCGCCGGATGCCGTCGACGTCTCCCGCGAGAGCGAGGAGACCCGGTCGCTCTACGGGCTCGACCGCGCCGACACCGCCGAGTTCGGCACGCGATGCCTGCTCGCCCGACGGCTCGTCGAGCGCGGTGTCCGGTTCGTGCAACTCTACTCGGGAGATGTCAACGGCTGGGACGCCCACGACGACGTCGAGGCCAACCACGCGCGGATGTGCGCCAGGACCGACGGGCCGATCGCGGGGCTCTTGAAAGACCTGCGACGGCGCGGGCTGCTCGAGGAGACCCTCGTGATCTGGGGCGGCGAGTTCGGCCGGATGCCGATGTCCGAGAGCGGCCGGGGCCGCGACCACAACCCGCACGGCTTCACCGTCTGGATGGCCGGAGCCGGGATCAAGGGGGGCACGATCCACGGCGCCACCGACGCGGTCGGCCTCCGTGCCGAGGTCAACCCGGTCCACGTCCACGACCTGCACGCCACGATCCTCCATCTTCTCGGGCTCGACCACACGCGATTGACCTTCCCCCACAACGGCCGAGAGGATCGCCTGACCGACACCTCGGGGACGGTCGTGCGGTCGATCCTGGCCTGAGCTCGGGAAGGCCGCACAGAGGGCGTATCATCCTCGAGCCGGATTCGCGAATCCCGATCTTGCCGCCGCCAGTCCGATCCCGGACGATGAGAGGAGTGAGCGAGTCCGGTCCGAACGAGGAGCGACGATCATGGTGCAGCATTTCATCGATTCGACCCTACCGGCCCACGACCCCAACTTCCCCAAGCCGCGCGGGCTCCTGGCCGTACCGCCCGAGGTGGCCGAGTGGGTCGCCGATTTCGAGGCCCGCTTCGCCCGGGAGCACGGTGCTCCGGTGGCTCCGGAGGCGAGGCAGCGGATGCTGGATGATTGGACCCTCAATTACTATTACGATAATGCCTACATCGCCTACCGGCGTACGCCTGGAGGCGTCGAGGTCCTGGCGGTAGGCCACGAGGAGGCCAATCGGTATCGGGAAGAGCATCCGCCCGAGACGCGCGGGGACGTCCCGATCGGAGTGGTCTGAATTCGGCTGAGGAGCGACGATCATGGCACAGAACTTCACCGATCTGACGTTGCCGGCCCACGACCCCAACTTCCCCAAGCCGAGAGGGTTGCTGGCCGTCCCGCCCGAGGTGGCCGAGCAGATGGCCAACGCGGATGCCCGAATCGTTCAGAAGCTTGGGGGTCCGATGGATCCGGAGTATCGGCAGCGGCTCTTGGATGATTGGACCCTCCGTTACTATTACGATGGTGCCTATGTCGCCTACAGGCGAACACCTGAAGGCGTGGAGGTTCTGGCGGTAGGCTGGGACGAGGCCCGGAAATACCTGGGAGACCGCTCGCCGGATTGGCGGCCGGACATCCGAGTCGGGACGGTGTAGATCACTCGCGTTGAACTTCCTTTGCTCGCGTGGACAAACGGTAGGAGGCTCGAACGCACCATGTCACCCTCGCGGCTTCGGCTCAGCCTCGGTACTGCTTGCGGCTCAATCGCGATCGTCCTCGGACTCGCCACCCTGGCCACATCCGACGACGCCCGAGTCCCCGACAAGCCGATCACCGCCGAGGAGCGCGAGTACTGGGCGTTCCAGCCTCCCCGACGAACCAAGCCCCCGGTCGTAAAGGATCGCAAGTGGGTCCGCAACTCGATCGACGCCTTCGTCGCGGCGGCCCTCGAAGCCAACGGCCTTTCGCCTGCGCCCGAGGCCGATCGCCCGACGTTGCTACGCCGCCTGAGCTTCGACCTGACGGGCCTGCCGCCAGCTCCCGAGGAGATCGACGTATTCCTGAATGACCACTCCGACGACGCCTATGAGAAGGTCGTCGACCGCCGGCTGGCCAGCCCGCAATATGGGGTCCGGTGGGCGCAGCACTGGCTCGACCTGGCGCGCTATGCCGACACCGACGGCTTCGAATTCGACCAGGCGCGTCCCAACGCCTGGCGATACCGAGACTGGGTCGTCAACGCCCTCAATCGCGACCTGCCCTACGATCAATTCGTCCGGCTCCAACTGGCCGGCGACGAGGTCGCCCCCGACGACCCGTCGGTCTTCGTCGCGACCGGGTTCAATCGCTGTTATCCGGATATGGTCAACCTGAACGACCAGGGGCTGAGGCGGCAGAATGCCCTGAACGACATCACCGAGACCACCGGCCTGGTCTTCCTCGGCCTGACGATCGGCTGTGCCCGATGCCACGACCACAAGTTCGACCCGATCCGCCAGGCGGACTTCTACCGGCTCCAGGCGTTCTTCACCCCCGCACGTTTCCGCGACGACTATCCGATCGCCTCGACCGATCGTCGCAAGGCCCACGAGCGGGCCTCGGCCGCCTGGCGGGCCGAGGTCGCGAAGGTCCAGGCGGCGATCCTCCGAATCGAGAAGCCGGTCCGCGACCGGCTCGCGCCAGGGCCTGCCGATGGGCTCGCTCGACGACGCCGTGGCCGCCTACACCAAGCCCGAAACCGATCGCATCCCGGCCGAGGTCTCGATGGTCTACGAGATCCTCAGCCGGGACGGGCGGATCAAGGCCAAGGATTGGCCGGGCCTGCTCGACCGGTCCGCGCTCGCCGAGCGTCGTGAGTTGCTCGCGCGGCTGGATCGGACGAGGAAAGCGGCACCGCCTCCATTGCCCACCGCCCGGGGGATCGACGAGGCCGGCCAGAAGGCGCCGCCGACGCACTTCCTCAAGAGGGGTGAATACACGGCGCGAGGACCGGCCGTCGAGCCGTCGTTCCCGTCGGTACTGGCGACGACGGCGCCCTCGATTGCGCCGACGGCCGACACGACCGGCCGCCGCCGGGCGCTGGCCGACTGGCTGACGCGGCCGGATCATCCTCTGACGGCGCGCGTGATGGTCAACCGGCTCTGGCAGGGGCATTTCAGCCGTGGGTTGGTCGGCACGTCCAGCGACTTCGGCACGATGGGCGACGAGCCCAGCCATCCCGCTTTGCTCGACTGGCTGGCGACCGAGCTCGTGGCGCGGGGCTGGAGCCTCAAGGCCATGCACAGGTTGATCGTCTCCAGCGCGACCTATCGCCAATCATCGAGGCCCTCCGCCAACCCGGCCGACGACCCGGACAACCTGTTGCTCGCCCGACAGAATCGTCGACGGCTCGACGGCGAGGCGATCCGCGACGCGATGTTGTCGGCGGCCGGCCGGTTGAACCCGGCCCTGGGCGGGCCGGCCGTATTCCCTCCCCTGCCCCCCGAACTGACCAAACTGTCGAGCAAGGGAGCGATCTGGCCCGTTTCCGCCAGGGTCGAGGACCAGAATCGCAGGAGTTTGTATATCTTCGTCCGTCGCAATCTACGATTCCCCTTCTTCGAGGCGTTCGATCGGCCGGATACCAATGCGAGCTGTCCGAAACGACCCGTCACCACGATCGCGCCGCAGGCGCTCAGCTTGCTGAATAGCCCGCTCTCCTCGGAAGCGGCCCATGCCCTCGCCACACGGGTTGGGCGCGAGGCGAGTCCGAACTCCGATGCCCGGATCGAGCGCGCCTATCTCATTACCCTGGGCCGCCAGCCCGACGCCGCCGAGCGGGCGCTCGCCCGCGATTTCCTCTCGAACGGCGACTCGTCCTTCGCCGACTTCTGCCTCGCCCTCCTGAATCTCAACGAGTTCGTGTACGTCGATTGATCAGACGCCTGGTTCGAATCGATAGCTAATGATGACCGATGACTATCGGCGATTCCAGTAGATCTTCACATTGTGCGTGGCCCGGCCGCCGGCGATGAGGTCGGGGCGGCCGTCGCCATTGAGGTCGGCGGCCATCGCGTCCTCGCAGGCCATGCCGCCGTCGTCGATGGTGTGGCGGTCGAAGGCGAGCGGGTTTGTGCCGGGCTTGGGGTCGAAGACGAAAACGCCCGGCCCGCGCGGGGCGGCCGAGCCGGACTTATTCGGGTCGCGCTGGCCGATGATCAATTCTTCATCGCCGTCGTCGTCGAGGTCGGCACACCAGACGGCGTGCCCCCATTGCAGCGGTTCGGCGATCACCTGGCGCGACCAGGGCGGAGGCGGGCCCGCGGCGGCCGCCGCGTCGCGGTCGGCCGGTGTCGAGGGGGGCGTGTAGACGACGGCCTGGAAGCCGTGCCAGGGCTCGATGGTGGCGATGTAGGAGCCGCCATTCTTTACGCGGCCGACTTTAACCTCGCTGGAACCCTTGAACGGATTCGACTCCTGATTGCCGGTGCCGACCCGCGTCTTGGTCCAGCGCCCGGCGATGTCACGCTCGAGGACGAAGACGCCCTCCCATGCGGCCACGACGATCTCGTCGCGCTCGTCGCCGTTCAGGTCGATGAGCTGGAGGTTGTGGATCGTGTGCAGCGAGCTGTCGGCGACCTCGACCGGCCAGTTCGCGTCGTCGGGCTTATCTGGGACATCATAAACGAGGACGCGGACCCCCTCCCCTGCCCCCCAGTTCGGGCCCTTGGTGCCCCGGCCTTGCAGGGGGGCGACGACCATCTGCTTCTTGCCCGTCCCCTGACCCTTCACCGAGCCCCATCGCAGTCGATGCAGCGTCGGCTCCTCGAAGCGGATCGGATGGACATGCCATCGGCCCTCGGCGTCGCGGCCGAGCCACTGGAGCGTGCTGGGGTTCTTCGTGTCCGACGGGCGCCAGCCGGCCCCCAGCGCGAAGTCGACCCGGCCGTCGCCGTCGATGTCCTGGGGCTGGATGCAGACGTTGTCGAGCGCCGTCGCCTTGCGGATGATGTCGTGCTTCGACCAGGTCGGGTTCTCGTACCAGATGACCGCGTCCTCGGTCACGGCGACGACGTCGGGCTTGCGGTCGCCGTTGACGTCGGCCACCGTCACGGCGTAGACCACGTTGCCCGCATGCGGGTCGATCACCTGGGCCTCGAACTTGGGGAACTCGGCCGCGGCGACAGGCAACGCGAGGGTGAGGCTCGCGAGGCAGAGGAAGTTCGGGTATCGCATGATCGTCTTGGCCTCGGTCTCGGAGGGAATTTCCGTGGTTCAGATCAATTCGTCATCAGTTGCGGTCTTGGTCGGTTTGGCCCGGTCGAGGAACCGGGTCGCGGCGTGCATGATGAGCTCCTCGTTGGCCTCGGCGCGGGGGATGTCGGCGGTGATCCGGCCCTCGCACAGGACGATGATCCGGTCGGCGACGGCCAGCAACTCGGGCAGCTCGCTCGAGGTCATGATGATGGCGCGGCCCTGCGCGGCCAGGCGTCGGATCAGTTGGTAGATCTCCGACTTGGCGCCGACGTCGATGCCGCGGGTCGGCTCGTCGAGCAGGAGCAGCCGGGGCTCGACCAGCAGCCATCGGGCGATGATGCACTTCTGCTGGTTGCCGCCGGAGAGGCTCGTCACCGGGGCATCGCCGCCGGCCGTCTTGATCGACAGCTCCTTGATCGACCAATCCACGGCCCGGCGCTCGGCGCGGGGGTCGATCAGCGGCACGGCGGAGAACGTCAGCTCGGGGAGGCGGCGGAGCGTGATGTTCTCGGCGACCGTCATGCGGTCGAAGAGGCCGAGGGTCTTGCGGTCCTCGGTGACCATGGCGATGCCGGCGCGGATCGCCTCGTCGGGGTGTCGGAAGCGGATCGGCCGGCCTTCGAAGAGCAGGGTGCCTTCCGGGGCCGACGGCGTGGCGCCGTAGATCGCCTCGAGGAGCTCGGTGCGGCCGGCGCCCAGCAGGCCGGCGACGCCCAGGACCTCGCCGGCCCGCACCGAGAAAGTGATGTCTCGCAGGCTGGGCCGGCCGCTCCCGGGCGGATGGGGCAACGCGAGGTCCTCGACTTCGAGGATGGCCCGCGACTGGATCGGATGCGGCTGGTAGTCCAGTGCGGCGATCTCGCGGCCGACCATCCAGCGCACGACCTGCTCCGGCGTGGTGGCGTCCCGCTCGGCCGACGCGACGAACTGGCCGTCGCGGAGCACGGTCACGCGGTCGGAGAGCGTGAAGACCTCGTTCATCTTGTGGCTGATGTACAGCACGGTGGTCCCGGCCCGGCGGAGGTCGTCGATGACGCGGAAGAGCCGGGCGACCTCGGAGTCCGACAGCGCCGAGGTGGGCTCGTCCATGATCACGATCGCGGCGTCGAAGGCCAGGGCCTTGGCGATCTCGACCATCTGCTGGTCGCCGATCCGCAGGTCGCCGACCTTGGCCCGGGGCGAGATCGCCGTGCCCAGCCGGTCGAAGAGCTGTCGCGTCCGGACCTCCATCGCGCGCTCGTCGAGCCAGCCCAGCCGGCCCCCGCGCGTCTTCTCGCGGCCGAGGAAGATGTTGTCGGCGACCGTGAGCTGGGGGACGAGGTTCAGCTCCTGGTAGATAATCCGGATGCCGACGTCCTCGGCCTGGCGCGGGCCGGAGAATTGCACCGGCGTGCCATACACGAGGATCTCGCCATCGTAATCGGTGATGGCGCCGGCCAGGATCTTCATCAGCGTGCTCTTGCCCGCGCCGTTCTCGCCGCAGAGCGAGTGGACCTCGCCGCCCATCGAGAGGACCGACACGTCTCGCAGCGCGCGCACGCCCCCGAAGTTCTTGGTGATGTGACGCAGCTCCAGCCGAGGCCCCGCGGCCGCGGCGTCGGCATCGAGCTCAAAGAGGCTCTTGCCCTGGCTCATGGTGGGATCCGTCGGTCAGGGGCATTGCGTAGTGGATCTGCCGCGCGACCTCGACGAAACCGACCGACGGATACAGGTGCCGGCCGATCGCGTTCTGCTCGAGGGTCTCGATCTTCGCCACCGTCATGCCGGCGGCGCGGAAATGGTCCAGCGCGTGCTCGATGAGCTGGCGGCCCAGTCCACGGCCCCGCAAGCTTTCGGCGACGACCAGGTTGTGGATCCAGCCGAACCGGGTCTCGGTGTCGCACTGCATGGTCACGTAGCCGACCACCGCGCCGGTCTGGTCGTCCTCGGCGACCGCCAGCTCGGCGCCGAACGTGTCGCGGTCAACGTCGCGCGACTTCCGCCATCGCCAGTCACGCCCGGCGATCGGGCCGAGCTTCCGGTCGATGTTGTGGTCGATCGAGACGCCCTCGAAGGCCGAGACGGTCAGCTCGCGCAAAGCGGCCCGATCGGGCTCGCGATAGGGTCGGATGACGATGGCCATGGGCGGTTGCCGGGTCCGTTACCTTAACATGTGAACGCCTCTCGCGTCTCGCCCGGCGAATGGGCCGGTGCGAGATCGATCACTATCCTACGTGGTGGATCGGCGGGCAGGAAGGGGGTCGTCATCTCGAGCGGCGATCGCCCGATTCGATCGAACGGGCAAGATTTTGGACCCGGGACACGATATACTCGACCGCGGGATCAACTCGCCACGAGCGTGTCCAGGCGGACATCGAGCCTGGTCGCCTCATTCCGAGACCATTTTCCGGGGAAAACATTCAGGATGAACCCCTACCGCGACGCCTTCTACAACAGGCAGGCCGAATGGCATGGCTACACGAGCCCGGAGTTCGCCAAGGCCAAGCACGAAGGAAGGCTCAAATATTATGATTGGTATACCCGAGGTTGGTTGCCCGAGGATCATTCGCTGCCGATCCTGGACATCGGGTGCGGCAGCGGTCAGTTCCTCTACTTCCTCCGCGAGCGCGGTTACGACCGGGCCATCGGCATCGACCTCGACCGGACCCAGGTCGAGGTCGCCCGATCCCTCGGCCTGGACGCGACCTGCGCCCGCGTGATGGATTTCCTGGGAGAAGGAGGGGAGGCCTTCGGCCTGATCGCCATGCTCGATATCCTGGAGCATTTCACCCGAGAGGAACTCTATCCCATCCTCGAATCGGTGGTGGCGCGGCTTGCACCGGCGGCCGGCTCATCGCCAGCGTACCGAATGCCGACAGCCCCCATGCCTCCCGTGCCATTTATGCGGATATTACGCATGAAATCGCGTTCACTCCGACGTCCTTGTCCGAGTTGTTCTTCTGCCACGGGTTGAATGTGCTGGGTTTCCGGGATCCGTGGCCGGCCCCCGTATCGCCGATGCGAAAGGCATACCGTGCCCTGAGCCTGTCGATGCGCAGGCTGGAGGCCCTCAAGCTGCGGCTACTCGGATTCGACGCCCCGACTTATTGGTCCTCGGTCATCTGGGTCCTGGCGGAGAAGCCGATGTCTCCCGTGGGGCGGCAGGGGGCCGATGGCGTTGTGAGTCTCGGTTCCGATGTTACGATGGGGAGATGACCCGCTCGAACCGAGCAACCCACGTGACCGATCACGCCGAGCCGGAGCCGTGTCGTGGAATCTCAGGTGATTTACTTCGTGTCGTATTCCTGCCCGCGGTGCAAGGCCGAGCTCGAGGTCCAGCACGAGGCGTGGCAAGGATGGCGTCGATGCCCGAATTGCGGGCTGTCCTCGCTGCCCCCGGAATTGCTCTTCGGTCACCCGATGACCCGGCGCCGGGTACTCGGCCGCGACGACGATCCCGTGATCCCCGACGAGATGAGTCTTCCCGATGATCCGATCGCGCTGGATCGAGCCCAGGTCATCCTGACCTCGCCCTCGGGCGGCTTCGGTCCCCTCCGCGTGTTCTTCGTCATCGGGTTCGTCGTCTCGCTCTTCCTGCTCCTGCTCTTTTACCTGGACCAGAATTCGCAGTTCACCGGCATCTTCGGGGCGCTGTCGTTCATCTTCTTCCTGCTGATGCTCCGCAGTCCGAGGCGGCGGTCGCGGGATGACGATTGAGCAAGGTTGCTCGATCGAAGTCAATTGACCCGCTCCAGCCGGACCGTCCCGGCGGGGAAATCGACTTCCAGGAGGTGATCTCGCAATAGGTTCGTCCCGACGAGGATGTCGTCGCGTACCACGAAGGTCGCCTCGGCTTCGTAGATCCGGCCATCGAAGGGAAAGTCTACAAGATAGAGATCCTCATCGGAGGTTTGTCCTGCGGCCAGGATGAAATTCGTTCGGAAGAGAAAGCGTGCGTTGACCAACGGGAATAGGGTCGTCGGTAATTCCAGATCTCCGTTGAATGCCGTATCGATGATGGCCTGCCAATACGTCGCTGCGACGTTGACGACCACGGCCGGCAAACCATCTTCTTCGAGGCTACCCACGATCACCGGCGACTCCCCCCTTTGCGACGGTAATAGTCGTATCCGACACGGACGCCATAAATTGGAGTATCGATGCCTTCGGCTTGCCGCTGTCGCCAGATGTCCGTCGCGGATTCACCGAACCAGACGCGACCGGTGACCGGGTCGATTCCCGCGGTCTTCCCGTGCAGGGCCGAGACATCATGGTTACGCTGGTACTCGGCCCAGATCTCCTTGGCGCGCTGGGTATCGGTTTCGGTCCAGGTGGATGTTGCCATCGCACGATCTCCTCGTCAAAGTCCTCCGATTATAACCTACGCCATCGGGCTCCGTCCCGAGCGATGAGGGCGTCGGCCTCGTGGGGGCCCCAGCTCCCGGCGACGTAATTGACCGGCGGCGGCGCGTCGGGCCGCTTCCAGGCGTCGAGGAGCGAGGTGATGAACCGCCAGGCGCTCTCGACCTCGTCGGTGCGGGTGAAGAGCGACTGGTCGCCGAGCATGACGTCGAGGAGGAGTCGCTCGTAGGCCTCCGGCGGTGGGACGGCGAAGGCCGTGCCGTATCGGAAGTCCATGCGGACTTCCTGGAGCCGTCGCCGCGAGCCGGGGATCTTCGCTTCGAAGGTCAGGCTGGCCCCTTCGTTGGGCTGGATCCTCAGCACGAGCTGGTTGGCCGCGCTCTGGCCGTCGGATTCGGGCTCGAACAACTCGGTCGGCGGGCGTCGGAACTGGATGGCGATCTCGGTGGCACGCTTGGGGAGCCGCTTGCCGGTCCGGAGGAAGAACGGCACGCCGGCCCAACGCCAGTTGTTCAGCTCGAGCCGGATCGCGACGAAGGTGTCGGTCGTCGACATGGGCGAGACCCCCTTCTCCTGGAGGTAGCCGGGGACATCGGTCCCCTGGATCGAGCCGGCGGTGTACTGGGCGCGGACGACGTTCTTGAAGACCTCTTCGGGCCGCCACCGCGGCAGGGCCTGGAGCACCTTGACCTTCTCGTTCCGCACCGCGTCGGCCGAGAGGTTCACCGGCGGCTCCATCGCCACCAGCGAGAGCAGTTGCATCATGTGGTTCTGCACCATGTCGCGGATCGTGCCGGCGGTGTCGTAATAGGCGCCCCGGCCGCCGGCCATCCCGACTTCCTCGGCGACGGTCACCTGCACCGAGTGGACGTAGCGACGGTCCCAGATCGGCTCGAAGATGGTGTTGCCGAACCGCAGCGCCAGGATGTTCTGGACCGTCTCCTTGCCCAGGTAGTGGTCGATGCGGTAGACCTGGCTCTCGTCGAGCACGTGCGAGACGGCGATGTTCAGCTCGCCGGCGGCTCTCGAGGTCGTGGCCGAAGGGCTTCTCGATGACCACGCGGCTCCAGGGGCTCTTCTGCTGCCAGGGGTAGATCAGGCCCGCCTCGCCCAGTTGGGCGATGATCGTCGCGAAGAATTCGGGCGCCACCGCCAGGTAGAACACGCGGTTGCCGCGCGTCCCCTGCGTCCGGTCGAGTTCCTCGAGCGTCTCCTTGAGCCGTTGATAGCCGTCCGGGTTGTCGAAGGTCCCCGGCGCGAAGAACAGCCGGTTGGCGAACTGGGCCCAGACCGCGGCGAAGTCGGGGTCGGTGTTCCCCTTGGCCAGGCTCTTCTCGTACTCGGCGCGGAGGTCGGCGTCGGTCCAGTCGCGGCGGGCGAACCCGACGATCGCGCACTCGGATGGGAGGTTGCCTCCCCTCGCGAGGTTGAACAGCGCCGGGACCAGTTTGCGGTGCGCCAGGTCGCCGGTCGCGCCGAAGAGCACCACGGTGCATGGGTCGGGCACCTGCGTCCGCGGCAACGCCTCTCGCAAGGGATTGGTCTCGTGTAGACTCGCCGGGTCCGACATGGGAAAACCACCCCTCTCCTCAAACGATGGAGTTGACCGGGACACGATCCCAAGAGTGTACGGACCGCACGTCGCGACAGGCAAGAGATGCAGGAGCAGGGTCGTGCCGGACACGGGCGCGACCATCTTGCGGCCGGTTCCGAAGGCAGGCCAAAATATCGACGGCCATCGCCCGGCCGGCGACCGATGGCGCGAAGGGGAGAATCGGAGATCGCCCATGCGACGGCCCCGGATGACGACGCGGCGGTGGATGATCGCGGTGGCGATCGTGGCCGTGGTGATCGGCATCTACGAGCGGCGACGACGCTTCCTCCGCCTCGCGGCGATCCATGCCGAGGCGATCGCCGGGGTCGATGCGGGGCACGTCGATATTCCGCGACCGGGGGAGCCGTTCATCTGGGTCGCCTCGCCTCGCCACCGCTGGCATGAAGCGTTGCTGGCCAAGTACGCGCGTGCCGCCCGCTACCCATGGCTCCCCGTCGAGGCCGACACTCCGGAGCCCGATTGAAAGTCGGGTTACGGCCCACCCCAAGAAGAGTGCAAGGCCGAGCCAGGCCAACCGCAACGAAGGCGGGACGGCCGGACGAGGCGATGTACCGGATTGTGGGAAGCCGGTTGACCGAGGACAAGCATGCCGAAGACCGGCTCCTTGAAGCTACCGAACGCTTGACTATGTGATGATCGTGTCGTTGCCCGCGGTCTCGTTCTGGACGTTCCCGGTCTGCTGGGCGACACTCTTCTTCGATCGGGTGATGATGGCCGCCTGGATGCCCGTCGTACTGGTGGAGTCGGCTCCTCGCACGATCGTGAATTGGGCCCGAGCCTTCTTCCCGTAGGCCGCGACGGCGCCTTCGCTGTCGGCCCCCACGGTCCCGGTGGAGGTCGCGGTCATCTCCAGGTCGGACGTGATGTTGTCCTTGGCCCCGTAGCCGAATTCTTCGACGCTGAGGTCGCCTTGATTCGTGCCGAAATAACTCGCGTTCAGGGAGTTCGTCTTCGTTCCGCCGTAAGCGACCGCGGAAAGCTCTCCATGGGCTCCGATCGTGCTCGTCGCATTGAGGTTGAAGTCGAACGTTCCCGGATTTCTCGGAAAAAATCCCCTTGGCGGGCACGACGCCGCCTTCGAGAGTCCCGTCAACCTCGCCCGAATCGTTGATGGAGACCGTCGTGGGTGCCTTGGGGTCCGCGAATGCACCGACAGTCAGGTTTGCCCCGACTCCGATCCGACCCACGATATTCGCGGTGAAATGGAGGTTCCCGCCACCGTGAATCGTCTCGCCGATCTCCGAAGAGCCCCCACTGGCGGCTAGTATGACCTCCGGTTGGGTGGAGAGGAGGTTGCCATCGAGTTCGTAAGTGACGTTGTCCGTCCCTCCGCCGGTGGCCACGCCAACCATGCTGATGGCGTGTTGACTGGTGTAATCGATCCCGCTGCCGGTCGATACGTACATGTTCCCCGAAGTGCCGGTGCCGTTGTCGGAGATCACGATCGAGTCGTTCTTCTTGGTCCCCGTGATCAAGAGCTCATATTGTCCTGCGGTCGTCGATGAGGGAATCTCTTGAATGGTGATCTGCGAAGCCTTGCCGGAGAGGAGTGTGCGGGGTTCCAGCGATTCGAGTCGCACGGAGATCTTCCCCTTTCGTTCGGAGATTCGACGGCGCTGCATGAAGACCTCTTCCGGGTAGCTATTGAAAGCGGATCACGCGTACAGTCCGCCCATGTCGGCGGGAACACCCACGATTGCCGGCCATCCGATCGGAGCCGGTCTCAATCTCATTCTCTCATATACAGACCTGCCTTTGCAAGTGCTTGCCCCTCCCGCTTGCGTAAATTGCCCGGCTTCGGCGAGATCGCCTCCGCATGCGATGGCGGCGGGAGCGTCAAGCACTCGGACGTAGGGTGCGTCTGTTCAGGAATCGCTAGGGCATCCATGCAATTGATCGGAGGACCGCATCCGGTCGGGGATATGATCGAAGAGCTGCGGCGAGTCCTGGAAGCTGATTCTGGACTGGCTCCCGCCTTTCAGGCTTTTCGGAAAGCTAATGAATCGACCTTAACGCAGTTCCTGTGAGCTCATATATTCGGTATATCCCGGCCCCTCGTCCCCATGGCCTACAACCCGAAGGATGGTGAGTGAGATGTCCACGATCGCATCGACTCCGCCGACGATGCCGGACCCGCCTCCAACGACCGCAGTAGCTTTTTCCGGATGGGGCGACCGCCGCGACGTCTTCCGGGGGGTGGATTGGCACACTTACGAGCAGCTATCCTCGGCGACCGCCGAGGGCCAGCATATCCGCCTGGCCTACGACGGGAAGGATCTGGAAATCATGGTCACCGGCAACGTCCACGAGATCCTCAAGGGATTGATCGGCCAGATCATCATCGCGGTGGCGGCGGGCCTGGACATCGACCTGGTGGGTTGCGGTCAGACGACGTGGAAGACCACGGTCCGCGGCCTGGAAGCGGACCTGTCCTACTACTTCGACCCCGAGAAGATCCGAATGGCCAAGGACGCGTTGGCCCGAATGTCGTTGGATCCGGCCGACTATCCCCGGCCGGACATGGCGGTCGAGATCGACATCTCGCCTCCGCAGATCGATCGCCCGTCGATCTACAAGGATCTCGGCGTCGTCGAGGTCTGGCGGCTGGTCAGAGGAAAGACGCTCGTCATCGAGCGGCTCCAGGCGGACGGCTCCTATGCGCCGGTCGAGGAAAGCGGGTTCCTACGGATCCGCCCCGACGATGTCCTCCAATGGCTGAAGGACGCGGAGACCGAGCGGGAATCGGCATGGCATCGACGGCTGAATCAGTGGGCGATGGGACTGGGCCGCCAGGCATGACCGATTCCACGGTTTCCGAAATGACCCCTCTCCTTAGTTCAAGTTTCGCACTTTTGAGGGGCAGCTACCTTAGGCAATCGCCAGATTTTTGTATGTGGATAGTCAACCTGGTTCATCGCTCCGGGATGTCCTACTGACGACAGATCGCGCGAGCCGTGTAGTCATTGATCTCGCGATGTCGCGGAATCGAGGTTTGCCGTTCGTTCGCCGGGTTGACCCAGATCGAGTGCCCCCGGCCCTCTCGCAGCAAGCGACAGCCGTGAGCGAGCAGATGGCGGAGCAAATCTTGCCGCTTCATGGAGCGACGACCCCCGCTGCCACTTCTTCCACGGCGGAGCTCGCCTGCAAATGGAGATAGATCGGTTCCTCGATGTCCATTTCCAACTCGCTAACTTGCGGGTTGGGCACGGGCAAGGCTTGTCCCATCTCCAACAGTGTCTCGGCCACATCGACCAAGGCCAAGACGAGTAACTGTCTGGCCTCGGCGAGATCCACCCCGCAAGTGATGGCGGAGGGAAAATCCAGCACCTGGGCGTGGACACCGCCTTCAACGAATTTATAGCCGGCCTTGTACTGGAGCATGCCCCCGCCTCCTCAGGTTCGAACAATCGGACATACGAGTCTGGGCCGCTGGAACGCCTTGATTATCTGCCGATGACCTCGAGTAGCCAGTTCCCGAAGAGCATCGCGATCAGCAGGTAGCCGGAGAGGACCAGCCATCGGGTCGGGATGACGGGGCGGTCGGGCCGGCGTAGGGCCAGCAGACGATAAGGGATCTGGAACACGATCACGGCGGCCATGATGCCGCCGAGCCGGTGGTTCCGCCAGGATGCTCGCCAGTCCCCTTCCGCCAGGTGGATGATCGACCGGGTCAGGCCGCAGCCGGGGCAGTTGAGCCCGAACAGATTTCGCGACATGCAACCGTGCGGCAGTGGGTAGCCGGTGAAACCTCGGACGGCGACCCGGCCGTCGGAGACCTCGACCAGTGCGAAGGCGAGGATCACGATCCCGCAGGTGATCGCCAGCATCTGTCGGTGGTGACGGACCGATCCGTTCGGGACCGCATCGTCGGAGCTTTCGGAAGTCACGCGTATCCTCGCCCCCGTGAGTGGATGCGCCGCGTTCTCGGATCAAGTCGACGAACCATTGTACATCACCTCGACCCATCCTGAGTGCCGCTCCTCGGCCGATTCGTGACTTACCCTGTAAGGTTCTGGATCCACTCGCGTAAATCCCGCTCGGGCGAGTGGATCGCCCCGACATCGGATCGACCAGCTACCAGGATGATCCGGCGCGACCGCGGTCGTGAACCGATGATCTGCCTTCGAGACCCTCCCTTGCGGGTTGCATGAACGTATCTTATGCTACGGCGTTCGATCCGTCTCATTCGGGCACCTCATCGGCTTTCACCCGCGTGCGCCACCCCCGAAAAGGAGCAAGTCGATGAAATCGACCATGGCCTGGATCGTGCCGGCACTGGCCCTCGCGTTCGCGTCGGGTTGCGGCGGCACTGCGACCGAAAAGCCCGAGGGATCGCTGGCCTCCCTGGCATCGGGCGGTTCCGTGGTCACGGCGACCCGGGGCGCGGACCGACTCGACGGCGATCGAGGAATCCAGGATCCCGGTCGGCGCGAAGTCGAGGGCGGCCGCGGCCGGCGATCTCGCGCCGAATCGGGCCAGATCGGCGACCTTCCTGGGTGTCAACGTGGACGCAATCGCCAGGCGAGCCAACCGCGCGACCGCGCTCGTCGAGGTGTCCATCGGCAAGGACCCGACCGGCATCACGAGGACGGGCACCGCCTTCTGCGTCGAGACGTCCGGGCTGTTCGTCACGCACGCCGATGTCGTCAAGGGCGTCACCGAAGAGCGGGGGCAGGTGCGGATGCTCTTCGGCGACGGCCTCGAGTCCCGGACGGTGGCCTACCCCAGGATCGTCCGCATCGATGACGAGACCAACATCGCCTCGCTCCGGATCGACCCGGCCCCCGAGCTCTCGCTGGAGGCGCTGGTGCCGGCCAGGTCCGCCGACGTCGCGCCGGGCGCGACGGTGGTCGTCCTCGGGTTCCCCTGGGGGCGGCATTATCAGGAGCATGACGCCAAGGGGCAGCTCGTCGACGGGCCGAAGTTCGAATTTACTTACTTCGGCCCGTGGGGCAAGGAGTTGCCCGATCACCTCATCACTCCCCTGGAGGTTCGGAACGTCTGGCGCGAAGACGGCCGTCCCAGCACGTTCGACTTCGGGGAAGGGAGCCGATTCTCGGACCTCTCCTCCGGGTCGCCGGCGCTCAATGCGTCGGGCGAGGTCGTCGGCATCCTCATCCGGCCCGATCCCCACGCTCGCGAGACCATCACGCTCCAATCGTCCCGCCAGGGCGTGATCGTCAGTTCCGATGCCCCCGCCCCATTCATGGGCGCGCTCGCGGTCCAGCACCTGTCCCGCTTCCTCCGCGATGGCCGCCAGACGGGAGACCTCGTCGGCGCCCCGGCCGAGAACGGTCACTTCGGGATGCTCCGCAAGGGGAAGTCGGCGACGGCGATGGTCGAGGTGAGCACCCGGGCGGGGGAATGCAGCGGCACGGCCTTCTGCATCGATCGGTCCGGGTTGTTCATCACCAATGCGCACGTCATCGTGGATACCACCAAGGACCCGCGCTACGTCGTCAGCCTCGTCATGGACATCGGTCTGGCGACGCAACGTTCCCTTCGGGCGGAGGTCGTCCGCATCGACCCGAAAGTTCAACCTGGCGCTCCTCAAGACCGAGGGCGACACTCAGCTCGAGGCGCTCGAACTGGGCACGGACGGCGACCCCGTCCCGACGATGCGGGTCACCACCTTCGGATTCCCGTTCGGAAAGCACGTTACCGCGAGAGCGGCCGGCGCGTCGAACAACACTTACCCCGAGGTCGCCGTCAATTCGAGCCGGATCACGGCGCTCGGCGAGACCGTGCGCTTCGATGGCAAGATCAACCCGGGGAACTCGGGCGGTCCGGTCCTCGACCCGCGGGGCAAGGTGATCGGCGTGGCGCGGTCGGGGATCCCCGGCGCGGAGATCAACTTCGCGATCCCGGTGGGGCGACTCCGCGAGTTCCTCGCGACCCCGGGCTTGCAGGTGCGGATGTCGCCGGTCGCATTCCCGGACCGCGCGCGGCCGACGACCTGGACGTTCCAGGTCGTCCCGTCGCAATTTGCCGGGCTCCCCGAGGACCTGGCGGTCCGGGTCACGGTCGGTGACGGCGCGAACCCGCCGCGGGAGTTCTGGGCGGAGGGCGCTCCGGACGTCGGTGCCGGCGCGTTTCGACTCGAGTTCGTCCCCAGGCCGCGCGACCCGGGGCGCCCGGTGGTGCTGGCAATCCGCTCCGGGGATCGCACCGAGCGCGCCGTCATCGAGGACCAGGACGTCGCGATCGGCGGGCAGACGTTCAAGCTCGGCGCGATCCGGCATCTCGTGCGGCGTCCGAATTCGTGGGCCTTCGTGACCGACGAGCCGGCCGAGAAGGGGCCGCCGTTTGCCGGTCCCGGCAAGGTGGTGAAGGGGCCGATTGCCGGCCTTGGGAAGGTCATGGCGCTTCAGGGCAATGTGCGGAAGGCGATCGACCTCGACGCGGCGGCCGAGTTCAGCGTCGTGTCCGTCGAGCCCGCCCCGGCCTCCGAGGTCGGGGCGGTGATCGAGGTTCGCAAGGGCGGCAAGAACGGGCCGGTGGTGTGCGGCAGCCGGACCCGCATGCCGTTCTCCGAGGTGTACGCGACGGAAACCCTGCCTCTCGCCGGACCGTTGGCTCGGACCCCTCCGGCGATGCCGCAACTCGAACGGAACCTCACGCTCGTCACACGGACGATGCCCAGGAACCCGCAGACGGACCGCCTGCGCCTCGACGACAAGGCGAGCCTGTTCCGGATCGGCGGCGACCTCGACGTCGCGGGCGTGCCGCGCGGCGCGGTCAAGGCGATCCGCCCGCCGCGGGTCGCCATCCCGAAGGCACTCGCCGAGAAGGCATCCGAGGCCGGTCTTGGCACCCGCGTGCTCGACATCCCCGCTCCGCCGGCGAAAGCCGACCCGATGATGGGGCCGGATCGCTATGCCGGGATCCTCGCCGTCGCCTTCTCGCCGGACGGCTCGCTCGTCGCGCTGGGTTTTCAGGAGACGATTCGCATCTATCACGTTGCTGGCGGCCGACTGATCAAGGAGCTGGACCAGCCGCATGCGACGCAACTCGCCTTCTCGGCCGATCGCGCCAAGCTCTGGGCTTCCTCGGAGAGTTACCGTGACACAACGAGGTTCAATCGGCAAGGGCGCCAGCCAGGCGGGCAGGTGCCGCGCGGGGGCCCGTGATCTGGGACTTGAAGACGGGGACGACCGCCTCGCCGCCGATTCCCGAGATGAAGGGACATGGTCCGGTCGAGTGGATCTCGCCCGAGAGCCGGTTCGTGATGACGAGGGGATCGGGCATAAAACTCTGGGAGATCCGCGGCGGAGGGCTGCGTCTTGACCTACAGGAGGATTGGCGCCAGCCGTTGGCGGTGAAGACCGACGACGGCGCGCATCTGCCCAACCCCGTCGTGACCGCCGACGGCAAGCGGCTGCTCAGCTTTTACGGGCCGCCTCGCGAGGCATCTCCGAAGGCCCTGAAGGCTCCGGTTCCCGGGCGGGCTGGCTCCGCGCCGGTCGATCCCTGGATCGCGACTTCCCTGCGGCTTCACGAGATCGAGTCCGGTCGTCTCCTGTTCGAGATGGGCTTTGCCGGGATGACCTTCGTCGGCCTGGTTCCCGGCTCGGACATGTGTGTCTGCGAGGCCGCGGACGGCACGATCGCGATCCGCGACCTGAAGACGGGCAAGGAGCTGCGACGGGTGACACTGAGGCCGATCGGGCCGCCGCGGATAGCGTCACCGAACGTCGGTGCAAAACCTCCGCCTCCCAGGAAACCCCAGTTAACCCCCGACGGAAAACGGGTCGTGAAGTCGATCGTGGGAGGGGGTTTCGTGCTCTTCGACCTGGCCTCCGGAGCCGAAGTCGCCCGGTTCAAGCCATCCGAGAACAGCGTGGCCTGGTGGTACGAGCGGCTCGTGCTGGCCCCTTCCGGGCGCACGGCCGCGGTCCACTTCCAGCGGGACGTCTATCTCTGGACGATCCCCGGCCAGGCCGCTGCGGCGTCCCCGGTGGCGGCTCGAAAACCGGAGGCGCCGCTGGTGCGCGAGCTCGCCGGCACGGCGACCGCCGTCTCCGTCGGCGGGGCCGGCCGATACCTCCTGCTGACCCTCCGGGACGTGCGTCAGCTCGCCGTCTTCGACGTGAACGCGGCCGACATCGTCAAGTCGATCCCCCTGGCTTCCGACAAGGTGCTGGTCGCGGCCGGGGCCAGCAAGTTCGTGGTCGCCTACCCCGAGACCGGCCGCATCGAGCGCTGGGACCTCGGCACCTTGGCCCGCGAGGGCGATCCCCAACCCTTGCCGTTCGACGGCACGCTCGAGGCGATCGCCCTCGGCGCCGATTCCGAGGGGCCGATGCTCGCCGCCTGGTCGTTCCCGGATGCGAATCCCGCGCTCAAGGACCGGAGATATCAGCGGTTCAGCTTCGTCGACCTCGCGCGGTTCAAGGTGCTGGCCGTCGTCGCGATCGCAGTGCACGGGAATGGCGCGGCGGGGCTCGCCGCTTCGGGGGGCGATTTCGAGCCATCGCATCGAGGGCGGATGACGAAGACGGGCATCCGCGCGTCCTACGACGGCTCGCTCTTCGGGATCGGGGGCGAGGTGGCCCTCAAGGCGGAGGCCGGCGCGGTGATCGTGAGCCAGGACGCGAGCGTACCCTCGATGGTCAACACGCCGGTTTATATGATCCCCAGCCCGGATGGTCGGCGTGTCTTCCACGGGAGGACGGGGATCCGCGATGCGGTGTTCTTCGAGACCCCCTTCCAACTCCGGGGACGGCAGCCAGCCCGCGAAGAATCGCTGCTTCGACTCCCCTCGGCCGACCCGCGGCTCGATATCAGCCTGCGCACGGCCGACACGATCACCCTGCTCGGCGCCGAGGACGGCACGAGGCTCCTGACCGTCGGCGGCCTCGACGAGATGGCCGGCGTGCTCCAGCAAGGCGACATCGTCCGGGACGGGATCAGCTTGGAGAATCGCTATCACCTGGTGCCCGCGGCCAGGTTGCTCGTGACTATCCCGTTCGACCAACGACCGCCTCGTGCTGCGCCGCGTCGAGATCGGCCAGGGCCTAGGACACTGAACACTGAAAGTCTGTCCCGGAAGGGTCGAAATCGTGCGTGTCGTGTGAGTGAAATAAGAAGAATTTTTCAACCACGGAATCCACTGAGATACACGGAAAAGAGAATCCGGATGAATGTCTTTCCCGTTTCCGTGTGCGTCCGTGTTTTCCGTGGTTGAGAGTATTTATGATGATTGCGAGAACCCACCGGTCCGAGGCCCTCTCGGTGGGTTTCACACGACCTACAACGGTCCGTTCTTGCTTCCGGGACAGACTCTGAGTGAGGTTAGCCGTGTCGGATGCACCCCGTTATCGGGCGCCCTCGATGGAGTTCCCGACGACCCACTGGAGCCAGGTCCTGCTCGCGGGCGATCGAGAGGCGCCCGAGGCGCGCGCGGCCCTGGATGAGTTCTGTGCGGCCTACTGGTATCCCATCTACGCCTTCATCCGCCGCCGCTACCGCGACGCGGATGCCGCCGCCGATCTGACCCAGGGCTTCTTCACGCTCTTGATCGAGCGAAGGATCCTCGAGGTGGCCGACCCGGCCCGAGGCCGGTTGCGAGCGTTCCTGCTGACGGCTTGCCGCAATTTCCTGGCCGACCGTTATCGTTGGGACCATGCCCGGATGCGCGAAGGTCATCGAGGGACGTTCTCGCTCGACGGCCGGGATGCCGAGGGCCGCTACCGCGCCGAGCCCGCCGACACGACGACGATGACGCCCGAGCAACTCTACGAGCGAGCCCTGGCGATCGCCGTACTGGAGAGGACAATGACGAGCCTCCGGCAGAAATACGGCGCATCGAACCAGTCCGAGCTCTTCGAGCGGTTGATGCCGGCCCTGGCCGGCGATCCCGAGGCCCCGTCCGCCGCCGCGATCGCCGCGGAGCTCGGGATGAAGGAGGGAGCCGTCCACGTTGCGAGTCATCGGCTCCGTCGGCGCTACCGCGAGCTGGTCCGCGAAGAGATCGCCGCTCGTTGCGAGCCCGATGAGGTCGAGGACGAGCTCAAGGCCTTGTTCGCCGCCCTGGCGCGGCCCGGTTGATCGCAATTCACGGCGGACCCGTGCTCACGGCCGCTCCGGAGACCTAACGATGCCCGACTCGACTCCCTGCCCGGTCTGCGGCAGCAAGCGCTCGACGCGACTGGGCAACGGCCTCTGCCCGCGCTGCCTCTTCCACAACATCCTGGACGTCGGCGATATCGATAACGAGCCCTCCACCGATCCGAGCGAGTTCCCCGAGCCCGACTCCGCCGTCGCACGGGGTGCGCCACCGTTCGCGATCCTCGGAGAGGAGCAAGTCCCGCCGGGCAACCGGAGGATCGATCGGATCCGGTCGCTTCACGTTGGGTCACTCACTGCCGATGCGACTTCGACGGGAAGCCGCCGCACGTTCGGCGACTACGAGATCCTGCGCGAGATCGCCCGGGGCGGCATGGGCGTGGTCTTCCATGCCTGGCAGATGAGCCTCGACCGGCCCGTCGCGCTCAAGATGATCCTTGCCGGTCAGCTCGCCGACGATGTCGAGGTCCGGCGATTCTACACGGAAGCCGAGGCGGCCGCCGGCCTGGATCATCCCGGGATCGTGCCGATCTACGAGGTCGGCCAGCATGAAGGACAGCACTACTTCTCGATGAGTTTCATCGAAGGCAGGAGCCTGGCCCATGAACTGGCCGAGGGCCCCCTGCCCTCCCGGCGGGCCGCCGGCCTGGTCCAGCAAATCGCGATGGGCGTGCAGTATGCCCACGAGCACGGGGTGATTCACCGTGACCTCAAGCCGGCCAACGTGCTGCTGGATACCCAGGGCCGCCCCCGCGTCACCGACTTCGGGCTGGCCAAGAAGGTGCAGGCCGATTCCAGCCTGACCCTCAGCGGCCAGATCATGGGGACGCCCAGCTACATGTCGCCGGAGCAAGCGGCCGGCAGGAACGACGAGGTGGGTCCGCTGGCGGACGTCTATTCGCTGGGCGCGATGCTCTACGGCTTGTTGACCGGCCGGCCGCCATTCCAGGCCGCGACGCCCATGGACACGATCCGCCAGGTCCTTGAACAGGAGCCGGTGCCGCCGCGCCGGCTCGATGCCGGGATCTCGCGCGACCTGGAGACGATCTGCCTGACCTGTCTGGAAAAGACGCCCGCGAGACGGTTCTACGCCTCGGCCTCGGACCTGGCCGAGGACCTCGGCCGGTATCTCGCGGGCGAGCCGATCCGGGCCCGGCCGGTGGGTCGGATTGAGCGGGCCTGGCGATGGTGTCTGCGGAATCCCTGGGTAGCCGGGACCATCGGCATGGTCGTGATCGCCGCCTTGTTCGCTCTGGCACTATTGAAGTCGTCGGTCGAACGCGAGTGGTCCTCATCGCAGTCGAATCAACGCCAGGCGGCCTTCCATTTCGTGCGCGGCCAGGCTGCCTTCGAGAAGGGAGAGATCGGACCGGGCCTGCTCTACCTGGTCGAGAGCTGGCGATCGGCTCGCGACGCCGGCGACCCGGATTGGCAGCACATCGCCCGTGCCAACCTGTCCGCCTGGCAACATCAGGCCCCTCGGGTCAAGGCCGTCTTCTCCCACGCCAAGCCCGTTGTGAGTGTGGCCTACAGTCCCGACGGCAAGACGATCCTCACCGCCAGCCAGGACCACACGGCGCGGCTCTGGGATGCCTCGACCGGTCTTCCGATCGGCGATCCGTTGCAGCACGATGGCCCGGTCGTGGTCGCGAGGTTCCGCCCCGACGGCAAGGCCGCGCTCGACGGCCAGCCGCGACAAGACGGTACGGCTCTGGAATCCGGCCACCGGGAAGCCCCTCCTGCCCCCTCTCGTGCACAAGAACCCGCTCAGGATCGCGGTCTTCAGCCCCGACGGCAAGCGGATACTGACCGGCACCGGCGAGGGGAACCACGGGCCGGCCCCTTTCGAGACTATCGAAGGCGGAAAGGCTCGCATCGCCGGGTACTACGGTTTCGCCGGCAAGTGGATCCCCGCCGGCAGCGGCGAGGAGAAACGCTTATTCCTCGACTACCACGACGAGGCCATCCTGTGGGACGCCATCACCGGGAAACCCCTGGGACCTGCGCTCAAGAGCGAGCCCCCCGGCCGACCCGTCCACGCCGCGGCGTTCCGTCCGGATGGACAGAGCTACCTCTTGGGCACGCCGTTCAGTGTGGATGGAGCGAGCTTCCTCTCGGGCTCCATCCAGGTGGACTCCGCCACGCAAACCTTCCGGAATCTCATCGATCGATCGCAGGATTGGTTCGGCATGGGTGGGGGAACCTTCAGCCCCGATAGCCGGATTCTGCTCACCGGTCCTTTCATCTTCTACGATGTTGCGACCGGAAAACGCATCTGGAACCCGGTGTTGCATCGAGGCCAGACCAGGGGTACTGTGGCGAGATGCGCATTCGGACCCGATGGCAAGACGCTCTTCATTTCCGACTCCCTCGGCGAATATCCCAACGCGATGCCCCGCCTGTCCCTCTACGAGGTGGCGCTCGGGCAGCTCTCCTGGACAGTGGCCCTGCCGGATGCGACCACCGTCGGTGAGGTGGGCTTCACTTCCGATGGCACGCGTGTCCTGCGGATGGACGGAGACACGATGTTCGTTCACGACGCCCGCGACGGGAAGCGCCTCGGCGTCTCCGTCGAGGGGGACGGCCGTGATGTCGAGGCAGCCGACCTCCGGCGCCGCGCGGCACCAGGGCAAAGGCCGCTGGACCTGCGACCGCGGCTTCCCGAAGCGGGTTTCAAGCCCATCGAGGCACTCGTGAGCTCCAATCAGAAGCTGGTGGCGGTGGCAATCAGCCCCGATCGCAAGACCGTCGTCATCGCGGATCGGGGTGGCCCGACAACGTATTACGCCCGGACACGGCTATGGGACGTGGACAGCGGCCGGTTTCGCGGCGAGTTGCTCGATCCGGTATCCGGGACCCGTTGCGTCGCCTACAGCCCCGACGGCACGGCCGTACTGATCGCCGGAGGCAGCGGCGCGATCCTCGCGGATGCGGATTCGGGGGAGCCTCGTTTCGCACCCCTGGCTCATGAAAATGATATTGAATGTCTGGCCTATAGCCCGGACGGCAAGACCGTGGTCACCGGGAGCCTGGATCGGACGGCGCGGATCTGGGACGCCACCACCGGGCGCCCCATCGGGCCGCCCCTGGTCCATCAACGATCCGTCGTCGCCGTCGCGTACAGCCCGGACGGCAAGACGATCCTGACCGGGAGCGAAGATGGGACCGCCCGGCTCTGGGTCGCCGCGACCGCAGGATCGATCGGGACCCTGCTCCTGCATCAGGGCGCCGTCCGTTCGGTGGCGTTCGGTCCCGACGGTCAGACGGTCCTCACCGGCAGCGAGGATGGGACCGCGAGGCTCTGGGACCTGGCCGGGAGCACGCAATCCGGAATTCCCCTGGTCCATCGCGATCGCATTTGCGCCGCGGCGTACAAGCCGGATGGGAGGACCATCCTCACCGCCTGCCAGGACGGGACGGTCCAGCTCTGGGACGCCAAGTCCGGCCATTCTCATCCGCCCATATTCGCACTCGAGAAGCCGATCGATGCCGCGGCATTCAGTCCGGATGGCAAGACCATGATCCTCGGGCTAAGCGATGCCGTCGTGCCGCGTTGACAGATCAACGCCAATGTCTTGCCTGCCGCGCGGATCCATAACTCCGCGCGGTTCTGGGATGTCACGACGGGTCGTCCGATCGAAGGGCCGCCGATGCCTCATCACGGGGAGATCGTGGCGGCGACGTTCAGCCCCGATGGAAAGACGGCGTTCACCGTCAGCCTGGATAAGACCGTTCGGATCTGGGACGCGGCCACGGGGGCCCCGGTGGGAATGCCGATGGGCCATCCGACGCCGCACAATCCCGTGTCAGTCAGCCCGAACGGCCGACTCGTTGTCACGCCCTGCGCGGATGGCACCGCCAGGCTCTACGACGCGACTTCCGGCGCGCCCGCTGGGCGGCAAGGTTCCGGGGATCCAGCTCAAGCATCCCGGGCCCGTCCATGCCGCGGCATTCAGCCCCGACAGCCGGATGGTCCTCACCGCATGCCAGGACGGGATTGCCCGGCTCTGGGACTCGTCCACCGGAGAGCTCGAAGGCGAGCCCCTGACGCATCGAGGCCCGGTCCGCGCCGTGGCGTTCGGTCCGGACGGGAAGACCATCCTCGTCGGGAGTGACGACGGGATCGCGCGACTCTGGGATCCGATCGCGCGACGGCCGATCGGGTCACCGTTGATCCACCGCGAGGCGGTCGTGATCGTGGCCTACAGTCCCGACGGCAAGACGGCCCTGACCGCGAGTCGGGACGGGACGGTCCGGCTCTGGGATGCGGCCACCGCCCAACCCGTCGGGGTTGCTCTCAAGCACCAGGCAGCCCCGGTTAGCGTGGTCTACAGCCCCAATGGGGAGACGGTCTTGACCGTGACCGAAGACCATACCGCGCGTGTCTGGGACGTGGCCCTATTGCCGGACGATCCCGAGCGTGCCGGGACATGGGTGGAGTTCCTGACGGGAATGACCCTGGATGCGCAGGGCTCGATCCAGGCGCTAGAGCATGAGGCATGGCACGAGCGCCGCAGGCGACTGGCCCGTCAGGGTGTCCTGCCTTAGATGAGGGAACCTCACGCCGAGGGGCATCGGAACACCGTCTTGCATCGCGGGCATCGCAACTGCTTCCCGGCCAGCTCGGGACGCCATCGGGCCATCGAATTGCACTGGGGACAGGCGAACTGGCGATCGGCCGCGGGAGTCGGCGTTGGGGGAGCGAATGACGAGGGGCCCGGCGCCGGGCCCGGGGGCGAGAACGGCGGCGGGGGCACATAAGCCGGCGGGGTCGGCGGGATGACGCGAGGCGGAGGAGGCGGGTCCGGGCGCGGGGGGCTGATCGGCGCGGCGACCGTCGCGACTCCAGCCGCCGGGCCGGCTGAGGCCCCGGCTGCCGCTCCGACTCCGTCGTCGTCGGGCATCATGCTCACCGGGTCCAGCGGCAGTTCGTCGACGTGCTGGTTGACCCACCTCGCGGCCTCGCCGTTGAGAGGGCTGCGGGTGTTGTAGCTCTGGTAGGCGATCATCTCGCCGATCCGCGCCACGATCGACCAGAGCGGCTCGCCGGGGCTCCAGTGGTCGCCGATGCAGATCGCGTGCGGCGCGATGTTGGGATGGAAGATCGGCGTCAGCATCCGGCACTGGGGCGGCATCCTCGGGTAGTTCAGCGGCAGCGCGATCTCCACCATGTGGCTCTTTACCGTTGACAGGTCGTCGTCGGTCTGGCGCAGGCTGCGGATTCGGTACTCCAGTTGATAGCGCTCCGGCGGCGTGCCTTCGGCCTGGATCAATTGCAGCCGGGGGTGGCGGTTGACGTAATCCCGGACCTTCTCGAAGTCCGCCTGGAGCCGTCGCAGTCGAACCGTGCTCATCGTCGCGGGGGTCCTTTGCCCGGGTTTTCGAGGGGTGGTGGCGCCAGGTCGAAGAGGGTATCCAGCGCGATGGCGAAGCCGATGCCTTCCGTTTCCCGCTTGTCGGCGGTCCAGGTGTTGATGCCGATGCAGAAGCCCTCCTGGTCGTAGAGGCCGCCGCCGCTGTTGCCGTGGTTGATCGGGGCCTGGGTCTGGATCACGCGGATGCGCTTGTCGTCGATCGGCCGCGTCCGGAACTGGGAGATCACGCCCTGAGTGTTCGTCCAGCCGAGCTGGTGCGGGTTGCCGATGGCGAAGACGGTCTCGCCGACCTTCATCGCCCGGCCGCGCTGCCAGGGCGCGTCCTGGGCCCCGGTCGTCTGTGAGCATGAAGCGCGGACCAGCGCCAGATCGATGGTGCCAGGTGCCATCCAGATGACCTGGCCCGAGCCGTCGGGCTGGCCGAGCATGCGGACGGTCAGCTTGCCGAGGCGAGAGACGCGGTCGGAGGCGCTATCGTTCTTGGTCGCGTAGTCGGAGTCGATCACGTGTCGGTTGGTGACGATCAGGGCCTCGCCGCCGTCGATGCGGAGGATCACGCCCGAGCCGATCGCCTTGCCGCCCAGGAACGACATGCCGGCGGGCCGCTCGATGAGCACGTTGGCCCGCATGGCGCGCTGGAGGGGCGGCGGCAGCTCCTGGATCGACGCCATGTCGGGGGGCGGCTCGGATTCGAGGAGGTCGTTGACCAGCTCATGATTGGAAAAGAACAGGACCAGGAGGATGGCCCAGCCCGCGAACTCGAGGATCCCCAGCAAGAAGCCGGAGGCCGCCAGCCAGACCCCGCGTCGGCCGTGATGTCGGATGCCGCTGATCGCGAAGAGCGCCAGCACGACGGCGATCAGGCCGGTGACGAGTCCGAAGAGGGGGATGAGTCCGGCGAGGGCGAAGCCCAGCGAGGCGATCGCCAGGCGGCTGGTCCGCGATCTGGGCGGCGTGCGCGCACCCGGGGTGCCCGGGGTGCCCGGCGGGCCGGTGCGGTGCGGCAGGCCGGCGTCGCGCAGCGGGATGGCGCGGCCGAGATCCGCCGTGGTGATCAGCAGCACCGGCTCGGTCGCGTTGGCGACGATCTCCGGGCGACGCGCCGGGCGCAGGCATATGAGCCGCAGCCGGAGTGCTCGCCCCAGCACGCCTCGTGATGGACCGTGCCGCACGCCTGGCAGATGACGACCCGGTCTCCCGTGGCGACCTCGGCCGCACAATGAGGACATCCCGCGCCAGCCTCGCGCACCGAGGCGATCAGCGATCTCCCGTCGGCCGACGTGCTCAAGGGCCTCGTTGCCTCCTCATTTCGAGAATAGCCAGAACAACAGCAACAAGATCGATTCTACGATCGAGATGCCGATCGCGGAATAGCCCATGACCATGTAGACCGGGCCGGCCCTGGCCACGGTGGCGCGATTGGGCAGGATGTAGCACGGGGCGACGATCGCCACGATCGGGGACGGGCAGCCGAGCAGGCTCAGCACGAACAGGACGACCACCGCGGTGCGCGTTCGACTGGAGCTTCTCCTCCTTGACCACCTTGCCGCGCAGGTCCTTGAGGCTCAGTGGGTCAACCGTGTCGAAATCCGTCCCACAATATCGGCATCGCAGGGCGATCGCCTTGATCGTCTCGCCGCAGGCGGGGCACTTCTTCGTGTCGCCCCAGGCCGAGAGCGGCGCCTCGGCGGGGGCGGCCTTCTCGGCCTTCGGGGCGTTCTCGCAGCCATAGGTGGCGCAGCCGCCGACGTCCGCCCAGCACTCGCGGTGATGCACCTGGTCGCAGAGCTGGCAGGTGATGACCGCCTCATGTTCGCCGACGGCCGTCTGGCAGATGGGGCAGGTCGCGCCCAGGGCATGCGGGTCGGTCAGCGCCGAGGTCACGATTGCGGCGGCCACCGGCGCGGCCAGCTCGGCCTTGCACCGCGGACATCGCACCGACAGCCCGGTGTTCGATTCCGGGATCCGAACCCGGACCCCGCATTGGCACGAGACGACCGCAGCCATGGACTCTCGACCCTCCCATTTTCCCCCGACTCGCGTTCCAAAGATACCCGGAATTCTCCCCGTCCGAAACAGGATGGCGGGGAGGATCGGTCGGAACTCGCAGGAGATGGGGATTGCGGATTCAAGAAAGGGCGATCTGGGATTCTCGAAGCCCGTGACCGCGGACTCACGCCGTGGTCACCCGGTCGTGCTCGGCAAGAAGTGTCGAGGGATTGGCTTCTAATCCGAGCTCGTGAAGCCGCGGATCCCGCGGACGATCCCGCCGAGTCCGCCGATGACCAGCCCGTAGAAGACGTAGGACCTGCCCTGCCCCCCGGAACCGACGGGATTCGCGAACGAGACGAGCGTCAAGACGATCCCGAGGACGGTCAAGACCACCCCGACTCCCAGGTCGCGCACCGCGGACGGATTCGAGCCGCCGCTTCGAGAAGACCGCTTGCCGGACTTGCGGCCCTTGCCCTTCTTGAGCACCGGGTCGAAGACCTCGCCGCAATACCGGCACTTGACGGCCGCGGCCATGATCGTCTCGCCGCACATCGGGCAGGGACGCCGGGCCTCGGTCTCGGGGGCCGACTGCGCGCCCGGTCCCGCGTCGGCGACCGCGTAAGCACCATCGTCGTCCAGGTCGGCGTAGGGGTTCACCCCGCCGCCGGTCGCGACCGCCGGGGTCACCGCGATCAATTCGGCGTCCACGACGTCATCGTCGATGGCCGGCCCGGGGCAGGTGACTCTCGTGGCGCAGACCGGACACTTGCGGGTCTGCCCCGCGGCGGACTGGCGCGCCTTGAGCTTCTTGCCGCATCGCGAGCAGGGAAATGTGATCTTCAAAGCCAGGCTCCGCGTTCGGTGACAGAGTCCGACGACAACCTCGAGAATCGGCCCGGTGATCGCTCGTCCTTCACCGACGGCCGCGGGTCTCTCCGAGGTCAGGAAAGCCTGGCCTACTTTCAGGCCGGCCCGATCGTGTATCCTGATTGGCATTGTCCATTTTTTCGACGACAGGGCAACTCGTTCGAGTCACGAGTGGGCGGGTTCGACACCAATAGGGAGGCCCCGGCGATGTCCGACGCGATGACCGATTCATTCCTGGAAGGCCAGGGTATTCCGGTTCACCTGCACGACATCGAGACCGAGATGTCGAAGCTATGGGGTCCGGCGGCTCAGCAGGTCGGCGGCCCGGACCTGGAGAACCCGAACGTCACCCGGATCGCGCTGGCGAACCTGGTGGTCGCCTGCCTGGACGGGGACGGCGAGTCGCTCGGCGAGGTGCTGGAGACGGTCATCGCACGGTATCCCTGCCGGGCGATCGTGGTGGTGGGCGCGAAGGATCCCGAGCGTCGGGTGGCGGCGGAGGTCTCGGCGCTCTGCCATCTGCCGGCACCGGGCCTGCCGCAGGTCTGCTCCGAGCGGATCCTGCTTCGGGCCGGGCCCAACGCCATCGACCTCCTGCCCGGCGCCGTGCGGCCGTTGCTCGAGGCCGAGCTGCCGGTGATCCTCTGGTGGATCGGCGACCCCCGGCGGTACGAGGCGCTGTTCCGCGACCTGGCCGACGAATGCTCGCGGCTGATCCTCGACCTGCCCTACCCCGCCGCCGAGCCGGCCGCGGTCCGGATGGGGTTGGACCCGGCGCTCTGCCCGTTCAGCCGGGACGTCGCCTGGTTCGGCCTGACGCGATGGCGCGAGCTGGTCGCCCAGTTCTTCGACCCGACGTGCGCGGTCGACGCCCTGGGTCGGATCGACTCGGTGCAGATCGTGGCCTTCGCCCCCGAGCCGGGCCGTCCGCCGCGGATCGCCGTCTGGCTGGCGGCCTGGATGGCCGGCCAGCTCGGCTGGACGCCCCAGGGGCGGCCGGTGCGGACTTCCTCCCCGACCGAGAACACGCTCGACGCCGAGTTCCTCGGCCCCCGGGAGATTATCCGCGTCCGGATCGCGACTTGGCCGGCACAGGCGTCCGTTACGCCCGAGCCCCGCGTGATGGGCGTGACCATCACGGCCGTGGGGTCCGACGGACAGGCTCGCGAGACGTTCCAGCTCGTCCGCCCCGCCCCCGATTCTCCGGCCGTCCGCGTCGATGCCGAGACCGCCGACCTGTGCCGACTCCCTCGGCTGGTCGATGCGCCCGAACTCGACGCGGCACACCGGATCGGCGCCGCGCTCGAATCCTCGCGGATCGACCCGCCTTTCCACAAGGCGCTGCCGATCGCCCTCTGGCTGATGGATGGCGGCGTTTGATAGATCTCATGTAGGTCAGGCTTTCCAGCCGGACTCCTCGGACGAGTCGGGCTGGAAAGCCTGACCTACTTCCTTGACGGCAGACGATCAGGGTCCTCATCATCGTGATGATGATGATCATGATGGTCATGATCGTGATGATGTGATGCCGAGGCATGCTCGGGGTCCTGACCCGGGACGGGTTTGGCCGAGGCCAGGACGAGCCGGCCGGTCTCGACGCCCTTGGTGCCGATGAGCTCGTTGGCCAGCTCGCGGATATCCCGGGTCGGGCCGCGGAGCATGATCACTTCCAGGCATCGGTGGGCGTCGAGGTGGACGTGGGTCGTGGTCACGACCCGCTCGAGATGTCGGTGCTGCAAGTCGGTCAGTCGGCGGGAGATCCGCGAGACGTGGTGGTCGTAGATCAAGGTGACGACGCCCATCGCCTCGCTCGCCTCGTCGGCGATCACCTCCTCGATCAGGGCCGCTCGCATCAGCCCGCGCACGGCCTCGCTCCGATTGGGATAGCGATGCATCTCGCGGTACTGGTCGAACTTCTCGAGGAGGTCTCCCCCGATCGCGACGCTGAATCGGACCAAGGGGTCTTTCACGGGTGGGCTCCTCGGGATTCGGCGACGGGCCTCGGTCGTGGATCCCGACCCCGATGACCGCACGCCAATCATTTCAATAGTATACCCGTGTTGCCCGGATCGTGAGAAGGACGGCGATGCGGCGACACGAATCACCGCATCGCCCGGGCCTCGGCGAGCATGGCCATGGCCTCCTGGCGGGTGCCTTCGGCGGCCGACTCGCCGCGGAGCATCACGGCGAGCTCGGCGATCCGCTCGGAATCGTCCAGGGGCGAGATCGTGGTCCGCGATCGCCCGCGCTCGACCTGCTTGCGGATGACCCACTGGCGCCGGGCATAGCTGGCCATCTGGGGCAAGTGGGTCACGCAGATGACCTGGTGGTGCCGCCCCAGCTCGGCGAGCGTCTTGCCCAGCGCCGAGCCGAGCCGGCCGCCGACTCCGGTGTCGATCTCGTCGAAGACGAGGGTGGGGACGCGGTCGACGGCCGCCAGCACCGCCTTGGCGGCGAGCGTGACGCGGGAGAGCTCGCCACCGGAGGCGATCTTGCGCAGCGGCCGGGGCTCCTCGCCGGGATTCGCCGAGAACAGCATCTCGACGCGGTCGGCCCCCGAATCCGGCGGTGACGGGGCGGTTGGGTCGTCGCCCAGCTCGCGAGGCTCGACGGCGACGTTCAGCCGTGCGCCGTCGAGTCCCAGCGCCTTGAGCCGGCCCTGGATTCCCCGCGCGAAGTCCTTGGCGATCTTGCGCCGCGCGGCCGTGAGCGCCGAGGCGGCCTGCTTCAGGGCGTCCCACGCGGCGGCCAGCGGGCCGTCCAGCGCGAGCAGGTCGGCGTCGTCGCGGTCCAGGGCGGCGAGCTTGGCCTCCGTCGCGGCCAGGCGGTCGGCCAGCTCGTCGGGCGAGCAGTGGAACCGCGTGGCCAGCCGGCGGTACAGGGCCAGCCGCGCCTCGATGTCCTCCAGCCGAGCCGGGTCGTCGTCCCAGCCTTTGCCCAGGTCGCGGAGGCTGAAGGCGACCTCTCGCGTCTCGTCGGCGAGGCGTTCGAGCGTGGCCGATGCGTCGGCGAGTTCGGGGACCGCGACGGCCAGCGGGTCCAGGGCGCGCGCGACCCGGGTCAACAGCCCCTGCGCCGACCGGTCGGCCTCGTAGAGCATCGCATAGCCTTCGGCCGCCGCGGTGCGGAGCTGGTCGGCGTGGGCCAGCCGATGCGCCTCGCGCGCCAGCTCCTCGGCCTCGCCGCGCTGCGGATCGGCGGCGTTCAATTCGTCGCGCTCGAACTCCAGCAGCGCCCGCTCGCGACGCCGGGCCTCGGTCGACTCGATCAGCTCCTGACGCTGGCGGCGGAGCGCCTCGTGGTCCCGACGCGACGAGCGATAGGCTTGGACCCGGTCGGCCAGCCCCCCGTAGGCATCCAGCAGCTCGCGTTGCTGGTCCGGGTCCATCAGGGCACGACCCTCGTGCTGGCCGTGGATGTCCACGAGCCGCTCGCCCAGCTTCTGGAGCGTGGCGATCGTCACCGGCAGGCCGTTGACCGTCGCTCCCCCGCGCCCATTCGCCGAGATCCGTCGCGTGATGATCAGCGGTTCGTCCTCGAGCGAGCCCTCGCCGCCCAGGATCGCCTCGACCGACGCGCGGAGGTCCGGGTCGGCGAGCTCGAACACCGCCGCGGCGCGGGCCTCCGACTTGCCCGAGCGGATCAGCTCGGCCGACGCCTTCCCGCCCAGGATCAATCCCATCGCCGTCAGGAGCAGACTCTTGCCCGCACCCGTCTCCCCCGTCCAGGCGCAATAGCCTCCTTCGAGCTCGACGTGGACATCCTCGATGAGCGCCAGATTCTGGACCGAGAGTTCACGCAACACGTCCGTGTCCTTCTGGTGGCGGGTGGCGAGTGGCTCGCTCGCCGGGTGGCGGGCTTGGTACAGACCGCCTCCCTGATCGCGCCGGCACGGAAGACGTTTTGATACTAACCCGAAGCGCCGGCGACGGCAAAGGCCGCGGACCCTCGCCGACGCTTCGAGTCAGTATGAGCCGGCGTGCGGAGCTTCGCTTGTCTGACTCAGATTATTTCCCATCACCCGCGCCCTGTCCACCCGATCACCGGACTTGTGCGGTAGGTGGCAAGACCGCGCGGATGGGCGGGGCGGCCTTGGGAGCGAAGGCGCGATAATCCAGCCCGAGGAAGGCGGCGAGCGTGGCGGCGATCTGGCTCTGTGTCATGGGTTCGGCGGGGGAGCGATCTTCGAGGGATCGGGGCGGGGTGTCCGGGCCGATCACGGCGACCCAGATCCGCTCCGAGCCCTTGATCTGGGCGCCGTGGCTCTTCCATCCGGTGGGCGCGTCGCCCCGGCCGTGGTCGGTCGTGACGATCATCGTGGTGGTGCCGCGATACTCCGGCATCGACTGGACCGTCTCCCACAGGGTCTTCAGGTAGCCGTCAACGCGGTGGGCCGCCTTGAGGTACTGGTCGTACCGGCCGGCATGTCCCCACTCGTCGGTCTCGCCCAGTCCGATGTAGAGCACCCTCGGCTTCCTCCGCTTGAGGTAGCCCAGCGCCGAGTGGAAGGTGAAGGTATCGAAGGCACATTCCTCCCAGACGCGGGGCGTCTCCGCCATCATCTTGGCGATCACCTTCTCCTCTTCCGAGAGATTCTTCCCGGTCGGGGGCTTCCAGGCCGCCTGGATCCTGATGTGGCTCCGCCACCGGTTGAGGATGAAGGGGAACACGTCCCACGAGCCGAAGGCGGCGACCCGGTGGCGGAAGCCCTCCTTGCGGTTGAGCCATTCGAGGACGGAGACATTGTGATTGGGCGTCTTGTTGTTGCTGTCGATATTGGGATCGGCCCAGCCCGTGAAGATCTCATTATATCCCGGGTAGGAGAAATTGCGACCGTTGGTGACCTTGACTTCCGTGCCCGTCGGTGGATCGCCGAAGATCTGGCCTTCCTTGGCGATCACGCCCCACATGAAGGGCATCAGGGCCTTGCGGCGCTCGTCCCGTCCCTTGAGATCGAACTGCTCATTCAGCGCGCCCGGGTCCAGCACCCCGCCGTTCTTCTTGTTCATGAGATCGGAGTCGGCGCCGCCGAATAGTTCCTGCCAGCGGAATCCGTCCGTCGTCACCAGCAAGATGTTCCGGGTCTTCAATACGCCCTTGGCGGTCGGTTGCGAGCCCGCCATCCGGGATTCGTGCGCCAGCACGGCGGCGATCAGGACGACGATCAGGATTCGTAAGATTCTCATCGGACTAGCGATCCCCAAAGGACAGAGTGTGGAAGTCCTCGGTTCCCGATGCGATGTCAATCGATCTATGATTGATGAGATGGCGTCCTGGGTGCATCATTCGCCGACGCACCCGATCTCGCGAGCTTGGATCAATATGAGTGTCCAATCTTAGCCTCCCACATGGCTCAACTGCAAGTTCCTGGCGTGAAAAATAATCGCTTCCTGAACGTGCTTGTCCCAGTACGGCCAGTCGTGTCCGCCGGGGAACTCCTGATACTCGTGGGAGATATGGAGCGAATCCAGGTGCTGGTGGAATGCGCGATTCTGGCTTAACAAGAAATCTTCGGTTCCGCAATCGAGCCTCAGCCGGGGGATCCGGCCATGGTCGATCCTTGCGCAGAGGGCCAAGGGGTCCTCGGTACCGCCGGCCGGCGACTTGCCGAAAATCCGGTCGAATTCCGGGCTGAATTCCTTGTACTTCTTCACGCTCTCGGCGAGGAAGCCGACGGCGCCCGAGTGCGAGTTCACGGTGGCGAACACCTCGGGATGTTTCAGCCCGAGCTTGACCGCGCCGTAGCCGCCCATCGAGAGCCCGCCGATGGCCCGGCCCGATCGCTCGGCCTTGACCGGGAACGTCCGCTCGACCAGGCCGATCACATCCTTGAGCAGGTCGTCCTCGTAGGCGTCACCCTCGAGGGCGTTGGTATACCAGCCTCGGCCGCCGTCGGGCATCACCACCACCATCGGCCAGCCTTCCACGTAGCGTTCGATACTGGTACGTCGCGCCCAGATCGTGTTGTCGTCGGACAGGCCATGGAGCAGGTAGAACGCGGCCCAGGGCCGCGGGACCGCCGGATCCTCGGGGAAGATGATGTTGAACGATGACGCCTTGCGGAGCGACCGGCTGAAATAATGGATCGTGGCGAACGCCATCGTATTGAACCCCCGGGATCGTGAAGCTCGTTGTCGGTCAGGCTTTCCAGCCTGACGCTTCGGAAACGTCAGCCTGGAAAGCCTGACCTGCGAAATTCCTGGGACCTTGTCGCAACGTCGAGAGCGCCTCTTCGATGCGGTCGAGGTGTGGCAAGCCCGTACCATCGGCCTCGAAGTCCAGCTCTTCGGCCAGGATCGCCGCGGCGCGGGCCCGGATCGCCGGGCGGTCGGACCGGTCGAGGATCGCCCCGAGGTCGAGCCGTTGGAGCAGCCCCTTGGTGATCGGCCGCTTGGCATCCGTGAAGCTCGCCGAACGGAGCCAATCGAGCGTGACAGGGTCGTTGCAGAGCGCGGCCATCGCCGCGGCTTCCGCCGCCGTCGAGCAGGCCAGGAAGTAGCAGGTGTCATCGAGCATGACGGGACGGCCCTCGACCGGCCCAATGGCACGGAAGGCCGGAGCCTTGTGCAATCCGCAGATCGCCACCTTGAACGGGGCGAAGCTGTAGGGCCCGACGCCGAAGACGGCGAATGGGGGTTGGCCGCGATAGATCGACGACTTGCGGCCTTCGAGCCTGGCGGCATTCGCCCGGAGGTAGGCCCAGAGTCGGGGCGCGTCGTTGGCGAGTCGGGTCGTATCCTCGCCGATCCGTCGCTGGGTGACGAGCACGGCCCGGCGGGGCCGATCGGCCGCGCGGTCGTTTCAGGTCGGCCCCCTTGATCAGCGGATAGACGAACTCGGCCTCGACGTCGACCCGACCGCCCGAGCGGTCGCGGAGCCCACTCTCGAGGCCGGTTTCGACCTCGACGGCGAGTTCCATCACCGAGGCGGCATCGTGCTTGAGCCCCTGTCGCCAGGTCCCCGGGCAATCGCCGTCGACGAAGTCGCAACGTTGATGGGCCGCCCGATCGGCGATCAGCCATCCGCGCGAGAAACCCATGACGCTCGCCGGCTGGCAGGCGTCCAGGTCCGCGAAGACCGGGATGGCCCCGCCGTCCGCGCCCCCGGAGAGCGTCACCTGGAACCAGCACGCGTCCACCGATGCGTCGAACCAGCGCGCCGCATCGATGCGACGGATCGATGCGGCCTCGATCGGCAGCCGTGCGCGGTGGGCGAACTGGAGGATGCTCCGCGCCACGGAGGTCTTGCACAGGAGCGCGATCGTCGGCGCCTCGGCCGCGAGTTCGCGGGCCACCTTGAGCCAGATCGCCTCGGCCAGGTCGAAATTGGAGGCGCCGGTCCTGGCCGCCAAGCCGTTGAGCGCCTTCACATTCGACTTCGGCGGCATCTGGGTGCTCGACAGGCGACCCAGCTCGGCACTCGTGATCCAGGGCGGATTGCCGATCACCAGCAGGGGACCGCCACGCCGCCAGGCCAGGTCGCGGCCCAGGTCGAGCCCGAAGACGTCCGCACAGGTGATCGTCACGCCGGTGTCGCGATCGCGATGTCGGTACGCCAGCTCGCCGGCCGCCCGGCAATGGGCCGGCTGGATCTCGATGCCCTGGAGCTCGCGCGGAGGCGACGCATGTCCCAGCAGCCCGCCCAGGAAGTGGCCCCGGCCGCACGTCGGCTCCAGCACCCGAGGCCAGCGCGCGCCGATCGGACCCAGCGTGGCCAGCACCGCGGTGACCAGCTCGGGCGGCGTCTGGAAGTCGCCGAGGTCGCGTCGCAACGTGGTCATTGGTCAGTGGTCATTGGTCATTGGTCCCTTTCGGATTGATGAACACTGACCACTGAGCTACTTGATCTTGGCCCCCACCACGCAATCCGGGTCGTCAACCGTCAGCAGGACCACCTTCTCGTTCGAGGTCGCCGCCAGCAGCATCCCGTTGGATGTCTCGCCGCGCAGCATGGCCGGCTCCAGGTTGTTGACCACGATGATCGACTTGCCTACGAGCTGCTCCGGGGTGTAGTGCTGGCGAATCCCGGCGACGATCTGCTTCTGCTGGTCGCCCACGTCGATCTGCAAGAGCATCAGCTTGTCCGCGTTGGGATGCGCCCGCGCCTCCAGGACCTTGGCGACCCGAAGCTCCAGCTTGGCAAAATCTTCGTACTTGATGGGATCGGCCATCGTGATTGGTCCTTCGTCCTTGGCGGCGCTCATCGGAGGGTGGGTGAAGCCTACCGAATGAGGTTAGCCGTAGTGGCGAAGGTCTGTCAAGATCGATGGTATACTTAGGTTCAGTTGGCCGCGGCAGGGCCGAGGAGTTCGGCGGGGCGGACTTCCAGGCCGGGGAGGAAGTGGGTCCGGTAGACGCCGGATTCGGGGATGACGGTCTCTTCCCAAGTATCACCCTCGCGGGCGAGGACGATCAGTCGGCGCTGTTCGGGATCGAGGATCCAGTATTCGCGGACGCCGACGCGGAGGTATTCTTCACGCTTGTCGATGAGGTCGCGATCCTCGCCGCCGGGGCTGAGAATCTCGACGACGATATGCGGCACCCATTTCGTCCAGACCCTGGGTCCGGGAGGTTCGGGGTCGAGGTAGATGGCCTGGTCCGGGTGGCGGTCCGAGACCATGCCCGGGAGCCTCATCCGGCATTCGCCTCCCCCGGCCTGATACTGGATTCGGCCGGGATGACGCTCATCGTAAAGGATAAACATCCGCGCGAACCGATTGACGGTGCGCCCATGCTTGGGGCCTGGAACTTCGGTCACCTCGACGACTCCTCGTGCCAGTTCATAGAGCCAGCCTTCTTGCCAGTCGGCCTCGATGAATTCGTCCAGCGTCATGCGCCGGCCATGATCGGCCGGGCCGATGCGGGGCGTGACAGTTGGGAGGGTCGCGGTGGCCATGGATCGATCCTCGTCCGGTTCGGTAAGTCATCCGTTCCAGTTTAGCCGGCGCGACGAGGGGTCGCCAGGCGGACCAATCCGCCGCAGAGTCCTCGGATCACCGCGAAGGCGACGACGAACGGCGTGCTCGGGTGCTTGAGGATCGTGGGCGTATTCCGTTCGAAGACGAAATGGCCGAAGAACATGATCGCGTAGGCCGCCGGGACCAGGGCCAGCGACCAGAGCGGGCGGAAGGGGACCAGCAGGACGGCGGCGGCGACCATCGGCCAGCCGACTCCGACGTGGAGGAAGTGATTGACCGGGTTGCGGTGGTCCTGGCGATACCGGGCAATCAGGCCCATCGGCCGGTCGGTCGGTTCGAGGGCTCCGGACGTCGCGGCTTCGCTCATCGGGGACTCCTTTCCTCGGATCGGTGGGATGGGTCAATGGCCGGGCTTGGCATCGGCGGGCGCACCATCGGCGGCGCCGGGGCTGGACCGCGCCAGCCGGGGTGCGAAGCCGCGGTGGGTCTTCGGGTCCTTGTAATCATCGAGCCCCTTGTGGGTGATCTTGCCGTAGTACGTGGCGAAGTCGAAATGGGGCGAGTTGTCGCCGTCGTGGCAGTACGTGCACAACTGGTTCTTGTTGGCCTGCTCGGCCGTCAGCGACATCAACTTGCGATACTCGACGTTGTCGGGCTCGATGACGTGCTTCGAGGCCGGTCCGTGGCAGTTCTCGCACTGGTTGCCGGCCAGGTAGGGAGTCTCGGTCTTGGATCGCCATCCCGAGGTGTATTCGAAGCCGGTCGTGTGGCATGTGATGCATTCCGCATCATAGATCACATTCGGCTTGGGGTCTTTCTCCAGGGCTTCGAAGGCATGGGCGTGCTTCGTCGTGGACCACTTCATGTAAGTATTGGGGTGGCAGGACTTGCAGTTCTCGACCCCCACGTACGTCGCCCCAGGGGCGCCCTTGGCGTAACCGCGCTGCTTGTATTTCTCGACGATCTCGGCCACGCGGAGCGTGTCGCGGTATTCGTCCTCGATCAGGGTCTTCATGGGCGAGGCCGGGTCGTCGTACTTCTTGTCCAGGTTCACGACGTAATAGCGGAGCCGCTCCGCCTCCTTGGGATAGAGTCCGAAGACCCCGACATACTTCCCCTTCCGGCCGACGCTCACCAGCATGGTCTTGTCGTTGTTGAGCATCTCGGCATCGTGCTTGAGAACGTCGTCGTAATCCGACGTCGAGACGACGATGTCGAAGCCGGGGTAGGCCTCGGCGAGCCGCTTGGCCAGCGCCGGGGGCCCTTGGACCATCAGGACCTGGTAATCGCTCTTGGGCTCGAGGTCGGCCAGCACGCCGGGCAAGACCTCGTCCGGCCGCTGGACCTTGGGGAAGATGGTGTCCTTGTCGGGATCGGACAGCTTCTTGAGGGCCTCCGGGTCGATGACGGACGTGACGCCCAGCTTCACCGTGCCGGCCGTGACGATCAGGCTGGGCCGGAACAGCGACTCGTAGCCCGGCGCCTCGACGTTGGCGACGACGATCTTGGTGGTATCGCCCAGGTCGTTGAGGAAGATTCCCAGGGCCTCGCCCACACCGAGCTTCAGGTCATCGGCACTGAATGCCAGGGCACTGTAGTTCAGGAGCTTCAGGGCCCGGAGCGAATAGCTGAACTTGAGTTTGGCCTGCTCCAAGCCGCCCTTGGCATTGGGGTCGGCCGGATTCTTCAACAGGCTCCCCAGGTCGATCAGCGCCGTCGGCCAGTGGTTCTGGCTATGCAGCCGCTCGACGAGGTCGTAGCGGCGGAGCAGTCCGCCGAGCTGCCCTTCCGAGCAGCCGCACGGCTCCAGGTAGCCGTTTTGCTCGCCCGAGACGATCAGGACCGCGGCGGGATCCCGCAGGTTCGCCAGCAGTTTCTGGGACGTCGAGGCACCTCCACCCTGCGCGGGATCGCCCTTGGGGCCGGCTGCTTTCCCGGACGAGGTGGTCGAAGGCGGGGAAGAGTGGCCGGTCGGGCTCGACGACGAGCACCCCACGTAGGCCAGGAGCGCCACGCAGAGGGCGACGCCGGCCCAGGGGCGGAAGTCGATTCGGTTCATCGTCTTATCCTTCCCTTTCCTCGTGCGCCGGGGGCGCAAGCACGTCATGTCGAGCATCCGTCACTCGACGTAAGATCCGGCCTCTGTCACGAATGACCAATGACCAATGACAAAAAGTCCATCCCAGTAGGGTGGGTGAAACCCACCGAATGCCTTGTCGCCGAAAGACTTGGTGGGTTTCACCCACCCTACAAAGACTCCTGCTGGGATAGGTTCTAATGACCAGGAAGAGTTTTAGCGTCCCGCCACCTCGGCGAACAGGTCAATCGAACCGTCCCGGCGCGTCGGTACGGCCGCGGATCGCTCAGCCGGCGGTCGACCGCGCGATGTAGATGCTCACCGGGATCTCGATCTGGCCGACCTGGGGGTGGTCGGTCTTGAGGATGATCCGCTGATTGACGAGGCCGGCGGGGGCGCCGGGCGGCACGGTGACCGTCAGGCGATATCGGCCTTTCCGTCCCGACTTCTCATCCGGGACGATGGTCACCTTCAGTGGCTCGGGGGCGCCGGCGACCTCGAAATGGGTGTCCCGTCCCCCGCGGACCGTCAGCCGTAAGTCGCGCAACGCGCCTTCCCGGCTCCCGACGTTGAACATCTCCAGCTTCTCGGGATCGACGGTGATCGGCCCCACGACCCGCCCCGCGATCGTGACCTTGACCTCGGACGCGGCGGGATGGTCGGTCTGGATGATCAGCTCATCGTGGAACGGCCCCACGGGCATGCCCGGTTTGATCGCGATGTCCAGGTGATATCCCGACTTAACCTTGAGCGCCTTGATCTCATCGGGCGTCATTGGTCGGGCCTCGGCGACGATCCGGTCGGGCTTGGAGTTGAGGATCTTCGTCAACTTCAAACCGGCGTGGTCCGGCGAGAGGACCGTGATGCTTTCCCGACTGGTCTCCTCGTTGGACGCGTTGGGGAAGGAAACCGTGGTCGAGGGCTCGACCGCGACCGGGAGCAGCACCTTCCCTTTGACGATCAGGTTGATCACCGACTTCTCGGGGTCGTTGGTCCCCAGCGTGACCGACTGGCCGAAGTTCGTCCAATCCCGGGTCTCCCAGGTCACCTCGATCGGCGTCGACTTGCCCGGCGCGATCCTGACCTTCTTCTTCACTTCGCCCGCCTCCGTCTCCTTGTCATCGACGAGCTTGGCGACCGTGCAGGAGCAGGACGTCTCCTCGAGCCAGAGCTCGAGCACACCCTCGCCGACGTTCTTGATCTCCCAGGAGTGGGCGCCATCGGTCCGCTTGGGCATCGAGCCGAAGTGGAATTCCTGCGGCCCGACGACCTCGAGCTTCGGCGGCGGCCCTTCGGGCTTGCCGTGCAGCGCGAAGGCCGGTTCGGTTGACGTGTCGGGCGAATAGATGAGGGCGAGCGTCCCCAACACGGTCAGGACGACCACCCCACACGCCAGGATGATCCAACGAGTCATCGCGGAGAACCTCCGGAATCGGACGGACGGGAATCGATGCGCTCGCGGCCTCTCAGCCGGCGCCCGATCGCAGGACGAAGATATCCACCGGGATCTTCAGCTCGCTGACCATAGGGTGGTCGGTCTTCAGGATGATCAGGCCCTCGATCTTGCCGGAAGCCGTGCCGGCCGGCACGGTGATCCTCAAGCGATACCGGCCTTTCATGCCCGGACTCTCGTCCGGAACGACCTCGAGCTTGAGTTTCTCCGGCGCGGAGGAGACCTCGAAATGGACCTCCTTGCCGCCCCGGACCAGCACGGTGAGGTCTCGCGTCATGCCCTGGGTGGTGACGTCGTGCATCCTCAACCCCGGAGGGACGACGCTGATCGGCCCGATCACGTTGCCGGCAACGGAGACCTTCACCTCGGATCGCTTCGGGTGGTCGGTCTCGATGATCAGCTCCTCGAGGAACTGGCCGACGGGCATGCCGGGCTTGACCTCGACGGCCACCTGGTAACCGGCCTCCGTCTTGAGCTGCTTGGCTTCCTGGGGACTCAACGGCCGGAACTGGCCGCCAATCTGCGCCGGCCTCGAAGACGTCACCTTGGTCACCTTCGTGGCCGGCCGGTCCTGCGAGTAGACGGCGACGCGGTAGCTGTGGGGCTCTTCATTGGAGATCGTCGAGAACTGGATCATTTCGGGGGGGAAGACCACGATGGGCGGATAGTTCTTCCCCTTGACCACCAGCTTGAAGTTGTCGAGTGACGGGTCGTTGGTCCCGAATGTCGCCCCCTGCGAATAGTCCTCGGCGAGATTCTTGGTGTTCCATTCGAGGTCGATCGTGGTCGACTCGCCCGGCTTGACGGTCGCCTTCTGGTTGTTCTCGAGCTTGGCGATGGTGCAAGAACACGTCGGCTTGCCGATCATCCACAGCTCGAGGTCCTTCTGGCCGGTGTTCTTGATCCGCCAGCCGTGCGTACTCTTCTCGAACTGGGCCATCTTGCCGAAATCGTAGATCAGCGGCTCGTCGAACTCGACCTTGGGCTGGGGTCCCGTGCTGGTATTGACCGGGACCTTCGGCGCGGCTTCCTTGTCCGGCAGGAACTGGGGGATCAGGGTCGCCGCCGCGGTCAGCAAGACCAGGACGACCGCGAAGCTCACCCATCGTAACATCTTGAGAATCCTCCGGATGAGTCAATGTCGATGACGTCGGGAACCATTCGGGGGACGGATCTCCCCGCGGTCGAATCGGGCGCCGGCGGGCACGACAGCTTAATACGCACGTCGCCCTTGATTGTTCGATCGCAGTTCCCTGCCGATTCCACGATCTTAAGGCGACACGTCGCCGGGCGGCAAGTCGTCTCGCGATCGAATCCCTCTCCGCCCAGTGGCAATCCATTGCTCTTTGACGTTCATCCTGTTTCGGGGATGATATCAGTCGGGCTGTGCTCGAACCGGTCCGATGGGACGAGTCCGAGGGGAAGGGGGAGATGGCCATGTCCACGATCACGTCAACGCCAGCGACGATGCCGTTGCCATTCACTTCGCCACCGTTGCACCGCATCACGGTGGACGAGTATGAGCGCATCATCAGGGCGGGTGCGCTGGAAAATCCCGGGAAGGTCGAACTGATCGACGGTTACCTGGTGGACAAGATGGCGAAGAATCCCGAACACAGCTATTCCGCGACATCAGTCCACGAGATCCTCAAGGATCAACTGCCGGCCGGATGGTCGGCGCGGAAGGAAGAGCCGGTGCGGATCCCCGCCTACGATGAGCCCGAGCCGGACGTCTCCGTTGTCCGGGGTTCCCGATCGGATTACCGGCATCGGATCCCCGAGCCGGCGGACGTGGCAATGCTGGTCGAGGTCTCCGAATCGACGCTGGGCGGGGATCGCGGCAAGAAGCTCCCGGCCTATGCCAGGGCCGGTATCCCCGTCTACTGGATCGTCAACCTGGTCGACCGCCAGGTCGAGGTGTACTCCGGGCCGATTGCCGGCAGTTATCCGAGTCCGACGATCTATGGCCCCGGTCAGCAGATCCCGGTCGTCATCGGCGGCCATCCGCTCCGGCCGATTGCCGTCGATGACATCCTGCCTTGACGCGGTGGGACCGGGAGAGTGCGAATCGGGGTTAGGTGTAGCTTCGGGCCCTCCCAGCCCGGTTTTTCGGACGCCGCCCGAGGACCCGCATCATGATCGGCTCTGCGTGGGACTTGCTCGGGTTCCTCCGCACGCTCGCCGTGATGGTGGCCGTCGTGGTGCCTGTCGCCGGCTTCTTCGCCGCGAGCGAGAAGCTTCCATGGATCTCGTGGACGGCGGTGCTGCTGGTCGTCGCGGTCGCGGTGCGAAACTACCGACGACGGCAAGGTTCCACCGCGCGCGCGGGGCTTGAGAGGCCGGCCTGGCTGGATCAGGCTCGCTGGTACTATTCCGAGATCGGAGGGGAGTCGGCCGATCCCGTCCGCGTCTTCGATGCGTCCGGCCGCGACGAGGTTACGAGCGAGTCGCCGGGGACGCTATTCCTGCGCCTGGAGCCTCGACATCGGGTTTCAACACGGGTGAGAGTGCTCGATGCCGGCGGGCGCGAGCGGGGCATCATTCGCTCCGAGGGGCTCGTGCCCGGCGTGAGATACGCGATGCGCCGGAATGGTGAAATTGTGTGGATCTTGACTGTCCGGTCGATCGTCCGCAAGCACCACGCCCTGGAGATGGCCGATGGCGAATCCTGGACGTTCTACACGCCATTCTTCTGGTGGCATCACTACCTCGTCGGCACCGTTTCGGGTGCCCCGAGGCTGTTCGGCGGCTTCGACCTCCCGACGACGACGGTCTGGTCCCTGTATATCGAGCCCGGGCGGGACACGTTCGACCTGCTGGCGGCCGTCGCGTTCCTGCACAGACAGTATTGGCACTCGTGAGATGAGCGTCCATCGGCGTCGTGTCGAGGGCGGGTCGGCCTGGCGGACACCGGGCGCCGGGCGGCTTGAATCCAATCGTGCTCGGTCAATTCTGCTTGGCCCTTTGTTATAATCCCCGGGCCGCGGCTATAATCGCCCGGCCCGGATGATCGCCTACTTTTGTCCTTGGTCCATTGCTAGAATTCCCGAGACCCATCACAATCACCCACACAGGGACGACGGCCATAAGGACCCGGGATCATGAACAAGCTGACGATCGAAGTCTGGGACGCGACGGGGAATAAGAAGCAGTTGGTCGAGCTGCCGTCCGACGCGCCGGTGAACCGGGTGATCGCGGTCCTGGTCGAGAAGATGAATCTGCCGCGTTACAGCCCGGACGGGCAGTTGATGAGTTACAAGTTCCACCATAAGGCCAGCGGGCGGCAGTTGCTCGACGACCAGACGCTGGCCTCGGCCGATATCCACAGCGGCGACGTGCTCCGGCTCCAGCCGGAGATCACCGCGGGCCAGGGAGATCCGACATGTCGGAGGGATTGATCGCCCCCGAGGAGGTCAAGCCGTGCCCCTATTGCGGTGAGATGATCCTGGCGGTCGCGCGGAAATGCCGCTATTGCGAGGAGTATCTCGACCCGAACCTCCGCGATGCCGCGTCCGTGCCGGAGGACCTCGATCGGTTCCTGACGCCCGCCGGCCGGCCGGCCTCGGCCATCGCGGCCGGCTATCTCGGGCTGTTCTCGCTCTTGCCGTTCTTCGGCCTGCTCGCGATCCTCGTCAGCATCAAGGCGCTGATGACCCTGAAGCGGAACCCGAAGCTCCTCGGCCGGGGACGGGCCTGGTTCGGGCTGGTGATGGGGACGATCTTCACCCTGATTTACGCGATCCCCCTCGTGATGGCGATCATCGTCGCCATCGACGTCTCGCGAGGTCGGAGGCCCGGGTTCTAGAGGAAGGCCCGCGACCCGGCCCGCGCGAGGGCCGGCCGGGGCAACCCAGGAGGTATCCGCCTTGAGCGATGTGATCCGGATAGATGAGGCCGAGTCGGCCGCCGAACCCGACGACCGGTTCGCGCGGTTCCGCCTGATCAGTTGGTGGGACCAGCCGCGACTGGCCGAGGCGAAGGTCCTGGTCATCGGCGCCGGGGCGCTGGGCAACGAGATCCTCAAGAACCTGGCGCTGCTGGGGATCGGCCGGGTGTTCCTCGCCGATCGCGACCGGATCGAGAACTCGAACCTGTCGCGGTCGATCCTGTTCCGCGAGGCCGACTGTGGGCGGCCCAAGGCCGAGGTCGCCGCCGACCGCGCCGCCGAGATCTATCCGGGGATCCGCGTCCGGCCGTATGTCGGCAACGTGGTCTACGACCTGGGGCTGGGCGTGTATCGGTGGGCCGACGTGATCCTGGGGGGCCTGGATAATCGCGAGGCCCGCGTCGCCATCAACCTGGCCGCCGCGCGGGCCGGCAAGGTCTGGATCGACGGGGCCATCGAGCGACTCGACGGCGTCGCCCGCGTCTTCGACCCGGCCACCGGGCCGTGCTATGAGTGCACCATGGGCGAGAACGACTGGAAGATGCTCGAGGCCCGGCGCAGCTGCGCCCTGCTCTCCCGGGGCGAGATGGAGCAGGGCAAGGTCCCGACGACCCCCACCACCGCCTCGATCGTCGCCGGCGTGCAGGTCCAGGAGGCCGTCAAGTACCTCCACGGCCTGGACGTCATCGCCGGCCAGGGCTTCATCTTCGACGGCACTTATCACCAGAGCTACCTCGTGAACTACACACGAAAGGACGACTGCCCGGCTCACGACGCCGACGAGCCCGTCGAGGTCCTCGACGCGACCGCCGCCGGGACCCGGGTCGGCGACCTGTTGGAGCGCGTCCGCTCCGACCTCGGCCCCGGGGCGGTCATCGAGACCGGCCGCGACCTGCTCGCGTCGCTCCACTGCTCCGACTGCGGCGAGGACGAGCCGATCTTCACCTCGCTGGGCAAGGTCACCGAGGACCAGGGCCGATGCCCGCGCTGTCATCGGCCGCGAACCCCTTCGATGTTCCATACGATCGACGGCGGCCGGGCGGACCTTCGCGACAAGACCCTGGCCGAGATCGGCATCCCCCCCTGGGACGTCCTCGGCGGCCGAGCCGGGCTGTCGCAACGGTACTACGAGCTCGGGGGCGACCGATCGTCGGTCCTCGGGGCCTTGTCTGTATAGATTCGTAGGGTGGGTGAAACCCACCGAGTGCCTTGCGAATCCAGAAATCCGGTGGGTTTCACCCACCCTACTGGGATGTTATTAAGATCCCATGACCCAGGACCAAAGGCTATGAGCGAACTCGACATCCGGCTGCTGAAGGGCGAGGATCTGCCGAAGGGGGTCTTTCCCGGCGGGCGGAACGAGCCGTATCGCGTCTTCTTCGCGCCCGAGGTCCATGCCGCGCTCTGGAAGCACGCCGGCGAGGACACCACGGTCGAGATCTGCGGGGTGCTGGTCGGGACCTGGCATCGCGACGAGATCGGGCCGTTCGCCAAGATCACCGAATCGATCCGCGGCGAGGGGGCCAAGAAACAGTTCGCCGAGGTGACGTTCACCCACGAGACCTGGGCGAAGATCAACTCCGAGATGGACACGAAGTACGCCGCGCTCAAGATCGTCGGCTGGTATCATACGCACCCGGACTTCGGGATCTTCCTGTCGGATCGCGACCGGTTCATCCATGAGCATTTCTTCTCGCAGCCGGGCCACGTCGCGCACGTGATCGACCCGATCCGTCAGATCGAGGGCGTCTTCGTCTGGAAGGACGGGAAGCCGGCCTTGACCGAGCATTTCTGGGTCGGCGACCGGATCCTGACCGGGATGCCCGTCGCCGGCGCGGAGGGCTCGGTCCCCGGCGGCATGGACGGCAATGCGCACGGGCGAGGGGCGGGTCTCGGGGCATCCACCCAGGGCCGAGGGACCCGCGCAGGGAGACGCCGGCGACTTGCTTCCGCCCATGGGACAGTTGATGATGTACGTGGCGATCTTCCTCGCGGGCTACCTGGTGGCGACCGTGTTCTCGGGCTGGGAGCGCCAGCGGTTCGTCGAGACCATGGTGGCGAGCAACGGGGTCGCTTCCCTGTTGCGCCTCGGCCTTTCCGACCAGCTCGACCGGTTGCACCGCGACCTGACGGCGGTCGCCAGGCCGCTCGACGCCGCACAGTCGAAGAGCCAGCAGGCGGAGACCGCGTTCGCGGAGATCCGCGCCCAACTGGTCGGCGCCGACAAGCGGATCGCGGATATCAAGGCCCAGTACGGCAACACCTCGTCCGAGGATGAATACCTGAGCCGCTTGCTGCTCGATCGGTTCGCGAACGCCGCGCGGGCCCAGCAACCGCCCTCGACCCCGCAAGAGTCCAGGGCCGAGAAGTCGCAGCCGGTGCCGACGGCGCCGGCCCCCGTTGACGCGAAGGAAACCCCGGCCGCGACGCCGAAGCCGGAGTCCTCGCCGGCGCCGACGGCGCCCGTCGATGCCAAGAAGCCGTGACCGAAAGCCGATTGCCCCAGGAAGGAGACGAGGCCCATGTCCATGTCGAGGCCGAATGAGCCGCTCCGACTGTCCTCCGACGACCTGTTCTCGCCCAAGGTGGACGCGTTCCTGGACGAGCAGGCGATGCTGAATCGATCGATGCCCGAGGTCGAGGCCCAGCCGTGGATCCTCCGCGTGCTGTATTCGAGCTACTTCTACCTGAGCCTGGCCAGCGGACTGGGGGCGTTCGTCGGGTGGATGATCTTCGAGCCGTTCATCAGCGACGCCAACCAGAACGATCAACTGGTGGCGCTTCTGCTATTCCCGACCGTCGCGGGGTTCGTGGGCCTGTTCCTGGGCGCCGCCGAGGGGATCATGTGCCGCAACGCCCCGCGGGCGATGATCAGCGCGGCGGTCGGCCTGGGCGTCGGCTTCGGGGGGGGCTCATCGTGATCATCCCGGCCGGCATCATCTTCGTGATCATGATCAATATTAGCGTAAAATTCTGGAATAACCCCCAGCCGAATGCGATGCCGACGGGCATCGCCCTCTTGATCTTCATGATGGGCCGAGGCGCCGCCTGGTCGCTGGCGGCGATCCCCGCCGGCATCGGCCAGGGCATCGCCTTGCGGGAGTCGAAGGTCGTGCTCAATGGCCTCCTCGGCGCCGTGATGGGCGGCCTGCTCGGCGGCCTGGTGTTCGACCCGATCGCCATCGCCTTCCCGCCGACCGACGGCGAGGCCTGGCTCAGCCGGGCGATCGGGCTCACCCTCATCGGCCTGATGGTCGGGCTCTTCGTCGGCATCGTCGAGCAATGGACCAAGTCGGCCTGGCTGCTGATGCGGGCCGGGCCCCTCGCGGGCAAGCAGTTCGTCATCTTCCGCAACCCGACCGTGCTCGGCAGCTCGCCCAAGGCCGATGTCTACCTGTTCAAGGATGAGGCCATCGAGCCCCGGCACGCCCTGATCCACGACCGCGGGGGCCGGTTCGAAATCGAGGACATGAAGACCTCCGACGGCACCTATGTCAACGGCATCCCCATCCAGCGCCAGATCCTCAAGGCCGGCGATCAGATCGTGCTGGGCAAGACCGTGCTCGAGTTCTCGCTGAAAGATAGCAAGTAGTGGGGTGTGGGGAGTGGGCAGTGTAGGGATGTGCGTGACGAGTCACGTTGCCTGCTTTCGCTGATCGATCCTGCGTCCGTCACGATTGAGCTTGACGCAGTGGCGGGGCATGCAGGGTATTTTACTGCCCACTGCCCACTGCCCACTGCCTACTATCACAGGAGCGGCCGATGGCCATCTCGTTCTCGTGCATGCAGTGCGGCAAGAAGCTCAAGGCACCCGACGATGCGGCGGGCAAGTCGTCCAAGTGTCCGGGTTGCGGGGCCACCGTGACCTGTCCGGAGCCGATCTACGACGCGGAGCTGATCGATAGCTCCGGAGGGCCCGACCCGTACGGCGATCTCGATTCGGACAAGCCGTATGCGGTCACGGGCGATGTCCCGGCCCCCGCCGCGGAGGCCCCGGGGGGCGAGGCCCGACGTCCCTGCCCGATGTGCGGCGAGATGATCTTGGCCTCCGCGGCCAAGTGCCGCTATTGCGGCGAGATCTTCGACCCGGCGCTCAAGAAGGCCAAGGCCAAGGGTAAGAAGAAGAAATCCGCTGCGGGCGACGAAGACCTCTCGACCGGGGACATCGTCGTCGCCGTGCTCTGCGGGGGCATCGGCTGCATCGCCGGGATCGTCTGGATGATCCAGGGCAAGCCCAAGGGAGGGAAGATGGTCGGCCTCTCGATCGCGATGAACGTCGTCTGGTGGGTCGTCGGGCAAGTCCTCCAGCTCGCGTTGAAAAATCAAGGCGGGCCGTGACCGATACCGGACCGCGGCCGTCGCGATCCGGCGGGAGGTCTTACTGGCGACTTCCTTCGACGGCGCGAGTCGGCGTGATCGGGGAAGTCGTCAGGCTCTTGGCGTCGGCCTTGGCCCTGTCATCGGTGACGGTGCCGGAGGTGGCGGGGCTGTGGTAGTGATGCCACAGCTCCGATCGCACGACGACCGCATCGAGGTGGTCGTCGCGGAGGAGTTGGCGGATGCTCTCGCGCGAGGCGAAGACGCCCTGGCGTTCCCCGGGGACCAGCTCGGCGTGGCCGATGCAGACGCCGACCAGCTCGCCGTTGGGCAGGAAGAGTCCGCCGCCGGACCGCCCGTGCTCGGGGATCCGGGCCGTGATGAAGAAGAGCCGTTCGTCGCGGTTATCGTTCAGCTCGAACCAGAGGGCTTCGACCAGCCGGGAGGTCCAGCTCGAGAGCCGGGTTCCCAGGTCGATCCCGATCGAGGTGACGAACGAATCGGAGGGCGGATCCTGGAATCCGGGCGCCAGCCGGGCCACGTAGGGCAACGCCGCGATCTTCTCGATGCGGAGGACCGCCAGGTCGGCGGCAAGGTCCCTGGCCGCCACGGAGGCGACGACCGGGCGCGGCCATTTCCCCGGCTCGGCCGACAACCGTTCCAGGCCGAGGTTATACCGATGGAGCTCGACGGTGATCGGGCCCGGCTCTTGTACCACGTGGGCGGCGGTCAGGACGAGGGTCTCGCCGTCGATCGAGGCGATGATCGTCCCGCTGCCCTGCGACGAGCCCCGGCGGACCACCACGGTCGGCCGGAACGTCCAGTCGTCGGACGCCAGCACGACCTTGGCCCGACTGGTTTGTGCGGTGGGCCGTCCCGTCGTTGGCGCGACAAGTCCGGCCGATCGAGCCGGTCCGCCGCGGCGATACACCCCGCGCTGGTCGGCCGGGATGCAGGGCCCTCCGCGGCGATCGCCTCGACTCCGGCACACGCCCAGAGGCCAAACCCGATCGCCGCCACTAGCGGGGCCCATGCCGCAGCTCTGGCCGTCCGCGCGGAGCCCGCCCCGGCTCGCCGCCGATTCGCTCCCATGGTCGATCGCGGCTCCTTTCCGTTTGCGTCATCCACCAACCGATGGCCTGACGCTGTTGGAATTCCACCCGCGGCCGCGCCGGCCGACCGGCCCGGCTACGACCATCGCCAGAATTCATGTTGACGAACTCCCGGCGGCCTTGCAAGCCTTCGTGGGCCGACGACTGGCCCTCTGGATCGGCCGGCCCACCCCGGCCCGTGATGTTCCAGGGCTGCAAATCGACGCGGAGAATCCACCGCCCAGGAAGTCAGGAATCCGTAATCTGCAATTCCGCGGTGCACAAAACCCACGTCCCGGGGACAACCTCTTGCACGCCTTGGGCCGAAATGATCCAATCCCGGGGTCATTCTCGACGGATCGGGCGCCTCGTCGAAGCGGAAGCGGGATGCGCGGGAGGCGCCGATCCACGACCGATGCGGACACCTCTTGAGGGATGATCTTCATGGCTTTGACGAATTCGATGGGTATGCGTATGTCCAGAAACGGCCTGGCCATCTTGCTCGGCCTGGCGCTCTGGGCCGGATTCGGTCGGATCGGCGGAACGGCAATCGCGCTGGCCGACGACGACAAGCCTTCGGCCGAGGCGCTCAAGTCCTTGAAAGGGACCTGGGTCGCGGCGGAGGACGAGGGCATCGATTCCAAGTGGACCTTCGACGGCGAGATGCTCAAGGCGAGCGTCAATGGGATCGATTACAAGTGCAAGATCAAGCTCGACCCGAAGGCCAAGCCCCACGCCACGGCCGACTTCGTCATCGACGACGGCCCCGAGGAGGCCAAGGGGCAGACCGCGAAATGCCTCTACAAGATCGACGGCGATAAGCTGACTCTCTGCGTCTCCATGCCGGGCAAGGATCGGCCCAAGGAATTCGAGCAGGCCGAGGGCGAGGTCTTTCTCTTCAAGCTGAAGAAGGAGAAGGCGGCGGAGAAGAAGGAAGAGAAGAAGGACTGATCGGGACGCGACAAGGAACCATCACCGGCGCTGGGCGCGGGTGTTCAGCCCCCGACAGGCTGGAAGCTTGACCCACAGAGGCATTCTGATTGTCCGAACCCTATGATTCCGTCAACGTCGCCTCGTGGCATCTTGGTCACGAGGCGACGCCCGGTTGATTTCCCGGTCCCGTCACACCGGCGGCGCCCCGGAGCAGATCGACCTCCTTCTGGCGACGCAGCCGGCGCAGTGTGGCCTCGTGCCATTCGATCTCCTCGCGTTCCAGCCACTCGATGGCGCGGAGCCGCCATTCCTCGGGGATCGGGACCTTCAGCTCGGCGTGACGGACGACGAGACCGGCAAGGGCGAGGCGTTCCACATCGTCCCAGGTCTCCGGCGCATTCTCGCGACCGATCGACTCCCACAGGGCATCGATCGACGCCTGGAGGGTCCGCGGGTCCGCCAGCCGCTGCTGGACCTGCTCGAAGGTAATCGGGTTGCGGTCGTCCATCAGCTCGTCGTAATGATCGCCGTGGACCCGGTCGAAGCCCGCGTCGATCGCTTCGTGGGCCTCGTCGTTCTCGTAGCTCTTGACGCCCCAGTGACCGCCGGTCATCTCAGAGTCTCCTGGCCATGGCCATCAGGGCATCGAGGCGCCGGGGCGCGGCGATGAAGGTGGGGCAGGCGACGGGCGTGCGGCGGACCATCTCGGCCGGGGTGAGCCGTTCGCCGTCGATGGTGCCGAAGTGACACCCGGCCTCGGCGACGATGACGACGCCGGCGGCGACGTCGTGGGTCGCCTCGCCGAGGAACGTGCAGCACTGGAGCCGGTTGGAGGCGACGAACGATTGCTCGCAGCAGGCGCTTCCCAGGTCGCGGAGCCGGCCGGGCATGGTCCTCGGGTCAACCGCCCGCATGGCATTGGTGCCGAGGCACACGTTGTCCTGGTTGTGGAACGCGTCGGCATCGCTGACGACCAGCCGATGGCCGTCAAGCCAGGCCCCGCCCCCCTTGACGGCCCAGAACAGCTCGCCCAGCGGGGGGATGGCGATCACGCCCAGGACCGGCTCGCCGTCGGCGATCAGGCCGATGCTGATCGCCCACAGCGGCAGGCCGTGGACCAGGTTCCCCGTGCCGTCGATCGGATCGATCGACCATCGACGCGGTCCGCTGCCGCCCCCGGTGGCATATTCCTCGCCCGTCAGGACGTCGTCGGGGAACCGCTCGCCGAGCCGGTCGCGGACCAGGCGCTCCAGGTCGTGGTCGAGGTCCGTCACATAGGTCTGGTTCTCTTTCTCCTGGGGCGTGACGCTCCGTCGACGCGAGAGGGCCACCCCGGCCGCCTCGCGGGCGAGCGCCTTGACGAACTCCATGTCGTCGGCGAGATCGGGCGAATGCACCATTGCGAAATCTTCCACTCGGGTTCCCGGTGTGATCCGGCCGATCCTCGCCGGATTCGACCGGGGCGTCAACGCCGATTCAGCCTAGACCATCCAGGCCACCAGCGGCAAGACCGAGACGTCGGCCGTCCCGATGCGACGACGAGCACGGTCAGCCGGCAAATACTCGACCCGACCGATCGGGGGATCTTATCATTGAATACCTTAGGAGTGGTGACCGCGACCACGGCCGTCATCCTGGACATCGAAGGGTCGGCCAGACAAATCGCTATTTTCATGCACTCAGGCGCCCCGAGGGAATCCTCGCCACGATGCCCGGGGCAGGAGGATCTCTGACATGGCCTCCGACAGCTCCGAACGCCTCGTCCTGCTCGATCGCCTCGCGGATGAGTTCGCGGAACGTTGCCGGCGCGGCGAACGCCCAACCGTGCAGGAGTACGTCGACCATCATCCCGAACTGGCCGACCAAATCCGCGAATCGTTCCCGTCCTTGGCCGTGATACAACCGGTCAAGGACGATCGCGGGGGTGTGACCGAGCCCTCAACCACCGGTCCCTCGCCGCTGCCGGTTTCACGACGCCGGACCATCGCCGCGCTCGGCGGAACGCTGGCGGCGGTGCTGTTTCTGACCACCATCTTCTCCCTGATCATCGCCGTCCAGTCGATGAGGCAGTCGCGACGCGAGGCTCGTGCGGCCGAGGAAGAACGAATCGCCCGGATCGAAGCCGACCGTGCGAAAGAGCAAGAGGTCAGACGGCGGGAACAAGCCGAAGCGGCCGTGAAGGCCGCTTCGGCGGCCAGGAAGAACACCGAACCGGCCATGAAGGCCGCCGAAGCGGCCACGAAGGCCGCCGAAGCCGGTCGCACGCGGGCCGTCGCGGCCCTCCGGAACGCCGAGGAGAACTTCGCCCGGGCCCGGGAGGTGGTCAAGGACAACCTGGCCGCCATCAGCGGCGACGCCAGGCTCAAGGCCCCTGCCCTCTCGCCGTTGCGGGACCGGCTCCTCCGGTCCGCCCTGGGGTTCTATCAACAGTTCCTCTGGGAACGCGGGTTCGACTCGTCCCTGCGCAGAGAGCTGGCCGCGATTTACGAGAACGTCGGGACCATCTACAGGGACCTCGGCCAGCAACAACCGGCCGACCGGTCCTACGCCGAGTCCCTGCGGTTGTACGAGGCCCTGGCAGCCGCCGCCCCGGCCGACCGCGAGATCCAGGACAGCCTCGCCAGGGCCCTGCATCGACAGGGGCAAAACGAGCGTGCGATCGCGATCTGGGAAAAGCTCGTTCGTCCGGACGACCCGCGGTACCAGGCGGACCTGGGAAATGCCTACAACGACGCCGCGTTTCAGGTGAAGGACGATCGAGCGAAGGCCCTGGAGTTCGATCGCAAGGCGCTGATGATTCGAGAGCGGCTGGTTCGGTTGCGGCCGTACGACCCTGCCGCCAAGCTGGCGTTGACCGCCAGCCTGAACCGCATCGCCCATCAATTGAAAGGAGATCGCAACCAAGAAGCCCTGGTCCTGTTCAAGAAGGCCCTCGAGCAAGGCGAGGCCGCCTATCGGCTCCACCCATCCGACGGACTTATCAGCCGGTTCCTGATCACACAACTCGATCATGTCGCCACAAGAGCCGAACGCGCCGGTGAAACCGAGGAGAAACTGGCCGCCCACCGCCGCCGGATCGAGGTCCTCGACCGCCGGGCGCGCGATAACCCGGTTGTCTCGGGATTCGATGCGGAGCTGGTCCACGGCTATGCCGAGTTCCTCGACGCGCTGAGCGAGGCCGGCCGATGGGACGAGGCCACGAAGGTTGCCGACCGGGCACGCGAGCGGATCGCCAAGACCACCGAGCAGACGAAGGCGTTCTTCGAGGGCGTCCTGGACTTCGAGCTGGCGGTGTATTCAATCGCCTTCGCTCGAAGCAAGGCCGCGCCGGCCGGGGCTGTGAAGACCGAACCCGAAGCGGTGGCGGTGCTGGACGCCCTGCGACAGCAGGTTATCGCCGGGTGGCGCAGTTCGAACAGCATGCGGACGGATCCCCGCACCGAGCCGCTGCGCCATCGGCCCGACTTCAACGCCCTGCTGACCCGGGTCAACGAGCTGGGCTCGGCCGACGCCGCGGCCTGGAACGAAGCGGCGACGCTCGAGGAAAAGGTGGGCGCCCGTCGGATCATCCTGACCGCGCTGGAGGCCGTGGCCAGGCCGCTCCCGCCGATCCGATTCAATCGCCGCAGCCTGGCCCGGGCACGTCAAGACCTGGCCCGGGCCCTGCTCGATGTCGGCCGGGTCGAGGAAGCGAGGGGTCCCTTCGACGAAGCCCTGGCCGAGCGGCAGAGGCTCATGGAGGAAGGACCGAACGACGAAGGGCTCCGCACCGAGCTGCTCCAGAGCCAGGTCTCGAGCGGAGACCGGCTCGCCGCGGCCGGCCGACTCGAGGAAGCCGGCGCGGCGTGGGAGGAGGGACTTGCCCTCCTCGAAGCAGACTTCCTGGCGAACCCGGATCGATTCCCCCTGCGCGTCGCCCTCTCGGATGGGCTCAGGCAGGTCGGCGATCAATATGGGAAGCTCGGGCGGTTTGCCGATGCACTTCGATATTATCGGCGAGCGTTCGAGGTCGAGGCACCCGCTACATTCACCCCCTGGCATCAATACGCCTTGCTGATGGCCGATGCCGGCGACACGGAAGGATTCAAGGCCCTCGCCCGGCGCGTGGCGAACGCGAAGGAGCTGACGGAAGCTCCTCGCGACTCCGGCTCGATCGAGTGGCAGCAATGGGTCCCCGCAGTCGCTCGCGTTCGCCTCGGCCAGGGCAACGAGGGGCAAGCCCGGCCGGCCGAACCGGATGAACGGATATTGAACGGGATCGGCGTCGCGCTGGCCGAACACCGCCTCGGTCACCTCGACGCGGCGCGGGCGGAGTTGCAGCAGGCGGACCGCGAGGCCGATCGGATGGCTCGGAACGCGGCCGTGGATCCGGCCATGCGGCTGGTGAAGCCGGACTGGCCGGACTGGGTTTACTTCCGCCTCCTGAGGCGTGAGGCCCATCAGACCATCGAGGGCAAGCCGATGCCGGACTCGCCCTATGACCGGCTGTTTCGCGGTCGGGTGCTGTACGCCTTCGGACAGGTCGAGAAGGCCGAGGCCGAGTTCGCAGCCGCGGTCGCCCTGCGCCGAACGACGTCGAACTGTGGCTCACCCGGGCGCGGGTCTTCGCCAGGCTCGGCCGGAAGGACCGGATGGCCGCCGACCTGGCCAGGGCCCAGCGGCTCGAACCCGGTCGACCGCGGCCTTGGATCGAGGCCGGCCGGATCCTCGCCGAGTCGGGAGAGCACCCGCAAGCCGACGCGGCCTTCGCGCGGGCCTCCGCCTTCGGCAAGGGCGAACTCGAGCAGTTCGTCGAAGCCGGCTGGTGGATGGCCGGGCCTTATCCGGAGCCGTTCGATCGTGAGTGCCCACCGGAGATCGATCCTGACCCCTCGCGTCCGCCGGCCGCGGTCGTCGAGGGACGTGCCCCGACGTGGAAGGCCGTCTCGGCCACGCCCAACACGGGGCGGATCGAGATGGGGACGCTCGCCGCCGGGAACCCGAACGGCTCGTTCTACGCGCTGGCCTACGTCCACGCCGATCGCGATCGGACCGCCTCGCTGCTGTTGCGCACGGGATCGGACGCCCGCCTCTGGGTGAACGGACGTCTGGCATTCGACGGTTTCGCAGCCTGGAAACTCGATGGCACGGCAGAGAACTGGGTCCCCATCGCGCTGCGAGCCGGCCGGAACACCATCCTGCTCAAGATCAAGCCGATGAACGGGCCGGCGTGGTGCGAGTGCCTGTTCCACGACGGCCCCTTGCAGCGGGGATGGGAGCTGGTCCGGCTCGGACTCTGGAACGAAGCCGCCGACGCCTTCGGCGAGGCCGACCGCCGCGCCACCCTCGCGGCGCGGCCGACATGGTCTCGCATCTTCTGCCTGTACGCGGCCGGTCGGGAGGATGAGTCCCGCCGCGTCTTCGGCGAGCTCGTTCGTCGATACGATCTCCCCGGCATCGAAGAGGTCCCCTCCGACGTGGGACTGTCCTGTCTCCTGCCGGGTGAGAAGAGTGCGGATCGGGATCGGTGGATCGCTCCGTTCCGGACGTTGACCGCGAACGCACCGAACGCATTCTGGTTGAATTATCGGTTGGCGAATGCCTGCTTCCGTGCGGGCCGGTACGCCGAGGCGGAGGAGCAAGTCCTGAAGGCGTTGCGCCCGAAGACCAGCTCTACTTCCGGCCGCTCCACGCCTCGATCCTCCATCAAGTCGGCAAGCCGGAGGAGGCGCGCAAGACGTTGCAACAGACGGCTGCGCGACACGCGACCTTGGTCGATCAGGCCCTGGCTGGAATGCCCGGGTGGCCGGCCGAGGGCTGGGAAGAGGAGCTATGGTATCAAGCGACTTTCCGGGAAGCACACCGGCTGATCCTCGGCAAAGACCCCGTCCCGAGCGCCGGCGAGGTGGCCCTCACGCGAAGGGCCCGTGCGATCCAGGCGGAGCGCGAGACGACCGGGGACGAATTCGCCCGCCTGGTGAGGACCGCCCCCAGACAGCCCCGGCTGTGGATCGGCCTCGGCCGCCGGCTCGGCGAACTGGGCCGTTGGGACGAGGCCGCCCCGGCGTTCGCGAGGGCGAGCATGCTGGGTCGGAATTCGCCCCAGGTGTGGAAGGAAATGGGCCGGACCTACGCCGAGCTGGGCCATTGGGACGAGGCCGCCGCTCAGTTCGTGCGTGTCCTCGATGCGCTCTCGATCCCGCCGATACCCGAGGATCGTGCCGGTTCCCTCGCTTGGTTCTCCGACCGACATGGAATCGACGACGCGATCGTCCGCCACTCGGAAGTGTATCTCCGCCTGGCCCGGCTGCGTCCGAAGGATCTTGCCCTGGTCGCCAGGCGGATGCTCGACCTCGTCGGCCGTGGGATGTTCCTCGAGGCGGCGGACGTCCAGGAGACGGCCGTCCAGCTCATCCCCGAGAGCGTCGCGGCCAGGGAGCTCCTCGACCAGTTGCGCCTCCGAGCCGGAGACGTGCCGGGACATCGCGCGCCGGCCCAGGATCTCCTCGGCCGAATCCCGAAGGCCCCGGCCGTGGCAAGCGTCGGTTCGTTGGCCCGGGAAGCGGCCGCCCGTCGCGAGCGCAAAGGCCGCGCCGTCCACCTGTCCGCCCGGGAGGGTCTCGCGCTGATTCGCCTGGATATCGGCCAGAGGGCCGAGGCTGAGGCCGAGCTCAGGGCGGTGCTCGCCGAGCGCGTGAAAATCGCGGCCGAAGAGCCGGCCAACCCGGATTTCCAGGCCGACCTTGCTGCAACCAACCAGCAACTCGGCCGGCTCCTCGCCGAGGGCGGAAAGGTCGATACCGCGAAGCCGAGACGCTGATCGAGGGCCCGAGGGACGAGGCCAAGAAGTAACAGGAGCATCTTGAAGAATGCGCCTTGTGCGATGGCACGGCGCCGGAGGCGAGGAGGGAGCGATGGACGAGTTGTCTCGGAGGACCGATGATGGGAGTTCCTGCGGATCGTCGGTATCGGGGAGGCTGCTCGGGCGAGCGCACGGAGAATCGGACTATCGAGCAGATCGATGGGGAGCGTGGCGGTGGTTGACTTGCGGGTGACGCTGGGACGGCTCGTGCTGAACAACCCGGTGCTGGTGGCGTCGGGGACCTTCGGCTACGTCCGCGAGATGGCCCCATTCGTGCGGCTGGATCGGCTGGGTGGGGTGATCCCCAAGACGGTGACATTCCGCCCTCGGGCGGGCAATCCGACCCCCCGGACTGTCGAGACCGCGTCGGGCCTGCTCAACGCGATCGGCCTGGATAACGACGGGATCGCGCATTTCATCGAGCATCACCTGCCCTATCTCCGCACGGTGGGCACCGCGGTGATCGCCAACATCGCCGGGGAGGATGAGGACCAGTTCGTGGCGATGGCTGAGATGCTCGGCGCCGAGCCGGGACTGGCGGCGATCGAGCTAAATATCTCATGTCCGAACGTCAGCCACGGCCTCGACCTCGGGATCGACGCCAACTCGGTGGGCCGACTGGTCCGCCGGGTCCGCGCCGGGTGCCCGCTGCCGATCGTCGCCAAGCTGACGCCGAACGTGACCGACGTCGTGCCGATCGCCGCCGCGGCGGCCGAGGCCGGCGCCGACGCCGTCAGCCTGATCAATACCGTCCGCGGCATGGCCGTCGACTGGCGCAGACGCCGACCGATCCTGGCCTACGATGTTGGCGGACTCTCCGGGCCGGCCATCAAGCCGATCGCGCTGCGGATCGTCTGGGAGGTCTCCGCGCCCTGCCCGGCCTGCCGATCATCGGCATCGGCGGCATCGCGACGTCCGACGATGCCCTCGAGTTCCTCGTCGCCGGCGCCTCGGCCGTCCAGGTCGGCACCGCCACCTTCTACGACCCCACCGCCTCCGATCGCATCGTCGATGAGCTGGCGACCCGACTCGAGGACAACGGGGTCTCCGACCTCCGCACGATTATCGGCAGCCTACGGTCCAATCGGCGATGATCAGGCGGAGATCCCGACCTTGAGAGACGGAACGATCAGAGGCTTCAGGTCCGGGTAAACCTCCAAGAACTCCTGGACTCTCGAGAGGAATTCCTGTCGGGAAGACCAAGGAACTTCGAAATGAAGGGAGCAATTCTTCGTGGTCTATCTTCTCCATAAAAGCAGGGTCGTGCGTCACCATCCAACACTGGAAACCTGCCATCAGGTTCCAGTTCAAATCGTGAGAATTCAACCAAGCTATGGCGGGTCCGAGTCGTTGGTTGAAGGTCTCGGCGTTGAAGTGTGAAAGGAATGCCTGTTCTCCTTCGACGAGAGAAACTCGGGAGTCGTTCATGATGTCTTCCTCTCACGAGAGAGATCGATGTTGGGCCAGTACTTGATTTGATTCGCGCGGGTCTCAGGACCGCTGCGGGGAACATATTTTCTGAAGTGTCGGACCGCCTTCAGGCGGCTCTGTGGGCGAGCGGCCGACCGCCTGGAGGCGGAACTCCAACCCCGATCTCCGCGGGAATTACGGCTTTGCAACACGTTGGCCGCAGTGGTTCGGAGACATACGTCCAACGCTTTCGAGCCTCACCACGTGACCCGATAGATCGTCCCCCGGATCGGGCCGTCCTCAGTCTCAGCGGTCACCGACTTGGGATGGCAGATCAGCCCACGCGCGGCGACGGCCTCCGGGAAGCCTTGGGCCGCCACGCGGTAAGGGGTGCCGATCAACCCGAGGCCGCCGGGGGCCAGCATCTTGCCGAGTACGTCCGCGACGAGGGGGACCAGCCGCACCTCATAGATCACGTCGGCGGCCAGTATGACGGCGAATCGTTCGTCGGGCAGGTCGCGCCAGTCGAGCAACCGGGTCGCGAACCGGCTCCGGTCGAAGCCGTTCTCGGCCGCGGAGCGGGCGACGAAATCGAGCGCGGCCGGATCGTAATCGGAGAACTGGACGCGGAGCCCTCGCACAGGCCGGCCAGCCCGGCCAGGCCCAGCCCGCAGCCGATCTCCAGCGCCTCGATCGGCCCCTCCGGCCAGGGCTCGCGGATCACCGCCTCGGCCAGCAGGTAGGCCGCCGGCCAGACGTAGGCCCAGTACGGCATGTAATCATCGCGGCGATTCCAGTCGCGGACCCCGGGCTCGTCGAGCATCCGGTCCGGGTCGGTCGGCCGCACCAGCCGGATCGGCCGGCCCCCGAATTCCAGCGCCGTCACCGTCACCGGGCCGTGGTATTCCGTCCCGGTCGATGGCGAGTAGCCAGCGACCGGGATTCCTCCCTACCCGCTTCTGGAGGCTGATCGATGCGCATCGCGTAGTCCCTTCTTCCTCGGCTACTGTCAACAGGATGCCGGATTCCCACGCGACCGCCAAGCCCTACCACCGGATCGCTCTGCCCGGCTCGATTTCTCTCGATAGGAATTGCTGTTGCAAGATTGCCACTATGTTGACGATGTCCCCTCCTCCCGAATATAATCCACTGTGTTGAGACTGAATCTCAATTGCAATGCAGCCGGGGTGATGCATGCAGTATGGCGGGATCATGTCCTGACCAGAGAGGACCGCGATGCCACGCGAAGGAACGACGATCGGGCGGCGCATGGCAACAACCCTGTTCGGGTTGCTGTCGATCGGCATGGGGGGCGTCGCGAGCCACGGGGCGGAGGTCTTGGGCGTGGTGCGGATGCCCGAGATCTGCTCGCCGTCGGTGAGTCCGGCGGTAGTTTACCTGGTGCCGGCCGATGCGAAGGGTCCGGTGGTCGGCTCGACGGCGGCGACGGCGCGGCGGGGTGAGATCGTGCTGGTGAATCAGCAGGGCTTGCAGTTCACCCCTCGGGTGCAGGCGATCGTCCTGGGACAGGGCGTGCGGTTCGGCAACAAGGACAGCGAGACGCACAACGTCCATGTGGTAACGCCGGGATTCGCATTCAATCAATCGATGAGACCGGGGAATTCGGCGGACTTCACGCCGGAACGGGCGGGTGTCATCCGACTGGCGTGCGACGTCCACAACCATATGCGGGGCTTCGTGGTGGTCAGCCCGACTCCTTGGGTTCAGGTCTGCTCGAGGCTGGGCCGGTTCCGGCTGGAGGACGTCCCGGACGGCCGATATGTGCTGAACATCTGGCACGAGATGGGCGAGCCGATCCGTCGCGAGATCGTGGTCGCGGGCGGCAAGGCCCTGGAGTTGCCGGAACTGGTGCTGACCGGGCCATCGACCCCGATCCGGACGCCCGGGGCTGCGATGCCCACGCGGCCCTGGTCCGAGGTGATCGACCGGATTGGCGTGACCCTGGCGGAGAGCCGGCTCGCCGCGACCCGTGCCGGCGAGCTGGCCAAGGCGCGTCGCCTGGCGGATGACGCGTACTTCGCCGAATTCGAAGCCTCGGATATGGAGACGGCCTTGCGGAGGCACCTGGGCTATGCGCGGGCCGGCGAGATCGAGCAGCAATTCCGAAAGTTCCGATCGGCGCTCCCAGACGTGGCCGCGCGGCGGCGTCCCGCGACGGACCTCGACGCGATGAGCCATAAACTGCTGATGGACCTGCTGCTGGCCGCCCGCGAGCTCGATAGCAAGGGTGTGACCGATCGGTCGCGGATGGCCGCCTTCGGGACTGCGGTGGCCGATGCCGGGCCCTCGGACGCCCTCACCGCTCCCACGCCAGAGGACCCGAACGCCCTGCTCCAGGCCCTCCGGGGCGGGTTCCGCCGCATCGCCGAGGAGGCCGGGCGGAGCGGGGCGGATGGCGCCGCGTCCGAGTTGACGACCGTCTACATGACGGAGTTCGAGCCGCTGGAGCGTTACCTGATGGGCCGGAGCCCGCAATCGATCCAGCCGCTGGAGGTCCGGTTCAACACCCTCCGCGGCGACCTGTTCGCCGGGCTCAAGGGGACCGAGCTGACCGACCGGCTCGATGGGCTCTACGCCGAGGTCGAGACCCTGGTCACCCGACTCGAGGCCCGGCCCGCGGGGACATTCGGGACGGCGTTCTTCGAGTCGTTCATCACGATCGTCCGGGAAGGCGTCGAGGTGATCCTGGTCCTGGCCATGCTCATCGCGCTGGTCACCAAGGCGACGTCCCCGGGCGTCAAGGCGGCCGGTGTCGAGGAACGTCATTCGCGGGTGCGAGCCCTGCATGCGATCTGGTGGGGCGTGGCGATGGCCGTCGTCGCCAGCCTGGCGACCGCCGCGGCCTTGAATCTGCTGGTTTACTCGGTGCAGGGCCGGGCGCGCGAGGTCCTAGAGGGGCTGGTGATGCTCGTCGCCGCGGGCGTGCTGTTCTACGTCAGCTACTGGCTGGTCTCGCAGGCGGAGACCAGGCGCTGGATGGACTTCCTCAAGAACCAGGCCCGGCGCGGGCTGGAATGGGGCGGCCAGGGCACGCTGGCCGTCACGGCGTTCCTGGCCGTGTACCGCGAGGGCGCCGAGACCTCGCTGATGTACCAGGCCCTGATCGGCAGCCAGGGTCAGACCCGGCCCGGATTCCTCGGCCTGGTCGGCGGCTTCGTCGCGGGCCTGACGATCCTGGCGGCCATCGCCGTGCTCGTCCGGGCGACCAGCGTGCGGCTGCCGATGCGCACCTTCTTCAAGTTCACCGGACTGTTCCTCTTCGCACTGGCCGTCGTCTTCGCCGGCAACGGCGTCTTCGAGCTCCAGAACGCCGGCATCCTGATCACGACCCATCTAGCCTGGATGGGCAACGGGCTCCCGATGGCGGGGATCTATCCCAACCTCCAGGCCCTCTCCGTGCAAGGGCTCCTGGTCCTCGGCGCCCTGCTGGCCTGGGCCGTGATCCCGCGGGCGGCCCTCGCAGGTCCCAAGGCCGGCGGGCCGCCGAGCGGGACGGGGCCGACCCATGCGATCCCGGTCTGAAGGGCAAGCCATTCGCAACGTCAAGGGAGAGCGATCATGGTTCAGCGCTGGATGGGTCGGATCGTGGTCTTCCTGATCCTGGGCGGGGTGGTCGTGATCCTGGCCTTGAACCTCAACCTGAAGGGTTGGGATTCGTCGTCAACGCCATCGGCCGGAACGTTTCCCCGCGATGGCGTCTCGTCCTCGACGGTTTCGGGTCCGGGTACCAAGAATGAGACCCAGGCGCCGGCCGACTTCCGCGAGCATCCGATCGGCGACGAAGTTGAGAAGAACCAGATGCGGATCGCCGCGGTCTGGCTGCCCCCGGTCCAGATGGACGGCATGGCCGGTGCGTCGGCGTCGGATCTGATCCACATCGAGGCCGACATCCGCGCCACCGAGGGGAACCGCAACGGCTTCCCCAAGGACGCGTTCATCTTCGGGCTCGTGGTCCACTACACGATCGTGCCGGTCAACGCCGACCGGAAAGCGGAACCGGCGATCACGGGCGACCTGATGCCGATGCTGGCCCGCGACGGCGAGCACTATGGCGCGAACATCGCGATGCCCAGGCCCGGTCACTACAAGTTGACCTATGCCATCAAGCCCCCCTCCGCGACCGGGGTGGGTTTGCACCGCGACGCGGCTACCGGCGTCAACGGCTGGTGGCAGCCGTTCGATGTCTCGTTCGACTGGGATTATCCCGACGCGCCCAGATAAGCCTCAGGCCGGCCGCGTCAGGCGAAGTGGCAGATGACAACGGCGACCGCAAACAGCTTCAAGGCTGAAGAAATCGAGGCCTATGACGGATTTGGATTACACCAGCCAGTCGCAAGAGTCTGTCGAAACCGGCTGGGGAAATCACGCCTTCCGCCCCCGCCTCCGCTTCCCTGACAACCAGGAGTAGATTGCATCCACCATCTCGTTGGCCATCAGGATAACTACGGCCAGAACGTGAGCGATGACGCACCCGGCGACGGCTCCCAGGATTGCCCCCGGCAGCCCGTGTTGGCTGCCGACCGCCAGGCCAGCGAGGAGGCCCATCAGCAGCAGGATGGCGTGGACCAGGTCGTGGATGGTCATGGGCTGTCCTCGTGCCGCTCCCGTCTCGCGTAGAGCTGCACGTCGATGGTGCCGCCGAGGAAGCCAGCCAGAGGCGTGATGCAGGACTGGCCGACACGCTGGAAGTATTCGTATCGTGGTCCGGCATTTTCGTTCGCGGCCAGTTGCTCATGGACCATCTCTAGAAAGTTGGCCATGACCACTACCGCGGGGTCGGCATTGGAATCCCGGACGGATTGTGGTAGGCGTGCCAGTGAGGTTTCGAGCGTCTGCTTCTCAACCCACAAAGTCTCCATCTGCGAATCGGGCAGGGCTTGGTCATCAGATGCGAACATGACCTGGCGGAGATCTTCGAGGATGACCCCGGTGGGGAGGTGGTCCCGGAGCAACGGGACCAAGGTGAAGACGAGGTATCCGCCGGAAAATAGTGCGAGACCCGTCCACCGGGCCCTGACACGGCCTCGGAGAAAAATCGTCGCGAAGACAGCCTTGCTGAGGAAGATCATGACTGCCAGGAGCATCACCTCGGCCGACAGCTCGTTGGCGTTGCGGAGAGCGGCCAGGCCAATGGGAAAGACGAGGATGGCGGCCAGCAGAGTGCGGATGGAGCCATGGCTCATTTTGCCTTCACTCCTCCAGTCTGCCAAAGGACATAGCCCAGGATGGCAGCGACGGTCAGCAGCATCAACCCTCCCGCAACGAATTCTCGTGCGTCGCCCGTGCCGGCCTTTTCCATGCCCCGTAGAGCGATGCCGGGGGTCAGGAAGCGGATCGCGCCTTTCAGCATCAGCAGCCAGCCGAAGGCGGTAAGCATCATGGCCGGGCCCGTCCAGGCGGGATGGGTAGCGACCAACGCCGCTCCTGGAACCAGGCTCAGACCGCCGTTGGCGAATGCCCCCAGTTTGCCATGGCGGTGCAAAGCGACAAACATCTCCGCCCAGGTACGGCAATACAGGACGTGAGAGAGTCCCAAGACTAGGCAAGTCAGCAAGGCGAACCGTTCTGCCGCTCGTTCCACCTATCACCTCCCCGGAGAGACAGTGAATCGATCCATTACAGATGACGGATTGTGAATTGCGAATGAATTTAAAGCACGAAGCATCAGGGATTTATCGATTCGAAATCCGGAATCCGTGATCTGCAATCCGATGCTTTCAAAGGCTCTGAGCGGGCACCGACATGGGAGGAGCCCAAATCACGGCAATCCCGCGGACCATTGACACTGTAGCAAAGAAACCGGCAATTGCGTCGGTCGCCCCGAAGGGGCAGCCACAAATCAGCCCAGGGCATCGCCCTGGGATCGGATCGGATCTTGGTCCCCAAGCCCTGAAAGGGCGAGACATCGCCGCGCCCGTGTCCCGCCCTTTCAGGGCTCGCGGTCGGTACGGCGACGGCCCCAGGGCTGATATGTTCGGCCCCTTCGGGGCAAGAACTCCAGACCCGGTTTCCTCGCTATAGACTCAGGAAACTGAGGAATTTGTCCATTCGGTTGGGATCGCTTGACATGGTTGGCCTCGATCGAGTGGAGAAAGTGGATCGAAGGATCTGATTATCGCCGATAGGTTTTCGAGGTACAAGACTTCCTTGGCTTGGAAGAGGTTCAGAGCTCCTGATCTGTGACTATCGCAGGATGAGGGTCGTAGGAATTATCTGCTTGCCGCGGTGGCGTTTAGGAGATCCTCGTCTGAGCGGACAAGTGTGCGTGATGGGAAATGGAAATGGTACCTTCTTTGATTGTCAAGATCACCTGGCACATACCAGGAGGAAGGTACCATTCCCCAAGCATTATTACCGCTTATCGCCGACGGTGCCACGCGCATTAGCGGCACAATCAGCGTCGTCCGCCAAGACGGCCAATGGATCTACTTCTGCGGGGTTCAGCCGGTCTTTCAACACGCCGAGGACGACCGCCGCTCGTTTCGGATGTTTACCGCCCAACTGATCTGCCAGGGCGCGTGCCGCCAGGTGGATATCGTGCGGGCCTTCGGCGTCGCCAAGAACGGCGTCATTCGCAGCGTCGCCCGCTATCAAGCCGGAGGCGTCCAGGCGTTCTACGCGCCGCGCGCGACGCGCGGCGCCTCGGTGATGACGCCGGAGGTTACGGCCCGAGCGCAACAGTTGCTCGGAGCCGGTCGGAGCCGGAACGAAGTCGCCGAGCGACTGGGCCTCAAGCGCGATACCCTGCGCAAGGCCATCCAGCAGCGACGACTGATCGAGCCCTGTCCGCGCCAGCCGGAGGAGTCCGCGGCGGAAACCGCTCCCGCTCAACCGACGCCCCGTGCCAACGACCCCTCCGCGCGGGATGTGCCGCCCGGCGGCGTGGGGCCGGGGAATCCTCAACCGACGCCCGGTGCCACCGACCGGTCCACGCGGGCGGTCCTTGATGCCGCCGCCGAGATGGGCACGGCCTGCACCCGGCCCGACGAACGCGCCCTGGCGTCCTTCGGTCTGCTCGACGCGGCTCCGACCCGTTTCGAGACCTGCCGCGACGTCGCCTGCGGCGGCGTGCTCTGCCCCTGCCGGCCTTGGAGGCCAATGGCCTGTTCCGGCACATCCAGGAGGGCCTGGCACGGTTGCGCGGCTACTACAGCACGCTGCACGTGATGATCCTGCTGGCCTACATGGCCCTGTGCCGCATCAAGACCGTCGAGCAGTTGCAGTACCGGCCGCCGGGCGAGTTGGGCAAGCTGTTGGGCCTGGATCGCATCCCCGAGGTCCGTTGCCTGCGGCACAAACTGGCCGCCCTGAGTCGCGACGACGCCCCGAAGAAATGGGCCGGCCTGCTGTCGCGAGACTGGTTGGAGGCCGAGCCGGAGCGGGCCGGCACCTTGTATGTGGACGGGCACGTCCGCCTCTACCATGGCAGTCAGACCGCCCTGCCCAAACGCTTCGTCTCGCGGCAGCGATTGTGCCTGCGGGGGACGACCGACTACTGGGTCAACGACATCCTGGGCCGGCCGTTCTTCGCGGTCGAACGAACGATCGACCACGGGTTGCTCGAGGTGTTGCGCAGCGACATCGTGCCGCGACTGCTCAAGGAGGTCCCCGGCCAGCCGACCGAGGCCGAGCTCAAGGCCGACCGCTATCGGTCGCGGTTCGTGATCCTGTTCGACCGCGAAGGATACAGCCCGGAGTTCTTCCGGGAGATGTGGCAGGACCACCGCATCGCCTGCATCACCTACCATAAGTATCCCAAGGACGACTGGCCCGTGACCGAGTTCGCCGAGGTCGAAGCGACGCTGCCTCACGGCGAGCCCGTCCGATTGCGACTGGCCGAGCGCGGGACCTGGATCGGCTCGCGGAAGAGCGGGCTCTGGGTGCGGGAGATCCGCAAGCTGACCACCAGCGGACATCAGGTGAGCCTGATCAGCACGGCATTCGGCGAATCGGCGCGGCAGGACTCTGTTCGGCTGTTCAGTCGATGGTCCCAGGAAAACTTCTTCCGATACATGATGCAACACTTTGCGATTGACCTGCTTAACGAGTACGGCACGGAGACGATTCCTGAGACCAAACGGCCGGTGGTCAACCCCAAATGGCGGGAACTGGACCGGCGGAAACGCTCGGTCAAATCGCAGCTGACCCATCGACAGGCCCGGTTCGCTGCACTGACATTGCACCCGGAGTCCGACGAGTCGGCGCGGGCGAGATGGGAGGGGCGCAAAGCCGGATTGGTGGAAGAGATCGAGCAGTTCGACCACGAATTGATCGCGATCAACAGCCAGTTGAAGACAACCCCCCGCCACCTGGCATGGGACGAGTTGCCGGAGGCCGAGAGATTCGAGCGGCTGGCCCCCAGTCGCAAGCAACTGGTGGACACGGTGAAGATGATCGCCTACCGCGCCGAGACGGCGTTGGCATCGATCGTGCGCGAGGAACTGGCCCGGCCCGACGACGCCCGCAGCCTGCTGCGCGACCTGTTTAGCTCCGAGGCCGACCTGGTGCCTGAGGTGGAACAGGGGATACTACGTGTGCAGGTCCATCCGATGTCGAACCCGCGGTCCGACCGCGCCATCGCTCATCTGCTGGAGCATCTCAACGCCGGGGAGTTTACCTATCCGGGCACCGATCTGCGGTTGGTCTACTCGATCGCCGGTGAGGCCGAAACCCCGAACTTGGCTCCACATCTAAATCCCGCAGATCAGGAGGTCTGAGGTTAGGATTGGGCGTCCCGGCCTGAAGGCCGTCGGTTCTCTCCGCCACTCGCCATACGCTCGGCCCTACGGGCTGGCCTTTGGCCACGGCTGCCGGCGCCTGACGCGGAGCGTGCCGCCAGGTCCATTGCTGCCCTTGGTCATCACGGAGACGGAAGCGTGCCGCGCGGGGGGAAGCGGTTCCCCCACCATGTTCCTCAATCCGTCATCCCGCGTTGTGAATACGGGGCGTCGCTATACCACCAGCGGCACAGCCCCCAGGCCGATCAGGACGGAGATCCCCGGGCTCCGCGTATACAAGAGAGCGGCCGTCCCGATCAGCGCGGCCGACGCGAGATTGCAAGCCCAGTATGCCAGCACGAGGGTCGGCCGAACGCGGAGCCCGCGCGGGTTATAGGCGAGCCAACCGATCAGGTCGAGCAAGAAATTGAAGAGACCCGACGCATCCAGCCTCCCGGTTCAAAGGATTGGCATCGGTCGATCATCTCCACGATAGCCAGGGGATGCGCCTTACATCTCGATCAGCGGGACGAAGCGGCGGAAGTCTTCGCAGAGGGCATCCGCCAGGAGGGTGGGCTCGCGGAAGAGGTCGTCGGGGCTGGCGTTGATGGCCATGGAGATCGCCTCCTGGCCGAGGTTGATGCGCATCAATCCGAACGGCACGACCCGCATCCGCCTGAGCTTGCGGTCGAGCACCTCGCGGAGCATGGCGTCGTCGCCGGGCTTGATCGGCTCGGGGGTGAGGACCAGGGCCGTCAGGCCGATGGTCAGCCCTTTCCAGGGCGGGAACCGACCGTTGACCGCCATGGCCAGCCGGTTCAAGAGCCGTTCGTAGCCGGCGCGCGAGCCGTCGATGTCCACCGGCTGCCGGGCCACCAGCACCACGCCGAGCGCCCGGCCGAGGATCGGCATCCGGTTCATCCGGACGATCCGGGGGTAATACCGGAGGATGTCCAGCGGCGGCTCGCGGAATTCTTCGCCCGGTTCCAGGACCGAGCCCGCTTCGCGCAGGATGGGCTCGATCCGCTCGATGAATTCGTCTTCGATCATGGCTGCCTTGCGGGGCTCGAGCTAATCCGGGTCGAACCCGGCCGGGGTCGAGGCATAGACGGGCTGCCCTCGATCGTCCACGATCGGCCCGTCCAGCCGTCGGATCTCCTCCTGGAGCTGTCGGAGCACCTTGCTCTTGGCGTTGTAGACGGAGGCGACGCCCATGCTGATGAGGCCGGCGGTGACGGCGCCGGAGACGCCCTCGACGACCGTCAGGCGGAACGCCTCCCACTGGCGCGGGCTGACGCGGGCCCGGACCTGTACTTTGGCTTCCGCGATCAGCTCGAGTTGGAACTCGGCCGACAGCTCCGCACGGAGATCCTCGCGGGCTCCGATCCGCTCCAGTTCGGACAGCCAGTCTCGTTCGCCGACGGCTTCCTCCCGTCGCCGGACCCGCGCCGCGAAGTCGTCCAGGGCGTGCTCCGTCAGGGCCCAGAGCCAGCCGCAATAGCCATGGCCCGGAGCGGGGACGAATTCGTGCCTCCCGGCGACTAATCGCGTGGTGATCGATTGGGTGAGTTCTTCGGCGACCTCCACCGCCAGGCCGTGGGCGCGGCACCATCGAGAGATCGTCGGGCCGTATCGGACGACGAATTGACTCCGCGCCGACGGGTCGTCCGGCGCCGACCGCAGCAGACGAATCAGGGTTGCGCTCGCCGGCGCATTCGACTCGCTTTCCATTCCAGTCTTCCGAGCTGAAGGTCCTGGCCGAATTGTTCGATCCCAAGACTTTCTCAGGAAAGTGCGGGCAAAGCAACCGATGGCCGGACCACGTCCGAGTAGCCCCGAGCCCTCCGGACGCGTTAAGCTGGGCTCTACGCGAAGGAGGGCGGTCATGCTGACGGAAGAGACTCCCGCCAAATCGGCCTCGGCATCGCGGATGAGCCTGGCGATCATCACCGAACCGGGGCAGGCCAACGCGTTTGGCACGATCCACGGCGGCGTGCTGCTGCGACTGGCCGACGAATGCGGCGCGATCTGCGCGCTGAGACATGCCGGCAAGGGTCAGATCACCACCGCGGCCATCGACTCGATGACCTTCCTCGGGCCGGTCTTCGTCGGCGAGCGCGTTGAGATCCTCGCCGAGGTGACCCACGTGGGCCGCACGTCGATCGAGACGCGGATCGACATCTACGCCGAGCCGTTCGAACGGGCCGATCGGCGCAAGGTGGCGGTGGGATATGGCTTGTATGTCGCTTTGGAGGAGACCAGCCGCCGGCCGACGCCCGTGCCTTCCTTGTTGATCGAGACCGAGGCCGACCGTATCGGCCAGGACAAGGCCCGCGAACGACAGGCCGTCCGCCTCGCGCGTCGGGCCGACGCGCAGGGCGAGGACGGCCATGGTCCCGCACGGCCGTAGGGTGCTCTGCGAGCACCGATCGTGAATGCGACTCGACATCCCAGCCGGGTCACGCGCTCAATCCTGGGACGTCGCCGGCGGATACTCCATATGAGGGGCCGGGGTCAACGCCGAGGCCGAGCTGGAGCTCGCGCTCGCGCTCGACGCGGTGCCGGGCATCTCGAACTTCGGGACGGACGCGTCCGAGTAGGTCGAGCTGGCGGGCGCCGGCTCCTCCGATCGGTGCGACGAGCCGTAATTCGACGAGTATCGGTTGCTCGAGGAGATATCGAGCTCATCGGTGACGCCGTTGAGCCCCTTCTTGAACTCGACGATCCCGCGGCCCAGCGACCGGCCGACCTCGGGGAGCCGCTTGCCGAACAGCAACACTCCGAGCCCCATGAGGAGCACCAACTCCAACGGGCCAATATTGGGTAGCATGTCTTCGACTCCGCTCTCGACTCAAGAAAAGGGCCATTCGCCGTGAGCCGCCGATCCGATTCGGCAAGCCGGCCGGCACGAATCCGATTGGGTCATGCGGGCGTATCGCCCGCGATTCCGGCGCAGGCGGGGACGCCCGGCCTGCATCGGGAGCACGATCGCTCACACATTGGTCGTGGGCGGGGGTGATTTCTTGTCGGCGGTCACGGCCTGATCGACGTCGTCCTCGATCCCCGAGACGCCTTTCTTGAACTCGGTCACGCTCTTGCCCAGGGATCGCATCACGCTGGGCAGGCGATTGCCGAAGAAGAGCAGGCAAATGCCGCCGATGACGAGCATCTCCCACGTGCCGATATTCGGGAGGAACGCAAAGGGCATCATGACCGGGGTCCTTGCATCAAAAGGGACTTTGGAGATAGCGGAATCAATCGTCTCGGCTCCCAGGAGAGGGGTTTCTCTTCTCCCGCTTGGCCGGTCTCGATCTCAGAGGGTATGAGCGGTCCCCGCGCCGTTGAGGATCAGCAGTCGGGTGACGATCAATGCAGCCACGGCGGTCGCGGCCAGGATCGTCAGGAACCAGAACAGGCGATTCCCATCGAGCCGGAGGAGCTTGCGCCGGGCTCGCGCGCCGCCCTGGGGCGATCCCTGAGATGGAGCCGCTTGCCCGGAGATGTCGACACGCCCCCGCGTGGCCCCCGGACGACCCGACGTGCGCCGTACCGGTGCGATCCAGGGCCAGATGCTCTGGAACCGCTGGCTCCTGAGCACGCCCGTCCGGCCATAAAGCGCCAGCGCGACCGCCGCGAGCACGGCCAGCTCTTTCAACCCGATCATGGGGTCCCCTCTCTTCGAGCGCGACCGCTCGCCCGCCATCGCCACGCCGCGACTCGGCGGGCGATCCGAAGCCGGTCCGGCGACGCGCGATCCGCCGATGCGATTGTACGCACCCCATCCCACGACCCCATAGGGTGTACCGTCCGTGCTCGACACGCGATGAGCCGCGCGAACCGATCGCAAGGATCTGCCAGGAATCGGGCCGTCCTGCGGACGGAAGATCGACGCGCTGAAGCACGGGGGTGACTCGTCAACTGGATGGGAGGGCCGACAGATCGGCACCAGCCGCGGCCAAGGCGTCTCGACAGGGACGACGCGGGGCGGGAATACTAGCCGACTCTATCCTAACGCCGATCGGAGGCGTGTCAAACAGTTTTTTGGTTCCGTCGCGACCTGACCCGGTCGAGTGGCCTCGGGGAGAGTCGAACTCCCACGCCCTTTCGGACATCGGCTCCTAAGACCGACGCGTCTGCCATTCCGCCACGAGGCCCTGATTTGGTGATTGTCCGGGTTTCCGTAGGGTGCTCTGTGAGCACCGGACTCGACGGAGCAAGTCCAATGGTGCTCACAGAGCACCCTACGGGGCCTTCGCCGGCGGTTTCTCGGTCCGACTCTTAGACCTTGCGCCGGCGGGCGTGGAAGCTTAAGATCGAGAACGATCCTAACTCCTGACCCATCCATTGCCAAGAGGTTCGGCTTCATCATGAACCGTCGTCGCTTCCTCGAAGGATCGGGAACGGGGCTGGTGGGGCTACTCACCGCTTCGGCAGTCGGACGCGCGGCCGATGCCGGGGGAATCGGCCGGGAGATCGCCGCCGACCTCGCGATCGTCGGCGGCGGACTGGGCGGCTGCGCCGCCGCGCTGTCGGCGTTGCGGGCGGGACGAACCGTCGCGATGACCGAGCCGACCGACTGGATCGGCGGCCAGCTCACGTCGCAGGCCGTGCCGCCGGATGAACACCCCTGGGTCGAACAGTTCGGCGTCAACGCGTCCTACCGCGAGCTGCGCCAGGGAATCCGGGATTACTACTGGCGCCACTACCCGATGACCGCCGAATCACGGACGGCCCGATCCTTGAACCCCGGCAGCGGGAGCGTCTCGAAGCTCTGCCACGAGCCGAGGGCGGCCCTGGCCGTGCTGACGTCCATGCTGGCCCCCTATGCGTCCAGCGGCCGGCTCCTGACCCTGCTCGAGCACGAGCCGGTCCGGGCGGACGTGCAGGGCGACCGGGTCCGCGCCGTGACGGTCCGCGACCGTCGGACCGGACGCGAGCGATCGCTGGTCGCGCCGTACTTCCTCGACGCGACCGAGCTGGGCGACCTGCTGCCAATGGCGGGCGTCGAGTTCGTGATCGGCGCCGAGGCCCGCGACCGCACCGGCGAGCCGCACGCGGCCGCCTCCGCCCGGCCCAACGACCAGCAGGCGATCACGAGTTGCTTCGCGGTCGAATACCTCGACGGCCAGGACCACACCATCGACCGGCCCGCCGAATACGCCTTCTGGCGCGACTATGTCCCCGCCCTGAAGCCCGCATGGCCGGGACGCCTGCTCGACATGACCTATTGCAACCCGATCACGCTCAAGCCCGTGAACCGCGGCTTCGACCCTCGCGGGGCCGGGGCCGGCCTGTGGACCTACCGCCGCATCCTCGACCCCCGAAATTTTCAGCCCGGCGCGTATCCCGGCAGCTCGGGGATCACGCTGGTCAACTGGCCGCAGAACGACTACCTGCTCGGCCCGATCGTCGGAGCCGGCATCACGGCCGCCGACGCCGAGCGGCACGTCGCGCGGGCCAAGCAGCTCAGCCTCTCGCTGCTGTACTGGCTCCAGACCGAATGCCCGCGGCCCGACGGCAAGCTCGGCTGGAAGGGCCTGAAGCTCCGGCCCGACCTCGTCGGCACCGACGACGGGCTGGCCAAGGCGGCGTATATCCGCGAATCGCGGCGGATCGAGGCCGAATTCACCGTCCTGGAGCAGCACGTCGGCACCGAGAGCCGCCGCGCGGCCCTGAAGTCGCAAGACGTCCAGGCCCAGCCGTTCCCCGACAGCGTGGGTGTCGGCAGCTATCGGATCGACCTGCACCCCAGCACCGGCGGGGATAACTACATCGACATCAGCTCGCTGCCGTTCCAGGTGCCATTAGGTGCGTTGATCCCACGCCGGGTCGAGAATCTCTTGCCGGCCTGCAAGAACCTGGGCACGACTCATATCACCAACGGCTGCTACCGGCTCCATCCGGTCGAGTGGGCCATCGGCGAGGCCGCCGGGGCGCTCGCGGCGTTCTGCCTCGAACACAAGGAATCGCCCCGCGCGGTCCGAAATACGCCCAGACGCCTGGCCGCCTTCCAGGCCCGGCTCGCGGCCCAGGGGGTCGAGATCGCCTGGCCCCGGCTGAGCCCGCGTTGAGATTGATTCGAACGCCCACCGTACTCACTGACTCTCGATCTTACGCGGATGTAGCATCCATGCCGGATTCATCGATCCTCGACCCGCGCCGAACCAAGTCGAGATCGATTCTCCCGAGAAAGCGTGATCGGCAGCGGTCCCTCGCGACACTACTGGTAGGCGACGACACTCCCGGCGGACTCCTCGGAGGATGCAAGCCGTGATCACGGAACCTTCCCGCGCGGCACCGCGATACCTGTCGGACCTGTTCCGGAACGGGACGCCTGGCGGCCTCAGTGATGGCGAGCTCCTGGAGCGGTTCGCGGCGCGGGTCGGCGAGCACGACGAGGCCGCCGACCTGGCTTTCGCCGCGCTCCTGGCTCGGCACGGCCCGATGGTGTTGCGCGTCTGCCGCGCCGTGCTCGGCGATCGGCACGAGGTCGAGGAGGCCTTCCAGGCGACGTTCCTGGTCCTGGCAGTCCGGGCGCGGTCGATCCGTCGTCGTGGTTCGGTGGGGTCCTGGTTGCACGGTGTGGCGTTGCGCGTTGCGGCCTCGGAGCATTCGCGAGCGGCGCGACGCCGGCGGCACGAGCGGGTTCGGGCTGCAATGACTCCATCCACGACCCAAGGGACGGAGAGCGATCCGGTGTGTGACTACGAGCGGACCCTCGTCCTCCAGGAGGAGATCGGCGGCCTGCCCGAGAAAGACCGGGCGGCGGTCGTGCTCTGCTACCTCGAAGGCTTGACCCACGAGATGGCCGCCGAACGACTCGGCTGGCCGCTGGGATCGGTGAAGAGCTGTCTGGCCCGGGCGCGCGAGCGACTTCGGGTGCGGTTGACCCGGCGGGGGGTCGCCCCGTCAACGCTTCCTTTCGACCGATGCGCGTCGGAACCGGCCCGGACACCCGCTCTCATCGGCACGAGTCTGGCGGATGCCACCTTGCGCGGCGCCTTGAAGGCCGGGATGGGTCAGGGGTCGCTGGCCGGGATCGTCTCGGCCGAAGCCGTCGTGCTCATGGAAGGGATCATCAGATCCATGACGAACGCCAGGCTGATGCTCATGGCCACTGCGGCTTTGATTGCCGGGCTGGCGACCGCCGGCGCGGGCGTGATGGGGAATTCCGCAATGCGCCAGGAGAATCCCCGGCGAGCGAGCAATCCCGGCCAGGACGCTCGCCAGCCGGTTGCGGCCGGTCAGGTCGTGAAGGACTCGCCTCGCCCCGCGGCCACGGATCAAGGTCCCCTCATAATCCACGTCGAAGTCGTCGATCCAGAGGGGCGACGTCTGTCCGGGGCCGTTGTCGCCGTGGACGTCTCGTATGCGCGCAACTCCGAGAGCATCGAGTCGGTCTTCGAGCGAGTCCATACCGACGGCGCGGGCCAGGCACAGGTCGCGGTCGCTCGCGAACGCCTGGGCGCGTCGTGGGCCCGCTCTGCCAACTTCTGGGCGTACCAACCCGGGCGTGCGATTGCCTTGGCTTCGTTTGGCTCCGGTGCGAGTGGCACGTTCGGCAGACAAGCGTCCCCCTTGCTCGTTCCCTTGACCCTGGAACAACCTTCGAAATGCACCATCACCGTCGTCGGCCCGGATGACCGGCCCATCGCAGGACTTCGTCTCACTCCGCACATGCTCCGGCGCACGGACGGCCGCTACGTGCCGACCGTTCCTGATGCCTTGCGCGAGCCGATGACGGCGACGACCGACACCAGGGGCGTGGCGACGCTAACCTACTTACCGAAGATCATGATGCCCATGGCGATCCGAGTCGCCGGCCCCGAAGTTGCCCCGCACACGTTGGCCCTCGACGTGCCCCAGGGAAGGGACGCAGTCCTCAAGCTCGGCCGCGCCGGGCGACTGGTCGGGATCGTCCGCACGGCATCCGGAATGCCACTGGCCGGGGTCCCGGTGGAACTCTGGGTCCAGGGGGCGGATATCCGTCGGAACGATTTCAGCCCCTCGTTCGGTAGCCGGCGGATCACGACCGACGAGATCCTCCAACTCGACCCTCGGCCGCTGAAAACCGGATCTCAAGGCGAGTTTCAGACTCCAGCCACCCTGCTGAGCGGTTCGACCTACCGTGTGTCCATCCGGCACGAGGGGTTCGTGCCCTTCGACTCCAACTGGGTGACGCTGAATGGCGAACGCGCCACGATCCCGCCCATTCGTCTCCAGCCGCTCCAGACGGTGACGGGTCAGATCCAGGACCGGCAGGGCCGCGCGATCGCCGTCGCCCGGGTCTTCGTCCCGGCGGGTGGTCCCGCAACGACGACCGATGCGGGAGGGAGATTTACACTGGCCGGCATGAACCCCGGCAAGGCCGTCATCCTGGTCGAGCAGGCCGGATTCCGGCTTCAGGGCCGGTTGGTCGATCCTTCGACACAGGCCGACGCCGGGTCATTGACCTTGGTGCGCGCCAGCGAACCCCCCGGGCCGGTCATGAAGCCGATAGCCGATCCGATCCCGCCCGAGGAGTCGCGCGCCCTGGCGTATCGCCTGCTGGAGCCGTACTTGCGTGATCCGATGGAGAAAGACGATGACGAGCTCAAATTGACCGCCATCTCCGCCCTGAGTGAGTTCGACCCGGACCGCGCGCTAGAGCTGCTACAGAACGGTCAATTCCGCAACGAAGATCCCCTTTATCAACGCATCCGGGAATCCATGGCGGCCAGGCTCGCGGTGACGGACCCCGCACGCGCCGAGGCCATGCTCGAGCCGATCCTTGATCCCGTGACGAAAATCCGCGCGCTCACAGGCGTGGCCAAGGCCCTGCCCGCTTCAGAGCGTGGCCGGAGGCAAGCCCTGCTGGAACGAGCCGCGACCCTGCTCAGGGATCGACTGAAACAAGCGAATGACCTGTATTGCGTCCAGTTGGTCACAGCGCTCGCCGAGCAATGGCTTGACATGGGCGAACGCGATCGCGCTCGGCTTATGCTTGAAGAGGTAAAGCTGTCGCGCACCGTCTTCCAGACCGGTTTTCTCGGCCAACTGGCGAGGCTCGAGCCCGATCGGATCCAGGCACGCTTGCGGGAGCTATCGACTCTCCGGGTTGACCCCAGCCTTCGCGACCTCGCCCTGACCGAGATCGCTTTCCAACTCGCGATCGATCGTGCGGCCGAGGCGGAGCAGCTCTTCTATCTGCGAGAGGGTGGGCATAACGAGTTGAATTCCATGACCCACATCCCGCGATTCTGCCGACGTCTCGCCCGGATCGATCCGACGCGCGCTCGTCGCGTGGCCGCGTCGCTGGCAGATCCTGGGCCGCGCGCCTACGCCTGGGCCTTCGTGGCTCTTGGCCTGGCCGAGAAGGACCAGGCCGGCGCCTCCGAGGCGATGGATCGCGCGATCCAGGAGCTCGATCGGCTGCGGGAATCGGGACCGGGCTCCGAAGAGGGCGGACGCGGCTTCGTCTATCTGTACCGGACCAACCCCGCCGCCCTGATCCTGCCGATCGTCGAGCGGGTCGCCCCCGATCGGCTGGCCGAGGTCTTCTGGCGCGCCGTGGCGCTCCAGACTCGGATCGAGACCGACCGCGATTACCAGCTCCTGCGCTCCAACGCCGGCTTCGAGTGCGAGCTGCTCGCGCGGTACGATCGCCCGGTGGCCGCCGCGCTCCTGGAGCCGATCAATTCCTCGCTCCGCTCCCTCGCCGCGCGATCGGCCCCGCCCGACGAGATCGATCCCGGTATCATCCGGGCGCAGGGCTACATCGATCCTCGAGCCGCCGTCGCACTCCTGGAATCCCTGACATCGCCTCGAGAATCCCGAGGATTGGATCCGGCTCGTCGGGCACGGATCAGGCTGGCCGAGGCGCTGGGCTCGCCTCGCGAAGACCGATGGATGCGGCGGTGGGGCGCCATGCTCCAACGCGATGATTGATCGCGCATCGCGCTGTGGTCGCTCCGCCAGCTCTCGGAACCATACCGTCAAACGCCTGGCCACGGCTGAGCCTGCGTTGTTTCCTCGAAGTGACTGGGTCGTTCGCAATGACGCGGTGAGGCTGAACTTCTGTACAATCAGATAGGTGGTCCGCCCCGGCGTAGTCTCGAGCGAGGAGGCTGACGATGCCCGGTCCGTTCCCCGGAATCGATCCATTCTTGGAAGGCCAGGACTATTGGAGAGAGTTCCGTAAACTGTTCATCTGTTGGGCATAATACACGATCGCCGAACGTACTCCAGCTCCCTATGAGGTTCGGATGGGAGAGCGTCTGTCGCTGATCGACCTGTCGGTCCTTTACCCGGGACAAGGCTATCGACCCGGCGTGGAAGAAGTCTACGAGCCCCGGATCGAGATCCGCCGCCTTTCGGATCGAGCCGTGGTGACCGTTATTGAGTTGCTATCGCCGGCCAATAAGGCAACCCCGGGGGCGAGCTCATATTCCAGGGACCGGTTCGAGATCCTCTGTCGGCCCGTGCATCTGGTCGAGCTCGATTTCTTGATCGATGGCGAACGGCTGAAGATGCAGGACGAGCTGCCTCGGGTGCAGTATTACGCATTGATTTCACGGGTCGAGCGGCGTCCTGATTTGGACGTCTACGCCTGGTCGATCCGCGACCCATTGCTGACAATCCCGATCCCCTTGCAGGCTCCCGATCCGGACATCCCGCTCGACCTGGCGGCAATCTTCCAGACCGTCTACCAGCGGGCTCGTTACGAGCAGTCGATCAATTACAAGGCGCCGCTGGGCCTGCCGCTCGATCCCAAAGACCGAGAGTGGGCCGAGGCGATCGCGCGAGAATTCGATCCGCACAGGGCTCATTGAGTCGATCCGGCAAACATCGCATATCGTGATCCAATCCGTTTCAGCGAAATCACTTGGGACTGGCGGCGACCTCCCGGGCGAGACGAATGTCGCTCGGCCGAGTTGTCAAGGGCGCGCCGGTGGCCAAAAATGATAGAATGAGAGTTCACCCGGAGGCCGGAATCGAGGATCCCGGATCTGGAATCGGTTATCTTGGAAATTCGAACTTTGGAATCCCGGGTCCGCCTCGGAGCCGGGACCAGGAGGTTTGACCGTGTCCTCGGGCAATCCCGCATTTTCGAGTGAGATGTTCGCCGGGTATGACCAGGTTTATGGTGCACCCCGCACTCGCAGCACGACGACGACCGTGCAAGGGACGATGGGCAAGACGGCTATCCTGCTCGCCATCCTGTCCTTCACGGCGCTATGGGCCTGGAGGTCGATCGGCAGCGGCGAGTTCCCGGCGGCGATGCTCGGCATTTCCGCCATCGGTGGCTTCATCACGGCCATGATCACGATCTTCAAGCCCAAGGCCGCCCCGATCAGCGCGCCGATCTACGCGGCGCTGGAGGGTGTCTTCCTGGGAGCCGTCTCGCAGATCATCGAGATGCGGTTCCACGCCAGGTACCCGGGCATCGCCTTGCAGGCCGTCGGACTCACGGCCGGCGTGACGTTCACCATGCTGTTCATCTATGCCACGGGCCTGGTCCGCGTCACGGACAAGCTCCGGGCCGGCATCATGATGGCGACCGGGGCGCTGGCCCTGTTCTACATGATCACGATGCTCCTGAGCTTCTTCGGCGTCGCCATGCCCCTGGTCTTCAGCGCGACCCCGATGGGCATCGGCTTCAGCGTGCTGGTGGTCGGGTTGGCGGCGTTCAACCTGCTGCTGGACTTCGACTTCATCGAGCAAGCCGCGCAGTCCGAGGCCCCCAAGTACATGGAGTGGTACGGCGCGTTCGGCCTGATGGTCACCCTGGTCTGGCTGTACCTGGAAATCCTCCGACTGCTGTCGAAGCTCGCCGATCGCAGGTGATCCTTCACGGACTGGCAATCGGAACGCGAAACGACCCGGCTGGAGGCGACGACCTTCGGCCGGGTCGTTTCGCGTTCGACGACAAGTCGCCCATCCGCCTCGCCCCTTGCGACGCCCCGAGACTCGGCTATATTGGCATGACTCGAGGCCAACGCATCCGGGGAGAGACACGATGAGCCAGCGCAAGTTGAGAGTCGGCATGGTGGGCGGGGGCGGACCGGGGAATTTCTTCGGGGCACCGCATCGGCGCGGGATCTTGATGGACAACTCGGCCGAGCTGACCGCCGGTGCGCTGCGGAGCAACGCCGAGGATTCCCTCGCCTCGGCGAAAGAGCTCTACATGCCCCGCGGCTACCCGGACTGGGAGGCGATGATCAAGGCGGAGTCGGCCCTGCCCGAGTCGGATCGGATCGACTACATCACGATCGTCACGCCCAACGACGCCCACTTCGGCCCGGCCGACGCCGCCGCGGCCGTCGGGATCGGCGTGCTTTGCGAGAAGCCGCTCACGACCACGCTCGACGAGGCACGGCGGCTCCATGCCACCGTCCGCTCGAAGAATACGCCCTTCGTGGTGGCGTACACCTACACCGGCTTCCCGATGGTGATGATGGCCCGCGAGCTGGTCCACAACGGCGAGATCGGCGAGATCCGCAAGGTGGAGGCGTGGTATCCCCAGGGCTGGCTGGCCACGAAGCTCGAGGCGGACAATCAGAAGCAGGCCGCCTGGCGGGTCGACCCGGCCAAGGCCGGCGGCTCGGGCTGCGGCGGCGACATCGGCACGCATGCCTACGAGTTCGTCCGGTTCGTCGCCGGACTCTCGGCGGTCAAGCTCCGCGCCCGGCTCAAGACCTTCGTGCCCGGCCGCGCCCTCGACGACGATTTCACCGTCCTGGCCGAGCTCCAGAACGGCGCGATCGCCACGATCTCGGCGTCGCAAGTCACCATCGGCGCGCAGAACGACAACGGCTTCCGCGTCATCGGCACGACGGGGACCCTCGAGTGGTCGATCACCGACCACACTGTCCTCAAGCATTATGCCGGCGGCCAGCCGCTGAAACTCTATCGCCAGGGGGCCGAGTACGGCTATATCCCCGAGTCGGTCAAGCCGTACCTCCGGCTCCCGTCCGGCCACCCCGAGGGATTCCACGAGGCCCTCGCCAACCTGCACAGGACCCTGGAATGGACCATCCGCGGCGGTCGCGGCGAGAAGGTCCCCAAGCCGTTCGAACACCCCGGCATCGCCGACGGCGTCGCCGGCATGGCGTTCATCGAGGCCGCCGTCGCCAGCTCGAAGCAGGACGGCGAATGGGCCGAAGTGCCCAAGATCGGGTAATTCTTCGTAGGGTGCTCTGCGAGCACCGATCCCGGAGCATTGCGCGAACCCGGTGCTCGCAGAGCACCCTACGAGACGGTCAACTGCAAATTGATGAGTTGGAGTTCCGCCTTAAGTAGGCGAGGACCGGCTGAAGCCGGAACTCCAACATGTCAGATTCAGATTGACAACGTACTAGGAGCAAAACCGTGAAAGACCCCTCGGTCCGATCCAGCGTCGCGACCGGGGCGGTCCTTGATCGGAAACTCCGAATCCTGAATCGCCCGGCCGGTCAACTGGGGCTGGCGGTCGTCATCCTGGCGATCGCCACGGCCCCCGCCGTCCTGTTCTTCGACCCGGCCACGTATCGGCCGTCGCGTCGGGGACACATCGCGCGCGAGCCATTCAGCCTGTACAAATTGTTCAGCGACGACGTGGCGTATGTGGCGAGCTCGCGGACCTGGGACCGGACGGTCTCGAACTTGTTCGTCCCCCACAACACGCACATCGTGCCGTCGTGGCGGCTGGTGACCTGGGGCCTGGTCGCCGGCGCGGGGAGTCTGGAACAGGTTCCTCGGGCGCTGGCGCTGGCATCCTATGCGATCCTCGTCGCCGTGATGCTGATGATCGGCCGACTCGTCGCCAGGGAGACGGGCCGGCCTGGCCCCGGTCTGGCCGCCATGGCGTTGATGGGCACGTCGTCGTTGATGGTGACGCCCGCGTTGTGGTACTCGGCCGGCCAGCCGTTGTGGGCGGGGTTCGGCATCCTGGCGACCTTGTGGCATGTGCAATCGTACCGGCGGACCGGTCGGGCGCTCGCCTTGGTGCTCGCGGGGGCCTCGGCGGCGGTGGCGGGCGGATTCTGGACGATCGGCCACATGGCCGGCCCGGTGGCGACGGTCTATCTCTGGGTCGTCGGCACTCGCCGATGCCGGCGCGCGGCGATCGTCCCCCTGGCCGCGACGCTCCTGACCGTGGCGCTCTCGCTGGCCATGGCGCCCGCGCCATCGACAGCCGGGTCAGCTTCCACGGCCGGACGGTCCGCCAGGCGATCGATCCGATTCAGGGAGCCTTCCACACGGCCCAGGCGATCCCCGAGAACCTCGTGCTCGGCAACCTCGGCCTCGAGGCGCACACCACGCCCATGCAGGGGCTGGTCCTGACGCTCGGGCTGGTCATCCTCTGGGGCGGCCGTCGTTGGCGACGGGGCCAGGGACCGTTCGGGTCGTCGTTCGCGTTCAATCCGATGGAATGCGCCGGGGCCGCCCTGGTCCTGGGAAGTTACCTCGTCGAGTGGACCTTCCGCGGCTATTTCGACTTCATCTATCTGCGCACGATCAATCTCTATGCCATCGTCCCCTGGTACGACGCGATCCCACAGATCGGAGCCGTCCTCTTCGCGATGGGATGGTGGTCCGGCCCCCGCCGCGCGGGCGGGCCTCCGGATTCGCGATCCCGATCAGCCCCCCTGACCTGGCGAGGCGTCCTCGGCCCGAGTGCTTTGACCCTCGTCCTGATCGTACTCAACCGCCCGAGGGTCAACGCCCTGGTCAAGGAGAGTACCCCTGACCTGCTCCCCTCGGAGCGCGAGTTTTTCAAGATCGATCGCTTGCAGATCATGCGAGCCAACATGGTCCTGCTGAATCGGGCCGAATGGCAGCGAGCGTATCTGCGCCGGCTTGACGCGGGAGAGAAGGTCGCCCGTCGCCTGGGCCTGGGCCGGGACGAGATCCGCGCCGCGTTCGGCGACCTCTGGATCCCCGGGGCCATCGGCCGGCTGCCTCCCAACGCCGATCGCGAGCTCTACGACGTGGCCGGTCTGCTCGACCTGCCGCCCCGGGGCCGCGCGACGGATCCGGCGACCGTCCGCTCGGCCCTGGGCCGCTACCTCGATCCGGTCAAGGAACCGCGACCCGAGTGGATCGCACCGAACGAACCCTGGCCGCCCGAGGGCCAGTAGACCACTCCCGCGGGGCCATCGGGTGACCACTGTCGTGAGACCGTGATTCGGACGGGGCGCAGCCCTCCAACCTCGCACGTGAGTGCGATGGGCGTGCCCGTCAGATCGGGCTCACGCCCGAGGTTGGACGACTGGCGTCCCGTCCGAACCACGCACTCGGGTGCGTGGGCACGGGCTTCGATCTCGCCCGGGCCGGATCAGAACGGGCTATCGCCGCCCTCGTCGAGGGGCGAGGCCACGGTGGCGAGGTTCTCGAACCGCATGAGGTTCTTGAGGAACGTGAGCTTCACGGTGTCGGTCTTGCCGTTGCGGTTCTTGGCGACGATCAGCTCGGCGATACCCGGCTGGTCGTTGTTGTCGTAATACTCGGGCCTATGAAGGAGTAATACGATGTCTGCATCCTGCTCGATCGCGCCGGATTCGCGAAGGTCGGCCATGCGTGGACGGCGGTCCTCGCGGTTCTCGACGGCCCGGTTCAACTGGGACAGGGCGATGACAGGCACGGGCAGCTCGCGGGCCAGGGTCTTGAGCCGGCGGCTGATCTTGGCGATCTGCTCCTGCCGGCTGTCCCGCGACTCTTCCGAGTCGACCAGTTGGATGTAATCGACCACGATCAGGCCGAGCTTCTCGCGGCGCCGGAGCCGCCGCGCCGAGGCGCCGACCTGGAGCATGTTCCGCGACGCGGTATCGTCGATGAAGATCTGGCCGCCGGTGCTCAGGTCGTTGAACGCCTTTCCCAATTGGGTCATCTCGCGATTCCCCAGGCCCTTGCCGGTCCGGAGCTTGTAGTTGTCGACCCGCGACCGCGAGCAGAGCAGCCGCTCGGCGATCTCCAGGTGGGCCATTTCCAGGCTGACGAAGAGCACCGGCACCCGGTCCATGATCGCCGCGTGTTCGCAGATATTCAGCGCCAGCGCCGTCTTGCCCATACTCGGGCGGGCCGCCAGGATGATCAGTTGACCCGGCTGGAAGCCGCCCGTGATGTCGTCCAGGTCGATCAGGCCCGTCGCCAATCCCGTGACCGCGTGGCCGCCCGTCTCGGCCCGCTCGGCGATCCGGTCCATCGCCCGGGTAACCACATCCTTGAGTTCCAGCGTGTCGCCCTGGATCTGATCCTCGGCGATTCCGAAGATCTTCCGCTCGGCCGATTCCACCAGGTCCTGGGCGGTGAACTGGTTTGAATAACCGTCCTTGATGATCTCGGTCGCCGTGTCGATCAACTGCCGGCTAATCGATCGCTCGCGGACGATCCCCGCGTAATATTTGGCGTTGGCCGCATGCGGGACGAAATCCGCGATCTCCCGCAGGGTCTCGTCGCCCCCGATCTTCTGGAACTGATCGCTGCGGATCAACTCCTCGGCCAGGATCACCGCGTCGATGCCCTTTCCCAGATCATAGAGCTGTCGCATCGCTTCATAGATGACCTGATGGGCGTCGCGATAGAAATCCGCGACACTTACCATCGAGATGATCTCGTGCAGGACGTCATTGTCCAGCAAGATGCTGCCGAGCAAACTCTTCTCGGCCTCGATATTCTGCGGCGGTACACGATCCCCCAGGGCATGGCCGTCGTGCCTGGACACGCGACCCGTCCCGTTGCCGTTGCCGTTATAGTTGCCCTTGCCGTTGCCAGGACCATGGTTTACCGCCGACATTGTCCGTCAAGCTCCGTGGCCATCGCCTCGATCTTTCGCTCGACTCGCACGGGGGCGATCCCCTCACGAGCCGGCTCGACGCCACCGCTTGCTGCGAAACAACCGTCACCGGGTCGAACCCATCGATTCCTTTCGGAAGATATCCTCGGCAAATCCAGTCTACCGCGCAAAAACATCCCCGGTTGCGGGCGGCATCATGATCTGCTGGACAAGTGTATCAAGCCAGGACGGAACTGTCAACGGGATCCTGGGAGGAGGGATCCGATCGATCGTGGAGAGGGGATGGAAAGACCTTCCGAGACGCGCTCGTAGGGTGCTCTGCGAGCACCGATTCCGGCCGAACCGCCAGGACCGGCGCTCGCAGAGCACCCTACGAAGACCTTTGCTATCCGACGGGAATCCGCCCTCAGCCCGACACTTCGTCGGTATGGGTCGGGACGACCCAGAGTTTGACTTCGCTGTCGAGATCGCTGGCGAGGTGGATCTTGATCGAGTAGAGGCCCAGCTCTTTGAGGGGACCTTCGATCCGGATCATCTCCGCATCGATCGGGAAGCCCTCGCCGCGAAGGGCCGCGGCGATTTGATCGGCGTTGACCGAGCCGTAGAGGTGCCCTTCGGCGTTGGCATTGGCCTCGATCGTCAGCGAGCGCTGGGCGATCTGGGCCGAGAGGTTCTGGAGGTCGGCCCGCTTGGCGGCCTCGAGCTCCTTGATGCGCTGGCGATGCTTCTCGACCATCCGCAGGTTGTTCTGGGTCGCGAACGCACCGATACCCTGTGGGACCAGGTAGTTGCGAGCGAAGCCCGGACGGACCTTCACGACGTCGCCCGCCTGGCCTAGGTGGGGCATTGCTTGGGTCAGGATCAATTCGACGTAGCCGTGCTTGGCGCGGGACGGATGGTTCCGTCGGCGCTCGACGCCCGGCTGCCGGGCGCACCGGCCACGATCTCCTTGGCCCTGTTCGAGGCGGCGCCGGCCGTCGCGGGAGATTTCTTGTTCTTGCTCGCTGCGCTGCGGGGCTTGGCCTTGGGCGCCTTCTTGTCCGTCATCTTCGCCATGGATCCGCTCGTTTCGTCTCGAATCTTTCCGGTGTCAATGCCGCTCCCGACGCCGGGGTCGGGAGGAAGGTGGTGCTCCGATCAATTCGTCCATCGGGTCAACTCGGAGCGGAGTCCCGTTCGTTCGCATTGGAGGAGGGTTATTCCGACTTTCCGGGAATTTATAACGTAACGTGAGGGCCGCTTTCGACCAAGCGGTGCATTTGTGCGCCATGCGTGGGGACGGCAGATCGTTCCCATGCGAGGCCCATGGGACCGATCCTCCCGGAGGCCAGGGCGGACGGGCCCCCGGACGCGATCAGAACGGGATATCGTCTTCCTCGTGCTCGTCGCCGATGGAGGGATGACCGGACGGCCCGTTCGACGGATAAGGTGTCCTGGGCGGACCGTTGACCGGCCCGCGTGGCTCGCCATAACCTCCCCCGGACCCTCGTGCGGGAGCGGGACCGCCCCGGCGCATACCGGGATCGCGAGCGGGCGGTGGCGCCCCCTCCTCATCCAGACCGGCACCGCCGCCGGTGCTCCCACCGCCGGGCGAATCGGCTCGGCCCGAATCGAGGAACTGGACGCGTTCCGCGGTGACCCGGATCTTCGACCGCTTCTCTCCCGTGGTCTTGTCGTCCCAGGTATCGAGCTTGAGCGAACCTTCGACGTGGACCGACCGGCCTTTCCGCAAGTACTGACAGCAGTTCTCGGCCTGACGATCCCAGACGGTCACGTCGATGAACAGCGTTTCCTCTCGCCGCTCGCCGTCGTTACCCTGCCACGACCGGCTCGTCGCCATGCGCAACTCGGTCACGGCCGTCCCGGTGGACGTCCGCCGCAAGATCGGGTCGCCCGTAAGTCGGCCCATGAGAAAGACTTTGTTCAAGTCGGCCATCGTCTCGACCCCCCTCGAACCCTCGCCAACACCCCGTGCCGAGCCCGTGGACCGTCGCGTCGTCGATCGAACCACCATCGCGGCAAGGCATTGGCCACGCCGCTCGGATTGGCTATTGTCGAATAGTAGACGGCTGTCCCCCACGGAAACGTTAACACATTTCCGCCGAATCGACAAGACGAATCATTCAAAACCTGGGGAAGAGGCGGGGTCTGGCGGAGATCAGGCCGCCTCCGCTCATTCCTCGCGACGGCGCCGTCTCGGGCGTTCGTCCATCTCTTCATCGCGGCCGTCTTCGGTCTCCACGTTCGGCGTCGAGGTCATGGCCTGGTTGACCAGGTGGTCCGCCAGCTTGGGATGGACCTTCAGGACCAGCTCCCGGACGATGACGTCGCTGAGGTGGCAGGCCGCGACGATCTCCTTGAGGTGTTCGCCGTCGGTCTTGAAGTACGTCAGCAGGTACGTCCCTTTCTTGTGGCTGCCGATCGGATAGGCCAGCCGACGCTCATCCCACTGGCGGGATGCCACGATCTCGGACTGATTCTTGGTCAAGATGTCATGGACGTGCTTGACCGTGTCGTCCCAGGCGGTGGCCGCCTTGGCACTGTCCAGCAAGAACATTCCCTCATAGGTGCTCAGAGGCAAGGGTCGAATCCTCCATCTGTTGAGTGGCTAGTGGCTAGTGGTTAGTGGTTAGTGGTTAGTGATGGGTGACGAGCGTTGCCGGTCGGACCAGACGGTTTTGTCTTCGGTCTTTCCTAGCCACTAGCCACTACTCCGTTGAACCGATTCATGGCGGCATCAATGCCTTTGGTGACCCAGACGGCGGCGGCCTGAGAGGCGAGGATCAGGGCGTCGTCGATGATGGGTCGTTCGGAGCTTCGAAACCGGCCGAGGACGAAGTCTGAGGCGTTGACATTTTCGCGGTCGCCGATGCCGATCCGGAGTCGCGAGAACTGGTCGGTGCCTACGTGGGCGGTGATGTCGCGGAGCCCTTTCTGACCGCCGTCGGAGCCGCCTGGCCGGAGCCGCAGCTTGCCGAGCGGCAGACTCAGGTCGTCGCAGACGACCAGGATGTCGGCCAGTTCGAGCTTGTAGAATCGCAGGGCCTGACCGACCGAGCGTCCGCTGAGGTTCATGAAAGTCTCGGGCTTCAGGAGCAGGACGCGGCGATAGTCGATCTCGATCTCGGCGAGCAGTCCTTCGAACTTCTTGGAGAATGAGGGCCGGACCCCGCCTTCGGCGAGACGATCGACCAGTTCGAAGCCGATATTGTGCCGGGTCCCCTGGTATTTGCTACCGGGGTTGCCCAGGCCGACCACCAATTTCATCGTCGCCAACGTCGGGGCTCCGAACCCGAACCCAGGTCGAACGGGGATGGTTGGCACGACCGGCCCGCCGCCGCGATCGCGCCGCGAAAGTCAATCAGGCCGGGAGCCCCAGCCCACGGGGCACGACCCGGGCGGGGCGATCCGGACCGCGATCCGATAACCGGATCAATCTTCCTTGTCTTTTTCCCTGCGCTCGGGCTTTATGACTTCGGGCTGGGTCAGCGCCTCGGCCCCGGCCTCGGCGGATGCGGCCTCCTCGCCCCTCGGGGTGACGACGTGGGCCAGCAGCAGGTCGGGCTCGGCATCGGCCGTGACGCCCTCCGGGAGGGTCAGGTCCCGGACGTGGATGCCCTCATCGAGCTTGAGATGGCTGACGTCGACCTTGATCGCGTCGGGGATGGCCCCGGCGCGGCACTTGATGCTCAGGCTGTGGACCAGGTGCTCGAGGATGCCGCCCTCGGCGATGCCGGCGGCGACGCCCCGCAGTTCCAGCGGCACTTCGGTCTCGATGATCTCCTCGGCGTTGACCCGGGCGAAGTCGAGGTGGAGGATCTCCTTGCCGAGGTGATCCCACTGGACTTCGCGGATGAGGACGGTCTCGGTCAACCCGCCCAGATCGAGCTGGGCGAGGTGGCCGGGCGCCTTGATCAGCCGCCAGACGTCGTGGTGGGTCACCGTGATCGGGACCACGGCTTGCTTGTGCCCATAGATCACGGCCGGGATCAGCCCGCTCTGACGCAGGCGCCGGGCGACGCGGGTACCGGTGCCTTTGTTCTTCTTCGAATTGCGCGGCTCGACTCGAATCTTTACGTCTTCCGCCATCGATCACTCTTTCAATCGTGTTTCAATTCCACTTCCATCCGCTCCCGGCGTTGCGACCGGGAGAAATGCCGACAGGCGGCCTTGCGCGGAAGCCGCGCAGCCGGTCATTATGAGGTTTTTGCCGGCCTTGTTCAAGCCCCGCCCGCGAAAACGAGCCGATTGGTCCGGTTGCCGCAATCGGGACGACCCGCTCGATCCGTATTGCGGATGTCATAATGTGCAATCCGGAAGACTCTGTCGCGAAGAAACCGGGTCGACACCCGAGGCGATGCGACCCTCCGCCATCGATGAGGTTCTCGGGGAGTATCCTCGCGCAAAGGGCGCGAAGCTCGCCAAGAAGGCGCGGAGAGAAATCTGATGCATCGAGTGATCTTCCCTTTGGGTCTTCTTTGCGAGCTTCGCGCCCTTTGCGCGAGGATACTCCGTCGGGCCGACCTGACAGGAGACCAACCGCCTTCCTCGGACGACCCGGTCACCTTGATACAGACTCATCCGGAATCCGCAATTTCAGAGCGTCTTGAGGACCTCCAGCGCCTCGGCGACATGTCGCCAGGGCTGGAACTGCGACGAGAAGATATGACGGACGATCCCCTCGCGGTCGATGAGGTAGCTGACGCGGCCCGGGAACAGGCCGAATGTTTTGGGCACGCCGTACCGCGCCCGGACCGCTCCATCGCGGTCGGCCAGCAGCAGATAAGGCAGGCGGAACCGCTCGGCAAACCCGCGATGCGACTTCTCGGAATCGGCGCTGATCCCGATCACCGCGGCGCCGGCCTCGCGAAACGCCTCGTGGCTGTCTCGGAACGAGCACGCTTCCATGGTGCAGGCCGGCGAGTTGTCCTTGGGATAGAAGAACAGGACGACAGCCGACTTGCTCCGGAAGTCGGACAGTTTGACCATCTCACCGGTCGAGGACGGCAGCGAGAAGTCCGGCGCAGGTTCCCCGACACGCAACGTTTCCCCGTCGGCCATCATGTCCTCCGCTTCGAGTCTGGATGCTCCGGCAGGGCATTATACATCGCCGGGGAGGTCAACCGGCAGAGCGACACAAGATCCCTCTCCGCGAGTTACTCGCCGGGAAAGATGTCCGGCTGCCGCGTCACGCCATGAAGGAAGCGACAGGTCACCTGCTGGCCGGATCGAGGAAGGTCCCCTGACGCGCAGACCGCCTCATCCGCGATGAAGGGACCAGGCAGACGTCCCTCCCAGGGCTCGGTCTCCGAGTTCGCCTGCGAATGCTCCTCGTCCGGACCCTCGGTGAGGAATACCTTCAGGGTTGCTTTGATAGCGGCCTCCTCGGATGCGAATCGTCCGTCTTCCACCCGCTTTCTCAGAAGTCGTTGGAGGTCGTCTGTGAGAGCGATGTCCATCATCATGATTCCTGTCGGCACGGGCTGGGGACGACCTACTGTGTAACCATGATCTTTCACCTTAACGCACGGGACAGCTACCGGCAAATGCGGGTTTGAGAACAGTCCAGCCGGAGCCAATCTTCTTCGACCCACCTTTCGCAAGAGAAGAACGATGGCCATGGCTGAACAGACATTCCAAGCCGCGAGTGATTCTGGTAGCCTGAGATAGAGCCTTAATTCGGACGGCGCATTGAGCCAAAACCATGTCCTCCGACACGAAGCAAGTCCTGGAGAGCGCCCTCGCCTTACCCGCAATCGATCGGGTGGCGATCATCGAATCCCTGCTGACGAGTCTCGACCAGCCCGATGCCAGCATTGGCGAAATCTGGGCGGAAGAAGCCGAGGAGCGGCTCGCAGGATTCAACGAAGGGCAGATCAAAGCCATTCCCGCTGACGAGGTCTTTCAGGAGTTCGGCAACCATTGAGACGTGGCGCATCGACCCGTTCATCGGGGATCGTTGCCCGGGTCAGCCGACGACATATTAATCCGCGAAGCCGTGCTTCTTGAGTTCCTCGAAGTCCGCCGGTTGGAGCGTGTCGGCGATCAGCGCGAGCATGTCCCCGACGCGATGGGCGAAGTCCTGCATCAGTTTGTATTGTTTGAAGTCCGACTGACCTAGCAAATCCGCGCCGTGCTCTCGGACGACGGCATCCAGCTCCTTGAATTGCTCTTTCCAGTGCTTGGCGCAATGCGCACGCTTCGAGCGGACTCGACATCTTGGCGTCCGGTAGTCGGTAGACCCGGATGCGCTGGCGATATACCTCATCTTCCATCTTGCAGTTCCGCCACACTTCCAGCAGTTCGTACATGCAATACGGGGACTTCAGATACTTCTCGCTCAGGATCACGAACACGCGGTCTCCCGCTCCCAGCTTCTGCATGAACCGAGAGATGCTCTCGTCAAGGCCCATGCCGGTCTTATCTCGCAGGATTTCGATGCCGCGCTGCCTGGCCTCCTCGCACAGACCATCGACGATCGCCTTGCTCTCATCATTCCAGGCGCAGGAGACGCAATAGGTCTTCTTGTCGGAAGGCATTGGGATGAACTCAAGTTTCCGTTCTGCTGCGACATCGATCGGGCCGGCCTCCACGGAACCAGGCCGACCGTCATTCGACGCGTGGGTCGAAGGAAGTGGTTTCGAAGTCGCCGTGAACTTCCAGTCTCGGCATCCGGATCGTTCGATCACGCCTTTGATCGACTTCTGGAGCCATTGAAGTAGCTCAGCGGCCTGTCCACCCCGCGTGGAGACCGCGATTTGACCGCTCCAGGAATCGGGACGATTGCTCAGCCGCTGTTCGATCAACGCCCGACTGTGTGTCGTCTTCTCATAGAGGCAGACGCCGTACTTCCAATACAGGGCGCTGATCCCCGCTGCCTGCCCGACCTGGCTAATGATGCCGCGCATGATGCCGGGATGCAAGAAGGGAAGCTCCACCACCATCTCGCCGCCCGGCGCCGGCTCGCCCCAGATCCATTCGATCTCCGTCGCCACGTCCTCCCGGTCCGGCAGCAGGTCGGGGGCGATGTACTCCGTCTCCAGCGCGACCTTACGCTTCCCTTCGCGGTGCACGAAGCAAACGCCGCTCGAGGTCATCATGCTCAGGAAGAGCTCCTGCTCTTCAACCCTGTACTCTTGCCAGACCAGGGCTTCGAGCAGCGTACGGGAGAAGCGACCGCGGAGCTGACGCAACTGCCGATAGCATTTCTGTTGATGAAAGACGGCATAGACCGCCTCGAGCGCCCAGCCTTGATCGAGCACGATGCAGTCGTCGAACAACCCTTTCCGGTAGAACACAATCCCCGCATGATGCAGATAGTCGAGCAGCATCTCCGGGCTACTCACGTCGCCAACCTCGGTGCAGAGTTGGTGGAAGAATTCTTGGGTCAACGTGCGGTATTTTCGTTTCTCGACGGGCAACGACGCATCCTGATCTCTCAAAGCCTCCAGCTTCCGCTTGACTACAAGGCGGCCGCGGCCGATCCGCGCCTGGCCCATGTTCTCTCGCAGCCACTGGATCGCCTGGCGAAGCGTTTCATCGAATGCGCCGCGCCCCCGATCTTTCAGCGCGCTGTAATGCAACACCTTGCGAAACGAGAAATCCTGGAGCGCCTGATCCTGCACGGGCGGACGCAGCAACTCGTCCTCGGCCCGGTCGCACATGTTCTGCACGATCAGCAGCGGACTGTGAGTGCCGCTCAAATGCCGGACATATTCCAGCCAGTAGGCCAGCGGGTGGTTGCGGAAGGTCATACCGCCGTATTCGTATTCCCGCGTATCTTCCGATCGGGACGTCCAGACCACGATGAAGACGGACCGCGTGCGCATGAACAGGGCGTGGGTGCCGTGGTAGAGATCCTGGCCGCCGAAATCCCAGAGATGCAGGAGCGCCGCCTCGTCCGCGCGTGTAGACCGATTGCTCTTGCGTTTCTTGCGGCGCGGGCGCCCCGGTTTCGACTCGGAGTCCGACATCGGTAATACTGCCGAGGTCACGAGGATGCCGTGCGTGCTGTCGGCGTTCGCCTCGAATGCTTCGCCGCGCAGACGGCGACAAATCTGCGTCTTGCCGATCCGCCCGTTCCCCAGGACCAACGCTTTCACGTCCGGCAGACGTTCGGCTCCCGCCTTCAGGTCGCGAAGGTGTGCCCGAAGATTTTCAAGGCAGTTTGTATACGAGTTCGGTGATAAGATCTCCGCGGGAATGTCGGTGATGCGTGTTCTGAAGAGATAAAGCTCCTTTAGTGAAATGAGCCAGACCAACGCCTCTGGCAGGTCGCTGACCTGGGTATCCGAGCAGTCGAGCGATTGGAGGGACTCGAGCAGGGCCAGGGATGCGAGGTCGCTGACCTGGGTATTCGAGCAGTCGAGCGATTGGAGGGACTCGAGCTCGGCTAGGGGAGCGAGGTCGCTGACCTGGGTATCCGAGCAGTCGAGCGATCGGAGGGACTCGACCTCGGCTAGGGGAGCGAGGTCGCCGACCTGGGTAACCGAGCAGTTGAACGATTGGAGGGATTGGAGATTGGCCAGAGGAGCGAGGTCGCTGACCTGGGTATTCGAGCAGTCGAGCGATCGGAGGGACTCGAGTTCGGCTAGGGGAGCGAGGTCGCTGACCTGGGTATTCGAGCAGTCGAGCGATTGGAAGGACTGGAGCTCGGCCAGAGATGCGAGGTCGCCGACCTGGGTACCCGAACAGTTGAACGATTGGAGGGATTGGAGATTGGCCAGAGGAGCGAGGTCGCTGACCTGGGTATTCGAGCAGTCGAGCGATCGGAGGGACTCGAGTTCGGCTAGGGGAGCGAGGTCGCTGACCTGGGTATTCGAGCAGTCGAGCGATTGGAGGGACTGGAGCTCGGCCAGAGATGCGAGGTCGCCGATCTGGGTACCCGAGCAGTCGAGCGATCGGAGGGACCAGAGATCGGCCAGAGATGCGAGGTCGCCGACCTGGGTACCCGAGCAGTTGAGCGATTGGAGGGATTGGAGATTGGCCAGAGGAGCGAGGTCGCTGACCTGGGTATTCGAGCAGTCGAGCGATTGGAGGGACTCGAGCTCGGCTAGGGGAGCGAGGTCGCTGACCTGGGTATTCGAGCAGTCGAGCGATTGGAGGGACTGGGCTTCGGCTAGGGGAGCGAGGTCGCTCACCGGCGTACTTGAGCAGTCGAGCGAGTGGAGGGGCTGGAGATCGGTCAGGAAGGCGAGGCCGCTGACCTGGGTATTCGAGCAGTTGAGCGATCGGAGGGACTGGAGCTCGGCCAGAGATGCGAGGTCGCTGACCTGGATATTCGAGCAGTCGAGCGATCGGAGGGACTGGAGCTCGGCCAAGGGAGCGAGGTCGCTGACCTGGGTATTCGAGCAGTCGAGCGATTGGAGGGACTGGAGCAGGGCCAGGGGAGCGAGGTCGCTGATCTGGGTATTCGAGCAGTCGAGCGATTGGAGGGACTGGAGATGGACCAAGGGAGAGAGGTCCGCGACATTCGTTTCCGAGATCGACAGTTTTATCAGTCCTGGGAATTGATGAAGGGCAGAGAGGAAGGCGCCCAATTGATTCGGGGCCATTTTCAAACTGGCTTCTTGCCGATTCCCCTGATGATCCTGCCATCTGTTTGCCAGGTTCAGGCCCCAAAGATGGTCGAGTTCGAAGAGCTCCTCGGGCAACTGCGTCAGACCGAGGAGACCGAGGTCGAGGAAGCCGGTGCGCTTCTCCTTCTCTTCCGCGATGCGGGCGCGGGCGAGAGCGTAGCCGTCAATATGGGAAAATGTGTTTTGGTGTATTGTATTCTGTGACTCTCTCCGTCGATCGAGATGATCGGCAGCTTGGGCGTAGCGACCACCGAGGCGGCGCAGGTACTGGGATGCGATGCGGGCGAACGGTCGGTCTTGGCCCGGGGGGCCCACCGGAACGAATCCATCGGGGTTTTCGAGAAGAGCGAGGAAGTCGATCGACTCGCCGAAGTGGTCGGCGATGTAACGGCTTACCGCATGGAAGACTGACATCGCTCGGACAGTCGTCAGCCGGCTAAGTAGGGCGTCCCGGACGCCGGGTAAGAAGTCGAGCGAGAGGGCCTCCGGGTCGGGGTCGCGGACGGTGTCGGTGACGCGAGTGAGACCGCCAAGGAGGACTTCGGCGAGGTGGGCATCGCGAGCGTCGCGGGCGATCGTGTGCTGGACCATCCGCAGAAGGGCCGGCTTCAGCGGCACTGCTGCAAGCAGGGCGGCTAGTTCCTGTGCGGGCTTGCTTGCGAACGACTCAAACCGTCGGACCCGCTCCTCACCCGAGCGCGCGAGAACTTTAGCGGAAGCATTGATGAGAGGCACGGGCTCGAACAACAAGGCGGGTGAGCCGGAGGCACCGGGGCTCGTGAGCATCCGTGCCCAAGCAGCCAGCGGGTCTGGCTCAAGCCGGATCACCGGCAAGGGGACCGGGAGGAGGGAATCGTTAGGAGACTCTTGGGCCTCGGTTAGCAGGGCATTGGGGGCGCCGACACGAGGTGCGAACACCAGCACTTCCGGCGAGCGGCCGAGGGCAGTCTGGAGCCAGAGCGAGGGAGGCAACACTTGCACGAGGGCTACCGGCTGTGTTCGGCCCCAGGCTTCCAATAGGTCGCGCACGGAGCCGTCACGCCAGGCCTCTGTGGTGCAGTCAGAGGCGACGAGGATAATCCGGCGACCGGAAGGGTCACTCAACTCGCCGGGGCGTCGGCGGGCTGCGCGCGAGCCCTCGGGAGTGAGCGACAACACTCCCGCTGGGCCGGGGGCCGTGAGCAGGCGCCAGGTACGGACATCACGAAAGGCACCCAGACGCTGTAGAACTCGGCGAAACTCTTGAATTGCCTCGCGCCAGGCGAGCATCGACGGCGCCGTATCGACCACGAGCGCCAGCTCAAACGACCGCTCAGGCGACGGCCGTAACACCGGTGCCCATAAGTCAAGGTCGGCCGCGTGCCGGACCGTCTCCTCTACGTCCAGCTCGCGTGCTATCGTCGAAGGCTCTCGCACGGCCAGCCGCCGGAGCGCCCGGCCGATCGCGAGGGCGTGAGGCAATGGAGGGGGCGCCGGAACGTGGATCGGCGTGCCGAATCGTACGGGCTGGCGCTGTCGACAGGGCGCCAGACCTCTGCAGGAGGGGCATCGTGCAGGTCGGCCTCGCTCGCTGGACCGCGCAACGGGAGAGGGGGAGTCTCCCGAGGCTTTGCTGCTTTCTGCTCATCCTTTGAATCCCCCTTCGACTCGTCCGGCTCGGCGTCCGGATCCACGGCTCGCATGGGCGGCGGCTGCCGAAAGCCCCAAGGCTCACGCTCGCCCACGCGGACACGAGCCGCCAAGAAAGCGGCGAGCCAGACTGCATCGGCGACTTCCATCCACGTCGGGTCGTGGCCCGCCCTAAGAAGAGCGTCGATCAGCCGATCGATAGGGGTCGGGGCCGTGGGGTTCATGATGCGCCAGTGAGGGCCTGGAACAGGGCGTCGTCGCGGATGGGCTCGATGTCGAGACCCGCGAGCAGCAAGTACACCGCATTGAGCAACTGGTCGACGGCCAGTTCGCGGGTCTGAGGATTCGTGGGCGAGCCTTCGCGGAGGTCAAGGAATCGCCCGATCAGCTTGCCCACGTCGCCCTCGCGGGTGGCCTCGTAATCGATCCGGGCCCTGACGATCGCCTTCAGTTCGTCGGGCGTTGGCAGCTCCATCTTGAGGCGGAGGCAACGGCGGAGAAACGCGGGGGAAACTCTCGCTCACCATTGGAGGTCATTACTACGAGTGGAAACGCCTCGCATCGCACCCGCCCTCGCTTGACCTCGACGGACCGGCCGTCGTACGTGCCCACCGTGACGAGCTGATATCGCGGGTCGTCCGAGAGCCGGACAAGTTCGGGGATCTCAAACTCGCCCTTCTCGAACACGTGGAGCAAGTCGTTGGGCAGGTCGATGTCGCCCTTGTCGATCTCATCGATCAGCAAGACCCTCTGGCGTTTTTTCTCCCCGCCGCCGGGGACGGGCAGCGGGCACGCCAACGATGTGCCGAGGGGGCCGAGGTGGATGAACCGGCCGATGTCGAGCGCACTCCGTCTGACCGACCTCTCGTCTCGTGTCGTTCTTTCCTTGTGCTCGGTGGACCCTCCCTCCTCACTCTTGCCGGGGGCGTGGTGGCGGAGGGCACGCATCTCGAGCTTCTGGCGGAGTATTGACGCCGCATTGAGACGGCCGATGGCATCGTATTGGTAGAGCCCGACCTGGAGGGTCGTCCGGGTGGTTATCGACCACTCCAGCAACGGACCCATCTTGAGCCGCTCGGCCACGGCGCGGGCGAGGGTTGACTTGCCAGTGCCCGGCCTTCCTGTGACCAGAAGTGGTCTCCGGAGCAGCAGTGCGGCGTTGACCAACGCGACTGTCTTCGACTTTGGCCCGATCTGAAATCCCTGCCCCTGCTCGCGTCGGGCTTCGTCCGAGTTGTCCCGCCATCGGGGGGGAGGAGGGAGGTCGTCGGGGGGCACATCGGGGCCATCGACCGAGAAGAACTGCGACCGGGGGGGGGAATCGGCTTCGGGAACCTTCGCTGCTGCCTCGTCAGGCACGTCGTCTCTCCTTCGAGGGTTCCGGCTCACCTCACGGCTGGTTGCATCAGGGGGATGTGAACAAGGTCCGGGACGCGCTCCGGGTCGTCCCAGAACAAGCAGAGCCGCCAGGCGGCGGGTGGCCCAGGGGCCTCGCCCGACTGGTGGCGGTAGACGCTGTTGGGAAGCTCATCGAGGGCTTTGTCCAGGACGAACGCGCGGAGTCTGTCGCGAACCTGGCCCGCTCGCCCCGCCGACCGAGCCCGGCTCAGGCCAGACGGCGATCGGCATACCGGCGACGAGCAAGTTGTGCAATACCCGGGCTCCCGGCGGCCGATCCACTTCGCCACCGGATCGCGGCGTGTCTAGCGAAACTGCCACCGTGACCGGCCCCTTCAGGCGGTGCTCACGAACCATCGTCCGCAGGTCATAATGGCCCGTGTCGTATAGTTCTGCGAGGTGCGTCTCGCACACCTTATGGCCGCGGTCGGGGCACAGCTTCCATCGCTTGTGCCAAGCCATCCTCGCCGGCTGGTTGAATTCGCGTGAGCGGCCGAATGAGCGGTCCCACGACCGCAGAGTTACCGAGTACTGCTCGTCGATCCGCAACACAGAGTCCTCGGTCACGTTCACCTCCCACGCGGCGAGCCCCTCGGCCAGCGGCCCGGTGGGTACGAACAGCTCCACTTCGACCCTTTGCGATTCGTCGCGCCCAGCGTAATCGTTGACGAACCGAGCAACCTCGGCGAGCGACTTCCGGTTGTCAGTCGGGGTGACCTCCGTCGGCTGCGACTTCGGCTCCGACCGCGTGCCGTTCCACCGCCAGGCGCGCACCTCGAATGTATTGGCGTCCTCCAAAGGGAACAGAGCGACAGAGAAGCAGGCGGCCTTCACCACCGCACCAGCGGCTGGCTTGGCGGCCGGGGGGACGATGTCGAGCGAACGGGCGACGTCATCGACCCACGACTTAAGGGCGGCTTTCACCTTCAGTGCCTCGGGGAGCTCGGCGGCCAGGCTGGCGGCGAACGTCAAGAGAGGTTGCGATGTCTCGCCCATCGGCAGCGTGGCCAGGAGCGCCACCGCAAGGGCTGGCCGCCGCAGCGCCGAACGCGTAAACGAGCCCGCCTTTGGGTGGTCGCCGGCGGCGTCATCGGCCAGCCGCTTGACCGTCTTCGGGTCGATCGGTGGGACCTCACCCGGACCGCCGACCGTTAGCAGCCGCACCAGCCGGACGACGTCGCGCCACGAGACGGGCGAGCAGAGCACGTAGTCGATCTGCCGGAAAAACAGTAGCTCCGCCCTCGTCTTAGCCAGGCCGAAGCCATTCCGCGCGAGGGCCTCGAATAGCTCGCCCAATTGGGGGGCTCGGACAGAATGTTCCGAGCCAGCCGCTCGGCAAACTCCGGCGCGTCAACGTTTAGCCCATACGCCATGCACCCTGAGAGCCCCCTTAAGAGTCTCGCTCGGCCCTCGCGGTCCGCCAGATGCGGCAGGCTAGTGAGCGAATCGGCCATGAGCTTAATTGAAGATTGGTCAATGTTCACACCGGGAGCGGCCGCGGGGTCGGTCACCCCAGGATCCTCCCTGTCGCCGTTCCAGCCGACGCTATGGAACTGCGGCCGCTGGACTACGTCGGCGGCTTCCAGCCGCCGTTTGACCTCCGCGGCAACTGCCGACATGTCAGGCGGCCAGTGCACGCCGTACCCTTCCAGCACGTCGCGGAGAGTCGCAGGGAAAGGCGATGGGCCTTCAAGGCTCAGCCCCGGCGACGTCTGGCCACGCGACGCGGAATAGAGTACAAACTGGTGGCGGGTGTAGTCCCGCGCGGTGGGCGGCGGCGGGTCCGCGCCGCGAGTGTCCCCCAAAGTGCACCGCGGCACTGCGCATGCGTTGACAAGGAACACCTGGAATGGCGGTAACGCCCTGTCCAGCATCGCCTCGCGGTACTCCTCGAACGGCAAGGCTTGGGCGTCGCATGATTGAGCGTCGTCGCAGAGGAGCAACCGGGCGCCCTTGCGGTCGAGCACCCCGTGGCTTACCCAATAGACGAACAGAAGTCGGACCCCGTCTCTGGCCCACTCCTTGGCTGTCGTAAAGAGCGCGTTACGGACCGCGGTGTACGTCGGTCGCGCGGTGTCCCCCTCGCGAGTAATCAACCGTAAGACGCGACTCACACCGCGAGCTTCCAACCATCTGGCAAAGAGGTCCGCCTCGGCGGCCGCACCGGGTATCTTCCACCCTGGCTCGGCCGGGTATTCCTCGATCCCCACGATCACCGCGCCAGTCTGTCCGGGTTCAATGGGTGGCGGGCCGTTCATGGGATTTCCGGGGCGATAGTGGCCCAGGTCTGCGGGTTGTCCCAGTAGCCGCCGTGCGCGTCGGGGAAAGCTAAGCCGTTGTCGACCGGTCGGTCGGCCACCGGGAGCGGGCCACCGGGAGTTGTGGGGAAGACCCCTTGGCCGGTGTAACTCAAAAAGTCGCGCGGGTCGTAGACGTTCACCCAGCGGCGGACGAACGTCGGCGGCAAAGGATCGCCTCGGCGGAGGCTTCTGAGCGCGTTGCATTCGTAGAGGAACGGGGCCTGCGAACCGACCGTGATGAGCAACCCGACCTCTGGCAGGGGCTCGAAGACCAGTAAGTCAACGCATGCGACACCCCCGAGGCTATGGCCCAGCAGAACGACCGTTTGGTCGGACTCTGCGAGCTTCTTGACCTTCTTGCGGATCAGTCGGCGGATCCTCGCCCCCCTGGCCTGATAAAGCAAGACATCGGCAGTCGGGGCTGAGGCGAGATCGGTCAGACGCCCGCGGCGGCGGCGAACCAGGTGCATGGCCCCGAATTGCTTAGCTGCGCCAAATAGCGCATTCATCGCCCATTCCAGCGGCGGGGCTTTGTCGGGCGGGAGGATCGCGTCGGCCACCGCCGTGACTAGAGCGTCACGCAACGCCGGGTCGGTCGCGGCCTGCGGCGGCGGCTCGTCCGGGGCCAGGTCAATCGCCGCCGCGACGATTGCGTTGGCCACGGGCACACGGCACTGCCCCGCGCTCGACGCCGCGGAAAGCACGCGATGCAACTCCCCCTCCGCGAGTATGTACTCTACTGCTTCCCGAAATGTCGCGGTCAGACCCGCCTCGTCGAGCGGGGCGGCCAGCTCTGGCCTCGTGGGGAGCCTGTTCAACCCTACGCGTGAAACCATCGAGGTCGAACTGAGCGGCGGAGTTCTCTGGCTCCAGCGCCAGCCCCCGCAGCTCGAAGAGAGGGTCATAGCCTAGCATCTCCCAAAGCAGGACATTGTTCACATCTTTCCGTTCCAAACCAGTTATTGCGCCACCACTACGACGGTACTCAGGGAGCGACAGCACTGCCGGCCGCGATCCGAGGGAGTCACCCCATAGGCAGCCCTCGATTCGTACCGGGCAGCGGCCTATGTCCCCCAGTTCCTTGTTTAGTTTCACGCGAATTTTTTCGAGCGCGATCTTGAACCCAGCCTTACGCACGCTCGTCCCGTGGACGAAGATCATCGTCGCCATTCCGCCCTCCCGCGATCGATCCTACTCCTACACCAAGTCGCGTCCACAAATACCGGGCCACGGCCACGTGGCACCTACATCCAAGATCCTAGCGATGCCGTTTAGGGCGGTCGGGCGGCCAGTTCCTGTCGTCGATCGGCCGATCCTGGGGGCCGGATTCGGCCCATTGGTCCCAAAAAGGCTCAGGTGATCGCGAGAATCGCCATTTTCTCAACAATCGCAATGGTTAGCAAGGTGGCGATTCAGTTTTCGACCGCGATTGATAAACCGGAATGTCGCGACGGCTCCAAGAATAGGGTAATTCCTGTGGTTTAAATAGGCATTCTTGGCTGCGAGTGATCCTGATAGAGTGACATGAGGTTCATTCGGTGATGTGGCGAGCCAAAGTTATGTCCATTGACACGAAGCGAGCTTTAGAGAACGCACTCGCACTACCCACCAGCGATCGTGGGATCCCTTCTGACGAGTCTCGACCACTCCGACACCAGCATCGACGAAATCTGGGCGGAGGAGATCAAGAAGCGGCTCGTGTAACTTAACGCGGGGCGGATGAAGGCCGTCACCGCTGATGAGATCGTTCAAGACCCCGACCGCAAGCCCGAATTCTGAAAAGGCTGGGCCTTATCCTGCGCCGCAGCTTGATTCATCCCGGGTCACGCTTTGGAAACCCTCGGTCAAGGCTAGGGGCTGTCGGCCTTGTCTTCACTGATCACTGACCGTTGAGAGTTGCCGCAATGCTTCGAACAGGCCGATGGCCACGGCGTTGGCCAGGTTGAGGCTGCGGGCCTCGGGACGGATCGGGATGCGGAGGGCCCGGTCGAGGCGCTCGTTCAGCCATCGCATCGGAAGACCGCGGCTCTCGGGGCCGAAGACCAGGGCGTCGCCGGGTTGGTATCGGACGTCCGTATAAACCCGCTTTGCCTTGGTGCTGAACGACCAGAGCCGGTCGCGGCCCAGGGCGGCGACGACCTCATCGAGGCCGTCGACCACCCGATAGTCCAGGTGAGGCCAGTAATCCAGCCCGGCGCGGCGGAGGTAACGGTCGTCGAGGCGGAAGCCCAGCGGACGGACCAGCCACAACATCGCCCCGGCCGCGACGCACGTCCGCCCGATCGAGCCGGTGTTGGCCGCGATCTCCGGCTCGAGGAGGACGACGTGCAGCCGTTCGTCATCGGTCATCGGTTAACCCGTCGAAGCGATTGACGCGGAGTGGCGGCAGGCCGCCCATGCCCCGACTAATCCTTCCGGCCCTCAGCACCACCGGTCAGCGCCTTGATCCGCGCGGAGGCGGTCTGGGCGGCGACCGAGTCGGGCTCATCCCGGACGATCTCGCGGTAGAAGACCAGGGCCCCCTGCGGCTTGTCCATCTTCTCCAGGGTCTGGGCCAGTTTGAGCCGTGATTCGGCCAACGACTCCTGTTCCGCTCGGGCCGTTGCATCGATCCGGGCTGGCGTGCCGGGCTTTCCGGTGGGCAGGGAACTGGAAGGCCCCAGCACGGAGCGGCGGGCGCCGGGGCGAGCTTCCGGTTCGGCCTCGGGCGGCGCGACCAGCGAGTTCAGGAAGTGCTCGATATTCGTTTTTTCGAGATGGGGTAAGGCCTTGAAGCGTCTGCGCGATTCGCTGGCCTGGCCGCCGTGGGCGATCACAACTTCATGAAGATTCCGGCGCGGCCATCGTGGAGATAAGGGCCCGAGTCGCGGTATCCCCAGAGCGGCGGTGTCCGCCACTCGGTTCCGTCCGCCAGACTCCCCGGAGGTAGGCGGGGAATGTCTCTGACCTCGGTCGGGCCGTAGTACGGGGTGACCGTGACACTGACCAGTTCCATGCCCATGTCGTGCATGAGCAGGTCGCTGTAGATGCCCTTGATGTTGCCGAGACTCGGGCGGTGGCATTCGGCGCAGCCGATAGCTCTGAAGGACGTTCGGCCAGCCTCGACCAACAGCCGGTAGGGCTCCTCGAGTGTGACCGGGGCGGGGAGTGACCGCACGTAAGCAACCAGGGCGTCGCAATCGTCCTGCGTCATATCCAGGGCCTTTGCCCTGGCAGTCGGGTCCAGTGGAGAGGTCGCCTGCCGATGGTCGGGGATCTCCAGACCCAGTTCGCTGGCGCAGGCCCCTAGCACGAAATCCCGCAAGTTCGTCGTCTGGGCCTTCCAGCCGAACCGCCCGATGCGACCGTTCGTCATGCGGTTGACCCGCCCTCGGACCGAAGGATGCTCGTGCGCGGCCGTTGCGATCAAGACCGCGTCGGGTAGGGCCTCGATCAGAACTAATCCGAACAGCGGCGGCGAGTTTCGCTCGGAGGCGACGAGCGCACCCCCGCAAAACCCGTGAATCCCTTCCCTTTCCGGACTCAGCAGAGAAATCCGGGTTTTCAGGCCCCACCGCCAGGGGTCATAGCGGTCGTCCACGCCGTAGTGGTGCAGCACGACACTCGGCGAACCAATCAGGCCGGGATGAACCTTCATCAAGGCCTCGTCGTCGGGCCGGATGGTGAACGATTTCGTCTCGATCGAGCCCTCGAGGCTGGAAATCACCATGCCTTCACGATCCGGGGCCGTCTTTAGGTCGAATTCCCGGGCCTTCAGCGTCTTGCCATTCGCCGAGATCACGACCGCATTCCCGACTCGACCGGGGACGAATTCTGTGGAAATATGTATATCAACAATTCCATCGACGGCGTCTCCGTTCAGCCGAATCCCTGGAATCTCGACCGGGACCTTACTGTTGCCTAGAACGCGATTGACAAAAGCAAATCGGTTCGGCCGCATCCCAGGTATATCGAATGCGACGGCATCACCGATGACCCGGCCACGATCGGCCACGGCGGTCTCCCCTCGGACGTCGCTGATATGGCCGCCGATCAAGCTGACGACCTCGACGTTCATCTCCTTCGACCCCGCGCCCCCGGGACCCCCCTGACCGTGGCAGGCCACGCACGAGGTCGCGTTGTACACCGGCCCCAGCCCGTCGCCACCGTGAGAACGCGGGTCGTTGGGCTCCCAGTCGTGCGTGAAGAGCTCCAGGCCCAGCTTCAACTGCTCGGGGGATGCTGGCGGTGGCTCCTCAGCCCGAGCCCCGACCGCGATCGTCAGCGGAACCCCCAAGACGAAGGCCAACCCCACCCCGGCCCGTCCCCATCGACGGCAAACCCCTCCCACACGATTCCCCGCGTTCGTCCTCGAGGGCCGTTCCATGGAAGTCTCCCACATCAGACGGCAAGGTGACGGAGTCCCGACCCGAGCCGACTCGCCGGGGGTTTACGGGTCACCATCATCCCATCATACGATGGAATCCCGGAAGAGTGCGAAAGTGACTCTCGCCATTTTCTGCACTCTCCGCGGGACATCCGCCTCTCTGCGGGAAACTCTTACTAATGGCTCGCATGGGTGGTAGTGTGAGGGTGGTGCCCCCCGCCGTGACCATTGGCCGAGGCCCCGACCGACTCGCCGTCGGCCATGAAGGCGAATTCTCCATTCGTATGGCCGTCGCCGTTGGGATGGTCGCCGTGGGGTTTCGGCGACTCTTCCCGATCCTCCTCGGCCGGGCGGCTCGCGGCGCGCCGGTCGCTGATCCGCTGGATGACGTAGTAGAACACCGGCGTGAGGAAGATGCCGAAGATCGTGACGCCGAGCATGCCGCTGAAGACGGCCGTGCCGAGCGTCTGCCGCATCTCGGCACCGGCACCGACGGAGAGCATCAGCGGGACCACGCCGAGGATGAACGCCAGCGAGGTCATCATGATCGGCCGCAACCGGAGCTGGCACGCTTCGAGCGTGGCCGCCTCGCTCGTCGAGCCGGCCTCGCGCTGCGCCTTGGCGAACTCGACGATCAGGATCGCGTTCTTGCACGCCAGGCCGACAAGCACGATGAAGCCGACCTGCGTGAAGATGTTGATGTCCATCTTCGCGATGTTCACGCCGACGGTCGAGCAGAGCAAGCACATCGGCACGACCAGGATGACGGCCAGGGGCAGCGACCAGCTCTCGATACTGCGCCGCCAGCACCAGGAACACCAGGACCACCGCCAGGACGAAGGCGAACATGGCCGTCGAGCCGGTCTGGAGCTGCAACAGCGCCAGCTCGGTCCACTGCGGCCGCATGGCCTGCGGCAACTCCTTCTGGACCAGGGTCTCCATGGCCTTGATCGCCTGGCCCGAGCTGATCCCCGGGCCCGGGTTGAGGTTGATCGTCGCCGCCGGATACAGGTTGTACCGGATGATCATCACCGGGCCGCTCACGTCGCGGATCGACGCGACGCTCCCCAGCGGCACCATCCCGCCATAAGTGTTCCGCACCCGCAGCCCCGTCAGGTCGTTCATCTGCTTGCGGAAGTTGGCGTCGCCCTGGACGTTGACCTGCCAGGTGCGGCCGAACCGGTTGAAGTCGTTGACGTACAGCGAGCCCAGGTAGACCTGCAAGGTATTGAACAGCTCGGCGATCGACACGCCGGCCAGCTTGGCCTTGTCGCGGTCGATGTCCAGGTAGAGCCAGGGGGTATTCGCCCGGAAGCTGGTGAAGAGCCCCTGGAGGAGCTTTGCGTTGTCGCCCTCCTGCGACGCCGCGACGATCCCGTTGGCCACCTGCTCGATCTCCTGCGAGCCCAGGTCGCCCCGGTCCTCGATCACGATCTTGAAACCGCCCGCGGTCCCCAGGCCGTTGACCGGCGGCGCCTCGAAGACGTTGACCAGCCCTTCGCGGATCTCGCCCTGGAGCCGGGCTTGCAGCCGGGCGGCGATCACCGGTCCGGTCAGCCCTTCCGCGGCCCGATGGTGGAAGTCCTGGAGCATCACGTACATCGCGCCGAAGTTGGGCGCGTTGGCGTTCATCAGGATCGACTGCCCGGCCATCGACAGGGTATGCGCGACGCCCGGCGTCTGGCCGGTGATCCCCTCGACCTGGCTCATCACCTGCTGGGTCCGCTCCAGCGACGACGAGTCGGGCAGTTGCACGTTGACCAGCAGGTACCCCTTGTCCTGCGACGGGATGAATCCGGTCGGGGTCCGGGTGAAGCCCCAGTAGGTCAGCCCCAGCAGGCCGCCGTAGAGCAGCAGCACCAGGACGCTGACCCGCAGCAGGGCGCCGACCACCCGCGTATAGACGCTCGTGGCCGCGTCGAACATCAGGTTGAAGAGGTAGAACGTCCAGCCGAGCAGGCGATTGATCAGACCGCTGACCAGCCAGCCGCCCAGGATGCCGACGGCCAGCCCCGCCAGGCTCGCGGACATCTCGGGATCCGGATACGTCCAGGGCAGGTGCAGCCCGCGGGCCTCCGCCAGCTTGAGCAGCTCCGGCCCGAGCAGCGCGTAACCCGCCCAGCCCCCGGCGATCAAGAAGGCCGGCCGCGGCAACGCCTGGAATACGCCCTTGACCCGCGGCTTGAGCAGCAGGGCCGCCAGGGCCGGGCTGAGCGTCAGCGAGTTGAACGCCGAGATGATCGTCGAGGTCGCGATCGTCAGGGCGAACTGCCGGTAGAACTGGCCGGTGATCCCCGAGATGAACGCACACGGGATGAACACGGCGGTGAGCACCAGGCCGACCGCGATGACCGGCGACGACACCTGTTCCATCGCCGTGACCGTGGCGTCTCGCGGATTCATCCCGTGCTCGATGTGGTGCTCGACCGCCTCGACGACCACGATCGCGTCATCGACCACGATGCCGATGGCCAGCACCAGGCCGAAGAGCGTCAGGTTGTTCAGCGAGAATCCCAGCGCGGCCATGACGGCGAACGTGCCGACGATCGCCACCGGGACGGCGACCAGCGGGATGATCGCCGACCGCCAGTTCTGGAGGAACAAGAGCACGACGATCGCGACCAGGATCACCGCGTCCCGCAGGGTCTTGAACACCTCGGCGACCGACTCGGTGATGAACGGGGTCGTGTCGTAGACGATGTCGTAATCGATGCCCTCCGGGAACCGTTCCTTCAGCTCCTTCATCTTGTCGCGGACCAGTTGGGCGGTGTCCAGGGCGTTGGAGCCCGGGCGCTGGTAGACCGAGAGCGCCACGGTCGGCTTGCCGTCGAGGGTACACGCCTGGTCGTAGCCCTGGGCGCCCAGCTCGACGCGGGCCACGTCCTTGAGCCGGACCACGCCGCCCTGCGCGTCGGTCTTGAGGATCATCTCGGCGAACTGCTCGGCGTCGGTGAGCCGGCCCAGGGTGGTGATGGTGAACTGGAACGCCTGGCCGTTGGGGACCGGCGGCTGGCCGAGCTGGCCGGCGGCCACCTGGATGTTCTGCTGGCTGATCGCGTTGACCACGTCGGAGGAGGTCAGGTTGCGGAACGACATCTTGTGCGGGTCGAGCCAGATCCGCATGCTGTAGTTCCGCTGGCCGATGTACGTGATGTCACCGACGCCGTCGAGCCGCGCCAGCTCGTCCCGCAACTGGATCGTCGCGTAGTTGCTCAGGTAGAGGTTGTCGCGGCTGTTGTCCGGCGAGAAGACGTTGACGATCATCAGGATGCTGGGCGACTTCTTCTTCACCGCAACGCCGCGACGCTTCACCAGGTCGGGCAGGATCGGCTCGGCCAGCGACTCGCGGTTCTGCACCAGCACCTGGGCCATGTTCAGGTCGACGCCCGGCTTGAAGGTCACGGTCAGGGTGTAGTTGCCGTCGTTGGTGCATTGCGAGGACATGTACATCATGTTCTCGACGCCGTTGACCTGCTGCTCGATCGGCGAGGCCACCGTGTCGGCGACGACCTGCGCATCGGCGCCCGGATAATACGCGGAGACCTCGACCGTCGGCGGCGTGATGTCGGGGTACTGGGCCACCGGCAGCGTGACGACGCTGATGGCGCCGGCCAGCGTGATGATGATCGAGAGCACCGCGGCGAAGATCGGGCGGTCGATGAAGAAACGCGACACGGGATTCTCACTCCTGTTCCACGAGATCGAGCGACTCGGACTCGGATTCCGCCGCGGGGGACAGTTCCGGATGGGGCACGGGCTTGGCCGCGCCCGTCGGCCTCCGTCGCGTGGCGCGCCAGAGGTAAATGAGGAGCATGGGCGGGAAGGCGATCCCGGTCACGATCATCAGCGCGATCAGGCCGACCCGACGCACCCGGGGCGAGGCGAACACGTGCGACTCGCTCACCGTGTCGATCAGGTAGAAGAACACGGGGGTGAACATGATCCCGAAGATGGTCACGCCGAGCATGCCGCTGAACACGGCCGTCCCCAGCGACCGCCGCATCTCGGCGCCGCGCCGTGGGCGAACAGCAGCGGGACGACGCCCAGCACGAACGCCATCGACGTCATGATGATCGGCCGCAGCCGCAGCCGGCACGCCTCCAGGGTCGCCTCTCGGATCGGCTTGCCCGTCCGCCTGATCACCTTGGCGAACTCGACGATCAGGATCGCATTCTTGCTCGCCAGGCCGACGAGCACCACCAGGCCGATCTGCGTGAAGATGTTAATCTCCAGCTTCGCGATCCAGACCCCGATCATGGCGCTGAGCAGGCACAGCGGGACCGAGAGGATCACCGCCAGCGGCATCGACCAGCTTTCGAACTGTGCCGCCAGCACCAGGAAGACCATGACGATCGAGAAGCCGAAGACGATCATCGCGGTATTGCCGGCCTGGAGCTCGAGGTACGCCAGCTCGGTCCACTCGAAGTTCATCGCCTTGGGCAGCTCGGACCGGCCCAGCGACGACACCACGTCGATCGCCTTGCCCGAGCTGATCCCGGGCCGGGCGCTGCCGTTGATCGAGGCGGCCGGATACATGTTGTAGCGGGTCAGGACCAGCGGGCCGTTGATCTCCTTCACGCTCGCCACGGCGCCCAGCGGGACCATCGTCCCGCTCTGGTTGCGCACCCGCAATCGGCGGATGTCGTCCTTCTGGTCCCGAAATCTCGCCTCGGCCTGGACGATCACCTGCCAGGTGCGGCCGAAGAGGTTGAAGTCGTTGACGTAGAGCGAGCCCAGGTAGACCTGCAGGGTCTCGAACACGTCCTGGAGCCGGACCCCTTTGAGCATGCACGCCGTCCGGTTGACGTCGAGGTAGACCTGCGGGACGTTCGCCCGGAAGACGGCCGTGTTCCCGGCCACCTCCGGCTGCTGATTGGCCAGGTTGACGATGTTCTCGGTCTGCAACTGGAGCGTCACCGGCCCCAGGTCGCCCCGGTCCTCGATCATCACCATGTAGCCGCCGGCCCGGCCCACGCCCCGCACCGGCGGCGGGCCGAAGATCGCGATCTGGGCGTCGTGGATCTTCGCCGGCAGCATACCGCGGAGCTTGTTGGCGATCGCCTCGTAATAGAGGTCGTCCGTCTGCCGCTTCTCGAATCCCTTGAGGGTGACGAACATCGTGCCGAAGTTCGACCCGAAGGCGTTCAGCAGCAGCGACTGGCCGGCCACGCCCACCGTGGCATCGACGCCCGGGACCTTGTGTGCGATCTCATTGGCCAGGTTGAGCACCTCTTGAGTCCGCTCCAGCGACGCCGAGTCGGGCAACTGGATGTTGACCAGCAGGTATCCCATGTCCTGCGACGGGATGAATCCTGCGGGAGGCCGGGGAAATGGGAGAGCTGCTTGCTGGCCTCGACGAGCGACTGGGCGAGCGGATGTTTCTTCGTGTACTCGTCCAGGCGTCGGCCCGCGTCGGTCGTGTAGAATCTCTTGGAGAGGCCGTTCGACGTAATCGGCGGTCTCCTTGGGGACGCCGGCATAGGCGTAATAGGTCAAGGCCAGCATGCCGCCGTAGACCAGGAGCACCCGGAAGGATCGCCGGAGGTATCCGCCGATCAGGCGTGCATAGCCATTGGACGTGGCCTGGAAACCGCGATTGAACAGGTCGAAGAACGGCCCCAGGAGCCGGTTGACGGGCCAGCAGACGAGCAAGCCGGCCAGGACACCCACGATCGCACCGGCCCGGGTGGGCGAGACGTCCGCCCTCCGGGCCAGCTCGAGGATGTACGACGCGAACGACGCACCCCCGGGGCCCGCCGCCGTCGCGTGGGAATGCGCCTCGAGATAGGGCCCCAGGTACATCGAGCCGGCCCAGAGCCCGAGGATGGCGTAGGCCGGCCACGGCAGCGCCTGCGAGTCGCCCTTCTTGCGCGGCTTGAGCAGCATCGCCGCCAGGGCCGGGCTCAGCGTCAGCGAGTTGATCGTCGAGATCACCGTCGAGGAGGCGATCGTCAGGGCGAACTGGCGGAAGAACTGGCCGGTGATCCCCGAGATGAACGCGCACGGGATGAACACGGCGCACAGGACCAGCCCCACCGCGATCACCGGCGACGAGACCTCGCTCATCGCCTTGATGGTCGCCGCCCTCGGCTTCAGCCCGTGCTCGATGTGGTGCTCGACCGCCTCGACGACGACGATGGCGTCGTCGACGACGATGCCGATGGCCAGCACCAGCCCGAAGAGCGTCAAGTTGTTCAGCGAGAATCCCAGCGCCAGCATGACGGCGAACGTGCCGACGATCCCGACCGGCACGGCGATCAGCGGGATGATCGCCGACCGCCAGTTCTGGAGGAAGATGAGGACCACCAGCGCCACCAGGACGACCGAGTCCAGCAGCGTCTTGAACACCTCCTGGATCGATTCGCGGATGAACGGCGTGGTGTCGTAGCGGATCATGTAATCCACGCCGGGAGGGAAGTCCTTCTTCATCTCCTCGATCTCGGCCTTGACGACGTCGGCCGTCTCCAGGGCGTTGGCGTCGGGCAACTGGAAGATGGCCAGGTTGGCCACGGGCACGCCGTCGACCTTGCTGTTGATGTCCTGGTTCTTCGCCCCGATCTCGACGCGGCCCACGTCGCGGATCCGGACGATCCGGTCATCGGGCGTGGTCTTGACGATGATCTTGGCGAACTGCTCGGGTTCGACCAGCCGGCCCAGGGTGCTCAGCGTGAACTGGGTCTGCTGGCCCTTCAACGCCGGCGACTGGCCGACCTGGCCGGAGGCGACCGGCAGGTTTTGCTCGCGGAGGGCCCGGACCACGTCACCGGCGGTCATGTTCCGGATCGCCAGCTTGTCCGGGTCGAGCCAGACCCGCATGCTGTAGTCGCGCTGGCCCAGCATCCTCACTTCGCTGATCCCCGGCAACCTCGACAGCACGGTTTGGACCTGGATCGTGGCATAATTGCTCAGGTAGAGCTGGTCGCGGCTGCCGTCGGGCGAATACAGGCCGATGGCCAGCAGGATATCGGGCGCCTGCTTCTTGGTGGTCACCCCCGTCGCCTTGATCACGTCGGGCAGCAGCGGGACGGCCAGCGCCACGCGGTTCTGCACCAGGACTTGGGCCAGGTTCAGGTCGACCTCATTATTGAAGGTCACGGTCAGGGTGTAGTTGCCGTCGTTGGTGCTCTGCGAGGACATGTACATCATGTTCTCGACGCCGTTGACCTGCTGCTCGATCGGCGCCGCCACGGTCTCGGCGACCACCTGGGCGCTGGCGCCGGGATACTGGCAGGTCACGCTCACCGTCGGCGGCGCGATCGGCGGGTACATCGCGATCGGCAGCGCCAGAGCGCGATCGCGCCGGCGAGTGTGATCGCGATCGACAGGACCGTGGCGAAGATCGGGCGGTCGATGAAGAATTTGGAGAACACGGGCAGGTCTCGCGGGGGGCACGGGGGGTCGCCGGGACGATTCCGGGGGCGTGGTGGGCAGGTTCGGCGATGCGGCAAGCCGAAGGGACCTTGCCGCAAGTCGGTCTCGTCGTCTCGTAGGGTGCTCTATGAGCTGAGCACCGGATTCGGCGAAGCGCTCCGGGTCGGTGCTCGTAGGGTGCTCTGGGAGCACCGGATTCGGCGAAGCGCTCCGGATCGGTGCTCGCACAGCACCCTACAAGGACCTTCCGATGGGCAGGCTCTCAATGGGCCGGCGCGGGCTTGGCAGGCTCTTTCGGGACGGCCGGATGGACCGGCACCGAGGTGGCCACCTTCGCGGCGGCCTTACCGGCGGCGACCGCCTTCTCGTCGTACTTCTCGGGCATGACCTCGGCCCCGGGCCGGAGCCGCTGCATGCCGCTGATCACGATCCAGTCGTCCGGCTCGATGCCCTTCTCGACCTCGCGGTACCCGTCCCGCAGCACGCCGGGCGTGCCGACGTCGCGGACCATCGTCACGTATTTCGGCTCGCCCTTGGCGTTGAGCTCCGGCTTCCCGTCCTTGTCCTTCTTCGGTGTGATCACGAACACGGTCTTGCGGCCCTGGTCGGTCACCAGCGCCTGCTCGCGGATCATCAGCGCCTTGTGGGCGTCGCCGATCGGCAGCCGCACCCGCACGAACAGGCCCGGAACGATGAACCGATTGCCGTTCCGATCGGCCGGATTGTGGATCTGGGCCCGGAACCGCAACGTGCCCGTGTTGAGGTCGACCCGGTTGTCGGTGAAGTCCACGACCCCCTTGTGCGGGAAGCTGTCCTCGTCCGAGAGCCCGATGTCCACGGGCACCGCCTTGTCCCCCTGCGCCTTGACCTGCGACAGCTTGCCTTCCTGCAACAGTCGCTTGATCTTGAGCATCGCCTGCTCGTGCACGTCGAAGTAGACGTAGAGGGGATCCAGGCTGACGATCGAGGTCAGTTGGGTGTCGTCGGACTTGATCAGGTTGCCGGGGTCGACCATCCGTCGGCTGAGCAGCCCCGCGATCGGGGCCCGGACCTCGGTCCATTCCAGGTTGAGCGCCGCCAGGTCGCGGTTGGCCTTGGCGACCTCGACGTTCGCCACGGCCTCCTTGTAGTCGGACTCGTACCGGTCGTATTCCTCCTGGCTGATCGACCGCTTGGCCAGGAGGTTCTTGGCGCGGTGATATTCCTTGTCCAGCCGCGCCAGGTGCGCCTCGTACTGCTCGACGGTCCCCTTGGCCCGGTCCAGGTCCGCCTTGTACATCCTCGGATCGATCTCGAAGAGCTTGTCTTCCTTCGAGACCATCGATCCGTCCTTGAAATAGACGTTGGTCATGTATCCCGAGACGCGAGCGCGCACCTGGACCGAGTAGATCGAATCGGTCTGGCCCGGGAACTCCTCGAAATCGGTGACGACCCGGGTGATCGGCAGGTCATAGACGGCTGTCGGGGTCGGCTTCTGTGGCGCCGACTGCACAGGCTGGCACCCGGTGGCCGCCGCACTCGCCAGCACCGGCACCATCATGATCATCCACCAGCGTCGATTCATGAGCGTTCGCGCCTCCGAAGGTTTCATTTCCCGATCGCGGTAACAGTGATGTCAGTGCTTCCCGGGCCGGTGCGCGATGGGATGCCTCCGCCATGTGGCGTTGACGTTCCGGATCGCTCAGGATCCCCAGGAAGACGATGTCGAGGATTTCCTTGGCCTGGACCGACGGCGGCTTGGTCTCGCCGTTGAAGAAGTTCGTGACCATGATCCCGTACACGACATTGCTGACCACGTTGCTGATCTGCTCGACGGGGATGTCTCGCATCCGCCCCTCGGCGATCATCTCGCGGTAGAGCTGCCGCCATGGTAGTATGTTGACCTCGCGGTGTTCGAAATAGGTCGGACGCTTGCGATCCTTGAAATACGCCCGCTCCTGGATCAGCAGCTCGACGAACGCGGGATGGTCGGCGAAGAACTTGAGGAACGTGGCGATCCCCAACTCGACCTTTTCCAAGCCGTCGCTGATCCCGGAGACCTCCGAACAGACCGCGGCCTGGAGCTTGCGCATCACGCGATCCGCCGCCGCCAGGAACAACGCCCGCTTGCTGGGGAAATGCCGATAGATCGTCCCCTTGCCCACCCCCAGGCGATCGGCCAGCGCCTGCGTCACGGCGTCGGAGAACCCCTGCTCGGCGAACAATTGCGTCGCCGTCTCCAGGATCTCCTCCTGACGCGCAAGGTTCGCCTCGTCGGAACATCTTCGCGTTTTTTTCTCGGCCGCGCTTTCCATGTACTTCCCTCTGCGAGCGGACTGACCGGTCAGTCCACATTGTAAGTGGAGATAATCCGTCGTCAATGGCCATCGAATCCGATTTTCTTGTGCGGATCCGACAACGACGGTTCGCAAGCGCGGAGCTTGTGATCGCTCGTGCTGTCATGCGTGATCGCGAACAGCCGCTCGGAGAGACTCAAGGTCGGTCTGCCGGCCCCGGGGCGAGCAAGTCGGCGGGCAGGATGTAGGGCGCCGGCCGCGTTTGCCCACCGTCGCTCCTGATTTCGGGCGTTCTTTCGCGGGTCGGCGTTCCCGCAACGACGCCTTCAAAGTCCGAATGTCGGAAAGATCCGAGCCGTCCTGTGGACGATCGACCTCGGCGATCAGTCCTTACGATAGGGCCGACGCTCGTGGCAAACGATGCGGTCGGTTCACGCGATGTGTCCCGGAGATTCCCGAATCTCGAAAACCTCTTTCTGAGGAGTACCGACGATGACGAGCCAGAACCGAGCCGAGCAAGACGACAAGGCCACCGCCATTCCCCGGAACGATGCCGCGGCGAAGGCCGCCGAGCCGTCCGAGGTCATGCGAGAATTGACCGACCAGGAACTTGCCTCGGTCGCCGCGGGACTGAACCCCCAACCCCTACCCCCTGGTCGCAGCCATATGTGACGCGAACAAGGGGGCTGGGTCGCCCGGGGTTTCGTTACGCCAGGGCGACCCCGATCCCGTCGTGCCGATCTCTCGCCCGACTCGCGTGGGACAGCCGTCGGGCGAGGGAGGGGTCGTAGCTCGTCCATGATACGACGTGCGGCCCCGTTCTCGCGCCACTTCGCTCCCGTCGCCATCCCCGACGGGATTCCCGCCATTCCGCGGAGCGTCTCGCAGTCGTGGCCAGGACCGAGTCGCAGGGAACACGATAAAATCCATAATAGATCGAGGCGCTTCGATTTAAATTCTATCGGGCGACGACCGGCGCGAAGACATCCGCCATGCGAGTCGGATCCCGGATGCCCTGTTGCCTCATCCAGGAATCGGCCCGCTCCACCTGGGCTCGCCCCTCATCGCCCCCGAGGATCTCGCCCAGGCGGCGGCGCGATGCGGCGGCGTAAAGATTCATGTCGACGCCTTCGAGCTGGGTCACCGCCTCGGCGAACAGGGCTGCGGCTCGCGACCGGTGGCCCCGGGCGCCGGCGATCCCGGCGAGGATTGGGCCGGCCAGCGCCCGCGACCAGGCCATTCCCTCGCGTCCCAGACGCCCGGCGTCGCGCCCGGCCGATCTCAGGAGCGGACCGGGGTCGCGGGCCCCGATGGCCGCGGCCAGGGCGCATCGGGCCCGCCGCTCGAAGAAGAAGATCCGGATCTTCTGGATCCGCATCAGGAGCGATCGCGTGAGGCACGGGCCGTATCGTGCCTCCACGTACGTCCAGGCACCGAGGCCGTCCCCTCGATAGAGCTTGACCTGGACCTCCGCGCCGTGCCATTCGTTGTGCTGGATGTGGAATCCCTGCGACGACCATCGGCCCATGACCTGCCGCAGTCGCGCCTCGGCGCCTTCCGGGTCGTCCGCGGCGAGTCGCAGGGTCGTCATCAGGAACGTGTTCAGGTTCGTCACCATGTGGCGGTCGCCCCGTTCCTGGGACTCCTTGAGCTGGACCGGCCAGCGTCGGCCGAGCTCGGCGACCTCTCCGCGGAATTGGAGCGACCAGAGGGAAAAGAGGGTGGCGCTGTCAACCTCAAAGGTCGTTCCCGTGCACTGAGTGCGGTGTATGACGCAGGCCCGGTCAACCAGCTCGCCCCCGCGCTTCCACTGCCCGATCATATAAGCCGCGATCCCTGCGCAGGAGGACTCCGCCGCTCACGTAGGGGTCTTCGAGTTGTCGCGCGATCCGATCGGCCGCTCGCACCAGCTTGGCGACTCGGCGCTGGCCGGGTCCGCCCGCACTGAAGAGGTGGCACGCCTCATAGACCAGGGCCCTGGCGATTCGAGAGGGCTCGCCCGCTCGCAAGGCCAGCAGCAGGCCGCGCGCCTGGAAATCCGCAGCCCGGACCGGGTCGATGATCCCCATGCCGCTGGCCGCCGCCCAGCAGACGTCAACGCGCGTCAGGTCCCACGCCGAGATCTCCCCGGGCTGACGCAGTCGGAAATGGAGCCCGCGCAGGCGGATGCGAAGCCTTCGCAGGATCAGCGACAGCACGGCGTGTCGCGGCGTGCTCGGCGGTGCGATCCCGACCGCTCGCAGGACGGTCCCTAGCTCCGCAAGTCCCTCGTCGATATGGCCGCTGATCAGGTACTGGATGGCGGCACGCCGTCGGCGTTCGAGCGCCTCGGCGGCCGTGGCACCGGCGGCCGCGGCGAGGTATTCCCGCGCCGCCTCGGGACCGCGCCCGGCGTTGGCCAGGGCATCCGCGAGCCCCATGCGGAGCCGGCGCTTCTCGGCCTCGTCCCCCGGTCGCAGCTCCAGGGCCAGGCGGTACAGCTTGGCGGCACGGTCGAAGGCCAGGGCCTCCGCCGCCCTCGCGGCCGCCTGCGCCGATACATCCCCGCTCGATCGCGTTCCCCGGCGCCTTGGAAGTGTACGGCCAGCACCTCGGGATCCGCCCGGCCCGAGGACTCGAGCGCCCGCGCGAGCCGTCGATGGTGGCCTTCCAGGATGATCGGCGGGATGCGGGCGACCACGGCCTCTCGGACGCGGTCGTGATAGGTCTCGATCTCGTCCCGCGCCGCAGGGCCGGTGCTGCGAATCAGCCGGCCGGACCGCAGGAGGGGGACGACCTTATCCTCGTCGGCGGACAGCTCGGCCGCCCGGGCCGCCTCCGCCTGGCCGATCGGCCGGCCCGAGACCGAGACGATCTCGAGGAGGCGACGTGCCGCCTCCGGCAAGCGTCGGATCCGCGCCCGAAGCACATCGTCCAGGGCCACTTCATCGGCCCCTGGGACCCGGTGCAAGAGGCCGGTATCGGCCTGGACGTACCGCACGAGCTCGGCGACGAAGAACGGATTACCCCCCGACTCGCGGGCGATCGCCGCGGCGTGGGCGCAGGCAGCCCGGTCGCGGCCGCCGAGGAGGGTCCGTGCCAGCCCCTCGGCCTCCCCGGGCTCCAGCGCGCCTAGGGCCAGCAGCCGGCGGTCGATGCCGGGGAGTCCCCCTTCGTGGACCTCGAGCAGGCGCGCAGGATCGGGCTGGTCGCCGCATCGTCGCTGCGGTAACAGCCCAGCAGGAGCAGCCGTGGCGATTCTGGCGGACGCAGGAGCTCCGAGAGGAGGACCGCGCTGTCGGAGTCGCCCCATTGCAGATCATCGATCGCCAGGACCAGCGGACGGCGGTCTCCCATGCGGGCCAGGAGCTCGCGCAGGGCGCCGAAGGCGCGACGCCGCAGCTCCTGCGGGTCGGGGACCTCCGCGGCGATCCGTGTCGCCGTCAACACGGCCTCCGCCTCGCCCAGCGTCGGGAAGACCCGGACCAGGGATCGGATGTCCAGAGGCAGAAGCGCCTGGGCCTCCAGGAACGGAAGGCCCCTCAGGTATCTTCCCAGGGCATCGACGACGCTGTCGAGTGCCTTGTAGGGCACCGACTCCTGCTCGTAGCATCGGCCCGCCAGCACGATCGCCTCGTCCCGGACGATCCGATCGTCGAGGAAGCGCCGCGCCAGGGCGGTCTTGCCGACACCCGAAGGGCCATGGATATACAAGGCCACTGTCTGCCCACGGGACACGTCCGCGAAAGCGGCCTCCAGGGACTCGAAGATCTCGAGCGCAGTCCGACGAAGGGGGCGAGCTGGTGCGAATACGGCGGGAACGGGGTGGGGACTTTCGGCTCTCCCGCGAGGCTTCCCAGGCGGCGGAGCACATCGCGGCCTGCGGGCCTTGCTTCGGGGTCGCGTCGGAGCAGATCGACGCAGAGGGCGTTCAGGTCGTCGGGAACGCCGGGCGTCAGCTCGCACGGGGCGGGCGGCTCGAACCGCTGCTTGCCCCTCAGGACTTCGTCGGGTCGGCCCAGGAAGGGAGGGCGGCCGGCGAGCACCTCATACAGCATCGAGCCGAGGCTGTACCAGTCGCTGGCCGGGGAGACGGGCCGTCCCTCGGCCTGTTCCGGGGCCATGTAGCCGCTCGTGCCGAGGACATAGGGCACCAAGCTCTGGTGCAGCCCCGAGGCCCCCAGTTCGGTGGCGAGCCCGAAGTCGAGGATCACGAGACGGCACTGTCGGGTCACCAGCACGTTCGAGGGTTTCAGGTCGCGATGGAGCTTGCCCGCATCATGGAGGACGGCGACGCCCTCGGCCAGTTGCCTCAGGGCGATTCGCAACCGGGCCAGGATGGCCGTCGATAGGCAGTTTCCCCGCGGAGGTCGGGCGGGGGGAGCCGCGCCGACTCCCTTCGGCTCGGAGGAGTCGGTGTCGCCGATGGCCTCCTCGGCCGATCCCGGTGCTCCCGGTAAGGATGCGGCCGACGGTCCCGCCGGGTCCTCGATCGTCTCCGGGATCCCGGCCGTCTCGTCGGTCCCCGATCGCACAAAGCTCAGGAAATCGACCCCATCGACGAGTTCCATGGTGAAGAACCAGCTCGGGCCGTCCGCGGTCAGCTCATGGAGCGTCACCAGGTTGGGATGAGAGATGTCGGCCAGGCCCCGGAACTCTTGCTTGAAGCGGAGGATGGCCGTGGGATCGGCCCGTTTCAGGGTCTTGAGGGCCACCGTCATGCCGCGCCTCTCGTGGAATGCCCGGTAGACGATTCCCATGCCGCCGCGGCCGATCTCTCCGACCAGCGTGTAATCACCGAGCCTCCTCATCGGGCCGCCTTCGGTCCCGGGCGGCTTGCCACCGCCGAGATCCTCGGACACGCTCGCGTCATCCTCAGGCGAGGGCTTGAGCCGCTCGATCAGATCGAGGGCCGGGAAGAGCTCGAGGATCCGCCCGGCATGCTTGGGGTATCGCGCGGCGTACTCGGCCGGCGTCGGCCGTTCGCCTCGACGGCGTCGGCGCAGATAGTCCTCGGCGAGCGAGTCGAACGTGTCCGGTCGCGATGCGGATGCGTCGCTGTCCATGGCCCCTCCATCGGCCTATTCCTCGAGGAAACCGGGGATGGCCCGGAGCAGCTCCTTGAGCCGGCCAAGGGCGCGCATGTACCGGTTGCTCGCCGCCGACTTGGACAGGCCCAGTACCTGGGCGACCTCTCCGTTGCTCAGCTCCTCGAAATGCCGCAGGGCCAGGATCTCCTGATCCATCGGCTCCATGGCGTTGAGCACCTCCTGGAGCTTCCGTTGCATCTCGGCGCGGCTGGCGGCCCGGGTGGGTGAGGTGAGCCGCCCCAGGAGCAGTTCCGCCAGCGAGGTCGAGTTCGCCTGCGGCGTGGCGCGGTGCCGTAGCGACACCTCCTGGCCAGCGTCCCGCATGTGGACCTTCAAGTGATGGCGGTGCAGGCCCTGGAGGGTCTGGCCGGTGAGGTAGCGAAGCCAGAGGAATGGCGGCATAGCGGGCCGGGCCAGGTACTCCCTCGACCGCCGGGCGACCTCGATATAGGCGTCCTGGAGGACATCCGAGGAATCGATACGCCCTTGCAGCCGGCGGTCGAGGCGCAGTCGGATCATCCGCCGCAGCCGCTCGCGGTGCCGGGCGAACAGATCGGTCAGTGCCCGCTCGTCCCCCGCTTCGAGGCGGAGGAGCAAGTCGTCGTCGTCCCGCTCGTTCTCGTCGCTCATGGTGCCCCCATTTCAGCTTAACTGCGCGCCGGCCCGATCTGTCCACCGGCTCACCGGAACTTCTCGCTATTTTTTCGCGTGCGAGGTCTCCCGCATCCTCGACGGAGCCGGCGCCCGCGGCGGCTCGAGGGGTTGCACCCCGCGAGGAATCTGCGAGCCTGCGACGAGCTACAGCGGCGGGAATGTCAACAGGGCGGCCTCTTTACGACCGGCGTCGCGGGGGCCCCCAGGATCGGAGGCTGGTTGAGCTCCAGCCAGTAGAGGACCAGATCCCGCACCGACTCGGTGAACCGATCGAAATCCACCGGCTTCACGATGTAGCTGTTGGCGCCCAGATGATAACTCTCCACGATATCGCGCTCTTCGGCCGAGGAGGTCAGGATCACGACCGAGATCATCCGGGTCCGCGCGTCGGACTTGATGCGACGCAGCACTTCGATCCCGTCGACCCGCGGCAGTTTCAGATCCAGCAGGACCAGCCTCGGGCCGTCCTCGATGTCGCGATGGGCATAGTCGCCGGCGCAGAAGATGAAATCCAGCGCATCGGCCCCGTCGCGGACGACGTGGATCTGGTCGGTGACCTTGTGCTTCTTGAATGCATGGACGGCCAGGGCCACGTCGTTGAGGTTGTCCTCGACCAGCAGGACCTCGACCGGATGGTCAATCATCGGGGTGCCCTCCATCTAGCGTAAAGGAGAACGTGGCGCCCCGGTCGGGCTGGGCCTCGGCCCAGACCCGTCCGCCGTGGCGGTGGACGATCCGCTGCACGATGGCCAGGCCCACCCCCGTCCCCTCGTAATCCTCGGCGCGGTGGAGCCGCTGGAACACGCCGAAGAGCTTGCCGGCGTAGCGCATGTCGAAGCCAACGCCATTGTCCCTGACGAAGTAGGTCGGCTCGCCCATCGGCCCACCGCCGTCTCGGCTGCCGATCTCGATCGTCGCCACCTCGCGACCGCGGGTGTACTTGATCGCGTTGGAGAGCAAGTTGATCCAGACTTGCTTGAGCAGGGACGGCTCGGCCTCGCACGGGAGCAGGTCGCCGATGAGGATCTCGACGTGCCTCCCATCCTGTTCGTCGTGCAGCGCCTCGATGACTTGCCGGACGAGCTTGGCCATATCGACGGATTGCTTCTTGATCGCCTGGCGGCCCAGCCTCGCGAAGGCCAGCAGCTCGTCCACCAGCCTCCCCATCTGCTGCGTGCTGCTCCGGACCATTCCCAGGAGGATCCGGGCCTCCTCGGGCAACGATTCGAGGTAGTCCTGGAGCAGGATCCGCGAGTAGCCGTCGATCGTCCTCAGGGGGGAGCGCAGGTCGTGCGAGACGGAGTACGAGAACGACTCGAGTTCCTTGTTGGCCAATTCCAGTTGAGTGGTCCGCAGCCGGAGCATCTCCTCCACCCGCTTGCGCTCGGCGACCTCGCACTGAAGGACGGCGTTGGCGGTCTCCAGCTCGGTCGTTCGCTCGCGGACGCGGGCCTCGAGCCTCACGTTGTGCTCGCGCGATGCCTCCCCGGCCTTCTTCCGCTCGGTCACATCGCGGATCGTCGTCAGGAACGCCGGCTCGCCGTCCCATTCCAGTCGCGCCACGTGCATCTCGCCGACGCATCGCTCCTCTCCTCGCAGGATCTCGATCTCGGCCGACTGCCCTTCGCAGATCGAGAAGCCGATCAACTCGCCGACGAAGTCTTCCTGATGCCTCCCGAACAGGCGCAGCCCCGCCGGATTCACGAACCGGACCATCCCCTGATGGTCGGTCACGATGACGGCATCGGGATTGGACGAGACCAGCCGTTGGATCTGCTGATGCTGCTCGTCGGCTCGCCGCCGCTCCAGTGCGTAGAGCATGCTCCGGGCCAGTACGCGGCCGGGAGGTTCGTGCTTGCCGAGGAAGTCCTGGGCACCTTCGCGGAGAACCAGCTCGCGGAGGCCCTCGTCCGTCTCGCCGGAGAGCACCACGATCGCACCCGCCCGGCACGCCGACCGCAAGCCGCGCAAGGTCTGGATCCCCTGGGCGTCGGGAAGGTAAAGGTCCAGCAGCACCACGTCGAACGACTGCCTCGCGAGGGCGGCCAGCGCGTCCTGCAATCGGCCGACGTGCGTCAGCTCGCATCGGAAATCAGAGAGGTTCGCCAGGCCCCGTTCGACCAGCAAGGCGTCGATCGGATTGTCTTCCACCAGCAGTAGCTTGTATGAGGTATTCATGTTGATAAACCACCTTTGCACCGGCTACTCCGGGCTCGCCGCCTGGGTATCGAACAGCCCGCCGAGGCGCTCGCGCTCCTCCCGGTAGGTGTACCTGGGGCTGCCCGAGAGGATCCCATGGACCCCCGGGAAAGACCCCTCGATGTGCATGCCGGTGCCGTCGATGATGTACTCGCGGATCTGCTTGTCGTGCCAGGTCCCGCGCATCTTCAGGACGGTGAGCCCTCGGCGCATCACGCCGTTGAGCTCGACGTACCGGAGCAGGAGGATCGTGTCGGTGATGGTGGAGATATGCGTCTCGGTGATCGATTCCCCGCCCATCAACATCGAGGTGGTATTGGTGAAGAGCCCGGTGATCTCCAGTTGCTTGATCGTGCTCGTCAAGGCGATGACGAACTCGCGGAACGACTTGGCCGTCGAGACGCGCTCGAAGGCCGACATGCTGTCCACCGCGACCCGCGCCGGCTGGAACGCCTTGATGTCGCGCTTGATCTGCAGGAAATGATCCTCCAGTCCCATGACCTCAGGGTAGCGGCAGACGATCCGCAGCAGGCCGGCCCTCTCCGCCTCCTCGAAATCCACGCCCCACGACGCCGCGTTGCGCGTGAGCTGTTCCCGGCTCTCCTCGGCACCGAAGAGCATGGCCCGCTCGCCCGCCTGGATGGCCGCCTTGATGTACTGCGTCACCAGGAGCGTCTTGCCCGTCCCGGTGGCGCCGCTGGCCAGGATGATCGAGTCGCGGAACATCCCGCCGGCACACATCCGGTCCAGCTCCTCGACGCCCGAGGAGACGCGGATCGCCGAGGATTTCTGCTTGAGCTCGATCGCCGACAACGGCAGGACCGTCACTCCATCCTCCGGATCGATGGTGAACGGATACTCGCCCTTCTGATGCGTGGTCCCGCGGAACTTGAGGATCTCGATCGTCCGCCGTCGCTTCTCCTGCTCGATGCGATTGCGCAGGAGGATCACATTGTCGGCGACGAACTCCTCGATCCCGAATCGGCCCACGGGCCCGTCCTCCTCCGTCCGTTCCATCGTGACCAGGGTTGTCACCCGCAACCGACGCAGCCCCACGAGGATCCGGTGGAGCTCGCGGCGCACCGCCTTGCTGCTGGTGAACTGCGGGAACAGCGCCCCGATCGCGTCGAGGATCACCCGCCGGGCGCCCACCTCGCGCACGGCGTTCTCGATGCGGGCCAGCAGGGCCGAGAGATCGAATTCGCCCGTCTCGATCAGGAACTCGCCGGGGGGCGGGCAGGCGTCCACCACCGCGATCTCTCCCCTGCGGACCATCGCCTCCATGTCCCAGCCGAACGATTGCACATTCTCCATCAGGTCGCTCGGATCCTCCTCGAGCGTGACGAAGACGCCGGGTTCCTGATACCGATCGACTCCGGCCACGAGGAACTGGAGGGCCAGGACCGTCTTGCCGGTCCCGGCAGTCCCCGCGATCAACGTGCTGCGCCCCTCCGGCAGGCCGCCGTCGCTGATCTGGTCGACCCCGACGATCCCCGTCCGGAGCTTCTTGAGCCGATGGCCCATGGAGTTGATCATCGCGGTCATCCCTCCGGGTTAGGGTCGAGGATGCCGGCGGCCTGCGACAGCTCCAGCCCGAACCAGACCTTCTCGCGGTCGCTCAGGTCGCCGATGAGCTTCCGGATCGGCTCGGGAAGCTCCCTCACCAACGTCGGGGTCGCCAGGATCTTGTCCGTACCCGCGAGATCGGGACGTTCGAGGACATCGATGACCTCGAGCTCGTATCGTCCCCGCAGCTCCGACTCGCAGAGCGCCCGCAGGTTGCGGATCGCCCGCTGCGACGAGGGGGCGGCCCCGGTTATATATAGACGAAATCGATAATATGTCATGTATTTTTTCCACTCGTGGAACGCCTCGTCCCGACCCGGTAATAGTCGACCAGCATGCCCATCGTCTCCAGCGCCAGGAGCCTGCCCTCGAGGGACAGCGACCTGGCGCGCTCGTTCGAGCACCGGGCCGCCGCCGCGTCCAGGGCCGCGATGTGAACATCCATCAGGTCCCGCGGCCCTCCCCCGGCGTCGCCCAGCCGCGTGACGATCCGTTCGATCTCCTCGCGGGGCCCGGCCCTCGCGCACGCCGGTCGCCTCGGATAATCCTCCAGGAGGACCCCGTAGTCGCTGGCGATCTGCCGGAAGGCATTGGGATAGCGCCGTCGGACCGAACCCGTGCCGGCGATCGCGCCCGTCACCGAGGTGGCGATCGTCTCGGACGACATGGCCTGATACCGTTCCCGCGTATCGTCGACCTCTCGACGTCGCGCCTCTCGGATGCGGGTGATGGCGTACTCGATCGACCGGCAGAGCCCGGTCCGATGGATCTCGCCCTTGCGGAGGTAGTCCTGGGCGCCCGCGTCGAGGCAGGCGATCGCCAGCGGCTCATCATCGGTCCCGGTCAGCACCACGATCGGTACATCCTCGGCGACCTCGCGCACGGCCCGGACGCACGCGACTCCCGTCGCGTCGGGCAATTGCAGGTCCAGGAGTACGACGTCGACCGAGTCGGATCGCAATCGCCGCGTCGCCTCGGATACGAGCCCGACTCGCTCCACCCGGAACCGAGCACCGGCCTGCTCGAGCAACTCGCGGACGAGGTCAACATCAGCGGGATTGTCCTCGACGAGGAGCAGGACGCGGTCCGCCGGCTCGGGTATCATCATGGAAAATCTCCATAAAAACATAAATAAATCGATTAGTCAATCGCCCCGGGGCCCGCCCGGCCCCCTTCCCCAGGGGTGACGGACGGGCATCCTCACGACCGAGCGACCGTCGGGGCCGGGATGGTGAAGGAGAAGCAGGAGCCCCGACCGGGTTCCGACTCGGCCCGGATCCGGCCCCCATGCCGCTCGACGATCTTCTTGCAGATGGCCAGGCCGATCCCCGTGCCGGGGTATCGGTCCCGGTCGTGGAGCCGTCGGAAGATCGCGAAGATGTGCTCCGCATGCTTGGGATCGAAGCCGATGCCGTTGTCGCGGATCGAGAAGAGCCATTCCTCGCCCTGACGCCGGGCCGTGAGCTCGATGAGCGGCGCCGCCTCGCCGCGGAACTTGATCGCGTTCCCGATCAATTGCCGGAACAACTGCCCGAGCTGGGCGGCATCGGCCCGGACCGAAGGGAGTGGACCGTGGGCGACGCGGGCGCCGGCCCGGTCGATCGACGCTTTCAAGTTGGAGAGGACGCCGTCAACGACGGCCTGGCAGTCGATCTCCGGGAACGGCCCGCCCCCCGTCTCCAATCGCGAATACATCAGGAGATCGTCGACCAGCCGTGCCTCCAACTCCACCCGATGGCGGATCAGGGCCAGGGCCGGCAAGAGCTCGGCGGCCGTGCCGGGCTCATCCATCACTGCCGAGACGGTCGCCAGTACGCGCGCCATCGACGCGTGCACCTCATCGCCGACCGTCGCCTGGAACTCGTCGCGGTCGCGTCCGCCGGGAGCGGCCGTCTCCTCGGCGAGATGTCGATCCTCCTCCGAACACCGCCTCATCGTCGCTCGTTCGAGGGACCTGTGAAGGATGCAGTAATTCAACATGCCCTTGTTTAGGTAATCCTGCCCTCCCGCCTTCAGGGCTTCGGCCGCGACCGCGTGGTCGGCCAGGCCCGTGAGCACGACGATCGGCACACCGGGGGCGCCGGCGTGTGCCCGATGCAACGTGTCGATTCCCTGGCTATCGGGGAGCGAGAGGTCCAGCAGCACGACGTCGATGCCGCCCTTGGCCAGGCGCCGCAGCCCGTCATCGAGCCGTTCGGCGTCCTCCAGGTCGAATCGCGGCGAGGTCTCCTCCTGGAGGATCTCCCGGATCAGGCGGGCGTCTCCCGGGTTGTCCTCGATCAGGAGCACTTTGATGCATTTCTCGGTCATGCGATCCACCTCAGTTGGGAAGTCTGACGATCTGAAGCCAGAAACTCTTGATCGCTCGCACGAGCCCGATGAACTCGTCGAGCTGTACGGGCTTGGTGAGATAGCAGTTCGCGTGGAGGTCGTAGCTCTCGAAGACGTCTCGCTCGGCGCTCGAGGTCGTCAGGATGACGATCGGGATTCGCCTGAGCCCCGGGTCGGCCTTGACCTCCGCCAGCACCTCGCGGCCGTTCTTCCGCGGAAGGTTCAGGTCGAGCAGGATCAAGTCGGGGCGTGGTGTCGCCGCGTAGCGGCCCTCGCGGCGCAAGCAGGCCATGGCCTCCTCACCGTCCCTGGCCACCGTCAGGTGGTTGGGAACGCCGCACTCCGCGAAGATCTCCTGGTCCAGCCGGATGTCGCCCAGGTTGTCCTCGACCAGCAAGATCTCGATGGGCCGGCGATCCGTTCGCGGACTCATGGCGCGCCCTCCGATGTCGCAGGGATGGTGAAGGAGAAGCACGAGCCACGGCCCGGCTCCGACTCGGCCCGGATCCGGCCCCCATGTCGCTCGACGATCTTCTTGCAGACGGCCAGGCCGATACCGGTGCCGTCGTATCGGTCCCGGTTATGCAGCCGCTGGAAGATGACGAAGATCCGCTCCGCGTGCCTGGGATCGAACCCGATGCCGTTATCGCGGATGGAGAAGAGCCATTCCTCGCCCTGCCGCTCGGCCGTGATCTCGATGCGCGGCGGCGCCTCGCCGCGGTATTTGATCGCGTTGCCGATCAGGTTCTGGAGCAACTGCCCGATCTGCGTCGCATCGGCAAGGATGCAGGGGAGCCGGCCTTGGATGACGACGGCGCCCGTCTCTTCGATCGACGACTTCAGATTGGCGAGGACGCCGTCGAGGACGGCCTGGCAGTCGATCGGCCCGAATGCAGTGCCCCGTGTCCCCACCCGCGAATACGCCAGGAGGTCGTTGATCAGCGCCTGCATCCGGGTGGCGCCGTCCACGATGAAACCGATGAACTCGTGGGCGGTCGGGTCGAGTCGGTCGGCGTAGCGTCGCGCCAGCAACTGGGCGAAGCTGCCCACCATCCGCAAGGGCTCCTGGAGGTCGTGCGAGGCGACGTAGGCGAACTGTTCGAGCTCGACATTCGATCGCGCCAGCTCGTGAGCCCGACGGGTCAACTCGAGCTCGGCCTCCTTCCGCTCGTCGCGAGCCCGCTTCTGGTCCAGGGCGTGGGCCACCGACTGGCCGAGCCGAGCCAGCCGGTCCTTGAGCAGGTAATCCGCGGCGCCCCGCTTCACGCACTCGACCGCGGCCTCATCGCCGAGGGCGCCGGTGACGATGATCACGGGTACGTCCAGGCCCCGCTCGAGCACCAGGTCCATCGCGCGAAGCGCGTCGAATTGCGGCAGGTTATAGTCGGCCAGGATGATATCCGGACCGGTGCCGAGTTGAGCGATGAACTCGGGCTCGGTCTCCACCCGGTCCCACGTCGGTTCGAAGCCGGCATGGCGAAGCTCGTGGAGGATCAATCGGGCATCGTCCTGAGAATCCTCCAGCAGGAGGACGTGGAGCATTCGAGGCATTGCTGTCTATCCTGATCGACAAGGAGGGCGGCTTCGCCCCTGGACCCCTCGTTGAGTTTCGGATGCATCACGCCGCCGGGATCAAGCTACCGTCTCTAACTAGAGATGATCTGCAAACGACCCCGTCCAGTTGCATGAATTTTCACCGATGGGTGTTTTCCTGGTGATGGATGACGGGACCGGAGGATATCCTGGAGCCGGCGTCCGGGCCGATAATCCGGGGCGCGGCCGATCCAGCGGCGGCCGCCCATCGCCCTGCCGAGCCGACACCCGCGCTGAAGGAGTCCTGAAATCCATGCTCCCGACCCGCATCCGACCCGCGATGGCGGTGCGTCTGACCGTGGGACTATTCGCGACCCTCGGCGTCGCGCTCGTCCAGCAGCCTCCGGAGGTGCACGCGCAATCCGCCGGGACGACCTCCCAGGATGCGAAGCCGAAAAGCGGCCCGGCCGGGCGGGTGCCGGTGATGGTGCAGGACTTCGAGAAGCCGGCCGCGTCGCCGACCGTGTGGGTCGTCAACATCTCCAACGAGAACGCCTCGGTCCGGCCCTCGACCGATCATCTGTATGAGGGCAAGCAGGGCCTGAAGCTGCACTACCACTTCCTGGGCGCGGGGCAATTCCAGTACCTCGGAATCCCCAACAAGACCCGCATCCAGGCGCCGGTCCACGCGCTGCGGTTCTGGCTCCGCGGGGACCGGTCGAAGTGTTCATACGGCGTGCAGGTCAGCGACGCCAGCGGCGAGACCCACCAGTTCAGCAAGAGCACCGGCCAGGGCGGATTGATCGATTTCGCGGGGTGGCGAGAAATCGTCTTCGACCTCGACGCTCCGCACGAGACCTGGGGCGGCGACAAGAACGGCAAGGCCGATTACCCCCTGACCGGGATCACGCTCACCGTCGGCCAGCCGACCGACCAGGGCCGCCTACTACCCGCCGAGGGCGACCTGTATTTCGATGCCCTCGGCGTCGACTCGGAGCGCAGCGCCGAGGAGACCCTGGGCTGCCGGATCGCCGTGGTCTCGCCGGGCTATTGCTCCGACGTGCGCGGGGACACCCACGTCAAGCTCGCGGCGCCCGGGTTCAAGGTCCTGACTGTCAAGTGCTGGAAGGCCGGCCGGGGATCGGCGGTCGAGTCCACCATCGCGAATGTCCGCCTGGATGCGAGGGGCAACGGCTCGTTCAACTTCCCGGCCGATTCCTTCCCCCATGGCCCGATCACGTTGAAGATCGCCGGCGACGCGGGCTTCGTGAAGGACAATTGCTACCTCCAAATCTACAACCGCGGCGGCGTCTCATGGAACGAGGGGATTCCCAAGAGTCCCCCGCCCGCGGCCAGGGGCATGGAGCTGGTCTTCGCCGACGATTTCCAGGGCCCTCTGTCCATCTCCAGCACCGATCCCAAAGCGACCTACTACGACCACAAGCCGCCCAATGGATTCCAGGACTTCAGCATCCATACGTTCTCCGGCCGCGAGTCGCCGAACAACCCATTCGCCCGGGTCGATTCCTACCTGCGGATCCGCGCCAGCGATCGGACCCACAGCTCCGGCCTGATCTCCTCGATGAAGAACGACGCCGGTGGCGTGAAGGTCTCGGCCCCCTGCTATTTCGAGTGCCGGTTCCTCGGCCCGAACGCCGTCGGCACCTGGCCCGGATTCTGGCTCATGACCGACTACATGACGGGTTACGACAAGCTCAAGGACAAGACGCCCTGCGACGAGCTCGACATCATCGAGGCGTACGGCGGAGAGGGCTACGGCTCGCCCAATGCGGACGACACGTACATGATCACCCCGCATTGCTGGAACCAGGGCGAGGCCGGCAAGTCGATCGAGACCAAGGCGTTCGAGGCGATGCATAACCCCGTCCGGATGCGCAAGCACGGCATCCCGTCCACCTGGTTCGAGACCTTCCACACCTATGGCTGCAAGGTCACTCCGACCGACACGATCTATTATTGCGACGACATCGAGGTCGGCCGCCACGCGACGCTGCCGCTCTCGAAGGTGCAGCCGCTCTTCTTCATGGTCAACCTGGCCACCGGCGGCGGCTGGCCCGTCGACCTGTCCCGGTATGGTGGTCTGGCCGACATGTACATCGATTACGTGCGTGTCTACAAGCAGTCCCGCTAACCCGCGTCATCGGGGGGGACGAAGGATGGGGGGCGGGCCTCCGCCCGGGCCGACTTTCGCCGGGCCCGGACGCAGCCTCGCCCCCCGATTCGCGACTCAGGCGGCCGTAGCCTTCCGGCGCCGGATGCGGTAGCCGATCACGAACGAAAGCCCGATGCAGCCGAGGGCCAGGCTCGAGGGCTCGGGGACCGATGCGACCCCCAATGATGACGCATCGATAGAACCTGAATACGTGGACTTGTGGGTCCCAACCGCCTCGAGCTTGGTCAAGCTCTCGGCCGGGGTGAATTGGAATGTGAGCGTGAAGACACCGCCGTTGGCGTTGGCATCCGCCTTCAGCGCCAGCAAGTCGGCATTCGTGCCGCTGTACTGGACGTTCGACAGGTTGATATCCCCGTTCACGTTGACAGTCACACCGGTCCCGAAGGTGGAGATATCGAGGCCGGCGATCGAGGCCGTGAGGGTGTGATTGCTGGCATCGGTGATCGAGATCGTGCCGCCGGTCGTGGACAAGTTGGCCGTCTGCAACCCGCTGAACGGGCTGGAGACCGACGAGTACGAGAAAGTCCCGCCGATCTTCCCATCGAGCCCGACCGCGCTGCCGGTCCCGGAGCTCGACGTGACCTCGAAACCCTGACTGCTAAACGTGAACGATGCGCTCGAGCCCGTACCCGTGAAGGCGACGTCCGAATTCGCGACCGAGGCGATACCCAGGACCAGATCAGCCCGGGCACTGGTCCCGAAGCCGAGTCCCATCAAGGCGACGACCGCCCAGGCCAGCGACTTCGTCCCGGCCATATGGCCTAAGAATTTCATCTTCAACCAATCCCCTTTTGTTATGACTGTTGCATGCGAGGATGCACTTGTTGGCGTCCAATCCCAACGACTACCGGAGAGAACCTCGCCATGAGTATGACGGTAATACCCACGCTGTGTGACGTCGAGTATGGTTGCATTATCGCAACTCGAACATCAACGTTCGTTGCGCGCACGCGACAATGCGTGGTGTTTCGGGGACATTGAGTCGGGAATCGGCGTGATGGCATGCATGGACTGTCGCGGCCCTGGGATAGGCGCGCGGCTTCGGCCTAATCCATGGGCAGGGCGAAGGCCACGAACGCATCGCCCGCCTTCGTTCGGAGCTTGCCCGCACCTCCGGCGGCGATCACGAGGTACTGGTGGCCATGCACCTGATAGGTCGAAGGCGTCGCGTAGCCCCCGGCCGGCAAGGGGTGCTCCCAGAGAAGCTCTCCCGTTTCCTTGTCGAATGCGTGGATGCGTTCGTCCTTGGTGCCGGCGATGAATACAAGGCCACCGGCGGTCACGATCGAGCCGCCGAAGGTCTCGGTGCCGGTGCGAGGGATTCCGCGGGCGGTCAGTTCGACGTGTTCGCCGAGCGGGACGCGCCAGGCGAATTCGCCCGTATTGAGGTCGATCGCGTTGAGGAGGCCCCACGGCGGCTTCATCGCGGAATAGCCCTCGTGGTCGTGGAACGGGAAGTACCCCGTGGCCACGTACGGCCCGTTCTTGGCCCGGTCGCTGGCCTTGGTCTCGGCGAGCGTGACGATATTCGCGACATTGTTCGCGTTGACGTAGAGCCGGCCAGTGGTCGGATCGAACGAGGCGCCGGACCAGTTCGCCCCGCCGTGGAAGCCGGGGACGACGACGGTCCCCTGACGGCTCGGCGGGTTGAACGCCGGCCCGCGCCGGATCTTCCGCAGTTGGGCCAGGACCGAGGCACGATTGGACTCGCCGATATCGGTGACGTTCGTCTCATCGAAAGACTGGGCCGAGATCGGCGGAGGCTTCACGGGGATCGGCTGGGTCCGTGCCGCCTGTTCGCCGGGCACGTCGGAAGCCGGCACGGGTCGCTCCTCGATGTCGAAGAGCGGCTTGCCCGTCTCGCGGTCGAACAGGAAGACATAGCCCGTCTTGGTCACCTGCGCCACGGCGTCGATCGACCGGCCATGGTGCGTGACCTTCACCAGGTTGGGATAGACGGGCAGGTCGTGGTCCCACAGGTCGTGATGCAACGTCTGGAAGTGCCAGATCCGCTTTCCGGTCCGGGCGTCGAGCGCGATCGTGCAGTTGGCGAACAGGTTATCGCCGTGCCGGTCGCCGCCGTAGAAATCGGCGGCGGCCGAGCCGAGCCCGGCGAAGACCCAGCCCCGATCGACATCGACGCTGATCCCGCCCCAGGCGTTCGCCGCGCCCCGGTCTTTCCAGGAATCGCCGGCCCAGGTCTCATGACCGACCTCACCCGGGCCGGGCACGGTCCGGAACCGCCAGACCTGCGCGCCGTTGCGGACGTCGAACGCCCGGATATCCCCCGGCGTGGCGATGCTCGGCCCTTCATCGCAGGAGACCCCGAGGATGATCGTGTCCTTCCAGATGGCCGGGGCCGACGTCGGCCCGTAGGAACGCCCGGCGACCTTGGGATCGAGTTCCTTCCGGAGGTTGCGGATGCCCCCGTCGCCGAACTTCGCGTCGAGCTTGCCGGTCTTCGCGTCCAGCGAGAACAACCGCCCATCCGACGTGCCGTGGATGATGCGACGATCGCCGTTCGGCTTGCCGTCGGACCAGTACGCGCAACCCCGATTGACGCCGCCGGACGCCGGACGATGAGGAAACGGATGATCTTTGAGAGGATCGAACTGCCAGATCTCCTTGCCGGTCGCGGCGTCGAGGGCCACAACGCGGAGGTAGCCCGTGGTGACGTACATCACGCCGTCGATCACGATCGGCGTGCACTCGATCGTCTTGCCTTCGCGACCGATGAGTTCCCCCGTGTGATACGTCCAGGCCGGCTTGAGCCGCTTGACGTTCGCCCGGTTGATCTGATCGAGTTTGGAATACCGCATGGACCCGGGATCATTCCCCACGCCCGGCCAGTCGACCGACTGCCGGGATGGTTCCGCAGCATGACCGGCACAGGCCAGCAGACAAACGACCGCGACGAGATAAGCACGCATTCCGAGACTCCCGGGGAAGAACCGCATTGTTCGAACGCGGCAGTATACACCCTGGGAAGATGGGATTGAAGCCGCGGAAGTTCCTGTTCACTCGCGATCCGGCCGGGCGATCGTGGATCGCGGCTCTCGAAGATAAGATCTCAACCACGGAAAACACGGACATACACGGAAAAGAAAATCCTGGTCCGTTTTCTCCTTTCCGTGTATCTCCGCGTTTTCCGCGGTTAAATGTATTTTGATGATCTTCCCGACCAGCGTAATTCGCGAGGTTTCGCCCCAAGGTTCACCCTTCATTTCCGGAGCCGCTCCTTGATCGCGGCGAGCTCGTCCTCGACGCGACGGACTCGCTCGCGCGACTCGGCCTCGGCCTCCAGGCTCCAGGCATCGCTCTCGTAGAGTTCGCCGAGGGCTTCGGCCTCGGCCTCGGCCTGTTCGATCTGGTGGTGCATGCGATCGAAGCGGGCGAAGCCGTTCGTCGCACAAGACGTCTGGCGGGCCATCCCGCGCAACGCCCGGCCGGTCTCGGCCGCCTGGCGACGGGCCGAGAGGCTGGCGAGTTTCCGCCGCGCCTCGGCCTGCTTGGCGCGCATCGCGTCGACCTGGCCGCGGAGGGCGCGGGCCGTCTGCTCGGCCGACGAGCGTTGCTCGACAAGTGCCCGACCCATGGCCTCGTGCTCGTGGGCGCGGGCGATCGCCTGACGGGCCAGGTCGTCATCGCCGCGGATCACGGCCTCTTCCGCCCGGGACGTCCAGGTCTGTGCCTTGCGTTCGTGATCGGCCAGGTCCCTGGCGAGCAGCCGCTCGCCGGCGATGGCGCGTGCCGCCCCGGCGGTCGCGCCCTCGATCATGGTCTCCATCTCGCGGAGGGCCTGCTTGAGCATCACCTCCGGATCCTCGAACCGATCGACCAGCTCGTTCAGATTCGCGGCGATGATGTCGCCGATCCGTTGGAATAGTCGCATGGAACAATCTCCTCAGGGGCTCGCGTCGGAGTGGAGGTCCGCCGCGTAGGCGGGACCGTGACGTGGGACTGGGTTGGGGCGTCCTGCCAGGTGACGGCCGAGATGCCCTCGATGGCCGCGGCGATCTGGCCGACGAGCTCCTCGGCCCGCGACGCGGTGCGCCGGTGAACTTGGCCAGGTGGATCATCGACACCAGCTCACGGACCCGCGTCAGGGTGGCCATGAGGTCCTCATAGGCCCGGTCCCGGACCTCGCGGAGCCGGCCCAGGTTGGCGCGTCGGGCCTGCTCGCTCTGTCGGTATCGCTCGCCCGCCAGCGGCCCGGAGGCGACGGGCATCGGGTCGCGATCGGCAAGCTCGGCCCGACCGAGCAATCGGTCCATCTCGCGGATCCGCGCCGCCTGGCGCGCGCGAGGCGCCGCTCAGCTCGTGGAACCGGCCCGCCTCGTGGGCGAGGACGTCCTCGACCCAGCCGTCGAGGCTGGCCAGGGCCATCTCCAGCTCGGACTCGACCTGCGCGATGGTCTGCGACATGGCGTCGCCGTCTTCCGGCTCGATTCGGGGTCCCGCCCTCGGACCGGGTCGCGATCCCGCCAGCAGGATCGGCAGATACAACGGCCAGAACACGAAGGCCGTCGCGACCCGGAACGCGGGCGAGTCTCGCTTCGGCCGGGCATCCGCCAGGAAGACGGCCGTCGCCACCCCCGCACCGATCAGGAGATAGAAGATCATCGTTGCGGTAAAACTCATGGCTATGTACTCCTCGACACTCCGCCTGGATGGCCGCGATCAGCCGGAGAACCGCGTCCAGAGCCAGTAGATCATCACGGGCGTGACGGTCGTGTAGCACGCGGACCAGGCCAGGGTCAGCCGCCGCAGGAAGGTCGCGCGATGGGCCTTGCGACGGGCGGGCAGGGTCTCGGCCAGGTCCGTGAAGCCGACGAAGAGCGTGCGGACGCCCCAGAGCCCCGCGACGAACGGCAGGGCCAGTCCGAGGTAGATCGTCCACCGCATCCATTCGGTCGGAGCCGAGAAGACGATCATCCCGAGCGCGACGGCCACGTAGATCGGCAACGCCCCGACCAGGACCACCGCGGTCACCGACAGGCACTTGACCGCATGCGCCGTCGCCTGGAGCATCGACAGCTTGACGCCGGCGAGGAGGCCGTAGAAGTAAAAGCTCGGCAAACAAACGCCCGTCGCGGCGACGAGTCCCAGCACGTAGGCGAGCGTCAGGCTGGCCCAGGTGCCGTCGGCCCATCGCGCCGACGGCACCCAGGCCGGCAGCGTCGTGCCCAGGTTCACGACCAAGCGTGGCCGCGATCCCGAAGATGGTGAATCCCAGCAGCGCGACGGCCAGCAGCCGCGGGATCAAGTCCGGCGCGTGTCCCTCATCGCGGACGAGGGCATCGAGCCCGCGACGATCCTTGAGCATCAGCTCCACGAGGTCGGTCGTCCGCGGAGCCTCCGTCGGCGTGTCGGCTTCCCAGGTCTGTGTCTCGGGCTCGGATAATGTCATGGTTTCCATGGATCAATCCCCTTCGTGGTACGGCAAGCATCTGGATCTCAAGACATGTGATCACGGTCGTGAGACCGTGGTTCGGACGAGACATGTGACCACGGTCGTGAGACCGTGGTTCGGACGGGACGAAGTCCTCCAACCTCGGGCGTAAGCCCGATCCTCCCCAGCGATGGCATCGAAAAACCGCGGTGAGGCCACCTTCGCGAGCACAGTCACGCGGCGAATTGAAACAGCCCGAAGGCGTAGAACAGCTCTCCGCCGATCGCCGCGACGACGGCCAGCCAGAGCACCGGCCACCGCCCGCGTTCGGGCTCGAGCACCTCCATGACGCGGCCGAAGATATCGGTCATGGACACGCCGACGCCGGCAAAAACGACGAGATTGACGGCGCGCACCAGCCAGGTGACCCGGCCCGGGTCCGCCACCAGGTCCGATAGTGCCACGGTGAAGAACCAGTTGATCGGGATCGATGCGATCATCGCGAGCCCGCCCCAACTGGTGGTGACAAGTGCGGCGAGCAGCGTGGTGCTCGCCTTCAGCCGCGAGCCCGAGAGGCTGTTGAAGATGTACAGAGACGGCAGCGCGATCCCCCAGGACAGCCCGGCCGCGGCCGTGCATCGCACCGCATCCAGGATGATGGCACGCGGGCCGCCGAGCAGACCCATCGTCAGGCCATAGGTGGTCGTGCCGAGGATCGCCGTCAGGGCGAGAGCGGCGAAGATCCACCAGGAATACGGGACCTCGCCGCCATGCCACCGGCGGGCGAACTCCTCGGGCTCTCGCAAGGCGATGCCCACATGCGCCAGGCCCGATCGCAACTGTGCTCGCAACATCGAACTTCTCCTTTGCCAGTAGACCGATTGTCGATCCGCATGGGAGAAGAACCGCAAGCGCCGGGCGGCATTAACCGATGTCGCGAATTTATTTCCTGGAGCGCGAAGTTCGGCTCGTGACCACGGTCGTGAGACCGTGGTTCGGACGGGACGAAGTCCTCCAACCTCGGGCGTGAGCCCGATCCGGCGCATGGACTGGCGCGGGCGCGATCGCGCATCTCGAGATCCGCGCCGAGGTGTGCGCGTCTCGTCAGATCAGCTCGCGGATCGGCTCGCGACGGTCGAGGAGGAAGTGGGGCCGATTGGTGGCGTCGTAGAGCATGGTATTCTGGACGTCGATGCCGAGTTGATGATAGAGGGTGGCGAAGACATCCTGATAGTGTACGGGCCGATCGTGCGGTTCCTCGCCGAGGCGGTTGGTCGAACCGATGACCTGGCCCATCCGCATACCGCCGCCTGCCAGCAGTGCACAGGACGCCTTGGGCCAGTGGTCTCGTCCGGCGGACTTGTTGATGCGAGGGGTGCGGCCGAACTCGCCCCAGGCGATGACGCTCACATCCTGGTCGAGGCCGCGGGCGTGGAGATCCTCGACCAGCGCCGTGATCCCCTGATCGAACTTGTCGAGCTGGGGTGGGAGCTGGGTGAAGTTGCCGCCATGCCGGTCCCAACTGCCGAACGAGAGGGTGACGCACCGGGCGCCGGCCTCGACCAGCCGCCGCGCCATGAGGAACTGATCCATCCAGTGAGGGCCGGCATCCTCGCCGAAGGCGGGGGCGGCGCTCCCGCGTCCGTAGCGATCCCGGACCTTGGGATCCTCGCGTTCGAGGTCGAGCGCCTCGGCCATCTTGCGGGAGGTCAAGACGTCGAACGCGGCACGATTGAAGACGTCGAGACCCTGATAGCTGCCCGGTCGGTCGGCCCGGCGACGGAAGGCATCGTAGCTGGCGAGGAGGGTGCGACGATCGCGCAGGCGGTCCAGGGTGACGCCGTTGAGCCGCATCTCGTTCATCTCGGGACCGTCGGGCAGGAACGGGGCATGGGCCCGTCCCAGGAATCCGGGGTCCCCCGGGTTGGAATAGGGGGGATGCCCGGTCTTGATCGTCAGCCCGATCGACGGAGGCACGGCCGGATCAATGGGTCCCTGGAGCTTGGAGAGCACGGAGCCGAGCGACGGATGGCCGTCCTGCTTGCCCCGCGGACCCTTGGGATAGCCGCTCAGGCACATGTCGGAATTGTGCTGGTCGGGACTGCCGTACAATGAGCGGATGATGGTGAACTTGTCCATCATCCTGGCCAGGCGCGGCATGTGCTCGCAAATCTCGATGCCGGGGACGTTGGTGGGAATCGGTCGGAAGGAGCCGCGGATCTCGGCCGGGGCCTTCATCTTGAGGTCATACATATCCTGGTGCGAAGGCCCGCCGGACAGGTAGATCATGATGACGGCCTTGTGCGATCGCCGGCTCGGGCTCGACGATCCCGCAGCCTGGGCCCGGAGCACCTGGGGCAGGGCCAGGCCGCCCATCGCCAAGCCGCCGATCTTCAGGAAGTGCCGCCGGGAGTGCCCATCGCAATACGCCGCGGGTCTTTCGCCAAGGATGGATAGCATTGCGTGGTTCCCTCGTGAATGGCCGGGCACCCTCGGACACGGCTTGGCGGCTTTGTCGGGGCTGGTTGTAGCAGTTTCCTGGGGTTTGATCACGATCATTCGGGGGCGGCGCGAGATCCTCTCGTGGGCCTCCGGATTCCGGATCACACGCACGGCCAAAGGTCACAAGGTGCACCGTACGAGGACCACCGTCGCGATAAGATCGTTCTATGGACGGAGCGGACACCGCTCGCGATCGCCCGAGGATCGGACCGATTTTAGCCTGCTGTTTAATCTTTGTCAAACAAGCGGAACTCGGTGTCCGGGCTGCGATCGGGGAGTCTCCCGGCTTGGACTTCGAGGCAGCGACAAAAAAACAACAATCCGTCCAAGAAAAAGCTTGAAGTGTATCAGGGAGTCATTAAACTCGACGCAGTCTGCCTGTGTGACGCGGCTTATCAATCTCGATGGTTTCGTGTGCGCGGTATTCCTCAAGGAGTTTCTCAAGGTCCAGGAAATACGTCCTCCTCCTCCCCTCTCCCTCCTCTCCCGACCAAATCGAGGTCTGCGGCCGGGCCGATATTCTCGGACCGTGCCCGTGCGCCTCGAATCCACGAATGAGATCGCCTCTGTCTGCACCGTCGACCCCCGGAGATTCCCACATGAGCGACCGGCTGCCCTGTGTCCGCACGTCCAGTCCGCATCGATTCCTGGCCGGCCCGCTGGCCTTGTTGTTGGTCCTGACACTCATGGCCTCGGGATGCTCGCCCGGCGCCGAGTCGAACCCGGCCGGGGGCGGGCCGACTTCGAAGGTCCCCGAGATCGCCAAGCGCCAGAGCCACATGGAGGAGATGCTGAAGAAGAGCGAGTCGAAGGCGAAGTCCCCTGCCAAGTCCCATTGATCCCGGTCCGCTCCGGCGATGGTCGCCGGCGACTTCGGGCCTGATACCTTACCCGCCATTCGCCCCCCTACCTACCCCCAAGACCTGTCTAAAGGAAGAGGAACCGCCGTGCAAGCGAACCGACCGAACTCCCGACCCAGTGGCTTCACGCTGATCGAGTTGCTGGTGGTGATCTCGATCATCGCCGTCCTGATCGCGCTGCTCCTGCCCGCCGTCCAGGCCGCCCGCGAGGCGGCGAGGCGGATCCAGTGCACGAACAACCTCAAGCAGATCGCGCTGTCCGCCCAGAACTACCATGACCAGAACAGCGCATTCCCGATGGGCAACCCGTTCGCCACCTTCCCGGCCCTCTGGCGGGGCACGGGGCAGAGCGTCTTCATCTCGATGCTCCCGCAGTTCGAGCAGGCGCCCCTGTTCAATGCCTACAATTTCTGGCACACCTCGTACGACGTCTTCAACGCGACGGTCCTGGGCACCGGCCTCACGGCGCTCTGGTGCCCGAGCGACGGCGGGATCAGCCGGACCTTCACCAATCCGACCGCCATCGGCGGCCCGGTGCCCGTGCGCTTCAGCAGCTACGCGGCCTGCACCGGGACGTGGGGCACCGAGGCCTACGTGGTCACGATCTACTACCCGAACCCGGCGGAGAGCTACCCGCTCTGGAACCCGATCGCCGCCAACGCGCTGGGGATGTTCCGCCTCTGCTACTCGACGCCGATGGCGGGGATCACCGACGGGACGAGCAACACGATCGCCTTCGGCGAGAAGGCCAACGGTCTGGAGAGCCTCGGCAACGGCGACGAGCGGGACAACTGGTGCTGGTGGTCCGACGGAGCCATCGGCGACACGCTCTTCCACTCGCTGTTCCCGATCAACCCGTTCAACAAGGTCGCGATGGACGTCGGCGTGGAGGGGATCACGACCTGGCTGCCGTCGGCGTCGAGCTATCACCCCGGCGGTGCCAACTTCGCCTTCGCCGACGGCTCGGTCCGGTTCATCCGCGACTCGATCAACTCCTGGCCGTTCAACCCGGCCACGGGCTACCCCGTCGGCGTGACCGAGAGCAACGGCGTCTTCACCATGGCCCCCGGCACGCAGATGGGCGTCTACCAGAAGCTGACGACCCGCGCCGGCGGCGAGGTCATCAGCAGTGATTCCTATTGAGCGGCCGGCCGCCGAATCTTGAAATGGGTCTATCTTGGACGGGGTCTGGAACCAATAGGCCCCGGCCCCTTCCGATATTGGTCAGGGACCTCAGTCGCAACCTCGATAGGATCGTCATTATGCCCGAGAAACCCCCGATAGACCGTGAACTCGAGGAGATCTGCGACATGGATGAGGACGCTGTCAGGGCCGATGTCGAACGGAGGGCATTGAGGAACGAGGCGCTCGACGTGTTGATTGACCGATATCCGGTCCCCGTCGAATGGGGTGATGAGCCCGATTGGTCGGATGTCCTCTGATTACGGCCCGATCACCCTTGAAGTCCCTGAAAATCCGAGACGTCCAGCAGATGCCACCTTCGACCGACACGATCGAGGATACCCCTGACAGCGACACGATGGCCGCGCAAGTGAGCCTCGCCGGCCTGACGATACTGATCCGGATTGAGCACGATCTCGACGTTAAGCGGAGCGTCGGGCGTTTCCACAGCGAGGAGGATGAACAAGGGACCGGACCCTCCGTAAATCGGGTCCCTGCCCGACAGCCGAATGACCTTCCCCTGGAGCAACCCCGGACGAGGCTTGTTTCCAGTTCGCAAAGCTCGACCGATCGCGTCGATCTGTTCGAACGAACGATCCTGAAACCGCACGGATCGAGGGAGTGAATCGGGATCGACCGGCCAGGCAGGGCTCCAGGAGATGCTGACTTCCCACGTCACATCGGACGTATCGGGCTTCATCCCCAGGATGGCTTCGCACAGGTTCGCGTTGATCCCCCTCGGTAGCTCTTCCAGGAAGCTCGATGTTCGTCCCTCGTCAATGGCCGTTTGCAACTCGCCAAGCCCCTGCATGAGCGAAGTCAGGACGAGCCTTTCCTTGGGATAATCGCCCAGTCGAATTTGAATCTCATTGGCCGGCGGGGTCAGCGGTGCCTCCACCTCGACCCGGAAGCTCCCGGCTGGAGCCGGCCGATAGCGACATCTGTCGGCGAACTGAACCGCTTGTTTCAGCGCACGTGGATAGAACGGCCTCGGCTCGAATTGGCCGCAGGCCGCGAACACGAGCAGATCCTTCATCCCCGAAAAGAAGCTTTCGACAAAGCCTAGCTCCAGCGTACCGGTTCGCGTCTCGGGGCTTTCAAGTCGAAGGCTCAGGATATCCGCCGTCGGCGTGACGATACTGCGGACGACTTCCGCCACCGGTCGCCTTTCCAGGGTGCTCAGTGTTTTCAGGATCTCTTCGATGCGTAACGGGTAATCCCGAAGCTGCTCCGAAGCCGGAATCAGCAGGATCAAGGGGCTTCCGTCATCCGCAGGCGGCCCTTCGAAGAAAATCGCTTGAGGCCGCTTGAAAGGCCGGATCTTCCACCCTTCCGAAAGGAGATACGCGCGTAAGTCGGCGACGCGAACCCCCGGTGCCTGCGAAATTGACCCATTGAATAAGGTCATTGTGGGTCCTCCCCATTCCGCACGCGTTCCATGATTCCCTGCAATGCCTCGACCGAAAAGCGGTTCACCCTCGGTATCGACACTCGAATCGTGCTGGTGTTCGTCGTCGGTTCCTTCCCTTTGACGGACAACCAGTACGCGCAGCGCCGCAGCATCAGTTCCTCTTCGGTCATTGCGGTCCAATCCGCTTCGACTTCCGGCTGAACGAGAAGGGCAAGAATGCGAGGTGTGCCGACATCTGGGTCCCGGAGGTCGTCGTAAGTCTTGACCTCCATGTCATAAAGCACTTCCGTGTCGGTTACGATCGCTCCATAGGTGCTCTTGGCCTGGATGTCGATGTTGAATCCCGTTTCGACGTACCGATTGTCTCGCCTCTGGATCAGATGCACGGTGACGTCGATGCCGTAATCGAATTCGCGAAACGAACAGTTCAGGCCACATCGTGAAGCGATGGCCTGAATGTACGCCCGGGATAAAGACTCCTGGCGATGACTGCGGATCAACACGCTTCATCTCCTGAGAAGGAGCTCCCTCGATAAGGACATCACGCTTCCAAGAATGATGCGGGACTGAGAAGCAGCCGGTCTTCGATCAGCCCTCGACCCGATTCCGATCTCGGTCTAGGTCGCGAATTAGCGGCGTCACCGGTTCTGCTCAGGAGAGCTCCGGATCATTCGTCACCAGATTCCCTACTTAACAACAGTTTTGCAACTGCCACTTTGAGACAGGCGGTCCCAACCTGAACAATATGTCCATTCGTCCGATCAACAAGAATGGGCAGATTTCCCCATTTAGCTTCATCACTTGGAACTTTAGTAGGATCGACGGGCTTCCGATGGAAAACCCATCCCCACTCATATTCTTCAATAAGATCTTCGATCAGCATAGCTGACGTTTCGAGATCTTCCTCATAAGCAGGAAGCCAGTCTTCGATGACCAATTGCTTCGCTGTGACGACGTCAATCATGCTCTTTCCTTGAGAAATACGGGAGCGTTCCATTTCTGTAGGCTCACGCGGCGATCCCCACGTCGTTTGTAAGTGCTTGCCTCTCAAGATGGTTCCATCGCCCGGCCTTGTAGTACGATCGCAATAAGAGGACGGCCTCCGCACTCGTCTTATGCCAGTAGATGCTCGGCCCCTTCAACCGCAGGTTCACCACACGGCGAATCGCACTCTCGATCGCACCACTGCCGATCGGCAACTTCAACCCCGCCACCCGCGCGTAGTCCATCCGACCTTTGCCGATGTTCCGTTTGAAGTAGTCTCGCTCCCGTCTCAATGCCTGGCCGGGGCGGGAACCACACGCGGTATCGATCGCGGCTTGCACCTCCTCGACCTTTCCTTTGAGTAGGTCTCGCCGCTGGCGACCGATCCACGCTTGACGCTCCGACGCCGTCCAGCGGCGCTGTAAGGCCGCGATCTTGCCCAGATGCTCCACCGCATGATAGAAGTCCACTAACTCGCTGACCTGTTCCGGTTTGACCCCCAACCGCCGCAGCAGCGCCCCGACCCGATTCCAGATCCAACGGGCCCCATCGGCGACGAACAGGACCTGGTCCGCTGTGGTGATCTGCAATTCGCGCAGATAGAACTCCATCAATTTGAAGATCGCGTCGGGACCGCCCAGGGTCCCATCGATGACCGCGAGGAAGTCCCGGTCCATCTCCCCCTTCTCATCGACCACGTAGATGATCAGCAATTTCGGCTCGCGCCAGTCGGTGCGATAGCGGTTGCGCCCCTTGGCCGTCTTGGGACCGCGCTTGGTCGTGCGAATCCGAATCCGACCGCCGTCGGTGGAGAGGACGGCGCGACGGCCCGCGACGCTCTCTCCCCAGTTCAAGTTCCCCCCGCGCTGAGCGGCACGGGCCCGCATGGCGAACCGATAAGCGATCGCCCGAATGGTCTTGAGGTCCAGCGGTTGCCCGCGATCGGATAGGACCCGCTCGACTTCTTCCAACGAACCGAGCATCGCCACCAACTTGCTGACCTCCGAGGAGATCGCCGCCGTGCAGCGGTCATGCACGCCCCAGATCAGGAGCATCGGGTACATCCCTTTACCGGCCTTGCCGCGTTCGCAGTTGCGACTGAAGTAGGGCGCCCGGACGATGATCGGGCCGCACGCGGTCCGAAGCGTGACATCGCGTCGGCCTTGATCCTTGATCGTGTGGCCCGCCCCTTGAGCGAAGGAGCGGGCCTGGCGGCGGTTCTCCGAATCGTCGAGGGCGGCTTGCGTCGCCTCGGCCACGAGGAGGGCCGCCAGTTGGTTGGTCAGTGCCGCGATCGCACGCTCCAAGGACTCGAAGTCTTTGGCCGTACGGATCACGCGCCCATCGCGGCGTTTGGTCTCGATCTGCTGCTGGACATCCCGGATCTCGGCCCGAATCTCCGCAAGACGATCGCGCGGTTGCTCCGCAGTCTTCTCGGCCTTTCGCCTTGGGCCGGGTTTGCGCTTGCGCATGGTCGTTCCCCTTGCCACGGGTGTAGGAAAACGACGATTATTGGCGAGGGTGTAGGAGAAGAGAAACCCCCTCCACGGCACCGATTCTTTCGGAATGCTCCCGAGAAATACCGACAACGGAATTGGGACATAAATAATATGCTGGTCTAGGGTTTCGGTCGGAGGAATCTACTGGACTGCTCGATCCTTCGCAATCAGACGACAACCATTCGGAGGACGACCATCATCCGTCATCCGAGCTGGCTGAACAATCTATTGGCAAATTTAGTATACATTGTTCACCTCCTGGGGAGGAAGGCAACCCTCGGATCGGTCCGAGAAGCGTCCCCGGATTCCGTTCGGGTCGGAGCGGTCGTCCGCGTCCTTGAAGCCGATGAAAGGGCTTGAGAATTCGAATGAAAATGTCTAAATTCGAGGCATGCTCCACGCCTCCGTGCCCCTCTGCAAGGAGCGATCGAATAAGCACTTTATTGGGCGGACGTAGAATCAAACCTCGACGGGCAGGTTTCGTCCCCAGTCCAGGACCACGAAGGATCAGGAGAACCTGTGGAATGCCATGGTCCGCCGTTCCATCTGCTCGGCTTGCCACGGACTCTGGCTCAAGAATTGATCCGCGGCGCGGAAAAATCTAATTTCTTGGATTGTCCTATCTGCTTTTCTAGTAATGTTTTCGGGAGGAAAATCGCCTTGTTTCGCTCTCGAAGCGTTAATGGAATTGCAAGAGCGCGTTATTCTATAGAATAGAAGATGTTAGGTCACGAGTTTCATCAAGTTCAAGGGCCGAAGATAAGTGGCTAGTCAAGAAACCCACACGTTAACTGGCCGAAGCGTACCAAGTCACGAACCGGATAGCGATCGACCGTACCGCGCATGACTAGACAACTCCCCCCGCCGATTCACCGCAACTTCATTTCTCAGTTGAAGATCGGGAATGGGAAATTAGCCAAGATGTTGGCAAACGATGTAAATCGGCGCAACGACCGCCCTGGCCAGGGCCGAAGTCGAAGGGGTAGAAACTGCCTAACAAAGCGATCGCGTCTGGTTCGGCCGGTGTCCGTTATCCCCCGGACAGGCCAAACCGCTCGGATAGTGGGATGACCTGTGTGGGGGCGTGAATGGTTCCAGGGGGTTGCTCCGACGAGGTTGCGCGGGGATAATGGAAGAAATGTACGTCCGGTGACGATCGATCGGCTGACAGTGGCTCGCGGTGGCCGATCTCCTTCGGGGTTAACGTTTGAGACCCCACCCCGCCCGCTGACCTCCCCACGCCGAGCCATCCCGCCGTGGACCGACATCGCCGATACCTGGCAGCTTGATGAAGGATCGTGTCATGGACCGAGATCGACCTGATCGATCGGGGCGGAGATTTCGGACCGGGCGCGCCTGCCGGTGGGGCCTGGTCGGGGTGCTTGTCGCCTCGGGCTGGGCGATCACCGCGGCGCGGGCCGATGGACCGAAGCCGGCCGAGACGCCTTCGCCGGAGGCCGTCGAGTTCTTCGAAACCCGGGTCCGGCCGATCCTGGTCGAGCGTTGCGTGAACTGTCACGGCCCGAAGAAGCAGTCGGGCGGGCTCAGGCTCGATAGCCGCGAGGCGATGATCAAGGGCGGCGATACCGGGCCGGCGGTCGTGCCCGCGAAGGCCGAGGAGAGCCTCATCATCCAGGCGATCTCCTATCGGCACGATGAGCTGAAGATGCCGCCCAAGGGGAAGCTGCCCGACACCGATGTGGCATTCTTGACGCGATGGGTGGCCTTGGGCGCCCCTGGCCGGCCGACTTGATCCATACGGCGGCGAAACCCGTTCTGGCGCACTGGGCGTTCCAGCCGTTGCAGGCAACCCCCCTGCCCTCGGTCAAGAACGGCAATTGGGTGCGGACGCCGATCGACGCTTATGTGCTGGCCCGGTTGGAGGCGGCGGGGATCGCCCCGTCGGCGCCGGCCGACAGGCGGGCCTTGATCCGCCGCGCGACGATCGATCTCTGGGGCATCCCCCCGACAGCCGATGAGGTCGAGGCGTTCGAGGCCGACGCGTCGCCGGACGCTTTTGCTCGCGTCGTCAACCGGCTCCTAGCGTCGCCCCGTTATGGCGAGCGATGGGGGCGGCACTGGCTGGATGTCGCCCGCTACGCCGACACCAAGGGATATGTCTTCACCCAGGAGCGGCGGTATCCCTACGCGTTCACCTATCGCGACTATGTCATCAATGCCTTCAACGCCGACCTGCCCTTCGACCGGTTCATCGTCGAGCAGCTCGCGGCGGATCAGATCTACAAGAGCGACGACACCCGGCCCCTGGCCGCGATGGGCTTCTTGACCGTCGGCCGCCGGTTCCTCCTGGATCAGAACGAGATCATCGACGACCGGATCGACGTGGTCAGCCGCGGCCTGCTCGGCCTGACCGTCACCTGCGCCCGGTGCCACGACCACAAGTTCGACCCGATCCCGACCGAGGACTATTATTCCTTCTACGGGATCTTCGCCAGCTCCAACGAGCCCGACAATCTCCCCGTGCTCGACTGGCCCGGGGCCGACCACGTCAAGCGGTCCGAGGAGTTCGCCCGGAAGCTCGATGTGGCCAAGAAAGCCAGGGATGCTTACCTCGCGGCGCTTCGCGAGGAAGTCCAGAAAGACCTCGCCACGCGGTTCTCGCAATACGTCAAGGCCGGCTATGACCTGGGCTTCGACGGCAGGAATCGGAAGCTGGAAGAGCGTGCCCTCGCCGACAAGTTGAATGCACGTCGGCTCCGGAGCGTCATAACGCTCTGGAGGCGGCACATGGATGCGACGGCCAAGGCGCATGACCCGATCCTCGCACCCTGGCACGCCTTCGCGGCGTTGCCTCGTGAGGGGTTCGCCACGAAGGCCGCGGAGGTCCATCGGAACCTGACCGCTCCCAGAGACGCGAAAGCGGCCCCGATTCATCCCCTGGTCGCCCGCGTCGTGCTGGCGAGCCCGCCGTCGAACATGGGCGAGGTCATTTCTCGATACGTGAGCCTCTTCGAACAGCTTGAGACACGGCAGAAAACTCAGGCGGCAAAGTCGCCGGGCAACGCCGCGCCGGCCCTCGCCGAGCCCGAGTGGGAGTCGCTCCGCCTGGCGTTGTACGGCCCGAACGCCCCTCTGGCCCTGCCCGATGATCCCAAGCGGTTGTTCCTCGATCAGACCCAACGCAACCAGCTTGCCAAGCTCGACGGCGCCATTCGAGCGCCTCAACGCGACCGAGCCGGGGGCTCCATCCAGGGCCATGGTTCTCAACGACGCACCGCAGCCCGTCGAGCCGCACGTCTTCATCCGAGGCAATCCGGGACGGCCGGGCAAGCAGGTCCCTCGGCGGTTCCTCCGCGTGCTGGCCGGTCCGGAACCTGCCCCCTTCAAGAAGGGGAGCGGCCGGCTCGAGCTGGCACAGTCCATCGCCACCGACAAGAATCCGCTCACGGCCCGGGTGCTGGTCAACCGCGTCTGGCACTGGCACTTCGGCAAGGGACTTGTGACCACGCCCAGCGACTTCGGCCTGCGGTGCGATCCGCCCTCACACCCCGAGCTGCTCGATGCCCTGGCCGCCCAGTTCCTTGCCGACGGCTGGTCGATCAAGGCGCTGCACCGTCGGATCATGCTATCCAGCACATATCAGCAGAACAGCGCGCCCCGGGCGGATGCGGCGATGCGCGACCCCGAGAACCGGCTGGTCTGGCGGTTCAACCCCCAGCGGCTCGACTTCGAGTCGATGCGCGACTCGATCCTGGCCGTCTCGGGGGCCCTGGATCCTGCGATCGGAGGCAGGCCGGTGATGATCGCCGAGGCGCCGTTCTCCCCGCGACGGACGCTCTACGGCTTCATCGACCGCCAGAACCTCGACGGACTCTACCGCACCTTCGACTTCGCCGTGCCCGACGCCACCAGCCCGAGGCGGTTCGTGACGACCGTGCCGCAGCAGGCCCTCTTCCTGATGAACAGCCCGTTCCTCCACGAGCAGTCGCGCCGGCTGGCCGCCTCGGTCCGGCAGGAGCCGTCCGTCGTGGCGTCCGGGGCACCGGCCGACCCGGCCGACGGCATCCGCCGGCTGTACCGTCGTGCCCTGGGCCGGACTCCCGACGCCGACGAGCTCGCGCTGGCGGCCGATTTCCTCAACCGTCAGGCCGCCCCCCGGCTCGACGGCTGGAAGCCGCCCACGACAAGCAAGCCCGCCGACCCGCCGCTCTCGCCCTGGGAACAGCTCGCACAGGTGTTGTTGTTGACCAACGAATTCATGTTTATGGAGTAGGGTGCTCTGCGAGCACCGAAACCATCATGTCGGATCATCGACTCCGCCTGGAAGATGTCGTCCTGACGCGCCGCGAGCTGCTGAACCGCTCGGGGATGGGCCTGGGTGCCCTCGCGCTGGGTGGCCTGATGTCGGATGCCGGCCTGCTCGGCGGCTCGGCCCGCGCCGGCGATGTATCTCCGTCGTCGGGCGTCTCCGGCTCGATCCGCCTCGACCCGCTGGCCCCCAGGCCGGCGCCGATGCGGGCGCGGGCCAAGCGCGTCGTCCACCTGTTCATGAACGGCGGGCCGTCGCATGTGGATACCTTCGACCCCAAGCCGATGCTTACGAAGTACCACGGCAAGCCGGTGCCGACCAACCTGCCCACCGAGCGCAAGACCGGCGCCGCGCTGGGCTCGCCGTTCAAGTTCCGCAAGTATGGCCAGAACGGCGTCGAGGTCAGTGACCTGTTCGCGCATACTGCCGAGATGATCGACGAGATCTGCGTGATCCGCTCGATGCACGCCGACGTCCCCAATCATGAGCCGTCGTTGATGCTGATGAACTGCGGCGAGTCGCGGCAGGCGCGGCCGTGCGTCGGCTCCTGGGTGCTTTACGGCCTGGGGACGGAGAACCAGAACCTCCCGGGCTTCATCGTAATGTGCCCGGGCGGGTTCCCGATCGCCGAGTCGCAGAACTGGCAGGCGGCCTTCCTGCCGGGGGTCTTCCAGGGGACCTATCTCGACAGCAAGCACAGCGAGATCGAGAAGCTGATCGCGCACATCCAGAACCATTCCGTCGGCCCGAAGGCCCAGCGCGCCCAGCTCGACCTCCTCGGCGAGCTGAACCGCCGCCACCTGGACCGCAACCCCGGCGAGGCCCAGCTCGAGGCGCGGATCCAGTCGTTCGAGCTGGCCTATCGGATGCAGTCGGAGGCCGCCGAGGCATTCGACGTCACCCAGGAGCCGGCGTCGATCCGCGAGATGTACGGCAACAACGTCCACGGCCGCCAGCTCCTGGCGACCCGTCGACTCCTCGAACGAGGGGTTCGCTACATCCAGCTCTGGCACGGCGAGGGCCAGCCCTGGGACCATCACGACGACATCGAGGTCGGCCACCGCGAGCTGGCCAACCAGTGCGACCGGCCGATCGGCGCGTTCCTCAAGGACCTCAAGAACCGCGGGATGCTCGAGGACACCCTGGTCATCTGGGGCGGCGAGTTCGGCCGCACTCCGACCGTCGAGCTGCCCACCCCCGGCTCCAACCAGGGCAAGCTCAATGGCCGCGACCACAACCATTACGGCTTCACCATGTGGATGGCCGGCGGCGGCGTCAAGGGGGGCTACGTCCACGGCGCCACCGACGAGCTCGGCTTCCAGGCCGTCGAGAACAAGGTCCACGTCCACGACCTCCACGCCACGATGCTCCACCTCCTCGGCTTCGACCACGAGCAATTCACCTATCGATACGCCGGCCGCGATTTCCGCCTCACCGACGTCCACGGCAAGGTTATCAAGGATATCATCGCCTGAGTGAATGATGACGCTGATCCCGCGACGGTGCCGGTCGGGAGGCGACGCTCGAAGGTGAGCCCATGTTCGACTACGACAAGTGCGGCAAGTACATGATCCAGCATCACGGCAATGGGATCCTCCGCATGGGCGGCGTGGAAGTGATCCCCTCCTGGACACCGCTCCAGGCCGAGCTGGTCCGGTCGCGACGCCTCCCCGACGGCGTGCTCGAGGTCCGGACTCCGGGCCAGGCCAAGCCCGACATCTTCATCCTGGAGATCGCCAGCTATCCCGACGCCCGGGTCCCCTCGCAGGTGGTCTCCGACGCGGCGCTGAGCTTCCTCGCTCGCGGCGTGCTCCCGGAGGTCATCGTCCTGTTTCTCCGCGAGAAGGGAAAGGTTGAGGCGTCAGAATCGGTGGAGTTGCAGAGCCCGCGGGGCCTGACCAAGCTCAAGCTCGCGTGGAAGGCGATCAAGCTCTGGGAGGTTTCCGCCGAGGATTTGCTGGCGATGGAAGACGTAGGCCTCATCCCCTGGGTGCCCCTGGCCAAGTCCTCGGACGATCCCGAACAGATCATCCGACGCTGCCGCGCCCGGATCGACGCGGCGGTCCCGCCGTCACCCGAGCGCGAGAACCTGCTGGCGGTGACCCAAACCTTGCTGGGCTTGCGTTATACTGAGGAGCCGTTGCAGACCAGGCTTCAAGGATTGTTGGGAGGGCGAGAGGTCATGATCGAGTCGCCAATTTACCAGGAGATCGTCGCGGAATCCGAGCGCAAGGGCGCGACCGAAGCGCTGCAAAAGGCGATCCTCGATATTCTTGTAGCTCGTTTCGGTCCAGCGGCCGAGACGCTGAAGGTCGAGTTGAACGCGGTTGAGCTCGACCGGCTCAAGGAGCTCGTCAAGCTTGCCACCAAGTGTCGCAGCCTCGCGTCATTCCGCAAGCGACTCTTGTCCTGAGATGGGAGGACCCAGGACCATGATTGAATGGCCATCTCATGAGGATTTCGTCGAGGGAGCCTTCCGCAGGGGCGAGATGAAAGCAAGGCGCAAATCAATACTGATCGTCCTCGTCGCTCGCTTCGGCCCCACTGCCGAGTCCTTGAAAGTCGAGTTGGAGGCTGTCGAATATGACCGACTTGAGGACTTACTCGATTGGGCAATGGACTGCCCCGACCTCCAATTGTTCCGCCAGCGGCTCCTTTCCTGATCCTCAGGTCGCAAGCCCATGATCGAATTATCGGCCACCCGAGCTCTGGAGGTAACGGAACAGGTCGCGGATCTGGGGCTCGGTCAGCTTGTCCAACAATCCCTCGGGCATGAGCGAGACCTCCGACGGCCTGGCATCCGCGACCGAGTCCCGGGCGATCACCGTCTTGTGACGGTTGCCGTTGACGACGGTCAGTGAGCGGTCGTTCTCGTCGACGACGAGGCCGGTCAGGACGCGGCCGTCGTGCAGGGCGATCGCCTGGGCCTGGTATTCCTTGCGGACGAACGCGCTCGGGTCGACCAGGCTGGTCATCAGGAAATCGAGATCGCCGCGCTCGGCGCCGGTCAGGTCGGGGCCGATCGATTCTCCTTCATCGAAGAGCTTATGGCAGACCGCGCAGTTCTCCTTGAAGATGGGTTTGCCGCGGAGGGCGCTGCCCTTGTCGCCCTCGGGGAGCAGGCCGCGGATCTCGGCGATCCGCCGCTTCTTCTCGGGCGAGCCCACGCGCGGGACCTTGCCCCAGGCGGCCTCCAGTCGCGAGAGCAACGCCGGGTTGGCCAACTGCGCGACGAGCTGGACATGAGCCACGGTGAGGTCCTTGGCGGCGACCTGCCGGCGCTCGATCGCATCGAGCAAGGAGCTCGCCCACTCGCGTCGAGAGCAGAGCAAGCCCAGGATCCGGCCGCGGACGCCGGCCGACGCGGAGCGATATCGCTCGAGCAGTGCCGAGGTGGCCGACGGCCCCGAGCAACCCCCCATCGCGGCGACGGCCGCGAGCTGGATCGCCGGGCTCGGGTCGCGTCCGAGGATCTCGATGAGAACGGTGGTGTCTTCCGCGCGTCCGAGCTGGCCCAGGAGCTCGATCATCGCGATCCGGTCGGACGGGGTGGCACGCGAGTCGCGAGCCTTCTGGATCGCTGCTTCGATCGCCGGGACGCGGCCCAATCGCGCGGCCAGTCGGATCAGCACCGCGTCCGGCGCGGGCTGCACCTCCGCCCAGATCCGATCCAGAGTCGCCGCGAGCGGCGTAGGGGTCCGCGCCAGCTTACGCCCCTCGAGGCCCTTCTCCATCCCGGTCAGCAGTCGTGTTCTTTCATCGAGGCCCGGCGCAGCCGTCAGCAACCGTGCGCATCCTTCGAAGTCGCCGTCGGAACCGTCCGACGCCAAAGCCCGCGCCGTCCGCTCGAGGATGGCGTCGCGGACCATCGCCATGCGCTGGATCTCGTGACCGCTCAACATATTCACAACCGCCTCGCGGTCCTGCCGCAATTGCCGCTCGAATGCCCACCAGAGCTGGTTCGGGACGTAGGGATCGCGGAGGTCTGCATCGTGTCGGACCAGTCGGCCCAGGATCGGGATCGCGTCGTCCGCGCCCCATCGCTGGCAGCTCGCCGCGATCTGGCCGCGGACCAAGGCGTCGGGCTCGCCGGACGCCAGGGCGATGAGCCTGGCCCTCAGTTCCCCGTTCATCCGCCGGTCGTCGCCAAGGAGCCGGATCGTCCACCGCCTCACGCCGGGCACCGGATGCTCCAGCAGCCCGATCGCCGTCGGATCATCGAGGCCGTGGCTGAGGTGCAAGGCCCAGAGGTCGCGGAGGGCAACCGTCTCGTCGCGGTCGGAAGTCAGCATGCGTTTGAGCTCGGGCACGACGCTGGCATCACGGCGCTCGGCCAGGATGCGCCGGGCCTCGGCGGCGAACCAGTCGTTGGTGCGGGTCCGCATGGCGACGAGGTCGGCCGATGCGAGCTTCGACAGGTCGAAGGGCTCGAGCTTCCGCCTGGCCCCATAATGCACGCGATAGATCCGACCGTTGGTCCGGTCCCAGGTATCGCGGGGGTCGAGGTGGGCGGCGCGCTTGTCGTACCAGTCGACGATGTAGACGGCCGCGTCGGGGCCGGCGAGCAGGTCGATCGGGCGGAACCATCGGTCGCGGGCGTCGACCAGCGTGCCGCCGTGCCGGCCCGCGAAGGTCGAGCCGTTCGGCTCCAGGACGTGCCAGTAGACGGCGTTCGAGAGCAGGTTGCCCCCGATGAAGGTGCCGTGGAACGACGGCGGGAACGCGTCGCCCTTGTAGATGATCCCGCCCGGTGTGACGTGGCCGCCCTGCTTGGTTCCCTTGTAGGCGATCGGGCCGAAATAGCCATAGGCGTGCGGATTGTGGAGCGGGCCGTGCTTGGCGAAGCCCTTGACGTAATATCCCCCCTGCACCATGTGGAACGTGATATACGCCCCGTTGCTGCTGCCGAAGGCGTTGCCGGCCGCGTCGAAGTCGAGCCCCCACGTGTTGCCGCCGCCCTCGGCGAACAACTCGAATCGACGAGTGCTCGGATGATAGCGCCAGATGCCCTGCTGGAACTCGATGCCGCGGATTTTCGCCGTCACCGTGCTCCCCTGGGCGCCGTAGAGCCAGCCGTCCGGGCCCCAGGTCATCGAGTTGACCGTCGCGTGCGCGTCCTGGAGCCCGAACCCGGCGAGCAAGACCTCGGGGTCGCCGTCGGGCCGGTCGTCGCGGTCGCGATCGGGGTAGAACAGCAGGTAAGGCGCCTGGCCGACGAAGACCCCCCCATGCCCGACCGCGATCGCCGAGGCCAGGTTCAAGCCCTCGACGAAGACCTTGACCTTGTCGGCGCGGCCGTCGCCATCCGTGTCCTCGAGGATCTTGATCCGATCGGCACCGCGCACCCCGCGCGGGGGCGGTTCGGGCATCCTGTCGTACTCGGTCCGGAGATACTGGTCCACGGTCACCGGCTTGAGCCCGGCCGGGTTGGGATACTGCAAGTACTCGACGACCCAGAGCCGCCCCCGCTCGTCGAAGCAGGCCGCCACCGGCTGCCGGACCATCGGCTCGGCCGCGAAGACCTCGATGTGGAACCCCTCGGGCACGACCATCCGACGCGCCGCCTCCTCGGGCGAGAAACCCCCGGCTGGATCAATTTGCTGGCCCAGGGACTCCACCTGCGAGACGGCCGCGAGCATCAGGAACAAGGTCGCTAATCGATTCGGGAAACGGTACATGCAGAAGACCTTTCGATCGATCCCTCAATACCCCCTGTGGCCGGGTTCAACAATGTTGTAACACGCATCGCATGAGAATCCCACCCCAGAGTTTCGGCCGCACTCGGTAGCGAATGGTTCAGAACTCGGGGAAGGGATTGGCGGGCCTCTTCTTCCAGGTCGGCTCGTTCGAGGTCGCGAAGAACTCGTGGTAGAGGATCGCGATGGAGAGGCTGTATAGCGGTGCCGTGAACAGGATTCCGACGCAGCAGAGCAGGAATCCCGAGCCGGAAAGGAGCACCAGCACGAGATGGAAGAAGGTTGCGGTCAGCCATTGCGGCAGGAGGGCTTTCCAGCTCTGGCCGATCGCCGTCGTGGCCGGCTGTCGGGCGATCACGACCAGGGGGATCGTGAACATCAGCAGCCCGGAGACGATCACGCCCGGGATCACGCACAGCGTGCTCGCGACGAACGTCGAGGCGCCGTAGAGCGTCGCGGCCAGCACCAACTCCAGGCCGACGTCGATGACCGAGAAGAGGTCTTCGATGCGAGGTCTCCGGCCGAGGACCTGGTTACTCGCCATCCGGATCAATCCGCCCACGAAGAAGCCGCCGATCACGGACGACACGACATACTGGATCGCCCCGGCTTCCGGGGTCAGCGGGAGCCGGAACCCATCCTGGCCGACCGGCTCCTTCAGGCCCACGAGGGCGAAGACAGCGCTGCTGACCGCCGAGTATCCGATCAGGACGATCAGGATCGCGACTGACCAGGCCACGGCATGACGTCGGTAGAGCCGCCAGGCATCACCGATCACATCGAATCGCACAACTGGCCACATTGGAGAGCCATCGCTCGAAGTTTGGCACGAGATTCGTAGCTGTAGTATTCGATGGGATATCCTACCGCCTGACAGTTCGTCCGGCGAGTCACGAGTGGGAGAACGCGAGGCTCATACGCCGACGTCGCACATCCCAATGGAGCACAGCAATGATCTCGGTGTTGCGGGGCGGTTGCAGATTCCCCTCCATGGCGGTTGCCCTGGCGTTGAGTGTCTGGCTCATCTCGACTCCATCAGCCTTGGCGCAGGGAGACGGAGCCGGCATGAGCGGTGGTGGGATGGGCGATGCCGGCATCGCTGGCATGAGTAGCATGACCGGCAGTATGAACGGCATGGGCGGCATGGGCCACATGGGTGCATTTGGTATGAGCGGCGTGACCGCGGGGGGCATCGGCGGCGTCGGCCCGACCAGTGGGATGGGACGCATGAGTGGCCTGGATGGCATGGGGAGCACGGGGGGGTATGGTTATGGCTATGGCCGGATGGCGGGCTACGGCTACATGGGCTCCGGTTATGGCGGCGATTACCTGGATTATTATGGCTGGGGTAATCGCGTGGGCGGTGGCGGCGGATATGGGCTGGGTTATAGGGGGGCCGGGCTGGTGAATGGGGGCTCTTTCCTCGGTTATAGCTACCCCGCCTACGTATCTTCGTTATCTGGCAGCGCCCCCGGTAATTACTATTACCCCTACTCCAACCCGAGCTCGCTGAATTCAGGCTCAGGCTTCGGCTATGCGTCGGCCTACGTTGCTCCAACCGCGAGTGCTCCACCCGAGGGCTTAATCAACCCGGCAGCCTATCAAGGTCGATACCTCGGGATCGACGAAGAGCCGATCGTCGAGGCCGGCGGTCGTAAAGGCATGAAGGTCGCCCGGGTTTACCCGGGCACTGCGGCGGACAGGGCCGGGCTCAAGGCCGGCGACGTGATTCATTCCATCAACGGATTCCTGACCGAAAGGCACGGGAATTTGGCCTGGATCATCGCCAATGCAGCCTATAACAACGTCCTCAAGATCGACGTGAACACGGTCAATGACGGCAGTGACCATACGATCACAGTCCAACTCCCCGAATCCCGGTGACTCGATGAAAGGCATCCTGTCTGCCGGTCCTGGTGATCCTATCGGTGTCCGCGACGCATCGGGCCATTCTCGGAGAACTTCGGGAGAGCCATGGCCCTATCTCGATACGCAATTCGTAGAATAGAGAGTCGGGCCTTCTTATCGGTCCGACGAGTCGTCCGACGAGCCGCGGCCGCGATCAACATCGATGCCGACACGCGGACGCAACACATTTACAGGAGCACACCAATGGTTTCGATGTTGCGGGGCGGTTGCAGATTCCCCTTCATGGCGGTCGCCCTGGCCCTGGGGATCTGGGTCATCTCCGGTTCATCGGCCATGGCCCACGGTGGTGGTGGAGGCGGTGGCGGGCATGGCGGTGGAGGCGGGGGCGGCCACATGGGTGGTGGCATGGGCATGGGTGGCATGGGCCACATGGGCGGCTACGGCGGTATGGGCCACATGGGCGGCTACAGCGGCATGGGCCACATGGGCGGCTACGGTTATGGCAACCGTCTCGGCTACGGCGGCTATGGCGGCTACGGCTTTGGTGGCTTCTATCCCGGCTTCTACGGTTTTGGCCTTGGCGGCTACGGCTTAGGCTATGGCCTGGGCTACGGCGGCTATGGCCTGGGCTACGGCGGTTACGGCGTGGGCTACGGCGGCTATGGTGGTTACGGCGGTTATGGTTATGGCGATCCGTACTATGGGGGCTATGGCGGAGGGTACGCCTACCCTTACACGAACACAGTCTACACGGCTCCGGCCGCAGGATACGGCTATTCGTCGGCCTATGTCGCACCGGCCATGGGCGCGGCCAACATGGTCGCCGCTCAGGGCCGATACCTCGGGATCGACGAGGAGCCGGTTGTCGAGGCCGGCGGTCGTAAGGGCATGAAAGTCGCCAATGTCTATCCCGGGACCCCCGCCGAGAGGGCCGGTCTCCACGCGGGCGATGTGATCCACTCGATCAACGGATACCTGACCGAACAGCGCGGGAATCTGGCCTGGATCATCGCCAACGCCACGCCGAACAACGTCCTCAAGATGAATGTACTCACGGCGAAGGATGGTCAGGACCATACGGTCACGGCCCAGATCCCGTGAAGCTCGTGGCGAGGTGGGCTAGCTTCGATCGATGGGTAGGTTGACCTGGGCCATGCGTGAAATGGCCACTCAACCGCCCATCGGTCGACTCCAGTCGATGACCAGGACCATCACGCCGAGGACGACCAGGCTGATGACGGCGAGGAACCCGCTCGGCATGAACTTGCGGGTCTTGACCGCGTAGCGATAGCCGAACAGGACGAACAGTGAGATGGATAGGAGTAGCCCGAGTGGTATTCCCCAGAGACTGTTGCGGACGGAGAGGCCAAGGGCCACGAATGCCGCGATCGAGCTGATCGACCCGGCGATCAGTGATGCGCGACTCCCGGCTTTGAAATACCCGACCAGGGCACCCATGGCCAGGAGTATGGCATAGATGCCAAGTGTGACTTGTCCCACGATTGGGGGAATCATTACGGTTGCCTCGCTAGGGGATGTCGGGGGGGGTGTTCAGTAGTAAGTTAGGGACTGCCCACCGGTGAGTCAATTCCGACCCCCGGCTCACCAGGGCGAGGGTGGCTTGGACCACGCGGGTCCGCGGGCTCGAAACAAGCGAGCGAGGCGAGAACGGCCGTGCCTCGATTCGAAGCGATCGAGGGCTCGAAACCGGTTGGGTCTGTGGTACCGGTCAAGAGTCCTCGAGCCGCTCGATCGGTCGGCCGCCTCGCCCCGCGGGGAGGGACGTTTCGCGGACGGTAGCGGTTCGGGATCGACGGGTTCGGGTGTCGATCAGAAACCTTGAGGAGTATTAACCCTACTGAGGTTCGGCCGGAGGCACGTTGGCGGCTCCGCCGGGCGCTGGGACTCCGCCGGGTGCGGGGGCACCGGGAGCCGGAGCCGGGACGCCTCCGGGCGCGGGCGGGGTCGCGGGGACATTGACATCCGTCGGTCGTCCTCCACCCAACTGAGCCGGGCTCTCGGCACCCATCGCGGGCGGCACGGCGCCCGGCGGTGGCGGGGGCTCGATCCCCATGGCACGCATCCGAGCCCGTTGCGTCGCCGCCTGGGTATTAGCCCAGGGGAAATCTGGGCTGGACGGCAAGTACTGGACATCGTCGTGCATGTACCGGCCCGAGGGCAACGTCATGCCGGCATATTCCACCTGGCATCCGACCGAGGGCAGGATCACGCCCATGGCCAGCGCCGACCATTGCGCCACGCGCCGTCTCGTGGACCCTCGCGGCGATCTCTTGCGGGGCAACCCCATTGTCTCCACCCTCCTTGGCGTATTCGGCGGCCCCTCGGAACCATCCTTCGAGGGAAGACTGACCGCCGTCGGGGAGTCCATTCCTGGTCCCGCCCGCCCGAGCCCGCCCCGCCAGCCGGGTCCTTCCCGCGCTATTTCGGCGGAGCGGGTCACAATGATCCCACTCTGCCGCGGCGCGATCGACCTTGCGGCACGGTCGTCGGGTTCATTACTTGATGTACCAATCGGCCGAATTCCCCGTCACGGACCAATGATTCCGCGCATTTTGAAGAAATCTCCATTGCTGGCTCTGCGGGATGCTCCAGAAAGCCCGGTCCGCCGGTCTGCTCCTCTTTATCGGACGAAATCGCCCGCCCAGGTCAACGTGAAATCGCGAAACGCGGACCGATCCGGCTACCGACTTCCTCAGACCTCGCGCTTGTGACAGCCGCGGACGCTACAATAACGTGGCCGATTTGGACGTCGGCCAGACAGTATGTCAGGCTTTCCAGCCTGACATCCCACCAGATACGTCAGGCTGGAAAGCCTGACCTACATCGAGATTTGAACGCGATGCGCCTGGACAAGCTGGTGTCGGAACGGTTCGGGTTGTCTCGCCGAGGCGCGCAGGAGGCGGTGCGACGCGGCCATGTGGACGTGGACGGCAATACCTGCTCCGAGCCGGGCCAGGACGTCGAGCCCGAGACACCCCTCCGTTACGATCCCAACCGGCCCCGGCCGGAGATCGCGGCCCGACGGATCAGAGTCCTGTACCAGGATCGTCACATCCTGATCGTGGACAAGCCCGCCGGCCTGCTTACCCAGCCGACGCAGGCCCGAGAGCCGGATTCCCTGCTGGAGCGAGCCGGGCGATACCTCGCCCGCACCCGGGGCGGGACGCGACCTTATGTCGGCATCGTGCACCGGCTCGACCGGGACACCTCCGGCGTGATGATGGTCGTCTGTTCGCCCAGGGCGTTGCGGCCGTTCCAGGCGTTATTCCGGGCCCATACGATCGAACGACGCTACCTGACGGTCGTCGAGGGCCCGGTCGAGCCGGCCCGAGGGAAGATCGACCTGCCGCTGGTGGCCGACCGCGGCGACCGGCGACGCGGCGTCGCCCGGACGCCCGGACAGGGTGTGCCGGCTGTCACCCATTATGAGGTGCTCCATCGCTTCGGCGCCTCGGCGACACTGCTCGCCTGCCGGCTCGAGACCGGGCGGACTCACCAGATCCGCATCCATCTCGCTGAGTCGGGCCATCCGGTCGTCAGCGATCCGGTCTATCGCCCATCGGACCGCCGGCCCTTTCCGTTCCCCTTCTCGCGGCAAGCCCTACACGCCGAGGCCCTGGGATTCATCCACCCGTTCACCGGCGCGGGACTCCGCGTCGAGTCCCCCCTGCCCTCCGACTTCGACGACTGGATCGCCGGCCTCCGCCACCGATTCGGCAGCGGCCCGGCTTAAGAACAATAACTGGCGAGTAAAGACAGCGGTCGATCGGCCGGGGCTGTTGCATGCTCGTGTGAGAAATATGAGCTCGGCTCTTTCGGCTATTTCGCATGAAGATTTCCGACGAGTGCCGGCCGAAGTACCAGGATAGTCCGATCGGCAAGCAACGTCCATGTCCAGCGGCGTTCGTTGAGAGGATACCCGGACATGGCTCATTCCTCGTCTACCAGAGTTTGTCCGCCGAGACAATCCATCTGCCGAAAACGAAAAACCTGGGCCTTGACAGGCCCGCCCGTCGCTTAAGAAGATATCTTCCGTAGTTGGTTCCTCATGAGTTCTGGCCGGGGGTTCAAGCAATGACTGCATTGGGCGCAGTCTACCTTCGAAATCGGTTGCTCGTCTGGACTGCTCTACCGGCGACCCTGATTCTTATCGTCTCCGCTATCGCTTTTTGCCTCGTCAACCCCGAATCACCCCCCCCCCTTCTTTGAATTCGGCGAGTTCGACACGTTAACCATTTCCGCTCGAGACCAGCCCTGATCCGATATCGCTAGGAGTTGTAATCAGAGGCCAAAGGGCAAGCGCATCCCTCACGCTCATCAATCACGGCTCACAGCCAGTGGCTGTAGAGCGCGTTCGAGACGAGTTGCCCGTGCTTGGTAACGACGCCTAGATCGATCCGGATATATCCCGGTGAAAGGGGGATCCTCACCGTTAACTTCGACCCTTCGGCCGACCCTGATTTCCACGGAGGTCTTTCAGTCGACTTAACCGGCTATGCCTCGGAATCTGTGGCCTTTCATACGCAGGCGAAAATCGAGGTCCGGACCGAGGCTCAGCAATGAGGCGCAGGAACTTGTCCCTTCACCAAAAGAGGATAGCCAGCCGTGATTACGAGAACCATCGAACCGTCAGTTCCCCCCGATGGGGATCGGAGAGTGCTTCCTGAGCCAGACACTCAACGGACCCGCAAGGCGGCTATCTCATGGCTGGCCACAACCGTAATCCTCGTAGGCGTCGGATTAACATTACTGTTAATTGTGGCGATCATGCGGTTCGGGTCGGCTGCGTCGGCACTGGCTTACCTGCGCGGGGATAGCCTGATCCCTGATACTTATTCGAAGTCTTTTGGGTCCGTAGGCAAGGGTGAACGTCCTGCTGTTTCTTTTGCCCTCAGGAACTATACCAAGCGGCCAATCAAGGTCCTCGGAACCAATTCCTCCTGCACTTGTCTGGTCACGAGCAGTCTGCCCATCGTCGTCGCCCCCAATGATGAGACGATCCTGAGTGTCAGTGCTCGGGCGAAGTCTAACTCGGGTCAGTTCTCAGAGAGGCTCCGCGTCCTAACCGATTCCGCGGAGACGAACCTTGTTCTCCGGGTGCAGGGCGTTTTTCAGTAGAGCCTTCATCTGGGAGTAGCACGACAATGACGAAGCTTTACATTTTCCTAAGGTTGGTGTGGCTCCTCTCGGCCATATCCGCGTTTGCTTTTCTTGGTGTGGGGGTGTTTCTTCAGTATAGGTCGGCTGATGGAAACGCTCCCGAACGGGTGTTGCACCTTGAGTTGCAGGGAACATCTCTCTGTGACTTGCCCCCTGGAGCAGAGATTCCTGTTGATTTCATTGTGACAAATCGATCCAACAGACCTGTCAAGTTGCTCGGGTCCGCAGGGATTTGCAAGCCTTTGTGGCACGATTACTGTGTTGGCTTCCCCGTCCCAGGCCCATCGCTCGAAGGCGAGGACGACTGCGTGGCGTGGATTTCCGCCCCTGGGTTCCCGATCTGGATTGCTCCAGGTGTTTCCTGTGAAATCCCTATGAGGTTGCGGGCTAGAGCCAGCGCACCTACCGGAGAGTTTGCTGGCAGTGTCGTCCTTTACTCTGATGCTCCCGGGTGTGAGCAAGTATCGCTCCGGATCAACGGTAGGGTTGTTTCGTCGAACCCAGCGCTGATTGAGTTGGTGTGTCTTCGCCTCGGATCAGAAGCGTCAGCAGACTTGATCACATTTCTTCCAGTTTCTCTTACAGAGGTTTCCAAATGACTCGCCTTTTCTCCTTCGCTTCTAGTTTCTTTTCCGCATGTTTCGTGGTTCTTTTCGTGATCAGCCTGTTGGCGACTTGGCGGATCGGTGTTTGCTGACGAGATCCTCGGCCAGGAGGCTTGTGGAAACCCCAATGATGCTGGAGGCTGTTCGGCGGGGAATGCTAACTGCGGCGGCGCGACGCCCTGCTGTTGCGAATGCTTCTGTACCCCAGAAGCCTCCGTGGCCGATTGCTGTGGCTGTCTTGGCGGGTGTTCCCCTACAAACATTCCTCTATGCCCTTAGAAGCCGAGAGGAGTTCTCGTTTTCTGGTCGGCGCTGTGCAGGTGGAAAACCGTGGCTATCAATGATGATTACCACCTAGGAACCTTTGATCAGCGACAATTAGAAATCCCTCCCAGCGACAATTAGAATTCCCTCCTCCCTCGCCTTCCTGTTCACTACTGAAAATTCGCTCCTTTCTCGTTTCTCCGTTCACTATGCGGTCTCCTCCTGAGCCAGGAGGCAACCGCCATGAAAACGGACCGCCAGGTTATCAAGCTTCGCCAGCTTCTCGGCCGAGGGATGCCGCTCTACCGGGCGGCTTGGAAGGTGGACATGGACGTCAAGACCGCTCGAAAGTACCGACAGACTGATCGTCTGCCCAGTGAATCGCCGACCCCAAGATCCTGGCAGACCCGGGAGGATCCGTTCCAGGAGGTCTGGCCCGAACTCGAGGTTCTGCTGGAGCGCGATCCCGGGCTCCAGGCCAAGACCCTCTTCGAGGATCTCCAGCGCCGGTTCCCGGGTCGATTTCCTGACGGCCAGCTCCGGACCTTGCAGAGGAAGGTCAAGGCGTGGAAGGCCCTCGCCGGGCCGCCCAAGGAGGTGTTCTTCGATCAGGTCCACACGCCCGGCCAGCTCGGTGCCTCCGACTTCACTCACATGGGCGATCTGGGGATCACGCTGGCTGGCCAGCCGTTCGATCACATGGTCTATCACTTCGTCCTGACCTTCTCCAACTGGGAGACGGGGACGGTCTGTTTCTCCGAGAGTTTCGAGAGCCTTAGCCAAGGTCTGCAAGACGCCCTCTGGGAACTGGGAGGGGTTCCCCGGATGCACCGCACCGATCGGCTCACCGCCGCCGTGAACAACCTCGGCGACCGTGATCTCTTCCAACAACGCTACCGCGCCCTGCTGGCCCACTATGGCTTGAGGGCTCAAGCCATCAACGCCCGCAAGGCGCACGAGAACGGAGATGCCGAACAGAGCCATTACCGACTCAAAGATACGATCGATCAGGCCCTGATGTTGCGGGGCAGCCGCGACTTCGACGACCGGTCGGCCTACGAGCGGTTCCTCCGCGAATTCTTCGCCCGGCGGAACCGCGGCCGGACCGAGCGGTTGGCCGCCGAACGGCCCGAACTGGGCCCCCTGCCGGCGCGGCGCGTCGATGCCTGGCATCGGCGGAGAGTGCGAGTGACCCAGGGGAGCACGATCCGAATCCTCAACAACATCTACTCGGTCCCGAGTCAATTAATCGGTGAACACGTTGATGTGACTGTAATGGCAGAATTCCTGGAGGTGTGGCGCGGCGCCGTGCTGGTCGAGCGAGTCCCCCGGCTGCGCGGCCGGCAGAAGCATTCGATTAATTATCGGCATGTGATCGATTGGCTGGTTCGTAAGCCGGGGGCCTTTGCCGGCTACCGCTACCGGGACGCGATGTTCCCGACCGGACGATTTCGCCGGGCTTACGATGCCTTGCTCGAACACAGCCCGACCCGCGCTTCCAAGGATTACCTGCGGATCCTCGAGCTGGCGGCCAAGGAGTCCGAGGCCGGGGTCGACGCCGTCCTGGGCCGGCTCCTGGAGCGCGGCGCCCCGATCACGCCGACGGTCGTCGTCGAGCAATTGCGTCAGGATCTCGGCCTACCGCGGGCGATGGAGGTGGCCATCACGACGGTCGATCTGTTCAACTTACGATCTCTTACTCGAAACCATGGAGGATTTCCCATTAGCCGATCATCAGACTTGCATGAGGATCTGACGGACTGCCTTCGGGAGCTCCATCTGCCGACGATCCGGAGCGATTACGAATCAGCGGCCCAGCGGGCGCGCCAGGAGTCGATGAGTTACGAGGGTTACCTGCTCGAGCTGGTGGAGCACGAATGCGAATCGCGGCGTTCGGGCCGGATCGAGCGACTGTTGCGCGAATCGAGGTTGTTGCTGGAGAAGAGCCTGTCAACCCTGGACCTGAAGCGGCTGCCGCAGAAGGCGGCGCAGCAGGTCCGATCCCTGCTGGAAGGAGGCTTTGTCAGCCGACGTGAGAACGTGCTCATTTTCGGAAATCCCGGCTCGGGGAAGACGCACGTGGCCTGCGCGATCGGCCAGGAATTGATCCGAGCCGGAAGGAAGGTGACGTTCGCGACCTGCGGCCTGATGGTGCAGGACCTGCTGGGGGCCAAGCGGGACCTGAAGCTGCGGGGATTTCTCAAGAAGATTTCCCGATATGAGGTGCTGATCCTTGACGATATCGGATACGTCCAGTACAGCCGGGAAGAGATGGAGGTACTCTTCACCCTGCTGGCGGAGCGGTACGAGCGCGGGAGTGTGATCCTGACGAGCAACCAGCCGTTCTCGGGCTGGGAGTCGATCTTCAAGGACCCGATGACGACGGCCGCGGCGATCGACCGCCTGGTGCATCACAGCGTCATCCTGGAACTGAATATTCCTAGCTACCGGGCTGAGCAGGCCAAGAGGTCGCGTCAGTCACCGACGGAGCCCACGAATCCAAGCAAGGAGGGATGAACGAAAGCAAGGACATCAGACCGTCGAGGGCGAACGGAACGCAGAGGTAGGCCGAGGGGCCTTGTACACTATCCCCAAAAGAGGGCTTGTACACTATCTCCGAAGACGGGAATTCTAATTGTCGTCAGCAGGGAATCCTAATTGTCGCTAATCAGCCAGGTCTCGACCATCCTCCGCGAGATGCAAGAGGCCGGCTACCTCTGGCGCCTGGAGGTGAACGCGGGAGGATTCCGCCGCCGGGCCGGTATCTTCCTGCATGTGCGACTCGATCCCGATCGACCGGTCGAGGATCGGCCGCCCCCACAAGAGGCCATCGACCGGCTTTGGGCAGCCCGCAATCGATCGCGATCGGCGCCCGCCCCCCGGGCTGATGACCGTCCCCCTGCCCGGAAAGGAAAGGGCCAGCCTCCCGGAGAAACCAGGCCGGCGTTCGTGCATCCACCCATTCCGGTCGCCGCCATCCTCTGCCCCCAGGAAGAAAACTTCCTGCCTGCGCAGGAAGAAAACTTCCTGCCTGCGCAGGAAGAAAACTTCCTGCCTACTAATTCTACAGCGGAACGAATTTTTCGCCCCGATACCCATGCTTAAGCATCCACGATTTCATGTGCGAATTCCTGGCGATCCGGTTGCGATTGATATGATAGTTCACCAACTCAATCGCCGCTTCCACGCTCAGGGTCGGCCTCCCGATCGCACTCCACATCAGTCGGACGACCCGATCCAGCGTCAGCTCCGGCGTCTTTTTTTGCAGATCCCGCCGGGTCAGCGTGATGAACAGGTGAGCCAGAGCCACCAGACTCATGTGATGGTGCCAGCCGGTCCACGACCGCGTCTCGTACTCCGCCATCCCCAGATAGCCCTTGCTGTCTTCGAAGAACTCCTCGACCTTGTGCCGCTTGCAAGCCACTCGGGCCAGGACTTCCAGCGGGGTCGTCGCCTCCGCGTTGCTGACGTAGTACTTGATCTCGGGCTTCTCGTCCAACGACCGTCGGGCCAACAGCCAGATCGGTCTCCCCGCCTCGCCGTGGCGCACGGCCCACACCCGCACCGCCGCGAACTCGTACCAGAGCGGACCACGGGCTCCCTCGCCCACATACAGTCGCCGCCAAGTCGTCTCCTCCCAGGAGGCGACGACCTCCTTGACCGACTTGACCGAGTCCCGGCTCGGCTTGGTCGGCACCCGGCCCTTGCCCGCGTAGGGCGGGATGCACCCGGCCGGGTCCTCCGTCCAGACGCTGGTGTTGACCGGGACCTCGACCACGTATCGCTTCCCCAACGTCTCCAGCTCGTCGAGGAAGTCGCCGTTGCGGCCGTACTCCTCGTCGGCCGTGATCCAGTCGAGAGCGACCAGGCCCGCGATCTCCGTGCGCCGGATCATCGCCCCGGCGATCTCGGGCTTGGTCTGGAAGGCGATCGTCTCGGGGATATGCGCCTTGGCCCGGCGTTCCCGGCACGCCTCGTTGTCCTCGCACCACGATTCCGGCAGGTACAATTGATGATCCACCAACGCCGAGCCATCGGATGCCACGGCGACCAGATAGACCCCGACCTGGCAGTTGTCTTCCTTGCCCAGCCGACCGTTGTATTGCCGAGCCACGCCGGCACTGTGATCCCCCTTCTTGGCGAAGCCGCTCTCGTCGACCACGCCGACGATGCCCACGGCATCGGCCGTCGCGGTGGGGGCCAACTCCTCGGTGAAGACCTCCTGGATCTCGGCCTGGATGTCGTCGTGATCCCAGGGGGCGGCGTTGATGAACTTCTGCAAGGCCGAGACCCGGCCATCGCCCACGTGCAGGGCGATGGGTTCGACGCTCTTGCGCTCGGGGCAGATCATCAGCCCCTTCACATAGACGTAGGCATGGTCCTGGGCCCCGTCCTTGCCGAAGAGGGGAGCGAACCGGTGGTGAAACTGGGTCAGCCGCTCGGCCGCGGTGCGCACGTCCTCCGGGGTCATGGAGTCCACCTCCTGACTGCGGCGTGATCGGATGACGTACCGGTTCGTCGGTCAAGCGATACCCTTTCGATTGTAACGAGTCTGCGGGCTGTGCCAAAATACCTTCCGCTGTAGAATTAGCCGGTGGTGGTTCAGTTAATAGTTGATGTATTTTACTTTTAAATTTTTAATTATATATATATTATTATTGAATCTTGGCCAGAGCCTGGAGCAGGCGTTGACGCTCAAGTCGTTGGAGGCGGCCTTGGAGCGAGGATGCCCGGAGATCCATCATTCCGGCCAGGGGATGCAATATGCCGCGACGGCCTACATCGCGATGCTGATCGCCGCCGGGGTGGCGATCAGCATCGCGAGCGTGGGTGAAACCGAGGCGAGCGGCTACGCCGAAGAGGCTGACGAGGACCATCAAGGAGGAGGAGGTCGATCTCTCGGAGTACTCGAGGATTTCCGGCGACGCATTGCGGGGCCTGGAGAGGTTCCTGGATGAGGTCTACAACCGCAAGAGGATCCACTGGTCGTTGGGGTACTTGACCCCGGCGGCGTTCGGGGGCGGTGTCCTAAGCGGATTGAACGCAGTAAGTCCCTCATTTATAACAGGTTCGTCGTCATGACCCCGGTCGCGTTCGTCCCAGGACCACGGAGGCACCGCCATGGAGGAGGACCTGTCCCGCTTCTGCTGCCAGTGCCCCGAGTGCCCCGACTACGGCCGGCGGGGGCACGGCAACCTGACCGTCTGCGGCCATTACGGCAAGGCCCAGCAGTATCGCCTGCTCTACTGCCGCACCTGCAAGGCCCGCTTCTCCGAGCGCAAGGGCACCCCGCTTTACCGCTCCGGGTTGCCGCCGGAGAAGGCCCTCGCATTGGTCGAGCACCTCGCCGACCGCAACGGGGTCCGAGCCACCTCGCGGCTGGTCGGCGTGCACCGCGACACGGTGGTCCGCTACAGCCGACTCCTGGGCGAGCATGCTCAGCAACTGCACGACGAGTCTCGTCGCCTTTTCCCCCTCGGACTCGCGAGGTCCAGCTCGATGAGAAGTGGTCCTATCGTCTACAAGAAGCAGGAGCATTGCGACCCGACCGACCCGGCCGACGACCATCACGGCGACTGGTGGGACCACGTCGCCTACGACGCCGAGCACAAGCTGGTCCTCTGCGTCGTCCCCGGGGCGCGGGCGCCGAGGAGGCCGAGGCCGTGGTGGCCGACGTCCACCGCCGGACCGAGGGCCGCCCCGTGCTGATCACCAGCGATGCCTACCCGGTCTACGAGGAGGCGATCCGCCAGGTCTACGGCGAGGAGGTGACCACGACGCCGACGGGCCGTCCGGTGCGGCGGATGGCCCCGGAGCGGGTGCCGCCGCCGGGGCTGGTGTACGCGACGGTCGAGAAGCGGCGGCTGCGGGGCCGGGTGGTGGAGATCCTGGTGCACCTGATCTTCGGGACGATGGCGGCTTTGCGGCCCGGGCCCTGGGGCTCTCGCGGGTGAGCCGGCGGGTGAACGTGTCGTTCCTGGAGCGGTACAACGCGACCGACCGGCATAAGAACGCGCGGAAGGTGCGGAAGACGTACACGTTCTCGAAGGACTGGCGGGTGCACGAGTCGATGACCTATTTCACGATGTACAGCTATAACTTCTGCTGGCCTGTGCGGACGTTGGAGCTACGGGACGAGGACGGCCGGGTCCGCAAGAGGTCGCCGGCGATGGCGGCCGGGCTGGCCGATCACGTCTGGACGATGCGCGAGTGGATCACGATGCCCGCTGTTCAATTTGCTTAGGACACCACCGACGAGCGACAACGCGGTGAAGACTCAAGTGTGGATCGCGATCAGCATTTACGTGCTCGTCGCCATCGTCGAGAAGGAACTCGGGCTGGAGCGGAGCCTCAGCGAAATCTCGCAAATCCTCAGCCTTACGCTTTTCGAGAAAACCCCTATTCTTCAGGCATTGAGCGAAAAAAAACCGCAAGATCCGGAGCCGCCATTCCCTAACCAGTTGAGCCTGTTCGACTTATAGCCGGACAGTTGTGAAATCAGATACGGAAGGATTCGTGCCAATGCCTTATGAGTGACGCCCCCTTCGATACCCAAGATCAGCGTTTCGCGGAAACGGGTGCTTCAAAGAATGCCGCGATCATCGGGAGCAGTTTTTCGGGGCTCTGGAAGATCAGGAAATGGTCGGCCCCCGGAATGATGGCAAGCTTGGAGCCGGGAATCAGCCGAAACATCTCCACCACGTGCTCCGGACGAATTCCGTCGCGATCGCCGAGGGTTATCAGGACAGCGCTTTGATCGACTTGAGATCGTCCCGGGCAAAGCCTTTGAACTCCATGCTCGCCTTCTTGATCTTGGCGACCAGGGTGGGCCATTTCGTCGGGTCGGGTGCGACCTTGTCATACGGGGCTTTCAGCATTGGTGGCGCGAAATCCGCAGGAAGGTTCCGGAATTGTTTGAAGGCCTCGGGCTCGAAGGCGGCTTCCACGCTGCCGAAATAGGACCCGTTGATGGCCAGTTTTCGCACGAGGCTCGGATGCCGGATCGCCACTCCGAGGGCGACGACGCCGCCCATGCTGTATCCGAAGAAGTCGGCGCGTTCGATCTTCAGCTCTTTGAGGAGGGCCGCCGTGTCGTCCGCCATCTGCTCGACGCTTAGCGGGCGATCAATGTCCGCCGTATGACCGTGGCCCTGCAGTTCGACGGCGATCACGCGACGATTCTTTGCCAGTGCCGGTAGGTCCATCGCCAATCCGAACTCGCCGTGGAGCAAGACCAGCGGCTCGCCTTCGCCGCGAGTCTCGTAATACATCCTGAGGCCGTTGACGGTGGCGTAGTTCCCCGAGGCGTCCGGCCGCTCGGGCTCCTCCGCTCGAGCATTGGCGGAACCCTCATGATGTCCAGACCCCGCGAGGAGAGACATGGCGATCCCCGCGATCGAGATGAGGTGAGACGTAGTCATCGATGCCCTTTTCGGCCTTGGGTTCGGTCGTTCGTGTGCTTCCGATCATGAGGCGGAGTTGCCTCCGCCCTCGAACGAGGGCCGACGAAATCGACGCCGACCCTCGCCACCGAGGCGGAGACATTGTCCCGTTCTTCGGGTCAGGCTGCGGCCGAGGCAAGGATTTCGTCCAGCCGGTCGAAGCCGGCGGCCATGCCCTGCTCCAAGTAGGGCACCGTCCCGTCGCGGGTTTCCTTCGAGTCGAAGAGAAAGGTCATCGTCAGCATCGTCCTCTCACGCAATTCGGTGAGGACGATCGTCGCCAGTTGCTCTGCGCCGAAGGGGACGCCACCGGATTCCAACACCTGGGTTTGGACGCAGCGCTCGGGCGGGACGAATCCCGGGCCATGCTGGACTGGGGCATGGTCAGACCGTTCGGATCGCTCCAGATGCGGGCGATAAGTCCCGCCAGTGCAGGCGTCGTCCCCGCAGGTGATCATTTCCCAGCCGGGCGGGCCATAAAACCATCGCCTGAGCAGCTCGGGCTTGAAAATCGAGTCCCAGACCAGCTCACGCGGAGCGTCGAATTCGCGGACGACGACGATCTCGCTATCGGTTGGGGTCGTGAGCTTCAGGGCATTTCGCATCGGCAAGGTCCTTTCAGGGTTTGTTCTTCCGGGCCTTCA
>CAVZRC010000005.1:0-845342 GCA_963777695.1 uncultured Planctomycetota bacterium
TTCGAGCTTGCCCCATATTCGCGTGAGGGCAGCGATGTCGTCGTCGTCGAGAGGATCGACGAAATACTTCTTGACCGACTCCTCGAAGCTCCGCTTGGCCGTTTCAGCGAAGCGCCGTCCGCCCTCAGTGAAGCTGATGAGCGACACCCGTCCGTCGCCTTGGTCGGCGCCGCGTTGGAGATGCCCGGCGTCGATGAGGTCCTGGACCAACCGTGATGCTCTCGTTGGGCTCACGCTGACCAATTCGCCGGACAGGGCTCGGACCGACTGAGGCTCGGTCTCCAAGAGCCAGCAGAGGATCTCGAAAGCGCTGAAGGAGAGCTTGTGCTGCTCCAACAGCACGGCGTCCATCCGCCCGGTGACCGTGGCATGGGCAAAGAGGAGCGCGAACCAGGCCTTGACCTGATCTTGGGAGAGGATCGTCGGGTTGGACGCGGGCGCCTTCACACCCACCAATATACCCAAGATCTGATCTGGATGCCGGCACGGTTGCATGCGCGTGCACGCATCTGTTAGGGTAGGCGTGTACCCACGGAAGCCTTCCCTAGGAGTCTGAAATGCCAGACTTTGGCCACCACCTCGAGTTCGCTAGTTTTCCCGAACCGAAGAGCACGCCACCGACCTACACCCTCGATCTGGCCGTGCAAAGCGAACGATGGGGCTACGACTTGGTCGCCATCCAGGACCACCCCTACCAGGGCGCCTACCTCGACGCGATCACGCTCATGAGCTGGATCGCGGCGAAGACCGACCGGATCCGGGTCGTCTCCAATGTGCTCAACATGGCGCTGCGGTCCCCGGTCATCGTCGCCAAGACCGCGGCCACCCTCGATCTGCTCAGCCACGGGCGCTTCGAACTCGGACTGGGCGCCGGGTTCTTCTGGGACGCCATCGAGTCCGTCGGCGGACGGCGTCTCAAGCCAGCGCAAGCCACCACCGCGCTGGAGGAGGCCATCGACATCATTCGCGGTGCGTGGACCGCTCATGACGCCACTCCACTGGACTACAGCGGAGCGACGCACTCGGTAGCCGGAATGCAACGAGGTCCTGAGGTGGCTGGTGTCTTTCGCGGGCTTGAGTGCTCGCGTTTTGGTGGTTGAGGGGTCAGAATTACATGCATGGGATTCGTTCTCCGGAGGGTGTGGTGACGGCGGGGGTGACGCCGGCGCAGGCGAGCTTGTTGACCGGCACGGCGTTGTTGTGTGACGGCGCGGTGGGTGAGGGCTCGATCTGGGCGTTGCTGCACCGGGAGGGGCATCGGTTGTTCCCCGATGAGATGTTCGCTGACCTGTTCGCCGAGACGGGTCGGCGGAGTGTGCCGCCGCGGATTGTGGCCACGGTGATGGTGTTGCAGAAGCTGTTCGGGCTGTCGGACCGCGAGGCGGTCGAGGCGTTCACTTTCGACGCCCGCTGGAAGTACGCGTGCGGCGGGCTGGACTTCGACTACCCGAGCTTTGCTCACACGGTGCTGGTGGACATGCGGGCCCGGCTGGCCCGCTCCGCCGAACCCGAGCGGATCCGGGACGTGACGATCGGGCGGCGGGCGACGCCGGGCTGCTGGGCGCGAAACGGGTGCTCGATTCGACGCCGTTGTATGACGCGGTGGCGACGATGGACACGATCACCTTGATCCGCTCGGCGATGCGCGGCCTGTTCAAGGCGGCCGCCGGGCGAGCCTCGAAGTTGAGTTGCGAGCTGGGCTGAGCTCGGGCGATGACTACGTCGAGCACCGCGAAACCGCAGATCGACTGGGACGACTCCGGCGCCCGCGAGGAGCTGATCGACTCCCGGGCGCAGGACGCGTACGGCGTGTCTGGCGGTTGCTGGACGGCCGCGGGACTCGATCCGGTGGTCGCTGACGCGGCCGCGCTGTTGGCCAGGGTGGTCGGCCAAGACCTGGAGCAGGCCGACGACGGCGTGTTCCGTATCGCCCGCCGGGTGGCCCCTGATCGGGTGATCTCCACCGTCGATCCCGACGCCCGCCACGGGCACAAGACCGCCGCCCACGGGTTTCGACGGGTACAAAGGTCACGTCGCGATCGACCCCGACAGCGAGATCATCACCGACACCACCGTCAGCGCCGGCAACGTCGCCGACGGAACGGTCGCCGCCGAGCTCGATCGAAGAACTCAGTCGACCACCAGCCGCCGGCCGACCCGACCACCGACGAGGCGCCGACCAAGACGGTGTACGGCGATTGCGCCTACGGCACCGGCGAGATGCTCGCCGAGCTCCACGCCGCCGGGATCGACCCGAACGTCAAGACCCCCGCCCGCAGGCCCCCGACGGGCATTTCACCAAGGACGACTTCACGATCGACCTGGACGACGACACCGTCACCTGCCCGAACGGAGCACCGTCGGGAATCCACTGGGGCCCCAAAGAAGGCCAAGGCGCGTTTCGGCAAGAACTGCGCCACGTGCCCGCTGCGCCGACCGCTGCACCACCTCGACGCATGGACGAGGCGTCGCCGTCGGCCTCTACGAAGCCGACCTCGCCGACAACCGCCGCACGCCAAACCGACCCAGCCCGGGCTGCCGACTACCGATCCACCCGCCCCAAGGTCGAACGCAAACTCGCCCATCTCATGCGCCGACGCCACGGCGGGCGCAAAGCCCGAGTCAGAGGCAAGCCCAAGGTGACCGCCGACTTCAACCTTCTCGTCGCCGCCGCCAACCTGGCCCGCCTCGCCGTGCTCGGACTGCACTGGAACCGCACCACCGGATGGGCCCCAGCATGACAACCGCATACCGAACAAACCCCAGGCGGTCACCGCGCAACACTCTCTCAGCGCCCCGAGAACGGCTCGGGCCCCTCAACACCGACGACGACCCCACCAACACCGCTCGCCTCGCGACCGAACCTGGAGACCCCATGAGACGCGTTCGCAACACCAACCCCACCGGCACCGTCCGATTCACACCAGCCACCTAGTCCGAGTCATCCGCTGCCAATCTGGATTGGCGCGTCGAAGCCTCGCATGCTCGGACTTGTCGGTCGAAAGGCCGATGGGTGGACGGCTTCACTTGGGCAGAATCAGTCCCGTAGCGAATGGCAGGCGGCCAGCAGGTTGATCGACGAGGCGGCAAGCGAGGTCGGTCGCCCTCCCGCCGAGATTCGTCGGATGGCCGCGATCGTCGGCGCCTTCGGATCCTCCAGTTCGTTCTCGAGGGGTCCCCTTCACAGTGGGTTGACCAACTGCTTCCTAGTGTCATTGAAGACGGGGTCGGTACCTTCCTGCTCGCCACCGACACCGACCGACTCTCGAACGATTCGCCGCGGAGGTCATTCCAGGGCTCCGCCAAGCAGTTGATCACGAGCGTCGTCGGACACGCTCGAAATAGCCAGCGCTCATACCCGACGTAGGCATCGACGCGTCGACGTGGACCGGCAGAAGCTCCAATGGCCGCTGGCATTCCATACTCGTGGTCAATCTCGGTCGCCCCGGTCCGGATCCCTGGTTCGAACGACTTCCGCGCCTCGACCACGAGAACGCGGTTCGCTGGGAATGAATTCTGAGGCGCGTCCGCATTCCCTTTTCGTGTCGCCACGAGGGAAACTGACTCCAGAATCGCCGCAACCATCGTCTTCTAGTGAAAGGCAATATTGATATGAGCATCTCGATCATAGGTACTGGCAGCGTTGGTTCCGCACTCGCACACGTCTTTGCCCGTAACAAGGTAGAAGCCCTCGTTGCGAACACAAGAGGACCCGTCTTTCCGAGTCGATTCGTCGATCTTCCCGATAAAGATTTCTCCTTGGCCGCTTTCGGAATCACTGAGGAAGTCGCTAGGCCCATGAAGGTAGCAGCCCACTCTCGTGGTCTTGGCTACTGGTTTCTAGCCCTTGCGTTGGGTGCACTGGCTGCGGCTGTGTTCTTCAAGTTGGCTTCGTCCCGCCTCAACAGAGCAAAGGCTGCTTGATTTGCGTGTTCTTGGTCTCTTGACACTTAGGGTTTGAATGGCGAAATGGTGATAGTAATGTCGTCCTGGCTAGGATCGTGGAACGCCGTAGCTTCAAGTCCGATCTGCTGAGGCATTACAATTATGGTGTCCACAGGGGTTTGAAAACAAGAAAGTCGCCTTCACACTCATCGAGCTTCTCGTGACGATCGCGATTATCTCCCTCCTGATTGCCCTTATCCTACCCGCCGTCCAGTCCTGCGCAAGAATCGGCGCGTCGTGCCCAGTGCTCCAACAACTTCAAGCAGCTCGGCGTGGCTCTGCAAAACTATCACGACGCCTTCGGCTCGATTCCTCCGGGGAGGGTCAAGTCGTACGATCCCCGGTATTCCGGCCCGAAGCCGCCTTGTACGTCCTCAATCGTCGACAAAAGCCTGGAAATATTCGTGTTAGGCTTTATGGAGCAGCCTGCTCTCTACAACGCAATCAATCAGGATCTGGCGATCATTGGGGGCGAGAACAGTACCGTCCACTCCCTAGCGGTTTCATCCTTTGCATGCCCCAGCGACCCGATGTCAGGCTGGCCGCGCAACCTCAACTCGGGCGCATTATCGAAGTATGGCATCTCCGACCCAGCATACATGGTCTTCACGAGCTATGCCGGTATGATCGGCTCGCTACCTGTGCTCGCTCAGCCATTGCCGGGCAACAACTGCGTCGTGCCCGGCACCTTGATCGCCCAGTGTAACGGCGTCTTCAACGACCTCTCGCCGATTCGTCTGTCTTCGGTGACCGACGGCCTGAGCAACACGATTTTCATGGCTGAGAAGGCGACGACGATCCTTCAGGAATTGAATGTGCTCAACCCCCAATACGCCGCGAAGCACGGCTGGTACATCACGGGCAACTGGGGCGACACGCTGATCACGGCGCTTTACCCGCCAAACGCCTGCGACAAGGTCGCTGCCGTCTCAATGGCGGCCTGGACTAACTCGGCGTCCAGCATGCATCCGGGCGGGCTCAACGTATTGATGGGCGACGGTTCGGTCCGGTTCATCAAGGACACGATTCAGACCTGGCCGTTCAACATGATCTCGGGCAATCCGGCCGGGGCGTCCCAGAATGGTCAAGGCGCCTGGGTGAACCTGCCTCCCTCGGGCGTCTGGCAGGCGCTCTCGACACGCAACGGCGGCGAGCTCGTAGGGAGTGAGGCGTATTGAAAGGCTTGTCGCGGAACGCCGAGGAATCCGATACCGCCGCTCGACATGACGGATACCCATACGAGCCCGACGTGCCAGCGAGTGGATAACCGCCGAGTCCAGCCATCCACTCGCTGGCGCGTCGGGCTCGTATCAAGGTATGCTCAATTTAATTCTGAAGGCTCGAGTTACGATGTTAATCCGGACGCGCTCCCGCATTCTGCGCGGGATCAACTCGTTGCGGACCCATTCGCGGATCTCTCGCGCCGATCGAAGCTTGTCCATCGCCCGAGAGAGCTCGATGAATCGCTCGACATCGGCCGGCCGGAGACCCGGGAAGCTGAGGCTCGTTTCGCAGGGCCGATAGGTGCCATCGGGCTGGAGTTGGAGCATCGTCAACCGTTCGCCTTCATAGCGCCAGACCTCGGGGACGCGCAGCTCGGCGTAGATCGCCAGCCGATCCAGCGAACTCGACGTGAAATCGACCTCGATCGCCAGGTCCGGCGGCGGATCCGTCTCCAGGTTCAGCTCCGCACGCTCCCGGACGATCGCCTGGTTTCGAATGTAGTAACATTGATCCGATTCGAGCCCTTTCTCCAGGTCCGGACGCTTCCACGTGGTCATCCCCAGCGGTTCGTAGGCGATCTCCAGCTCCTCGGCAAGTCTCGGGACGAAGAGACCGAGGCATTGAGACACGCGCTCATGACGCTGCGAGGGCATGCTGACTTCCATGACGCCCATGTCGTACGTCACGCGGATATGGCGTTCTCCGACGATCTGGAGCATCTTCTCATAGTCGTCCCAGCCGACGCCGCGGAAAAGGATCGGTCCTCCCGCGGGCTCGAAGTGCCTGCTGACCTCGGTCGTCGTGGCCATCGATTGTGTTCCCTCGGGATCGCGGGATCCTCCCCTACGAACAGGATACCGGGTTCCGCCAAGGGCGCCGACTCGATTCTCTCCCCGCAAGCCATCAAGGTCTCACCAGCGACGGATGGTGGGAATCGGACGTGGATTCGAGGTGCATCGGCTGATCCTGATCCTTCGGTTTCTTGTCGGGTTGCACCATGGGAATTCGGTAGTCGGCCACGATGACCGTGACGTTGTCCTTGCCTCCGCGCCGGAGGGCCTCATCGAGCAACGATTGGGCCGCGTCGCGGGACGTGCGGCGCTGGCCGAGGATGCGGCCGATCGAGACGTCCTCGACCATCTCGTTGAGCCCATCGCTGCACAGGACCAGCCGGTCGCCATCGGCCAGGCGGAGCCATCGGAGGTCGGCGTTGACCTTGCCATTATGACCGCCGAGGAAATTGGTCAAGGCATTACGCTTGGCATGATGACGCACGGAATCGTGCGAGATATGGCCCGCATCGGCCATGGCCTGGGCCACGGTATGGTCCTTGGTCAACTGCCGCAACGAGCCGGCCCGATAGAGATAGGCCCGCGAATCGCCGAGGTGGACGACGAACAGGTCCACTCCCATGCTGTAAGCGGCCGTCAGGGTCGTGCCCATGCCCAGGAGCCGACGGTCGGCCACGCTCTGCTCGAGTGAGCGTCCGGTTCAACCTCCTGGAGGTCGCGATTGATCTGCTTGAAGAGCTCGCGCGCCTCGCGATGGTTGACCTTGAAGCCCCAACGCTCGGAGCGCTGGAGCAGCTTCAGGCTGGTGCTGATCGCCAGCCGGCTGGCGACTTCTCCCGCGGCCATCCCGCCCATGCCGTCGGCCACGATGAACAAATATCCGTCGTCGCCGGTGTGCTCGGGGAGCGAGGCTTGCGGCAGGTTGGTCTGGAGGATCTCCTGCTTGCGGCTGTACCGCGAGACGAGGAAATGGTCCTCGTTATGCGACCGGACTTTCCCCGTGTGCGAGACGGAGCTGAAATCGACGTGGACGGTCGTGGTGGCCGGCTTCGGCGCGCTGGTCTCGCTGGCCGACGGGGAGATCAACAGGTCGAACTCCGCCGTTTCGATCTCGTAGGGTTGGGACATCGTCGTGGGCTCCCGATGTGGGGCAAGACTCAGGGCCTAGAACCTATCACGATACAACGAATGCAAAGGGCGAACCAGGGTGCGGCGAAATGGCGAGGAGCCGGTCGAGATCGTCGCCGATCGACCCGGAATGTTATAGTTGATCGTCACCCGGTCGGCGCACGGGCGGTAGCCGCGCCCGGCCGGTCGTCCGAACGGATTTCGTGGAAAGGGTTTCGAGATGTGTGGTATCGCCGGAGCGATCGATCTGACCGGCCGACGCGAGTTCTCTTCCGCCCGGCTGCTGGCGATGACCGGCGCGATCGCCCATCGCGGGCCGGACGACGAACAGATCCACGTCGAGCCGGGCCTGGCGATGGGGGCGCGGCGGCTGTCGATCGTCAACCTGGCGGGAGGGCGCCAGCCGATCAGCAATGAAGACGGCTCGATCTGGGTCACGCAGAACGGCGAACTCTTCGAATATCCCGAGCTGCAAGCCGACATGCTCGCTCGCGGGCACCGGCTGGCCACGCGATGCGACACCGAGCTGTGGGCACACCTCTATGAAGACCTCGGCGAGGCGGCCTTCGACAGGGCGCGAGGACAGTACGCCGTCGCGATCTGGGACCGGAACGAGCGGACGTTGATCCTGGGCCGCGACCGCGTGGGCATCTGCCCGCTCTATTACACGACGGCCGACGGCTGGCTACTCTGGGGCTCGGAGATCAAGGCTCTGCTGGCCTCGGGGTTGGTGGCGGCGCGACCGGACCCGAAGGGCATCGACCTGTTCTTCCACACGTTCTGTGCGGGGACGACGCGCACCTTCTTCGAGGGGATCCAGTCGATCCCGCCGGGCCACTTCGTCCGGGTCCGCGACGGACGGGTCGAGCGGAAGCTCTACTGGGACCTGGATTTCCCCGACGCGGGCCAAGAGCGTCGGCTGGCCGATCCGACGCCGCTGATCGACGAGCTGGAGGCGCGGATGCGTCAGGCCGTCGAGCGTCGACTGCGGGGCGACGTGCCGGTGGTCAGCTACATCAGCGGCGGGCTGGATTCGACGGTCGTGTTGGGCCTGAGCTCGCGCGAGCGGGGCCATGCCGTGCCGTCTTTCACGATCGGCCTGGACCGCGCCGGCCCCGACGAGCGGTCGCACGCCACCGAATCGGCCCATGCGCTTGGCTCGGAACTGACCACGGTCACGATGAACTCCGCCGACATCGTCGCGGCCTACCCCGAGCTGATCCGCGCCGCCGAGGGGCCCGTGATGGATTCCTCATGCGCCTGCCTGATGCGGCTGGCCGCCGCCGTGCACGCTCAGGGATACAAGGTCGTGCTGACCGGCGAGGGCGCCGACGAGGCCCTGGCGGGCTACGCCTGGTTCAAGACCCAGGCGATCCGCGAGCGGCTCAACAAGCTGTCGCTCTCCTTCGTCAACCCGACGATCCGGAACCTGGTCCTGGCCTCGATGCACGGCGATCCGGCGCACGTCCCGCCGCGATACGGCATCCGGGGCGTCCGACCGGCTCAGCAGGATGTCTACGACCTGATGGCCCAGGCGCGATCATTTGTTTACTCTAACAACCTCTGGACCCGCCTGGCCGGCCACGCGGCCTACGACGACCTGGACCTCACCAACGACCGCTTTTCGCGATGGGCCCCGCTGAACCAGTCGCTGTACGTCGGCTACAAGGTGATGCTCGCCGGGCTGCTGCTCGTGGCCAAGGGGGACCGGATCGCGATGAACTCGTCGGTCGAGGCGCGATACCCACTCCTGGACGAGGACGTCATCGCCTTCTGCGCGTCGATCGCGCCGGAGTACAAGTTGCGGGGCCGGACCGACAAGTGGCTGCTGCGCAAGGTGGCCGCGCGGACGCTCCCGGCCCGGATCGCCAACCGCCCGAAGACGATGTTCCGCGCCCACCGTTCCCGGGCGTTCTTCGCCGCCGACCGCCCGCACTGGGTTGACCAGCTCCTGAGCCCCGAGTCGCTCCGCGCCACCGGCTGGTTCGATCCGGAAGGCGTGGCCCGAGAGCGCGCCGCCCAGATCCGATACCCGGCCATCACCCCCAAGCGGATCATCATGGACCTGAGCCTGACCTGCGTCGTCGCGACGCAACTCTGGCAACATATCTACCTCGGCGGCGGCCTCTGCGACCTGCCGACCTGGACGCAGACGCCTCCTCGGGAGCAGAACGGGCTGAGTTTGGAACTCGGTGCCGCGATCGCGCAGCCATCACACACCGCCCCAGCGCGTTGAGGTCGCGGTACGCGGGTACACAAGTAAGAAAGGCGGCCAGGCGTTCCGACCTGACCCTCGCCCTATCGGATCGGAAAGCCTGGCCGACATCGTAGCTCTTGAACTCCGAGCCTGGGGAACCCATGGGGTACAATGAGATCCGGACCGCCAGGCTTTGGAAAGGAGCTGGCGCGATTCTCGATGAAGGGAGCGAGTTCGCCATGTCCATTGTCACGCTCGAACAAGCCAAGGCCCATGTGGACGAACTGCTTGCCAGCCTTCGGCCAGGCGAAGAGCTTCTGATCACGGATCAGGGCCATTCTCTGAGACAGGTCAAGCTGGCCGAGCGGACCTCGTGGCCCTGCCAGGCGGGCAGCTATCGGAAGAGCGAGTTCTGGATGGCCCCCTACTTTGACGCTCCTCTGGAAGAGTTCAAGGAGGACATGGAGTGACGTTGCTGCTCGACACCCCCGTCTTGTTTGGTTCTTCATTCTGCCAGGATCAGTGAACTTGACAAACGGGTCGGCAATGTGCACACTTGATCCGAAAGTGTGGTTGAATGAAGGCGATCCTCTGGCATGTTGCTTCATAGGATACGGATCATGCCCACGACAGTCTTCTATTCTTGGCAAAGTGATTCACCCACCTCCACAAACCGAGGCTTCATCGAAAAGGCTTTAGAACAAGTAATCAAGCGCCTGGGGCAGGATCTGACCACCCAGGAAGCCTTGCGAGACGAGCCGATCGAGCTTGACAAGGACACGAAGGGTGTGCCGGGCACCCCACCTATCGTAGAGACGATCTTTAATAAGATCTCGGAAAGTGGCGTCTTTGTTCCCGACCTTACTTTTCTCGGAATGACTGCTTCTGGAAGGAAACTCCCAAATCCGAATGTCCTCGTCGAGTATGGATGGGCCCTGAAGTCGATCTCTCATTCACAGATCGTTCCGGTCATGAATACCGCCTTCGGAGAGCCTACTCCAATCGCTATGCCCTTCGACGTGCGGCATCTTCGGAACCCGATCACTTATCATATGGAAGAAGCGAAGGACGCAGAAACGAAGTCGGCAGTCAGAAATCAACTGATTAAAGATTTGCAAACTCAGATTGGTTACATTATCAAAAAAGGGTTACTCGATCGGGCCGGCGATGCGATTTCCGTCTACTCGCCCGTTCAACCCACAAAGAATCCATCAACGTTCTTGCAAGATAATGAAGCATTTCAGGCCGAGGGACAAGTCAAGCCACTTTTCATCCCAGATGTTCAAAGGCTGTTTCTTCGACTCATCCCCTCGGTCCCCAGCCATTCCATCAAGACCAGTCACGATGCTAGACAGTTGGCCTTGAGAGGTATGCTTATGCCGATGCAAGAGGAGGGCGGGGGTAGTGGAGGGTGGTCGATCGAGAGAAACAAACATGGGGCATTCGCGTACGGAGAAAGGCATGGAGAAATCGTTTTCTTTACCCAGTTGTTCAAAAGCGGAGAACTCTGGGGAATCGATGCATATGGCGTAGGCAAGAAGGTCTGTCAGTCCGACGGAGGGGTTGAGTTTGGTTATTTTCCGTGTGTCTATCTCGAGCGCGTTTTTGCAGACACTCTTACAAATTATTTGAAGTTTGCCTCCAATATTCTTGGCCTCCGTCCTCCCCTCAGATTCATTGCAGGAGCGACGGATGTCGAAGGCTATCTGATGACGGTGCCGACGAACATGTGTTTTTCCCAGTCGAGACAGCCAAGATTCGCCGGTCGTGTTGATGATCAACACATTGTATACGAAGGTAATATAGAAGATTATTCGATGAGTCCTGTCGATATTCTTATGCCATTCTTTCAGTGTCTTTGGGCGGAATGTGGCCTTGAAAGGCCGGACTTTAGTCCGATGAGATGACTATTAGTGGGGAAATGAGGGGAGATATAGCGGATCAAGGCGTCGTTCTTGCGAAGCAAAGGGCATGCCGCGTGGCACTCATACGGTCAATGAAGCTGTCTGGCTTCTTGTCGTTCCCGCCGGACTCCGTGACGATTGATCTCACATCACTCAATATCTTGATCGGGCCGAACGGCTCCGGCAAGTCGAACTTCATCGAAGCGATCGAACTGCTCCAAGCTGCGCCCACAGCATTCGCCGCCGCGATCCGAGATGGAGGGGGAGTTCAAGAGTGGCTCTGGAAGGGAGACAAGGCTAGCAAACCGGCAACGATCGAAGTTGTCGTTGAAGGTTCGAAGCCGGTTCCCGATCTGCGGTATCGGCTCGCTTTCGCGGCGGCGGGCCAGCGGACGGAAGTGATCGACGAAGCCGTGGAAGAGGCAACGAAACGCCGTCCGAGCGAAAAAGACGTCCTCTTCTACTATCGCTTTCAAAAAGGCCGGCCCGTCCTCAATGTGCGCGATGTCAGCGGAGGCTACAGTCAGCGTCACCTCAAGCGTGAGGAGTTGGTGCCGGACGAATCGGTCCTGTCGCAGCGCAAAGGCTCCGATGTCTATCCGGAAGTCACTTGGTTGGGCCAGCAGTTTGCCAGGATGCAGACGTTTCGCGAATGGAGCTTCGGCCGTTATATGGCTCTGCGCCAACCGCAACCGGCCAGCCTACCGACGGACCTACTTCTCCCTGACTCGATCAATCTCGGGCTCGTTCTGAACGAGCTCGAACACACGGATGCCGGCGCGGAGTTCAACCAGTTCTTGACGCGATTCCTTCCGCGCTACCAGCGTTTCTCGACCCGCATCCAGGGAGGGACCGTACAATTCTATCTGCATGAGTCGGGATTGAAGGCGCCGGTACCCGCGACCCGACTCTCCGACGGCACACTTCGCTTCATGGCGATCCTTGCGCTCCTGCTGGCACCCACTCCACCCCCTCTGATCTGCATCGAGGAGCCCGAACTCGGTCTACACCCCGATGCCGTGGCCTTGCTGACCGATCTCTTGGTCTCCGCGTCTACCCGGACCCAGGTGATCGTTACCACGCACTCGGATGTCCTCGTCTCGGAAATGACGGAACATGCCGATTCGATCCTGGTCTGCGAGCATCGCGGCGGGACCGTCTTGGAGCGCGTTGATCCCGGCAAGTTGACCTATTGGTTGAACAAATATCGTCTCGGCGAAATCTGGCGCATCGGGGAACTCGGGGGAAACCCATGAAGGAGGTCGCCATCTACGTCGAAGGGGGCGGCGACACGGCTCAGCAACGAGCCGAGCTACGTAACGGACTGGACAGATTGCTGAACTTCCAGAAGCAGGCGGCGCGTGACAAACGCCTGCGCTGGAAATTGGTTCCCTCCGGCGGACGCCAGAGCACGTTCGAGGCTTTCATCAACGCAGTCCGGCGAGCTGATCGCGACACGTTGTACGTCTTGCTCGTGGATTCCGAAGGGCCGATCGTTCGTGAAACCAAGGGCAAACACCTCGTCAACGCCCAGGTTCGCAAGCACCATCTCGAAACACTCGACGGTTGGGATCTGAACAAGATCGATCCCGAGTCAATCCACTTGATGGTCCAGTGCATGGAAGCCTGGATTGTCGCAGACCCGGAATCACTGGCGAAATACTACGGGAAAGGTTTTCGTGCCAATGGTTTGCCAACTCGTCTCAATCTGGAGGACGAGCCGAAGCTCGATGTTTACCGCAAGTTCGCCAGGGCGACGAAGGATGCTGCCAAGGGACCTTACTCCGAAGCCAACAACGCCAAGATCAAGCACGCCGCCGCGCTGCTGGCTCTGATCGACCCGAGGAAAGTCGCTGCCCGATGTCCCCGGTTCGCCACCTTCATCACGTGGTTAGACACACAGATCGGTAAGGCATAGTCGCAGGCGTCGGGTGAGGACTCCCAGAGAGTTTTCGATCGACGCCTTCTCAATGGCTCGTCGTCAGTGTGGCCCTGCGGACCGAGAAAGCGTCATCGCCGGAGAACACCAGGTACAAGGTTCGGCCGTCCCCGCTCATCCATTTTGTCGGGAAAGAGCTGCTGTCGCCGGGCCCGACATCCCAGTCGTTCGTGAAGTAGGCCGTCGTCCAGGGGCCCCATGGCTCGGGGGCGTCGTAGACGCCGAACCCCCCTTGAAACCGCGGTCCCCGCGGGTCGCGGCTCTCGGGGAGGATCTGGCACCATAGGTAGCGACGCAAGGCCACATTGTAGGTAATCCCCGACCGGTAGCACCGGCCGGGATGACGGAATAAGGCCCCGCGTCCGGCGATGTCCCGGGTCCAACGTGGTGTCCGGTCGGCGTCCACGCCCGCGAAGAACTCATACGCCCCGCGCTCGGTGAGGCGATCCTTGGGCACGCGGGCGAGGACCATACGGTCGGCGGTTTCATAGGCGCTGTCGGTGTCCGGTGAATAGATGTAGACGAAGTTGTCCCTCGCGCCGGCATAGTCGCTGCCGAAGTTCAAGAACGTGGGACAGCCGAAACTCGTCGCGAAACGCCAATCGGACCAGGTCCAGGTTTGTCCCCGGTCGCGGGACCATGCCAGTTGAGCGTTGGCGGCATTGCGAACCCAGATGTATAGGACCCGGTCCACCATGAGCAACCCGCTCGCCTTCTTTCCATGTCGGCCCTCGCCGGTTTGTTCCAGCTCGGGTGCCCGCAGGTTGTGCCCCTGGAAATCGGTCGGGCCGCCCGCGATCCTCGCCAGGCCCAGACTCAGCTTTGCCGCGGTGAACGGGGCGAACCCGTTGCCGTCGCCATAGGCGCCGTAGAGTGCGTCGTCATCCGCCCAGGTCATCGGCCAGTTGTCGCTGCCCTCGGCGGTGCGGACGATCGACTCTCGCGGAGCCCATCCGATGCGGGTGATCGCGGGACTCGGAGGATACGGGGCGTTCCCTCGCCGTGGGTCCTGGCCGGTCTTGATGGCGTTGATCAGCGGGATGAAGAGGATCCGCGCGCGAGGGTCGTGATATCGCGCGAGGACGTCCCCGGTCCTGGGCGCGGGGGTCAGTTCCCGGCCATTGCGGACCATGATCAGTTCAAGGCTCGGGACGACGAAGAGGACCTGGTCGCCGGCCCCGGCTCCCCAAACCGCGTCCCGAGGGATATCGGGGTAGCGACCGTCCGCGTTGGTCCACCATCCCATGCCGCAGTGCCCGGGCAAGCCGGCATCGCATGTCACCTGCTGCACGACCGCTCCGGAGAGGATCCGTCGGCCTTCCCAGTCGCCTCGACGGAGCACGAGCCGACCGATCCGCGCGACGGATCGCGGGGTGAACGACGCGCCTCCCCACGCGGCGATCAGGGGCAATCCGTCCACGGAGAAAGTCTGGCCGTAACCGACCGACCATTCCGCGTCGGGGACGCCGATCGGTCGGAGGATTCGCTCGCGCAGCAGCCCCCGAGCATTGTTCTCCCCCGTCCCCTTCATGGCCGCCGCGACGACATACGACAGTATCCCGATGCCAGGGTTGCTGTAACGGAGCCGTGTGCCGGGCTCGAAGAGCATCGGGACCTTGTCGCGCGCGATCGTGAACGGGTCGTTCGGCGGGTCGAGCCGCTTCCAGAATGCGCCCATCCAGCCCGGCAACTGATCGTGCGACAAGCCGTTCGATTCGGCGTCGTCCAGGCCGGACGTATGCGAGCCGAGCTGTCGGACCGTGACGAGCGATTTCCGGGGATCGGTCCCCCACCGGGGGATGAACCGGGAGACCGGGTCGTCCAGCCGGACCCTGCCGTCATGCAGGGCGACGGCCAGCATCATCCCCCCTACGATCGCCTTGGCCAACGAGGCCGTGCCGTGTTTGTCCGTCGCCGAACGGCCCTTGGCATACCATTCATAAACGATCCTGTCGTTGCGGATGACCAGGAAGCTCGCGGTGTTCCGGCCCGCCAGGTCGTCCTTGAGGGTATCGAGTTTCGCGGACGAGACTCCCTCCTCGTCGGGATCGCTCCGCTGCCATTGGAATGCGGCAACCTCCTGTGCGGACGCCATCCGCCCAGCGATGAGGGGCGACAGGACCAGCAGGCCGACAGCGATACCCTTGACGGTCGCCACAACGAACCTCCCGCGATGCCAGGCGGTATTCTTCATTGAAAATTCATTTGCATCCCCGTGTGCAAGTACATAGTCTAACATGCCCTGGATGCGCGAGGCCGCTGATCTCAGCGACGACCTCCGAGGTTACGACTTCTCGGCGAGGATCAGACAACCCACGATGCCCTCTTGACGGACCTAATCCCTCAAGACGTCCTCGGCTCGGTCTTCTAATGGCGTTCGAGGTACGAGTGCGTGCCCTGCGGGTCGATCCGGCCGGAAAAATTGCACCCAACCCGACCGAAATCGATACTTTGATAACACATACTGCGGCTTGAATCTTGTCCTTCTATTCATCCTCACACGACGTCCCAGGAATTCGCCATGTATCAACAGAGACGCGGCTTTACGCTCATCGAGCTCTTGGTTGTGATCGCGATCATCGCGGTCCTGATCGCTCTGCTCCTTCCCGCCGTGCAGGCGGCACGCGAGGCGGCCCGGCGGGCCCAATGCACCAACAATCTCAAGCAGATCGCCCTCGCGGCCAATAATTACGAATCGAGCAATGGCTGCTACCCCGGCGGCTCGTACTCGAACTACAACGGCGGGACGCCGGCATCGAGATGCTCCACGGGCGTCGTCCCCTGCGATTTCCCGGAGAATTTCAGCGTCTTCGTCCGGATGCTGCCCTTCACCGAGCAGTCGCCCATGTACAATGCGGTGAATTTCAATCTCACGTCCGGCAACTACGAGAACCTCACCATCGCCGGCGTCCGGATGAGCATGTTGACTTGCCCCAGCGACAGCCAGAACGATCCGGTCCCCCTGGTCAAGGGCGCCGCGAACTCCTCGTTCAACCTGATCAGCGGCACGATGCCGGCCGGCAACTGGATCCAGGCCTACAGCAGCTATGCCGGCTGCGCGGGGACGTGGGACTTCGGCTACAACACCACGTACAGCGCCGCCGAGTTCGCCGAGTACAACGGCGTCATCTACAACGACAGCACGGTCAAGATCGCGATGGTCACGGACGGGACGAGCAATACGCTCATGTTCGGCGAGCACAGCCACGCCTATGCCGTGATCAACGACCCGGGCTATTATGTCTCGGACAACTCCTGGAATTCGGGTCGTTGGTATGACACGCTCATGGCCACCTTCTATCCGATGGACATCAACCTCGGGGCGCCGGCCCAGGCCAACGCCAGCCCGTACGGCTACTACGCGATCACCGCGGCGACCAGCCTCCACCCCGGCGGCTGCAACTTCGCGTTCTGCGACGGCTCGGTCCGGTTCCTCAAGAAGACGATCAACTCCTGGGCCTTCAATACCAACAACATCCAGGGGGGTAACATCCTCCCCGACGGTGCGGTCTATTCCAATTATGTCTATTCCTTCGGGACGGCGCAGCTCGGCGTCTACCAGCAGCTCTCGACCCGCGCCGGCGGCGAGGTGATCAGCTCCGACAGCTATTGATCCGGACGGACCGATTCCCTTCCCGGCGCGATCGGGAGGCCGCAGTCCCGTCAACGACCGGAGGGCGATCGCCCTCCGGCCGTTTCGTTACCATCCCAGCGACATCCCCGAGTATCGCACGATGTTCCGGACCACAAACAGACGGCTCCTCTGTGCCTTGTCCCTCAGTTTCCTCGCGGGCTGCGGCGAGAGCTCGACGACATCACAATCGACGATGGCCCCATCCCACGGCGGCCAGATGTTCTCCCTGCCCGACGAACGGGGCTTCGTGGAGATCCAGGCGGACCGAGGCGCCGCACCGCGGGGCGGCCGCGGCAAGCCGGCGGCGAAGACGCAGATCATGGCCTACTTCTACCAGTCCGACGGCAAGACCGAGATGTCTCCGGCTCCCACGGACGTCAAGATCAAGATCGGGTCGGGCGAGGGCGGTTCCGTCGTCAATTTATCCGCCGAGCCGAAGGAAGCCGGCAAGTATGCCTCCGCCCCGGGCGATCATCCCGATGGGTTTGCCGGGAAGCTCGAGGCCACGCTGAATGGCCAGCCGGTCGAAGTACCGATTCGAATCCGCTGATCTCGACCTTCTTTGAACACATCCTCTCAATCCGGCGGCAAAGGCTGGCGCGCGCGGGAAACGGAAGACACGGATACGCAACGGAAGCGCCGAGGCGGTTCAAATGATGTCTACCGGGGGTAACTTGCTTTCGAGATCAGCAGGATTGATCTCATTCGAGTCCGCCCTGCTCCCGCCGTTGGATCGACCGGGCAATTCCTAACAGGGCGATCCACCACGATAGACCATAAATCAGGTTCTCCTCGTTCCGGAATTGGACCATCAGCAAGGCCGTGAAATACATCTGCACGGCCGGGATGAAGAACCGGGGTGTGAACAGCCATGCCAGCGAGGCGAAAAAGAAGGTGCTCAGGGTACCCCAGGCCGGCTTGTACCACCGCGATTCCCAGCCCGTCAACGCGTTGAGCATCACCAGGTTGAAGGAAAGGATCAGGAAGGTCCCCCACAATCGCGTCACGACGCCGATTGCCGGCGACGTCGCGAACCATCGCGGGCCGGCGATCAAACGCATCGCCGCCAGCACGGACACCAGCTCCACCCCCCACAAGAGCACCAGTCGGGGATCTCGCTGCACGCCCGGGTCATACAGCGCCTGACATCCCAGGAAAATCCCCAGATGGATCCAGGCCACGGCCGTCACCGCCCTCGACCAACGCCCGCCCCCGCGCAGGATCGTGCGATCCAGGTCCTGGTGAAGCAAGACTCGCCAGGCCGTCAGATTCGTCTCGACCGTCAAGTCCGGCGCATCCAGTTCTTCATCCACCTCTGCCAATGACTCGATCATCGTACTCACCTCGACAGCCACGGTTCGGTGCGGGTCCGATCGCGGAGAACTTCCCGCACTTACTAGATCGGCCTTTTCGGAAGTCTATCATTTCGCTTGTTAATTTGGGGTTTTTGGGGCGAATAGTAAAAGACGGTAACGCAAGGAGACTTGGCCGGCCGTTGCAAGAAATGAGATAATATGGGAGGCTTTACCTTTGCCATGTTATGCCTCTTGTCGCATGAACGAGCCTTGGTCCACGATCAGCTCTCCGGAAAAACCCTCCTGGGCCGCATCCTTGGAATGAGATGAGTGGTGGGATTGGAGTGGTCCTTCGAAGGTTTCGCGTCGGCGCTCGCTCGTTGAGAAAACCATAAGATGAGCGAAGGGCTCGTAAAGCGTCCGGGCCTGGACAATAAGCGCATCGGGACATCGAAGTACTCGGCGCTTGTGAAAGAATCGGAGTACAGATCGCGGATTCCGGATTGCGAATTCATACGTCCTTGATCTTGTCGAACTAAAATTCGTTCGTACTTCGCAGAGCGGCGTCGGGATGGATCGTTGAGGAGAGCGAGTCGATGTCGGAATCGGGTACGCGATCGGCGGGAGTGCCGGGCGGCGAGGACACGGCTCGCGTCCAGTTGGGGGACTTCCGGATCATCCGCGAGGTGGGTCGTGGCGGGATGGGTGTGGTCTACGAGGCCGAGCAGATCTCGCTCGGCCGCCGCATCGCGCTGAAGGTCCTGGCCCGGCAGGGGCTGGCCGGATCGCCCCACCTGCAACGCTTCCTCTTCGAGGCCCGCGCCGCGGCACGGTTGCACCATTCCAACATCGTGCCGGTCTTCGGCATCGGCGAGCAGGACGGCGTCCACTACTATGCCATGCAGTTCATCGAGGGGCGTGGGCTGGACCTCGTCTTCGCCGAGTTGCGTGCCGCGGCCAGTGCGTCGGCCACGATCATCCTGACCGCGACCGTCGAGTCGATGACCGCACAGTTCTCCGAGGTCGCGCAGCCGGGAGAGGCGGTTGCGACCGATCGCCCGCGCGGCGACGCCGAGGCCGGCCCGGACTACGTGATCGTCCCCGATGGCCCGCTCTCGAAGGCGTCGGGAGTCCGCTCGCAGACGTCGTATTATCGGTCGGTGGCCCGGGTCGGCGCCGATGTCGCCGAGGCGCTGGCTTATGCCCATTCCCAGGGGGTCCTCCACCGGGACATCAAGCCGTCGAACCTGTTGCTGGACGTCGCCGGCACGGTCTGGGTGACCGATTTCGGCCTGGCCAAGGCCGCGGAGTGCGACGCCCTGACCGATACCGGCGACCTGGTCGGGACCCTGCGCTATATGGCGCCGGAGCGGTTCGAGGGCTGGTCCAACCCGAGGAGCGACGTCTACTCGCTGGGCGCGACGCTCTACGAGCTGCTCACGCTCCGCCCGCTGTTCGACGAGCCGAATCGCGCCCGGTTGATGAAGATGGTAGCCCACGAGGCGCCGATAGCCCCGCGCAAGCTCGACCCGGCCATCCCGCGCGACCTGGAGACGATCGTCCTGAAGTCGATCGCCAAGGAGCCGGAGCAGCGGTACCTCTCGGCCGAGCAGATGGCCGAGGACCTGCGGCGGTTCCTCTCCGACCTGCCGATCCTGCGCGACGGAGCGGCGGGATGGAACGCCTCTGGCGATGGAGCCGTCGCAACCCGGCGCTGGCCGGCTCGATGGCCGCGCTGTTCCTGTTCCTGGTGATCGGCTGCGCCGGGATGACCATCTTGTGGCGGCTGGCCGAGGACCAGCGCGCCTGCGCCGATCAACTGGTCGAACTGTCGCAACAGCGATGGCTCAGCACCGTGGAGCACCAGGCGGAAGCCCAGAGCCAGCGCGAGCGGGCCGAGGCCAGTTTCGTCAAGGCCCGCGCCGCCGTCGACGAACTGCTGACCCAGGTCGGCGAGAGCCAGCTCCTGAATGTGCCGGGACTCCAGCCGCTCCGGCGCGACCTGCTGCGCTCGGCCCTGAATTACTACGAGGATTTCGTCCGCCAGCGCGGCGACGACCCGACTCTCAAGGCGGGCCTGGCCGCCGGCCAGCTCCGGCTGGCCAAGATCCAGCAAGAGCTCGGCGCGCAGGCCCAATCCGATCAGACCATGCGACAGGCGCTGGCCATGCACGAACTGGCCTTGCGCGACCGCCCGGCCGATCTCGGCCTCCGCGACGGCCTGGCCCAGTGCTGCGTGCACCTGGGCATCGGTGCGCTCGATCGGCTCCATCCGACGATGTCCGGCGACGAGGCCCTTCGCCTCTTCGATCGGGCCATCACCGTGTGGGAAGAACTCCGTCAGGCCGAGCCGGCCAATACCGTCTACCTGGGCGAACTGGCCAATGCGTATAACCTCGTCGCCGTCCTGCATAATCAGAACAACCGGACGGCCGAGACCCTGGGGGCCCATCAGAAGGCGCTGGCCTTCCGCCAGGCTCGGGTCGAGGCCAACCCCGACGATCCCGCGGCCCGGAACGACCTGGCCTCGACGCTGAACAACCTCGGCGCGTTGATCGACGGGACCACCTACGAGAGCCTCGACAAGTTGAGCCTGTTTCGCCGGTCGGCCGAGCACAGCCGGATCGCCCATGTGCGCCCCCCAGGTCATCCGATTCGGCCGGTTCCTCGTGGTCGTGCTGCGCAACGTCGCGGTCTCGGAGCGGCAACTGGGCCATCTCGAGGCCGCGACCCGGGCGTTCGAGGAGGCGCGGGAGGTCTCCCGGCAGATGGCGCGCGACAACCCGGCGATCCTGGGCCTGCGCCGCGAGCTGATCCAGGATTACCGGAGCATCGGCGACCTCCATCGCGAGCAGGGCCGGATGGCCGACGCTGTGCGCACCTACCGACAGTCGCTGGAACAGGAAGAGGCCCTCCCCAAGGAGACCGGCGACGATTGGTTCCACTACGCCACCCTGCTGGCCCTCTGCGCGGCCGTCCAGCGACGCGGCCTACGCGCTCGGCGACGCGGAGCGGGCCGAATGCCGCCGGCTCGCCGATGAATCGATGTCGGCGCTCTGTCGGGCCATCGAGGCGGGATACCGGAATGCCGAATGGATCCGGATCAGCGACGAGCTCAGCGTGCTGCGCGACCGGGACGACTTCCGGGAACTGCTCGCCCGGGTCGAGTCGCCCCGTCCCGCCCCGCCGCGATCGGTCGCGGCATCGCCAACGCCCGCGGCGCCGACGGGACCGTCGCGGCCGGCCGTCGGGGGCCCGGTGCCGGTCCGGGACTCGCGCTCGAGCCTGGCGGACCGGGCGACCAGCCGGCACGCGATCGGGATCGTCCAGCTCGAGTTGGGCCAGCTCGATGAGGCGAAGGCCACGCTCGGCCAGTCCCTCTTGCGCGCGAGGCCCTGGTCCGGGACCATCCCGGTGAGATCGGCTATCTCGCCGACCTGGCGGCGACGCGCGTGGCCCTGGCCCGGCTCGACTGGAAGGCCGGTCGGCTGTCGGCCGCGGTCCGCACGTGGGATGAAGTCCGCAATGACCTGGAAGACGCCCTGCGAAAGCACCCTCGCGATCCGGTCCTGGCCGAGCAACTGGCGCAGGCCGAGGCGACCATCGGCCAGTCGTACGCCGAGCGTGCCCTCTGGTCCGAGGCCCGTGATGCGTTCGCGCGGGCGGTCCGGCGGGGGATGAAGGACCGCGAGGTGGCGACCCGGCAGGCGAGCCTCCTGGCCGTCGCCGGCGATCGCGACGCCCTGAGGGCGCTCTGCAACCGGATGCTCGACGACTATGGCCGCACCACGGAGTTCCTTTTCGCCAGCGCCTTGGCCCGCGGGTGCGCGCTGGTGCCGGGGAGCGTCGCGGACACCGGCCGGCTGGTCGCGCTGGCCGAGCCGGCCGTCGCCGCGGGCCAGCCGGGGCCCGAGCGGCTGTTCCGCCTCGGACTGGCCGAGTATCGCGCCGGGCGCTTTCGAAGAGGCCGTCCGACGGGTGCGCGAGTCGCTGGCTGGGCTGCCCCAGGGCAATAACGGCCCGCTCGCCGCGATTGACGCGGCCCTGCTGGCGATGGCCCACCACCGGCTCGGACAGGCCGCGGAGGCCCGGCGTCGGCTCGACGAGATCGCTCGCATCGACTGGCGGGCCGTCGAGCATTGGCCCGACCCGCAAGCCTGGTGGCAGCGGAGCGATTTCTTGGTGCTGAGGCGCGAGGCGATCGAGCTGCTCACCGGCAAGACGCCGGCCGACGACCCCTGGCTGCGCCGTCGTCGCGGCGAGGCCTACGAGCAGCTCGGCCAGGCCCCCGAGGCCCAGGCCGAGCTCCGCGCGGCCGACGCCGCCGATTCGTGATCCGCGTCGGCCAAGAGCCGAGGATCGCTACGACCGGGGCTCGCTCTTCGGATTGTCCGGTCTCGAGACGTTTTGACCCTCCACGGACGTGGTCGGATACTCGGCGGCCCAGGCATGCCACTTGACCATGATCCCGGGCAGCCAGCGCAGCGTCTGCCCCTTGCGAGGGCCGGAGACCGCGCGACCGACCACCGACCATCGCGAGCCGGTCTCCCGGTCCACCCAAGCGGATTCCGCCTCGCCCGTGCCCGCGGCGAGCGTCGCCGGCTCCGGCTTCGGCCCTTCCGTCTCGGGTGCAAAGGCGGACGCGGTACGGGTATGGCCGTCCCAGAAGATGATGACTTCTTGATCGCCAAGCGTTGACTTCCGCAATTCGACCGCATCGCCGAACGACTTCAACGGCCAGGCTCGGCTTTCGCCGCCCATGGTCAGGCCGAACACCCTCTCTTCGGCATCCAGCCTCGGATCCGGCTCGGGCCGCGTCTTCCGCGACTCGGGCAGGAACGAATTCGGCACGGATCGGGGCTGGAACTTCGAGACCATCGCGTAGGCGACCGTACCGGGTTGGGCGTTCAGCCACGGCCCCCAATCGGTCTCGATGGTCGGGATCGGCGTCAATCGCTGCCCCTTACGAGGACCGTCGAATGCCAGGCCGGTCAGGCAGTCGAAGAGCGTGCCGTCCTTGTGCCGCATCACCATGACGCCGTTTCGCCAGCCGTGGAAGCGGTAATCGAGCGAGGCGGGGTAACCCCGCACGAAGTCGGCGTCGGGGTCGTAGACGAACACGCCGTAGGTGTCGCTGATGACGCGGTAGGGCACGAGGAACCATCGGTAGGGGATGGCGCCGCCGTCGTACTTGCCGCGAATCCAGGCGAGTACACGGTCGTCGTCGCGGAGGTCACCGGCCTTGCGGCGAGCCTCGTCGACGCAGTGCGAACAGGCCGGGTTGACCAGCGTCTCGAACATCTCGGGCCGGAAGAGACTTTTCGGCTCGGGTCCGTCGGCCGGACCGGTGGCCAGGGCCGCGAGCATCACGCCCATCGCAATCATTGGTGGCACATCCCTATATCATGGAAAAATGAGGGAAAGCAGCGCGGCCGAACCGCAATGGATGAGGACCGCTTCACCACAGAGTCACAGAGGGCACAGAGAAGAAAACCAAAAGAGATTATCTTCTGTTTCTCTGTGATCTCTGTGACTCTGTGGTGAATCTCCGGTTCTTGCCTGGTTCGACGATCTCGCTCGGGAAAAAACGACTTTCAATGTTAGAGGGCCCCACCGTACTCACCGCCCTTCCGGCGACCGCACCGCGCGGGCTCCCAGGATTGATCGATCGCATCGAGCGCGAGCACCCATCCCGCCGCCGCCCGCTCGACCCTTTCGGACAGGGCGATCGCTGCCGATTCCGGCTTTCCCCATGCCTGGATGACGGCGATCGTCCGCCCGGGGACCAATGGGCTGCCTCCCCGCGGTGGTGTCAGGAACAAGGCCAGGTCACTCTCGATCCAACGTGCGGCATCACGCCGAAAAGTCTCGGGCCAGACGCCCAGGGCGATCGGCCCGTCGGTCGCCTTGAGGAGCGGATTCCAGTTGCGGGCGTAGCGCGGCCAGCAATCGTTCCTGGCGCAAGGGACCCGCCCGCAGAGCCCGGTCCCGTCTTTCGCATCGGGCAAATCAACCGATTCACATTCCGTCACCCAGACGGGTATGATGACTTTGCCGGGATGTTCCGCGGAAAGCTCGGCGACGAGCCGCGCCGCCGCGTCATCCCCCGGCGTCCTGGCCGCCGTCGGGGGCGATCCGTAATCGAGCGCCCAGCGACACTGATCGTTGCCGCAGCCGCACGACGACGGACCTGCCTGGAGGTCGTTCAAGAACACCCCCTCCCAGCTTCCCGGGAGATCGTCGAGGAGGCGCTCCATCCGTTGCCGATGGGCGTCGAGGGCCGGGGCGTAGCCGATCGGGACCCACGGCCATGCCTTGATGACCTCGCCTTGTTTCGCCGCGGGCGCGTCCGGGAACCGTCGCCGCCAATCGTCATGGTGGCCGCCGATGGCGGCCATCCACTCGGGGTGGGCGTCGGCCATCGCCGGATTGCGTGCGACTTCAATCCAAGGCCACAGGGTCATCCCCGCCCGCTCGACGGCTTCGGCCATCGGCTTCCATCGCCCCTTCGCCGCCTCGTCGAGCGGGACCACGACCGCTTTGACCCCCCTGGCCTTCCACGCCGCGAGGAATTCCGGCGAGACCCTGTCCATCCCCGCGAGCACGCCCCGCATCGGAGGCTTCGGCTCGGCCGCATGGGACTCGTCCCACGGGACCAGCACGCGGGCGGCGAAGACGGCGAGCAAGAAGACGAGGCGGGACATGATGTTCCTCGAATTGCGGTGCATCGTTCGACTTACTGAGCGTTGCATGGATAACTTAAGTCTGCTCGCGGCCGAGTAAACCCAGCACATCGACGAAACCACCTGATTTCCAGGGATAAAACAGCACTCTTTGGAAGCCGTGCGTTGCTCCAGAACTTAAGTTCTCCATGCAACGCTCAGTAGAACCTATCCCAGTAGGAGTCTTTGCAGGGTGGGTGAAACCCACCAAGTCTTTCGGCGACAAGGCATTCGGTGGGTTTCACCCACCCTACTGGGATAGACTCTTAAGCTCCATGCAGATCCTGCGGTGTCGCTGCCGATTATCGCCCGTCCCCCCTCGGGTCGTCAAAGGCCAGGGCAAGGTTTCGTCTCAGGGCCGGCGGAACAGCCCGTAGAAAGCTCGCTCAGATACCAGCTAACACCAGTCGCCCCTTTGGACGAATAGACCTCTTACCAATGGGCCTTCGGGTCTGTTTCCACCATCGCAGCATCCGACGACCGAATCCTTCGCGGTAAATGACAACGCGGACGGGAGCTCAGACCGGAGTCACCTCGACGCCCTCCGGCCGTGCAGCCATGAAATACCGCCGCTGAAAGTAAAGCGCCACGTTGACCAGGCCGATGAGCACCGGCACTTCCACCAGAGGACCGATGACTGCGGCGAACGCCGCGCCGGAATCGATTCCGAAGACCGCGACCGCCACGGCGATCGCCAGCTCGAAATTGTTGCTGGCCGCCGTGAAGGCCAGCGTCGCCGTTTTCGCGTAATCGGCCCCCAGCCGGTATCCCATGAAGAAGGAGACGAGGAACATCGCCACGAAATAGATCAGCAGCGGCACCGCGATTCGTAGCACGTCCAGCGGGATCCGGACGATGTATTCGCCCTTGAGCGAGAACATCACGACGATGGTAAAAAGCAGGGCGATGAGCGTGATCGGGCTGATGCGAGGGATGAATCGCTTCTCGTACCATTCGCGCCCCTGGCCTCGCAGCAGCACGAATCGCGTGAGCATGCCCGCGAAAAACGGGATGCCGAGGTAGATCAGCACGCTCTCGGCGATCGCCCCGATGGTGATCCGCGACAGGTCCACGTCGCCGAATCGGACTCCGAGCAGCGGCGGCAGTAATTTGATAAACAGCCATGCATAGACCGAATAGAACAGCACCTGGAACACCGAGTTGAAAGCGACCAGCCCGGCGGCATATTCGGCGTCGCCTTTCGCCAGCTCGTTCCAGACGATCACCATGGCGATGCAGCGGGCCAGGCCGATCATGATCAGGCCGATCGCGTATTCCGGCCGGTCGGACAGGAACGCCACGGCGAGGCCGAACATCAGCAACGGCCCGATCACCCAATTCTGGACGAGCGACAATGCCAGTATCCGCGTGTTGCGGAAGACCCCGCCCAGCTCTTCGTATTTCACCTTGGCCAGCGGCGGATACATCATCAAGATGAGCCCCGCCGCGATCGGAATCGAGGTCGTGCCGACCGACAGCCGCGTTATGCCCCGGGCGACGGATGGGCAGAAGTAGCCCAGTCCGACGCCCGCCAGCATCGCCATGACGATCCAGAGCGTCAGGTAGCGGTCGAGGCAGGAGAGGCGCTTCGGTAATGCTCCATCCATACGGTCAGCGAGTCCTTTCCGCCTGCGCGCCGGCGGACGCAAACCGCTGGCGGGCCTGCATCATCACGGCCAGCATCAGCCGCCCGATATCGTCCCTCCGTTCGGCATACTTGGCCGTCTCGTAAGCCCCGCCGTCGTAGATCTTGGGATCGAGGTACGGCATCGATACTCGCAGGGCCGCCCCCTTCACGAACGGGCAAGCGGCGTCGGCCTCGCCGCAGACCATCAGGGCGGCGAAGCCAAGCTGAGGATTCGTCGAATCGCTGTAATGCTTGGAGAATTCCGTCGCTTCCAGCACCGGCTCACCCGTCTCGCCGGGCGATCCCCAGCGGACGCGATACAACGGATTCGCCGTCTTCGGCTCGCCTCTGGCCGCTTCCTTGCCAATCGGCTCGACCTCGACCCCGATCTCCTTGAGTGCGTTGACCGTGCGGGGATTGAACGCCGTCGGGGCCGTGCCACCACTGTGGAAGCGGACCTCCGGCATCCCGTAATAGGCGGCGGCAATATTGCCCATGGTCGCGCCGAGCATGCTCCGGCGCGAATTGCCCGTGCAGACCACGACGACATCCAGCGGCTTCCCCGGCCGGTAGTTGGCGATGATCCAGTCGGCCAGCTTCTGGCCGGCCAGACGGTGCCGTTCGTCGATCATATCATATGAGGTTGTCAGTAAATCCGCATGTTTCCTGATGCCGGGTAATAGCCGGATCCGACTCTCGGGCACGTCGGCTTCCACCGCCTTGCGGATCTCCTCCGGGGTGATCCGGTCGTCGGATCCGGCGAGTTTCTTGAATGTGTCGGGTCTCATAAATCCGTCCAGTTCTGACAGTGTGATCTCCCCGTCCTTGCCGAGGGCCTTTGACAACGCCCCCTTGAGACGCTGATCGTTCCCTGGATCGGCCGCATCGGCCGTCCCGCACCGCTGGACCAGCCAGAGTGCCCTCACGAGTTGTCCCACGTCGCCGGCCGGTTCAGGGCCGGCCGCCAGGGCCAGGGCCGCGATCATCGAAAGGTGCATGACGAAAGATCCTCCTCATTTGGTGGTCGTGATGTTGACGCTGAGGAGTTGATCGATGCCCGGCGGCGGCTCGGTCCCGGATACGTCGACCATCTTCGCGCCGCTTCGGCGTGCTTTTCGACCTCGACGCTGCTGAAACCCGCTCGCTTGAGCCGCGACACGTAGTCCTCGAGCACCAACGCACCGCCGATACACCCCACGAACGCTTCCATGTCCTTGCGGACCGATGACGCGGGCTCGGTTTCCCACGCCATATCCGACACGGCCAGCCGGCCACCGGCCTTGAGGACGCGGTGAATCTCCCGGAATGCCAGATCCTTGTCGGGGACGAGATTCAAGACGCAATTGCTGATCACGACGTCGATCGAGTTGTCCTCGACCGGCAGGGATTCGATCTCGCCCTTGCGGAACTCGACGTTGCTCGCGCCGGCCTTCGCCGCGTTGGCACGGGCCTTTTCCAGCATCGCGTCGGTCATGTCGACGCCGATCACCCGGCCGGTCGGACCGACCTTTCCCGCGGCGAGCAAGCAGTCGAAGCCCGCCCCGCTGCCGAGATCGAGCACGACCTCGCCCGGCCGCATCGCCGCCACCGCCTGCGGGTTGCCGCAGGACAGTCCGAGATTCGCCCCTTCCGGCAGCGTCGCCAGCTCGGCGGCAGAGTATCCGAACGTGATGGCCAACCCCTCGGCGTTCTCGGTACAGCCGCAGAGCGAACCGCAAGTCGCTTCACCCCGGGCGACCCTGGCATACTGGTCCTCGACCGCCGCCTTGATTCGTTCGCCTTCCATCATCGATCTCCTTCCTGTTGCATCCGCCTGGGCGGATATATTGGGGCAAAAAAATACAACCGCCCGAGACACGGCTAGAGAGTCGCCGGACAGAGCCGGCTCCTACAGGATTTGTAGGAGGGAGCTCCGACTCCCGATCTGGCTTCTAGCCTTGTGTCGGGCCGTTGAAAAAATATCGCTTCAGCCCCCGCGGCAACACCCGCGATCGAGCTTCTGCCGGTCTTGATTCAAGGCATCGATCTCCTTGGAGCACGCCCCGAGGCAATCGATCAGGGTCCGGTGCAGAGCCCCTGCCGGTTTCGCCAGCCGGTAATGCACCCAGAGCCCTTCCTTGCGGCCGACCACCAACCCCCGCTTCCGGAGATAGGCCAGATGGCGGGACACCGTGGATTGGGGCAGGTCCAGCGCGCCATGGAGATGGCAAACGCAGACCTCGCCGTCCACCAGCAGGTTGAGGAGCCGCAGTCGTACCGGATCGGCGAACGCCTTGAAGAGTTCGATCGAGACGTCCAGGGGTTCGGCCGTCGGCTTATTCATCCGCATAGCCGAATATAGCTTAGCAGGCCGTTCGGGTCAAGTGGCCACCGTGGGGGGGTAACGAGGGGGTTCTTGTCCCCCCATGCGGGCGTGCCGGAACGACGATCGCATGCGTTTAGATCGCCGATGGTTACGGGAAACCCGTTTGGGCTAACGGAAAAGGATGAACCGGCCGTCCTTGGCCAGCACACCGGCGACGCCATTACCTCGGCTCCTGGCGGAACCCGGCCGCCCCGAAGGCCGGCCTCCTCGGTCATACAATTGCCATCCGATGCGATCGCCTTCGTTCCAGGCCACCAGGGTGTTTCCGTCGGGGGCATTCAGGGCGATCATGCCGGTCCGCATGCCCGACCTTCCCGGAGTCTTGATCTCCGCCTGCCGTGAAGGCTCGCCCTTGCCGTCCAATCGCGCGAGATAGATCTCCCCCCGAGTCGGCCAGACGGCCACGAAGCCGCCGGGGGCTCGGGAGATCGTATAGTAGCTCATGGGACAGGCATTAATATTCCACGATGTTTGGCCGACGCGTGTGCGGTTCATCCGGCCCGAGTCTTGGTCCCAGAGCACCAGGTACATGTCCCGTTCGTTATTCGTCTCCTCCCGATAGAGCAGGGCCAGCCGGTCGTCGCCGGCGTACGCGGCACTCGTGGTGCAGCAGTTGCACGGATTGTAGCGAGTGTTGATTTCAACGGAGGGCGCGAACGTCTCGCCGTTATCGTTCGACACGTTGGCGTAAAGCTTGTCCGACAGCCAACACGCGGTGACCCTGCCCTTGTCGTCGGCCGCCAGGGAGAAGCCCTCGCTGGGCTTGTGGTTGATGTTCCGCACCGGCGAGAACGCGGTCGAGCCGGGGTCGAGGCTCGCGTAGTAGAAGCCCCACTCTTCCTGGGGAAGCTTCAATTTCCAGGCGTTCGTGCCCATCGCCACGTGGACGCGCCCGCCCTTGCCCACGGCCATGTCCCAGGCGGAATACTCCAACTCCCCCTTCGGCGATCCGCCTCGCACCACGGCGATCGCCGGGCCGAAGGTCACGCCTTGGTCGTCGGATCTTGCATACTTCGGGCCGTCGTCCGAATCGTAGAGGAGGTGGATCGCCCCTTCCGCGTCGGTCTTCGCCACGACGGGCCGACCAGGGCCGGGGAGAGGTCGTGTCGTCACTCGAGTTGTCCCATCGTCGGCGTTTGCGACCGCCGGGCAAAGGGCCATCATGACCAGTAGACCAACGCCCAAGCAGACCAACCCAGCCGCTCTGCCACACAGCACGCCCGGAAGTTCCCTGCGATCCATGATGGTACACCTCGATTGAGAAGCACGGCGATAACGGCTGCCGACGCACCGTCCGTCACCACCAATGCACGCACAATTGCCCCCAGGGCGATCCATGAGCGACCAGAGTTGGCGAAGGTAATCGGCAGGATTCCTTCCCAGAACGGCCTGAGTGTGGGCCTTCGATCGGAAACGACGATGGATTCTGGGCGATGAGTGCTTCGGGGACAAGGGCGACGCGGGATTCTTGAAGCCCTTCGCCAGCTCGCTACAAAGCCTTACCCGAGGAGCTAAACCCCGAACAACTTGATCCAAGCCCTTGTCTGCGGAGGACTTGACAGGAGCCGCGTGCGTGCGGAAAGATAAACGCCATGTGGCGTCTCATGATGTTTCTGCTCTGCCTGATCGCCGCCCTGTCGGGGACTCCGCTCCGACAAGCCGAGGCGGCGAACGACCTCGCCCGCTCGCTGGCCGAGTCCGGGCAAGGGGACGCCATCGAACCGATCGATGGGGGCGTCGGAGACGACAAGGAAGCCTCCATCCTGAAGACCGGGGACGATACCCACTCGCTGTCGGCGACGATCCTGCCGGTGACGGCGGCCCCGTCGTTCATCCTGCCCATCCCCGCCTCATCCCTCCCGAACATCGGCGATCGCCGGCTCGCCCGCGTGACGGTGGTGCCGTCGAGACGCCACGATCGAAGGTTCGTCTTGCTCCAATGCTTCTTGTTTTGATGCGGGTCGGAACGACATTTGGTCGTGTCGGTCTCAAACCCTGATCATCAAAATCGGAGCGTTTTCATGCGAGTCATATTAGCATTCCGCGGCTCACGCGCATTCACCCTGATCGAGCTCCTGGTCGTGATCGCCATCATCGGCGTGCTGATCGCCCTGCTCTTGCCGGCGGTCCAGGCGGCGAGGGAAGCGTCCAGGAGGGCGCAATGCCTGAACAATCTGAAGCAGATCGGGCTGGCGATGCACAATTATCACGGTGTTCACGATACATTTCCGCCCGGTTATATCTCGAACACGATGGGCAACCAGCCGGCCGGGCAGGAGATCGGTCCAGGCTGGGGTTGGGGGGCGATGCTCCTCAGTAACCTGGAGCAAAGTCCGCTCTACCACTCCGCGAATTTCAGCCTGCCGACCAGCGATCCCGGCTCGCAGACGCTCCGCGTCGCGGTCCTCTCGGTGTTCCTTTGCCCCAGCAACACGGGCGGGACCGGTCCGCTCACCATCAAGGACGGCTCGGGCAACGTCCTGGTCAACGACCTTTCACCCGGCCAGTACATCGCCGTCGCCGGGCAGTGGGAACCTGAGGAATTCCCGGCCGCGAACAACGGCGTGTTCTATAGGAACAGCCGGATCGGCCTCCGGGACATCACGGATGGTTCCAGCACGACGCTCATGGGCGGCGAGCGGTCGCAGAACGTCGCCGATGCGACCTGGGTCGGCATGATCCCCTCCGGCCAGGCTTGCAACAACCCGAGCTGGCCGGTGCAGGACTGCGAGGCGTCGAATGTCCTGGTCCTCGGGCACACCGGGCCGTCGCCCGATGAGACCTGGATCGATGTGCCCAACTACAACAAGGCCGGCGCGGACGACTTCCACAGCCTGCATCCCGGCGGCTGCAATTTCCTGTTCGCCGACGGCTCCATCCGCTTCATCAAGGAGACGATCAACCCGCAGGTCTTCAGCTTCCTCGCGACGCGGGCCGGGGGCGAGGTGGTCAGTTCCGACGGATTCTAGCCGACCCATATCCCGCGGCTTCCGGAACAAACAGAAAATCCGCATATTTATGTGGTCGGACTGATGGGATCGAAATGGGCCCTATTGCTGATCTGCGGTTGGCTGGCGGCGACCGTCTCGGGCGCCGTGGGTTTCGGCGGGGCCCTGCTGCTCCTGCCCGCGTTGACCTTCGCGGTCGGTGCCAGGGCGGCTGTCCCGGTCCTCACCATCGCCCAGCTCCTCGGGAATCTGTCGCGGGCGGGCTTCGGCTGGCGGGACATCCGCTGGCGACCGGCCCTCATCTACAGTTCCGGAGCGGTCCCGGCGAGCATCGTCGGCGCACGGCTCTTCGTCGATATGCCGTCGGTGCTGGTCGCGCGGCTGATCGGCTTCTTCCTGCTCGTCATCGTCGCCCTGCGGCATACGACGCTCGGTAAGCGAAAGGTTCCCGAAAGATACCTTGCCGCGATGGGTGCCGGTGTTGGGTTCCTATCGGCCATGGCCGGGAGTGCCGGTCCGCTGGGAGCGGCGGTCTTCCTCGGCCTGCAGCTTCCGCCTCGAGCCTATATTCCGAGCGAAGCCGTCACATCCGTCTTGATGCATCTCGCGAAGACCATCATGTATGGCCGGTATGCGGCGATCACTCCCGTCGATCTTGCACGAGGGCTTGCCCTGGGCGGGTCGCTGGTGGTCGGTTCGTGGACCGGACGGAAGTTGATCGAAAGGATACCGCAGGCGGCATTTACTCCGTTGGTCGAATGCCTCCTGGTCGTCTCGGCCGCGACGCTCATCATCGGCGAGGTCTGAAGCATGCGATGGGCAGCGAAGGTCGGAGCGTCGGGGGCCGCGAGCACGGGCACAGGATGGGCGGGCGGTCACGAAGCCTCGGCTTCGGCTTGCTCGATCCTTCCCGGCCAGGTTAATATTGGCGATCGATATCGGAGGCCGAGAGTCGTGAGCGAGTTGCTGACCAGGATGTTCTTCGGCGGGTTCGTGCGGATGCACGTGCTCTACCACGCCGCGAAGGAGCCGGTCTTCGGGGTGGAGATGATGGAGGAGCTCGGGCGCCACGGCTACGACGTCGGGGCGGGGACGCTCTACCCGATCCTCCATCAGCTCGAAGAGGCCGGCTACCTGTCCGTCCACACGGAGGTCATCGGCGGCAAGCAGCGGAAATACTACCGAGCCACCCCGGAGGGTGAGGCCGCCCTGGAAAAGGCCAAGGTCAAGCTACGCGAGCTCGTCACCGAGGTCCTCCACGACAAGCCGCCCAGACCTTCGATCCGAACCGACCGGGCGCCGGGCAGACGGCGCAAGCCCAAACCCCCGTCTTGAACGAGGATAAGTGTGGATATGATCCGTTTGCGTGGCGCGTCGGTCGTCTTGTCTCTCGCCGTCGTGACGTCCTTGAGCGGCTGCGAGCAATCCTCGCCGGCCGCGTCGTCTCAGGCGACGCCGGAGGGCCTGGCCGCTCGCGTCAAGGCCCTGGAGGACCTGGTCCCCTCCCAGTCGCACATGATGGCCGACGTCGGCGACCACTTCGCGAACCTCTGGTTCGCCGGCCGGGCCGAGAACTGGCCGCTCGCCGATTTCTACCTCGCCGAGACCAGGTCGCACCTCCGATGGGCCGTGCGCCGCATCCCGATCCGCAAGGACAATCGAGGTCGTGAGGTCAACCTGGGGAACATCCTCCAAGCCTTCGAGAACAGTCAGCTCACGCAGTTGAAGAAGTCGATCGACGGCAAGGATGAGGCCGGTTTCGAGAAGGTCTACAAGGAGAGCTTGACCATGTGCTACTCGTGCCACAAGGCGGTCGACAAGCCCTACCTGCGGCCCCTCGTCCCGACCGAGCCCGCCTCGCGGATCATGAATTTCGACCCCAAGGCCGACTGGCCGCTTTGAGTCAACGGACTATCTCAGGGCCGACGGGCCGGGAGATCGCCCCACTCCATCGACCGAACGGATCGAGCCCATGAACCCGATCGTCTTCGCCCTGCGACGGCCCATGACCGTGATGGTGCTCGTGGTCGCCGTCGCGATGGGGAGCGTCCTGGCCGTCACACGGATGTCGATCGACATCTTCCCCAACTTGAACCTACCCGTCGTCTACGTCTGCCAGCCCTTCGGCGGCATGGACCCGGCTCAGATGGAGGGGCTCCTCACCAACTACTACGAGTACCACTTCCTCTACATCAACGGCATCCACCACGTCGAGAGCCGCAACATCCAGGGCATGGCCCTGATGAAGCTCTCCTTCCACCCGGGCACGAACATGGCCCAGGCGATGGCCGAGGTGATCGGTTACGTGACCCGGTCGCGGGCCTTCATGCCGCCGGGGACCGTCTCGCCGTTCATCACGCGGTTCGACGCCGGCAGCGTCCCGGTGGGCTACCTGGTCCTCTCCAGCGAGACCCGTTCGATCGGCGAGATCCAGGACCAGGCGCTCTTCAAGGTCCGGCCGATGTTCGCCAGCCTGCCCGGCGTCTCCGCGCCGCCGCCGTTCGGCGGAAGTCAGCGGACGGTGGTCGTCCGGGTCGACCCCGACCGGCTCCGGGCCTACCGGATGTCGCCCGACGAGGTGGTCGCGGCCATCAACGCCGGCAACACGATCAGCCCGTCGGGGTCGGTCCGCATCGGCAAGCTGATGCCGATCGTGCCGATCAACGCGCTGGTCCGGCAGGTCCAGGAACTGGAGACGATCCCGATCCGCCCAGGGCAGGACCCGACCGTCTACATCCGCGACGTCGCGACGGTGAAGGACGCCAGCGACATCCCCACGGGTTATGCCCTGGTCAACGGCCGACGCGCCGTCTACATCCTCGTCACCAAGCGAGCCGACGCGTCCACGCTCTCGGTCGTCAACAACGTCCAGGCGGCCCTGCCCGGCATGCAGGCGGTGCTGCCCGATGACATCAGGGTCAGCTTCGAGTTCGACCAGTCGCCTACGGTCACCAACGCCGTCCGTAGCCTGGTCACCGAGGGCGCCCTGGGCGCCGTCCTGACCGGGCTGATGGTGCTGCTGTTCCTCCGCGACTGGCGGAGCGTCATCGTCGTCGTCCTCAATATCCCGTTCGCGCTCTGCGGCGCGGTGGTCGCGATGTGGCTCACCGGGCAGACGATCAACCTGATGACCCTGGGCGGCCTGGCGCTGGCCATCGGCATCCTGGTCGATGAATCGACCGTCGAGGTCGAGAACATCCACCACCAGATGGAGGGGACATCCTCGGTCGCCCGCGCCGTCCGTCGCGGCAACCAGCAGACGGCGATCCCCCGATTGCTGGCGATGCTCTGCGTGCTGGCGGTCTTCATCCCCTCGTTCTTCATGCAGGGGGCGGCGCAGGCGCTGTTCGTCCCGCTATCGCTCGCGGTCGGCTTCGCCATGGTGGCCTCGTATCTGCTCTCGAGCACCTTCGTGCCGGTCCTGTTCGACCTGGTTGCTCCGCCACCATCATCGCCTCCGGCCGGAGGGAGGACCGCGGCGGCGCATCGGCGTTCGATCGGGGGCGAGACGCCTACGGGCGGGCCGTGGCCGTCGTCGTGCGCGGGCGATGGGTGATCGTGCCGGCTTATCTCGCCGGCACCCTCGCGGTGATCGTGCTGGTGGGGCGGTCGCTCGGCCTGGAGATCTTCCCCAAGGTCGACGCCGGCCGGTTCCAGCTCCGGATGCGGGCGCCTGACGGCACCCGTTATGAGGAGACCGAGCGGCTGGCGATCGCCGCCCTGGAGTCGATCGCGCGGGAGGTCGGCCGCGACAAGGTGGCGATCTCGATCGGCTACGTGGGGCTGATCCCGTCGAGCTACCCGATCAATGCCATCTACCAGTGGACCGGCGGCCCGGAGGAGGCGATTCTCCGCGTCGCGTTGAAGGCGGGGGCGAAGGTCGAGATCGAACGGCTCAAGGAGCGGTTGCGTCGGTAGCTCTCGGCCGAGTTGCCCGAGGTTCGGCTCTCGTTCGAGCCGGCGGATATCGTCAGCGAGGTGATGAGCTTCGGCTCGCCGACGCCGGTCGACGTCGCCGTGACCGGGCCGAGCCTCGCCGACGACCGCGCGTTCGCCGAGAAGCTCCGCGAGGAGCTGGGACGGATCCCCTCGCTCCGGGACCTGCACTACGGCCAGTCGCTCGACTACCCCACGATCAGCATCGAGGTGGACCGCGAGCGCGCGGGACTCAGTGGCGTGACGGCTTCGGACGTCGCCCGATCGGTCGTGGCGGCCACGTCCTCCAGTCGATTCATGGTCCCCAACTACTGGCCCGACCCCAAGATCGGGCATCGGCTACCAGGTGCAGGTCGAGATCCCCTACCAGGTGATGGACTCGATCGAGAGCATCGAGACCGTGCCGATCCAGCGGCCTGGCCTGGACCGGCAGGTCCTGCTCCGCGACGTGGCGAAACTCCGCCCGGGGACGATGCCGGGCGAGTACGACCGCTACAACATGAAGCGATCGGTGAGCCTGACCGCCAACATCGCCGGCGAGGACCTGGGGCGGGTCGCCAGCCAGATCGACCGGGCGATCGCGCGGGCCGGCGCACCGCCCAAGGGGGCCGTCGTCGACGTCCGCGGTCAGATCCGGCCGATGCAGGAGATCCTCCGGGGCCTCGGCATCGGCCTGGGCATGTCGATCGTCGTCATCCTGCTGCTGCTGACGGCGAACTTCCAGTCGGTCCGGCTGGCGCTCGTGGTCGTCTCGACGACGCCCGCGGTGGTCGCCGGCGTCGTGCTGATGCTCTGGGTCACGGGGACGACGGTCAACCTCCAGTCGTTCATGGGGTCGATCATGGCCATCGGCGTGGCGGTCGCCAACGCGATCCTGCTGGTGACGTTCGCCGAGGAGCACCGCCGCGAAGGGGGCGATGAGGCCGGCCGGGCGGCCGCCGAAGGCGCCAAGGGCCGACTCCGGCCCATCCTGATGACCAGTTGCGCCATGACCGCCGGCATGGTCCCGATGGCGATGGGATGGGGCGAGGGGAGCGAGCAGACGGCCCCGCTCGCCCGAGCCGTCATCGGCGGGCTGGTCGCCGCGACCGTCGCGACCCTGACCGTGCTCCCGACCGTCTTCGCGATGGTCCAGGGCTGGGCCGGCCGGGAGTCGGCCTCGCTCGATCCCGACGACCCGGCGAGCGTACACTACCACGATGAGGAAGCCGAGGCGAGCCGGATGGTCCGGCCGTCGGCCAACGGCGAGTCGCGGGCCCTCCAGCTTGAAGGTCTGGCGCATGATCCGTCGGCAGATGGCCACGGGCCGAGAGGTTGAACCCCCAGGTAAGGAACGCCATGCCCCGCATGTATCTGCATCCATCAATCATCCTGGCGATCGGACTCGCCCTCATGTCGCTCGCGGTCGGCTGCGAGCGTCCCACGGAAGGCAAGGCCGGTCCCGCGGCCCGAGCCGCGAGATCGGTCGAGGTCGTCCATCCCGAGAGGCAGACCATCCGCCGCGTCGTGGGCGAGCCGGGCGAGCTCGAGGCGTTCGAGACCACGGCGATCCACGCCAAGATCGCCGGCTATGTCAAGAACTGGACGGTCAACATCGGTGCGACGGTCAAGAAGGGCCAGGTCCTCGCGGAACTCTCGGTCCCCGAGCTGGACGCCGAGCTGAGGCAGAAGCAGGCGGCGGTCGAGCAGGCGATCGCCAAGCACAAGCAGGCCGGGCGGCGGTCCGAGTGGCCGAGGCCAACGTCGTCGGGTGCCGAGGCGAAGCTGGCCGAGGTCCGTGCCGGCACGAGGCGGGTCGAGGCCGACCTCGCCCGATGGCGATCCGAGTACCGCCGCGTCGAGGAGCTGCATGCGGCGCGGGCACAGACCGGCAGCCTGCTCGACGAGACCCGGAGCAAGCTGCGTGCCTCGGAGGCCGCCTGCGAGGAGAGCGAGGCCCAGATCAAGACGGCGGACGTGGCCCTGACCCAGAGCCGGGCCGCGACTCGATGCGGCCCGTGCCGACGTCGTCGCCGCGACCTCGGCCATCGACGTCGCCAGGGCGGAGGCCCGGACCGTCGAGGCTCACCTCGCCTACACCCGGATCGAGGCCCCCTTCGACGGCATCGTCACCCAGCGGAACGTCAACACCGGCGACCTGACGCAGCCCGGCGCCGACAAGCCCCCGCTCTTCGTCGTCGCCCGGTCCGACATCATGACGATCCGGGTCAACGTCCCCGAGGCGTTCGCCGCGGAGGTCAATCCCGGCGACCGCGCCTCGGTGAGACTCCAGGAGATGAAGGGCCGGGTCGTCGAGGCGAAGGTCACTCGGACCGCCTGGTCGCTCGATCCCAGGACGCGGACGATCCGCGTCGAGATCGATATCCCCAATCCGGGCGCGAAACTCCTCCCCGGCCTCTATGCCTACGCCACCGTCATCGCCGAGGAGCACCCCGAGGTCCTGACGCTGCCCGTGACCGCGGTCGTGGGCGAACCGGGTAAGGAATACTGCGTCGCCATCGTCGCCGGCAAGGCGGCGCGACGTCCGATCCGGGTCGGGCTCAGCGACGGCACCCGGACCGAGGTCGTCTCCGGCCTCGATGCCGGCGAGGCCCTGGTCAAGGCCAACGCCGCCTCGCTCACGGACGGTCAGCCCGTGGAAGTCGTCGGTCCGGCGAATCCTCCGGCATCGGTCGCGAAGCCTTGAGCGTCATCCGGTCCGTATCTTTTATCTGGATTCGATTTCATCACAGCCTCTCGATCAACGCTAATCGACCCTCATGACCAGTCACCTTCCATCCGCCACCAGTCCGACGTCTGCGACTGTCGCACGTTCTGGCGATAGAACCACGGGACCGGGTTGAAGGCCGCCAGAGGCGCACCGGCTCCGGACGTGCCCTGCGATCCGGCGAGCGAGTTTGAGGATTCCGTAGAGGCGGGGAAGAAGGGGTTGGCCCCGATCGTCAGGGCAATGCCGCCGGAGCCGCCCGCCATGTCGGCCGATAATGCCGCGGGGGCCATCGCATGGGTGTTCGAGCCGGACGATGGGACGAAGGCGACGTTGACCCAGAAATTCATCCCCGAGCCGCTCACGGTGGGGAAGGCGCCGATGCGGGTCTGATAGACGCCGTCGCCCCCGGAGGCCCCGTTGGCCAGGGCCGTCAACGGACCGTTGGTGACCCCGCTCCGCGAGAAGAAACCCGTGGTGATGCCGAAGGGGCCGCCGCCGCTCGAAAACGAGACGATGTAGACCGTGCTGGCCTTGATCGATACCGGGTTCGAGAAGCTCACTTGCTGCCAGCCCGAAGTCGTCTCGCCGGTGAACGTCGCCGTGGCCAGCGAGGCTCCCGTCGAGGACCAGAGGTGGCCGACGTGGGTGTATCCGCCCATCCCGGTTTCCTTGTAGAAGCGGACGCCCGTCACCGTGCCGGCCACACTCGCCGTGAATTTCACCCCGAGCTCATAGTTCCCCGAACTCGAAGAGTTCTCCGAGGGTACGTAGGAGTTGCTCCAGAGCGTATCGGCTGGCGCCGTCGTTGACAGGCTGGTGGTCGTGGCGCTGGCCGTGTTGCTATCGGAGGAGTCGAGGTTGCCAGCCGTGGCGTAGACCCGATAGTAGTAGGTCGTACCGGCGGTCAGGCCCGTATCCTGGTAACTGGTGGTGCCGGCCGACGTGCTGCCGATCGTCGACCAGCCGGAGCTGCCGTTTGGGCTGAGCTGGATCTGGTAGCCGGTGGCCCCCGCCGAGCCGGTCCAACCGAGGTTGATCTGCGTCGTGGAGGCCGCCGTCGCCGTCAAATTGGTCGGCGCCGGCAGGGTGACGGTGATCCCCGAATCCGCGGTCGTGATGGTCGACGTGCTGTTCTTCACCGTCAGCGACTGGGTGCCCGCGGTCTCGAAGGTGACCGCGAATTGATGCCCTCCCTGATCGGTGTTCTTGAAGGTGTAGCTACCCGGCAGGATGGCCTGCGGATCGCTGCTGGTGAACTGGATCGTGCCGGTGTAGCCGGTCGCCACGTTGCCATAGGCATCCTTGGCGGTGATCGTGCCGGTCTCCGACACGCCCGCCGTCGCGGTCGAGGAGAGGCCCGAGATGACGAGCTGGCTCGCGGACGCCGGGCTCACGACGATCCCGGAGAGCGTACCGGTGACGACCGGCGTCGTCGTGTCGGTCGCAGTGATCGACTGGGTCCCGGCGGTCTTCAAGGTGACCGTGAAGGTGTGCGATCCCTCATCACCGGTCGTGAAGGTGTAGTTCAACGGCAGCCCGGCCTGGGCGTCGGTGCTGGAGAGATGGATCGTGCCCAGATAGCCGGTGTCCGTCGACCCGCCGGCCTGCCGCGCCGTGACCGTGAGGCTGAACGATGTCCCCGCCATCTCGGTGGTCGAGGCGGCGAGGACCAGGGTGTCGTAGGTCGTCGCCGACGTCCCGTCGAGCGAGGCGACCACCTCATTGGCCATCGGGGTGCCGAGTCCGGTGACATAGTCGTAGCCCAGGCCGGCCGAGTAGTGCGGGGAGCCGGTGCTGGTGCCGCTCGTGATGTCGTGGAAGTCCGCCGGATCCTTGTAGAGGGTCGTCATGACCTCTTGCGGGCTGGCGCTGTCGATCGCCGGCTGACTGGTGAGGGCGCGGCCCTGATCGGCGATCGCCAGCAGCGCCGACCACTGCGGAGCCCCGGCGCTGGTGCCGCCGACTTCGATCCAATCGTAGGTCGTCCCCTCGTACTTGTTCGAGTCGTAGACGGCGTACCCGGTCGATGGGGACGCATCATAGGCGACATCCGGGTTGCGCGCTTCGTGGACGTCTGCGTGACGACACCGGTCTGGTACGATGGTTGTGATTCATCGGCGCTGGGACCGCCGCCGCTGCCGCTCCAGCCGACCTCGCTCGACCAGTTATTGTTCGCGTCGAGGGTCAGGGCGGTCCCGCCGACGGCCAGGATGTTCGGCGAGGACGCCGGCCACGAGATCGGGCGCCGTCGTCGCCCGAGGACGCCACGAACGCGACCCCGGCCTTGCTGAAGTCGGCGTCGTCGGCCGTCTCGCCGGAGAACTCGCCGCCGCCCCAGCTCATCGACACCACGTTCGCATGGGCCGCCGCGTAGCCGACTGCGGCGACGAGGTCGGAATTGCCGGCCGAACTGGCCTCGACAAGCAGGATGTTCGCGCCGGGTGCCATGGCGTGGGCCCACTCGACGTCGAGCGATTCCTCGAGTTCCCAGCCGCCCGTGGAATCCGTGCCCGGGAGACTCGCGGTGCCGGTCTCGCTCACGCGGGTGACCGTCGTGCTGGGCAGGCCCATCGCCGTATCGAACTTATTTAGATCGGACTGGACATTCGGGTCGTTGTAGGCATCGACGATGCCGATCGTCTCGCCGGCCCCGGTGCCCGCGACCCCGCCGAAGCTGATCTGATTGAACTGATAGGCTTGCTGGATCTGCGCGGGCGTGAATGCCCCGGCCGGAGGGCTCGAGCTCGCGACCATCGGGCCGATCGCGTACATCGGTTGCGCGACCATCGGCGCGGTGCTGAGGAGCTCGCGTGATTCGAGGCGGTTGACCTCGGGCCTCAAGGAACGAACCTTGGCGCATCGAGCTCGGATCGAACGACGCAAGAAGACAGATCGCATGGCAGTCATTCCGGCACCCATCGACGATCACGGCCGTGGGGCCGCGCACTCGCGTGCGAGGGCCATCGGTCGCGATCTCGCTCCGTCTGGTGGTGTTGAGCGAGGAGTCTTGATATTGATGACTCGTTACGGACGGATGCCCGTCCAGGTCCTATCGCAATTCTAGGTCACTTTCCGCGCAGGTTGTCGTCCGCCTCCCGTCAACTCCAGGAGACTGTATAAGATAGAAGGCATGGGAAGCGTTGAGGACGTATGTTGAGGAGGCGATCATGCAGCAGCGGCGGATGGGGCGGACGGGCCTGAATGTGTCGGAGGTCTGCCTGGGGACGATGACGTTCGGCGGCCAGTGCGACGAGTTGACGTCGTTCGGGATCATGGATGCCGCGATCGAGCGCGGGGTGACATTCTTCGACACGGCGGACGTCTATCCGATCCCGCCGGACATCGCGACCGCCGGTCGGACCGAGGAGGTGATCGGCCGATGGCTGGTCGGGGCGTCGGGGCGTCGCGAGCCGATGGTCCTGGCGACCAAGTGCCGGGCCAGGGTCGGGCCGGGCGCCAACGACCAGGGTCTGTCGCGCCGGCACATCCTCGCGTCCTGCGACGCGAGCCTCCGCCGGCTGCGGACCGATTACATCGATCTCTATCAATCCCACTCGTACGATCCGGAGACGCCGATCGACGAGACCCTGCGCGCCTTCGACGACCTGGTCCGATCGGGCAAGGCCCGTTATATCGGCTGCTCGAACCATGCGGCCTGGCAGCTCGCGATGGCGATGGGGACGAGCGATCGTCATGGATGGTCGCGGTACGACTGCGTCCAGCCCCGGTACAATGCGCTGCATCGCGACATCGAGGCCGAATTGCTGCCGCTCTGCCGCGACCAGGGTGTCGGGGTGATCGCGTACAACCCGCTGGCCGGCGGCTTCCTGACGGGCAAGCATTCGGCCGAGGCACCTCCCGCGCCCGGGACGCGCTTCACCATGGGCGCCTCGGGCGAGCTCTATCGCGAGCGCTACTGGCACGCGGCGCAGTTCCAGGCCGTGTCGGCGTTGAAGGAGTTCTGCCGGGGTCGCGGCTGGGACCTGGCCACGGCGAGCGTGGCCTGGGTGCTCCAGCAGCCGGGGATCACCTCGGCGATCGTCGGCGCCAGCCGGCCCGAGCAGCTCGACGCCACCCTCGCCGCTCCCGGGCTGGCCTTCGACGACGAGGCCCGTGCGGCCTTCGATGCCGCCTGGTGGACCCTCCCCCGCAAGCCGGCGGGGCGCTGAAGCTCGCTCCCGGCGCGGCTTGTCGGGTCACTCAGACGAATGCGATAATCGAGTCTCGACCGAAGAGTTGATGAGTCGGGTGGGAATGGACCGATCAGCGAATCTGGAGGCAACATGGAAACCGAACACTTCACCGTCGATGACGGGGCATTGTTGGGGTTCTTCGGACTCAAGCCCGCGGATCGAGAGGCCCTGGATGCCGCAATCGGCCGCCTTGCCAATCGCCCGGAGAAGGACTGGCCGGCCGAGGGTGCGATCCGCCTCACGCTGCCCAAGCCAACCTTCATGCTGAAGCTCGGCCCGAGCCTGCGCATTCGTTCAACCGACTCCAAGTGGGAAACCGTTCGTGATGGATTTCGTCAAGCAGGAGACGCTGGACTGGCTCAGGTCGCTCGAATCCGCCCAAAAACAGCCGCCGCCCCTTGAGGTGGCTTCCCCGTCCTGATGAGCGATCCGCGAGAAGTCCGTCGAGCCGAGGCGATCACGGATGAAAACCTTCGACACGCTTGTTTTCGACCCATTGCGCTGCCGTCAGGAGGTGGCCGAACTTCGCCAGTGGCTCGCCGCGCACCCCGTTCTTGATGAGAGGCGGCAGATCCTGCCCTTCTTTCGCGCCCGTCGCCATCTTTCGGCATTTGTGGCGTCCTATAACGTAGATCTCGGTAACTATCATCGGATCGCCTTCGAGTACCCGCTTTTCGGTGATTTCACCTGCGACCTTGTGGTCGGCGATTCGGCCCAGCGTGCTTACTGTTTGATCGAATTCGAGGATGCCGGGCCAACGAGCTTGTTCATCCAGCGGGGAAAGCGGGCGACTCGGGACTGGTCGCCCCGCTTCGAACACGGCTATAGCCAGATCATCGACTGGTTCTATAAGCTCGACGACATGAGGAGGTCGAACGATCTCATGGCGCGGTTCGGAGCTCGTTCCATCACTTGTTCGGGAGTGCTCATCATCGGCCGGGATCAATATCTGAAGGCTGAGGAGAGCGACCGGCTCGAGTGGCGTAAGGCTAACGTCGTTGTCGGCTCGCAACGGATCGCGTGCGTGACTTTCGACGGACTTGTCGAGAAACTCGAGGCTCGGTTGGCGGCTTTCCTGGACGCCGACAAGTTGGGAGGTTGAACAGGCGGTTTGCAGGTCGATCGCCGACGAAGCCTTGTCCGACGTCCGCGACCGTGGCCGGGGAGGCGATCGACTCGCTCCGCGCCTCGGCTCTCAGGCCGATGGCCCCGTCGACGTCTCGGCCTCGTCGGTGTCGCCGGCTCGCGTGGCTCGGATCTCCCGCGTCAGGAACAGCCCGAGGACCAGGAACAGGATGCCCACGGACGCGGCCGGCAGGCCGATGGTGCGCGGATTGGTCGCGGCGACCTTCGGGACCTGCGCCTGGTCGTGTTGCGTGACGCGGTACACAGACTGTTTGCTCTGGAATCGCAATTCCTCGAGCTTCTGGCTGATGATGTCCTCCTTTTTCAGCAAGAACTCCAGTTCCTGGGTCGCCAGCGTCGCGTCGAAAGTGTCGAGGTCCTGGGGCTTGCTCTGGACCTCCAGGCGAGCGATATATTGCGCGTAGCCGATCCGCCTTCGCTTCGCGTCTTCGACGGCAGCCTGCCGCTCAGGGAGTCGATCCATTAAGTTCGGTTGCTTGGCGAGCTCCATCTCAAGACGCGCCCGGGCATCGATCAGATCGAGGTCGGCCTGGAGCAACCGATCCGTCACCTTCGTAAGTTGCTCTTCCGTGACCGCGGCGAGCGACGGCTGAATCTCCTCGTCGTCTTGCTTCACGGTATTCGACTTCACCAAGGGTCGGTTCAACCTGATTATATGACCCCGCTCGAGCAGTTCCCTCAACTCTTTCTTCTTCTCCGAGATCTTCACTTCCAGCATCTGGAGCTCCTCTTCCAGGCTCTTCTTGAGGGCCCTATTGGCCGTTCGATGATAGTCGCCGTGTTGCTCCAGGTAGGAATAGACCACCGCATTGACGATCGCGGCGGCTTCCACCGGCTCCCGAGACCTCAGGGCGACCCGGATCAGAAAGGTGTTCTTCATGATCTCGACCACCATCTCCTTGCGAAGGACGGCCTTCGGGTCCGTCGATGACGCGATCATCGGGAGACGGGCGATCTGGGCGCCGCCGTGGTGGCCGGTCGCGCCAGGGCCGCGTCGAGCACCATGTCGCTCGTGAGCAACTTGACCTGGGTCTCCAGGTACGGCTGGCCAATCACCCTGTCCGCGTTGTCGGGGAGACCTGGAGCAAAGAGGTCGGGCCGGCTCGGCTGAACCTGGAGCAGGCTGAACGCTTCGTATGTCGGCGGGAGGAGCGTGTAGATCAGGTAAGCCGCGGGCGTGGCCAGGACCAGCCACAACAGGAGAATGCGCCGCCACTGGCCGGCCAGTCTCCGGGCGATCGACTGCGGACCGACCGGAATCTCTCGGTCTTGCGAAGCGTCGAACCGGTCATCGGGGTCCATAGGGGATGCCTCCTGAGAAGGTCGATGGATCGGAGGAAGTCACGCTCCGGTGGCGGCCCCGATCCAGTTTCGGATATGCTCCTTCTGCGCATCCATGATATCCGTGCGGATCTCCAGCTTCCATGCCTTCGCGGGATCGTCGGCCGGTATGAATCGGAGGCCGAACCAGTCGAGGGCCTCCTGGTAATCCAGCTCTTCGGTCGAGGAGATCGCCTTGCGGAACCACTCCTTGAGATCGGCGCCGGCCACTTCCTCGGCGACGGCGCGGAACTGGTCGGGCGTGAATCCCCGCTCGCCCGAATAGCGTCGATAGGCGAGCTTCATCACGTCATCGAGGCTCTTCTTGCCGCCGGTCGCGCGTCGGATGCGGGCGTCGAGCACGAACCCGACCACGGGGCCTTTGACATAATAGCTGAGCTTCGTCGCGGAATCCCGGCCGACGCCCGACGTCCCCGAACCCCAGACATCCCGCGACGCGTCTTCGAGCGACTGCACAAGTCGTCCGCGTGCGTTCTGGAGTTGTCCGATGTGCGTCGAGAGCAGGTTCAGGGCGTCTTGCGTCGAGGCGAGCCCGGCGCGGGCGAGGATCAGGTCGCCGAAATAGGTCGTGAGGCCCTCGGCGATCCAGAGGCTCTTCGTCGACGGCGGGTGCTCGTAGTCGAACGGGCCCAGCTCGACCGGCCTCAGCCGCTTGACGTTGAAGGCGTGGAAATACTCGTGGCTGACGAACGACAGCCATCGCACCGAGCCCGGCTCCCGCCCCCCGCGCGGGCTCGAGGTCAGCAGGGTGGAATCCTTGTGCTCCAGCCCGCCGCCGCCGGCGCGGAAGACGTTGAGGAATACGTATCTCTGGAACGGCAGGAAGCCCCAGAAGCGATGGGTCTCGCGTACCATCTTCTCGAGGTTTCGCGATGCCTTCTCTCCGTCCCACGGGCCGACCTCGCCGGCATCGGCCAGGATGTGCTTGCTCCCGGCGACCTCGAACTCGTGGATCGACAGGTCTCCGGCGACGATCGGCGAATCGACGAGCGTATCATAGTCCTCGGCGCGATAGTGGTCCGGCAGTCCGTCGGGCGCCGGGGCCATCGCGGTGATCGATCGTTTGCATTTCGGGGGCAACTCGAGCCGGACCTCGTGCGGTAAACTGGGTTGCCCGACGAGAGTGACGAAGGTCGCCGCCCCGTTCAGGACGATGAGGTCATCGCCCACCCAGTTCGATGTGACCGACTTGCGATCGCACGCGAGGCGATAGGACACGGAGACCGTGGCCCATGGGCCCGCATCGTGGATGAGCCAACGATTCTTCGTCTGCTCGACGGCGAGCTGGGTACCGTCGGGTCTGGTGACCGAGAGATTGCGGATGTTCTTGGCGTAGTCCTCGACGCGATAGAATCCCGGCGACCAGACGGCCATCATCAACTCGACCGTCGCGCGTTGCCCCGTCGGGATCGTGGCGAAGACCTCGGCGACGTGCTTGTCGGGCGACGGGAACCGGATCGTATAGATGATCGGCCTGACCCTGACCGCGACGTCGTCCGGTCCCGCGAATACAGGGATCGCCACGACGACACCAATCAGGCCGACCAGAAATGTCAACACCCTCTTCACCATCGCCTCCTCCGAACCCTGACGGGTTCGGATCGTTCACGTGATGCGCACTCTCGACGGAACGGGCCGTACGACGATGTTGCTAGCCTCGCAGGATTCGGGCGTTGATGAAAGAGGTGACTTCGCTCGCGGCGGATCGGCGGATCAGGGCGGCTTCGATCCGGACAATAGGGCCTCGGCTTCGACTCGGAACACCTGGTTCTCTTCGATATCCAGCCCCGCGAGGCGGGACTCGTCATGAAGGCCGATGGCGTGTTCCAGGTGGGCCCTGGCTTTGACGGTGTCGCCGAGATGGAACTGACACATCGCCAGGAGGTACAGGTCAAGCGGGACGAACCTGCGGGACGTGGTCGCGAGGCTCGTCTCGAGTTCGATCACGGCATCGCGGTATCGCCCCAGGCGATAGAGCGTAAGGCCGAGCGTATTGTGGTTAATCGCGATCTCGGGAGCCAGCCGGACCGCCGCTTGGGCGTGGGCCAGGGCCTTGAGGGGGGCACGCAGGGGCGACGGCGCGGTGACATATGCCCACGCCAGGCTGTTCCGGAGAAGGGCCAGATTCGGGTCGGCGACGAGCGCGGCCTCGCAATCGGCGAACCCCGACGCGTACTGCTTGACAGCTAAGTAGGCCGCGCCGCGTGCCGCGAGGATCCTGGGATCGCCCGGCGAGATGGCGGCGGCCCGCGTATAATCGGCGATGGCGTGATCGTGGTGGCCCTGGATGAGGGAAATCCGGCCCCGGCGGAGCATCGCGTGCAGGTCGCCGGGGTCGATCTCGAGGGCTTCGTTCAAGAGATCGACCTCCTGCGGCTCGTATCCGCCCCAGGCGAAATCGTGGCCGCCGAGATCGATCGCGACGCGGAGCGATCCCGCGGACTGCATCGTGGTATCGCCCTCCGGCAGCGAGGGCCAATCCCAGTCCAGGTCCATCCCGACCAGCCCCTGACGGATCGTCCGCAGGTCCCAGACGTGGGCCGCATCGCTCGCTTCGGCGGTCAGGATCAGCCGGGAGCCGTCGGCGCTGAAGGTGCCATGCCGCGAGCGGGACTGTTGCGGGTCGTCCAGGCTGGCGACCAGCCGCCCGGTCTCGGCCTCGATCAGGCGCACCGATCCGGCCGGATCCGCGAGGACCAGGAGACGACCATCGGGGGAGAAGCCGAGCGCAGACCCTTCGAAGTGCGGGCCTTCGCGCCAGTCGCCGACCGTCCACAGGCGGAGGTCGTTGCCCATGTTCGTCGCGAGCCAGCGCCCGTCGGGGCTGAACAGGGGGTTGGCGTACAGCCCCGGATTCGGGAACACTTTGATACACCGGCCGTCGGGGAGTGACCAGACGGCGACCCCGACCCGGTTATTGTGGCTGCCGGTCGCCGCCCAATGGCCATCGGGGCTCACCGCGAGGTAGCGGACATCGGCGTGAGGCCCGAGACGGATCGGCGACCCCGGATGGTCGCGGTCGATGACGATCGGGCTCGCATATTCTTGACAGTAGGCCAGAAATCGCCCGTCGCGGCTCCGATCGATGCTCTGGCCTTTGGCGGTCGACAGCAGGTCCGGTGGGCCGATCTTCAGCGAATTCGAGTCGCCGGGGCTGGGATGGACCGGCCATCGGACCAATCCGGTCCGGCCCATCGTCACGAGGTCCCCCGAGGGCTCGAACAGGATCGACAGGATCTTGCCGATCGGCAGCCAGCCGACGGATACGTCTCGATCGATGTCCCAGATGCCGACGCCGCTCGAGGTGCCCACGGCGAGCAGCCGCCCATTCGGGTGGATCGCCGAGCACACGACATGATCTCGAGGCCGCACCGGCGACCGGACGAGCGATCGGTATTCTCGCCCGTCGGCGACCTGGAACAGGACGGGGGCGCCGTTGGCGGCCTGGGCCGCGAATCGCAATCCGTCCCGGCGGAATTCCATCGCACCGGCGGCCGAGAGGAGCGTGAGGAGCACCTCGTCCGTCCGGGGGCGCCAGATCCGCAACTTCCCATCCCAGCCATCGCTGGCGAGCAGGGAACCCCGCGGCTGGAACGCGGCAATGATCCCCATGCTCATATGGTCGTCGAGGACACCGGTTTGTCGACCCGTCTCGGCGTCGTAGAGATAGATCCGCGCATCCTCGCAGGCCGCGGCCAGCGTCGAGCTGTCCGGGGCCCAGGCGATCTTGCAACCCGCGTGCGGGGTGATCTCGCGGACGACCTTGCCCGACGCGACGGCGCGGATCCGGATCTTCGGTGGATCGGAGGCCAGGCTGATGGCGAGCTTATGGCCGTCCGGACTGAAGGCGATATCCTGCGTCTTACCGACATCCCCGCGCGCCCGCCAGGCCCGAGGCCAGGTCGTGGAAGACCAGAGAGCCGTCGGTGAAGGCGACGGCGATCCGGAGGCCATCGGGTGTGAATCGCGACGTCGCGATCATGTCCGTGCCATCGACCGTGAGGACCGGCTCGTCGCGGTCCAGTCGCCAGACCTTGAGCGGACGCCTCGAGCCGAGTCGGTAGCAGACCGCGAGGTGTCGACCGTCGGGGCTGAAGGCCAGGATGTTGCCCTCGAGGGTCGAGCCTAGCGATGGCAGCCGACGGATCTCGCGGTCGTCGCCAAGCCGTCGGACGCTCACGCCGCCGTCCCAGTCGAGGCGGGCATACTGCTCCAGGCCCGGGTCGAAGGCCATGAGGACGCCGCGGAACGCCTCGGGCGAGCGGTGGACCTCGTCCATGTCCGCCAGCGCCAGGCAGGCGATGGCCTCGTCGCGCAGCTCGGGCGTGTGGCGGATCCTCGCCGCCTCGGTCAGGGCGCGGAGGGCGGCGAACCGCTGGCCGGGGCGTCGGCCGAACCGGCTGGCCCGCGCCTGAGCCACGTACGAGATGAAGAGCTTCTCTCGACTGTCGACCTCGGCGGCATGGGCCCGCTCGAACTGTTGCCGGTACCGCGTCGCAGAGACCCGGTAATGAGCGGCGATGAATGCCAGCAACGCCACGATCGAGGTGAGAAGCGCCGCCACGATCGGGTTGCGCCGGCACCAGCGACTCGTCCGCTCCAGCGACGTGCTCCGCCGCGCGAGGATCGTCCGGTTCTCGAGGAAACGCCGAAGGTCTTCTCCCAGGGCATGGGCCGAGGCGTATCGGGCCGACGGCTCCTTGGCCATCGCCTTCAGGACGATCGTCTCCAGGTCGCGCGGAATCCGACGGTCGACGTGACGGGGTGATGTCGGCGTGCCGTGGAGGATCTGGTGGATCAGGGCCGATTGCTGCCCGGCATCGAAGGCCGGTCGGAGCGTCAGCAGTTCGTAGAGGGTGATGCCCAGCCCGTAGACGTCGCCACGGCGGTCGGACCGGCCGTCGAACCGCTCCGGCGCCATGTACCGCAAGGTCCCGACGATGTCGCGCGAGGCGGACTGCTCTCCCATGCCTTCCGCCTTGGCCAGCCCGAAGTCGAGGACCCAGACGGTCCCCTCGCCGTCCATCAGCAGATTCGACGGCTTGATGTCGCGGTGCAGGACGCCCTGATCGTGCGCGTAACCCAGCGCCTCGGCGACCTGGAGGCCGATGCGGGCGATCCGCCGATGGTATTGAGACTCGCCCCGCTCCTCGATCGTGACGGTCTTGATCTCCGGGCCCGAGGGGATTCCGGTCATGCTGGCCTGGCGAACGATCGACTCGCCCGATCCGGCGGGTTCGGTCGTCTTCTCGCCATCGTCATGGGTCGTGGCGCGTTCGAAACCGACCCGACATCAGACGGCCCGCGATCTCGGTCGCCGCGCGTTCGGCCGAGCTCGGTGACAGGGCAGGCAGGGGACCGGTCAAGTCGCGGAGGCGACGGACACCGCCCAGCACGGCCTCGAGCGTCTGACCGCGGATCAACTGCATCGCGTAATAGTGGTGGCCGGCGTGCTCGCCGATGCCGAAGACCGGCACGATGTTCGAATGGTGCAGCGTCGCGACCGAGCGGGCCTCGCGTCGGAATCGCTTCAACCCCGCGGGATCCGCCAACGCCCCCAGGGGAAGGACCTTCAGGGCCACATGGCGACCGAGCGATTCCTGGATCGCCTCGTAGACCACGCCCATCCCGCCGCGGCCGATCTCGCCGACGATCCGGAAGTCGCCCAGCCGGTCCGGTAGGGCGCCGTCGGCCTGCGACGGTGCGTGGCGGGGGGCCGCCGCGCGAGGACCGGCCTCCTCGATGGCCAGGAGGGCCGGAAAGATCTCGCGAATCTCGTCGGAATGCTCGGGATGCCGGGCGACGTACTCGGTCACGCTCGGGCGCTCGCCCCGACGGTATCGCTCGAGGAACTCCTCGGCCAGGATCTCCACGGGGTTGCGGCGGAGGTCAGGGTCGGTCATCGCGGCCTCCCGGCCCGGCACGACCGGAGAGCTGGCCGAGTAGGTCGGGCCCGCCCACGAGGATCGGCCTGAGCCGCTTCAGGGCGCGAACATACCGGTTGCTGGCGGCCGCCTCGCTGATGCCCATGAGCCGCGCCGCCTGGGAGTTGGTCAACTGCTCGAAGTGGCGGAGCGAGAGCACCTCGCGGTCGATCGGGTCGAGGCCGTTCAGCGCGTCCTGGACGCGCACTTGGAGCTCGGCGCGCGCCGCCGCCTGACTGGGAGACGTCAGTCGGCCCAGGAGTCGCGCGGCCAGCGTGACCGAGCTCGTCTGCGGCCCGGTGCCGCCCAGGTGCACCTCGCGACCCGCATTGCGGACCTTCGTTCCCAGGTGCTTGCGATGCAGCGCCATCAGCTTCATGCCGGTGATGTGGCGGAGCCACTGGAAGAAGGGGATCCTCGGGTCGCTCAGGTAGCCCGGCATCGACCGGACGACCTCGAGGTACGACTCCTGGAGGACATCGGACGGATTCACCCGGCCATGAAGGCGGCGGTCGAGGCGCATCTCGACCATCCGGTGCAGGCGGTCCCAGTGTTCCATGAACCGGCAGCCCAAGGGCCGCTCATCCCCGGGGCCACCGCCCTCGGCGAGTCCCGGCGGGGCGTCGCGTCCGTCATCGGTTGGTGAAGTCATAGAGGGGATAATTGCGCGCCCCGGCGATTCATACACGGGTATTTTCGGGATTCCTTCCATTTCACCCGAACCGGGGCATTCAGGATACACCGTCGCGGTTTTTCGCGGACGACCGGTTTGCGCCTCGGCCTGATGCGCAATTCTACCCAGAGTCGATGCGATGCCGACGGGAACAATGCCGGCACGCCCCGATCCTTTCCGCGAAGCCCGGCTCATCAACGGAGTTCGCCCCATGGCGGTCCTCGACCTTCGAGTGCCCGAAGTGACGTCCGATTCCGAAATTGCCTGCCTTTCTGCGGAGGCCGGCCGGGATCGGACCATGCGAGAGGTACGGCACGAGTACACGCGCAACCTGCCCTCAATCCTCGAGGGGCTCAACGCCTCACTCCTGGTCTCGACCTACCAGGCCGGCAAGGTGGTCGGGGTCGGCGTCGCCGGGGGCGAACTGGCACTCTCGTACCACAACTTCGAACGGGCGATGGGGTTGGCGGTCCGTAGCGGCATGATCGCCGTCGGGGCGCGGGCACAGATCTGGTTCCTCAAGAGCGCACCGGACCTGGCACCCCGAATCGAGCCGCCCGGCCGCCACGACGCCTGTTTCGTGACCCGGTCGTCGCGGTTCACCGGGGAAATCCAGGGGCACGAGCTGGCCTGGTCGGGCGAGGACCTCTGGGTCGTGAACACGGCCTTCTCCTGCCTGTGCACTCTGCACCCGGAACACAGCTTCGAACCGCGATGGCGGCCGCCGTTCGTCTCGACGTTGGCCCCGGAAGACCGCTGCCATCTCAACGGCCTGGCGATGTCGGACGGACGACCGAAGTACGTGACCGTCCTGGGCGAGACCGACGGGCCTCAAGGCTGGCGGCCCGGGAAGGCAACCGGCGGCGCCCTGATCGACGTTGATAGCAACGAGACGGTGGCGCGGGGCTTCGCCATGCCCCATTCGCCCCGCGTGTACGGCGGCCAGATCTGGCTGCTCCACTCGGGGATGGGCCGGCTGGTACGGATCGATCCCGCCAGCGGCCGGCATGATGACGTGGTCGAGCTGCCCGGCTACGCCCGCGGACTGGCCTTCGCGGGGCCGTTCGCGTTCATCGGGCTGTCGAAGGTCCGAGAGACCTCTACGTTCGGCGGCGTCCCGATCGCCGAGCGGCGTGAGGAGCTCAAATGTGGCGTCGGCGTGGTCGACCTGCGATCCGGCCGCCTCGCCGCTCACATCGAATTCGCCTCGGGGATCGACGAGATCTTCGACGTCCAGGTCCTGCCTGGGGCCCGATCGCCGATGCTCTCCGGGCCCTATCCCACCCTGGACGGCGCCCGGCCGATCTGGACCGTCCCGAGCCCCAAGCCTTGATGTCGCGCCCCGACGGTGACCGCAGGCCGACGTCTCCATCAACGCCGACTCATGAATATGTCAACCACAACCAGGAGGATCTTGCAATGACTTCACTTCCCCGGGTTTACCGGCCGTCGAGCTCTTCACCCCGGCGATCGGAGATCGCACGACGCCGCCGCGACGTGCCTCCCCGGTTCGAGGCCCTCGAGAGCCGGACGCTCATGTCGTTGACGCCGCAACTCGTCGCGAACATCAACACGCTCGGCGCCAGCTCAAGCCCCCAAGGCTTCACGGCGGTCGGTGCCATGACCTTCTTCGTTGCCAACGATGGCGTCCACGGCCAGGAACTCTGGAAGACGAATGGCGCGGCGTCCGGCACGTCGCTCGTCAAGGATATCAAACCCGGGCCCGCCGGCTCGGGCATTTTCGGGATGACGAACCTGAACGGCACGCTGCTCTTCTTCGCTAACGACGGCGTCCACGGCACCGAGCTCTGGAAGAGCAACGGCATGGCCGCGGGGACCACGCTCGTCGATGACATCAACAACGGCACGGGGAGCTCGGACTCTTACAGCGTGTCCGCCGCGGTGGTGGGTGGCAAGATGTACTTCGCCGCCGACGACGGCACGCACGGCAAGGAGCTCTGGGTGTCGGACGGCACGACCGCCGGCACGACCATGGTCGCGGATATCGATCCGGGTCCCGACGGCTCGAACCCGTCCCAACTCACGCCCTTCGAAGGCAAGGTCTATTTCGAGGCCGACGAGGGCACGCACGGCGTTGAGCTCTGGCAGTCGGACGGCACTCCGGGCGGCACGAAGCTCTTCGATGACATCGATCCCGGCAGCGGCAGTTCGTTCCCCAGCTTCCTCACCGCCAGCGGGGCGAACCTCTACTTCGTCGCCGCCGACGGCACCGACGGCCGCGATCTCTGGAAGAGCGACGGCACGGTCGCCGGTACCACGATCCTCTCGACAACCCCATATTCCCAGCGCCTTACGGATGTGAACGGCACGTTGTACTTCGAGGCGAATTTCAATCTCTGGAAAACCGATGGCACGATCGCCAGCACCACACTCGTCAGCACCGAGTCCGACCCCCGCTACATGACCCCCATGAACGGCAAGGTCTACTTCAGCGGGTACGACGCGACCAATGGGCGCGAGCTGTGGGAGACCGACGGCACGATGGCCGGCACCAGACTTGTCAAGGACATCAACCCCGGCAGCGGCAGCTCGTACCCCGACGCCGGGAACCAGACCAGCCTCAACCAGTTCGCAGTCCTGGGCGGCAAGCTCTACTTCGGCGCCAACGATGGCACCGATGGGAACCAGCTCTGGAGGACCGACGGGACGTCGGCCGGGACCACGATCGTCGATGACATCAACCCGGGAAGCGTGGCAACGAACGGGCAAGGGGCCGCCGTCACCGCCATCGCGGCCAACAACGGGCGGATCTTCTTCCAGGCCAACGACGGGATCCATGGCGCGGAGCTCTGGACGACCCTCGGCAAGGCATCGTCGACCTCGCTCGTCGCGAACATCAACGCGACCGACGCCGGCTCTTTGCCGACGGACTTCTTCGGTGCGGGCGGCATCACCTATTTCGAGGCCACCGACGGCATCCACGGCAGCGAGCTCTGGAGGACCGACGGGACGGCCGCCGGCACGTCGCTCGTGGACGACATCGATCCGGGCCCCGGCAGCTCGATCCCGCAGGACTTCGCCGATTTCAACGGCAAATTGATCTTCAGCGCCGACGACGGCGTCCTCGGTACGGAGATGTGGCAGAGCGACGGGACGGCCGCCGGTACAGTACTCGTGGCGGACATCGACCCGGGCGCCGGCGGTTCGTCTCCGCAAGACTTCACCGAATTCGATGGCAAACTGATCTTCAGCGCCAACGACGGCGTCCACGGCCGTGAGCTCTGGGAGAGCGACGGGACCACGGCCGGCACGACCCTCCTCAAGGACATCAACCCCCTCCAGGGTTACAGTTACGACGGGACTTATTACCCAGGCCCGCAGAGCTCATACCCCGGCCAGTTCACCGCCGTGGGCGGGTCACTCTACTTCACGGCCAACGATGGGACTGACGGCGACGAACTCTGGAAGACCGACGGGACGACGGCGGGGACCGTGCTCGTCGCCGATATCAATCCCGGATCGACCACCGACTCCTACGGCGACGTGATCCCCAACGGCTCGTACCCGAGCCATCTGACGGCCTTCAACGGCCTCCTCTTCTTCTCGGCTAGTGGCGGTGTCCACGGCCGCGAGCTTTGGGAGAGCAACGGCACCCCGGCCGGCACGACCATCGTCGCGGACATCAACCCCGGCGGCGGCAGCTCGGACCCCAGCAGTTTGACGGTTGTGGGCAACAAGCTCTTCTTCGAAGCCAACGACGGCGTCCATGGCACTGAGCTCTGGGAGACCGACGGTACGACGCTGGGCACCGCCAAGGTCAAGGACATCAACCCCGGCTCGGCCGGCTCGGCCCAATCCTCCGGCGCGACCCTGATCGACCTCAACGGGGCCCTGCTCTTCACGGCCGACGACGGCACGCACGGGACGGAACTCTGGCGGAGCGATGGCACGAGCAATGGCACCGTCATGGTCAAGGATATCGACCCCGGCGTGGCCGGCTCGCTGTCGCCATACAGCCCCACGTTCGCCATCGCGGGCGGACTGCTGTTCTTCGCGGCCGACGACGGAACTCACGGTCGCGAGCTCTGGGAGAGCGACGGGACGACGGCCGGGACGAAGCTCGTCATGGACATCAACCCCGGCGGCGGCGACTCCTTCGCCGATACCGGAGGATTCGTCATAACCGTCAACGGTTTGAGTCTGGATCCGGTCATCGCGAACGTGAACGGGTCGCTCTATTTCAACGCCAATGATGGCATCCACGGCGCCGAGCCCTGGGTCATCCCCGCGAGCCAGTTCGGCGTCGGCCCGGATTCGGTGCGGGGAACGCCGATCGCCGGCCGCGGCCCCATCATCAGGCCGGCGGCCTCCGAGGCCCCTCCGGTCGCCCCGTCCACCGGGCGAGTTTTCGGACTGATTCCACTCGCGGAGGCACTCGCCGTCACCACGCCTCGCGTACTCCGAACTCCGGCTCGAAGCGTCGGTCCACTCGGACCTCTCGTGTCCACTCGCCGCAGTTTCGTTCCGACGGTGAGCCCCAATCAGCTCAAAGCCATGGCGACCATCCTCGAACCCCTTTGAACAAGGAATGATCCCGATGAAAAGAACAACTCAGGTCTTGTCCTCACTGGCGGCTTTCGCCGTCGCGGTCGGCTTCATCTCGCCGGCGCCGACCTCCGCACAGGAACGCGCCGATGGTGAGAAGGCCATTCGCAGGGTGCTCGCCGCCGCGGAGGGGGCGTTCAACGAACACGATCCGGTCGCCTGCTCGATGATCTTCCACCCGGCCGCCGAGCTGACCAACCCGCTCGGCCAAGAATTCCAGGGCCGCGCCGCGTTGGAAGCCTATTATCGGTCGATGTTCTCCGGTTCCGACTCGAAGAAGGACGTACCTTCCTTCAAGGACTCGAGAGTCACAAACGGGAAAACCGCCATCCGCTTCATTCGCACCGACGTGGCGACCGTGGACCTTCGTTACACGATGACCGGGGTTGTTGGCCCGTACGGCAAGGCTTGGGGGCCACAGAAAGGATTGCTGACACTGGTGATGACCAAGGAAGGCGGCATCTGGGGCATCACATCCAATCACGTCATCCTCTTTCCCGAGTTGCCTCCGGGAGTCGCTGTCGTTCCCGAACGTCGGCCGAATCCGTGACCGACCTTGCCGGCTGCGGCGGGACCGCGTGCTACACGGCATGGACCGTCGTCTACGCAACGGTCTCGCAAGCCGCGCACTTCCGTCGGTCGTCCGGGATGTGGACATCCTGCACCTACACCGCCTCGTCTCCCCTCTACTCGAGAAATCGCTCATGAACATTTTCAGACTCGCCTTGTCAACATCAGTCGTGCTGATCGGCGGCATGATATGCCCGGCTTTCGCGACGGCCGACCTCGTCGTCAATGGTGGTTTCGAGACCGGCGACTTCACCGGCTGGACGCAATCGGGGAACACCGACTACACGGGCGTCACCACCGGCATCGCCAACAGTGGCGACTACGCCGCGTATTTCGGCCCCGATGGGAGCCTCGGCTATCTGTCGCAGACGCTGGCCACGACGGTCGGGACGAACTACGAGCTGACCTTCTTCCTCGCGGGCGACGGCCAGACCCCGAGCGAGTTCCAGGTGACCCTCGGGGGGACGACCTTCGACGAGCTGAACCTGCCGGTCTTCGCCTACTCCGCGATGTCACTCACGTTGACGGCTACGAGCTCATCGACGCTCCTCCAGTTCGGGTTCCGGGACGACAATGGCTTCTTCAACCTGGACGACGTCAGCGTCAGCGCGGTGCCCGAGCCAGTATCCCTGACGCTGTCGTTCCTGGGCGCGGTCGTCGTACTCGCTTCCGTCTGGCTACGTCGTGCTCCCGCGATCTCCGCGCGATCGTGACGTCTCACCACAGCGGCGGCGGGATCGCATCCTGCCTCAATCCGGCTGCCGCCGCGCGGGAGCTCGGCGGAGGCGAGGAGCGAGGCGGCGACAACGCCAACGGACGTCGACGGCCGGAATCGCCACATCGTGCTAGACAGCATGGGATTTCTGCTGGCCGTCCTGGTGACGACCGCCTCCGTCGCCGCGGCCGCCCCCGAGCCGTTCGCCCGGCTTGGGGGCCAGCCGATGGGCAAGGTGGAAAAAATATTCTTAAGATTATTTTTGATATCAGATCAAAACTCTGGTTATGATGTCTGGAAGGCACGGGGCGCCGTGGATCGATCCGCCCGTCGCCGTGGCGGGGCGGGATGGAAGGCCGCTTCCGACATTTCCTATCTGGGAGTTGAAGCAATGCCAGTGATACCGTTTGATGAGTTCATCGGGCAAGTTGAGTCCGTCAAGGCCGACTCCTTCGAGGGGTCGCCGCTGGCCCGAGGGGCCGATGGGATCGGCGAGGCCGAGTTCGGAGCGATGAAAGCCCACGTCCTTTCGTTATACAAAGGCGTGAAGGTCGCCCACTCGTTCGCGACCCCCGACGGCGACGTCGTTGACTGCGTGCCAATCGAGCAACAGCCGACTCTCAGCCATCCCGCCCTGAAGGGGCACGCGATGCAACTGACCCCGCCGGAGGCCGAGCCGCTCCCTCCCCAGAACGGGCGGGCGACCGCCGGACCGAAGGCATCGATGGTCGACGCCCAGCTCGCCGAAGGGAAGCTCGACCAGTTCGGCAACGAGATGTCCTGTCCCGATGGCATGATCCCGATGCGCCGGCTCACCCTCGAAGAGATGGCCCGGTTCAAGACAGCCCAAGAATTCTTCCAGAAGACTCCGGGCGGGGGGATGCACCCCGGGCAGATGAGGGCTAGGCGTGAGGCGGAGGCGACGCCCTCCGACATCCACACCGGGCATCACTACGGGACCGGGGCGGAGGGCGTCAATAACATCGGCGGCTCGTCGTTACTGAACGTCTGGAGCCCGACGCCCGTCTCCGGCGGCTTCTCGCTCTCGCAGCACTGGTACACGGGGGGGAGCTTTACGGGCAACACGCTCCAGACCGTCGAGGGTGGGTGGCAGGTCTTTCCCGCCAAGTATGGCACGGCTACGCCCCGCCTGTTCATCTACTGGACCGCCAACGCCTACACGACGACGGGATGCTACAACCTCGACTGCAAAGCGTTCGTCCAGACCAACAAGACCTGGGTGCTCGGCGGTGCGCTGAGCCCGGTGAGCACCACGGGGGGCACGCAATACCAGATCAACATGCAGTGGAAGAGGGACTCGGGCACGGGCAACTGGTGGCTCTTCCTCCAGGGATCAGGGGCCCAGACCGCGGTCGGATACTATCCCAAGGCGCTCTACGGCACCGGGCCGCTGGCGACCGCCGCCACCGAGATCGAGTACGGCGGCGAGGTCTACGGACTGCCCACGAGTGGCCAGATGGGCAGCGGTGCCTTGGCCGCCCAGGCATTCGGCAAGGCGGCCTACCATAACCAGATCTTCTACATCGAGACCTCCGGCTCATCGGCCTGGGCAGATCTGAGCGGCTACGAGTCCGACCCGACCTGCTACACCGAGACCGGCGGGGTGATCGCCGACAGCTATTTCTACTTCGGCGGACAGAAGTGTAGTTGACAGCCGAGGCCCCGGCGCCTCGACGCCTGGGGCACGCTCGGAGATCCTCGACGGTTTTCCGATCGCCGATCGACCGTCGAAGATCCTCCGCGAGTCGAATTCGGTTGCGTCGAGTCGTCGAAAACGAACCATCGGGTCGAGTCCCGAGCGGCGGCGCAAATGGTCTTATGGGACAGGCACTGAGTGCACCCGCGGAACCGGTCTTCGCCCCCGACGGCGATCTCCGGGTCGCCAGCGGCAGCGGCGCGATCCTCAGCTACGATGGCAGTAGCGGAGCGTTCCTCGACGCCCTTGTACAGGCCGGAAGTGGCGGCCTCAGTACGCCGAACGGGCTGCTCCTCGTCGCGAACAGCGTGCCGGAGCCGGGTTTACTCACCCTGACTCTGATCGCCCTCCTCATCGCCGGGGCGGCCTGGCGCCTCTTCGCCGCCTTGCGGGTGCTCCGCCTGCCGATGGGACCGTCGCCGAAGGGTATCCCGAGCAAGCCGCAGTCTGACTTAATTAGCTCAACCCCGCGAGGTCGCGGAGGATCTTGTCCGCGTCGTCGGCCTCGACATCCGCGATGCCGGCGAATCCCGGGACGTCCGTTCGACGTCGAGGAGCCCCGGCGCGGGCCGGGCTTGGCGGATCCACCGGGAACGGCGTCGACCCAGGTCCGCCGCCAGGTCTCGCGGATGTAGGACAGGGTGCGCTCGACCGTCGCCGCCGAGTAGCCGAGCTTGGCGGCGATTGCCGCGTTGGTGTGACCGGCCAGCTTCCAGACGGCGACCTGCCGGAGGTCGTCCGTCTCGAGCAGCTCGAGCAACCGCTGGCAGGCGTCGAAGGCCAGCAGGAGGAGGTCCGGCGGCAGGGCGGGGTCGGCGACTTGACCCAGGGCGGAGTCGCCCTCGGAGGACCAGCCCCCGGAATTCCTGGCCTGGCTGCGCAGCGTGAAGACCTCGCGCGCCGTGGCCGATCGGAGCACCTTCGTCAGATCGACGCGGCTGGCCAGCTTGAGTTGGCCGCGCTCGATCCCGCGACAGACCTTGGTGAACGCGCGCGAGGCCGCATCCTCCTCGTCGGCGTGTCCCATCGGCGCATTCATCGCGCGCAGTCGCTTCCGGGCATAGACCGTCAGATCGGCGAAGAATCGCTCCCAGAGCTGGCGCACCGCGTCATCCCGGCGCGGACGCTCCGCGCCTTCCAGGTCGCGAATGATCCGCGTGATGGTGCCGGGGTGATCCATGCGCCGTTTCCCTTCGGTGGCGAGAGCTTCGATTTCCTTCCAGTTTCCAGTTGTACTCGATCCTCGCGAGTTCGTGTCTCAAAAAATGACTAGGATCGTCTTTTCTCTCTAATCCATGGCGGCGTGAAGAGATCGACGCAAAGGACGATGACGGTAGCACGCCTTCGTCATGGTCTTCGCTTGTTCGATCGGGTCGTCACATCCAAGATTGGTTTCCGTACAGAGTGATTTCGGAGGGTCTCGATGATGGGCGAACCGAAACGATGTCTCGGATGCGGTCAGTCTCGGCCCGCCGAGGCGCCGGGCGATCTCTGCCCGCTCTGCCTGATGCGGACCGGCGCGGGGGTGGCCGCGCCTCCGGGGAGTGAACCGGATCGGGACGACCTGCTCGTGACCGCGGGGCCGGCGTCGTCGAGCTTCCTGGCGACGCTGGCCCACACGCTGGGCCGGGTGCCGCAAGAGCTGCTGCGATCGGGCTCGGGGGCCGGGGCGTCGCCGTCGCCGTCCGGGATGCCCGGGCCGGGCGATCCCGAACGAGCCGATCGGTTGCGCCTCTTCGGCGTGATCGGCCGGGGCGGGATGGGAGTCGTCCTCAAGGGATACGATGCCGACCTCGGCCGCGACCTGGCCGTCAAGGTCTTGCGCGAGCAGTACCGCGACGAGCCCGACATGGTCCGCCGGTTCATCGAGGAGGCTCAGATCGGCGGCCAGCTCCAGCATCCGGGCGTCGTGCCCGTCTACGAGCTGGGGACCCTCGCCGATCGCCGGCCCTACATCGCCATGCGGTTGATCCGGGGCCAGACGCTCGCCGAGGTGCTCGCCGCGCGGGTCGATCGCGACGCCGATCGCCCGCGGCTTCTCGGGATCTTCGAATCGGTCTGTCAGACCATGGCCTATGCCCATGCCGGGGGGTCATCCACCGCGACCTGAAGCCGTCGAACATCATGGTGGGCAGCTTCGGCGAGGTCCAGGTCATGGACTGGGGCCTGGCCAAGGTCCTGTTGCGGCCCGATGCACCCGAGCACGAGGACGGGCCGGCCGTCGACGTCGAGCCGCACGAGTCGGCGGTGGCCACTTGGCGGAGCGGGGACCGCGACGACTCCTCGCGGCCGGGGAGCGTGATGGGGACCCCGGCCTACATGGCGCCCGAGCAGGCGCGCGGCGAGGTCGAGGCCCTGGACGAGCGCGCCGACGTCTTCGCCCTGGGTTCGATCCTCTGCGAGATCCTCACGGGGACCCCGGCCTTCGCCGGGGGGACCTCGGACGAGATCGAGCGACGCGCGGCGCGGGGCGAGGTCGCCGAGACGCACGGCCGGCTCGATGCCTGCGGGGTCGACGCGGAGCTCGCCTTGCTGGTCAAGGAGTGCCTCGCGGCCGATCCCGCCGAGCGGCCCCGCGACGCCCGCGAGGTGGCGCGGCGGATCACCGCCTACCGCGCCGGCGTGCAGGAGCGGCTCCGCGCCGCCGAGCTCGCGCGCGTCGAAGCACAGGCGCGCGCCGAGGAGGAGCGTCGGCGTCGGCGGATGGCGGTCGCGCTCGCCGCCTCCATCGTGGCCCTGCTGCTCGTCGGCGGCGGCGGGCTCGCCTCAATACTCTATCAACGCCAGATCTGGTGGGCCCGGGTCGAAGTGGCCCTGCGGGAGGCCGAGCTCCTGCGCGATCAGGCCGCCGAAGACCCCGACGGCGAGCCCGGCAAGTGGCAGGCGGCCCTCGCCGCGTTGCGACGAGTTCACGACCTGAACGATGCCAGCCCTGCCGCGACACTGGGCGCCCGGCTCGACGGCCTGGAGGCGCAGGTCGTGCGCGGCGCCTCGGCGGCCGAGGCGGATCGCAAGCTGGTGGGCCGTCTGGAGGAGATCCGGGGTGGCATGGTCGCCGATGACAAGGCGGATGCCGCGTTCGCCCAGGCGTTCCGCGACGCCGGGCTGGACCTGACGTTGACGACCGTCGATCCCGAGGCGATCGGCCGCCGGCTGGCCGCCCGGCCCCGCGCCGTCGCCATGGCGTCGGCCGTCGCCCTCGACACCTGGGCCGTCGTCCGTCGCGGCATCACCCGCGCGGGCGATGCCGACGGCCAGGCCGCGTTGCGCCGGCTCCTGGCCGCGGCCCGCGTCGCCGATCCCGACCCCTGGCGCAACGCCCTCCGCGAATCCCTCCCCTCGGCCGACCCCGCCCCGCTCCGCCGCCTTGCCGAGGACCCGGACCTCGATCGCCAGGGGCCGGCGAGCCTCTGGCTCCTCGGCCACAGCCTCGAGATGGCCGGCGACCACAATCGTGCCCTCGAGGTCCTCCGCCGGGCCCATCGCAACTACCCGGGCGATTACTGGCTCAATACCGAGTTGGGGCTGGCCCTGCTGGAGGGGACCCGGTCGGGCCTCGGCGTGACCAATTCCTTGATCACCAGCCGGGGCATACCCGACGCTGCGCGATCCAGGCGCCGAGCCTTACTTCATGGCCGCCGTCGCCCTGCGCCCGAGGTTCGGCTCGGCCCACCTGCTGCTGGCGACCGCCGAGCTCAATGTGGGCAAGTGGGACGAGACGTTCCTCGAGCTCCGCGAGGCACAACGCCTCCAGCCGGGCGACCCCACGATCCTCAACTGCCTGGGCATGGCCCTGAGTTATCATGGCCAGCCCGACGAGGCGATCGCCGCTTTCCGCGAGGCGATCCGGCTGTCGCCGCAATACGACCTGGGCTATGCGAACCTCGCCGACCTGCTCATGAATCAGGGTCAGCCCGATGAGGCCCTCATCGTCTCCCGCGAGATGGTGCGCACGTTCCCCAACTATGCCGCCGCGCATGCGCGGCTCGCCCAGTGCCTGGTGATGTTGCGACGGCTCGACGAGTCGATCGCGGAGTATCGCGAGGCGATCCGGATCGCGCCGCTGTACCCGCTCAACCACGCAAATCTCGCGGCGACGCTCCGCCAGCGGGGCGATTACGCCGGGGCCGCCGCGTGGTTTCGTACCGCCTTCGAGCTGTATTCCGACCCCCAGTGGCAGGCGACCATCCGCAAGGAGCTGGACCGGACCCAGAGGCGGGCCACCCTCGCCCCCCGGCTGATCGCCGTCGTCGGCGGCAAGGCCCAGCCCGCCGATGCCGCCGAGGCGCTGGAATTCGCCTACCTCGCCCATGACCAGCAGAAGTTCGCGACCGCCTCGCGGCTCTTCGATCGCGCGTTCGAGATCGAGCCGAAGCTGGCCGAGGACCGCGACAATTCACATCGCTACAACGCGGCCTGCGCCGCGGCGCTGGCCGTCTCCGGACAGGGCCACGATGAGCCCCCGCTCGACGAGACCTCCAGGGCCCGGTTGCGACGACGCGCCTACCAGCAACTCAAGGCCGACCTCGATGGTTGGGAGGCCCTCCGGCATGGGCAGCCGTTCGAAAGGGCCCGGATGCAGCAGTTCCTGTCACGCTGGAAGGTCGCCCCCGACCTGGCCGGTCTCCGCGCCACCCAGGCCCTGATGCGGATCCCCGAGCCCGATCGCCATGACCTTGAGGTCCTCTGGGCCAAGGTCGATGATCTTGTCCGGCCGCAAACGCCCTGACCGTGGTCAGGTGTCAGCGGTCCATCGGCCGCCTCGAGCCGACCTCGAGGAGATTCTCGACAGCCCGTGAGGGGATTGGACCAGTCCCGGAGATAAATGTGTAGAACCACGGGCACAGCGGGGCACTGAAGGGCCCGGCCGCTTCGGCGGCCATCCCCCAGCCGTCCATCGTCAAGTCCCCCGGCCGGGGGCGTCCGTCGCGAAATCGGGGATCGAGACCCTCGCCATCGCATTGGCCGGTCAGGGATTGTGTCGTCCCTCCGGACTCTTCGCGGGTATCGGGGCGGTCTCGACCCCATCTCTCGACGCGGACGCTCCCGACCGGGAGGCTGTCGCCCACACCATGATGGGGCAATCGGCACCTCTCGTTCATACGCCCCAGGTCCCCGGATTCGTCCGGGGCGAACCGATCCGGGCGACAGTAGCCGGCCTCTGTGAGGCCGGGAGGACGCTCCCGGAGTCGGGAGGCGCACCCGGGGTCAAAGACCCCGGCTACAGTCGGAAATGCCGAGGAATTCGGGATAAGAGTTCCTATCACGCTCTATGGTCTGCACACATCGGTGGGATCCCATCGAGCAAGATCCTACTCCGCCGGTTCCTTGTGCGGTGTGATGCCGGGCTCGAAGAACGTGGTGGTCAGGTGGTAGGGGATTCCGTTCACCTGATACTCGAGCTCGCCGAAGAGGGCGAGTCGTCCGTCGGTTGGGGTGCGGACGGTCCCGGTGATCGTCTCGCCGGCTTCCATCGGCGTCGATTCCCAGCGGGACTCGCGGAAGTCTCGCGTCGGGGCGTGCGCCGTCCAGAGTCGAGCCGACCTCGGTGCCGGCTGGGCGTGGATGGTCAGCCTGGGCTCGCCACGCTCGCCGGTCGCGAAGTCCCAGGAGAGCCGGGGTAGCGGCCGATCGGAGACCACCTGCCGGAAGAAGGCCCCGATCCCGTTGGTCGCCCAGTCGCGATTCTTGTCCAGGCCGTGTCCGGCATTGGGCAGCTCCACCACGTACTTCGGACCCTTCAGCCCGCCCCAGTACAGGTCCAGGGCATCGAGCGTCCAGTACCGGTCATTGGTGCCGTTGATCAGCAGCTTGGGCTTGGTGAGCTGGTCGCGATACGTATACGGGTTGACCAACTTCCACAGCTGGGTGCCGGCGGGCGTCTCGACCGTCTCCATCAGCCCGCGCTCGACGTAATCGTGGATCTGCTCGCTATACTGGCCCCAGACCTTGAGCTGGTTGGGCCCCTGCTTGCCCAGGTTGAGCATGACGATGACCATCGGGGCGATCGCGACGACCCGATCATCCATCGCTCCGGTCAGCCAGGTCGTCCAGCCGCGCTTCGAACCGCCGGTGACGACGAACCGCCCGATCGGCGGCTTGCCGCCGTCCTTGGCCCAGGCTTGCACGGCGTCCATGGCCCGCACGGCGCTCTTGACCATCGGGAACAGCAGCGGCCAGTCCTCGTCCTTGGTCTTGAGATATCGGACGAACGTCTCGGCGATCAGCTCGTCCTCATGCTTGCCGTCGAGCAGCGGCTGGTTCGGGACCTGATAGAGGACGGCGACCCTCGCGCCGCAGGCCTGGGCCAGCGTGAAGTAGGCGCGGTGGTCGTCATCCTTGGGCACCTCGCCGTTGCTCTTGCCGGTGATGAACAGGAGTGCCGCATCGGGATAAGTGATCTGCGTGGGCTCATAGATGAAGAGCGAATGACTCCAGGTGATCCCCTGCCAGACCTGCGAGGTCAGCTTGAGCTCGTTGATCTTGCCGACCGGCGTGGATCGGTCGCCGACCTGGGTCCAGGCGAACGCCGGATCCGGCTTCTTGACGTAATCGTCCAGCCCGGCCCGCGCCTCGGTCGCCATGGCCAGGAGCAGCGAGCCCCCGGCCAGCACCAGCAGTCGGTGACGAATCGATGCCATTCGCCCGCGAAGTTCGGTCACGATGAAGGCTCCTCCGGGCGCCCGAGGTCTCGGGGCGCCGCCCAGGTTCGAGTCCGTGCCCGGCCGGTTAACGTCGCGCCTGCCGGGTCGAGCCACGACCATATCACGAGCGGCCGTCGATCCGCAATCGGCCCGTCACGCGCCCCGGCCGGTCTCCTGCCGAGTCGCGATGCTCACGGATTCCAGTGTACGCGGAACACGGGCAAGTCGTGCCGGGTCCGATACGCCTCGAGGAGTCGTTCGAAGTCCCGCATGGACCGGTTCGTCAACGCCCGCGCATCGTGGGCATCGGCCAGATGGGCGAGGTCGAGCGTCTCGAAGTATCGGCCCAGGGCCTTTGTCCAGTTGATCTCTCCGACTTGCGCCCGGACGAGCGTCTCGGCCATCGCCTGGAGTTCCGGGTCTGTCGTGGCGGCCCGGCGCAACCGGTCCAGATTGGCGGTCCCGCGCCCGGCGAGTTCGCCGGTAGCTTGTGTCGTCCCTTCCCGGTCGGTCAGGTCCCGGTCATAGTCGGCGGCCTTCTCGACCTCGGCGGCGGCTTGCATCATGGTCAAGCACTCGCGGTAGGGCGGCAGGATCTGATCGAGGAAGTCCGCGAGGCGTCGAGCGGGGGGCACGAAGGTCTGGCCGAGCCGCGAGGCGACGATGGCGGTGCCGGCCAGGCCGGCCGCGATCGCCGCGATCATCGCCAGCCGGCGTGCGATGGTCCGACCGCCGGGGACGACCGGCCAGGGACGGCTCAGGAGTAGGCCGCTCACGAACCCGGTGATCAGGCCGCCGATGTGGGCGGAATGGTCGATGTTGGGCACCACGACCCCCAGCACGGCCATGAACGCGACGATCCCCACCAGGTTGTCCCGGAACAGCTTGAGCACCGAGGGCGGGATCGTGCGATGATGCAGGATCAGGAAGGCCATCAAGGCCCCCAGGACGCCGCAGATCGCGCCGGAGGCCCCGACGCTCGGCCGGACCGGCGGGATCACCGCGCTGGCGATGGCCCCTCCGATCCCCGAGGACAGGTAGATCGCGGCGAAGGCCGGAGGGCCGTAGATCCGTTCCATCAGCGGACCGATGACGATCAGGCTCCAGAGGTTCACCGCCAGGTGGATCAGCCCGGCGTGGATGAAGACGCTGGTCGCCAGCCGCCAGTACTCGTGGCGGAGCATGACCCGCGCCCCGTCGTTGGCCCCCCAGTCGATCAGTTGCGTCGAACTGGGCCGGAAGATCGGGACGCCCGAGATCACCATGACGGCGAAGACGACCACGCAAGCCGCGATCATGATGGGCGTCACGACCACGAGTCGCGAGGCGGCGTCGAGGGCGCGGCGGAATTCGTCGAGATCGGCCGGGGCCATCCGGCTCCGGATCGCGATGGCGGCAAGGACTCCGTTCCTCGGCCGCCCGGGCGATGCGACGGCCTCCTCCGGCACGGTCGAGGCTCGAGAGCCACTCGCCCCGGCCGCCATGATCGCCAGGTATCGCCCAAGGGCGGGGATCAGCCTCGGATCCGCCCCTCGCAGCGTGAGGATCTGTCCGCCTCCCAGGTCGAGTCGGTCGCTGTCCGGCACCTGCCCCGAGTCGCCGGGCAGCGCCCCATAATCGACCCAATGGCCATTCGGGGCATGGCCATTGGCAGACCCGTTCGCATCTGAGGCCGATCCCTCCATGCCGGCCGAGGCCATGAGCGAGGTCGTCGCGAGGCCCTCGCCCTCGCGACCCTGCGGGACGTCGGCTGCACTGGCCTGGGGACGACTCCCTCCCTCCCGGCCGCCGATGGACCCTTCCTCTCCGGCCGGCCAGTAGATGCGGTGCGTCGTCAGGGCGCAGAAGCCGGCGTTGCCCGGTCCGCAGTCGATCACGGCCAGGAGACGCTCATCGTCCCGGAGCGGTAGATCCCGATAAAGGGACGAATCGAAGGCATCGGGTGGGAGCCGGAGCGTGAGGCGGACCTGAGAGAATGGGGCCAGGACCGCCAATGCACGGCTCGTGGCCTCACGCCAGGCGTCCGCACCAGGGCTGTTGCCCTCGCGTTCCTGCATCATATCCCCCGTGGTCCCAATAATGCGAATTGGTCTCCGCCCTTGGAATTCCTGCATCGAGCATGCCGGATGGAACGGCCGACGGACCCGGATCGCCAGCGCCCCTGTGCCATGATAATCATCTTCGTCGCAAGGTGGCGAAACTTGCTTTGGGGAGCGGCAGTCGGCCAGGACCCGAGCGGACGACGTGCCGAGGATCACCCGCGTCGAGTGCCTGCGGGACCGGACGGCTTACGATCAACCTGCCGGTTTCGTCGCGACCGTCTCCACTTCCTCCAAACAATCGCGATCGATCATCGAATACCTTCGCGACGCCGATATCCCGAAGGAGGAGATCGTCTGCCCCCTGTCGATGATCTCGGGCATGGCCGAGGGCCAGACCCGGATCACTGGCGAGCCCGGCCGGACGACCTTCCCATGGCGTGGATAGAGCCGCAACCGGACGGACTGGGGGCCGGGTCGCCTCTGCGATCGACCGAAGCGTGAAAGGCTGTGAATAGATCAATTCCAGATAACGAATTGCGAATTGCGAATATGTATTAAGTCCGAAGCATCAAGGTCTTATGGATTCGCAATCCGGAATCCGCGATCGGTAATCCGATTCTTTCACAAGCTCCGACTGAGGGGACGTGATGCGAGTGGATGGCGTGGGCTGGCTCGATGCCTTCGTGGACGCGATCACCTTCGCGGTCCGGGCGATCGTCGCGATCCCGGGTGCGATCGTCTTCCATGCGGGGGAGGTGGTCGGTCAGTTCGAGCAGGTCGCGGTGCGAAGCCTACCGATCGTGCTGGGGGCCGGGTTGAGTGTGGGGCTGGTGACCTGGCTCCAGACGCATCGCCTCCTCGTCGAGCACGGCGCCGAATCGACGCTGCCCAGCTTCCTGGCGGTGGCCGTCCTGGTGGAGATCGGCCCGGTCCTCGCGGGGATCCTCGTGGCCAGCCGGATGGGGGCGGGGCTGGCCGCCGAGCTGGCCTCGATGGTCTTCAACGAGGAGATCGACGCCCGGATCGCGCTGGGGGTCGACCCGGTTCCGAGCCTGGTCGCCCCCCGGGCGATCGCGTGTGCGATGGCCGTCCCATTATTAGCGGTCATCCTCGACGCCTCGGCGATGCTCGGCGGCCTGGGGGCTGAGCTGGCGGCCGGGAAGCTGACCGCGGCCCTGTTCTGGAGCAAGGCACTGGTCTTCCTCCGGCTCTGCGACATCATCCCGGCGACCCTCAAGACGGTCGTCTTCGGCCTGCTAGTCGGGCTGATCGCCTGCTGGACCGGCCTGAAGGCGGGACGATCGGCCGAGGACGTCGGCCGGGCGGCCATCCACGGCGTCGTCCGGGCCATCCTGGCCGTGTTCGCCGCCAACGTCGTGATGGTCCCCCTGATCCAGGCGGGTCTCGAAGAACTGGGCTGCAACCATTGATCGCCAGGTACCTCTTATCGCAAGCTATTACGTAGGTGGCGAGTGGCGCGTGATGGGTGGCGAATGGGCGTCAACCTCACCGTCCACGGACTTCATCGGCAAGGAGGCCAATCGGCGAGAAATCCCAACACACGCCCGAGCCACCACTCACCGCGAGAGCGACCCTGGCGATCGATCCGGGAGGTGAACTGAGATGAGGCGCGGCATCGGGGGGAGGCGGCTGGCGGCCAACGTGGGGTTCATCCTTGCGGTCCTGGCGCTGGCGGGTTTCGGGTTATATCAGGTCGCCGGCCGGCACTGGCGCGTGCAGCCGACGTTCCGCGTCCGGGCCGAGTTCGACACCATCGCCGGCCTCGAGGCCGGCCATCGCGTCCGTCTCCAGGGGATCGACGCCGGGGTGGTCGAGCGCGTGGTCCCGCCGGGCGAGCCGGGCCGGCCGGTCGAGCTGATCCTCCGGCTCGACGAGCGGCTCCGGAGGCTGGTCCGCACCGACGCGTTGGCCCGGATCGTCTCCGAGGGACTGGTCGGCGCCAAGGTCGTCGAGTTGACCCCCGGCCGTCCCGATGCGCCCCTCGTGGCCGACTTCGACCGGATCGCCTCCGAGCGGCCGATCGAGGTCGCCGACCTCTTCAAGCAAGCCGCCGGCTCGCTGGCCCGGCTGGATACGCTCGCCCGATCGGCCGAGCAAGGTCTCGGCGAGATCAACGCGATCGCCGGCGCGATCCGTCGCGGCGAGGGCAGCCTGGGAAAACTTGTCGGCGATGAGTCGCTCTACCGCGATCTGCTGGCCCTGACCCACCGGGGCAATCGTACGCTCACGGCCCTCGAGGAGAACCTCGACGCGCTCAAGCAGACCTGGCCGTTGTCGCGATACTTCGACCGCCGCGCCTACCTCGACCGCGAGCGCGTGCTCTTCCAGCCCGGCGCCCATCGCAACAGCCGGGCTTTCCGCGCCGAGGAGCTGTTCGAACCGGGGCGATCCGTCCTGACGCCCGTCGGCCGCACCCGGCTCGACGAGGTCGCCCGATGGTGCAAGACGGCCTTCCGCCCCAGGTCGGAGATCGTCATCGCCGCCTTCACCGACGACGACCGCGACGAGGACCTCGCCGAGATCCTGACGCAGGAACAGGCCGATGCGGTCCGCCATTACCTGGTCGAGAAGCATTCGATCCAGTCGGCCGGCTGGTTCAAGAGCCGCAAGATCGCCACCGTCGGCTTCGGCACGCACACGCCCAGGACCCTCGACCAGGCCCAGCCGGGCCAGCCCTCGCGACGCGTCGAGATCATCCTGTTCACGCCGCAGACATGAGGGCTCGCCCCCGACTCATCGCGACGCCGGTCGAGCTCTGGAACGTGGCGGTCCGCTCACGACTTGAGCTTGAAATGAAGCGTCAACGGATCATTGGCCGAGTCGGAATTTCCAGAGACCTTGGCCGTGAACGCGAACGCGTGCCCCACGAGCGAACCGGAGGTGCCGATCGCCCGACCTGCGACGCTCGAAGTCCAGGGACCCCCGCTGATCGGCTCCTTGCCGGAACCGACATAGCTGATGGCGACCGTCGAACCGTTCCCCAGGGTCATCGTCCAGCTCCCGCCATAGTAAAGGTCCTTGTATGTGCTCGAGCTGACCGGATAGCCCATCCAGGAGTCGGTGCCGGTGGCCGCGGTCGCTCCGGTCGAAGAGCTGCCGGACAAGAAGTACGAGTCGGCGCCGGCGTTGGGATTCGTCGGGTCCGTGGTGAAGGGGGCCGTACCGCTCAGCGTACCGTTGATTTGCATGTGCGAAGGCGTGGCGACCTTGGCGACATGGGCGAAATCATGATGAGGCATGTGGGCGTTGAGCAACTCGCGCGATTCCAGCAACTCGCTGCCCAGCACCAATCTCGACCGCCTTCGGGCATGACGATGCATCTCGATCTCCTCGGTTGAGTGACTTGCGTTGCGACGGAATTGACAAGACCCGTGTGATCCGTTCCGAAGGTTCGACTCCCGACCGTTGCTCGTAAGTCGTGGCACCTTCGCCTCGGAGACCGGTGTGGTTCGAGGAGACGGACTCCTGTAGCGATCCCACCATAAGTACTGAGGATCACCTCCGACCCATCGGCAGGGCTTCAATCGGGGAACGTGGATATCGGCTCATGACTTGAGCTTGAAATGCGTCGTGATGAGATCGTTGGTCGAAACCCCGGAGGAATTCGCCGTGAACGAGAACTCATGCCCGGTCAGCGAACCGGAGATGCCGATCGCCTCACCGTGAGCGTGCAACGTCCAGGGACCGCTGGTCACCGGGTACTTGCCGGTCCCCACATAGGTGATGGCGATCATCGAGCCGTTGCTCAGGGTCATCGTCCAGTCTCCGCCATAGTAAGCGTCCGTCTCCGTCGTCGCGTTCTTCGCTAAACCCATCCAGTCGTCGGTGCCGCTGACCGTGGCCTGTCCGGCCGAGGTGTTGCCCGACATGGCGTACGAGTCGCCGCCGGCCTCGGGATTCGTCGGGTCCGTGGTGTAGGGGCTCGTACCGTTCAGCGTACCCGAGATCTGCATGTGCGATGACATCGCGACCTTGGCCACATGGGCGAAATCATGGTGCGGCATGTGGGCATTGAGCAGCTCGCGCGATTCCAGGAGCTCGCTGCCGACCACCAACTTCGAACGCCTTCGATCATGACGATGCATCTCGTTCTCCTCGTTTGAAATCTTGTTCTCGCATTGCCGTTGTCGGGATTCCCGAGGTCCGCCCTGTCGGTTCCTCGCCGAATTGATCTGCGTGGATTCGTCTCCCGGCGCCCTCGTGAGTCGCCCGGATCGACAGGACGAACGCCCTCCAGGAATCCTAGTTCAGGTTTCCGGAAGTCGCGGAATCGCCCGATCCCATCTCGACCCTTCGAGTTGTCGACGATCGAGCGTGTACGAGGGGCCGTGATGATCCAGGGATGGCCCTTGATCCCGGTCGCGATATATCCTGCATTTGTCATGGACGCTCTCGGTGTGGTGTGGGAGGCAATGAGACCGAAGGCTCCCGCTCTGCCGGGGGACGACGGGAATCCGGAATGATGGAGTCCAACCGAGGATCTCGCTGGCCATTCGTCCCTGGGATCCTGGGGATCGTCCTGTTCGCCGCCGGTGCGGCCGATGGCCACGATCTGGCCGTCTCGGCGCGGGATGCGGATTGGCGGCTCCTGATCCGGGCCGATCTCGAGCTGCTTGGCGGTCTCTGGCTGCTGAGCGGACGTTCTCCCCGCGGGGCCCGGATCGTAGCCATCGCGGCCCTTGCAGGCATCCTGACCTACGACCTGTCGCGGGCGTTGGCCGGATATCCCACTCGTGAGGTCTTCGGCCGAGTCGTTGCCGGGCCGTGGTGGGTGCGGTTGGGCGATCTGCTCATCTTTGCCGGCCTGCTGCGGTGGCGACCGGCACCGAAAGCCAGGGCCGAGGTCGATTCGCATCCCGGGCGATTGACTCTGTCCTTACTCATCGCGGGTGCGATCGGGGTCGCGATCGACCGGTCGCAAGTCGGACAGTTCCCGATCATCGCGACGGCCCGGTCCGGTCGTACATCGTCGGGACTGGACTACCTGGTCTACCTGCCCGACGGTTATTACCGGTCGTCCCGGCGCTGGCCGCTGATCCTGACGCTGCACGGTCGCGGTGAGGCGATCAACGACATCGGCATCGTGCGACGCCAGGGATTGCCCCGTCGCGTCGAGGACAGGGGCGGGCTGCCGTTCGTGATCGTCGCCCCCCAGAGTGCCGACTGGGCCTGGAACGTCGAGGCGCTCGACAGCCTGCTGGACGAGGTCTTGAAGCGGTATCGCATCGACGCGGACCGGGTCTATCTCGTCGGCAATAGCATGGGAGGCAACGGCACTTGGGCGCTGGCATCATCCCACCCGGAGCGATTCGCGGCGATCGCCCCGATCTGCGGCCGTGGCGATCCCGCCTGGGCCGGGCGTTTGAAGGCCCTACCGACCTGGGCCTTTCACGGGTCCGACGACCGCGTCGTCCCTCCGGAGCAGTCCGAGCGGATGGTCGCGGCGCTGAAGGAAGCCGGGGGAGATGCCCGATTGACGCTCTACCCGGGAGTCGGCCACGACGCCTGGACGCCGACCTTCGCCGACCCGAGGTTCTATGCGTGGCTCTTGCAGCACCGACGCAAATCGCCCAGCGACTATCGATAGCCTACGCTTACCCCCATCGACAAACGGGCTTGCATGTCAGAGTTTACTGAGGGATTCCGAGGCTCGCGGAGGCGCGGCCGATCAGAATTTGACGAGTTTTCCGGCGGAGGCGCCAGGGTCAGGCAGGCTGGGCAGGTGCACTCGTCGATCCTGGCCTCCAGGTGTCGAAGACCTCGCAACGTGCTTCCGTCGGACTGGAACCGATTGAGCACCACGTTCAAATAATTGTTATCCTGTGCATGGTAGTGCCGGAATACGGAATAGGCCACATGATCGGCGATCTGGACGCATCGAGTCGTCTTCGACCTGACGAAATGCGGGCCGTCGACGATGTGGCGACCGTCATCCGTAGTCAGGCCCTTACGTCGGAAGTCACGTGCAATTTGGCGGAGTGACGTCTCAGACGTACTCTCGTCGAGGAAGATCATTCCTTTCTCGTCTTCATCCTGCACGGGAGGTCGTTTCTTCAGGAAGTCATCGAACTATAAGCACAATTCGGTGAACGCCATCTCCATGGGATCGCACGTGGGGTGAGACTTCTTATGCACGGCGCAAGCCACGGCACACGCCGGAAGTCTTGCCGCCTTGAAAACTCCCAACACGTCCTTGATGACCTCGCTGCGTTTCTCCCGTTCGCGAAGCAGGTTCCAGGGCTTATTCCGGCCGCTATAGATCTCTGAGGCATGGAACTCGACGGAATCCGGATCGGCGGAGTCGAACTTGAAGGCAAGCTCATCCATCGCATGGGTCAGGTCGTTCACTTGGTGTTCCGATACGCAAATTCCGCCCAGCACCAGATATTCTTCATGTCGATTGAGCACCGATCCAGAGTCATCGAGATAGAGGAGAAACATCTGTTTTTCCCGTAACTGTCAGGCTAGCAGAGACTTAGGCGCTAGGGGGCTTCGGGAGTTTCAGGGGGGAGGTCGATTTATCCGTTCACTTTGATCGTTCGGTGAGGTTCAATTTGACAAGCGCTCTCTAACCCAGTATGATACCTTTGCGGTTGGGAGGGCTGAATCTTCGGTCCGCTGGCGGAAACGCCACTTGGCTGCATCCATCTACAAGCAAACACGAACCGGCGGCGGCTTCATCCGAGGTTGCCGTCGGTTTTGCTTTTCCGACGATCTTCTTGATCGACGGCGGCAATCATCGGCAAATAAAGCCAGTGCAAGTGCCCATAAAAAGGGTGCTCACGTGCCTTGTCGATCCAGTGTCTCTCGTCACCGAATCGGGAATCGATCGGTCCTCGGAGGGGTCTTCCTGCTAGAGTTGCCGCACCGTTATTGTAACTCCTGAAAGGTCATCGTGCATCCTGCCGAAGAGGAAAAACGCTTTGATGTGCGCATTGCTGCTTGCTTCGTTTGTTCGCTCGACGTCTTCCCGATATCGCTAAGATCTGCGACGTTTGAATTCCGAATTTCGCGAGCCGTTCAAGGAAATGTTGAGATCGCCTCACGAAGTCTTGCGAGTCGACCACTTTTTCCTTCGACTGTTCCATGCTAAACTGTTCCCGCTCAATCGTTCGTGCATCCATCGTTGGGCTCTTTAGCTTATTCCGTCGAAGGTCATGACGGTTGGCGCCACGAATGACACCCTATCACATCGCCTATTACGCCCACGAACTGACACGCCGCAGCGCCTCGGATAGCATCGCCAAACTCGGTTCCTCGATCTTTAACGCGACCGTCGACCTGAACCCGCACCAACTCGAGGCCGCGTTGTTCGCCTTCCGCTCGCCGCTTTCGCGTGGGGTGATCCTGGCGGACGAGGTCGGCCTGGGAAAGACGATCGAGGCGGGACTGGTCATCAGCCAGTTGTGGGCCGAGCGAAAGCGGCGCGTGCTGGTCATCGCCCCGGCGATCCTCCGCAAGCAATGGGCCCAGGAACTCCTCGATAAGTTCTTCATCGACTCGCAAGTGATCGATACCAGGGAGTTCAACGCCGCCAGGAAGGTGGGTGCGTCTGCGCTGGAGCCGCGCGATAAGGTTGTGATCGCCTCTTACCATTTCGCCGCCGCGAAGAAGTCCGAGGTCGCCGCCATCCCGTGGGACGTCGTCGTCATCGACGAGTCGCACCGGCTCCGGAATGTCTACAAGCCCAAGAACAAGATCGCCAACGCCATCAAGGATGCTGTCCGAGGCCGGCCCCTGCTGCTCCTGACGGCCACGCCGCTCCAGAACGACCTGCTCGAACTGTATGGGCTGATCAGCGTGATCGACGAGCATATGTTCGGCGATATCGAGGCATTCAAGGCCCGGTACAAGCGCGGGCCCGCCGAAGAGCGGCAACTGGAAGACCTCAGGGAGCGACTCCGAACAATCTGCAAACGAACGCTCCGCCGGCAGGTGACCGAGTTTGTCCGGTTCACGAACCGCATCCCTTTCACCCAGGACTTCACCCCCACGGACGAGGAACGTCGGCTCTACGACAGGTATCGGAATACCTCCGGCGCAAAGCACTGAACGCCCTCCCACCCGGCCAGCGCAAGCTGATGACGCTCGTCCTGCGCAAGCTTCTTGCATCATCCACCTTCGCCATCGCCGGCACCCTTGAGGCTCTCGCCATTCGTCTGGGCATGAAACACGAACCCGTCGCGACCACCGAGGCCCTCGACGATTTCGACACGATCGAGGATCTGACCGACGAATGGGACGACGAGCCCGCCGACGATGAGGCCGTCGAGGCACCCACCGCGTCAGACGGAGCTCCATCCGTACCCGCCGACGTCCAGGCCGAGATCGACGAATTGAAGGCGTTCAGCAAGCTGGCCGCGTCGATCACCGAGAACGCCAAGGGCCAGGCACTGCTCACGGCCCTGAAAGAGGGCTTCAAGAAGCTCGAGGAGCTGGGCGCCCCCAAGAAAGCCGTCATCTTCACCGAGTCCCGAAGAACTCAGACCTACCTGATCGACCTGCTTGGCCAGAACGGCTACGTGGGCCGTGTCCTGACCATCAACGGCATCAACGCCGACGATCGCTCCGGGACTATCTATAAATCCTGGGTGAAACGCCATGCCGGCGAGCCCGTCGTCACCGGCAACAAGTCCGTCGACCTCCGCGCCGCCCTCGTCGAGCACTTCCGCGACGGTGCCGATATCCTGATCGCCACCGAGGCCGCGGCCGAGGGCGTGAACCTCCAGTTCTGTGCCCTGGTCGTCAATTACGACCTGCCCTGGAATCCCCAGCGCATCGAGCAGCGGATTGGCCGGTGTCATCGCTACGGCCAGAAGCATGACGTGGTCGTCATCAACTTCGTCAATCGCTCCAACGCCGCCGACGAGCGCGTCTTCGAGCTCCTCTCGGAGAAATTTCGGCTCTTCGAGGGCGTCTTCGGCTCTTCGGATGAAGTCCTGGGAGCCCTCGAATCCGGGGTGGACTTCGAGCGTCGCATCGCCGAGATCTACCAGTCCTGTCGCACGACCCAGGAGATCGATCGCGCCTTCTCCGAGCTGCGCGACGAGCTGGAACACCAGATTGCCACGCGGATGGCCGATACCCGCACCAAGCTCCTGGAGAACTTCGACGAGGAGGTCCATCAGAAGCTCCGCGTCAACCTGGCCGAGAGCCGGGGTTACCTCGATCGACTGGAGCGTTGGCTCTGGGCAGTAACTCGGCACGAGCTCGACGGCGCGGCGCGGTTCCAGGAGGATGAGCTGGCGTTCGAGCTCGACCGCCCCCCGCCCGGTTGCGATTCGGCCGCTCCCGGTCGCTACCGGTTCGTCACCCGTTCCCGCGCCTCCGAGTCTCATCCGACGCAGCCCACGCCTCTCGCCAGGTAGGCGGAGACGATGTTTTCGATAACCGGCTCATCTTCGGGGACAACCTGCTGGCGTTGAAGGCTTTGGAGCAAGGCTTTGCCGGAAAGATCAAATGTGTTTTTGTCGATCCTCCTTATAATACCGGTGCCGCATTTGAGCACTATGACGATGGTGTTGAACACTCGCTTTGGCTCTCGCTGATCCGCGACCGCTTGGAGATTATACGCCGGCTTCTCACTCAAGATGGTTCGTTATGGATAACTATCGACGACATGGAATGTCATTATCTTAAGGTGCTTTGCGACGAAATTTTCGGGAGGGTTAATTTTATCATTTCTGTCGCATGGGAAAAAGACCAGGGCCGCCGCAACGACACCGACTTCTCCAGCGCACATGATCATGTTTTGGTTTATGCGAAAGATCGAAAGACCTGGAGCTCCGAACGAAACCTACTCCCGAGAACAGAGGCGCAAAACGCGCGATATCGTAACCCAGATAACGATCCTCGTGGTCCTTGGCTTCAAGGTGACAATGGGACGGCAAAGAGTGGCTCTGACAAATTGAGATATCCTATAGTCTTGCCATCAGGCAGGACGGTTTTGCCTCCATCCGGCAATTACTGGCGATTCTCCATAGATTCCTTCGAGAAGGCGGTGGCGGAGGAGAAGGTCTGGTTTGGGAGAGAAGGCGATAGCCTGCCAGTCATAAAAAGGTATCTAACGGAAGTGCAGGAGGGTGTGGTTCCACGAAGCTGGTGGGCTGCGGATGAAGCCGGGTCGAACCAGTCGGCGAAGAGAGACCATATACGAAAGTTGCTCCCTGAGATTGAACCGTTTGCGACGCCGAAGCCTGAACAACTCCTATATCGCATCCTGGCCATAGCAACAAATCCTGGAGACACAGTCCTCGATTCGTTTGCCGGTTCGGGCACGACGGGCGCGGTCGCCCACAAAATGGGCCGCCGCTGGATCATGGTCGAGCTCGGCGAGCACTGCCACACGCATATCATCCCTCGGCTCAAGAAGGTGATCGACGGGACTGACCCGGGAGGCATTACTGAGTCCGTAGGCTGGGAGGGCGGCGGAGGGTTCCGCTACTTCCGGCTCGCCGGAAAAAGACAAGTGGGGCCAATGGGTCATCAATCGCGATTACAACGCCATCATGCTCGCCGAGGCGATGTGCAAGCACGAGGGTTTCACGTACGACCCGAGCGAGACGGTCTACTGGCAGCAAGGGCATTCGACCGAGCGCGACTTCATCTATACGACGACCCAGACGCTCATCCGCGAGCAACTGGTCCAGTTGAATAATCAGGTCGGCGAGGGCCGGTCGCTGCTGATCTGCTGCAAGGCGTTCGTCGGGCGCGTTCGACGACCTTCTGAACCTCACCGTCAAGAAGATCCCCAAGGCGGTACTCGCCCGCTGTGAGTTCGGCAAGGACGATTGCAGCCTGAAGGTCGCCAACCTGCCGTCGGCCGGGACCATCGCCGGTGACGACACCCCGCCGCCCAGGACCCGGAAGACGCGTAAGAAGGATTCCGGTCCGACGTTGTTCGACAAGATCGAGACAGAAGGCTGATCGAGATCCACAAGCACGGATGCTCGCTCGCCCCTCATTTCTGAGACCCGCAATATGAGCATCCGCACCGTCAACGCGATCAGCGGTCGTTTGAGCCTCCGGGATCCGCAGCGGCGATCGCTGGAGATCCTTGACCGGGTCTGCGAGATCGTCCCGCTGGAGAAACGGGCCGAACCGAAGGCCGCGCTCGAGGTGATCCGCTCCGAGTACCCGACCGTCGCCGATTTCGAGCGCGACTTTCCCTCGCTGTGCTTCGCGCTGGCGACCGGCGTCGGCAAGACCCGGCTGATGGGGGCGTTCATCGCCTACCTGCACCTGGAACACGGGCTGAACGACTTCTTCGTCCTGGCCCCGAACCTGACGATCTACAACAAGCTGATCACCGACTTCACCCCCAACGCGCCCAAGTACGTCTTCAAGGGGCTGGGCGAGTTCGCCACCGAGGGCGTCGAGGTGATCACCGGCGATAACTACGAGGACGGCCGCGGTGTTCGCAAGGGTCTGCTGGGCGGCTTCCGCGAGGGGCATCCACATCAATGTCTTCAATATCGCCAAGATCAATACCGAGGTCCGGGGCGGCAAGGCGCCGCGGATGAAGCGGCTCCGCGAGACGATCGGCGGCCCCTATTTCGACTACCTCGCGGGCCTTGATGACCTCGTCTTGCTGATGGACGAATCCCACCGCTATCGCGGCAGGGCGGGAATCAAGGTCCTGAACGAATTACGGCCGATCCTCGGCCTGGAGCTCACCGCGACGCCCCAGATCGAGGCCGGCACCAAGACAATCCCCTTCAAGAACGTGATCTACGAGTACAAGCTGGCGCAGGCGATGGAAGACGGATTCGTCAAGGAGCCGGCCATCGCTACCAAGCAGAACTTCCGTGTCGAGGATTACAAGGATCGGCCCGCCGAGCTGGAAGAGGTCAAGCTCAAGGATGGCATCTGCCTCCACGAGGACACCAAGGCCGAGCTGAAGGTCTACGCCGAGCAGCACGGCAAGCCGTTCGTCAAGCCTTTCATGCTGGTGATCGCCCAGGACGTGGCCCACGCCGAGAAGATCGTCGAGAGGATCAAGCAGGACGATTTCTTCGATGGCGACTACAAGGACAAGGTCATCACCGTCCATTCGACGCTCTCGGGCGAGGAGAAAGAGGAGACCGTCGGCGAGCTGCTCTCGGTCGAATCGCCCGACAACAAGACCGAGATCGTCGTCCACGTCAACATGCTCAAGGAGGGCTGGGACGTGACCAACCTCTACACGATCGTGCCGCTGAGGAAGGCCGACTCGAAGACGCTCGTCGAGCAATCGATCGGCCGCGGCCTCCGCCTCCCTTACGGCCATCGCACCGGCGTCAAGGCCGTCGACCGGCTGGCGATCGTCGCCCACGACAAGTTCCAGGAGATCATCGACGAGGCGAACAAACCCGGTTCGTCGATCAACTTCAAGCTCCAGACGATCATCATCGGCCAGGATGTGGGGCTGGAGCGCAAGGTGACCCGGATCGTCGAGCCGTCCCTCCTCGACGATATTTCCGGGACGTCCACCAGCCCGCCTGCTCCCGGCAAGGAGGCGGTCACACCGCCGAAGTCCCCCGTGTTCGCCACCGAGGCCGAGCGGAAGGTCGCCCAGGCGACGCTGAACATCATCCGCGGCTATGAGCGCGACACGAAGCAGGTGCCCACGGTCGCGGCGTTGAAGTCGCCGGGCGTGCGGTCCGAGATCATCGCCAGGGTGGCCGCGGCGGTCGCGCCCGACAATTGGAATTCGAGGCGATGGGCGGCGAGCCCGACGTGGCCGCGGTCGTAGATAAGGTGCTCGACCTCAACGAGCGGAGGACGATCGGGATTCCCCGCATCCTCATCGTCCCCAAGGGAGAGGTGACGAGTGGCTACCACGACTTCGACCTCGACCTGTCCGGATTGCGTCACCGCCCTTTGGAGCAGCCGATTCTCTTACATGAACTCCGAACGGGTGAACGCACCGTCCTGGAGGACCGTGGCTTACCGACGACCGAGGAACGCCCCGCGGATCACTTGATCGCCCGGCTGATCGACTATGACGATATCTGCTACGACGAGCAGGCCGACCTACTCTACAAGCTCGCCGGGCAAGTCCTTGCCCACCTCCGGTCTTATCTCCCCGAAGAGGATGAGGTGCTCCAGGTCTTGAAGCAGCAAGGGCGGACGTTCGTCGAGCTGATCCATGCCCAGATGCAAGCCCACCGCTGGACCCGTGCCACCGAATTCGATATCTCGGCCAGCCGCGGCTTCGAGATGCTGAAGCCTGTCCCGTTCTCGGCACCCGAGAGCGAGAAACTCCGCGACTTCCGGGTGACGCCAACCCCGCTCCACGACATCCCAAAGTTGATCTTCGGCGGATTCGCACGATGCCTCTATCCCGAGCAGAAGTTCGGCTCCGACCCGGAGCGTCGGTTCGCGATGCTGCTGGAGGATGAGCCCGCGGAGTTGCAGTGGTTCAAGCCAGCCCGTGACCAACTCCGCATCCACTACCGCGGCGATCAGACCTATGAGCCCGATTTCGTGGTGGAGACCGCGACTCACAAATATCTCTGCGAGCCCAAGAAAGCCAGCGAGATCGACGCCCCCGATGTCCGCGCGAAAGCTCGGGCCGCTGTCGAATGGTGCCGTCACGCGACCGATCATGAACTCGCCCACGGTGGAAAGCCCTGGTCGTACCTGTTGATCCCTCACGACGCCATCGAAGCCGGTGCCACCCTATCAGGACTGGCGGCTTGTTATACCCTCGACGTCAAGCATAGACCCGCGAGTCAAGCAGAGGCGCTGGTTGTCAGTTGAAGACCATTTGCCTGCCACCATGCATCACTTGAGGGTCGGACATGCCGATCACCAGCGAGAAATATAAGGAAGCTGAGGCATCGCTCCCGCATGATCTCAAGCCAGTCTTCCAGCGTTCAGTCGAGGAATACGAATACCTCACCAACCTTCATTACGGTCGAGGATATATCGCATACAAAGTCTTGGCGGACCTCGTTCTGGCCGGATGGAGGCTGAGTGCTGATCCGATGCATGGAAGCAAACTTTAGCGGTGGGGTGCATCCAGGCTTCGCATCGGGGGCCATCCGGAAGGACCCTGACGGTTTTGAAACAAGCCGCTCTTGCGGAACGCGATTTCCGTTTCCTTCGGACTGTTCTATACTTTTTCCAAGTGGAAATGCGCGCGATCTTCCTGAACGGCAGAATCGATGATTACAATCATGGAAAGCCGGCTTAGACTCGACCTAACGAACCCAGTGCCCGTCCAAATCGAGAGAACGAACCCAAGATTCTGGTCAAAAGTCCAGTAGAAATTCGTTTCTAACACTCGAAAGCGAGCGGACGAGCCCAAACTCCTATCCGTTATTCTTCCGGAGGCCCGGTTGGACATCGCCCGACCTTCTGCGTTATCCCATCTCCCGATCCAAGAATCTTCTCCCGGTTTTTTGATTCTGGTCGCTCTTCAGGCTAGAATTTGAATCTTGCTCGGAGACCACGATTCTCGATAGGGACCGGTCCTTCATACTGGCCTGCACTCAATCATGCCGTCAAAAGTCTCACAAGGCCATGCTGCCAAGCCGGCTGCCGGGGCGAGCGCCACGCTTCGGGTCGAGACGGAACGTCTCATCGCCAAGGAGCGGTACAAGGATGCGGTCAAGCAGGCGAAGTTGACGTTCAAGGAGGACGCTTCGCCGGAGAATCACCGGTTGCTCGAGCGTGCGTATTTCCTCCGGGCACGGCAGCTCCTCCAGCAGGGCATGCAAACGTCGGCGGTCGAGGTGGCGCAGCACCTGCTCGACTTCGGGGTGACGTCGTCGGATTCGCTGGAGGAACTGGTCCGGCTCTTGATCGCGCTGGGGTTCGAGAAGCCGGCAATCCAGATCCAGGAGCGGCTCGGTTCGCCGGAGCTGAAGCAGCGGATCGACGCGCTGGCCGCCGACCGCGTCGTGATCCATCCGGACCGCGCCGGGCCGGTCTCGGCGGAACTGGTCCGCGATGCCGGACTGATTCGCCAGGCGCTGGAGAAGCTCCAGGCCGCCGACGAAGACGGTGCGATGGCGGTGATCCGCGACCTGGCGCGGAGCTCGCCCCTGAGCGAGTGGAAATTCTTCGTCCGCGGGCTGGCCGCCTATTATCGCCAGGACCAGGACGAGATCCGTTCGAACTGGGACCGCCTCGATCCCAAGCGGACGGCCGCCGCGATCGCCGAGCGGCTACGACGGATGGCGACGCAGTCGGCCGGCACGGATCCGGCCGGCATGGAGGCGATGGAGAAGCTCGTCTTCGGCGAGCCGATCCTCGACCGGATTCATCAGGTGAGGAACTTCGCCGCCGTACACGACTGGACCAAGGTCTTGCGGCTGCTGGGACCGCTCCGCCACGCCCTGAATCAGATCGACCCCAAGCTGGCCGAACGGCTCACGGTCGTGTTGATCGGGTCGCTGATCAAATCGGCCCAGGACATGAGCTGGCATGAGGCCGAACGTGTGATCACGCAGTTCACCCGCGTCGCCCAGCCGATGGCGATCGACCCGCGGTGGAACCGTCTCTGGGCGATCGTCTGGGACGGGCCGCAGGCCAGCACGACCAGCGGCACGGTCCACCACTGGGTCCAGTATATCCACGACCTCGATACGGTCGCGATGCTGAGCCCCTCGGAACGGGCCCTGGCCCAGGCGATCGTCTGGGTCCACGTGGCCCGGCTCAATAACGAGGAGGTCGAGTTTCTGCTCGAGGAGTCCGGCGACGGACCGCCCTCGCTCCCGTTCAAGCTCCCCGGTCATCGCGGCAAATCCGGCAAGTCAACGGATCCGGAGATCGTCGCCGCCAAGAAGGAAGTCATCGACTGTCTGGAACGAGCCATCCGGCTGGCACCGACCTATCGGCCCACCTACAAGTTGCTGGTCGAGGTCCACGGGGAATGGGAGGATCCCCGGGGACTCGAGGCCGCCGCCAAGCGACTCCTGGCCGCATTTCCCGACGACAGCGAGACCCTCGAACTCCTCGGCCACTACCATTATCAGAAGAACGAGCTGATTGCCGCGCTCCCCTATATCCAGCAGGCGAGGCGCGCCAAGCCGCTGGACCAGTCCCTGCGATCGATCGAATGGATGATCCGGGTCGGGTTGGCGCGGCTCTTCGCGACCTCGCAGAAATGGGATGAAGGTCGCGCGGAGTTCGCCGCCGCCGAGCAGCTCCTGCCCGAGTGCCTGCAACAATATGGGTATCTGGCGCGGAAGGCGACCTTCGAGTCCAAGGCCGGCCAGGAGGTGCGGAGCGAGGAATACTTGAACGAGGCCAAGTCCAAGCTCGTCGAGCCGACCCCTCTCTGGTTGATCCTGGCCATCGAGTCGGTCCGATACCAGATGCCCAAGGCGACGATCGATGCCTGCAACAAGCTCTGGGAAGCCGACCTGAAGAAGAAGTGTCGCAGCGAGACCGCAGGCGACCTGGCCGAGCAGATGGCCGGGTTCCTGGCCAGCAAGATCGAGTATCGGGGCCGCGACAAGCACATCGAGCAAGTCGTCGCCTACCTGAAGCGAGCGACGCGGTTGAAGTTCCGCCGCGAGGACATCGAGCGTTTGGCCGATTTCCTCAAGCGACTCCCCGAGGAATTCGACCTGCTCGAGAAGCTGGTCAAGGCGGGATTGAAGCAGCATGCCGACTCGGCCTCCCTGCACATGCACGCGGGGGATATCGAGCTGGTCAAGGGGAAGGTCTTCGGCATCAGGGCGGCGCAGCGCCACTTGGAGACCGCGCTGAAACTCGCCGAGGCGTCGACCGACCCGAAGGTGACCGACCTCTTGCCCGTGATCCGAAAGCACCTCGGCATCATCGGCGAGCTCACCGATCGCCTCGGGATGTTCGGCTCGCCCTTCGGCGGCTCGCCTTTCGGGCCGGCGTCCCTCGATGACCTGGATCTCGAGGACGAATACGACGACGAGTTCGACGACGAGCCCGACGACGACGATGAGGACATGCCTCTCTTCGGGGGATCGCCGGCCCCCCGCCCGGCCCCGAAGCGTGCCTCGAGCAAGAAGAAGAGCAAGAGCAAGAAAAAGAAGAAGTGATCACGAGCCATGACCGACCCTTATGAAACCCTGGGCCTGACCACGGATGCCGGCGAGGCCGAGATCCGCCGCCGGTACCTCGAGCTGGTCCGCCAGTTCCCCCCCGACCGGGCGCCGGAGCGATTCACGGCGATCCACGCGGCATACGAGGCCTTGCGCGACCCGGCCCGTCGGTTGCAGGCGCAGATCTTCGAGTGCGAGACCACCGTCGACTCACTCGATACCCTGGCCTCGGACCTGAGGCGCCGGCTGCGGGATACCCGGCTCCCGGTCGCCACCCTGCTGAACCTCGCGGATGCACCATGAACGACACCCAGACCGAAGACGTCGAGGGCCTGCTCGCACGATTCCGCGATTGGCTGGAGACGACGCGGCTCGAGGCCGAGGGACTCGATCGGCCCGCGGACGCGGACGTCGCGGGCGACGCCTTCGGGCTGATCCCGCTGGCGGAGGAATTCACGGCCCTCCGGCACGAGCTGAAGCTCCAGACCAAGAGCGGGCGGGGCCTGCTCGAGCAGGCCGAGGCGATGGTCTCGGCCCTCCGCCAGGCCATCGAGCAGTTCCGGTCGGTCGAGCCCAAGGAGGCGCAGGCGGCCTGGGCGTCGGGCAAGCCGCTGGCCGAGGCCCTCGGCGATCTCCACGAGGCCCTGGAACGCGGCCGGCGCGCGATCGAGAACGCCAGCCGACGCGTCACCGAGGAGACGACCCAGGTCCTCATCGACGCCCTAGACCGGCGGTTCCGCGGGCAATCGTGGCTCGGGCGACGGCTGGCCCGCGGGTATCACGCGCAGGTCCTCGAGGTCGTCGGTGACGCCGGCCGGGCGCGCCGCGAACTCTTCGAATCGCTCCTCGAAGGGTACGGGCTGATCCAGAACCGGCTCGCGCGGGTGATGAAGGCCGAGAAGATCGAGCGCATCCCCTGCGAGGGCAACCCGGTCGACCCGGAACGGATGATCGTCATCGAGGTCGTCGAGGACGCGACCCGGCCGCCGGGGACCGTGGTCAAGGAGCTCCGGAGCGGCTATACCTGGAAGGGCCGCCTGCTCCGCTACGCCGAGGTGCAGGCCGCCAGTGCCGTCCGCGCCCCGGCCCCGCAGCCGATCGTGGCCGATGAAGACCCGGACTCGGACGAGGACGACTCGGGGCTCGCGGACGCCGACGACGTCGATGACATCGATGACATCGATGTCGACAGCGACGACGACACGGGCATCGACCTGCACATCGACACCGAGACGAACCGCGGGGCAGCCCGGCCCCAATAATCATCAGATCAGTAGGGTGGGCACCGCCCACCGGTTATCGACCCGAATTCGGTGGGCGCTGCCCACCCCACGACTCGGACGGAACCGATCCAGTCAAGGAATCGCAGCATGGACCAAGAGACGATCATCGGTATCGACCTGGGGACGACCAACAGCGAGGTGGCGGCCATCCGCGACGGCCGTTCGGTGGTCCTCCCCGGCGATGACGGCGACCCGATCCTGCCGTCGGTGGTGGGCCTGGACTCCCAGGGCCACCTGCTCGTCGGCAAGGCCGCGCGCAACCAGTACGTCCTGGCGCCCGAGCGGACGATCCGGTCGATCAAGCGGAAGATGGGGCAGGAGACGACGGTCACGCTCGGCGACCAGAAGTACACGCCGCAGGAGATCTCGGCGATCATCCTGAAGACCCTCAAGGCCCGCGCCGAGAAGGCGCTGGGCCACCCGGTCAAGAAGGCGGTGATCACCGTCCCGGCCTTCTTCAACGACGGCCAGCGGCAGGCCACCCGCGAGGCGGGCGAGCTGGCCGGGCTGGAGGTCGTCCGGATCATCAACGAGCCGACCGCCGCCGTGCTCACCTACGACCCCCACCCCACGGACATGGAGCGGCTGCTGGTCTACGACCTCGGCGGCGGCACCTTCGACGTCTCGATGGCCCAGGTCGAGAACGGCGTCGTCGAGATCCAGGCCAGCCACGGCGACACCCAGCTCGGCGGCGACGACTTCGACCAGTTGCTCCTCGACTTCATCTGCGACGAGTTCGCCGAGGAGCACGGCGTGGACCTCCGCAAGTCGCTCGGGTCCAGGGCGAGAGTGCTCCGCGCCGCCGAGGACGCCAAGAAGCAGCTCTCGTTCGACGCGGTGACCATGGTCGAGGAGGAGTTCATCGCCGAGAAGGACGGGCACCCGCTCAACCTGAAGATGGAGATCGCCCGATACGACTACGAGGAGCTGATCCGGCCCCTGCTCCTGAAGACGCTCACCAACCTGGACCAGGCACTCACCGACGGGAAGGTCCAGGCCAGCCAGATCGACAAGGTGATCCTGGTGGGCGGGGCGACCCGCACGCCCCTCGTGCATCAACTGCTGGAAGAGCGGCTCGGCCGGCCGGTCCACAGCGAGATCGAGCCCGACCTGGCCGTGGCCCTGGGCGCGGCCGTCCAGGGCGGGCTGATCGCCGGGGTCGACGTCGGCCCGATCCTGGTCGACATCACGCCGCACACCCTCGGCATCGAGGTGCTCGGCGAGCTCTACGGGTTCATGTCCACGAACTGCTTCTCACCGATCATCGAGCGGAACAACCCGCTGCCGGTCAACCGGACCGAGATCTACTCCACGGTCGTGGACAAGCAGCCGGCGGTGGATGTCCGGGTCTTCCAGGGCGAGAACGCCGACACGCGCTACAACACCCTGGTCGGCGAGTTCATGATCGAAGGGCTGGCGGAGGTCCCCGCCGGCAACCAGCTCCTGGTCCGGCTCGACCTGGACCTCAGCGGCATCCTCAAGGTGACGGCCACCGAGCGCGCCACGGGCCTGGCCAAGCACGTGGTGATCGACAACGCCATGGAGCGGTTCCGCAAGCGCGAGCGGAGCGACGCGATCGACCGGCTCGAGGCGGTGATGGGGACCGCCGAGGGGGCGGAGGCTCTCGAGTCGCCCCGCGGCCTGCCCGGGCCCGACGCGGGGGGCGATGGGGCCGAGACGGCTCCCACCGACGACGGCCTGGCCCCGACCTTGCGCGAGGCGATCGCGGCGGGCAGGACCCTCATCGCAAAGGCCGAGGGCGTGCTCCCCGAGGCCAACGCCGAGGACGCCGTCGAGCTCCAAGGCATGCTGACCGACCTCCGCGACGCCATCCAGGCCCAATCCGAGGAGCGGATCCGCGCCGCGATGCGCGAGATCGAAGACCTGGTCTTCTACCTGGAGGACGAATGAGTCGCCGTGACAGGAGCGACTGCGGATGACCGATTGCGGATTCCGGACGGATCGCGGCCCCGGCGTGGCGAGCATCGAGCAAACCGTCATCCGTAATCCGGTATGCGGAATCTGCAATACGATCCCTTCCCTAAGCCCCGACGTCAGGACCCGCCATGGCGATCCCAGACCCGAAGTCGCCCCGACCGTCCGAGGGGCTGCGCTGCCCGACCTGCGGCGCCCGGCAGGGGTGGTCCGACGCCTGCCGGCGCTGCAAGAGCGACCTGCGGCTTCTCGGCGATGCGATCAAGGACTATGAGCGCCATCGCCGATCCACCCTGCTCGACCTCGACGCCGGCCGCTTCGACACGGCGCTCCGGCACGCTCGACGCTGCCACGAGCTCCGCCCCGGCCCGGAGTCTCACCGACTGATGGCCGTCTGCCAGCTCCTGCGCGGCGACTGGGCCGACGCCTTGCAGATCGCGCGGGGCGGCGACGCCGATGTGGCCGAGTCGGATCGTTGACTGCTTCGGGGACCCAAGGTCCGAGGAGCGGACGATGCCTTCCGCGGCTTTGCATTCCTGGCTGACCGATCGAATACCTCGGCGTTCACAGGTTTCTTTTCCATCTGGGGCACGTCGCAGGGGACCGGTTGCTGTTGATCTGGGACAGATCGCCGATCCATCGCCGAGCTGATGTCACGGCGTTTCTGGCCGAGGCTGGTCGAGCGATCCATCTGGAGATCCTGCCGTCGTACGCAACGGACCTCAACCCGGTGGAATGGTTGTGGAAGCACCTGAAGAAGGTCGCGATGCGTAACCGGGCTTGCCTGGACTTGGAGGAATTGCACATGGAACTCGATCTGTATCTCGGACGCGAGGCGAAAACCTGCTCTCGTCCAAGCCTTCTTCGAGGGCGCCGAGCTCCAGTTATAGACTTTAGATCTTTATGCAACGCTCAGTAATACCTCGCCCGCAGGAGATACATTTCTCATTAGATCTCCTACAATACACATCTCACTCGTGATCCCCAGAGCACTCGCAGGTAGAGTCGCCTGTGAACCCGACATCCGTCAGTTTGCTCGACCGGCTCAAGGCGGCCCGGCCGGATGCGTCCGACTGGGATCGGATGCAAGGGATCTACCTGCCCTTGATCCGTCGCTGGCTCAAGCGCGTGCCAGGGCTGGGCGACGAGTCCGGCGATCTGGCCCAGGAGGTCTTCCTGATCGTCGCGCGGGAACTGCCGCGATTCGAGCGTCTTCGAGAGGGTTCGTTCCGCGCGTGGCTGCGGAAAGTGACGGCGAACCGGGCCCGGACCTACTGCAAGAAGCGAGCCCGACGGCCGACCGTCGGGCTCGACCCGGCCGACGGCTTCCTCGACCGGATGGTCGTTCCCAACAGCGACCTGTCCCGGCAGTTGGACCGGGAGCACGATGAGCACGTCGCCCAGAAGCTGCTGTCGGCCGTGCAGGCGGATTTCCAGCCGACGACCTGGGAGGCGTTCCAGCGATTCGCCCTCAACGGTCAGCCCGCGGCGCGCGTGGCCGAGGAATTGGGTCTGACCGAGAACGCGGTCCTCCAGGCCAAGTCGCGGATCCTCAAGCGGTTGCGGCAAGAGGCTGGTGAGCTGTTGAAATAATAGACGTTACCGGGAATAAGGCTTTTCGTCGGTTTTCCCCAGTTTTTTCAAGGGTTTTCGGGCAAAAACCTTATTCCCGATAATGCCTATTGAACTAACCCGCTCCGCGGGAGATGTCTCGATCGTCGGCCTGCGCTGGCGCTCCGGGTCCCCACCCTATCAACCGCTTTCCCAACGATTTCCCACCACTTCCGACTTCCCCGATCGCCTGACTACGGCGCCGAGATCGACCGCCGCCTGAGCCATCATGAGGGATGGTTTCCATCCTTCTACCTCTGCTCAGGAGCTCGTCATGACTCCCCTGCGGCGCCGTATGATCGACGACATGACCCTACACGGCCTCAAGCCCAAGACGATCCAGGCCTACGTCGCCTGCATCGCTCGCTTCGCTCGACACTTCGGCAAGTCTCCCGAACTCCTGGGGACCGCCGAGATCCGATCCTACCTCCTCTACCTCACCCACCAACGACACGTCGCCTCCAGCACCTACAACCAAGCCCTCTGTGCCCTCAAGTTCCTCTACCGCATCACCCTCAAAAGGGACTGGGGCCTCGACGGTCTGGCGCGCACGCGCCGACAGACCAAGCTGCCGGTCGTCTTGAGCCTCGATGAGGTCAACCGCTTCTTCCAGGCCATCACCGGCCTCCGCCATCGCGCCATCCTCATGACCGCCTACTCCGCCGGACTGCGGATCTCCGAGGTCCTGGCCTTGCGCGTCGACGACATCGACAGCCGGCGCATGGTCATCCGCATCCGTCAGGCCAAGGGGTCCAAGGATCGCTATGTCATGCTCTCGCCACGGCTCTTGGCCCTGCTCCGCGAATACTGGAAGGTTCGCCGTCGCCGCAAGGGATACCAGCCCAGCCCCTGGCTCTTCCCGGGAAATGTCCCCGGTCAGCCGCTCTCCGACAAGCCGGTCTATGAAGCCTGCCAGGCGGCGTGCCTCGCCGCGGGGCTGGACAAACACGTCACCGTGCACACGCTTCGCCATAGCTTCGCGACCCACCTGCTCGAGGACGGCACCGACCTGCGGACCATCCAGATCCTGCTCGGACATCGCAGCCTCAACACCACCGCCCGATACCTCCATGTGGCTACCGCCACCTTGCGATCGACCCGCAGCCCGCTGGAGCGCCTCGACCTGCCCTCGGCGGAGGTCCCTCAGTCATGAACCGACCTCGGCTCACCGTGGCCGAGGTCATCCGGAGTTGTCTCGACGAGTTCCTGGAGAAGTACGGCCCGCAGCTGACACCCGAGCAACGCCGTGCCCTCAACGACCTGATCTCCTGCCGAACTTCGGCCCTGGGAGGTCACGTCCTGGGGTGCCCCGAGTGCGGGCATCAGCAGATCGCCTACAATTCCTGCGGCAACCGCCACTGCCCCACCTGCCAGGCCACGGCCGCGGCACGGTGGCTGGAGGCCCGCGCAGCCGAATTGCTCCCGGTGCCCTACTTCCATCTCGTCTTCACGCTCCCGGACACCCTCGACCCGATCGCACTGGCCAATCCGCGGGTCGTCTACGACCTGCTCCTGCGGACCGCCGCCGAGACCGTGCTCGAGCTGGCTGCCGATCCCAAGCTCCTGGGTGCCCAGACCGGCGTCCTGGCCGTCCTGCACACCTGGGGCCAGAACCTCCAGTTCCACCCGCACGTCCATTGCGTCGTGCCCGGTGGCGGCTTGTCCCAGGACGGTACCCACTGGGTGGCTTCTCCCACCAACTTCTTCCTGCCGGTTCGCGTCCTGAGTCGGGTGTTTCGCGGCAAGTTCCTGGCCGGACTCCGTGCGGCGTTCGCCAAGGGTGAGCTCCGCTTCGCGGCCGACCAGTTCGAGCAGGCGATGTCGGCGGCCGCAGGCATCGACTGGGTGGTCTATGCCAAGCCGCCGTTCGGCGGTCCCGAGCAAGTCTTGAAGTATCTGGCCCGGTACACCCATCGCGCCGCGATCAGCAATGCCCGCTTGCTCGACTTCGAGGACGGCATGGTCCGCTTCCGCTACAAGGACTATGCCCATGGGAATCGGAAACGGGTCATGACGCTGACGGCCCTGGAGTTCGTCCGGCGGCTGTTGCTGCACGTGCTACCGACGGGGTTCATGCGAATCCGTCATTATGGCCTCCTGGCCAATCGCCATCGGCACGAGAAGCTGGCCTTGTGCCGTCGGTTATTGGGGGTCGGTACGGCGGGTGAACCGGAGTCCCTTGAGGAGACGAGGGAGGTCCGCGAGAGCCGGTCGTCGATCACTCCGACCCGAGTGTGCCCGATCTGCGGCGCAGGGCGGATGATCGTGATCAAGGAGCTGGCGCCGATGCCCGTCGGACGAGGGGCTCACGAGGAGGCTGGGTTGGGCGTCGCCATCGACAGTTCGTAGCCGGGAGGGAAGAAAGCCATCACCATAGGGTCCTTAAAATGACCGTCGTAGGAGGCGGAGCGGAGATTCCCCGTACCGAGTGGGAAAGCCGGCGAAAATCGGTAAGAATCGGGGCGTCCCGAGCGACTCAGGGGCGCGGGTCGGGAGGATGAAACGCGGGCGAAAGTGAGTTCGAGGGACTGAGGGTCGCCGAAGACCCAGCAAGGGCGAGCCAGGCGGGCGATAGAAATACCAAAGGAAGGGCGCCCCCACGAAGCGGCTCAGTTCAACGGGATTGTATCCGGAGGGCCGAGATGGCCTGGGATGGGGCGATGGCCTACGCGCCGGCCCTCCGGATACAACTCTCTTCAATATCCTGGCGTGCCAGAAAGTCATATTACGAGCCCGACACGCCAGCGAGTGCATCCACTGGCTCATTCACTCGCTGGCGCTTCGGGCTTGTAGGATTCGCTTTCTGGCTGTGGCAATTTTTGGCAGTTTCGTGGCCGATCACGGGATTTCCGAAAGGGAGGGGGGTCCGAGAGATGGAATTCAACCGCCTTGACGTCTCGGCGAAGGAGTTGATCTGGGACGACCCGGCCTCCTGGCTGGATCGGTACGCGGTCGGACCGCCGGGGCCCGTCGAGGTCATCGATTCGGAGATTACCACCATGACCGCATCCGCCGACAAGGTGCTCAAGGTCGGCGGCGAACAGCCCTACCTCGTCGTCCTCGAGCCCCAATCCTACTACGACCTTGGCGTGGTGCGGACGCTCTGGTATCGCCAGGTCGCCCTCGATCGTCGTCACGGCCTACCGGTGCTGACGATCTTGATCCTGCTCCGCAAGGAGGCCACCTCGCCCAAATTCGACGGCAAGTTCGAGCGTCATCTACCCGACGGCTGGCAGACGAATCGCTATAATTACCGGGTCATCCGGCTCTGGGAGGAAGACCCCGAGCTGTACCTGACCGGCGGCGTCAATCTGGTGCCCTTGGCCCCGCTGACGAAGGTCGTGGATACGGAAGAGGCGATGCAGAGGCTGAAGGTCCGGATGGCCGATCGGATCAACGCCGAACCGGCGCCGAGGATGTCGATGCTCTGGACGGTGACGTGTTTCCTCATGGGGATCCGCTACCCGGAGGAGTTCGTGTTTCGATTCCTGGAAGGGGTGGAGAACATGCGAGAATCGACGACTTACCAGGCCGTCTTGAGAGAGGGTCGCGACGAGGGACGGATTGAGGGTCGCGTCGCGGAGGGACAACGGTTGGTGGTCCGTCAGGGAACCAAGCGATTCGGTGAGCCCGACGCCGCGACCGTCGCCGCCATCGAGGCGATCCAGGACATCGATCGGATCGAAGCCCTCGGCGACCGAGTTGTCAACATGGGAATCCAGACCTGGGACGAACTGCTCGGCTTCTCGTGAGCCGGAAGCCCGGGCCTCGGGCGGAGGACCTCCGGACTGCGGTGGATTTCCTCATGGGGTTGCGAAATCCGAATGAGAGGGCGTTTCCATTCCTGGAAGGAGTGCCGAACATGGAGGGATCGAGACCTTCTGAGGATGACCTGTACGAGCGCAGCCTCAACATAGGTCGGTGGCGCCTCTTGTCTCAGGGGGAAAAACGCTTTGGAAAGCCGCCCGAGGCGATCCGGAGAGCCATCGCGGCGATTCGCGTTCTCGAACTCCTTCGATGGTTGATCCCGCTGGTGTCGGACACGAACATCCACGATTGGGAAGGGCTCCTGCTCGCGTCGGCTTCAAGGGCAATCGCCGGCGGTCCGCCGGAATTCAGGCCCCAGCGGACCGAGGCCGAGGCCGAAACGGAACAGCGGGCTTACGTACTTGCTTCCGCAACCTACCTCCTCATGCGAGAGCAGGACTCGAACACGGCCGCGTATCAATCGTTGCAAGGAGTGTCGAACACACGGGAATGGACCTACAATCAGGCTCCTTTGAAAGAGGGCCCCGAGTTCGAACGGAGGGTCTGCTACGAGGTAGGTCGGAAACTGGGCGCCGTCGTCGGGGCGAAGCGGATGTTGTTCCGCCAGGGGATCAAACGATTCGGTATCCCCGACGCCGCGACCATCGCCGCCATCGAGGCGATCAAGGACCTCGGTCCGATCGAAGCCCTCGGCGAGCGAATCATCGATCAGGGCGTCCTCAACTGGGACGACCTCTTGCGCACACCGTGATCCCTTCGAGCAAGCTCGACGCGACTCCGGCCATTTTCCAGGGGAGGCACCGCGGCCTCGCGTTAAGAGCGTCCGTAGTATTATTGGGGGATCGCATGCTCTGAGCACGCCGCTGCAGTCAGGCACTCATGAGTCATCGCGGAGACACCAGGAATCCATGGTTGGGCAGGAGGACTCTGGCGATCAAGCTCTGGATGAGTCAAGATCATTCGGGCGAACGAGCAAAACGATCGGATCTGATTCACCACAGAGTCACAGAGGTCACCGAGAGGACCGACTCAATTCGAGATCACAGGAACGCGGCGCGAATCGCTTCCTTTTCTTCCTCTCGGTCTTCTCTGTGACTCTGTGGTGAAAAATCCGGCATCACCCGATCCGCCTGGCTGAAAAGGAATTACGGCGTGTATCCCATCGCCACGCAGGCGATTTCGGAGATGTCTCGAAAGAATTTGGCATTTTCGCGGCAGGTCCCTGTCGTAAGCGGCCTTTCTCTCTTGTGTGAGCGAACGACCCATCGGCATCGCCTCGGCCTCAAAGACGGAGACCGATCCCATGAACGCCCAGCCCGCCCTCCACCCGACCGATCAGACCCTGCAATCGTACGGGCTGGGCAAGCTCGACGACGGCTCGGCCCAATCGGTCAACCAGCACCTCGAGTCCTGCCCCGACTGCCGAAGTCGCGTCGCCGCGATGTCCTCCGACAGCTTCCTGGGCAAACTCCGCGAGGCCCAGGGCCAGCCTCAATCCACCGGTCCTGTGGGCTCATCGCTCCCCGGCATGTCGATGCTCGACAGCGGCGCGAGCACCACGGCTCCGCCCCCGACCAGCACCTTGCCTCCGGGACTGGCCGACCATCCCGACTACCGGGTCCTCCGCGAGCTGGGCCGCGGCGGAATGGGCGTGGTCTACCTCGCCGAGAACACGCTGATGGGCCGCAAGGAGGTGCTCAAGGTCGTCGGCAGCCACCTGATCAGCCGACCCGGCGTCCTCGACCGCTTCCAACGCGAGATCCGCTTGGCCGCCAAGCTGCATCACCCCAACATCGTCGCCGCCTATTCGGCCTTCCGGCTGGGCGAGAGTCTCGTCCTGACCATGGAATATGTCGAGGGGCTCGACCTGTCGCGGATGGTCAAGGCCAAGGGGCCTTTGCCGGTCGCCCATGCCTGCAACTTCATCTATCAGGCGGCTCTGGGCCTTCAGCACGCCCACGAGCGAGGGATGGTCCACCGCGACATCAAGCCGGCCAACTTGATGCTCGCGCGCGATGGCAAGAAGCCGATCGTGAAGGTGCTCGACTTCGGTCTGGCCAAGGTGACCAGCGAGGGCCAAACCGACAATGCCCTGACCCGCGAGGGCCAGATGCTGGGCACGCCCGACTACATCGCCCCCGAACAGATCCGAGACGCCCAGTCGGCCGACATCCGCGCGGATATCTACAGTCTTGGGCTGTACGCTCTATTACCTGCTGAGCGGCGGCCCGCCGTTCGGCGGCGATCATCTCTGGGACGTCTATCAGGCCCACTTCTCGATGGACGCAGCGCCGTTGAACCTCGAGCGGCCGGAGGTGCCGGTGGAGGTGGCCGCCTTGGTGGCGAAGATGATGGCCAAGGAGCCGGCCAAGCGATTCCAGACTCCTGGGGAGGTCGCCCGGGCCCTGGTGCTGTTCTTCAAGCCGGGGGCTGTCGGGTCGGAGAGATCGAAGCCGGAGATCTCCCAGTTGACACACTCCGAGGCCAAATCGGCAAAGACCGATCCGGCCTTGGCGCCGATGCAGGCAACCGCTGAGTTGGTGCCGAACCAGCACCCCCGATCAAGAGGTCGAATGCGCCAACTCAGTCTGGCTCAGTCTTCGACGGACTGATCGATATCAGCGAGAAAGACGTCTTATCCGGCACGATCTTGGACGGCTCTACTCCTGCCGCAACTCCGAAGCCGAGTCATCCGGTCCGCCACGTCCTTTCAAGGGCGATTGGAACGGCAAGCGGGTTCGGACCCCGGGTCTGGGGGGCTGCGGTCGCTTTGATGCTGCTGGGCTTGGTCGTCGTGTGGGTCGCGACTATCAAGGTCAAGACTCTGAACGGCGTGATCGTACTGGAGAACGTGCCACAGAACGCTATGGTCGAGGTCAACGGCGAGAGGATTACCGTCACTCCCCACGAAGGTGAGCCCGTAAAGATCGAGATCCCGGCTGGCGAGCACGTTGTGAAGGTCAAGCGGGGCAACGATCAGCTCCTGGGCCAGACCGTGAACCTGTTCTCGGGTAAGGATTGTAAACTGACAGTACAGTATGAACCGCGCGCCGCACCACGCCTCGGAACAGAGGATGCCAAAGAGATGCCCTCCCGCCCCGGGGATACCAGGACAGTCGTGCTACCCCCCGATCCTCAAGGCTGGGTCTCGCTTTTCAACGGAAAAGACCTGACTGGCTGGAAAGCGCATACGATACACCCCGGCAATTGGCGGGTTGAGGACGGCGTTCTCATTGGTTCTGCATCACCCAAGAGCCTGCTTTATACAGAACGTAGCAGTTATCGGGACTTCCATTTGCGAGTTGAGGCGCGCATCAATGAAGGCGGCAATAGTGGAATTTACTTCCGATTGCCGATTGGTCCCGGCGGCCCTTCGGATCAAATGTTCACAGGCGGTTATGAAGCCCAGATCAACAGCTCCGGCCGGGATCGCAATAAGACTGGTAGCCTATATGTTGGAGGAAACCAGGCAGTAGTGAGCATTCTCGAATCGCCCGTCCCATCAGGTCAGTGGTTTATCCTGGAGGTGGAATCCGAAACGAATTCCATCCGAATCAAGGTGAACGGAAGGACCACCGCCGACTATACTGACGATGGCTGGCGTTTTTCGAGAGGCCACATCGCCTTACAGCAGCATGACCCCCAGACTATTATCGAATTCCGCAAGATCGAGATCAGGGAACTCAACGCTTCGGATGGTGAGCTCCACAAGGTGGATCAAGAGACTGAAAAGGTTCCGGAGACTGAAAAGGTTCCGGGAACCGTCGATTCTGCCGCAATAACCAAAGCTGAGGGCGAGAAACTTCAAGGAGTCTGGACCATCAAGTCCAACGAAATGAATGGCCGGATTCTGCCGCGGATCGCTTCCGAAAACTGGACTTCCACCTATGAGGGGGACAAGATCACCGTCAGGATGGGCGAGACTTTCCGGTACGCGGGAACTTGGAAAGTCGATCCAACAAAGAATCCAAAGGAAATTGATGTCATCATCGCAGAGGGGCGGGACAAGGGCTCGGTTCTGCTGGGGATTTACACTCTCGACGGCGATATTCTTCGCGTTTGCATCGGTAAGACAAGACCTGAGCGATTCGAGAGCATCGCGGGTGCGGGGCACCAATTGCTCTACTATGTCCGAGTAAAGTTATCGGGCACCGTAGATTCGCCCCCACCGTCGCAACCTGCTTCAAGCATCGACCAAGACTCTCTTGCGGCAAAGAGCAACTTGACTCCGAAAGTCTCTGCGGATGAGAAGGCCAAGTTCGTACGCCTATTCAATGACGTCGATCTGACTGGCTGGGACGGGTTGGACGGATATTGGCACAACAGAGACGGCGCGATCGTCGGATTGCCTCCTCCGGGGCGACCTGCTCATACCTATCTCTGCGGTAATCAAGTCTATCGCGATTTCGAGCTGAGATTCAGGGTCCGGCTCAAGGGCGGAGCTGAGAATAGTGGCGTCCAATTCCGTTCGTCACAACCGGACCTGAAGACATTTCGCGTGAAAGGTCCACAGTGCGAAGTCGGCACTTTGACGCAGCTCTACCCGCCCGGCAGTTTGGTCACGGAGCCCACCGAGAAGCCATCCATCAAGGCAGATCGAGACAAGGTCTCCAAAGTTTACAAAGAGGATGACCTCAACGATTATTTCATATCCTGCAAGGGCAAGCATGTTACAATCCAAGTTAACGGCCTGACCACGGTCGATGAAGAGGTTCCCACTCTGCCCAAGGAGGGGATCATCGCCTTTCAAGTCCACGGCAGGATGACCGAGGGCGAGGTTGAGTTCCGGGACGTTCTTCTCAATGACCTGAGCAGGACACGGAGCTCGGGATCTCGCACCGAGCAGAGCTTCGCCCTGCCCCCGGGCCCCTTCCAGCCGAAGTTGAGTCCAAGGAGCTCAATCGCCTGGCAGATCGGTGACCCGAGATTCCTCAAGATGGATGACAAAGGTCTGACGATCTTGGCCGGAGAAAACGGGAACTACCTGCTGACCAAGCGAGCGAATTACAAGAAATGCTCGATCAGGCTGGAGATCGCTGCATCCCGCGAGACGGAGGCATTCCTCGCACTGCGGGCTAGCAGAGACACGGAGGAGAAGATCCATGCAGTCACTTCGCGGATATTTGACAATCCGGTTCGAGGTCAGATTCAGGCGGGAATGGAACAGGTCAACTTTAACACAAACGAGCGAGGCGGTGGGTACGCTAGCGTAGAGTATGAAAAGTTCTTCACAATCGAGTTCACAATCGATGACGGTCGGATCGCTAAAGTATTTACCAATGGCGGCATGACAGGAAATACAAGGTGGAACGAGAATGTCAACGAATACGTTGGCTCGGTCGGCATATTCGTGAAAGCTGGAAAGGTTGTGATTCGCAGAATGACTGTTCAGGAATAGAACGACGAGGTGTTCGCACGGAAGCCACTTCCCATCCTCGTTGTCCAGGACTGTCGCCTAAGAATTCGGTCAATGACGCCTCTTGCCACGAGAGAATATGACGCGGACAAAGGGTCGCGAGCCGTTGTTCGAACGGTTGAGGATTGGCCTGGAAGAAGGAATCCGCCATGCGAAGGGCGAGATCACCGTGAAGACCACGATCCTCGATATGCCCGACCGGCCGCCCAAGGTCGGCGCCGAGGAACTGACGGACATCCGGCTCGCGAGCGGGTTGTCCCAGGCCATCTTCGCCCGGATGCTGAACGTCTCGACTAAGACCGTCCAGAACTGGGAATTGGGCCATCACAAGCCATCGCAGGCGGCTTTGAGGCTGATCCAGGTGCTTCGTCAGAACCCATCCGTGCTGCTCGAGATCATCGGGATGTCGGCTCCCAGGGTCGCGGCGAGCGGTGGCAAGCGGGCTTTGGATGTGCGGAAGTCGAGTCGATCCTGATTTCCAGTCTCTGGTCGCAAAGGGGAGACTAATGATGTCTCAGCCACCCAGGCCCGGTCAGCCGGATCCAAATGTCGATCGGTCCGGCACGATGATCGAGACCGAGGAGGACGTCCGGCAGGCGTTGCTCTCGGGCCTCAAGGGACGGCCGCCCGTCCCAGTGGGGTTGCCTACGGCCGCGCCGCCTCCTCCGGCCGTGGCGCCAGCGGCACCGACGACGGCCGCGGTGAAGTCGGCCAGCCCGTTCCGGCCGACGGCCCGGCCGCCGATCGCGCTCTTGACCGTCTTCGACGACGGCCGGACCGACGGCGAGGTCATCCGGCTCCGCGAGCCTCGCTTTCATATCGGTCGAACCGAGGGCGATCTGCGCATTCCTCTCGATGGTCGGATGTCGGCCCGGCATGTGGAGATCACTTATCAGAATGTCGGTGGCTTGCATCGCTGGGTCGTCACCGATCTCCAGAGCATGCATGGGATGTACGTTCGGGTCAGCCGGACCGTTCTGGCGGACAAGGCCGAGTTCCTGGTCGGCAACGGTCGTTATCGGTTCGACGCGGCCCAGGTTGATCCGAACAACACCGGTGATTATGCCTCGGCGGGACAAGTTTCGGGAGAGACCCGCGGCTGGGATGATCAGCCGAATCCGTTCCGTCCGCCGGCACTCACCGAACTGATCGGCTCTGAGATCGGCAACCGCATCCTCCTGGTCAAGCCCGAGTACTGGATCGGCTCGGACCCGTCCTGCCCGATCTGTCGGCCGGATGACCCGTTCTGCGAGTCGCGGCACGTCCGGGTGTATCGCAAACCCAAGGGGGGCTGGCACGCCGAGCACAACAAGACGCCGAACGGTCTCTGGCTGCGGATGTCGCAGCTCACCGTCGAGTCGATGGCCCAGTTCCAGATCGGCGAGCAACGGTTCCAGCTCAAGGTGACTTGATTTCTTGGGACAGGAAATACTTTTTCACCACAGAGTCACAGAGAGCACAGAGGAAATCCGGGGAAAAACGAGGACGGGTCCGGGATTGGTCGGGGAGCCCGGGCGGGATCGCAGAGTAGGGTTATGAAGGAGGGTTTCATCTGGAGGACAGAGATCAGAGAGGAATGTCATTATGAAGCCGGATCAGGTCAGCGAGCGAGACCCATTGACGGAAGCGATCATCGGCGCGGCGATCGAGGTCCACCGCATTCTCGGGCCGGGTTTGCTCGAATCCGTCTATGAGATTTGTCTCTGTGACGAGCTCGAACGTCGCAGTATCTCGTTCCAACGACAGGCCCCGATGCCAATCGTCTACAAGGGCCGTGTCCTGGACTGCGATCTCCGCGTGGACATCCTCCTGCCAGGCCTGCTCATCGTCGAGATCAAGGCGGTCCAGGATATCTCCCCGATCCACGAGGCCCAGTTGCTCACCTACATGAAGCTGGCAAACATATCGAAAGGTCTCCTGATCAATTTCAATGTGCGATTGCTCAAAGAGGGGATCAAACGCCGAGTTCTCTAGCCACCCGATCTCACGCCATCGTGTTGATGTAGCACAGAGTCATAGAGAACACAGAGAGTATCAAGAAAAGTGATCACAAGAATGTCCAAGAAATGACTTGCGACACCCGGACCGGACCGAAGCCTCGAATTCCTGGCATTTCCTCTGTGCTCTCTGTGACTCTGTGGTGAGAAATCCGGATCGAAGTATCAAGGGATAGACGATCATGTTGCGAAGAATCCTCTGGGCGTCGCTGATCCCGATTTTGTTAAGCCCGCCCGCCCGGCGCAGCCGACGATCATCACGGCGGGCTCGACCCCCGAGGGCGATTACCTCCGCGGGGTGGGGATCGCCGCCGAGGGCATCGGACGGTTCAACCTCCTGAATGCGGAGGCCAACGCCATCAATACACAAACGGCCATGACCTGGAACGACTACGTCTTCGCGGCCACCAAGAGCCAGAGCCGGGAGCTCGCCCAGCGGAAGGCATTCGAGCGGGCCAAGCACCTCAAGGAATATAACGACATCCAGAATCGCTACCGGGATCACCCGGAAGACCTCGATGTCTTGAAGGGGAATGCCTTGAACTCCCTCATGGAGCAGTTGAACAACCCGAGAATCTCCGCGTCGTCCTATCGCTCCGCCGCAGTCCCCCTGCCGGTCGATCTCGTCCGCCAAATCCCGTTCATGCTCGGCGAGAGAAACGTGACGTTCTCCATGAGCCGACTGTCGATCAGGGGGAAGGCCAAGCTACCGCAAGCCTTGCAGGATCCGCGGTTCCGTCGGCATCTCCGAGCATACGAACGCATCCTGAATGATGCCATGGAACTCTTGATCGACGGGAGGATGGAGATACCTGCCATTGATGCCGTCGAGAAAGCCGTAGATGACCTGGTGAGCAAGCTGAACGAGGTGGTTCCGCCGAGCCGCGACCTGCTCTACATCGAGGCCAAGCAGAAACTCGATGAGCTGAAAAGAGTCGTGCAACTCCTCAAGACCCACAAGGTCCAGCAGGCTTTCGTGGGGATCGACGCATATCACGGCACGACCGTGAACGACTTGAGGCTTTTAATGAAGCAATATGGCCTCCAATTCGCAACCGCCGAGACCCCGGATGAGAAAAGGCTCTATCCCGAGCTCTACGGGTGGCTGGCCGTCCAGCGCGATCAAGTGGTGGGTCCGTCGCAGGCACCGGGAAATTGACACGGGAGGTCGTTCCGAACATGGTCCGTTACATCGCCGCCGGCATCCTGGCCTGTCTCTATGCGGCCGGCTCCATCTGGCTCGTCCAGAGCCAGGGTCGGGCCTATCGGGATTCCTTGCACCGAGAGCGGCTCGCCGACCAGGAGGACGGGGCCACATCGCCCCGGCCGCCCGAGGTATCGGAAGCGGAGGCCGTGCCGATCGTCGCCACCCCGGCACCGCGCAGCCCCGAGCCGACGTCCACCAAGCCGGCCGAACCGGCGACGCGGCCCGCCTCGCCCGTGGCCACGCTCGCCGAGGCGAAGCCGAATCCGCCGAACTCCCCGGCGATGGAACCTTCACCGCCACCGACTCCACAGCCAAACCCCGACCCGTTGTGGGACCAGGCCGAGATCAAGAAGAGTTGGGACCTGGACCTGGCACGTCGGGATGCCCGGGAGGAGGTCCGACTCGGGCGCGAGCTCAACGGGTTGATCCTCCAGCTCAACGCGTCGCTGAGGGACGGTCCCTGGCTGCGGCGGGTCCAGGAGGTCGCCGAACCGCTCCTGGAGAAGCGCTCGCGGAAAGAGATCGAATACACGTTCACGATCCTGGACTCCGATGCCGTGAATGCGTTTTCGACCCCCGGCGGTTTCGTCTATGTGAGTCGGGGGCTTTTCAATCTCATCGGCGAGGATGAGGATTATGCGCTGGAGTTCGTCATCGGACACGAGATCGCCCATGTCGATTCTCAGCACGCCCTCAAGTGTCTCGGAGACTCAGGCGTTATGAAACTGGCGGGGGGCACCTTGCAGAAGCTCTACCTGCTGATCATACCCTTCGCCTACCCGGATGCCATGGAGTTCAAGGCCGATTCCTGGGCCTACTCGCAAATGAGACAGCTCGAATGCACCGACCGCGAGGCCATGGCATTCCTCAACAAATTCAAAGGATTTGCCGAGCACCATGGCTTTCCCTACGGGCGCGAAAAGTTACCATCCGACGGCAGTCTCTCGCCTCTGGATAATCACTTCCGCGCCCACCCCGACGCCCACAATCGACTCAAGCACCTGAAGGAACTCGCGTCGAAGGCTTCGAACCCGCCGAAATGAAGACCAACGGGGCCGTCAGGCCGACCAGCATGCATCCCAGGGCCGTCACGTCGGCGGTCAGCCCCATCCTTTCCGAATCGGCCGGGAAGAACCCCTCGGCGAGTTCGGTGTGCTGTAGGGGATGTCGGTCCGACTCGATCAGGAGGAGTCCCTCGAAGGCCCATCGCGAGGGCATCAGTGCCGCGATCGGCCGGACCTCGGCCGACGGTCGGATCCATCCGCCCAGCGCAACCATCGGTACGAAGCCCAGGAGCAGCACGCCAACGGCAATCGCGGGGCTTCGGATCCGCGAGAAGGCCAACAGACCAAGCAGCAATCCCGTCGCGGAAGCCATCATCAGCACGCCGAGCATCGCCGGCCAATGGCCCTTCAGGCCGCTCCCCGCGTAGACGATCGCCAGCAGCACCGCGCACTGGGCTATGCCGAGGACCACGAGCGTCACGAGTCTCGCGCCGGAGAACCGACAAGCCTGGACGTGATTGAGCTCCCGTGATGGCGACCGACCACGGATACCCACCCCGCGAGCGAAGCGCCCAGCCAGATCGACGCGATCGACATCGCGAAGGTCGTCGCGGCGGCGTGCCGGCCGGAGATCAGGACGATCAGGATCGCCAGGAGCGGCGCCTGGGCGAGCAGGATCACAGCCCATCGGCCATCTCCTTCGGAGGCATTCGATGGTGATACCTGGGCCGGCTCGGGCATGGGACGCGGGGGCGGGACGGGCGGGACGGCAGCCTTCTCGGGTTCGAGTCGAGCCGACAGGAGCCGGGCCGCCGGGATCGCGAGCGATCCGAAGTAAACCACGTCCGACGCGGTCAAGGGGATGGGCTGCGTGACCCTCCGATCGGGCGAATTGACGAACGTCCCATTGGAAGAGTCGAGATCCTCGATGAGAGTCCGCCCGCCCGTGACAACGAGGCGGGCGTGGTGGCCGGAGACCCTCGCGTCGTCGAGGACGACGTCGTTGTCGGGCATGCGGCCGACTCGAATCACGGTCGCGCCCGGCTCGGGGGTGATCTCGGGCCAGGGCATGGGGGTCGTCAGGCCCAGCGTGATGGCGTCGGAGGCCGAGGCACGCGTCGCCGACGCGATCCGTACGCCATTGACATACGTCCCGTTCGACGAACCCAGGTCCTCGACGAGATAGCCGTCGGATGTCTCCATCAGCCGGCAATGGCGACCCGACACGGTCGGTCGCGCGACGACGAGATCGCAATCGGCTCCGCTGCCGATGATCCAGGTTCGCATGGATGATAGACCTTCCGGCTTCAGCCCCGGTCTGTGTTAATATCTCTATGTCTTAAGGATGCGTATGTCACGATGTGGACGCGTTCGAGGATACATGGGATATTTTGGGCGATGCCCTCGATTCGCCGGCCTGGGCCGGCACAGCGCCCAGACGCCGAGGATAGAAGGCGATCCTGTCCGCGTCAAGGATTTCACGCAGTCTGCAAGTCGATCATGCTCTCCTATCTCACCGCGGCGATTGGAGTGTCTGGCTCGAAAGCCTGACCGACTCGTTCGCCGTTATTGGGCAGTAACCAGCGGACGAAAGGCAGCGATCTGGTCGAGGTCGGGGATCAGGTGGGGCTGTTTGTATTGCTCGACCTTTCCCCCACTCTTGGCGAGCCGGCGTTTCTGGAATTCGGACCAGGAGCCCGGCGGGATCCGCACGATCTGGACGGGGCCCAGTCGGCGAGTATCCCCCCGATTCGCATACTCATCGTTTTGCCTGCGTAGTTCCTGTTCCACCGCCCCGGCGAGCCGCTCGACGGCATCGGTGCCGCCCAGATCATCCTCTTCGACCAGCAGCGAGTAATACGGCGGATCGGCCCAGGACGGCAGGAGCAAGTACGACTTGAGCCGGTATCCGACGACCTGCTGAGCGGCCTGTACCGCGGCGATCACCTGATGCTCGGAGAGCTTCTCGCCGGTCAGGCTCGAGTAGTGCGAGCCCTTGTTGAGGAATTCGATCAGCGGGGTCGTCCCGTGATAGCCGACACATCGGACCAGGTCCGAGATGTTATAACGATACAGGCCCCCGGCCGTGGTCAGGACGATGAAGTAATTGCGGCCCTCGATCAGTTCGGTGGCTTCGACGGTCTCCGGCTCCGCCCGGTCCGACTGGTCCTCAGGGATGAACTCGAAGTAATGATGGCGAATGTCGAGCAGTCCCGCGGGGGTGCCATCCTCGACCGGGATCGTCATCCGTCCTTCCGAGGCGATCAGGCCGACGTCTCGCACGGGCGTCTCGCCGAAGAATTCAGGATAGCCGCGGAGATAAGCCTTCATCGTCCCGCCCATCCAGTTCGACAGGAAGTCGAGGTTGGGCCAGTAGTCCTTCGGAAGGAGTCGCCCGGTCCGTTCGGCGATCCGTTCGAGCTTCCGGGCCGTTCGCTTCCTTCGGATCCGGGTCCAGAATCCGAGCGTGCGGCGGATCTCGGGCGAGATGTCCCAACGGGCGTCGAGCGTGCCGTCGGAGAGGTCGCGGATCAGCGTGGCTTTCTCGCGGTCGCCCAGCCGGGCCATGGCCAGGATCGTGCTGGGATTGGCGGCGATGATCGTGCCCAGGTCGCGATAGATCGAGAACCGGAGGGCCATGTAATACTTCGACTCGATGTCCTTGATCCGCGACGCGACCGACGGCATGCAATAGGTCGTCCGGACCAGCGGGTTCTGCATGTGGGCGGTCAGGCCGGTGATCGCGCCGCAGGGGATGCCCCCGGGCGTGACCGTCTCCCGCCAGTCGCTGGCGAACTGGAGGATCGGCCGTAAACCATGGCGGAGGATCGGGAAGTGGGCGTCGAAGGCCATGATGCCCCAGATGGTCCAGCCCTCGCGATAGTCGCGGAGCGATTCCCGCGTGACGGGGATCGTCTTGGGCCGATTCGTCGTCCCCGAGGTCATCGCGAACATCAGGACCTCGGTCCCCGCGCCGAACAGGGAGTTCAGGTTACCGTTGCGCACCCGATCGATGTAGGGCTCGAGGTCGTCGTAAGCGGCGATGGGCACTCGTCGGCGAAAATCGGCCGCCGTGCGGATCTCGCCGAAATGATGGTCGCGACCGAATTGGGTGTCCGCATGGCGTGCGATCCGGCGCAACAGGAGCTCGCGCTGGACCTCGGCAGCCCGGCGAGTCTGATCCAGAAAGGCTCGGGCCAGGCGCCTGGCCCGGATCTCGACCGGGGAGCCCAGGAGCCGCATCAGGGATAGGTTGATCATGGATCTCGAAGCCGATCGCGTTGGACGTGCTCACCTCGGTACCACATCGCCCACCAGCTCCGGTGCCTTCATCTTGCCGGAGTATTCGACCCGTACGTCGGCATCGGCAGGGACGAGCAGCGATTCGAGCTTGATGGTCAACGGGATGGGGCGTCGCGGGGCGAAGCGGTCGACGAAGTCGAGTAGCCGCGCGGCGTAGGACTCGGGCTCGCGATCGCGGCAACGATTGTGCTTAGCATCCGGGACCAGCCACAGTTCCTTGGGTCCATCGCCGAGTGCAAACAGGTCCTCGGCGATCTGTGGGTTGATATACGTATCCCGTGCGCCGTGGATCATCAGCCACGGCCGAGGTGCCAGCCGGCTCACGGCGCGCTCCACATCGGGGAACCGGCAATGTAAACGTCGCTCCGAGTGTCAACGCCCGGCCCGGGCCAGCACGTGATACAGCCACCTCGGGAGCAATCTCCGCACGAGGGGCGTCCTCACGTAAACCTCGGTCCACCGGAGCGCATAAGCCACGATCGTCCCGATCGTGGGGAAGGCTCCGTCGGTGATCACCGCCCAGACGTCAACTTCGGTCGACGCGACCAGTAATGCCGTCGTCCCGCCCCGGCTGACTCCGAAGAGGCCGAATCCCGAGGGGTCGCGGTCCGGGCGCGTTCGCAGGTAGGCCAGCGCGGCCCGGAGGTCTTCAACTTCCCGATCGGACGCCCAGTGAATCGGGGTGTAGCCGGGCTCGCTCCGGCTCATACCATGACTACGGAAGTCGAACGTGAACACGTCAAAGCCCAGGTCGCGAAGTTGGTCGATGTAGGGCCGATAGCTCCACCGGTCGCTGAGGAATTCGTGGCAATAGACGAGCACGCCGGCCCGCTCCTCGGTCCTGGCCCGCAAGTAACTCCCCGAAAGCGAGACCCCGCCCTCGCTCGAGAACTCCACCTCCTCCCCCCTCTCCACGGGCGTCACGCGCGGCGGCATGAACAACGGAGGCTCTTCGAAGATCCGGCCGATGATCGGCGGCATACTTGACGGTCATGTAGATCAAGAAGGCAACGCTCAGCAATGTCGGCACGATCACCGCGAGCGACAGGGTGGGATGTGCGGTCAATAGGCCAATCACGGATGCACTCCTGGTCGCGCCATCGGGATCTCGTCATCGACCCGGGATCGTGGGCCAACGTCGAGACTCGAGGAGGGCCGAGCGCGACCACTCGGCGATGAAGAGCGTTCAATTGGTGTAGCGTTGCAGGATGAGCGTAATATTCTGTCCGCCGAAGCCGAAACTGTTGGAAAGCGCGACATCGACGGTCTTTTCTCGGGCGGTATGGGGGATATAGTCCAGGTCGCATTCCGGGTCGGGGTTGTCCAGGTTGATCGTCGGCGGCAGGACCCCATCTCGCATCGTGAGCAGGCAGACGATCGCTTCGACGCTGCCGGCAGCCGCAATCAGGTGCCCCATCATGCTCTTGGTGCTGGAGATAGGCACTTTGTATGCCTGGTCCCCGAACGTCCGCTTGATGGCGAGCGTCTCGATGGAGTCATTGACCGACGTGCTGGTGCCGTGGGCGTTGATATAGTCGATATCGGCCGGCTCCAGTTTCGCGTCGGCGAAGGCCTCTTTCAAGCAGGCGATGGCACCCCGGCCCTCGTCGTGGCTGTCCGTGATGCGGAAGGCATCGGCGGTGGATCCGTAGCCGACGATTTCGCCATAAATCCTCGCCCCGCGGGACTTCGCGTGCTCGAGCTCCTCCAGCACCAGCATCCCGGCCCCCTCTCCGAGGATGAAGCCGTCGCGATCCCGATCAAACGGGCGGCTGGCACGCGTCGGCTCGTCGTTGCGGGTGGACAGGGCGGTGAGGAGGATGAACCCGGTGAGGCCGAAGGGATGGATCATGCTGTGCGTGCCGCCCGAGAGGATCACATCGGCACTGCCGCGACGGATCAGCTCGAACGCCTCGCCGATCGCCTGCGAACTGGCGGCGCACGCGGTCAGGCAGTTGGAGTTCGGGCCGCGGGCGCCGAAGACGCTCGCCAGGTGACCGGACGGCGTGCCCGGCTCCTGTTCGGCCTCCCGGATCGCATGCAGCTCCTTGATACCCATCCGGGTGAATTCGGACGTGTCCACGCGCCCGTCTTGCGTCGACTGGTACACGAGCTTGACGAAACGAGGGAAATCCTGCTGCCCTTCGCCCGAGCCAAGGTAGACTCCGAACCGATTCCGGTTCAGGTCCGGCTTGGTCTCCGCCAGGCCGGAATCCTTCATGGCCATCGATGCGGCCGCCAGTGCGAACTGGGTATTGCGCGAGTGCTCGGACCAACGCGCGGCATCGTCGAGGTAGTCGCTGAGCCGGAAGTCCTTGACTTCCGCGGCGATGCGCGTGGGGAAGGTCCGGGCGTCGAACAGCGAGATCGTACCAACCCCGCTCATGCCGACCTGAAGCCGCGACCAGATCGACTCGAGATCGGGCCCCAGCGGGGTGACCATTCCCATTCCCGTCACGACGACACGCCGCATGCACGCCTTCCTCGGATTCGATGATCCGCTTCGTTCGAGGACCGTCTGCTCAGGTTGCCTTCGGCTCCGAGGACGGTTCCGGGAGGCAGCCCCGGACCACCAGCGCCGCCGCTTGCCCATTGGGTGTCAGGTTCGTGTTCACGAACGTCGGGTTGTCGGTGGCTCGGGGCAATTTCTGGATGAGGTCGACCTCGATCCCGGGCTCGGGCTGCTCGCAGTTGAGGATCGCCGGGATCATACCACGATTGGCGGAAACCAGGCTGGCGATCAGCTCGACGGCCCCGCAGCCGGAGACCATGTTGCCCATGTAACCCTTGAGGGCCGTGACGGGCACGCCCATCGACCCGAAGATGCGACGGAAGGCACGGGCTTCCGCGAGGTCGGAGATGCGGGTCGCTGACCCGTGGGCATTGACGTGGCCGATCTCCGAGGGTTGCATACCGGATTCTTCCAGGGCGGCGGAGATCGCCACCTCGGTACCGATCCCCTCAGGATCCAGGCCGCCGCCGGGCGTGGCATCGCAACCGGAGCCGCCACCCAGGATCTCCCCGTAGATGCGCGCCCCTCGTTTCAATGCGTGCTCGCGCTCCTCGAGGATCAGTATGCCGGCGCCCTCACCGGGCACCCATCCGTCCCGCCGACGATCAAATGGCCGGCAGGCCTCCACGGGCTCGCCTTTCCAGGTCGAACATGTTGTGGAGCAATCCCATGCGAACCAGGCTCAGCGGATGGATCTTGGAGTCGGCCCCGCCGGCGATCATCACGTCCGCCCGGCCGCGACCGATGATCCGCGACGCCTCGGCGATTGCCAGATTCGACGATGCGTCGGCCTCCGTGATCGTGTTGCTCGGCCCCTGGCAATCCATCAGGATCGAGATGTGGCAGGCCAGCATGTTGGGCAGGTATTTCAGCAGCCAGATCGGCTCGATCATGCCGATCGACTCGCGACCCCAGACCTGGAAGTCGAAGGACCGATTCTGCTCGAACGCCCGCGCGATCGCCGGAGCCAGCTCGTCGAGTTCGCTGGAGATCAGCCCGGCGCCCAGGTCGATGCCGATCCTCGAGGGATCGACCCCTCCATCCACCAGCCCCGCGTCGGCCACGGCCAACTGGGCGGCCGCGACCGCCAGTTGGATATCCCGCGCCATGTATTTCTTCTTCTTGCGCAGTTCGTTCTTGTACTTCGGGAGTGCGTACTTCTTCATCAAGTCGAAGCCATGCACCTCGGCCGCCACATCGTTGGGCAGGCCGGCGACCCGGAATGCTTCGAGCCGGCGTACGCTCCCCCGGCCCTCGATCAGTGACATCCAGACGGAGTCCGGACGATCACCCAGGGGAGTTACCAGGCCCAGACCGGTTATGACCACTCGGCGTTCGGAACCAAGCATGAAAGACTCGTCGATCTTCGCCGGGATCGATCCCGATCGTTGTCAGGTTCGGAGGCGCTCATCCCAATCGGACTGCCTCACCATTATTGCCTCAGAACAGCAATCGTGACGGCACAAACCCGACGCAGATCTCAAATTTTCCGTAATCGTCCAGAATATCCACTCGCCCAACTTGGCGTATCCGTGCCAAACCGCGCCTCGGGAGAGGTTCAAGTCACCGGATGGGCCTGATGGGGCTGTCCGTTAGACTCGGGGCTACCCTCGGCCGACGGATCGGCCAGATGGGCTCGCGCTTGTGCCTTGGCCAGACCGAGTACGCCGAGCAATTGCTGAGTGAACACGAAATTCTTCGGTCCGAAGATTTGATTGGCGCGGGAGTTATCCAGGTGGGCGAAGACGATCTCCGCATCGGCGAGTAGCTCGCCATCCAGGAACGCCTTGGCTTCGACGACCGCCCCTTCACTCCGGAGGTCCGTCAGGGTCACTTCATAGATGAGCTGATCGCCGGCGCACGCGACCCCGAAGAACTCCGCTCGAGGAATCTTGGCCAGGATCACCTTCTCCGCGAATCCCCCCGCCTCGCCGACCAGGAGTCCCCCGGTCTGTGCCAGGCCCTCGATGATCAACGAGGCCGGCATGACCGGGTAGCCCGGGAAGTGATCGTGGAGGTGCTCCTCGGCCAGCGTGAGATTCTTGATCGCTCGGGCGAACTGGCCGCTCCGGAATTCCAGGAATTTGTCGATCCAGATCCATCTCATCGGCTCGTGTACCCGCCGCAAGGACTTGAATCCCGGGGTCCGCCGCGCCCCACCGCGTGGGAATCGGCCGCCGGACGGATGCGTTTCCGACCGACGACCTTCCGACGCCGAGCTTCCTCGGCTCGTAGTGTCCCATCCCCGCTGCCCAACGACAGCGGGCGAGCATGCATGCCCCGACTAGGCCGCGAGTTTGCTCTGCACATATTGAACGAGCATCTCGACGGTGTAAAGGTCCCCGATCTTGTCGACCGACGGATCCTCGCCGAATTTCGAGATATCGGCGTAGGGGAGTCGGGCCTTGAGCTCTTCGACGCCCTTCGGGGTGAGCTTGCCATCGGCGACCCACTCGGGGTCGGCCATGAGGTTCTCGGGGAACAGCTCGCCGCGCGGGATCTTGATCCCGAAGTTTCTTTCCAGGCGGAAGACGATGTCGAGGAAGTCGATCGACTCGGCGCCCAGGTCCGCTTGGAGCGTGGCGTCTCGCGTGATTTCTTCCTCATCCACGCCCAGGGCATCCACCAGCGTCGCCTGGACTTTCTCGAAGATTTCTTCGTATGTCGGCATAGGATCCTCAGAATCCAGATGGGAGGGCCCCACCACCCCTAGACATCGACCTGCACCCGAATCGCCAACGATGATGCGACTGGACATTATCGTCGGCGGGATCGGGGGGCGAACTTCAGATGGATGGACGCGGAGGGCGGTTATCGCAACAAGCAACCCTCAGGTCGCCTGTCGCCGGAGCCTCGGGGCCGGAATTCGACTCATATCATGAGCAAAAAGAGAAAACGTTGCAACATCATCAAGCGTGTCGGCGGGACAGGATGATCCCGGCAGGCGGCGAAGTCCGCCTCGACCGGGGCTGTGGTGGAGGTAGGGCATTCGATCCGGCTCGAAGCCGGATCGGCGGGAGCGGCCTTCCATCGGGGCGTCATCGCCCCGGGCCGACGTGCGATCAAACCGAACTCGGAAGCTCGGCAGCCTCGGGCCGACGCGCGATCGCACGCGCCCCGACAGAGCCCTTTCGTAGCGTCGTGTAGAGGTCGCGAAAGCCCTCGACGATCATCGCGTCCGTCGCGTGAAGCTCGGGATCACGGTCGCGCAAGTTGTAGCGGGTCAAGGTGAACCGACCCTTGACCATCTCCTGCCCCTCGACCAGGCCGACCCCCTTGAATACACAGTCGCGGGCGTCATAGGACATCAGCTCGACGCGTAACTCGAGTTGGCGTCCCGGCTCCACGAAACTGCCATACTTGATGGTCCTGGCCTGTTTGAGGATGATCACGCTATGCGCGAAGTCTTCCAGCTCTCGGACCAACCAGGCGCCTGCCTGCGTCAGCGCCTCCAGCATCAAGACCCCCGGCATGACCGGGAATCCCGGGAAGTGATCGCCGAGATATTCCTCGGCCAGCGAGAGATTTTTCACGCCGACGAGCCGAGGCATCTGTCCATTGAGTGATTGATTTCCCGCAAGCCGACATTGGTTCGATTCGACTTCGAGAATCCGATCGATTAACACGAAACGCATGGATGTACCCAGGAGTCCAGTCGGTCACTGACTCGGCGTGACACCTTCGAGATGGCCGAAACGATTCATCAAGCTCTACGGGTGTCATACTTTAGAGTCAGGACTCTAGCACGACACCCGACGACCGATCAAGAGGCGCGCGACTCGAGGCTTGCGAATGATTCGTCATAACGTCTTGGAGCTACAATACAACCTTCGACCCGCCAGTCAAAGGCTCGGGACGCGAATTCCCGCCCGCGCCGGCATCCCTAATTGCCAAAGATAGTACGGAGTGCCAAGGTCTCCTTGCTTGGCCGAGTTCGCGGGAGATGCCGGCCGACTCGAATGCTTCACAGGCGCCCGTCCCACGCGAAGAGACGGTCGTCGGTGACGTCGGCCAGTCGGGGGGCGGCAGCGTCCTTGGGGGAGAGGCGGACGTCCTTCCGGGGCCAGTCGATGCCGATCGCCGGGTCGTCCCAGGCGATGGAGCCCTCCGACTTCGGATCATAAGGCGCCGTGCATTTGTAGTGGAAGATGGCGCAGTCGCCCGTCACCAGGAAGCCGTGGGCGAACCCTTCGGGGATGTAGAGCTGGCGGCCGTTCTCGAACGAGAGGCTCACGCCGATCCACTTGCCGAAGGTCGGCGACCCCTTGCGGATGTCAACCGTTACGTCGAAGACCTCGCCGCGGAGGACGCTGACGAGCTTCCCCTGGGCGTTCGGCAACTGGTAGTGCAGGCCGCGGAGGACGCCGGGCTCGGAGTACGACATGTTGTCCTGCGCGAACCGCGCGGGCAGGCCGGCCCCGGCGTACCGGGCCTCGTTGAAGCTCTCGAAGAAGAAGCCCCGGTCGTCGCGGAATCGCCTCGGCTCGATGATCACCACGCCCGGCAGCTCGGTCGCGACGATGTTCATTGCGGTGACCCCTCTCGCAGGATCGCCAGGAGGTATTCCCCATACTCGTTCTTGAGCGCCCCGGCGAGCCGCTCGACCTGGCCGGCGTCGATGAAGCCCATGCGATAGGCGACCTCCTCCAGGCAGGCGATCTTGAGCCCCTGCCGTTGCTCGACGACCTCGATGAAGTTGGACGCTTGCAGGAGCGACTCGTGCGTGCCGGTATCCAGCCAGGCCATGCCCCGGCTGAAGACCTCGCAGCGGAGCTGGCCGCGCCGGAGGTACTCGCGATTGACGTCGGTGATCTCGTACTCGCCGCGCGGGGACGGCTTGAGGTCGCGGGCGATGTCGAGCACCTGGTTGTCGTAGAAGTAGAGGCCGACGACCGCGTAGTTCGACCGCGGTTGCGGCGGCTTCTCCTGGATGTCGATCACGCGGCCGTCGCGGCCGAACTCGGCCACGCCGTACCGCTGCGGGTCCTTGACGTGATAGCCGAAGATCGTCGCCCCGTCTCCCTGGCGGGCAACCTTCTGGAGGAGGTCGCTGAGGCCGTCGCCGTGGAAGATGTTGTCGCCGAGGACGAGGGCGGCGCCATCGTCGCCGACGAAGTCGCGGCCGATGACGAACGCCTGGGCCAATCCGTTGGGCACGGCCTGCTCGGCATAGGAGAGGTTCAGTCCCCAGTCGCCGCCGTCGCGGAGCAGGTCGCGGAATCGCGGCAAGTCGCTCGGCGTGGAGATGACCAGGACCTCGCGGATGCCGGCCAGCATCAGGGTGCTGAGCGGATAATAGATCATCGGCTTATCGTAGACCGGCAGCAGTTGCTTGCTGACGACCCTGGTGAGCGGATAGAGCCGGGTGCCGGCCCCGCCGGCCAGGATAATCCCCTTCATCGCTTCGCCTCCGCGGCCGAGAGCCCGAGCCGTTCCTGCCGGTAGCCGCCCGACTGGACGTCGCGCCACCAGGCCTCATTCTCCAGGTACCAGAGCACCGTCCGCCGGAGGCCGGTCTCGAACGTCTCCCGCGGCCGCCAGCCCAGATCGCGGCCGATCTTCGAGGCGTCGATGGCATACCGCTTGTCGTGGCCGGGACGATCGGCGACGTAGGTGATCAGCCGATCGTGCGGGACGTGCGCCGAATCCGGCCGGAGCTCGTCGAGCAGCCCGCAGATCGTCGTCACGACCTCGATGTTCCGACGCTCGTTGTGGCCGCCGATGTTGTAGGTCTGACCGACCTGGCCCTCCTCGAGGACGAGCCGGAGGGCCCTGGCGTGGTCGTCCACGTAGAGCCAGTCGCGGACGTTGTCCCCCTTGCCATAGACCGGCAGCGGCTTGCCGGCGTGGGCGTTGAGGATGATCAGCGGGATCAGCTTCTCCGGGAACTGGTAGGGCCCGTAATTGTTCGAACAGTTCGTCAACAGAACGGGCAGCCCGTAGGTGTGGTGCCAGGCCCGGACGAGGTGGTCGGAGGCCGCCTTGCTCGACGAGTACGGCGAGGTCGGCGCGTAGGGCGTCGCCTCGGTGAAGTAGCCGTGGTCGCCGAGCGAGCCGTAGACCTCGTCCGTGGAGATGTGATGGAACCGGAACCTCGACTTGTAGGGCTCTTCCAGGCCCTGCCAGTAGCCGCGCGCCGCCTGGAGCAGGATGAAGGTCCCCTCGATATTGGTGCGGATGAACTCGCCGGGGCCGTCGATCGATCGATCGACGTGCGACTCGGCGGCGAGGTGCATCACGGCGTCGGGCCGGTACTCGGCGAAGATGCGGCCGACCTCCTGCGGGTCGCAGATGTCAACTTGTTCGAAGATGTGGCGGGGGTCGTGGCGGGCCGAGCCCAGTGAGTTGAGGTTGCCGGCGTAGGTCAGTTTGTCGACATTGACGACCGTGTTGTCCGTCTCGGCGATCCACTGGCGGACGACCGCCGACCCGATGAAGCCGGCCCCGCCGGTTAGTAAGATGACCATCCTCGCTCCCGATTGCAACGGATCATGCGAAAGTCCAGGGATCTCCAGGGGGTCCCCCAATCGCACGATCCACTATAACGATCCGTATCGCTCATGTCGATCCGCCGGCCCCCTGCCAGCGGCTGGCGACTCGTCTTGCGGCGCTCCATGAGAGCGGCTTCCATTCGCGACGATTGGAGGCGTCTGATTCGGTTACAAGCCCCTCATACAATGGGCGTTCCGCTGGTTCTCGGATCGGGCGGGATACGCGGCCCCTGGACGGCCCATTCCCGGGGGATTACAGTGGTACTTCTTCCAGCCGATCGCCCTCGAGCAGGGCGGATCCCGGTCGCGACATCGGGAGACGATGGTGACGCCGGCACGGTCGCGCCCGCGGACCGGCCCGTCCAGACCCCACCCACCGGCCTTCGAGTGGATGACCTTTTCATGATGCGTCCCGAGACCCTGTCCGGAGATGACCCCGAGACGGCCCGTCATGAGATTCCGCATCACACCGTCGGATCCGAAGGCGACGACGCCCCCTTATCGATCGGGTTGGTCAGCCCGGCGTGGCCCCCGGAGTCGTTCTTGAACGGGATCATCTCCTACGCGGCCAGTGCCACGGAGGGGTTGCGGGCCTCGGGCCACCGGACCACGATCCTGGCCGGCACCGTCCTGCCGGGAATCCGGTACGGGGACGACTCGGTCTACGATTTCCGGAGTTCCCACCTGGCGGAGAACCCGGTGCGACGCGCCCTGGAAGGGATCGGCCACCGGGTCGCGCCACTGTGGATGGCCCATCGGAATTACATCAATGGCCTGTCCGTGGCGGTCCACCGCGGCATCGCCGAGCGGGGGATGCAGCTCCTGGAGATGGAGGAATCCTTCGGGCTGGCCGGCCGGCTTCAGCGGCTGATCCCGATCCCGATCTGCGTCCGGCTCCACGGCCCCTGGTTCCTCAACGGGGCCGCACAGGGGGTCACCGAGGACGCGAGATTTCGTTCGCGGGTCGCGAAGGAGGGCCGGGCCCTGAAGCGGGCCCTCGCCGTGACATCCCCGTCCCGTGACGTGCTCGAGCAGACCCGCGAGTTCTACGGCCTGCCGCTGGAGCAGGCCGAGGTCATCCCCAATCCGATCGATCCCATCCTCGCGGCCGACCGATGGCGACTGGAGGGATGCGACCCCCGGCAGATCCTCTTCGTCGGCCGGTTCGACCGGCACAAGGGGGCGGACCTGATCATCGAGGCATTCGGGCGAGTGCTCGAGGTGATGCCCGATGCCCGGCTCTGCTTCGTCGGCCCCGACCAGGGCGATTACGTCGAAGGCGGGCGGCGATGGGACCTCGAGGGTTTCGTCGACGACCGGCTGCCCGGGGCCCGGGCATCGGGCCGCATCCGTCTGATGGGCAGGGTCCCGAGCTCGGACCTTGCCGGATTGCGCCGCAACGCGCTGGTCAGCGTCGTTTGCTCGCGATACGAGAACTTCCCCTATGCGGCGATCGAGGCCATGGCCATGGGCTGCCCCCTGGTCGCCTCGCGGGTCGGCGGCATCCCCGAGATCGTCCAGGACGACATCGACGGGCTCCTGCATCGCAACGGCGATCCCGCCGACCTGGCGGCCAAGATCGTCGCCATGTTGGCCGACCCGGCCCGGGCCGCCGATTTCGGGCGTAACGCCGCGGCGCGTTGCGCGCGGGAGTTCCACCCCATCGCCATCGCGTCCAGGACGGTCGATTATTACCGACAAATCCTCCGGATGACCTCCACCAAACTCAACAGACGTCCGCAACTGGGCCCAGTTTGATCTTGGCCGATTCGAACACTTTGATCACGCGGCGCGGACTCGGATCGAGCGGGCGCACGGCGTGACCGCGAGCCGGCCCGCGTTGGCTACTTTCATCGCGCGGCGGACGTTTCCTGCCTCGCGGCGAAGGTGGCGTACTCGGCATTCAAGTCATCGGTCCTCAAGTCATATGTTTTCTCGAACACGTGATCAGAGGCAAACTGGCGAGCTCGCCGCGACATCGCCTCCAGCATCGAGCCGTCCGAGACCAGCTTCAAGATGTCGTCGGCCACACGGTCGGGCTGGTACAGGGGAGACCACATCCCCGCCCCGGACTCCTCCTTCAGCCGCCTCCACATCCGATTCCCGTAGCCAACGATCGGCAGTCCGGAACCGAAGGCCTCGAGGTACGTGGCCGAAGGATCGTTCTGAACGTGGCAGCACACGAACACGTCGAATTCCTTCGATAGCTCGACAAGCTGCGGGTAGGTGACGGGGTCATGAATGTGGATCTTTCCGCCGGCGGAGGCATCGGCAACCAGGCGGTCAAGTTCCGGGCGCAAGCCGCCTTGACCATAACAGTTCATCTCGATGTCGAGCCCACGTTTCAGGCAGGCAAGGCCCACCCGCACGACTTCGGCGGCCCCCTTGATCTTCTCGAATCGGCCCGAGAACAGCAGTCGCAAAGGGCGTCCCTGTCGTTCGGCCAGGCGGCGTTCCAGGGCGTCTTCAGAAATGACGAGATCCGCAGACATGCGAGAATCGAGGTAGAGCAAGCACTCGGGATTGATCCGTTTCGAGTCCTCGAAGACCGGGTAACCGTTACAGTGGACGCGACGTGCCCCCCGGACGTCCGGGACATGGACCTTGAAGTGATGCCAGACACACTTCGCCGTGCGAACGGCCTTCCGGGCCATCCCCGACACCTGCATCGTGGAGACGCTGATATTGGTCATCAGGTCGTATTCCAGGATCAAGATGTAGGGGATGCCAAGATCACGGGCCATCTTCGGGCCGACCCAGTCCCCCCCATAAACCAGGATGCTTCGTGCGATCTGGTCGTGCAGCCGCTTCGCTTCCTCCGGTGCCAATCGCATGGCCGCGTCCGTCTTGAGCGTCATCACGCGATAGGTAAGCTCATCACAGGGTATGTCAACCATGTCCATCGGCTCCTGCACGCTCGGAATGCTTTCCGGATGCACGGTGAGGAGCGGGGCTCGGATCTTTCTGGCGTATTCCGTCATCCCGACGTGGAACTTGCGATCGACCCGGAACACGCCATTGTCAACGCGCGCACGGTTCAAGTGGATCATGGTTAGCATCGGTTGCCCTCAAGTCTTTGCACGGTGACGACCGGGTCGGCGCAAAGCCTGTACGAGACCCGGTCACGATGTCTTCGATCCGAGTCTCTTCACGTAATCCCTGACTCGCTTCAATCCGAGCTTCTTCAAGACATCCCTGGCGCTCGTCTCGAGTCGCACGGCAATCTCGTGAGACGTGGTGTATTGATGATGGCCGATCAACGAGAAGTCGCGATCGCGGATCCTGGAGAGCCGGTATCCGCGGGACTCGATGATGCGAGAGAAAGCGACCTCGCTGGCGACCGCCTCGCGGTACGAAGTCCCGAAGATCGGGAAGCCACCGACTTCTTCGAGGATTGCCTTGCTGGTGAACAGGATAATGGATGACAAGAGGGTGCCCAGATCCGTAAGAGGTAGCCCTTTCGCCGCGATCAAAGTGCGGTATGTGTCGATCGGATGCATCGGCTCATCCGGTGGCCATGCCCTGGCTCCGATGTCGCGGTCCGTCGCCTCGCGAATGAACTCCCAGGTCTTCTGTTCCCAATGATAGTGCTCGCCGAGAAGCCCCACTCCTCGGTCGCGGGCCATCCGGAACTCGAAGTCCGCGATCCAACCCTTTTGTTTCAGGAAGCACTCGGATTGCAGGAAGAGGAAATAGTCGTGGTCGTCGCAGCTCCGCCAGCCGACATCCCATGCCTCGATATTGTAGCCGCGGTTGACCCGGTTGATGACCTTCACATCAAAGCCGTCGAACTGGCGATCGAGTTTGAGAGGCTTGACGTCGCCGCCATTCGTCACGACGACGACGTCAAATGGACTACCCGCGTCTACTTTGCTCATCTGCTTCAGGAGACGATAGAGGTTCCTAACCGGGAATCCCGTCCAGTAGCAAATGACCACGCAGGTCGCGGGCTTGGCTCTCGCCTCCATCGGCATCCTCCGGATTCGTTGGCACAATGTTATCAGCGCATGGTTGAAAGCTAAACATAAGGTAACATTTAGGCGGCGAAAAGGGGACTAACTCGGAAAAATGGGGCAGCAAAGAACCCGGAGACCGTTCCCGAAGCGACGGCTCAGCGCCGGGAGTCATTGGATTACAGCTCTAGACCTGAACGGGATTAGCTTGGGCCTTCTCGTGGTGTTCAAGTCCCGGGTGCTCACGGATTCCGTCTCTCAGTCGGCCGTGGGTGCCGTCGCATCCGGTCGCTTCTTGGAGATCCGTCATTTTAGACGAATTCGAGCGGTGGATCAACTGGACGCTGCCCTCGAGCGTCGAGGGATCGATCGGCCCAATTCGGGCGATCGGTTCGAGCGACGAGAGGGACCTGTCCTGGTCCACCAGGGGCGGATGCCGGCCCGGCCATGTGCTATCCAGGCGCGAGGCCCGATCTTATACTGGAGATGGATTGTGTGGGACGAGACCTCCGGGTCGTTTCGGAGAGATGTCCTACGGAGATCGGATCGCCCGCGGACGTCGACTGCCCTCCGAGTCGAGTGCCGCGCCTGTGGTTGGACGGCCCTCAATGAGCTCCATCGCGTTCCAGAATGGTCTACTCGGACTCTTCCGCCTGCTGACGACCACGATCGTAGCCGGCTGGGTTGGCTCCCCCATGTCATGGTCGCCGGATTCCCAATGGCTAAGCTACACGATCGCGCCGGGATCCGAGCGTGACGACCGCGAGACCGACTGGCTCTTCGACACGTCTCGAGACGGGATCAACCCGCGGGATCGGAGTAGTCCGGGCGAGTCGAGAGGGACATCCGGCCTGATACCCTACCGGATCTGGACGACTTACCGCGATGCGGAATCCTCCGTCCTCATCGAGGAATCGGCCTGGCCGTTGACCGCCCCGGCGTGGGGCCCTCATGGCCGATCGATCGCCTTCGGCAGGTTCGTTCCCTCATCCATCGAACCGAATCAGTCCGACCCGAGAGGCCGTCTCGAAGTCGTGATTCAGGACGGCCTCGGCCGGAAGCGGACCGTCTTCACGATCCCCGATTTCGAGCTGGATCCCGAGGCACGCGCCGATTTTACGCACGCCGTCGCCAGTTGGAGTCCCGACGATCAGTTCCTGGCCTTTCCGAAGCCTGGCCGAACTCCGGCGATCCTCATCTTGAGGGTCGAATCCCGGAAACTCCTCCAGACCATCGACCGTGCCGGGCGACCGGTGTGGTCTCCCGATGGCTCCAGGCTCGCCTTCATCCGGCAGGATGTCCCCGACGAGAACAACCTGCAGGTGTTCGAACGCCACGGCCACGGTTTCGTCACGGCTCGGCCGCTCATCGACGTCGGCCGGGTCAAGTCCCAACCGAGCTGGTCCGGCGACGCACGATCCATCTTCATCGTGGCCGGGAGGGGCGCCGCACGGCCGACGGACCTGGATCTCATGAGGGTGTTCCTGGACTCGGGGGATACGTTGCGTATCCCCATGGCAGCCCCCGAGCTCATGCCTCGCGTCGCACCGGTCCGAGGTATCGCGATCGATTATCAGCGCGAAGAGGAGCGCTGTTTCTTCGCGGCGGACTTCGAGGGCCGCGACACGGAAGTGGTCTGGAGCGTCCCGCGCGAACAGAAGATCGTGAAGCGGTTCCACCCGATCGATAATCGCCTCCGCGTCGGCAGCCTGGCGGTCTCGCCGGATGGACGATCCCTGGCACTGAGATTCGGGTCGCCGGATCGCCTGACCCCCCCGGCCATCGTGGACGTGCATGACGCGGCGGCGGACAGGGTCGCACTGGCAATCCCGGACGAGGCCGCTCGAGCAGCCTGGCTCGCCGTGCTGACCCGGACCGCGCGCGCCCTCCTGGTCAACGCGCTCCCCCCGCATCGACGGAGGGTGGCCTCGCCTTGCGCCCCACACTCTTGCCCTTGCCGGGCGACATCGCGCAGCAGCATCCCTTGCTCTTCCGGCTCGCCCGACTCGGCCGGATCGGATCGTCCGCATGCCGTCTACCCGATGCGCATCGCCTCGAGGACGGCGATCCGGACCATAAGCCCGCGACGTACCCGGAAGATCGCCTCTTCTTCGACTATCTTCAGGGCGATTTCACCGCGGCCGCTTCGGACATCGGACAGGTCGAACCGCGCGTGTTGGCGCCCCAGCAACGGCTATCCTTGCTGAGCCTGCAGGCGCAAATCCTCTACGCGAAGGGCGATACCATGCGTGCGCGGGCGATCGCCGATTATCTGGTCTCGGCAGCGGGCGGCCCGATTCGTCGGCTCGAGGAAACACCGGCGGGTCCCGTGCTGACGACGGAGCCGGATTCGGGCCAGCTCTGGGCTCGGTATCTCTCGTCGAGGATCCGCACCAAAGGTGCCGCCACTCCATCGCCTTCGCCTGCCGAAAGTACGCCAGACCAGCTTCCCCATCCCTTCGCGCCCGTCGATCCATTCGAGAACGTGCGGGAACGAGGCGCGGCAGCTCCGTTTGCTCCATTCGCGCCTGGCGACGCCCCTGAGCCATTCCGCCGTCCGGGTGCCGAGCCGGCGCCCGCGAGGGATCGCCCGCCGCCACAGCCTCAACCGATCGATCCACGTCGGCGTCGCGGCGTGGAATGACGCGGATCCCGGGGCAGGCCCGACGCACGCCGCACGTCTGAGAGGATGTGAATCAATCTATTTCAGATGACGGATCGCGAATTACGCAGACATTTAACGCCCGAAGCATCAAGGGCTTATGATTCGCAATCCGGAATCCGCGATCTGTAATCGAATTTCTTACAAGCTCTGGGTCGGTTCCGGTCGGCTACAACACGGTGAACAGCACGATCCGGGCTCCCTGGATGACCCGAGCCCGCTCGTCCGGCGTGATCTTTCCTCGGGACACGATGTCGTCGAGCAGTTTGAGCGTGTTGTTGATGACGAAGAGCTGGGCGACCCCGATCTTCGAGTCGCTCGCTGTTCTTCGCCAGGCGTTGCAGGACGTTGCGGAGGGTCACCGCCTCGGCCATCGGGTTATCCGGAACGGACTGCCAGCGGGGAACGTCGGGAGCATGCAGGGCTTTTCGTACGACCTGGTGGATCACCTCGGAGATGGCGGTCAGTTTGGGATAGTCGAGCGTCTCGGGAGTATCCTCGGGCGTGTGATAGCGGGGATTCTCTCCGGTCGTGAAGAAGAGGAAGGGGATGCTCCGACTTCGGAACGGGCCGTAATCGCTGCGGTTGAGGACGAGCAAATCGGAGCCGAGCAACCCGATGGACACAGGTCGACCTCGCCCCGCTTCCTCGATCCAGGGTCTCAGGCCGGGTGAATGCTCGCTACCCAGGACGAAGACTTCCTCCTGGCAGACGCCGGCCAGGGAGCGGCCGATCATGTCGGCGGTGACGAACAAGACGACCCGGTCGAGCGGGATCGGCGAATGTGCGACGAAGTAGCGCGAGCCGAACAATCCGGCCTCCTCGAGGTCGAAGCCGATGAACATGATGCTCCGCTTCGGTGGCGCCGGCGCCCGGACCACGCATCGGGCCACCTCGAGCATCATGGCCACGCCCGAGGCGTTGTCATCGGCGCCCGGATAGAGCTTGCCTCCGCGGACCCCCAGGTGATCGAAATGGGCCGCCACGATCACCCATTGCTCGCGGAGGACGGGATCGGAGCCCCGGAGAATGGCACCGACGTTCCGGCCGATCCGGGTCCCCGGCTCCTTGCCCGGGATCGCCTGGAGGAATTGGTCCCCGAACAACGCTTCGAGCTTGAGCCGCTGGAACTGTTCGGTGAGATAGGTCGCGGCCTTGTCCCCCCCTGCCCCGCTCCGGCCGCCGAATTCCGGCGACGCCAGCACCTCAACCGTCTGCCTCAGCCTGACTTGCTCGGGGCTGGACCGATGCCGAGGTGTCCTGAGCCTGACCGACGGTCTCTCCGCAGACGAGGCCGATCGCGAGGAACATGCAGGACAATCGCGGCGCACATCGCGACTTCGCGGACTGCCACACGTTCGGTCTGACCGGCAAGCCCCGTCGAATCGTTGCTCCCGCCATGATTCATCCTCGCTCCGGCGGCAGAAATCGGGAATTTCCCGCTTGCTCGCCAATCGTGTGTCATAGTACCCACGGTCCGGGAATGGGTCCCCAACACGGAGGTGTATCGTGTCTCGCTACTCATGGATCAAGGTGATGGCCCTGACCCTCGGGGTCCTGGGCTTCGGCGGGGTCGGGTCGGCCAAGGCGCAGGACTGGAACGACTACATGCACTGGCCGTACGTCCCGCCTCAAGTCCCCGGCAATGGCTTCGAGTATAACGGCCTTTACGACGGCTGGTATCGCTATCCGCGCGAACAGCGGATCGTCCCGCAGATCCAGGGCCCGTACTACCGCAACGAGTACGGCGGCTACCGGATCTTCGGCATCTTCCGTCATCCCAACGGTTGGCACGACTGGCAGAAGAAGAAGTATTATACCGGGATGCACTATACCATGGATGTGTTCTAAGGACCTATCCCAGCAGGAGTCCTTGTAGGGTGGGTTAAACTCACCAAGCCTTTCGGCGACAAGGCATCCGGTGGGTTGCACCCACCCTACTGGGATAAGCTCTGAGTCGAGGTCGGGCTATCGGCCAAGAACGCACGACGGGCGGGTCGCGAGATTCTTGCGACCCGCCCGTTCACGTTTCACGGAGATCAAAGCGATCCAGGCTGGTCGATTGCCGGGATGCGTCCGAGCGCAACGGCGATCTCGTAATAAGCCTCTGCGGCCATACGGACCTGTTCCAGGTCGATCCATTCGTCCTTGGTGTGGGCCTGGGCGATGTCGCCTGGCCCGAAGACGACGCAATGCGTCCCCGCCGCGTCCAGGGGACCGGCGTCGGTCCCGAACGGTACGCCCATGACGTCGGGCCTTCGTCCGGTCGCCTTTGCGATGGCAACTCCGAGCGGTTCGAGCCACTGCGTCGCCCTGGGCGAGAGGGCCGGCATGCTAACCCAGGGCGGACCGAACTCGAGGCCATCGAGCCCGCCGAGGTGCTCGGCCAGGAGGGCTTTCAGCCCTTCGCGACAGCTCGTGGGTTCTTCGCCCGGTAGCAGACGGCGATCGATTTCGATCTCGCACCAGTCCGGGACGATGTTGACGCTCTGGCCGCCCTCGATGCGGCCGACGGACAGGCTCGGCGGGCCGAGGATCGGATGCGGTGCCGATCGGGAGAGTGTGCCGGCGTACGACTCGAGGGCCTCGAGGACGCGGCCCATCCGATAGATCGCGTTGACGCCCCGGTGGGGCGTCGAGCTGTGGCAGGCGACCCCGAGGGTGCGGACCTTCCACCTCAGGGCCCCTTTGTGGCAATGGACCAGGTTGAGCAGCGTCGGCTCGGCGACGATCGCCAGCTCGGCACCGTGGTCCGTTTCCGCCAGTCGCGACGCTCCGGTATGGGTGAATTCCTCGTCGACCGTGCAGGCCAGGATGACGGACGCCGAGCCGGCCGGCCGCTCCCTCACCAGCCGGGCGAACGCCGAGAGCATCGCCGCCATGCTCCCCTTGACGTCGCACGAGCCCCGGCCGTGGAGACGGCCCGCCGCGATCGTGGGCTCGAACGGGGGGATCGTCATGCCGTCGGTCGGCACCGTGTCCTGATGCACGTCGAAGAGGATCGTCCGGCGAGGCGAGGGGGCCTCATACCACGCGAGCAGATTGTCGCGGCCCGGGGAGATCGGTTGACGGCGGCAGGATACGCCCAGCGCGCGAAACCAGTCCTCGAGGTAGTCGGTCATCCGACCCTCGAGGACGCCTTCGCCGACGATAGGCCGCCCCATCGGATTGACGCTCGGGATCGCGACCAGTTCCGAGAGCAGCCGGATCACGTCATCCACGGGGAGGACTCCCGATTCGGCGGCCCGGTCATTTGACGCGCTCGAGATATTCGCCGGTCCTCGTATCAATCCGGATCTTCTCTCCCGGCTTGACGAACGGCGGCACGTTGACTTTCAGTCCCGTCTCGAGAATCGCTTCCTTGTACTGGTTGGTGGCCGTGGCGCCTGCCAGCGCCGGCGGGGTATCAGTCACCGTCAGCTCCACGAAGTCGGGGATCTCGATCGAGACCGGCTTCTCGGCGATGTACTTCACCATCACGCGACTGTTCGGGAGCAGATAGCTCATCGACGTCCCGATGATCTCCTGCGAGAAGCTCAACTGGTCGTAGGTCTCGATGTCCATGAAGACATGATCGTCGGCCGCCGAGTAGAGGTACTCGTATTCCTTGGTCTCGACATACGGGACCTCGATTTGGTCGACGGAGCGGAACCGCTTGTCGATCAGCGAGCCGCTGTTCATGTTCCGGAGCTTGGTCTGGACCATGGCCCGCAGGTTGCCGGGCGTGTGGTGGGCGAAGTCGAGGACGACGAAGTTGACCCCCTCCATCGTGATTACCATCCCTCGACGGATATCGGTCGCTTTGATCATCATGGCGGTTCGGGTCGCTCCTGGCTGTTATGCACATCCGCGGGAAGTCGCGGATCGGTCTGGACTTCCAATCCAGCGGGGTGTATCCCCTCAATTTAAGGACCGCCGCGGCATTTGCCTAGCGCGGTTTTCCCGGGCAAGGCCTGCGTGAGAGCCATCGGGCACTTGGTCTCGGCCACGGTTGAAGTGTTCAAATGTTCCGAGACGACCTCGCCGGTCAACGTCTTGTGACCATGGGCGTGAGTGCGATCTTCGAGCGGCGGATCGGGCTGACGCCCGAGCTTGGAGGACCTTCGTCCCGTCCGAACCACGGGCTCACGACCATCGTGACCTCACAGATCCTCGCTGATCCGAACAGTCGCCGAACCATCGGGCTGGCTATTCATGGTTCACCGTGTGCTTCGGCTGGAGGAGTAGCCCTCTTCAAGCTCGCGAGGAAGCTGATCAGGTCGGCGAACTCGTTTGGTGAGAGCGAATCGGCCAGCCGGGCAGGCATGATCGAGACATCGCCCATACGGCGTTCGGCGATATCGGGCTTGGCGATTCTCGTGACTTTCGCCTCGGAATCGGCCAGCTCGAGCCAGTCGTCGGTCTCGGCGCGGACGACCCCCTTGAAGACCTTGCCGTCGAGGGTGGCCAAGACGACTGACTGGTAACCCGTCGCGATCCGGCTGGAGGGCTCCAGGACCGACCGGATCAGCTCCGCCCGATCGTATTTCAAGGCCAGGCCGGTGAGGTCCGGGCCGATCGTCGAGGTCCCTCGCCCGCCCGCCGAATGGCAGCGGACGCAGCCGATCCCCTTGGGGTCGAAGAAGATCTCCTCGCCCTTCCGAGGGTCGCCATGATGCTGGAGGGCCACCCGTCGCAGGTCGTCAACCTTCGCGACCGCGTCCCGGGCCACCTCGGTCTTCGCAGCGACCGGGCTCCTGGCGAGCTGGACGCCGAAACTCCAGCGCCCCGTGCCCTGCCGGCTGACGACCAGGATCCGGTTGCGGCCCCGAACCAGCGGAAACCTCACCACTTCCGAGTCCGCCGCGTATTCTCGGCCCGCAGGGTTGCGGTACTGGTAGACCAGCGTCTCGTTGACGGTCACGATCAAGGTCCCGCTCGAGCCCACGAGCAGCAGCGCCGGGCCTTCGGAGTCCGAATCGACCTCCGCGTAGCCGTAGGCGCCGAGGTCCGGCGAGGTGGTCGTCGCATAGCCGGAACCGCCCCCATCGCCGGAAGCGCCCTTCAGATCGTCCAGGTCCACGCCGCCCGCTGGTCGCGTCGGCCCGGCGGCCTTTCCAGCCGATCATCCGTCCCTCGGCCCCCGCGTGCTCCATCTCGAAATCGATCGCACGATCGCCTAAGAAGAGCTGCGGCGTGGTCCTTGGAAACGGTCCGATGACCCGCCAGGCTCGGATTGGTTCGAAGCGAGCCAAGATCCGCTCGAGCGAGAGGGCCGACGGATTGGAGGGAGACGCGGTTCGCACGGCCGTCAGGAGCTTGTCGGCGACGCGATCGCGGATGGACAGCAGGGCAGATTCTCCGGTGCGTCGAAGTTGCGGGTTCGAATCCCTGATCGCCAGCATGTAGATCGAGAACGCTCGGGGATCGGGCAACCGGCACAACGCCAGGATGGCCGACGTGTGATCCGGCAACTCCGCCTTGCCGGCGAGGACGAGCAGGCGCGGGACGGCCTCGGTCATCCGGAAGGCGACGACCGCCAGGATGGCCGCCTCACGCACCTCCGGGGCCGGGTCGTCGAGCCGGTCGAGAACCGCCTGCTTCAAGTCGGCCGGCAAGGACTTCTTGAGGTTCATACTCAATAATGCCGCGGCCCGGACCGCCGGCGAACGGTTCTCCAGGAATGGCACCAGGTCGTAGGGCGGCAGGATGCCTGTTGCCGCGATCTCGGGCAATGCCGCGGCTACGAGCGATGCGGGCGCGTTGGCGTCGTAGATCAGGCCCAGCCGGGCGTTGAGCGATCGACGATCCCGGAATCCCGACAGGCCGCGGAGGGCCGCGGCGCGGACCTCCTCGGGATATCGGGCGTCGGTCAAGAGGATGGCCAGGATTGGTGCGGTCGCGTTATCGCCGAGCTTGCCGAGCGTCTCGGCCAGTGCCGCCTGGTTGCGCGGGTCTCGCTCGCGGGTCAGCGCGGTGCGGAGCACAGGGGCAGCGGCCGGCCCGCCCTGTCGCAGGCCGACGATCGACTGGGATCGGACCAGGCTGTCCCGGTCGGCCAGCCCCAGCGCAAGGCCACGGAGCACGCCCGACATGCCCTCGGGAGACCAGTCGCGGGTCTTCTCCGGGAATGGTCCCGCCAGCGGGTTGGTCCCGAACCACGAGCCCGACCATTCGGGATAGCGACGATACAGACCTGACAGGATGGTGACGATGCGCATCCGGACGGCGGGCGCGCCGGCCCGTCGCAGGGCCTCGGTCAACGCCTCGACCACGGGGACGGCCCAGGCCTCGTCGGCCAGCTCCAGGGCCGCCTCGGTTCGACGCTCGTCGAGCATCGCGTTCAACAGCTCGGCGCGATCCCAGGCCTCCAGGCGTCGGATCGCCCCGCGGACCGACCATGCGGCGAAGCGGTCCGACTCATCGAGCGCCGCATAGAGCGCGGGGCGGCGCGGACGTCCCCGATCGCGCCGATCGCGATCGCCGCCTCGCGACGGACGGCGGCATCGCGATCCCTGAGCAGCCGGCAGAGCTCGGCCATCGCGGCACGATCGCGTCGAATCCCGGCGGATCGAGCCGCCTGGAGCCTCAACGACGCCGAGGGAGCGGACAGCACCGAATCGATGGCCTGCCGTGCCTCGGGACTGCCAATCGCATCGAGCGCCCAGAGCGCATGCAGACGACCCGCATCGGGACCCTCGCCCTTGAGGCGATCCGCGAGCTTCGGCACGACGGTCGGACCCATCCCCGCCAGGATGCGTTGCGACTCCAGGCGGACCGCGAGCGCGGGATGATCGAGGGCCTTGAGCCTAGCCTCGGGTCCTGGCCCGAAGGTCGCGGAGCCGGCTTGACGGCATCCGGACCGCGATAGCTCAGGCGGTATAGCCGCCCGCTCCTGGCCTTCGGGTCGAGCCAGCCGTTGTAGGCCCAATCGACCAGCCAGAGGCTCGCGACGTCGGCCGACACGGCGAGGGAGAACGGCCGGAAATCGCCCACATCCCCCTTGGTGACCAGCGGTGTCCGTCTTGCAATGGCGAAGGTCCCGCCCTTCTTGTGGATCGTAAGACGTGATACCGTCTGGAGCCCCCAGTCGCAGAAGAACAAATTCCCTCGATATTCCGACGGCAGCCCATCCTCGTTGTAGCAGACGCCCTGGGCCCCCACCCCGCCGACTTGACCGCCCAGGATCGGTAGCGCCCGGCGAGGAGTTGTCAGGAACTGGTACGGATAGCCGTAGTGTCCCCCGACGATGTGATGGGTCAGGCTGTTGGGCCATTTCTTGCTGTCATCGTCGTTGCCATAGGTGAAGATATCGTCTGTCGCCGAGAGGGCCACCGAGAGCGGGTTGCATTCCCCGGTCGAGACGACCTCCAGGCCGGTCCCGTCGGGCCGGATCCGGATCACGCCGCCGCCGAAAAGCTGGATCGTCGTCCCGTCCCGGCCGACGCCCCGAGGAATTCCCTTGTCGCCGACCGAGATATACAGGAAGCCGTCCATCCCCAGTCGGATCCCCGAGGCGATGTGGTCGTTGATCCCGTTGAAGCCGGGCAACTCCGGCCCGAGCCCAGTGATGAGGTCAACCCGCGAATCGGCCTTGCCGTCGCCATCCGTGTCGCGAAGCGCCGACAAGAACGGCGCGTGGACGACGTAGAGGGTCCCGTCGATCCACTCGAGGCCCATCACGCTCCACAGCTTGTCGGCGAAGGTCGTAACCTTCCCCCCGCGAATCGCCACGACGCGGTCGATCGGCGACGTGGTCGGACCGGTCATGTCCATCGGGTCGGAGCCCAGGTAGAGCGTCCCGTCGGGCGCCGCGACAATCGCGGTCGGGTAGAGGATCTGAGGTGCCTCGGCGACCCGATCAATCGACCATCCTTTCGCGACGGCAGGAAGCCCGCCGGGTGTCGCTCCCGAGACGCAGCCCGCGCCGATTCCGATTGTGAGAACGACGGCAAGAACCGAGCCGAATCGCATGGATTCCACCTCCCTCCTTGGCGGGGAATCGAGACCGTTTGGAGGCTCGTATTCACCCCCGAAAGGGGAGGAATACGACCACCTGGTCCCTGAATTCTTCCTCCGACATGTACTCCGCGATGATCAAAATATCATCGATGGCCGAGCCGATGGATTGCTGGGTCGTCGTGGCAATGATGCCCGGGACTGGCTCTCCCGCAGCCACCCGCTGATACGCGAAGCCGACCATCGTGTTCCGGTCGTTGGTGATGAGGATCCGGTTCTCCGCCGCTGCCCAGGCCAGCACCTCGGGGTCCGGCGTTCCCTCGGGCAAGGCATCCTGGGCGCGGATCAATTCGATCTCCGGGTTTCGTCGGTAGAGGCCGCGGATGACCTCGCCGTGGACATCGGCATCACTGGCCAGTCGGAGCATCGGCCCTCTCCTTGGCCTTGCGACGTGCTAACAACTCCTCACGTGAGAGGCGCGGGCGTTCGGCCTCAATCCTGGCCCGGAGGACCGCCGCTTCCTCTTCTCGTCGGTTCAGATAAGCCCGCACCTCGCCTCGATGCCTAAGGTAGTAGGCGATGGTGGCGTATGCGTCCGCAAGATCGAGGGTATCGTAGCCGCGGGCCATGTCCTCCGGCGTCATGCCGTTCTCATATTGCTCCACGATGAGGTCGAGGCTGATGCGACCCCTGCCCACGCGGATCACACCGCCTTCTTCCAGCCGTAGCGGAAGCGGGTCGGCGTCGAGCGGACGTGAGTCGGCCTGTGTCTCCATGACCTCGTCCAATCTACGGTTGTGCATGACCCAAGGCTCCGCGATGTCCCAAGTGGAACCGGCCGTTGCGTCGAGATGCTCGCGCCATTCCTCATAATGTACACTCACTACCACGGATGGCGGTAGGGTGGTCACCGCCCACGCGGATCTCTGGCCGGTAGGCGGTGGCGGTTCCGCGGAAAACGCTCAAAGCCGAGCGTCGGCCTCGGCCTTGTTCTCGAGGTACCAGCCGATGGTCCGCTTGAGGCCGGCTTCGAGGCTGGTCGGCGGCTTCCAGCCGAGGACGCTCTCCATCTTCGAGACGTCGAGCACCTTGCGGAGCACGCCGTCGGCCTTGGAGGTATCCCAGACGATCTCGCCGCGGAACCCGCTGAGGCGTGCGACCACCTCGGCCAGTTCCTTGATCGAGGTGCCGATGCCGGTGCCGATGTTCAGCGGCTCGGTGTAACCGCTCTTGAGCAGCCGCGCGACGGCCTCGGCGGCATCGCCCGCGTAGATGAATTCGCGCATCGGCGCCCCGGTCCCCCAGCAGACGACCTTGTCGGCCTTCGTCTGCACGGCGTCGGCGAACTTCTTGATCAGCGCGGCCGCGACGTGGGACCGATATTCCCCGAAGACGTCGTACTCCCCGTACAGGTTGGTGACGATCGGCATCTGGCCGACGATCCCGTATCCCTTCCCGTAGGCGCGGAGGCCGACCTCGAGGACCTTCTTGGTGAATCCGTAGGACTCGACCGAGGGATGGAGCGGCCCCGACCAGAAGTCGTCCTCTTTCATGTCGCCGGCCACGCCTCCGGGATAGGAGCAGGCCGACCCGATCGCCATGATCTTGCGGACGCCGGCCTTGGCCGCGGCCTCGAACAGGTTGACGCCCATCAGGACGTTGCGGTGGAAGATCTGCGTCGGCTCGGCCATGCAGATCCCCAGCCCGCCGTAGTAGGCGGCCGAGTGGACGATCGTATCCGGCCGCAGCCGATCGATCGTCCGGCGGGTCATCGAGGCGTCGAGCATGTCGAACTCGGGCCGGCCCGGCGTTGAACACGTCGTATCCGTGGCGTCGCAACGCCTCGGCGATCCGACGTCCGAAGAATCCGCTCCCACCCGTCAGCAGCACGCGTTCCGGCATGATTTCTCCTCCATGAGGTCAAGCATTCCGAGGGTGCTCGAGATCGTTGAACACGCGGAAGATCTGGAAGCTCACCCCGAGACGATCCATTGGCGGCCGGTTACAATCGCGAGGGATTGTAACGATCCGGCCGCGAAGCCTCAATGTGAGGATGCAGGACCGGCCGCGAAATTTTGAATGGTTTTTTGAAGGACCCCCTATCTTGGCGATCATCGAATCCGAGGCATCCGCCGTGTCCGAGCGATCCCTCGACCATCACGGGAAGCGGGCGACCGAGCTGGGCCCCTTCAAGAACCCGAGCTATCCCCCCCGAGTGCATTTCGATGAGAGGGCGAAGTTCCAGGAGAGCCTGCGTTCTTGCGAGGATCGACTCAAAGGGATCCGGCAAAGGCTCGATTTGCTGGGCAATCACCCGCAGAAGGCGGCCCATGAGCGGGTCTATTTCCAGATGCTCGGGGCGCACGACCAGGTCGCCGACACGATCCGCAGGTTGCCCGTCGAAACCGGGGCGCTCTACGACGAGGACAAGGAACGTTACGAGATTGCCATGGCGGCCTTCGAGCGGGTGTACAAGAGCTGGGACTCCGTACGCTGAGACTCGTCGTCGGTCTCGGTAGGGTGGCTGAAACCCACCGATGCGAGGCCCTTTCGGTGGGTTTCACCCACCCTACAACGGTCCGATCCGGCTCTCTGGACAGACTCTCAGGTCTGCGCATTTATCATTTGCGGCTTCCAGTGATCGATCGGTCGGACCGCCTCGGAGGCGAACGGTAGGTCGATGCGACGGCCCGATGCCGCCGAGGCGTACAGGGCATGGACCACCTCGACCACGACCCGGCCGTCGTGGCCGTTCTCGCGAGGCGTGGCGCCCCGTCGGACGCAGTCGAGGAAGTGTTCCATCTCCTGCGGGAAGCCGTAGTTCCAGATCTCCTCGTAGATCGGGAACGACCAGCCGGCCGTGGAACCGGCCTTCTCGACGGCGTAGCCGTAACCGCGCCGCGAGAAGGCGCGGAGGGCGTTGCCGTACAGGACGTCGGCGTACGCCTGGCCCTCGCTGCCGAAGACCTCGGACCGGTCGTCCATGCCTCCCGGCTTCGTCCAGCTCTCCTCGGCCAGGCCGACGGCGCCTCCTTCGAAGTTCAGGATCAGGATGGCCTCGTCGTCGCCGTCGGTCTTGTCCCGATGTACGTAAGTGCCCATATGGGCGAAGGCTCCGACGACCTTCGCCTTGGCACCGGTCGTCGCGTCCCCCAGCAGCCACCGGAAAAATTCGATGGCGTGGCAACCCATGTCGAAGGTCACCCCGCCGCCGCTGCGCCGGGTGTCGTAGAACCAGTCCGCGTGCGGCCCGTCGTGCTTCTCCGACTGCTTGACTGTGTGGACCTCGCCCAGTGCCCCTTCGTCGACCAGTTGCTTGAGCCGAACATACTTGGGTGTGAAGCAGAGCTCCTCGGCATAGCCGAGCATCACGCCGGCCCGCTCGCAGGCGGCGATCATCCGATCGCACTCGGCGAGGCTCGGCGCCATCGGCTTCTCGACCACGACGTGCTTCCGCGCGTCCGCCGCCAGACAAGTCGCCTCGCAGTGCAGGTCGTTGGGCAGCCCGAGTACGACCAGGTCTACCGCCTCGAGGTCGAGCAGGGCGCGATAATCATCGAAATGATGGGGGATTCGCCTCTCGGTGGCAAACCGTTCGGCGCGGCCCGGCGTCGGCGACGCCACGGCGATGACTTCCGCCCCGGCCACCCGCGTCAGGGCCTCGTGGTGGATCGCGGTGATGAATCCCGAGCCGATCAAGCCGACGCGCACCTTGTCCACCGTGATGACCTCCTCTGAACGTCGGCGCCCGGTCTCGAAATCCGCTCAGACCGTACGACCGCCTGTCCGGCTATCCTATCGTATCGCGTCGTCGGGTTCGACCCTGTGCGGCGTGCCCGCCGAGGCCGATTCGAGCGGAACAAGAGGCCGAAACCATGAGGAGCGATCGGAGTTCGATGCGATGGGATTTCCGCCGCGGTTTCTGGTAAGATGAATCGAGCGACCGCTACTGCTGTCCCAGCCCAACCGCACGCGTCGCCGTATTTTGCGGGAACTCCGGACCGAGCTCGGACGTCCAACAATGATGATGTCCCGGAGCCTTGACGATCAGAGCCTCGTAGAAGCCTGTCGGGCCGGCCGGACCGACGCGTTCGACGTGTTGGTGCAACGCTATCAAGAACGTCTCTACCCGACGATCCTGAGGCTCACCAGCTCGCCCGAGGACGCCGAGGACGTCTTGCAGGACGCATTCGTACGTGCGTTCGAGAAGCTCGACCAGTTCCACGGAGAGAGCTCCTTCTACACATGGGTCTATCGCATCGCCGTCAACCTGGCGTTGAGCGGCCATCGCAAACGGCGGATGCGCGCCGCCCTGCGGCCGGGACACAAGCCGCGGACTCCCCGGGGAGACCACCCTGCCGACGAATCGGCCGAGGCCGACCCGTCCGCCCCGCTGGAGCGTGCCGAAGTCGAACGTATTGTGGAGGACGCGCTCAACCGACTCAGTCCCGAGCATCGTGCCATCGTCGTCCTGAAAGATTTCGACGGCCATCGTTATGAGGAGATCGGTGCCATCCTCGATATCCCCGTAGGCACGGTCCGCAGCCGACTGCACCGCGCCCGTTGTGAACTTCGCGATCATCTGCGTGTCCTGGTCGACGAGCCGCACTCTATTCGCCAGGGGTCGACTTCCGTCCCCTAGCCCTCGACCCGACTCGTGGATCCTCGCGACGATCCTGAGCGGCATGAGGCCAAGCACGACCTGGCCCTCTTTCCCCGAAGAACCTCGATCATGACTATTGACCATTCCCTGTTGAGTGCCTACATGGATGGCCAGCTTGAGCCGGACCTGCAAGTGCAGGTCGAATCGGCGCTCGTCGCGGATCCCCAGCTCGGCGAGGAGCTGAGGAGCCTGACGGTCGCACGCGACCTCCTGTCCGGCTTGTCCCGCCCCGCCGGCGTGGATGTGACCTCGCGGGTGAGGGATCGGATCCGCGGGAAGTCACGCCTTCAAGAACTCCTCGCGGTCCTACCGGGGCGTGCGGTGATCCTTCATCATCCTCGCCGCACCGTGGGACGCCTCGGCATCGCCGCCGGGCTCCTGATTGCCGTCGTCCTGACCTTCGTACTCCGGAATCGGCCCGCGGAGTCCCGCGACCCGGCGAATCTGCTGGGCCAGGACCTCGCCTCCTTGACGACATCCGCGGCCCTGCCGCCGAACTCGCTCGACGCGCCCGAATCGCGTTGGCCCTCATTCGCTCCTCATCCGAATACCAAGGGCGTGTCGAGCCAGTCTCAAGCCGAAGTCCATGGCAACAGGGATCCCCGGCAACCGGCGGCCCGGTCGGCGGCGCTCGAGCACGTCAGCCAGTACCTCGACAATCCGGATCTCCGGCAGATGTTCCTCGTCTCCGACTTGAAGGACAGATCCGCCCCGAGCCAGGTGGCCACCGTGGTGGAACAGACCACGCGGTTCAATTATTACAAGATCACCATCGCCCAGGGCATCGTGATTGATCCCAGGCATCCGGATGAGGCCACGGTCTTCGCGTTGGTCGTCAATCCCGGCGAGCTGGATAGCCTCCGGGATCGGCTCCGCACGGTCTTCCAGGACCGTATGGAAGAAGGTCCCGTCGATCCCAAGGTCGTGACCCAGTTGGCGGATGTCGGCCATGTGCAAGCGTGTCCGCCGTCACCGATGGCCGATGTCGTGATCCCTCGCGAATCTATGGCGATCCTCACTCCGGGCACGGAGGGTGGAGAGAAGCCCTCGCCGGAAAAGTCAAGCGACCGCATCCGGCCGACTCCCGAGCAAGAGCGAAGCTCGCCCGCGGCGGATCTGGCGGCGACCAAGTCCAAGGGAGGTAACCCTCACGACCTCCCCCGACCGGCCGAGGGTGCGGATCAGACCTTCGTCGTCCTCGTCTGGGTCTCCCGGGCTCGACCTGGGTAGACCCGCGCCGAACCGACCGTCAATCGAACTGGGGCGACTTCTGTCACGGATCGTGGCCTCGTCCACTATTCATAAATGCGAGCGGCGGAATCCCCGCCGGCCAGGACCGGGCGAGTCTCCTTTCCCGGTGACGAAGGGTTGGTGATCGGAACGATGATCCAGGTGGTCCGACTCTCGAAACGGTTCGGCTCGTTCAAGGCGGTCGACGGCCTCGGCTTCGAAGTGGGCAAAGGCGAGATCGTCGGCCTGCTGGGACCCAACGGGGCGGGCAAGACCACGACCATGCGGATGTTGACGACCTACCTGACCCCGACCAGCGGCCAGGCCAGCCTCGCCGGGTTCGACGTCCTCGACGACCCGCTGGAGGTGCGTCGCCGGGTCGGATACCTGCCGGAGAACGTGCCGCTCTACGTGGAGATGCGGGTCCGGGAATACCTCCGATTCCGCGCCCGGCTCAAGGACGTGCCCCGGTCGAAGCTCCGTCGCGCGGTGGGCGAGGTGATCGACCGATGCCGGCTCGAGGAAGTCGAGAACCGGATCATCGGCCAGCTCTCTCGGGGATATCGTCAGCGGGTGGGACTGGCCGAGGCGATGGTCCACGACCCGCCGATCCTGATCCTCGACGAGCCGACGTCGGGGCTCGACCCGCTCCAGATCCTCGAGGTCCGCAAGCTGATCCGCGAGTTGGGGGACCGGCATACGATCCTCCTCTCGACCCACATCCTGCCCGAGGTCGAGGCGGTCTGCGGGCGGGTCATCATCATCGCCCGCGGCCGTCTCGCGCTCGACGACCGGCTGGAGAATCTGCGTCAAGATACCACGATCGTCCTGGAAGCGAGAGGGCCGGCCGAGGCCGTCGGCGCCGCGATCCGGACCCTCCCGGGCGTCGAGCGGGTGCGTCTGGATCACGAGGACGGCGAACACGCCGGCTTCCTGGTGCAGACGCGAGGCGATCACGACCTCCGCGAGGCGGTCTGCTTGAAGTTGACCTCCAACGGCTGGCCCCTCCGCCAGCTCGACCTGCGCCGCAGTTCCCTCGAGGAGCGGTTCATCCAGGCCGTGGCCCAGAACACGCTCGCCGACGCCCAGCGCGAGGCCGTCTGACCATGCGACACGTCACGACACTCCTGTTTCGCGAGCTGGCCGCCTACTTCCTGGCCCCCATGGCCTACCTGGTCTTGCTGGCCTTCCAGCTCGTGGCGTTCCTCAACTTCTGGCAACTGGTCGACTTCATGAGGCAGCCCCAGCGCGAGCTCTCGAGCCTGCGCGATCCGATGACCAACTACATCTCGGGCAGCCCGGCGTTCTGGATCGCGATCCTCGTGGCGATCCCCGCGCTCACCATGAGGCTGCTGGCCGAGGAGCGCCGATCGGGGACCATGGAGACGCTGCTGACCCTGCCCGTGACCGAGACCCAGGTCGTCCTGTCCAAGTGGCTGGCTGGTGTGGTGATGTACCTCGTGCTGCTCGTCCCGTTCGCGATGTATCTGCCGTTCCTCTACTACCAGGCGCATTTCTACTTCGACCTCGGACCGGTGCTGACGCTGGGGATCGGCCTGACGACGATGGGGATGATGTTCGTGGCCATCGGGGTGTTCTTCAGCTCGATGACGCGGAACCAGATCGTCGCGGCCATCTGGACGTTCGTGGCCCTGCTGTTCCTGATCGTGATGATCCCGCTGGTCTATCTCTACGCCGAGCAGCAGCATGCCGGGTGGGCCGACGGGCTCCGGTTCAGTTCGGTCCTCGCCCAGGTCCGGAGCTTCGCCATGGGCCAGCTCGATCTTCGCCACCTGGCGCTGCACCTCTCGGTTTGCGTCCTGATGCTCAATCTGACCGTGAAAGTCCTGGAGTCCCGGTCCAATCGCTGACGAGTAGCATCTCCGATCCGCAATCTGAGATCCGCAATTTGCAATCCGTAATCTGGGATTCCCAAGGGAGCCGGCGAGTCGATGGGCGAGAAGATCCTCACATTCCTCGGGCGAAGCGACACATGGATCGTCGGGTCGGCCCTGGTCGTGTTCCTCGTGCTGACCTGGGTGTTCCGGGGCGCGACGGTGCTCCAGTCCGCCGAGGCGGAGGAGGACGCCGACGCCCCACGCGCCGGCTACCGTGACCGGATCGTGGCCGGCGTGGTGGTCGGGTTGATGCTCATCCTGGGCGCGGCCTACGTCGCATTGGCCCGCGGGATCGTCTGGTCGCTGCCGATCTTCGCCATGGGCTTCGGGCTGGTCCTGGCGCTGATCCAGGTCAACCGACGCTACCGACACGCCAGTCCCAGCCTACGCCGGACGATCGATTTCTCCGACACGTTCCTGAACACGTCGTTGCTGGCGGGGGTCTTGATCGTGTGCAATGTCCTGGCCTTCCGCTACGGTAGCCAGCCGCTGGACATGACCCGCGAGGGGACCTATTCGCTCTCGTCCTTGACTCTCAACCAGTTGAGGATCCTCGACCGCCCCTTGACCTTCACGATAATCGGCGGGCACAGCGCTGGCGACGAGCCAGCGCGACCGCGTCGAGCAGCTCCTGGAGGCGTACCGGGACGCCAATCCGCAGTGGGTCCGGATCGATCGGATCGATCCTTACAGCGAGCTGGTCCGGTTCGAGGACCTGGCGAAGCGCATCCCGGACCTGCGCATGTTGCACGGCGGCGGGGTGATGATCGAGCATGGCGAGGGGACCGAAGCCGCGGTGGTCGTGGTCGCGAACCAGGAGATGTTCGTGCCGATCACGATGGACCACATCCGGTCCGGTGGCGACCGCTTCGCGTTCAACCTTCCTGGGCGAGGATGCGATCACCTCGGCCCTGATCCGGATCCGGGAGGGGAAGAGGGTCAAGGTCGCCTTCACCAAGGGTCATGGCGAGCCGCGCCGGACGACCCGGGCGGCAAGGGGCTCGGCAAGTGGAGGGACAGCCTGGCTCGGGTCGGCTGCGACGTGCTCGACCTGAATCTGGCCGAGGACGAGGTCCCCGACGACCTGACCCTGCTCATGGTCGTGGGCCCCGTCGACCCGTTCAAGCCGAACGAGGTCGCCAAGCTCCGCGCCTACGCGAATCGCGGCGGCCCTGCCCTGCTCCTGCTGGGCAACGCGGGGCCCTCGGGCCTCGAAGAGTTCCTCAAGTCGAACAACCTCGAGATCCTCCCGGGCGTGGTCATCGATCCCCGGCTGAACTATCGCGGCACGGTGCGGGTGGTCCTGGCGCCGACGCGCGACGCCATGCCTCATCCGATCTCCTCGGCGATGGATCCCACTCGGTATGTCATCCTCGATAGCGCCGCCCCGATCCAGATCCTGGGCGAGCCGAGACCCGGCGGGGCGACGACCGAGCCGGTGAATCGCAGCCTCGTCCCCACGGTGATCCTTCGCAGCAGCCGTTATGCCTGGGGCGAGACCGACCCGAGGAACCCGAATTCCACCTTCGACTCATCCGTGGACTCGCCCTGGCCGAAAGTCGGCGTGGCCGTCGCGCGACGCGCGGCCCCGAGCCGGCCGGGCGAGCCGGTCGATGAGAAGCCGAGGCTGGTCCTGTTCTCCTGTCCGACGATGGCGGACAACCAGTTCCAGGACGTGGCCCTGTCCAACCTCGACATCCTGATGAACGCCGCGAGCTGGCTTCGGGGGCGACCCGACTCACTCGGGATCGCCCCCAAGACCCACGTCGCCATGACGCTCGCGGTCGACGAGACGCTCCGGTCGCGGCTGATCATGGTCCCATCGGCGACGGCCGTGATGTTGATTATTGCGATGGGAATCACCGTCTACGTGGCCCGGCGCGAATGATGAAATCGAATCGCAAGACCTACGTCCTGATGCTCTTGTTCTTCGGCGGCCTCCTGTCGATGTGGGCCCTCGAGCGGGCCGGCGTCCGCACGCAATCGGATAAGATGCGTCGGGAGGACCGCGTGCTACCGGACCTGATCGGCACGCCCACGGCGGAGATCCGCCGGGTGTCGATCGACCGGGGGAACGAGCACCTCGTCTTCGAGCGGCGCGACCGCGAACGATGGCAGATGGTCGAGCCGGTGGACGTGGCCGCCGAGCCCGCTCGGATCGACGCACTGGTGCGGAACCTCCAGGACTTACGCAAGTCGTCGGATGCCGGTACGATCACCGGTCCGGCGGACACGTACGGGCTCGCCCCGCCGACCGCGACCGTCCGGCTCTACGGGACGCCCCACCGCTCCTCCGCCGACGATCCGCCGATCGCCACGCTCGAGGTCGGCAAGGCGGTCGGGGGGCAACTTTATGTGCATCCGACCGGCGGTCAAGGCATCGAGGTCGTCAATGCTCGGTCGCTCGGTCTGCTCAATTCGCCGATGGTCAACTGGCGACAGCCGGTGCCTATGCCCCTGCCGATGTTCCAGGTCGATTCGGTGAAGATCACGCGCCGCGGGGACTCGGCCAACGATTCGCGGGAGATCCTCGCCCGGCGAAGCCCCGACGGTCGATGGAAGCTGATCGCGCCGGTCACGGCACCCGCGAACGGGCCGAAGATCGAGAGCCTGCTCGCCGCGATGGGATCTCTCCGCGTGATGGATATTCCCAAAGGCTATGCTGCGGACAACGTCAAGGACTTCGCACCATTCGGCCTGGCCACGCCCCGGATCACGCTCGAACTGACGGTGCATGGCGATCCGACGCCGCACATGCTCTACGTCGGCGGCCCGGTCCCCGACGAACCGGAGCGCGTCTACGTGCGGCAAGACGGGCAGGATGACGTGGTGATCGTCAACGCCAGGGCCCTCACGGAGATCCCCGACGGCCCCACTCCGTTGCGAAGCCAGGAGGTCGCCGACATCGTGCCGGCCGCCGTCACCGGGATCGAGATCAAGACGCGTAGCGACGTCTTCAGGCTCTCCAAGGGCGCGACGGGCTGGGAGCTGACCTCGCCGCGAAAGGAAAAGGCCGATCGCCAGGCCGTGCTATCGTTCCTCGCGCAGGTCGACGCCCTCCAGACCAGCGAGTTCCTCGAACCCGAGCGCGTCCCAGACCCGCAGCTCGACCCGCCGGTCATGTCGATCCGGATCGAGCAGGCCGCGCCCATCGTGCCGCGGGGCCGACCCGTCCGCCGAAACCCAGTCGGCCGATCGGCCGGCCCTCCAACTTGATCTCGGCCGCCTTGATGTCTCGAAGAAGACCATCTTCGCCCGCTTGGAAGGTGATCGGACTATCCTGGCCCTGCCCGACACCCTGATGGACGTACTCCCGAAGAACCCCTTCGCCTTCCGCGACCGCGCCGTCCTTTCGGAGAGCCCGGCGTCGATCCGCAAGCTCACGATCCGGCATGGGAGCTATGCCGTCGTGCTCGAGCCGGAGGAGTCCGGAGGGCCGAATCGATGGCGGATGCGCGCCGGTGGACGCGCCGGCCGACATCGCCACGGTCACGCAGGTGCTGACGGTCCTGGCCAATCTCCGTGCCGAGGATTTCACGTCCGTCCCGGTCAGCGAGGAGCGAACATTCGGCCTCGAGCCGCCGGCGATCGATGTCGAATGGGAATCGGATGGCACCCACCGGCTCAAGATCGGTGCCCCGGTCCCCCGTTCGTTGAATTACTTCGCGTCCGTCAACGGTAAGCCGCTGATCTTCCTCATCGCCGGGACGACCGTCCGCTCGTTCGAGGCGGAGTTCCACGATCATCGCGTGCTGACCTTCCCGGCCGCTCGCGCCCAGCGCGTCGTCCTCCGATGGCCGAACCGGACGGTCCGGTTACGTCGCCACTTGCCGACGGCCCGGGGACAGGTCGAATGGGGTCCCGAGCCCGGCTCCGAGGCGGATGGGCTCGATCTGTCGCGGATCAGCTCGCTCGTCGGCACGATGTCCAAGCTCGAGACGACGCGATTCCTCCAGTACGACGGCGACCTGCCGATCGCGGCCGGGCTCCGGTATCCCCGGTTCCGCATCGAAGTGTCGCTCGGCGGCAAGGAGCCCGATCAGGTCCTCCGGATCGGCGTCCCGACCGACGATGGCAACGTCTGCGGGGCGATCGGCGACGGCGGTTCGGGCCCCGCTTTCCTCCTCCCTGCTCCCCCCTGGAATGAGCTGATCCAGTCCGGCGAGCGCTACGCCCCGCTCCCCGACGATCCCTTCGCGCCCGCCCCTTGAGACCCCCAGTCCGGGCGACTCGCTGTTCGGAGCGCCGCGGACCTATCGATTCGATTTCGGCACTGGTATCCTACCGATTCCCACGTCGCCCTGAAACGAATCCCGAGCGATGCTTCTTAGGAAGGATAGAGGGCCATCGTTTGGGAGGTCTGCCGATGCTCGATTCGACGAACTGCCCGGAGTGCGGGTTGGAGTTGCCTCGCGATGCGCCCGGCGGTCTCTGTCCCCCGTGTCTCCTGCGGCAAGGTCTTGCGTGCGACGGGTCGAGGCCGAGCGACGACCACATCACCGGCGCCTTCGAGCCGGCCGAGTGGAGCGCCCTGGGCGTTGCGATGCCTCGGCTCGATGCGATTCCCGGCCCCCTCCTTCATGAGGTCCGGTCGGGCGAGGTCTCCCGCGTGGTCGTCAGACCCTCATCCACGGAGATGCCGGCGCCGGCCCACCGCGGCGACCGCTATCAGCTCCTGGGCGAGATCGCCCGCGGCGGCATGGGGGCCGTCCTGAAAGGACGCGACCCCGAACTCGGGCGAGATCTGGCGATCAAGGTCTTGCTCGAGAAGCACCGCGACCACCCCGAGCTGGTCCGACGGTTTGTCGAGGAAGCACAGATCGGCGGCCAGCTCCAGCACCCGGGAATCGTCCCGATCTACGAGCTCGGCCATTTCGGCAATCGACGCCCTTACTTCGCCATGAAGCTGGTCGAGGGCCGCACCCTCGCGGCCCTGCTGTCGGCCCGCCAGGACGTCGCACACGACCTTCCCCGTCTCCTCGATATCTTCGAGAACGTCTGCCAGACGATGGCCTACGCACACGACCGGGGCGTGATCCATCGCGATCTGAAGCCGTCCAATATCATGGTGGGGAATTTCGGCGAGATCCAGGTGATGGATTGGGGACTGGCCAAGGTCCTACCTCGGGGCGGCCTGGCCGACGAGCATCCGGGCCATCCGGCTCGGGATTCCTTGCCGATCTACACTGCCAGCGACGGCTCGGAGGGCGGGATCTCGAAAGTTGGGTCTGTGCTGGGTACCCCGGCCTACATGTCGCCCGAGCAGGCGCGGGGTGAGCTGGAACATGTGGACGAGCGGGCGGATGTCTTCGGACTCGGCGCCATCCTTTGCGAGATCATGACCGGGCGTCCTCCTTATCAGGGCGACGATGCACGGGAGGTCCGCGCCCTGGCCGCCCGAGGCGCCCTGGATGACGCGTTCGATCGCCTGGCCTCGTGCGTCACAGAACCCGAGCTGGTCGCGCTCTCCCGAGGGTGCATGGCCAATCTGAAGGATGATCGGCCTCGCGATGCCGGGATCGTGGCCGCTCGGATGACCGGCTATCTCCGCGGAATCCAGGAGCGGTTGAAACAGGCCGAGCTCCGGCGTGTGGAGGCCCAGGCCAGGGCGTCGGAGGAGAAAACACGGAGGCGCCTGACGGTGGGCCTGGCCTTGGCGGTGATCGGGCTCGTCGCGACGTCCGGCGGCGGTGGTGCCTGGACAATCCACCAGCATCAAGTCCGCGCCACGCGGCTCGATCTCGTGACGCGCGAGGCCGAGCGGCTCGCGACCCGTGCTGAAGCGGCCGGCGACGACCTGGCGAGGTGGGCGGACGCCCGCGAGGCCGTTCGCCGCGCCCTGGCGTTGCTCGACGATGCCCGCGACGCCGCCACGCGGCGACGTGTCATGAAACTGGGAGAGCAAGTCGAATCGATGGCCGACGCGGCCGGATCCGACGCCAGGCTACTAGAGCGACTCGCCGAGGTCCGCGAGGCGATGGACGAATCGCCGACGGCCCAGGCCGAGTCCGCCTACGCGGCCGAGTTCCGGGCTGCCGACCTCGTCTCGCCCGGACGCACCCCGGAGGAGATCGGACGAGCCATCGCCCGGAGGCCGGACCGAACGGCCGTGGCGCTGGCGGTCGCGCTGGACCACTGGGCGGCCTTGCGGCTGGAACAGGGCGACCGAACCGGCGCCGGCCGTCTCTCGGCCGCCGCCCAGACCGCCGACCCCGACGCGTACCGCGGCAGGCTCCGCACCGCGTTGATGGAGTCTGGTGCCCGCGAGCGTCGGGCGGCCCTGCTCGACCTGGCGCGATCGACCCCGACCGCCGAACTGCCCCCGGTGACCTCGGCACTCCTGGGTGCCGGCCTCCTCCGCGCCGCCGACCCGATCGCTGCCGAGTCCGCGCTCCGTCCCGCGCAGCGGCGGCATCCCGCCGACCCCTGGCTTGCCCAGCTCCTGGCTAAATCCCTCGAGGCGCAATCCCGCCCCGCGGAGGCCCTTCGTTACTACTTCATCGCCCGTGTTGCGCGACCCGAATCGGTCCACGCCTTGGCCCATGCCCTCGAGCGTCAGGGTGAACCGACGGAGGCAATCGCTGTCTTACGCGAGGCGATCCGCCTTGATCCGGCCAGCGCGCGCAACCACGCATGCCTCGCCAGGGCATTGAAGGCGCAAGGCCAGGTCCGCGAGGCTGAAGCGGCGTTCGACGCGGCCATCGACGCCGGCCGCGAGGCACTGCGACACGCCAGCGGCAATGCCCCGCACCACACACTCGTCAGCATCGTCAGTCAACGGCCCAGCCGAGGAGACGACGTCATCGCTGCTTATCGAGGCGCGATCCGCCTCAGGCCAGACGATCAACCGGCCCATCTCTACCTCGGATGCCTCCTGGCGCACCGCGGACGGTCGGATGAGGCGATTGCCGAGCTCCATGAAGCCATCCACCTCGGGCCGGACGATCCCTCGGCCCACTTCGGCCTGGCACGCGTCCTTCGAGATCAGGGGCGGCTCGACGAGGCGATGGCCGAGTACCGCGCGACGATCCGGCTCAATCCCGACCGGGCCGAAGCCTACTGCGATCTCGGCTCGATCCTGAGCACCATGCCAGGCGGCGAGGATGAGGCCCGGGCTGCGTTTCGGGAAGCGATCCTGCTCAATCCCGACGATGCCTGCTCGCACTGCAACCTCGCCGACTCGCTGACCCTCTCGGGTCGGTACGACGAGGCGATCGCCGAATTCCGCGAGGCGGTCCGGATCGAGCCCCGCCTGGCACGAGCACGTTACGGCCTCGCCAGGGTGTTGAGTCGGCGCGGCCTGCCCGGCGAGGCGATGGGCGAATACCGCGAGGCGATCCGGCTCGAGCCGGAGCTCGCCGAAGCGCACTGCAACCTCGCGCACCTGCTCAGAAAACAGGGGCAATACGCCGAGTCTCTCGCCGGATTCGAACGCGGTCACGAGCTGGGTTCGAGGCGACCGTCCTGGCCCTACCCTTCGAGGAAGTGGCTGGCGCAGCGCGGCGACTGGCCCGACTCGCGCCGAAGATCCCCGCGATGCTTCGCGGCGGGGCACGACCTGCCGATGCCCTCGAGCGCATCGACCTCTCCGTGGCCGCCTCCGGCACAGGCTTGCATGCCATGGCGGCACGGCTCTTTGTCGAAGCGGTCGCGGCCGATCCCAATCAGGCCGAGGATCCGGAGGTCGGTTATCGCTACAACGCCGCATGCTCGGCTGCGATGGCCGGCTGCGGCCAGGGTAACGATCCGCCTCCCGACGCGACGGAAAGAATCCACCTGAGGCGGCAGGCCCTCGACTGGCTCGGGGAGGAACTGGCCGCCCTGGAGCGGATCGCCGCAAGCGGCCCTCCCGATCGACGTCCCGCGTCCCGAATTCGGCTCACCGACCATCTCTCGCACTGGAAACGCGATCCCGACCTGGCGGGCGTCCGCGAACCTGACGCCCTGGAGACGTTCGACCAGGCCGAGCGCGACGACTGGAGAGCCTTCTGGGCCGAGGTCGATGCCGTCATCGGCCGCTCCAACTGATCCGCAAAGTTTCGAATGAGCAAGGGAAAAGGAGCGTGACATCCTACTCCTCAGGCGCGGCCTCGGCTGCGTGGCGCTCCCCGTGCGCGCGGATCTCGATCATGAGTTCGTCTCGTCTCGCAACCTCGAATCTCTCACCGATCAGGAGTATCCATCGATGCATACTAACCAATCTCCTTTCGGACTGGATCGTGTTCCTCGGGTCGGCCCGCCGGTACGTCGGCGTCGAAGGTGGCTCGCACCGCGATTGGAGTCTCTCGAAGGCCGACTGGTCCTCAGTACGATGACGGTGACGAGTCGCGCCGACAGCGGACCGGGGACGCTCCGCGCCGCCATCTCCGCGTCGCTGGCCGGCGAGCTGATCGCGTTCTCTCCGAGCCTCTACGGCCAGACCATCCACTTGACCGGCGGCGAGCTGGCGATCGGCCAGGACCTGACCATCGACGGGCCGGGGGCCGGCCTCATCGATGTGGACGCGGGCGGATCGAGCCGGGTCTTCGACGTCACCTCGGCCTCGGTTTCCGTCGCGATCTCCGGACTGACCATCAGCGGCGGCGACGCCGAGGACGGCGGCGGCATCCTCGATCAGGGCGGGACGCTCACGCTTGTCGGCGATGCGTTGGTCAAGGACCGGGCGATCGGCGTAAATCCCGGCGACACGGCCCAGGGAGGCGCCGTGGAGGTCACCGACATCGGCGTACTCACGGTGACGTCCAGCAGCCTCTCGGATGATCTGGCGGAGGGTGCCGCGGGAGCTAGCGGGGGGACTGCGGCCATCAATGGCACCGGCGGTGACGGTGATGGTGGCGCGATCTACGCCGACACCGGCACGAGCCTGACCGTCACCAACTGCGCGTTCACCGGCAACCAGGCCATCGGCGGCGCAGGCGGTCCGGGCGGCTCCGGATACGAGAACGGCTCCGGCGGCAATGGCAATGGCTCGGCGATCGACACGTTCGGCGTCGCCTTCTCGGTAACACGATGCACCTTCGCGGGCGACCTGAGTGTCGGAGGCGCCGGCAGCGTCCGGACTGGACGCGCCTTCATATGCCGCCAACGGATACGGCGGCGGTGCGAATGGCACGATCAACATCATGTCGCTCGCGGCCACGGCTCCGTTCGCCTTCACCTGCGACACCTTCACCGGCGAGCAGGCCATCGGCGGAGCGGGGGCGAGCAATGTGGAAGGTGGTGCCTCGGCGATCGGCGGCCAAGGCGGCGGGATCGGCGGTGTCATCAACAATGTCTACGGGATCGCGGATATCATCATCCAGAACTCTTCGTTTTCCCTCGACGTGGGCCGTGCGGGAGCCGGGGGTGATGGCGGCTCGGGTTGGGACGGCGGTTTCGGCGGCGATGGCTCGGACTCCGTCGTCTATTCCGGCGGCAACCTGACGATCATCGGCTCGACATTCACGGGAAATCTCTCGGTCGGAGGCGTTGGCGGGACCGGCGGCGCCGGGAGTGCCGGAGGCTTCGGCGGCTATTCGGGTGCCGTCATCTCGTCCACCAACCTGACGGTCAGCGATTCGACTTTCACCGACAACCAGGCCATCGGCGGCGCCGGCGGGGCCGGCGGCACCGGCGGTACTGGTGGATCGGGAGGAGATTGCACTGGCGGAGCGCTCTTCGTCTACAGTGAGATGTCCGTCTCCGGCAGCACGTTCCTGGACAATGCCTCGATCGGAGGAGCCGGAGGGAACGGCGGCGCCGGGGCTGACGGCGGTGTCGGAGGCGCTCAGTGAAGGCGGCGCGATCGACGTCCAGACCTTCGAGCTGACTTATCCGGTGCTGCCGCCGTTACCCGTCAGCACGATCGCTTCCAGCCTGTTTGTGGGCAATGTCGCCATCGGCGGCGCGGGAGGCATCGGGATTCAGGGTGGCCATGGCGGCGCGGGCGGTGCTGGCGAGGGCGGTGACGTCGAATCCTCCGGTGGCGACATTTCCATAACCTCGAGCGTGTTTCTCGCCGGCAAGGCGATCGGCGGCGCCGGTGGCGCCGGGGCCGATGGCGGTGCGGGCGGCGCGGCGCAGGGCGGTAGCCTGGACCTCATCGATAGCTTGTTCAACCCAAGTGCCCCGCTCTCGGTCGTCGATTCGGTGTCCGGCTCGACCGTAGTCGGCACACGAGCGAGAGGAGGTCTCGGTGGCGAGGGGGCCTCCTCGGGCACCGGTGGCCCGGGCGGACTCGCGCAGGGAGGTGGAATTGCGGTCACCAGCGAGTCGTTCGCGTATGGCAACTTCCTGGCGACCGTCTCCGCGAGCACCCTGTTCGGAAACGCCGCCATCGGAGGGTCGGGTGTCGTCGCCGGAGATGGCGGTGATGCCGAGGGTGGCGGCCTGTTCGTCGGCCCCGACTCGACTGTGGCCCTCGACGACGATGCGATCCTCGGTAATCTGGCCGACGGCGGCTCGGGTGCCGTCGACGGCAACGGTTCGGGCGGCGGAATCTACCTGTCCGGCACCGGCTCGACGCGGAAGGGCACGACGATCGCGGGGAACTGGGCATCGTCCGGAGATGATGACGTGTACGGGACCTTCAGTTGAGCTCGAATGAGGCCGGGTGAGTGCGGCGAGGGGTCGCGTCGCACGGCGATTCCGGGCCCGGCACATCCGCGACCGCACGCCCTTGGCGATCCACCCGCCTGGCCGTAAATTGGATCGAAATCGTCGCTCTCAGAGTCTTTCCTCTCCGATCCGGACGGCCAGCCCGATGATCGACTCCCAGGCGGTGCAACCTTCGAACGCCGAGTTTCCGACCACGCATTGGAGTCAAGTCATGGCCGCGGGCGACCCGGCAGGGCCCGAGGCTCGCGCCGCGCTCGCCGCTCTGTGCGCGCGCTACTGGTACCCGCTTTATGCGTTCATTCGCCGCAAGGGATATGACGCCGCATCGGCCGAGGATCTCGTCCAGGGTTTCCTCGCCGCCCTCCTGGAGAAGGAGAGCCTGGCTTCGGTCAACCGGGCCAAGGGCCGTTTCCGATCGTTCCTCGTGGCGGCCTGCGGTCATTTCCTCGCCAACCGCCGCGATCACGACCGGGCGCTCAAGCGCGGTCGAGGCCGGGTATTCGTGCCGATCGACAGCCTGCAAGCGGAAGACCGCTATCTCCACGAGCCCACTCACGACCTGACGGCCGAACGACTCTTCGAGCGCCGATGGGCCACCACGCTCCTGGACCATGTCCTCGAGCGGCTCGGCGCGGAGATGTCGGCCGCCGGCAAGGGCGGCACGTTCGAGATGCTGAGACCGGCCCTGCTCGGCTCGGCCGACAGGGTTCCCTATGCCCGCATCGCCGCTGCGCTCGGGTGCTCCGAGTCCGCGGCACGGCTGACCTCGCATCGCCTTCGCGCCCGCTATCGAACCTTGCTCCGCCAGGAGGTCGCCCGGACACTCGCCGATCCCGACGCGGTCAACGACGAGATCCGCAACCTTTTCGCCGCATTCGCCGACTGAATTCCTCGCGACAGCCGGATGAATCGCGAAAAAAGTGTATCCGCCCGGCTCTGTGCGGGAATAACCTCGAAATGGGCGGTCGGAAGGGTCCGGCGGAGGGAGAGGGATGACGAGCACCGAGGCGGCGATCGGGCGGGACCTGCGGCGGTTGTTCGAAGGCGGGGCGTTGGCGGGCCTGACCGAGGCCGATCTCCTGGACCACGTCGCCCGCCGCGACGAGCTGTCCGAGGCGGCATTCGAAGCGATCCTGACGCGGCACGGTCCCGCCGTGCTCGCCTGCTGCCGTCGCGTGCTCGCCGACTCGAATGCGGCCGAAGACGCCTTCCAGGCGACGTTCGTGGTCCTGTTCCGCCAGGCCGGATCGATCCGGCGTGCCGACCCGCTGATACCCTGGCTGTTGCACGTGGCCCGTATGGCCGCCCTGAAGGCACGGCGCGGCGAGATTCGCCGCCTCGCACGCGAGCGACGCGCCGCGCGGCCGGAATCGTCGGCCCCCGAGACGATCACCGCGGACATCCGAGTCCTGGTACGTTCCGAAGTCGATCGGCTGCCGCAAAAGTATCGGGACCCGGTCCACCTTTGTTACTACGAAGGCCGGACACAAGACGATGCCGCGGCGATCCTCGGCTGGCCGGCCGGGACGGTCCGCGGCCGGCTGTCGCGGGCGCGGGAGATGCTCCGCGAGCGACTGCGGCGTAGGGGTATCGGCATCGCCCCGGCGGGACTGGCCGCCGCGCCGAATATGAGAGGCGATGCCCGGGCCGAGATCCCGCGGGCACTCCGCGAGGCAACCCTCGCGGCGACGTCCCGCGGCGCCGCGGCCAGGGCCGTTGTCCTCGCACTGGCGACCGCCGTCGGGCGCGGCCTGGAGGTTTCGGCCGCGTTCAAGGCGGTCGTGACCACGCTGGCCGCCGTCGCGTTGATCTCCGCGGGCGCCGGCATCGCCCTGCTGAACGACCAAGACAGCCAAAGATCGCGGGAGCACGGGCCGCCGGTTGGCGAGGCCCCGGTCCGCGCGGTGGCCGTCGATCGCTATGGTGATCCGCTACCCAGAGGGGCGATCGCGCGGCTGGGCACGACCCGGTTTCGACACGACGGCATCGTTGGGCGTAACGTCTTCGCGCCCGACGGCAAGACCTTATTCACCGCCGGTCCGGGCCAGGAATTCCGAACCTGGGAGGTCGCCACGGGTCGGCAGATCCGATCGATCGAGGCCGATGAGCCGCTCCTCGGGGCAAACCACTGGGTGCAAGAGGCGGTGTTCTCTCGCGATGGTGCAGCGGTGTTCGTGGCCGGCGCCGGCGCCGTCGGTGTCATCGATTTCTCCAGCGGCCGCGTCCTCCGTCGGGTCGAGGCCCAGTCGAAGGAGCACCCGCTGCAAATCTCCGTCTCCCCCGACGGTAGGAGTCTGGCCGTCGTGGTGCAATTCAATCCCGACGACGAATTCGGCCGCGAACCCCGATCGGCCCTCATCCTCTACGGCGCCGCCACGCTCGCCAGGCAGTGGCGGATCGAGAAGGATCATCGGTTCGCATGGGATCTGGCGTTCTCCCCAGACGGGCGGCTACTCGCCATCGCCGGTCCGGATGTCCCTACGCTGCATCGCTACATGGTCGAGCCCCAGGCGTCATCGATCCGGCTCCTCGACGTCGCCAGCGGGGCGGAACGACGACGGATCCCATTCGAGGTGTTCGGCGTCGCGTCGGTCGCGTTCGCGCCCGACGGCAAGACGCTGGCCGCGGGTGTCGGCGACAGGACGGTCCGGCTATACGATCCGGACACCGGCAGCGAGCGGCTCCCGCGGCTTGGGCACGCGCGTGCGGTAGCGCCGCCCCGGAAGGGTGAGGACGCGCGCAAGGGATTCGACGAAGCCAAGGCCCGCCCGGCGGCCTGCCTCGCCTTCTCGCCCGACGGCTCGCTGCTGGCCTCCGGACCGGCCGATCTCGGATACTACGGCGAGCTGATCGACGTCCCGCCGATCACGCTCTGGGACGTCGCCTCCGCGCGGGAGATCCGGCGGTTCGCCGGCCATCCGAGGGGGATCCTCTCCCTTGCGTTCGCGCCCGACGGCAAGACGCTCGCCTCGTCCGGGTATGAGCCGGTGGCCCGGATCTGGGACGTCGCGACCGGCCGCGAGGTGGATCATCGGGCGGGACATCCCGGCGAGATCATCTCGCTCGAAGTCTCGCAGTCCGACGGCACGGTCTTCACCGCCGGCAATGCCGATGGGTTGCTGCTCCACTGGGATCCTAACGACGGTCGCTTGCTGGAACGCGTCGGCGTGAAGCCGAGCATGATCGACGCCCTGGCCATATCCCCGGATGGTGGGACCCTGTTCGTCCTCGATCCCGCCGACGGCCCGTTCCTCTGGGATCTGGCCGCAAAGAAGGAGCTGCGCCGGCTCGACCAGGAGAAGAAAGGTGCCCGGTACTCTCAGGTCGTTTTCTCGCCGGACGGTCGGACGGTCGCCGGTGGGCACTGGGTCTGGGATGTCGCCACGGGCCGTCGCCTCCTCGACTTCAAGCGAGGCGGGTCCTGTGATACGTCCTATTCCGCCGATGGTCGCCGCCTGATCGCTTTCGATCCGGATGGGGTTTCCGTCTGGGATATCGCGACGGCGACCGAGGTGCGCAGGCCGATCCCGTTCCGGATGCCCGGCGTCACGGCGTTCTCCCGCGACGGCCGGCTCATGGCCGTCGATCCCGGCCACGAAATGGCCCCGGGAACGCGCAATACCGGCGACCGCCTGGTCGAGCCGATCCGAATCTGGGAACTGGCCTCGGGCAAGGAGGTCGCGACCCTGTTCGGGCATACCAGCGCCTCATCCGGCCTGGCGTTCTCGCCCGACGGCCGCATGCTCGCTTCCGTCAGCGGCGCGTGGGACAACGGGGTGGATCCGGGGCTGCGGATCTGGGATGTCTCTAGCGGCAAGCCGCTACGGCGCCTCAAGAATCCTCCGCGCGGCGGCCTGGGGATCGCCTACCTCCCGAACGGACGCGCGATCGTGACCGGCAGCCAGGACGGCACGGCCCTGGTCTGGGACGTCTCCGACCTGGCCGATCGGCGGCCTCCCGATCTGCCCGACGCAAAGGCCCTCGAAACCCTCTGGTCCGATCTGGCGTCGGACGACGCGCCGCGGGCTCATCGGGCGTCCTGGTCACTGAGCGTGGACGGAGCCGTGCCTTTTCTCCGCGACCGGCTCCGCCCCGCCGCGGCCGGAGAGCCGGTCGCCGGCCCCGAGGTCCTCCGCACGCTCCGCGCGATCGCCGCGCTCGAACGCGTCGGCACGCCCTCCGCTCAGGGGGTCCTGGAAACGCTACGCCAGGCCGCTTCCGGCGCCTCGGTCAACCGGGAGGCCGCGGACACACTGCTGCGACTCGCCCGCAGAAAGTCGCGACCACCGGCCGGCGCAGGGCCGGGATGAGGATTCTTCCTTCTGCCACAAGCCGACTCGGCGCTATCCGACCTCTCCGCCACGAATCCCGACACGTCACGGCCCTCGACAACCGAAGACCTCTGGCCCATACTCTCGACAACCGACGGCATTTGCCGACAAGTTACTCGACCATGGAGCCGCCATGAGGATCATTTTCGACGGTCACCTGGATCTGTCGTGGAACGCCTTGTCGTGGGGCCGGGACATCACGCTCGACCTGGACGAATTGAACCGTAGCGAGCGTGGCGTGACCGACCACCCGTCGCGGGGACGGGCGACGACCACGCTGCCCGAGATGCGCCGGGGGGCGATCGCGGTGTGTCAGGCGACGCTGTTGTGCCGAGCCCGGCCCGAGGGTCGGCCGCACGAGGGGCCCAGCCGCGTGAATCTCGACTTCGCCACCCAAGAGATCGCCTCGGCGACCGCCCGCGGCCAGCTCGCTTACTACGAGCTACTCGAGCGCCGCGGGCTGCTCCGGATGATCCGCACCGCGACCGACCTTGACGCCCACATGAAGAACTGGTCCGCCGACCCGTCTAATACTCCGATCGGCTACATCCTGGCCATGGAGGGCGCCGACCCGATCGTCAACGTCGACCATGCCGCGGCCTGGTGGGAGCTGGGTCTGCGCTCGGTGAACCTGGCCCACTACGGCATGAGCTGGTACGCGGTCGGGACCGGCGGCGACGGTCCGCTCACCCCGGACGGCATCCGCCTCCTCGGGGAGTTCGAGCGGCTCGGCATGATCCTCGACGCTACGCACCTGTCGGATACCAGCTTCTTCCAGGCGCTCGACGTGTTCGGCGGGCCGGTGCTGGCCAGCCACAACAACTGCCGGGAGCTCGTCCCCGACGGCAGGCAGTTCAGCGACGAGCAGATCCGCCGGCTCATCGAACGGGGCGCCGTCATCGGGGCGGCCCTCGACGCCTGGATGCTGGTGCCCGGCTGGATCCGGGGCCAGACCACGCGTGACGTGGTCAACCTCGATGCCGTGGCCGACCACATCGATCGCGTCTGCCAGCTCGCCGGCAACCATCGCCACGCCGCCATCGGCAGCGACCTCGACGGAGGCTTCGGGACCGAGCAGACCCCCATCGGCCTCGATCGCATCTCCGACCTCCAGAAGCTCGACGCGATCCTCGCCGGCCGCGGATATCCCCCCGAGGAGATCGACGCCATCTTCCACGGCAACTGGCTGCGGTTCTTCCGCGAGCACCTCCCGCGCTGAACCTGGATGCGGGCGGCATCCTGCGGTAGAATTCTGTCTAGGCAACGGGTGGCGGAGGCGGGGAGACGGATGTGGCAAAGCACGATGCGAGAGGTGGCACGACAAGGCGGACCAGGCAACACGTCATCGCCGCCATGGGCTCGATCCACGTCCAGAAGGCTTTCATCGACAAGGGCCATACCATCGATCGAGAGATCGAGGATTACGGGTACGATCTGATCGCCAAGACCTACGATGAGGACGGATACCGGGAGGATGGCGACATTCGCATCCAGGTCAAAGCGACGGATACAATCCAACGATTCCGTAGAAAGGACTTCTTCTCGTTCGAGACCGAACGTAAACATTATAACTTGTGGATACAGGGACAGATGCCAGTCTTTCTCATCCTGTACGATGCCCGGGAGAAGAAGGGCTATTGGCTCTACTTGCAGGCGTATTTCGAGGAGGATCCTCGGCGGGGTCCGAAAAAAGCCGCCAAGACCGTCACCGTCCATGTTCCCATTCAAAACGAGTTCAATGAAGATACGGTCGATTATATGAGGGCCAGGAAAGCTGCGATTCGAGCACAATTCAAGGGGGCGCATTACCATGGTTAAGGATGTCACCTACGGGAGATTGCGGGAAGTATTGGCCACTCTCGGGTACGGGGTTTCGGAGCCGAAGAAAGGTGCGGTGGCTTACCGCAATCCCAACCGCCGTCTGATGATCATCCTCCCCGACATGCGCGACGAGGATTTCGTCCTGCCGGTCGACCTGGCAAGCACACGTTCTACTTTGGTCGACGATGGCGTGCTTCAGAATGATTACTCATTCGATTCGCTCTTCCTGATCCGCAAGGGAGACCGCCTGATCTGGACCGAGCCGGAGACGGGGAGGGAGACGAAAGTCACCGCGGCCGCCGGAGAGAGCGACGGCTTGGTGGTCGTCAAACAGAATGGTTCGTTGTTGCCGTGTCGAGTCGATGAGGTGAGGCGAATCAAGCGGGCCGCGACGGCCTCCAGGAAATAACACGTTGGACGACCTCAATGCGTTAGCGGCGGCCTGGTGCGACGAGGCACGCGGGCTCTCTGGGACGACGGCCGGTTTCCTGGTCAACGGCGATGCGCGCGCGGGTACTGGTGTGTCCGGGACCCTGATGTTCCGGCTCGACGCCATCGGGGAGGGCATCCGCCTCCGTCGTCGGCTTGATGGATCGGTCCCCGAGCCGGAGACCGAATCGTGGCGGCGCCAGGTCGTCTGCGGGCTCGCCGAGCTCCAACGGCTGGCGGGAGAAGACCTGGCCGGCTTGCGACCCGCGACCGCACTCCATCGCGAGGTCGGGGCTCGCGTCAAGGAATGGCTGGTCGAGGCCCTGGTCGCCGCCCGGAACGTGTCAACCGTGCTCCAGTTCGAGCCATTGCACGAGGCCATGGCCCTCGAGGCGCTGCGTGCCGACCTCGAGTGGTTGAGCATCGTCGTCGCCAGGCTCGACCAGGAGGCGCCGCAAGCGCCGTCGGTCTGGCTGGACGTCGAGCTGGAGCGGATACGCGGCTCGCTGACCCAGCCGGACAGCCGCCATTCCGATCCGCGCAATGCGCCGATCTCGGTCCGATGCCAACGGATGAAGGCGACGCTGCTCGAGCGTCGCGTCCGGCGCGAGCTGGGCCGGGCGCTGCCCGGCGCTAGCCCCGAGGTACCCTGGGCGCAGCGGTTCGCCTTGTCGCGGCTCCAGGCCCAGGTGGCGGCGCTCGACCTGGCCTCCGACGAGGCATCAGCCGCTGCGGTCGGCCCGGCGGCCTGGCTCGAGAACCTGGCCCGCCGCCGCGACGAACTCGCCGCGGCGGCCGACGAACGGATGAGCACCCTGCCCTTGTCCGATCGCCGCAAGGCGTGCGCCGACATCTTCCGCGTCGCCTTCGACGAGATCGGCGAGATGACCGCATTCCTCGAGCAGATGCCGCCCCTCCGCGCCGTCCGCCGCCTCGAGCTGGCGCAGGATGACCTGGATCGGCTCGCGGCATCGTGCCGCCATTGGGCCAACGCGCCGATCGTCGAGACCCGGCCGATCTCCGACTCGCCGTCTGCCGATGGCGAGGTCGAGGCCCCGAGTCAAGACGACAACGCCCGGGTCCGCGACCCGCTCTCGTCCCTGAAGCGCCAGACTAAGCGGGTCGAGCGGCTGGCTCGCCGGGTGCGCCGCGAGTGGCAAGAGAAGCTCCTGGCCATCCGGATGGAGGCGCTCCTCGGTCAACGTTGGCTGGCGATCCTCAAGAATACTGTACTCGCCTTGATCCCGGTGCTCCTCGCGCTGATCGTCGCCGAGTCCTTCATCGAGAAGGCCGGGAAACTCTCGGCGGCGCAACACCGATTCTTCGCCTGGGCCGACCTGGCCATCTGCTCGGTGTTCCTCTTCGAAATCGGCCTGAAGCTGTGGCTGGCGCCGGAGCGGCTGGCGTATTTCCTCCACCACTTGCTGATCGACTTGCTCCCCTCCCTCCCTTTCGGATTCGTCGCCCATGAGATCGACCTGGCCGAGATGGGGACGGGGGCGGCGACCCAGTCGGGCACGCTTGAGGTCCTGGCGCGATACGGGCGGATGGCGCAGGTGCTGCGATTCGCCCGGCTGGTCCTGCCGATCGCCCGATTGACCCGCGTGGGGCTCATCCTCCTGAGGCTGAGCGATCGACTGGTCCGCCGACTCGTCGGCCTGCTCAATCGCAACATCATCCTGTTCGAGCCCTCGGCCGGCCAGAAGCCCGAATCGAGCGAGCGCCATCGCCTGCTGGCGATCCGCGGCGAGCTGGAGCACGCCCGGGTCGCTGCCGAGGGCCAGCTCGATCGCGAGCAACGCCGGAAGCTCGCCGAACGGATCCTCTCCGACTTCGATTGCCAGATCGAGCGGCTCCCAGCCCCCGTGATCGCGGAGATCAGTCCGGATGACGAGCAGCGCGAGATCCCGATCGAGGCGGTGGTCGAACGCCTGATCCAGATGACCCCCGAGCAGCTCATCGACCGGATGGGGCCGTCGTTCGTGGTCTCGGTCGATCGGTATCTCCGCCTGCTCAACCTTCCGCTGCTCCGCCGGCTGCCGCTGGCCCGCAAGCTGGCGAGCGTCCGCGAGAAGAGCGCGGCCGAGGCCGTCGCCCTGGCCGCGAATTACCTGGGCTACCTGATCCAGCGAGTCCTCGACGGCGCCTACTTCCTCGCCGACTTGCAAGGCACGCTCTCGCCGCCGGTCTTCCTCGACCGCCTCGGCGCCACGATCGTCAACGCCACGCGGAATCCGGCGAGGAAACTGCTCAATCTGGGGACGCTCTTCCTGCTGCTCTACCTGATCGTGAACCTGGTGCCGATCCTCAAGCCGTTCCGGCCGATGATCGATCGGTTCCAGAAGTTGCTCGGCTGGCCGGTGATCATCCTCGGCGTGATCTGCCTCGGCTTCTGGGCGCTGGGAGCGTGGTTCCGCAAGATCGCCAACCAGTCGGCCGATTTCAGCGAGCGCGTGGTCGAGGCACAGTTCGCCGCCCATACCAAGAGCCTCAAATCGCGCCGTCGCGACCAGGACGCCCAGTTCCTCGCCCAGCGAGTCATCGACCCCGAGCTGCTCCTCCGCTCGTCCGACGACCGGATCGCGATGCCGGCCGGACCGGGCGCCGACGACGGGGTACCGCGACCCGGCTGGGTCTTGTTCGAGAACCGCGAGCTGGCCTTCCTGCGGAATGTGAGGCTGCTCTACCAGGATTACCTCGACGGCTCTCCGCTGCATCGCAGCGACACCAAGGCGTCGATCCAGCTCCTCGGCAACCTGGCGCTGACGAACCTGAGGCGCAGCCATCTCCGGCATTTGCTCCGCGAAGGCCGGACGCTCGACCGCCTCGATATGAGCCGTTCCGGCGGCTTGCTGGGCGGTCCCTACCTGTGGTTCAACTACATCACGCGGCTGCTCGTCCAGGAGACGGCGATCCTGATCCTCGATTACAACCGTCACGCGATCCCGGTGGACAGGCTGGCGTGCTCGCCCGAATCGATCCGCCACGAGTTCCGCTCCTGGCTCGCGGGCCGGCTCAAGGTCGATCTCTCGGAGGTCTGGCTGCCCGAGCCGATGATTCCCCTGGCGGCCGACGACTCCGAGCCAGGGCCCCCCGCCGATCGCGATGGGAGGCCGGCCGGCCGATCGGCCCACGCCATCACCGACCGGTTCGCGCAGGGCCATGGCGCCGGCACCCGCCGCCGGGAGGCCGAAGCGTTCCTGGAGACGGTCGAGTTCACCGCCGTCGACTTCCTCGCCGACGACCCCGATCGTGATGCCGAGCTCCGTTCCCGGTTCGGTCCGCAGGTCGCGGAGCTGGTGCAGCGGGATCGGCAGCAGAACGTCCGACGCGCCTTCCGCAGCTTCCCGCTCCACGAATTGCCGACGTCCTCCCGCACGATCAACCCGTTCCTCCTCTATGAGAACCACCTCTCAGGCGGCCGGATCGCCCTGCTACCGCTCTACATGGCCGGCGCCGCGGCCCGGGTCCTGGGGTTCGCCTTGCGGAGTATCTACGGCGTGGTCCACGAGATCCTCCATCCGAAGGTCGACCAGGATCGCACCGTCCCGCCCGACACCTACTGGGCGGCCCTGCGGAAGATCCATCGGATGCGAAAGCCTGTATTCATGAGTTCGCTCTGGCTACGGGCCCGCTTCGACGTGGAGTACCTGGGCCTGGCCCTGCCCACGGCCCCGCCGGCGATCGCCGTCGAGTCGCTGATGGAGGCCGATCTGGATTACATCGGTGCGACCCGACAGGACCGGATCATCGCCGAGCAGGTCAAGCGCGAACATCAAGCGCGGCTCGAGTGGGTCGCCCGATGGCTGCACCAGTTCGGCTGGACCTTCGACGAGCTGCCGAATTACCTGCGCGCGAGATCCCCTTCCTGGCCAATCGCGGCGGCGAGGCGCTGCGGCGCTCGTCGCCGCTTGCGTCCTCGATCACGACGACATCGCGACGCTCGGCCTCTCGATCGAGGGTCTCAAGCGGGTGCTCGCATATGCCGCCGATCCGTCGCAGGCCCCCGCCTTGCTCCCATCGGGACTCCCCGAGCCGATCATCGGCCTCCGACTGCTCTGGCACCCGGTCCATCGATGCCGGCGTAAGCCCGCCGAGCTGTTCGAACTCCCGTGCTTCCCCGCATACGACCCGGCTCAGCAGCGTCGGATCGGCCGCTATCTCCGCCGGCATCGACGCGCCGTCAGGGGTTGGATCAAGGTGGTCCTCGGCCAGGGCGGCGAGGACCCCTGGGCCACGGTCAAGGCCCGGATGCGCGAGGTCCTGCTCCGGACCGACCTCTGGAGCGACCAGATCCTGGTCCTCCGCGCCGTCCAGAGTTTGACGATGCTCGACGTCCAGCACAATTGCTCGCTCGTCTGGGACCTCGGCGGCTATACCAGCGCCGAGCCGGGAGGTACCGAGGCCGGATCCCGGCCTCCCGCCTCGATCCTCAGACGCGATGAGGAACCGGACGTGACCACCCCGGATGCCCTGGTCTCTCCAATCGCATCCAGCCACGAGAATTCATCGCAGATATCCTGAGTGCGCTTCACGATCGGGTTGCATACAAGGTTGTGGCAAGGTCTCCCGACCTTGCCACCGGGCCGACCGAAGGTCTCCCGCTCTTGGCCATGCGGGAGACCTTCGGTGCCGCTCACGGCGGGGTCTGGAGACCAGTTCGGTGACCATTGGGAGGTGCTTCCGGACGCGCGGCGATCCAGGCCATGTGACCACGCAAGTGAGTGTGTGGTTCGGACGGGACGAAGGTCCGCCAACCTCGGGCGCCAGCCCGATCCGATGGGCCGCGCGGATCGCACTTACGTGCGAGGCTGGAGGGGTCGAGGCCCCGTCCGAACCACGGTCTCACGACCCCTGGCTATGTGCTTACGCCCCCATTCGGGGGCTCGGAAAGGCCTTCTGGGACAGACTGTAAGTCCCGTTCTCGGTCAGCGAGAGCGGGCCGCTGTCAACGTTCGCGTTGATGTCGAAGACTTGCCCACCGTAGGGCCGGAGGAGCTTGAGGTCGCCCGGGCCTTTTCGCCCTCGAGGAACCAGCTCCCGTTCGTCGTCAACGTCGAGAGGCTATGGAACCGGAGCTGCTCGCCAGCCGTGCCGTCGATCCGGTAGGCGGCGAGCTCATCCCCCGGGTTCAGGGCTCCCGAGATTGAGGTCGGCCCGGGCCGTCCCATCCCGATCCTTCGTCGAGCTACCCAACTAGGACCATGAGATTGGAAAACCGTACGCGCTTCACGCGGATTTTTGGAAAATCCTCTCCGAATCCCGGTCAAACAGCGACATCCCGAGCTCGAACATCTTCTGAACATGAGGTTTCCGCTATTTTCGACGACGATCCGTCGCTTTTTGTCCGGCTCCGATCGTCTTGTCGGAATACGTCATCCGTCCGCTCATGGGCCATATCATGCGTGCCGCGTCAATGCGATCGCGATGGATCGCCCGAGTTGGCCGCGAATGTGATGGAAAATGTCCGACATCCTTGCGCTGGATTTGTGCCGACTCGGCACGAACTCCTCCTCCCTCATCCGGAGGAAATCACAACATGCCCGCGATTTCAAGAGTGCATTCCCTCTTTTTCGAACCCTTCGCACGGTTTTCCGCTGACGAGCCCGATTTCATGCGGCGTTGTCCATGATGGAGCGGAGATTGCTCATCCCGCGGCGAGAGCTTCTGGTCAGATCTTATGAAATCAGGGCATGTTTGTGATCTGCTGGACGAGGACGTCGCATCGATCTTCTCCTGCGGGGTGTCAAATGCGCGCGCCCGCCGGGGAGGATCGGGCACGGGAACGGCGGGTGAGAAAGGCGAGCCTTTGTCTGGAACGCTTGACAAGGTCGGATCGATCCTCTAAAGTGACCGAACTTATTTGTGAGTCAAGTATCTCCGTGCGCTCGAATATTGGACCGCCAGCGAAACTTGATGCCTTTGGGGCTATGATCTTGAGCGAATTCGCTGAACCGTCCAACACCTCACCACCGCCCGAAGCTCACCCGGTGCAGAGTAGAGTCTCCATGGACAACCCGATCCAGGTCGACCTGGGGCGTATCGCGCAAGACCTGCAAATCCGGCGCGTGCAAGTGGAGAGCGTCGTCCAGCTCCTGGACGAGGGGAACACCGTCCCCTTCATCACGCGATACCGGAAGGAGCGGACGGGCAACCTCAACGAGGTGATCATCCAGGAGATCCAGCTCCGCGTGCAGCGGCTGCGCGAGCTGGCCGATCGCAAGGAGACGATCCTCAAGGCGATCGAGGCCCAGGGGAAGATGACCCCCGACCTGTCGGCCGCCATCCGCGCGGCCGATAACCCCAAGCGGCTCGAAGACCTGTACTTGCCGTTCAAGCCCAAGAAGCGCACCAAGGCCTCCGACGCCCGCGAACGAGGGCTCGAGCCGCTCGCCTTCCGGATCTGGACCCGCGACGATACGCTGCTGGACCTGCACGCCGCGGCCTCCGAGTACATCAATGCCGAGAAGGGGGTCGAGTCGGTCGAGAAGGTGCTGGAAGGGGTCGGGCACATCCTCGCCGAGGCGATCAGCGAGATGGCCATGGTCCGCGATGCCGTCCGCAAGGTCGTGTGGAAGACCGGCAAGATCGTCACCGCCAAGGCGGAGATGCCCGAGGGTCAGGGCCTGGAATATCGCGACTACTTCGAGTATTCCGAGCCGGTCGCCCAGATCCCCCCGCATCGCGTCCTGGCGATCAACCGGGGGGATAAAGAAGGGCCGCTCAAGGTCAAACTCGAGGTCGCGCGGCCCGAGGTCGAGTCCGTGCTCTTCAACCAGCTCCCCCTGGACGGCCATCCCCACGCCGATCTCTTCCGGGCGCCGCCATCGATGCCCTGGACCGCCTCATCCTCCCCAGCATGGAGCGCGAAGTCCGGCGCGACCTCACCGAGGCCGCCGAGAAGCATGCTGTCGAGGTCTTCGCCCGCAATCTGGGCAGCTTGCTCCTCCAGCCTCCGATCCCCAAGCAAGTTGTCCTGGCGATCGACCCCGGATTCCGGACCGGCTGCAAGGTCGCCGTGCTCGACCCCAGTGGCAATCTCCTTGACCAGACTGTGGTCTTCCCGCATCCCCCCCAGAATCGACGATCAGAGGCCAAGCTGACGCTCAAGGATCTGGTCGGTAAGTATCAGGTTGGTGTGGTCGCGATCGGCAACGGCACCGCCTGTCGCGAGACCGAGGAGTTGATCGCCGAGATCATCGCGGAAGGGACTCGGTTCAGCCAGGGCGGCGACTCGACGCCCACGGAGACGGAGGCCACGCCTGCCGACGCATCGCATTCCCCGGGAGCGGAGGTCGCTGACGAGATCCCGACGGGCCACGAGGGCGCATCCGAGCATGACGGCCACCCGGCTGAAGCGGTCACCGCGGCCGAGCCGGAGTCTCACACCCTCGGCGATTCGGGATCGGACGAAGGACATCCGGCTCAATCGGAATCCGAACAGCCGAACTCGATCCCGCAGCCCGAGTCCTCCACGGAGGACGCTCTTGGCAACGGATCCGGTGGCGATCATGCATCGGCCGAGTCCCATTCCTCGAGCCCGCACGAGGAGACTGTCGAAGCACTCCCACCGGTTTCGGGCGGTGCGCCGGACGACATCTTCCCGACGTTGCCGCCGATTTCGGGCGGTGCGCCGGACCCCGATGAAGTCGAATCCGCTCCGACGCCAGACTCCGAAGAGACCCCATCGCCCGAGATCAGCTCGACCGCCGTCCTGGAAGGCGACCCGCAAGGCGATCGTAGCGAGGAGTCCTCGACCTCGGCGACCGAGGAGCATGCCCCGACCGGCGACCATCTTCCCGTCCCCTTGAGTGACCATTCGGGATCGTCCGGAGAGGAACCGGCCGCGACTCCGATCGCATCGACCCCACCGGATCCGGAACCGACGGCCAGCCCCTCGGAGGCACCAAGCCCGGCCGCGACGGGCGACCATCTCCCAACTCCGGGGGAAGAGTCGGCCGCTGCACCATTGGAAACCGAGGTCTCGGCCACTCCCGCCGCAGAGACGACCGTCGAGTCAGGAGCCTCCGAGCCCGAACCGGCCGCCGCGGCCGCGGCCCCGCTCGAGGGCACCCCGCCCGCGATGCCGGCCTCCGTCCCGGCACAGGCGGCACCGGGAGGCCGTCCCCCGCGGCAGGGCCGAGGTGGCAAGGGCAACCAGGATTCCTCGCGCAAACGAGAGCCTCGAGCCAAGCAGCCACCCTCGCCGCCGCCACCGCAGACACCCCCTCAGCCGCATCCGGCCGACGCCTGGATCGCCCAGCTCGCCTACGTTATCGTCAACGAGGCCGGTGCCAGCGTTTACTCGACCAGTCAGGCGGGCCGAGAAGAATTGCCGGAGTTCGATCCCACCTTGCGGAGTGGCATCTCGATCGGCCGTCGGCTCCAGGATCCTCTGTCCGAGCTCGTCAAGATCGAGCCCCAGAACATCGGCGTCGGATTGTACCAGCATGACGTCAATCCCAAGCAGCTCAAGGAGACGCTCGAGTCCGTCATCTCGAGCTGCGTCAACTTCGTCGGCGTTGACCTGAATACCGCCAGCGTGCCCTTGCTGCGGCATGTCTCGGGCCTGAACCAGTTGACCGCCCGTCGGATCGTCGACTACCGCAAGGATCGTGGCCCGTTCGCCCGGCGTGCTCAGTTGATGGAAGTCGAGGGAGTCGGTCCGGCCACCTTCACCCAGGCCGCGGGCTTCCTCAAGCTGACCGATGGCGAGGATCCGCTAGACCGGACGTGGGTCCACCCCGAGAGCTATCCGGCCGCCACGAAGCTGCTCGAGAAGTTCGGCTTCACGCCCGATGTCGTGAAGGACAAGGTTCGCCTGCCCGAGCTCCGCACCCAGTTGGCCCAGGCCGACGTGCCGGCGCTCGTGGCCGAGCTGGAGATCGGCGAATTTACGCTCCGCGACATCCTCGAGGCCCTCGGCCGGCCGGAACGCGACCCGCGCGACGACCTGCCCAAACCGATCTTCAAGAAGGGCGTCCTGAAGCTCGAGGACCTGACCCCGGGCATGGAATTGAAGGGGACGGTCCTCAACGTCGTGGATTTCGGCGCGTTCGTCGACATCGGGTTGAAGGATTCGGGGCTGGTCCACATCAGCCAGCTCGCGAACCGATACGTCAAGAGCCCCCACGATGTGGTGAGCGTCAGCGACGTGGTCACGGTCTGGGTCATGTTGGTGGACCAGGAGCGAAAGCGTGTCTCGCTGACGATGGTCAAGCCGGGGACGGAACGGCATCGGGCGCGCCGAGTGGTGGCGGAGGACGTCGCGGCGGCGCGCCGGGTGGCGAGGCTCCCGATCCCAATCGTCCTCGAGAAGGTCGGGGAGGCCCCCCCGGCCAGGGACGTCGCGGCGGACCTGTCGGGCGCGGACGCCCCGGCCACCCGCCTCGGCCTTGACATCCCCGCCCGTCGGTGCACCCTCGGTCGCCGTACTGGCCGAAACGCCATCGCGTCGTCCCGATCGGGATCATGGTCGCGATCGCGGGCCATCGGGTCCAGGTCCCCGCCCAGGCGATGCTCCCGGTGGAGGTTCCGGACCATCGCGACCCGGACAGGGCGGCCCAGGCCGGCCTTCGGGACCGCGGGGGCCGTATACCGGACAGGGCCAGGAGGGTGGCGGGCGTCCGCCTCGCCCGCAGGATCGCGACCGCGACCGAGGCGGTCCTCCTCCCCAACGGCCTCCCAGCCGACCATCACGGCCCAGCGCCCCTCCCCCGCCGCTGTCCAAGGACGCGCTGGCCGGAAATGTCCCGCTCCGGACCTTCGGTCAGCTCAAGCAACTCTGGCAGGCCCGCGTCGAAGAGCCCGAAGGCTCTCCGGAAGACCCCGGGAGGCCCTCCGGTGATCGTCCGACCCCGACCCCGGATCAGCCTCGACAACACACCGACGCCCCCGCACCGCCACGGGCCGAGCCGGAACCTCCGTCGAACCCGGAGTGATCCTCGCTCGTAATACGAATGAGCGATTGTCCGGGTGGGACGGCCTTTACGACGGATGGCGGCGCATCGACGGATTGACGCCTACGCAACAACCTCGACCCGGGGATGGCCCCAGGATTACTCAGGTTGGGCGAAGTGGACGAGAAGACTATAATTGCCCGGGGGCTTGCTCCCTCCCTGGCGGATCGACCGCCGACGTGGGCGATTGAATATCCCTTGTCCGATCAGGATCAATGCGTGATGGGTCTATTCGCCTGGCGGAACTTGCTGACCCGACCGCTCCGGACCATGCTAGCCCTGGTGGGATTGTCGATCCCGGTCCTGGGGGTCCTCGGGCTCTTCAGCGTCTCGGACGGCCTGCGGAACCTGGTCGGGGAGACGCTCGGCGGGATCGAGGGCCTGATCGTCCTGAGCGACAACGCGCCCAGCCCGGTCTTCAGCAACGTCCCCCCGGAACTGGCCGATCAGCTCAGGAAGATGTCGAAGATCCGTGCGGTCGCGCCGAACTCTGGGGTATCGCTCCGCCGATCGAGGGACGGGGCATGATCTCCGGCCTCTTAAAGGGCAAGCAAACCTCGATCTTCGACCAGCCCGTGATCGCTGGCCAGGAGATCGCCGGACACCAGAACCTCCATAGCGCCGTCTTCCCGCGTGCCCTCCGCGACCACGGCGAGGGCCGCTACCTCCAGCCCGGCGATGTGGGACAACCGAATATCGTCATCAGCCGCAAGATCGCCACCGAGCACCCCGATGCCGAGGGAAAGCCGAAGAAGGTCGGCGATAACCTGAGCATCAGCGGCAAGCCGTTCAAGATCGTCGGCATCTATGAGACCGGGTCGATGATCCTCGACGTCGTCATCCTCATGGACATCGAGACGGCCCGAAAAGTATTGAACCGACCCCCGGGGTCGGTCTCCTGTATTTATGTCGAGGGGGAGAATCCCGAGGACAACACGCAACTGTCCGAGGCGATCGAGAAGGCGCACCCCGGCTTCGACGCGCGGAGCATGAACGAGGCGCAGGCCAACTTCAGCTCCCTGATGGGGCAGATCGATACGTTCTTGCTGATGCTGGTCAGCCTGGGTCTGATCGTCGGGATCGTCGGCATCATCAACACAATGCTGATGAGTACCACGGAGCGATTCGCCGAGTTTGGCGTGCTCCGGACCAACGGCTGGTCAAGGGGAAACATCCTGGCGTTGGTGACCCTGGAGAGCGCCTACATCGGCCTGCTTTCCGGCCTGGTCGGCTGTGCGCTGGCCTGGGCCGGCATGACGGTTGCCAATCATTTCATCACCGGCGGGATGCATCTGGGCCTGACCCCTTCACTGATGTTGATCGGCATGGCCCTCTCGGTCTTCATGGGGACGATCGGCGGCCTCTACCCCGCCTGGCAAGCCGCCCGCCTGGTCCCGATGGAGGCCATCCGGTTGGGATCGCATTGAGGAGGAGTGCAGGTGGCGAGTGACACGTGGCAAGCGAAGACAAGTCCGAACGAGTCGGGACTTTCGTTGCCCGTGCCGTCCACTTGAAGGGATCGCTCGACCCAGGGATTCACCCTTGCCACCTCCTACTCGCCACTCGCCACTAACAAGAGGTCTCCCGATGATCGAAGTGAGGAACGTACACAAATCCTTCCCGAGCGGCAGCCGGAGGGTCGAGGCGTTACGCGGGATCAGTTGTGACGTCGAGCGCGGCCGTTTCGCGTTCATCGTGGGTCCGAGCGGATCGGGTAAGAGCACGCTGCTCTACCTGATGGGGGCACTGGACCGCCCGAGTTCGGGCGAGATTATCGTCGAAGGCCAGGATCTCGTCAGGATGACGGAGGCCCAGCAGAACAACTATCGTCGCGACCAGATCGGATTCATCTTCCAGGCGTTCAACCTGATCAGCAACCTGACGGCCGTCGAGAATGTGCTGGTCCCGTTCCTGCCCCGCGGCGTGACGGCCGAGCAGCGTCGGCGAGCGGTCAACTTGCTGACGGAGGTCGGCCTCGGAGATCGCATCGATCATCGCCCGTATCAGCTCTCCGGCGGCGAGCAGCAGCGGGTGGCGATCGCCCGGGCGCTGGTCAAGCAGCCGGTGCTGGTCCTGGCGGATGAGCCGACCGGCGAGCTCGATTCCAAGGCCGGCGACGAGATCTATAAGATCCTTCGCAGGCTCCAGCAATCCTCGGGGACGACCCTGGTCGTCGTGACCCACGATCGCCGATTCATCACCCCGGACGACCTGGTCCTCGAGATCCAGGATGGCCATCTCGTCAGCGATCACGAGGCCGAAACCGTGGATTACACGCCGAACCGAAACGGACACCTGCCCGTCGGCGCGGTCCCGATCCCCGAGGACGACAAGAGTTGGGACCACGCTTCGCGATCGTGATCCGCTCGAGAGTTCGAGCAGGTTGTTGCGAAGTGGAGCGCCATGAGATTCAAGGTGGTACTTTACCCATCAGAAGAAGGCATGGCGGTATGTGCACGAGTCTGCCGGGATGCTGGTCTCAGGGCAGCACCGAGGAGGAGGCACTGGCCAGCATCGCGGTGGCGATCAGGGAGTATCTCGAGGCCGAGATCGAGCCCGACGGGAATTCGGATGTGGCTGGTTATGTGCGGGAAGTCAATCTAGCCGCAAGATGACCTTTCCAAAAACCTCGTTCGATTCCATCTTTTCCTGTGCCGCATGCACCTCATCGAACGCGAAGACCGAATCGACCACCGGGCGTATGCGCCCGCGCCAGCCACGGGATGACTTGCTCGGCGAACTGCCGGGTTGCGGCGATCTTCTCCTCCAGGGGGCGGGCGCGGAGCGTCGTGCCGACGATCGTCAGGCGCTTGCGGAGCATGAGGTTCAGGTCGATCGGGGCGTTACTGCCGCCGAGTAGCCCCACGAGCACCAGTCGTCCGCGGGTCGCCAGCGCCGCGAGGTTTCCCGACAGTGCCGGGCCTCCCAGGAAATCGATCACCACCGCGACCCCCGCACCCCCGGTCCGGGAACGGACCGCCTCGGCGAAGTCTTCGCGGGACGTGTCGATGGCCTGGTCGAGCCCCAGGGCCGCGGCCCGTTCGAGCTTCTCCGCGGTCCGCGACGTGCCGAAGACGGTGCAGCCCATCGCATGGGCGATCTGGACGGCCGCCGTCCCGACCCCGCTGCCGACGGCATGGATCAACACCCGCTCGCCCGGCGACACACGGCCTGGCGTCAACAAGGCGTCGTGCGACGTGATGAATGCCTCGGGGATGGCTGCGGCCTCGACGTAATCCAGATTCGATGGGATCGGAACGGCCATCCGCTCGTGGGTCAGGACAAACTCCGCCTGCCCGCCACCGCCGACGATCCCGAAGACCCGGTCGCCCGGCTTTAGAGGCCCGGTGACGTCGGGTCCGAGGGCATCGACCTCCCCGGCATATTCCAGCCCGGGGATATCCTTCGGCGCACCCGGCGGGGCCGGATACATGCCGCGACACTGCATCAAATCGGCCCGGTTCAGCGCGGCCGCTCGGACTCGGACTCGCACCTGTTCGCCCTTCGGCTCCGGGTCGGGGACCTCGCGGACCTCCAGGACCTCCGCGCCGCCCGTGCCCGTGATGACGATGGCTCTCATGATCCTCTCATCTCGTCGGGGAGCCAGATGATCGCCGGAGACGACTCCTCGATCCCTGGCTCCGACACCTTGTAGGGTCTCCCCGATGCTCTCGTCTCGTCGGGGAGCCAGATGATCGCCGGAGACGACTCCTCGAGCAACGAATCGCCCGTCCTGTAGGATTTCTTGATGCGTAGGCCCACATCGATCAGAGTACCCGCCAGTGCGCCCCAGACGGCACCGGCGACACCCACCATCGGCAGGGTGAGGACCGGAGGTCCGAGGTAGGACAGGATCTCCGGATTGGGATTTAGATAAAAATACGTGTACGCTGCGAGTGCGAACCCGACGAGTATGGCGGACGCGGATATCATTCCGCCGATGACGCCCGCACCACCCCGGTATCGATCGATGAAGAAGCCGGGGACGACGATTCCCAGGGCCACGACGAAGATCGCGAACGGCGTCAACAGTGCCGCGAAGACGAGGGCGCAGACCAGGACCAGCCCCATGAGCTGGCCGAGGGTGAACTGGATCCTCGACTTCCGCGCGGCCGACGACCTCGACCGACGTTCGTGGAGCGTCTTGAGGACCCAGTAGAGCGTCATGCTCAGAACACCTCCCCAGATCAGGGAGATGACGAAGAGGAAATAGAACCCGGGGAATGACGCCAGGAATTCTTCGAATGTGCCGCGGGTCGAGAGGTAGACGTAGGCGATTCCCAGGTTGAGCGAGAGGATCGCACTCGAGACGGTCCCGCCGAGGATCCCCGTGCCGCCCCCTGCCCTGTCGATGACAAAGCCGGGGATCACGATCGCGGTCGCGAGGACCAGCCAGGCGCCGGGGGTACCGAAGAGTGCCAGGATCGCGGCGAATACGACGCCCAATCCCAGTATCAAATGGAGGAGCGTGAGCTGGGATTGTGGGGGTTGCACGGTCCTTGTCATTGCTCGGTCATTCCGATCTCGCGATCCCCCTGCTTTGCATAATGCCGTAGAATGCAACGATATTAACCTGCCGAGGAAGAAAGTCACAGAAAAGCCCGGCGCACCAGCGAGTGCTTTCCGGCGGTGAAGCTCAGTTCACTCGCTGTCGCGTCGAGCTTATATGATCTTCCTTCTTGCCTAGGTAGTAGTTCAGGTCCATGGTATCGGTTTCCACCGTCGCAACCAAGTGTGACCACCATGAATCGAGTCAACGATCGGGACGAGTCCGAGGCCAGGATCCCGGGCCATCCCACGCTCGTCGAGTGGCGGCCAGGCGACGACCTGCCGGCCCTCGCTCTCGACGAGGTCCGCGCCTGGATCGTCGATCTGGACGCCGGTCTTCGACCCGGCCAGGACGTCGATTCGACCGAGCCCGGCGCGGAGCTGGCGATCCTCTCCGACGATGAACGCGCGCGGGCCGCGCGGTTCGTCCGCGCGCGCGAGCGTCGACGGTTCGTCCGATGTCGGGCCGCTCTGCGGGAAATCCTGGGGAGGTTGCTGGATGAGCCCGCCACCTCGCTCCGATTCCGGACCGCGGCCGTCGGCAAGCCCGAGCTCGATCGCGAGCCGGACACCGACCGCCCTGCCCTACGGTTCAACGTCTCGCATTCCGCGGAGCTGGGCCTGATCGCCGTCTGCCGCGGGAGGGAGGTCGGCGTCGACGTCGAACGCGTCCGTCCGATGGCCGAGGCCGGACGAATCGTCGCATCCTTCTTCTCCGCGGCCGAGCTCGCCGAGTTTGATGCGATCCTCGAGGAGGACAGGGACCAGGCGTTCCACCGGGGCTGGACGCGCAAGGAAGCCGTATTGAAGGGGTCCGGGATGGGCCTCGCCGGCCTGTCGGCGCGCCATGAGACCGGATTCGGCACGACCGGGCTCACGCCGTGGTTCACCCCCGCGACGCCGTCTTCTCGGGTCAACCGATGGACGCTCTGGGAAGCCGCCCCGCGACCCGGGTTCGTCGCCGCCCTGGTCGTCAACGCCGAACCATCCGCGGCGAGCGGCTCGTTGCCCGCGGGGCCGGTCAGACCGTAAAATGGGCTCGACGGCCGTTCGAGATGCCATGCCGGCGCGATCCTCTCGGATCGCCCGGATGCGCACCCAACATGCGGCGACGAAACCGAAAGGGCGGGTCACTGACCCATGGGCCCCATGGAACTGGTCATCCTCGGCCTGATCGTCCTGTTGCTCTACCTGTTCATCCGGTTGCTCTCCACGTTCAGCGCCTGGGTGAGCGGATCGCGGTATCGGGCTTACCGCACTCTCGCGACGCACTATCATGGCCGATACGAGAGCCGGGGGCTCTCGGACCCGCCCACCGTGAGCTTCATCCACAATGGGTCGACCATCCGCGTGGGCCTGGCGCCCACCGTCACAGGCCAGCCCGCCCAGACCCCCAGGACCCGGGTCGTCAGCCGATTCGGCCGGGGCATCCCATTCCGACTCGAGCTGGCCCCCGTCTCCCGACCGGCACCGCCCCAGGCACCCCGAGGGACGCGCCTGGTCCGGATCGGTGACCCGACGTTCGACCGCGGATACCTCGTCCAGGCCAACGATCTCGAGATGGCCCGCGACTTCCTGGATCCCAGGGTCCGCCAATCGATCGGAAACCTGCAACGTATGGTCCATCCCGGCGGGATGCTCCTATCGATCAATCCCGAGCGCCTGCTCGTCCAGATCGACCGCAACCTTGGTCAGAGTTCCGACGCCCTCGCTGCCGCCGTCCGCGAGGCCCTCGTCATACACGACGGTCTGCTCGATGGCGTGTTACTCCGCATGAACCAGGGGATCGCGATCGTCGACCAAACCGATGCCTGGGAGGAAGACGCCGGGCCGCCGGTCTGCAAGGTCTGCGGCGAGACGATTCGGGATGGTCCCGTGATCGTCTGTGCCGCCTGCAATACACCCCACCATCGCGATTGCTGGGAATATGTCGGCGCCTGCTCGATCTATGGCTGTAACGGCAAGGTTGGCGTGACCGAATAAAACGCTCCACGATTGGTTTGCGCACAATTCGACGCGAAGCGATTCCTACAAGCCCGAAGCGCAAGCAAGTGGATTCACCGAAAGCATGCACTCGCGGGCGCGTCGGGCTCGTGTCAAGTGTAATCCGGAGCGTCAGCGAGATCTGCCGCAAGTCCTTGCAAAAGTGAGGGAACCTGGAACGGATCGATTCCCGAAAGGATTCGTCGTTCTATCAGCTTCTACTGAAAGAAGGGATGGAGAAGAACCGGATACTGGGCGAGATCAAGCTGGCCCGGAAGGTCTGGCGCGACTTAGAGGTCTTCGATTCGGCCGACTTCGCGATCCAGACCGCGCCGCGATCGAGGCGATCGGCGACCTAGAACGCCCCGATCGCCTGAGCGTGCGAATCCTGACGGCGATAAGCTGGGACGGCTTGTTCGCCGAGACCGGCTCATTGCGTTCAAACCTGGGTGTTGATCAACAAGAGGACGGCCGTGGCGACCACGAGAATACTCAGGATCCAGACGCTGAGTTTCAAAGAGTGCGACCAGATCCGCGCCCAGGATTCATGGCGAGAGGCCGCATAAACCAGGCTGATCGCGATCACCAGGGGCAGGATGAGCCAGTAGATGTGGATTGATGCCACGATCATGCCGTCCCCTCCGCACTCAGTCCCGAGGCCGGCATCGGCTGGGATCGCTTCTGTGTCGCCGATTCTTCCTCGAGATCCTGATACGCGGGGCCTTCGTAGGCGTCGTAGATCGCAAGGATGTTGAGTAATCCGGCAACGGTCGTGTAAATCGTGCCGATCTCGACGAGCTTGCCGAGACGAGTCTGCAAACCATTCAAGACGATCTGAGGAGGTTCGGCCATGAAACCCCAGAGGATCGGGCCGTGGCCGTATTGCTGGAGCGTGCTCTGGATCAGGGCGGGAAGAGCGGGTAACCCGACGAAAAATTGTCCGAGGTAGTAGAGGCAGAATTTCTCGGGGTAATTCAAGGGGTTGACCCATCGCCAGTAGACGATCTTACCCTCCCCCATGATCATCCCCATGAGATACAAACCGAGGATGCAGACGGCATAGAGGATGCCTTTCCCGGTTCGACCCTGGTAGAAATGACCCGCACCAGGTACTAACCAGGCTAGCAAGGCCGCCAGCGACGGGTTGCGAAGAGAAACGGTCTGCTCGCTCATCGGGTCCAGTTCATCTCCTCTCGGCAATGCGACCGCTCGGATGGAGGTAGCCGATACGGCGTCAATTTTCATGATAGCACGAAACGCGTCACAGAATCTACCCCGGTGCGCGTGCCAACGAATGCCCGAATGCATGCCTACTCGACTGCGCCCCCGGCCTGGAACCTATCAATCAACTCTCGCGATGAAAACCGCCTCTCGGCATTCCCGTGCCACACCGTCAACCACATCGGGCGATATGACTTCAAGGCCACGAACGGCCCCCGCCATGAGACTCAGTCCGGCGAGCTGTTCGAGTCCCCGAGGGATGCCAGCCGACAGTCCATGGAGGCGCGTCACGGCCCTCGGGGTGAAGACCTGCTCGGAACTGCCCGCGGCCGCGAGCTTCGCGGCGAGATAATGCTCGACCTGAGAACGAGTCAGTCGCTGGAGAGCGATCGCGAGCGACCAGCCGTCTTCCGGCTCAAGCCTGGGTTCCGAAATGGGTCGCCCGACCAGGATAATCGTGAGTCGAATTCCTCGTTCGCATCCTGCTCGAGCCGTGGCGACGAGATCACGGACGATGGTCCCGGTGCCACCCTCGCTCTCGTCGTCGATAGCGAGGATAACCTGGAACCCCTCGAGAGAAGCGACGCGAAACGCGCGGATCATCGCCTGCCACATCGGGGCACGGCCAGATTCGCGTCGGCCGGACAAGCCGAGCCGTTCCACGATCTGGTCAGGGACCTCAAGGCCGACCGCCGTCGGACGAACCAGGACCATCTCCCGACGGGAACTTCGGGTCTCGGCGATCGCTCGCCGCAGAACGGTCGTCTTGCCAAGTCCCGCCTCGGCACGGAAAATCACCAGGTGATGCCCCTGCTCGATCGAGTAAACCAGCCGGTACAATGCCTCATCATGCGACGGCAAAGGTATATAGGGAGAATCCGTGTTATCGAAGGGATGCCTGGAGAGCCCCCAGTGTCGGTACCACACGTCGATCCACCTCCTCGATCGCCCTTCGCACCGGCCGATGCTCTCGTCTCGCATCGTTGACGATCATGGATCGCCTTCATCGGCCTGCATTCGGATTCAGGCCTCCTCGGTCGTCGCATCGCGTTCTACCCCCAGGATCGGATAGGATGGGATTCGATCTTTGACCCGCCCGGGAGAAGAGGCGTGCCCGCTCGGTTCTACTGCCCCGATCCGCCACTGAACGGCCGATTGCTCCTGAGTGCGGACGAGTCGCGTCATCTGACCCGAGTCTGCCGGCTGGGAGTCGGCGATCGCGTGGAAATCTTCGACGGCAGGGGTTCCTCGGCCGCTGCGGTGGTCTTGAGCGATGGTGCGTCCCCCGTGCAGCTCGGTCTTCTGGAGGAGTGGCTTCCGGAAGCGACGCCCCCTATCCTGCTAACGCTGGCCACGGCCGTACCCAAGGGAGATCGGTTCGACTGGTTGATCGAGAAAGCGACCGAACTGGGGGTTGACCGGCTGATCCCACTCCTCACCGATCGATCGGTCGTCAACCCGCGAGGGTCGAAACTCGACCGGCTGCGACGGTCGATCATCGAGGCTTCGAAGCAATGCCGAAGGGCTCGCTTGATGGCCCTGGATGAACCCATCGAGTGGGCGAAGTTGATCGCGAATTTCGCCCAGGCGACCCGATTCCTCGGCGACCCAGATGGCGTTGCCCCGCAATACTGGCCATCGATCCCGCGTGGCGGTGCCGTCGTGCTCGCCGTGGGACCCGAGGGCGGCTTGACGTCCGAGGAACGCGAACTCGCCGAAGCATCCGGTTGGTTGGCGATCCGATTCAGTCCCTATACACTTCGAAATCGAAACGGCCGGGCTGGCCGGCTGTGCGGCCTTGCTTTCCCGCGTCGTGGAGGCTCACGAATGATGGAATCCGCCGAGATCCTCAAGCTGCTCGCCCTGGGTGTGACCGCGGGAATCCTCGCCGGCCTGTTCGGCATCGGCGGCGGCCTGGTCATCGTGCCGATCCTGGTCCTGGCGTTCGGGTTCGAGCCGAAGATGGCGGTCGGTACGTCCCTGTTCGTGATCCTGCTTCCCACCGGATTGCTCGGCGTGCTGGAGCACTGGCGCAACGGCAATGTCAGGGGATATGCGGGCCTCTGCATTGCCGTGGGGGTGTTCCTGGGCGCCTATGGCGGGGCGGTCGTTGCCAATTCCGTGTCTCAGATCACGATGAAGCGGCTCTATGCCGTGTTCTTGCTGGTGGTCGGCGCCTACTTCCTCCTGGCTCCGTCGGCAACGAATCGGAGCCGCGCGAGACGGCGGCGAAGCCCGTCCCTCCCGAGGCGATCGACGCCGGACATTAGATTCACACCGTCCACTGTCCTCCGGCCTCATTGAGGATCTGATAAACCGACCAGACATATCCGTCCGGGTCGCGCAACGCGAACTCGCGCCAGCCCCAGTTCTGGTCGGCCGGTTCGCCGGATATGCTCAGGATCGCACCCTCGTCCATGCAGTGCTGATAGAATTCGTCCACGTTGGGGACCTGCATCTGGAGGTGGATCCCCACTCCCACCCGCGTGTCGGTAAACTCTTGCGCATGCGGTTCTTGCGGATGCAGCATCAAGGTGAAATGACCGATGCGGAGGATAGCGAGCGTATACGGTGCGTTTTCGTTCTCGGCGTGGATCTGGACGATTTCGGCACCGACGACCTCGTTGTAGAACTCCAGCGACCTTCGTACGTCCTTCACGTACAAGAAGACGCTCGTGATCCGGGCCGTCATTCCTGTCCCCCTCTCGACGAATGGGATCAACCTTCGTGCGTTTTTGGGAGATTACCCCCTGGATCACTTTCTGACAATCGAAACCAACCGACCGATGGCCGATATCACGTACCGGGGAGGTACAGATTGCCCCACTTACCGAGAATGGGGCGAATCCCGGGACGCTGGTCGAGGTGGGACGGCGAAGAACTCGACTGTTTCGCGAAGCGCGGGGAGCAAGAAGCCCACCGCCGAATAATGGCCGCAGTCATACCATCGAATCGACGGACGCCCCGCGGCATCCCAGAGGGCGCGGGCGGACGCGGGCGGGATCACCTCATCGACCTTTCCCGCGATCATGAAAACGCGCTTCTTGGCCAGTCGTGATGCATAAGTCAGCGGATCGAACGGGTCGGTGAGGACCTTCAGGTCGCTCAGGGTTCGTCCGGAGCGGATCCACAAGGCGCGGTAGGCCGCTCCCTCGGGCATTTCCCAGAGGATCCTGGATAGATCGCCCCCGGCGAGCAGGAACGCACCCTCTGCGATCGAGGGGTCGACGGCCGCGGCCACGGAGGAAACAATCCCGCCCAGGCTGATCCCGGAGACACCGAGCCGCTTGCTGTCGATTTCGGGACGACTCGATAGCCAGCACGTCGCACGCCGGACATCACAGATCCCCTGGCGCATGGACAGGATCGTCCGTTCGATGTCGGTAGAAATGAACTTCTTTTCGTTCGGGCCCGACCCGGCCGGGCGACGTTCCCCATAATAGGGCAGCTTCAAGAAGAGCGCGGCGACACCCCGATCGGCCAGGCGGGCCGCCATGTATCGCGAGAGCGGGAAATCCGCGCCCGAGTATGTGTAAGACCACGACCCCCGGTCGTTTCGGACCGACGCCGGTCGGTGCGAAATATTCGGCATGGACCACGTTATTCTCGAGGTCGGGCGTCTCGATCGGCGAGGGGAATCGGAGGCGTGAGACCGTGTAATTCGGCGTCGAGAGGACCGGCTCGAGCTCGTAACGGAATTTCGCGGATTCAAGTCGGAACCGTTCTGGGACCGACGACTCCTCTGGTCCCGGCCGAAAGGCCACCTCGCCTCGCTCGATGGCACCTGGCAGGACGATCAACGACACGATCAGCAACGCAATGGACATGGAACCATCCTGCTTTCCCGCCGTGGAGGTGCCCCCGGCATTGTCTCGAGGTCGGCCTTCGTATAGAGTATGGCCCCTCGCCGCCCGAGGGGAAGGGAGTCCCTCGTTCATGACACGGTCGTCCGGTCTCCTGGAAGGGATTGAACCCGCGCGGGTCTGTATCATCAAGCCCAGCTCGCTCGGGGATGTCGTGCATGCGCTGCCGATCCTCTCGGCGCTCCGGAGACGATGGCCCGCGGCGCACCTGACCTGGGTCGTGAACGCGCCTTTCCGCGACGTCCTCGAGGGCCACCCGGATCTCGATGAATTGATCGTCTATGACCGGAAAGGCAAGGGTGTCGACCGGCTCGGCATCGCCGGGATGGCTGGCGTCCTGGGAAGACTGCGACGCGGTCGTTACGACCTCACGATCGACTTGCAGGGACTGCTACGCTCGGCCTTGATGGCCGTGGCGACAGGGGCGAAGGTCCGGATCGGCCCGTCCGACGCGCGCGAGGGAGCACGATGGTTCTACACCCATCATGTCGAGGCGCCTCGCCTCGGTCTCCACGCGGTCGAGCGCGTGCTCCGAGTCGCCGTCGAGCTGGGTGCCGATGGCTCCGTACCCCGTTTCAATCTCCCGATCGCCGAGGAAGATCGATACTGGGCGAGGGACGTCCTTGCGCGGCTACCGCGGCCCCGCGTGATCCTGAACCTCGGTGCGCGCTGGCTGACCAAACGCTGGCCGCCGGAACACTATGCCGAGATCGGCCGCCGCTCGATCGCGAGATTCGGCGGCGGACTGATCGCCGTCGGTGCCGCGGAGGACCGGCCGCTCGTTAACGCCTTGAAGCGTCACGCGGCCCCGTCGCCCGTGCTCGATCTCTGCGGCCGGACGCGACTTCCGCAGCTCGCGGCGCTCGGCCTCGAAGCCGACCTGATGATCTCCAACGATACCGGCCCGCTCCATCTCGCCGCCGCCGCGGGCGCCCGGGTCGTGGGGATCTATACCTGCACCAGCCCGAGGCTCACGGGGCCTTATGGCCCGCACGCCACCACGGTCCAGAGTTGCATCTGGTGCGCACCGAGCTTCCTCAAGAACTGCAATCGCCTCGATTGCATGACAGAACTCACGCCCGATCGGGTCTGGCCCCTCGTCGCCGAGCAGATCGATGCGGCACTCCAGTCCGAGACCGAGACCGTCGATGAAGTCGATGCGGGAACGCCCATCCGGTCGTGATGAATCGCGCGGTCCGCTCGCGCAACCCGGGGGCCAGTCGCGGAGTGCGCTGTTGTCCGTCCGGAGTGGGTCGCGTAAAGTGGGTCCTGCTCTCAGTATCCATCATGTCGTCGATGCGATTCTCCGTGCGAGGGGTCGAAGGTGGAGCGGCAGATATGAGCTCGAATGCGGCGAATCCTCGCGGTGAAGGCCAGGGACCGGCAGCTTTCCTTCCACTTCGCGAATTGTCGCCGTTACCTCGAACGTGGCGTTCGTTGCCGGCGGCGTTCGTCGAAACGGTGAGGTCTCATCCGTCGAAGACCGCCCTGGCGGATAGCACGGGTGCCAGCTTGACGTTCGGCGACACGTTCCTGCGGGCATTGGTGCTCGGGCGCGTCCTCTCGAGGACCTGGGGCGAGGCGCGTCACATCGGCCTGATGGTCCCGCCGACCGTCCCCGCGGCCGTGGCGAACCTGGCCGTATCGCTCTGGGGGAAGATCCCCGTCAATCTCAATTACAGCGCCAACCAGTCGGTCGTCAACTCCTCGATCGAACAGTGTCGTATCACTCATGTTGTGACCTCCGCCAAGGTGCTCGCGAAGTTCAAGATCGTCCCCAAGGGGACGCTGATCCTGCTGGAGGACATCCCCAAACGAGTCCAACTGAGTGACAAACTCTGGGCCGCCGCCGTGGCCAAGCTCGTGCCGACGAAGCTCCTGGGCGCGCTCGTGCCCGGCCTTCGACACAACCGGCTCGACGAGGAAGCGACCGTGATCTTCACCTCGGGATCGACCGGCGATCCCAAGGGTGTCATCCTCTCGCACCGCAACATCCTCAGCAACGCGCATCAGATCCAGGAGCACGTCCAGCTCAAGCCGGACGAAGTCCTGCTGGGGATCCTCCCGTTCTTCCATGCGTTCGGATTCACGGTCACGATCTGGATGGCGATGGGGTTGGGTAAGAAGGTGGTCTATCACTTCAACCCGACGGAGGCCCGCACGATCGGCAAGCTCTGCGAGGAGCACAAGGTGACGCTGCTCGTCGGGACTCCTACGTTCACCCGTCTTTATCTGAAGAATTGCAAGCCCGAGCAGTTTCGAACGCTCACGCACCTGCTCCTGGGCGCCGAGAAGCTGAAACCCGAACTCGCCAGGGAGACCAAGGAGGTGCTCGGAATCGACCCCCTGGAAGGGTATGGGTGTACGGAGCTGTCGCCGGTGGTCGCCGTCAACGTTCCGAGGGACGTCGAGCTCCCCGGTGGTCGCATCATCTATGGCAACCGACTGGCGACCGTGGGCCTTCCCCTGCCCGGCACGGCGATCAAGACGACGGATCCGGATACGCGAGAAGACCTTCCTCTGGGCAGCGAAGGCGTGATCGAGGTCAAAGGTCCCCAGGTGATGGTCGGATATCTGAACCGGCCTGATGCCACGGCGGCGGTGCTCCGCGACGGCTGGTACTCGACCGGCGACCTCGGGTTCGTCAACCCCGACGGTTTCCTCAAGATCACGGACCGCATCAGTCGCTTCTCGAAGATCGGTGGCGAGATGGTACCACATCTCTCCGTCGAATCGGCGATCGCCCAGCTCACCGGCGTCGAGGACAACCGGCTCGCCGTGGTCGGGGTGCCCGATCCCAAGCACGGCGAAAAGCTATGTGTCGTATTCACAGATCTCGGGATGACGCCGGCGGAGGTCCACCAGCGTCTCACGGCCGGTCCGCTCCCCAGGCTCTGGATTCCTTCGCCGCGGGATTTCCTTCGCGTCGAGGAACTGCCAATTACAGCCGGATTGGAGAAGATCGACTTCAAGAGGTTGCGCATGATCGCCCTGGAACGCCAGAACGGAGCTGCGGGGCATTCTCGGCCGGGCGAGGCCCCGGCGGAATAGCGTCGGGAGCGGACAACTCGACGGGCCATAAGATGGTCTTGAGCCCGCTTACTCCGTCCGGACCGGCTTTGACGAGCCGACGAAGGGATTATCCGGTTCCCGACGATCGGTTTGAGCTGAAATCGGACTTGCAGGGTTTATTCCAGGAGGAATTCCGAGTAAAAAGGAACTGTTCTCTTGAGAGGCGAGGGAGAATCCGATGGCGGTGGTGATACGGGTCACGTCTGGCCCCCACTCCGGACAGGAGTACTTGATCGACCGCCGGCAAGCGTTCATGGTGGGTCGTTCCTCTCGCGTCCATTTCCCCATGACGAAGGACCTGTTGCTATCGCGAGAGCATTTCCGCATCGAGAACCAGCCGCCGCATTGCCAGCTCTTCGACATGGGGAGTACCAACGGGACGAAGGTGAACGGCCTTCGGGTCGAGCGGGTTGTGCTCCGCGACGGCGACGTTATCATGGCCGGGGATAGCTCGTTCGTCGTCCAGTTCGCCCCGAGCACCGGCGACGGAGAGTGCTACGCCACGTGTGCGGGATGCGGCAAGCGAATCCCGATCGAGGAACCGACCGAGCGTTCGCACGCATCGATGTCGAACCCCGCCGATGAGGAAGCCAATCCTCCGTGGCTCTGCGCCGATTGTCAGGTGCGGCGACTGAAATTCCCGAAGAGCCACGCCGACTATCTGATCGAGGAATGGATCGGCGGGGGCGGGATGGGCGAGGTCTTCCGGCGCGGCAGCTCTCGAAGAGCCGGCCGGTCGCCATCAAGATGATGAGCGCCAATAGCACACTCGGTGATAAGGCCATCGACTACTTCCGCCGCGAGATCGAGGTCCTCCGCGACCTGCTCATGCCCGGCGGACAGTCGCATCCCAGCATCGTGGCGTTCTACGAGATCTATGAGATCGACGCGCAGCTCCATCTCGTCATGGAATACGTGGACGGCAAGAATGCCCTGGAATGGACGCGGGCGCTCAAGGATCCCATGCCGTTCTACTCGGCCGCCCAGATCGGCCGGCATCTGCTGTCGGCCCTCGACTACGCGCATTCGAAGGGCTATGTCCACCGCGACGTCAAGCCCTCGAACCTCCTGGTGATGGGTCCGGCCCACCGCCCTCGCGTCAAGCTCACCGACTTCGGGCTGGCCAAGAGCTTCGACGAATCCGAGAACTACATCACGTTGACGCGCCAGGGAGACGTCGGCGGCTCGATCGGATTCATCTCGCCCGACCACATCCGAGATTTCCGCGACGTCCGGGAGCCGGCGGATATCTACAGCGCCGGGGCCACGTTGTTCTATCTCCTCACCAATCGCTATCCTTACCTCAACTTCGACCCGAGACAGCCCGGTTCGTACGAGATCATCCTCCAGCATCCTCCCGTGCCGCTGCGAGCGTTCCGGCCCGATGCTCCGGAAGGATTGGAGCGGGTCTTGCTCAAGGCCATGCAAAAGCAGCCTCGAGATCGATGGAAATCGGCCCAGGCGATGGCGGACGCACTCCGTCCCTTCCTGTTCGCGAATTCCGTTCGGGTCGAGGAAGGCTAGAGCATCGCTTCGACCGGCGGTTGCGGTCGTGGTCGCTGCCGGCTCCATTTCGACACCAGCCTATCGTTTTGGGCGTCGTCCTCAGTTAAAATCGTGTGAAGTGTCATACACTCGGTGCGCCGGGTCGGGCGTGGTCGTCGCGCGATCCGAGAAAGATGACGGTGTCGGCGGACCTCCCCGGGGCCGTCGCTTCGGAGTCATCGGGATTTCGACGCGAGTCGGGAGAATCGAGATCGCGTCCAGTGGAGGGGATCGAGTCTTGACGCAACAGGGTACGGTTGCGGTGGTCGGAGTCGGCCTGATCGGTGGATCGATCGGCCTGGCCCTCCGGTCCCGGAATCTGGCGTCCGAGGTGATCGGAGTGGGGCGCGACCCGTCGGCCCTCGACGAGGCCGTGCGGCTCGGGGCGATCGACCGAGGAACCACCGAGATGCGCGATGGTGTCATCTCGGCTCAAGTCGTGGTCATCTGCACGCCGGTTAATCGCGTCGCGGAGGACGTGCGCCTCGCGGCCGAATCGGCGCCCGCGAGCGTCTTGATCACGGATGTCGGGAGCACGAAACGGCAGATCGTGGAGGCCGTCGAGAGGCACCCTCGACTGGCGGCACTGTTCGTAGGAGCCCACCCGATCGCGGGCTCGGAGCGTCGAGGTGTTTCACACGCCCGAGCCGATCTTTTCGAAGGCCGTGCGTGCGCGATCACTCCGACGCCCCGAACCCGCGAGGAGCGATTGCGACGTGCCAGGGAATTCTGGTCGGCCATCGGCTGTCGCATGCTGGAGATGGGGCCTGCCGAGCATGACGAGATCCTGGCCTACACCAGCCATCTCCCCCATGCGATCGCCGCCGCGCTGGCGTCGTCCGTGCCCGCCGATTGGCTGGCCCTGGCGGCCGGTGCCTACCGGGACGGCACCCGCGTCGCGGGCGCCGATGGCGGGCTCTGGACCGCCATCTTCCGCGAGAATCGCGGTCCCTTGCTCAAGGCGCTGGATTCGCTCCAGGTGCGACTCTCCGACTTCAAGTATGCCTTGATGACTGATGACGAACAGGCCATCCGGTCCTGGTGGGAACAAGCCAGGAAACGTCGAGAACTGTTCGAGGAGCTCTCCGCCGCGACGCCCCAGGACCGTCCACGACCCGATGGTTCGCCGTGAAGAAGCCTTGATTCGCCCGCTGACAAGAGATGCCACGTATCGCCCTGCCGATTCCAATCCTGCTCGAGAGTCGTGCAAGGGCCGCATTCTCTCCCACGTTCGACGGCTTGCCGCCTCGATCTTCGATGACCAATGACCAAGAGTTGATGTCCATGCTCTGGCATATCGAGATTCAACCGGCCGAGGGGCACTCGGATCATGTCGGCGAACGGCTGGCGACCGAGGCCGTCGAGCTCGGCCTTGGCGGCCCGTGGACGATCCGCGCGAGCCGGGGATTTCTCGTGGAGGGAGCCATCGCCGAGGAGATGGCCCGCCGCGCCGCGATCGAAGTCTTGAGCGATCCGGTCGTCGAGGCCGTGGCGGTCCGCCCCGTCGGATCCTCGGCAACCGGATCCTCGACGGTCGTGAACGTCCTTCCCAAGCCGGGCGTGACCGACCCGGAAGCCGAGAGCGCCCTGTCGCTCTTGAAGGACCTGGGTTACCCCGTATCGAATGTGCGGACGATCCGGACCTATCGTGTCGATGGACCGGCCGGCGCGTTGCCTCGGCTGATCGAGCGGGTCCTGGCCAATGACGCGGTCGAACAGGCCATCCTGGGCGAACTCCCGTTCGATCACCTCGGACACGGGGATCCCTATCACTTCCGGAGAGTGGAAGTACCGATCCGAGGACTCGATGATCCGTCATTGCTCGAGCTGAGCCGGTCCGGTCAGCTTTCGCTCAGTCTCCCCGAGATGAAGGCCATCCAGCAGCATTACGACGGGCTCGACCGCGACCCGACCGACTGCGAGTTGGAGACGCTCGCCCAGACCTGGAGCGAGCACTGCTCGCACAAGACCTTGAAAGGCCAGATCGCGTTCGAAGGGCGGACGATCGACAATCTGCTCAAGGAGACGATCTTTCGCGCAACGCGCGAGCTCGCCTCCGACTGGCTCGTCAGCGTCTTCAGCGACAACGCCGGGGTCATCCGGTTCGACGAATCTTTCGATGTCTGCTTCAAGGTCGAGACGCACAATCACCCCTCGGCCATCGACCCCTATGGCGGATCGAATACGGGACTCGGCGGGGTCATTCGCGATGCGCTGGGGACCGGACTCGGGGCCAAGCCGCTTTGCAACACGGATGTGTTCTGCGTCGCCTCGCCCGAGATGGCCCCGGAAAGCCTCCCGCCCGGCGTGCTCCATCCGAAACGCGTCCTCAAGGGCGTGGTTGCGGGAGTGCGCGACTACGGCAACCGCATGGGCATCCCGACGGTGAACGGAGCCCTGGCGGTGGACCCGGGATACGTGGCCAATCCGTTGGTCTTCTGCGGGACGGTCGGGATCCTCCCGCGCGGCAAGGCGGCCAAGCACGTCGAGCCGGGCGATCGGATCATCGCCATCGGCGGGCGAACCGGCCGCGACGGAATTCACGGTGCCACATTCAGCTCCGCCGAGTTGACCGCATCGAGCGAGAGCATCTCCGGGGGGGCCGTCCAGATCGGCAACGCGATCACCGAGAAGATGGTGCTCGATGTGATCGTGCAGGCGCGCGATCAGGGCCTTTTCCGGTCCATCACCGATTGCGGCGCCGGCGGTTTCAGCTCGGCCGTCGGCGAGATGGGCGCCGAGCTTGGGGCCGAGGTCGAGCTGAGTCGTGCCCCGCTCAAGTATCCGGGCCTGACCTATACCGAGATCTGGATCTCCGAAGCCCAGGAGCGTATGGTGCTGGCGGTCCCCGACGAGAGCTGGCCGACGCTCCAGGATCTCTGCCGTCGAGAGGGCGTCGAAGCGACCGATCTGGGTCGATTCGTCGATTCCGGCCGACTGACCCTGCGCTACCAGGGCGCGATCGTCGGCGACCTGTCCATGCAATTCCTCCACGATGGCCGGCCGACCGTCGTCCGCAATGCGACATGGTCGCCCGGCCCCGACCTTCCGCTCGAGCTGCCCGGGCGACGCGATTTCACGGGGGACCTGATCGCCCTCCTGCAACATTGGGACGTCTGTAGCAAGGAGTGGATCGTCCGGCAGTACGACCACGAGGTCCAGGCGCGGACCGTCATCAAACCGCTCGTGGGCGCGTGCGACGACGGGCCGGGCGACGCGGCGGTCGTCCTCCCCGTACGCGGATCGACGCGAGGACTCGCCGTGGGCTGTGGGATCAACCCGCGCTATGGGCAGCTCGACCCCTATGCGATGGCAGGCTGCGTCATCGACGAGGCGGTCCGCAACTGTACGGCCGTCGGCGCCGACCCCTCGCGGATCGCGATCCTCGACAACTTCTGCTGGGGGAGTACCGAGCGTCCCGAGACGCTGGGATCCCTGGTCCGCGCCGCGCAGGGATGCCATGACGTCTCCCTCGCGTACGAGACCCCATTCATCTCGGGAAAGGACAGTCTGAATAACGAATACACCCACGAGGGACGAAGCCTGGCGATTCCCCCCACGCTCCTGATCAGCGCGATCGGGATCGTCCCCGATGTCCGCTCCTGCGTGACGATGGATCTGAAGGAGCCAGGCAACCTGCTCTACCTCCTGGGAACGACGCGGCGAGAGCTGGGCGGATCGCTCTGGTCGGCCGTCAACCATCGGCCTGGCGGGCGCGTGCCCATGGTCGATCCGGCGAGGGCGCCGGGCTTGTTCCGTGCCCTTCATCGGGCGATCGCGGACGGACTGATCCGGAGTTGTCACGACCTCAGCGAGGGCGGGCTCGCGGTCGCGCTGGCGGAGATGGCCCTGGCGGGCGGGCTCGGTGCAAACATCCGTCTGTCCCGGGCGCCCCATGGCGAGGACGCGGGCGATGATTTCGTCCTACTGTTCTCGGAGTCGCCGACGAGGTTCATCCTGGAAGTGAAGCCCCAGGATGCCGTTGCACTCGAGGATCGGCTCGTCGGCTTGCCGCTCGGCTGTCTTGGAGAGGTAGAGCGTGGAAACGGCGGCGATGGACTCGCCGCCGCTCGGCTCACCGTCGAGGGACTCGACGGTTCGGTCGTTGTTGATGCCTCGGTAGGCGATATGAAAGCCGTATGGCAGCGGCCATTGAACTGGCCGTGACCGTGCTCCGGCCGGCCGTCGCGAGAGGACGCCGGCCCTTCGTTCGATGGTGATCCCCGTAAAAGTCAATCCAACTGGCGGCTATATTGATGAAGGACCTTCTGATGCTTCGCTTCGTGACGTTCGTTGACGGATCGAATCTGGATGGCGTGCTAAAGCACCTCAACTTGCGTGTGGATGACTACGGCGCGTTCTATCGCCATGCCTTCGAGCAGAGCGTGCACTACTGGGGCCGGACCTTCGCCGAGGGCGCCCGATGGCCGACCGCTCAGCATTCTCGGATCTACTGGTACGTGGTCGGCAAGATGGACGAATGGGACCTGAACGATCCCAAGGCCGAGGCGCGGCTGAGGACCCGTTTCGAGATGAATCCCCGGCTCCGCGACGCCTACATCGAGGACGCCAGCCGCCGGAATCCCGACCTGTCCATGGACCGTCGGATCGACGAGGCCTGGAACCTCTGCTTCGGCGAGACCCGCGAGTGGTACGAGGGGAAGCGGCGTGCCCTGGAGCGGAAGAAGCGATTCTACCACGGCGTCCAGGCCGCGACCGATTTCGTCGAGATCCGCCAGGAAGGGCACTGGAAGGTCAACCTGCTGCACCATACCGTCAACGAAAAGGGGCTGGACACCAGCCTGGCGGTGGACATGGTCGCGCTCCAGGAGACCTACGACATCGCCCTGTTGATCTCCGGCGACGCCGACGGCATCCCCGGGATCAATTACGTCAAGAGCCGATCGAAGCACGTCGGCGTGGTCGAGTTCCGCCGCGGCTCTCCCGCCGATTTCCCGGCCAAGGGCACCTCGTCCCGGCTCAAGATCGCCGCCGATTTCGTGGTCCAGGTCTACGAGTCGGAGTTACTGCGGCGGAACCTCGCCTATCGCTCGGAGACCGACTACGGATCGCAATTCGGTCCCAACGAGCCGCCCTATTGATCCAAGCCGCGGGCATTTCCTATGACAGGTAGCCAATCCCACATGGTGTGCTTCTAACCTCTGGAATCTGCAATCCGGAATCCGAAATCTCGACTTCCTGCGGCCGAGGCCGCGTCAGGGCAATCATGGCTCGACCCCGCGCGATCATCTTGCGAGCGCCCGGCACGAATTGCGATGAGGAGACGGCGGCCGCCTGGGAACGGGCCGGCGGCGACGTCGAGACCTGGCACGTCGGGCGGCTGTTGGAAACGGCCAATCCGCTCGATTCCTTCCAGATCCTGACGATCCCCGGCGGATTCTCCTACGGGGACGACCTGGGCGCCGGACGTATCCTGGCCACGCGACTGGCGACCGTCCTGGGCGACGTGATGCGCCGTTTCCACGACCGAGGCGGATTGATCCTGGGTATCTGCAATGGATTCCAGGTCCTGGTCCGGGGCGGGATGCTCCCGGGAGGATTTGCTCCCGGCCGATCCACCCTAACACGCAACGACTCCGGCCGGTTCGAGGCGCGATGGGTCCGGCTCGCGACGCGACCGGGGCTTTCGCCGTTCGTCTCGACCGAACTCCCCTCGCCGATCGAGCTCCCCGTCGCGCACGGTGAAGGTCGATTCGTCACGGCCGATCCGGCCGATCTCGACCGACTCGAAGGCGACGGCCAGATCGTCCTCAAGTACGCCGATCAGGAAGGCCGACCGACCGAGGATTATCCGGCGAACCCCAATGGCTCGGCGCGGGCTATTGCGGGAGTGTGCGACCCCACGGGACGGATCCTGGGCTTGATGCCCCACCCGGAACGATTCGTCGAGCCGTGGCACCATCCACGATGGACACGCCGCGGCGGCGGATTCTCCCACATCGGTGATGGCCTCGGGATCTTCATTAGCGCTGTGAACGCTCTCCGCGGTTGACTTTCAGTGGATAGACCGATCGTTGGGACCGATCGGCCACGACGATGTTCTCGAATTGACGGCTTCCGTCGATTTGTCCGAGAAGTTGGACTTGGAAGACTTCGCCGATCTCGGTTTACTTCCCGCATTCATTCACAATTCCGGGAGGATGTCCCATGGACGGGATCGTCAACGGTGCGACTGCCAGCCTTGCGCCAGGACGACGGCGGACTCATGCCGCGAGTCGTGACATGGCAACGACCTACGCCCTCGAAGCCGACTCGCTCATGAAGCAGCGTCGGTATGCGGAGGCCGAAACACTTCTGCGACAGGCACTTCGCCTGAGGCCGGACGATGCCGACCTCCTGAACCAGCTCGGTTCAGCCCTCTGGGAGAATGGTCGGCCGGCGGAGGCCGAAGAGTTATACCAGCGAGCCTCCAGGATCCGGCCGAACGACGCCGTGATTCTCAACCATCTTGGACTCTCCCGGTGGGATCAAGGCCGGCCCGCGGAGGCGGCCGAGTGCTACCGACGGGCGCTCCGCTTTGATCCGGACCTCGTCGATGCGCAGATGAACCTGGGCGTCGTGCTGTCCGATCTCGGGGAGTTCGACGAGGCCCTCAAGTGGCTCCACGGCGTGGTACGGCAGCGCCCCTATCTGGCCGATGGTCTGCAAAACCTGGGGATGACCCTCGCCCGTCTGAACCAGTGGAAAGAGGCGTTGAAGTATTACGATCGGGCCCTGAACCTGAGGCCCGATTACGCCGAGGTCCACCGCAATCGGGCCTATGCCCGGTTGTATCTCGGCGATTACGAGCGCGGATGGCCCGAACACGAGTGGCGGTTGAAGTGTCGGCGACACCTCGGTTATGAGATCGATCGGCCCTACTGGAACGGTGAACACCTACCAGGCAAGATCATCGTGCTACACTACGAGCAGGGCTATGGTGATACGCTCCAGTTCATCCGCTACGCGTCTCTGGTCAAGCAACGGGTCGGCGCCGTCTTCGTGCTGTGCCAGGAGAGACTACTCCGGATCGTCTCACGATGCTCCGGGGTGGATCTGGCATTCGACGGGACCAACTTCACTCCCCAATGCCACGTGCATGCGTCACTGATGAGCCTCCCGGCCATCCTGGGCACCACCCTGACGACGGTCCCGGACCGGGTGCCATACCTGTTCAACGATCCCGTGGTCCTCGACCGCTGGCGATCGGTCCTGGCCGGCGCACTCGCCACCGCGGGAGAGTCTGAGGGAGCATCGCCGGACGACACCGCCCCCACCAAGCCGCAGAAACCATTCCTGGTCGGAGTCGCGTGGCAAGGCAGCCCATCTCACCTGAATGATCGCTGGCGCTCCTTCCCCATGACGCAGTTGCTCCGCTTCGCGCGGCTCCCGGGCGTGAGGCTGGTCAACCTGCAAGTCGATCATGGCCTGGATCAACTGCGCAACGCCGATCGGCGCGTCCCGATCATCGAGCTCAACAGCCGCCCCCGCGACTTCGTGGACACGGCCGCCATCGTGAGCCAGCTCAACCTCGTCATCACCCCCGACACGGCCATCGCCCACCTGGCGGGCGGCCTGGGAGTGCCCGTCTGGGTCGCCATGTCCAACGTCGCCGAGTGGCGATGGATGCTCGACCGCGAGGACAGCCCCTGGTATCCCACCATGCGACTCTTCCGTCAGACGACCCTCGGTGATTGGGAGGCCGTGTTCGATCGCATGGCCGTCGAGCTCGCGAGGATCCTCGAAGTTCGAGCCTCATCACCGGTCTGAGACAGGTAGAGGACGGGGATCGACCGCGATTGCACGGGTGACACTCCGCGTCACCCGTGCAATCCGCGGTCAAGATCCGTCTCGGGGAAAAATCCGCTCGATGAACTCGGTCATGGCGTCGTCGATCCGTTCCTCGCCGACGGTATAGAAGTCGTTGTGGTCGGCCTCGTCGATCCAGAGGGTCGTGACCGGACCCTTGGCGGCGGCGGCGAGACGTTGACCCATGTCGAATGGGACGATGCGGTCGCGGCGGCCATGCCCGATCAGGATCGGGCACTCGACCCTCGCGATCTTGTGCAGGCTGTCGAAGCGATGGCGAAGCAGCAACGAAACGGGGAAGACCGGCATCAACCGACGTCCCATGTCCACGCCGCTCGTGAATGATGAGAACACGATCAGCCCCGCGACCAACTTGCGCGAGGCCAGGTTGACGGCGACCGCCCCGCCGAGCGACCAGCCCGCCGCCACGATGCGGGTCGGCTCGATGCCTCGAGTCGAGACCAGATAGTCATAGACCGCGTCGGCTGTGGCCTGGCAGCCCTTCTCCGAGGCGGAGCCCCCGCTCATGCCGTAACCGAGGTAGTTGACGATGATGACGTTGAGGCCGAGCCTGCGGAACTGCTCGAAGTGCGCCCTCGCATCATTCATACACATCGCATTGCCATAGAAGTAAATCAGCGTGGGACGGCTTGCGGCACTGGGGAGCCGACGCCCGTCGCGTGTCACCGCCGGACCGAACATCGCCACGATCGGCTCGCCGCGAGGGCCCTCGAGCCGGACGAGCTCGGTCCCCGGTCGAGGTTCGACCTGGGCATAGTCCTGGCCCTGGGTATCCTGCCCGGGGAAGATGATTCGGGTCTGCAAGGAGGTAAACAAGAGGAGCAAGCCCAGGTAGACCGGTGCGACGATGCGGGCGATCCTCATGATCCGCTTCCTCCACCGGGACGTGTGAGGCCGGGAATCCGCGGCTTCGTTCGAGGTCCCTTCTATCTCGCGAGGATCGGGCGCGACCGACTCGGTATGGCTCATGGTGGTACTCGGCGGAGTGGCATGCCCCCGGAGATCGCCAATCGTCGAGGGCGGGCGCAATGATCGACCCGGCGCGGGCGAGGTCGCCGCGCGCCGGGCCGGGGCATCTAGGACACACGATCCTTCAATAACTCTGGATGGGATGACTCCGGATGGATTCGGATGCCGTTCGAGCGAGGAATAACCGGACCATGTGAAGGCCGAGTCGGGGGCGATCAGAGCCCGTTGCCGAAACCGGACGATTCGCCGCGATGGTGGTGGTGGTCGGAGTGGACTCCCTCGGAGGCCGTCTCCTTGCGTGCGGAGAGGTGCGGTCCGCGGAGCACGGACTGGCCACCCCGGGCATGATGGGTATGGCCGCGGAGCGGCCCGCGACGCAATGGCGGCTCGTTACCGCCGGACATCGGCGGTACGGCATGCGGGTCGTACGGGACATCGAAGTCGTCGACTTCGTACTCGTCATACCGCGAGACGTAGCCCGGCATCTTCGATCGCTCGAGCTCTTCGGCGTAGGAGTTCAGCACGGCCGCCTGGATCTTCTCCCGACACATCGAGTTGATGGGATGGGCAATGTCGGCGTGGAGCTTCGCTCGCCCGTCGGCGTCTCTCAGGGCACGGTTCTCGTCCAGCCGGCAACCGCACTGGTTGCAGAATCGGCTGCGAAGGTGGTTCTTCGTCCCGCAATTGTGGCAGCGATCCGTCAGCTTGCGCGACGGCATCGCCACGAAGAATCCCTTGGCGCCTTCGATGATCTTCAAGTCGCGGATGACGAACATGTCGTCAAACGTGATACTGCAAAAGGCTTGCAACCGTTCGTTGCTGCCCGAGTTGTCTTCCATGAGCTTGATGCGGACTTCAGTGATCTCCACAGCCGGTACTCCTTTACGAGGCGTTCGCTGCTCAGGGGCCGCAGGTCACGACCCGGACCCATCCTAGTCCGAGGGTTTGAAGGATCTCCGCGGCCTGTCGGGCCGCGGCCAGGGTGCGGCACAGCCCGAAATAGGCCGAGCCGCTGCCACTCATCGAGGACCCGTCGAGCAACGGGCCCAGGTCCGCCAGGGCGGTTCGGACCCGAGTCAATTCGGGCCGGATCGCCTCGGCGAATGGTTGAAGTCGGTTGAACAGGCTCGATCCCAGGTCGTCCCGCCCGCCTCGTGCCAAGGCGTCCAGGACGGCCCCGGCAGGCCGCGGCTCCTCGGGGGAAACCACCCGACGATAGACGTCCGCCGTGCTCACTCCGACAGGTGGACAGACCAGAACGAAATGGTAACGACCCCTCAGCGGGATCTCCTCGACCCGTTCCCCCCGGCCGCGACAGACCGCCGCGGGGACATGGTTGAAGAAGGCCACGTCGCTGCCGATCTCGGAAGCCAGGGCGTCCAGGCGTTCTCCGTCTAGGCCGAGACCCCAGATCCGATCGAGGCCGACCAGGGTCGCGGCGGCATCGCTCGAACCGCCGGCCAACCCGGCCTGAGCCGGGATCGCCTTCGTCAGCACGATCTCAGCCCCACCACCGTAGCCCGTCGCCGCTTTCAATCGCTCGGCCGCCTTGATCACGAGGTTGTTGCCGTCGACCGGTAAGGTCGGGTCGTTGCACCGCAGGCGGATCCCGCCCGACGGCTCGTCGAGGATGGTCAGATTGTCGTACAGACTGACGGCGATCATCACGGTCTCGATCTCGTGATAGCCGTCCGGCCTGCGACCCAGGACCTCCAGGAACAGGTTTAACTTCGCCGGCGCGAAGATCTCCACGCCGCCGGCGATCGGTCGAATGATCATGAGGCCCTCACCTCGAGCCGGCTCGACCGCGGTCAACAAATCCAGGACTCCGCGTCTCGACTCGTGAGGAACTCGGGAAGGCCCTTCACAATCCCCGTGCCAGTCAACGATCGGTTTCCTTCCGGTCGGCATCGTGGCGAAGGTCGTAAGTTCCGTCCCAGTTCTTCAACTTTTTGGCCTCGTTCTGCGGTGGTTCTATCTCGATCCGCAGATCCCTGCAAGGCCGAAAAATTCCTTAAGTCGAAAAAGTCTGCCATGTCCCGACGCCTTCTTTTTTCCGGATCCGCGGGCTCCTTTTCCGGCCGAACTGGCACGCTCAGGATGCCCCAGTCGATAACCGTTGGCGCATCGCACGCAGATCCCGGACATCCTCGGGGCGACCCAGTGCCTCGAGGCACCTCAACAAGCCGTCGACGGCATCGAAGAAGGGCCGATTCACCGGCCGTTGGGGCGAGAGCCGTCCGCCGAAATTCTGGGGCAATGCCTGGCGCCCCAGCTCGACCGCGTAGCCGAAGTGTCCGCGCGCCAGGCTGGGATCGTGGAACTCTTCCAGCGCGATCTGGCCGAGGGCCGTGTGGATCCACAGATTATCGTGACAGGCCGCCAGCGCATAGCGCAGGGCATCGCGGGCGCTCTCGGGATCGCCGGCCTTCCAGAGTTCGATCCCCTCTTCATAATCCAGTTCCATCTCTTTCACGCCGCGGGGATGGACGAGTTCGAATTCGTTGCCTCCGACCCGCGCCAGGCCGATCGAGCCCGCCCTCGGCCCGGGACGGCGGGCGGGCGGCCCGCCCTGTCCTGGCTTCGGACGCCGCGATCCTTTGGGCCCCGATCTCGACCGCCGACGATCTTGGGGGCCCTGCCCTGCCCCAGCCCCTGCTGGCGGTTCCGACATCGTTGATCCTCCACGGGCTCACGACCCTCCCACCCTGGCCATCAGTGGGCAGTCGATCCGAATTTGCTGCACTCGTAGGAATCAGGCACGCTTACTAAGGCGTGGATCAAGGCAGGATCGACGCGCAGGGCCGTCATGCGTCGTCATTACCGATCATCAATCGACGGTACTCGGCTTCGTTGCGACCCGCAAGTCCTCGGGCCGCTCGAATCCCCCGATGGTACCTCGACGGACCTGAGACGGAATGGAGGTGGGACGTGACGACGATGCCCGAATGGAATTGTGCTGGGATGGATAACCGGACATGCAGGACGCAATGCTGTTTGGTTTACTCGATGCCGAATTTCGCCTTACCCTGGATCTGAGTGTTGTTCACCTGGTCGATCTTGAGGACCTCAGCTCCGCCTTTGTGGAACGTAACCCCGTCGGGGAAAATGTGCGTGCCTTGATCGGCGGTCGTGAAGGTGTATTGTCGCGCCGGGAACTTGGCGGCGTGGTCGGTGGGGCTATAGATATTGATCGTGCCGGTGTAATCGGTGACGGGCTGGCCGGCTCGATCGAGTGCCGTGACGGAATAGGTGATCGGAGTACCCGGGGCGCCGTAGAAGTGGGGTGCGTGGATCCGGAAGGAGGTCACCTCGGCTGGCATGACCGATACGCTCACGGTCGCATAACTGGTCGCGAAGGAATGTCCGGCCGGGACATACTGCGCCTGGATCTCATGAGAATCGCTGTCATCGAGTCGCCTGGTCGAGATCGTCGCCGAGCCGAGCCGGTTCACATTGGCTACCCCAAGCACTTCCGGCGTCGGCGAGACTTCGGAGAATCGCACGCGGCCCGAACCGACGAGCCGACCGATCCCGGCCGTGTGCACGGTGGCGACGAGGGTCACCTGGTTTCCGATCGCCGTGGTCTTGGTCGAAGATTGGAGTGCGGTCGTGGTCGCGAACTGGAGCGGATGGCGTTCGGCCGCGGCGTGAGTCGTCATCCCGGACGGCTCTGCAGCCGTGCTGAGGAGCATCCGGCCTTCCAACGATTCGACGGACAGGCTCGAATTCTTCTTGCGATGCATCCCCACGCGCCTACGCTCCCTTCGCACTCCCCGCGACATCGTGGCCTCCCGGCGCGATCGCGACCCTTCCCAGGTCCCTTGGCGGTCAGAACGCGCGATTCGCCTTACTGACTCGCGAAGTCGCATTCCACAGACGTGCGATGCACCTGAGAGTATCTGTGCATCCATAGATTGGCACAATGCCGATCGGCACCGCCGGCGCCGTGATTGCCTCAGAATGGTTTGCGAAGAGTATCCTCATGCACGTTTCTTGGCAAGGGGCGTTGAGCCCCGCCGATATCGGACTCGGACACTTCGGATCGCGTTCTCTACCAGATCTCCCAGGAATCGAGCGGATCGTCAGGAAATCCATCGACTCATCGCGCCCGATTAATCGCTATAATCCTTGGCTTCGTCGCAATTCATGCACTCGACGTAATCCCTCAAGTCCAAGATGCAACGCTGTCGATGTGTAGGGGGATTACTCCGTACGCATAGCGGCGAGACACCGATCGATGGCGATGGTGCTGCCCGAGAGAAATTGAGTTGCATTGGTTCGGAGCGACCAAGAATGATAGTCGGCGTGCATGCCAGGTGCTGGAGTTTCATGATCCTGGTACTCTGCCTGGCATCGACGGCCGCAACGGCCCAGTCGCCGCTGGAGGTTGCGCCCAGGAGCTTCAGACTGGAACTTCGGGGCGCATACCGGGATCGGTCCTCGGCCAGAGGGCCAGGCGGTCAACCGCGGACGGAGAAGCAGCCCCGACCCGACGGGATCCGTCGCGATGGGAGCGATTTCGGGATGCGATCTCGCCCTTCCGATCGCGGAAGCCCGAGCCAGAAGCCGAGGCGGAACCGGAGCGGAAGCGCTGGCTCCTCGGCCGGGACGTTCGCTATGCACCCGAACGCGAGGCGAATGGGTCGGAGTCCTCCGACGTGAAGGTCGATCCTTCGCTCGTACGTGCGACCTATGCAGCGGAGCAGTCGCCGGGCGCCTCGACGAGCCTACCGAACATGCCCTCACTCGACGCGATACCGCCGGCCCCCGCCCAGACAGCAACGCCTCCGTCTCCGACCCTACCGGGAACCGACGAATCCGGAATCCCGCCGACCGCACCGGAGGCGACGGAACCGTCATTACGAGACATCCCCCCTGCGCTCCAGCAGGAGCCATACTCCTTGTGTAAGCGATGGCTTCGCGGGTACCCGACGCTGGTGGACTGGTTTCCGAAGCATCTCGGGCCACCACGGGTATCGCCTACGGAGAATCCGGAGCAAGAGGATACTGCGCGTGCCGGAGAGCGGTCAGGAGGCGGCGGTTACGAATCGCCGGGCGCCCCCGAAGGTCTCCGCCCAGCCCATGGGATTCTCCCCCGTTCCCGGGTTCCGAGTATCAGGGATATCCCTTGATCGGGACCCCGATGAATCCGGGCATCGACCCATTGCAGCAGGCGCTCCTATTCGGCCCGCATGGGGAGGAGATCCGCGACAGCCGCATCGAGGTGCACGGCTGGGTGACGACATCGGGGAACTGGAGCAACGCCATCCACTCGAATCTTCCGACGGCCTACTGGATCGTGCCCAACTCCTTCCAGCTCGACCAGGCCGTCGTGAAGTTCGAGCGCGAGATTGACTGGGTCCAGACCGACCATATTGACTGGGGATTCCGCTCCGTACACCTGTTCGGCATCGACTACCGCTACACGACGGCCGGAGGATTCTTCAGCCAGCAATTGCTCTATCACAACAACCTCTACGGTTACGATCCCGTCGAGCTCTGGGCCGAGGTCTACATCCCGAGGATTTTTGAGGGCTTCGTGATCCGGATGGGGCGCTGGATCGCCTGCCCGGACATCGAGGCGCAATACGCCCCGGACAATTACCTGGCGTCGCACTCGCTCCTCTTCACTTATGACACTTATACCCAGACCGGCGTCATGTTCAGTTGCCAGGTCAACCAGCGGAACATGGTCCAGGGCGCCATCCAGTCGGGCACCGACATGGCCCCCTGGTACGCCGGCGCCTGCCCACCGGCTTCTTCGGCTGGCGATGGATCTCCAAGAGCAATAATGACGCCTTTTACACATGTCTCAATAATATCAACAACGGAAAATTCCGCTATTTCTATGCGGATGGCCACAAGGCGGGCCACGACAACTTCAATTACATCGTGACGACCTGGGAGCACCGGTTCAGTCAGAAGGTGCACACGAAGACCGAAGCCTACTACATGTGGCAATTCGACGCGGTCGTGGGCGGGACGCCGAGCCTCGGTCCTGCATTGGGAGCCGGAGGAGGCGGCGGCCTCGGGAAATTCCTACCGGGTAACTCCCCGGCTTACGGTGTCCTGAATTACACGATGTTCGCACTCTCCAAGAGGGACTACTTCACCGTCCGCAACGAGTGGTGGGACGATCAGCGCGGCGAGCGGTCCGGCTTCGCGACGAACTATTCCAGCCATACCATCGGGATCAGTCATCAGTTCAACGACCTGGTGATGATCCGGCCCGAGATCGGCTTCTATCATTCGTACAATGTCCCGGCGTTCGACCTCGGGACCAAGAGCAATTTGCTGATGTACGGCTTCGATTTGACCGTCAGGTTCTGATGGTCGTCACTTCCAGAAGCCCCGGCGCGGGACTGGTTTCAGGAATTCGCGGAGCGCCAGGGCCAGCTCGCCGGCCGTGTCGTAGCGATCGTCCGGGTTCCGGGCCATCGCCTTGAGGCAGATCGCCTCGAGGGGAGCCGGGATCGACCGGACGATCCGCCGTGGCGGTTTCGGAGTTGCAGTCAAGACCTTCCCGATCAACTCCAGCGTGTCCTTCCCCCGGAAGGGCTGCTCTCCGGTCAGGAGCTCGTACAGGAGTACGCCGAGACTGTAGATGTCCGAGCGGGGGGACACGGTTGCGGCGAGGTCCCCCAGTCGCTCGGGGGATGCGTAGGACGGCCTCAGCCCATCCCCCGTCGAAGTTGACATCAGGGCGGTCTTCCAGCCCGCGAGCGCGACATGGCCGTCAACTCCGAGGAAGACGTTCCAGGGGTAGATGTCGCCGTGGACGAGGCCCCGTTCATGGACGAGATGGAGCGCCTCGGCCAACACGGCCACGATCCTTGCGGCTTCCGGTGGCGGGATGTGACCTTGCGACGTGAGCACATGGGAAAGCGCCTGGCCCTCGACGATCGGCGCGACGATCGACACCGAATCGGCCGACGACATCACGTCGAGAACCGCGATAATTGACGGATGATCGAGCTTCGAAAGCTCCTCCTGCTCGCGTCGATAGCGCTCGAGCGCCTGGGCGTTGACACCCAGGCGAGGGACGATCTTGATCGCCACCTCACGACTGCACTGACGGTCGAAAGCCCGAAATATCCGACCGAAGCCGCCTTGACCGATCACTCCGCGAGCTTCGAATCGATCGGGGAGGCCGAGGGTCGGCGGCGACTCAGCGTCCGAGGACGCCAGGAGATCACATTCGAACTCATCCGTCCCAAGGGCATTGAACGAACCGGCCTCCGTGCTGCCACAGGCGAAGTCATCCGTGCCCGGGGGATTGGCCGAATCGTCATCCACGCGGAACTTCCCCGGATACGGAGCCGACGGCGGCGGTGGCGGGGATGACGGCATGGAGGCTAGCGCATGCAAATCAATACTCCGATCGGTACTTCGGCCGGCCCGCGTATCCCTCCCGGAAGCGCGCCGTGGCTTGTGAGTCGCCGGGACGGCGACGCTGGCCGTCGCGGCGTAGGTATCCTCCCATCCTTCCGGCTGTTCTACCGGCTGGATGATCCGATGGAGTGACCCTCCTTCGTTCACCACCCTCGAGCGATCGACCGCGACATAGGCCGTGAATCGACAGAGCACCTGATACTCAGCGAGATCGCGACGATTTCGCGCTCGAGCTTCCCACGGTCGCCATCACCGGATGCGTATCGGTCCTCGAGCTGGCGGATCTGGCCACGTGCCCACGCCGATACGATGGCCCGGTTGTCGCGCACCTGCGCCGCCACGGCATCGGAAAAATCTCGACCGGCGGCATCCCTGGCGACGACGGTCACCTCACCCGCGGGACGCCCGCGATAACGCCCCAGAATCAAGACCGGCGAGCCGGCGAACAGGTCCGGCAGGCGTCTCGGGACGACCTCGCCCGGCTCGATCCCCAACTCGTCCGAATGGAGACTCAGGCCGGTCAGGATCGGGCTGCCGATCCGACGATGGACGGCCGCCATCACTTCGTCGAGCCGATCTTCCGACTCGACCAGTTCGCACGAACCGCCACCGCGCTCGGCCAGTCGTCGCAAGAATGCCGCGTTGACGGCCCGATCGATTCCGAGCGCGAAGACGCGTAGTCTCTCGAGACTCTTGCCGAGTGCCCGGAGGATCTGGTCCTCGTTGCCGACCTGTCCGTCGGTGATCAGGACAAGGACACGATCCCGTTCGGATCGACCGCGATGACTCAGCAGCTTGACCGCCCGGTCGAGCGGCTCGGCCATCTCGGTCCCGCCGCGTGCCGACATCGTCGCCAGATATTCCACGGCGCGGAAACGGTTCCGATCGGTTGCGGCCGACAGCCCGTCTGTCAGACCTTGCGGAGTCTCCACCTGGCTGTCGAACGCCAAAACGCAGAACCGATCGCCTTCGTTGAGCGTGTCGATCATCCGAGCCACGGCGCGTCGGGCCGCGACGATCTTCCAGCCCTCCATGCTCCCCGATCGGTCGAGCACGAAGACGACATCGCGGGGCTTCCCGGCCGAGTCGCCGCCCGAATTCGGTGGCACGACCGTCAAGGCGAAGGTCCCCGCACTGGGATCGTCCGCGTCCGGGTGCAGCGTCACGGTCGAACGGATCCCCGGGCCGCCCAGGCGGAACTGCAGGATGAAGTCGCGATTGAGCCGATCGCCGGGATGAAGGCGAATCCGCCGATAGCCGTCGCGCGACTCTTCACGGACGGCGTGTAGGCTGCAACGGACATCGTCAACCTCGGCCCCGCCCTCGTGGATCTCGACTTCCAGGCTCAGTCGCACGGGGTTCGGAAAGCCAGCCAGGAGGACCGGCGGGCTGATCCGCGAGGCATCCGGAACCGCGTTCGTGTCCACCGCGGTCCCATCTCCGACCGAGGGACCCGGCAAGGGAATCCCCGGTATATAACGCGGGGCGACGACCAGAGGGAACCGAAACGTCACCTCGCCATCGGCATAAGCCAGCACGCCGCAGAGCGTCAGCTCGATGGTCGCCCGATCGCCGGGCATCAGGTTGCCGACGCGCAGGTTGAACACTCCGGGCCGATCCTCCTCGGCGATCGCGGCTCGCCGGCCCTGGGCGATCGCCCGATCGTAATTCTCGCGGGCCTGGCCCCGTTCCTCCAGGATCCCCTCGAACTCGCGGCCGCCGACCACCATGCGAAACCGGGTCACGGCGGCGCGATCGGGCAGGGGGAAGTTGTAGGCGGCCTCCAGCGGCTCGTCCAGTGCGTTGACGAACGTCTGGCGGACCGTCACCCGCGCGAGCAGGCCGTCGATTCGACCGTGCACATCCATCGACTCGAGCGGGAGCGGACCACGCTCCGTCCTCAACGCGCCGAAGCCCGTTTCATCGCCGTCGGCGGGCGAGGAAGAAGCCCCACGGTCCATCTCATCGTCCGAGATCATGGGCAGCGATCGACTCATCGGGGCTCTCCTTCCGCGGGGGTTTGAATGAACTGGCGTCGCAACAGGGTGTCGATCAGAGGTCCCGCCGCGGTGCGGATCGCCTCGAGGTCCATCGCATCGATGGCACGCGACGACGCCAGCAGGAGCGTCACGCCATCGACCAGTGGGACCCCATGCAATGTCTGGGGGCGGGTCGCCTCGGGCGGATGGATCTCACTCCCCCGATTCTCAGCCGCCCCCTCGGGTTCCGGCACGGCATGCGGCGCCGGCGCCTTGCGCCAGAACGCGCGTCCGACCTGGGCCGGAGTTCGGGCGATCGACTCCGTCGTGCCGCTCGCCTCGAGTCCCGCGACCAGTGCCAGCGCCTTGTCGGTCAAGCCTGGCAGCGTCCGCTGGACTTCGATCAGGCTGTGCCCGCGTGCCTGGAGCTTCTTGATCGCCACCAACTGGAGGAGATGCCTTCGCCCGTAGAAGGCCGTCCGTCCCCTCATCTCGGCCGGCCGGTCGAGCAGGCCCAGCGTGGTGTAATAGCGGATCGTCCGACGATCGGGGACGTCCCGCACCCGGCCGTTCGGAGGCCCGACATACCCCTCCGCCAGCGCCGACGCCACCGCGGCACCCAGTTCGTCGATCGTCCAGAGCGGTCCGCCGTTCTTCATGACACTGTTATATCGGGTCTATGTGACACTGTCAAATAGGCGTCGGATTTTTCTCCGCGAGTGTCGGGACCACGGGAGATCCCGAAGTGCGAGATCGATCACCGCGAGGAGTCGGCCGATGCCGTCAAAGCCTTGACCTGATGGACGAGTTGACCGAACTCGTCGCGTGCCCGCAGAGGTTCGTAGGCGACGGCCCTCATGAGGAGGTCGGCATCGCGAAATCCGTTTCGGATCGCCGAACGCATAGCGTCGATCGCTCGGTCCGTGTAAGCGCTCGCCAGCGCCTCGCGTTCCTTGGCGGCAAGCTCGGGATCTTCCCTGCAAAGCGCAATGCATCGGCAGAGGAAGCCCGCGGCCTCGAAGGATTCCTCGAAGCCGTTGGGCTCGATCCCCAGGTAATCGGTCACGGCCCGGACGGCGGCTCGATGATCTTTGAGATCGACGAGAATCGAGGCGAGCGTCCAGCAGGCATAGCTGTAGGCCCGGCGGAACGAAGGGTCCTTCATGTCGGAACGATAGAGGGCCCCCAACTGTCGAACGGCCTCCTGCTGGAGTGGGAGGCCCGCGCGGGGATGACCTCCCTCGCGGAGCAAATCCGCGAGATTGTGCAGCAACTGTCCGTGACCGAAACGAGATCCGACGTGATCGGGATGCTCGGCGACCACGCTTGATTGATGCGAGAGCGCTTTCCGGTAGACGGCTTCCGCATCGTCGACGGCGCGATGGGTGCGGAGGAACTCAGCCAGGCTATTGCATGTCTGGACCAGATTCGCGCGATACTCGCGAGCCGAGGGCTCCATCGCGACGAGCCCCTCCTCGATGGCGATCGCCTGGTCGTGGAGTGCGCGGACCTCGCCGAACCGAGCCGGGTCCCTCGCGATCTCACCGGCGAGTCGGCCGAGGTTTGTCGCCGCAAGCCGTCGATAACGAGGCATGGCCGCGTCATCGATGCCGAGTGTCGTGAACAGCTCGCGAATCTCCAGCCGGATCCGTTCGGCGTCCGCCAGGTGGCCGTCTGCCGCCATCGCGCCCGCCTGATCGCCGAGGACCTCGATGAGACGCATGCGGTCCCGCCAGGAATCGGCTACGGCGGTTAGCAAGGCCCTCTGGACCCGGACGGCGTGTGCGTAGGACTCCATCGCCTCGGCGCGGCGTCCGCGGTCGGTGAGCACCTGGCCGAGATGGCCCAGGATGGCCGCCAGCTCGCGACGGACACGCGGGTCATCGAGAGTCGCCGAAGGGAGCACCTCGCACACCTTCCGACCACGGATCAGGAAATGTTCGGCCTCTTCCCAGCGACCGGAGCCGTGTAACAAGACACCGATGCGATCGAAACCGACGGCCATCCGCCATCGGTCATCGCTCGATGTTGGCTCCTCCATGAGGACCGAGCCTCGAATCTCGATGGCCTTACGATAGGCAGGCTCCGCCTCCTCGGCCCGATCGAGGCTCGCGAGAATGCCGCCCAGCACCTCGAGCTCCGAGGCGTACTCCCGGCGATACCGTAAGTCTCGGGGTGCACGAGCGAGAAGGCCGTCGACGATCCCCAGCGCGTGCCGGCAAGATCCCTCGGCCTGGTCGGGCCGGTCCAACCGGAGCCGGAGATCGGCCGTCAACCGGGCCAACCTCGCCGCCCTGAGCCGCACATCGGGATCGTCAGTGCCTGCGGTTTGCAAGGTGCGCTCAAACGTGCTGGCGTCTTCGAGGAACGCCTCACGAAGCGACTCCGGGAGCGGGACTTCCTTGAGCCGATCCTCGACCACGCGGGTCAGCAGGCGTTCGACTGCCTCGCCAGCCTCGCGGAGATCGGCCTCGAACCAGACGCGATGACGGGCGGCCTCTCGATTCTGAACGTTGACCGCGATGAAACCGACGGCGAGGGCGACGACCCCGATGAAGAAGATGGCGGTCGCGCCGACGACGATCGCCGGATGCCGCCGCAACCACGACGGTTCGCGCGACGCCGAGACACTCTCATCCACCCAGCCCTCGAGCTCGAGGGCGCGATGCTCGGGCTGGGGATGCTGTTCTTCCGCACGCTTCGCCATCGCCGTGATGAGATGCAGAAGAAGAAACGGCCCGGGCCGGAGACAATCGTATCATCGCCGGCCGGACCGCTGGATCTAACCCGCCCAGAGCGTGTTATGAACGTCCCGCTTCTGTAGCCGGCCTCTGTGAGGCCGGTGAGGGCACTCCCGGGGTGATAGACCCCGGCTACAGCCGGAAACGCCGGGAAATCCTGGCAAACTGATCATAACACGCTCTAGACCTCAAGCCACTCCGTTCTTCTTGAACCAGTCGAGCATGCGTTTCCAGCCGTCCTCGGCCTCGGTCTTCCGGTAGCTCTCCCGATAGTCCGCGAGGAAGGCGTGGGGCGTGTCGGGATACACGACGATCTCGGTGGTCGGCCCGGCGTCTTTCAGCGCGGTCCGCATCTTCTCGACGGACTCGACCGGAATCCCGGTGTCGGCCGCCCCGTAGAGGCCCAGCACGGGGGCCTTGATCGATGCGGCGACATCGATGGGATGCTTGGGATGCAGGTCATCGGCCTGGCCGACGAGCCGTCCATACCAGGCAACTCCGGCCTTCAACTTCGGGCTGTGTGCACTGTAGAGCCAGACGATCCGTCCGCCCCAGCAAAAGCCGGTGATGCCGAGCTTCGCCGTGTCGGCCTTGCCCGAGGCCTGCACCCAGGCGACGGTCGCGTCCAGGTCGGACATGACTTGCGCATCCGGGACCTTGGAGACGATCTTGAGGATCTCCGGGAACGCCTTCAGCTTGGAGACATCCCCTTGCCGCGCGTACATCTCGGGTGCGACGGCGAAGTATCCCAGCTTGGCGAGTCGCCGGCAGATGTCCTTGATGTGCTCGTGGACGCCGAAGATTTCCTGGACCACGAGGATGACCGGGAAGTTCCCTCCCTCGGCCGGCATCGCCCGGTAGCCGGGGATGGTGCCATCCTGGACCGGGATCTTCACCTCGCCCGCCTCGAGCCCCTTGGTGTCGGTCGTGATCGTGTCCGCCGAGACGGGCTGTGTTGCGACGGCGAATCCGACGGCGAGCGACGTCACCACGAACTCCCGTCGCGAGAAGTCGGTCCTGGGCTGCAACCTGACCAGATCGTCGTGCATGGTTGGTGTTCCTCCTGGGTGGGCTGAATGTCTCGAGACAGACCCCGTTACCGCATCCGGCCAAGAGACGAGCACCGCTCATCTCTCGCAAGAGTCGCGGGACGGGATCGCGTCGAAGCGAACTCATCTTAGCGGCCTCCGATCTTCCGATCGAGATCCTCAAGACAGTTTGCCCGGTAGGTCAAGCGGCTTCGACGATTGGTTGATCATCCGCGAAGGAAGACGCTACAATCTCGCGAGGAATCGCAAACGAAATCGACCCCGAGGGAGACATGCATTGTTAGGGTTGGTCGGGCACAGCGTCCGCCTGGGAGCCGTACGATGAGTAATGCCGATCGAATCCTGGCCGCCTATGACGAGGCCGAACCGTGGAAGACGGACCACGACTCCTCCATGCAATGTTTCGAAATGGAGGAAGTCATCGCGGTCGGGCACCTGGCCTATGAGTTGGTTTCTTTCGTCGATGCGACCTGGCAGCAATACGTCGCGAGAGGCAAGATCCTCTTCAAGGAAGAGGACGACCGCCAGATCGGCCAGCTCTATCGGAAGTGGGTCGAGATATCCGAGCGGAGAATCATCGAGATCGAGAGCTTGACTCGAGAGGGTTATGAGATTCAAGGTGCCGACCGGTTTCTGACCCTCCTGGAGGAGGGCAAGGCGATTCTCGATTCTCGGGAACTGGAGCATGACATGCGTCCGATCGAGGATATTTTGCGAGACATCGCGTCGAACACCACCTCGTGACCACGGTCGTGAGACCGTGGTACGGACGGGGAACCTCCAACCTCGCACGTGAGTGCGATCCGCACAGAAGATCGGGCTGACGCCCGAGGTTGGAGGACTTTCGTCCCGTCCGAACCACGGTCTCACGACCGTGGTCATGGCTATGAAACTCGCATCGCCGGGTGATGTTAAGCGAGTTGTGTCGATTTTGCCGCTCGCCAAAGGGAATTCGCGACCAGGGCGTTATGGCAATTGATCAATCATGCCGAGGCACTTCGTTCATCCGAGGTCCCTGAGCCCTTCCCCCGAGGGTATCAAATCAGGAGATCAGGCCATCACTACAGCCAGATCCTCGACTTGCGCGACGGTCATCTCATCGCGCGTCGGTGAACCTTCATCGATCGGCAGCTTGGCGAAGTGTTCAGAGAGTGCGGTCTCATAGTTCTTCCAACGCCTGACCGATCGGCTATAGATCGGCTGGCGGACCTGGGTGACGCTGGCAGTCCTGATTGGTCGCTGGGTGCGATAGAACTCCAGGCAGGCCGGCTCCCATTCCAGGCCACACGCCGAGATCAGCCCGTACGCCACGCCTTCGAGGTCGGCGACCGTTTCTTCATAATCCACCTCGTGGATCGGCACCGGAAGCACGCTCCGCCAGTGATCCATCACGCGGCAGTATTGCCGAAATTGATCGACGATGTCGTCGAGATCATTGGCCCAGCGAATCATCCGGAAATTGGTCATCCAACACGAGACGGCTACGTCGCGGAGGTCGCGACGGCAGTGGACGAACGTTGCCTTCGGGAACATTGTTGCCAGGAGACCAAGATGCGTGAAATTCCCCGGCATCTTGTCCACGACCCGCTCGGCCCGCCCGCCGTCAAGCTTTGACAGCCACTCCAAGTGTTGTTCAGCCAGGCGGCGAACGACCGCTTCGTCCAGGTGCGGAACGCAATCCAGCGGAGGGCCAGGCCGGCCCATGATGGCTGGAATAGCCTGAAAGGACTTCTGTGCCAGGCGTAGCTCGCCGGCCCCATGGACGACCGAGTGGCTGGACAGGATCTGTTCGATTAGCGTCGTGCCCGAACGTGGCAGGCCAACGACGAAAATTGGCTGGCGCGTGTCCAGACCAAAACCGATCGTCCGGTTGAAGAATTCAGTTCCAAATGCGTTGATGAGGCCCTCGGTGAATAGCTCATTCCCGGTCGCGGAGTAAGCGCACCAATCACGCGCCTTTCCCATCGACAGGGCGTTGGCCTCGCATAGGCATCTGGCGGCACGAGCATAGTCACCTCGCGCATCGAGGACATGCGCCAAGCCGAATAGAAGCCGGCCGCGCAGTCGGCTGCCGAGATTGGGATCGCTGAGTCGGTCTTCCAACGCAGCGAGATCCTCGTCGGGGAGATTGCCGCGCAGGAGTGTCGCCAGTTCGGCGTGAGGTAAAGCTGCCTTTGGCTGCACACGCTGAGCCGCGCGGAACGAAGCCTCGGCATCCGCCATTTCGCCCCTCATTTCCTGAAGACCGCCCAGGTGAAGGTGGGCCTGGGCGGAGCCAGGCGCAAGCCGTAGCGCGATGCGGTACTGCGCTTCCGCCTCCGTCAGACGACCCTCATCGAGCAGCGCCTGACCCAGCGAAAGATGGAGCGGTGGACGGACCTTCGATGTGAGTGCGACCGCTCGCTCATAACAGGGAATGGCCTCGGTCGGTTCCTCCCATTCGGCATAAAGATCGCCCAGCCATTCGTGAAAGTCCGCATTCTCCGGGTCGAGCTCGACCGCCTGCTTGAGCCAGGGCAAAGCTTCACCTGGTTGATTCTCCCGAAGTAAGGTCAAGCCAAGACGGGCGTGCGCTGGGGCCAGATCCGGATCAAGCCGCAGGGCATCGAGGTAAGCGGCCCTAGCGTCCACATATCGTTCCAGTGCCCCCAAGGCATTGCCCAGGTTATGATGGACAGTCGGGATGCGCAGGCTGAAGTCGAACCGCTTCCTGACAGTGTGGCAGTGCCTCTCCAGCTAGGCCGCAGTCCAGGAGCATTTGGCCAAGATTGGTTAGAGCGGGAACAAAGGCCGGTTCAAGCTCGACGGCGCGGCGGAAGTGTTCCAGCGCTTCATCAGACCGGCCAACCTCTCTCAAGGCGATGCCGAGGTTGTTATGCACAGGTGCGAGATCCGGACGCACCTCAAGAGCCCGCCGAAACTGGGCGATGGCTTCCTCGTACCGCCCCATGAGTTGGAACGAGAGTCCTAGGTTACACAGCGCCTCGGGACAGTCCGGCCAAAGCTTGAGGGCTAACCGGCACGAACCGACGGCGCGTTCATATTGCCCCAGCCCGCGGTACGCCTCGGCCAAGTTGGCGTGAACCAACGGCATACTAGGGCGAAAAGCGAGGGATCGGCCGATCGACTCAACCGCACGAGCATCATCCCCCTCTTGATGACGCAATACACCGAGCAGGTTCAGCGCCGACGCGTTCGAGTCATCCTTATCCAATATATCTTGATACAAACGGGCAGCCTCTTCGAAATGTCCGGTTTGGTGCTTCTCGATGGCGATTGCAAGGTCGTCTTTCATAGAAAGTGATTCCCTGAGTGACCAAGAGTGGATGAAGGGTCAATGCACCATCCTGTGGAGGAGCAGAATCTCGATTCACCGACGCTCAACCCTCCTTATGAAACCTGAATTCGTTATCATGCATGGTGGGCCTCATGCTCCCCGCAACTCTCGATACTACCTCACATGAAATGCCTCGTTCGCCACTTCAGAATTCACTGGAATCGACCGCCTCACCCCCGGTCCGAGTCGAGAGCGCCTGCCAGATCCCAGGTCGCGGAAGGTTGGCCCACCAGCCGCTGGCGCTGAGCAACGCGCCGGCGGGATTACCTGTCCAAGGATCCGACTGCCAAGACTGGATCGTGTCCTTAATGAATCTCACGGAACCGTCGCCCATGAGGACATTTACACCGCCGGGATGCAGGCTGGAAGCCGAGTTGGTCCAGGCTGGAATAGCAGCAAACGCAACCCTGTCCCAGGCATTCGGTGGGTAAAGCGCGGTGATCAGAGTATCGCCCCAGTTACCCGTGATGTACCAGCCGCGCTTGGACAACAAGGCCGGATCGACGGCAACCAGCTTCTGGAGTATCGTGGTCAACTTCTCAGCTAGGAATACCGTGTTGCTCAAGCCGTCGGTCACCGAAGCCATCGGGAGAGGCGAGAGGTCGTTGAACACACCATTACACTGGCTTCGAAGCAGCGGGGACACAACACAGCCATTACTGGGAAAAGGAGACGCAATCACTGGCAGAGAGCCGATTGAACCAGCATAGCTTGTAAAAACCATCCAGGCGGGATCCGGAACGCCGTAGGCCGTCAGTTGGCCAGGACCAAGTTGACGGACCACGCCCGACATGGGATCATCCGGGCACGCGAAACAGGACACCACGACCGAATGCACCGTGCTGTTCTCCGCGCCGATGATGGCTAGGTTCTGGTTGATCTCGTTGAAGAGCGAGTTCTGCTCCATAAACGGCAGGACGAAGACCTCCAAGCTCTTATCGACGATCATGGATGTACAGGGGGGATTCGAGCCGGCGTAGCGCTCTATCGTAAGACTTAATGCGCCCGGAGGTAGGGACCCGAAGGCATCGTGATAGGCTTGCAACGCCAGTCCGAGTTGCCTCATGTTGCTGGCACATTGGGCGCGTCGCGCTGCCTCGCGAGCCGCTTGTATAGCGGGAAGCAGCAGCCCGACAATCACACCGATTATCGATATTACTGCGAGAATCTCGATCAGCGTGAAACCAGTCCTATCGGTCCGGTCAGGAGGCGTTCGATCAAGCGTGGCCACCCTCCGCTGACTGATTGTTTGGTGAGACGATTGCCTTGCCATTAGCCCTCCGCCTTCGAATGGCCCTTGCCGCACCGAAGAGCACCCAGCTCATCAGAAATGCGGCCAACGCGATGACTGCGGTCCAGTAATTATTTCGCGTTTCGATCTGCCGAGCCGTCTGTTCGACGTCGCCAAGGCCGAAGGCGGCGAGTGAAAAATCATTCGATGGGGCGCTGAACACAAAGGAAGCTTGAAATGGCGAAATGGTCCTCTCTCGCGGGCCTACCATCTGGCCGGCTCACCTTCATTTGGATTTCCATGGGAATGGGCTTTCCGCCCTCGCTACGATACGTTACCCAACCTTCCACTCGGGAAACAGATTCCTGACCTGCCTTCTTGCCGCTCAAGATCGCGTATCGTCTCTCGTAGCTGTAACTTCGAGTGACCCAGCCCAGCCCAGGTTCGACACGGAACCAGCCCTTTAATTTCGGCGCCGTCAAGTCAGCCTGATTTGCATATTCAAATTCTACATTCAGTGTGGCGACGTTCGCTTCCAAAACTCGGGACACGTTCTTGACCGCGAAATCCGGGGAATTGACGCGCTTGAGATAATCCGGGACACCTCCAAGGGTGAATGCGGCCTTTCTGACCAGTGAATCGTATCCCTTTACGTTCTGCCATTGCTCATCCGAATCAAACAGATTCTCAACGAAATAGGCTCCTTCCGCCTTCAGACGACGCACGACGAATTTGTGATTCGCTCTGGAAACGAAGGTCCGATCGAACCATTCCGGTAATTCACGCCGAAGGCCCAACTTCACGTTCTCTCCGCTTGTAACGTACACAAAATTCGTGAGGGTCTTCGTTCCTGCCACTCCTTCGACGATGACATCGCTGAACGATGCATCCAAGCCGCTTAGATTCTTCCGGTACTCTGACAGAAAGCTTTCTGGAGAGGGTGCTCTGCCTTCCGAGTCCGCCCTTGCAAGCGACGGAGCCAACAAATGAACAGTAGAGCACAAGAAGAGCCAAGAAAAAAAGCCCGAGCTGAAGACGTTATGGACGCGAGCAGAGATTGGAGTTACCATCGATTCCCCGGCATCTGTTTTCGAATGGAGTCTTCGTTCACGGAGAAATCATCGCCAAAAAAGGCACTTCGGGGAACTGTGTGGTTGTGACTGCCGCAGCAAGATGTACAAGCCCTGACTTTCAGTGCAGGGCCAGCACTTACAATTCGCAAATTCTTAAGAGCCAAGGACTTGCGATCGGTGGCCGGACAATTGTTGGGTCGCAAGTCCTTGATCGAAAACGAGTTGCAAAAAGCTTACTGTGGCCTTGGCTGCTAGGTGAGCCTAATCCTCCCGGCGCCGAATCGGTCTTAGTCTGTTTGCCGCGAAGGTATTGTAGAGCTAGGAGATTCCACCACGAAATTCTAATATAAAGAATACAAATAATTCTTTATATTAGAATTTAGTGATGAATGGGGCCACTCACTTGCACTCCGCCACGCGTGGATCTCCGGATCCAGTGGAAGTGCACATGCAATCGCTGCATGACGCTTTCGAGGGACATGTAGAGCCATTGAAACCCTTATTGCATCCATGACCCCAGTCCAGAGAAGTCCGGCAATTGTGGCACACCGGATGCTTCCCCTGATTGAAGGGTTGGTCGGCGACGGCAACGATCCCCGTGGCCAGAAAGAGGGCTGAACCGATGTAGCAAACTGCGGAACGGGAATCGGATCGAAGGCTGGAACGCGGCATTGGAACCTCCTGAAACCCAGGGACTGAAAAAACCCAACATTCACCGCAGGATCATTCCCACTGCACCGAGCGATCACGACGACTCGACTTTACAATCAGAGGTGGGATTCGCTCGTCTTGCTGCTGACCTCACCGCTAACCGCAAGCGGTATCTGAGGTTGCGCGGGATTGTTCGTGTAAATGACCGGCTGAAACTTCCAAGTTGTCAACGAACCGATTGCCACTTTCTGAGGGAGTTTGATGGATAAGGTGAACTCGCGGCTCTCTCCGGACCGGATAGCAAATGGCAGATCATCCGGAACAATGCAGCCGCAACCCGTTCTGCACCCAACGATCCTGGCGGGGTTGTTACCGAGATTTGTCAATTTGAATGAGACCCTGACCTGTTCGCCTGGCGCAGCCAAGCCCAGCGATTTCGCGCGAGTCCACCAGGATCGTTTCTCCCTTCATGTAAGCGTAAGCTGTCCGGATCCTGTTGAATCCACCCCAGGCCCAAGTCGCGAACATGACGAGACTCAGGACCAAGCCGCCAGCGATGATCGTCGCCGATGACGATCTTGTGAGTCGAAAGCGCTTCGTGTTGGGAGCGAGTAATGGAATTGTCTGTTCCGTCGTCACCGTTGGCTCCCTTCTGAGAACACGCGTTTGTCCTGATGGAGAGACGAGACACAGAGGACCGAGTCTGACCGAACTCACCCTGGAGGGCGTTTAGCTTCGGGCTCCGTCTCAACGTTGACTCTGGTGCGGAAACCAATTCTTCCGTCGGTTAAGTAACCGGTCACCTCAACGGAGAGCCGACCCTCGAATTCCGGATCGTTGAGCGGATTGAAGGTCACCTTCAAATCCTTCATCTCATGCGGGCCGAGAACGACTGGCACCGCGCCGACATTGACGCAAAGACACGATGTCTCGATCCGATCGATGGTTACCGTCGCATCTTCTGCATTCTGGACCGAGAGAAACGCCTCAGCTTGTTCCCCCGGATAAACCTCGCCTAACATGACTGGGTCAGGGTTGATCGCGAGCAGGAAGTGTGGGCGTGGCGGACTTGCCGGTTCTAGCGTGTGTGGGGGGGGGGCTGACGGAGTGGAGGATATGGATGAAAGCATCATCGTTCCCACCGCGATGACCACTGGAATCATGGCACAGGCGAGCCACCGTTCGCAACGAGATTTGTCGAGCAGGAGACGCATCAGAGAAGCCTATATTCCGATCGAACTCAACTGGGGTCAGCTCCTAATACACCCTGAGCATTAAAATAATAGGCGTCGAACCGTGCGGTCAAGGACCCACTTTCTGATTTCCTTGGGTGACTTCGCAGGCGGTGCATCGATCAGGCCAGCATCCCCTTGACGACCTTGCCATGAACGTCGGTCAATCGGTACTGGCGACCCTGGTAGCGGTATGTCAACCGGGTGTGATCGATGCCGCAGAGGTGCAAGATCGTGGCCTGCATGTCATGCACGTGGACCGGATCGGCGACGATGTTCCAGGCGAAGTCATCGGTCGCGCCGTAGACCGTGCCGGGCTTGACGCCGCCGCCGGCCAGCCACCAGCTATAGGCCCTCCCGAAGTGATCGCGGCCCTTCGGGCTCGACGGATCGCCCTGGCCGAACGGCGTGCGACCGAACTCGCCGCCCCAGACGACGAGCGTGTCGTCGAGCAGCCCCCGTTCCTTCAGATCGCGAACGAGGGCGGCGGAGGGGCCTTCGGTATCGCGACACTGGACCTCCAGTTGCGTGAACAGATTCCCATGCTGGTCCCAGCCCGAGTGCATCAATTGCACGAACCGCACGCCACGCTCCAGCAATCGCCGGGCGATCAAGCAGTTGTTGGCGAAGGTGCCTTTTACGAGCGCATCCGGGCCATACCGTTTGAGGGTGTGTTGCGATTCACCCGAGAAGTCGACCAGGTCGGGTACGCTCGTTTGCATCCGGAACGCCATCTCGTATTGCGAGATCCGCGTATCGATCTCGGGGTCGCCATAGTCGTTCAGATGGGCGGCGTTCATCTCGGCCATCTCGTCCAGCAGGGCCCGCCTGGCTTCACGACTGACGCCGGGCGGGTTGGCCAGATAGGGCACGAGGTCGCCCGTATTGCGGAACCGGACACCCTGAAACCGGCTGGGGAGGAACCCGCTACCCCAGTAGTAGTCGAAGAAGAGCTGGCCGCAGGTCTTGCCCTTGTCGCTCGACGTCATCACGACGAACGTCGGCAAGTTCGCGGTCTCGCTGCCCAGCCCGTACGCCAGCCAGGCTCCCATGCTGGGACGACCCGGTACCTGGGCACCCGTCATGAAGAAGGTCACGCCGGGCGCATGGTTGACCGCTTCGGTATTCATACTCCGGACCAGGCAGATCTCGTCCGCCATCGCCCCGACATTGGGCAGCATCTCGCTCAGCTCGATCCCGGACTGACCGCATTTCGCGAATGGTTTGATTGCCGGCACGACCGGCCATTTCCCGTAACCGCTCGACATTGTCGAGAGGCGAGTCGTCCCGCGGACGCTGTCGGGGATGTCCTTGCCCGCCATCCTCCTCATGACCGGCTTGGGGTCGAAGAGGTCCACATGCGACGGCCCGCCGCCTTGCCAGAGCACGACCACGCGCTTCGCCTTCGCCGGATGGTGCGGCATGCCCGGTAACCCGGCCTCTCCGCGAGAGTCTGCGTCACTCGCTCCCGCCGCCCGCGCCGAGTCGGCCCCGAACAATGCGGCCAGCGCGGCCAGACCCACGCCACTGGCCGCCGATCCGAAGAGTTGCCGGCGCGTGACCCGGGCGATGTTCTCGAGGTGGAGGTCATTCATGGGACTCAGTCTCCAGGTCGTCCGAAGCGAGTGGCGAGTTACGAGTCTCTAGTCCGCGAAACCTCAAATAACAGCCCATTGCCCGCGCGTATCCACATCCCGACGACGCGTAACATCACGGAATTGTCTTCAAAACCAAGAGATTAGAACACGAAATACACGAAAGACACGAAAAGGAGAGGGACGCAAGGATTGAAACAGTTAGAAAAGCCTAAATGAAAATCTGAATGAATTTTTCGTGTATTTCGTGTATTTCGTGTTCTAAGTCTCTTCGATCTCGAGTCCGCGTTGGGCCGGTGCTCGGCGGATTGGACCGTTCCGCGGGCCATCATTTTCGGTCTTGTGGACGAGTCGATGAAGGATCGTCCTCGCTGGCACCTCGCAAATCGGTCGCCTCATTCTCTCGTCAGGGCCTCGTCGAGGTTGAGGATCGCCAGGCAGACGGCCGACAGCGCCGCGTGTTCCGCGATGTCGAGCGATTCGTCGCGCCTGGCGGCACCCACGCTCAGGAATGCCCTGGCGGATTCCCGATCGGCCATGTAAATCGCCGCCTGCTTGCGATACGCACGTCGCAACACATTCAGATCCTGATCCGTCGCCCTCCGACACAGGACGCGACGAAACGCGTAGGAGAGCTGGCCGTCGTGATCTTGTGTGGCGCGCATGCTCGTCTGGGCGAGCACCCGGGCCGCTTCGACCCAGGTCGGGTCATTGAGCGTGGTGAGGGCGTGCAACGGCGTGCTGGTGGTGGCCAGTCGCACGCGGCAAGTCTGCCGATTCCCGGCATCGAACATGTTGGCCGGGCTGACGGTGCGCCTCCAGAACGTATACAGGCTGCGGCGATAAAGATCGTTCCCCGACGAAGCCGGATAGGTGAAGTCGCGTTCCTTGGTGATCGCCAGCGCCTCCCAGATCGCGTCGGGTTGATAAGGATACACGGGGACGCCGCCGATCCGCCCATCGAGCAATCCCGCCGACGCGAGCGCCCAATCGCGGAGGATCAACGACGACATCCGGAACCGGCTCGCGCGTGCGAAGAGTCGGTTCTCGATATCGCGCACGCGGTGCTCGGGCGTGACCCGGCTCGACTGCCGGTACGTGGCACTGGTGACGATCAGTCGGTGCATCGCCTTGGCGCTCGCAGCCGCGCGAGCGGAACTCGACGGCCAGCCAGTCGAGCAGTGCGAGATGGGTCGGATACTCGCTCTGCGCGCCGAAATCCTCGGACGTCTTGACGATCCCGGTCCCGAAGAAGTGTTGCCAGATCCGATTCACCTGCACGCGAGCGGTGAGCGGATGCTCGGGCGAGACCAGCCAGCGGGCAAACCCGAGTCGATTGGCCGGGCTGCCCTGGGGTAGAGGCGGCAGGAACTTCGGCGTGGAAAACGACACCTTCTCCGCCGGTTTCAGATACTCGCCGCGCGTGAGGATCGCCGTCTGGCGCGGCTTTGCGTCGCTCATCACCATGACGCGCGGGAGGTTGTCACGCTGATAGTCGACCAGTTGCTTCTTGAGGCCGTCGAGAGCGGCGATGGCCGGCAGCTTCCCGGCCAGGCCCGGCCGCACCTTTTCTTCAAAATGCTTCCGCAATCCGGCATCGAGCGACTTCCGTTCGGCGTCCGTGCGGCTGTTTTCGGGCTTGCGGAGAATCACGGCCAGGACGTCGGGCAGCTCCTTTTCCGCGGCGGACTTGCCATCGCCGACGACCGACGCTCGCCAGCCCTCGAACGCCGAGTCGATCGAACGCTTCACGTCCTTTTCGGCCGTCGAGATCCGGGACTGGAACTCGGCCATCCGCGCCTTGTTCTCCTCGGTGGGGACCTCGATGAACGGTGCCGCGACCCGGATTCGCGAGGAGAAGAACTGGGGCGTCCCGCTCTCCGGCACGCGATTGAACGCGTCCAGCAGGCCGTAGTAATCGCGTTGGGTGATGGGATCGTACTTGTGGTCGTGACACTGCGCACAGGCCATCGTCAACCCGAGCCACGTCGTGGCGGTCGTATCGACCCGGTCGAACAGGTTCACGAAGCGTTGCTCTTCGGCGATCGCACCGCCCTCTCCGTTGAGCAGATGATTGCGATTGAACCCGCTGGCGATCTTCTGATCGGTCGTGGCCTCAGGCAGCAGGTCGCCGGCCAACTGCCAGATCGTGAATTGATCGAACGGCAGATCCTGATTCAACGCCCTGACGACCCAGTCGCGCCAGATCCATTGCCAGGTGTCGCCGTCTTGCTGGAAGCCGTTGCTATCCGCATAGCGCGCGGCGTCGAGCCAGCCGAATGCCATGCGTTCGCCGTGATGCGGGCTGGCGAGCAACCGGTCAACGAGCTTGTCATAAGCCGCGGGATCCGGGTCGGAGACGAACGCATCGACGTCTTCAGGCATCGGCGGCAGGCCCACAAGATCGATCGACAGCCTCTTGATCAGGGTCGCCCGATCGGCCTCGAGCGACGGCGCCAGGCCCTCGGCCTCGAGCCTGGCGAGCACGAATCGGTCGATCGGATTACGCACCCATCCGGCTCGCCTGACCTCCGGCACGTCGGGACGCACCGGGGTGACGAACGCCCAGTGCGTGGCGTACGAAGCCCCTTCGGAGATCCATCGCTCCAGGAGCGTCTTCTGCGATGCCGATAGCCTCCGATTCGACTTCGGAGGTGGCATGAGGCGGGTGCCGTCCTCGGAGTTGATCCGCTCGATCAACTCGCTCGCGCCGGGGTCCTTCGGAACGATCGCACCGGCCTCGATCGCGGCGGCTCGAATGTCGAGCCGCAGATCGGCCTGCCGCTTATTGGCGTCTTGCCCATGGCAGTAGAAGCAATTCTCCGCCAGGATGGGCCGGATATCGCGGTTGAAGTCCAGCGACGGAGGTGCGGCATGGGAACCGCTGGTGAGCCCTTGAAATAAGATGGATGCCGGCAGGAAGAGCCTGAGCAACGGTCTCAAGGAGAACTCGATCCCGCCTGTTTGTTGCCTTGCTACCATCGAAATCCTCCGGCCGGGATCCAGCTCGCCAGCATCGATCGGGCTCCGCGCCCTGGCCCTCGTCAGGTACGCTGTCGATTCGCCTTCGAGGACGAGACGTCTCGGGCGACGAGGTTACTTCGATTGTATCCGACCACCCAATTCGTCGCACCCGGTCGGTCCCATCGGAGCGATCTAGGGCGTGTCACGACGGAATCACCCACGGATCATCGAGGGCCTATACGGTGACCACGGTCGTGAGACCGTGATTCGGACGGGACGAAGGTCCTTCAACCTCGGCCGTCAGCCCGATCCGGCGGCCATCGCCTCTCACCGAGACGCGAGGCAGGTCGTCCGCGCTGGGATCGGAACATGTGACCACGGTCGTGAGACCGTGGTTCGGACGGGACGAAGGTCCTCCAACTTCGGGCGTCAGCCCGATCCGCCGCGCGAAGCTCGCACTGACGCACGACGTCGGAGGCTCCCCGCCCGAACCTCGGGCTCTCGCTCGCGGTCACCAGACAACGACTTGCAACCTGGAGCTTTCTATACGACGCCCGGTAAAGAAAGAGGCCGCCGGACGCCCAGTAGACATCCGACGGCCCGAATTGCGGCAACGCTCCGCGTCAGGGCTTGACGATGACCTTCGTCTCGGAGGGGACCGGCGGCGTGAGTTCGATCACCTCGACCTCCGGCTTCGCCTTGATGACCTTGACCGCCTTGACCACGGCAAGCTCATCGACGACGCTGGTGACGCCAATCGTGTTCTCGACGACTTCAACCGCTTGCAGTTTGGCGGCATCGTTGAGGACCGATCCCCTGATGACGACAACACCGCCCGCGCGAGACTCGAGTTGAATGGTGGAACCGACGAATCGCTTATCCCACTCGATCCGTCGGCTGACGCGGCCGAGCACTTCTCGCTCCTGGGCGGTGATCTGCCCGCGGGCGATCTCGGTCTCGACGCGGGAGCGGATGTTCTTCCCGGCGTTGTCCAGCGCCTGGCCGGCCCGGCGAAGGGGGCCGTCCTGTGCGAAGGCCGAGGAAGCCAGGAGGGAGACCGTCAACAGTGAGGCGGCAAGGGTACGGGCCATGATCATGCTCCATCGGATCAATCGGGCTTCAGTCGAACGGGAATCAGGCGAACCGGCCTGACCACGACGCTCACCATCAGCATCCAGCGTGCCGTCGGGGTATGTAGATTTTTCAATCTGCCTATCGCTCTCTTCAGCCAGGACGATTCCTCCGGATGGAGGGAGTTCAAGGATGGAAGAAATCAGGGCTTGTCACGCTTCGGCCTGCCGGCGACCGAGTTGAACTTGACGGCCCCCCGTCGAATGCCATCGATCTTTCTCCTCGGCGGCTGGTCGCGATGATACAAGGCGGGGCGAACGCGGAAGTATGGCCGATGTATTGTTCCACGTCCGACCCCGCGTCCGCCTTGGTTATGCGTCTGACCTCGTTTGACCGTTTGAGACCCGCCCATGTCCCAACCCGACGAACCCTCTCCAGCCATGATCGGCCTGCCGCCCTCGGCACGCGGGCTTCCCGCCGTGCCCGCCGACAAGGGCTTGCACGCGCAACGCGTCGCGCGCGAATGGCGCGACGTGGGCCAATCCTACGCCGAGCGGCGCAGGAAGGAATTAGGCATCCCGAAAGATAAGATCGGCGCAGACGACCCGAGGGCGGGTAAGCCGTGGCGTGTTTTCGATCCCGACGAAAAGACGGGCGGCAGCGTCTCTACCGGAATCGTCATCGACTCCCGCGTGCTCAATCCCGACCTGCTCAAGGGTAAGAAAGGCGGTCGCATCTGGCCGAAGGTGCGTTTGCGCGACCGGATCGACGCAATCATCGCGCACGAGTGGGCCGAGGACAAGACCCTGGATCACGACGCCGCATTGAAGTCAGCGGCAAAGACCGAGTTGCCGGTCAGTGCGGGTGCGAAGCGGATTCTGAAAGCGATGGCCAGGTAGATTGCAGGCCGTACCTTCCTCCAACGCCGCAGCAGCCATCCCCGCATCCCGTCAAGCACTTTTCAATGCGCGAGCGAAATCCCATCCTTCCCGCGTGAACCTGTAAAACTGCTCCCGGCCACCCGAAAACGTGTGGACGGCGACCATCAGGCCGGCATGTGCCAGCTCTCGGTGTAACTCGCGGTTGGAATCGTTCACGGGCAGCTCACCGTGCTCGACGTGAAGCAGGAGCAGGGCCAGGGCGGCATCGGACAGCATAATCATGGACATCGCGTCCTCCTACTCGCCATGGTAACCCTCCGTTGGAAAACCGGGAACCCCGGTTGCCTTCAGCCCGATTCGTCACTCCGACGGATCATCACCGAGACTCACAACCGTGGCGAGTGCGACGCCGCGTGGTCGAACCTCAGCTCCTCGACACCGATTTCCTTCCGATTTCCTTTTGGGTAAAATGAACTGACACCGATTTCCTTTTTTTGGGTAAAATGAACTGACACCGATTTCCTTCGGCTCAGCCCAAAAACAAGTAACAAGGTCTGACCCCAGCTCGGGCCGACCCCAGCTCGGGCCTAAAACAACTAGCTCGGGCCTGGAAATTGCGGGTCAACATGCCGATGAGCCCGGCCGAGGAGGAGGCGATGCAGCGATGCATTCGACGCGGCCAGCCGTATGGGTCGGCGTCTTGGCAAAAGGAGACCGCGGCTCGGTTGGGGCTGGAGTCGACGTTCAGATCGCATGGTCGCCCTTCCAAAAAGACTCCTAACGGCTCCTGACACCTTTTCCCTCCCCGACACCTTTTCCCTCCCAAACTGACACCTTTTCCCTCCCTGACACCTTTTCCCTCCCTCTGACACCTTTTCCCTCCCTGACACCTTTTCCCTCCCCTTTTCCCTCCTGCAGCTTTGGATGTCCCTTCTTGACTGTCATCTGACCTACAGGCCAGACTCGAATAGTCAAAGCGGGAATGTGAATAACGCTGTAGGTCTTGTTGTTTATCCGCAAGCCTTCGGCAGAAGTAACATGTGCTTCCAGCGATCCGCGATCAAGGCTGCCTCCTTCGTCCGAATAATATATTGGCTCAACCATTTTGAGATTTTTTTCCACATTGAGATACGAGATAAATACACCTGAATCCCCACCGGACTGAATATCGGTAAACGCGTAACCACCAGACTCAATCTGCTCACACGTGCGTACTCCGTACATAAATAAAATGCGTACATATCTGATTTCAGCAGACGTATCGTTGAAGACAGTCACTGTCACATGAGGATAGACTAGCCACGAAGTGACGGCTACGGAAACGCCGAGAATGGTGATCGCGGTCGCTAGCAAGAGCAAGCCAGCTCGGGTCGTGAAAAGCTTATGGATTTTCTGAATGAATCGAACCTCCAAGATTAGTGACAGTCACGCGTGATTTCATGCAACAATTAAGGTTCAATTCGTTCTCTCGGGTGCAATCGCGCCAGTGCCACGATTTTGAGCCGATGTTTGATGATTTTCGACCGCGACGTGGCTTGAGTCGGCCGACTCGCTTCGCCGATCACTTGAAAGTCGAGGTGCCTCTTCTGGGAGAATCAAAGGGGTCAGGAGCCAATCCGCTTCTCTTGGAGAATCGAAGGGGTCAGGAGTTTGGCCCCTGATCCCTTTCCGGGTCCCCGTCTCCCGAAGGATGAACTGACACCGCTTTTTCCCGACACCGGTTTTCCCCTAGTTGAGAGTGAATGCCGATCAATCCAGCAAGCCCTGATCATCCAGGATTTCAACATGCTCGAAGTCGATGACCCTTGACAAGGCGGCCCCTCTCCTGATGCGTTGGAGGATCTCCTGGCTGACGGGAGCCTGCATATCCAGAATCCCCGACTGTCGGATACGCTCCAGAGTCTCAAGCGTTGTTTGCCTCATGGGCCTGTAGCAGATGCACGTCTTGTGCTTCACCTTTGGGTGCTCGCCGGGTTGGATCACACAGACGTCTTCCTTGTCCACGTCTTAGCTGGTCATACTCGAGATAAGTATGCGGCTTGGATCCTTTTCCGGATCAGACACGACGATCCAGAGAGGTAAAAGGTATCGCCGGCCCGCAATGTTCAGGCCCCGAATACGTCGTCCAGGTAGCGTCGGAGCGACTCTTGCTTCTCGGCGAGTTCGATGACGCTCGCTTTCCCCTGAGCCTCTAGCGCCTTTTCCCAGGGAATTGTCGAGGATGTGTTCTCGATGTATGCGTCCGCCCATTCGGCGAAACCGTGTGTCTCGTCACAGATATCCCAGACATTATTGTCCTCGTATCGCGCCGTTACCTCTTGGAGCTTTTCAACCTCGGCCCGATTCAGTTTGCCGCGTCCGATGGGATTTCTTAGCTCGATGTTATGGTTGATCGTACGGAGGTAGTGTTCCCACTCGCCAGCCCTGGCCGCCTTGCCCTTGATCAGGTCATAGACCTGGCTGAGGACAGGCCCATGCTTCATGGCAACCGCTCGGTCTCCCGTAATTGGCGAACCGGTCTCGGCCAGCATCTCGCGATCGGCGATGTAGAGCAACTTCAGGAGACGCATGTATTCCATGCGGTCGCCATCCAAGCCGAGCAAGACCCCGGCCGCCTGCATGGTCTTTTCGAAGTTGAATCGGAAGTGCATGGGGCTTCCTCCGTTCTCGTCTCACATCACCACTACTGATCAATTTTATAGGGGCGCCCCAAGTGAGTCAATCAACTTGAATCCTCTCCCGTAGCTCGACTGTCCACACCGAGATGAATTCCGGGCCCTGCCCTTATCACCAGACTCGCAGTGCCATCGCATCAAAGTCGTCGATGCCCTGGCAGCACTAGCTTGCACTCCATCGCCCATTCTTGCATATTCCATAAAACCATTTGACCCAGAGCGTTACAACTTGGACAGGGTTGCTCTGTCGGCGCCGAGCCTCAAGAAATCGGGAAAGAACCAGGAAAGTCGAATGAGACGTCAAGAAATTTCCCATAATCACAGAGATAGGCGAAGCTAGCCACTCTTGCGACGCCGCGAGCCAGACGATGCCCACCGACCGCTCCGAACCGCCGGTCACCCGATCGACATCCTGCGAAGGGGACATCCGACCATGACGGCCACCGCCGAGATCCTACTCACGCGAGCCGAGATCAACCGCCGCAACGCCCAGCGGTCTACCGGGCCGAAAACCCAGGCAGGCAAGGAGCGGTCGCGGTTCAATGCCCTCAAGCACGGCTGCCGCGCCAAGCTGCCGATCCTCCCCGGCGAGGATCCCGCCGCCTATCAGGAACGCCTCGACGCCTGGATCGACAAGTTCCAGCCCCGCGACGCCGTCGAAGACTACATGGTCGAGCGAGCCGTCCAGGCATCGTGGCAGCTCGACCGGGCCGATCGCGCCGAGGTCACGGCGATGGTGGAGGCTGCCGAGGAGCTGGCACTCGGGCGGGCACGCGAGGTTCTCGCGCTGGGGGAGACCCTCTTCCGCGCCCCGCGCGTCCGCGGCGGCGAGCCTGATGGCGTCCGGGTCCGCGACGGCGACGACCGGCCCCTCTCCTGGCCATTCGACCCGGAACATCCCCGGCACCCCGTCCACATCGTCGCCGAGCTGGAGGGCACGGCGCAGGGGTGTACCTGGCTGATCCAGCGGTGGACGGCGCTGGGGGAGTTCCTCGACGGCGGGCGGACCTGGCGGCCGGTTCAACCGGCTGCGGGCGATCCGCTTGCTCGGGAAGCAGCCGATCGAGGCGGTCGCCGACGAGGCGGTGCAGTCGATCTACCTGGCCAGTCAGGCGATGGATCCGCACGGGCCGGACGTATTCACCGAGCCGTTGAGCGACCTGCGCCAACCCGAGGCGGCGGCCGTATATCAAAGGGAGACGGAGAGCTTCGCGAAACTACGGGCCGAGCGGTCGCCGCGGGATGCCGCGGCGGGCCGTGCGGCGCTGCGGGCGATCGTGTCGGCGGCCGTGGCGCGGCTGGAGGCCCTGCGCGAGGCTCGCACGGAAGTAGAGGCGGAATCGGCCGGCCTGTCGGAGGTCTCGGCCCGGATATCCTTCCGCGCCAAAGAGACGGTGGAGTGGCTGTGGAAGCACCAGGTGCGGTGCAGTCGGACGCTGTTCCGGACTTTGGACGAGCTGCGCAAGGTCCGCCGCGATCGCGGCGACGAGCTGCCGGCTCCTGCCGATCCGATGTCCGCGGCCCGTGGTCCGTCGTCGGGGAGTGAGTCGGCCGAAGGGTCCGATCTCCTGACGACTGGCGCAGAGTCGACGGCCGTCGAGCCGGTTGGCGACCTCGACATCGGCTCATGTCGGCTAACGGGTGGCAACGCGCTGGGCGCGGGTCTCATGACCCCGCCCGAAGGCGACGCGCTAGGCGCGGGTCTCATGACCCAATGCCATGAACATCTCTTATGGAGTATCGGACCGCCTGAAGGCGGAATTCCAACCGTGATCTTTCCGGTATTCGTTGGAGTTCCGCCTTCGGGCGGTCCGGGTGCGATCGGCCGACCGCCCGAAGGCGGAACTCCAACATCGGTGTCCGAGGGAATCACGACTTTGCAAGACGTTCACCGCAACGATCTCATGACCCCGCCCGAATGCCCCACCGTAGGTCTCCCTCAGTCGTTCAACCACCCGGTATCCGAATTGAGCCAAGTAGCCATCACCTCGCCCGAGCCCCTTCCGCCCATAAGGGACAACGGACGAGGGACGACGGACCACGGCCCAGGAGACGGACGACGTTCCGCGGACCAAGAGGTTTTCGTCCTGGCCCTGCTGGCCCTGATCTTCTCGACGGTCGTCGCCGCGGCCCTCGGTTCCTGGGTGCCGGCTCGGGCGAGGGCACCGAGGGCGTTCCCGGATCACGGTTCTCGTTCCAAGGGCCACGGCGACCAAAACCTGACGAACGAAGCCAACCCGGCCATCGAGCGGAGTCAAAATCGATGGAACGAAGCCAGGACCACGACTGCATGCAACGAGGGCTCCTATCCACGATCGGGAATAACCGGTGAAGCGTACCCATCAACTACTCCCTGTGGCTTGAGTTCAAATCCAAATGAAGCGTCGAGCACCGACGACCTTTGTCCCAGCTCGCGCTTGCCTTCGCTGAATTCGTTCGTCAAGATGGTACATACTGCCGGACCGGCAAACCGCGAGCGGGTGGAACGTGGGGATCGACCGAGGCCGGCCATCCGATCCGTTTCCTCTCGCGGCGACCCATCCATTCTGTTACGTGGCGGACGCCGATCGGCACCGAAGAGTCACCACCTTGAGGAGAGCTTCATGAGTCGCATCATCGGTGTGGGATGGGCCACGGTCTTGACCGTCGGCCTGTTGGCGGCGGACCTGGCCGCCCAGCCCGTCGACTACGAAGGGGTCGTCACCAGTGCTCGCAGGGCACCTCGAGGCGGCGGGGGGACGACGTTCCGCGACTTCAATGAGGTGACCGCCGGTGCCGAGAAGGTCGAAGGGTTGTTCACCCTCTACCGGAAAGGCGAACATCTCTACGCCGAGTTCATGCCGCATCAGCTCAATCAGCCGCTCCTGGTCCCCGTGACGATCGCGCGGGGCATCGGCCAGACGGGCATGCCCATCACCCGCTCCGACGAGCCGGTGATCCTCTTCCGTCGCGTTGACGACCGCGTCCAGCTCGTCCGTCGCAATATCCACTTCAAGGCCAGCCCGGGCTCTTCGTTGGACAAGGCCGTCAAGCAGAACTACACCGACTCCGTCGTGATGGCGCTGCCGATCGTCACCGTGAACCCGATGCGCGGCGGTGCCGTGCTGATCGATCTCTCGGACATCTTCATGACCGACTTCGCCCAGCTCGGATTGGGGATGATCGACCGCACCCGCAGCAGCTGGGCCAAGGTCAAGGGCTTCCATAACAACATGGAGCTGGAAGTCGAGACGACCTTCACCGGGATGAACCGCCGGGCGATGGGCAACCAGAACGATCCCGTGGCCGATCAACGCGGTATCACGGTGGTCGTCCATTATAGCCTCATGAAGACCCCCGACTTCGGCTATCGCCCGCGGATGGCGGACGACCGCGTCGGCCACTTCTTGAGCGCCAACCGGGATTTCGCCGTCACCGATGCCGATTCCAATTTCGTCCGCATGATCAACCGATGGAGGCTGGAGAAGGCCAATCCCCGCGCCAAGCTCTCGCCGCCGCGGAAGCAGATCGTCTGGTACGTCGAGGATACCGTCCCGATCGAGTATCGCCCCTACGTCGAGGAGGGGATTCGCGAGTGGAACAAGGCGTTCGAGAAGATCGGCTTCAAGGACGCGATCGCCGTCCGATGGGAAGAGGCCGGCCGCGACGATTTCGACCCGGAGGACACGAATTATTGCACGTTCCGCTGGGTCACCAGTGAGATGGGCGGGGCCATGTCCTGCATGCGGGCCAACCCCCTGACGGGCGAGCTGATCGATGGCGACGTCATCTTCGACGCCGGCTTCATCCGGGCCTGGAAACAGTCTTATGCCCTGCTGGTCGGCAGCACCACGGCCGCGGACGGCCAGTCGATGCAGACTTCGCCCCTGGCGGTCGGAGAAGTGATCAGTCCTATCCTGGCATCGAAGATGGGCTATGGCGACCCGACCGCGGGCAACCTCCTCGGGATGGACGCCCTCCGGCGAAACCCCAATCGGATGTTCCCCGAGGTCCTGCCGGACGATCAAAACCTCCTCGCCTGGGAGCTCGCCAAGAACGCCGCGCGGGGAGCCCAAGGCTCCTGCCAGCTCCAGTCGGGCATCCAGCGCGACTTCGCCCTGGCCGCTATCACGATGGCGGAGGCCGCATTCCAACAGACGCCCGCTCCGACTCGGCCCACGACACCCCCATCAACGCCCCCGACGGCACCCGCTTCCCCGGCGACCGCCGACGGGAAAGAGAAGCCCGCGAACCCCGACACTCCGAAGAAGCCCGAGCCGCGCAAGCCCCAACCCAAGGACGAGCTGCCCGAGGAGTTCGTGGGCCAGGCGATCAAGTACATCGTGATGCACGAGGTGGGCCACTCCCTGGGCTTGCGTCACAACTTCAAAGCCAGCACCATGTTGAAGGCCGACCAGCTCAACGACACCTCGATCACGCACGTCAAGGGCCTGGTCGGTAGCGTGATGGACTACAGCCCGATCAACATCGCACCCAAGGGGAAGAAGCAAGGCGACTATTACACGGTCACTCTCGGACCTTATGACTACTGGGCGATCGAGTACGCCTACAAGGTGGCCGAGGGCGACGAGGCGTCGGAGCTGAAGAAGATCGCCGCAAGGGCGCCCGAGCAAGACCTGATCTATGCGACCGATGAAGATGTGCTGCTCAACGACGATCCGTACGTCAATCGATTCGATCTCGGGTCGGACCCGTGCGAATACGGCAAGGAACGGATCGAGCTGGCGGGCGAGCTCTTGAAGGACCTCGACGCACGCGTGGTCAAGGACGGCGACTCGTGGTCGCGGACCCGACGGGCGTTCAACCTGTTGCTCCAGCAGTGGGGCGACGGCGCGACCCTGGCCTCGCAGTTCGTCGGCGGCCAGTCGGTCTCTCGCGATCACAAGGCCGACAAGGATGGACGCGACCCGATCGTCCCCGTCGCCGGCGCCAAGCAGCGCGATTGCCTCAAGTTCCTCGTGGACACGATCCTCAGCGACCGGTCCTTCCAGTTCTCGCCCTCCTTGCTCCGGCGACTGGGCAGCGAGCGGTGGAACCACTGGGGTACCAGCGTCAACGGAGGACCTGGAGTCGATATCTCGGTGCTCGAGAAGATCCTGGGGATCCAGAAGATCGTCCTGGGCCACTGCCTGAACGGCCAGACCCTGGCACGCCTCCAGAATCAGCAACTCCAGGCGAATCCCGACGGCAACCCGCTCCGCATGGACGAGGTTTTTCGATCGATGACGGAGGGGGTCTGGTCGGATCTCGACCATCTCGGGGACTCGAAGGACAAGGCCGGCAAGGTTGCGTTGTCCACGATCCGTCGCAGCCTCCAGCGCGAATACCTCCGCCGACTGAGCACGATGGTCATCGGCGGCAGTCCGTCACCCGCCAACGACATGTTCGCTTATGTCGTCTTCGTCCGAGGCGGCGATCAGAGCATCCCGGCCGACGCCCGCGCGCTGGCCCGCATGCACCTGAAGGAGATCTCCGGCCGGATCGCCAAGGTCCTGGATACCCCGAATCTCACCATCGACGACACCAGCCGGGCCCATCTCGAGGAATGCCGGCACCGGATCGCCAAGGTCCTCGAGGCCAATCTCGACGTCCGCGAGCCCTGAGCGTGCGAGTCCGATCGCGATTCGTTGCCCGATCGGACGACCAATCGAGGCTGGCCTCGACGAACCATCGAGGCCAGCCCATCACAGTAGAAGTCCCTGTAGGGTGGGTGAAACCCACCGAAGTATTTCGGCGACAAGGCATTCGGTGGGTTTCACCCGCCCTACCTTGTCGCCGAACATGACAGGTAGGAGACGGCTATCATGAGATGGGTATTCCGGATAATCGGGGCCATGTTCGCCGCTTCGGCGGTGCTTGGATTCGTCGTGGCGATGCAGGCGCATGGCCAGGGTCAGCCACCGAGCCCGAGGCCCGGATTGACGGCGCAGCAGGCCAAGCAAGCGGTCGAGCTCGCCCAGGGCGCGATGCAGGAGCTCCGCAAGAAGACCGAAGGTGCCCTCGAACGCGACGCCGACCGCCGCGAATACGTCGTCAACGTCGAGCTGCTCGATCGAAAGGAAAAGGAGCCGCCCTCGAAGAGTGAAAAGTCCAAGCCCAAGATCGAGGCGAAAGCTCCCGGGCCCAGGGCCATCGTCACATCCTATCGCTATTTCGACGACATCACGGTCTTCTCGACCATCGACCTGGAATCCGGGCGCGTCGTCGATGTGCAGGCCGCGCAGCACATGCCGACCCCGCTCTCCGACGCCGAGTTCGAGGAAGCGTTGGCCGTGGCGCGCGACAAGAGCGACGAGATCAAGAAGCTGTACGAGCAATTCGGAGACCAGCTCAAGGTCTACCCCCAGTTCAGCCAGTTCACCGTCAAGGACGATCCGAGGCTCCATCGCGTCGTCCATCTCAATTATCGACTCGGCAAGCACGACCTGAGCTATCCCCGACCCCAGGTTGACCTGACCAGCCGCGTCGTCATCACGCCGCCCCCCGAGGCCGAGCCGAAGCCACCCGCGCGCGGGCGAGACGGCGATTCGCAGTAGCCGGTGGGACATCTTGACCCATAAGCATCTTTATCGAAGCCCGATCGGCGATCTCCGACACATCGAGGAGTTCCTTCGTATGCAATTCCCCCGGGTCTGGCCGGCTCTGCTCCTGGTCCTGTGGAGCCTGGTGATCGGATCGCCCGTCGCTTCGGCGCAGCGATTCTTCCGCCCGCCGGTGCTCGTCGATCCGCCCTCCCAGGAGGTGACCGCCGAGTTCCTGGTCAGCGAATCGGGCGGGACCGAGCCGCGAAAAGGGACTGCCTGGAAGGTCCACTATGCGAGGGGACTGCACCGGGGCCTCTATATCACCGGGGCCTGGTTCAAGCGCGACCTGGCCGAGGACTGGATCAAGATCCTCAACGATGCACGCGTCTCCGAACTCTTCGTCCCCTACCATCAGCATAGCTATGTGCGATATTACGACCTGACGTCATTCTCGTTCCCGCTGGCCGAGGTCAAGGCCGAGGACGCCGGCCCGTTCGGCACGATCATGCCCCCGTTTCAGGGCGATTCATTCTCCACGGTCGTCAAGGAGATGCGCGACCGCGGCGTGGCCTGGAAGGATTACGCCCACGGCGTCCGCCGCGGCCGCGAGCTCGTCATCTGGGGTGCGCTGGAGGCGGGCAACTACATGTATCTGATGTCTTATGCCTTCCACGACGACGGGACCATCGCCCTTCGCGTCGGTGCGACCGGGCAGAACCTCCCCGGCCAGCGCCAGGAGGCCCACGTCCATAGCGCCCACTGGCGGATCGACCTGGACCTGGTTGACGGCAGCAAGAATTCGGCCATGCTCATGAAACACGTCGAAGACCCGGCGAGCCTGGGTGCCGAGGATGTGAAGGAGACGTTCAACGGCGGGCTGGAAGGCGGAGTTGACTGGGACCCCAAGGAATTCACCATGATCCGGGTCGAGTCCGAGAAGAAGAATCCGCGCGGTGAGACGATCGCCTACGACATGATGCCGCTCCGATACGGCACGCCGAGGCACAATGAGCCCTTCACCCGCCACGACCTCTGGGTCAGCAAGGCCCATCCGGATCGGCCGCTCGAGAACCTTTACATCAACCTGCCGAATATCATCAAGGATGAGGAGAGCGTCGAGCAGACCGACATCGTCCTGTGGTGCAACTCGGCCGTTCACCACGAGCCGAGGAATGAAGACGGTATGCCGGGCGCCGGTTCAACGGATCTGGCCGGGCGATGATGCCTGGGCCGGCTCGGCCATCGTGATGTGGAGCGGCCTCGATCTCAAGCCCCGCAATCTCTTCGACCGGACGCCCTTCTATCCGTACCCGCCGACACCGCCCGCTCCGCTTGTCCGCGCCCGAGGCGCCGGAGCCGGCGAGGAAGAGGGTGGACGGGCGGGCGGCACGGCCGCCGAATCCGCGCCCAGGAGCACGCCTCCCGATCAACGGAAGTAGTGCTTGTGGGTGGACCGGGGAGTCAGGCCGTTTCCGGTCCGGCCTGGAGCACAAACGCCGCGTGTGCTTGCGAATCCTCGCCCGCTCGATGCCGGCGGAGCAGCCAGAGGGCCGCCCCTCCGGCCATCAGGGCGACGCTGATATTCTGCGACCAGGTCATGCCGGCGAATACCGCGGGCTCGTCGCTCCGCAGGGATTCGACGGGCCATCGAGTCACCGAGTAGGCGATCATCAAGATCGCGATGACCTGTCCGGGGCTCCGATCCGATCGCGCGTAGATCAGGAGTATGCCGAGCACGAGTAAGCCGGCCGCCGCGGCATAAAGCTGGGTCGGATGGACCGGTAGGGAGCTGAGTGATCCTGGTGAAATCAAGCCATCATTCAGCTGGCGCATCCAGGCATGAGATCCCGCGGGGAATCGGATGGCCCAGGCGACCTGAGAGGGAGCGCCGTGGCAGCAACCGTTGAGGAAGCAACCGAGGCGGCCCAGAGCAGCCCCGATCGCCACGGCCGGCGCCACGGCGTCGGCCATCCTCCAGAAGGGGAACGGCCGTCTCAACCAGTAGAGTATCGAACCCGATAGCCCACCCAGGATACAGCCATAGAAGACATTGCCGCCCTGCCAGGTCCTGAAGAGGTCGGCGAACTCATGATAGGCCTCCGGATGCTGGACGAAGTAGAAGCCCCTCGCGCCGATCACCCCACCGAGGAACAGCCAGGTGGCCAATTCGTAGACGGCGTCCGGGTTGACCTTTTCCCGGCGAGCCCGCCAGACCGCCATCGCCAGGGCGGCGGCACACGCGACGAAGATCATCACGCCATAGCTGTGGATCCGGAGACCCGATCCCGGCATCGTAAAGAGAATCGGCCGCATGCGTGCTTCCTCCGCGATCGCCGCTCGCTCCGTCGGGGATCGTACGCAAGTCCTCCCCGTCGGATCGCTCGCGCGGCGGCAGGATGACAGGGAACGCCGTTTCGTTCAAGATGAGCTTCTCGCCGGAGGCACGTTGACGACGCCAACTGCACGTCTGGCCAAAGGGAGACGATCGAATGTTCAGTGATGAGATACTCGACAAACATATAGGATTACTCGAGGGGCCGGGGTCGAGAGGTCATCGCGGCGCCGACCCGCGCGACGCGGAATGCTTCGGGCCGTCGAGCCTGTCGGCCCTCCGCGTGCGCCGTGGCGGATCTCTCCTGGATGCTCGGGCGCGGTTACGCGCCGGTCTCCGCCCTGAAACTCGTGGGAGACCGATGGCGGCTCACCGATCGCCAGCGGATGGCGGTGCGCCGGTCCGCCTGCTCGGACGAGGCTCGAGCTCGTCGACGGACCCGCGAGGTCACGGCCGCCGAGGTGATCGGCCGGGCCATCTGGATCGATGGCTTCAACGTCCTCACGACGATCGAGGCCTGGCTCGGGGGCGGCGTCGTCTTGCACTGCCGTGACGGGACCTATCGCGACCTCGCCGGGATCCATGGGACCTATCGCCGCGTCGCGGAGACCTTACCGGCCCTCGAGACCCTCGCGAAAGTCCTGCGCAACCTGGGCATTCGAAGCGTGCGCTGGTTGTTCGATCGCCCGGTTTCCAATAGTGGACGGATTCGCGATCTGGTCCTCCGGATCGCTGCCGACGGCCCGGACCCATGGTCGGCCGATGTGGTCGACGACCCCGATCCCTTGCTGGCGGTCTCGACGGAGGTTATCGCGACGGCCGATAGCGCCATCCTCGACGCAGGCCCGCGCTGGTTCAACCTGGCCCACGAAGTGATCGCGTCATCGGCGAGCCATCGCCGCGCGATCGACCTCACCGACGGATGACGATCAGCCGTGCCGGAAGAACGACTTGATCGATTCTCGGGAAAGCTCGGACATCGCCAACTCGGCAAATGCCACGATGGCCGCCTGGCGTGCGGCCTCGTGACCCTCGGCCAGGTCCAGCTCGACGATCGAGAGGATCCGCTCCTGCACCTCCGGATGCTGGCCGGGCTGATCGCGCAGCCGGGCCCGCGCGTGATCGAGTGCGTGCAGCCAGCCTTCCTCGCGGGGAGCCCGACCCGAACGCTCCACCGATGCCAATGTCTCGAGCGATTCGGCGGGGTCCCCTTCGGCGGCCAGGCGGTTGACAATGCCCAGGGAGCGAGCGCGGAGGAATCCGATGGAACGGCCCGACAGCAAGAGATCGAGGGCATCGTCGGGATCGATCAACCTCGGGAGCGAGGTGATCCCTCCCAGGGCAGGCACGAGGCCGAGATGCACTTCGGGCAGCCCAAGCTGGAGCGCCGCCTTCGAAGCGAGGGCGACGCGCCGACGGCATGCCATGGCCAGTTCCAGTCCTCCACCCAGGCAGACGCCGTGTATGAGTGCGATCGTGGCAAAACGGACTGCCGCGAGTCGATCCAGGACCGCCAGCCCTTTCCGCAGCAATCGTTCGACCTCGACCGACGACCGACAGGTGAGGACCGTCTTGAGGTCGGCCCCCGCGCAGAAGCCACCCGGCTTTCCTCCGCGGATGATGCAAGCGGCGATGGACGGATCATCCTCCGCATCGGCGAGGTGTGCATCGAGCTCATCGATGGCGGCCCAGTCGAGCACGTTGTAAGATCGCCCGGGTTGATCGAACCAGAGCGTCCAGACTCCGCGATCGTCGCGCTCGCGGCGCCAGGAACCCTGGGAGGTTGAGGAAGACATGGCCATCACCTCCGTCTGGAGTTATGATCGGGCAATTGGGATGCACGAAGTCGAGTCGATCGAGGGAGTTGAGCGCATGGCAAGGCTTCTGTTCAGCCACCTGCTGGGGCTCGTCGGTGCGATCATAGGCGGCGTGCTCGGATTCTACACGTTTGCCTGGCTCGAAGACAAAGGATTCTACGGACTGGCGATCCCGGGTGCTTTTCTGGGATTGGGCTGCGGTCTGCTCTCGCAACACAACTCGACCGCCCGGGGGCTGCTCTGCGGAGTGGCGGCCCTCGGCCTGTCCCTGTATACCGAGTGGAATTTCCACAAGTTCCTGGTGGATACGAGCTTTTCCTACATGGTGAATCACCTGTCGGATAAGGGGCCCGTGACCCTGCTCATGATCGTCCTCGGCACGGTCATCGCATTCTGGGTGGGCAAGGATGGTGGCTTCCGGTGGCTACCGGAGGGCCGTCTCAAGCCGTCGGCGCCGAATTCGGCCGAGAAGCCTCTCGATTAGGTCCGGAGGTTGGGTCGGGTGGGACGCTTCCATTCGACCGGTCCGAACCTAGAATTCCTCGAGAGTAGCGAGGCTCGTTGCTCCAGGCCCTCGACACGATCCATGTCGCCTCGAAAGGAGATCCCGCCCATGGCGGTCACAACCTCCGCACCCGACCAATCGTCGATTCCGGACGACCATGAGACATTGAGGGCCGACCAGGTCCGCCAGGCCGAGGAACTGCTCTTCTCAGGGGGCTCGACCGGCGGATTCGCCAAGGCACTGTTCCGGGGCGTGTTCCAGGGCGAATCACTCTTCCCCTATCCCGATTTGACCGAAGCCGAACGGCCGGCGGTCGAGCGGGCCGTGGAGGAGGTCAAGGCGTTCGCCGATCTCCACATCGACGCCGCCGCGATCGATCGCGAGGCGGATATCCCGGCCCACGTGATCAGGGGGCTGGCCGAGCTGGGTGTGCTCGGCATGGCCGCTCCGGTCGAGCTCGGAGGTCGCGGCTTCTCCCAGATGGGCTACTGCCGCATCATGGAAATCATCGGCGGCCACTGCGCCGCCACCGCCGTCTTCGTCAATGCCCACCACTCGATCGGGCTCCGGGCCCTGGTCCTGTTCGGTACGCCCGAGCAGAAGGCGCGATGGCTGCCGCCGCTGGCCCGGGGCGACAAGATCGCGGCCTTCGCGCTGACCGAGGAGCAGGCCGGATCCGACGCCAGCAATGTCCAGACGACGGCGCACCCCTCCGAGGACGGCCAGACCTACATCCTCAACGGATCCAAGCGGTACATCACCAACGGCGGGATCGCCGACGTGCTGACGGTGATGGCGCGTACCCCCGATCCACGCGGCGGTGAATCCAAGGTCACGGCATTCCTGGTCACGCCGGACATGCCCGGCTTCGAGGTGGTCGAGGCTCGGATGCCCAAATGCGGCATCCGAGGCACGGCCACGGCCCGCCTCGCGTTCCACGACATGCAGGTCCCGACGACCAATATCCTCGGCCCGCTGGGCAAGGGACTCAAGGTCGCCTTGACGGTGCTCGACTTCGGCCGGACTACTTTCGGCGCCAGTTGTACAGGGCTGGCCAAGGTCTGCCTCGCCGCCGCGTCGCGACACGCCGCCCATCGCCGACAGTTCGGCCGGCCCCTCGCCGACCTCGAGCTGATCAAGAAGAAGATCGCCTATCTCGCGGCCACAGCCTATGCGATGGAAGCCGCCACCTATCAAACCGCGGCCCTGATCGATCGCGGGGCCGAAGACTACATGCTCGAGACGGCCATCCTCAAGGTCTTCTCGACCGAGGCGCTCTGGCAGGGCGTCTACGAGACGCTCCAGGTCTTCGGCGGCCAGGGCTATTTCAGCGACGAGCCCTACGAGCGGATGATGCGCGATGCCCGCATCAATACCATCGGCGAGGGGGCCAACGAGGTCCTCAAGGCGTTCATTGCGCTGGTGGGGATGCGCGACATCGGCGAGGGACTCAAGACGACCCTCGACGGCCTCAAGAGTCCCGGCACGTTCCTGCCCACCTTCTGGAACTTCACGCGGGGCCATCTGGGCAAGATGGTCCAGACGCCCACGGTCCCCGTTGCCTCGAGCATGCTCCGTCCGATGGCCGAGTCGCTGGCCCGCCGCGTCGCTCGGTTCGGCCGGACCGTCGAGCGGCTCCTGATCGTCAACCGCGAGGCCATCCTCGATCGGCAATACATCCAGGAACGTGTCGCCGATGCGGCCATCTCCCTGGTCACATCGGCCTGCACGCTCTCGCGCTGGGATCGTTCCGAAATCCGGAAGCAGGCGACGCCCGCCGAGCGTTCGGCCGCCGAACTCTACCTGCGCATGGCGAATCGTCGGTTCGACGAATCGCTCCGAGCCCTCGGCCAGAACGACGACCGGCTCACCACCGAAGCGGCGAACAAGGCCCTGTACGCCTGGTCCGACTATCAATCCTGATTGTCGTCGGTCGCTCGATACCCTATTTCATCTACGAATCGGTACTGTGCGATACTTGGATGCACAGGACCGACCCACGGCAGGCCCGGGAGCGACCCCGAACATGAACGATCGATTGCGGAGCGGTGACGAGGCGTTTCTACCCCTGCGTTATCCCCAGGCGCCAAGTTCGGACAACGTGGACGAGTATCACGGCCGCGCGATCCCCGACCCGTATCGTCCGCTCGAGGACCCGGACGCGCCGGAGACCCGATCCTGGGTCGAAGCTGAGAATCGGGTGACATTCCAATTCCTGGAATCCGTCCCGGGCCGCACCGCGATGCGCGAGCGTCTGACCGAGCTCTGGAATTACGAGAAGTACAGTCCCCCCGCCTACGAAGGGGGACACTATTTCTTCTCCTACAACAGCGGACTTCAGAATCAGAGTGTCTTGTACGTAGCCGAGACGGTGGCCGACGTCGGGCGAATCCTCCTGGATCCCAATACGCTCTCGGACGACGGGACGGTCGCCCTGGCGGGGACCGCCGTGAGCGAGGATGGACGGTTCCTGGCCTACGGCATCTCAACGGCCGGATCGGACTGGAATGAGTGGAAAGTCCGCGACGCGGCGACCGGGCAGGACCACCCCGACCACATCCGCTGGGTCAAGTTCTCCGGCGCGGAGTGGAGTCCCGATGCCGAGGGATTCTACTATGGACGCTTTCCCGAGCCCATGGGAGGCGAGGACCTCAAGGGGTCGAATTATTTCCAGAAAGTCTACTACCACCAGATGGGGACCGATCAGGGCGACGATCGACTGGTCTGGGAGGATCCGGAGCACAAGGAATGGCGCGCCGTACCCCACGTGAGCGACGACGGCCAGTACCTGATCCTGACACTCGAAAAGGGCACCGACGCGAGATATCGCATCCTCTACCGGCCGCTCAGCCAGCCGGAAGCCACTCCGGTACACCTGGTTGGCGAATTCGACGCCGAATACGACTTCATCGACAATGAGGGACCGGTCTTCTGGTTCAAGACCAACAAGGATGCCGCGAGAGGGAAGGTCATCGCCATCGATACGCGTCGCCCCGATCCGAAGGACTGGGTGGTGCTGATCCCCGAGGCGTCCGAGACGCTCGAGGAGGTTCACGCGGTCGCCGACCACTTCCTGGCCGTTTACCTCAAGGACGCCCATTCCGTCGTCCGCGTCTTCGACCTGGAGGGGCATCACGTTCGCGACGTCGAATTCCCCGGCCTCGGGACGGCCTCCGGATTTCGAGGTAAGCGGAAAGACCGGGAGACCTTCTATTCTTTCGCATCGTTCACGACACCTTCGACCATCTATCGATACGATGTTGTGACGGGACAGAGTACCGTCTGGCGTCGCCCCGTCCTGAATTTCGACCCGACCGATTATGAGACGACGCAGGTCTTCTACCACAGCAAGGACGGCACGAGAGTCCCGATATTCCTCAGCTACAAGAGAGGGCTCAATCGCGACGGGACCAATCCCACCTTGCTCTACGGCTACGGCGGCTTCAACATCTCGTTGACCCCGGGCTTCAGCCCGAGTGTCCTGGCCTGGATGGAAATGGGCGGTCTTTACGCTTTGCCCAACCTCCGGGGCGGTGGCGAATACGGCGAGGACTGGCACCAATCAGGCACGAAGCTCGAGAAACAAAACGTCTTCGACGACTTCATCGCCGCGGCGGAGTGGCTGATCGCCAATCAGTACACCTCGACCGCCAAGCTGGCGATCTCGGGCGGCTCGAACGGCGGCCTGCTGGTCGGCGCCTGCATGACTCAGCGGCCGGACCTCTTCGGCGCCGCCATGCCGGCCGTCGGCGTGATGGACATGCTTCGCTTTCACAAGTTCACGATCGGCTGGGCCTGGGTTGACGATTATGGGTCGTCCGAAGACAGGGAGCAATTCGAGGCGCTCATCGCCTACAGCCCGTTGCACAACATCAAGCCGGGCACCTGCTACCCGCCGACCTTGATCACCACGGCCGACCACGACGACCGCGTGGTCCCGGCGCACAGTTTCAAGTTCGCCGCGGCGCTGCAGGCGGCCCAGTCCTGCGACAATCCGGTCCTGATCCGTATCGAGACCAAGGCCGGCCATGGAGCCGGAAAGCCCACCACCAAGATCATCGAGGAGGCGGCCGACAAATGGGCATTCCTCGTCAGGGTACTGAGCATCGAGCGGGCCAGCGACCCGAAGTGATCTCTTTGCTATAAGCCCGCATGTATGCGAATCTGATTCTCGAGCGCGGCCATCGTCCCAGGCGAGACGCGGCCCAACCGTCGTCCCCGTCGGTGCCTCGAGATGGTGGCGCAACTGATCCGTTAGGATGAAGCTGGTCTTGGCCAAGCCACCTTCGGGTGGATCGATGCGAATATGAGCCCTCACGCTACGGTCGCGTGTCGTGATGGGAACGATCATCAAGAGACCCACCGGGCTGTTGTTGTACATGTCCGTCGAGACGACGACCATGGGTCGAACACTGCCTTGTTCATGACCGACGGGGGGATCCAGATCGACGATTCACACCTCGCTTCGGTGAGGGATTTGAGGCGCTGCCATCCTGCTCATACGGTAAGTCCTTCAATCCGTCGGCCAGCGTGCAATCCCAGACGCCTAGCTCTTCCTGAAAGTCCGCCCAAGCTCCCGGACTTGCTCTCGGCGCCTCGTAGTCGGCATAATAGTCTTCCCAGTATTTCTCGATCTCATGTTCCCGTACAGCCTCTTCGACGATCGATGTCATCGCCTTGTCGCTCTTCTCCGCGAGTTCGCGGATTGCCGCAAGGGTTTTCTTGTTGACTCGAATCGTGTGACTTTCCATCCTGGCCTCGGAACGCGAGTCGCGTCGGGTGGTTGACTTTGCAACAGTCATGGCCTTCCTCGCCCCAAGTGGAATCTGCCATCTTGTAGACAAGCCTTTCGACAAGAAAGCAGACCAAGACTAGGGCGCGAGACAGTCGGGCGTCGTTGTATGCCGGGGCGATTCGGTAGTCAGATCGGTCGCGCGCGGCTATCGCGTCCCGGCCTCGAATCTGCTCCAAGGCCCGCACTTCATGTCTTTGAGAAGTCCTCGCATCCACTCGTATTCCTTGTGCTCCTTCAGGAAGGCATCGGCGTGGAAGTCGGAGCCATGGTGCCCGACCTGTCCCCAGAAGGCCATCTTGTCGGCGAGATTGCCATCGGTCACCTTGGACTGCACTGTGCCCCCGGGATAATACGGACCCCAGTCCCACTCGGGTGCGCCTCGGGGCGAGATCTCGACCCGGCCGCAGAGGGTTCGCTCGTTCGCGCCGTTCTTGGACTGGATCACGTCGAAGTCGTCGGTCTCGAAGCGCTTGCCAACTTCGAGGTCGATCTTGCCCTTGTATTCGCCGATGAGCTGCTCCCATCGGGCTTTTCGGGCATTGGGTGAGGACGTCTTGTTCGCCTCGTCGAACCTTGTCTCTTCTCGGAGCAGCTTGGGGGAGTCGGGGAAATTCGCGCCGAAGAAGCAACCGTCCTTGGTGCGGCGGACCGAATGGTTCTTGAGCCCCAGCTCGAACAGCGCGATCTCGCCGGTCTTGTTGTCGCCGACCAGCCAGTCGTTGGCATAGCCGCCGTTATTGCCGTCGAGCATGATCTTCACGAAGTCGTCGATCGAACGGCTGTACTGCATCGCCTTGCGAGCCCGGACGAACTCGGGCTTGCCGTCGGGGTCCCACCCCTCGAACTGGGTGATCGTCGTCTCCGTGATGAGCATCCCGGCGGAAGTGACGCCGAAATCGTCATCGCTGGCGATCACGCCGGGCAGGCCGTCCATGAGCATCCGAGCCCCCGACGACGGCGACAGGTCGAAGATGATGTTCCATCGCGTGCCGACGACGTAATTGGTCCAGGAGTTGTGCCCGATCACGATCCGGCCATCCTTGGTGTAGCCGCCGGTTGCGATGAAGGCACTGCAATTGCCCGGCGCGTGAGTTGTCGGCGTCTTTCCCTGGCTCCGGTCGATCCATGGGACGTAGTAGAACGGCAACTCCTGGTTGGCGTTGAGCGCGACGAGGTCCCATCGGTCGGCGTTGACACCCTTGGCGTTCAGACCGGCCACGATCCCGTCGATCTCGCGACGGTATTCCTCATCGATCCGGGGCCAGAGCATCTTCTCCGCGGCCGATCGGTAGAATTCCCAGTCGCGTCGCGTCGACCTCTCGAGGAACGGCTTGATCACACGGAGGAAGTCGCCGATCTCGGTCGCCAGCAAGTAGCCGTGCTGGAAGCCGATCCGATCGGGAGGTCCCTCCAGGTGGACGTAGATCCATCCGTCGCGTTCCAGTCGATACGCGCCCCGAATCCGCTCCGTGAGGACAGCCGGCTCGCTGGCACGCACGAGAAAGGTGCCGGTCGGGCCTACGAGGAAGCCTGCGAATACGAGCCACTTGAACAGACGGCAGCGAATCATCGAGATGGGCCTCCGAATTGGGTCGTCGTTCGCCCGCAGACCGGCCGAGCGGGGCATCCACTCTAGCTTCGAACGCGAGCCGGCTGCAACGCTCCATGTTTCGGACAGCTTAGCCCCTGCACCCGAGATCGAGCCGAGACTTCGATGAAAAGTTGCATTCTCACCACGGTGTTCTAGATTCAGTGAGAGCCGTTGGCGCGGCTGGACGGATGGAGGCAGGATATGCTGCATCCATCAGGCTCGGAGAGATCGGGGGATTCTCCAATGGAACCGGCGGTCCGGGTCGTGTGCGAAGGCTGCCTCCGGAGTGTGGAAATCGCGACGGATGAGAACGATTCGGGGGAATCGCGATGTCCTTACTGCGGTCATCTGATCACCGGTCAAACGAGCCGGATCGTGCCGGACGACGCGGGGGCGTCGAGCCCAGGGAGTCGGCCGGATTCGCAACCGACCCAGGTCAGCGAGACGATCGACTGGTTCGGCGCCTGGGAGCGAGGGACGCTGGGATCGCTGGGCCGCTTCCAGATCCGGGAGCGGCTGGGGGATGGTGGCTTCGGCCAGGTCTTCCTGGCCTTCGATCCTCGGCTCGATCGGGATGTGGCGATCAAGTTGCTCAAGCAGTCCCACCCGAGCGATCGGGTGATGGAACGCTTCTTCCGCGAGGCGAGGGCGGTCGCACGGCTCGACCACCCGAACATCGTCGGCGTCTACGACGCCGGATTCGATGAGGGTCGGTGCTGGGTCGCCTACCAGTTCGTGAGCGGCAGGCCGCTCGGGTGGTATCGCGACCGTCAACATATGGATGCGACGACCGCGGCCCGGATCATCCGCGAGCTCGCCGACGCGCTCGACCACGCGCATCGCATGGGCGTCGTCCATCGGGATATCAAGCCGGCGAACGTCATCATCGATGACCACGGTCGCCCGCGACTCATCGACTTCGGACTGGCTCGACGCTTCGACCTGGGGTCGGACCTGACCCGTGAAGGGGCCGTCGTGGGGACGCCGGCCTACATGAGCCCGGAGCAGGCCATCGGGTTGAGCCGCCAGGCCGACGAACGGAGCGACGTCTACAGCCTCGGCGTCATCCTGCTCGAATTGCTATCCCGCCAGCGCCCGCACGAAAACAGGACGGAACTGACCTCTCGGCCGCCAGCCGACGCCCCGGGCAGCACCACAACGTCCCGGGTCAAGAGGGCGGGACCGATCGACCCCTCGATGCCCGCCGGCCTCGGCGAGATCTGCGCCAGGGCGATGTCCCCGCGCCCGTCCGACCGTTATGCGACGGCGCGTGCGCTGGCCGATGAACTCGACCGATGGCTCAAGCATCGGGGGCGGCCAAGGCATCGATTCCCGATGATCGTCCCGGGAGGACTGATGCTCCTGGCCGGTAGCCTGCTGGCGGCGTGGGGCGCCTGGATGGGCGGGCTGGCCATGACACAATCGACACAACGCCCGGCCGATCTCGTCGGCGAAAGTGCGGCCTCCCGGCTCCGGCAGGAGAGGCCGGACGGCGAAACTCGGACCACGATCCTCGGCTCGATGGGCCAGGACGGGGCCGGCCGGATCGGCAACCTCGCGAGCGACTCGCTCGTCGCGGTCCAACTCCTCGGCAACCGAGAGTCCCACAAATACCACGACTCCAGATGCGAGAAGCTCGGGAGCATGAAAGAGCGGCACCGCCTCGAGTTGAGCAGCCACGAGGAAGCCGCATCGCAAGGATATCAGCCTTGCAGCTATTGCCTCCCGAGGATGGCACAGTCGTCGAAGTCCGCCCTCGCCGACAAGGCGAAGGGCTCGCCGTAGGGACGATACGAGTCGAAATCCCGACGAACTGCCAAGATGCCCACGCCTCGGGTTGACCGCCCCGCATGCCCCACCGATACTGAGATCGGATCGGGCGTCTTTGTGTTGATCGTTGAGCTCGAGGCGAGTCGGGCGGGCCGGTGTGGGGAGCGCGATGCAGACTCTGATCATCGCCCTGGCGGCCGTCGCGCTGGCGGGCGCCGCGTTCGTGGCCTGGTGGTGGTCGAGGGCCCTCGCCGGCGTGGCGAGCGGGCTCGAGGCGTTACGCCACGGGAGGAAGGCCCACATCGTGCGGTCCACGGCGCCGGGACCGGTCGGCCGACTGGTTCGCGCCTTCAACGTGGTGGCGACCGTGGTCCAGTCGCGCACGGACCGCCTGGAAGAAGATCGTCAGCAAATGATGGTCGTCCTGGAGGCGATGGCGGAGGCGGTGATCGCCGTCGACACCCGGCACCACCTCCTCTTCGCCAACGCGGGCGCCAATCGGCTCTTCGGGCTGGACGCCACTTCGGTCGGCAGGCTGGTCGAGGAGCTGATCCGAAGCCCTCAGGTCCACGAGGCCATCGAGGCAACTTTGAGGCTGCTCAATCCGACGCCTTACTCCGGCGAGCTCTCCTTCCCCTTCCGCGACGGATACGCGAGGGGGACCGGGCGTTCGCTCTCCGTGCGAGGGACTCCCCTCCCCGGCAATCCGGCGACGGGCGCCGTGCTCGTCTTCCACGATGTCACCGATCTGCGCCGGCTGGAGCGGATGCGACAGGATTTCGTCGCCAATGCCTCACACGAGCTCAAGACGCCACTGGCCTCGATCAAGCTCTACACCGAGTCGCTGCTCGATTGGGCCCTCCACGACGAGACGGTCAACGTCCGCTTCCTCGAGCGGATCGACGAGCAGGTCGAGCGTCTCAACCAGTTGATCCTCGACATGCTCAGCCTCGCCCGCCTGGAGAGCGGCCAGGAGATCTTCGATCATCAGCCCCTCAGCGTCGTGCCGGTGCTCGCCTCTTGCGTCGAGACCCACCGGGACCGGGCCGCGACGAAGAATCTCTCGCTCAGCTTCGATCCGGACGGGCTCGATGAAGACAGCCTGGTCCTGGCCGATGAGGAGGCCGTCCGGCAAATCGCCGACAACCTCATCGACAACGCCATCAAGTACACCCCCGAGAACGGATTCGTACGCGTGAGCTGCCGGACCCAGACGGAGCTGATCCTCCTGGAGGTCTCCGATACCGGGATCGGCATCCCCCGCGACGACCTCCCCCGGATCTTCGAACGTTTCTACCGAGTTGACAAGGCCCGCAGTCGAGAGCTCGGCGGGACCGGCCTGGGACTGTCGATCGTCAAGCACCTCGTCCAGTCGATCGGCGGCCAGCTCGAAGTGGAGAGCCGGGTCGGCTCGGGTTCCAAGTTCATCGTCTCGTTCCCTCGCTGCACCCCCGATGCGACTCCCCAAAGGGCCGCGATTCCCCGCAGGACCGGCGGCCGCGGTTGGTGAGGATTTCTCCGGAGTCCGGACCCGATCCTCGCTCGACCAAGCGAGCGATCGAACGATCATCATCCCGCATTCACGAAATCTTCACGATGAGTGAGTAGACTAGCGGTTCGATCGTCTCATCGACGACAATCATTCGATTCGATGGCCTCGGGTCGCGCGAGCAAGAGAAACCGGGTTGATGCCCATGGCCAGAAGGGCGCCGCCTCAATTACGACGGCGCCCTTCGCAAGTGACGCGTGTTCGATCAGGGAGAAGGCAACGGATGAGAAACGTTCGCGGCGCGGTCTGGACCATCGGACTATCGACCCTCCTGGGCCTCTCGTCGGGCTGCGGTGGGTCGGACGAAGGCTCGGTCGGAAGACCCGGTCCCAAGGTATCCGGGACGATCCTGGTCGATGGCTCCAGCACGGTGTTCCGGATCAGTAAAGCGGCCCAGGAGGGGTTCAACCGCGTGAATCCGGATGTCACGGTGGTCGTGGATAATCACGGGACCGGCGGCGGGTTCGGCCGGTATCTCCAGGGCGAAGTGGACATCGTGGACGCCTCGAGGGCGGCCAAGCCCGCCGAAGAGGCCAAGGCCGAGCAACAAGGGATCCGATGGACACGCTTCCTCGTGGGTTATGACGGGATTACGCTCGTCGTGAACGCCAAGAACGATTTCGTCAAGTCCCTGACCGTCGGGCAGTTGAAGGCCATCTGGGAGCCGGGGAGCAAGATCAAGACCTGGAAGGACATCACGCCGTCCTGGCCGGATCGCCGCATCATCTTCTCCTCGCCCGACAATGATTCCGGGACCTTCGAATTCTTCACGGAAGCGATCAACGGTAAGGCGAGCAGTCAACGCGATGGCGTGGAGCAGAGTGCCAACGACAATGCGCTGGTCAACGGCGTGGCGGGCAACACCGACGGCCTGAGCTACTTCGGGTTTGCGTACTTCGACGCCAACCGCGAGACGCTACGGGCCGTGGGAGTGGCGAAAGATGCCGGCGCCACCCCGGTCGAGCCCAGCCCCAAGACGATCGCCGATAAGAGTTACGTCCCGCTGTCTCGGCCCCTCTACATCTACGTGAAGAACACGGCCGCAGGCAGGACCGAAGTGGCCCAGTTCCTCAAGTACTACCTCGAGAATATCGACACTCTCGCCGAAAAGGCACGATATGTCGCCCCGACGCCCGAAGAGAAGTCGGCCAATCTGGAGATCCTCTCCAAGCTACTGTCGGGCAGCGTCGCCGAGTCCAAGCCCTCCGGCCCATCGAAGACCGAGTAAGGACGAAGCCCTTGTCCTCGCAAACGATCACTGGCGATGGTGCCGGCGCCGACCTCTCGGAGGAAAACCTCTGGGCTGGCCACTCGCCATTCCTGGCATTCTGGGAAGCTGCCGTTACGATCGGCTTGATCCTGTGTGCGGCCATCACCGTGCTGACCACGTTGGGCATCATCGTCGTCCTGAGCGCCCAGAGCTTCGAGTTCTTCCGACTCCCTGAGGTGAGCGTCCCCGGGTTCTTCTTCGGCACGGTACTGAAGCCGGAAGCTACGCCTCCGAAATTCGGCATCGCGCCCCTGCTCTGGGGGACATGGGTGATCGCCGTGGGCGCCTCGGCGATCGCGCTACCGATCGGGCTGCTGAGTGCGATCTACCTGAGCGAGTATGCCCCTCGACGCCTCCGAGCGGTATTGAAACCCTCGCTCGAGTTGCTGGCGGGCATCCCCACGATCGTCTATGGCTATCTGGCGATCCAGATGGTCACGCCAGCCCTCCGACAGTTGGGCATCGATGTCATGACCACGAATGCCCTGAGTGCCTGCATCGTCGTCGGCGTGATGATCATCCCGCTGGTGTCCTCGCTGAGCGAGGATGTGCTCTCGGCTGTCCCGCAGGGCCTGCGGGAAGCGGCCTACGGCCTGGGGGCGACCAAGTTCGAGGTCTCGACGCGGGTCGTGCTGCCGGCGGGCCTCTCGGGAGTCTTCGCGTCCTTCATCCTGGCAATCAGTCGCGCGGTCGGCGAGACGATGGCTGTGGTATTGGCGGCGGGGACGACCCCGCGGATTACCTGGGATCCTCGGGTCGGCATCGAGACCATGACGACCTACATGGTGCAGGTCATCAGTGGAGACGCGCCATACGGCAGCCCCAAGTACCTCTCGCTGTTCGCCGTGGGCCTGTCGCTCTTTGCGATAACGTTGATCCTGAACATGCTCTCCGGGTTGGTCTTGCGCCGTTTCCGCGAGGTCTACCAATGAATCCGGACGCCTTGTCACGGTTCCGTCCCAATCGCTGGCTGCGTCGTTTGCTGAGTCCGATCTTCGGCGGGGTCTGCCTGATCGCGACCTGTGCCGGGGCCGCATCGCTCCTCGTGCTCCTGGGCTCCATCGTCCACTCGGCTCTCCAGGGCCTGCCCGACAATCCTTGGTACGCGATCCGGGCGAACCTGAGCGAGCTTCGGATCCTTGTCGGGCACCTCATCACGCAGATTCAGGCGACCGAACCCGGTGAAGCGGGTTACAAGGTCGGGATCATCGGGAGCCTCTGGTTGCTGGGGATGGTCGCGTTGATCGGGATCCCGGTCGGGATCGGTGCCGGGGTTTATCTGGAGGAATACTCGCCTCCGGGACGATTGCGCGGATTGATTCAGACGAACATCGCCAACCTGGCAGGTGTCCCGTCGATCGTCTACGGCATCCTCGGTCTGGCCTTTTTCGTACGCGGTTTCGGGTTCTCATCGCTGGCGTTGGGAAAGTCACTGCTGGCGGGAGTCCTGACGCTCAGTCTCCTGATCCTGCCGATCATCGTCATCACCACGCAAGAGGCACTTCGCGCGGTCCCCCAGTCGCTCCGTCAGGCGGCCTTGGCCCTGGGCGGCACGCGCTGGCAGGTCGTCCGCGACCACGTCTTGCCCTCGGCGATACCCGGGATCCTGACGGGGACGATCCTCGGCCTCTCGCGAGCGATCGGCGAGACGGCCCCATTGATCATGGTCGGTGCCGCCGGCTCCGTGCTGAGGCCGCCCCGGGGACCGCTCGACATCTATTCGGCCCTCCCGGTCGAGATTTACAATTACGCCAACGAGCCGGCCAGGCAATTCAAGGTCGTGGCCGCCGGCGGAATCCTGATCCTCATCGCACTCCTGCTCGCGATGAATGCCACGGCCATCGTGATCCGGAACCGGTTCCGGCGTTATCGTTGATCGACCGATCCGAGCCCCATCAACCCGACGAGACCATCGATGAGCGTCTCCGAAACCCGAACTCCCCCCGGCCTCGCCACCCCCAAGGCCGAGCCGGCTCCTTCGGACGCCAGCTCGACTCGGACGATCGATCCGGACGTCCTGACGACCAAGGACCTCTGCGTCTGGTACGGCCCATCCCTGGCCCTCAAAGACATCAACATCAACATCCCGCGAAACAAGATCACGGCGATGATCGGCCCGTCGGGATGCGGCAAGAGTAGTTTGCTCCGCTGCTTCAATCGGATGAACGACCTGATCGTCGGGGCTCGCATGCAGGGCGAGATCCTCTTCGATGGCGACCTGATCTCCGGCCCCGCCATCGACTCCGTCGTCCTGCGGCGACGGATCGGCATGGTCTTCCAGAAGCCGAATCCGTTCCCCAAGAGCATCTACAACAACGTGGCATGGGGGGCGAGGATCAACGGTTACCGGGGAGACATGGACGAGCTGGTCGAGCGATCGCTGCGTCGTGCGGCGTTGTGGGATGAGGTCAAGACGAAGCTGAACCGTTCCGGCCTCGAGCTCTCCGGCGGCCAGCAGCAACGGCTCTGCATCGCCCGGACGCTGGCCGTCGAGCCCGAAGTCATCCTGATGGACGAGCCATGCTCCGCCCTCGACCCGATCTCGACCGCCCGGGTCGAGGATCTGATGGACGACCTCAAGAACGACTATACGATCGTCATCGTCACGCACAATATGCAGCAGGCCCGACGCGTCAGCGACATGACCGCCTGCCTGATGCTCGATGACTCGTCCACCGAGGGGAGCCCGACCGGTGTCCTCGCCGAGTTCAGCCCGACCGACCTGCTCTTCACCAATCCCAAGGACAAGCGAACCGAAGCGTACATCACGGGACGTATCGGCTGACCCTCTCCGAGCGACCGCGCCCTTGTCTCGACGGACTCATCGATTTACCCTCGGAGAATGACCGCGGCTAATCCCGGGATCGCGGTCTGCGCCGTCCGGGCTGCGCCATCGACGGGTCGTATCCTTCCGATCCAGCACCCTCCACGCACCACTCGCGAGGTCCGCACATGATCCGTCGGCCAACCCCCAGCGATCGCTCCCGTTTCCTGGCCGCGATATCCCTCTTCGTTCGGTTTGACGGGCGCCGCGACAGCCGCGGAACAGGCGGGATCCCCGTATGGCGAGCGCTGGGTTTATTGCAGCGCCAACATGCAGGTCGAACAGTCGACCAACGACGTGATCGCGTTGATCCAGCGAGCCAGCCGCGATGGCTACACGGGGATCCTTCTCGCGGACTACAAGCTCCAGGTCCTGGACCGGGTACCCGACTTCTACTTCCGCAATGTCGAGCGGGTCAAGGTCGCCGCGGCCAAAGCCGGGATCGAGCTGATTCCCGCGGTCTTCTCGATCGGATACAGCAACGGACATCTCTCGCACGACCCCAACCTCGCCGAGGGCTTGCCGGTCATCGACCAGCCATACGAAGTCCGCGAGCCGATCGAGACCGCGGCAAGGAAGGGGCAGGTCGCGGAGGGAGGGCCTGTCCTGGCCGGAGCCCACCATCTGGAGGCCAGGTTCGATCCTCGAGGGACCACCCAGCTGCGCAACGGTGGCCTCGAGCAGTCCCGGGGACATCGGTTCGACGCACTCTCTTACCAGGACGACCCGGGTCTGACGACTTTCGCGGATCGCGATGTCGTCCACGGTGGACGGCTCTCTTGCCGGCTCGAGCCCGGAATCAAAGGGGCAGGACGCAGCTCGCCGAACGTGAGACTGGTGCAACAGGTCGATCTGCGCCCGAACACCGCCTATCGGTTCTCCTGCTGGGCGAAGACCCGAGACCTCGGTCCGGTGGGGGCCTTCCAGCTACTGGCCTTGGGGGCGAGCCAGCCGGGTCGTCAATTGACCTTCCACGAGGGCGGCCTCGAGTCGAACCAGGACTGGAAGCAGGTCGAGGTGGTCTTCAACAGCCTCGATCAGAAAGCGGCGAATCTCTACGTCGGGATCTGGGGCGAAGGTCCGGGGTCACTCTGGCTCGACGACCTCTCGCTCGAAGAGTTGCCCCTGGTGAACGTGTTGCGGCGCGAGGGTTGTCCCCTGACGATCAAGTCGGCCGACCGTCGGACGACCTACGAAGAAGGCCGCGACTTCGAGCCCGTGATCGATCCCCAGCTCGGCAATGTGCCCTGGTCCGGCGAGTACGAGTTCAACCATGTCGGGGCGAGGATCCGGATCAAGCCCGGCTCGCGGATCAAGAGTGGGGATCGGCTCCTCGTCAGTCTGGTATCACCCGATCATCACGCAGAGTTCGCAGGTGATGTGCTGCCTCAGCGAGCCGAAGATGGATCAGATCCTTCGCGATCAGGCGCGCCGGGTCAACGAGCTGTTCCACCCCCGCACGTTCTTCATGTCGCACGACGAGATCCGCGTGGCGAACTGGTGCAAGGCTTGCCGCGATCGCAGGCTGACGCCCGGTCAACTCCTGGCGGAGAACGTCCGCCAGTGCACGACGATCCTGAAATCCGTCAATCCGAACGCGCGCATCGTCGTCTGGTCGGATATGTTCGACCCCAACCATAACGCGGTCGACTCCTACTACCTCGTGAACGGCTCGCTCAAGGGCTCGTGGGAGGGGCTACCGCGCGACGTGATCATCGCCAACTGGAATGGCGGCAAGGCCCGCGAGAGCCTCGCATTCTTCGCCGGTCGAGGCCATCGTCAGCTCATCGCCGGCTACTATGATGTCGACGACCTCTCGAACTTCCAGACCTGGGACGAGGCCGCGCGGAACGTCAAGGGGATCATCGGCTTCATGTATACGACCTGGGCGGCCAAGTATGGTTTGCTCGAGACATACGCGGAGGCGATGAAAGCGGTGCGCACACGGTGAGTCCAGGATGGCGAAGGCGACCTCCCGGGCGATGGTTAGGCAAACCCGGACTGTTGAGATAAAGTCGTAAGTAGGAGAATGGCAAGGTGATGAACCCCGAGGGCACGATGAAATCGCCGAGTATGCCCCGATCGGAGAATGAGCCCACCCCACCACGTCCCCCCGACGCCAAGGAAGGTCGAGAGCGACCGGCCGAACGCGAATGCAACCATCGACGAAGCTCCATAACTGGGCTCTTTGAACATGAGGGGCGTTCGGAGCCCCATCGCGAACCGATGAGTGGGATTGGTCATCGCATCCGGCTTCGCCTCGACGAGCTCGACGCATACCATGGATCGGCAGCTTTCGTGATGGCTGCCGGCTCGATCGGGATGATCGTATCGATGCTACTCGGTCTCGGTCCGATGTGGGCCGGGTTTCTTGCGGTCGCCCTGCCGATCTTCTTACTCATTGGCTTGATCCATCCCGAACATGCCTGAGAACTGGTACACTTCTCGCGCCCGTGTACTCTCGGGCCTGATCGAGTCCATATCCCTCTATGCCGGGGTCTGTTTGTCCTTCGGTGGGCTGTCGGTGCTCATCAGCCACGTCTTCCATGCAAATCCCTTGCTCTGGTTTTCGGCAGGGTTCTCAATCCCTATCGGCCCGCTCTACATCTGGCTCTCCTCCGACCGAGTCCTGGAATCGAGACTCGTGCGTTGGAAGCGATGGAAGGAAGGAGGCTTGATCGGCGTCGGCCAATACGAAACGCTTCGAAGGGATGCGCTCGCCTGGTATGCGGCCCGCCACCGTTTCGGCCGTTTTCCTCCTGTCGAGGCCGCACGATCACCAAGTCCCGCTCAGGCTCCCCCTTTTCCTCGCCACCCGTCGAATCACTCCCACGAGACGAGCGGTAATTCTGGACAATCCGACGTCGGCGTTGTCCCGTCGCTATCATCACTCGTGGAGAAATGGCGCCGACCGAAGTAGAATCGGAGAATAAGCTCGGGACCGGTATCGGTGAGGACGGGAGCGATCATGAGAAAGTGGCGGGAAGCGATTGATTCGTACATCGATTCTCAGGTCGAACGATGGTGTTCCATCCGACGATACCTGCACGCCCATCCGGAGCCGAGCGGCGAGGAATATGAGACGACCCAGTACCTGGCCCGGCAACTCGGCGAGGCGGGCCTCCTTGTCCGGATCGTTCCGTCGGGGCGGGGATTGGTCGCCGAGCCCGAAGGCCAGGGGGACCGGCCGCGCGTCGCGATCCGTGCCGACATCGACGCACTCCGGATCCCCGACGCCAAGACCGTGCCTTACCGGTCGAGCCGTGAGGGCCTGATGCACGCCTGCGGCCACGATGCTCATGCGACCATGGCACTCGTCGCCTCGCTCGCGATGTGGACATGCCGCAATGACCTCCCGGAACAGATCACTTGGCGATCGATCTTCCAGCCGGCCGAGGAGGTGAGCGAGGGGGCTCACGAGATGGTCGCCGCGGGTGCGATCGAGGACGTCCGGTCGATCATCGGCGCTCCATGTCGATCCCGATCTGTGCGTCGGCCGGATCGGTCAGCGCGTCGGCGTCCTGACCGCTTGCTGTCAGGAAATTCAGATCGTCATTCGAGGGGTCGGCGGCCACGCCGCCCGTCCTCATCTGGCGGTCGATCCGATCGCGGTGGCCGCCCAGTTGATATCGAGCCTCTATCAACTCGTCCCGCGATCGGTCGACGTGCGCGATCCCTCCGTCGTCACGTTCGGCAGCATCCGCGGAGGGAGCAGCCCGAATGTCATCCCGGACGAGGTGGAGATCTCGGGGACCATCCGGACCTTCAGCGATCGCGCGGCCGCCCAGGTCGAGGAGCGTATCACCCAGATCGCGCGCGGACTCTCCGCGGCGACGCGCGCCAGCATCGATGTCACGTTTCTCCAGGGGACCGAGGCCGTCTTCAACGATCCCGAAGTCACGGCGATCTGCGTGCGGGCCGCCCAGGATGTCGTCGGCGAGTCGAATGTTGACGAGATCCGCCTCCCCAGCATGGGCGGCGAAGATTTCTCCGGTTACCTGAAACATGTACCCGGATGCCTGCTGCGGCTGGGGGTGGCATCGCTCGACCGGCCGCGTCACGGCCTCCACTCCGCCCACTTCGACATCGACGAGGCCGCGCTGGCCGTCGGCGCCAAGACCCTGGCGCACGCCGCGGTCCTCCTCTCCCTCTCACCAAGGAGCCGGTCGTCGTGAGCCTCTTCAAGTTCGTCACAAACGATCGGCCATCGCTCGGCGTGGAGATCGAGCTGAATCTGGTCGACCACGAGACCATGGCACTCCGCAGCGCGATCTCCGAGGTCCTGGCCGGGATCCCCGAGGGACTCCAGGGTTCGGTCAAGCCCGAACTCCTGCAGTGCTACCTGGAGATCAACTCGAAAGTCTGCAACACCGTCGAGGAAGTCCGGAGCGATCTCGAGGAGAAGCTCCGCGTGGTCCGGGAGGCCGCGGGCCGCCATGATCTGAAGCTCTTCTGGGGCGCGACCCACCCCTTTTCCCGATGGCAGGACCAGGATGTCTCCCCCGACGAGCGCTATCATGGCCTGATCGATCTGCTCCAGGAGACCGCCCGGCGACTCGTCACGTTCGGCCTCCACGTCCATGTCGGCGTCGACTCGGGCGACAAGGCGATCATGATCTGCGACCGGATCATGCAGCATCTCCCCACCCTGCTGGCATTCTCGGCCAATAGCCCGTTCTGGCAGGGCCGCGATACGGGCCTCCACTCGCAGCGCGTCAAGGTGATGGAGACCCTCCCTACCGCCGGTCTCCCGCCGCTGATGCGGAACTGGTCGGAGTATACCTGGCTCCTGAACCACATGGTCCAGACCGGTTTCATCAAGACGATCCGCGAGATCTGGTGGGACGTCCGCCCCCACCACAACTTCGGGACGGTCGAGGTCCGGATCTGCGACATGCCCCCGTCGATCGAACACGTCCTGGCCCTGACCGCGCTGATCCAGTGCCTGATCTTCGACCTCTCCGAGGAGATCGATCGCGGCACCTATCAGTATGATTGTCATCCCTTCATGGTACGCCAGAACAAGTGGCGTGCCTGCCGTTACGGGCTCGAGGCCAAGCTCGTCAACCCGGTCACATACCAGGCCATTCCCGCGCGTCGGGTCGTCCATAACCTGGTCGATCGGCTCGAGGAGCGAGGCGAGGAACTCGGCTGCTCCCCCTACCTGCGATCCCTCCGCGATCTGGCCGAGCAGCCGACGGGATCGATGAGGCAACGCCAGATTTACCTGGAGACACACAACCTTGCCGAGGTCGTACGGAGGATGCTCGAACTGACGGAGCCACCGCCAATGTCCACCCACGACTCGACGAAATAAGACTCGCGATCGGATCGTCCGCCGCCTTTTCGACCGGCCTCCTCGGGCGACGAGCAGATGATGGATTACACCGTTCGTTCATCGATCATTCATCGTTTCTTAACCTCCCGGACATGGATTTGTCATCGCCTAGACTATGATAGTAAGGGTAGCCACTTATTGGACTATCATCCACTGAGATTCACGACGCTCCCATGCCCAAGCCTAAAATCCTCGTCATCGAAGATGAGCGTTCGCTCGTCGAAGTCTTGACCTGCAACCTGGAACGCGAGGGATTTGAAGTGTTCGTGGCGTTCGACGGCCAGGAAGGACTCAGGCAGGCCCAGTTGAAATTGCCCGACCTCGTCGTCCTGGATTTGATGCTGCCGAACAAGCCCGGGCTGGAAGTCTGCCGGGAGCTCCGCCTGGGGGCTCGCACCCGGGAGATCCCGATCATCATGGTCACGGCGAAGGCGGAGGAATCCGACGAGCTGGTCGGGTTCGCGACCGGCGCGGATGATTACGTGACCAAGCCATACAGCATGAAGATCCTGATCCAGCGCATCAAGAAGGAACTCCGTTCAACGGCAATTGAAGGCCGAGTCGGTCGCCGGCAAAGTGATCGAGAGCCAGGGGATCATCATCGATCGACACAGTCATCGGGCGCTCTATCGGGATCAGGAGCTCCCCCTGACTCCGACGGAGTTCCGGCTCCTGGAAGTCTTGCTCCGGCAGGCGGGACGAGCCTTCACGCGATACGAGCTGATGGATGCGGCGATCGGCGAAGACGCCATCGTCCTGGAGCGTACGATCGACGTTCACATCAAGAGTCTGCGGAAGAAGCTCGGCGATGCGGGCGAGCTCATCGAGACCGTCCGCGGCGTCGGCTATCGTTTCCACGAGCCTCGTATGGCGAATGCTTGATCGGCTGCCGGCCCTCACCCGGCTTCAAGTGGGGGGGCGCATGACCCCGCGGAGGCTGTCGCTCGGGCACCAGCTCCGCGCGTACGACGGCGACCTCGCGCGGGGCATCGATCCCCAACCGCACCTGTCCTCCCTCGAGTCGAACGACGGTGACGCAAATGTCCTCGCCGATGAAAAGCTTCTCCATGAGCTTTCGGGTCAGCACGAGCATGAGTGGATTCCTTTTCAGATCCCCGATGCGTCTCATTCCGCCCGGGTAGAGATGATGCGTCACGCCAGACGACTACGCCGATGACTGATGAGGCTCAATAGCACTCTAGTTCATGTCCAAAGCCGCACGACCGGTCGTCCCGAATCGGCGGGACGGCTTTGTGTTTTCTACTCATCATCTCGATACTTCGTGACAATCACTCATCCATATCGCCCGGATCTCCGATCGGATCCGGCCACCACGACCCGGTCGGATCTGGACTCGGCCTGATAATATGGGAGCATAGCGAGGAGTGGCCTCGCTCTTTCGCCGTTCGACGTGCCGTCTTCGAGGGCATGCCGGCCGAGCCGGTCGTGATTCGATCGTGAAGCGTTGGTTGATAGAGGGTATGATGTCTTCTCAGTCGCATGCCGCCGTGATCATTATCGGCTCGGGATCAGCGGGATTGACGGCCGCTCTCTACGCGGCCCGTGCCAATCTCGCGCCCTTGGTCTTCGAGGGGAAAGAGCCGGGAGGCCAGTTGACCCTCACGACCGCCGTGGATAATTTCCCCGGCTTCCCCGAGGGGATCAACGGTCCGGACTTGATGGACCTCATGCGTAAGCAGGCCGAGCGGTTCGGCGCGGCTTGCCACTGGCAGACGGTGTTCGAAGCCGATCTGTCGACGCGTCCTTTCCAGCTCCGCACCACCGATGACCCCAGTGGCGACCCCTCGAGCGGGACGATTCGCGATTACACGAGCGATGCGCTGATCGTCGCGACCGGAGCCTCGGCGCGATGGCTCGGGATCGAGGGACCCTTCCGGGGCAACGGCGTCAGCACGTGTGCGACCTGCGACGGCCACTTTTATCGCGGCAAGGCGATCGCCGTCGTCGGAGGCGGCGACTCCGCGGCCGAGGAGGCCACTTTCCTCACTCGATTTGCCAGCAAGGTCACGCTCATCCATCGTCGGGACGCCTTGCGGGCCTCCAAGGTCATGCAGGATCGGATGTTCCAGAATCCCAAGATCGACTATGCCTGGAACTCGGCCGTCGAGGCGATCGAGGGAGAGGCGCATGGCGGGCACCAGGTCCTGACGAGTGTCAAGCTACGTTCGACTAAGGACGATTCGACGCGCGACCTCAAGATCGATGGTCTGTTCCTGGCCATCGGCCATGTCCCGAATACGTCCGTCTTCCAGAATCAGCTCGCGACGACGCCCGAAGGTTATCTCCTGACCCGTACTGCATTGGCCTGGAGCGGGATCGAGGCACCCGCAGGATTGCTCGATACCATGCCGAATTACGGCACGGCGACCAGCATCGAGGGCGTATTCGGCTGCGGTGATGTCGTGGACACCCACTATCGACAGGCGATCACGGCCGCCGGATCGGGTTGCGCCGCGGCCATGGACTGCGAGAAATGGTTAGAGGCCGTCGGATCGGGATCGGCGCATTCCTGAGTGGCAGCTCGACCGAACGGTCTCTTCTCGCCCCGGAGGGGCGGAGTCGTCAAGCTCGGGGCGTCAGTCCCGAGTTGAGAGACGAACTCACCTTACGAATGCCCATTCCTCCCCGTTTGCCGCCTCAACGTCCGGCGATGCCGGACGTTGAGGCGGCAAACGAAGAAATGGTGGGGATTATTTTTTGCGCAGCCACTTTAGCTCGGGGCTGACGCCCCGAGCTTGACGACTCCGCCCCTCCGGGGTTTTCAAGACAGACTCTAACCCTTCGCGTCGATGAGGGATTAAGCTATTGTCCCGACGTTCTAGCTTATGTTGTCCCTTCCAGGTAAGATGGATGATTTCTCGGTTGCCAGCAACCCTGTCAACCGTTCCGTCAGCCAGAACGGGGTGGAATTAGGATTTGGGGTGGAGAGCCCCCCTGAACTTTTGGAAGTTGTTCGCTACAATTCATGAGCGGCGGGTGTTGCGAGACGGCCGTCGCTGCGCGTCGAGCCGATCGGCCGACGCTTATTATTCATCGCGTCGAAATTGGTGAGAACGCATGGAGAATCGACCGCCGCAACAGGAGACCCCGCGCAGGCCGCCGATCGCAGGGCGCAAGGCGAATGGGTCCGGTGGGTCACCAACGCCCCCCTGGCTCTGGCTCATCGTGATCGGGCTGTTGGCCCTGATCTTCTGGCACTTCGTGCCGAAGCAGGAGACCCAGGTCACGTATTATCCCTGGTTCTGGGAACAGGTTGAGGGCGGGAACGTCAAGATCCTCTCGGTCCTGGGCAACGAACTCCGCGGCGAGCTCCGCAAGGAAGCGCCCTTCAGCCCGTCACCCGGGACGAATATCCAGGTGCGGAAATTCATCACATATATTCCGTCCGAGGAACTGATCAAGCCGCTCTATGAAAAACTCGCGACGCATCCGGCCGGCCAGGATACCGAGGTCGTCAAGATCGAGGGGAATCCGCCCAATTCGGCCAGCGGCCTCGCCTGGATGATGCTCCTGCTGCCGATGTTCGTGGTCCTCGGCCTGATCTACCTGATGATGCGGCGTGCCCGGGACCAGTTCGATGGTGGCATCCTCGGCAGTTTCGTGAAGAGCCCGGCGAAGCGACACGACAAATCGAAACAGCGGACCTCGTTCGACGAGGTGGCCGGCCTGGAGAATGCCAAGTCGGAGCTCCAGGAGATCGTCGAGTTCCTCAAGAATCCCGAGAAGTTCCAGCGGCTCGGAGGGCGAATCCCCAAGGGTGTCTTGCTGGTCGGCCCGCCGGGCTCGGGCAAGACGCTGCTCGCCCGCGCGGTCGCCGGAGAGGCGGGAGTGCCGTTCTATTCGATCTCGGGCTCGGAATTCATCCAGATGTTCGTCGGCGTCGGTGCCAGCCGCGTCCGCGACATGTTCAAGACGGCCAAGGAGAATAGCCCCTGTATCCTTTTCATCGACGAAATCGATGCCGTCGGCCGCGTCCGAGGTGCCGGACTGGGCGGCGGACATGACGAACGCGAGCAGACGCTCAATCAGATCCTCACCGAGATGGACGGGTTCTCACCCAGCGAGAGCGTGATCGTGCTGGCGGCGACCAACCGGCCCGACGTCCTCGACCCGGCCTTGCTCCGTCCCGGCGCTTCGACCGCCATGTCACCGTCGATCGGCCGACCCGGAAAGGCCGCCTCGAGATCCTCAAGGTCCACATCCGCAACGTCCCCCTGGCCTCCGACGTCGATCTCGAACGGATCGCGCGGAGTACCGTCGGCATGAGCGGGGCCGACCTGGCGAACCTGGTGAATGAGGCCGCCCTGCTGGCGACCCGAGAGAACAAGTCGGCCGTCGACTCCCGAGACCTCGACGCCGCCCTCGACAAGGTCATCCTGGGGGCGAAGCGCGAGGACGTGATCACCCCGAAAGACAAGCGGGTCACCGCCTTCCACGAGGCCGGCCACGCCCTGGTCGGATGGCTGACCGCCAAGTCCGACCCGGTCCACAAGGTGACGATCATCCCTCGCGGCCGCGCCCTCGGGGTCACTCAATACCTCCCCGAAGAGGACCGGTTCAACTACAACCAGAGCCAGATCCTCGCCAAGCTGGACTCGATCATGGGCGGCCGAGCCGCCGAGCGATTGGTCTATGGCGAGATGAGCACGGGCGCCGCCGACGACCTGAAGCAGGCCACGCGCCTGGCTCGGTTGATGGTCACCCAGTTCGGGATGAGCGAGGTCGTCGGCCCCGTGTTCTTCCGCGCCTCGGAGGAGCATCCGTTCCTCGGTCGCGAGATGGCCGAGCTCCGCGATCACTCGGAGCACACCGCCCAGTTGATCGACGAGGAGGTCGCCCGGATCCTCCGCGAATCCGACTCGCGTGCCTATCGGACCCTGGAGGAGCATCGGGACGACCTCGAGCGGGTGACCGAAGCACTCATCGAGCGCGAGGTCCTCACCGAAAGTGAGCTCGAGGAACTGGTCGGCAAACGCGTGATCGACGAGGAGGATGAATCGGTCGTCTCGATCGGTAAAGATGAGGTCGTTGCTTCCATCGACAATCCGTCCTGAAGCCGCGAACCGCCCCAGGACGGTCATTGTACGCTTTGCCGATCATGCCTTCGCGATCGCGATGATCCAGAGTTCCATCGAGCGGCTGTTGTCGACAATTCGGGGGCCGGGAGCTTGCAGGATTTGTCTACGTCTTCGATGGCGAATGGTCCCGCGGCCCCGGTCGTCTGTGCCGGATTGGTGGTGGCGGACCATGTCTCTCCGCCCCTGGATCACCTGCCCCGCTCGGGCGAGTTGATCGAGGTGGATAACCTCGTCCTGAATATCGGCGGTGGGGCGGCCAATACCGCGGTCGACCTGTCGAGGCTGGGCGTGCGAACGAGGATCTGTGCCAGGGTTGGCACAGACGTCTTCGGACGCTTCGCGACAGAGACCCTGCACAGCCACGGGATCGACTGTTCGGCGCTCAAGACCGATCCGTCGCTCCCGACCAGTCAGACGCTGATCGTGAATGTGAAGGGCGAGGATCGCCGTTTCATTCATGCCGGAGGGGCGAACCGGGGGTTCGTGGCCGCCGATCTGGATGCCGTGCTCGATCGTCCACCGCAGGTCCTTCACATCGGCTATTTCTTGATCCTGCCGAAACTCGATGCCCACGAGCTGGCCGAGCGGTTTCGCCGGGCCCGGGCGGCGGGGACGCTCACCCTGCTCGATGTCGCGACGCCAGGACCCGGTCAGTATCTCGACCGGCTCAAGGTGATCCTACCCCAGACGGACATCTTCGTCCCCAATACGGACGAAGCCGAGCTCATCCTCGGCGAGTCCGACCCGATCCGACAAGCCCACATCTTCCGAGAACTGGGCGCTCGAAGGGTCGTGATCACACTCGGCGACCGCGGCGTCGTCTCGATTTCCGAGTCGTCGCGGGTCCGCCTGGGTGTCTATCCCGTGCCGTATCTGGACGGCTCCGGAGGCGGCGACGCGTTCAACGCCGGATACATCCTGGGGCTCCTCGAGGGCCGATCCGAGATCGAGTGCCTGAAGCTGGCCAGCGCCGTCGGTGCCAGTTGCGTCCGCGCGCTCGGCACCACAGAGGGCATCTTCACGCGAGAGGAGGCGGAGGCTTTCATCAACCTCCATCAGCTCGCCGTTGAAGCGATCCCATGAAAGGCAGAGACGATCGATCCGCGGGGCCCATCCTGAGACGCGAGGTCGCACGCTGTCGTCGCGGTGAGCTTCAGATGTCGAGGATGATCTCGGCTTCCCATCCTGCGGCGCACGGCCTCACGAACAGACCATGTCGGGTTGCCGCCTTGACCTCGTGGTCCAGGACATGTCGCGTCGCGTCGATCGGTTCACCGGCGATGATCGCCTGAAGGCTCCGACCCGTTTCGTCCACCGCGACCGAATAGCGACCGTACAATCGATGGCGGGTCTCGCTACGGTAAATCAGCTCATTCAACCAGGCGAGCATCAAATCCTCGGTCGAATCGGACGCCAGGGCAACGGACTCCTGTTCGACGGCTCGCAAGGAGGCCCGGTTGGCGACGACGATATCGAAGAGACCCGTCGCGGCGGTCTCGAACAACTCCGACAAGTCGGCTCCGACGACCCGAAGTCCCAGGTCGGCCGTGTGCTCGAAGGTCTCGCTTTGTCCCATCGCAGTACCTTCCTCTTGCCGTCGGCCCTTCTTCGTCTAAACTCATTGCGATCGACGGCTTGTTCGCTCGATCAGCCGGATTCGTGCCAGTCCGCGAGAAAGGCAAAGCAATCGGCTCGCTCCATCGTTACCGAGACCTCGGAGAACCTGGAGGTTCAACATGGTTGAAGTGGGCCAGGAAGCACCCGACTTTACACTCCCCGACCAGATGGGAGTCGCAACGAAGCTCTCCGAATTACGAGGTTCGTCGATCGTCCTGTATTTCTATCCCAAGGACGATACACCCGGCTGCACCAAGGAAGCCTGCACGTTTCGCGACGACTTCTCCGGATACCAGGCTCGAGGCGTGATAATCCTCGGAGTCAGCCCGGATTCCCCGAGCTCCCATGCCAAGTTCGTGCAGAAGTTCAACCTACCCTTCGCCCTCCTCGCAGACGAACAGCATCAGGTCTGCGAGGCGTACGGGGTCTGGAAGGAGAAGAACATGTACGGCCGGAAATCCATGGGCGTGGAACGGACCACCTTCGTCATCGACGCGAAGGGTATCGTTCGTGCTGTCTTTCCTCGTGTCAAAGTGGACGGCCACAGCGACGCCGTTCTCAATGCCATCGATGACTGTCGATGACCCTGTTCGCCAGGGCTCGACCTGTCGTCAGCCGATCATCGTGGAAGGAAGCCCGAATTCCAGCTCATCCCGATGGCTTTGAAGGTGATGCTGCAGCTTGCGCAGGGCCTTGTATTTCTCGTCGCTGACCCGCGTCAGCGGGAGATTGAGTTCCGCCCCGATCTCCGGGACAGAGGAACCACGCATCCACAGCTCAATAATGCGATCTTGCCGCTTGCTCAAGACGGAGCGGCGGGCCGACTCCAGGATCTCTCCCAGCTCGATCCGGTCGCGTTCGCGCTGATCGAGGTCGGTGACCGGCGTCGTGAGCCCGTCCAACGCCTGGAATCGCTTGGTTCTCTGGACGCGCTTCCGGACCATGTCGATGGCCCGGACGAGCTCGCGGCGATCGGACGTATCCTCGGCCAGGACCTGGGTCAGGTCGAGTTGACCGTCGCGCGCCTTGGTGAGGAGACGGCAGCACACCTCTTGGGTGCAATCATCCCAGAGTCTGGGGTCCAGCCGGGCATTACGCCAGCAGACCGTGCAGTATCTCTGGATGTCTCGTACCAGGTCGGATTCCGAAGCCTGGGCTGTCAGCGCGGCCAGGCCGATCACGAACGCAACGGCGGTTGGTCCGACCTTGCGGGTCCGGGGCGACACGGGCTCCAAGCCGCCACTTGGCCGCTGATTCGGACTGGCGGGTTCGTCTGAAGGGTTGCTATTCTCGTTCATAACCGCTGGATCTCGCTTCATGCACACGGTCACTTCCAAGCATTCCGCTCAAGATCAACGGACGTTGACCGCGCGAAGTATCGCTCGACTACGGACCGTCATTCTATCGAATCCTCGCCGGAAACGCGAGGCATTCCTTCTTGCCGGGAAAACATGTCCCCACGCACTGATCCGGTGACGATCTTGAGTCGCCACGAACGCCAACCCGGATTGTCAACGACAACAGTTGTTTTCGAACGACCCGATCAACTGCCGTCGTGGCGCCTTCGATCGAAGGCAATATGAACAAAGGGCTTGGATCAATCGGGCCGATTCGGCCGCACGATGTCCCATCCCCGGACGCGGGCGAGGCGAAGCAACCGCCCCCGGGGATTCACGACGACCGCTCGTCCGACTTGCTCCAGGAGTGCGCGATCGCTCCAGTTATCGGCATAAGCCACCGCCTTCCCCATGTCAACGCGGTGCTCGGCCGCCCACTCCCTGGCATAGTAGAGTTTCCCCTCGCCATAGCAAGGCGGCCCCGCGCCGATCGCGATCAATTGGCCGCGTTCGATCACGACCGGGGTCGTCAAGACCTCGCTGCAACCCAGGTAGATACCCAGGGGCTCGATGACCAGCCGCGGCGAGGAAGAAACCAGCACGATCGGCGTCCCCGACTTCCGCAATCCCGACAGATGATCGTAGACGCCCTCATAGAGTCGCGGCCGGACGAACTCCACGAAGTTCTCGTAAGCCACCCGCTCGAGCTCGATGACGGGAATTCGTGAGATATAACCCAAACCGATCTCGATCAACCTCCCGTAATCGAGGCGGCCGAACTTGTGTTGCAAGCCATGATGCAATGCACGAAGGAAGAAGGAGCGGCGAATCCACCCCTTCCGGTAGAGGATCCGCGAAGAGGAACGTGGTCGTATGCGCGAGCAGGGTGCCATCCACATCCACGAAAGCGACCGAGGGGGGTTTCGCGAAGGTGGGCCATGTCGACGTACTCATTCGGATCACTCCATGGCCGTGCCGACCCATCGACCGATCCGGCCGGCCAAATCGCGGGCGTCGGCCGCCTCGGCCGCCTCGGCGATCACGCGAACGATCGGCTCGGTGTTGCTCGCCCTGATGTGGACCCATCGATCATCCCACTCGAGGCGCAATCCATCGCGTCTATCGGCGCGCGCATCGGGGAATGCCGACGCGAGCCGATCCCAGAGTTCCGACACGCGCCCCGTCCCCGACATCCGGGACGAATCCCCGGATCCGGCCACAGGGATCGGGTATTGATCCTTGATCATCGCATAGCGGGGCAGCTCGTCGACCAACCGGGAGAGTGGCGATCCCGATGCGGCCATCAGGTCGAGGACCATCGCCATGGCCGCGAAGCTGTCGCGGACATAGCCGATCCTCGGGTCGATGACGCCGCCATTGCCCTCGCCGCCGATCAATGCCTCCTCGGCGATCATCCGCTCGACGACGTTGATCTCGCCGACCGGCGTGCGGAATACGGGACAACCCATCGTCCTCGCCAGATCCTCGGTGACCCGCGACGTGGACATATTGATCACGACCGGACCCCTCGCCTGCTCCAGGCGTCGCCGGGCGGCGAGTGCCAGAGTCAGCTCTTCGCCGATGTAGCGGCCGGCCTCGTCCACGATCGCCAGTCGGTCGGCGTCGGGATCCTGCGCGAAGCCGATCGCGGCCCCAACCGCCGGTACGATGGCGCCGAACTCCTTCAGATTGGCCTCGGTCGGCTCGGGTGCATGGTCATACCGCCCATTCGGGACCTCACCGAGCACCAGAGCCCGAACTCCGAGTTCCTCCAGGAGCCGAGCCCCGAGCCGTCCACCCGATCCATGGCAGGCGTCGAGGACCACTTTGAAGCCGCGGCGCCGGATCGCAGCGACGTCCAGGGTCCGGAGCACGCTGTCCAGATGCCCGGAGTCGGGATCCTCGAGGCGGTGCGACTGGCCCAGGCCATCCCAGCTCGCCCATCGAAAATCGCGATTGTCTAATCGATCGAGCAGGATCCTCCCCTGGTCCGCGCCCAGCACCATGCCCCCCCGCTGGAAGAACTTGAGCCCGTTGTACCGCGGAGGATTGTGCGACGCCGAGATCTGAATCCCGCCCGCACAGCGGCCTTGTCGGACGAGCCAGCCGAGAGTCGGCGTCGCCGTCGGCCCGGCCAGCATTACGTCGTGACCGGTCGCGGTGACACCGGCCTCGACCGCCGCGGCAAAGACCCCGGAGGAGACCCGGCCGTCATGCCCGACGACGATCGGACCGGGCTCGCACAGGCTTGCGTAGGCCGCGGCGAACTCCACGACCGTCACGGGGTCCAGCCCATCGCCAACGACACCTCTCAGCCCCGAGATGCTCGCTATCCTCGTTCCCGTCCCGCTCACCGTTCCTCCTCTCCCGCACGATTCGATCCCTCTTTGCCCCGTCTTAAATTAGAGGACCGCCGTACCGACGGGCAAGGCCCCGCTCGCTATCTTCGTTCGTCGTAAACCTCCCAGTCCGATCGCAGAGACCATGCGCCTCATGTGTACCTTTTCCGATTGACGATATCCCAAGAATGCGGCAATCCTACGCATGCTGATTTCCACCTTGCCAAAATGGGAAATCCAGGCATACTGGGATGGCGGGGTTACGTGGACTGAATTAATGCCATGGAAGCATGTATCTGCCGTGGGCCCGGGGAATAGTCCTCGACTGATCCGGTGGGGACGAAGGGGTAATGCGGGATGACTTTGCAAATTGGCCGTCCGACCTTTCAAGACCCGCGATTACAGCGTGAGATCATGCAACTTCGACAGGTGGACAATCATACGAACTTGCTTTACTTGGCGTTGGAGTACCTGAGCTTATTAGTCGTCGTGGGTGGCACAGTGTTGTTTTCGGAGTATCGGCAGGTCGTGGGGCTGGCCTGGCTCTGGAATCTGCCGGTCTTCGCGGTCGCCATCATCCTGATCGGCGGGATTCAGCATCGCCTGGCGGGGCTGGGCCATGAGGCATCTCATTATTGTTTCGTGAAGAATCGCTTCCTGAATGACTTCATTCCAGACGTCTTCTGCATGTTCCCCATGATGACGACCGTGCATTTTTATCGTCTATTTCACATGGCGCATCACCAGTACACCAATGATCCCGATCGCGATCCGGATCTTCAGAATCTTGGTGCGGGCAAGCGAGCCGCCGAGTTCCCGATGCCTCGTGGTCGTTTTATCCGGGTAATCTATCTTGCTCTCGTCGTCGCGCCGATCCGCTTCCTTGGATACTCCTGGGCCTATTTCCAGGTCAACACCCTCGGGCAAGGCAAGAATGTCTACGTGGATGGGACCGATTCCGGGGCCGAGCCCGTGCGTGTCTGGCCGAGGCTGGGCATGGCTCTCGGGATCCTCTATCTTCTCGTGCTGAACCTGGTCACCTGGATCCTGACGAATTCCAAACGGCCCGAATGGCTGGTCCCGGCCGGCTTGATGGGATTCGCGTTGGCGATCATCGTCACCTATCGACTCCCCGGTTGGGCCGTGTTCCGCTCCCCGTTCCGGCAAGCGTATTCGAGCCGACTCGGAGGCGCATTTCGGCTGGGTTTCATGACCGCTTTGATCATCGTGCTCGCCCGCCTGAGGTGGGCGACCGGTGGTGCCTCGGCTATTTACTTCGTGCTCCTCTGGTTAGTCCCGCTGACCACGTCCTTCATGTATTTCATGTTCTTGAGAGATGTCTATCAGCATTCCAACGCCGACGCCGGCCGGCTCACGAACTCTCGCGTGTTCTTCACGGACCCCTTCACAAGATGGGCTGTCTTCGTCTACGGCCAGGACATGCATATCCCCCACCACCTATTCCCCGCCGTCCCCCACTATCATCTTCGGCCGCTCCACGAATTGCTCAAGAACGCCCACGAAATCTATCGCGAGCATGTCATCGAGACCCATGGGACGTTCCATGACACCCACGGGCGCCGAACGATCCTGGACGAGATGACACGGCCGCGGGGTATCGAGTCCCCGGTCAACCCGGGGTCAGCCTGAACCCCAGGTGGTCCAAGCTGCTCCCTCGAGCGACGAACGGCCTCCATCACCGAGTGGGCCATTCGACCGGGTCTCCGGATCCTGAGTATAGCTCCTTTCGGCGGACGGGCGTTCCATCGTATATTCGATGGGATCGAGTGGATCTTCGTCCGGCGGCGAGAATGCCGACGGTTTGCCCGACCGGCGGATGCAAGAAGGAGAGCCCGAGCATGTTGAACGGTGGTATCGGGGCGACGAAGTCTGACCCGCTTGCCGATCTGGACGAGTGGGAAGCGTTCCTGAAGGAACGATATCCGCAGCCTCGCGAGGCATCCACATTTCGCGATTACGGGTCGAACGTCCGGCCGGGCGTTCGAGAATTCTATCGGCTGAATCATGGATATCAGTCGCTCCAGTTCGTCCTCGCGAAGGAACAGCAGTATCTGGCGAAAGATCATCGGAGCATGGGACTCTGGGATGCGATGGAGTTCCTCAACACGCTCGTCGATGACAGCGATCCGGATACCGACTTGACGCAGATCGAACACCTGATGCAGACCGCCGAGGCCATCCGCGCCGATGGCCATCCGCGATGGTTCGTCCTGACCGGGCTGATCCACGACCTGGGGAAGATCCTCTGCCTGTTCGGCGAGCCTCAGTGGGCCGTCGTCGGAGACACGTTCCCGGTCGGCTGCCGTTATTCCGAGAAGGTTGTCTTCCCCGAGTTCTTCCGCGATAATCCCGACTGGGACATCCCGGCCTACCAGACGGAGTGCGGGATCTACGAGGCCGGCTGCGGTCTGGATCGGGTCCACATGTCATGGGGGCACGACGAGTACCTCTATCACGTCGTCAAGGATTACCTGCCCGAAGGGGGGCTGGCGATGATCCGCTATCACTCCTTCTACGCCGCGCATCGCGAGGGTGCCTACACGTCTCTCATGAACGACGACGATCGGCGGCGGATGGACTACGTCCGCGCATTCAACCCGTACGACCTCTACTCCAAGGGCCATCAACCGCCCGACGTCGAGGCCCTGCGGCCCTACTACGAAGACTTGATCGCCGAATTCTTCCCGGCCAAACTGGCGTGGTAACGCTCGGACGTAGGTGAACGGGTGATGCAGCGCTTCGGTCGTTGGCTTCTTGCACAGGCCCCGGTTCGAATTCTCAAGGGTCTGTCCCGAAAGCCACATCGGACCGTTGTAGGGTGGGTGAAACCCACCGAAAGGGCCTTCCACCAGTGGGTTTCACCCACCCTACAAGACCGTTTACGACCCTTCCGGGACAGGCTCTGAGAGACTTCGATGTCACTCCGGATCACTCAAGATGAGCGAATACCAATATTACGAGTTCCGAACGATCGATCGCCCGCTCACACCGGATGAAATGGACGAGTTGGGGGCGCTCTTCGAGCCGCGCCGAGATCACGCCGACGAGCTTCACGAACACGTACAATTACGGGGACTTCCGGGGGAATCCCGCGAAGCTGATGGACCGTTACTTCGACGCGTTCGTGTACGTCGCCAACTGGGGGACCCACCGGTTCATGTTGCGGATCCCGGTCCGCTTCCTCGATGTCGAGGCGGCATCGGCTTACGCCGTCAACGAAGCCGTCGAGATCGATGACAAGAAAGAACACGTGGTGATCGAGTTCGTGTCACAGGAGGAAGGTGGCGATTGGGTCGATGGAGAGCCGTGGATGGCTTCCTTGATCGGCGTTCGTGCGGAGTTGATGCGTGGCGATTTCCGGGCCCTCTACATCGGGTGGCTCTCTTCGCTCCGAACTCGGTTCGGAGAGGACGCCGACGACCTGGGTGAAGAGGGGGAGGAACTCAAGCCGCCCGTCCCGCCGGGCCTTGCGAAGCTCTCGGCACCCCTCAAGGAGCTGGCGGAATTCTTGCGGGTCGATGACGACCTGATCGAGACTGCCGCGGTGAGAAGCGAGGGAAATCCGCCGAGCGAGCCCTCGCTCGAGGAGCTTTCACGCTGGATCAAGAAGCTCCCCACCGCCGACAAGGACGGTTATCTGCTGCGATTCCTTCGCGAAGACGGCGATCTCCTGCTCAGGAGCGAGCTATTCCAGAGATTCCTGGAAGCGTCTCGGACCAAGGGTGTGCGAGCGGTAGGCCCGGGTAGGCGGACAATCGCTCAACTCCTCTCCGCTTGTGACGCCCGGAGCGAGGAGAAGACGCCCTCAAAGCCGAGAGCGACAAGGCAGAGCGAGACCGACTCCAGAAGAAGCATGCCGAGGAGCGAGCCAGCTACCTCGACGAACTCGCGGCCCGTGAGGCCAAGACCTGGATCGAGGTCGAACACCTTGATTGCTACCAAACGCCCCCAGGATTACGACCGCGCGGTCGTCTTGCTCGTCAACCTCTGCGAACTGGCCGAGCGTTCCGGACGTCGAGCGGCCGCCGAGGGTCGGATTCGCAAGCTCCGCGAACAACATCGCAACAAGTCCTCTTTCATGAAGCGGCTCGATCGGCGACGTCTCGTCAGATGAGACTGTCGGTGGCTCGACGAAATCCCGACGTTCAGGGCCCTTTCCGCCGGGGAGAGGACCGGCCTGGCATGGGCTCGCGGAAATCCATTTCGCCGCCATCAATAGGGCCAGCGTCCTCTTCATCCGTGCCGGCCGGCTGTGCAGGGATCTTCGATCGGCGGGTTCTCGTGCGCCTCGGTGCGACATCCTCATGCGACATATTCGTGATGAGTTGGAGAATCGGGATGATGAGTGTGTTGGCGAGAAGCAGCAGCAACGCCAGGATGAACGCGGACCAGAGGTACTCTTTCACCCACAAGACAGCGAACATGATGCAGAGTAGGGCTATCCGATAAAGGTGGGCTCCCAATTCCTGTCTCTGCTTTCTCATACGATCACTCCGCCAAGCGTCCTGAAGATTCACCCGGTCCAGGATTCTACACCCGCTCCTCGCAACAGCAAGTTGGCAGAAAGCGAGGTGATCGCGCCTGGACGCGATCACCTCGGGTCAATGGGGCGAGCTGGACTCTGTCATTGACCCAGCAATACGGATGCCCTTCACGGTGGGACCGGACTGAAGGGCTGCGATGATCGCATCGGTGTCGAAGACGCACCCGCCCCAGGTACCCCCGCCAACCGCTTGCAAGGCAGCCCAGAGCCTGGTGTCGTCGGGTAGGTCCGGATCGGCCGAGAGCATGGGGTGGGCCGATCGCCTGGCCAGGACCTCGACGCCCGCTTCCGGTCCGAACTCGACGCCCTCCGCTCCGATCAGGTCGATCGAACCTTCGAGCTTCATGCGATCGACGACGATCCGGACGAGATCGCCATCGCGGAGTTTGCCGATCGGCCCGCCCGCGAGGGCCTCGGGGCTGACGTGGCCGACGCAGGCACCGGTCGAGACGCCCGAGAAACGGGCATCCGTGAGGACCGCGACATGCTTGCCGAACGACAGGTAGCGGAGTGCCGAAGTGATCTGGAAGATCTCCTCCATCCCGGCCCCCATCGGCCCTCGCCCCATCAGGATCAACACGTCGCCGGGCCGGATCGGCCGATCCCCCTGCCCTTTGATCGCCGCGATGGCGTCGCGTTCGCGCGTGAAGACCCGGGCCGGGCCGGTCTTGCGATAGACGCCGTCGGGGTTAACCACCGTCGGGTCGATCGCCGTGCTCTTGATCACCGATCCCTCGGGTGCGAGGTTGCCGCGAGGGAAGGTGACGGTGCTCGTCAGCCCGCGCTCCCGGGCCTGAGCCGGGCTCATGATGACGTCGTCGGGGTCGACACCATCCTGCTCGAATAACCGCTCGCGCAGCCGCTTCCTCCGCTCGCTCGCTTCCCACCACGAAAGCACCCGCTCGAGCGGCTCGCCGGCCGCGGTCAGCACCGAGGTCTCGAGCAAGCCGAGCTCCCTGAGGTGCAGCATGACCTCCGGGACTCCGCCGGCCAGGAAGGCGCGCACCGTCGGGTGATAGGAGGGCCCGTTCGGCAGCACGCTGACGAGTCGGGGGACCTTCGTATTGATCTCGTGCCAGTCATCGACCGTCGGTCGAGCCAGTCCGGCCGCGAACGCGACGGCCGGGATGTGGAGGATCAGATTCGTGGATCCGCCGAACGCGGCGTGAACGACCATCGCATTGCGGATCGATGGCCCGGTCAGGATATCGCCGAGCGTGCGACCGGCCCTCGACAGGGACACGAGGGCGTGAGCCGATCGCCGGGCCATGTCGTGCCAGATCGGTTGACCGGATGGTGCCAGCGCGGCGTGGGGGAGCGTCAGCCCGAGTGCTTCGGCCACGACCTGAGAGGTCGCCGCGGTCCCCAGGAACTGGCAGCCACCGCCGGCACTGCCGCAGGCACGACAGCCCAGCTCCGACGCCTCGGCCAGCGTCAGCTCGCCATGAGCGAACCGCGACCCGATGGATTGGACCTTGCCCGCGTCCTCGCCGTCGCGTGCCGGCAAGGTCACCCCGCCCGGGACCAGGACGCACGGGAGATGCTTTGACCCCGCCAGCGCCATCATCATGGCTGGCAGACCTTTGTCGCAGGTCGCGATGCCGAGGACCCCCTTGCGACGCGGGAGCGACCGGATCAATCGCCGGAAGACGATCGCCGCGTCGTTGCGATAAGGGAGGCTGTCCATCATCCCGGTCGTGCCCTGCGTGCGTCCGTCGCAAGGGTCCGAGACCATCCCCGCGAACGGCACCACATCGAGGCTCCTCAACTCCTCGGCCGCATCCTGGACGAGCAAGCCGATCTCCCAGTGCCCCGTGTGATAACCTAGCGCAATCGGCCGGCCATCGGCCGCCCGCAGACCACCCTGCGTGCTCAGGATCAAGTACGGGTCGCGTGCCACTTCGCTCGCCGCCCAGCCCATCCCCGCGTTCTGGGTCAGGCCGAAAAGATCGCCCGACGGCCACTCGCTCAGCATCTCGCCGGTCAACGGGAGAGAACCCTCCGGGCCATCGGCTTTCGTCGTCACCTCATAGATCGAGGGCTCCGAGGCGTCCAGAATCCCGGTGGGGTCGCTGCTCTCGGACGTTCGAACGACAGCCATGAGTCTTGTCTTCCTCGCGATGTTTGAGTCCATCCATCACCGGCAGAAGGCCTCGTTTGCCGACTCTTTTTCGGCACCGACCGGGATGCGGGGGTTCCCTTTCATCATGACGCAAGAGAAGCAGACAAGACAACTGCGTGCTTCGATCGACCCCGACCTTGGGGATGATGGCAATGAAGAGGTCGGATACAATCCTTGCAAGGGTTTGTCGATGAGGAGGTTCCCATGCCGATTCATGATTGGTCGCGCGTACAGGCCGGACTGTTTCACCATTTCCACCAACGATGGTCCGTTGCGATCTGCGACGCCTTGAATGCAGGACGATTGCCCAAGGGCTACTATGCATTGATCGAGCAGACGACCGGGGGCCTTGTTCCCGATGTGCTCACGCTTCGAGCGGGGTCCGAGGACCGGCCCCGGACGAATCGGACCGACCGGAATCGCATTGGCCAACATCGCACCCAAGACACGATTCGTCGGTCAAGCCACCGAAGACGAGGTTTACGTCGCCAAGGCCAACCGGATCGCGATCCGGCACGCCCTGGGCAATGTCGTCGCCGTCATCGAGATCGTCTCGCCCGGCAACAAGAGCAGTCGTCATGCCCTCAAGTCGTTCCTCGACAAGACCCTCGAACTCCTCCGGGGAGGCATCCATCTCCTGATCATCGATCTATTCCCGCCATCCAAGCGAGACCCTCAGGGCATGCACGGCTCGGTCTGGGACGAACTAGCCGATGAGCCGTTTGCGTTGCCGGTCGATCAGCGGCTGACGTTGGTCTCATACTCGGCCGGAATCCCCAAGAGGGCATACGTCGAGCCGGTGACCGTTGGAGAAGTCCTCCCGGACATGCCCCTCTTTCTTGACCCCGACACCTACATCCTCGTGCCACTCGAGGCTTCTTACCTTGCGACCTGGGAATCATGCCCCGAAGAATTCCGGGAAGCCATCCCCGAGTCGAATCGCTGACCCACGCTCCTAATGGCGATGATTCCTAAGTCGCGACAGTCGCGACGAGGGCTTTGGGGAGCGGAGCGACGATGCAAGATCGTCGTTATTGGCACCGCGCAAGAAAAAACCGCCCCGGGTCGAAGGGTTAGACCCGGGGCGGCTCAGTTGGAAGATTCCGGCGATAACCGACTTTCGCGCCGAAGCACTATCATGGGCCTGGCGGGCTTAACGGCCGTGTTCGGAATGGGAACGGGTGTGACCCCGCCAGTATGGTCGCCGGAAAAGTACCCGGCCGGCGGTCAGGCTCGGCCGGGTACATCTGATTCAACTCGGTGGGTCGGCCACACACGCGTGGCAATCTCACGATCTTACCCAGATCTTACGTATCACTGTCCGATCGTCGTGCTCCCCGCGGGATGCGGGGGTGCAGCGAGCCGATCGGGGTGGTCAAGCTACTCGGCTGTTAGGACCGGTCGGCTGAAGCGCTCACGCGCCGTGCACTCCCGGCCTATCGACCTGGTAGTCTACCAGGAGCCTTCGCAGCCTAAGCTGCTGGAAACCTCATCTCGGAGGGGGCTTCGCGCTTAGATGCCTTCAGCGCTTATCCTGTCCCGACCTGGCTACCCGGCGATGCCGCGAGCGCGACAGCCGGCACACCAGAGGTCGGTCCTCCCCAATCCTCTCGTACTAGGGGAGACTCTCCTCAAGTTTCCTACGCCCACGGCAGATAGGGACCGACCTGTCTCACGACGGTCTGAACCCAGCTCGCGTACCGCTTTCATTGGCGAACAGCCAAACCCTTGGGACCTTCTCCAGCCCCAGGATGCGATGAGCCGACATCGAGGTGCCAAACCTCCCCGCCGCTAGGGACGCTCGGGGGAGATCAGCCTGTTATCCCCGGAGTACCTTTTATCTGTTGAGCGACGGCCTTTCCATCCAGCACCGCCGGATCACTAACGCCGACTTTCGTCTCTGCTCGACTGATGGGTCTCGCAGTCAGGCACCCTTCTACGTTTGCGCTCCTGTTGCCCGATTGCCGACCGGGCCGAGGGTACCATGGCGCTCCTCCGTTACTCTTTGGGAGGAGACCGCCCCAGTCAAACTGCCCGATGAGCACGGTCCCGATCCGGGCTACGGACCGGTGAGGGCCAACGCAATTTCAGGGTGGTATTTCACCGATGGCTCGGCGATGGCTGGCGCCACCGCTTCGAAGCCTCCCACCTATGCTACACAGAAACAACGCTGGACCAGTGCCAACCTGCAGTAAAGGTTCACGGGGTCTTTCCGTCTAACCGCGGGTACGTGGCATCTTCACCACGGCTACAGTTTCACCGGGTCCCTCGTGGAGACAGTGCTCCAGTCGTTACGCCATTCATGCAGGTCGGAACTTACCCGACAAGGAACTTCGCTACCTTAGGACCGTCATAGTTACGGCCGCCGTTTATCGGGGCTTCGGTCGGCAACTACCCTTTCGGTCATCGCCTTCCTTAACCTACCGACACCGAGCAGGCGTCAGACTCTATACGTCCTCTTGCGAGTTGGCAGAGTCCTGTGTTTTTGATAAACAGTCGCTAGAGCCGATTCTCTGCGGCTCCCCCTTGCGAGGGAGCACCCCTTGTACCGAAGGTACGGGGTCATTTTGCCGAGTTCCTTCACGAGGGTTCTCCCGAACGCCTTCGGATACTCGCCTAGCACACCTGTGTCGGATTGCGGTACGGGCCGCGCGAGTCGTACTCAGCTGGCTTTTCGCGGCCGGACGGTCATCGGGCTTCCAGATCAAGCTGTCGGCCTTGCGGCACGGAGGTATCTAGCACTCCGACCCGACTCACTCCGGCGTCCCCAACTGATATAACCTTCCCGGCGGGTGGCGGAATATTAACCGCCTGTCCATCGGCTACGCCCTTGGGCCTCGCCTTAGGTCCCGACTAACCCTGGGCGGATTGACCTTCCCCAGGAAACCTTGTGCTTTCGGCGGACGGGCTTCCCACCCGTCTTGTCGTTACTCGTTCCGGCATGCGCACTCGTCATCGCTCCACAGCTCCTTGTCGGTGCTGCTTCGCAGCGGATGACGACGCTCTCCTACCAACCATTGCTGGTTCCGCGACTGCGGCACGACACTTAGTCCCCGTCATTTTCGGCGCGGGATGGCTCGACCGGTAAGCTGTTACGCACTTTTGAAATGATGGCTGCTTCTAAGCCAACATCCCGGCTGTCACGGCGATCCCACTTCCTTTGCCACTGAGTGTCGATTTGGGGGCCTTGGTCGGCGGTCTGGGTTGTTTCCCTCTCGAGCGTGAAGCTTATCCCCCACGTTCTGACTCCCGAGGTCCGTGCCAGGGTATTCGGAGTTGGGTTCCGTTGGGTAGCCGGGAAGGCCCCCAGGCGGATTCCGTCGCTCTACCCCCCTGACATACGTCTCGAGGCTGGCCCTAAAGCCATTTCGGAGAGAACGAGCTATCTCCAGGTTTGATAAGACTTTGACTCCTCCCCACGGGTCCTCCCCCAGTTTTTCAACACTGGTGGGTTCGGTCCTCCACGGCCGGTTAAGGCCGCTTCAACCTGCCCATGGGTAGTTCACCTGGTTTCGCGTCTACCGCGCCCGACTTTGTCGCCCTATTCAGACTCGCTTTCGCTGCGGCTCCCCCCCTGAAGGGGTTAACCATGCCGGACACGGTAACTCGCCGGATCATTATGCAAAAGGCACGCGGTCAGGCTGAGCTTGCGCTCAACGCCCTCCCACCGCTTGTAGGCGCGGGGTTTCAGGTTCAGTCTCCTCCCCTGATCGGGGTTCTTCCCACCGTTCGGTCGCCCTACTGGGTTCGCTATCGGTCGTCACCGGATACTTAGCCTTGCAGGATGGTCCCCGCCGATTCAGGCCGGGTTTCACGTGCCCGACCCTACTTGGGTACCGGATAGGAGCCTCTCGCCTGTGCCTACGGGACTATCACCCGCTCTGGTGCCATTTTCCAAAGGACTTCGGCTCGGCTCGACGCATTCCACGACTCCGGCCCCGCTACCCCGGACGGTGTCCCGTCCGGTTTGGGCTATTCCCCGTTCGCTCGCCGCTACTCAGGGAGTCTCGGTTGATTTCCTTTCCTCCAGGTACTGAGATGTTTCAGTTCCCTGGGTCTCTCGGGTATTCCGGGCTCGACGCTCGTTGGGCAGCTCCCCCGGACATATCGCAGCCTTCCACGCCCGAATACTGATGACGCCTAGGCATCCCCCCCGCGCCCTTAGGAACTTGACCACACCGATCGGGCCGCCGCGGCGTTCCCCGATGCCGGTTGTCCGACATCGCGACGCGACCTCGGCCGCACGAGCGATGGGCGATCGAAGACCAGGGTCCGACGCGGCGTCTCGCGACGCGACGATCGGATTGGGCCCTCGAAAAATTGTGATCCGTAAGGGTTCTGGATAGGCAGCACGCGACATCACGTCGGGTGCTACCATCTGTTCGTGTCGCCGGAGGCAGGTCATGGGTGGCGGATCTGAGAAGGACGAATCCCTCGCACTCCGCAACGCACAGCCCACATCCCGCGACGTGAAAACTGTATTGTGAAGATTACCACTACCACTCACCACTCGCGAGACCAGCGGCCGTAAGGCCGTCCGATCGCACGAAGGTGTGTGTTCGTGTGTGACCAACTACCGAATTATGAAAGAGCACCGACCACCCGGACGGATACGCCCTGCGGCGTCCCGACGAAGTGGCCGTTCCCTGGACTGGCCAGGGGGCGAGGCCGTAGGATACGGCCCCGTCCCGCGATCAGTGGGCGGGGAACGGCGATCGAATTCGGTCGATGGCATTCGATCGGGCCGAGGGCCAGGCGGAAAACCTGGCCCTCGGAACCGAGAAAGAAACGAGACGTTCGGTCGAACCGTCTTGCGTCGTGTAAACCCTCAGGGGAAGCCGGCGTACAAGCATCGAGCGGGCTAGGGATGGAGCCGACGTGGTCTTATCGATTCGCGTCGTGGATCGAGAGTGATCGATAGCCAGCGGGATCAGTTTCCTGGTCTCGACTAGCCACTTGCCACTCGCAACTTGCCACGACCCGAGTCTCAGACCAAGTTTTCCAAGGAAGTCCTTAGAAAGGAGGTGATCCAACCGCAGGTTCCCCTACGGTTACCTTGTTACGACTTAGTCCCCATCACGGGTTTCATCTTCGGCGCCTGCCTTTCGGCTCCGACGACTTCGGATGCCCCCCGCTTTGGTGGCTTGACGGGCGGTGTGTACAAGGCTCAGGAACACATTCACCGCCGCAGTGCTGATCGGCGATTACTAGCGATTCCGGCTTCATGCGGGCGGGTTGCAGCCCGCAATCCGAACTGGGGGGCGATTTTTGCGATTAGCGCGGCCTTGCGGCCTGGCGACGCTCTGTCCGCCCCATTGTAGCACGTGTGCAGCCCTGGGCATAAGGGCCATGATGACTTGACGTCGTCCCCGCCTTCCTCCGGCTTAACGCCGGCGGTCTGGTCAGAGTCCCCGCCATGACGCGCTGGCAACTGACCACAGGGGTTGCGCTCGTTAGGGGACTTAACCCAACACCTCACGGCACGAGCTGACGACAGCCATGCAGCACCTGTGCACGTTGTACCTTGCGGCCTCACCGACGTTTCCGCCGGCTAATCCGTGCATGTCAAGCCCAGGATAAGGTTCTTCGCGTAGCCTCGAATTGAGCCACATGCTCCACCGCTTGTGTGAGCCCCCGTCAATTCCTTTGAGTTTCAGCCTTGCGACCATACTCCCCAGGCGGGGCACTTCACGGTTTCCCTTCGACAGGGAGCCCATCGGCGAGCCCCCTATCCAGTGCCCATCGTTTACGGCTAGGACTACCGGGGTATCTAATCCCGTTCGCTACCCTAGCTTTCGCGTCTCAGCGTCAGAAGACGTCCAGGACCTCGCTTTCGCCACGGGCGTTCCTTCCGATCTCAACGCATTTCACCGCTCCACCGGAAGTTCCAGGTCCCCCTACGTCACTCGAGACGGGGCGTTTCGGGGCCCGTTCCCCGGTTGAGCCGGGGGATTTCAGCGACCGACGTCCCCATCCGCCTACACGCGCTTTAAGCCCAGTGATTCCGAATAACGTTCGCACGGTTCGTCTTACCGCGGCTGCTGGCACGAACTTAGCCCGTGCTTCCTCCAGGGATAGGTCAAGGTTACCCCTTCCTCCCCCTCGACAGGAGTTTACAACCCGAAGGCCTTCATCCTCCACGCGGCGTCGCTCGGTCAGGCTTGCGCCCATTGCCGAAGATTCTCGACTGCAGCCTCCCGTAGGAGTCTGGGCAGTGTCTCAGTCCCAGTGTGCCGGGCCGCGCTCGCACGCCCGGTAGGCATCATAGGCTTGGTGGGCCATTACCCCGCCAACGACCTAATACCACGACGGTCCGTCCCACGACGCCGGAGCTTTGGTTTGCAGCGGATGCCCTCCGCGAACATCGCTGGGAATTACCCGCAGTTTCCCGCGGCTATGCCCAACCATGGGGTTGGTTACCGTCGCCTTACTCACCCTTGCGCCACTGGCCCGATCCGAAGACCGGACCCGTTCGACTTGCATGCCTAATCCACGCCGCCAACGTTCATTCTGAGCCAGGATCAAACCCTTCACAAATGAGTCGGTCTCCTTCCGGGCACCGCGACGAGCGCGGCTTCCATCCGAAGGCCGGTCCCCACCCATAAGGGTTGAGGAAAAAAACTGGTCGCACGACGTACTCCACACGAACGCCGGACCGATGACCTTAATCTCCAGATCACTCGCGAGAGCTTTCCGAAGCCTTGAGCCATCCGACCAAACGCCCATGAGAAACGTGTGCCGGTCCTTGCGAGCCATCCCGACGCCTGTTGACCCGAGGACCTCGGATCGGGCGTTCCCGGACGACCACTCGCACGCCGGCTTCCCTCAAGGGTTCTTGACGCGACGAATTCTTACCTTCGTCTCGTTCTCTGTTTGGCTGACGAATGCCATCAACCGAATTATCAAAGAGCAAATAGTCGATCTTGTTAGTACGTCTGGTCCTTCGAGAAGGTTCAGACCTACTTTCCAAGGGCTCGACCTGTCGCACGAATTGCCACCGATGGCATCGGCCGGTGCAGGGTTACTCATGAGCAACCCACCCCGGCCGTCTCAATCGATCGTGATTGGCGTGACAAGGGTTATAATATCAATCCCGACGGCCAAGTCAAACCCCTACCGCCTTTTTTTTGAGAATCACCCGGAAAAACCCGCGATTTCGGCCTTCAAACCGGCGATGCAAGCGGCTCGCTCGTGACGGATGTCAACGGCGAATCAGTGCTTCAGGAGAAGAAGGCGGCGGCTTCATCGTAATAGGTCAGATCCAGCTTCTTCGATGCGGCAATGGCCTCGCTCAGCACGGTCTCCACGATCCGACCATTGACGACCGTCGCGAGTGTGCCGAATCGGCGTTGGAGGACGAGCCGGCTGGCTGCGAGCCCCAGCCTCGTGGCCAGGATTCGATCGTAGGCGCTCGGCGGCCCGCCTCGCTGGAGGTGCCCGAGGACGACGCAGCGCGTCTCGAACCGCGTTTGTTTCTCGATCGCATCGGCGATCATCCCGGCGGTGCCGCCGAGGCGCGGGTTGCCGAAGGGGTCGAGTGGCTCGACGAGCGCCTGGGGCCCGCGGTCCGGAAATTGGGCCCCTTCCGCGACGATGACGATGCCATACTTCTTCCCGGCCGCTCGCCGTCGGGTGAGCACCGAGATCAGGTGGGGCAGATCGATCGGTACCTCGGGCACCAGGATGTAGTCGGCGCCGGCGGCGATCCCGGCGAAACAGGCGATCCAGCCGGAATGACGGCCCATGGTCTCGACGACGACGATCCGTCGATGGCTCTCGGTGGTCGTCCGGAGCCGGTCGACGGCCTCGGTCACGATGTTGACGGCCGTGTCGAACCCGAACGAGAAATCGGTCACCATCAGGTCGTTATCGATCGTCTTGGGGACGCCGACCACCGGCATGGCGAAGTCGTTATGCAGTCGCAAGGCGACGCCGAGGGTGTCGTCGCCGCCGATCACGACCAGGGCATCCAGCTCCAGCCGAGTGAAGTTCTCCCGCAGGGCGGCCAGGTCGGTCTCGGGATTCCGGTAGGGATTCGTGCGGGAGGAGCCCAGGATGCTGCCGCCCTGCCCGATGATGCCGTCCGTCTGGGCTGTCGAGAGCGGGCACGACATGTCCTGCACCAGTCCGCGCCACCCTTCAAGGATGCCCACGCAAGTGCCGCCCTCGTTGTCGACCTGCTGGACCACGGCGCGGATGACCGCGTTCAAGCCCGGACAATCGCCTCCGCCGGTGAGCAAGCCGACTTTCATCACGAATGATCCTCTGCGAGAGGATGCGGGAGGCATCCGAGCAGGACCGAGCGATTCGATCGCTCGTCCCATCGTTACCAGGAGATCAGCAGCGCACGAACGATATCAGCGATGGGACCTATCATCGATCAACCGGATAGAGCCAGTCAAACCGAGACCAAGCCGGCGAGACGATCCGGCGAACGGCGCACTCCTCGAGGCCGCTCCCGCCGGACGGACGGGTTCATGCGAGGTTGCGACTCGGGACCGCGGCGGCACAGGACCCTCTCGACCCAGGTCGTATCGACGTCTCCCGAGATGAAGTCGGGATGGCGAAAGATCCTCTTGTGGAGCGGGATGGTCGTCTTGACGCCTTCGATGACGAGCTCGTCGAGCGCGCGTCGCATCGTCGCCATGGCCTCGAGGCGGGTCGGGGCGTGGACGATCAGCTTTCCCAGCAACGAGTCGTAATAGGGCGGCACGCTGTAGCCGACCTGAATATGAGAGTCCCAGCGGACGCCGTATCCGCCCGGGATCCGCAGGCCGGTGATTCGACCCGGTGACGGCCGGAAATCGTTGTCCGGGTCCTCGGAGTTGATTCGGCATTGCATCGAATGACCGCGGACCTCGATGTCTTCCTGGCGGAAAGGCAGGGGCTCGCCGGCGGCGATGCGGATCTGTTGCTTGACCAGGTCGATGCCCGTGACCATCTCGGTCACGGGGTGTTCCACCTGAATCCGCGCGTTGACTTCGATGAAGTAGAAATTATTCGATCGATCGACGAGGAACTCGCAGGTTCCCGCGTTGACATAGCCGGCGGCCCGCGCCAGGCGGACCGCGGCCTCTCCGAGTTTGGTCCGCACCTTGAGGGGCAGCGTGGACGCCGGCGATTCCTCGACCAGCTTCTGATGCCGTCGCTGGAGCGTGCAATCGCGATCCCAGCAATGCACGATGTTGCCGGCCGAGTCGGCGAGGATCTGGATCTCGACGTGGCGGGGACGATCAATGAATTTTTCGAGATAGACGCTGGCGTTCTTGAAGGCGGCCTCGGCCTCGTTCCGGGCCGTCTGGATCGAGGAGATGAGATGGGCCTCGTCGTGGCAGATGCGCATGCCCTTGCCGCCACCGCCGGCGGCGGCCTTGATCAGGACGGGGTATCCGATCGAGCGCGCCAGTCGCATCGCCTCGCCGTCGTTGGAGACGACGCCGTCGGAGCCCGGGACGCAGGCGACCTTGGCGGCCGCGGCGATCTCCTTGGCCTCGGTCTTCAGGCCCATCTTGCGGATGGCCTCGTGGGGTGGCCCGATGAATTCGAAGCCGCTCAGTCGGCAGGACTCGGCGAAGTCGGGATTCTCGCTGAGGAAGCCGTAACCGGGATGGATGGCCTGGGCGTCGGCCACCTCGGCCGCTGCGATGATCCGGGCACGGTTCAGATAGCTGTCGGAGCTCGGCCCGGTGCCGATGCAGATCGCCCGGTCGGCCAGGCCGAGGTAAGGGGCGTCGCGATCGGCCTGGGAGTAGACCGCGACGACCTCGATCCCCAGCTCTTTGCAGGCGCGGATGACTCGAAGGGCGATCTCGCCTCGATTGGCGACCAGGATTCGTTGAAACATCGTCGAAAACGACCTCAATATCGGCCGAGCCGGGCCGGAGTCCATCTCGGGACCGGACCCGCGGTCATCCGCGGAAGCATCGGGAGCCCCGGGTTTGCGTGAGGGATCTGGAGGATGGTCTGAAGAGTCTGTGAGGAAATCGATTCCGGATCACACATTGCGAATTGCAAATGGATATGAGGCCTGACTTTAAAGTGATTGATCAATTTGTCATTCGCAATTCGGAATCCACGATCCGATTCTTTCACAAGGTCTGAGCGGCCGCGGCCTTCGACAGTCGGCCACGATTCCGGCGCCGGCTCACGTCGGCGACACCCGGAAGAGCGGCTGGCCGAACTCGACCGGCTGTCCGTTCTTGACCAGGATCTCGACGATCGTGCCCGAGACATACGCCGGGATCTCGGTGAAGACTTTCATCGCCTCGATGACACCGACGATCGTCTTGGGATTGACCACGGAGCCGTTCGTGACGAACGGCGGGGCGTCGGGCGAGCTCGAGGTATAGTAGGTCCCGACCATGGGGCTTTCGATCGCGATGGTCTTGTTGGCCGGCGGGGCTTCCACAGGAGCTGGCTGGCTCGGCAGGGCGGGCGCAGGCTGGAGTATCGAACCCGCCCCGACGGTCGGTGGGTATGTGGTCATGGCCGGCGGTGCGACGGATTCCGGCCCCCGTCGTCTGAGCCGGATCTGGACCGGCCCGCCAGTCAGGTCGAGGGCGGTCAGGTCGTAGCGCTTCATCAGGCGGACCAGGTAATGGAGCTGCTTGAAATCGAAGGGATCACTCGGCCCTGAGGGTTTCTCCGCCATTCGTTCACTCCGCATGGGCGAGCGCTCGAGGCGCCGCTCCGGCTCGCACGGGATGGGGTGGGCATCGGACGGGGTCCGCCCGATGACGTCGCGACGGACCGGCGAACCTATTCGATTCGGACCGAGTCGAGCGACTTGGCGACGTGTGACAGGACTTCGCAGCCGTCACGAGTCACCAGGACATCGTCCTCGATCCGGATGCCGCCCCAGTCGGGCAGGTAAATGCCCGGCTCGACCGTGACCACATTCCCCGGCTCGAGGAGATCGGGCGATTCCTTCCTGAGCCGCGGGGCCTCATGGATATCCATGCCCAACCCATGGCCGAGGCCGTGGTCAAAAAAAGCACCGAAGCCCGCTTCCTCAATCACGGTGCGGGCTTCGGCATCGATCTCATGGGCTTTGGCACCCGGGCGGATCGCGGAAATCGCGCGTTCCTGGGCTGCCAGGACGGTTCGGTAGATCGTCTCGAAAGTCGAGGTGACCTTACCCGTGACAAGAACGCGCGTCAAGTCACTTTTGTATGGACGCCCGGAGGCACCCCAGTCGATCAGGACGAAATCGTCGTCACCCACACGTCTTGTCGTCGTCGGCCGGGCATGCGGTAAAGCCGCATGCACGCCCACGGCCACGATGGGGGGAAAGCTCGACCCCGACGCGCCACATCGCCTCAGATAGCCTTCGATCGCGTCCGCGACATCCTTCTCGCTGTCCCCGCAGCGAAGGCCGGCCCTGGCCATGGTGAAGGCCCGTTCTGCGCATCGCACGGCCGCCCGGATCTCGCCGATCTCCTCCTCATCCTTGACGCGCCGGAGGCCCTCGACCCATCCCCTCACGCCCACCATCGATGTGGTCGGAATCGCGTCCCGGATCGATTCATATTCGGCCATCGTGCACGATGTCGCCTCGAATGCAAGTTGTCGGACTCCGAGTCGCTCGATGATAAGGGCAATGGTTTGGATCAGCTCGACTCCCGGCGATCGAATGGAGATCTCGAGGCCCGGACATTCCTGCTCGAGCTGGGTGGTAAATCGACCGTCGGAGACGATGATCTCGCGATCCGCCGTCATGAGGAGGACCGAGGAATCTCCCGTGAAACCGGTCAGGTATCGGACGTTAGTCGGCGAGCTGACCAGGAATGCATCAACGGTCTTGGACCGCAATTCACGCCGGAGTTTCTCCCGTCGATCGGCAATTCGATTCATGGGGCCGGCTGCCTCTCATAATGATCTGGCACAAAAGAACGGACGAGCGGTCTCTAGCGAACCGAAGTTCACTATCAACCGCTCGCCCCGTAAGAAGAATTCGGTCGGTTCCCTCCGACGACCATCACGGAGGGAACCGACCGTTCCGAGGAATGGCTTGGCTTGAGAATCGGCATTCACCAATCGCCGCCCCCACCGCCTCCGTCTCCACCGCCCCAATCGCCACCGCCACCGCCCCAGTCGCCGCCGGCATCCCCGCCGCCCCAATCGCCGCCGCCGGTATCGCCGGCGTTTCCATCATCCCAGGAGGCCCCCCGGCCTCCGTCGTCGTCCGCACCGATAATCGCGTCATCGCGTTGGTCGGGAAGACCCGCCGACGCGTCGTTCGGCCCATAACCCATCCCGGCCGAGGTCGATCCGCCATGACGCCCGGAGAACTGGTCGTAAAGCCAATTGCCGGCCACGGCGCCCCCGAGACCTCCCAGCAAGCCGGAGAAGAAGCCGCCGCCCCCGCGTTGGCCGTAACCTCCGCCGCCGCCATAATAGCCCGGACCGCCACCTGGCCCCATCCCCGGTCGAGGCATCCCCATCCCGCCGACCTGGTTCGGATAGCCTCCGCCACTCGAACGGTTGAAGAGACCTCCCAGGACCCGGAGAATCAAGAACACGGCGAGAATTCCCCCGCCGATCAGCAGAATCGTTCCCATCGTGGACGCTCCTCCCGCCCCACCCCGAACCCGGCGCGCCTGCGCGCCAACAACCGGTGTATGGGCCGCCGGGTTCTTGATCTTCACCCCATCCAGCACGGTTTCGATGGCCTTGACGCCAGACAAGAGTCCGCCATCAAAGTCTTCCTTGCTGAACCCTTTAATGAACGCATCGCGGATGGCATGCCGCTTCTCGAGGGGAACAATTTCCGCCAGGTGTTCGCGGATCAAAGGTTCCGAGATGACATGCTCGCGCCGGGCGATGAGTATGTAGATCCCCTCATCGTGGATCTCCTTGTCGCGCCGCGCAGCGACCTGATTGACTGTGCGTTCCCTCTCCTCCTTCTTCGACTCCTTCGTCAGCCCCGGGAGCGACGCGGTCGTCTCGATGATCACCGGAACTCCGGTCGATCGTTCGAGGCGCTCGAGACGGCTCTCGGCCTGCTCGACGGCGCCGACGGTGAACATCCCCGCCTTGTCGCGGACGGCCGAGGCCTGTACTGGACTCCCGGCGATCAGAGCAACAACTGCCAGGGGGATTGCAAGCAACCATCGCAAGTGGGTCATAACGCGTATGTCCTCCAGAAAGGTGGAAATCACTATCAGTACAATCTTTATGGCAACGCCGTCCGCCTCACGGCCGGGAAGGAGGCGAGTCAAGTCCCCGACTTCTCAAAGGATGTTCGCTCATCGTCGCCTTTTCTCGTTCTGAATCGCAGCTTGGGGATGGACGGTCGAGAGTCGGTTGATGAATCACGTCACCGCGATGTCGGAGAAACGTGTGATGGCCACCACATCGTCGAGGCGAATCAGGACACGTTCCCGATTCCGACGAATGCCGAGACGCACGGAATCATAAACGTAGACTTCGCGGGTGGCGGTGCTGTCGCGAAAATCATGGAGGTCGGCGTCCAGCAATTCCAGGTAGTCGGAGTCATATGCGACCAGCGTGCCGAGACAGACGTAACTCGACTTGAAATCGATCACAACCACCTGGCCCAACAAGGGTTCCAGAAAGGGTGTAGTCTCCCGCGAGATCATGATGCATCGCCTTGAAACACGGGGAATCGAAGCGGATTCACCTGGCGTCGAGGCAACTTCGGGTTCCAGGAAGTCGCCTTGACGAATTCTAGGGCCTGTCCTACCCTGCCGCCACCATTTCGATCGGAATCCGTCATTTCCTTTCCCAACGCAGTCGGGTCATTTCGTACTCCGACAACGACAAAAGGTCGCATGGCACATGAAGACCAGCACTCGGCGATTCCTGACCACCGGGCTCTCTATCGCAACGACGCTTGGTCTGGCGATGGGTGTACACGCTTTGTCCGAAGACCCTGCTCCCGCAGGATCACCGTCAACGGATTCCGCGCCGGCAGGACGGGAAGCCGTCCTGCTCCTGACCGACGGAAGACTGCTTCAAGGAGTCGTTTCGCGCGAGGGTTCGATCTACGTCGTCAAGAAACAAATCGGAGTCATGAGATTCCCCAAGAAACTGGTGGAAGGGGCGTTCGGATCCCTGCGAGAGGCTTATCAATACAAGTTGGCTCAGCTTCCCGAGGACGATCCGGCCGAGCGCCTCAAGCTGGCGAAGTGGTGCCTGAATAACCATCTGGACGCCGAGTCCAAGTCCCAGCTCCTGAAGGTCCTGGAGATCAGCCCCGACCACGGGCCGGCCCAGGCGATGCTCAGCAAACTTGAACTGAGCGACTCGGTCCGGGCCAACCGCATCGATCCCGAGGTCAAACAGACGGGCGCCGAGGAAGTCGCCGAGGACCGCCCAGGAGCCCGCGACTCGGCCGTCCTGAGGGGGGCCGAGAGGGCCATGGGCATCTCTCGGTTGCCGGTAATCTTCGACCTTCCTCAAACCCTCGCGATCCGTCGAGCCGACGAGTTCGCGGCGTTTATTCATCCGGTGCTGCAACTCCGGTGTGCCCGATGTCATAACGCGGGTTACGAAGGGCCGTTCCAGCTCGTCCCGGTCATGAACAGCCGACAGCTCACCCAGGATGCCCTCCGTGCAAACCTGGACGCGACCCTCCGCTTGATCGATCCCGTCAACCCTTCAAAGAGCGAGCTGCTTTCGAGCAGTCTCCGCCCGCACGGTTCGGGCCCGAGGAAGCGTCCGATCTTCGAGGGTTCGAATAACCAGGCTTACCGAATCCTCGCCGCCTGGGTGAACAGCCTGGCCCCTCAATCATCGCGCCTCGATCCGGCAGTGAAGCCGGCATCCGGTCGTGACGCCGTGGATTCCGAGCGGTTCGGCTCCGATCGGAGTCGTCCCGCCGGCGCGTCACTGGAGGGAAGTGTACCCGGCCTGGCGCCGGCCGAGGGCCGCGGCGGGAATACGAATTCCTTGGATCCGAGGATGAGCCCTGCGCTGCGCTACAGGCCTGGCCAGGGATGGGAATCCGAGGATCTGAAGAAATCGGACCCGGCGGAATTCCCGCTCCCGTTCATGCTCGGCGGACCCAAGCCGACCCTGATGAAACGAGGGGAGACTGCGGAGACGAACCCCGGGACGCTGAAATCCACCCCGAAGTCCTCAACCGGAGAGACGATCCCTCCGCAGAGAGGCGCCTCGACGCGGGGGACTGCCGATTCCGTCAAAGGCGGAGCCACCGACGAGGTCCCATCGACGGCAAGCGATCCCGGCGCGGTGAAGAAGGTCAAGAAGCCGGCGAAGATCGACCCGGCCATCCTGGAGAAGCTCCTCCGGCGCAATGCCAACCGCACGCCCGAGCAATGAGTCGTCGTGATGAAGTTGGGCGCGGGTCTCCGACCTCGCCCGAGTGCCGGACCGGAGGTCTCCCGATCCAGCGCAAGGCGCCGAGTGCAGGCGTGCCCGGCCCGCATCCGACCGGGAGACCTTCGGTCGCGCCGACGGCGGGGTCGGAGACCCGCGCCGAACACAGGGGAATAGACGGCGGAGATGCGCCTTGAACACAGGATACACTCGCGAGATCGAGGTGGGAAATTGTCGATCCCTGGGCGAACGGCTAAGCTATCCCATGTCGGCCGGATTCGCCCGGGCTCGCCATCCCGGGAGCCCATCACCTACCCCGGCCGGGAGAGGGTAGCCTGTGTCGACGCGGTTCTTGCTCTCGGTGTTCGACTCGATCTACATCCTGACGTTGACCGCCTGGGTCGGCAGCATCCTGTTCTTTTCCTTCGCGGTCGCCCCGATCATCTTCAACGTGCTCGGGGCGGAATCGGGGGCAAAGTTCGTCCGGGCACTGTTCCCGCGATATTATCTCTGGGGAGCGATCTCGGGCTCGCTGGCCCTACCCTCGTTCGTGGCCGGTCCGCTCTGCTTCCAGGAGTATCGCGGAATCCGGGTGGCCATCCAGGCCATGGCGATCCTCGCCTGCATCCTGATCATGCTCTATGGTGCGAACTCGCTGGTGCCCCAGATCAACCGGGCGCGGGACGCCGGTCCCGCCGGACATGATCGGTTCGTGCGCCTCCATCGTCGGTCCGTCTGGCTGAACTCCGTCGTCCTGGTCGTCGGGATCGGGCTCCTGATCGCCTTTGCGGCCCGACCGGTCCCGAGGACCTCGGGGATCCTCGAGATGACGCCAGGCGAGCGAGCCAGCTATGATGCCGCGCTCAGTCGAGTCATCGAAGATGTCGAGGTACGGCATGGTCTACGCCCCGAACGTACGACCCCCGGAGAGGCACCGGCGTCGGATCCGCGAATCGACGCCGAGGTGGTCAAGGAAATCGAGTCCTACTACAACCGTCCCGGTCGTCCGAACGCGACCGATCGCGGCCCGACAGGGGATCGGCCGCGAGGATCGGCCGAGGCTCCCGTCAACACGCGCCGTCCGCCACACCCTGGCGGACCATGAGTCGATTAACGTAGACTCTGAGGATCGAGCGAGGAACCGTCCTGCATTCTCGACCCGCGTGAGCGATCCTCCTCGCCATGCCCAGGGATCCAGCCGACGATGACGGCCGACCCCCAGCGCACCACCATCGAGCCTAACCCCGACCTCAACCGTCGGAATCGCTCCGAGCGACTCTTGGCGGCGCTCGCGCCGTTTGCTCGTGTGGTCGCGGTCTCGCACGTCAATCCCGACCCCGATTCGCTGGGGAGCATGCTGGGGATCAAGGCCCTCGTCGAGGCCAGTCAACCCGGCAAACCGGTCATCCTGACCGTCAACGGCATGATCGCCCGGTCCGAGAATCGGGCGATGGTGGAGCTGATCCGGATTCCCCTCGTGCCGGTCGAGACCGTGAACATCGACGCCGAGACCGCGGTGGTCATGGTCGACACCCAGCCCTATACCGGCCGAAGGTTCAGCGAGGCGGCCATGCCGCAGGTGGTCATCGACCACCACGAGACCGGCGGTATCCTCGACGGTGTGCTCTTCCGGGATATCCGCACTCATCTCGGTGCGACCAGCACGATGGTGACCGGCTATCTCCTCGAACAGAAGGTCATGGTACCGCCGTCTCTCGCCACCGCGCTGCTCTACGGCATCGACTCGGAGACCATGGGATACCCGCGAGAGGCCAGCTCGCTGGATGACGGCGCCCTCATCTGGCTGTTTCCGCGTGCCGATAAGGATCTCCTCGCCCAGATCCGCAACCCCAAGCTGCCCCAGAGCCACTTCGCGACCTTCCATCATGCACTGACGAATGCGTTTCTTTACGATCATGTCGTGGTCAGCTGGTGTGGCTTCGTGACCCAACCGGATATCGTGGCCGAGATCGCCGATTTCTTCATCCGATTCGACCAGGTCAACTGGTCCCTTGCGGCCGGGGTGTTCGAGGGTCAGATGAAGCTCTCTCTCCGGGCCGATCAACTCGGAGGCCGGGCGGGTGAGATCCTGCACATGGTCGTTGATGGACTGGGGAACGCGGGCGGTCATGACAAGCGCGCCGGCGGTGCATTTCCCCTCCCGGATCGCACTCCGGCAACGCTCGAGGCCATGCTCAGCAAGATCCGCCATCGGTTGCTCGATCAACTGCACATCGACGAGCATATCGGCCACCGACTCCTCCCCGCTTGCCCGGTCATCCAGGCGCCCTGAGACGCCCTGACCGACAACGGCTGCTCCGACGCTTGCCATCGTAGGCATTCGAGATGTACAGTGTCTTTGAGTCTGTCTCAGGAGCTGCGGTGGCTGTCTCGTAGGGTGCTCTTTGAGCACCAGAATTCGCCGAACCGCCCCGGATCGGTGCTCAAAGAGCACCCTACAAGGGCCTTCCGAGACAAACACTGAGTCTTCCGCGGTCCGAACAGAAGCAACGAAGCCGGCAACCATCACACTTTTTTGCGGTGTCTCAATTTGACGATGAGGCCATCCCCTAGACTGCCGTCTCTCGAAGTCTACATGCTGGGGCTGGTCAACTTCGCGGAGGTCCAGCAACTTCAGCGTCGGATCGTCTACGAGCTGGGCGAATCCGGGGGTGCCGCCCTGATCCTCTGCGAACACCCGCCGACGATCAGCGTCGGCCGCTCCGGCAGCCGGGCTCACATCGTCGCGGACGACGACGCACTCCAGGGAATGGGCGTACGGGTCTTTTACGTCAATCGCGGCGGGGGATGCATCCTTCACGTCCCGCATCAGATCGCGGCCTATGTGGCCCTCCCGCTCGATCTCCTTGGTCTGAACCTCCAGCAATATATGGATCGATTGCACTCGATCATCATTGGGGTGCTCGAAGAGTTCGACCTGGCAGGTACGCTCCGTCCCGAGCTACCGGGCGTCTTCTCGGGGCCAGCCCGGATCGGGACGGTTGGAGTCGCGGTCAATCGTTGGATCGCCTATCACGGCATCACGCTGAACGTCGGTCCTTTCCTGGAGTGGTTCGAAGTGTTGGAGGAGCCCGGGATCGGCGGAATGCCGATGCGCCAGACGTCGATGGAATCCCGACGCCAGCGCCAGACGCCCATGGCCAAGGTCCGGGAATCGCTCCTACGTAAGGTCGAAGAGGCATTCGGGTTGGAGCGGCATCACCTGTATACCGACCACCCCCAGATCAAGCGGAAGGTCCTCGCCCATGTTTACGCTCCCAGTCCTGGATGAATCGCCGGCGCGTGTCGGCGCGGAGAGCTCGGGTGCGGGAGAGTCGGGACCGGTGAACGATCTCCAGGGCCCAACGAAGGCACGTCGTCTCCCCGATTGGCTCAAGCGGCCGATCCCGGCTTCGGGGGGGATGTCCTTCACGCGTGACCTGGTGGCTGAACTGGGGCTCGAGACCGTCTGCGAGAGTGCTCGATGTCCGAACCGGTCCGAGTGCTGGACCCGTCGGACCGCGACCTTCATGATCCTGGGAGATGTATGTACCCGACCTTGCGGGTTCTGTGCGGTCAAGCGCGGACGACCAGACGTCGTCTCCCTCGACGAGCCGGATCGGGTCGCCGAGGCCTGCGAGCGGCTGGGGTTGCGGCATGTGGTGATCACTTCGGTGACCAGGGATGATCTGTCCGATGGTGGTGCCGAGCATTTTCGCCAGTGCGTCCTGGCGGTGCGGCGACGGACCGGCGCCACGATCGAGGTCCTCACTCCGGACTTCGACGGCCGGATCGAGTTGATCGACGTCGTCCTCTCGGCGCAGCCCGAGGTGTTCAACCACAACCTCGAGACCGTGGCTCGGCTCCAGCAGAAGGTGCGCCGGAAGAGCCGATATGATGTCAGCCTATCCGTCCTGGATCACGCGAAGCGGTCCTGTCCCGCGACGCGGACCAAGAGCGGTCTGATGCTGGGCCTCGGCGAGACGACCGAGGAAGTCGTCGAGACGATGGGAGACCTCCGCTCGATCGGTTGCGACCTGCTGACGCTCGGCCAGTACTTGCAGCCGTCTCCCGAGCATCTGCCGGTCATCCGCTACCTCCCTCCCGAGGAGTTCGACGAACTGGGTCAACTCGCCCGCCTACTCGGCTTCGCGGATGTGGCCAGCGGGCCATTCGTCAGGTCCAGCTACCACGCCGACGAGATGGCCCGGATCCCCCAGACTGCCGGCTGATCCCGTTCAGATCCCCAGCACGCGATCGCGAGCCGTGACCTCCCACTGGCCGACGACCTGGCCCTCGTCGATGACGTAGGCGCGGCGATGGAGTGCGACGGTCGGGCAGATGTGGGTCGGCACCGCGAGCATGGTCGTCCCGATCGGGATGCGATCGGCATCGGGGGTCTCGATGACAAGGTGTTCCTCGCTATGGACCACGGGCCGGACGCCGTCAAGATCCAGGAGATGAGCCCGGGGGCCTGTCGGGTCCGCCGCCACGGCCTTATGACCGAGGTCCAGGCAGAGTCGTCCCGGACGTGGATGACTGATGACTCGGGTCAGGATGAGCGCGGCCGGCGTGAAGGTGAGGTCCGGATACCGCGAGAGATAGCTATAGTCCTGCAAGACAGGGGTGCCGGGCGAACATTCCACTCCGGGCAAGTCCAGTTCGGCATGAATCGGGAACGTCGGCGTCCCGCCCAGGACGAGTCGCGGTACGGCCATGCCCCGTTTGAGGATCCGATCGCGCAGGGCGAGCGTGCGCTCGATCCCCGCCTCGGCCGAGCGGCGACGCTCCGCCCGGTCGCTGTCGTGGATATGTCCGTCGTAGGCATGCAGGCCATCGGCGACCAGATTGGGGAGCCGGTCCACCAGCGCATAGAGCTCGGCGGCCGGTTCGCCGGGCTCGATGCCGGTTCTCCCCATACCGATCTCCAGATCCAGGAGGACCGGCACGGGCCGATCGAGCCCTTCCACGGCGGCCGACAGCGCCCGTGCCGAGTCGGGGTGATCGACCGTGGCGCGAAAGGTCGTATGCCGGTATCCGCGTACGAGCAGCGCGAAGCGTTTCAGATTCGGTCCCGTCAAGGGATAAGAGAGCAGGACGTCGGAGCCGCCCGCCGCCGCGACCATCTCCGCCTCGGCGATGGTGGCACACTTGTGCTTGTGGATGCCCAGCGACTCGGCCAACCGGACGATCTCGGCCATCTTGTGGGTCTTGACGTGAGGCCGCAGACGCTCGGCGCCCTGGGCCATCGCGATCATGTCCTGGAGATTCCGGCGGACCAGGCCTCGATAGATCAGGAGACCTGGACTGAGCAGTTCGGAGGTGTCTCGAAGGGCATAACGCGGATCCATCATGGGATGCAATCTCCGTCGGGTGGCGCGTCGTTCGATCCCCCGTAGCATAACGCAGACTCGAAGCGACCGCGAGTCGAACTCGGACCACGTTGCCTCATCGCGACTCTTGATGCCGCGAACGGTCAACGCCGAAAACGCGAGAGGGACTGCTCGATTCAGTAAGTCTCAGTTGGACGATCCCTGATGCTCGCGATAACCTGGCAGGATTTCCAAATCGCATAAACAATCGTTTTAGTTGATTGAGTGACAGGCTGTTCCGGAGGTGACAAATACCAGGACAAAAAAGATGACAAATAACGCGTCACTTAACACATGTACGCACAAAACCGCGTTCGCGATGGATTGTCTACGCGGACGCGAATGCTCTCAGGAGCGCCGCGGCGTCCACGAGGTCCGGCGTCGTGAAGCCTTCCGTGTAAGTGTTGTAGACGGCCGCCAGGGCGGCGCGGGCCTCGTCGTGACGGCCCTGCCGCTGCCAGAGTCGGGAGAGGCTCATTGTGGCCCTTAGCTCCCACCCTCGACCGAGCTGGTGTTGGGCGGTCTCGATGGCCTGGCGGAATGTCTCCTCTGCGGCGGCCGTCTGGTCGGGCGACTCAGCCAGCAACAGCTCACCTTCGAGCCGGTGGAGTTCGGCTTCCTGGAAGCGCTCATCGTTCTTCTGCGCGATCGCCAGACCCTCGTCCAGTGCCAAGCGCGCGTCCTCGAACCGGCGGGCCTGCGTGCAGGCGTCGCCCAGGGCGCTAAGTTGGACCGGAAGGATCAACTCGGCGCCGGTGGCGCGCCAGGCTTGGATGCCCTTGCGGATCATTGCTATCGCCTCCTCCACCTTGCCTTGGTGGAGCATTCCGGCACCCTTGTAGAAGGTCCCCGAGGCGATCCACCACGCGAACCCTAGCTCGGTCGAGATAGCGAGGGATTCCTCGCCGGCCGTCCGGACCTCGGTCCCGAGTCGGCAGCACTGGTACAGCAGTCCCGTATGGTGCAGAGCGTAACCCAGGGTGAACGGGTGGCCGACCGCGCGGGCCAGCTCGCGCATCTCTCGATTGATCCTGAGTGCTTGATCCGGGAATCCCAGGTGCCAGAGGGACATCGCCAGATGGCAGCGGTTGGCGACTCGCGGATCCGTGCTGGTGTAGGCGGCCCAATCCCGCTTCTCCTCCGGGCAGTCGTACCGGTCCAGGGCCATTGCGAGTCCGTTGCGGGCGCCGGCGAAATCAGCACGATACAGCATCGTCTGGCCCACCCACTTCAAGGCTTCCATCACAATGCCGCGGTCCCCGAGCCGGTAGGCGAATTCCATCCCCTCGTCGGCCAGCTCCGTGCACCGCCGAAAATCGCCGCGCGTGAAGTGAAACACCCAGCTTCCAAACATGCTGGCGAATACTTGCGTCGGCTGACCCACCCGCTCGCTCAGCTCGCGTGCCCGCGCGAAGACGGGGCCGACGCCGTCGGCGGAGTAACCGTGCGAAGCGATGTAGGCGGCGCCCAGCGCACGGACCATTGCCAGTTCCCGCGCGTCCCGCTCGGGGGACTCGTCCAGGGTCGCGAGCAGCGCCAAACCCCGAGACAGGTGGCCGATCGCTTCGCTCTCCGCCGAGCGTTCACGCGACCGCAACCCGGCCTTGAGCCAGTAGTCGATCGCCTGCTCGGTCAGGCCCGCCTCGGTGAAGTGGTGGGCGAGCAGCTCCGGCTGCGTCTGCGCGGTCTGCGGGAACCGCCCCTCGAGCACCGCGACGATCCGCTGGTGGAACCGCTGTCGCTGGCTTTTGACCAGCGCGTTGTACAGGGCGTCCTGGAGGAGGGCGTGCTTGAAAATGTAGGTGCACCGGGGCGGGCGACCCTTCTGATACAGGATCTCCGCCTGGGTCAGCTTGCTCAGCTCAGCCCGGAGCACCTGCTCGTCCATGTCCGCCACGGCGGCGAGCAACTCGTAACTGGCCTCGCGGCCGAGCACCGCGGCGAGCTGGGCTACCTCCCGGTCGCCCTCCATCCGGTCCAGGCGGGCCATCACGAGATCCTGGAGCGTGGCGGGGATCTCCCGCGCCATGAGGGGGCTGACTCGCGTGCTGTCTCCCCCTCTCGCTCCAGCACGGCCGATTCCTGCACCATCTTCGTGAATTCTTCGACAAACAGCGGCACGCCGCCTGTCCGGTCGAAGATCTGCGCGACCAACGCCTCCGGTGGGGCACTCCCCATCTTCTTCCGCATCAAGTCGCCGACCTGGCGCCGCGTCAGGCGATTCAGTGCCAGGCTGGTCTGATGAGCGACCGCAGGCCACGGCGTCCGGAACTCGGGGCGGAAGGTGAGCACGGTGAGGATCGAGTCGTGCAGGCCCTCGGCGAGGAACTGCCCCAGGAACTCCAGGGTGGAGGCATCCACCCAGTGCAGGTCCTCGACGACGAACAGGACCGGCCTACGCTCCGCACGCCTGTGCAGCCACTCCAGCATGGTGCGGAATGTCTCTTCTCTCTGCCGGGCCGGGGACAATGATAGTGGGGGGGGGCGGTCCGGGGTCGGAAGTGAGAGCAGCGACGCCCACAGCGGGACGGTCTCCGACCGGGCCAGGTCGTATTGCTCCAGGCGGTGGAGAAAGCGGTCGAACCGCGCCTGGGGGGGCTCGTCGGGGCGGAGTCCGAGGGCTCGCTCGTAGAATTCGATGGCCGGGTACAGCGCCGTGTTCTGGTAGTGCGGTGCGCAGCGCCACTCGATGACGGGCGCGTCCACCTCTCCTTCGACCATCTGCCCCAGGACGTGCTCCTTCAGCGTGTGCACCAGGCGCGATTTCCCCAGGCCGGGCTCGCCGATGAGCAGGACGATCTGACCCATGCCCTCCTGCGCTTGCTCCCAGCGCTCCTTCAGCAGGCTGACCTCGTGGTCGCGGCCGGTGAGCGGTGTGAGGCCGGCCGGCCCCGCCGCCTCGATCGCGCTCTGTCCTTCGCCGACGCCCTGGACCTGGAAGAGCTCGAGGAGCCGCGCCACCCCCGTGAGCTTTCGCGGCCCGAGGCCGGAGCATTGGAATTGTCCCCGAATCAGCCGGTAGGTGCCCTCGCTACAAACGATCTGGCCGGGCACGGCGGCGTCTTCCAGACGGACGGCCACGTTCCGCGCCTCCCCCACCATGGAAATCCCTTCCTCCTTCGCCTCGATGACGGCCGGAGCGGTGTGAAGGCCGACCCACGGGTTCAACTCCAACCGGTGCTGGCGCCGGAGACTCTCGCCGATGACTTTCAGGTCCTGGAGGAGGCCCAGGGCCGTCCGCGCGGCGCGGCGTGCTCCGTCCTCGTAAGCCACCGGGTAGCCGAAACAGACCAGCAGACCCTGCTCGTTGCACTGCACGATCGTCCCATCCCATCGGCGCCCCGCCTCCTCGCAGATCCGCCGGAAGGCCCGCAGCACTTCGTCCTGATCCTCCGCGTCGAGCTCCAGATACGCCTCGGAGCCGAACAGTTCGCATCCGCAAACCAGGGCTGTCACCTGGCGGCGCTCGGCCCCACGGGCTCGGCGCCGGGACGAGGGCGGCTTTGGGGCATCGGGTGGCGCCGAGGTCTGCGGTGCCGAGGGGAGCTCGACGGTCGGTGATGGGATCGGCGCCTTGCGCGGTGCCGACGACCCGGCTTGCCGTTGGAGGACGCGACGCAGGTCGTCGGCGAAGTCGGCTGCCGTGACGTATCGGTCCTGGAGCCGCTTCGCCATCGCCCTCAGGCAGGCGCCTTCCAACTCCGGCGGGATCTCGCGGCGGAGTTGGCGCGGAGGCTGTGGGTCATCGTCGCGCACCTGCCGGAGGAGTTCGGAAGTGTTGCTCGCCCGGAATGGCGAGCGGCCGCAGAGCATCTCGTACAGCACCACTCCGAGGCTGTAGATGTCGGTGCGACCGTCGATCCGGTGCGCCGCGCCAACGACTTGCTCAGGCGCCATGTACGCCGGGGTGCCGGAGATGACTCCGAGTTCGGAGCCGCCCGCCCCCGCCTCGTCGAGGCCGAGCCCGAAATCCACGAGGACGGGGCCGCGGTCCGGCGTGACGATGATGTTCGCCGGCTTGACATCGCGGTGTACGATAAGCCGGGCGTGGGCGTGTGCCAGGGCGTCGGCCACGGCCGACGCGATGCGGGCCGCCTCCGCCCACGCCGGGCGGTTCTCGCCCAACCACCGGCCGAGGTCGGGGCCATCGAGGAAGTCCGAGACGATGAAGGCTCGTCCCCCCTCCAGGCCGACGTCGTGGACCGTCACGATGCCGGGGTGGCTCAGCCGTGCGAGCCTGCGGGCCTCCTGGAGGAATCGCTCGGCCTCGGCGTGCGGCACGTCGGCGCCGCCGTGGAGGACTTTGATCGCCACATCCCGATCGAGTTGCGTGTCGCGACCGAGGTATACCGAGCCGAAGCCGCCGGCTCCCAAGGCGCCCCGCACCGTGTAGCGGCCGAAGGCGGTCGGGGTGTCCTTCTCCGTCGCCGGCGCGTCCGGCGGACTTGCCGTGACCTCCATTGTCAGATCCGACTCGCTCCCCGACACCGGTTTGCTGACCGGCGGGCTTGGAAGCGCCGAATCCGACTGCACGGCGACATCGCCCGAAGGCTCGTCTGGGTAGAGTTTACCCGTTGGGTGCAACGCCGGTTTCTCCTCGCGCCTCAGGGGCGGCTCCTTGCGCCGATCGCGCGGGTCGCGGGCCGAGTACCTGGGAAGGATGCAGCGGTCGGAGGCCCTCGTTTACAAGATCGGCGGCTTTGGAATTTGCGACGAACCCTATCCTACACGGCATCGACCGCCCCTCGCGAGAGCGGGCCCACTCATCGCTCGCCGCGACGACATACCGGCGTCCTCAACGCTGAGGCGGTAGTAGCCGGACAACCGCGGCCGTCATGGCCCGGATTCCCGTGGCGATGCTCGGGGCGGCGTCGGGATAGTATTTCGACGAGTGCAGTGCGGGCAAGTCTTCATGCTTTGACCGCGCCGCTTCCAGGCGAGCGGCGTCCATCGTGCCGACCCAGAACATGCAGATCGGAACGTTCCCTTCCGCATAGAGCGAGAAATCCTCGGCCCCCATGACGGGCCTGGCCTTCTGGACATTCGACGAACCAAGGGCATCGACGAAGGCCGGCACGATGCGCTCGACCAGGGCGGTGTTGTTGATAGTCGGGATGATCGAGACCTCGATCTCGACGGTCGGTTCCGGTGCCTGGTGTGCCTGGGCCAGTCCGGCGACGCGCCGACGGATGCCGGCGATCAGTTGCTGGCGGACGGGCTCGGAGAAACTGCGAAGGGTGAGCTGGAGTTTCACTTCATCGGGGATGATGTTGTGCTTGTTGCCGCCATGGATCGAACCGACCGTGACGACCGCCGGCTCGGACGGGTTGACCTCACGGCTGACGATCGTCTGGAGATCGACGACGATCAGCGAAGCCAGGACGATCGGATCGACGGTCCGGTGCGGCCATGCACCATGCCCGCCTTTCCCGCGGACGGTGATGTTGACCGAGGTCGAGCTGGCGAGCATGGGTCCCGGGCAGTACCAGACCGTCCCGGCGGGTTCCTGGGCACTGCAGTGGAGTGCCAGGGCGAAATCCGGTTTGGGGAATCGGGAATACAGCCCGTCATCGATCATCGCGCGGGCACTCCCACGACCTCCTCGGCCGGCTGGGCGACGAAGAGGACCGTCCCGGACCAGCGATCCTTGTGGGCCGCCAGCCAGTTCGCGGTCCCGATGAAGCTCGTCATGTGGATGTCGTGACCGCAGGCGTGCATGACTCCGACGGTTCGACCGGCCTTGTCGGTCGCTTGCGTTTTGCTGATATAAGGGACGCCGGTCTCCTCGACGACCGGTAGCGCGTCCATGTCGGTGCGGACGAGCACGACCGGACCGGGACCGTTCTTCAGCACGCCGACGACGCCGAGCTTACCGACTCCCGTCGTGACCTCTGCACCCGCCTCCTTGAGTTCGGTCACCATCCGCTTCGCCGTCTCATGTTCCTGAAACGAGAGCTCGGGATGGGTGTGAAGATGCTTGTAGAGACCGAGCAAATCGCCCAGGTGCGCCGCGATCCAGGGGTCGTCGGGTGGAGGCTCGGCCCCGGCAACGGGCGGCGACTGCACACCGAAACCGGCCATCACGATCGCGAGGATCAAGCCGAGCGATGCGGGGAGTCGCCGCCGAGTGAACCGCCTGCGCATGGTCGAACCTCGCGAATAAGAATCCTGCACTCACGCCCGTTCCAGACGATCATTCGAAGCCCATCTGCTTCTGCCAGGCCTGGGCCTTGGCCTGCTCCGCCTCGGGGATTCGACCGCATCGCTGGTAGATGACCGAAAGTGCGGTGTAACTGAAGCCGTCGTCCGGCTCCAGCTCGACGACCTTCTTGGCATGCTCGATCGCTTTATCGGCTTCGGCAAGGTCGGCATAGAGCTTGGCGAGCATGCCGTGTCCGATGGCGAACCCGGGTTCGAGGGCGACGGCCTCCTCGAGTTTCGCGACCGCGCCGGGCTTGTCGCCGCGATCGCGCAGGTCGGTCGCCTCGTCATAAAGTTGGTCGGGCGTTGACATCGATGCGATTCCTTACTCCAGGAGAGAGCTTGCTCGTCGAGATCATCATTCTATTGCGTGGCTGCCCCGGGTGCCAGTCTCCGTGAGAACGGCATCGCGGCAACCGTCGCCCCGGCCGGCTCGACGGGCGAAAGCGTCGAGCGACCCCGAACTGAGTTCGACATTGACTCGATCTCGAAGCTCATCTGGCTTATAATCTCCTTAGAAACTATCCGAGTAGGGTGGGTGAAACCCACCGAATGCCTTGTCGCCGAAAAACTTGGTGGGTTTCACCCACCCTACAAGGGCTCCTACTGGGATAGGCTCTCAACCGAGGTCGTCCGAGGAAGACCTCCGCATCGCGGTCGTGAGTGGCTTCCGATTTGCGTCTTTCAGGGAGCAACTCGAAGAGGATCGGCGCAGCAACCGGCTTCCAGAGTCCCGATCGAAGAGCGGCTTTCGAGCTGAACTGGCTCGCTGGGAGGACACCGATGCGATTGGCGTTTCTCGATGAAGGCCCGGGTCCGGCCGTCGTACTGCTCCATGGCTTTCCCCTGAGTGGTGCCATGTGGAAGGAGCAGTTGGACGGCATCGGTTCGACTTACCGCCTGATCGTCCCGGACTTGCGGGGACATGGTGATTCGCCGGCACCGGACGGCGTCTACACGATGGACGAGATGGCGGATGACGTCATCGAGCTCCTCGACACGTTGAGCCTGGATGATCCCGTCGTGGTCGGCGGCTTGTCGATGGGCGGCTACGTGGCCCTTTCGCTGGCGGTGCGATATCCCGCGCGAATTCGCGGGCTGATGCTAATGGATACCCGCGCCGGCGCGGATTCTCCCGAGGCGGCCCAGAAGCGCGAAGAGATGGCCCGGGTGGTCCTCGATGCGGACCATGCCGGGCCCGTGGTCGAGTCCATGATCCCCAGGCTCTTCGCCAGGACGACCCTGGAGGTGCGTCCTGAACGGGTCGCGATGCTTCGTGAGGTCATGGAAAGGACCTCTCCCCGGGGGATCGCAGGAGCCCTCCGGGGCATGGCCTGCCGACCCGATCGTCGCGGCGACCTCCCCAAGATCGCCGTGCCGACGCTCGTACTCGTCGGCGAAGAAGATGTGATTACCCCTCCGAGCGAAGCACAGGCCCTCGCCGATGCGATCCCCGGCTCCCGGCTGGAAATCGTCTCGAACAGTGGACACATGGCTCCTTACGAGAACCCCGCGGTCGCCAATCCCGTCATCCTGCGATTCCTCGAGGGACTCGACCGATCAGAGTGATCCCGACCGGCCATCCTTGGAATTGAACTGACCAGGCCCAGGAATCGATCAGGAGGATCCGGAAACGATGGTGCCCGGCACAGACGAAACTCTCATCACCACCTCGTCGCAACTCCAGGGACTGGTCGATCATCTCCGGGTGAGCGGCCAGTTCGGTTTCGATACGGAGTTCGTCTCGGAGGACACGTTCGAACCGGTGCTCTGCCTGATCCAGGTCGCGACCTCGGAACGGCTGGCGCTGGTGGATCCCTTGGCGATCCGCGACCTGACGCCCTTCTGGGACGTGGTCTGCGACCCGTCGATTGAGGTCGTGATGCATGCGGCGGGCGAAGACCTGAGGATCTGCCAGATCCGGACCGGTAAACTCCCACGCCGGGTGTTCGACGTCCAGATGGCGGCGGGACTGCTCGGCATGAGCTATCCCCTCTCGCTTTCGAACCTGGTCTGGCAGATCATGGGCGTCAGCCTGGCGAGCGGCGAGACGCGGACGGACTGGAGGCGCCGGCCCCTGACGGCGGGACAGATCCAGTACGCGCTCGATGATGTGCGATACCTGCTCCCGATGGCCGACGAGTTCCGGATCCGACTGGCGAATCGCGGGCGTTCCTCCTGGGCCGACGCCGAGTTCGAGGAATTCGTCGCATCGATCGCGCGGCGTGCCGACGAAGATCGATGGCGACGTCTCCCGGGATTGAATCAACTGAGCCGACGCTCGCTCGAGATGGTCCGACGACTCTCCGAGTGGCGGGAAGACGAAGCCCGCCGCCAGAATCGGCCGCTGCGTCAGCTCATCCGCGACGACCTGCTCGTGGCGATCGCCAAGCGGCAGCCCACCAACCGGCGTGGCCTCGAGGCGCTCCGCGATTTCAACCGCCCCGGGCTCCTGAACCGTAGCGACGAGATCCTGACGGCCCTGGACGAGGCGCGCTCCGTCCCCGAGGACCAGCTCCCCGAGTTATCCTCCCGGTACGACGAGCCGCCCGGCCTCTCGACGGTCTCGAATCTCCTCTCCGCGGCGCTGACCCAATGCTGCGCCCAGCACGAGATCTCCGGCTCGCTGGTCGCGAACGTCGCCGACGTCAAGCATCTGGTCCGCTGGTATCTCGAGGGAGCGAAACGAGAACACACTCCCCTGCTCCTCCAGGGATGGCGGGCCGAGCTGTGCGGGAAGCTCATGCTCGACGTGCTCGAAGGCCGAGTTGCCCTTCGCGTGGCCGACGCGGCCAGCGAGTTCCCCGTCGCGCTGGAACCTGTCCTGAAATCGGACGAAACCGCGACCCTTTAACCGCTTTCCTTGTAGGTGTCAGGGGCTGTGAATCAATCCATTGCAGATGACGGATTGAAGATCGTCCCAGGATCCTCTTGGGCCACGTGGCACTTTACGCGACGAAGCGCCGAGATTTCGGCGCCGATCACACGGTACGCCAGCCAGATCGCTCCCGGCGAAGGTCAGAGATAGGTCAACCTGGACTGCCCCCGCATCGGGGAGGTTTGGGTCGATCCCTGGCCCGCGTCACCGCCGGCGCGTACGACCTGGATACCTGTCCGGGGCGGTGCCGGTTCGCACCATCCAGAAGCGGAGTTGCATTCCGCGCCGGTTCAGGCGGCTCCGAGCCGAGAAACCGCAGCTCTCCGACCTCACACTCGAACGTAGTCGAATTGAAGCCGGCGCGGACTTTCATCCCGCGGCCCCCCAGGGGTCAACGTCCAATAAGGAGACTTATGTTCCACGGCGTCGAGCCGTAGCGGCTATAATGCCTGTGCCGAGCCGGCTTCGGTCGATCCGACCGAAGCTTCTGACCGTACAGCCCCGGTTACTCACAACGGCAAGGCTGTCGGCCTGACTGAGCCCATCCGACAATTCGCGGACCGCCCTCCCCAGTACCGGGGATAGCTGCTCCTCGAACGGCTCACGGTCGGCCTTCGCCATACGTATTTCCCCGGCCGTGGACGCCGTCGCCACGCTGCATGGTTCCGGTCGGGCAGGATTACCTTTCGTGCGCCCCGGCAAGTATGCGGTGTCCGCACCCGGCCGGGTGGTGACTCGACCCGTTGCACAGCCCCAGCCCTCTGCGAAGGGGCGTGGAAAGAAGAAAGATGCGCGGCAATCCGAACAGCGCGGCCAAGCCCCGAATTTGACCGGTGTCGCCGATCCCGCCTTGCTCTGGATCGAGATCCTGAAGTGCTCTCAATCGGATCTGGTCATCAAGTTCTGAACGACCGGGCCTGCGACGGTTCCGGTGGCCATCCGGTACGCTCGCCCTGGATGATCGCGGCCTTAAGGCAGTCGGCGGTGCCCCGCGGTACACGGCATACCTCGTGAAGGCGACACCCACGACGTCTGGGACTCAGCCACCGGAAGGTTTGGAGTGCCATGACACAACTCCAAGTAGAGTTAACATGTCCACTTTTTCAAGCCCCGCGCGCGCTTCCGCCGCATGAACCTGAAAGCTGCCCCGTCCCGCTATTAACGTTTCTTCAGACGCAAGATACTTGACAACAGCTACGATCTGAAAGGAAACTCCCCATCTCGAGACGAATCGCCTGACGGATGCGGCAAGCATACTCTGTCCAACTTGAAGATGGCAGGAAAAGTAGACTCTGTCTGAAAATTGTCTGTCCGTACAGTAACAGAGAGCTGCGACCCCCATTTTTCCACGAGAATTTTGAGGGTCCGAGGGCTCAAATAGTATACGATTGTCCTGTTTTCAGACAGAGACTAGCCGGCGTCGCCATCCCAACTTCCCACGTGAGTTTGGGACATCTTCCGCGGCTCGTGAGCCGGTTACAATCGTCCTCGCTGCCAACAGGCGCGGCTGGAGGAGTCACCCATGACGGCCCCGCACCTAGCCTTGCCGATGGTTTGGTTGGTTTTCTCCTGCGGCCTCACTCGCGGTGTCGCCTTCGCCGACGAGCCCGGGCCGGACGCCCATCGGGCAGACGAGATGCGGCTGACCCTGACCGGCACGGTCCGCATGCCGGACGGTTCTCCGGCGCCCGGAGCGACCGTGCAGTGGACTGGCGACCCGGAAGGGCCCCTGATCGTCTCCCGCACCGATCGCACGGGCCGATTCGAACTTCGAGGCATGTTCGGAAACGGTGCCCAACTGCATGCCAGTTCGGCGGACGGAGATCAGCAGACGACCCGGATCATTCCGGCGTCCGCCGTCCGCTCTATCTCGGGGACCCCGATCGTGCTGAATCTTGCGCCCGCGATCAAGCGCGCGGTCATCGTCCGTGCGGAGGGTCGCCCCGTGGAGGGTGCACTCGTCGTCGCCTCGGGGTTTGCGTTCCGCGTCCAGGGCCTCACCGGGCCGGACGGCAAAGTCCAGTTACGACTCCCCGCCCAGGAGCCACTCCAGGAGTTGGTCGCCTGGCACCGGGAGTTGGGCGTGCAAGGGGCGAGGCACTTGACCGATCGCTCGGCTCAGGACCGGGCGCAGCTTTCCCTCCTCCCGCCGGGGCCGATCCGGATCCTCGTGGTCGACCCGGACGGACAGCCGGTTCGTGATCTGGAGCTCGGCATCAACGTCCGCATTAAGGATTCGGACTGGGCGGTCGCCGCACGGATCGAAGCGGCCCACGTGCGGACGGACGCCGACGGCACGGCGGTCGTCCCCTGGGCCCCGCGCGAGAAACTGATGTACGTCGAAGCGAGGCCAATCGCCTCCGACTGGAAGTTCGATTCGACTGATGTTGACCGTATCAGCGAGCGGATGGTCACCGTTCACGCCCGGCGCGAGATACCGGTCGCGGGGCGCCTCGTCATGCCGAAGGGCGCGAACCCTGAAGGGATCCTGATCACGGGATTCGGCTTCGGCCCTGGGAATCAAGGGGACATCCCTCAGGTACGGGCCCGCGCCGACGGCTCGTTCACCCTACGAGTGCCGACGTATCATGGTTATATCCTGGGCATCGTCGATCTGGAGTGGGCCAGCAATACCTGGTCAGGCCTGATCCTCGGCAAGGACACGTCGAAGCCCGCGGATCTGACGATATCCGTCTATCGCGCGGCGCCCTTGACGGTCCGCGTGACAAGGGGAGCGGGACGGGTTCCGGTCGCTGACGCCTGGGTTGAGGTCGGTTCCAGAGGGGAAGTGAAGTGGGTGGATCCCAGTGGCAAGACGCAAACGGGGAGCGCGAGCACTCACTGCTGGTTGAGGACAGATGGCAAGGGGGTGGCGCGGGCGGGGGCGGGTCGAGGACAATTCAAGGTGCGATTGAGCGAGGGTAACTGGGACGAGGAGCGAACGATCGTGGTGTCTTCGGACAAGCCCGTCGAGGTGGCGTTTCATCGCCCCTGGGAGGGCGAGCGCCGGGTCACCGGCCGATTGCTCGTCGACGGCAAACCCTTCGAACCGTCTCGGACGCTGGTGGCCGCCGCCTGGGAGCCGCGCGATCGCTTCCTCCCTACAAAGTTCAAACCCCTGGTCAACGCTGATGGCACGTTTCAGGTGACGTTCAATGCGGAGAACCTGACCTTGCTGTTCAGGGATCCCGAACAGCGCCGCAGCGGGTTTGCCCAGGTTGACCTGGATAAGTCCTCCGTCGATGTGAAGATGGTGACTATGGCAGCCGATAGCGGCACCCTGCTGGACGACCACGGGGAACCCATGTCGGGCCAGACCTTGACCGTGGATGTGCCAGACTCGGGCAGGGAGCTGGTCGCCACCGTGAAGACCGACGAGGCCGGGCGCTTTGAATTCACGGCCCTGCCCGCCAACGTGAAGCTCCGTTTCGAAATCGAGAGCGGGGACAGCCGCCCGGAGTATCTCATCCGCGACGGCGACCGCCTGTTCGCACCGGGCGAAGTGCGAGAGAGAGACGACCTCAAGGCCAGGGCCAGCGCACACTAAGAACCTATCCCAGTAGGGGGGGGGAAACCCACCGAATGCCTTGTCGTCGAAAGACTTGGTGGGTTTCACCCACCCTACAAGGGCTCCTACTGGGATACGCTCTAATCTGCAATCCGATTCTTTCAAAGGCCCTGAGTCGATCTTGAGGGATCGTCGCAAATCTCCCGCTCATCGCTGTCGGCGAACCGGCCGAGCCGACGCAGCGGGCAAGAGTGCCACGGATAATACTGACACGTAACCTGAAGCTCAGACGGACGTTGTCGCCAATGCCGCATGAAAATCCGAGGTTTTTCGAAAATTTTTTTCTCCTGACCAGTCAATGAGTTGCGCCAAAGAACGGCTCGATCCAGCGTCAGGTGCGTTAATGGATTTGTAAAGTTGCGGCATTCTGATAGATAGGATCTCGTCGCCGACCGTCTCTCGGTCCGTTGGCATCGCGCCGATTTGCCCGGAGCCTTTCGCATCGGAGCCTCCTCGACTGACCTCTCGCACTTCCTCGCCCTTCGAGGGCAAGCCGGCCAGCCTGGGCCCCGGGCTGAGAACCGCGAGCGGGGCAATGGGAGACTCGACGTAATACCCTCGTCGAGTGCAATCCAACGCATGCCCGGACCACGTCCTGAAGGACAGAAAACCAGCCTCGCCCTCGCGATCGCACAAGGTACATCGGTAGCCGCGTGGGCGCGTCAGGAAAACGTTCCCAAGCGGACGGCCTACCTCTGGGCCAAGCAACCCAAGATCAAGGCCGCCGTGGAGTTGTATCGCAGCCGCGCCATCGACCGCGCCGTCGGTCGGATGGCCAGGAATGCCACCCGGGCCGCCGACGGGATCATCAAGCTCGCCAAAGAGGCCGACTCCGAGTCGGTACGACTGTCCGCATTCCGCGCCATCCTGGCCGACATGATGTCCGTCTCCCAGTTCTCGGGCCTAGAACGCCGCATGTCCCAGATCGAGGAGCAGCTCCGTGACCGGACTGACGACGCGGATTGCCCGGGCTGAGGTTCGCCTCGGGTCAGTCGCGGCCCCGGTGTCCGACCGATCGCCCTGGGACTGGTACGCCCACGGCTGCCCATGCGGTCTGCCGGCCGGGGAGTGCCGCGTGCATCCGCGGGCGCGAGTCGCTCAGCGCCCGCCGGCCGGCGACTGGCGGGTCTGGGGATACATCGCCGGCCGCGGCGCCGGGAAAACCCACGCCGGGGCCTGCTGGGTCCAGAGCCGCGTCGAGGCCGGCATCATGGAGCTCGGCGCCCTGATCGCCCCGACCAAGGCCGATATCCGCGACGTGATGGTCGAGGGCCCCTCCGGGCTGCTCGCCGTGGCGCCCCCGTGGTGCCGGCCCCGGTTCGAGCCCTCGAAACGCCGCGTGAACTGGCCCAACGGCTCCCGCGCGATCTGCCTCAGCGGCGAGGAGCCCGACCGCGCCCGCGGGATGAACCTCGACACCCTCTGGGCCGACGAGCTCGCCTGCTGGCGACGCGCCCAGCCGACCTGGGACCTGGCCATGCTGGCGCTCCGGGCGGGGGTCAATCCCCAGGCACTCATTACAACCACGCCGCGACGAGTCGCCGTCCTGAGGCGCATCCTCGACGAGCCGACCACCGTCCATACGACCGAGAGCACCTACGCCAACCAGGCCCACCTGCCCCGCGAGTTCGTCGAGCAGATCATCGGCCTGTACGAGAATACCCGGCTGGGACGCCAGGAGATCCATGCCGAATTCCTGGAGACGACCGACGGCGTCTGGTTCGCCAACTTCGATCCGAAGCGGCACATTACCGACAAGGCCGAGTACCATGTCGGATACCCCGTCCGATGCGCCATCGATGCCGGCACGTCGCGCCATACGGCGGCGGTCTTCTTCCAGGTCCGCCCGAGCCCGACTCCCGGCTGGTCGCGCGTCACGGTCTTCGGCGACTACCACGCCCTTGATGTGGTGAGCGAGAAGAACGCCCGCGCCATCAAGGCCATGGCCGATGCCCTACCCTGCCGCGGCCAGATCGATTGCGTCCGCGTCGACCCGGCCGCTTCGGCGCGATCCTCGCTCGGCCCGGCCGCTTACGGCGAATATGAACGCGTCTTCGGCTCCCGCATCCTCGCGCGATGGCCGCAACACCTGGTCCTGGATGGGCTCGATACGATCGAGCTTCTCCTGGACACCGGCAACCTGATCATCCACCCACGGTGCACGCGATTGGTTGACGCGTTCCGCAATTATTGCAAGCGGCGGCGAGGCGGCCAGTGGCTCGACTTCCCCGCCGATGGGCATCCGGAAGAGGACCTGATGGATGCACTCCGCGGCGGAATCCGAGATGCCCTGACGGACGGCCGCACCCTCCATCCCAACCTCTTGCAGGTCCACGCGACTCGATGCTGAGCGACGAGGTCGAGATCATTCGTCATCGGCCAACGCTCTTGCCCGACCGCGGCCGGTCCTCGTCCGACCGGTCCGCGATTCGGTCTCACAACGCATGGGGAATCCTGGGCGCGATTCTCGCCATCACTTCTCCGCGAGGGCCTTCTCGACCGCGCCGGTGACCTTCTCGGACGAGGGGACTTCCCGGGGCTCGAACCGCTGGATCACTTCACCCTTCTTGTTGACCAGGAACTTGGTGAAATTCCAGCCGATCTTGCCGGCAAACTTCGGATTGGTTGACTCGCTGGTCAGGAACTGGTAAAGCGGATGCTTGTGCTCGCCGTTGACGACGATCTTCGAGAAGACCGGGAAGGTGACGTTATACTCCTTCGAGCAGAACTGCTTGATCTGCGCGTTGTCGCCCGGCTCCTGCGAGCCGAACTCGTTGGCCGGGAAGGCGAGGATCTCGAAGCCCTGATCCTTATACTTCTCGTAGATCGCCTCGAGGTTCTTATACTGGGGGGTCAAGCCGCACTGGCTGGCCGTGTTGACGATCAACAGGACCTTGCCGTGGTACTTGGCCAGGTCGACGTCCTTGCCGTCGATATCCTTCATGTGGAAATCCAGGACGGAGGCCGGCTTCTTGGCGGGGTCATCGGCGGAGACCACGGTCGCCGAAGTCACGGCCATGAGGGTCGTCAAGGCGGCGAGAGAGATCAGCATGCACGACCGATCCAACACGGTGGGGGTTCCTTGTCAGTGAGGCACTTGGGGTGGGAAAATACCGTCTGCCGAGTCGGGCCAACGGTCGCCAGAAGATGGGGACCTGTGGCACTCGAACTCTCGAGACTGAGGTTCCTGAGATAATCCACTTAAATGATGGTCTCCCGACCCGAGAATTGCAAGACGGCGCGGGCCGTGCTTCCCGCGATCGGACCCGGAGGGCCGGCCGACTTCGGACGCTCGGCGTCGGGCCCTGGTGTCCGGCCGGGGTCTGGAGAGCGAACACGGAGTCTTCTCCCTGATGCTTGAATCGTTCACTGCGGGCGCCGAACGCGCCCTGGCTCGCGCCGAATCGGTCGCACGGCGTCGCGGCGCGGATTCCATCGAACCGATGGATCTGCTCGCGGCGTTGACCCTCGAGACCGAGAGTCGCGCCGCGGAGCTGATGGCGGAGTTCGGCGTCGAGCCGAGCCGGCTCTGGGCCGCCATCGGTCCCGAGACGGTCGAGATCGTCGCCGGGAACCCGTCAGAAGAGTCGGATGACGAGACCGGCCCGGCTCCGTCCGAGCCGATCCCCCAGTCTACGGACCTGAAGATTGTCATCAGCGAGGCGATGGCCCAGGCACGCGGCATCGACCGCAAGCGTGAGGTCGGTACGGAGCATCTCCTGGCCGGTTTGATCTCGGGCTCCGATTCGGCCGCGGAGGCCCTCGGCTCGGCCGGCCTGGAGTTCCGGTCGTTGCTCGAACACCTCTCGCAAATCGTACTCGTCGACTCGGCGCCGTTACCGATGGCCGAAGGGCATCCCTCCCCTGGACCTCGGCGAGCCCGGCGGCGGGGCGGACCTGGCTCGGATCCTCGACGCCTCCGCCAACCGCGCACGCGAGGGCCTCCGCGTCGTCGAGGATTACGTCCGCTTCGCCCTCGACGATCCCGGACTCACCCGCCGACTCAAGGAGATCCGCCACCGGCTGGCCGACGCCGAGCGCGGCCTGGACGCCTGCCTCATGATCGACTCCCGCGACACCCAGGATGACGTCGGCACCCACATCATGACGATGTCCGAGCGGACCCGCGAGAACCCCCGCGCCGTGCTCGCCGCCAACTTCAAGCGGATCGCCGAGGCGTTGCGGTCGCTGGAGGAATACAGCAAGCTCATTGACGTCTGGCTCGCCGGCCGCTTCGAGGTCCTGCGATACGACATCTACACGGTCGAGAAGATGACCATGACCGCCGTGGCCTCGCATCGGGCCCTGGGCGAAGCCCGGCTGATGGTCCTCATCGGCGGCTTGCCGACCCTCGGCGACCTGACCTGGATCGTCGAGGAAGTGATCGCCGGAGGCGCCGACGTGATCCAGTACCGCGAGAAAGACGTGCCCGATCGCGAGCTCCTCCGCCGCGCGCGGGAGGTCCGGATCATCACGGCCCGGGCGCGGATCCCGATGATCATGAACGACCGCGCCGACCTCGCCCGGCTGGCCGGCTGCGACGGCGTCCACCTCGGTCAGGAGGACATCTCGATCCGCGACGCGCGAAGGGTCCTCAGCACCGCGGCGCACATCGGCGTCTCGACCCACGACCGGCCGCAGCTCGAGGCCGCCATCCTGGCCGGCGCCACCTACCTCGGCGTCGGGCCGGTATTCCCCAGTCCGACCAAGGAGTTCTCCGAGCCCGAGCTGGCCGGGCTGTCCTACGTCCGGCTCGCCGCCGAATCGACCGCCCTGCCCTGGTTCGCCATCGGCGGGATCAATCCGGAGAATATCGCCCGGGTGGTGGAGGCAGGGGCCACTCGCATCGCCGTCAGCTCGGCGGTCGTCCATGCCCAGAGCCCACGCCAGGCCGCGACCAAGCTCAAATCCCGGCTGGACGGCCTCGACTCCGATCCCGAGTTCAACGCGCCTCGAGGACTGAGCCATGATCGATCAAGCGAGGAGCGAATCCCGATCGTCGGATGATGATTTCTCGGAGCTCACCGGATCGACGCCCCACCAGAATGCGGCCCCGGCGACCACGATCGCGCCCGCGACGGCCAGGCTCAGCCGCCATCCCAGGTCGGGGCCGTATCGCTCGGCGAAGTACAGGCTCAAGACCGGCGTGAGATAGGGCGAGAGGGTCCCGCCTCCGTTGCCGCCCGTATTCATCAAGGCGGCCGCCGTGCCGCCGAACGGATGCCCGAGTTCGACCACTGATGTCCAGAATCCCGCCTCGCAAAGCCCCAGCAAGCCCGCCGAGACGGCGAACGCCGCCAGCGTGATCCGACCTTCCGGCGCGAGCAGTCCCAGCCCGAATGCCACACCGCTCGAAGATCATCCCGACGACCGGTATCAAGGCCCGTCGGATTCGCGGCGACAGGGAACGCGGGACGCGACCCGACAGCCATCCTCCGCCGAGCATGCCCACCCCCATGGCGACCGTGATCATCGTGGAGTAGCCGCGCGATACCCGAGGATCTTGCTTCTGTACCGTCTCGAAATAGTACTGGATCCAGTAAAAGAAGAGGTACTGGAAGTAGCCGTAGGCCGCATAGCTGAGGGTGAGGCAGATCACACTCCGGCGGCGGAGCACCGGCAGCAGCGCCGCCAGATCGAAGCTCGTTCGAGATCGCGTGTCGGCAGGTTCCAGGTCACCGGGCGGGCGCGTGCCGAAGGTCCATATCAGCGCAACGACGAAGGTCAGCCCACCGGAGATCAGGAACGCGACCGGCCAGTCGAACCGGTCGATGAGCATCCCGAATACGACATAGGTCGCCGCGATTCCCACGCAGGCGGCGCAGGTCACCAGCCCGTTGGCCATGGACCGGGACTGCGGCGGCAGATGCTCGAAGACCATCCGCGCCGAGGCCGGGTGCAACGGCGCGTTGACCAGTCCGAGCATCGACCGCACGATCAGCAGTCCCACCCAGACCGACGAAGTCCCCGTCGCCAGGAGACCCACGGCGCCGGTCATGGCGACGAACACAGTCGAGCCGAATGCCAGCACCATGAGTGCCACGCGAGGCCCGAACCGGTCGATGAACCAGCCGCCGGGGAGCATCGCCAGCGTGTAGACCAGCAGGAACGCCGAGTAGACCATCCCCATCTTGTCGGGAGTGACGCCCAACCGGGGGACGAGTCGCTCGTTGCCGGCCACCGAGATGGCGATGCGATTGAAGTGACCGGTGGCCACGATCAGCATCAACAGCGGCACGGTTCGACGCAGGTCCGCGCGGACGGCGATGGATGTGGACAAGCGGGCATCCCGGGTGCTGGAGGGAAAAGCCATGTCCATCGTCGGGCTCCCCGATCGAGCCTCGAATGGGATGGTTGACCTTACGACGGAAGGATCGCGGCGACAAGGGGCCGGTTCAACGTCGAGCGACACCGAAGTGACTCAACACATTGTGCATGAGCCCCGACCACTTCGGATTCGCGATGAGGGTCGAACCGGCATTGATCGAGCCGGCGTGGAACACCCGCCCGCCGCCGGGTCGCTCCCAGTAGATCATCTCGGCGGCAACGGAGATGGGCGGCGCCTTGGCGAGCGGAACCGGCCTCTGGAAGTAGTCCCAGGCGAAGGCGATCTTATGCGAATCCGCGAATCCCTCGGCGAGCAACGTGATGCCGGCCGGATCCTCGGTAGGCTGGGCCCCGCCGTCGGGCGGAGGATCGACCAGGAACTTCGCGATCGTCGAGACGCGGGCGTCGCCCTCGTGACCGATCGGTTGTGGCAAGGCAAGTCCTGGCGTGCCGCCGAACGGCTCGCCTCGCCGGAGTTTCAGGTCATTCGGCCGTCGGAAGAGGAAGTGATCGGGATCGCTGACCTTGTAGGGGCCGACGCCCGGTGTCCCGACTCCTTCGAGCGAGAAGTACTCGAGGCCGAACAGCGTCCAGGCCGGGAAGCCGCATTCGCGCCACATGCCGCCGCGATGCCCGTCGTGGCTGTGCCACATCTCTCCCCGGCGGTCGTCGCGGACCTGAGTCCCGGCGCGTCCCCCTTTCGACATTCCATGACCGAGCCCTCGCCATCGAACGACACCCGCCAGAATGCCGTGTTTCCCGAGAGGACGACCGCGTTGCCGCCCCGGTCGAGGAAACGGCCCACGCCATTCATCGCCTCGAACGACCAGTATTCGCTGTGCCCGACGACGAAGAGCACCCGATACCCATCAAGGATGTGCGGATCGAGATGCAAGTCGGTATCGCTCAGGACGTCGTAGTCGTACCCCTGCGTCTCCAGCCAGGCCTGAGAGGAGCGATCTTGTCGGCAGAGGTGGCTGTAATCCCACTCCTCGGGACCCATGAGCGTATAAGGGCCGACGACCGGCCAGGGCATCCGGAATCCCACCTGGTAAGTGCCCTGCCCCGCGTGATGGGGCCGATAGAAGCAGAATGCCGGCGGGTTCCCAGGGCTGTTCGCAAAGCCGTTATTGCCGATCGACTTCTTGAGGCCCTTCCACGTCGGGCTGAACGGAGTGGCCGCATAAGCCCTCCATGTGTTGGTCGAGCAGAGGAACGCGATGGGCGCCCTGCGCCGCGAGGCCGCCTTTCCCACGATGAATACCGTGTGATAGAGGCGTTCTTCGCCGCCGAGATGGAAACGCACGCGTCCGACATAGATGCCCGATCGGGCCTTCTCGAGGATCCGAAATTCGTGGGATACCTTCCATCGACAATCGAAGAGGTCATCCGATGCCAGGCGCAGGCCATGGCCCCGGCGCGGGTCCTTCGACGGATCATAATTCCCGAACCGAGGCACGTCGGCATCGAGACCGGGGCCGCCGATCATCCACGTCGCCCGATTGATGATGTGCGCATGTCGCGCATGGGGGCTCGCGTCCGCCACGCGCTCGCCGCGTTCCTCGGCCAGCGGCCAGCAGGCCAGCAGGTCTGGTCCGGTCGGACGCGACAGGCCTTGGCCAGCGAATCGGGCCTGGATCTCGGCGGGCGAAATTGCCCGGCTGTAGATGGCCGGCATGGCCAGGTCGGCATCGAGCAGGCCCGAGGTGATGCCGTGGCTCCCCGCGGCCCCGATTCGCAACGCCGACGAGCCGGGCCGCAAGGGGCCGGCGAACGTCCCACTCGCGACCTCGCGTCCGTCGACCCAGAGCTGTTTGATATGACCATCGTAACGCGCCACGACGTGATGCCAATGATTCGCCAGCACCGAGCTCGGCGTGTTATCGGGGAAGTTCTTGAGACCTTGAGGGTTCACCTGCATCCGGAGCTGATCGGGCGGGGACGTGAGCAGATTCGCGTCGACGAATGACCCGCCGTCGCCGAGGTAGAAGCTCAGCGATCCGTCTTCGTTCACAAACAACCCGAATCCGCAATGCTCCGGCTTCGTCGAACTGGGTCAGGATCGCCTGCCTTCCCGTGGTGCGCCACCGTCGAATCCAGACCTCGATCGTCAAGGCCGGCAAGGCAATCGCCGCATCCAGGGGCTTCTCGACGATCAGGTACGATCCGGGGTGGATCGGTTGCTCGGCGGCCGGAGAATGGCCGAACGAGTGCAGGACTTCGTCGCTCCCGATGCCGTTGACCTCGGGACCCAGCCGGCAGACCTGGAGCTCGTAGGGATAGGAGCTGCTCACATGAAAGCGCACAACATCCCCCGCCGGGACGCTCACGCGATCGGTATAGGCGTGAATGCCCTCGACGGCCAGGGGGCGATGTGGCGGGAGGGAGGTGGGCTCCGCCATCGAATCCGCCCCGCGATTCTCCTCGACGGCCGCCAGATCGGGAACGATCAACGAAGCCGAGGCCGCGGCCGAACCGGCAGCCACCAGGAACTCGCGACGGGTCGGGGTGCTCATGTGAGTCGTTCTCAGGCGAGGATGCCGTCCACGATCTCGCCGTGGACGTCCGTAAGGCGAAAGTCGCGCCCGGCGAATCGATAGGTCAGCCGCTTGTGGTCGAGTCCCAGCAGGTGCAGGATCGTGGCGTGAAGATCGTGGACGTGGACCTTCCCATCGACGGCATAATATCCGTAGTCGTCGGTCCTGCCCCAGGTGAGCCCGGCCTTGACGCCCCCTCCGGCCAGCCACATCGTGTAACCGTGGGGGTTGTGGTCGCGGCCGTCGGCCCCTTCGCAGGTCGGCGTGCGGCCGAATTCGCCGCCCCAGATCACCAGCGTCTCATCCCACAAGCCGCGCTGCTTGAGGTCGGTCAACAGGCCGGCGATCGGCCTGTCGATGGCGCGGGCCAGCTCGGTGTGATTGGCCTTCAGGTTGCTGTGGGCGTCCCACCCGCCGAGGTTGCACTGGACGAACCGGACGCCTCGTTCCGAGAACCGACGCGCCAGGACGCACTGGGTCCCGAAGTCGGCCGTGACGGGGTCGTCGAGCCCGTACAGGCGACGGGTCGCCTTAGGCTCCTCCGCGATGTCTTGCATCTCGGGGGCCTCGGTCTGGAGGCGAAAGGCGAGCTCGAACGACGCGATCCGCGCGTCCAGCTCGCTATCGGGCTCGAGATGCTCCGCCCGGCGGCGGTCCATCGAGGCGATCAGTTCGAGCTCGAGCCGCTGGATGTCGCGCCGCGCCGTGCCGTCGCCGATGAACGGGATCGAGGCCTCCTGCGGCTTCAACCCGCCATGGCCCAATCGGGTCCCCTGGTAGGCGGCGGGCAGGAACCCCGATCCGAAGTTGTTGGCGCCGCCTTGCGAGAGGTCCTGGCAAATCGTCACATAGCCGGGAAAATTCCGGTTCTCGCTCCCGAGTCCGTAGGTAATCCACGACCCCATGCTGGGCCGCACGAACGTGTCGCTGCCGGTATGCCATTCGAGGACCGCCCCCCCGTGCCGCGAGTTGGAGCAGTGCATCGAGTTGATGACGCAGAGGTCGTCGGCTCGGCGGGCCAGGTTCGGGAAGAGCGAGCTGATCGCCAGGCCGCTGTCGCCATGCTGCCGGAATGGGAACGGCGAGCCCACCAACGTGCCCATCCGGTTGGGGAACGAGACGACCCGAGGGCGTCGCTCCGGCGGCAGCGGCCGACCGCTATCCCTCGCCAGCAATGGCTTGGAGTCGAACGTATCCAGATGCGAAGGTCCGCCGAACATGAACAGCATGATGACCCGCTTCACCTTCGGCTGGAAATGGGGTGGCCGGGGTGCCAGCGGATCGGCGACCGCCGAGGGGCAATGCTCGGCCAGCATCGCCGACAGCGCGATGCCGCCAAAACCGGCCCCGAGCTGCGTGAGCCATCGCCGTCGCGTCGAAGGGCGCCCATCGCGAGAGCAGCAGGAGTGAAGCATGACCCGTCGGCCCTCGCGATCCATCGGATTCCGTCAATCGACGTACACGAATTCGTTGGACGACAGCAACGCCCGGCAGAGCCCCTGCCAGGACATGCGCCGACGCACCTCCGCGCCCTCGCCGGCCAGCGACGCCGCGGACTGGTATCGGAGCAGGAACGATTCCCATCGAGCGAGCTCATCCGGCACCGCCGGCCGGCCGAGGATCCGGCGACAGGCGAGCTGGAGGCGGTCGCGATCGCCGAGGCCGGCCTCGTCCAGGAGCATCTCGGCCAGATGCTCGGACGCCCGCCCCACGATCGGCCCGTTCATCATGAACAACGCTTGCGACGCGACCGTGGTCGTGGCGCGGTCGCCGCTCTGGACGGCCGGGTCGGGGAAATCGAACGCCTGGAACACATCATAGAGCGCCCCGCGGAGCACGGGAAGATAAACGCTGCGACGAGTTGACTGATAGATCCCGATGCTGCGTGCGACCCCGGTGACGGACAGGTCCTGGAAAGGGCGTTGTGTCGAGGAGCGTGCCCCCCATCGTCGTCTCGAGTTGCCCGCTCGCAGCCAGGATCGAATCGCGCAGCTCCTCGGCCTCCATACGACGCCGGGGCATGCGCCACAACAGGCGATCCTCGGGATCGATCCGCGCGGCGCGTCCGTCCCAGGCCGAGCTCATCTGATAGACCCGAGACATCAGGATGCGTTTGTGGAGTGCCTTCAACGACCAGCCGTCCGCGACGAACCGCGTCGCCAGCCAGTCGAGGAGCTCCGGATGGGACGGCCGCCCGCCCAGCCTGCCGAAATTGTCCACCGAAGAGACCAGGCCCCGACCAAAATGCCATCGCCAGACCCGGTTGACGATCACTCGCGACGTGAGCGGATTCCCCGGTCCGGTCAGCCATCGGGCCAATTCGAGCCGGCCGCTCTGCCTGGCACCGATGACGGGCTGATCGACCCCGGCCAGGATCGTCGGCAGCCGCCTTGGCACGACCGCACCGCGGGTCAGATGATTGCCGCGCAGGAGGATCTCCATATCGCCGATCTTGCCCTCGGCGACGGCCATGGCCTTGGGCATCGCCGCATACTCTCTCTTCGCGTCTTCGAGCAGCATCGAATGGGCGGCACGCTCATCGCCGGTCATCCGGGCTGGGTTGCCGTTGACGAGCGCATTGTCGTGCCGGTCGATGATCTCTTCGAGGTCATCCAGCCGGAGTTCCGCCCGGGCGCCGCCCAGGGCCGTCGCGTTCCACTTCGAATCGACGCGATGCGAGAGCATCGTCCGGCTGCTCCGGAAGATCCCCGCCATCGCGTAGTAATCGCCCATCGCCAGCGGGTCGAACTTGTGGTCGTGGCAGCGGCGCAGCCCATCGTCAGGCCCAGGAAGACCCTGCACGTGGTATCGATCTGCTCGTTGACGATATCCATCTGCTGCTTGACGGGATCGTCCTCGGCGAGCATTTTCGGCCCGATCGCCAGGAACCCGGTCGCCACGACCCGTTCGTCCCGACGGGAAGGATCCGCCTCCGAGATCAGGTCGCCGGCAAGCTGCTCCTCTAGGAACCGGTCGAAGGGCTTGTCGGAGTTGAATGCCTTGATTACATAATCGCGATACCGCCATGCATCCGAGTAGGCGAGGTTGTCGTCCATGCCATTGGAGTCGGCGTACCGGACCACGTCCAGCCAGTGCCGGCCCCAGCGTTCGCCATATCGTGGAGATGCGAGCAGCCGGTCCACGACGCGTTCGAACGCCTGGGGAGAGGTGTCGCGCTCGAACGCTTCCGAGTCCTCGAAGCTCGGTGGGATGCCCAGGAGATCGAGGCTCGCGCGCCGGAGGAGGATCCTCCTGTCGGCCGGATCGGCCGGTCTCAGACCTTCGGCTTCGAGCCTCGCCAGGATAAAACAGTCGATGGGGGTTCGAGGCCATCGGGGATCGTTGACCGGAGGCGGGACCGATTGCCGAGGAATCTGGAATGCCCAGAACTGTCGCGCCGAGTCGGGCCAGCCGGAACGTTTGTCGGCGGCGACGACCGGCGAAAGCCCCGAGACGTCGGCATTCCAGGGCGCTCCCATCTCGACCCAGGCGGTTAGTGCGTCGATATCGGCCTGAGGGAGCTTCTGCTTCGGTGGCATCGAGACCTCGCTGTCATGGCGGATGGCGAGGATCAGCAGGCTCCGATCGGGTTCTCCCCGAATGAGCGCCGGTCCCGAGACGCCGCCCCTCAGCAGCGACTCGATCGCATCGACGCGCAGCTTCGCCTTCCCCTCGCCCGACTCGGGTCCGTGGCACCGATAACAGTGGTCGGCCAGGATCGGTCGAATCCGGGTCTCGAAGAACTTGACCCCAGCCTCACGCGTCGGCGAACCGAGTGCCTTCGGCGGCGATGCCTTCGGTTCCTCGGCTACTACCGGGATTGCCAGGATCCAGGTGAGAGTCATCGTGGCCAGGAGGCGATAGCCGATCATGATGTCCTCTCCGAAGGCGGATTTCGCCCACCGGCCGACGGGTCATCGAGGGCCGGGTCAGCCCCGGCTCACCCGAAGAGCTTCCTCGGCGGCCTGGATGGTTCGATCGATGTCGTCTTCGGTGTGGGCCGCCGAGATGAATGCGGCTTCGAACTGGCTGCAAGGGAGATAAACTCCGCGGGCGAGCATCTCCCAGAAGAAGCGGGCGAAGAGCTTGGTGTCGCTGCGACGGGCGTCGTCATAATCGCGGACGGGTCCATCATGAAAGAACAAGGTCAACATGCTGCCGACGCGCTGGACGACGTGGGGTATTCCGGCGTCGGTCGCCGCCCGGTCGAGTCCCTCGGCGAGTCGGGATGCGAGCGACTCGAGTCGATCATACGGCGGCTCGTCGCGGAGCATCTGCACGGTGGCGAGCCCGGCGGCCATGGCGAGGGGATTGCCCGAGAGCGTCCCGGCCTGGTAGATCGGCCCGACCGGCGAGACATGATCCATCACCGCGGCCGAAGCACCGTAAGCCGCCGCGGGCAGGCCGCCGCCGACGATCTTGCCGAGGGCCGTGAGATCGGGCGTGATCCCATAGAGCGACTGTGCCCCGCCGTAGGCCACGCGAAAGCCGGTCATGACCTCGTCGAAGGCGAGGAGTGTTCCGTGCTTCTCGGTCATCTCACGGAGGGCGGCGAGATAGCCCGGTTCGGGCGGCACGAGCCCCATGTTGCCCGCGATCGGCTCGAGCAGGACCGCGGCCACCTGGCCGGGGAAGCGGTCGAGTGCATCGGCCACGGCCTTCGCGTCGTTGAAGGGGCAGAGGATCGTATCCTGCGCGGCCCCAACGGTCACACCGGGGCTATTGGGCGTCCCGAGCGTGGTCGCGGCCGAGCCGGCCTGGACCAGCAGGGCATCGATGTGGCCGTGGTAATGGCCGCTCATCTTGACGATCTTCGATCGGCCGGTGACGCCCCGGGCCACCCGAACGGCCGACATCGCCGCCTCGGTCCCCGAGGATACGAATCGGACCTTCTCGATCGACGGGACCGCTTCGACCACGACCTCGGCGATCTCGGCCTCGCGTACGGTCGGGGCGCCGAAGCTCGAACCCAGCTCCAGCGCCGAGATGACGGCCGCCCGGACCTTGTGATGGGCATGGCCGACGATCATCGGTCCCCACGATCCGATATAATCGATGTATTGATGGCCATCGATATCGAAGAGGTACGCCCCTTCGGCACGCGCCATGAACGGGGGCTCGCCTCCGACGGCGCCGAAGGCCCGAGCGGGACTGTTCACGCCGCCCGGTATGACGCGATTGGCCCGCGCGAATGCCTCGTGGCTCCTTGGGAGTTGGAATTCGGGCCTGGACAGGGCGGGGGTCGTCGGATTCATCGTCGTCGGTATCGCCTCTCGGGATGGATCGATACCCGCGAGGGCCTGGGCCGGGGTCGATCGATGGATTCAACCCTGTCGCAACCATCGGGCCACGTCAGGGGCGTGGTACGTGAGGATCATATCGGCACCGGCGCGACGGATGCCCGTGAGGGTCTCGAGCACGATCCGGCGCTCGTCGATCCAGCCGCGCGCCGCGGCGGCCTTGACCATGGCGTACTCGCCCGAGACATTGTATGCGGCCAGGGGGACGCCGTAAGCATCCTTGACGCGACGGATGATGTCGAGATACGCCAACGCCGGCTTGACCATGACCATGTCGGCCCCCTCGGCGAGGTCGAGGGCCACCTCGCGGAGGGCCTCGTCGGAGTTGGCCGGGTCCATCTGGTAGGATCGGCGGTCGCCGAAGCTCGGGGCGCTCTCGGCGGCGTCGCGGAACGGCCCGTAGTAGCCGCTGGCGTACTTGGCCGCGTAGGACAGGATCGGGATATTCACGAATGCCGAGTCGTCGAGGCCTTTGCGGATCGCCTGCACCATGCCGTCCATCATGCCCGACGGGGCGATCACGTCGGCGCCGGCGCGGGCGTGGCTGACCGCCTGCTCGACCAGGAGCGGAAGGGTCGCGTCGTTGTCGACGTCCATCCGACCGCTCGATTCGGTCAGCGGGCCGCAGTGGCCGTGATCGGTGTACTCGCAGAAGCACAGGTCGGTGATCACCAGCAGCCCCGGCGCGGTCCCCTTGGCGATCCGGATCGCCTCCTGGACGATGCCGTCGTCGCGGGCCGCGGCCGACCCTCGCGCGTCCTTGTGCTCGGGGATCCCGAAGAGGATGATCCCCGGGATGCCCAGCTCGGCGACCTCGGCGATCATCTCGCCGAGGCGGTCGAGCGACAGTTGATACTGGCCCGGCATCGAGCCGATCTCGCGCCGGAGGTTCTTGCCGTGGTAGACGAACAGGGGATAGATCAGGTCGTCGACCGCCAGTCGGGTCTCCGACAGTAGATCCCGAAGCCGGGGATGGCCGCGGAGTCGTCGGGGGCGATGGAGCGGATAACCGGCCGCGGGCTGGAAGATCATATTATTGTCCGTGGTAAGTAGTCCGTTGTCCGTTGTTTGCTATCGCGTTCCGAGAAGTTTTATCCGGTGCAGCGTGGGGCTCGGAGACGACCGTCGATGGGCCGGCGAAGCTCCGAGTCACACAACTACGGACGACGGACAACGAACAACGGACAACCCAGATTAATGCCCTCGGCGAGCCGGCGGGGCCGCCTGGGGGTTGAGTCGGACTTCGTTGCCGTTGGCATCGAAGCATTCGATCGTCAGGTGCTCGGCCGGTGCGTCTTCGGCGATGCCGATCTGGATCGACATGTTGCACTCGAGCTCCATCCGGACGATCTCCTTCCGCTTCTTGTTGTTCAGGTAGGCGGCGACCCTCGGATTGACCGTGATCGCGATCCGACGGATCTCTTCGCGGTGCGTGGCCAGGGCCAGCAGCCGCACGACGTCGATGGCCATGCTCTCGTCCGTCTTGACGACCCCCGCGCCGGTGCAATGCGAGCAGTCCTCATAGATCGATCGCTTCAAGCTGGGCCGGATCCGCTGCCGGGTCATCTCGATGAGGCCGAAGGCACTCATGCGGAGGACCTTGGTGCGGGCGCGGTCGCGCTTGATCGCGTCGCGGAGGGCACGCTCGACCCCTCGGCGATGGCGCTCTTCGCGCATGTCGATGAAGTCGTTGACGATCACGCCGCCCAGGTCGCGGAGCCGGAGCTGGCGCGATCTCGCGGGCGGCCCGCAGGTTCATCTCGTAAGCGGTCCGTTCGGCGTCGTCCTCCACGCGGAAGTTGCCCGAGTTCACGTCGATGGCGACCAGGGCCTCGGTCTGGTCGATGACGATCGAGCCGCCTTCCGGCAGCGGGACGTGCCGGCGCTGGATCTTGGAGATCTCGTCCTCGATGCCGTACTTGTGGAACAGCGGGACCTTCTCCTCGTAGAGCTTCAGCCGGTTGACGAACCGGGGCATGACGACCCGGAGGAAGTCCTGGGCCCGTTCGAATGCCGCGGGCTCGTCGATCCAGATCGTATCGATCTCGGACGTGAAGATATCCCGGATCGTCCGGATGATCATGTCCGACTCTTGATAGATCGGGGTGGGGGCGCGGGACTTCTTGATGCGGCGGAGGATCACCTTCCAGAGCCGCAAGAGGTAGGCGAGGTCGCGGGCCAGCTCGCGCTTGGTCCGCTCGAGTCCGGCGGTCCGGACGATGAAGCCGAGCCCCTTGGGGGGGTTCAGCTCGAGCATGATCTCGCGGAGCTTCCGCCGCTGGCCCTCGTCGACGATCTTGCGCGAGACGCCGACGCGATTGAGGCCGGGCATCAGCACGAGGTATCGGCCGGGGATGCTGATGTAGGTCGAGAGCGTGGGCCCCTTGGTGCCGATGCTCTCCTTGATGACCTGGATCAGGACCTCGTCGCCGCGTCGGAAGATCTCCTGGATGGGGGGCTTGGTCGGGCCGCGACCGCGACCGGATCGGCCGCCGCGGGCCTCCTCGCCGGCCCGGGCGCGGTCCTCGGGGCCGCCGCGCAGGCCCATCTCGCGCTCGAGCTCCTCGATCTCCTCGATCTCCTTGCGGATCTCCTGCTCGAGTTCGGGGTCGATCTCCTCCTCGGCGACCGCCCGAGGCTCGTGCTCGTCGAGGGCGAATTCGTCCTCCTCGAGCCCACGACCCGCCGGGCCGCCGATCTCCTCGAGGTCCAGCTCGTCGAGCTCGTCGAAGGATTCGACGGCCGGCCGAGCCCCGCGGGCGAACGTCCGGGCGCCTTGAGTTCGGCCGGGAAGTCTTCGTACTCCGGCTCGCCCTCGTCGGGCCTGGGGATCGCGGTCGGGTCGAACTTGTCCGTCTCGCGCTCCGGCTCTCGCCGACGTCCGCGCCGGCGTTCGACGTCGGCGCCCTTCGGGCCGGGCTCCGCCGGGTCGTGCTTGACCCTCCACCTCCGGGAGGTCGAGCTCATCCTCGTCGTGCAGTTCGGCCGCCAGAGCGCCCGCGTCCTCCTCCAACAAGGGGTCGAGCTCGATCTCCGGCCAATCCGCCTCGCTCGGGAAGAGATCCTCGCCGAACGGCGAATCGCCCGAGCGCAGCCGCTCGCGGCGGGGGATGTAGCCGGGCTCGCCGGCGCGAGCGTGAGGTCGGGGCCTCTCGCGATCACGATCCCGATCGCGGGTCCGCTCGCGCTCGGGCTCGCGGATCCGTTCGCGCTCGGGCTCGCGGGTCCGCTCGGGCTCGCGAGTCCGCTCGGGCTCGCGGATCCGCTCGCGCTCGGGCTCGCGGTCACGCGGCGGCCCCGCCGCATCCGCGGGACGTCGGCGTGGCGGTTCCGATGGTCGCTCGATCTCCGGCACCGGCGGTGCAGGTGTCTCCCGAGGCCGGTCCCACTCGCCGGCCCGCGATCGGATGGCCGCGCGTCCGCCCCGGCGCCGCGGGGGCTCCTCGAATGGCGGGGGGATCTCCTCGAACTCGGGCTCGATGTGCGGGGGCACGTCGTCCAGGTCGCGCTCGATTTCCGGGACGGGGGGTTCGCTACGACCGGCCGAGGGCGCGGGCCTTCCCCGCCCGGGTGGCGAGGTCCGGCCTCGATTTCGGCCTCTCGAGGGCTCACGCCTCTCGAACGATTCGATCTCCGGCGCGGCGGCCTCGGGCTCCATCCGCTCCACGGGCTCTCGTTCGGGCGGGAACGACGAGGGTCCTCGATGCCGGCCGTACTCCGACACTTCCGGTTCACTCGGCCGGGGCCGGTCGGGGGTCGACCGCCCTCGATGGGTGCGGCTGGGGGGAAGGTCGGGATCGAAGATCGGATCCGGCTCGAATTCGCGCCTCGATGGCGGTTCCGGCTCCTCGTGCCGCGATTCCCGCTCGCGGAAACGCTCCGGGGCCCGACCTTGCTCGGGCTGTCGGCCCCAGCCGAGGTCCGCGCCCCAGCCGAGCTCGTCCGCCTCGGGACGAGCCTCGCGATCCGGCGATTCGGATGCGCCGGTGAGCATCTCCTCGACAAAACTCGGTCGGGCCGGTTCCGGGGGCAGGTCGATCGGTGGCGGGGGTGGGCCGTAGTTGGGTTCCGGCGGCTCGACCAGCCCCTCGCCGAACCGTCGGGGCGATTCCGATCGATCGCGACGACCCCGGACCGAAAGGTCGGGGCGTTCGCGGTCGCGGCCCCGGTCGCGGGGCGGTTCGCGATCGCGATCGCGGGGCCGGTCCTCGATGCGGGGCGGACTCGGATAGGGGGGCGGCAGATCGCCGGTGTCGGGGGGGAGTCCTGGCCGCCGATCGTCTCGGGCCCGACCGCGGTCGCGTCGTGGCGGGGGCTTCTTGCCGCGATCCCGATCCCGCTGCGGTTCTCGCTCGCGGGGACGAGTTCTCGCATCGGGCTCGTCGTCGGCCGTCTCGTGGCGATGGAAATACTGGGGTTCGACGTCGGACACGTGCAAGAAGCCGTTGCGGCCGACCGAGAAGTTGACGAACGCCGCCTGGATGGCCGGCTCGAGGTTGACGATCTTCCCCTTGTAGATGTTGCCCGTATAGCTCTCGTGGCTGGTCCGTTCGACGTAGAGCTCCTCCAGGACGCCGTCCTCGACGATGGCGATGCGGCATTCCTCAGGCTGGAGCACGTTGATCAGCATTTCTTTCTTCATGCGGTCTCTTTCCGGGACTTGCGCCGAGATCTCGGCGATGATGTTCGTTCGGTAAGGAATCCGGATCCATGGAATGTATCGGGAAGGCCCGTGCCTCGCGGTGTCGGGGGCAAGTTCGATCGACGGCCGAGGCGGTGCGACGGTGGCCGGCCGGGATGCTCCGGCCGGTCGTCTCGCGGCTCGCGGTTGAGGCGGCCCGGCTCGATGCGATCATGTCTCGAGATCCACGTCGGTACGAGTGATGAAGGCCCCGTCATCCAGCAGGTCGCGGAGGCGGATCGCCTCGAGCACGTCCTCCGGCCGGGCGGAGCCATCGGGGGAAACGGCAAGGCGGAAGCGGAGCAGGCCGTCGTCCGACAATTCGGCCGCGACGACGTGCGGGCGCAGGTCGAACGGTTGCTCGCGATCCTTCCGGCGGCGGATCCCGGGCCAGGTGTCGGCGGCCAGCAGCGCCTCCAGGGCGGCGCGGGTGCCGTCGCGACGGTCGGCCGGTACCGGCATCCGGTACTCGACCGAGCGAGGCCGCGGCGAGCCCGCATCGGGAGGCAACGCGGAGGCGTCGACCCAGTCGAAGCCGGGCGGGGCGACCGCCGAGAGCCGTTCCAGGAGCTCCGACGGCTCCAGGCCCTCCGACAGCTCCAGGTCCACGACCTCGCGACGCGCCTCGATCCCCAGGCCAAGCGCCAGTGCGAAGGTCATCTTGGGACGCGGGTTGAAGCCCTGCGTCAGGGCGATCGGCACCCGGGCGCGGCGGAGCATTCGCTCCAGACAGCGCATCAGGTCATGGTGGCTGACCAGACGAAGATCGCCGCACTTGGCAAAGCGGAGACGCACCTTGTTGGCTCTTGTCATATCCTGCGGTCGAACGGGCCGCTCCGAATCCGTCGCGAGGGATGGGGCATGCCGAACCGATCGGGCATCGGCCGCCTCACCATCCTGATAGGGTTGATGGGAATGCGTCTCGGGCGGCCGATCCCGGCCCGCCCCGCCTGGCCCGGGCGAGTCCGACTGGACCTCACCAGGCAGCGGACGGGATCGCGGCGGTACCCCTCGAGTCGCACAGTTGTACTTAACGCCTTTCGATATCAAACGAGGGCAGCAGATCCTCGGCTGGTCGCGTGGCCGGCTCGGAGAGGGGCGTTCAACGGGCACTCGGGGGAGTACCGGCCTGGTCCGGCAGGGCCCGACGCAGCGCCCCTTCGAGCAACTCGGCGATCTCGCGCGACGACTCCCGTCGCATCGCCTCGGCGGCCAACTCCTTGGCGTCCTCGAGCCGGATCCCTCGGATCACGCGCTTGATCTCGGGCAACTGGTGCGGCGGCATGCTCAGTTGGCGGATCCCCAGGCCCAGCAGGAGCATCGTGTAGAGCGGCTCGCCCCCGATCGTCCCGCAGACGGTCGCATCGATCCCGCGCTTCCGGGACGCCTCGACGACCATCGCGATGAGACGAAGGACGGCCGGATCCGACGCGCAATAGAGGTCGGCCACGGTCTCGTTGGTCCGGTCAACGGCCAGGGTGTACTGGATGAGGTCATTCGTTCCGATGGAAAAGAAATCCACCTCCTTCGCCAGGTGATCGGCAATCAGGGCGGCGGCGGGCACCTCGATCATGACGCCGACCGGCAATTTCTCGGGGATGGCATGGCCCTCGGCCCTCAGCTCGGCGGCCACCTCGTCGAGGATGGCCCGCGCGGCCCGGACTTCGGACAGGGTCGTCACGAGCGGGAACAGGATCCGGACCCCGCCCAGCACGCTGGCACGCAGCAGTGCGCGGAGCTGCGGCCGGAAGAGCCCCGGCTCGCGGAGCGAGAGCCGGAGGCTTCGCAACCCCAGGGCCGGGTTGGCTTCCACGTATCCGCCCTGGTGGAATCCGGCGAGCTTGTCGGCGCCCAGGTCGAGGGTCCGGATCGTGATTGGGCGGCCGCAGAGCGACCGGACGACCCCGGCATACGCCTCGAACTGCTCGTCCTCGCTGGGAGGCGTCTCTGCGTTCAGGAACAGGAACTCGGTGCGAAACAGGCCGACGCCGGCGGCCCCGCGCTCGAGGCAGCCGGCGACCTCGCCGCCGAACTCGATATTACACCAGAGATCGACCCGGCAACCATCCAGGGTCTCGGCCGGGAGGTCGGCCTGGCGCGCAAGACTTCGAACCGAGCCGATCGTTCGACGGCCGTCCGCCGATACCGCTCCTGGGTCTGTTGATCGGGGTCGAAGATCACCAGGCCCTGGTCGCCGTCCACGATCGCAAGCCGGCAGTGGCGGGCGTGCTCGAGGAAGGAGGGGCCCATACCGGCCACCGCGGGGATCTCCAGCGCGGCGGCGACGATCGCCGTGTGACTGGAGCGGCCCCCGACCTCGGTCGCGAACCCGAGCACGCGGCCGGGGTCCAGTCCGGCCGCCTCGCTGGGGCTCAGGTCGTGCGTGAGCACGATCGCGGGCTCGGCCAGGGCATCCTGGAACGACTCCGGCCGCTCGCCCACCAGGTGGGTGAGGATCCGCTTCTGGATGTCGCGGAGGTCCGCGGCGCGGGCGGAAAGGTGCGACTCGGTCAGCCGTTCCAGTCGCGTCGCGTAACCTTCGAGCACCTCGAGGACGGAGTACTCCGCCGGCAGGTTCTCCTGCTCGATGAGCGTGCGGGCCTCGCGCCGCAAGGTCGGATCGGCGATCATCCGGCCGTGGGCCGCCAGGATGTCGGCATATTGGGGGCCTAGTCGGGCGCGGACCTCGGCCTCCTCGCGACCGGCTCCGGCCAGCGCCGCCTCCAGGCCCCGATCCAGCCGGTCCAGTTCGTCGGCGACGACCGACCCGGAGATCGAACGGTGGGGCAGTCGCAGCCCGCGCGCGTCCAGCACCACGATGGGGCCCACGGCGATCCCCGGGCTGATGGCGATACCCCGCAGGACCTGCATCGGTCGCGTGGGCAGACTCCCGGTTGAGTTCGCTGAGACCGAAGGCCGCATGCCAGGATTCCAAGCAAAGACGCAAGTTGACCGCTTGCCACCCCGCGCCGGCCACTTGCGATGCGGTGGTGACCGTCGTCGCGCGGCGCGCCAATGGGAGGAGAGACGGTCCGGGATGTTCATCGAGGCGGCTCCGCACCCGGTTGACTGTCGGTGGGCTGGCCGTTCTCGTCCTCATAGAACCGGGCGGCGACCAGGCCGGCGAGCGCCTCGACCGCCGCATCCGCGTCGGGCCCGCGCGCCTCAAGGTCCAGGCGTGCCCCGCACTCCGCGGCCATCATCATGAAACTCAGGATGCTCTTGCCGTTAACCTCGATCCCGTTGTGACGGACGCGGATATCGGCCTGGAACCGCGACGCCAGCTCGACGAACTTCTGGGCCGGCCGGACGTGCAAGCCCCAACTATTCGTGATCTCGACCTGACGATGGACGACCGTCGTATCGTGGCTCATCGGCGGCTCGATCGGCCTGGGCCGGGGACAAGCAGCCGCCGAGTTCCTCAGGAGCCCCGGCGGCCCTGATCGTCTTCATGTTCGGCGGTGAGCGCTCTTTCCAACAATCCGCAATCGCCGAGGGCCCAGGGCCCGGAGAGAATCCAAATCCCAGAATCCTCGGCCCCTGGTCGTTCGGGCTCAATCGTCTTCAGGAAACCGCAATGCGTGATCTTGAATCGATCCTTTCCCAGGCTCGCGAGCGTCGAAGACCTCGAGACTCGCCGAACCGACGGGACGGACGTCAGGATGCCCCCTGGTCGGCTTCCTCCAGGACATCGATCACGTTCTCGCGCGTCTGGGCCTTGCGCAAGAAGCTCACAAACCGTTCGTCCTTCAGATGTCGGGAGATATTCTCCAACGCCCGGAGGTGGTCCCCGGGTTGATTCTGGGGCGATACCAGCAGAAAGAAGATGTCGACGGGCTCGCCATCCAGGGCCGCGAAATCCACGCCCCGGCGCGACAAGGCGACCGTGCCGACGAGCTTCTGTAGCGTCGGATGCCGGGTATGCGGGACCGCGACGCCCTGACCGATGCCCGTCGAGCCCAGTTCCTCGCGACCGAGGATCGCCCGAATCACACTCTCCACATCGTTATCGCCCAGGCGGCCGGCGCGATGGAGGCTCCCCACCATCTCGCGGATCGCCTCCTCCTTGCCCGTGGCCTGCAAGTCCACCACGATCGCATCTCTTACCACGAAATCCAAGAGCTTCATCCGCCCCTCCATCGACGGGTCAACCTGCCGACGGTTGACTCTGTCCCGCCCGGGCGCCGAGGCGCGGGCATCGATCGGTACAACGCCGCTACCGCCCCGATCCGGGACGACCCACCCGATCTCCGCCGACGGCTGCCGTGGCGGGTCCGGTTCCGGGCCAATCCCACCGGTCAGACCTCGTCGAGATCGCTGCCCGCCACTTCGGATGACTCCTCAGGCTCTGACTCGGGGGCGAGAGAATCTCCGACCGTCGCTTCGCCTTTGTGACTCTGAACACGCCCCTTGTATTTCCGGAGCTGCTGTTCGATCTTGTGGACGCAAGCATCCATCGCCATTGCCGGCGTCGCGCCCGACTCTCGGGCTACGAAGTCGTGCTTGTGTTCGGCCGAGACCAGGATCTCGATGTCCCACGCGTGCTTGATGTGGTCCACCGCAACTTCAATCGCCATCAAGCGACTGAAGTATTTCAACAGTTTCTCGGCCTTATCATGCAGGTAGCGATGCTGCTCGGCGTCCAACGTACCATGGCGAATCGAGATCTCGATCTGCACCCAGAGGCTCCTAGCTAAGTCATCCGGTCATCCTCGCCATCTACCAACGAGGACGACTACTAAAATTAACCCCTTTCCCAGCGCTCGGTCAAGACAGCACCGTCTCGAAGGCCCGGCCGAAGGGGCCGGTCCGCCGTTGCAACTTCCAGACCTTGAACAAGTTCGGAGGTCTCTATCCCGACGGGCGGCCATCTCGTATCGTAACCGAGGAGAGACCAGCCGCCTCGCCTGGTCGGTGGGAGCCGTGGGCGATAATGCTTTATTTGTCGCTATTCAAGGATCATTGGCTGTGTGGATTCAACAGTACGACCCCCTGGGGCACTGGGCCGTCTCGACGATGGTTTCGGCCCTGCCGGTCCTGGTGTTGCTCGGGCTCCTCGTCTCGGGACGCGCCAGCGCGTGGAAGGCCGCACTCGCCGGCCTGGTCACGGCCTCACTGATCGCGCGGGAAGTCTTCAACATGCCGTGGTCGATGGTCGCGTCGAGTGTTGTGGTCGGAGTGGTGTTCGCGCTTTTTCGGATCATCTGGCTGATCGTGGCGGCGGTTTTCCTTTATGACATCTCGGTCGAGACCGGGCAGTTCGAGATCATGAAGTCCTCGATCGCCCGGCTCTCGGCGGATCGGAGGCTCCAGGCGGTCCTGGTGGCGTTCTGTTTCGGCGCCCTGATCGAGGGGGCCGCCGGCTTCGGGGCGCCGGTGGCGATCTCGGCGGCCTTCCTGGTGGGGTTGGGGTTCCCGCCATTCCAGGCGGCCTTGCTCTGCCTGATCGCCAACACGGCCCCCGTCGCCTGGGGAGGCATAGGCATTCCTATCCTGACCTTGAGCCGCGTCACCGAGCTCGACGTCCAGGCCCTGAGCGCCACTTCTGGCCGGATCCTGCCGATCCTCTCGCTGGTGATCCCGTTCTGGCTGGTCGCCACGATGAGCGGGTGGCGGAGGACCTGGGAGGTGCGACTACCGCTCCTGGTCATCGGCGGGACATTCGCCTCGGTCCAGTTCGTCTGGTCGAATTACGTCGGCTTCGAGCTGGTGGACATCGTTTCGTCGGTATCGAGCCTGCTCGCCGGAGTGGTCGTGATCCGCGTGTGGCGGCCTCGCGAGCTCTGGCGATTCGAGGGGGAAGGTCCCGCCGAGGTGACTCCCCTCAAGAATCCGATGAATTCCTCGACGGACGGCGCGGCCGTCCCCGGGGTTGCTCGGGCCTGGATGCCGTTTGCGCTGTTGACGGCCGCCGTGTTGGTCTGGGGCATCCCGGCGATGAAGCCCCTGGGGACCCCCGCCGTCAAGGACTGGCTCGACGCCCGGCTCTCCTGGAAGCCCAAGCTCTCCTGGCTGCACGAGAAGGTTGCCCGGGGTCCGGCCGTGACCGGGCACGAGACCCCTCAAACCGAAGACCTGGAGAAGGCCCAGGTCGACATCGTCCCACTGTCATCCACCGGCACGGCGGTCTTCCTCGCGGCCATCGCGAGCGGCTATCTGTTGGGTGTACCGACGTCGAAGATGGCACGCCTCCTGATGCGCACGGTCCGCCGGATGGTCCCGGCGATGGCCGCGATCCTCTGCATGCTCGCGCTGGGATTCGTGACCAAGTATGCCGGCATGGACGCGGTGCTCGGCCTGGCTTTCACGCGGACGGGCCCCTATTCTACCCCATCTTCGGGACGCTCCTGGGCTGGCTCGGCGTGGCCCTGACCGGCTCGGACACCTCGAGCAACGTCCTCTTCGGGAACTTGCAGAAGGTGACTGCGTTGAAGCTCGGGCTGGACCCCATCCTCATGGCGTCGGCGAATACCACGGGCGGCGTGATGGGCAAAATGATCGACGCGCAGTCGATCGTCGTGGCGGCGGCGGCCACCGGCGAGGGCGGCGAGGAGGGCAATCTGCTCCGCGCCTTACTCCGCCATAGCATTGCGCTGGCCTTGATCGTGGGTGCGATCGTCTGGCTCTATGCCCATGTCTTACCCGGAATCGTAGTATCGCCCGCGGTGCCGGGTTAGCGTCAATAACTTGATGAGCGGCGATCCGAAAGTGTGACCCCGGATGGAGGCGCCAGCACGTAGCCTGTGTGCGTCAGCCCCTGGACCGCTGGGCGCCGTTATCATCCCCGGAGTCGTGGTCTCCGCCACGACGGTCCGGGGGTGTTTCGCCCGATGTCCTTATCGACCTCGCTACCGATGGGCGGCCGGCGGAACGGTGCGGTGGGGCCTCCGGGCCGGCCATATCGCCTGGCCCGACCGCTCAGCTCCTGCTCCGGCCGTGGGTATAGTCATTCTCGATGAAAGAATGGGACACTCCTCGTCCGGCGTCGGGGGCTTCGACATGGCTTTCCTGCCAGGACTCCGGCGCCTCGGTCTTCTCGACCCAGGATTCCTGGGGCTCGTCCCCCGAGAGGACGGGCTTGGGATTGGGGTAGTTGCGGACCTGCGCGATTGTCGCGCTCGGCGCGGTCTTGGCGGCCTTCGAACGAGATGAGATCCGGGAACGAACCTTGGTCATCGTGGACATGGGACACCTCCCCGCGCGTCGCGGGTAGAACCTGGGCAGCATCAGGGGAGGTGCCAGGCCCGATGCGATGGATCGGCGGCGATTCCGTCACCCCTACTGCCCGCGGCCGGTCGTCGATCGCTCGCGGCCGCTCGCCCCGCCAACTCGGCCGGGCGTCAAGAGAATCCAAGACCATCATGCCCATCCGCCGCGATCTCGGCAAGCGCACCGCGAAGATGGCGGACATGACGGGACTATTCTCTTATAGGTTAGTTTAACGCCTTGCTCGCACTTCGGCCAGGGAATGGCGGCGAAAATCCGGCGAAAAGATCCCAATCTTCTATTCTGTGCCTGTCGCAACGCCCATTAAGATGACCCTTTCGACCCGGATCGTTCCCTCAACGTCGATGAGCACACCTATGAAGGTTGGAATCCTCTCCGATACGCACGACCAGGTGGCCCGGACCGCCGCCGCCGCGACCTTGCTGGTCGATGCCGGTGCGTCGGCCTTCATCCACTGCGGCGATATCACGGTGCCTCAGGTGATCTACGAACTCTCTGCACGGCCGAGTTACTTCGTCTTTGGGAACTGCGACGACGATCTCGCGGGGCTCAGGCAGGCGATCGAGGGCCTGGGCGGGACCTGCCTGGGAGACGGCGGTCTGATCAGTCTGGGAGGGCGCCGGATCGCGGTCACTCATGGTCACCTAGGACGCGAGTTCGATCGCCTCGAGGCGATGGCGCCACATTATCTCCTGAGCGGCCACACCCATTGTGCCGACGACCGTCGCCTCGGGCCGACGCGATGGATCAATCCGGGCGCCCTCCACCGGGCTAAGCCGTGGACCGTGGCCCTGCTGGATCTCGAAACCGACGCGTTGACCCATCTGATTGTACTAGATGCACCCAAGCACGCGTGAATCGGCCTGTAGCGATCTAGCCGCGGATCCGCCTTCTCGATAGAATTCCCACGACCCTTCACCCTCGAATTCGGGCGAGCCAGGACTCGGCTGCCCGTACACCCACGGACGCCTTGTTGACGCCATTTCGAGCTGTGTGAGCTAGGCTTCGTATGTCACACCCAACCACAGGAGGGGGTTATGCGTCTGTGCCTGGTGGAAGACATCTCTGCGAGTGGTCTCGAGCCGCTGACCCTGACGCGGCCGGTGCACGAGTTGCTCCTGGGTACGACCACGCTCGCGAGCAAGATCGCGCGTGCCTTCGAGATCGGCCCGGGTCCCCAGCGCCGGGGCTGCGTGATCCGGACGCATCTGGTCGGCGTGCAGCGGCATCGCGACCCGCATACCATGGTCAACGATCGCGACTGGCTGGCGCGGGCCCGTCGCCATGGTGAATAGCCGTTGGGTCCCGCCGGCGGATTTCCAAAAGCCCGACGAGCAGGGTCCGTGGGTCGGTCATTGCGACGGGCAGCCATGTTGCGCCCTGGTCGGGCCGGAGGATGCCGTCTCGCTGGAGCCGCCGGGCGTCGACGCCTGGTTCGAACGGGTCGCGGCACGTTACGGCGCGACGGACGTCGGCGGCGAGTGGATCATCCGCCCCTGGGACCTGGTCTCCCGAAATGCAGCCTACCTGGAGCGTGATTTCGCCGAGGCGGGCATCGCGGGGGTGACCAACCGTCACTTGACCGCGATGGCCCTGGTCGGGCCCGCCGACCGGCTGCGGATCCACGACACCGCCCGCATCGACCCCTACACCGTCTTCGACACGACCAACGGGCCGATCATGCTGGGTCCGAACGTCTGGGTCCAGCCGTTCACGCGGATCGAGGGCCCCTGCTCGATCGCTGCCGACACCCAGCTCTTCCGCGCCAACCTCCGCGGCGCCGTGACGATCGGCCCCAACTGCCGGATCGGCGGCGAGGTCGAGGCGGCCATCGTCCACGGCCATTCCAACAAATACCACGAGGGATTCCTGGGACACGCCTACGTCGGCGAGTGGGTCAACCTGGGGGCGATCACGTCTAACAGCGATTTGCGCAACGATTACGGCGAGGTCTTCGTCCCGCTCCAGGGGGATCCGATCGCGACCGGCCAGGCCAAGGTCGGATGCTTCATCGGCGACCATACGCGGACCGGCATGGGGAGCATGCTCAATACCGGCACGTCCATCGGCGTGATGTGCAACGTCCTGCCGGCGGGCATCCTCCTGCCCAAGCACGTGCCGTCGTTTGCCGCCGTACTCTATGGCCGCGTCGCACCGGGATTTCCGCTCGAGAAGCTCTTCGAGACGGCCCGCACCGTCATGGGCAGGCGCGGCAAGGTCTTCACCGAGCAGGAAGAACAGCTCTACCTGACCCTCTTCGACCAGACCCGACTCGAGCGCGAGCGGGCCTTCCAGCGCGCCCACGATCGCCGCGGCGATAGCTGGCCGGTCGCCCAGGCCGCGCGGATCGATCGATCGATCGTAGCGCGCTAAGCCAATACATCTCGATCATCTCGGGCCTCGCGACGCCCCGCGCGTCGCGAGGCCTTCTGCCGCCTTGGCCTCTCATTTGCTGCGATTTCCCTTCAATGGGGAACACTCCTTCACCGTCATGCGAACCCGGGATCGTATGTAGGTCGGGCCTTCCATCCCGATGAGTGCCGAATGTCAGGCTGGAGAGCCTGATCTACTTTTTCCTGCGCGTTAATCCCTCCGATTCGACGTCCGCGCGATCAGAGGATCGATCACGATCCGGCCGGCATCGCCGCGTCGCCCATCGTGTTCGGCTACGTTGATATGATCTTTTCACAACTTGAGAGGAGGCGGAGCCATGGCGAAGACGACCGGCGACATCATTGTCGAGAAGCTCATCGCGTGGGGTGTCGACACGGCCTTCGGGATCCCCGGCGACGGGATCAACGGGATCTTCGAGGCCCTGCGCAAGAACAAGGACAAGATCCGCTTCGTCCAGTGCCGGCACGAGGAGTCGGCGGCATTCGCCGCCTGCGGTTACGCGAAGTTCACCGGGAGGCTGGGCGTCTGCTTCGCGACCAGCGGCCCGGGTGCCATCCACCTCCTGAACGGCCTCTACGACGCCAAGCTCGACCACGCACCCGTCCTGGCGATCACCGGCCACACCTATCACGACATGCTCGGGACGCATTTCCAGCAGGAGATCGACATCCTCAACCTGTTCAAGGATGTGGCGTCATACAACCAGATGATCCTCGGTGCCAAGCATGCCACCGAGCTGGTCGACATCGCCTGCCGTTCGGCGCTCTCGAGCCGGAGCGTCTCGCACCTGACCTGCCCGGCCGACATCCAGGATTGGACCCTGTCGGACGAGACGTCGTCGCCGCAGATGGTGTCGAACCACGTCTCCTCCTCGTGGCGGGCGCCGATCACGGTCCCGCAGATGGAGACGCTCAAGTCGGCCGCGGAGATGCTCAACGGTTGCAAGAAGGTCGTGATCCTCGCCGGGATGGGGGCCCTCGGCGCCGGCGACGAGCTGGAACGGCTGGCCGACACCCTGGCCGGTCCGATCATCAAGCCGCTGCTCGGCAAGGCGACCGTGCCCGACGATTCGCCCTATACGACCGGCGGCGTCGGCCTGCTGGGGACACGCCCCTCCGAGGTGGCCATGGAGGAATGCGACGGGCTCCTGCTGGTCGGGACGACCTTCCCCTATCTCAAGTGGTATCCCAAGCCCGGTCAGGCCAAGGCCGTCCAGATCGACGTCGACCCGACCCGGATCGGTCTGCGATACCCGGTGAGCATCGGGTTGGTGGGCGACGCCAAGGCGACCTTGCAGGCCCTCCTGCCGATGCTCCAGCGCAAGACCGACCGTTCCTTCCTCGAGAAGGCCCAGAAGGGGATGCGCGAATGGTGGGACTTGATGCGGACGCGCGAGACGCGCGATGACTCGCCGGTGAAGCCACAGGTCGTCGCGCGGCACGTCAACGAGCTGCTCCGCGACGACGCGATCATCTCCACCGACTCGGGGACGATCACCACCTGGGCGGCCCGGCACCTGCACATGCGCCGGGGGATGATGTTCTCGTGCTCGGGCAACCTGGCCACGATGGCGCCCGGCCTGCCGTATGCCATCGGCGCCCAGGCCGCCTATCCCGGGCGTCAGGTCGTGGCCTTCGTCGGCGACGGCGGCTTCACGATGCTGATGGGCGACTTCGTCACGGCGGTGAAGCATGAGCTGCCGATCAAGGTGGTCATCATCAAGAACAACGTCCTAGGGCAGATCAAGTGGGAGCAGATGATCTTCCTGGGCAACCCCGAGTACGAGGTCGAGCTGTATCCGATCGATTTCGTCAAGTTCGCCGAGGCGTGCGGCGGCGTGGGGTTCCGCTGCGAGCGTCCCGAGGAGGTCCGCCCGGCGATCCAGGCGGCGTTCTCGAGCAACAAGCCTGCGATCGTCGAGGCGGTCGTCGACCCGCTCGAGCCGCCGATGCCCGCCCAGGCCACGCCGGAACAGGCCCTGAAATTCGCCGAATCGCTGATCCGCGGCCAGCCGGACAGCGGCAAGATCATCAAGTCTATCTTCAAGGATAAGATCATGGAAATGGTCTGATGCGCCAATAAATGACTGAATGAAGCTCTCGCGAAACACCGCCCGACGGAGCGACATCGAAGATCGTGACCACGCACGTGAGTGCGTGGTTCGGACGGGACGAAGGTCCTCCAACCTCGGGCGTCAGCCCGATCCGGCACAAGATCGCACTCACGTGCGAGGTTGGAGGGCTGCGCCCGTCCGAACCACGGTCTCACGACCGTGGTCACATGGTGGTGCTCGGCGAGGCGTGTCTCGATCTGTGCTATGAGAACAATCGGAGGTCGATACGAATACCATGGCCACAAGACTCGGCTCGTCGGCCGTCGCGATCGATCGAATCGACGTGTCGGTCTACAAGATACCGACCGATTCGCACGAGTCGGACGGCACGTATGAATGGGACTCGACCACGATGGTCCTGGTCGAGGCGAGCGGGGGCGGCAAGACCGGCCTCGGATATAGCTATGCCGACACCGCGACCGCTCAACTGGTTCGAGACACGCTGGCCCGGGTCGTCAAGGGCCGCGACGCCATGGGGGTCCCCGGTGCGTGGTCGGCGATGGTGGCGGCGATCCGCAACCTCGGCCGGCCCGGCGTCGCATCGATGGCCATCTCGGCCGTCGACACGGCGCTCTGGGACCTGAAGGCGAAACTCCTCGATGTCTCGCTGGTCACGCTCCTGGGGGCCGTCCGCGACGCGGCGCCGGTCTACGGCAGCGGTGGCTTCACGTCCTACTCGGATCGGCAGCTTCGCGACCAGCTCTCCGGCTGGGTCGAGGCGGGCATCCCGCGCGTCAAGATGAAGATCGGCCGCAATCCGGCCGACGATATCGGTCGGGTCCGGGCGGCTCGTCAGGCCATCGGACCGGGCGCGGAGTTGTTCGTCGACTCCAACGGCGCCTACGGCCGCAAGCAGGCGCTGGCCATGGCCGAGGCGTTCGCCGAGTCGGGCGTGCGCTGGTTCGAGGAGCCGGTCTCATCCGACGACCTCGACGGCCTTCGCCTGCTCCGCGATCACGCCCCGGCCGGCATGGATATCGCCGCGGGCGAGTACGGCTACGATCTGTTCTACTTCGAGAGGATGCTCGATGCCGGCGCCGTTGACGTCCTGCAAGCCGACGGCACGCGATGCGGCGGCATCACCGGATATCTCCGCGCCGGCGTGCTGTGCGAGGCGCGGGGTTTGCCGTTCTCGGCACACTGCGCGCCATCGCTCCACGCCCACCCCAGTTGCGCCCTTCCCGCCTTCCGCCACCTGGAGTATTTCCACGATCACGAGCGGATCGAACACCTGTTCTTCGACGGCGTGTTGACCCCGGTCGCCGGGGCGCTTCGTCCCGACCCGGGCCGGCCCGGCCTGGGCCTGGAATTGAAGCGTCCGGATGCGGCAAAGTACGCGGTTTGATGAACATCCCACCAACACAGGACCACACCCATGAGCACCGCCACGGAACACGCCACGGCCACCAGCCCGCAGCAGCGGCATCGCAAGGAATCGCAGCTCCCCCTGTTCATCGACGCCTCGGCGATCGCTCACGAGTTGCGCGGGGCCATCCAGGGCGAGGTGAGGTTCGACAATGGGAGCCGCGCGCTCTACGCGACCGACGGGTCCAATTACCGGCAGGTGCCGATCGGTGTCGTGGTCCCACGCAGTGCCGATGATGTGATCGCCACCATCGAGATCTGTCGTCGACAGGGAGCACCGATCCTCTCGCGCGGCGGCGGTACGAGTTTGACCGGCGGATGCTGCAACGTGGCCGTGGTCATGGATTGGTCCAAGTTCCTCAACAAGGTCTTGTGGATCGATGCCGAAAAGAAGATGGCACGCGTCCAGCCCGGCTGCGTCCTCGACACACTCCGGACGGCGTCCGAGAAACACGCGCTCACATTCGCGCCGGATCCCTCGACGCACAATCACTGCACCCTCGGCGGGATGATCGGGAACAATTCGTGCGGCGTCCATTCTCTGATCGGACTGGGGACGGGCCGGACCAGCGACCAGATCGACGCGCTCGAGATCATGCTCTACGACGGGACGCGGATGACCGTGGGCGCCACGAGCGAAGACGAGCTGGAACGGATCATCGAGGCCGGGGGCCGGCGCGGGGAGATCTACGCGAGGCTCAAGGATCTCCGCGACCGATATGGCGATCTGATCCGTGCCCGATACCCGAAGATCCCGCGACGGGTGTCGGGCTATAACCTCGACGACCTGCTGCCGGAGCGCGGGTTCCACGTCGCGCGGGCGTTGGGCGGCTCGGAGGGGACCTGCGTGACGATCCTCGAGGCCCAGTTGCACCTGGTCCCCAGCCCGCAGATGAGGTCGCTCCTGGTCCTCGGCTATCCCGACGTCTTCGTCGCGGGGGACCACGTCCCGGAGATCATGCAGGCCGGGCCGATCGGGCTGGAGGGACTCGACGACATCCTGGTCAAGGACATGCGCATCAAGGGGATTCATCCCCGCGACGTCAACTTGCTCCCCGAGGGCGGCGGCTGGCTGCTCGTCGAGTTCGGCGGCGAGTCCAAGGACGATTCCGACCAGAAGGCCAAGGAGTTGATGGATCGGCTCAAGCATCTGCCGAACGCGCCTTCCATGAAGCTCTTCGACGACGAGGCCGAGGAGGAGCACCTCTGGAAAGTCCGCGAGTCGGGCCTGGGTGCCACGGCACGCATCCCCGGCCACAAGGATGCGTGGGAAGGCTGGGAAGATTCGGCCGTCCATCCCGACATGGTCGGCGCGTATCTCCGAGACCTCCGCAAGCTCCTGAAGAAGTACGACTACAACGGAGCCCTCTACGGGCACTTCGGCCAGGGATGCATCCACACCCGGATCGACTTCGAACTGAAGACGAGCGAAGGCGTCCGCAAGTTCCGCGAGTATCTCGACGAGGCGGCCGACCTGATCGCCCGATACGGCGGATCGATCTCGGGCGAGCACGGCGACGGCCAGTCCAAGGCGGCACTCCTGCCGAAGATGTTCGGTCCCGAGCTGATCCAGGCCTTCCGCGAGTTCAAGGCGATCTGGGACCCGGACAACAAGATGAACCCTCATCGCGTGGTCGACCCGGCGCTGCCCGGCGAGAACCTCCGGATGGGCCCGAGCTACAATCCGCCCCAGGTCTGGACGCACTTCAAGTTCCCCGACGATCACGGCAGTTTCGCCTATGCCACCGAGCGTTGTGTCGGCGTTGGCGAGTGCCGCAAGGAGGACTCGGGGACGATGTGCCCCAGCTACATGGTCACGAAGGAGGAGATGTACTCGACCCGGGGCCGCACCCACCTGCTCTTCGAGATGCTCCAGGGCGACCCGATGAAGGATGGCTGGAAGGATGATACGGTCCACGAGGCGCTCGACATGTGCCTGGCCTGCAAGGGGTGCAAGACCGAGTGTCCGCTCAACGTGGATATGGCCACCTACAAGGCCGAGTTCTTCTCACACTATTACGAAGGGCGGATGCGGCCCCGGCATGCCTATGCGATGGGCCTGATCTACTGGTGGGCTCGGCTCGCGTCGTGGATGCCCGGCGTGGTCAATTTCGTGACGCACGCGCCCGTCGTCGGCAAGCTAATCCAGGTCATGGGAGGGATCTCGACGAAACGGAAGATGCCGGCCTTCGCCACCGAGACGTTCAAGGACTGGTGGACCCGCCGGGCGCCGCGGAACGTCGGCCAGGAGCGTGTGATCCTCTGGCCCGACACCTTCAACAACCACTTCCATCCCCAGACGCTCAAGGCGGCCGTCGAGGTCATCGAGGATGCCGGTTTCCAGATCGTCGTCCCGACCGCGTCGCTGTGCTGCGGTCGACCGCTCTATGACTTCGGGATGCTCGACACCGCCAAGGGACTCCTGCGTCAGATCCTCGACACCCTCGCGCCGGAGATCGAGGCGGGGACGCCGATCGTCGGCCTCGAGCCGAGCTGCGTGGCGGTCTTCCGCGATGAGCTACGGGGCCTGTTCCCGATGGACGAGAATGCCAAGAGACTCGGCGATAAGGTGTTCACCCTCGCCGAGTTCCTCGAGAAGAAGGCCGCGGATTACCAACTGCCTGCGCTCAAGCGGAAGGCGCTGGTGCATGGCCACTGCCACCACACGCATGTGATGACGCTCTCGCACGATCAGTCTGTCTTGAAGAAGATCGGACTCGATTACGAGATGCTCGACTCGGGCTGTTGCGGAATGGCCGGCTCATTCGGCTTCGAGGCCGACAAGTACGACGTCTCGGTCGCCGTCGGCGAGCGCGTCCTGCTGCCGTCGGTCCGTCGCGCGGACGAGGAGACCCTGATCATCGCCGATGGGTTCAGTTGCCGCGAACAGATCGGCGGGCTCACCGACCGCGGTGCACTCCACCTGGCGCAAGTCCTCCAGATGGCCCTGCACGAGGGTCCCCAGGGACCTAGTGGCGAGCTGCCGGAAGCCGATTACGAACCGCTCGGCAGGTGGGAGCCGGCGATGACCCCGGGGGTCGTCGCTCTGGCGATGGGTGTCGGGGTGCTGATCGGCCTCGGCCTGACGCGAGCCCTGGGGCTTGCCGGCAGGAACCGACCCGCAAGTCATCTGCGGCTGAGCATCGGGAGACGCTAATCATCAGACGACGCCAAGGTGATGAGCAGTCAGTAGGATGCTCTGTGAGCACCGATGTCCCGTGTCGCCTTGAATCGGTGCTCACAGAGCACCCTACGGGATAGTGTCGCCTTGAATCGGTGCTCACAGAGCACCCTACGGGATAGTTCCGAACCGTCTTTCATCATTCGGAGAGGGCCGGCGTGATGAGTCAGACCATCGAAGAATCGAAACCGCGCACGATCGACGGCGTGCAGGTCTATGCCCGCAAGAACAAGGAGGACAAGCCCTCCGAGATCGACGCTATCGACCTGGATCGGGCCAAGATCGATGCCGTCGCCGATCGACTGTTCTGGCGCGGTTACGGCGTGATGCGTCAGAAGAAGACAAGGGCCGGCAAAGTCCACTATCTGCTCAAGGCGACCTGGGCCGGGCCGGGCCGACCGCCGGATGATCCGTTCGAGGGAGTGTAGAGCGTTCCGACCGCAGTCATTCGCGAAGGAGTTCCCCATGAAGTCCAAGCTGATCCACGAGGAGAACGGCCAACGAACCTATGCCCTGGTCTCCGACAAGGGCGATGAGGCCATGGCGGGCCTGAAAGAGTTCGCCGAGACCATGAAGCTCGGCGCCGCCCAGATCACGGCCATCGGCGCGTTCCGGGACGTTACGCTCGGCTATTTCGACTGGGAAAAGAAGGCGTACCAGAAGATCCCGGTCAACGAGCAGGTCGAGGTCCTCTCCATGATCGGCGACGTGGCCCAGCAGGATGGGAAGCCGAAGGTCCACGTCCACGTCGTGGTCGGCCGGTCCGACGGCTCGACCCGGGGTGGTCATCTGATGGAGGGACATGTCCGGCCGACTCTGGAGGTCATCCTGACCGAGTCGCCCAAGCACCTGAAGAAGGAGCATGACGAGGAATCGGGCCTGGCGCTCATCCGCCTGTAAAGGTCGCCGCGGGGCTCGATCGCTACGAGGTCTTTCGCCAAATCCATCACATTGAATCAATATTTACAAAATCAATTTGATAATAATCTATCACGTTGAATGTTCCTGGTCCGAGGTCAACGGTGGGAACACCCCCCGCGAACGGGGGGTGTCAACATCCCTCGACGACGGATGTCGATACCGAATCTGGATCGAGTTCGGAGGTTCAAGGACGATACTTGCGGCGACAGACGACGCCGAGCCCCACTACCGCGGCACTGAGTGCCATGACGATCGAAGAGGGTTCCGGGACACCGGCCGGACCTCCGACTGTGCCGATCGGCCTCCACTGGTACGACTCATTGACGCCGGCATCTCCGGGGTCCGAACCTCCGGTCGTCAGGACGTGGCCCGTGTCCAGTAGTGTCGATTGCACGACGCCATCTACGGTGATGATGACGTGCGACGCGTGGGCGGTCTCACCGTCTTGGTAGGTCTGGGGATAGGACAGTGTGGGGTAATCGCTCGTGTCGAAGTTCTCCCCGTTGGTCTGCGTCAGGATCAGGCTCACTCCCGCGCCGACCACGTGGCTGCCCCACAAGTCCCAGCTATTCCCATTCCAGGGCATGGAGACGACCACGTCGTTGATCGTGAGCGCAGCCCCGGTGTTATTCGTGATCATGATCGCACCGGCATCGTAACCTCCATCGGGGTCGCCGACGAAGCTGGTATTCGGGGCTCCGTCCCACGGATTCGGGAAGAACGAATTGGGGCGCAACGAGTCGGCATAACCGACAGCGACGCTGATCCCCGAGGCCGAGGCCCCGGTGCCCGGACCGATCGCGAACCAGAACAAGGCGATCAGTCCCAATCCCAAAACTTGCTTTCTCATGTTGATTATCCTCATGCTTCAAGGTGCGCGCGGATCCTTCCCTCGCCCTCGAAAAATTCCGGAACTCCGATCCACGAAAGCCACCAACATGGCGGTTTCGGATCGACGCTTCTTCGTCCCAGTTCCACAGATCGGCGAGGTCGCTCGAGGCCTTTGCCGTCAAGTTGTGACGCCCCATCGAGGTGCGCCGGGGTCGTCGTAGCGATCCGGCGAAGCTGTATCTGGAACAAGTGTCGTAATCTACCCGGGGCATATTGCATCGTCAAGCACACCTTGTTTTTTGTTTTAAAGGATGTTGATAAAAAGCATTAAAATTTTAATTGAAGCGAAGGTCCGGTGTATCATGCCCGCCGGAGGTCGGATCGTGCCGTTAAGGCAACCGCCTCATGAATCGAGCACCGATAGGGCCGAATTGTCGGAGGAACTTAACTCCTCATGCGACGCCCAGGAAGCTGGCCCTCCACAACCATCATTCGTCACGAACCCGAAGATTCTCGGCGGAGTTGACGGGCCGCCGGGGGACGGCTGATGGAGCGGGCGGCGTACTGTCGCCCTCGTCCGTCGATCGCGAAGGCCATGGCCACGATCGATGCATTGAATTATTAGTATGTTAGAATATGTATAGCGTGGTCGAGCGACAAGTCCCAGTGGCGCCGGCGTGCCGTGTGATGCGGCCGCTAGGCTCGCGGGGGCGGCGTCGGATCGGTCGTGGGGCCTACGCTCGATGTCCTGATCCGTTCGGGCAAGTCGCGCCCACGGATCGCTCGGGATGGGGGAATGTTAACACCGAGATAGGGAGCCGCGGGCATGCTTTCTGGTCATAGGTCCAGGTGGTTGGCCCGATCGCTCGCCGCGTCGCAAGCACTCGTAATCGTGCACGAGATCATTCCGGATTGCCGTCGCCGATGGTGGAACGGATCGTCTGTCTCACGGGCGATGGAAACGATACCAGATCACGTTATGGGTGGCCCCGCCGACGGCGACCACGTCGGGCGTACCGTCGCCGTCGAGGTCGCCGCCTCGGAGATCCTGGGTGGCGATGTCACGGTCCAGCACGGTTCGGGTCCAGGTTTTCCTGGCCCGGTCGTAGTCGTATGACGAGACGCGATGATCCTTGCCGCGGTGGCCGGCGAAGATCTCGTCGTCGCCGTCGCCATCGATGTCGGCGACCCAGAGCGCGTGCCCGTCGGCCAGGGTATCGTCGAGCACGGACCGCGGTCCGAACCGAAGGGTCCCGGTATCAGCGATGCAGACGGCCACTTCGTTGCCATGCCACGGCTCGACGGTGGCGAGGAACCGACGGCCGTCTCCGAGCTTGCCGAGGTGGACCTCGCTCGAGCCTCGTTTCGGAGACTTGCCCGGCGCACCCGGAGTCAAGGCCAGGGAGCGCTCGTCTTGTCCAGGAAGAGCGCGACCCCATCGTTGTCGGCCGTCAGGATATCGGAGCGCCCATCCCCATCGGCGTCGATGACCTCGATGGCATGCAAGACGTATCTCTCGGGCAACGTCGTGAAGCTCCACGACTTGTTCAGGAGATTGGCGCCGGTCGTGAAGATCCGGATACGATTGGGACTGGCATAAATCGGCGGCGTGGCCTCGGGGCCGAATAGTGGGGCGACGACGAGTTCGAGCCGTTTGTCCCCATCGACGTCGCCCCATCGCAGCCGGTGGATGCTAGCGATGTCGACGATCGGTGAGAGCGTCCAGGGATCTTCCAGTCTGCGGCCCGGTACGGCCAGCAGGAGCTTGCCCCTCGCCGGCTGGTTCATCTCGAACTCGTAGGCGATCGCAATCTCGGCCTTGCCGTCGCCGTCGATATCGGCCGTCGCGCTCGAGATGATCCCGGGCGACTGCTTGCCGGTCGTCACGATGCGCTTCTTCCAAGTCGGATTCTCGTACCAGGCGCAAGTGCTGCCCCCCACGGCGATGATATCGGGCTTCTTGTCGCCGTTCACATCGGCCACTTCGACCTGATAAGCCCCGGGGAAGCCGTCGTCGATGACGATGCGCGTGGGCTGGCAATAAGCTGCGGGGATCAGACAGAAGGACACGAGGGCGACCACGCTGAACGAAACGGGGCAAGCCTTGGCTCTCATGCGATCGCTCCACGGATTCCTGATAAACCTCTGCTTTACGCGACCAATGACTAATGACCACCCCAGCCTTTGGGTACGCCGGCAGTGTCCTCCGGCTTGACCAGGACCTGAGCGAGGTCGACGTCCTGCTGCACGTCGGTCTCGGCGACCTTGAGTCGATTCTCGAGCTGGGCGATCTTCTGTTCGAGGAGCAGGACGCGGGCCTCGAGCTCGTCGGGGCGTTTGGGCCGGGGGACTTCCGGATAGCCGAGCTGGCGCTGCAAGGCCGAGAAGAGGTACATCGGGTCGCGCCCGCGGTTGGCGCGCGCGATCTTGCCTTCCTTCTCGCCGAAGAGGGTGGGGAATTTGGGGGTGTAATCGGGGTTGAGCTGCTGACGTTCCTTGACGAACTGCGCCGATCGCACGTAGATCAGGTCGGCGAAATCGACGTCGCCGAGCCGGGAGCGGAGCGTCAGGATGTAGTCCTGCCAGTCCTCGGTGTAGAAGGGGTCGGCCGACATGGCGGCTAGGCCCTGGGTATAGCCGAGGCGGTTGCGCCAGGGCCTCGAACTGGAAGACGAACAGGGCCGGCAGCGAGGGGCCCTCGGACTTGAATTTCGCCTCGCGTTCCAGGACCAGCAGCGCCTGTTCCATCGCGAACCGACTGGTGTCGTTCTCGGCCTGGGTGACGACGTGAGTCTGGAACGGCGTGAAGTAGTGGCTGATCCGCGCCATGGCGGGCCCCATCAGCCCGAGCACCTTGACCTCCGAGCAAAGGAAGGAGACGGCCAGCGGCAGCCGGGTCGTCGAGAGCAGCTCTTCCCCGATCCGCGCCAGGATATCCTGGGATGGCAGCCCGTCGACGAGCCGCTCGCGGAAGGTGTGGAAGAAATACGCCTGCTCGATATATTCCTCGCGATCCAGGACGGGCATCGACTCCCTCCTCACGGCGATGTGGAAACGGTCGCGGACCCGGCCGGGGTGCCTCAACGGCCCCGGGAGCCCGGATCGATCAACTCGGGGACGGGCAAGAGCCGGTGATCGTGAAGGAGCTGTTCGCGGGAGAGCCTGGCCACGGGCGCGAAGAACTGGGCCGCGAGCCGGGCCGAGCCCAGCACGCATTCCTTCTCCAGGAGATAGTAGCGATTGTAATCGTCGATCACCGCGTTGGCCGCGTCGAGTTTCAAGCCGTCGAGGAACTGGACCCATCGTTGATTGAACCGGACGACGGCGGCAATCAGGTCGCGGGCGATCTCGAGCTGCCGACGGACCGGCGCCGACATCCCGGCCCATTGCGGCGGGTCGGCTTCGGTGAGCGTCCAGAGCGGCTCGATCGAGGCGGAGAACACGCCGGACCAGGACTCGGGGCCGATCACCGCACGCGACCACTGTCGCAGTCGGACGTGGACCATGTCCAGCCGTTCGAGACGCGCCCGGTGGCATCGTTCGCGGAGGCGACGGAGTGTGTCCTCGAGCTCCTGGCCGCGACGAGCGAAGGCCGGCGCATCAAAGAGGCCCATCATCTCCTTGATCTCGACCTCGACATCGCCGCCCGGGTTCATCTCCGACTCGCCGGTCTCGTCCACGAGGCCACCTCCTCCAAGGCTCAAGCGAAAGCGCCAATATTCAGGTTCCGCGCTCGGGCGGTTCGGGGGTCGTGGCCCGGAGGTTGAGGCTACGCCGGTAATGCCAGAGTTGCCGCTTGGGGCCCATGGCCCTGGTTCGCTCGGTCCAGCCGCGGGCGACGCCCTCCAGGGCCTTGCGCGGGTCTTCGCCGGCAAGGGCGGCCTGGCGTCCTCGGAATAGATCATCCAGGTAACCGGAGGCGCCGGGGATCCGCAAGCCCGGGACGATGCGGTCCGTGAGCAGTGTCCGGCTGACGGCGTCCGACCAGAGCCGGGTGTTGACGTCGGGTGCCGACGTCGGGTCGATAAGTCCCTGGCTCATCTGGCTCGCCCGGAACGGCAGCATCGGGAACGCCCGCTCGGCGCAGAGATTCCGGGAGCACTCGGGGCTGGCCAGATACTTGACGAAGTCGATCGCGGCTTCCTGCTGGGTGGCGGAGAGCCCGCGTCGAACACCGACCAGCCAGCCACCCCCATGCGGGAGATAGCTCGGCGCGTTGCGACCCGGCGGGGAGACCCACGCCCGGGCGCTCGGATCGAAGACGCGTTCCGATCCGGGCAGCGGGGCCACACCAATACGCTTGCCGTGCGACCATTCCGAGAACCGCTCGGCCCGATCGATCAACAGGGCGACCTTGCCGGATCGGAACGAAGCCCGCGCCGCGTCGGCGTCGAACGTCTCCATGCCGGGCGGTCCCGACGCCTTCCAGGCGATCGCGGCCCTCAAGGCCTCGACGAACGGGTCCGAGGCGACGCGAGGGATCATCTTCTCCGAATCGAATAGGAACGAGAATTGGTCGGGATGCTGGCCCAGGCTGGCGGCCCTCGCCAGGAAGGTCGCGTTGCCCAGTCCTTCGGCATCGGCACCAAGCACCAAGGCGATCCCGTGATCGGGGCTCCCGTCGCCATCCCAGTCGCGACCCTGGAAGAACCGGGCCGATGCGTCGAGCTCCTCCCAGGTCTTCGGGAGCTGGAGCTTCAAACCTTTCTCTTTCGCCGCCGCGATGTTGGCTTCTCGCTCGAACGCGTCCCTGCGGTAGATGAGCACCGGCGCCGAACCGCCGCACGGCAAGGCCAGGCGATCGAGACCATACCGGGTGACCTGGTCGCGATAGCCCGGCGCGATGTCCATATACTGGAATGGATCTTCCGGATTCGGCCCTTCGCTGGATCGGTCGGGCTCGCCGGGTACCTCCCCGGATTCGACCTTCTTGGGGGGCATGACCATCTCATTGGGGATCTTCGCCAGGAGATCGGCGTCAACCAGTTCGCCCAACCGGTCGCCGGGGAACAGCAGGACATCGACGTCCTTGACGGATGCGATCGAGACCGGCGGGTCGACGACCTCGATCTCGCCGCCCCGCGAGGCTTTCCACTCCCCGCGCAGCGCCTTGACGCCGGTCAGGATCTCGCCATGATCCAGCGCCCCGACCTTGAGCGTCACGCCGGGAAACCGAGGTGCCGATGGCAAAGGAGCATTCGTCCCTTGCCAGCAGCCGGAAACCGCCGCCAAACCTGTCGAGACCAGCGAGGCGAGGACAAACGCACGCCACTTCCGCATCAATCGCTCCGGCAAGACTGGAAATCCTGGCGATGATCCGCCAATCCTGATCGTGTCCACCTACTCGACCGACGATTTATCGTACGAAATCGCCAGTTCGCGGGTCAAACCGGGGAATGGCGACAGGTCGTCCATCTTCGCGCACTCGGCCCGGTCGGCGAAGTAACGGGTCCGCGAGCCGGCCGATCATCGTCAGTCGAGGCCGACGAGTGACTTGGCCGGCGATCCCGCCGCGATGGCCAGCGCGATCCAGCCCACCAATATGCCGACTCCGCCGATCGGCGTGATGGCGCCGAGCCAGCGTATGCCGGAAATCGACAGGATGTAGAGGCTTCCCGAGAAGATCGACGATCCGACCAGGAAGGACCATCCCGAGACCTGGAGCGCGGCCCCGCTCCGGCCGGTCGCGGCGAACAAGCCGACGGCGAGGATCGCCAGTGCACAGTACATGTGGTACTGGGCGGCCGTGCGGAAGTTGTCCTTGAGCCGTTCGACAGTCATCCCGCCCGTTGATACGCCCACTGCCTGAAATCGCTCTTCCAGCCCATGAGCGCCGAAGGCACCCATCGAGACCGCCAGGAACCCCCAGATTGCTCCGATTCGCATCCACGAGACTGCACTCATCGTTTTTCCTTTCCGGGTCGCCGTTACGGGATTCCGTGAAAACAGAGTCCCTCTCAACGATAATGGCCGAACTCATCCCGGATCGATGCAAGATCACCTGGCGACCGGCAAGGACCTCAGAGTACGCTGCCGCCGATCATCGAGGCAGACGCGCGCTGCAAGACGATGGCGCGGACCTCGGCGGCGAGGAACAAAGAGCCGGTGACGCAGATGAGGTCATCGGGGCCGGTCAGTCGCCGGGCCATTTCGAGGGCCTCGGCCGGATGCTCGGTGGTCCGGATCGCCTGCCCGGTCAGCATCAGGCCCGCGGTCGCGATGATGTCGGTGGGCATCGACCTCGGATTCTCGAGGTATCGCGTGGCGATCACCTCGTCGAACAAGGGCAAGAGTGCCAGGAGCTGACCCTGGAGGTCCTTCTCGCGGGTCGTCCCGAAGACCAGGGTGCGTCGGGTCTGGGGGAAACAGGTGCGGAGGGTCTCGGCCAGGGCGATCGCCGAGGCCCCGTTGTGCGCCCCGTCGATGACGAGGCAGGGTCGCTGGCCGAGGATCTCGACCCGAGCCGGCCACTTCAAACTGGCGAACCCTCGCGCCACGTCGTCCTGGCCGACGGCCAGGTTCGGCCGCTCCTCGGCCAGCACGTCGAGCCCGGCCAGCGCGACGGCCGCATTATGCGCCTGATGGGGCCCGAGAAGCGGCAGGTCCAACGTACCCCAATCGGTCCGCCAGGTCCGCACTACGACCCCACATGGCGTCGGTCGGGTGAGCGGCAACTCGGGCGGGATGACTTCGAAGGTGAAGTCGGTACCGAGCTCATGGAGCCGGCATCGTCGGCGGGAGGCGACCTGTCGGATCGACTGCTGGGCTTCTCCGTCGTCCACTCCGCTGATGGCCGGTCGCCCCCGCTTGAGGATCCCGGCCTTCTCCGTCGCGATCAAGCCGAGGGTGTTGCCGAGTTGTCGCGTGTGGTCGAACGAGATGCTGGTGATGATCGAGAGCACCGGATGGACGACGTTCGTCGAGTCGAGGCGCCCGCCCATCCCGACCTCGAGCACGACCGCATCGACGCCGCGCCGGGCGAAATGGAGCAGGCCCATCGCCGTGGTGATCTCGAAGAAGGTCGAGCGGCGATCGCCGTGGAGCGGGTGTTCGAGCTCGAGCCGCTCGTCGGCCTCCCGGACGTCGTCGACGAGCCCGATCAGCTCGCCCTCGGAGGCCGGCTTGCCGTCGATCGTGAACCGCTCCTCCAGATGATGCAAGTGTGGCGAGCAATACAGGCCGGTGCGTACTCCGGCGGCCGTCAGCGCCGCGGCGATCATCACCGCGGTCGAGCCCTTACCCTTGGTCCCCGCGATGTGGATGATCGGCAGGCTGGCCTGCGGATCGCCCAGCAGACGGAGCAGGCGCCGCATCCGCCCGAGCGTCAGGTCGGCCTGGACCCTGGGCATCCCCTGCCACTCGTAGTTCAATCGGTTATGGAGGTAGTCGAGGCGTTCTTGATAGTCGGACGTCATGGCGTGTGGTTCGTGTTCGACTCCGTAGGGTCGATGGCCGAGCTCTCTGAAAAAAGGAGGGCTGGGTCCCGGGCCCCGCTCGCTCTCGAGCGGAGCTGGGTCGTGAGTCTCGTCCGCAACCGGCAGCCCTGGCCTCGGCCTGGTGAATCAGCCTCTCAGGCACGGCGGGTTCGTCGATAGGCCCATCAATTCCTGGACGCGCGCAGAGATCCATGAGCGAGAGGTCCTTGGTCCAGTAGTCATCGACGCCCAGGGCGAAACCCTCCAGCCGCGTATCGGCATCGCTGAGGTTCGAGAGGACGATGACCTTCAGGCCGATGGCCTCCGAGGTCCTGCCCAGGCGCTCCAGGACTTCCAGACCGTTCAGGATCGGCATCCAGATGTCCAGCAGCAGGAGGCCCGGCGAATGCCCGGTCACCAGTGAGATCGCCTCGCCCCCGTCGCGGGCCTCCAGGACGACGTGTCCCTCGCGGCGTAAACACTCGGCGTACAACGATCGCAGGTCGGAGTCGTCTTCCGCCAACACGATCGTCGCCGTGACTTTTTCGCGGATTGCGCCAGATACTTGCATGAGTCGTGCCGCGGTGTTCGGAGTTTTGCCGAGAGATCCCAACCCGGGAGCGACAGAGTCCTTATCCAGCATAACCTGAAGCCCGATCGATCCGCCATGCCAGTCGTCAACCGCGGAGCCAGGCCGAACATCCCGTCCCTTGGTTACTCCTGCGCGACGGCCAGCTCTCGAAGGAATTCGAGGGCTTCCTCCAGCTCGCAGACGGCGGCGCCGCGGACCCGGCCTCGGCGATCGAGCTCGTTCAGGAGCATCAGGTCGTCGTAGTACTCCGACTCCTGGATTCGCGCGCGGGCCTTCACGCCGAGCGTCCCCGCGCGGAGGGCCTGGACCTCCATGTGATGTTCGATCAGCCAGGCGGTCCGCTCGGTGATCGACCCTTCCAGGGCCTGGAGGGCGGCCTCGACGTGGTCCGACGGATCGATGGCCTTGCCGACGTCGTGCAGGAGCGCCGCCAGGAGGAATTCCTCGTCGTACGGCCGCTCCTCGCGCGCCAGCTCGAAGACCTGGAGGCTGTGATAGAGGGCGTCGCCCTCCGGGTGATACTTGGGACTCTGCTTGACGCCCTCCAGTGGCTCCAGCAGCATCCGGTACAGGAGGAAGGGGTCAATCCGATCCTCCAGGCTCTCGACCTCGGCCTCGAGGTCGATCTCGGGATATTCCTCGCGCAGGAGGCCTTCCAGCTCGGCGATCGAGGATCGCTCGATCGCCTTGCCTGTGATCGAGCTCTTGAAGACGTAATGCGCCTTGTCCTCGGGATAGAGCGTCAGCTCGAAACTGTTCCGGTCATAGACGTGGATGTGGGTGAAGAACCGCTCCTCGTCATGCTTGATGATCCGCTTGTGCTCGACGTCGTACTGGAGCGCCAGCTCATCGAGGACATCGGTCACCAGCGCAAGGCTGTCGCTGAAGAGGTGGATATCGATGTCGGAGCCCTTGCGCACGTGACCCGTGCGGACGCTGCCGATCAGCCTGGGCCGGAATCGCGCCAGCAGTCGCATGAACCGCAACGCGTCGAGGCGCATGTCGCGCAGTGTCTCCAGGCGCTTCGGGCCCTCGTGCATCCGGGCCATCGCCTGGATCTGGTCGCGGATCTCCTTGTTGCTGGGTAGGTCGCCAGGGCGGTGCCGATACTCGACACCGAGTTGGCGGGCGGCCTTGCGCTTGGCCGTGAAGTATTCGGTCTCGGTGCGATGATACATCAACTGCGCGGCCAGGAACGCGATCTGGCGCCGGAGTCGTTCATCAGCCATGTGAGGAGGTGCGCCGATTTGCGCCCATCGAGGCGGCGCGGGGCGGTCGTGTCGAGTCGCGATCGGAATATTCGATCCGGCATCGACGTTGAGAGGGTGGGAGATCACCGACTGAAGGATAGTCCGAACGAGGGTCTCAGTCAAGGGACCCTCGAGGATCCGCGTTCATCCGTCTCCGAAGAAGCATCAAGGCACGAAGCAGCCGCGACTTCACGGCGGCTCTCCGTCAACCCCAGCCTCGCGGCGATCTCGATCGGCCGGAGCTGCTCGATATGCCGCATCTTGAGGAGCTCACGATCCTTCGCCGGGAGCGCGTCGAGGGCTTCCTTCAAGCGGGCCTGGATCTCCTTGCGAAACAGGTGGTTGCTGGGACTGGTATCCCCGGCGGTCAGCCGGTATCCCGAGACCTCCGCGGTCTCATCGAAGTTCTCCAGGTGCTCCTCCCGTCGGATTCCGCGACTTTGCGAGGACACGTGTCGCCGATGCTGGTCGATAATCCGCTCGCCCACGATCAGGCGGAGCCAGTGCAGGTAGGGCATGGGACGATCGCGCAAGTAGTCGTCCAGGCGGCGCCAGGCATCGATGAGCACATCCTGGACGACGTCCGATTCGTCGGCGCGGACGCTGATTCGTGGATCGAGTCGTGCCGGACCATGCGACGCACGTCGTCGCGGTAGAGATCGAGAAGAGCGTGTCGCGCGTCTTCTTCGCCACGCATCGCTCGCTCCATGAGGTCGTGTAGCATTCTTGGTGACTCGCCATAGAGTGACGGATAGTCTCATTATTTATCCCGTGAACGCGACAGGAAATGTTCGATTGAATCGCGGAATTCCCCGGGAGAGGATTGAGGTTGCGAATATGTGTCCAGCGGCGAGGATGCCATCTTCATTGATTGCGTGAAAGAAGGCGTGTTTGATACGAGAGTCGGCGGATTACGGCATGCGAGACCGATCGGGGATCTCTTGATGTGCGACATGGGCGAGTTTCGGGATGAATACCGTGTACGTTTTCCTCGCCGGGTGCAGACAGACTCATGAGAGCAAACCAGTTCTAATCGCGAGACTTACGGCGTCGATCCGGTGATGGAACGGCTGGTGAACGGCGAATGGCTTCTCATCCGTCTGTGCGGGATACAACCCAAATCCTCAAATTCCGCGAATCGATTTCTTCGGCGTTACGGGTTATGTAGTGGGGGCAGTGCATTCCTCATGCGGAAGTCGGCGTATCCGGACCACCCCCCAGAACGCCGCGCCTCCCTCGACCTCCCACGCGATGGATCTCGATACGCGGTAGGCCACCCTGAATCGGGCGACGGCCGAGTTGATCGAAGCCCTCACCCGATTCGTGTGCGGCAAGAGTCGGAGCCGGTTCGTGCCGCAAATTCATCAAGAGTTGCAACTGGGATGACGAGGGACACCCGATGAATGGGTAACGGTTGTCGTCAAGTTGCGCGTGATCGCGCTGTTCACAAGATTCTTCGTCGAGTCTTCGCATCCAAGCCTCAAGGATCAGTGCCCTGATCCAAGACCTGTATTCCCTCTCGCTCAACACCCTCAAGGAGATCGCATGACTTTGAACAAGATAGCCTTGATCGGCATCCCCACGCTCGCCCTGGCGCTCGTCGCGACCGGGAGTGCCCGGGCGGGCACCAATTTGGTGACCAACGGCGACTTTACGTCGTACACGGGCACGCCTGCCCAGCTCAACACCGCCGGTGGCACGACTGTCACCGATTGGACGTCGGGGCCCGCGCCCACCATTCAAAGTTTAAACTTCCTTTATACCCCCGGGTCCGCCGACACGACGGGGTCGTTATACCCCTTCTATAGCAAACAGGTCTATCTCTGGGGCTCGAACAACGGCGGGGCCAACGTCATCACCCCTCCGCCCCTCGGTGGCAACTTCATCGCGGCGGATGGCGACGCTCCCTCCGCGGGCACGATCTCGCAGACCATCACCGGACTGACGCCCGGCCAGAGCTACACGCTGAACTTCGATTGGGCGGGAGCCCAGTTCACCGACGGGACCGGAGCGACCACCGAGCAGTGGCAGGTCAGCCTCGGCGACCAGACTCAGACGACCAGCGTGGTGGATAATGCCTCGAAGGGTTTCACCGGCTGGATGGGCCAGACCATGACCTTCACACCGACCAGCAGCACCGAGACGCTCTCGTTCTTCGCGATCGGCACGCCTTCGGGCATACCCCCAACCGCGCTGCTCGCCGACGTGTCGCTCATGGCGACCGTGCCGGAGCCGAGTTCCCTGATCCTGGTTGGCCTCGGCGCCATTGGCGTGCTCGTGGTCGGCCTGCGCCGCCGCGCCATGGCTGCCTCGGCCTGATTCGTCCCGAGTTATCTCACGCAATCGCGGCGACCGCGGCCGGACGGGAATCCCTCCCGCCGGCCGCGAGTCCATACCTGCCGAATGGACATTCTTCGGGAAGAGGAAAAGGATTACAACATATGGATCAGCATTATCCGAAACTGCTGATTGATATCGTCCGTCTCTGCCTCTGGCTGATGGGTCTGGTCGTGATCTTCGTCCCGCTGGAGCGCGCGTTCTCCGTCCATCCCCAGAAGATCCTGCGAAAGGGGATCGTCACCGATCTCGGCTACTATTTCCTCAGTAGCCTTGTACCCGCCTTGCTGCTGAGCATGCCGGTCGGCCTGCTGGCCTGGTCCGTTCACCGCATCATTCCGGAGGGCTTACTGGCGACAACCGCCGCCTTACCTCTCTGGGCGAGCGCGCTCGCAGGGTTCGTGGCCGGCGAGGTGGGTTATTACTGGGGCCATCGCTGGAGTCATGAGGTCCCCTTCCTCTGGCGGTTCCATTCCATCCATCATAGTGCCGAGGAGGTCAACTTCCTCGTCAACACCCGGGCCCATCCGATCGACATGGTGTTCGGCCGGTTCTGCGGACTGGTGCCGATCTATGTGCTCGGCCTGGGCGGGCCGGTCGGCGCGAACGGTAGCCTGGTCCCCGTCCTGGCCAGCCTGATCGGCACCGTGTGGGGATTCTTCATCCACGCCAATCTGCGATGGCGGTTCGGGCCGCTGGAATGGCTGATCTCCACCCCCGCATTCCACCACTGGCACCATACCCGGACCGGGCCGATCAATCGGAACTACGCCTCCACGTTGCCCTGGCTCGACCGGATCTTCGGGACGCTCCATCTCCCGAAGGAATGGCCGGAGTCGTACGGAATCAAGGCGAAACTGCCCGATACGCTGACCGAGCAACTGGTCTATCCGCTCTTCTCACCGATCCCCGTGGTCAACCGTCCGAATGTCGTCGAGGCAGGCCATTCGGTCAATCCGGTCTGAGGTGAGAACTCTCGGGCATAGCACTGAATCGTCGCCGGGCGCTTCACGGAGCGAATGGCTCGGGCGGGAATCCCCGGTCGAGGATCAGTCGCTCGGCCTCGCGACGGAGCAAGCGACGCGACTGCGTGTCCCAGAATTCCGTGTCGCGCGCCACCGGCCCGGCCGTCTCGGGAAGGGCTAGCATCTCGATGGCCTTCGCGAGATTGCCGGTCTCGAAGTAGGCCATGGCGAGCCAGGTCGCATCCTCCGGGCCGAGCGCACCGTCCTCGATGGCAATCCCCTCTCTGATCCGGTCGATCGCCTCGCGAGATTTCCCCGAGCGATGGAGCACAATCCCTTGCAGTCGCAGGGCGGCGTGCCTCAGGTTCTTGCGGTCGGGGCGCAGCATGGCCAGAAAGCAGTCCGCCCAGATCCTGGGCTTGCCCTCCCCGCCAATGCCTCCCGGTCCCAGGACGCACGCGTCGGCCAGTTGGGCACCGACCCAGCCCTCGGGGATGTCGGCGGGATGGCGACTCCGCAGGATCTCGACGAGGCGGTGATAACCAGCCTCATCGTTGATTTCAAGATGCGCGATCGCCGCACGGCTCCAGACCTCATAGGGGACCGTCCCGCGCGACGGCCCGGTCGTAGAGCTCGGCGGCGGGTTGCCATTGCCCGGCTCGGCTGCGTTCATCCGCCAGGCGGATCAGGAAGGGGACATCCGCGCCGCGCTCGATCGCTTGACCGAGGTCGGCCTGGCGCTCGGCCGTTCGGCCGAGCGCCGCGTAGACCTCGGCCCGAAGCGCGTGGACGAGCCAGTCGTCGGGCCGGGCCTCGACGACCCGATCGAGCAGTCTCAGGGCATCGAGCGGACGTCCCGAGGTTCGGATGTCCTCCGCCCGCTGGACGAGCCAGTCGAAGATGCGATCGCGCGGCCCAAGCTCGATCGCACGGGCCAGACCGGCTTCGGCCGAATCGAGGTCGCCGGTTTGGAACATCGCCCGCGCGCCGGGCGTGGAGGACACCTTCGCCGGGCCGGGCGGCGATCATCCGGTCGAGGTGCCATCGCGCCGCCGAGCCGTCGCCGACCGCCTCGGCGTCTCAAGCCGCGACCTCGTGCCAGGCCAGGTCCTCCTGATGACTCGCGGGACCGGACGAAACGCCCAGCTCGTCGCGGAGTCGGCGCCAGGTCTCGGGGTCGAGGATCGCGAACTCCCGGGAGGCGTCCAGCTCCTGCCCGGTCCGCACTTGCAGGCCCAGGGTCAGCCGCTCGACGGTCTCGTCCGACGGCGCGTGCATGGGCCAGCGAAACGTACCTCCGTGATCATCCACCGCGAGCAAGGTCCGAGCATCGGTCGAGATGGCCACGCCCAGGATGGGATTGCGGAGCATCCGCGACGGACCGATCGTCGTGTGGGAGTTGATGTCCCAGAGATGCACCGATCCGTCGTCGCATCCCGTCGCGAAGGCTCCGCCGTCGGGCGAGAACGCCAGCGCGACGGTGGCGGTGCTCGGATGGGCCAGCACCGGCGAGGCAGGCTGGGTCTTGGCCACATGCCAGAGGCGGGCGCCGCCGCCCGGTGCCTCGCCATCGGCCGTCAGCAGGAGCCGGCCGTCCGGGCTGAAGGCCAGCCCAAGGACCGGTCCCGCATGTCGCATCGGCTCGCCAATGGCCTGGCCCGACCCCACGTCAACGAGGCGTGCTGTCGTGTCGAACGACCCCGCGGCGAGATGACGGCCGTCGGGGCTGAATTCCAGGCTGGCGACCATCCTTCGGAATCGGGCCGGCTCGCTCCGGCACGTCCCGTCGGCGAGGTCCCAGAGTACGACCTGATGAATCGGCTCCGCCGTGCCTGCCGCCATCATCTTGCCGTCGGGACTGAAGGCAAGGCTCACGACAATCGAGCCGGCGCGAAAAGGCGGCCGCAGGCGAATCCCCGTCTCGACGTCCCAGAGGTGGACGGCCCCGCTGTAATCGCCCGTGGCCAGGACCTTGCCGTCGGGACTGAACGCCAGCGCCCCGACGTAGTTGATGTGCGGCAGCAACGGCGAGCACGGTCAACCGGTGGCCGCATCCCAGATCTGGCAGGTGGTGTCCAGGCTTACGGATTCGTCGGGGCCGCGCGTGGCTGCTCGTCGCGAGCCGACGACCGTCGGGGCTGAACGCCAGGGCGCGGACGTGCGACCAGCGGTGCCACATCGGCGGGCCGATCGGCTGTCCGGTGTCCATCTCGATCTGGCGGGCCAGGCCATCCCGCGTGCTGCCCACGAGGACCCGGTCCCGGTCGTGACTGAAGGCCGCCACGCCGAACGAAACGCCCGGCCTCGGCGGCGGGATCATGCCGCTTCTCTCGTCCCCGAGACTTTCCGTCTTTCGTGCCTTCGCGACGATCTCGCCGGTGCCGACCTCCCACAGCTTGGCGGTGCCGTCTTCGCTGGCGGTCAGGACGAGCGTGCCATCGGGCGAGAACGACGCAGACCTTACGGGCAATCGATGCCTCAGGGGCGAGCCGAACGGCTGGCCGGTCGCGGCATCCCAGAGCCGCGCCGTGTGGTCCCGACCGGCGGTGACCAGGAGCCGGCCATCGGGCGAGAATGCCGACTCGTAGACTTCGTGAGCGTAACGCATGGCGGGCCAGATCGGTCGCCCAGTCACATCCCAGATTCGCAACGAACCCTCGGCACCCTGAATCAGGGATCCGCTGCCCGTCGGGCGAGAACATCACTCGCATACACGCGGTCTTGTTATGAAGAACGGGCCCGATCGGGCGGCCGCTGGCCGCCTCCCAGAGCCGCGCCGTCCCATCTTCGCTTCCCGTGGCGATCCGCTGACGGTCGGGCGAGAATCGCGCCGTTGTGACCCGGTCGCCTTGTCGGAGGATCATTCCGGTTGGCTGGAGGGTCGCGGCATCCCAGAGCCGCGCCGCTCCGTCCTTGGCCACCGACAGCAGCAACCGGCCGTCGGAAGAAAGGTCCGAATCGACCAGATCGCCGTATCCCACCGGCTGACCTACCGGCTCACCATTGTTGGTATTCCACAGCCGCAACGTCCTGTCCTGACCGGACGTCATGAGGAATCGGCCGTCTGGCGAGAACACGGTCTCCCAGAGGGTCTCGCCGTGGATGATTGTCGGGCCGGCGGGTAGGCCGGTCGCGGCGTCCCAGAGCCGGACCTTGCCGTCGGAGCCCCCGGTCACGATCCGTCGGCCATCGGGCGAGAAGCCGACCGGAAACACTTGATCGCCGTGTTTTATCGGGAGGCCGATCCGGTGTCCGTCCGAGGAATCCCACAGCTGGGCCGTGCCGTCGGCGCTCCCGGTCAGGACGGCACGACCATCGGGGCGGAATGCGGCCTGGTAGAGTGCCGCTTGATGGTCGAGAATGGCCCTGAGGCGAGGTATATGGCCCGTCCACGCGTCCAGGTTGACCCGAGCCAATCGTGCCAGGTCGGGCCGCTCGGGGGGAGATTGCCGGAGGGCTTCGGCCATCCAGAGTAGCCCCTGGTCGGCGTTGCCCTGGCGAGCGAGCTCCCGGGCACGATCGAATTCCCGAGAGGTGGCCTCGACGTGGTTATGGATCCGTAGCCGCACCTCGGCGGCCCGCGCCTCGGCCTCGGCGCGGGCCGTTCGGTTGGCCCGATCCGCCTCGGCCTCGGCGCGGCGCGAGAGCACGGTCACGGCCGCGAAGCCGCAGAACAGGACCACCACCAGCGCCGTCAACAGGCCCGCCACGATCGGGTTGCGCCGGCCCCATCGCACGATCCGCTCCCAGGCGGTCGAACGCCTGGCCTTGACCGCGCGGCCCGCGAGCAGGCGATTCAGGTCATCGCCGAGATCCTGCGCTGTCGGGTATCGGGCCGAGCCGTCCCTCGCCATCGCCTTGGCGACGATCGTGGCCAGGTCTGGGGCAATGGCCGGGTTCAGCCCCCTCAGGAGCCTCGGGGCGTTATTCTCGATACCGGCCTGGATCTGCCATCGCTCCTGGCCCTCGACGGCCGGTTCCAGCGAGAGCAATTCGTAGAGGGTCACGCCTAGCGAGTAAACGTCGGTGCGATGATCGATCAGCGCGCGTCGGCCCATGATCTGCTCGGGGCTCATGTAGCGGAGCGTGCCCGGCAGGTCGCCCGTGACCGTGAGGGTGGCGTCGCCCATGATCTGCGCCAGGCCGAAATCCGTGACCCAGACCTTGCCGGTGTGGTCGAGGATCAGGTTGGCGGGCTTGATGTCGCGATGGACGATGCCTTGGTCGTGGGCGTAGTCCAGGGCCTCGGCGACCTGGGCGGTCATCCGGACGACGGCGCGGACGTAATGCGCGGTCCGGAAATCCAGAGGCGATCCCGCAGTCGCTTCGTCGCGGCCGGGGCCGAATCGATCGGACAACAGGTCGACGGCCAGGGCCACAGACAGATCCCTCGGCCCCTCGATGCTCGGGGACGGTTCGGTGCCACAGAGCTGTCGAAGCGTGGCGATGACCGCGGCGAGGCTCGCACCCTCGATGAATTGCATGGCATAAAACGGCATATCGCCATGCGATCCGATGGCGTACACCGGGACGATGTGCTCGTGGTGGAGGCAGGCGGCGGCCTGGGCCTCGAGCTGGAATCGCTGCAACGCTCGGGCATCGTGGGCCGCGGCCGCCGGCAGGACCTTCAAGGCCACGCGGCGCCCCAGCGAGATCTGTTCGGCCTCGTAGACGATGCCCATGCCGCCCCGGCCGACCTCGCATCGGATCGCGAAGTCGCCGAGCCTCGATGGCCGGACGACGGCATGTGACAGGAGGGCCGGGGAGAGTCTCGATGTCTTCACATTGGGCAAATGGGCGAGGTCGCGCAGCGTCCAGAGGTAGATCCGGAGCAAGTCCGCCCAATCCGGGTAGGCCCTGGTATACTCCTCGGGATCGACGTCCTCGCCCGACTGGACGCGGCGCGTGTATTCCTCGACGATCTCGGCCAGTGCCGGATCAATCGACTCGCCCAACGAGGAATTGCCCGCATCCGATTCGCCTCCAAGCCGGGTGCCTCCCGGCCTCGAGCCCGACGGAGAATCCACGTCGAGCCCTCCGGAATGGATTCCGAACGGTTCATCAATCTCGGGACCTTCCACAAGAGCGTTCCCCGATGATTTCGTCAATGCAATCTTCTACTCTCATCGCAGACTCCGGAGTCGCAATGCTTCACGTCGATAAATATAGCCAGACGCCAACTCCATGTCGAAGGGTCATCAGCCTCTTCGATGCGGAGTGGATCGGGGGATGAGGTGGGAACCCGGCAGGATTTCGCTAACCCGACAAGGAGTTATGGCAAGGCGTGGAATCTGTACGCTGACGGACGAAAACGCTCGGTCACGTGCGGTTCCTCGAGGGCTGGCAGCGAATCTCAGCCGGGAGGATCGTCCTGAGACTCGCGCTTCCTCATCAGCTCGCGAAACCTCCGCCGCGAGCCGGAATAGGGAAGGAGCTCGAAGCCGTTGCGCCAGTGCCAGAGCATGCTCGAGTCGTTACCCAGTAGGAACGAGGTCAGCAGCTCGGTATATCCCAGCTCGATCAGGCCCTGCGATGCACGGGCCAGCAGTGCGGTCCCCACGCCGTAGCCGGCAAACATCGGGCCGACGAAGATCCAGGTCAGGTGGGCATGGCCCAGGCGACGCTCGATGACGTCCGAAGGTGGGGGCGTCTCCCAGCGGAGGTCCCATAAATCGTCGAGGTCGACCGGGGGGACCAACGTGACCAGGATCGCTCCGACGGGATGTTGATGGCGCTCGCTCAGGGCCACGTGGCATGCGGCCTGGATGATCGGGCCGTCGCCTCCCTCGCGCGTGTGTTTGAGGCAATCCCGCGCCGCCGCGAGTCGCCGGCGATCGCCCAGGCTGGCGAACGGCTGGACCCGGCTGAAGGACCCGGCGAAGGGCCGCGACAGCAGGGTCCAATCGCGATCCGAGAACCGGCGAAAGGTCACCCTCCTCCGGGCGTCAACTTCGTCGCACACGTCCGGCTCCCGACCGCGAAGATTCAGGCGCGCGTGATAGCACTTCGGGCGGGGCGACAGCCAGGCCGTCTTGTCGAAGTATTCATACTTGTAAGCGGGATTCTCCGGGAGTCGGAGGAACTGCCTCCAGCTCAGGGGGAGCTTTATTACCGAAAACCAGTCTTCAACCATGAGCGATCCGGATCGAGTCCTCGACACATTGATGACGGGCCGGCAGTCGCGGCACACGAGTCCGTTCATTGGACCAATCTCGAGGGTCACCGGCCAGACCGCTACCGCTCCGATCTTCCGCCGCAGCTCTCGAAAAGTTCCAGATTCTTCTCAAGGTCGCGTGGGCCGAAGTCCGATAAAGCTTAAGAGGTGCCAGCAACCGCATGGCCGAGATCGTGGACAGTTTATAGGATGACCGCACGTCCTGCCGATGGTTAGGGTTGTCGGGACAAGGACCGGAGCAGGATACCGGTTCGGTCAGGGCCATGAGCGCAACCCTAGGATGGGGAGATCGGGACCTATGACGCACCGGGGGGGGGCGGTCTGGACCGAGCGCCTATTCTTGGCTTTGATCCTCGCCAGCCTGGCCGGGACGCTCAATCTCGTCCTGACCATGCATCGTCGCGTCGCCCATTCGGATTCGCCTTCCAAAGGACCTCTGAGTTCCCCGTCGGCATCCGTGCCGTCAAAGTCCCCCGCTGCCGAGGTCATCTCAGGTCCTCCCGCCCTCGTCGGCCCGACCAAACCCGCGCCCGTCCCGAGTCCACCGACTCCCACGCCTGCCGCACCGGCGGTCGATCCGACGATCAAGATCCTGGCCGGCTTGACCCGGGCGATGGGAGGAGAGTTCGGGGCGACGCAGGAGGCGGATCAACGCACGGCGAAGCTGGAAACGGCGAGGAAGGCCGCGGTCGCCGAGTCCGAGCGTTGGAGACGTCGGGAGCTCCTGGTGAAGCAGCAGGTCGCGACCCTGTCGCAACGGGCCGCTCGGCTCGAACAGGAAGCTTCGGAGCTGGATGCCGAGCGCGATGTGCTGGCGCGAGAGCGCGATGCCCTCAAGGCCGCGCTCTCCAAGGTCAGTCAGCATCAGGGGAATGCCATCCTGCCCTACAAGGGACCCAACGGGACCTGGAGGCGGCCGATCGTGATCGAGTGCGTCGGTAATGTCGCGAAGCTCCAGCCCCAGGGGCAGACGTTCTCCATGCTGGAGCTCTCGCCGCTGATCCACCCCCGATCGAGCCCGATCGTGCTGGCCATCGCCCGAGAAATGTTGCGAATCGACCGGGCCGGGACCCCGGACGGCGCGCCGGTTGTCCCATATCTGGTCTTCATGGTCCGTCCAAACGGCATCCGACCTTACTATGAAGTCCGAGCGCGCCTGGAGCCGCTGGGGATCGCCTTCGGATACGAGCTGGTCGAGCAGGACCTCGACGTGGAGATCCCCAACTACGACGACCTGACGACCTGGGATGGGACCAAGCCCCTGGATCTTCCCGAAATCGCCTCGGGCGCGGCGAAACCGCGGGCCGGCTGGCCATCGACCTCCGCGACGGATTCACGGGCAGGCAATCGGAGCCGGGGATCGGCGGTCTTGCCGCCGGACGATTCCGGGACATCGGGCGCATGGCCGTCGTCCCGCGATGGCAGAGGGACCGGCGGATTCGGTCAGGGGCCCGCTGGTCGCGGCTTCGCGAGCGGTGCTGGTTCCGAGCCGGGCCAGATGTCGGGGGGCCGACCCTCGGCGGAACTCGCCATGGGAGGGAACTCCGGCCGCGCGCATCGGTCCGATGGCCCCGGTGCGACAGGCCCCGACGACGGCTCGCCCGAGGATTTCGTCTGGCCGTCGAGCTCGCGGAATGGGGGATCCTCCGGTAGCTCGGGCTCCTATCCCGCTCCATCGGGTGCCGTCAGCGACTCCGGGATGGGAGACGGATCCGGTTCTCTTCCTAACGCGCCGGGGCCGCTGTCCTCCCCGGGATTCGCCCAGGGCAGACAGGGTTCGGGATACGGATCGTCGCCGGGCGGATCATTGTCGTCCACCCCGTCCGGCGCGTCCGGCTCGGGAGCAGGGTCGTCGGGTCGATCGTTCGGGCGTCCTGTCGGATCCATCGGGTCGTCAACCGTTCCGAAGCCGGGCGGCCAGGGCGGCCTCGGGTCTGGAACGGGATCTCTACCATTCTCCGGCGGCCCACTCGGATCGAGTCGCTCCGGCCAGGGCAGCTCCTCCCGAGCGGCTTCGGGATCGGGGGCGACGTCCGGAGCCGGGTCGAGTTCGGGACATCCCGGCACGAACTTCGGCCCCGGTGGTCCGGATGTCCTGCCGGACCTGGAGCCCGCTCAAGATGGCGCCGTACCGACGCCTCCGGCGAGTGGCGGGCCGATCTCCAATTCCACAACATCCGGCGGCGCCGCGGGGACCGGCTCTGGCGACCGAGCGAACGCGGGAGGAATGGGAGCCGCCGAGGGAACCTCGGTTCCGGGTGCGAACGCCACGGAAGCGGGAAGTCTTCCCTCGCCCGCCGGTGACGCGTCCAACCCGTCCTCGCGAGTCCAGGGTATCGGAGTCGGTTCACTCGGCAAAGTCGGACAGGCACCGGCGAACGGATCGGGCTCGCCCTCGTCGGATCCCGGATTCGCCGCCTATCCCGGCGGACTCTCCACTCCCGGGGTCGCGGGCAATACCCAAGGAACGGCCGGAGCGAGTACACCCGCGGGTTCCGGCTCTCGGACCGGGACTCCGGACCCATCGACTGCGGGAACGGCCGGCTCCCTACTCCCAGGTAGCCAGAGCCCGTCGTCCCCACCGAATGGAGCGAGCAGGACGACCGCCACGGGATCCGGGACGATCAGCTCGTCAACGCTCTCTCCATTCAGCCCATCGGCGACGGCATCCGCATCGAACTCTTCATCGAGCTCGACACTGCCTTCGTCGATGATGTCTTCGCTGATGGGATCGCAAGACTCGTCGAACTCCCTGGATTCGACGATGCCGAGCACATTCTCCCCCGGCGAATCGAGCAATTCCAGCAGTTCGACGGGCGGACAGCCGGGTGGGTCTGGGGCGTCGACGTCGTCCGCCGGGATGAGCCTGCCGAGCCTGAGCTTGAATCCGGATTCGGAGCCCGATGCCTTGAAAGAATTCGCGGTCCCGTCGATCAGGTCGCCCGATCGTCCCGCGAGGGCGATCGATGTCCCGTTCGAGATCGTCGTGGTCTGTCGCCGGGACGACTTGCTGCTCCACCCGGGCGGATGGCGAGTCCCCGCGCAGTCCCTGCGTGAGGATCGCGGTAAGCCCGGGGCGATCCAGGAAAGCCTCCTGAAGCAGGAGCTCCGCGCCGTCGTGCGACGTCGGGCGCAGATCGACCCGCTGATCCGGCCCAAGCCGATGATCAAGTTCCTGGTGGAGGCCGACGGGGCCACGACCTTCTGGCTGGCCCGTCGGCAGCTTGTGTTCTCCGGCCTCGATTGGCCCATGTCGCTCCAGGTCGCCGGACCGCAGAGCCGACACGTTTTCAATAAGGAAACGTGGGATGCCGCGAACCAATAATCAAAGCAGTTCGGATCGCCCCGTCTCGGGAATGCCGACGCGATCGGCCTCGGCCACCGGAATGCGCCGACGGGCCTGCGTCCAACTGGCGAGTATCTTAATTGGAATCTTGACGATCACCGGCTACGTCCACTTCGGCCCGAAGCCCACGGACCGGAGTGCAACGCCTATGCCGCCGAAGGTTGAGCTGCCGCCGCTCCCACCCGAAGGTCCTGCCCCGGTCCTGGCGTCGGCTGAAGACGCGAAACCCGACGAGCCACCGGCAGTCGTGAGCGCGGCGGCTGCCGACCCGGCCCCCGAGGTGGATCGGGCCAAGGTGGCCGCCGCCGAGTCGACGCTGGACTCCGCCAGCCGCGATCGCGCCCGGGCGGACGGGCGAGCCGCCGAGACGGCCCGCACACTGTCGCGCGCCGTCAACCAGGCCGCGCTCGATGCTCTCCGCGCACGCAGGCTGGCTTTTCAAGTCCGCGATCCCTCGACCCGAATCGCCCAGGCCACGGCGCGAGGCGGGTTCATCCGGGGCCAGCGGGAGAAGCTCGCTCTCGAGGTCGCCACGATGCGAAGCATGCCGCTCCCGAAATCGAAGTCCATCCTCAGCAAAAACCCGGTGGCGCGACCGGCCGCCGACGAGGAATTTCATTTCGAGCTCCGGCGCAACCGGATCAGCTATATCAACCTCACGCAGCTCCTGGAGAAGACCCGGGCGGATGCCCAGCTCCGCATTCGCATGGCCGATCGGTATGGCCCCGTCGCCTCCAAGGTCGGGCCCGTCGGTGCGTTCTCGCTCGCCTACGAGCTGGTCCCCGCGATGCCCAACAATGTCGAAGAGATCATGGATCGACGGAATGTCCGCCGCTTCGACCTGAAGGGCTGGGAGCTCGTCGCGGAATACGATAACCGGGGCGAGACTTTCGAGGCGACTCAGACCCCCATCTCCGAGTACACCCGCGCCGTCAACCTGATCAACAAGGAGCGTGCCACGATCACGCTCTGGGTCTACCCGGACAGCTTCGGGCTCTATAGAGAGGTCCGCAACGACCTGGTCGATCGCGGCTTCAGCGTCGCGGCCCGTCCCCTGCCCATGGGACTGGCCATCCGCGGCAGTCCGATGGGGACGCAGTCCGCGGCGCAGTAGGCCAGTGATTCGTTGGACGTCGCGTCAGTACTCGATCGACGTCCTCGGCAGTAACCCCTCGAGTTTGGCGACCCCCGCATCCGTGACACTCGTGTGGAAGAGGTTCAGGATAGCCAGCTTGTTGAGGTTTTCGAAGTGCTCGAGCCCGGCGTCGGTGACCTTCGTTCGATCCAGCGTCAGGGATGTCAATTGCTTCAACGTCTCGAGATGCTTGAGACCGGCATCGGTCACCGCCGTATGCGACAGATTGAGCTCCTGGAGTGCGGCCGTGCTGGTCAGGTTCGCGAGCCCGGCGTCGGAGATCCGTGTCCGGTCGAGGTCCAGGCAGACGAGACTGGCGAGTCCCTTGAGATGGGCCATCCCCGCGTCGCCGACCGCGGTGCGCTCGAGGGACAACTCCTCCAGTTTGGTGAGCCGTCCGAGGGATGCCAGACCGTCTCCGGTGATCTTGGTATTCCGGAGGTCGAGCCGTTGGAGACTGACGAGCCCCGCCAAATGGACCATACCGGGATCGCCGATCCGAGTACCCTCCAGGTTGAGCTCCTCGAGCACGGGCAGGTTTTCCAGCGCGGCCAGGCCCCGGTCCGAGAGATCGCTTCGAGCCAGCCAGAGCAGCCGGAGATCCTTCATCACCCCGACCTGGGCCAGGGCGGCGTCACAGTTGGCGATTCGCGACAAATAGAGGTACTTGAGCCGTGTCAGGCCGCGAAGCCTGGCCATCCCGGCGGTCGATACGGATGATCCGGAGAGATCCAGGGCCTCGAGCCGGCTCAGGTTCCCGATATGGGCCATCACATCGTCCGTCGCGGTCCGGCCGAGCTCGACCGAGACGACATGGCCGAAGTAATCGACTCCGACGGCCTTGACGAGCCATTCGGGCCAATCCGGCTTGCCCCCAGGTTCCGTCTCATACTTCCATTCCCAGTTATACCAGACCTTGCCGCCCGCACGCTCGATCGAGGCGACTGCCTCTCGCTGGACGGCCGCACGGTTGGCGATCCAGCCCATCCCCATCGCCAGCATCAGGATCAGGGCGATCAATCCGCGGACGCTGAGTCGCAGGTAACTTCCGACCAGACGAAGGATTCGTCGCATCGGCGCCTCGGAGTCGAAAGATGTCCCATACGCTCGCTCGGATTCGGTCCACATCGTCATCGTAACCCGCTTCTCGCGCGAGGTCGAGATTCGCTCTGGCCATACGGCTCGCATGAAACCTCGGTGAAGACGGCCGATCTGCCAGGAGATGCGTCCGAACCCCCGGTCTGAAGTTCGCGTCCGATGCAGGCGGGGAGATATCGAAAGCCTTCACTTGACGCAACATTCGACTTGCCTTCCCACCTACTATGATTTATTCGGCGAGTGGGACGATGGCGGTGGGATGTGGAAACGGCGGGGAGACACATGTTGAGAATCGGGGATGGCGAGGGAGAATCGACAAGTCGGACGTCGGACGTTCCGGTCCGCCCAGATGAGGTCGCTTACCGAGCGTACGTCTATGTTGCGATGATGATTATTTTCGGCTCGACCACGGCGGCGGCCGCCCGATACATCGTGAGGGACCTGCCTGTCGTCTGGGTACCCGTCGTGCGGTTCGGCGTGGGTGGGATCTGCCTGCTGGCGGTGGTCCGCGATCTCGGCTTACTGTTGCGGATCTTTCGAAGAGATTGGCTCCTCCTGCTGATTGGCGCAGGATTGTGCGTGCCGGTGAATCAAGGGTTTTTCCTCAATGCGGCGCGATTGGGGCCGACGTCGCACGTCGGGCTCTTCTACGCGACCTGTCCCCTGGTGGTGCTGCTCCTGGCCTGGGCGATGCGGCTGGAGCGCCCGGACCTGGCACGACTCTGGGGGGTGCTGGCGAGCGTCCTGGGCGTGGTCATCATCGGGGTCGGTAGCGCGTGGCAGGGCGGCGGATCGCACGCGGAGACGCGGGCTGTCATGATGGCCGATCTCCTGCTGATCGGCGCCGTCCTCTCCTGGGGAGGTTATTTGACGGTCAGCAAGCCGCTGATCATGCGACACGGATCCTTGCCCGTCCTGACGGCGACCTTCCTGGCCGGTGCCCTTCTCGATCTGCCGTTCGCACTGATCGCCTCGCCGCAGGTCCCTCAGTTTTCGCAGGTCTCAACATCGGCCTGGGTCGCGCTGGCCTTCCTCACGCTCATCATCACGCCGGTGAACCTCGCATGCCAGAACCTCGCCCTAGGCCGGCTCGACGCCAGCCAGGTGGCCAATTTCAGCAATGTCTCGCCGATCCTGACGGTCATCTGGGGGGCGTTGCTCTTCGGTGAGGCACTCACGCCGAGTCTCATCGTCGGCGGTGCCCTGACGCTGGCGGGCGTCTTCTGGACCGGCCGATCGTCCGTGGGCGGTGGGCAGCGGTCCGCGTTGAGAAAGAACCAAGGCGAAGCGTCTCCGTTCCGCGAAGCGGCCCCATCCGTTGCGATCGGCCGTTGAGGATCACGAGAGGACTGCCCGGATGCCGTCGTCGCGGACCACGGACCACCGATCGCCGACCGCTTCTCCCCTCAGGGGCGGAGGTCTGGCCGTCTATGTGACCAGCCATGGCTTCGGCCATCTGAACCGGACCGCGGCCATCCTGAACCGGATTCCACCGGGAGTCCGGGTGTCGATCCGGTCTCACCCGAACCTGTTCGAGCTCTGGGGTCATCGGGTGAATCGTCCGATCGAGCTCGGGGCTTATGTCTCCGACGCGGGGGCGGTGAATCCGCCGGGCGACAGCGCGGCCACCGACGGGCCGGCGTCCCTCGAGCTAGCGGGCAAGATCCACGTCGAGGCGATGTCGAGGCTCGACGATGAGGTGGATTGGCTCCGGACCCAGGAGATTGCCGCGGTCCTCTGTGATGCGCCTTGGGTCCCGTTGGTCGCCGCGAGACGGGCGGGGATCGCCGGCTTCCTGTCGTCCAACTTCACCTGGGCCGACATCTACGCCCCCCATGCCCGGGCCGTGGGGGGTGAGGCGCCCCGCCTCATCGCCGAATTGCGCACCGCTTACCGACAGGCCACGGCCGTGTTCCGGATGCAGCCGGGCTTGAAGATGGACTGGCTCAAGCCCGCGATCGATGTCGGCATGGTCGCCAACCAGGGACGCAATCGGAGCGCCGAACTGCTGCGCCACCTCGGGCTGACGCGACGCGAGCGACTGGTCTACCTCTACATCGGCCGATACGGCCAGAGCGACCTCGACTGGTCTCGGCTCGAGCGTTGCGCCGGCGCGGAATCCATTTCGTCGCCTACGATCCGATCTCGGACGGCCAGCCGGCCAACCTGCACATCATCCCCTCGGCGACCTGGCCCGGCGGAGATTTGATCGCCTCGTGCGATGCCGTGGTCGCCAAGGCCGGCTATGGCACGGCGTGCGAGGCGATGGCCAGCGGCACGCCGATGATCTATCCTCCTCGGAGGGGATTCGCCGAGTTCCGCTCGCTCGATCGTGCCCTTCGCGACTGGGAAGGCGGGGTGCCGATCTCCACCCGCGACTTCCAGGGCCTGAAACTCGATCAGGCGTTGGATCGGGCGCTCCAGATCAAGCCCGGTCCGCCACCGTTCCCCGCCGACGGCGCCGCTCGAATCGCCCGATACCTGACGAAACTCTGCCGAGACCCCACGAAGACGCCCAGTCCCCCGGAGGCCCTCCCATGAAGCTGGTGATTCATCCGGCGGTCGATCCGGACCGGCTCCTCGCCTTGCAAGCGGCCGCGCCGGAGGCCGATTGGGTCAACGCCAACGACGCCGACGAAGCCGAGGCCGCCATGCCCGGCGCCGATGCGCTCCTGGGAAAGATCACGCCCGCGATGCTGACGCGGGCCGATCGATTGCGATGGGTGCAGTCGTTCACGGCCAGCCTCGAACATTACATGTTTCCCGACCTGGAATCCCACCCGTGCGTCCTGACCAACGTCCGCGGGCTCTTCGGCGACGTGATCGCCGACCAGGTGATGGGGTATGTCCTCTGTTTCGCCCGCAACTTGCATCGGTACATCCGCCAGCAGGTCGAGCATCGTTACGAGCCGGCCGGAGGCGAGTCGGCGCGGGTCAGTAACGTGACCGGCCCGGGCCTGATGAACGCGATGGACCGCGCGACGATCTATCTCCCCGGCGCGACGATGGGGATCGTCGGGATGGGCGGGATCGGATGCGAGATCGCACGACGGGCGCGCGCCTTCGGGATGTCCGTCCGAGGAGTTCGACCGCTTCCCCGAGCGCGTCCAGTTACCGGACGGAGTCGAAGCCGTCGAGGGTATCGACAAGCTCCCCGAATTGCTGGCCTGGAGCGACTTCGCGGTGATCGCGGCGCCCCAGACTCCCGAGACAACCGGCTGGTTCGATGCCGGCACCCTGGCACATCTCCGGCCGTCGAGCTACCTGATCAACATCGGGCGAGGCGCGATCGTGATCCTCGACGACCTGGTCGACGCCTTGCGCGAAGGCCGGCTGGCTGGGGCGGCCCTCGACGTCTACGAGGTCGAGCCGTTGCCGCCCGATCACCCGCTCTGGGACTTCCCCAACGTGATCCTCACGCCGCACACCGCCGGGTATTCGCCGGTCATTGCCGCCCGGCACCAGGCCACCCTCGTCGAGAACGTGGGTCGGTTCGCCCGCGGCGAGCCGCTCACCAACGTCGTCGACAAGTCCCTCTGGTTCTGAGGCCGAGGCAGGCTTGGTGGAGGGGCAGTTATGTCCCGGCGCGATGGAAGACGCTCGGCTCGACGGCCGGAAGGCCGAAGAGTCGGTTATGGAGCATCTGTTCGAAGATCTCCGGGTCGCCGAGGAACGTGGTCGCCGGGTGCGAGTCGCCGTTGTGCGTCGCCGGGTCGGGATACGACTGGAGCGCCGCGACGCGGTCCGGCAGGGGCGGATGGGCGGGATCGAACGTGTCATGGCGGCGGGTCAGGACGCTGAGCCGCATCGCAGTGTGGATGTCGGGGGGAAGCCGGTACCAGAAGGCCCGGAAGAAGGCATAGAGGTTCTCGTCGCCCTGGTCATTCGGGTCGTAGGCATCGAGGAGCTCTCGGAAAAGCGGCTGGACGAGCGCCACCTTGACCAGCGCGGAGGCCGCGGCGCTGCCGCCAGCGACCGCCGCGGCTAGCCGGTCGGCCCGGACCTCCTGCGACCGAGCGACCGGCTCGATCAACTGGGACGACTCGCGCAGACAGAACCGCGCCCAGGCGCCGAGCGGGCCGCGGAGTCGCGGGCGGTTTCGATCCAGCGCCATTCCCAGCGCTTCGACGAAACGGGCCGAGCGGGCCGCCTGGGTTGCATCCCCTCGCGCCAGGTGCGCCAGCTCGTGCGCGACGATCGCTCGCAACTCGCCCTGCGTAAGGACCCGAAACAACGGCAAGCCGATGATCAAGGCACGCGAGCGACCCCACGCGACCACGCCGCAACATGGCAGATAGGTCAGCCGAACCTGGCTCGGCGGCTTGACACCGAGCCGCCGTCCGACCGAATCGATCGTCGAAAATAATTGCGGCGCGTCCACCCGGGCGAGCACCGGGCCGAGGTCACTGTCGGGGTTCTGCGTTTCCACCTGGAACCAGACGCCACCCAACGTCGCGACGACCCCGGACCATTCGTTCGACCTCATTGCGCAGCCATCCACGTACGACGGGTATCAATCCGCCGCAGGCCAGTAGGACCAGTGTTCCTGCAAACGTGACGACCCAGTAGAGACGCTCGATCAACCGCAATACCCAGTTTCTCCAGACCAGCCTCATGCCGCCCAGTTGCGGCGAACAGGCTGATGGAGTGGGTGAGTCACGACCTGGATCGTTGCCATGGCCATCGCTCGGCAACGAATGCCCACAATGCGGACACCGCGACGCCGCCGTGCGCGGCGACTTACCCGGCTCTCCCGGAGCTCCGTCGCACATCCCGGGCACAACAGCCCGCCCGAAGCACCGGCTCCAGTTCGGTCCATCGCCCGTCTCCGCGCCTCATGATCGATCGGGAACTCTCGACGTGTCTTCGACCCGACCCTTCACTTTATTGACGACCCTCAGTCTATCTCCGATTTTTTTCGGAGACCAGTCATCGGTGTCGGGTGAAAATGCCGAGCGTCTCGCAACCACGGCCCGCCTGACGAGGAGGTAGGCGTTCGATCGAGCCGTCGATTTCGATTCGACCGGGAGCGGATGCCCTCCAAGCATCATCGGGGTTATGGTGTCGGGCCGTCAAGGGTCGCTCGTCTTTAGCCAGCGAGCGATACCCTTTCCAAGAACGTGGTGATCCCGGGTCACTCGACCAACCGAGGGAACCGGGATCTCATTCCGCCGTTGGAACTGGTGGATCGTCAATCCTTACTAGGGGCGGGTACATCCTTCTTTTTCATCAGCTCCTTCGCCTCGTCCTTGATCTCCTTGGCCTTGTCCCCGATCGCGTTGCCGACCTCCTTGGCCTTGTCCCCGACCGCTTTGGCACCCTCCTTCATCTTCTCGCCGGTCGCTTTGCCGACCTCCTTGATCTTCTCACCGGCCGCATGCTCCATCTCCTTGATCTTCTCGCCAGCCTTGTTGACGGCCTTGCCAGCACTCACGCCTGCATCCTTGATCTTCTCGCCGCCCTTCTCGATCAGGGCCCCCGTCTTCTCGCCGCCCTTCTCGAGGAGATGCCCGGTCGCTTCGGTAACTTTGTGAACCTTGGTCCCCTCGCCCAGATGCTCAATCTTCTTGCCAGCGGACTCGCCAGCGGACTCGATGGCGCCGCCGGCCCGCTCGATGCCACGCCCGGTCGACTCGACACCCTTCTCGACCTGATCGCCAGTGCATCCCCCGAGCATCAAGGCCAGCGAACCTGCAAGGAGAACGGATGTCTTGCGTTGTGACTTCATCGGTGAAACTCCGTGTCAGAAATAAGAGGAGGTCAACGTCGTGACGGCAACCATCACATCGGGAGACTTGACGACTTGTCCCCAATCAGATCCGTTGTATCCGGCGATCCAGTCCATTTGAGCGAAAGCGAGCTACTCTCGGAGGTGATTCGCCGCCCGAACCTAAATCTTACGCAATGGGAGGCTCGGACCATAGGGGTCCAACGCAAAGCGGGCCCGAGGAGGGTGCGCCAACGGTTTCTGGCGGTCAGTTCTCTGAGGCCCAATAAGGCGCCCAATGATCACTGTACGTAAGGCAACACAGTTGGGCCATATCGTTGACGTTGCCGACGTCCCAGCGGGCTCCGGTTTGCTTGAGCCGTTTACCGATCAAGTTCTTGGCCGCCCCTTCAACCATCCCGCTGCCGATCGATTGTCCCGTGTAAAGCCGATGGCAGTAGTTGAGCCGCTCGGTATGGGCCGCGAAATAGCTCGTCAGCTCATCCAGCCCCGAGCGATCCTTCGGGCTGTCGTCCATCGCCAGTGTCTGACCGATATGGTCGCAAAGGCCGGCCCAGCCGTCGGACAGCAGCAGTTGCCGACCACCCTCGAGCCATCGATCCGCCGTCGCCCCCTCGCCATAGAGCCGCTTGGCCGCCGTGCCGATGTGCTCGGCGGCGTGGTAGATGTCCAGGACTTGGCTACAGCCAACGAACTGTCGCGCCGCCGCGTTCCAGATCCACTCGGCGCCATCTCCCAGGACGGTGATCGTGCTCAGGTCGGCGATCTCCAGCCGGGTCGCCCAACCCGTCCATCGCGGTGCGAAATCGTCGATCGTCTCGATGGCCGCGAATGCCGCCCGCGTCGTCGGGGCGGGGAGATAGCGGTCGTCCCATTCCGCCGGCGTGGCCGGATCGCCGCGCTCGCGGCGGGCGAAGATGCCGATCTTCATGTTGCGCCAGCCTTCGGTCGTGTTGACCTTGGCGGCATCGGTCTGGAATTCGACATCCCCGGCCGCCTCGGCGAAGACCTGGGTCACCACCGGCGAGTTCGCCCGGAAGTCGGCGATCCGTGACGATTCCGTCTCGCACGCCTGGCGAAGCCGTTCATCGCTGATCTTCCAGCCGAAGCACTCGTTGAGCAGTTGCTCGGCGGCCGCGAAGGAGTTGCGGCCTCCGAGCAGGCAGACCAATCGGGTGGCCTGTCGTGTGAGATAGCCTTGGAGGCCCAGGAGACGGTCCACGAAGTAACCTCCCAGGCCGCAGGCCCCGCAGTCGAAATACACGCGCCACACGACGATCAGGCCCAGCGCGGTCATGACCTTTTTCGATGAGTTGCCTTTGTGGCGTCCCATGGCGCCACAGGGGCACACCCGGGCGGCGCCACTTTTTTTCAAGATCCTCGGCCCTCATCTGGATGGTCGCCTCGAGCATCCTCCTCAAGAAATCGCGGCCGAAGCCGAGCATGAATGACTCGCAACGGTCGATGACCTGCCCCTCGGGGGCGGAATCGGCGGCGGCTCCCAGTTCCTTGGCCATGACCAAGGCCTGCTCGACAACGAGGCGTTCCAGAGGTGTGAGGCGATCGAGGTCGGCAGAGAGCATGGATGCAGCATCCTTGAGGTTGATTCGTCCTTGTCCATCCTGGCTTTATAACCGTTGCTCAAGCGATGTGCCAGAATCCATTGGCGCACCCGCCCGAGGAGGCGCTCAAATCGGTGCGGCTCGAGTGATCATTTCGTCAAGGCACGGCCTTCCGCACTGGGATCCATTACCTGGAGGCGGTTGAGGTGCCAGGCCGCCGCCGTTCCCTGCTTGAGCACCTCCAGCCGCCTCGCCTCTCGGCGATGCCAGTCGATCCGGGATCGTGCGCGCGCACGATCCCTGGCCGTACGATCGTCGCCGGCGAACTCGCGCAATAGAGCCCAGTCGCGCAGGAGCCCGGCGGAGCCGAGGGGTACCGCGCCGCCGGTCTGATCGATCCGACGGCCCGACAGTACCTGGGCGTGGAGGACCAGGACGTCCGGTGCGCGGTCATCGCGGGGAAGGTCCCAGATGCGAGCCGTACCGTCCATGCTGGCCGTCAGCAGTCCGCGCCCCTCGGGCTGGAACGCGACCGTGCCGACGGCGATCCGTGCGCGATGGAGGAACGGGGGCGAGAGCGGCTCGCCGGTGATCGTATCCCAGACCCGTGCCGTCCCGTCGAGACTGCTCGTCGCGATCCGGCGGCCGTCGGAGCTGAACGCCGCGGCCACCACTCGATCCTCATGAGTCAAGGGGCGCGTGAGGGGCTTGCCGGTCGCGGCGTCCCAGATCCGAGCCGTGCGGTCCTCGCTCGCTGTTGCGATCCGGCGGCCGTCGGGGCTATAGCCTGCCCAAGAGACCCCGTCGCCATGCCTCAGCGGCGGGTCGATCCGGCGGCCGGTGCTCAGTTCCCATTGCTGCGCAAAGAGCTCGGCGAAACCGGAGTCGGAGCAGGCGGTCAACAGGACGCGGCCGTCGGGCCGGAACGCGACGCTACTGACCGGCGCACCGGCCTCTAGCGGCGGCAAGACGGCCTGCCCGGCAACGGCGTCCCAGACTCGCGCCGTTCCATCGGCCGATGCGGACGCCAGCCATCGTCCATCGGGACTGAAGGCTACCCGGACAACTTCCTTGGGGTGCGGAAAAGGAGGCAGGGTGGCTTGCCCGGTGTCGACGTCCCAGATCCGCGCGTGTCCGTCGCCCGAGGCCGTGGCCAGCCGCGTGCCGTCGGGGCTGAAAATGACGTCAAGGACGGGGCCGTCGTGTGGCAAGGCGTAGGTGACGAACCGGCCCGAGGCGGCGTCCCAGACCCGCGCGGTGCCATCGGCCGATGCGGACGCCAGCCGGAGGCCATCGGGACTGAATGTCACCCGGTTCACGGCGCGACGATGGCGCATGGGTGGCGTGACCGGCTCGCCGGTCGCGGCGTCCCAGACCCGCGCGATCCCGTCGCCCCCGGCCGTCGCGAACCGACGGCCCGCGGGATCGAATGCGGCGTGGGCGATTCCACCGCCATCCTCCACCACGACCGCCGAGCCGCCGATGTGCGTGACATCCCAGAGGCGGGCGGTCGAATCCGAGCCGACGGTCAGGACCTGATACCCATCCGGTGTGAACCGGGCATGCAACACGCTGCCACCGTGGTAGAGCGGTGGCGAGAGCGGCTCGCCGCTGATGGCGTCCCAGATCCGCGCCGTGCCGTCGCAACCGGCCGTGACGACCCGGGCGCCTTCGGGACTGAACGAAGCCTCGTTGACTCCGATCGCGTGACCGATCGCGGACTGCTTGAACTCGATGAGCCTGCCGGTGCGAGCATCCCAGACCCGCGCCGTCCCGTCTTGGCAGGCGGTGGCGATCCGCGTCCCGTCGGGGCTGAACGCGACGTCCGAAACCGATTGGTTGAGAGTGTGTTCCAGCGGGGCTGTCAGAGGATCGCCCGTCCGGCCATCCCAGACCCGCGCCGTCCCGTCTTGGCAGGCGGTGGCGATCCGTATCCCGTCGGGGCTGAACGCGACGCGACAGACGGGACCGCCGTGAGGGAGCAGGGCCAGCCGGCGAAGCCGGTCGACCTCGAGTTGCCAGATCTCGGCCCTTCCCTCCGTGGTCCCGGTGGCGATCCGCGTCCCGTCGGGGCTGAACGCCAGGTCCAGCAGCGACGATCCGAGCCGATGGGGCAGACCGATCGGCGCGCCGTCCTCGGCATCCCAGACGCGGATCGTCCCGTCGAACCCCCCCGAGACGATCTGGCGGCCGTCGGGGCTGAACAGCGCGATGCGAACGGGCGTCCCGTGCAACATCTGGCGAGCCTTGCGTGTCCGGCCGCCTTCGAGGTCCCATATCCGGACCGTGCCGTCGGCGGAAGCGGTGACCAGCCGGCCCCCGTCGCCACGGAACTCGACCCGAAGGACCGGGCCGTCGTGGGCGAGTATCGGAGTGACGGCCTCGCCCCCGACGAGGTCCCAGACACGCGCCGTCCCATCCTCCGAGGCGGTGGCGACCCGGCGGCCGTCCGTGGTGAGCGTCGCCCAGAGGATCGGCCGGGTATGCGAGAAGACCCCGTCGAGGGCCGGGCACTGGTCCAGGAGTGTGCCGATCCGGAGTCGTTGCATCCCGGCGGCATCCGGGTCGTCGCCGTCGAAACCGAGCGCCTCCGCGAACCAGGGCAAGGCGCCCATGCGATCGCCCTGTTCCATCAGGCGGACCCCGTTGGAGACGTTCATCTTCACCAGTCGCTCGCGAATATCCTCGGCGCGGGCGTCGGCCAGTAACCGGGCGGCTCGCTCCTTCTGGGCGGACGAGTACGCCTCCTCGGCCAGCCCTCGCTGGCGCGCGTACGCGACGACCGCGATGATCGGCACGGCCAGGAACAAGACCGCGACCCCTGCCCAGAGCCGGGCGACGACCCGATTGCGACGATACCACCGCCAGGCCCGCTCCATCCGCCCCGCCGCACGCGCCTCGATCGGCTCGCCGTCGAGCCAGCGCTCCAGGTCGTCGGCCACCGCCTCGGCCGACGCGTACCGTTGCCCCGGGGCCTTCTCCAGGCACTTCAAGCAGATCGCCTCCAGGTCGCGATCTACCGCGGGGTGGATGAGCCCCGGTCGCACCGGCTCCTGCTCGCGGACCTGCTGGAGCGTCTCGTAGACCGAATCGGCCTGGAAAGGCGGACGGCCCGAGAGCATCGTATAGAGCACGGCCCCCAGGCCATAGACGTCGGCGGCGGTCGTGACCTCGCCGCGCGGGCCGGACACCTGCTCCGGTGCCATATAGGACGGCGTGCCGATGATCAAGCCCGTCTGCGTCAGTCCGCTGTTGACCTCGACGCACTTGGCCAGCCCGAAATCCGTGACGTGGGGCCTCCCGCGCCGATCGACCAGGATATTCGACGGCTTCAGGTCGCGGTGGAGGATGCCGCGGAGGTGGGCGTAGTGCACGGCCCCGGCGACCTGTACCATCAACCTTGCGATCGCGTTCGGATCCCCCTTCAGCCGCGAGAGATGCCGATCGAGGTCGCCGCCCTCAATCAATTTGAGGCTGAGGAATGGGTAGCCGCAGTGCTCGCCCATCTCGAAGATCGGCACGATGTTCGGGTGGTCGAGCCGGGCGAACGCCTCAGCCTCGATCCGGAACCGCTGGATGGCATCGTCGCCGGGCCGCAGCGCCTCCGGCCGGATCGTCTTGAGCGCCACGACCCGGTTGAGCCGCTTCTGCCGGGCCTTGAAGACGATGCCCATCCCACCGACAGCAATCTGTTCGACCAGCTCGTAGTCGCCGAACTCGGCGCCGATTCCCGGTTCGGCCTCCGAATCGGGCGTGCGGATCGCGATGCTCGGCCGGTTCACGACGCGCTCCCCTGCCCTCCCCAGCATGGTCCCGGCCAGGTCTCGCACGCGGTCTTCATTGGCGAAGAAAGAGATCAGGTCGTCGGCGAAATCCGGATGCCGGGCGAGAAACTGCCTGCGGTCCGGGGACCGACCGGCCTCCACCGCCTGGAGATAATCGGCGATCGCCGAATCGAGCTGCCGTTCGCGTTCCGAGACGCCCGGACCCGGTCCCGAGGCAGGCCCGATCATGATCGCCTCCGTCGCTCGCTCGGAGGATCGAGTTGCTCGCGCAGCTGCTTCAAGCCCCGCTTGAGCAGTCCCGCCACGGCGCCGGAGGTCCGTTCCAATCGCGCGCCGACCTCGGCCACGGTAAAGCCCTGCCAGTAATGGAGGATCAGCGCCTCTCGCTGGTCAACCGGCAAGAGGGCCAGGACATCGGCCAGTCGGATGGCCTGCTCATGATGCTGTGCATGCTCGCTCGGGCTGGGCCCCCCGGCGGCCAGCCAGGACCCGAGCCGGACGGACGACGAGGCGAGTTCCTGCTCGAGCGAGCGCTCCCGGCTCACGTCGCGCTTGAGTCGTCCCTGCGCCCGCAAGACGTCCGCCACGTTCCGGGCCAGGATCGCCCGTAGCCAGGCACCTCGCTCCGCCTCCCCCGCACCCCGGAACTGCTCGCGCTTCTCGTAGGCCTCCAGCAGCGTCTCCTGGACCAGGTCGGATGGATCGATCCGACCGGTCGGACTGGCGTCGATTTGCATGCGTGCCAGGAGTCGGAGGTAATTGCGAAACCGTTCCAGGTCGGCGCCTTCCGGGAATTTGTCCTTCTGCATCGCGGGCCCCACACCTTCAAAGGCCGACGCGCGGTCGTCGCGACGAAATCGATCCCCACCCCCATCATCCCGTACGTGACGAGGATCGCTCAAGATGCCTGCCCGATCCAAACCGCGCCGGGACCGGGTCGAGACCATCGGACCGAACCCAGGCCGCCTTCGGAATCTCCTCGATCAGTGCCACCGATCCCATGACCGCTCGGGCGCATGACGCGCGAGGCCATCGGCTGAACCTCGATGTGTTCTATACTATCGGTAAGGTTGACGAGTCGCAAAATGACGGATTCACAGGATCAGACAGCAGAATCAACTTTAGCCATCGATGCAACGCTCGGCACCGATCTTGTCGGGATCACGCCGATGAGACCGCCCGGTCGTCTGGAACGGACCGATTCTGCGGTTGGAGGATATCGACCAGGCAAACAGTGGTCATCCGGATGAGGTGGATGGCGCTCGACGACCGCTACGGCTCGATCGGGGATGGGCACCGATGGATGACGTACTGCGAGACGACACGACGACCATTGACGATGCACTAGGATCACCCGGAGTGTGGGACACCGCGAAATATGGATCTTGCAATGCACCCTCTAAACGCCCGAAGCCGCGAGAATACGGCCCTGGACGAACGAAAACGATTCATAGCCGGCCCAAGATTAATGCTATGACATTATTTGGACTACTTAGATCCTCTCGCGGTCGGTATCCTGAATGCGAGGGCGCGGTCGGCATCGCACCGTTGACGCCTCGGAATCAGGGGGCGACTCACGATCGTCCGAATCCGGCAGTCGATATCCGCCAGGTCGCATGCAACAACTCGCCGGGAGAGGCGCGGTCGATCCGATGCCTAGAGGGCAGGATCTCGCCGCAATGCATGATGAGACTTGTCGAGAGGAGCATCTCGCGCAATACTTAAGCCTGGCTAGTCGAAGCCCGCGTCAACATAAGGTAATCGAGACAATCAAACTTTAGACAATGATGCAAAGCAGTATGCCCCAAGCCGTCTCGGCCCGAGATCACCGGCCGATTCCGGGGATTTCATCGAATGATACCCTTTATCAAATCCGCCGAGAGGTTAGAATGACCGAACCGCCCACGGTTAGGATTGATCGCACTCTCGGCCGGCCAGCCCGCCTGCTGGTCGGGCACGGATGCTACCTGAAACCACGATCCATGCCTGCGCGTATGTGCATTTGGTTTGGAGAACTCAGGGATAAAGGAGTGGCCGCACGGCGAGATCGGGGACATCGATCCGCCACGATGAACGATCGTCATCCCCGTCGCTGGATGTGCGGCGATGGGCGGTCGATCCGGCTCCATGCGAATCGTTCCAGGACGGGTCAGGGGCGAGGCAGCCGGAGCGGAGGGCTCCGCATGACTCGCGCCCAGCGGCGATAATTTAATTAGAATCACATGCTAGTACCAGAAATCATACTGGCGGGTCTCGAGGACGAACTCGGGCGACTCCTCGCGGGTTCCGATGTGTCCCAGGCCGTCGACCCCCTCGACGACTTCTATGGGCCGGCGCTCCGTCGCGCCCTCCTATTCGCCCGATGGCCCTCGCTCGTGGATGACTGGCATAAACTCACAGAGCAAACCATTTTATATAATTACTACTATTGGCATTCGATTTTCGCCAAGCTATACGCGAGCAAGCACGGTTTCAATCCGGATATCGAGGAGGAGTCCATCCGGATCCTGGGGACGGCCAAAGTGGCCATCGACTGGGCGATCATCGAGCAGATCGACCAACTCGTTGACGACGAGGTCGCAGCCTGGATCGTGAGCCATCCCTGAAGTCGCGGGCCGTCCCGGCGCGATCGGTCGCGAGGCGTCCGGATCGTCCTCCTCGGCACTCCGGTCTCGACAGGCCGAGCGAGACGGATTGTGGATCCGTGGCGGTCGGCAATCAGAATGTGGTCGGGTCGAGCGGCTTCTCCGTACCTCCGGCCGTTCGACGTGGCGGCCCGGGTATGCTGTGCCCGGGTAGAATCGTCCGCGCGCCGAGCCTCATTCGATCAAGTCGGGGGGCCGGTTTGTGGACTCCTCCGCCGTGGAGCAGGACGACCGGCCGTCCCTATATTCCGATCCTCGGCCACGGTGCTTCCGCGGTGTGAATTCCACTCACCCACTCGATCCACACCCGTGTCTATCACGGGATCGATGCCACCGACCGTCCGAGCGAGGACGGTCTCTCGGACATCCAGGCGATCATCTCTTCAAACGTATCCGGTACGTGAAGGTCAGTCCCGAAAGCCCCGGCGGGGCCCAAGCATTTAGACGCGGCGTCGGCCGCCCCTGGCTATGTGCTTACGCCCCCATCCGGGGGCTCGGAAATGGCTTTCTTGGGGCAGACCCTGAGATCCCGACAGCCTCCGGCATCGACCTGCGAGCCCTCCCAGCCTCAGGAACCTGACCCATCGGGCCGGGCGGCCTCGGCAACCGACGTCCGGGTTCATTCACGGGGCGGCCCCCATCATGCCGCCTCATCACGGCCGAGGAATGAGGGGCGTCCTGTGCCGTCCCGATGCCGGAACTCCGACCCCCGGCCTCCGGCACACTTTTTATTAGAATGTCGGGACGGTCGCAGCCGTCGTCCGGCGCCGCGTCGACGCCAGTCGCCGATGTATCGCAGAGGATCCACCACGCGATCGCAGGGTGACCGTACCTTTCGATCCTCAACGAAAGTTCATCTGGCGACGATCGTGATGCACTTTTGCCTGATCGGCTCTACGATGATGCCGAAATGCGACGTAAACCGAATGATTTGAAGGTTTAGTTAGGAATTGCCTTGAAAATCGCTGACCGTTTCTCTATGCATTATTCTCATGTGGCTTCGCAGAGTCTTTAGTCACGGTTGTTTCCCGGTGCATCCTAGACAGGTCGGCCGTTGCATGGGAAAGTAAAGCCCCGAAGCCAGAGGTACCGGATCGAGCGTGGCGTCAACTGCGCAAGGGTCGAAGCTGTCTGCGTGCAATCATCGTCGCGTGCTTCGTTCCTGTCGATCTGGAGGTCTCCCGTGATGCTTTGGGATCAATCCGTGGATTTCAGACTTTGATCCGGGGATTTCAGTCGGTGGGGCTCAGGGATGAGAATCGGCCGAGTACAGGTGTGAGGAGTGACGGCAGATCGGTTGCACGTCGGGCGAGTTTTTTACATCGTGTGGTGAAGAAATCATTTAGGATGTGTCTCGGATCTCATCCGAAGCCGTTTCGGAGATACCATACGTGCCGTGTATGTGGGAATTCCTGCGTCGGCAGTGTGGTCCGATATGTCAAGCAAGTGGTGCAGGTCAACAACCAATTCGCGATGCATGTGTTCATTGAAGAGTTGATTTTTTGTAGGAGCAGTCGGTATCAGGAACGTCTGTCATTGCCGGTGTCGCGTCCGATCCATGGGAAGTACGGGCCTCAATCGAAAAGGTGACGTCATCGACAGCGGGCCAACCGCTCCGACCGTGTTATCCAGGAGTTTGGAGCGCCTGCCGGATAAACCTCGTCCGAACTGACGGCCCGATCGGCACGCATTCGGACTCAGCCTCTTGATGATCCTGAAGCCCGCGGTGAATTCGAGACCCTCGATGACGACAGGAGCCGTTCATCTTCGACGGATATGCCAGTTCAGCGGAGGAACATCTGATGGATTAGAGAACTTGAAGAAATCGGTGATCTCGCCGGGGCCGCCCCCGAACGATTCGAAGGCAACTCGGAGGCGGCCGCGGAAGCTGATCGACGGTACGGCACATCGGCCTCGAAGGAAACGCGAGCCGACCGTGACGCCAGGACCCTCCTGATCCGCCTCGGATGGAAAACCGACATCGGATCGAGGCCGTCCGGAGACGGCCCGTCGAGGAGGAGCCAGGACACACCAACCGGAGACAACCCCAATCCCCGAGTCGCGGATTGGATCTGTTCGCTCACATCGATCGGCCGAGGGCCTTGCCGAGAATGGAGCAGGTTTCGGGGGGGATGTCAGGCCGGTGTTTCGCCCATCCCTCACCGGGCGTCGGTCCAAATGAAGCTTTCTTTGGCTGAGTCGAATCATCGAGGCCGATCGCTCGTCAATGAGTCTCGCGCGAGAAAGGTGGCGTTTCGTGTGAGTTCGCCCGTGCGACAACCCTACGATCCCAGGAAAACGTGAGCGACCAACGGCCTCGCTCTTCAGAGTTCACGGAGGAACTACGGCGTATCCGTACGCCGCTCGGGACCAATGGTCCCGATGGATACGGACTTCGCCCGCTCATGGTTTGGGCTTGTATCCTCCGGAGAATTTCTTCTATGAAGGCCGATGACAGAACTGCTGGCGCCGGCGCATCGAATCGCGCCGCTCCGGTAGTGCGCGGATGGTTACGGCATCGGCTCCCGGATTGGCCGCGGATCTGGGGCGCCTGCCTGCGCCGCACGCGTTCGTGGCCGGTGCCACCCCGCTGGACGCCACGAGACTGGCGCGAGGAGCTCGACGCCGAGGGGATCGCCGCGGCCTGCACCGCCATCCGCAATTTCGACCCATCGTTCGGGCTGACGCTCGGCAGCGTCGTCTATCTACGGGTCTTATCCGACGCCCTGACGCGCTATCGTCAGGAGTCGGGCCATTCCCCTTGCTGCCAACCCGAGCACGGGGGCCGCGAGACGCCCCGGCCTGCCGTCGAGGCGTCTACGACGCTTGATGATGGGGATGAACAAATGCTGAGTGCTCTGGGCAGTCTGATGGAGGACGATCGCAGCCTGATCGAATGCCTGTTCCGAGACGGCAGGGCCGAGGGCCAGCTCGCGGCACCGACCGGAATCCGCCTGCGGGCGATGACCAAGAGGAAGGAGAGGATCCTCCATGAGTTGCGATCCCGTCGGGGTCGAATCGCCGAACTTTAGCCAATTCCGGTTGTACAACGGACATTTTCCGCAATCATCATGGTGCCAGGTCGGACGGGGGTCAGTCCCCCACACACCGGACCTCGCGGGCTCGGGAATGCAGTCCTCGGATCAATGGGCTCCCCCACGTCGTCGGCCGAGATTTCGAGGGCTGGCGTGCAGGACCCGTTCCTTCGACCGTTCGCCGCAACGATGCACCGGGCCCTGAACAACGATCTGACCTTCGCGGAAATCGAGGGCGAGGTCTCCCCGGAGGCCCCCGTGATTCCGCCGCGCCGCCTCGCCCGCCGATGGAGGGGACTCGGTTCGCCTTCGGGCGGACCCATGAAAATTCAAGAATTTTTTATGCATCGCCCTTTAATTTCTTACAAGGTGCATATTCTAGTCCCGGTGTCGGTCGGCTCGCCCTCGGGATCCATCCGGAGGCGCACCTGCCGCTCCGGCGTTCCTGCCGAGCCCTCGCGTGTCCCCGATTCGGGTCGGGACGATGTCCCACGAATCCCGGAAGGTCGCTCGCCGATCATCGGGATGAGACTCGAACTGCGACGTCCACCTCCGCGGGGTCCCGCTTCTACAACATTGAGCCCACCTTTACGGAGGATACGCATGGGGGTTGTCCAAGAGTCGGTCGAGGCGGGCACACGGATGCGCGCCGTACCGGAAGCTGGCGGCTGGCTAGGCCATCGGCTCCCGGACTGGCCGCGGATCTGGGCGCCTGCCTGCGCCGCACGCGTTCGTGGCCGGTGCCACCCCGCTGGACGCCGCGAGACTGGCGGGAAGAGCTCGACGCCGAGGGGATCGCCGCGGCCTGCACCGCCATCCGTAATTTCGATCCCACACGCGGCCCGACGCTGGGTAGCTTCGTCTACCACCAGATCCTCGCCAGCGCCCTGGCACGCTATCGGCAGGAGTGGAGCTACGCCCTGCGATGCCGGCCCGGCCTGGATGGCCAGGAGGGCCTCTGTCCATCCGGAGAGGAGCAGTTGGCGGCCGACGACGACTCCGAGCGGCTTCGAACCACCATCGGACGTCTCGTCGAGGACGATCGCCGGTTGATCCAGCGCCTGTTCTGGGACGGCTGGACCGAGAGCCAGGTCGCCGGCTCGATGGGGATCAGCCAGCAAGCCGTGAGCAAGCGTAAGCAGAAGATCCTCCTGGAGTTGCGGCGCCGCTTCGGTCGGAACGGTGAGGTCTAGCCGGGTTTCCGACCGGCACGGGCCCGACAATTCTCCGAGACTCATCTCCGATCATTACCCTCGCGGCCGACGTCGATCGGCCGCCTCACGTATCCCCCAACCCTCCTTCAGGCCCAGGGACTGTGCCTCGTGCCGGAGACTCGTTCCGGTCACTTCTCGCCCATGAGCGACGGCCTCCCACCCTTTCGGCTCGGGTCGCGATCGATCGACCCACCGCGCCGGTATCCTACCGCGCCTTGTCGCCGCATCAGGGCGTGTTACCAACTGGTATCCCCTATTCCTCGGCTTCTCGCCCTTGGCCGGGGTGTCTGACCGTGAGTATGCGCTCACCAACCTCTCATTGGCCGGCTACCGAAGCGGGACGTTTATAACACGCTCGCGGGCCTGTCCCGCGCAACCCGCGCCGGAGCAGGCGCCGGTCACTCTCTACATGACAACTCGTCGGGACCGGGGGATCTTTCGCCTCCATGACAGCGCTCCGCCAGCTCGGGCAGGAATCGGGGGCCGAAGTACTCCTTCGGCCGGGACGAAGCTCGGATGTCCATCGAGGGCGAAGATGGGCTCGGCGTCGGGAAGCGCACGACTCGCGTCGAGGCGGCGGGATTTCACTGTCTCCATCCCGTGCGGTCGGATGCCTCTACACCATCGATCGGGCGTTGCATGAATGAGCCGAATTTATTATAAATATTCATATTTTTATTTTGTCTCCGCGTATGAGATGGGGTCCGGGAAGCCCGCTGCATAAATCGGGCTCCCGGCACGCGCGATCGGTGGGTCCGCTCGAGCTCGGTCCCCGAGCGAGTCGGTGCGGGACTTTACTCGTTCATGCAACACTCGATTGCCCGCCGGCCTTTCCCAACCAGGTCGTCTGCTTCGAGGGCGGAAGGATCGGGCGAACGGACGAATACTCGGCTTCTCCGTGGATGGTGAATCTGAGATTGCGTCTGACCCTACTCGGCAGGTGGGACGTGAAGACCGGAGCTCGACCGCAGTGGAGATACCGGTTGTGGAACCGGGCGTTCGAGCAATTGCTAGGGTGCGAGTCGAATGGAACTCCACTCAAGGCCAGGTCGAAAAGGACCCGAGTCATTGTGGTGCAGGCGGCCCGCCTGCCGGCCTATCCGTCAGGTGGGCCGACTGCACCACCGCGACACGATCTTCGGGGCGACATCGGTCAATACCTTGCCGTGGAACCTCGATTAGTACAGAAGTCCCGCGCAGCTACAGTCGAGGTCGATAAGCCCGGGAGACGACGGCACACTTACGTCGGCCGATGGTACCCGGCCGGATGCCGTTACTCATGAACGCCCGGGACGTAAACCCTCCTTCGCTCTCCGGCCGAGGCAACGTCGTCCGGATGGATATCCTCGAGCTGCGCCGCCTCAGTCCGCAACGAACTGTCCCACCCTCATCGCTCTTGCTTCTCTAGGAGTTACGCATGATCAAGCGAATGTTCGCCCTGTCCGCGGCCTTGATGCTCACGCTGTCCTTCGCCACCGCCAGCCGCGCCGGCACCGTCACGGTGGACGCCACCTTCAACGCCGTTGGTGGTACCGCGACCGACGTCGAGATCGCCCTGGTTCCCCCCGCGGGTGATACGCTCAGCGTCGTAAGCACCATGTCATCGAATCTCACGATCACCAGCACGACCTATGACACGACGACCAACGAGCTGACCGTCAACTTCGACAGGGTGGCCGGCGGCAGTTTTGAAGTCATGCTCAACGGCACCACCGCCGGCGAAGTGGGCCTTGGCGACTACGGGCTCACCGGGACGCTCGGCACGATCACGTCCTCGGGCCTGCAGGTTAGCGTCAGCTCGGTCCCCGAGCCGTCGTCGATGGCCCTCCTGGGCCTTGGCCTCGCCAGCTTCGTCGCCTTCCGCCGCCGGTTCTCCAAGAAGAGCCCGGTCGCCTGATCGACGCCTGACCCGGTTCACCGGTGATGAGTGTCCTTTATGATGTCCGATGCGAACGCGACAACCATCACCAGATTACGTGTCGAGAAGTTGAGATCACTCAAGCAGGGGAAGCGCCGAGCCCAGGCCCGCACCGGATGCGGACCTGGGCCGGTTTCGTTCGACGGGCCGCCCCGAGGCGTCGGATCTGTTCCTACGGATGGGTTACCAGATGTAGCCGACAATCATCCTGCTGCCCGGTCGCCGTATACAGGAACGGAGGGCCCGGCCGCCGTGTCCTGGCGATGATTCACCGGGCTGCGACATGGTGCGAATTGGTGGTAGATGAGGATGGGGCCGCATTACTCTCTTGTAGTGTTGGCGTGACGAATGTGCAAGTTAGTCCAGTCATACCCAAGTGCAGCCGATGAGTGATGGACGGAGACTGTCTGGACGCGGCCCATCGGATACCCCAATCGTCCGGGCCTGGCGTTTCTGGCTGGCCCGATCACCGCCGCGAATCAATGGTTCCTACTCGAAGTACCAGCGTAGGATCAATTCCAGTAGGCGTACTGGTGTGACCGAAAGATCATCGTCAACGACGAGGCTCTTTACGACCTAGGAGGTGAGGTAGCACAGCCGCTCGTCCTCGATGCCAGTCCGGCGAAACCTGCCGCGTGTTCTCCAACCACGATCATTCCTCGGGCAACGCGAATTCAGCATGGAATTTCCTTCTTCCTCGCCTCGCGACTGGGTCGAATGGCGGCGCATGCGGGCGCTGGAGCTCAAGCAACAGGGCTGGAAGCAGCGCACCATCGCTGCCGCCCTGGGCGTCACGGAAGGTGCCGTCAGCCAGTGGCTGGCCGCGGCCCGACGCGGCGGCCCGGATGCCCTCTCCGCGCGCCACCCACCTCCGCGGCTCGAGTCCCAGGCTCACTCCGGAACAATTGCGATTCCTCCCCGAATTCCTCTGGCATGGGCCGGAGGCTTACGGTATCCCCGGGCAACATTGGACTTCCAAGAGGATCGCTACGGTCATCCGAGAGGAGTTCGGTGTCTCATACAGTGCAAGCCAGGTCTCCCGCCTCCTCAAGCAGTTGGGGTGGACGCCGCACACCTCCGTCACCCGCGCCCCCGATCGGGACGAGGCGGCCATCGAACGTTGGCGGCTCGAGAGCTGGCCGTCCCTGAAGGAGAAGGCCTCGCGCGAAAGCCGGACCATCGTCTTCGTCGATGAAATGACATTCGACCTGCCGGGTGCCATCAAGGTTGAGCATCGAGGGATGGTCAATCGCCTCTCGGCAGTACGACAGGCGAGCAACCCGCTTTCGATCATGGCCGGCATGACACCCGAGGGAAATCTCTTCGCGACGGTGCGACCCGGCGCATTATCCGGCGCCCAGACGATCGCGTTCCTGACCCTCTTGCTGGAGAGCGCCGGCGAACGACTGATGGTGATCTGGGACCGGTCACCGATCCATCGGAGACCTGAGGTCAAGGAGTTCCTGACGACGGAGTTACAAGGGAAGGTGCATCTCGAGCTCCTGCCGCCTTGCGCGCCATCTCTCAACCCGACGTGGTGGCTACTGAAGCATCTGAAAGAGGATCCCTTGCACAACCCTGGGGGTGCCGATCTGGATGAATTGCAACTGGGGCTGAATCTGGTCCTCGCCCGGCTGCGGCGAAGGACCCGGCTCATCCGCGGCTGCTTCGTGAGGGCCAAGTTGGAGATCGGACACGCCCACTAACTCCCCAGGACCCGGGATGCCTCGGTCGAGATGGAGACGGGCACCTCGGCTCGAGTCGCCTCAGGTGATGATCGCGCCGAAGCGGAACCATCGGGCCGATGCTCGGCCGGATCGCGGTCGGTGAGCCCGCGTCGGAAGCGATGAGCCTGGCCGCAAGTCGCTACCGCCCTGGCTTCCAACGGCACAGATCGGCCTTCCACTCCCACCCAACCCCTCTCCTACACTCCGGGTCGATCGCACGGCGTCCGCTCCGAGTCAGCACGGAACGTGGTCCATCGGCGGGATCGACGGGGCGGTCCACCGGTCTTCACCGGTCACGGCCCTGGACTGATCGGGCACACGATCAAACGCTTGCCATCCCCAGATCGTCCGGGATGGCGCAGCGTATGCGGGATTTTCGCCGGAGGGATTGACGTCGTGAGACAATTGTCTTAGGATGAATGTGGTAACGATTCCCTCCTGTGCGATAGGTCTTATCCATCCCTCCACCGCGTACCCGACAATCGTGCGGGGTTCGCGAAATCATCCATAATTGCGCGGATGGGGAGTTTCTCAGTCTTAACGTTGAGACGACCGCCGATGGCCAAACGCCCCCCAACCATTCCCGACTCGGAACTTGATGTCTTGAAGGTCCTCTGGGACCTCGGCCAGGCGACCGTCCGCGAGGCGCTGGAGACCTTGCGCTCCGCCGGGCGGCAGTGGTCTTATGCGACCGTGGCGACGCTACTCGACCGCCTCGAATCCAAGGGGCTTGTCACCAGCGACCGCCGCGAGCTGGCCTTCGTTTACAAACCGGTGATCTCCACGCAAGAGGTCCGTCAGAAGCGAGTCAGTAGCCTGGTAGACAAGCTCTACCAGGGCGAGCCCGGTCTGCTGGTGCTGCATCTCCTGAAGTCTCACCCGCTCGACGCGAACCAGGCGAAAGAAGTCCGGGCCGTGCTCGACGAGATGGTCGGCGAGAAATCGAAGAAGAAAGACAAGTAGGTCGGTTCATAGACCGGAATCGCTACAGCGTCGTGAGTTCCGGAACGGGCCATGAGTTCAGAGCCGATTCGAGCTCGATCGCATGATGGCCTGGTGCTGATGCCTCGCATCACCGCGAGGCTTCTCCCCTCCGTTCGTGTTGCCATCTCACACTCGTCGTGACCTTACGCCACAGCATGTCGGCAGGACCGTCAAAACCGGCAAGACCGATAGAATTGCCGTGATCGATGCAGATCACCCGCCCAGATCCCAGCTAGTCCTCAAAGACAACCCATCTCCTCGAAGGCGCGGATAGACTCGTTCTAGCGTCCGCGTCACCAATACATTCGACATTCGACTCATGCCAACGAGCGATGATAGCCTCCCTGCGCGAGACCAGGTGCCGAAGGGCACGAGTGGATGGACGTTTCGTTCAGTGTACGCAAACAATAATGCCTTACATCTTGGTTGCGTGTGCCCCTGGTATGGTATCATCTCGATAGTCCGGCCGGGTGGATCGGAGCCGATTGGTCTGCCTGGAGGCGTCCCGCTCAGGGATCACCTCGGAGCATCTCCCGGAATGGGATCGGCATGAAACGAGGGCATAGCAGCTGGGTCGGGTGGCGGGGCTCAATACGAGGAGGCGCATTCATGCTCGGTTTCTTCAGGGGCGTATCGGTGAAACAGCGTAACGGTCGGGGATGTCATTCGCGGGGGCATGGCGGTCGTGGTGGCATCGGCCACAGGGCTCGTCCTCTGCACCTAGAAACTCTCGAATTGCGGCTGACGCCCTCCACCGGCACGGCCACCTGGACCGGGGATGCCGGCAGCGATTGGATGACGCCTGATAACTGGTCCGGAGACACGGCGCCGTTACCCGGCTATGACCTGATCTTCCCGGCCGGTCTGACTAGCGGCAACTACAGTCCGGTGAACGACTTCCCGGCCGGTACGAGCTTCAATTCGATCACGATCGAGGCGCCGTCATACGCGTTGACCGGGAACCCGGTCGCCGTGGCTGCGGACATCGATACGACTTACGACTCGGGCACGTCGAGCGACGCGCTCGCCACGGACCTCGTCGGCGGGACCGTGTCGGTCTTCGCGGGCGGTACGCTCGATCTGGGGGGGGTGATCTCGGGTTCGGCCGGACTGACGCTGACCGGCGGAGGCACCCTCGACCTTCAGGTTGTGAACACATATACCGGTACGACGACGGTCAATGCAACGTCAACGTTGCTGGTTGAACGGCAGCACGGTCACGACGGAGAGTCTCGAGAACGATGGCGGCGTGCTTGGCGGCAACGGCACGGTCGGCAACGTGAGTAGCGTCGGCGGCACGGTCGGCGCCGGAGATCCCTCGGGCCCGGGAGTCCTGACCACCGGTAGCCTGACACTCGACAGCGACTCCAAGGTGGTGGCAAGGCTCGACGGTTCTTCTCCCGGCGATGGGACCACCGGATATGACCAGCTGATCGCGTCGGGGTCGGTCATTCTTAACAGTCCTCAGCTCGACGTGACCGTCGGCGGCGGATTTGTCCCGACGATCGGCGAGGTGTTGACGATCATCAATAACAACAGTCCGCCGGGCCCCGTCAATCTGGAGGGGAGCTTCATCGGCCTGCCCGAGGGGGGTGGGTTGGTGGTTTCCGGCGACGTGTTCCGGCTTTCCTACGTGGGCGGGGTTAGAGAGGATAGCGTCACTTTGACCAGGGTGTCTACCTCCACCAGTACGGCACTCTCGGTCTCTACGAACTCGATCACTTACGGTGCCTCTGTCTCGGCCATGGCCGACGTCAAGGACAGTAGCGGCGCGGCGGTGACAACGGGCTCTCTCGACTTCTATGTCGGCAACCCGACCGAACGGGGCATTCTGCAGGAAAGCGTCCCGGTGAATAGTAGCGGCAGTGCTTCCTATACATATGCAAATCTCGGTGCTGCGACCTCGCCGCCTAACCAACTCTATGCCGTCTACGTTCCCGTCCAGGGTTCAGACCAGTACGCAGGCAGCCTATCGCCGGTGCAAGCGGTCACGGTGACGCCCCTCACGGTGACCGTCTCCGGAATCTCGGTCAATCCCAAAGCTTACGACGGGACGACGATCGCAACGCTCGACACCAGTTCGGCGACGTTGTCCGGTGTCCTTCCCAAAGATCAGAGCGATGTGAGTCTGGACGCGACCGGGGTCACTGCCACGTTTGCCAGCCCCGACGTGGGGAATAACATCCCGGTCTCGACCAGCGGATCGTTCACGCTCACCGGCACCGCCGCCTCCAACTATGTCCTCACTCAGCCAACCGGATTGACCGGCGACATCACCGCGGCCACCTTGGTCCTCGCGGCCGACAACCAGTTGACCAATCAAGGCCAGGCGCTCCCCAGCTTGGAAGGTCAATTCACCGCATCCGGCTTGGTCGACGGCCAGACGATCGATGAGGTGCTCGCCACCCAGCCGACGTTGAGCTACACCGTGACATCGAGCGACGTCTCGGGTACCTCTCCGATCAACATCGGCGGCGCCGTCCTGGCGAATACGAATTATGGCATCATATATGTACCCGGCACGCTGACCATCAACCCCGTAACGGAGACCGAGACCACGTTGAGCAGTTCTAGCCCGCTGGCCGCGACAAACCAGCCCGTTACGTTCACGGCGCAGGTCACACCGACCACTTCCGGCGCGGGCACAGTGCCGGTGGGCACGGTCGAATTCTTCGTTCAACAACTCCGAGGTCGCTGCATCCACGCTCTCCGACGGCGTGGCGACCTTCACGACCTCGACGCTCACCTACGGATCCCATTCGGTCACCGCAGTCTATGAGGGCGATGTGCCCCTGTTCCTGGGCAGCACCTCGAGTCCCATCGGCCAGTTCATTACCAGCGCGGGCACGCAGACGACCTTGACGGTCGAGGCCGTCCGGAACCATCGCGGCAAGATCGTGGCGGCGGAACTCGTGGCCAATATCGGCGTGACCTCTCCGGGCTCGGGGACGGCGCAGGGTACCGCCGTGTTCTTCGTCAACGGCCGTGCATTCTATCAGGCGGCCTCCGTCGTCGACGGCACGGCCACCCTCGCGCTGGTCCCAGTGAGAGCGACCAATAAGTTCGCCTATGCCCGGTACCTCGGCTACTACAATATCTTCCAGCCGAGCGTCTCGACGAGCCTATTCATCAGCCGTAGGAGCCTCGCGGCCGCGCCTTCGGTGACGGAAGACATTGCGAGATCCATGGTTGCAGAGAAGTCCACCGCCGACGCCCGCGACCGGGTCGAGATAGTCAAGGTCGTCCACGGCCGAAGCCATCGTTGACACACCTGACCGGAAGGGATGGCGGGTCCTCCTCGCCCTGCCGCATCCGTGAGAGGGGGAACTGGGTTCCCCCTTACGTATGGATTCCACTCGATATCCTTCAGATTCGATCGCCGCGACAATCGCCCCCTCCGACACTCGTTCCGTCCGAGAGGAAGATCCGTTTAGCGTTGCCCCTTCCCCGCTTGCCCCTTGCCTCTCCTGGGGTCGTCCGCAAGAATTAGAGGAGCATCGCCTCGACGGCGGCCGACAGCCTATGAGTCCAACGAGAGCCGGGATGGAGCACCGATGGCCCGACCCAAGCGTTGGTATGATCCGGATGCCGCCTCGGCCCTCCGACTGATCCCGCGAGCCGACCAGGAAGACTCGTGGAGCGTCATGAAATGGAGGCATCCGAGGGTGTCTCCAAGCCTGCGCGAATGCCTGGCCTATCCGCTGAGCGACGGTCCCGGCCTCGGTCTCCTGTTCTTCCTGCCACCGATGCTCTGGGTCCTGTCACTGCCGGTCTTCGATGTCATCTCGTATCTCCAGCCGATGAAGGCGGACTGGGCGCTCGGGATGCTGATCGTGCCGATCCTGACGCCCATGATCTTCAGCTTCGCGATGACGTTCGGCTATGCCCTGCTGTTCCTCGGCCACATGCTGGTCTCGAGCGCCCTCGGCGAGAATGACCACCCGCGATGGCCCGAGTGGCAGCCCAGCGAGATCGCCGAGGGCATCGGACGATGGTTCTGGGCGGGGATGTTTGGCATCGCACTGGGTGGCATCCCGCTGGTTTACTATCGCATGCACTGCGGCGAGATCGACTGGTTCGACCTGATCGTGTTTCTCAACCTGATCATGCTGGCCGTCGGATACGCGCAGATGGCCTGGGCCGCGGCCCTCTTGCACGACAATATCATCGCCGCCAACCCCGTCACGGTGTTCCTGGCGATCTTCCGGATCGGCTGGGATTATCTGCGTCCCTGCCTGGTCGCCGTCCTGCTCATCATCCTTGCCGGGATCGCCGCCTGGGGCTTGATCTACCAGATGCCCACCATGTGGATCGAAGGTCTTGCGATCTGGCTCTTCTGGGTCTTCATCTTCTACGGATCGATGGTGGTCGTCCGGATGATCGGGCTGACCTACCACGCCCATGCCCTCGACTTGAACTGGTTTCGTCGCCGACCCCGCTGGACGACTTCCGGTCGAAAGGGCCAGATCTACGCAAATTCTTGAGCTGGTCCTTGGTCCCTTGTCCTTGGATGGGCTATCAAGAACCAAGGACTAATGACCACCCAGCTTGATGAGGAGGACGATGGCGACAGTGTAGAAGATTACCAGGCCGGTGGCATCGACCAGGGTGCTGATCAACGGGGCGGAGACGACGGCAGGGTCGATATTGAACCGCTTGGCCAGGAGGGGGACCATCGCACCGATCCCGTTGGCCCAGACACAGATCCCGACGATCGACAGGGCGATGACGGCGCCGAAGGTCTTGGAATGGCCGAGCAGAATCCAGGTGAAGACGAAGCCGAGGCTGCCGAGTAGGATCCCCAGGATCAGCCCGGTGAGGGCCTCTCGCGCCACGACGCGCGCGGTGTCCCCACGCTGGATCTCTCCCAGCGCCAGGCCGCGGATGATCGTGCCGACCGCCTGGCTACCGGCGTTCCCCCCGGTGCCGATCAGAAGCGGGATGAATGTGTCGAACTCGATCGTACGGAATTGCGAATCGACCCAGTCGAACAGGTGGATGATGTATCGGGTGATGGTCCCGCCGACGAACAGGAGCAAGAGCCATCCGATCCGACGCCGCACCGACTCGTGGACCCGGCCCTTCCAGTAGGTCTCCTCGTTGGCCTCGGCGTTGCGCGAGACGCCGCCGAAGGCCAGCATGTCCTCGGTCTGCTCCTGCCGGAGGATGTCCATGGCATCGTCGTGGGTGATGATCCCGAGGAGCATGTCCTTGGCGTCGACGACCGGGATGGCGAGCAGGTCGTACCTGTCGATCTGCCGCGCGACGGCCTCCTGATCCTCGTCGAGGCGAGCGAAGATGATGTCTCGCTGCATGATGTCTTCGATCACGGCCGCTCGGCGTGACAGGATCAGTCGCTTGAGCGAGACAAACCCGATCAGCCGTCGTTTATGGTCGATGACATAGCAGTAATAGATCGTCTCGCGGTCGGGAGCCTCCTGGCGGAGCCGTTCCAGGGCCTCGCGGACGGTGATATGCGGAGGGAGCGTGACGTAGTCGGTCGTCATGACGGCGCCGGCCGTCCCGGGCTCGTAGCTGGCCAGCCTGCGGATATCCTCGCGCTCGGCCTGGGCGAGGTAGGGAAGGACCGGGTCGAGCACGTCCTCGTCGAGCCGGTTGACCAGGTCCGCACGCTCGTCGTGCGACATGACGTGCAGGAGTTGTGCCGCTTCCTGGGGCGGCATCTCCTCGACCAGGCGGACCTGACGCGCATTGTCGAGGTAGCTGAGGATATCCGCCCGGTTTCGCGGGGGGAGCATGCGGAACAGGGTATCTCCGTCGCTAGTCTCGAGGTCGTCGATCAGCTCGGCGATCCGGCCGGGGTGATAATCGGCGAAGAAGTCACGCAGGCCGGCGACCTCGCCGTCGTGGATCAGCTCGCGGAGGTCGGGGATCAGGAGCGGATTGTGCATGGACGACCTTCACGGATCGGCGCGAGTCGGGTTCCCACTCCCTCTCCGCACCGAGTCCGTCAGCAGGATTCGTAGGGTGGGTGAAACCCACCAAATGCTTGCGAATACATCTGTTCGGTGGGTTTCACCCACCCTACTGGGAGATGGATCAAGCCACAAGGGGAAAGCGATCAGACAGATCCGAGCACGTCCTTTCCGACGAATGGCCTCAAGACCTCGGGGACGTCGATCAGCCCATCGGATCGTTGATAGTTCTCCAGGATCACGATCAGCGCGCGACTGAGCGCGATGGCCGTGCCGTTGAGCGTGTGGACGAAACGCGTCCCTTTCTGGCCCGACGGACGATAGCGGATATTCAGCCGACGGGCCTGGTAATCGGTGCAATCCGAGGTGCTGGTCACCTCGCCGTACTCACCGTGCTCGCCGCGACCGGGCATCCAGGCTTCGAGATCGTATTTCCGGTAGGCCGGTCCGCCGAGGTCGCCCGTGCAGATGTCGAGCACGCGGTAAGGTATGCCCAGCGCCTGAAAGAGCTCTTCCTCAATGGCCAGCATTTCCGCATGCAAAGCCCCCGAGGTCTCGGGCGTGGAGAAGGCGAACATCTCGACCTTGGTGAACTGGTGGACCCGATAGAGCCCGCGGCTGGCCCGCCCCGCGGCGCCGGCCTCGGTGCGAAAGCAGTGCGACAGGCCGACATAACGGACCGGTAACGCCGCCTCGTCGAGGATCTCGTCGGCCAGCATGCCGCCCAGGGTGATCTCGGCCGTGCCCACCAGGCTGAGGTCGGAATCCTCGACTGAATAGACCTGGGTCTCGACCCCTCGAGGCGTGAAACCGATCCCCTCCAGGATCTGATTCCGGGCCAGGTCGGGCGTCATGATCGGCGTGAAGCCGCGCCCGGCCAACGTCTTCACGGCGAACTGCTGGAGTGCCAGGTCGAGGAGCACCGCGTCGTTCTTGAGGAAGTAGAAGCCGGTACCGCTCACCTTGCCGCCGGTCTCGAAGTCGATGAGGTCGAGGTCCTTGCCCAGAGCGACATGGTCTTTCGGCCGGAAATCGAACGTGCGAGGCGTGCCGACCTTGCGGATCTCACGGCTCTCGTCCTCGGTCTGCCCGACCGGGGCATCGGGATGGGTCATGTTGGGGATGCGCTTGAGTCGCTGGGCCACCTCCGCCTCGAGGCGACGGAGCCGCTCCTCCTCCTCGGTCACCGCCAGCCTGAGCCGCTTGCCTTCCTCGATGAGCGCGGACCGCTTCTCCGGGTCGCGCTCGCGGCCGGTCGAACTGCGCCACCTCATTCTGGCGGCGGCGGACTTCCTCGACCCCCTGGAGCAGGCCCCGCCGCTCCGACTCCAGCGAGACGACGCGATCGACGTCTTCGATCACGTCCGGCGAGACGTTCCGGTCGCGGCAATTCTGCTTGACCGACTCGGTGTTCGTGACGACGAATTTCAGATCCAGCATGGAATCAACACCTGTAGGGTGGGTGAAACCCACCGGTTTCGAGCGGTTTATCGGTGGGTTTCCCCCGCCCGACCCGAACCAAGAGGCACTGTCAGGAAGCCGTCTCGTGCGCCAGTTCGTCGAAGAGATGGGCGCTCGATTTGATGCCGCGGTGGAAGTCGGCCAGGGAGAACTTCTCGTTGGGACCATGCAGGTTATCGTCGTTCTGGCCCCAGCCCAGCAGCAAGGTATCGACGCCGAGGCGCTGCTTGATGAGCCCCACGACCGGGATCGAGCCGCCTTCGCGGATGAAGACGGGTTTGGTGCCGAAGCCCGTCTCGACCGCCCGCATGGCGGCCCGGACGCCGGGCGTATCGACATCGACGAGGACCGCCGGTGCGCCGTGATGGGTCAGCAGCTCGTAGGTCACCCCCTGGGGGCAGACTCGTGTCAGGTGGTCCCTCAACTGCCGCTCGACCGTCTGGGGATCCTGATCGGGGACCAGTCGGAAGCTGAACTTGGCGCCGGCCTTGCAGGGCAACACCGTCTTCGGCCCCGGACCGGCGTATCCACCGAAGATCCCGTTGATATCGCACGTCGGCCGCGCCCATTTCCGCTCCAGCGTGGAATAACCGGCCTCGCCCGTCAAGGCGGGTACGGCCAGATCGGCCTGGAAGGCCGCCTCGGAAAACGGCAACTTGGCGAAGTCCGCCCGCTCCCATTCCTCGAGCGGCTTGACGCGATCATAAAACCCGGCGATCCGGATCTTCCCGTCTGGTCCTTTGAGTGTGGCGAGGATCTCGCAGAGTGCATTGATCGGGTTGGCCACGGCGCCTCCGTAGGTGCCCGAATGGAGGTCGCGGTTGGCCCCTTGCACCAGGAGCTCGAAGTAAGCCAATCCTTTCAGGCCATAAGTGATCGCAGGCATGCCGGGAGCGAGCTGGCTGGAGTCGGAGATCACCGCATAATCGCAAGCCAGCCGGTCGGCGTGACGGGCGACGTACTCTTCCAGATTGGCCCCGCCGACTTCCTCCTCGCCTTCGATCAGGAACTTGACGTTCACGGGGAGCTTGCCGACCGTCTTGAGCCAGGCTTCCGCTGCCTTGAGGTGGGTCAGCATCTGACCCTTGTCGTCGGTCGCGCCCCGAGCGAACAGGTTCCCATCGCGGACCGTCGGCTCGAACGGAGGAGACACCCACGGCTCGAGCGGCTCCGGGGGTTGCACGTCGTAGTGGCCGTAAATCAACAGGGTGGGCTTGCCGGCGGCGCCCAGCCATTCGGCATAAACGAGCGGGTGCCGCTTGGTCTCGATCAGCTCCGCCGGCAGACCCATTGCCGTCAGGTCATCGCGGATCCATTCGGCGGCCCGCCTGGTGTCGGCGTCGTGGTCCGGCTGTGCGCTGACGCTGGGGATCCGGATCAGTGCCTTCAGTTGTTCCTCGAAATCGGCCCGGTGAGCCCCGAGGTAGGCGTCCACGCTCGCCATATCGTCTTGATTCATAGATCGTTAGTCCTTCGAGGTACGACGCGAATGGCCGTTCTCTCCGCGCGTGAACCGGAACGGGCAAATTCCCGAGATCCGTGACAGTCACCCACCGGATAGGAATCCCGTATCAGTATAACAACGGTCTCCGAGGCGGGCGACGGTGCATCAAACCGAGTTCTCCAGGTCGGGAGACGCCACCATCCGCAGCGTCATTCAGCCAGGATTCCATCGTCGTACGCATGCGCCGGTCCACCCGGATGCCGGGGCGATTCAAATTGTTGTCTTACCGCATCAACACGCGTGGCTTTTTGGATCGGAAGGCTTGTACTTTCGGGGAAATCTCTTACAAAATGGAGATGGTTGGACCATCCGGTTGACTTCTCGCCGAAAGAGTCCATATTTTTCAAAACTTGACTCAAGTTTCTGTCACGTCGGGCCGCACGACTCCTTCTCGACAAGCCGATCGGCGATAAGGTATCGAACTTGCTTGAGCACGTGGATAATGTGTGGTCCATGAAGTGAGGTGGGTCAGGGGCGGAGGGCGTCGGATTGTCACGAGGTGGCGCGGGGAAGCGGCTGGCTTCGGAGTTCTTGGATCAAGATTATTCGCACAGCCGGGTCGCGGAGACCACGCATGGTATATATGAGACAGAAAGATTGAGGAGTTGCCAACGGAAAGGCGACCGTCCCCGGGGTGGGTTTCGGCTCCCTTGGGCGCGGTGTCAAGCGGATGCCTGGGAGGCGCAGCTTGGGGGGGCAGACCCAAGACCGCTTGACGCAGTGGCCGGGAGCTTTGATCGAACTTTTCCCAGTGCTCGTCGCGGTTTTTAGGAGGGGAGCCTTTCTTATGAGTTTTCTCCAGCGCTTCCTCGAGCGTGTGCTCCGTAACAACCCGGGTCGGATGGCCCGGACGAGTTTCGACGACCTCAGCGAAGACCAGTTGGATGCGCACCTACGCGTCGGACGCTATGGGAGCTTCTCGTTGACGGATGCGGTCCGCCCCTCGATCGGCCTCGATGTGATCCCGCGCGAGGGCTATCGCCGCGACACGTATCGCGACCCCGAGAGCGGTAACAAGATGCCCGTGCTCGCCGCGGCCGTCTCCTCGGAACGCCTGTTCGAGGTCTTCATGGATCTGCTCGACCCGCTCGGCGAAGTCGTCAACGTGGTCATGGAATCCAGCCACGATTCCGAGCCGGGATGCCACGCCGATCTGTATCGCGAGCATATGGACACCGTGATCCTCAAGAGCACCCTCTACGACTACGAACCGCTCCTGCTCCACGACGGTTGCACCGGACTGGCCGCGCTCAACCCGAATGGCCCGATGGAGGTCCAGTTCGACGAGCACAAGCTGCTATTCATCTACGCCCACGACCTCCAGCCCTTCGAAGAAATCCTGCGCCAGTATGGCCTGAGGCGGGACGACACCCTCAAGTTCATCTCCGAGGCCGAGCACCTGCACTCGACCGACGACGTCTATCACGAGCAGTTCGAAGAGATCCTCTACCGGCTCGGTATCGATCGATGACGTTCCGTCCTCGGTCCCGGATCCGTGACGTTTGCGAACCAGGTCGGTGATCGTTCGATTCCGTTGCCAACAGCCCCGCCGAGGCGTGATCGTCAAGCTCGGGCCTCAGCCCAGAGCTTGACGATCACGCCTCCTCGAGGGCTCGTTCTGTTTTTCGGGACAAACGCCTGATGCCCGCGGCGCGGTGCCGATCGCCTCTGTGTTCTCTCCCCGCCTCGACCGACTCCCCATCAGATGCACGGAACTCCGTAGTCCAATCGATCGAATGCCGCTAGACTAGCTCGGTGTTGAGTCAGCGTCGATTTCTGGTCCCAGCGTCGAGGAGGTGCGTTGTGCGGCCCACTCCCAAGATCACGCCGAAGTTTGTCGTCGCCCTCGTCGAACAGGCCAGGGAGATTGCGGCGGAAGAAGCGGCTCCCCGGAGCCCGTCGCGCCTCGGAATGGCGATGGTGCTCGTCAGCGTGACCCTGATTGGCTGGGGTGTCATGAAAACCACCTGGGCCCAGGACGCTCCGAAATTCACCTTGCCGGCGATCACCCAGACGCCGGCCTCGGGAGAAAAAACCGAACCCGCCCCGGCGAGTTCCCAGCCCGCGACGGAGAGATCGGGGGCCCTGCCGGAGGTGCCTGCCGCCCCATCCCCCGTCGCGAAACCGATCGAGCTTCCGGCCACACTGGATGAGAGCGAACCCGCGAAGGCTCCGGCCCCCGAGGCCACTCCCGCGGTGTCACGGCCTGTCGCCGACGCGAGCGATGATCCCGAGAAGAACGTCCAGTCGTTCGTCGCGCAGAACCGCAAGGTGGCCGAAGGGCAACTCAAGGGCCTGAAGGACGAGGCGGAGAAGCTTCGCGCCCGCCTCAAGAAGGTCGAGGGCGGGATCAAGCGCTGGGAGTCCTTGCTCGCGGCGCTGGAGAAGAGCGAAGCGATCGCCGCTCCCAAGGGTCTTACCTTGACGGATCCTCGTGCCAGGACGCTGACCTCGGAAACCCTCGAATCGGCTCCGATCGAGAGGACGCCCGAGGGACCGCGAGAGATCAAATCGGCTCCGCCGTCGCCGGTCGACCTCGATCCGGTCCCGGCGGCACCTCGCTGAGGACGATCTGACGGCGTAACCCGAGTCCGGCCACCGTCTCACGCCGCCATGACGGTGGAGAGCAGGACGCGGGTCGCCTCTTCACGCGGCTCTTCGAAGATCTGTTCCGGGCGCCCGACTCAATGACCCGGCCGTCGCCGAAGACGTGGATCGTCTGCGCGACGCGGCGGGCGAACGTCATGGCATGTGTCACGACGACCATGGTCAGGCCGTCGCCGGCCAGGTCGGACATGACGGCGAGCACTTCGGTCGTCATCCGCGGGTCGAGTGCGCTGGTCGGCTCGTCGAAGAGGATCGCCCGGGGCTCCATGGCCAGGGCGCGGGCGATCGCGACCCGCTGTTGCTGGCCGCCCGAGAGCTGCCTGGGAAACGCGTGGAGGCGGTCCGACAGTCCGACTCGATCCATGAGCCGACGGGCCCGCTCCTCCGCCTGGACGCGGGGCAGGCCCAGGACGTAAATTGGCCCCTCCATCACGTTCTCGAGCGCCGTGCGATGCGGGAACAGATTGAAGCTCTGGAACACCATCCCTACCCGCCGGCAGACCTGTCGATGGATCCGATGCCAGTCGGCCGGGCTCGAGATCCCATCGGCGGCGAACTGCAAGCCGTCGATCGTGACCCGGCCGGAATGGAACCGCTCGAGGCCGTTGAGGCAACGGAGGAACGTGCTCTTGCCGCTGCCGGATGGCCCGATGATCGCGGCCACCTCGCGCTGGGCGACGGACAGGGTCACACCCCGGAGGACCTCGATCGCGCCGTGACGCTTGCACAGATCATTCACTTCGATCATGCCAGGACCCCTCCCTTCACGCCGGTCGAACCCAGTTGGCGCTCGGACCATCGGGAGAACCACGAAAGCGGCAGGCTCATCAATAGGTAGATCGTGGCGACGGCGAGGGCGAACTCGATCGTCCCGCCCGTGCTATTGCCCAGCACCGAATACTCCTTGGTCAACTCGACGAGGGTGATGACCGAGCAGACCGACGTGTCCTTGAAGAGGGCGATGAAGTCATTGGTCACCGGCGGGATCACGATCCGGACCGCCTGGGGGACGATCACCCGCCTCAGGGCCATCCATCGCGACATCCCCAATGCCAGGGCCGCCTCCATCTGGCCGGCCGGGATCGCCTGGAGCCCCGCGCGGTAGATCTCCGCCTCGTAGGCCGAGTAATTGATCGCCAGCCCGGCGACGCCCGCGACCTCCGGCGGAAGCTTCAGGAGGTAGAAAAGTACATAGAGCTGGAGCATCAGCGGCGTGCCCCGGATCAGCTCGACGTAGCCGGAAAGGATGGGCCGTAACGGCCCGGGGCCGTACAGCCGGCCGATCGCGATGAACAGGCCCAGGATCATGGCCAGCGGCATCGACGTCACCGATAAGGCGAACGTCACGATTGCGGCGCGGATGAGCCGCGATCGATACCGGACCAGGAGCGGCCAGCCGCCGGGTTCACGCCGGCCGGTCACCTGCTCGATGGGCCCCGCGAACTCCTTCAGCTCGGCTTGCGCCTCCGTCCAGATGCCGTATCGTTCGTAGATCCGTCGCAACTCGCCCGAGGCGATCAGGCGAGACAGGCCGCGGTCCAAGGCGTCGCGCAAAGCCGCGTCCTGCTTGTTCACATAGATCACATAATACCCATGAGACTCCGGCGGCCCCACGGAGACCAGCCCCGGGAATCGGTCGCCGTAGAATCGCGCCGCGGGGAGATCCTGGAGTGTCATGTCGTACTGGCCGTTCTGCACGGCCGTCATGGCGTCCGTGGAACCGTCGAAGCGGACGACTTCGACATCCGCCCCCCCCTGCTCGGCCGCGTACGTCTCCGCGGCCGAACCGACCAGCACGCCGACGGTCCATCGGCCCCCTCCCGGCCGCGGTCGCTTCACGTCGGACCAGCTTTGAACCGTGCTGCCCCGGCGGACCATCAACTGCAACTGGTAGACGTAGTACGGCCGCGTCGCCAGGTAATCCTGGGCGCGCCTCGGGGTCCATTCGTAGCCGTTGATCACCAGATCGATCCGGCCCGAGTCCAGCACCTGGAGCAGCTTGTCCCATTGACCTTGCGAGAAGACAGGATCGGCCTTGAGGTCGCGGGCCAGGCGCGTCATCAGCTCGACTTCGAAGCCGGTGATCTCGCTCGGCGATCGCGGATCGGGATAGGCATAAGGGCCGCCGCCTTCCATGTCGCTGCCGTATCGCAGGCGATTCGATTTGTGAATCCGTTCCAACGCATCGGCGGGTGCGGGAGAGGTTGTGATCGCGCAAGAGGTCACTAGCAGGCAGAGGAGGAGAAAGAGACTGGCCAGAGAGCGGATGGCCCGAGATCGGAATTGGTCGCCTCTGGGCGAAGACACGCTGGACGCGGAATACTTTCGCGCAGAGAACGCTGGGAATGGCGTGCGATACGGATAGGGGGCAGGAACATCGGATTCCGATGCGTCGGCGTTTGCTTCCATCAAGAGACCTGATTACCTGTAAGGCGACGAAGTTCCACTCACGCTCCATTCACTTCGGCGAGAATCCTCGGAATAATCCCGCGTCCGGCGGTAGGCGGCGGTAGTGGCTTCCCATCGCTCTTGAAGATCTCGATCCACTCGTCCACAATCTGGCACAGCTCGGCATAGACTTCGGTCTCGTCATCACCGTGACAGCAGGAGCCGATTATGCCAGGGCATTCTCCAACAAAACATCCGTCTTCGTCCGACCACTCGATCAACTTCACATAGCGGCGCTATCCTTCACGACTCCGACTCCTCAGTCCTCTCACCTTGCGCCAACTTCATCATTCGATCTCGAGGCCGAAGCTTCAAGAGGGATTCGAGGCCCGATCTGTCGTGGAGTCTTACTGGAAGTCAGGTTGCATCGGCTCGATTCGCCGAGTTGTCGGGCTTCGGGGTATGCTGCTGGCGGAGTTGTTGCACGCGACGGACGCGCTGGCGGACCTGCCGGGGTATGTGGGCCACGCGGAGCCGAGTCATGCGACCGACGAGGAAACTGTGACCGCGCCACCGGACGCGGCGGTTGACGATCGCGTCGAACCAGATGGGCAGGAGCAGGATATCTTTGATCGGACTGTAGAGCAGGTGGCGGACCTTCGGGAACGAGCCGCGCATCCATCGGGTTTGGATGGCGTCGCGAACCATGCCCAGGCCGACGAGGCAGAGTAGGCCGCCCCAAGCGATGCCCGACTCGCCCGAGAAGGCCCAGACCAGCCCGACGGTCGCCAGGTTGCCCATCGGCTCGGCCACGAACGCGGGCAAGGCCAGTCGGCGGCGGATCTTGTACCATCGCGAATGCCGGTTCAAGAACCATCGGAAGCTGCGGCTCGTGTTGACGTTCTCGATGATGTGATGGCTCAGTCGGATCGAATACCCGGCCTGGCGGACCCGTACGCCGATCACCTGATCTTCGGCCAGGAGGTTGCGGACCGCAGCAAGCCCGCCGATGGCCTCGAGGCGCACGAACGGGCATCAGCATCGATTTCCCGACCACGCACGTGAGACGGAGGACCGACGCCGACGCCACCGCACCGGCGATGAAGCCGTTCAGGTGCAGGTTCTCCATGATGGCCCCGGCGTGGACCTCCTCGGTCCCGACGAACAGATTGCTGACCAGTCCGACTCCCGGCTCGGCCAGGTAGCAGGCCGTCTCGCGCAGGTAGGATGGGCGGACGCGGACATTCGAATCGCTGATCAGGATCACGTCATGCTTGCGATGACGCTCCATCGCCGCAAGGTTCTCCACCTTCGGATTCAAGCCGAACGCCCGGCAGCCGATCACGAGTTGGGTATCCCGCTCGGGGAACTCGCGCTGGAGCTTCTGGACCACCGCGATCGCAGGATCGTTCGCGTCCGCGACGCCGAAGATCATCTGAAAGATCGGGTAGTCCAGATTGAAGAAGCTTCGCAGGTTCTCTTCCAGCCCTTCGTCCATCCCCTTGAGCGGCTTGAGGATCGAGACCGGTGGCGTGTGCTGGATCAGGTTGCGCCGTCGCCGGGTGACCCAGAACAAGCATGCCATCCCCCAAAGCGTCGTGGTCACGGCCACGACCGCCACCAGTCCGAGCAGGACATTCGAGCTTATGATAGGTGACATCGCGGAGATTCTCCCTGGCGGATCCAATGGCCGCCGCGACAAGAGGAGAAGGTATCAATCACGAGAGGTGTGCTGGTCTTCCCTGAATCTGCGGGTTGACAACTGTCGTCAAGGAGACGCGCGAGTCCCGATGCCCTCACGGACGATCCGGTTTCATGCGAAGCTCCATGGGACCTTGGCAGCATGGGCAAGTCTGGGGATAGCGAACGCTGATCGAGCAGACGCTACAATAGTATTCGGGTGTTTGGAGCTGTCCTTCGCGTTCAACCTGGAACGTCACGACCTGAATATAGGGGACACCCTGGTATCGCCGACCGTGGATCTCGGTGCGGGGACCGCGTAATCGTTCATCGAGGAAGAGGGCGCGGCTGGCGTCGTCGCAGAGAAGAGGGATGATCGATCGATCGTCCCCGAGCAAGACCATCTGGCGGGCGGTTGAGTCCGGGTCCGGTTTGACATTCAGGCCGATCGACTGTATCGCGCGTACTCAGGGGCATAACCTTGCCCCGAAGGATGACTTCCTCATGTTTGAGACCGGTCGGCATCGGCGACGGTGGTCCGAACCACAAGCAGATGAGAAGCCCAACCACTGAACCCGACGGAATCCCCATCGGACGCATTTCTCCAGGTCGCTGGAAACCTGAGTTGACGTCGAATCGCCACCTCATTCCGAGCGATGTGTATTATACCTTCCGGACGGCGGCGCTCCAAGCCGAATCTCTCCCGTTTCCCGATCAGTCGGGAACACGAGTTTGTTGGCGAAGTTCGTTGACTTCCGATCGCTCGATACGGGAGTATTTGGGATCTCGTTCGCATCAACGACCCCAGGAATCCCCGAGATCGAAGCATGATGAGATTCATGAAGAGCCTGGACAGGATCGCCGGAATGCTCTTGATCGCGGTGATCGGCCCGCCGATGGGGGTGGCGGCTGGCGCGGATGGTGAGACCTTCGCGAAGCACGCGGTGGTCGCGCAGGAAGGGAATGCCTCGGAGGTCGGCCGCGACATCCTCCGCGCCGGGGGTAATGCGCTGGACGCGGCGGTGGGCACGGCTTTCGCCATGGCGGTGACGGTTCCCGAAGCGGGCAACCTGGGGGGTGGGGGCTACATTGTCGCCTATCTGGCCGATCGCCAGGAGGTGGTGACGGTTGACTTCCGGGAGATGGCACCGCAGTCGTCGAGCGCGCGGATGTATCTGGATGCCGACGGGAAGCCCCGGGCTCGATACCGGACCGGTGCCTGGGCGGCCGGTGTACCCGGGACCGTCCGCGGCCTGGCCCTGGCCCATTCCCGATGGGGCAAGCGACCCTGGGCGGAGCTGGTCCGGCCGTCGGTGCGCCTGGCCCGAGAAGGCTTCGCCATCTCCGGCGACCTGGCCGGCTCCTTGAACCGTCAGTTGGACCGCACCGTGCCCGCGAAGCGTGCGGCGACGGGTCGGAGCGACTTTGGAAGACTGGGCGATTATCCCGAGTCCGTCGCCGCGTTCGGCAAGCCCGACGGCTCGCCGTGGCGTGCCGGCGACCGGCTCGTCCAGGCCGACCTGGCCGACACCCTCGAACGGATCGCCACCGCGGGACCGGACGACTTCTATACCGGCCAGACCGCCCAGCTCATCGCCCGCTACATGAAGGAGCACGGCGGATTCATCACGCTCGACGACCTGAAGTCCTACGAGGCCAAGCTCCGGGCCCCCGTACACACGACCTTCCGCGGCCACGATGTCTACAGCATCGGCCCCTCGTCGAGCGGCGGGGTGGTCCTCTGCGAGATGCTCAATATCCTCGAGCGATTCGACCTGAAGGCCGACGGCCGCGAGTCTCCGAAGACGCTCCACCGCGTCGCCGAGGCGATGCGGCGAGCCTTCTTCACGCGGGCCACCCGGCTCGCCGACCCCGACTTCGTGCCGGTCCCCGTCGCCGAGCTGGTCTCGAAGTCGTACGCCGACGAACTGGCCCGATCGATCGGCGACCGTGCCACCCCCAGCGCCAAGCTGGCCCCCTTCCCGATCATCGACGCCGAGGGGGACCATACGACCCATTTCTCCACGCTCGACGAGGCCGGCAACGCCGTGGCGATGACCTATACCCTCGAGGATTCCTACGGTGCCAAGTGCGTGGTCGCCGGGGCGGGTTTCCTGCTGAATAACGAGATGGGCGACTTCAACCTCGTCCCGGACCGGACCGATGCGCGAGGCTGGATCGGGACGCCGCCCAATCGGATCGAGCCCCGCAAGCGGATGCTGAGCTCGCAGACGCCCACACTCGTCCTCAAGGATCGTCGCGTGCGCGTCGTGACGGGATCGCCGGGAGGGCGGACCATCCCCAACACCACCCTCTGGGTCGTGCTCAACCTGATCGAGTTCGGGCTCGACCCTCGGGCCGCCGTCGATGCCCCGCGCTCCCACCACCAGTGGTTCCCCGACGTCTTGACCCTCGAAGGGCGAGAGTGGCCCAAGGCCACGCTGGATGCCCTCGCAGCCATGGGACACCACGTGCGATCGAGCGAGCACCAGGGAATCGCCAACACGATCGTCGTCAGCCCCGCGGTCGAGCATTCCCGGCCGCAAATCCACGGGATCGCCGATCATCGACGAGCGACCGCCAAGGCTTCCGGAGATTGACGGGTGTCCCGAGGACTCTCCCGAGATCGAGGCCAGGCTGTTCCCGAATCATCCGAATGGTTCTTGAGCGTACATTCCGGACTCGGGAATTTCGGAGACGCAACCTCCCGGTGCGCGTTCCGGAGCGCAAATTGCGTGTCATCGCATGCATGGGCGCCGCACTTCTTACCTACCAATCGCGTCGCTCTCCCAGCAAAGCTGAACCGGTCCGTTCCGGGTACTCTACGATTTTCTTGGCCTCGAATCGATCGGGCGTGGCACAAAACGGATTTCTCCCCGTAACGGTTATAGCAAGAAGAGGCCCGGACATCGGGCGCCGGTAGATTGCCCGACGACGGCGAGTCGACCATCGCGGGCATTCCGTCATTCCCTCGACGACCGACACCGCGACGAATTGACGTGGCCCCTCCGTGATCGGGAGTTACCCCATGACAACGAGTTCTCACTCCGAAAGTCCGACGATCCTGCTGCGCGTCAGTGATGGGACCTTCCACATGCATCGCTCGTTCGGCGACTTCGCCCAGGCTCACCGCAGTGCCGAGGCGTATGCCGGGGCGGGATTCCGCGTCGCGATGATCTCGGCGACGGGTCGCTTCCTGATGGCCTTCGAGCCGCGACACCAGCGGATTGCCGTCTGACACCCGATTGCCGACCGAGCGGCGCCCTGCCCTGAATTCCAGGGCCTCGGAGGCGTATTACCCGAAAATTCCCGGGATTCCCGGCGAAAATAGCGGTTTTCTCCTGGTTTTGCTGTAGGTTTTCGGCATAATCGTCGAAAACGATCTCCAGGAGCCGCGGTCAACATTCCTCAGGGTGGGGAGACCGACTGGTTCGTACCAAGCGAGGCAGCGATCTCTACAGGAGGGTAATCGCCCATGGCCAAGAAAGCCGCACCCAAAGCCGCTGAACCGAAGGCGGCCCCCGCACCCGTCGAGAAGAAAGGCCCCAAGCCCAAGACCAAGGGGGAGATCTTCTCCAAATTGGCCGAGACGACCGGTCTGTCGAAGAAGCAGATCTCCAGCGTCTTCGATGGCCTGGCCGAAGTGATCAAGGCCGAGCTGGGCAAGAAGGGCCCCGGGGTCTTCGTGATCCCCGGCCTGCTCAAGCTCAAGCGGAATCACAAGGCGGCGACCAAGGCCGGCCCGCGGATCAACCCCTTCACGAAGGAGATGCAGGTGTATCCCGCCAAGCCGGCGCGCAACGTCGTCAAGGCGCGTCCCGCTCAAGGCCCTGAAGGATATGGTCTGATCGCTCCCAGTGATCGGTGGCCGGCGGGAAGGTCGCGATCGGATCCTCTCCGCGATCCCGGATCCGCTCCCGCTTTCCACCGGCTGCGATCCCAGGACGCTATCCCCTCGCGTTCCCGGTCCCGCCAACTCAGGAAGTCCTCGAACCGCTCGCCGTGTCAGAGCGGTACCAATTGATATAATGCCGGATCCCTTCCCGGAATGGTGTGCGGGGGGCATAGCCCAGTTCCTTCGCGGCGAGTGACACGTCGGCGAAGGTCTGGCGGACATCGCCGGGCTGCTCCGTCAGCCGTTGGATTCGCGGGCTTGCCGATCGCCTCGGCCAGCGTCTCGATCATCTCGCCCAGGGCGATCGGATCGGACCGGCCGAGGTTGTAGAGCCCCAGGCCCGAGCATCGATCGATCGCGCGGACGATGCCGTCGACGATGTCGTCGACGTAAGTATAATCTCGCCGTGTGAGCCCATCGCCATACATGGGCACGGGTTCGCCGCGGTCGATGAGTCGGGCGAACTTGGCGACGGCCAGGTCGGGCCGGTTCCGCGGGCCGTAGGCCGTGAAGAACCGCAGGCCCGTGACGGGCAGCCCGTGCAGGTGATGGAAGGTGTGGGCAAACAACTCGCAGGCCCTCTTGGACGCGGCATACGGGCTGACCGGCCGATCGACCGGATCCGTCTCGCGGAATGGCGGATCGGCCCGATCCCCGTAGACGCTCGAGCTCGACGCGTAGACGAACCGCGGTCGTGGCTCGAGGCGGCAGGCCGCCGCGAGCAAGCCGACGGTGCCCAGCACGTTCACGTCCGTATAAACCCGGGGATCGCTGATGCTGGGTCGCACGCCCGCGCGCGCGGCGAGATGAGCGATCGCGTCGGGTCGGCTTTGCAGGACCAGTGCCTCGACACCCGCCCCGTCGCGCACGTCCATCTCGACCAGGCGACAACGGGGATTCGCGAGCGCCGCGAGAGGTTGGCCTCCTTATCCCGGCGGGGGTAGTACGGCTCGAAATCGTTGACGACGATGACTTCGCCCCCGTCCGCGAGCAGACGATCGACCAGATGCGAGCCGATGAAGCCTGCACCGCCGGTCACGAGGGTCCTCATCGGTGAACGCGATGCATCGATGGCATCGTCTCCTTCGACGTCAGTGTCGAGATGAACGGGCGATCCGGCGCGGCCGCGGGCGGACGTGTTTATTCGGCCACCAGCTCCCAGTGGAAGCCCGCGGATCGGCCGTCGATGACAAGCGCGACGCCCCGGCCGTCGGGGAGGACCTCGAGCGATGCGGGGCTGGCTCGTTCTCCCGCCTCATTCAACGCGAAGGCGCGGACTTTCCCCTTGCGTCGCCAGACGATCCGGGCGCGAACGGGCTCTTGCAAGAGCGGGGCCCGGCCCGGATCGGCCACCGCATGCCGCCAGGAATCGACCCATCGGAAGCCCGTCGGCTCGACCCGTCCGACCGCGGAGACCAGGAGCCGTCGCGTGCTCTCGATCGGCTCGGGGCCGATCGACGTCGCGGCCAGGACGGCGAAGTCGTTCTCGCTCGAGAATTCGAGTTGCGACAGCTTCTCGGGCTCGTGGCCGACCCATCCGGCGAGCGCCTGGGTGAACGGCGTGTCGATCACCAGCCGGCCGCCGCTTGCGTCCCAGCCGGGCACCGATCGTCGGACGGCCCTGGTCGCGTGGCGGCCTGGTAGCTCGGCCGGCCTTCGGTCGTGTGCCGTGGAGGCCGTATCGGATCGGAAGAACAGCGAGGCGACATGCGGCCACAACGCGTAGATGTGCGGGCTGCCATTGATGACCTCGGGAATCCGGTAGATATCCTCGCCACCCAAACCGCCGGCTGCCCCCTCGCCCCAGGTCACCGGGTAGGCGAAGACGCCCCGGCGGACCAGGGCATCCCAATCCTCGGTCGCGGCCATGTAGACGCCCAGGATCATGTCGGCCGCCTCGGTCGGCAATGACCAGGCGCCAAGGGTCTGGTTGCACCAGTGCCCGACGACATAGGGCCGATCGGCCCGGCGCTTGGACGCGGCCAGGGCCAACAGCCCGCCTTCGGTGCTCCGGATCATCGTGCGCATGTCCGGGGCGGCGAACTCCCGGGGCGTGAGCCAGTAGATGCGGTCATCGATCAGGTCCAACCCGGGCCCGCTCTGGGCCTGGACGAACTCGGGCTCGCGTCGCCAATGGGACACGCCCGCGATGGGGACGTTCAACTTGCCGGCACGCAAGGCGTTGGCCATCTGCCGAGAGTGCTCGCCCTCGACCCATTCCCAGAGCCCTCGTCCGGTCAGGCCGCCCGGGGCCTTCTCCGACAGGGCATGCAAGGCCCCGACATAAGGGGTCGGCAGAGACTCGGGCCGGTCGATCATGTTGAACAACGACACCTCGCCGGCCAGGGTCACCCAGGCCAGCACGGGGTCGTCGCGGAGGGCCAGCCCTGTCTCCGGGTTGACGTGCTCGAGCAAGGCGCGCGACGTATTGAGGACGAGTTTGGCGATCGTCGGGTCCACCTTCGCCGCGGGTCCGCCTCCCGGGGGGAGCAAGCCGGGCGATTCGAGCCCGTCCCCGGAGCGGAACAGGCGGGCGCCCTGGAGCTCGATCGCGACGAAAATCCCTCGCGCCTTCAGCGCGGCGATCAGGTGATCGAGCCGCGCGAGGGCCGCGGTGTCGAGCGACCGGGTGTGGTCCTGGGTGTCGTCGATCAGGCTTCGCTCGGGGCCCAGGGGGGTGTCGAGATCGCCCAGCCGGACGAGGTTGATGCCCGAGCGGGCCAGGCGATCTGCCAGGGCGTCCGCCCGATCGGGCTCGAGGAACGCCGTCGGCGGCAGCAGGCTCACGCCGAGGAACTGCGCCCGGCCGCCCTTGCCGTAGTACAGGTGACCATCTTTCGCCGTCACGAACCCGGACCGGCCTGCTGGCGCCGGCACCAGGAACGAGACATCGAGTGCACTGCCCGGCGCGATCCTCGGCGAGGCGGCGACCGGGTACCAGTTCGTCGTGTCATCGGTGTTGTCATAGGGGAGCCATGCGCCGACCTGGGCGTCGGGCGAGGCCGTGATGCGCACGTCATCGATCGCGACCCGGCCGATCGAATCCACCTTGTCGATCTGGAGCACCGCGCGGGTCGCACCCGGCGGTACGGAGACCCGGGCCTGATCGACACGCCAGGGGAAGCTGCCCGTCCATCGGGCGAACGCCCGAGCGTTCTGCTGGCCCTGCGCCGGCTTGCCGAACTCATCGAGGAAGAACAAGCGGGCCGTCGCACCGTCGGCGCCTCGCACGCCCGAGCATCGGACCGCGATCGAAATCTCGAGTGCCTCGAACGGGTCGACTTTCAACGCCAGGACGGTCATCGCTCGCGACCCGGCCCTGCCCAGCTCGAGCGCGGTGGGAGAGTTCCTCCCGGGAGAGACGCGGCGAGCGTCCTTCGCGACGATCCAGGAGGCCGGGGCCGGATCGCCCAGCTCGAAGCTGTCGTTGACGACCAGGTTGGTCGTCTCCTCACCACCGACGGGGACGAGATCGATGCTCAGCCCGTCGATGTCGAGGGTCCCGGTGGCGCCCATCAACCCGACCGTCATGATGGCGTCCCTGGTGCCGGGCGGGACGGCCATGCAGCTTGGCGACCCGGATCCAGCCGTTGCCTGTGGATTGAGTCCAAGGGCCCATGAGCACGTGGCTGAGCATGCGGCCCTGGCCAACTTCGTCGCCCAGGAAGTCGAACATGAGGAGAGGGTCCGAACTCTCGCGCTCGCCATGCTGGATCTGGTTCGGCCGGATCCACAGACCCAGGATGATGGCCTCGGTCTTGCGCCCATCGATTCCATAGGCACGGCTGAGTCGCGATGGTCGGCCTGGCTTCTTGTTCTCGAACCGGACGAAGTGGGGGCCGATCGGCCCGCCCTCGGCCATCAGGACCGCGTCGCGCCCGTTGTACCAACCGTCGGGCAGGCCGTCCTTGTTGGCGTCGGTTTCCATGTCGTCGAGCTTCGGCGGATCGTGCCGCTCGACCAGATCATCCTGGGCCGCGGCCAGGCCGCATGTCACGACCAACACGACCAGCGCCCGCACCATCCACGCGATCTGTTCAACCGGGCGTCCTCACGGCGATTCCTCCAGTGTGCCAATCGCTACCTTCGAATCCGAACAATACAGGATTCATAGACCCGCGGTCACTCCGCCGTCTTGTCCGCTTTCGCCTTGGCCCTGGCGGCGGCGGCCTCCTGCTGGGCCCGGCCGGTCATCGGCACGAACAGCGTCGGCTTGAGCTGGCGGCGAGTCGTCTGATCGCCGTGCTTCTCGACCAGCCAGACGCTCTGCGTGTATCGGTCCTTGGCCAGAGGGATCACCATCCGGCCGCCATCCTTGAGCTGATCGAGGAGCGGCTGGGGGATCTTCTCCGGGGCGCAGGTGACGATGATCGCGTCGAACGGCGCCGCGTCGGGCCAGCCCTCGTATCCGTCGCCGATGCGGGTGTGGATATTCGTGTAACCCACTTCCTTATGGACCTGGGCCGCTCGCTTGCCCAGCGGCGGGTGGATCTCGACCGAGTAGACTTCCTTGACCAGCCGCGAGAGGATGGCAGACTGATAGCCCGACCCGGTGCCAACCTCGTAGACCCGATCGGTCGGCTTCGGATCGAGCACCTCGGTCATGAAGGCCACGTCATAAGGCGGGGTGATCGTCTGGCCCTCGCCGATGGGGATCGATTCGTCGTCGTAGGCCAGGCGGCGCGTCCCGGGCGGGAGGAAGCGGTGCCGGGGCACGGTCCGGAACGCATCGAGGACCCGCTTGTTCTTGATGCCACGCTCGACGAGATGCCGGTCCACCATCCGGTTCCGCGGAGCGGCGGTCGGATCATCCGTCGTGTCGGCCGGCTTGGGGCTCGACTTCTCCGCGTCCTGGGCCTCGACACGGGGGCAGACCCACGAAACAAGGATCAGGCAGGCCGCCGCGGCGACTATAATACGCATCCCGACCCGGAACAGGCTCGTCATCACGACCTCCATCCGCTCCCAGGACAACCACGCTCGACCGGTTTCCTCGGCCCAGAGCACGATGGTTCATCATACAACGGATCGGCGACGATGGGGGAGAGCGCCGCAATGCTCGATCCGCGCCTCGCGGATTGAGATTGACCGATTCCGGGCGAATCCCTAAAGTTCGGCCCGATTGTCGGAAATCTTGAAGGTATTCTGGCACGGCCCAGATGGATTTGGGGAGACGGCACGTGATGATCGCAAAGGATCGCGGTCGCAAGTTGCGGTTGGTTGGTTTCGGCCTGGTCGTCCTCGCCGGCGCGACCACGGGCCCGGCGCGAGCGCAACAAGGCGTCGGCAAGGGGCTCGGCACGCCCCAGCCGGGCCAGAACCAGAACACGGACCCGCAACAGGTCAAAGACCTGCGCCAGCTCAATGTCCCGGGCGTCGTCCAGAAGCGGGTACCGGTCAGCCCGTCGGACCCGATCGCGATCGTCAACAATCAGATCATCTCGCGCCAGCAGCTCGCCGATGAATGTGTGGCACGCGAAGGGAAGAAGATCCTGGATATCTTGATCAATCGCACGATGATCGAACAGGCCCTCGCCAAGGGCAAGATGTCGATCACCGCGGCGGAGATCGATGAGGAAATCGACACCGTGGCCCAGCGGTTCGGGATCGATCGCAAGGACTGGCTCCGCACCCTGGACAAGGAGCGAGGGATCAGCCCGGCCCAGTATGCCCGCGAGATCATCTACCCGGCACTCGCCCTGCGGAAACTCTGCTCGAACAAGGTGCAGGTGACGCCCAAGGATCTGCAGGACGCCTTCGAGTCGCAGTATGGCGATAAGCTCCGCTGCCGGATGATCATGGTGGACAAGCAATTGAAGGCCATGGGCATCTGGGAGGAGCTGCACAAGAACCCGGGCGGCTTCGAGAACATGGCCAAGGAGCAATCGATGGACCCCGGCAGCCGTTCCCTCGGCGGCCTGCTGGCCGAACCGATCACCCGGCATGCCATCCCCAAGACGCTGACCGACAAGGCGTTCTATCACCTGGTCGACGGCGATCCCAACGATAAGGACCCCTCGCACAAGCCCAAGGACGGCGACTTCACCGGCCCGATCCAGGCCAGCGAGTCGGTCTGGGTCATCCTCAAGCGCGAGGAGGTCGTCCCGGCCAATAAGGACGTCAGCCTCAAGGATCCGCGCGTCAAGCAGCAGGTCTACGAGATGATCTACCAGGTTAAGCTCAAGGAAGCCATGGAGACGATCTTCCAGGACCTGGTCAAGCAGGCCGCCATCGAGAACCGCCTCACGGGCATGATCAAGCTGGCCAATGAGGAGCGGGATCCGGATTTCCGGGTGGACGGTGACGTGAAGCTGATGGGTAACCGGAGCAACACCGGCACCGACCCCGCGCCGCCGCAGCCGCAGGGACTGCCTCGACGGCGAAGATTCCGCCGCCGGTGGCTCTCTCCGCCGAGGCCGCCAAGCAGTTCCGCCCGCTGAAGCCAGGAGGCAACCCCGCCCCGGCCGCGACGCAGGCGCCGGCCGCGACGCCGACCTCGCCACCGTCTGAGTGAGCCGTCGAGTAGACAGATGCGGGGCGCGGGGAGATCCTGCGATGCAGCAGGCACTTCCCGCACCCCGCAACGAGTCAGAGTCGATCGACCGGACGCGGTTCTGGACAACTCGGCCACCTTCCCGGATAGTGAAAGAGTCCCTCGCCTGCCGGCAGCAACGAGCCGTCAACCTGGAGCGTATTCATCCAATGGCCGGAGCCGCGACGATCGACCCCCGCGATTACATCCGCGACATCCCCGATTTCCCCAAGCCGGGCATCCTGTTCAAGGACATCACGCCGCTACTGGCCCATCCCGGCGCGTTTGGGTCGGTCATCGACCGGTTCGAGCAGGAGTTCGCGGGGCGAGGGGTGAACACGATCGCGGCAGCGGAGGCGCGCGGATTCATCTTCGGGGCTCCGCTGGCCTTGAGGATGGGGGCCGGGTTCGTGCCTATCCGCAAGCCGGGCAAGCTCCCGTTTGCGACCATCGCCCTGGAATATGACCTGGAGTATGGCCGCGACCGCCTGGAAGTCCATACCGACGCCTTCGGCCCCGGTCGCCGCGTCCTGCTGATCGACGACGTCCTGGCCACCGGCGGCACGATGCGTGCGTGCCGCGACCTCGTCCAATCCACGGGTGCCGACGTCGTCGCCTGCGCGTTCCTCATCGAGCTGAGCTTCCTGGGCGGTCGCGCCAAGCTGGAACCGACCGAGACGTATAGTTTGATCACCTATTGAAGTACCGAGTCGCGAGCCACACCCGTGAAAGACGCCTGGATCGCCGAGAGGATGAAGTACATCGACGCCTCGGGCATCCGCAAGGCGTTCGACATGGCGAAGTCGATGAAGGACCCGATCAACCTCTCGATCGGCCTGCCGGACTTCGACGTTCCGGACCCGGTCAAGGCCGCCGCGATCGCGGCGATCGAGGGAGGTCGGAACGCCTACACCGTCACCCAGGGCATCCCCGAACTGCGGACCAAACTCCAGCGCGCCGTCGATGAGCAGTTCGGCCATGCCGACCGGCAGGTCCTGGTCACCGCGGGCAGTTCCGGTGGGCTGCTGCTGGCGATGTGTTGCGCGGTCAATCCGGGCGACGAAGTCATCGTATTCGACCCCTACTTCGTGATGTACCGGCACCTGGCGACCCTGGCCGGTGGCGTCTCGGTGCTGGTCAACACTTACCCCGACTTCCGCATCGATCCCAAGAAGGTCGCCGCGGTCGTCACCGAGCGGACCAAGTGTGTCGTGGTCAATTCGCCGGTGAATCCGACCGGCATCGTCGCAACCGCCGACGAGATGCGCGCCCTGGCCGAGCTCTGCCGCGAGCGGGGCATCCTCCTGATCAGCGACGAGGTCTACCGGACCTTCTGCTACGACGGCCCTTTCGCCTCGCCGACGAGCTGGAACGAGGACGTGCTGGTCGTCAACGGGTTCAGCAAAGCCTACGGGATGACCGGCTGGCGGCTGGGTTACGCCCATGGCCCGAGCCGGCTGATCCAGGAGATGGCCAAGCTCCAGCAATTCAGCTTCGTCTGCGCCCCGAGCATGGCCCAGTACGCCGGCGTCGCGGCCCTCGACGAGGACCTGACCGACCAGGTGGACGCCTATCGCCGCAAGCGCGACATGGTGGTGGATGCACTCGGCGACGACTTCGACCTTCCCCGCCCCGATGGTGCATTCTACGCGTTCCCCCGCGCACCCTGGGGCACCGCGACCGAGTTCGTCGCCGAGGCGATCAAGAATAATCTCCTGATCATTCCCGGAAACGTCTTTTCTCGACGCGATACGCACTTCCGCATCTCCTACGCCGTCGACGACGCGACCCTCGATCGCGGACTCGACCTTCTCCGCCGACTGGCACGTCCTCCGGCGAAATGAGCTCCATTCGATCCCGACTTGCGCTGGTTTGCGTTCGGAGACAACTTCCCGTCTGATCGCCATCACCGATCTCCAGTCTTCGTTGGGACTTGGTGACGCATCCCGGGACCGGTCTGTCGCAAAGAATCGCGGATGGTACGGACCTGTGGTGACGGCCCATGGTCGTCAACCATCCGATTGCCTCCCGCTTTTTCCTGATAGGCTGACTCTCAATGGCGCCTGCCCGATTGTGGAAAGTGAACGTGCGATCTCTCTACCCTTAGAATGCCGCAACTTTGCAATTTCATTCACGCATCGAGCGTCAATGCACGCCGAGTTCCTCCAGAAACCTCGCCCGCTAAAGCAGATAAAAAATTCCGAAGAAAGGAATTTCTTAGCGCGACATCGACACGAAGTGAGGGAAGCATGGAGATTCTGGAGGGTTCGTGTAAGGTCAACTCCCGGGAACAGTATCCTCTATGAATCGCCTGTGGAAGCGGCATCGGGATGCGCCGGCGCCTTCGCCCCCGGGACTATAATCATGTTCGCATGTCCATGTAATGATCAGTTGCTGAAATTCCTCGATGGAGAGTTGAGCGTCGTCGTCGATGCCGGGATCGTGGCGCACACCGAAGTATGCGTCGCCTGCCAGGAGCGTCTCGAGCGACTGACGGGGGCCGCTCAGGAGTTCGGCACGGGAGAGCCGATCGAGACGGTTCAATCCGCCCGCGATGGCATGAAGGATCTCGCCGGGACGGAGGTGATCGGTGCCGAGGTCGAGGAAGGGCATTCTCACGGCGAGGCCGGCCGGTCCCGATCGACGCTCTCCGTGGTCGCCGCTCGGCCCGGAATCGACGACGGATCCAATCCCGAGCGAACGAGCGACTTCAGTCTGGCGACGGCGGTATACCGTGGTGGAGGTACCGACGATGCTGGCGAGGCCGTCGCGGAAGACCCTCGCGAGATCGCGACTTCGGTTTCGACCGACGATGGGCCGGGAGAGATCGTCCGGAGACGACCCGTCGCGGGATGGCCGACGATACCGAACTACGAGATTCTCGCGCGGCTGGGCGAAGGGGGAATGGGGGTCGTTTACAAGGCGCGGCACCTCGGACTGAAGTGGCTGGTCGCGTTGAAGATGATCCGAGGCGGCAGCCAGGCGCGGGCCGAGCACCTGACGCGGTTCCGCATCGAGGCCGAGGCGGTCGCGCGGCTCCGGCATCCGAACATCATCCAGATCCACGACATCGGCGAGGCGGAGGGCTTGCCGTTTGTCGCGCTGGAATTGCTCGAGGGCGGCGGTCTCGACGATCGCCTTGCGGGCAATCCCCAACCCGGCCGGATGGCCGCCGAGATTCTGGAGACGCTGGCCCGAGCCATCCACGTCGCGCACCGGGCGGGGATCGTCCACCGCGATCTGAAGCCGACCAACGTCCTCTATTCGATGGACGGCTTGCCCAAGATCACCGATTTCGGGCTGGCCAAGTGGATTGATTCGGACGCCGGCCACACCGAGAGCGGACAGATCATGGGCTCGCCCAGCTACATGGCCCCCGAGCAGGCGCGGGGCCATTCCCGGAAGGTCGGGCCGGCCGCCGATGTCTATGCGCTGGGCGCGATCCTCTACGAGATGCTCACCGGCCGACCGCCGTTCAAGGGCGAGACCCCGATGGAGACGGTCCGCCAGGTCGTCGACGCGGATCCGGTCGCTCCGTCGCAACTGGTCCCCCGCGTGCCCCGCGACCTGGAGACCGTCTGCCTGAAGTGCTTGCACAAGGAGCCGGCTCGTCGCTACGAATCGGCGGAGGCCCTGGCCGACGACCTGGGTCGCTATCTCCGCGGCGAGCCGATCCGGGCTCGTCGGACGCCGCCCCTGGAGCGCGGGGTCAAGTGGGCACGCCGTCGGCCGATCCTGGCGTTGATCCTGGCGAGTACCATCCTGGCCATTCCCATCTCGTTCGTGACTGTTCTCGAATGGCAGAACCGTCGGAATGAGCGACTCCGGCAGGCGACCGTCCGGCTGATGGGGAAGCAGAACGAAGGCACGAAGCGGCTGCTCGGCGCGCGAGTCGAGGTGGACGCGAACAAACTGAACGACGCCGAAGTGACGCTGACCGCCTTGAAGGCCGAGATCAAGTCGGAGGCCGGGCTGGGCGACCTCAACGTCGATGTCGACGACCTCATGAGAGAGGTCAAGCGCCGACAGTCCGAGGAGATCGCTCGAAAAACCGAGCAGGGTCGTTACGATGAGTTCCTCCGCCTGCGTAATGACGCGTTCCTCAAGGAGTCCCAGTTCACCGGGCTGGGCCTGGCCAGCGATCGGGGCGCGACTCGCGCCGCGGCCGAGGCGGCCCTCGTCGTCTTCGCGGCGCCGGGCTCCAACGATTCCTGGACGCTCGCGCCGATTCCACCAATCTTGGCGGTCGAGGAGCAGGTCGCAATCAAGGATGGTTGCTACGAGTTGCTACTCCTCCTCGCCGGGGTGGAACCAACTCCTGGCGGGGGAATTCGCCGGCTCGACCAGGCGGCGCGACTTCGGCCGCCCACTCCGGCCTATCATTTCCGCCGAGCCACATGCCTGATGGGAGCCGGCGATGCCGTCGGCGCCGAACGCGAGCGTCGCGAGGCGGCTCGTCTCCAGCCGGCCACGGCATTCGATCACTTCCTCATCGGTCAGGAGCGGTTCCGGCACGAGGACTTCGTCGCGGCGAGCCGGAACTTCGAGGCGGCCATCGAACTCCAACCGGATCACTTCTGGGCCAATTGTCTTTCGGCCGTCTGTCGGCTGGCGCTCAAGCAGCCTTCGGAGGCCAAGGCGAGGTTGGATGCGTGCCTCAAGGATCAGCCCGACCTGGCGTGGCTCTACATCCTGCGTGGTTTCGCCTCCAGCCTCCTCGGCAGGTCATCTGGAGGATCGGAAGCCGAGTCGTGCTTCAAGGCCGCCGAGGGCGACTATCGACGCGCCATGGATCGACTCGACCAGAATCCGAATCCGGAATTGCAGTACGTGGTGCTCGTCAATCGGGGCGTATTACGGATCGATCGGAAGGACTACGTCAATGCGGAAACGGACCTGCGAGCGGCCATCCGACTCAACGATCGCCCGACCCAGGCTTATGAGGCTCTGGCGAAGGTCTACCAGGAACAGGACAAACCGGACGAGGCCATCAAACAGTTGTGTCTGGCGATCGATCGACGGCCGGACTGGGCGCCTCTCTACCGCGAACGCGCCCGAGTGGACCTCGATCGCAAGAGCCCGGACTCGGACCAGCGGACCCGGGCGCTGCACGATCTGGACCGGGCCATCGCGCTCGAGAAGCCGGGCGACCGGATCCTGGCCCTGGACTACACCATGCGAGCCCGGCTGCTGACGCTCGATCATCACCAGGACGACGCCGTGAGGGCCTGCGATGCGGCGATCAAGGTCGCTCCCGACTATATCCCGGCGCACCTCCTCCGGATCGACCTGTTGCTGGATTTGAAGGAATACGATCAGGTCATCCGCTCCTGCGACGCGGTGATGGCCTACGGAAAGCCGACGGCCAAATACTTCGAGCTCCGCGGGCTGGCGCGTGCCGGACTGAAGGACTACGCCGGTGCGATCGAGGACGTCAACCAGGCGATCGCCCTCTCCCGCGACGACGCGACTCGGCTGCTGTCGCGACGCGGCTGGCTCTACATCGGGTCGGATGCGCCTCGGTTGGCATTGCACGACTTCGAGGAGGTGATCGGGAGGGATCCCTCCAACGCCGACGCCTATAACGGGCGCGGATTCGCCCGCCTCCGCCAGGGCAAACACCGCGAGGCCGTGGCGGATGCCGAGAGGGCGCTGACCCGCGGCAAGCCGTCCCAGGATCTCTATTACAAGGCGGGGCGAGTCTATGCCGTGGCGGCGATCGTCGTCGCCGCCGAGGTCCGGAAGACGGGTCAGGAGTCGGTACGCCTGATGACCCGGTATCAGGATCAGGGCGCATTCTTGCTCCGCCAGGCGTTGAACCAGCTACCCGTCGATGAACGCGCGGATTTCCGACGCAATGTCATCCTGAAGGACCCGGAACTGAGGACACTCCGTCGGCGTTTCGCATCCCCGGATCCGGCCGGGCCAGTCACGGCGCCCGGGCCACCGAACAAGCCGGCTCGTTGAGCGCCCTTGCTGCGAAGACAGATCGAAATTCCCTTGCCGGGTGGGTGTAGCCCAACGCGTTTCGAGCCTCGCGATCGGTGTCCTGCACCCGATCTCCATGAGAATCACGTCCATTCTCGTGAATCACATCCGAAGGTCAACGTTCCGGCCAAGCCCCCTTTGGGAAGCGCATGCGATGAGCACTCCACGAAGCTGCACGAAGTATGTTGTTGGGCGCGGGTCTCCTGACCCCGCCCGAGTGCCTGGCATATGTGCTCGCGAGTACAATCCGAAGGAGGGAGACCTCCGGTCAGGCACTCGGGCGGGGTCAGGAGACCCGCGCCCAACAAGACCTCGTCGGCACCGACGAAACACGTCCTCCAATGTCTTCAGCGGGACGATCTTCCGGCTCCGTCCTCGCGTCGAGTTGATGGAAGATCGGACGCTACTCTCGACGTTCCTGGTCGACAACACCGGCGACAGCGGCCCCGGCTCGCTCCGTCAAGCGATCGTTGATTCCAACGTCGCGACCGGCGTGACCAACGCGATCGAGTTCAACATCCCGGGTTCCGGGGTGCAGACGATCGCCCCGCTCTCCCCCCTGCCCTCGATCACCGATTCGGCCTTGATCGACGGTACTTCCCAACCGGGATACGCGAGAACGCCACTCATCGAGATCAGCGGCAGCCAGGCCGGCACCGGCGACGGGCTCCTGATCACCGCGCCGAACGTCACCGTCCGCGGCCTGGACATCAACAATTTCAGCCAGGGCGCCGGCATTCACCTCACGGGCACCGGCGCCTCGGGCGATTGGATCGAAGGCGACTTCCTGGGGACCGATCCGACCGGGACGCAAGCCGAGCCCAACAACTACGGCATCGAGATCGATGCGGGAGCCGCGCGGAACCTCATCGGTTCGAATAGCGACGGTGTCACCGATGCGGCCGAGCGAAATGTGATCTCGAGTAACGACGCGAACGGCGTCGAGATCCAATCGTCGGATCACAATGTCGTCGCTGGGAACGTGATCGGGATGGATGTCTCGGGAGCGGTCGCCCTCGGTCAACCGGGCGCATCGGCAGGCGTGGAGATCGACTCCAGCTCGGGAAACACGATCGGCGGAACCATCGCCGGGGCCCGCGACGTCATTTCGGGCAATTGGGATTGGGGCGTCCAGCTCAACGGCTCGTCAGACAACCTGATCGCAGATGACTTGATCGGAACGGATGTGACCGGGACCAAATCGATCGTCATCGGTAATTATGGCAATGACAATGACGGTGAGGCGGGTCTCACCCTCACGAATGCCAGCGACGGGAATACGATCGGTGGGACGATTGCCGGCGCGGCCGACGTCATCTCGGGCAATGGGGGCTCGGGCATCGAGATCGACGCCTCGTCCGATAACCTGGTCGAGGGCGATCTCATCGGAACCGATGTCACCGGGACGAAGGCGCTTGGGAATGCCCAGTCGGGCGTCAGGTTCAGTCTCCAAAACGGGCAAGCTTTCGCGGATGCGAGCACGGGGAACACGATCGGTGGGACCGTCGCCGGCGCGGCCGACGTCATCTCGGGCAACGGCGGCTCGGGTGTCGAGATCGACGGCGCGTCGGGCAACCTGGTCGAGGGGGACTTCATCGGCACCGATGCCACCGGGACGATCGCGCTGGGCAATGCCCAGGAAGGTGTCAATATCACGGCGGTATACGTTGCTTCGCAGAAGACGACCATCTTCGGGTTTGAGACTACGTATGTGCCAGGTATCGATAATTTAGCCGCTTCGATCAACAACACGATCGGCGGCGCGTCGGCGACCGCGGGGAACCTGATCGCCGGCAACGGCGGACCGGGCGTCGCGGTCACGGTGTACTCGTCGGTCGGCAACGAGATCACCTTCAATCGGATCTTCGGCAATACCGGACAGGCCATCGACCTCGGCGATGACGGGGTGACCGAGAATAGCACCCTGCCGCGGGAAGGCCCCGACGACCTCCAGAACTTCCCGATCCTGTTCGCGACCGCCGACGGCCAGACCGAGGGCTGGCTGGGGGACAGCGAGCCGGACACGACCTATCGCATCGACGTCTACGCCAGCGCAGGGTACGGACCCGGCGGCGCCGGCGAGGCCCGGGCTGACCTGGGATCGCTCCAGGAGACGACCGACGCGACCGGGGCGGTGATCTTCGCGATCCCTTTCTCGGCGCCGGCCGGCCTGCCGGACATCACGGCGACGGCGACCGATCCTCAGGGCAACACCTCCGAAGTCTCGGCCCTGCGACCGGGCGGTCTGGTGGTGCCGAGCCAGGCCATCCGCCTGTCCCCCGGCCAGCCGTTGAGCTTCTCGGCCGCGTCGGGCGATGGCATCGCCCTGCACGATCCGGAAGCCGGACCGCTGGACCTGCCGTGGGACCTGACGCTCTCGGTCGCGGCCGGCACGCTGACCTTGGCGACGACCGCCGGCCTCTCGGGCACGGGCGATGGGACCGGCTCAATGACCTACAGCGGGCCGCTCTCGGCCATCGACGGGGCGCTGGCCGGGATGTCGTACACCCCACCCCCGGGCTACCAGGGCGCCCCTACGATGAGCCTGGACGCGCAGTCGGAAGGTTCCGCACCGATCCAGGCCCAGGTCCCGATCGTCGTCACGAGCGGTCGATTCGCGGTCACGACGACCGCCGACAGCGGCCCGGGCTCGCTCCGCCAGGCCATCCTCGATTCCAACCTGGCCGTTGGCGGGACCAACACGATTGACTTCGATATCCCGGGTGCCGGCGTCCAGACGATCGCGGCGGCCTCGCCCCTGCCGACGATCACTACCCCGCTGCTCATCGACGGGACCACGCAGCCGGGCTATGCCGGGGCGCCGTTGATCGCCATCGCGGGCCAGGGAGCCGGGTCCACCGACCCGCTCTCCGTGGGCTCGGACGCCACGGTCAAGGGCGTGACGATCGACGGCTCCGGGTTCACGAACGTCAACGCGACGACCATGCTCGCGGTCGAAGCGGTCCCGATCTCCTCGAGCCAGGGCGGGACGGTCAACTACCAGATTGTCGTGGCCGCGGACGAGGACCTGGTGGCGACGGCCCAGGCGGTGGGCACGAGCACCTCTCTCACCTTGCTCGATGCCTCGGGCCGGACCGTCGTGCAGAGCGACGGCCTCTCGGCCGCGGAGCCCATCGATGCGATCGAGATCGATGTCGCGCCCGGTATCTACTGGCTCCGGGTCCACGATAACGGCGGCAACGGGACGTTCACCCTGACCGCGATGATGACCCCATCGGCGACCGCGTTCCAGGCCGTGCCGGTCGGGACGGACCCCGACGCGGTCGTGGAGGGGGACTTCACCGGCGATGGCAAGCTCGACCTGGCCGTGGCCGATGCGAACTCCAATACGGTCTCGATCCTCCTTGGGAATGGGGATGGCACATTCCGGTCGGCCGTCAATGACCCGGCCGGAAATGATCCGGTCGCGATGGTGGCCGGGGACTTCAACGGGGATGGGAAGGTCGACCTGGCCGTCGTGAACGGGGGGCCCTACGGCACGGTTTCGATCCTGCTCGGTAATGGGGACGGGACGTTTGACTCCCCTGCTTCCTATACGGTCGGTGACGGTCCGGTCGCAATCGCGGTCGGGGATTTCGGCGGCGACGGGCGTCTCGACCTGGCCGTCGCGAATTCGGCTTCCGGCAATGTCTCGGTCTTGATGGGAAACGGCGACGGGACGTTCCAACCCGCCGTCAACGATCTGGTCGGATACGTTCCGACCCAGATCGTCGCCGGGGACTTCACCGGCGACGGACGACTCGACCTGGCCGTGGCGTTCCAGAAAAATATTTTTTCCAGCGCCGAACTCCTCGTGCTCCTGAATAACGGGAGAGGGACGTTCCGGCCGGCTGGAGAGTATACCATCGGAACCGACGCGATCGCGATCGAAGCCGGGGATTTCGCCGGCAATGGCCATCTCGACCTGGCCCTCGCCGACCAGCAGGGATCCGTCGATGTCCTGCTCGGCAACGGCGATGGCACCTTCCAACCCGTCATCAGTTATAACATCGGCGGATTCAACCCCTATGGGATTGTGGAGGGCGACTTCACCGGCAACGGCAAGCTCGACCTGGCCGTCGCGACGGGGACAGACAACACCGTCTCGATCCTGCTCGGCAACGGCGACGGGACGTTCCAACCCGCCGTCAGTTACCCGGTCGGCAACAATCCCGGCGCGATGGTGGCGGGTGACTTCAACGGCGAGGGCAAGCTCGACCTGGCCGTCGCCAATGCGAACGACGACACCGTCTCGGTCCTGATCGGCAACGGCGATGGCACGTTCAGGCCCGCCGTCGCGCGCCCGGTCGGACTTAATGATCCGGGCGAGAAGGGACCCGACGCGATGGTGGCGGGAGACTTCAACGGCGACGGCCGGCTCGACCTGGCCATCGCCAACTTTAACTCGGGCACCGTCTCGATCCTGCTCGGCAACGGCGACGGGACATTCCGAGCGCCCGTCGATTACTCGACGGGTCTGTACACGACTCCCGATGCGATCGCGGCGGGTGACTTCAACGGCGACGGCCGGCTCGACCTGGCCGTCGCCAGTGAGCTCTCGGGCACCGTCTCGATCCTGATGGGTAATGGTGACGGGACGTTCCAGCCCGCCGTGTCTGACTCGACGGGAGGCGGTTTCTACACGACTGGGTACACGCCTGGCGGTACGATCGAAGTGGCCTACACGAATCCCGATGCGATCGTCGCGGGTGACTTCAACGGCGACGGGAAGCTCGACCTGGCCATCGCGGATGCGGGCTCTATGGGAGAAACCGTCGTCAACCCGGATGGCAGCTATTTTTCCCCCAACGTCCTGGGCGGCGTCTCGATCCTGCTGGGGAACGGCGACGGCACGTTCCAACCCGCGATTTATGACCCGATCGAACCGGTCAACATCCTGGTCGCGGGGGACTTCAACGGCGACGGGAAGCTGGAACTGGCCATTGGGAATCAGGGCTCGGACAACTTCGCGCTCCTGATTGGCAATAGTAATGGGACGTTTCAACCGCCCGTCTATCTCCCGGCGGGAAGCGATCCCGATGCATCGGGAAACTCCCTCCGGGCAATGGTGGCGGGCGTCTTCAGCGGCAACGGCCGGCTCGACCTGGCTGCCCTGGATAGCTCGGGCACGGTCTCGATCCTGATGGGAAACGGCGATGGTACGTTCCAACCTGGCGCGTACGATACGGTCGCCATCAATGCCGATGCGATCATCACGGGTGACTTCAATGGCGACGGCCGGCTCGACCTGGCTGTCGGGGAAGACGGCGCCTATGAGGGTCCGGGCGGCGTGTCGATCCTGCTGGGAAATGGTGATGGGACGTTCCTTCCTGCCGTGAATAACACGGTTGCAAGCGGGGTCGGATCGGAGAATCTGGAGGACCCTAATGACATCGCCAATCTGATGACGTCGGGTGACTTTAATGGCAGAGGAAAACTCGGCGTGGCCTTCATCTCGATCGACGACGGCATCGACGTCCTGCTGAGCCACGGTGATGGTACCCTGTCGTTGGCCGGCCAGCCGACCACCAACCCCGAGGCCAACCCGCTGGTCGTCGACGTCAACGGCGACGGCACCGACGACGTCCTGGTGGTGGATGGCGCGGGCGATATCCTTTATCGACAGGGCATTCCCGGCCAGCCCGGCACCTACGAGCCCCCCATCATCGTCAATCCTCCGCTGCCGGACGGCTCGGATCCCTATGCCTCGCGGGACATCGCCTGGGTCGCGAAGACCGATCAAGGCCCGCTGCTGGCCAGTGTTGACGCCCACGACGATGCGGTCTCGCTCTATGCCTACCGCGACGGCCGCTTCGTGCGGATTGGATCGCTGATCACAGGGCAACTCCCGGCGCAGATCATCGCGGCAGACCTCAACGGCAGCGGCTGGGACGGCCTGGTCGTCCGCAATGCCGGCGACGGGACGCTTTCGCTGTTCTTCAGCAACGAGCTGGGCAGCTTCGCGACCAGTTTCAACCCCTTCCATTCGCCAGTCACGTTGTTCGTCGGACTGGGCGTTTCCAACGTCGAAGCGGTCGCGGACGCATCAGGCCGCGGGATCGAGCTGGTCGTCACCAACGAGCTCACGGGCCAGGTGAGCATCGTGGGAGACGGGACCGGCGGGGTCGTCGGGGTCCCCGAGCCGTTCCCCGCCGGGACCGAGCTGTCGGCGATCGATCCCAACAGCACGCCCGAGGTGACGAGCGCGGAAGCGACGACGGGTGTCGCCAGCGGGCCGATCACGCCGGGCGGGCCGATCGATCTGGTGACGCTCAACCCGGGGTCGAGCACGTTGGACGTCCTCGACGGCCTCGGCGGCGGCCGGTTCGCCAATGCAGCCTCGATTGACACGCCAGCCCCCGGCCAGATCGTCCGCATGGGCGACTTCACCGGCAATGGCCTCGACGACCTGGCCGTCCTTACCGCCGACGGGGTGAGCATCTACCTGGCCAACGGCAACGGGGGCTTCCTGCCCCCGACCACTTACGCGGTTCCCCCGGAAGCTGACGGGCTGACCCTCGACGACTTGACGGGCAACGGCAGGCTCGACCTGCTAATTGGCGACGCCTACGGCGATGTCCTGGTCCTTCTCGGCAACGGCTATGGCACGTTCTCGCCCTATCGCGAGGCCAACCAGGCCGTCGAACTGGCCGTGGCCAACCTGACCGGCAACGGCTCGAAGGACATCATCTATGCCGATCAAGGGCTCGATCGCGTGGTCGTCGATTACGGCGCCGGCAATCCCAACGTGCTGGCCGATCAGTCCACCGGGTTGTTGAATCCCGGCGCCGTGGCGCTGGCGGACTTGAACGGCGACGGCATCCCCGACTTGATCGTGGCCGACAGCGGTAGCAACAACGTGCTGATCTATCCCGGACTGGGCGACGGCCAGTTCGGGCCGGCGATCAACGATGGCAATGGCTATTTCGTCGGGACCAACCCGGTGGGGATCACGGTGGCCGACCTCACCGGCGGCTTGCCCGACCTGGTGATCGCCGACGAGGGCTCCAACCAGGTCTCGATCCTGCTCAACCAGTCGCAGAAGGGCGGCGCGATCACGTTTTCGGCCGGGCCTCGGCTGGATTCGGGCGGCTCGGGGCCGGTGTCGACGGTCGTCGGCGATTTCAGCGGGGGGACCTATCCCGATATCCTGGTCACCAACAGCCTGTCCAATGATGTCGTGCTCCTGCCGGGAGTCGGCCTGGGATTCTTCAATGACACCAACCCGAGGGTCTATTCCGTCGGCATCGACCCCGGCCCGACGTTCGTCACCGACTTCACCGGCCGGCCCGACCTGGTCACGGTCAACGCCGGCTCGAATGACCTGACGCTGATCGCCGACTTCGAGACCTCGGATCCGATCACGACCACGATCGCCTCGAGCGGGGTGGATCCGGATGCGGCTTTCACTTTCTCGATGGCCGGCGGTGGAGACGACCTGGTGGTGGCCAACGCCGGCGACGGGGCGATGGCCCTGTACGAAGGGGACGCGGAGGGCCTGGAGTTGGTGTCGACCGAGAGCGAGCCGGGGCTGCCGGCGCCGACGGCGCTGGCGTTCTCGACGCTGACCGGTGGTCAGGTCGAGTTCTACGCGGCGACGGCGGGGCGGGAGTCGGCGGAATTGGTATCTCTGAGCCTCACCGCCGATGCGACGACGATCGCGTTGGCGTCGTCGCCGACACCGACATCGTCCAGCCCGGTCGTCCAGCTCGGTGGCGCTGAACGACACGTCGCTACCGCTGGTGGTCACCGTCTTGACCCTGACGATCGAGTCATCGGGTGAGGGACTCGGCGTCGTACCGTCAGAGGGCGAGGCGGCCACGTTCGCCTCATTCTTGCCGGGTTCGCCATCGTCGCTGGGGCAGGGTCTGTCGTCGCAGGGCCGCGCGGGATCTATCGGGGACGAAGGAGGGGAGGCCGGTGTGCCGGGAATCGATCCCGTTCCCCAGGCGCCTGGACCGACATCCGTGTGGGAGCGGCTCCTGCTGGGGTTGGATCAGGCGTTGGAGAGCTTTCGAGCCGCGAATCCGAACGGGTTATCCGGGGCCGTCGAGGGCGATTCCGCACGCGAGCGGTTGGAGGTTTCGCCGCGGGACGTGGTGCCCCAGGGAGGCTCAACGAGCTTGAAACCGACATCCGACCGGCTACCGATCGGTCCGGATCCGCGTCAAACGGAGGGGATGAGCGACTCGATCGAGACTGGAGCCGTCGATGCGGTAATTCAATCTCTCTGGTCTCAGGCGTCGGTCCGAGTTATCGAGTCTCCTGGTCAGTTGCCCCCTTGCCCGCCGAAAATCGGACCAACGACCATTTCGATCGACTCGGGGCCCTCGACAGATGAGTTGATGCACGATGGCGAGACCTCCGCGAAGTCCCTAAGACCGATCCACCCCAGAGTCGGACTCGGTTCACCATCGCGCGAAGAGCCGAGGAGAGGTGAGAGCTCGGTCGTGGCGGCGCTGATGGTTTCCGTGACGAGCCCACATTCCTGGGTGAGTCGTCGGATTCTGGCAAACCGATCCCGATTTCCAGCCCGATCCGGAGAGAGATCTCCGATTCGGCGAAAGACCCTGCTAGGATCAACGTGAGCGGCGGGAATCGGCCCTCGCTGGTCCGGTCTACCCGGCTATCGCGATTCGAGAGTGATCGAATCCGACCGTCGGGTACGCCGCACCTGATTTGGGAGGGCGTCGATGGCCGGCGATCGCGACAGGGACACCTCGCTCACCTTGCTGGAACGGCTCCAGGCCGATCCCGGCGACCCCGAGGCGTGGTCCCTGTTCGTTGAGCGTTACCAGCCTCGGATTCGTCGGTGGTGCATGGCCTGGGGATCGCAGGATTCCGACGCCGACGACGTGGCTCAGGAGGTCCTGGTCAAGTTGTTCGCGGCGCTGCGGAAGTTCCGATATGATCCGGAGCGCAGCTTCCGCGCCTGGCTCAAGACCGTGACCCAGCACGCGTGGAGCGACTTCACCTCCGCCCGCAACAAGGACCCCGGCCATCAGGCCGGACCGATCGCCCAGGTCGCCGACTCCGCCGAGGCGCGGTCCGACCTGGAAAGGCAGATCGAGGACGCTTTCGACCGCGAGCTGCTCGAGGTCGCGATGCATCGGATCAAGGGTCGCGTCAAACCGGCCACCTGGGACGCGTTCCACCTCACCGCCGTCCAGGGACGAGCCGGCGCCGAGGTCGCCCGGGAACTCGGCCTGGCCGTGGCCAACGTCTTCGTGGCCAAGCACCGGGTGCAGAAGATGCTCCAGGAAGAGGTCCGGATCTTGAAGAACGAGCCGGATTGAGATGGGAAGACCCATCACTTCATCCTGTCCACTCGACGCTGCGCATCGGCCAGCTTCGCCGCGAAGGCCGCGTGTTCCGGCGATCGAAGGCCGCGCTTCAAGATCCGGATCAACCGGCGCCGGTCTTCGGAGAAGAGGGCCTCTCCGTCGAGCCACAAGCCGGGAAATGTCTCCGACCGGTAGATTCCATCCGGGCCGGGTAGAAGGTCCTTGAAACGGCGTCCGCGACGGATGAACCAATGAATTCGACTGCGTTCGAGGTCGATCACGACGTACTCAAGGACACCCGCGCGTTCGTAGTCGGCTTTCTTCTGCGTCAAATCATAGTGGCGGCTGGCGCGTGAAACCTCGGCGACCAACTCGGGTGCGCCCGTGATGAATTGATTCTCATCGAGATGGGTCTGGCCCCCGAGTTGGGCCGGGATCCGAAGCTGACCATCGGGCTGAGGTTCTCCAAGACGATCCAGCTTGATTGTGGCATCGTTCGGGCTGCGCGCTCCCGGCGTGGACATCTTGTAGAGGAACAACCATCCGCTGATGTCGTTGCCCGGCTCGCCATGATCCTCACTCACAGGAGAGGGCATGTAGACAATTCCTCCGACGAGCTCGGCTCGCGTCTCGGGCGGCATCGCCTCGTAACGCTCGTGAAACGTAGGCTGATCGAGATGCTGGCCGGCAGCCAGCGGGGGAAGGACCTTCGTCGGGCGCGCATGATCAACCGTACTCATGGTCGACTCAACCTCTGAGAGGGTTTGTTCACCGACTTTCCCACATGCCAGCGTCCTCCCTGGCTACGCGCTCTCCTTCTTGCGCTTGCGCTCGGACGCCTTGGAGCCGCTCATCGGCGAGGGTGGGAGGTCGAAGAGGCTCTTCTCCTTGCGGACGATCTCCGGCGTGACGACGAATTTCCCCTTGTCCTTGGCCGCGCGGTCGGGCAGCTCGAACATGATCTCGAGCATGATCTCCTCGACGATCGAGCGGAGGCCGCGGGCGCCGGTGTCCTTCTCCTTGGCCTTCTTGGCGATCTCCTGGAGGGACTCGGCGGTGAATTCGACGTCGGCGCCTTCCATCTCGAACAGCCGCCGGTATTGCTTGACCAGCGCGTTGCGCGGCTCGGTCATGATCTTGACCAGGGCGTTGACGTCCAGCGGCATCAGGGGGCAGATCACCGGGAGGCGGCCGATGAATTCGGGGATCATGCCGAATTCGAGCAGGTCGTCGGAGGTCACCTTGTTGAGCAGTTCGCCGAGCTGCTCGGTGTGCTGCTCGACCTGCGACTGGCTGCCGAACCCGATCGTCTTGCGGCCGACGCGTCGAGCGATGATGTGTTCGAGGCCGACGAACGTCCCGCCGCAGATGAACAAGACATTGCTGGTGTCCATCTGGATATACTGCTGCTCGGGGTGCTTGCGGCCCCCCTGGGGCGGCACGTTGGCCACGGTGCCTTCGAGCATCTTGAGGAGGGCCTGCTGCACGCCCTCGCCCGAGACGTCGCGGGTGATCGAGACGTTATGGGTCGTCTTGCCGATCTTATCGATCTCGTCGATGTAGACGATGCCCCGCTGCGCGGCCTCGAGGTCGAAGTCGGCGGCATGCAGCAACTTCAACAGGATGTTCTCGACATCTTCACCGACGTAACCTGCTTCGGTCAAAGTTGTTGCGTCGCCGATCGCGAAGGGGACGTTCAGGACCCGGGCCAGGGTGCGGGCGAGCAACGTCTTGCCGCAGCCGGTCGGCCCAATCAGGAGGATGTTCGACTTGTCGAGCTCGACCTCGGTCTCGGGGTCCTCGCCGTGGACCAGTCGCTTGTAGTGGTTGTGGACGGCGACCGAGAGGACCTTCTTGGCACGCTCCTGGCCGATCACGTAGGCGTCGAGCTGGTCCTTGATCTCGCGGGGGGTGGGTATGTCGGTGAAGAGGGTCTTGGGCACGCCACGTCGACGTCGCTCCTGGTCGAGGATCGACTGGCAGAGCTCGATGCAGTCGCCGCAGATGTAGACGTCGCCGGGGCCTTCCACCAGCGGGCCGACATCTCGGTAGCTCTTGCGGCAGAACGAGCAATAGGCGTTCTTCTTGGCGCCACCGGTGCTGCCCGTGCTCATGTTTCCACCACCGTTCCGTTTGCCGCCGCCGCCCGCCGAGCCGCCGCCCGTGATGTCCTTACCCGATGGCATGCTTTATCCTTTCGACCCTTTTGAAGGGATATTCGCTCGTACGTTGACCGCTGCTCCGCTCCGCTGATTCGTCGCGCCGACGTCTCTCTCGGGAGGGAAAATCTTCACGATCGTCCTGGAGGTCGCATCGGAGCCCGCAGGCCGAGAGGTGGTGCCATTTTCCGTCAAGGTCCGAAGATCGAGGTCTTCGCTTCCGTCCCGTACCTCGCCAGGACCGATATGGTGCCCGCCGCTGGCCGACACATTATGACTCACGGGAGAGCGGAAGAAAAAAAATAAGACACCGGACGCGATGGAGATCGGAGCCCCGACAACTCCGAACCCTCAGCACCTCCGTCCCAGCGGGAATACACGTTAACGCTTGGTGAATGCTCCGGGCACAGTCGTCGTCTTGCCCTCACCGCCCAGTTCCCATATATCTTAGAGCACCCCATGGCTTGGAGCAAGTCCGCTGGCATTGGCCGTTGGCGACCCCCGGATGGACCCACCCAACCTCGGAGGATGTCAGGCGCCGGACAGCAAGGGTCGAAGGCATGCCATGCTTCGCCGGGCGGTCTCCTCCGCCCCGGGAGAGAAGTCGAAGACCTCGATCGAGACCCATCGATCATAGCCCGAGGCGACCAGTGCCCTCATAATCGGTCCGAAGTCCACCTCCCCCATGCCCGGACCCTGGAGGTTGACGTCTTGCGCGTGGAAATGGCCGGCTCGCGCGGCATGGCGTTCGATCAGTTCGGGGACAGTCACGCCCAACTCGCTGCTCTGGGCCTTGACGTCCATGTGAAGCCGGAGGTGCGGATGATCGACTTTGCGGATCACGTCCATCGCCTGGTCGCACGTATTGATGAAGTTGGTATCGTTCGGCGCCAGCGGCTCCAGGCAGAGATCGACATCCACGGCGTCCAGGACGGGAAGCACCCTTTCAAAGACCTCGATCGCATAACCAACAGCCTGATCGTACGTTACGCCCGGCAACAGGTCGCGTTGCTTGGGCGAGCCCAGCACCATGAGCGAACCGCCGAGATCACGCGTGGCCTCGGCCAGCGACGCCAGGTAATCTCCGGTCGCGCGTCGGACGTCGGGCTCGGGCGATGTGAGGTAGAATCCCTCCGTCCTGGCCAGCAGCCAGTGCAGGCCGATCGTCTCGAGGCCCGCGTCCGCGACGATGGCCTTGATTTCGCGGCGACGCCCCTCGCTCAACTCCTCGATCCGGGGTACCAGCGTGAACGGGGCGATCTCCAGGCCATCGTAGCCCAACTCCTTGACCGTCGCACAGACCCGGCCGAATTCCCAGCCTTCGAACAGCTCGTTGCAGATGCCCAGTTTGATCATGGGGCCTCGCTTCGCTCGGCAGTGGGCAGTGGGCAGTAATGGCCCGGAACCTCCTGACCGATGACTGGCTCTCTAAGCATGCTCTGTTTCGTTACTGCCCACTGCCCGCTGCCCACTGCCCGCTGCTGCAAAGAGTGTGTTTCGCAATAGCATGGCGACAGTCATGGGGCCGACACCGCCGGGGACGGGGGTGATCCGGGATGCGACCTCGGCGACGCTTGGGAAGTGGACGTCGCCACAGAGTCGTCCGTCCTCGCGTTTGTGGATTCCGACGTCGATGACGACGGCGCCCGGCTTGATCCAGTCGGCGGTGACCAGCTCGGGGCGTCCCATCGCGACGATCAGGATATCGGCCTGGCGTGCGATCGTGGCGGCGTCTCGCGTCGCGGAGTGACAGACGGTCACGGTCGCATCGCCGCCGGCTCCCTTCTGGAGCAGGAGTAGCGCCATGGGTTTGCCGACGAGCTGAGACCGTCCCAGGACGACCGCGTGGGCTCCTCGGGTTTCGACCTGGGCATCGAGGAGCAACTCCCGGATTCCCAGGGGCGTGCAGGGGACGAACCGGGGAGTGCCCTGGGCCAGCAGGCCGAAGTTGATGGGATGGAACCCGTCCACATCCTTTTGCGGGGCCACCCGCTCGATGACGGCGCTTTCCTCGATCTGCCGCGGCAACGGCATCTGGACGAGGATCCCGTGGACCGAGGGGTCGGCATTGAGTCGGTCGATCGTCGCCAGGAGTTCGGCCTGGGTCGTCTCGGCCGGGAGCCGCAGGATGTTCCCATTCATCCCGGCCGCGGCACTCGCCTTCTGCTTGCTCGACACATAGACCTGACTGGCCGGGTCGTCGCCGACGAGGATGACGCTCAGCCCGGGAACGATACCGGTTCGTAAGGTCAGCTCGGCAACCTCGGCCGCGACCCGGCGGCGGACCTCGTGTGCCAGGGCTTTCCCGTCGATGAGGTCGGCAACCACCGTCGCTCCCGTCATTCAGCGATGATCGTCCAATGTTCGAGCCGGAATACCGCGATTCGGCTCGATAGTCTACAGCGGAGGAGGTGGGATTCGAAACCCACGGTACCGCGAAGCGGTACACCGGTTTTCGAGACCGGCCCTTTCAACCACTCAGGCACCCCTCCCGAAGGGGCGAAACCATGGATGGATCGCCCGGACGGAATTCAAACCGCTTCGCTAGACGATGGCTCGGCCATCGCAGCCGACGCTAGTTTACGATACTTCCGCCGTTCCTGGAAGAATTCTGTGAGGATTTCGCCACACTCCCCCGCCAGGACCCCCGCGGTGACCCCCACACGATGATTGAGCCTCGGGTCGGAGACGATCTGGTATAAACTCTGACAAGCACCCGCTTTTGGGTCAATGGCACCGTAGACCAGCCGGCCCAGCCGGCTCAGGACGATCGCCCCCGCGCACATCGCGCACGGTTCCAGAGTCACGTAGAGCACGCAATGATCGAGACGCCAGGTCCCAAGGACACGACCGGCCCAGGTCAGCGCCAACCGCTCGGCGTGGGCGGTCGGGTCTTCGAGTGTCTCCCGCAAGTTGAATGCCTGCGAGATGATCCGGCCGGACATCACCACCACGGCGCCGACGGGGACCTCGCCCAGGTTCCTGGCCTCGCGGGCCATTTCCAGGGCCCTTCCCATCATGTCGCGGTCGAAGGACGATCCCGACTCGGTCTTGTCCGGATCGCCCGATTGACCGGCATGCGAGTCCAACCCGTCATCGGAGGTTGCCATGTCGGAAAGTCGAACCTTAGTTCTCACACGAGCTTCTTGTCGCCACCCATGTCCAGTGCATTGAAAAGTAAGGCCGCTGCGGCACCGCCGGCGAAGTCGGCGACGAGATAGATGATGAGATTCTGGACCTTGGCCAGCCCCATGACGAAGACGCCCACGCCCACCGCTGGATTGAATGCCCCGCCCGATACCGGCCCGACGGCGAACGCGCCGACCATGACCGTGAAGCCGATGGCCAGGCCATAGAATGAATTGCCGGAGGTACCCTGGGCGGTCGCTACGTTCAAGACCACATACACCAAGGCGAAGGTGAACAGGAAGTCGCCGATCGCCTGGGCGATCATCTGGTATTCATTGGGAGTCGAAGCTGCTGGCGACGCCGTGGTGCTCCCCTTGATGAAAAGCACGAGGCCCGCGGCCAGGACCGCCCCGATCACCTGGGCGATCATGTAAGGCCCCGCCTCCGCCCACGACATCTTGCCACGGAGCGTGACACCCAGGGTCACGGCCGGGTTGTAGTGGCCGCCGGAGAAATGTCCGCCCGCATATACCATGACCATCAATGCCGATCCGATTGCCAGTGGCGCGATGGTCGAGGCATCCGGTCCCTTGACAGTCTGTCCGATCGTGAAGACCAGGAAGAACGTCCCGATCACTTCCACGACCAACTTGGCGATGTTCATAATCCCCCTGCCCTTGAGTTTCCTGGTTGAATCCCGTTCCTGATGCACGCCACATCGCCTGCACGGATGCAATGTCGCAGGAATGTCCCGGGTCGAGCGTCGAGTGAGACTCTGTGCGAGCAAATCCCACGAAATTCGTGGTTGTGCATGACTTGAAGACCTAGATGGAAGTATCAGATGCGAGCCGCCGAGGCAAGGGTCAAGGCATCCGGTAAAATGGCATCGGGTCAATAACCAAGGATTGCATCGGTCATGTGGCATTGACGGCGAGGTCTATGGGTCCTAATATCTTCGCGTTCTCAGGACGAGCCGCTTCGATCCAGCACATCGAGAATCCTTCCGGCAGTAGGCGATCGGGCTCGCCACCATCCCCGGCCCAAAGCAAGCCGATGATTCGGCATTCTCCCTCGTTTGGAGGAGATGCGGACTCATCGGGGCGAATGCCCTACGAGGATCATGCCAATCCAAGGCTGCACGCCTTGATTGCTGTAAGCTCTCAATCGTGCTTGGCTTGCCTCTTTCGAATTGTCGAGACAATCTTCAAAAAAACGGGAGCTAAGGTTCTTGTCCGCCGCAATGTTAACCAATAAGATATTGGTGAGGCGGCTGACTGACCGGTCAGTCCGCGTTCTCTGGGTGAGAATGAGCGGCGGTCGAGTTCGGTTGTGGAGAGGGCACCGATGAAACGGGATTGGTCGCTGAAACCGAATTTACTGGATTGCATGCTTGAGCAGCGGATTGTGCCGGCCATCGCCAATCTGGGCGTGATCGTGTTGACGACCAGTGGATACACGTTGACGACGCCATTCCCGGGTGCGTCGAATTCGGCATCGAGTAACTCGGTCGCCTCGTCGGCGAGCAGTGTGAGTGGGGCGGCGGTCCCGACGAGCTTCTACGTCACGGGAAATCGGGGCATCTCGTCGTTCATGCCCGGCAATTTCACGGGCAATCCGAATGTCGGCGGCGGGACGCCGACGGCGACGGCCACGGGATCGGGGCTGACGATCCAGGTCGGCTCGGGCGCCGATGATGCCAACGCGCCGTCATCGACATCATCCCGGAACACTCCCGCACCCGACGGGACGACGGCCCCGATCATGGCCTATATCGGCTCGACCTCGACGGGTTCCGGCACGCCGGTCCTCCCGTCCGGCCAGACCTACACACCGCCGGCCCCTCCGGTCCCGGCGCTTCCGCCGCTAGGCATCGTCATCCCGGGCTCGCCGACCGGCCCCACCACCAGCTGGGTCGGTGCGTTCAATCCGCAGGCCGGCGCTCCGATGTTCACGCCGGGGAGTACCGCGGGGATGACCAGTCCCCTGCCCGGCGGCCTCGGCGTGAGCGGTGGCCTGATGCAACCCGGATCGATGCCGAATAATTGACTCTCGTATGCGGATCCTGAACCAGCGGCTCGCCAGCAACTCCCGATTGCTCGCGAGCCGATCGCTTTTTCGCGTTGCGGTCAGGTTCTACGCGGGGGATATTCTATCCCGGGCCTGACGTGATCCGCGTGCTCCCTGGCGGGAATTCTTCGCGGAAACGAGGGCAGATCGTCGTAAAAAGCACTATCGCCCGGAAACGGTCCTTACTATAATTATCGCGTCGGAATACGAAGAAGCGCGCGACGTCGATCCTTCAGGGACTCTACTCTCGCCTGCCTCACTCGCCTTCCTTCCGGCAGGGTCGCACGCGTCGGCCCCGATTTGATAGGACCCCAGTAACGCGCGAAGGGTCACAAACCTCAGTATCTTGGAGCGGACGGTGGGCAAGAAACTGTATGTCGGGAACCTGCCTTACCAGGTCGGCGACGCCGAGCTGGAGCAGCTGTTCTCGGAGTTCGGGAGCGTGCAGAGCGTCCAGGTCATCCACGACCGCGACACCGGCCGCAGCAAGGGCTTCGGCTTCGTGGAGATGGGCAGCGATCAGGAAGCCCAGGCGGCCATCCAGTCACTTCACGACCAGGAGGTCAACGGCCGTCGGCTGACCGTCAATGAAGCCAAGCCTCGCGAACCGCGGAGCGGTGGCGGCGGATACGGCGGTGGCGGTGGCGGTGGATACGGCGGTGGTGGCGGCGGCGGATACGGCGGTGGCGGCGGCGGCCGTGGCGGTCGTGGCGGTGGCCATGGTGGCGGCGGCGGACGCTATTGATCGATCCCCATCCCGGCTCTCATAACGTCCAGGAACGAGTCTTGTGACTCTCGCAGGCGGCGGTCGTGCCATGCCGGCCGCCGTCCATCACGGATGCGAATCCCGCAATTCTAGTGGCTTTCTCACGAGATTTGCTACCATTGACTCCCCTCTTCGTGGGACTTCAGTCGCGTTTCGTTCGCCGGACACGACAACTTGATCAAGACCTCGTTTGTGCGACTCGCTCACACTCGAGCCCGTGACTTCATGTCCCACGGCTCATCGCCTTCGCTCGTCCTGCTCGCGAGCCGACGGGTCGTGTGAACCATTCCGAGTTGCCTGGACGAGATTCGCACTTCCCGGTTTGGCTCGATATCCGGTCTGAAGCCTTTCGCGCCTGGGTTGCGCACGCGGAACCATGGGCACCGGCAGCGACTTCGGCCGCTGGCCGTGGAGCGTTCGCATCTTCCGCCTCTGCGGCCGATGATCCGCGAGTCGCGAGCGGATCAGGGCCGCTCGCGACGACGATCGATCATCCCAGCAGCCGGTGCACATCCTTCAGTTTGGCGGCGATGTCGATCTCCTGTACGCATGTCGGCAGGCAGTCGCCGCAGCCGACGCAGGACGTGCCGTTCCGCGTCAAGGCGGCGTATTCCCTCCGCGCCCGGTTCAACTTCGTGATAATCCCGGGCATACCGCTCGTACCGGAAGATGTCCGCGACCCCGATGTGTTCGGGGCAACTGGAGACGCACTCGGCGCACAGCAGGCAGGTCAATCCCTTGTTGTAGCCGGCCAACAGGCCGAGCGCCGCGTGGTCCTGCGGGCCCATGGCCAGGCTGGCGGCCGCGCCGGCATTCTCCCGGAACTGATCGAAATTCTTGGTCGCGATCACCGCCGCGGTGAGGTTCTGGTTCGAGTTCAGCCACTTGACCATCGCCGCGGCGGGCGTGCTGCCCTGGTATTTCGGATCCGCCAGGAGCTTCTTGAACTTCTCGTCATTCGCCGCGCGTCCCACGCCGCCCATCGTCTTCATGGCGATGGTGCCGATGTCTTTCTTCTTCGCCACGTCGATCCATTCCTGGACCTCCTTGCGGTCGCCGTAGGTGTGGAAGAACTGGGTCGCGTCGTAGGGCCGATTGTCCGCGAGGTAGTTGAGGATTTCCCAGGCCATGTCCCCACGGATCGAGTTGTAGTGATGCTGCGAGATGGCCAGGTGCTTGACCAGCCCCTCCTTCTTGAGCCGCTCGTACGCCCGGACCATGCCCGGGTTCTGCTTCGCTTCTTCCACGGAGTGATAGCCGAAATGGAATTTGAAGACGTCGTAATACCCGACGCCCGATGCCTTCAAGCGGCCCTTGACGAACTGGTAATGCTGCTCTTCATCGATGCGGCCGTGCGAATGGTCCCCGTTCACTCGGTCCACGACGCACTCGAGATAATACGACTCCCTCGGCAGACTCTTGAGGGCCGGCGGGAGCGTATTGGCGTTCCACGCCTGGGCCTTGTGCCAGTAATTGACCCCGGCGTTCACCGCCCTGGGAATGAGCTCCTTCGACCAGTCGGAGGCGCCGACGAGCCAGCCGATCTCGAGACCGGTGCGGCCGTATCGCCGCTTGGGCAGCTTGTCAGCGGCGGCCTTCTCATCCGCCATCACCGGCAGGTTGGCGAGGCTTGCCGCGGCCACGCTCGTCGCCCCGAGCCGCATCATGTCCCGACGAGAAAGATCCTGCGCGTCATGACTCATGGCCGTGATCCCCTCCTTATGCCGTTCGGATAGGTAAAGAAACCCCCGTCCCCGCGATCGTTTCAGTCTACAGTCCAACCGGAGACGGTCAACAACCGAGTCATCGGCCGGGGAAATTTGTCAATCCGAGTAATGCACAAGTATGAAAGCGCAGGTTGCCCCGCCCGAGATTTCGCCCCGCGCCGGTGCAGCACGGCGTGCTGCCGCTCTCGGCGGCCGACGGCGGCCCCTGATCCCGCTTTACACGTGAGACATCCGTAGGACAATGCCTCGCGGGAGGGCTTCCGTCCTTGATATCAGCGAGATCCCCCGATGGTTCCGAGCGTCCCTAGGGTTCGCGCCGACCTGGAGGGCATGCCCAGCTCGCGTGGCACCAAGCATGCGCCGGTAAGCGGAACGGTGGTCTAGCGGCCCAGTCGGGCACACCGAAAAGTCTCAGGGACGCATGTCAATCGGCTTCGGTGGCGTCAAGTAGGCCCATCGTTCGACCAGTTGGCGATTGGCGATCCGCCAGATCACAATTCCGGAGAACTCGAATCGCGTGTTAGAAGCCGCCTCGGTGCCGGTCCAGCGGTTCCGCACCACGACGCGGTCGCCTTCGGCGATCATGTCGAGGATTTCGACGGTGATATCGGGGAACTTCCGGAACGCCGCGGCGAGATACTGCTTCGCCCCGGCCTGGCCGGGCGGCGTGCCGGGTGGTACATCGGCCCCGTGATCTTGAAAGCCGGGGGAGAAGTTCACGTCGGCAACATCAAGGTTCTTGTTGTTAACAAAATCATTGAAATGATCGTAGACGAAGCGTTTCCTCTCGTCGGAGCTCATGCCAGTCCCGGAGGATTGCGATGCACCGTTCGCCCCGGGTTCGTCGGTCTTCTGAGCGTGGAAGGCATCGCGGTACTCGGCAAGGAATTGGTCCAGGGTGATCGGCGAATGGCCGAGTAGGTTGGGTAAGACGTCGGTCACCTCTCCGCCTTGACCGTTGGTGTAATACCTCTGGAGCCCGAGGAGTGCGTCTACCTGCCATGTCGGCATTCCCATGCCGAGCATCGACTTTCTCTGGTCGTCTTCCGGAATGTCCACGTATTTGACCTCACGAGCCGCCACGCGAGAGATGCGTTCGGCCAGCTCAGCATGGGTAACGGCCTCCGGGCCGTTAAGCTCATAAGTCTGGCCCGAATGGTGTGCCGGGTTGGTCAAAGCCTTTGCCGCAACCTCGGCGATGTCCCTCAGGTCGAGGAAACTCGTCCGGGCGTTGCCCATCGCTGCATAGAACGCTCCTTGGGCTCGAATGCTGGGAGCCATGTAGGCCAGGATGTTCTGCATGAATCCGTTCGGACGGAGGATGGTGTACCCCAATGCTGATCTCTTCAGCTTCTCTTCCACTTTTCGATGCCAGCTCGGAAAGGACTCCGTGTAATCCTCGGCACCAAGGGCAGAATTCAGGACGATATGTTTCACGCCGGCGTCGACGCAGGCATCGATGGTATTGCTCTCCAGCTCCACCAGCGTCGGGATCGGCGAACAGACCAGATAGACCACATTGACGCCCGACAGCGCCCGATCCAGGCTCGCCCTATCGGCGAAGTCCGCAACGACGGTCGCGATGCCGGCTGGCGCTTTGCTTGCGTCCTCCCCGCTCCGATACATGGCGACGAAGGGAGCACCCACCCTACGCAGTCAACTCACGACCGACCCGCCCGCGTTCCCCGAAGCCCCTGTGACGAGAATCATGAGTTGCCCCTTCGTATCAGAAGGGCCGGTGGACGGTTCCGTCCCCCGGCAGGATGTAATCTTCTTGTCTCAAGCGGAGGATATGGTCGCAGCCCGAGTACGGGAAGAACGCACAAAAAAGTAGGCTCCGAACCTCGCCGGAAGTTGAATTGAGCGTGCCCCTCGCGGGTCGATTCGCCTTGAGCGGACCTCGGGAGAGGTTTCATGAGATGGACCATCGTCGCCTATCCCGTGGACAATTTAGCTCAACGACTTACGTCACGACGGATGCCATTTGCAGTGTACTCGAACGCTGTTAGAATCGGCGGACGGATAGTCGAAGCCTGCCTAGGCACGTGCGCAGCCTTTCGCAGGAGGCCAAACAGGTCATCCATGAATCTATCGAAGAGAGTTGAAGGACATCACGACTGCCCTGTACAGGCAACAATCAATGTGATGTCCGGCAAGTGGAAAGTACGGATCCTCTGGCATCTCTCGTTTGGTCCGATGCGGTTCGCTCAGATCCGTGATCTCCTACGGGACGTTTCGGAGAAGGTGCTCACGGATCAACTCCGGCAGCTCGCCGACGACGGGGTCGTCGAACGCCTTGTCTCGAACTCGACTCCCCAGGCGGTCAGCTATTCGCTCACCGAAGAGGGCAAGAAACTCATTCCTATGATGGAATCCCTGTGCGAGTGGGGCAGTAATCATTTCGGCCTGAAGCCATCCCTGCCTCGGTCATCGGGCCGAGATTGAAGCCGGGCGGGTTCCGCAACCCCATTTCCACCCTGATACTTGCGTCGAGAGAGGCCGCCTAGTTATGCGATGGCTGTGCTGAATCCGTCTTGCCAGAGGTTGTCGTGAACTGGCACCGCCTGATTCCAGAAGTCGATGAGGGCGGCCAGATCGGGGTCTGGGGTCGCAGCCTGCGGCGCTTTCGGTAGCACTCAGGGGACGGTTCGAGACGGATCGGGTCGGTCACTGGCGTGATGATCGGTTTGATCGCTCGGGCGTGGATGTAGAGCGTAAACCGTTGGGAATTGAGGGAGTTGGGCGAGCCGAGTCGGTTTCAGTCGTTCACAATCGCGAGTACACCCGACAGGATTCGAACCTGTAACCTTCGGTTCCGTAGACCGATGCTCTATCCAGTTGAGCTACGGGTGCGAGTCAGAGCAGGAGGACGCGTTCTATCCTAACGCCGCGATGCTCCGGCGACAAGCGGCCGGAATCGGCATGATCGGAGGCTGCGCCCGAGCCGGTTCAGATCGACAGTGTGCGCTGCTCATCGGCCGAGCGGTATGCCGTCCAGATCACGTCCATGGTCTTGAGATTGTCGGAGGCCCGCGTCTCGTGCTCGGCTCCGGAGAGCAGGCCGTGGATGAAGTGTCGCTGGGTGGCCGCATAGCCGTCGACGTAGACCTCGTCGTCCGGCGGCAGGGAGACCGGGCGACGCTCTCGCTTGCCGGTCGGGCTGGTCAACTCGAGCGAGCCGTCGGTCAGCAGCCGCAAGGTCCCTCCGGTGCCCTCGGCGACCGTCGCGTTCAGCGCCCATTCGAATCGAGCCTGGTCGGGGGCCGTGCACCAGCTAAAGTCGAGCGAGCCGAGAGCCCCTCCCGCGAAGAGGAGCGTCAGCGTGGCCATGTCCTCGCCGATTGTCTGGTCTCCGAACCGTCCGATCGTCGCCGAGACCTTCTCGACCTCTCCCATCAGGTATCGCGACGTGTCAACGAGGTGGCACCCCATATCCATCAGGATCAGCCGGGGCATCGTGGTCAGGTAGGGCTGCTGAGCGAAGCCGTCCGGGCGGAGCGCCGAGTGTCGTGATGTGCGATCCGCAGCCGGATCGGCCGACCGATCAGGCCGGATTCGATCTCCGATCGCATCGCACGGTACCACGGGCGGAACCGCCAGTTCTCGTGGATCATCAGCCGCACGCCCGCGCCGGTGCATGCCTCGATCATCGATTGGTAATCCGCACGATCCAACGCCGCCGGCTTCTGGCAGAGGATGTGAGTACCGTGGCGGGCCGCCAGTCCGACCAGCTCGCGGTGAGACTCCGGCAGCGTGCAGATCTCGATGAAGTCGAGCTGCTCTTCTCGTTCGAAGAGGTCCGACGCTTCGGTGTAGCAGCGCGCCTCCGGTACTCGCGCAGCGGCTCGATCCAGCCGATGCCGGTCCCGGTCGCACAAGGCGACCAGTCGCGCATCCGGGACGCGCGACCACGCCTCCAGGTGGAATTGCGAGACGTAGCCGCAGCCGATCAAGGCGCCTCTTCGTTCGGCCATTGGTCATGCGTCATCGGTCATTGGTCGGATCGGACGAGATCGGCCGCGATATCGTGTCTTATAACAGCCCTTCCCGATCGGTGGCTACCATTTCGGAAACGGAGCAGGGATTCCGGCGGGCTGGGCTCGTGTCGGCAGGTCCCGGCGGATGACGAATGACAAATGACAAGTGACCAAGCCGACCAAGACGGTTGCGTCACGAGGGGCCTCTGCGCATAATGAACTCATTCGGCCAGCCTTCGTAGTATTGTGAGAGGGCTGCACGCCTTGCCGTCTCGGGTCGGGGTACCCCGCGTCGATCGGCGGTCCCCGCCTCGATCGTGCCATCGTGAAGAGATCGGATGCACGCACGGGGACTGGAACCTCGGGCACGGGACCATTGTCAGTGGAAACAGCGGAGGATCGCACCGGTATGTCCACGTCCGTCATGATCGAAGCCGATGGGCTCTCGAAGCAGTTCGGGTCGTTTCTGGCGGTTCGGGACGTCTCGTTCTCCATCCCCAAGGGTCAAGTCGTCGCGTTCCTGGGCCCCAACGGTGCCGGCAAGACGACCACCATGCGGCTGCTGACCGGGTTCGTGGCGCCAACCCACGGCTCGGCCCGGATCGCGGGGATCGACGTCCAGTCGGATCGCATCAGCGCGGCCGAACACCTCGGCTACCTGCCCGAGAACGGGCCGCTCTACCCCGACATGACCCCGATGGCCCTGCTCGGCTTCTTCGGCGAAGCCCGCGGGATGTCGCATGCGAAGCTCCGCAGCCGGATCGACGCGGTCGTCGGCCAATGCTCACTGGAGACGGTCGCGCACAAGCCGATCGGCAAGCTCTCCAAGGGCTATCGCCAGCGCGTCTCCATGGCGCAGGCGCTGCTGCACGACCCCGAGGTCCTGATCATGGACGAGCCGACCAGCGGACTCGACCCCAACCAGATCCGGGGCGTCCGCCAGTTGATCCGCGACCTCGGCCAGTCCAAGACCGTGCTGGTCTCGACCCACATCCTCCAGGAGGTCGAGCCGATCGCCGACCGGGTGGTCTTCATCCATGACGGCAAGATCGTCTTCGATGGCAAGGCGAACCAGCTCGCCCACCAGAACGGGACGCTGGAGCAGGCTTTCTACAACCTGACGGCCAAGCCGGTCTGAACGAGCGAGCCGCCTTGGCGATCCTCGCATCGGCCGTGCGTCGTTCCATGGTGGTACGCCCGAGCGACCCCGGACGCGTCAACGGCCGATCATCGGACAGGATAACCGGGGCCTTCGGGCCCCATCGGACAGGCAGTCAACCTGACTTGAAATCGGCAAAGAGAACCGCGAATTTTCGGAAAAGCCCCGTACTCCTCGAGCACGCGACCCTTCGAGAACGAGAGGACGACCCCGGTGACCACGCTTGAAACCCAACCGACCAGCAAAGAGCGGGAACTCTCCACTCCCCGCGCCGGCCGGCCTCGGCCGGGCCGCCCTCATGTGATCTGGGCGGTCTTCAAGCGAAACTTCCTGAGCTACTTCAGCAACCCCGCCGGCTACGTTTTCATCACGCTGTTCGTGTTCATCAGCTCGTGCGTGGCGTTCTGGCAGGACGTGTTCTTCACGAACAACCTGGCCAACCTGGATCAACTCAACCGGTACATGCCGTATTTGCTGCTGTTCTTCATCCCCGCGATCACGATGAGCACCTGGGCCGACGAGCGTCGTCAGGGTACCGACGAATTGCTCCTGACGCTCCCCGCGCACGACCTGGACGTCGTCCTGGGCAAGTACCTTGCGGCCCTGGGGATTTACACCGTCGCCCTGATGTTCTGCCTGTCGCACGTCTGGATCCTCCACTTGCTGGGCGAGCCCGATTATGGGGTCCTGTTCGCGACCTATCTGGGCTACTGGCTGATGGGCGTGCTGCTGATCGCGGTCGGGATGGTCGCCTCACTGCTGTCCTCGAACGTCACGGTGGCGTTCATCCTGGGCGCCGTGTTCTGCGCCGTGCCGATCTTCCTGGGGATGATGGGCTCGCCGACGGTGGAGTTCTTCCTCCGGAGCAACGGGCTGAAGTTCCTGGCGACGACGTTCATGGGGACGTCGGGTCCCCAGGCGGGCGACGCGGTGGGCCGGCTGGTGGAAGGCTGGTCGGTTCCCTCGCAGTTCCAGGGCTTCGGCACGGGCGTGGTCACGTTCTCGGGGCTGCTCTATTTCTGCGGCGGTGCCGCGGTCCTGCTCTTTCTGAACATGGAGATGCTGGGCCGTCGCCACTGGGCCGGCGGCGAGGCCAGTAGCCGGAGGTGGCTCCATGCCGCGGTCCGGTTCGCGGCGTTGATCGTCGCCCTGTTCAGCCTCGACATCGTCGTGGATCACCTGAACCTCCCGCTGGTCGGCGCCCTCTGCGCCGACGTCAGCGCCGAGGGGCTGCACACGCTCTCGCGGGATTCGCTCAACCTCGTCGGCCAGATCCCCTCCGATCGTCCGGTGCTGATCCAGGCGTATTACAGCCCGGAAGTCCCGCGCGAGTACGTCGAGACCAAGGCCGACCTGCTCGGCTTGCTGCGGGAGTATGCGTCGCGGAGCGCCGGGCGGATCCAGTTGAATCTGGTGCCGACCGAGCTCTACTCCAACGAGGCCCGCGACGCGGAGAAGCAGTTCGGCATCGTGCCGAGGCAGGTCTTCACGGCCGATCAGGGCAAGCAGATGTCAACCGAGATCTTCCTGGGCGTGGCGTTCACTTCGGGGCTCGAGGAGGTGGTGATCCCGTTCTTCGACCGCGGGCTGCCGGTGGAATATGAGTTGACCCGGTCGATCCGCGTGGTCTCCAGGAGCGGGCGCAAGAAGGTCGGCATCCTCGCCACCGACGCCAAGCTGATGGGCGGGTTCGACACCCGCAACTTCAGCCAGACTCCGGAGTGGTCGATCGTCACCGAGCTGAAGAAGCAGTTCGAGGTCAGCTCGGTCGCGGCAGACGCGCCGGTCCCGGCCGATGTGGACGTCCTGCTGGTCGCCCAGCCCTCCTCGCTGACGCAGAAACAGATCGACACGCTGACCGATTATGTGAAGAAGGGCGGGGCGACGCTGATGTTCATCGACCCGTTCACTTACGTGAACCCGTCGATCTCGCCCGAGATCCCCAAGATGCCGCCGGGCGGCCCGTTCGGCGGCGGTCAACCGCCGGAGCCCAAGGGCAACCTCCGTCCGCTGCTCGACCTGGCCGGCATCGACTGGCCGTCGACCGAGATCGTCTGGAACGCCTACAATCCCCACCCCCAGCTCGAGCTGCCCAATGAGATCGTCTTCATCGGCAAGGGGAGCGGCGAGTCGGACGCGTTCAATCCCGAGCAGATCGCCAGCGCGGGCCTCCAGGAGGTCGTCACGATGTTCCCGGGCCTGCTCCGCTCCAGGTCGGCCAGTTCGGGCCTCGAATTCACCCCGATGTTGCGGACCAATCGCTCGGGCGGCGTGCTGAACTGGAACGACATCGCCCAGCAGAGCTTCGTGGGCTTCTCCGGACTCTCCCCCCGCCGCCGGTATCTCCGGTCGGACGAGTCGTACACCCTGGCCGCTCGCATCACCGGCACGCTGCCCTCCGCGGCCACGCCGGCCAAGGAGAAGGATGAGGCCAAGAAGGGGGCCGAGGCCAAGAAAGACGAGAAGCCGGCGACCAAGATCAATGTCATCGCGATCGCCGACCTGGACATGATCTCCGAGATCTTCTTCCAGATGCGGCGGAACAAGATCGAGAACCTGGACTTCGACAACGTCACATTCGTGCTCAACTGCGTCAACGTCCTGGCCGGCGACGAGTCGTACGTTACCCTCCGGAAGAAGCGGCTCAAGCACCGCACCCTAATCCAGGTGGAGGAGCAGGCCAACAAGTTCAAGGAAGAGCTGCTCAAGGAGACCAAGGAGGCCGAAGAGGAGGCCACCCGCGAGCTCGACGAGGCGCAGAAGGGCCTGAAGGAGGCGGTCGCCCAGTTGGAGAACCGCACCGACCTGGATGAAGGTTCCAAGGACATCCAATTGTCCAACATCCAGCAGGTCGCCCAGCGCCGGTTCGACGTGAAGAAGGCCGTCATCGAGGACACGAGGGCGGCCAAGATCCGCGAGAGCAAGGCCGACACCGAGCGGAAGACGCGCCAGATCCAGAACGGGGTGCGCTTCAAGGCCGCGGCACTGCCCCCGATGCCGCCTCTCATCCTGGGCTTCATCGTCTGGATCGTCCGGCTGCGTCGCGAAAACCTCGGTGCCGTACCCACGCGGCTGGCATAATCTCAAGTGGCCGGATGGCGGGTCGCGAAATGTGAATGTTCTTACGGAGCCTTGCATAGAAACCCGAACCTCACAGGTCAGCATCGGGTGACCACGGGCGTGAGCCCGTGGTTCGGACGGGGAACCTCCAACCTCGCACGTCAGTGCGATCTTCGCACGGCGGATCGGGCTCACGCCCGAGGTTGGAGGACGTTCGTCCCGTCCGAACCACGGTCTCACGACCGTGGTCACCGCACAGGCTCGATGATCCGGGCCGTCCTATCTGCAATCCAATCCTTTCACGAGCTCTGACCACTGAACCCTCAGCGAGAGGAACGAGCGTATGAATGAGCTGCTAAAGACCTTGACCTTCGTCGCCGTGGCCCTTCTGTTGACCGGTGCGGCATTCGTCTCGACGCGCGACGTACGCAAGAATCAGCAGTTCAGCGACCAGGGGGAACCCTTCTTCCCGGATTTCCAGGATCCGCTGGCATGCACCGACCTGGAGGTCGTGAGCTTCGATCCTTCGACGGCGAGCACGTCGCGGTTCCGGGTGATGTACAAGGACAAGAAGTGGGTAATCCCGTCGCACAATGATTACCCGGCCGACGCGAAGGACCGGCTTTCGAAGACTGCGGCCGCCGTCATGGACCTGAAAAAGGACACGATCCGCAGCGACGACGTGAAGGAGCAGGAGGCGATGGGGGTCATCGACCCGCTCGACGCCAAGATCATGAACATGCAGGGGCGCGGCAAGCGCGTCATCTTCCGCGATTCGTCGGATAACGTGCTGGTGGATTTCATCATCGGCAAGGAGATCAAGGGAGCCGATCGCAAAGAGGGCGCCTCGCTCTATTACGTGCGGGTCCCCACCCAGAAGCGGACCTACGGCGTGAACGTCAAGGCCGACCTCTCCACCCGGTTCGCCGACTGGATCGAGACCAATCTGCTCAAGCTCGATACGGGCAAGGTTCGCCGCATCGTATTCGACCATTACAAGCTCCAGGAAGCCCGCGACGAACAGGGTTCCTACCTCAAACGCGTGCCGGGAGAGAAGACGACGATCGAACGCAAGGACTCGACCGGCCCGTGGTCCAAGGTGACGATCGAACGCCCCCAGCCCGACGGCAAAGTGGCGACCACCGGCCTCCCCCCGGACAAGGAAGTCAACGAGGACATGATGCGTCCCATCATCGACGCGCTGGGGGACCTCAAGATCGTCGGCGTCCGGCCCAAGCCGCTGGGCCTGAAGGATCCGAATGAGCCCGGCAAGGAGATCCTCGAGCAGATCAAGCTCGTCCAGAAGATGGACCGGACCCAGCTCACCCCCGAACTGCTCCAGAAGGTCAAGCTCATCCAGACGGTCCAGGCCTCGCTGAGGAACAAGGGGTTCTTCCTCCTCCTGGAGGGCCTCTTCACCGACCAGGGGGATATTGTCGTGACGACCGAGGACGGGATCGTCTACACGCTGCGGTATGGCGGGCCCGTCTTCGCCACGGGCGAAGAGCTGACGGCCGGTACGCCCGACACGGTCGAGGCCAAGGTCGAGGAGAAGAAAGATGCCCCCAAGAAGTCCGAGGGGACCCAGGAGAGCCGGTTCCTGATGGTGACGGCCTCCTTCGATCCGACCATCATCCCCAAGCCGGAGAAGGAATCGGAGAAGCCCGCGTCCAAGCCGGCCGATCCGACGGCCCTTCCCGATGATCCCTTCGCACCCGACCCGAACGATCCGAAGTACATCGCGGATCAGAAGGCCGCCGAGGAGAAGGCCAAGCGCGACCAGGCCGACTACGAGAAGAAGATCGCCGACGGCCAGAAGCGCGTCAAGCAGCTCGCGGATCGATTCGGACCCTGGTATTACGTCACCCCGGTCGAGAGCTTCAACCAGATCAACATCGAGCCCTCGGTCCTGATCAAGCCGAAGGGCCCCGCGGGTGCCTCGCCCACGGCACCGGGACCGGGTGGATTCCAGGGTGGTTTCCCCGGCCCATTCCCGCAGGATCATCCTTGAAGTGGGCTCACGAAGGAATTTGTAGCGTGTTCTGAGGGCACCGGAACGCGTCGTTCGGCTGAACCTCGTGCTCAACCAGCGTGTCTAGAGAGGTCTTCGTAGGGTGCTCTGCGAGCACCGTCCTCGATCGCGGGGGCGACTCGGTGCTCGCGGAGCACCCTACTTTCATAAGGGCTCGCACCGACTCGCCGCCCGGATGTGGGTGCTCCGTCCGCTTCCCTTGTGGGGTCGCAATCGCAAGAATGTAGTCGAGTCGATCCAGGCCACGCGGTATCAGCCGACGGTGAAGGTGAGGGAGAGATGGCGGTCGAATCCGATTCGGGACGTAGGCGTCACTTGCTGTCGGCGCTGGTGCAGAACCGGCCCGGAGTGCTGGCGCAGGTCTCGGGGATGTTCTCGTCGAGGGGATTCAACATCGACAGCCTGGCGGTCGGGGAGACCGAGGATCCCAATCTCTCTCGGATCACGGTGGTCGTCATGGGCGACGATCGTCACCTGGACCAGGTCCGAAAGCAACTCAAGAAGATCGTGACGGTGGTGAAGGTCCACGACATCTCCAGCGAGGACTATGTCGAGCGGGACCTGATGCTGATCAAGATCAATGCACCGCCGGGCCTCCGCGCGGAGATCCAGGCGCTGGTGCAAATCTTCCGCGGCCGGATCGCCGACGTCAGCCCCGACCAGTTGATGATCGAGATCTCGGGCCAGGAGAAGAAGATCGAGGCGTTCATCGAGCAGGTCCGGCCGTACGGGATCCGAGAGGTCGCCCGGACGGGCCGGATCGCCCTCGTGCGTGGAGATCGGGCGCTCGAGGGCGATCGTGCCGACCGTCCCGGACCTCCGGCCGAACCGGAGGACGCACCGCCCGAAATTCTGGGCCACTCGGAGCTTTGATGCTTCGCAGTAGGCAGTGGGCAGTGGGCAGTAAAGACGAGGCCGGCTGTCCTTCCTTACTGCCTGCGGCATGATAGCCAATTGAATCTGACACTTGAGAGTAGGTAGTGAGCCATTAAGAGGGGTCAACTGTTATGCTTCACTGCCTATAGTCCGCTGCTTACTGCCTACCGCAAAGGAAACGCTGATGCCCGCCAAGATGTATTACGACCAGGATGCCGACCTGTCGCTGCTCAAGGGGAAGACGATCGCGGTGATCGGCTATGGCAGCCAGGGCCATGCGCAGGCCCAGAACCTCCGCGATTCGGGCTGCGAAGTCGTGGTCGGCCAGCGGCCGGGCTCGGCGAACTACGAACTCGCCGTGAAGGATGGCTTCAAGCCGGTCTCGGCCGCCGAGGCCGCCGAGGCGGGCGACCTGGTGAACATCCTGCTGCCCGACGAGGTGCAGGGTGACATCTATTCCCGCGAGATCAAGCCGCATCTGCGACCCGGCGATCTCCTGCTCTGCTCGCACGGGTTCAATATCCACTTCGGCCAGGTCGTCCCGCCCGAGGGGGTCGATAGCGCCCTGGTCGCGCCCAAAGGTCCCGGCCACCTGGTGCGCAGCGAGTTCGTCAAGGGCGGCGGGGTTCCCTGCCTGATCGCCACCGGGGAGACCTGCTCGCCCGGCGGTAAGGCACTAGCCCTGGCCTATGCGAAGGGGATCGGCGGGACCCGCGCGGGCGTCCTCCAGACGACCTTCGCCGAGGAGACCGAGACCGACCTGTTCGGCGAACAGGTCGTGCTGTGCGGCGGCGTCAGCGCGCTGGTGAAGATGGCCTTCGAAACCCTGATCGGCGCCGGATATCAGCCCGAGAGCGCCTATTTCGAAATGCCTCCACGAGCTGAAGCTGATCGTCAACCTGATGTATCAGGGCGGCCTCAACTACATGCGGTACAGCATCTCGAATACGGCCGAGTATGGCGACTATACCCGCGGCCCTCGCATCGTGACCGAGCAGACCCGGCTCGAGATGCAGAAGATCCTCAAGGAGATCCAGACCGGTCAGTTCGCCCGGGAGTGGATCCTCGAGAACCGCGCCAATCGTCCCGTCTTCAATGCGACCAAGCGCCTCGAGCGCGAACACCCCGTCGAGCAGGTCGGTAAGAAGTTGCGGAGCCTCATGCCCTGGATCGATGCGAAGGAAGCCTGACGCGCATCGCCCCGTGATCGGCAACGCGGCTCGCACTGGGAAAAGCGTGCGAGTTGGGCTAAGATGCATCGGTTGCCGATCCCGAGGACGACCTTTGATGATCCTGAAATTGCGCCCGCTCATCCTTACGATTCCATGCCTGGTCGCGATCGTATCGCTGTCGGGATTCGCCGATCTGCGTGCCCAATCCCCGACCGATAAGAACGTGGCAACGAAGGCCGAAGGGGTGGAAAAGCGGCCTACCGAGGGCGCGCCGGGTGTCGCGGAGGTTCCTCCGACGGATCGCACCGCCGTCCAGAGGCCGGGAATCGACCGGTCGAGCATCGTCCAACTGGTACGCCGGGCCAATCCGATGCTCTGGCTGCTGGTGGCTTGCTCGATCTTCACGCTAGGATTCGTGCTCGAACGCGCCCTGGCGTTGCGTCGCGATCGGGTGATCCCCCGCGAGTTCGCCGATCGATTCCTCGAGCGTCTCTCCGGCGGCAAGCTGGACCGCGAGCGTGCTCTCGAGCTGTGCCGGGCGCACGATTCTCCGGCGGCGCGGATCTTCGCTATGGTGGTCAATGCGTGGGGCCAGCCCGGGGCGACCATCCGCCAGATCCTCAGTTATGACGCGGCCGGCGAGGTCGTCGAATTGAGGCGGAACCTCCGCGTGCTGAGTGCGATGTCGACGCTCGGGCCGCTGCTGGGCTTGTTCGGGACCGTGATCGGGATCATCCAGTCGTTCGACGCGCTCGGCGGTCGGGTGGGGCCGGCCCGCGGCGAGGCCCTGGCGCACGGGATCAGCCTGGCACTGGTCGCGACCGCGATGGGCCTGCTGATCGCGATCATCTCCGTCGCGTTCTATTATCTCTTCCTCAATCGGGTTGATCTCCTCGTCCGCGAGCTGGATGATCGTACCCGGCAGGTCATCGAGCTGGTCTCCGCCGAGTCGCAACGGCACTCGTCGCAGGATCGCCGGCATCTCCCCATGACACCGCCCGAGCCGCTCCGGCAGGAATCCCGCGTCCTCTGATCAACGAAGCCCCCGCGATGACCCGTCGAGGAATCCCTTGATGCTTGCCAGCCGCGTCCAGGCCGACGAGTTGCCGATCATCAACATGACGCCGATGGTGGACGTGATCCTCTGCCTGCTCGTGTTCTTCATGGCCGCCACCCGGCTTTATGATTGGGACGAGAACGAGTTCGTGGTCAACGTCCCCCAGGTCGTCGAGGCCGCCCCGCTCACGGCGGCGCCCGACGACCTGGTGCTCACGGTCGTCAAGCGCGGAGCGGTGGCCGTCGGGGAAACCACTTATGACCTCGACGGCCTGGTGACACTGCTGCGCGAGGCCCGGGGCCGTTACGTCAATCAGGGCGTCGTGATCCGGGCCGACGCCTCACTGGTCTACCAGGATCTGGCCGACGTGCTCTCGGCCTGCGACGAGGCCGGGATCCGGAATGTCCGCCTGCCGGTCCGATCGCGCGACCAGGAAGCCGCCAGATCTTCCACTCCGTGAGAAGCAGCGAAGATTCGATTCCAGATTACGAATTACGAGTTTGTCTTAAGCATTACGCACGAATGGCTTATGGATCTGCACTACGGAATCCGCAATCTGTGATCCGATCCTTTCGCCAGCCCTGAGATGGCTCTTCCCTGGATCGTTGGCATCGTCGCCGGACGCCCGTCGCGCCCGGCCCTTGCGACCCCGGCCCGCCGTGGAGCCGGCCGTCAGGCCCCCTGGAGTATGGGATGGAAATTGTCAAGCTGCTCTACGAAGCCCTGCGTCACCTCAGCCCGGATTCAATCAACGCGTTCGTGGTGGCGGTCGGCCCGGCGATCTCTTACACGGCCCTCTTCCTGATCATCTTCGCCGAGACGGGGCTGGTCGTCGCCCCTTTCCTGCCGGGCGATTCGCTCCTCTTCGCGGTCGGCGCCGTGACGGCCCACCCGAATTCCCCGATCCAACTGGGGACGACCGCGGTGCTGCTGGTCGTCGCCGCCATCCTGGGCGACGCCGTCAATTACGGCGTCGGCTACTACCTCGGGCCGCATGTGTTCACGCGCGAAAATTCCCGGATCCTGAACAAGAAGCATCTCTTGCGTGCCCACGAGTTCTACGAGAAATATGGCGGTATCACCATCATCCTCGCGCGGTTCATGCCGATCGTCCGAACTTTCGCCCCGTTCGTGGCCGGCATCGGCAAGATGAGCTACCTCCGCTTCGCGCTTTACAACGTGGTCGGCGGGGCGGCGTGGGTCCTCATGTTCCTGATCGCCGGCTGGTGGTTTGCGGGACTGGAGGTCGTTCAAAAGAACTTCCACTTCGTGATCTACGCGATCATCGTCGTCTCGGTCCTGCCGGCCGTCTATGAGGTCATCCGGGCGCGATTGCGTAAGAAGGAATCGACGCCGGCTTCCGAGTTGAAGTGACTGGAATGCTACGCCCCGAGTCGAGGTCTCCAACAGAGGACGCCTCGTCGGGGCATTCGATCCGGGTCGTCCGGATAGCCTCTCAGCTATTCTTGGAGTCGATGGCTTTCTCCAGGTCGTCGAGCGTCGCCGAATCGAAACCGCCACCCAGTAGCGCCGAGAGCTGGAGGCCGACCAGGACCTCGCTGGAGCCCTTGCCCTCGGCGATCATGTTGAGGTAGGGCTCGGCACCGACGAGCACGGCCCTCGGCTTGCCGTGGACGGTCAGGACATATCGGACGCTGTCGTTCTCCAGGTCCCTGAGAATCCCGGGCAGGTTCTGGTGCAGCTCGCGACTACCGATGATCCGGACAGGAGACTCCGAGGTCTTTTCCACCATGAACGCTGGCCTCCTGCGGAGGTGTGGCCGTTCTCTTCGCGAGGGCCGATCGGCAAGCTGAGCCATGAAGAGGTCTTTCGATCCTTCCGCCCGCGATCGATGTTCATCCTGAGACGACCGGACGAGATACGTTGTTCAACCCATGTGGGAAACTCGCGATCCGCGTGGTTGCTTGTAAACCGCCGGACCGTTGTTCTAGTCGGGACGCGTCGCGATGGCCGGACCGAGGAATCCCCCGTCCGCGACAACACAAACGCTCGGCATTCGCAATGTAGCTTCTTGTATTCGGAGATTGGCCTTGAGCCTAGACCGTCATGGTGAATAGGGGAGCGCGGTGAGAGTTCACCGACAAATCCGTACCGAAAATCCGTCTAGTCCGAGAATTTGGAATTCAGACGTGCTCGCCGCCATCGCGGTCAGGTTATTCTACAGGTGCACAACCCAATTGCAAGGGTGCGGGTCATGACCATCTTTGACTCATGCCGTCCATCGCGATACGGCGCATGGCTTCGCTCATGATAGCAATGGTTCTAAGATGGATTCTTGCGGTGCTCGTGTCGACAGGCGGTTTATTAAATCTTGCCATGAGACAACGAGAACCTCTATAGGAAATCGCAGCATACTCTTCAGCGTCGGATCAGGTCGGATTGTTCCCGGAGAAAGGTGAAGTGCAGCATTTTTAACACTCGTCGCCGTATGCCAGGAGGTGACGACGGACGTGAAGCGATCTCCCGAGCGGATCGGGCTGACGCCCGAGGTTGGAGGACGTTCGTCCCGTCCGAACCACGGTCTCACGACCGTGGTCATGGGCTTCGATCTCGCTCCGTCCGGTGGTCTTCGTGAGAAGTCTCGATTTTTCCGCACAAGGTCGGGATTGTGAGTATCGCCGTATACATCAAGCGCCGTCGGATGTCTCGATCGCCATGGCGACGGCCTCGCCGCCGCCGATGCAGAGGCTGGCCACGCCGCGACGGCCTCCCGATCGCTTCAACGCGTTGAGGAGGGTCACCAGGATTCGGGCTCCGCTGCACCCGATGGGGTGACCGAGTGCGACCGCACCGCCGTAGATGTTGAGCTTCTCAGGGGGGATCGCGAGCTGGCGCTCGGCGAACAGCGAGACGACCGCGAAGGCTTCGTTGATCTCGAACAGATCGACCTCGCCGATGGTCCAGCCGACCTGATCGAGGAGCTTCCGGATGGCCTGGACCGGGGCGGTCGTGAACTGATCGGGGGCCTGACTGTGGGTGACGCCGCCGACGATCCGGGCCGCGGGCCGGAGGCCCAGGAGACCGCATTGGCGTTGGGATGCGACCAGCAGGGCGGCCGCTCCATCGCTGATGCTGGACGCATTCCCGGCGGTGATCGTGGACGATGCGTCCGCGGGTCCGAAGGCCGGCTTGAGGGTCCGTAGTTTCGCCTCGTCGAACTTCGCCGGCCCTTCATCCTCGGTGACGAGGGTCGATCGGCCCCGGACCGTCACGGCCACCGGCACGATCTCCTCGGCGAAGACACCGTCCGCAATCGCCCTGCGGGCGCGCTGGAAGCTCCGGACCGCGAAGTCGTCCTGCGCCTCGCGGCTGATCCCGTACGTCGCGGCGCAGAGATCGCCGTAGACGCCCATGGATTTCTGCCCGTAGACGTCCCAGAGCCCGTCATGGATCATCGCGTCGAGGAGTTCGCCATGACCCAGCCGGTAGCCGTCGCGGGCCCTGGTCAGGAGATAAGGCGCCTGGCTCATGCTCTCCATCCCACCGGCGATCACGAGGCCCGCGTCGCCGAGCCGGATTGCCTGGTCGGCCAGCATGACCGCCTTGAGGCCGGAGCCGCAGACCTTGCTGACCGTCGTCGCGCCAATCTCGTGGGGGAGCCCTCCGAAGATCCCAGCCTGACGCGCCGGGTTCTGCCCGAGCCCTGCCCCGATGACATTGCCCATGATGACTTCGTCAATCCGGCTCCCCTCGACACCGGACCGTTCGACGAGGGCCGAGATGCACGACGCCCCGAGTCGGGGCGCGGAGATAGCGGCGAGGGAACCGTTCAAGGCGCCCATGGGCGTGCGCACGCCGACGACGATCAGACTAAGCGGTTCCATCGTCACGACTCGGGATCGGCCGGGGCCGTGGTCGGCGGGCTGGGATTGGCGGTCGGGGCCGTGGTCGCGGTGGCGGTATCCTCGACTTTCTCCTTGGAGACCGCCTGCTTGGCAGCCGGTTTGGCCGCCGATGCTTTGGCGGTCGATTTCCGTGCCCGCTTCGACTTCGCGTTGCGTGCCGACGGACGACCGTCCTTTCCTCCATAGTAATTCTGGTGATACTCCTCGGCGCGGAAGAACGCTTTCATCGGGAGGAGCTGCGTCACGATCGGGCCGCCGAAGGCTCGCTGTGCGGTCAGTTGGCGGTACGACTTGAGGGCGGCCTCGCGTTGCTCGGGGCTGTGGAAGAAGATGACCGAACGGTACTGGGTGCCCTCGTCGGGTCCCTGGCGGTTCAACTGGGTCGGATCGTGGCCACTCCAGAAGACTTTGAGCAACTGCTCGTAGGAGACCACCGCCGGGTCATATTCGACCTGGACGACCTCGGCGTGACCGGTGACCCCCTCGTGGACTTCCTCGTAAGACGGATTGGCGACGGCGCCGCCGGAGTAACCGGACACCGCCGACTTCACCCCGGGGAGCCACTCGAACATCTCCTCGACGTGCCAGAAGCAGCCGGCGCCAAAGGTGGCCTTCTCGGTCTTCCCCTTGGCCGTACGCGACGGATCGCTCTTGCCATCGGCTCCCAGGGACTTCGGCTCGGTCGCCTTCATCCGGGCTTCCGCCACATCGAATGGGTCTTTGCTCGCCGCGGCGGAGGGCGAGGCGGTCGTATCATCGCCGGACGCCGGGGCATCCTGCGGGTCCGCCGCCTTCTTCTCCGGCTGCGGATCGCGAGCTGCTCCGCCCGCATCCTGGGCCCGAGCATCCGCCAAGCCGACCACCAGGATCACCGCCATGATCGCCGAAAGGAAACGCAAGATCATCGCTTGACTCCCCGAGGTCCCTTCCCGCATCGGAACGCTCGGCCATCAGCGTCGTCGCGGCGGCCCGGAATGTGTGATCGCGAGATCCCACGATCTCGCGGAATCGGTCGTGAACCCAACACTTCTTTAAGGATAGAGCAACCCTGCGCAGGTTGCAAGTCGGACGCCACGCCGGGCCCGGCATGGGAACCCTAGATTACCGGATGGCGAGGCGAGTGGTTCTCACCACTTCGAACCCCGCCATCCTCCATTCATGGTCGCGGACTCCTTGACGACCCCGCAAGCCGAATGTCCGCATTTCCTCAATCCTGCTTCCGGCGAGTGCCGGGCAGGACGCCGAAGAAGGAACCCGCGGTCGCCACGACGACCGATCCCGCGAAGATCCAGCCCGTGAAGTTGTCGGCGATGTACTCCCCCGCACGTGCTCCGGCCTCCGCCCCGTGCTCCGGATCCTTGGCGCCAGCGATACCGCCCGCGATCCCGGTGGCCATGATGAAGAACGCGATGAACAGGACGACGGACCAGATGATCGCGAATACGAGGCGTTGAAGGACCGATACACCACCGGTCTTCTTGTTCGCCCTCCTCAAGGCAGGATCGAGGACTTCGCCGCAGTATCGGCATTTGACCGCGACATCCTGGATTTGCTCCGCGCAGTAAGGGCATCGTTTCATGTTGTGAGATCCTGAGAGAAGGCAGGCCGCACCGGCCGAAGAATTCTCGCTGAAATGGCCCCGCGTCGAGATGGAAGAGCATAGCCGGAGATCGATTTTCTCCGATCGGTACGGGCATGGCAACGGGAAATCCTATTGGTTTGGCGGTCTCCTCAAGAGGTTGACCGTCGGCCGATGAGCCGTCGATGTGCAAGGAGAGACATGGCGACTCGCGAGCATCGCCTCGTGGTCAAGCGCGACGGCCGACGAGCGGCTCTTTCCGATCGACGATCGGAGGGCAGATCGCGGCCATCTCGCGATTCAGGGCAACGAAATCCCTCCACGGTTCGGGTACGTTTTCTTCGTAGAAGATCGCTTCGACAGGGCATTCGGGGATGCATGCATCGCAATCGATGCAGTGTTCGGGATCGATGAACAGCATCTGATCGCCCTCGCGGAAGCAGTCGCATGGGCAGACGACGACACAATCGGTGTACTTGCAACCGAAGCACGGTTCCGTCACGACGTAGGCCATGGATTCGCTCCCGAGGTGAAGGTCTTTCGATTCGCCGACCCCTGGTAATGCCATCATCTCGGAGCGAGCGGCCATCAATCGGACGCGATTCGCTAGAATGGATACGAGGTCGGACCGGGGCCCGCCTCGCCTCGGACATCCCAGAGTACCTCATCACGCTCGCGACGCGGAGGAATGTTTCGATGGATAGAGACGAGAGTTCGGTCGGATGGACCTCGCTCGTCCTGCTGGAAAGGCTCCGCGACGGCGACGATCGCGCTGCGGATGAGATTTTCTCCCGCTACTTCGACAGGCTGACCCTGCTGGCTCGGAGCCGGCTGTCGCCCCGAGTGGCGAGCCGTACCGATCCGGAGGATATCGTACTCTCGGTTTATCGCAGCTTCTTCGTCGGAGTGCGAGCCGGCCGCTTCAAGCTGGGCCGAGGCGGTGATCTCTGGCGATTGCTGGCGTCGATCACCCGGTACAAGCTACTCCGACAGGTCCGATATCAACGTGCCGAGCGTCGGTCGGTCGATCGGGAATTCCCCCTGGATCGTGACGATGAAGGGCGGATTCCGGGTCGGCCACAGGATCCCACTCCCGAGGATGCCCTCGCGCTGGCCGACGAGTTGGAACACGTCTTCTCGGGGTTGAGTCCCCTGGGACGGCGCGTGCTCGAACTGCGGTTGCAAGGCGCGGAGCTCTCGGAAATCGCGGACGACACCGGGCGATCGGAACGGACGGTCCGACGCACCCTGGCCTAAATCCGCGAGGTCCTGGCCGGGCGACTCGACGATGACTGACGATGAGTTCGAATCGCGGATCCTGAGTTTTGAGCGGGCCTGGCGGTCGGACGGCGCGTGCGACCTCGCGCGATACCTGGGAGGGCCGATGGCCATCGCGCCATGCGATCGACGTCGCCTCCTGGTCGAACTGATCTGCATCGACCTCGAATTCCGCTGGCGGCAAGGCCCTCGGAATTCACCCACCCGGGATCGGGTCCTGTTGGAGGATTATGTCGCCAGGTTTCCCGAGTTGGTCGCACTCGACCAGTTGCCGATCGAGCTCATCGCCGAGGAGTACCGGGTCCGGCATCGTTGGGGCGATCGGCCGTCCCATGCGGAGATTCTCTCGCGATTCCACCAGGGTCCGGACCGAATTCGAGCCAACCTGGTCCGTATCGACGATCAACTCGCGGAGGAGCGGGTCGATCTCCACGCCAGATCTCGTCCGGATTCCGGTTCCGCGCTTCCCGGGATGCCCACCGATCCAACGCACGACGGTCCGCTGTTCACGCACGAGGACTTCCTTCTGGAACGGATGATCGGCGCGGGGCGGATGGGGAAAGTCTACGAGGCGTGGCAGCGCGGCGCGAGTCGGCGGGTGGCCGTGAAATTCCTCCGCAAGTCGTTCCTCGATGAACCGCGGATCGTCCGGCGCTTCATCGGCGAAGCACGGACGATCGCGAGGCTGAGTCACCCCAGGATCGTCGGAATTCACGGCCTGGGCCGCACACCAGCCGGTTCGTACTTCATCGTCATGGATCTCGTCAACGGCCAGGACCTCGACCTCGTCGGCAGGACGAGACGCATCGTCGTCTCGGAGGCCATCCGCTGGACCATCGAGACCTGTCATGCGCTGGAACACGCGCATGCGAGGGGGATCATCCACTGCGATCTCAAACCGGCCAACCTCGTCCTGGACGGGGAAAGGAGCGTCCGGGTGACGGATTTCGGTCTCGCGCGCTCGCGGGACGAGGACTGGCAATGGACGGCCGAGATCGAAGGCACGGCGCCTTTCATGGCCCCGGAGCAGGTGTCGCGAGGGTATGGCGAGATCGATGTGCGTACGGACATCTATGGGATCGGGGCGATCCTCTTCACCCTGCTGACAGGACGCCCGCCCTGGGTCGGTCGAAGACTGCCGGACATCCTGGCGGATGTCATCAGTGCCACGCCGGTCATCTCGCCGACTCGCCTCCGACCCGATCTCCCGGAATCGCTCGGCGATTTCTGCCGCAGATGTCTTACCAAGAGCCCGGATGACCGCTATCAGACCGTTCGAGAGGCTCGCTCTGTGCTCGAAGACATGATCGGCAAATCATGACGAACACCACGGTTTTCTGAAGAGCCTGCCCCTGCCCCCTGCCCGAGCGCAGTCGCCATCCTGGTCTTGAGGCCAGGTTCGATGTCCGCTCTCGTGCGCCAGCCTTGACGGGCCTTCAGATGGTGACCCATCGAGGGGCTGCGGCATCCATGCTGCGAACCCCGGTGCCTATCAGGCCAATGGTCATCCCATTGAGATCAGACCTTAACAGGTTGATCACATCGCGCCAATAGCCTCCAAGCCGTGGCCCGCTGATGTGGGCTTGGTGCGCTCCCCTCCGCGTGAGTCGGCCCGACCCGTCCGGCACGCTCAAGTCGAATGGAGTGCCACGCGGTTTCCCTCGCTGTCGAGGATGATGGTACGGAAGCCGTAGGGACCGATGGGGTGCTTCGGTTCGAGGACCTGGCCACCATTCGGCTCGACCAGGGCGACGGCCTCGTCGAGGCGTCCCTGGGCATTGAGGTAGACGAGCAGGCCATTCCGGGAAGGTTGCTCGCCGTCCTTCGTATACAGGCAGCCGGTGACGTCGGGGTCGGAGCCGGGCAAGAGCCCGATCGCCATCCCGGGGTATTCCTGTTTCTGCACGGCGCTCCCCAGGACGGCGGAGTAGAAGCCGATCGCCCGGTCGAGATCCACGACGGGGATGTCAACCCAGACAATTTGATTGGCCAAAGCATTCCTCCTTCTCATCGCTCAGGACCGAATCGACCGGACCGTCCGACCGTCATCGGTGGTCAGAAGTCTACCGATAGCGCGCCCAGACGTACAGGTCAGTCGAATCGGATTCTTCGGGTCCGGCCGATTTTCAGTCGATACCCTGGCCCTTGACCTGAGAGTCGCCCGGGATGAGGAGGGCAAGTACCAGATAGACGAGGATGCCGGGGATCACGGCGGTGAAGAGGGTCCCCATGGCGAAGGCGATCCGGAGCCAGGTCGGGTCGACTCCCAGGAAACGCCCGAAGCCGCCCAGGACGCCGTAAACCATCGCATCGGCCGAGGAGCGGGTGATCCTCCGAGACCGCGGATCATACGCGCCGAGCGTGGAGTCGATGTCGTCCGCGTTGGGCGAATCGAAGTGCGGGACCGACCCTGGCGGGGTCGCCAGCCAGGTGCCGCAATGCTTGCATTTGATCGCCGCCGGCTTGACCTCCTCGGCGCAATAAGGGCAGGTCTTGGTCGGTGTCGCGGTTGCGGAAGGATTCTCGCCCATGAATGCATCGGCTCCATTCTGCCAGACGGACGCCCACGCCGTGGCCATCGCCTTCCAACGCTCGGGGTCGAAGGCTTCCCCGCTCTCGAGCAACCTGCGCCAATCTGCGCCGCCTGGCCCGAAATTCGTGGTCTCGCCTTCGCTCGGACTGGTCGCGGGAGGTGCATCGCTCGGTCGGCATGGTTCGGTCATCCCTCGTGATGAGCCAGTCGTCTCCGGGCGCGAAATCATCCGCGCCAATACGAGGGGTTATTCGCCCGTCCTCGCCGATTATTCGGGAATGTGCTCCTGGCGGGAGTCCCCAGGGACGTACTCGTCGAACAGCCATGGAAAGCGGGACATGGGAAGACTGAAGGAAAGGTCGGAGATGCCCAGGCCCGACGGTCAGGGCAGGGCGCGCCGCGATCGCAACGGCCTGGACCATCCAAATCCAGCGAGAGACTGTGGCACGCCGGTAGTCGACGTCGGCCGGCGCGGCAGGACGGATCGGTCGGTCATCGGGCCGCGCGGAAAGCGGGGCGGGCACGAAGGCCGCAGCCGACAATCGCCAGGGCTCCCATGAAGCCGAGGACGAAGCTCGACGGCTCGGGGACGGCAGCGGCGTAGACATAGGTCACATAACCGTTGGCATTCGCCGTCGCCGACGTTGAGCTGGTCACGAGGTTTGAGTTGGCCGATAATTGGTCATACGTCATGGTCGAGACCGTCAACGTGATCTTCCCCGTCCCCGTGAACTCCTTCAAGATCCTCGAGCTGTCGTATGTCACATCCGAGGTCTGCGTCGCCTTGTCCGTGCCGGAATCCGACGGGTAGGATTTCGTGACGCCTTTGCCCAAGGAGAACGACTCGGGCGAGGTGGAAATGTCATTCACCTGGGCGATGTGATTATTGGGGTCGCCGAGTGTGAGTACGACTTCGGTGTAGACCGTACCGTCCTGGTGCTTGTTCGAGCCGTTCGTGACCGACATATTCGCCGTGATCTTCGAAGTGTAAACGATCTCGACCGATTCCAGCGTGCCCATCGAAGGGTCGAATTTTTGAACATGGAGAGGTAGCGAGAACTCCGTTGCGGTTTCGTCGATGTGATTGGAAAAGTTGTAGGTGACGAAGTCGGCTTGGGCCTGCCGGGAAAAGCCATGCACGAATCCGGAGACTACCATGGCCAGGGCGATGCGAATCGAAAGACCTCTCATCGTCGAATACCCTTCCGAAATGAGGAGGGCCTGGTGCCCATCACTCGGACCTCGGCGTCGTTTCGTAAGACTCGATCGCGCTACAACGCGCCGAGAGAGTCAGCGTGGTGACTTGTGTCGAATCACAGACTTCGGCACGGACCGTCGTGAGAGGTTTCGACGGGAATCCATACTGAAGCGCGCCACGCGTCTAACTTGCCCAACGCAACGAGCAGATCGGGTCGCGATTGACAACTGTCGCATTGGACACGATCAAGTTAAGGCACGAGCGGTTAACTGTCAAGGATCCTAACATCCCATGAGATGAGATTGGGGAAAGTCGGCCGCGGGCTCCCGGGGCAGCCGGGGCGAGTGGCCCAGACTTTCCCCGTGCGATGAGAGTCAGTTCCATGAGGCCATTTCTCGGCCCCCGGAGGAGGCTCTTGGGACAGACCCGGAGTGATTCAGCGGTGCAAGATGGCGACCAGTGTGTCTTGATCGACGGGCTTGGTCAGATAGTCGTCGAAGCCGGCGGCGAGTGCGCGATGACGCTCGTCTTCCTGGCCATAACCCGTCATGGCGATCACCCGGGTATCCCTGGTACTCGCGTCCTGACGCAACTTGCGGATCACCTCGTAGCCGTCCATCCCCGGGAGGCCGATGTCGAGGAGGATCAGCTCGGGCCGATAGCTGTGGGCGGCCTGGACGCCCGCCGCCCCGTCGTGGGCGACGGCGACATCATGTCCCAGGAGCTTGAGCAATCGGGACATGGACAGGCCGAGGTCCGTATTGTCTTCGATGAGGAGGATGCGGACCTTGACCGGCTCGAACGCCGGCGAGCCTGGCGGATTCGGTCTCGAGGCGCCTTCGGCCCGCGCCGGCAGCCGCACGGTGAAGGTACTCCCGCGGCCGGGACCTTCGCTGTCGGCCTCGACGGTCCCTCCATGCAGCTCGACGAGCTTCCGGACCATGGTCAGACCGATGCCCAGGCCCCCCTCGGAGCGCGCCAGCGATCGATCTCCTTGGGTGAACAGGTCGAAGACGTGCGGGAGCAATTCCGGCGCGATGCCGATGCCGTTATCGCGCACCCGGATGATCGCGTGGCCGGCTTCGAGTGCGGCATTCAGCTCGATGCAGCCGCCGGACTCGGTGTACTTGGCCGCGTTGGTCAGCAGGTTGACGACGACCTGTTCGAGCCGGGTGGGGTCGGCCTCGATCGAGATGCGTTCCGGACCGATCGCGACATGGAAGTCGTGATTCCGGTCCGCGATGAGCGGACGGACGGACGAGGAGGCCGATCGGAGGAGCGTCACCAGGTTGACCTGCTGGAGGCGGAGCTGGATCTTACCCTGCGTGATCCGGGAGACGTCGAGCAGGTCGTCGACCAGCCGGGTCAGTTGATTGACCTGACGGTCGATCACGCCCTTGCACCAGTCCATCAGGCTTTCGGCCTCGGGGTGATGGAGGAGCTGCACGGCGTTGGACACCGCGGCCAGCGGGTTCCTCAGCTCGTGGGCGAGCATGGCGAGGAACTCATCCTTGCGCCGGGCCTCCTCGTGCAGATCCTTCTCATACCTCCTCCGCTCGGTGACATCCCGGAACACGAGGACGACCCCATCGATCTCGCCGTCGGCGTCGCGGATGGGCGCGCCGCTGTCGTCGATCGGCCGCTCGGCGCCGTTCCTGGCCACGAGCAGCGTATGATTGGCCAGTCCGATCACGACCCCATCGGCGAGGACTCGTTCCACGGGGCTCTCGACCGGCTCGCGGGTGTGTTCGTTGACGATCCGGAAGACCTCGACGAGCGATCGGCCGGCTGCCTCGGCGCCGGTCCAGCCGCAGAGGGATTCGGCCACCGGGTTCATGAAGACGACCCGCCCGTTGGCGTCGGTGGCGATGACCGCGTCACCGATGCCGGTGAGCACGGCGGAGAGCCAGTGCTGGCTGGCCTCCGCCCGTCTGCGCGGCGTGGAGCGCCTCCACCAGGAGTGAGATCACCACGCCGAGGCCGAAGAAGGCGAGTTGACTCGTGATCGTCTCGGTCGTCCAGGGCTTCGCGGCGAGAGAATGGAGTAACACCGAGAAGCCCTGGAGAAGGGTCGCCGCGAAAACACCCGGACCGAACCCACCCTGCCAGGCGCTGATCACGACGGCCAGGATGAGCGAGATGCCCAGCCATTGCCCCACCACGGGGATCGAGAGGATCGCCAAGGTCACGGAGACGATCAGCACGGCCATCAAATAGCGATGCAGCCAGTGGGTCAACTTCTTCTCCGGCATTCCGTGACCACTCCAGGGATTCTCGCGGAGTAAAGGCGAGCGATCCTTCAATCTCTCAGATACAGGGGAGGCTCGCCATACCCCGGTCGATGCACCCGGCGGGTAATCCGGATTCGCCGGGGACCCCAGTCTTCCAACCCGCGGATCTCGGGATGAGATCCAATCCTGGATACGGGGCGGCGTCCCAGGGGCTGATGAGTGCGGTTCGGTCGATGTCGCAGCTCGGCATGAGCGTGGACGTCCTGCGTCGCGAAGGGGATGTGCAGGTCCTCGTGGTGAACTGATCGCCGAGGTCGTCGCAGGACCCCAGATCGGCCTCTCCTTATCGAAGCGGACCGCTGATCCCGGTCGGATCGCGACGGTGCATCGATACCGGCACGATGGGCGTCAACAATCCCGCGGAGACGTGTCGGCCTGGTGTGACCGGTCTCCTCGTCCTCGGGATCAACGCCACTCGTTCGAATGAGATGGGCTTTTGGCGTGGTCGTGTGGTAAAGTTCGAGGGGCTGGCGATCGGAGCGGTCGCGGGCGCGCGGCAAGACGCACGCGTCCTGCCAGATGATCTCCTCAGATCTTAAAAATGAACAAAGGAATCGACGTCGATGATTTCGGGGCGGTTGATTCGGGGCGGGCGTGCGTCGCGCGTCGGTGTCCGACCGGGACGATCGGATGCCGCAACGCGCCGAGATGAGCCGGCATGAGAATTGCGAATTCTTCGGAGGAATTCTCGGTAAGGACGGATTCGAGTCGGGAGCCCGTCGTGGAGTTCGAGACGGATCACGAAGTTGGAATCGTTCACCACCGAGTCTCCATTCAAGAGGGCCTCCCATGAGCCAGGGCAAGAAGAGCGCCAAGGGTACTTCGCTGAGCCGCGCGACCAAGCCGGTGACGGACGCGGCGGGCGCGGCGGCGAAGTCGGTGAAGCGGACGGCGAAAGCCGCCAAGCAAGAAGCCGGCGGCGTGATCCGTACGATCACGGAGACGGTCGCGGAAGGGGCCGAGGCTATCGCCCAGGCCGGGGCGAAAGTGATCCAGGGCGTCAAGGAGACCCTATCCCCCTCGGACTCCAAGCCGAAGTCGAGCCGCTCGACGGCCCGGCCGAAGGCCAAGTCGGCATCCGTGAAGGCAAAGGTCTCCACGAAGGCTGCGGCCCCGAAGGCGAAGGCTGCGGCCCCGAAGGCGAAGGCTGCGGCCCCGAAGGCGAAGGCTGCGGCCCCGAAGGTGAAGGCAGCGACTTCCACGGCGACGATGGCCCCGAAGGCGAAGTTGTCCGCTCCCAAGTTGACCGGCGTGAAGAAGAAGACCGCAACCTCCAAGAGCACCACCGCGGCGGGATCGGGGGCGAAGTCGTCGAAGCCGAAGCGGTCGCGCTGATCGGCATCGATGGCCTCAGGGCGAGAGCGGATGGGCCCGACACCATCCCACGCGCCGGGGCGATGTCCGCGAGACCCGAAGGAGAGTGAGCCATGGCCCGTGACCCGGCGGAAACGGAACTGCACGATCTGGCCGACATCGTCGGGTCGGTAGCGCGCGACGCCCATCGGCTCGTCGGGCAGCACGTCAACCTCTTGCGTAGCGAGATCCGCCAGGGCGTCCGGGAGGCGCCGGCCGCGCTGGTGATGATCGGCGCGGGCGGCGGGCTGGTCGCAGCCGGTGGGATCCTCGGCACGTTGATGGTCGTGCACGGATTCCACAAAGCGACGCGCATCCCGCTCTGGGGATGTTATGGTTTGATGGGCGGCGTGCTGGCGGCCGTCGGGAGCGGGCTGATCGCGGCCGGGTCCAGACGCGCCGCGGCGATCTCGATCGTGCCCCGCGAGACGATCGCGGCCCTCAGCGAGGATCTCGAATGGCTGTACGACCAGATCGACGCCCAAACCAGCTAGGTGACGGCGAGAGTGAATCGCCATCGGCGATCCGAGCAGCCATCGCCGAGACGCGCTCGAGTTGGCTCGCCACCTGGGCGCTCTCAAGGACCGTTTGTTCCACCCGCATCTCCTGTCCGCCGATTCTCCCACGGAGTCATCCATGCCGACCCAGAAGAAGTCCGCGCGCGGCTCTGCGACGGCCGGACCGTCCAAGGCCCAACCGGCCGCCAAGTCTTCCGCCAAGAGCGCAGTCGCGTCGAAATCCAAGCCCTCAACGACCGAGAAGAAGACGGTTGCCGCCAAGCCCAAGGCCGCGGCTCCCGCTCCGAAGAAGTCCGCTCCCGCGAAGAAGTCCGCCCCGGCGGCCGCGTCGAAGTCCACGAAGTCCGCTCCGGCACCGGCCGCACGCGTCGAGGCCGCGAGTTTGACCAAGGCCGGTATGGCCGCCAAGGCCACGCCGGCAACCAAGGCTAAATCGGCGCCAAAGGCCAAGTCGGCGACGAAGGCCAAGTCGGCCCGGAAAGGGGTCGTGATGGGCCTGGTCGAGAAGACCGGTGCGGTCCTCGACACGATGCTGGCCGGTGCCGTCGTCGGTGCCGTGACGGGCGCCGCCCAGAGTCTCGCCCAGGAGCCCTCGGCCGTCAGTGGTGACGGTGCGACCGCGACAGGCGAGGGCCACGGGACTGGCGAGGTCGTCGGGGCGATGGCCCCCGGAGCGGCCGTCGGCGCCCTATCCGGAGCCGCCAAGGCCGTCCTGCCGGCCGAGAAGGGCAAGGCCAGCAAGAAGAAGGCGTCGAAGCGCTGATCCGAATTCGACTCGCCCGCCTCCGGGAGTGAATGGGTCGATTGCCTGGAGGCGGGAGCACGAGATCCCAGGGAGGGCGAATCCCTCCCCAAGCGGTACTGGAAACCGAATGACGGACTCACTGCGATGGATATTGACGCCGGTCCTCAGCCTGCTAGTGATGGTCGCTAGCCAGTCGTGCGCAGTCCGAGCTCAATCGCCAGAACGCCTCCTCGCCGACTTCGAAGGGCGTGACTATGGCGGGTGGAAGATCGAAGGCACGGCCTTCGGCACCGGTCCAGTCCGGGGGACGCTGCCCGGCCAGATGGCCGTGGATGGCTTCCAGGGTGGCGGGCTTGTCAATTCCTTCTTCGGAGGCGATGCGTCCGTCGGATCGCTCACCTCGCCGGAGTTCACGATCGATCGAAAGTCCATCCGGTTCCTCATCGGCGGCGGGGGATGGGCGGGCAAGACGTGCATCAACCTGATCGTCGACGGCAAGGTCGTTCGTACGGCCACCGGACCGAATACGGAGCCCGGCGGTAGTGAGCGACTGGAGCCCGCCGGTTGGGACGTTAGCGATCTGGCCGGCAGGTCCGCCCGGCTGGAGATCGTCGACCGGGCGACCGGCGGTTGGGGCCACATCAACCTCGACCAGATCGTGCTCACGGACAAGAACCCACCGAGGACGCTCCGCGACGTCAGGCGCGAGCTGGCCCTCGAGCGTCGCTACCTCCACTTCCCGGTGAAGACCGGCGCGAAGAAATCTCGCGTGGCCTTGCTGGTGGATGACACGATCGTCCGTGAGTTCGAGATCGAGCTGGCCGATGACCCCGACTGGTGGGCCCACCTCGACGTCGGCGCCTGGCAGGGCCGATCGGCGGTATTACGGGTCGATCGGCTCGCCGAGGATTCGTCGGCGCTGCGGCGCGTGTCACAGGCCGATGAGATCTGGAACGCCCGGGAGGTCTACCGCGAGCCCCTCCGCGCCCAGATTCATTTCTCGCCCAGGCGCGGCTGGAATAACGACCCGAATGGACTGGTTTACGCGCAGGGTGAATATCACCTGTACTTCCAGCACAACCCCTACGGCTGGGGCTGGGGCAACATGCACTGGGGCCATGCGGTCAGCAGGGACCTGGTCCACTGGGACGAGTTGCCGATCGCGATCTATCCGCGGAAATTCGGGGACTGGGCCTTCTCGGGAAGCGCGGTCGTGGACCGGCTCGACACCTCAGGAATGAAGCAAAGCAAGGATGACCTGCTGGCCGCCGCCTTCACGAGCACGGGTCGGGGCGAGTGCATGGCGTTCTCGAGGGATCGCGGACGTACCTGGACCGAATTCGCGGGCAACCCGGTCGTGAAGCACCAGGGCCGAGACCCTCGCCTGCTCTGGCACGAGCCGACGAAGCGATGGGTGATGGCGGTCTATGATGAATCCGATGGCAAGCAATGGATCGCCTTCTACACCTCCGCGGGAATGAAGTCGTGGACCTACCGGAGTCGGGTCGAGGGCTTCTTCGAATGCCCCGACCTGTTCGAGCTGCCGGTCGACGGCGATCCGACCCGGCGTAAGTGGGTCCTCACGGCCGCGAGCAGCGAGTACGTGGTCGGTCAGTTCGACGGGACGACGTTCCGGCCGGAGACCTCGAAGCTAACTGGCCATCGCGGGCGCGGTTTCTACGCGGCCCAGACATTCAGCCAGGATCCGCGCGGTCGCGTGGTGCAAATCGGCTGGCTCCAGACGAACACGCCGGGCATGCCATTCAACCAGGGCATGTCCTTGCCTTCACACTTGAGCCTTCGCAACACGCCCGATGGCCCTCGACTGGCCTGGCAACCGGTCCAGGAGCTGACCGAGCTGCGGTCGCGTCGACTCGCCAGCCTGACTGGGTCGTTAGAGTCGGGCCCCAATCCACTCGCCGGAGTGAAGGGCGAATTGATCGAGCTTCGCGCCGAGTTCGAGCCGGGACCGTCGAGCGTGCTGACACTGAAGGTCCGGGGCGTGGAGATTGTCTACGACGCCCAGAGGCAGGAGCTCCGCGTCCAAGGCCATCACGCCCCGGCACCGCTCCGGGCCGGCAAGCAGCGGCTCGTGATCTTCACCGACCGTACCGGCCTCGAGGTGTTCGCCAGCGACGGCCTGACCTATGTCCCCATGCCGATCAATCTCGACCCCGCCGACCTGGGGCTGGAGTCCCGCGTTTCCGGCGAACCGATCAAGATCGAATCATTCGATGTCCATGCGCTGAACGGAATCTGGGGGACCTTCGATCGGCCCTGACCGATGGGCTCCGGACGTCGGGTGCGAGTACCGTCCTTCGTTTCTTCGCGTCGGAGTCCGGAGCGCGCGGCGAACGTATCGTGCGTGCGATCGACCAGATCCAATCCCGAGTGCTTCCGAGGAAGCCCGTCAGCCCGGAGAAAACCCGTGAAAATGGGGGTCTTTCAGGCATTGCACTCGGGTGTGACAGGCGATATCATCGAGATGCACGAGGGAGAAATCGTACGGGCTTGTACGCGAACAAATCAAACCCGCTACGCCGACTCACTCGTACCCATTCGGGGGATTAGCTCAGCTGGGAGAGCGCTTGCATGGCATGCAAGAGGTCAGGGGTTCAAGTCCCCTATCCTCCACTCGCCTAAAGTTCAATGCCGAACACGACTTAGGTGTACCTTCCGGCGGTCGGAAGTGCAGCGCGAAACCTGTTCCAAGTGTGTAGACTACACACTTCGGGAGGAAATTCGCCGTGTCTCGACCCGCCCGAATCCCGTCCTACCGTCATCAGAAACCGTCCAACCAGGCCATCGTGGTCATCCGCAAGAGGATGATCTACCTGGGCCGCTACGGCTCGGTCGAATCCCGCCGGAGTATAACCGGGTCATCGCCGAATGGCTCGCTCAGGGACCTGGCGCGCCGGCACCGGCGACCGAACCCACGCACGCTCGGTCCGACCTGAGAGTCTCCGAGCTGGTCCTGGCGTATTTCCGCCACGTCGAGTCGTATTACCGGAAGGACGGCGAGCCGACCACGGAAGTCGGAGTGGTCCGCCAGGCACTGAAGGTCGTCCGGGAGCTCTATGGCCACTCGCTCGCGAAGGAATTCGGCCCGCTGGCCCTGAAGGCATGCCAGGACGCGATGGTGGCCAAGGGGTGGACGCGGAAGTCGATCAACCGACAGGTCGGCCGGATCCGGAAGATGTTCGCCTGGGCGGCCGGGAACGAGATGCTGCCCGCGGCCATCTACCAGACGCTGCAAACCACGGAGGGGCTCCGGAAGTGGCGAACCGAGGCGAAGGAGAACCCGCCGGTCCTCCCCGTGTCCGACGAGGTCGTCGAGCGGACCCTGGCTCACCTCTCGCCGACCGTGGCCGCGATGGTGCGCGTCCAGAGGCTCACCGGCATGAGACCGCAATAGGTCGTGGGACTCCGCGCGATCGATCTCGACATGAGCGACCCGGCATGCTGGGTATTGCGGCCCGATCGCCACAAGGGCGAACATCACGAGCGGGAGCGAATCATCTTCATCGGCCCGCGCGCCATCGAGGTCTTGAGGCCGCTCCTGTCGCTCGACCTCTCGGGTTACCTGTTCTCGCCGAGGCGATCTGAAGCCGACCGGAATGAGCAGCGACGCGCCGATCGGAAGACACCGCTGTTCCGTCCCATCTCACGCACCAGAAGTCGAAAAAGAAGCGTCGGTCTCGGAAGTCTCTCGGGGACCGGTACAGCGTCGGGTCCTATCGGCAGGCGATCCACAGGGGATGCGATCGGGCGGGAGTCCCGCGTTGGCATCCGCATGCCCTCCGTCACACGGCCGCGACGGAGATCCGGGCGCGCTTCGGGATCGAGGATGCCCAAGCCGTCCTCGGCCACAGCAAACTGGGCGCGACGGAGATCTATGCCGAGAAGAACCTGGACGCGGCCCGCCGGATCATGCGGGAGATCGGATGACAACCGACTGGAGAATGGATCGGAGCAGGACGCCTAAAAATGCGCGGTCGCGCGGAAAGTCCGCAAATCCCGGCAACTTTCGGCAACCCACTAAATCCGAATGAATGCCGCGGAGAACTCTTACCCTTGCGAGGTTTCGCCTTGTTCAACCAAGAGGTCCGGTGTAGATTTAGGCGTCGCCAGGGGAGAGCCCTGGCGATCGACCAAACACATTAGGACCTCCGGCGGTATGTAAAACGCTACTCCCGAGACGCCTTGCCGGGCAATCGCCCGGTGGCGTCCGGAGTACGGCCATACCACCAGGGGTCCTTTTTCGTTCGAAACGCCGAGAACGGCCGGGATTACTCTTGCCGGAGACCCGACCGCCCTCGGATTCCCTTAACGTGAGTCAAGGAGATATCGTTATGCCGGAAAGGACCACGGGCTGTCCACCCCGATCATCTGTCTCTCTCGAGTATCCGGTTGCGTCATTCCGCGCAATCCCCGCCCCGCCACCGGCCCGCGACGCGGCCGACCTGATGACCGAGACGATCATCCCGGTCACGAAGCTCGCCCAAGAGCTGGACAAGAACCCAGAGACCGTCTTCCGATGGATTCGGCTTGGTGTCCTGGTGAGAACGCCCTCCGGTGAGCGGAACCGTGTTCCGCTCGAGTCCTTCAAGATCGGCGCGGTCGCGTACACAACCCGCGAGGCATTCGCGCGGTTTCTTCGGCGGACCAATGAGCCCGCCGGCACGACCACGCCCGAGCCAACCCGCACGACGTCCCCACGCCGCGAACGCGAGCTGGCCGCGGTTAACGAGGAGCTCGACCAGGCCGGGCTCTAATACCGGCGTCCACCCGGGCTCCGCGCCGGGCTGATCGTCAACGACACTTCACCGCCTCCACGGGTTCGCCCCCGCGGCCCGGGATCGCGATTCGCCCGCGAGCCGGTGGAAGGCACGCGTCCAATCACCGCCTCGGCGCGTGCCGCGGACAGCACCGTCGGGCCGAGACAGCTTGATCCGCTTCTGGCCGGCCGTGAGGCCACGACCGGCCGGATGCCGAAGCGCTCGTTCGGTGCATTTCCGTAAACTGTAGGGACTTGTAAATTACTAGTAGGTGAAAGTTTCGGCCAGTTGACATGATTGTTTTACCGCTATAGAATGCGAATCAGCCGCGGTCGAAAGACCGGGCCCGGGACCAGCCGGCGTTGTCGCCGACAACTGGCTCTCGATGGGCGCCGTCCTCCCCGGACGGTAGCCGAGCCGGCCCTCAGCACGCCCTGGGGAGAACCGAGAACGGCGTAAGCGATACGTCCTGTCGCCATGTCCACTACAGCCGTTTCGAGTGCAACCCAGCCCGCGTGGGTGAGCATGCGGCAGGCCCGCAACGTCACGGAGCTCCAGCCGTATGCGTTGATGAAACTATGTCTCACTGGTCATCTCCAATGGAGATGCGTCCCGGGCGACACGCTGAAGTTCAACCGGGACGACCTGGCCCGAATTGCCGAGGGGCGGTGAGGCCCATGCGGCAACAACATCTGTTCGATGATGATACCGCTCGCAGTGATCCCGAGCGCCCCGGTTGCCTCGGACGACTGCGGTATCGAGGGCGGCGCGGTGCGACGCTCATCCTGGAGTGCGAGGCGACGGACTGCCCAGAGACCCTGGTCGAGCTGATCGACCTCGACGGCGCAAGAGGACGGCCGGGTTCTCGCGAAGCCGGGCCGCCGATGAATCACCCACAAGCCTTCCGTGACGACCGGCCCCCGACCAGGAGGGACGACCTCCGATGAATACTACAATCTCGACCCTCCCCGGGCAAGCCCGGCCCTGCGCGGTCGATGATGGGCCGCCGATCCTCCGGCACGACGCCGCGCCGTCCCATACCCCGGTGCCAGCCTCCGAGGTGCCTCGCGAGCCGCTGAGCGACGTCGAGGCGTACGTCGTCGGCCTGGAGTCGTCCCGGCACGGCATCGACCTGGCCGTGGTCGTCTTCGACGCGATCGCGTGCTGGCCCGGTACGAGCCGTGAGATCAGCGAGGCGATCGCCTCGGCGGCCGTGGCGTGGTGCGCCGCCGAGCGGCGGAGGGACGAGTCATGAGCACCGTCTCGACCAACGGCGACATCCATCTCGAGACCGCCTTGAAGGCGCTCGCCGTGGGGCTTTCTCCCCTCCTTCCGGCCGAGGACGGATCGAAGAGGGTCCAGGGGGAATGGAAGGCCCATCAAACCACCGCGGCCACTCAGGCCACAGTCAGGAAGTGGTATCGCTGCGGCCGCACGGGCAACGGACTGGCGACCGGCTATGGGGGCCTGGAGTGCCTGGAGTTCGACGATCTGCCGACATACGAGGCGTTCAAGGAGGCCGCGTCCCATTTCGGTATCGCCGAGCTGGTGGATCGCGTCGAGGTCGGCTACCTCGAAAAGACCCCCGGAGGCGGTATCCACTGGCTCTATCGATGCGAGACGATCGAGGGTAACACGAAGCTCGCGGAACGCCCGATCCCTGGCGAGCCCCACAAACGCCAGGTCCTGATCGAGACCAGGGGGACCAGCGGGTTCGTCGTGACGGCGCCGTCGTGCGGAAAAGTTCACCCCACGGGCAAGCCGTATGAATTGATTCGGGGGGGGCTGGATTCCATCGTCACGATCTCGCCGGACGATCGGGCCGCGCTCTGGTCGCTCTCCAGGTCGTTCGACGAGATGCCCCAGGCCGAGATCGAGCCGTCGGCGAAGGGGCGTCGCGACGCATCGTTGACCGACCTGAAGCCGGGGGACGCCTACGCGGCCGAACACTCGTGGCATGACATCCTGGAGCCGTGGGGATGGACGGCCGTATTCACGAGGGGGGACGTTACGTACTGGCGACGACCGGGGAAGGACGAAGGGGTCTCGGCCGCGACCGGGCACTGCAAGGGGCTTTATGTCTTCTCGACCTCGACCTCATTCGAGGCCGAGCGGTCCTACAGCAAGTTCGGTGCGTACGCCCATCTCCGCCATGGGAGCGACCACACCGTAGCGGCCCGCGAGCTGGCGAGTCAGGGCTATGGAGAGCCTTCGAGGTCGCGGGGAAACGGCATCGCGAAGCCGGCGCCGCGGGGGGGGCGGCCGCCGGCGCCAATGGTGAGCCTACTTCGTCCAACGGCGACGGGCATGCCGACGACTCGAAGCTGGCCTGGTTCCCGCACACCGACACGGGCAACGCCGAGAGGATGGTCGCTCGCCACGGTCGCGACATGAGGCACTGCCACCCCTGGAAGAAATGGCTCCACTTCGACGGGCGACGCTGGGCCCTGGATGACACCGCCGCCATTCGCCGGATGGCGAAGGCGACGGCCCGCAAAATCCTGGTCGAGGCATCCACGGTCGAAGACAAGGAGCACAGAGAGGCCCTCGTCAAGCTGGCGAGAGCGACGGAGAGCAAGGCCCGACTGTGCTCGATGATCGACCTGGCCTCGGCCGAGGAGGGGATTCCGGTCCTACCCGGAAAACTCAATACCCATCCTTGGTTCCTGAACGTCGAGAACGGGACGATCGATCTGCGAGCCGGAAAACTTCGGCCGCACAACCGGAAGGACCTCATCACGGCGCTGGCTCCGGTCGCGTTCGATCCCGGTGCGAAATGCCCCTTGTGGGATGCGACGCTTGACCGGTTCTTTTCATCCAGGGAGGACTTGATCGCGTTCTGGGATCGGCTGTGCGGGATCGCCCTCACGGGCGACGTCTCGGAGCAGATGCTCTCGATCCTGCATGGCGTCGGCGACAACGGCAAGAGCACGACGTGCGGCGCGCTGCCGGGAATACTGGGCCCCGATTATGCCGCCATCGCGCCGAAGGATTTCATCGCGGTCGGTGGCTCTCATCGGCATGAGACTGAACTCGCCTATCTCTTCGGCAAGAGGCTCCTGATCGTCATGGAATGGCCCGACGGTGTTCGCCTGAATGAGTCGCTGATCAAGCAACTCACCGGATCCGACCCGATAACCGCGCGTCGGATGAATGAGGACTTCTGGACATTCGACCCGACCCACAAGCTCTGGATGTGCGCGAATAACAAGCCCGTCATCAAGGGCACGGATCACGCGATCTGGAGGCGGCCGAAGCTCATTCCGTTCGACGTCAAGATCGACCAGAAGGAGAGGATCGGCAACTTCCCTGCCCTGCTCAAAGCGGAGTACCCAGGGATTCTGGCACGATGCGTCCGCGGGTGCCTGGACTGGTTGCGGAACGGACTCCGGGTCCCCGCGGCGGTATCCGATGCAACAGAGGGATACCGCAAGGAACAGGACAGCCTGGCGGCCTTCATCGAGGAGGAATGCGTGCTCGGGCTCGGCCAAAAGGCCAAGGCCGGGGTCATGTACCAGAGTTACCGGACCAAGTTGCAACACATGGGCGAAGAGCCGATCTCGCTGACGAACTTCGGGTTAGCCATGAAGGAACGAGGATTCGAGAAGAGGGAAAGCGGAGGTATCTGATATCTGGGCATAGGGTTACGTTCGGAAATGAAGCGCGATCGCGACGACGACAGAGCCGGCGACAGAGGGCCGTATTAAATTTGTAGTTTTCTGTTCATTCAACAATTGCAACACTTTTCTGGGGTCAAAAGCATGCGCGAGAGAGATTTCTTGAAAGGACCCCGGGAGAGCGTTGCAAGTGTTGCAACTGCTCGCAGGTTACGATTCAAAGCCATGCGAAGCAAGGACTTGCGAGGTTGCAACACTCGCGAAAAGTGTTGCAGAAAGTGTTGCAGAGTGTTGCAAGTGTTGCAGAATCATACCACTTATGAGATGCGTCATGACCGACACCACCCCGCCGAAGCGATTCGCCACCGCGGCCGATCTCGTGTCCGCGAAGGACCAGGCCGTGGCCGAGCGCCTACGGCAAGCCGCCGAGTCCGCCTACCGCCTCGGCGTCCAGCACGGCCTCGTCCTGGCCGGCGACCTGCTCGAGGAGTCGCTGTCGCTCAAGCAGGCGCGACGACTCCTGACGCGGGCCGAGAACATGGCCGGCGAGTATCGCAGCCTGTCGAGGCACCCCGGCTCACCGCCGATCCTGGACGAGCTCCGTCGGCGAGTGCTGAGGACTGCGCAAACCCAAGGCCCGAGTCTGACCATCCCCGGAGATCCCATCGCCCATGCTCACCGCGACCGCCGTCCAGCCCCACGAGCCGCCCCGTCGCTCTCGATCCGCGCCGTCCATCTGCTCCAGGTGCCGTTGCCCGGTCGTCGGCGAGCCCAGCGTCTTGCGAGCCATCTCGGGGCCATTGGCTCGCCGCTTCGCCGAGCTGTCGTTTTGCGGCACGTGCTCGGATGCTTTCCGGCACTGGCTCCGCTCGACCGAGCTGGCCGCGGGACCCGACGATCGGGCGGACAACACTCGATTTCCGCGGTCCGCGTTCCATGCCCAGTCGATCGGTGCCTCAGCCGGTACGACCGGCGGATTTTATATCACCCTTGTTGACCTCACGTGTCGAGTTGATTGTCCCATAGATCGCGAGGCCGATGGGTCAGACCAGTCTTCGAGAGATTTTGCATGGATCGCCGCCGGAGTCCATACGACCCCAGCAGGCAGATGCCGGCTGCGAAGAAGGCCATCGCAATCCCGAAGACGCCGAATGCAATGATTCGGTTTTCAGTTATGCGGGATCCGAGGATGACGGCAGACATGGCCGCCAGCCCCATGAAGGCAAAGGCGCTTCCAACGTAGATGAGACCTCGTGTCACGAACCGTCGGTCGCTCTGAAGATGCCTCGGATAACCCATCGTGGTGCACTTTTCGTCGAGCGATGTCTGGATTATTTTGAACACGTCCTCCCCGGCATAATAGCCTCGGACTCGCCAGATACCAAGTGGGTCGGCTAGCGGCACGACCTCGAACGCCGACTGATCCTGTCATCGTGACCAGACATGTGAGCGAGCTGGCGCCGCCGAGCCGGACGGCTGGAGGTCGTCGCGAGATGCATGGCTCACACCGGCTCTTCGGCGGCGTGGACGGGCCCCCCGCCATCGGTGGTGGTGCGCCGCCCGGCGAGAGGGCATCGCCCTGGCAGGTTTTGGCATATTCCGGTGGACCTTTGTACGGGTCCGTTCGCCTCCACATCGAGAGTCGCGCCGATGCGCAGGCATCACCCATGGTGGCAAAATACCTGTCGATCCATCAGGTCGCCCGATGGCTCGGCACCGATCGCGCCTGGGTCCTGCGGCTCGCGAGAGAGGCGCGGATCAAGGTGTATTGCGCCGACGGCGTGCACCGGATCGGCGGCGACTTCCTCGGCCTCTTGTGGTGCATGCTGAAGATCCGCCAGGGCCGCCCGAAGCGGCGAAGACGGCGGGTCGCCGACCCCGAGAAATAGGCGTGCGCCAGGTGTGCACTCCGGCCATCTCGATCCTTGCCGGCCATCGATTTACGCCGAATCACGATTCCAGAATCGAGACGCGAGTCTTTGAATAATCGCCATTCTTGTACGTATAGTCAGACATGCGGACCGAGTTACACAGCACACTCTTGACGCGATTCGGGGGACGGGCGACTGCAACCCGCCATGCCGAAGGCGCGGGCTGAGAGAGGAGATCGTCCAGTGTTGGCCCAGGCGGCAGCCGAGCAGTTGATCCCGCTCACCCAGGCGTCCCGCGCGACGGGAGTGAGCTACTCCACCATCCGCCGATTGGTCGCCCTGGGGCGGATTCCCTCGGTCCGCGTCTGCGGGATTCCGAGGGTGCGACTCGGCGCCGTACTGGCCGCCATCGAGGAGAGGTAGGGTGTGGCCCGATGGCCGATTCCGCCAGGCCCCCGAAAGGCTCCTTCAACCGGCTGGCCCTCTGGGTCGCGGGCGGGGGCCGGATTGCGCCCTGGTGTCGCGAGCACGGCGTCCCGCTCCGTACCGCCTATCGTTGGAGCAAGGATCCGAAATTCCAGGCCAAGGTGAGCGAGCACCGGCGACGGGCCAGCGACCGCGCGGTCGGGCTCCTCGCCAGGCATGCTGCGGTAGCTGTCGAGGGCCTGGTCCGGCTGGCCAAGTCCGCCGACAGCGAGCCGGTGAAGCTCTCGGCCCAGCGGGGGATCCTCGCCGAGCTGCGGGATATGTCGGACTTCACCTCGCTCGCGCGGCGTATGGCCGAGCTGGAACGGAGGCTGGATGTGCGCGACGCTGACAAGACTCGACCGGCTTGAGGCTAGGCTCGGCACGGCCGCAGCCGAGCCGACCGATGGCGAGCGCGCCGTCCACGACTGGTACGGCGACGGCTGCCCGTGCGGGCTGCCCGTCGGCGCATGCGAGGTCCACAAGCGGGCCAGGGCCGCACAACGCCCGCCCGCCGGCCCATGGCGATCCTGGGCCTACATCGGCGGCAGAGGCGCCGGGAAAACCCGATCGGCGCCTGCTGGGTCCAGGATCGCGTCGAACGGGGCGTCATGCGCCTCGGCCTCCTGATCGCCCCGACGGCCGCGGACATCCGCGACGCCCTCGTCGAGGGCCCCAGCGGCTTGCTGGCGGTCGCCCCGCCCTGGTGTCGCCCCCGATTCGAGCCGAGCAAGCGGCGCGTCACCTGGCTCGACGGCGCCCGGGCGATCTGCCTCAGCGGCGAGGAGCCGGACCGGGCCCGCGGCGCGAACGCGGATACCATCTGGGCCGACGAGCTGGCCTGCTGGCAACGCGCCCGACAGACCTGGGACCTCAGCCAGTTCGCCCTCCGGGCCGGGTCCTGCCCCCAGGCCATGGTGACGACCACGCCGAGGCGGTCCGATGTGCTCAGGCGGATCCTCGAGGCCCCACGACGGTCATGACGACCGAGAGCACCTCCGCCAACAAGCAGCACCTCGCCCCCGAGTTCGTCGAGCAGATCGTGGCCGCCTACGAGGGTACCCGGATCGGCGGCCAGGAGATCCACGCCGAGATCCAGGATTCGGTCGAGGGCCGGTGGTTCGCGACCTGGGACCCCCAGAAGCACGTGAGCGTCCAGGCCGAATACCAGCGGGGCATCCCGGTGCGATGTGCGATCGACGCGGGAACCTCTCGCCACACCGGCGTCGTGTTTTTCCAGGTCATCCCCCTGCAATCGGGCCGGTCGCGGGTCTCGGTCTTCGGCGACTACCATACGCGGAATGTCGTGAGTGCGGTCAACGCGACGGCCATCCGGGCGCGATGCCTGGAGCTCTGCGGGCAGGCACCCGACCTGGCCCGGATCGATCCGGCGGCGACGGCGCGGACCTCGATCGGCCCGGCCGCCTACGGCGAATACGAGCGGGTCTTCGGCCGGGTGCTGGCCCGATGGCCGATGCACGGCGTCTTGGACGGCCTGGATCAGCTCAAGATCCTGCTCGACACGGGCAACCTCCTCGTCCACCCCCGTTGCACGCACCTGCGGGAAGCGTTCAACGCCTCTCGCAAGATCGAGCGGGCCAGGGACTTCATCGACCAGCCGGCCGACGACCACCCGCACGAAGACCTGATGGATGCGTTGCGGGGCGGCGTCCGAGACGCGTTCCCCGAAGGCCGGATCGAACAGCCGCGGTTGAGGGCCGTCCACGCCTGGAGCCTCTGAATGCCCGATCCGAAAGCCTTCAGGCAGGCCAGCGAGGACCTGCTCTACGACACGCTCGCCCTGGCCGGCCTGATCGCCACCCGGATCCCCCGCGAGTGTCGGCCCGGTTCCCGGTTCGCGCGGGCGGGCGGCTCCCACTGGGACAACGAGTCGCTCAGGATCGTCGCCAAGAAGATCGAGGACGTGACCTATCGGGTCGACCAGCTCTCCCCCGGAGCCCCCCCGTCATGGCCAAGCAGACCAAGCCCGCGACCAAGCCCAAGCCCGCCGGCTCGAAGCCCAAGCCCGCCGGCTCGAAGCCGCCCTCCCAGCGGCCTCCGATTCATGGCGGTGGCTCGGGGTACAACGACAACACGCATGAGTGACGAGGCCCGAGTCACCCGTCCCATCCACCCGTCCGCCCCAGGAGATCCCGATGTCCTTCGATCCCAGCACCCCCGAGCCGGCGCGAGTCGTCTCGCAGGCACAATTCGACGAGATGCTGTCCGTCGGCCCACGACTCGCCGAGAAAGGAGCCGCGGCGATGCTGGCGCGTGGCGTGGACCCCGGCATCGCGGCGAAACACCTGCGCCTGGCGGTCGAGCACGCGGCCACGACGCGAGCCAACCTGCTGGCCCGGCAGCCGGCACCGGCCGCGACAAATCCGACGGAGCAGCCCGCGCCCCCGGCCGCCACCGCCCCGACCGCCGGCCAGCAGCCCGCGACGGCTCCGCCTCTGGCCGCTCCTGGCTCTCCCTTACCGCATGAGATCCCGACCACAAGGAATCCCGGAGAGGATTTGGGGGCCTTCTTCATGCGACGGGCCGCCACCGCGAACCAGGCCCGCCAGGCCGCCGGCGACGGCCTGCTCAACATGTCGCTCCCGATGGGGCTCAAGGCCAAACGTTAAACCGATCACGAGCGAGCCTTGCCTTGCAGGAAGTCGTGCCAGGGAGCCATCCGGGGTGGCTCGGGGTGTCCACCGCGCGATAACACCTCGAATGGTTTTCACCACTCGCAATCCGGAGCAGCCATGTCGACCGCCATCACCGAAACCAAGCACGCCTCTCGGCGTCGCGAGGGTACACCAACGCCGGACTTCGCCGACATCCAGCGGCGACTGGCCATCCTCGAAGCCAGGCAGCCGGCCGAACCTCCCGCTTCCGCAGCGACCAGGGAGCCGTCACCGCCGCCAGTGCCGACGCGGACCGTCAATATCCGCTGGGCATGGCCGGGCTGGAAAGCCTACGTGGAGCGTGCGGTCATCGACGTCCAGGCACGGAGCTGGATCTATGCCGACGTCGATCGGGCCTGCTCCGAGGCGTCCCGGCGCCGGGCCGTCGGAAACGGCGGATCTCGACATTCTCTCATCGCGATCAACACGGTCCTGGCCGGCGTCGCCCTCCGGCTCCAGCGTTCGATCCGCGAGCCGATCTACCCGCGCGAGCTGGCCGAGATCGACCGCCTGATCTCGAAGCTCGACGCTCTCGCCGACGTCTACGCAGTCGCGGCCCACGCGGTCGCCGCGATGCTCTCGGATGCACGGGATGCCTTCGCGGGGGCGGCTACGGACACCGCGAACTTCGGGGATCCCGGTCCCTACTTATCCGCGGCCGCCGAGGAATTGGGCCTGCCCGGCGCGGTCGCGGTCCCGGCGAGGTCGAGCCTCGAGATCACCAAGATCGCGAGCCGCATGGGGGGGCTCCACGCGCAATATCGCCGCCTCGCGAGGGACGAGGGCAGCAAGCCGCTCCTGAAGCTCGACGAGGCGCAACGGATCGATTCCGAGCTACTCTGTGCCGGGCAGGAGATCATCAAACTCTACGCGTTGTCGGGCGCCTCGCGTGCGATGCTGGCGGACGCTCGCGACGCTCTGGGGCTCGAACCGCCGGCACGCTGCCCGGTGTCGTCGGCCGCCCCCGCGGAGGCCCTCGCCGATGGCTGAGCTGCTATCCGCCGGGGCTCCGAGCCAGTCGCTGCCCGACCGTACCGTCGCCGTCGCCGACCTGACCGACGCCGAGCTCAACGAGGCCCGCAGGGCGCCTGCAGGCGCTTCGGCGACGCACTCCACGTGGTCGTCGTCGAGACGGTCAGGGGGGGGCTCGAGCTGGGGCTGACCCCGGACGAGATCCGGGCCGACCTGGCGGGCGATATCCCCGAGCTGGCCGGGATGCTGGGATTCCGGCCCGGTTCCCCGTGGTACGACCGGTTCGCGGACAGCGTGACGCGACTGGCCGATCGGACCCTGTCCGGGGGCGCCAAGCTGGATCTGGACGGCAAGAGCGAGGTCAGGGCCATCGGCGGGGAGATTGCCGAGTTCGGATTGGCCGAGGCCCTGGACCGATCGGGGCTCGCGCCGGAGGGCCCGACCGATGGCTGAGGATCCGCGCAAGGTGGCGACCGAGATCGAGGACGACCTGACGCGTCGGGCTGCAGGCCCTGCGCGGCTCGACGCCGACGGCGGATATCTTCGAGCCGGTCCTGCCTGCCGGGACGTTGATCTATCGACCCCGCCGGCCGCCGGCACAGCCACCGCCCAAGCCCTTCGAGGAAGCCGCGCGCCGCAAGCCGGGCTTCTCGTCGAAGTCGGCGCCGGTCGTGTTCGGCGACGGGAGCACCTGGCACGTCCCGAGGCCCACCTGGTGGCGTAGGCCGGTCTTCCGCCTCGGTCGCGAGGTCGGGGAGGCCGCCGGATTCGGCTACGGCCAGCACCATGAGGCCCGCATCCAGCGCGTGATCGAGGCCGCAGATCACGAGGCCCGCGCGTCGGCCGTCGCCGACCTGGCCGCGGCGCTGCTGGGGGCCAATTACGAGCTCGACTCGAACGAGTTGGATCGGCTCCTGTCCTTCCGGCCGGACGACCCGGCATCTGTGTCGTGGATGCTCCGGGTCCTGGAGATCGCGACCGGGAAGGCCGAGCTGATGGGGGGCGACGAGTGATGGACACGGCCGAGCTCATAATTCCCATCCGCATGGATCACGAGAAGGCCAAGGCGAACGTCCAGGACCTTGGCCAGACCACCCTGCGCGTCACCGATCGGATGGCGCAGGGATTCGACCACGCGACCGGCGAAGTCAAACAACACGAGTCCGCCCTTCACCGGGTCGGCACCGCAACCCGATCGGTCGGGTCGGAAGTCGCCGACTTGATGAAAGTCCAGTTCGGCCTCGGCGCACTCAAGAGCGTCGGGATGGCGGTCGTCGGTCAGTTCAACGAGGCGAGTCAGAAGATCGAGGCGATGGCGAAGCAGTTTCAAAAACTGCGCTCCGACATGAACGCGGTCGCCTCGCTGAGCGGCGATACGAATACAAATAAGTTCACGCTCAAAGAGATCGATGCGGCACAGAAGGCGAACGTCACGCCCCAGGAATTCAAGCAGTTTCGCGAGGGGTTCCTCAGCAAGGCATCGGCCTATATTGGAGACGATGAAGGCTCCAGGATGACCGCGGAAGAGGCCGAGAAGTTCCAGGGGACCATGGCGGAGCTGGCGAAGAAAAAGGGCATATCCGAATCCGACATGGCACAGTTTGCCGGGGGGCTACTCGCGTCCACCAAGGGCAAGACGAATGCCGCGGACCTGACCGCCCGCGCCGGTGGCGTGCTGAATGCCCTGGAAGCGTCAAGCACCGACGTCAAGGAACTGCTCCCGAAGATGATCCGCGTCCAGGCCCAAGGCTTGTCCGCGGAAGAGGCCGCACCGCTCCTGCGCAGGCCCCGAGTATGCGCCCGGCGAGGAAGACACCTATATCCGCCGTGCGCTGCAGACGACCAGGGATCTCGACTTGAAGGGCAAGGGTAAGGAATTCGGGATCGAGAAAGGCGCGAGCCATTATGACCGGCTCAAGGGGCTGGTCGGCAATCTCCAGCAGCGCAAGCAGCGCGGCGAGAACCTGGACAAGGTGCTCGAGGAGATCGCGCCCGAGAGCGTCGCGCAGAACGCCCTGCGATCCCTGACGGACCAGGGCGTCGAGTCGATGGACCGGTGGCGGGGCCTGGTCGACAAGACCCCGCGCGACTCGATCCAGCAGTTCATCGACTCGCGTCGCCTGACCGAGGAAGGCCGCCAGCAGGCCGTCGATGCGGCCCAAGGGGCGGCGCACGCCCGGATGGGCGCCAGGAACGATACGCTGGCCCGTCGCCGTCAGATCGCCGACGTCGAGGCGACCGAAGGCGGCCTCAAAGAGAACGTGGGTTGGGGCGAGCGCGCCGCGGTCGCGGGCCTGCAACAAGTCGGCTTGGGCGATGACCTGGAAACCCAGCAGGTCAACCGGCAGATGATCCGCCGGCGCGGGCCGAGTTGGGTGAGCAGATGACATCCACGGACGTTGTGGCCAGCACAAGCCGCGGGATGACCGACGACGTGATGCGGGAGCTCCTCAAGTGGATCGAGGAGCAGAATTCACTTCTAAGAGATCAGAATACGATGATGGCCGCCGACCAGCAACGGCAACGCGGCCCGATGGCCGCCATGCCGGCACCGCAAGAGCAGCAGACCGCGAGGCCGCCGTTGACCGTCCCTCCGCCTCAGCGTGGCGGAGGCGCCGGATGGGCGGTTGACGGCTCCCGTACGCAATCGGCTCCGGCAGTTAGCCGCCGACGCACCCCCTCATCCCGAACGCATGGGAGATACCGGCATGGGATTCCGACCCCCCAATCTCGACCTTAAGAACAATCGCACCCTTGGACGACCGCCCCTCCCGGACGGACAGCCCCCCGTGGCACCGTTCGCAAGCCCGATGGGCGTGGTGCACGACATCGGCGGATACCGGGCCGGGACCCCGGGGTTCGTCGGCCCGCAGCCGTCGAACGGGGATCTCGGGCACATGCTCCGAGGGAACTGGGCGAGCCAGGACCCGCCCCTGAACCCCATTGCCGAGGAGGCGATCCAGCAGCCCGCCTCGAAGTAACCAGCACAATCCCTCCGCCGGCCCCGTCGCGACCGGCCCGTCGGCCGTGACGGGGCTGACGATCGCCGCGACCGGCTAGCGGCACTCGGACGACCACGGGTCGGACCCCAACTCCGGTCGATCCTCGTCGGCCGGACAGGCGTGTTCGATCAGGTAGACGCGGATCGCGACGAAGTAGGCCGAAGGCAAGAGTATCGCGGCGAGCGTGACGGCATCCAGGATCATCGGTCGGCTCCTTTCGCCTCGAATGAACCTACCCCTTCGAGTCTCCGGGATTCGCGGATCTCGATCGTTCCGGCCGTCGCCCCGACGCAATCCACGGCCATGGATCGCTCATTCATCGCGATGATCCGCGTCATTCCAGCAACCCAGCCCACGATGTCGCCGCCGGGCGATACGGCGTAGGCGTGCCGGCAATCCGGATTCGAGCACAAGAGAGACTTGGACTTTTCCGCCGTGAGCGAGATCGGCTCCGACTTCGATCCGCAGCGCGGGCATCTTATTTCGTCGCCCATCTTGTCCCCCGGGATTCACGCCCCATGCTCGTAACGACTGCCCCCTACACGATCTTAACGCCGTCCACCGCGATCAGCCAGGGCCAGGCGACGTGGTCCGGCTCCTTCTGGGTCATATTCGGGACGCAGTTTCCGCTCCGGGAGACCAACTCGAATATCGTGATCTACGGCCACATGTCGAACAACCCCCACCCGTTCTCTTTCTGGACGTCAGCATACGCAGATAACGAATTTTTCTGTGTATTGTATGATTCTACTTCAACGAAAGTCATCAATTGCACGCCGACCATCACGCCCGGCACGCTCTATCACGTCGCGTGGAGCTACCAGAGCGGCTCCAAGATCCTCTACATCAACGGCGTCTCGGTCGCGACGGCGACCAGCACGAACCCGACACTCAACTCGAATACAAGTATTTACGTATGAATGAATACGACGAACTACCATGGTTCGCCGTACACGATCTCGTTCACGCAGGTCGCGGAATGGGACGGATACGCCCTCACGCCGACCGACGTGTCCAACTTATACAATCAAAATTACACTCCGATCACCCTGCCAACGACCGGCGCTTCCTGGTATTGCTCGCTCGCCGGGACCACCGGGAACGCCCCATCGTTCAGCCCGCTCGATGCCGGCCTGACGAACCAGGGGAGCTACGGGACCGGCTCGAGTTTCAACCTCACTTCGGCCAGCGGGGCGGGATCGGCGGTCTACGCGGCGGACCCATTCAAATCGATGGCCGTGAGCCCCACATCCGTCGTAGTGAATACGACGGGCAACACCCTCACCGTGACCGGGACCGGGACATCTTGGGTCAACGGGACGACGACATTCAGCGTCACGGGCGGCACGATCACGGCCACGTCGATCAACAATGGGACGCAGGTCGCGACGCTCACCTATACCGCTCCGTCTTCGACGGGTTCGGTCACGATCTCGGACTCCCTCGACGGCGCCACGGCCCTACTGACGATCTCGGCTCAAACGTTCACGATCAGTCCGACATCCGTGGTCGCGAACAGCAGCGGGGACACGCTGACCCTCACGGGGAACGGGACATCCTGGACGTCCGGGACGACATTCTCGGTCACGGGCGGCACGATCACCGCGCATTCGGTGAACGCCGGGACGCAGGTCGCGACCCTGACCTACACGGCCCCGTCATCGCCAGGGTCCGTCACGTTTTCCGATTCCGTTGAACAGCGCCACGACTCCCCTGACGATCACCGCATCCGGGACGATGACCGTATCCGGGGCCACGTACTCGACCCCGAATTACGCCGTCCTGGCGAGGTCTATGGGGAATACCATCTCGTTCACGGGATCGGGCACGACCTGGCTCTCCGCCGTCAATTTCACGGCGTCGGCCGGCACGGTCACGGCCAGTGCCGCGACGACGAACACGGCGGGGACGGCGACGTACAACGCCCCGACCACGAGCCAGCTCGTGAAGTTTACCGAGACCGATTCGGGCGCGACGGCCACGGTCCAGGTCTGGGTCGGCGCGGGCGACTCGACCGTGTACCTGTCGCCGAACTTCAATCTCGTCGGCGGCCTGTGGATCACGAATGCGTCCGGCGCCCTGATGAAGACCACGATCACGGCGCCTTCCGGGGGGTCGGTCACGCTGATCTTCAGCACGTCCAACTCCCCCGGCGCCACGCTCCTGAGTTCATACCTATCGACTTATACGTATGGGACGGCGGTACGTACGAACATCAGCGGCACGAATTCGCTCTCGATCGGGACCTCGCTGTCCGCCACCACCTATAATTTCAAGGTCGAATTCTCGGGCCGCGATGCCGGCGAGGATCTCTGGAACTATGCGGGCGGTTCGGCCGGCACCAACGCGTTCTGGCAACTCATCGGCCTCTATTGCCCCGGTGCCACGACGGCACTGCCGACCCTCAACACGAATTACTCGATGTACTTCGGGGACTCGCGCCCGACGGCTGGCGTGTCCTCGGGGCCAGCTCGACCGCGCAGAACCAGGACTCGACATTATCCCACGTTGACATGGTTGCCGACGCGATCGGGACCGAGAAGATTTGCGTGTGCTGCGAACAGATGGGATGGACGACCAGCAACAACGTATGTAATGTCCCGAATTTCTACGGCACGGGCGGGACCACCGGCCAGATCCCGTATCTCTACTCCGGCGTCAACCGGGTATGGGCCGCCACCCTGACGGACGTGTTCATCCTGAACCTCGGCGGCAATGACTATTCCGGCGTCTCCGGGGCCACGATCCAGGCTGCGGTGGTCAACACGCTCGGCTATCTCAGGCCGTTCCTTCCGGCCGACTGCTGGATCTGGGTGATCGGCGATTATTCGGGATACTACCAGAACACGAACACGTCAACAAATTATATAAAGAATGGCGTTTCGACCTACGTCGCGGCTAACGGCGACCCGTTGGCCCAGTACCTCAACATCGGCCTGACGACGGTCGAGGAGCAGGCCATGGCTTCCGTGTACAACGGCCTGTCCAGCTCTTATATCTCGCTGGATTGCGTACACCCGACCCCTACGGGGCATGGTCTCATCGCGGGGAAAATCGTCGCGGCCTGGCGTGCGGCGAAATTCGGGCAAGTCTCGGCGGCCAGCCTCAATGGAGGGTTCGGATCATGATCCTACTCGTCATCGCGGGATCGACCAGCCAGCCGATCCCGGTATTCATCCAGACGACGGGCGGCGGGGGATACAGCGGCCTCGTCTACAACACGTCGCAGCTCGTCTGCGAGTATCGTCGCAAGGGCCAATCGTCGTTCACCTCGGTGTCGCTGGTGACCGCCACGCTCGGCACCTGGACTTCCGGAGGCTTCATCGCGAACGGGAGCCTGGCGGGTCGGTACGAACTCGGCCTGCCGAACGCCGCCATCGCGTCCGGCGTCGATTGGGTCGAGGTGTGGCTCTACGGCGCGGCCAGCATGCAGCCGGCCGGCCTGTTCATCCAGCTCACTCAGGGGAGCGGGTCGTTCAAGGCCAACACGGCGGCCGGCTTCGAGTTCGCCATGGTCCAGTCCTCGGACCACGCCACGGCGTACACCGGGGGCTCGGTCACGGCCACTCGCGAGATCGTCGGCTCCGGGACCACCACGGCGTCCGGGAGCGTCACCCAGATCGGCTCGACGAACCGCTATTACTTCTCGGGTGCGGCGGCCGACTTCAACGGGGCCAATGTCACCTTCACGTTCACGGCGTCGGGGGCCGACCCCGTGACGTTCTCGATCAACACGACGCCTTGATTCGTCGCCGGAGCGCCACCATGATCAAATCGCCGTGGAATCCGGCAGCCCAGTCGCCTGGGTCTTCGGCAACATTCATCTCCCGGACCAGGGCTGCCGCCGCTTCGGTAAATGCCCCCACGGTGAGCAGCACGACGCCGGCCTCGAACGCCACCGTCGTGTCGGTCCCGACGACCGCCATCGTCTCCTTCTCGGCCGCGATGGCGCCGTCCACGGTCACGCTGTCGCTGTCGCCGTTCGCCGCCGTGACGGGTGTCGTCTGGTCTTCGGGGAACACGGTCGCTACTTTCACCGTGGTGACCGAACTGTACAATACGTCCTATACGGCGACCGTCAACGGGACGAGCGCCGCCGGGCACGCGATGGCGACGCCATATTCGTGGAGTTTCACGACCTCCGACCCGCCGCCCACCATCACGCCGGTGCTGGGGCACCTCGACTTCCTGTTCTCCGAGACGATCGTGGCGACCGGGCTGACGATCACCGTGATCGTCTCGTCCACACAGGCGAGCGTCCCTGGCACGACGACCTACAATAGCGGGACCAAGATCGCGACCTTCGTGCCGACCACGCCGTTCGTCGCCGGCACGAAGTATATCGCCACCATCTCGGGCGCCACGGCGGCCGACGGGACGGCGATGGCGTCCTACAACCTGGTGTTCACCCCGGGGCCGGCCGGCGCGGGCAAGTCGTGGTTCGCCGGCCTCGGGCGCGCCGTGCTTAGGGCGTGACCCGATGTCGCGCGAGCGAGATGCACGCACTCTGGCCGGCGACGCGCAGACGCAGCAGACCGCGAAGTAACCCGCACGACCCCGCCGCCGATCTCCGTCGGGTCGTCACCCCCGAAGGGATCGCCGCGCGGGGCTTCCTCGTGTTGAGAGATAGGTGCGAGCCAGGCCCGAGTCCAGGGTCCTACGCGATCGCCAGGCGTACCAGGATGGTGTGCAGGTACGGTCCGAGATCAAGCCGCCCGACTGCTCCGGTGCGATGACGCATCGGGCAAGTTCGTTTGCGTGTTTGTGGGCACGCTTCGGCTGGAAGGATACGGCCACGCGCGAGCGGACGCAATGACTTGGGCCGCCGGACTGGCGGATCCGTCCGAAATCCCGATCGCCACGCCAAGCCCCCCGGAGCGGTCCGTTGCGGGGGCTTTTTTCATGCGCTTCGCAGGATTCGTGTCGAGACCCCGGTCAGTCGGTCGCTTCGAGGATCTCCTGGAGCTCGTCCGCGCTCAATCCGAATTCCCTCGCCTTCCGACTCTTCAGGTCTCCAAGATAGGTGGCCCTGTCCTCGTTCGAGGCGCCGCGCTTCGCCATCCCGTCGTCCCATTCCCGGAACGCGCGACTCCACATCGAGCGGATGAAGCTGCTGAACTCCGGGCGCCACTCCGACACTTCGAGGTGCGACGGACCCATTCGGCGACACGGCCTTTCGACAAGGTTCCCGAACGTGACCTAGGGTTTCGTTGTACCGGGTGCGCGGACCCATTGCGGCATCCCGGCGGAAGCAATACCTGCCGGGTGCCGATCCCCGGCACCCGGCAGGCCCGCCGGAATACCGGGGCCGCCTCGTAATTCCCTGTCCCGCTTCTCGGCCACTTGCACGAAGGCGTCTCGGATGAATAGCACGATCAGGAGTGTTCAGCGCTTCCTGGACAGCGAGGACGGGCCGACGGCCGTCGAGTATGCCGTGATGCTGGCCCTGATCATCGTAACCTGCGTGACGGCCATCAGGGGCCTGAGCACGTGGCTGCAGGGCAAATTCAATAGCGTCAGCACCGCAGTCGGCTCCTGAGGATCTTGCCGGGTTGCGTCGAATCCCCGGCGATCTACGTCGTCCCGCTACCGAAGTGCCCGATGATACGCGATGAGTGCCGTGCGATCCCTGACGACCCGATCGGCTCGTCGAACCGGGTGATACGCCACAAGCCCGCGCCAACGCGATGGGCGGCGCAGTCGAGGATTGGGCCACGGAATCCGTCCTGGCCTCAAGGGAAGCCTACCAGGCCCCGGCGACGGGGCTCAGGATGAAACCGGGCACCATGCTCGGGGATGCTTACCAGGCGAAGTCATTGCCGGTCGCGAAGGAGCGGCTCTATTGGGCGAGCGTGCGTATGGCGATGGTGCTCAATGAGACCTGGCCGGCGGACTGACGGCACTTTATTGCGTCGAGTCTGCCCACGGCCACAGTTCATCTTCGACCCGCCCGTCCGGACGCCGGATCAGCCGACCCCACGACCGGCTGGTGTGGCCGCACGGGAACGGATCAGACCGGATCTCGTCAACATTGTAGCGCCCGCCCGATGGCTAGTCCTGGACGATCTCCCGGGCGCCCTCAATCGTGTCGTCGTCTTCGATCCCTTCTCCCTCGCGGCTGACCCGGAAGATGGTTACCCCACTGTGATCATGCCGAGGCCGGTACGGCAAGAGGACAGCCTCGGCGGACGGGGTTGAACGACCGTCCCCGCCCACAATGATTACCTAGACAGCGGGGCGGACGATCCGGCCGACACTCTCGTCTTGCCGTCGCCGGACCCTCGGAATCTAGGACATCTGGCCAGACGGGGCAACTCGTGATCGCCACCCGCAACGATTCGACCGCGTGGCGAATCCGACCAACACCCTTTCGCCCCATCGTGCTCGCCGGTACACTTACCCGGCGGTGTACATAGACACCCGTCCGGTCGGCACCGGGACGGTCGGCCGAAGTTCCAGGGTGATGATGGGGGGGGCGGACCATGCCGTATTACACCAACGTCGGCCCGGCTCGGGGACCTTACCTCTACCGCGATTCCTCGGGTGCAAGCTGGCCGAGCCGCGCCATTCAATCGGCGAAGGCATCGATCTTGCCCACGTCGACCCCGAGCGCCTCGGCGATCTTCGTCAGGGTCAAGTGGGTGGCGCTGTGCTCGGCATTCTCCAGCCGACTGATGTGGCTCTGGGTCAGGCCCGTGGCCGCCGCGAGGTCGGCTTGCTTCATGCCGGCGCCCTTCCGGAGCTCGCGGATCCTGCGGCCCACATGTTCGGCCCATCGCTTCAGGCCGGGGGACATCGGCCCATCGGCCATCGGGAACGGTTCGGCGACGGCCGGGCCCTGCTCCAGGAGTTCCTCGATGGCCCGGATCCAGGAGTCGTATTCCTCCTGATCATCGGCCCGGCGGAGATTCCGGACCAACTCGATGAACTCGTCGAACTCGGCCGGGGAAAGACGCTTGGCGATCGCTGCGAGCGCCCTCACGGTCGGATCGACCAGGCCGCCTTGTGCCGATCGGTCTTCGGTCAACATGATCAAGAGCCTCCCGGGGCCGCGTCCGGTTCGGGACGGGCGAGTGTCTCGAGATAACGTTTCATCCGCCTCTTCATCCGCGAGAGATCGCCGGGAGGCGTCGGGCCGTCGTTCTGCTTGTGAAATGCACCCAGGATCACGATCGTCCGGTTCGCCCGCGAGACGAGATAGAACACGCGGGCGTTGATCCTCTGGAGGATACCGCCCTTGTCCCGGATCTCGAACAGATCGCCGACCGGGCGGATATCGATCGTCTCGCTGTGGGTAGGGTCATCCTGTCTGGCAAGCTCACGCACCTGGCGGGCGAGGTGGTCGTACTGATCTCCGTTCAGGAATGCCCTGGCTTCCTCGAAGACCGGGGCGAGGATCGTGACGCTCCATCGTTAGCCCGGAGGCGGACCGCCTCCGCGCCGGACCCCGACCTTGTCCCTTCCGGTACCGGGGTCTTTGGCCATCAGTCGATCCTCCCGAGCTTCCTCCCTACATTGTATATAATAGGGCAATATACAGCGCAAAGCAACGCAAGACACTGCAAGTCACAGTAAATCACGACAAGAGGCACGAAGTCATAGCAAATCGCACGCTCCGAGGACGGAGTCGAACTCTTGAGCGTCGAGCCAGAATCCGGGAGGATTCCGTGCAAGGTCCGCGCCGACTCGCCGTATCAGGAGCGGCGGCGGCGTGGATGGCACCCCGTCGCGATCCATCCCCAGGCCCTCGCGCGAGGATTTCCGACCATGAAGAACCAGGACTCGACCCGGAAGGACGCCAAGATCACGACCGGTCCCCAGGACGATGCCACGTCCAGGACTGACACGGCAGGCACGAAGGAATTGAGCGACGAACAGCTCATCGCAGTCGTCGGCGGGGCTATCTCGGAAGGCACCAAGTCCCTCGGGCAAGTCGCCGCGGTCGTCGGGGGCTCGGGGACCACGATCCCCGGCAAGGTGCATGGTAGTCTCAGAGCTCCTGATCTGTGACTATCGCAGGATGAGGGTCGTAGGAATTATCTGCTTGCCGCGGTGGCGTTTAGGAGATCCTCGTCTGAGCGGACAAGTGTGCGTGATGGGAAATGGAAATGGTACCTTCTTTGATTGTCAAGATCACCTGGCACATACCAGGAGGAAGGTACCATTCCCCAAGCATTATTACCGCTTATCGCCGACGGTGCCACGCGCATTAGCGGCACAATCAGCGTCGTCCGCCAAGACGGCCAATGGATCTACTTCTGCGGGGTTCAGCCGGTCTTTCAACACGCCGAGGACGACCGCCGCTCGTTTCGGATGTTTACCGCCCAACTGATCTGCCAGGGCGCGTGCCGCCAGGTGGATATCGTGCGGGCCTTCGGCGTCGCCAAGAACGGCGTCATTCGCAGCGTCGCCCGCTATCAAGCCGGAGGCGTCCAGGCGTTCTACGCGCCGTGCGCGACGCGCGGCGCCTCGGTGATGACGCCGGAGGTTACGGCCCGAGCGCAACAGTTGCTCGGAGCCGGTCGGAGCCGGAACGAAGTCGCCGAGCGACTGGGCCTCAAGCGCGATACCCTGCGCAAGGCCATCCAGCAGCGACGACTGATCGAGCCCTGTCCGCGCCAGCCGGAGGAGTCCGCGGCGGAAACCGCTCCCGCTCAACCGACGCCCCGTGCCAACGACCCCTCCGCGCGGGATGTGCCGCCCGGCGGCGTGGGGCCGGGGAATCCTCAACCGACGCCCGGTGCCACCGACCGGTCCACGCGGGCGGTCCTTGATGCCGCCGCCGAGATGGGCACGGCCTGCACCCGGCCCGACGAACGCGCCCTGGCGTCCTTCGGTCTGCTCGACGCGGCTCCGACCCGTTTCGAGACCTGCCGCGACGTCGCCTGCGGCGGCGTGCTCTGCGCCCTGCCGGCCTTGGAGGCCAATGGCCTGTTCCGGCACATCCAGGAGGGCCTGGCACGGTTGCGCGGCTACTACAGCACGCTGCACGTGATGATCCTGCTGGCCTACATGGCCCTGTGCCGCATCAAGACCGTCGAGCAGTTGCAGTACCGGCCGCCGGGCGAGTTGGGCAAGCTGTTGGGCCTGGATCGCATCCCCGAGGTCCGTTGCCTGCGGCACAAACTGGCCGCCCTGAGTCGCGACGACGCCCCGAAGAAATGGGCCGGCCTGCTGTCGCGAGACTGGTTGGAGGCCGAGCCGGAGCGGGCCGGCGCCTTGTATGTGGACGGGCACGTCCGCCTCTACCATGGCAGTCAGACCGCCCTGCCCAAACGCTTCGTCTCGCGGCAGCGATTGTGCCTGCGGGGGACGACCGACTACTGGGTCAACGACATCCTGGGCCGGCCGTTCTTCGCGGTCGAACGAACGATCGACCACGGGTTGCTCGAGGCGTTGCGCAGCGACATCGTGCCGCGACTGCTCGAGGAGGTCCCCGGCCAGCCGACCGAGGCCGAGCTCAAGGCCGACCGCTATCGGTCGCGGTTCGTGATCCTGTTCGACCGCGAAGGATACAGCCCGGAGTTCTTCCGGGAGATGTGGCAGGACCACCGCATCGCCTGCATCACCTACCATAAGTATCCCAAGGACGACTGGCCCGTGACCGAGTTCGCCGAGGTCGAAGCGACGCTGCCTCACGGCGAGCCCGTCCGATTGCGACTGGCCGAGCGCGGGACCTGGATCGGCTCGCGGAAGAGCGGGCTCTGGGTGCGGGAGATCCGCAAGCTGACCACCAGCGGACATCAGGTGAGCCTGATCAGCACGGCATTCGGCGAATCGGCGCGGCAGGACTCTGTTCGGCTGTTCAGTCGATGGTCCCAGGAAAACTTCTTCCGATACATGATGCAACACTTTGCGATTGACCTGCTTAACGAGTACGGCACGGAGACGATTCCTGAGACCAAACGGCCGGTGGTCAACCCCAAATGGCGGGAACTGGACCGGCGGAAACGCTCGGTCAAATCGCAGCTGACCCATCGACAGGCCCGGTTCGCTGCACTGACATTGCACCCGGAGTCCGACGAGTCGGCGCGGGCGAGATGGGAGGGGCGCAAAGCCGGATTGGTGGAAGAGATCGAGCAGTTCGACCACGAATTGATCGCGATCAACAGCCAGTTGAAGACAACCCCCCGCCACCTGGCATGGGACGAGTTGCCGGAGGCCGAGAGATTCGAGCGGCTGGCCCCCAGTCGCAAGCAACTGGTGGACACGGTGAAGATGATCGCCTACCGCGCCGAGACGGCGTTGGCATCGATCGTGCGCGAGGAACTGGCCCGGCCCGACGACGCCCGCAGCCTGCTGCGCGACCTGTTTAGCTCCGAGGCCGACCTGGTGCCTGAGGTGGAACAGGGGATACTACGTGTGCAGGTCCATCCGATGTCGAACCCGCGGTCCGACCGCGCCATCGCTCATCTGCTGGAGCATCTCAACGCCGGGGAGTTTACCTATCCGGGCACCGATCTGCGGTTGGTCTACTCGATCGCCGGTGAGGCCGAAACCCCGAACTTGGCTCCACATCTAAATCCCGCAGATCAGGAGGTCTGAGTCTGGACTGAATCGTCGCGATCAGTGCAGCGAAGCGGCCGGACGTCTCCCGATGGAGGCGCCCGGCCGTCGGTGCGCGCGGGGCGGGATCGGATGCCGGGGCCGGTCACTCCCTGGCCCTGAACACGACCTCGATGTCCTCGCCGTGGTCACCACCGATGTCCAGGGTGCATTCGCCGTTGCCGCCGAAGTTGAGCGCCAGGAAGTTGACTCCGTGGTCGTCCTCGAGCACCTCCATGAACGTCCGGCGGATCCGCCGGAGTGCCTTCGCGAGGCCGGGGTCGGGGATGGCCCGGGACGATCGTCCCTCGATGAAATCCGCCTCGATCTCGAGCGGCACCCCAACGACGCGGTCATCCTCGAGGAGCGTCGCCGACCATTTCTCGTCGTCGGGCCAGTTCTCGTCGGTGAGCTCGCCGTTGACGGGCCGGTCCAGGGCCCGCCAGACGTCGAGGGGTCATGATCTCGACGACGACGAAGTAATTGTTGCGTCTGCCGTCGTTGGAGTCGTAGCCGACCGGCAGCCTGAGCCGGATCGTGCCGTCGGTCCCGGGCCCGGCGACGGCCGGGGCGGATGTCGGGGCCGGGATCGCCTGCGAGGGGATCGCCAGGGCGGTGGCGGACTTGAGCAGCGTGCGTCCGTCGATCATGGGACTGTCTCCTGAAGGTGAGAGCGGAAGTCGAGGGGAAGGCCCAGGGCGATGACGCCCCGGGCCGGAAGATCGGGTCAGGGCGACGGCGGGGCCAGCCTGGCGGCCAGCGAGGCCATCTCGGCGGCCAGGGTCGCGGCATCGCCCGGGAGCAGATCAATCGTGACGTCGGGGTGATCGGTCCCGGTCCGCCGGATGACGATCGCGACCGACGGCACGGCGACGTGACGGGCCGGCGCTTCCGGGACGACTTGGGCTTATCGTGCGAGGCTTCCTGGATCGTCGATTCGATGGCCTCGGCATCGCGGGGGGCGAGATGCCAACTGCACTGGCACGGTATCCGGGGCATCGTGGGTCTCCTGGACTCGGGCTTGGTCGATGGGGAGGGGCGTCACAGCGGCCCTTCCTCGGAAGGGGCCGGGAACGGCGTGAAGTCCTGCCATACCCCGTTCCAGGGGCACGGGTCGATTGCTCGGAGGCCGCGGCGGATCAGCTCGTTGAGCATCGTGCGCCGGTCCCCTCCGTAATGCAGGTCGCACGTCACCTTGAAGCCCAGCCGGCCGATCTCGGCCATGTGGTCGCGGCCGTGACGTGCGAAGGTGGACCGCCCTCCCTGGCGGCCCATGGCCTCGGCGGTCTTGCGGGTGAAGGGCATCGCGTGGCCCCCTCAGATGCACCCATGGGCGGCGAGCTGGGCAATCTCGTCCTCGGAGATCTGCCCCGTCCGGATCGCGTGGTACTCGCCGGACCGGAACCTGCCCGACAGCGGCGGGGGAAGCGTGCCGGCGTCGAGCTCGCGGGCCCACGCCTCGTATTCGGCGGCATCTTCCGGGAGGGGGCTGTAGGTGGCCAGGATACGAGCCTTCTCCGTGGCTTCCTCGCGTTCGAGGCCGGCGAGGAATTCGGCGTCGGTCTCGACGGCGGGATCGGTGGCCGTCGGCGACGGAACGTCCGGCGCGTGGGCCGGATTGGAGCGGCGTGCGAGGCGGATTCGTTGTAGACTGATCACGGGTTCTGGACTCCTCTGAAATTGACGTGGACGGGGAAAAGGGACCGCTCGGGGCTTGCCGTGTTGACCGCACGGCGAGCCCCCTATCAGTTCGAAGGCTCAGCTCAGCAGGCTCGGATCGATCAGGCGGGCGAGGAGTCCGTCTCTCTGCTCCGCCAGGCGACGCCGTTCGGCCAGCCGCTCGGCGCGGGTCTCGCGGTCCATCGGGACGGCACGAAGTTCGTCCGTGATGTACTCGACGGCGGCGTTGACCCGGTCGAGCTCGGTCTGGACGTCATCGCGGGTGAGGAGAAGGGCGGCTTGCATGATGGGGCTCCTGAATGGGGGTCGAATGGGAAGGTGAGGGATGGGCAGCCTTGCCCGGGGATCGGTCCGTCTCAGAACACCTGGAAGCCCAGGCCCGCGGCGGCGTTTCGACCGGCCGTCGTGGCGTCGATGGCGCGGTCCTCGCAGCGGTCGCACAGGCCGCTCTCGTTCAAGTCGCCGGACACCTCCGAGCACAACACACAGCGTCCGAACTCGACCGGGGTGAGCAGGCCGCCTTCGTAGAGGTCTTCCCAGGCCCGCTGGGCAGCCAGGGCGTCGTAATCTGGTTCGCTGGTGGAGTCGCGAACATCAGGAGCGCCTCATCGAGGTCGGCTTGCGTATACGGCATTTGGCGTCCCGTATGCGGGATGACGCCTTGCCCGAAGCGGTGGGTCGCGGGACGGCCGGAGTTGACGACAGTGTGAGTGGCTGCGACAGTTGACATGGCGAGTCTCCTAAAACCTGGCTTGCCCGTGCCCCGGGAGTGTTGCTCGCACTCGCCGGGGCGTTTTCGTTTTCGGGTCATCTCGACCCGACATGAGTATCATACCAAGTTCCTCGTGCCAGTAAATATTCTGTCACACAAAATTCAGGGTGTCAGATCGACTTGCGGTGGGGAGCAGGTAGGATGTACAGTGGATGAGGTGTGACTTACGTGGTAACCTGGCCTCCTGGAGAACGTGACAATGCTCGTCGAAACCCTGGAGAAGCCAGCGGTGGCCAAGAAGAAAGCCGGCAGGCCCAAGAGCCAGAATCCGCGAGGTGAAGGGCGACAGGTTCGGCTCGACCCCGATCTTGTCGCTAAAGCCGAAACAGTAGCGACCCGAAGGGGGATGAAAGTCGGTCCATACCTTTCCGAGTTGTTCGAATCGACAGTCAATCGGGAATACGCCGCGTTACTCAGGGAGCTGTCGAAGCTGGAGGAAGGCGGCGAGAATTAGGGCCGACATGGCCAGCATCGGCCGAGCGGAAGGCGAGATAGGGCGTGAGCGAGCACGGCAAGGCGGCGGAATCGGGGGGAGTCGAGGATCCCGAGCTTGTCCTGTTGATCGAACGGGAGCGCGATCCGAAGCGACGCATCCGCGTACCCGCCCAATTGCGGAATCCTCATGCGGTCATCGAGATGGCCCGAACGTCCCTGGGGGTCTCGCAGCCAGACCGGTTCGGCCTGGTGCGTTCCCGCGGATCCCTGGACATCGCAGTCACCAAGGGATCGATCCCTCGGGCATTACGATTGTTGAATGCGCTGTTTCTAGCCCTGGAGGAACGCGGGCATCGGGTGGAGGTCGTGGAGAATCGCGGACTCGCCTATTCTGATAGCTATCCTGCGAAGTGCATCTTGCTGGAGGAGCAGTTCCAGTTGCAACTCCGAGAGAAGACCCGAAGGATTCGCGTCGCCGACGGGCATCAACGGAGCAAGTCCGTGATGCCTGACGGGTGCGAGCATGAACCGCTCGGGATCTTCGAACTGACGATCCCCGACGCATGGCGGATATCCGCCGGTCTTTGGCGGGATGGCGCGAAGTTGAAGCTTGAGGAGCGACTCAACGAGGTGGTGATCGCCATGCTGACAGCGGTCCAACCGCGGCGGAGAAAGCGACAAGAGGCCGAAAGGCAGCGAGAGGCGACCCTGCTCGCCGACCAGGAGCGCAAGGACCATGAGCGCCTCCGCCAGCTCGAGAAGACGCGAATCACTCGGCTGGAAATGCTATCCGAGCAGTGGAGCAAGGCACGCCTGCTCCGGAAGACGATCCAGGCCGTTCGAGACGAAGCCATTCGGCGACACGGCTCGCTCGACAAGCTCATCGGGTTGGCGCGATGACTGGAATGGGCCGAAAACTACGTGCAATCCATCGACCCTCTTGCAGGCGAGGACCCGTTTCCGATCATCGAGGCACCGGGAGATCCACCCTCGGCCGGACGTCGCGATTATGGGCCCGGCGACCCCTGCCCGAAATGCGGCTTCAAGTATGGCTGGGACGGCGCCGAATGTCGCCACTGCCATTTCAACCAGAAGAGCAGGTGACCAGCGAGGGACTGCCCATGCACCTACCCCGGATGACGATGCGACGGTGGATGGTCGCGGTGGCAATCGTGGCCTTCGTGATTGCCGGCACAATCGAAGTACCCAGGCTCTGGAATGTACGGAGGAATTATCTCGCCCTGGCTGAGTTCAAGTTTCGCGATTTGAGAGCGTACCACGAGCGGTCCTGCGGTTGAAATTCGCGCCGGTTGATCGTTCTCGATGTCGTGCGTGGCCCGGGAATTCTCGGCGGAAGGCTGGATCACCCCGTGCGACTGAGAAGCTCGGTGAGTTGGGAAAGCCAGGCTTTCAGCGATATCGGGTCCGTCAGCAATCCCTCGATTTTCTCCTCGTAACTCAGCCGCCTCAGGGTCGTCAACGTGTCCGCGAACGACGGTTCGGCCTTCTTCGGATACCAGGGCCGGATGGGGAAACGCACGGATTCATGACCGGTTCGATGGAACCAAACCACCACGAGGCTATAGATGAACATCGCCATCGGTGCGGTCCGCTCGACGGCCTTGGGAAGGCGATTCGCCGGATCCTCCAATCCCAAGAATTGCTTGCAATACTCGAATGTGCATTCGGTCGCCCAGCGGTGGGCATAGGCCGACAGGATCTCACGCGCCGTCCATTCGCGTTTCGTACTGTAGAACATCTGATCCGGACGCTTCCCTTCCGTGTCGCGCACCAGGACGATCGTCAGCAGTCGGTCCCCGCCCGATTTGTAGTAGAGGGCTTGCATCGTCTTGACCTCCAGGACGGCATGCAAGCCGAACTGGTCGAAGTCGAGTTGCACGCAGGGCCGGCTCGAGTCGTCCGCCCACTCGGTCATGCCCGGCAGGCGATCTCCTTTCTTGCGCGGCCGTCCTTTGGTCCTCGGGGCCTTGGGGGGCGCCGGTCGGTAGAGCGCGGCCTTGGGATGAACACGGCTGATGAGATGGACGTTGGCCGGCAGATGCGAGAGGATGCTCTGACCGCCGTAGGCGCTGTCGCCGAGGACGAGGATCTCATGATCGGCGAACCAGCGGGCCACCAGATGGATCAACTCCAGGGCCAATTCCGGTCGGGTGCGATGATCGGAATTCGTCTCGGCCTTGGCCTTCGTCTTGGGAGCGGCCTTGGCTTTCGCCTCGGGAGCGGCCTTGGCCTTCGTCTTGGCCTTGGGAGCGGCCTTCGTCTTGGCCTTGAGAGCGGCCTTCGTCTTGGCCTTGGGAGCGGCCTTGGCCTTGGAGGATTCCTCGCGGCTTTTCTTTCCCTTGGTGAGTCCCTGGCGGTTGATGTATAGCCGCGCGGCGATGGGTAAGGCGAAGACCTTGGTGGGCGCCCAGGAGGGGTGAACAATAATTACACAGAGCACAACCCAGTCGTGTCCCCAACTGACCAATCTCTTGGAGCTGCTGGAGATGAGCGGATCGTAATGCATGCCGACGCCGTAGAGGGTCAAGCCGCGCTTGCGACAGAGGGTGTCATCCACGGTGAAGATCAGGAGGGCGCCGGGGGCGAGGATGGTCAGGACCAGCTTGGTCAAGGCCAGGGAGAAGGCATCGATGTCCCAGGCGGCATGGCTAAAGAAGCGATGGAACCGCGACCAATGTCCGTTGCCGACATTGCCGCTGGAGAAGATGACTTCGGTGATGAACCGGTGCCGCTGGGAGAGGACCCATCCGGCAAGGATGGCAACGAAGGTCCGATAGGTGGGGGCGGTGAAGACGGGGGCGAACTGCTGTAGCAGATCGACGAACGAGGCGGTAAGTTCCATGGGTCGGTTTCCTTGCCTTGGTGCCTTGTCGAGATCGGGTAACCTGGACAAGTAACCAATAAACCGCAAGGAAACCGACGTATCTTTCTGATCAGTAGCTGCCCCTCGAAAGCGCGAAACTTGAACTTATCAGCATGGTGGCGAAAGCCCGAGCGTGCGCACCGTTGTTTCGAGTGCGCGATCGCCATAGAGAGCGTAAATGCCGCCATGCAATCTTTTCAAGAGTCGCCATTTCCTCTCAATTCCTTAATTATCCGAGAAAATCGTGGTCGCCTATTCCAAATTTAGCGACACCTGCTTAGAGTGATGCTGTCCCTCCAAGTTCATGACTCTCATGAGGGACGAAGAATGAGATCTTCGCGACGGATAGCATGATCTCGGACTGCCTTCACGCGGAACATGTTCACGGCTCGTGCTCCTACCCTAAGAACCGCCTTGCTCATGCTCCACCTGCGGAAGGTGCGAGACGGGGATACTGCGCGCCTATTGAGGAAACAACGATGCCCGTGCGGTCACTCACCGACGAACAGCGTGAGCTTGTCGAGAAGAACATCGGCCTGGCCGGGGCGGTCGCCAGGGCTTTCGGAAAAGAATCCCACCTCGACTTCCAGGAACGCCGAGGTGCGGCCCTCCTGGGACTCTGCCATGCTGCCCGGAGCTTCGACCCGGAAAAGGCCCGTTTCAGTACGTACGGGACCATCGGAGCACGCACCGCCATCCGGCAGGCGATCCGCGACTCGTACGTCATCAGCATCGGGGTTGACCAGCATCGCCACCTGATCGCCGGGGAGGAACCGTCCGGGCCGACCTCCACCCGGATCCGCAAGCAGGCTGAGCACGCCACACGCGTCCGGTCGCTGCCGTTCGATGGCGGTTTCGTCCCAGAGCGGCGAGGAGCATCCGAGCTCGAGATCGCCGAGCAGAAGGAATTCTGCTCGGCGATCCTACGGCATCTGGACTGGCGTCGTCGGCTCGCGGTTCGCCAATGCGTGATGCGTGGCCGCAAGCTCCGCGAACTCGCGTCGATGCTCGGGGTCACGACCGAGCGGGCGCGTCAACTTCGCGAAGAGGGACTCTCCAGGCTTCGGGCGATCATCGAGGAGAGGGACGGCTGATCCGGACAACCCCACACTGGCAGGCCTCGCCGGTGATCGTTTGTATTGCTAGCTCCTCGCCTCCACCACGACCTGCCCGGTCAACGCGATCGTCGCTTTACCGTACAGGATCAGATCTCCGGTGCCGACCGGTGTTTGATACGACACCTCAAGACCAACCGATTGCGATCCCTTGCCGCGCGGAATGGACGCGGTACGGTCGATCGTGTGATGGGGGACGGCGAGTTCGAAGGCTTTCGCCAGGACGACCCGGAAGCCGACGACTTGCTTGTCCTTTGCCTTGCCGGCGGTCAGGATCTTCTCGGTCGCCAGAAGACTCCCCCGCGCGAGCCTCCGCGACGGATGGGTCGCCGAGGCCAAGGCGCCTTCACCGACGACGATCCTGAAGCCTGCGCCGTGGTCGAATCGCCTGAGAGTCAGGCCGGAGAAGGCGGTCACTCCTTTCCTGGTGGCAACGGAGAGGGCGTCGCGTCGGGATGCGGGGTTCTCGCCCAGGGCGAGGCTGATCGTGTCATCGTGCCGTGCAGCAACCCATGCCGATCTGCTGCCGAGGCTGATCGTGAAGCCGAACTCGAGTCCCGGCGCCGGGGGAGCCGCCGCGACCGACTTGGGGAGAAGACCGATGCCAGCAGGCGAGCCTGTCGAGGCAGGATTCGAGGGACCCCCGTTGGGTACCGTACCGGTGCCATCGGGCGAGCCCGTCGGGCCAGGGTTCGGGGGCGCCAGATTGATCTCCCCAATCTGATCGGATCCCGGCAAGTCGAACCAGACCGTGTCATTGGGACCCGCGACGATTGCGAATGGACTGGGTCCACAGCAGCCATCAGACACGTCGTACGGGACAGGGGTTTCGGTGATGGCGTCGGTCGCCGGATCGATCATCCCGATGCTATTCTCGCCGTCATCGGCGAACCAGAGATTGCCATCGGGTCCGGTCGTGATCCCGATCGGGTTCGGCGAGTCGTACAAGCCATCCGAACCGGAGCCGGGGGAAGGAGGGATGGGGATCAGCGACACGGCATCGGTTGACGGGTTGATCGTCCCAATTTGCGTGCCCATGGTGAACCAGAGGTCGCCATCGGGGCCGGTCGTGATGCCTGCCGCGTTGTCGTAATAAGGCAAGGGAGAGTCGGTTAATTCGTGAGTCGTGAGGTTGAACTCCTGGACCGCGTAGTTCGAGGATGCCAACCACAGGTTCCCATCCGGCCCCGCCGTGAAATCCTCTTCCGAAGGTCCAGCACCGATATTGGCGCTCGGGGGCACGCTGTACTCGTTGATGGCGTGCGTCGTCGCGTTGATCGAGCCGATCTGGTTGGCATCCCACTCGAGGAACCAGAGGTTGCCATCCGGCCCCGACCTGATGGTATCGGGGGTGGCGTCCGGCGTCGGCAGGGGGAACTCGGTCATCGCATGCGTCGCCACATTGATCGTATCCACCGTATTCGAGCGCGCGTCGGTGAACCAGATATTTCCGTCGGACCCGACCGCGATCCCGCGCCAGTATCCGCCGCCACCACCCGGCAAGGGGAAGACCGTGGTCGATTGGGTCGTCGGATTGAACATGCCGACGCCGACACCCAGATCGATAAACCACAGGTTTCCGTCCGGCGCGTCTACCATGTCGAGCGGATGGGTACCGGCCGGCAACGGGAAAAGGCTCATCGAAGTCGGCAGTCGTCGCGACTCGAGGGCCTCCAGAGTGGGTCGACGGCGCGTCGCGAGCGGATGCGTTTTCATGATGACTCCCCCTTGGAGCAAGATCCGGGCACGCAAGAGTCGCAGTCGGCCCTGTCGGGTATCATCGGTATCGGTGAGTCCATCAGTTGACTAATTCCGGCGAGGATCGGCGAATCAGCCGAGCATCCCCAACATCATCGAGAGCCAGGCTCGCTACTCCCGCCCGCGGGGCGATTCGTCGTGAGCGCGTTCACTTCTCGGTTTCGCTGATCCGAGACGTATCTCGATAAGCTTCGGCCTGAAGCAAGGGTTAACTTGCAACCAAGAATCGTCACCAATCTTGTCAATCGTCACCAGATACGGTATCCATGGAATACGTACGATCATGCGGATCTTGCATCGTATCAAGTTGGTTTGCGCCCGACCATAGCCTGGCCCAAGTATAGAGAGAAAAGGACTTACAAAAGGCCCATTCCACTAATGGAATGGAGGTGGGTCTCTCGCGATGCCTGGCGCCGCACTGGACCGATGACGAGATCGATGGACTTTGGAAGGTGTCGCGGTGATCCAGCGCGCCCCGACAGTGCTCGGTTGACATCCATCGGCATTGGAGGCGAAAAACTCATGACATTACGCACCAGCCGGAGCCATCTTGGGAGCCTCTTACTTGCTGCGGGTTTCCTGGCATCCGCTTGTGCCGAGAAGAGGGAGGGCACGGGAAGCCCGAGCTCGGATCCTGAGCTCGCGCGTCGGGGCAGCATCGAGGTCACTGCGAAGCTCGTCGAGATTCCCGAGAAGGCGATCTTCGAGCGAGAGCTCTACAACTACGCGACCGTCCTAAAATATGAGGTGCTCGAAGTCCACCGCGGGAAGGTCAAGGGCCAGATCATCTACGTAGGGCATTACAATCCGTTCAAGCCCCGATCCGAAGTCGCCGATCGTCGCGTGCAGAATGTCGGCGGCAAACTCAAGTCGTTCCGCGCCGGCGACGTGCACCGCATGGCATTGGAAGAATCCATGACCGATCAGTTCAAGGGAGGAATCCTCAACAAGTATTCCGAGGAAGACACAGATCCGATCTACTGGGCCGTGTGGACGAATCCAGCCGGTGAGTAACCGGTCCTGCTCGCGGCAAGCCCTTTCACAGTCTCCCAACGGGCGACACGGCAAGGCCGACCATGGTCTTCACGACGTATCTCTTCGTCTTCTACTTCCTGCCGACGGTCCTGATTGCCTACTATGCCCTGGATTGCCTGAGCCGGCAGGCCGGCGCGTCGGATCGGCAGACATGCCTGTTGCTGAACGCCCTCCTGGTCCCCGCAAGCTACGTCTTCTACGGTTGGTGGAATCCCTGGTTTATCTTCTTGATGCTGGGGATCACCGTCGTGAACTATGGCTGCGGTCGGATCATCGGAATGCCGGAGATCGGCCGGAGTCTGAGCTCCTGGGTCGCAACGTGCGCCATCGTCGTGAGCCTGGGCACGCTCGGGTTCTTCAAGTATTTCGGGTTCTTCGAGGCTAACCTGAACCAGGTGCTGGAGTGGTTCGGAGCCGGCACCGTGCGAGTGCTCGCGATCACCTTGCCCATCGGTATCTCGTTCTACACGTTCCATGCGCTCAGCTACACCATCGACCTCCATCGCGGTACGGCTCCGCCCGTCCGGTCGTTCCTCGATTTCGCCTGCTACATCGCCCTGTTTCCGCAGCTCGTCGCCGGGCCGATCATCCGCTACAGCACGGTGGCGGATCAACTCGTGAGCCGCTCCCACACCCGGGAGAAGTTCGCCTCCGGGGTCACGCTCTTCATCCTCGGCTTCGCCAAGAAGATCATGCTGGCCAATCCGATGGGCCGAGTCGCCGATGCCGCATTCGATGCCCGGTCAATTTCCGCGCCCGATGCCTGGTTCGGGGCGCTAGCCTACATGTTCCAGATCTACTTCGATTTCTCCGGCTACTCCGACATGGCCATCGGCCTGGGACGGATGATCGGCTTCGAGTTCCCCAGGAATTTCGATTCCCCCTACAAGGCCGAGAGCATCACGGACTTCTGGCGGCGATGGCACATCTCGCTGAGTACGTTCTTGCGCGACTATCTCTACATTCCTCTGGGGGGCAATCGCAAGGGTCCCCTGCGCACCTACGTGAACCTCATCCTCGTCATGCTCCTGGGCGGCCTCTGGCATGGCGCGAGCTGGACGTTCGTCGCCTGGGGCGGGTACCACGGGAGCCTGCTTGCCTTCGAACGATACCTCGGCAAGCGTAGCGCCTATCAACGATGGCCGCGGCCGGTCCGCGTGGCGGCCACGTTCGTCCTGGTGCTCATCTCATGGGTGCTATTTCGCTCGGCGAATCTGCACGAGGCCAGGAATTACCTGGGGGCCATGCTCGGGAATGGAGCATCCGGATTCGGGATGCGTCTCTTGCCGGCGCTGCTCTACACGCGGGGTGCGCTCCTGATCATGGCCATCGGGGCCGTGGTCGTCGCGTGGCCGATCCAGGCGCACGAGTGGAGTCGAGAGGTCACCTGGACCAAGGCTATCCTCTTGCAGCCGCTGTTCTGCGCCTCCCTGGGGACGATGTTCTCGCAGTCGTTCAACCCGTTCCTCTACTTCCAGTTCTAGGTTCGCTTCCGTGCCGATGGATCGTCGAGCGCATATCTTCGTCGTCGGAGGCTTCCTCGCCGTGATCGTGGCGCCGGGCCTGATCCAGTCCATCGCCGAGCTTCGATCCGGGGAGCGGCCGCGCGTGCTCGACGTCTTCTTCCAGCCGCCTTCGGCGAGGAACCTCCACGCCTACGAGCGGAGCATCGAGGAGTCGAGCCTCGTGGTGAAGCAGCTCCGGCCGCGGATGCAGTATCTTCAGTGGACGTTCTTCGCCGATGCCGGCGAGAAGGCCATTGTGGGGCGTCACGGCTGGCTGTTCTACGGGCCAAGCGTCCGCTATGTGACCGGGCGCCAGACCGGCGCTCTAGAGAGTGATTCCGCCGATCCGCTCCCTGCAATCCGATCGTTCCGCGATCAGCTCCAGTCTCGAGGGATCCGGCTGCTGGTCGTCCCGGTGCCCAACAAAGAATGCGTCTATCCCGAGATGCTCGCCCGGCGGGCGGAGGGCTCGGGGGTCGTCGTCTGCGAACCGACGCGTCGTCTGCTCGATCGGTTGAGGCAGAGCGGCATCGAGTACGTCAACCTGTTCGAGGTCTTTCGCCATGCCAAGCTGGAGGAGGGCCGGTCGAATTCGAGGCGGCTCTACCTGGCTCAGGACAGCCACTGGTCGCCGGAGGGTGCACGTTTGGCCGCGGTCGCCGTCGCGCGACGCGTGCTCGATGGAGGCGCAGTCGATCGGGTTGATCGGCGTTACGTCGAACGTTCGGTCTCCGTTCGGCACCTCGGCGATCTGGTCGAGATGCTGCGCGTGCCGCAGATCGAGTGTGAGATCGAACCGGAGAGCCTGGATTGCCTTCAAGTCGTCCGGTCGGACGCCAGGACGCCGTACCGCGATGCCCCGGACTCCGAGGTGCTGGTCCTGGGCGACAGCTTCCTGCGGATTTATGAGCAGGAGGAGCCCGGTGCCGCCGGGTTCATCGCGCATCTCGCGCGGGGGCTCGGACGGCCGCTGACCTCGATCGTCAGCGACGGCGGAGCCTCCACGCTGGTCCGGCAAGAACTGGCCCGACGCCCGACGCTCCTGATGAACAAGAGGCTGGTGATCTGGGAATTCGCCGAGCGCGAGATTCGATACGGGACCGAAGGGTGGCGGATCGTTCCCCTGGATCGGTCAAGGACGACTCCGAGGTGATCGGCGCGTTGAGCGAGTCGAGGCGCGATGTCGCCGTTGATGAGGGTCCGAGCCTTGCCGCCTTCGCGCGGCTCACGTAACATGAATACTGGCCCATCATGATCGTCTCGAGAGGGTCGAGCCCGCTCTCCGGCAGACCTCGAATCGAGCGTTGCAAGATCAGGTGTCCCTACGCTTCTCGCTATCTGTCAAGCTGCGATAGATAGGTCAAATTTCTGCCTTAAGGCGGATTAGATCGGCTGGAGCCGGATTTCCAACCCGTCAATCCTGGTAAGATGTGACACGAGCAAAGTATACTGCTGCGCCTCTTGTCGTGTGTATTTGCGACTTCCAGCAGAAAGCTCGGGTGGCGTGGGCAAGAGCCAGGCTAAATCGAGTGAGCTGCTCCTGATCCCGCTTTCTCCATTTCCAATTCGTCAAGCCCCTTCTCGAGGAGAGTCATGCTCATCATGAGGTTATTCGCCAGGGCATCGGGCCTTGCTTTATTGAGCTTATGCTTTCTGGTCATGGCCGGCTGCGCCGGACAACGAGGCGTTCATCAAGCAGCAAGCGTCGAGGGCGAAGGGGACGATCCCCGGTTCTCGCACGGCCCAGGCCCAGGATCAGGGTGAGTATTACGAGATCACACCCGGAGTACAGGGGGCGGGTACGCGTAGCGGACCGCGACCGGACCAGGGCGCCGGCTATCCGGCCCCTCGAAAGTAAGCGTTCGTGGACTCTGACGGAGGACCGTCCAATCGCGAGTGTGGGCATTCGTCCCCTTGTCATCCTGCATCTCCACTCGATCTGATCTGGCTGACCCTCTCCCGAGCCCAACCGAAAGGGGCCGGCCTGGCATGTCCAGTCCCGGCGCCTGAAGGACTTACCGAGTCTTCGTTCGTGCGGAGTCTCACGTGGTGAAGTTTCGGCTTCCTTTCTCGATTTCCTGAGGACATGGACCATGGCTCGGAGAGACCACGGTTTTACCCTGATCGAGTTGCTCGTGGTGATATCGATCATCGCCGTTCTGATCGGCTTGCTGCTGCCGGCCGTCCAATCGGCGCGGGAATCGGCCCGACGATCGCAATGCTCGAACAACCTCAAGCAGATCGGCCTGGCGATGCACGGCTACGTCACGACGAACGTGGCCTTGCCGCCCGTCAGCATCGACCAGGTGTGGAATAACCTCGGCGTGGCGATTCACCAGCCGCATCAGAACTGGTCGCAGCATGCGCGATTGCTCCCCTACCTGGAGCGGCAGGTCGCCTTCAACGAGATCAACTGGTGGTTCGGCTCCCGCTGGAGCGACGGCAACTCCGTCTACACCGACCTCAGCCCGCCCGACGAGGCGACCGGCGGCAAGGATAGCATCCCCCAGATGACGGTCCTCACCTTGCAAATCGCCGCCTTCCTTTGCCCGTCGGATTTCAATCCGGGATCCTCCGGCACCTTCCTCCTCGATCGCGTCAGCAAGCGGGTCGGTGCCAGCAATTATGCGAGCAATATCGGCCTGAACCGGCGGATCTCCGGCGGGAGGCCCGATGCGAGCTGGCTGTTGAACGGTCCCAACTACGTCGCCAGCAACTGGGATAAGACCGTCAGTAACACCACCACCATGGCGACCTTCCTCGACGGGGCCAGCAACACGGCGATCTTCAGCGAGTGGATCAAGGGACAGGGCGTGCCGACCGGCCGCGCCCAGAACGGCCTGTCGGAGGTGTACAACCTCGGCGAGAATTCCGACTTCTATTCGACCGACCGCCAGTTCGCGGAGCTCTGCGATACGGTCCCGATCACCAGCGCCAACCAGCAGTGGCAATGGAAGGGCGAGTGGTGGGGTTACGGCGGCACCATGATTTACTCGCATACTCAGAAGCCCAACCGGACCAACTGCGTCTATCACGACCTCAATCAGGATAGCCGAGCGACCATCACCATGATCACGGCCAGCTCCTACCACCCAGGCGGCGTGAACGTGCTGTTCATGGACGGCTCGGTCCGGTTCGTCAAGAATGGGGTGAGCTACGCACCGTGGTATGCCATTGCAACTCCGGACGCCGGCGACTCGGTCAGTTCCGAGTCTTTGTGAGGTGCCAAGGCCATCGTACCCAGTCTACCCGACCGCGAACATCGGCCCAGTAGCCCTACGGATACGCAACGCGTCGATGGGGGAGATCACCGAATCGCATCCTTTTCCCTGTCCGAAAGCTCATCACAGATCTTCGGGACAAGATTCCATAATGGGGGGGATCTACAATTCCGTCGGAAAAAGACGATCGAACGGAAGGTTTGAGAGGCCTCCTTCGGACACACAAGGAACTCAAGGAGACGGACCGTGCCGACTTGTGCCTGGATACATTGTCATTTCAAAGTGTCCATTATCCCAATCGGCACGTCTGGGTTGACACCAACCTTCTTGGAGAGATTGTGATTGATCTCGAGGACTGGGAGTACGACGAAACATGGGATAATTCCGTAGGCCGCCTGGCATCTACAAATATTGAATCATCTAGCGTGATGATCATCGCCTGGCTGTCGGGAAAGACCCTTGATCTTTGTCGCCAACTTTGTAAAGAGAGGGGGGGCGAAGCTGGCCAAGTCAGACCGGGGGTCAGCCTTACAACCTATCCCAATAGGGTGGGTGAAATCCACCGAATGCTCACCAACTATTCGCGGGGCTGAGGGTCTCGATATCGACGATCTCGGGCTCTCTGCCGATCACCTGGAGCCCTTGGCGGTCCTGGCCCTCTCGAGATACTCGGGGATTAGGGTTTCGAGCCCGTCGCGGGCATCGATGTTGGCGAGTTGACCGTCGGCGTCGACGAGGAATAGTTGAGGGATCGACGTGATCCCCAGTCTCGTCGAGAACTCGCTCTCCCAGCCGTGACCCTGGTAAAACTGGGGCCAGGCGATCTCGTTGCGGGTGACGAACTCTTTGAGCTTGTCCAGTCCACCTTCCTCCTTCGGGAAGTCGAGGCTGACGCCGATGAACTCCACGCCCCGGCCCTTGTAGCGGGAATAGAGCCGCTTCATCCTCGGCATCTCGGCAACGCAGGGTCCGCACCAGGTCGCCCAGAAGTCGAGGACGACCACCTTGCCCTTGAGCCCCTCGATCGAGATGGGCGTGCCCTTGATAGCGTCGGTGAATTTGAGGTCGAGCGGCTTCCCCACGTTACGGAGTAGCTCCAGCGTGGCCGCGGCCGATTTCGAAGCGGGCTTGTCCGGATAGTCTGCGATCAGGCGCTCGAGCAATCTGACGCGGAGAGCGACGTCCTTGACCTCGCTAGCGAACCCGCTCAACAGGGTCGCCGACCTCGAATCCTTGGGGTCGTCCCGGATGAACGCGTCAACGGCCGGGAGTGCGGCCTCGGGGGTGTCGCGATTCGCCCGGATCGTGGCGATGGCCTTCAAGTACGCGGCTTCGCGTGCCCGCTTCGGATCCTTGAACAGCGGCATGGCCCGGTCGATCTCGAGGATCGTCGCGCCGGCGGTGGACTCGTCCATCATGGTGATGAGCCATCGGGCACGGAGGAGTTCCGGGACCTGCTCGTGCTCGGGATGGGCGCGGAACAGTTCCAGGGCGAGCTCCGCCTTCCGGACCTCGGCCTTGTTGTAGGCCCGGCGATATTCCTGGATCGACGGGCCGTCTTTCCGGGCAGGATCGTGCTTCGGGTAGGCGACGGCCCGGTAATCTTCGAGGATCTCCTCGGCCGGTCGTCCCTGGGCGCGGGCCGAGGGCGAGGCGGCGAGCCAGATTCCGAGGGCGATCGTGGCGAAGTAGCGTCGAGCGATGGTCATCGAAGGTAGTCTCCTGGTGGGGGCCGGTCGCGAGGCGGACTGCCCGTCGACCGGCCAGGCGGAGGGTGATTCGATCAATACTGGTCGGAGCTGACGACCTCGCCGCCGTTGCGGGTCGCGATTTGCTGCCAGACACCGAGGGTGGTCGTGGCGGTCAGCGTGGGTCCGTAGTCGGCCCCCGTGCCCGACCCGCCCTCACCGGTCGCCCCGACGGGAAGTCCGTTATAATCCGGCGACTGCATGGCCCACGAACTGATCGTATCCTTGATGAAGTGGACCGAGCCGTCGCAGAACCCGACGTTGACGCCGCCGGGGTGGAAGCTCTTGGCGTTATTGTAGCTCCAGTAAGAATTGGCCTTCGCGGAGTTCTTCTTCTGCATGTTGGGCGCGAAGCGGGCCTCGTAGAGCGTCTCACCGGGATCTCCGTCGTTCCAGTAGTTGCTGTACCCCTGGCCCGAGGCCGAGTAGTAGCCGTGACCGATCTCGGAGAACATCATCGTGTTGCTCGTGCCGTCGGTGACCGACGCGAGCGAGACGTTGCCCTGGTCGACGATCACGCCGAGCTCATGCGCCGAGAGGCCCGGGTCGGTCGTGAACGGGTACGCGGCCTGATTGAATCCGTTGGCGTTCCAGGGGCCCGAATTACCCACATAGGAGGTGATGCCTTGGTTCAGGCTGGCGAACTGGGCGGGGACCGTCACACCGTAACCGAAATAGTCCGGGCCGGCCACGGAGAACGAGACCGGATTGCCCGAGGACGGGTCGCTCGGGCAGATCAGCGTGTTGACGCTCACGGCGCCGACGGTGACGTTGGCGGGCGAATACGGGCTGTAGCTGAAATTGGCGGCATTGTAGATCGGATTCAGCTCCAGGAATGGTCCCATCGCCACGAACGCGGAGAAGCCGAACTGGGAGTTGCCGGCGTGGGTGTAGAAGTTGGCCGAGGGGAACCTGGCGTTCACGCTCTCGTAATTGGCGACGGCGAGGCCGATCTGCTTGAGGTTGTTGACGCACTGCGAGCGACGGGCGGCCTCGCGGGCCGCCTGGACGGCCGGCAGCAGCAGGGCGATCAGCACGGCGATGATGGCGATGACCACGAGGAGCTCGATGAGGGTAAATCCTCGTCGGCGAGGGGCGACGGACAGGGTTCGGGGCATGACGCTTTCCTTCAGGAACGAGACCGGGGTGGATCGGGGTGGACGATTACGAGCGGAGTGGGGACTTGCCGTCTGGCGAGGATCGGGAGAGGGGAGATCTCGTTCGACCCGGATTGCGGTTTGCGGATTGCAGATTCCGGATTGGGGAGTGCGGCTCGCGGATTCCGGCTCCCGGATCGCGAATCGCAACCGCTCAGCGGTTCGATTTCTTCGGGTTGGCCTTGTTGTTGGCCGGGGCCTTCAGGACCGGAGGCGGGGCGACCTTCTTGTCGGGGAGATCGATCGTCCCGGCCAAGCTGGACGGATTGTCACCGCCGCAGCCCGCCGAGGCCAGGGCCGACGACGCGACGGCAAGGATCACGAGAAACTTGACGGTCAGGGCGATACGATGCGGAATCATCATCATGGATCAATCCCTTTCGGATTCGGTTTCGCCTGGGTCTGTCAGGGGCCGGATTCGAGTCGTCTCCGACGTGGAGCGACGCTCCGCGGGCTTCCCGAACTTTCGAATCCGACGATCCCGAGAGATCGATCGGCCGAGTTCGGCCAGCTCGCGGAGGGTTGGCAACAGCCCTCGGATCGGCTCGGAACACGAGGGATGCGCTTCTTGATAGGCGCCCGCTTCGACCGGCTGGCCGGCCTGGAGGCGTCGGGTGATCTGCTCCGAGAGCCTGGCCAATGACGATCCGTCGTCGCCGTCGGCCGGGTCGTCGGATCCGGGATGGCTCATGAGGAGACCTCGAGGCGACTTCGCAGTCGGAACAGGGCGCGGAGCAGGCGCGACTCGACGGCGCCCACGGAGATCCCCAGGGCCTCGGCGATCTCGTTCGTGCTGAGCTGTTCCAGGTGCCGCATGACCAGGACCTCGCGGTCTCTCGGGGATAGCGCCGCCATCGCCGCCAGCATCTGCTCTCGGCGCTCCTCCTTCATCATCCGGTTGCTCGGGCTGGTGTCGTCGGCGAGGAGCATCCTGGCGAGCGAGATCGAGGATTCGTCGGAGACCTCGGGAGGGTGGCTCTCCCGCGTCACGCTCCGCCTCCGCGACTGGACGTGCCAGCGATGCGCATCGATAACCCGATCGCCGGCCAGTTGGCGGAGCCAGGCGACGAAGGGGATGGGCCGATCCCGGAGGTATTCATCCATCCGGCGCGAGGCGTCGGCCAGCGCCTCCTGGACCACGTCCGAGGGGTCGACCCGAGGTGCCAGGCGGCGATCGAGCCGCGCCGCCACCATCCTGCGGAGATAATCCCGGTAGCGTTCGAGCAGGTCATGCCGGGCGGATTCGTCACCCTGGCCGACCCGATCGATCAGTTCCTCGGTGACCCGCGTTGTCTCGGTCATCGTTTGATCCTCCTCCAGGACTTACCCCGCAAGTCGCGGAGAAACCCTTCACGAGGAAAAAAGAATTTCTTCGTCGGGCGGTATGAGGATGCGATCGGCGGACCGCCAGAACGCGGAAATCCAACCCTCTTCATCGCGGATCGTATCCGACCGCGAAGCGACCGAGCTCAGCGTTCGCGGGCGACCGGGGTCACGGCCCCGATGCGGTCGCGGGCCTTGAGCACCTCGTCGAGGCGCCCGGCGGTCCTCAAGGTGTCGGGATGATCGGGTCCGAGGACCCGGCGCTGGGCATCGAGGCAGGGTCGGAGGAGCCGTTCCGCCTCGTCGAGCCGGCCGCTCGATCGCAGCAGGGCGGCAAGCCGGCTGGTGGTGTAGAGCGTGGTCGGGTGGTCGGGGGCCAGGATCCGACGTTGGTCCTCCAGATTCCGGCGGAACAGTGCCTCGGCCTCGTCGAGCCGGCCGAGGTCGGCCAGCACGTGGGCGAGATTGAAGAGGGCCGCGAAGTGACCCGGATGGTTGGGGCCAAGGACCTGGCGATTCGCGTCGAGGACCTGGCGGAATAACTGCTCGGCCTCGGCGAACGCGCCTCGCTTTTCCAGGAGTATGGCCAGGTTGTTGATCGCCGAGAGCGTCCCCGGATGCCTCGGTCCCCGATGGCTGCGGGAATCCTCGACGAGCTGCCGGCAGATCGCCTCGGCCTCCTCGGGTTTCCCTCGCTTCGTGACGACGAGGACCAGGTTATTGAGCGCGTCGAGGTCGGCGTCCCGGCCCGGTTTGAAGGTGCGTCCGACGTCGTCGAGATGGCGACGGTAGAGCGACTCCGCCTCGGCGAGGTGATTCTTGGACGACTCGAAGTCGGCGAGGTTGTCGAGCGCCGCGTGGGTGATGGGGTCGCTCGGCCCGAGCCGGCGTTCGGACTCCGCGACGGAATCGCGGAGCAAGGGCTCGGCCTCGTCGAGCCGTCCCAGGTGGCAGAGGGCATGTCCGAGGTCGGACATCGCCTGGATTCCTTGCCCTCCCGCGGCGCCCGGCTCGCGGCGGAAGAGTGCCAGGGCCGCGCGGAAGTGGGGCTCGCTCCGGCCATTCTCCCCGAGCCCGTGATAGGCCCGAGCGATGGCCATGCGGATCGTCGCCTCGATCCGGGGTTGGGCCGCGAACGAGGTCCCGACCTCCTCCGCGGCGCGGTCGAGGACCTCGAGCAAGGTCACCCGGTTCGCGTCGGGGTTATTCTCGGGCGAGGCCTGGCCGAGGATCCGATCGACGAGGAACCGGTTGATCGCCTCGGAGATCGCAGCCTGACTGCGCGCCTCCTTCTCGGCGACGAGGAGCAAACTCTTCTGCTGGATGGCCTCGCGCCAGCTCCAGGTGATGCCGGCGAATCCGCCGACGAGGGCCAGGGTCAGGCTCGCCGTCAGGCCGGCGAGCATCGGCTTGCGCTGGCACCATCGCCAGGCCCTCCGGATCGGCCCGACGGGCCGGGCCGCGATCGGGCGGCCTTCGAGGAATCGGACGAGGTCGTCGGCGAGATGACCGGCCGTCTCGTAGCGACGGGCCGGCTCCTTGGACATCGCCTTGGCGAGGATCGTCGCGAGGTCGAACGGGACGGCCGGATTGAGCTGCCGGATCGGCGTCGGCTCATCCTCGGCGATCCGACGGAAGATCTCCTGACGATCGGCCCCGGCGATGGCCGGCCGCAGGCTCAACAGTTCGTAGAGCGTGGCACCCAGAGAATAGATGTCGGTCCGGCGATCGACGAGGGAACGTTCACCCATCGCCTGTTCGGGGCTCATGTAGCGGAGCGTGCCCGGCAAGTCGCCGGTGCCGGTCAGGCCGGCGTCCCCCTGGACGTCCGCCATGCCGAAGTCCGCCACCCAGAGATCGCCCCGTCCGTCCAGGAGCAAGTTGGCCGGCTTGATATCGCGATGGGTAATCCCCTGTTCGTGGGCGTATGCCAGGGCCTCGGCGGCCTGGACGCCCAGCCGGGCGACCGTCCGGACGTAGGACCGGGTTCGGACCGATCGATTGGCCGTCGGCGTGGACCCGTCCGTGCCGAGGTCCTGCCCGGATCGGCCGCTTTCGGAATCGGCACGGGGCGGTGCGAACCGTCCCGAGAGGAGGCCGATCGCCAGCGTACCGATCTTGCGTCCGTCGGCGGAGGCCGGGGCCGTCCGGGAATCCGGGACGATCATCCCGCGCATCTCGGCGATCAGGTCGGCCAGGCTGCCGCCCTCGATGAGTTGCATCGCATAATAGGGGATGTCGCCGATGGCACCCACGGCATGGACGGGCACGATCCGCGGATGCTGCAACAGGCCGGCGACCTGGGCCTCGAGCTGGAATCGCTGGAGCGCCTTGGCGTCCATCGCGGCCGCGGCGAGGGCGACCTTCAATGCCACGCGACGACCCATCGGGAGCTGCACGGCCTCGTAGACGACTCCCATCCCACCTCGGCCGATCTCCCGATGGATGCGGAAGTCGCCGAAGATCCTGGGAACGGCCCGATCCGGGATCCCTCCGGCCGGCGAGTCAACATCCGATGCCGCGGCGAGCTGCGCCAGCTCTCGCAAGGCCGGGGTGAGCATGCGGATCGCTTCGACCCAGGCCGGGTTCTCGCGTTCGATCCGCTCGATATCGACCGGTTCCCCGGCCTGGAACCGCCCCGTGATCTCCTCGACCAGCCTGGCGAGGGCCGGATCGATACCGCCGAACTCCGACGAGAGGTCGTCGCATCCCAGGTGCGGGAAGGATCCGGATTCCGGAGCGACCGGCGGCGATGCCGGATCGGGCGAACGGTCTCTCCGGCTCGCGGTCGCGGCGGCGCGTTCATGCACTTCGGACGTCTCGTCTGCCATCCTGAAGCCTCACGTTTCCACCGAGTCGCCCGAGCCCAAATCCGATCGGTTCGTCGGCTCGCGGCGATGCAGACGTTTCTCCGATGAGGACAAGGAGAGGCGTGGTCCGTCGGATACGACGATCGTCCATGATAACAACGATCGGACGAGGTTGACCAGTCGATCGCGGCCCGCAAGGGCCCTCGCTCGCTTGCCCAACCCGATCACCGACCACGTCTTATTGCATGCCGTCGGTTGACGCCTTGATATCCCTCCGCCGATCGGTTGGAATATCCGGACGGCGCTCTCTCCGGGAGGACCGGCCCCGCCGCGCCGGCATCGTGCTCCGATCCAGGACTCTTGAACCGAGGCGATCGATGATGGACAGATACCGGGCCGGCGCGATCATCGCGGTCTTCGCCCTCGTCTTGCTTTTCGCCGGGACGCCGATCCAGGCCGGCGATCAGCCCCACTGGGACGGCAAGTCCGCCGGGCGTTACCTCGACGCGCGCGCCGCCGAGTGGGCCAAGTTCGGGGGCGCCAACCGCGGTAAGGGTGCGGACAAGGTCTCCTGCGTCAGTTGCCACACCATGTTGTCGTACGCCTTCGGTCGGCCCGCGGCGCGGCACCTCGACGGCGAGGATCGCCAGACCGCGCAGGAGGATCGGATGCTCGAGCACATCCGCCGACGGGTCGCGAACTGGAAGGAGCTCGACACCCCGCGGTTCCAGCTCTCTTACGACTTCGATGAGAGGAAGAAGGTCGAGTCGTGGGGCACCGAGTCGGTCCTGAACGCCTTGATTTTGTCCTTGAATGACCGCCGGGTCGGGCTCCGATCGCCGAGCGATTCGACGCGCGACGCGCTGCGAAACCTCTGGGGGCGTCAGCAAGCCGACGGGCCGGACACGGGATCATGGGACTGGCTCGACTTCGGGCTACGCCCATGGGAGGCGAGCGAGGCCCGTTATTATGGGGCGACGCTCGCGGCGATCGCGGTGGGGTCCGCGCCGGGGTACCTCGGCGCCAAGCCCGATGAGAAGGTGCTCGCGGGCGTCGAGCGGCTGCGCACGTACTTCCGCGGCCACTTCGAGAAGCAGAACCTCCACAACCTCATCTGGACGCTCTGGGCCTCGACGCTCATCGACGGGATCCTGACCGGCGTCGAGCGGGACCGGATCATCGAGCAGGTCCTGGCCAAGCAGCAGGATAACGGCGGCTGGAGCCTGTTCGACGCTCGGCGACTTCAAGCGGCTGGACAAGACGCCGCAGGAGACCGGGCCGGACGGATACGCGACCGGCCTGGCCTTGCACGCCCTCCAGCTCGCCGGAGTCTCCAAGCAGCATCCTGGCATCAAGCGCGGGTTGGACTGGCTGCGCAGCCATCAGCAAGAGTCCGGGGCCTGGGTCGGACACTCCCTCAACAAGCGCCGCGACCCGGCCTCGCACGCCGGCAAGTTCATGACGGACGCCTCGACGGCGTTCGCCCTGCTTGCCCTCGATCATCCCTGATCGGATTCGGCGTATCTTCGAGCCTATCCCGGTAAGGTGGGTGAAACCCACCAAATGCCTCGTCGTCGTAAGGCTTTGCGGAGGGCCAGCACGCCGACAGTCGTCGCCAGGTAGCGGCCTCGCATCATGAAGACCGCCTCGGCACGATCAGGTTGGCGACCTGGATCATCACAGGCTCGCCCGCCTGATTCCGCGTCGTGTTCCGCACCTTCACGACGCCGCGGGCGGGATTCGATTGCGATTCACGCACCTCTAGCACCTCGCTCTCGACGCGTAGCACGTCGCCGGGATGGACGGGTCGCGGCCATCGGATCTGGTTGACCCCGAGGCCGATCAGGCCGCCGGCCGGCTGAAACTCGCCCTGGACCAGTAGCCTCATCGTCAGAGCCGCGGTGTGCCACCCACTGGCGACAAGGCCGCCGAACAGGCTCTCGCGCGCGGCGGACTCGTCGAGGTGGAACGGCTGGGGGTCGAACTCCGCGGCGAACGCCGTGACCTTTTCGAGCTCGACCACGACACTGCCGGTCCCGAACGTCTGGCCGACGGAGATGTCTTCGAGATACAAGAAATCACTCATCGTGTTGGCATCCCGAGTGTCGTTGCATGGTCGCGTCCCGCGAGGCGTCTCGAGGAATGAGTCCGACTTTCCGCCGATCGCGTGAGATTCGGCGGTGTTCCGGCAAATGAGCTAAGTTGGCATGTCCTGGTTGCACGAAGATGGAGACGTCAAGCATGATCACAAGTAGTGAGATCGAGATCGTGCTCGAGCAGATCCTGCGAGGTAACCGCGACGCGTTCCGGCTGATCGTCCGTGCGTTCAGCCTGCCGCTGCGGAGTTACGTCGCCAGCCAGATCCATCACCCGAACGACGTGGAGGATATCACGCAGGAGGTGTTCCTGTCGGCCTACCGCCAGTTGGAGACGTTCCGGCGCGGGGACGAGTTCGGTGCCTGGCTCCGCGGGATCGCGCGAAACAAGCTGCATGACTATTTTCGCACGTCGGCCCGTCGGAACAAGGCCATGGAGCGGTTCCGCGCGGAGGTGGCGCGGGTCGTCCAGCAGGACCTCGAGCAGGCCGTGGCAAGCGACCGGGCCGAGTCGATCGAGGTGCTGCTGCGATGCATCGCCAGGCTCCCCGAGAAGTTGCGGCGAATTGTCCGGGCGGGGCTCGACGGCGACAAGCCGGCGGACCTCGCCGAGGAATTCGTGACGTCGGTCGGGGCCATCTACAACCTGCATTACCGGGCCAACCGGCTGCTTCGCGACTGCGTAGAGAAGGAGCTTGGGTGATGGAACCGGACCTGTATGACCTGGTGTCGGCATGGCTGGGGCGCGAGATCGAGTCGGCGCGTTGCGAGGAGCTGATCGCGCGGCTGCGCCGGGACGAGGCGTTCCGCCGCGAGTTCGTCGACGAGATCCGGATGCTCGGTATGCTCAAGGTCGTGCAATCGCCCGAGCCCCGATGGCTCCGGCTCGAGGATGAGCTGGGCTGGAGTGCGTCCGAGTCGCCGCCGTCGGAGCCGCTCGAGGATCGGATCGTCCGTCGGCTGGATGAACCGACGGCCACGCGTCCGACCCGCGGTCAGTGGTGGAGCGCCGCCGCCGCGGCTGCGGTCCTCCTGGCCGTACTCTGGCGTATCTCGATCACGGACGAGGGGCCGAAACCTCCCGTCGCGACGGGCATCCGCCCGTACCCTCGGGTCGATACGTCGATCGGCCTGGCCATGGTCGTCAAGCTGGACGGAGTGCGATGGGAGCCGACCGGCGACCCACTACCCTCGGAAGGGGATGTGCTGGCCGCGGGACGCCTCCGGTTCGGATCGGGGAGGGCGCGATTGTCGATGCTCACCGGTGTCGTCATCGATGTGGAAGGGCCGGCGGATGTCGAGCTGATCGATACGACGCGCGTGCTCTGCCGTCGCGGCCGGATCCGGGCCCAGGTCCCGGCGGGCGCCGAGGGCTTCCTGGTGCTGGGTCCGAGCTCGGCCGTGGTCAACCTGGGGACGGAGTTTGGCCTGAACGTGGGCAATGACGGGAAATTGAAAGGTCAGGTCTTCAAGGGCCGTCTCGAGGCGGCGCTACTGAATGCGGAGGGGTCCCCCCAACGGAGCTTCTTGCTGGATTCGAGCGGCGCCGACTTCAGCAAGGCCTTCGAGATCGACTCCCGGGCCGGCCACATCGAGGTCGTCGCCGCTTCGGAAGACTTCATCGTGGCCTCGGAACCGATCGCACCTCCGCTGATCCTGGATGGCGCGTATGCCGAGGCGGTCCGACGGTCGCAGCCGTGGGGTTACTGGAGGTTCGACGCACTGGATGGCCGGACGGTCCCGAATGAGGTCGAGGGCCGTCCGCCGCTGGAGGCGACCGGGCCCGTCGCGCTGGGCACAGGGCCTTCGGGCAATCGTTGGGCCGAGTTCCGGTCGGTCATCGGCTCGCAATTCCTGGCGATGCGCCCGCCCTGGCACCCCCCCTGGCGGCCGGGCTACGCGGTCGAACTCTGGTGCCTCTCCGAGTCGATCGGCCACGAGTCGCTGGTCAGCCTGGTCACGCCGAAGGATACCGATCATCATGTCTTCTTGATCGAGCTGACGTCGCGAAATCGACTGACGATCCACAAACCGGCATCGATTCGCCTGCTCCACCGTTTTCCGCCGGGCTGGGAAGCCGGCGATAACACCTATTCGCAGGGCCCTTACGTGCCATTCCGTTGGCACCACATCGTCGGCCAGGTCAGGGACGACCGGATCGAGTTGTTCCTGGACGGCGAACGGTCCTCGACCGTGTCGATCCTCCCCGAGCATTTGGACGCGCCGTGCCAGTTCGTCCTGGGCCGATTGACCACACGGGACGGGACCGGCATCTCCGTGGACCGACCCTTCGTCGGCCGGATGGATGAGGTCGCGCTCTACGATCGGCCCCTCTCGGCGGAGGAGATCCGCGAGCACCATCGACTCGGCGCCGGTCCGCCGAGGCCGCATTGAGCGGAACCGGGACTCGACACGTCCTCAATGCCGGCGCCTCGGCGGGACTCCGCGCGAAAATCGAGGAATCCGCCCACTCACTTGTGAGATCCGTCGTGATCTGGCAAATATGGAACTAAGGTCAGTGCCTCGGACGTCTCGTCCGCCCGAGGATGTTCCCCTTTCTCGAATCCAATCCTCTAAAGCTATGTAAACGGCCCGGGCGGGGCATCGTTCGGGGTGGTTTCCGTCCGCGCCTATGGCCCGCTCGGCAGGTTGATCCCTGGAATGGCGTGCTCCCTCGAGCGTGGTGCGCGTTGCGTTTTCGAAAATCGGAAGGTCCCGGGGTGACCCGACGAATGAGGGGCATGGCGATCATCGATCCGGATCGAAGCGGGGAATCCGGGCTGGCCTGGGCCCGTAGCGGGGCCGAATGTCTGCATCGCGGATGATAGACCGATCGCAATTCACTTCTCACGCGAGGGCCCGAGGCCCATCGAGGATCATGATGCGTTCAACGCGGTTTCACTCTCATCGAACTCCTGGTCGTGATCGCCATCATTGCCGTGCTGATCGCCCTGCTCTTGCCGGCGGTCCAGGCCGCCCGCGAGGCGGCCCGCCGTACCCAGTGCGTGAACAACCTGAAGCAAATCGGCCTGGGCCTGATGAACTACGAGAGTTCGGTCGGGGCGTTTCCCTGGGGCGAGGTTCCCCACAATTACTCGGCCAATCTGAACGTGCCATCGAGCCTCTGCCTGATGCTCGGGCAGATTGAGCAGCAGCAGGTCTACAACGCCTATAACTTCGGGAGCGGCATCAACCCCGGGCCCGGGGGCTGGAACTACATCCCCCTCAACGCGTTCAACTCCACGGCGCAATCCGTGAAGATCAACGCGTTCCTCTGCCCGTCCGACTTCATCCGGATCGACCTGACCTCTCGAGGCGCGACCGTCAACCCCGGGCCGACAAACTATCAGAGCTGCGCCGGGGCCGATGCCTATAGCTTCCTGACGGGCACGACGAGCCCCGGAGGTCCCGGGTCGACGAATAGCTTCAGCGGCGCATTCCCATCGTACAGCGTGTGCGTCAAGATCGCCCGGATCACCGACGGCACGTCGAACACGGTCGCCTTCGGCGAGCTGGTGATGGGGACCGGGGCGTATGCCGGCGGCTTCGACGGACTGAAGCCGTCCTCCTCGTTCGCGAACGTCGGATCGGCCGCGTCCGGTGCCAACGGCGGCACCGCGAATGTCCAGCTCGATTATCAGGCGTGTCAGTCGACCGGCGGGGTGACGCCGGCCAACGTGATTTCGGCCACCGGCGGCGACTGGCCAGTCGGCGCGGCGTGGTTCTGGGGCCGGTCGGGACAGACCCGATATAATCACGTCATGACGCCGAACACATTCAACTGCTCATTCGGCGGCGACAACGCCGACAGCGACGACGACGCCCTCACCGCCAGCAGTCGCCACCCCGGCGGCGTGAACATGGTGTTCTGCGACGGCTCGGTCCACTTCATCAAGAACAGCGTTAACCCCAATACATACTGGGCATTGAGCACCATCGGCGGCGGCGAGGTGATCAGCTCCGATTCGTATTAAGTGCAGCACGGTGGCTGTCTGTAGGGTGCTCTGTGAGCACCGATCCCCTGTATCGGCTCGGATCGGTGCTCACAGAGCACCCTACGGGACTTCAGCCCCGGCCGACGAAGGGCATCTTGGTCGCCATGACCGTCAGGAACAGGACGTTCGCGTCCAGCGGAAGGCTCGCCATGTAGAGCACGGCCCGGGCGACGTGGCCGACATCCATCGTCGGCTCGGGTGCCATCGCCCCGCCCGGCTGGAGGACGCCGTCCTTCATCCGGGCCGTCATCTCGGTGCCGGCATTGCCGATGTCGATCTGGCCGCAGGCGATGTCGTAGGCCCGGCCGTCGAGGGCCGTCGACCGGGTCAGGCCGGTAATCGCGTGCTTGGTTGCCGTGTAGGGCGCCGAGTACGGCCGGGGGACGTGCGAGGAGATCGAGCCGTTGTTGATGATCCGGCCACCCCTCGGGTCCTGATCCTTCATGAGCCGGAACGCGGCCTGTGTACAGAGGAACGCGCCGGTCAGGTTGACGTCGACCACCCGCCGCCACTGCTCGAACGTCAGGTCTTCCAGGGGCACTGCCGGTGCGCCGGTGCCGGCGTTATTGAAGAGCACGTCGAGGCGGCCGAAGGCGGACTTCGTGGATGCGAATAGGGCCGCGACCGAGTCGGGGTCGGTCACGTCGGCCGGGACGGCCAGAGCACGCGCATTGGCCTCGCCCGCCTCGGCGACGGTCCGTTCGAGGGCGTCACGACGGCGGCCGGCCAGCACCACCGAATATCCGTCCTCCAGGAGGGCCATCGCCGTCGCGCGGCCGATCCCGGACCCGGCCCCGGTGACCAGGGCGACCTTGCCGATTCCGCTCATGAGGGCCTCCGGTGTCATCCTCGCTCACTCATGGCGGAGGGCCTCGATCGGGTCCATCATGGCCGCGCGTCGGGCCGGGTAGATCCCGAAGACGATGCCGACGAAGACCGAGATGCAGAACGAGACGGCGACCGATTGGAAGGTGATGATTGTCTTCTGGTCTGGTATGAAATAGACGATGAACCAGGGGATGAGGATCCCCACCGCCACGCCCGAGACGCCGCCGACGCTCGACAGGACGACGGTCTCGATCAAGAACTGCTGGATGATGTCCTTGCGCTTGGCGCCGATGGCGCGGCGGATGCCGATCTCTCGGGTCCGCTCGGTGACGGTCGCGAGCATGATGTTCATGATGCCGATGCCGCCGACGAGCAGCGAGATCGAGGCGATCGTCCCCAGGATGATGCTGAACTGGCGGGCCGTCCGTCGGGCCTGCTCGAGCAGGTCGTAGGGGACGGTCATCTCCACGTCCTGTTTGGGGTGATAGGGCAGGTAGGCTCCCTTGATGACCGCGACGGTCGGTGCCACTTCGCTGATCTCGCGGACCTGCATGGTGATCTGCGAGAGCTGGGTCTCCTCGGCGGAGAGCGCCCCGGAGCGGAAATCGATGAGCTTCTCGCCGAACCGGACCCGGCAGGTATTGAGGGGTATGTAGACATCCTTGTTGTAATCCTGCGCCGCGAGATTGGCGCCGACGCCGGCGGACTGGACGCGCTCGGCGGTCACGCCGATGACGGTGTAATAGTCGGCCCCGAGCTTGATCGTGTCGCCGATCGGGTCTTCGTGAGGGAAGAGGGTCTTCGCGGTCTCGGCGGCGAGCACGGCGTAGTTCTTGAACTTCTCATTATCGGCGGGCTGGAGGAAGCGTCCCTTGGCGATCTCCAGGTGGGTGAAATCGGCGTACTCATGGGTCGTACCCACGACGCGACCGTCCAGATAACGGTTGAGGTAGCGGATCTGCTTGCGGATCTCGCGGATCGGCAGGACCCTCTTGATCGTCGGCACGGTCTCGAGGATGCGTTCGTAATCGGTGTAGGTGAGCCCGTACTTCAGGACGATCTTGGGGGGGCCGCCGGTCGGTGCCGAGGTCTCATCGCTGGGCTTGACCGAGCGGAGGATGATATTCGTGGCGCCGAGCATCTCGATCCGCGCCTGGGCGTCGCGGCTGGAGCCCTCGCCCACGGCGAGCATCGAGATCACCGCCGCCACGCCGAAGACGATCCCCAGGGCGGTCAGGCCGGACCGGAGCTTGTGCAGCAGCAGGCTCTTCAAGCCTTGTTTCAGCCCTCGCCACAGACGTCTCATGACTGGCAACACCCTCGGAGGGATGGGAGATCGGATCGGCGCCGGTTGGAGAAACGGAAGAAGAGCTCGAGGGACGGATTCGGGGAGCGTGCGAGGACGATCAGCCGACGATCTCCGAGCGCCCGGCGCGTGCGATCTTCCGGAAGAGGAGCAGGAAGATCGTCTGTTCCTCCTCCGTCAAGGACTCCAGCATGCTCCTGAAGAATTTCGCCTTGCCGGCCGCGATATCCTCGAACGCATTGTGGCCGACGGCGGTCAAGCCGACCCGGACCACGCGACGGTCCTCGTCCGATCGGTGCCGGCTGACGAATCCCTTCCGCTCGAGGTTATCCACCAAGGCGGTCACGGAGTTCACGGCCAGCCTGAGGTACTCCGCGAGCTCACGCATCATGCGAGGTCCTGCCTTGCCGATATGCTCGACGAGGCGAAACTCCTGGATGCTCAGCTCCATCGACGGCAGGGAGGCGGCCCCGGCGTTCAGGGTCTGGAACTGCTCGGAAATCTCCCGCATCAGGTCACCGAGATCGGTGGCCTTCCGTTCGATTTCGTTAATTATCTCGGTCATAGAATAGTTCCACGCACGAACTAAATGTACCGGACTCAGCCCTCCAGGTCAATCGCTGCCGCCGAAAGATCGATATGACTCGGCGTTCATCGCCGTGTGACCACGGTCGTGCGACCGTGGTTCGGACGGGGGACCTCCAACCTCGCACGTGAGTGCGATCTGCGCCCGGATCGGGCTGACGCCCGAGGTTGGAGGACTTCCGTCCCGTCCGAGCGACGGTCTCACGACCGTGGTCACGGGACTCGATAGGGCCTCGTCCGGTGGTGTTCTGCGAGAGGAGTCGGATGTTCTCGATGTATCGATCGTCGTTCGACTTTATAATGGATCGGGCTTCGAGCGGAAAGGGTGTCGACCGATCGGCGATTCGAGGGAGGATGGCTTCATGGTCATGGGCAGTCGATGAGCGGGCCGATCGCAATCCTGGGCGCGGGCGGGATGGGTACGGCGCTGGCGTTGTTGTTCGCCAAGTCGGGGGCTGAGATCCGGCTCTGGTCTCGAGACCCGGGTCACGCACGCGAGTTCGGCCAGTCGCGAGTGAATGCTCGCCATCTACCGGGGATCCGGGTCCCGGAGCCGGTCCGGATCACGTCGGAAGGCGGAGAGGCCGCGGCCGGCGCCGAGATGATCGTGGCGGCCATCCCTACCTCGTTCCTCCGCGGCACGCTCGAGGGGCTCGCTCCGGAATTGCCTCCGTCCGTACCGGTGCTGAGCGTGGTCAAGGGGATCGAGTACGGGACGTTCGCCCGTCCCAGCCAGATCATTGTGCAGGCGATGGGCCCGCGACCGGTCGCCGTGCTGAGCGGGCCCAGCCATGCCGAGGAGCTGGCGCGCGGGCTGCCGGCCTCGGTCGTCGTCTCGGGCGCCGACGAGGGGCTCAATGCGTCGATCCGCGACTTGCTCACCCACGAGACATTCCGCGTCTATACCAGCACGGACGCCATGGGCGTGGAGCTGGCCGGTGCCCTCAAGAATATCCTGGGTATCGCCGCCGGGATATGCGACGGTCTGGGTTTCGGCGATAATGCCAAGGCAGCACTCCTGACGCGCGGCCTGGTGGAGATCGCTCGGCTGGGGGTAGACCTCGGCGCCCGGTTCGAGACCTTTTACGGGCTGGCCGGCGTGGGCGACGTGGTGACGACCTGTTATAGCCCCTATGGGCGCAACCGGGGCGTCGGCGAGCGGATCGGCATGGGGCAGGCCCCCGATCGGGTGCTCGCAGAGATGGTGAATGTCGCCGAGGGGGTGCCGACCACCCGGAGCGTCTACTGGCTGGCGAGGGAGCGCGGCGTGGAGATGCCGATCACCACGGAGCTGTACCAGATCCTGTTCGAAGGCAAATCCCCCAGGGCGGCCGTGACCGACCTGATGGTCCGGCTCCCGAAAGTGGAATGGGAATGATCAGGTGGTCGATCCAACCGCAACGTGTGCCATCGCTTTCAAGGAATGGGCCGGCGTCTGCGACGCCCTGGCCCAGGGCGTCCAGTCGATCATCCTCCGCAAGGGGGGCATCCGTGAAGTCGCGGGTCCGGGTGTCTTCGAGCCGGAGCATGACGAATTCTGGCTCTATCCCACCGCCGTCCACCAGGCGCAGCAAGGCTTGAGGACCATCGCGGAAGCGACCGCGGCGCATCCGGCGGTCGAAGCTGGGCTCGTCGCGATCGGTGCCCTGGCGCGCGTCGAGATGATCGGCTACGTGGGCGACGCGTCGCGATTGCCGGCGCTCGAGGCGTTCCATGTCCTCACCGAGGAGACCGTGAGGAAACGGTTCGAATACCGGAAGCCGGGCCTCTGGATCCTCGCGGCCCGCATCTGGCGGCGCGAGACGGCGTATGCGATCATGGAGACGCCGGAATATGCCGGTTGCAAGACGTGGGTCACGCTCGAGGCCGCCCTGCCAACGTCCGACCTCATACCCGCGGTTCCCGATGGTAGCTGGTCCGAACGACTCCGCCGCCTCGAGGCGATCCTCGTCGGCGATGCCCCGCGCTGACACCGCCATCTCGATGATCGGCTCCCGACAAAGAGAGAGTCTCATCGCGCCGGCTCGGGGCGAGCCCGACCCACGATCTGGCCCGCGGTCATCGCATGCGAGGCTCGACCTCTGACCGACTCCTTGGAGCATTCCAACCCGGCGGGGCCCTGTTCTTCGAGATCAACGACCATTCGGGAGTGAGCATGACGCTTCGCAAGCTGGCCCGCGAGCTCAGGGCGTATCCTGCCACGTTCTCCGTCTGCGCGATCTGGATCGCGGTCTTCGCTGCGATGACCTATTGCGAGCTCGCCGACCGCGACCCGTTCCTGACGCCCCAACGATGGCTGCTGTCCGGCTTCCCCGGCGGCAGTCGCTTCGGCGACCTGACACTCCGGGAACTGGGCCAGGGCCAGGTCTGGAGGCTCATCACCTGCAACTTCATCCACTTCAGCCTCATCCACCTCGGGCTCAATCTGCTGGCGATCTACCAACTCGGTTCGATGGTCGAGGAGTGGTACGGTTCGCACCAGTTCTTGTTCATCTACGCCCTGCTCGGAGGCGGGGGCAATCTGCTCTCGGCCGGTATCCGATATGGGATGGGCTGGAACCCCGAGGTGCACTCGGGGGGGGGGTCGGTGCTGATCATGGGTCTAGTCGGGATGTGCGCCGTGGTCGGCTGGCGGGTGCGCGACCGGTGGGGGAAGTCCTTGAGCCGGCTGATGACCCTGTTCCTGGTCTTGACGGCCATCATGGGGGTGCTCCTGCCGCGCTTTATTGACAACTGGGGCCATGCCGGCGGCGCGATCGTGGGCGCCCCGATGGGCTTCGCCGATCGCCGCCTGATGGCGAATCGCTGGAAGCCGTCGGCCTGGGGGCTGGGGATGGTGGCGGGGCTGATCATGGCGTGCTGCGGGGCGGCCCAGCTCGTCGTCACCCTGCGCGACGCCCCCGCTCATCGGGAGCGGATCCTCGTTGCCCGCTCGGTCAGTCTCGACAAGGCGTCTCGCGAGCTGGCGCGGATGCGCCAGGACATCGCCCGGGGGGACGAATTGACCGGCGTCGCGGCGGTGCTCAAGAATCTCGTGCCATACCTCGACCGCGCGGCTCGAGACGAGATCCATGCGCTTCTGCCGCTCGTCGAACTCGCATCGTCACATCCCTTGACGGGCGAGGAGCGGCAACGCGTCCAGGATGGACTGACGCGGGCCTTCCGAGAGGTCCGGCAGGAATACGTGCTCCTCCAGCGTCGTATCCGCGAACTACCCGATCGCGGTTGACCGCGAAGATAATTCGGACCATGTCGATCGGTCGAGTTGCGGGCGGGATACGTGAATCTCGGTTACGAAACGGGTCCGCTGGTCAGTCGGACCCCGGGCCGGTGACGGGGCCGGCCGCGGCGCTCTCGTAGTGCCGCCACGAAGTCCCCGATCGAGTCGATCGGCCGGTCGAACTCGGTGAAATAGCAGCCCAGGGTCTCGAGCTCGTGCGCGTCGCTCGAGCCGGTCGTCCCCATGGGATGGGCCTGGAGCAGGGCCTCGGCGCGCGATCGGGTCTCGGTCGTGACGTTATTGCTGACGAACTCGATCGCGTCGAAGACCGGGCCGTGTTCCGCGACGATCGCGTCGAAGGGCTGGTCCCATCGGAACGGGTGGGCGGCGACGATCGCGGCACCGTGGCGGCGTACGACGCGTAGGAGTTCGGCCAGCTCGACGCCGGCAGGGACCGCTTCGAGCGACGGGAGGCCGTAGACCAGGAAATGACCCTCGCGTGCCGAGATCTCGGCGCCCGAGAAGACGCGGAGCGGAGCCGCCAGCGCGGCCAGCTCGGAGAGCTCTCCCGGCTCCCACTGATAGTCGTGCTCGGTGATCACCAGGCCGTCGAGGCCGATCGCGAGGGCGTGCTTCACGAGCTGTTCGGGGTCGATCACGCTATCGGGTGAATGGCGGGCGGTGTGGAGATGGTGGTCGAATTTCATCATCTTGTCCGTGGTCCATGATCCGCTGTTAGGTATGCCGGCATCGCTCAATCCATTCGAAAGTGCTCAACGATCCGCCGTGTCATCCGATCGGCGCTGTTCCGAGGCCCTGTCCCACGGAGAATCTTCCGAGGTCTGGCTTTCAGCACTATATTCCAGGGCGTCAACCGCCCCGTCCGCGGGAGCTTGCCCGCGGTGGGAACCGCGGACGACGGGCGACGGGTCCGGAATGATATGGAAATGGGCCCCCCGCTGGTCGATCGCCAGGTAGCTGGAACGGTGCTGCCAGCCCCCCAGCACGATCAGCCGGGGATCGGACCCGGACTCGTTGACCGGGCGATGCACATGGCCGATGACGACGAGATCGGCCACGTCCCGGCAGGATGACGCGTAACTCCGGTAGACTTTGAGGTGTCGCTCCTCGTCCTCGAGCAGCCCGCGCTCGTTCTTCCGGGCGAGGGCGCGATCGAGGAGGCCGGCCACAGGGCCGGGGATCCGGCCGAAAGCCCGGAAGAACGCGCGGCTTTCCATCGCCGCCTTCCACATCCGACGCGCGCCCAGGCGATGGCCGTGGACCAGCCGGATCCGAAGGCCATGGACTGTCATGTCATGCGGCTCGGAGATGATCCGGGCGCCGAGCACGCGCTCGTAGAACGGGCAGAGCCACTCGTCGTGATTCCCGGCCATGATCGCCAGCGAGCCGCCCCGACGGCGGAACTCGGCGAGGTCCGCAAGGCTCGGGTAAGCGGCCAGTTGGCTCTCGGAAGATCGGGCACCCATCCAGAAATCGCACAGGTCGCCGACGATGATCAGGTCATCGGCCGGTGTGAGCCGGCCGAGCCACGCGCGAAAGCGGCGGTCGCGCTCGGGATGATCGGCTCGCAGGTGGACATCGCTGGCGAGATATTGCGCCACGATCAGAAAGTCCCCGGGGTGTCTTCGGCTTGATCACAGTCCTCGTCGAATAGCCCGGCGAGTACCGGAGTCCGGGAGATCCCAGCCGTCCATGCGAGTGAGTCCCGGCGCCGCGATCTCAGGCCGCCGGGTTCCGGCGATCCGGTCGAGGCGGATCCGGCCGGGCGACGGCCTGGGGTGATCCAGAGATTCGGATGCGGCGGGCTCTGTTGGGCCGCGTGGACGGCGACCTGCCGGCCCGAGGCGCCGAGGGCGGCGCGGGCCGTCTCGATCGCGAGATCGGGATGATTGCACTGCTCGCTCAGGTGGAGCAAGACCAGATGTCGCATGGACACGCGTCGCGACCGTGCCAGCACGGCCTCGACCAGATCGGCACCCTGGCGGTTCGAGAGGTGGCCGTGGTCGCCCAGATTTCGCGCGATCAGGGCCCCCGAACGGCCCGACGTTTTTTGCATGACCACGTCGTGGTTGAATTCCACGCCAAGGACCTCGACATCGGCCAGGATATCGACCATGGCCTCGGACCAGCTCCCGGTATCCGCGAGATAGCCGATGCTCACCGGCCGGCCTCGGCGCTCGGTCGATACCTCGATGCGGAAACCATACGTCGGGCCCCCGTCATGGCGGAGCCGGATCGGCTCCAGCCGCAGTCCGGTCGCGGTCAACACGGGCTGATCGTCGTAACACGAGACCAGGCCCGATTCCTCGAGCTGCTGGAAGCCGGGATTATCTACCAGGTTCACCCGGTGCCCTTCATGGCAGTAGACGGCGATCCGCCGCCGCGCCAGCTCGGCGAAGGCCGCCGAGTCCACGTGATCGCCGTGAGTATGTGTCAGGACCACCCCGGCGACTTCCGACCAGCCCGCTCCGACGGTCTCCAGCCGGCCGAGCAGCGCGCGGGGACCGATGCCGACGTCGATCAGCAAGCCGGCCCCCCGACCGCGGATCAAGGTCGAATTCCCCCGCGATCCGCTTGCGAGCACGGCGAACTGGACGGGCATGCGGATTCTTCCTTGCTCAGGAGATTGCCGGCGATCATTCCGGCCCGGCGGTCATCGCCTCAGTGTAAATGGGATCGGCGCTTCCCGGCAAGCCGAGACCGCGAGCGACGATTGCTCATCAATCGCTCGGAAAAACCGGTACTCCCCTCACGACTGGCCTCCGGTCGTGTACCATGGTTGGATCTCATCGTCCATCCGGACCGAGGAAGTGGCTCATAGAGGAGCGAGACGTGTCGATGGCCGTGGTTTCCTCGCATCCCATCGTTCAGCAGAAGCTTGCGTCACTTCGCGACGAACGGACGCCGCCGTCGACCTTCCGGGAGCTGGTTCGCACGATGGCCATCCTGCTGGCCCAGGAAGCGACGGCGGACCTGGCCACGGTCGCCGGTGAGGTTCGGACGCCCCTGGGCACAGCCGCGACCCGGAAGCTGGCCGATGTCGTCGGCATCGTGCCGATCCTGCGCCGGCCTGGGGATGGCGGAGGGACTGATCCAACTGCTTCCGGAGGCCGAGGTCTGGCACATCGGGCTGTTTCGCGATGAAGCGACCTTGCGACCGACCGAGTATTACAACAAGTTCCCGCGTCAACCTCGCGTGACCCTGGCCCTGCTCGTGGACCCGATGCTGGCAACCGGCGGCTCCGCGGTCCGGGCGTGCGAGATCCTCAAGTCAGCCGGGGTCCCGAGACTCAAGTTGTTGTCGCTCATCGCCGCTCCGGAAGGGATCGCCCGGATGCATCAGGCAATGCCCGATGTGCCGATCCACGTCGCGGCCGTGGACGAGCGGCTCAATGAGGTCGGCTTCATCTACCCCGGACTGGGCGATGCCGGCGACCGGCAATTCGCGACGGTACCGGGACCTACGGATTCTCAATCGCCCGGACCCATCGATCGCGGACCCTGACGCTTCGACGACTGCAATCCGGCCAGGAGCTGCATCAGCGCGGTCGTATCCAAGGGTTTGACCAGGTGATGATCGAAGCCGGCTTCCTGAGTTCGCCGATAGTCTTCATCCTTGCCCCAGCCGGTCTGGGCGATGATGACGATCCGCCGGCCGTCCGGCTGCTCCCGGATCCGACGGCACGCATCGTATCCATTCAAGTTGGGCATTCCGATGTCCAGCAGGATCACATCCGGCCGGAAATCGAGCATGACCGCGACCGCCTCCTCTCCATCATAGGCGGTGCGGGTGTCGTTGCCCATCATGTTGAGCATCATCGACAGGCTGTCGGCGCTGTCCCGGTTGTCATCCACGACCAGGATGCGGAGCGAGGACCGGATGGGGTCGGATTCCGGCTCCTCGTCCGAGGCCGGCGAGTTCGTCGCCGCCATGACGAGCGGCAGTCGGACGACGAACTCGGAGCCCTTGCCCCGACCCTCGCTCCGGGCCTCGATCCGCCCGCCGTGCATCTCCACCAGGCGTTTGACCAGGGTGAGGCCGATGCCCAATCCGCCTTGCGACCGCTCCAGCGAATGGTCCAACTGCGAGAACAAGGTGAAGAGGTGCGGCAATTGCTCGGAAGCGATGCCAATGCCAGTGTCCTTCACGGACACCACGACGTCGCTACCCTGCCGCGCGGCGGTGAGCCAGATCCGGCCACCGCGCTCGGTATACTTGGCGGCATTATTGAGCAGGTTCAGGAAGACCTGTGCCAGGCGGGTCAGATCGGCATCCACGACCATCGGATGCATCGGCATCGCGACCGTGAGCTCGTGGCCCATCTGCTCGACGAGCGGGCGGCAGGTCTCGATGGCGCTGTTGATCACCGTCGCCAGTCCGAGGGGCTGCTTGCGGAGCTGGATCTTACCGCGGCTGATGCGGCTGACATCCAGCAGGTCGTCGACCAGCCGGACCATCTGGGTCAACTGCCGCTCCATCATCGAGCGGGCCTGCGCGAGCGTGGTCCGGTCGCCGTCGGACATCCGGATGAGTTCCAGGCCGTTGCGGATCGGTGCCAGCGGGTTGCGCAACTCGTGGGCGAGCGTGGCGAGGAACTCGTCCTTGCGGCGGTCGGCCTCTCGCAGGGCCTCCTCGGCCTCCTTCCGCTCGGTGATGTCGAAGTTGACGCCCAGGAATCGCACCGTCCTGGGGGCATCGCGTCGGGACGCCAACGCCCCGTCATCCGAGATGAACGAGCCCTTCCCGGCCAGCCAGCGGACCTGGCCGTCGTCGCGGACGATCCGAAACTCGGTGTCGAATTTGCCGGTCCGCGTGGCCGCCTCCCATTGCTCGGCGAGCCTGGCGGCATCGTCCGGATGGACGAAGCGGAAGAAGGCCTCGGGGCCCGGCCGGATCTCGTCGGGCCTGAGCCCCAGGAGCTCGAACTCGACCGTGTTCCAGACACCTTCGCCCGTCTGCGTATCGACCTCGAAACTCCCCATCGAGCCGGCTTCGAGCGTCAGGCGCAGGCGTTCCTCGCCCTCGTGGAGCGCCGCCTCCGCCCGCTTGCGATCGGTGACATCCATGTTCACGCCCATGATGCGCACCGGCTTGTCGTGCTGGTCTTTGAAGACATTGGCCCGGGTCTCGAGCCAGTGGATGCTACCATCCGGCCAGATGACACGAAATTCCGTGAAGTACTCGCCGGTCTCCAGGGCCCGCTGCACGTCGGCCGCCGCCTTGGGGAGATCGTCGGGATGGAGTAATTTGGCCCAGCCGTCGTATCCGCCCTCGAATCCGCCGGGGGGTAGGCCGTACAACGCCTCGATCTCGGGGGACCATTTGTTCTCGTCGGTCACCGAGTTCCACTCCCAGTGACCGATCTTGCCGATCTTGTGGACGAGCTTGAAGATCTCCTGATTCTTGCGGAGCTCGGCCGCGGCGCGCCGTTGGTCGGTGACGTCCTGGTTGATTTCCAGGACGATGGCCGATTTCCCCGGCTCGGCTCGACGCAGGGTCCAGCGACTGGCCACCGTGATCGGGGTGCCATCCCGCCGGGTGTGGATCAGGGTCCCTTCCCACCATCCGTCCCGGACGAGTTCGGCCTCGATCTTCGACTGGGGTAGGGGAAACTCGGTCTGCAAGAGGGAATGGCAGCATCGCCCGGTCGCGATCTCTTTCGGCCAGCCGTACATCCGCTCGGCTCCTCGGCTCCAGTAGGCGATGACGCCCTCGGTCGAGCGGACGATGATGGCATCGCGGGCGAGGTCGCACAGGGCGAGCTGGAGGTCTGTGTGGGACAGCAGGCGCGTCCCCAGGTCATCCAGTCGAGTCATCGCCTCCAACTCATCGGCGAGACTTTCCTCGCTCGCCTGACCCGCCTTCTCGACGCGATCGCGGTCTTCGGAGTCGAGCGCGACGGCTACCTGACCATTCGATACGCCGCGGGGATCGACCCCAGTCATGCCGTCGGGATCGATCTCGCGAGGTCCATTCCGGCGAGAGGGACGGAACTCCCCGAATTCAGCGACCTCCGCCCCGTTGATCGCGGCCGATGCCCCGAACATCCGACGATCCTCTTCGCCGGCTCGCGCGACGGCGATGGCGACCTGGTTCGTCGCGAGGTCCAGGAAATCCCGGTAGGCGTCGTCGATACGGAGCCGGGCGCCGACCCCGGCGATCAGGAAACCGACCATGTCGAGCGCCCTGAGCGAGCGGATCGGCAGCACGACGGCCTTGCTCGGTGGGTCGGACCACGGACCCGGCGGCAACGAAGGGAAGCGTGTGGCGAGGTCCGCGACGATCTTGCATCCTCCCGTCCGCTTCACCGACGCGAGCGGCCATCCACCATCGTCATCCCGGTCGAGATCGACCACCGCCGGGCTGATCGCACCTCCCGGTGCGATCCCGGCCGCACCGGCCAGGCGCGCGCGCCTGGCGTCTTCGTCCGCGAGGTAGAGCAGGGCGAACGGGACATCCTTGCGGTTCGCCGCCAGGGTCGTCGTGGCGCATGCGCAGCGTCGCTTCGACGGTCCCATTGCCGGCGAGGCGGCCCAGGTCTCGCAAGGTCAACGTCCGCCGCTCGCCCACGACCTTGTCCGTGATCTCCTGCACTGCGGCGAGGACCCCGCCGATGCCACCCGGTACGGTCTCGTCCGGCACCGGGCCGGGAGCGAAGCGGAAGTGTGCCTCCTCGAGGTGGTCCTGGCGGTTGACCTCGAGGGCGATGTCTCCCATGTCGGTCGCCGGTCGGCCATGAAAAGCCGTGTCGATGAGCGGGCCGATGACGTGCCAGATCTCGGACCAGCATTCGTACGCGGGCCGGCCCATCGATTCCGTTTGCCCGCCACCACAAATCGATCGATAGGCGTCGTTGTAGAGCTGGACGTGATTCGGCCCCCACCAGAGCACGAGCGGATGCCGATTCGCCAGCAAGGTTCGCACCATCGTCCGCAGCGTTGGCGACCAGAACTCGACCGGCCCGATCGGCGTCTTCGACCAGTCGAGGGAGCGCATGAGGGCACCAACCTCGCCGCCGACCCGGAGGCAGGCGAAGGCTTCGTGCCCGGGATCCGATTCATGGTTCTGCTTCATGGCTGTGGTCCAGCCGGTCACCAAGCAGGTCCCGCAATCCGGCGCCAAGGGAGGCGGCAAGCCGCAGGTGGTCGGTCGGCCAGGGGTTCAGTTCGATCGCCTAGTTCGGACGGCGGAGTCCTCAATGCCCTCGGTACGCAATACTGAAGTGATCGTTCGACTCCTCAGCCCAATAAGAGCCCCCACGGGTCATCATCGACGGACGCGACCGGCTTGATCGCGAATTCACGGCCCTCCCCGGGCAGCGGCTTGGGCAGTTCGATCACCTTCTCTCCGCCACCAGCGTGGCGATCGAGCGGCACCGAGCCGAGGCTCGACAGGCCAAGAGGCAGATTAATATAGCACATAGCGGGCAGGTTTGAAAGGATGGACCTAATATCCGATCGCGATCGCATGCGCCAAGGAACAATCCCGGCAGGAATTCTCGGGAGCGGTGAGAACTATATGATAGTCGCGCTCATCGGACACTCAATGCAACATTCAGTTCCTGAATTGCCTGCGCGATCTGCGTCCTGGCATTGCCCTGGTGAGAGGCGAGGCTGGTCCGAGACGTGAGCTGGCCCTGTGCCGTATTCAGGCGGAAGAGGGCATCGCGCAACATGGCGTCGGACTGGGCCTGGGCCAGTTGATTCTGGACGGGAATCATGTTCGAGCCCGGCAGTGACGACGCTCCGAGGTGTCGCAAGGCATTGACGACGTGACCGGCCCCACGAGCTCGATGCCCCTGGTAGTCGCGATCGGCCTGCTGGAGCTTCGCATGCGCATTGCGTAGATGCGAGATCACGGCCTGGTCGGCGGCCCAGGGCAGACGATTGACGGCTGAACCGACCGCCGCGAGCCGATTGATCGGTTGTCGGGTCCCATTCGTATGGTGAGCCACGGGCGTTGTCGCACCATTCATTGCCGAGCCGATCGTCGCGGGGACGGTCGTCGAGCCGGTCGTTGTGGGATTAGCGTTTGTCGAGCCGGCGGTCGTCGTGACCCGCGTGGGATTTGTCAGTAGGGTGGAATTCGACATCGCTGCTGTCTGACGCGGTTGCTGGCCGTCGGACGGACCATTCAACACGCTCGATCGAAGAGGATTGTGCTCCGGCTGTGACGCCAGGAGGGACTGCGCCGACTGCTGGGCTGCGACCTGGGTATTCGCCGTCGATTGCGAGGCGTGCATTGTCCCCGTCTTGTGGGCGCGGTGCTTGGTCGATGTCTGGACCTGAGCCTTCTCGAACTCGCGATACTCGTCGTAGGCCGGGTCGTAGGACTTATTTCTCGCCTTGTTATGCTTTTGCGTGTTGTACCACGATGCAAAGGCCGCGGGAGACTGGGGGAGATTGCTGGTGGTGGTGGTCTTGTTGGCCCCGGTCGAGGCGGGGTTGCTCTTGAGAAACGCGTTGTAGCCCTGGATGCGTTGCTGATGGGCCTTGTTTTCCATCTCGGCCATCTGGGCTTGCCGCTGCATGATGAACTTCTGCTCTCGCTCCATCTGCTGCTGCATCATCTTGACTTCCTGGGCATTGGCATTCGGGACGGAGCCCTGGTTGACGTGGGGCGCGGCGGCGGCTTTCGACCCCTGGGCATGGGCCGTGGCGCCTCGGTGCTGGGCGAGCGCCGGATGAACCGAGGAAAGGACGCTCAAGGCCACGAGGGCATAGAGGGAGAGATTGGGCTTCTGCATCGGATTTGACCTTCTCAGGAGACGAGGTCGTCGTATCGCGTTCGAGGAGGCAGGAGCATGGTCCACGACCGGGCTGGGCGGAATTCGGGAACGACCATCCGGATTCCTCGGATGGTCCGCGAACTGGCGGCGGTATCTGGTTATTCTCGACTATCAGCGACTTCGAAATCAAGCACCCGTAAGAATTAAGGACTTGGCGGGAGGCTTGGGATCGTTGCATCCACCCGGGATGCTGAGTAAACTCAGGGCCTTCCACTCTGGAGAGGACAGTCCGACCCGAGTCGGCGGCTCCCATGTAGAGGATTTATCGCGGCTGGCCCGTTCCGGTATCGGTGGAAAGAGAAGAATTGCCCGGCTGCATTGGATGTCTCGATCGTCCCTTACGCAATTTACTAGCATGATTTGGGTTACGGAAAAGACCGTGCCGCCGCGCCCTACTCCCACCATGGACTCGTCATGCGAGCTGTTGACATCATCCGCAAGAAACGTGACGGGGAGGTCCTGGCCGCGTCCGAGATCGCGGCGATGGTCGCGGGGATCTCGACCGGCGCGGTCGCCGATTACCAGTGGTCGGCGCTGACTGATGGCGATCCTCTGGCGCGGGATGGATGCGACCGAGACGGCCGCGCTGACCGATGCCATGATCCGCTCCGGGACGATCGTTGACCTGTCGGAGATCCCTGGCTTGAAGGTTGACAAGCACAGCACCGGCGGAGTCGGGGACAAGACGTCGCTGATCCTGGCACCGATGGTCGCGGCGGCCGGCGTCCCCGTGCCGATGGTCTCCGGGCGGGGGCTAGGGCACACCGGGGGGACCCTCGACAAGCTCGAATCGATCCCCGGCTTCCGGGTCGACCTGGATCTGCGACGCTACAAGGAGGTCATCGCGGCGTGCGGGCTAGTGATGATCGGCCAGACCGCCGAGATCGCGCCGGCGGACAAGTTCCTGTACGCGCTCCGCGACGCGACGGCGACCGTGGAATCGATCCCTCTGATCGCGGCGTCGATCATGTCGAAGAAGCTGGCCGAGGGAATTGATGGGCTGGTCCTGGACGTGAAGACCGGCGGCGGGGCGTTCATGGTCGAGCTGGAGGACTCGCTGGCGCTGGCGAGGGCGATGTGCTCGATCGGCTGGGGGCTGGGCAAGCAGCTCGTCGCACTGATCACGCGAATGGATCAACCGCTGGGCCGTGCCGTGGGCAACGCGCTGGAGGTGGAGGAGAGCCTGGAGTGCCTCCGGGGCGAGGGCCCCGCCGACCTGGTCGATCTCTCGATCGAGCTGGCGGCCGAGATGGTCGTGATGGGCGGACGGGCCGGCTCGATGGATGAGGCCCGGGCGATCTGTCGGCGGACGGTTAACGACGGCTCGGCCCTGGAACGCTTCGGCCGGATGGTGGAGGAGCAAGGCGGCGACCGCCGGGTGGTCGACGGCGCATCCATCCTGCCGGCCTCGCGCCGTCGGGTCGTCCTGACGTCGGATACATCCGGGTATGTCCGATCGTTGGCCGCGCGGCCCGTCGGGCACGCGACCATGTTGCTCGGGGCCGGCCGGGCGCGGATGGACAGCGCCGTCGACCATGCCGTCGGCGTGATCGTCCACAAGAAGGTGGGGGATTGGGTCGAGGTTGACGAACCGTTATGCACCCTGTTCGTAAACGACGAATCCCGGCTCCCGGAAGCGGAGATGCTGATCCGGGAGGCGTATACAATGGCCGGAGATCCGGCCGTCGCGGGGCCGCTGATCGTCGAACGGATCGCGGCATCGTGAGGACCGAATCCCGGGGTCATTCCGCAAGCGAAAAGGCCGAATGGATGAAATTGCCGCAGTTGACGCGAATGGGAATGCTGATCCTCGGACTGGTCGCTGTGACGGCCGGGCTGGCCCTATCCGCCGACGACCAGGCCGGAGGCCGGGGCGCGATGCCAGTCGGCAAGTCGGCCGAGGGTTCGGCGTCGAAGGCCGACACCCGGCCGGATCGAGAGCCGCGGATCCTGGCCGGTCCGGTCGAGGTGCGTCGCGTCTACCAGCTCTCGCTCGGTCCCTGGACCTGGCGTTTCTCCGCCCCCGAGTCGGTGGACCTGGAGGACATCGCCGACCGTGTCCGGGGCGGTCTCGGAATCCTGGCGATCCTCGGGGTCGCCGTATTCCTGTCGGACAATCGCGCCGCGATCTCGGGCCGGGTCGTGTTCTGGGGACTCGTGCTGCAATGGGGATTCGCGCTGCTGGTCTTGCGCGTCCCGGCCGGCGTCAAGTTCCTGGGCCAGTGCGGCTCGGCCGTCGAATCGATCCTCGGATGCGCGCTGGTCGGCTCGGAGTTCGTGTTCGGCAAGGCACTCGTGGATCCCAAGGGACCGGCTTCGTTCGTGTTCGCCTTCCGGGTGCTGCCGACGGTGATCTTCGTCGCGGCCCTGTTCGCGGTCCTTTATCACATCGGCGTGATGCAATGGATCGTCCGGGGATTCGCCGTGGTGATGGCCTGGTTCATGAAGACCAGCGGGGCGGAGTCCTTGAACGTCGCCGCCTCGCTCTTCCTCGGCCAGACGGAGGCCCCCCTGACCATCCGCCCATACCTGGCGCGGCTGACCAATTCCGAGCTCCTGACCGTGATGACCTCGGGCATGGCGCATGTCTCGGGCGGGGTGATGGCGGCCTATTTCGCATACGGCGTGGAGCCGAGACACATCCTGACGGCCGTCATCATGACGGCGCCGGGCGCGATCATGATCTCCAAGATGCTCGTCCCGGAGACGGAGCAACCCGAGACGCTCGGCAAGGTCCATGCCGTCGAGCGATCGGGCGATGCGAACGTGCTCGACGCGGCGTCTCGCGGCACGCGCGACGGCCTGCAACTGGCGCTGAACATCGCGGCGATGCTCATCGCCTTCCTCGGGTTGATCGCGTTGGTGAACATGGGCCTGGGACTGTTCCACTATTCGCTCCAGGGCATCCTGGGATGGGCGATGGCCCCGGTCGCCTACATGCTGGGCGTCCCCATGGAGAATGTCCGACAGGTCGGCCAGCTCCTCGGGACTCGTACCGTCCTCAACGAGTTGATTGCCTTCGGCGACCTCGGGAAGATGCGCGACGACATCCTGCCGCGATCGTTCGTGATCTCCAGCTTCGCGCTCTGCGGATTCGCGAACATCAGCTCGATCGGCATCCAGCTCGGCGGAATCGGTGCCCTGGCGCCGGAGCGCCGCCACGACCTGGCGCGATTGGGCATCAAGGCGTTGCTGGCCGGGACCCTGGCCAATTACTTGTCCGCCTGCATCGCGGGAATCCTCCTATGACGTCCCCCCTGCCCTCGCCTTCGGCATCGACCGACCTCTTCGCCCGAGCCGAGGAGGCGGCCGAGGCGATCCGCGCCGCGATCTCCGAGCCGCCCCGGATCGCCGTGGTGCTCGGCTCCGGGCTCAACGAGCTGGCCGACCGGCTCCCCGACCCCACGGTTGTGCCCTACGACCGCATCCCCCACTTCCCTGCCACCACGGTCGTTGGCCATGCCGGGAAGGCGCTCATCGGAAGGCTTCACGGCTCCGCGGTGCTGATGCTCCAGGGACGATTCCACTCCTACGAGGGGCACGACCTGGAGACCGTGACGTTCCCGATCCGGGTCCTCCAGCGGCTGGGCGTGGAGACCCTGATCCTCACCGCGGCCACCGGTGGCATCCGCGCCGACCTGCGGCCGGGGAACCTCGTCGTCCTGTCGGACCACCTCAACCTGATCGGCGCCAACCCGCTCCGGGGCCTCAACGATTCGAGGCTCGGCACGCGATTCCCCGATATGACCGAGGTCTACTCTCCCCGCCTGAGGGCGATCGCCATCGAGGAGGGGAGTCGATTGGGGATCGAGCTCCTGACCGGGGTCTATGCCTGCATGCCGGGGCCGAGCTACGAGACGCCCGCCGAGATCCGGATGCTCCGAACTCTGGGCGCGGACGTCGTGGGGATGTCGACCGTGCCCGAGGCGATCGTGGCGCGGCACGCCGGGTTGGAGGTACTCGCCTTCGCCCTGGTGTCCAACGCCGCGGCCGGGGTGCTGGGCACGCCGATCACGCACGAGGAAGTCCTCGAGGCGGGCCGCAAGGCCGCGCCGGCACTGGCCGGCCTGATCGAGCGCGTCGTCGCGAGGAATGCGAAGCCGAGGTGACAATTCTCGGTGCCGGATGTAAGCTTGTCAACGTGGACCGAAGAGTCTGGGAGTATCAGTTGCGATGAAGGAATTAATTTTTGTCGTCGAGGAGGCGCCCGAGGGCGGATTCACGGCACGTGCGCTCGGGGCCTCGATCTTCACCGAGGCGAATGATTGGGCCGACCTCCAGTCGCAGGTCCGCGACGCGGTGGTTTGCCACATCGAAGAGGGGCAACGACCCAACGTTATCCGACTCCATTTTGTCCGCGAGGAAGTATTCGCCGTATGAAACTTCCATGGGACCACTCGGGTGACGATCTTCCGGCCCCCGCCGGTGGCAGGGGTCAGCTCTTGCCCCGGGTCTTGAGGGTGATGTCCCTGAACCAGCAATCCCGGCCGTGGTCCTGGAAGCCGAGGTAGCCGGTACGCGGCAGGTCGGAGATCGGCCGCTTCTTGAACTTGTGATCGGTCCCGTCCGGCCGCTTGCCGGCGACCGTCCATTCGTCCAGGTTGATCCGCGAAACGGCCTTGCCGTTGAGCGAGACGGCCAGGATCGGGCCCTCTGCGGTGATCGTCATGTGGTTCCACTGGACGGCCGGATTCTGGACGTTGGCATCGGGTGCGACGAGGTCGTAGAAGGCTCCGGAATCGACATAGCTCGTCCCCATCGTATCGTCCAGCGCCACCTCGATCCCCGTGTTCACGGGATCGCCCAGATCGCCGACGCGGAGGAACACCCCCGAGTTGCATCCGCGGCTGAGCTTGTAGTCGAAATCCAGGACGAAGTCGCCGAGCTTCTTCTCATACACAACGATGTAGCTGCCGGTCCCATGCGGGTTCAACCCGTCGGGCTGGATGCGATCCGGCGGTAGCGGCTTCCGGTTGGTGAGCATCCAGCCCCTATTGCTCTTGCCGTCGAAGATCGTCCGAACGACCGGCTCCGGCACCGGAAGGGATGGCACGGCCTCGACTTTCCGCCGGTCATCTATGGCGGGCATGTCACCCTTCGAGGCCTGCGATACGTGCGAGGAGGACTGGGAGTCCGTATCCGGATGACCCTTGAACGACAAGAAGCGCAGCAAGGCCCCAGTTAACAACGAGAGAGCAACCAGCACGAAGACAGCGGTCGGCCAACCCGCCAGGCGGGGGAGCCTTCGCCTCAACATCAACGGAGGCTCTGGCTGGGATGCTCGAGCCTTGATCCCTCGCTCGATCGTCGGCGGGCGTACCGGCAACTCCGGGCGGTCGTCCAGGACGCGGGCATCTCGGCTCGGTTGCGTGCCGGTCGCGCGTGCCTCGAAGGCCGACGCGTTGCATGCCTCGAGCAGCGTGATGACCTCCGTCATCGACTGCGGTCGGTCTTCAGGCCGTTTGGCCATCATCCTCTGGAATGCCGTTTCCAACGATGCCGGCGCATCGGGCCGCGGCGCACAAAGACGGAATCGGCTGATCGCGGTGTGAAGGCCGCCGTTCCTGAATCATCTCGCCCGCGAACGGTGCCCGGCCCGTCATGAGGAAATACAGGGTACATCCCAGGCTGTAGATGTCCGCACGGTGGTCCGCCCGCTGTGGCTCCTCTGCCAGTTCTGGCGCCCGATAATCCGCGGTCTCCGGGTCGTCGGTCGAAACTCCGACGATTCGCGGCAGGCCCAGGATCCGCACGGTCCCGGAATCGCCGAGAATCAGGCTTGAGGGCTTGATGTGGTGGTGGAAGATCCCCTGTTCGTGGAGCGCCCCCAGGCCCCCCGCCACCTGCATCAGGAACTCGATCGCATAGACGAACCTCTCCGGCCCGCGCTGACGGATGAGTTGATCCAGGTCGCCGCCTTCGACGTATTTCATCGCGAGGATATGGACGCCTCGCTCCTCGAAAAGCTCGTAGATCGCGATGATGTTCGGATGATCGATTCGCGCGATCGTCTCGGCGTCTCGTCGGAACCGCAGCATGGCCGAGGGGTCACGAGTAAGGGAGGGTGGTAAGATCCTCAGCGCCATGAGCTTGCGGAATCGTAGATCGAGCGCACTGTAGACAACACCCATCCCTCCCTGGCCCAGCTTGTTTACGAGCCGGAAATGGCCGATTTCACCGGCGTCCCCACCTCCCTTGAGAGTGTCCCAGAGCTGGTGGGCTGGTGAGCTTTCGTCGGGCTGGAGGCCGTTCGGCATACCATAGTCTCCCTGAGCTGGAAGGTGACCCCCGTCGCGAGTCGGTATCTTCCAACATGACCTCTCCAAGATTCCCGATCGATAGAAAAAACCGCAAGATGCGATTGGTCGACAATCCCCGTGACATTACTCCTAAGAGATCACGAGCTCGAACGGGATTCCGCTCATGGCCAAGGGTGGATGGGGCAAAATCTTGCAAGGCGTCCGCGAGCTTCTCGACGAGGGAACGCTCGGCGGGCTGTCGGATGGTGAATTGCTGGCGCGTTACGTCGCCAGGGTCGGCGATTCCGCGGAATCGGCCTTCGCCGCCCTAGTTGAACGTCACGGTCCGATGGTCCTCCGCGTCTGCCGGAACGTCCTCCGCGACGAGCACGGGGCGGAAGATGCTTTCCAGGCGACCTTCCTGATCCTGGCGCGGCGGGCGGACTCGCTCTGGGTGCGCGGTACACTGGGCCCCTGGCTCTACGGCGTGGCCTACCGGACCTCATCGTGTGCGCGGTCGGCCTCGGCCCGGCGACGATCGCACGAGCGGAAGGCGGGGCGCGGACGCCTCATGTGGTCGAGGAATCCGGATGGGATGACCTCGGCCCGGCCCTCCACGAGGAGCTGGATGGGTTGCCCGAGCGGTATCGCTCGGCGCTCGTCCTGTGCTATCTGGAGGGGCTGACGCACGACCAGGCCGCGGCGAGTCTCCGATGCCCGGTCGGGACGGTCCGGAGCCGGCTCGCGACGGGACGCGAACGACTCCGGCAAAGGCTGATCCGTCGCGGACTCGCCCCGTCGACCGCCACGCTGGACGACCATGATTCGGGCGAGGCCATCTCGCTCATCCTGGTCGCGGTGTCGGTTCGGAATGCTTCCATGTTCGCCGGGGGCTCGGCTGCCGGGATTGTCCCGGCTTCGGTGATCGCGTTGACAGAAAGGGGGATGAGGATGATGTTGTTCTCTCAACTGAGGAACCTCTCAGTCGCCTTGATCGCGTGCGGAGCAGGATCGATCGGGCTCCTTGCGATGGCCCAACCGGGTCCGGCGCGAAGGCACCCGTCGTCGTCGAGAAAGACGCTTCCGGGCCGGCCCCGTCTCGACGGGTTATTGCGAAGGTCGTGGGAGCGGCCCGCCTCGATGGTCCGACCTACCGGCCGAAGTGGAAGGTCCTGGCCGAGGAGAGGATCCAGACGGTTCGAGATATTCTGAAGCAACAGATGAACCTGGCACGAAGCGGCGAACTCGGTTTCGAACAGATTGCCCCCTGGTCACTCCGATTGATGGAGGCTCGGCTACGAGTGTCCGCGACGGAAGCCGAGCGGCTGGCCGCGGTCCGAGAACACCTCGACCGGATGAAGGACATCGAGTTGTTCCTCAAGCATTCCTTCACGAGAGGGAACACCGATCATACGAGGCTCCTGATGGGGAAGTATTATCGGCTCGAAGCGGAGCAGCTCCTGGCGGAGGAGGAAGATCGAGCGAGCCAGGCGCCGGCGGTCGAGCATCCGTTACCTGGTCGATGAGGGATCGCGGCTCGATGCCACTTGAGGCAGGCCCCTCGTCTCTTCAGTCCCGTAGGGTGCTGTGTGAGCACCAAATCTGGCAAGGCACACCGATTCGGTGCTCACAGAGCACCCTGATATGGTTGACCCAGTCAAGAGCACAGTGCTGATTTGCTTTCGGATTTTTCTTCCCTCAAGGCTCTTTTCTTTGGATCCATGGTGACACGCTGGCAGCGGCCGCGTCGTAACGGGTCGCTGTCGGCATCTCGATCGTGGCTCCCGAGCGAATCACCTGCGGGGATCGATCTTCTCTAGCTCTCCTCCTGTCGGCGGCCGGGGGGACAGTCCAAGGTGAGATCGTTACGACGGTGGATCATTCTGATATTCGCGTGTTGATTAACGCATGACTCGATCCGTCAGGGGCTGCCTCTCTCTACGTGCGGGCGTCGGCATCGAGATGCCGGCCCAAGGGTGCTTCGAGGATCCCCCCTCCCGTACACTCTCCCGGGACTATCCCCCCGGCCGCCGGACTCTCAGGGCCCGTGCCGGTATCCGACGCCTCACGATCCTAGCCTGGATGCCCACGGAGGGGAAACTGGCTAACAAAACGACCGGTTGCGGCGACAGATGACGCAGCCTCGTGGCCTACTTCCGGCGCAACGCGAGAATCACAACGCTCCCGCCGCTCAAATGAGCGCAAACACAAGGCGCACGCGATCCAGCCCGAAGTACCGCCCGGCAACTTCGACCGTCTCCTGCAGCATCCTGAGGCTCCGTTCGACTGCGGTCTCACCGGAGGGGAAGCAATCTCGGCTGGCGGCGATCTCAGCTCCTGTCAGCCAAGTGACCTCCGACGGATCAACGAATCGATCGAACAACTCTTCCGTAGCCCGGGCGACCCGAACGGGATACCCGCGGTACGCCGAGCTGCCCGAACGCTCCAGAAGGGCTTGAAACGTCTCCGAAGCGGTGCGCGTGGCGAGGTTGAGATCGTGCTCGAAGTTCCACATCGAGACGTCATTGGTGAAGGGCGGGAGGTCCGGGGGCGTGTTGTCGTCGATCTCCAAGACAACGATCGGAGTAGGCGGCATATCTCGTGAATCCCGGGGGTCCATCGCAGAACTGATGACTATTGCGGGTTGAGACGGCCGATGGCACCGTCATCCCACATCCCGGTGTTAGTTTCTGACTTTACACCATGCTCGGCCGGGCCACCGGGATGAGACTATCCGAAGGACAGCCGCAATCGCTTCCCACCCAGCCAGGGGATGACAACGTCTGTCTTGTCGAACCCGGCGGCGATCAGCAACGGATTGTGCGCTCGCTTTTGGAACTTCACCGCGACTTCACGCTCGGTAATCATGATATCCGCCGTGGCGTCGATCAGGTCCATGAAGAGGTGCCGGCACTTGGCGGCCTCGTAGCCGTTGGCGACGCGGACCGCCAGCAACCGGTAGAGGCTGCTGGCCATCAGCGTCAGTTGCAGGTCACAGTTCACCTTCATCGCCACCGCCGAGCTGAGCGCGTCCATGTGGAAGAAGTCGATCCCGTCCTCGATGTTGTTCTCGATCAGCATCCGCTGGGCATAGCGACCGATCAGGTGGGGCGCGGACCGGTTCAACTGGTTGGTCAGCAGCAACGTCGGGTCCTCATGCCCCAGATCGGCGACGGTCAACTGGCGGAGCGGGCCATCGTAGCCCGTCAGCGCGATCCGGCGATCGAGCACCCGCGGCGTCCGGTAGCCGCGGGAGACGTTCTCCAACTCGACCCGCCGCCAGGCCGACATCGGTGTGCCGGCGATCTCCGCCAGTAGCCTCGGGGTCCGGCGTCGCAGCGTGATGAAGTGGACCCCCATCCGGTTCAGCTCGTTGAGCTTGGCGTAGGTCGTCAACGTGCAGTCGAAGATGAGCTCCTCGGGCAGCCGGCCGGTCCGCTGCTTCCAATAATCCACGAAGCGGAGGATCTCGTCATCTCGCTGATCCTTGCGCAGTTCGGCGTTGGCATAGCAGAAGACGCGGGTCTCGGCGTCCTGGGCCAGGAAGGCCAGGACCCCCTTCTGGCTACGGCTCCGCTTGGAGACGTAATGCTTCTCGACCAGCGGATCCTCGCCGTGGAAGGGGATGGTGTGGAAATCGAGGTCGAACGACGTCCCCCACTTCAGGCCCAGGCGGCTGACCGTATCGAACCACTGGCGCATCAGCTTCGGGTAGCAGGCCGGGGCGACGCGGCAACTGTACTCGGTGAGGAACGAGCGCTTGGGGATCGCGTTGAGTCCGGCGAAGAGGGCCAGCCCCTCATCGAGAACATAGCCCATGACGTGGCGGTGGCGTGCGTTGCCGAAGAGCTTCAGGGCCAGTAACGATCGCAGGGCACAACCGGCCGGGACCATCTTCGATCCGGGAAAGCCGCTGCGGGCCAGGACCGCGTCCAACTCGGAGGCGATCAGGTCGGGCAGGAAGAGGAACAGGCCGCCGAACTTGGTGTGGACGTGGCGCGGGGCCAAGTCGAGCTGACGGACATCCGCGACATCGGCCGTGACGGGACCGGGTCGGTCGGGTCGCTCCTCGTCGCGGCGCCGCGGCAGCTTGGCGAAGCCCTCCTCCTTAAGGATCGCGGCGACGGCCGCCGGGCTGAGCGCCTCGCCGTCCCGGGCCAAGGCCCGGCTGATGTCGTGGACGGAGAGGTTCTGCTTGCGGAGGTCGACGACCTGTTGCCGCAGCCGTTTCTGCTTGCCGGGCGGCCGGCCCTGGTGCGTCGTGGGGGCGAAGAAGTCGCGATCGGGCCGGTTGCGGAACTGGTGTACGAGGACGCGGAAGCTCCCCGGCGTGTAGCCGAAGCGAGTGGCCGCCTCGGCCGACGGGAGGCCGTCGACGAAGAAGGCGCGGAGGGCCTCGTAGTGTCGATGGGCGGAACTGGAGGGCTCCAAGAACCGGCGGGCCAGCGTTAGGCGATCTCTGGAATTATCGTCCATGGTGCCACGGTGTCATCCCGGATCGGAGGCGGTCGCTGAGTGGTTGATGGGATGCGGTGAATCCTTGGAATTCAGGCGGGATCGGCTATCCAGCATCGAATCGGCATCCGAACCATACCTGAGTTGAGCCTGCGGCCGGGATGCCCTTAATTCTTGGAAGCTGATAACGCTGTTGAGAGGGAGACCGGCCAAATTTTACGGACGAATGCCGATCGGCGGCAAGCCGATTTGTTAGCGAGTTCCCCCTCCGTGGGCATCCAGGCTAGCCGGCCAGGAGAACCTCCTCATGGGCGATCGCCCAGATGAACCCGACCAACTCCCGGGCCACGGCGACGACCGCCTGGCACGCCGGCTTGTTTCGACCCAGGAGGCGATTGAGGCGTTCGTGCAGTCGCTTCTGGGCCTTCCAGGCGATGGTACGCACACCCGGCGAGACCGGGTCGTTTCGCAGGCGGATCGCCTTGCTCATCCGCGGCTGGCGGCGGTAATGCCAGGCCGACTCCACGACGATCCGACGGACGTGGCCGTTGCCCGTGCGGGTGATCCGCCCCTGGCGGCGGCTGCCGCCGCTGGAGTGCTCCGAGGGGACCAGCCCCACGTACGCCATCAGCTCGCCCGGCGTCGCGAAGCGGCGGAAGTCGCCGATCTCGGCGACCAGCGTCACGGCGCTGACCATCTCGATCCCCCGCAGGGCCTGCAAGGCCACGACCAGCGGCGACTTCTCCCAGGCCGCGGCGGCCAGCCTCATCTGGAGCGTGAGGCGGGCGACTCGGTCGCCCGCCAGTTCGACCGCCTCACGGTAGTCGGCCAGGACCTGCCGTTGCGCCGGCTCATCGAAGTCCTGCTTGGCGACCCAGGCCATGTAGGCGGGGTTGAAGGTCGTCTTGCCTTGATAGATCCTCCCCTGACGCAGCAGAAACTTGGAGAGATGATGACGTGTGACACGTTCGGCGCACTTGGCGTCGTCGCGCGACCGCTCCAGGTCGCGGATGGCCTCGGTGGTCTTGTCGGGGACCCAGATGAAGGTGAGATCTCCCGAGCGGAGGTAATGGGCCAGCTTGGCGGCGTCGCGTCGATCGGTCTTGATCCGGCACCCGGCCTGGATCGGGACCATCGAAGGGGCGACGACATGACAGGTGTATCCGGCGGCCTTGAGCTCTCGGTAGAGGCCGTAGCCGGTCGGGCCGGCCTCGTAGCAGCAGATGATCGTCTCCGGCGGTCCCAGGCGACGGAGGGTCTTGAGGAGCGTAGCGAGGTCGTTGGGGATCGTGGACAGGATCTTGGCCGACAAGTTGCCGTCGGCGACAGCCAGGGCGATCGTCTCCTTGTGGACATCGAGTCCCACGGAACGCGTTGTGTTAACATGGTTCACGGACCAGTCCTCCCGGTGTTGGCTCTGTGCTGAACGCGACGAGCGTCCAGTGTAACCCACGATGGCGTGAGCGACTGGTCCAACCATATTGTCTACAAAGTCCTTCCAATACAGGCTTTCAGACGACCATCGGCAGTGCGAAGAAGAGGCTGTCCGCGACCCAGTAGATGCCGAGCAACCTCCCAGTCCGATCGATCCAGTTCGACACCGGACGCCAGGATCCGCTCAGCCACAAGCTCGTCCAGGCGACCGCGACGACCTCTCCGTTCCAGGGCGATCGCAGGAGGAACGGGCCGGTCGCTGGCAGCGGAGGCCCCCATTTCGACTGATGATAGTAATAGTGAGTGATCACGATCTTGAACAAGAGGAGGATCGTCGCCATGACTGTCGCGATGCACGCCACCATCCCGGGCTGGGCCATGATGCGACGCCATTCGGTCCGCGAATCGGTCAGGCGGAGAATGGGCAGGGCCAGGCAAAGTCCGATGGCGAATGGGGATAGCAATCGGCTCAACGCGGCGGCCGAGGTCCAGAGCGAGCCCAGACTCCAGTCATCGAGCGTCAATGGGGGCGGCCAGGGTCCTTCGAGGTAGAGCCGGACCGGGACGAGCGAGACGGCCGTCGCCGCAATGAGGACGACGGCGTCCATCAGGGTGAATCGGCGTCGAACGGTGGTGGTACTCATGATGGGACGTGCCTGGATTCTTGAGAAGGGATGGGCCGGCTTCACCGGCCCGATACACGTACAACCCGCCCGCGGACCACGGGCTACGCAACCAAGGGGGACGCTCCCGACCTGGAGGAATTGAGTGTTGGTCGGGATTCATCGCGTCGGCGTGGTTACGCTGGAGGGAGATTATGTCCGCGGCCGGCGGATCTGTCCAGAAGGCTGATGGGCGACCGATTCCGCGCCGAGGATCACAAGCCCAGCTCGTCCCGCACCCTGGTGAACGCGTCGATGGCGAACTCGAGGTCTTCGCGCGTGTGGGCCGCCGAGATCTGGACGCGGACCCGGGCCTTGTCCTGGGGGACGACCGGGTAGAAGAACCCGATCGCGTAGACTCCGTTCTCCAGCAGGCGCTCGGCCATCTTGCCGGCGAGTGCGGCGTCGCCGATCATGATCGGGACGATCGGGTGCTCGCCGGGGACGATATTGAACTTCCGCTCGGTCATCGACGCGCGGAAGAACTTCGTGTTGGCCTCGAGCCGGTCGCGGAGCTCGGTTGACCGACGACAAATCTCGATCGCCTTGAGCGAGGCGCCGAGGATCGGCGGCGGGACCGAGTTCGAGAAGAGGTACGGCCGCGACCGCTGCCGGAGCATCGCCACGATCTCCGCTTTCGCGCTGGTGTAGCCGCCGCTGGCACCGCCGAGGGCCTTGCCGAGCGTCCCGGTGATGATGTCCACGCGGCCCATGACGTCGCGATACTCGTGCGTGCCGCGCCCGTGCTTGCCCAGGAAGCCGACGGCGTGCGAGTCGTCGACCATGACCATCGCATCGTACCGATCGGCCAGGTCGCAGACCGATTTCAGGTCGGCGATGATCCCGTCCATCGAGAACACGCCGTCGGTGGCGATCATCCGGAACCGGGCGTCGCGCGCCTCCTGGAGCTTCACCTCGAGGTCGGCCATGTCGTTGTTCTTGTAGCGGAGCCGTTTCGCCTTGCAGAGCCGGATTCCGTCGATGATCGACGCGTGATTCAACTCGTCTGAGATCACGGCATCCTCGGCGCCCAGGATGGTCTCGAACAGGCCGCCGTTGGCGTCCCAGCACGACGAGTAGAGGATCGTGTCCTCGGTGCCGAGGAACTCGGTGAGCGCTTGCTCGAGCGCCTTGTGGGGCTGCTGGGTCCCGCAGATGAACCGGACCGAGGCCATCCCGTTGCCCCAGTGGTCGAGGGCCTCGTGGGCCGCCCGGACGACTTCCGGGTGGTCGGCCAGGCCCAGGTAATTGTTCGCGCACATGTTCAGCACCTCGGCGCGGCCCTGCACGCCGACGTGCGCCCGCTGGGGCGAGCTCAGGACGCGCTCATTCTTGAAGAGCCCGGCCTTGCGGATCTCCTCGAGTTGCTCGGCCAGATGCTGCTTCATTGCTCCGTACATGAACGCCACTCCTGTCGGGACAAACTCGGATTGCCGTGACCTCTTACGATCGGTTTTCGATGAAATTCAATGATCCACGGAAATCACCGCCAGACACGGAAACGAGTTCCCATCCTCGTCTTATCTCTATTCCGTCCCGTTTTTCCTTTTTCCCGTGTCTGTCCGAGTTTTTCGTGGTTCAAGAAGAATTTCTTGATACTTGCTGTGATCGAGAAACTATCCCTCGGACCAGGTGAGGATGACCTTGCCCGACTCGCCGGACTTCATCGCCGCGAAGCCCTTTTCGAAGTCGCGGAAGTTATAGCGGTGGGTGATGACCGGGCTGATGTCCATTCCGGATTGGAGCATGACGGTCATCTTGTACCAGGTCTCGTACATCTCGCGACCGTAGATACCCTTGATGGTGATCATGTTGAAGACGACGGTGTTCCAGTCGATGGCCACCTCGCGGGTGGGGATGCCGAGCATGGCGACCTTGCCGCCGTGGCACATGTTCGCGAGCATGTCGCGGAACGCGTCGGGGTTGCCGGACATCTCCAGGCCGATGTCGAACCCTTCCTTCATGCCCAGCTCGTTCTGGCGCTCTCAATCGACCGTTCGCGGACGTCGATGGCGAGCGTGGCGCCCATCTTGCGGGCCAGCTCGAGGCGATACGGATTGACGTCGGTGATCACGATATGACGGGCGCCGGCGTGGCGTGCGACTTTCACAGCCAGGATCCCGATCGGCCCCGCGCCGGTGATCAGCACATCCTCGCCCAGGACGTCGAACTGGAGGGCCGTGTGGACGGCATTGCCGAAGGGGTCGAAGATCGCCTGGACGTCGCGCGGGATGTTCGGGTCGTGGACCCAGACATTCGTCATCGGGAGTGCGAGATACTCGGCGAACGCCCCGGGACGGTTCACGCCGATCCCCTTGGTATCCTTGCAGAGGTGCCGCCGGCCTGCCAGGCAGTTCCTGCACCGTCCGCAGACCACGTGCCCCTCACCGCTGACGATCTCGCCGACGTGGAAGTCCTTGACGTTCGAGCCGACCTCGACGATCTCCCCGACGAATTCGTGGCCGACCACCATCGGGACCGGGATCGTCCGTTTCGCCCACGCGTCCCAGGTCTCGATGTGGACGTCCGTCCCGCAGATCCCCGTGCGGAGGACCCTGATCAGGACGTCATTGATCCCGATCCGAGGGACCGGCACTTCGTCGAGCCAAAGACCGGGCTTGGCCTCCTTCTTCACGAGGGCCAGCATCGTCTCCATGTTCAAACTTCCTCCAAACCTTGTTGGATCGCAATCGGCAGCAATTCGAGCATCGATTTCATCGCAAGCCTTCATCAAATTGAAGGCTAACTTCGAGAGATTCCGGCCGCAATGCCCAAGGGACACCGGGTTCGTGTATGATCTTGCGATGGGATCACTTTCACGCAGCGAGAATCTCGAACGCCTGCGCCGGGGGGACGTGGGACGTCGTGGTCATCGGCGGCGGGGCTACGGGATTGGGCTCGGCGGTCGACGCGGCGGCGCACGGCTACAAGACGCTCTTGCTCGAGGCGCGCGACTTCGCACAGGGGACATCGAGCCGGAGCACGAAGCTCATTCACGGCGGAGTCCGCTACCTGGCTCAGGGCAACATCGGCCTGGTCCGCGAGGCGCTCCATGAGCGCGGGGTCCTGTTCCGCAACGCGCCGCACCTGGTCCATGCCCGGGACTTCGTGGTGCCCGCCTATCGATGGACGGACTTGCCCTATTACGGGCTTGGGCTCAAGGTCTACGACTGGCTGGCCGGACGTTCCGACCTCGGGTCATCGCGACGGATCGGTTCGGACGAGGTGGTCGAGCGAATCCCCACGATCTCCCGGCGCGGGCTGCACGGGGGGATCGTCTACACGGACGGGCAATTCGACGACGCCCGCCTGGCCATCGCCCTGGCCCGGACGCTCGTCGACCTGGGCGGCACCGCACTCAATCAGGCACCCGTAACGGGTTTCTCGCGGGGCGGAGGGCGGATAACAGGCGTCCACCTCGAGGACGCCGAGACCGGCGAGGCGTTCGCCATCGAAGCCCGCGCCGTGATCAACGCGACGGGGGTGTATGTCGATGCGATCCGTTGTCTCGACGATCCGGCCGAGGCGGCCACGCCCTTGCTGACTCCCAGCCAGGGGGCGCACCTCGTCCTCGACCGTTCCTTCCTCCCCGGCACGAGTGCGATGCTGGTCCCTCGCACCGATGATGGCCGCGTCCTGTTCACGATCCCCTGGCACAATCGCGTCCTGGTCGGCACGACCGATACGAGGGTGGCCGAACTCGCCATCGAGCCACGGCCCCTCCGCGAGGAGATCGCGTATCTCCTCGATCATGTCGCGCGATACCTATCACGCAGTCCACTCGCTTCGGATGTCCTCAGCACATTCGCCGGTCTGAGGCCGCTACTCCGCGGCCGGATCGACGGCTCGACCGCAAAGCTCTCGCGCGAGCATGCCGTGGTGGTCTCCGATTCGGGATTGATCACCATCACGGGAGGGAAATGGACGACATACCGTCGGATGGCGATCGACGCGGTGGATCACGCGGCACGCGTCGGCGGGCTCGCCGATCGAGCCTCGACGACCGATCGGCTCAAACTCCATGGCTGGTTGGACGAGCCTGACGGAACCGATGATCATCTATCCGTTTACGGCTCGGACGCGGCGGCGGTGAATGAAGTCTGTCGCGAGCATCCTGGATGGGATCAGCCGATGCATCCCAGGCTCCCATATCTCGGAGGCGAGGTCTCTTGGGCCGCCCGGCACGAAGGCGCACGGACCATCGGGGATGTGCTGGCGCGTCGGACGCGAGCGCTCTTCCTCGACGCCAGGGCGAGTGTCGAGATCGCGTCATCGGTCGCGGCCATCCTGGGAACAGAACTGGGACGTGACCGGGCCTGGCAAGCTCGTCAGGCCGACGAATTCCGCGTGGTAGCCCAGGGCTATCTGACCTGACCCGCCGATGATTCCATTGCCTATCCAGGAGTCGACCGGGATTTCCGGATGGGGGCCCGGGGTTTCCCCGATATGCGACTTGGATGCCCCAAGGCATCCTGGATGATCGCGCAGATGATGGGGCTGGGATGTACGGGCCTAGCATCCGCCCGGGGCGACGCGGGGGCCGGTGCGCGGTCCCCGGCCTTCGTGTATACTAGGTCGGGGTGCGGGGCCCGTTCGGCTGGAGGGCCAGTCCAGGAGCGCATCATGGGGGCCGGTCGCGATCGGAGCGGGGCGGATGAACGCCCCGAGGAGCTGGGTGCCCTGCGGGCCGAGAACGACGCCCTGCGCGCCCGCATCGCCTCGCTGGTGGCCGTCATCGAGGTCATGGACGACGCTGTCTTCGTCAAGGGCGGGGACGGCCGCTATCGGATGATCAACTCCGCGGGCGCCCGCCTGCTCGGCCGGTCGCGGGACGAAGTCGTCGGGAAGGATGACACGGAGCTGTTCGAGGCCGAGACGGCCGAGCGGCTCATGATGGACGACCGCTCCATCATCGCCGAGGGCGCGGCCCGGACGTACGAGGAGGTCGCGACGTCGTCGGGGGTCACGCGCACCTACCTCGTCACCAAGGGGCCTTACCGGGACGACCGGGGACTCGTCGCCGGTTTGGTCGGCGTCTCGCGGGATATCACCGCGTGGCGGCGGGACGAGGCGGCGCTGCGCGAGGCCCGGCAGTTCCTGGCGAGGCTGCTGGACCACGCCCCGGCCTTGATCTACGTCACCTCCGCCGACGGGGAAGCCCGGCTCGTCAACCGGGCCTGGGAGGGCCTGTTCGGGATGCGGCGCGACGACGTGGTCGGCCGATCGGCGGGGCGACTGTTCCCGCCCGAAGAGGCAGGGCGGTTCCTGGAGCAGAATCGGACGGTCATCGAGTCCGGGACGCCTCTCGAGCTGGACGAGGAGGTGAGTACGCCCGGCGGTCGGCGCGAGCTGCACACGGTCAAGTTCCCCCTGCCGTGACGCCATCGGCCGGATCGAGGCCGTGGGGGGGATCTCCTTCGACGTCACCGACCGCCGGAGGGCCGAGGAATCGCTCGAGGAGAGCCGTCGCCGCATGCGTGCCCTCTTCGAGAATACCCTGGACGCCATCTGGCTCCTCGACGACGAGGGCCGGTTCGTCGACGCCAACCCCGCCGTCTGCGCCCTGCTGGGCTACACCCGCGAGGAGTTCCTGCGGATGCGAATCGAGGACGTGGCGACCGCGGATGAGAAAGGATTGGTCCGGGAGCTGTGGAACGCCTTCCTCGCCGCGGGCCAGCTCGACGGCGAGTTCACCCAGGTCCGCAGGGACGGCACGACGCGGGTCGTCGACTATCGCGCGGTCGCCAACATCCTGCCGGGCCTCCACCTGTCGGTCAACCGCGACATCACCGAGCGGAAGCGGGCGGAGCGGGAGCTGCGCGCCAGCGACGAGCAGGTCCGTTTGCTGCTGGACTCCACGGGCGAGGCGATCTGCGGGATTGACCTGGAGGGCCGCTGCACGTTCTTCAACGCCTCCTGCCTCCGGCTCCTGGGGTACGCCGATCGGGCCGACCTGCTGGGCCGGGAGCTGCACCGGCTCATCCACCACACCCGGCCCGACGGGGCGCCCTTCCCCCGCGAGGCGTGCCGGATCCTCTGCGCCTGCCGCCGCGGGGAGGAGGCCCACGCCGAAGACGAGGTGTTCTGGCGCGGCGATGGGACGAGCTTCCCGGTCGAATACTGGTCCCACCCGGTCCGCCGCGGCGGGGAGGTGGTCGGGGCCGTGGTCACATTCGTCGACATCAGCGAGCGGCGCCGGGTCGAGGAGGCGCTCCGCGAGACGGCGGCGAGGCTCCAGGTCCTCTCGCGCCGCCTGGTCGAGGTCCAGGAGGAGGAGCGGAGACATCTGGCCCGCGAACTCCACGACGAGATCGGCCAGGCCCTGACGGCGATCGGGATCGGCCTCCAGGCCGCCAAGCAGGCGAGGGTGGACGCCGTCGGGTCGTACCTCGACGACTGCATCGGCCTGGTCGACGGCGCGATCCGACAGGTGCGCCACCTCTCGCTCGACCTCCGGCCGCCGATGCTCGACGACCTCGGCCTGGTGGCGACCCTCCGATGGTACGTCGACCGTCAGGCCCAGCGGGCCGGCTATCGGGCGCGCTTCGTCTCCGACGCGGTCGAGATCCGCCTCGATCCCGCGATCGCGACGGCGACCTTCCGGGTGGCGCAGGAGGCGCTGACGAACATAGCCCGGCATGCCAAGGCCCGCCGGGTCCGGGTGAGCGTGAGTCGCCGCGACGGGACCCTGCGGCTGGTGGTCCGCGACGACGGGGTCGGGTTCGACTCGGAGGCGGCCCTGCGGTACGGGGCGCGGGCGCGGGGCTCGGGCTGCTGGGGATGCGAGAGCGGGCGGCCCTCCTCGGCGGCCGGATCGACGTCCGCTCTCTCCCGGGCCGTGGGACCCGGGTCCTGCTGACCATCCCCCTGCGGCATCCCGAAGGAGGGGCCTAGCGTGGTGACGATCCGCGTCCAGATTGCCGACGACCACGCGTTCGTCCGCGCCGGCATCCGTGCCCTGCTCCAGGGACTGGAGGGGGTCGAGGTCGTCGCCGAGGCGGGCGACGGCCGCGAGGCGATGTCCCTCGCGCAGGTGCATCGGCCCAACGTCCTCGTGACCGACATCGCCATGCCGCACGTCAGCGGGCTGGAGTTGGCCAGCCGCGTGGCCCGCGAGCTGCCCGAGGCTCGCGTGATCATCCTGAGCATGCACGACAACGAGGAATACGCGAGACGGGCGCTGCAGGCCGGCGCGGCGGGCTACCTCCTGAAGGACTCAAGGCTCGCCGAGTTGGAGCTAGCGGTCCGAGCCGTGGCGCGGGGGGAGACCTATCTCAGCCCGGCCGTCTCCAAGCACGTCATCGCCGACTACCTCCGGCGACAGGAGGAGCGCCCCCCGTGTCGGGTTCGCTGACGCAGCGGCAGCGCCAGGTGCTCCGGCTGATCGCGGAGGGGAAGACGACGAAGGCGATTGCTGGGCTCCTCGGGGTGAGTGTCAAGACGGTCGAGACCCACCCGGCCCAGCTCATGGACCGGCTCGACATCCACGACCTGGCCGGGCTGGTCCGCGACGCCATCCGGATCGGGCTCGTCGAGGCCGGCGCCTGACGCCGCGTTCTCGGGGTTGACCACGAGGCGTATCGGGGAACCCCGGCCCGCACGCCCGGGATAAGACCCGATGGCAGGGGCGGGCCCCCGGTCGACACTTCGACTAGTCCGAGCGGGCGCGGCTGACGCGATGTCGCGGGGGCCATCAGGTTACGATCGCCTGTCCGGGTGCGTCCCGCTCCAGCACGACCGTACTTAGCCCCTCGGAGGCGCCGTAAACGGCCGCGGCCAGCCCCGCCGGGCTGGCCCCCACCACGGCCAGGTCGTACACCGTGTGCTCGAGCGGCCGGCGGAGGGCCAGGGCATCGGCCAGCTCCTCTTTCGAGGGGTTGCTCAGGAGCAGGTTGTGGCCCCAGGTGGCATCCGCAGCGCACACCGTCGTCCGGCGCCGCTTTGACCACGCGTCTGAGCCCGGGGTTGTCCGCCGCGTTTCCGCCCCGAAGGAGGCGTCGGCGGTTTTCGTTTCAGTCCGATCGGGTCGGAGGAGGTCGGCTTGGACGAGTCGGTGGAGTTAAGTTGGAGCCGGGACTGGAGGTCGCGGACCTTGGCTTCCACCTCGGCGATCCGACCCTGGAGAGTCATCCAGGCGCCCGAGGGGGCGTCCAGGCCGCCCGCGGGCACGGTGCTCCAAGTGGTTCGGGGATTGGAAGATGTTGATTCACATTCAGCAATATGAACATCATGTACAATTGTCAATGATATGAGCGGCTACCAATTAGTGGGTTTCACCCACCCTCCGAAAGGCTCACCGCCAGAAGCACTCCATGGGATCATCGGCGATGAATTCCAGGGCTTCATTCAGCGGGAGGGCCGTGCCGAATTGACCGACCGGTCGCCAGCGATCCTGATATGGGTTCCAGTAGAGCACCTGGAACAATCCCTCGGCCCTGGGGCGCAGCCGTGCGACCGGAATCCCGTCCTCCTCGCGGATCAACGTGTATCCCCGCGAGTCCTTGCGGACGAAGATGCCGCCCCCGTGCTCGGCATCAAACGCCTCGATCTGGCCCTGGATGAAGTCGAGGATGACGGCGCGTGGTTCTCGCAGTTGGGGCTCCGTCGCGGAGACGTTGCTCTGGGGCACGCGTCGGCCAGGCGGGTTCTTCGGTTTCATAGACGCCTCCTTCGCCGGGCCTTGGATATTTGGAGCATCAATGCATTGTTTGTTGAGGGTATCATGCGGAGGTTTTCGGACACTCGCCATGATACCCGAACCCGGGTGTGAACAGGAGGATCTCCCGCCAGGATCCGGTTCCAGGGGCTCCGGCCGGGTGCGTCTCCTCTGTTACAATCCCGGGGGGCTGAGATAAGGTCACGAGGCGATTCGAAACATCATGACAATCGGCGCGGATGTGCTTGTCGAGGGGTTGGTGCGTTGGGGAGTGCGGCATCTGTTCGGGATGCCGGGCTCGCACTCCACGACGATCTACGACGCAATCGCACGCGCGGGCTCGATCCGGACGATACTGATCCGCAACGAGCAAGCCGGCGCCTTCGCGGCCGACGGCTCGGCGCGAGTGACGGGATTTCCCGGGGTGGTCTGCACGACGGCGGGTCCCGGCGCGACCAATGCGCTGACCGGGGTCGCGGAATGCTGGGCCGACTCGGTGCCCATCCTGCTGCTCTCGGGCCAGGTCAACGCGAACGCCGTCGATCTCGAGTGCGGCAATTACCATGAGATCGACTTGGACGGGATCTTCCGGCCGGTGACAGGCTGGTGCGGGACGGTCCGTCGGGTTGATCGGATCCCGGCGCTGCTCGGACGCGCCTTTCAGGCGATGACCTGGGGCCGCCCGCGCCCCGCCGCGTTGTTCCTGCCCCAGGATCTGATGCGGGCGCCGTGTGAGGTCTCGGCCGAGTCCTGGGCATTCCCTCTCCCGCCCATCCCCGTGGATCCCGAGGCCGCGATCGCCAGGGCGGCGGAGGTCCTGGCCGGTGCCCGACGCCCGATCATCCTGGCCGGCGGCGGGGCGCTCTGGTCGGGCGCGACCGACGCGATCGAGGACCTGGCCCGTCGCCTCGGCGCGCCGGTGATCACCACCCTCAACGGCAAGGGCCTCCTCGACGAGCGCCACCCGCTCTCGCTCGGGCATGCCCGCTCGGTCCGGTCGAAGGCCGTACTGCCGCATGCCGATGTCATGCTGGCTGTCGGCTGCCGGTTCACCGAGGTCCTCACCGACTGGAGACGATTGCCGATCCCGAGCCGCTTGATCCAGATCGACCTCGACCCCGACCAGATCGGCATGAACCACCCGGTGGAACTGGGGATCGTCGCCGACGCGAAGGCCGCTTGCCTCGCGATCGTGTCGGCACTCACGGACACGCCGGCGGCCCGTGAGTCGGGCTGGGGCACGCTCTGGGACGAGGCCCGCGCCGCCCGCCATCCCAGGCCCGAGTGGCTGATCGAGACCCTCCGATCGGCGCTACCGGACGAGGTACCGGTCTTCACCGATGCCTGCGAGATGGGCTATCGGATGCAAGCAGACTGGCCGTCGCACGGACCGCGACGATTCTTCTACCCGTCCAACTACATCTCGCTGGGCTGGGCGTTCCCGGCGGCCGTCGGTGCGGCCGTGGCGCTCGGCGACCGGCCGGTCGTCTCCGTCAGCGGCGACGGCGGTTTCGTGATGACCGCGCAGGAACTCGCCACTGCGGCCCGATACCGGCTCCGCGTGATCGCTATCGTCCACAATGACTCGACGTACGGCGCGATCAAGAACATCCAGGATCGAGCCCACGAAGGCCGTCACGTCGACACGGATCTCAATAACCCGGATTTTCTCAAACTCGCCGATGCCTACGGCGTCCCCGCCCGGCAGGCCCGCAGCCCTGAAGACCTGTCCGCCGCCGTACGCGAGGCCCTCGATCGCGATGGACCCTCCCTCATCGAGGTCCCCGACCAGTGGCGCTTCCTACGCGACCTCGCCACGCCGATTCGCCGCAGTTGAGGCGAGACGCGACCGTTCGGCTTTATATTCACCGGAGTCTGGCTCACCTTGGAGATGAGAACCTGCCCGAGGACCTCGCCGACAGGGCTTCATTCGGCCGGCTGTGATAGAATCGCGTCGAACCGTAAACCCGAGGCAAATGCTGGCGACACCCACGAAGTAAGAACGACTCATGGAGCTAACTGCTGAACAGGAACGGGCCATTCAAAACGGTCAAGCGGTCGCAGTGAACGTCGGCAGCGCGGAGTGCGTCGTCCTTCGTAAGGATGTCTACGAACGCGGCGAACCGGTGGATCCTAGCCCCTGGACCGATGAGGAAATGGACTTTGTGGCAGCGGAAACCGCGGACCTGCTGGCCGGAGACGGTCTTGAAGAACCGGACGACTCATGAACCTCCGGCGCGGCGACGTTCTGAAGGCCCGCTTTCCCCCATGCTTCCGGCGGCCGAGGCAAGAAACGCCCCGTCGTGGTGGTACAGGCCGACGATTACAATCGGCGCCTGCGTCACGCGGTCGTGGCTCAGGTCACAACCAACCTGGACGAGAAAGACGATCCGGCCTATTTGTTCGTCAAAGCCGACACGCCCGAGGGCAAAGCAGCGGGCCTGGACCGGGACTGTTTGATTTGCTGCACTCTGTTGTCATTGCTGGCCGAGGACCGGCTCAAGGAAGAGGTCGGTAACCTTTCGGCGGAAATTCTCACGGAATTGGATGATTGCCTGAAAGCCGCATTGGGCCTTGGATGATCCGGCCGTGGAAAAGGCGGAACTCCAAACTGTGTCTCCGCTAAATAGATCCCACCCAATCGGAAAGCCTGCCGAGCTGAGGATTTCCGGAAAGCGCCGAAATTTCGGCGCCCGGGTCACTTTCCCAATTGTGGGGACCTATTTAGAATTGCGGATGTGCAAGATGATCACAGTCTTGGTCTGGCGAAGAGCGCCGGGCGCAGCAAGATGGGCCGAGCCTCGATGAACCGTGGCTCGGCCCCCACCGCAATCAACGAGACCTTCGAAGGGCCTCTCAATCTTTCTTGCTGCCTTCATCGCCCGGCGAGGGGCGATTCCCGAGGGAACTGCTTGCGGCTTGAGTCTCGGAGACCTGCTTGCCGAGCATGGTTTGCTCGAAGCCCTTCAGGTCGGTCCAGAGGGTGCCCGGTCCGGCGTAGAAGATGCCGAGTCTCAGGTCGGCCGGCAGGCCCTCGGCGAAGGTGTAGCGCTGGTAGGACTCGGGACCGCCCATCGCCTTGACCAGGAGCTGGAGCCGCTCGGCCTTGGCCTCCTTGGACAGCTTGACCGACGTCGCCTTGGCCTCGCCGAGCAACCTGGTCGTCTGGGCCTCGATGGCCGCGGTCTTGGCGTCGATCTCGGCCTTGAGCTTCTCGGTCATGGCCTCGACCTCACGGGCCTTCTTCTCGCCCTCCGCTTCGGTCTCCGCGACTAACTTCGTGGTCTCCGCCAGGGTCCGCTTCTCCTCGAAGACGACCTTGGCCTTGGCCTCGGTCAGGTCGGCCTGGGCCTTGGCGGTCAGTTGCTCCTGCTCGCGGGTCTTGGTCAGCTCGTCGGCGATCTTGGCCTTCTGGATCGGCTCGCGGACGAGCTTGGGCACGTAGATGTGACGCGTCAGGCCGAAGAGTAGCGAGAGGTTTTTCGATTTCAGGACCTTCTCCAGCTCGGCGGATGTCTCGTCCTGGAACTGCTCGCGCGTGTCGCCGACCAGCAAGTCCACGGCGCCTCGACGCGAGCCGTGCAGCCGGCAGATCGACTCGATCTGAGGAAGGATCACCTTCTGCTCGACGTCCTTGAGCGTGCCGAACTGGCGGACGACGTCGGGGGCCTGCTCCGGGAGGATGCCCCAGATCGCCGTGTAGTCCATGTGGATCGGGAACCCGTCACTCGATGGGAACTCGATCCCTTTCCCGCGGATATACTGGGGATCCTTGCCGCCCGTCGTACCCAGCCGATCGCCGCGGATGCCTTGCGACAGGTTGGAGGTCGCGTCGGTGGCGGTGTCGGCTTCCTCGGCCTGGCGGGCATCGACCATCAGGGTCGTCTCGGAATAGCCGATGCTGACGATGTCGATCCGCTTCTCCTCGGGATTGAGGAAGTAGATCCCGGCCGGGAGCACGTTCTTCTGGATGCCGCGTTCTTCGCCCGTGCTGGGATCGTTCGCCTTGTTCGTCACCACGCCGACATAACCCGGCGGTATCAGGGTCGGGTCCTCGGGCTTGCGCTTGATCCGCGCATTCGTCTCGGCGCACGCATCCACGGCCACAACTTTGACATCATAGCCATATCGGTTGATGCGGTATCGCCCCGGGGTGAGGACCTTGCGGAGGATGCCGCGATAGCCCTTCTCGTCGACGAGGTAAGTGCCTTCGGGCAGCGGCTTGCCGATCTTGCAGACGAGCACGCCGATCTTGCCGGGAGGGATGACCTCGTCCGGGACGAGCTGGGTCTCGTACTCCAGGGGCGAGAAGAAGTGTCGTCCGGGGCCGGGCATGGCCTCGAGGATGCCGACCTGCTGCGGGCTGCCCGCGGCGCCGGTCTGCACGAGCGTCCCCTCCGGCGCCTGGGCGCCGAGCCGAACGGCCATGGGCCTTTGTATCGGATCAGCAGGCTCGATCCCGCCGGGACCTCGACGCGGCAAAACATCCATTGCCAGATGCCGAAGTAACCGACCTGGCCGAGGACAACAACCGCCAGCGCGGCCATGGCCAACTTGCGCAGCATTTGAGCGTATGAGGAATTCATTTGTGTTTCTCCTCCGACGTCGCGAGCGGCAAACGGGCGGGCCTGGAAGACGGGTCGGGCCGATCGGCGGCGGTCGGGACGAGACGGGGCGTCGAGTCCGGCTTCAGTGAGGTCTCGGCCCGTTGGGTGAACTCGCGGAACAGGTCCATGAGCGGGCCGTCCGAGTTGCCGAGGATCGTGTGGAACGCGGGCGCGATCTTGCCCAGCAACATGTTGCGTGCCAGGGCGCCGCCGTCGCCGCCGAACGCGGAGACCTGGGTGGCCAGGCCGGCCGCCTCGGCGGCATTGTCGAACTTGATCACCTCGGCGTCGGCGCCGGCCTTGGCGAGCAACGCCGAAGCCTTGTCCTTGGCCGCCTCGAGATGCGTCTGGGCGACCTTGAGCTTCTGCTCGGCCAGCGTCACCGCGACCGTCTGTTCCTGCTCGGCCTTGGTGGTCTTCTCGACGACCTCCTGCTCGGCCTCGACCACGCGCTTCTTCTGCTCGGCCAGCACGACCTCGACCTTCAGCTTGGCCTCGGAGAGTTGCTGGAGCTTCTCGCGGCGGAACTGCGCGAGCTTCTGCTTGGCGACCTCTCGCTGTTGCACCGGCTGGGTGATATCCTCCGGCGGCTGGATCGAGGTGATCGCCACGGCCAGGATCTCGATGCCCTGCTTCTGACAGTTCTGCTCCAGGCTCTTGACCAGGTCGGTCTGGAACTTCTCACGCTCCTTACCGTCGATGAACTGGCCGCCGGAGAGCTTCGACCCGCCGATCCGGCAGAGCGATCGGCTCTCGGGCGTGATGATCTTGGCGATGATCTCCTCGTCGATGCTGTCGCCGTTGGCGTCCTCGTTATACTTGACGAACATCTCGGGGACCTTGGCGGGCAGGACGCGGAACTCGACCACGCCGTCGAGCGTGATCGGGAAGCCGTCGGCGGACAGGAAGCTCATCTCGCCTTCCTGGCCCAGGTTGAACCGGCGGGACCGGCAATCGACCTGACTGACCCGTGTCTCGTAAGGATTGAGGTAATAGGTCCCCGGTTCGAGAGTCTTCGATTGGACGCCGCGCTCGCCTTCCTCGACGAGGAAGACGTTGGGATTCTTCGGCATCGGGCCGGAGAGCAGGGTCACGACGCCGCGAAATCCGGCAGGGATGGTCACCGGGTCGTGCAGCTCGATCGATTCGGCATAGGGGTTATACGGATATCGGCCCGGCTTGAGGACCTCGCGGAGGATCCCCTTCTGGCCCGCCTCGGCGAGGATCCGGCTCGCCGGAAGGTCGTCGCCGCTCAGGGCGATCCGGATTCCGATCTTGCTGCCGGGCACGACGAACTGAGGGCTGATCTCCCAGGACCACAAATAAGGGTTGTAGAAGTATCGGCCCTCGGTGAGGACACCGTTGTTCGGCCCGCCCGCCTGGACGCCCTTGTAATAGGTCCGGCCGTCCTTCGGAGGGGGGGCCAGCTCCAAGTCGGGCTCGAGCTCGAGCCCCTCCTTGCGGATCAGCACGGCCTGCATGCCGGTGCCGACCTCGATCTTGCAGGCTTCGTAGAGGGCCGCGGTCAGCCCGATGCCGACCAGGATCAGGCCCCCGACTGCCGGCAGGCCGCGCGATCTGCGCAGCCCTCGAGTCCAGCCCGGGACGTCCCGGCGCTCCTCGTCGAACGCATTCATTGAGTTGGTCCTTGGAAATGGCTCTGGTCTGTCGTTTCGGCGTTCTCCTTCGATAGATTACCAGTGCTTTCGCCACTCTCAGAGGATTATTCGCGATGACTCCTCGACATCGGGTCGGACGGATCTGGCCTGCGCGGGAGGCGAATCGGTCACTTCCTCCGCGTATAAGACAGCGCCAGGAGTGCATAAGCGGTCACCAGGTTGGGGTCGCCCTCGAGGAAACGGTCGGCGGGATTAACCCAGCCCCCGTCCGGTTGTTGCCGCTTGGCCAGGGCGGCGACCAGCTCGGCCTTCCAGTCGTGTGCGGCTCCCGAGGCGTCGGTGAGGGTCGGCTCGCCGAGCACGGCCATCGTCTTGGCGAACGTGTGATAGTAGTAATACAACCCCTGCTGACCGAGGCCGGGGTTCTCGTCGAGCGTGTAATGCCCGGTGATGTAGGTGAGGGCCGCCTTGACGCGGGGGTCGTTCCGATCGAGCCCGGCGTAGATCATGCTCTTGAGCCCGGCATACGTCATGCTGGCGTAAGAACGAAGGCCACCATCGGGCGTCTTGCCGGCGAAGGTCTCCCCGCCCTTGGCGGCCGTGTAGATGAACCCACCGTCGTTCACCTTGCCGGCCCACGCCTGGTCGTTGAACTCGCCCTTGAGGTTCTGACATCGCGAGACGAAGACCAGGGCCTTCTTCAAGTTCGGATCGTCGGCTGGCAACCCGGTATCGCGGAGGGCTTCCATGAAGAAGGCCGTGTTGGAGAGGTCCGGCCGGCTGTTACCCCCGCCGTAGCCCGCACCGCCGTAGAAGGCATCGTCGCGCGACTTGCCCTCGGACTCGTCCCACTGCATTGACTTGAGGAAATCCTGGCCGGCCTTGATCGTGCGGTCGTAGCGACCGTTCCGATTGGCCTCCTTGAAGGCGACCAAGGCAATCGAGGTGGCGTAATTGGCGTGCGGGACTTCGGAGAGCCCGCCCTTCGGTGTGATGAACCCTTCCAGGTAGTTCAGGGCCTTCGAGACCGACGGGTCGCCGGGCGTGACCTGTCCGGACCGAAGGAATGCCGTGACCACCAGGGCCGTGACACCGGGCTCGCGCTGGGTGGACCAGCCGCCCTTGGCGTCCTGTCGCGGGCGGAGGAAGCCGATACCCCGCTCAATCAGCTTCGATGCCGCGGCGGGCCCGGTCGCGGTGGCCTTGGCCGGGTCGTCGACCGCCAGGGCACGATCCGGCCGAACGCCGATCCATGCGAGTAGTCCAAGCGTCTGCGCGCCCTCGCCGAGAAATCGTCGCCGAGAAGTCGTTTTGGACGTCATCAGTTCGCGGTCCTTTCTGAGCGGATCCGGAATCGCCAGGCCATCGGCCCGAATGATGCGGCAGCCCGCCGCGGGAGTGACGCTCCCCGAGGCGGTCGCGGCCATCCTCATCACTTGATTATAGCGACGCCCCGGTCTTTACGTCCCGGGGGATGAGTCCATTCGCTCGCAAGACGGATCGCCGGATCGGGCTGAAGTTAACCTTGCTATCGCAAGGTCGGCCGAGCGAGGATAGGGGCGTATATTAGTTGTCAGGCCTGTCGGCGTCCCCAACGAATGCTCCGGACACCTCGGCGGAGGTTTTATGCCCGGCATCGTGGAGATTCGACCATGATCCACAACGACCACGAACTGACCGTGACCCGCGAGCGGATTTCCTACTTCCTCGATCTGCTGGCTCACTTGCGAGTCGGGAGTGGTCCTGAGGAGCTTATCCTCGTGTCCTTCGGATATCGGGCGGAAGTGGAGCGGATGCAACGCGAGGTGCTCGACGACGTGACGCAGCCGGCGGCGAAGGCCAGTTGACCCGGGACGCGTTATCTCCCACGGAGGGAGATAAGACGCCAAAGCCTGGCAAGCGGTCCCGGTCGTCAGTCCATCATTCCCGAGGAGGAGGCGACTCGATGCGAGGGCGGATCGCAGCCCAAGTCCTGCTGGCGATCGTCGCGTCCGGATGTGGCGGCGCGGTCAACCGGGAATACACGTCCCCGGAGGGGCGGTATCGCGTCCAGTTCCCCGGTCAGCCGAGGCTCGTCGAGCAACCCCCGATCAAGACCCCATGGGGGCCGGTCGTCGAGAAGTTCGCGGCTACCGAGACGTACCAGACCATCCGATTCGTCTCGTACTCCGACTACCCCGGCGGCCTGATCCATCCGGGCAACGCCGGCTCCATGCTCGACGATGCCTGCCAGGGTTGGGCGGCCGAAAAGCAGTTGACCATCCTCCGCAAGGGGCCGATCTCCGTGAACGGCCACTCCGGTCGCGAGCTCAACTTCGAGGCCCGGCCGGGCAGTCCCATGGGCAAGGTATCGGGGCGCACCCGGTTCTTCCTGGTGAGAGGGCGTCTCTACCATGTCGGCGTCATCGGTCCCTCGGGGAAAGTCACTCCCGAGTCGATCGACGGTTTCCTCAACTCCTTCGCATTACTCGAGCCGGGATCGCAGCCCTCGGCCGCCCCGGTCGCCACGGCGCCGCCGCCGGTCCTTCGGTCGCCGACGGGTTTCTACACGATCCCGGAACCGGCGACCGCGACGCTGGTGGCCGATCACGCGGGGGACACCCGACTCGGACGCGAGGATCGGCTTCCGTCGCCCGCCTCCGAGGACGCCACGACCGCGTCGCCGCCGACCGCATCGGCCGGCGGTGCGTCGATTCGCTCGTTCGAATGGATCGACGAGAACGCGGACCTCGTCGGGGGCCATGGCGATGCCGCCCGGTCCGACGGCAATCCCGATCAGCACCTCCGGATGGTCCTCGATCTCCCGCCCAATACCATCGTGGAGGAGTTGGTCGTCAAGAGCCAGGGGTTCCATCGCTGGGAGACCAAGCCGAACGACCGATTCTGGCCTGTCGCCATCTTCCAGCAAGGGCGGCCCGTGGCGCGAGCCGCATGTCGCCCAGGTGGGCGTATACTCCGGGGCTCAGAAATTCGACCTCTACGTCAATACTGGCATCGGGATCGGCCCGGGAAGCCCCTTCGAGGTCCAGGTCGTGCTCTCGATCGCGGGCAACCGGGTCGTGCTCGGATCGGATTGCAAGCGGCCGGAGCTGCCATCGGGCTCCCTGGCGAGGGCCCAACGTCCCCGCCTGCCCCAGGCACCCAGACAACCGGAGACCCCGGTTGCGCCACCCGTCACGCCCGCGCCCAGCCCGACGCCGTCGCCGATCACCGAGGTCCGGCCCTCGCCACGCGGAGGACGGGAGTCGGCGGAGGTCCCGGTCCTCTTGAAAGCCTCGGCGGGAGGCGCGACGATCGTCTCGTTCGATTGGCTCGACCAGAAGGAAGACTGGGTCGGTACCTCGGGTCGGACATACGAGCCCGGCGGTGGCAAGGATGAGCACTACCGACTCGTCCTCGACCTCCCGGCGGCCGCGACCATCGAGGAGATCGTCATCACCGGCGGGGGCGTCCTACGTTACACGACCAAGCCGAGCACGCGGTTCTGGCCAGTCGCCGTCTTTACCGAGAATCGGGCCGTGATCCGCGGCCAATCGCCTCGAGTCGGGACGTTCTCGGGCCAGTTTACCTTCGATCTATATGTCGAATCCCACAGCAGCGTACGGCCCGACCAGGTTTTCGGCATCGAGGTCGTCGTTATGATCCGCGGGACCCGCTACTCCCTGACCGCCCGATGCCAGCGCAAGTAACCTCCCGGGCCAAACTCCTCCGAGAAAGTGGCAGGCTGATCATGTTGAAGTTACGGATCGTTCGATTTTGTGTCGTGCTCCTGGGCTGTGTGCCCGCGATCACGTCCTCCGGAGCCGAGCCGGTGAAGCTGGCGTCAACCGCGCGGTTCGACCTGTCCGCCGACGCACCAGCCGGGTCACTCGGAGATGGCCGGCTGCTCGAGCGTGACGGATCGATCGCCCGGATGAATTGGATCCCCGAGGCGGATCGGTCGCGGGGATATACCGTGAACTTCCCGGTGAGTCACCTTGGCTGGCGCACTGCGGCGGTCCGATTCACGCCGGCCCGCTCCGGCACCGTCACATTGAGCCTGATGGGGCCGTGGGAAGAAGCGTCGCCGGGGGTGCTCTACCGACAGGAGATCCTCTGGGACGACCTCCAGGTCGAGGGCGGGGCCCTGGGCGACGGGAGCTTCGAGTCCGCGCCAGGGACGACGGGTTGGGACGGCGGAGGGGCGGTCGTCAGCCAGACCTCGGCGATCCCCGCGGTCCAGGGAACGAATTATGCCCGGACCTGGCATAACCAGTTCCTCTACACCACGATGAAGGTCACCGGCGGAAGGCCGGTAACGATCCGTCTGAGTGCCCGCGCCGTCCGGCCGGAGAACCTGCGCGACATGAAGCGGATCGTCGGCCGCGACACGCCCGCGCACCGTGCCGCCCGGCGGTTCCTCCGCGGCGCCAACCTGGGCAACGGACTCGAAGTCCCTCCCGGTCAGAACTGGGACGTCCATTACACGCCCGACGACCTGCGGATCATCCGCGCCGAGGGCTTCGACCACGCCCGCATCCCGATCGGATGGCACCACTACACCGGCCCGGGCCCCGAGTTCCGAATCCAGCCGGAGATCTTCTCCCGCGTCGACGAACTGGTCGATGCCGGCCTCCGGCAAGGGCTGGGTGTGCTCATCAACATCCATCACTTCGACGATTTTACCACCGACCCGAAGGCGCAGACTGCGAAGTTCCTGGCCATCTGGGAGCAGGTCGCGAGGCATTACCGCAAGGCATCCGAGGGGCTGGCGCTCGAGCTCCTGAACGAGCCCAGGGACGCCGCGACGACCGACGTCATCAATCCGATCTTTGCCGAGGCCATCCGGCGGATCCGCGCCATCGATCCGAAGCGCACGATCTTCGTCGGACCGGGAAAGTGGAACAGCATCGGCGAGCTCCCGCAGTTACGGCTCCCCGACGACGACGAGAACCTGATCGTCACGGTCCATAGTTACGAGCCGTTCTATTTCACGCACCAGGGGGCGACCTGGGCCGGCCCGGACACGAAGGTGACCGGCATCGTGTTCCCCGGACCGCCCAGTAGTCGCTTGGTCCCCGACCCGAATCTGAAGCTCGGCCGCGGCGTCACGGACTGGTTGCAGCGGTACAATACCGAGCCCCGCGCGATCAATCCCAGCAGCCCTCACGCTTTCCTGGGCTCGATCGAACAGGCCCGGGAGTGGTCCGACTATTACGGACGGCCCGTCCACATCGGCGAGTTCGGTTGCCTGGCCACGGTCGATCCGACATCGCGCGGCAACTACTATCGGACGTTCCGCGAGGCGGCCGAACGCGCCGGCTTCGGCTGGGCGATCTGGGACTGGAGGGCCGGATTCCGCTACTGGGATGAGAAGGCCAACCGGCCCGAGCCAGGGATGCATAAGGCGCTATTCGATGCTCCTCGATGATCACGATTTCATGACCACGGTCTCTCGACCGTGGTTCGGACGGGGTGCAGCCCTCCAACCTCGCACGTGAGTGCGATCGGAACGCCCGTCAGATCGGGCTGACGCCCGAGGTTGGAGGACGTTCGTCCCGTCCGAACCACGCACTCACGTGCGTGGTCACGGGCTTCGATCTCGCCCTGTCTGGTGGTGTTGGGCGAGAAGTGTTGAATCGTCCGTTATGGCAGTCGTCGAGAGTCTCAAGCCAATGTCTCGGCCCGGAGCGATTGGAGCCACGAGACCAGGGGTTTCGCGGTCAGATTGGGTCGGATGAGGCCGCTATGGGGATAGATGTGGGGCATGGCATCGCTCGAACTGAGCCAGCTCACGGTTCGGACGAAGGGCTTAGCCACGGCCATGGCGATCCACTTCGCCCCCCAGGCGGCCTGGGATCCATCGGTCAGAGGCGACGGCCATTGCGAGGACTCGACCCGGATTCCCGGCTCGGCGTTCGGGTCGGGTCCATCGGCCGAGGGGACTGCCATCCAGAGATACAACGGCACGTTCAGCAGCGAGTAGAGATCCAGTAATCGGGAGAATTCGAACAAGTCGCGGAGGTGGCTGCCGGGGTTGGAGTATCCCGGCGCGATCTCGATCGCCACGCCGGAGATCCCCAGCTCGGCGCGGAGCAGGTAATCGCAGAGGTGGAGCGGTCCGAGCTGGAAGTGGCTGGTGCCCATCCATTCGGCCCAGGGACGGTCGACGCCGATGGTCAACTGCGCCGCGGGGTCGGTCTGGCGCGCGATCTGGACCGCGCGGGCGGCGATTCGCACCTGCTCCTCTTCGTTCAAGCCGAGGATCTCGCCGCTGGCCGCACGATGTACGACGTTCCACAAGGGCACCTTGCCCCGATAGCGCGCCACGGCCTGCCGGACGAAGTCAGACACCAGGCCACTGATGGTCTCGAAATCGCCCTCCCAGAGCCAGATCCAGTCGGGCAGTGCCCCTTGGCGAAACTCGATCAGCGGCCCGGCCTCGATCGCCAGCCGATTGCGCCGGCACCAGGCGAGCTGGGCGTCGAAGAGGTCCCAGCGGTATTGCCCCTCCGAGGGCGCCATCTGCCGCCAGGAGACGCCGATCTGGCAGGCATTGAAGGTACGCGACCATTCCAGGGGCACGGGCACCTTCTGCGGGTCGTAGTTCAGGACGCAGCCCAGGTGGGTCGGCAGCTTGGCGCCGGCGGACAGCCGGCTCTGGAGGACCTGGGTCGTATAGGCTTCCATCAGCAGATCGGCGGCCAGGGAGGCGGACTCGAGAGCCGACTGGGCGGCGGCCACGCAGGCCTCGGGCTGGTCCGCAAGCGTGGCGGCGCGGAAGAACTCGTGCTTGGCCTCCTCGAGCGCCCGGCCCAGCTCGGGAGTCGAGCGTAGCCCCATACTCGTCCAATCGGCCAACTGATTGCGGACGTCGTTGAGCTTGCCCCGGGCCAGTTCCACCGCAAGCGAGTAAGGCGCCGGGCGCTCGGCCAGGGTCGCCGTCCCGACGATGGGCATGCCATATCCATCGATCGGCCAGGGGACGAATAATCGTCCGCTCTCCGTCGTCTCGCGGAGGCAGGTCATCACCCCGTTGCGCAGCTCGACACCCACCCGCCCCGGAGTCCGATCAAGGCCGGTGATATAGGCCTTGCGATAATCGGCGATTCGTTGCGATGGGTCGCTCGAGGGCAGGCGAAACTTCATAACCCCCATGTTCGACTTTCCGCGAAGCGGGTTCGGACCGCTCATTCGATGGTCATTGGTCACTGGTCATTGGCCGGAGGGTCGGGACCGGTTCGAGAGATCGTCAAACCGATACGGCCCGCGCCCTCACCCCCGCCAGAGGATCGGGGATTACGGATTCTGGTTCGATCGATGTTCCGCGCCCGGCGGGTCCGATCTCGCGAGGGGAGGTTGTCGAAACGGCCAGCCGAGAATAAGTTGGGCGACAGGCCGACGCAACCCGGAGGTGTCAGTTCGCCACCGGAAGCCCCGTCCGATCGGCCATTCCAGTCCCACTCCTCGATGATACCTTTGAAGGGGTCGAGCTGACCATGCCAAGCGTTCTGATCGGTCCGTACCTGCTACGCAACGCACCCGGCCGCTTCCGCGACATCCTGGTCGAGGGTGGGTTCGAGCTGATCGACCCCGTCGGGGGCCCGGCCCTCTCGCGCGACGAACTTCTGCCTCACCTGCCGCACATCGACGCCATGCTCGCCGGTGGCGAGCGCATGACGCCGGAACTCTTCACGATGGCCCCGCTTCTCCGGGTCATCGCCCGGACGGGCGTCGGCTACGACCTCATCGATCTCGCCGCCGCCTCGACCCATCGCGTCGCCGTGACCATCACGCCTGGCACCAACCAGGAGAGCGTGGCCGAACAAGCCCTTGCCCTCATCCTGGCACTGGCCCGAAAGATTCCCTATAACGACCGGGTGATCCACGGCGGAGGATGGGATCGCGCGCTGGTGACCCCAGTCCGAGGGATGACGCTGGGGTTGATCGGAATGGGGCGTATCGGCCGGGCCGTGGTGACTCGCGCGCAGGCGCTTCGTATGAAGGTCGTGGCCTTCGATACCGTCCTCGATTCGGACTTCGACCGGCGGCACGGGATCGAGCGGATGCCGATCGACGAACTGCTGGCCTGCTCGGATATGGTCAGCCTGCACCTGCCGTTGACCGAAGCCACGCGGGGCATGGTCGACCGCACGTTCCTCGCCCGGATGCGCCCCGGCTCGTACCTGATCAACACCTCGCGCGGCGGGTTGGTTGTGGAAACGGACCTGCGTGACGCGCTGATATCGGGTCATCTCGCCGGTGCCGGGCTGGACGTACTCAATCACGAGCCCCCCGAGCCCGGCAATCCGCTGCTGGGACTTCCCAACGTGATCATCAGCCCGCACATCGCCGGCACCGACCTCCGGTCGATGGCCGACATGGCCGACATGGCCGCGCGAACGATCGTCGAGCTTTCACAGAATCGGTGGCCATCGGACTGCGTCGTCAACTCGGAACTGCGCGAAAGCTGGAAGTGGTGACGGATGATCCGAGAGATTTGTAGGGTGGGTGAAACCCACCGAGGAATGCCTCGGCACCGGTCGGTTTCACCCACCAAACAGAAAACCGTCGCCATTGAGCGGCGAGCTGAGAATCATCGCGTTCGAGCTCGTCTCGAAGCGGTCTTCGGGGCGAGCTCGATTCGCGTTGCGGCCGGATCAAACCTGGAAGGAGCTGCCGCAGCCGCAGCTCTTGACGACGTTCGGGTTATTGAAGACGAACCCTCGCTTCTCCAGCCCGTCGTAGTAATCGACGACCGTGCCGTCGAGATAGGGATCATACTTCTTCTCGACGGCGAGCCGGACGCCGTGGACATCGATCACGCGATCCTTCTCCGAGGTCGCGGTGTCGAATCCCAGGCTGTAGGAGAAGCCGCTGCAACCCCCTCCCTGGACGCCCACGCGGAGGACGAGCTCGCCGCCTTCGGGCACGCCTTGGTCCTCAACCATCTTATCCATGATCTTCTTGACTTCGTTGGCTGCCTTCTCGGTCAAGGTCACACCCATCGGACGATCTCCTCTGCGAGTGGGAATCTGGGATTGTCGGAGCTCAGTCACCTGACTCGATACACAATCATACCGGATCGTCAAATCGGCTGTCATCCTGGAGTCCAGGCGACGCCCTGAGTTCGGAGTCGCTCGACGGCCTTGGCGACGGAATCGATGGCGAAATCGATCTCCTCGACCGTCGTGAACCGTCCCAGTCCGAACCGGAGGCTCGAACGGGCCAGATCCTCGCTGAGCCCCATCGCCAGCAAGACGTGACTGGGCTCGGGATCGGCCGCGGAACACGCCGATCCCGAACTGACCGCGACGTCCCGCATCGCCATCATCAGCGCCTCGCCGTCAACGTCCACGAAGCTGAGGTTCAGATTGCCGGGGAGTCGATCGGTGGGATGCCCATTGAGCCGGATCCCCTGCACCCGACCGGCCAAACCCTCGTGAAGCCTCTGTCGCAGCTCGAAGAGCCGTCGCGATTCCTCGGGGAGCCTGCCCACCGCCAGCTCGACGGCCTTCGCCATCCCGACGATCATCGGGACGGGAAGCGTCCCGCTACGGAAGCCCCGCTCGTGGCCGCCGCCATCGAACAAGGGTTGGAGCCGCACCTGGGGATCGTGACGCCTGACGTACAATGCGCCGATCCCCTTTGGGCCATAAAACTTATGAGCCGAGAGGCTGAGGAGATCGACGTGGTCGCGCCGGACATCCAGCGGGACCTTGCCGACGGCCTGGGCGGCATCGGAGTGGAGGATGATCCCGCGCTCGTGACAGAGCCGGCCGATCTCGCCGATCGGGTTGATCGTGCCGACCTCGTTGTTCGCCGCCATGACGGAGACCAGCACCGTCTGATCGGTCAGCGACGCGGCCACGGCCTCGGTTGACACGCCGCCGTGCTCGTCGCAATCGACGATTGTGACGTCCCATCCCTGACGGCCCAGCCGCTTCATCGGGTCGAGGACGGCCTTATGCTCCGACGAGACGGTGACGAGGTGTTTTCCCCGCCGGAGCGCGGACTGGGCCAGTCCCTTGATCGCCAGGTTGTTCGATTCGGTCGCGCCCGAGGTGAAGATGATCTCCCGCGGCTCGGCCCCGATCGTCTTGGCGATCTGCTCGCGCGCCTCCTCCACGGATTCCTCGGCCACCCATCCGAAGCGGTGGGACAAGCTCGCCGCGTTCCCATAATGCTCCGTGAAGAACGGCAGCATCGCCTCGACGACCTCGGGGTCCGTGCGGGTCGTTGCATGATTGTCAAGATAGACGGGGTATCGCACGCGTAGCCGCCTCTTTCACGATCGTGTCGGTCCGAGATCCGGAGCGCCCGACTCGAAAGCCATCCGTGAAATCGTGTTCCTCAACGAGTTGATCGTAGGCCCCGGACGGTTTGGGTTCAACTCCGATCCGGCCGTGCGCGTCCGAAACGTATGATCGAGGCCGGTTCCGGGTTGCGGAAACCAGCGTCATTCGGTAAAGACTCACAATTGCCAAGGACTCGTACGACTCGACCCGACCCGGTGAGAGATCCGGCCCGGAAACGTCATGGCAAGGAGGCCACAACATGAGTTACGACAAGATCCAGGCAACCGACGAGTTCATCCGATGGAGCGACAGTTATGACCGTTCTGTCCTCCAGTGGCTCCTCTTCGGGCCGTCGCACCGTGCCTTGATTCATCGGATTCGGCAAGTGCTGGAAGATCGGCCGGCGCGGATTCTGGATGTGGGCTGCGGGACCGGCGTCTTCGCATCCCGCCTCCGCGCAGCCATGCCCCGCGTCCAGGTCTACGGAGTCGACCTGGTCTCGGAGATGCTGAGGAGAGGCCAGTCGCGTTGGCGGCTGCACCGCGGACACGTCCTGCCTGTCCAGGGGGATAGCGAGCGACTGCCCTTCGCCTCCGGGACATTCGATATCGTCACCTGCGCCAACAGCTTCCACCATTACCCGCGACAGGATCGCGCCATCGCCGAGATGGCCCGGGTCCTCCGACCCGGCGGCCGGCTCATGGTCATCGACGGATTCCGTGACTGGCTTTGGGGTTGGTTCATTTTCGACGTGTGTGTGGCCGGCGTCGAGGGGGACGTCCACCATGCCTCGGCCAAGAAGTTCCGCGAGTTGATGTCCGACGCTGGCCTGCACGCGGTCGCACAGCGGCGATTCCCTGGCCTCGCCCCGTTCCTGATGTCCGAAGGCGTCGCCGCAGAACCGGTCCCGGTGGTCCCTCGTCCCCATTTCTGGTTACAGGCAGCGGGCGAGGGCGAGCACTCGTGCATCCAGCAGTAATTCGTAGGTTACCTGATTAATTTCCTGAAAACGCCATCCTGCATGCGGGAGAAGTTGGTCCGGCTGTCCCAATAGATTGGGAAGTATCTGGATCGTTCCACGCTCCGGTTATAGAGTGTCCGTTAACAACGATTCGGTCCTGGTCCCAAAATCCTGAACTCTCGGTGGAATGCAAATAGCCCCTTGCTCCGATGAGGCCGGATCCCTTCCGGCGTCAATCGCGAGGGCTCGATGCCTGTTTCCCGCCCGGATGATTGACTGCACGCGGAGCATCATAAGTGGTTGTTGTCTCGAATGACATCGAGGTATGGGAACAAGCACTGGGACGAATCCGACGGCCATTTCTCGTGGTCAATCGATCGGGGCACCTTGAGGTCGTCGAGGAAGCTTCGAAGTTCGAGCGTGTCGATGATGTGGAGGTGGCCGCACGCATACCCTCTTGCCGGATGGAGAATCTGGGTGACGCGAGTTTCGTCGCCGATCACGGGCTTCGTTATCCATGCATGTCGGGGGCCATGGCCAACGGGATCGGGTCGATCGAGATCGTGGAGGCGATGGGCCGAGCGGGATTTCTGGGGGTTTTCGGCGCGGCGGGACTATCCCCGACGGTCGTGGAGAGTGCCATCCAACGGCTTCAGCGCGACCTGGGGGACTCGACGCCTTTCGCGATGAATCTGATCCATAGCCCGGGCGAGCCCGAGCTGGAATCGGGGATCGTGTCGCTCTATCTCGCGAGGAGGATCCGGCTCGTCGAGGCATCGGCTTTCCTGAATCTGACCCTTCCCCTGGTCCGGTATCGAGTTGCGGGGATTCGGCCGACGTCCGAAGGCGTGTGGGCACCGAACCGGATCATTGCCAAGATCTCGCGAGTCGAGGTGGCGTCGAAGTTCATGGCGCCTCCGCCGGAGAGATTCCTCCGCGAGTTGATCGCGACCGGGGAGATCACCGCCGAGCAGGCCGAGTGGGCCGGTCGAATCCCGATGGCCGAGGACATCACGGCCGAGGCCGACTCGGGAGGGCACACGGACAATCAACCGGCGATGGTCCTCCTGCCGACGATGCTGGCGCTGCGGAATCAGATGCAGGCCCAGTACGCCTATGATCGGCCGCTCCGTGTCGGCGCCGCCGGCGGGATTTCCTCGCCCTGGGCCGCGGCCGCGGCGCTGGCGATGGGTGCCGCCTACATCGTGACCGGCTCGGTCAACCAATCCTGCGTGGAGGCGGGCACATCCGACGTCGTTCGCCGGATGCTCTCGCAGGCGCAGCAGGCCGACGTCGCGATGGCCCCGGCGGCGGACATGTTCGAGATGGGGGTGAAAGTCCAGGTGCTGAAGCGGGGCACTCTCTTTGCGATGCGGGCGGCGAAGCTCTACGAGCTTTATCGGGCCCATGCGGGTCTCGATCAACTGCCCGCGAGCGATCGAGAGTCGCTGGAGAAGACGATCTTCCGGGCCCCGATCGAGTCGATCTGGAACCAGACGCAGGAATACTTCCGGAAGCGCGACCCGACGCGAATCGAGCGAGCGGAGCGGGATCCCAAGCAGAAGATGGCCCTGGTCTTCCGCTGGTATCTCGGCATGTCGTCGCAATGGGCCAATCGCGGCGAGCCCTCGCGTGCGGTCGATTACCAGATCTGGTGCGGGCCGGCCATGGCCGCCTTCAACGACTGGGTGCGCGGGTCGTTCCTGGAATCGCCCGAGAATCGACGGGTCGCGACGGTCGCCCTGAACATCTTGTACGGCGCCGCCGTCCTGACGCGTGCGCGAATCGTCAATGCGCAAGGCATCGGGATCGCGCCGGGAATCCCCCGATTGTCGCCGCTGGAGAGCATCGAGATTGAGAACCGATGCTCCTGACCCTAACATAGACACCTCGCGGTCCATCCCAGTAGGCGACAGGCAGTCGGCAGTCGGCCGTGAAGGATGCCGGACGCCTCCTCCCGGCCTACTGCCTCCTACCGACTTCGAAAGGGCAGAGACTTTGAATCCGTCCGACCCGTCGCCGCAGGTGCCGGTGGCCATCATCGGCATGGGCTGCCAGTTTCCCCAGGCGGAGGGCCTCGCCCGATACTGGGCCAACATCCGCAAGGGGGTCAACGCGATCTCCGAAGTCCCGGAATCGCACTGGACGGTCGCCGACTACTTCGACAGCGACCCGAAGGTGGCCGACCGGACCTATGCCCATCGGGGCGGCTTCCTCCTGCCCGTCGACTTCCCGCCGATGGAATTCGGGATCGCGCCCAACGCCATCGAGGCGACCGACACGACGCAACTCCTCGGACTGATGGTCGCCCGCCAGGCCCTGGACGACGCGGGCTACGGCGGCGACGGTCGTCTGGACCGCGACCGGGTCAGCGTCATCCTCGGCGTGACCGGCACGCTGGAGCTGGTGATCCCCCTGGGGGCCCGATTGGGCCACCCGATCTGGCGTCGGGCGCTCGAGGCCGCGGGCGTGGACGGACCGACCGCCGAGGATGTCGTCCGCCGGATCTCCGAATCCTACGTCGGCTGGCAGGAAAATTCCTTCCCCGGACTGCTCGGCAACGTCGCCGCCGGCCGGATTGCCAACCGCCTGGACCTGCACGGCACCAACTGCGTCGTCGACGCGGCCTGCGCCAGCTCGCTCGGGGCGATCAATGTCTCGATGCTCGAGCTGGCCGCCGGCCGTTGCGACCTGGCCGTGACCGGCGGGCTGGATACCTTCAACGACATCTTCATGTATATGTGCTTCAGCAAGACCCCGGCGCTCTCGCCGACCGGCGACGCGCGGCCGTTCGACGCCGACGCCGACGGGACGATCCTCGGCGAGGGTCTGGGCGTCGTGGTGCTGAAGCGGCTGGCGGACGCGAGGCGGGACGGCGACAGGATCTACGCGGTGATCCGGTCGATGGGCACCTCGAGCGACGGCAAGGGCCAGGCGGTGTACGCCCCGAGCGCCGCCGGGCAGGTGAAGGCGTTGACGCGGGCCTACGCGATGGCGGGGATCTCGCCGGCGAGCGTCGAGCTGGTCGAGGCGCACGGGACGGGGACCCGCGTAGGCGATGCGATCGAGCTCTCGGCGCTGGAGGAGGTCTATCGGGGCGCGCGAACCGGCGGTGCCTGGTGCGCCCTGGGCTCGGTCAAGTCGCAGGTCGGCCATACCAAGGCCGCCGCCGGCGCGGCCGGATTGATCAAGGCCGCGCTGGCGCTGCATCACAAGGTCCTGCCGCCGACCCTGAAGGTGCGACGGCCGATGGGGTCGCTGGCCGGAGAAGCTTCCCCGTTCTACCTCAATGCGGAGGGAAGGCCGTGGCTCTCGACCGCCGGGGGCCCACGCCGGGCGGCCGTGAGCGCGTTCGGGTTCGGCGGCAGCAACTTCCACTGCGTCATGGAGGAATCCGCGCCGGAGAAGCCGTGCGTCAACTGGGACGGCGACGTACAAATCCTCGCCTTCTCGGCCGACGATCCCGCCGAAGTCGTCGCCTCGATCGGCCTGTTGCAGGGTCTGACCGGCTGGCCTGAGATCCGTGCGGCGGCGGCCCGGAGCCGCACCCAGTTCCGATCCGACCATCGCCATCGATTGCTCCTGGTGGCGGTCCGCGGCGAAGAGGGCTGGGCCGAGCGGCTCACCGAGGCCCGAGCGCAGTTCGAGCAAGTCCGACCCACTTCCCACTCTCCGAGCGTCGCTTCCCGGCGCATCTTCATGGGAAATGGGCCGCGCCGGGGGCGTTGGCCATGCTCTTCCCCGGGCAGGGCTCTCAGTATGTCGGCATGCTGCGTGAGGTGGCCTGCCTGTTCCCCCGGATGCAAGCGTCGCTGTCGCTCATGAACGAGGCCGCTTCAAACGAGACCGACGTCGTCTCGTCTCGGATCTATCCCCCCGCGGCGTTCGATGATGCGGGCCGGCAGGCGCTCGAAGACGCGCTGAGGGCGACCAGGGTCGCTCAGCCGGCGATCGGCGCGATCAGCCTGGGATTATTGCGGATTCTGGACGGATTCGGAGTCCGCCCCGACCTGGTCGGCGGTCACAGCTTCGGCGAGCTGACGGCCCTCTGTGCGGCCGGTCGGATCGATGACGCGGCCCTGGCGACACTCTCGGATCGCCGCGGGGCTCTCATGGCTGCTTGCGCGTCGACCGGGACGGGCGCCATGCTCGCGGTGTTCGCCCCGATCGCGGAGGTCTCCGCCCTGCTCCGCGAGCATGACCTGAGCCTGGTCATCGCCAACAAGAACGCCCCCCGGCAATGCGTGCTCTCGGGCTCGTCCGAGGAAATCGATCGGGGCCGCCGGATCCTGGCCGATCGTCGGATCACCACCCGACCGGTCGCGGTCGCCGCGGCGTTCCACAGCCGATTCGTCGCCGAGGCCGAGGGTCCATTCCGAAAAGCGGTCGCGACGGTGGACATCCGGACGCCGACCATCCCCGTCTACGCCAACACGACCGCCGAGCCCTACCCCGACGACCCGGAGTCGGTCCGCGACCTGCTGGCCGGCCAGCTCGCTCGACCGGTCGAATTCGTGGCGCAGGTCGAGGCGATGTATCGAGATGGCGCCCGAACCTTCCTCGAAGTCGGTCCCGACGCGAAGCTCACCGGGCTAGTTCGCTCGATCCTCGAGGGCCGCGAGCACCTCGCGATCGCCGTCGATGCCTCTCGCGGGTCCGCAAGCAACGTCCATGATTTGGCCTGCGCGCTCGCAACCCTGGCTGCGCTCGGTTATGCTGTCGACCTCAACCAATGGGATGAAGGGGAATCTGCGCGGGCCGCGCCGGCGAGGAAACCGGGGCTGACCGTACGGATCTCAGGCGCCAACGCCCGTCCGAAGGACCGACCGACGTCGGTACCCGCGGAGAAATCCGCGCCGGTCACGCCTCCGGTGCCGGAGCCTCCCGGTCGGCAGGCGGCCGCGCCGCGGACTCCGCGGATCTCCCTCTCGGAGGCCATGGACCCGACGATGCCTGATACCCAGACACGACATCATGCCGAGAACCATCGAACGATGAACCAGCCGGAACGAATCCCCTCGCATCATTCGAACGGCCATGCCTCAACCCACGCCTTGCTCCCTCCCCAGGCCGTCGAGGAGCCCGAACCGCGGCACCGCGTCCGACCGCAGTCGCAGGACCTCGGGGCGCCGACCGACCTGGCGTTCGCCTTCCATGCCGCCCAGGAGAACCTCTCGGCCTTGCAACGGCTGGCCGAACAGACGGCCGACCTGCATCGCCAGTTCCTCGAAGGCCAGGAGAAGACGCAGCAGACCTTCCTCAAGCTACTCGAGCGTCAGCAGCATCTGTCACACGCGATGACCGATCCGGCCCAGGCGCATCGAATCCCTGCTCCCGCGGCGAGCCCGAAGAGGGAACTTCCGGAATTGCCGGGAGCGGGAGTCCAGGCGATCGAGACGCCCGCACCAAAAGCGGAGCGGAAGGACCCGAGCTCGGCACCAGGATTCGAGGATTTCGCAACACTTTCAGTCCAATCTCCTCCAACTCAGGGCGAAACGCCCGCGATGCCCGATCATCCGGTTACCATGGCCCTGATCGAGGTCGTCGCGGAGAAGACGGGATATCCCGCCGAGGTGCTCGATCTCGACATGCAGCTCGACGCCGATCTCGGGATCGACTCGATCAAGAGGGTCGAGATCCTCTCGGCCCTCCAGGAGCGATATCCCGACCTGCCCTCACTCCCACCCGAACAGCTCGGCTCCTTCCGGACCCTCCGCGCGATCGCGGAGATCATCGGGCGGGGACGGGAGATCACCTCGGTCGATCGGTTCTCCGTGATATCGGATCGCCTGAAGGCGGAACCCCAGTCTACCGATCCGTCCGCCCTCGATGGAGTGCCACCATCAGCCGGGATGCGGGAGCGGTCGGCGGACCGGCTCAAGCCGGAACTCCAACCTCAGAATCCTCCGGGATCTCTGGAGCACGCCCAGGTCTTACTGGAAACGGTCGCGGAGAAGACGGGCTACCCGACCGAGATGCTCGATCTCGACATGCGGCTCGACGCCGACCTGGGGATCGACTCGATTAAACGGGTGGAGATCCTCTCGGCTCTGCAGGAGCGATTTCCGGCGCCTCCCGCCGACGGGTCCCGAACGGATCGGTACCCTCGGGACCTTGCGCGATATCGTCTCCCTACTGGGTGAAGCCTGCGAGCCGCAGCCGGCTTCCGTCCTTGCAGATCGGATCACGGCCGAGATCGTGCCGCCCAGGGGCGCAACCGCGCGTCGCCGATGAAACCGTCGCGAGGGTCTTGCTGGAGTCCGTCTCGGAAAAGACCGGGTATCCCGTCGAGATGCTCGAGCTCGATATGCGGCTCGATAGCGACCTCGGTATCGACTCGATCAAGCGGGTCGAGATCTTCTCGGCCGTGCAGGAACGGCTGCCCGAGACCCCGGCGATCGGCCCGGATCAGACGGCCACACTCCAGACGCTCCGCCAGATCGTCGAGTTCCTCTCGTCCCCCCCTGCCCCGAGCCCGATCCCGAGCCGCCAAAGCCCCTTCCCCTGGCTGGCGAGCTGGCCAGTAAGAATGGCAAGGCGGCCCACCCGGACGGACATCATGGGAGCGCCCGACCCTCTCGCAACGGCGATGGAAACTCGAACGGTCAGGCCGTACACCTCCTCCGCCTGGAACCGAGGGCCCTGCCGATGTCGAGCACGGAGCGTCGCCCGACTGTACGCCTTCCGGTTGGGGGCACGATCTGGATCACCGATGACGGCTCGGCACTGGCCGAGGCCGTCCGGTCGCTCCTGGTCAACCGGGGCTATCGTGCTCGGGTGATTCCGGCCGGATCCGTCGATCTGCCGGCGGCCGATCAAGGGCCCTGTGGTCTGATCGTGCTGGCGCCCCGAGGCCCGATCGATGAACGCTTCGTCGCGGGTGCGTTCCGGACAATCCGGGGCGCCGGGCCTGCCCTGCTGCGCGCGGCCCAGCTCGGTGGTGCCTCGATCCTGACGGTTGCACGGCTGGATGGCACTTTCGGTTCGGACGGTCTCGCAGGAGAGATCGACCCGACCTCGGGATCGCTCGCCGGTCTGGTCAAGACGGCCGGCCAGGAATGGCCGGGGGTCCATTGCAAGGCCGTCGACCTGGATGCGGCCTTCGAGCCGTCGGCACAGGCCGCGGCCTTGATCGTGGAGGAGTTGCTGACGAGCGGCCCTCTGGAAGTTGGGCTGCGAGTGGCCGGTCGTTCGGCGATCGAGCTGGGCCCCGTCCGATCGCACGAGGCCACGAACGGGCGAAAGACTCGCCTCGGACGCGGAGACCTCGTGGTGATCACCGGCGGCGCGAGGGGAATCACCGCCGAGGTGGCCGTCGAGCTGGCTGGCGCGTTCCAGCCTCGGCTGCTCCTGCTCGGTCGAAGTCCCGAACCCGACGCGAAGGAGGATGAGCCGTTCGCCGACTGTCGGGACGAATCCGAGTTGAGACGGGCCCTGCTGACGCGGTCGGATCGCGTACGGTCGCCGCAGGCCGTCGGAGAGCAGGCTCGCCAGATCATGGCCCGACGCGAAGTGCGCCGCACCCTGGATCGGATCGTCGCGGCCGGCTCGCCGGTCGTCTATCGTTCCGTCGATGTGCGGGACCGAGCCGCCGTGCGTCGGACGATCGCATGGGCACGCGGCGAGTTCGGCCCGGTCCGCGGGTTGATCCACGGCGCGGGCGTCCTGGCAGACCGCAGGATCGTCGATCAGACCGACGCGCAATTCGACCTGGTCTACGCGACCAAGGTCGAGGGCCTGCACCACCTCGTCGACGCGGTCGACGCGGAATTGCTCGAGGCCCTCGTACTCTTCTCGTCCTCGACGGCGCGATTCGGCCGATCCGGCCAGGTCGCCTACGCCGCCGCCAACGAGTATCTCAACAAGTGGGCCCAGCAGGCCGCCGTCCGGATGCCGCATTGTCGCGTCGTCTCCTTCAACTGGGGACCGTGGGCGGGAGGGATGGTCACCGATGCACTGCGGCCCCTGTTCGAAAAAGAAGGGCTCTCGCTCATTCCTCTCCAGGCCGGCGCGAGGCTAGTGGTCGATGAGATCCGGGATGCCCGGAGCGGACCGGGGCCGGTCGAGATCGTCGTCATGGCCGAGCAACCGTCGCCATCGCCATCGATTCCGGAGCCATCATCGAGTTCCGTGGCGACGCCGGTCGCGCCGGGAGCGAATCCCGCTTTTCGACGCGCCGTGGACTTGAAGGCCCTGTCGATCCTCGCCGACCACGTGATCGACGGGCATGCCGTGTTGCCGATGGCGATGATCCTCGAATGGGTCGCCGAGGCGGCGCTCCAGCGTAATCCGGGCCTCGTCGTCCGCGGGATCGACGACCTCCGCCTGTTCAAGGGCGTGATCCTGAACGGATGCCATCCGGCGACGATCGACGTGATCGTCGGCAAGGGCGTGCGGAGGGGCACGGAGTTCATCGTACCGGTCGAGCTGCGAGGGATGCTGACCAATGGCCGGGAAGTCATCCATGCGAAAGCCGAGGTGGTCCTCGGCGACCGGCATGCGTCGGGGACACGCCGGTTGATCGATCGGTCGATGTCGCCTTTTCCCCGATCGCGGGACGTGATCTACCGGGACGTCCTGTTCCACGGTCCGGCTCTCCAGGGGATCGAGGAGATCGAGGGTTGCGACGATCGAGGGATCGCCGGCCTGGCCTCGACGTCGCCGCCGCCGGCGGACTGGGTGGAGCGGCCGTTGCGATCGCGATGGCTGACCGATCCCCTGGCCATCGATTGCGCCTTCCAGCTCCTCGTCCTCTGGTGCCGGGAAAACCTCGGGGCCAACTCGCTGCCGACGGCCGTGGGTCGCTACCGACAATTCCGCGCCGGGTTCGGTGACGGGAGCGTGCGCATCCTGGCGGACGTCCGGCAGTCGAGCGACATGAGGGCAGTCGCCGACATCGAAATCGTCGACGCCCAGGGCGAGCTCGTCGCCCAGCTCGACTCGTATGAATGCGTCGTCGACATCAAGCTCAACAAGGCGTTCCATCTCAACCGATTGATCGCCCTTTCCTCCGTCGGAGCGGGTTGACCGATGCGGGGCGACTCCACGACGGAACCGGACGATGAGATCGCGATCGTGGGCATCGGGGGCTACTTCGCGGCCTCGGATTCCCCGGACGCACTCTGGTCGATCGTCCTCGACGGGACCGACGCGACGAGCGACGTCCCCCCCGGCCGATGGCTGATCGACGCCGACGAGGCGCTCGATCGGCGGATCGCCCTGGCCGATCACGTCTATACGACCCGCGGCGGATTCGTGGACGGTCCCCGCTTCGACCCGGCCGAAACCGGCCTGGATCGAGGGATGCTCGACCGGCTGGACCCGGTCTTCCACCTGGCGCTCGCCTCGGCGAATCAGGCGTGGCGCGACGCTCGAACGGATCGTGTCGATCGACGCCGCACCGGCGTCGTATTCGGCAACATCGTGCTGCCCACGGAGACGGCCTCGGCCCTCTCGCGTGCCGTCCTGGGTGAAGGGTTTGAAGAGCGACTGGGCATCCCCGCGGCGGCTCGTGAGTCGGTCGAGCCGTTGAACGCATTCCCGGCCGGCCTGCCCGCGGCCATGGTTGCGTCTGCCCTCGGCCTGGGAGGCGTCGCCTTCACGCTCGACGCCGCCTGCGGATCGTCGCTCTATGCCCTCAAGCTGGCGGTCAACGAGCTGAGATCCGGGCGAGCCGATGCCATGATCGGTGGCGGGGCTTCGCGGCCGGACGCCCTCTATACCCAGATGGGGTTCTCGCAGCTCCGGGCGCTCTCGCCCCGCGGCCGGGCGGCTCCGCTCGACCATCGCGGCGACGGGCTGATCGTCGGCGAAGGGGCCGGGATGTTCGTCCTGAAGCGACTGGCCGATGCCTTGAGCCACGGGGACCACATCTATGGGATCGTGGCCGGGATCGGCCTCTCGAACGACGTCCATGGCGACCTGCTCGCTCCCGATTCCGAGGGGCAGCTCCGCGCCATGCGGGCGGCCTACGAGCAGGCGGGGTGGAGCCCCGGCGATGTGGACCTGGTCGAGTGCCACGCCACGGGGACCCCTCGCGGCGACGCCGTCGAGGTCCAGAGCCTGAAGGCCCTCTGGGGCGAGGCCGGCTGGAAGCCCGGCCAGTGTGTCATCGGGTCGATCAAGGGCAACATCGGACATACGCTCACGGCGGCGGGCGCGGCGGGGTTGATCAAGGTCCTCATGGCCCTCAAGCACAACGTCCTCCCGCCGACGGCGAACCACGAACGGCCCGCGTCCGCCCTGGGATTGGAGCCGAGCCCGTTCCGCATCCTGACCCGTCCCGAGCCCTGGCCGTCACGAGGCCCCGGCCGACCCCGCCGGGCGGCCATCAGCGGCTTCGGCTTCGGGGGCGTCAATGCCCATCTCTTGATCGAGGAGTTTCCGGGGGCGGCGGCTGGCGCGCGGCGGGTGACGGGCAAAGACCGTCGGCCGATCCCACATGCGGACGAATCCCGGGCAAACCGAGAGACTGAGCGGTGCGTCGCCCATTGCCATCATTGGCATTTCAATGCAGCTTGGGCCGGCGCAGGGTGAGGAGGCTCTCCGGCAGCTCGTCGCCGATTCGACATGGCGAGGTGAGGAGGCGTCTCGGTGCGATCGCCTCGAATTCCTCGAGTTCCCGGTTCGACCAGTTCCGGATCCCGCCCCGGGAGCTGGGCGAGATGCTGCCCCAGCAGTCGCTGATGCTACGCGTCGCGGCGGAGTCGATCCAGGACGCCGCGTGGGACCCGAGACTCGCCCTCCGGACGGGCGTGCTGGTCGGCATCGGGCTGGACCTGAACACCACCAATTATCACCTGCGATGGTCGCTGGCCGATCGGGCCCACGCGTGGAACCGCGAACTGCGGCTCGGCCTGTCCGGAGAAGCCCTCAGGCGATGGGTCGCGGAGCTGCGCGAGGCGGCCGGGCCGGCCCTGTCGGCCAACCGGACGATGGGGTCCTTGGGCGGACTCGTGGCCAGCCGGATCGCCCGCGAGTTTCGGATCGGCGGTCCCTCCTTCACCGTCTCGTGCGACGAGAACTCGGGGATCCAGGCGATGGAGATCGCCGTCGAATGGCTTCGACGCGGCGAGCTCGACGCGGCGATCGTGGGGGCGGTCGACCTCGCGGGCGATCCTCGAGTCGTCCTGGCCCACCGGCAACTCCGACGCGAATCCTCGGAGGCGACGAGTGACGTGGCCTCCGACGCGGCCGTTTCCGTGGTCCTGAAGCGACTCGATGACGCGCAACGCGACGGCGATCGGGTCTATGCGATCATCCGGGACTTCGTCGCGACAACGGCCCCATCCGTCGGATTGGTCGGATACCAGGGCGGCCAATGCGTCCGGGGCGGTTGTAGGATGCTCTGCGAGCACCGAACCGGCGACGATCCCGAGGCCGAACTCGTGCTCGCGGAGCCCCCGATGGGCCTGGCCGGGGCCGCGGCGGGACTGGCCGCCGCGGTCCGGTCGGCTCTCTGTCTCCATCACCGGATCTTGCCTCCGGCCCGCGCCGAGGGCCGACCGACAGCCGCGCAGTTCTGGCTCAGGAACCGCGCCGAAGGCCCGCGCCGGTCGGATGTCCATGTCACCAGCCTGGGCGGTCAATGTCTCCAACTCGCACTCGAAGAGCTTCCGAACCCGGAGATCACGACGGCTTCCTCCGCATGGTCGCGACCGATGGGCCAGCGACGCATTGGCCTCTTCGCGATCGAGGCCGACGACGACCCGGGACTCTCCGATCGGATCGCCGAACTCTCGGCGATGGTCCGGGCGTTTCCCTCCGAGCCCATCGATTCCCTGGCCCGACGATGGTGGCGTCGGCATCCGAACGATCCGGGTCGCCGCCGCGGCCTGGCGATCGTCGCCGAGGGCGCCGCGTCGCTCACGTCGCTCATCGAGGTTCTGAGAGAGCGAACCACGCGGCCGGTCGACGATCGTACTCCGAAGAGCGGAGGAACGATCCACCTGCCGCGGCGCGACGCGGCTCGGATTCCCGGTCGGCTGGCCTTCGTCTATCCCGGCCTGGGCAATTACTTCGAGGGGATGGGCCGCGAGCTCTCCGCGCTCTGGCCGGATGTCCTGCGGCGACAGGACGCGGAAAGCAACTATCTCCGCGACCAGTTCTTGCCGGAGGTCTGGTGGAACGGCCCCCTGCCGAAGCGGTTTGCCGATCACCGCGTCCCGATCCTCGGTCAGGTCAGCGTCGGCGGTCTGGTCACCGACGTGCTGCGTGGCCTGGGCCTGAGACCCGACGCCGCGATCGGCTACAGCCTGGGCGAGTCGGCGGCCCTCGTCGCCCTTCGGGCATGGGTCGACCGCGACGCGATGCTCGCCCGACTGCGTTCCTCCTCGCTCTTCGAGACGGACCTCGCCGGACCCTGCTATACCGCCCGAAAGGTCTGGGGAATCCCGCCCGATCAGCCGGTCGACTGGGTCGCGGGCATCGTCCCGCGTTCGGCGGACGACGTCCGCGGGGCCATCGCCGAGGCCGAGACCGATCGCGTCTACATCCTGATCAAGAACACGCCCGAGGAGACGGTCGTCGGTGGATTCCGTCCGGCGGTCGCCGGGGTCGTGCAGGCGCTCCGATCCGCATTCGTCGAGCTGCCGACGGTCAGCACCGTCCACTGCGAGATCGGCCGGTCCGTCGAGGCGAGATACCGCGACCTGCACGATCTCGAGACCATTGCGCCGCCGGGCATCACGTTCTACAGCGGAGTCCGGGGCTGCGCGTACGCGGTCAACCGCGAATCGGCCGCCGAAGCGATCACGGCTCAGGCGACCGGGGTCATCGACTACCCCGCCCTGATCGAACGTGCCTATGCCGACGGCGTCGGCGTCTTCGTCGAGGTCGGCCCGGGGAGCTCGTGCACCCGCCTGATCGGCCGCATCCTGGCCGATTCACCCCACCTGGCTGTCTCGGCATGCCGGCCGGATCGCGATGCCCTGGGCGCCGTCCTGGAGGTCCTGGGCGATTGCATCGCCAACCGCATCCCGATCGACCTGCGCAGCCTTTACGGGACCCCGTCGGATCGCGATTCGGAGCCAGGCGACGGCTCGAAGGCCGACGGCCCGGCCCGGCGTCACACCGTCCGGGTCGAGGTCGGGCCCAGGATGATCGAGACACCATCCCTACCCATCCCATCAAAACATCTTGCCTTTCCAACGGTTTCGACCATGCAACAGGAACTCGATCCGATCTCGCGCGTGCCATCCACCTCGACGCCGGACCGTCCCCTGCCGGCGATCGCGGCGCAGGCCGTGGGACACCGGATGGCCCTCGACGAACGGCCGGGTTGGGCCGAGGACGGTCCCCGATCCACAGGACCCCGGCCGCTGGCCCGCTCGCTCCACGATGCGGAACTGGCCCGAGTGGAAGCCCACCGCGCGTTCTTGCGGGTGGCCGACGGCACGACCGCGTTGATGGGCAAGCAGCTCGCCTTGCAGCTCGACCTCATCGAGGGGTGGAAGTCCTCCGGTACGAACATATTTTCCCCGCCTGATGACCCGGTCGCGACCGAACCGCGGGATGCCGAACACGAGGCGGGATCGACCGACCGCGTCCTGTTCGACCGTCTGCAATGCTTTGAGCTCGCCGTGGGATCGGTGGCCGCGGTCTTCGGCCCGGAGTTCGCGGAGGTCAACCTGTTCCCGACGAGGGTGCGCCTGCCCGACGAGCCGTTGATGCTCGTCGACCGGATCCTGAGCATCGCGGGCAAGCCGCGGTCGTTGCAAGAGGGGCGGATCGTCACCGAGCATGTGGTCCGTCCCGGCGCGTGGTATCTCGATAGCGAGCGGGTCGCACCCTGCGTCGCGATCGAGGCCGGTCAGGCCGACCTGGTCCTCTCGGGCTACCTGGGCGTCAACTTCGAGACCCGGGGCCTGGCGATGTATCGGTTGCTTGACGCGACCGTGACGTTCCACCGCGGGCTGCCCGGGGTCGGCGAGGTGATCCGCTACGACATCCGCATCAACCGGTTCTTCCGCCAGGGGAAGACGATCCTCTTCCGGTTCGAGTACGACGCGACCGTGGCGGGCGAGCCCGTCCTGACCATGCGCGACGGCTGCGCGGGATTCTTCACGCACGAGGATCTGGCCGCCGGCAAGGGGATCGTCACCGGTGGCCTCGCGTTGCCCTCGAAGCTGGATACGCGGTCCGGCGACGATCGTGAGCTGATCCCATTGACGCCGACGACGCTCGATGCGCGACAGGTCGAGGCGCTCCGAACTGGGGACCTGGCCCGCGCCTTCGGCGCGCCGTTCGACCGGATGCCGATCGCGGATACGATCGCGCTGCCGGGCGGGCTGATGACGCTGATCCAACGCGTGTCAACGCTCGACCCGTCGGGCGGCCCCTCCGGGCTGGGGATGATCCGCGCCGAGGCCGAGATCCACGCCGGTGATTGGTTCATGGTCTGCCACTTCGTGGACGACCGCGTCATGCCCGGGACGTTGATGTACGAGTGCTGTCTCCAGGCGCTTCGTATCCTGATGATGCGGATGGGCTGGCTGGGTCGCAGCGGCATGGTGGCCTTCGAGCCGGTGCCCGGGATCGCCAACCGGCTCAAGTGCCGGGGCCAGATCGTCGAATCGACGCGGCGGGTGACGTATGAGGTCACGATCAAGGAGCGTGGATATCGGCCGGAGCCGTACTGCATCGCCGACGCGCTGATCTACGCCGATGACAGACCGATCGTCGCCTTCGGCGGCATCTCGCTCCGGTTGACCGGCACGAACCGGGAGGAGCTGGAACAACTCTGGAGCGGAGTCGCGAGTCGTGAGACTTCTCGATCGCCCGACCATGGGACGAGTCGTGCGCGGGAGCCGGTGCCAGGCCAACCCACAGGCCACCCTTACGAAGGGGGGGCCGGGGAGGATTCGCCGGCCATGACCGAGACGGTCTCGAATCGCCCCGTCCTCTTCACTCACGACCGGATCCTGGCCCTGGCGATTGGCAAGCCCTCGGAGGCGTTCGGCGAGCGCTACCGCCCATTCGACGACGGGCGATTCCTGGCCCGGCTCCCCGGCCCGCCGTTCCAATTCCTCGATCGGGTCACTCGTAGCGACGCGGAACCCTGGGTCATGACCTCGGGGGGTACGGTCGAGTCCGAGTACGACATCGCCCCCGACGCCTGGTACTTCGAGGCGGATCGACAGGACCAGATGCCTTTCGCGGTCCTCGCGGAGGTCGCCTTGCAGACGTGCGGCTGGCTGGCCACTTACATGGGATCGGCCCTGACCAGCGACGACGAATTGCGGTTTCGCAACCTCGGCGGTCGCGCATGCCAGCACCGTCAGGTCACGCGCCGAACCGGTACGCTGACGACCCGCGTCAAGGTCGCCAAGATTGCCAGCGCCGCGGGGATGATCCTCCAGCATTATGAGTTCTCGGTCCATTCCCGCGAGGGACTGGTCTATGACGGCACGACCGAATTCGGCTACTTCCAGCCCGCCAGCCTGGCCCAGCAGGTCGGCATCCGTGATGCCGCCCCCTACCTGATCGGCGACGAGGAACGGCCCCGGGCCCGATCCTTCGCCGTCCCCGACGTCTCGCCGTTCCCCGATCCGCGATGGCGGATGATCTCGCGGGTCGACGAGCTGGTGCTCGACGGCGGTCCGCATGGACTGGGAGTCGTGCGCGGGAGCACGGAGGTGGACCCCTCGGCCTGGTTCTTCAAGGCCCATTTCTTCCAGGACCCGGTCTGGCCGGGATCGCTGGGGCTGGAATCCTTCCTGCAATTGCTCAAAATCATGGCCGCGAGCCGATGGGAGGTGAACCCCACATCGGCTTTCGAGACGCCGACGATCGGCCAGGCTCACCGATGGACCTATCGTGGCCAGATCCTCCCACACAACCATCGCGTCTCGGTTCAAGCCGAGATCAAGGCCCTGGACGATCATCGACGCTGGCTCCTGGCCGACGGTCACCTCGAGGTCGATGGCCGTATTATCTACCAGATGCATGACTTCTCGATCCGACTGGCCGACTGAGAGTCTGCCCCCAAGGGTCGGATCGGACCGGTGTAGGGTGGGTGAAACCCACCGCGAGGGCCCCCCATCGGTGGGTTTCACCCACCCTACGAGAGAACAGGTTCGAGCTCGTCCATGAAATATTCGAAGGTTTACATCGATGCGATCGGCTACGAGATCGCCCCGGTCGTGGTCTCTTCGCGCGAGCTCGAGCGCCGGCTGAAGGACTTGTACTCGGCGCTCCACCTGAGCGAAGGCCAGCTCGAGGCCCTGACGGGGATCGTCGAGCGTCGATGGTGGGAGGAAGGCCATCGGCTCTCGGATGGGGCAATCGCGGCGGCCCGGCGCGCGCTGGAGGTTTCGAGCGTCCGCGCCGACGAGCTGGACGCCCTCATCTACGGCGCGGTCTGCCACGAGTATTTCGAGCCGGCGATGGCGTGCCGGGTGGGCTCGGAGATCGGAGTCGGCCCCGAGGCGGCGGTGTACGACGTCAGCAATGCCTGCCTGGGTGTGCTCAACGGCATGGTCAACATCGCCAACCGGATCGAACTCGGCCAGATCCGCGCCGGGATGGTCGTCGCCTGCGAGTCGTCGCGCGAGATCAACGAGATCGTGATCGAACAGATGCTCGAGAACCGGAGCATGGATTTCTTCAAGCTCTCACTGGCCACGCTGACCGGCGGGTCGGGGGCCGTCGCCGTGCTCTTGACCGACGGCTCGTTCTCCACGCCCCGAGGGCGAAAGCTCCTGGGAGGCGTCTGCCGCACCGCCCCCCAGTTTCACGAACTGTGTCGGTGGGGCATCGAACCGGCTCATCCCGGCGCATCCCATGACTTCCACCATTACACCGCGACCGATTCGGCGTCGGTCCTGGCAAACGGTGTCGAACTGGGGCTGCAAACCTGGCGTGCCATGCTGCGACAGCTCGAATGGTCGGGAGATCACGTCGATAAGGTCATCTGCCATCAGGTCGGCTCGTCGCATCGCGATTCGCTCTTGAGAACGTTGGGTGTCGCCGACTCGAGGGATTTTTCGACTTACCGCTATCTGGGGAACATGGGGACGGTCTCGCTGCCGTTAACCGCCGGACTGGCCGAGGAACGCGCCTTCCTAGAGGCGGGCGACCGGGTCGCTTTCCTCGGAATCGGCAGCGGATTGAACTGCTTGATGCTAGGGTTGGAATGGTAGACACCCCAGCGGAGCGATTGCGACGATGAATCCCGTACTGCAACGATTCCTGTCCGCCCATCCCGGGCGCGACTTCGACCGCGACGGCCTGCGCCTCCACTACATCGATGAAGGTGAGGGACAGCCTGTCGTCATGCTCCACGGCAATCCGACCTGGTCGTTTTACTATCGACATCTGATCGAGGACCTGAGGGGTTCCTATCGGGTCATCGTACCCGACCACATCGGCTGCGGGCTCTCCGACAAGCCCGACGACACGCGCTATGGCTATCGGCTGGCCGAACGGGTTGACGACCTGGAACGGTTGCTCGACCACCTCGGCCTCGATCGCGAGCTGACTCTGGTGATGCACGATTGGGGGGGGATCATCGGCATGACCTTCGCGGCGCGCACCCGGAACGGATCGCACGGATGGTGGTCTGCAATACGATGGCTTTCCACAAGCCGGCCGGCAAATCGTTCCCGTGGGTGCTGTCGCTGTTCCGCGATTCCCCCCTTGGCAGTCTGATGGCAAGACGGCTCAACTTGTTCGTCCGTGGCACCGCCCGGATCGGATGCAAGAATCGGCATCTGGATCGGGACGTGCGCGATGCCTATGCCGCCCCGTATGATTCGTGGGCCAATCGGATCGCCATCCATCGGTTTGTGCAGGACATCCCCTTGCGACCCGGCGATCCGAGCTTCGAGCTGATCTCGCAGGTCCAGGCCCGACTCCCATTGCTTGAAAAGGTCCCGATGATGATTGTGTGGGGTATGAGGGATTTCGTTTTCGATCTCCCGATCCTCGACGAATGGGTGCGACGGTTTCCCGCGGCGGAAGTGCATCGTTTCGGCGCGCCGGTCACCTGGTCCTGGAAGATGAGCGCAGGGCCGTCGCCGGATTGGTCCGGACGTTCCTCGCTGCACACCCCTTGGTCCGGGAGGCAGTCGGTTGAGCCGATCTCCCACCATGTCCAGGCCGATGAATATCGCCAGCCACTTGAGCGCGATGGTTCGCAGGCAACCTCACAACCTGGCCGTCGTCGTGCCGACGAGCCGGGACGACTCGGGTCACGTCCGGTACGACTACCTGACCTATCAGCAGCTCGATCGCGATAGCGACGAGATCGCGCGTGGCTTGAAGGCGATGGGGATCGCCCGCGGAACTCGGGCCGTCCTGATGGTCAGGCCGGGCCTGGACTTCTTCGCGCTGGTCTTCGCCGTGTTCAAGGCAGGCATCGTGCCGGTGCTGATCGACCCGGGGATCGGATTGCGGAGCCTGGGCCAGTGCTGTCGCGAGGCGGCACCCCAGGTCTTCATCGGTATACCCAGGGCCGTCTGGGCGCGCCGGATCCTCGGCTGGGGCCGCGGGACGGTGCGACAGGTGATCGTCGTCGGACCGCGCCGGGTGCCTCGGTCCCGGTTTGCCGCGAAGACTCTGGACGATGTCCGACGGGCCGGCCGGGAGGCGATCGAGAACGGGCCGGACTCGTCGATCGCCTCCGAGTCTCTCGCGGCGGATGAGCTGGCGGCGATCCTCTTCACCAGCGGCAGCACGGGGCCGCCGAAAGGCGTCGTGTACACGCATGCCATCTTCAACGCCCAGGTGGAACAGATCCGAATGCTTTTCGCGATCGAGCCGGGGGAGGTCGACCTCTGCACATTCCCGCTCTTCGCACTGTTCGCCCCTGCGCTGGGCATGACGGCGATCGTGCCAGACATGGACCCGACGCGACCGGCCCTGGCGGATCCCGCGAAGATCATCCGTGCGATCGAGGACTTCGCCGCGACGAACCTGTTCGGTTCGCCGGCCCTGCTCCGGCAGCTCGTCCGGGGAGATGCCGAGCGCCCTCCAGGCTCGCGACCGTGAAGCGGGTCGTGAGCGCGGCGCGCCGGTGCCGTCGTCGATCATCGAGAAGATGGCCGCCCGGCTGGAGCCCCCGGCGCAGGTCTTCACGACCTACGGCGCGACCGAGGCGCTGCCGGTCGCCGCGATCGGCAGCGACGAGATCCTGGGCGAGACCCGACAACTCACCGATGCGGGCAAGGGCGTCTGCGTCGGCCGGCCGGTCGATTGGATCGACGCGCGGGTCATTGTCATCCGCGATGAGCCGATACCGACCTGGTCCGACGACCTGGTCGTGCCCGACGGCACCATCGGCGAGATCGTTGTCGCCGGGACCGTCGTCACTCGCGAATACTACAACCGCCCCGAGGCCACGAAACTCGCCAAGATCGCCGACCCGACGCGGTCGATCCTCTTCCATCGCATGGGCGACCTCGGCTATCTGGACGCCCGGGGCCGGCTCTGGTTCTGCGGTCGCAAGGCACACCGCGTGATCCTGGAGGATGAGACGCTCTACACCATCCCCTGCGAGGCCATCTTCAACACCCACCCGGACGTCTTTCGCTCGGCGCTGGTCGGCGTGGGCCGAAGGAGGGGCGGGGTTGCGAACCGCGCGAGCGGCGCGACGATTCCGGTGATCTGCATCGAGGCGGTCCGGCGCCTGTCCGCCCGCGAGCAGGAACGCATCCGGGGCGAGCTCCTCGAGCTCGGCCGCGGCCACGCGCATACCAGCAAGATCCGAACAGTCCTGTTCCACAGGGCGTTCCCGGTGGATATCCGCCATAACTCGAAGATTTTCCGCGAGGAGCTCGCCGTCTGGGCGTCGAGGAGAGTCCCCTCATGAGCGGCGAGGGACTGGGTCGGGTCCTGGTGACCGGCGGCGGCGGATTCCTGGGTACGGCCCTTGTGAGATTACTCAGGGATCGCGGCCTGGCGGTCCGCAGCCTGGCGCGGGGCGATTACCCGCACCTCCGGCAACTCGGCGTGGAGCAAGTCCGGGGGGACATCGCCGATGCGGAGGCGGTCTCGCGTGCCGTGGCGGGTTGCGACACGATCTTCCACACGGCATCCAAGGCCGGACTTTGGGGGACGGACCGCGAATACTATCGGGCGAACGTCGAGGGCACTCGATACCTCCTCGACGCGAGCCGGGCCACCGGGACGAGACGGATCATCTACACGAGCTCGCCCAGCGTGGTCTTCAACGGCCTGGATATGGAAGGCGTCGATGAGTCGACTCCGTACTCGAGCCGATTCGAGGCGGCCTACCCCAGGACGAAAGCACTCGCCGAGCAGGCCATCCTGGCCGCCAATTCGGACGACCTCGCGACGGTCGCGATTCGCCCCCACCTGATCTGGGGCCCGGGCGATAACAATATCCTGCCCCGATTCGTCGCCCGCGCCCGGACGGGCCGGCTGAAGCGGATCGGGCCCACGACCACGCTCATCGATCCCGTCTATATCGACAATGCCGCCGAGGCCCATCTCCTGGCCGCCGACCGGCTCGCGCCCGGCTCGAACGTCGCCGGCAAGGCGTACTTCATCACGCAAGGCGAGACCATCCCGCTCTGGGAGATGGTCGACAACCTGCTCAAGGCGGCCCAGATGGGCGCGGTCCGCCGGTCGATCTCGCGTCCGATGGCGCTGGTCGCTTCCGGACTGCTCGAGGCCGCATACTCCCTGACCGGACGTCGCGACGAGCCCGCCATGACGCGCTTCATGGCGCGTCAGCTCTCCACGACGCACTGGTTCAGCATCGAAGGCGCCCGCCGCGACCTGGGCTACGAACCCCGAGTGGGCTTCGCCGAAGGGCTGAGGCGGCTGGAGGAATGGCTCAAGTCGAACCCGGTTGCTTGAATCACACGATGTTTCTTGTTCGATCCAAGTCAGGGTGGGGGCCGACACTCTGGAGCTTCGAGCACGCGGTTGGTCGCGTCTGTCGATGTGATCGAAGCGCGCCGAGGCGGAGCATTGAAGGCGATGGCGGCGTGGCGGGCGAACGACGCGAATCGGCCCGGCAACACCGCACCCTCCTGTCCATTATAATCGGTCCTCGATAGCCGCGATCCGGCTCTGCGACGAGCGTCGGGAGACAGGGGCTTCGTGGTCCTCCACCCCGCAACTCGAGGGCAGAGTCCTCGACCACACCGATTCCGTACCGAGGACCTGATGCGATACGACCGCTTGCCGGGCCTGCTGGTGCTCTGTTCCTTCCTGCCGGCCGCGACTGTCTGGGGGCAAAATCAGGCGGCGCGACCCGACTACCGGGACCCCGCGCTGCCGACGGCGCGGCGCGTGGAGGACCTCCTCTCGCGCATGACGCTCGAGGAGAAGGTGGCGCAGATGATGTGCATCTGGGGCGCCAAACAGCCGATCACGGACGCCCAGGGGCGTTTCGACCCCGCCCGTGCGCCGGAGTGGTTCCGGGTGGGTATCGGCCGGATCGAGCGCCCGAGCGACGGCCACGGGGCGCGGCGCAGGCGGAGTTCACCAACGCGATCCAGCGGTGGGTGAAGGACCACACGCGGCTCGGCATCCCCGTGATTTTCCACGAGGAGGCGTTGCACGGGCTCCAGGGCCAGGAGGCGACCAGCTTCCCGCAGGCCATCGCCCTGGCGAGCACCTGGAACCCGGACCTGGTGGAGCGCGCCTTCGCCGTGGTCGCGCGGGAGGTGCGGGCCCGTGGTGCACAGCAGGTGCTCGCCCCGGTGGTGGACGTGGCGCGCGACCCCCGCTGGGGGCGCATCGAGGAGACCTACGGCGAGGACCCGTACCTGGTGGCGCGGATGGGCCTGGCGGCGGTGCGCGGCCTGCAAGGGGGCGGCCGGACGATCCCGGCCCGGCACGTGATCGCCACGCTGAAGCACATGACCGGGCACGGCCAGCCGGAGTCCGGGACGAACGTGGGCCCGGCGTCGCTCGGCGAGCGGACGCTGCGCGACGTCTTCTTCCCCCCATTCGAACTGGCAGTGACGCAGGGACATGCGCGCAGCCTGATGCCCTCCTACAACGAGCTCGACGGTGTCCCCTCGCACGCCAACCGCGGGATGCTCCGCGGCGTGCTGCGGGGAGAGTGGGGCTTCGACGGCACGATCGTCTCGGACTGGCAGGCCGTCAGCCAGCTCGCCGGCCGTCACCACGTGGCTGCGGACGCCGCCGACGCGGCGCGCCAGGCCCTGGCGGCCACCGTGGACGTGGAGCTTCCGGACGTGGAGACCTATGCCACCCTGGTCGAGCAGGTGAAGAAGGGGACGGTGTTCGAGGCTGCGATCGACGACGCCGCGCGGCGGCTGCTGCGCGAGAAATTCGAGCTCGGCCTGTTCGAGGACCCGTACGTGGACCCCGCCCGCGCCGACGAGATCTCCGGTTCGGCGGAGAGCCGGAGGCTGGCCTTCGAGGCGGCGCGCCAGGCGATCGTGCTCCTCCAGAACCGGGGTGGACTGCTCCCCTTGCACGCCGACCGGGTGCGCCGGGCGGTGGTGGTCGGCCCGCACTCGGCCGAGGTGATGCTGGGCGGCTACTCCGGCGTGCCGCGCCACTCGGTGAGCATCCTGGAGGGGGTCCGCAAGCGACTGGGGGCCGGCGCCACCGTCCGTCACGCGGAGGGGGTGCGCATCACCGAGGACTCGTCCTTCACCCGCGGCCCGCAGCCGCTCGTCGGCGGCACGCGCTCGCAGGCGCGTTGGTCGGCCGACCGCGTGGTGCTCCCGGACCCGGACGCCAACCGTCGCCGGATTGCGGAGGCGGTGGCACTGGCTCGCGACAGCGACGCGGTGATCGTCGTGGTCGGAGACAACGAGCAGACGGTGCGCGAGGCGTACGCCGAGAATCACCTGGGCGACCGGTCGGAATTGCGGCTGGTGGGACAGCAGGAGGACCTCGTGCGAGCGGTCCTGGACGCTGGGAAGCCGACGGTGATGGTGCTGATCAACGGCCGACCCCCCGCGATCGCGGAGCTGGCCGAGCGCGCCCCGGCGATACTCGAGTGCTGGTACCCGGGCCAGGAGGGCGGCACCGCGGTGGCCGAGGTGCTCTTCGGCGACGTGAACCCGGGCGGCAAGATTCCGGTCAGCTTCCCCCGCAGCGTGGGCCAACTGCCGCTGTTCTACAACCGCAAGCCGACGGCGATGCGCGGCTACCTCTTCGATTCGACACGGCCGCTCTTCCCCTTCGGGCACGGCCTCTCGTACACGACGTTCTCGTACTCCGCCCCGACGGTCTCGCCCGCGCGGATCCCGGCGGACGGCCGGGCCACGGCCTCCGTCGAGGTGACCAACACCGGGGCGCGGGCCGGCGACGAAGTCGTCCAGCTCTACATCCGCGACGAGGTGAGCCGCGCCACCCGGCCCGTGATGGAGCTGAAGGGCTTCCGACGCATCACGCTGTCGCCCGGAGAGCGGCGCACGGTGACGTTCGAGGTGGGGCCGGAGCACCTCGCCTATCACGGGCCCGACCTGAAGCGCGTGCGTCGAGCCCGGCCGCTTCCAATTGATGCTGGGCGGGAGTTCGGCCGAGGTGAAGTCCGTCGGGCTGGACGTGGTGGGGCCATAGGTCCGGTCCCAATTGGGTCGTCATCGAGATCGCATCCCCCGTGATGTCAGCAGGATGGACCAGACGGGGCACGCTCCCTTCTCTCCTCATTGCCCCCGCTGATAGAATTCCCGCAATGGTGCCGAGTCGGACCGCTCTTTCCAGGAGAGTATCATGGCCAGAGTTGTGCGATTTCACGAGACCGGTGAGCCCGAGGTCCTGAGGATCGAAGAGCTGGAGGTCTCGCCGCCCGGCCCGGGCGAAATCCAGATACGCGTTCATGCGTTGGGGCTCAACCGCGCGGAGTCGATGTTTCGCCGCGGCCAGTACCTGGAAGAGCCCAGGCTTCCCGCGCGTCTGGGATATGAGGCGGCAGGTACCGTCGCCGCGATCGGACCGGGCGTGCAGGGCTTCAAGGTCGGTGACGCGGTCAGCACCATCCCGAGCTTCTCCATGAACGCGTATGGGCTTTACGGCGACCTCGCGAACGCCCCGGCCCACGCCGTGGCCCGACACCCTGCGTCGCTCTCATGGGTCGATGCGGCGGCGGTCTGGATGCAGTACATGACCGCCTACGGAGCCCTGATCGACATCGCCGGTTTGGCCGACGGCGATGCGGTCGTGATCCCCGCGGCGTCGAGCAGCGTCGGCCTGGCGGCCATCCAGATCGCCAACAAGGTGGGAGCGGTCCCCATCGCCCTGACGCGCGGCACTTCGAAGCGGCAGGCCCTCCTCGATGCCGGAGCGGCCCAGGTGATCGCCACGGACGAACAGGACCTGGTCGGCGAGATCCTCGGCCTCACCGGAGGGAAAGGGGCCCGCGTCGTTTTCGACCCGGTGGCCGGCCCGACCGTCGCGAAGCTCGTGCAGGCGACCGCCCAACTTGGCATCGTGTTCCTCTACGGCGCCTCGAGCCCCGAGCCGACGCCGCTCCCGCTATTCGATCTCCTGGGCAAGTGGATCACGATTCGCGGCTACGTGATGATGGAGATCACCAGCGATCCGAAACGCCTGGAACGCGGCAAGGCATTCATCAACGGCGGGCTCGCCGACGGCAGCTTCAAGCCGATCATCGCCAAGACCTTTCCCCTCGAGGAGATCGTCGCGGCCCACCGGTACTTGGAGTCGAACCAGCAGATCGGCAAGGTCGTCGTCACCGTGTGATTCTCCGAGCACGACCCGGCCGTCGTCGCGCCGCGGGGGCTGCTTTCGGAGATGGTCCCGCGATCGATTCGGGAGGATCGAGGATCGGGTCGCGCCACGAAGCCGATTGTAGCCTCCCCTTACGTCCGAACAGTGCCAGCATCAAATGCAGAAGAGGCACTTCCATGAACGGCTTGCTCGAGAAGATCGGCATCGAGCTGCCCATTATTCAGGCGCCGATGGCGGGCGTCTCGACCCCGGCCCTGGCCGCGGCCGTGTCGAATGCGGGCGGGCTGGGCTCCATCGGCGTCGGTGCGGCGACGGCCGAGGTCGCCCGCGAGATGATCCGCGAGGTCCGCGACGCGACCGGATGCCCGTTCAACGTCAACGTATTCTGTCACAGACCCGCGGTCTCCGACGCCGATCGGGAGGCTGATTGGCTGGAGCGGCTCTCGCCCGCTTTCCGGCGTTACGGCGCGAAGCCGCCCCGGCAGCTCCGTGAAATCTACCGGAGCTTCGTCGAGGATGATGCCATGCTCGCCGTGCTCGTCGAAGAGCGACCTAAGGTCGTGAGCTTCCACTTAGGTCTGCCATCGCGAGAACGCATCGACGCCCTGCACGCCGCCGGGATCGTCCTGCTCGCCACGGCCACGAACCTGGAGGAAGGGCGCGCCGTCGCCTCGGCAGGAGTCGATGCGGTGGTGGCGCAGGGCTATGAGGCGGGAGGGCACCGCGGAGTCTTCGACCCGGACTTGCCGGACGACCGGTTGGGGACGCTGGCGCTGACCCGGCTGCTCGTGACGAGCCTGGGCCTCCCCGTGATCGCGGCCGGCGGGATCATGGACGGGGCGGGGATCGCGGCGTGCCTCACGCTCGAGGCGAGCGCCGCCCAGCTCGGTACCGCGTTCATCGCGTGCCCGGAGTCGTCGGCCGATGCCGGGTTCCAGGCCGCCTTGCTCGGCCCGAGTGCCCGGCACACCGTCATGACGTCGGCGATCTCGGGCCGACCGGCACGATGCCTGGCAAACCGATTCACGGCGCTCGGCGACGCGGTGGATGTCCGGGCGATCCCGGAATACCCGATCGCTTATGACGCCGGGAAGGCGCTACACGCCGCCGCGAAGGCTGCGGGAGAATTCGGCTACGGAGCCCAGTGGGCAGGCCAGGGTGCGCCTCTCGCGCGGTCGCTCCCTGCCGCGACACTGGTCGCGGAGCTCAGGTCTGAGATGGTGCAGGCGCTGCGACGGAGCGATGCATAGGAGCCGAGAATTCTCGGAGCGTCTCCACCAGTCAAAGCATGGGGCTCTTCTCCGATGCCGGGTTGGTGCGGTTCACTTTCTCGGCGATCGAATCTCAGGGAAATCTCTATTTCACCGATTGGTTGGGTCGAAAGTGGCGACCAGACGCGCGGGGGCCCTGCGTCGCCACGCGCCTTCCATGAGCTCGCCGAGGTCTTCCGTGCTGACCGAGGAAAGGCGAACGAGCATCCACGGGTGGTCGGCATAATGGTCGGTGATGTAGTAGGTCTCCGGGTCGGTGCGCATCCGCATCGCCCGTTCGTCTGCGTCGATACCGACGACCAGCGATTCGCCGTCCTGATGGAGCCGGAGGAAGAGCTTGCCGCGGACCTTGAACGCGGGCGTGCCGTAGGAGGTGCCCTCCTCCACGCCGGGCAGGGCGAGTGCGAGTTGTCGCACCGTCTCGAAGCTGACCGGCTTTTTCTTCCGATCGCGATTGCGGGCTCGTGCCACGGTCATACCTCCAATTCCCTACTCGTTATATCGAAGTTGACCGGGGCCGTCACCTCGGAGTCTGTCTCGAAAGGTCCGGTGGACGTCTCGTAGGGTGCTCTGTGAGCACCGAATTTGGCGAATCACGCCGAATCGGTGCTCACAGAGCACCCTACGAAGACCTTCCGAGACAGACCCTCAGTCTCCGACGCACAGCACCGGGCGATCGGACACCCGGGCCCTTACCACTATCTGCTGCCATCGAGCGATCCGTTCGACGAAGCGGTCCCGTTCGACGCGATCGTACAACTCCTGTCGCTCCGGCGAGACCCGGGTCCCGAGGTGAACCTCTCAGGCGGACGGTTGCACCTCGATGAGCTGGCGCGAGGATGCCAGGGCTCGCTCCAGGGCATCCAGGTCTTGGCCCTGGAAGCGAGCGCCGCCGTAGAGGTCCACGTACTGGCCGGTTTCCTCGGCGAGTGCGACGAAGAGGGGGTGAAGGAACCAGTAGTAGCCGTCGTCTTCCATTGCAATCGCTGGCCTCTTATCGATGGAGCATGCCGATCGGCCGTCGCCAATTCCGATCATGAGGGACATGGGCTACCTCGATGCTTTCACCCGCTTCGACCCTCACACGGGCAAGAAGGCCGGATGTCGTTCGGACTTTCCGGCCCTCATCATCGTCGTGAGACCGAGCGAACCGACGGATTCTCGGGCACTGTTTGTCCTGGCGATGTCGTGAGTCCATCGAGCCGCCTTTGTAGCACGGCCACTTCATCACGCGCTCGCGCATCTTGCGGATCGAGGTGCAGGGCTTGACGGGCCTCTTCTATGGCCAGACGCAGGTTCCGTTCGATGGCGGCGCGGTCGTTGATCGGCCAGGCATTCTTGTCAAACTGAACGAAAGCCAGGCTCAATGCGAGGTGCGCGACCGGCAGGTCGGGATGCTCCGAGACGAGGAGGCGCCCGAACGCATGCATCCGGTCGGCGGTTCGGCGTGCTTTCTCGAGCTTGTCGGTCCGGCGTTCGAAGGAAGCCGTGCTCGTGAGCGAGAGCTGAAATCGATAGGCTTCTTCCAGGATCTGGCGGGCCTTCCCACGATTCAGGCCAGGAGCCAGACCCAGCAACCCGACCTTTTGCCTCGCCCAGTCCTGCGCGGTTAACGTGCCGGATTCCCCGAGTAACTCGAGGAGATCACCCCGGGTTTCGACCAGCCTCCGCAATACGTCCGAAGTCCTGGCCTTCACCGGCACGTCCTGCAACATATCGAGATTGGTTTGCAGCAGGGTAAGCGCCGGCCCATCATCGCCCTGGCGATGTCGCAACATGGCGAGCTCCATCCGGCATTCCGCCATGCTATTGAAATCGGGATCGGGCATCCTGGGCATCACCGATTCACCCTGGGCGATCGCCCGCTCCCAGAAGTGTGCGCTCTCGCCGGGCTTCCCTTGTTGTTCGAACACTCTCGCCAGACACTGGAAGGTCTGCCACCGCCGATACCCAGCGTTGAGGTCCCCGGGGTTCTTCACCAGGAGCTTCTCCCATTCCATGAGGGACTCGGCGTACAGCAATTCCCCTTGGATCCACTTTCCTTGATATTCGAAGTTCCTGCCGAGAAAGAGGTTCACGAGGGCCATCCGCTTCCAGATCGCGGGATCGTCGGGCCGTCTCCTGGCCAACTCGAGGATTCGGCTTCGAGTGGCCTGGAGAGACCGGTTGAACCCGATCCCTCTGCACGACCACCGTCGGCTCGATGCTCGTCTCGCCCAGGTCGAGGATGTCAGCGAGGGCGGCGAGGCCCATCTCATAGTCGGCCTCGGCACGTTCCTTCTCGGTTTCGGTGCGGCCCCTTTCCGCCTCGGCATACCTCCAGAGCAAGAAAACGCCGAAGAAGCAGGCCGCGAGGCTCAGTGCCAGGCCGGCCGCGAGCGCGGCGACGACCGGGCGTCAACGGCACCACCGCCATGCCTTCTCGACCGGTGACGCCGGGTGGGCGGCGATGGGGCGGCCGTCGAGCCAGCGGCGGAGGTCTTCGGACAGGGCGTCGGCCGTCGCATAACGCCGACCCGGATCCTTTTGCAGGCAGGTCAGGCAGATGGTCTCGAGATCGCGGGGAATCGCCGGGTTGAGCCGCCGCGGCGGCACGGGTTCCTGGCCGCGGACCTGATCGAGCGTCTCGATCGTCGAGGCCCCCTGAAACGGCGGCCGGCCGGTCATCAGCTCGTAGAGCACGGCTCCCAGGGCGTAGATGTCGGTCGGCGGCCCCATCCCGGCCCGCGGCGCCACCGTCTGCTCCGGTGCCATGTAGGAGGGCGTGCCGCGAGGGCCTGCCAGGGTCGTCATCGAAGCGTCGGGGTCCGCAAAGAGGGCGAGGCCGAAGTCGGAGACCCTGGGAATCCAGGCGTCCCACGCGACGTTCGGCTCGCCGTCCAGGAGGATGTTCGAGGGCTTGAGGTCGAGATGGAGCAAGCCGCGACCGTGGATATCAGCGACCGTGCGAGCGATCGTCTCGACCAATCCCGCGGCCGCGCGAGGCGGGAGCGGACCGGTCAGCCGTCCCTTGAGACTGCCGCCGGGGATGTGCTCGAGGACCAGGAAGTACCGGCCGTCGGCCTCGCCATAATCGTAGAGCGGCACGAGATTGGGGTGGCGGATGCTCGAGACTGCGCGTGCCTCGCGGAGCCATCGCCGCCGGGCGCCCGAGGGGTCGTCGGAATCGACCGCACCCGGGAGGATCTTGAGGGCGACCGGACGACCGAGGCCCGTCTGGGTCGCCAGGTAGACCACGCCCATCGCACCCCGGCCCAGCTCGCGGTGGATCTCGAAACCCGGGATCCGCGGCGTCCGCTTCGCGACGGGCGAGTCCCGAGGGGCATCGGTACTCCGATGGGCGAGGCGCTCCAGTAGCGCCTTGCAGGCCGGGCAATCCTCGACATGCCCTTCGATCGCGGCATAGGTCGCGTCGCCGATCGCGTCGGAGCCGAGCGAACGCAGGATCATCTCTCCAGGGCAGGTCGACATGCTTTTCAACCTTTCCCAATCATCGGGCCATCAACGTCCGACCGGCCAGCGGTCCGACACGCGCTTGCCTTCGTCGCGGAGCATCCGGGCCACCCGCTCCCTGGCGGCATAGACGGCGGTATGAGTCATCCCCGCGCCCTGGCCGTCTCCGCAACCTTCCAGTCGCAGACGGCGACCAGCCAGAAGGCGTCCCACGACTGCGGCTTGACATTCGCCCTCACCGCGGCCTGGACCTTCTCGGCCTCGTCGAACAGGAGGAGTCGAGATGGGTCGTCGGCCTCTCCGATGTCATCAGTCTCGATCGCGTCCCCATACGCGTGAGCCCCTGTCTCCTCATCGCGATCGTCGAGGCTGAGGAGTCCGGCGGCCTTCCGTTGCCGCATGAAATCGAGCGCGCGCGACACGCAGAGCGTCCTGAGCCATCTCCGGAAGCCGCCGTTGGGATCGTAACGAAACGTAAGCATCCGGCCCGCCAGTTCGATCCAGATGCGCTGGCAGACCTCGTCAACCGAATCCGAGTCGAGACCCAGGTTGGCGCACCACAGCCTCAAGAGGGGATCGTACCGGCTCCGGAAGCGGACCCAGGCAGGATGGTTGTCCCAGTTCGCGACCTCGCCGAGCAGGGTCGGACTCGTCGAGCCTTCATGGAGCAGACTCATCGCCGAATGCTCCGTGTACGGAAAGGGCCACGAACGAACGACTTGCGACACGCGGGCGATTTTTCTTCGAAATCCGCGCGGAAGCGTTTCGTAAACCAGAGAGAGGGGAATCGATTTCGGATTCCTTGTGGGCATCCATCCTATGACGGTCAACAGCGGAAAACAAGATTGTGATCGGAATCCAAGGTGATCTCTGAGGTGGGTTGGAGAAGATCGTCTGGGAGCGGCGATGGCAAGTCCGGACTGCCCCGAATGGCTTGGCAATGGCCGGTAAGCCGCGTACAGGTCGCGGAAAGGAGTCAGGAACAGGAATGTCGAATCGGTTCCCGACACGTTTAATTCACTCCCGACACGTTTAATTCACTCGAACCGGCCATTTTCTTGGAAATCCGCGCGGAATCGATTCGTAAACCAGATAGGGGAGACCGATCCTTGGTTTCCCAGGTGCACCCATCATATGACCGGCGGGATCGGATCACAAGATTCCTGCCAGGATTCCACGTACGCTCGGAGGAATGCATGGGTCCACCGGCATGGAGAGGCGTGCTTGGACTAGACAAGGACTCGAAGACCGCTGACCGAATCGGATGCCGCCGATGCCGATCGATTTGCCCATCCAGGATGACCTTTCTACATCGTTGAACCACGACAGAACGATCCACTTCCGCCAGGAGAAGAGCTATGTTCAAAACTGTTCGAAATCCTCGGCCTAGCGACGCTGATCGCGATGCTTTCCCTTCACTTTCCGAAACAGTCGAAGGCCGGCCAGGCTACCATCCTCGTCGGAAATGAAGGCTTTAATGACGTCAATCAATTCTCGCTGTCGGGTGCCAATCTCGGTGCTTTCGCATCGAGCCTACCCCTTGCCCACAACGTCACTGTCGATCGCGCGGGAGACATTCTCGTTTCCTATTCCGATGGATTCGCGGAATACTCCCCGAGTGGAACACTCCTGTTGAATGTCTCTAGGTCTTACAATACCGGCCAGGTGCAGGTCGGTGCCAACGGAGATTTCCTGGTCAACAATTACTATGGAGGGGATGTCCTCGAATACTCTCCGACAGGTCAATATCTAGGAATTTTTTCCAACCCCGGTCTGCAGCGGGCTTATTTCAGTGCCTTCGACGCTCAGGGTAACCTCTACGTCACCGATCAATTCGGCGGAGTGGTGGCGAAAATTTCATCGACGGGTGTGTATGAGGGAAACTTCATCACCAATATCGCAGGGGTAGTGGGTATCGCTTTCAACTCCCAAGGTGACCTCTACGCGGCAGTACTCGGCGTTTTTTCGGGCGGCAACGACAGGATCGTGGAATACTCCCCAACGGGACAATATCTCGGCATTATCACCTATGCCGGTCTAAATGATCCAATAGGAATCGCTTTCGGACCGAACGGAAATCTGTACGTTGTGAACAATGGCAATGATACGATCACGGAATACAAACCTTCAGGAAGCTACCTGGGCGTTATCGCGGATACCGGACTCAACGATGCCGCCGGGATTGCCTTCAGCACAGCTTCCGTCCCGGAGCCCTCCTCGGCTGTCTTGTTGATTATCGCCGGTGTGACCATTCCCATTGGCTTGGTCCTCCGCCGGCGTTCGGGTCGGTAGGGGAGAAGTGAAACGGGGACGCGAAGTGAAACGGGGACGCAGCTCGAAGTGAAACGGGGGACCGAAACGGGGACGGGGGACCGAAACGGGGACGCAGCTAGATTGCTAATCCGTCCCCGTTCCCCTGCGTACCCGTTTCCCTCTTCAAGATAGGACAGCACCGAATTTTCTTGAAAGCGATTTCTTTCTTCAGTTCGCGGACGAATCCCTTCCCGCTTTCGGGAGACCGAGGAAATTTAGCTTAAACGCGATAAACATACGGATACTTTTCGTATTCAGAAATTACATGTACATGGATGAGTTTGCCGACGCTCTCTTTTCCGAGGCTCAGGCGAACTGGGCCAGAGTGTGCCAGTTTTCCGGGAGTTGAGGATAGTGAGCTGATTGATCCTCGTCGATGGGCTCCATTGCAAGCGTCGTGAACCGGACCCAGTTCTGACAGTTCGGACAACGACCGATGAAACCACGCCCTTCCCACCAAGCACGGACCAGGGGCTTGTCGATCCCCTCCGGGTCCCCGTGGAATTCCAGCTTGAAATCGATCCATTCCATCGTGTGGCCGCAATTGAGATGAGGACAAGTCGGTTCATCGTAATGGACGTGTGGCGACGCCATGGCGCGGAGCCCACCTTCGCGGTAGTAGCGGTCGAGGGTTTCTCGCTCCGCCGATGACATGATCGAAGCTTTCGACATGGCAAGCTCCATCGAGTTCGATAACGGATCGGCTTCATGACTTCGAGGAGATCAATCTCTGAGGGTCGGGACGAGCTCCACGACATCCGGGAAAGCTCGTACCATGCAAGGAGGTGGGTGCAGAGATCAGATTGAGGAGATGACTCTCCAATCATCTCCTGACGGATTCATTGTGATCGGCGAGCAGCTTCATCTCCGGACTGCACCAGCCCACCAGACAATCGAGGACATCCATCAAGGAATCCTCGTCGGCCTCACGGTTCGCCTGGCGAAGCTCCTCCCGTGTCATCTCAAATCGCTCGATGATCGTCTCCTTGTCCTGGCCCTGGGCGGATAGGTGCAGAGCAAGTGCGCGGAGTTGCCGCGCCGGATCGGACGATCGCAGGGCTCGCTCGCAGTCGCCTTTGATCGTCATTTTTCAACCTCTCTATTCTTCCGATGCAATTGCCGCCTGCCGACGATCCGCGATGCTACGGGCTTCTTCCCGGTTCATCCACTCGAAGACGGCATCGAAAATGTCCTCGATCTCCGGCAGCGCCGAAAAAGATCGGACTTTGATGCGAGTGCCGCAATGGGGGCAAGTCGTGTAGAAATCGAAAGGATCGAGTGCGATATGTGTGCCGCAGTGCTCGATCTCTCGGCGCACGGGGAAGTTCCGGATCGCATCGATGAGGTCGCTGCCGATCTCCAGACCTGGGGAGTTCTTCACGCTCATGTTATTCTAACTCTTTCAATACCTGCTTGAATTCGGCGCGTGTCATTCCAGGCCCCGGGCGAATTTCGACATGCGCCTCCCGCAACCGTGGAGGCAAAGACTCCACTCCGAGGATTGGGACCACTTCGAGCCCTCTCTCTTCGATCTCGGCCACGTCCCGGACAACGAGAATGCTCCCGGATCGGAACGCATCCAGAATCTCGGATTCGGTGAGCGGCGGTTGAACGGCGGCGGGGTCGAAAAGCGACAGCCCCTCTTCGCCCTTCCTGAGTTGGAAGGCCGGTCGCCCGGGTTCTGTAACGCGGACGACCATGGCTCCCCTCCAGATCGACGATCGGGAGGCCAGGAGCCTCTCGGCACCTGATCCTCCCGACCTCCAGGCTAGTCATCGGGAGAGCTACGGTCAACGCGATCAGATCCGCTTCTTCTCGAGCTGCATGTTGAGCCCAAGTCCGCGGATCTCGTTGGTGAGGACGTCGAAGCTGGCGGGGGTGCCGGCCTCAAGGGTGTTCTCGCCCTTGACCATGCTTTCGTAGATCTTGGTGCGGCCCTCGACGTCGTCGGACTTGACGGTGAGGAGCTCCTGGAGGATGTAGGCGGCGCCATACGCCTCGAGCGCCAGACTTCCATCTCGCCGAATCGCTGGCCGCCGAAGCGGGCCTTGCCGCCCAGTGGCTGCTGCGTGATCAGCGAGTAGGGGCCCGTGGCCCGGGCGTGGATCTTGTCGTCGACCAGGTGGTGGAGCTTCAGCATGTAGATGTAGCCCACCGTCACGCGCTGGTCGAACTTGTCGCCGGATCGGCCGTCGTAGAGGATGGCCTTGCCGTTCTCGGGCAGGCCGGCGTCCTTGAGGCACTGGCGGATGGTGTCTTCGCTGGCGCCGTCGAAGACCGGGCAGACGGCCTGGAAGCCCAGCTTGGCCGCGGCCCAGCCCAGGTGGGTCTCGAGGATCTGGCCGACGTTCATACGACTGGGGACGCCCAACGGGTTCAGCAAGATCTCGACGCCGGTGCCGTCGGCGAGGAACGGCATGTCCTCCTCGGGGAGGATCTTGGCGATGACACCCTTGTTGCCGTGGCGGCCGGCCATCTTGTCGCCGACGGAGATCACCCGCTTGGTGGCGATGTAGACCTTGACCATCTGGAGCACGCCCGAGGGGAGCTCGTCGCCCCGCTTCAGGCTGTTGATCCGCCGTTCCTTCTCGTCCTTGAGCGACTCGATGCGGGGCGCGTACTGGCGGACGGCCTCCTTGGCCTTGGTCACCGCCTCGGGGCTGCGGATGTCCAGCGCGTCGAGCTTGAACCGGTCGCTCTCCTCGACCAGGTCCTTGGCGTCCTTGGCGCGGCCCAGCGGCTTGCCGGTGGCCGGGTCGGTCACCGGGCCGCCCAGGGCCTCCTCGAGCGCCTTGATCATCTGCTTGTACTCGTCGGCGATCCGGACGTTCTCGACGGCCTCCGTGTCCTTGAGCTCCTTCTCGAACGCCTTGCGCTCCTCCTCATTGAGGCTCATCCGGCGGCTGAATCGCTGGGTGTTGATCACGATCCCCTCGACGCCGGAGGGGACCTCGAGCGAGTCGTTCTTGACGTCCTCGCCGGCGCGGCCGAAGATCGCGTGCAGCAGCTTCTCCTCGGGCGTCAGCTCGCTCTTGCTCTTGGGCGCCACCTTGCCGACAAGGATGTCGCCCGGCTTGACGTAGGTGCCGATCAGCACCACGCCGTTGTCGTCGAGGTTCCGCAGCGCCTTCTCGGAGACGTTGGGGATGTCGCGGGTGAACTCCTCGCGGCCGAGCTTGGTCTCGCGGATCTCGATCTCGAACTCCTCGATGTGGATCGACGTGTACACGTCTTCCCGCACGAGCTTCTCGGAGATGATGATCGCGTCCTCGAAATTGTAGCCGTCCCAGGCCATGAACGCGACCAGCACGTTCCGGCCCAGGGCCAGCTCGCCCTTGAAGGTCGAGGCGCCGTCGGCGAGCAGGTCGCCCTTCTGTACGTGCTGGCCGATGGTGACGGTCGGCTTCTGGTTCAGGCACGTCCGCTCGTTGAGCCCGACGTACTTCCGCATCTTGTAGATCTGGTTGTGATCGATGATGACGCGGCTGGAATCGACGTAGGTGACCGTGCCCTCTAGCGCCGCCTTGACCACCATGCCCGAGTTGATCGCCACGGCCCGCTCGAGCCCGGTGCAGACGATCGGCGGCTCGGCGACCAGCAGAGGCACCGCCTGGCGCTGCATGTTCGAACCCATCAGGGCGCGGTTGGCGTCGTCGTGCTCGAGGAACGGGATCAGCCCGGCCGAGACGCCGACCATCTGCTTGGGCGAGATGTCCATGTACTGGATGCTGTCAACCGTCGCCATGACGAAGTCGGTCTGGTACCGCGCCGTGATAATCGTGCCCTTGAGCTTGCCGTGCTCGTCGACCGGGGAGTCGGCCGGCGCCAGGTAAGCTTCGCTCTCCTCGTCGGCCCGCATCCAGACGACGTTCTCGGTCATCTTGCCATGGGTGATCTGGCGGTAGGGCGTGACCAGGAAGCCGTATTCGTCGACGCCGCCGTAGATGCCCAGCGAGCTGATCAGGCCGATGTTGGTCCCTTCAGGAGTCTCGATCGGGCAGATGCGGCCGTAGTGGGAGATGTGGACGTCGCGGACCTCGAAGCCGGCGCGTTTGCGATTGAGCCCGCCGGGGCCCAGGGCGTCGAGGCGCCGCTCGTGGGTCAACTGCGCCAGCGGGTTGGTCTGGTCGACGACCTGCGAGAGCTCGCCGCGGCCGAAGAAGTACTCGATCGCGGCGCTGATGCTCTTGGGGTTGATCAGCGACCGAGGCGTCATGTCCTCGGCGTCCTTGAGACTCATCCGCTCCTGGACCGTGCGCCTGAGCTTGAGGAAGCCCTTGCGTAGCTCGTCGGAGGCGAGCTCGTCGATCGTGCGCAACCGACGATTGCCCAGGTGGTCGATGTCGTCGACGTGCCCTTTGCCCTTCCTCAGGTTGAGGATGTACCGGATGGCGTTGACGTAGTCTTCCGGGTCGAGGGTCATCCGGTCTTCGGGGATGTCCTGGCTGAACTTGCGGTTGATCCGGAACCGGCCGACCTTGCCCAGGCGATACCGGTTGGTGTCGAAGAACTTCTCGTGGAAGAGCTCGCGGGCCTTCTCGAGCTGGGGCGGGTTGCCCGGCCGCAGCCGCTGGTAGATCCGCAGCAGGGCGCTCTCGTGGTCGGTGGTCGGGTCTTCCTGGAGCGACTGGAGGATCAGCGGGTCGCGCGCCTCCTTCAGGACCACGATCTTGCCGAGGTTGCCGGCGTCGGCGAGCACCTGCGCCGAGACCTTGGAGATCGTGTTGCCGCTATCGATCAGGACCTCGCCGGTGGCCGGGTCGACGACGTCGCCGCAGGCGATCCGGCCTTCGAGCAGGGTCGCTGCCTTCTCGTCGGCGGTGTCGATCTCCTCGGTCTCGTAGAACGCCTGGAGCAGCGCCTCGTCGGACGAATACATCGGGCTCATGGCGCGGAGCAACGTCATGGATGAGAATTTGCCCGACTGGTCGATCCGGACGCCGAGCGTATCCTTCTTGGTGACCTGGAGCTCGATCCAGCTCCCGCGCTCGGGGATGACGCGGCAGGCGTGCAGCTTCTTGTCGTTGGACTCGATCTCGACGACGAAATCCACGCCCGGCGAGCGGTGGAGCTGGCTGACCACGACCCGCTCGGCTCCGTTGATGATGAACTCGCCGCCGCCGATCATGATCGGCATGTCGCCGAGGTAGACCGACTCCTCGAGCGTGGTCTCGCCCTTGTTGAGCCGGAGCCAGACGTGGAGCGGTCGGCCGTAGGTCAGGCGGAGCTGGCGGCACTCGTCGGGGTCGTAGCGCGGCTTGCCCAGGTCGTAGTGGAGATACTCGAGCTTGAGCGTCTTGTCGTAGCTTTCGATGGGGAAGATCTCGCGGAAGACGCCTTCCAGGCCCGCGTCGCCCCGCTGGTCGACCGTCAGGTCGGCCTGGAGGAAGCGATCGTAGCTGCGGGTCTGGATGACGGTGAGATCCGGTACTAAGAATTCGTCGGAGATCCTGCCGAAGTTCCGTCTCTTGCCGGGGATGATTCGACGCACCGAAGTCGAGGTGGGCATGAGGTCGCGCTCCAGAGGGGGAAGAGGGTGCAGGGTTTCGGGCGGTCGTCGTCCCCGGATCGCCACGGCCCCGCGCTGACAGACCCCGAGGTCGGCGATCGGGTCCGCCGGCCTCGGGGCTGGGCTATCTTGGGAGATCGTGTTCAGCGGTCGATCTCTCTCGAAGGTTTACACGGTTGTGACAAGGTCTCCTGACCTTGCCACTCGTCCGACCGAAGGTCTCTCGCTCTGTGCTGGGTGGGAAGCCTTCGGTCCCGTTGACGGCGGGGTCGGGAGACCCTCGCCGAACCGGTGGGTTTCACCCACCCTACGGGTTTCGGCCCTGACCGAACACGGAAAAATCGGGCGGTTACTTGATCTTGACGGTGGCGCCGGCGTCCTCGAGCTCCTTCTTGAGCTTCGCGGCATCTTCCTTGGAGACTCCGGTCTTGATCTCCTTGGGGGCCGACTCGACCAGGTCCTTGGCCTCCTTCAGGCCCAGGGCCGTGGCGGCGCGGACGACCTTGATGACGTTGATCTTGTTGGCGCCGATCGCCTCGAGGACCACGTCGAATTCGGTCTGCTCGACCTTGGCCTCGGGTGGCGGGGCAGGACCGCCGCCACCGCCGCCCATCATCACGGGGGCCGCCGCGGCTTCCAGGCCATAGGTTTCCTTCAGGTACTTCGTGAGTTGAAGCACTTCCATGACCTTCATGTTGACCAGCGAGTCGCCGAGGGTCTTGATGCTATCGGCGAACGATGATGAGGCTTCCGCAGTGGACATCGGAGGATCGATCCTTTCTGGAAGAGTACGGGTCATTCATCGAAATAAATCTGTCGCCCGGTCGATCCGGGCGATCGGTCGCATATGTCGGGGTCCGGGCGATCGGCCCGATCTCGTATCAACCGGGGGCGGCGGGCGCATCCCCGGCGGGAGCCTCTCCGGTGGGAGCCTCTCCGGCGGGCGGCGCATCCCCCGCGGGCGGGACATCTCCGGCGGGCGGGGCATCCGCGGGAGCCCCAGCATCGCCTCCGGCGCCCTCGCCCTCGTGCTTCTTGATGAAGGCCTCGAGCTGGCCGATGAGCGTGCTGCTCGGCGAGGAGAGCATCGACATGACCTGCTGGGCGGGGCTGAGCAACAAGCCGAGCACCTGGCCGATCAGGACCTCGCGGCTGGGGAGCTTGGTGATGTCCTCGACCTGATCCGGGCCGATGATCACGCCATCGACCGCCCCCCCCTTGATCGTGGGCTTCTTGAGGGTCTTGACCTGGGCCGAGATCTCCTTGGCCAGCTCGGGGACGCCGTCGCCTCCCCAGACCAGCACCGAGGGCCCCTCGAGGTACTGCGAAAGCCCGTCCATGCCCATGTCGGTGAAGACGCGGCGGGCCAGGGTGTTCTTCAGCACCCTCAGCCGGATCGACTTCTTCCGCAAGTCGCGGCGGAGGCCGTGCTCGGCGACGGCGTCGAGCCCCTTCAGGTCCAGGATCAGCACCGAGCGGGTGCCGTCGAGGTCCGTCTTGAGCTGATCCATCATCATTTCTTTAACATATTTACTCATGGCTCAGGCTGCTTTCCCCCCCGGGGCGTCTGGATGGTGTGCCTTGACGTTCGGCCGGTCGCGTCGATCATCTCCGTCGAGATCGTGTCTCACGCCGAGACCCGGATCCCCGGGCTCATGGTGGCCGAGACGGTGACCGACCGGATGTAGGTCCCCTTGGCGGTGGCCGGCTTGAGCGACCTCAGGTAGTTCAGGAAGGCGTTGACGTTCTCGGCCAGTTGCTCCTCCGAGAAGGCGAGCTTGCCGACGGAGACCGAAACATTACCCCCCTTGTCGTTTCGGAACTCGATCTTGCCGGCCTTGAACTCGCGGACGGCGGCCGTGATGTCGGTCGTGACGGTGCCGGATCGGGGCGAAGGCATCAATCCGCGGGGGCCGAGCACGCGGCCGAGCGGCCCGACGACGCCCATCATGTCGGGGGTCGCCAGGGCGACGTCGAAATCCATCGTCCCCGCCTTGATCTGCTGCGCCAGGTCGTCGGCCCCCACGATGTCGGCGCCGGCGGCCCGCGCCTTCTCGGCGTTGTCGCCCTGGGCGAACACGGCCACCCGGACGCTCTTGCCGATCCCGTGCGGCAGGGCCACCGACCCGCGCACGTTCTGATCGGTCTGCTTCGGGTCGATGCCCAGGTGCGTCGACACCTCGACCGACTGGTTGAATTTCGTCGTATTGAACGTCTTCAGGAGCCGGAGCGCCTCGGGCAGCGACACCAGTCCCGTCGTCTTGATCTTCTCCTGCAACGCACGATAGCGCTTGGATTGCTTGGCCATCGGAGTCGCTCCTTTCGATCGGTTGGGAATCGACAGAGCTGCCGCCGTCTCTCACGCTCGGTCCCCGGCGGGCGGTCGCACCGGGGGGAGCCGATGGTGCTCGCAGAGCACCCTGCATCAGCCCTTGATCTCCACGCCCATGCTGCGAGCGGTGCCGGCGATGACCCGGCAGGCGTGCTCGAGGTCGCGGGAGTTGAGGTCGGCGAGCTTGGTCTCGGCGATCTTCTTCACCTGTTCAGCGGTCACGGTACCGACCTTGGTCTTGTGCGGTTCGGCGGAGCCCGCGGCGATGCCGGCGGCCTGCTTCAGGAGCACGGCGGCGGGGGGACTCTTGGTGATGAATTCGAACGACCGGTCGGAGTAGATGGTGATCTCGACCGGGATCGTGGTCCCTTTCATCTCCTTGGTCCGTTCGTTGAATTGCATCACGAACTGACCGATGTTCACGCCGTGCTGCCCCAACGCCGGGCCGACCGGCGGCGCCGGGGTCGCCTGACCGCCGGGGCACTGGAGCTTCACCTTCGCCGTCATCACTTTGGCCATCGTCTTCGCTCGCTCCGCTCGCTGAGTGGCCAGTGGCGAGTGGCGAGTGGCTAGGATGATTCACTAGCCGCTAGCCACTCGCCACTGGCCACTGACAACTCAGATTCGTTCCACTTGCCAGTATTCGAGATCGACCGGCGTGGGCCGGTTGAAGATGATCAGCATGACCTTGACCAGTCCGCGGCCCTCGATGACTTCTTCGACGGTGCCTTCGAAGTTCTCGAAGGGGCCGTCCTTGATCTTGACGCGATCGCCGCGCTCGACGTCGATGCGGACCTTCGGGGCCTCGGCGGTTGACTTCTCCTCCTCCTGATGGAGCATCTGGTTGACCTCGGCGTCGGTCATCTTGGTCGGAGTCCCGTGGGCACCGACGAAGTCGCCGACGCCCGGGGTCTCGCGGACGACGAACCAGGTCTTCTCGTTGAGCTCCATCTGGACCATGATGTAGCCGGGGTAGGTCTTGCGCTCGACGATCCGTTTCTTGTTGTTGCGAATCTCGGTAATCTTCTCGGTCGGGACGACGATCTGGCCGAAATAGCGCTGGAGGCCCTGGATCTTGACCCGGCGCTGCAAGGCGTCGCGGATGGTATCCTCGCGGGAGCTCTGGACCTTCAGGACATACCAGACGAGTTCGGCGCGGGATCGTCGTCATCGGTCGCGGGCGGCGAGGGGGGCGTCGGGGCGGGCGGCTCCGGCTCCGGCTCGTGGTCCGCGGCGACCTCGACCGCGGCCCGGGCGGCCCCGACTCCGGTCTGACCGCCGTCGGGGGTCTGTTCCTCGACCTCGATCCCGTTGGGTTCGAGGTCCGGCGATTCGTCGGCCGCCGGTTCGGTCGGTTCCGGCGGGATGGACGCGGTGGACTCGTGGTTTGATCGGCTCATAGAATGAAGTCACGTCGGGACAGCGAGCGGGATTCAAGGGCCGTGGGTCTCGGGGCCTCGAGCGTAGCGTGGGGCGGGCAAGGCAGGCGTGTCGCGGAGGGATCCTCGGTCGCGCCGTTGCGGCGGCCGATCTCAGGCTGTCGAGCCGAATCCGCCGCCGCCATGGAACTGGAGCACTCCGATCATCTGGAGGATCAAGGTCCAGAGCCGGTCGACGACGAAGAGGAACACCGCCATCAGCACGACGGTCATCAGCACGACGGTCGTCGAGCGGATCAGCTCATCCTTGGTCGTCCACGAGACCTTGTTCATCTCGGCTTCGGTGGCGATCAAGAACTCGGCGAACGGCGGGAACTGGACCATCCGGAAGATGAGCCAGCCCAAGACGATGGCGTACCCGGCGGTCAAGCCGAAGTGCCAGTACTGGCTATACTCGTTCGACGACTCGTGGATCCGGTAGCCGCCGGCGGCCGCGATGAGCCCCAATCCTAGCCCCGTATAGACCCGGGCGTACCACCCTTGCATCGGCTTGTAGAGGTCGCTACGAACCAGGTTGACGAGGAACTGGAGGAACACGCTTTTCGGGGCACCGCCGGGTTTCCCCTTGCTGGGCTTCGAAGGTTTCGACGCCGACACTTCGTCTTTCACTTTGCCCATGGCACCGCTCTCGATTGCTGCGACGGGTACGAACTCAGCCGGAGGTCTCGGTCGCATCCGTCCGCCGGTGGCGACTGGTTCGGGTCGTACGGGTTTCTTGGATCGATCCTGGGTCGGGTGCCCGGTTTCTGCCGCCGATCCGCGAGGAAGCCGAGGCTCCCCGCGGATCCGATTGATTGTCCTGGCCGACACGCGTCCGGCCTCGCCGCGACGCCCCGGGCACCGCCGCGAGGCAGCACGAGCGGAGGGAATCGAACCCCCAACCGCCGGTTTTGGAGACCGGTGCTCTACCAATTGAGCTACGCTCGTAGGTGTCAGGCCGAGGCAACTGGCCCGGCCGGTCCCGGCCTCTCCAGCGACTGGACGGCCAGGATCTCCGAACTCGCCTCGAGCCGAGGCGACGGCTGCGATCATCGGGCGACGCGGATCATCCGCGCCGCCCCGGATCGCATCGACTTCGCTTCAATTCACTTCTTGCGCGATTCCTTGTGGGGCGTATGCTTCCGGTCGCGCCGGCAATACTTCTTGAGCTCCAGGCGATTGGCGCCCCGGGTCTCCTTCTGGACGCGGTAGTTGCGTTCGCCGCACTGGCTGCACTCGAGCCAGACATATTCCCGCATGATCAAACTCCTGCCCGGTGCCGGCGAGGGATGTCAAGGATTAACTCGGTCCAGGTCGCGTCGGGTCAGCTCGACAACTCTCCGGCCCAGAGAACGCGGCCACTCGAGCCCCCGGCATGGGCGAGCGGCCGCTCTCTGGCGATCGAGGTCACCGCGGGATTCGAACGGAACAAGGCGGATGCCCCGCGAGCACTCCGCCGCGCCCGGCACTTCGTCGAGATCGCCCTCCGCCGGTCGATGCCGAGGACGACGGGATCGAGGGTCGCCGTGCCGGGTCACCCCGGGCGCGGGCGGCCCATCCGATCGACGAATCCGATCACTCCAGGATCTTGGTCACGACGCCGGCGCCGACGGTCTTGCCGCCCTCGCGGATGGCGAACCGGAGGCTCTCCTCCATGGCGATCGGCGTATGCAGTTCGACGGTCATCTTGATATTATCGCCGGGCATGCACATCTCGGCTTCGCTGTTATCCTCGGACAACAGGTTGAGCACCGAGCCGGTGACGTCGGTGGTCCGGAAGTAGAACTGCGGGCGGTAGCCCTTGAAGAACGGCGTGTGGCGTCCCCCTTCTTCCTTGCTCAGGACGTAGACCTCGGCCTCGAACTTGGTGTGGGGCGTGATCGAGCCGGGCTTGCAGATGACCTGGCCGCGCTCGAGTTCGTTCTTCTCCACGCCGCGGAGGAGGACGCCGACGTTGTCGCCGGCCATGCCCTCGTCGAGCGTCTTCTGGAACGCCTCGACGCCGGTGATCGTGGAGTTCTTCTTGACGCCGAAGCCGATGATCTCGACCGAATCGCCGACCTTGACCTTGCCGCGCTCGACGCGGCCGGTGCCGACGGTGCCGCGGCCTTTGATCGAGAAGACGTCCTCGATGGGCATCAGGAACGGCTTGTCGATCTCGCGGACCGGCTCGGGGATGTACTCGTCCATCGCCTTGACGAGGTCGAGGATCGGCTGGGCGGCCTTGGGGTCGGACGGGTTGTCCAGGGCGGGCCGGCTGCTGCCGCGGATGATCGGGATCTCGTCGCCGGGGAACTTGTAGTGGGTCAGCAGCTCGCGCAGTTCCAGCTCGACGAGCTCGAGCAACTCTTCGTCGTCGACCAGGTCGATCTTGTTGAGGAACACGACCAGGGCCGGCACGCCGACCTGGCGGGCCAGCAGGATGTGCTCGCGGGTCTGGGGCATGGGGCCGTCGGCCGCCGAGACGACCAGGATCGCCCCGTCCATCTGGGCGGCGCCGGTGATCATGTTCTTGATGTAGTCGGCGTGGCCCGGGCAGTCGATGTGGGCGTAGTGGCGCTTGTCGCTCTCATACTCGACGTGCGAGACGGCGATGGTCACGGTCTTGGTCGAGTCGCGGACCGTGCCGCCCTTGGCGATGTCGGCGTACGACTTGGACTTGGCGCGGCCGTGAACGGACAGCACGGCCAGGATGGCGGCCGTCAGCGTCGTCTTGCCATGGTCGATGTGCCCGATCGTGCCCACATTGACGTGCGGCTTCGTTCTGGTGAAGGTTTCCTTGGCCATTGCTCAACGCCTTTCGGCATCCCTTATGCTTTTGATGCTCAAAACGCCTTTCGGCATCACTGATGTCCATCGCCGGGAACGCACCCAGCCGCCCTGCCCTGCTTGCTCAACGCCTTTCGGCATCACTGAAGTTCATCATGGTCATTCCGGCAGGCCGGGACGAAAACCGCCGGTGCCGACGCTCTTCACGCCCTGATGTCGGGTCCAAGCCCCTAGAATCCAGAGCTGCCTCTGGGATTTCGAACCCAGGACCTCGTCCTTACCAAGGACGCGCTCTACCGACTGAGCCAAGGCAGCATGTTGATCGTCTTTCGCGTTTTCCTTCGACCCCGAGGGCCTCGCAAGCATTCTAACCGGTCCAGTCAGACTCTCCTCAGCGATGCCGACGATTCCTGGCGGCATCCCTGTCCCCCTCGGTCCTTAACGAAGGAGAGCGGGTGATGGGAATCGAACCCACGTAGCCTGCTTGGAAGGCAGGTACTCTACCATTGAGTTACACCCGCGGTTGTCTTCGATCGGCTCCCGACAATTCCTGAACGTCCGAGGTCGGGAGGAACTCGGAGTTCGACGTCTCGACGGCCCCGCAAGCATTGAGGACAGAGATCCCATCCGTCCTGTGCTCTTCGGGTCCGACCTGGGTGGAGCAGGATTCGAACCTGCGAAGGCATTGCCACCAGATTTACAGTCTGGCCCCTTTGGCCGCTTGGGTATCCACCCGCTATTTCGATCGTTCCCGTATCAATCTGAGGCCAGTACCATTCTACGATTTCCAATCGTTCCAGCGGCATGCTCATCCCGGTCGGGACGGCGTTTCGAGGCGGAGCTAGCGGTGAGAGTCGAACTCACAACCCTCGGTTTACAAAACCGATGCTCTACCAGTTGAGCTACGCCAGCAATCCGGTAGTCCGCATTTCGGTCGTCACTCCCGGCTCCCGATCTTGCGTCCGGGGGGACCAATCCGGGCCGTGAAATCACCTACTATAACCGCACGACGCGACATTGCAAGGCTTTTCCCGATCTCTCAAGAAAAACCCCCACCATTCCCTTGGAATCGGGGGATTCGGGCGCACCGACGGCGCATCTCGGTCGGATCATCTTATCATACGGCGAGAGACCGGCTCGCGGCAAGAGGGGTTGTGCGGAGCGCCCGGATCCGCGTCACGGGTCGAGGGTCTTGGCGACGGCCTCGATGGTGGACGGCGCGTGGCCTTCGAGGCGATTATTGACGAACACGAATGCCGGCTTGCGGTCCTGCCAGGATCGCTCGGCGATGCGACGGAGTCCGTCGCGAGTCGGCGGGTCGGATTCCTGGAGCGTTTGATAGGGCTTGAAGCGGGCCACGGCCTGTTCGTAGGTCCGGCCGGGTCGGAGCAAGGCGCGCGTGACGGTGAAATCGGCGGTGAAGGCTCCTGGCAATTCGACTTGCGTCGCGAGGTCGGGCATCCGCGTCCAGGCGTTGAAGACGTGCGCCACGCCGTGGGCGTCGAGCACTTCGAAGTAGGCGGGCACGAGGAATTCGGGGTTGCGGATCTCGACCGCGTGGCGAAGCCCGCCGGGCAAGGCGCCGAGGAAGGCATCGAGCCGAGTAAGGAACTCGCGCGGCGACAGGACTGCCTTCGGGATGGTGCCGAACTCGAAGATCACGGCGGCGACCCGATCGCGGTAGGGCTCCAGCGGACGGGCGAACTCCAGGTCGAACAGGTGGGCGTCGAGGAAGGAGGGATTGGCTCGGTTCGCCCGGGCACCATATCGGGCGTGGCCGGGCCAGATCGCGACGGTGATCTCCTCGGGGACCTTGAAGGCGAACCGGAGCGAGCGGGGAGATTCGCCGAAGAGCTGACACCAGAAGTCCGGGGTGGGGAACTGATAGAAGCTGAAGTCGCCGCAGACCACCGGAAAGACCTCCGCGTATTCGGCCAGGCAATCCGCCTCGAACTTTCGCTGCGAGAACTTGCCCCGCGTCGAATATCGGCCCGGCGAGTAGATCGAGCCCAGCCAGCCCTCGTACTTCCACGAGCTGGTGCCGAAGTAGATCCCTCGATCGGCCAGGGCGCGAAGGCGAGGGCCCAGCCGCGCCGCCTGCGGAGGTCGATCGTCTTCGAAGAATGTGAGCTGCTGCGACATGGTCGGGCTCGGTCAATCGTCTTCCAGATCGAACACGTCCCGCACCGCGAGCTGGAAGCCCGGCAGCACATCGCCGCCGTCCAGGACGTCGTCGAGACCCAGCACGACCCATTCTCGAGGCGAAGTATGGACGCGAACGGTCATCGTCTTCGGGGCCACGACCCAGGCCAGGCGGGTCCCCGCGGCGAAGTATTCGACCAGCTTCCGGGCGATCTCGGGTTTAGAGTTACTCTTGCTCATGACCTCGACGGCCAGGTCGGCGGCAACCGAGGGGATGCGTTGTTCCCGATGGGTCTTCCCCGAGAGTTTACCACGAGCCACGAAGGAGACGTCCGGGGCCCGAAGCAACCCAGGGACCAGCCGCAACATCCCATCGGGTGGCAGGACCCGCCCAAGCTTCCGCGGCCTCACATAATTCAGCATGGCCTGGATGATGAAACCCGCAATCTCCGCCTCTTGCCATCCCATCGGCTTCTCCACCAGGGTCCCGTCGACCAACTCGCAAATCGCCGTACGGAATAGGCTCTCGTTGTTGCGGATCAAGTCTTTCTCGGTCGCGGTGCCGGGCGCGGGCTGGAGGCGGACGCGATGGGCCGGGATATTCCCAAGTCGGCGCAACAGATCGGCCACCGTCTCGGGTCGATCGCTGATCGGGGCAGACTTCGGACGCGAGGCAACACTGGCCATGATGGATGCCCTCACGACAGCCGGAAATGCAAGAACGCCTTGATTCTACACCAAGGCGTCCGCCCGATGACCACGGAAATGGATTCTGCGTCGCGATGACGGTCGCCAGGCTGGGCGCCGGCGTCCGCCTTTCGCGATTGCCAACTCACAGCATGGGCAGGTCGAGCTTCTCCTCGCTGGCGATCTTGCGGAGCTTGTCCTGGGCGCGGGACTCGATCTGGCGGACGCGTTCCTTGGTGATGCCCAGCTCGCGGCCGAGTTGCTCGAGGGTCTGCTCGCTGGCACCGCCCAGGCCGAATCGGCTGATGATGATCTTCCGCTCGCGCTCGTCGAGCCGGCCGAGCATCCCCTTGACGGCCTCTTGCATCCGCTTGAGGGCGCTCTCGTACTCATGCTCGTCGGTTCGGTTGTCGGCGGCGGCCTCGAACATCTCCTCGTGGCCGGTGACGAACCGGTCGCGGCGATAGTTCTCCTCGGGGATCGTCCGGGCGAAGTTCTTCATGATGGCCCAGGACGCGTACGTGCTGAACTTGTTGCCGCGCGAGAAGTCGAACTTCTCGACGGCGCGGATCAGCGACATGTTGCCGTCGGAGACCAGCTCGAAGAAATTGTTCGAGGGTCCGACGTGCCGCTTGGCGATCGAGACGACCAGGCGGAGATTGGCCCGGATGATCTGGTTCTTGACGGCCAGGGCCTCTTCCTGGAGCCGGTCGATCTCGTCCAGGTCGGCGGTGCGGGCCCGGGTCGGATCGATCTTCTGGCGGAGCTCATGCGCCTGGTACTTGAGGTAATTCATCGCCCGGAACAGGTGCATCTCCTGCTCGCGGTCCAGGAGCGGGACCTCGTATAGGCTCGCCAGGTAAGGAGGCAGGCCCTTGGGGGCCTTGGGCCGGCGGGGTGGCTTGCCATCGGCCGGCGCGGGCATCTCGGCCAGGATCGCCGGGCCGCTCGCCGGGTCGCTGAAGCTGGCGTTGTCGATGAACTCGAGCTTGGTGCCGAGGATGCGGCGGGCGCGCATCTCGTTGATGACGCGATAGATGCTCGATCGCGTCCGGCCGTACTGCTCGCGCAGGACCTCGACGGAGACGCCCATGCGGAACCGCCGGTAGATTCGGCCTTGGCTTCGTCGTCCAGGGAGATGACCGTGGACGGGAAGACGGCCCGGTCGGGGTGATCGCGGTCGTAGGCTTTCAAGGTCAATCGAACCGTCTCTGTTGAGCGTGACATTTTTCGTGCGATCCTCCGCGCGATCTCGACCAGGCCAACCTGCCCTGGGCGGACGAGCGCCATGCGACGGGCGCGGCGAATGATCTCGTCCCGCTCCGCCTCGGTCAGTTGCCGAAACCGAGTTCCCCGTTCGACTTGCGTGCGATGGGCCGTGACGAACCGCTGCAAGCTCGACTCGAGGAACCCTACCTTGGTGCGCCCGCCGATTACGAATCGGCGGGCCACCAACCCCTGTCGTCGCCATCGTGTCACCGTGCGGGCCGACACGCTATATCGCCGACTCACCTCCGCGACCGTCAGGACCGGCTCGGTCACCTGTTCGACGGCCTGTCGCGCCGTCGCCGAGAGGTCCTCGACGAAGAGCCGCAGGTCATGCTGGACATCCGCGCCCTCCAACAGCAGCGCGGGCCAGCCGTCGGGGCGAAACCCCGTGATCCGGAAGCACAGATATTCGTAGGGATAGCGCTTGGCATCCTCGATCTCGCCCAGGAGCTGCTCGGCGCGATCGATCTGCTCCAGCCGACGCTCCCTCGGCGCGTATCGGGTCTGCTGGTCCTTCAGTTGTTTCATCGCGGGATGGCGATACATCTTGCCCATCCTCGAGTCCCCTTCGTATTCTGCTCCTGCGAACCGGCAAGCTCCTCAACGCGCAACACCACCGGGCGCCATGATACCGTCTGTTATTCTTACGATCGCACTCGAGATTAGCCCGGCGACGAAAAAATTAGGACTTTCCCCGAATCCGACCGCTTGACCCACTCTCACCTAAGCGTTCGTACCCCCTAAGACTACGCGCCTCTCCACTACATTGTCCTGCACACGCCTCTTACTCGCGATTTGTTTGCCAATCGTCAGGGGTTTCCGCCAGCTCGCCCGAAGCCACTTTGTGCCAACGATCGCTCGCGCAATCGATCTTCACACTCTTCAACGAAGGACTGCAGCCGTCCGTGACGTCCCTCCGGGCTACCATGCTTAAAGACTCTCCTCGAGCGGTTTCGGTTCTCATCCGGCCGAAAAACCCTGTCGATTCGCAATCCCCCACTGGGACCAGCATGTATTGCCTTTGCGGATGAGCAAAATCCGTACCGGTTCACCGCGATCGCCGAAGACCCCGAACGCTGCTATACTCGGACCTCTCGTAGGATGGTCGGCCCTTCTAACAACTGTTTGAAACAGACGTTTGAAATCCGGGTTTTGTTCGCCCCCTTCTCTACTAAGTATGGGACATTCGACGCAGGACGGATCGATCATGGTAAAATCTTTAAGTTTTACCGATCGCGAGTGTCCGATCTATCCGTTTTATTTTGAACGGTTTATGGCTAGATAACCCGATCGTTGCGGGCGAATTCGCCGCTCGATTTCATGAAAGAAAATTTATTTTCGAGCAGGTCGTGAAACGCGAATCGGAAGCGATGATTCGAGCTCCGGAGTCGTCGCGATTCACGGATCGAGGAGTGACCGAGTCCATCGAGGTCAAGTCGCCTGGATGATTGCATCTAGTGGGGGACGCGATGCCAAATTGACGTGTCCCGGCGACTTAACATAATGTGTCAGTCGTGTCGACGGCGGAGCCGGGAGGCGTCGAGAGCGAGGAGCCACGGATGGTTGAAGTGAACAGGTGGGGCGCCGGGCCCTTTTTGGACCGTTGGCGCGGGATGGTCCTGGGATTGGCGATGTTGTCCGCCGTCACCGGCACGGTCGGGATGGCCTCGGGCCAGTCCACGACGACGGTGGTGCTCGGCGAGGCGGTGCGGCGCGGGAGCACGTCGCGTGTCCGGGTCGAGTTGAAGGCTCAGGGATTGTTGCGGCCCGGCCTGCCGCCGGGGACCGGCTCGGCCGAGGCTCGCATGCCCAAGCCGCGGTCGCTGGACGTCCAGACTCGGCTGGTCTTCAGCGAGCGCGTCGTCGATCTGGACGAGGACCCGGCGACCGCCGGAGGGACGGCCGATCGATCGGCGAGTCGCGGCCGGCCACGGAAGGTTGTGCGGCACGTGATCCAGGCGGCCTCGGCCGTCAACGGCGAGATCCGACCCATGTCGGCCATGCTGCGGCCGGAGATGGCCCTGCTGGTCGCGGAGCGTCGGCGGCAGGACGGGCCGATCGTGGCGGTCAGCCCGAGCGGGCCATTGACCCGATCCGAACTCAAGCTGGTGCAGGCCGTGGGCGATCCCCTGGCGATGGGCGACCTGCTGCCGGGCGGGGCGATCGGGGTCGGTCGGCACTGGCGCGTGGGCGAGTCCGCCGCGCAGGGGCTTACCGGCTATGACGCGATCACGGCCAACACCCTGGACGCCTCGCTCGAGTCGGTCGACGGCAGCAAGGCACGGATCCGGATCCAGGGTCGCATCGAGGGGTCGGTGATGGGCGGCCAGGGCCAGATCGCCTGCGAGGGGCTCGTGACGTTCGATCGCCAGATGGGCTGGATCGACCGGATCGAGGTGAACCGCAATGAGACGCGAAGTCCCGGCCCGATCGAGCTCGGCCTGGAGCTGAAGAGCACGCTGACCATGACCCGGCATCCCGAGCAGGCACCGGCGACGCTCTCCGACGCGGCGCTGGCCAATCTCCCCCTGGAGATCAGCCCGAGGAGCGAGCAACTGGTGGTGCTGACCCCGGACGGCAAGGCGAGCCTGCTCCACGACCGGCACTGGCACGGCTACTGGGATGACCCGAAGCTCGTCATCCTGAAGCGGGTGGAAGGCGCGTCAGGTGGTGGCGCAATGCAACCTCTCGGTCGGGCCGGCAGCCGGTCGGGGCAAGCACCAGGATCCGACCCAGTTCCGCGACGACATCCGCCGCGCCCTCAAAGGGAGGTTCGTCCAGTTCCTGGGCGTGGGCGAGGTCGATGGCGACCCGGCAGGCGGATTCCGCTTCAAGGTCGGCGTCCAGTGGCGAGAAGGCGATCTCGGCGTGGTCTGGTATTATTACCTCGTCGCCAGCCCCGACGGGGACCAGCTCGTGGCGATCTTCACCCTGGCCGATCGCTATTACAAGACCTTCGGGGATCAGGATGCCGCGATGATCGGCTCGCTCCGATGGAACCGGTCGCAACAACCTCCTGCCCGCTGAAGCAGCCTCGATCCTGCCGTCGGGTCCGGGCGGGCTCGGCGCGATTTCCGCCGTCTTGGCGGTACCGCGCCGGGGACATGGTATGGTTTAATGGATCATGGTTTTCGTCGATCCCGCAGGGATGAGCGGCGAGGGTTCGGATCGGCGTGGGAATCCAGCTTCGAGGGCGGTTCATCATGAGCGCGAGCCAGTGCCGTGGTCTGGGTCCGGCGGGTCATGGCGGCGGTCGAGGGGCGCGATGCACGCCGGGTGCGTCGCGGGGAGCTGTCGGCGGCCGTCGTGGGGCGGTCGGATTGGGCGTTGCGATCATTGCCCTGGGAATTGGGTTGATTCAGCCCGGCCGATCCGGGGGGCAGGAGCCGGCGGCCAAGGCCAAGGCCAAGGCTGAGGCCCCCAAGGCGGCGGAGCCCGCGCCGGCCCTGGACACAACCGGTGCCCTGAGCCTCCGGTATCGGTTCATCGAGGCGTATTCCGTCGATGAGAATCCCTCCAAGCCCGAGTTGATCGGGTCGTACCAGGTCGGTTCGCTGGAGACCATCAACTCCGAGGAGGAGAGGGCCCAGGGCGCCCCGGTGCGTAAGGGTTATAACGTACGAGTGCTTTACACCGAGCGGGCGGCGAAGGTCACCAAGTTCGGCGAGGTGACCGACCTCGTCCGCCGCTACGATGATTTCCGCGTCGGAGGCGACCTGGCTGTCCTTCCGGCCACGCCGCCGCTGCTCAAGGACCTGTCGATCTGGTGTACGTTCCAGAAGGTCGGGCTACCGATGATCATCAGCCTGACCGATCAGCGCCCGTTGCGTCAGGAGGAGTTCAGCCTCATCCACGATAAGCTGTTCCTCCCCCAGCTCTCATCAATCCTGCCCGCCGGACCGGTCCGGGTCGCCGACACCTGGAATCTAAAGCCCCGGGCGAGCCGATCGCTCCTGGGCAATTCGGTGCCCGATGACGGTGGCGCGGCCTTCGATGTCGTGGGGAGACTGGTCGATGTCAAGAAGGCGGCCGAGGGGAACACGTGGACGGCGAGGATCGAGATCTCCGGCACCTTGATGATCGGCGACGACCCGGCGGGGGTCATCGCCTGGATTTACTTCGAGTTCGTGCCACCGCCGGCCGTCGAACCGGCCCCGAAACCCAAGTCCCCGGACAAGGCGGGCATCGTCGAGGCGCGAGGCCATGTCGCCCGGGTGAGCATGTCGCGACAGCTCATCAAACGCATCGACGCCGACGGCCGGCTCAATTATATCCTGACCAGGGAGCTCAACCTGGCACGACGGCCCGCCAGCAATTCTTTGAGGCTCCCGGAGGTCCCCCCGGTCCCCAACCAGGCCAACTCCTGGGTGCGGTACGACGACCCGGACAAGCGGTTCCATTTCAGCCATCCCCAGAGTTTGCATCTCGTAAGCGACACGGAGAAGGATCGCGACTCTATCGAGTTGAGGAGCTCGAATCCCACGGAATCCGATGTGGTGTACTTCGGTATCCAGCGCGAGCAGTTGGATCCGGTGCGGAATCGCCAGTCCCTTGAGCCGGAGTATCATATCCGCAATTTGAGGGCGATCTGGAAGGAGAAGGAACGGAAGGTGACCGAGGGGGAATCCGTCTGGTTGGCCGAGGACGCGGCAGCCCCGAAGCGTAGCATTCACCGATTCGAGGCCGCCCTGCTGAACGGTCCGCGGGCTGCTCGAGCCTACTGCGACCAGTACCTCCTGATTGATCCGAAGGGAAGCCTCGTCCTGAGAGCCATCACCGAGACCGATCGGGGCGAGGCTCACGTGGCCTTTCGCAGCCAGGTGGAGAATCTGATCAGGAGCTTCGCATTCGATCAGAAGATCGGAGCCGGTGTCCCGCCGTCGCGGTTGGCCCCAGGCGCGGCCCCGGCCGGACCGCAAGACCGTCCCCGTTAATCCATCGATGATGTCGTCGAGGTCGTCGTCCGCGTTGGTGAGTCACTCGGGCGCGGCGAGCTCCACGGCGACCTCGGCGGCCAGGTGGGCGTTGGCGACCAGGAGGGCGCGGTTGGCCTGGAGGCTGCGCCCGGCCGTGACGCGCCGGATGGCATCGAGCAAGAAGGGCGTGAGCGGCTTGCCGCTGATGCTTTGATAACGCGCGTCGGCCAGCGCGGCCTCGAGGGCGTGCTGGAGCGAATCGTGATCGAGGGCTTCGGCTTCGGGCACCGGTTTGGTCAGGACGATGGCGCCGGGCAAGCCCAGACGGCGATGGACGCGGACCAGGTCGGCGGCCTCGGCGGGCGAGTCGAACGCGGTGTTCCAGCGGTAATCCGGACGATCGCACCAGGAAGCCCGGCAGCTCGTCGGTACGATAGCCGACGACGAGGACGCCCCGTGTCTCGAGCGATTCGAGCGTCGCCGAGAGATCCAGGATCGACTTCATCCCCGAGCAGACGACCAGGGCGCCATCCGCCCGCGCCAGCTCGTCGAGGTCGGTGGAGAGATCGAAGCTGATCGCGGCGTCGCGATGGACGCCGCCCAGGCCACCGGTGGCCATGACGCGGGGCTCCACGGCGAACCGGCGTGCGATCCAGAGCGTGGCCGAGACCGTGGTCGCCGCATTCTTGCCCGCGGCCACGATCGCTGCCAGGTCGCGACGATTGGCCTTGGTCCAGGCCGTTCGATCGCCCGCAAAATCGGCCCTGCTTTGCCCATCCGCGTCATCCGCGGACGTCGCATCCATGGGCGATGCTGCCTGGATCTCGGTCGCCGTCGCCGCGGATCGAGACACCTCGACCAGTTCCGGTTCGGTCAGGCCGATCCGCACGCGGCCACCCAGGACGGCGACGGTCGCCGGCTCCGCCCCAGCCTGACGGACCGATGACTCCACGGCCCGCGCCGTCTCGAGGTTCGCCGGCCAGGGCAGACCCTGCGCAATCACCGACGATTCCAGCACCACCACCGCGCGGCCCCGCTCCATCGCGACGGTCACGGCCGGGGTCCACGCTACTCTCTCGGCAATCATGGATCACTCCTCGCACAGCGAAGTCCGCATGACGAATCGGACTCAACTCGGTTTCCAGAAGCATGGACAATCCCGGGTTTCAGCATCCGCATTTCGCCGACCCGATCCTTTCACAAACGCTGAGGGAATTCCCAGACCTGGACGGATAGCTAGTGATCGGAGAACCTTCTATGATGGGGCTGCAATCCGAACGTGTCGGGACCGAGGGAGAATTTGTCTTCATCGGGTCCGATATTTGCTCGGAGCTCGACTCGTCGAGCCCGGGACGAAATTCCCCACGGGCGTCTTGATAAGACATCGCCATCGATGCAAGATTGAATGCATTTGGGTCGGCCATTCGTGTATGACGGCTTGGGACGATCAGCGAAGGTGGATTTCACCCGATGTCGTGTCGTCTGATCTGTTGACCCGGTAACGGCGTATAATAACCAATCGGCCGGTTATTCTCGCTCGGTTCGGGACGGGGGATTCCGCCAGCAGATACCGTTCGGGAGTACGATCATTGCTTGAATGGAGTAAGTCTCGGCCCACTTTCTCACGATTTTCGACCGCCGGGTTACAACTCTTGCACCTGTTGCGTAGTAGTCACGGGGAGAGCCTCGAGGGTCCTTGAGAAAACGATCGCCCATGAACAGAAATTCAGGATCGATTATGACCGGGGATCTGCAATCGTTAGAGGATGATGTGAGCGCGGTAAGGTGGAGCCCACGGGGCGAATTAATGCGTGTGATACTGGAAATCGTCGAAGGACCGCTCAAGGGTCGCCAGTTCATCCTCGATCGGCATGACACTTTTATCGTGGGGCGCTCGCGGTTCGTACATTGCCCGATGCCGGAAGACCTGGCGCTCTCGCGCGATCACTTCATGATTGATGTGAATCCCCCCCAGAGTGAGCTTCGGGATCTCGGGAGCACGAACGGGACGTTCGTGAACAATCAGCGGGTGGATCGGGTGGTTCTGAAGGCGGGGGACATGATCGCGGCAGGCCAGAGCGTCTTCCGATATCGCATGGAGGGCGCGGCGGATCTGTCCTCGGCCGATGACCTGTTGCAGCCCTCGGTCCGCACCAAGAAACTGTCGGCGCCCGCGATCCGATGCTCGGGGTGCGGGACGCAGGCTCCCCCGAACCTGACCATCAATGGGCCGACGGGTTCGGCCGCGGGCGAGCCGATCGAGTGGTGGTGCGTGGCCTGCCGTTCGGAGGCGGCCAATCTCCCCCAGCCGGTGCCCTATTATTCGACCCTCCGCGAGCTAGGCCGCGGTGCCATGGGGGTGGTCTACCAGGCCCGGCACAACCTGACCGGCCAGATGGTCGCGCTCAAGCTGATCATGCCCGAGACGGCGACGACTCGCTCGGCGATCGACCGCTTCCAGCGCGAGATGTCCGTGATCAGCCAGCTCCGCCACCCCAACATCGTCGAGTGCTACGAGCAGGGAATGACCCGCGGCCAATTCTGGTTCGCAATGGAGTATGTCGCCGGGTCGAACCTGGAGACGCTCGCCAAAGCCCATCCCGGCCGATATCCGGTCCAGCAGGGCTGCCGCCTGGTCTGCCAGATCCTCAAGGGGCTCGAACAGGCCCATCAAATGGGCTTCGTCCATCGCGACATCAAGCCGGAGAATATCCTGATCGGCGAATCGCCCGAGGGGCTCATCGCCAAGATCTCCGACTTCGGCCTGGCCAAGAGCTTCCGTGGCGTCGGTCTCTCGGGCCTGACGTTCTCCGGCGAGATGCGCGGGACGATCCCGTTCATGCCCCCCGAGCAGATGCTCGACTTCAAGACCGTCACCCCGCTGGCCGACCTGTACGCAACCGCCGCCACGCTCTATTATCTCCTGACCTGCCAGTATATTTATGACGATTCGTCGGGCGGCGACCTGATCCATATGTTGCTGGAACAGGCCCCCATTCCGATCCTCACCCGCCGGCCCGACATCCCGAAGGCGCTCGACGTCGTCATCCAGAAGTGCCTCGCCCGCGACCCCAAGGCCCGATACCCGGATGCCACCAGCATGCGCAAGGCGCTCAAGCCATTTTGCTAGGAGAGGGGGCAGTGGGCAGACAAGACGAATTGGATCCGCTCTGTGGTCAAGCGTCAGCCTACTTGAGCAGCCCACGGACATCCTCGAGGACGTCCGCGGGCTTGAGGAATTCGAGGCTGTAGATCTCGCGCTGGTGGCCCCTGGGATCGAGCAGGAAGACGCGCGACGGATGGTCGATCGCGCCGGTTGGGCCGGTCCTGGCCCACATGCCCCAATCGGCGATGACCGATTGCACCTTTCCCGGAGGGCCGGTCAGGAAGTGCCAGGCGGTGGTGTCGGCGCGGAAGAGACGGGCATAATCGCGGAGCACCTCGGGCGTGTCGCGCTTCGGGTCGAGGCTGATCGAGACGAACGCCACCGAGGTGCCCCAGAGCTTCGCGTCCTTGAGGACATTCTGGATGCGGACGATGGCCTGGGTCGTCGCCGGGCAAGCGCCGGTACAGGTCGTGTAGACGAACGATACGAGCACGACCTTGCCCTTGAGCGAGGCCAGGTCGAAGGGCTTGCCCGCGGCGTCGACCAGCACGGTGCGAGGGGCGGGGCCGATGTCGGCCAGCGAGTTCGGCCGGGAGTCGGATCCGTCGAGGAGTCCATGGCCGGAGAAGGTGGCGAAAGTCCCGGCGAGGAGTAGCGAGACTATCATCGACGACTCCTATTCGAGATCGGCGACGACGGCGAGGCGGTCACCTCTCGTCGCTCATTGCGTGGGGGCGAACCTGGAATCCATCGACCCCGGCACAAGCGAGCCGGGTTTAATCAACATCAGCACATCGGCGCCATTATAGGATACCCCGACCAAGGCATCGAGCGTCGTGACCTGGCCATCCGCGCGGGAATGGAATGTGAACCGGGCCCGACGCTCGCCGTCCTCGCTGGGGATCTCCGAGATGTCTGCCGGAAGCAGGCCATAAATGAGGAGCTTGTCCTTGGCGAGCTTCACCTTGAGGCGGCTCTGAGTCTCGTTGCTTTCGACCTCGATCAACTCCTTCTTGGCAAGGCTGTTTTCCTTGGCCAGCGGGAGCTTGTAATCGTAGACCTTCCTGTCGTGAGTCCACTGGACGTATGCCATCTCGTAATTGCTCTTGGCCTCCGCGAGCTCAGTGCTGAACACCTCGAGCAGCGGATCGCCTTTCCTGACATAATTCCCGGTCTCGACGAAGATCTTCTCGACCCGGAAGGCGAATTGCAGCCGGACCTGTATGGGGACCTGACCGGCCGGCAGTTGTAACGTTGCCGCACTTTGACCATTAGGTCGAGACTGACGCATCCTGCCGCCCATGCCGCCCATCATCGACCTCATACCAGTTTGGCCCTGAGATTGCAGCTGGTTATTGCTCCCTCCTATCATGGCTCTCATCCCACCCATTTGCCCCTGATTTTGTGACTGGCTGCCCATCATGGGTGCCATCCCCGGCTGGCCCTGAACTTGTGACTGTCCGCCCATCATGGCTGCCATGCGCTGCTGGCCCTGAGCTTGCGATCGTCCTCCCATCATCCCTTGCATCATCGGTCCCAACGCACCTGGTTGGCCCTGAGGTTTTGACTGGTTGCTCAACGTGCCCGTCGTGTCCGTCGTCTCATAATGGAACTCCCCGAGTTCTGCCGCTTTGTCGATAGGCGTGGAGGCTTTTCCGGTCCAAGACGCGTGGGCCGCAACGCATTGCCATCGCCCCTGTCGCCTGACGTAGAGGTGGGTCGTCCAGCCCAGGTGAGGGTCGGTCGAAACCTTGAAGCGGGTGATGGCCACGGCGGTATCGCCGAAGACGCGCGTCTTGATCTCATCGAGCTCGATCGAGAGGGCCGCGGCGCCCTTGCCGCGGAGGTCGGACAGATAGGTCGCCTTGGTGAAGGTCGGGTCGATGCCCTCGTAGTCGTCGGCGATGATCCGGTTGACGGTTGCCACGTCACGCCTCGGGATAGCGGCGGCCCAGGCACGTTCGAGCATCTCGATATCGATCGCGGCATCGCTCGGCGTGGCCTGCTCGCGTGTCGCGATGGCCTCGGGGAGCGGCCGATCTGCATTCGGTTTCGGCGCGGGGGCCTGGCTGTACACGAATGCCGAGCCGCCGACGATCAGCAAGGTTGCGACGATGGCCGGCTTGATCTTGGTCCAGTACATGGTCTTGAGGACTCCTTCGGTCAGAGTGGCGACCGAGGTCGAGACGACGCCGAGGGTCGTCAGCCGGCCTGCGATCGGGGAATGAGTGGACTTGATGGTGGTCTCGACCAGTGCCCGTGTCAGGCTCGTGGCGATCATGGGAATTGAGGTGGCGAGGTCGTCCGGGGCCAGGCCGCGGCGGGTCAACCGCTGCCGGAGGAGGCCCCTGGCTCGCGAGAGCCGGCTCTTGACCGTCCCGACCGGCCAACCGAGCCGATGGGCCGCTTGATCGTAGCTACATCCCTCCAGATCGCAGACGATCACCGGCACCTGGAGGCGGGCGGGGAGCCTGGCGATCTCCTCGGTGAGGATCGACTGGAGGTCGATTCGCTCGGTGGCGGCCGTCGCTTCCTCGACAGTCCCGACATCGAGTCGTTCCGCGCCCGGACGTTCGCGACCGCGACGGCGCCTGGCGTCGGCCCTGGCCCGAGTCGCCACTCGAGTCGCCACGCCGAACAGCCATCGCCCGATCGAGCCGTCGACCCGGACCGAGCCGGCCTTTCGGACCAGCACGAGGAACGTCGCTTGGAAGGCATCCTCGGCGTCGTGGGGATCGACGAGGATCCGCCGGCAGACGCCCAGCACCATCGGTCCATGCCGCTCGACCAGGACCGTGAAGGCGAGCTCGGATGCCTCATCGTACCGGGCGAGGAACCGATCCAGGAGCTGGCGGTCCGAGAGCCCGCCGAACGTCCCGACGTCGAGCAGCGCGTGGAGCTGTCGCAGGATGACCCCCGAGTTGCGCCTTACCATAGTGCGTTCCCCCTCGACCCATGGCACTCTTCCTCTACTATGCCGTCAAGGGGGTGCGGGGTTCCCGATTTCCGGGCGATAGTCCGAGATCGTCGGTCAGAGGGGCGGACGCCTCACTGTGCAGACGCGTCGGAATCGGAGACGGAGGGGGTATGGCGACTTCGCCTCGGGTCATCTGCGAGTAGAAATAAGATTCATGGAGATGTCTCGTCGCGGGCTACGGCCTCGGCGGTGCGGTCGACGGCCGCACGGAGGGCATCCGAACCGGGCGAGAAATACTGCCCCTTGAGTGCCTGCGCGTGAGCTTCCTCGGCGCGACCCCAGCGGAGCAGCCACTCGATATATTCCAGGCGCCACTCCGCTCGATTCGGTTCCAGCTCAAGCGCCTGCTCCATCTGCTTGCCGGCGCGGTCGGACTCATCCAGGCTGGCCAGGGCATGCGCTTCGAGGAAGAGCTGCTCGGGCGTCATGGTCCCGCCGCCGGCCGCGGGCCGCTCGAGGGCCGTCTGGAAGAAGCGAGTGCGAATGGGTTCGTCATCGGCCCCCGGATAGAGCCGGTCGGCGAAGCGGATCGCCTGGAACTTGTCGGTGGTGACCTCCGACAAGATCTCGTCGGGAGAGAGGACCAGCCGCGCCAGCTCGGCGACGTCGCCCCAGCCGGCTGGGTTGATCTCCAGGGACTTTTGCCAGCAGCGAGCGGCCAGTTTCAGGTCCCCGGCCTGCACGGCGACCTGGGCGAGATAGTTGATCAACAGCCCGTCATTTCCGGCCAGGCGCAAGGCCCGCGTCACATAAGTCGAAGCCGGATCCCCGGGCGACAGCAGGAAGTCGAGGGCGGCCAGTTCGGCGTGGGGGAGGGCTAGGAAGGGCGAGCAGCGCCGGGCCTCGAGGAAGCAATGCGCCGCCGGGACCAGATGGCTGATGACCGGCTCCATGCCGAGGACCTCTTCCATCTTGGGTGAGTCGGCCGCTCGATCGGACGGATCGTGGACCGTCCCCAACAACCAGAGGGGTTCGGACATGCGATTCATGTCGTCGAGGCCGACCCCCGTATCGACGAGCCATTCCTTCGACATGCTTCGATACAATCCCAGGTGGACCAGTCCGAGGCGAAGATGTCCATCGGCCCAGTTGGGGCGGAGCCGCAAGCCATATTCGAGCGCCGCGCGATAGTCATCGAGTCCCCAGGTCGCCGTCTCGAGCGTCCCCACGGTGGTCAGGAAGCTGCCGGGTAGGGGCAGGCCGGCATCCTGGAGCTTCTTCTCGAGCCGGGCGTTGCGGACGCCGTGGGCCACCAGGACGACGGACAGCGCGAACGATCCCAGCCACATGAGGATGTCGAACGGTCTTGGCTTCGGTCGCGGTTGGTCGGTGGGCGATCGCCGTGGCCAGATGGCATCCCACAACCACCTCGATGGCGATCGCCGGGGGGCGAAGTGTCCGAGATCGAGCATCGGGGGAGTTCCGGCCGCGGCGGATAGGGCCGAGGATCTGGCGGTGTGATCGCTCTCGCTCTTGGCGGCGGTCCGGGCCTGGCGTCCGATCAGACCGCAAAGGACAATCGCCAGTGCGCCGACGGCGGGGATGTGAGGTGCGAAATCGGCACAACTTTGGGCCGAGAGTGCGATCAACCCGAAGACCGCACCCCCGACGACCGCTCGGTCCGGCCCGCCGGAGAGCGAGCGAATCGCCCGGCGAGCGAGCCCGCCGATCCCCACGAGGAAGGTTAGCACGAGCAGGAATCCGAAGACTCCGCCTTCCACCAGCATGTCTACATACTCATTCTCCGCCCTGGCGAAGTAGACCACCTTGGTCTGTTCGAGATAGGGGATCGCCGCGACGGGAAAGACGCCGAGACCGGATCCCAAGAACGGCCGGGCCCACCAGGCCCGCAACGCTCCCCGCCAGATCTCCATTCGATTCGAATAACCCTCGTTGCCGGCGTCGAGGATGGTCCCCAGGCGGGAGCCGAAGGACGAAAACGTCCCCACAAGCAACAGGCACAGGCCGATCATCACCAGGATGACCGCCAGCGCCAGCGCCAGCGGGATCAGCCGCCTACGCAGGTAGCAGGCCATCAGGAATCCGGCGGAGACCAGGCCCAGGAACCCGCTTCGCGAGTGCGAGACGATCACTCCGACGGCGATGATCGCCGCGGCGTAAGCGGTCCAGAGTTTCGTCGAATCGCGGCTGAATAGGTCCCGCCAGTCTCCTTGCATGAGCATCCCCAGGGCCAGCCCCAGCCCCAGGTTCAGGTATGCGGCCAGATGACTGTGGCTGAGGAAAGGCCCCCCCGCGGACCAGGAATCCGCCGAGACCTGGGCGGGACGGACCCAGTAAATGCACCCGTTCCAGGACAGACCCTGGACGATCGCGAAGAGCGAGAGCATCGCCGCATTCAATACGACGGCGCGCACCACTCGTCGTGAAACCCCCGGGATGCCTCTCATGCTCAGCACGGCCCGAAACAGGAGCCAGGCCGCGGCCAGCCGGGCGGCCATCTGGAGCGTGGAGTCCGGCTCCAGACTCAGTGTCAACGGGGGCAAAGCGACCGTAGCCCTCGTGTCGCCGATCACCTGCTCGGGCTGGTCGGGCAGGAGATGCGTCCGGTAGGGGGACGAAGATGGGGAGATCCACGCGAGGACGCCGCGCGGGAGAGGTAGTGCCTGGAGGAGGGCCAGCAAGATTAGACCCGCCAGTGCCAGGCCGGGTAGGCGGAGCAGGAGGCCGCCCCGGTCACGGCCGGATGGACGGCGAAGATTCAGGAGCGTCAGGAGTGCGATGGCAACATACAGCCCCAGCTCCGCCCATGCCTCCACCGATCCGAAGGCCCAAGGGGCGAGGCAAACCAGGAGAATCAGAATCAATTCGGAGAGTCGATCCTTCATACATTCCTGGTTTGCTCATGAGTCCGAAGTGATCGCCCTGAAGGACGATCGAGAGACCTCGCAATCATAGCCTATGGAGGTCGAGCCGGCTCACTGGACGGGGCCTAGCTTGTTCGCGTTGCCATAGGCACGGGCGGCACGGTAGGCCTGGTTCAATGGGATGCCGGGAGCCGTCCCACTCGCCACCTCAGCCCTGTGCTCAGGAGAAAACCAGATGAAGTCGGCGACCTGATGCGGAGGGACGCCGAGCACGAGCAGCCTTGCCCAGTAATCCACCTCGGACTGCGATGCCGAGCGGCCGAGGATCTCGGGGTAAGGCGCCTCGACGAAGGCGTCGCGGCCGAAGCCGAAGCCACTCGGGGCGACCGGGCTGATCGCGGGGATACCCGCGGGGGTGGCTGCGGTCGTGGTATGGATGCGGGCCAACTGGGGCATGGCCGCGGCATGCACGCGGGCCGCGTGGGCCGTGTGGGCCCGTTCGGCCTTCGTGCGCTTGGCGAGCAGCTCGGCGAACGCACGCTTCTTCGCCTCGGCGACCGTCTCGCCCCGCGATTCGGTGCCGACCAGCAGGCAGGCGACTCCCAGCAGGCACAGGAGCGCACCGCGCCTCGGAAACAAGTTCATGATCGAGATCCTCCAGGGATAGGGAAGGGGTTTGTTGGGTGTCATGTTCGCGTGATTAGACGGAGAAACCGGGCCCGAAACATCAGAGGTAGTCAACCCTGGATTCCTATGGTCCGAACTACCGTTTTCGTGCCCAATCCTGAAGGAAAAACCAGGGCGGCGTCGTGAGATCCCGATCGGCCTTGGCCCCTGACCCGACGCCGAGTTCCATCGCCACGGACTGATCACTTTCCACTCGCGTCCGTTGAACGAACGCTTTTGAAGCGGCCCGTTCAACACCGTCTCACTCCACAACCCAGTTGTGTTCTGGAGATTCTCGGCGATTTGATCCAGGCATATCGGTCGTAGCGATTGCAGGGGCCTCCTGTTAAATGGGGGCTTTGGAGACTTTCGGGATTTTGATCCTAGCAGACAGGAAATACGATTGCAAGAGTCCGCTTTCTTTAAAGAGCGGGGTTGTTCCGCCCGAAACGGCTCGACTGGGGGCATGGGGCGAAGCGACTCGTCGGGCGTGGAATCGTCCGGCAATCCTTGGCTGCGCAACGGGCGCAAGGGCGACCGGCGGCCACCCCGCTTCGATCGACTCTCGTGAGAAATATGCGGCGGGCTCGACTAATCTCCGAACGGCGGCGTCGCATTGAGTCAAGTCTTCACGAGATCACCGGTATAAGGAGCTTGGTGAACGATGGGGCCGGAAGTTCCATCGTGCCTCTACTTTCGTTTTTGGAAGGACCCTGGCGAAGACGAATCGGCGGCCCCGGCGCAGTCGGGACACGAGTCGATGGACGCTTGATATTTTCGATGAACCTGACCGCCGAACGCGGAGATGGTCGATTTCGTCCAACTTGTACAGAAAATCACAAGTGGTTCCATGAGTGATGGGATTTTTTGACATAGGTGGGTCACGACTTTGACGATCGCGATTTGCATCAGAAATCGCGTAAAAATGGCCGTTCCGATGCAAAGCGACGCTTCTTCCGCGGTCAGGTGCCCCGGCGGAACTCGCAACTCCATGGTGTGAAATCAATTGCGTTGTTGAATCGTTCGCCGTTCGCGCATGGTTCGGGCCAATTCCCGCGACGGTGAATCTCCCTAAATGGCTGGAGACAAACAGGTTTCGACGGCGGGTCGGGTCTGGGAATTGCTGGTGGGATCGGCTCTTTTCAGAGCAGTCGCGGACAGAGAAAACCGTCCCTTTTCAGACACCAAGCTCTTGCAATCGTTTTTTCTGCTCTGCTAGGATCAAAGTCCCGAAAGTCTCCAGAGCCCCGAAAGCCCCGATAAGTGATATCCAGACGACCTGACCCCTTTGGCCTCGCCCTGCTAGTCGGAATACACATCTTTACTCCACGAGTCCTATGAGTGACCTCCATGCAAAAAACATCACAGCTTGCGATAGCCACAAACGGGAACGGCGTGCAAAGCGATGGACGCAAGCTCATGGAGGATTTCCAGCATTACAAGGGGATCGTCCTACGCGGATGGAGGTTCATCGCCATCTGCGTCATGGCTTCCTTGACAATTGCGGTCATTTACATAGCCGCTCAGAAGCCTACCTATAAGGCTTCGTCCCGGTTGCTGGTGATCTATCAAGGAGGTCATCCCGTCCAGGTGCGAGGCGGAGGTGAGTCGTTCAATGGCGACGGCCGCACGGACGGGAATCTGGCGACCCACCTGCTGCTGCTGAAGAGCCCGATCATCATCGAGCAGGCGCTGAACCGGATCGGCGAGAGTAGGATCTCGGTGGGCGCGGTGATCGGCAATCTCACGGTGAAGCAGCCGGACCCGCTCGCGAAGATCGTGGACCTGGTGTACAAGTCCAAGTCGCCGCAGGAGGCCCAGCGCGTCCTCGACGGGGTGATCGAGAGCTACAAGCTCTTCCTCAAGTCGAACTACCAGAAGAACTCGAGCGAGGTGATCAGCCTGATGACCAAGGCCCGCAACGAGCTGAGCGCGGAATTGAAGGCGCTCGAGCAGGCCTATCTGGAATATCACCAGAAGAACCCGTCCTACTCGGCCGATTCGACCGGCCACACGTTCGTCGTGCGACGGCTCGACCAGTGGGATCAGATCTTGAACCAGTTCTCGGCGCGGTCGCTCCAACTGCAATCGCAACTGGAGCTGGGGAAGAAGATGTCGCGCCAGGGGGTTGACCCGGCGACCATCGCCAGTACCCTGAGCCAGGTCGGGATGGTCGGTGGGGGGCAGGCGCTCGGATCGATGGGGGCGCCGGCGCCGGAGCCGCGGGGAGCACGATGACCAACGACGGGTCCTACGTGGGTATCGCACGTGACCTCGTCGAGGTCGAGTCGCGGCGGAAGATGGCCGAGCTCTACCTGGAGCATTTCCAGCGCGAGAACAAGGACTTCAAGGGCAAGCAGGAAGACATGGATCGCGAGATCGAGAGCCGGTTCCTCGCCGATCCGGTCGTCCACGAGCTCAAGGCGAAATTGGATCGGGTCAACGACCAGTTGGCCGAAGCCAGGCGGATCGCGCGATCGGATTCCGACCCGGCCGTCCGGAGCCTCACCAAGCGTGCCGAGACCCTGAAGAGTGAATATCAGCGGCATTGGGATTCCAAGGCGCCGGAGATCGAGGAGACCCTGTCGGTCGACGCCAATCCGGCGCTGGGCGCCGACTACCGCGTCGCCGAGGCCGAGGTCATCACGCTCAAGGCCCGGGAGGCGGCGCTGCGGGAGCGGCTCGACCAGGTCGCCGTCGAGGAGCTCGATAAGCTCCGCCGCCAGCACGAGACGCTCCGTCGCGAGCACGGCGATTCGAATCCGCAGGTGGCCCACCTCAAGTCGAGGATCGCCGGCATCGAGGGCCGCCAGCAGCAGGCCGTCGACGTGCCGGGCGGTGGCGCCAGCAGCAACGCACTCCTGGATTACATGAGCCAGAGCCTCGAATCGATCGAGGCGATGCGCGTCGACCTCCAGAAGAAATTCGACGAGGACCTCGAGCGCTCCAAGAAGGACGAGATCACGCTGCTGGAGGAATCGAACCTCCGGAACAACCTCGAGCGGCAGCGGAGCCTCTACCTCTCCGTCCTCGACCAGCTCAAGCAGGCGCGGCTGGTCAGCGACTATGACAGCGTGTCGACGCAGACGATCGCGCCGATCTCGGTCAGCGCGGACCCGAGGTTGACCATGCCGATCCTGCTCCTGGCGGCGGTCATCGGCGTCGGGTTGGGCGGGGGTGTGGCGTTCCTGGCCGACATGCTCGAGGCGAGGGTTCGCACGCTGGCCGAGATCCGCAAGCTGGTCGACGTGCCGCTGATCGGCGTGATCCCGCTGATCCGGGACGACCAGGCCGTCGCCGCGGGGACGGCCGGGCTGCTCAGCCACCACAAGCCCCGCTCGGCGCTGGCGGAATCCTACAAGGCGACGCGGACCAACCTCGAATTCCTGAGGCGAAGCCGCCAGGCGCACGTCCTGCTCGTGGCCAGCTCGCTGCCGGGCGACGGCAAGAGCACGACCGTGAGCAACCTGGCGATCAGCCTGGCCAATGCGGGCGCCGGGTCCTGCTCGTGGACGGGGACCTCCGCAAGCCCTCGCTCCATCGCCTCTTCGACCTGCAGGTCGAGGGCGGCTTCGCCGACGCCCTGCTGTCGCGCGAGTCGGTCGATCGGCTCGTCAAGCCGACATTCGTCAACAACCTGCACCTGCTCACCACAGGGCGCGACGTGTCGAACCCGGCGGAGATGCTGGCCTCGGAGCGGTTGGGAGAGATGTTCAAAGAGCTTCGGTCCATGTATGACATGATTTTGATTGATTCGTCGCCGCTGCTGCTGGTGACCGACGCGTCGATCATCGCCGCGGTCGTCGACGGGATCGTCCTGGTCCTGAGGCTCTCGGCGACCCGGCGACACGACCTCGATGTGACCAACGACCTGCTGAAGACCCTCGGCGTCCCCGTCTTCGGCATGGTGATCAACGGGGTGACGCGCGACGAGGCCGGCTACGGCTACGGGGGCTACGGCTACGGGGGCTACGGCTACGGGGTCAAGAGCGGCTCCCCCTACGGCCCGTCCGACGAGCCGGCGGCCAACGGCAACGGCGCCCTGCCCCACGACTGGAAGCCGGCGGTCGGCACGAACGGGAAACTCGGGCACGAGAACGGCACCGCAGATCGGATGAGAGGTTGACTTTGTGCTATTTTCATGAGATGTTCTATTATCAAGAATCTGCATGGAGCATGCTCGGCGGCGATGGCCGCCGGGCGTGCGAGGGCGCAAGGATGGCGCGTGATGGCGTCGGATCGACGGGGTGATGTGGGCCTTGCAACCCACGGGGACGGAGTCCGCGCGGCCCGCCCCGGCACCCCGGCCCCGGGCGGGGCCGATCGATCGCTCATCGAGATCGAGTGATCATGTCAAAGTATTCCTCTCCCAAATAGTTCGATACCGCTTTGATCCGATCGAATCCTTTGGTTTCCCCGGTGTCCGGGGCCGGCGTGGATCGTGCGCGTTCGGCCGGGCGCCGCGAGTCCTGCGATAGCTGCGTGCCCGAATCATCGAGGGATCAGGAATGACACCATGCTTGACATATCAATAATGATGGCTCCGCTCGCGGCGTTCTCGATCGGCCTGTGCGCGGTCCCGGCGGTCCGTCGGATCGCCGTGGCCTGGCGGTTCCTGGACAATCCCGACCGATGGAGGAAGCTCCAGAGTACCCCGATCGCGCTCGGGGGTGGGATCGCGGTCTGGTTGGCGACCTGGGCCGGTTGGGGCGTGGGCCTGCTCGGCCCGGCGCCGGCGGCCGGCGTCGACGGGGGGGCGCAATGGGAGTTGGCCGCCCTGGCGCTGGCGACATTCCTGGTCCTGGCCCTGGGGATCGTTGACGACCGATTCGGGCTACGAGGGCGTCACAAGCTCGCCGGGCAGGCGGTGGCCGCGGTGGTCCTCGTGGTCCTGGGCCTGCGGATCGACGCCTGGAGCGGCTTCGGCGTCACGGTCAGGCTGGGCCTGCTCGCCTACCCCGTGACCGTCTTCTGGATCCTCCTGGTCGTCAACGCCTACAACCTGGTGGACGGGATGGACGGCTTCTGCGGCGGCCTGGGCCTGATCGCCTCGCTGGCGATCGCCTTCCTCGCCTATCGCTCGGGGCACGTCGAGGACGCCATGGTCGCGCTGGCGCTGGCGGGGGCCCTGGCCGCCTTCCTCCGGTACAACCTGCCGCCGGCGAGGATCTATCTGGGCGACGCGGGTAGCATGTCGATCGGGATGGCCCTCGCCGCGCTCTCGGTCCGGTCGTGCGCCACGGGACCCGGCGGCGCCGTCTCGCTGATGCCGGTGATCGCGCTGCTGACCTTGCCCCTCGTGGACCTCGGCACGGCGATCGGCCGGCGATGGCTCCTGGGTCGTTCGATCTTCACGCCCGACCGCGAGCACCTCCACCATTGCCTGGCCAATCGCTTCGGCGGTACGCAGACGGCGCTGGTCGTCGCGGGCTCGCTGGCGACGCTCGGGGCCGCCGGCGCCGTGCTGACGACGATCTATGGCATGGGCGATTCGATGGCCTGCCTCGTCATCGCCCTGGCGATCGGGCTGCTGGTGTGCACCAATAGCTTCGGGGCGACCGAGTTGCGGATCCTCCTGTTCCGGATCAAGGTGGCCGTGGCCCCGCTGCTGAAGGGATTGTCGGCTCGCGGGATGGGGATCGACCAGGAGTGTCACCTCCACGGCACTCGGGACTGGGCGGCCGTCTGGGACGACCTGGTCCGCGAGGCCGAGGCCAGCGCGGTCTGGCGGCTCGAGCTCTCGATCGACATGGCCGCGGCGGGCGAGGTCTACTACGGCCACTGGAGTCTGCCGATGGCGATCGAGGACGAGCCGCACTGGTCCGTGGTCCACGTGCTCCATGCCGGGGGCAAGTCGGCGGGGATGATCAGCGTGGCCGGGACGGTCAATGCCAGCGGATCCCCCTACCTGGACAAGGTCGAGAAGCTGGTGCGGGTGGTCGAGGATCGCCTGTTGCCGGAGAACGCCCGCCTCTCGCCGCCCGGGGCCGCTCCGCTCTCCAATGTGAATCTCACCGTGACCTCCGCCTTGACGTGATCCCGGAAGCCCCTCTGCCGTCGCTGCGTGTTCCTGCCGTCGAATACTCGGTTCCGATTCGTGCCCGATGATCCTTGGATTGAATTGTGAAAAACCAACTACTGTCTCCGGCATCGCTCGAACGCGACGGGGAATCGCCTCGCTCGTTCGCCCCGACCTTGCCTTCGGAACTCGACTGGCCCTCGACGTCGCCGTACCCGCGGAAGCCGGTCGGTTCGTTGCGGATCATCCACCTCGGTAAATTCTTCCACCCGGCCAAGGGCGGGATCGAGCGGGCCGTCCGATCGTTGGCCCATGCCCAGGCCGGCATCGGTTGCTCGGTGCGTGTGGTCTGCATGGACCACGAGCGAGGCCGGTCGAATCGGATCGAGCGGGATGGCCCGGTGGAAGTCGTCCGCCTCCGTCGCGCCCGCAGCTTCGGCAAGCTCGACCATTGCCCCGACCTGTCGCGACTGATCCGCGACTCCGAGGGCGACCTGCTGCACCTGCACACCCCGAACCCGACGATGATCCTCGGGCTGCTCCTCTCGGGCGACCGTCGGCCGCTGGTGGTCAGCCACCATAGCGACGTCATCAAGCAACGCCTGCGCCGGGTGTTGTTCAGCCCGATGGAGCGGATGTGCTACAACCGGGCGCGGCTGGTCCTGGCGATGTCGCCCCCGTACATCGCCGGGTCGAGCCTGCTCCGACGCTACAGCGACCGGGTGTCGGTCCTGCCCATCGGCCTGGAACTCGAGCCCTTCCTCGAGCCGGCACCCGAGGTCAGGCAGCATGGCGAGTACCTGAAACGCTCTCACCCCGGCCCGATCTGGTTCTTCTGCGGCCGGCTCGTCTACTACAAGGGCTTCGAGACCGCACTCTTGGCCATGCGGTCGGTCCCGGGCACCTTGCTGATCGCCGGCGATGGGCCGCTGCGCCCGCGGCTGGAGCGGCTCAAGGATCGGCTCGATCTGAAGGACCGGGTGCGGTTCCTGGGCAGGATCCCTCGCGACGAGGACCTCGCCGCCTATTATCTGGCCTCGGAGGCGTTCTGGTTCCCCTCGAACGCCCGGAGCGAAGCCTACGGCCTGGTGCAGGTCGAGGCGATGGCCAGCGGCTGCCCCGTGATCAACACGGCGATCCCGCACAGCGGGGTCTCCTGGGTCAGCCGCCACGAGGAGACCGGGCTGACGGTTCCCGTCGAACGACCCGGCCGCGTTCGCCGCGGCGGCCCTGAGGCTCCTGGATGAACCCGGCCTTCGCGACCGGCTGGCCGCCGGCGCTCGGGCTCGGGCGATCGCCGAGTTCGATTGCGATGCCATGGGGATCCGTTCGCAGGAACTCTACCACGACGCACTGGCACCCCTCCGACAGGCCACGGCACCGGCGTCCTTGGGCGGTGGGTCCGAGCTGGAGGCCAGCCGATGAAGCCTCACGACCCCGGCCAGGAAGCCATTCGAGGTCGACAGGATCCTGCTTCGGGAGACATCGGAGGATGGGCGACGAGGAGCCGAGCGGATGCCTGACCCGACTGTCAAGACCCTGGATCGCTCGACGCCGGCCGGTCTCGTCGGCTATTCGTCCGAATGCCCTCTCATGCTGCTGACCGACTTCCCGCCCGAGACGGGCGGGGGCGGGGCGGTCATCCTGCGAAGCCTGCTCGGCCCGGCCGAGCTCGAGGAGATCGTCTGGCTGACGCCGTCACGCCCCCGTGCCCAAGGGCGAAACGTCGTCTGGCTTAAGCGGGGTTCGGCCGCACGCACGCCGAGGCTGGGCCGCTCGCTCTGGCTCGACTCGACCGTGATGGCCGGCGACCTCGCCGACGAGGTCCTCGCGATCGCCCGCGAGCGGGGCGCCCAGGCCATCTGGATCGTCATGCACGGCGCCGGGGTGGCCATCGCCGTGCGCCTGGCGCGCCGGACGACGATCCCGATGCACCTCACCGTCCACGACGACCCGGCCTTCGCCATCGCCCTGGCCTCGAGGAGATACCTGGCGCTGGTCCCGGCGATCGAGCGCGACTTCGCCCGGGCCCTCCGCGCCGCCGCCTCGGTCGACGTCATCAGCGAGGCGATGGCCGATCGCTACCTCAAGCGCTACGGGTCCGCTCGGTGGTCGTCCACCGCGGCATGGATCGGATCATCGAGCCCTCGCCTCCATACGACATGGAGCGATTCGGGCTCCGAGTCGGCATCCTGGGTAATACCTACGGTTATCGCCAGCTCCTGACGCTCGGCCGGGCCGTGTCGGATGCGTCGCGGGCGCTGGGCGTGCCGGGACGGTTGCTGGTCGTCGGCGCCGGGCACGGCAGCGCGGCTCGACCGCGCCCTCGCCGGACGAGTCGAGGTCGAGCATACCGGCCACATCGACGAGCCGGAGGCGATCCGCCACCTGCAAGACTGCTTTTTGCAGTACCTGAATTATCCCTTCCCCGCCATCCACGCGGTGCGCCGACAGACATCGTTCCCGACCAAGTTGAGCACCTATGTGAAGTCGGCCCGGCCGATCCTGATCCACGCGCCCGCCGACAGCTCCGTGACCTCGCTCGGCAGCATGACCGGCTACGCCCTCACATGGGACAGCAACCGCGCGTCCGATGGCGTCGCGATCCTCCGACGGGCCTGGGCGGACCCGCGGTTTGCCGAGAGCTTCCAGCGCGACGCCGACCGCGTGCGCAGCCGCTATTTCGACCTCGACTCGAACCGCCGGAGTCTTTTCGGTGCACTCAATTCTCTCGTCCGCTCCCCGGAGGCCGGACATGTTCCCGACCAGGACTGACCTCAATCGCAGGATCGGCAATCTCTTCCGCTCGCTCGGCTACGAGATCCGGAGGAAGGGGGTGGGTTTCCACGCGGACCCCTACGCCGATCAGCGGAGCCTGTTGCCGGGCGACGAGGTCCGGGTCATCCTCGACGTCGGGGCGAACGTCGGTCAGACGGCGTTGCACTACCGGGCGCTCTTCCCGGCGCGATGATCCACAGCTTCGAGCCGTTCGAGAGCACGTTCCGAACCCTGGCCGAGAATTGTCGGGGCGACGATCGCATCGAGCCCCATCGGCTCGCCGTCGCCGACGCATCGGGCTCGCGGACGTTCTACTCGAACGCGGAGAGCGTCACCAATTCGTTGCTGCCGAACTCCGAGGCGGCCTCGCGGGCCTTGCACGAGACCCTCATCGAGCCGGCGGGCTCCGTCGAGGTCTCCGCGACGACCCTCGACGACTTCTGCGCCGGGCGCTCGATCGATCGGGTTAACATCCTCAAGATGGACATCCAGGGCGGCGAATTGATGGCGCTGAAAGGCGCGAGCCGGATGCTCGAGGCGAAGGCCATTGACCTGATCTATTCCGAAGTCCTCTTCGCCGAGCTCTATGCGGGCCAGGCCGACTTCCACGACATCTGCCGATTCCTGGGCGGCCGCGACTTTACCCTCTACGGTCTCTACAACCTGCATCCGGGGAGGGATAGCGTGCTGGCCTGGGGCGATGCGATCTTCATCGCCCCTCGGATCCGGCAGGCGCTGGATCGGAGGGGGAGCAACGGGCATACACCGCGATGACCGTGGCCGTCCGGGCGACCCTCTCCCGTCGTCGGGAGCGACCCGATCGGGCTGGTGGCTTGGGGCCGAAACACCGCATCCTTGACCCCGGGAATCCTAAGCGTGACCTCGACCTACGAGAAAATCCGGTCCGGCGCCCGGCTGTTGCTGGATGCCGATCTCTGGCGGATCATCCTCCGCGAAGCCAGGCACGGCAAGAGGAAATGGGATGAAGTCGCCGAGGCCACCGTCGTCGAGACCGACGAACGTTCGGGACTGCACAGGGTCGCGATCGGCGGCCACGAATACTGGGTCGCCCACTTCGATGGGGCCCGACGGTTTCCGGATGATCTACTCGGAGGTCTTCTGCGAAGACCACCCGCACTATTACGAATACCGCGGATGTCGGATCCGGCCCGGAGATGTCGTCGTGGACGCGGGGGCTTGCGAGGGCCTCTTCACGAGGATCGCGCTGGAGCGGGGCGCCGCGTCATCGCGGTCGAGCCCTGGGGGCCGATGGCCGAGGGGCTTCGCCGGACTTTCGCGGCCGAGATCGCGGCGGGGACCGTGGTCGTCGCACAGGCCCTGCTCCACGACGAGGTGGGGGCGGCCCGGTTGAAAGTCAACACGGCCACGCCGTGGCGCCACCATCGACGACGGCCGGAGCATCGCCTCCGGGGCGGTCACCGAGGCCGTGCCCGGGACCACGCTCGACGCCCTGATCGCGTCGTCGCCGTGGGGTCGGTGCGACTTCATCAAGATGGATATCGAGGGGCTGGAGCGTAAGGCCGTGGCCGGCGCCCGCGAGACGATCGCCAGAGACCTCCCGTGCCTGTCGATCGCCGTGTACCACCACGCCACGGGCTATCTGGATATCCGCCACGACCTCCAGACGCTCGGCCTGGGCTACGAGATCACCGGCAAGGGGTTGCAGCAGCGACGTGGTATCTACTTCCCGATGCTCATGCATGCCTGGCCGCCCGGCCGTCGGACGACCTGAACGCCCGGCGGCACCGACGCCGACCGGGACCACCGGTCTCTTCCGATAACCGGCGAGGTAATCTCCGATGTTGACGACGAGCGATTCGAACCTCTCCACGATCGGATCGGCATCGCGGAAATCCAGCCCGATCGTCCCCGAGGTCACGACGCCGCCGCGTACCGAGTGGGGATTCCCCGAATGGTTCGCGGTCGCGCAGGTGGCCGGGCCGGCGATCCTCTACCTGCCGGGGACGCAGGTCTTTCGGACCCCGCTCCGGCTCGGGGTATTCGGGCTGAGCCTGTTCGGGCTCGCCTGGTGCATGCGCCTGCCGCGATCGCGGGGTGCCCATCCCTCCTGGTGGTTGCTGGTGGCCGGCGCCGTCTACATGACGATCATGCTCACTCACCCGCAAACGAACACCCTCCTGGCGGGCCTGGCGCAGATCGGGATGCATCTGTCCGTCGCGGCGCCCTTATTCTGGGCCCCGCGTTACTTCCGGGGCGACCCCGAGCGACTGCTCCGGGTGATGACGATCCTCTGGTTCCTCAATTGTGCCAGCGTGATGGTCGGGATCCTCCAGGTCCGCTATCCGGATCGGTTCATGCCGGCGGAGTTCAGCAGCCAGTTGGTCACGACCAGCTCGACCGTGGGGATGTATGAATATCGAGGGGCCGACGGCCGCAAGGTGATCCGTCCGCCCGGCCTGGGAGACACGCCCGGGGCCGCCAGCGGCGCCGGGTTGTTCGTGGGCATCGTGGCCCTCGCCTTCCTGGGACTGCCCGTCTCGCGATGGAAGAAGTCGATGGGGATCGTCATGGGCGTGGCCGGGGTCGTCATCATCTTCCTGAGCCATGTCCGCAGCTCGCTGGTCGTGCTCGTGGGCTGCGGGTTGGTCTACGCGTTCAGCCTGGTCTGGCAAGGACGGTTGAAGACCGTCCTGACGCTCGCCATCTTGACGACCGCCTGCGGCGCCTGCTCGTTGTATTATGCCGAATCCCTTGGCGGGCAGAGCACCCTGGACCGATTCGCCACGCTGCTGGCGGACGATCCCACGAAGGTCCTCGAAAGCACGGGACGCATGTCGATGGTCGCCCACGCGTTCGATACGCTGCTCGTCGAGAATCCGATCGGCGCCGGCCTCGGCCGATGGGGGATGATGCGGAGGTATTTCGGCGACGAGAGCAACCCGGACTCTCCCGAGATCTGGTCCGAGGTCCAGTTCTCGTCCTGGATCCTCGACGGGGGCATCGTGCTCCTATCCCTCTACTTGCTCGCCATCGTCGTGGCGCTCCAGCGGTTGATCCGGCTGAGTCTGTTCCCCTCGGCACCGTCGCTGGCCTTCTGGGGGCCCGTGATCATCATGCTCTCCGCATCCCCGATCGCCTTGCTGTTCAGTTACACCCCATTCAATTCCCAGATGGGCATCCAGTTCTGGTTCCTGATCGGGGCCTTCGAGGGTCTCGCGCGAGGTGAGAACAAGTAGTTCCTCGTCCCGTGAAATCTCCGCGCCTCGCGCAACTCGGTGTCGGGGATCGGGGGCTACAAATCGGGCCGGTGTCATCGATGAAGAAGCCCTATGTGATCGTCGCGGCCGACTTCATCCCCTGGGGCGGGATGGATCGGCCCAATTATGAGCTCGCCTGGTACCTGGCGGAGCATGGAGGGGCCGAGGTCCATCTGGTGAGCCATCGCGTCGCCAGCCCCCTGTCGGAGCATCCGAAGGTCGTCTGGCATCGCGTGCCGCGGCCGTTCGGCCGTCCCACGTTCGGCTCGCCGTTCCTGGACGGCGCGGGGAGGAAGGTCGCCGCGGAGATCTCGAGGGCCGGCGGGACCGTCGTCGTGAACGGCGGCAACTGCATCTGGGACGATGTCAACTGGATCCACTACGTCCACAATGCGCCGATACCCGAGGGCGGGACCCCGTCGTTGCCACATCGCGAGTGGATGCGATGGAAACGGCGACGCGATCAGCATCGGGAACGGCAGGCCGTCGGCGGGTCGCGCCTGATCATCACCGACTCGGAATTGATGAAGGATCGCCTGGTCGAAGGCATCTCGGTCGACGCCTCGCGAGTGCGGACGATCTACTACGGGATCGATCCCGAGCGATTCCGCCCCGCCGGGGCCGTCGAGCGAGCCGACGCGAGGCGCGCGTTCGGGCTGCACCCGGATCGGCCGCAGGTGGCGTTCATCGGGGCCCTGGGCCGCGACCGCCGCAAGGGCTTCGACGTGCTCTTCGACGCCTGGTGCCGATGCCGCGAACACCCCGGCTGGGACGCGCAGCTCGTGGTCGCGGGCATCGGGGCGGAACTCCCCTACTGGAGGCGGCGGGCGGCCGAATCGGGGTTGGCGGAAGACATTCGCCTCCTCGGGTTCACCAAGGCGATCCCAACCCTCCTCGCCGCGGTCGATGCCCTCGTGAGCCCGACACGCTTCGAACCTTATGGCCAGGGCGTCCACGAGGCGCTCTGCTGCGGCCTTCCCGCCTTCGTAACCCGATGCGCCGGCATTTCGGAACGATTCCCCGCCGAGTTGCACGACTTGCTCCTTGACGATCCGCCGGGAGCGGCGCAGCTTCGTCAGCGCCTCCTCGAGTGGAATCGAGACGTCGACGGCTGGCGACGGCGGACGGCGCCCTTCGCGGAGCAGTTGCGCCGTCGCACGTGGACGGACATGGCGTCCGACTTCGTGGAGGCGATGACCGATGCCGAGCCCGCGACGACCCATCTCGGCCTCAGGAGCTCGACTTGATGACGACACTCGACACCCTGCCCGCGGCGAATCCCGAGACTCCTTCGAGCATGACCGAGCTGATCGAGACACGCGACGCCCTGCCCCCCCCCAATCCGGCGATCCGATCGAACCCGACTCGCATTCGTCCCAGCCGAGGCTGGCGGGCGATCGACTTGCGCGAGGTCTGGAGATACCGGGAGCTGCTCTGGTTCCTGACCTTGCGCGACATCCAACTGCGATACAAGCAGACCGCGCTGGGGGTCGGCTGGGCGGTCTTGCAGCCGCTTTTCACCATGGCGGTGTTCACCGTCTTCTTCGGCAGGCTCGGGAAGCTTCCGTCCGACGGCAAGCCGTATGCCCTGTTCGTGCTCGCGGCGCTGCTCCCCTGGCAGTTGTTCGCCTATGCCCTGACCCAGTCGAGCAACAGCCTCGTCGCCGAGCAGCGACTGATCACCAAGGTCTACTTCCCCAGGCTGATCGTGCCGATCGCGTCGGTCTTGTCGGGGCTCGTCGACTTCCTCGTGGCGTTGGGCTTGATGGGGCTGATGATGGCCGCCGGGCCGATCTTCGGCTGGTTCAGCGTGAAGCCGACGGCGGCGATCCTCGCCGTGCCGGTCTTCACCGTGTTCGCCGTCCTGACCGCGCTGGCGGTGGGGCTGTGGCTGTCGGCATTGAACGTCCAGTATCGCGATGTCCGATATACGATCCCGTTCCTGACGCAGTTCTGGATGTTCCTGACGCCGGTCGCCTACTCGGCCGAGCTCGTGCCGCCGGCCTTCCGACTCCTCTACGGCCTGAACCCAATGGCCGGGGTCGTGGAGGGCTTCCGGTGGGCCCTTCTGAATACCGACGCACCGAACTGGGGTATGATGGTGGTGTCGGCCGGGGTGGTGCTGGCCTTGTTGGCCGGCGGCCTGTTCTACTTCCGGCGGATGGAACGAACCTTTGCCGATGTGGTGTGAGCCGATGGGCGAACTGGCGGTGCGGGTCGAAGGTCTGGGCAAGGAGTACCGGCTGCATGGGCCTCGCGAGGGATATCCCACCCTGCGGGACCGGGTCAACCGGGTGATCTCCGCTCCCTTCGGCGCACGTCGCGGCGGCAAGCTCCCGGAGCAACCGTCGGCGTTCTGGGCGTTGAAGGACGTATCGTTCGACGTGCGGCCGGGCGAGGTCGTCGGCATCATCGGCCGCAACGGGGCCGGCAAGAGCACGCTCCTGAAGATCCTCAGCCGGATCACCGAGCCGACCGAGGGCGAGGTCGATCTCAACGGCCGGGTCGGGAGCCTGCTCGAGGTGGGGACCGGATTCCACCCGGAGCTGACCGGCCGGGAGAACGTCTACCTCAACGGTGCGATCCTGGGGATGAAGCGGTCCGAGATCGCGCGGAAGTTCGACGAGATCGTGGCCTTCGCCGAGGTGGAGAAGTTCATCGACACCCCCGTGAAGCACTACTCCAGCGGGATGTATATGCGGCTGGCGTTCGCGGTGGCGGCGCATCTGGAGCCGGAGATCCTGATCGTCGACGAGGTGCTCGCCGTCGGCGACGCGGAGTTTCAGAAGAAATGCCTGGGGAAGATGGGCGACGTGGCCAAGGGAGGGCGGACGGTCCTGTTCGTCAGCCACAACATGAATGCGGTCCGGAGCCTGTGCACTCGGGCCATCGTCCTCCGGGCCGGTCAAGCAGCGTTCGACGGCGCGACCGTCGATGCGGTCCCGGTCTACCTCGATCAGCCGGAAGACCTCCAGGCCGAGTGGTGCGACGAGCGGACCGGGGCCGAGGAACCGACCGGGGATGTCCGGCTGCTCGGAGTCCGCATCCGCCGGGCGGGCGGACCCGTCGCGGCCCGGCTGGCGGCGTCCGAGCCGTTCGAGGTCGAGATCGATTACTCCGTCCGTCGGCCGACACCCTGTCAGATCGCGTTCCGCGTCAACCAAGGCGATGGATCGACCGTGTTCACAACTGCCGACGGAGATCGGGAGAACACCTTCTGCCGGCCCCGACTCCCGGGGCGCTATCCGGGCCACGGCCGGGATCCCTGGGCACTTCCTCCCGCCCGGTCGGTATCACCTGTTCCTCGCCGCCAACCGGCCCAATGAAGCCTCCCACGACCTCCTCGAGCAAGTTCTTCAGTTCGAGGTCGACGCGGTCGGCTCGCTCCGGCAATTGGACGGCCGGTTCGGGGCCGTCGTGCCGCTCCTCGATTGGACCGATGTGAGCCATATGTAGTCGGCTAATTTGTGGTCATTACAAGAATGTTCGCGAGTGACGTCGATACGAGACCCGTCAGAGGGCGGGCGATCGATGCCCTCCGGGCTGCGATACAGCGAGGGGACTTGCGTTGGAAGTCGTGACGCGGTTGAAGCGTGCAGCCAAGGAGCTACTCGGGCGGGGGCAATCGCCAAGACGGCAAGGCCCTCAGCCGAGTTCGTACGAGGAGCAACTCTACGCGGCCGTCATTCGTCCGGGAGACGTCTGCTTCGATGTGGGCGCCAATCATGGTGACGTCTCCCTCTTTCTGGCACGGTTGATGGGCGAGTCGGGGACCGTGGTGGCTTTCGAACCCGTGTGGCCGACCTATTCGCGTTTGTGTCGGAACGTCCAGTCCGACCTGGCCCTCAAGTCCGCGATTCTCACCGTCCCATACGGGCTCGCCGATTCCGATAAAGACGCGACAATTCATGTCCCCGACGGCGAGTTCGGGATGGGCTCGATGGCGGAAGAAGACGCCTGGAAGAGGGCACAACCGGGGGCAGCCATCGAGTCCTACCGCGTCCGGTTCACGAGCATCGACGCGTTCCTCCTCGCGACCGGCGCGAGGCGGCCGACCTTCATGAAGATCGACGTCGAGGGCGCCGAGTTGTTCGTCCTGCGCGGGGCGACCGAATTCTTCTCCGACGGCCATCGGCCTCTCATGCTCATCGAGGTGTTCGCCCCGTGGGAGAAGGCATTTGGCTACCAGCCGTGGGAACCGTTCTCCTGGTTGCTGGAGCGTGGCTATCGCTTCCTCTTCGCGTGCCCGAATGGGCTGGTCGAGTACCTCCCGACGGAGTCCCAGCCATTCCCGGCGGGTTTCGAGATGGGTTATAACGTCCTGGCGTTCAACCCGACCGAACACGAGGATCGCATCGCGGAGATCGAACACTTACGGGCTGGACCCTCGACGAAGGTGCTGGCGATGGCCCCTCCGCCGCGGCCGAATCATGCGGCCTGACTCTCCGGAGCAAGCCAGATCATGCCGGAGAAATCCTACAGTAAGGTTTGCATGGAAGCGTCCAGAAATCGGACCTTCGTGTCATACTTCGAAGTGTGGGATGCGGAGCCTTCCATCCGAAGGATCCGCGCGGGATGGGGAATCCTACGGGGCTCGAACCCGATCGATCGAGGCGAGTGAATGGCAACGACATTATTGAACGTGGAGACCGAGATGGGTGCGCTGGAGCCTGCTGGTGTTCCGGCGTCGATTTCGTGCCGTCTCCCCATCCGGACTACCTGGTTTGCCGCGGTTGTGGTTCCGCGAAGCTGCGAGCCGGGCTCGAAGACGGGTCAAGAGCCGGTGGCCGACGAGCAGTCCCATCTGTACGGGGAGCAATACTGGGACGAGCACATGCGGGGATATGGTTATCCGCCGCTGGCCGTCCGGGCCCGCGAGGACCTGACCGGCCGCGCCCAGTACTGGCTGCAACATCTGCTCAAGTACCGGCTCCCCCCTGGCAAGACGCTCGAACTCGGCTGCGCCCACGGGGCTTTCGTGAAGCTACTCGATGCCGCGGGGTTCCAGGCGGCCGGGATGGAGATGAGCCCCGCGATCATCGCGAAGGCCCGCGATTGGTTCGGTGTGGAGATGATTCGCGGGCCGATCGAGCATGCGGACCGACCGCTCGGGACGTACGACGTCATCCTGATGTTCGATGTGATCGAGCACCTCGCCAGGCCGGTCGAGACGATGCGTACGGTGCTCGATCTCGTCGCCGACGACGGCATGATCGTCATCCAGACACCGGTCTATCGGACCGCGAACGTGACCGACCCCAAGTGGTTCCAGTTCAAGCCTCCGGAACATACATTCCTCTTCTCGTCGGAGGGGATTCGGGCTTTCTTCCGCGGGCTGGGGTTCGATCACATCGCCGAGGAACCCTCGATCTTCGCGGACGACCAGTTCCTCTTCGTGTCCCGTCGGCCTCTTCGGGGCAACTCCCCGGAGGCGATCGCGGAGCGACTGGCGGCGACCGCGGACGGGAGGATGGTCCTGGCGATGCAACAGATGTATCGAGACCTCCGCGCAAGGGAGCGGCGCGATCCCTTGGAGCAGCTCGGCGGCTGGACCCTGGCGCGGGCCTTCCTCCGGAGGCTCTCGAGCAAGCTGGGATTGCGCCGATGAACGAGGGCGATCGTGCGACCGTCTGGGTCAACGGCGAGGTATTCGAGAATCCCTATCAGCTCGGCATCTGGCGGGCATTCTATGAGGTCCTGGGGCGTGCCCCGGAGTCGCATCGCGTCGTGTTGTGGTTGAGGGATCGTGCGGTCCAACCGATCCCATCGGGAGTCGAGCTTTTTCGAGACAAAGGAAGGGTCCCCATCCGGCGTCGGGACTTGTTGGCCCGGGCGCGGCGGAAGTTTGGACCTACCTCGGCTCCCGCGGGTCTCCGTGGGGCCGGGGTCTTCCATCCCACCTATTTCGCCACCTGCCCGGCACCCGAACCCGCGATCGTGACGACCATTTATGACATGATCGCGGAGGACCGCTCCACGATCACCGAATTCCTGAACCGCGATCTGTCGAAGAAGCGGGATGCCATCCTCGGGGCGTCGCGGATCATCGCGATCTCGGAGGCCACTCGGGCCGAGCTGATCCGGTACTATCCTTCGGTCGCGGATCGAGTCCGGGTGATTCATCTCGGGGCCGACCATCTGATCCCCGCAAACGGGCCGCATCCGGGAGCGGACCAGGCTCGGCGAGGCGAGCGATATGCCCTCTTCGTCGGTTGGAGGACCGAGTACAAGAATTTCCGGCTCGTGCTCGAGGCCCTCTCGCAGCCGGCCTGGCCTCGCGGGATGGGTCTGCACGTCATCGGCCAGCCATTGAGCGAGCCGGAGAAGCAGTGGATCTCGTGTCATGGCCTGGCCGACCGCGTCCGGGAATTCGGCAGGGTCAACGACGCGAGCTCCGCGAGCAGTATGCGGCAGCGGAATGCTTCATCTTCTCCAGCCTCATGGAAGGGTTCGGGATCCCCGTGCTGGAAGCCCAGTTGTGCGGCTGCCCGGCCGTCATCAGCGATATCCCCGCCTTCCGCGAGGTGGCCGGCGATGCGGCGGTCTTCTTCGATCCACGCCTGGCCGAGCGATTGGCCGAGGCGGTCGCGGCCGTCGGGGAGCCGGACATCCGCCGCCGGTTGGTCGAGGCGGGTCGTGCGAACGTACCTCGGTTCAACTGGGATCGAACGGCCGAGCAATGGTTCGAGGTTTATTCGGAGGCCGCCCGGGCGGCAGGGCGTGGGGATTGAGCCGGCGAACGAGCAGGCCCTCCGCCTCACCATCACCGCAGTAGCGCGAGTCCCATGGAAACCTATCAGATCAAGCGCATCGAAGGCATCCCGGACAGCCCCGATTTGCCCACGATCTCGATCGTCACGCCCAACTACAATTACGCCCACTTCCTGGAGGCGACGCTCAAGAGCATACTCGACCAGGGATATCCGAAGCTCGAATACATCGTGCTGGATGACGGGAGCACCGACAACAGCGTGGATATCATCCGGCGCTATGCGGACCGGCTGGCCTACTGGCAGGCGGGCGCAAATAAGGGCCAGTACCGGACGATCACCGAGGGATTGAACCGGGCGACCGGCGAGGTGATGGGCTGGCTGAACAGCGACGACCTGCATACGCCCTGGACCCTCCATGTGGTCGGTCGGATCTTTGCCGCATTCCCCGATGTCGATTGGATATCCACCCTGGCGCCGATCTCCTGGGATTGTCAGGGCCTCCCCTCGAGCGTCGGGACGATGGCCGGCTACTCCCGGGACGCCTACCTCGACGGGGTCTACTTCCCGGACGGTCGAGTCCCCGATCGGTGGGTCAACCCCCGTCGCATGGGTTGCATCCAGCAGGAATCGACGTTCTGGCGGAGGTCCCTGTGGGAGAAGGCGGGCGGATACCTGTCTCCTGAATACGGCTCGGCGGGCGACTTCGAGATGTGGGGCCGGTTCTTCGAACATGCCGAGCTCGTCGGGGTCTCCGCTCCACTCGCCGGCTTTCGACTCCAGTACCAACAGCAGACGTCGAACATCGTGAGATATGCCGAGTGGTGCGAAAAGAGCCTGGCGGAGGCCCGCAAGCGGGCGGGCTGGCAAGGCCCTCCCCTGGCGAGAAGGCTCGGCTATCGCGCCGGCCTCCATGAGGTCCCCAAGGTCCGCGTCCTGGCGGCGAGGACCTACGGCTACCCCATCACCCGCATCCGGCGGAACAACCCCGGCGGGCCGACTCCGAGCTGGTCGCGCGATTCGTGTTGTATGCTGTAATGGGCCGACTCCAACGATCAAGAATGTGACCTCGAACTCTCGACGACCATTCTCGAATATCGCCCGGGCGTCTTCGCAATTCCAACATCGGGGACGGTCGTAACCGGCTAGCATCAATGAAACGCTCTATCAAGGCCGTGATGAAGCAGGCGATCGGTGCCGCGGGCTTCGAGTTGAGGAGGAAGCAAGTCTCCCCTCCCACCTCGGGGACGACGCTAGCCGCCGCGCTCGCACGGCTCGGTCGGCACGGTCCCGGGCTGGTCAAGACCGTGATCGATGTCGGGGCCTCGGACGGTCGTTGGAGCCGGGACGTCATGACCGTCTATCCCTCGGCCGACTATCTCCTGATCGAAGCCCAACCCGTGCACGAGCCTAGCCTGAAGGCATTCTGCGACCAACACCCGAATGCCCGCTATGTGCTCATGGCCGCCGGTGCCGAGTCGGGTACGATCTACTTCGATGCCAGCGCTCCACTCAGCGGGGTTGCCTCCGACGTCCCGATCGGCGGGCCCGCGTGCATCCGTGTGCCGGTCACTACGATCGACGATCAGGTGGGACGACTGGGCCTGTCGCCGCCCTATCTCATCAAGCTCGATGTCCATGGTTACGAGCTGCCCATCCTGGGCGGGGCGGCGCAGACGATCAGTCGGTCCAATATCTGCATCATCGAGTGCTACAACTTCCCGATGAGCGTCCCCGGGAGCCTGTTGTTTCCCGATATGTGTCGGCACCTCGCCGGTCTCGGATTCCGTTGCGCGGACATGTACGATCTTTTGTATAGGCCCAAAGACGACTTCCTCTGGCAGATGGATATCCTCTTCATGCGGGCGGATCGACCCGAGTTTTCCTACACCGGCTACCAGTAAAGGCCGGCCCATGCGTGCCGAGCCCGTTCGACAATCCGGGGGGCGTCTCGGGGGTGAGTACCACGGAGGAGTATCAGGAGAGGGACCACATTTGCGACATCAACGACCCGAGAAAGTTGAAGACCCACGATCCGGGCTGGGATATCGCGAAATCGCCGGACGACATCTTGCGGGAGATCTGTCGGGCGTGGTCGCGACGGGTGACGGCCTTGCCGACCTCCCGCGGTTGGCGGTCATCGCCGATTTCGGGGTTGAGAGGACCACAGGCGGGCCGCTCCTCCTCCACCGACTGTTCGCGCGATACCCTGCGGACCGACTCCTGGTCATTCACGACCCGGTGCAGTCCGGCAACGACCCGGCCAGGTTCCTACCCGACGTGACCTACAAGCCCTATCGCTTTCGGATTCCCCGGCTGATCCGAAACCGGTTCAACCCGGCGTGGCCGATCCTTGCGTCTGAATGGATGCGAGGGCATGCGGCCGGCCTGCTCGAACGACTGGCGGAGTTCGAGGCGGAGGCGGTCGTGACCGTCCCCCACTGGTATCTCTGGTTCGCCGCCGCCCGGGCCGCCGATCGAGTCGGGATCCCGCTCCACCTGATCGTTCATGATGATTGGCCGTGTTATACCACGTTTCGCCGCCCCGGCTGGACCTGGGACGCGGTCCGTTGGGGGTGCCGGCGCGTGATGGCCCCCGTGTACCGAAGGGCGAAGTCGCGGTTGTGCGTGAGCCCGGGGATGGTGGAGCGATATCGGGACTGGTATGGGGTCGAAGGCACGGTGCTCTATCCGACTCGGGGAGAAGACAGCCCTCCCGGGCGGATTCGCGTCCGACCGCATCCGGAGGGCCCTCCGGTCGTCGCCTACTGCGGGAATATCCACCTGGGCGGCACGGCCGACCTGTTGCGACAGATGGCGGAGCTCCTGGCCCCGATGGGGGGCTACCTGGACCTCTACGGTCAGACGACCGCCGAGGGTTTGGCCATGCACGGACTGGATCGCCCGAACGTCCGTCTACGCGGCTTCTTCTCGGCGTCCGAGCTCGGTGAGCACGTCGGGAATACAGCCCACCTCCTGTTCCTGCCCGCCTCATTCGACGCCCGGGAGCGCACCGACATCGCGACCCTGTTCCCCAGCAAGCTGGCCGACTACACGGCGATCGGCCTGCCGATCCTCGTCTGGGGGCCGGATTACAGCTCGGCGGTCCGCTGGGCCGACGAGCACTCCGGTGCGACGGTCCGCGTCGCCGACAGGGACCCGGCGGCAGTCCGTTCCGCCGTCATCCGGCTGGCCGCCGAGCCGGAATACGCGGCCCGGATCGCCGGCGCCGGCATCGCCGCCGGTGCCGCTTGCTTCGACCCCGAGCCGGCGAGGGCGGCCTTATACGACGCGCTCCGAGAGGGCTCCTTGGTTTGCCGGTCGAGGCCGTGTCCCTCGGATCGCCGGCAACTGGACGGGCGTTCCGATGCCTGACATGACGCGGAGCCCGGGATTGTTCGCATCGATTGGAGGAGCTATCGTGACAGACTCGATACCGGTCGCCGGTGATTCCATCGACGTCTCGATCATCCTGATCTGCTGGAACTCTCTCCGGCTGACGTCCAACGCGATCCAGACCCTGAAGGACCACACGACCGGCGTTCGATACGAGATCATCGTGGTCAACAACGGTTCGGCCGAAGAGACGGGTGCATGCGAGGTCGGCCGTCGGTTCCCGGAGGTCCGGTTGATCTTGAATCCGGATAACCGCGGGTTCGCCGTCGCCAACAACCAGGGACTGGCGGTGGCACGAGGACGATACCTGCTCCTGCTGAACAGCGACACGGAGCAGACCGAGAATGCGGTCGGCGAGGCGGTCGAATACATGGACGCCCACCCGAAGGTCGGGATCCTCGGCGTGATGCACCGAAACGGGGATCCGGGTCGAACTTACCAGCCCTCGACTGCCCCATTTCCGACCCCGATGGCGAGCTGCCGTCGGCTCCTCCTCGGCGCTCGCGGGAAGCCCCGTGCGGTCGCGTCGGCCCAACCGCCGCCCGAAGGGGACGTAGACTGGGTGACCGGGAGCTTCCTGCTCGCGCGTCGCGAGTGCCTGGACCAGGTCGGCCCGCTCGACGAGCGGTTCTTCGTCTATAATGAGGACATCGACCTCTGCTTCCAGGCTCACAAGGCCGGCTGGGAGGTCCGATTCTGGCCGGGGGTCTCGATGGTCCACCTCGGGAGTAGCTCGGCCGACCAGATCGCGGATAAGACGTTCATGATCTACCGGAACGAGCTGGAGTTCTTCCGGAAGAATCATCCGCCGCTGGCCACCTTCGCATTCTACGCCTTGATGACCACGCGGCTCTGGCTATCGACGGTTTACCTGGCCGGCCGGCTGGTCGTCCGCCGGGCTCGATGGGCCGACGTCAGGGTCCGCTGGAACCGGCTCTGGAACTTCATGACCCTCCGATCCGACCGGAGCGGGCTGGTTCGGTCCTGATCGATGGGCGGAAGCGGCGGGATCCGGGTGCGAACGAACGGAAGTCATTGACGGGTGGGCCTCATCGATGAGAGTGGCCGTGATGAGCTGGAGCAACCGCGTGGTCGGAGGGATCGAGGAGTACCTGCGCAGGTTCCTCCCGGCTGCGGCGGAATCCGGCCATGAGATCGGCTTCTGGTATGAGACGAGCGAGGGACCGGCGGACCGGGCCACGATCCCGGACCCGCCGTTGGGCGGATGGTCGATCGGCGAATTGGGCCGGGTGACTGCAATGGAGGCCCTGCGTCGCTGGCGACCCGACGTGATCTACACGCATGGCATCCGGTCTTCCGAGGTGGAGGAGGAAGCCTATGCCATCGCGCCGACGGTCTTCTTCGCCCACGTCTATGTCGGCACCTGCATCACCGGGGCCAAGACGACGTGGTTCCCCTCGCCCTCGGCGTGTCGTCGACCATTCGGTCCGGCTTGCCTGGTCCATTACTTCCCCAGGCGTTGCGGCGGGCTGAACCCGATGACGATGTGGCATCACTACCGATTCCAGTCCGATCGGCTGGCCGCGATCCGTCGGTGTGCCGCCGTCGTGACCCACTCGGACCACATGCGCGACGAGTACGTTCGCAACGGGATCCCGGCCGATCGCGTCTTCAACTTCCCGTTCTACGTCGCCGAATCCACCCCCGAGGGACGCGAGGCCCGACCGCCTGCCGCGCGGCCGACGCTGCTGTTCCTGGGCCGGATGGAAACGTGCAAGGGTGGACACGTGCTGCTGGACGCCCTGCCGAGGGTCCGGGCGGCGCTCGACCGACCGATCCGGGTCGTCTTCGCCGGAGACGGCCGCGAGCGGTCGAATTGGGAGGGGCAGGCCGCGACCCTCCGCGCCCGCGACCCGGGCCTTGCGATCGAGTTCACGGGTTGGGTCGATGCGACGCGACGAAACGCCCTCTTCCAGGAGTCGGACTTGCTGGTGGTGCCCAATCTCTGGCCGGAACCGTTCGGGCAGGTCGGCCCGGAAGCGGGTTTGCACGGCGTGCCGGTCGCGGCCTTCGCGATCGGGGGCACCCCGAGCTGGCTGACCGACGGGGTCAACGGCCGGTTCGCGGCTGGTGACTCGCCGACTCCGACCGGGCTCGCCGATGCGATCGTCGATTGCCTCGCCGATCCGGCCGATTACCGTCGGCTCCGGGCCGGGGCCTCGCGGCTCGCCGGGAGGTTCACATGGGACAACCATTACGCCCCGCTGATGTCCGTGCTCGCCCGGTTCGCCCGGCGGGACGGATGACTCGTATCGACCGGGAGATCGCGCCATGAGCCGGGACGTTCGCGCATCCGCTTCCGAATCCTCGACGATCGCTCCGGACTCCATGATCGATTACCAGGCCCTGAATCGTCCCGTCCTGGACATGATCCCGACGTCGGCCCGGCGGATCCTCGACCTCGGCTGCGGCACCGGCAGCCTGGGTCGTGCGCTCAAGGCCCGTCAACCGGTCGAGGTGATCGGGGTGACCTATTCGGACCCCGAGGCCGAGATCGCACGGCTACATCTGGACCGTGTCGTCGTCAGCGACCTCAACACCTTCAGTCCGGATGACCTGGGCCGATTCGACGGGATCGTTTGTAGCCACATCCTGGAGCATCTCTACTGGCCGGAGCGGGTCTTGCAGGCCCTGGTGGGTTCGCTGGAGCCGGGCGGCCGTCTCTTCGTCGCCCTGCCCAACTCGCTGGTCTGGAAGCAGCGGCTCAGGTTCCTCCGGGGCGAGTTCCGGTATACTGACGGCGGCCTGATGGATCGCACGCACTTCCGATTCTTCGACTGGACCTCGGCCCGGGCGCTCGTCGCCGGTGGCGGATACCGGGAGATTTCCGCCGATGCGGACGGTGGCTTCCCCCTGGCCCGATTCATGCCGGGAGCCGGGCCGTTGCTGAGTCGCGTCGCCCTGCGGATCGCACCGGGCCTCTTCGGCTGGCAGTTCCTGATCGTCGCGGAAGCGTCGCCCGACCGCGATCGATGATCTATCGGATGTGAGGATGGTTCCCGGGCGGTCGATGCCTCGTCTCTGATCCCCAAGCCCGAGCGTGATGCATGAATACACCGAGTGTGACCGCGGTGATCGCCACCTACCGTCGCGGCGATTACCTGCGCCAGGCGATCGGCTCGGCGCTGGCCCAGTCGCACGTCAACCTCGAAGTCCTCGTGACCGACAACGCCGACGACCCGGGGATGAGGCGACTGGCCGAGTCATTCGGTGACCCGCGAGTCCGCTACCGCTCGAACCCGACGAGCCTGGGTCCCGCGGGCAACCACTGGGCCGCGTTCAAGGACGCACGAGGCCGATACATCGGCATTCTCAACGACGACGACCTCTGGCGGCCCGACTGGCTGGCCGCCGCGGTCCCGGTACTGGATCGTACGCCCGAGGCCGCCCTCGTCTTCTGCGATCACGATATCATCGATCCTGCCGGCCACACGCTCTCGGCCGAGGCTGATCACTTGACCGAGCGGTGGGGCCGAGATGAACTGAGCCCGGGACTCCATCGGCCGTTCGCGGACCTGGTCGCGCGACAGACCATCCCCGTCGCCATGGGCTGCGTGTTTCGTCGCGATGCGATCGACCTGGCAGCCCTCCCGGATGTCGGCCCGGCGTACGACCTGTGGCTGGCGTTCGCCCTGGGCCGGACCGGTCTCGGTGCCTACTACGTGAAGGAGCGTATGACCGCGTGGCGGGTCCATCAGGGTCAGATCACCGGCACCCGGGACCACAACGCGACGCGAGGGACTTTCGCTTGCTGGCGAGCGATGGCGGCCGACCCGATCTTTCGGCCCGTCCGGCGGACGGTCGGCCGACGGCTGGCCGACGCGGCCTGCGCCATGTCCGCGACGGAACTCGCGGCCGGGAATCATGTTGCGGCCCGTTCCGCCGCACGTGTGGCGATTCACGCTCGACCGACCCACTGGAGGGCGTGGCCGCTCCTGGGCCTCGGCCTCCTTCCCGGCGAGGTCTCGAGGCGTGTCGTTGCCAGGCGCGGTTATCAGTCATAGCTCCCGGACTTCGCGTTGGCCCGTCGGGAAGACGGCGAGAGGACGACCTTGACCCGCTGGGCGATCTTGACCGGGGAGTATCCGCCGCAATCCGGCGGCGTGAGCGATTACACCCGGCTGGTTGCCGAAGGGCTCGCCGCCTCGGGCGACGAGGTGGCCGTGTACGCGCCTCCCCAGCAAATCGGCCCGGACCCGGACTGCCCCGGGGTCCAGGTCCGCCGACTGCCCGACCGGTTCGGACTCCGCGGACTCCGCAGGCTCGACCGGGAATTGGCGAACGAGCGGCCGGGGCGGATCCTGGTCCAATATGTCCCGCATGCGTTCGGTATGAAGGCGATGAACCTCCCGTTCGCCGCCTGGGTGGCCCTCCGTGCCCGTCGGCGCGCCCCGGTCTGGGTGATGTTCCACGAGGTGGCATTCCCCTTCGTCCGCCGCCCGATCCGGTACAATCTGGTCGCCGCCGTCAACCGGATGATGGTCTGGGCCGTGGCCGGGGCGGCCTCGCGGGTGCTGGTCTCGATACCAAACTGGGGACCGGTCCTGAGCCGGATCCGCCCGCGGGCCCGCCGGGCCGAGTGGCTCCCGGTCCCCTGTGCGATGGCCACCACGGCCGACCCGACGGCGGTCAAGGCCGCCCGATCGCGTCACGCGCCGGACGCCGACGATCGGCTGATCGGACACTTCGGGACGGCGGGGAGGCTGATCACCCGGATCCTCGAGCCGGCCGTCGCCGAGCTGCTGGCGATCGATCCTCGGGCCCGGCTCCTGCTGATCGGCCGGGAATCCGAGGAGTATCGGACCCGGCTCGTCGCGAACCACCCGGATCTCGCCGACCGGGTGACAGGGACGGGGGAACTGCCGTCCTCCGACGTGGCCGTTCACCTGCGGGCCTGCGACATCCTCCTCCAACCCTATCCCGACGGGGTCAGCTCCCGACGGACGAGCGTGATGGCCGGGCTGGCCAACGGGGTCCCGGTGGTCACCAACCTCGGTCATCTCTCCGAGCCTCTGTGGGCGTCATCGGCCGCGGTCGAGGTCGTCGCGGGCCCGGACCCCTCGGCGCTCGCCGCCGCGTCGGTCGAGCTCCTCGCCCTCCCGCGCGTCGACCGACTGGCCCTGGGCGACCGTGGCGCCGAGCTCTATTTCCGCGAGTTTACCCTCGAGCGGACCATCGCGCGGCTCCGCGAGCCGGTCTCCGCGCCGGCCGCTCGATCACTCCAATCATGATCCGGCCGGTACGCCGTCGGGGACGGTGAGCGATGACCCACCGCCTCGCAATCTTGACCGACTTCCCGGAAGAGGGCTGGCGGAGCATGGACCTGTGCGGGGACATGCTCCTCGACCAGTTGACCCAGGACGGTCCGTGGACCTGCGCGACCGGCGGGTCCGTTTTGGAGGCGTGCCGGGTCTGCCCCCCATTCCGACGCCTCGCGACTCGCATGCCGGCGGTCGGCCACCGGCATGCCGCGTTCAATGCCGACCGGCTGCTCAATCGGTTCATCCTCTTCCCCCGCCACGCCCGGCGGTCCGTCCGTCGGTTCGAGTTGTTCCACGTCGTCGATCACTCGTATGGCCAGCTCGTCCACGCTCTGCCCGCCGATCGGACCGGGGTCTACTGTCACGACGTGGACGCCTTCCGATGCCTGTTCGATCCGGCGGCCGACCCCCGGCCGCGATGGTTCCGCGCCCTGGCTGGTCGGATCCTCGGCGGGCTGCGGAAGGCGGTGGTCGTATTCCATAACACGGCCGCGGTCGGAGAACAGATCGAGCGGGCGGGATTGGTCGACCCCGGCCGGCTGGTGCTCGCCCCGCTGGGAGTCTCGCCCGAGTTCACCCCCGCCACGGCCGGACCCGCGGTCGAGCTGCCGTGGCTCGCCGAGGTCGGCGGTCGGCCCTGGGTGCTGCACGTCGGGACTTGCAACAAGCGGAAGCGGATCGACGTGCTCCTCGATGTGGTCGCGGCGGTCCGGGAGACGGTCCCGGACCTGCGGCTGGTCAAGGTCGGCGGCGAATGGACGGCCGACCACCGCAATCGGATCGCCCGACTGGGCCTGGGTGGCGCGATCACTCACGTAACGGGGCTGACCCGCGCCGAGCTGGCGGAGGTCTATCGCCGCGCGGGCGTCGTGCTGATCCCCAGCGAGGCCGAGGGGTTCGGACTTCCGGTCATCGAGGCGATGGCCTGCGGGGCGTCGGTGGTGGCCAGCGACATCCCGGCCCTGCGCGAGGCCGGCGGCACGGCCGCGGCGTTCGCCCCCGTCGGCGATGTCGGCGCGTGGTCGGACCTGGTGGCGAGGCTGCTCGGCGACCCGGCCGTCGCGCCCCCGCTGGACGATCGCCTGGCGTGGGCGGGCCGATTCACCTGGACGGCCCACGCGGACACCATCGCCCGGACGTACTGCCGGCTCCTCCGATGAGCGATCGCGGAAGAATCGATTCCGAAATATCACAGCGGCACGAAAGATCGGCACGTAGGTCAGGGTTTCGAGCCTGACTCCTCCGCGACGTCAGGCTCGAAAGCCTGACCTACTTTCTTGCCGGTATGATGCGGCATTGAACAGGTGTCTTGAAGTTGCGAGTCGTCTACCTCAATCCGGTCGGTGAAGTCGGTGGCGCGGAACTGAGTCTCCTCGATATGATGGCGAGTGTCGCCGAGGCGATCCCGGGCATCGACCAGCATCTCATCGCGGCGGGCGAAGGTTCGCTCCTCGCGAAAACCCGGGCACTCGGGGTGACCGTCCACGCGCTGCCATTGCCCGAGAAATTGGCGGAACTCGGAGACTTCGGGCTCAGGGATCGCGGACGACTCGACAAGCTCCGCACGCTCCTGATTCGCGGCATGCCGATGGGCCTGGCGGCCCGCGAGTATGCGGGACACCTCGGGGCCCTGCTCCGCGAGCTCGATCCCACGATCGTCCACTCGAACGGGATCAAGACGCACATCCTGTTGAAACTATCGGGGTACGACGGGGCGCCCGCGATCTGGCACATCCGCGACTTCTACGGTCGTCGTCCCCTGGTGGCGCGGACCGTGAGATGGGCATGCCGGGGGGTGTCCAGGGCCATCGCGATCTCGGAGGCCGTCGCTAGCGACGCCCGGGCGATCCTCAAGGATGTCCCGGTGACGATGGTTTACAATGGGATCGACACCGATCGATTCGCACCCGGGATCGGGGATGGCCCGTGGCTGGACGGCCTGGCCGGCCTCCCGCCGGCCCCCGAGGGGACAATCCGGGTGGGCTTGGTCTCGACCTATGCCCGATGGAAAGGGCAAGATCTGTTCATGGAGGCGATCGGCCGGATGGCGTCCGATCGCCCGGTCCGCTTCTACATCGTGGGCGGGCCGATCTACAAGACGAAGCGGTCGCAGTACTCGGAGGACGAGCTGCGAGACCTGGCGAACGAGCTGGGCGTGGCCGACCGAATGGCCTTCGTGCCGTTCCAGGCCGAGACCGCCGATGTGTACCGGGCGCTCGACATCGTGATCCACGCCAGCACGGATCCGGAGCCGTTCGGTCGGACGATCGTCGAGGCGATGTCTTGCAGCCGCCCAGTGATCGTGGCGAACGCCGGTGGCGCGTCCGAACTCTTCACCGAAGGCCAGGATGCCGTGGGCTTCCCTCCTGGCTTCCCCGACGCCTTGGCGCGGGCCATTGACCGCCTCGTGGATAACGACGCCGAGCGCCGCGCGATCGGAGAACGGGCGAGGGCGACGGCCTCGGGCCGCTACGCGCGGGACAGGCTGGGGCGCGACATCGCGGATGTCTATGCGCAGGTCACGGCACCCCCCGGGCGAATCACCTTCCTGAGCCCGGTCGGGGTCGTGGGCGGGGCCGAGCGGGTCTTGCTCGCCGCGATGCGAGGGGCCCGCGAACACCTCCCCGGAGTGCACCTCGAGGTGGTGCTCTTCGCCTCCGGACCGCTGGAGGACGAGGCCCGCCGGCTCGGGGCGGTCGTGACCGTGGTGCCGCTCCCGGTCAGCCTCGCCGGCCTCGGGGATACCCAACTGCGGGGCCATGGCTCGTCGCGTGGCTCGGCCCGTCTCGAATTCGGACTGGCCGCCCTGGGCGACCTCTCGGCGGTGGTCGGTTTCATCCGGCAGTTACGGGCGGCTCTCCGCCGGTCCGCGCCGGATCTGATCCATTCCAACGGGCTCAAGACCCACGCCTTCGCTGCCCTGGCGCGGCCCCACGGCGTCCCGATCCTGTGGTACCTGCACGACCTGCTCTCGCACCGGCCCGTGATGGTCCGGCTCCTCCGGCGGCTGACCGTCGGGGTCTCCTGCGGCATCGCCATCTCGGAGGCGGTGCGCCGGGATGCGGAGGTGGTCCTCCCCGGGCTGGCGGTCTCGCTGGTCCGGAACGCCGTCGACACGGTCCACTTCTCGCCGGCCGACCGCGACGGGGCCGAGCTCGACCGCCTCGCCGGGCTGACGCCGGCCGGGCCCGAGGTGGTCCGGGTCGGGCTGGTGGCGACGTACGCCAACTGGAAGGGGCACGACGTCTTCCTCGACGCCCTGGCCTTGCTCGCGACGACCGCACCGGACGTCCGGGGTTACATCATCGGTGGGCCGATCTATGCCACCACAGGGTCGCAGTTCACCCGCGAGGAACTGGAGCAACGCGCAGTCGCCGATGGGTTGGCCGGCCGGGTCGGTTTCATCCCGTTCCAGCCGGATCCTGCCGAAGCGTACCGGATGCTCGACGTGGTGGTCCACGCCAGCATACGGCCGGAGCCGTTCGGGCTGACGATCGTCGAGGCGATGGGCTGCGGCAGGCCCGTGATCATTGCCGCGGCCGGCGGGGCGGCGGAGCTGTTCACACCCGACCACGACGCGATCGGCCACGCACCCGGCGACGCGGCGGGACTGGCTGCGGCGATCGCCAGGCTGGCCGAGGACCCGACGCTGCGGGACCGGCTCGGGACCAACGCCAGGCGGACGGTCCTCCAGCGGTATTCGCACGGACGATACGGGCGCGAGATCGCCGCGAGCTACGCCTCATGTTACCACAAGAAGACCGGTGCCGGCCCGGCAAGCCGTTGACGGCGATCGTAGTCTCCCCTGGCATCCGCCGATCGATCCGCGCCAACCAGGCCGTCCCTCCGGGGCGGCCTTTTTTCGTTCGAATCGCCGCAGTTGGGGGGCCGATCAACGAGCCAGGATGCGAGCGAGGAGATCAACGAGCCGAGTCATCCAGGCGGATCGGCGATCGGCCGTCGGTGCGGGGGTGGTCCCGAACGGGCGCTCGTGGACGATGTAGCCCATCGCCTGGAGCTGGAACATCATGGCGATCGCGGCGCCCGGATTGTGCGTGTGGATCACGAAGAGCGCCGACTGGAGGTGCAGGCGCGGTTCGGCGCAGAGCCATCGGATGACCGCCATGCCGCAGTCGTCGCGCTCGTGGTCGACGAAGTGCTCGCCGCCGAGATCGTGATCGAGGTGGATCTCGTCCCAGGGTTCGCCGAGGGCCCGGATGCAGTCGTCGGCCGTCTCGACCCAGACCGCGCCGGGGTTGGTGGTCAGGAACTTGGCTCGCCGCGCCGGGTCGTCGTCCAGGAACAGGATTCGGCGGCCGATGGACAAATTCGAATCCAATCGCAAGGCCGCAAGGGGGGATTGCCCTCCGCGAATCGGGGGCGCCTCGTCGGCCGGAGAAACGGGGAGCATGATCACCCTCCTCATCCACGGGGTGTGCCTCGGCCTGGCGGCCGGGGAGGATCGTGGCTGTTCATAAGGGTCGGTGTACGAAAGGGACCCTCCCTGCATTATTTGGACTTGGTCAAGATCCTCAACAGCTTCCGCCAGCGGCTCTGGCGCTCGCGTTCCCAGGCCTGGAGCCGCTCGCCGATGAGCTCGTTCACGGCCTCCGGACCCGGCCGCGGCACATCTTCTCGCTCGAGTGGGACGCCGAAGTCGACGAGGTGGGCCGCCCCATTGGTGGGAGCGGGATGCGGCGACGCCAGGTTGGGCGCCACGGGCCGCTGCATCTCGCCTCGCATCTTCTCCATCTCGCGACTCAACCGGCGGATCTCGCCAAGCTCATCGCGGACGAGCGACAGGTGATCGCGGTGGACGTCGCCCAGCAGGCGCACCATCAGGACCAGCGCCTCCCCGAATGGCGACGAAGACGAGCCGGGATCGCTCCCGGCCAGCTCGAGCAGCGGCTGGAGGAGCATCTCGGGCGATGACTCATCGGGAGACATGACCATCTCTCCGATTGTGCGTGCCGAGATGGCCGGGCCGGCAGGGGCGGCCGATTGACGGGGCGCGGCTTGCACCACGGGCGTCCTGTCCGCGTCGCTGTAGATGACGCGGATCGTACATTGGCCGAACTGGACCACGTCGTCGTCCTCGAGCCGAGCGAATCGGCATGAAGCCCCGTTGATCGTCGCGCCATTGCGCGGGAGGATGTTGGTCAACCAGAGGCCCTTCGGGGTCCGGACCATGGTGAAGACGAACCCCGCGACCTGATGGCCGCCCAGGCGTAGCTTGCATCGGTCCGAGCTGCCGGCCAGCACGAGGACGCGGTCGAGCACTTCGCGCTGATAACGGCCTTCCTTGCCCGCGGAGGCGACCCCGTACTCCAGGACCACCCTCTGGAGGTCCAGCCGGCTCGCGTAGCGCGACGACGTCGGGGCGGGCTCGACGATCGATTCGCCGGCGCGGTCGCCGCCGACGAGCCGGATCGTGGTGTGGCCGATCCTGAGCGGTTCCCCCCGGTTTACCCATCCCGATCGGCGGGGGATCTCTCCCCATCGAATCCCATCCGTACTCCCCAGATCGAACGCGAAGAGCCGGCCGTCGATGAGCTGGAGGAATGCATGGAAAGGCTCGGTGCTCGGGTCGTCCAGGACCAGGTCGGCCGCCGGGTCCTGGCCGACCACAAAGGCGGCCTGCTCGATATCACGGCTGCGCAACTCGGCGGTCGTCGGATCGGCCCACTCGAAGCGGAGCGGCCCGGTCGCTCCACACGCTTCCCGGAACAATCGACCCCCACCGCTCATCGACACCCCCGGCATCCCAGGATACCTTGACTGGCCAGCCACGCCTACTCATCGTGACGGAACTCGCCAATCACTGCAAGTCTTGTATACGAAAACGACGACGAGCGATGAGCGGGCGAGTTCGACGGATGTGGGATGTGCTCAATTTGTTGACGGCATCGTCGGTGGGAGCGATCGTTGGGGTGGCCGGTCACGCCGACACGATCTCCCGGCACCCCGCCTTACGGGGCGCGGGTTCAATACCCCGACGTCAGCATCGACGGGACCCGTGGCCGGCTTCGCATCTCCCTGATAGCGGATTCTTGAACTGATACCGGCATCGTGAATCTCGGGGTACCGATCGGGGGCCGGGGACGACTGCGCCCGGGGGCGGCACCTCACGACCCCACCTGTGAGGCTATGAATCAATCAATTCTAGATGACGGATCGCGAATTGCGTATAAATTTAAAGCCGCGAGCATCAAAGGCTTGTGGATTCGCAATCCGGGATCCGCGATCCGTAATCCGATTCTTTCAAGAGTTCTGAGTGGCCATATGTTACGCGAACCCATTCGGATTGTCCGCTCACGTCGGCGTGGTGGAAACCGTGAAAGATCGAGCCCGCGTGGAGTTGGCCCGCGACGGTCAACCATGACCCGATCCATCGTCGGCCATCATCAGGATCGTGATTCCTTCCCCACGACCGATGGGGATCGAGGTAAGACGAGGATTTACATCACGCGGCGTCGCCGAATCCGGGCCAAGCTGGCGATCGCGATTCCGATTCCCATCATGACCAGCGGCGCCGGCTCGGGCACGGATGCCGGAGTCACGGTGATCTGTCCGCTCGTGGTTGCGAATGGGAGGTTGAAGTAGTCCGGGGGTCCGCCCGTCAGGCTGGTTGACGACAGGTAGGACAGAGGGTACATTCCGGGCGTGGCCCCGGAGTCGACGCTGAAGAAGATCTCCCCCAGTCCGTATATCGTATTCGCCGCGATCGACTGGTTGAGGTTGGAGGCGAAGTCGCTGATGTCGGCGGTGTTCGGACCGCTCGGATTCAAGAACGCGAACCCAACGCTGTTGCCGCTGAACACGTAGGGCTGGCCTGTATTGGTATCGCCGCCGGTGAAGTTGATGCCCGACCCGCTCGGAGCCATGAGGGTGACCTCGAAGCCCGATAGCGTCGTGGCGGTGTCGCTGACCAGGAATACGTCGATGGCATTGTTCGCGGAGCCCGCGACGGCGTTCGTGTTGGCGGCGATCTCGATCGTGAAGTCGGCCGACGCCCGGCCAGTGAGCACCGACGAGAGGGCCAGGGCTGCCATGATGACAGAGGGCCGGGCCCAGCGGGATGGTCGGGAAATTCGGACTCGTTCGATCATTGATTTTTCCTCGGGCGAGTGATGTTCTCGGTGGGGGATTTTTCCGCGGCGGTGAGAATCAGGCGACTCCTGGATCGAGCTGGGTGAGGACGCTTCCTCCCGGGTCCGCCGAGTCGTAGCCCAGGTCATCTTCGGCGACGACGGGGTGGCGCTTTCGACGGAGAACGGCCGGGTTGAAACGGTGTTCGCCGAGAGATGACCCGGGACCTTTGTCGCGTGGGTGAAACCCACCGAGAAAACGGCTTAACTCCGGTGGGTTTCATCCTTGCGAAATCGAGCGGGCAGGCGCGTGCGCTTGCGGATGGTTAACCTTTCGCCTGCTCATCCTGGCTACTTCCCTTGATAGATTGCGAATTGCGATACAAATACAACCCGCCCGGCTTGATTTTGCGGGTCGAGCGAAGAATCGCGAAATCGAGTCGTCGAGGTACATCAACGCGGTAGGAGGAGCAGAATCACTCCGGGCGGACGAAACACCGTCCGAGCTGCGCTTACGAGCTCGGAAGGAGCTTCGCCCGCCCGGGGCCGACTCCCATCTCCGTGGTGATATGCTGAAGTGATGCTTAGATGCTGTGACCCAACTGTCCGCGGACCGCCGTATAATCGCTCATATTCACGACGCCATCGCCGTTGACATCGAGGAAGATCGGGTTGATGGGGCCCGACTGGCTCTGAATGTAGGAGAGGACCAGAATCGGGTCGCGGCTATCGACGACCCCGTCGCCGTCGACATCACCATAGAGGATCTCCTCGGCGATCTCGAACGGGTTGGCGCCGGAGGTTGCGGTGTTGCCATTCAACGGCTTGCCATCGGAGACGCCGGTAACGGCGTTAACTCCGCCGGAGGACAGGGTGGCGACGACGTTGGACGCCGTCACCGGGCTGGCGAAGGTCCAGGTGAGGGTCGAAGTGCCGGAACCGCTGAGGCTATTGAGGACCGGGATGCCGACGCCAGTAAAGGACAGGCTGTTGAGCGTCGCGTTGACCGGCTCGTCGAACGCGAACGCGATCTTGGTCACCTGCCAGGGCAGGTCGCGCGGTAGCGCGTCCTGGACCGTGAAGGAAAGGCCGTTGCCGTAGTAGAAGGTGACGCCGGTCACCGCCGGGAGGGTGTCATTGGGCGGGGCGAGCGTGCTGATGTTCGTATACGAGACGTCCTGGTAGCCGCCGGTCGTCACGTAGGTCCCCGAGTTGCCCACCTGGTCTGTCAGGGTGGTCGTCTGTCCCTGGGGCTGGAAGACGGTGAGCGAATCGCTGTTGGGCCCGATCGGCGTGCCGCTCTGGACGGAGATCGTTGCCGTGGTCGACGGCGAGACGAGGAAGGTATCGCTTCCGGCGCCCCCCTGGATGATGATCGACGGAATATACGGGGTGTAAGTCACCGCATGCCCGTTGACGATGGTCGCCAGGCCGCCGACGGAGAAGACATCGGCGCCGGAGGAGCCCTGGATCGTCAGACTGTCCGTCCTCGCACCCGCGGCTTCGTTGATGTTGACCGGGCCGGTCACGGATACCGGATCGATCGTGATCGAGTCATTTCCCGCCCCGCCGGAGACGGAGAACCCGGTGGAGGCCGCGGGCGTGATCACGAAGATGTCGTTGCCGTTGCCCCCCAGGATCCGGCCCGGAGAGCCACCGAGGAGAGTGCCCAGCACCGTGACCGCGCCGCCATTGCCGCCCATGCCGCCAATGATGGTGAAGGAGAAGCCGGCTGAAGGTGCACTCAGCATAGATGTGGCGTCGATCGTGACGTCGTCGCTGGCCTGGAGGGTGACGTTGTTCGACAAGGAGTTGATGGCCGCGCCGTCGATGAGCCGAACGTTCTGGCTGGCGGTCAAGCGGAGGAATCCCGAGGCGGTCATGATGGTCCCGCCGTCGATCGTGAGTTCGGTCGCGCTCGCGGTCACTTGAATGTTGCCGGCCCCGATGGCTTGCACGATGCCTCCCGCGTTGACCCGGACCGCGTCGCCGGTCGCTCCCGTCCCGAGGATCGCGATCGGGCCGTCGACCGAGGTCACCAGCGAGGCGGCCGCGACGGTCGACCCGACGACGACGCCCTGGCCGGATCCGAGGGCCATCCCGTTGATCGTGATCGACGCGGCGGTGGCGCCGGTGCCGGTCGAGGTGACCTTCGAGCCGTCGAGGATCTCGACGGCGCTTCTGTCGTTGGGGCCGGTGGTCCCGGTGAGCTGGATCGAGCCCGTGACGGAGGTGACCCGGCTGCCGTACATCGTGATCCCATTTTGCGCGTTGCCGAGGTTGGCGTTGCCGACGAGGAGGACGCTCCCCGCGCCGGTCGACTGGATGTTCGTCCCGTTCTCAATGTAGAGGCCCCCGTTCCCCTGGACGACGAGGGGTGCCGCGACGGTCGAGATCTGGGTGTGGGACGCCGACGATTCGTCGGTCAACAAGGTGCCCACGCCGGTGCCGGTGACGAGTCCGAAGACCGTCACCAGGCCGGCCCCGGCCCCGGACCCGGTCGAGCTGACCGTGCCCGAGAACAGCTCGGTGCCGTAGTCGCCGCCGGACGAGCTAGCGGTCTGGCCCTTGATTGTGATGCTGCCCAGGGCCGAGGTCACCTCCGTGTTGGGGCCGACGAGGGTGATCCCCGAGCCGGCGGCGGTCTTGCCCGTGACCGTGATCGTACCCGTATGCGTTGTCTGGATGACCGAGCCGGTATCCATGAAGACCCCGTCCTTGGCGTCGCCTTCGGAGGTCACGGTGATCGCGCCGTCGAGCGCGGTGACCGTCGACTCGGCGGTGAGGTAGATGCCGGCGCCCCCGCCGGTATCCGTCCCGTTGATCGTGATCGACGCCGCGGCGGGGGCGGGTCCTGTCGAGCTGATCGTCGTCTGCGACAGCGCGACGCCCCGCTCGCCCCCGTCGGCGGCCGAGGTGGTGCCCGTGATGCTGATGGAGCCGGTGTTACTGGATGTCACCGCCGTGTTCGGGCCCAGGAACAGGACACCGTTGAGCCCGATCGAAGAACCGGTGATGGTGATGGTCCCGGTCCCGGTGGAAGTCACCTTCGAGCCCGACTCGATCTCGACACCGTTGGAACTGGTGGATCCTTTGCCGTTGATCTGGACATTGGCGTTGTCGGAAGTGATCCCCGCGTTCCCGCCCCCGGCCGCCGTCAATTCCACTCCCGCATCGACCGAGGCGGTCCCCGATGTGCCGGATACGAGCACGCTCCCCGAACCGGAGGTGACCAGGCCGTTGTGACTCAGCTCCACGCCGATATCGGCGCCGGATGTGGATCCCGAGCCGCTGGTGCCGATCAGTGTAATGGGTCCCGAGGCCGAATCGATGGGGGATTGCACGTTGACGCCGATCAGGTCGCCCGAGAAGGTCCCCGCAGAGTTGCCCACCAGCGTGATCGGTCCGCTGCCGGTCGAGAGGGCGCCGGAGACCTGGATGCCGCCGGTCGTGCTGACGTTGAGTCTCGCCGAGTTGACGAAGGTCGATTGGTTGATCAGGACCGCCTCCGTTTGGGGGTGATCATCGAGCGTGACATTGAAGCTGCTCAGGTAGGTGCTCGTCCCGCTGTTTTCGAAGTCAACCGCGTCGTTGCTGGCGGCATCGATGATGCTGATTGACTGGTAGCTCGGATTTGAGCCCGTGCCCGCCTGGAGCGTGAGGGTGGCCGTACCGAACCCGGTGAAGAGCCCCGGCGTGACGACGCCGACATCGGTGAACGTTCCGGTCGTCAGGGTGAACGTGTAAGTCGAGCCGTTGGATTGCGTCTCGAGCGTCACGTCGCTCCCCAGGGAAATGGTCAGCGCGCTTGTGCCTTTGTCGAAGACCGTGGTCTCCGTGGGCATCGTCGCGATGTTGGTGAAATTGACCTTCTGGTAACCCCCGGTCGTCGTGATAAATCCCGAGCCGGGACTGGTGGTGGTTACCGTGGATGTCCGTCCGGGGGGAGTCTGGAAAGTGAGCGCGTTGACCAGCGGACTGGATGGGTCGCCGTTGATATCCAGCGTGGTCATCGTGGAAGGGCTGACGATGTAGGTGTTCGTCCCGCCGAGCCCATCGACGGCGACCGTCGGGAAGTCTGTATACGTCACTGTCGCGGCGTCGAGCGTCGTCTGCGAGCCGTTGACCGTGAAGGAGTCGTTGGCGGAACTGCCGTCGATGGTCAGGCTATCGAGCCCCGACGGTGCCCCGGTGACGGCGACCGTGCCGTTGACGTTCGCCGGCGCGACGGTGAATGCATCAGCGCCGCCCCCGCTGCTCAGGTTAGCACTGCCGGAGCTCGCGGGGCTGAAGTCGATGGTGTCGTTGTCCGGCCCGCCCTCGACGCCGATCGTCGCGAGGCTCTGGAATGTGCCCAGGAGCGTGATCGAGGCGCCTGAGCCGCCGCCCGGGTCGCCGTCGTCACCCCGGATCGTGACGGTGCACGAAGCGCTCAGGGTGGATGAGCCGTCGAAATAGACGCCGCCGCCGGACAGGACGTTGATGGAGCTTTCGGCCGATTGGAGCTCGGTGCCGCCCTCGATGTCGATGGCGTCGTTGCCCGTGGGAACAAATTCCGTGGTCAGCGAGATGTCGTTCGGGGAGGTCACCTGTGTCCCGTTCCCGCTGACGAGAATGCCAACTGCCGTGCCGGTGTCGGTGCCATCGATCGTGATCGATCCGCCATTGTAGCCGACGCCGAACGTCTTGATCGTCGCGGATGAGATCAGTTGGACGCCGGGTGCGCCGCTATTGGTACTCGAGGTGTTGCCGGTGATCGCGATGTTCCCGTTCGACGGAGCTCACGGAGACGAAGGGGCCATGAATGTACACGCCCTGCGTCCCGCTCGCCATGCCGGTGATCGTGATGCCACCGGCGTGAGACCCGTTTCCGGTCGTGCTGATCGACACACCCTGGGTGCTGGCACCGTTGTTGTTGTACATGACCACGCCGGCCCCGGCGCCGGTGTCGGTGCCATCGATCGTAATCGACCCGTCGTTCGCGTCGGTGCCCGTCGTACTGATCGTCACCCCCGCGTAGATGTAGGCACCCGCCGCTCCGCTCGAAGAACTGCTCCCGGCGATGCCCTTGATCGCGATGTCGCCATCGACGGTCGTCAGCCCGATACCACTGCCCTGCATCGCGACGCCATCGGACGCAGCGGACGTGCCCATGATGGTGATGCCGCCGTCGCCGACCCCGACGCCTGCCGTGCTGATCGACATGGGGCCGCCGCCGGCCGTGTACATGAGCACGCCGTCGCTGCCGGTCGCGCCGGTGGCCGTGCCCTTGATGGTAACCGATCCCGCATAGGCGTCCGTGCCGGTCGTACGGATGCTGACGCCGGAGTCCACGACGACGCCCTCGGTACCGGCGGCGGTGCTGGCGGTGCTGCCGGTGATCGCGATGTTGCCGTTGACGGTGGTCACCGCCACGCCGCCGCCCTGGAGGAAGACGCCATCGGAGTCGGCGGAGGTACCCTTGATGGTGATGTTGCCCGAGCCGGCCCCGACCCCGACCGAGCGGATCGTGTCGCCACCGCCGCCGTTGCCGGCATTGTAGATGGCGACGCCGGAGCCACCGCCGGTGTCCGTGCCGGTGATCGTGATCGACGCAGCATGGGAGTCGGTGCCCGTCGAGCTGATCGTCGTCCCCGACCACATGCTGACGCCCGAGTCGCTGCTGCTCGACGCGGATGTGGTGCCATCGATCGACATGTCCGAATCGACAGCCGTCACCGAGGTGTAGGCGTTCAGTACCATCAACACACCGTCCCCATTGCTCGAGGAACCCGTAACCGTGATGGTGGAGGCTCCCCCGGACTCGGTCGACTTCAGGACCGAATCCACGTAGAGGTTTACGCCGGACGAGCTGGCCGACGTCGAGTCGCCGTATCCGGTGATGCTGATACTGCCGTATTCCGTCGAGACGGCCTGCAGAAGGCCTCCCACGGTGTCCTCGACGAACACCCCGGCGCCGCCGCCGCCGCCCGCCTTGCCGGTGATGTTGACCGAGGCTCCGTCGTCGGTGATCAGGCCGCCGTTGATGAGCCGGACCCCGTCGCTTTCGTAGGCCGAACTGACGCCGCCCGTGCCGTCCAGCGTGACCGTCCCGGCAACCGTGTCGATCGGGGCCTCGATCTCGTCGGCGATCCCGGCCGTCAGGGTCCCCGCGGTGCCCGCATCCAGCGTGATCGAGCCGCTCAGGGTCGAGAGGGTGCCCGAAAGCATCTGGATGCCGCCGGTCATGGTGACGTCCAGGCCCGCCGTCCCGGTGAAATTCGTGTTACGAATCTGGACATTCGCCGGTTCGGGATTCTGGTTCATCGTGATGTTGATATTGGTCGAGTAGGTGTTGGTCCCGCTATCGATCATGTCCACGTTGGTGCTGGTCGCGCCGACGCTGACATCGGCGTCCGTGATGTCGATGGCGGTGAAGTAGGCGACGCCCGCGCTATTCAAGGTGAGCGTGCCCGTCCCGAACCCAGCGCTATTGAAATAGCCGGTCGAGACGCCGCCATTGGTGAAGGTGCCGGTGCCGCTGAGGGTGAAGACGTAGTTCGAGCTCGAATTCGCGGACCGGATGCCGAACGTCTCGTTGTTGGCCAGGTCGATCGTCAGGGTCGTCCCGCTGGCGGACAGGGTCGAAAGCACGATCCGGCCTTCCATTCCCTCGATTGTTGGGTGCGAGCGTCGATGGGTGCGCCCGCGTGTACGGGTCACGCGATTCTTCGACACCCATGCGTGAAACGGCCTGGGGAACGCGGTATTCCACCTCTTGGTGCGGCCTCGTGAATCGGAGAGGGGAGAGGATGCGCGGAATTCCTCGTCGAGGATGGGCGACGATACGCTAGCCGAGCCCTCGGGCGGTTTCCAGATCTGTTTACTCTTCGCAACATCTTTTCACGATGAAACGAAGGATAATTTGATGAGGCGGTCCTCTTCGCCGCGATATCTGCGATTTTCTGAGTCTATAGGGTTCATCCGGCGGAAGCGCGCGCGAATTCAACGCGCACGCAAAGTGTTGTGTAGTAACGTTCTGACGATTCATCCTACCAGAGCATATTTCGTCTCATGGATCGCCAGGATCTTCAACTTGAAGAATTCCAGGTCCCGGAACCCGTACGCTTGCCGCTTCATCGTCTTGATCTTATTGTTGGTCCCCTCCATCGGGCCGCTCGAGATCATCACGTCGTAGTATGCCAGCAGACCCGCTCGGTGCCCCGCCAGGGTCTTGGCCATCTGTTGCAGCGCCTTGATCCCCGACGCCTCCGCGCGGCGAATCCACCCGTCCAGGAATGTCGTCGCGAAGCTCTTCCCGGGTTGCTGCCAGAACCGCCGCAGATCCTCCTTCATGTAGTAGGCCACAGCCAGCGGTTCGTTCAGGGCCAACGCCTCCTTCAACCGCTTCTTCTCATCCTTCTCCTCGTCGAGGTTCTCGGCGTTCTTCAGCAACAGCCACCGCGTCCCCTTGAGCACCTCCTTGTGCTGCACGTCGGTCGCCTCGCGGTACAAGGCCCGGCGGAGGTCCGAGAGCTTCTCATTGAAGAGCTTCACGACATGGAAGTGGTCGAAGACGATCTTCGCCTTGGGCAGGTTCGTCGTGACCGCGGCGCGATAGGCCGCCGACATATCCATCGCCACCGCCTCGATCTTGGCCCCGCTGGGCCGCAGCCGCTTCCAGAACGGCTTGAGCGCCTCGGCGCCCTTTCCGTCGCCGACGAAGACCACGGCGCCGCTCTCCAGGTCCATGACGATCGTCAGATAGCGGTGCCCCTTGGCGACGGCGATCTCGTCGATGGCGATGGCCCGCAGGTGCTTGAGCTTGGGCTTGGCATACCGCCGCGACAGGTCGCGCTTCTGGATATCCTTGACCAGGTCCCAGCCGACGTCGAGATGGTGGGCGACGTCAAGGATGGTCATGCTCCGCGACAACTCCAGGACGTATCTCTCGAAGGACTTGGTGTAGCTCCGCCGGGGTTCGGCGAAGGGGACCTCGACCTGGCGCACCAGGCCACAGGCTCGACATTCGACGCGCGGGATCGGCAGGATCACGGAGGTCTTCCGGCTGCCGATGGGCAGGGAAACGAACTGGCGTTCGGCGTGACCGCGGGAGGTGACCTCGCGGGAGCCGCAGGCCGAGCAGCGACAGTCGTCGGGGTCCTGGCGGATCGTGAAGATCACCTCGCCTCCCTCGTAGTCGGTGCGGATATAGTCGTAGCCGCGGATGCCGAATGCGTGATACAACAGGCTGGTGGACATGCTGACCTCCCGGTTTGGAGTGCTTTGACACAACTCCAAGTGGAGTCAGCATGTCCACTTTTTTCAAGCCCAGCGCGCGCTTCCGCCGGATGAACCGTCTATAGCAAGGAAACCGGGCGGAATGAGTGAACACTTTGCCATCGCGGGACGTATTTCCTGGTAAAGTCTTTTTCTCAGGAGTGACACCATGCCAGGCCCCGGCGAATATCGCCCCGACCCGACGATCGGCATCGCTCGCACCGAGGATTTACCCAAGACCAAGGTCGGCGTCCAGAGCCGAAATTACCGCCGCCGGCCCTGCCCGCACTGCGGTGGCAAGGCCTCCCGTGATCGGCTCGTCCGTCGCACCCTTCACGACCTGGGCAATACCCTCACCGGGCGGCCCCGCGACATCGTCTTACTCTGTTCCCAACACTACTGCCGCCGTTGCCGCAAGTATTTCAACGCCGACGCCACCGACCTGGCCGACCCCGGCAGCCATTACACCCGCCGGGTCGTCGACCTCGCCGTCCGGCTGGTCGTCGAGGACGGCTTGCCCTATCGCTGTGCCGAATGGGCCCTCTGGCGCGACCACCGCGTGTTCGTCCCTTACGCAACGATCCAGAACTGGGTCGAGGCCGGGGGAAAAAGGCGGCGCGACGACTCGACACCGAGCATCTCGACTGGGCCCTTTCCGACTTCTCGGGCTTCATCGCCGTCGACGAGCTGTATGACGGGCCGTTCTGCGTGTTGTCGATCGTCGACAATCGCACCTTCAAGCGGCTCACCTATGAAGTCCTCGATCACGACCCCGACCACACGGACATCTCGGCCTTCTTTCGGCGGTTCCACCGCGCCCTCACGGCGCGCCGGCTGACTCTCAAGGGGATTACGACCGACGGTTCGTCGTTGTATCCCCAGCCGATCGCCGCGGTCTTCGGTGAAATCCCGCACCAACTCTGTACCTTCCACATCCTCCGCGAAGTGACCAAGGCGGTCCTCTCGGCCGTCGCCCAGGAGCGCAAGCGGTTGGCCGACAGTGCGCCCAAATTGCCGCGGGGCCGGCCCAAGGCCACCAAGGCCGCACAGGCCGCGGCCCGGTGCAAGAAGCGAATCGAACGGAAAGTCGGCGACCTCTTCGAGCACCGCTACCTGTTCGTCCAGAAGCATCTGAGTCCCTCCCAGCGTGTGACCTTGCAGCGGATCAGCCGCGGGTTGCCCCAGTTCCGCCAGTTGCGCCAGCTGATGGAAGAGGTCTACCGGCTGTTCGACCGCCGGTGCCGGATGGCGACGGCGTTGGCCAAGCTGACCGCGTTGCGGACCCGGTTGCGGCGGTTCAAGAAGCTGCGCACGGTCTTGAAGAAGCTGATGTCGCCGGGCCTGGAGAAGGCTTTGGTGTTCCTGGATGAGCGACTGCTGGGTGCGACGTCCAACGCGGTTGAGCGGGGCAATCGCCGATACCGGAAGATGCAGAAGACGGTCTACCGGGTGCGGACGAAGGAGGCGATCGAGGGCCGCTTGGCGCTGGACCTGCTCAGGGAGAGTCTGGCCCAGGGCCGGGCCCGTACGACCAAGACCCTCCACAAGGCCAGAGCGGCATGACCCGTCTACCCGGTTTCCTTGCTACAGTGTCGCTTTACTCGCGAATTCCGCCGACCCTGACCGGTCCTCGCGTCGTTCGAAAAACAGATTCCTTATCGAGACACAGGCGCGGGTCGCCTGCTCCTGGAATCTGTATTCCACGATAAATTGATTTAATCGATGCGTTGTTGATATCGTCTCCGGCCTGACAATGAGCGATCTTATCGATTTCGGAGGCGTGCTTCGATCACTCGACAGGTTCGACGGCCCCGCCGCGTCGTCGCGAACAGGGGGTCGGGGATGACCCGTCGATGACATGGCGCCGCGCTTCTGGGCGGACTCCGTCGGACCCATGCCCTAAATGCGTAGGACCGAGCTTGAAGTGACATAGTCACCTCTACCTGGCATTAGCTTCAGAGATCGATGGATCTTGAGCAACGTCACGATGCGGAGTGGGAGGCTCCGGCTCGAGCCTGGCCCGGCGGAAAGGCTGATGTCCATCGCACCGGAGTCCGGTTGCCCCTCGACGGCTCGCGATCTACGTACGTGCCCCACCGGTCCTGGCGACCACCGATCCATCCGGACGCACCCTAGCGCCGGTCCTCGTAGAAACGCTTCATCTGGCCGACCCGTTCGCGCACGACCTGCGCCTTCATGGGCTCGTAGGCGAAGACCTCCTTGCCCTCCTTGCGGATCACGATTCGGTACGGCTGCCCGAGCACTTCGGTCAAGTGATACAGCGTGAGGTACTCGGCCAGGTCGTCGTACCAATTGCTGCTGCCATAGAGCGACACGAACGGTGTCCGGCGTAAGGCCGCATAGACCGATTCGGCCTGGCCGATGGCGAGGGGCTGGCCGCCGGCGCGGAACTTGATGCGCTCCAGCAGCGGGTCGCGGTATTGGGCGGAGGGGGTCAAACGTCCGTTCCACACACCTTCTGTGAACGCGGTGGCCGTCGCGCCGACCGCGGGCGGATCGCCAGACCGAAACGCCGGCGTGATCCCCAGGCAAGAATCGACGACATGCGTCGCCTCATGGAGGAGTACGTAGACGACGGCGTCGAGCTTCCCGGCCTCGATGGACACGCTCAGCGTTGAGCCGGCGGCATCGAAGCAGGTCCGCTCCTTCTGGGTGAGCCAATCGGACACATCCTCGCGGAGGATCCCGGCTCGGATCGTGATGTGGAACAGCCTGTAGGGCTCGTCCGGGTTGACGGGCGAGGTGAGCGCCGTGTTCGGCATGCCGTCGAGGAAGCTCACGCTCCGGAGCCGTTCTCGCAGGATCCGCCGGTGCAAGGGCGGCAGGGCCGCGAACGCCGCCGCCAGCTTGCCCCTTTCCTCCGCCGTCAGGGCGTGGGCTGTCGGCTGTGGCCCGCCGAGCTCCTTGAACATCGCCAGGACCGTCGAGGGAGTTTCCCTGACCCGCGACTCGAGCGGAGTCGTCGGGTCGAGCCCGTGACGTCGAACGGCGTCGGCCCGTTGTGCAGGAGTTGGGGCCTCGTCCGTCATGGACGGCGTGGGCCAGCCGGAGACGATCACGAGCAAGCCCGCGATGAATGTCGAGGGTCGGTGCATAGTCCAATTACCCCTTGCAATGAGGAATGTGTGGGCAATCCGTAGTCGCTCACTCCATCGGCCAGATGCCCTGGGCGCGGAGGTCGTTGAGCTTCAGGACGCGCGGGATCGGGCCGTCATCGCCCTGGAGATCCTCGTCGGCGAACCGCTTGTAGAGTGTCCGGGCACGCTGGCGAGCCGTGTCGAAGTCGGCGCTGTCGATCATGGTGGTTTCGAGGTAGTCCCACACGTCAGAGCCCCGCCAGGTCTCCCAGCCGACGAACGCGTGGCCGGGGACCAGCACGATCGCGGCATTCAACGAGGCGGACTCCAGCAGACTGGCGAAGAGCACGGTGCCGTCGATGCAGTTGGCCGAGCGGTGCCGGAGTGACTCACGCGGTAATCTCGTGCGCTGGGTGACCTGACCGGGCCCGCCGCCGAAGTCGATGACCGAATCGATGTAAGCGATCCCGGCTTCCTTGAGGGTGTCGAAGAGGGCCTTGACCTGGGTGGCGGTCGCCTCGGGGTCGGGCCGGCCCTGATAGCCCCAGAGGCGACGGCCGGGCACCTTCTCGGCGGCCTTGCGGGCGATGGCCTGGATCGGCTCGACGTGTGGCGTGACCCAGGCGGCATAGTACTTCGTCAGGTCTCGAGTCCGGCCGGTCTTGGGGTTGACGACCGAGTTGAAGCTGGAGTTGCGCGCCAGGAGCACTAAGGACCGACGCGGAAATAAGTTCCCGGTTTCAATGGGTCGTTGGGATGGCACGGTAGTTCCACTTGGGCAGATACTCGTCGAACACGATCTTCATGTCCTTCTTGAAGCCTTCGGCGTATTTCCGCCCCGTCTCGTAGACCTTCTCCATGACCGCGACCACGACTCCCAACCCCTTGGCCGTCCGCGTCTTCTCCAGCAATCGCTTGACCGTCGCCACGCTGTCGAAGATCACCCCCTGGCAGGCGCGGGTCACGTGCGGGAACAACCGACGCTCGATCGGGTTGTACTTCGAGCAGTAGGGCGGGTAGTGCGCCATCCGGATCTCTCGGCCCAGCCGATCGGCCAGCTTCTGCAGATCCTCCTTGAACAGGTACTTGTCGGCGCTGTTGCTCCCGCCGCCGTCGCACAACAGGCAGATCGAATCCGCATCCGGGTAGAGCGACCGACCGTAATTCTCCCACCACCAGGCGATGCTGTCGCAGGCGAACTCGGTCGTGTCGCGGCTCGTCCCCATGCTGAGGTAGCCGAAGTTCCGCTTCAGGTCATAGAGCCCGTAGGGGATCACGACCCCGTCGGCGTAGCTGGGGAAGTCGTGGTCGTAAGCCAGCAACCCCTGGCGCGTATAGACCCGGCCGTCGCGATAGAATGTCCCCAAGAGCTCCTTCTTCTTCGTATCGATGCTCAGGATCGGGTTCGGCGAGGCGAGGTAGTCCTGCTTGATCCGGGCGATGTTCTCGAACTGGGCATTGCGATCCTCGTGTCCTCCCATGTCGAGGTACTTCTCGATCTGGCGGCGGCGATAGCCTTCGGCGTCGAGCAGCTGGCGGATGACCTGCTGGGAGACGTAGAGGTCCTTCTCCATCAGGGCCTCGACGATCTCGCGGGGCGTGAGGTCGGTCCAGATGACCTGCTCGCGCATCGGGTCACCCCCGGTGTGGTCCTCCAGGACGGCATGGAAACTCGGGAGCAGGTCCGGTAGGCTCTCGGTAGCCGGCTTGCGACCGCCGCCGGGCCTTCGGACGCGCTCGTCCGGGGCGATGTCCTCGAGGTCTTGGTCGGCGAGTTGTTGGAGATCCTGCTGGCCTTGTCGGACGGTCTTGGCGTCGCAGCCGAGCAAGGTGGTGATATAGAGGAGACCACCATGCCCGAGCTTGGCCGCCTCGACAGCGGCGTAGCGGCGGCGGTCGTGCTCGCGAAGCGACCGGTAGAGGATCTGCATGGCGCGTTCGACATCCGGGGGATAGGGAAAGGCCACGGCCACGGCTTGGGACCTCCAATGGGGAAATCTGGCATATCCCCTACCATCCTTACAAGACTAGCCGATTCTGGGAAGTTAATTCCGCGCCGGTCCTAAGCTGTGGGTGTCGTGCGACTCGACCTTCTTGTCCAGGTTGACGACCTCGACGTGAAGGGTGCAGCGTTGGACCTCGGTGATCCGCCGGGCCTGCTCGGGGATCAGAGACGGTAAGAGGTTGATCGTCTGCCCGACGCTTTCCATGTGCCCAAGTTCGACGGTCTTGATCGCCCGTGCCGAGAGCCCCTCGAGGAACGCCGTGACGCTGATCCTCTTCGGCTCGTACGACTCGTTCTTGACGGTCACGGTCAGCAATGGGTCGGTTTCTGGATCGAGCAGGTGGTAAACACCGGTGGGAATCGGTTTGAGCCGGATCGTCGTGACCACCCGCAGTCCTGTCGTTTCGGGCCCGAGCGGCACGCCCATTGTCTTCTGCGGGCCGGCCTGTCCCCTCTCCGCCTCAGTCCGCTCGGCGTCGCGACGCAGTTGCAGCTCGCGGAGCGTCTTCTTCGCCTCGGTCAGCTCCCGAAGGAGCGACTCGTCGGGGTCGGTGTCGTGGCGGGCATAGAGCGCGGCCACCATCCCGCGGACGAAGCGAATTTGCTGCTCGATTGCATGGTCCAGGGTGTTAGTCGGTGAGTGGCTCATCTTTGTCTAGGGGATTCGTGGCTTTCGTGAGGCAGGACCGGGGACCTCGTGTCGTTAGGCAACCCGGATGACAGATCGACTGAAACACTCAGCACCCAGGGTCTAGCGTCCCAGAGCAGCACATTGTCGCTCGAGTTGTATCCGCTGCCCCCGCAGGAAACCAATTGCAGGCCATCGGGCGAGAAGGCTACATCGTGTGCGTTGAAGGCGTGGCCACGCAATGTGATACGCAACTGCCCGGTCATAGGGTCCCAAAGACGAACGGACCCGTTGTAACCATCACTCTCGCCAAAACCGGGCCCATCACTCGCTGTGGCCAGTGTCATTTCGTCCGGGGAAAACGCCATCGCGTTGACCGCGCCTCTCTCAGCAAGGATTGTGACCACCGGTTTTGCGAACGATATTGCGTCCATGTCCCAGATATCGATCGCTCCTGGGGGCTCGGCACGATCGGAAGGATCCTTCTCGACAGCGCCTCCGATAGCGAGTCGCCGCCCCGTTGGGGAAAAGGCAAGTGTATTGAGGTCGGTTGCCTTGCCGCTCAATGTCATCCAGTGATCGTCGGCTTTGCTGTTCAACCTGCGAATGAACGCGGATTTTGTATTGCCGATACAAGCGAGCCAGGTACGGTCTGGCGATACCGCCACGGACCTCAGACTGACGCCGCTCGGTCCCGAGAAGGCGGATGTCGGGGAAATGCTCTTGTCCGCGGATCCCAAGAAGATCACGTTCTTGTCGATCTGAAGTCCGACAGGTGGCTTGAAAGTGTTCTTGTAGAAGCCTTTCTGCGAATTAACGGCCCAGTCCGGCACCGTTGGCAGCACCGTTGGCCCGGCAGCAGCATCCCAAATTTTCAAGTACACATCGTGGACAGGATCGAAATTTGATATCTGGCTCCAAGAAATAATTCTAATATCGTTTCCTGAAAAATTAGTGCATAAAAAATCCTCTTTTCCATGTTCGTACAGCGTTCCATTCACTCGTGCCAACAAATGACCTGTTTCCAGATCCCAAAGACTGAAATGGCTTGGTATATCCAGCTCTTGCATGGCGACAGCCAGTTTAGTGCCATCGGCAGAAAAATCCGCCGAGACAAGATCTGACAAGGGGGGAGTAGGGAAGACCATTAAGGGTTTAAGACCGGATTGCGATTCCTCAGCCAGGATCGCAGGATGTTCGGCGAGAACGAATTTGAGGCCGTCCGGTGAAACGGAGACACAATTGCCAAGGAAGGTCGATTGAGTAACCTTTGGGACCATATGAACGACCGTAAAACGCACGCCGTGAGTTGCCACGATGGTGCTTCCGTTGTTTGATAAACAAAGCTTGGTTATCGACTCTTTGCTCCCAGTCGTTGCGCCGAGGGCCCCAATGGGTATCGGATCGAGTGCTCTACCGAGCCTGTAATCGAAACGATGTATGGCCGTGCCGTCACTCCAGAAGAGCTCCGGACGCACACGGGAAGCCGTCATGGCCGTAGCGTGTTTCACGGGTTCATTCGATATGACATCCGATCTCTTGTTGGTCTCTATGTTGAGCAACTGGAGAAGATGACCTTCCACAAACGAGATCAGCCCTCGACCGTCGGTGGAGAACGCCAGAAACATCGGCTGGCCGAGGTCGATCAGTTCTCGCGGTGACTCTCCGTGCTCTGGACGCCAGGTCATCAATCGTCCACTCTTTTCCACCCATGCGACCTGAAGCAGAGGACCGGGTGCAACCGCGAGCAGTTCGGGCCGCGCCGGTATGCGACGCGGGCCGATCGTGACGTGACCGCGATTGGCCATGCGGTACAAGTAGCGCCAGGCAAACTCCCGTTGCTCCGGTGGGCAGAGAAGGTCGTCGGTGAGAATTCGCAACGCCCCTTGCCGATCATTTCGCCATGTCGCTTCCACGGTCGCGAGGTGACCGTTATAACCGCCAAGAACAGCGAGTTTCTTCTGTTGCAGCGCCTCTGCCTCGGCGAGCTTGGCAGCTCTCGCCGCTTTATCCGCATCGACCGCCGATTTGTCCGCATCGACCTTGAGCGTGAAAAAAATCGCAGCCAGCAATGCGGCGACGAGAGTCCCTGCAATCATCCATCCGAACTGCTTCCGTCGCTTTACGCGCTCCTGTTCAAGCCGCTGTTTCTCATTGCGATCAGTCTCCCACGCGGCGGCCACTCTGGCCAGGGCGTCATGACCTAACCGGATGTATGAACGTGCCTCATTCCCTTCGATTCGGAGTTTATCCTCACGCAGCAAGCGAACTGACTCGGCGGTTTCGAGCAGCTTCGCGAACGGCGTCACGGAGTCCCATTCGCTCTCCATGCTCTCGCGAGACATCATCCAGGTTGTCAGTGTGCCGTCGTTCTGTTTCTTGTGCAGTTGGATGAATAATGCCTTGAAAGCATCGCGATCCTTGGCGTTGAGTCGCATCGACCGCACAAGGGCATCTTCGGCGAACGCCCTGAGGCCACCTTCCACACCCTTAATGGCAACAAGGTCTTCCGGAGTGATGACCCTGTCTGAGCCCGGCTGCCTTTTTTTTCGCTCGTAGAGCTGGGTGCAGATGACCTGCACCAGTGGTAAGGTGCCGTCTTGGTTCTCCGTGCGCATGCGTCGGAGGTCGTTGGCGATCGACTCGGCAACTCCCTCGGCATAGTGAAACCCGTACTTCTCGCGAGGCGAGGGCTGGCCCGGGGCGAGTGGCGTCTCCAGGGTCGGCCGTATGATCGCCTCGATCAGGGCAGTCGTGGAGAAGTCGCGGAGCAGGTCGTCGCGCACGCCTGTCAGGTCGCGTCGTCCGGCGCGCAGGTGGTCCAACAAACGGCCGTAATACTCGGTCCGTAGCGAGATGATGAGCTTCACGTCGGCCCGCACGTCGACCACACGCTGGAGCATCCGCAGGGCATGGTTGCGGCTGGCGACTTCCTCGGATGTCTTGGCCAGCGTGAAGACCTCCTCGATCTGGTCGAACACCAGAACCAGGGCGTACGGCAATCGGTCCGCGATTCGAGCCAGGATGTCCGCGAATAGTCGAGACTCGCGCAGCAATGCCTCGCGGAGAGTGGCGAACTCGGCGGGCGCCCCGAGGGCCTCGTCGATCAGCAAGCGAAGGTTCACTGTCACCTGCTCGCCCTCCGGTGTCTTGTATTCGAGCATTCTCGACGTGGCGTCGAGCATGGCCTCGGCCGCCCCGCCGATCAGGTCCTTTGCGGGCTGGATGACCCGCATCGAGCCGTCAGACCGGCGTAGGAATTTGTAGCCGACGCACTTTTCCTCCAGGTAAGGAATGACGCCGGCACGCAGGAATGAGCTCTTTCCTGTGCCGCTCTCACCGTGCAGGATCAGGATCTTTGTATCCGGCCGGTCGAGCGTCGCGGCGAACCGTACGACGTCGGCGTCGCGGCCGGTGAACAGGGCGCGGTCCGTCCAATCGTAGTAGGCCAGTGAGGGGTACGGCTCCTCGGGCAGTAAAGGCGGGTTGACCGGCCGCGGCGCGGGCGGCTTCTGCGGCGTTCGGCGGGCGAGTCGTCCCTTCCGTCGCCCCAGGGCCGCAGTCTCGCCCAGGGGAACTCCCGCGACGTGGCCGCTCTCTTGGATCGGCAAAGGCGCCGGGATGTCGGCGGCGCCGGCGCCGCACTGGACCTGGATCTCGGGTGGACAATGGGCGCCGTAGACCAGGCCCAAAGGCGCCGATTTTAGCCGTAGTCCGTGCAACAGCTCGCCGAGCGGCTTGCCCTCCCGCAGGAACCCCTGAAGGAAGTCCAGACCGAACTCGTTCGCGAAGTTGTCGATCGTCTGCCGCTCGGTGACGATCGCCCCGGTGAAGCCGAAAGTATGGTGGAGCGCTTCCACGAACGATCCGCCCGACCTGGCTTCGGCCGTCTGGCAGGCGTTAAGGAACGCTAGCATCCCCTCGGGACGTTCGCGGTCTTCGAACCCGCTGAGCAAGCTCTTCAGGTCGGCGGGTGCAATCTTCTCATCCCCGAGCCGCAAGCAGAAATCGTCCGTCGTGTGCCCAAGCCAGTAAAGCAACTGGGGGTAGCCCGCCTCTATCGCCTCCTTCAGCCCGTCCATCGATCCGACCTTCGTCAGGCCTGCCTCGAGCAGGAACAGATCCAGCCGCTGCCTCTGATCGTCGTGCAGGCTCTTGTGAACGGTCGGGTCAATAACCACGATGACTCGTGGGTCACTCCAAAGCGGCACCCGCTTCAAGGGATCAACTCGCCGCCCGCTGGTCAGGTTGTAGCGGACCGACCAAAATGGCCGCCAGCGCTCGGTACACTGCACCGTCTGGAACGCGGCCTTGGTGGGCCGTTCATCGTAAACCAGGTTCCACGGCACCGAGAGGAAGTCCCGCGGGTCGGTCGCCAGTTCCTTGACCACGACCTCTAGACTGATCAGCCCCGATTGCTTTCTCAAGTCTTCCAGCCAGCGCCGGACCTTGAGGGCCATGTCGTCCGCCTGCGGAAACAGATTGTTGTAGAGCCGGAAGCCGGCGTCCGCCAACTCGAACGAAGGCTCCCATGGCGGGGGATCCTTCCCCGCTTTGTTCAGGGCGAACACCAACCTCTCCAACGCCTCGCGGCACGAGAGCTTTTTCGAAATCGACGGGCCGGTCGTGGAGCGGTCGGCCGCCTGGCGCAACTCGGTAAGCTGCGTTCCGGAGATGACATAAGGCTTGAAGTACCCGCCGCGTGACGACCAAACGAGCTCCACTTGGTCCGCCTGGGTGCCGACCTGGCAGACGACCTCGGACATGGATAAAGTCCCTTCCCTTGAGCCGCCGTGGCTCCGATTCGTGTGATGTCCTTCTCCATCGTACCGACATGTAGCTCGAAGAAGTAGTCTATTAAGCTTTTAAGATTCGACGCGATCGCCGGGGCGCGCTCGGAGAAGCGACCATGCCCTCGCCGCGGGTCCATTTGTACCCACGCCGCATCCTCCGACGGGCCGTCTGTCGATCCCGACGACCGGCCGATCAGGCGAGCAGATCGACCCGGAGCCGCGCCGCCGGGTCGCCGAGCAGGACATAATTCCGGGCGTCATTGCACTCGACCCAGAGTGCGGCCATCTCGCTTGCCGGAGGCCGTGCCCCGGTGTAACTCGGGTCGTTGAGTAGGTTGAGGTGGGCCGAGGTGGAGGTGAACCGGTCGCTGAGATCCTTCGTCGCATGCCCCACCGGCTCGCCCTTCATGATCCGGCTGATCAGGCTGCGGAACGGCCGCACCCGCGGGCTGAGGCCCCGCGGCCGGATCGAGCAGCCCCAGGCCCTTTCGACGTGCCCGAAGACGGCGAGCGCCGGGCCGTTGGCGTGCGATAGTAGTTGCTGCGGGAGCGCCGCGACGAATGGCCGTCTGGCGATCGGCACCGGGCCTTTCCGCGATCGGCCCGGAACTGGTCGAAGGCCGGCGTACCGGCGCCGTGGCAGGCGAACAGGAAAGCAACCAGGCCGTGGAGCCGCGCGTCGTCGCCGATGTCGGAGGCCCTCATGCAGTGCTCCGAACGGGGTGGCACGCCCGGACCGGGCCAGTCCTGACAGAGCAGCGCACCTTGCTGAGCCAATTGGTTCTCGTGCCCGTTGGGCCACTCCAGCCCGTGCGAGGCGGTGAACAGGAACGCCGGCCGCCGGCCTGCTTCGGCGGCGTGAAGCGGCTCCAGCAGGTTGGCCCGCGTCGCGTCGGGGCCGCCGAGGCACCGGGATCGGAAGTGTCGCTGCTCGGCGATCGCCGGCAATGCCGCATCGTCTCCCGTCGCCGGGATGCCATCGAACAGCGGCTGGATCAGGCAGTCGGCGCTGAGTTGCGTCGCCCGGTCGGACCGGTTACGCGGAGCCCAGTAGAGGATCTCGCGGCGCGTTCGGCGCCGCCCGGGCCTTCTCGTAGGCGATCAGGCCCTCGACGTAGTGCCGATACTGCTCGGGCCGATCGAAGGCGATCCGGCCGACCGCGTAGTTCATGTCCAGGAGCGTCTGGAACTCGAACGAAATGATGTCCGGCCCGCCCACCAGGACGACGTAGTATGGCAGCCGGGTCGGTTCGACGTCTGCGAGGTGGGCCCCTTGCGAAGCAAGCCAATCCGCGAGCGATTGCCCGGGTTTGTAGTCGAGGATCAGGCACCGATCGGCCGGGACGCGGGTGTGGTCGCGTCGATGGGCTACGAGCCGCTCGATCGCCTGACGGACCTCGTCCGGCGTCTCGGACGGGAGGACCAGGGCCCAACCGGCTGTGGCTACATCGATTGGGTCGATGTCATCGGGAAGGCCGTGAAGGGGCCGCTTCAGCGCCTCCCAGAGCCGCCGGAGCAGCCCGACATCCTCGGCGGGTGGCGGCCCGCCGGCGTGCCGTGCGGCCTCCTCCTCGGTCATTGACGGCGCCGCGGGGAGCCCGGTGAGGGCATCGATGCCATTGAGATGAAGCCGACCGTCCTCGTCTGTGAACTTGGGGTCCATGGTCTCCGTCATTCCGAGTAGGCGAAGTTAATTGATTAGCATGTCATGCCCTCGTGCCGCTCCGGTCGCGAAATGGTTCAAGTCGATGTTGAAAAACGGGTCCACCTTCATTCCGTCGGGCCCGATGTGGATCAAGCGAACGTAGAACCGGCCGGCGTGGTCGAGCGTCGAGAGCAGCGAGTTGGTGACATACATACGCTTGCCATCGCCTGTCACGTGCATCATATTCGGCTGCACACAGGGGGCGACGGTGCTGAAGAGTCGGGGATGGTCGGGGTCGGAGACGTCCCACTGCTGGATCGTGTTGTCGCCGAAGCAGCTCACGTAGAGGTACTTGTCGTCGGGGCTCTGGCGGAGGTCGGCGGGCAGGCGCCGGTGTCGGCGACCTTCTTGAATTCGTACGAATCGCTGCCTTTCTCCCTGAAGAGCCAGATCGAGTTATCCAGCGCGCAGTTGGTGAACCCGTACTTGTTCTCCGGCTTGAGGCTCCATCGCACTTCCAGGGGAGCAAGGCCCGCCTTGCCGACCTGGAGCGGTCGGCGGCTCTTGAAGTCCCAGACGACCAGTTCGCTGCCGAAGTCCTTCAGGTCCATCTGGGCCAGCGGCTTGTGGTAGTTGCGCAAGGGCGTGAAGCTGCTGCTGACCATCCGGTTCAGCGACGGCTTGATCGCCACGTCGTAGCCGTACGGCGCCTTCTCGGGCTGATCGATCCGACGGATGAACTTGCCGTCATTGGTGAACTCGGCCATCCCCGCCGGCAGGCCGCCGCCGGCCGCGCCCAGGAAGCTGATCAGCATCCGGCCCGGCAGCGCGTAGTAGGTGTGAGGGCCGGACAGGCCGGAGACTTGCGGGATGTTCTCGAGCACCTTCTCAATCCGGGGCTTCGACGGGTCCGAGGCCACGTCCAGAATCCAGATCCGGCTCGAGAACAGGCCGCCCGCCCAGATCCTCGTCCGGTCGTCGGTGTAGCCCCAGTGGTGCGTCTCGTTCCCCTTCGTGCCCAGGTCCAGCGTGTTCAGGATGGTCCCGTACCGTGCGCTGTCGGGGTCCACGTCGATGACCGCCACGAAATCATTGTCGTGCGCGTCGGCGTCAACGCAGAACACATAGAGGTATTTCTCCGGCCGGTCGAGCCGCTTGACAAAGGGCGATAGGCACGTCTCCGCCGATGCCATCGGCTCGGGGATCGCCGCGGAGACGGCCGCGATGAGCAGTGACAGGCCCAGGACCCGGCCTCCGCGATGCCTCGACAACCCGACCATCGTTCGTCCTCCTCGCCTCGAGAATGATATGTGCAAGAAAGGGCCTTCATGTGCCCGACTGGACCGGTTCGCGTTCGACCGATCCCGGCTGGGCCCTGGCTCGATTGCGGCCCGGCAGGCGGGGCGGTGCCAGGATCAATGCGCCCACGACCACCAGGCCGAACCCTATATAGATCGTGGTGAAGACCCACGGCTCGAAATCGTAGAAGATCAACTGATGCGCCCAGTAGCCGAGAAAGTCCCCCGAATAGCTCGCCTCGCCGGCCTCGTGTCGGAGTTGCTTCTCCCAGTCCGTCAGCGGGCAGGTGATCCCGAAGAGGGTCTCCAGGACCACGATCCCGATCGCCGCCAGATGGGCCGCGCAGAACCAGAAGTTGCGCACCCATTTCCATCGGAGCACGGCCCCCATCAGGATCGCTAGCAGCCCGAAGACGACGAAACTGACGAAAGCCGCGTGGAACACCACGATCATGTCTGCCAGCATCTTGGCCCAGGGCATCGATGGTCTCCTTCGAGGTGTGCTCCGCCGCCGGGTTCCCGGCGCTGATCAGGAGTTCGGAGCGCCAGCCGGGACCAGGGTCCGTCCGAAAGCCCCATCGGCGGCGCGGCAGATATGGATCTCGGGGGTGATCCCGGTCTTCCGGGCGTACGCCGTCCGGACGGCCTCGGCGAAGTCGCCGGCACGGGCGGGATTGACCAGGTTAACCGTGCAGCCCGCCCAGCCGGCCCCCGAGAGCTTCCCGCCCAGGAAGCCGGGGGCGACCTCGGCCGACTCGATCAGGGCATCGAGCGCCGGGGAGCTGTTCTCGAAGTCGTCGCGGCTGGAGGCGTGCGAGGCCGACATCAGGCGGCCGAACGCGACGATGTCGCCCGCCTTCAGGTACTCGACCCCCTGGCGCACTCGCTCGTTCTCGGTCAGGACATGCCGCGCTCGCTTGCGGCCGACGGGGTCGAGGTGGTCCCAGTCTTCGTTGAGTTGCTCCAGCGAGACCCACGAGAGCCGGAACTCGCCGTGGTGGTGGATCTTATCGCGAAACGCCTCGACGACGCGCTCGCACTCCTCGCGCCTCTGATCGTACATCCCGTCGGCCAGCCGGCGGGAGGTCTTGGAATCGCAGATGACGATCGCCGGCGCCGGGTCTCCCATCGGCAAGCGATCGTGGACCAGCGTGCCGCAGTCGAGGAACAGGGCATGATTGACGCGGCCGAACAGGCTGGAGAACTGGTCGAGCAGGCCCGACCCGACCTCCACGAACTCGTTCTCGGAACGACGGAGGGTCATGGCCAACTGCATGCGATGCAGGTCGCCGATATCATGGGTGAAGTCCTCTCGCGACCGGCCGGGGACGACGCCGAGCTCGATCAGGAACCAGGCGACGGCCGCCTGGAGGCTCGCCGAGCTGGACAATCCCGTGCCCAGGGGGATGTCGCCGAGGATGACCGCTTCGAAGCCCGATGCGAGCGGGCCGCACCATTCCGACAGGGCCCAGCAGACTCCGCGGGCGTAGCGGGTCCAGGCCCCGGACTCGGTCCGCTCGATGCCATCGAGCGGGCAAGTGTCGGCCTGGTCGAAGTTGACCGAGAAGAAACGGGCCTCTCGGCCGTCGGCTCGACGGCCCAGGACGATCGTCGAGCGGTCGATGGCTGCGGCCATGACCAGGCCGCCGTTATAATCGGTGTGATTGCCCAGCAGCTCCACGCGGCCGGGGGCGCATCCGAAGACATCCGGCTTGCCGCCGAACCGGGCCGCGAACGCCTCGCGAGCTGACACCATCAGGGCTTCGCACGGGGCGGTCATGGGAGTCGGTCCGGAAGGATCGGGGTGGTCGCGCCGGGATGAGCCCGGCGCGGCCGACCCTGGACTCCAGCGAGAGAGGGGTTCTCAGACGAGTGCCGCGGCCGATGTCAGGGCGTTGGCGGCGTCGCGGAGGATGTTGGCCTTATCGGTCTTCTCCCAGGTGAACTCGGGCTCGGTGCGCCGAAGTGCCCGCCGCTGGCGGTCTTCTGATAGATCGGCCGACGCAGGTCGAGGTGCTTGATGATCCCCGCGGGCGTCAGCGGGAAGTGCTTCCGCACCAGATCGGCGATCAGGGCGTCGGGCGCCGAGCCGGTCCCCTGGGTGTCGACGTGGATGCTGACCGGCTCGGAGACGCCGATGGCGTAGGCCAGTTGGATCTCGCAGCGTTCGGCCAGACCCGAGGCCACGATGTTCTTGGCGACGTAGCGGGCCATGTAAGCGGCCGATCGGTCGACCTTGGTGGGATCCTTGCCGCTGAACGCGCCGCCGCCGTGACGGCCCATCCCGCCGTAGGTATCGACGATGATCTTGCGCCCGGTCACGCCCGAATCGCCGTGCGGGCCACCGATGACGAAGTTGCCCGTCGGGTTGATATGGAGCTTGACGGAGCCGTTGACCAGCTCCTGGGGCAGGATCGGCTCGATGACCTGCTCGCGGATCGTCTTGACGATCTCCGCGTGAGTGACGTCCGGGTCATGCTGGGTCGAGAGCACCACCGTATCGATCCGGATCGGCGTGTAGCCGTCGTACTCGACGGTGACCTGACTCTTGGCGTCGGGACGGAGCCAGGGGATCGTGCCGTCCTTCCGCAACTCCGTGATGCGATTGATGATCCGGTGTGCCAGCGCGATCGGCAGCGGCATGAGTTCGGGCGTGTCGTTGCAGGCGAAGCCGAACATCATGCCCTGGTCGCCGGCGCCGATGTCCTTGCCCTTCTCGGAGTCCTCATTGACGCCCATGGCGATGTCCGGCGACTGCTTGCCCAGGGCGACCATGACCGCGCAGGTCGTGCCGTCGAAGCCCATTTCGCTGGACGTGTAGCCGATCTCCCGAACGACCTCGCGGACGATCGCGGGGTAGTCCACCATGGCCTTTGTAGTGATTTCGCCCGCCAGGCAGACCAGGCCCGTCGTGAGCAAGCTCTCGCAGGCGACCCGGGCGTAAGGATCCTGGGCCAGGATGGCATCCAGGATGCCGTCGGAGATCTGATCGGCCATCTTGTCGGGATGGCCCATCGAGACCGATTCGCTCGTGAACAGATAGTGGTCGTGATGCGACACGGAAAGAAGTCTCCTAGCGGGCGATCAAGTTGGATTAGGCTGACGATGGAGAGGGCGAATACGAGGTCTGCTGGCGGATGGACGGTGCCTGAGGACCATCATCGTCCGTCCGATTTTACCAGGACCGCGCGAGAAAAGGAAGAATTGCGGCGGCCGTGTCGCCACGGAACGACGCGACCGGCCGGGGTAGCACGTGCTGTACAAAGCCTCCTCATCAATCCCGCTCAAGGAATCTGCCAATCGTCAGCGATCGGGTCGTCCGGCCTTTCCTCATCGGCCAGGTCGTCCACGATGGTCCCGTCGATCGGGGGCGAGCCTGACTGCGTCTTGCGATCGCGCTGGTACCAGCTCCAGAGCAAGCGGTGGGTAGCATATTCGAGTAGGGCCTGCGAGCTGGGGAATTCGTACTCGACGGGATCGCGGTGCCCGAGCATCGAGCGTGTCGACGGCGTCAGGTAGGCGTCGTCGGCGCAGGCGCAGAGGTCGGCCAGGAAGACCGGGAAGTTCTCGGCGGCGGACTGGCTCAGACGACGGCCGAGGTAGGCGTAGTTCATCTGATTCTCGACGATCCGAAAGGCGATCCGGGGCTCGCGACGGATGATGATGACCTCGCCGATCGGGTCGCGGGGGATCCGGGTCGCGCGGGCGCGTCGGCTCGACGGCTGAGGCTTCATCAGGACCAGGGCGCGGAGTCCGGAGACCACCGCCGAGGGCCATCGGGGCGGCTGGACGTTGCGAAACTCGTCGGCGACGCCGATCCGCCCGGCGCTAGATCAGCTCGACGCGGTCCCAGGGCACCCAGTGCGTCGGCTCGCCGCGGATGCCCTCGATCCGGAAGCCCTCGGCCGTGCAGGCGGCGCGGTGGATTGTCCGCGGCGGGCTCAGCTCGGGAAAGAGGTCGGTCCGCCAGGCTTCGGCCGCGATCCCCAGCTCGAACAGCCCGTCGAGCAGCTTGCGGACCTCGGATTCCTCGAGGGGCTTGGGCCAGGTCCCCGGTGCGCGGGCCAGCCACTGGGTGGCGTCGGTCGGGTGCATCCCCGTCACCCGGCAGACCAGGTCGCGCGCCCGCTGGGGCTCCTCGATCGCCTCGAAGATCACCAGGCGATACCGGGCCGGCGTCGTGGGCATGATCGTTCCGGACTCCAAGGGCCGAGGGACGGGCGATGCGCCAGGTTCGAGCCACCTTCAACGGCCGCGCTTCGGCCCCTTCTTCTTCCCGGATTGGGGGCCGTTCTTCTTGGGCTTGCCTTTGTCTTTGACCAAGGGGTCCGGCATATCGAATAGGTCGCCGACCTGGACCGTGAAGCCCGGCAGGACATCGCCGCCATCTAGCCGCATCGAGGCCGTCAGGCGAGTAAACTGCTCCGGCGCCGTGTAGACTTCCACGACCCGGCTTCGCGGTCGTACGTACCAGACCAGGCGAACTCCCTTGTCGAAGTATTCCTTGAGCTTCTCGGCCATCTCCTTGGCGGTATTGCTCCTGCTGATGACCTCCACAACCAGGTCTGGGACGAGCAAAGGGACTGCCTTCTTGGGAAGCTTGCCTCCCGGCAAACGCGCCGAGGATACGAACAAGACATCAGGAATTCGCACCAGGTCGATTGCGAGCTGGATCGTCCCTCCTTCACCGGCGACGAATCCCAGTTTTCGCGGAAGGACGAAGAGATTCAGCAGCGTGGAGATATAGACGGCAATGGCGGATTCCTCGAGGCCCATGGTCTTCCTCACCAGGATGCCGTCAACCAGCTCGTAGAGCCGGTCTTCATGGTCATTGAGCCGGACGACATCATCGACGGTCCCATAGCCCGGGGGCGGGTCGTGTCGGATTCGTGCGAAAGGGATCGGGCCGAACCGTCGGTAGAGGTCGGCGACGGTCCATGTCTTGTGCGGCGGCTTCCGGATCGTGCCGGGGGCGGTCATGGCGAAGATCCTTCACAGACTGGGAATTGGTCCGGAAAACATCCTACCACGATTGTCGCGGAGAGCCAATCACAGCCGAATGCTCCCGCCGATGGCGCCGGCGGGGCGATGCGACGATCCATTTCTGGACCGCGGAAAGACGAAAGCCGGGTGGGTGGGTTCAACGACGCCGGTCTTGTGGTAGGCTGGGGATGGACTGGGCCCTGGCGGACGGACGCCCGGGCTGCGCTGGATCGGGCGTCTCGCCCATTCGTGCTCGACTTCGCAAGGGATCGAACGTTGCGCCAGATCGGAACGTTGCCCAAGGGCCTGGACTCGAAGGTCTTCGCCGATTACCTGCTCTCGCTGAGCATCAAGGCCCGGTTCGACGACCGTCCCGAGGGATCCGACGTCTGGATCTACAATGAGGACCAGGTCCCTCGGGCACGCGAGGAGCTCCAGGCGTACCTGGGTCATCCCGACGACCCGCGGTTCCGCAAGGCGATCCCGGTCGCACAGGCGGTCCGTCGCAAGGAGCAGGAGCTCGACAAGCAATTCCGCAAGAACTTCCGCGAGGTCAGCGACCTCTGGGCCGCCCCGGGCTTCCGCCGGCGTCCCCTGACCGCCACGCTCATGACCATCTGCGTGGTCGTCTTCCTCCTCCAGCAATCGCCGGGAGAAGACAAATTCCCCCCGAGGGGGCCGGAGTTGGAAGGACGGTTGCTCTTCACGACCTTCTATCGCGATCACGATGGGCTGAAGGACAATGGGCTCGACCCGATCCTCCATGGCGAGCTCTGGAGGCTCGTCACACCGATATTTATGCATGTTAATGTTTTGCATATATTCTTCAATATGTGGTGGCTCAGTGCCCTGGGCACCATGATCGAGATCCGTCGCGGGACGCTCCGCCTGGCGGGATTGGTGCTGATCGGGGCGATCGTCTCCAACGTCGGCCAGTATTACTACGACATCCGGGCGGACGGGCACGCCCAGGCTTGTATGGGCTTCTCGGGCGTCGTCTACGCGCTGTTCGGTTACATCTGGATGAAAGGTCTCCACGAGCCCGATCAGGGGATGACCGTGCATCCGAATACGGTCAATCTCATGATGCTATGGCTCGTGATCTGCATGACCGGGGTGATCGGGCCGGTCGGCAACGCGGCGCATGTCATGGGACTGGTCGTGGGCGTGACCCTGGGCGTCTTCCGATATTAGGCTAGCCGGCACCGGCTCTCGAGGCGGGATCATCGTCAATGGGATCACCACGGATCATCGAGGGTGCGCCGGGAGCCGCCGTGATCGGCGGCGGCTTCATCGGCCCCGTCCATGTCGAGGCCCTGCGCCGGATCGGCGTCGATGTGGTGGGCCTGCTCGGTTCGTCGCCCGACCGCGCGGGATGTGGCACGTCGGCTGGGGATCGCGCGGGTCTATCGCGACCTCGGCGACCTCTTGGAGGATGAGCGGGTCGGCGTCGTCCACATCGCGTCGCCCAACGAGCACCACTTCGAACAGGCACGTCGCGTGCTGGAGTCGGGCCGTCATGTGATCTGCGAGAAGCCCCTGGCCGCGTCGACTGAGGAAACCGCGGCGCTGCGAGAACTCGCCGGATCGCGGCCGTCGCAGGCGGCGGCGGTCAATTACAATGTCCGATACTATCCGCTGTGCCACGAGATCCGCGATCGGATCGCCGGGGGAACGCTGGGTCGCGTGCTCAGCGTCACCGGCTCGTATGTGCAGGATTGGCTGCTCTATCCCGAGGACTACAACTGGCGCGTCGAGTCCGACGGCCGGACGAATCTCCGCGCCGTGGCCGACATCGGCACCCACTGGATGGACCTGGCCCAGTTCCTGACCGGTATGCCGATCCGCGCGGTCAACGCCGACCTCGCCACGTTCCACCCTCGCCGTTTCAAGCCGGTGGGCCCCACCGACACCTTCAGCGGCCCGGCCTCGTCCGCCTCTCGTCCTGTCCAGGAGGTGGATATCGCGACCGACGATCATGGCGCGGTCCTCCTGCGGTTCGACGCGGCGGCGCGGGGCGTGTTCCACGTCTCGCAGGTCACCGCCGGGCGGAAGAATCGCTTGACCATCGAGATCGCCGCAACCGAGGGGGCCGTCTCCTGGGACAGCGAATCGCCCAACCGCCTCCGGATCGGGTCGCGCCGCGGCCCCAACCAGGTCCTGGAGCGCGACCCGGCCCTGCTCGGCCCGTCCGCCGCGGAGATCAGCGACTATCCCGGCGGACACGCCGAGGGGTTCCCCGACACCTTCAAGCAACTCTACGCCGACATCTACGGCTGGATCTCCGAGGGGCGCGCTGCCGGCCGGTCTCCGGCGTTCCCGAGCTTCGCGGACGGCGATTATGAACTCCGACTCTGCGAGTCGATCGCCCGGAGCGCCAGCGAGGGACAGTGGGTCTCCGTGAGCGGGTAGACATCAATCGCCTGGCCGGGCGGGTCTTGCGATCTCCATCCATTTGATGATACTAACCACTACTTACCAGCCGCTCTCCACCAGCCAGGGGAAGTCATGAGACTCGGGTTCGTCTCCGCGATCTTGCCGGACTATTCGCTGGAGCAAGTCTTCCGATTCGCGCACGACTCGGGATTCTCGGGCGTCGAGCTGATGTGCTGGCCGCCGGGTAAGTCCGAACGCCGCTATGCCGGCGTGACTCACGTTGACGTCACGGACCTGTCGAACGACCTGATCGAGAAGATCCAGGACCTGGTGACGATCCAGCAGGTGGATATCTCGGGGCTGGGCTACTATCCGAACCTGCTGTCGGCCGACCCGGTCGAGGCGGAGATCGCCGCGGCGCATCTGCCGAAGGTGATCGATGCCGCGTCGGCGATGGGCGTCGGCCTGGTGAACACCTTCGTCGGACGCGATCCGAGGTTGTCGGTCGAGGAGAACTGGCCGCGATTCCTCGAGGTCTGGAAGCCACTGATCGCCCACGCGGAGAGCCGGAACGTCAAGGTCGGCATCGAGAATTGCCCGATGCTCTTCACCCGCGACGAATGGCCCGGCGGCAAGAACCTGGCGACGTCGCCGTCGATCTGGAGGCGGATGTTCCAGGACATCCCCAGTCCGAACTTCGGCCTGAACTTCGACCCCTCGCACTTCATCTGGCAGCAGATGGATTACCTCACACCGCTGGCCGAGTTTCGGGACCGGATCTTCCACGTCCACGCCAAGGACGCCCGGATCGACCGGGCCGCACTCGATCAACATGGGGTCCTGTCCTATCCCAAGTTGTGGCATACACCCAAGATCCCAGGACTGGGCGACGTCCGCTGGGGCGCCTTCTTCGCCGCCTTGAGCGACATCGGATACACCGGCCACGTCGCGATCGAGGTCGAAGATCGTGCCTTCGAGGGCTCGCTCGAGGCGCGGCTCGACTCGCTGGTCATCAGCCGACGATACCTGCTCCAGTATTGCAACGGCTAGCGAGCCGGACGGAGCGGCTACATTTCCTCCTCTTGAAGCATCGACGATCGTCGGCGATCGTCGATGCCCACTACCATTGTTGATGGCCCATGACTACCGATTCCGATCGATCGAACCCGGCACCCGGAGATCGCAAGCTCGACCTCTCGGTCCTGATCCCGGTTTACAACGAGGTCAACAACGTCGAGCCGCTGCACGCCGAGCTGGACGCGGTCTTGCGGGACCGTCCCATCGAATATGAGCTGATCTTCGTCAACGATGGATCGACCGACGGCACGGCCGCGCGGCTCGAGGCAATCCAGCGGAAGGATGCCGAGCATGTGCGGGTCGCGTTCCTCCGGCGCAATTGCGGACAGACCGCCGCGTTGTCGGCGGCGCTCGACCTGGCCCGGGGCGAGATACTCATCCCGATGGACGGCGACCGCCAGAACGATCCGGCCGACATCCCCAGGCTCCTCGAGGCGCTTCACACGGGTTTCGACGTCGTCTCCGGCTGGCGGAAGGATCGTCACGACGCCCTGGTCTCGCGGAAGGTCCCATCGTGGATCGCCAACCGCCTGGTCGCGAGGCTATCGGGGGTCCCTCTTCACGACTTCGGCTGCACGATGAAGGCGTATCGCCGGAGCATCCTCGAAGGTGTCCGGCTCTACGGCGAGATGCATCGATTTATACCGATCTTCGCCACCTGGCAGGGGGCGCGGGTCACTGAGCTCGTGGTCAACCATCGACCGAGGACCGCCGGGCGGACCAAGTACGGCATCGGCCGGACCTTCAACGTCGTCCTCGATTTGATCCTCATCCGGTTCCTCCAGCGCTATTCCCAGCGGCCCCTCCACTTCTTCGGGCGGTTCGGGCTCTGGTCGTTCGGCCTGAGCATCTTCTGCTTCGTGGCCATGCTTTATTTCAAGTATGTCTTCCCGTGGCCATATCACGACGACACCTTGCATAGGAAGCCCTTCGTCGAGACCCCCCTGCCCTCCTTGACGGTCATGTTCTTCCTGGCGGGTGTGGTGAGTATCTTGCTCGGCATCCAGTCCGAAGTGATCATGCGGACCTACTACGAGACGCAGGGCAAGACCACCTACCTGCTACGCGAAGTGCGGCAAGGGGCGCCGCCGGACGAGCGAAATCCCTGATGGCGATGGTATGGCGAGAGACGGAATGGCGTTGGGCCGACGCGACCCATACTCAAGATGAGGGCCGCTGGGAACGCGGGTTCGCCTGCGTGAAGTTCCTTAGTATGATTGGGTGAGGCTGTATTGCTGGACCCGATTCGCCCAGACGACTTCCAACCCGCGCAGGTCTGCCATGAAGATACCGATCTTGATCGAACCGATCGCGAAGGAAGGGTTTCGGGCAACGAGTGGACCGCCATTCGAGGTTTCGGGCCAGGGGGCTACGCGAGAAGAGGCATTGTCCCAACTGCGACAGGAAATCGATCGCCGAATGGCGGAGGGGGCGGTCGTGATTCCTCTGGAAATTCCCGCGATCGAGGAGAAACCTCCGATCTGGGGCATCGGGATGTTCCGGGACGATCCCCTCTTCGATGAGTGGCAGGAAGCGATCGCCGAATACCGGCGCAAAGTCGATGAGGAAGAGGATAATATCCTCCCATGACGCCGTACATCCTCGACACGGACACCCTGTCGTTACTCCAACAGGGGCATCCCAGGGTGTCGCAACGTTGCGGGGCGCGACCATCTACCGATCTTGCGATCACGGTGATCAGCGTGGAGGAGCAACTCTCGGGATGGTACACGGCGCTCCGGAAGGCCCGACGTCCGGATGACTTGGCGCGCGTCTATCAAAGGCTGGCTGCTACGGTTTCGTTCCTGGCCCAGTGGACGATTCTCCCCTTCCCGATTGCAGCGATCGCGCGATCCCAGCAGTTGATCAGCTCGAAACTGAATGTCAAACGGTCAGACCTACGGATCGCGGCAATCGACCTGGAACACGGTGGCACCCTAGTCTCCCGAAACACTCGTGACTTCGGCCGCGTCCCCGGTCTGGTCCTGGAAGACTGGTCGATCTGATCCTTCCGGACTCAAGTTGGGAGAGGGTAGGACGTCGCTTCTCCGATGCGCATTCCCCGCAGTTCGGCATGACGCGTCTTCTCCGGGCGAACCCACAGGAAGGTGCAGAGGTCGCCGGACGTCAGATCAGGCCCGTCCGCGGGGAGGATCTGAGTGACCTCCGTCGTGATCGACGATAGCCCATGCGAGAGAGATTTCGCCGGGAAAACCAGGAAGCCAAGGCCCTGCCCTTCGCATCGTAGGACCAAGGTCTCGAAGTCAAAGGCGTCCCTCGCCTCCTGGCAGATGCGATCGGCCCGAGGTTTCAATCCTGGTAGGCGCAATGTCATTTGACGCGCGACGAAACGCACGTCCGCTTCCGCACGCAGCACCACGAAACCCTGCAAGTCCTCGCCCGCGTCGCCGAGCGTGAGCATGGTCGAGGAGAACTGCTGTAGGGCCCTCAGCTCGGGCAAACCGGTCGAGAAGGGATCGTAGCCGGTGAGCTCGCCCCAGGAGAGCATCCGAGGATTTGCACAGCTCGTCGCGCCCTCCAGGGGCCTGGACTCGCCGTGCATAGGGAGCAGCTTCACCGCGACGGTCTTACCGGCAGACCAGTGGAAGTGGCCACCGCGATAGCTCGGGCCGCAGACCACGATCCGGCCGTCGGGCAAGGGCCGGTGATATCCGACGACGAGGATCGACGCATCGCGCAGGGTGTTTATGTCGGGTCGTACCAGTGCAGCCCGGTGGGGAGCGATTCCGCGGCGTATTCGAGGTGGATCACGCGACGGTGTCCCGGTCCTGTCCCGGATGCCGAGGAGTGCAACAGCAACGGTCGCATGATGACGACGCCTCCGGCCGGGACGAGGCAGTCGACGGCGAGTTCCCCGGCGCGAGACGACCAGGTCGCGATCGCGCCCGGGTCCAGCTTGCCCGAGGCGTGCGAGCCGGGCAGCACCCGCATCGGTCCGCTCTCCAGACCGCAATCGTCGAGATGAAGCCGTAATGTCAACATCCGTCCCAGCAGATCGGCTGGAGCATGGACATGGTCGATTCCTACCTTACGCGTCCAGGGCCCGAATCCGGCCGTCTCCCGACGCTCGCGTACGGCGATCGTCAGGTCCTGGTGCCAGGGCAGGTTCCAGTTCGCGGTCGGCGTCTTGTCGAAGTAGAGGCCGCGGACCGCGAAGGCACCCGGGCCCATGACCGCCTCGGCGATGTCCAACAAGTCGCGCGACCGCGACAATTCGCGTACCTCGTCGATGCGCCAGAGCAGGTCGCGGCCCCCATAGACCTCGCCGCGACGATCGAGCCGTCCGTCGGACGTGCCGGTCGCGTACAGCCGGGTTGCCTCGATCAATCTCGACACGAGATCGGGTGTCGCGATGCGGTCGAGGATCGCGAATCCGTCTCGTTCGAGACGTTCGGGCCAGCTCGTACACCCAACCGACGTCACGTCCATGTCCGGACCTCCGGCGGCTCGCGAGGGGCGATCGCAGACGACCAGCGGATTCTCGGAAAAGACCGGATCGCTGACCAGGCCAATTCCTCGCCGCCGGCTCGCGTCAAACTTGGCCGGGGGATGTGTCAATCGGCCCGGGCCTTTGGTAACGTGGAAGGACCAAGCCGAGGAGGTTCCAACCATGGCATACAGCATCGTGATGATCGCGGCGACGGTCGTCGCCCAGGGCATTGCCCCCGCCCCGAAGGCCCAGGAGAAGGCGGCGGCGCCCGCGGCGGCCGAGAAGGAGCTCAAGGACGCAAGGCGGCTGTTGCAGAACGGTCGATACGCCGAGGCGGAGGAAGCCTACACGGCCCTCCTCGCCGATGCCAAGAAAGAGCCTGCGAAGCTCAGCACCCCGCAGAAGATCGCGGCGGTCCTCGGCCTGGCCGATTGCCAGTCCAGTCAGGGCGACTATGACAAGGCGATCGGGCAATTGAAGGCGGTCGAGGGCGAGGAGCCCAAGAACGCCGATCTCCCGGCGCGGCTGGCCGAGCTCTACTTGACCCGGGGCGACTGGGAGGCCGCCGAGGCCGCCATGCACCGCGCCGAGAAGCTCGACCCCAACCACTTGCAAGCCCGATGGGTCGAGGCCCGGCTGCTCGAGCTCCGCGGCGACCTCGAGAAGGCCGTCGCCGCCTGCAAATGGTTCGTCGACCGCTACAACGAGAAGCGCGCCGAGATCACGAAGGATGCCGATGCGTTGCTCCTGGTCGGCCAGGCCGCCGAGCGATATTATCGCGCCAGCGCCCGGGGCGAAGAGCTCAGCAACTCGCTCAATGACGTGATCAATGAGATCTACGAGACGGCGTTGCGCGTCGATCCCAATTGCTGGCGTGCGCCCTGGCTCGAGGGCCGCCTGTTCCTCTCCGGCTACAACGAGCGCTCCGCGACGCGAGAGCTGGCGCGGGCCCAGCAGATCAACCCGCTCTCGCCCGAGATCCTCGTGACGCTCGGCCAGGCCGACTTGCAGGCGTATCGCCTGGCGTCCGGCCGGACCAAGGCGGAGCGTGCCCTTTCGGTCAACCCCCACTTTGCGCCGCGCAGGTCCTCCTGGCCGACCTGAACATCTCCGACGAACGGTTCACCGACGCCCACGCGGCGGCCCGCAAGGCGGTCGTCGAGAACCCTCGCGACGAGGATGCCCTGGCGCGATTGGCGGCCTCGTGCCGGTTGCTGGTCGACCCGGTGGGGGCGACCGCCGCCGAGCTCGCGGCGCTGGGCAACAACCCGAGGCCGGCGACCTTCTACGCCGCGCTCGGCGAACGCCTCGCCGATCGACGCAAGTACCACTCCGCCGAGCGCGCCTTCCTGCTCTCCGCCGCCGCCGACCCGACCCGCGCCGACGCCCCGATCGGCCTGGGCATGCTCTATATGCAGGTCGGCCGCGAGACCGAGGCCAAGAGCCTCTTCGACGTCGCCTTCGCCGCCGACCCCTTCAATGTCCGCGCCGATAATATGATCAAGGTTCTGCGGCACATGGCCACCTATACTCCCATCGAGACGAAGCACTATAGCGTGATGGTCGACCCGGCCCAGGACCAATTGCTGGGCCATTACATGTCGCGATACCTGGAGTCGATCCACGCGACCCTGACTTCACGATTCGGCTACGTGCCGCCGGCCCGGACCCAGATCGAGATCATGAAGAACCACCAATGGTTCAGCGGCCGGACGATCGGCCTGCCGTTCGTCCCGACGGTCGGCGCCTGCACGGGGAGGGTCGTGGCCCTGGCTAGCCCGAAGGCCACCCGCGTCCCGTTCAACTGGGCGAGGGTACTCACCCACGAGGTCGTCCACGTCATCACGTTGCAGCAGACCGAGTTCAACATCCCCCACTGGTACACCGAGGCCCTGGCCGTCGAGAGTGAGGGATACCCTCGCCCCCAGGACTGGAACCGGATGCTGCTGGAGCGCGTGCCGGCCCGCAAGCTCCTGAACCTCGACACGATCAACCTCGGCTTCATCCGGCCCAAGGAGGCGGAGGACCGCCAGTTGGCCTATTGCCAGGCCCAGCTCTACGCGCGATACATGCTCAAGCGATTCGGCGACGACGCCCTGATCAAGATGCTCATGGCCTACCGACGCGGACTCACGACCGACCGCGCGATCGCCGAATGCTTCAAGGTCGAGAAGGCCGATTTCGAGAAGGGCTACCTGGCGTACCTTGACGAGGTGCTCACGACGATCCGCACCCGCGTCTCGGAGGATAAGCCGGTCGAGTTCTCGAAGCTCGAACGCCAGCTCAAGGCGAAGCCCGACGATCCCGAATTGAATGCCAAGATGGCCTACGAGCATCTCGCCCGCAGGGATTACGCAGAGGCGCGGCCGTTCGCCGACAAGGCGCTCAAGCTCAAGCCGCACGATCCGCTGGCCAGCTACGTCAAGGCGCGGCTCTTGCAGTCGATCGGCGAGAGTACCGAGTCCGTGATCGCGGTGCTCGAGCCGGCTCTCGATCCCAAACGCCCCAACGAGCGGGTGGTCGAATTCCTCGCCCGGCTGAAGATGGAGGCTGGCCAGCTCGACGAGGCGGAGACGCTCTACGAGCTGGCGAGGAAGGACGACCCCCATCACTCGAAGTGGATCGCGGGCCTGGCGCGGGTCCACCTCCGACAGAAGCAGATGACCAAGCTCCTGGACGACCTGGCGATGCTCGCGGCCAACGACGCCGATGACCTCTCGGTGCGCAAGGGCCTCGCCGAGCGCTACCTGGCCCAGGGGGATTCCGCCGCGGCGGCGAAATGGGCGACCGAGTGCCTGTATATTGACGTCTACGATCCGACCGTGCATGTCCTGCTCGCCGACGCCCAGGCCGCCGCCAAGAAGTTCCCCGAGGCCATCGAGGAATATCAGGCCGCCCTGGACCTGAACGCCAAGAAGCCGAACGACCTGAAGGTCCGCCTGGCCAAGGCCCAGCTCGGCAAGGGCGACCGCGACGCCGCCAAGGCCACGCTCGACGGCGTCCTCAAGGCCGATCCCGAGCATCCCGAGGCCAAGGCCCTGCGCGAGGAGATCGAGAAGGCGAAGGGGAAGTGAAGGTAGGGCAAGTATCAGTGAGGATTCGCATGTCAATGAGAGAGGCGTCGTCGATCCCGGGTATCCTGGCACGCGCCTCGATGCTCGTCGCCGCGCTATTCGGCCTGGCTTCAAGAGCCCCTGCCGACGACTCCAATTCCTCACCCAATGTGGTCCTGATCATCGCCGACGACATGGGCTGGACCGACTTCGGTTTCATGGGACACACCCAGATCCGCACGCCGAGGCTGGACCGGCTCGCCGGCCAGGGACTGACGTTTCGACGCGGCCACGTGACGAGCAGCCTCTGTTCGCCCAGCCTGGCGACGATCCTGACGGGCCGATATCCGCACGAGCACAAGATCACCAGCAACGATCCCCCCCTGCCCCCCGGAGCCGACGAGCGGGGGATCCAACGCGATCCCGGCTTCATCAAGCAGCGCCAGGAGATGATCAAGGCATTCGACGAAATGGAGACCCTGCCCCGGCTACTCGCCCCGAAAGCCTATCTCAGCTTCCAGTCGGGCAAGTGGTGGGGCGGGTCGTACAAGCGCGGTGGATTCACCCAGGGCATGACCGGGGGCAGCCCGGAGCGCGGCGGCCGGCATGGCGACGCCGGCCTGTCGATCGGCCGCCAGGGGATCAAGCCCGTCACGCTCTTCATGGAGCTGGCGCACGTACGCAAGGCTCCGTTCTTCATCTGGTATGCGCCGATGATGCCGCACCAACCGCACAATCCCCCCGATCGCCTCCTCGCCCATTACCGCGACAAGGCCCCCTCGCCGCAGGTGGCCAAGTACTGGGCCATGTGCGAGTGGTTCGACGAGACCTGCGGCGAGCTGCTCGACTCCCTCGATAGCCAGAAGATCGCCGACAACACGATCGTCATCTTCCTGGCCGACAACGGCTGGATCCAGGATCCGCAGGCCGACACGTACGCCCCCGGGTCGAAGCAGTCGCCCTACGAGGGCGGGCTCCGGACGCCGATCCTGGTCCGGTGGCCCGGCAAGGTCGCACCCCGAATCTGTGACACGCCGGTCAGCTCGATCGACATCGCCCCCACGATCCTGAAGGCTGTCGGCCTGGAGCCCCCGTCCGCCATGGGGGGCATCAACCTGCTGGATGACAAGGCGGTCGCCGGGCGGCCGGCCATCTTCGGCGAGATCTTCACCCACAACGCGGTGGACATCCACAACCCAGTTTCGAGCCTCTTGTACCGCTGGGTCGTCGCGGGCGACTGGAAGCTGATCCTGCCGAACCCCGTCAACGTCGAGGACGGCGTCGTCGAGCTCTTCGACGTGGCCCACGACCCGGGCGAGACCCGCGACCTGGCCCGGCAGCAGCCGCAGAAGGTAGCTGAGTTGACGGATCGGGTGCACAAGTGGTGGTTGGCCGTGCGCAAGTGATCGTGTTTCCTCTCGCACCCGGGGAACTCCAGGCTGTAAGATAATTCCATGAATGGGCAGAACCCGACCGACGGCGGCTTGACACTGTCCGCCCTACAGCGGATCATCTTACAAATGTACGGCGAGAAGGACGCGGCCCGCGGCGACGCGGCCACGTTCCTCTGGCTGACCGAGGAGTTCGGCGAGCTGGCCACGGCGCTCCGTTCGGGGTCGCGCGAGGAGCTTGCCGCCGAGATGGCCGACGTCCTGGCGTGGCTGGCGACCCTGGCCAACATCCGGGGCATCGACCTGGAGGAAGCCGTCTGGCGCAAGTACGGCCAGTCCTGCCCCGGATGTCATGCCGTGCCGTGCACATGCGACCCGTCGGAAAAGCCTTGAAATGGGCTCGAGGCGAAATCTCGGCGGATCGGCAGCGAAGAACGTCTTGCGGGCAGAGGTCTCCGGGCTCGACCGGGGGCCGATCGAACAATCTCGGGGCCTGCCGCGTAATAGCCCCGTCCCCGGGCCGGTGCCACTCATCCCCACAGATTCCAGGAATTCGCACCTCCATGACTCCTGACGCACAACCTGCAAGGACACTCGGCGGCCGGCGTGTCCCTCCGGCGATGGCGGCGGTCGGATGGGCCGGCGTGGCATTGCTGGTCCTGGCCGCGACCGCGCAAGCGGCCCCGCCCCGGATCGAGGTCGAGAACATGAGGATCGGCTTCGGATCCTCGAACTCGTTCAAGGTGGGGACCTGGACGCCGGTCTGGGTCCAGCTCCGCGCGGGGGACGATCGGTTCAGCGGGTTCATGGACGTCGCGGTCGCCGACGACGACGGCACGCCGACCACATTCCGGATGCCCGTGGACGTCGAGGCCCGGTCGAGCCAGATGTTCACGGCCTACGTCCGGCCCGGCTCACGCGACCCCGAGTTGACGATTCGACTACTGGATCCGCGGGGGCGGCGCGTCGCCGTCGCGTCGCAGGACTCGGTGATGCCGCAGCCGCCGACGGTGCTCACCCCGCAGGAGTCGTTGATCCTGACCATGGGGCAGCCCCAGGGCGTGGAGATGCTCCCCGACCTGCCCGGATTCCAGCGCGGCGGCCAGTCGGCGCCTACCAGGCGCGCAAGGCCGGCGACGAGATCGTCCTGGCCCGGATCGACTCCCAGATGGGACGATTGCCCGGCCGTTGGTACGGCTTCGACGCGGCGCGGGCGATCGTGCTGGATACCAGCGACCGCGAGGTGATGGCGTCGCTCGACGGCCTCCGCTCGCAGGCACTGGTCGAATGGGTCAAGCGCGGCGGCCACCTCGTGATCGCCGTCGGGGCCAACTGGCAGGCGGTGAAGGACAGCGCCCTGGCCCCCCTCCTGCCCGGGATCCCCAACGGCCGGGTGAAGCTCGCCTCGCTCGAGGCGCTGGATATCTTCGTCAACTCGACCAAGCCGATCACCCCGCCCGGGACGCCCGAGGTGATGGTGACCAAGCTGGATAATCTCCGCGTGCCGCCCCTGAGCGCGATGTCGAACGTCCCGCTGATCGTCCGCGACGCCTACGGCTTCGGCCGGGTGACCATGATCACCATGGACGTCAACCAGAAGTTGTTCTCCGACTGGGCCGATCGCGGTCAGTTCTGGACCCGGGTCATCGACCTGCGCCATCAGCGGGATCCCGGGGCGACCGGCCCGCAGTTCGTCGGCGGCGCCGGGCGGTTCAACCGGTACGGCGTCTCCGACCTCGCGACCCAGCTCCGCGCCCTGCTCGAGGATTTCCCGGGTGTGAAGCTGATCCCGTTCGGCTGGGTGGCGTTCTTCATCTTCCTGTATATCCTCCTGATCGGGCCGGGCGACTACTTCTTCCTCAAGAAGGTGCTCAAGCGGATGGAGCTGACCTGGATCACCTTCCCGACGATCGTGGTGGTGGTCAGCCTGGTCGCCTACTATGCGGCCTATCTCCTCAAGGGGAACGACCTGCTGGTCAACCAGGTCGATCTGGTCGACGTCGACCAGGTCGACGGGCTGGTGCGCGGCTCGACCTGGGCCAGCCTGTTCAGCCCGCAGAATCGGGACTACACGATCCGGACCGTCCCCTTGCCGCTGGATCACGACGCCTCCCCGTCGGAATCCGGGAGCGCCGGCGAGCCGAACCCGTCGCCGGGCACCGACATGATGATGAGCTGGTTCAGCTCGCCCGAGGATCAGTTCGGTGCCATGGGGAGCTCGAGCCGTCGCTTCAGCTTCGCGGGCAGCGGATACTCGTATCAGCCGATCCGCGAGGTCGAGATGCTCGAGGGCGTCCGCATCCCGATCTGGAGCACCAAGTGCGTGACGGCGCAGTGGTTCGGCCCGATCGCCCCCCTGGTCGACTCCGAGTTGCAGCGGGTGGGGACCGATCGATTGGCCGGGACCGTGACCAATCGCCTGGACATCCCCCTGGAGGACGCGATCCTGGCCTTCGGCAAGCAGGTCTATACCCTGGGCAACCTGGCCCCCGGCGCCACCGTCCGGGTCGAGCTGACGAACGACCGCGCCCTGTCGGGTTACATCCACGACAAGCAGCCGCTCTACCTGAATCCGACCTACGGCAACAACGACTTCCATATCAACCGGGTCGCCCTGATGCTCGCCGTGATGTTCCACGATAGCGAGTCGACCGTCGGCAGCGATCAGGTCCTGGGCAGCGAGCCGCTCCGGTCCATGGACCTGACCGGCCAACTGGCCCTGCAACGGCCGATGCTGGTGGGCCGCGTCAAGCGCCCGGGTTGTCGGCTGGCCCTGGAGAACGCGCCCTCGCCGCCCAAGGTCGATCAGACGACGTTGGTCCGGATCATCCTCCCCCTGAAGAAGGCCGAGCCGGCTAATTAATGCATCGGCATCCCAAGCATCCCGACCGTAGACGCGAGGCTCATCCCGATGATCGAGACGCATGAACTGACCAAGATGTATGGAGAGCTGTACGCCCTCAATCGGCTCAACCTGACTCTCAATCAGGGGGACGTCTACGGCTTCATCGGCCCCAACGGCGCCGGCAAGACGACGACGATGCGGATCCTGGCCACGCTGCTGAACCCCTCCTGGGGCGAGGCGACGGTCTGCGGCTACTCGATCTACACGGGCTCGAAGGAGATCCGCCGCGTCATCGGATACATGCCCGACTTCTTCGGCGTGTACGACGATATGAAGGTGATCGAGTACCTCGAATTCTTCGCCTCGGCGTACCGGATCAAGGGTGCGGCGCGGCGGAAGATCTGCGAGGAGGTCCTCGAGCTGGTCGACCTGACCTACAAGCGGGACGCTCTGGTGACGAGCCTGTCCCGCGGCATGACGCAACGATTGGGCCTGGCCCGTACCCTGCTCCACGACCCGCAGGTGCTGCTCCTGGACGAGCCGGCCTCGGGCCTCGACCCCCGCGCCCGCATCGAGATGCGCGCCCTGCTCAAGGAGCTGCGCCGATGGGCAAGACGATCCTGGTCTCCAGCCACATCCTCCCCGAGCTGGCCGACATCTGCAACAAGATCGGCATCATCGAGCAGGGCTGCTTGCTGATCAACGACAAGGTCAGCGAGGTCATGAAGCAGGTCCGCACCGACATCGTCCTGAACATCGCCGTCACCGATCGGATGACCGACGCCGCCAACATGCTCGAGAGCCAGCCCGAGGTCGAGAACGTCCAGGACAAGAACGGCGTCCTCGTGGTCAAGCTCAACGAGGGGGTGAATCAGTACGGCTTCCTGGCCAATCGCCTCATCGAGCAGGGGTACGACCTGACCCTCTTCAAGGAAGACGAGATCAACCTCGAGACGGCGTTCATGCACCTGACCAAGGGGATCACGAGCTGACGTGGCCGCCCCGCATGCAACCCTCGGCGAGCGAGTATGACGAGACACGGCGGGCGGCGCCGGGGAATCCCGCCGCGCCGCCGTGTCGGATCTCGAGCCGTGATGGGTTGATCAGACGGATCAAGGGATGACCCCACCGATGGCGGTCACGTAGCCGTAGGGCGCCGGTCCGGACGCGGTGGGCGGGAGCACGCCCGTGACCGAATCGGAGGGGAGCGTCGAAATGAACGGCGGGTTGGACTGGCTTGGCAAGCCATAGTTGATGTAGAGCCGCGAGTAGCCATTGATGGTGCCTTCGCTGTACATCGTGTTGTAGATATTCCCACCCATCGTGAACAGGCTGCCGGGGTTGATAGTGATCCCCCCCTGGATGAAGCTGCCGACCGACGGGATCGTGACAGAGACGATGCCGTTGGCCACGGACGTATAATTGAGCGAGAGGACGTTGGAGCCGGTCCCGGTCCCCTTGGGCGGCTGGCTGACCAGTCCGAGGTTCCGGCTTATCTGGAAATTGGCGCCGTCGGAGAGCGTGATGCCGCCGCCGGTGTTGAGAATGTTGAGGTCGCGGCCGATCGTGATGCCGGTCCCGCTGCCGCTCAGGTCGATCTGATTGAGGACATCGAGCGTCTCCACGTCGCCGCCGGTCGTGATCGAGGCGCCCGGCAAGATGGCGTCGAGTGCGATCCGGTCGATGGCCGAGGTGCCGGAGATCTGCATGGGCCCGGACAGCTCGGCATCCTGGTAGCCCTCGATCGCCCCGATCGTACCGTTGGTGACCGTCAACTGGCCGATGTTGAGCAGGTGGACCCGGCCGGATTCGCCATAGGCAAAGCTATGGGCGTATCCTTTCTTCTGGGGCTCGCCCAGGGGATTGATGGTCACATCGGTGTTGGCGGTCGAGCCATCGACGATGATCCCTACACGGCCGCCCGACATGGGGTAGGCCCGGATCGTCCCGATCGGTTGCGGATAATTGGCGTTCTGCTGGGACACCAGAGCATCCACGGTCCCGGACGACGTGTCACCACCCTGCCCGTTGGTCCCCTCCGCGACATTGGTCGCGATGGTATTCGAGGTGTAGGAAAGCTTGATCATGTAGTGCGAGCCGTCGAGGGCCGTCACCTCGACGGCCTGGCCGCCGTGGGCCGTCTGGGTCGCGATCGCCGTCTTCACCCGGTAGGTGTGGACGTTATTGAAATGCGGGGCATTGTTCGACAGGAACGGCGGCGTCTTGAGGTTGTAGGCCTTGCGGCGCTCGGATGCTGTAGCAGGTAGGCGCCGTAATTGATGGACCGCTGGCCGGCGGCCGAGAGCAGCACCCGGACCTCGAGGCGTCCGTCGACGGTCGGGTGGAACGTGTGGGAGGGCGGGCGACGGCTCGGTGCGAACCGATCGATTCCCGCGCGGTCGAGCCGGCGGCGCCAACGAGCTGCCAGGTGCCCGACGGCCGATGACCAGCCCGTCCGGTAGACCTCGCGCAGGAAAGCGACGAAGGTCCCGCCAGGAAGGAAGTCCCAGGTCGGCACCGCGGGTGCGGATGGTCGGGATGAGCGAGGGATGTCGTTCCCCCTTCGAGACTGTGTCATGCGACGATCCTCCTGATCGTGGCCAACCGGTCCTCGCGTAGTCCGCTTCGTCCCGCTCGACCCCATTCCGTGAGGGCAAGGGCCGACCAACTCAGCGGCGCCTCGTGCTTGCGCCGGTCCCAACCGGCACACGAAGGACGATGATCGGGACCTCTGCGGTTGTCTCCTGAACTAACTCCTCTTATCGGCGGAATCGTACCAGGCCACGCCTCGGAACCACGAGATCCCCGTAGCGGCGTTCCTCGTGTGCGGCTTGGGTCGGCTGGCGCGAAAATGTGGACCGGGTGATCGGCGAAAGTCTTGCCGAACAGGAGGACTGGGCGGTCTGCCTTCATGCGAATGCATCGCCTTCGAGGTGCGAGTCGTATGAGGCGCTCGATCCGCCGGTCGCTCGCCGGTCTTCAGAGGCGGGTCGACCAGCCGGACAGGTTCCAGATGTTGCGCAATTGCTGTCGGCAAGTTTCGGGCATATCCCCGGAGAAGGTCAGGGCGATGCGACGACCCTCGTCGATTCCGCGCACCTCGGCGCGGCGAACCCCATGCTGTCGGCAGACTTCTCCGACTTCTTTGACGAACGACCGCGTCACAGGGCCTCTCGACGCTCGGGCGCTTCCATTGGCGATCCGGATGACGAAGCGGGCACGAGTGCGGCAGGCAGTCCAGAGGCCCCAGCCCGCCAGGAGTACGAGGCCGAATAGTAGGAAGGCATGCACAACGAACGTCTCATCGGGTCGGGATCGTGTTGGTTGGTTCGATGCCCCGGCGTCGGACGGGTCCGGCGCCGTGGATCATCCTGGCGGAGACCTAGCTGAACAGCTCGCGGACGGCCTTGCCGCCGTCGACGACCTTGATGGGCCGTCCGACGGGCGTGATGACCTCCTTGGACCCGTCCACTTTGAGAGCGTGGCAGAGCGAGGCGAGGAGGTCCGGGACGCCGACCGGACGGTCCTTGACGTCGGTCCCATCGGCGTTGGAGGCGCCGACGACCTGGCCTCCCTTGACACCGCCGCCGGCCAGGGCGACGTTGAAGACCTTGGGGAAGTGGTCTCGGCCGGCGTTCGGGTTGATCTTGGGTGTCCGGCCGAATTCGCCCATCCAGACGACCAGCGTCTTCTCGAGCAGTCCCTGGCGCTTCAGATCGAGGATCAGAGTGGCGAAAGCCGGGTCGACCTGATTGGCGAGCTTGCCGACCCGCTCATGGCCCTGCTGGTGGGTGTCCCAGCCGTTGGAGCGGACCTCGACGAACGTCACGCCGGCCTGGACGAGCCGGCGGGCGAGCAGGCATCCCTGGCCGAAGGGGGTCCGACCGTAGGCGTCGCGGATCGCGGCCGGCTCCTCGTCCAGGCCGAAGGCTCGCATGTGGGGCGAGAGGATCATCTTGGCGGTCTGCGTATACAAGGCGCGGTGGTCGCGGACCCGGTCGAGGCCGCCGATGCGCTCGAAGCCCGCGCTTTCTAGGTGGTCGAGAAGCCCGAGTCGGCGTCGGAACCGATCGGTGGAGACTTTCGGCTGGGTGTTCTCGGGCGGCTTCTCGGGGTTCTGGACGACGAATGGCTCCAGTGCGGCCCCGAGGAAGCCCGCACCGATGGTCGCGCCGCCGATGCTCACCATGTGCGGCAGGTCGAAGTGACTCTCGCCCAGCTCGCCGGCCACGGAGCAGCCGATGTTCGGGTGCTTGATCGTCGCCGACGGCACGTAGCCGGTGTGGAGCTGGTAGGTCGCCCGCTGATGGTTCCCCTCCTTATTGGTCATGGACCGCACTAGCGTGATCTCGTTCATGACCTTGGCCGTCTGGTTCCAGCCCTCGGCGATGGCGATGCCCGGGACCGAGGTGGCGATCGAACGGGTCTCGCCGCCGTGCTCGGTGCCCGGCTTCGGGTCGAACGTCTCGAACTGGCTGGGTCCTCCGCCCATCCATAGCAGGATGCACGCCATCTGCTGCTTTCGGATGTCGGCGGCATGCAGGGCCATGCGGTCGGTGAAGCTCAGCGGGAAGGCACCGGTCGCGGCCGCACCGGCGGTACTGAGGCCGATCGTCCGGAGGAAGTGTCGGCGGCCGATCACGCCCTCGCCGTTCATGGCCACCTGTACCAGCTCGCGTTCCGTGTTCATGGCTGTCCCTCGGCAATAAATCGATGTAGGCAGGTCAGGCTTTCCTGACCGACAGGAATGGTGGCGTATCTCGATCTCAGCGGCGGGTCACGAACTCGGTGGAGTTGATGAGGCTCCAGTAGATGTCTTCGAAGGCCTCGCGGCGGTCGCCGACGCCGGCCAGGTATCGTCCGCAGATCTCGACCTCCTTGGGAGTCGGGTGTCGGGATAGGACGCGGAGGTAGAGGGCGTTGAGGGCGGCATGTTCATTGGGGGCGGAGGCGAGGATCTCGCCCAGGATGGTCCCCGGCCGGGCCGCGGTCCGGCCGTTGACCATCGGGCTGTTCATCAGGAAGAGGGCCTGGGGGATCGTGCCGAGGACGTCGTCGTTGGCCATCGAGGGGTCGATGCCGAAGAGCCGCTCGAACGCGAGTCGAGGTCCGCCCTGGCGCGCCATGGCGGCGCCTTTGCCCTTCGGGACGGGCAAGCCGGCGGCTTCCGCGGCCTTCTTGCCCGCGGGCTTGTTCTTGGCCTGGGCTTGGGACTTGTTGTTCGGCCCTTGGAAGACGAGGTTGCCGTCTGCATTCAGGGGGAGGCCCAGCGCCTGGGCGAGGGCTTCGAACACCTGGTCGGCTCGCATCCGGCTGGGGCATGCGGAGGCGAACGGGGTCTTGCCGGCGGCGGTGGCCGTCGATCGGGCGCGTCGCTGATAGGCCTGGGTATTCATGAGGGTGCGGTAGAGCCATCGGATGTCGTAGCCCCCGCGCTGCCACTGGGTGGCCAGGGTCTCGATGATCTCGGGGGCCCTTGCGGTCCGCTCCGGGCCGATGTCGTCGATCGGGTCGTAGAACGCCTCGCCCATCAGGACATACCAGACGCGGTTGATGAAGGCCCTGGCGAACCAGGGGTTATCCTGGCCGGTGACGTACGAGGCGACCAGCTCGCGGCGCTGCTCGGTGCCGAGGTTCATGGGCAAGGCCGGCTCGGCGTGCTCCGATCCCGAGCTGGACAGGAAGAACCTAGGCGCGACCGGGATCTGCTTCGTGGGGTTATCCTTATCGGGCATCGCATATCGAGCCCGGGGCTGGGCCACGACGCCGAAGACAGGTAGCTGACCGGGGGCGGCCTGGACGATCTGTCGCTGCCGCGCACCCGCGAAGAACGCCGCGAACTCGTGGAATTGCTTCTGCTTCCACTTGTCGGTCTTGTGGTCGTGGCACTGGGCGCACTGAATCTGCACGCCCATGAAGATCCGCGAGACCTCGCCGGCCATCTCGACGGGCTGGGCCTCGTAGGCCAGGGGGAAGGCGACGGCCCCATCCTCATCGTTGCGGCCGGTCGCCGTGATCAACCGCGCGGCGATCTCGTCCCAAGGCTTGTTGGCCTGGAACTGTTCGGCCAGCCAGTCCTCCATCGCGTCGAACCCGACCCGGTTCGGATTCTCGTTGGTCGAGTGGAACTTGACCACATCGCGCCAGTATCGCGCCGAGTTGCGAGCCCATTCCTTATTATTAAGCAGACTATCGATGAGCCGGGCGCGCTTGTCGTGGGCGCGGTCGCGGACGAACGCGTTGAACTGATCGGGGGTGGGCGGCTTGCCGATCAGGTCGAAGTAGACGCGACGGACGAACTCGACGTCGGTGGTCGTGGGCGCGATCTCGACCTTCGGATCATTCTTGGCCAGGTAATAGTTGACCAGTCGATCGAGCTCGGCGGAGGTCAAGGTTGGCGGGGTGACGGTCCGGGCCGGACGTTGCACCGGGACCGAGACTGGCCCGCCCTTATCCTGCTCGGCCTTGACGGCGGCCTGGAGCTGGCGGAGGGCCTGGGTGAGTTCGCGGGCATCCTCCTGCGTGAGCTTCGATCGCTTCCGTGTGGCCGCCTCCGAGGGCTTATCGGTATCGGGTTTCGTCGTCTCGGCCGCGGCGTTCGCATCCGGAGCGGGCTTGGCCATCTCGCCCGACGGTGTCGCTCCCGGCGCGAGCATGCTCCGCCGTGCCTCCTCGGCCTGGAAGGCGACCGCCCGCCCGGCCGGTCCGCCGACAACTCCCAAGGCCACGAACAAGCAAAACCAGACCCCCGGCGGGCGGCGTCGGCCGATCGATCGATTCTCTGTCCCCGTCTGGACCATTGGATTGTCCCTCATTCGACCGTGCCCGTTGCGATGCGTGATCCGCGAACCTCGGCCACCGATCCGTTTCATCCACGCATCCAACTATGGCCTTCCGCAATCCGCATCTTCTATCTCATTGAACCCCGGATCAAGTCCCGAGTTCCGCCTGGATGGGTGGTTTCCGGGATCGCGTCTTCGACCGATGACTGTTGCGCCCGAGTGCACTCGTTGGTAGCATCATTGAAGATCCTAATCACCGATCACCTCGGCAAGGACGAACTTCGGGGCCTCGATCCGGCCCGACCAGCGGCCATTCCGACATGCGTGCATCGATCCGATTCCATCGTTGCCTCACCGGCGGTCTGATGATCGGTTCATCGTCGATTGATAACCTGGAGCCCCGCCTTGCCGGCGGAAAAGACCGGCTGAAGCCGGAACTCCAGTCCGATAATCCCGGCTTGTTGCGAGACTTGAGCAATCCTGTCGCGCTCGAGCCGCTAAATATAGAATGCCGCAGCTTTCCAAAAACATGAACGCTACGATCGCGAATCGAGCCTTCCGTGCGCCGAAATACTATGGTTATAAGAAGATAAAAATTCCACGGGATCGGACGTTTTTCGGACTCGACGACCCGGTCAACTGGTCCTCGAACGCTCCGGATTCGCCCGATGACGCCTATTGACCACCCGGTATCAAAGCCGAGGAGCGAGCACGGCCGCCGCATCGGCCGAGGTGACCACCGGGATTACCTCGAAATCCACCAGGTCCTCCCACTGGGCCATCCACCGGGCCAGGAGATCGGGGTCATCGCATTCCATGACCTGGAAGCAGCGGCGAAAGTCTTCCGCAACCCAGCTCGCCACATAGCGAAGCCCCTCGGGGGCCATCCGGCCCTGATCGCGAAAACGGCGATACACCGGCAGAGCTTCGCCGTCGCGAAAGTGCTCGATGATCATGAAAACCATAATAGGGCCCTCCCAGGACCATTCGCACGGTCGTGTGTCTTACTTCAGCCGGAAATGGAGAGACGCCTTAGCCGAATTATACTTCGAATTCGGGAGGAGTCTCATCATGTGAAAACCCCATAAGAACGATACGAGTGGTTGGAGCCATTTGCGCGGTACTGCGCGGGCGGATGAGTGCCCTGGAGGCGACCCTGGACGAGGAGGGATCGATGCCGGAACGAGGCGTGATTCGATTTTCGCGGTTGATCGATCATCCCCCGCGAAGGTCTGGAGGGCGCTGACGGACCCGGCGATCCACGCGAAATGGTGGGCGGACGGCGACGTGAAACCGGTCGTCGGGCATCGGTTCACGCTGGATATGGGGCCGTGGGGGCAACAGCCCTGCGAGGTTCTCGCGGTCGAGCCGGAGCGGCTTCTGAGCTACAGATTCGCGCCCGGCACGCTCGATTCGACGATCACCTGGCGTCTCGAGCCGGAAGCCGGCGGCACGCGATTGCACCTCGAGCATGCCGGTTTGGACCTGGACTCTCCGTTGAGTCGGCGAGCGTTCGAAGGGATGGGTGGCGGCTGGCCGGCAATCCTGGGACGGCTTGCTCCGGCCATCGATGCCCTCGTCTTTGCCTGAGAGGCCGCAGGGGAAATTAATTTTCTTACGGTGCGTTCTGCTTCAGTCGACCGTCGAGGGGGCGCCCCAGTGCGACAGAGTCCTCGTGGTCCGGACCGTCAGGACGGACTGGCGTAGCAGCTCGCGCGAAGGTATCATTTCACACCAACATCGATGTGCGGCAGTCTGCCCGCTCGCCCGACCCGCGCCTCGTATTCGGGATGATCCCGCTGCGCCTGGCCCGCGGCGAGCCGGTCGCGCCTAGCGGTTCGAGGAGGGTGTGCAGGGGGTCTTCGCCGGGCAGGTGCTCCCCGGTCGCCGGTATCCCGAACTGATCAATGACGACGCGAATTGCTGGAGAATTCGTTCGTGGTCCAAAACGAGTCCTTCGCCGACGTGCGGGCCTCATTCCGCGAGCGGGGCCTGAGCCGCTCCGGTCCCGCTCGTATCGACTTCTGACCTCGACTGTGGGCGATCGCCCACCCGCATCGACGACGATCCTCATCGACATCGTGGGAGCGGGTGGCCGCGGCCACCCAGCGGGAGTCTCTCGTCATGAATCGACAGATCGCTGTGTCGCGTCGGGTCGCTGGATTGAGTACGGATCGGCGCGGGGCCAGACCGTGTCGGGCCATCGGGCGGAACCGGCTGAAGCCGGTCCTCCTGGCGTTGGAGGATCGGCGGATGCTCTCGATCGTCGTCAACTCTGCCGCCGCCACGGGGAACGGCACCCTCGCCGCGGCGATCCAGGAGGCCAACCAGGCGACCACACCGTCCACCATCATCTTCGACTCGAGCCTGGACGGGCAGACCATCACCCCCACGCAGACCTTGGAGCTGAGCAACACGTCCGAGCCGATCACGATCGACGGGCCGGGGGCGACGAACATCTCGATCAGCGGGGCGAGCCAGGGCGTGGTGTTCAAGCTGGACGCCGGGGTCACGGCGACGATGTCGGGCCTGGGGATCATCCACGGCAACGGCGGCGGCGACGGGGCCGTCTACGACCTGGGCAACCTGACGGTGACGGACTGCACGCTCCAGGGGTACTCGGGGACGGGGATCGACGTCGCGTCCACGGGCTCGGTCGTCGTCCAGGGCTGCTCGATCGACGACTTCAACCAGTTCGGCGCCGGCGGAATCCAGAACTACGGCTCGGCCGACCTGGTCGATGACTCGTTCTCGGGCAACAACGGCGCCGACGCGTGCGTCCTCTACAACACCGGGACCGCAACGCTGACCAATTGCACGATGACCGGCAACTCGACGGGATTCGGGTCGGGAGGGCTGTACAATGCCGGGACGCTGAAGATGTACGGCGGCACGATCTCGGGCAACACCGGCGGCGACGGCGGCGTGTTCGCCAACGGAGGGAAGTGCTACCTCGACGGCGTCTCGATCACGGGCAATTCCTCCTCAAACGGCGGCGGGATCGTCGTCAGCAACAACGCCTTCCTGTACGCCGACGGCTGCACGATCGCGTCGAACACGGCGCGGGGGGCCGGGGGCGGGCTCTACGACGCGGGGACGGCGACGCTGAGCGACTGCACGATCAGCGGCAACTCCGCCGGCAGCCAGGGGGGCGGCGTGGCCGTCGGGCCGCTGGCCAACAAGGCCGTCCTGACGATGACCGACAGCACGGTCTCGGGCAACACCTCGGTCTCCAATGGCGGCGGGGTCTTCAACAACGGGATCGCCAAGCTGACCGACTGCACCATCGCCGACAACAGCGCCGACCAGAGCACGGGCGGGTTCTCGGCCGACGGTGGCGGCCTGAACAATTCGGGCACCGCCACGCTGGTCTTCTGCACCATCAGCGGCAACACCACCAGCTACGATGGGGGCGGCGTCTACGACGGCGGAATCGGCACCGACGCGGTGACCATGACCGACACTATCGTCGCCGGCGACTCGTCAACGCGGGGGGGCACGACCGCGGCCAGCGACGTCGTCGTCAACGGCGGGGTCAGCACCCTCACCGGCACGTACAACCTGGTCGGCACCATCACCACCGGGGAGCTGTCGGGCGGGTCGAACATCGTCGGCGTCGCTGACGCGGATCTGAGACCGCTGGCGAATAACGGCGGGGCGAACCAGACCATCGCGCTGGAGGCGGGGAGCCCGGCGATCGGCGCGGGGATCGCCGTCGCGGGCGTGACCACCGACGAGCGCGGCGACCCGCTCGACACCCCGACGCCGGACATCGGCGCCTACCAGTTGCAGCGGGGCTCGTTGGCCTTCTCGTCGCTCACGAGCCCGACGATCACCTATGGCACGTCGAGCGTGACGCTGGGCGGGACGATCTCCGGGAGCGGCGGGGTCCCGAGCGGGGAATCCGTCGCGGTGACGCTCGATGGCCAGAGGCTTTCGGCGACAATCGGGTCCACCGGGAACTTCTCCACAACGTTCGACGTCGCAACCCTCCCTGTGGCCGGGTCGCCCTACACCGTGAGCTTCAGCTACACCAGCGACGGGATCTATTCGGGCGCCACCGGCACCAGCACGTTGACGGTCGATCGGGCCGCGGCCGGCGTGAGCGTCTTCGACGCGTCGGGTGCCTACGACGGCAGAGGATACTCGGCAACGACGACGGTCACCGGCGTCAACGGCGTCTCCGGGGCAAGCCTGGAAGGGATCGACCCGACGCTGAGCTACTACAGCGGGACCTACACCCTACCGGCGCAGGTCGCCGGGCTGACGCCGCTGTCGGCGGCGCCCGTGGGGGTCGGCGCCTACACGGTCGTGGCCAGCTTCCCCGGCAGCGCCGATTACAACGCCGCAACGGGTCTCGCAGACTTCAGCATCGGCCAGGCGACGCCGATCGTGAGCGTCAGCGATCCGGGCGGGACGTTCGGCGGGACGATCGCCGGCCCGTCGGCGGACGTCCTCGGCGTCGTCGGCCTGGCCGGGACGAGCCTCGAGGGCGTCGGCCTGGAGTTCTCCTACTACGCGGGTACGTACACGAGCGCCGCGCAGCTCTCCGGAGTCGCCCCGCTCTCCGGCGCTCCGAGCGCGGCCGGAGACTACACGGTGTTGGCCAGCTTTCCCGGCAGCACCGACTACCAGGCGGCCTCCGCGGTGGCCCCGTTCAGCATCGGCAAGGCGAACCCGCAAGCCAGCGTCAGCGATCCGGGCGGGACGTTCGGCGGGACGATCGCCGGCGCCACCGACGGCATCGCGGGCGTCGGCGGGACGATGGGCTCGTCCCTGGAGGGGATCGGCCTGACGCTCAGCTATTACGCCGGCACCTACACGAGCCCGTCGCAGCTCGTCGGCCTGGTCCCGGTTAACCCGACACTAGCCGGGGCCTACACTGCCGTAGCCAGTTTCGCCGGCAGCACCGATTACAACGCCGCCGCGGCCGTCGCCGGATTCCGCATCGCGCAGGCGACCCCGACGCTCGCCGTCTCCGACGCCGGCGGCACGTTTGACGGCTCGGCCGACCCGGCCGCCGCGACCGTGGCGGGGGTGGTCGCCGGGGGCGACGCGACACCAGCCGCGACGCTCGAGGGCGTCACCCCTGTGCTGAGCTACTACGTCGGGTCCTACTCCAGCCCCGTGCAGCTCGCCGGCGTCACGCCGTTGGCCGTGGCGCCAGACCAGGCCGGCACCTACACGGTACTGGCGTCGTTCCCTGGCAGCGCCGATTACGAGGCCGCGGCCACCGTGGTCGGCTTCTCGATCGTGACGGCCTCCCCGACTGTGGATGTGGTCGACGCCGGCGGGCCCTACTCCGGCTCCGCCTTCATCGCCTCGGCGACTGTCGTCGGGATCACCGGGTCGGGCGCTCCGAGCCTCGAAGGAGTCGCGCCGGCCCTCACCTACTACGCCGGGACCTACGCCAGCCCCGGGCAGCTTGCCGGCGTCGCGCCGTTGGCCGTGCGCCAGACCAGGCCGGCACGTACACGGTGCTGGCGTCGTTCCCCGGCAGCGCCGATTACGATGCCGCGGCCGTGGTGGCCAGCTTCTCGATCGGGACGGCCGCCCCGAAGGTGGATGTGGTCGACGTCGGCGGGACCTACAGCGGCACCGCCTTCGCCGCCTCGGCGACCGTCGTCGGTATCGCCGGGTCGGGCGCTCCAAGCCTCGAAGGAGTCGCGCCGACGCTCGCCTACTACGACGGGTCCTACACGAGCGCCGCGCAGCTCGCCGGCCTGACGCCGATCGCGGGCGCCCGACGGTGCCCGGGTCCTACACCGTCCTGGCGAGCTTCCCGGGCAGCGCCGACTATGCTCCGTCGTCCGGCCTGATCCGCTTCACCATCGCCAAGGCGAAGCCCCAGCTCGACTGGAGTCCGCCGGCTACGATCGTCTACGGGACACCGCTGACATCGGCCGAACTCGACGCCACGGCCAACGTCTCGGGAACGTTCGCGTACACGCCCGGCGAGGGGGACGTGCTCGCGGCGGGTGCCCACCAGACGATCGCGGTGGCCTTCACGCCGGCCGATCCCGACGACTACACCACGGCCGCCCTCGTCGCGACGATCGACGTCGCGCCGGCGACGCCGAAGGTGATGGTCACGGACCCGGGCGGTGCCTTCGACGGCAGCCCGCACCCGGCCACGGTCGAGGTCGAGGGCGTCGGCGAGACGCCCGCCGCCAGCCTCGAGGACGTGACGCCGACGGTCACCTACTATGAAGGGGCCGGCACATCGGGGTCCGTGCTGGGCGGGGCGCCCTCGTTGCCCGGGACCTACACCGTCGTCGCCAGTTTCCCCGCCAGCGACGACTACACCGCGGCCGAGTCGTCGCCGTTGACGTTCACCATCGCCAGGGCGGCTGAGCCGGTGTCGGTGTCGATCGAGGCCACGACGGTCAGCTTCGGCCATCCGCTGACTCTGGTCGCCTTCGTGACAGGCGGTCCGGCCACGCCGGGCGGCACGATCACGTTTCTCGACGGCTCGACCCCGCTGGGCACCGCCCCGATCGGTGCGTCGGGGACGGCGACGCTCGACACCACAGCCTTGCCGGTCGGCACCGACGCGATCACCGCCGTGTATTCCGGCGACGCCAATTTCTTGCCGGCCTCATCGTCGACGGCCAACGTGAGCGTTGGGAAGGCCGTGACTCAGGTGGTGATTGCCCCGCATCCGGTGCTGAGCAAGAAGAAGGTCATCTCGCTCGGCCTGGAGGCCGAGGTCGAGCCGACATCCTCGGTGTCGGCGGTGCCCACGGGCTCGGTGACTTTCGAGGAGACCGTCAAGGGGAAGAAGCACAAGACGACCGTCAAGGTGCTGGGTACCGCGCCCTGGTGGATGGCTCGGCCACGCTCTCCTTCAAGCCCAAGACCCTGCTCAAGCGGCCGATCGTGGTCCTCTATGACGGCGACGCCAGCTTCCTATCGGGGACGTCCCCGACGACGACCCTGACCAAGTCGGCGCTCAAGGCCCTCGCCCGGACCTGAGCCGGCCGCCACGCGGGGGTCGGGGCGATCGGGCGAGCGGCTCGTCGAGGGCCTCGAGCCACTCGGCGAGGCTCTCGGTGGCCGCGATCCAGAGGTAACCGACCTTCCGCTCTCGAAAAGCCCTGGAGTATGCGATGCGATCGGGATCAGCCCAGGAGCTTGCGAGCGACGCAGAAGGCGATCAATCGATGGGCATCCAATGCCGATAGTCCCTCGGCCTGGAGGCCGAGGGACAGCTCGAGCGAGGGCACGGGCTCGTGCGCCAGGCGGGCGAGGACGCGGAGGTCCAGGCCGCCGAGCCATCGGACGAGGCCGCCGTCGGGGAGCTCATAGGCGACGTCGGTGGCGAGCGTGCCGTTGACGTTCAGCACAGCCAGCCGTGGATGCGCGACGAAGCGGACGATGTCGGGAATCCGCGCGACCGGCGCGGGCGAGGCGGGACCTGCGCGGAGCATGGTGACGGCGCCGAGGTGGCGGGAACGGGCCGAGTTCACGAAGTCGCGATAGTATTCGATGGCGATCGAGTAGCGGTCGGATCGAGCCAGCGCGGCGACGGCCGATGCCGCGGCGATGGCGCTGGCCATCGCGAAGCGCAGGCCCTGGCCGGCCATCGGGTCGGACGCGAAGGCGGCGTCGCCGATCGCCAGGCGACGGCCGACGACCGGTTCGGCCGCCCACTGCGACGAGGACGGCCGTCGGCCGATGAAACGGTATGACTCGGCCGGGACGCCCATCGCCCGGGCCATCGACGGGTCGAGTCCTCTTCGCGATGGGCCGTCAGCGACGATGCCGATGGTGGTTGACCCGACCAGGCCAGCCCGATAGGCCCAGCATTCCCTCGCGTCGTCCGAGACGACACGGCCGCGCCATGGGGTCGGACCGGGCGGGCCTTCGAAGATGTCGGCGATCCAGCGACCCTGACGCTGGATGGGCCTCGACCATGCCGAGGCGCGTCCGGTGGCGTCGATGGCAACGTGGAAGCGGCGCTCGACGCCGTCGAGTTCGAGCCGAACCACCTCCCCGTCCCTGTTCTCCAGCGGAGGTAATTGCCTGACGTCGAGAATCCTCGCACCCCGATTGGTCACGAAGGTCAGGGCCGACCGAGCCAGGGCCGTCCGCTCGACGTGGAGGAACGGGCCGGGTTTGACGACGGGGTCGTCCCGGTTCCAATGGTTCTCGAAGCCCTCGACGACCGCCGCGCCGGCATCGTCGAAGACGCCCTCCCAGCCGAGGGCTTCGACCTGCGCCCGCGCCTCGGGGGGCAGGATCTCCGCGGCGGGGAAGCTTGTCGCCGGCCTGCGCAGCATCCACACGTGGCATCCGGCGTCGATCAGGCGCGATGCCATCGCCGACGCCGCGACCCCGGTGCCGGCAACGACCGCTTCGCACCCCATGGCCGGCTCCTACCCTTCGGTCGATTCGATGATTTCGGAATTTGCTTGCATTGGAAGCACATGAATCATATCGTACCCTCGACGCGACGGCCATCACGAGGATCGATGAGGTGTGAGCATGGGCATCACCGCTCTGGAACTCTACTTCCGGCCACCGATGGCGATCGCTCGTCTCGGCGGCAGCGAGACGCCGCTGGAAAGTTTCATCTGGAGCGAGGATCCGACCAACTCGGGCGCGGCGAAGACCGTGATCGAGCCGGCCGTGACGCTCGAGATCGAGCGGGACGGTTCGGTCCGCCCCTACCTCCCGGGCACGATCCGGTTCAGCGACGGCGGCCGCTTCCGCCCGGTCGCCCCGTTCTTCGAGCTCTGGCTGCGTTACGAGTCGGAGGATGGCGTCTTCCACGACGAACCCTTGACGCGCGACATCCTTCGCGAGGCCGGAGTGTCGACCGAGTCCCTGTCCTATGTCGTGACCGCGGCGAACCGGAAGGCGGCGCGACGGTCGGGCGACCCGGCGAACGGATTCCAGGCCACGGTGCAGGTGGACGGCAACGACTACCGACGTCACCCGATCCTCGCGTCGAGCCCCCGCCAGCCGGGTACGGAGCCCCTGGTCTCGGAAGACCGCCCGATCCCGCTGGGCACGTTCCAGGTCACCCGGCCGACGGGCGGACGCGAGATGGGCGTCGACCTCGGGGCGCTTCGGGTGCGGTTCACCCCGGCCAAGGGCGAGGTCTACGGGCCGCCGGCGGCCTCCTCGGCGCCGGCGCCGGACACGGGCGCGTCCACGTCATCGTGAAGCCCGAGAATCGCATCCTGAACCCCAAGGCCACCTGGTTAAACTACAACGCCGATTACACCAAGTTCGACAACCCTGAGCCGTCCGACACCTTTGACGGGGCCGACGTCGACCCGAACAATCCCCTGAACAACGTGGCCTGGGGAGTCGTGGACGACACGTGCGACGCGGTGATCCAGGCGACGCTGGTGGTCGCGGGCGTTCGCCTCCAGGCCTCGGCGCGAGCCTTCGTCGGGCCGCCCGACTTCGCCCCCGACCGCCGGCCGTTCATGTCGCTCGTTCGACGACCTGGCCGATCGCGAGCTCGGCGCTCTCCACGCCGGTGACCCCGGACGATGTCGCGACGGCCGAACTCGAGATCGCCGACTTGTTCCAACGCGTCAGCGAGACGGTCAGCCTGGCCGACCTCGATGCGCTCCGCCTCAACGCCATCGCGGACAATGCCGCCAATGGCTTCGATAGCTTTACCAAACCACCTCGTACCGACAGCCAGACGATGACGTCGGCCGACGCGCCTTATGCCGATCTGACGACGCAACTCGTCCACCCGCCGACCCCACAAGCACCCTTGCCCTACGCCGACGCCGCCCAGGTGGCTCATCAGCGGTTCGCGGACCTGGACGACCTCCTGGAGTTCCTCCGGTTCAACGGCGACCGGGTCCGGATGATGCTGCGTCCTCCTTACGGATACTTCCGCGAGCTGTCGGTAAACCCGGCGTCCGACGCGACCCCCGACCCGGGTCATCGCGACCCTCGCATCAATCGCGACCGCGCCCACGACATGCGGATGCCCCCTTACATGCGCGACGCCGATGCGAGCGCCCTGTCCGTGTCGCACCGGCAGTACCTCCAGTTGATGGCCCTGCTCGACTTCCTCGGCAAGCCCCCCGCCTCGACGGAGGCACTGGTTGCTCCCGGAGGAGGTCCGGCGACCGCGACCGGGCGTGAATCGCTCATCCGGCAGCGCGTCCGCGATTTCATCAAGACCCAGGCGGCTCTATCGGGCACCGATCCCCCGCCCAATCGGGAGGCGCCTCGGCCATGACGACCTCGTTCATTCCCCTGGAATCGCTCGTCGGTGTCGGTCTCGGCGCCGGGACCAGGGCGGTCGAGTCCCTAACACCCGAGCCCGCCCCCTGGATGCACCTGGTGCCCGGGTCGAAGCCGCTCGTCCTCGTCGTGGAGGGCTCGCGGCTTTACGAAGTCTCCCCCGAGCTCTTCGCCGGGCTCGAGGCCGGTGAGGAGTCGGTCCTGAGGACGTTTCACGAGGCGGTTCGCGGATTCGGCCCCCAGTTCGATGCCTCGTTCGAGGACATCGCCGAGCCCGTCTCACTCTCGCTCAACGTGGCCCAGGCTTGCAATCTATCCTGCTCGTATTGCTACGCCGACGAGGGCCGATTCGGCGGGTCCGCCCGGATGATGGAGCCTGACGTGGCGCTGAAGGCGATCGACCGGCTCTTCGCGGGTGCGCGTGGTCGTCGCGTCACGATCGGGTTCATCGGGGGTGAGCCGTTCCTCAATCGCCCCTTGATCCACCGATGCGTCAACTACGCTCGAAGCGCGAGGTCGCGAATCCAAGACGCCGGTCGGCTTCTCGATCACGACGAACGCCACGCTGTTGACGCCGGCCGACCTGGAGCTGTTGCGTCGGCACGGGTTCTCCGTCTCGGTCAGCCTGGACGGAGTGGGTGACTTGAACGACCGTCACCGGCGCGACCGGCGAGGGTCGTCGAGCGAGCGGGCGATCGCGGCGGTCCGTCCGCTGCTGGATGACCCGGGCTCGGCCAAGATCGCGGCGCGAGTGACCGTGCCCCGCGATGATCTCCGCGTGCTGGATCGGGTCGAGGCCCTGACGCGGGCCGGCTTCCGGGAAGTGGGCGTCAGCCCGCTCCGTAGCAGCGCCGATCCCGGCCTGCGGCTCCGGGGAGACGACTGGCCGGCGTTCCTCGCCGAGATGGTCCGCGCCGCCGAGGCCGAGTGGGACCGCGTCCGTCTCGGCGGTGACTGGCGGTTCTCGAATCTGGCGATCGCCTTGAAGGAGCTGCACCGGGGCTCGAGCCGGCCGTTGCCTTGCGGGGCCGCCAACGGCTACGTTTCCCTGGGCGCCGACGGGGGCTATTTCACCTGCCACCGGACCGTCGATGACCCCCGACATCAGCTCGGGAATCTCGCCGACGGTCTCGATCGCGGGGCCCGGAGCCGGTTCCTCGAGGCCCGGCACGTCAACCGCCAGGAGCCCTGTCGGTCGTGCTGGGCGCGTTACCTCTGCGGCGGTGGGTGCCATGTCGAGGTCCTCGCCGAAGGGCGCACCGGGTGTGATTACATCCGGGGATGGCTCGAATTCTGTCTCGGGTTGTATGACAGGGTGTTGACCGAACGTCCCGACCTCTTCCCACAGGACCGCGCCGAGGCCCGCGAATGACCGAGAAAATCTTCCCGCGTAACCTGACCGCCCGGGCCGAGAGGCGGGTCACGGGCAATCCGGATTCCACGAGGCTGGAGAGTGGGGTCGCCAATTGCTTCCCCGGCCTGGAGTTCGACCATCGCAACCTCGACCGGCGTTTCTTCCCCGGCCTGGTCTTCGACTTCAACTCGAACTCCGGCCCGGCCGACCTGCCGCGAACCGGGGCGCGCCTGGTCCAGGTTGACACCGCCGACCCGGACCTCAACCCCGGCCCCGACGCGACGGACGCCCGCCGGGCCGCCGCTCAGGCTCTGCGCCAGGCCCTGAGCGGTGACACGCTCACCAAGCTCAGGACCGGGAATTGGTTCCTGGACAAGGTCGTCCAGGGGGGCCGCGAGATCTCGATGACGCTCCAGCCGGACGGCACCTACACTCCCCAGGACGGGCTCGTCGTCTGGCGGCTGGTACGGGGCCTGGAGGCGGGGCCTGAAGTCGAGGTCACGCTGGTCCAGCGCCCGGCCACGCCGGCCGCAGCCCCGAGTCCGACGCCCAGTCCGACTCCCGCCGGGCCCGGCACTCCACCGACCCCGGCGCCGCCGCCGCCGTCGGTCACTCTGAAGGGGTGGCGGCGCGATTTCACGGACAAGACGACCGGGGTCTTCTCGGCGGCCTACGTCGCGGGTGAATTGACCCAGAGCCTCTGCTCGCCCTGGCAGCACGATTTTCGCGATTGTGCGTGCCACTACTGGGCATCGAACCATCCCGACGTCGTCCTCGCGGAGGACCGGCCGACCGAGGACGTCCTCCCCTCGGGCGAATCGGCCGACCCGCGCCGGGCCGAGATCCGGATCGACTGGCTGCGGTCCGATCGCGACCGGGCACTGCGCGGCCGCCGCCATCGGCAGCTTCGGGGCGAACCGGCCGTTCCAGATGGATCACTACGAGATCAACCAGCGATGGGAGGAGTTGTCGATCGTCCTCGGCGGCAAGGAGTCGCCATCGGTCTATCTCCCCCGCTCGGCCGACCTGGCCAACCCGTTCGACAGCCCCGAGGAGCTGGCCGAGAAGATCTCACAGCTCGCGACGTTGGAACATGTGCTCGCCGTGGAATACCTCTACGCCTATTATTCGATCAAGAAGCGCGAGGAGACCGCGGGATCGGTAGCGGCCTGGCCGCACCTCGGCGACGACGTGACGTTCATCCGCCACTTCATCCTGCTGGTCGCGGTCGGCGAGATGCTCCATCTGCGATGGGCCAATCAGCTCCTGTGGGAGCTGGCCGATCGTCGGCTGATCCCGCCGGGCAAGTACGGACCCCAGCTCGGCGTGGCCGACACGATCCCCGTCAGCGCCGCCGGCGGGGGCGCCGGCCGCCCCCGAGCCCTCCGCCCGCTGACCCGCACGGTCCTGGCCGATTTCGTCGCGGTCGAGCAGCCGAGCGGCTACATCGAGGGCCAGTACGCTCGGGTCACGGCGACGCTCCGCCAGCCGGCGTATCCCGATGCCCTCTATCAGCTCGCCTCGCGGATCGTCAACGAAGGGATGGACCACTTCGAGCGATTCCGCGACATCGGCCTCGTCCTGCGCGAGTACCCCGAGGACACGCCCCCCTATCTCCGAGCGATCACCCTCGACCGCCCCGATGACCCGGCCGTCAAGGATGCGTTGAGCCTCTATCATTCCATCATCTCCGAGCTGACCACGGCCTATGCCACGGGGCGCGTCGAGGAGCGCGCGGCGATCATCCAGGCCCGCGACGCCATGACCCGGCTGAACGACATGGCGGACAGCCTCGGTGCCCGGGGGATTGGCATCCCGTTCTTTTGACCGAGGCCGGAATGATCGATCGACCCGGCCGGTCGCAGTCTACGGGCCATCGCGGGTCGCGAAGCTCGTCCAAGGGGGCGAGAGTAGGGCCTTCCAATCGAAGCGGATCTCGACCTCCTGACCCACCGCGGGCGGAGTGAATGGCTCGAATCCGTCTCCCCGGAAGCAGAGCCAGAGCAGCGAAGGTGACTCCAGAGGCACGTCGAACTGGAAGGTCGCCTCAGCCGGGCGATTGTCGGTTGTCAATGCGGTCACCGTGACGGTCATCCCGGTCAGCATCACCCGATCTCCGAGGGAGAACGGTCGGCGCTCGCTCCGGAAGACCTGGTCGAGGACCCATCGGAGGTAGCCGCCTCGAGGTCGGATCGCGAGCGTCCGCTCGTCGAGTCGGCGCACGATGATAGAGGGGATCGCCGGCGCGAGGACCCTGGTGTGCCGGGGCACGGGCCGTCCGCTCAGCTCCTGGTGGAGGATGAGATAGCACGCGTTCACGGGACTCGGTGCGTTCACGACGACGACGGTCCGATCGCCCACCGACGATCCCAGCGGCGTCCGGACGTCGAGACGCACCATGACCCACGAGGGCCCCGCTGGGTTGGCGGCCCGGAACGGCAGGGCGATCGGGGCGAGGACGGCGTGGACGGCCACGAGGAACCACGCCAGCGCCGAGGCCGGCAAACGCCAGATCGCCCTCGATGGTGCACCGGCAAGGTCCCCGAACACGAATGCCCAGAACTGGGTCAGGAGTCCGAACGCGCCGATCCCGACGAACGTGAGCAACCGGTCCATCGGCAAGGTGGCGCAGACGGGGACCGTCGCGAAGAGCATGCCGGCGGCCCAGAACCGTGCGAGGGGGTCGCGCCGGAGGAGCGGGGCCATTGCGAAGAGGAAAAGCGACAAGAACCCCAATGCGAACCACCACAGGACGCCGAGTCCCCGAGGCGATAAGACGGCGGCGAGATCCGCCGGGATCGGGCTCCACTGGCCCAGCAGGAGGATGGGCAGACGCCACAGGACGGCCGCCAGGAAGCGCCCGGTCTCCGTCAGCGGGTCGATGTAGAGACCAAGGTCGCGGACGCCGTAACCCCAGGACTCCCGCAGGGTCCTCCATACGACGACCGCCGCGGCATACGGCCAGAGGGCCAGGCCGCCGCGCCAAGGGCCTCGGGGGTCGATGCATATCGCGTAAGCAGCCAGGTAGGCGCAGGTTCCGATCCCCTCCTCCTTCGAGAATAGGGCCGCCAGGAGCAAGAGCGGGGCCAGCAACGCCGCCCGACGGGAACCTTCTCGCCTCCATCGGTCGTGGGCGATCAATGCCGATACGCCGAACGTCGCCGCGACGAGGACATTGCGGTTGGCCAGGAACCCGACCGTCGCGCCCGCGCGTCGTCCAGCGCGAACAGCAAGGCCGCGACCCCGGCGGTCCGGGTCGCGCCGAGCATCCGACGGTAGAAGACCGCCACGACGGCCACGGCGGCGCCGAGCCAGAACAGGCTGTGCGCGTGCATGAGCGCCGGAGAGTCCAGCCAGAGCGCGTAATCGAGCCGATGGGTCAGAACCGTCAGGGCTTGCAGGAACTCGCCCTTGAGGCCCGGATCGGTCCACCAGGGGAAGAGCCCGATGTCCATGAGGCGGCCGGTCCGCACCGCATCCCCGCGGAAGAACCGGAACATCTCCGAGGGGGGGCCGAGCAACTCTCGGAGCTGCGACCTCTCGAGGAGGATCGTCCGTTGATAGTTGTCATCGAGGATCAACCCGACACCGAGCGCCGGTAGCGTGAGCAGGATGGCCAGCACCGCCGCGGACATCGGGAGACGACGCGAGCCCGGCAGCGATCCGACGGACGCCGCCATGCTCCGAAAGAGCCCCCACGCTGGTTTCCCGCTCGACATCGGAAGGACTCCGCGGCCTGGTGGAGCATGGGCCTTCAGCGACATCTGTCAGAGTAGCGAGGAACTCGCCCGGTTTCCATAGGGGCCCCCGTCGAGCTCGCGTCGGTGTGTGAAGTGTCGACAGTCGAGTCTTGCCCGCTTGCTCGGGTGACCCGGGCGCCTTATGCTCGACCGATCACGAGAGACGCACCGGCATCGTCTACTTAGCTTCCCGTTCGTGACGACTCTGGTCAGCCGGACATTCGCTCCCTGGCTTCGAGAACTCGTACAGTCCGGCTACCAGTTCCATCTGGTGTTCCTCTGGCTTCCCGGTGCCGATATGGCCGTGGCTCGTGTCGCGGCGCGGGTCCAGGAAGGTGGCTTGCTTCCGGCGAAGCGGCGTTTGGCGCATTATCGCGAACCCTGTGGTATGGGAGCATATCAAGTCGAGGTACGGCTCATGACTACGGACCAGCCCAAGGATGTGCGGGCGATCATGTTCGATCCCAACCTCATCCAGCAAGCGCTCCGCGAGGCGGTGACCGAGGCATTGATCCGGCACAAGCGCCTCGGTACGCCTATCGTCGTATGGCGCGACGGCAAGGTCGTCTGGATTCCCGCCGATGAGATCGAGATTCCGGACAAGGATGGAGTGCCGGGAAGGTAGACCGCGCGGAGACCGAGCCATGCGCCGTACGTCGCAACGGAAGGACGCCCGAGACCAGGTCGGGCCGAGGTGAGGAGATGACAGGTCACTTGATCCGACCGCATTTTCTACGGGCCTCTCCGGCTGCCCGGTTCAACTTTACAAAAGCCAACGTCCCTGGTAATTTCCGCCGATGGAGCGATCGAGCGCGTCTCATTCCAATCTCCTTGACCTCGCCATCGGCCATCGACAAGAACATCGTGCCGTAAGGATGGGCGTGGTCACAAATCGGACGGAGCCAGCTCATGAGCGGATTGCGGCTCAACCTCGGTTGTGGCATGGACCACCTCGATGGCTTCCTGAATGTCGATCGCTTCGGAGAGCCCGACCTTCGACACGATCTCAAGGTCTTCCCCTGGCCATGGCCGGACGACTCGGTCAGCGAGGTCATGTTGAAACATGTCTTGGAGCATCTCGGCCACAACCCGACCGTCTACCTCGAGATCATGAAGGAACTCTACCGCGTCTGCGAGGATGGCGCGCTGATCCGGATCTTCGTGCCTCACCACCGGCATGAGTACTTCATGAATGACCCTACTCATGTCCGTGCCGTGACGGCAGACGGTATGACCCTCTTCTCGCAGCGCCTCAACCGCCAATGGATCGAGCAAAGGTTGGCGAACACGCCGCTGGGTATCTATCTGGAGATCGACTTCGAGCTGGTCGAGGTGAAGCTGATGCCGAGCGAGGCCTGGCATCGCATGCATCCGCAGCAGCCTTTGGATATGAAAGCGCTGGTGCAGCAGAGCATGCTCTATAATAACATGATCGAGGAGGTCCAGATGGTACTCCGGCCCGTGAAACCGCCCGGCGGTTTTCCTCGCTGGGCCGACTCGAAGGGATTGTTCACCGGGACGCGCCGAAGGGATCGGGAACCGGCGTCGAATCTGGATGGCCAGGAACGGATTCCGCTCCTTGGCCGCTGAGCCCGCTGTCGCTCGGATTAGACCCCGGGATGGGTGCGAGTGCCGGCCGCTTGCGATCCCCGCAAAGAGCATGAGGCATTCGTGTAGGCGCCATCCCCATTTTCTGCCATTGTCGCGGCGCGGTTGAGGCGACGCCCTGGACCCGCGATCATGAGAGATTCCTTCGGAAGGACCTTGATATGACCGCAATCGAGATCGTCGAAGAACTCAGGGTGCTCGGGGCGGAGAGCATCAAAAAGGTGCTCCGCAACCATGGCGTGAAGGAACCGTTCTTCGGCGTGAAGATCGGCGACATGAAGAAGATCCAGAAGCGAATCAAGAAAGACTATCAACTCGGGCTGGATCTATACGATACGGGGAATTACGATGCCATGTATCTCGCCGGCCTCGTCGCCGACGATGCCAGGATGACCAAATCGGATCTCGACCGCTGGGTGCGGAGGGCCGATGGCGGTGCGCTCGCGACGGCCACGGTCCCGTGGGTCGCGGCGGGGAGTCACCACGGGTACGAGGTCGCCCTGGAGTGGATCGAGTCCGAAGACAAGAACGTGGCCGTGGCAGGGTGGGCGACCCTGAGCAGCCTGATGGCCATCAAAGACGACGCCGATCTCGATCTGGCCGGCCTGAAGCGTCTCCTCGAGCGGGTGCGCGAGACGATCCATCAGCGGCCGGATCCCGTCCGACTTGCCATGAACGGCTTCTTGATCGCCGTGGGCACCTACGTGCAGGCTCTCGGCGACCTCGCCGTGGAGGCGGCGGTGAAGGTCGGTCGAGTCTCAGTCGACATGGGTGACACGGACTGCAAGGTGCCGGACGCGGTGGAGTATATCCAGAAGGCCCGGGAGAAGGGGACCGTCGGCAAGAAACGCAAGACCGTGAAATGCTGATTAAGGGAGCGATCTCATGGTGGGATCGTCGGCCTTGGTCTCCGGGTTTCCGAAACCTTCCATTCGGTCCCAGTATAGGCTGAAGATCACGCTGAGTGGCAGCAGGATGCCCAGCATTGCGGCCTCTTTCGCGTCCTTGAGCGTCGGCGCCGCGAGCATCCTCGGGACGGCCAGGACGACGCAGGCCACGCTCCCGACCATGATCGTCACGCGCAACGCCGTGCGGAGTTCGAACTCGGCCAGACCGGCAAAGGGATCGTGCCGCAAGAGATGAACATGAAAAGGGATAGGCTCACGATGATGAGAGCATAGACCGCCACGGCGACCAGTGGGATGATCAGGGCACCGAGGATCGCCCCGACCACGGCCCCAGCCAGGAGCCCCAGGATTCCCGCCTCGATCCATCCGGCGAACGACAGGATCAGGACGGAGAGGGCCCAGAGGATCAGGGCCACGATACCGACGAAGGTGAGGCGGGAGCCGGGGGCGTCCTCCGGCTGCTCGGACATGGGTCTGCTCCTTCGTTCGCCGCCGGGGCGGTGACTCGCGACCTGAAGATTGAACCTACGCGATGATACCCGAAATCAAGACCGCTCCCAAGCCTTCCCGGTCTCGCATCGCCGTGAGATGCATTGCGGGCGGAAATCTGCGGTGTCATAATCGTCGCCATGTCAACCGTCCATGAAGCATTCGCGATCGCCATCCAACACCATCAAGCCGGTCGGCTGCAATCCGCCGAGCAGATCTATCGGCAGATTCTGAACGTCGATCACGCTCATGCGGATTCCTGGCACTTGCTGGGTGTCATCAACGCACAGGTAGGCCGCCACCAGGATGCTGTCGAGTCCATCGCGCGTGCCCTGGACCTGAGACCCGAGTGGGCCGAGGCGCAGGCCAATATGGGCCATGCCTTGAGGAAGCAGGGAAAGCCGGACGAGGCGGTGCGCTTCCTCCGGAGTGCGGTGCAACTCAAGCCGGGATTCGCCGAGGCCCATAACAACCTGGGCAACGCGTTCAAGGACCTTGGGAATCTCGATGAAGCGATCGCTTGTTACCGACGGGCACTCGGCCTGAAGCCGGACTACGCCGCGGCGCACTATAACCTGGGCATGTCGTGCCGCGAGCTTGGGGACCTCCATGAAGCGATCGCCTGCTACCGACGGGCACTGGAGCTGAGTCCGGACGATGCCGAGGTGTGGAACAACCTGGGCAATGCGTTCAAGGACCGTGGGGATCTCGACGAAGCGATCGCCGGCTATCGCCGGGCGCTGGAACTCAGGGCCGACTATGCCTCAGCCCACAGCAATCTACTCTGCACGCTCCACTATCGTCCGGGAGTCACGCCGGCGACGTTGGCCGAGGCACATGCCGAGTACGATCGCCGGCACGCGGCACCCCTGTATCGTACCGTTGCGCACCATGAAGCGATCCGCCATGCTCACCGCCGGCCTCGACTGGGCTTCGTTTCGCCCGATCTCGGGAGGCATCCCGTCGGCTATTTCCTGGTCCGCGTACTGGAGAATCTCGTCCTGGAGCAGCTCGAGACGATCTGCTACTCCGACCGGATCGTCAAAGACGACTTGACGGGTCGCCTCCAGGCCGCCTCGACCGGATGGCGCGATGTGATCGGTCTGGGCCACGAACAGCTCGCGGAACAGATCCGGGCGGACGGGATCGACATCCTTTTCGACCTCGCGGGCCACACGGCTCACAATCGTTTGCTGGTCTTCGCCCGCAGGCCGGCGCCGATTCAGATCAGTTGGATCGGCTACGAGGGGACGACCGGCCTGGCGGCGATGGACTACTTGCTCGCCGATCGCTTCATGGTCCCGGAAGGGAGCGAGCGGCACTATCGGGAGACCGTGCTGCGCATGCCGGATGGCTATCTCTGTTATGAACCGCCGGAGACGGCCCCGCCGGTCGGTCCGCCGCCGTCCTTGAAGGAGGGATTCGCGACCTTCGGAAGTTTCAACAACCCCGCCAAGATCACGCCGGAGGTCGTGGCGGTCTGGGCGAGGATCCTCCGCGGGGCACCGACCGCGCGGCTCGTCATGAAATATCGCGGGCTAGGCGATCCATCCGTGAAGAAAAGGTTCCTGGATCTCTTCGCCGCCAATGGAGTAGTCCCGCAACGGCTGGAGCTCCTGCCTTGGAGTTCCTACTCCGATTACCTGGCGAGTTATCATCGGGTGGATGTGGCGCTGGATCCGTTCCCGTTTTCCGGCAGCACGATCACCTGCGAGTCCTTGTGGATGGGCGTGCCGGTGATGACCCTCCCGGGTGAGACCTTCGCCAGCCGGCACTCGCTCGACCACCTGTCGAACGTGGGACTGACGGAGACGATCGCTCGGGATCAAGACGAGTATGTGGACCTGGCAGTTTCGCTGGCAAACGACCCATCGCGACTGTCGGCGCTGCGTTCGGGGTTGCGGGAGCGGATGGCGGCCTCGCCGCTGTGCGACGGGAGGCGGTTCGCGTTCCAATTGATGTCGATGTTGCAAGATGTTTGAGGACGGTGGATCTGGTCGCCGTGAACGACCCCGGCTTCCACTCATCCGGATGTTTCCACGCGAGGGCGGTTCACGATACCGAGGAGCAACCATGCCAAGCCGAGCGGCAACCGAGTGGCGTTACGAGAAGTTGACCTGGCCCGAGATCAACGACGCGGTCGAGCTGGGCAAGGTCTGCGTCCTGCCGTGCAGTGCGGTCGAGCAGCACGGCCCGCACCTGCCGCTCGACGTCGACGTGATCTGCCCGACGGAGATCGCCCGGGCGCCGGGCGGACGATCCCCGAGAAGATGCTGGTGCTCCCCACGCACTGCTACGGATACACCGGGCATGTGATGGACTTTCCCGGCACCATCAACACCCACTTCGAGCACTTCATGGACGGCGTGCTCGACATCGTCAAGAGCCTGGCCTACCACGGATTCAAGAAGATCATCCTGCTCAACGGCCACGGCTCGAACTGGCCCAACCTCGACCTGGTCGCCCGCCGGGCCAACCTGGAGACCGACGCCGAATGCGTCCCCATCAACTGGTGGGGCCTCCTGACGGTCGACAAGGAGTTCATGCCGAAGTGGCGGGAGAGCAAGTTCCCCGGCGGCTGCTCGCACGCCTGCGAGCTCGAAACGTCCTTGTATCTCTATCTGGACGGCGACAATGTCCGCAAGGACCAGATCAAGAGCGGCACGATCTCGTTCAACGACGAGGACAGCCCGTTCATGTGGGTCGACCTCCTGGGCGCCGGGCCCGCATCGCTGATCTCATGGACCAGCAGCTATTCGGCCACCGGCGTGCTCGGCGATGCCGAGCTGGCGACGGCCGAGAAGGGCCGCGTCGCGTATGAGGAGTCGGTCAAGCAACTCGCCCGCTTCATCGCCTGGTTCAAGGACCGTCCCAAGGACGCTCGCCGCGACCTGCACCGTACTCCGCCGACCATGCCGATCCCCTGGGGCCAGCGGCCCAGTTAGCTCCTTATTAACTAACCGAGAACTCCTGTAGGGTGGGTGGAACCCACCGTTATTGACGCAAGACCCGGTGGGTTTCACCCACCCTACTCGGATTGAAGTCGATGCGCCTCCGTCACTGCGGTGGGGTGCCCGCATTCTGTTCGCTCGACATTCCGGGGAGGATGGTGTTCCCGAAGAAGCGGTGCAGGAGGTGCTTGCGGGTCTGGGCTTGCGACTCGTCGGGATACTGCTCGACCTCGCCGCGCGAGCTTAGGCGGTAAGGGCCGTGGCCGAATACGAAGTGGTCGCGCAGCCCTTGGGCGTTCAGGAGCGTGCCGGATTCCCACACCAGTGCGCCCGGTCTTCGCCTCGTAGGCGAAGAGCGACGCCTTGACGACCGCGTCTTGTCGGTTGGTCTGAGTGAAGTTGAGGGAGGAACTGCCGTTGCTCGTGAGGGCCGGCCCCGTGAGCGAGGTGCCGAGGCCGACCCCCGGCAAGCCGGTCGTGGTATCGCGCTGGTCGGTGCCGTAGGCGCCGAAGGACGGCTCGAGGATCACCTGGGCCTTGTCCTTGTTGGTCTCCAGCAGGACGCCTTGCTCCAGCATGGTGCGGCGGATGCTGGAGAGGACGTAATCCTTGTCGACGTGGGTGACGTACTGACCGTCGAGGAAGACCTTGGCCCCTGCGAGCGGATGGAAATTCACTCGGTAGAGCGCATCGTCCCAGGTGCCCGTCAGCAGGAGCTGCTCGGTCCCGGTGCGTGCGGTGCCCGTGACCTTGACGCTGGTGCAGCCGGCGGCCAAGGCGAGGAATAGCGGTGCCATCGCCCATCGGGACGCCCGGATCGTGGATTTCCGTCGCATCGTCAACCGCCATCGTTAACCAGGGGACCGGAGACGGCGGATCCCGAGACAATTGGGACGGCCCTTCGGATGAGGGACGGGCCGGCCGGTGGTATCCTTCCATGTGCGCGCCGGGTGTTCCGTCCCGGCCGGGGGGCAGTATATCCGCGCGGGGGATCTCGGGCAACGCCAGCTCCGAAGCCATGCGGAGTGCGTCGCCAAGGGTGCTTACCTGGCGATCGTTGCGGTTGCGGGTGTCCCGCCGACGGGGCGGGGATTGGCGGGGAGGTTGACGTTCACCTGGGAACGGTCCGGGCATTCCCGTGCCTGGTTGACCGACTCCAGCATCAGCAAGGGTTCCAGGGGGGCGATGACCAGGATCGTATCGCCGGGCAGCAAGAGGATCTGCGGATCGGGATTGACGTTGACGCCCAGTGCGCCCTGATGCATGACGATGTTGATCCGCTTGTCGGACTGGACATCGCCGACGGTCCGCCCGACGAGCCGGCCGGTCGGGCAGATAGTGATGTCGGTCAGGTGGACCTGCTGGCCGGCGAGCTGGAACCCCTGATAGATCTTCCGGCCGGTGGCCGCCGCGATGAATGCCGGCGCCGCCACTTGCGAGGTCGAGATCGTCGGCATGGCGAAGGCGCCGGCGACCTTGGTGGCCAGGGTCTCGTCGAACAGGCGGAGCACGATCTTGGCGTCGGCGTTCAGGTCGCGCGCCGTGATCGCGGCGTCGAGGTTGGTCAGGTCGTCGCTCGTCGTGATGATCACGGCGCGGGCGTGGCGGACGCCGGCCTGCTCCAGGACCGAGGTCATCCGGGCATTCCCCTGGATGACCGGCACGCCCTTGTCGAAGAGCTCGCCCAGCAGCGGCGCGCCCGAGGCCATCTCGATCGCCACGATGGTCTCGCGCATCTCGACTAACCCCTTGACGACCTGGTAGCCGACCTTGCCGATCCCGATCACGATGAAATGGTTGCGGCAGAGCGAGGCGAGCATGCGATTCCACTCCGGCAAGTTCTGCTTGCGCGTGAAGATGATGAACGCCATGCGGATGATCGAGTCGGCGATCGCCCCCAGGCCCAGCACGGGGAACAGGAAGAACAACGGCTGCAAGTACCACTCCTCGGGGAAGTCGAGCGACGACTCGAGGAAGATCATCAGGAAAACGCCGTGGCAGGCGCGGGCGAACGACAGCCGCTCGTGGTCGTAGAAGCAGTGGAGGATCAGCCCGCCGCCCAGCACCAGCGTCCAGAAGACGGCCAGCGGCCACCGGAATTCCCAGAGGACCAGCGTCATGAAGCGGAGGTACATCCGCAGGCGCACCGGCGTCCGGACGCGAGGGATTATCGGTCTAGCCACGGTCGCCCCTCGGGGATCGCAGATTGCGGATACATGAGCAATTGATCTATCGGAATTGTCATTTATTCGTAATTCGCAATCTGGGATCTGGAATCGATCCTGTCATCGACTTCCGACACGACTCTCGGCGGCGCCGGCGCCGTCCAGGTCCAGCTCGGAGAGCACCTCGCCCAGGCTGCGGTCGAGGATCGCCACCATCTCATCGACCTGCTCGTCGGTGACGATCAGCGGCGGCCCGAACGCGATCCAGTGGGGGTCGAACCGGCAGATCAGCCCGTGGGCCAGCGCCCGCTTGCCGACCTTCACGCCCAGGGCCATGGCGTCGGGGAACCGCCGCCGGGTGGCGCGGTCGCCGACGAACTCGATCGCCTGGAATAAGCCCTTGCCGCGGACGTCGCCGATGACCGGATACTTCCGCGCCAGCCCTTCGAACCCCTCGCGGAGGCGACGGCCCCGCGCCCGTGCGTTGGCGAGGAGGTCGTTCTCGAGGATCTCGCGGAGCACGGCGATGCCGGCGGCGCACGAGATCGGGTTGCCTTCGAAGGTATGCCCCTCGACGAACCCCGGGTTCTCGGCGATCGGTCCCCAGAAGGCGTCGGCGATCGGCCGACGGCAGATCATCGCCGACAGCGGCGCGTAGCCTCCCGAGAGGCCCTTGGCCACCAGGAGCACGTCGGGTGTGACGCCGAAGGTCTCGGCGGCGAACATCTGGCCGGTCCGGCCGATCCCGGTGATGATCTCGTCGAAGATCAGCAGGACGTTGTGCCGGTCGCAGATCTCGCGGAGGATCGGCAAGTACTCCTCGGGCGGGTCGATCACGCCGCCGGTGTGCCCGATCGGCTCGACGAGGATCGCCGCGACCGTCGAGGGATCCTCCATCTCGACGACGTCGCCGACGATCGTTGCGCAGGTGATCCCGCAATCCGGATAGGTCTTGCCGAACGGGCATCGATAGCACGTCGGCGGGAAGACGTGGAGGAACCCCGGGGCCATCGGCTCGTTGACCGTCTTCCGCGACTTCAAACCCGAGGCTGACAGGGCGCCCAGCGTCGAGCCATGCCACGACTGGTACCGGCTGATGACCTTGTACTTGCCCGGCGAACCGGTCAGCCGGTGGTACTGCCGCGCCAGCTTGATCGCCGCCTCGACGACCTCGGCGCCGCCGCACTGGAACTTGACCGTCGACAGGTCACCGGGGGCCAGCTCCGCCAGCAGGTTGGCCAGTTGCACCGCCAGCGGGTTCGTGCCGTGCATCGGCGGCGAGAAGGTCAGGGCGTCGAGCTGGGCCTTGATCGCCTCAATGACCCGACGGTTGTTGTGGCCTACCGAGGCGACGTAGATCCCCGAGATCGCATCGAGATAACGACGGTCCTCCACGTCCCAGTAGAACACCCCGTCCGCCCGCGCCATCACCAGCGGCTGCTTCGACCACTCCGCCATCTGGTCGCGGACGAAGATCTGCCGGAGGAACTCCTCCTCCGTCGTCTGTTCCTCGGAGATCAATTCCGGCATGGCGCCGATCGTCGCTGTCATCGTCGAAGTCTCCCCTCTCACCGCGAAGTATACCCGGCCCCCACCGCTCAAGATGCAACCAAATCGCCAAATATCATTATTGAACACGAAATACACGAAATACACGAAAAAATCAGTCTGAAATAGAAATTTTCATCAGCCGATCGAGTAGAGACGTGGTGTTTTTTCGTGTATTTCGTGTATTTCGTGTTCAAAATCTTGCATTTTCTGTCATCATCTCCTCCTGGCTTGCCATGATCCGCGCTCCTCGATCAGGCCGAGCAGAATTCGACGGCGGTCGCCGCGTACAGCAGGGCGACGCGGACCAGGTCGTCGATCTCGACCCATTCCTCCACGGTATGCTGCCCGCCCGCTCGGGGTCCGTGGCTGATCGCCGGGATGCCCCCGAGTGCGCTGAAGCTGTTGCCGTCGTCGACGAACGGCTTGGACCCGAGGGGCAATGGGGCTCCCGAGATCGTCCCATAACACCGCTGGAACGACGCGACCAACGGGTCGTCGGGATCGAGTGTGAAGGCGTCGCGGATCAACATCCACCGGAGATCGACGGCGGTCCGGGACTCATGGGCCAGGCGGTCGAGGCGTTCGCGGAAGTCGCGCTCGACGGCGGCGGGATCGGTCCCGGGCAGCCAGCGGCGAGTCCCTTCGAGCCAGGCTTCCCGGGGATACTGATTATAGATCTCTCCGGAGTGGATCTGGCCGATGAAGACGCTGGCCGGCCCGCAGACGGGATGGGGCGATGAGCGGAGGTCGTCGTCGAGGCGGCCAAGCTGCGCGACCAGCTCGGCCGCGGCCGCGATCACGCTCGGCTCGCCGGGGGGCCGCATGACCTCGTGGACCGGCGTCCCCTGCCGGCGGATGGTGGCCTTCCAGGTTGCCGAGCCCCGTCCGGCGACCGGCAGCACGTCGCGGAGCGACTCCGGGATCAAGACGGCATCGCCCTTGTGGCCGTCGCGGATGAGCTGATCGAGCTGATGGCTATCGCCCCAGGGGGCTTCGTGCAGGTCGTGAGCCGTCAGGAGGACCGAGCCCGCCGGCACGCCCGGGCATCGCGGAGGGCCCGGACCGCCTCGACCGCGGCAGCGATCCCCGCCTTCATGTCCGACGAACCACTGCCGGTGATCCGGGCGCCCTCGACGTTCGGCGGGATGAAGGGCAGATGCACGGTGTCGAGATGGCCGTCGAACTGGAGGGTCGGGCCCGGCCGGCCGCTCTCGAATCGGATCGAGACCGCCGGGGCGGTCGGGTGGCCGCCGTCGAGCCGTTGCACTTCGAAGCCCTCGGACGTGAGGATCTCGGCGAATCGGTCGCTCACCGCCCCGGCATCGCCGGTCGGGCTCGGCACTTCGATCAGCCTCAGCGCCGTCTCGATCAGCCTCGGGCGATTGATGTGGGGTTTCAGGCGTTCGATGATCGCGGTTGTCGTGTCCATGGCCGATCATTGTAACCGACCGTCCGTTACGCCTCCAGAAGCCACAGATCATGGTTGTTCTCGACCCGGACAATGGGCCGTCAGACCTGTCGGATGCGGATTCCCATCCCCGCGAGGATAGCGACCATCTCGCTCTGGAGTCGCTCCGAATCGGTGAGCCTCCGCTTCAAGTGCTCGACCTCGATGCGTAAACCCCGGAGTTCGTAGGCTGGAGTGGTCTTCGGCTCGGGATGGGATGGCGAGGTGTCGTCGTAATCCGTGATCTCCCAAAGGTCTTCGAGCGACCCGTGGGGTAATACAGTCCGATCCGTCTCCAGCGGCGGCACCGGGTGCATCGGTGCGGTCGACTCCGATCGCAGGCGAGCCAGTTCCTCGAGGAGTCCTTGGTTTCGCTCCTGGTACTCCGCACATAATCGCTTGTTGGACTCGTAGAGATCCTGGAGTTCCTCGTTCCGCGCGGCGAGCCCGACGAGCTCGGCCTCGACGCGGGCCAGTTCCTCGCGCTCGGTGCGCTCGTCCTCCTCGAAGGCCCGGCGGATTTCATCGATTCCCAAGCGGAGCCGATCGCACTCGGCCCGGAGTTGATCGGCTTCGGACCGGAGCCGATCGGCCTCAGCCAGCGCCGCCTCTCGAGCGAGTCCCATTTGTTCCTGCTCGGCTCGCGCGGCGTCGAGCTCCAGGCCGCGTTGCTCGAGCCGATCGGCGAGTTGGGCGTGCTCGGACTGGAGTCCTCGATATGCGGACTGGAGCCGGTCGTACTCGGCTTGTCCGGGACCATTGACGGTCGAATTCGACGGCCCCTCTGCCGGGGGCAAGACGAGGAACATCCGCTCGCATTCCTTGCAGATCACGTTGTTACCAATGTATTGGCGCCGGACCCTCAACGTGGCCTGACAGTTCGGACACGTCGCGATGATCCGATCCTCCGGAAGCGGCGCCGGTGTCCCGGCAACGACCTCGCCCTCTCCGAAGGCCGAGGTGCCCGGTTCGTCGCGCTCTTCCCCCAGGAACTGCCGGCTGCATTGCTTGCAGGCCACAGGCTGGCCGAGGTAGACGCGACGGACCTTCAGGCCAGTCGAGCAGTGGGGGCAAACGGCGACGAAGTGCGTCTGAGTGGCGTTCATGCAAGCAAGTTCCCCTGCATCTGGGCCAACCACCATCAATTCTTGGGCCGATTATGACTATTGCGTGAAGACGTGCTACGTTTTTCGATCTTTCCAGGATCATGCACACTTTTCAAGCGTCCGGTCGCCGATCGGCGACGGATCCTCGATCGACTCGTACGAGCCGCGCGAGGGCAGGCCTTGGTAGTTCGTCGGCGAGTTGCGGATGGGACAGGTGAGTTCGCGCGGCATCGCGCCTCTCAACCTGCCGGACAAGCCCGAGAATCCCGAGGATATGCACGACCAGCACTCAGGTCTGGCGGACCTTGATTCCGAGTCCCCTGAGGATGCCCGACATCTCGCGATGGAGCCGATCCGCCAGGTCGAGCTTCCGGTTCAGGCTCTCGATCTCGGCGCGGGCGGCCTGGAGCTCCTCCTCGGAAGCCAGGGTCGGCAGCGACGATCGGAACCTGTCGAGTTCGGCCTGGAGGTCCTGGTTTCGCTCGCGAAGTTCCATGGACGACCGTTGGACGGCCTCGTGGAGATCCTGGATTTGCCGGCGATGTTCGGACATCTCGGTGAGCTCCGCATCGCGTCGGCCGATCTCGTCGCGCCGGCGCTGTTCGGCTTCGTCGAGGGCCACGCGCAGGGCCTGGACCTCATCGAGAAGCCGGTCCCGCTCGGCCAGGATCGGCTCGCTGCGTCGCGCCTGGTCCCCGTCCTGGCGGAGTTGCTCATCGTGTCGCGTACTTTCCTCGCGATGCTTCTTCTCGAGGTCATCGAGGGCCTGGCTCATGTCCTTGAGGTCGGAGCAGCGGCGATCGCGATCGGTCCGGAGCTGGTCCGTCTCGTCGCGCAGACGATCGGCCTCGGCTCGATGGGTTTGCTCGCGTTCGTCGAGAGTCGAGCGGAGTTGCGTCGCCTCGTCGGCAAATCGTCGCCGGTCGATTTGCAGGCGATCTTGCTCCTGGCGTGCCGCATCCAGGTCGGCGGCGGCCTGCTCGAGTAACCCCATGAGCCGGTCGACTTCGACGCGGGCGGAGTTCGACTGCTGATCGTGACGACGATCGCGTTCGCCATCCGCACGATCCCGGGCCGATCGTTCGTCGCTAAGGAGCTGGACTTCGTCCCGTAGCCGATCGATCTCGGCGATCAGGGAAGCCCGCTCCTCGAAGAGCGGACGGACCGCCGCCGGCGCGATCTCGCCCAGTTCGGCGCGGATCGCCTCCAGCTCGGTCGTCGTCCGGGCGAGCGCGTCCCGGACCTGCGCGACTTCTTGATTCCGGCGATCGAGCTCGGCCTGGAGGGCCGCACGTCCGGCGGCGTCCCCATTGCGGTCGCGCCGGCTTTCCACGGGTCCGGCGGCCGGAGCCGACACGCCCGAAGCCAGGAAGGTCTCGTCGCATTGCTTGCAGCGAACTTGTCGGCCGAGATAGGCGCGGCGGATGCTCAAGGCGGCCTGGCAGTTCGGGCACGTCACGACGGCACGGCCCGCTTCTGATGCGGGCGGGAGCGGCCGGACCGCGTTGCCTTCGCCAGGATCGCCCGCGGCCGGACCATCCGCTTCCCGGGCCACGAACGTCTCATTGCAGTGCTTGCACTGGACTTGCTGGCCGGCGAAACCGCGACGGATCCTTAATCTGCGCCAAGCAGTAGGGGCAACCGGCAACGAAATGAGTCTGGGTCTCGTTCATTAGATCAACTTCCCGTCGATCGGAGCCAACCCCATCAGGAGACCGGCTCTTGTCTCGAGTTCGCCGGACGGAGCCGACTCCGACAGGCCGTCGTCGCCGTCATCATTCGCCGTCCGGAACGTTGCGATCCGCCACCCCTCTGGAGTCGAACCCTGTGCCGTTGTACGGTCTCGAGGCGTTGTGAGTTCGTAAGGCCTGCCCGGGATCGCGTGAAGAATCACCATTTTTCTCAAAGTTTCCCGCATCGACGATGGCCTTCGAGCGGATCAGGCCCCGGACCATAACCTCGATCGGGGACAGGGGATTGGTCCGCATAACGCCCTTGATCGGGCACGGGACGGATCCCCATGATAGTCAACGGTATCTGATAGAGGGCGAATGCCGTGCCGTCTGGCGGCGCGGACGGCGCCGAGCTCAGCCTCACCACGAAACGAGGGATCAAGATGAGCGATCCGACCGCGGGCATGTCGCCTGGCCTGGTGCGGCAGATGGGGATTTACCGGGCGGGGCTGGCCGGGAAGACTCCGGAGCAGCCGATCTCGATCGAGGAGCTCGAGGGCGAGGCCCGGTCGGCGCTGACGTTCGAGGCATACGACTACCTCGCCGGAGGAGCAGGCTCGGAGGAGACCGTCCGCGCCAACCGCGAGGCATTTCGTCGCTGGCGGCTGGTCCCGCGCTACCTCCGCGATGTCTCGAGCCGGGACCTCGGCGTGGAGATCCTGGGGCAACGCCTGCCCGCACCCGTCCTGCTCGCGCCGATCGGCGTGATGTCGGCCTTCCACCCGGACGCCGAGCTGGCCGTGGCGCGGGCCGCCAGCCCGATGGGAGTCCCGATGATCGCGAGCACCGTATCCTCCACGCCGATGGAGCAGGTGGCCGAAGCATTGGGCGATGCCCCGCGATGGTTCCAGCTCTACTGGCCCGCGAGCGACGAGCTGGCAGCCAGTTTCGTTGGGCGAGCGGAACGGGCGGGTTACACCGCCATCGTGGTGACCGTCGATACGTACCTGCTGGCCTGGCGCGAGCGCGACATCCGCAACGCCTACCTCCCGTTCCTCCGCGGGCAGGGGCTGGCCAACTACTTCAGCGACCCGGTCTTCCAGCAAGCGGTCGGCGGCGACCCGCGATCGGACCCGTCGCGGACGTTCGAGTACTTCGCCCGCGTCTTCTCCGCCCCCGCGCGTACCTGGGCCGACCTCGATCGCCTGCGCCAGGCGACTCGGCTGCCGATCCTCGTCAAGGGCCTGCTCCATCCCGACGACGCGAGGAAGGCCGTCGACCATGGCGCCTCGGGCGTGATCGTCTCCAATCACGGCGGCCGGCAGCTCGACGGGGCGATCGCGGCCCTCGACGCCCTGCCGGGCGTGGTCGACGCGGTCGGCGATCGAACGACGGTCCTGTTCGACAGCGGAATCCGCCGCGGCTCGGATATCCTCAAGGCCGTCGCCCTAGGCGCCCAGGCGGTCCTTCTGGGACGGCCCTACGTCTACGGACTGGCCATCGCCGGAGAGCACGGCGTCCGCGACGTCCTCCTCAACCTGATCGCCGATCTCGACCTGGCCCTCGGCTTGACCGGATGTGCCTCGTTCGCCGAATTGGGCCGGGATCGACTGATCCGAGATACGGACTCGCCACTCGCTCCTTGACGCCTATGGACCGGGAGGCACGCGAGTCCCAGGAGAACCGAACGCGACGATAGCTCATGATCGGACTGAGAGCCCATGATTCTGACGAAACTCACGGTCGAACTCCTCGAAAGGTCTCACGCGACTTTCGTTCGCATCACTCAAACCCTGGAGAATCGCCGCCCAGGTTTCCTCCCTTTCCACTTCGGAAGTGTTCTGAATTTCCCACAGGTCGAGTACATCGGCGGGTGTGAGCGAAATGCCTCCATCTGAAATTTGCTCGTCAATGAAGGCCCGGAAGGCTTGGATATCATCTCTTCGTTCGGTCAACATGATCGAACCTCCTTTGGATCTTTACCACATAATACCATGCACCATGAACGGCAGTCAAAGTCGACTTCGGCCACGAATCCCCGTTCGCCGAACTTTGGAAGCGTGAGAGTCTGTATCAAGGTGACCGGGTCTTCCGTGGAAGGCGGTTGGTCTCCTGTCAGGTCGGCCCGACGGAGTATCCTCGCGCAAAGGGCGCGAAGCTCGCCAAGAAGACCCAAAGGGGGGATCACTCGATTCATAAGATTTCTCTCTGCGCCTTCTTGGCGAGCTTGGCGCCTTTGCGCGAGGATACTCCTTGAGAGCATCATCGATGGCGCAGGGTCGCATCGGGTGTCGACCCGGCTTCTTCGCGACAGTGTCAAGCGTGATGCCTTATTTCCCTACCGTCGCGGATTAACCTTCTGGAGAAATTTCGGTCAATTGCGTATCAATGGATGACGCGAAGGCGTCGAGTGTGCAATCCTCTCGCGGCATCGCGGCTGAGGGCGGGCGATGAACTGGAGCGAAATCACCTTCCTTGACCTGCTGGCTGGCCTTGGCATTTTTCTCACCAGGTTGGCGGTTGACCGACTCGTAGAAAGTCAGTCTCGGGGGCCATTAACTGGGCCAACCCTGGAGTCCCCTCCGGACGATTGGAGATGCCCGGATGCATCGGAGATTGCCCGAATTATGGGAGCACCTCCTGAGGCGAGAGTCGCCAATTTATCGTCGTCGATGTGGGACGGTCATGACTCGGGTCAGGCCCGAGCGTCGCTACGGCCGTTGTCGCTCACTTGGCACCACCCGATGTGGGACCGAGAGCTGGACGGTTGAGCCGAGCCGAATGATCCCGATTTCTCGACGTTCTCGCGTTTTCTCCCCTCTCGTGGCACGTCGCGCCGCCCATTGAGCATAGACTCGTAACACGAGGGAGAGGCATGAGCCTCTCCGGTGGCGACATCATGCAGGAGTGCGAGAAATGGGCTGGGCCGACTTAATCTTCAACCTGGTGCTGTGCCTCGGCGATCTCATCAGTTTTGTCGTTGCTTGCCACGACGTGGGCAAGCGGGCCTGATTCCCCGGGGCGGGTCCGCACCCGAATTTCGAGCCGGACTCCTGGTAGTGACCGGATTCTTCCAAGATCGTTACGGTTACGTCACCACGATCGCACGCACATCAGGGTCCTTCGCATTCGGACGGACGGTGATTTCGACTCGTTGACCGAGGGCGGTCAAGAAGCGGAAGAGTCGGTCGATGGTGTAGCCTTGGACACGCCCACGGACGAGCGCGGACACTTTCGGCTGATCGAGCCCGAGTAAATCGGCAGCATCCATCTCTGTGAGCTTCCGCTCAGTGATGAGCTCCCGGATACGTTGGACGAGCTCGGCCTTCGCCAGGGCCAGGTCAGGATTGGGAATGCCCAGATCGGCGAAGACATTCCCAGTTCCCCGGTCGATCTGAACGGGTTTGTCAGGGGGCGTCCTCATCTTTCCGCTTCTGTTGCTCGATCCAGTCGGCATAGTCTTTCTCGGCCTCTTTCAATCGAGATTTGACCTTATCAATTTCCTCGGTCGGAGTCTTGATGCCGCTCTTCGACTTCTTTTGGAATGCGTGCAGCACGTAGACGACTCTGGCGAATCGGACCGTGTAAATAGCCCGATAAGTACTCCCATCATCGTCTTCGACGACCTCAAGAACCCCTGCCCCTTTGAAACCCTTAAGAGGCTTGGCGTCGGGGTGCTTGCCACCGGTCTGTGCGTCGAAGAGGGCCTGCCCGATCGTATGCCGAACACCTCTCGGGAACTTCTTCAGATCCTTCCTGCTTGACGCGATCCAGAAAACCGGCTTCGGTTTCTGGGATTCTGGATCAATATCCTCTGCCATCCCTATTATTCTCTATCTGGCATGCACCTACAACCAGGGTTTCTACCGACCTATCGTCGGCCAAATTGAAGGAGTCAATGCGCATCGCTGTTGGTGCGACTCAACGCTCCTTAGCCGCCTTCTCCCATTCCTTGCGGGAGGCTTCCTGGAGGGGACGGGTGCCGTCGGGCAGGCGGTCGCCGTGGATCTGCCAGAAGAAGACGCCGCGGAATCCTTGCTTCATGGCCCATTCCGTCTTGATCGCGACCGATTCCGCGTCGTCGTAGCCGATCACGACGGGGCTCTTGGTCGAGATGAGCCAGGGATTCTTGGTCTCGTCGTCCCACTTGCGGGTCCAGCCCGCCTCGGCCTGCAACTTGTGGATGCTGCGGTAATCTCCCCCGGGGACGCGCGTCTTCGGGGCACCTTTCGTGGTCGCATACGGCACGGCGACGTTGAAGCCGTGGCCGTACAGGGGGATGCCCACGGCCAGCCGGTTGGCCGGGATGCCCCGCTCTTCCAGGAGGTATTTCATGCTCGCTTCGGTGGAGCGGCGAGCCCCTCCGGGCTGCTTCGAGGAGGCGTGCAGCGGCGAGTGGTGGCCGGCATAATCCGTCCAATTCCCGGTGAAGTCGTAGGTCATCACGTTGACCCAGTCCATCGTCTCGAGCAGGAACGCCTTGTCGAGCCACTTGAGCGTACCGGGGTTCGACGACGCGGCCATCGTGACCACCATCGAGCGCCCTTTCTTCTTGCCCAGCTCGTCGAGCTCCTTGCGGAAGCGTCGGGTCAGCCGCTCGAAGCCGGGGACTTCCTCCTTGGTGTCGGGATACTCCCAGTCGAAGTCGATCCCGTCATAATCGAACTGGTCGACCATCTCCATCACCGACCGAGCGTAGCGGTCTTCCCACTCCGGCTTGGAGACGATCGACGCGAATTGCTTGTCCCACCCCCAGCCGCCCAGCGAGAGCAACACCTTGACGCCCGCCTTGTGGGCCTCGTCGGTCAGCGGACGGCTGGGCACGCTCCCGCTCTTCTGGACCCGGCCCTCGGCGTCGGCGGTGAGGAAGGCGTGGCAGAGGTGCGTGTACAGCCGGAAATCGATGTTGCGCGTCTGCCCGTAGAGGTAGCCCACGAACACCTTGTCGTTGGCATTCGCGCCGGCGTCGGCCAGTGCTGGACCGTTCGTGAGGCCCAGGCTGGCCAGGAGTACCGCGGAGACCATCGTCCATCGCAACATCGGGGGATTCATCGTCAGACCTCCTGGCAGGAGTGAGAGTTGCGGTATCAGTCGGGATAGACAGTCGTCTTCGGCTCGATCACGATGACCTCGTCGCGGACGGAAACCCGCAGGTTCAACGGATCGACCACCTTCTGGAGGGCCTCGCCGAGCGGGACGTCCTTCCCGGAGGCGGTGATCGGCGTCGCCGGGTCGATTTTCCCATCCAGGCGTCCGCGGGGGTCGAGCACGACGTTCTCGCCGCTGAGCCCCTCGAAGTATCCGGCGACCTTCGTCAGCGAGGTTTTCTTGAAGTCGTAGCTGAACTTCGATTCCTTCAGCTTGCCCTCGATCCGGGCGGCACACAATGCCTGTGGCGGGGTGAGCGTCGACGGAGAACTCGAATCGGCGCGCGGCTTACGCGTGATGATGTAACCGTTGACTCCAATCTTGTACGTCAGGTCGAGGGGATCGAGGAGCAATTCCAGGGCGCTGCCGAGGGAGATCAGCCCGGAGATCGTCAGGGGGATCTTCGTCTTCTCGCGGAGGACGAGCGATTTCAGGGCGGCCGGATCGACCTCGAACTCCCGGTTCGTCGTATTCTTCAGTGCGTTGATCGCGGTTTCGAGCGTGTAATCGTCGAAATAGACGCCGAGGTTTCGATCGAGCTGCCGGGGCAGGGAGACCGCGAGCGGGATCGGCCTGAGACGCTTCTCGAGGTCATCGGGCTGGATCTCGTTGACGAGCTTGCCGTCGGGGTCGAAGAGGAGCGTCGTCGGCCAGTGTTGCACCCCGAAGGTCTGCTGGATCGTGCCATTGGAGTCGAGCAGGATCGGGAACGGCATCATCCGCCCGCCCCAGATGTTGCGGACCACCGGCTTCAGCTTCTCGTCGACCTCCGCGAAGTCCTTGCCCATGATGGATGAGTGCACGGTCAGCACGACATACTTGTCGCGCTCGTCCGGGTGGTCGTCGTAGATCTCCATCATCCGGGGGATTGCATCCCCGACGCACGGCCCGCACCAGGTGCCCCAGAACTCGAGCGCGACCCACTTGCCCTTGTAATCCGCGATCTGGACGGCCTTGCCAACTCCCCGCGCGTCGGTCGGGTGCAATGACGGCGCCGGCTTCCCCTTCAATTTCGCGACCGCCGAGGCGGCGAGGTCGATCTCGCCGAGGTTGACGTCCAGCTTGTCGGGAGTGAGTGTCAAGTCGCGTCGTTGCTGCCCGACCATCGCGGAGTCGCCATATCCCTGGAGCTTGTACTTGCCCGGGGGCAGGAGGACCGAGAACTCCGATTTCTTCGTCATGTGCTCGTTGATGCGCCAGTTCTCGGGCATCGACATGAACATACTATTCGTCCATCCGACGGGTTGCCCCAGTTCGTTGCACGTGTATTTGCCGTGGACGTGGACCAGCGGGCCGGCCGCGATTGTGACCGGCTCATCGGGCGTCTTCGGGCCGACGACCGCGAGCCCGCCGCGCCGTCGCTCGACGTCGAAGGCGTACAGGGCGTAGGAGCGGCCGTAGTAGAAGGTTAGCTCGATGCGGAACTCCCCCTTCGCGTCCGTCTTCACGACGCCCTCGGCGGGATGGATCGGGGCTTCCTCACTCCGGACCCAGTGCGTCGAGAGGGTGATCCCCGCGACCGGCTTGCCTGCCTCGTCGACCACCCGACCGCGGATCAGCTTCACGACCGGCTTCTGTGAGGCCGGATCTTCCTCCTTCTTTTTCGTGTCTTGAGCCCGAAGCGGCGCCAGGCATGATGCCAGGACCATCACGATCAATCCCGAGCCTCTGAGCACATCTCTCACGAGAATCTCCTCCGGTTGGTGGATGTCAGGATCGATCGCGCCGGCTTGACGCCCTTCTCACCAGAATAGGGCCCACTATGACAGATGTCAGGAGAACTATCAAGAATCGAACTTCCGTCGATTCCATTTGTCAATATGGAAAGCCTGGGTAGTACCGGGCAGATTTCAGGCGATCGGACGAAACTCGCGGTGTACGGAACAGTCTTCCGATAGTAGATTCGGCGACCTCGGCTTCTGGTGATCGTCTCGATGGCAAGCGATCGTGCTTCAAGCCCACAATCTGGGAGTGATGGATTGACTTCGGGCAGAGGCACAAGATGGGTGGGCGCCGAAATCCTTCTGATTTCGCTCTGCGCCGTTCAGACGGGATGCCAGGGTGTCTCGGTCTGGCGAGTCTGGAATCGTCCCTCGGTTTCCACGTTCGGGGCGCCAGGCCGACCTGCTTATCCAGTCGTTGAGCGCCCGGGCCGTGTGGAGCCTTCGGGGCCGTCGCCGATGCCCGGCCTTGCGGTGTCCGGCCTGGGAGATCCCGACCAGGCCGATCCGGATGCCAGGCTCGCTCGGGCCGACCTGAGCCTCCGAGCCGGCCGCGGGTCCAGGAGAGTCTCGAAAGAAGTTGCGGTCCGATACGACCTCGACGCCTTGGCCGACGCCGTTGCGGTCCTGACGGACCTGCCCGAGGGACCGAAGGATGATCCCAGGGTCCTTGAAGCGCGAAACATCTACAACTCGGCGCTCGAAGACATCCTGCGCATTACGGGTGGACGCAAGCCGCGGCTGGATGAATCGTGGCGAAGCGGCTTGAGCGCTCAGGGCATCCGCGTGGAGGTCGGTCGGGACGGCACGGTCTGGCCGCCCGAGCGGTTCGATGAATTCCTGTTCGCCGACGACTATGCCGTCCGGGGGATCGGGCAACAGCATCGGACGGTAGGCATCGGCGTGCCGCTGATCGCGATTCGTCGGTTCCCCTGGAACGAGCTCAACAATCGGCGGGGTCAGGACAAATTCCTGATGCCGAGCGAGATCGCGCCGGTGACCGCCGTGATGACGGTCATCCCACCCGAAGACGGCCAGCCGGGAAGTCCGCCGGGATATCGCCTGGAGTTGATCGACACGCTCCGGGCCCAACGAGTCGAGCTCGGCGAACGGTCCGAACCGGTGGCGGCCGACCTGACCACTCCGCTGGCCTACCATTTCGCCCGGAGCCCGATGCCGGTGTTGCAGGCCGTCGGCCTGCTCGACCCGCAATGGTTGGAGCCGCTGGCTGGCCTCTACATGCTCCACCCCTACGAGCCGGGCAAGATCCCCGTGCTCTTCGTCCACGGGCTACAATCCAGCCCGCTGGCCTGGCTCAAGGTCCTCAACGACCTGCGTGGCGATCCGAAGATTCGCGATCGATACCAGTTCTGGCTGTTCATGTATCCGACCGGCACGCCCTTCCCCATCTCGGCGACCACACTCCGACAACAGATGTATGAATTGCGCGACGTCATCGACCCGCGGCACGCCGACCCGATGCTCGACCAGACGGTCCTGGTCGGCCACAGCATGGGGGGGCTGATCTCCAAGATGATGATCGTGGCGAGCGGCGATGACGCCTGGAAGCTGGTCAGCAACCGGCCGTTCGACGAGCTACAGGCGACGCCCGAGCGCCGCGAGTGGCTGCGGAACATCTTCTACTTCGAGCCACAGTCGTCGGTCCGGAGGGTGATCTTCATCGCGACGCCCCATCGGGGCAGCCCGCTGGGAGATGCATTCATCGGCCGGCTGACCGACCGGCTCATCCGACTGCCGAAGACGCTCCGCTCGAACTATCGCGACCTGATCGCGATGAACGGCCAAGATTTCTTCACGTCGTCGATCCGGAGTGGGCTGCCCTCGAGCATCGATCAGTTGCGCACCGACAACCGTCTGCTGATCACGCTCTCCCGGCTGCCCCGCAGCCCGGAGGTCGTCTGCCACTCGATCATCGGCCGGAAGGACCCGAGTCTCCCCGTCGAGCAGAGCAGCGACGGCGTGGTCCCCTACACCAGCTCGCACATCGACTGGTCGGCGTCCGAATGCATCGTCCACGGCGATCACGGCTGCCAGGACATCCCGGTCACCATCGGGGAGATCCGACGAATTCTGGCGATCCACCTGGAGCAAGTCGACAAGGCAGGGAATTCGACCACCGATTTCACGGATCACACGGATTGAAAGACACTCCTCGCCGAACGCCGCCGGGTGACCACGCACTCACGGGCGTCGATCTCGCCCTGTCCGGTAGCGTTCGGCGAGCGGTGTCCGATTTATCCCTTCGGTTCCTAACACTTTTTCGCATCTTCTGACCCATGCCCGCATGTTCGGAGCGTTCATCAGCCGCGGCCCGGATCGCGAGAAATCATCAAGTCTGGATGTTTTGAAATGATCACCTCGAAGAATCGATTGATGTCGTTCCGAAGATAGATAATCAGAATGTTCTTCATTGGTAAGCGCCGTCCGTCTTTGAATTCGAGCAGGGCGGACGCCTCGATGGAGGCTTGCGCGAGCAGTGCGGCTGCACGATTCTGGACGCTGAAACGACCGACCGCGCGGTTGAGTTCGACGAGGCCGTCCATCACTCGAGAGCCGAGTTGTCCGATCGATATCGACGAAAGGTCGGAGAACGAGACCGCCTTTCGGCCATATCGGAAGCCATTCTCATGCAAGACAAGCGAAGGGCCGTGGGGCGAGGTGAAATAGTATCGGTAGATCATCACCACACAACCGGCGTACCAGGTCCCGAGGATCGGCCCCCAGATTCGATGGATCATCCAAGGAGGGGGGACCTGCTGGTACCAGGCAATGCCCATCAGGGGCATCGTCAGGTACAAGGCGGCGAAGAACGGTGTGGTGTGGACCGTGAAAGCCGAGCCGCCGAGTGCCCGCCATGCATCCTTCCGCAAACGAGTCCGGCATCGGAGCACGACCGGGCCGAGTTGATTGACAAAGTCCAAGTCGGTCCAATCGTCATGCCACACATCCATACTCATGGGACATTTCCTTCGCGGCCGCACCTGGTTTCAACAAGGTCGTTCTGCTCCGGGTATTCCGCGGCGAACAGCCTCCCGGAATAGGCGGAAATGTCACTCATGTCTTCTTCATTCCAGGTGTCGCGGATGTCCACGACGCTGCTCGGCGGAATCCTACTCAGGATGAGGGTTGCCAACCGGAACCGCTCCGATGGCGGCAGCGATTCGATGGATTCGTCGTAAATCTCTTCGATCGTCATTCTTGTCCGCCTTGCCGAGCGCGCAGTCGCACAACGAAGTCCGTCCATTCCCCAAATTCTAGCGTTGCAGCCCCCCACGAGCCAATAATACCCCGCTGATGCCCGTCCGAAGAGGATTCTCCGCGCACGACGAGGAGGTGCTCCATGGTGCCGCGAGCCGTCATCGAAGTCTTCCTCCGTAACGTCGCACAGCACTATGGCGACATGAAGGGCCGCGTCCGACGGTGGGAGTTCTGGAACTTCGTGCTCGGCTGTGTCGCCATCTATGTCGTCGCCTTCCTTCTCGAAGCGATCGTCGGGCGAAGGATCCTGACGCCCATCATTGGCCTGGCTCTCCTGCTTCCCATCGCCGGCCTGGGCGCCCGACGCCTGCAGGATACCGGGATGAACGGCGTGCTGATCCTGGCCTACTCGATACCCACCGCAATCCTGGAAGTCGTCTCGCTGCTGGGCGCTTACGGACCGTATGGGATGTCCGGCTCGCTCGAGTTCGTCTTTCAGGCTGTGGGTCTCGTCTGGCTGATCGCGGCCGTCGCGTTCACTTACTTCTCGGCGCGGCCGGGAACGGCCGGCCCGAACGCGTATGGTCCCGACCCCACGGCCGGGTCCGGCCCGGCCTCGAAGCAGAGTTGAGAGCCGGTCGAACGAGCGGATGCTCTCGGAGCGGCTCCGGCGGGCTCTCCCGGGCCACCAAAACACGCCGTCATAATCGGACATCGCCGCCGAGCCGGGGCTGATGGTGCGGGCCCTGAACATGGCGGCACGCCGGCTCCCAATGCGATACTGCGAACGACTTCGCGAGGAGGTCGACCGCACCGTTGCCGAACCGTCGGAGATCCGGGCCCGGCTCGGTTCACGGGGCCAGTGAGCCCAATCTCGCGGACTTTTCTTGTAACCCGGTCGGGTATTTCCGTTTATTGAGTGTAGAATCCCGAACTCCGACGTTTCAGGAGCACCGACGATGGCCGACGACCGACGCTGCCCGAGCTGTGGTCAACCTCTGCCCCCTGATGTCTCCAGCGGAACCTGCCCGGCGTGCCGGCTCCGCGCCGCGATGGGGACGGGAGCCCGGACCGCGCCCCTGGACGACTCGAACGATGGCGAGGCTACCTTCGACATCGAGCCGACCAGCCCCGGCCGGGTGCTGGAGAGCCTCGCCCACTCGATCGGCCCCATCGCTCGCGTCCTCCTTCCCGAGACGACACCCGACGATCGGGATGTCGCCGTCATCGAGCCTTCGTCGGACGAGATGCCCCCACCCGGTCAGGGCGGCGATCGCTACCAGCTCTTCGGCGAGATCGCCCGAGGCGGCATGGGCGCCGTCCTCAAGGGCCGCGACGCCGACCTCGGGCGTGACGTGGCCGTCAAGGTCCTGCTGGAGGCGCATCGCGAGAAGCCCGAGCTCCTGCGCCGATTCGTGGAGGAGGCTCAGATCGGCGGCCAGCTCCAGCACCCGGGGATCGTCCCGGTCTATGAGCTGGGGACCTTCGCCGACACCCGGCCTTATTTCACCATGAAACTGGTCAAGGGCCGCACCCTTTCGGCGCTCTTGCACGAGCGGGACAACCCGGAGCATGACCTGCCGCGGTACCTGGGCATCTTCGAGCAAATCTGCCAGACGATGGCGTACGCCCATGCTCGAGGCGTGATCCATCGCGACCTCAAGCCTTCCAACGTGATGGTGGGCTCATTCGGCGAAGTGCAAGTGATGGATTGGGGCCTTGCCAAGGTGCTAAAGGAAGGAGGCGTCGCCGACGAGCCGTCCGCCACACCCGCGCCGCGGCCCTCGGCGAGCGTGATCCAGACCGTACGCAGCGGTTCGGACGTCAACGACTCGCAAGCTGGCAGCGTGCTGGGGACCCCGGCCTACATGGCGCCCGAGCAGGCCGGGGGTGAGATCGAGCACGTCAACCGCCGGGCTGACGTCTTCGCCCTGGGTTCAATCCTCTGTGAGGTCCTCACCGGCCAGCCGGCCTACACCGGGCGGAGCGCGTCGGAGGTGCTCCGCAAGGCGATGCGGGGCGACACGGCTGACGCCATGGCCCGGCTCGACGCGTGTGGGGCGGATCCGGAGCTGATCGCCCTGGAGAGGGATTGCCTGGCCGCCGAGCCGGAGGACCGGCCACTCGACGCGGGAGCCGTGGCCGCGCGGGTGACCGCCTACCTCAGCGGCGTGCAGGATCGGCTCCGGGGGGCCGAGCTGGCGCGAGTGGAGGCCGACGCGCGGGCCCAGGAGGAGCGGAAGCGGAGAAAACTGTCGCTGGCGTTGGCCGCCGCCGTGCTGGCGCTGGTGACCATCGGCGGCACCGGGACGGCGGTGTACTGGCAGCAGAAGCGCGACCAGGGAGCGCGGCTGGAGCTGGCACTGCGGGAAGTGACCCTGCTGCGCGGCCAGGCCGAGTCCGATCCGTTGGGAGACTCGAGGAAGTGGCAGGCGGCCGTCGCGGCGGCCCAGCGAGCCGGGGATTTGCTGGGGCCGCTGATCGACGGATCATCGCGGCGGGAGGTGCAGGCTCTCCAGAAGCAGGTCGACGCGGCGGCCCAGGCGGCCGGGCGCGACGCGAATTTGCTCCACGCCGTGGTCGACATCCGATCGGCCGAGGCCGACGATCCGAACGGATCGGCCAGCGACGCCGCCTACGCGGGGGCTTTCCGGGACGCCGGGCTGGACCTCGACGCGCTGGGGCCGGAGGCCGTCGCGGCCAGGATCCGGGCCCGGCCGGCGGGGTTGGCCATGGCCCTGGCCGCGGCGCTGGATGACTGGGCGACTCGGCGCCGCAAGTCCCGGCCCAAGGACAGCGAGGGCTGGCTCCGGTTGATCGCCGCCGCCCGCGCCGCCGACCCCGACAGGGTCCGCGACCGACTGCGGGAGGTCTGGTCCCAGCCCGATGCCAAGACTCGGCGAGGGCCGTTGCTCGAGCTGGCGAAGGAAGCCGATCCCCGGACCTGGCCGCCCGCCAGCCTGACGCTCCTGGGCGACGCATTGGCCGAGGCGGAGGAACACGAGGCCGCCGCTGGGTTGCTCCGTCGCGCCCAGTCGCACTACCCGGGCGACGTCTGGCTCAACTACGACCTGGGCCGCGAGCTGGAAGCGGTCCATCCGCCGCGGACCGAGGAGGCGATCGGCTACTACACGGCGGCCCGAGCCCTCCGTCCCGAGACCGGCCACGAGCTGGCGCATGCGCTGGAGGCTCGAGGCCGCGGCGCCGAGGCGATCGCGGTGTTCCAGGATCTGGTCGTGCTTCGCCCCGGCAACGGCCGGCATTGGAGCTGCCTGGGTAACCTCCTCAAGACGCGAGGGGATCGCGCCGGGGCCGATGCGGCGCTGGACAAGGCCGTCGCGGCCTTGCGCGAGGCGATCCGCCTCAAGCCCGAATTCGCCTACGCCCACGCCAACCTCGGCGTGGCCCTGATGCGCCAGGGGAAGCTGGACGAGGCCATCGCCGAGGACCGCGAGGCGATCCGGCTGAGGCCCGACGACGGCACGACCCACTTCAATCTCGGCACTGCCCTGGGACGTCAGGGGAAGCTGGACGAGGCGATCGTCGCGCTTCGCGAGGCGATCCGGCTCCAGCCCGACTACGCCGCCGCCCACGCCAACCTCGGCAACATCCTAGACCGTCGGGGGAAGCTGGACCAGGCGATCCTCGAGTACCGCGCGGCGATCCGCCTCAATTCCAACTCCGCCCACGGCAACCTCGGCAATGCCTTGAGGCGCCAGGGGAAGGTGGACGAGGCGATCGCCGAGTATCGCGAGGCGATCCGGCTCCAGCCCGACGACCACATCGACCACTACAACCTCGGCGATATCCTGAGGCGCCAGGGGAAGGTGGACGAGGCGATCGCCGAGTACCGCGAGGCGATCCGGCTCGGGCCCGACTACGCCTACGCCCACTCCAACCTCGGCCTCGCCCTTCTGGCCCAGGGGAAGGTGGATGAGGCGATCGCCGCCCACCGTGAGGCACTGCGGCTCAACCCCAACTACCACAACATCCCCAACAATCTGGCCTGGGCCCTGTCCCTGACCCCCGATCGCCCGCTCCGCGATTATGACGAGGCTGCCGCCCTCGCCGGCAAGGCCATCGATCTCGAGCCGAAGGAGGGCATCTCTTACAACACGCTGGCGCTGGCGGAATACCGTCGCGGCCGCTGGGACGACGCGATCTCGGCCGCCGAGCAGTCCATCAAACTCATCAAGGGCGTTGACGCCTCCAACTGGTTCTTCCTGGCCATGGCGCACGCCCGCAAGGGGGACAGGGACAGGGCAGCCACCTGGTTCGACAAGGCGGTCGCGTGGACCAAGGAGAAGGCTCCGAAGGACCCCGAACTGCTCCGGTTCTGGGCGGAGGCGGCCAAGTTGCTGGGCCGGCCGGGGCCGGCGTAAGTCAAGGCGCGGAACAGGCGACGGTCGTCGGTCCGCGCTCGGTTGGCTGGGTCGGGGCCCGGCTCGACGGCCTCATTCCACCTCGTGGACGTCATGGAGGACGCCTCTGGGGATGCAGACCGTGAGGACCGTCAGCCTTCCGACGGCCTTGTGCTTCACGCCCCTCGGCACATAGACCACCACGCCCTAGTAGAGCTCGATCTCGTCGTCGTCGAGGACCATCGTGCCCTCGCCGTCGATCACGTAGTAGAACTCGTCTGTCCGCTCGTGATAGTGGAGCTTCGCATCGTCGATCTCGACGTGGTGCACTTCTCCGGCGGCTCCATCCGCCTCCTCGATGAGCGGTCGGATCTGGCCGCAAGTCTCGGCCCAGGGCTTGACCTCGGCGGGGTCGCGACGCAGGTATCCGGCGACGGTTTTCATGGCCTGCTCCTTCTTGGTGGGGTATGCGATTCGAATCACGGTCGATCCCTGCGATGGCCGGCATAGGACACGAGGACGAGCCGAAGTCGGAATCGAGCGGATCGACGACCTGAAAGTCAATGACCCCGACGCGGCTCGCGCTGATCCTGGGATGCGGACACCCGGATGTCCAGGTTCATCCGATCGCCGATCTCCGCGAGCCCGGCCTCCCATCCCTGCCCGGCCTGGCCCGGCGGCACGGCGAGTTGCGCCGTCATGGCGAACAGAGGCGAGCCCGTGGTGGGCGCCGGGATCGTCTCCGAGTCCACCGACTCGATGTTGACCCCTCGTGCTGATAGATAGTGGGCGACCTCGTGGATGATCCCCTCATGATCGGCCCCCTGGACTTCGATCCGGTAGGGCAGCCAGCCGGGGTGGGACTCGGCGTAGGTCCGATCGGTCGGCGTGGTCGTGAACTTGTAGCCCTGGGCGGTCAGGGTCTCCAGATCGGCGTCCAGGCCGGCGAGGCGGTCCTCGGGGATGGAGACCAGCATCAGAATGGCGAACTCGCCGCCGAGGCGGGTCATGCGGCTGGTCTCGACGTTGCCGCCCCGACCGAGCAGCAGCCCGGTCATCCGCTCCACGATGCCGATGCGGTCCGGTCCGGTCAGGGTCAGGACAAAGTTCTTCTGCATGGCGGAGTGCCCCGTCCGAGTTGGGTTGTGGAAGAATGCGGCCGGGAGGCCCGGCCGACGCTTTCGATCATTCTTACGCGATCCCGATCCCGGGCTGCTATCTTATCCCCCGAGGAATCCCCGAATCCACTGCGCCTCCCCTAGCAATCGAGGATGTCTCCGGCTCGCCACCTCGGTAAGATGATTGGAGCAGAGACGTACGGTTGGCTCAGTAGGGAGGCTAGCACAGTCCAGGAACGCCGATGGGGAGTACCGATTACATCGGAGGAAGGGGCGAGGCGATCGCCTTTGCTCGCCTGACGAGAGCCTGCCGGATCGACTCGGACTTGCCTTATTTCTGGCCCCACTTTCTTGGGGAGAAATGCGAGAGCTTCGACTTCCTGGTCGAGTTGGTAGACGCGGGAGAAAGGACGCCCTTCTTCTTCGTCCAGGTCAAGACCACGCGCAAGGAGTTTACCAAGAACCAGATTCCCCCCCGACTACGAGTTGAGGTGTCAGAAAAGGACATTCGGCGGATGGTCGCCTACCCCGCCCCGACCTACGTCATCGGCGTGCATGTGGATGAGGAGCGGGCTTTCATCATATCGGTCCACGGGACCATGTCCGAGACGATCGCGTCGATCACGACCGACCATGAGTTGACCAGCGATACGTTGCGCCAGCTTTGGGACGAGGTGCGGGAATTCTGGCGGGGCCACGAGATGGCGCAGCCGTCGTCGTTATTCTTGAACTGAGGTGACGTTGTGACGGACGAACTCAAAGCTCAACTCATCGGGGAACGGGCCAGGGCACTCGCCACGATCATCCTGACCCGCCGTAGTGATCTGACGATCGTTGACACGAAGAAGGATACCGGTCTGGACTTCCACGTGTATATCGACCGAGAAGACAAGCCGATGCGCCTCACCTTCGGTATCCTTCTTCGAGGCGTGTCCTCGCCGGTCACCGCAGAGCATGCGAAGAAGATCCTCGGCCCTACCCTGGGTCAGTTCCAGGGCATGAGGAAGTTCACCTACCCCGTCTGCCTGTTTCTTTTCACAATGAGAGACGAGGACGGCTATTTCTCATGGCTCGCAGAGCCGGTCGTGACCGGTGGCGCTCCGAAACTCGTCCACCACGACAAGGTCGACTGTGTCGAACTGTCCGATGAACTCTTGAGCCAGGTCGTCGATCAGATCGTGGCTTGGTACGACGCCGTGGAAGCAGTGCTGATCGCCTGAGCGCGTGACCGAATGAACGCGGGTTGGGCTCGCATCCGTGGAGGTGGCGGCCGCCGTCCTCGGCGCGGACGATGTGGTCAGAGTCCATGCCGATCGCCTCATCGGCTCTCGGACACCTGGACCAGCCGGCGATGGAGCGGGTGCGGGATCTTCAAAGCCGTCCCGACCCAGTAATCGCGGAGGGTCGCGACCATCTCGCAGTATCGCGAATACTCGGACGGCTTGGGGATGTAGGTATTGGCCCCCGCCTGGTAGGTCTGGAGGATGTCCTCCTCGCGGTGCGAGGTCGTCAGGACGATCACCGGGATGATGCGGAGGTAGGGATCGCCCTTGATGCGGGTGAGCACCTGGCAGCCGTCGAGGCCGGGGAGGTTCAAGTCGAGGAGGATCAGGTCGGGCTCGCGGTCGCCCGGCGCCGGGTCGTCGCGCAGGGAGAACAGGTATTCGAGCGCGTGACGCCCGTCGGGGATCACCGTCAGGCGACAGGCGATCTCGCCTTCGCGCAGGGCGCGGTCGATGATCTTGGCATCGGCCCGACTGTCCTCGATGAGCAGGATGTGGAATTCAGACGGCGTCGTGTTCATCCAAGACAACCTCGGGGCTCGTGGTCGCGGTCTCGGAGTCGGGTGGCGACGACGAAGTCGCCGGTTCGCGAGGCGGGGGACGGCGGAGCCGGATGAAGAACGTCGCACCTTGCCCGGGCAGGCTCTCGACCCAGATCCGGCCCTCGTGGGCCTGGACGATCTTGCTGCAAATGGCCAGTCCCGCACCCGTGCCCTCGTACTCTTCCTGGGTGTGCAGCCGCCGAAAGAGCTGGAAGATCGTCTTGTGGAACTGGAGCTCGATGCCGATCCCGTTATCCGTGACGCGGATCGTGGCGTCTTCGGCGGGGTCCCGGTTGTCGGGGAGGCTGGCGTCCGTCGGTCCCTCGGCGGCCGACGCCATGGATCCGATCTCGACCCGAGGATTCTCGCTCCGATTGTATTTTAGCCCGTTGGCAATGAGGTTCGCCAGCAGTTGGCGGATCCGGTCGCGATCGCCCCAGATCGTCGGCAGCCGTCCCGCGACGCGGACTTCCGCGCCCCGGGTCCGGATCAACTCGCCCAGGTCGGCCTTGATGATGGCTATCTGTTCCTCCAGATCGACCTCCTGGAACCCGTCGATCACCTTCCCCGCGCGGGAAAGATTCAGCATCCCATGGATCATGGCCCGCATCCGGCGAGAGGCCCCGACCAGGTACTGAACGAACTCCTGGCCTTCGGCCTCGAGCCGATCTCCGTAATCCCTCAGGAGGAAGTCGGAAAACGCGATCAGGGTGCGCAGCGGTTCCTGGAGGTCGTGGGAGACGACGTAGACGAATTCGTCGAGCTCCCTGTTCTTACGCGAGAGCTCCTCATTGGTTCGGGCCAGCCGGCGATTCTTCTCGCGAAGCTCGGCCTCGAGCTGTTGACGGGCCGTCACATCCTGGGCCACGAACCGGGCGTGCCGGACCGAATCCTTCGGCCCGCGGACGACCCGGCCGAGGACCCAGACGTCGAGGAACTCCCCGTCGGACTTGACCCAGCGTCGCTCTTCCTCGATCGAGCCGTTCTCGAATAGCTTGGGGAACTGGGCTCGGAACTTCTCCCACGACGCCTCGTCGAGTAGATCCTCGTAGGGACGGCCGATGATCTGGGACCGCTGGTAATTCAGTGTCGACAGCATGGTCTGGTTGCACTCGGCGATGCGGCCCTCGTGGTCGAGGCTGAAGTACATGGCCGGTGCGTTCTCGTACAGGTCGGTGTAACGGTTCTTGAGGTCCTCGAGCTCGCGGTTGATGCTTCGCAACTGCTCGTTGACGCGCGTCAACTCGAAGGTTCGCACGCGAAGCTGGCGTTCGGCGCGGACTTTCTCGGTCACGTCCGTGAGATGGCAGCGGAGATGCATGACCCTCTGGTCGGTGCCATACCGTGCCCCGGCGTTGACCTCGATGGCCCGCGACTTGCCGTGCGCCGTGCGGATGCGGACGATCAACCCGAGCGCCTCGCCGCGCTCCAGTGCCTGACGGAATGTCTCCTGGACCTGGCGGCGATCGTCGGGATGGACGATGTCGATGAATGACTTCGACCGCAGATCGGCGAGTGTCCAGCCGAGGAACTCCTGCTCCGCCGGGCTGGACTCGATCCAGTGCCACCCGACCGGCTCGAGGCGGTTGACCATGTCGATCGTCGAGTAGTTGCCGGAGAGTTGCGGGTCGAACGGCAAGTCGGACGCGAGCGAAGGCGAGTCGAAGAGCCCGCTGCGCGTCATCAAGGATCCCGGCGCCGGGAGTTGCGGTTCGGCCGAGGTCGATGACGGCGAAAAGTGGAGGCCGAAGATGGGCCTCCGGGACATCTTGAGGAGGTCGAGGTACTCCTGTGCGATTGGCACCAGGTCGTCCGGGGTGTCTGCGGGCAGGCGCGTCGGGCCGCCTCGTCGAGCCCGCCGCAGGAAGAGCTTCAGCGATCGCAGGGCGGCCGGCCAGTTCACCCCGGTATTCCGGCCCGAGACGACGAACGTGAGCGCCGAGGCCGCGAAGCCCGCGGCGGCCACGACGATCGCGTCCGCCTGTCGCAACTTCGCAACGGCCAGGGCGATGACCATGAGCCAGCCGAGGCAAATCGAGGACGCCGACGTCCAACGGCCGGTCTGCCTCGGTCGTTTGTCCTGCTTCCTTCGGCCTTTGTCGCGCAGAGTCATGCGCGTCTCCCGGGCGGAATGACTCGCCCAATCCTCGGGGCAAGAGACTGAGGACCGAGCGAATCCACCTGGCCGGACATCTGGTTTTCTCTAGCCCGAATTTCTCGGCATTATCCGGCTGTAGCCGGGGTCTGTGACCCCGGGAATGCCCTCACCGGCCTCACAGAGGCCGGCTACAGAAGCGGGGAGTTCTTAACACGCTTCATCCCGCATTCCCGGCGCCCGGTTCTGCCGCGGGCAGCCAGATCGTGAACGTCGCGCCGGCATCGGGATTATTATGCACCGTGATCCGGCCCGACTGTTCCTTCAAGATCTCCGAAGCCAGGTACAGGCCGTAGCCCGTGCCCTCTTCTCGGGTGGTGAAGAACGGTTCGAAGATGCGATCGATGTAGGCTTTGGGGACGCCCGGCCCGTCATCGGCCACGTCGATGGTGACCCAGGTGCGGTCTTCCGCCCGTGCCATACGGGTCGTCAGGGCGATCCGGCCTCTTCGATTGGTGCGCGCGATGGCGTCGCGTGCGTTGCTCAGGAGGTTGAGCAGGACCTGCATGAGCCGCCCCGCGTCGCCCCGGACCTTCGGGACCGGCCCGTCGCAGGCGCCCGTGATCTGCACGGGCTGATCGACGGGCGGCAGCCCCTTGACGAAGAGGTCGATCGCCTCCTGGATCAGCGGGCTCAAGTCGATGACCTGGACCTCGCCGGAGCCGTTGCGTACGGCCGCCATCAAGTGATCGAGCCGGACCTGGAGGAGCCGGGAACTTCGGAGGATCGATTCGATCCATTTCTCGTCCTCCTCGCCGGGGACCGCGTTCATCCGCAAGAGCTCGGCATTGCCGCGGATCACGGCCAGCGGACCGCGGATCTCGTGGACGATCCCGGTCAGCAGCCGTCCGACCTGGGCTAACTGCTCGTTGAGCATGGCCTGGCCGGACATCTGGCGGAACTCGATCAGCCGACGGAGTCGCCCGAGGATGATGGCACCGGCGGAATCCTTCGCGACGTAATCATCCGCACCGGCCTCGATGCCGGCCAGGACATCCGTGTCATCGTGCCGCACCGTCAGCATCAAGACCGGGATGGCGGCAATCTCCCGATCCGTCCGGACGGCCCGGCAAACCTCCAGCCCGGACATGTCCGGGAGATTCACGTCGAGGATGATGACGTGCGGACGGACCTCCCGAGCTTGCTGGATCGCGTCGCGCCCCTTGGCCACTTCATAGACACAATAACCCGCGCGGGCGAGGATGGTCCGCAACAAGGCACGATCCGCCGCGTTGTCATCGACGATCAGGATCGTTGCACTCATCGTCGTAGGCTCCGCGGCCCGGCTCGGCCCTCTCTCGAGATCACCATCGATTCATCCATGCTGGCGTCCTCTCAAGCCTGGAATCGGAGACGACGATTTGCCCTGGCACGCGCGAGAGACTCCTCGCCTGCCGACCCAACGGTATAATACGATGGAAATCCTGGACAGGGACAGTCCGCAACGATCCCTTAACTGGGTGCGTTGATCTCGGGCTGACCGCCCGACGGCGATTGCCTCGAGTCGGCCCGTTCAACGTACCACGGGAATGTCCAAGCCAAATACTTCGGGTAGGTCCTACACCGCGATGTCCACAACGACTTTAGCTCCGAGCGTCACCCGCGTCGATCCGCTGGAATTCGAGCCCTATCGCGATCTTTCCGAGGCCGAGCTGGGGGAGCGGATCGGCGCGGTCAAGCGGCAACTAGGCGACGAGCTGCTGATCCTGGGCCACCATTATCAGCAGGATGAGGTGATCCAGTTTGCCGATCTCCGAGGCGATAGTTACAAGCTGAGCCAGCTCGCCGCGGAGAGCCGCACCTGCCGCTCGATCGTGTTCTGCGGCGTCCATTTCATGGCCGAGACGGCCGACATCCTCTCGCGCGACGAGGTCGCGGTCTATCTCCCCGACCTGTCCGCCGGGTGCAGCATGGCCGACATGGCCGACCTGGAATCGGTCGAGGCCGCGTGGGAGGATCTCTCCGACATCATCGATACCGACGATGTGATGCCGGTGACTTACATCAACTCGGCGGCCGACCTCAAGGCGTTCTGCGGGCGGCATGGGGGCATCGTCTGCACCAGCTCCAATGCGCGTGCCGTGTTGGAGTGGTCGTTTGCCCGTCAACGTCGCGTGCTCTTCTTCCCCGATCAACACCTCGGCCGGAACACCGCCAGGACCATGGGCGTGCCGCTCGAGCAGATGCCCGTCTGGAATCCCCGCGAACCGCTCGGCGGGAACACCACCGAGCAGATCACCTCCAGCCGCGTCCTGCTCTGGCGGGGCCATTGCTCGGTCCACCAGATGTTCAAGCCCGATCATGTGGAGCAGTTCCGCCGGAAATTCCCCGACAGCCGGATCCTCGTCCACCCGGAATGCATGATGAAGGTGGTCGACGCCGCCGACCTCGTCGGCTCGACCGAGTTCATCATCAGGACGATCGAACAGGCCCCCGCCGGCTCGACCTGGGGCGTCGGGACCGAGCTCCATCTCGTCAATCGCCTGGCCCAGGAACATCCCGACAAACGCATCCATTTCCTGTCGCCGATGGTCTGCATGTGCGCAACGATGTATCGCATCGATCTGCCGCATCTGGCCTGGTGTCTGGAGAATCTGGCACGGGATACGCCAGTGAATCGGATCAAGGTGGAATCCCAGACGGCGCAATGGGGACGGCTGGCCCTCGAGCGGATGCTGGAAGTCAAGTAATTCCGCCGTCATCCCGACATACTCCCGCGATGGTGTCCAGACAGCGAGTCAAAAAACCATGCCTGTGAAGACGATGCCGGTAGCCACGACAGCCAAGGATGACGTCGATTTGATCGTGCACGGTGCCCACTGGGATCCTTTCTCGATCCTGGGCCTGCACGCGTCATCCGATGGCGGAGTGGGATCGGAGACCTGGGTGATCCGGGCGTTCATGCCCGAGGCTCGAGCGGCCTGGGTCGTGGACTTGACCCGGGGCGAGCCCGGCGAACGGGTCGCAATGGAGCGGATCCACCCGGAGGGCTTCTTCACGGCGGTCTTCCCCGGTCGTTTTCATCCGTTCGCCTACCGCCTTCGCGTCGAGAACCATGAGGGACATATCTGGGAGTTCGTTCAACCCGTATTCGATCGGGCCCGTATTGACGGACTTCGATCTCCACCTGCTCGGCGAAGGAACACACTATCGGAATTACGAGCGGCTGGGTGCCCACCTGCGGACCCATGCCGGCTTCCGGGGCGTCCATTTCGCGGTCTGGGCCCCGAATGCGCAGCGGGTCAGCGTGATCGGGAATTTCAATCATTGGGACGGCCGTCGCCATCCGATGGGCAACCGGGGCGGGGCCGGCATCTGGGAGATCTTCATCCCGGACCTGAGCCATGGCGAGGTCTACAAGTTCGAGATCAAGAGCCGCCACAACGACTACCTGGTCCAGAAGACCGACCCGTACGGATTCGCGGCGGAATACCGTCCCAAGACGGCCTCGATCGTCTGGGACATCACCAACTTTTCATGGGGCGACCAGGATTGGCTGGCGCAGCGTACCGAACGGCATGCGCTCGACAAGCCGATGGCCATCTACGAGGTCCATCTCGGGTCCTGGAAGCGAAAGGTCGGTGAAGGAGACGGTTTCCTCAACTATCGCGAGCTGGCCGAGCAACTGGCGGCCCACCTCGAGCACACGGGGTTCACCCACGTCGAGCTCCTGCCGATCACCGAGCATCCGTTCGATGGGAGTTGGGGGTATCAGCCGGTCGGCTACTTCGCGCCCACCTCGCGACACGGCACGCCGGATGACTTCGTCTACTTCGTCGACTATTTGCACCAGCACGGCTACGGCGTGATCCTGGACTGGGTGCCCGCGCACTTCCCGAACGACGTCCACGGCCTGGGCTATTTCGACGGCACGCACCTCTTCGAGCATTCCGACCCGAGGCTCGGCGAGCATCGCGACTGGGGTACCAAGATCTTCAACTACGGCCGGCCCGAGGTCCGGAACTTCCTGTTCGGCAACGCGCTATTCTGGCTGGACCGATACCACCTCGACGGCCTCCGGGTCGACGCGGTCGCGTCGATGCTCTATCTCGACTACTCGCGCAAGCCCGGCGAGTGGGTCCCGAACATCTTCGGCGGCAACGAGAACCTGGAGGCGATCGACTTCCTCAAGAAGCTGAATGAGCTCTGCCATCTCGAGCATCCGGGCGTCCTGACCATCGCCGAGGAGTCGACGAGCTGGTCGGGCGTCTCGCGTCCCACCTATCTCGGCGGCCTGGGTTTCAGCCTCAAGTGGAACATGGGGTGGATGAACGACACGCTCCGGTACATGGCCAAGGACCCGGTCTATCGCAAGTACGAGCACGGCTCGCTGACATTCAGTCTGATCTATGCGTTCAGCGAGAACTTCATCCTGCCGCTGTCGCACGACGAGGTCGTCCACGGCAAGGGCTCGCTCCTCGACAAGATGCCCGGCGACGTCTGGCAGAAGATGGCGAACCTCCGGCTGCTGTATGGGTACATGTACGGCCACCCCGGGAAGAAGCTACTCTTCATGGGCGACGAGATCGCGCAGTGGCGCGAGTGGAACCACGACACGAGCCTGGACTGGCACCTGCTCCAGTGGCGGGACCACCAGGGGATCTTTCAACTCGTCCGCGACCTCAACGGCCTGTACCAGTCGGAGAAGGCGCTCCACCAGATCGACTTCGACTGGCAGGGCTACGAATGGCTGGAGCTGCACGACTGGGAGAACAGCGTCGTGGCGTTCCTGCGGCGGGCGCGCGACCCGAACGACGCCATCGTGGTGGTCTGCAACTTCACTCCGGTGGTCCGCGAGAATCATCGGATCGGCGTGCCGTCGGGGGGATTCTACAAGGAGATCCTCAACACCGACGCGGACATCTACGGCGGCTCGAACTGCGGCAACCACGGAGGAGCCTGGGGCATCCCCCAGCCCCACGCCGGCCGACCGTTCCACCTCAGCCTCCGCCTGCCGCCGCTGGGCGTGGTCTACCTGAAGGTGCCGACGGGGTCGTGAACCGAGGCGCGGTCAGCCTCGTTCGAGATTTCGGATCTTCTCTGGCCATTGCTCGGCCGGGTCCGTCGCTTCGACTTGGGCGCATCCGGACCGATCGTTACAATGGACCCGATACGAGCGGGATAGCTGACCCGCAGCTCTTGGGTCCGTGCAAGGAGAGCACAGCAATGTCCAGGCTTCCCAGTCCTCCAGTGCCGGTCACCGAAGAAGGGCGAAGTGTGTCCGAGCGATTTCACCGCCTCGCCGCCGAGTGGAAGGAGCAGTCGCGGCTTCCTTTCGAACACGGCGCAAATGGCCATGCTCAGGCTCTACCAACGGATCATTGGGATGGGACCGCGGGTCGTCCCGCTGATCCTCGAGGAGTTGCGTCGCGAGCCGGATCAGTGGTTCTGGACCCTTGAAGCGATCACGGAACAAAACCCAGTGCCACCTGAAGCCATGGGAAAGGTCCGGCAGATGGCCCAGGCATGGGGCCGTTGGAGTGAGCAAGAGGGCATTCCCGGGCATGAAACCTGATGGAGATTTTGCGCGACCGACGCCGGAAAACCACCGCCGGACCAGTCCATCCTCGGTCATAAAGAATCTCCCTTCCTGCCTATCGGAGAACCACCGGCCAGGAAGGGCACTCGAGCTCAAATAGCGATGAGTTCGATGGGGCATCGCAGGAACACTCTCCGCTGATCGGCAGGTTGGGTCATGAGCGCTCTGAGAAGCTTCCTCAAGGAACGAGCCCAGGAGCAGCGAGCCACGAAGGACCAGCGCATGGAGGTCATCGTGGAATGGAAGCGGGCGTTGGACTCATTGATCGGACAGCTCGAACGCTGGCTAAGCGAGGCCGATCGCGCGAATGTACTGAAGGTCGAACACATCCCGATCACGATTCGAGAGAAGCGTCTCGGGATCTATGAGGTCGAGGGGCTCCGCGTCTGGCTCCGGTATCGGAATTTCCACATCGAGCCGATCACTCGCTACCCCTTCCGGCCGTCTTTCCTGGAGGAGATGGGGACCACGGTCCGTGATGGCATGGTTACCATGCGAGGCGCACATCAAGAGTATACCCTCTATCGATACAAGCGGGAAGGCCGCGACGAATGGACGATCGCCGACGAAAAGACCCACCAGCCTGAGGTTCTCGATCAATCGACCTTCGAGGACGCGGTTTATTCGCTCCTGAAATGAAGAACCTGGAAGAAGCTTGGTCCTGGTACGAAGAGACGACTCGGGCCCTCGGAGTGGCCAATCGTCTGGGAAATCTCTATTGGGATGAGCTCCCCTGGGAAGGGAGGATGGGCAAGGACGAGCACCTCAAGGAGGTCGATGGTCCGGCGCTTGCCAAGGCCGCTCGGAACGGAAAGGATGAACTGGATGATCTCGCGATTGTCCTTTTCTTCTCCATATTCGAATCCATCGTCCGCGAGCGAATCCGGGCAGAGGTTGATCTCGAGAGGAGGACGCTTCAACATCCCGTACTCCAAAACTCGGCGGAGAGGACGGATCAAGAGCTGGATCGAGGAAGTTTTCACCGAGTACTGGACCTGCTCAAGACCTACGATCTCGATCTCGTTGAACAGGTGCGCCAGGTGCGCCGTTATCGCAACTGGGTCTCGCACGGTAGGAGGGGCACCCCTCCCCAACGCCTTGCTCCCGAGACCGCTCACAGGCGTCTCTGCGCATTCCTCGCACGGCTCGGGCTCTTACCGGAGATAGATGAGCCATGAGCGACCTGAGAAGCTTCCTCGCAAGACAGGCCGAGAAGCCACTATGTCTTACCATGAGTAACCGAGTCAGCTCGCTGAATTCGCGCGGCCGGAAGCGACGCGAGACGAAGGCCCGGCGCGAGGAAATCCTCGCGGAATGGAAGGAGGCGTTGGAATCCTTGGTCGGCCAGTTGGAATGCTGGCTCCGCGAGGCCGACGAAGACCACGCACTGACCATCGATCGCATCCCCATCGTGATCGGTGAGAGGCGGTTCGGCGCCTACGAGGTCGAGGGGCTCCGCGTCCGACTGGGCATCATGGAGTTCCGCGTAGAGCCGATCGCGCGCGACTCGGTCGGGACGATCGTCGGGGACGAGTTGGGGACGACGCTCTGCGATGGCAATGTCAAGATTTCCGGCGGCTATCGGAAGTACTCTCTCTACCGGCGGAAGGCCGAGCAGGGCGATGAGTGGGTGATGGCCGACGATCAGACCTACGAGCCCCGGATCCTTGACCAATCGACCTTCGAGGATGCGGTTTACCAGCTCCTGAACTGATGACTCCATTCGCGGGCCCGGGCTACTCTGCCGCCAGTTGCTCAACCTCTCCAATCCCGCCCTCTTCGGGGAGGTCATCGCCATCGCGTGGGCCTCGGCCCGAATTCCCCGTCCTTTCCCCATCCAAGCTCGATCCATATGTGGTATCCCAGCCTGAAGGAGATCCGGATGGCTGACTGAGCCACCGCAAAGCGAGGCGATACCGTATACTTCGAGGAGATTCCCCATCAGCGGCGGTGGAGAGCCGAATCCCGGCCGGAACATTGAAGGAGGTAACACCCATGGTCAAAGTCTTGCGAGGTGTCGTCCACGGCCGGACGATCGAGCTGGAAGCCGAACCCGGCATCGATGATGGCCGGATAGTCGAAGTCATCGTACGTTCCAAATCGCTTCCCGGCCCGCCTCCGGGCTGGCGCCCGGGGGGCAGCGAGACAGCAGCGGGAATGATGGCCGAGCACTGGACTGAGGAAGACGATCGAATCCTCGAGGAGATCGAGCGGGCTCGCAATCAGCCCTCGACACGGGAGATTCCGGAGTGAGCTTCCTCCTCGATACCAACATCCTTTCCGAACATCTCCGTCGACCAGCGGGACTCACCCATCGCTTCGTTCAGCATTCGGGCAGACTTTATACGTCGAGCGTTTCGCTGGCGGAGCTGTACGACTGGGCGTATGGTCGCAACGATCCTGCGCCGACCATCGCGGCCATTCAGAACCTCCTGACGTATGAAGTGAACCTCATCCCATTCGACGCCGACTGTGCCGAGGAGTTCGGGCGGTTGCGGGTTGACCTACGGAGCCAGAGTATCAACGTAGACAACATGGACTTGCTCATCGCCGCGACGGCCCGCGTGTACGACCTGACGCTCGTCACTCATAACACTCGACATTTTCAGGGCATCCCGGGACTCAGGCTTGAAGACTGGCTCACGCCATGAGTCAATCTTCGAGAAATGTGAGGCAGATAACCGATTGCCCCGACCGCAAACGGAGTATCTCCTTGACAAACTTGGTTGGGCCAGGTGTCGGGTCCACTTGCGAACCTGACCCGGTGGTTCGTCAGATAACTGTTGGTAATTTGTTCCGTCCTCTTTGATCCCGCCTGCGACGTCTCTCGTAGGCCAGCATCGCGATAACACCAAGTCCGAGCAGGACGACGCTGGCCGGCTCGGGCACGGAACCAGCGTGGAATTGGCCCGAAGCGTCGTCGATCGAGAACAGAGTGGTTCCGTTCGAATTCAGGAGGTAAAGTCGGTCTCGGATAGGGTCATAGGCGGTGTTAGACAGATATAAACCACCCAGATTTGTGATTTCGAAGGAGACGGCTGTGACCGTCCCACTCGCCAAATCGAGGACTTGATTCACTACATTGGACTCGAAGCTAGATGAGGTGAAAAGCTCACCATTGATGACAAATGCATAGCCCAGGGTCGCCGCGGTGAAGGTCTGGGTGGAGACGATGTTGAGATTGGCGTCCATTTTGTTGATCGACCAACTGGTCCCACCCGGGATGTGACCAAGGGTATAGAGGCCCGTGGAGTCTTGGAGCCAGTTGACGCCGGAGTACCCGCCCCAATCGAAGGTATCGGTCCCGTTCTGACCGCCGAAATTCGGGATCGTCCCCGTAGCCAGGAGTGCGCCGGTCGTCGCGTTCCACTCGTTGACGAGATTGCTAGTACTATCGGCACGGCCGAAGAGATGGCCGTCGCTGACCGCGAAGTATGTTCCGTAGAATCCGCCACCCTGGAGTGTGACCGATCCCGCAGGAGCGTTCTGAGAGAGAGCCGCGTCCGTGCTATACGTGGACACCGTTGCCCCGCCGTCGAACCCCTGTCTATTGTAGTAGATGCCCGTGCTCGGGTCGAAAGCGTAGCTTTGAAATTCCCCGCTATAGGACGTCGAGAAGGCGTTCGCTACGACAGTGTCCGCTCGCGACTCGGTCACGGTGAAGATGAGGACGCCCAACAAGACGTAGCTCGCCTGATTCAAGATCTTTTGCATTGTTTGCTTCCTCTTCTCGTGCAAATGGTGCCAGTCGTCACACCGCCATTCTGACGGCACGGCGACGCTCAAGAGACCACGAGGACGATAACGGTCGAGTTCTGGCAGGGCTTAAAGTGAGGCTGAAGACCAAGCAGCCTCCGAGATCCAGCTCGTTCACAATGGCGAAATCGCCGCTCCCTTTTACGAAGGAGACCAGGGGGTCCCCTGGCGTGCTCAATGCGGGCGTTAACCGCTCCGAGATCGCCCCGAAGTCGTCGGCACGATCGGTTATTCCCGACGGAACGGTCGTCCTTCGTGCCGTATCGCCGCGTAACGTCCTCGTCTCTGTCATTACTGAGGGACGGAGCCGCCGAAAAGCGGAACCTGAATCGACAAATTTTCTGAAGAAAAACTTTGCAGGCACGATCTGGAAACAGGGAGGATGATGTTTAAAATCTTTGGTAGTCACGAGTTACACGATTTCATCGACACAACCTTGCTTTCGCGGTCCCTCGTCGGTCATACTGATCCCTCGCGAGCAATGATGCTCGATCGATTCACGACGGTCGTAGGAAGGGATTGGGCGATCATAGCATCCGCTGGTCGCATCGAGGTTGAACCGGAGTCGGTCGACGAGGGACTCGTGGCGGCGAGAGCCGGAGATCCCGCGGCTCAATGGGGGGCGCTGGAGGCTTGCCGCCAGTATCTCCAACTGGTCGCCAGGAGGGATTGCTGGTCGAGGGGGCCGGGTGAGCCGGGCACCTCCGATCTCGTCCAGGACACGATCCTCGACGGCTGGCGGCTTCGCCGGCTTCAAGGGTCGCACGCCCGGCCAGCTGCGGACCTGGCTCAAGGTCATCCTGATCCACTCCACGATCCGGGCCAGGCGTGGTCGCGGCGAGGTCCGGCTAGATTCCGGCAGCGGCGGCGGGGCTGTGGCCGGGACCGTGACCTCGCCGAGCGTCCGGCGCAGAGGGGTGCATCCCGGGAGGCGATCGATGCCGCGATGGGCGCCCTACCCGAGCATTACCGGATGGCAATCGCCTTGCGGCTCTGGGACGACCTGTCTTTCGTCGAGATCGGTTCGAAGCTGGCGATCTCGGAAGACTCGGCGCGAAAGCTCTATGGGCGGGCGATCAACCGGCTCCGCGACCTGATGGGCCCCGGCCATGACCCCGGATGACGCCCCCGATCCGACCCGTCGATGAGGATGTCCTGAAGCAGGTGATCGCCTTCGACGCCCTCCTCCACGCCACCGCGGGCGCGCCAATGGACCGCGAACGGGGCTATGATCGCCTGCGACTCCTGCTCACGATGATCGAGGGGCGAAGAAAAGCGGACATAGCGTCAGGTAAGCTCGAGAAAGGGGGAAGAGCCTCGAACTTGGAAACCTTTCATTCAACCCTGCGGGTTAACGAATCCCGCCCGGCAGAGCTTGGCCAGCAGCCGGAAGCGAGTCTTGCGTGGCGGAGGGGCGACCCTCCCTGCGAAGCGTAGACAGTGAGTCCTGATGCCGTGTGATCGAGCCCCGAAATCTTCTCTCGCGGGAGCCACCGTCGTTGTCCCACGCGGGGGCCGCGCCGACGCGCCGCAACGGCCTGGCGTGCTTCGGTCCTACCGGGGTCAAAGAGCAGGGCGCAGGGACACGAGGGTTGATCGGGAACCTGAGAGACCCTGCCGTTTCCGCCGACATCTCCGGCTCGGGAACCGGAATACCAACTCCCCGTGCCCCCGGCCGAGCGTCCCGGCCGGTGGGAGCGAATCGGGCGCAAGGGCGGTATCGCCAAACGAAGGCAACGAAGTGCGGCGAGACGAGCGGCAGGGAGTCGGAGCGTCCCGTAGTAACGATGAGGCGGGGGAACTCGACCGAAGGACCCCGCGGAGTGAAGGGGATGCCGTTTCAAACGACCGTTGGAGGGAAACATGGCGGGTGCCTCGGAACCCGTGGACGTGTCCACGAAACGACAACGGATAGCGGAACTCGCTCGGCAAAGCCCGGAGATGGGATTCACGTCCCTGGCTTACTTCATCGATATCGACTGGCTGCGCGAGACGTACCGGCGTACGCGCAAGGACGGGGCGGTGGGCGTGAACGGGCAGAGCGGCGAGGACTATGCGGCGGACCTGGAGGGCAACCTCCGGTCGCTGCTGGACCGAGCCAAGTCCGGCGCGTACCAGGCGCCTCCGGTGCGTCGGGTCCACATCCCCAAGGGCGGATCCGCGACCGAGACTCGGCCGCTGGGTATTCCGACCTTCGAGGATAAGGTGCTTCAGCGTGCGGTCGTCATGGTGTTGGAGGCGGTCTACGAGCAGGACTTTAAGGACGGCTCGTATGGCTTCCGCCCGGGACGGTCGGCACATCAAGCCCTGGAAAGCCTCTGGCGGCAGACGATGGCGATGGGAGGCGGCTGGATCGTGGAGGTCGATATCCGAAAATTCTTCGATACGATCGACCACGGGCATCTGCGTGACTTGCTCAAGCGTCGGGTGCGAGACGGGGTGCTGCTTCGACTGATCGGCAAATGGCTCAACGCGGGGGTGCTGGAGGACGGATGCATCACGCATCCCGAGGCCGGCTCCCCACAGGGCGGGGTTATCACGCCCCCAACAATGTTGCAAAATCGTCCCTGATCCCCGATTCTATCATTTCCAGAACGCGGCTCCGACCGACATACGGGCGCGGATGGCAGCCCCGACTCGATCACCTTCCAAGGCAGGCTGACGGCCGCGGTCTCGGAAAGGATGAGCCAATATGATTACATCTTCGCGTAGGCGTGCGATCCGCATTTCCGTCACCCGTTGCTTCGAATCCAATCGCCTTCAAACACAGTCGATCGCATCTGCATACGACGCCTTGATCCCCGTCGTCAACGCCCGCCCGAGACGACCGCATCTCCGGGCGGGCGACCCGCAAATCTCCTCGACGCGAATCGATGATTACCGGCCCTCCGCCGTAGGAGCTTGACCGATCATGACGACACATCATCTCCGCGTGGCGATCTATGCCCGAGTCTCGTCCGAGCAGCAGGCCAAGGAGGACACGATCGCCAGCCAACTCGAGGCGCTCGCCCAGCGACTCGCGGCCGACGCCGTGAAATGCGATCCCGAATTGCAGTTCATCGATGACGGCTATAGCGGGAGCACCCTGATCCGCCCGGCCCTCGAACGACTCCGCGATCAGGCCGCCGCCGGGTCCATCGATCGCCTTTACGTGCTCGATCCGGATCGGTTCTCGCGCAAATATGAATATCAAGTTCTGATACTCGAAGAACTCAACCATTGCGGAGTTGAGGTGGTCTTCCTGTGCAATCCCCTCGGACATGACCCGGCGGAGAACCTCCTGGTGCAGGTCCAGGGCATGATCGCCGAGTACGAGCGCGCCAAGATCCTCGAGCGCAGCCGCCGTGGCAAGCAGCACGCGGCTCGCCGGGGTTCGGTCAATGTACTCAGCGGCGCGCCTTACGGTTACCGCTACATCGGCAAGCACGAGGGTGACGGCGAGGCGCGGTACCAGGTCGTGGCACACGAGGCGCAAACGATCCGGAAGATCTTCGAGTGGATCGGCCAGGAGCGGTGTTCCATCGGCGAGGTCTGCCGCCGCCTGAAGGATCAGGGCGTGGCGACGCGGACGGGGAAAGCCGCCTGGGATCGATCGGCGATCTGGGGGATGCTCAAGAATCCCGCCTACAAGGGGGCGGCGGCCTTCGGCAAGACGCGGGCCGGGCAGTTCAAGCCGCAGAAGCTCCGGCCCCAGAGAGGTCGCCCCCAGCATCCCAAGCGACCGGTCTCTCGGATCGATACGACGTCGGACGCCCAGGTCGTCATCAAGGTCCCCGCGATCGTCGACGAGGCCCTCTTCGACGCCGTCCAGGCCCAACTGGAGGAGAACCGGCGGCGCAAACGTGCTCGGCCCCAGGGGGGCGGTTACCTGCTCCAAGGGCTGATCGTCTGCAAGCGATGCGGCTACGGGTGCTACGGTAAGCCGACGAGCCGGGCGTCGGCCAAGGGGCGAATCCCCTATGCCTACTACCGATGCACGGGCTCGGATGCGTATCGTTTCGGCGGTGAGCGGTTATGCTGGAACAAGCAGGTCCGCACCGACGTGCTGGACGCGGCCGTCTGGGAGGACGTCCGTAGCCTCCTGGCGGAGCCGGAGCGGATCAGGGCCGAGTACGAACGCCGCCTGGAAAAGACCGAGCCCGACGGAGCCCGGGAGGCCGACCAAATCATGAAGCTGATTACACAGGTTAGAAAGAGCATTTCTCGACTGATTGATGCTTATGAGGAGGGCTTACTGGAGAGATCCGAATTCGAGCCGAGGATCGGCGCGGCGCGGGAGCGGCTTTCACGGCTCGAGGACGAGCGAAGTCGGATGGCTGAAGAGGAGGACCGGGAGTCGGAGCTACGGCTGGTGATCGGCCAGTTGGAGGAATTCTTGAGGCGAGTATCCGAAGGACTTCGCGAGCCGGACTGGGCGACGCGGCGGGAGATCATTCGCGCGTTGGTCAAGCAGGTCGAGGTCGACGAGGGGGAGGTCCGCATCGTGTATCGGGTCAGTCCGTCCCCTTTTGAGGGACGCCCCCAACAAGCTCATTTGCAACATTGTTGGGGGCGTGTTTGCAACATTGTTGGGGGCGTGATCAGCCCGATGCTTTCCAACGTGTTCCTGCACTACGTGCTGGACGAATGGTTCGAACGGGATGTCGCAACCGCGCCTGAAGGGGCAATCGTTCCTGATCCGCTTCGCGGACGACTTCGTCATGGGTTTCACCTGTGAAGAGGACGCGCGGCGGGTGATGGCGGTGCTGCCCCAGCGGATCGAGAAGTACGGCTTGACGCTCCATCCGGAAAAGACGCGACTGGTGCCGTTCGAGCGGCCATCAGATCGCCCCGAACGATCGGGGACCCCGGGCGAGGACTCCCGCAGGGACTTTTGACCTGCTGGGATTCTCTCACTACTGGGGCCGCTCTCGCCAGGGTTACTGGGTGGTGAAGCGTCAGACGTCCAAGAGCCGGTTCCGGAGGGGATTGACGGCCATCGCGGACTGGTGCCGCAAGAATCGACACGCCGCGGTGCCGCAACAGCACACGACCCTGAGTCAGAAGCTGCGAGGCCACTTCGCGTACTACGGGATCACGGGCAACGCGGGAGCGTTGAACCGATTCCGGCGGGGTGTGATCGGGCTCTGGAGGAAATGGCTCGGCCGGCGCCACGCGCCGGCGAAGTCGCCTAGGAGCGGATGTATCGTCTGCTGGAGCGTTATCCGCTCCCGCCGGCGATCGTCGTCCACTCGGTGTACCGTCGCGTAGCGAATGTTTGAAATGAGGAGCCGTGTGCGTTAATTGCGCGAGCACGGATCTGTGGGGGGTCTGGGTGGGAAACCACCGAGACCTACCCGGCTTCGTCATTGCCACGGTTGGCTGCACGATCTGGGGAGAGCCGGCTTATTCAGATCCCCTATGCTGTGCCAAGATTTACGTCCCCTTTCCTCGCAAGCGACCCGTTACCTCGCCAGGATCGCTTTTGAAATACTTTCCAAGACTGGTATCATAAGAGAGGGTGAGACGTCCTGTTGGCGGAAGGGGAGGGGCGATGACAACCTGCGATCTGGCTGAAGTGTGCGACGTCACCGCCGACATTCGCGCTCGGATGAACCTGTACGAAAATGGTGAGGGATCGGAGTGTGCCGTATCGGATGCTGATCTCCGCCGCTATGCCGACCTCTGCCGCGAGTTCCGCGATCAGGTTGAGCAGTGGGGAGACGCTGTCTTCTCCGGCCGAGTGGAGTTCGACCCCGAAGCTGAGCGTGTGTGGAAAGAGGAAGGCTGGCGGCTGCACTCCCGGGCATCGGAGATGTGGAACCGCGGCCGGATGGTCGAAGCGCCGCGCCGCACCCTCGAAAGGCAGGACGCATTGGGGGCCGCCCTTGAGGATCTCTCTGAGCTGCTGAATGGATGGTTGACGCCCAAGCTCTCGGTCGGTCCGGCTGCCAAGCGGTGGCGATATCCGGACCAGGCCGCGACCGAGGAAGGGCGCCGGCGAGTCGCCTCCTTGCCGCCGCTCCCTTCGGACTGGCAGCCCAGCGACCCGGGCCAGCAAGAAAGCGATCGAAAACTCCGGACATCCTGATCGGGGCGCGGGAATGTCCGATTTCACCCGGGTTCCTCCTACGCCCGTCCTCATCGAGCTCGGTTCTCACGAGTTCGGAGAGATTTGCGGCTGGGAATTCGCCGACTCCTACGTCGGCCGACTACTCCGAGACGATATTCCCCGGCGGATGCGTCGCCGCGCCGGTCGAATCTGGGTCTACCGCGATCAGAGCGACCACCTTGTGGGGTTTGGTACGATCGATGTGAACGATCACTACAGTGATTACACGGGCGGACGGCTCCATCCGTATATCCCGTTGCTGGCTGTGAACCCGATGATGGGGCGTCAGGGATACGGCACATCGATCGTCGAGCACCTGATCGGCGAGGCGGCCATGTTGGCACGCGAACAAGTTCACTGTTATGACGTCTTGTTCCTGGATGTCTATACGAACAATATGGGAGCGATCAAGCTTTACGAGAAATGCGGGTTCGAGAAAGTGAGCGACCAACCGAGCCTGGACCCGGATGAGAACAACAATCCGTACTTCATCATGGCCAGGCGTGTGTCCGTAGCCCCAGCTTGATGCCCTTCCTCGAGGGGTCAAGTAATTGGTGTCGAATCATAAAAAACGAACCGACACCAATCTCTTTCTAGACTTGGGACCGTCCCCTTTCCTCGCACTATGTCGAGATTTAGGAACGTCCCCTTTCCTCGCCCGTGAGGCGAGTTCTGCCCGCCCTTTACGGCCTGCGCCTCAGACACCAATGCCCCATCCAGACGACGATGCCCAAGGCCATCAAAATCGAGGTATTCGGTTCGGGAACCGCCGGCGTTTGAACAGTCCCTTCGAGTGTGAATGCGAAGTCGCTATTCAGTTGGATCAGTCCCGGCGGGTAGGACCCGTCGCCGATGTAGGAGATATTGTTACCGTTCTTTCCCAGGTCCCATCCGTAGAGGATCCCGTCAGAGGATGGTGAATCCGCCGCGACGATGGAAATCCAATACCTGCTCCCGCCGTTCGCCCCGAACGGGTTTTCGAGTATGGCCGAATACCCATAGTTTTGGCTGGGCCCATCATCCTCCAGCAAAGTCTGCGTGAAGGAAAGATCTTCCACGTAGATCAGAGAACCTGGCCGGCCACCGGAATCACTATAAATCTCCAGTTGAAATCCCGACGCCTGCTTGCCAGTCGTGATGTTTCCCTCCCAATCAATCTTGTCGATGATCGAGATCGGACTGCTAAACTGGAAGTCATCGAATGCCTGCGATGCGGCGTCCGATTCGTAGCCCCCGGGAATCAACTGAGGTTGTTGAAAAATGATGCCGGCGTTCGCGTTCGTGATGCCGAGAAAACCTGATGTGACACCCACCAGCATCATGGTCATGATTCTCATCGGTGCTTGCCTTTCGTGAGAAAAATGTGTTTCGGCGTGAGTTGAATCGTAGGGCGAAGAAGAAGGGACATTCGTGAATGCTACAGTTGACTGCACAACCTGGGGAGAGTCGGTTTAGTCACATTTCCTCGCCCCATCCCGTTCGCAATCACGGCGGCCGAACAATGCAATCAGGATGCAAAGTTCCAGGAATTCGGGACAGACCACACGGGACTCCGGAGGCCAGAGCCAGACTCCCCCGCTATGTGTCCTTGTCGCTCTAGCCACATAGGGACGCTTCCGTCGGGAAGCGGAACGTGAATCGTCAGGTTTTCTCGAAAAAGAATCATGAACCCGACTCGCAAGGACGGGCCTCGCTCGGTAAACTCACTCCAAGTCACGACTTGCGCAATCTCCGCGATACAACCTTGTTTTCGCCGCGCATCGAAGGTCATACTGATTCCTGACGAGCAATGAGGCTTTCGGTCGAACGGAACGATCGTCAATAAGGGTTCGGTGATCATGTCATCCTCGGATCGGATCGATGTCGGTCCGGCGTCGAGCGACCAGGCACTCGCGGCGGCCAGGGACGGGGATCCCGAGGCGCGTTGGGGGCGCTGGAGGCGTGCCGCGACTATCTCCAACTGATCGCCAGGCAGGGTCGCTGGTCGAAGGGGCCGGGTGAGCCGGACACCTCCGATCTGGTCCAGGACACGATCCTCGATGGCTGGCGCGGCTTCGCCGCGTTCAAGGGCCGCACGCCCGGCCAGCTCCGGGCCTGGCTCAAGGTCATCCTGATCCACTCCACGATCCGGGCCAAGCGCGGTCGTGCCCCGGTCCGGCTGGATTCCTGCAGCGGCGGCGAGGCCGTGGCCGGGACCGTGACCCCGCCAAGCGTCCGGGCGCAGCGAGGTGCATCCCGAGAGGCGATCGATGCCGCGATGGGCGCCCTACCCGAGCATTACCGGATGGCGATCGCCTTGCGGCTCTGGGACGACCTGTCTTTCGTCGAGATCGGTTTCGAAGCTCGGGCTCCCGGAAGAGTCGGCGCGAAAGCTCTATGGGCGGGCCATCGCCCGGCTCCGAGAATTGATGGGACCTGGCCATGACCCTGGATGACGCTCCGAACCGACCCGTCGATGAAGAGATCCTGAAGCAGGTGATCGCCTTCGACTCCCTCCTTCACGCCACATCCGTCGAGCCCTCGGGCGCCGAGGGACCGCGATCGGGGCTATGATCGCCTGCGACTCCTGCTCACGATGATCGAGGCGTCGGATGGTGAACCCGCGCGAGCCGGCCGAAGAGTTCGCTCGCGCAGGCGAGGAGCCGGTTGACGACCGGCTCCTCCTGGGGCGATTCGAAGTGCTCGACCACCTGGGTTCGGGCGGGTTCGGGTTCGTGGTCCGCGCGCGGGACCGCTTGCTCGGGCGGATTGTGGCGCTGAAGCTGCCGCTCCCCCATCGCGTGATCTCGCCGGTCGACATCCATCGGTTCCTCAAGGAGGCCCGCGCCGCGGCCCGGCTCGACCATCCCCACATCGTGCGGCTCTACGAAGTGGGGGAGCTCGGCGCGATGGGTTATTTCATCGCCTCGGAATTCTGCGACGGGGCCAGCTTGCGAGTCTGGCTCAAGGCCCAGAATGAGCCGGTGGCACCTCGGCTGGCGGCGCGATGGATCGCCACCCTGGCCGATGCGGTCCAGCACGCCCACGAGCGCGGCATCATCCATCGCGATATCAAGCCGGACAACGTGATCCTCACCGCCCGAACGGGCGGCGAGACCGACGCCGATGGTGTCATCCCCCGGTTGACCGACTTCGGCCTGGCCAAGCTCATCGAGGAGACCGGCGATGAGACCGTGAGCGACGCCCGGATCGGCACGCCGCAATATATGGCCCCCGAGCAGGCGGCGGTCCGTCGCGCCGAGGTCGGCCCGGCGACCGATGTCTATGCCCTGGGCGCGACGCTCTATCAGATCCTGGCCGGTCGGTCGCCGTTCCGCGGCGAGACCGACGCGCAGACGTTGCGTCTGGTTGTCGAATCCGAGCCGGTCCCCCTCCGGATGATGCGCCCGGGACTGCCTCGCGACCTCGAGACGATCTGCCTGAAGTGCCTGCGCAAGGAGCCGTCGCGGCGGTACACTTCGGCCGCGGCGCTCCGCGACGATCTGGGCCGATTCCTCGAGGGCCGGCCGATCGTCGGTCGGCCGGTCTCCGTCCTCGAGCATGCACGAGGTTGGATGCGTCGTCGACCGGCCATCTCGGCCCTGCTGGGCCTGGTCGCCGTCCTGGTCGGTGGACTGGTCGGGGGCAGCGCCTGGTGGAACGCAAGGCTCGGTTGACAGAACCGGGAGCTGGCGCTCACGATCGCCCGCGCCGACCGGCAGACGCGGGAGGCGGACAGGCATCGGAGACAGGTCGATCGGCATCGCTCCGCCGAGGGCCTGCGGCGCGCCCGCCAGGCGCTCGATGCCTCCCAGATCGAGCTGGCGCAGGACATCCTCCACGACATCCGGTCTGAGTCCGATGACGTCGGCCCTCCGGGGTTCGCCTGGCGCCATCTGTGGCGCAAGTCCCATCGCGAGTTCTCCCAGCTCCGGGGGCACGAATCCGCCGTCATGGCATGGGCGTTCGCCCCGGACGGGACGATGCTCGCGACTTGCGATCGGCAAGGCATGCTCATGATCTGGGACCTGGCGCCCGGAGCGTTGGCCGAGAGGCCGCGAACGATGGTCTCCGCACCCCGGTCCGATGTCGCACGGCTCGTGTTCTCGCCCGACGGTCGATACGTCGCGCTGTTGGACCAGGGGCCGACGACGGCGGTCATCCACCTATTCGAGTCGGCCTCGGGCCGCCAGGTCAGCCGCCTCCAAGGACAATATGGGGAATCGCTGTCGGGTGTTTGCTTCGACGCCGCGAGTCGAAGACTCCTGGCACTCGTCCGGTCTCGGGGTGAGGTCTGGCTCGCCCGCTGGTGGGAGCTCACCGGCGAACGGCAGGAGCCCCACTCCTGGCTCATCGGTAGAGGCGCGCCTGTCTATTCACTCCCGACCAACGGGCAGTTTGTTGCCGCATCCCGGGACGGCTTCATCCACCTCCTCGATCCGTGCACCGGCGCGCTGCGGGTCGTGCTGGCCGAATCCCGGCTGAGCCCGCTCGGACTTGCCGGATTGGTCGCCACGTCAGCCGATCGGCGATTTTTCGCGGCGCACACCCGATCGAACCACATCGTGGTCTGGGAGACCGACTCCGGCCGCGAGGCTGCGCGATTCGACGACCCGGGTCGCAGTTATCAGATGGCAATGAGTCCGGCCGGTTCGCATCTCGCCTTGATGGACGACTCGGGAGGTATCTCGGTCTTCGATCGATCGACGGCGAGAAGGAGAGTGCTCATACCGAACTCGAGTCGAGTCGTACGAGGATTCGCCCTGTCCTTCTCGAGCGATGAGAGCCTCCTCGCGATCAGCCTCGAGACGGCCCCCGGGGGAGTGCAGCCGCTCGAGGTCTGGGACGTCGCCCAGGGCCGTCGGTTACGCAACTTTCCGGGGAGGAACGACATCGGCGATTCCTTCTTCCTCCCGGGCCGGCGCTCGCTCCTCGTCACCAATCGGACGAGGCCACGGATCTGGCACCTCGACCCACCCGCGGCGCCCGACGAGTTGACCGGCCATACGGCCGAGGCGTGGTCCGCGGCCTTCTCGCCCGACGGGAAAGTGCTGGCGACCGGCAGCGACGACACCGGCGAGCCTCGGACGATCCGGCTCTGGGACCCGACTTCCGGTCGATCCCTGGCGGGCTGGAAAGGCCATTCCGCGACCGTCTCCTCCCTGGCATTCAGCCCGGATGGACGGCTGCTCGCCTCCGGAAGCCTCGATTCCGGCAAGCCGGGGAATCCGAACGTGATCCTCTGGGATGCCGCGTCGCGTCAACGACTGACGAGCCTGGAAGGCCATGCGGGATGGGTGCGGTCGCTGGCATTCAGCCCGGATGGCCGATGGCTGGCGACTCCCAGCGATGACAGGACGGCACGGTTATGGGATGTGTCGGAGGGGAAAACGCGTGCCGTCTTGTCGGGCCATACCGACCGACTGAACGGTGTCGGCTTCAGCCCGGACGGCCGGATCCTGGCCTCGGCGTCGAACGACGCGACGGTGCGGCTCTGGGACGTGGCCTCGGGGCAAGCCCGGGGAATGCTTCAGGACGTGGGGAATGTCCTGGCGATCGCCTTCGCGCCGGATGGCTCGATGCTTGCCTCGGTCAACCAGGCCGGAGAGGTCAAGGTCTGGGACACCGGCACGGGCGATCTTGTGCGCACCCTCCGCGAGTCGGATCAGCTCCGCTGCCTGGCGTTCACGCCCGACTCGCGGGAACTCGCGGCGGGGGGCAAGGGGAAGGTCATCCGGATCTGGGACGTCGCCACCGGCCAGGAGTTGCTCGCCCTCGACGCACACAAAGCGCAGGTCCACTCCCTGGCTTTCTCACCCGACGGCTCGATCCTCGCCTCGTGCAGCCACGATGGTGCCGTCAAGCTCTGGCGGGCGGGAGCTATCGGAGCTATGCCACCGGTACCCGAATTGGTCAAGTGAGAGCAATTCACGATTGGTTTGCTCAAAGCTCGATATAAAGCAGTGTCCTACGAGCCCGAACCTCAAGCGAGTGGATCCCCCGAAATCATGCACTCGCTCGCGCTTCGGGCTCGTATCAGGTGAATGCAACCCGGTCGTGAAGCGATCGAGATCTTGCATGGAAGCCAGGGGAAGGATGTCGCCCCGCGCGGATAAGATATCGGAGGGAGTTCGGAGTGATCCGCCAAGGCGGGTTCGCGGAGGGCGTGCCGTGAGTGCGAGCGGGGAGGGGGACAGGGCGGATGACCTCAGTACCAGTCCGCCAAGCGGGACAGCCAAGGCGCTCGATCCGGCGAGCGGACTGCTGGTCGGGTTGCTCGCGTTTCAGAACCATTTCGTCGACCGCGAGGCCCTGCTGGCCGCCCTGGGCGCCTGGGTCGCCGATAAGGTCACGCCGCTCGGGCGAGTCCTGGTCAACCGCGGGGCGATCGACATCGAGACGCATGCCGCTGCTGGAATCGCTGGCCAAGAAGCACCTGGAGGTCAACGGCGGCGACGCGGACAGGAGCCTGGCCGCGATGGCGATGGGCCTGTCAACTCGTGAGGTCCTGGCGCAGGTCGACGATCCCGATATCCAGGACACGATGTCCCGGGCCGGCTCCGAGGCCACCGGATCCGACGGTGATGCCGGCCGGACCGGCAGTTATGTCGTCGAGACCGCCGCCTGCGAGCGTCAGCGATTCCGCGTCCTGCGGCCCCATGCCCGCGGCGGCCTCGGCGCGGTGTACGTGGCGCTCGACTCGGAGCTGAACCGCGAGGTGGCGCTCAAGCGGATCGTCAACCGTCACGCCGACGACCCGGGCAGCCGGCAGCGGTTCCTCATCGAGGCGGAGATCACCGGGGGCCTGGAACACCCGGGCATCGTCCCGGTCTATGGGCTGGGGACCTACGATTGCGGGCGACCCTATTACGCCATGCGGTTCGTCAAGGGAGACAACCTCAAGGAGGCCATCGAGCGATTCCACGGCGATGAGTCGCTGAAGGCGGACCCGGGCCGACGGTCGCTGGCCCTGCGCCAGCTACTGCGACGATTCCTCGACGTCTGCAACGCCATCGACTATGCCCACTCGCGCGGGGTGCTGCATCGCGACATCAAGCCGGGCAATGTGATCGTCGGCCGATTCGGCGAGACGCTGGTGGTCGAACTGGGGCCTGGCCAAGCCTCTGGGGCGCACCGAGACGGCGTCGGGCTCGGATGAGCGGGCGCTGATGCCCAGCTCGGCCAGCGGCAGCGCCGAGACGCTACCCGGCAGCGCGCTGGGAACGCCGGCGTACATGTCGCCCGAGCAGGCCGCCGGGGACCTGGATCGTCTGGGCCCGCGCAGCGACGTCTACAGCCTGGGCGCGACGCTCTACTGCCTCCTTTGCGGCCAGACGCCGTTCGAGGGCGATGTCTTCGAGGTCTTGCGGAAGGTGAAGGAGGGTCACTTTACTCCGCCTCGCAAGCGGGAACCTTCGATCAAGATCGGCCCTGCGATGGAGGCCGTCTGCCTCAAGGCGATGGCGCTCGACCCCAAGGACCGGTATCCGACGCCGAGGGCCCTGGCCGAGGACATCGATCGCTGGCTGGCCGACGAGCCGGTGAGTGCCCGCCGGGAACCGCCGGTGGCTCGACTGGCCCGATGGGCGCGTCGGCACCGGACGTCGGTGGCCGCGGCGGGTCTCTCCCTGGTCACGGCGGTCGTCTGCCTGGCCGTCCTGTACGTGCAGGTCAGCGACGCCCAGCGCGAAACCCGGCGGGCTCTCGAACAGGTCAGGCTCGAACAGGGGCGGACCATCCGGGCGCTCCAGGAGGCGGAGACCAGCTTCCGCGAGGCCCGCGCCGCGGTGGAGGAGTCGTTCACGCTGATCAGCGAGGAAGCGCTCCTCGACGAGCCCGGCATGCAACCGCTCCGCGAGAAGCTCCTCCGATCGGCGATGAGATATCACGACCGGTTCCTCCGACAGCGGCAGGGCGACCCGTCGCTCGGGGCCGAGCTGGCGCTGAGCTCGCAACGGTATGCCAGGATCGTTGGCCTGGTCGGCCAGTCGGCGGATGCCCTGCCCCAACTTGATCGCGCGATCGCGATGTTCCGCGAGCTCGCCCGGAGGGAACCGTCGGAGCCGAACCACCGCGTCCACCTCGCCGAATGCCTGTACGAGCTGGCCGTCAAACTCCACTCGCGCCCCGATCGCAAGGACGACTCCAATCGCGCCGGCCAGGAGTCCCTCGACACGTATGAGGCGCTCGTCCGCGACAACCCCTCGGATCCGATGTTCCGCGATGGCCTGGCCACCGCGCTCTACGTCCTCGCCGTGAACAAGGCCGACCAGCGGAGCGGCATCGCCGCGGCGACGCGGATGATGCAGCGGGCCTGCGAGATCCTGGAGGCCCTCGTCGCCGAGGAGCCCGGCTCGGCCCGTCGGAAACAGCAGCTCGCGTTCATTTATTGCAATCTCTTCAACAAATACGCGGGGCGGGATCAGATCGACGAGGCGATCCGGATGGCGCAGCGGGCGCAAGCGATCTTCGAGGAGCTGGCCCGCCAGGCACCCGCATCGCCTCGACTTCGCTTCCAGCTCGGGCTGGTCCGGGCCGGCATCGGCACGAACCACTTCCGCGCCGAGCGGGACAAGGAGGCGGTGGAGGAGTTCTCGAAGGGCCGTGACCTGCTGGAATCAGTCGTCAAGCAGAATCCGGGCGTCGCGACCTACCGATACAGCCTGGCCGAGATCGAATTCCGCCTGGGATCGTCGCGAAACCGCCTCGGCGAATTCGCCGAGGCCATCCGCTCGCTGGGCAGCTCCTGCGGTCTCTTCGAACAACTCATCCGCGAGGACCCCAAGGAGGAGAAGTATCTCGACCTGTGTTGCTCATCGGCCTTCGAGCTCGGCCGGGCGCTCTGCGATTCCGGCCGGGCAGCCGAAGCGGTCCCGCTCCTGCGTACGTCGTGCGCGCGGATAGAAGAGATGTCGCGGCGGGCGCCGACGGATGTCTTCATGCTCGGCGGGCTGGCGCACAATCAGCTCGGATTCGGGCGAGCCCTGCTGATGGCGGGCCGGCACGAAGAGGCAGTCGCGGCCTTCCGGCAAGGGCTCGAGACCGTGCGGGTCTTGTTCGGCGGCGATGATGGGGATGAACATGGGCGCCAGATGGTCTTCGCGGGCCGGGTGGGCCTGGCGATGGCCCTCCGCGCCCGCGGTCGCGTCGCGGAGGCCGATGCCGAGTCGGTCATCGGACGGAAGGTCGCCCAAGGCGAGCCCGAGCTCCTGGTCCAGATGGCCGGGTACTATGCCTCGGGAATCACGCCAGTAGGCGCGACATCAACCGACGTCTCGGCTCGACATCGACAGCTCGCCGAGCAGGCCATGGATGCCCTGACCCGCGCCGTCAGGCTGGGATTCAAGGATCGCGTCAAGCTCCAATCGGACCCGGATCTGGCCCCGATCCGCGTCAGACCCGACTTCCAATCGCTGCTGATGGACCTGGCCATGCCGGCGGATCCGTTCCGGGAGTGAGTCGAAGGATTCCACTCGAATACATTGTGAAACAGGGGCCTGCGGCGATCATCCAAGAGGCCGGTCAGGTCCCGAAACCTTCGATCTTTTCATCGTCTCAAGGCCCGCCGGGCATCACGACTTGCGTTCCCGGGAACGAGGAATTCGGGATCAGGACCACCTCATGGGTCGCCCCGCGGAACTCCGTGTCGAAGAATTGCAAGAAGCCGCCGTGGCCGAGGAGACTGTAGCGAAGGCTGGTGGCGACGAATCCGACAGTGGCCGCCCAGTTGTAGATTTGATGGCGACCATCGGAGATCTGGAGTTGAACCGCGGCATAGCGGCAGCGAATCCGCGTGGGGCGGCCGACGAGGTCGATTTGACGCTCCTCGGCCCCCGTCAGGTCGATGCCGATACGAATGGCGATGCCCTCCGGGAACACGGTCTCGTCGGACCCGGTATCCAGCAGGCTCTTGAGGAACCGGTTACCTTGAAAGGCAGTCAGTCCGACGTCCATCACCGGTCGATAATGAAAGAGCCTGCCCCCGAGGGCTGGACTCGGGTTCGACATGACGACGGGCGCGTAAGGAATCTTCATTCGCCCAACACCCCCAAGCCGAGGATGATGTCAGCGGCGGGGACAGTCTCGTAGACGACTTTCGATGGATCGTAGCCCAGCGACTTCACCGTATCATCGAGCTTGAGGAAGTCCTCGTCGCCTGCAATGATCCGCGAACCATCGTGTGTCCACGCGATGTACTGGCCTCGGTACGGGAGCATTTCTTCGGGGCGGAAGGAGAGGCGGTTCTTGTTGGATTGACTCAAATCCAGGATTGCCCGGCCTCTCTTCGGCGAGGTACGGCCTCGGACGCCGCCAACTTCTCCAGCCTCGGGGATTGCTCCATCAATGAAGAGCACATCGGCATCGGGTACGGATGAGAAGGCCACCTCGGCCGGATCATACCCCAACGCCCTCACGGTATCGTCCAACCTGATGCCATCCTGATCGCTGGCGATGATCCGGGTGCCGTCGGGGCTCCACGCGATGTACTGACCGCGGTACGCGAGCAATTCCTCGGGCGGAAAGGCCGCGCGGTTCTTGTCGAATACTTGCCAGTCCATGATCACGCCTCCGATCTGCGGGAAGAAGCGCTTTGACTGTCACCTTTCCCCATTCCATCAATCCAGATCGAATTCGTCCAGTGGTCGGACCGGCTTACTCGAGGGGCTTCTCGATGTGGGAGATGAAGTGGCGGGCGTGCGGGCGTTCTGCGGGATGAGCTCGTCGATCGCGACGTCCCAGGTGACGTGTCCGATCGCGACGACCGCGGTCTTCTTGCGGACGTCGAGCTTGACGATCCGGCCCGGCCGGTCGTAGCCCAGGCGAGGGACGACCACCCGGTCGCCCGGCTGGAGGCGGGCCCGGGCCTCTACGATCGCGTCGGCCTGGCGGGTCTCGTCCTGGAGTTCGGCCAGTCGGCGGGCGAGTGCCTCGCGTGTCCGCTCGGCCTCGGCCTGCGCCTGGAGCGCCGCCTGCCTGGCTTGCTCGGCCTCCTTGCGGACTTGCTGGAGGAGCTCCCACTCGGGGATGGCCCCGCCGCGCTGCTGGGAGAGGTACTTTTCGGCCCGGGCGACCACTTGCTCAGGGAGCTTCAGGTGCCGGGCGATCTTGAGGGCGTTCGATTGCCCGATGTCGCCGATGTGCAGCCGGTACTTGGGCTGGAGGGTCTCGTCGTCGAACTCGACGGCGGAGTTCTCCGCGCCGGGGTCGAACAACGCGTAGGTCTTGAGGTCGCCGATGTGGGTCGTCACGATCGCCCGGCTGCCGATGCCGGTCAATTCGTCGAGGATCGCCCGGCCGAGGGCGGCGCCGTCGGCTGGGTCGGTGCCGGCCCCCATCTCGTCGAGCAGGACCAGCGATTGGGGGGTCGCCTTGCCGAGGATCTCGCTGATCCGTCGGATGTGCGACGAGAAGGTCGAGAGGGACTGTTCCAGGCTCTGCTCGTCGCCGATGTCGGCCAGGACGTCGTCGAAGTAGGGGAAGTCGGAGCCCTCGGCGGCCGGGACGTGCAGGCCGGCCTGGGCCATGATCGCCAGCAAGCCGACCGTCTTGAGCGCCACCGTCTTGCCGCCGGTGTTCGGGCCGGTCACGACCAGGATGTGGAAGCGGACTCCCAGGTTCACGTCGATCGGGACCACCGTCTTCTTCGGCGATGGCGGCGACGGCGTCGGCGGGGCCGGCTCGGGAGGGACCGGGTCGGTCGTCGGCTCGGCGGCGGGCGAGGGTGAGCGGGAGCCCTCGGGCGATCGCGTCAGGGTCGGGTCGCCCTGGAAGAGCGCCTCGAGCAGGGGATGCCTCGCGGCGCGGAGTACCAGGCGGCCGTCTTGATTGAATCGAGGGGCCGTCATCCGGTAATCGACGCTCAACCGCGCCTGGGCGTGGATCAGGTCGATGTCGGCCATGGTCTCCAGCGTGCCGAGCAGGCTCTCCGAGACGAGGCCGACCTGGGCGCTGAGCCATCGGAGGATCCGCCGTACCTCCTTGGCCTCGCGCGCCCGGAGGAAGGAAGAGCTGCGCCGATCGCTCGCCGATCGCCGTCGGCTCGATGTAGACCGTCTCGTTGCTGGCGCTGGTGCGGAGGACCGAGCCCTGGATCTCGCCGCGATGCTCCTTGGAGACCGGCAGGACGTAATGGTGCCCGACCATCGTGAAATTGCCGAAGCGGAGGACTCGCCGGATCTCGGGCGAGCGGAGCATCTGGCGGAGCGTCTCCTGGATGCGCTCCTCGACCTGGCCGATCTCTTTGCGGATGGCCGAGAGCCGTCGGCTGGCGGTATCCAGGACCGTGCCCCGGCTATCCAGGCAGCCTTCGATGGCGTTGAGCAGCCCCGAGAATTCGCCGACGCCCTGACGGAGCCCACCCAGGCGCGGGAACTGCTCGCCGATGCGGGCGAGCCATCGATCGATGTCGCCGATGGCACGGAGCGTCTCGCCCGTCTCGGCCAACTCTTCGGCCTCGAGGATGCCGCCGACCTGGGACTTCCGCACCAGTTGGCGGATATCGTGCAAGCCGCCGAATGACGGCCGGAGGCCGGCACGCAGGGCCTCGACCATCTCCGTGGTGAGCGATTGTCGCTGATGGACCTCGCCGGGATCGGCGCTCGGCTCGATCTTGCGGGCCGCCGTCTTGCCCAGCGAGCAGGCGGCCCGCGCGGCGATGAGGGCGCGGACCTTGTCGAATTCCAGCAGTTCCAGCGTGTGCGTGTCCATGTCGATTCGCGACCCGAGGCCCTCGAAACCGGAGCGAACCGCTTCACCCCGTGGTGATCCCCCTGACGACACGGCCGTCTCGTGCCCGGTTCACGCCGGAACCGTCACATTATCGCAAGGTTCGTACCGCGAGGGCCATGGTCCTGGTCGCGGATCATCTCGGCGTCTTCGCCTTCGCCGCGGATCGGCCTTGGAGACCTCGGCGGGCTTCTTGGGAGGCGTGGCCTGGGGCTCGAGCTCGCGACGCCAGGGCTCCGGCGTCTCGCCCAGGTCCTTGCCGGTGATCTGCTTCAAAGACCGGTAGCAGGACAGTCGGATCGCCGGGTCCTCGTGGTCCATCCCCTCGATGAGCACGTGGAAGATCCGCGGGTCCGCGGCCTTAAGCTCTCCGATGCCCTCGATGGCCGCGATCCGGCAATCTTCCAGGTTGTCGGCGGCCATGACCCCGGCGAGGATCGTCACATCCTCGGGACGACCGACCTTGCCCAGCGCCGGCAAGCTTCGGTCCTGACCACGGCCTCGGGATCGCCGACGGCGTGGGCGACGACGTCGCGGGCGCGATGGTCTCCCAGGTCGCCCAGGCTGCGGATGATGACAGCCCGGATCGCGAGCGGCTCCTTGCCTTCGGAGAGCTTGCCGATCAGGGTCTTCACGACCTCGGACTTCTCATCCGGATGGCCGTAGAGTTCCGGGGCCCCGAGCTTGGAATAGGCCAGGTAGCGAATGTTGGGGTCGGGATTTGACCGGATCTGATGGAGGAAGCTCTTGGGCGTAGTGCCGATGTAAGTGGAGCAACCGGCCACCGTCGCGTAGGCGATCATCGCCGGCCAGACCGCCCGCACGAACATTCGAGATTTGCAGGGTGACGCGCCATCCATGCCCGTCTGACCTGTCTTTCGCCTGGAGGACGACCGGCCCGTTCGGTTCGCATCCTGCGAGCCCCGGACCGACGGTCGAGGACCCCCGACTCATTCGAATTGACGGCCACGGACACGGATCGTGAGACGAAGGCTCCGCGGCACGGGGGGATCTTAGCGACAAGCCCCGCATTCGCCAAGGGCAGGTCGTTCGAGTCACGCCGCGACCATTCGGAGAGGGCTAATGAAAGGCGCCGATTCGTCGGCCACGAGACGGCGCCCATCCTCGAAAATCGGGCATCGTGACGCGGGGACCTCGGTGATGAGGTCAGGCGGTCAAGACGGGACCGCGGGAGAAGGGGACGGCGAGGCGTCCGCGGCCGGGGCGGGAGCGGGGGCCGACGCCGGGGTGGTCGGTGCGACGGCCGCCGGGACGTGCTTCTCGCCGGCCTTGGTCACCAGGAACTGGTAGGAGCCGGTCGCTGTCTTCTTGCCCTTCTTGATCAACTTCTTCTGGAGGAGCGCATCCAGGACGCGGCCCTCGGCCTTGGTCCCGACATAGCCCGCTTCCTTCGTCTGCGAGACGGCGGAGAGGACTCGGATCTGCGCGTCGCTCAACTTGATCGCCGGCGCCTTGGTCGCGACGGCCTTCGGGGCGACGGCCTTCGGGGCGGGGGTTTTCGGGGCGGCCACGGGTGCGGGCTTGGCCTCCGCCGCCTTGGTCGTCTTCTTCGGCGCCGCCGTCTTCGGGGCCGCCTTCGAGCTGGGCTCGGATTTCGACGGGCTGCTGGTCTTCTTCGTGTCCATCTTCTTCACCGCCATCGGTCTCACCTCGCTGCAAGACATACTCGCTTAAGTCCGACCGGCATGAATCAACCGGTCCCTTTCTCAATTCATACCAGAACTCTTGACTTATGGAAGACGAGGATCGCGGGAAATGATGGAAAAACTCGACGATTGGTGCGGATTCGCGGGCGCCGACCGACGTGGGCGAGAGGGGACTGTGACGTAGGTCGGTTTATTCTTAAAATAAATTTGAATTTCTTGCATCTGGATATAATCGCAGTCAGGCAGAGATTCCCCGCGGTTTTCGGGCGTCCGAGTCGCCGGTGTCCGGAAGTCACGTGTCGAATCGCGGGCAAATCGATCGTCTCCGACTCACGACTCGTCCGCAGCCGACCATCTCGTCGTTGATCGCCGTCGACCATCGAGATTCCGGGTGGGCAGGCTGGCTGTCTCCGGCCAGCCGCGCCGATGATAGAATCACGGACGCTAGGCCGAGGTCATCGGCCTCGAGCTCGCGACGTCGGGCGGGGTCCGGCGAGGCGTGAGGGAGTTCCGGCTTGAAAACGGGCCGTCGATCTTGCACAATGACTGGACAAAGTATCACAGTCTACCGAGGCTGATTGGGAAAGGATGGTCGGTACGGTGCTGACGAAAGTGCGAGGCATCGTCGAGGCGGTCGCCGAGGAGTCGGTGACGTTGCGGGTCGATCCGTTCGAGATCGAGGTACTGATCCCCGAGCACACGCGGCGGACGATCCAGTCGAAGGTCGGCGAGCCGGTCGAGCTGCACACCTTCTTCTACCTGGAAGGGGGGGCGATGGTCGCGAGGCTGGTCCCCCGCCTGGTGGGCTTCCTCTCGCCGATCGACCGCGAGTTCTTCGACATCTTCTGCTCGGTCAACGGCGTGGGCGTCAAGAAGGCGCTGCGGGCGATGGTCCGGCCGGTCCGCGAGCTGGCGCGGATGATCCAGGACCAGGACGTGAAGCTGCTCTCGACCTTCCCGGGCATCGGCGAGGCGACCGCCGAGCGGATCGTCGCCAAGCTGCGGCGGAAGGTGGGCAAGTTCGCCCTGATCGTCGGGTCCGAGCCGGCCGCCCACGGCGCGTCCGCCGGTTCCAACGGGACACCCGAGAACGCCGAGCCGGACGTCATCCGCGACACCTACGCGGCGCTGCTCTCGGTCGGCCACTCCGAGAGCGACGCCCGGCAGGCCATCGACCGCGTGCTTTCCGGGAAGAAGAAGTACAAGTCCGTCGCCGATATGATTGAAGCCATCTACCTCCAGAGTCGATGAAAATCCCCAGTCGAGAGGACCGATCGATGCGAGAGCCCATCATCAAAGGGACGCCCGATTCCGGGGATGAGAAGCGGCGCCGGGATCCGGATGGTGCGGAGAAGACGGCCGCGGTACGCCCCCCCGACCCGGACGAGAAACTTCGCCCCCAACGGCTATCCGAGATCGTCGGCCAACGGGCCGTGGCGGAACGGCTGACCATCAGCCTGGCCGCGGCCCAGAAGCGCGGGGAGCCGCTGCCCCACATCCTCTTCGATGGTCCGCCGGGGCTGGGCAAGACGACCTTCGCCACCGTCTTGCACAACGAGCTGGGCGTCAACCTGAACATCACCAGCGGGGCCGCGCTCGACAAGAAGATGGACGTGATGCCCTACCTCACCAATGCGACCGAGGGCTCGATCCTCTTCATCGACGAGATCCACCGGCTTCCCAGCGCCGTCGAGGAGTTCATCTATCCGGTCATGGAGGATTTCCGGGTCAACGTCGTACTCGGCGAGGGGATGTCGGCTAGGACGATGAACATCCCGCTGAAGAGGTTCACGATCATCGGGGCGACGACGCGGAGCGGCATGCTCTCCGCCCCGCTTCGCGAGCGGTTCGGGATCCACGAGCATCTCGAGTTCTACGACACGGACGACCTGGCCCGGATCATCCACGTCAACGCCGCGAAGCTCCGTTGCACGATCGTGCCGGAAGCCTCGCAGGAGCTGGCCGCGCAAGTCGAGGGACGCCGCGGATCGCCAACGCCCGCCTGCGATGGGTGCGCGATTACGCCCTGGCCCGCGCCGACGGGCACGTCAGCCTCGCGGTCGCCCGCGACGCGCTGGCCATGCAGGATGTGGACACCGAGGGGCTCGACAAACAAGACCGACGCTACCTGGAGACCCTGATCCGCGTCTTCCGCGGCGGCCCGACGGGCGTCGAGGCCATCGCCGCGACGATGAACCTCTCGGTCGATACCCTCAAGGATGAGGTCGAGCCCTATCTCCTCCGGCGGGAGTACGTGGTCCGTACGCCTCGCGGGCGCCAGGCGACTTCCGGGGCTTACCTCCACCTGGGGATGCCCGAACCGCCGCCGCCCGAGCCCGACTTTTCCCTGTTCGATCCCCAGCGCCGGCTCTTCGAGTGAAGGACTCTCCCGAGAGATCCGATGGCTACCCGGGCGGGGTCATGCGACCCGCCCCCCGGCGCATTGCCACGAGTGAGCCGACATGAGCCGGATTGTCATGCCCTCTTGCCGGATGAGGGACCTTGGGCTTCTCCGCCCTGCGGGCCGTGAGGCACTTGACGGAGATTGGCCATCATCATACAGTGGCTAAGCCACAAGCCAGGAGGTCGGTGGCCTGTCCGGTCCATCCCGGGGAGCTCTCGTGGACACGTCACTTGTCCGTACGCCGGTCTACCAGCAATTGAATGATCGACTACGCGCCTCGCTCTCCGGTGGATACCGTCGCGGCGACCAATTCCTGACCGAACGCGACATCAGCGAGAAGTTTCAGGTCAGCCGAGCGACCGCCAACAAGGCACTGGCGAGCCTCGTCTCCGAGGGATTGCTGGAGTTTCGCAAGGGACTGGGGACGTTCGTGCGTCGCGATGTGATCGATTACGACGTCCGTTCGCTCGTCAGCTTCACCGAGAAGGCCCGCTCCGCAGGGAAGCGGCCGAGCACCGAGCTCCTGAATTTCGCCGAACTCTCCGCGAGCGATGCGGACGAGTCGGTACGCGCGGCGTTGGCCGTCGGGCCGGGCGCGACGTTGTGGGAGCTGGAGCGGGTCCGGTTGGCGGACGAAACGCCGGTGATTCTCGAACACCGTTATGTCGTGCAGCATCATTGCCCCGGGCTGACCAGGATCCATGCGGAAGGCTCGCTTTACGGCGCCTGGACGGAGCTGCTCGGCTTGAAGGTCGCGGGAGCCGACGAGATCATCCGGGCGGTGTTGCTGACGGCCGTCGAAGCACGACGCCTGCGAACAGCCGCGAAATCGCCGGCGCTGGAAGTCCTCTCGGTCGGATTCCTCGCGGACAGCTCACCACTCTGGTGGGAGCGGACGCTCTATCGCGGGGACCAGTATGAGTTCCGCAGCCGGCTCGGCCCGATCCAGTCGGCGACGCCGGCTCGAGGCGTCTTGCGTTGACCGTTCGGGTGACCCTAACGCGAACTTGATCTCGTCGAATCCTACCGGAGAAACCCGATGAGCTACACGTACTCCGACATCGCGAAGATGATCGACCACTCGCTCCTCAATCCGACCCTTACGGCCGCGGAGCTCGACACAGGCTGCCGCCTGGCGTTGGCCTACGACGTCGCGAGTGTTTGCATCATGCCCTTCGCCTTGAAGGCTTGTGCCGATATCTTGCGAGGCAGCACCGTGAACGCTAGCACGACGATCGGGTTCCCTCACGGCGGCCATACCACCGCGATCAAGCGAGCGGAAGCGGAACGCGCGCTCGCCGACGGCTGCGAGGAACTCGACATGGTCGTCAACATCAGCCAGGTGCTCAGCGGGAACTGGGATTATGTCCGCGACGACATCGCCGCCGTGATCGAGGTCGCCCACGCCGCCGGCCAGAAGGTCAAGGTGATCTTCGAGAACTGCTATCTCAAGGACGAACACAAGATCGAGCTCTGCCGCATCTGCTCGACATTGAATGCCGATTGGGTGAAGACGTCAACCGGCTACGGCACCGGCGGCGCGACGCACGCGGACCTGACCTTGATGCGCCAGCACTCGACTCCCCAGGTCCAGGTCAAGGCCGCCGGGGGCGTCCGCGACCTGGATTCTCTCCTGGCCGTCCGCGACCTCGGCGTGAGCCGCTGCGGAGCGTCGCGAACCCGGGAAATCCTCGACGAGTGCCGACGACGGTTGGACCTCCCGGCCATCGACCAGTCCTTCCCCGGCCAGTCCGCGGGCTATTGACGAGCACTCCTAGAACCGGCCGGGAGGTTTCATGGTGTTTCCTCGAAGGGCGAACTCCGCTCGGAACAGCGCGGTCGTCGCGCTGATGGCCATTTCGACTTACATCATGGTCCTTTCGACGACCGCTCGGGCGGGTGAGCCGCCCGAGTCGCTCTATCGCTGGCGGCCGGTGAGGCTCGGGGCGGGCGGGTTCGTGACGGGCTTCGTCACGCATCCCCTCGATCCGTCCATCCGCTATTGTCGGACCGACGTGGGCAACGCCTATCGCTGGGATCGCGGCGAGTGGCGACCTCTGGTCGTACGGGCAGGCGAGCGGGGAATGCCCGCGACCCTGGCGGCAACTCCGGCGACTTGCGGCGTGGATAGCATCGCGGTCGATCCGTCGGACCGCCGTGTGGTTTACCTCAGCATGGTCGCCGGTCGCCCGGACATGCTGAAGGACCGACGCTTTCCATCGGGAGGGAACGTCTACAAGAGCCGGGACGGAGGAGTCACGTTCACCGCCGGAGACCTTTCGTTGCCGATGGAGCCCAACGGTGCCTGGCGAACCGAGGGGGAGCGGCTGAAGGTCAACCCCAACAACGGCAACGTGGTCTTCTATGGCAGCTTGAACCACGGCCTTTGGCGCAGCCAGGACGGTGGTGTGCGTTGGACGGCTGTGCGCGAACGAGATGCACCCGATGTCTCCGCTCACGTGCTCGGGGTCCACATGGTCGCGGGTGGAGGGACGATCGAGCGCGGCGGCCTCGAATGCTCCCGGACGATCTTTGCTGTGATGCCCAGGAGATCGGTGCTCCTCAGCCGGGACGGTGGAGTGAGCTGGAAAAACATCAGCTCTGGCACCGAGATGGAAGCCAAGTGTATGTTTTCGACGCTCGATGCAGCCGGCACGTTGCATGTCGTGGCCGCCGGTTCGCGCGACCTGTGGAGTTGGAGGGACGGCTCCTGGCGGAAACGTCGCGTGGAGCTGGACTGGGATCGCACCCCGCACGCCGTCGCCTTCGACCCGAGGGACCCGAACCGAATCTTCGCCATCAGCGACGGCGGGGGCCTGAGCCGCTCGCTCGACGGGGGCAAGACATGGACCCTGCTCGGCCCGACGATGGCCTTCGCCAACTCGTTCGGGTGGCTGCCCCAGAAGGCCGGCTGGCGCTCCAATGCCGGCATCGCGATCGATCGCGACGGGACCTGTTGGATCCCGCAGGGAAACGAGGGCATGCTCAGATGCAAATGCACGGATCGGGAAGATGCGAAGAATCCGCCCCGATGGACGATCGATTCCGAGGGGATCGAGGAATTCGTCTCCCATGACGTGATCCTGCCCCCCGGGGGAAATGCGGTCTTCGCGGTCGAGGATGCCACGGGGCTCGTGACCGCCGACACCGGAAAGTTCGTCGCGCGCAGATCCCGCTCCAGGACCAGCTCATCTCCAACGGTACGGGTCTCGCTTATTGCCCGAATGCCCCCGAATTTCTCGCCGTCGTCTCCGCCGACGTCAACCACACCGGAACCGGCAAGAGCTATTCGGGCTACTCGACCGATGGGGGGAGGATCTGGTCCCGGTTCTCCGGGATTCCGACGGATCCGTCCTCGGGCGTCGAGCTTCATCCGGCCGGCAGCATCGCCATCAGCCGTCGAGGACGCTGGACTTCCGGAAAGGATCACCTCGTGTGGCTGCCCAACGGCGAAGGTCCCACGTTCTATTCGCACGATGGCGGCAAGTCCTGGAAGCCGAGCGCGGGCTTTCCGCTCGAGAACGGCTACTGGATCTTCGCCCTCAAGCAGCGATCGCTCGCGGCCGATCCCTTCACGGCCGACAAGTTCTACCTCGTCGGAAGCTGGGCGGGGGGATTCTATGTCACGACCGACGGCGGGAAATCGTGGCAGTTGCAGGGACGAGCGGGCCTCCCTTCCTTCAACCACCACAGCCAGCTCGCGGTGAATCGGTCCGTGAGCGGCGACCTCTGGTTCTGCGACGGCTGGGATGGAGCCAGCCAGCACGGGCTCTGGCATAGCACGAACGGGGGCAAGACCTTCGCGAAGCTGGACGCCATCGATTATGCCATCACGCTTTGCCTCGGCGCGGCACCGACCCGATCAGTCGAACGCAAGATATAGCATCTATTTCTATGGCAAGCTGGCCACCACACCGAATTGGGGGATTTTCCGCTCGACCGATGCCGGTACGTCCTGGCGTCGCGTCGCTTACTATCCTACCGGGATCTTCGACCAGCCGACCTGCATGGCCGCGTCCTGGGACGACTTTGCCAAAGTGATGGTCGGGTTTAACGGGAATAGCTTCGTCGCGGGGACAAACGACGCCGATACCCCGGCTCGTTCCAAGGGAGATTGACCGGGCCAATCCCGACCGCGGAAAGAGAGCGGTTTCGACCGATTCACCCTTCAGGGATCGGGAGAGTGGCGCGGAGGAGCCGATCGCGCACGGCCAGCCATTCGGGCCGATCCGGCGGCATGATCACGATGATCGCGCGTACGTCCAGTCCGTCGCACTGGTGCAACACATGATAAAGGAACTGGGAGCCGATCCGGGGCGATTCGAGACGAAACTCCCTTGCCACTGGTAATGCGAAAGACGCGTCCTGTTCGCCCATCGCGACCAGTGCAATCTCATCGAGGCGAGGGATGGAGACCAACTCTTCCCTTGAATCGACGCGATACGTCGGGGTGCGCGGCGCGTAGTGCACCGGCAACTGGCCGGGGCTCGAAGGCCGCTCCGCGATTTCTCCGGCCGTTGGCAGCAGCACAGGTCGGCCCGAGAGTACCGATTCCAACTCGATGCGTGCGATCGGTCCCGGCCGGAGGAGCCTTGGCGGATCGCCGGTCACGTCCAGGACGGTCGATTCCAGGCCGAGTGCGGTTGGCCCACTATCGAGGACCAGGTCGATCAGACCATCAAGATCGGCGAGGACATGTTCGGCCCGGGTCGGCGACAGCCGGTTCGAACGGTTGGCGCTGGGGGCCGCGACCGGCTCGCCGGTCCGCTCGATCAGACCGAGGGCGACCCCGCTCGCCGGCATCCGCACACCGACGGTCGTCCTTCCCGCGGTGACGATGTCGGGGATTCGATCGGAGTGCCTCAAGACGAGCGTCAGCGGTCCGGGCCAGAAGCGAGCTGCCAGGATCTCCGCCGATGCGGGCCAGTCGGTGATGCAGATCCTCGCCTGGTCGATACTCGCCACGTGAACGATTAACGGATTGATGGCGGGTCGGCCCTTGGCCGTGTAAATACGGGCCACCGCACGCTCATCGGTAGCAACGGCGCCCAGGCCGTAGACGGTCTCGGTGGCGAAGGCGACGAGCCCTCCCTGCCGCAAGATCCGGGCCGCCTCGTCGAGTGCCGCGGGGTCGGGATCCTCGGGGTCGATCGCCAGGACGTGAGTTGATAATTTGCGGGACACGCGCCATCCCGTTCCGTAGGGTGCTCTGAGAGCACCGATTCGAGGCGACACCGGGGAAATTCGAGGCGACACCGGGGAATGGTGCTCAAAGAGCACCCTACGGGCCGTAAGCCGCTCTAGCCGGGACGACCGCGGGGGACCGGCTCCTTCGAGCCTTCCGCGAGCCGGGACTCATAGGCGGCACGGAGCGTTTCGTAGTCCTGCTCGCGTCGTTGATAGAGGCGGCGTAAGGGCCGCGGCTCATGCCGGGCCAGGGCGTAGGCCGTCAGCAGCGGCAGGGCGATCGTCGAGTCGGTGTAGCAGGTGACCGAGTCGGGCAGCTTGTCGGGGTCGACCTTGCCCCAGGTCATGGCTTCGCTGGCCGTCGCGCCGGAGAGGCCCCCGGTGTCGGGACGGGCGTCGGTAATCTGGAGGAAGTAATCGTGGCCGCTCTCGCTGAGTCCGAGGACTTCCTGGATCTGGGGCTCGGTCTGGAGGATGAAATTCTTCGGGCTGCCGCCCCCGAGGATCAGGACGCCCGAATTGCCCCCGTCGCGCTTGGCGGCGTAGACGATCGCGGCGGTCTCGTTGACGTCGCGGAGGGTATCGATCTGGAGTCGTCCGCCCTGGAGACTCAAAGCCGCCAGGTTCATGCCGATCGAGCTGTCGCCGGGGCTCGAGGTGAAGATCGGCACGTCGGCCTCGAACGCCGCGACGAGCAGGCTGGGGGATGGCCGGCCCAGGGCTTGTGCGCGACCGTGGAGGTATCGGCCCACCTCGTGATGGAACTCGGCCGTCCCCATCGGCCGAGCGAATGCCTCGTCCTGGATCAACTCGCGATAGAATGAGTCGGTGTCGAGGAGTGTCTTGTAATCGAAGACGATGTCGTAGATGCGGATCACGTCGTTCTGGCGGAGCGTGAAGTCATCGAGATTGGGCCGGCTCTGGTGGAGGGGCAAGTCGAGCGCGTAGTGCGTGTCGTGATAGAGGTTGGCGCCGGTCGAGACGATCCAGTCGACGAAGCCGGACTTGATCAGGGGGATCAGGCAGCTCATCCCCAGCCCGGCGGGCGTCAAGGCGCCGGAGAGCGTCAAGCCGACCGTGCAGTCGGGCTGGAGGAGCTTCTGGGTGAAGACGCGACAGGCCTCGCGGAGGCGTCCGCCGTTGTAGCTGGAGAAGGCGCGATCGATCAGGTCGGCCGCCGTCTCCGTGCCGGAGACCTCCGGCGGCGCGATGCGATGGACGCTGATCGATTCCAGGAAATCCATGGTCGTTCACCCTCGTTCGACGAGCCGGTTCAGGGCAGGAGGATGGCCGCGGCCACGACCGTGGTCCACAGCCCGTCCTTGTGGCCGACGGCGGTCTGGGTGACTTCCTTGGTCTTGTAGAAGACGTCGGCGATCTTCCAGATCTCGCGCTTCTCGTCCCAGGAGCTATCGGGATTGAACTCGACGCCCAGGACGGTCGCGAGCATCTCGGCGGCGAGGTCCTCGGCGTAATCGGCGGCCGTCTTGGCGGTCTGGCCGTAGGCGTGGTGCTCGGACAGGTAGCCGAACAGGCTCCGATCGCGGGGAATCGCAACGCCGACGCTCGCGGCCACCAGCCGGTTCGGCTCGGCCGTGGCGCTTTCGCTCATGACGACATGGACGATCTGACCTGGCTGAAGGTGTTTCAAGCCCTCATCGATCGAGATTTCCTTGCAGTGCGGCGGGAAGATGCTCGAGACGCGGACGAGGTTGTAGCAGGCGATCCGGGCGTCGCGCAGGGACAATTCAAAGCTCGTCAACTTCTCGCGATGGGTTCCGACGCCCTTCGTGAAGAACAGTTTGGTGGGTACGTACATCTTGGGCCTGACACCTCCTGAACCGGCAGACCGCGATGGTCGTGCCGGGTTCTGGTCCCACACCGGATCGCAATTGCGTCGCCCCCGGCGCCGCCTGATAGCAGAGAGAATTATTATGGTATTGGGGACCATCCATCAAGGCCACACGACGTCGAAGTTGTTCGAGAGCTTTTGGGGAGATGAGTACGCAGATCGATCCGATCATCGTGCCAACCGGGGGATCAGTTCCGCCCGAGCCCAGGCACGGAGGCGGCGTGCCCAGGCCGACTCATCACTCGAGTCCTCCTCGACCACCCAGCGGCGGACCTCCTTGGCAGAGATCGGCAAGAATGCGCTGCCATCAACGGCCTGATAAGCACCGTCCTCGCCCAATCGCTCGATGATAACCTGCTCGCTGTCGCCGTCGAATCGCCAGATCTCGGCGACGCGCAAGGCGGCATAGATTCCCGGCCGATCGATCTTCGAGGGAGAGATGTCCACTTCGATTCCGAGGTCCGGATTCGGGTAGTCGGCGATCTTCCTGGATCTTCTCGCCTTGGCCTGGGCCACCGCGACGAGGTTTTCGGGACAGAAGAAGTAACTCTCGTCGGATTCGAGGCCGCGAGCGACCTCGGGCCGTTTCCAGGTCGTCTGACCGGCGCTCTTATAAGGAACCTCTAATTCTTGCGCGATCGCCTCGGCCAGTTGGCCGAGCAGTTTCCTCACCCCGTCGTGAAATGGACCGAGGGTCATGAGCTCCAGATCCCTCCCATCGTAGTCGACGTGGATACGCACCCCGTCCGGGATCGAGTCCACGAGTTGCTCGTAGAATGCCCAGTCCACGCCGCGGATCACGAAACGCTCATCGGGCTCGGATGTCATCTCGTAGAGTTGCTCGGGGGACGGGACGGTGCGCGGGAAGACCTCGAGGGGCGGGTCAGGTTGCATCGGGGAGTTCGTCGTCGCGGTACTCATGACGGCTCCAGTCCAGTCCAGGACTTCGTCGATGAACGCACGGAGGGCGTGGTCACTCTACGCCGTATATTACGTGAGGATGATGAAGGGGAGAATGGGATCCGGCGAAGACTTGGGCGGCAGGAAGCGAGGATGACGGGGCTCGAACCCGCAACCTCCGGCGTGACAGGCCGGTGCTCTAACCAATTGAGCTACATCCCCAATCGAGGGAACGTCGTTCTCGCGACGACGTTCAGTTATTATGCGCGCTCCCCGCGACGTGTCAAGGGTCGGGGTTACCTCCTCGGCGACGCCGGCCGATGCCGGAGATTAGTCGTAATCCTGATCGGGAAAAGGTCAAATCCCGGGCTCGACCTTCCTACCTCTCACGCGAGCAGAGGGGTTCCCGACTGTGAGCAAAGCATTCGTTGGGCGCTCGAGACGGGCTCCTGGACCCCGGAAAAAGGACGGAAAAAGGAGACAGAATTCAGGGCGGAGGCTGGGAAAGCTAGGCGAGACGATAGTCCCCTGAATACCAATTTCTCCTCGAGATTTGGCGACGTCCGCTTTTACCGCTCGGTTTTCTGTCCCCGTTTTGCTCTTCCGCGATGCCTCGACTCGTGCCACTGGTACGCCCGAGCATCGATGGGCTGTTCCCAGTTCCCGGGGCCTCGCGCCATCATCGCCTGCGTGGCCTTACTTGGGGACGTCGAGACGAAATAGAATAAGGGAGAATCATCCCCTCGGTTGAGATGGAAGTTCGGACCCCGACTCTGGGCCACGGGGGCGACCAGCCTCGCCCGATCGACATCATGCAGTCTCCGAAAGAGGGATTCTAATGGACCGAGAGCGAGCCCAGGACTTCGACCAGGAATTGCTCGACCTCTACGACGACTATGCGCACGGCCGCCTGAGTCGTCGCGATTTCGCCAGCCGGGCGGCGGCCTTCGCCGTGGGCGGCATCACTGCCGAGGCGCTGCTCGAACGCCTCAGCCCCAACTATGCGCTCGCGCAGCAGGTCGCGGCCGAGGACGCGCGTATCAAGACCGAGACGATCACCTACGAGTCGCCCCGGGGCGGCGGGAAGATGCGTGGGCTCCTCGCGTACCCGCGGGCCGACGACGCGAAGTTCCCGGCGATCCTCGTCATCCACGAGAATCGCGGACTGAACCCCTACATCGCCGACGTCGCCCGGCGACTGGCGGTCCAAGGGTTCCTGGCGCTCGCCCCCAACGCGCTGACCCCTCTGGGCGGCTACCCGGGGAACGACGACGAGGGCCGCGCCATGCAGGCGAAGCGCGACCCCGCCCAGATGATCGAGGACTTCATCGCCGCGGCCGAATGGCTCAAGGTCCACCCGAAGTCCAATGGCAAGGTGGGCGCGGTCGGCTTCTGCTACGGCGGTGGCGTGGTCAACACGCTGGTTGTCCGCATCCCCGAGACGATCGCGGCGGGCGTCCCGTTCTACGGCCGCCAACCCCGCCCGGAGGACGTCCCCAAGATCAAGGCCCCCCTGCTGATCCACTACGCGGGCCTGGACACCCGGATCAACGAGGGGTGGCCCGCCTTCGAGAAGGCGCTGAAAGCGTCGAACAAGAAGTACGACGCCTACATCTACGCGAACGTCAACCACGGGTTCCACAACGACACGACCCCGCGCTACGACAATCAGGCCGCGGAGCTGGCCTGGACCCGGACGATCGAGTTCTTCAAGAAGATCCTGGCCTGACCGTGCATGCGCCCGGTTTCGGTCGAAAGGAACTGTCCACCGGCACCCGTAGGCCCCGGATGGGTTGTCAACGCCTCTCACCGCATCGCTGCCACCGGCCAAACGAGCCGAGGAGACATCAACGTCTCGCCAACGGAATAGGGACGCCCAGGCGTCCCTATTCCCATCGACATCAAGAGGGCCTTCAGGCCGGCCACCGATTCAGCCCTCAGTCGTTCTTGTGGCTTTGACGCCCGGCCGCGGCGTGCTGTTCCGGAGTGCCGCCGCGGGTTCGCCGCTCGCTGCCCTCCTCGTCCTCCTCGTCGCCCGCGGTAGCCCGAGCGCCTTGCGCCCGGCCGTCGCTTGCTGCGTGCCGCCGGATCGGGAACTGCCGTTCCCGCCTCGCGACTGACCGCCGCGTCGATCATCACCGGCGTCGGCGTGTTCGTCCTCGACATCTTCTTCATCGACGTCGCTGCCTCGGCCGCCGTGGGAAGCCAGCCCCCCTTTCCGGGAGATCTCGCGGTGTTCCTCCGGGTCCATTGCCGCGAAGCCGCGCTGACTGTGCTCATGCGCGGTCTGGCTATGGCTGTGCGCCTGCCTCGTGTGACGATCCGCCTCCTCGATGTCGCCCGCGGTGTGGTGCTTGGCCGCCTGGCGATGGTGGTGTGCCGCCGACTCGTGGTGGAACGCGGCATTGCCGTGGTGGGTGGACCTCTCCGAGGTTCGACCGCGGCCCGGCGTGCCCTGGCGATGACCGCCGTTGCTCGACCTGGCGGACCCGCCATCGTCATCGCCCGAATCGGATTCGTGGGACGCCCCGCGACGATGCGCCGCCCGGCCTCCTTCGCTGGCGATTTCGCGTTGCTCTTCCGGATCCATCGCCGCGAAGCCGCGCTTGCTCTGAGATGCCATTCTCGCTCTCCTCCGTTGAATTCTCGACTCGTCTCTGCCCGTAGACTTACTTGCGGTCCCCGAGCGTGGTGGTCGTCACTTCTCCATCATCACCTGCTTGGCGTACTCGTGAATCTTGCAGAACTTCTCGCCTTCCTGCTTCTCGCCCGCCAGCTCGAAGGCCATCTTGGCGTGGTGTTCGAGATGCGGAAGTGCCTTGTGGGCCAGCTCCTTCATCTCCGAATCCTCGCCCTTGTGCGCCTCGTGCCCGAAGAGCAGCAGGGCCGCTTTGTGGGCGCCGATCTGGGCCATCATGTAGCCCTTGTCGAAGTCGCTCCCCGACAGCTTCCCGAGCCGGGAGATGGCGACCGCGTGGATGGGGTCCATCGACATGGGCAGCGCGATGCCCTTCTTCTTGGCGAGCTCGGCGATCTTCTCGTTGCACTCGGTATGGTCCTTGACCATCTTCTCCGCGAACGCCTTGATCGCGGAGTCGGAGGCCTTCTCGCAGGCCAGCTTGCTCTTGGCCACCTCGGCCATCCCATCCGCGTAGGCTCGCATGGCGAAGTATTCATCACCGAGCGAGCAGGAACAGGAATCGTCGGCACGGGCTGCGGGCGCGAGGGCGACCAGTGCGGCGAGGGTCAGCGTGCGAATCATGATGATTCTCTCCCTGTGGTAGGGTCCGGGTCGAAACCGATTGTTCCTGACTGTGGGGCTCAAGGAGCCGCCCGAGACCACCAGCAAAATCCGCGCCTCGGAACCGCAAGGTTGAAGACGAAGCCATCGCCGGAGGCCCGCGACAGGCCGCCGGAATGCCTCGTCTGCTGGACATCCCCAGCTCTGGCCGAACCGGCTGATCCGAGGTACAATCACCCACTCGTCCGAGGACGACTCTCCTTGCCTCGGACGCTCGGGCAGGAGATTATCATGTCGAATCGAAAAATGTGTAGTTCTGTGATCGTGGTGATGTGGCTTGGAGTCGCCGGATGCGACAATGTGCCCAGACCGACAACGGACGGCACGCTTGCAAGACACCCGGCAGGAGAAACCGATATGCCGTCGAACAAGCAGGATTCCAAATTCAACCCCCTATCGGCCGAGGAATCGCGCGTCATCCTGAGCAAAGGGACAGAACGGCCATTCACCGGCGAATACACGGACCTGAAAGACCCGGGCACCTATGTCTGCCGGCGTTGCAACGCGCCTCTCTATCGGTCCGATGACAAATTCGCCAGCGACTGCGGATGGCCCAGCTTCGACGACGAGATCCCGGGCGCCGTCAAGAAGGTGCCGGACATCGACGGCTCGCGCACCGAGATCCTCTGCGAGAATTGCGGCGGTCATCTGGGCCACGTCTTCGTGGGAGAAGGGCTCACGGCCAAAGACACGCGGCATTGCGTCAATTCCGTGTCGATGAAGTTCTATCCCAGGGGGACTGAGTTACCTGCAGTAATTAAGAGTCTATCCCAGTAGGGTGGGTGAGACCCACCGATCTCCAGCGTCTGTAGGCACTCGGTGGGTTTCACCCACCCTACAAAGACCCGACTCGGATCGAGATTACATGTGACCGGATGAGGCGATACGCCTCGTCCTGGGGCACAAGCTGCACGATCATGTCGTGAACGAGATCCATCCCCGAGCCCTGCTCGATTGCCGCCAGGTTCGGATCTGGATCCGGGCCGCTCGGCCTCAGAGGCTCGACGATGGCCGCGATCCCTTCTTTCACTCGCTGCCGAATCGCCTTCGTCTCCGGGCCGTAGCGGACCAAGAAGCGGTCGAGCATGATCACGTTGGCGCCGATCTGGGTCACTCCCGCACTCGCCTGTGGGCAGACGGTTCCCATTCGCGAACTCTCGTGAAGCTCTTGGGCCGCCAGGGCTTCCGTCGGCGGCCAGGATCGCCTATCATCATGTCGCAGTCTGATATCCTTTGGTAAGGTTTGCGATCAATGCCAGCCCCCTCGAGCCTGGACGAGTATCTGACGGTGAAGATGGCGGCCGAGTTTCTCGGCATCAGCCCCTCCACCTGCGGAGTTGGGACAGGGCCGGGAAACTCAAGCCGCACGGGTATCCGATGAATCACTGCCGGCTATGGCGAAATCGAGCAGGCCGTCGGCGCGTTCGAGAAGCAGACGGGCGAGCACGAGCGGACACTACGGGAGATGAAGATCTCCGAGAAGGGACTTTCGGTAGGCGAGCCGCTTCGGGAATTCCGCGCGATCATGAACGGCGTGCCGCATTATGAGGGCCAGGCGGAGTTGCTCCCGGACCCAAGACGAGGTTGAGTCAGTGGACACGCTTTCGGATGAGCGGGTGCTGGTCCTGATGCCGACGGCGCGTGACGGAGAGCGCACGAGACAGGTGCTCGCCACGGCGGGGCTGGACTGCGTCCTCTGTACGGATATCGACCACGTCTGCCGCGAGATCGGGCAGGGCGCAGGCGCCGCGCTCCTGACCGAGGAGGCCGTCTCCGGCGACCGTTACGGCTGCCTCGTGGCCGTACTCAGCGAACAGCCGCCTTGGTCGGACCTTCCGCTCGTGTTGCTCGCCGAGGAGGGTTCGTCGGACGCGCCGGTCCGCGAGGCGATGAATGTGACGCTGATCGAGCGGCCGATCCGGATTCGCTCGCTGCTGAGCGTCGTCCGGGCGGCGCTGCGTTCCCGAAGGCGGCAATACGAGGTCCGCGATCACCTGGCCGCTCGACGGAGGGCCGAGGACACTCAGGCGTACCTGGTGAAGCTCGCCGATACCTTGCGGCCGCTGTCGGACCCCGGCGAGGTCCAGGCGGCGGCCAACCGCGTCCTTGGCGAGCATCTCGGCGCCAACCGCGTGGCGTATTTCGAGATCTCGGGTCCCGATTACGTGGTTGACCGTGACTTCGCCAACGGGGTCGAGTCGCTCGCCGGGAGGTATTCCGTCTTGTCATTCGGGGCCGAATTGCTGGAGTCATTCCTCGCCGGCCGCACCGTCGTCGAGACCGACGCCACCAACAACCCCGACCGGAGCAAGGGGGAACAAGCGGCGTTCGATGCGATTCGGGTCCGCGGGCATGTCAACGTCCCGCTGGTCAAGGCGGGCAAGTTCGTGGCGGGGATGACCGTCCACGTCGGCGAGCCACGCGACTGGACCATGGAGGAGGTTGCCCTGATCGAGCAGACCGCCGAGCAGACCTGGGCCGCGGTCGAGCGAGCGCGGGCCGAGCGGGCGTTACGCTTGAGCGAAGAACGGTTTCGCTCGCTGTTCGAGTCGATGGACGAGGGGTACTGCGTGGTCGAACCCGTGCTCGATGAGGCGGGCCGGCCCGTAGATTATCGATACCTGCTCACCAACCAGGCCCTCGAGCAGCACACCGGTCTTCGCGACATCGTCGGCAAGACTGCCCGTGAGCTGATGCCGACCCACGAGTCCTACTGGATCGAGGCTTACGCCCGGGTGGCCGCGACGGGAAAACCGATGCGCCGCATAGACCATGCCGCGGACCTCGGGAGATGGTTCGAGGTGTCCGCCTCCCCGGTCGGCGGGGGCCATGTCGGAGTCCTGTTCGCGGACGTCACCGCCAGACGCGCGGCCGAGGAGGAGGTGCGCGCGAGCGAGGCCCGGCTTGCCGAGATCTTCCGACACGCCCCATCATTCATGTGCGTGCTGTCGGGCCCGGGCCACGTCTTCGAGCGGATCAATGACCGCTACCTCGAGCTGATCGGCGGCAGGGACGTCGTGGGGATCCCGGTCCGCGAGGCCCTGCCCGAGGTCGAGGGCCAGGGGTACTTCGAAATGCTCGACCGGGTTTATCAGACCGGCGAGCCGTACTCCGGCTCGGATCACCGAATCACCCTCCGACGGGGCGCGCATCTGGAGGAGCGGTTCGTCAACTTCGTGTACCAACCGATCAGGGGAGTGAGCGGGGCCGTCACCGGCGTCCTGGCCCAGGGAATCGACACGACCGAGCGGAAGCGCGCCGAGGCGGCGCTTCGGGAGCGGGATGAGCGGCTCCAACTGGCCGTCGCGATCGCCCGCATGGGGACGTTCGAGACAGACTTGCTCACCGACGCGGTGACGGTCAACGAGCCGGGCCGGGACATCTTCGGATGGCCCGACACCCGCACCACCTTCACCCTGGTCCAGGCGCATTTCCACCCGGACGACAAGGATGAGGTGATGCGGCAGGTGGGTGCCGCGCTCGATCCTGCCGGCCCGGGCATGTTCGAGCTCGAGCAGCGGATCATCCGCACGGACGGAGAAAACCGTTGGCTGCGCGTGCGGGGGCGGGCCTTGTTCGAGGGTGACGGGTCGGCCCGACGTCCGCTGCTACTGATCGGGGCCTATCTTGACGTGACGGAGCAGAAGGAAGCCGAGGAGCAACTGCGGGACGCCGACCGCAAGAAGGACGACTTCATCGCCCTCCTGGCCCACGAACTGCGTAACCCGCTGGCCCCGATCCGCAATGGCCTCAACGTGATGCGGCTGGCCGGCGAGGACCGGGAGATCGTCGGGGAAACGCGGGAGATCATGGAGCGTCAGCTTACGCACATGGTGCGGCTGATCGACGACCTCCTCGACATCTCGCGGATCAACCGCAACAAGATGGAGCTGCGACTTTCGAAGGTGACGCTCGCCGAGGCCGTGAAGATCGCCCTGGAGACGGCCCGCCCCTTCATCGACGCCGGCGAGCACGCGCTGAACGTCTCCATCCCCGATGCGACGATCCATATCGAAGCCGATCTGACGCGACTGGCCCAGGTGTTCAGCAACCTCCTCTCGAACAGCGCCAAGTACACCAGGCACGGCGGTAAGATCTGGCTGACCGCGGAACATCGTGGCGAAGACGTCGCCGTCTCCGTGAGGGACGACGGGATCGGCATCCCGTCGGAGGCGATCGGGAATATCTTCGATATGTTCTCTCAGGTGGACCGGAGCGTCGAGCGTACCACCGGCGGCCTCGGCATCGGGCTGGCGCTGGTCAAGGGACTGGTAGAGATGCATGGCGGGACGGTCCTCGCGGAGAGCGGCGGGGAGGGCAAGGGCAGCACATTCACCATCACCCTCCCGGTCGCCGAGAGTCCGGTCATTTCGAGGCCCACGACGAAAACCAATGGTCGGAACGAGATGCGGCGAAAAATCCTCGTCGTGGATGACAGCCGCGACGGTGCCGACAGCCTCGCCCGGATGTTGCGACTCATGGGCAACGAGGTCCGCACCGCCAACGACGGGCTCGAAGCCGTCGAAGCTGCGGGGGATTTCCTCCCCGAGATCGTGCTTATGGACATCGGCATGCCCGTACTGAACGGCCTGGACGCAACCCAACGGATCCGGGGTCATGCGTGGGGGCGGGACATGACCATCATCGCCCTCACCGGTTGGGGCCAGGAAGGCGACAAGGAGCGTTCGCGAGAGGCAGGCTGCAACGGCCACCTGGTGAAGCCCGTCGACATCGACGACCTGGAGCGAATGATCGGCACCCGGCGGAGTTAGCCGGGACCTGTGGGATGTTCGCCCGCTCCCCCTTGCCGAGCGGTATCCGGAATGAAACTCGGGGCTCGCCCCCTCGGCGAGCCTTTCCGACGAAAGGGGCGATTCTACAGGCAGGCATCCGCGAAAGCGACCAATGTGGCGTTGAGTAGGATCGTCGCATCGGGCGTCCCCCCCTCGCCTCGGACTCTCTCCGGGGCTCACCAGACACTCGGTGGCCGAAGCGACACCTTCGGCCCCTCCCGATCCCTGACGCATTGACAGAATCGACTCGGGGAAGTCAGGATAGCCACATCGTATCCGATGGAATTCGGATTCGGCCTCCCGAACTCAGTCATCATCGGATGCTGAACCCCGCGCCAATCGATCGCTGGGGACCTCGCGTCAACGAGGTCCTGTCCCAGGAGCCCGCACTGTTTATGAATCGGCCCCGCCTCCTCCCCGCCGGTGTCTGCATGATCGTCGCGCTCGGCCTCGGAGCCGCAGTGGTGGCGCCCCTGGGCTGCGCGCCCCCGAGCGAAGGCCGACCGGCCGGCTCGATCGAGGTGAAGAACGCGCGGTCGTCGGCCGCCGATATCCAGGCGGCCAAGGCGAAGTCGTCCCCTCGGCGGCGCTGATCGGCCGCCGCCACGCCGACCCTGTCGAACACACCCCGGCCTCCGGCCGAGTGTCCCATCCTCGCACCCATCAGGAATCCCTATGTCTCGCATCGCGCCCCGGAAGGCCCGCCTCGGATTCACTCTGATCGAGTTGCTGGTCGTCATCGCCATCATCGCCGTGCTCATCGCGCTGCTGCTGCCGGCCGTCCAGGCGGCACGCGAAGCTGCTCGCCGCGCCCAGTGCGTGAATAACCTCAAGCAGCTCGGCCTGGCCTGCGCCAACTACGAATCGGCCAACGGCGTCTACCCGCCCGGTATGCTCTACAACGCCGGCCTGTTCGGACCGTCGATGTTCCTGCGGATGGCCCAGTACATGGAGCAGAACGCGGCCTATAATGCGTTCAACTTCAGCCTGTTCAGCCTGCACCCGGTCAACTACACGCTGGCCGGCGTCGCCATCTCGTCCCTGAACTGCCCGAGCGACCCCTCTTACCTTCAGGCGACGCCGTTCCAGTACTCGCCATCGACCAACACCAACCAGTTCCACAACCATTACTCGGCCAACGACGGCCCGTGGTTCGTCTACTCGTTCACGGCGGGCGCCGGCGGGCTCGGCCCCGACCCGGCCGCGGCATCGCAGAGCCTCGGGGCGTTCAACCAGCTCGGGAACATCAGCATCGCCTCGGTCACCGACGGCACGAGCAACACGATGATGTTCCTCGAGAACGGCAACGGTCTGTTCTCGGCGTCGTCCCAGGCGGGCATGCACTACTGGAACGACGGCCAGATCTCCGATTGGCCGATCGAGGCCCGCTTCCCGCCGAACTGGGCTCGGTTCTACAGCGACCCGGCCAACGACCCGAATAACAACGCCCTGGGGACCTGGGGACCATACAACGCCATCAGCTTCCACCCCGGCGGCGTGAACGTCGGCTTCTGCGACGGCTCGGTCAAGTTCATCAAGAACTCGATCGACTCGTGGGCGATCCCGCCGCCGCAGATGAACGGAATCCCCGTCGGGACGACGCCGGCCAACCCGACGTACCCCTCGCTCGGTACGTACGGACTGAACGTAGGGGCCGGGGCCCGGCTTGGCGTCTACCAGAAGCTCGCCACCCGCAACGGCGGCGAAGTCGTCAGCGCGGACCAGTATTGATCCGAAATGTCCGCGTCCCTCGCCGATCTTCGTCGGGCTCACGCCTTCGACGGGTCGGCGTTGGGCCGATCGAGCGGCGGCTCGAGAGACGGAGAAAGGGGTCAGAAACCGAACATTGGTCTCGGTCCCTGATCCCTCTGGTTCTCCGTCGGTGGATCGATGTTCGGTATGATTGGGCGCCGTGATCGACGCAATTCGCGCATGGACGTCTTCGGGATGATACCCGTCGGAGTCGCCGATGAGCCACGGTCGGTCGTCGAGCGGCGATCGGGTCAAAGTGGGCGTCTCGGCGGACGAGAACCATGCCAGGCCCAACCCGGAGGGGCAGACGCACGCCCGATCCGTCGGTAAGATTCGGGAAACCCGACACCGGACACCCCGAGGTCCCACCCGATGCTCCGTCAACATTCCTTGCTCTTCGCGATGCTGACCTTTCTCGTCCCGTGCAACGCCCGGGGCGACGAGCCGGTGAAACTCGGACCCAACTCGGACAAGGAGCCGATGGCCGAGAGCTTCTCGCTCGAGCGGGGTGCGCGCTTCCTCGACGTGGTCTCGGTCGCCTGGACCAGGCAACGGAAGTGCGGGACCTGCCACACGAATTACGCCCACATGATGGCGGGGCCCACGGTGGAGAAATCGGCATCGCCCGAACTGGTCGAGGTCCGCGCGTTCTTCGAGGCGCGGGCCTCGGGCTGGGACAAGCCCGACAAGTCGGCCAAACCGATCCGGGATGGAGAGGTCGTCGCCACGGCCGCCGCCCTGGCGTTCCACGACGCGGCCTCGACGGGGAAGCTCCATCCGCTGACCCGCATCGCCCTCGACCGGATGTGGACGATCCAGCGCCCCGACGGCGCGTGGAACTGGTTCGACTGCGACCTGCCGCCCATGGAGGACGACGATTACTACGGGACAGCCCTGGCGGCGGTCGCCGTCGGTCATGCCCCGGGCGATTACCAATCGACCGAGGCCGCACGGAAGGGCATCGAGAAGGTCCGCGGCTATCTCCGCGCCACGCCCGCCCCCAATCTCCACCACCGTGCGCTGCTGCTCTGGGCCTCGATGGGTATCGACGGGTTGATGGACGAAAAAGCACGCGAGGGGACGGTCGCGGATCTGCTGGCCAAGCAACGCCCGGACGGTGGCTGGAGCCTGACTTCACTGGGACGATTCGAGCGACGGGATGGAACGCCCAACCCCGAAGACGCCCCCGCCGACGGCTATGGGACCGGATTCGTCGTCTACGTGTTGCGCCAGTCCGGGATGCCCGCCGATGCCGAACCGATCCGCCGCGGGATTGGCTGGCTCAAAACGCACCAGCGCGCCTCGGGGCGATGGTTCACCCGTTCTCCCACGTTGGATCATACCCACTACATCAGCCACGCCGGGACCGGCTATGCCTTGATGGCCCTGGCCGCTTGCGGGGAGAGATGAATGGCCGGAGCATCCGGCACGGAGAGCGAAGCCAGGAAGCAGCAAGAGCGATTCACACATGGTTCGAGCGTAGATTCGACGCGAAGGACATGGGACCGTCCCAAGGTTCCCGATTGGCAGGTTGACGGTTTCGACAAAGTTCGACAACAGGGCCTAGAGTTGACACTTCTCGCTCAACACCACCAGACAGGCCGAGATCGAAGCGCGTGACCACGCACGTGAGTGCGTGGTACGGACGGGACGAACGTCCTTCAACCTCGGGCGTGAGCCCGATCCGCCTCGATGATCGCACTCACGTGCGAGGTTGGAGGGCCAGAGGCCCCGTCCGAACCTCGGTCTCACGACCGTGGTCACTCGGTGGTGTTCGGCGAGAAGTGTCCTAAAGTTTAACACCGGTGACTAAGGATCTCGGTTGCTCAAGACCCGCCGATGTTGCGGAATTGCTCTCGACTCACGACTTGCCTCCCGGTGGGGGACTTGATTTAAATATATTGGCGAATCCATAATAATCAGACAGCTCATCGTCGGAAATGCATCACGTCGATGCGACATTCTTGCCATCACCCATCTCGGCAGACTCGTGACCAGGCCGCGTGGGCGAAGGCAGGGGGTATCTCACGACCGCGAGGCAGGTGGGGAACAACGCGATGGACTACCTACGAAGGAGAGGACGGGTCCCGGCGGCGATCGCCCTCGCGAGAGGCCGGCGGATGCGTCGGCCGTGTTTCGAGCACCTGGAGGCACGCGAGCTGCTGGCGGCGGTCTCGGTCAATGCGGGCCAGGCGATCCGGTCGGTCGATACGCAGCTCCTGGGCGTGAACCTGGTCAATTGGGACTCGGACCTGAACACGGCCGAGACCCAGCAGATGGTCGAGGCGGCCGGATTGACGACGTTCCGCTTTCCCGGCGGGTCCACCTCGGACGACTTCCACTTCAACTCCCCCGCGTCCTACAACGGCGCGGGGACCGATTCGAGCATGGGCAGTTTCATCGGGTCGGTGAATGGCCAGGGGATCATCACGCTGGACTACGGCTCGGGGAGCCCCCAAGAGGCGGCGGCGATGCTCGCCTACTTCGATGGCTCGATCAACAACACGACCGTGATCGGCAACGGCCAGGAATGGAGCGACTCGGCCAACGCCTGGCAGACGGTCAACTGGAATACCGTCGGTTACTGGGCGAGCCTGCGCCGCCAGGCCGCGCTCGCCCAGGATGACGGGCTCAACTTCCTCCGGCTGGACCACGCCGCCCCGTTCGGGTTCCAGTTCTGGGAGGTCGGCAACGAGGAATATGGGAGCTGGGAAATCGACCACCACGCCGCCCAGCACGACCCGGCGACCTACATCGCGTTCGCCAAGCAGTTCGCCACCTACGCCGCCGAGATCTCCCCTGGGATCTCGATCGGCCTCGACGTGGGCAGTCCGGGGTCGGATTACAATAGCTGGACCGCAGACATCCTCCAGCAATCGGTCGCACAGGGCTTCATGCCGGGGTTCTTGAGCGACCACAACTACGTCCAGGCGCCGGGGAGCGAGAGCGACTCGACCCTGCTGCTCGACACCACCACCGGCACCAATAGCGATCCATCCGATCCCGGCAATCCCTACGACTGGTCGCAGCGCTCGACCGACTACGAGAACCTGCTGACGAAATACCTGGGCACGGCCGGCGGGAACGTCCAGTTGATCGCCACCGAGTTCAACTCGGTCTATACCAACCCCGGCAAGCAGACCACGAGCCTGGTCAACGGCATCTGGCTGGCCGACTCGCTCGGCGCCTTGCTCGAGACCCCCTACAACGGCGCGGACGTCTGGGACCTCCGGAATTATTACGACAACAGCAACAACAACTCATCGAGCCTCTACGGCTGGAGAGGAGCGGGCGACTATGGGATCATCGGCAGCCCCAACGGCTCGCCTCCCTACAGCGGGACGTACGTGCCCTATCCAACCTACTTCGCCGAACAACTCGGCTCGAAGATCATCAAGGCGGGCGGCGAGGTCGTCCAGGCCAGCAGCAGCGACCCGAACTTGACCACCTACGCCGTACTCGAGGCGAACGGGCAGCTCGAATTGCTGGTCATCAACAAGAGCGCCGCCGGCGCGTTGACCGGCCAGTTCCAGCTCACCAACTTCCAGCCCTCGGCCCAGGCCACGCTGTGGCAATACGGCGAAGCCCAGGACACCGCCCAGAGCCAGTCGACCACGGGCGCCTCCGCGCTGGCCAATTCCGCGACTACCCTCACGCTCAGCGGGTCGAGCTTCAGCGATTCGTTCCCTGCCTACTCGATGAGCGTCCTTGTCCTATCGCCGGCCGCCACGTCCGGCCCGACATTCGTCAACCCCGCGAGCGCGACACCCAGCCCGGTCATGGGCAAATCGACCGCCTTGTCGGCGCTCGCCAGCGACCCCGCCGGCGCGTCGAGCCTGACGTACACCTGGATGGCCACCGGCACGCCGCCTGCCTCGGTCAGCTTCAGCGCGAACGGTACCAACGCGGCCCAGTCAACCACTGCCACTTTCTCCAGGGCGGGCTCGTACTCCTTCCAGGTGACGGCCAAGGACCCGAGCGGCCTCACCGCCACGAGCGGCGTGACGGTCCTCGTCAACCAGACTGCGACGACCCTCCTGGTCAGCCCCGGCTCGGTTACCGTGCCGGAGGACCAGACCGAGTCATTCACGGCCCTGGTCTACGACCAGTTCGGCAATGCACTCACAACGCAACCGGGATTGACCTGGTCGGTGGCCAGCGGCGCCGGCACGATCGGGGCCGGTTCGGGCATTTACACGGCCCCCAATGTCGCCGGCACGGCCGTTGTGCAGGCCACGGGCGATGGCGTGTCGGGGACGGCAGTTGTGACGATTTCGCTTCCCTCCAGCGGGGTTTCGGGGAGGTTCCTCGGGAGCAATACGACGACGGAAGGGAGTTGGATCGGGACCTACGGGGCCCAGGGCTACGACGTCATCGGCGGCGCCTCGAGCCTGCCCTCCTACGCCACCATCGCGCCCTCGGGCCAGTCAACCTACGTCTGGTCTACGACCACCACCAGCCCCGTAGCCTTACAAGAGCCCGGCAGCACCGGCCGCATCGCCGCCTGCTGGTACTCGCCGACCGGCTTCACCGTGGATGTCAACCTGACCGATACGAATGCGCACGACCTGGAGCTCTACTTCCTCGACTACGATCACGAGGGACGAGGCGAGCAGGTGCAGCTCAGCAACGCGACGACCGGCGCCGTGCTGGATACCGAGACGATCTCGTCGTTCACCTCGGGCGTGTACCTGAAGTGGGCGGTCAGCGGGAACTTTCTGATCAGGATCACGAGGACCTCGGGCATCAATGCCGCCCTCAGCGGGCTCTTCCTCGACCCGCCGCCCGCGCCCTCGGCGACGTTCCTCGGGCGCGACACGACGACGGAGGGGACTTGGATCGGGACCTACGGGGCCCAGGGCTACGACGTCATCGGCGGCGCCTCGAGCCTGCCCTCCTACGCCACCATCGCGCCCTCGGGCCAGTCAACCTACGTCTGGTCTACGACCACCACCAGCCCCGTAGCTCTGCAGGAGCCCGGCGGCACCAGCCGCATCGCCGCCTGCTGGTACTTACCGACCAGCTTCACCGTGGATGTCAACCTGACCGATGGGAATGCGCACGACCTGGAGCTCTATTTCCTCGACTACGACAACAAAGGGCGAAGCGAGCAGGTACAGCTAAGCAACGTGGCGACCGGCGCCGTGCTGGACACCGAAACGATCTCGTCGTTCACCTCGGGCGTGTACCTGAAGTGGGCGGTCAGCGGGAACTTTCTGATCACGATCACGAGGACGGCCGGGATCAATGCCGTCCTCAGCGGGCTTTTCATCGACCTGCCGCCCGCGCCCTCGGCGACGTTCCTCGCGCGCGACGCGACGACGGAGGGGAGCTGGATCGGGACCTATGGGGTCCAGGGCTACGACGTCATCGGCGGCGCCTCGAGCCTGCCCTCCTACGCCACCATCGCGCCCTCGGGCCAGTCAACCTACGTCTGGTCTACGACCACCACCAGTCCCGTAGCCTTACAAGAGCCCGGCAGCACCGCCCGCGTCGCCGCCTGCTGGTACTCGCCGACGAGCTTCACCGTGGATGTCAACCTGACCGATGGGAATACACACGATCTGGAGCTCTACTTCCTCGACTACGACAACAAGGCGCGAGGCGAGCAGGTGCAGCTGAGCAGCGCGGCGACCGGCGCCGTGCTGGATACCGAGACGGTCTCGTCGTTCACCTCGGGCGTGTACCTGAAGTGGGCGGTCAGCGGGAATGTCCTGATCACGATCACGAGGACCGCCGGGATCAACGCCGTCCTCAGCGGGCTCTTCCTCGACCCTGCGACCAAGTCGAGCGATGTGATCATCAAGAGGTCCGGGGGCCACGAGGTCAGGGCATCCGGCGTCTTGGACATCGACGAGTTGGGCACGTTCGATTTCGCCGGCATTGAGAGTCAGGCGAATCCGGCATTGGGCTTGGTCAATTCCGCCGACGACGCGGTCGCACCCACCGACCGCGGGAGCCGAATCGGGGCCGCGGGGCCGAAACGGGGGCGCAGCTAGGTGTGCGGCCCGACATCCCAGCGTACGCAGTATGGCTTCCTCGGGTCTGTATCGTTCGCGTCAACGGGCACTTCCCACACCGCGCGGTCGCGGCGTTTCGCCGCGAGGCTGTGATTCGACATCCGGGCAAATGCGTAGTGCCAGGTAGGCCCGCCCTCACCGGGCCGCTCGTCGATCAGCAGCAGCGCCTCCGGGTCCGTCGCCAGGACGAATGCGAAGACCGCGCCGTCGGACTTGGATCGGTAGCGAAAGAGCGGCTGCGAAAGCATCCGAAGCTCGGTGCCCCCCTGCTCCAGGTCAACCGACGCCTTGAATTCGCCGCACAGGGCGCGGATCTGGCGGAGGCGTTCCGCAGCCGTCGCCGCCGGCCGGGGGGCGCCCGGGATCGGTTCCGATCGGATCCCTGGGCCCGCGGGATGCCAGAGCGGTCGCCCGCCGAGCGAGGCGACGAGCGGAACGCTCGCCAACGAGTGAAACTCGTGCGCCTCTTGAACGCGCCCCTCCCACTTGTACCGGAAGAAGCACGCGAAGGCCTGCGGCCGTCCGTCCGCCACCCAGAGCAAGGCCACGCCGCCGCTGATCCGGATCGGGTTGGTCCAGTCGAGAGTCGACTCGGCCTGTAGAGACAGAACGGTCTCGGGCGACGTCTCCAGGACGACCCGGTAATCCGCCGCTTCCCGCTTCCAGCGCTCAACCAGCGGGTTTTCGCCCGCCGCCGCGCCCCGAGGGGGACCCTTTGCGACGTGGTCCTGGTCCTGGCCTGGAGCATCGAGAACGGCCGTCAGTGCGGCTGCCGCGACCATGACCCACGGCCAGCGTCGGTTTCGCTTCCCGGTCGGCATCGGTGCACCCTGCCTTTGAGGATTGTTCCGTCAACAGCTTTAGGCGACCGACTACATTTTCAGTCGGCGGCCGATCATCGGTCGAGAGACGGATTCCGGATGTGCCGCTGTCTCAATCGGCGCATCGCCTCGTCGCGCTGCGACCGGCCGGGCGAATAGCTGATCCCGGGAGGCATGGCCTGGCCTTGGGGCCAGAGCATGTCGCGAGAATCTGGCCCCGGACGACGGAGCAGGTCGTCTCTGCGAGCGCGAGAAGGAGCTGAGCGAGCTGCTGGACCGCGTCGTGGCTTTGATCGCCGGCGGCGAAGACGTCCGCATGGAAGGCGACCACCTTGTGGGCTCACCGGATGCCTCATTGACCGAGGCCGCCGGATGCAGTCGCGTCCGATAAGCGACTTCATGTTCGGTCGCGTGCATGCCGCCGCTCCAGGCGGCGATGCGAGGTATTTTTGCGTCGCAATCCTCGGTCAGGCGGCACATTTTCCCTGGAATGTTCCGCTCCACCTGTCGTTGCCTTCGTCCAGCTTGCGGCCGAGCTCGGGCAGGAGTGAGCGGCTCAGACCCGTCCGCATTCCGGATCCGCGAGAGATGATCATTCGCCCCAATCGGCCTCGGGCAATCGTTGATTCCTCAAATTCCAAGGGGCGACCCCGATGGATTTGATCCCATGCTCCATGCTAATGAGCGCGAAAGCGAGGCTACTGTAAATGTAGTAGAGAAAATGGAGTCCGGCCGCTGCTGCGACGAATCGTACGCCTCCGGACAGGTAGAAGAACCTCAAGAGCCTCGCATTGCAGGCTAGGAGGATCAGGATCGCCGGCAAAAGTCCGAGCAGCGCCCAAGGCAGCAACGGACTGACCATTAATGCGATCGCAAGGACCCACGCGGCTGCCGCGCTATAGCGGCTGGATGAATTTGTGTTCAAATCATTGTGAATTGCTCCGCTTCGGAGAATCAAGCGAGTCCATGGGATCGCGCGGCGGAAGATATCGGTGTGGATCAAACCGATCAAGCTCCAACGCTTCAAGTGTGTCGCCTGGACGTCCGGGCATGACCAGACGCGATAGCCCGCGCGATTGAGGCGCACGCCGATGTCGATATCCTCGATCGAAGGACGTTTGAAACTCTCGTCGAAGCCTCCGCATCGATGGAATACGCCCCGCCGAATCGCTCCGCAGCCGGCCCAGAACGTCGATGCATCACGTCGACTATGCTGATGTACAAAATGGTGTAAGAGGTTCTTGTAGCGGGAAACCAGGCCGGGATCCGGCGGAGACTCGTCGTACGAGCCGAAGAGAGCCGATACCTCGGGGTTAAGCTCGAGGTACGCTGCCATTCGTTCGAGAGTCGCCGCATGGACGACGACGTCGGCGTCGAGGAAGATCAGGATTTCTCCTTGCGCCTGGGCGGCTCCGCGGTTGCGGGCCACGGCCGGGCCGTACGGACCTCCGGCCAGCGTGACGAGCTTGGTGCCGAACCGACGGGCCAAAGCGGCGGTCCCGTCGGTCGATCCGTCGTCCACGACGAGGATCTCGTCGGCCCTGAGTGTGGAAGCCGCCAACGCGGAGAGGCATCGCTCGAGGTAGATCTCGCCGTTGTGGACCGGCACGATCACGGAACTCTTCATCCGCCTTCTCTCATCGTACATGGGGTATGATCGCGTGGGTATGAGTGCATCTCGTCGCGCGGAATGGCCTGTGAATGGACGAACTCCGAGCCCGATCGCGAGCCGATCTCGACGCGCGGCAAGGCTTCCACCGCCGCCGAGGTCACCCTGTCCAGCATCCCTTTGGCCCGCTCATTCGTCGCGTTATCCGTGACGAAGTCTTCTTGGTACGAACGCTCCGTGTTGACGTCCCAGAGGTCGTGTTCCTCACCCAGGAGGTTCTTGACGGCGAGGATCGCCGTCAACATCGAATGATCCTGGTTGTTGTAGCGATGCAGCCCATTCCGACCGATGGTCTGCAAGTTCTCGATCGTCGAGAGATAGTCTCGGAGGACCGAGACGTGCTGGCGGTAGGTATCGTCGTACACGGGGTACGCTTTCTCCTGGCGGATCACGACGCCGTCTCTCACGCGGGCGCCCCGACCCAGTCCCAAGCTCGATAACTCGCGCGTGGCGAGCTCGACCAGATCGGCGTCCACCATTTCCCAGAGATCGTCGCCGCGGGTGCAGAAATACTCCAGGCCGAGGCTGCTCATACCCGGCTCGGGGACCATCGCGGCGCTCCAGTTTCCGAAGTTCTGGATGCGTCCCACGCGAACGCCCGGCGTATGCACATAGATCCAGTTATCGGGAAAGAGATCCTCCCCCTCGATGCTCAAGCCGACGATGAGGAAGTCGCGGTAGGATAAGCCTCGGGCCGCCTCCAGCACGTGGGGTGGTGGGGGTGGATCGAGCTGGAAAATCAGCTCGGAGAGGGGCATGCTCGAGATGAAATCCGCGCCGTTGATGATGCTTGTCGCCTCGTGACGCCGCGCGACGACATGGGAGACGCGGTTGCCATCGAGCACGACGGAAATGGTGTCGGTCTCCAGCCGCACCTCCCCGCCTCGGCTTTCTACGAGTTCCTGGAATCGCTCCCACATCATCCCCGGTCCCAATCGAGGGTAGTCGAACTCCTTGATCAGCGTCTTGGCGTCGTTGCCGCCGAAGAGGGCGTTGGTGACAGCCGTCTTCAATGACAGCCCCTTGATCCGCTGCGCGGCCCAGTCCGCCCGGATCTTATGACAAGGGATGCCCCACACTTTCTCCGTGTACGTCCGGAAGAACCGCTGGTACAGCCGCTTGCCGAACCGGTTCGTCACCCATTGTTCGAAGGTCTCTTCGACCGGGTAGGGTCGCCATCTCCACTTGAGGTAGCTGAGCGCGATGCGAACGCTCTCGAGGACCCCGAGATTCGAAAACGCATTCCAGAGCTCGATCGGATAGTTGAAGAACCGGCCACGGAAGTGGATCCGGGAGAGCCTCGGGACCCTGATGAAGTCGCTTCCGAGCACTTCGTCCCAGAGCTGCCGGACCTCAGGGACCTTGGTGAAGAAGCGGTGGCCGCCGATGTCGTAACGATAGCCGCGATGTATGTCGGTGCGCGAGATCCCGCCCACCTGTGCCGATTTTTCGAGCACGAGCGGGAGAATGCCTTTCTTGACGAGTTCGTAAGCCCCGGTCAGGCCCGCGGGGCCGGCTCCGATGATGACGACGGCGTGTTCGGACTGGGATCGGATGGTCAAGCCATACTCACATTCTCGAATTGGCTCCTTCCAATTCCGGTTCATGGTCTTGGATCAACAGGGACTCGACTTCGACATCCCTCGGGATGCAGATCGTTCCTTGGACCTGTTGACGATTCGTTTTCAATCGGTGGGAAGTTCTCGTCTCGGGAGGGCCGTTCTTGGTCGCCCATCGATCGGTTCCACTGTCACTCGCCGAGAGGGCTGAAGCCTGCGCCCCCAGGCGATGGCTCTAGCCGGCCTCGGCCATTGCCAGCGGTGAGGAGATGGCATTGCGTCGCCAATAGTTTGATCTCGATGCGGGATCAGATTGTTTGAGGACCACCTTCGTCTAGGCTTCGAATCACTTTAACCGACCGGGAATCCGCGGAACGGCATCATTCTAAGCCGTAGGATTGGTGCTCCGGAGCACGAGCTTTTCTCCGGGTTCAGATGCCGACTATCTTGATCGGAATACTGCGGAAAGCTTTCGTCTACCAACCTAACCGACACGCATGATAGACGCACCCTGTTCGCGAAGTCAACTCATTTCGGAGCGGCAAATCCGGCGATTTCGAGTCTCCCGTTGCGACGACGCCATCATATTTCCCGACAGTCCCCAAATCGACATGCTACTCTTTTTTTCAACATTCCCGGCTCGAGTCATGGAGGACACTACGACAAGGCTGACTCGTCGGGTAGAATCCACGACGAAGCGGAGAACGCGGAGGAATGGTCGATCGACGCGACAAGAAGCGGTTCGGTCGAAGACCGTCGGCCTCCACCTTGAACGGGATTACGAGCCTGACGATGTCTCAAGTCTTGTCGACCGCCGGCCGGAACGGCCTACCTCCAATCTGGGTGCTCAACCTTCGTCGCTCGACAGATCGGCGTGCTCGCATGACAAGCCACCTCGCCGAGCTCGGTATCGAGTTCGAATTCGTCGAGGCCATCGACGGGAGAACCCTGTCTCCCGACGAGTGTGCTCGCTCGATCGACGCCGAAAGAGCCCGGCGTTTCCTGGGGAGGGCGCTCACTCCCCCCGAAATCGGCTGTAGCCTCTCTCACCGCATGCTTTACCAGAAACAAATCGACGAAGGCTTGGAGGAGGTCGTCATCCTCGAGGACGACGCCGTGGTCGGTCCCGCATTCCTCGAGGTCATCAACCTGAGACATGCCTTGCCCGCCGACTGGGACCTGGTCTACTTCTACCGGGGCGACACGCGCGTCTCCTTCTGGGGGAGTCGCCCCGTGGGTCGCTGGCGGTGCGTGAAGTTCGGGAGCCTGGCCTACGGCGCCGTCGCCTACATGCTCCGGCGGAGCGGCGCCCGGAAGCTCCTCGCGCACAGTAATCCGGTGAGCCTTCCCGCCGACTGCCTGACAGGTGGGGCAATCCGCACGGGCGTGCAACTCTACGGCATCGATCCCCCTTGCGTCCGCGAGCTCACGCGCGACGCGGCCGCATCCACCATGCCCGAGTTGAACGCGATGTGGCAGAACAGGCCGAAGTGGGAGGAAAAGCACCCGCTCGTGAGGCACTTCGAGCGGACGAAATATCGCCTAATCTATTCTTATCAGCGATTCAATCCTTTCGGTATGATTTAATTGTCTCGCCCGTTGGAGTGCCGGGAGATTCGATCCGTCGATCTCGACCGCGATTACCGGGAGAAAGCCCTTGACCGCTTGCGCATCGACTGTCTAGACTTTTATACTCCGAAAGCCCTTGAGGCGTGCTTCGAGGACGCAAGCCGAATCCTCGTCGTTACCGCCGCGAGCCCTTTCGACCATTCCACCTTCCTTCTCCGTCGCCGCCTCGTTCCACGGCCCTGCCAATGCCCTCGAGCCGCTCCTCGACCACTCGCGTATCCTCGTGCCCCGTCGGAAGGGAAAATGCGGCATCGAAATCGGATGTGCCAAGCATGAAGGCCGCGTTATGGGAGGATCTCAATCTTGTGTTCTCGACCGATCGGTGGTATCGGCGGAACCTTCTTGTGATCGTCCTCCTCTCCGTCATGGCCTTCGTATTCGACGGGCTTTCGATCGGGATGCTGGTCCCCCTGATGGCCAGCCTGCAGGATGTGAACTCGGCAGGGGTGGTCTCCTCGCCCTTCCGATGGCTGGCACGCTTGACGGCGGCCGTTCCGGAAGCCTGGCGAGTGTACGCTCTGCTTGGAATGATCGTCGCCGCCGTTGCCATCAAGAATGGGCTTGCATTTCTCGCGGTTCGGTCGGGACACCGGCTCTGCTCGCGGATGGTCGCCGAAGTGCGGAGTCTCCTGGTCCGGCGGTTCCTTTCCATGGGCCTCGATTTTCACGATCGGTCGAAGCCCGCGGAACATCTCGATCGGATCGTCCGTCAAACCAATGAACTCGAACTGTTGGTCCGCGTCTCCGTCGAGTTCGTCACCAACACGATCGCGCTGATCATGCTGGCGGCGATCCTCTTCGTCCTCTCCTGGCGGCTGGCCGTGTTAGCGGTGGGCGTGGGGACCCTGTCCGTGGTTTTCGGGCTGGTTTACGCGCGAAGCTTGTCCCAATTGGGGTCCGATGCGGCCACGTCTGGGCGAGTGATGAGCACCACTCTACACGAGACCGTGAATGCGATCCGTTTGATCAAGGCCTCGAGCACGGAAAGGCAGCATCTCAGAGAGCTTGAGCGGGACATCAAGGCCGTAGAGAGGGTATCATTCCGGCGGACGATCATGAATTTCGCGGTCCACCCGATCACGGACGTGATCGCAACCAGTGCGATGGCGGCGATTTTCCTCGTCTCGCTTTGGCTGGACGGTGGGGATGCGCGAAGGATGCTGGCGCGTAGTCTCCCTTTCATGTTCGTCCTGCTCAGGATGGTCCCCCTCTTGAAAATCCTCAACGGGCAAAAGGTCATCGTCGCCAGCCAGCTCCCCTATCTGAGGTCCGTTGCCGAGTCCTTGCGCTCCGACGCAAGCCCAACGATCCGCGACGGAGACGAGCCGTTTCCCGGCCTGATCCACGAAATCCGCATGCACCGGCTGAGGTTCAGCTACCCGGGACGTCCGCAACCCGCCCTCTCATCCATCAATCTTGTTATCCCCGCGGGCAAGATGACCGCCATCATCGGAGAATCGGGTTCGGGCAAGTCAACTCTCGTCAACATGCTGCTGCGTCTCTATGACCCGCAAGCCGGAGAGATCACCATCGATGGACGACCGCTGGCCAGACTCCAGCTCGAAAGCTACCACCGCCAGATCGGCACCGTCGCCCAGGATACGTTTCTGTTCCATCAGTCCGTCCGATTCAACATCGCCTACGGAGCGGCGGAGCCGCCGTCCGAAGAGCGCCTGATCGCCGCGGCGCGGCGGGCCTGCGCCCATGACTTCATCATGGAACTTCCGGACGGATATGACACCCTCGTCGGAAACCGCGGCGTACGGCTCTCCGGCGGCCAGCGGCAACGACTGGCCCTGGCGCGGGCGATCGTCGTCGATCCCCAGATCCTAATCTTCGACGAGGCCACGAGTGCGCTGGACACCGAGACGGAGCGATTGATCCAGGAGGCGCTCAAGGAGTTCGGACGGGGCCGTACCGTGATCGTCATTGCCCATCGGGCGTCAACCATCCGCGACGCCGACCAGGTCGTCGTCCTGAAGAACGGCCGCATCATCGAGGTTAGGTATCCGCACCCGCAGGCCGTGTAAGATCGCCGTCGCAGCGCCAAGGTTTTCCTATGAACCACCGTCCGATACCGCCGATCTGGGTGATCAATCTCAGGCGTTCCGTCAACCGGCACAACTTCATCCGCGCGGAGTTGGACCGCCTTGATCTGGATTACGAGCTTGTCGAGGCCGTTGATGGCAGGGAGCTCGGTCCTGAGGAGTTGTCTGCGATCTACAACCCGTCCGCGGCGGTCGAGCTCATCCGCAGGGAGTTGACCCTGGGCGAGGTCGGTTGTAGCCTGTCGCATCTACGACTCTATCAGAGACAAGTTGAGGAAGGGCACGAAGAGGTGGTCATTCTGGAGGACGATGTCAACATCGACCCTTCGTTTCCTGACATCCTGAGGCGCCGCGAAGCGTTTCCCGCCGATTGGGAGCTTGTCCTGTTCCATCGCGTGAATAACCCCCCCGTATCGTTCTGGGGGAGCCGGCGGATCGATCGCCACCATCGGTGCGTGAAGTTCGCCAGCATCGTCGAACGGAACGGTGGGTTATCTCATCCGCCTGAGCGGCGCCCGGAAGTTGTTGGACCACGGTTATCCCGTTCGCGTCCCGGCCGATTGTCTGACCGGCGGCAAGTTCAAGACGGGTGTCTGTCTTTACGGTCTCGACCCCCCCTGCATCCGGCATTGCGCTTACGGCCCGGCTCACTCCACCATGCCGGAAGTCTATTCGTTGCGCCGCAGGAAACCGTCTCGAAGGGAGGTGGGCCTTGTGCGCTGGGCCCGCCACCGCACGAAGTGGGGTTGGCGGTATCTATTGAGGAGAATCGATCCAAACTCGATCGTATGACGCCGGTCGTCGAAGGCGCGGGATTCAGACTTCATAGCCCACTGCTCTGAAGTCGATTCCGGTCTCCAACATGTTCGTCCGACTGACATGCTTGCGTGTGTAGGGGGAACTCGATCTCGTCCGAGATCCGGAGCGCCTCCTCCCGGCGGAAATCCTTCGTAGAGGCGCACCGCGTCGTGGAGTTCGGGTTACTTCGGCCCGAGACGATAGGAATCGAATGTCGCATGGTATGAGCTCTTCGATTGCTCAATTCAAGGAGATAGATACCGGATGTTACGAATCCTGACGACGCTTTACAACGCAAGGCCATACATCGAGAGATGCATAACGAGTATCCAAGATCAGACGGTCCGTGAGTGGCGTTGCTACATTCTTAATGATATGTCTGACGACGGCTCCGATGAAATCGTGGCGCGGCGGGCTCGGGATGATGCTCGGATCATCTTGATAAATCATACAGAGAAGCTCTACCAGGTCGGCGCATATCTTAATGTCCTGAGCCGCCCTGAGATAGGGGATGACGATGTCTGCGTGGCGGTAGACGGCGACGACTGGTTGCCGGATGAGCTCGTCTTCCAGCGGGTACAGGACGCGTACTCGGCGGACAGTGTCTGGCTCACTTGGGGCAGCATGCTAATCTTTCGAGATAACCTCTTGCAGCAGTCTAAGTTATGCCGGCCGTTGTCATCCTGGGACGACATCCGCGGTCACCCGTGGGTCACGTCGCACCTGCGTACCTGGAGGGCCTTCCTGTTTCGAGCCATCGACCCGCGGGACTTGAGGGATTCCAGCGGCGATTTCTGGCGGATGTCAGGGGATCAGGCCTTCATGCTTCCGATGCTGGAAATGTCGGGCCCCGAACATTCGAAGTATCTTCGGCATAATAACTATATTTATAACGCGATGAATCCTCTGAACGATCATGCCATTGATATCGCGACGCAGATCAGAATGCGCGAGTGCATCCGGATGCTTCCTCCATATCGGAGGATGCAGCGACCAATCCAACGTTGACAGAGTAGAGGATTTCCCGTGACGCTCGCCAGGTGTGTCGGCCTGAGATATCTGCTGCCCGTTGCCGTGATCCTCGCCTGGACCGCGTACCAGGGCTCGCGCTTGGGCGACCCGCTGAGGGTCGACAACGCTTGGGTGAGTCGGCAGATCGGTGGGACGGGCCTTAGGCACCTGACGCTCGGGCTCAGACGGACCTGTGGAGCGAACGTCCGGCATATCACGCAAGACGGGAAGTTGACGCTGCACACGTCCTATGGTCCCTTGGCGTCCTGGACCGTCGCGGTTCCGATGGCGCTGGGGGTCCCGTTCGACCAGGCGGTCCGGCTGCCGGTGATCGTCAGCATGATTCTCTTCTTCTCGGGCCTCTGGGCCCTGGCGACGAATCTCTGGGGAGAAAGGGTGGGGGGATTCGCGCTGATCTATGCGGCCACCTGCCCGGCCCTGCTGTTCCGCTACTCGACATTCTGCGTCTTCGAGACCCTGGGGCTCGGCCCGCTGATGCTCTCCCTGGCCTTGCTCTCCGGCGAGAAGCGGGGGCCCGGGGTGCGGCTGGCGATCGTGATCCTGGCGATCATCAGTACCATGTATAGCTGGATCGCCTGGGCGGCGATCCTTCCAGCAGCAGGACGCGAAGTCTGGCTCGGGCGGCGGCGGTTCGGCGTCGGGTTGGCCGCGACGGCGATCGTGATCCCGGTGGCGGTGCACCTGGTGACGATCGGTCTGGCGGTGGGTTCGATCGAGGGGCTCGTCGCACAGCTCGGCGAGTTCGCACAACATGTGAACTTGCGTTCATCATCCCGCCTCGCCGCCAGTGATCAGCTTAACCACCTCGGGATGGCCCGAATCCTAGCCGACCGGAGCCTCAGTTGGATCGGGAAGGTCCCCGCGGTGGCCACCCTAATCTTCATGGCCGCCCTCGCCGCCGGGTGGCCGCGGTTCCGGGGACGCTTCTGGGTCGTGACCCTGTTGGCATACGGCCTGCCCCTGAGCTTGCTCGCCATCAACATCGCCATGCACCAGTTTTTCCTCCTCATGATCGTGCCGGTCGAGGCGATGGCGGCCGGATTTGTCAGCAGGTATGCCTTCGAGTCGCTGGTCGATCGCCCGGCGGCGCGCGTCGCCGCCGGGATGATCCTCCTGGCCGGCTTCTTCTACATCGACGTCATTCCTCAACGCGGGAACGCCCGTCCGAATGCCATGGCCTTCCGCCAGGAGAGGATCGCTCGCCTGATCGGCCGCACGGTCCAGCCCGACGACTTTCTGATCGTCAACCCGCCGATCGCCAACCTCGAGTGGCACAGGGTCGGGCGGCCGACGGGACGGCTCGCTGACGAGGAGCGCGAGGTCCCCTCGATGCCGTACTATTTCGGCGAAACCTCGCAGGCCGTCTTCGTCGCCTACGACACCGCCGACGCGGTGCGAATGGCCGAACGCGCCAGGCCGGGCCAGCGGGTGGTGATCGTCCAGGCCGACCGAGATGTCTTCAATCTGCCCCCTGGCTTCCGGCCGGCCACCCTCTCGATCGATCGTCTGATCATCGGGGTCGCGGACCATGCCGGGGCCGGGTAGCAGTAGACCACGAGTGGCGATAGAATCAGATGGATCGAAGGTGTTGGGGATTCTGCTGAAGCGAGGTGGGCTCGTTTCGCGGGTCGGGGCGAAGTTGAATGCCGTCGCGGCCCGCTCGCCCGGCAACGTCTCCCGCATTCGTCGCACACATCGATCGTAACCGCTCGTCCACCTTCGCACTCGCCACGCGCCGCTCGTGCCTCTTTCCTGGAAAGGAGCGAGTTGGTAACATCGAGTTCACTCGATCTCGCGAGAGGAGAGTGGTACTTCGATAAGATGCAGATTATCGGACTCGGAACCGGTCGTTGCGGCTATCGTCATCTTTCAACGGCTGAATAATCCACTGGTTTCGTGCCGGGGAAGCCGTTGGTTCGATCGCCGCCATGGTGCATCGAGTTTATCGGGGTCATAGACCACACCTTGGGCTATTTGCTCAGGCAGGGCATGGCACGCAAGCTTAAGGTCCATGTAATCGATCAATCACTGGTACGGGACAATCCAAAGTGATTGGAGGGGATCAACCGACTGTGGCGAGGCGGGACTTCGAGCTCTGCATTCATATCGGTCACATCAAGACTGCGACCACATGGCTTCAGGATACGGTATTCGCCGACCCCAGGTCGGGCTTCGTCACGCCCTGGGAGCGGGCACGCTCGCGGGCGGTCGCCGCCTTCGTCACCGCCAACTCATATCGCTACGACCGAGACTGGGCCCGATCGTTATTCGAGGACGGATTGCGCTCCGTCGCCGACGATCCGAGGACTCCGATACTTTCGGAAGAGATTCTGAGCGGTGATCCCTGTAAGCGACAATATACAGGGCGACACATGGCCGATCGAATCCATTCCGTCTTCCCAAAAGCCCGCATCCTCATCGGAGTGCGCGAACAAAAGTCGATGGCGATGTTGACCTATCGCGAGTATATCCTGGCAGGCGGCACCTTGCCGCTGGAAGTCTACGTCGGCCGGGGCGACGAGCCTCTCGGCGTGATGCCCATCATGCACCCGGATTACCTCGAATACGACCGTGTTATCGGGTATTACCAGGGCCTCTATGGAAATGAAAACGTCCTGGTGATGCCCATGGAGATGCTGAAGCGAGACCCGGCAGAATACGTCCGGAAATTGCTCGAATTCTGCCGATCCCCTGGCCGGATCGAAACCCTGCGCCGCCGAAACACGTGGGGATGTCGGGCTTCGCCCTCGACTTGCGGCGGCGACTTAATCCGCTGATCGAGATCAATCCGCTCACGCGAAAGTTCACGCGGGCTCATATCAAGATTAACAGATTTTGTCGGAAACTTGATGGGATCTGGCCGGCGCGGCAGGCCTCGCGATACGAGCGGCGTTGGGAGGAGATTCTGGCCAGGCGATATGAAGGGTGCTTCCGCGAGAGCAATCACCGACTATCGGACTTGTCCGGGATCGACTTCGGGGTGCTCGGCTATGACATCTGAAACTGGATGTCGCGGGGAGCGTGGCCGGCAGTCGGAGTTCGTCCGATTGAAGCTGCCCCTTGGCGGGCGGTCGTTTATCCGTGTCCGAGCGCCGAAGCTCCCGGTGTCAATCATTGACCTCTATCAGGATCGACTCGAAATCCATCGTATGAGAATCGCATATCTGGTACTCGCGCGTGATAATCCCGTCCATTTTGAGAGGCTGGCTTGCGCGCTCGACTCGTCGAGTAGTACGATGTTCGTGCACGTGGACGCGCATCGCCCGCTCGAAGAGTTTTCCGTCAACGCTCCGCCGAATTGCCGTTTTTTGCGCCAGCGCATCTCGACCTTCGCGGGGCAGTACTCTGCAGTCGAGGCCGCGCTGCGCCTGATGTGCGGCGCCCTCGACGCCGATTCGACACTCCGGCGCTTCGTCCTGCTCAGCGATTGTGATTATCCCGTCCACGGCCGTCGGTGGATCGAGTCTTTTTTCGAGGAGTTTAGCGGCCGGGAGTTTATCGATGCCTTTGCCATGAACGAACGGATGGGTGAGGCGTCGCTGCGGCTGAATCAGCGGAATCTTGGCTCGGGCCAGATTTCTATGGCGGCGGCCCGCACGAGCCCGCTCTCTAACCTGTCATCCACAAACCAAGACTACAAGCGATGGCTGGGCCGCCTCCGTCCCTACAAAGGCGACGGGTCGTGGGCGCTAACGCGGGCCGCTTGCGAGTACGTCCGCGCCCTCGTCGAACGGCGAACTGAGCTCATCGGCTTCTTCAAACAAATTCAGCGACCTTCGGAGATCATGTTTCCGACGATCCTAGCCAATTCGCCCTTCAGTCAACGGCGATGCGGGGGATTGATGTTCTCGGACTGGTCCGGCGATGGCGACGGCCCGGTCGAGATCTCAGATCGTCAACTCCTACGTCTCGCAAAACCCGGCTCGCATCGGACGGGATTGCCCCTCTTCGCTCGCCCCTTCCCGGCCGACAGCGAGCGATTGGTCGCGCGCGTCCGGGAGATGACGGAAAACGAGGCCGCGACTGATCGGTTTCCCCCGGGTTTCTTCTTCATGAGGCGGCTTTTGACCCGGGGTCATGAACGGAACCTCAGGCAGCACGGAGAGATCAGTCCCCGCCGGTTCTACGTGCTTGACGAGCGTAAGCTCGTGTACCTTTCAGTCCCGAAGGCCGCTTGCACGGCCATCAAGTCCGCATTGGGGAAGGCGATCGGTTTGGAATTCGCGGACGATATTCAAAGCTACCACACGCACCACCGATGGAACATTCGGACCGGCTCCCTGACCGAATCCCAAAAAAAGTACTATCGGTTCACCTTCACACGAGATCCCTTCGCCCGGCTGGCCTCATGCTATCGCGATAAGATCCTCCTCGCGTCGGACGCCGGACATCGGGCGGAGTATTACGATCGATACATCTTCGACCTGCCGGGGCAGCTCAGCTTTGCCGAGTTTGCAGAGCGAGTCAGCAGGATTCCCGATCCGCTCGCCGATCCCCACTTCAGGAGCCAGTACGCCCTCTTGTATCGAGACGGTGAATTGCAGGTTGATTTCGTCGGCAAGATTGAGGAGCTTGACCACCAATGGAAGCCAATCGCCGCTAGATACGATCTCGATCCCAGGCTTGAACGAGTGAACGTCACAAGAGCGAACGCAGATCGGTTCGATCACCGGATTCTCTACACCGAGCCGGTGTTGCGTCTCGTTCACGAGCGATATCGCCAGGACGTCGAAGTGCTCGGCTACCAAAAAGAATATGAAAATATGTTGAATTCAGTGGCGCCCTTCAGGCGTAGCGAATGCTTTCCGGGGCGGCGGTTCGCGGCGCTTGCGGCGGCCTTCGCTCGGCCACGAACGATGCACGTGTTATTATCCAGATCGTGACAAGTTGACATCCACTTGACGTTATATCAGGAACAACCTTTCTAGATTTCGCTGTAAACGTGCAAATGCGATCCATTATTTCCTCACTTCGCTTCTTCAGGTCTCGGTTTCAAGGATCCGGCGCGAGGTACAGACCTTCGAATGCCGTGCCTTCGGGCGAAGTCTCCATCGTGCCCATCTGTACCGAGACTCCGCTCGGCAAGCGGGAGTTTTACGTGCCAAGGGCTCCACCGCGGATCGCGGCGTGTACGACCAGATCTTCATCCAGAAGGACTACGATCTCACGCCGTTTCGGCGAAGCGGCCGATTAGAGAATTCCCGCGTATCGCCCCAACCAGGCCGCTGATCATCGACTGCTTTCGCGATGTTGCCCTCGGCGGTCTGGTTTGCCACGCATTTTCCGGAGGCTAGACTCGTCGCCGTCGAGCCCGACGAGGGCAACATGGAATTATTGCGGCGGAACTGCGCCGGCCCGGATGTTCAACCCGGTCATGGGCGCCGTCAGCGCGATAGCGGAAACCTTGGAACTGTTCGACCCTGGTGTGGGAGAGTGGGGATACCGCACGCGAGAGTTCGCGCCGGATTCGCCAGATATTCATGGTGGTTCCCGGGTGCAGGCGTTCCCCATCGATCACTTCTTGCAGCAGTATAAGGATTTTGCTCCATTTTATCGTCAAGATCGATATTGAGGGAGGCGAGCGAACTCTTTTCTCACAAAACACGGATTGGATTGATCTTTTCCCTCTTCTGATCATCGAACTCCACGACAGAATATTCCCCGAGAGCGCGAACTCGGCCACGTTCCTGCGGGCAATCGCTTCACGCGACCGGGACTTTTTGTATCGATCTCAGAACATATTCTCTATAAGAAATCCGATTTAGTTCTGTTCGCGGCAGCCCTCAAAGAACCTCTTGCCAGGGTTCTTTTCGATGCGGCAATCTCATCTTGGGTCCGACATCCCGAGTTATTCGAGGCCGCCCTTCAGTGCGTCCGGCACGGATACGAACTACGGCGAGGGCAGTGCCTGGTGGTCAATTCGATCTTCCGCTAACCTCGTATAGGGTCAAGCTCCGCGTCCGGTCCCACGACCCTTCCCGGCCCCACGACCAGCCCCGGAGCGGCGACAAGGTCCGCGCCAGGCCCTCATCCCGACCCGGCCGGCAGAGCAGGAGCGCAGGCTCGGAGAGCGGGCCCCGCGTCAACTGGACCTCGCCTGCCCGTCGGTAGTACCTCAGTGGACTCGCAACCCATCTTTCGGTCGCCAGGACCGTGCGGCCCGGATAATCCGCGTCGAGGTAATCGGCGACCGCTCGCCAGGGCGGCTTCGAGTATACCGGGAAGGCCGAAGGTGCCGCCGCTGCCGACCACGCTAGGGTCCCGAGTAGGATGGCGCCGCCCAGCCAACGGGGCTGGCTTGCGGTCCAGAGGCCGACCAGGCAGACGAAAGCCAGCGCCGAACCGATCAGTTGGCGCCCGACGAAGATCGTCTTGGGACCGTACATGGACAGGGCCAAGACGGCCAGTGGCACGCCTAGGCCCATCGTAGTCAGGGTCAAGGCGGGTCGGCTCAGCCCCCACCGAATTCTCGTCGCGTAGTAGGCCACACCCAAGGCTCCCAGGATGAGCAAGAGCCACTGGCCCTGGACGCCGGGGACTTCACCAAAGACCCTGATGTAGAAACGGGTTAGATCCCGCGGCCTCGGTCGCTCGAGCCAGTTGATCTGCCGTAGCGGGTCCGTCCGGCTCCAGATTTGGCCACCCATTGCAGCGATTAGCCAAGGCAGGACGGTGGCGATGGCCAGGGCCCCGCCGCTGAGCACGGCTACCCGATCTCGGCGCGGTAGGCCGGGCAACAAGACGGCAATCTCGACGGCAACCGCCAGAACTGCGAGGTATTGCGCCCAGATCAACAGGGCGCACGTCGTCGCCCAGACGACGGCCCGCCGACGGTCCCCAGGTGCGTCGATCAGTCTCTGAAAGGCGAGCAGGTTGACGGCCGTGAGGAGCGCGATGAGGCTGTACATCCGGGCCTGCTGGCCGTAGTAGACAAAGAAAGGTGAAACGGCCAGTATGCCGAGTGAACCGAGGGCAGGCCCCGGTGACATCAGCCGACGCAGGAGGCGATGGGCTACGATCAGGAACGCCGCCGAGCAGAGGATGCTGAACGCCCTGACAGACACCTCCGCGGCGCCGAACGCCCGTACCCAGAGAGACAGCAACAGGTAATGTAGCGGCGGATGAGGCTGGTCCGCCAGCGATTGTCGGATCAGCTCGCCGAAGGGCTGTGGGGCCAGCCGAGCGGAGAAAAGTTCGTCGCCGTCAAAATTGTAGGTGATCTGGACCATTCGCAGGGCAATGCCGACGAGGTAGATCGCGAGGGCGGCGGCGAGTTCGGCGTAGCGGGTCAATGGATGGCGTCCTTCGGAGAGTTCGCGAACATAAACGTCGGCGAGGACCTTCCTGCGCCTCCGCCGTTCAGACGACGCGATAGGGGTTGCATTTCTGGTAGAAGTGGATCAAGCCCCATTTCAATCGATGCAGGGGCCAGATCGCGGGATGGAGCTCTTCCCTCGTCGGCCATCGTCCGCGCACGGCATGGGAGTCCGGCATGGTCGAATCCAGAGCGCCGGAGGGCCGTTCGCGGATGCAAGGGGGTACGAGCCCGTAGAGGCGGAGGCCGGTCCGGATGCGGCCGCCGGTCAGATGATCGGCCGCCATGCGGATGGGCAGGGCGTGCGCCAGCAGCTTTCGTGCGCCGCTCTCGCGGAGCAAATAGCCGAGGGTGCCGTAGGCGATGCTGGCAAACTTCACGCAACGATGTCGCGGATCGATCGCCCGCGCTCCCCAGTAGGAAATCCGGGCAGGGCTACCATAGAACGTGACCAGCTCCCAGTCCGCCGGAAGGTCCTCCCTGCGACCGAGGATTTCGAGGAAGGCGGGATCGACGACCGCATCGTCCTCGAGGATGACGACCTCGTCGAGCCCCTCATCGACTTGCCTCCGGTAGAGTCGGAGGTGGGAGAGGCTGCACCCGATCTCGCCCGAGGTCAGCTCCCGGCCGAGGAGCGAGATCGCCCCGGATGGGCAGTAACAGGCGGCCAGGTCATCCGGTCCGAGTTCGGAACCGTCAACGGCGTCGATGATCTCATAATCGACGCTCAGGCCGTCAAGTTGCCGGGCGATGTGCTCTCGCCGCTCGGTCGAGCGTCTCAGGTTGACCACCCAGATCGGTGGTATCTGGCGGCGTGGCACGGGAGAACTCCGGATCAGCAGACAGCACGGCAGATGTCAACCAGGATCACCGTCGTCCTCGGCGATGACGACGACCGGAAGCCGGCCGTACTTCTAGTTATGGTGCGCCTACAACACGGATCACCGGTCGAGTATACTCAGAGAACGAGACGAATGACGCGGAGATTTCGAGGATTGGTGCATCGACGAGCTTCCTCTCCACGGCGAGAGCCAGAGAGCGATTGCCCTCGCTCGATTGCCGGTCGGCGCCACGACGTCCCGTCACGCCCTCGCCGCCATGAATCTTCAACCAGTGCCTGCGTCCATCGGGCAGGTCGTGAGTCGTTTTCGTAGAACATGAACGGATCCACGAGCGTGACAATCTCCCGAGTATCGCCGGCGTCCCGGCCGAACGACTTTCCCCCGATCTGGGTCCTCAACCTGCGGCGATCGACGCAGCGGCGCAATCGCATCGCGAGTCACCTCGACGAGCTGGGGATCCGCTTCGAAATCATCGAGGCCATCGACGGCCGGACGCTGACGGCGGAGGAGTGTGCCCGCTCCACCGACGCGGAAAAGACGCGGCGGTTCCTTGGGAGAGACCTGACTCCGACCGAGATCGCTTGCAGCCTCTCTCACCGCATGCTCTACCAGAAACAGCTCGACGAGGGATGGGAGTCGGTCGTGATCCTCGAGGACGACGCCGTCGTCGATCCCGCATTCCTCGAGGTCATCAACCTGAGAGATGCCTTGCCTCGGGACTGGGAGCTGGTCTCGTTCTACCGCGGCGACACGCGGGTCTCCTTCTGGGGAAGCCGCCCCCTGGGACGCCGGCGGTGCGTCAAGTTCGCGAGCATGGCGTTCGGCGCCGTCGGGTACATGCTCCGACTGAGCGGAGCCCGGAAATTGCTCTCCCACGGCGACCCGGTGAGCGTCCCGGCCGACTGCCTGACCGGCGGGGCCATCCGCACGGGTGTCCGCCTCTATGGCATCGATCCCCCCTGCGTCCGGGAGTTGACCCGAGACCACGCCGCGTCCACCATGCCCGAAGCGAACGCGATCCACCCGAGATGGCCGACGCGCGGAGAATTACACCCGGTCGTCTGGCATCTGCACCGGGCGAAATGGCGGCTCATCCATACTTATCAACGATTCAATCCATTTCTCACGACCTGACCAACCCGCGCGGGGCCGACGATGCCTGTGACGTTCCGGCATACTTCGATCGGATCGCCGAAGCCAGACTTCGAGTGCCGTGCCCTCGACTCGCGGGACTCCTGGTCCCCGGACTCGCCATCCTGTTCGAGTCCTCGCGGGCGACTTGCTCGTCTCGCGGTTCCTTGCGGCTTTCTCCACGCCGCGATCGTCCGGGGAGTTCGCAACATCGAGAAATGTCCCGCATCAGAGACGAGCCGCGTTCGTAATCGCGACCACAATGTCGATCGTTAATGTTGTCGAAAATCAACACCTCCGAGAAATGGCCGCTCGTACCCCGCTAGCATGTGGCATCGCGGCGATATGCGTGTTATCCTCCAAACCCACCCGGGATCCCGCTGTCGGTCAAGGTACCGACGCCCGGATTCGTGAACGCGATCGTCCTGCGCCATCACGATTTTTCTCCCGCCGCGGATCAATATGGCCCGCCTTCTCGCCTTTAACTACTTGCTTGACACCTTGAGACTCAAGTCCGATGGCCACGAATGCCTCGCCTCCTGCCTTTACGGTGGTGATCCCGACCTACAACCGACGCTGGCAACTGGGCGAGTGTTTGGGCTCCCTCGCCGAACTCGACTACCCGCGCGACCGGTTCGAGGTCGTCGTGGTCGACGATGAGAGCATGCAGTCTCCGGAAGACGTCGTGGCCGGCTTTCGGCACCGGATGCGTGTCAACCTGATCGTCCAACCGCACGGCGGCCCGGCACGCGCAGCAACGTGGGAGCCTCGGTGGCGCACGGTGACTATCTGGCGTTTACCGACGATGATTGCACCCCGACCCGGGACTGGTTACGACGCCTCGCGGAGCGATTTGCCGGGGCACCGGGACATGCCATCGGCGGCCGCACGATCAATCGGCTCCCGCGGAATCCGTACGCGACGGCCAGTCAGATGCTCATCGACTACCTGTACGCCTACTTCACGCGGCGAAAGGGCCGATTCTTCACTTCGAACAACCTGGCCGTACCGACCTCCCTGTTCCGCGAACTCGGGGGTTTCGATACCGATATGCCACTCGCCGCGGCAGAGGACCGTGAGTTCTGCGTCCGCTGGGCGGATCATGGGTATCCGTTGCTCGAGGCGCCGGAGGCCGTGGTCGAGCACGCACATACGCTGGACTTCCGCGGATTCTGCCGCCAGCATTTCAATTACGGGCGGGGAGCCTACTATTTCCGCCGGATCGTGGCGGTTCGCGATCAGGAGGCCCTGTGCGTGGAACCGCTCCGATTCTATTCGGATCTGCTGCGCTATCCGGCGACCCGCGAGGGCGGTTTGGAGTCGATCCGGCTCTCGCTCCTGCTGGCGATCTCGCAGGCGGCGAACGTGTCGGGCTTCGTTTATGAAAGAGTTCGGCCTTGCCATTCTCTCGACCCCAATCTGGAGCGAGGGAAGGCCCCGAGTCCCATCGCTATCGAGCTTTCTTGACGGGTTCCCGAAGCAGCCATTCCATGCCGGTGGTTCGTGATTCGGCTCGACGAGCCACGTCGGAGAGGTCCCCGATCGGGCCGACTTGGCGGTAGAGCGTGGCAGTGGCGGGCGAGGGCCCACGGATCTCGAAAGTGCGTATGGGCTGGAAATGCGGGAGTCGGAGGGCGTCTCTCAAGAGGCGAGAGGATGGCCGCGAGGAGGAAGTCCCAAGCTCCGGGTCGTCCTGGATGATAACCCAGCGGCACCCGGAGTGAGCGAGGAGCGATTCCATCGCTCCGGCCTCCAAGGAGCCGGATGACCCGCGGGCCGACGGAGGCGTAACTCCCGCGAATTTCCAGAACCAGGATGCGGGGAGGACGCGAAGCCGGAACTCGGGGTCGTCGAGCCGGACGAAGCACGTCAAGAGGGCCCAGTTCAACCCGTCGAGAGCCACGAGGATCGATCCCGGGGTCGGCCCCGAGTCGGCCTGGATCGTGGCGACGATCGCCTCGAAACCGTCCACGCGCGGCAGGACCACCGATCGGGCGAGCCAGAGATGCATCGCCAGTAGAGATGCGATCACCGCCGGTGCTGCGGCGAAGGCCACCCGGGGCCGAAGCCGTCCTGTCAGCGGCCCGAGGATCGACCAGACGGCGACGGCTGTCAGGGAGAGAAGGGGTGAGGCCAGAGGCAAGATATATCGAATGTCTTTGCCGAAAAGATAGGAGTGAAACAGGTAAGTGACGGCGATCCATCCTCCGGAAAAGGTGAGTTCGCGCCTCCATCGGCCGACGAGGGCCCCGGCCGCGGCGCCGAGGGCGGCCCCCGCGAGGACGAACGGGCCGAACGCGCCGGTCATCCTCATGGGATACCAGAGCCAGGTTACGCGAAGGCCGATGTACGGGGAATCCAGAAGCCAACGAGCCTGGCCCGAGGCTCTGAGGCTCCAGGCGAGGAGCAGGGTCGGTAGCAGGAGGACCGCGACGGCGACAATGACCCCGCGCCAGTTGAGCAGAAGCCGCCAACGGCCTGTGAGGCCGAGCCACGTGACGAGGACGAGGATGAGGACGGCCGCCCCCTGGTAGCAAAGTAGGGCGGCCACCGCGAAGGCGGCGGCCGGGTAGAGATGGCCCCGTCCGCGCCCGTCCAGCCAGCATCGAGCGTGATAGAGAGCCGCGAGCTGGAGCGCGAACGCCGGGACGTTCAGGAGGATGGCGTGCGAGTATCGGACGATGCAGGGCAAGATGGGGAGGAGTGCCCCGAGATAGCCGGCCGCCAAATCCACGAACCGTCGGAGCCATGCGATTTGATAGAATGCCGCGAGCAGTGCGAAGCCCAGGACGAGGCATTTGGCCGCCCACGGCGACGGTCCAAGGACCGAGAAGGTCGCCGCCTCCAGGAGATGGAAGCCCGGGGGATACTTGGTAGGATCGATAATCGGATATCGGATCAGATAGCTCCGGGCGTACTCGATCGGCGGCGGTAGCCCGGCTGCCAGGTAGTCCTTCAGAAAGACGCCATCGATCAGGTGGCGGGGGGCATCCTGGGGGAACCACAAGCCGTCGTTCTCCCAGTGCAGGTGGCAGAGCAGGATCCAACTCGCCACGGCCAGGGCGACTTGGATGTACCAAGATCCGTGGCCACCCTGATCAACTTCGGGGACGGCCATCAGCCCAGATCCCTGGCCGGCGATCGAGGCGAGCGGATCGCTGCCGTTGAAGGTCGGGATGATGCAGGAAGGACTCATGCGGTGCCACTCCGATGGTGCCGGAGGACAGGCCCACGCACCGAACGGCGGCCAATTCTCCGAAACGAGCGATGAGGCCGTTGTGTGGGCATCCCCGAGGAACATGACTCGCGGGCCGATTCTAAAGGATGTCATGGCTTCATGTAAGCTCAAGAACTTGGGAAAAGGCGGAAAGCCCCTCACACGATTAGTTCAAGGAACGCCGTGCCAATCACCGGCACGAATCCAGCCAGCGCCCATGGGCCACCCGGGGTTCCGCGAGTGTTAACTCAGCGTTCCGCCGGGAGGAGAACCCCCAAGGCGGACGAGGGGCATCCGGTGGGAGATGCCGCGCTCGCTGGGACGATTCGAGCGATGGGATGGCACGCCCAACCCCGAAGACGCCCCCGCCGACGGTTATGGAACCGGATTCGTCGTCTTCGTGTTGCGCCAGTCCGAGATGCCCGCCGATGCCGAACCGATCCGCCGCGGGATTGGCTGACTCAAGACGCACCAGCGCGCCTCCGGGCGGTGGTTCACCCGTTCTCCCACGTTGGATCATGCCCACTGCATCACCCACACCGGGACCGGCTATGCCTCGATGGCCCTGGCCTCTTGCGGCGAGAGATGAGTGTCCAGGGCATCCGGCATGGAGAACGAAATGCGGACGCAGCTAGTCCGCGAAACCCTCAAACCAAAGAAATGGGAATCCGAAGTACACGAAATGCACGAAAATAAGGAGGAACGCAAGGATTGCAACGAATCGAAATCATACATGAAATTTTGAATTAATTTTTTGGCTCATGGAAGCAATTCG
>CAVZRC010000006.1:0-11458 GCA_963777695.1 uncultured Planctomycetota bacterium
GGGAGCCGGAGCAATTCGGCGGGCACCTCGTTATAATCGCAGCCACGCGCCGTTACTTCTTTCCTCTCGAGTGTGTGTGGGGCCTTGCCAAGACGGATTGTTTGCCGGAGACGACGCGCCGGGGAGCTGACGACCATGCTGCGTTCTCTCGATCCCTCGCGTGACCTGCTCTTCGGGATGCTCGCGCTCCAGATTGGCCTGATCGACCAGGGCCAGCTCGTCGCCGCCTTCCAGGCCTGGGCCCGCGACAAGCCCCGGTCGATCGCAGACCACCTGCTGGACCGCGGCGCCCTCGACGCCGAGCAGCGCGCCGTCGTCGAGGCGATGGTGGCCCTGCACCTCAAGAAGCACGGCGGGGAACCGGAGAAGAGCCTGGCCGCCCTCGGCGCCGGTCGCTCGACCCGCGAGCGCCTGGCCGCCATCGGCGACCGGGGGCTCGACACCTCCCTCGCCAGCGTCGGTCCGGGCACCAACGACGACGGCGACGCCGACCGCACCGCGAGCTACGCCGTCGGCGCCGCCACCAGCGACGGCCAGCGGTTCCGCGTCCTGCGGCCCCACGCCCAGGGGGGGCTCGGGGCCGTCTTCGTCGCGCTCGACGCGGAGCTGCACCGCGAGGTCGCCTTGAAGCGGATCCTGGACCAGCACGCCGACGACCCGGCCAGCCGCGCCCGATTCTTGCTCGAGGCGGAGGTCACCGGCGGGCTCGAGCATCCGGGGATCGTCCCGGTCTACGGCCTGGGTACCTACGGCGACGGCCGTCCCTACTACGCCATGCGGTTCATCCGGGGGGACAGCCTCAAGGACGCCATCGCCGCCTTCCACGCCGACTCGTCGCTCAAGGCCGACCCCGGCCGCCGGTCACTGGAACTGCGCAAGCTGCTGCGACGGTTCCTCGACGTCTGCAACGCGATCGAGTACGCCCACCAGCGCGGGGTCTTGCATCGGGATTTGAAGCCTGGCAACGTGATGGTCGGCAAGTACGGCGAGACGCTGGTGGTGGACTGGGGACTGGCCAAGGCCGTCGGCCGGCCCGACCCCGGCGCGGCGGTCGGCGAGCGGACACTCGTCCCGTCGTCGGCCAGCGGGTTCGGCGAGACGCTCCCCGGCTCGGTGGTCGGCACGCCGGCGTACATGAGCCCCGAGCAAGCGGCGGGCGACCTCGACCGGCTCGGCCCGCGCTCGGACGTCTACAGCCTCGGCGCCATGCTCTACTGCCTGCTGACCGGCGAGCCGCCCTTCCACGGCGACGACCTCGGGGCCATGCTGAGGGCCGTGCAGCGGGGCGAATTCCCCTCCCCCCGGTCGATGGTCCCGTCGATCGACCCGGCGCTGGAGTCTGTGTGTCTCAAGGCAATGGCTACTGCCCCCGAGGGCCGTTATGCCACGCCGCGGGAGCTGGCCGACGACGTGGAGCGGTGGACGGCCGACGAGCCGGTCTCGGCGAGGCCCGAGCCGTTCCCCGAGCGGGCACGGCGGTGGATGCGTCGGCGGCGTACGACCGTGACGGCGGCCGCGGTGGCGCTGGTGGTGGCGACCCTCGGGCTGGCCTCGGTCCTGGCCGTGCAGTACCGGGCCAACGGGGAGCTGGCGGCGGCGAACACCCGAGTCCAGGCGCGGTTCGACCTGGCGCTGGAGGCGATCAGGACGTTCCACTCCGGGGTCGCCGAGGAGGTGCTGCTCACGAACGACAATCTCAAGCCGGTGCGCGACCGGCTGCTGGCGGATGCGGCCGAGTTCTACCAGCGGCTGGGGGACAAGCTCTCGGGCCAGGCCGACCGGCGGGCGCAGCGGCGCTGGGGCAAGCGTATAGCGAGATGGCGATGCTGGCGAGCAAGATCGGCGCGACGGAGCGGGCGATCGCCGGCCACCGGCGAGCGCTGGAGGTGCGCCGGAAGCTAGCCGAAGGGGCGGAGGCCGACAGCGAAGCGATGGCCGAGGTCGGCCGCAGCCTGATCGAATTGGGCAGCCTCATGAAGGAGTCCGGGCGAAGTGACGAAGGCGCGGACGTCGCTCGAGGAAGCTCGCACGCTGCTGGATGGCCTGACCCTGGCCAACCCCGCCGTCACCCAGTTCCAGATCGACTTGGCGAGAAGCCACAACAACATCGGCCTTCTGCTGAGCGAGACCGGCAAGCCGGAAGATGCACTGGCGTCGTACGAAAAGGCGCGGGCGATCCAGCAGACGCTGGCCGATGCCAACCCCGCCGTCACCCGCTTCCAACGCGACCTGGCGAATAGCTACAACAACATCGGCAACCTGGTGAGGGAGACCGGCAAGCCGGGAGAGGCCTTGGCGTCGTACCGGGCGGCGCGGTCGATCCAGCAGACGCTGGCCGATGCCAACCCCGCCGTCACCGGCTTCCAGAGCGAACTGGCGATGAGCCACAACAACATCGGCATCTTGCTGAGTCAGACCGGCAAGCCGGCCGAGGCGCTGAGTCTCGTACCGGGCGGGGCGGGCGATTCAGCTGACGCTGGCCGATGCCAACTCCGCCGTCACCCGCTTCCAACGCGACCTGGCGAATAGCCACAACAACATCGGCGTCTTGCTACGTCAGACCGGCAAGCCAGGAGAGGCGCTGGCGTCGCACCGGGCGGCGCGGGCGATCCGGAAGACGCTGGCCGACGACAACCCCACCGTCACCGGCTTCCAGAGCGAACTGGCGAATAGCCACAACAACATCGGCATCTTGCTGAGTGAGACCGGCGAGCCGGCCGAGGCGCTGGCGTCGTACCGGGCGGCGCGGGCGATCCGGCAGACGTTGGCCGATGCCAACCCCGCCGTCACGGGCTTCCAACGCGACCTGGCGATGAGCCACAACAACATCGGCATCTTGCTGAGTGAGACCGGCGAGCCGGCCGAGGCGCTGGCGTCGTTCCGGGCGGGGCGGGCGATCGGGCAGACGCTGGCCGATGCCAACCCCGCCGTCACTCGCTTCCAGAGCGAACTGGCGAGTAGCCACAACAACATCGGCGCCTTGCTGAGTCAGACCGGCAAGCCGGCCGAGGCTCTGGCGTCGCACCGGGCGGCGCGGGCGATCCGGCAGACGCTGGCCGACGCCAACCCCGCCGTCACCGGCTTCCAGAGCGAACTGGCGAGTAGCCACGTTAACATCGGTATTCTCCTCAAACAGGCCGGCAAGCCAGGAGAGGCGCTGACGTCGCTCAAGGCGGCGCGAGTGATCGATCAGAGCATCGCCGATGCGAACCCGGGCGCCAACCCGTTCCAGATTTACCTGGCGAATATCCATCTGGAGACCGGCGACGCCCTCCGTCTGACCGGCCAGTCGGCCGATGCCCGTGCGTCATACGAGGCGGCGCTCGCGAGCATCGAGAGAGTGATCGCGGCCCAACCGACCTTCGCCGATCATCTTCAAGTCTTCCTGGTGTTCGGCCTGAAGGGCCTCGGGGCCACTCAGCAGACCGCCGGTCAGGCCGCCGACGCCGTGGCGAGCTGGCGGCGGGCCGTCGCGAGTGACGAGCGGATTTGGACTTCCGCAGGTGAGACTCTCTACTACCTGGCCGGCTGCCACGCTCGGCTCGGGGGCATCGCCGGCACCGCGGGATCGGGCCTGTCGGCCGCCGAGGGCGCGGCCGAACTCGATATGGCGATGCGCGTGCTACGCCGGACGGTCGTAGCGGGTTACCAAGACGTCACCTGGATGCAACGCGACCCCGACCTCGACCCGCTCCGAACGCGGCCCGACTTCCAGATACTCATGATGGACCTCGCGTTCCCGTCCGACCCGTTCTCGGAGAACGCGGATGCCGACCGTTGATGACCGGGCGTCAGGCTGGAAGGCCTGACCGACCTTCCTCGATCCCACGCTCCGGCGGTAATTCCTTGATCGCGAGACTGACATCCTTGCATGTAATACGTCAAATAGCGGTTCTCCCGCACTCTCGATACTGCCGGCGAATTCCTCAGGCTGCATCCGGGGCCATCAACTTCGTGAAGGCCGATTTCTCGAATTTTGACCGGGAGAACGTGTTTCGACTTGCCTGAGTCTGCCGCATTCTCCCGATCGTGTGCGATCGCGCGTCTTTGGCGTTTCACGGATTGGCAACCGAAACCTCTGATTCGGCTCTCTTACGAGCTCTGTAAAGCTGAATCATCAGCGAAAGCGCGACGATGAAACCCAAGGCGCCTCCGAGACGCTTGCAGATAAGCTCCCAATCCGTGCCTCCGCCGATCCCGCGACCGATCAGGTCGCCCGCGACGGTGCAGAGCGTAAGGGCGATAAACCCGATAGGAGCGAAGGTTTCCCAGGGGAATTCCTTCGGTCTTTGACGTTTAGCCCGTCGGCGCATGATCCTTTCGATGAACTGATTGGCCTGCGGGATGTCCTTTTCGCGGATCAGGATACCGCTGATATGAAGCATCGCCAGACCGCTGATGAGCCGATGCTCTTGGATCTGGCAAGTTCTGATTCCGTGGCTCTCCAGATGCTGGGCCATGAGGGCGACGTCAGTCTGATCTGAGTTCCTGTAGTACTCGACCCAGGCCGATGGAGGCGGACCGAATTCGTCATCCAGCTCCCGGGCCAGGTCTGAGTCAGGCGAACCCGGAATCGTCCCGACCCGGCTGGCATCGGTACGGCTTCGGCCCCGTTTTCCCCCGGGTGGCGTGCCGCAGGAACCGCAGATTTCGAGCGAATCATCCACCGTTGACTCGCACTTCGGGCAGTTCCACATCGGATTCTTCTCTCCTTCGACGGAGGGTGGTCTCCGAGCAATACCCGTCCCGGTCGCTGAACTTCTAGTTCTCTTCGATCACCACGACTCGACCGACGGGACCCTTTCCACTATCTTCGCTTGTCGTCGTCGCGTGTTAGAGACTATCGCCACGGATTCCATTTTCCGCCCCATTTCGACAACTGGCCTATCCAGACCCGAGCACGGCTGCTCGCGATGCGACCAATTCCCACCTGCCAGATTGGAGCTATCCCCCTCCGCTTCCGCCCTCCAACTCCCACCTGTAATTGAAGAACGTCGCCCTACACCCCCCTCCCCGCTCCATCAACGCCCTGACCCGCTCGGCTGTATTGGCGTGCGCGGGGCTGGCCAGCAGAGCAACTCGGCGGTGAGGCGGTCCCGCGGGTTTTCGGCCTCGGCCGCCAGGACCTCGGTCCAGTCCGAGCATACGGCGTTCATGAGCATGCAAACGGAAATGCCTCGCTAACGGTATGTCTGGTGGAGAGGAACTCGACCAGGCTTGTGGCCTTGCGGAGCACATGCGGTTCGTGGTCAGCGGTGTCGCGTCCCGGAGGCTCACCGTGCGATCGCGGCTGTCGAAGGCGATTCGTCGGCCGACGCCCCCGACTGCGCGAACGGATCGGCCGGGAAGGCAAGATCCAGGAGCATTGCCTGGAAGTCGTTGCGGTCGCGCAGCGGGTCCAGGTTGGGGTCCGACCGGAAGACTTCGAAGGACTTGAAGCCGCCGGCGACCGAGCGCCTCCAGCGCGAGCATCGCACGATCACCGTAACGGCGGCCGGCCTCGATTTCGTCCGGGGTCCGGTTGGCGGCGGGCGGGACGCGAAGACTGAGGCAGCACGCCAGGTGATAATGATACGTGGGCCACTCTCGCGGAGCGCTTCCAGTAGCTTCTCGGCCTCGTCGAGCAAGGCGAGCGCCTCCGTGAATCGCCCGATCTTGCGGTAGAGGCCGGCAAGCCCCGTGTCGCCGATGTCCAGGGCCATCCTGTAACGGACGACCTCGGGATGGTCGCGGACCAGTCTCCGGATCACGTCGTGCGCCTCCTCGTAAGAGCGAATGCCCTCGGCGGTCCGGCCCAGTTTGGACTGTAACCCGGCGATCCAGTTGATGGTGTCCGCTCGCTCCGCCTTGCTGTAAGGGTCGCTGGTCTTATGGCGAAGCCGAGTATCCATGATCGACAATGCCTCTTGTTGAGTGCGGAGCGCCAGGGTGGGCTGACCCATCTCGTCGAGTAATTGACCGACCAAAGAGAGGTTTGTGGCCAGGAAGCCTTGATAATCGATGGCCGTGGGATAATCGCGGACCAGCGCCCTCCAGAGCGTCAGGGCCTTCTCGAGGGAATGCAGCGCCCCGGAGTGCTGGCCCGCCGCCTGTTGAGTGACGCCGAGGCCCCGATATGCATAGGCGAGTTCATGTTGCCACTGTGCGGTTACGGGACCGCTGTTGTACCCCAGCGTGACCTTGCGTCGCGTCTGCGCATCGTTCGGATTGTCGCGGACCTGGGCCTCGAGAATCCGCACGGCCTCTCGAAATGACCGGAGCGCCGCATCGGTCTGGCCGACCCGTTCTTGTTCGAAGCCATGGTGGGTCAGCGTCACGCCCAATAAACGCCGGGTATAGCTGTCCGTGGGATTGGCGCGAGCCAACGGCACCAGGATCGCGAGGGCCTGCTCGAAGGAGTGGAGCGACTCGCCATGCAGGCCGGAATCCCCTTTGATATCGGCGATGGTGAAAAGGCAGGCCGCCAGCTCGTTGCTTGTATAGGAATCGGTCGGGTCTGCTCGAACAAGCCTCTCCCAGATTGCGGCGGCTTGTTGATACCCGTTGACCGACTCGTTCCTGGATCCGATCTCGCCGATGATGCCTGCGATGGTCGAGTGCGCGTGGGCCAGGTCGACCAGCAGCTTGGGGTCGTTTCCTTGCCGTGCGATGAACCGCTGAAAGTACTTGACGGCATCCTCGAGCAAGTTCTTGCGCAACTGGCGAAACTCGCCCGAGTTGTGTTGTTGCAACAGCGTCTCATCGCTGACTCGTATGAGGTAATCCTCGACGGCCTGCTGGGCATCGCGGAAGTTCTCCTCGGCCCGAGTCTTCGCGGCCAGCGTCAGGACCTGCTCGCCTCGAACCCGCGCCGCCGCGCGGTATTGCGACCAGGCCAGGGCGATCGAGAGACCGGTCGCCAGGACCAGGCTCGCCGCCGTCAGGCCGATGGCCGTCGCCAGTTTCGGCTGCCTGCGGCACAACCGCGCCAGCCGCGCGGCGGGGCCGACCGGGCGTGCGAGCACGGGCTCGCCGTCGAGGAAGCGCCGTAGATCATCGGCCAGTGCCGCGGCTGAGGCGTACCGCGCCTCCGGCTCCTTGGCCATCGCCTTTTGCACGATGGTCTCCAGGTCGAGCGGAATGCGGCGATCGATCTGACGCGGTGGCACCGGCTCATCGTGCACGACGCGATCGATCAATTGCGTGTGATTCGAATCGGCGAACAGCGGCCGCAGCGTCAACATCTCATACAAGGTCACGCCCAGCGCATAGACGTCGCTCCGCGGATCCGAGCGGCCATCGAACCGCTCCGGTGCCATGTAGCGCACGGTGCCGACGATGTCGCCGGTCCGGGTCAGTCCGTCTTCCCCCTCGAACGCCCTGGCCAGGCCGAAATCGGTCACCCAGACGTTTCCCCAAGAGTCGAGCAGGAGGTTGGCGGGCTTGATGTCGCGGTGCAGGATGCCGTGTTGGTGGGCGCAGGCCAGGGCTTCGGCGACCTGGCGGCCGATGCGGGCGATGGTGCGGAAGTAGACGGGGTTGGAGCCTTCGGTCGAGAGAGACGCCGTGTTCGAATCGGGTGCGGCCGCCTCGGTTAGCGCCGAGCCGATGGAAGACCTGTCCGAGGTTCTCGCTCTCGATGAACTGCATGACGTAGTAGAGCTGGCCCTCGTCCTCGCCCACGGCGAACACGGGTACGATATTGGCGTGATGCAGCATGGCCGCGGCGCACGCCTCGCGGCGGAACCGCTCGACGGCAGTGGTCGGGGCGCGGTGTGCCGTCAGGATCTTCAGCGCCGCGCGGCGGCCCAGGGCCAGCTCGATCGCCTCGTAGACGACCCCCATGCCGCCCTGGCCGATCTCGCGAACGATCTGGAAGCCCGGTATCGTCGGCAATCGTCGCGGTTGTTCCGTGGGCCCTGTCTCCTCCGAGGAGGATGGACCCGCGTCGATCGTATGCGAGGAGACGGAGTCCTCGTCTCGGCGAGCCGGCTGGCGTGGCGGGCCCTGCTCCTTGAGCGTTCGCAGGAAGCCGGCCTCGGGGCCGCCGCGGGCCAGACCCGGCGAAGGACGCACCCGGGCACGGGCTTCGTTCCGGGCGTTGGCGATCTCTTCCAATCGCTGCTGACAGCTCGGGCATCCCTCCACGTGGTCATCGAAGGCCTGTTGCTGCAGGTCGTCGAGCTGCTCATCCAGCAATCGCTCCAGGTGCTCGAGCGACGCGCAGGAATCCATCGATCCGCCCTTCTGTCCGGGTTCGTGGAGCCGGCTGATGATCGTTGCTCTGGGTATCACTCCGCTCGAGACGCCTCGGGATGGTCTTCCAGGGCCCTGACCTCGCTCTTGAGTCGCTTCATCACGTGACTCCTGGACACGAACACCGCCGCGACCTTCATGCCGAGGCGCGCGGCCGCTTCGGCGCCCGAGAGACCCTCGATCGCCGTCAGGCGGTAGGCCTCCCAGGTTCGAGGTGCGGCGCATCGTCGTACCCGCCGCTCGGCCTCCTCCAGCAATTCCAGGTCGAAATCCGCCTCGAGTCAACGGGCCAGGTCGTCGCGAGCCTTGACTGTCTGGATCATGTCGGCCTGGCCGGTCATGCCCGTGGCGACCCCACCGATGGTGCGCCGACGCTCGGTCATGCAGTCCCGGCAGGCATTCTTCACCAGAGTCCTCAGCCAGCCGCGGAATCGCTGTGCGGGGTCGTAGGAAAACCGGCGCAGTCGGACGGCCAGCCTGGCCAGGACGGCCTGGGTCACATCCTGCGCGTCGGCATCCTGGAGTCGCCACGCGCGGCACCAGGAGTAGATCTTGACGCCGTAGCGGTCGACGAACTCCTCCCAGGCGGCCTGGTCCGACGGGTCGTGGCCCAGGCGTAAGAGCAAGCTGACGCTGGTGATCGAGCTCTCGGATTTTGGCATGATCGTGCCATCAATCAAAATAGTGCTGCATCCCACGGCCTCGCACCGCGACCTCGCGGCCGTCCCGCACTCTCCTGACGGGCACGGACACACGAGCCCCCTGCCGACCCTTTCTCGCCGGCCTGGGTGAGAGCCGCTCCCGTCCCAGATTCATCCACCTGGCGGAGGCCGGCTGTCGAGCCCTTTCACCGAACCCGTCTCGATTCCCATCAGCAGTATGCGATTTTCTTCCCCGCGCTTATAGGTTTCGTCGCCGATGGGGGTATGACATGCGGGTCGCCACCACAACGATACCGGTGAGACCATCCGGGACGCAAGTGTGCACTCCGCCACCCCGACTGGTTCTGGTATCCGTGTGTCGCTCGGGGACAAGACCTGCGCCGTGGTGGGTACCTGATGCCGGCTCGAGAGGAAGATCCCGGCGCGGGCCGGCGCGATTCGTCATCTTGATCATCCCTTCGAATTAATGCATCTTATACAAAAATATATTATCATGTTTCTAATCAATCTTTGAAGAATCTTCGCTGCACATCCGCACGGCCGAACGCAGCCAGGCGACCGCGACAGGGACTTTTCATGTGCGGATGACAAGGGGAGTCGAACTCATGTGGCGGACGAATTCCGACATGGCCGACCAGATCTTTGAGTCCGGCCTGGGGCCGAAGGAACGCGTTCCCTCGGCCTGTACGTTGAGGATCACGATCCTGACCAGGGGAACGGTCGTGAGCCTCATCATCGGCCTCGCGATCCTGATCGGGAACGTCGAGAATACGTCGGAGACGTCCGCGTCGGCGCCGAAGGCCCAGGTCTGGGCATCTCCAACGGGAACCGTCGGTTCGGTCGTTTCGATCCGTTTCTCGCCCGATGGCCGGATCCTGGCATCGGTCGATTCGAATCACAAAGTCGTCCTCTGGGATGTCGCGACCGGTCAGAAAGGCGACTCACAGCCCTTGCACGGCGAGAGGATCTGGTCCATCGCGTTCTCGCCCGATGGCCGGATCCTGGCCGGCGGGACCTTGAACTCGACGGTCCGTCTCTGGGATCTCGCGTCGTCGGAAATGCGATCGGAGCTCGAGATGCCGACCCGGGGGGCGACAACGGCCGCGGTGACGGCCCTGGCATTCTCGCCCGACGGCCGCACGCTGGCATCCGCGGCCGCGAATCGAACTTTGATGCTCTGGGCGATGAAAGCCGGTTATCCTCGAATCGCCGGGATCGAATCCCCGAGCGGTATCCGCGCTATTGCATTCTCCCCCGAAGGGACCCTGCTAGCGACCTCTCAGCTCAATGGGCAGGTCAGGATCTGTGATCCGACATCGTCGGGAGACTCGTTCGTCCTGGATCGGCAGGAAGGCCCGCCGAAGTCTCTCGTCTTTTCCCCCGACGGTCGGACCCTGGCCACGTCGACGATCCTGGACCCGGCGGTCCGGATCTGGGACCTTCCTTCGCGGCGCGAGCGTGCTCGGATAGTGGGCCCGATTCGAGGGGTCTCCGCGATCGCGTTCTCGCCCGATGGCCGTGTGCTCGCCGGTGAGGGAGGCGACGGGATCTTGCGACTCTGGGACGTCGATACGTGCCGCGAGCGCACCGTCGTCGACGAAGGAGGGGGCCGGGTCTGGACGCTCGCCTTCTCGCCCGACGGGCGGACCTTGGCATCGGGCAGGAACGACGGGATCGTCAGGCTCTGGGATCTGGATCTTCTCATGGACCTGAGCGGAACCGAGTCGAAATGAATGGTTGTCGAAATCTTCCGGGGAGTCCCTTTCCGTGACCATGGCCTTGGCCGCACGTGGTTTATCTTGGGGTGGAACCCTCGCTGGCCAATGTGTCGCCGGCGCCGAGTGCACCTGCCGGGAGCGGAAGTGTGCCGCGCGGGGCGTTCGTGAAAGAGTCAGGCAGTTCTTTTGTCACCAGAGGTTGTTTAACACCAAGGGAGCATCGCAAGGATGATTGACTACAGCGCCAGTGATCGGCGGAGGAGCGGGCGGGGAACGGTCGAGGTCCGGAGACGGCGGCGGATGCAGCCGACGGTGCTCGTGCTGGAAGACCGTCAGTTGCTGTCCTCGATCGTCGTGAACAATCCCACCGACGCGCCCGTCGTGGGCGAGACCGACCTGCGCCAGGCGATCGTCCAGGCGAATACGGCCGGGGGCGCCCAGGCGATCGTCTTTGACAGCACCGTGTTCGGCGTGAACACGACGATCACTCTGGGCGGCATCCAGCTCGAGATGAGCACGCCGAACGAGTCGGTGACGATCACCGGCCCGGCGGGGGGCGTGACCGTGAGCGGCGGCGGGGCGAGCCGGGTGTTCCAGGTCAACCCGAATGTCACGGCGTCGATCTCGGGAATGACGATCACCGGCGGGAGTGCCAACTACGCCTATGGCAGCGGGCTGTTCAACCTCGGTACGACTTCGCTGACCGACTGCACGGTCAGCGGCAACTCCGCCGGCTTCGGCGCCCTGGCCACCGGGAGCTATTCCGACCCCGGGGCCATGACCACGCTCATGAACTGCACGGTCAGCGGCAACTCCGAAGGTCTGATCGCCTACTACGGCATG